>NZ_LMMZ01000041.1 GCF_001422885.1 Methylobacterium sp. Leaf104 | reverse complement strand
ATGCCGCCCACCGCCCCCTCGAAGCTCTCGGCCATCGCCCGCATCGCCGCCTTGCGCTGCGCCTCCGCTCCGGCCCGCGCCTGGACCGTCTCCGCCTCGAGCTCGCGGGTCTGGATGAGGTTGTCCCGGAACACGCTCACGGCGGCGGCCATGTCGCCGATCTCGTCGCGGCGGGTCCGGGACGGAATGTCCACGGCGGTGTCGCCGCCGGCGAGACGGCCCATGGTGCGGGTCATGCGCTCGATCGGACGCGCGACGCCGAACAGGCTGAACAGCATCGCGCCGATGGCGGCCACCACCGAGATCGCCATCGCGATCCAGGCCGTGAGCATGGCCGAGCCGGCGCTGGCCATGCTCGACGCGGTGCTGCGCTCGGCCCCGTCCCGGTTGAAGTCGACCGCCCGCTGCAGGGCCCGGATGGCGCCGTTGTTCAGGTCGGCCATCTCGGCGCTGGTGGTGAGCGCCAGGGCGTCGGCCTTCCGGCCCGCGTTCATGAGGTCGATGACCCTCTGCTGGCCCTCGATGTAGCGCATCCACAAGGGCGTGAAGGCATCGTAGATCGCCTTCTCCTCGGCAGAGCCTATCAGCGGCTCGTAGGTCCGGCGCAGGCCGTCGAGGGTCTTGAGGGAGGTCTTCAGGCCCGCCTCGTTCTCCGCCAGCGCCTGCGGCGTCTCCGAGGCGACGACGAAGCGGTACAGCTTCACCCGCACGTCGCGCGTCGCCGTGCTGATCGTGTTCACGACGTTGACGGAGGGAAGCCAGTTCGTGGCGACCTCCTTCACCTCGCGCTCGATCGTCCTGAGCTTCACGACGCTGACCACGCCCTGACCCGCCGCGGCGACGCCGAGCAGAGTTATGGAGCCGATCAGGATGGATTTCAGAGACACGCGCATCGTTTTGGGACCGTCCGGATTTGCATTCCGACCGGAGGAAACAACTTCATGTTTAACACGGCGTTATCGAGCGGGCGCGAAACGTAACGATAACTGGTTCGTTCTGTTTCCAACGATCGATACCGCTGGAGCGGTTACGGATCCTGCCGTGCGCTCAACGATGACCGGACCTCGCTATACGATCCGGGGGCTCGCGGTTACAGGCGCCGCGGGACGTCAGATGCCCGCGTACCAGGGGAAGCCGAGCTCGGCGACCATGCTGCCGCGGCCCTTGCCGAAGCCGTCGACCCGTTCCACCGCCTCGATGCCGCTGACGTACTTCAGGCTCTTGTAGCCGAGCTGGCGCTCGACCCGCAGGCGGACCGGCGCGCCGTGCGCCACCGGCAGGTCACCGCCGTTCATGCCGTAGGCCAGGATCGTCTGCGGATGGAGGGCGTCGAACAGGTCGTAGCTGTCCCACCAGCCGTCGACGCTGCGCACCACGATGAAGCGCGCCGCCGGCTTCAGCCCGACCTGGGCGAGGAGATGGGCCAGGGGCACCCCGGTCCAGCCGCCGATGGCCGACCAGCCCTGCTCGCAGGAATGCAGGGTGATCTGGGTGCGGGTGGGCATCGCCTTCAGGTCGGAGAGCGAGAAGGCGCCGGGCCTGTCCACGAGGCCGCTGACCGGCAGCCGCCAGTCCGAGAAACCGATCGCCTTCGAGCGCCGGTAATCCGGGTCGTCGGGGTCGGTGGTGTTGATGGTCGGGAACACTGCCGAGATCGATTCGGGTCCGAACTCGCGCACCAGGGGCTGGTGGCGCTGGAGCCAGCGCTGGACCGCGAAGGTCAGCCCGTTGCTCCAGTCGTATGGGGAGGCGAGCCGCGACAGGGCCGGGGCCTCGCAGCCGCCGAGGAGGCCGGCGCCGATCAGGCTGCCCGAGCCGGTCAGGAGGCGGCGGCGCGAGAGGTCACGCATCGGGAGTCTCCGTCAGGGTCTTCCGGGTGGTCTCCGGGGGAACGCGGAAGCGGCCGGTGATCATCGCGCGCATCAGGTTGCCCGCGCCCCCGACGAAGACCTGCGCCACGTGAACGACGAGGAAGAGCACGAGCAGGCTGGCGACGAGGAAGTGCAGCGTGCGCGCCGATTGCCGGCCGCCGAACAGGGCGAAGAGTTCCGGATAGGCCGCCGTGACGCCCGGGGACATGGTCAGCCCGGTGAGCACCATGAGAGGAAACAGCACGAACAGGACGACGAGATAGGCGAATTTCTGCAGGGCGTTGTAGCGCAGGGCCTCGCGCCCGCGCGCCGGTTTCAGGCGGGCGTGATCGGCGATCTCGCGGGCGAGGTGGCGCGGGGCCAGCTGGTCGCGGTCCGGCACGAGGTCGCGGGCGAAGTGGCCACCCACGAAGGCGACGATGAGGTAGACGATCCCGTTGAGGACGAGCACCCAGGCGGCGAGGAAGTGCAGGTTGCGGCCCCAGCCCGTCTGTTCGAGGTTCACCGGCAGCGGCAGGTCGAGGGCCGCCGGTGCCCCGTTGGCGCCGGTCTCGCCCCAGAACAGCCGCGGCAGGGCGAGCAGGATCGCGACGCCGCTGACCGCGAGAGCCAGGAACGCGACGGCGTTGAGCCAATGGGTCAGGCGCACCCAGGCGGCGTGCCGGTGGACCAGGGACGGGCCGGGCTCCTCCGCCCTCGGCGCCCGGCTCACGCGGGCGCCCGCAGCACGTCGAGGCGGTAGCGCTCGGTGCGGCTCCGGTGGCCCGGCTCAAGATGGCCCCGCGTGAATCCGATCAGCGTCTCGACCGCCACGTCGGCGCTCAGGGGAAAGTTCGTCTCCCCCAGCCAATGGACGAGGACGACCTCGCCGCCCGGGTTCAAGGCCGCCGCGAGGTGTGCGGCGATGCGGGCGAGGTCCTCGGGCGTGAAGAAGTACAGCACCTCCGAGAGCACCACGAGGTCGAACCGGCCGGAGGGCCACTCCGCCGGCACCGCCGCGCGCAGGAAGCTGACATGCGGGCACGGGGCGCAACGGGCCCGGGCGGCGTCGAGGGCGGCCTCGGCCACGTCGAGGGCGAGCAGGGCCGCGCAGCGGTCGGCCAGCCGGCGGCTCAGCACGCCGATGGAGCACCCGACCTCCAGGGCCTGCGCGTAGGTCTCCCGGCCCAGGGCGGCCAGGGTGGCGTCGTACTTGGCGTGTTCGTAGGGGCTGGTGGCGAAGTCCCACGGATCGGGGTTCCCGGCGTAGAGCTCGGTGAAGTAGTCCGGCGGCAGCGTGTGCGGGGAGCGGGTCATGGACGTCAGCGCCTACGGATCGGCCGGAACCTCGTCAGGCATAGGCACCCCGGCGGGATTGCGCCAGAGGAGGTCCGCCGGCCGGCCCTCCGCGAGAACGTGGGCCGCCGCGCTGGTCAGGGCCCGGTCGGGGCCGGGCTGGCGCAGGTAGGTGGCCAGATCCCGCGTCAGCCGCTCCAGGGGATGCGGGCTGAGGAAGCCCGCGAGCCCGACCGAGCGCTGGGCTCGCTCCAGGACGTCGAGCCCGGCCCGCTCCACCGCGAGGCGGGTGAGATTGACGTAGGCGATCACCCGGTCGGGCTCCGCCTCCGGGTCGGCGGCGAGGCGCGCGGCGTGACCGACGAAGAGGCGGGCGCCCTCCACCGCGATCGCGGCCTCGCCGAGGCGGGCCGCCTGATGCGGGTCGCCCCCGCGTCCGGTGGTCCGCAGATGCGACCGCAGTGCGTCGAACACCGCCTCGATGCCGCCCAGCTGCACGGCGGCGAAGCGCCAGGCGCCGCCGGAGAAGTGCGGCTCGGAGAAGTAGTCGTCGGGGCCGCCGATGAAGCTGTCGGGGCCGGCGGGCAGGCCGGTGAAGTCGAGGACGCCCGAGGTCGAGGCCCGCATCCCCTGAGCCCGCCAGCCGGACAGGTCGGCGCGGGTGCCGGGCTCCAGGTCCACCACGAGCATCTGCTGGCGGCCGTCCGGCCGGCGCGCGGTGACCAGGGGCCGGGTCACGGCCCCGGCACCGGAGGCGAAGGACTTGACCCCCGTCAGGATCCACGGTTCGCCCGCCGGGTCGAGTCCGAGGTCGCCGACGTCCTGGAGGCTGAGGCCGCCCGCCTGGGGCTGCGTGTTCCAGACGCCGAAGAGATGCCCGGCACGGACATCCGCGGCCAGGCGCTCGGCCACCGCCGGCTCGGCGTAGCGCAGCACCAGGGCGAGGGCGTTGACGTGTCCTTCGTAGAGCCGGCCGAGGGCGAGGCTGCCGCGCCCGACCTGCGCCAGGAGATCGGCCAGGACCGGCGCCCGGTGGGGCGCATCGAGGCCGGCGCCGCCGAGCGCCACCGGCAGGGGCGCCGCGAGCAGGCCCGCCGCATGGGCGTGGGCGACGTCCTCGGCCGGAAACCCGCCGTCGCGGTCGAGGCCGTCGGCCCGTTCGGCCGCGAGGCGCGAGACCGCGCGTGCGGCGGCCGCGATCCGTGCGGGGCTGGTGTCGATGCAGTCCTGCGGAAGGGCGTTCATCATCGAGACATGGATCACGGACGCGCGACCGCCAGGGGCAGGTTGCGTACCAAACCGACCTGTCCCCGCGTCAAAGCGCGTCGGCGCCCGCCCCGAACGGCGGCCGATGGCGCTTTAGCGAGGCTCGGAGACCGTCTCGCCGCGTAAGTTCGCGCGTCCGGCACGCAGGTCGGCGACCATGGCGCGGACCATCCCGCTCACGGTCAGCACGGAGAAGGCGCCGATGGCCACCAGGAGGGCGGCCCCCACCAGCATCTTGGCGGTCTCGATATCCACGGTTCCGATTCCCGAATACAGTTTTTTTTCGCCGCATTCCGCGACGAAAACCATGACGACCATCTTAAGATGGGCGGCTTTCTTGGAGTTGAGCAGATCCGCACGAGGAAACGCTGCCATGCGCCGGTCGGTCCACGGGCGGTGCGGCCGCGCACGCCGATGCGCCGGGACTCTGTGGAGGGGCGATCCTGTTGGCCTCGGGATCGGCACCGGCTGGACGCCCGCGGGCCACCGGTGTCCCGGCCGGCAGGTCCGGCCTTTCGGGAGAGCCGACACCCGGCTCCGGTTCGTCCCACAGTCGCCTTCGACCCCACACTCTCAGCTCCAGGCGTGGAAAGGCGGATTCACCCCGTTCAGGGCGTGGTTGCCGATGATCGCGTATTTCCAGCGCACGGGGTCGTGGAGCGTGTGGGTGCGGGCGTTGCGCCAGTGCCGGTCGAGGTTGTGCTCGGCGAGCGTCGCGCGGGTGCCGGCGAGCTCGAACAGGGTGTTGCTGGCGCTGAGCGCCACCTCCGTGGTGAGCACCTTGGCTTCCGCCACCGCGAGCTGCGCGGTCGCCACGGTGTCGGCGTCGGGGGCCGCCACGGCGTCGTCGAGGGCGAGGCCGGCCCGGTCGAGCAGCGCCTCGGCCGCGTGCAGGCGGATCGTGAGGTCGCCGACGATGCGGATGGTGTGGGGGTCGTCGGAGGCCCGCTCCAGACCGCTGTCGATCCAGGGGCGGGACTGGGTGCGCACGAACGTGATGGTCTCGGCGAGCGCCGCCCGGGCGATGCCCGCATCCACGGCCGCCTGGATGATCTGGAAGATCGCCCCGTCGGCACTCGGGCGTTCGTAGCCCTTCCAGGCCGGCACCAGGTGCGTCCTGGGCACGCGCACGCCGTCGATCTGCACGGTGCCGCTCGCGGTGGTGCGCTGGCCGAAGCTCGACCAGTCGTCGATCACGGTCAGGCCGGGCGCGTTGCGCTCGGCGATCGCGTACCAGGCCCGGCCCGCGCCATCGAGGGCCACGATGGGCACGAGGTGGGCGAGCAGCGCGCCGGTGGCGTAGAACTTCGTGCCGTGCACCACCACGTGGTCGCCATCCTCCACGAAGCGGGTCTTGAAGTCGGCGGCCCGCGGCGTGCCGATCTCCGAGAAGGCGTTGCCGAAGCGGGTGCCGGCCAGGACGAGGCCGAACAGCAGCGCCTTCTGGGCCTCGTCCGAGACCGTGTCGATCGACGCCACGATGCCGAGGTGGTTCTGGGCGATCTGCCCGATGGACGGGTCGGCCGCCGAGACGACGGAGATGACCTGCGCCAGGATCCGGTAGGACAGCCCCGGCCCGCCATGGGCCCGCGGCACGTTGATCGACCACAGGCCGCTCTGCGAGAACGCGTCGAGCTCGGCCAGGGGACGGCGACCGGTGCGGTCGCGCTCGGCGGCGCCGGCCCCGAAAGTCTCCGCCAGGGCCTGGGCGACGCGCAGGGCCTCGGCCGCGTCGCGGATGACGTGGGCCGGCGCGGCCGGGCGCTCGGGACCGGGCGCGCCGGCGGGCCAGCGATAGGTGTCCCGCGGAGGCGGGCTGACGGCGATGTTCATGCGGTGTCTCCGGATCAGGTGACGAGAGCGGGGCGCGGCGCGGCTCAGGCCGCCCGCGCGCGTTCGCGGCGGGCCGCCTCCAGGGCGCGAACCCGCGGGATCACGTGTTCGCCGAAATACGCGACCTCCTCCTGGAAGTGCAGGAAGGCGAGGAGGGCGAGGTCGACGCCCGCATCCTTGAGCGCCACGATGCGCTCGGCGATCTGGTCGGGCGTGCCGATCAGGTTGGTCTTGAAGCCGTCGTTGTACTGGACGAGGTCCTCGAAGCTCGAATTCGCCCAGTTGCCCTCGCCCTCCGGCGAGGCCTTGCCGGCGTTCTTCGCCTCGTGCCCGAAGGCCTTCACGGCGTCCGGATCGGCGTGGTCGATGATCTCCTGGAGGACGGCGCGGGCTTCCGCCTCGGTCTCGCGCGCGATGACGAAGGCGTTGACGCCGACCTTCACCGCGTGGCCGTTGGCGCGTGCCTTGGCCTGGATGTCGTCGACCTGGGCCCGGATGCCCTCGGGCGTGTTGCCGTTGGTGAAGTACCAGTCCGAGACCCGGGCCGCCATGTCGCGGGCCGCGCGTGACGAGCCGCCCTGGAAGATCTCCGGCTGCGGGTCGGCCGGCTTCGGCTTCAGGGTGTAGTCGCTGTAGCGATAGAAATCGCCTCGGAAGGTGAAGTTGTCCTGGGTCCAGATCCCCCGCAGGGCGTGGATGAACTCCTCCGAGCGGCGGTAGCGCTCGTCGTGGTCGAGCCACGGCTCGCCGATGGCGCGGAACTCGCCCGAGAACCAGCCCGAGACCACGTTGACGGCGATGCGCCCCTCCGTGAGCTGGCTGATCGTGGCGATCTGCTTGGCCGCGAGCGTCGGGTTCCAGGGGCCTGGCAGCAGGGCGGCGATGACCTTCAGCTTCGAGGTGGCGGCCAGCAGCGCGTGGCTGAAGGCGACGGATTCGTGCTGGTACTCGGCGCCGTAGCCGGCGGTGAAGCGGATCTGCGTCAGGGCGTAGTCGAACCCAGCGGCTTCCGCGATCTGCGCGAGGCGCCGGTTGTAGGGCGCGTCCCAGCCCGTGCGCTGGGGGATCTTGCTGATGACGAGGCCGCCCGAGACGTTGGGTACCCAGTAGGCGAAGCGGATCGGTTCGCCCCCGTCGCGGAGTTCAGGTTGAAAGCCCATGATCACACCCATGCGTTCCGGCAAGACGCACAGGCCGTGCGTCCCGGTTTTCGAATTGGACCGATTGAATACAAAAATCGGAGCGCTCACATCTCTGTGAGGACTGACTTAGTGCGCGTCTGCGCCCCGGTTTGTCATTGCAGACCTAGAATTGCGCGATGCTGTGCTGGCGTCAAAGGAAGCAAACGGCTTTTTTCGGCCGGAAGGGGAAAGCTCGTTCTCCCGATCGTGGGGTGTGGCCGAAGGTTTGCCTCACACGTGCGGAACGGGGCGCAGGGCGCCGATCCGACCCGCCGGCGGGACGTCGCGGGGCCGTCTTCCCCGGTGCGGTGCACTTATTCAGGGCGTCCGGATGCCGCGAAATCCAGTCGGCGCGGCCAAAGTGCTAGGTTCGCCGCCTTTTCGGGCATGTCGATGCTGATAAGGTGAGCATCCGGGTGAAATTGCTGATCTCTTCAGCTTGTCTCCAGAATTGCTGTTGCCTCATGAAACCGGACGTTTAAGGACGCGTTAACTGGTCGCTTCTACGGTCGCGCCACCGTCCATTTGAAAGCCGAAGCGCTCGATATCGGTTCACCCAGGAAGTTCGTCCATGATGGCCGCGTCCCGCCAACCGCTCGTGGTTCTCCTCGCCGGAGACGAATTGACCCGCTCCATCACCACGAGCTGCCTCGAGATGTCGGGCTACGACGTGCTCGGCGCGCGCACCGCCGGCGAGGTCGAGAGCCTGCTTCTGGCGCATACGGACCAGCGCCGCGTCGATGTGCTGGTGACCGATGCCGACGTGCGCGACACCGTGGACGGCCTTTCGCTCGCCGGGGTCGCCCGCTGCCTCGATCCCGCGGTGGGGGTGGTCTACACCGCCCGCTCCCTGCGCCGGCTCGACGGCGAAACCCTCGAGCCGGGCGCCCTGCGCCTGCGCACGCCCTATCACGGACACCAGCTCGTGGCCCTCGTCGCCGAGCTGCTGGCCCCGGCCGCCGACCGGACCGGTTACGACCGCGCGGCGGCCTGAACGGATCCGGATCGCTGCGGCGGACCGGTCCGCACCTCGCAACCGATGCGGTGGCGCGGATGGGGGGATGCGCGGCCTCGGCCCGGCGGTGTATCAGGCAAGGCCCTGACCTCCCGGCCGACCCCCGCCCCCGTCTCGGACAGCCGGCGACGCGGGGCCTGCCCCGGGCATCCGTGCCTTCCGGAACGCGAGAGCCGATGATCAGCGCCTTCGACCTCTTCAAGATCGGGATCGGCCCGTCGAGCTCGCACACCGTCGGCCCGATGGTGGCGGCGCTGCGGTTTCGCACCCGGACCGAGCGTCTGCCCGGCCTCGCCCGCATCCAGGCCGAGATCTTCGGCTCCCTCGCCTGGACGGGGCGCGGGCACGGCACCGACACGGCGATCTTCCTCGGGCTCCTCGGGCACGACCCGCGCTCCATCGACCCCGACGCGGTCGCCGGCCTCGTCGCGGCGCTCGGGGCGGCCAAGCGGCTCGGCCCCTCGGGGCCGGGCTTCGACCCGGCCGCGGACCTCGCCTTCAACTTCACCGACGTGCTGCCGCTGCACACCAACGCCCTGCGCTTCCGCGCCCTCGACGGCGCCGGCGCGGTCCTCGACGCCGAGACCTATTATTCCGTCGGCGGCGGCTTCGTGGTGACCGAGGCCGAGGCCGCGCCGGGCGCCGAGACGGACTGCCCCCTGCCCTACGCCTCTGCGGCAGGCCTCCTCGCCCTGTGCCTGAGGGAGGACCGCACGATCGCGCAGGTGCAGTTCGCCAACGAGTGCGGTTCGCGCGACCCCGAGGCGGTGGAGGCCGGCCTCGACGCCATCCGGGACGCGATGTTCGCCTGCATCGATCGGGGCCTGCGCCAGGACGGCGAGCTTCCCGGCGGCCTCAGGGTCCGCCGCCGCGCCAAGCGCCTGCACGACGACCTCACCGCCGGACGCCTGCGCAACGCGCGCGCGGCCCACGAGATCGTCGACTGGATCAGCCTCTACGCCCTGGCGGTGAACGAGGAGAACGCCGCCGGCGGGCGCGTGGTGACCGCGCCCACCAACGGCGCGGCCGGGATCGTGCCGGCCGTCCTGCGCTACGCCCGCGACTTCTGCCCCGACTGGTCGGAGGCCCGCGCGCGGGAATTCCTGCTCACCGCCGCGGCGGTGGGGGGCCTGATCAAGACCCGCGCGTCGATCTCCGGCGCCGAGGTCGGCTGCCAGGGGGAGGTCGGTTCGGCGGCCGCGATGGCGGCGGCGGGTCTGGCGGCCTTCCTCGGCGGCAGCCCGGCCCAGGTGGAGAACGCCGCCGAGATCGCGATGGAGCACCATCTCGGCATGACCTGCGATCCCATCGGCGGCCTGGTCCAGATCCCCTGCATCGAGCGCAACGCGTTCGGGGCCAACAAGGCGGTGGTGGCCGCCTCTCTGGCCCTGCGCGGCGACGGCATCCACCGGGTCAGCCTCGACGAGGTCATCGAGACCATGCGCCAGACCGGCCACGACATGCAGGCCAAGTACAAGGAGACCTCCCTGGGTGGTCTCGCGGTGAACGTCGCGGCCTGCTGACGGATCGAAAATAAGGAACCGCTGAGTTCCTTATTAACGGGGCTCGACCCAGCGCATCGATCTCCGTCGCCCGACCGACTGCCGCTCGCTCGCCGAAAACCTGCGCGTTCAAGCTTGAGCATTGGCTCCGACGGCCGAACAGGCGTCGTTCCGATCCGAGAATATGGAACGCAGCGGTTCCGATAGGGTTGTCATGCGCGAGGGGGCTACCGGACGGCGGATGCGGCCAGCGCGAGCGGCTCGCCTTCGATCCGTCCTGTCGAGACGCGGGACACACATCATGACCTTCGCGACGCCGACCATCGGGATCGCCGGCTCCGGCCCGAGGCGCGACCGGGCGCCCGTCCGGGACGCCGCCCCGTCCTGAGAGCCCTGTGGCGGACGGCCTCCGGGCCTCCGCCTCCCGATTCTCTCCGAACTCCGCCCGACCTTCAGTCGCGCTGCCCAGCGCTCGGCGGGCTCGTCCTCGCCCCGTTCCGACCCGAATTCCCCACCGGAGACCCGCCATGCGGATTCTGACGCTCGCCCTGCTCCTCGGAGCCTTCCCCGTCGTCACGCCCCTCGCCGCCCAGGACCTAACGGGTCCCGGACAGACGCCGCGCCCGGCCCTGCTCATCCATGGGCATTACTGCGGCCCCGGCAACGACGGCATGGACGTCGCGCCGATCGACGCGCTGGATGCGGCGTGCCGCAGTCACGATGCCTGCACGCCCGACGGGGGCCTGCCCTCCTGCGGCTGCAACCGCGCCCTCAAGCGCGACGCGGGCCGGGTGGCGGCGAGCCCGCGCCAGCCGCAGGACCTTCGCGCGCTCGCCGGCCTCGTCGCCGGCGCGACCGACATGATGCCCTGCAGCGACGACGTCGCGGGGCTGCGGCCCTGAGGTCGGCTGCCGCACGCGGGTTCGCCGGAGACCGGGACCGACCCGAGCCTCCGGCCGGGACCCGATGAATCGCGGTCCGGTCTACCGGCCGTCGATGCGCTCGCCGAGCAGCGCAATGGCGCGCTGGTAGACCGAGGCGGCGTTCCAGCCCTGGATCGCGGCGAAGTTCGGCTCGCCCGGCTGGTAGCCGGCACCGGCGCGCCAGCCATGGCCCTTGAGGAAGTTCGCCGTCGAGTTCAGGGCGTTGGCCGTGCCGTCGAGGCTGCCGCCGACGCCGTAGTTCAGGACGTTCCTGGGCAGGAACTGGGTGTGGCCGACCTCGCCGTGGGCCGCGCCCCGAGTGCTCGGGGTCAGGACGCCGCGATCCACCAGGGTGAGGGCGGCGTAGAGCTGGTCGGTGAAGTAGGCCGAGCGGCGGCAATCATAGGCCAGGGTCGCGACCGCCGAGAGCGTGTTCACGTTGCCCTTCACCGCGCCGAAGCCCGTCTCCATGCCCCAGATCGCCAGGAGCGGGCCGGGCGGCACGCCATAGCGCTGCTCGATCGAGTCGAACAGGGCGGCGTTCTGGGCCTTGAGGGCGCGACCGCGCGACACGATGGTGTTGCCGCCGCGCTTGGCCAGGAACTGGTCGAGAGAGAGCTTGAAGCTCTTCTGGCCGCGATCGGCCGAGATGGTCGCCGTCGAGTAGGAGGTGCCCATCAGCGCGGAGAGGCTCGCGGCGCTGGCCCGGCCGCGCGCCTCCTCGGCGAATTCCCGCTTCCAGGCTTCGAAGCCGGCCGCGCTGTTGCCGCACTGCGCCGCGTTCGCCGCGCCCGTCGCACAGACGAGCGCCGCGAAGGCCGCCGCGATCCACGGCGTCCGATACCCACGTCCGATCATGTCAAAACTCCCTGGCCGTGCGACGCCGTTCGGGGGGCCGCACGGATCGATGACTTCCCCTTGCGCGGAGCAAGGCGACAAACGCGACCGTGAGTCGAGCCTCATTGCGGCAATTTTGGCTGCGATCCGTCCCATGGCCCTCACTTCCCCGCGTTTGGTTACGCAGAGATGTCCGGATGCATCGCCGGACCTGACATCCGGTTCGTCACCGCAGCGGCCCATCCCGTGCAGTTCAGCCCAAGACGAACATTGAACCGTCCCGGGCCGCACCGCTCATGTCCCGCTTCAAGACATTCCGTATCAACCCGAACCAGCGGCCGCCGCTGGTGCTGGTCCTCGTCCTCTGTGCGACGGCCCTGCTCCTGTGGTGGCCGATCTTCGTGCTCAGCCCGACGGTGGTCTGGTTCTGGTGACGGGATGGCGCCCTCAGGCGCCGTCGCTGCGCACGCGCAGGTAGGCGCCGAGCAGGTAGCCCGCCTGAACCGCGGTGAGGTGCGCGAACAGCACGAGCAGGCTCACGACGGAGACGTCCCACCGGGCGATCCAGACCATGCCCGAGAGCGCGACCACGAGGGCGGACAGGCCGACGGCGACCGTGGCCCGGCAGGTGAGGCCCACCGCGATCCCGCTCAGGAACAGGATCAGCGCGACGAGCATGGGCACCCTCTCGCGCGGTCGGGCAGATCGCGGCACCGCATGATCGTCCTCCCTGGCCCGACGGCGAACGCGGCGCGCCGGCGTTGCAACGATCGGTTGATGCAGCCGGCAGGCGATGGTTCCGCCGGCGATGTTCGTCGTGGCGAAGTCCCGCTTCCGCCTCCGGGCTCCGGCAGCTAGGGTCCCCACGGGGCGGCGCAGGGAGGAAACCGGCATGGGATGGCGGCAGCGACGCTTCGGGGCTCCCATGCGGCGCGCCGCCACGATTGCATTCCTGATGGCCCTCGGTCCGGCCGCCCTGATCCCGGGCGCGGTCGAGATCGTGTCGGCCGAGCCGTCCGCCCCCGCCGGGGGTGCCGCAGCCGGGGCCGACGCGCAACCCCTCGCCTTCGCGCACTGCACCGGAGCGGTCGCTGCCGAGGCCGAGGCACGCGGCGTCCCGGCCGGGGTGACGGACCGCCTGCGCGCGCTTTCTCCCGATGCCGACGTGGCGGCGGCGCCCCAGGGTCAGGCGGAGTTCGTGAAGCCGATCTGGTCCTACCTCGACGCCAACCTCACCGAGACGCGGATCGCCGAGGGTCGGCGCAAGCTGGCGGAGTGGTCCGCGACCTTCGACGCCATCGAGGCCCGCTACGGCGTCGACCGCTTCATCCTGGCGGCGTTCTGGGGGGTCGAATCCACCTACGGCAGCGTGCTCGAGGATCCCGGGATCGTCCGTCCGGTCCTGCGCTCCCTGGCCACGCTGGCCTGCAGCGAGACGCCGCGGGCGCCCTACTGGCGCGCCGAGCTGATCGCCGCCCTGGAGATTCAGGCCCAGGACAAGGGTCCGCCCGGACCGCTCACCGGGTCCTGGGCCGGGGCCATGGGCCACACCCAGTTCATGCCGACGGTCTACCAGGCTCATGCGGTGGATTTCGATGGCGACGGCCGGCGCGACATCTGGACCTCCGTGCCGGACGCCCTCGCCTCCACGGCCAACTACCTCACGGCGATGGGCTGGCGTTCCGGCGCGCGCTGGGGCAGCGAGGCGCGCCTTCCCGACGGGTTCGACCTCGCGCTCGCCGACGAGACCACGGAGCGGAGCATCGCCGCCTGGAAGGCGCTCGGGGTGGTCCCGATCCAGGCTCTGGCGGAGGACGGCACGGCGACGCTGATCCTGCCGGCCGGCGCCCGCGGACCGGCCTTCCTCCTCCAGCCGAACTTTCGGATCATCCTGCGCTACAACACCGCGCTGGCCTACGCGCTCTCCGTGGCGCACCTGTCGGACCGCCTGCGGGGCGAGGCGGGCTTCACCCGGGACTGGCCGCGCGGCGACGCGATGCCGAGCGCCGGCGACGTCCGGTCGCTCCAATCGCGCCTGGCCGAGCGCGGGTTCCCGGCGGGCGCGGCCGACGGCAGGATCGGCCCCAGGACGCGGGCGGCGATCCGCGCCTACCAGGCGGCCAACGGCCTGCCTCCCGACGGCTACGCCGACGCCCCGCTGCGGGAGCGGATCCTGGCCTCTTCCGAAACCAAGCCCTGATCCGCGCGGATTTAGCGGTGGTCGCGCCCGGGGCGCCGCGATAGAGCAGCCCCGGTGATCCGGGGCAGGTGATCCGGGGCAGGTGATCCTCGGGCGATGGCGAGAGGGGCTTCAGGAGGGAATGAGTCGATCCGCGACCGCGTCCGCTCCCTCCGGGGGACCGTCCCCGCTCCGGACCATCGTCACCTACTGGGAAGGGCCGGTGACCTGGCTCGAACGGCTCAGTGCCGCCTCGATCGTCGCGGCCGGGCACCCCCTGCACATCTATTCGCACGACGTGGCGGCCCTGCGCGCGCAGGGGCTGCCGGGGACGGTGATCGATGCCCGCGAGGGGATCGGACCGAACCTCATGGCGGACCTCTATCGCAGCCGCGGCGTCCTCGCCTTCTACGCCGATTACCTGCGCCTCAGCCTGATCCGCGACGGCAAGGGCATCTGGTCGGACCTCGACTGCATCTTCCTGCGCCCCCTCGAGACGCCGGACGGGGCGGGGGCGTACCTGTTCGGCTGGCTCAACGCGAGCCGTCTCAACAACGCGATCCTGTCGGCGCCGCCGGATTCCGAGCTCGTGTCCCGCTACTGGGACGCGATCTCGAGGGTGCCGATCCGCGCGCCCTGGGCCACCGGCCACATCCGGGTGAAGCGCCGCCTGGAACTGCTGATCGGCAAGCGCATCCCGTTCCACCCGGAGCGCCTGGCGATCGGCCCCCGCGCCCTCACCTACTTCGTACGCAAGCTCCGCCTGGAGGGCCATGCCCGGGCGCGGGAGGTGTTCTATCCCCTCGGCGACGACGAGGCCTACCGCCTCGCCGAGGCGGACGACCGGGGGGCGCGGGCGCTCATGGTACCCGAGACGGTGTCGGTGCATGCCTGGCGCGGCAAGCTCTGGTCGATCGGGCTCGATGCCCCGCCCCCGGCCACCTCCTGGCTCGGCCAGCAGGCCCGGGGCCTCGGCCTCTGACCGGCCGGACATGCGATCCCTGGAGATGTCGATGCGTCGGGTCCTGTTCATCTGCGCGACGCCGGTGGCCTTCGGCCTCGACACGCCCCCCGAGATCGGCCTCGGCGGCATCGAGAGCACGAACATCGCCCTCGCCCGCGCCCTGGCCCGGCGCGGCTGGACCGTGACCCTGGCCACGCGCCGGAGCGGGACGGTGGAGCGCGACGGCGTCCGCAACATCCCCCTCGCGGAGGCGGCGGCCTGCGAGGCCGACGCGGTCGTCACCAGCAACGACCCGCGCCCCCTCCGCGCCCATCCGGGCCGGCGCGGCATCGTCTGGGTCCACAATCCGCTCAACGTCGAGAAGGCCGTGCGGAAGGGCTATCTCATGCCCTTCCTGGCCCTGCGGCCGGAGGCCGTGTTCGTCGGCAGCCTCGCGGCGCGGATCATGTCGCCGCTCTACCCGTTCCGGCGCCGCCACGTCATCCCGCACGGCGTCTCGCCGGTCTTCCGCACGCCCGAGCCGACGCGGGGCCGCAGCCGGGACTTCGTCTACGCGTCCCAGCCCCAGCGCGGCCTCGACCGGATGCTGCGGCTCTGGCGCAGCTCGGCGCCCCTGATCGCCTCGGGCGCGAAGCTCCACGTCTTCGGCTCGGAACAGCCGGACTCGCCCGACGATCGCGGCCCGGTGGTGTTCCACCCCCGGCGGGGTGCCGTCGCCCTGGCGGCGTTCTACGGCGACGCGCGCGCCATGGTCTGCCCCGGCTCCCCCGACGAGACCTTCTGCCTCGCGGCGGCGGAGGCCCAGGCCATGGGGCTGCCGGTGGTGACCGCCGGCATCGGCGCCCTCGCCGAACGGGTGCAGCACGGGGTGAACGGCTGGGTCGCCGGGACGGACACGGCCTTCGCCGAGGCCGTCGTCAGCCTCGCCACCCAGGACGACCTCTGGTCGGAACTCAGCGCCGGCGCGCTCCTGCAGCGCCGGGCCCTGACCTGGGAGCGGGCGGCGATCCTGTGGGAGGCCGTCCTGCGGGGTCCGTCCCGCGCAGGCGCCTGACCCGCCGGGCCGGGTGACAGATCCGGGTCGGCGACACGCCTCCGCCCCGCCGCGACTGGACGCCCTCCCGCCGGCCGCGAATACTGTGTGCACGTCACGGTCGGCAAGACCGGACGGCATCGGGAGGAAAGCATGAGGCTTCGGCTTGGTCTGGCCGCGCTCGCGGTCGCGTGGGCGGGCGTGGCGTCCGCGGACCCGTTGACGTTCCAGGTCGATCCGGCCTGGCCGAAACCGCTGCCGAACCAGTGGATCATGGGGCAGGCCTCGGGGGTCGCCGTCGACGCGCAGGACAACATCTGGGTGGTGCAGCGCCCGCGCACGCTCACCGACGACGAGAAGGCTGCAAGCCTCAACCCGCCGCGCACCAAGTGCTGCCGCCCCGCGCCGCCGGTCCTGGTGTTCGATCAGGCCGGCACCCTGATCCGCAGCTGGGGCGGCCCCGGCGAGGGCTACGACTGGCCCCAGAACGAGCACGGCATCCACATCGATCACAAGGGCTTCGTCTGGCTCGCCGGGAACGGCGACACCGACGGGCAGATCCTGAAGTTCACCCCCGAGGGCAAGTTCGTGCTGCAGATCGGCAAGCAGGGACCCCAGACCAACAGCCTCGATACCAGCCGGCTCGGCAAGCCCGCCGCCATGCAGGTCGACCCCGAGACCAACGAGCTCTACGTCGCCGACGGCTACTTCAACCACCGCGTCATCGTGTTCGATGCCGAGACGGGCGCCTTCAAGCGGATGTGGGGCGCCTACGGCAAGCCGCCGACCGACGAGACCCTGCCGGCCTACGATCCGGCGGCGGCTCCGGCCCAGCAGTTCCGCAACCCCGTCCACTGCGTGCAGATCGCCCGCGACGGCCTGGTCTACATCTGCGACCGCACCAACGACCGGGTCCAGGTCTTCCGCCGCGACGGCACCTTCGTGAAGGAATTCTTCGTCGAGAAGAACACCCGGGCCAACGGCTCCGTCTGGGAGCTGGCGCTCTGGCCCGACGCCGAGCAGAGCTACCTCCTCAACGCGGACGGAGCCAACAACGAGGTCCGCACCCTGAGCCGCGAGACCGGCGAGGTGCTCGGCGCCTTCGGCCGCAACGGCCGCATGGCGGGGGATTTCCATTGGGTCCACAACCTCGCGGTGGACAGCCGCGGCAACGTCTTCACCACCGAGGTCGACACCGGCAAGCGCGCTCAGAAGTTCCTGTTCCGGGGCGACATGATCCTGCGCAAGCGCGCCGCCCTGCCCTGATCCCTATCCTCCGGCGGTGCCGGACCCGCCCGCCACCGCCGCCCAGAGGCGTTCGGCCGGCGGGCTCTGCCGGGCCCGGGCGCGGTAGAGCCGGATCTCGATGGCGATGTCCCGCTCGGGGCCCGCGGCCCGCACCAGGGTGCCGCGGGCGAGGTCGTCGGCTACCAGGCTCATCGGCGCCCAGGCGAGACCTCGTCCGTCGCGGGCCATGGCCACCAGCACCGAGGCGAGGTGGGAGGTGAAGCTCGGGCCGAGCCGCGCGCCGCTCTCCTCCACCGCCCGCGTGGCCGCCAGGATGCGCCCGATCCCGGACTCGCCGCTGAAGCCGAGGAGCGGAACCGGGGTGCCGGAGGTCTCCGACGGGGAGAACAGCGGCGTCGCCGCGCCGGGGACCGGCGCGCTCACCGGCAGGAGATGGTCGGTGCCGACGGGCAGGCTCCGGAACGGCTCCGACATCAGGAAGCTCGCCGCGGCCGGATGGTGGTGGCAGAGCAGGAACTGCGCCTCGCCGCGCAGCATCACCTGCTCGCAGGCGGCCATGTGGGCCGCGGTGAGATGCACGGTGGCGCTGAAGGATTCGCGTGCCTCCAAGGCCCGCAGCCAGGGCGGGAAGAAGGTCAGTGACAGGGCCTGGGTCGCGGCGAAGCGCAGGGTCTCGGCGGCCGCGCGCCCGGCCGCGCGGGCGGCTTCCCGGCCCTGGTAGAGCCGGCGCAGGGTCTCCTCCGCCACCGGGCGGAAGCGCAGGCCCGCCGGGGTCAGGGTCACGGGCTGGCTGTCGCGGTCGAAGAGCGGGCCGCCGACCCAATCCTCCAGGGCCCGGACCCGGCGGCTGAAGGCCGGCTGGGTGATGCCGCGCTGCTCCGCGGCCCGGGAGAAGTGGCCGCCATCGACCAGGGCCAGGAAATCCTCCAGCCAGGCGGAATCCATCGCGTGTGCGCTCTCAGGGGTTCGGGTCTCGGGCCTTGCCGGAGGGCTGCAGAATGCGAGGGGGCCGGCGGAGGGTCAACCGGCCGAGCGGCACGGCATCACCTGATGCCGCATCGGCATTGGCCTCCCGGTCCGGGATCGGGTTCAATTTTGGGGCACCTTTTCCGCGTAGCCGAGAGCCGATCGATGCAGGCCCGCACCCTCTACGACAAGCTTGTGGACGCCCACACCGTGCGCCGTCTCGACGCCGCCGAAGGCCCCGGTGCCAGCGTCCTCCTCTACATCGACCGCACCGTGCTCAACGAGTACACCAGCCCCCAGGCCTTCAGCGGCCTGCGCGCCGCCGGGCGCCGGGTCTGGCGGCCGGAGGCCGCCCTGGCGGTGGTCGACCACGTCAATCCCACGGCCGAGCAGCGCGTCGCCGCCATGCCGGATCCCGGCGGGGCGCGGCAGGTCGAATACTTCGACGCCAACTGCCGGGATTTCGGGATCGAACTCCTCGACGTGCTGCACCCGCTCCAGGGCATCGAGCACGTGGTCGCCCCCGAGCAGGGCTTCGTGCAGCCCGGCATGATCGTGGCGGCGGGCGACAGCCACACCACCACCTACGGGGCGCTCGGCGCGCTGGGCTTCGGCATCGGCACCTCGGACATCGAGCACTACCTCGCCACCCAGACCCTGGTGTACCGCCGGATGAAGACCCTGCGGGTCACGGTCTCGGGCATCCTGGCGCCGGGCGTCACCGCCAAGGACGTGGTCATGGCCCTGATCCGCCAGATCGGCGCCGACGGGGCGACGGGCTACGCCGTCGAGTTCGCCGGTCCCGCGATCGAGGCCCTGTCCGTCGAGGGGCGCATGACGATCTGCAACATGGCGGTGGAGTGCGGCGCCCGCGGCGTCGTCATGACCCCCGACCGGACCGTGCTCGACTACTTGGCGGACAAGCCCCGCGCGCCGAAGGGCGCCCTCTGGGAGGCTGCCGCGGCCCATTGGCTGACCCTGCGCAGCGACGACGCGGCCGTGTTCGACCGGGAGGTCGCCCTCGACGCCGCCGCGATCGAGCCCATGGTGACCTGGGGCACCAGCCCCGACCAGGCGGGTCCGGTCAACGGGCGCGTGCCCGATCCGGCGGCCGAGCCCGATCCGGCCCGGCGCCGGGACATGGTCCGGGCGCTGGCCTACATGGATCTCGCGCCGGGCACGCCCCTCGCGGCCATCCCGATCCAGCGCGCCTTCATCGGCTCCTGCACCAACGCCCGGCTCTCCGACCTGCGCGAGGCCGCCGCCCTCGTGCGCGGCCGGCGGGTCGCGCAGGGGGTCCAGGCCATGGTGGTGCCCGGCTCCTCCAGCGTGCGCCGGGCCGCGGAGGCGGAGGGCCTCGACCGGGTCTTCCTCGACGCCGGCTTCGAGTGGCGCCAATCCGGTTGCTCGATGTGCCTGGCCATGAACGACGACGTGCTGGCGCCGGGCGAGCGCTGCGCCTCCAGCACCAACCGCAACTTCGAAGGCCGCCAGGGCGCGGGCGGGCGCACCCACCTGATGAGCCCCGCCATGGTGGCGGCCGCGGCCATCGCCGGCCACCTCACCGACAGCCGCCGCTTCGCGCCGGAAAACCGCCTCGTGCCGGAGACCTGACCATGCAGCCCTTCACGATCGTCGCGGGTCCGGCCGCCGGCCTGCCCGGCGCCAACATCGACACCGATGTCATCATGCCCAAGCAGTTCCTCAAGGGCATCGACCGGGAGGGCCTGGGCGAGGCCACCTTCCACGACCTGCGCTACGTCGGTCCGGGGCAGCCACGCCCGGACTTCGTCCTCAATCGGCCCGAATGGCAGGGCGCGCGCATCCTCGTGGTCGGCCCGAATTTCGGCTGCGGCTCGTCGCGCGAGCACGCGGTCTGGGGCCTGCTCCAGGGCGGCATCCGCGCGGTCATCGGCACCAGCTTCGCCGGCATCTTCGCCGACAACGCCGCCAATAACGGCCTGCTGCTGATCGAGCTGGCGCCCGGACCCCTCGCCGAACTCGCGGCCCGGGCGGCGGACCCCGGCGCCAACCGCATGACGATCGACCTGCCGGCCCAGACCATCACCACCGCGGACGGCGCGGTGCAGCGCTTCGACATTCCGGCCCGGCGCAAGGATCACCTCGTCCGCGGCCTCGACGCGATCGGCGCCACCCTCGACCACGCGGACGCGATCCGGGCGTTCCAGGCCCGGCACCTCGCGGCCCGGCCCTGGCTCGCCTGAACCGGGCTTCGGAACGCGGCCGGCTCAGTAGACCCGCGTGACCCAGCCGTGGGGATCGGGGGCGTTGCCGCGCTGGATGTCCACGAGGGCCGAGCGCAGGCGCTTCGTCACCGGACCGGCGACGTTGTCCGAGACCGAGAACTCGCCATCCGCGCTGCGCACCGTGCCCACGGGGGTGATCACCGCGGCGGTGCCGCAGGCGAAGACCTCGCGCAGGCGTCCGCTGCCGGCGTCCGCCTTCCAGTCGTCGATGGAATAGGGGCGCTCCGCGACGGCGATGCCGTCGGCACGGGCCAGGGTCAGGATCGAGTCGCGGGTGATGCCCGACAGGATGGTGTCGCTCAGCGGCGGGGTGACCATCGAGCCGTCGTCGAAGACGAAGAAGATGTTCATGCCGCCGAGCTCCTCGACCCAGCGGCGCTCGATCGCGTCGAGGAACACCACCTGGGCGCAGCCATGCTCCACGGCCGCGGCTTGCGCGCGCAGGCTGGCGGCGTAGTTGCCGCCGCACTTGGCCGCCCCGGTGCCGCCGGGCGCCGCGCGGGTCTGGTCCTGCGAGACCCAGACCGTCACGGTCTCGGAGCCGCCCTTGAAGTAGGCGCCCACCGCCGAGGCGATGACGAGATAGAGGTATTCCGAGGACGGCTTGACCCCGAGGAACACCTCGCTGGCGATCATGAAGGGGCGCAGGTACAGGCTGCCGCCCTCGCTCGACGGGATCCAGTCGCGATCCGCGCTGACCAGCTGCTTGACCGATTCGACGAAGACGGCGTCGGGCAGGGGCGGCATCGCCAGGCGCTCGGCCGAACGGCGGAAGCGCAGGGCGTTGGCCTCCGGCCGGAACAGGGCGGCGCCGCCATCGGCGGTGCGGTAGGCCTTCAGCCCCTCGAAGATCTCCTGGGCGTAGTGCAGCACCGCCGCCGCCGGATCGAGGGAGATCGGCGCGCGCGCCTCGACGCGGGCATCGTGCCAGCCGCGCCCCTCGACGTAGCGGATCGTCACCATGTGGTCGGTGAACACCCGCCCGAAACCGGGATCGACGAGGAGCTCGGCCCGACGCTCCGGCGGGATGGGCGAGGCATGCGGCTGCGTGGCGAAGGAGAGGTCGTCGGGGGCGCTCATCGTCAGTCCTTACTTACGTCTCGTCGGATCAATCAAGGGCCGGTGCGGCGCCAGCCACGGCGCGGGCCGCCGGGTGCAGCCGGACGACGAGACGTGTGCTGGTGCCCTGATACGACGATGTCCGCTTGCGATCAAACGGCTTGCATCCTAATAATACGCAAACGAAAAGAGAACCGGGCCGCCCCGGCGCCGGTGCTCGCAGGAGCCTCGTGCGTGTCGCCCCGAAAACCGCCCGCGGACCCGCCGCCTGCCGAATTGCCGCCTGTCCGGAGCCTGGATCAGCTCCGCCTCGCCTACACGCACACGCTGCTGCTGACGGGTCGGCACTGGCGCCGCGCCGCCAACGCCGTGATGGAGGCGCACGGCCTCTCGGACGCCACGGCGGTTCCGCTGATCATGATCGCCCGCCTCGACGGCGCCCCGCGCCAGAACGCCCTCGCGGAGGCCGTCGGCATCGAGGGCCCGTCGCTGGTGCGCCTCCTCGACCAGCTCTGCGAGGCCGGCCTCGCGATCCGCCGCGAGGATCCGACCGACCGCCGGGCGAAGGTGCTCAGCCTGACGCCCGCCGGCACGGCCGTGGTCGCCCGCATGGAGGGCGACCTCGCCCGGCTGCGCGCCGAGGTCTTCGCAGAGGTCGGTACGGCCGATCTCGAGGCGAGCCTGCGCGTCTTCGCGGCTCTGCAGGCCTCCGCGCCCCGCTGACGGACGCGCAAGCCGCGCAGGCGTTCGTTCCGCCCCCGGGCTGCTGCCGAACGCCGCGTCCCCGCTGACTTGAAGAGACGACGCGGCGCGCTCTTTCGAGCCTATGCCGATCAAATCATCCGACCGCCCGGTCTTATATTGCCTACATTACCTCGGCGGCAGTGCCGGGACTTTCGAGATGGTGTCGCAACACCTCGCGGACGCGGTGACCTGCGTCGCCCTCGACCTGCCCGGCTTCGGCGCGGACGGCGCTGGTCCCGGACGGGACGTCGCCGCGATGGCCGACGGCGTGGCCGCCCGGATCCGTGTCGATGCGCCGGACCGGTGGATGCTGGCCGGCAACAGCATGGGCGCCAAGGTCGCCCTGGCGGTCGCCCGCCAGGCGGAGGACGGTGCGCCGGGCCTCGGAGGCCTGGCTGGACTTGTGCTCATGGCGGGCTCGCCGCCCTCCCCCGAGCCCATGGCCGAGGACAGGCGCGCCGCCATGATCGCCTGGATCGACGCCGATCCCGCGACCCGGCAGCGGGAGGCCGAGGCCTTCGTCACCGCGAACGTCGCCGCGCCCCTCGACCCAGATCGGATGGCCCGGACGGTGGCGGATGTCCTGCGCGCCGGCCCCGCGGCCTGGACGCTCTGGCTCACCTCGGGCAGCCGCGAGGATTGGTGCGCCCAGATCGGCGTGCTGCGCAGCCCCGCGATCATCTTGGCGGGGACCGACGATGCCGATCTCGGCCCGGCGGCCCAGGCCGCGCTGACGGCGCCGCATCTCGCTTATCACCGCCTCGTGCCCCTGGCCGGGACCGGGCACCTCATTCCCCTGGAGCGCCCCGAAGCGGTGGCCGAGGCGGTGCGGAACCTCGCGTCCGGAGCGGTCGCGACGGGGGCCGAGGCCCCCTCGCTCCCGGACGCCTATGCCGCCCTGATCCGGTCGGACCGCGTGAACGCCCGCCTGCGCAAGGCCCTGCTGCAGCGGGCCGAGCCGGACGACCCGGCCTACCAGCCCCGAGCCCTCGACCCCGTCGGCCTCGCCATCCTGCGGGCCGCCTGCGCCCGGGTGCTGCCGCAGGACGGCGCAGGGACCATCGATTTGGCGGCCCGCATCGACGCGCGCCTGGCGAGCGGGGCTGGGGACGGCTGGCGCTTCGCCCGGCTTCCCCCCGACCCGGAAGCCTACCGGCGTGCCCTCAGGACCCTGGACGCCGCCGCCCGCGCCGCGCACGACGCGCCCTTCGTCGCCCTCGCGGCCGAGGCGCAGGAGGCGATGCTCGGAAGCCTGGAGAGCGGTGCGGTCTCCGGCGACCTCGACGCGGAGCAGATGGGCTTCTGGTTCGAGGACCTGCGCGCGGACGTGGCCCGCACCTACCTCGCCCACCCCGTCGCATTGGCCCGCATGAACTTCAGCGGCATCGGCGCCGGCGGCGACACCGACCCCCTGCCCGGCTTCCACGCGGTCGGCATCGGCCGACGCGAGGCCTGGGAACCGAACGGCCCCGTGGAGACCGCCCGATGAACCTCGATGCGATGCGTCGCCACGCAACCTCCGAGACGGTCGACGCGGTGGTGATCGGCACCGGTGCCGGCGGCGCGCCGCTGCTGGCGCGCCTCGCCCAGGCGGGCCTCTCCTGCGTCGCCCTGGAGGCGGGGCCGAACTTCGACCCGAAGGGATTCGCCTTCGACGAGACCCTGGCCGACGAGATCTACTGGACCGAGGAGCGGCTCAGCGGCGGCTCGACGCCCGAGGCCTTCGGCGGCAACAACAGCGGCACCGGCGTCGGTGGCTCGACCCTGCACTGGGGCGCCTTCACGCCCCGGGCCGACGCCCGGGACCTGCGCCTCCACAGCGAGACCGGCGAGGGCGTCGACTGGCCCCTGGACTATGCCGAGCTGCTGCCGTTCTACGAGCGCGTCGAGGCCTTCATCGGTGTCTCCGGCCCGGCCGCCTATCCTTGGGACGAGACCCGCGCCTATCCCTTGGGTCCCGTCGCCCGCAACGCCCCGGCCCAGGCCATGGCGAGCGCCTGCGCGACCCTCGGCGTGCGCTTCGCCGACGCGCCAGCGGCGGTGGTCTCGCGCGCCTTCGCCCAGGAGCACGGTCCGACCCGGCCCGGCTGCATCAATTGCGGCTACTGCCACCAGGGTTGCCGCACCGGCGCCAAGACCAGCATGGACGTCACCTACCTGCCCCTCGCCGTCCATCACGGGGCCGAGATCCGGGCCGAGGCCCGGGTCCACGGCATCGAGCGCGCGAAGGACGGCCGGGTGACGGCGATTATCTACCGCCAGGGCGGCATCGACCATCGCCAGCCCTGCCGCAACGTCTTCCTCTGCGCCGGCTCGGTGGAATCCGCGCGCCTCCTGCTGCATCTCGACCTCGCCAACGGCAGCGGCCAGGTCGGGCGCAACTACATGGGGCACGTCGCGACCCAGGTCTGGGGCACCTTCGAGCCCGAGATGCGGATGAACAAGGGCTATCCCTCCTCGCTGATCACCGAGGACATGATCCGGCCGGCCGACGCGGACTTCGCCGGCGGCTACCTCGTCCAGAGCCTCGGCGTGGTGCCGCTCACCTTCGCCAATTCCCTGGCGCGGGGCCGCAAGCTCTGGGGCCGGGCCCTGGCCGACCAGCTCGCCCGCTACAACCACATGGCCGGCATCGGCATCAACGGCGAGACCCTGCCCTGCGACGCCAACGTGCTGACGCTCTCCGACGAGGTCGATGCACTGGGCATGCGCAAGGCCGCGATCAGCTTCGGCTACAGCCGGAACGAGGAACGCCTCAACGCCCACGCGACCCAGTTCCTGAACCGGGTCTGGGAGGCGGCCGGGGCCACGGACCTCTGGACCCTGGAGCGCGTCGCCCATACCATCGGCACCTGCCGCATGGGCCGCGACGGCGAGACCGCGGTGGTCGATCCGTACGGCCGAACCTTCGAGGTCCCGAACCTCTGGGTCTGCGACGGCTCGACCTTCCCGAGCTCGCTCGCCGCCAACCCGGCCCTGACGATCATGGCGTTGAGCCTGCGCAGCGCCGAGGCGTTCCTGAAAGCTGGGCGCTAAGCGATCGGCACGTCTCAGCGGCGGTGGGTCGAGGCTGTTGCCCCGGCCACGGGCGTGGGTTTCATCAATACATCGGCGTCCCGCCCGTGACCGGCACCAGCGCCCCGGTCATGTAGCTGCCCTCGCGCGAGGCGAGGAGCACGTAGGCGGGGGCGAGTTCGGCCGGCTGGCCGGCACGGCCCAGCGGCGTGTCCGCGCCGAGGGACTCGATCTGCTCGGGGCTCTTCACGATGGGCTGGATCGGGGTCCAGACCGGGCCAGGGGCGACGCAGTTCGCCCGGATGCCCTTGGGCGCCAGCAGGTTGGACAGGCCGATGGTCAGGCTCGCGATGGCGCCCTTGGTGGAGGCGTAGACCAGCATGGTCTTGTCGGCGACCTTGGCCTGCTGGCTCGTGGAGTTCACGATGGCGGAGCCCGGCTTCATGTGCGGCACGGCGGCCTGGGCGAGGTAGAGCATCGCGAAGACGTTCGCGCGGAACGACCCCTCGAGGTCCTCCGGCGTCACGTCGTCGAGATCCTCGTTGACCACCTGCGCGGCGGCGTTGTTCACGAGGATGTCGAGGCCGCCGAGTTCGGACACGGTCCGCGCGACGAGGTCGCGGCAATGGGCCGGGTCGCGCAGGTCGCCGGGCAGGAGCAGGACGCGCCGGCCCGCCCTGCGCACCCATTCGGCGGTGTCCTCGGCATCGGACTGCTCGACCGGCAGATACGAGATCGCCACGTCGGCGCCCTCGCGGGCATACGCGATGGCCACCGCCCGGCCGATGCCGGAATCGCCGCCGGTCACCAGGGCGACCCGGTCGGTGAGCAGCCCTTTGCCGACGTAGCTCGTCTCGCCGTGGTCGGGGGCCGGACGCATCCGCGAGGTCAGGCCCGGCCGCTCCTGCTGCTGGTCGCCAGGGAAGGGCGGCCGCGGGCCGGCGTCGCGGGGATCGATGGTCATCGGCTTGAGGGCCTTCCGGGGCTGTCTTCGGTGCTTGTCTTCGGTGCTTGTCTTCGGTGCTTGTCTTCGGTGCTTGTCTTCGGCGGTTGTCTTCGCGCGGAAGGGACCCGCCGGGCGGCGGGTCCCGGACGTCGTCAGGCGTCCGCGTCGTCGGCCTCAAGGATGGTCTCGAGGTCGCCCGTGAGGGCATCGAGCTGGTCGGAGGTCGCCCGGATCTTGAACCGGGTGCCGTCCTCGGCCTCGACCGCGATCTCCACGTGATCGTCGACCCGGGCCGCCAGGGCCTGCTTGAGGGTGTAGGTCGTCACGTCCGTCGTCTTGTCCGTGGCCTTGGCCATGCTGCCGTCTCCTGTTGTGGTCTCCGGCAACGCGGCAGGGTGGGGGTCGGATCTGCGACCGATGCTCCCGCCGAATGCCGCAGCCTCAGAGGCTGAGGCCCGACAGGGTGGCGGCGGCCTGGATCAGGGCGAGGTGGGTCAGGCCCTGCGGCAGGTTGCCGAGATAGGCGCCGGTCACCGGGTCGGCCATCTCCGAATAGGTGCCGGAATTCCGGTCGAGCGCCTTCACCAGGGCCTCGAACGCCGCCTGCGCCTCCTCCGGCTCACCGAGAAGAGCCTTGGCCTCCACGAGCCAGAACGTGCAGGCGAGGAAGCAGCCCTCCTCCGCCTCGGCGCCCGTGTAGCGGTAGTGGTAGGGGCCGCGCCCCAGCTCCCGGTCGATGGCCCGGCAGGTGGCCGCGAGGCGCTCGGGATTGCCGAACCGGAAGCGCACGGCCAGCGCCAGGGAGGCGTCGAGCTTCTCGGTGCCGGGATGCATCACGTAGGACTGCTTCGCCTCCGACCAGCAGTTCCGGTCGATCCACTCCGCGACCCGGTCGCGGGCGCGGGCCCAGCGCTCGCGGCACGTGCCCGGCAGGTGTCCGCCATCGGCGAGTTCCACCGCCCGGGCCAGCGCCTGCCAGCAGCTGATCTTGGAGCCCGTATAGTGCTCGGCATCCGGAAGCTCCCAGATGCCCGCGTCCTTGAGCTTCCAGGATTCGGCGCATTGGTCGGCGAGCCGGGCGAGCAGCGTCCCGGTGCGCAGGTCGAGCATGTTGCCGTCGGCGACGAAGCGCTCGGCGGTCTCGAAGATGTCGCCGTAGATGCCGTGCTGGTGCTGGCTCGTGGCGGCGTTGCCGGTGCGCACGGGGCGCGAGCCGCGATAGCCCGGCAGGTCGATGTCCCGCTCGCCGGGCACGCACCCGCCGTCGAGGGTGTAGAGCACCTGTGCCCCGTGCTCGCCGATGTGGCGCATCAGCCAGGACAGGGCCGCGTTGGCCTCGGCCTGCGCGCCGAGGCGCAGGAAGGCCTTGATGACGTAGCCGGCATCGCGGATCCAGGCGTAGCGGTAATCGTAGTTCTTGGAGCCGCCGATGCCCTCGGGCAGGGAGCTCGTGGCCGCCGCCGCGATGGCGCCGGTGGGCGAGTAGAGCAGCAGCTTCAGCGCCAGGGCGCTGCGCTCGACGGGCTCGGCGTAGCGGCCTCGATAGGCGAGACGCTCGGTCCAGTCCCGCCATTCCTGGCACGACACGTCGATGCGCCCGTCGATCTCGTCGATCGGTGCCACCACCAGGGGCTGGTCCTCGGCCGCCACGATGGCGACGATCTCCCGCTGGCCCGCCCGGACCTCGACGAAGCCCGCGATGGCGTGGTCGTTCTCCGTCTCGATCCGGATGCCGTCGCTGGTGCGGAACAGCCCCATCATGCCGGCGACGTGGAAGGCGGTGCCGTTGCTGTTGCCGGACAGGTAGGGGGCCGCCGTGTCGCCCCGCGTGCCGAAGACCAGCGAAACCCGGAAGCGCACGTGGCCCTCCAGGCCCTCGATCCGGCGGGCGAGTTCCGCCCAGGGCAGGCGCCCCGCCGGGCCGCTGTTCAGGCTCTCGGTGAGGCGTGCCCGCCCGGTCTTCGTGGTGAAGACGGTCTCGTGGACGTTGCTGCCGTCGCGGTAGCCGATCTCGGCCGTGAAGGGTTCCTCCGGCGTGATCGCGAAGTAGCCGCCCTCCTCCGGGCTGAGCAGGCGGTCGAACAGCGGCGGCGAATCGAGGTTGGGGCAGCACCACCAGTCGATGGAGCCGTCGGCGCCCGAGAGCGCCACCGAGCGGCCCTCGCCGATGGCCGCGTAGCCCTCGATCGGGAGGTATCCGTCGGTGCGGGCGACGGCACCGCCCTCGCGGGGAAAAGGCTTCAGCACGGCGCGGGCGACCTCGGATGGTGAGCGGACGGTTCCGGCCGGGGCCGGGCGTGCCGGCACGGACAGTCCGTGCGCGTCGCGTATGTCCGAACCGGGCCGACCGGGATCCTCCGCGGGGGTCTGCTCGAACCCGCGCGTCGCATCCCCGTTCCGGTTCCGGCTTGCTTCACGTTGACACGGCGGCCTGCGCCGGGAGCTCGGCCCGTGACCGCAAGGCCGCATCGCCGTGCCCTTCGGCACATCCAAAATGAACGCTCATTGACCAGTGAATGAGCGTTCAATACAACGACAGGGTCGGTGGGAGGTTGCCATGCAGCGGACGTACGAGACTGTTCCGGTTCAGGCGCTGGTCCGGAAGGTACGGGCGTTCGTCGCGCCGGAGCAGCTGCTGCTCGGGGCCGTTCTGGTGCTCGGCTGGGCCGCCCTGATCGCCTGGACCGGCAACGGCGCGGTGGGCTGGCAGGCCCGACTCTGCGCCGGTGCCGACGCCTCGGTCGCCGCCTGCCGGGTGGTCGCGCCGGCGGCGGACCGCAAGGTCTCCTGACCATGGCGGCGCCGATCGGCACCCTCGTCGATGCCCGCGCCAGCCAGGCCGCGCGCCGGGAACAGATCCTCGACGCCGCCTGGGCCTGCTTCGTGCGCAACGGGTTCCACCGCACCACGATGCAGGACCTCGCCCGAGAGGCCGGCATGACGGCAGGCAACTTCTACCATTACTTCCGCTCCAAGGAGGCGCTGGTCCTCGGCCTCGTCGAGCGCGAGCGGATCAGCGGCGCCCAGCTGGTGACGCGCCTTCAGCAGGAGGGCGACCGGCGCGGCGCCCTGTTCGGCGTGCTCGGGCAGTATTTCGGCGCCCTGACCCGGGAGGCGGCGGTGCTGCGCCTCGAAATCTGGTCCGAGGGTACCCGCAACCCGGCCATCGCCGCCCTGACGGCGGAGACCGAGGCGGAGGCCCGGGCCTGGTTCGAGGAGACCTTCGCCGACCTCGCCACCGCACCCGATTGCGATCCGGTTGCCCTCTACGCCCTGCTGGCGCCGCAACTGAAGGGCATCGTCCTGAGCCGGGCCATCCTGCCCGACTTCGACACGGGATCCGCCGTGGCGCAGCTCCAGGCCCTGATCGAGGCCGGGCTCGCCGGCCGCGCGCCCCACTTCGCCACGGAACCCCGCCCATGATCGCCGCCCGCCTCGGCCTCGCCCTGCTCGCCCTGGCGCTGCCGGCCTCCGCCACCCTCGCCGGCTCGCCCCAGCCGCCGGCCGGCGCCGGCCAGCCGGCGAAGGCCAGCCTCGTGCCGACGATCAGCGTGGTCGATGCCAAGCGGCGGGAGATCGTCGAGTCGGTGGTCGTCACCGGCACCCTGGTCCCGCGCGACGAGATCCTGGTGACGCCCGAGATCGAGGGCTACCGGGTCACCGAGGTGCTGGTCGAGGAAGGCGCGCGGGTGGCCCGCGGCCAGGTGCTCGCCCGCCTCTCGCGCGACCTGATCGACCGCCAGCTCGCCCAGCAGGCGGCGCTGGTGGAGAAGGCCGAGGCCGCCGTGCCCCAGGCCCAGAGCAGCATCGAGCAGGCGGAGGCCGCCGAGACCGAGGCGCGCCTCTCCTATGAGCGGGCCCAGCAGCTCCTGAAGACCGGAAACGCCACCGCGGCCGTCATGGAGGGCCGCACCGCCAGTCTGCGCCAGGCCGAGGGCAAGCTCGCCTTCGCCCGCAACGGCCTGCGCATCGCCCGGGCCGACCTCGCCCAGGCCCGGGCCGTCCTGGAGGAACTGAACCTGCGTCTCGCCCGCACCGAGATCCGCGCGCCGGAGGCCGGCGTCGTCAGCCGCCGCACCGCCCGGGTGGGTCTGGCCGCCTCGGCCTCGGCCGAGCCCCTGTTCCGCCTGATCGCCCGGGGCGAGATCGAGCTGGAGGGCGAGGTCATCGAGACCAAGCTGCCGCAGCTGCGCGAGAACGCCCCGGCCTGGATCGACCTCGGCGACGGCGTTCGCCTGGCCGGCAGCGTACGGACCGTCTATCCGGAGGTCGACCGCGCGACCCGCCTCGGCAAGGTCCGCATCCGCCTGGAGTCGGACCCACGCCTGCGCATCGGCACCTTCGCGCGGGGCGCCGTCGAGCTCGCCCGCACCCGCGGCGTGACCGTGCCGCAGGCCTCCGTGCTCTACGGCGGGGGCAGGCGCAGCTCCGTCCTCGTGGTCGCCGACGACGTGGTCGAGGCCCGCGAGGTCCGCACCGGCCTGTCCGACGACGACGACATCGAGATCCGCGCCGGGCTCACCGACGGCGAGCGCGTGGTGGCCCGCGCCGGCAGCTTCCTGCGCGACGGCGACCGGGTCCGCCCCGTGGCTTTGGCCGTGCCCGAGCCGGCCGTGGCCGCCGCGCCCTCCCCGCGCGAGACCGCCGAGGCCGGCACGCCCTGACCGGGTGCCGCCTCGCCTCCCGAGAACAAGACTTCACCGAGTCGCCGCATGCGCCTGAACATCTCCGCCTGGGCGATCCGCCACCCGATCGCGCCCCTCGTGCTGTTCCTGGTGCTGATCGTGCTCGGCCTCGTCAGCTTCCGCAGCCTCGCGGTCACGCGGATGCCCAATGTCGACGTGCCGATCGTCTCGGTGACGATCACGCAGAGCGGGTCGGCTCCCGCCGAGCTCCAGACCCAGGTCACGAAGTGGGTCGAGGATTCGATCGCCGGCGTGCGCGGGGTCAAGCACATCACCTCGGCGATCACGGAAGGCTCCTCCGTCACCACGGTGGAGTTCCGCCTGGAGGTGAACACCGACCGGGCCGTCAACGACGTCAAGGACGCGGTCTCGAAGATCCGCATCAACCTGCCCCGCACCATCGACGAGCCGGTGATCCAGCGCGTCGAGATCACCGGCCTGCCGATCCTGATCTACGGCGTGAAGTCGCCCGGCATGACGCCGGCCGAATTGTCCTGGTTCGTGGAGGACAAGGTCGCGCGCTCCCTCCAGGGCGTGAAGGGCGTCGGCGGCGTCGAGCGGGTCGGCGGCGTCGCCCGCGAGATGCGCGTCACCCTGCTCCCCGACCGCCTGCTGGCACTGGGCGTCACCGCGGCCGACGTGAACCGGCAGCTGCGCCTGACCTCCGCCGACATGGCGGGCGGGCGCGGCGAGGTCGGCGGCCGCGAGCAGTCGATTCGGACGCTGGCCGCCTCGCGCTCGCTGCGCGACCTCAAGGCCACCTCCATCGTGCTCTCCGGTGGCCGCAAGGTCCGCCTCGACGAGCTGGCGACCCTGGAGGATTCCATCGAGGAGCCGCGCACCTTCGCGCGCTTCAACGGCGAGCCGGTGGTGGCCTTCGCGGTCTCGCGCGGCTCCGGCGCCAGCGATGCCGAGGTCGCCGCCGGCGTCGAGAAGCGGATCGCCGAGTTCAAGACCGCCTATCCCGACATCCGGTTCGAGACCATCGACTCCTCGGTGGCAGCCACCATCGGCTCCTACGATTCGGCGATGCACACCCTGATCGAGGGGGCGGCGCTCGCCGTGCTGGTGGTGTTCCTGTTCCTGCGCGACTGGCGCGCGACGCTGATCGCCGCCATCGCTCTCCCGCTCTCGGTCTTCCCGACCTTCTGGGCGATGGACGCCATGGGCTTCACCCTCAACGGGATCAGCCTGCTCGCCATCACGCTGGTGACGGGCATCCTCGTCGACGACGCCATCGTGGAGATCGAGAACATCGTCCGCCACATGCGGCTCGGCAAGTCGCCCTACCGCGCCTCCATTGAGGGCGCCGACGAGATCGGGCTCGCCGTCATCGCCATCACCGCGACCCTGATCGCGGTGTTCGCGCCGGTCTCGTTCATGGGCGGCATCGCGGGCCGCTACTTCATGCAGTTCGGTCTGACCATCGCGGTCTCGGTGTTCATGTCGCTCCTGGTGGCGCGCCTGATCACCCCGATGCTGGCGGCCTACTTCCTGCGCGACCACGGCCATGCCGAGGCGCGCGAGGGGCCGGTGATGCGCGCCTATGGCCGCCTCGTCGGCTGGTCGGTGCGCCACCGCGTCGTCACGCTGATCGTGGGCCTCGCGCTGTTCGCCGGCTCGCTCGCCTCCACCGGCCTGCTGCCCTCTGGGTTCGTGCCCAAGCAGGACAATGCCCGCACGCTGTTCATGGTCGAGCTCGCGCCGGGCGCCCGGCTCCCCGACACTGTGGCGGTGTCCGACCGGGTGGTGGCCCGCATCCGGGCCCTGCCCGAGGTGGTCTCGGTCTTCGTCGATGGCGGCCGGCAGGCCGGCGGCAAGAAGGAGACCCGGCTCGCCACCCTCATCGTCAACCTGACGCCGAAGAGCCAGCGCGGCCGCAAGCAGGCCGCCATCGAGACCGAGATCGCCGGCCTGCTCGCGGCGGAGCCAGACATCCGCTCCTGGACGCTGCGCGACGGCGGCCAGCGCGACCTCGCCCTCGTCGTCGGCGGCCCCGACATCGACGTGGTCACGGAGGTCGCCGCCCGGCTCCAGCGCGACATGGTGGCGATTCCCCACCTCGTCTCCGTGATGTCGACGGCCCCCCTCAACCGCACCGAGGTCCGCATCCGGCCGAAGGAGGCTGCCGCCGCCGATCTCGGCGTCTCCACCGACGCCATCGCCGAGACCGTGCGGGTCGGCACCATCGGCGACATCGGCCTGAATCTCGCGAAGTTCAACGCGCCCGACCGCCAGGTGCCGATCCGGGTGCAGCTGCCCGAGAGTGCGCGGGGCGCGGTCTCGCGCCTCGAGAACCTCAAGGTGCCGGCCAAGAACGGCGCCGCCGTGCCGCTCGCGGCCGTCGCCGACATCGAGCTCGACCAGGGACCCGGCGCCATCGAGCGCTACGATCGCGTGGTGCGCGTGGCCGTGGAGGCCAACATGGAGGGCTCCGACGCGCTCGGCTCCCTCATCGCTCAGGCGCTGGAGACCCCGACCGCGAAGAATCTGCCGCCGGGCGTCACCATCCGGCAGACGGGCGACGCCGAGGTGATGGCCGAGGTGTTCTCCGGCTTCCTCATGGCGATGGGGGCCGGGATCATGATGGTCTACGCCGTGCTGGTGCTGCTGTTCGGCTCGTTCCTGCAGCCGCTCACCATCCTGTTCTCGCTGCCGCTCTCCATCGGCGGCGCGATCCTCGGCCTGCTGATCCTGAACATGCCGATCTCGATGCCGGTGGTGATCGGCATCCTGATGCTGATGGGGCTAGTGACGAAGAACGCCATCATGCTGGTGGACTTCGCCGTCGAGGAGATGGCCCGCGGCGTCGACCGGGTCACCGCCATCGTGGATGCGGGCCGCAAGCGGGCNAACATGCCGATCTCGATGCCGGTGGTGATCGGCATCTGATGCTGATGGGGCTAGTGACGAAGAACGCCATCATGCTGGTGGACTTCGCCGTCGAGGAGATGGCCCGCGGCGTCGACCGGGTCACCGCCATCGTGGATGCGGGCCGCAAGCGGGCGCGGCCCATCGTGATGACCACCATCGCCATGGCGGCCGGCATGGTGCCCTCGGCCATGGCGCTCGGCGTCGGCGGCGAGTTCCGGGCGCCGATGGCGGTGGCGGTGATCTCGGGCCTGATCGTCTCGACCCTGCTCTCGCTGGTCTTCGTGCCGGCGGTGTTCCTGCTGATGGACAGCCTCGGAGCCGTCCTCGGCCGGGTCTTCGGCCGCTTCGTCGGTGCGACGGACGAGGCCGCCCTGCCCCTCCCCCACGCCTGAGGCGAGGCGGGGCGCTCCCGACCAGGGGCACCCGGACGGGTCAGTCGATGCGGTCGCTGCGGCGCAGCTGGGCCGGCAGGGCGAACAGGCTGATCGCGGCGGCGGTCAGGCACAGGCCGGCGATCACCCAGATGGCCGGGGTGGTCGATCCGGTCAGATCCTTCACCCAGCCCACCATCACCGGGCTGACGATGCCGCCGAACTGCCCGAGGGTGTTGATGAGGGCGATGCCGCCGGCGGCGCCGACGCCGGTGACCAGCTTCGGCGGCAGGGTCCAGAAGGTGGGGATCGAGGCGACGATCCCGGTCCCGACCAGGCAGAGAGCCAGCATCAGCGGCACGATCTGCCGGTCGAACAGGCCGGCGCCGAAGAAGCCCAGCGCCGCCGCGATGGCGAGGCCGGCCACGAATTTCGGCCGGTTGCCGGAGGCGTCGGACAGCCGCCCGATCACCACCATGCTGATCGCCCCGCAGATGTAGGGCAAGGCCGCCAGGAGCCCGACCGTCCCGGTGCTGGCGCCGCTCGCGGTGCGGATCAGGTCCGGCCCCCAGAAGTTCAGGCCGTAGGAGCCGATCTGGAGCAGGAAGTAGATCAGCCCGACCTTGAGGAAGCCGGGGCTGCGGATGGCACCCAGGAGCGAGTGGTCGCCGATGCCGCGATTGGCCTCGGCGATCTGGCTCGCCACCAGGGTCTTCTCGGATTCGGTGAGCCAGCGGGCATCGGTGACGCGGTCGTCGAAGCGGCTCATCACCAGGGCACCGAGGAGCAGGCAGGGCAGGCCGCCGGCGAGGAACAGCCATTGCCAGCCGGCCAGTCCCGCGACGCCGTTGAGCGAGGTCAGGATCAGACCCGAGAACGGGGCGCCGAAGATGCCCGAGAAGGCCGAGGCCACGAACAGCATCGAGGTGATGCGCCCCCGCCGCGAGGCCGGGAACCACAGGGTGAGGTAGTAGAGGATGCCGGGGGCGAAGCCCGCCTCCATGGCGCCGATCAGGAAGCGCAGGGCGTAGAAGTGCCATTCCTGGGTGATGAACACCATGGCGGCGGTGGCGAGCCCCCAGGAGATCATGATCCGGGCGATCCAGCGCCGGGCGCCGACCCGGTACAGGATCAGGTTCGAGGGTACCTCGAAGATGACGTAGCCGACCACGAACAGGCTCGCGCCGAGGCCGTAGGCGGTGTTGCTGAAGCCGAGGTCGCTCTGGAGCTGGAACTTGGCGAAGCTGATGTTGATGCGGTCGAAGAAGGCGAACAGGTAGCAGACCATGATCAGCGGCATCAGCCGCCAGGCGATCTTCCGGTAGGTGGCGGCTTCGCTGGTCTCTGCGGGCACGCCGAGGGCGGCCGGGGCGGCGAGGGTCATGGGGTCTCTCCCTGGAGGCGTCTCGATGGGGCGCGCCGCCCTTGGCCGGGCGATCTTGCAGATTCGGGCGGTCTCTTGTGTTCGGGCGACCTCGGGCCGGGGCCGAGCGTCAGGCCGCGATCCCGGGCGGCGGCGGGTGGAGCTCGCCGGGGCGGCCGGCCTGGGCCACCTGCCCCGGCACGGGATGGCCGACGAGGGCGGGCAGCCCGCGCGAGAGGGCGATCAGCGCGTCGAGGTCGAGGCTGGTGGGAATGCCCATCTCGTGGGCCATGCTCACGAGGTCCTCGGTGCAGATGTTGCCGGTGGCACCCGGGGCGAAGGGGCAGCCCCCGAGGCCGCCGAGGGCTGCGTCGAAGCGAAGGGCGCCGGCCGCCCGCGCCGCCAGCACGTTGGCGAGGCCGAGGCCGCGGGTGTTGTGGAAATGGAGCGTCAGCGCCTCCGCGGGGACGATCTGGAGGGCGCGGGCCACGAGGGCGCCGACCTGGCACGGATTGGCCATCCCGGTGGTGTCGGCCAGGGTGATGCCCTCGACCCCCAGGGCGCGGTAGCGCTCGACGATGCCGAGGACCCGCTCCGGCGGCTGCGCGCCCTCGAAGGGGCAGCCGAAGGCGGTGGCCACGGTGGCGTTGAGGCGCACCCCGGTGCCTTCGGCCGCCGCGACGATGCGGGCGAAGGCGTCGAGGGAAGCCTCGCGGGTCAGGCCCATATTGGCGCGGTTGTGGGTCTCGCTCGCCGACATCACGAGGTTGAGCTCGTCGGCGCGGGCCGCGAGCGCCCGCTCGGCACCCTTCAGATTCGGCACCAGGGCGACGTAGAGCGTGCCCGGCCGCCGCGTGATCCGCGCCAGCACCTCGGCGGCGTCGCGCAGGGCCGGGACCGCCTTGGGCGAGACGAACGAGGTCGCCTCGATCCGGCTGAAGCCCGCGGCCGAGAGGGCGTCGATCAGCGCGACCTTGTCGGCGGTCGCGACGAAGGCGGGCTCGATCTGCAGGCCGTCGCGGGGCGCGACCTCCTGGACGATCAGGGGCGCCGCGTCGCCCAGGCTCCCGTTCACGGGGGGGCTCATGCCACTGCTCCCGTGTTCCGCAGGGCCGCGATCGCCGCCGCGTCGTAGCCCAGATCCGCCAGCACGGCGTCGGTATGGGCGCCGAGCGCCGGTCCGGACCAGCGCACCTCACCGGGCGTGCCGGAGAGCTTGGGCACGATGCCGGGCATCTTCACCGCGGTGCCGCCGGGCAGCTCGGTCGCCAGGATCATGTCGCGGGCCTGATAGTGCGGGTCGGCGACGATGTCGGCCACCGAGTAGATCCGCCCGGCCGGGACCTGCGCCGCCTCGAGGGCCGCCAGCGCCTCCGCGATGCTGCGCGACCCCGACCACGCCGCGATGGCCGCGTCGAGCCTCGCGGCCTGGGCCGAGCGGCCGTCGTTGCTGCGCAGGGCCGGGTCGTCGGCGAGGTCGGGCCGGCCGATCGCCTGCATCAGGCGCCGGAAGATCGGGTCGCTGTTGCCCGCGATGACGACGTAGCCGCCGTCCTGGGTCGGGTAGGTGTTCGAGGGCGTGATGCCCGGCAGGGCGCCGCCCGTCCGGGTGCGGACCTCGCCGAGGAGGTCGTATTCGGGGACGAGGCTCTCCATGACGTTGAACACGCTCTCCACCAGGGAGACGTCGATGACCTGGCCCTTGCCGCCGGCGGTCTTGACGTGGAGGAGCGACATCAGCGCCCCGATGACGCCGTGCAGGGAGGCCAGGGTGTCGCCGATGCTGACGCCGACGCGGGCCGGCGGGCTGTCCGGGTCGCCGGTGGTGAAGCGCAGGCCGCCCATCGCCTCGCCGATGGCGCCGAAGCCCGGACGGTCGCGGTAGGGTCCGGTCTGGCCGTAGCCGGAGATGCGGACCATGACGAGGTTGGGGTTGAGGGCGGAGAGGTCCGCCCAGCCGAGCCCGAGCTTCTCCAGGCCCCCGGGCCGGAAGTTCTCGATCACCACGTCGGCGCTGGTGGCCAGGGCGCGCACCACATCGGCGCCCTCCGGCGATTTCAGGTCGACGGCGATGGACTTCTTGTTGCGGGACTGGAGGTACCACCAGAGCGAGGTGCCCTCGTGCAGCTTGCGCCACTTGCGCAGGGGATCGCCCTCCCCCGGCGCCTCGACCTTGATCACCTCGGCGCCGAATTCCGCCATCAGGCGGGCGGCGAAGGGGGCGGCGATGAGCTGTCCGAGTTCGAGAACGCGGATTCCGGCGAGCGGTCCGGCCATGAACGATTCCTCCGGCATGAACGATTCCTGCGGGATGTGTCGGCGATGGTCTTCGGCCATCGTCCTGTTGCCCCATCGATACTCGCGAAGGGCGGATGAGGGCCAACCGTCTTTCGGCCATGACCGTTCGCGTCCGGAGAACGGCCGCGGGTTTCAGGCCGCGTCGGCGGTGAGGCTGGCGACGAGGAGACTCGCCGCCGGGGAGAGCGCGCCGGGACGGGTGACGATGCGCAGCTCGCGCTGCGCCCAGGGGTCGGTGAGGGGGATCGCGGCGAGGTCCATGGGCTTTCCGAGGAGGGCGAAGACCCCGAGCGGCACCACGCCGAGTCCCATATCGGCCTGGGCCATGCGCAGGACCGCATCGAAGCCCGGCACGTGGACTCGCAGGCGCAAGGGACGGCCGATGCTCTGGGCCTCGCCGCGCACGCTGGCATAGATCGAGCTCTCGGCGTGGAGCCCGACGAAGTCGTGGTCGAGGGTCTCGCGGAAGGCGAGCGCGGGGCGATCCGCCAGGGGGTGGTCGGGCCGCATGACGACGACGAGGCTGTCGCGGCGGTAGAGCACGCTGTGCAGATCCCGGGCCGGAATGCTCCCCGAGCAGATGCCGAGCTCGGCCAGACCCGCCTCGACGCCGGCCACCACGCCGCCGCTCGGGCGCTCCTCCAGGCTGATCTTGATGGTCTCCTGGCGCGCCAGGAAGGCGCGCAGGTCCTCGGGAAGGAATTGCACGATGGCCGACAGGTTGGCGAACATCCGCACGATGCCCCGGACGCCCTTGGCGTGCTCGGCGAGTTCCACCACGATCTGCTCGACGTCGTGCAGCATGCGCCGGGCGTGATGGAGCAGGGTCTCGCCGGCCGGAGTCATGACCATGCCCCGGGCCTGGCGCGTCATCAGCTGGACGCCCAGGCTCTGCTCCAGCTCGACCAGGCGCTTGCTGACGGCGGATGGGGCGATCGCCGCACGCCGGGCCGCCTGGGTCAGGGTGCCGTCCTCGCACATCGCCACGAACAGGCGCAGCGTCGTCGGATCGAGGCGCCGCAGGAGCGTCGGGGCCAGCATGTCCATCCCTCTCACCGGCCCCGACCGGCGCGCGTCGCGCCGAAGGCCCCGGCGAGCCTACAGCGCCGAAGAGCGCGATGGACCAGCCCGGCGACGGCTTTCGGCCCGGAGCGGCTCCCGAGGGCCGGCCACCTACGGGTTCGGGAGCGCCGGGGCGACCATCACCACCGGCCCGCACGGGGCGCGCGAGGTCAGGACCGCGCTAGCGACGCCCCAGACCACCGGGCCGGCCGGGGCACCGCCGTCGATGGCGAGGGCGGCGCCCGCTCGTGCGGCGAGAGCGAGCGTCGCGAAGAACGCGGCGAGGCTGTGACCAGACCGGCGATGACGCATGGATGCTCCGGAGCGCGATGTTGCGAAACAGCTGTCCAAGGGCCGAGAATAGGCGTCGGCGGAGTGTCCGAGCCCGCCCCGGTTGCGTCGAAGCGGCGCCCACGCGGTGGCGCCCATTGAGCGATCCCGCTTCGACGGGTCGGTTCCCGGCGGTGCCGGAGGCTGGCGTCGGCGCCGGGGTTCTGCCAATCCGGATGTGCCGATAGCCTCGATCCAGGACCCCCATGAACCTCTGGCTGCGTCTCCTCTGGCTCGTCGCGACCGCGTGGCGGCGGCCGCGACTCGCCTTGCCCCTCGGAGTCTCCCGCCTCGGCTTCCGGGTCTGGCCCCACGACCTCGACACGTCGCTGCACATGAACAACGGGCGCTACTGGACCCTGATGGATCTCGGCCGGGCCGATCTCATGCTCGCCTCCGGCCTGTGGCGCTCGGTGCTGCGCCGACGCTGGACCCCGGTGGTGAGCGCTGGCCAGATCCGGTTCCGCCGCGAGCTCCGGCCGTTTCAGGCCTTCGACCTGGAGACCCGGCTGGCGCATTGGGACGAAACCCGCTTCGTCATCGAGCACCGCTTGGTGATCCGGAAGACCGGCACGGTCGCGGCCATCGCCCTGGTGCAGGCGGGGCTCTATGATCGTCGGCGGCGCAGCTACGTACCGATGCGGACCCTGCTCGCGGCGATCGGCATCGCGGCCGAGGCGCAGCCGATGCCCGCCGAGGTCGAGGCCTTCCTCGCCGCGGAGCACGCCTTGCGGGGAACGACCGCATCGGCCTGAATGGCCTCCGCCCGGAGCTCCAGACGCAGCCGCGGCCCTCCAAAAACGGGCTCGAACCTCCGGATGCGCCGGCGATCGGAACCCGGATGCGGGCGAGGCGGTGCCCGGCCCCGCGTCAGGAGGTCTGCGGCGGGGCGGGTGGCTGCGCGGCGCTCGCGGGCTCGGCGGAGGGACGCGCGTGGAACCAGGCCCCGCCGAGCTGGGGCGCCCAGGACACCACGCCATTGGTGTTGACCAGATAGGCGAGCTCGGTGCGGTTCTTGGCCTGGAGCTTCTTCATGATGTTGCGCACATGCACCTTCACCGTGTTGGTGCACATGTTGAGTTCGTAGGCGATCAACTTGTTCGGCTTGCCGATCTGCAGGACGCTGAGCACGGCCGCCTCACGCTCGGTCAACCGGATCGACCCGCGTCCGCGCGCCTCCGCGGCCGGGCGCGTGGGGGGCGTGCAGAGGATACCGGACGGAACGAAGCAGCCGCCCGCCAGCACCAGCGCGATCGCGCTCTGGGCGACCTTCACGGAACTCGTCATCGGGATGAAGCCGCTCAGGCCGCGCCGCATCGCTTCCGTGACCTGGTGGTATTCCTCGATCTCCGACAGCAGGATGACCGGGACGCCGGGGCTGGCCGTGGCGAGCCTATCCAACTCGCCCTCCATCTGCGCGATGCTGCGGTGGGTCGCCGCGATGACGATGGCCGAGGCCGGCGGGCGCTCCTTGGCCACCTTCTGCCAGAGCTCGACGGTGCAGAAGCCCAGGACCTGAGGAGCGCCGGCATTCTTCTGGATCTGGGAGATCAGACTTTCTCTGAATAGGATCCGGGGGTCGATGACGACGACAGTCGACTCTTCACTGCTCGCAACGGAAGCGCCCGGTTCGATTGCGGCGAGTGACATAGCGTGGTCTCCCCCTTGCGATCATTCACGTGGGCCCGACTCGCTGGCGATCCCGAGATTCGAAGACAGCCGACACGATAATTCGCTCAGTTACAACGCTGGCCAATTGATTACAACCCGTTACTTAAGAAGTAAGTTAGGCTTCACTTTTGATAACATCTACGTACTTTTTTGACTGTGGAGGGGCATCGGGTTGCGGGTCTGCGCTCGATCCAAGTTTGAGCACAGACTTCGGATTACGGATCGAGATCTTGTGAACGACCGGTCAAGAACCGGTTCGGTCACCGGGAGGCAAGTTCCAGACCTCGCCACGGACCTGATCGCCGCAATTCGGATCGGACTGGTTTCACGCGACGCTCCATCGCGGGATCAATCAGGGGCGGCGATCGCCACCGATGGCTCGCACGAGGCAGACAGCCCGGAGGTCGCTCCCTCGAGAGCGACACGGATCTGGGGCGTTGCCGCGGCCGGCGAACGGCCGCCTTCCTGGCACGGTGAAGGGTGCGCGATGGACCGTGACGGTGCCGAACGACCGAGTTCGCCTCTCTCCGTCCCGGTGGCTCCGACGGCAGGGTTGTCGATGCGCGGGCGTTCCTGTTCGCCGGATCGAATGGGCGGAGGCAGGACGGGGTGTTCCGCACGGTTCTGGCATACCAGACCCGCGCCAAACGAAGTGGTCTTACCGCGGGGAGCCGGTAGGAAGAGGGACGCTTTCCTCCCAAGGCGAACACCTCACCCGCCCGGCTCCGGCCGCGGCGGGTTTCTTGATGTCCGGTTCCGTGCCGCCTCAGGATTTCGGGCGCGGCCTGTCGGTCTTGGCGGGCCGCGGCCTGACTCGGGCGTACCGGTCCGCGAGTGGCCGAGGACTCGGGCGCCGCAGGCGCATGTCGCCGAAATAGTCGTTCCCGTTCGGGCCGAAGGACCCTCCGGCCACCACGCCCGGCGCGTCGGGCAGGCCCATCAAGGTATCGAGGGGGCCCGCCGACGCCGCGGAAGCGTAGAGCGAGGCGAAGAGGAGTAGGCCGGCCGCCGGTGAGTAGCGCATCGTCGGACTTTAACCGGTCCTGCTGCACGGATCCTTGAGGCGGATCCGGGCTCGTGGGCCTCGGTGGTCTTGAGAGGGGCGCGATCGGTCCTCGTGACGGCCGCCGCGCCCGAATGGTGTCAGCCTCAGCCGGCCCGACCGCCCATCATGCCCTGCATCTTGGTGAGCTGGGAGATGTGAAGCCGGATGAGCGGAATGGCGCCGCGGGCGATGCGGCGGAGCTGAGGATCTTCCCCGGTCTCCGCGTAGGAGCCGTGGATCGCGTAGGCCTCCTGGTGTCCCTGCAGCGAGGCGTTGACGAAGGCGGCGTCATATCGCGGGCCGGGCTGCAGCCCGGACAGCTGCGCCAGGATCTGCGCCTTCTGCTCGTCCGATGTCATGCCGCCGGGCGGGGGCGCGCCGAGGGCGCCCCCCACCGCACCCACCGTCGCCCCGGCCACGCCGCCGGCGACCGCGAGGGGCGCCGCCACGAGACCGCCGATCAGGCCGCCGGGGCCGGGAGGCGTGTCGGCCGCCGCGGCCGCCATGCCACCGGTATAGGGCGCGAGCTTCCGCGAGAGGGTCACCTGCTCGACCACCTCGGCCCGGGAGAACTTCTTCACGCGCGGATTGCTGGTCTTGTCGAAGGCGTCCCGCGCCGTGTTCTCCAGGAACAGGCCGCCTTTGGTCGCCATGTTGAGGTAGACCGGCGTCGGGATGGTGCCGGCCGGCGTCGGCTGCGCGACCGCCGTGCGGGTGACGGCGAGGGCCGCGGTGGCGGTCAGCATGCTGAAGATGAAATCGCGACGATGCATCGGGGTGCTCCAGGCGAAGGGGGTGCACCCGGGCAGCGGCGCGCGGCTTAGGGCACGTCACCGGGAACCCGTATTTCGGAAGCGATGTTCCCGGACTTCCGTCGCTCTGTGAAGCGCCAGTCCCAAGTCTTGTGGAATGCCAGATCTTGTTAGGGACCAAGTCTTGCGAAACGCCGCGGTAAATGCCGGAGAAGCCTCTTCGGCTCCTCCGGTTCCTGTCCAGGCCCGGTGGGGCGGGTGCCCGGCCCCGCGCGTCAGTTCTGTTGCGGTGCCTGCTGGCCGCCGCCCGGCTGCTGATTCTTCTTGTTCGCCTTGCTGTGCCCGACCGCGCAGCCGGCGGCGGCGCCCATCTTCCCATGCCCGGCCATGTGCCCGGCGGCGCCGCCGACGATGGCGCCCTTGATGCAGCCCTTGGCTTCAGCCGTGCCCGCGAGGGCCATGGGGCCGAGAGCGAGGCCGAGACCGAGGCTGACGGTACAGGCGAGACGGGTCTTCATGGATTGATCCTCCGGTTGTCGTGAGCGGCCAACCGGGGCCGGGTGCGGAGGGTTCCGGCCGGGGCGCGGCGCGAAAGGGTGTGGTCAAGGACGGGTTCGCCCATTGCCGGCAACCGTTCGTCCGCCACATGAGGCTCATGGCCAGCGATCTTGAGCATGAACGGCATCGCCGTCCCGAGGAGATATCTCTGCCGACCCTGAACGAGGCCGCCCGGCTTCGTCTCGGCCGCCAGCTGCAAGCCCTCTACGAGCCTGTCATCGACGAGCCCCTCGACCCGCGTCTGGCCGAGTTGATGCTTCAGCTCGACGCGGATCGGGACTCGTCGGCCGGCCCTGGCCGTTCGGCCTGAGCGGTCGACGGCCGCGCGCGCCTGACGCCGCGATGTCACGCAATGGTCCTACTGAACGGCAACGAAGCGACGGCGAGCAGCGGAGGCGATGCCATGGCGAAGACGCTGAGGACCTGGACGACGGCCCTGTGCCTGATGGCGCCCCTTCCCGCCGTCGCGCAGTCGGCCCCGAACCTCACGGCGCTGGGCGGACTCGCACCCGTCAGCATCCTGCGGGGGAGCGAGGCGGGGCGGGCGGCCCTCGACGCCAACTTGGCCGTCACCGGAGCGATTCAGTCCGGGACCACCAAGACGCCACTCCTCCTGCCGCTGGCCGAGCAGCGCCAGCTCGCCCTGCGCGACGCGTTCATCACCGACGGCAATGCGACGGAACTCGCCGACGGCCTCGGCAGCAGGCTCGGCGGCGTGTACCAGGCCAAGGTCCGCTACGCCGTCGACGAGACCTTCACCAACGTGGCGCAGTCCGTCGCCGACCTCCTCGGCTACACCAACAACGTCGCCAAGTCCGACTCGAACGCCGGCAAGTACTTCTTCGCCAACGCCACCACCAACGGCAAGGCGCCGGTCTCGGAGACCGCTGCCAACATCCTGACGGAGCGCGGCGGCACGGTGGACGTGTTCGGCAAGGCCTACGACCGGCCGGCCGGCACGCCGGGAGGCGACCTCTTCGGCAATGCGCGCCCCTTCCAGACCCTGCCGAGCCTGTTCGCCTATCGGGGCACGGATTACTTCGGCCGGCCGTCCCACAGCCTGGACTGGCTTCGAGGCCCACGGCAGAACCTGACCGACAGTCCCTCCTATCCGAGCGGCCACACCACCTACGGCTACACCGAGTCCGTGGTGCTCGCGATCCTGGTGCCGGAGCGCTACCAGCAGATGATCGCGCGCGCGGCCGAGTACGGCACCAACCGCATCATTCTCGGGGCGCACTATGCCATGGACGTGCTGGGCGGACGGGCTGTCGCCCTGCACGCGGTCGCCCATCTCCTCGCCAACGACCCGGCCTATGTCGGTCAGATCCGCCGCAACCCGGCCGTGGTCAACGAGATGAGCCGCTCGACCAACACGGCCGTGGCCGTCACCGATTACCGCGCAGCCCTCGAGGCTGCCCGCACCGACCTGACCACCTTCCTGAAGGCGGAATGCGGCGACACCGTCGCCGCCTGCGCGGGTGCCGATACCGGCCGCTTCCGCGATGCCGCCGCCAACGCGGCCCTCTACGACGCGACCCAGACCTACGGCCTGCCCGTGGTGCATCCCGAGCGGGTGGGGACAGTCGAGGATGTCGGCCGGGTCGCCCCGGAGGCCGGGCACCTGCTCACCGCCGCCTTCCCGGCGCTCAGCCTCGCGGAGGCCAACGCGATCCTGACCGAGACGCAGGGTCCGGGCGGCGGATTCCTGGACGACGGATCGGCCTTCGGCATCTATGCCCGCCTGAATCTCTACGCGGCCGCCGGAAAGGCCGCCGCCCTGTCCGCCACGAAGCCGGCCCCGTCTCCGACCGCCCGCTGAGACGAGCGGTCGGATCCCGCCGGGAGGCAGGCCCCGTACCTCACGGACCAGCCGCCGCGACGAGCCAGGCGCAGAACGCCCGCACGGAGGGATCGTCGGCGCGCGTCTCCGGCACGTAGGTGAAGTAGCTCCGCGCCGGCAGGGACGGACCGGCGAAGGGGCAGGTCAGCCGACCGGCGGCGATGTCGTCGGCGATCAGCCGCTCCGGCCCCATCGCCACGCCGAGACCGTCCAGGGCGGCCTGGAGCGTGAGGTAGAAATGCTCCAGCGTCACCGAAGCCCGCGGCACCAGGCCGGGGACGCCGGCGGCCTCGAGCCATTGCGGCCAGACCTGGGGCAGCGTCGCCGCGTGCAGCAGCGTGTGGTCCCGAATCTGCCCGGCCTCCGTCAGGGGGAGCCGCCGCAGAAGGGCGGGACTACAGACGGGCAGCCGGCGCTCCGACAGGAAGGGCCGCCCGATATGGCCGGGCCGCAGGTCGGGACCGCCCCGGATGGCGACGTCGAAGGGCTCGGCCAGGTTCGCCAGGGGCACGTTCGACGTGGTCAGCCGCACTTCCACGGCAGGGTTGGCGCGCTGGAAGGCGGAGAGCCGAGGGATCAGCCAGCGCAGGGTGAAGGTCGCCAGGGCGTTCACGTGCAGCAGGCGCGGCCGTCCGCGCTCCAGCTGGCGCGTCGTCGCGAGGGCGATTCGGTCGAGGGCGGCGCCGATCTCGGCGAGGTAGCTTGCCCCCGCCTCCGTCAGGACCACGCGCCGGTTGTGGCGCTCGAACAGTGGTTGGCCGAGCCAGGCCTCCAGCGCCTGGACGTGACGGCTCACGGCCCCGTGGGTCACGCGCAACTCCTCGGCGGCCCGGGTGAAGCTGGCATGGCGCCCGGCGGCCTCGAAGGCCTTCAGCGCGTTCAGGGGCGGCAGGCGGCGCAGCACGGGTCAGGTTTCCTCACGCGAGCGTCAGCATAAGGCGTTTGTCAGCCGCGGACGAGCGGGCGATCCTGCGTCGGCAAAACAGGGTCGTTCGCACATGCCGCCCACGCAGGATCCGACCGCGTCCTCAAGCGTCTCCGCCGTCGATGCTCTGCTCCGTCCGGAGGCACGGCGGACCCTGGCCGCCGTCGGCCTCAACCACGCCCTGCACGACGGCTACACGGACCTGATCTACGTGCTCCTGCCGGTCTGGCAGGCGGAGTTCGCCCTCGGCTACGCCGCCCTTGCCCTGCTGCGCAGCCTCTACAACGGCGCGCTCGCCGCCCTGCAGATGCCGGCGGCCAGGCTGGCGGAGCGCTTCGGTGCCCGGACGGTGCTCATCTTGGGGACCCTGATCAGCGCTGGCGGCTACGCGCTGGCCGGCTTCTCCGGAAGCCTGGCCGGCCTCTGCATCGCCCTCACACTCGGCGGCATCGGCAGCAGCACCCAGCATCCCCTGGCCTCCGCGGTGATCGCCCGCGCCTATGGCGGCTCGGCGCGCGGACCGCTCGGCACCTACAACTTCACGGGCGATCTCGGAAAGGCCAGCGTGCCGCCCCTCGTCGGGCTCCTGCTGACGCTGACGGACTGGCGCACGGCGCTCTGGCTGATCGCCGCCCTCGGCGTCGTGGTGGCCATCGGACTCCGGCGCATGCTGCCGCGTGATCCCGCGTCACGGGACGAGGTGCCGGATCGGTCGCGGTGCGCCGCCGGTCCCGATAGTACCGGAAGCGCCGGCTTCCGCCTGCTCGTGACCATCGGCCTTCTCGACAACGCTGCACGCCCGGCCTTCCTGCTCTACCTGCCCTTCCTGCTCCAGGAAAAGGGCGCCGGCCTGACCACGGTGGGCTTCGCCCTCTCGGCCGTCTTCATCGGAGGGGCGCTCGGCAAGGCCGTCTGCGGGCGGTTCGGCGAGCGCTTCGGCGTGACGCGGACCGTGATCCTGACCGAGACCGGCACGGCGCTGGCGATCCTCGCCGTGATCGCGCTCCCGCTGGTGCCCGTTCTGGCGCTCCTGCCGGTGGTCGGCCTCATGTTGAACGGAACCTCCTCGGTGCTCTACGGGACGGTGCCGGAACTCGCGCCGGGCGGCCAGGTCGCGAAGGCCTTCGCGGTCTTCTACACCTGGACCCTGGGCGGCAGCGCCCTCGCGGCCCCCCTGCTCTACGGCCGCCTGGGCGACGCCGCCGGCCCCCGCACCGCGATGCTGGCCGCCGCCGCGACGGCCCTCGCCGTCGTGCCGCTCATGCTCGTCCTGTCGCCCCACCTCGGCGCCGACGCGAAACGTCGCTGAGTGGAACCTGTCCGGCCGTGCATCGCATCGACGAATCCAGGCCGCCCAGTCACGGACCGGGTGGGCTTCGTGCTGGCGAGGGAGGGATTTGAACCCTCGACACGCGAAAGATGATCCATCATCTCGGCGGTTATATTAAAATGAACAAATCCTTATGCGTTGTTTGTTCTTGCTACGTGCTGTCGATTCCAGAGTCCGCGGCGATCATTCGGAAATCGAAGCACATAGCATAGTCTTCGAAAGCATGGTTCCCTTCCCGAGCCGAGCAAGTCCGACGGTTCGGTCTGTGGGTTCGGTGAGGTGAGGTCGAGATACATCGACGAGCACATCTCTCAGCCCAAACGCCGGAAGACATCATCCAAGTCGCGGCTGCCGGAATATGCCGTCCAAGATTGGCGGACGAATGCGATGTGCCAGTCAGTGATATGATAATAGGTCATTCAAGGTATTAAGTATTGGAAAATAAATCAAATCTTTATATACATCGAAAAATTTACCAGTTCGGCAAAACTCCGAGACCCTGATTTTCGTCGAATGGCTGAAATAACGTTTACGACGGTCTTATACTTCATCGACAGTTTTTCGGCGATCGCCTGATAGGAGTTTCCGTCCTTGATGAGCGATAGCACCTGGAGTTCCCGCTCCGAAAGATCCGATGCCGACGACCGTTCGGCGGTCGCGTTTAGCATAGCCACACGGAGGGCGATGTCGTGATCGAGGTAGCTTTTTCCGCGGCGGACTTGGTCGAAGGCCCGGAGGAACTCCGTAGCCGGGGCATCCTTGAGCACATAGCCGATCGCTCCGTTCTCAAGAGCACGCGCGATGATCGTGGGATCATCGTGCATGCTGAACGCGAGGATCCGGGTTCTGCGCTCCAGGGTCCGGATGCGGCGGATCAGGGACAGACCCGTCAAGCCCTGATCGCCGAAGGTGAGATCGGCGACGACCATTCCCGGGCGTTGTCGGTAGAAGGCCCGATAGGCCTCGACGATGGTGGTTGCCTCGTGGATCGTCGTCATGCCGGCATCCTCCATGAGGGTCCGGAATCCTCTCAGGATCACGGGATGGTCGTCCGCGATGAGGATGCTCGCCGCGCCGGATGTCATCGGGCGACATCCGGCGCGGCAGGCTGCGCGGCATATCGTTCGGTGAGGCGTGCGAGGGCCTGCGACCGATCCAGCCCCTGTTGCCGGCTGTTGTAGTAGTGCTGGCACAGCTCGCCGTAGAGCTGCTTGCGATGTGTCGGCGATGCCGCGCCTTCGAGGCCCTCGAGCAGGTCGGTGTAGCTCTCGGGCTCACCGGCCTCGGCCAGCATCTGTCCGAGCTGTACCGTTCGGTTGGCGATCATGCGCGGATCTTCGATGAACGTCTCCTTCGCCCGGGAGAGGCTGTGGCGCAGGTGATCGCTCCGCATGGCGGTGTCCGCCAGGGGCTGTCCCGGTTCGCGCCGAGCAAGCCAAACCGCCGGCTCCATCCCGTCCGTCGGCGATAGCCAGATCGGGGCCTCCGCATCCGACTTCGTTGCCACGACTGCCGTTTCCTGTACGGGTTCGCCGCCATCGCAGGCCCCCAGAACCAGAAGGAGCGCGAGCGCCGGCGTGGTGCGGAGCCTCATCGATCATCCTCGGTCATGATCGCGAGGCTGCGCGGGCCTTCTGGCACAGCGATGCGTGCCGTCTCGCGCAGGCTTGCGAGATCGATGACGGAGACGGAATCCGAGAACCAGTTCGCGACGTAGGCCTGTTGCGCGGTGACAGCGACGCCTTCCGGGTAGCGGCCGACCGGCACGGTCGCGCGCAGGGCCCCGTCGGCCGCACCGAGGACGACGAGGGTACCGGCGCGCTGGTCGGTGACGAAGATCCGGGCGCCGTCCGGACTCACGGCGACCCCGTAGGGCATTCCACCCACCGCGAAAGTAGCGACGACCCGGCGAGCGATCGTGTCGATGACGCTCACGTCGCCGCTGCGCACGTTCGCGATGTAGAGACGGTCCTGGGCGGAGTTCAGCGCCAGGGCGAAGGGCCCCTCACCCACCGGAATGGTGTTCACGCACGCCATGGCCCGGGTGTCGACAACGCTGACCTGCCGGCTCTCCCGGTCGGCCACGTAGAGCGTTCCATCACGGCCCAGGACGAGGCCGGCCGGCTCGCGGCCGACTGCCACCGCCCCCTCGAATGCGCCGGTCCTGGCGGACAAGCGCATCACCCGGTGGCCCGCCCAATCCCCGACAAAGAGATGCACACCGTCGGGAGAAACCGCGATGCCAAAGGGCTGACCGGGCACGGAATAGGTCTGCCGGATCGATCCGCCGGCCCCGTCGACGACCGTGATCCGCCCCGTATCGGGGTGGGTGAGGTAGAGGCTCCCTTCGGGACCGGCCGCGGCTTGGGCGGGGCTGCGTCCGACCGCGAGGGGCGCAGCGCCCGACGTCGCGCCCGGAGCCAACGCGACCAGGGTCCCGGCGCCCTGGCTCGCCACGTAGATGGTCTGCGCTTCGCCGGCGCTGGCGGCGAGACCGGCCAGCGTGGCGAGGACGAAGGACGCCGGGATCCGACCTCCGATCATGGGGCGGCCTTCCCTTCGACCGTCGCCTTCAAGCCCTGCAGACCATCCGCGAAGTAGCGGTTCATGGCGGTGCGCCCGGCCTCGTCGCTGAGATCCTCCGGCGGCTCGTTCCCGGTATCGCCCCGGTAGAACCGCCCGAGCCACTCGACCCTGGAGCCGTCGCCCTCAGGGGACACCGTCAGGGTCGCCGAGTAGGACGAGACCGGCAGTGCCTTCAGGTCGGGGTCGGACAGGCGGTACGAATAGCTCCGCCCGGCGGCGTTCATCTCGTCGAGCCCTTCGTGCAGGGTGCCGCCCGCCTTGAGCGTGACCGTGCGCTGGCCGCCGGACCGGTTGCCGCCGCGGCCCTCGCTCCCGGCGACATCCGGGTGCCAGGACCCGATGCCCGCGAATTCGCCGACCACCTTCCAGACGGCATCGGGTTTGGCGGCGATGACGATGCTCTGGTCGACCTTCTGCGGGGTCGGTCCATGGGCGAGGGCCGTCCCGGAGAGGAGGGTCAGGACGAGGATGGGAACGCGGAGGCGCATCGATCAGGCCTTTTTCCAAGTCGGGATTCCACGCGTGCGGAGCAGGGGTGCGAGGAAGGTTGCGAGCAGGAGCAGCAGCGCGGCCGCGCCGAGAACGGGACGCGGGTCGAAGCGGCCCGGAACCGGACGTGGCGTCGCGGCGGCCATGAGCGCCGCACCGAGCCCGGTCGAGCCATCGAGGGGCGCGTAGGTGAGGCCGGTCTCGCCGGCGAGTGTTCGCAGGTAGGCTTCGCGAACCGAGGACAGGTGCTCGGTGCCGCTGGCGGCGGCGGCTCCGAAGGGCGCGTTGCGCGGGTTGTAGCCCTCGCGGTGCTCGGCATCGGCCGGGGGCGGCCCGAAGCGGTTCTCCTGCTGGACGTCGCCGGCCCCATAGAAGCCGGTCTCGCGTCCCCGGTCGTCGTAGCGTGGGATCGGCGAGAGACTAGGTGCCCCGGCTCCCACGATGAGGCCTCGCACGGCACCAGGCCTGCCGTCGAAGGCCGGTCCACCGCGGCTCGGCAGGGGCGGCGCCTCCTGCCCGTCGGTGATGAACACAAGATCGGTTCCGAGTTCCTCTGCCATGGCGAGGCTGCGGAACAGGCCGGCGGAGATCCGGCTGTCGCCTTCCCAGGCCATGCGCCAGTCAAGGGCCGCCAGCGCCCCGTCGATGGGCGCGAAGCCGGAACACGTCTCGATGGGGGTGAACAGGAGGAAGGGCCGTCGCTCCGTGAAGAGGCCCAGCGCCACCTGCGATCCGCAGGGCAGTCCGGCGACGAGGTCGCGGAGCGCCGCCTTCGCGGTGTCGAGACGGCTCGCAGGCATCCCGTCGGCACCGACATAGTCGCGGACGTTCATGCTGCCCGTGATGTCGACGATCGCCAGGATCGCGACGCCGTGGCGGGCGAACGGAAACGGACGCGCCACGAGGGCCATCGCCACCAGCACGAGAGCTCCGGCGAGGAGGCGCAGGCGTCCGTCCGACAGGTTCCGCAGGACCAATCCGGCCAGGGTCACGGCTCGCCCCGCGGCTGGCCAGGAATGTCGGTCCAGATCTTCTTCGGCTCCGCAGCCAGGGCATTGCCGGACTTGCGCTCGAACTCGGGGAAGTCGCGCAGCAGGCGCGAGGCGACATCGAGGTTGAACTTGGCGTCCCAGAAATCCGGACGGCCCTGGAGCGCCCGCCGGTACTCCTGGCGCGCCAGGGTGATGCGGGGTCCGGCCGGGTCGAGATCGCCGCGCTCCAGATGATCGAAGGCCTGACGCAGGTGGGCGTTGGCCAGGGCGAAACGGGCACGAGCGGCCCGGTCGCGTGCGCCCTGCCCATCCAGAGCCGCGATCAACGGCTCGATCGCCTCCACGGCACCGCGCCGGGCAAGATGTTGAACGCGCGCGAGGAGAAGAGGCGGGGCGGCCCCGACCGGAACCGCGAGGTCCTGGCCCGCCGCGAGAGCCCGAATCGTGGCGTTGTCGCGGGCGATCCGCCAGGCACCATAGGCACAGCCCAGGGCAGCGATGAGAAGCAAGACCGGCAACAGGGCGAGGAGGCACGGCCGGGTCCGCCGCCATACCCCGCTCAAGCCCGTGCGACGCGTCCGCAGGCGGTCGGCGTGCTGGTGTGGCGCTGCGCGCTCGGGCAGATGCATGGCCGTCGTCATGCGGCGCGCCTCGCCGGGGCGGATGCAATGGCCAGGGACTGCGCGGCCGGTAGGCCGCTCCGGCGCAGATCCGCCTCCCCGAGCTTGGCCGCGACGAGGACGACCAGCCCGACCAGGCTGGCGGCGTAGGCGAATCCCGCAAGATCACGGCGCGGGCGCTGCTCGGTATAGGGGATCGGGTCGCGCTCCAGCCGCTCGATCTGGGCGATCGCCTCCGCCACCGCCTCCGCTCCCTCGGCCTCGAAAGCGCGGTAGGGCGTCCGCAGGCTCTTGAAAAACAGGTCGAGGTGACGTTCGGGGGCCGCCTGCGGGGTGTCCTCGCCCGCCGGACGATCGGCGATGGAGGGCGAGCCCTTCGTGCGCAGGAACAGCCAGTACAGGTTCGGATGCAGGCGGGCGAAGGCGGCGCGCAGGGTATCCTGCACGCGCGGATCGATCACGGCCGCTCCGTCCGAGACCAGGAGGAGGGCGCGGGAGGTGGCGGGGCTCGCGGGTCCGAACTGGGACAGGCCCATGGCGAGGCCGCGCGCGATGTTGGTGTAGTCGAGGCCTGGCCTGTCGATGGCCGCGATGGCGGCCCGGACCGCCGCGTGCCGGTCGGTCATGGGGACCACCAGCATGGGTGCCGTCGAGAAGGCCGTGACGGCGAACTGGTCGTGCGCCCGGCTTCCCACGAAGGCGGCGAGCAGCCGGCGGGAGGCGGCGGCCTTCGATTCCTCGATGCCGGAGGGCTGCCGCCCGGCGAAGGTCTCGTTCATGCTGCCCGAGCGGTCGATCAGGATCGAGACCTGGGCCCCGATTCCGGTCCGCGTCAGGGTCTCGCCCCGACGGTAGGGGCCGGCCAGGGCGAGGATCAGACCCGCGATGGCGACGATCCCGGCGCCGCGCACGAGGACACCGATCGCCCGCGACGGGCCGTCGGCCGGGACCGCCGCGATGGCGGCCACGGGGACCCTGCGCTGGGCAGAGGTCAGGAGCGGCAGTAGGGCGAGGGGCAGGAGCCAGAGCAGGGCCGGACGGTCGGCGGAGAGGCGGGCGAGCGCATCGATCATGCGGTGCGCTCCGCGCGGGCGAGGCGCCGTGCGAGGGCGGCGAGGTCGGCCGGGCCGAGCACGCCGAGGCCGGCCTCCGGTCCGGGTCCGAAGAAGGTCCGGCGGGACGCCTCGAAGAACCGGGCGAGATCCGGCCCCTCGTCCGCGTAGACCGGGTGTGTCGTCAGGAAATCACCGAGATCGTCGGCGAGCAGACGGCGTTCCCCCGCCGTGTCCAGGGCGTGGTGGAGTGCCAGCAGCGCGTCGCGGTAATGGAGAACCGGGTCCGGCCGGCGCTCCAGGACGCGGATGCGGCGGGCCGCGCGGCCGAACGGACGGCCGCGCCGGGCCCGGAACGGCCACCAGGTCCGGTCCCGGGCGAGACCCGCCAAGGCCAGGAGGGCGAGGCTGGCGGAGCCGGCGGCGCCGAGGAGCAGGGGCCGCGGATCGCCGGGGCCGACCTGCCCGTCGGGACGCATGTAATCGCGCGGGTCGTCCCGGCGGGGCGGCTGGACCTCCCGCAGGGGCGAGACGTTGAACGACCAGGCCGGCACTTCGGCCTTGACGGTCGTGGCACCGTGATCGCTCTCGCTCACGAAGGTGACGCTGAAGCCCGGGATCTCCAGGGCGCGGGCATCGAGGGCGGCGTAGAAGGTCTGGTAGGTGAGGCCGAGGCGCAGGCGCTGGGCGTCGCCGTGTACCGACGCGGTCGCGTCGAGGTCGCGCAGGTCGAGCCAGTAGGTGAGCGCCCCCGGCTTCGGCAGCGACGCGGCCTGGAGCCGGAATCCCGGCTCGACCACGAGGTCGATTTCGGCTTGGACCAGGTCCCCGAGGAAGTAGCCGAACGGGCGCGGCGTACGGACCTCGACGGAGCGGACCTGGGCCCCGGCCGGGCCGGACAGGACGAGGCCGGCGAGGAGCAAGGCGAGGAAGCGAATGCGCATGATCCGCCTCAGGCGCCGAGGAGGTGGCGACTGACCGCGTCGGGATCGAAGCGGCCGGCGAGGCGGAAGGGCGGGCGGCCATGGGCCGTCGCGAGGCGCCGCAGGGTCGCGATCCGGGCGGCTTCGCGGGCGATCCAGCGCCGGCGCAGGGCGGGTCGCATGAAGACCAGCCGGCGCCCGGCGCCTTCGAGATCGTCGAGTTCGAGGAGGCCCCAGTCCGGCAGGCCCTCCGCCTCGGCGGCGTCGCCGAGAAGCACCGGAACGAGGTCGTGCCGGCCCAAGGCGGCGAAGACCTCGGTGATCAGCGCCTCCGGCCAGCGGAAATCGGAGAGGAGGAACACGATCTTCGGCCGGCCGGCGAGGCGGCGGGTCGCCGCCACCATGCCGGCGGCGCCGTGGCCGGTGCAGGCGGTGCCCGCGAGGCGCCGCGCCACCTCCGCGGCCCGGGCCGGGGCGCGGCTGGGCGCCAGGAACACGTCCTCCCGCAACGCCTCGTCGCATCCGATCAGCCCGAAGGCATCGCCGATCCGGGTGGCCGAGGCGGCGAGGCCGACGCAGAAGGCGGAGGCCAGGGCCATGCGGTCGGCCTCGCCGGCAAAGCGCATGGAGGCGGAAAGGTCGAGGAGCGCCCAGACCTCGAGCGGGGTCCGCGCCTCGAAGCGCCGCACGACGGTGCCCTCGAAGGGGTCGCGCAGGGTCGCGCGCACGTCGATGCGCCGGGCATCCGGCATCCGCAGGAACGGCACCTGATCGCGAAAGGTGCCGAGGCCGCCGGCCTCGCGGCCCCGGTGGGCGCCGGGACGGGTGCCGGGCAGGCGCCCGCGCGGGCGGTAGACGATGTCGGGCGGCGCCGTTTCCATCACGGCGCCGCCACGGTCTCGAACACGGCCCGGCAGAGGTCGGGCATGATGGCAGCCCGGCGCAGTTCGTAGACCGGCTCCAGGAAGACCCGGTGGGCCATGACCTCGGGGAAGACCGCCCGGACGTCCTCCGGCACCATCCAGTCGCGGCCCTCCAGCCAGGCGCGGACGCGGGCGGCGCGGACCAGGAAGGCGACGCCGCGGGGGGAGGCCCCGCCCTGGACCAGGGCCTCCATGTCGAGGCCGGGCAGGCGGATGCCGGCCGCTCCCGGCCGCACCAGCGCTTCCCAGAGCCCGATCACGTAGGCCTCGATCGCCGGGCTCGCCTGGATGCCGTGCTGGATCGCCGCGGCGATGCCCGGGAGGGCGGCATGGTCCAGGACGCCGCCGTCGAGGCCGGCGATCAGCGCGTCGGTGTCGTGGAAGCGCGGATCGAAGATCAGGGCGCGGCGGACCTCGGCATCCCGGGGGGCCTCGAGCCCGATCTCCATGAGGAAGCGGTCCCGGGCGGCCGCCGGGAGTTCGAAGGTCTCCTCGCGCTCCACGCGGTTGCGGTCGGCGAAGACCTGGAGGTTGGGAAACCGGTACTCCCGATTGAAAGCCGTGAGCGTGCGCTCGGCCATCAGGCGCAGGAGCAGCGCGTGGACCTGGGGCCGGGCCCGGTTGATCTCGTTAAAGAAGAAGATCGACAGGTCCTCGGATCGCCGCAGGACCGGACCCGGCTCGACCCGGGGGCGGCCGTCCTCGGCGAGATAGGTGTGGTAGACGAGATCGGTGGGCATCATGTCGACGGTGCCCTCGACGCGGGCATAGGCGCCCCCGACGGCCCGGGCCACGGCGCGCAGCAGCGTCGTCTTGCCGACGCCGACATCGCCCTCGAGCAGCACGTGGCCGCGGGCGAAGAGCGCGATGGTCAGGAGCCGGATCGCGCGGGCCTGTCCGAGCACGGCAGCGCCCACCGTCGCCTCGAAGCGGCCGGCCGCCTCGCGCCAGTCGGTGAGCATCGCGTCGCCGGAGCGGATCTGGTTCATCATGGATGGGCCTTGAGGGGAACGACCGCGACCGAGGCGGGAGCGCCTGGAGGTCGCCCAGCCGGATCGCGGTCGTCTCGAAGGCCGCCCTGGGGGGAGCAGCCGCCGATCTCGCTCGGACGGGCGGGCGGGATCAGTTCGAGGACAGCTTGGTGACGTCGTACTCGAACTTGCCGGTCTTCTTGGCGGCCTCGATGCGCTTCTTGTTGCGCTCCTCCATCGCCTTGATCGATTCGGACTGCTTGTTGAGCTCCTTCGGGTCGTGCTTCGGATCGTACTTCGTGCCCGCGATCTTCTCGGGGAAGCCGGGCTTGGGCTCCCAGCAATTGCCGGCGGCCTTGCACTTGGTGCCGTCATAGGCGAGCGCCGGGACCGCGAGCAGCGCGCCCGCACCGATCGCCAGGGCCGTGATGAATGTCCGCATGGTCGTCTCCTTGTTCGATCGCTTGTTGGGGGATCGTTGTTGCGGCTCTGCGCCGTGGTGGCTCACGGATGGCGCCGTGACTTCCTCGGACGTCACTCCGCCAGCGGAGGACACTGGCCCTTGACGTCCTTGGGGAAGGTCTCGCCCTGCTTGTAGGGCGTGTAGTTCTTCTTCTGCGCGTCGGTGAGCCAGACGGCATCCTGGACCGGACCGGTATAGAGGTGGCGGATCCAGGCGATGACCTGGAGCATCTCGTCGGGGGTCAGGTTCTCGTTGTGCGGGCCCATCATGCCGTTGGCGCCCCCGAAGATCGTGGCGAACAGGCCCGTGTCCTCGGTGTTGGCCGGATAGGTCCAGTAATTGTCGTTGAGCCCCGGCCCGAGCTTGCCCTCGGCGAGGTGGCCGTGACAGCCGGAGCACGAGGTGGCGAAGAGGGATTCGCCGTTGCGCAGGCAGGACTTGTCGTCGATGTAGGCGTTCTTGCCGGTCTGGAAGAAGTCCTTCACCGCCGGGGTGTCGCGGCCGCCCTCCTTGCCTTCGGCGACGTTGAGCTGCTCGCCCGTGACGGTGTTGCGGAAGACGAAGCCGGTCTGGGGGCCGGCGGCGGGCTGCGCCAGGGCCGCGACGCCGCCGAGGACGGCAGCGAAGCCGAGGCAGATGGCCAGGAAGCCGTGGGTATCACGCATGAAATCGACCTGATGGTGCCGGGCGGCTGACCGGCCGGGCGGGGCTGGACCAGCGGCCCGTCCGGGCGCTGGCGATGGGGGCAGATCTCGGCGAGGCCGCGTCGGGCTCCGCCTCAGTTCGTCAGGGGGACGAGGGGCACGCCGTCCTGCTTCAGGATCGCCTCGATCTTCGGCTTCGCCTTGACGATCGCCGCGTCGAGGGCGGCCTTCAGGGCGGCATCGTCCCGCCGCACGCCCATGGACTGGTCGAAGCTCTGCGGCATCTTCCGGCCGTCGCTGCGGGTGGTGTCGTCGGGCACCAGGGTCATGCGCAGGGGCTGGGCCGAGTCCTTCACGTAGCGGGCGACGTCCGGGCCGAAGGCGACCGCCACATCGGCCTTGCCGGTCGCGACCTCGCTGATCATCCGGGCCGGGTCGATCTGCGTGTAGGTGTTGCGGGCCGCGCGGAAGTTCACCAGCGAGTAGAGGTAGGCCATGTCCTCCTCGTAGCGGCCGATATCCTTCAGCATGACCTCGCCGGGCGTGCCGAACCCGACCACCATGTGGTCGACGGTCTTGAGGCGCGGATCGGTCCAGGACTTCACGTCGAGGTCGCGGTCGGCGCGGGTGACGAACACGTAGCCGCTGCGGTAGTACGGCTTCGTCGCGAGCACCCGCTGGTCGTCGCTGTCGAGGCCGACCACCACGTCGCAGAGCTTCTTGTCGAGGCTGTCGCGCACGAGGTAGATCGCCGCCTTGTCCGACCAGACGAACTGCGCCGTGCGGCCCATCGCTTCGGCGACGGCGGCGGCGATGCGGTTCTCCAGGCCGCTGCCATCCTTGAGCGAGAGCGGGGGCTGGTTCGCGGCGCAGACCCGCAGGACCCTGTCGTCGGGCGCGGCTCCCGTGCCGGCTTGTTTCGTGTCGCCTTGCGCGAACGCGGCTCCGCCGAGGGCGAGGAGCGCGGCGACGGACAGGCATCCCTTGGCGAAGGACATGAGGGCGTTTCCGTTGTTCTTTGGTGGTCGGAGTCTTCGGAGAGCCGGGCGGTGGCTCTCCTCCCCCCTGCGGGGAGGCGTCGGAGGTGGAGGCGGCTGCGCGTGCCCCGGTCGGCCGGGGGCCGCCCGGCCACCCCCACCCCTGCCCCCTCCCCGCGAGGGGGAGAGGGACGCCTCCGTGGGTCGAGGTGCCGAGCCTTACTTGGCCGCCGCGGTCTGGTACTCGCCGACGTTCGGATCGTCGTAGGGACCCTTGCCGCCCAGCGAGAACACCATCACGCCGCCGCCCATCTGGGTGTAGTTGGCGAGCTTCTTGAAGGCGCCCACCGCGCCGAGGCCGGCGGTCGGGTCCTGCAGGTCGAAGACCAGGCCGACGCCCGGCCAGCCGCCGACGCCGTAGTAGATCGCCACGTACTGCTCGCCCTTGTGGGTGTAGGTGATCGGGTAGCCGATGGCGCCGGAGGGCATCTTGAACTTCCAGAGCAGGTCGCCGGTGTCCGAGCTGCGCGCCTTGATGTAGCCGTCCAGCGTTCCGTAGAAGACCAGCCCGCCGGCGGTGGCCGTCGTGCCGCCCCAGACCGCGAAGCGCTCCATCTTCTCCCACTGGAACGCGCCCGTGATGGCGTTGTAGCTCTTGATCTGGCCGAGGCCCTCGTAGTTCTGCCGGTCGCCCTTCGGACCCGGATACATGTTCAGCGTCGCGCCGACGAAGAACTGACCCGCGCGGTAGGGCAGCATGAAGGGCTCCCAATCCATGCAGATGTGGTTGATGCCCATGAAGAACGCCTTGCGCTCCGGATCATAGGAATCGTGGCCCTGGTTGTGGTAGCCCATCGCCGAGGGACAGATGTCCTTGCCGAGATGGTCCATCCGGGTGCCGTATTCCGGATCGCGCACCGGCTGGCCGGTCTTCAGGTCGACGGACTTGAAGACGTTGACGGTGTCGTCGATCTTGTTGGCCGAGACCAGCGAGCCGTCCGTGCGGTCGAGCGTGTAGACGATGCCGTTGCGGTCCGGATGGGTCAGGAGCTTGCGGTCCTTGCCGTCCTTGTCCTTCTGGTTCGACAGCATCATCACGTTGACGCCGGCATAGTCCCACTCGTCGTGCGGGGTCTTCTGGTAGCCGAACTTGGCCTCGCCCGTGTCGACGTCGCGGCCGAAGATCGTCATCGTCCACTTGTTGTCGCCCGGACGCATGGTCTCGTTCCAGGGCGCCGGGTTGCCGGTGCCGAAGTAGATCAGGTTGGTGCCGGGATCATAGGCGTACCAGCCCCAGTTCGTGCCGCCGCCGATCTTCCAGGCATCGCCCTCCCAGGTGGAGGTGCCGAGCCCCTTCTGGCCGTAATGGGCGTTGCGGATGTTGAAGTCGTCGGCCAGCAGCAGGTCCTTGTCCGGGCCGGTGGCGTAGGCGCGCCAGACCTGAGCGCCGGTCTTCACGTCGTAGGCGGTGAGGTAGCCGCGCACGCCGAGCTCGGCGCCGGAGGAGCCGATGATGACCTTGTCCTTGACCACGTAGGGCGCGATCGTCAGCGTCGAGCCGACCTTGATGTCGGAGTTCTCGACCTTCCAGACGGTCTCGCCGGTCTCGGCGTTGAGCGCCATGACGTTGCCGTCGAGCAGCGTCTTGAGGATGAGCGCCGGCGTCTTGCCGTCCCCGGGCCAGTAGGCGAGGCCGCGGTTCACGAGATCGCAGCAGGCCACCGCGCGGGCGGCCGGGTTCTGCTTGGGCTTGTCCTGCCAGAGGATCCTGCCCGGATCGTCGAGGCCGAGCGCGAAGGTGTTGTTGGGGAAGGAGGTGTGGACGTACATCTTCCCGTCCACCACCACCGGGGCGCCCTCGTGGCCGTTGAGCAGGCCGGTGGAGAACGTCCAGGACACCTTCAGGTCCTTCACGTTGCTGGTGTTGATCTGCTTGAGCGGGCTGTAATTGTCGGAGTCGTAGTTCTTACCGGGCATCACCCAGTTCGCGTCGTCCTTCGCCATCTCGACGAGCTTGTCGTTCGCGGAGGCGATGCTCGGCAGACCCATCGGCGCCAGGGCGCCGAGCGCCATCACCGAGACCGAAGCCAGAAACCTGTTCATCCCAACGTCTCCTACCCTGATGGCCGCGTCCGTCGACCGTTCGGTCCGGCACGGCCTTTGATTTTGCCGGGTCAGGACGAGCTCCTGTATTGATCCCAGGAACCCGCCGTATCCATAAGAATATCTTGAGATATAGAGCTTCTTATGAATGTTTTATTACTGATCGGCTGGCTATTCATAGAAGCATTTGTCTTTCATGCTGTCTGCGGCCAGTTGGCATTTTTTTATCGGGATCAATCGGCAATCCGTGCGGTGAAATTCGGAATAAAGACGGCCCCGATCTGGCAATGCGCCGAATTTCAGCGCACGAATTGACAGGATCAGCCCAGTGGAAGGATGGTGATACGCATCGGAACGCTTGGGATCCTGGAAAGAGACTTGCGATGATGATCCGTCGTCTGAGTGTGTTGTTGTGGTGTGCTGTCGGCGTGGCCTCGGCGGCCGAGGCCGCGCGCCTGACCCTGGACGATCCGGTGGCGAACTGGTCGCGCACGCCGACGGCGGACCGGGTCGATTTCGCCACCCGGATGGGAAAGGCCTTCTCGAGCCTCTCGCCCCAGCTCGACCGGGAGTACTTCGTCCGCTGCCTCGAAGAGACGGCCAATATCGGCAATCCGCGCGAGACCAAGCTGGAGCAGGCGGTGAAGATCTGCGTCTCTGTCCACCAGAACGCCGACGAGTAGGCGCTTGGGCCAGGGGTGCAGCGGACCGGTGCGGGCGAATCGGCCCCGACGCGGAGGCGCAGCGCTCCTGCGCCTCGCGCTCGCCGGTGCCGGGCTCGTCGGCCTCGGCTGGAGCGCTGCGGGCCGGGCGGAGGGCCCGCAGCGATGGGCGGCGCTCTATCCGCGGGACGACCGGCGCGAACTGGCGGGGGCGGACTACGCCCGCTATCCCGGCGCCGGCGTGCTCTACTGCCGGGCGGACGGCATCCCCCGGAAGGCGGCGGCCGCCTGGCTGATCGGCAGCCGGCGCCTCGTGGTCCTGAACGCCCATAATTTCCGCAGCCGGCACCTGGAGCCCACGCGCGACATCGCCGACTGCTTCTTCCAGATCGGCGGCCGGAACTACGACTTCGCCCCCGGGTCCCTGCGCCTCGGCACCGTGCCGGGGGCGATGTCCCTCCACATCACGGACGACTGGGCGCTGGTCGACCTGGCGGCGCCGGCCGAGGGCGTGCGCCCGCAGCCGGTGCCGGCCCCGCCCGACCTGCCGACCGGGTCCGCGCCGGTGCCCGTGGTCATGGTCTCGCCCGGCGGCCACGCGAACTATCCCGGCCAGAGCAGCCTCGAGCCCTGCACGATCCACCGGGTCGACCCGCCGAGCGAGGACGCGATCCGGCGCGTCCGGCACGATTGCAACAACGGCTATGGCGGCTCCGGCTCGGGCCTGTTCGACGCCGAGGGCCGCCTCCTCGCCCTGCACAGCGCCTCCCTGTCCATGAACTCGCGCCGCGCCTTCGACATCGAGTACCATTACGGCTCGGCGCTGCTGTTCGAGGGCGGCCTCACGGAGGCCATCCGCGCCCGTCTCGCCGCCGATCCGAGCGTCCGCTGAGCGGCGGTCGCGGCGGACGGCGTGACCGTCAGGGTGGGCCGGCGCCGCCCGCGCGGGGGCCGAGCGCATCCTCCGGGTCCCCCGCCTGCGGAGGCGGCGGGTGCGCCTGCGGGCCGCTCCCGGATGACGGGGGCGGGCTCGCCCACCAGTCCCGGAGGATGCGCTCGGCGGCCAGCGCCGGAGAGATGCGCGAGGTGTCGAGGAGAGGAAGGCCGAGCTCCTGCGCCAGGCGCCGGTAGGTCTCGACCCGCTCGACGCTCATGCGCGCGCGGGCCTGGGCGTCCCCGCGCGCGACCAGGCGGGCCACCGTCGTGGGCCGATCCGCCCAGCACATGATCGTGCGGGGGTGGGGGGCCCAGCCCGCCCGGTAGGCCGGCGACAGGAGCTGCGACGCGGTGAACCAGTGCCGATCGAAGACCACCGGGCCGTCGGGGGCCTGCTGCAGGGCCAGCGCCACGGCGGCATGCGCGACGTCGTCGGCCAGGGCATGCGCGCCCCGCTCGGCGAGGAGGACCATGAGGCCGCCGATCCGGCCGCCGAAGGGATCGAGGACCGTCGCGCCGATCCGTCCGGCGACCTCCCGGGCGATGCTGGACTTGCCGGAGCCGTCGAGCCCGTCGAGGACGAGGGCGATGCGCCCGGCCTGCGCGGCCTTCTCCTGCGCGCGGCTGCGCGTCGAGGGATGGAGGCGGCCCTCGCGGCGGCCATGTTCGAGGTAGTGCAGCAGGCCCTGCCACGGGCGCCCGAACAGGGCCGCGAGATCCGCATGCAGGCGAAGGTATCCGGCCGCGTCGAAATCCTCCGGGGCCGGACCGTGTTCGGCCACGAGCGCCGCGATGCGCGCCGTGGCCCAGGCCGGAGCGGTCCCATCCGCGAGCCCGCCGCGGATCGCCGCCAGGAGATCGGCCGTATAGGCCTCCCAGGTGAGGCCGCGGATGCGGGCACGCCCGGCACGGGCGCATCGCGCGGCGCGTTCGGGATCGGCCCGCACGGCTTCGACGGCCGCCGCGATGGCGGGACCCGTGGCGACCTCGATCACCCGCGCGGTGACGTCGTGCTCGGCGAAGGCCAGGGTGCCGTGCGGCGTGGTGACGAGGGGCGTTCCGCTGGCCATGGCTTCGGCGGCCGGGTTGCACCAGCCCGCCTGCAGCTCGGCGCTGCAGAAGACGTCGAGGCCGGCGTAGAATGCGGCCAGCGCCTCGCCGAACAGGGGGCCGTGCCGGACGATCCGTCCCGACGCCAGGAGGTCGTCCGGAGGCGCCGGCTCGCGCGGGTCGGCACGGCCGAACCAGTGCAGCTCCCACGCGGCGCCGAGCGCGCGAAGGGCGTCCACCAGGGCGGCCGGATTCTTGTTCGCGATGGCGCCGAGACGGTATCGCCCGGTGCGCGGCGGCCGGGCGACGGGCGGCGCGAACAGGGTCGAGTCGACCCCGCCGACGACCCGGCGGACCGGCCGGCCGAACGCGGCGAGATCCGCCTCCGGCCAATGCGCGTTGTTGACGAGGATGAGGTCGGGCTCGAAGGCCTGCGTCACGCGCCGATAGGCGTCACGGCGGCCGGGACCGTTCAGGAAATGCTGGACGCGCAGGCCCAGGCGAGGGTCTCGCAGGCTCGCGAGGCGCGCCACGATGGCATCGGGAAAGCCGCCGCCCGGGACCATGACGGCGTCCCAGGTCTCCTCCAGCGCCGCCGCGCGCGACAGGTGCCGGAGCCTGCTCGCGAAGCCGGCCGGCCGATCGGCGCCGCCCTCGCCCAGGCACAGGAAGGCGAGCTCGCCGCCCCAACGCGCCAGCACCTGCCCGACGCGCTCGAACCGCATCAGGCCTCCGGTCAGGGCCAGATGATCGCAGGCAACCAGGAGGCGCATCGCGCTAGGTCCGCTTCCACGGGACGAGGCCCCGGACGGCCCGGCCGAGGCGGATGGCCGGGCCGGGGAGCCTGGGCGGCGGCCCCGCGAGACGGGCCTCGGCTGCGGCCAGCGCGGCCTCCAGGCGCTCCGCCTCGCGATCCCGTTCCGCCGCATAGACGATGACGCGGTCGGTCTGCGCCTGCGCCGCGTCACGGGCGTCGACGAGCGCGGCGCGCTCGCTCCGCAGCCCGGCGACCTCGTCCGCCAGGGTCGTCGCACGCAGGAGCAGCTGCGAGCGGGACAGGGGATGGGTGGCCGCGAGCCACGCGAAGTCGCGCTTGGGGTCATGCCCGCCCACGACCCGCTGGAAACGGGCCTCGCGGTCGAGGCGCTCGGCGATCCCGGCATCGGAGAGGCCGTCTCCGAGCGGTCCGGTGCAGGCGCGCAGCAAGGTCAGGAAGGTCGGGTCGAGCCCCGGTGCGGGACAGCCCTGGATCGGCGTGGTGAGGAAGGTGTCGACGAGACCGCGCACGAGCAGGTGCCCGAGGTCGAGGGGCGCGTCGAGCGTCCATTCCAGGTCGATGAATGCGGCCTCCCCTCCTTGAACCAGCAGGTTGCGCGGGATGGCATCGAAGGCATGACCGGGCAGGAGCGTGCCGGCATCCGGCGACCGGTCGCCCGGATCGGCCTCCGGAAACGCGGCCCGGACGGCGGTGATCCAGCGTTCGGCCCAGGTCGCCACGTCGGACTCGGTCCAGCCGTCGCGGGCCAGCACCGCCTCGAGGGCCTCGGGCCAGGGCTGGCCGGGCGCGAGGGCCTCGGACGGGAATCGATTGGTGACGCCGGCCACGCAGCGCGGCAATCCGGGCCGGCGCGGCACGCGCCGAACCTCCGGTGGACCCTCCGCCCGGGTCAGGATCGTGGCGACCTTGTTGAATTCCGGCCGCCGCTCGTGGCCGATCTGCAGGGCGAGGCGCTCCTCCGCCGGGAGCCCGACGGCCGAGGCCAGGACGAGCGCGGACGGCGCATGGTCCGCCAGTCCGCCGGCCTCTGCGATGCGCCGCCAAGCGCGGCGTTCGCCGGAGGCGTCCCCCGCCAGGGCCGCGGCATCCAGCCCGGACCCGGGAGCCAGGCCGCGTTCGAACAGGACGGTGCGGGCGGCGCGATGGTCCGGAAACGGATACCACCAGTGCTGGTGCGGGAATCCGGCCGCCTCCAGGGCTCGGCGCAGGCAGGCCCAGGCGCCCGGCCCGCCGCCCGGATCTCGGGATCCGCCCTGCCCCGCGGCGGAGGCGCCGCGTCCCGGCGGCTTCGTCCCCAGCGCCAGGATCAGCCGTCCGTCCCGCCGCAGGCTTCGCCGCAGCGCTCGCAGCGCAAGCGGGGCGGCCTCGTCGGCCGGGGCGAAGAGATCGAAGGCCAGGATCGTGTCATAGGCGGGAGGGCCGTCGATCAGGTCGGCCTCCGGCTGCCGCCGCGCGTGGGCCGTCAGCGATCCGGCCAGCGCCGCGGCATGGGCGTGGAGGCTCGGCGCCACCGATCCGAGCAGGAGCACGTCTCCGGACACGGCCTCCGCGACCGGCAGGAGAATATTGGCTGCCGTGAGGCTGCCCGGGCCGCCCGTCCCGGCAACGCCGTCCGCTCCCTGCGCACCGGACCCGCTTCCGATTGCCGAATTCTCCCGATCGTCTTGCCGAAAAGCAATAGCGCTCTTACTCATCTTTCCCGATTACGTTGTCGACGCTCGTTTACATAGACAGCTTTCAAAAACGAAGTTATTGCTTCTCTAAGAAGGAAGTCAAACCCTCGCAACGCCACGCGCCGATCGGCGGAATAAATGAATTTCGCATCTCACATTTATCCGGATACGATCGAAGTTCTCGTAACTGGCACGACATCTGATGCGGTCAATATCAATCCTGCCATCAGATCTTACCTTGTCGAAGGACTGAGCGAGCGCTTGGGAGGCGCCGCCGTCGGGCAGGCGCCCCTGGAGCTCGCCTGCGAGCGGGTGCGTCGCCTGCGTCCGAAGCTGGTGGTCGCCGTCGGCAGCCTCGTGCCGGATGCGGCCGGCCTCGGTGCCCTGCGCCGATCCGTCGACGCCGTGGGAGCCCAGCTCGCCTTCTGGCTGACCGAGGATCCCTACGAGTTCGACTACGCGTTCAAGGCGGAGCTCCTGGCCGACATCGTCCTCTCCAACGACAGCTGGGCGGTCCACCACTACCGGCACGGGTCGGTGCACCACCTGCCGCTGGCCGCGTCCCCGACCCGGCACCTGCGTCCCATCCACCCGAGCCTGCCGCGCGACATCGCGATCTTCTTCTGCGGCGTCGCCTATCCGAACCGGGTCGCGCTCCTCCGGCGGGCGGACGATCTCCTGTCCCGCCACCCGGTGGAGATTCTCGGCTGCGACTGGCCGGCCGACTTGCGCTGCGCGCACAACCGACGCCTGACCGCGGACGAGATGGCCGACCACGCCGCCGCCGCCTGGCTGACGCTGAACATCGGCCGCGACCTCGACATCGCGAACCGGCGCTTCGCCCTGCCGCAGGCGACGCCGGGACCGCGCACCTTCGAGGTGGCGCTGTCGGGTTCGACGCAACTCTACTTCGCGACCGGTCTGGAGATCTGCGACGCCTTCGAGCCGGACGAGGAGATCCTCCTCGTCGACGGCCCCCGCGACATCGCCCGGGCCCTCGAGCGGACCCGGGACGAGCCGGCCGCGATCCTCGCCATCGCCGAGCGGGCGCAGCGGCGCGCCCTGAGAGATCACACCTATGCGTGCCGTGCCGGGCGCATCCTCGAACTCTGCGGCCTCCCGGCCCGCCCCGCGTCGGAGAACCTGGAGGACCTGCTCGCCGTGCCCCGTCCGGAGCCGCGCGGATCGGCGCACGCATGACGGATCTCTCGATCCTGCTCCTCGATACCGAGCCGCGGACGCACAACCACTACATCGTCCTGGCCATCGCGGACGCGCTGCGGCGCCATCCCGGCGTGGCGCGCGTCGTGGTCGCGCATCACGGCGACGCCCTCGCAACCTTCCTGGCGGAGGGGCTCGACACGGTCCTGGCCTTCGGCGGCGCCCGGATGCAGGCGCCCCTGCTCGGCCGGCTCGCGCGCTTGGCCCGCCTCAGCATCCTGTGGACCACCGAGGATCCCTACGAGCGCGCGTCCAACGTCCGCTTCTCCGACTGCTTCGACATCGTCTTCACCAACGACCGCGGAAGCGTCGCCGCCTACGAGGGCCGCGCCGTCCACCTGCCCCTGGCCGCGAGCCCGCGCTTCCAGGATTTCGCGGTCGGCGCGGACGACCGCCATTACCGCTACGACCTGCTCTTCGTCGGGACCGCCTGGCCCAACCGGGTCGCGAGCCTGAACACGATCCTGGGGCTCCTGCCCGCCGACCTGCGGGTCAAGATCGCCCTGCCCTGGAACGTCCATCTTGGGCCGCCCGACCTGCACGACCGCTCCCTCGTCACGGATTGGCGCTGCGGCAACCTCGACTTCGCACGCCTGGCCAACCGCAGCCGCGTCGTCCTCACCCTGCCGCGCGTCTTCTCCGGCAGCGCGGCCGAGCAGGCGGCCGGATCGACGCCGCCCCCGCGCCTGTTCGAGACCGCCCTCGCCGGCGGCTTCCAGGTTATGGTGTCGCCCGAGCCGGAGGTGCGGGACTACTACGCCGCCGGCACGGAATTCCAGCTCTGCACGGACGACGCGCAGGCCGCCGAGACCATCGCCCGCATGCTGTCGGTCCCCGGGGAACGGCTCGCCCAGGCCCGCGCCGCGCGCGCCCGGACGCTGGCCGAGCACCTCTACGACCATCGCATCGCCACGATGCTGGAGCGGGCCGTCCCGGTCCGGCGCACGGCCTCCGCCCGCGGCGAGCGGCCCCCCGCCTCGGCCCCGCGCAGGACCGTGCTCATCCTCACGCACAACCGCTTGGGCCATCGCGAGGGCGGCGGCGTCGAGGTCTACCAGGAGGCCCTCGCCGGGCTCGGCGACCGCTACGACCTGCTCTTCCTGTTTCCGGTCTTCCGCGGCGAGACCTGGGAGATGCGCCTCGAAGGCCCCGGTGTCGCGCTCAACCTGCCCGGCGGGTCCGTCGGCCTGCCCCGGCTCACCGACCCGAACGTGGAGGGGCAGTTCGCCCGCATCCTGTTCGAGCATCGGGTGGACCTGCTGCACATCCACCATCTGCTGCATTGGCCCTTGAGCCTGCCGCTCATCGCGCGCGCCTGCGGCGTTCCGGTGGTCCAGCACCTCCACGACCATTACCTGATCTGCGAGCGCTGGCTCCTGCTCGACCACAACGGCCGCTTCTGCGACGTCGTCCATCGCGGGCGTGAGCAATGCGACGCGTGCCTCGCCGCCAGCCACAACTATCCCGCCGGCGCCAAGGCGCGCCGGGATGCGTTCCTGGGGCAGGTGGTCGGCGCGGTGGACGCCTTCGTGACGAGCACCCCGGCCACGGGTGCCTACCTGCGGGCCTTCCATCCGCAGATCGCCCCCGACCGCGTCGTCGAGATCGCGATGCTGGTCCCGACGCCGGCCGCCGCACCCCCCGAGGCACCTCCCGCGGCGGAGGCCCCCGCGTCCCTCGTGGTCGCGGTGATCGGCAACTTCACCCACCACAAGGGCGGGGACGACGTGATCGAGCTGATCCGCACCTGCGAGGGCTATCCCATCCGGTTCCGGATCCACGGCCAGGTCAGCCCCCACCATGCGGGCCGCCTGCGCGGCCTGCCGGCGGAGCGCGTGACGGTCCACGGCCCCTACGAGCAGCGCGGCATCGTCGCCCAGCTGCAGGGGTGCGACGTCTCCCTCCACCTCTCGACCTGGCCCGAGACCTTCCTCATCGCGCTCACGGAGGCCTGGCAGGCCGGCCTCGTGCCCATCGTCAGCGACCTCGGCGCGCCCGCCGAACGGGTCCGCGACGGGATCGATGGCTTCCGGGTGCCGCCGCATGATCCCGGCGCGGTCCGGGCGAGGCTCCTGGCTCTCCTCTTCGACCGGGAGCAGCTCGCGGCGATGCGCACCACCATCCGGCGCAAGGCCTTCCCGTCGGTGGACGCGCATCTCGACGCCCTGCACCGGCTGTATGCCGGCCTGATCGCGCAGCGGCCCTGCCCGCACGAGCGGGTCCCGAACCGGCGCCCGGGCGCCTACGACCTGTCCCTCGACGACCTCGCGCTCCAGGTGAACGCGCCGTCCTGGGTCAGCAACGACATCCTCTGGGACCGGAGCCGTCTCTCGGATGGCGGCGGCTTCCCCGAGACCTTCCCGGCGGTCGCCCGCATCGACGCCCTGCCGGAGGCGGACGCGGCCAAGCCCGCCCTGGAACGTCCGCTGAGCCATCCGGCCCTCGCCTGGGCCATCGACGCCCTCTGGACCGATCAGTGCCAGCGCCTGGATCGCAGCGGGAACGCCGTCGTGTTCCAGAGCCTCTCCCTGCGCGGCTGGATGCACCTGTCGGAGAGCCGGGGACCCTACCGGACCTATCTGCGCTTCAGCGACGGCACGAGCACGTCCTACGCCCCCCTTGCGACCGAGAGCCGGCAGGACGTGCTGGACCATCTCCGCACCCCCGCGGCGCGGGACGCGGGCTTCGCCGGACAGGTCGACCTCGCGGGTCTGAGTTTCGGAAGTCACGCGGTGGACCTGATCCAGGTGACGGCGACCCACCGGATCGTCACCCGCGGGCTGCTGCGGATCTTCGCCGCGAGCGATCTCGGCGCGGCGCGCGCGGGCCACTTCCGGGCGGCGCAGGGGGCCGGCCCGGACCGGGAGACCCCGCGCAGAGGCGTGCCCCGGCGGATCCGGCAGAGCCTGCCCAATTGCGACGGCGTGCTCGTCGGTTCGTCCGCGGAGGTCTGGGCCTTCGAGGCCTGCCTGCCCGACGTCCCGGCCGAGGCGGTCCAGGTCTGGCTCCGGAGTCCCGACGGCGCGACGCTCCGGCTCGACGCGGACGCGCATGCCGCCTCGGACGGAACGCTCCGCTTCGTCGCGGCGCTGAATGGCCTGCGGCCGGACCCCTACGAGGTCCTCCTGCGCACCGGCCGCGGGACCGGCCCGGCGATCGCCCTGCCCGACCGGCTTCAGGTCCGCGAGGGGCACGGGCGCTGTCGGGACACCGAGACCCTCCCCGCGGCCTTCCGGCGGCGTTTCATCAAGGCGATCCGCCGGGCGCCGAACCTCAACGCGGTCACGCTCACCGCCGAGGACGACGTCCGGTCCATCCGGTGTCAGGGCTGGGCGTTCCTGCGCGGGCTCGGCTCCGCCCTGTGCGTGGTGGCGCGCTGGGAGGAGAACGGTCGAAGCCGGATCTGCATCGGCGCGCCTCTCGAACGGCCGGACATCGAGGCGCATCTCGGGACCGCGCTGGCACGCTCCGCCGGCTTCGACCTCATGATCCCCGTCCAGGCCGTCACCAGCGGGCGCGTCCGGTTCTATCAGTGCTACCGCTGGCGCACGGTCGAGTTCGCGGGCTTCCGCGAAGCCCTGATCCCGGCGCTCGACGGGACCTGACGTGGCAGCCGTCCCGATGGCCGCCGCCGACCGCGCGCTTCGACGTATCGGGGGCCGCCGCCGGCCTGACCGCGGAATGCCAGATCGTCCTGCCGTACTTTCCGAAAGACCATTCCAAGATTACTCGACCTTCCCGAGCCCGCGTGATGCCGATGTCTTGTTGCGAAGTCGATGTGATATTTTTGTTTCTTGGGGTCGATTCTTTGTAGATCACGTGGATTACATTTGACTCACACACTCCGCGGAGTTTTTTGCTCGCTTAGCCGGTAAAAAACCGGCATGGGTGAATCAAAACTCTGGGGAGTGAATCGATGGCAGGCCTAGGCTTGACGTTGCGCCGTTCGTTGCTTCTGACTGTTCCGGCCTGGTCTGTCCTCGTCTCCGAGGCGAGTGCCGATTGCCAACCGGGGACACCGACGAGCGGCCAGACCATTGCCTGCTCCGGGACGTCGGCGGGGTTCGTCGCGCCCGCGGCCGCCACGGGCCTGACCGTGACCGTCGCTCCCGGCGCGACGGTCACGCCGGTTCAGACGAGTGGCGGCGCCAATCCCAGCTTCACCAACATCCGCGTCGGCGGCGGCAGCCTCGTCAACAACGCGGGCACGATCACGAATCCGGCCGGCCAAGCGCGCGACAATTTCGGCGTCAACCTCGCGGGCGACCTCTCGACCCTGAACAATACCGGCACGATCAGCCTCGTCGCACCTGCGGGGAACGCCACGACCCGGCTCTACGGCGCCTATTCGAGCGCACCCAACGGCGCCCAATACGCCAGCACGACCGTGACCAACGCCGGCACGATCGGCGTCGTCCAGAACGGAAACGGCATCGCGCGCGGAATCTACTCGGGCGAGAACACGACGCTCTTCACGATCACCAACACGGGCCTCATCAGCGCGACCCGGGCCCCGACCGCGACCGCCACCACCGCGCTCGTCGCGGGCGTCGATTCCGACGACGACACCGACCGCCTGGTGGTGAACAACGCGGCCGGCGGGCGCATCACGGCGACGGGGGTCAACACCCGCGCGATCAACGGGCGCGCGGCCGATCTCGTGATCAACAACAGCGGCACGATCCAGAACACCACGGCCGGAGAGGCGGCGATCGCCACCTACGCGCTGAACGCCGGGAACGCGGGCGATGCCACGACGCCGCGCGCCTACAGCACCACCCTCACGAACACCGCCACCGGCGTCGTCTCGGGCGATGTCCGGCTGTTCGATCAGGATCTCCAGACCGGCGCCACCCTGGTGAACCTGCGCCGCTCCGGCACGGTCGCCAACGCCGGAACGATCACCGGCACGGTCGCCTTCGGCGGCGGCAACGCGGTGGTGACCAACACGGGCCGGATCGGCGGGAGCATCAGCTTCCTCGACGTCGCCGGAACCGTGAACGCGGTCAGCCTCGGCACCGGCTCCAGCATCGGCGGCAACATCACCGCCCGGGGCCTCGGCACCAACACCCTCACGCTCTCCGGCACCGGGACCCTCACGGGGGCGGTGACCGGCTTCACGAGCCTGACCCAGGCCGGAGGCGCCTGGACGACGGGCGCCGGCTCCACGCAGGCGCTGTCCGGAAACCTCACCGTGGCGGGCGGAACCCTGACCCTCGGGGCCGGCTCCACCCAGACCGTCGGCGGCGTCGTGCAGGTCACGGGCTCGGGGGCCCAGCTCACCGTCGCCAACACCCTCACGAACAAGGCCGTGAACCTGTCGGGCTCGAACACGACGGTGGTCAATCTCGGCACGATCACCGGAACCGGGGCCGCGGGGCGCACCAACACGGCGGCGAACCGGGTCTACGGCGTGCTCGCCAACTCGACGGGGGCCGATTTCAGCAACGTCGCGGTGGTGAATCAGGGCACCATCGCGGTGACGGAGAACGGCATCGGCGTCTCCCGCGGCATCTATGCCGGCGAGAACATCGCCTCGATGTCGGTGGTCAACGCGGGCACCATCTCGGCGACCCGGGCCTCGACCAGCACCGGCACCGCCGCGGTGGCGGCCATCGATTCCGACGACGACGTGGCGTCCCTCACCGTGACCAACCAGGCCGGGGGCCGGATCTCGGCCACCGGCACCGGAACGCGCGCGATCCAGGGCCGTGCGCAGAGCTTCACCATCGCCAATGCGGGCACGATCGCGGGGCCGGCCGGCGGGCAGGCGATCGTGGTCTACGGCAACGGCACCGCGACGCTCACCAACGCGGCCACGGGGACGATCGGCGGCGACGTCCGCTTCACCGATTCCGACCCGCAGGTCGCCACCAGCACCGCGCGGCGCAACAGCAGCACCACCAATGCCGGGCGCATCGACGGCAGCCTGCTCTACGGCATGGGCAGCCACGCCCTCGCGAACACCGGCACGATCACCGGCGGCATCACCCTGAACGACGTCGCCGCCAGCCGGAACACCATCACCCTCGGCACCGGCTCGGTGATCCAGGGCAACATCGTCGCGCAGGGCCGCGGCCGCAACGCCCTCGTCCTGACCGGGGCCGGCACCCTCGCGAGCAACGTCTCGGGCTTCACCACCCTCTCGGCGCAGGGCGATGCCTACACCCTGGCCGCCGGCACCACCCAGAGCTTCTCGGGCGGTGCGACGGTCGCCGGCGGATCCCTCACGGTGAATTCGATGCTCAGTGCCGACACGCAGGTCGCCGCCGGCGGGACGCTCCTCGGAACCGGGCGCATCGGCGGCACGCTGACCAATGGCGGGACCGTCGCGCCCGGCAACGCCACGGCGGCCTACGGGACCCTCTCGGTTACGGGCGCCTTCGCCCAGACCGCCGGGGCGACGCTCAGCACGGCCGTCGCGGCGACCGGCGAGGCCGCCCGCCTCAGCGTCGACGGCACCGCGACGCTCGCGGGCACGGCCAGCCTCGTTCAAGCCGCCGGTCAGTACCGTCCGGGCACGCGCTACACCCTCGTGACGGCCCAGGGCGGCATCACCGGGGGCTTCAGCGCCGTGACCACCAGCAATGCCCTGCCGACGCTGATCCGTGCCGTGGCCTCGAGCGATGCCACCAACGCCTACGTCACGCTGGCCCAGCAGAGCTTCGGCCTCGTGGCGCGGACGCAGAACCAGGCCGGTGCCGCCCGGGGCCTCGACGCGGCCCTCGCCGGCAATACGGGCGCCTTGACCACCCTCGACTACCAGAGCGACGGCGCCAACGCGGCGCTGCTCGACCGCGTGGCCGGCCAGGGCTACGCATCCGTCGCCGATCTGCAGCTGCGGGCCGGCCGGGCCTTCGCGGACCAGCTCGTCCAGCGCGGCTACACCGCCATCTTCGAACCGGGCCAGGACGGCTTCACCCTGCCGCCCGCCGTCTACGCCGCCGACCTGCCGCAGCGCGGGCCCGTGCCGGAGGCGCGCTTCGTCCCGACGAACCGCGGCTACGGCGTCTGGGCCACGGGCTACGGTCAGTTCGGCACGGTGGACGGCACCGCGAACGCGGCCGGTCGCACCGAGACCATCGCGGGCTTCGCGGGCGGCATCGACGCCCACACCCAGCCCGGAACGGTGCTCGGCATCGCGGCGGGCTACGGCTCGGTCGATGTCGGCCTGTCGCGCACCGGCGAGCGGGCGCACACGGACAACGCACAGATCGGCGTCTACGGCGGCATCACCAGCGGCACGCTCTACGGCACCCTGGCGCTCGGCTATTCCCACGCCGAGGGCCGGATGGACCGGTCGGTCGGCGGCGGGATCCTGCAGCCGAACGGCGCGCGCGGCACCCTCAGCGGCGACCAGTTCCTCGCCGCCGGCGAGGCCGGAGCCCGGGTGGCTCTGGCGCCGGGACAGGCGCTGGTGCCGTTCGTCGGGTTCCAGGTCGCGACGTTCGACCAGGACCGCGTGACCGAACGGGGGAACGGCCCGTTCAACCTCAACGTCGCTGCGCAGGACTTCCTCTCGGCCCGCACCCTGGTGGGTGCCCGGGCCGAGGGAAGCCTCACCCTCGGTGAGCGCGTGGTCAGCCTCGGCGTGAAGGCCGCCTACGTCCACGATTTCGCGGATGTGGCGCGCACGATCCAGTCCTCCTTCGCCCTCGCGCCGACGGTGCCTTTCCGGGTGAACGGCCGTCGCCTGGACCGTGATCGCGCCCTGGTGGGCGTCGGGATCGCCAGCGTGTTCGCCGCGGGCTGGACCGGCTTCGTCAACTACGACGCGGAACTCGCCGCCAGCGACACCATCCAGGCCGTCCGCGGCGGCGTGCGCTACGCGTTCTGAGATCGACCGATCGGCCCTGGCGAGACTTCGAGCCCGCCAGGGCCGATCCCTGCGTGCTGCCGCGCAAGGCGGCGCCGGCGGCCGCCATCGGTCGACATCCCGACCGAAGGATCCCACCGGCAGGCGCCGTGCCGCTTCCCCGGCACGGGTCTCCCGGCTCGATGGCGGACCTCGCGGCCGAAAACCGCCTGTCCGCTCCGATCGACGCGGCGGAAAGGGGGCCATCACGGGCGTTTCCCCTTCGCGGGCGCCCAGCGGGATTGGACGGAAACGGTGCGGCGACCGAAGACCCGGCCGGGTGACGGCCCGGCTTGGTGACGGCCCGGCTTGGTGACGGCTTGCCTTGGGTGAAACGCCTCTGGCCGATCCCCGTGCCCATCCGTATCCTGGGTCCCGATACAATCCTGAGTTCCGATACGATCGTGGCCCCCGAGGAACCGAGAGCAGGTGCACGGCCGCGGCATCGCGGGCCGAGCGTCGGGTGATCCCGTCGACATCCGGCTTGTGCCCGTTTCGGGTCGCGTTGAGTCGAATATCCGCGCTTTCATGAGTCTCTCGTGAAAACGTCATGTGCAGGAGAATGAAAATGCAAGCAAAGCACGTTCGATCTCTGGATTCAGGCCACATCGAGTTCGAGAGCGAACTCGGATCGATCTCGCGGCTCTACGCAGACACCATGCCTATCCTTCGGCGGCTGTCCATCAAGCGCCTGATCCTTGCGGCCGGCGCCGTTCGCGAACCGCATTGGCACGCCAACGCGACCGAACTCAGCTACTGCGTGTCCGGGCAGAGCCTGGTGAGCGTGCTCGACAACGGAAGCGTGTTCTCGTCGTTCACGGTCTCGGCCGGCCAGATGTTTCATATCCCGTCCGGAGCGGTGCACCACATCGAGAACCTCGGCGCGGATCGGGCGGAATTCATCGTCGCCTTCCGGCACGAGAGGCCGGAGGATTTCTCGATGCATGCGGCTTTCGGCGCGATGACCGACGCGGTGCTCGGCAATACCTACGATCTGCCGGGCGCGTCCTTCGCGCCGATCGCCCGTTCCACCAGGAGCGCCTTCATCGTCGGCCGCCAAGGGCCGGCCGCGGTCCCGGCGGTCGCCGCGTTCAACAACCCGCATAAATTCGATGTCGAAGCGCAGCATCCGCTGCTCGCCTCGCAGGCCGGGTCGGCACGATTCGCCCGCGACCAGTTCTGGCCGGCCCTCAAGGACATCTCGATGTATTCCTTGCGGATCACCCACCAGGGCATGCGCGAGCCGCACTGGCATCCGGAGACCGCCGAGATGGGCTATGTCCATCGCGGCCGCGCCCGCATGACCGTGCTCGATCCGGACGGCACGACCGACACCTATGACCTGAAGGCCGGCGACGTCTACTTCATCCCGCGCGCCTATCCCCACCACATCGAACAGCTCGGGGACGAGGAGATTCACTTCCTGATCTTCTTCGATCAACCGACCCCCGGCGACATCGGCTATCGCGCGACGGCCTCCGCCTTCTCGCGCGGCGTCCTGGCCGCGACGCTCGGCACCACCGAGGAGGTCCTGCCGACGCTGCCGTTCACGCCGGCCGACCCGCTCGTCGTGACGCGGATCAACGCCCGCGATCCCTGACCGGCCGCGGCCCGGGCGGTTCCCGATCGACCGGGTGCGGGCGTCCGTCCCGTCACGATCCCGAACGGGGCGATCCGGCCAGGTCGGATCGCCGACGGCGCGTTCGCACTGGGCCGGCTTTCGCCTCTCGCCCCTCTCGCGCGCGGCATCGCGCTCGAGCTCCGCCGTCCGGTCGATTCGACCGATCACGTCGAGATCGAGTCGGTGAACGGCCGCCTCCGGGCGCGGTGCCCGAACGCCGCGTGGTTCCTGGCATCGGCCGGATCGCGAGCGCGCAGTGAGGACCGGAACCGACCCGACGACGATCGACCTCAGGCGGTCATGGGCGGCTCGGCGCACCCCGCCTTCGCCAGTCGAGCTCGCTCGGGGCATGGACCCGCATGGTCGTGAGCCGCATACCGGGTCGATCTCCAATCTAGGCAATCGCCCCTCAGGTCGGCCCGAGGCGACGAAGGGCGTCGATCCACAGCTCGCGCGTGCAACCAGCGTCCGCTCCGATCGGTGAATAGGATCGCGCGCGCTCGGAGACTTCCTGTCGTCGGGCATAGATCAGATCCGGCCGCTGCCAGAAACTGGATCGAGCACATATTTTCTATCACAACGACATGCAATACAGCATCCGTGCTGGGCCGTCGTAGGTTCGTAGTTTTTTATCAAATAGAGTGCATTCCTCCTTCCCTGTTCCCCCGCGTCCCGGAGAGTCGCGCCATGCAGGGATCCGAACCCGGCGGTCCCGTGATCCGGGCCTGTGTCACGGCCCTGGTGGCCCTGGCCGTCGGTCTCGTCGCGTTGCTCTGGGGCTGTGCGGCGGCCGGGCCGGGGCTCGGCCGTCCGCTGCTGCTGGCGCTTCCGGCCCCGTTTCCGCCGGTGCGTCTCCTGACGCCCCTGATCGGCCTTCACCTGGTCGGCCTGTGCTTCGGCCTCGGCGGCGCGACGATGCTGGACTTCTGGATCCTGCGCTGGATGCGCGAGGGCGCGATGCCGGCCGAGATGGAGCGCAGCTTCCACTTCATCAGCAAGGTCGTGACCATGGGCATCGCCCTGCTGTGGATCTCGGGGCTCGGCTTCCTCGGCCTCTACGCCATCGAGGCGCCGGAGAAGCTCGCCAACCCCAAGCTCTGGGCGAAGGTGGTGGTGGTCGCGGTGCTCACGGTCAACGGTCTGTTGATCCATGCTCTGGTGCTGCCGAGCGTCCTGCGGGACGTGCGCCGCCCGATGCTCGACGGCGTCTCGCGCCTGGCGGCGGGGATCTTCCTGGTCTCGGGCGCGGTCTCCGGCGTGTCCTGGTACTTCGCCTTCGCCCTGGGGCTGCTGCGGGAATTCAACGGCCGGGTCTCGATCGGCCTGCTCCTCGCCCTCTGGGGCCTGGGCATCGTCCTCGCTACGCTGGGCGCCTTCGCGCTGCGGGAATCCCTCATGCGGATGGCCGCGCGGCGGCGGGCGCGCACCGTCCCGAACATCGAGTGGGTCGCCAATCGGCCCGGCGCGCCGTTCTCGTCCGTGCGCCTGCGCCGGATCCCGGACGGCCTGATGGTGCCGGTCCGAGCGGCCCGGTAGAGGGCCTCGGACGGGCTGGCGCCCGCCCCGCCTTCGTCGGGCCGGGCCGGCCGCGCAGCAGAGACGCGACGGGTGACCGTTCCCCTCGCGATCAGATTCGAACCCGACGCCAGACAGCAGAGATTCGGTGCGCCGGGTCGGCCGCGAATGCTTTGGTCCCACCAGGGAGGGACTTTCCGGATGCAATCCGAATCACGCCGGCCGCGATCGAGCTCTGGCGTGCACGTATCCTGTTCGAGAGAAGGTCTATATTTGGTCTTTCCGATGTAGAAGTCGATATTCGGCCACTGAGCTGTTAATGGTTAATGTTTTTAAGTAGTTTTGTGAACTGCATTGTAAAACTCGGACGGTCTATTGCTGCGGTCGAGCAGCAGAGCGGCATGGTCGCCTGCAGAAGAGGTGAAACCATCCGGAATGTCGTCCAGGATCCGTGACTCCCTGAAGACTCTGCGCCTGCTTGCCGGCACCGCCCTGATCCTAGCGCCCGGGCCGGTCCGCGCCGGCGAAACCGTCCCGGCCGCGCCGCGAAGCGATCTCGACACCCTCCTCTGGCCGGTCGCCGGCGCCCTGCGCCGCGACCAGGCCGGCCAGGCCCTCACCGGCGCGCGCCTGGCCGACCGGATCGTGGTGGTGAGCTTCCTGACGACGGGCTGCACCATCGCCTGCGTGATCCGGACCCGCGACCTCGCGGCCCTCGAGCGCAGCCTGCCCGGGCCGCTTCGGGCGCGGGTGGCCGTCCTCGCGGTCTCCCTCGACCCGGCGCGGGACGACCGGGATGCCCTGCGCGCCTTCGCCGGCAGCCTCGGGCTCGACCCGGCGCGGTTCGCCGTCCTCGACAGCGACCCGGACACGGCGGCGCGCCAGCGGACGGTCCTGCGCTACCCGGCCGACCGCTCCAACCCGCCCGACACGGTGCTGGTCTTCGACCGCATCGGACAGCTCGCGATGAGCTACGGCGCCAACCCCCTCGACCGGCCGCGCCTGGCCCGCGACCTCGCCGCACTCGACCGCTTCGCGCAGGGCGTCGGGCACCCGCCGGCCTCCAGCGCATCCCCCGCCCTGTAAGATCCCGTCCCAGAAGGTCCTCCCATGCCCGGTTCCTCCCGATCGCCCGATGCCCGCCCGGGCGCGACCCTCTGGAGCGCGCTCGCTGCCGCCACCTTCCTGACGCCGGCGGCCCTGCTCCCCGGCGCCCTCCTGCCGGCGGCGGCGGCGCAGCTTCCCGTCGTCGCGACGCCGGTGGCGGATCCCGTCCTGGCCAACCTGGCGATCCCCGACACCGCCCCGACCCAGGGCATGTGGTCGGGGGTGAAGGCCTGGCCGCTCAACGCCATCCATATGAGCCTGCTGCCCACCGGCAAGCTGCTCACCTTCGGCTCTCCGCTCGGCGATGCCGGCTCGCAGAACGGCCGCACCTTCGACATCTGGGACCCCTCGAAGGGGCCGGTCGACGGCGCGCACGTCAATTTCCAGGAGCCCGGCTTCGTCAACAGCTTCTGCGCCGCGACGTCCTTCCTCGGCGACGGCTCGCTGCTGGTGAGCGGCGGCATCTTCGACGGCGGCGTCGACAAGGGCAGCGCCCTGCTGAACCCCGCGGGCACGGCGGTCGGCGTCATCAACGCCAAGCTCGCCAATGACCGCTATTATTCCACGATGATCACCCTGGCCGACGGCCGGCCGCTGATCATGGGCGGATCCTTCCCGTATCTCGGCGGCTGGGCCGACCCGCAGGGCAGCATCGACAAGGGCTACATGACCGGCATGACCCCGGAGGTCTATGACGGCACGAAGTGGAACAGCCTGTTCGGCGCCACCAGCCGCGACGCGTTCGGCCCCGAGAACAATCGCTGGTGGTATCCCCGGGCCTGGGTCGCCCCGAGCGGCCGGGTCTTCGGCATCTCCGCCGAAAAGATGTGGACGCTCGACCCGAACGGGAACGGCGCGGTGACGGCCCTGGCGTTCAAGGAGCCGCAGCGCAACGCCAACAGCGCGGTCGATGCACCCAATGTCGGTGCGGTCTCGACCGCGGCCATGTACGACACCGGCAAGATCCTTCAGGTCGGCGGCAACAGCTACGACAACGGCAACGGCTTCCTCTCCAGCAGCCGGGCCACGATCGTCGACATCAACGGCGCCACCCCGGCCCTCACCGAGGCGCCGCCGATGCGCTTCGGCCGCGCCTGGGCCAACGCCACCGTCCTGCCGACCGGAACGGTCGCGGTGACCGGCGGCAGCAAGTTCAACGACCAGGCCGGGGACAATACGGTCCTGGCCACCGAGCTCTGGGACCCCAAGACCAACACCTGGACGCTCGGCGCCTCCAACGCGATCTACCGGGGCTACCACTCCACCGCAGGCCTGATGCAGAACGGCACGGTGCTGGTGTCCGGCGGCGGCGCCCCCGGCCCGGTCGCCAACCTGAACGCCGAGTTCTACTATCCACCCTACCTGTTCACCACGGTGAACGGAAAGGCGGCCCTGGCGCCCCGGCCGCAGATCGTCAGCCTGAGCAGCAACAAGCTCGCCCACGCCCAGTCGATGCAGATCGAGCTCGCCTCGCAGAACGGCGTCTCGCAGGTGGTGCTGATCGGCCTCGCCCAGGTGACGCACAGCTTCAACAACGGCCAGCGCCGGGTGCCGCTGACCTTTACGCAGGCGGGTGCGCTCGTGACCCTGCAGACGCCGGCTTCGGGCAACCTCGCGCCCCCCGGCTATTACCAGCTCGTCGCCATCGACGGGAAGGGCGTGCCCTCGCCGGGCGTGATCGTGGCGCTGGGCGCCAACGTCGCCGCGCCGGTCGGGGGCGTGACGGTGCCGTCGAACACGGCCGCGGGCACCGTCGACAACACGGGCTGGACCCGCTGCTCCGCCGAATACGAGACCTGCACCGTGGCCAACGGTCCGAAGACCGTCCGCTACGGCGCCAACGGCCAGTACGTCACCAAGGACGTGACCGGCTCCATCGCCTGTAGCAACGAGGCCTTCGGCCGCGATCCGCTCTACGGCACGGTCAAGGCCTGCGAAGTGGCGACCGCCGCGGCGGGCGGCACCGGGACCACCGGCGGCACCGGGACCCCGGGCGGCACGGCCGGAGGCGGCGGGACCGGCGGGGGCACGGGGACGACGGGGAATACCGGTACGACGGGTGGCACGGTCCTGTCTCCCTACGCGCAGCCCGCGACCGGCGTCTGGAAGGAGGTCGGCGTCGAGGCGCTCAAGATCGCCACCGCCGCCGATGGCACGACGGTCACGGTCAACCGGAACGACGGAAAGGTCTGGCTGTATCAGGCCGACGGCGCCTGGAAGAATTTGCCCGGCCTGCTGAAGGACGTGGCGGTGGTCAAGGCCAACAGCCTCTACGGCATCGGCACCGACAACCAGGTCTGGCGCTTCGACGGCAATCAGTGGACCGTCGTCGGCTCCGGAGACAACGTCGCGATCGCTGCGGCTTCCGATGGGACCGTCGTCGTGGTGAACCGGGCAGGCGAGATCTGGTCGAAGCCCTCCGACGACGCCCAGATGAACTGGCGCCGCCTGCCGGGCACGGCCCGAAGGGTGGTGGCGATGAACGGCCGGAGCTTCTGGTCGATCGGGATCGACAACAACATCTACCGCAGCGACGGCGTCAGCGGCTGGACCGTTGTCGGGCGAGACGCTCTCGATCTGGCGGCGGCCTCCGACGGCACGGTCGTGACCATCAACCGCAACAGCAAGCAGATCTGGCGCAAGATCGGCGACAACACCGTCGAGGCCTGGAGTTTGATCCCGAACGGCACCGCCGCGGCGGTGGCGGCCCCGAACGGTCAGCGCCTCCTCGCCATCGGCCTCGACGGCAAGATCTACCGCTACTGATCCACGCCGCATGCGCGATCGGGCCCGCCCATACCGGGCGGGCTCGCCAGGGCCGGCCGGAGCTTGTCCGGCCGGCCCTTCCCGTTCCCACGATCGAAGCCGGCCTCCCTTGCTTCGCCGGCGATCGTGTGTGATCCGCGGGCGAGTGCAGGACCGGGAACAGAGGGAATGGTGGTTCATAGCCCGGCGCTCTTCGCGGTGCTGCTCGCCCTGCCCCTGACCGTGCCGATCGCCGTCATCGATCTGCGCCGTCGGATCATTCCCAATGCCATGAACGGGGCTCTGCTCGGCCTCGGCCTCTGCATGCTGGCCGCCCGGAGCCCGGCCGCCGCGATCCCGGTCGAGATCGGCTTCGCACTGGCCGAGTCCGCCTTCGCCTACCTGCTCTTCGCCGGCCTTCGCTCCGCTTACGGACGGCTCCGCGGCCGCAACGGCCTCGGGCTCGGCGACGTGAAGCTGATCGCGGCCGCGATGCCCTGGATCGGCCTCGCGCAGCTCCCGCTGATGATCCTCGTCGCCAGCCTGTCCGCCCTCGGCGCCCTGGGCCTGCTGCGCCTTGCCGGGCAGCCGATCGGGATGCGCACGCGGCTGCCCTTCGGGCCATTCCTCGTCCTCGGCCTCCACGGCGCGCAGCTGCTGCGTCCGGCTCTCTGACGCGCCGGGTTCCGGCCCGGCGGATCAGTCCGCGCCGAGGGCCGCGGCGATGCGGGGACAGGCCGGATGGCCGGCGCTCGCCTCGGAGGGCGGGACGGTGCGGACCCATTCGAGGATGCCGATTCCGGCGACCGCGGTTGCGGTGGCGACCAGGGCGGAGCGCCCGGCCCGGGTGCCGGCCGGATTGGTCACCGAGACGCCGATGCGCAGGAACTGGCGCTGGGACGGATTCCCGGGCGTCGCCGGCCTGGCACCGGGCGTCATCGCGCGGCGCAGCCGGGTGGCGTCGAAGCGACCGTTCGGGTTGAACACCGTCACGGCCGGGCGCAGCACGGCCGCGAAGGCCGGTGTCATCGACGGCAGCTGGTCGATCTCGTCGGCCCGGAGGAACGGCCCGTTGCGCGGGCCGTAGGCGAGGCCGCGGGCTCGGTACTGGGGCGCCTCGGCTCCGCCGCCGGGCTCGGGCGTCTCGTCGGGATCGCGAAAATCCACGATCTCGGCCGCCAGCCCGGGCGCGTCCCGGTCGGGGATGCCGAGGGTCCGGAACGCCTCCTCCAGCTGCGGGCGCAGGGTTGTGTTGAGGTCGATCAGGGTGCCCTCGTCCCGGACCGCGATCCGGGCCATCCGTCCGCCCGGCAGCGGGCAGGCCACGGCGGTGCCGTCCTCCGGAAGGCCGAGGGGCGCGGCGCGGTAGGTGCGCTCGACCACGAGGCCGTAGGCCACGAGCCGGGCGATGCCGTCCGCGAGGCCCTGCAGGCGCTGCACGTCGGCGCGGGCGCCGGCCAGGGCGGTGCCCGTCTGCAGGCGCAGGGCCGCCGTGGCGGCGGCGGCCGAGATCACCACGAGAATCAGCAGGACGGCCGGGAGCACGAAACCCGCCTCCTCGCTCCGGCACGGGTGGCGCCCCCGCCGTCTCACGGTCGCACCGCCACCGGAACGAGGAGCGGCGCCCAGCGCCGGCGGTCGCCGGCGTGAAAGCCGATGCGGATCTCGACGAGGTCCGGAGCCGCGTCCCGGCGCGACCAGCCGGCGAACCATTGCGGCGGCTGGCGCGGCGCCGGACTGCCGAAGTAGCGCAGCTCCAGGCTCGCGAGGCCGCCGAGGAGCCGCTCCGGCGGCGACGCGGCAGCGTCGGTGGCGAGGGCCTGGGCGGGCTGGCGCCCCTCCACGAGGTCGAGGCCGGCCGCGCCCGGCACGGCCCGCAGCGCGAGGCGCTGCTCGGCATCGCGCTCCAGGTCGCGGTTGGCCGCGAGGTGGCCGGCGAGGCCGTCGGAGGCGCCGACGAAGGCCGGCAGGGTCCCGTCGGGGCGGCGCGGCGCCAGGTCCCCGAGGGTGCGGCGCAGGTGATCGCGCACCGCCTGGACCTCCTCCGCGCCGGTCAGGCGCGCCGAGACCCCGGCCATCGTGCCCGTGAGGGACAGGGCTTGGGCCAGCATCACCCCGATGAGGGCCGCCAGGGCGAGGGCGACGAGCATCTCCACCAGGGTGAAGCCCGCGCAGGCATTGTCGGCGTCGAGGGTGGGCTCAGCCACCGTAGCCCCCTGCCACCAGCGTCACGTAGACCGCCCGCCCGTCCGGGCCGCCGCGGGTCAGGCGAACCCGCCAGAGGGGCGGCAGCCGCGGCCAGCCGAGCCCTGGGCCGACATCGGTGACGCTCAGCGTCCAGGGCTCGCCGTTCGAGAAGGTGCCCCGCTCGAGGCCGGCGCGCAGGCCCGCGGCGGTGCGAAGGGCGACTATCCCCTCCGCCTCGTCGGTCACGATCTCCGCCGCCGCGACCCGGCCGAGGCCGGCGCCGGTGCTGCCGCCGACCTGGATGGCTAGCACCAGCCCGAGGGCCACGAGGGCGAAGGCCACCAGCACCTCCACCAGGGTGAAGCCCTCCTGATCCTTTCGGCTCTCCCGACCCTCGGTGCGGGCGCTCACGGCTTGGCCTCGACCCGCTGGGCGAGGCCGATCAGGGTGCCGACCACGAGGACTTGGCCGGCTCGCCCGCGCGCCAGGGTGATGCGGCCGCCGCTGGCGCTGCCGTCGGGCCGGAAGCGGATCTCGCCCGGCACGTCGTGCCTGCCGCGCGGGACGTCGACCCGGACGGAGGCCTCCACCGGGATCGGCGCCGCGCCGGGGCGGGAACTGAGGAAGCGGTTGGCGGCGGGTTCGAAGGCGAGGCGCGTGGTGCGGCCGGTGCGCAGGGCCTCCGAGCGCAGGAGGTCGATCTCCGCCCGCAGGGTCTCGGCGCTGCGCGCCAGGCGGCGGGCCGGCAGCACGGCGTCGAGGGCGGGACCGGCGGAGATGGCGGCCAGGGCCAGGATCGCCAGCACCACCAGCATCTCCACGAGGCTGAAGCCGCCCTCCCCGCCGCCGCGCGCCATCAGTTGCTCGACGCGTCGGCGTCCTCGCCGGTGCCGCCGGGCTGGCCGTCGCGGCCGAGGGTATAGACCTCGAAGGGGGCGCCCGAGAGCCCCGGGCTTCGGTAGAGGTAGGGGCGGCCCCAGGGGTCGGTCAGGCCCTTGGCGTCGCGCACGTAGGGACCCTGCCAGTTGACGCCCCCGGGGGGCGAGACCAGGGCGGCGAGGCCCTGACGCGGATTGGGATAGTTGCCGGCATCGAGGTAGTAGAGCTCCACCGAGCGGGCGATGTTCTTGGCCTGCACCCTGGCGGCATCGCCCTTGGCCCGGCCGAGATAGCCGAGCACCTGCGGCGTCACCATGGTGGCGATCATGCCGATGATCGCCAGAACCACGAGCAGTTCCACCAGGGAGAAGCCCTCCTCCCCCGCTGCCGCCGGCGCTGCCGCCCGCCTCTCGCCCATGGACCCCCGCCCCCGTCGTCGTTCCGGCGCGACCCTAGGACGGGTGGGTAAAGATTGCCTTCCAGGCCGGAAGGGCCGCGGGCTACCGGGCGAGCTCGCCGACGCTCAGGATCGCGCCCATCACCGACATGATCAGGCCGCCGATCACGCCGCCGAGGATCACGGTGACCAGCGGGGTGAGCAGGGCGAGCAGGCGGTCGATGCGCTCGCGGGTCTGGGTCTCGTGCATCTCGGCGGCGTGGATCAGCACCGGGCCGAGGCGGTTCACCTGCTCGCCGCTGGCGATGAGGTTGAGGGTGGACGGCGCGTGCGGCCGGAGCAGCGCGAGGCCGGAGGCGAGGCTGGCCCCCTCGGTGAGGCGGCGGGCGGCCTGGTCGAGGGCGGCGCGGAACAGGTGGTTGCGCGCCAGGGGCCGCGTCGCAGCCACCGCCTCGGGGATCGGCACCGCCGCGTTCAGGAGGGTGCCCATCACCCGGCAGAGGCGGCCGAGCTCGGCGCCGACGACGATGTCGCGCACCAGCGGCAGCCGCAGCGCCCAGCGGCTGCGCGCCGCCGCGAAGGCGGGGCCGTTCCAGCGCCGGGCGAGGAGGATCGCCAGCAGGCCCAGCCCGGCGAGGCCGTGGGGCCACCAGGCGGCGAGCCCGTCGCCGAGGGCGCCGGCGGCACGGATCGCGAAGGGCGGTGGGCGACCGGTGCCCTCGAACATCGGTGCGAGGGCCGGGACGAGGACGCCGATCACCATCGCGACGGTGCCGAGGGCCATCAGCATCAGGAGGCTCGGATAGACCATCGCCGAGGTGAGATGCCGCCGGACCGCGTCACGCCGGGCGAGGGACTCGGTCAGGCTCGCGATCACGTCGACCAGGGTTCCGGTGGCCTCGCCGGCGCGCACCGCGTCGACCATGTCGCGCGGGAAGGCCGCCGGATGCGCCGCCATCGCCTTCGAGAGGGAGGCGCCCGCCACCACGCGCTCCAGGAGATCGCCGAGCACGGGTTTCATCGCGGCCGAGGCCTGGCGCTGCACCAGGCGCAGGCCCTGGTCGACGGTCAGGCCGGCGCCGAGCAGGGTCCCGAACTCCTTGAGGAAGCCGATGCGGGCGGCGTCGTTGACGCGGTCGCGTCCGAACAGGTCGCGCTGCCAGAACGGCACGCCTCCCGCGGCCGCGGGCGCGATGGAAAAGACCCGCAGGCCGTCGGCGCGCAGGTCCGCCACCGCGCGCTCGCGCCCCCGCGCCTCGATCCGCCCGGCCCGCACCCGGCCGGCCGGGTCGTAGGCCCGGTAGCTGAAGGCCGGCATCAGACCAGCCCCTCGAACACCCGGCCGATCTCATCGAGCGTGGTCTCGCCGGCCAGCACCTTGGCGCGGGCGGTCTCGGCCAGGGTCGCCATGCCCGACGCGCGCGCACGGGCCGTGAGGGCGCCCTCGTCGGCTCCGGCGCAGATCAGGGCGCGCAGCTCCGCGTCGAGGGTCATCACCTCGGAGACGACGCTGCGCCCGCGATAGCCCGAGCCGTTGCAGGCCGCGCAGCCGCAGGCCCGGCGCAGGCGCAGGGGAGGCCCCTCGGCCGGGCGGCCGAGGCGGATGCGCTCCTCCGGGGTCGCCGCATCCGGCGCCGCGCAGGCGGTGCAGACCCGGCGCACCAGGCGCTGGGCGACGACGCCGTTCAGGGTCGCGGCGATGAGGAAGGGCTCGACGCCCATGTCGACCAGACGCGTCACCGTGGCGGGGGCCGAGTTGGTGTGCAGGGTCGAGATCACGAGGTGGCCGGTGAGCGAGGCCTGCACGGCGATGCGCGCGGTCTCGGCATCGCGGATCTCGCCGACCATGACCACGTCCGGGTCCTGGCGCAGGATCGAGCGCAGGGCGGCGGCGAAATCGAGCCCGATGCCCGGATGTGCCTGGACCTGGTTCACCCCCGGTATCCGGTACTCCACCGGGTCCTCCACGGTGACGACCTTGAGGTGGGCGCCGTTGATCCGCCGCAGGGCGGCGTAGAGGGTCGTGGTCTTGCCGCTGCCGGTGGGACCGGTGACGAGGACGAGGCCGTTGGGCCGGCGCGTCATCGCGTCGATCTCGGCGATGGCGGCCCCGTCGAAGCCGAGCCCGGAGAAGTCCTCGACCCGGCGCGAACCGTCGAGGACGCGCATCACGACGCTCTCGCCGTGGGCGGTGGGCAGGGTCGAGATGCGCAGGTCGATGTCGTGGCCGCGGTCGGCCACCTGCATGCGCCCGTCCTGCGGCAGTCGCCGTTCGGCGATGTTGAGGCCGGCCAGGATCTTGATGCGGGTGGTCAGCGCGAGCTGGACCGACTTCGTCAGCCGCTCCGATTCGACGAGCACCCCATCGATCCGGTAACGCACCCGGACATCCGCCTCCTCGGCCTCGATGTGGATGTCCGAGGCCGAGAGTTCGAAGGCCTTGCGCACCAGCCGCGCGGCGAGGCGCACGATCGGGGCTTGGCTCGCCACGTCCTGCAGCCGTGCGAGGTCGCCGTCGAAGACCGCGCCGTCGGATTCCTCGGGCTCGCCGTCGCCGTAGAGGATCCGGTGCGCCCGCTCGAAGGCGCCGGGGCCGATCAGGCGCAGGACGATCCGCCGGTCCGTGAGATGGGCGAGCGCGGCCGGCGTTTCCGGGTCGAAGGGGTCGACCACCGCGATCGCGAGCTCCCCGTCCCGGTCGGACAGGGGCAGGATGCGCGCCCGGGCGGCGTAGTCGCCGCCGATGGCCTCGGGCAGCGTGGGCTGCGCCGGGACCTCCTCCTCGCGCAGGATGCCGAGGCCGGTGGCGTCGGCGAGCGCCGTCACCAGGGTGGCCTCGTGCAGGAGGCCGCTCTCCGTCAGCAGGACCGGGAGGGGGCGCCGGCCCGGACGGTCGAGGGCGGCCAGCGCCTGGTCGCGACCGGCGGCATCGAGGGCCTGGGTCCGCACCAGGTAATCGAGGAAGTCGCGGGCGGCGTCGGTCCCGTCGCGGCCGGTCGCACGGCGGTCGGGCCGCGGAAGACGCGGACGGCTCTTGGCGGCCCAGATCGAGAGCATGCGGGAAGTCCGGTTCCACGGCAGGTTGAGGCGGCGGGCCGCCGACCCGCGCGACTTAAGGCAAATGAAACCACCGGAACCGTAAAGATTGCGTCTCGCCGCCCCGCCCCGCGCGGCCGTTTCCGGAGCGCCCCGTTGAGCGGATACGTCGGCGGCCTGGCCGAGGCCGGCCAGAGGATCGAGGCGGCCCTGGCCTGGTGGGCCGGCGAGCTCGGCGGCGTGGTCGGTGCCGAGGACCGTTCCGCGCCGGGCCGCAGCGACCTCGCCCTGCATCTCGGGCCTCCCGGCGCGGACCGCGCCCTCACCCTGTTCGACCGGCGCAGCGAGCCGCCCCGACGCTACAGCCTGGCGGCCGAAGCCGACGACCTCTCGGAGCGCCTCGCGGCGATCCGGGGCACGGGGCGCAAAGCCGTCTCGGTCGCCATCCTGGTCGATCCGGCCGCCTGTTTCCTGCGCAGCCTGCACCTGCCGGCCGCCGCCTTGCCGCGGATGCGGGCGGTGCTGGCCCAGGAGCTCGAGGCGACGACGCCGTTCCGGGTCGCCGGAATCCATGCCGACTGGTTCGTCGAGGGCGAGGACGAGGCCGGTCTGCGGGTTCGTCACGTCATCCTCAAGCGCGCGCGCCTCGATCCGATCCTGGCGGTGCTGGCCCGGGCCGGGCTGCAGGTCGATTCCGTCGGCGTCGGCGCCTCCGAGGATCGTGCGCTGCCGGTGGATCTCCTGAGCGGCGGCGCCCGCCCGATCCCGCGCCTGCTGCGGAGCCTGACCTGGGCCGACGGCGCCGCCCTGGCCCTGGCCGGCCTCCTCGCACTGGCGGCGTTCGGGTTGCTGCGCGCGCATCAGGAGGCGACCCTCGGCGCCCTGGAAACCGCCACGTTCGACGCGCGCCGGGCCGCCCCGCCGCGGTTCCCGGCGCCCGTCCAGGCCCTGGCCGTCGCGCTGGCGGCGGAGCGCGCAACCCGCCCACCGCTGGCGGTTCTGTGGTCCGGCCTGGCCCAGGCCCTGCCAGGGAACGCCTTCGCCGAGACCCTCCATCTCGGGCCGGAGGGGGCCGCGGCGACCCTGCGGACCCCCGAGATCGACGGCACGCTGCGAGCCCTGCGGAGCGCTCCCGGGCTCGGCCCCGTGGTCGTGAGCGAGCAGGACGCGGCGGCCGGGCGCCTCGTCGTCGGCCTGATGGCACGCGCCTGGGCCGACCCCGTCGGCGGCCCGACCCGGCTGCGCCCATGATCCGGACCCGCCGATGACCATCGACCTTCCCGGCCTGCTGCGGGGGCGCCTCGGCGCCCTGCTCCTCCTCGGCCTCGCCGTGGCGGCCGGCGCGTGGCTCCTGGCGCAGGCTCTGGGCGATGTCCGCGAGGCGGACGAACAGATCGCCGGCAGCCGGGCGCTCCTCGCCCGCACCCGCGCGGCGGCGAACCGGCCGGCCCCGCCCGCGCCCCTGTGGGGGACGGACGAGGCGGCCCTGCTCGCCGCCTTCCGGACCCGGCTCGACGGTCTCGCGGCGGACCGGGCGGTCCTCCTCGACGAAACCCGCCTCGAGCGCGACGCCGAGCGGCCCACCGCGCCGCGCCTCGCCGCCACCCTGCGCGGCACGACGGAAGGCCTGCACGGCCTGCTCCTCGCCCTGGAGACCCAAACGCCCCTGGCCGTGGTCGAGACCGCCGATCTGTCGGCCCTGCGCCCGGCCGAGCCCGAGGCGGGCTGGCCCACGGTGATGCGGCTCTCCCTGTCCCTCCGTGGTGCGCTCGCGGCTCCACCGGCCGACACCGTGGGATCCGGGCGATGAGCGCCGCCCGGTCCCGGAACCGGACGATCCACCCGGTCTCCCTCGGGCTTCTCGGTCTGGCCGGCATCGCGACCCTGGCGGCCGGGTTCTGGCCCGTCGACGCCTCCGTGCCGCCGGCACCGCCCGGGCCGCCGCCCCTCGATCTCGCCGCCCTCGCGGCGGCCGAGACCGGGGCGGCCGTGGCCGCGCCGGTGTTCGACCCGGAGCGCCGGCCCTGGACGGCGCGGGGCAGCCGGGCGGACCTCACCGCCGAGGCGGCCCCGCCGACGATGCTGTCGGTGCGGGGCATCCTGATCGAGGCCGGCGCGCGCCGTGCCCTCGTCTCGGACGGCACCGGCGCGCCGGCCTGGCTCGCCCCCGGCGAGGGACAGGGGGCGTGGCGCCTCGTCTCGGTGGAGCCCGAGGCGGTGGTGGTGGCCGATGCCGGCCGCCGCTACACCCTCGCGTATCTCGGCGCCCCGGTCGCCCTGCGCCCGTCGCCGCGCCATCCGGGGCCGGACGCCCCGGGCCTGCGCCCGACCCTCGGCCCCGGCGAAGCCCCGTCCCGGCCCGAGGCCGCCCCGGTTCCGCTGCGCGCCGTCGCGCCGGTGCGGCTCATCGCGATCGACCCGCCCGGGCGCTGAGCGGACGACCCGGGGGGCGAAACGCGACGGGCCTCGTTGGGTGGCGCTGTGGGACGGGCGGGAAGCGGCCCTTGGCGCCAGTCGGTGGCGGTGATCGGCGACAGCGCGAACGCTGGCTCGATCGCCCTGCACCGGACGGCGAAGTTGGCTCACGTCGGCACCCCGGCGACGGCCGCGGTCCACACGACCCGACCGTGGGGCGCTGCTTCATCGCGCGCCGATGGGCGCACCGTCCGACCTTCCGAATCCTGTCGAAACCCTCCGTCACGACGCCCCAGCGGACGACGCTCGAGCCCCCGCGACGCCCGCGGCCGGGCTCAGTCCATCGCGCGGCGCAGGACGCCCGGCGGGCCATAGGGCGTGGCGGCGAGCGGCCGGGGGGCCGGCACGGGACGCACCGGCATCATCGCCCGGACCTGCTCGCGAAAATCCTGGCTGATGCGGTCGGCATCCGCGGTGCCGCGGATGACGCGCGGGCGGATGAAGATGATCAGCTCGGTGCGCACCCGGCTGTCGACCCGGTTGCGGAAGGCCGGCCCGATCAGCGGCAGGTCGCCCAGCACCGGCAGGCTCTCGTTGGTGATCAGCGCCTTCTCCTGCACCAGGCCGCCGATGGCGAGGCTGTGCCCGTCCTGCACCGCGATGCTGGTGGCGACCCGGCGCTGGCGGATCGTCGGCGAGTTGATCGAGGAGGTGGTGGTCGGGACCACGTCGCTGACCTCCTGGTTGATGTCGAGCACCACGAGGCCGTTCTTGTTCACCCGCGGCGTCACCGAGAGGATGACGCCGGTGTCCTTCATCTCGATCTGGTTGAGGATCGGCGCCCCCGCCGCCAGCGCGCTCTGTCCCGTCTGCTTCACGATCGGCACCTGGTCGCCGACCTGGAGCTTGGCCGTGCGGTTGTCCATCACGGTGAGGTTGGGCGAGGAGATCACGTTCACCCGGGTGACGCCCTGCAGGGCGTTCACCACGACGTTGAAGTCGGTGGCGTTCAGAAGGTAGTTGAAGCCCGGCACGCCGCGCGTCGCGGCCGCCACGAGGCCGGCCGTACCGCCCGTGGCCATCGCCGCGACGGTGCCCGCCGGCGCGAGGTTGAACTGGCCCCGGCCGCCGTTCTTCAGGAACCACTGGACGCCGAAGCGCAGCTCGTCGTTGAGCGTCACCTCGGCGATGATCGTCTCCAGGAGCACCTGCGTCGGCATCGCGTCGAGGCGAGCCAGGATCTTGAGGATCTTGTCGTACTGGTTGCGGGTGGCCGAGATGACGAGGCTGTTGTTGGCCTCGTCCGGCATGATCCCGATCTGGTCACGGCGCGGCCCGACATTCGACGCGGCCATCCCCGCGGACAGCGCGCCGGCGCCGTAGGCACCCCCCGGCATCCCGGCCTGCCCGCCGAGGTCGAAGCCTCCGGTCGCGGCACCGAAGCCGGCCTCGGCCCCCATCCCGCCCCCGTTCGGGCCACCGGCTCCCATGCCTCCCATGGTCATGCCTCCCGTGGTCATGCCGCCGGAGGCCAGACCACCCGAATTCATGCCGGCAGATCCCATGCCCGAGGCCCCCATGCCCGAGGACCCCATGCCCGAGTTCCCCATGCCCGAGTTCCCCATGCCAAAGCCGCCGCCCATGCCCCCCGAATTCGGACCCATCCCGTTCATGCCGGCGCCATTGATGCCGACGCCGCTCATGCCGGTCCCATCGCCAAAACCTCCGGCGCCGGAACCGAGCGATCCACCACCGCCATAGGCGCCGAAGGTGCTGCTGATCGCGGCGCTCACCCCGGTCTCGGCTGCGACGACGCCCTGCAGGATGATGGCGAGCTCCCTGGCCGAGCGGTTCTGGATCCGGTAGACGAACAGCTGGCGCTCGCGCTCGGCCGCCATGGTCTCGAGACGGCCGATCCAGGCGCGGGCGCGGTCGAGATAGGCCGCGCGCGCGCTCACCACGAGGATGGCGCCGAGGGGCTCGTTCGGCACGAAGCGGATGATGTCGCCGGTGCCAGCGGTCTCGCTGCTGAAGATCTGGACGAGGTCCCGGGCGAGGGCCGCGGGATTGGCGCTGCGCACCGGGATCATCGCGGTCGACATGCCGCTCATCCAGTCGACGTCGAACACCGCGATGGTCTCGCGCAGGGCCTGGATCTGGGCCCGGTCCCCGGACAGGATCAGCATGTTGCGGGTCTTGTCGGCCCGCAGGATCACGTCGCGGGGGGCCACCGAGGACAGGATCGCCTGCATCTCGACGGCCGAGATCCAGCGCAGGGGAACCGCCTGGGCGCGGGCACCGGGCTCGCCGGCGAGGTCCGGCACGCTGCGGACCGGCAGGATCCCGGGCGGCCCGCCGGCCGGGAGAATCTCGACGGTGCCGCCGCGCCGGCGCAGGGCGGCGCCGCGCGCCGAGAGCGCGGATTCGAACATGGCCAGCAGGGTCTCGCGCCGCACGGCACCGGCCGTCTGCAGGGTCACGGTGCCGGTGACGCGCTCGTCGATCGTGTAGTTCCACCGCAGGGTCTGGGCCAGGACGGCCTGGGCCGCCACCGGAATCGGCACCTCGACCAGATTGAGGCTGACCGGGCCGCCCGGCAGCGGACCGGAGAGCACCGCCTCGCTGCCGAGGAAGCGGTCGCTGCCGCGCTGGACCACCGGGGCGTTGCGCGCCGGCGGCGCGGCCGAGAGGGCATCGGGCGAGCGGCCCGTGGATTCGAGGCGGCCGGTCTCCGAGAACACGAGGTCGGCATCGGCGGCCTTGGCGGCTCCGGCCACGAGCCCGGCGAGCAGACCGATCAGGAGGGCCTGGCGTCCGAGGATGTTTGCCGGTGTCGCCATGTCCCCCGGCGCCTGATGGTTTGGAAGTTCCGTATCGCAGCCAGGATTAATCAATTCATGGTTAAAAATTGATTAAATGAGATATCGACAGTGAGATACGAATAAATATCTGTACACATTTGGAACTATCATCCTAAATTATACGAATTTGGTGTAATCGATTGCGCCTGTGGTGAGTTTTCTCGGACGCGGCTCGCAAACGTCCGCCGCAATGGCTCGCCTAATCTCGGAGATTTGCGGTCCGGCTGCGCCGAAATCGCCGGATTCGACGCGTCGAGACGCGGAAGCTCTGCGTCGACAGGTGGAATCGTTTCGGGTCGACGGTTTCGATCGCGTGTGATTCGCCGGGTTGGCTCAGGCGGGTGGCTCGCAAGGCCTTCGGCCCTGCCGGTAGATCCGCGCGAGCGTGTGGTCGCCGATCCCTGCGGCAAGCAGACCCGACGCTCGGCATCGACGAATCGACCGGGTCACTGCCGGCTTCGCCGCTCTGACGATGACCAAGGATGTCGGCCTGAGCCAAGCTCCCTGCCTATGCGCGCACCCATCTTCGCCGACGCGATGCTGATCGGCCTGACGGCGACCGCCGAGGGCTCGGGCGGGGCCGGGAACGGACGAAGGACCGGCGAAGGCGTCCCGGGCCGGTGCGTCGGATCGGCCGGCCGCCGGAACGCCGCGCTGCGCGGGCTCCGGCGGCGCACGGCCCGACCTACTGGCTGCGGCGTCCGAACGAGACGGCGTAGGCCTGCACGCGCGCGTCGATCAGCGGGTCATCGGAGACTTCGACGCCGTCCGTCAGCGCGTTCGGCATGAAGAGCAGCGCCTTCTCGGCTTCGGCGCTGTCGGGCACGACCTTGGAGACGGCCAGCACGCCGAGGTCCACGATTCTGCGGTCGTCGGGCCAGGGCTTGGTGGCGTCGTTGGTCGGGTCGCCGGGCGCGGCGAGTTGCGCCTGGACGGTGAAGCGGGCCGGCGCCTTCGCGATGCGCGGACCGATATCCGCCATCAGGTAGTCGGGCGCGCGCTTGGCGGCTTCCTCGTCCGAGAGGATCTCCTCGCCCTGGACCGGGACGACGCGGAACCGGAACGGCTGGCGCTTGCCGTCCCGGTCGACGAAGACGAAGGCATTGACCCCGTTATAGGTCTGGCGCGCCAAGCTCGACGGCGTCCGGGCCGTGGCGCCGGCCGTGGCGGCCGCGGGATGGGTGGACACGAAGCGTTCGAGGGCCGTCGGCTTCTTCGCATCCGGCCCGCTCTCGGAGACCGCCTGGAGCAGGTCGCGGAACTCCTCGCCGGTCGCGACCGGGAAGTACTTGAGAGCGTTCAGGACGACGTCCATCTCCGAGCCGTCGACCAGCTTGAACTTCAGCGACATCCCGTGCGGATTGGCATTCTCCGAACCGTCGGGGATCGTCGGCACGCCGGTCGCGTCCGAGAACCGGATCGTCACCGGAACGGCGGATCCCTGGAACAGCGAGGCTCTGCTGATCCGCGCGGCCTCGGGCGACGGGGTGAAGCTGCCGTCCGCGACGACGCCCTTGGCGTGATTGGCGCGCGCGCCGGGATGCGTTCCGAACAGCTTGTTCATGACGTTGATGGTCTGCTCGGCGGTCGTGGCCTCCTCGGCCAGGGTCGGGGTGGCGGCCGCGAAAGCAAAGGCGACACCGAGGGCGAACGCGGACTGGATGCTCGATGAACGCATGGTGGTCCTCAAGGCAGCGTCGACGCCGGATGCGCCGACCGGCTGGTTCCGGAATCGGTCTTAGGCGTGAACCACGGCAGGACACAACGCGGAGTTTGCCCGCCAAAGCGTGCGGAACGTCTCGATCGGGGCCGCGATCGAACCACGGTGCCGCCGGGCCGCGAGGGGCCGGCCGGACCTCGACAGGCGCGGTCTCCACTGCCACCATTACGCCTGGATCGGCACGAGATGGCCGGCAGCCATCCCGATCTCCCTGCAATGCCGGTGCGTCACGACCGGCGGGACGGACAGGTACAGCATGACCCCATCGGCAGCCCGCGCCGTCATCGTCCAGCCCGGGGGCGGCTTCGATGCCGTCGGTTTCGGGGAACGTCCCGTCCCGGCGCCGGGCCCCGGTGAGATCACCGTCCGCCTGCGGGCGAGCTCGCTCAACTATCACGACTACGCCGTGGTGAGCGGGATGTGGGGGCCGAGCGAGCCGCGCGTGCCGATGTCGGACGGGGCCGGCGAGGTCGAGGCGTTGGGACCTGGGGTCGACGCGTTCGCGGTCGGCGACCGCGTGGTCAGCACCTTCTTTCCGAGCTGGACCGAGGGAAGCCCGCAGGTGGAGGGCTTCGCGACCGTCCCGGGCGACGGTATCGACGGCTATGCCCGCGAGCGGGTCACCGCTTCCGCGATGGCCTTCACGCATGCGCCCCGGGGCTGGGACCACGCCGAGGCGGCGACGCTGACGACGGCGGCCTTGACCGCCTGGCGAGCCCTGCACGCGGATGCGGGCCTGAAGAGCGGCGATGTCGTCCTCGTGCAGGGAACCGGCGGCGTCTCCCTGTTCGCGCTGCAGTTCGCCAAGGCGGCCGGCGCCACCGTGGTCGCCACCTCATCGAGCGAGGAGAAGCTCGAGCGTCTGCGCGCCCTGGGGGCCGACCACGTCCTGAACTATCGGAAGGATCCGACCTGGGGCGAGACGGCCAGGCGGCTCGTTGACGGACGCGGGGTCGACCACGTCCTCGACGTCGGAGGTCCGGCGACCCTGGAGCAGTCGATGGCCGCCGTACGGGTGGGCGGCCACATCTCGGTGATCGGCATCCTCTCGGGCGTCGCCGGACCGCTGCCGCTGGTACCGGCGCTGCTCCGGCAGATCCGCCTCCAGGGCGTGCTCGTCGGCAGCCGACGTCAGCAGATCGAGATGGTCCGCGGCATCGAGGCCTGCGGGCTGCGCCCGATCGTCGACAGCCGCTACCCCCTCGCAGACCTCGTCGCGGCGTTCCGGCACCAGGAGAGCAACCGGCACTTCGGCAAGATCTGTATCGAGATCTGAACCGCCCCCTCGGCCGATTCCCAGAAGCTCCGTGAGACTGCGTTGGGTCCCGGCTGTGCGAAAACGTGCTGATCTGAGAGGGTCAGTTCCGATCTTGGGGGTCGGGATGAAGCGCTCCATCGCAGGTGAGGACCGTCAGCAGATCACGCTGCTTCCCGATCGCCTGGACGATTCTATCACCGCCGACAATCCGGTTCGCCTCGTCGAAGGGTTCGTCGATGAGCTCGATCTGACAACGCTCGGCTTCGCGGGCGCCGTGCCGGAGGCAACGGGCCGTCCCGCCTACCATCCGGCGATCCTGCTCAAGATCTATCTCCACGGCTACCTCAACCGCGTCTCGTCGAGGCGGCGCCTCGAACGCGAGAGCCCGCGCAACATCGAGCTGATCTGGCCGACCGGGGCTGCCTCAACGGCGAGCAGGTCCTGGCCTGCGAAGGCACTGGCGTGCTGCCCTGCGTGCCAAAGACCCCGACCTCGGGCCATGCCAAGCGTGGCCTCTTCACGGGACAGGACTTCGCCGACGACGCCGGACGTGACCATCGCACCTGTCCCGCCGGCCAGCACCCGACCAAGGGGCCGGCCCGGTCCGATCGCCGGGCCGAGAGCGACGAGATGGACCACGACCGCGACCTGACGGCCTGTCGCGATTGCGCGCGCAAGCCCCGCTGCACGCCGGCGGAGACGCGGCGTGTCAGAGGCCGGGTGCACGAGGGCGTCCTCGACGCGATGCAGGCGCGGCTCGGCCGGATGCCGGACGCGATGAAGATCCGTCGCCAGACCGTCGAGCACCCATGCGGCACACGGAAGGCCTGGATGGGAGCGACCCACTTCCCGACCCGGACCTTGGCCAAGGTCAGAACAGCGATGAGCCCGCGGGTTCCGGCCTACACCACGAAGCGGATGATCCAGATCTTCGGGGTCTGTCCGTTGATGGCGGCGATCCCGGCCCGAAGGCCACCTCGTCGCTCTGCGACACTCTCAGGACATTCGCCTTGAACCTGAGGGATCTGCGTTCTCACACGGCCTCGGTCGAATGCGGAGCGTCCGCTCCGGGGCGGGACGTCGAGGCCGCTGTCCACCCGATCCGGTCCCTGCGCGGCCCGGTAGGTGTCGATCCCACCGAGCCGTACGGGCTGCTGAGAGCGCGGCCTGAAAGCGCACGCTGGCCCCAGCCGTGTTTCCCGGCGGACAAGGATTTCCCGCAGACCCGGAGGCTCGCCTTCTGGGGCTGCCGACCCGGAATCGGTCGGCGACGGTGCGGATGGGATTGGCGTGCGGCCGATCCGACGGGACACCCAGGGGGGGCGTTCAGCCACCGACGATACGCAATCCTGGCTTCTCGACAGGTCGGCCGGCGGCGGATGCGGCCGAACGGGTCTGGTTGCGCCCGCCGGCCTTGGCCTCGTACAGGGCACCGTCGGCGCGGTGATAGAGGCTCGCGGCATCGGAGATGGCCGAGGCCAAGCCGATGCTCACGGTGACGGACCCCGGCCCGATGCCGGCCGATCCCACCGCCAACGTCGCCATCTGGGCATGCACCGCCTTCGCTACCCGATGGGCACCGCCCTCGTCGGTGCCGGGCAGCAGGAGCACGAACTCCTCGCCACCGACCCGGCAGGCAAGATCGGACGGTCGATGCACGCTCGCGGCAAGGCAGCGGGCCAAGCCCTTCAGGATCTCGTCGCCGACGGCGTGGCCGTAGCGGTCGTTGAAGCGCTTGAAGTGGTCCGCATCGACAACGAGCAGGGAGAGCGGCTGTCCCGTTCGACCGGCATCCGCACAGGCTCGGGCATACGCCTCCTCGAAGCGGCGCCGATTGGCCAGCCCGGTCAGGGTGTCGGTCTGTGAGAGCCGGGCGAGTTCCACTTGCATGGCGGCACGCCGGCGAAGCTCCCGTCCGAAGAGAAGGGACAGGACGACCGTCAGGCCACACAGGACCAGCACGACCGAGCCGATCACCACCGCCTTCGCCCGCCATCCGGCCTCGACCTCGTCCACCGAGAGCGCCACATTCAGGATCATGGGCAGGTCGCCGACACGGGTGAAGGTGTAGAGCCGTCTGACACCGTCGCGGACGGAGGTTTCGACGAACGAGCCGACCCCCTCGCGCGCGAAGCGCTCGAAAGTTCGGGAGCCCGCGATGTTCACCCCGACGTCGGTCTCCAGGTAGGGGTGGCGCGTGATGCGCGTACCGTCCCGGAGGTAGAGATTGATCGCACCCTCGTTGCCGAGACCGATCTGGTCGAAGAGGCGACCGAAGTAGGTCAGCTTGAGGCTTCCCAGCACCAGCCCGCCAAAGGAGCCATCGGGCTTGTCGATGCGCCGACTGAAATTGACCATGCGCTCTCCGGTCAGACGCGAGACGATGGGTCGTCCGACGTAGAGACCGAGATGCCGATTGGCCTTGTGCGCCTGGAAGTAATCGCGGTCGGCGTAGTTGCCCGCGCGCGGCGGCGTGACCGCGGCATCCTCGACGAGGTCCCCGTTCTCGTCGAGGACGAACATCACGCCGAGGTCCTTGGCGGTCGCGGCGCGGTCGAACAGGACGAGTTGGCGCATGGCCGGGTCGAGCTTTGCCAAGCCCGGCGCACGCAGGTTGTCCTGCACGGCCAGGAGTGTCAGGTCGATGACCTCGACGTTGCGCGCGATGTCACGCTCGATGACCTGCAGGAGGTTGCGAGAGGTCTGCTCGGCCTTCTCCCAGGCATCCCGCCGCAGGTCGAGCAGCATCAGGCCCGAGACCACGAGCATGCCGATGGGAGCGAGCACGCCGAGCGTGATCCACGTGCGGGCGGAGCGAAGCCGTCGCGCGAGACGGGGCGGCAGGGACATAGGCGGCCTTTCGCAACCACAGCTCTCGTTGCTCAGCCTCTGTGATGCCCCGCGCTAACAGAAGGTTGGGAGCGACGACAAAAGGTCTTCCCTCCTGAGCCTTGCCTAACAAATCCTGCCTGGACTGCCGAAGTCTGGATGTAGACCGGAACCCCGACTCAATCTCAGGTCGCGACTCATCAAACTGCCCGGAGCGAACCTTGCGAGGGTCTGTAATGGGACCACACCGGAAGGTCGCCCGCTGCTAGGAATGTCCACCTCCGGGCGATGCGTCGATGTCCGCTCCTGACGCACAGCAGAGATGTCGCATGGCCTGGTCGGGTGGCGATGCACCATGAGCGACGCCCTCGTTCGACCGCCGCAGGCGTCGTCTCGTCTCGGGAGGGGCTGCCACATGACCGCGCCGTGTTCCCCCGTGCGGACGGCACCGCTCGGCCAGTGCCGGTCCCGTCGGACCGGGGAAGCGCCGGCGACCGGTTGATCTGCCCGACAAGGGCGGCGACCGCTCCGGACGCGTCGCTGGTCCGGGAAAGCGCCGCAATCCCCGAGGTGACCGGCTCACCGGTCGGGGGCTTGAAAACCACCTGCGGTATGCGGATCGCATCGACGACGCACGGCACCACGGCGATGCCTCGGCCCCGCGAGACCTGGGTCAGCACGGCCGCCAGACTTCCCGGCGAGGCGAGGATGTGTGGCGAGAACATCCCGCGACGCGTCACCTCGTGCGTGCCGGATGTCTGTCCTGGCACGATGTCTGTCCTGGCGCGACGAAGACCTCGGCCTTCGATCCCGTTGGCCGGACCGGCCCCCACGCGAGGCCTTCGGATGATCGGCCGGAAACGCCAGACAGAGATCCCAGAAGTCGTGGACCACAAACCGGGTCAATCCAGACCGACGCTGTACGAATTTCGGACCTGGGCACCCGGAGGGGGGCAGACCAGTCAGTTTGCCCGCAAGCGGACCTTCCGAGCATTTGGGTCGGGCCGGAAGGCGAAGGCGCAGAATGTAAGGAAAACGACTGCTTTGCCAACACGCAAGGCCGCATCCGGCAAAGTCCGAGACGGGTGTTGCGCTTAGATGAGCCTCGTACGCATGAGTCGGTCTTCGGCCTTCAACCCGACTTCATCGTAAAATCCGAATGCAGTTGAGCCCCAAAGCGGTCGTCTAGCAGCTCATGCTGGTCGCTTCGGGACCCTGGGAGCGCCGCGAATCAGGGTATCTGACCGCGGAACCGCTATGCCGCTGTCGCGATCCGCTGTTGATGACCATCCGGTGTGCCGCCGCCATGCTGTTTGAGCGGCCGATTGCCCGTGAGGCGGCGCAGCAGGACGTAGAAGACGGGCGTCAGAAAGAGCCCGAAGGCGGTCACGCCGATCATGCCGGAGAACACCGCGACGCCCATGGCGCTGCGCATCTCCGAGCCCGCCCCCGTGGCCGTCACCAAGGGCAGCACGCCCATGATAAAGGCCAGCGACGTCATCAGGATTGGACGCAGCCGCAGGCGGCTCGCCTCGATCGCGGCCTGCAGCGGCGTCCGGCCGGCGAATTCCAGCTCCCGGGCGAATTCCACGATCAGGATGGCGTTCTTGGCCGAGAGACCAACGAGAACGATCAGGCCGATTTGTGTGAAGACGTTGTTGTCGCCCGCCGAGAGCCAGACGCCGAACATCGCCGCCAGCAGGCCCATCGGCACGATCAACAGGATGGCCAGCGGCAGGGCCAGGCTTTCGTACTGGGCGGCGAGCACGAGAAAGACGAGGAGCAGGGCCAGCGGGAAGACCCACATCCCGGAATGGCCCGCGATGAACTCCTGGTAGGTCAGGTCGGTCCATTCGAAGGCAAAGCCGCGCGGCAGGGTCTCGGCCGCGATGCGGGCGGCGGCCGCCTGGGCCTGACCCGAAGAGTAGCCGGGAGCCGCGCCCGCGTTGACGTCCGCGGACAGGAAGCCGTTGTAGCGCATGGCGCGCTCAGGGCCAGCCGTCTGCCGGACGTGCAGGAGAGCCGCGAGCGGCACCATCTCGCCGGAGCCCGCCCTCACCTTCAACGCTCCGATATCGTCCGAGCGGGCGCGGAACGGCGCGTCGGCCTGGACCCGAACTGAGTATGTGCGGCCGAACCGGTTGAAGTCGTTGACGTAGAGCGAGCCGAGATAGATCTGCAGCGTATCGAACACATCCGTCACGGGGATGCGAAGCTGGCGGGCTTTCGTCCGGTCGATGTCGGCGAAGAGCTGCGGCACGTTCATCTGGAAGCTGGAGAACAGGCCGGCGAGTTCCGGCGCCTGGGCCGCCTTGGCCAGGAACGCCTTTGTCGCGTCGTTGAGCGCCTCGTAGCCGAGGCCGGCCCGGTCCTCGATCTGCAGCTTGAAGCCGCCGATGGTGCCGAGGCCGTTGACCGGCGGCGGCGGGAACATCGCGATGAACGCCTCGGGGATCGCCGCGAACTTCTTGTTGAGCGACTGCGCGATGGCGCCGCCGTTCAGGGACGGCGAGCGGCGCTCCTCGAAGGGCTTCAGAGTGGAGAACACGATTCCCGAGTTCGAGCTGTTGGTGAAGCCGTTGATGGACAGGCCCGGGAAGGCGACGGCGCTCTCGACGCCGGGCTCCTTGAGGGCGATCTCGCTCATGCGGCGGATCACCTCCTCGGTCCGGTCGAGGGTCGCCCCGTCCGGCAGCTGGGCGAAGCCGACGAGGTACTGCTTGTCCTGCCCTGGCACGAAGCCCCCAGGGATCTGGCGGAACAGCACCACGGTCAGGCCGACGAGCACGAGATAGAGCACCATCATCGTCGCCCTGCGCGAGACCACGAAGCCGACGCCGCGTCCGTAGCCGTCCGAGGCCCGCCCGAAGGCGCGGTTGAAGCGCTGGAAGAACCAGCCGAGCAGCCCGTCGAGGATGCGGGTCAGGCGGTCCTTCGGGGCGTGGTGGTCCTTCAGGAGCAGCGCTGAGAGAGCCGGCGACAGGGTGAGCGAGTTGATTGCCGAGATCACGGTCGAGATCGCGATGGTGAGCGCGAACTGCTTGTAGAACTGTCCCGTCAGACCGCTGATGAAGGCGAGCGGCACGAACACCGCCACGAGCACCAGGGCGATGGCGATGATCGGACCGGAGACCTCGCGCATGGCCTGGTAGCTGGCCTCGCGGGGCGACAGGCCGCTCTCGATGTTGCGTTCGACGTTCTCGACCACGACGATGGCGTCGTCGACGACGATGCCGATGGCGAGCACCAGGCCGAACAGGCTCAGCGCGTTGATGGAGAAGCCGAAGGCGTGCATCACCGCGAAGGTGCCGACGATCGAGACCGGCACCGCCAGGAGCGGAATGATCGAGGCCCGCCAGGTCTGCAGGAACAGGATCACCACGACGACGACGAGCGCGATCGCCTCCAGCAGCGTGTGGATCACGGCCTCGATGGAGGCGCGCACGAACTGCGTCGGATCGTAGACGATCTCGTAATCGACGCCCTCGGGCATGTTCCGCTTGATCTCCGCCATGGTCTGGCGGACCGCGTCGGAGATCTGGATCGCGTTCGAGCCGGGCGACTGCGAGATCGGCAGGGCAACCGCGGACTTGTTGTCGAGCAGCGAGCGCAGGGCGTAGTCGGACGCCCCGAGCTCGATCCGGGCCACGTCGCGCAGGCGGGTGATCTCGCCGCCCTCGCCGGTCTTGACGACGATGTCGCCGAACTGCTCCTCGCTGGTCAGGCGACCCTCGGCATTGAGCGAGAGCTGGAGGTCGAGCCCCGGGATCGCCGGGGAGGCGCCGATGACGCCGGCCGCCGCTTCCACGTTCTGGGCCTGGATCTCGCGCACGACATCGCCGGCCGACAGACCGTGCTCGGCGACCTTCTGCGGGTCGAGCCAGATGCGCATCGAGTAGTCGCCGGAGCCGAAGAGCTGCACCTGGCCGACGCCGTCGAGGCGGGCGAGCCGGTCCTTGATGTTCAGGACCGCGTAGTTGCGAAGATAGGTCATGTCGTAGCGCCCGTTCGGCGAGACGAGGTGCACGACCATGGTCAGGTCCGGCGAGGACTTCACCGTGACGATGCCGAGCTGGCGCACGATCGCCGGCAGGCGCGGCTCGGCCTGCGAGACGCGGTTCTGAACCAGTTGCTGGGCCTTGTCGGGATCGGTGCCCAAACGGAACGTGACGGTGAGCGTCATGATCCCGTCGGTGGTGGCCTGGCTCGACATGTAGAGCATGCCCTCGACGCCGTTGATCTGCTCCTCGATCGGCGTCGCCACCGTCTCGACGATGACCTTCGGATTCGCGCCCGGGAAGGTCGCGCGCACGACCACCGAGGGCGGCACCACGTCCGGGTACTCGGAGATCGGCATCGCGAAGAGCGAGATCAGGCCCATGATGAAGATGAGCACCGAGAGCACACCGGCGAAGATCGGCCGGTCGATGAAGAACTTCGAGAGGTTCATGCCGCCCTCCTGGGCGCACGGGGAGAGGGGGCGGTCGCGAGGCGGCCGCCGTGCAGAGGATCGATCGGGGAAAGCGGCCTGCGCCGCCCGTCAGTTCTGGGCGAGTCGGCGCGGAGCCGTTGCCGAATCCTGCGGCCGGGCGCCCATGGCGACCGGCTCGGGCCGCAGGAGCATGCCGGGCCGGAGCCGCTGAAGGCCGTTGACGACGATGCGCTCGCCGCCGGACAGGCCGGCGGTCACGACGCGCAGTCCGTCGACCGCTCTCCCCAGGGTGACGGCGCGGAACTCGGCCCGATCGTCGGCTGCCACCACGAGCACGAACTTCTTGTCCTGGTCGGTGCCGACCGCCCGCTCGTCCACGAGCAGAAGCGGTTCCGGTGCGGCTTGGCCGAGGCGCATGCGGGCGAACTGCCCGGGGATGAGGTGTCCGTTGCCGTTGCCGAAGCTCGCACGGACCCGGATGGTGCCGCTGCGCGCATCGACCTTGTTGTCGATGAACTGGAGGTGCCCGCGGGCTCGGGCGCCGTCGGCGGTGAGCATCTCGACCGGAATGCGCTCGAGGCTGCCGCGCTTGCCCGAAGGCTCGGCGAGAGAGGCCAGCGCCTTGAGGACGACGGTCTCGTCCGCATCGAAGCTGGCATAGACGGGATCGACGGAAACCAGCGTCGTCAGAACGGCGGCGCCCGCGCCGGTGGCGACGAGGTTGCCCGGCGTGATCTCTCGGCGCCCGACGCGTCCGCCGACCGCAGCCCTCACCTCCGTGTAGCCCAGGTTGAGCCGGGCGGCGTCCAGCGTCGCCTTCGCCGCATCGAGGCTGGCCTTCGCTTCCTTGAAGGCGTTGGCCCGGACGTCGAGGTCGCGCGCCGTGACGATCTGTTGGCCCGACAGCCTCTGCCCGCGCTCCAGGTCGCTCGCGGTCAGGGCGACACGGGCCTCGGCGCCGGCGACCTGCGCCTCCAGTCGCTGAACCTCGGCGGCGTAGGGCGCGGGGTCGATGGTCACCAGCAGGTCGCCGGGCTTGACGAGCTCGCCCTCGGTGAAGTGCGTCGCCTGGATCGCGCCGCCGACCCGTGCCCGAACGTCGACCCTATCGACGGCTTCCAGGCGGCCGGAGAACTCGTCCCAGAGAACCACCGCCCGGGACGCGACGGTTGCGACGGGTACCGGCATCGCCTGCTCGCCGGGCGCCGGGGCGGCGACCGCCTCCGTACCGCGCGGCGTCAGGGATGGCAGGAGTTGCACGGAAGCGCCTGCCAGCAGGGCGAGGGCGACACCGGCCGCGAGGCTGCGCCGGAGGCCAGGACGGGTCGGGAAAGAACGAGGCGCAGGGTTCACGGCCGGCTCCGACATCTGTAGAGGATGTTACACATGTCGGCATGGACGCCGGACGTCAAGAGACTTATCTATCACTCGATATAAAAGTTGGAGCCAGCGGACAATGGTGATGGGGCGGCCCCGGTCCTTCGACATGGACAAAGCCCTCGACGAGGCGATGGAGGTGTTCTGGCGGCACGGCTACGACGGTGCGAGCCTCTCGATGCTGACGAAGGCGATGGGCATCAAGGCACCGAGCCTCTATGCGGCCTTCGGCAGCAAGGAAGGCCTGCTGAAAGCCGCGCTCGATCGCTATGCGCTGCGCCGGTCCGCGCACATGCACTACGTCCTCGCCGGCCCGACGGCGCGCGATGTGGCCGAGCGGTTCCTGAGCAGCATCGCCGAGAGCCACACCGACCCGGCCAATCCGCCCGGCTGCCTCCTGGTGCAGGGCGGGCTCGCCTGCGGGGCCGGTTCGGAGAACATCCCCTTCGAGCTGGCATCCCGGCGAGCTCAGACCGAAACGGAGCTTCTCGGTCGCTTCGTCCAGGCGAAGGCGGACGGCGATCTCCCGGCCGATGCTGACCCCGTGGCGCTGGCGCGCTTCCTGTCGACGGTGGCCTCCGGCATGGGCGTCATCGCGTCGTCCGGCGCGAACCGGGAGGCGCTGCGCGAAGTCGCGCGGGTTTCCCTCGATGCCTTCGCCGGAAGCGGGAAAACCCGCCCGGTTGGCTGATCATCGCGATCCGCGGCCTTCGCCGCGATCGGCTCGGGCGGGGATGCGGGCGATGGCCTTGATCTCGAAGTCGAAGCCGGCCAGCCAGGTCACGCCCACCGCCGTCCAGTTGGGATAGGGCGCCGGACCGATCGCGCGATCCCGCACCGCCATCACCGTCTCGAACTGCTTGTCCGGGTCGGTGTGGAAGGTGGTCACGTCCACCACGTCGTCGAAGCTGGCACCCGCGGCGTCCAGCACCGCATTCAGCCGGTCGAAGGCGAGCTGCACCTGCTTTGCGAAGTCCGGCTCGGGCGAACCGTCCTCGCGGTTGCCGACTTGGCCGGACACGAAGAGCAGGTCGCCGGAGCGGATCGCCGCGGAGTAGCGATGCTTCTCGTAGAGAGCTTGGCGGCCGGGCGGGAAGATCGCATCGTGCTGTGCCATGGTCTGCCTTTTCTCCGTGTCATCCGGAAACGAGGCCGGACGGCGGAGCGCTTTTCATATACGCTCCGTATGCGGAAAGGTGGCCACATACGCTCCGTATGTCAACCGCCGGGCGGACTGGATGGGGTGTGGGGAGATCGATGGCGGCTCATCGACGGGCGCAGATGATGGAGGAGACCCGCGTCAAGCTCATCCGGGCCGCGCGCAAGGCCTTCGCGCAGGTGGGGTACGCGGAGGCCTCCATGGATGAGCTGACGGAAGCCGCCGGACTGACGCGCGGGGCGCTCTATCACAACTTCGGCGGCAAGAAGGGGCTGCTCGCGGCGGTGATCGAACAGCTCGACGCGGAGATGGCGGCCAAGGCGTCCGCCGCAGGGGGGACGGCCGAGACCCCCTGGCTCGGCTTCCTGGCGGAGGGTGTCGCCTATATCGGGTTGGCGCTCGAGCCGGAGATCCAGCGGATCATGCTGCGGGACGGCCCGGCTGTCCTCGGCGACCCGTCCCGATGGCCGGGCCAGAGCGCCTGCCTGCGTACCACGACGGCGACGATACAGGCCCTGATCGATGCCGGAACGGTGCGCTCCGTGGACGCGGAGGCGGCCGCCCGCCTGATCAACGGAGCCGCTCTCAACGCGGCCTTGTGGGTCGCGGCCTCCGAGGCGCCCCATATCGTCCTGCCCAAAGCAGTTGAGGCATTTCGCTGCCTCGCCGCCGGCCTGCTCGATGCCGAAGCCTGAGAGCCAGGGACGGAACCGTTTCGCCTGTTTGCGGCCGCTGCCTGCGCAGGCGAGTGTCGTGAGGGCGCGATCGAGGTCGGCACGTCGCTCGTATGGGATCGCCGAGCGGCGGACGTCGGCCCTCCCCGCCAGGGTGACCTCACCGGCTGGCTTTGGACCGATCTGATTGAGAGGATCAACTTGAGAGGATCAACCTGGACCAGAGGAGTTGGCGAGGACGTGAGGACAGAGGCCGAGCGCGGACCCGGTCGTGCGGCTGTTGCGCCAGATCGAGGTGCAGATGGCACGAGGCAAGAGCATCGCGGTCGCGTGCAAGGCGGCGGACGTCTCCGAGCAAGCTGCGGCCGCTCGCGTCGAGGAGTACGGCGGTCCGAAGGTCGATCCGGCCGGGAAGATAAGAGATCTGGCGCGCGAGGACGCGGGGCTCCGTCGAACTCGTCGCGCAGCCGGGAGAAAAGAAAAAGCCCGCTAAGTCACTGACCTAGCAGGCTGAATTCTTGGTAGCGAGGGAGGGATTTGAACCCCCGACACAAGGATTATGATTCCTCGTAACGGAGCATTTTCGGGTCCATTCGGGCGGATCGGCACGGGCATGAAACCGGTGGAGCCCAGGCTTTTAGCATGTCCGATCAAGGCTTTGGCAACGGGTTGGCGATAGGGATGGCGGAGAACCCGGGCGGCGATCCGCCCGAAAACCTCCGCCCGAGATCCGCCCGAGTACGCCGCATGCCCGTGAAGCTCACCGAAGCCCTCGTCAAGCAAGGCGTCGCCGACGCCGTCCCCAAGGGGAAGGCGTACGACCTCATCGACGCCGGCTGCCCCGGGCTCCTCATGCGCGTCGGGCCGAGGGGCGTCCGCTTCGCCTTCAAGTTCGAGACCGGCCACAAGACCCACAGGTTGACGCTCGGCTCGACGGATCTGCTGCGGCTCGTGGAGGCGCGCGCGATCGCCACGGAGGCGCGGCGCCGTCTTGTCGACGGGCTCGGGCTCCCGGACGAGAAGTGGCTCGGGGACAAGCTGCGGCAGATGCGCAAGCTCCCTCCCAAGCCGGAGAAGGGCCCAAGGGACCCGGCCCTGGTCGAGGCGTTCCTGGATTCCTGGGGCCCGCACAAGTGGACGTGGGAGGAGGCCCGCACGGCATTCCTCACCGAAGTCGCGCGCACCCGGCGGGCGGCCACGCACACGGACTATCGCAAGCTGCTCCACTCGCCCGAGCTCGCGGTGTTCGCCGACCGGAAGGTGAAGCGCATCACGATCGAGGACCTCGCCACGATCGTGCATGCGATCCATGCCTCGGGCCGGGAGCGCCACGCCGAGCACCTCGCATCCGTCCTGCGGCCGATGTGGAGCTACCTCGCCCGGCACGAACACCGCAAGGTCAGCGGCGTCGAGGCCGGGATCCCGGGCCTGCGCGCGCCCGAGCGGACGCCGGGCGACAAGCCCCGCGCGAACGGCAAGGTGCCGGGCGGATACACGGCCAAGCCCGCCGAGATCGGGCGCGTCCTCGCGATCGCCCGGGCCGGCGTCCTGGAGCCGACCGTCGCCACGTCCTTGCAGCTCCTCGTCCTGACGGGCCAGCGTCGCCGTCCCATCGTCGAGTCCCTCGTCGAGGACTTCGTCCCGTGGGCCGAGGTGCCGGGCTGGGGCGTCTGGTCGATGGGGCCGGCGCACAGGAAGACCGCGGCCAAGAGGGGCGACAAGCACAGGCATGCCCTGCCCTTGCCGCCTGCCCTGTGGGACCTCGTCCAGCAGCAGATGGCGCGGGCGCGGGATGCCGGCAGCGAGTACCTGTTCCCCCAGATCCGGGCCGCGCGGAAGGATGCCGCCTCCGACGGGCACCTATCCGACGCCGCGATCAATCACAGGCTGCTCGACATGGGGGTCGTTGCCTCCCCGCACGACCTTCGCCGCGGCATGACGACGGTCTGCCAGTCCGTGTTCCGGATCCCGAGGGACACGGTCAAAATGGTCGTCGACCACAACGAGGGCATCCGCAGCGACGACGTGTTGGAGCGCCACTACACCGAGGACGATCGCCTGGACCTCAAGCAAACCCTGATGGCTCGCTGGCACGCGTGGTCGGACGAGCAGGCCGCGATCGCGGCGGCCGCCCTTCCCTCGGCCGTCGAGCTCGGGGCCGAGCTGGCGCGCCGGCGCAGGGAGCGCGAACTCGCCGGCAAGGGGAAGCGCGCGAAGGCGACGGCCGACGTCGAGGAGGACGCCAAACCGGTCGACCTCGCCGCGTAAGGATCTTCCCGATCGGGCATCCCGATTTGAAACACCGAAATAGTCACGCCATTTTAATGGGTTACGAGATGACCCAAATCGGGATACCCGATCGGGAAGATCGCCCTCAGCCGTCCGGCTCGTCGACGCGGGCCCAGCACCTCGCCGCCTCGTCCCAGTGGAAGGGGCGAGCGTCGCCGCCGGTGGTTTTCCAGTGGTACCCATGGGCGCCCGGTTCGCCGGAGATCTCCAGGCGTCCGATCCCGCCGTCCCAGAGGACGATCTCGACAAGCCTCCGCTTAGACCTGTTCACGCGGCCGACGCTGAGGACCTCCGTGACGTAGGTCGGCACACCTTTGGGCAGGATGGCCTGGATCGCGGCCTCGACATACGCGACGTCTGCGGGGGACGGCTACGCCTTAGCCGGCGGCGGGGTCACCGCCTCGTCGAATCGGACCCACGCGCCGTCAGCGTAGTGGAACGCGCGCTGGTCGCCCTCGGCCTCCCACTCGCGCACGGTGGGCTCGGGCCCGCAGACGACGTTGAGGATGATGGTGCCACCGTCGAACAGGCGCACGCGCGAGACGAGGTCCTCGCCATCCCGGCGGGCCGAAAGGATCTCATCGGCGAACGTCGGCACGTCGGCCGGGATGCTCGCGGCGATCGCGGCCTCGACGATCGCGATGTCCCGGGGGCGCCGGCGCCCGACACCGGCGTCGTCGATGAGGGCCGTCAGGAGAGCGCTCGGCAGCGGGGGCGAGGCGGGCGGCGCTTCCGGATCTCCGTCCATATCGAAGAGGGGCAGCTGGATGGGGCCCGGCAGGACGGGTTTCGGGGGGGCCGGGCGCGGCCAGGGCCCCAGGGGGACGTGGAATTCCTGCGCGCGCCAGGCGTCGAGGAAGGCGGCGTGGGCGGGTTCCATTGTCACTCTCCTCCCCTGCAGGCGCAGTTGATGCAGACGGTCGGCATCTCCGGATGGCGCGTCAGCACGATGGCTTCGTGGTCGTCGCAGACCTCGACGCACCATGCGCAGACGAAGCCGTACTCCTGCTCGTAGTCGTCCCTCTCGCGGGGCTCGAACCAGTCCCAATCGCGCGCCATGGTCATTCCCCCTTCAGACGGTTGGCCAGAGCCCTGGCGGTTTCGCTCTGCTCGTCCAGGATCTGGATGAGGGCGTCCCCGACCCACACGGGGATCTCGCGTTCGCCGGTCGCCCACCGGGCGGGCAGTCGGGGATCGAGCGAAGGGCGGGCCCCTTCCGGATGGAGGGGACCGAGCAGGGCGGCGAGCGGCCGGCGCCACTCGGGCCCGAGGAGGAATGTCCCCACCTCGGCGAGGGTCTCGGGCGTGATGCGGCGGGTCACGCGGGTTCTCCGATGAAGGCGCGGAAGTCGGCCATGGCGGCGGCGCGTCCGGCCTCACGGCCGGCCGAGAAGGCGTCGGCGTAGATCCGGAGCGCGGTCTCGATACCCCGCCGCTCAGTCCCGAGGGGGACGTGGAAGAGCATCTCGTCGCCCTGCAGGACCGCGATCCCTTCGAGGCACGGCCTCAGGCCGTAGCCCATCTGGAGATGGCCGATGGCATCGATCTCCAGCAGGACGTCGTAGTGGCGCAACGCCTGCAGGTGCATGAAGCGCGCCCGCCACTGCGAGGCGAGCGATGCCTTCGACGGCGACGCCGTGTACGCAACATTGGCCGAGTTGAGGTGCGCCGATGCGGCGTGGACCGTGACGAGCGCCTGAGCGAGATCTCCGGGCGCGTCCTCGCGCAGAAGCCCGTCGAGGAGGCGCGATACACTGTCACCCTGAGCGACGGTGGCGGCGTCGAAGCTCGACTGAGTGGGAGCGGCCCGGGTTGGACTGCGCCTGTCGCGGGCTTGCTGCTGCTGGCATGGCTGGGTGGTCATAGCCGGCGCGGCGGCGAGGCACTCGGCCACCGCATCAATCGTGCGGCGCGCCGTCACCGGGCTGCGGTTGGGGGTGATGAACGGACGGGCTCCGGGGCTGCTCCAGCTGTAGTGATCGTTGGCCAGCACGTACCGGGTGCGGACGACATCGCCATCGGTCGTGACGCGGTACTCGTCGCGACCATGGTCCGGGAACTCCGGGCAGGGGCCGACGCTGACGGCGACGATGCCGTGCGTGGTGACGGTCCGCACGAGCCTCATGGCGACGCGGGGGGCGGCGCAGGCCTGCTGGATCTGGGTCGGCTGGGAAACCACGGCAGCGGTCTGCTCAGCGGGCTCATCCGCCTCATCGCAGGAGCAGGCATCCATGACGTAGCTGGCGAGGCGCCGGCGCACCGTGGCGAAGTCGGCCTGGTAGATGGCGAACCCGCCCTCGGAGACCTCCCACCGCGCGCCGATGCGGGCGATGCCCATGGCGTTGCTGCCGAGCACAGCATCGACCGCGCGCATGAGGAGGGTGACGTTCGGGGCGCGCTTGATGCGCGAGACGGCGGAGAGGATTTCGGATTTCGTCATGGCGTGGTTTCCCATCGTGCGAGGAGAGGTCAGTGCCTGCTCCAGGTCCCCATTATGGGGACTTGGTTAACCATCTGTCAAGACATCACAGCAGCCTCAGGGCATCGGCGTCCTCGGCGGGTATCGGCCGCGCTCGCCGGCGTGGAGACCAGTGCGTGCCGACCAGGAGGTTGGCGAGATACCCAAATGCGCGGGCCTCGTTCGCGCCACGGACAGCGATGACGCGATCGGCCGTCACGATGACGGAGCGGTCCCCGTGCTCCAAAGGAATGTGCTCCGGCACGGCCGACACCAGGCGGCCGTACATCGTGTGCGACCGCAACATGAGGACGATTGCGCAGGGTTCGGGCCCGCCATCTTGCCGGAGTACGATCTCGAACGGCGGGTTCACGCTGGGCCGCCGGACGAGCCACCCCTCTCGGAACGCCCCGACCACCTCGGCGCGCCCGTCCCGAGTGAGGGGCGCGGTCTGCCAGAGTAAGCTCTCCTGCAGGGTCAGTACGTCCGTGAACCGGCGGCTCTCGACGGTGAGGCCGGGGTCCGCCGTGAGCTGAGTTTCCGGGTGTATCGGGAGAAGGAGGGGCCTCATCGGGCGTTCGCGGTAGGGCATCGGATCACTCCTGCGACGGGGTGGCTGCGAGGTCAGGGGGCATGGGTTCGGCAGGCCTCGTGACGTTAGGCACGCGCCACACCGGGGCCGCGCTCGGGACGGCCGCGTGGTACGCCGCCAGCTGCGCGGCGGCCCGGGCCTTGCGGCTGCCCGGGCCGGTAGGCCGCGGCGCCCGGTCCATAGGAGCGAACACCGGCAGGGGCGCCGGCGGAGGTGCGGGCGTCATCCGCCGCAGGATCTCCAGCGCGGCCGCGCCCGCCGACTGGACGCCGCCGTGCGCACGGCAGAACTCGCGGATGGTCTCGGCGGGCATCCCCCGGTGGAGGACCGTCGCCTCGCCGGCGCGGCCGTAGCCGATGCCGTAGGCAGCGAGGCCCTGCGGTAGGGCGGGGTCACCGACGCGCGTTGCGACGATGGGCGCGCCGTCGCCCTCGTAGACGGCGAAGGCGGTGCCGTCCCGCAGCGTCACGATCTCGGAATCGAGGTAGGGCATCAAAATCCGCCCCTCTGGAGCAGCCTGAGCCGGAGCTTCTCGCGGCGCTTCTCCAGGGCATAACGCCTGGACTGCTCGGCCGGTGGGAGGCCACGCACCCGGATAGCCCGGAGAGGCTGGTCTTCGATGACGAAGATCGGATCGCGCGAGAGGAGCCGCCACTGCGGCTCGCCGTCATCGCCGACGACCTGCTCTACCTGCCTGACCTTCATGGCGTGGTGAACCAGGCAGCCGGCGTGCCGCCACCCCTGCGCAGTCTGGTGCGGGGCCTCATGGCCCACCGGCACGAACCTATGCCCGGCCCACACGCGCAGGACGATCCATTCCCGCCCGAGGGTGTCTCCACCGAAGCAGGCTGCGACCTTCGTGCAGACGTGCCCGAGCCACGTTTGATGAGAGGTGCCGTCGCTATCGCTCGTGCCCTGCTCCAGGCCGAGATCGAATGCCTCTGGGTGCAGGATCGGGCGATCGGGACTCAGGACGTCGGGAATGTCAGGCGGCCCAGAGAGGGCGAAGAATGCACGGACGTCGACCATGGGCTGTCTCCTAGAAGGGGATTTCGTCGGGGCCGTACGTCACGGCGGCGCAGTGCGGGTCCTCGCCCCGGGGCATCGCGGCCCGGCAGGCATCGGGCATCGCCTCGCAGTGGCGGGCGTAGAAGAAGTCGCGGTGGTCCTCGTCGAGGCCGACGTGAACGAGGTACCGCTCGCCCGGCTGCACGCCGCGGCCGATGGGGCAGCGCTCGCAGGGGCCCGGCCTGCGGGCGGTGTGCCGCCTCATGACGCCCCGGTCCGCGAACGTCGGCGCGGGATCCGGCCCCCGTCCTCGCCGAGGGCGTGCTGATAGTCCTGCGCGAGGCTCGACCAGCTCGTCATGCCGCCCTCCTCATCGGGATGTACGGCACGCCGCGCGACCGGGCGGCGACGGTGCCGATGCAGCGGTGCCCCGGGCAGTAGGGCGAGCCGAGATCGGTGGGGTGCCCGCAAGCCGGCGCGTCCCGGCGCGGGTCCCCGGCGATCCAGCGGCACATGCCGTCCCTGACATCGAGGATCGCGACCCGCCGGCTCTCCGGCAGGGCGACGTCGGAGGCCTTCGGGCGGGGGGTGAAACGCGGGGCCGGCGGGGGCGGCGGCGCGGCCTTAACCACGACGGCCTTCGGGGCCTTCCGCGGGCCCTCGTGGGGATTACGTGCAAGGCGGGTCCTGCCGGTGCCGGGGCCCAGGAAGCTGCAGCCCTCGCGGCGCATCCTGCCGATGAACGAGGAAGCGGAACGGTGGACGCCGTCGGCGGCGAGGGCGGCCGAGATGACGCCGGCCGACGCGCCGGCGAGCCAAGCGGCTTTGACGCGCTCGACGAGGTCGGGCGACCAGTTGTGGGGATGGAGGGGCATGGGGGGCGGGGCACCGGGGAGGCTCCTTGTGAACGCAGATCAATATGCATTAGCTGCACCTTTATGTCAATATCGCCATTGAAAATGACTATGCTGCGTATTAGTCTGCGTTAGCTATTTTATCCTGTGGACACGCCCATGCCCTGGTTGACTGCTCCCCCGTTGGATTTCGAAGACCTGCCCTGGCGCCTGGTCGGCGAGCGCCAGCGCTACGGGAACGCCCGCCTACTCCACGTCCTCGACGCCATCCCGCAGACGTTCCAGGACGCCTATCGCGGGGCGCGCGCCGAGATGATCGGCGCCGGCTACAGCTGGACGGACAAGGCGAACGCCCGCTCGCCGGACGGCACGCTCCTGCCGTGCTGGTGGACGAGCGAGGCCGAGGTCGACGTGCCCGCGCTCAGGGCCGCCGTCGACGCGGCGTTGGCCAAGGCGGGCGCCCGGCGCGGGGCGGCCGACCGGCGGGCCGAACAGCGGGCCGAGGCCGACGAGGTTCTGACGGCACCGATTCGCCAGCGTTTGCAGGACCTCGTGGCGAAGCGGCTGTGGTCTCTGGGGAAGGAGCTGGCATCCGCGCGTGAGCTGATGACGGCGACGTCCTGGACAGCGTACGGCGGGCGGATTGCCGAGCGGTGGCTGGAGGCCGCTGAGGCCAACAGGGTGCGTGCAGAGGCGCGCCTCGCCCGCCCGGCCATGCCGCACTGGCTCGCCCGCGCCCAGGACCCGGCCGTCCGGGCCGCCGTCCACGAGGGCCTGAAGTACCTGGCCGAGCTCGACGAGGACTGGGCGTCCGAGGAGAACGGGCGCGGCTATTCGCAGGCGACCTCCTGGACCGGGCACGCCTTGGCCGAGCGCGACGGCCTCAGCGAGCTGGAGGCCGCGCACGGCCTCCAGCTGCTGCACGGGCATCGGCGGCAGCTGCCGCCCTACCTCGCCTACCGCGCCCTCGGCATCGCGTCGGCGACGAGCCGGGAGGCCCCGGCTGGTGGGTTGCTGCCCGCGGCGTGAAGCTCCCCCCGTCACCCTCAGATCGAAGGACCTGCCCCGTGCGCATCCTCTACGCCCTGCTCGCCGCCCTCGCCGCCGCCCTGTCGGCCCCCTTCCGGATGTTGGGTTTCGGGGGCCCGCCCAACCCGGCGGCGGTGATGGCCGCGGCGGCGCTCGCCGATCGGGATGGGGACGACGAGGCCCCGATCGACGACGGCCAGTACGTCCTCGGCCTGCTCATCCGCGAGCACGCCCGGCGCCGGGTCGTCGGCACGAAGCCCAGCGACGAGGCGATCCCCGCCCTGCCGCCGCTCATCGCCGCGTGGCTCGACAGGCTGACGCGCGAGCAACTTTTCGCGGCGTGGCGCGCGCCGGCGCGGATCCTGGAGCAGCATGTCCTTGGCGGTCCCGAAGGCCGCATGCGGTGCGAGCTCGGCCTCGTCACGCCCGCGGCGATCGTTGCGCTCCCGATCCAGACGGCGGCGGGCAAGGACGGCGCGGCCGGCAAGGGCGGATCGTCCTCGGGCGGCAACAGGAACAAGCCGGCGGCTGAGGCGGCGGCGCCCGCGCAGGAGATGGACCTCGTCGACAAGCTGGCCTTGGCAGGCCTCACGATGGAGGAGTGCTACGCGAGCGCCCCGGCTGGCCCCCGCCGCTGACGCCTCGGACCCTGCCGACGACCGAGCCCGCCGGATCGCCCCGGCGGGCTTTACTGTGCCCGGATGCGGCCGTCGCGGACGGCCTCGACGAGGCGAGCGAGGTTCGCCTCGGCCCGGTCGGCACGGGCGCGCTCGCCGTCGACGGCGCGCTCCAGGGTGGCGACCTCGGCGCGCGCGGCGGCGGTCTCGGCCTGCGCGGCAGCGAGTAGCCGGCGGACGCGGTGGAGCTCCCGGGCGACGGCCTCGACGGCGCCGAGGTCGGCGAGGTCGCGCTGGCGCTGGAACTCGCGCAGGCCGTCGAAGGCCCCCGCCACGGCGGAGTGCCCGAGGGCGAGGCCCTGCGCGACGCGGAAGGAGCTGTCGACGGTGAAGGAACGGGTCTCGTGGGACATCGGCTTCTCTCCGGGCGGGGCGATCTCACGACTCAATTCGCGCCTGGCCGGGACTCCCCGTCAACCCGAAGTCGAAGGGATCCACACGGCATGGTGAACGATCCGTTTCCGGGGGTGCTGCAGCACGCGTCCTGAGTGATTGCGGATTTCGCTCTTGATGAATCGCCGATGTGGAAAACTGAAACGCCCAAAAATATGCTGAGGAAATGCTGCGCTCAGCACGAGGTGCGCACGAGGGCGTGCCGAGAGGGTGTCGAGGGCGTGACATGTCATGGTGCCTTGCACCTCGTCACGGCATCATCCGCCCATGAGCACTCCCCGCCCCTCATTCTCGGCCGCCCGTGCACGCGAGGCCAACCGCGCCGCCAAGGCTGCCTCCCGCGCCCGGGCAGCGGAGGCGGGCGCGCCGGATCCGGCGACGCTCGACCGCGCGATCGCCGACGGGCTGGCGGTCGTCATTGCAGGCGCTCCCAAGGGGTACCGCCTCGCGAGCCCGATCGACGCGGGTGCGGTCATCCTAGCGGCGGCGGCCGCGCTCAAGGCACGCACAAAGCGGGGCCTAGCAGCCGGGAAGAACCCCGTCATCTACCGCCGGGAGGCCGTCTCAGCGGCCCTGGCGGCCCGTCTCGGGCTGGATCCCTGAAGCCTGAAAGTTCGCAATTTCCGCGTTACACTGGATAGGAGTAACGGGGGGAGGAGATGAGCTGGTCGAAAGCACTCGACTGACGCGTCGCCTCTTCGCGGCACCTTCCTCTACGCTGGAGAAGCTGCCGGTCGGGGCGTGTCCCGATCTAGTGGTCCGAACCTGACGCTTGGTACCCACCTGCGAAGTCGCAACTGGTGGGAAGCGGACCCTGACCCTTCGCCCTGAAGCGGACGTTCCGCCTCCGACCCAACTAGGTCATAGGAGCAATCTAACGGCGGCCTCGAAAGCAGACGTTGCAGCCGGACGCGCGCTGCGAACGCATGCTCTCGGATTCCCGCTTCCCGCGCTCGTGAGGCCGCCCGTTCAATCCACAGTCTGCATCTGGACGACGCCGCCGAGTTCACCGGGCTTGCCCGAGACCACCACGAGGTAGCGCCGGCTCGCGCCGGCATCCGTGCGGGTGATCTGGCGGATCGGGCCGATGGCGTTGACGATGGCCGCGCCGGCCGGGTTGGTCATGAAGGCGGCGAGCGGCTCCAGGCCGGCGGCCCCCTTCGGATCGGCGGCGAGCGCCAGGACGAACGGCGTCTTCGGCGCCAGTCCCGTGACCGCGGCCTGCAGGGTCTGCAGCACGCCCTGGTCGAACAGGGTCACCTGCGTCGCCGGCTTGCCATCGGTGCCTGCGAGCGTCAGCGCGCTGGTCTTGCCGGCTGCGCCCAGCGGCTGGAGGTTCTGCTTTCCGTCCCCCTCCGGCACGGCGTTCGGGACGTAGGCCACGCCCTGCGGCCCCTGGCCGATCGGAACCTCGGCGATCACGGTGTTCGATGCGGTGTCGATCACCGCCGCCTTGTCGGCGTTCTCTAGGCCGACATAGACGCGGCTGCCGTCGCCCGAGGGCCAGAGCCCGTGCGGCAGGGCGCCGGTCGGGATGGTGGCGACCTGGGTGAAGTCGTCGGTGCGGAACACCTTGACCTGGTTCAGGCCGCCGATCGTCACGTAGGCGAACTGGCCGGCCTTGGTCGAGACGATGTTGACGTGGTTGGTGATCGGCCCGGTCTCGATGGTCTTCAGCGGCGCGAAGGGCGGCGTCGCAGAGAACACCTGGGTCCGGCCGACATCCTTGAGGGTCAACCACACCTGCTTGCCGTCCGGTGTCGCGGCGATGTCGGGGCAGAACGGGCTCTCCTGCTTCACGCGCCCGACGATGGTGTGGGTCTTCGTGTCGATCACCACCGTCTCGGGGCTGAAGCTGGAGCAGACATAGCCGTAGGCGCCGTCCGGCGAGAAGATCGTCATGCCGGGCCCGTTCGGCACGGTGATCCGGCGCGTCTCCTTGGCGGTCGCGGCATCGAGTACGGCGATGTAGTCCTCGCCGCGCACGCTCACCCAGGCCTCCCGGCCGTCCGGCGTGAAGAAGGCCTCGTGCGGCGCGCGGCCGACATAGGCCGTGTGGCGGACCGTGTTGGTCGCCGTGTCGATGAAGCTCACGGAGTTCGAACCGATCGAGACCGCGAGCAGCGTCCTGTGGTCGGGCGAGAAGCCCATGCCGTGGACGAGGAGCTGGCCGCGATAGAGCGGGCTCAGGTTCATCGGCGTCGGGTCGCCGAGCCGGATCACGCCGAGCAGGACGTTGGCGGCGGGATCGACCACCGAGACCGTGTTGGAGAACTGGTCCGAGGTGTAGAACCGGTCCCTGCCGCTGACCGGCACGTCCGGTGCGGAGGCTGCGCCCGGGGCCTGCCCGGCGAGAGCCGAGCCGGAGAGCAGCGCGAGCGCGAGGAGGGTGAGGGCGGTCTTCATCGGCAGATCTCCGAAGGCATCTCGGCGGCAGGGGCCGTGCCATGGTGGTGAAGGTGGGCGGCTGCGGCGGACGAATCCGGCGCGGGAGGGAGATCGGCGAGCGCCCGGCGCATCACCGCGATCTCCTGGCCCTGTTCGACGATGATCCCCTGCGCGAGGCGGCGCAGGACCGGATCCTTGCCGTAGAGCAGCTCCGCCTGGGCCATCGCGATCGCGCCCTCGTGGTGCGGGATCATCATCGCGGCGAAGTCGCGGTCCGGATCGCCCGAGGGCGGGACCATCATGTCGGCATGCATCCGCGTCATCGACTGCGCCATCACCGCGTCGAAGGACGCGGAGACGACGGCCGGCGGCTCGGCAGCGGCCAGCGTCGGGGGCATCATCATCCGGCCGCCGACGAGGCCGCCGGCCATCACGGCGGCCGTGAGCGCAAATCCCAATGCTCCGCGCATGAGCCGTCCTCCCTGTTCGTTGTCGAGGGGAGAGATGCCGGGGAAACGGTTTTATTCCCTGGCCGGGGACGAATTCGCGGCCCTGCCGATGTGATCGATCTTTTCCAAATGTCAGTGGAATAGACGCGCCCGTTCGGCATCTCTCCCAATGCGGTCATGGTCGACCGCCGGAGACCTCACTCATGCGCACCATGCTGATCCGCGCCGCCTTTGCGGCCTTCGCCTTCTCCGCCGTCGCCGCCCAGGCCGCTGCGCCTGCGATGACGGCCGAGACTGCCAAGGGGCCGGCGCTCGTCGATGCCAAGAGCATGACCCTCTACACCTTCGACAAGGACATGGGCGGCAAGTCGATGTGCAACGGCCCCTGCGCCGCCAACTGGCCCGCCCTGATGGCGGCGCCCGGCTCGGCTGCTAGTGGCGACTGGACGATGGTGACGCGGGACGACGGCACGATGCAGTGGGCCTATAAGGGCAAGCCGCTCTACACCTTCGCCAAGGATACGAAGCCCGGCGACATCACCGGCGACGGATTCCTCAACGGTGCATGGCACATCGCCAAGCCCTGATCGGTAAAGCCTCGTGGACGAGATCGCTGCCCTCATCGAACCGCAGATCCCAGCGTTGCGGCGCTACGCCGTCGCGCTGTTACGGGACCGCGAAGCGGCGGACGACCTCGTCCAGGACACTTTGGAGCGGGCGTTGTCCGGCTGGTCCGGACGCCGCCGCGACGGCGACCTGCGGGCCTGGCTGTTCACGATCGAGCGCAACCTGTTCCTCGGCACTGTTCGACGCCGGGGCCGGCGCGGCGTCGATCTCGGCGCGGAGGCTTTGGAGCAGGTGCCTGATCCGGGTGCCGACCCCGAGACCGCTATGGGAGCCCGTGACGTGCTCACCGGGCTCGATGCGCTGCCCGAGGAGCAGCGCTCGGTGCTGCTGCTCGTCGCGGTTGAGGATCTGTCTTATGCGGAAGCGGCCCAGGTGCTCGGAGTACCGCTCGGCACGGTGATGTCGCGGTTAAGCCGAGCCCGGGAGCGGATGCGAAGTTTTCTGGAAACGGGCCGAACCGGCTTGTTGAGGAGGGTAAAATGAGCGGGGATCCGCGCCCGGTCGGCGAGGACGACCTGCACGGCCTGATCGACGGTCGTCTGGAACCGGAGCGGCAGGCGCTGGTCGAGGCATGGCTCAGGGGAAATCCCGCGCGGGCGGCCGAGGTCTCGGCGGATCGCGCCTTGCGCGAGCGCTTGCGTGCCCGCCTCGCGCCGATCGCCGAGGAGGCGATCCCGGCGCGGCTCAGGGTCGCCAATATCCGCTCGCGACATCGCCCGATAACCGGGCGCTGGCTTCCGGTCGCGGCTGCGGCCGTGCTCTGCCTCGCGGTCGGCGGTGCCGCCGGCTGGTTCGGCCATGCCGTGCGGCAGGTACCCACGGTCACGCTCGCGCGAACCGAGCCGGCGACCGACGACGCAGTGGCGGCCTTCCGCACCTACGTGGTCGAGGCGGTGCATCCGGTGGAGGTGCGCGCCGACGAGAAGCCGCACCTCGTGACGTGGCTCTCGAAGCGCCTCGGCCGGGCGGTGACCACCCCCGACCTCACGGCCTACGGCTTCCGCCTGATGGGCGGCCGGCTGCTGCCGGCGGGTTCCGAATCCGCCGCGATGCTGATGTACGATGACGATCACGGCACCCGGCTGACGCTCTACAGCCGCGTGGGCGATGCGGATGGCCGCACGGTGTTCCGCTTCGCCCGCGAGGGCGATGTCGCTGCCTTCTCCTGGGTCGATGGCGGCATGTCCTACGTCGTGACGGGTCGCACCGACGAGGCGCGGCTGTTGACCGTCGCGCAGGCGGTTGACGCGCAGGTCCGTGGATTGCCGGTTCCGCCGCGGCAACCATGACCCTCGACCAACTCCGCATCTTCGTGGCCGTGGCGGAGCGGCAGCACGTGACCCGGGCTGCAGAGGCGCTGAACCTCGTCCAGTCGGCAGTCAGCACGGCGATCGCCAACATCGAGGGGCGGCACGCCACCAAGCTGTTTCACCGGGTCGGCCGCGGGATCGAGCTGACCGAGGCGGGACGCGTGTTCCTCGTCGAGGCCCGCGCCGTACTCGCCCGGGCCGAGGCCGCCGAACTGGTGCTCGCCGACCTCAGTGGCATGCGACGCGGGACGCTGGCCCTCTATGCCAGCCAGACCATCGCCAGCGACTGGCTGCCGCGCCACCTCGTCGCCTTCCGCCGGGCCTACCCTGAGATCGCCATCCGGTTGGCGGTGGGCAACACCACCGACGCCGCCGACGCGGTGCGCGCGGGGCAGGCCGAACTCGGCTTTGTCGAGGGGGCGCTGGACGACCCGACGCTCGCGAGCACGACCATCGCGCAGGACCAACTGGTCCTCGTGGTCGCCCCTGGCCATGCCTTCGCCGAGGCGACCCACCTCGAACCCGAAAACCTCGCCGGGGTCGATTGGGTGCTGCGCGAGGCGGGATCGGGAACCCGCTCGGCCTTCGAGGCGGCCCTGGGTGCGGCCGGCCTCGCAGCCGCCCAGCTTCGGGTCACGCTCGAACTGCCCTCTAACGAGGCGGTCCGCGCCGCCGTCGAGGCCGGGGGCGGGGCCGCCGTCCTGTCCGAGACCGTGGTCGCCGCCGCGCTTCGGGCCGGGACCCTGGTCCGGGCGGCGTTCGACTTACCGAGCCGGCCGTTCCGGGTGCTGCGCCACAAGGAGCGCTACCGCAGCCGGGCCGCCGACGCGCTTCTCGACCTGATCGCGACAGCGAATGCCGGATGAGCGAGCTCGCGAAACCCGTGCCCCCCGACGATCCCCGGGTGAGACTCGCCGAGGATCGGACGGTTCTAGCGGCCGAACGCACCTTCGTGGCGTGGCTTCGCACCGGGCTCGCGTTCCTAGGCGTCGGCCTCGCCGCGCAGCGCTTCCTGCGGGAGGTGCTCGCGGTCTGGCCGCTGAAGGTATTGTCGCTGACGCTGATCGGCTGCGCGCTCGCCTCATTCGCCGGCGCCGTGTGGCGGGACCGGGCGATCCGGGCACGGCTCGCCCATTCCGAGATCCCGATGATGCCGCGCCTCCTCACCGTCGGGATTGCGGCCCTGCTCATCGCGATCTCCGGCCTCGCGGCCACCGCCCTGCTCTGGGCGTGAGGGTCAGGCCACCGTCACTCGCACCCGGTGCCAGGCGGCGCTGAGGTAACCCTTGTAGTTCCAGGTGTCGTCGGGGGCGGCCGGCTGGGTCTGGCCGGCGGAATCCCAGGCCCGCACCGCGAGCTCGTGCTCGCCCGCGGTCAGTTCGCGCTCGATCTCCCAGAACGTCCAGGCGTAGGGCGCGTCGGCATCGCGCTTGATCCGGGCTTGCGCCCAGCTGCGGCCGCCATCCGTCGAGACGTCGACGCGGGCGACCGCGCGGTCGCTGGCGATGGCGTAGCCGCGGATCGCGTGCCGGCCGGCCTTCAACGCAGCGCCGCGGGCGGGCTCGCAGATCGCGCTGTTCAACGGCATCGCCTCGATGGTGATGCCGTGGGCCGGGTCGGCGGTCTCGGCCGTCACGTCGGGCGGAAACAGCTTGTAGTCGTCGGCCTGCATCGGGTTGTCGGAGGGCCGGTCCTGCACCGTGATCCGGGCGAGCCATTTCGGGCTGCGGATGCCGGCAAAGCCCGGCACCACCACGCGTAACGGATGGCCGTGCTCGGGGGCGAGAGGCTCGCCGTTCATCGCGAAGGCAAGCAGCGTCTCGGGCGCCAGCGCCTTGGCGAGCGGGATCGAGGCGCCGAAGCGCGTGTCCGTGTCCGCGATCCGGTCGTGGCTCTCGAAGGCGACGTGGCGCTCATCATCCGCTTTGATGCCGGCCGCGCGCAGCACGTCGGCGAGCCGCACGCCGGTCCATTCCGCATTACCGATGGCGCCGGGCGCCCACGGGTCGCCGGAGACCGGGGCCACCGCCAGCATGTCGGCCCGGCGGTTGCCGGCGCATTGCATCACCGCCGTCACGGTGACGGGCGCGAAGCGTTCTTTGAGATCGGCGAGGGAGAGGTCGAGGGGCGTCGCGACCATCCCGTCGACGGTCAGGCGGTAGCCGTCGGCGTCGAGGTCCGGGATGTCGCCGTGGCTGCGGACGTAGAAGTCGGCTTGATCAGTCAGGAAGGCGGCCCGCAGGCGATCGAGCGGCGGCTCGGCGTTGTAGGGCGTCTTTCCGTGGACGATGAGGCGGTCCTTGCGCTGGAACAGGCCGAGCATGGGGTCTTTGTCCTGCGTTCGCGACGTGTCGAGATCGAGAACGCGCCGGGCGCCGAAAGGCACCCGGCGCGCGACGCTTCACGGCTTCATCGTCGAAACCACCGCGTTCTTCGCGCGGTCGACCACGGCCACGCTGAGGTCGCGGTTGAGGACGTACGCGTGGGCGTTGTCACTGGAGAATGCGATCGCCTGGCGCGGCTCGTTCAGCCCGGTCACCGTGGCGACGACCTTGAGCGTGTCGGTGTCGATCACCGAGAGCGAGTTGTCCTTGAGGTTGCCCGAATAGACGAAGCGCCCGTCCGGGGTCAGCGCGGCACCGTAGGGGTCCTTGCCCACCGCGACTTCTGACGTGACCTTGCGGGCGGCGACATCGACCACACTGACGGTGTTGCGGCCGCTGTTGGCGGCAAACAGCGTCTTGCCGTCCTTGGTGATCGAGATGGCGCGCAGCTTGTCGAACCCGGCGATCTCGCTGGTGATCTTGTTGGTGGCGGTGTCGACCAACGTGATCTTGTCGCCGAGGAAGTTCGTCACGAACACGGTCTTGCCGTCCGGCGACAGCTTCACGCCTTGGCGCGGCTGCGCAAAGCCGGGGATCACGGCGACTGCGAGCATGGTCTTGGTGTCGAACACGGTCAGCGTGCTCGCGGCCTCGTTGTTGACGTAGAGCTTTGTCCCGTCGGCCGAGAGCACCGTGCCGAACGCACCGGGGCCCGCGGCAAGAACGCCGGCTTCTTTGCCGGTGCCGGTCTCGTAGACCGTGATCCGGCCCGTGCCGCTGTCGGAGACGTAGAAGCGGGCGCCGTCCGGCGCGAACACGATGTTGCGCGGCGTGACGAAGCCGTCGAGGCGGCGGAGCACCGTGCCCTTGGCGACGTCGTAGACGATGACGGCGCTCTCCTCGCTGTTCGACACCGCGGCGACCGTGCCGGCGGCGTTCAGGGCGAGCGCGTTGTTCTTGATTGCGCCGTCGAAGCCGGCGGCGAATCCAGGTTGGTTCTGGGTGAGGAGCAAGGCAGCTCCGGCGAGGAGGGCGCGGAGGCTGGTACGGACGTGGGTCATGAAGCGTGTCTCTCGGGCATGCGCCCTCGTTCGACGGCCTGGGGCCGGCCGTGCGGGCGAGTTCGAAATCGGATTGCGTCGTGCGGGACCGGTCAGGCCGTGCATCGCCTTAGGGAGATGCCAGCGAGGGCGGTCTATTCCCCGAGGCCGGCGAAAAAAGCACGGCGGCCTCGGGATTCGAGGGTTCAGGGCGTGGGCTTCAACGCCGTGAGGTAATCGACGATGGTCTGCACATCGGCCTGATCGACCGGCGCTTTGTAGACGTGGACCATCTTGTTCACGGTCTCGGTCCACTGCGCCTTCGTGAGCTTGGGCTGGGTCAGCACCATCCCGGCCGAGTGGCAGGCGAGGCAATTGTTATTGACCGCCTCGGCTCCCGGCCCGTCCGGAAAGATCCGGTCGGACGTCGGAAATTCGATCGATTGCGAACTGAAGCGCATCGGCTCGGGAGCAGGCGCCGCGAGCGCCACCAGGGGAGACAGGATGAGCGCGGCGATGAGGGCCGCAGGGCGAATTGTGTTCATGGCTGTTCTCCTCAAGCGGCCTGGAAGGACACGGTCTCGATGCCGTTCTGCATGAAGCCGTTGGCGTTCCAGACTCGGTCCATGCCTTGCGCGACGCCCTTGGTATTGGTGCAGCGGACCCTGACCGTGTGGGTCCCGGCGGCCAGCGCCGGCAGGCTGCCGTCGAAGCGGCGGAAGCTGTAGGGGCCCTCGTCGGCACCGAGTTGCGCCGGGAACCACGTCGCCCCGCCGTCGCCGGAGAACTCGACCGCCTTCACCCCACAATCGCCGCCGAACGCGATGCCGCGGATGGCCACCGGCGTTCCGGCCGCCACCTTGGCGCCGTCGGTCAGGTTGGTGACGAACGAGCGCGGCACCATCCTGTTAATCGGCACTGTCTTGAACCCTGTCTGCCCGGGCTTGATGTTAGCACCCGGCACGTCGGGAATACGGTAGGCGGTCTTCATCCAATATTGTTCGTCGGGCTTGTCCAGCACCTCGATGTCGGACAGCATCTTGACCCAGTAGGTTGAGTACCAGCCCGGCACCACGAGCCGGAGCGGGAAACCGTTGAGCAGCGGGAGCTGCTCGCCGTTCATCGCGTAGGCGATCATCACCTCACCATTGTTGGCGTGGTCGAGATCGAGGGACTTCTTGAAGTCCGGCGCGTCGTCGACCACGGGCTCGTCGAGGCCGTTGAAGCGCACCTGCACGGCACCGGCCTTCACCCCGGCCTTTTCGAGCACGTCCTTGAGGCGCACCCCGGTCCAGCGGGCGTTGCCCATTGAGCCGTTGGCCCATTGCGCGCCGGGCACCCGCGGCTCGAACAGCCCGCGTGAATTGCCCGAGCACTGGTTGACCGCGGCGATCTCGAAGCGCGGCAGGCCGGCGATGGCATCGAGGGAGAGCGAGAGTTCCTTCTCCACATGGCCGTGGACCTTGAGCCGGAAGGTGCCGGCATCGACCTCGGTCGGGATCGAGGCCCAGTGCCAGCGCACGTAGAAGCGGTCGTTGGGGGTGAACACGCCCGCGTCGAACACCGAGAACGGCGTCTCCAGCAGCGGCGGATGGGTGCGCTGGAGGATCATCTCGCCCTTGCCCGGAAAGGCGGTGGTCAGCGCCCGCTCGTCCGGGCCGCCGGGCAGCGGCAGCTTCACCGAGCCCGCGGCCCAGGCCGGCAACGCGGCGCCGAGGCTGCCGAGCCCGAGTCCACCCAGGACGAGGCGGCGGTTCGTCGGTCTGTCCAATCCGTGCATGGTCTCTCCCCTTGAAGAATGTCGGCGTCGATGCGTTCGAGCGCATCGGGCCTCGTGGCGATTCCTCGCGACAAGGGAGATGCTACGGAAAGCGATTTATTCCCTCCAACGGTCTTTCGCGATGCGAACGATCTCCCGGTGCGATGATTCGAGAATTTTCAATCTCCCGCTTAATCCGGATTTCTTCGGGGCATCGCGCCGGATGAAAACCTGGATCGGTGGTGGAGCCGGATCCACACCCGGATCAGACAAGGCCCAGCACGTGGATCAGGCCGAGGCTGACGGCGCCGAGCGCGAGGAGCGAGGCGACTACCGCCAGCGTCACCCGCGCCCCGGCCTTGGCGACGCTGCGCACGTCGACCCCGAGGCCGAGCGCCGCCATCGAGACCACGGTCAGCACGTTGGCGGTCTCCGACATCGGCGCGAGCGCGACCTGCGGGATCAGCCCGGCCGAGCGAAGTCCCGCGAGCGCGAGGAATGCGAGGATGAACCACGGCACCAGGCGGTGGATCGCGAGGCTGGCGCGGGCCGGGCGGTCGCCGGCTGTGACGCCGGGGGCGGCCTCGTCGGTCTTCTCGCCCAGCCGGCTCGCGCCGAGCGAGAGCACCAGGACGACCGGGCCGAGCATCAGCACCCGGACGAGCTTCACCAGGGTTCCGACCTGGACGCTGAGTGCCGCGACCGGCGCGGTGGCGGCGAGAACCTGCGGAACAGCGTAGACGGTGAGGCCGGCGAGCACCCCGTACTGCATCGGCGAGAGACCGAGCAGGGGCACCAGTAGCGGCAGCCCGAGCACCACCAGCACGCCTAGAACCGCGGTGAAGGCGATGGAGGCGGCGACGTCCTCGCCGTCGGCACCAATCACCGGCGCCGTGGCGGCGATGGCCGAGTTGCCGCAGATCGAGTTACCGCAGGCGACGAGGATCGCCATGCGCGGGTGCAGCCCGAGCGCCCGACCGATGCCGTAACTCGACAGGATCGCCACCGTGACGACGCCCGCGATGCCGAAGAGCAGACCCGGACCGGCCGCCAAGATCGTCGCGAGGCTGAGCGAGGCCCCGAGAAGAACAACCGCGATCTCCAGTACGGTCTTGGCCCCGAAGGCGATGCCGGGAAAGAAACGTTGCGACGGGGTCCAGGCCGTGCGGATCGCGCTGCCGAGCAGGATCGCCAGCACCAGGGCTTCGAGCCAGGCGCGACCGAACAGATGCGCCTCGACGGCCTCGAAGCCGACCGCTGCGGCGGTGACCGCCACGCAGAGGCCCAGTCCCGGAAGGATGGCTTTCGTGCCGGCCAAGGCGCCCATCGATCGAGGGTGGGAGAAAAGTCTGGGCATGGACATGGATGGCTCCGATGTGATGCCAGAGAATCCCATGTCCCTTTCATTCACTCCAACGGAATGATCAGATGTTTCCCATCAACGGAATAGATGAAAAGGGGCCCCTTCGCGGCTTGCGGAGATCCATTCTGGGGGGCCGACAAGCGCATTCACCCGTCAATCCAGCGTGCCTTGATCGTCGTGTCCGCGGCAAACTCATAGATCCTGACGGAGCCCGTCGCGAGTTCGAGGTGCTCGACCTCCGCCGGGTTGAGGTCTTCGAGCGCCATCACAAGCGCCCGCAGGCAATTACCGTGGGCGACGACCAGCACGTCCCCGCCCATGACCGCCGGTAGGATGGATCGGAGGTAGCAGGGCACGATGCGCGCGACAGTGTCGCGCAGGCTCTCACCATTCGGCGGCGCATCAGCGTAGGAGCGGCGCCAGGTCTCAATCCGCACCGCCCCCCAGCGCGCATCGGCGGTGGTCTTGTCGAGCCCGCTGAGGTCGCCGTAGTCTCGCTCGTCGAGCGCGGCGAAGCGTTGGGGGATTAATCCGGGTTGCCCGAGCGCATCGAGGATAAGCCGGCCGCTCACGACGGCCCGCGTCAGCGTCGAGGTGAAGGCAACAGAAAAGCGCCAGCGGCGCTCGGCCAAACGCCGGCCGGCTGCCTCGGCTTCCATCCGGCCCTGCTCGGTCAAGGGCGAGTCCAGCAATCCCGTGAACAGGCCGGATCGGTTGGCTACGCTCTGGCCATGCCGGACCAGCACGAGACGTCGCGTGACCGGGGCTTTGCAATCGTGAATCACGCTGTCTCCCGAGGCAGAGCACTTTCGCGCCGGTGGCATCGCCTCTGATGAAGTCGGCATCCGGCTTTAACAAAATTCGACCCTGAGATGAGTTGGACCGACCGTCCGGAGACGGTGATTCATCCTTGGTCCGCTTTAGAACGTCTTGCGACTGAAAGCAGCCAAGCTGCTTGCCACCCTTCTCGGACGTTCACGGATGAGTACCAAGCGTCAGGTTCCGACCACTAGTACGACTGTGTCACGAAGCCCATAACAGACTGCAGAACCTGCGTTTTTCTCTCGCTGCCGCGCCGAGAAAGAGTGAGCAATATCAGGAACATAGAAAATTTTGTGACACAGCAGTACTAGGTGCCCGGCCCTCAACTCGGTCTAGCCGTGGGAATCCTTTATCCCCTCGCGGTAGCTGAGGCGGCACGGCTTGGCCGAGGGAACGACCTTCTTCACCCGCTCGCAGAAGGCGTCCATCGTGCCGGCATGAGCGACGGCGAGTTGCTGGGCCGCGTCGTCGCGGGTCCGGTCGGCCATCGCCGCGCCCCGGGACGCGTCGTAGCTCTTGATGATGCGGTCGTTGCGGATGCCGAGGAGGCGGCGGGTGGCTGAGATGACCTGGGCGGCTTGGGCGCGGGCGACCTGATCGACGAAGTGTGGGTAGCGTGACGCTCTAAAAGAAGCCCTTTGACGCTCTAACGCCGCGCAGGAAGATGGACATGCGCTTGAGCCACGTGAACTTCTTCAACAAAGTGGACAAGGCCTATAGGCGGCGACCCGAGGACTAACGGGGCGGAGCCCGCGACGACGTCGGCGCCCCTTACAGATCCGTGGCCTGCTGCTAAGCTCGAACCCATGCGGGGGAATGGGTCTCGATGGCGGCGACGGGTTCGGTCTTCGAGATCATCCTACAATGGTCGAGGAATAAGCCTGACTGGCAGCGGGACGCTCTGCGTCGCATCGTGGCAAAGCGCACCCTCGACGCCGACGATCACCGCGAGCTTGCGCTACTCTGTAAGAGGGGATGCGGCTTCCCAGGGATCGAGGTGACCCCGTCGCCCTTTGGCGTCGAGCATGTTCCGTCCATGGCCACCACTAGCGAGAAGGTGGCGCTAACCTCGATCAGGGACGTCATGGGTGTCAATCGGCTGGCTCCCGGCCAGGAACTCCAGTTTCAACCCGATGGGATCACGATCGTCTACGGCGACAACGGGGTGGGGAAATCCGGGTACGCCCGCATCCTGAAGCGGGCGTGCCGCGCGCGTTCCCCCGGCGAGATCCTGCCGAACGCCTTCGGCGGCGGTGCCGATGCGGGATCCGCCACGATCGGATGCGTCGTATCGGGCGATCCGATCGCGCCGCTGGCCTGGACCGACGCGGGCTCTCCCCACGCCCTCCTTTCCAGCGTCAGCGTCTTCGACCGCGAATGCGGAATGGTCCATGTGCGCGAGAGGAACGAGGTCGCGTTCCGTCCGTTCGGGCTCGACATCCCCGATGAGCTCGCCGGCGTCTGCCAAGCGATCCGCACGGCGCTGACGGCGGAACAGGGGGCGCTTGAGCAGGCGCGGGATTCGGCGTTCACGGAACCCGCGTTCGGGTCTGGGACCCGGGTCGGGCGGCTTCTCGGCGCGCTCGCTCCGGGTACCGACCTCGGACCCCTGGAGAAGCTGTCGAACCTGTCAGCGGAGGAGCGCGCAAGGCTTCGCCGGCTTGAGGAGGACCTGGCCCGCGACCCGGTCCGGGCCTCGGGGGAGCAGCGCGAGCTGGCCCGGGCCGTACGCCGCCTCTCCGAGGAGCTTGATAGGGTCTTCGGGGCGGTGTCGGATGCGGAGCTCACGCAGCTTGCGGCGCTCGCCGGGACCGCCCGCTCCAAACGCTCCGCCGCCTCGCTCGCGGCCGAACGCGCCTTCGGCGGAAGCGCCCTGAAGGGGGTCGGGGAGGCGACCTGGCGAGCCCTATGGGACGCGGCGCGGCATTACTCGGAGCATGTCGCCTACGAGGGGCACGACTTCCCGCGGACGGACGCGGAAGCGGTCTGCGTGCTCTGCCACCAGCCGATCTCCGAAGGGACCGGGGATCTGAAGCTGACCTTTGAGGAGTTCGTGAAGGCCGACAGCGAGCGCGAGGCGCGGAAGGCCGAGGTGGCCTACGAGGAGGCCCTGGGGAAGCTGTCGGGTCTGTCGCTGCGGATGTCCGGGTTTCCGCTGCGCCGCCAGCTGTCGGTGACCCATCCGGATGTCGCCGCCGCGATCCTGCGCGGGCTGGCGACCGTCCGGCTTCGGCGATGGATCTGCACGCGGGCACTCGCCGACCGCGGCGCGGGTCCAATGCCCGTGGTTGCGGCCGGCATCATCGGCACGCTAACGACTCTTGCGGATGATACGCAGGCCTATGCCAAGGAGCTTCTGACGGCGGTCGATCCCGCCGGTCGGGTACGGCTGGTTGCGGAACGGGACGAGTTGCGTGACCGCGCACTCTTGGAGGCACTGCTGCCGAAGGCGAGGATCGAGGTGGCACGGCTGAGCGAGCTGGCGGGTTTGAAGGACTGCCTGTCCGAGATGGCGACGAATGCCATCACGACGCTCGGCAACACGATCGCCGACAAGGTCATCACGCCGAAGGTCCGCGATCGCTTTCAGGAAGAGATCCAGAAGCTGGCCGCCCACAGGGTGAGGGTCGACATCGTCCGTTCGGGCGGCAGGTACGGCTCCCCGCAGTACCAGGTCCGGCTGTTCGCCAACGAGAGGGCGAAGGTCGGCGAGATCCTGAGCGAGGGCGAGCAGACCTGCGTGGCCCTGGCCGCCTTCCTGACCGAGCTCGCTACCGCGGCTCATGGATCGACGCTGGTCTTCGACGATCCGGTCTCCTCGCTGGACCATCGGTGGCGGCGCAAGGTCGCCGAGCGGCTGGTCGAGGAAGGGGGCGTCCGGCAGATTATCGTCTTCACGCATGACCTCGTCTTCCTGAACGACCTGCATGCGCTGTCAATCGACGGCAGGATCCCGGTCTCCCTGATCTCGCTCACCCACACCTCTGTCGGCGCGGGCGTCGTGAACCAGGGACTGCCCTGGATCGGGGCTAAGGTCCGGGAGCGCCTCGACGCTCTTGAGAAGGACGCGCGGGCGGCCAAGGTCCTCTACGACGACAATCGGGATGATGAGTACGGGGCTGCGGCCTCCCACTTCTTCAGCAGGTTACGAAGTACGTGGGAACGGGCCCTTGAGGAGGTGGCCTTCAACTGTGTCATCCAAAGGCACCGCGACTACATCAGCACCAAGGACCTGAGAAAGGTGGCGAGCCTGACCGTTGCCAACGTCGAGGATTTCGCCGCCGGCTTCAAACGGTGCTGCGATCAGACGGAAGCCCACGATCCATCTCCCGGGCGGAACGCTGCTCCCCTGCGCCCAGACGAACTGCTCAAGGCCGTCGGGGACCTGAGGGCCTGGGTGGACCAGCTTCGTGAGCAGCAAAAGGGCGTTTGACGGCCTTCTGTCATCGTCGCCTGCCGCAGTAGGTGCCGCGGCCACCTGGTTGAGAGCGACGGCGCCCTCCGCCGCGGCAGCCTGGCCCTGCTCGCCCCCAACACCATGCAAGGCCCCTTTCTAATGATCGCCGAGCGGATCCCCGACGCGCTGACCACCTCGACCTTCGAGCGGGATGCCGACCGGAACATCGCAGGCTGCGACGAGCCCTGATGCGCCTTAACGGTTTTCACCTATCAATCGGATTTGGAGGTGCGGGCCCCGGCCTACCGCCGATAGGCATCGTGCCAGGAGTGGTCATCCCACCATCGACGAGAAGGGTGTCGCCGACGATGTAGTCGGACAGGTCGCAGGCCAGGAGCGCGATGGCCGCGGCGATGTCCTCGACCCGTCCGATGCGACCATACGGGATCTGCGACACCGCACTGCGGAGATTTTTACCCTGCATCTCGCCCGCGTTAATGCCGGTCCTCACGGCGCCGGGTCGATGGCGTTCACGCGCACCCCGCGCGGGGCGAATTCCTGGGCGAGGGTGCACATCAGCGTCGTCGTGCCGCCCTTCGAGGCCGCGCAATTAACGTGATCGCCCCACGGGATGCAGTCGTGTGACCTGAAGGCTCCCGACGCGATGGGAACCAGCGTCGTCGGCTGACTTCCCGGCTATTGAGCCAGCCCCGGCTTCTGTTCACTTCCGGCCGTTTGTAGTTTGCACTGATCAGTGTAAAAGGCAATTTTTCAAATATCAAAAATCGCCTTTTCATCGTCTATCGAAGGTAATCGGGGGCTCCTAAGCAGTCTCAATCTTTCATGTCTTACATATGCTGCCCTTTCAATTTGTCCTCTGAGTGAACTTCGCATGATTTCACCGGGGACAGTTTCGAGAATATCTGAAATTGTTTGATCTTTTATTGGTAAGAACAAACTCTTTTTCAGAACGCTTTTATTGAGAGGTTCTTTCCCCCAATATGTTTTTAAATCACGAATGACAGGCTGGATTTGATCAAGCACGGCAGCCCCATGTAATCGCGTGAATTCTAAGTGATCCATATCTTGATCATCATCGTGCATCCGATTTATATCTCTCAAGCAACATGCAGGAAATCCGTTTACATATAGATTTGACTCTGGTCTTGACAGACTAAATCTGAGATCAGTTGATATTTCTTGACAGTCAACTATTCCGAATGCGACGGCCTTAACGAGTAGGTCAACATCTTCAGTAAGTCGCTTGGGTCCAATTTTTATGAAAGGTAGCTTCTGTTCTCGCTGATACATACAGGCTTGTACGAAGCCGACAGCATCCAAATCAAAATTATGCGCAGTGAAGATTGCGCGAATTCTGAGTTCGATGTCGGACGGCGCAAGCTGATTTATATCAGCAAATATTCGAGGTTTTTCTATTTCCTCGTGAAATATTTTGTAGAATTCCGTGCCTCCGATACCTATCATGCCATTATTATCTCTCGTTGAGAGGTTCACGTAGAGAATGCGTGATAATTAGTTCGTGATTGATATATACAAGTACAATACAATCCGATGATATAGATCGCGTGACAACGCTTATAGCTTCTTAGATGCGCTTTCATCAAAACCCCGTTACCAAGGTTACAGCAAATCGCCGCGGCACACCGAAACTGATGCCCGGGCTCAGGCCTTGAGCGCCTCGATGCTGTCGAGGAGGTCTGGGCCGCCGGTCCGGCGGGCGCTCCACTTGCGGAAGATCGCGAGGACACTGCGATCGGTGATGCCGTGGCGGGCTGGGTTGTTCTCGTCCAGGACGCGCCGGAGCCGGGCGGGGACGTCGCGGTGCCAGAACTTGGTATGGTTCGGGCCGACCTCGCGTCCGAGTTCCTGGTAGGCGCCGTTGCCCGCCCAGCGCAGGCCCTTGGCGCCGAGCAGGGTACCGATCTCGCTGGCGCGGAAGTCGAGCTTCCGGCCGATACTGCCCGCGGTACAGATGTAGACCACTGCGGACTCCGCGGAGACGGTGGGCAGGTCCGGGGCGGCGCCCTCGCCGCCGACGCGGGCGAAGGCCTCCTCCGCCTTGCCGGTCCGGACGCCGTGCATCTCGGTGACGAGGAGCTCGACGCCGCGGGTGAGCCGCTCAATGAGCTCGCCTTGCCGCTGGAGGCGCTCATCCTGTTCCCGGACACGCGCTAGATGCTCACCGCGCTCGGCGCGGAGGATCTCGTTCTGCTCCCGGAACTGTGCCGCGATGGTCTCTCCCACGTCGCGCCGGAAATCCTCCATATCCGCGAGGGGTTTCCTCGGCGGAAGGTGGTGGAGCACGCCCATGGGAGGCTTCTCGCTCATGCGGCGACGGCTTCCGGGTTCGCGTGGTTACCGTGGAAGGCGTCGAAGGCCGCGTCGGCAGCGAGGGCGGCGAAGCGCTCGTGGTCGATCTCGGTGCGCCGCCCGAGGGCGTCGCGCATGACGGCGTGGGCGCGCTTGCGATCGTCAAGCTCGATCTGGGCGAAGACGCCCTCGGCCTCCGGGTTTACGACCCCGGCCGCAAGCATCTCGCGGCGGGCGAGGTAGGGGTCCCGGGCTAGGGCGCGGATGTAGCGGTCGGCGACCTTGCTCTGAGGAACCTTGCCGCGCTCCCAGCGGGTCCAGGTCTTCGGGCCGGTGGAGAGGATCTGTTCCATGTCGGCCTGGCGGAGCTTGTACTTGAGGCGGATGGCGTTGAGCTCGGCGGCGGACAGGAGCCCGTCCATCTCTCGCACGGCGTTGGCGACGGCGAGCTCGTGCTCAGAGATCTGAGAGCCCTGATAGCTGACGTTCCCGCATTCGGCGCAGACCATGCGACGGTCCTGGATGGCGAGGCTCTTCCCCGACCGTTCGACCACGAAGGGCTCGACGCGCTCGCAGACCGCGATCGCCTCGCAGGCTTGGCAGGCCTCCATCGTCATCGATCGATATCCTTCTTGAATGAGGTGACGACCAGGACGTCAGCGCCGGTGACCAGCAGCTTCAGGAACATCCAGTCGGCGCAGTCGTCGACCCAGATCGAGTAGTAGTCCGACACGGTGGTCGGGTGGTGTCTTCGCGTCGGCTCGGACTTGCTGAAGTGCGCCTCGCCCAATTCCGTCTGGATGATCGCCCGCAGGTCGTCAGTGTCGAGCTTACGGGTCCTGAGCTCTTCGAGGACGGGAGAAAAGAACGAACAGGCCTCCTCGTCGGCGGCGAGCGCGCGGACCTTTGCCAGGGGATTGTGCGGCGCCATCCAGCCTCCAAGAGGTAGCACCATGCTACCCGAACTTCAACCGCGGCATTCTGCTGAGGCTGGCGGCCCGGCTCCCTTGGTTGATCCTCGGTAAGCGTGGCCTGGAGCGTTTTACGCATGGGCCGGTGCGCGGTTCCGTCCCTTCGTGGAAGGGGCCGCCCGTGCCTAACCCAGCTCCATCTTTGGCTTGTCGGACGATCGCCAGGACCGGTTCCAAAACTAGGTGCGCAGCATGTCCGATGCCCGGTCCCGCTCCTCGCCGACCTGCTCGGGCGGGCGGGAATCGCGACGCTACGGCGACCCAAGTCGCAGAGGGGGGCGACGTCTCCGCGGACGCACCCCCGAGCATGTCGGCATTCGGATAGGCGTCCTGGGACGCCCGTCCGGCATGTACGAGCGCCTCCGGATCGTCCATAAGGCAGTCATGAGCGCGGGATTCCCGATCAGGGCCTACGAGGCGTCGCGCGGCTGGTGGGCGACCGCCGTCCGCCTGCTGTCGTTCGTCCTCCTCCTGGCGCTCATGGCGCCCTGTGCGATTTCCTCCGCCGACGCCCATCGCCTTCCTGATCACGCGCCCGCGTTCGCCACGTCCTCGCATAAGGGTGCGCCGGACCAGCCCGACGGGTGCCCGGCCTGCCATGCGACCTGCGGCTGCCATCTGGCCATTTGCATCGAGGCGTCACCCGGGATTCCGATCGCCACCGCCGGACGCCCGTCCTATGCCACGGCCGACGTCACCGTAGCCTCGATCTCCGCCGGTCGCCTTCCAAGGCCCCCTCGCGCCTGAGGCGGCACCGCCACGGCTGTGGCGGATGCAGACCGGACATCCCAGCGGATGCCGGCTCCTTGAGCGAGCTTGACTTGATCCGGACCGTCGACCCAGCCCCAGGCGGTGACCGCGGTCCTATGCGAACGGCCTCCCTTCCATGCGTGCAATCATATCCGTGGCCCTCCTGGCCATAGGCGTCGCCATCGGCGGTGCCGTCCCCCGCGTGTCCGAGACCGTGCGGGGCGCGCTGGCCGCCGCCGGCCTGTCCTCCACCGCGGCCAAGACTCCGGCGACCAACGCGGCCGTGACCGGGGCGCAGGCCACCAAGGTCGACGGCGACCACAAACACGCCGAGGGCGAGGCGCACGGCCACGACGAGGCAAGCGAGGGCAAGATCAAGATGACGGCCGAGCAGGCCGCCGAGCAGGACATCAAGCTGGCGCATGTCGAGGGCGGCATCCTCTCGCGCCATCTCCTGGTGCCCGGCACCATCACCCAGGACGCCGACCGGATCGCCCGGGTGCCTGCGCGGGTCGCCGGGACAGTGGCGGAGATGCGCAAGCGTCTCGGCGAAGACGTCGCCAAGGGCGAGATCGTCGCCGTCCTGGACAGCCGCGAGGTCGCGGATGCCAAGAGCGACTTCCTCACCGCGACGGTCAAGGCGGATCTGGAAAAGACCAACTTCGACCGGCAGCAGGCCCTCTGGGACAAGAGGATCTCGGCGGAATCGGCCTTCCTCAACGCGAAGGCCGCCTACTCCGAGGCGGGCCTGCGGGTCGATCTCTCCCGCCAGAAGCTATCGGCCCTCGGGCTGAACGCGACCGAGGTCGCCGCCGCGGCCAAGAAGGACGAAACCACTCCGAACTTGTCGTCGCTTCGCCGCTTCGAGCTCAGGTCCCCCCTCGCAGGGCGGATCGTGGAGCGCAAGGTCGACGTCGGAACGAAGGTCGGCAGCGAGGGGGACCCGGCCGACGTCTATACCGTGGCCGACCTCTCCTCCCTCTGGATCGAGCTCCCCGTCCCCACCACCGAGCTGTCCAAGGTCCGCGAGGGCGCCAGGGTGACTATCGTCGGGAGCGAGGACGCTCCCCGCCCCGAGGGCAAGGTCGTCTTCGTCAGCCCGATCCTCAACCCGGAGACGCGCTCGGCCCGGGTCATCGTCGCCCTGCCGAACAAGGACATGTCCTGGCGCCCGGGCACCTTCGTCACGACCGAGATCGAGATCGCCCAGGACAAGGTCGTTGTGCGGCTGCCGAAGTCCGCCATCCAGACCATCGGTGGCGAGAAGGTGGTGTTCGTGCGGACCGAGGAGGGCTTCTCGAAGCGGGAGGTGACCCTCGGCAAGGCGGACGACGATGCCTACGAGGTCGTCGCCGGCCTGGAGCCCGGCGACGAGGTCGCGGTGGCCAACTCCTTCGTCCTGAAGGCCGAGCTCGGCAAGGCCGAAGCCGACCACGACCACTGAGGGCGGCCGCCATGATCTCGAAGATCCTCGACTTCTCCGTCCGCCAGCGTTGGCTCGTGGTGCTCCTGTCGCTGCTCGCGGCCGGGTTCGGCGTGTTCTCACTGACGAAGCTTCCCATCGACGCGGTGCCGGACATCACCAACAACCAGGTGCAGATCAACACCACGGCGCCCTCGCTCTCGCCGAACGACATCGAGCGCATCATCACGTACCAGGTCGAGACCGCGCTCGCAGGCATCAAGGGCCTGGAATACACCCGCTCGCTATCCCGGAACGGGTTCTCCCAGGTCACCGCCGTCTTCTCCGAGGCGACGAACATCTATTTCGCCCGCCAGCAGGTCGCCGAGCGCCTTCAGGAGGCCGAGGCGGCGATGCCGTCCGGGGTCGAGCCGCGCATGGGGCCGATCTCGACGGGCCTGGGCGAGATCTACATGTGGTCGGTGCACTACGCGAAACCTGCCGAGCGCAAGGTCTCGAAGCCCGGTAAACCCGGTTGGCAGCCGGACGGCAGCTACCTCACACCCGAGAGCCACAGGCTCTCGACGGAGCTCGAACGCACGGCCTACCTGCGCACGGTCCAGGACTGGATCATTCGCCCACAGGTGAGGACCGTCCCAGGTGTGGCCGGCGTCGACGGCATCGGCGGCTTCGAGAAGCAGTACCACGTCCAGCCCGACCCGATGAGGCTGACGGCCCTCGACCTGTCCTTCGCCGACATCGGCAGGGCGCTGGAGGCCAACAACGCCAACCAGGGCGCGCGCTACCTGGAGGACAACGGCGAGGGCTACGTCGTGCGCGCCGCCGGCCGCTTGGAGAGCATGGAGGACATCGGGTCGGTCGTCGTGACCACACGCGGCGGCGTGCCGGTCCGCATCTCCGACGTCGCCGAGGTGCGGATCGGGCGCGATCTGCGCACCGGGTCGGGCAGCGAGGACGGGCAGGAGGTCGTCATCGGCACCGCCCTGATGCTCATCGGCGAGAACAGCCGCACCGTCGCCGCCGCGGTCGACGCGCGCATGACCGGCATCCGGCGCACGCTCCCGCCCGGCGTCGAGGTCCAGACGGTCCTCAATCGCACGGTCCTGGTCGAGGCCACCATCCGAACGGTCGCCAAGAACCTGGCCGAGGGCGCCGCCCTCGTCGTGGTCATCCTGTTCCTGCTGCTCGGCAACATCCGCGCGGCCATCGTCACGGCCCTAGTCATCCCGGTGGCGATGCTGATGACCATGACGGGCATGGTCCAGGGGCGCATCAGCGCCAACCTGATGAGCCTCGGGGCCCTCGATTTCGGCCTTATCGTCGACGGGGCAGTCATCATCACCGAGAACGCCCTTCGCCACCTCGCCGAACGCCAAGGGGAACTCGGGCGAAAGCTCGACTTGGAGGAGCGCCTCGCCACCGTGCGGGCCTCGGCCGAGGAGATGATCAAGCCCTCCCTCTACGGGCAGGCCATCATCATCCTCGTCTACGTGCCGCTCCTCACCTTCACCGGGGTCGAGGGCAAGATGTTCGAGCCGATGGCGCTTACCGTCATCATCGCCCTGGTCGCGGCCTTCGTCCTGTCGCTCACCTTCGTCCCGGCGATGATCTCCATCGTCATCACCGGCAAGGTCACCGAGACCGACAACTTCTTCGTCCGGGCGATCAAGGCCGCCTACCGCCCGGTCCTCGGGGCCGCCCTGCGCGTGCCCATGCTTTTCGTCGCGGTCGCCCTGGTGCTGCTCGTCGGAGCCGGCGTCCTGTTCAGGGGTCTGGGGCAGGAGTTCATCCCGCAGCTCGACGAGAAGAGCATCGCGTTGAACGCCCAGCGCATCCCGTCGACGTCCCTGTCGCAATCGCAGGCGATGCAATTGAAGGTCGAGCAGGCCATCGGCCGGTTCCCCCAGGTCGCCTACGTCTTCTCGAAGACCGGCACCGCCGAGGTCGCCTCGGACCCGATGCCGCCGAGCTCGTCGGACACCTTCGTCATCCTGAAGCCGCAAGCCGAATGGCCGGACCCGGACCTGTCCAAGGCCGAGTTGCAGGAGAGCATCGAGAAGGCCCTCGGGGCGCTCGCGGGCAACGTCTACGAGTTCTCCCAGCCCATCCAGCTTCGCTTCAACGAGCTGTTGGCCGGCACCCGCGGCGACCTCGCCGTAAAGGTCTTCGGCGATGATCTGGGCGCGATGACCGCGGCCGCGAACCAGATCGCCGGCATCCTGCGCGGGGTCGAGGGCGCGGACGACGTGAAGGTCGAGCAGACGGCTGGGCTGCCGTTCCTGGAGATCGGGATCAACAAGGCCGAGGCGGCCCGCCTGGGCCTGAGCACGTCCGCGATCCAGGACGTCATCGGGGCGGCCATCGGGGGCCGCGAGGCGGGCGTCGTCTTCGAGGGCGACCGGCGCTTCCCCATCGTCGTGCGCCTCAACGACAAGGTGCGCGAGGACCGCGAGGCCCTGGAGAACATCCCGGTGCCGTTGCCTCCCGGACCGAACGGGCGCGCCGCGTCCGTGCTCCTGAAGCAGGTCGCGAGCTTCTCGGTGACGGAGGGCCCGAACCAGATCTCGCGCGAGAACGGCCGGCGCCGGGTCGTGGTCACCGCCAACGTCCGGGGCCGCGACATCGGCTCGCTCGTGGCCGAGGCGCAAGACAAGGTGGCCACGGGGGTCTCACTTCCGGCCGGCTACTACGTCACCTGGGGCGGGCAATTCGAGAACCTGGCTTCCGCCCGCCAGCGCCTGATGGTGGTCGTCCCGGTGTGCTTCTTCCTGATCTTCCTGCTGCTGTTCTCGGCCCTGAACTCGGCCCGGGACGCGCTCCTGGTGTTCAGCGCGGTTCCTTTGGCGCTGACCGGGGGCATCGCCGCCCTATGGCTGCGGGGCATGCCGTTCTCGGTGCCCGCGGCCGTCGGCTTCATCGCCCTGTCCGGGGTGGCGGTGCTCAACGGCTTGGTGATGCTGACCTACATCAAGCAGCTCATCGCCGAGGGACGGCCAAGGCGCGAGGCCATCATGGAGGGCGCCATGACCCGGCTCCGTCCAGTGGCGATGACCGCGCTGGTGGCATCTCTCGGGTTCGTACCGATGGCGCTGGCGACCGAGACCGGGGCAGAGATCCAGCGCCCCCTGGCGACGGTAGTCATCGGCGGCCTCATCTCGGCGACCCTTCTGACCCTCGTCGTCCTGCCGGCCCTCTATGCCAGGTTCGCCGGTGCGGTCGCCCCCGAGAGGAAGGATCGGCCCATGCCGGTCCAACCGCATCTCCGCGCCGCCGAGTAGGAGGGTCGGCATGAGCAAGAAGGTCGCCCGAACCATCGCTGACTGGGGCGGCGGCGGCTCACGTCGCCGACGCCGCGTCAGGCCCCACGTCCGTCGCGCGGCCGGCCGGGCGTTCGCCCTGGCCCTCATCGCCATCCCGGCCTGCGTCTACCTTCTGTACTGCCTCTGCAACATCGGCGGGAGGACGCACTTCCACCTGATGCCGACGAGGCCGATCCATCCTCAGGACGGATCCCCGTGGGGAGACAAAGCCTCAATGATGCGGCAGTCGGCGACGGACCCGCAGCCGCACTGACCGATGACGTCACGCAGCTCATGCGCCAACCGGGTCAGGTCGGCCAGCTTGCGCTCGACCTGCGCCAGGTGGGCGCGGGCGATGGTGTCGACCTCGGCGCAGGACCGGTCGCGGTCGTCGGCCATGGCGAGAAGCTCCCGGATCTGGTCGACCGTGAAGCCGAGGTCCCGTCCCCGCCGGATGAAGCTCAGGCGGCGCAGGTGCTCCGGACCGTAGAGACGGTAGTTGCCCGCCGACCTTTCCGGCGCCGGCAGGAGCTTCACCTTCTCGTACCACCGGACCGTCTCGACGCGGGTGTTCGTCGCCGCGGCCAGGTCGCCGATGGTCATGGGGGGTGCGTGCGCCATGGCCTTGACCCTGTAGTTCCTACAGGGTGCATGTAGGGCCTCAGACCCTTCGGCGCGAGGCCCGGGTCGACGGAGCTTGCCATGTCAGGGCTAGGAACATCGGGAGCGGTCCCCGCGGGCGCCGCGCTGCGCTACCGCGTGAAGGGCATGGATTGCCCGAGCTGCGCGACCAAGATCGAAACGGCGGTAACCCGCCTGCCCGGCGTCCGCGACGTGCGCGTGAACTACACGGCCCAGGTCCTCGACCTCGTGCTCGACGAGGGCTCGACGCCCAGGGCGGACCTGGAGAACCGGATCACGGGGCTCGGCTATGGCGTCGGGTCCCTGCCGATCGCGGCCGACCTCGCCCGCTCGCAGACGACGGGTATCGCGGCCCCGGCCATCGTCGAGGAGGAGGCGGAGACCCCCGCCTGGCGCAGCCGCAAGGGGCTTTTGGCGCTGGGCATCGCCGTCCTGTTCGCAAGCGGATTTCTCCTGCAGACGGTTCGGCCCGGGCTGGCCGGGGAATACGCCTACTGGCCCGGCGCGCTCCTGGGTCTCGCCTTCTACGGACGCCGCGCCATCGCCGCCGCCCGCAACGGCTCGCCCTTCTCCATCGAGATGCTGATGTCGGTCGCCACCATCGGGGCGCTCGCCATCCATGCCGCCGAGGAAGCGGCGGTGGTGGTCCTCCTCTTCACCGTTGGCGAGATGCTCGAAGGCTTTGCGGCCGGCCGGTCCCGGGCCGGCATCAAGGCCCTCGTGGGCCTGGTGCCGAAGACGGCGCGCCTGGTCGAGGGGGACGGCGCCGTGCGTGAGGTGGCGGCCGCCTCCCTGGTGATCGGCCAAACCGTGCTGGTGCGCCCGGGTGACCGCGTCCCTGCGGACGGCGAGGTCACGGACGGCACGTCGAGCCTCGACGAGTCCCCGATCACGGGGGAATCGGTGCCCCGGCCAAAGGAGGTCGGGGACGCCGTCTATGCCGGCAGCGTCAATGCGGACGGGGCCCTGCAGGTCAGGGTCGCCCGGATGCCGTCGGACAACACCGTCGCCCGCATCCTGCACATGGTGGAGGAGGCGCAGGCGTCGAAGTCGCCGACCGCCCGGTTCATCGACCGCTTCAGCGCCGTCTACACCCCGGTCGCCTTCGCGGTCGCCGCGCTGGCGACGCTTGGCCCGCCGCTGCTGCTCGGCGCCGACTGGGGCACCTGGATCTATCGCGGACTGGCGTTGCTCCTCATCGCCTGCCCCTGCGCCCTCGTGCTCTCGACCCCGGCCGCCATCGCCTCGGGTCTTGCCGCCGGAGCGCGGCGGGGACTGCTGGTGAAGGGCGGCGCCGCCCTGGAGACCATCGGACGGGTGCGTACCGTCGCGTTCGACAAGACGGGGACGCTCACGGCAGGGCGTCCAAGGGTCACCGACGTCCTCCGATTTGCCCCGGACATGACGGATCGCACCCTGCTCGGGCTCGCGGCGACGGTGGAGGCCGGATCGAGCCACCCCATCGCTCGTGCGATCCTCGAACGTACGGAGGCCGACGCCATCCCCCTGCGCCCCGTACGCGATGCCCGTGCGGTTCCCGGCAAGGCCGTCCAGGCCACGGTTGCGGGACGCACGGTCGCGGTGGCATCCCCGCGCCACGCCGCGACACTGGCCAGCCTCTCGCCGGAAGCGGAAGCAACGGTGCGGGCCCTTGAGGAAGCGGGCAAGACCGCCGTCGTCGTGGTTCGGGACGGAGAGGCGCTCGGCGTCGTGGCGGTCCGGGACGAGCCCAGACAGGATGCGGCCGCCGGCGTCGCGGCCCTGCGCCGGCTCGGGGTCGAATGCGTGATGCTGACCGGCGACAACCGGCGCACCGGCGAGGCCATCGCCAAGGGCCTGGGACTATCGGTCCGGGCCGACCTGCTGCCGGCCGACAAGCTCGCCGAGATCGGCGCGTTGAAGGAGGTCGGGCCGGTCGCGATGGTCGGCGACGGCATCAACGATGCCCCCGCGCTCGCCTCCGCCAGCGTCGGGATCGCGATGGGCGGCGGCACCGATGCGGCGCTGGAGACAGCCGATGCGGCCATCCTCAACGACCGGGTGACGGACGTGGCGGCGCTCGTGGCGCTCTCCCGGGCGACGCTCGGCAACATCCATCAGAACGTGGCCATCTCCCTCGGGCTGAAGGGCGTGTTCCTGGTGACGACACTCGCCGGCATCACCGGGCTATGGCCGGCCATTCTGGCGGATACCGGGGCGACCGTCCTGGTGACGGCCAACGCCCTTCGCCTGCTTCGGGCCTGAGACGACGGTTTCGTGCTGGCTACGCGCCGGTGCCATCGTTGTGACCGGAGGCCGGAAACCACGACGCCGAGTTTCCGGAAAAGCTTTCCTTATCCAAGGCGACCGGGAGACTGCGCACCCACGGAACCGTCTCAGAAGCGGAGCCGTTCCTCGTCGCTCCCGTACCGTCCGTGCCGGTCCCATGATCGGCTCGGGCGAGACCGAGCCACCAACAACCCACGAGGAAGCCCCCATGAGGAAGTCCCTTTTCGCCGTCGCTGCCCTGGCCGCGCTCGGCGCCATCGGCATCGCCGCCCCCGCGTCGGCAGCCCCGGGCATGGTCGGCGCCGTCGAGGCCCAGACCAGCATCGTCGACGTCCGCATGGACGGGATGCACGGCCACCGCGGCCATGGCCGCATGATGGGCCATCGTCACGGGCACGGCCACATGATGCGCCACCATCACCACCGCGGCCACATGATGCGCCACGGTCATGGTCATCGCCACCACCGCATGTGATCGTCCAGGGGCCCTTCGGGGCCCCTTATTCCTTCTCTATTAAAACGACGGACCTCAAGGCAGGCAGGTCGCGCGGCCTGGCGGAAGCGAGCTTACATCCGCTCCTTGATGCTGGAGCCGACGAGCCACCAGTTCACCGGGTAGCTGGTCATGAATCCCGCGACCACGGCGACCTGCATGGCGAACCAGAACTCAACTGAGTTCACCGGCGCCCGTTGACCGGCAAGGTGCGGGAACACGGCGAACTGCGCGAGCGCCATGAAGCCGTACATGCCGACCTGCCAGGCGATCAGCGACAAGGTGTCGGCCTTGAGCGCGGCGACGATGCCCCGGCCCGGGGAGAGCCCGCGCATCGGCACGATGGCGTAATACTGGAACACGATCCCAAGCCCGAAGGCGAAGACGAAGTCCAGCGCCCAGACCGCGTACATCTTCTCCTCGAACAGCGACTGCCAGCCGAACCAGACCGCCACCACCGGCGCCAGGAAGGCGAGCCACTCGGCGGCGACGTCGCCCAGCATGCAGCCGCTCCCGCAGTGGAGCGCGCCCTTGCCCACCATCACCGGGAACGGCGTTTGCGTCATGTTCGGCGGCTTCTCGTCCCGCTCCATCGCGCGGTGATGCGCCTCCATGGTCGCGAGGCGGCCATAGCGAAAGTAGGCCCAGACCACGACCACCGTGCCGAACAAGGCGCTGACCGGCCAGACCACGTTCATCACGGTCATGTGCTGCGGATGCCGAATGACCTGCACCGACAGCAGCAACGAGCAGGCGGCCCCGAGCAGCAGGGCCAGGATCGAGAGCGCGTGGAGCCAGGCGGGGAACGTCGTGGCCATGCCGCTCAATGCCCCATCGCCAGCATCCAGACGGCCATGGCGACCATCATCACATTCTCGGTCAACGAGACGAAGCCGAGCGGCACCTTGCTCGATCCGCCGACGCAGGCGCACTTGATCTCGCGCTTGTCGACGTAGACCGCCTTGAACACCGAGACCGCGCCGATGGTGCCGATGAACAGGGCCACGGGGATCGACAGCCAGTTAAGGGCGCCGGCCACCATCAGGACGCCGGCGATGCCCTCCAGGAACGGGTAGGCGTAGGCGTAGCGCACCCAGCGCTTGGCCAGCAGGTCGTAGCCGAGGAACATCGACGAGAAGGTCTCGACGTCCTGCAGCTTGAGGAGGGCGAGGACGCACATGCTGAAGGCGATGTACCACTCGCCCGCCCGGACCGTCAGGGGCGTGCCGTACACGGCGTAGCTCGCCGCGAGCGCCATCAGCGCGGTCATCGAGAACACCGCCACCACCGGCGTGTAGGTCGTCGCGTTCGGGTCGTTGGCGGCCTGGCCGAAATGCCGCCTGAGGTCGTCGAAACCCCCGACGCGCTCGCCGTTGATGAAGGTCTGGGGCGTCGACTTGACCGCATGCTCGGCCTTGAAGCGGTCGGTCTCCTCGCGGGTGGTCAGCCAATGGTCCTCCACCTGGAAGCCCTGGCGTTCGAGGAGGTCCTTCGCCTTGAGGCCGTAGGGGCACGTGTGCTGCGGCATCATCATGCGGTACAGGACGGCCTTGCGGGACGCGGTGGCTTGCATCGGAAACTCCGTGGGTTGTCGGGGCGCGATGCCGTCCGGGCCTCGAAGTGGAAGCAGGGTGCGGGCAGCGGCCGATTGGGCTTGCGGACCTTCCTGCACCTTCCCATCATAGGAAGGTCAACGGAGGGACTCTCACGATGAACATTGGCGAGGCGAGCCGGGCCTCCGGGGTCTCGGCCAAGATGATCCGGCACTACGAGAGCATCGGGCTCGTGCCCCCGGCGGACCGGCGCGACAGCGGCTATCGCGATTATGGCACCGCCGACCTGCACCGGCTCGGCTTCATCCGGCACGCCCGGGACCTGGGCTTCTCGCTGGACCGCATCCGGGTGCTGCTCGGGCTCTGGAGCGACCCTGCCCGCAGCAACGCCGAGGTGAAGGCCATCGCGAGGGCCCACGTGAAGGAGCTCGAACAGCGGGCCCGCCAACTCAACGAGATGGCGAACGCCCTCCGGTCCCTGGCCGACGCCTGCGATGGCGACGGCCGGCCGGACTGCCCGATCATCGCCAGCCTGGAGACCGGGGCGAACGTCCCGCCCTGCCATCCGGGCGCCTCCCCGGGGGCGATGCCGCCCCCCGCACCGCGCCGGAAGGCCGTGGCCGGTCGCTGAGTCCGAACCGGCCCCGGCGGCGCTTCGGTCAGGCAGCCATCTTCCGGCAGCTCTCGGCGCAGCGGCGGCACTGCTCGACGCAATGCTGCATGTCGCCGACCTGCTCGCAGCTTCGGGCACAATCCTCGCAGACGTCGGCGCACTCGGCGCAGGTGTGCTTGTGATGCCTCGTCCCGATCAGCATGAAGTGCGCCGACGTCCGGCACATCTCGGCGCAGGCCAGCATCAGGCGGAAGTGCTCGGGCTCGACGTGCTTGCCGCCGGCCGGCAGGCAGCGGTTCGAGGCCATGCCGAGGCAGGTCTGGTAGCAGCGAAGACATTCGTCGATGCAGGACTGCATCTCGCTCGACATATTGCTCATGTGAAGCTCCTTGATGTTAGACAAAAAGAAACGAGCGTCAGCACTGGATGACAGTACCCCTCCAGTATTGCCTTGCTCATTCTGTCAACTCAGACGGCTATAGTTCGTTCTAATAAATTCCTTCTCTCATGCCCGGGATACTCAATCCGTCCGCAAGCGCCTACTCCGCCGCCTCGCGGTAAGCGGGTCGTTCGGCCGGGGCGACGCTCGCCGGCGTCTCGGCGGCCGCGGACAGACCCCATCCCTTCACGAGGGCGTAGACCGCCGGGATGACGACCAGCGTCAGCACGGTCGAGGACACCATCCCGCCGATCATCGGCACGGCGATGCGCTGCATCACTTCGGAGCCGGCGCCCGTGCTCCACAGGATCGGGATCAGGCCGGCCATGATGGCGGTCACGGTCATCATCTTCGGGCGAACCCGCTCGACCGCACCGACCATGATCGCCCGCCGCAGGTCCTCGCGGTTCAGGGGCCGCCCCTCGCGTGCGCAGGCGGCCCGGACCTCGTCGAGCGCGTGGTCGAGGTAGACCAGCATGATCACCCCTGTCTCGGCGGCGACGCCGGCGAGCGCGATGAAGCCCACCGCCACGGCCACCGACATGTTGAAGCCCATCCACCACATCAGCCAGATGCCGCCGACCAGGGCGAACGGCAGCGACAGCATGACGATGAGCGTCTCGGTCAGGCGCCGGAAGTTGATGAACAGCAGCAGGAACACGACGAGCAGCGTCAGCGGCACCACGACCTTCAGGCGCGCCTCGGCCCGCTCCAGGTATTCGTACTGCCCGCTCCACTGCAGGGTCGTGCCCTGTGGGAGCTTGACCTCGTCCACCACGGCCTTGCGCGCCTCGGCCACGTAGCCGCCGAGGTCGCGCCCATTGATGTCGACGAAGATGTAGACCGCAAGCTGTCCGTTCTCCGTGCGGATCGAGGTCGGGCCCCGGGTGAGTTCGACCTTGGCGACCTCGCGCAACGGCACCGTGCCCCCAGCCGGGAGTGGCACCTGCACCTCGTCGGCGATGGCCCGCGGATCGGACCGGAAGGCCCGGGGGTAGCGGACGTTGACGGTGTAGCGTTCGCGTCCCTCGACGGTGTTCGTCACGCTCTGGCCGCCAAGCGCCGTCGCGATGACGTCCTGCACGTCCCCGACCATCAGCCCGTAGCGCCCGAGCGCCTCCCGGTCCGGCGTGATGTCGAGGAAGTAGCCGCCGATGACCCGCTCGGCGTAGGCGCTCGACGTGCCCGGCACGTTGCGCACCACCGCCTCGACCTGGCGAGCGACCCCTTCCATCTCCTTAAGGTCGGTGCCCAGCACCTTGATGCCGACGGGCGTGCGAATGCCGGTCGAGAGCATGTCGATGCGGGCGCGGATCGGCTGCGTCCATGCATTCGACACGCCCGGGAACTGCAGGGCCTTGTCCATCTCGGCCTTGAGGCTCGCCAGCGTCACGCCGGGGCGCCACTCGGACGGCGGCTTCAGCGCGATGACCGTCTCGAACATCTCCATCGGCGCCGGGTCGGTCGCGGTGTTGGCGCGGCCCGCCTTGCCGTAGACCGAGGCTACCTCCGGGAAGGATTTTATGATGCGGTCCTGGGTCGCGAGGAGCTCGCCGGCCTTGGTCACCGACAGGCCCGGCAGGGTCGTCGGCATGTACATCAGCGTGCCCTCGTTGAGGTCGGGCATGAACTCCGAGCCGAGCTGACGGGCCGGCCACACGGTCGCCGCCAGCACCCCGAGGGCGAGCAGGACAGTCAGCACCCGCGCCCGCAGGACGCCCGCGATGAGCGGCCGGTAGAGCCAGATCAGGAGCCGGTTCAGCGGGTTCCTGTGCTCCGGGATGATCCGGCCCCGCACGAACAGCACCATCAGCGCGGGGACCAAGGTCACCGACAGGATCGCGGCTGCCGCCATGGCGAAGGTCTTGGTGAAGGCCAGCGGCCCGAACAGCCGGCCTTCCTGGCTCTCCAGTGTGAAGATCGGCAGGAAGCTGACCGTGATGATGAGGAGCGAGAAGAACAGGGATGGGCCGACCTCGGACGCCGCCTCCACCAGGATCTCCGTCCGCGGCTTGCCTGGCGGCGCCCGTTCCAGGTGCTTGTGGGCGTTCTCGATCATCACGATGGCGGCGTCGATCATGGCGCCGACCGCGATGGCGATGCCGCCCAGGCTCATGATGTTGGCGCCGAGACCCAGGGCTCGCATGCCGACGAACGCCATCAGGATCCCGACCGGCAGCATCAGGATGGCGACGAGCGCGCTCCTCACATGCAGCAGGAACACGACGCACACGAGCGAGACGACGACGCTCTCCTCGACCAGCGTGTGCCGCAGGGTGTCGATGGCCGCGTCGATGAGCTGGGAGCGGTCGTAGACCGGCAGGATCTCGGTGCCCGCGGGCAGGCTTTTCGCCACCTCCGCAAGCTTCGCCTTCACGCCCTCGATGACGTTCAGCGCGTTCGCGCCGAAGCGCTGCAGGACGATGCCGCCGGCGACCTCGCCCTCGCCGTTCATCTCGGTGATGCCCCGACGCTCGTCCGGTCCGAGCTCGACCCGGGCGACGTCCCGGACCCGCAGCGGCGTGCCGCCGGAAGTCTTGAGGACGATGTTCTCGATGTCGGCGACGCCCCTCAGGTAGCCGCGACCGCGGACCATGAACTCGAACTCGGAGAGCTCGACCGTGCGGCCGCCGACGTCGGCGTTGCTCGACCGGATTGCGTCCCGGAGCTTGTTGAGGGAGATGCCCTGGGCACGAAGCCGGTTCGGGTCGACCACGACGTTGTACTGCTTGACGAAGCCGCCGACGCCGGCGACCTCGGCGACGCCCTCTGCCCGCGAGGCCCCGAACCGGACCACCCAGTCCTGCAGGGAGCGAAGCTCGGCGAGCGTCCGTTCCTTTGCGACGACGACGTACTGGTAGACCCAACCCACGCCCGTGGCGTCGGGGCCGAGTGTCGGGGTTACCCCGGCCGGCAGGCGGCTCGCCGCGGCGTTGAGGTATTCGAGCACCCGCGAGCGGCCCCAGTACGGGTCGGTGCCGTCCTCGAAGATGACGTAGACGAACGACACGCCGAAGAACGAGAAGCCGCGCACCACCTTCGCCTTCGGCACCGTCAACATGGCGGTGGTCAGCGGGTAGGTGACCTGATCCTCCACGACCTGTGGCGCCTGGCCCGGGTACTCCGTGTAGACGATGGCCTGCACGTCCGAGAGGTCGGGGATGGCGTCGAGCGGCAGGGTGCGCAGCGACATCACCCCGACCGCGACGGCGAACACGGTCCCAACCAGCACCAGGACGAGGTTACGTGCCGACCAGCCAATGAGGCGCGCGATCATGGCGTGCCTCCCGCGTCGGCGGCCAGCCGGTCGTCCTTGGGCGGCGCCATGCCCTGGAGGGCCGCCTTCAGGTTGCTCTCGGCGTCGATGAGGAAGTTCGCGGAGGTCACGACGCGGTCGCCGGCCGAGATGCCGTCGCGGATCTCGGTGTAGCCGGTGCCGCGCACGCCGACCTTGACCTCCTTCGGCTCGAAACGGCCTTCCCCGCGGTCGAGGAGCACCACCTGCCGCTCGCCGGTGTCGATGACGGCGTCGTCCGGCACCGCGACCACGGGCTTGGTGTCGCCGGTCGCGACCTCGACGTCGGCATACATGTCGGGCAGCAAGGTGCCGTCGGGGTTCGGGAGCTCGATGCGCACCCGCGTGGCCCGGGTCTCCGGGTTCACCTGCGGATAGATCGTCCCGACCTTGCCGGAGTAGATGCGCCCCGGGGCCGAGCGCAGGCGGATCGTGGCGGCTTGCCCGACGCGGACGTTGGAAAGGTCGCGCTCGGGCACGTCGGCGAGCACCCACATCGTCGCGATGTCGCCGATGCGGAACAGGGTATCGCCGGCCGCGGCCTTCATGCCCTCGATGGCGGTCCGTTGCAGGACGATGCCGTCCCGGGGCGACGACCAGGTGATGGCCATCGGCACGTTCCGGGTCCGCTCCATCTCGTCGATCACCGCCTCGGAGACGTTCAGGTTCCGCAGGCGCCGCCTCGCGCCGTCGAAGCCCGGGTTGGCGATGAGCTGGGCCGCCGCCGCGTTGATCTCGGGCGAGTAGACGTGGACCAGCGCCTGGCCCTTGCGGACGCGGTCGCCGGTGGTGACGTTCTCGACATGGTCGACGTAGGCGTCCGACCGGGTCGCGATGACCGTCACCCGCCGCTCGTCGAGGGCGACCGTGCCGGGCACCCGGACGGGCTGCGCCACCACCCGGCGCTCGATGACCTCGGTCCGCACGCCGGTGCGCTGCACCTTGCCGGGCGAGACGGTGACGACGTTGCCGTCGCTGTCCTCACCCTCGTAGACGGGGATGTAGTCCATCCCCATCGAATCCTTCTTGGGCGTGGCCGAGGTGTCCGGCAGCCCCATCGGGTTGCGGTAGTAGCGGATGCGGCGGGCGCCCGCGGCGGGCTTCGCGTCCCCGGCCTTCCCCATGTCCTGGGCGGCCAAGTCATGCCCGGCCATCCCCTGGCCGGCCATGTCGGCAGGCATGGCCTCGCCGTCGTCCGAAGCGTCGAAGCGCACGTCCTCGCTGGCGTGGACCGCGCGGAACTCCCGGCCATCCGCGGTCGCCATCGGCGACAGCGAGTAGACCGGCTTCCCGTCCGGGTCCTGGTAGTAGACCACCGGTCCGGCCGCCTTCGTGGGGGCCGTAGCCTGCGCGGCCGGCATGGGGGCCGGAGACCACCGGGCGAGCTCCGTCCGGGCGCGCTCGGCGAGCGCCGGCACGGGGTTCTCCCCATGCCCCGCGACATAGCCGGCGCCCCCCGCCGCGAGTGCGGCGAGGGTCCCGGCGAACCAGGCCGCGCGGCTCACTTGACGGCCTTGAAGACCAGCTTGTCCTCGACCGTGCCGGTCTCGCCCTGGACCTTGGCCCCGAGCGACAGGCGCCAGCCGCCGGCCATCGTGAGCTTCGCCTTGAAGCGATAGACGCCCGGCTCGGTCGTGGGGAGCTGCTCGATCTTCGAGGTCATCTCGTCCATGCTGTCGGGCGCCATGTCGATGCGCTTGGCGAAGATCACGGCGTCGGGAACCGGCTTGCCGCTGCGCTTATCGAGAAGGCGCACCGACAGGACAGCCTCGCCGACCTTGGCCTCCTGCTGCAAGAGCTCGAAGCGGTAGTCCTTGATGTCGGCAAGCGCCGGGAACGCGGTCGCCGACAGGGCGGCACCGAGCAGCGCCGCCGAGACGGCGCGCGGAAAAGGCTTCTGGGTCACGGGTGTTGTCTCCTGAACGCGATGGCGGGCCGCGCGTGGACGCGCGGCGTCATGCCGGCGCTCACGCCGGCGGCATCGGGTTCAGGCTCGGGGAGGCTCGGTGGGCGGCCCTTGCGAGAGGCTGTCGAAGGACGCGATGACGGCCCAGGTGGGTCCCTCGAAGCGGGCGACGCGACCCGGAAGTCCGAGGGCGACCGGAAGTCCGGTGGCGACCTTAGCCAGGCAAAGCGCCATCAGGGGGCAGCCCTTCGAGCAGTCGGGCATGTCCGGCCGCTCCTTGGGGCAGCACGGCATCTCGTCCATGGCCATCCCGGCCATGCCGTCCATGGCCTCGTCGGACATCGCCATGGCGTGACCGTGAACGCCCGTCGGCGCGCGCATGCCTGCGGCAGCCGCGGATGCGGTCACCGGCGCAAGGGCGAGGCTGAGGACCGCCAGGAGCGGGAGCAGCCTGCGAAGGGCGAGCCAGAAGGTCACCGTCCGACGATGCCACATCACAGACCGGCAAGGAAGGGACGGGACTACCGGACGCGCCAAGGGGATACGACGAGCGCGAGTTTCGCGATGACGGGCACGGGACGGAAGACGTAGGTGTCGCGCGACGACCGGACGCCCCGCGCCCGGGGACCCGGAGCCATGCACCCGAGGCTACCGGACGCGCTCCATCGAGCGTCGGATCGTGACCGGGAGAGGACGGATCGTCCAGCACGGCACCATGCCCGGACCGGGACCAAGCGGGTATGCCTCCTGTCCGGTCCGCAGCTCAGGAGGACCCCGAGCAGCAGGATGCGGACCCGCCGTTCTCGCGGGCTTCCTGGATGGGCGGACAGGGGACCTCGCCGAAGGAGCAGAAGACGCAGCAGTCGCCCGCCTTCGGGCGCAGGAGCGTGCCGCAGCCGGTGCACTCGTAGAAGAACTGGCAGGCGTCGGTCGGCATCGTCTCCGTCGCTCGATGACCGCAGTGCGGGCAGGTCAGGGTGGACCGAAGCTGCATCGTCCGCCTCACCGCATCGCCTTGAGCACGACAGGCTCAAGGTATGGTTCCCACGCGAGCGCCAAACCGACCAGCACCGTCCCAAGTCCCAGAAGGCCAGGGGTACGCCATGACGGCCCCATGCGAGCACATGGTTCGGCCATGTCGCATGCCGTCGCCCGGTAACGGAAGAACAGCGCCCAACCCATGAGGAGGGCCAGGGCGGCCCCGCCAAGCAGGATCGGCCGGATGCTAGCCAACATGGCCAATCCTCCGAAAACCGCCCCTGTCGCGCCGAGACCGGCAAGCGCCACCGGGAGGGCGCAGCAGGACGAGGCCGCCAGGGCACCCAGCCCGGCGACCGTGCCCAGCCCGGCGAACCAGCTTCCCGAGGGAATCGGCAGGCCGTCCCGCGGACGTGAGGCGGGTCTTGCGGGAGGCGCCATGGATGGTGTGTCGATCATCATCGTGCCACCCTGCATCCCGTAGCCACTACGGGATCAAGCGAAAAATGGCGAAGGGTGCGCGAGGTCTCTCCATAGGGCAGATCGCGGCGGCGGCCGGGATCAACCTGGAGACCGTCCGCTACTACGAGCGCATCGGGCTCATGCCGCCGCCGGCTCGCACGGAGGGCGGTCACAGGGCCTACGATCCTGCCCATGTCCGGCGCCTGGCGTTCATCCGTCAGGCTCGCGCATTGGGCTTCGGGATCGAGGACATCCGGACCCTGCTGGCGTTGGCCGCGCCCGGGCACCGGTCCTGTGGCGAGGTCCGGGACGTCGCAGCCGCCCACCTTGCCGAGGTCCGCGCCAAGCTCGCCCGTCTCGCGCGGCTTGAGCGCATCCTGAGCGACACCGTGGAGCGGTGCAGCGGCGCCCCGACGCCGGCCTGCCCGGTTCTCGATATGCTCGATGCACCGATGTGAAAGCCGGCCCATCCGACACCCAGCAGTGGAACGGGACCGCCGGTCGTCCTTGTCTTGGTCCCAAGAGGCCGGAAGCGGGTGGCGATGCGGGGTCACGCAGCCGCTCGTCCGTGGAACGACCGTCGACCTAGGCGTCGACCGGCGAGGATGCCGGGGCGCCGAACCTTGGCATGAGGCGGACGTAGATGAGTTCGCTGAGGAGCTCGACCAGCGTCTGCGTGACGATGACGGCGGGCAGGAGTGGCACGGCACCCGGAACCGCAAACGCCAGCGGCAGGACCACCAGGGAGTTTCGCGTGGCGGCGCTGAAGGCCAGCGTGCGGACGGTGGGGGCATCCAGGCGGAACGCGCGCCCGACCGCCCAACCCAGCAGCGGAGCCGCCACGGCGAAGACGACGTAGACGGGGACCACCCGCGGGGCGTCGTCCAGGGCGGGCCCGAGCTGGGGCAGGACGGACGCGATCACCACGAACAGGACGAGGGCCGTTGCCGGCACCGGCAGAAGCCCGAGCCCGGCGGCGATCCGCTGGCCGGTGCGGCTGCGTGCGGCCCAGATCTGCACGGCCGCAGCAAGTCCGAGGGGAACCGCGATGAGCCAGACGAAGGCGTGCACGAACGGACCGACCTGGACGAACCTGGCGGCGTCCTCGCCGAGGAAGACGTTGAGGTAGACCGGCAGCAGCAGCATCTGCGCGATCAGCAGCGCCGGGGTGGAGGCCAGCAGCACCTTGGCGTCCGCGCGGCCGAGGTGGGCGAAGGTGACAACGTAGTCGATGCACGGCGTGAGCAGGACCATGAGCACGCCCAGCCGCAGCATCGGATTGGCGGGCAGGAACTGGATCAGGCAGGCCACCAGGATCGGCAGCGCGACGAAGTTCGTGGCGAGGAGCGCCGCCAGGAAACGGACCCGCGTAAAGGCTTTCCCCAACTCGGGCAGGGGTACCTGGAGGAAGGTGACGAACAGCATCAACGCCAGGGCCGGGTTGATCCCGACGTCCAGGGCCGTGGTTCCGGGGACCAACAGCGCAACGACGACGGCCAGGCCGATGGCGGCGAAGTAGATCGGGATCTGGCGGCCTTCGAGGATGTCGCGCAAGGTGGTCATGCTTCCTCGCAGGCGATCCTGGGGGCTTGCTCGACCCGCTGGGGCCGTCCGGTGCATTTGGCGAACAGGTCGATGGCGCGGTCGCAGACCTCGCAGTGACCCTCGCAGCAATCGCGCATGAGGAAGGCGACGAGGTCGGACAGGGCCGGGAAGATCGCGCTGTAGATGATCGAGCGACCTTCGCGGCGGCTCTCGACGAGGCCGGCGTTCTCCAGGTGGTTGAGGTGGAACGAGATGCGCGGCGCCGAGGCACCTGCGATGGCCTCGGTGATGGCACCGGCGGCCATGCCCTTCGCCCCGGCGGTCACCAGCATGCGGATGATGCGTAGGCGGGTTTCCTGCGCGATGGCCGCGAAGCCGTCGAGCGCTTGCTTTTCCTGCACGACACTTAAACCGTTATGGAATCGTTTAAGCGTCAGTAGGCTCACGACGGGTCGGAGGCAAGGACCGGATCTGGACCGGATCACGGCGGACGTCCCAGGCAGCCTCCGCTTTCCTAGCTTCGCGGCCGGACACGCCAGAGCGATAGGGCAAGCGCAACGTTCGCCACGGCGAGCACGCTGAGCAGTGCATAGGTCGCGTCCGCGCCCGCGTGGGTCAGGACCAAGGCTCCGACGGAGGGTGCAAGCGCTTGGGCCACCAGCCCCGGGCGGGCGAGGCGGCCGACGAGCGCGGCGTAGCGTTCGGGACCGAACAGGGCCAGGGGCACCGTACCCCGTGCAATCGAGTAGATCCCGTTGCCGGCCCCGTAGAGGACCAGCGCCAGCCCGACCAAGGGTAGGCCGGCCGTCAGCATCGCGATCCCGAGGACCACCAGGACCATGGCGGCGGTCAGGGTCCAGAGGGGATGGTGCCGACCCTTGCCGGCCATCTCGACGATGCGCGCACCCACCTGTGCCGGTCCGATCAGGGCACCATAGGCGACGGCCGAGGTGAGAGCCACGCCACGGGCCTGGAGCAGGGTGATGAGGTGCACCGAGACCATGGCCATCACCGTGCCGCCGAGGGTCAGCACCCCTGCCATGAGGAGGAAGGCACGACGCTCCCGGCCATCGAGCCGGACGCCGGGGATCGCGCCTTCGGATCGCGTGACCGGATGCGCGGGGGGCCGGGGGATCGCGAGCAGGACGAGCGGCAGCGTGACCGAGAGGTGCAGCCCGGCATAGGCGAGGCAGGTCCCGCGCCAGCCGACCCGCTCGATCAGGAAGGCCGAGAGCGGCCAGCACACCGTGCTGGCGAAGCCGCCCCACAGGGTCAGGGTCGTGATGGCGGGCCTTGCCTCGGCGCCGTAGAGGCGCCCGAGCGTGGCGAAGGCGGGGTCGTACAGGCCGGTGCCCATGCCGAGGCCGACGAGGAGCCAGGCCGCGAGGTAAGCCGTGAGGTTCGGGGCAAGGGCAAGGCCCATGAGGCCCAGCGCCAGCGCGATGGCGGCGAAGGCCAGCACCGGCCGCCCGCCATGCTCCCCGATGAAGGCTCCCACCCGCGGCGAGACGAGGCCTGCGACGAGGAGGCCAAGGGACAGCCCTCCGATAACCCAGCCGAGGGGCCATCCCGTATCCTTCGACATCGGCGCGGCCAGCACCGACAGGAGGTAGAACGAGGAGCCCCAGGTCAGGATCTGGATCACGCCCAGGGCCGAGATCACGGGCCATCGGCGCGCCGGGGCCATCGGATCGCTACCGGGCCCCGAGAACGGGTAGCCAGACCGCCAAGGCCGCCAGGGTGACCAAGAGGACCGGTGGCGTGATGACCAGGCCCACCCGCATGTACTGGCCCCAGGTGATACGCTGGCCCTTGGTGTCGAGGACGTGGAGCCAGAGCAGGGTCGCCAGGCTGCCGATGGGCGTGAACTTCGGGCCGAGGTCGCAACCGATGACGTTGGCGTACACCATCAGCTCGCGCATCAGGGGCGACAGGTCCGGGGCCTGCTGGATGGAGAGCGCGCCGACGAGCACGCTCGGCATGTTGTTCATCACCGACGACAGGATCGCGGCGGCGACCCCCGTGCCGAGGGTGGCGACGAACGGACCGAAGCCCGAGAGCCGCACGAGGCCTTGCGCCAGGTAATCGGTCAGGCCGGCGTTCTTCAGGCCGTAGACTACGAGGTACATGCCGAGGCTGAACAGGACGATCTGCCAGGGGGCACCCGCGAGCACCTTGCGGATCGGGATGACGCGGCTTCGGTTCGCCAGCGCCAGCAGGACCAGTGCGCCGGCGCAGGTGACCACCGAGACCGGCACGCCGAACGGGGCCGTCATGAAGTAGGCCACCAGCAGCAGGGCGAGGAGCGGGAAGGCCGCCTTGAAGACAAGCGGATCCTTGATCGCGTGGCGCGGCGGTTCGAGCTCGGTCACCGGGTACGTGGTTGGCAGGTCGCTCCGGTAGAACAACCACAGCACCACCAGGGTCGCGGCCAGCGAGACGAGGTTCACCGGGACCATCACGGCGGCGTAGCGGCTGAAGGTGATGTCGAAGAAGTTCGCCGAGACGATGTTGACGAGGTTGGAGATCACCAGCGGCAGGCTGGTCGAATCCGCCACGAACCCGCAGGCGACGATGAAGGCCAGGGCCGCCGCCGGCTTGAAGTCGAGGCGCAGCAGGATGGCGAGCACGATGGGGGTGAGCAGCAGGGCCGCCCCGTCGTTGGCGAACACCGCCGCGATGGCGGCACCGAGGAGGATCACCAGCGGGAACAGCAGGTGCCCCCGGCCGCCGCCCCACCGGGCGATGTGGAGCGCCGCCCAGTGGAAGAAGCCGGCCTCGTCGAGCAGGAGCGAGATGATGATGAGGGCCACGAAGGTGAAGGTGGCGTCCCAGACGATGTGCCAGACCACCGGGATGTCCCCGGGATGGATGACCCCGGTGCCCAGTGCCACGGCGGCCCCGATCAGGGCGCTCCACCCGATGCCGAAATCCCGCGGCTGCCAGATGACGAAGACGAGGGTGACCACGAAGATGGCGAGCGCGAGCATCGGGACTGTTTCTTGTTCTTGGGGGTGTGGGTGGGGTCAGGCGGTAGCGACGCGGCGCCCGTGCTCGTCGACGACGCGCTCGCCATCCTCCTTGACGAACTCGCCCTGTTGGGCGGGAAGGAGGTCGAGGACCGCCTCGGAGGGCCTGCATAGGGCAACACCCAGTGGGGTGACGACCAAGGGGCGGTTCAGCAGGATCGGATGCTCGCCGATGGCATCCAGAAGCTGATCGTCCGTCAGGCTCGGGTCCGAGAGGCCGAGCTCGCCGAAGGGCGTTCCCTTCTCACGGAGCAGATCACGGACCTTCACGCCCGCCCGCTCGGCAAGCTGGCGCACCAGGGTCCGGTTTGGGGGCGTCTTCAGGTACTCGACCACGTGCGGCTCGATGCCGGCGTTGCGGATGAGGGCTAGGGTATTGCGGGACGTGCCGCAATCCGGGTTGTGGTAGATCACGACGTCCATCAGGTGGTCTCCGTGCAACAGGCGGCAAGGGCAGCGACAGCCGGGGCGCAGACCTCAGGGCGTCCCTGGCAGCAGTCGCGCATCAGGAACTGGATGAGCTCGGACAGGTCCGGGTAGGCGGCGCTGTAGATGATCGAGCGCCCCTCGCGCCGGGACGTGACCAGCCCGGAATGCGAGAGCTCCTTCAGGTGGAACGACAGGTTAGTGCCCGACACGCCGACCGCCTCGGCGAGCGTCCCGGCCGCCGTGCCGTCAGGGCCGGCGGTGACGAGCTGGCGCACGATACGCAGGCGATGCTCCTGGCCGAGGGCCGCGAAGGCCGCCACGGCTTGCCGTTCGTCCATCATGATGTCAATATCTCAACCATCGTTGAAACGTAGAGGAATGAAACGTCTTGGACAAGCCCCTGCAGCCCTTCGCCGATGGAATGCCGAACCTAAGCGAGGGGCATTTCGTGGTCCCGACGACCGACGCCCTGCACGTGAAGACACCGTTCACCCACGCCCCGCGCTTCCTGATCCTGTACGGATCGCTCCGTGAGCGCTCGTTCAGCCGCCTCCTCGCCTACGAGGCCGCGCGCCTGTTGGAGGCGATGGGCGGCGAGGTGCGGATCTACGACGCGCACGGCCTGCCGCTGCCCGACGACGCCACTGCCGATCACCCGAAGGTCCGGGAACTCCGAAACCTCTCGATCTGGTCGGAGGGCCACGTCTGGGTCAGCCCCGAGCGACACGGCGCCATGACCGGGGTCATCAAGAGCCAGATCGACTGGCTGCCGCTCTCGGAGGGTTCGGTGCGCCCGACGCAGGGGCGGACGCTCGCCGTGATGCAGGTCTCCGGCGGCTCGCAGTCGTTCAACGCGGTCAACAGCCTCCGCGTGCTCGGTCGCTGGATGCGGATGATCACCATCCCGAACCAGTCCTCGGTCCCGATGGCGTACAAGGAGTTCGACGAGGCCGGCCGGATGAAGCCGGGTCCGCTCTACGACCGGGTGGTCGATGTCTGCGAGGAGCTGATGAAGTTCACGCTCCTCACCCGCGAGCGATCCGACTACCTCGTCGACCGGTATTCGGAACGCAAGGAGCGCGAGCCCGAAAGGCTCAAGGCCGTCGCCGTCGACATCGGGTTCGTGAAGCGACCCTCCTGATCTGCACGTCCACGCCGACCTCTTCTACGCCATCGCCTCGCCCGGTAGGATAGCGATCCCTATTTCAAGGGCTCCACGACCGTAAGCACAAGAGTCTGAGCGCTGGGGCATGTCGGCCGCCACGATGGCGACCACGGGGGCCGTCTCGTCGGGGCGCCGACGATCGCGACGTGGACGGATCCTTCGCCAACGTCGACGGCGGTCAGCTTCACTAGGCTCAGCTGGAGCTTCCGCATGCCGCCTCGGTCAGCGAGGGGGACCGGACGGAGTGGAGCGTCCCCGAGACGTAGACGAGGTCGCCGACGTCCGTGCCCGGCGCGTCGGCCTCGGCGATGGAGGCGATCGGCTCCGCAGTCAGGAGCAGAAATTTCGCTAGGCATCACGTCCTCCTTGGCCTTGCGCCGAACGAACCCCGCCCAGGTCCGGACGGTCCCGTGCGTCGCTGTCTCCAGCACCGCCACTTCGGAGAGGGTCGACGCGGTCAGGGGGCGAGCGAGGATGGCCAGGAGTGGGATGGTCACGACGCCGCCTTCAAGACGATCGCGTCGACGTCGGCGAAGGCGCCGTCGACCTCCGCGGTGGTGATGGCGCCGGCGCCGATGCCGGCAGCGACCTGGTTGTAGACCGCCAGACAGACGCCAATATGCCTCCGGATCTGCAGGCTCAGCACCTTCAAGCGGTCGTTCGTGAGGGGCCGATCTACCCCGTCGGCGAACGTCCACGGGTCGCTGTCCTTCCGGGCGTCGAGCAGCGTCGCGGTGACCTCGCTTAGCGTGCGCGTCAGGGCCCGCTCGTTGACGGCGACCGCCCAGCCGTCCCACGTTGTGCCGCCCGCCTCGGCCGCTAGGTGCGCCTCGTATGCGTAGGCCAGGACAGCGGCCGCGTCGGGCGGAGCCGGAGCGTTCGGATCGAGCCAGGAGCCATCGGCCTGTTGGGCCTACCTGAGCCACAGCCAGGCGCCGACCGCGTCGCAGATGACGTCGAGGGAGAGACTAACCATGTAAGATAGCGTGGACCGGGGGCGTTAAGGGGGTGAACGTCACGTGGGGCCCTGAAACATAACACCCCCCGACCCCGAGGGCCGGAGGGTGCGCTCAGGATGTGGTGCATCGCGAGGACGACGGATACGTCGACAGTCTAGAATATACCCCACCGAACAGCATCGGACAAGCAAAAGAGGGCGAATAACGACGGTCTAGCAAGGGGTAAGCGGCGGTTCTAGACTTGGAACGACGGCGGTCCAGTAGGGGGTAGAGCCATTCCTACGACCCCCCCCGAGCGTCGACGGCCAGCCACATCCAGGGAGGGCGGCGCAGAGCGTCACGGTAGTGAGCTACACCGGGGAACGGGGCAGGCGGCAGCGACGGGGAAGGTAGCAGGGGGACGACGGCGGGATGACGACCTGCGGGGAACCAGGAGGCCCGGGCCCAAGGGTACAACGGGGGCCCAGGGGGCCATATGTGGAACCAATTACCCGATTATCGTTGAGGGAGAACGGGTTACAGCGCCGAGAACGCCCGTCAGGATTTCGTCCATCTTGGCCTCCATCCACGGGCCCTTGGAGGCCGGTACGATGAAGCTATCGTGGACGGGCAGGCAGGGGATGGACGCCTTCTCGCAGGCCTTGAGGACATCCACCGCCATGGCGCTGTCTACGGCCATGCAGCGGATCCCACGGTCTGCAGCGATGTCTGCGGCGATGGGGGTGTTCCGCGCCACGACGGCCTTGAGCAGGCCGCGGGTGTAGTCCCAGCCGTGCTCCCAGTCGTCCTTGTCCATAATGGCCGCCGCTGCCGCGTTCATGGTCTTCGCGTTCAAGGCGACGTTGAGGGCGAGCTTGCCCTCGTCACGGGGGAATGTCCCCGTGACGTAGGGATCGTGGCGCAAGACGTGACCACGGGCTGCGTAGAGGATCCGCGGATGGAGGGTGGCGAAGTCCGGCTCGAAGGCCGCCTCGCCGTTGATGAGGAGCTCCCGGCGGCGTCCCTTGGGGAGGTTCTGCCACCATCCGTAGAGCCGGCCATGGCGGTCCCAACGGCCACGGCCGAACACGCGGTAAACCTCGGGGCTCGGGGTCGGGACGACGCTGGCCCACGTCCCCTTCTCCTTGCGGTCGTTGCGGGCTCGGACAACGCGCGTGGCGTGCTCCCACCCGTTGCCCGTCGGCATCGTGACCGAGACCTTGCCGAGGTAGGCATTGATGCGGTCGAGCTCGGCCTCCAGGCGTCGCGTCTGACGTGTCGGGTCGTAGCCGATGACGTCGCCGGCCTCGTCCTTGAGGATGAGGCGGCAGCGACGCGTCTCGTACTCGAAGGGCGCGTCGCGGAAGGCGTGGACGAGGTCGGGGGTCGCACGCAGGCGGCTCTGCATCCCGGTGGAGAGGTGGTCGCCAGGGCGGGCCCGGACCTCCTCGATCAGCCCGAGCTCGACGAGTTCAGCCACGGCGGCGAGCACGCGGTCGTAGGTGTAGGGCAGGCCCATGTACCGCGATTGACCGGCGTAGAACGCCTTGCGGCGCGAGTAGCTGACCCAGCGATCCTCGCCGGGCGCCATGTCGGCCGCGATGCACGCGGCCGCGAGGACGCTGCGCCTGGCGACGTCCTGCCTGCGATCGGGGATGTCGGGGATGCCGGCGGCCGAGAGGATGTTCTCCGGGATGCGCCAGTGGAAATCGAGGGCGCGGTCGCGCGCCTGTGCCGTGTTGAGCATGTCGTATCCATCGACACGTCAGGCACCACACCGCCGTGTCGGGACCGATGATCCGCTCGACATTAGCCTTAGTCTATGGGTATGTGCTTTGGAGATCCGCTGATATACTTCGCGAGACCAGTAGTTCAACCGCCCCGACGGGGTGCATGATCTCACGGGGGTAAAGCATCGATTTCAGCCTCGCCCACGGCCTAACTTCGAGGCACCGGAGGATTCAGCCAACGAGCCCCGTGGACGGCTCCACGGGGCTCTAATGCGGTCGAAAATTTATTTGTGCTCGCATGCGGCCGTCGCCTGATGCCGTGAGGACATATCGAATCCGCGAACAGCTTGGTGAGCTGGTGGCTCGAACTCCTAACCCGATCGGGGTCTACCCGACGACCTCGCGGCGGCCCTGGAGCGGGCCCTGTCGGCCGTGAAGCACATCGACGCCGGTAGGATCGGAGCCGAGGCGTGATGCCCAGTGACCAGGCGTTCCTACTCACCTTCGCAGGCCTGCTGCGAGTCGGCATCCTCGCCGACCCTGTCCCGACCTACCGGGCATGCCGATCGGCTTGCGCCGCCCTTGGGGACGCATTCGTGCCCGTTGACTACACCTGACCGATTCGCGCGGTCCGCTTAGTCCACGAGGAGGATTGGGAGAGTCGGCTGAGGGTCACCCCAACCGCGGCCGCCGTGCGGGCAACGCTGGCGAGCGAGGGCGTGGAGAGCGTCCTGGCACGGTGGGGCGGGCGCTACCGAGGCAAACTCATCGCGGCAGCGAACCGCGCCGCGCGCAGGTCACCGCCCGCCAGACATCCCCTTACGTGGCCGGGATCGGGGGCACGTCCGGAGGCGTCGCCTGCGTGTAGGTGACGGTCTGCACCGTGTAGTCGGGCGTGCCTGAGAAGCTGATGCCCAAGCCGGCGTAAAACCCCATCACGGAGTGGAGCGCGCTCAGGGACGACTTCCTCATCTCGACGGCGACCATGGTCCTCTGGGACAGGCCGACGCGTCGGGAAATTTCGTCCTGCGTCAGGCCGACGAGGGTCCGCGCGGCGCGCAGCTGCATTGGGGAGGGATACACGACGAGGCACTCCGAGCCGGATTCGATGGAAGGCCATTATCACCAAAGCGCCCGAAACGTGCAATGACGGCACATCGACTCGCGTTCTCAGAAGAAGGTGATATCCTCCGATTCGTGCCGACATCGCCGGATCCACTGGCGAAAAAAAATGGCCCCGGAGGCGCGCGAACGCCGCCGAGGCCTGGTCAGCCACAGGAGCATCCCCGTGACCGAACCGTGCACCCACCTTACCACCACGACCGCCCCGAACGGTAGCCTCGCCGCGTCCCTCGCCCAGGGAATTTCGCAGTACGCCGAGCGCTTCGAGGAGGCCTCGGTCCTTGAGATCGCGGCGGCCATGAGCGTCGAGGATCCCCACGCGGCGCGGTCGTTCCTCCTGGAGCGCACTGCCGAGCCGGCGTTCCCGATGCTGCGCAGGAGCGTCCTCGGTACGATCGAGCTCCGGATCGAGGCCGCCAAAGCCGCTGCGCGTGACCGCCTCCTCCTGGTGACCGGCGACGACGCGCCGGGCGGGAAGAGCGACAAGGCGCGCGAGGCGATCTTCCGCCGGGACCCGGGCGCATTTCTGCCAGGCGCCGAGGTCAGCAAAGTCCGCCCGTTCGCCCGGGCCTTCTGGCACGTCCTGATCGACGGGAAGGACGTGCCCTGCGTCTACGTCTGCCGGGCCGCCGTCGTGAGCGACCTGCACGACATGGTCGAATGCCTGGCCGAGAACAGACAGTACGAGCGGGGCATCGTCATCGGTGCGCCCGAGACCGCGCGGGACATCGCCGGCCTACTGCCCCCGAACATCGCCTTCGTGGCCGTACCCCTCGCCACCGACGGGAGGCGCGCGTGAACGCCATCGTCCGCATCCCGGCCGCGCCGGCGATCTCGATCTTCCGCTTCGACAACCACGACATCCGCGTCGTGGAGATCGACGGGCTGCCCTGGTTCGTCGGCGCCGACGTCTGCAAGGCCGCCCGCCTCTCGAACCCGTCCGTCTCGCTCAAGGCGCTCGACGAGGACGAGAGGGCTAAGATCTTCTTAGGGCATCCCCAGGGCGAGGTCCTGGTCATCACCGAGGGCGGTCTCTACACCCTGCTGATGCGCAGCCAGCGTGCCCTCGTGAAGGGCGCGACGGCATGGCGGTTCCGTCGGTGGGCGATGAACGAGGTCCTCCCCGAGATCCGGCGGACCGATTCCTACGCCGTGGCACCCGCCCCGACGCCGGTCGCGATCCCCGAGGACCTCGACGATAACAGGGTGCTGAGGAGGATGCTCCTGGCCCGGATGGATCGGGAGGACGCCCTCGTCGAGCGCCTTGTCATCACAGACCAGGAGCTCATCGACACCTCTCGCCAGCTCACCGCCTCGCAGCGGCAGGTACAGCGGGCCCGGCCGGCGGTGGAGTGCGTCGAGCGGTTCGCCGAGAGCGAGGGGCTCTACAGCCTCCAGGCCGGTGGCAAGGCCCTCGGGCAAAAGCCGAACAAGTTCATCGCTTGGCTGAAGGAGCGCGGCGACCTGTTGGATCTGAACAGGTCGAACCTCCCCCGGCAGGACCTCATCGACCGTGCCCCGTTCCGCGTCCGGATCGAGGAGTACGGCGGCAAGCCCCGTGCGACGCCGAAGATGACGTCGAAGGGCATCCTCCACTACGGACGCGAGCTCTGCGTCTCCGTCGACTGGCGGGCCGCACGGGAGCCCGACCTGTTCGACTGACACCACTCAGACTCTGAGTGGTGACGAGGGGCCCGGGTGACCGGGCCCCTTTTTCGTGCCTGAAATCTTGTGCAGCGAAATGGGAGCGAAGGCCGGTTCGCTATCATTGGCAACCCGGCCCGGGCACGCCTGCGCACGGTTTCGGCACGCTCTCAGCATATTTTCGCGCGTTTCAGTCCGCGCGATCGGCGTTACACCGAGAGCGGAATCCGGCCTCGCTCGTGGGGCGCGCTGCAGCACCCCCGATCCAGGCGCTCGGCGGCCTACGGGCACGGCTCCCCTTCGAGCCGCCGCCGGTACCGGACGCCGTCGTGCAGTAGGACGCTGCTGGGCAGGAGGACGAGCTCCGCGTCGTAGGGGACGACGCTGCCCCCGTTGCCGTAGCACTGGCGGGACGTCACCCGGCCGCCGGCTATCCGGGCGCCGTGGCACTCCATCAGGTCGATGCCGACGACCCCGGCCTCGGGACCGACGACGATCGCGGGGACGTCGGCCCCCTCGGGGCAGTAGAGGCCCGGGGCGGGCTGGAAGGCATCCGCCTCGACGGGGCCGGCGAGCAGGGCGAAGATGGCGAGCGCACGCACGGTCAGATCTCCACGATGAGGGCGGGGTCGAACGCCGGGTTTTCGCCATGCCGGCCGCGTGGGTTCGCCAGCACGCGCGTCCCGCCGACGACGTAGTCAGCGGACCGATGGATGTGGCCGTGGATCCACAGGGCGGGTGCGTCCGGACCTTCGAGGACGCGCGTAAGGTCGGTCGCGTACGCCGCGTCGATCGCCTGCAGGGGGCCCTGCCTACCGAGCGACGCGGGGTGGGGGGCGTGATGCGTGACGACGACCGTCGGGCCGTCCCACGTCTCCGCAAGCGCGCGCTCGATCCGCCCAAGCTGGGCGACGTGCTCGGCGGCGGCGGCGCTCGGCCTGAAGGCGTTCGTCTCGCCCGAGGCCGTACGGACCTTGACCTTCCGATGGTCTCGCATCCCCCCGTTGCGGTCACCACAGGAGGCCATCGTCGGAGCCCGCCATGCCTCGCCAAGCAAGGCGTAGTCCGTCCAGACCGTGGCGCCGATGATCCGTACGCCCTCGATGGCCAGGACCTCCCCGACGGCGAGCAGGTGGATGCCCGCGGCCGCAGCGGCCTCGCGCCCGCGTTCGAGCTCGCTCTGCCAGCGGCTCCCGTAAAAATCATGATTCCCGGGCACGTAGACGACATGCCGGACGTACGGCGCGACGCACGCCGCGAGCCAGGGCAGGCTGCGCTTCGTCAAGCCATCGGCGACGTCGCCGGCCACGATCGCCACGTCGCACACCGGCACGGCCGGGGCCTCCCAGCAGTCGGCATCGTCGTGCACGTCAGAGAAAATCCATGCCCTTGTCATCCCAACCTCCCTCAATCCACGCGGACCCGTCCGCCTCGAACCACGCCATCGACGCCCGGGTAACCAGGAGGCCGTTCGTCCTAAATCCGGGACACCAGAGGCCGTACCGGAGCCTCACCGCCGAGGGCGGCCGCGCCCCCTCGGCCACCGTGCCCGTGGCCCATGCGTGGACGTCCCGGGCCCCCGTCCGCAGGCACCGCTGGCGCCCCGCCTCCGACGCTCGGAGGACGACGTCGGCAAGCACGATCGCCGGCACGTGGCCGACGACCCTGCCCCGCTCGCGCACGCTCCAGGCGCGGCGGGTCAGGTTCCGGTAGACGTCATGCCTTGCCATTGGCGTGGAGATCGCAGCACGTCTTCGCCCACCCGCCCTTGCGGATACGGCCGGGGGCCCCGCAGGTCTCACAGACATAGGCCGACAGGTGCTCCACGCAGTCAACTATAGTCGAGACTTCATTGCGCGTTGCCTTCCTAGTCTTGCCTTCGATTGAGTAATGCCAGCGGGCCTGCGCGAACTTCTCCTTCGTTTGTTCGGTCCGGAATCCCGTCGCCCCAGCCTCGGAGACCAGGCTCGCGCCCGCCTCCCACAGCCAGCGCCAGCCGCCGCCCGAGTACGGCCCCCCGGGTTCGAACGTTGTCGGGTAGCGCCCGCGCAGCGTGGCGTCCCAATCGTCCGGGACGACCGCGCGGCCGGTCTGCCAGCGCAGGGCGAGGACGCGCGCCAGGACGCGGAGGACGTCCTGCGCGGGGGGCGGCGGGACGAAGCGGCCGTCGTCCTGACGGGGCAGCGGGGAGCCACCCGTCCACGTGACGAGGGGACCGTGGGCGCTCGGGCTGACGCCCGTGGGGACGACGTCGACGTGGCCTACGTGCCGGCACACGGCGTCGTCAGCGATCGTGCGGAATTCGTCGATGAGCATGGGGGTCTCCTGGGGGCTGAGGGGTGAGCAGAGGGGGGACCGCGCGCCGATTTCACGCGCGGACCTCGCGGGGTTCACGGCGGTCGTCCGGGTTCGCAGGCAGCGCGTCGGCGAGGGCGAGCAGGCCCTGGCAGAGGTAGCGGGCCTCCGATGGCGGGAAGGCCCCGCGGGCGTAGGCACAGCTCGCCAGGTGGAGGACGGACAGGCCGGTGACGGCGAGCTCGTCGCGTAGTTCGTCCTGCTCGTGGCGGGCTCGCATTTGGGTGATCGCCGCCTCCAGGACGATGATCGAGGCGCGGCTCGGGTGTGCGTCGGTCATGGGATCTCTCCTTCAGGGGGTGGGGTGTCAGTGGCGACGGGCGAGGGTCTCGCGGCCGTCGAGAAGCGTCGTCACGGCGCGGCGGAGCGGGCGGAGCGAGCCCCCCTTCCACACGCGGCCAAGGAGGTGGAGCTCGTCGCCGTCGAGATCGGGGAGCCAGCCGGAGTCGAGGCCTCGCTCGTCGCGGATTTCGCTGACGAGGTTGGCCGCCGCGACCGGCAGGTCCTCGGCCCTGGGAAGGCCGACGTGCACGACGCGGAAGCGGTCCAGGAGGGGGCCGGGGACGCCTCCCGTCCCGTTGGCCGTCGCCAGGAACTGGGTGCCGCTCAGATCGGCGTTCGTTTCCAGATAGACCTCGTGGAAGGCGCGGCTCCCTGCCGGCTCCAGCAGGGCGATCAGGGAGTCCGTGAGGCGCCCGTTCTCCGACCTCGTGCCCGCCTTCTCGATCTCGTCGATGATGATGACGGGGTTGGCGACGCGGAGCCGCTGGATCGTCTGCAACGGGACGCTTGCGCGCCCCGTGCTCCACTGGCGCGACGTCCCGCCGAACGCAGCGTCGGCGACGCCGGCGGCGTTGTAGAGGACGCACGGGATCCCGGCCGCCTGGCAGAACGCCTGCAGGTAGCTCGTCTTCCCGCTGCCGGGCGGGCTCACCGCGAGAGTGTTCCGCAGCCGGGCTACACCTCCGTTGGCGAGGTCCCGCAGCAGCAGCGCGGTGAGATCCCTGAACCACGGGAACCGCGCATCGAGCAGCTTGCCGACGGCCACGACGTCGACGCCGTGGACGAGCGGGAGGGCCTCGCCGGCGAGCGCGTTGAACTCCGCGCGCGGCGTCGATCCCCGCGTCGACCGGGACGACCCCGAGGTCTCGGACCCGGGCAGGTGGTCCAATGCCCCCTTGGCCAGGACGACGAGCGTCGGGGCGGGGCGCGCCGCCCGGTCCCGCCACCCGCCGTCGCCGAGGGGCCAGTCCAGCTGAGCCAGCGCCGCCAGGTCGTCGGCCTGCTCGTCGACCCACGCCCTCGCGCTGCCGCCGGCGCCGCCGGCGCCGCCGCGCAGCAGATCTTCCTCGACCCCGATCTGCCTGTGCGCAGCCGCGACGATCGCGGCCGTCTCGCCGAGCTTGAGCGCCAGCCCATCGTAGGGAGCGAGCAGCGACGCTTGCTGATCGGAGACGTACTCGGACTCCTGCAGGTCCACCGTCGCGTCGGTGGAGTACCGGATACCGTTCCGCAGGGCGAGCCAGGCAGCCGCATGGTTGCCGTTCGCCAACGAGGCGTGGAACAGGCGCAGGCAGATGCTGGCGCAGTAGGCCGCGGCCTTGGCGTTCCCCAGGGCCGCCTGGGCGAACAAGAGGTCGTCCGCCAGATGCGCCGCGGCGTCCTGCCCAGCGTCCGAAACGCCATCGGCGTTGGCGTGCTCGCGGAGCGCGTCGTCTGCCTTCTGCAGGGACGCGATCGTCACGTCCCGCCGCGTCCGCCCGAGGGTCCTGACGAGCGCCGCCGGGAGCTGAGGCTCCTCGGCTAGGAACGCGGCGATCGCCAGGCCCGCGTCGCGGCGGGCGTCGTACCCGACGAACTCGGCGCCGTAGCCCTTCTTTCGCGGTCCGAGGGAAGCCTCGGGCTGACGGGGCCCCGTCAGCGCGGTGGAGTCGAGGAGCGTGGCACGGGCGGCCTGGACGGCAGCGGCGCGCGCCCGGGAGGCGTCGTCGGTCATGGGAGGTCTCGCTGGAAAGGAGTGCACGCGGGGCGCGCCGAGCAGGGCTCAGGCGGCGGGGCGGTGCATCCGTTTCGAGCGAGGGAAGGTCATGGCGAGAACTCCGGTGTGACCCCTATGTGCACCAGGCCGGTCCAATGTGCAAGGGATGTGCATTCGTTGCGGACTGGGTCGCGTTCCTAGGGTTAACCAAGCCCTAGCGCGGCCTTCAGGGCCGGGCTGCGGTCGGCCTCCTCGTCCTGCGCCAGGAGGTCGTCCAGCGACGGCCGGCCCTGGTTGTACGTCGACAGCCGCAGGTCGAGCCCGAGGGCGTGCAGGCACCTCATCACCCGGTGCATGCTCGGCTCGTAGCTGTCTCCCCGTTCGAAGGCCGAGAGCCACGACACGCTCACGTCCGCCTTCGCGGCGAGCTGGCGCTGCGAGAGCCGGCGGTGGCGGCGGGCGAGGGCAAGCTCCTCGCCGAGGTTGAAGATGCTCATGACCCGGAGCCTACCGCATCAGCATGCAAGGCACCTACCCGCGACTCAGTCGGCTGCGCGATTTTTTGGACACCGTCCAGTGGAAATCGGCGATCCATGGCAGACTCTCATCTGCACGGATTCGATGGGGGAAATGGAATGGCGCACCAGGCACAGGCTACCGAGGAACTGAGGGTCCGCCTCCAGCGGCGGTTCCCCAACGAGCCCCGGTGGGCCCCGGCCCCGCCGCCGTCCCCCGCCCCGTGGGAGCTCATCCGCGCCGTCCTCACGTAGGGACGCAAGGATGGGCTCGACGACCTGCAGCTCGCCGGGGGCGTCTACGCGGTGCTGGTGGCCAAGGGCCTCATCTCGGAGGGCCGGACGTGAGCGTTCAAGAGCGCCAGCTTGCTATCGCGCAGGCCTTGTTCGTGCGCTGGGTTCGGCGGTCGAACGCTCGCAGGACGGCCTTTCAGGGGCCCTTCTCCTACACTGAGGGCGAGCAGGTTCAGAACCTGCCGCACTCCTACCGCCAGGGTTTCCTCGACGACGCTGCGGCCGTGATGGCGGTTGAGGACGCCCGGACCGCGGCCGCGATCGAGGCCGAGGTCGGCGGTGCCTACCGGATGGAGGACGGGCGCACGTTCTGGATCGACGCCTCGGTCGCACGCGAGATCGCACGCCGTGCCGTCTCCGGGTCCGCGGGGGCCTCGTCCTGATGGACCTCACGCTCATCGTCGCGATGGTCTCGATCGCCCTGGTTTTCGCGCTCATCCTCGGCGTGGGCGTCCTCTCGCGCCTGGATGGCCCGCGGCCGCCGACGGAGGTCACCCGCATCGTCGCGGCCGTCCAGCGCCGTCAGGCCGCCCGCGGGGAGGACTGCCCGTGAGCCTCGGATCTCTACAGGCAAGCGTTGGCCTTCTTCAGCGCAGCGTAGACGGCCGCGGCCGCCGCGCCGGCCTCGCCCCCGTGCGGGACGACGTCTTGGGCTAGGGCCCGCCCGGTGGCCGGGTCGGCCACGATGACGGTGGACCGTGCCGTTCCGCGGAGCACCCGCACGACCAGCTCGACGCGCTCCCCGGAGCCCGGGCCGTCCTCAACGGGGTAGCGGTCCTCGACATGCCCGGCCGGCCGGGCCCGGGGCAGCGGCATGCCCTCAAGGTGGCGGGCGTCGGCGGCGTCGTAGGCGTCCTCGGGCATGCCCGGGAGTCTGGGCGCGCCCCGCCGGGGAGGCAAGCCCGGGACGATGCGGAGAAGGCCCCGGCGGGCGGTCTGCCGGCGGTGTGGTCGGCGTGGTGATGGAGAGGACGATGGACATCAGGGACACGAACACCGAGGCGCCAAAGCGCCACGTCGCGATCGAGGACGACATCGCCGCGGTGCGGGCCGCCCTGCGCGAGGCCGAGGCCTGCACGGACCCCGACGACCTCGACGGGACGACGCACGTCCGGGCGCTCCGGGACAGCCTCGACGGGTTGCTCGCCGAGCAGCGCAGGGGGGCCTGAGCGATGGCGGTGAGCAGCTACAAGACCGTGACCCGCAAGGTCCAAGTGGAGATCCGCACGGCCGAGGACGGCACGGTCTTTGAGGGCGATGACGCTCAGTACCGGGCCGGCCGGCACGAGAGCAAGCTCGCAACCCTTCGGGATCTCGACGCCCTGTTCGCCCGGGACCCCGCCGTGGTGAAGGCGGCCATCATCGCGCACTTCAATGACGAGGACGACGTTGGCGCCGCAGGCCTGTGGTGCTTCCTCAACGATATCTCGAAGCACCTGCCGAAGGTGGAGGCCTGAGCATGCACCGCTCCCCGATCGAGGCGGCCGCCGTCTCCTGGAACGAGGTCCGCGTGAAGGCCTGCGCGGCCCCCTGGGGCGACAAGACCGTATGGACCGACCTCGGCGCGGCCGAGACGGCCCTGAGCAAGGCGGTGTCGGCCTTTCTGAAGCGGGAGGCCGAGTTGGCGGCCCGGGTCGTCACTCACGTGGTGCACGGGATGCGCTTCCACTCCCCGATGACGGTGGAGGTCTACTCCCTCGACGAGGCCATCAGCACGGCGTTCTGGGGTCGAGACAACGGGGACTGGTGGCCTGCCGACGTCCGCACGCCTGCCGGGGAGATCGTCCTCTCCGAGGAGAAGCTCAACGACGAGGTCAATCGGTACGAGTGGAGGGCCTGACCATGCGCATCTACACCGAGACGCCCTTCCGCATGACGCCGCCCCGGATGGCCGTGGTCATGCCGGGAGAGATGTCGTCCCTATGGGTTGCCCCCATCAACGGGCCGATCGCGAGGGAAGCCCTCGAAGCGATCGGCCTCCCCTCGGACGGCGAAGAGATCCGGATCGGGACCCAAGGCGACGTCGTCACCGTCAACGGCGCGAGGGTGACGCAGGGCGACGCCGTGATCGTCTACTGCGCCTGGCACTGCACCCCGAACGATTTCCGCGAGGACCCCTCCGAGGAATTCGTCCGCCAGGTTCGCCACGCCATCGCCGTCCGCCTCGGCATCGAGAGGCAGCTGCAGGGGCTACGGGCATGAGCGAGAGCATCCACATCGCCGGTCGCCGGATCCCCTTGAGGCGCATGGGCGTGCGCGAGGTGGTCGAGCGCATGGCACGATCCACCGAGCTCGCGGCCGAGTTCGAGGTGACCTGCCGGGAGATGAGCCCGTTCGTCGCGTCTCTGGCCTTCCGCCGGCCCGACGACGCCGGCCCAAACCGGAAGGCGCGCCGGGCCGCCGAGGCCAAGGCGCGGAGGCGAGCATGATCAGATCCTGCCCGATCCACGACGGCTACACCGACGACGCCCTCCGTCCGTTCGGGTGGTCGTCGGGGCTGTACTCGTTCCGATGCCGGGACTGCCGGGAACGCGCGGTCGGCGAGAAGCGCTCGCAGCGCTGCCGCACCTGCGCGGTCGCCGCCCTGCGAAAGGCGGAGGCTTACCCGCCGAGCGCCGAGCAGGCCTCCGCGCCGGTGACCAGGTTCGCTGTCCGGGACACCGTGACGGGGCTCCTGTTCTGCAACCGGTCCATGCACCCGAACCGGAAGGAGTGGGACGGGCTGGCGACCGCGCAGGTCTACCTCAAGCGCGAGGCGGCCGAGGCGACGGCGCGGCAGGTCCGCGAGCAGTGGGAGGACCTCCGCCTGCACCACCCCACGCTCTTCCCCGAGCGGCTGGAGGCGGAGGTCGTCGAGGTCCAGCTGATGGTGGTGGCATGAGGCAGTCCACGATCGACGAGATCGCCGGCGGGGCCGCTTGGACCGTCGAGAAGGTCATCTCCGAGAACCCGGCGGACACCCCGGTGGAGCGACCGGCCCGCCTCCGGAGGGAGCTCGCCCTGTGGATCTCGCACGCCGTGAAGCGGGAGGTCATCAACGACCGGCGCCGCGTGGGACGCAGGCAGGCTTAAGGACGGGAACCCTGGACGGGGCCTTGCCAGCCCGCGAGAGTGCCTCAACCTCGGGGGGCACATGGTGAGACAGGACAAGCGCGCGCGGCTGAAATCGATCGTCACGGACGGGACGATGGCGATCCCGGAGGTCGAGGGAGAGTGGCACCACGACCCCTATCGGACCCTCTGGGTCGAGGTCTCGAACCTCAAGATGGGCCAGGCCGTCTCCACGGACTACGGGACCATCAGCCGGACACCCCAGCTGTCCGGGATGGCCGCGATCCGGAGGGACACTGTCCGGCTCGCTGGATGGGGCGACACCTGCCGGGTCCTGCCCGTGACGATCCGGCCCGCCATCCCTCAGGAGGACGGCAACGGCTACACCCCGTTCACCGGCGTGCTCGGCTTCATCGCCGGAGACCGGGAGTTCAGGAGCGAGGACGCCTGGTTCCTGGAGTGTTGGATCCCCGAGATGGACATGGCCGCGATGCTCGCGGCCTACCGCGCTGGCGAGATGCCGTCGTTCCACCTCGGCGTGAAGCTCGATCTCTGGATCACGAAGGGCGACGAGCACACGCCGCCCGGCTACGGGGTCACCTGGTATCTGGCTCCCCACGCGGACCACGCGAGCGAGAGCCCAGAGGTGGCACGGGGCACGGTCCGGCATCTCAGCTGGAGCGACGCGCCGCAGCCAAAGGTCGACGAGGATGATGGGGTGCCGGAACAGGGGCCGCCGCTTCAGGCTCCCGCGGATCCCGCCCCCAACCTGGATACCGCCAACCTCGCCGCAGCGATCGACCGCCTGCGCTCCACCGTTCTGCAGGTCGGCCTCTGCATCGCGGTCGCACTGGTGGTCAGCTGGTTCGTCTGACCAAGGGCCGAAACGTCGCGTCCAGGGATCGACTCCCGAGCGGATTTGTTCTCCATTCGTTCTATGACAGAATCGATGGAGCGGATCGTGGACGAGATGGAGCGGGCCTACATGGAAGCCGCCGACGGCGACGCGCGGGACGCCCTGAGGCGGGCGCTCGGCGACGCCCTGATCGAGATGGCTGAGATCTCGGGGAAGGTCAGCCGCGGGTTCGTGAGGGCGTCCCGGCCGGCGGACCTGGCGCGGAAGCTGGGGCCGGAGCGCCGGGCCCGAGAGGCTGCCCGCTCCGCCGGCTGACGGCCGGTTAACGGCTCGCCCGCATCATGCGGGCATGCGAGATCCGGTCACCGAAAAATTCACGCGCGCCTGGGCCCCCGACGGCGAGGTCGTCTTCACGCCGATTCCTGTCGACGCGATCGAGGCGCATCCCCTGTGGGCGGCCTCCACGCTGTCGGGCGTCAACCGGAAGCGCGTGCTCCAGGAGGCGGAGGAGGCCTGGGTCGCGACGACGGAGTGGCTCCCGAAACCGCAGGAGGACGGCCCGGCGACGACCGTCGCATTGACGGTTTGGTTCAAGCCGTGGCGCGGCGAGTACGCCGGGATCTTCCTGACGTCGGTACCAGGCGCCAAGAAGCAGGAGCGCTGCCTCGGCGTGACGCTGCTCCGGAACGGCACCTACCGGCTCCTGACCGAGCGCCGGCTAGGCCAGAGCGTGACGCACGTTGTCGAGAGCGAGCGGCACCTGTCGGCCCCGATCGATCCCGAGGATCGCGGGGACCTCGGCGGCCTCGCACCCTGAAATCCGGGTTTAGCCGCTCGCGGGAATCCAAGCGGCCGGCGCCGAAATCACCCGCTCGGCTGAAACCCGCCCGCCTCTAGACGTGCTCGGCTTGGTAGACGTAGGGCCCGGGGTCCTCGGCCATGCACCGGTAGGGCCGGGTGAAGTCGGTCAGCCCGTCGTAGATGACGCCGCGACTGATGCGGTGGTCCTCCAGCACCTAGGCCCGGTCGGCCTCCAGCCGTTCGATGGTGGCGTCGATCCCCCGCCCGTCGAGGGGCAGCCGATCGCTCATCCGGCTGTCGATCTCCTGCAGACGGGCGCGCCGCTCAGGACGCGTCAGGTCCTTCCGCAGGGCGAGGTAGCAGAGGTCGTGAACCTCGCGCTGCAGGTTCCGCATGCGGGCATAGAACGGGGGGAGTGAAGGTGCGCGGCTCACGCGGTCACCGTGGCAGGCCCGCGTTGAGGGCTGGCTAAGCCGATCACTCAAATCCAACCGGTTGGGCTTGGGACTGTCCACGGCGCGTGCCAGCGTCGGATTTCGACCCGCCCGGGAATGGATTTCGGGCGGGCCTCCCGGCAGCCGTGCAGAAAAGTCCGCCCGAACTCCGCCCGAGAAGCAAAAAGCCCCGGACACGGTGTCCAGGGCTTGTCGTCTAAGTCGCTGTGATGACTTGGAATTGTTGGTAGCGAGGGACGGATTTGAACCGCCGACACAAGGATTATGATTCCTCTGCTCTAACCAGCTGAGCTACCCCGCCAGATCGCGGCCGTCGAAGATCGTGGCCGCGATGAGATCGGCGGTATAGGGAACCCCGCCGTGGGGTGTCAACGGGGTCGGCCCTGGGAAAATGGCCGGTCCCGCGACGGGCTCAGAGCTGGGTCCCGAAGATCTCCGCGACCTGCGGGATGTCCTTGTCGCCGCGGCCGCAGAGATTGACGACCAGGAGGTGATCCTGGGGCTTCTGCGGTGCCAACTCCCGGACCTTGGCGAGGGCGTGGGCCGGCTCCAGGGCCGGGATGATGCCCTCCAGCATCGAGCAGAGCTTGAAGGCGTCCAGCGCTTCCTGATCCGTCGCCGAGAGGTAGGTGACGCGGCCGGCCTCGTGCAGCCAGGCGTGCTCGGGGCCGATGCCCGGATAGTCGAGGCCGGCCGAGATCGAGTGGGCGTCCGCGATCTGGCCGTCGCCATCCTGCAAAAGGTAGGTGCGGTTGCCGTGCAGAACGCCGGGCTTGCCGCCCGACAGCGAGGCCGCGTGGAGGCCGCTGGAGATCCCGTGGCCCGCCGCCTCGACGCCGTACATCGCGACCTCGGGATCGTCCAGGAAGGGATGGAACAGGCCCATGGCGTTGGAGCCGCCGCCGATGCAGGCGACGAGGGAATCCGGCAGCCGACCCTCCATCTCCAGCATCTGCTGCTTCGCCTCGCGGCCGATGATCGACTGGAAGTCGCGCACCATCGCGGGGTAGGGATGCGGACCCGCCACCGTGCCGATGCAGTAGAAGGTGTCGGCGACGTTGGTGACCCAGTCGCGCAGGGCCTCGTTCATCGCGTCCTTGAGGGTCTTGGTGCCGGACTGCACCGGCACCACCTCGGCGCCCAGCATCTTCATGCGGAACACGTTGGGCGCCTGGCGCGCCACGTCGACGGCGCCCATGTAGACCACGCATTTCAGGCCGAAGCGGGCGCAGAGGGTGGCGGTGGCGACGCCGTGCTGGCCGGCCCCGGTCTCGGCGATGATGCGCGGCTTGCCCATGCGGCGGGCCAGCATGATCTGGCCGAGCACGTTGTTCACCTTGTGCGAGCCGGTGTGGTTCAGCTCGTCGCGCTTGAAGAAGATCTTCGCGCCGTGGCCGGGGTCGGCCTGCGCGCGCAGGTGCTCCGTCATGCGCTCGGCGTAGTAGAGCGGGCTCGGCCGGCCGACATAGTGGGTCAGGTGGCTGTTCATCTCCGCCTGGAAGGCGGGGTCGGCCTTGGCGGCTGTGTAGGCCGCCTCCAGGTCGAGGATCAGCGGCATCAGCGTCTCGGCCACGAAGCGTCCGCCGAAGATGCCGAAGCGGCCGCGCTCGTCCGGGCCGTTGCGGAACGAGTTCGGAGGGGGAGCGATGGTCACGGGCATGGTCCTTGTCAGCTCTGCGTTTGTCGATAGGCCTAGACCCGCGCAGGGGGCGTCGACAATGTGGCCAACGCGTCGAACTGCGAGATCGGTTCCGAAATCCGGGCCTTTCCGGGCGGAAGGCGCGGGGCGCCGGGTCGAGACCCCCTGCCCCGTCAGGCCCGGGCCGCCGCGATGAAGGCGGCGATTCGCTCCGGTGACTTCTCGCCCGGACGGGTCTCCACACCCGAGGACACGTCGACGGCGCGGGCTCCGGTGCGCGCCAGCGCGAGCGCCACGGTGTCGGGGGTGAGGCCGCCCGAGAGCATGTAATCCGCCGGGAGGACGGCGCCACCCAGAAGGTCCCAGTCGAAGGCGTGGCCGTTCCCGCCGGGCAGCGCGGCGCCCGGAGGCGCCTTGGCGTCGAGGAGGATGCGGTCGGCCCGCCCCGCGAAGGCGGGCACCGCGTCGAGATCCCCGGCCGTCGCGACGCCGATGGCCTTCATCACCCGGCGGCCGGTCGCGGCACGAAGGGCCGCGACGCGCTCGGGCGTCTCGCGGCCATGGAGCTGGATCCATTCGGGATCGAGGGCCTCGACGGCGGCCGCCACCAGGGCGTCGTCCGGGTTGACCAGCAGCACCACCCGCTCGGTCCGGCCCTTCGCGCGGGCCGAGAGGACCCGCCCGGTCTCCAGGTCCACGTGGCGGGGACTGCGGGGGAAATGCACGAAGCCGACGAAGTCGGCGCCGGCCTCGAGGGCAACGTCGAGGGTGTCCCGCGTACTGAGCCCGCAGATCTTGATCGCGATGGACGACATGGGGTTCGAGCGCTGCGGGTCTTGGGCCGGTCTCAGCGCGGCGCCGGGAGAGCGACGCGATCGGGGGCGTTGCGGTAGATGCCGTTCGGGCCCTCGTTCGCCGGGGCCGGCGCGTAGGTCTTCAGGCGGGCGGTCTCGCTCTCCAGGCGGCGGATCTCGCGGCGGCGCTCGGCGCTGGTGCGGCGGGTGCGCGACTGACCCAGCCAGGCCCCGCAGCCGCCGAGCAATACCCCGGCCGCGACCGCGATGAACAGCAGCAGGTAGAGCGGCAGCGTCGCGCTGAAGACCGGCATGTCGGGCGAGAGGGGATCGAACGAAACCCGCACCGCATCGCGGTTGGCCACCGCGAAGGCGACCACCAGGATCGCCACGGGAAGCAGCACCAAGCCCTTGAGGAAGCGGATCATCGAGAGGAACTCCGAGCGTAGAGGACGGGGCGGATCAGGACGCGGCGGCCTCGCCGTCCCCGATGCCGGCCTCGTTGAGGCGCAGGCGCATCTCCTTGCCCGTCTTGAACACGGGGATGGCCTTTTCCGAGACGGCAACGGCCGCACCCGTCCGCGGGTTGCGCCCGCGCCGCGCATCGCGACGCTTCACCGAGAAGGCCCCGAAGCCGCGCAGCTCGACCCGGTCCCCCCGCGCGAGGGCATCCGCGATGGTGTCGAGGATCGCGTTCACCAGGGTCTCGACGTCGCGCTGGTAGAGATGCGGGTTCTGCTCGGCGATCTTGAGCACGAGCTCCGACTTGATCATGCGAGGGCCTTCACGAAGTCATGCACGAAAGGTTTGGCGCGCCCTAGCGGGCGGCATCCGTCGGGCCCGGGCGCCACAGCACCAGGAGCCCGCCCTGGGCCAGCCCCGCCGTCTCGTCGCCGACCTGGCGCAGGCGGGCCGCGAGCCCGTCGAGGCCGACGAGGTCGGCTCCGACGCCGAGGGCGGACCAGAGCCGGAAGTCGCTCTTGGCCGTGGGCTTCCAGTCCAGCACCGGCAGGTCCTTGGCCACGCCGCGCTCGGATTCGAGCCAGGCGATGGCCTGCCGCTCGCCGCCGAGGCCGTCGACGAGCTTCAAGGGAACGCTCTGGCGACCGCTGAAGACCCGGCCGTCGGAGACCGTGGCGAGTTCCTTGTCGGTCATCTTGCGCCGGTCGGCCACGAGGCCCTTGAACCACGCATAGGTGTCGCCCACGACCGCCGCGAGGGCCGCGCGGGCCTCGGGCGAGGTGGGCGTGAAGCCCGAGGGCTCCGCCTTGAGGGGCGCCGACTTCACGGACTCGACCTTGACCCCGACCTTGTCGAGGAGACCCGACATGTCCGGATACTGGAACAATACGCCGATGGAGCCGACGAGCGCGGTCTCGCGCGCCACGATGTGGTCGGCGGCGATCGCCGCGATGTAGGCGCCGGAGGCGGCGGTGCCGTCGACGAAGGCGACCATGGGCTTCTTCTCGGCGAGGGCCCGCAGGTTGCGATAGAGCTCCTCGGAGCCGGTCGTGGTGCCGCCCGGCGAGGAGATCGACACCACGACGCCCTGCACCGCGCCGGCGTCGCGGACGCGCTCGATCAGCTTGGTGGTGGATTCGCTGCCGGCGATGAAGCCGCCCACGGAGATCCGGGCGATCTGGGGCCGGACGCTTCCTAGGCCGAGGCCCTCGCCGCCATTGCGGACCCGCAGGCCGACCGCGCCGACCGCGACCACGAGGCCGCCGATGCCGAGGACGCGCCAGAGGGAGAGCTTGCGGCGCAGGCGCCGGCGATCGATCAGAAGTTCGGCATCCGCGGCCATGCGCTGGTTACGCTCCCTCAGGTGCCGGCTTGGCCGGCTGATTGTTCGGGACGCCGAGGTCCGGACGCCGAGCCCGGTACGCGCCCGCGTCCGCCTGCGCGCAGAACCTTGTCCCACACTCGACGCCGATTTGCATCAAGCCTTTGACGCATCTCGCGTCCTCCGGCGTGATGCCCTCGCCGACCCGTCATCGGGTCCGTGTTCTAGCCTTGCCGGACGCGCACCGACAAGGGGGCTCCGGCGTCCGACCCGGGCCGGGCTGGCGGCGGTTCAGGCATGAAAAACGCCCGCGCGGGAGGCGATCCCGCGCGGGCGTGAAGGGTGTTCGGAGCTCCCCGGTCTCGAAGGACCGGGGAGCCTGCGGGACCGATCAGTCCTGCGACTCGTCCTTGTCGTCGCTCGTGCGGGCCTTCTTGAAGGCCGCGCCCAGGATCTCGCCGAGCGAGGCGCCCGAATCGGTCGAACCGAACTGGGCCATCGCCTCCTTCTCCTCGGCCATCTCGAGGGCCTTGATCGAGAGCTGGACCCGGCGCGCCTTGCGGTCGAACTGGATCACGCGGGCGTCGAACTTCTCGCCGGCGGCGAAGCGCTCGGGGCGCTGGTCGCCGCGGTCGCGGGCGAGCTCGGCCCGGCGGATGAAGGTCGTCAGGTCGGTGTCGACGATCTTCACGTCGACGCCCGAATCCTTCACGTCCACCACCTCGCAGGTCACGATCTGACCCTTCTTGAGGTCGCCGGCTTCCGTGAAGGGGTCGCCGCCGAGCTGCTTCACGCCGAGCGAGATGCGCTCCTTCTCGACGTCGACGTCGAGAACCTGGGCGCGCAGCATGTCGCCCTTCTTGAACTCCTCGATGACCTGCTCGCCGGGACGGTTCCAGTCGAGATCCGACAGGTGGACCATGCCGTCGACGTCGCCGTCGAGGCCGATGAACAGGCCGAACTCTGTCTTGTTCTTGACCTCGCCCTCGACCTCGGAGCCCACCGGATGCTGCTGGGCGAAGGCCTCCCAGGGGTTCTGGAGGGTCTGCTTGAGGCCGAGCGAGATGCGGCGCTTGACCGGATCGACCTCGAGGATCTGCACTTCCACTTCCTGCGAGGTGGAGACGATCTTGCCCGGGTGGACGTTCTTCTTCGTCCAGGACATCTCGGAGACGTGGATCAGGCCCTCGATCCCCGGCTCCAGCTCGACGAAGGCGCCGTAGTCGGTGATGTTGGTGACACGGCCCTTGAGCTTGGCGTCGACCGGGTAGCGCTGGGCGATGCCCTCCCACGGATCGGCCAGCAGCTGCTTGATGCCGAGCGAGATGCGGTGGGTCTCGTGGTTGATCTTGATGATCTTGACCTTGACCGTCTGGCCGATGGTCACGACCTCGGACGGATGGTTCACGCGGCGCCACGCCATGTCGGTGACGTGGAGCAGGCCGTCGATGCCGCCGAGGTCGACGAAGGCGCCGTACTCGGTGATGTTCTTGACGACGCCGTCGATGACCTGGCCCTCTTCGAGGTTGGCCACCAGCTCGGAGCGCTGCTCGGCGCGGCTCTCCTCGAGGACGGTGCGGCGCGACACGACGATGTTGCCGCGGCGGCGATCCATCTTGAGGATCTGGAAGGGCTGCGGGGTGCCCAGGAGCGGGGTGACGTCGCGCACGGGGCGGATGTCGACCTGGGAGCGCGGCAGGAACGCCACGGCGCCGTCGAGGTCGACGGTGTAGCCGCCCTTGACCTGGTTGAAGATCGCGCCGGTGACGCGCTCGTTGGCCTCGAAGGCCTTCTCGAGCTTGACCCAGCTCTCCTCGCGGCGCGCCTTGTCGCGCGAGATGACGGCCTCGCCGAGCGCGTTCTCGATGCGGTCGACATAGACCTCGACCTCGTCGCCGACGGCGAGCTCGCCTTCGCGGCCGGGGCCGTTGAATTCCTTGAGGGCGACACGGCCTTCCGTCTTGGCGCCGATGTCGATGACGGCCACGTCCTTCTCGATCGCGACGACGCGACCCTTGACGACGGACCCTTCGGTGATCTCGTGCTCGAGGAAGGACTCCTCGAGAAGAGCGGCGAAATCGTCGCGGCTCGGGCTACGCTGCAGGGCGTTACCAGCGGTCATTCTGTCTCCTGACAGGCCTCATCGGGAGGCCGGCATCGGCGGCTCGTGTGACGGGGCACCCTCGACGTCGCCGCCCGGGGTCCTGGACCCGACGGACTCAACCTCCCGGAGGAGGGCCGACGCATTCTCAAGCGATGGTCGAGAGCGGTCCTCCAAACGGGCCGTGGCCCGGCGGGACAGCCGAGCCTCGTCGAATCCCTTCGGAGAACGGCGGTTGCATAGCGGATTGCCGGGCGTCCGGCAACCGGCCGGGCGCCCGGCGCGCCGTCGATCTCGGAAACGAGAAATCCCCGCGGCAGGGCTGCGGGGATCGGTCGGCGCGGTGCGTGCGGGAGGCGGAGGCGTCAGTCCTCGTCGTCGTCCTCGGTGCTGCGCATGCCCTTGAGCTTGGCGAACACGGAATCGGCGTTGAGCTTCTCGTCGCGGGCGCTGCGGTGATGCTCGTCGGCCTCGGTGTAGTCCGTGGCCGTCGAGACCTCTGTGGGGAGCAGCGTCGCGCCGCCGTCCACGGGCATGTTGGCGGGACGATCCTTGGCCGAGCGCTGGACCTCGAAATCGAGGTCGATCTGGGTGCAGAGACCGAGGGTGACGGGGTCCATCGGCTGCAGGGAGCCGGAATTCCAGTGGGTGCGCTCGCGGATCTGCTGGATGGTCGACTTGGTGGTGCCCACCAGCCGGATGATCTGCGCGTCCTTGAGTTCGGGATGGTTGCGCAGCAGCCAGAGGATGGCGTTCGGCCGGTCCTGGCGTCGGGAGAGGGGCGTGTAGCGCGGACCCTTGGTGGTGCGCTTGACCTCGGGCAGCTTCACCTTCGAGACCGCGACCTTGAGCTTGTAGGCGGGGCTCTTCTGCGCCTTCTCGATCTCGTCGCGGGTGAGCTGGCCGGTGGTGATCGGGTCGAGGCCCTTGATGCCGGCGGCGACCTCGCCGTCGGCGATCCCCTTCACCTCGAGGGGGTGCAGCTTGCAGAAATCGGCGATCTGCTCGAAGGCCAGCGAGGTGTTCTCCACCAGCCATACGGCGGTGGCCTTCGGCATCAGCGGGCCTTGCGACATCGGGCTACTCCAACTGGTTCGTGCGGGACGGGTCTCGGGGCGCCGCCGACAGGGCGTCGCTCGCTCCGGCCTCAGACTGGCCGGCAGCATCCCGTCTCAACGCTGCAATAGGGAAGCGCCGTCTATACAGGTTCCGATGGGGGGAGCGCAATTGCGATCCGCCGGTCTCCGGAGTTCCGGGCCGCGCGTCTCAGGTGAACAGGCTCGACACGCTGGATTCCGTCGCGGTCCGGCCGATGGCCTCGCCGAGAAGCGGCGCGATGGTGGCCACCCGGATGTTGCGGGCGAGCTTGACCGCCTGGGTCGGCTGGATCGAGTCGGTGATGACCAGCTCCTTCATCCGCGAGGCGGCGATGCGCGAGACCGCGCCGCCCGAGAGCACCCCGTGCGTGATGTAGGCGGAGACGTCCTTGGCGCCGGCGTTCAGCAGGGCTTCGGCCGCGTTCACCAAGGTGCCGCCGGAATCGACGATGTCGTCCACGAGGATGCAGGAGCGGCCCTCGACCTCGCCGATGATGTTCATCACCTCGGACTCGCCGGGCCGCTCGCGGCGCTTGTCGACGATGGCCAGCGTCGCGTCGATGCGCTTGGCGATGGCTCGGGCGCGGACCACGCCGCCGACATCCGGCGAGACCACCATCCAGTCCCGGGGATCGAGGCGCTCCTTGATGTCGCGCACCATCACGGGGGCGGCGAACAGGTTGTCGGTGGGGATGTCGAAGAAGCCCTGGATCTGCCCGGCATGGAGGTCGAGGGTCATCACGCGGTCGGCCCCGGCCTCGGTGATGAGGTTGGCCACGAGCTTGGCCGAGATCGGGGTGCGGCCCGAGGTGCGCCGGTCCTGGCGGGCATAGCCGAAATACGGGATCACCGCGGTGATGCGCCGTGCCGACGACCGGCGCGCCGCATCGATCATGATGAGCAGTTCCATCAGGTGATCGTTGGCCGGGAACGAGGTCGACTGGACGATGAACACGTCCTCGCCGCGCACGTTCTCCTGAAGTTCGACGAAGATCTCCATGTCGGCGAAGCGCCGGACCATGCACTTGGCCAGCGGCAATTCGAGGTAGGCCGCGATGGCCTCGGCCAGCGGCCGGCTCGCGTTGCCGGCGATGATCTTGATCGAGGACTTCATGCCGGGGTCTTCATCTCGCGATCCAGGAGGGCCGGTCCCATGCCGGGGGGGCAAGCCTTCGTTGCGGCGCTCCATAACAGCCGCGACAGGGGCGTCACAATGCCTTCACGGGGATTACGAACCCAGGTTTCGCATATCACGGCTCGAGCAGCCGGTGCAGATGCACGATGAAGTAGCGTGTCTGCGCACTGTCAACCGTCGACTGTGCCTTGGCCTTCCAGGCGGTCTGCGCCGAGGCGTAGTCCGGGAAGATGCCGACGATGTCGAGATTCCTGACGTCGCGGAAGTTCACGCCATCGAGGCTCTCCAATTCGCCCCCGAAGACGAGGTGCAGTCTCTGAGCGCTGTCGATCGTCGTCGTCATTCCCGCCTCTCCTCACCGGTCGGTTCCGGCACCTTCCCGAAGGCACGAGCCGTGCCGCCGGTGCGGTCGCAAACGCCGCCGGGTTCGTCAACCCGAACCACGTGCCGCAGGGCACGCGCGGGGGAGGCGCACAGGCACCGGCCCGGCCCTCAGAGGTCGAACAGGGTTCCCTGCCGGGCGGGGATAGGGGCGGCGTCCGCCTGCGCCACCTTCGGCGCGGCCTTCTTCGGTGCCGTCGTCCTCGGCGCGGTCTTCCGGGCACGCACTTGTCCGGGGGCGGGCTCGGCCTGGTCCACCCCGGCGCCGGTCTCCTGGGGGGGCGCCGGGACGGCGTCGGCCCGCGGATCCCAAGGAAGGTCGCGGGTCTGGACCCCGACGACGCCGTCGGCGAATTCGAGTGTCATGCGCGGGGCGGCCTGCGCGGCGGTGCGGACCGCGCGTCCGTCGGCGTCGCGCACCAGGGCATAGCCGCGGGCCAGGACGGCCCGGTAGCTGAGGGACCCGAGAAGTCCGGCCAGGCCGGCGAGGCGGTCGGCACGGCGCTCGGTCAGCCGCGCGCCGGCCCGGACGAGGCGCGCCTGCAGGGCGCCGAGGCGGTCGCGGCTGCGCACCTGCTCGGCGCGGGCTCGGCTGACGGTCCCCTCGCGGGCGAGGACGAGGCGGCGTCCGAGATAGGACAGTCCCTCGCCCTTGCGCGCCAGGTCGTGGCGCAGGGCCGCTTCGGGGCGGCCGCCGAGGCGGGCGACGCGCCCCCGCGCCTGGGCGAGGGCCAGGGCCGGCGGATGCCGGGCGAAGCGCTCGACGAGGCGCGAGACGCGCAGCCGGAACACCCGGGCGTTGCCGGCGAGCGCTGGGCCGAGCCGCGCCTCGGCGAGGTCGAGGCGCTGGCGCTTGGCCGCGAGAAAGGCATCGACGTCCGGCATCGCTCGCATCAGGGCGCGCAGGTCGCTGCGCTCCCGGTCCAGGCGGCGCTGGACCGCCTCGCGCTGGCGCCGCCCGAGTTCGACCACCTCGGGGACGAGGTCGGCCCGCACCGGCACCGCCATCTCGGCGGCTCCCGTCGGGGTCGGGGCCCGGCGGTCGGAGACGAAGTCGATCAGGGTGGTGTCGGTCTCGTGGCCCACCGCCGAGATCAGCGGAATCGTCGAATCCGCCGCCGCGCGCACCACGCATTCCTCGTTGAAGGCCCAGAGGTCCTCGATCGAGCCGCCGCCCCGCGCCACGATGAGCACGTCGGGCCGTGGGATCGGACCGGTGGCTGCCAGGGCGTTGAAGCCCCGGATCGCCGCGGCGATCTCCTCCGCCGCCCCCTCCCCCTGCACTCGCACCGGCCAGACCAGGGCGGGCCGGGCGAAGCGGTCCGCCAGCCGGTGCAGGATGTCGCGGATGACGGCCCCGGTGGGGGACGTCACCACGCCGACGACGCGCGGCAGGAAGGGGATCGGCCGCTTGCGCTCGGCCGCGAACAGGCCCTCGGCGGCGAGCACGCGCTTGCGCTCCTCCAGCAGCGCCATCCAGGCGCCGATGCCGGCGGGCTCCAGGGTCTCGATGACGATCTGGTAGGAGGACTTGCCGGGAAAGGTCGTGATCCGCCCGGTGGCGACCACCTCCAACCCCTCCTGCGGGCGCTGGCGCAGGCGGTTGAAGGTCCCTTTCCAGACCACCGCGTCGATGCGGGCGCTGCCGTCCTTGAGCGAGAAGTAGGCGTGGCCGGAGCCGTGCTGACCGCGAAAGCCCGAGATCTCGCCGCGCAGGCGGACATGTCCGAAGGCGTCCTCCAGGGTCCGCTTCAGGGCGGAGGCGAGATCGCCGACCGACCATTCGGGCACGTTGGAGACCAGCCCGGACGGCGGGGCGGCTTTTGCGGGCGGAGGGGGAACAGCCATGCGCCGGGACGCTAGGGCCGGTGCCGCGGCAGGTAAAGTGGCGCGCGGCGCTCGATTGTCACAACGTGCGTGCCTCGCGTGAGGCGAACCTCACATCAGGATCGAGAGGATCACCAAGGCCGAGACCACCGGCACCGCGCAGATCGCCAGGGCCATCCGCCAGATCGGCAGGCCGTCGAGGTGACCGTTGTCGTTGCAGGCTCGGACCGGCACGCGACCGCGCGTGACGTAATGCGAGAGGCTGACGTTCCGGACGGGCACCGGCGCCATCGAAGTCGGGAGGGATTTGCGACAGCCTGGCATAATCCCCACAACGCCGTCGGGGTTCGTTCGTTCCACCCCGAGCGTACGCGAACATACGAAGATCGGACCCGGTTCGGGGACGCTTCCCGTGCACATCGGCAGGGTCGGCGGCGAATCGCACTTTTCAACGAACGGCTTTTGGGGAACATCACCCCCATGAACATCCTACTCATCGGCTCGGGCGGGCGCGAGCACGCCCTGGCCTACGCCATCGCCAAGAGCCCGCTCTGCGCCCGCCTGTTCACCGCGCCCGGCAATCCCGGCACGGCCGAGTACGGCGAGAACCGGCCGGACCTCGACGTGTCGGACCACGGCGCCGTGCGGGCCTTCTGCTCGGGCGAGCGCATCGGCCTCGTGGTGGTCGGGCCCGAGGCGCCCCTGGTGGCGGGCCTCGTCGACGATCTCCAGGCCGCCGGCGTGCGGGTCTTCGGCCCGACGCGGGCCGCCGCGCAGCTCGAAGGCTCGAAGGGCTTCACCAAGGACCTGTGCGCCGAGGTCGGCATTCCGACCGCCGCCTTCGCCCGCTTCCGGGCCCTCGATCCGGCCCTGGCCTACCTCGCCGCGCACGGGGTCCCGATCGTGGTCAAGGCCGACGGACTCGCCGCCGGCAAGGGTGTGGTCGTGGCCGAGACCCGCGAGCAGGCGGAGAGCGCGGTGCGTGCCCTGTTCGAGGAGGCGGGCGCCGAGATCGTCATCGAGGAATGCCTGTTCGGTGAGGAGGCGAGCTTCTTCGCCCTGTGCGACGGCACCCGCGCGGTGCCGGTGGGCACGGCCCAGGACCACAAGCGCGTCTTCGACGGCGATCGCGGCCCGAATACCGGCGGCATGGGGGCCTACTCGCCGGCCACCATCCTCACCCCCGCCCTGGAGCGGGAGGTGATGGAGACGATCATCGCCCCGACCCTCGACGGCATGCGCGCCCGCGGCATCCCCTTCACCGGCATCCTCTATGCCGGGCTGATGCTCACCGCCGACGGGCCGAAGCTGATCGAGTACAACACCCGCTTCGGCGACCCGGAGGCCCAGGTGCTGATGCCCCGCCTGGCCTCCGACCTCGTGCCGGCCCTGCTCGCGGCCTGCGAGGGCGACGTGTCCGGCATCAGCCTGGAATTCGACGCGCGCCGCGCGGCCCTCACGGTGGTCATGGCCGCCGCCGGGTATCCCGGCACGGTCATGCGCGGGTCGGAGATTCGCGGCGTCGAGGCGGCGGGCGTGAGCGACGAGGTCATCGTCTTCCAGGCCGGCACCCGCTCCGAGGGCGGGCGGCTCCTCGCCGATGGCGGCCGGGTGCTCGCCGTCACGGCGTTGGGCGAGAGCATGATGGAGGCGCAGGCCCGCGCCTACGCGGCGGTGGCCCGGATCGACTGGCCGGAAGGCTTCTGCCGGCGCGACATCGGCCGCCGCGCCGTGGCCCGCGAGGTCGCCGGCGGCGGCATCTGAGGCGCCAGCGTCAGCGCCGCTTGTTGCCGCGCGGACCGGTCGGCACCACCGTGTTTCCCCGGTTCTCGGCCCGCAGGACGTGCCAGCGCGCGACCCGCTCCGGGTCGAGCCGGCCCTCGGCGACGGCGCCCTGGACGGCGCAGCCCGGCTCGTGGGCATGGGTGCAGTCCCGGAAGCGGCACTCGGGCGCCAGTTCGGTGATCTCGGCGAACAGGGTGTCGATCCCCTCGGCCGCGTCGCCGAGCTGGAGGGAGCGGATGCCGGGTGTGTCGATCACCCAGCCGCCGCCCGCGATGGCGTGGAGCGAGCGGCTCGTCGTGGTGTGCCGGCCCTTGGCATCGTACTGCCGGATGCTCCCGGTCGCCTGCGGCGCCGCGTGGTCCGGACCCGCCAGGGCGTTCACCAGGGTCGACTTGCCGACGCCCGAAGAGCCGACCACAGCGACGGTGCGGCCGGGTCCGCACCAGGGGCCGAGACAGGCCGCGGCCTCGGGCTCGCGTGGATTCACCAGCGCCACGGCGAGGTCACGCTGCAGGGCCTCGGCCTCGCGGCGGTAGCGCTCGGCATCCTCCGCGACGTCCGCCTTGGTCAGGACGATGACCGGCTCGGCGCCCCCCTGGTTGGCCAGGGCGAGGTAGCGCTCCAGCCGCGTCGGGTTGAAGTCCGCGTTGCAGGAGGTGACAATGAAGAGCGCGTCGACATTCGCCGCCGCGAGCTGCGGCCTGGAGCTGCCTTCCCGCCGCCGCTCCAGCACGGTCCGGCGGTCCAGGCGCCGGCGCAGCATCTGCGTGCCGGGCTCGACCAGGACCCAGTCCCCGACCGCGTAGTCGCCGGTGTTGGCGTGAACCGGCAGCATCAGCTTGACCGCCCCCGTCTCCGAGAGGGCGCTCATGCGCGCGCGATGCACCGTGGCGACGCGCTGGGGCAGGAGCGTCGCCTCCTCGGGACGACGCTGGTCCGCGAAGAACGCGGACCAGCCGAGATCGGCCAGGGTGCGCGCGGCCGTCACGACGCGCGGCCCGCGCGTGCGCCGAAGCGTCGCGACCCGCTCAACCGGCGAGCCGCGCCAGCGCCTCCGTGATCTTCTCCAGGCGCACCGCCTCCCCGTCGCGGCGCTCGCGCTGCTCGTCCACCACCTCGTCGGGGGCGCGGGCGAGGAAGTCGGCATTGCCGAGCTTGGCCTCGATCTTGGCGATCTCGGCGCCGGCCTTCGCCGCCTCCTTCCTCAGGCGGGCGACCTCCGCCGCGAGATCGACGATGCCCTCGAGCGGCAGGGCCGCCACCGAGCCGCGCACCAGGAGCTGCACCGAGTTCTTCGGGGCGGCGTCCGCGAAGCGGATCTCGGAGAGCCGCGCCAGCCGGACCAGGGTGTCGCCCCAGCGGGTGGCGCGGGCGCGCAGGTCGGCGTCGGCGCCGACCACCACGAGGGGGATCTGCGCGGCCGCCGGCACGCTGGTCTCCGAGCGGGCCGAGCGGATCTCCGAGACGAGGTCGACGAGCCAGCCGATCTCCGCCTCCGAGGCCGAATCGTTCAGGGCGGCGAGGTCAGGCCAGGGCGCCAGGGCGAGGAGGCCGCGCTCCGGCAGGCCCGCGCCCTTGATCGCCCAGAGCTCCTCGGTGAGGAACGGCATGAACGGGTGCAGCAGCTTGGCGATCTGGTCGATCAGGAAGGCCACGGTGGCCTGGGTCTCGGCCTTGGCCGCGGCCTCGACGCCCTCCCCCTGGAGCACGGGCTTGGCCAGCTCCAGGTACCAGTCGCAGAAGATGTTCCAGACGAAGCGGTAGGCCGCCGCGGCGGCGTCGTTGAAGCGGTAGGCATCCAGCGCCGCCGTGACCTCGGCGACGGCCCGGGCGGCCTCGCCCAGCGCCCAGCGGTTTAGGGTCTCGATGGCGCCTTCCGGCCGGTAGTCGGCGCGGAGCACGCAGCCGTTCATCTCGGCGAAGCGCGAGGCGTTCCAGAGCTTCGTCGCGAAGTTGCGGTAGCCCTCGACCCGGTTCACCGCGAGCTTGATGTCGCGCCCCTGCGCCGCCATGGCCGCCAGGGTGAAGCGCAGGGCGTCGGCCCCGTACTGGTCGATGAGCCCGAGGGGATCGACGACATTGCCCTTCGACTTCGACATCTTGGCGCCGGAGGCGTCGCGCACCAGCGTGTGCAGGTAGACCGTCGAGAAGGGCACCCGGTCGGTGACGTGGAGGCCGAGCATCATCATCCGGGCGACCCAGAAGAAGATGATGTCCTTGCCGGTCACCAGGGTGTCGGTCGGATAGTAGCGCGCGAGCTCCGGGGTCTCGTCCGGCCAGCCCAGCGTCGAGAACGGCCACAGGGCGGAGGAGAACCAGGTGTCGAGCACGTCCTCGTCCCGGCGCAGCGCCACGGGCGCCCCACGCTCGGCGTCGGCCTGGGATTGCGCCTCCGCCTCGCTCGCCGCGACGTAGATGCCGCCCGTCTCGTCGTACCAGACCGGGATCTGGTGGCCCCACCAGAGCTGGCGCGAGATGCACCAGGGCTCGATGTTCTCGAGCCATTGGAAGAAGGTCCGCTCGTAATTCTCGGGCACGAAACGGGTTTTCCCGTCGCGCACCGCCTGCAGGGCGCGCTCGGCGAGCGGCTTCACGTTCACGTACCACTGGTCCGTGAGATAGGGCTCGATGACGACGTTCGAGCGGTCGCCATGCGGGACCGCATGGGTGTTCGGCTCGATCAGGCGCAGGCGCTCGCGCGCCTCCATCAGGGCGACGACGCGCTTGCGCGCCTCGAACCGGTCGAGGCCATGCAGGGCCAGGGCTTCCGGCTCGGGGTCCGCTCCGCTCAGGAAAGACGTGTTGCCGTCGAGGCTTATGCGGGCTTCCGCATCCAGGATGTTGATCGGCGTGCAGCCGGCGCGCTTGCCCACCTCGAAATCGTTGAAGTCGTGGGCGGGCGTGATCTTGACCGCACCCGTGCCCTTCTCCGGGTCGGAATAGCTGTCGGCGATGATCGGGATCAGGCGTCCGACCAGCGGCAGGCGAACTCGGCGGCCGACGAGGTGCGTGTAGCGCTCGTCCTCCGGATGGACCGCGACCGCGGTGTCGCCCAGCAGGGTCTCGGGCCGGGTGGTGGCGACCGTGATGACTTCGCCGGTCTCGGCGCCGGCGGCATCGACGACCGGATAGTCGAAGTGCCAGAGATGGCCCTTCACCTCGACCTGGAGCACCTCGAGGTCCGAGATCGCGGTCTGGAACTTCGGGTCCCAGTTCACGAGGCGCTTGTCGCGGTAGATCAGGCCCTGCGCATGCAGGTCGACGAAGGTCTTGGTCACGGCGCAGACCATCTGGTCGTCCGGCGCGCCCGAGACGCCCATGGTGAAGCGCTCGCGCGACCAGTCGCAGGAGGCGCCGAGGCGCTTCAGCTGGTTGACGATCGCCCCGCCGGATTCCGCCTTCCAGGCCCAGACCTTCTCGACGAAGGCGGCGCGCCCGATCTCGCGCCGGCCGGGCTCCTGCGCCTCGGCGAGGCGGCGCTCCACCACCATCTGGGTGGCGATGCCGGCGTGGTCGGTGCCCGGCTGCCAGAGCACGTCGCGGCCGCGCATGCGCTCGAAGCGGCAGAGGATGTCCTGCAGCGTGTTGTTGAGGGCGTGCCCCATATGCAGGCTGCCGGTGACGTTCGGCGGCGGGATCACCATGGTGAACGGCGTCGCCCCGGCCCGCTCGGGCCGCCCGGCCTTGAAGGCGTCGCCGGACTCCCAGGCCGCACTGACGCGCGCCTCGACGGCGGCGGGATCGAAGGTCTTGTCCATCATGGGCGGAGTCGGTTCACGTGTCGGGGAAGCGGAGGCCGGCCCGCTTTCAACCCGTCGAGGCCCTCGCGTCAACTCGCGAGCCCTGCGATTCGACCTCAGCGGCCCCGCGCGACGCGCTCGATCTCGGCCCGGACCAGCCGCTCGACCATGCCGGGCAGGTTGTCGTCGAGCCAGCCCTTCAGCATCGGCCGGAGCATGTCCTGCACGAGTTCCTCCAGGGTGCGGGCCTGGCTGCTCATCACCGTGTTCGAGAGCATGTGGAAGGCCTGGGCGACGCTGGCGTCGGTGACGGCCGAGGTCAGCCGCTCGGTCGGCGTCGGCTCCGGATCGGGCGCGCGGACAGCGGGCTGCGGCGCCGGGCGGGGCGGTTCGACCGGGGCGGGGCGCGGCGGCGGGAGCGGCTCGAAATCCGGCTCGTCGTCGTCGAAGGAGATCGCGTCGAAATCGATCTGCCCGTCCTCGATCGGCTCCTTGCGGAACGCGATCTCGGGCTCGTCGAGGGGAATGGGCTTGCGCACCGGCTGGGCGACTTCGGCGAGGTCCAGCACGTCGTCGTTCTGGGGCGGCGGCGCGGATTTCTGCGGCGCGACCACCTCGGCCTTGGCGATCTGATCGTCGGCGATGATGCGCCGGATCGACGCCAGGATCTCCTCCATCGAGGGTTCCTGGGCCGTGTCCGATGCCTTGGGGCTCGCTGCACTCATCCGGACGATGCTCGGGATCTGGGGTAAACCGTTGCGGTAGGCGCCGAGTATTTCACGCTCCCGCTCCGATACAAGCGCCGGGCGCAGCGCGGCACGGGATAAGCCCGCGCCGCCGCGACACGCTCGGGCGGAGCCGCGGTCTCCGGAGAATCGCGGCCCGGGCGTTCGCTCCGGACCCTGGCCTCAGCGGCCGTCGGGCGTGCGCACGCCGTACCAGAGATCCTTGACCTGATCGAAGTGCTCCTTGGGGCTGTAGACCGCCACCGGCAGCGCCGTGAAGCGCACCGTCAGGCGCCCCACCGCCTGGACGACCCCGTAGGAGAAGATCACCCGGTTGCGCTGGGCGATGATCAGGTTGGTGCGGGCGTTCAGCAGTTCCTGCTGGGCGTTGAGCACGTCGAGGGTGGTGCGCTGACCGACGCGGGCTTCCTCTCGGACGCCGTTGAGCGCCACCTCGTTGGCCTGCACCTGTGCCTGGGAGGCGATCACCTGCGCCTTGGACGCCTCGAGCTGGCCCCAGGCGGAGACGATGGCGGCCCGGATCTGGTCGCGGGTATCCTCGGCGTCGAGCCGGCGCTGCCCGACCGTTTCCTTGGCCTGGCGGATCTGCGAATAGGTCTGGCCACCCTCGTAGAGCGGGATCGACAGGCGGCCCACGATCGAGGCGCTGACCGCGTTGTCGCCCGGGAACTGGGTGTCGTAGCGCTGCTGGACGGAGCCCTGCAGGCCGGCCGTCGGGTACAGGGCGCCCTCCAGGACCTTCACCTGCGCCTCGGACACATCGACGAGATGGAGGGCCGAGAGGATCTGCGGATGTTCCTTGAGGCCGATATTGATCGCGGCGTCGAGGCTGGGCGGGACATAGCGGTCCAGGGGGCGTCCGGGGGCGAGCTGGCGCGGCTCCACGCCGATGAAGCGGCGGTAGGTGCCGATGCTGGCCCGCAGGGTCGCCTCGGCGCCGCTGACGTCGGAGCGGGCGCCGGCGAGGCGGGCCTCGGCCTGGGCCACGTCGGTGCGGGTCACCTCGCCGACGTTGAAGCGGTCGCGGGTCTGGCGAAGCTGCTCTTCCAGGACCTCGACGTTGTTCCGGCGCAATTCCAGGTTCGCCGTGTCGCTCAGGACCGACATGTAGGCCTGGGCCGCGTTGAACAGCGTGTTCATCTCGGTGGCGCGGAGCGCCTCCCGAACGCGGAGCACGTCGGATTCCGCCTGGCGGGTCTGATTGTCGGTGCGAAAGCCGTTGAACAGCGTCTGGTTGACGGTGAGGCCGGCGCCGCCGGGCCTCGTGACCTGGTTGAGCTGGGTGCCCAGCGTCCTGCCCTGGCTCTGGGTGAGGCCGATGTCCGCGTCGATGCTGACCGTGGGGCGATAGCCGGACTTGGCCTGGGCAACGGTCTCGTCGGTGGCCCGGACCCCGGCGCGGCCCGAGTTCAGGGCGGGATTGGCGGCATAGGCCCGCGAGAGTGCGCTCTCCAGCGTCTCGGCGCCGGCCGGACTCGCGAATGCGAGGGCCAGTGCGGCGAGGCCGGCCGGCCGAAGCCTCGTGCGCATCGCAGGTTTCGAATCTCTCACGCTCATCAACCCTTGCGGTTTTTCGATGAACCGGACGACCACACGGAGTGGCCGCCGCGCCTGGGCGCGGTCCCGGATTGCCCGCCTCGCTGCGGAGACTACTCGACCTTGGCCGCCAGAGCACCGGTTGGTTCCGGTCCGCGGCGCGAATCGAGCGTGGGTGCCGCAAAAAAGCGACACCCCCGAAGGCTTAATCAGGAAGCAGGATGCGCCCGCGGCCGGGCGCGCGCGGCGGACGACGCGGATCGGGCGCGCGGTCGGAGGCCGGACGGTCTCAGAACGCGAAGTCGGCCTCGGCCGCGAAGGCGCCCAGGGCCGGGAGGGCGGCGTCGAAGAGCGGGCGCGATCCGAAGGCGTCGCCGGCCCGCACGAACAGGGTCGCCTTGGCGGCCCGGTCCCGTCCCATCACGCAGACCAGGCGACCGCCGTCCCTCAACTGGTCGAGGAGTGCCTGCGGGCGCGTCTCCACCCGGCCGTTCACGAGAATCGCGTCGAAGGGGGCGGCCTGCGGAGCGCCGGCCTCCAGCGCTCCCTCGACGACCGTGATGTGCGCGAGGTCGGCGAGACGCGCTCGAGCGCCCGCCGCGAGGTCGCCGTCGGATTCGAGGGCGGTGATCTCGGCGCCCAGGCGGACCAGGATCGCGGCGCCGTAGCCGTAGCCGGTGCCGACGTCGAGGGCCGTCTCGCCCGGCTGGATCGCCAGGGCCTGGACCATGCGCGCCAGCAGCATCGGCGCCGGCATGGCGCGTCCCGGCCGGCCGAGACGGAGGGTCTGGTCGATATAGGCGAAGTCCTCGCGGCCCTGCGGCACGAACCGTTCGCGGGCGACCTCACCGAAGGCGTCGAGGACCGCGACGTCGTTCACGTCGAAGGTCCGCAGCTGACAATCGACCATGAGGCGTCGCGCCTGCGCGTAATCGAGCATGGATGCCGTCTTCCCTCGACCCTGGGCCGGCGCCGTGCGCCACTCTCGTCCTTCCGGGCGGCCGGACGGCCACGCCGAAGCTTGCGGGTTGTCGTGGATCGGTCGCGAAAACGCAAGGTTCCCGGAGGCGCGGCGCTGACACGCGGCCCCCGGAATCATCCGTATCCGCGCGGTCGCGTTCGCCGCACAGACGTCGGGACGGGAGGATCGGGAAACGGGGAGCCGGATCGAACCGGCAGGGGATGAAGTTGGAGGCCTCGGAGGGAATCGAACCCCCGTACAAGGATTTGCAGTCCTCTGCGTAACCACTCCGCCACGAGGCCTCTGTCGCGCCGCCCCGAGGGGCTCATCCGGCGATCCCCGTCCGGGCGGCCGGCGCGGGGAGAGGGGTCTCTAGCAGAGCCCCATGCGAAAGGGCAACGGCCTTTGGACGATCTTGGAAAGACGATCTTGGAAAAAAGGATGCGGACCCCGGCGCGGCGCCCTCCGCCGGCCTCGGGGCGCCGGCGCGCCCGTGCCGGGGCGGGCTAAAAAATGTGACGGAATCGTCAAATCACCGGTCCGGACACCCTTGCGTCCCGGCCGGACGCTGTGTAGACCCCCGATCGCGGTCCCCGATAGCTCAGTTGGTAGAGCAAGCGACTGTTAATCGCTTTGTCGCAGGTTCGAGTCCTGCTCGGGGAGCCATTCCTTCTCCAAGACATCGCTGTAGTCTGGCTTACCTGAGCGCTTCTCTGTTGAGGCGACGCGTGCGGACACGGTGACCTTGCGGTCAGGCGCGCCTCGGAGCCGCCGACCCCGCTGCCCGCGATCCTCCATTTCTCCCGAACGCGTTCGATCGCTCTCGTCCGGACGAGCAATCCTCGCCCATGAAGAACCCGCCGGCTCCTCGCGGAGCGGCGGGTTTTCGTGCCCCTGCCGGCGGCGACCCGTCAGGCCAGCGGGCCGGGGATCGCGGTCTCGGCCTCGGCGAGGAGCCGGGTCTCGTGCTTGCGCACGAACAGCCACAGGGCGAGGCCGCCGAAGATCACCAGCGCCAGGAGCGCGAGGCCGACCGGACCGGCGATGTGCTCGATCGAGCGGCCGCAGAAATACGAGCCGAAGCCCATGATCGTCGCCCAGGCGATGCCGCCGAGGCCGTTGAAGATCAGGAAGCGGCGCGCATCGAGCTTGTTCACGCCGGCGAGCACGGCCGCGTAGGCGCGCAGCATCGCGGTGAAGCGGCCGAAGAACACGATCTTCCCGCCATGCTCCCGGAAGAGGTACTGCCCGAGCTTCAGCCGGCCGTGGTCGAGGGCGATGAGGTGGCCGTAGCGCAGCAGGAGCGGCATGCCCCAGCGCCGGCCGACCCAGTAGCCGAGATTGTCGCCGAGGATCGCGGCCGCCGCGGCGGCCAGGATGATCAGGCCGATGTTTAGCTGGCCGGTGCTGCCGGCATAGACCGCCGAGGAGATCAGGATCGTCTCGCCGGGCAGCGGCACGCCGGCGCTCTCCAGCGCGATGACGACGAAGATCGCCAGGTAGCCGTAGCTGGCGATCAAGTCGGCGATGGGCAGGTTCGAGAGAAAGGACATCGGCTGTTCCCGCTTCGATAATCCCGCGACACAGAACGGGGGAACATGGCGGGAGCGGGGCTCGTCCGTGGCCGAGCCGTGCCGCGAACTGCGGGGCCTCCCTCGTCGGCTCGCGCGCAGCGCCCTCGCGCCCCGCCATCCGCCGGATGCGAAGGCGCTGCGCGCGCGGATCAGCCGAAGGAGCCGAAGCCCTCGAAGCTGTCGCTGTCGAAGGTCGCGCTGGACTGTGGATCCGACTCGGGCGCCGGAGCGATTTCACCCGGTTCGTCCGGGCTTCGGGTCTGAGGGGAAGAGAAGATCTCGTCGGAGACGAATGCGAGCGGCGAGGCAGAGCGATCGTGCTGCACGTCTTTGGTCATCCAGGCTCCTCAAGTGCGAGGCCGATACTACGGCACAGCTTGGCCTACCCGAACGAACACGACCCGTTAACCCTCGGGATCCGCCGAGAGGGGCAGGGCTGGCATGCGGTGACCGGGCGACTCGTGGCCGGACGGTCACCGCTTCGTCGTCCCGGCGTCACGGAGCGCTGGCTTCGACCGCTCGCATCGCCGAAGGCCTCAGGCGTTCTTGCGCGGGCGATGACCCGGGTCGATTCCGCCCTCCGGCGTCGTCTCGTTGTCGACGTCGCCCTCGACGGTGGAATCCGCCGCGACGTCGTTCGGATCGTGCCCGGTCATGCCCTTCGATTGGCCGATCCCCGGATTGCCCTCGAGGTCGGCGTCGCTCGGGACGTCGGTCTTCAGGTGCTTATCGGACATGTCTGCTCCCGTCGGGGTGGGCCTTTTCGCAGGCGCCAACGCTTCGACCAACCGAACCGATCGGGCGCTGTTCCCGACTGACGGGGTGTGCAGGTTCGTCGCGCCCGGCGCCGGAGCCTTCACGGTCGCGCACGAAAAAGGCCGGCGGATCGCTCCCCCGGCCCCGGTCGGCGACGAAGCCGGCGCCGCTTACGGCTGCTCGTTGCCGGCGTAGTTGATCGAGCCGTCGGCGCCCTTCTTCCACATGTACATCACGTAGTCCGGCCGGGTGATGTCGCCCTTCTTGTCGTAGGCGATGTCGCCGATCACCGTGTTGAAGGGCTTGCCCTCGCGCATGTAGGCGGCGACCTTCTGGCCGTCGGTGGACTTCGTGGCCTTCATCGCGTCGGCCAGGATCTGCGTGGCGGCGTAGGAGTAGAGGGTGTAGCCCTCGGGATCGAAGTTCATCGCCTTGAAGGCGTCGACGGTCGCCTTCGACTTCGGGTTCTTGCGGGCGTCCGGCGAGAAGGTCATCAGGGTGCCGTCCGAACCCGGGCCCGCCACCTGGGCGAACTCGCGATCGGCGATGCCGTCGCCGCCCATCAGCGGCGCCTGGAGGCTCTGGTCGCGCATCTGGCGGATCAGCAGGCCGGCCTCGGTGTAGAGGCCGCCGAAATAGACCACGTCGACATTGGCCTGCTTCAGCTTCGAGACCAGGGCCGAGAAGTCCTTCTCACCGGGATTGATGCCCTCGTAGAGCACGTTGCTGCCGCCCTTGGCCTTCAGGGCCTTCAGGGTCTCGTCGGCCAGGCCCTTGCCGTAGGGGGTCTTGTCGTGGACGAAGGCGATCTTCTTGCCCTTGAACTTGTCGGCGAGGTAGGCGCCCGCCACGGCGCCCTGCTGATCGTCGCGACCGCAGGTGCGGAAGGTGTTCCAGTTGCCGCGCTCGGTATACTTGATCGCCGTGGAGGCCGGGCTGATCTCGACGATGCCGGCTTCCTGCAGCACGTCGGAGACCGGGATCGAGACGCCGGAGTTGAAGGCGCCGACCACGGCCTTCACGCCTTCCGAGGCGAATTTGTTGGCCACCGACACGCCCTGCTTGGGGTCGGAGGCATCGTCGCCGACGGTCATGACGAGCTTCTCGCCGTTGACGCCGCCCGCCTTGTTGATGTCGGCGATGGCCTGCTGGGCGCCGGTCTTGATCTGCGCGCCGAAGGCGGCGTTCGGGCCGGTGACCGGAACCACCACGCCGATCTTGATCTCGGCCTGGGCGGCCGTCGCCGCCAGCATCAGGCCGAGCGCGACGCCGGCCGACAACAATGACTTCATGCCCGTTTCCCCTCTCGAAGCGCCGCGCCGGGCGGATCGTCCGGCGATGTCGGCGCATGACACGCGAAGTGGCCCCCTGCGGGGGTGGTCCAAGCGCCACGCCTCACGGCGTCGGCGCGCTCGTCCGGTCCCGCCAGCTCAGCGGTCCGGTGCGCTCGTAGAGCCAGGCATATTGCCGGGTCATCTGTCCGGTGCGGGTGTAGCGGTAGGCGACGGCCCCGATGGCGAGGACGAATGCCGCATCGACGCAATAGGCCGGCAGCGACAGCAGCGGATCCTCGAACAGCGCGTAGTGCAGGAAGCGCGTCACCGCCGCGATGAGCAGGAGCGCCAGGGCGCAGTGCCAGAACGGGCGCCAGCCGCGGGCGAGCCCGCTGCCGGTCATCCAGGCCGCCCCCCCGCCCATCGCCACGGTGATGAGGAGGAAGATCCCGAGGGTGCGCCCATCGAGGCTGAGAGCGTCGGCCATGCTCAGTGCGATCCCCCTTCGAGGTAGGCGGCCTTCACCTGCGGGTCGTCGAGCAGCGCCTGGCCGGTGCCGCTCATCGTGACCGCCCCGGTGACCATGACGTAGCCGCGATGCGCGAGCTTGAGGGCATGATAGGCGTTCTGCTCCACGATGAACACGGTCAGCCCCTCGCGGGCGTTGAGGTCGCGCACGGCGGAGAAGATCTGCTTGACCACCAGGGGCGCCAAGCCCAGCGAAGGCTCGTCCAGCATGAGCAGGCGCGGCCGGCTCATCAGCGCGCGGGCGATGGCCAGCATCTGCTGCTCGCCGCCCGACATGGTGCCGCCGCGCTGGTCGATGCGCTCGCGCAGGCGCGGGAACAGGGTGCACATCCGCTCGAGGTCCTCGGCGAAATGCTTCCCCCCGTTGACGGCCGCGCCCATCTGCAGGTTCTCGCGCACCGTCATGCGGGAGAAGATCCGCCGTCCCTCCGGCGACTGCGCCAGGTTGAGCCGCGCGATCTCGTGGGTCGGCAGCTTGGTGATGTCCTGCCCCGCGAAGGTGATGGTGCCCTCGCGCGCCTGTGGCTGGCCGAAGATCGTCATCATCAGGGTCGACTTGCCGGCCCCGTTGGCGCCGATGAGGGCGACGATCTCGCCCTCGTGCACGTCGATGTCGACGTTCTTCAGGGCGCGGATGCTGCCGTAATAGGCCGAGACCCCGCGCACGCTGAGGAGCGGCCCCTGGCCGGCCTGGATGTCCGCCTGCCCCATCCGGGCGCGGGTCTCGTCCACCATCACGTTGATGCCCGCGACGCTCATGCTGTGGTTCCCGCAGAGGTTCCCGCCAAGCCGACTTCCGCTTCCACGGCCGCCACCTCCTCGTCGTCGACCCCGAGATAGGCCGCGATCACCCGGGTGTCGTTGCGGATCTCGTCCGGCGTCCCGTCGGCGATCTTGATGCCGTAATCGAGCACCACGATGCGGTCGGAGATCTGCATCACCACCGACATGTCGTGCTCGATCAGCAGCACCGAGGTGCCGTACTCGTCGCGGATCATCCGCAGCAGGGTGTTGAGGTCGGCTGATTCTCGGGGGTTGAGGCCGGCCGCCGGCTCGTCGAGGCAGAGCAGCACCGGGTCCGTGCACATGGCGCGGGCGATCTCGAGGCGGCGCTGGTCGCCGTAGGGCAGGTCGCCCGCCGGCTCGTCGGCCCGGTGCGTGAGGCCGATGCGCTCGATCCAGGCGGCGGCCTTGGCGATCGCCGCCTCCTGCGCCCGGCGGTAGACCGGCAGGCCCAGGATGCCCGCGAGCGAGAAGCCAGAGGCCCGCATCAGGGGCTTGTGCATGGCGACCAGCAGGTTCTCCAGCACGGTCATCTGCGGGAACAGGCGGATGTTCTGGAAGGTGCGCGCGACCCGGGCGAGGCGGTTGACGTCGTGGCCCGGCAGGCGCTCGAGCAGGTAGGTCTCGCCGCCCTCCTGCCTCAGGCGGATCATGCCTTCGGTGGGCTTGTAGAAGCCCGTGATGCAATTGAAGACCGTGGTCTTGCCGGCGCCGTTCGGGCCGATGAGCGCGGTGATGTCGCCGCGCCCGACCTTGAAGGAGAGGTCACCGACGGCGGTGAGGCCGCCGAAGCGCATGGTCAGGTGATCGACCACGAGGATCGGGTCGACGGGGCCGCCGGGCATCGCCGCCGGGGGCTCGTCCTGCACCGTGGCGAGGCGGGTGGTGCCGGTGGCGAGGGTCATGCGCCGCGCCCCCCGAGGCGGACCGAGGGCGAGCGCTCGGAGATCAGCCCGCGCGGGCGCCAGACCATCATGCAGACCATGGCGAGGCCGAACAGCAGCAGGCGGTACTCGTTCGGGTCGAAGCCCTCGCCGAACACGGCCTTGAGGAAGGAGAGGTTGCGCAGCAGTTCCGGGGCGCCGACCATGACGATCGCCGCGATGGCGACGCCGACCTGGCTGCCCATGCCGCCGAGCACCACGATGGCGAGGATGATCGCGCTCTCCAGGAAGTTGAAGCTCTCCGGGCTGACGAAGCCCTGGCGCACGGCGAAGAACGAGCCCGCGAAGCCCGCGAACATCGCGCCGAGCGCGAAGGCGGTCAGCTTGGTCATGGTGGTGTCGATGCCCAGCGACCGGCAGGCGATCTCGTCCTCGCGCAGGGCCTCCCAGGCGCGCCCCAGCGGGAGGCGGCGCATGCGCAGCGTCACCAGGTTGGTGATCAGCGCCAGCGCGAGGATCAGGTAGTAGAGGAAGATGATCCGGTGGATCGGGTTGAAGGTCAGTCCGAAGGTCTGGGCGAACCCGCCCTCCCCGGCCGTGAAGGGAATCCCGAAGAAGCTCGCCCGCGGGATCGAGGAGAGGCCGGCGGCGCCGCCGGAGAAATCGACCCAGTTGATGAGGACGAGGCGGATGATCTCGCCGAAGGCGAGCGTCACGATGGCGAGGTAGTCGCCGCGCAGGCGCAGCACCGGGAAGCCGAGGAGCACGCCGAAGGCCGCCGCGAACAGGCCCGCCAGCGGCAGGCAGATCCAGAAGGACAGCCCGAACACGGTGGAGAGCAGCGCGTAGGAATAGGCCCCCACCGCGTAGAAGGCGACGTAGCCGAGGTCGAGGAGCCCGGCGAGGCCGACGACGATGTTCAGGCCCCAGCCGAGCATGACGTAGGTGAGGATGAGGATGCCGAGGTCGATCCAGTAGCGCCCCTCGGACAGGCCGCCCGAGCCCAGCGCCGCGAGCAGCGGCAGGGTCAGCGCCACGGCCAGGGTCAGCGGTCCGAGGACCCGGCCGGCGCGGCCCACCACCGGGGGCGCCCCCGCCGTGGCGATCCGATGCGCCTCGCGCCGGCGCGAGACCTCGCCGAGGATCATGCGCTGGCCGAGGCGCAGGACGAACACCGCGAGGCACAGGCCCGCGACGACGCCCCAGCGGCCGGTGAGCTCGAGGCCGGTGCCCTGCCCGAGATCGGTCCGGTAGGCCACCACCGGGATGCTCAGGCCGAGGGTCACCAGGGCGAAGAGTGCCGAATCCTTGAGCATCTCGGCGAACGCCGCGCCGGAGCCGCGGCCGACGGTGGGGGCCACCGCGCCGATGGTCGATCCTGTCGCCATGGTCAGACCTTCTCGACTTCGGGGCGTCCGAGGATGCCGGATGGTTTGAAGATGAGCACCACGATCAGGATGAGGAACGCGGCCACGTCCTTGTACTCGATCGAGAAATAGGCCGACCAGAAGGTCTCGATCAGGCCGATGATCAGGCCGCCGAGCACCGCGCCGGGCAGCGAGCCGATCCCGCCGAGGACCGCCGCCGTGAAGGCCTTCACGCCGGGCACGAACCCGTCCGAGAACGAGACCACGCCGTAGTAGAGGAGGTAGAGGGTGCCGGCCACGGCGGCCAGCGCCGCGCCGAGCACGAAGGTCAGCGAGATCGTCCGGTCGACGTTGATGCCGAGGAGTGCGGCCATGCGCCGGTCCTGCTCGCAGGCGCGCTGGGCCCGCCCGAAGGAGGTGCGCTGCACCAGGTACCAGAAGCCGGCGAGCAGCAGCGCCGTCGTCGTCATGATGATCGCCTGCTTGTAGGACAGGGTCACGGTGTATTGCTCGTTCTGGTAGAGCACGATGACGTCGCGCACGAGCGGTGGCACCGGCTTGTTGCGGGCGCCCTGCACCACCTGGACGAAGTTCGACAGGAAGATCGACACGCCGATGGCCGAGATCAGCGGCGCCAGGCGGAACGAGCCGCGCAGGGGCCGGTAGGCCACCCGCTCGATCGCCCAGCCCCACAGGGCCGTGAGGATCATGGCGAGGACCAGCACGATGAGGAACACCAGGGCGACCGAGGTGAGCCCGAGCCAGGACGTCAGGATGAGGAAGAAGATCAGGGCGATGAAGGAGGAGAGCATGAAGACGTCGCCGTGGGCGAAGTTCACCATCCCGATGATGCCGAAGACCATGGTGTAGCCCAGGGCGATCAGACCGTAGATCGACCCGAGCGTCAGGCCGTTGATGAACTGCTGGGCGAAAAATTCCATGAACCGGCCTTCGTTTCGGCGCCCGACCATCGGCAAACGCTGTTCGCGAATGGCATGCCAGCCTGGAATGTTCTGAACTGCCGCCTCGGGTCAATCCTCGCCGTGATTCCGCGCGTGAGCTTTCCCGGGCCCTGAAACGCGAACGGCCCGGCGCTGGGGGCGCCGGGCCGTCGTGGAAGCCTCTTGGATCCGGTGCCTCGGGCACCCGGCCGGATTTACTTGAGGAGGGAGACCAGTGCCTTGCCGGCGGGGGTCTTCAACTCCTTGGCGTCGAGGGTGCCGTCGTTGTCCGGGTCGGCGGCCTTGAAGCGGGCCTCGACCAGGGCGAGGAACTCGTTCTTGTCGAGGGTGCCGTCCGAATCCGGATCGGCGGCCTTGAGGGCCTTCTTGCTGACGCGGCCCTTGAGCTCCTTGGCGTCGACGGTGCCGTCCTTGTCGGATTCCAGCTTGTCGAACAGGGCGCCGGCCACGGCCTGGGCCTCCTTGAGGTCGATGGTGCCGTCGTTGTCGGTGTCGACCATCGAGATCACCTTCGACGCGCCCGGGCCCTTGGCCGAGGCCGGGATCGCCAGGGGAAGCGCGAGGGCGGCGGCCCCCAGGACGACGGCGAGACGGGACAGGTTGGACATGCAGAAGTCTCCTCGGAAGGCAATTACGAATGAGCGCCTAGCATGTCTCCGGACCCGCGCGGAAGATGTATCGCGCAAGGCAGTCTCGCGTCGCGTGCCCCTGGTCACGCTGCGACATCGCGCCATAACGGGGCGTCAGCCGGCTCGGACATTGCTGTCCGGCAGGGCCTTGGCCTTGCGGATGACGCCCGCGAAGGTGACGTGCACGGCGTAGTGTCCGCCATCCTTGCTGGCGCGGACCTCGAAATGCTTCGGCTTGCGCACCGGCACCCCATCCACCCGATACCCGGCCTGGCGCAGTGCCGCGAGGGCCGTCGCCGGGTCGGCCGAAGCTTCGTCCCGTCCCTCCGGACCGGGATGGGCGATGGCGTGACGGAGGCCGTCCGGCCCCGTGATCGCGGCGGCCTTGATCTCCGTGGGCCTGCGCTCGCCGGTCACCGCGACCGCGTCGCCGACCTCGAGGGTCACCGACCGCCCGGCCAGCGCCCTGGCGCCCTCCGGTCCGAGATCGACGAGGATTCGGCCGTCGGGTCCCTCGAGGGCGAGGCGGTGGCCGAACAGGGCCCAGATCGTTCCGTGGGTGCTGTGCATCTCGGGCATGGACATCTCTCTTTCCGATGTGGCTGGGACGCGGCGGCCCCGCGAGCCGCCGCGCCGTCGATCGCGGGGCGCGCGCGTTCAGCGCGCGTCCGGCCGGGGGGCGTCGGGCTTCGGCTGGCTCGGCACCGCGGCGAGGCGGTCGAGCATCTGCAGGGTGAGGTCGGCGCAGGCCTTCATCGGCTCGTCGTCGGCGCACTTCACGTCGATGGCGGTCTCGCCCCGCTCCAGGCGGAAATGCGCGGCCTTCGGCGGAGGCGGCGGGGGCGGCGCGTCGGGACCGCGGCGTGGGCCGACCGGGGGCGGGGCGCCGGCTTCCGGTCCGGGGCGCGGGCCGCCCGGAGGCGGGACCGGCTGGGCGATGGCCGCGCTGGCGATGAGGATCGCGGCGGCGCTGAGGAGGGCGGTGGTCTTGGTCATGATCGAGGTCCCATCGGTTGCGGTGGAAGGGGGGCGTTCGGGGTCTCAGAAGGCGCGCGTCTCGCGGACCTGCCCGTCGAAGCCGACATGGAGCTGGCGCTCGCGGCCATCGCTGCCGCGGGCCGCGACCTCGAGGTGACGGGGACCGCGGCCGGTGACGCGGATGTCGGAATAGCCGGCGGCGGCGACCTGGGCGGTCAGGGCCGGCAGGTCGGGCTTCGCGCCGAGGCCGACCCGGTCCCTGGCCCAGTCGAGGGGGCCGCGGGGCGGGCCGCCAGCGGGGCCGACCAGGATCCGGCTGCCGTCGGCGCGGGTGATCAGCACGGCGTGGAGGAAGCCGTTCTCGAACCGGCCCTGCACGGTGACGGCCTCACCGGGCTTCACGAGGGTGCCCCCCTCCCCCTGGCGGCCGGTCTCGACCAGCGCCTTGCCGGTGCCGTCCTGTATCACGAACTTGTTGCCGTAGACCTCGGCGACGTCGCCCTTGGCGGCGATGGCGCCCGAGGCCTTCAGGGCGGCGATCGCGGTGGGCTCCACCGGCGTCATCACGGCGGAGCCGTTCTGGGCGAGCGACAGGCCGATCGCGCCGAAGGCGAGGGGCGCCGCGATCGCGCCGACCACGAGGGCCCGGCGGGAGCGCTTCGGGGTCGGGGCGGACGCGGGGTGGGCGGTCTCGTTGGTCGGAATGGTCGTGGTCATGGTGCCTGTCCTTCTCGGGTTCGGCGCTTGCCCTCTCGGGTTGACGCCGTTCTAGGACGGGGACGCGAACCCGGACTGAACCGCACGGTTCAGCCCCCGTTAAACGACGCGGCGTAGGCCGCTCGCCGTCCCGCCTCCGCCCTTCCATTCCCGGATCCGATCCCATGAAACTCCTGCTGGTGGAGGACGATGCGCCGCTCGCCGCCGAGATCGCCAAGGCCCTGCGGGCCGAGAACTTCGCCCTCGACCATGCGGCGAACGGCGAGGACGCGCAGCATCTCGGCGAGACGGAGACCTACGACGCGGTGGTGCTCGACCTCGGCCTGCCCAAGCGCGACGGCCTTTCGGTTCTTCAGGCCTGGCGGGCGGCGGGCCGGACGATGCCGGTCCTGATCCTCACGGCGCGGGACGGCTGGAGCGACAAGGTCGCGGGCTTCAAGGCGGGCGCCGACGATTTCCTCGTGAAGCCGTTCCGGGTGGAGGAGCTGGTGATCCGCCTGCGCGCCCTGGTCCGCCGGGCGACGGCGCACGGCGCCTCCCGGGTCACCTGCGGCCCCCTCAGCTATGAATCCGGTCTCGGCACCTTCGAGCGCGACGGCCTGCCCCTGAAGCTCACCGGCCTGGAATGGCGCGTGCTCTCCTGCCTGATCCTGCACAAGGACGGGGTGATGCCGCGCGGACAGCTGATCGAGCGGGTCTACGACGGCGACGCCGACGTCGACTCGAACTCCGTCGAGGTCATCATCACCCGCCTGCGCCGCAAGATCGCCCCCGCCCGGATCGAGGGCGTGCGCGGCCACGGCTACCGGCTGCTTCCGGGCGATCCCGCATGACCCCGCCGGGCAGGCTCCGCGCCGTCGCCGGACCGGCGGACCGGCCCGACCCTCCGGAGAAGCCGGTCCCGGCCAAGCCCGTCGGGTTCCTTCATCTCGGCTCCCTGCAGCGGCGCCTGCTCCTGGCCGCCCTCGCTCTCGTCACCGCGGCCCTGTTGGTCGCCGGCCTCGCCATCGGGCTCGTCCTGCACCGCTTCGTCCGGGCCCAGCTCGACAGCCGCCTCGACAGCCAGCTCGTCGCCCTGGCGGCGAGCCTGCAGCGCGGCCCCGGCGAGCGCCTGCGGCTCGACCGCGCCCTCGACGGGCCGCCCTTCGATCGCCCCCGCTCCGGCTGGTACTGGCAGGTCCGCCAGGGGCAGGACACCCTGCGGTCCGAGTCCCTGGAGGGGCGCGACCTGCGCCTGCCGGGGCCGGCGCGCCCGCCCCGCGAAAGGGACCCGGACCGGCCTGAGCCCGGCGACGGCACCGGCCCCTGGGACGAGTCCCTGATCCTGCGCATCCGGGTCCTGCCCCCGGAGGGAGGCGGTCCGCCGGCGCACCTCGTGGCCTCGGCCCCGGCCCAGGCCCTGAACGGACCCCTGCGCGAGGCCGGCCTCGCCCTCGCCGCCATCCTGGGCATCCTCGGCCTCTGCCTCGTGGCCGGCACCGTCGCGCAGGTCCGCCTCGGCCTCCGGCCCCTGGAGCGCCTGCGCCGGGACGTCGCCGAGGTACGGGCCGGCAGGCGTCACCGGATTCCCGCCAAGCAGCCCGCCGAGATCCGGCCCCTGGTGGGCGAGGTGAACGCCCTCCTCGACCAGAACGCCGCCAACCTGGAGCGCGCCCGCACCCATGTGGCGAACCTCGCCCACGGCCTGAAGACGCCCCTCGCCACCCTGACCCTCGCCCTGTCGGACCGGACCCGCGACCCGGATGGCGGCCTCGCCGACCTCGTGGGCGCCATGGACCGGCAGGTGCGCCACCATCTGCGGCGCGCGCGGGCCGCGGCCCTCGGCGGCGGCACCCGAACCCGGACCGAACTCGCCGGACCGCTGGCCGACCTGCGGACCACCTTCGGGCGCCTCTATGCCGAGAAGCGACTGGCCATCGACCTCGACCTGCCGGCCGGCCTCGCCGTGGCCTGCGATCCGCAGGACGTCGACGAGATGCTCGGCAATCTCATCGACAATGCCTGCCAGTGGAGCCGCGGCCGCGTCCGGGTCACCGCGGCCGCCACGGAGGCCGGCGTCGCGGTGACCGTGGCCGATGACGGCCCCGGCCTCGACGCGGAGGCGGCCGCCCGCGCGGTGCGGCCCGGCGGGCGCCTCGACGAGAGCGTGCCCGGCCACGGCTTCGGCCTGTCGATCACCCGGGAACTCGCCGAACTCTACGGTGGCGGGCTTCACCTCGCCCGCTCGGACCTCGGCGGCCTCGGCGTCCGGCTGCTGCTCCCGGCCTGAGCGCCGGCGCGGCGCCGGCACCGCAAGGATCTCCCGAACATAAAGGAAAGTGAAAGGCTGGCAGCCCATGATCCCGCGTCGGGCGGTTCCGTCGCGGGCGACCGCAGGACTGGCCGGGATCCATCCTGTACCGGCCCGAACCTGTCATCGACATCGGGTCACGCCGGCATCCAGGTCATGAGACGCGGAACGCGGAGAGTCCGCGAGCTGTGCGTCGGCGAGAAAGGGTTGTCGTGCCGAGCTCCAGTGTCGAGGCGCAGCGTCTGGCCATCCTCAACGACCTGAGGCTCCTGGAGTGCACGCCGGAGGCGCATCTCGATGCCGTCTGCCGGACGGCCTGCGCCCTGTTCGGCGTGCCGATCGCCCTCGTGAACCTTGCCGGCCGCGACACCTATACGCTCAAGGCCCGCTGCGGCGTCGCCGATGGCGGCACCCTCCCCCGGGCCGGCGCCTTCTGCGACCGCACCATCCTGGGCGCGCCCGGCGCGGTGCTGGTGCTGCCCGACATTCTCGCCGATGCCGAGTTCGCGGCGAGTCCCCTCGTCACCGGGGAGCCTCGGGCCCGCTTCTACGCGGGCGTGCCCCTCGCCCTGTCGGACGGCCTGCCCCTCGGCACCCTCTGCCTGATCGACACGGTCCCGCGCGACGATTTCGACGCGGCGCGGGTGTCGCAGCTGCGCGACCTCGGCACCGTCGTCGAGGCCCATCTCCGGCTCAGCGCGGCGCAGCGCGCGAGCCAGATCGAGCGGGCCGAGCGCCAGCGCACCGAAACCCTCCTGGCCGCGAAGGCCGCCGATCTCAAGCTCGTGGTCGATGCCCAGCGGATGACCGAGGCCGTCGCCCATATCGGCTATTGGCGCATCCATGCCCGGACCCGGACCGTGTCCTGGTCCCAGGGCATCTGCGGCGTCTTCGGGCGGCCGATGCCGCCCGGCGGCGAACTCGCCCTCGACGACCATCTCGCCTTCTATCATCCGGACGACCGGGCGGCGGTCGCGGCGCGCATCTCCGCCGCCCTGGACAGCACCGGCCCCGGCAACGCCGCCTACCAGGGACGGGCCCGCATCCTCCGCCCGGACGGCAGCCTGTGCCACGTGATCGTCCAGGGCGCGGTCGAGCGGGATGCCGGCGGGCGCCTGACGGCGCTCTACGGCCTCGTCCTCGACGTCACCGATCTCGCCCTCTCCGAGGCGCGCCTGCGCGAGAAGGACCTGCGCCTGCGGGCCACCCTGGAGACGATGGACCAGGGGCTGATCATGATGGACGCGCAGGGCTGCGTCCGCCTGCTCAATCCCCGGGCCCGCCACCTCCTCGACCTGCCCGAGACGGTGCTGCGCGAGGGCGCGCGCCTGTCCGACATCCTCGCCCGCCTGTCGGAGCGCGGCGACTTCTCGGCGATGCCGCCCTCGGCCGCGGGCCAGCCGCGCCTGCGCGACGCCGCCGGCGCCTGGACGCCGCTGCGCATCGACTGGCCGCGTCCGGACGGTACCACCCTCGAGGTGCGGGGCGTGACCCTGCCCGACGGCGGCGTCCTCCACACCTTCACCGACGTCACCGAGCACCGGGCGGCCGAGGCCCGCACCCGGGCGGGCGAGCGCCGCTACCGAATCCTGGCGGATTCCGTCTCCGACATGATCGTCCGGCGCAGCGTCGCGAACGTGCGCACCTACGTCTCCCCGGCCTCGCGCGACCTCCTCGGCTACAGTCCCGAGGAGATGCTGAACCTTCCCCTGGAGGCCTCGCTGCATCCGGACGACAGGGCCGCCACGATCGCGTTCCTCGAGGCGTTCCGGACCGGGCGGACCGAGACGGCGCGCATCATCCATCGCCTGCGCCACCGCGACGGGCGCTGGATCTGGGTGGAGGCGCAGACGCGCCTCGTGCGCGACGAGGCCGGGCTGCCCGTCGAGACGATCACCGCCGCGCGCGACGTCGGCGAGCGCGTCGCCGCCGAGCAGGCCCTGCGCCTGGGCGAGGCCCGCTACCGCGCGCTCGCCGATTCCCTGCCGCAGATCGTCTGGGTCGTCTCCCTCCACGACGGGGAGGCGACCTACGTCAACCAGCGCTTCGAGAGCTATTACGGGCCGATCGGCTCCGGCCGCGCGGCCCGCCTTTCCCGCAACCATCCCGACGACGCCGCCCGGATGGAGCAGGTCTTCGCCGAGGCCCGGCGGCGGGACGAGGCCTACGAGGTCGAGGGACGCCTGCTCCGGCACGATGGCGTCTACCGCTGGCACAAGCTCGTCATGCTGCCGATCCGTGAGGACGGCGTGATGGTCGGCCTCCTCGGGACGGCCCTCGACATCGACGACATCGTCGCGGCGCGACAGGCCCTGGAGGAGACCTCGAACCTCCTGCGGCTCGCCCAGGAATCGGCCGGGGCCGGGCTCTGGTCCTGGGACCTGAAGGGCGGCACCGTCCGCCACTCCGCCGACAGCGCGCGGATGTACGGCCTCCCGGTGCCGGAGGGCCACGACCCCGGCGCGCCGGTGGAGGTCAGCGTCGGCGTGTGGGACAGCCACATCCATCCGGGCGACCTCGCCGCCCTGTACGGCCACGTCTACCGCGCCCTCGCCGAGGGCACGTCCTACAACGGGGAATTCCGCCTGGCGGATTCGGAGGGCGACGCCCCGCGCTGGCTCCAGAGCTTCGCCCGCGTCGTGACCGACCCGGAGCTGAACGAGCCGGTCAAGGTCGTGGGCCTGACGATGGACATCACCGAGCGCAAGCTGGCGGAGGGCCGGATCGCCTACATGGCGCTGCATGACGGCCTGACCGGACTGCCGAACCGGCTCCTGTTCAAGGAGGGCCTCAGCAACGCCCTCGCGCGGGCGGACCGGCGGGCAGGCCGCTTCGCGGTGCTGGCCTGCGACCTCGACCGCTTCAAGGCGGTCAACGACACCCTCGGCCATCCGGCCGGCGACGCGTTGCTGCGCGTGGTCGCCGACCGTCTGCGCGGCGTGGTCCGGGACGGCGACACCGTCGCGCGCCTCGGCGGCGACGAATTCGCCATCATCCTGGCCGATCTCGACGACCCGCAGGAGGCCGGGCTCGCGGCGCGCCGCGTCATCGAGGCGATGGAGCAGCCCGTCGATCTCGGCGGGCACCGGGTCGGGATCGGCGTCAGCGTGGGAATCGGCATCGGCGCCCAGGACGGCGCCGATGCCGACACGCTGTTCCGCAACGCCGACATCGCCCTCTACCGGGCCAAGGCGGCGGGACGGAACACGTACCGGTTCTACGAGGCGGCGATGGACGCCGCGACGACCGAGCGCAACCTCCTCGAACTGGAGATGCGCGAGGCCGTGCGCACCGGCGGCTTCAGCCTCTACTACCAGCCGGTCCTGCACCTCGACAGCGGCACCGTCCGGGGCTTCGAGGCCCTGCTGCGCTGGCCGCATCCGGTGCGGGGCATGATCGCCCCGGGCGCCTTCATTCCCCTGGCCGAGGAGACCGGGCTGATCCGCCAGCTCGGCAGCTGGGCGCTGCGGGAAGCCTGCACCGAAGCCGCCGCCTGGCCGGGCGACCGACGCATCGCCGTCAATGTCTCGGCGGTGCAGTTCGGGCAGTCCGGACTCGAGCAGAGCGTGGTCGCCGCCCTGCTGGCGTCTGGCCTTCCGGCGCGGCGCCTGGAGCTCGAGATCACCGAGAGCGTGCTGATGCAGGATGCCGAGGCGGTCATCGCCTGCCTGCATCGCCTGCGCGCCCTCGGCGTCCGGATCGCCCTCGACGATTTCGGCACGGGCTATTCCTCGCTGAGCTACCTGCGGCGCTTCCCCTTCGACCGGATCAAGATCGACCGGTCCTTCGTGCGCGAGATCGCCGATCCGGGCACCGCCGCCATCGTGCGCGCCGTGGTCGGCCTCGGCACGCAGCTCGGCGCCAGCATCACCGCCGAGGGCATCGAGACCGAGGCGCAGATGGCCCAGGTCCGCCAGGAGGGCTGCACGGAGGCGCAGGGGTTCCTGCTCGGCCGGCCGATGCCCGCTGAGGAGGCGCGCCGGTTCCTCGAACACCTGCGCGATGCCGCCTGAGGGGGGCGTCATGTTTTTGTCGGAACGGCTGTTGACAGGAAATCCGGCCCCGCTTATACACCGGTTCATCGGCGGGCGGCCAACGGGGTTGGCGGCTTGCTTTTGCATCTCCTGAGACGAGCGCGGGGTTAGGGCCTGGATTTCTGGGCGGG
>NZ_LMMZ01000040.1 GCF_001422885.1 Methylobacterium sp. Leaf104 | reverse complement strand
CTGGCCATCCATGCGGGCCGGGCGCGCGGCACCCTCGGCGCCGAGGCGGAGCGCCGCCTGGTCGACGCGCTGATCACCGTGCCGGGCCTGATGGCCGACGCGACCAAGCTGGAGGGCGCGATCGAGGTCCTGGCCCGCGAGGTCGCCAAGGCCCGCGACGTGCTCTACCTGGGGCGCGGCACCAGCTACCCGATGGCACTGGAAGGCGCCCTGAAGCTCAAGGAAATCAGCTACATCCATGCGGAAGCACGCCGCCGGCATCGCCGCCACCTCGCCNGGTCGCCAAGGCCCGCGACGTGCTCTACCTGGGGCGCGGCACCAGCTACCCGATGGCACTGGAAGGCGCCCTGAAGCTCAAGGAAATCAGCTACATCCACGCGGAAGGTTATGCGGCGGGTGAACTCAAGCACGGTCCCATCGCCCTCATCGACGAGAGCGTGCCGGTGATCGTGATCGCCCCCCACGACGCGATCTTCGAGAAGACGGTCTCGAACATGCAGGAGGTGGCGGCGCGCGGCGGGCGCATCATCCTGATCGGCGACGCCAAGGGCGCGGCCGCGGCCGGCCTCGACACCATGGCCACCGTGACGATGCCCGACCTCGACCCGGTGGTGGCGCCCATCGTCTACGCGGTGCCGATCCAGCTCATCGCCTATCACACCGCCGTCTTCATGGGCAAAGACGTCGACCAGCCGCGCAACCTCGCCAAGTCCGTCACGGTGGAATAGGGCGCCGGCTCCGGGACGCGAACGAGAAGGGGGCGCGGACCGGCCGGTCCGCGCCCCCTTCTTTCGTCCGGCGGGACCGGGCGCCGCGCGCCCGGTCCCTGTCGGCTCACGTGGCCGGCTGCAGGGCCGGGAGCTCCGAGTCGAGGGGCATCGGATTGCCGCCCATGGCGGCGGCGAGCTTGACGTCGTCGACCTCGCCCTCCCAGCGGGCGACCACGATGCAGGCCACCGCGTTGCCGATGAAGTTGGTGATCGCGCGGCACTCGGACATGAAGCGGTCGACGCCGAGGATCAGCGCCATGCCGACGACCGGCACCGAGGGCACCACCGCGAGGGTCGCCGCCAGGGTGATGAACCCCGAGCCAGTGACGCCGGCCGCGCCCTTCGAGGAGAGCATCGCCACGAGGAGCAGCAGGCCCTGCTCGCCGTAGGTGAGCGGCGTGTCCGTCGCCTGGGCGATGAAGAGCGCCGCCATCGTCATGTAGATGTTGGTGCCGTCGAGGTTGAACGAGTAGCCGGTGGGGACCACGAGGCCGACGACGGGCTTCGAGCAGCCGGCGCGCTCCATCTTCTCGAGGAGCGAGGGCAGGGCCGACTCGGACGACGAGGTGCCGAGCACCAGCATCAGCTCTTCCTTGATGTAGCGGATGAGCTTGATGATGGAGAAGCCGTTGTAGCGGGCGACCGCACCGAGGACGCCGAGGACGAAGATCGCCGAGGTCAGGTAGAAGGCGCCGACGAGGTAGGCGAGGTTGGCGAGCGAGGCGATGCCGTACTTGCCGATGGTGAAGGCCATGGCGCCGAAGGCGCCGATGGGGGCGACCTTCATGATGATGTTGACGACGCCGAAGATGGCTTCCGACAGCACCTTGATGATGTCGAGCACCGGCTTGCCGCGGTCGCCCAGGAAGGCGAGCCCGAAGCCGAACAGCACCGAGAAGAACAGGACCTGGAGGATCTCGCCGCCCGAGAACGCTCCCACCGCCGTGGTCGGGATGATGTTCATCAGGAAGTCGGTGATCGACTGCGTCTTCGCCTTGTCGGCGTACATCGCGATCGACTTCGGATCGAGGGACTTCGGATCGATGTGCATGCCCGCGCCCGGCTGGACGAGGTTCGCCACGATCAGGCCGACGATCAGGGCCAGGGTCGAGAAGGTGATGAAGTAGATCAGCGCCTTGCCGCCGACGCGGCCGACCTTCTCGAGGTTGGTCATGCCGGCGATGCCGGAGACCACGGTGAGGAAGATCACCGGCGCGATGATCATCTTGACGAGCTTGATGAAGGCGTCGCCGAGCGGCTTCATGTCCGCGCCGACCTGCGGGTAGAAGTGGCCCAGCGCGATGCCGATCGCCACCGCGACCAGGACTTGGAAGTACAGGGTCCTGTAGATCGGCTTGGGCTTGGGCGGCGCGTGCGGCGCGGTGAGGGGCAATGGTACAGCGGCCATGATGGCGTTCTCCCGGTTGGTCTCTCGAAGGATGTCGGCTCGGCCCGGGGCCAGCGCCCCGCCTCCGTCCGCTCTTGGTCTTGCGCCTGCGGGCTCCCGCCGGCCCGGTCGCGCCCTGGCGGGGCGCGGGAGGGGGGGCGAGGGCCGTTCGGCGGGTAGCCCTGCGCTTCGTGCAGGGCAGCCTTACCCTCCCGGAATGGCAACCGGCGTGCCAGCGGCGCGGCGCACGAAACTTTTTGTTAAACGCCTGATATCAGGATCGTTTTTTCCATGAGCCCGCGCCGCTCTCAGGATCGCCTTGCGAAAACCCGGACCCGGCCGCGGAATCCCGTCCGAGAATTCGCAGAGGGGCGGCGGCCATGACGCCGGAGGCCATGACATCGGAGGCCATCACGCCGGGGGACCGGCCGATCGCGGCACACCGTGCGAAGGTGCACGTGCCGAGCCGCCGGAGCCTCGTGCTGCTGGCCAGCGTCACCGCGATCCTGCTCGCCGTCTGGGTCGCCGGCGGCGTCGCCGAGCGCTGGGCCCTGGCCGACCTGCGCCGCACCGCCGAGGCGACGCTGGGGCTTCAGGTCGGGGTCCTGGCGGCCGAGATGCAGAAGCAGGCCTCGCTGCCCCTGGCCCTGGCGGCCGACCCGGAGATCGCCGCCGCCGCGGAGGCCGCGCCGCCGGAGGCGCTGATCGGCCGCGTGAACCGGCGCCTCGCCCAGGTGGCCGAGGCGACGGGCTCGGCGGTGATCTACGTGATCCGCCCGGACGGGATCACGGTGGCGGCCAGCAATACGGAGGGGCGCGGCAGCTTCCTCGGCCGGGACTACGCCTTCCGGCCCTATTTCCGGCAGGCGATGCGCGACGGGGCCGGCTCGCAGTTCGCCCTGGGCACCGTGAGCGGGCGCGCCGGCCTCTACCTGTCCCGGCGGATCGGGAGCGCCGGCGGCGTCGTGGTGGTCAAGATCGAGTTCGACGCGGTCGAGGCCGCCTGGCGGGCGGCGGGGGACGGGGTGTTCGTCGCGGATGCGCGCGGCATCGTCCTCGTGGCGAGCGACCCGGCCTGGCGCTTCACCACCCTGCGGCGGATCGACGAGGCCGAGCGCCGGCGCATCCGCGAGGCCCTGGAATTCGGCGACGCCCCCCTCGACGACATGCCGCTCTATCCGGTCGCCGGCACGGCGGACCTCGTGCGCGTCGGCCAGGGCGCGCGGCCGGCCTGGGCCGCGCTGCGCCTCGACGCGCCGATCCCCGGCACCGCCTGGCGGCTCACCACCCTGACCTCCCTGGGCGGCACGGTGGAGCGCGAGCGGGTCCAGGCCTGGATCATCGCCGCCCTGCTCACGGGCCTGGCCTGCCTCGGCCTCACCGCCCTCGCGGGCCGGGGCCGGCGCAACCGCGAGCACCTCGCCCGGGCCTCGGCCCAGCGGGACGCCCTGGAGGCCCGCGTCCGGGAACGCACCCTGGAGCTCACGGCCGCCAACGGGATGCTGCGGCTCGAGATCGAGGAGCGGCAGCGCGCCGAGGCCGAGCGCGAGCGCCTGGGGCGCGAACTCGCCCAGGCCGGGCGCCTGGCCGCCCTCGGGCAGTTCGCCGCCAGCATGGCCCACGAGATCAACCAGCCGCTCGCCGCCATCCGCTCCTACGCCGACAACGCCGCCATCCTGGTCCGGCGCGGCCGGACGGAGGAGGCGGCGGAGAACGCCTTCGCCATCGGCCGCCTCACCGACCGCATCGGCGGCCTCACGCGCCAGCTCAAGGGGTTCGCGCGGCGCTCCTCCGCCAAGCGGGAGCCGGTGGCCCTCGCCGAGATCCTGCGCAACGCCCTGGAGCTGGTCGAGGCCCGGGCCTCGGCCGCCGGCATCCCGCTGGTGACGGAGGCGGGCCCCGACGGCCTGCGGGTGCTGGGCGACGGGCCGCGCCTCGAGCAGGTCGTCGTGAACCTGCTCCAGAACGCCCTCGACGCCGTGCAGGGCCGGCCCGATCCCCGCGTCGCCCTGCGGGTCGTCGACGAGGCACCGGACCGCGTCGCCCTCGAGGTCCGCGACGGCGGGCCGGGGATGCCCGAGGCGGTGCGGGCGCAGGTCTTCGACGCCTTCTTCACCACCAAGGCGGACGGGCTCGGGCTCGGGCTCGCCATCGCCCGCGGGATCGTCGAGGATTGCGGCGGCAGCCTCACCGTCCGGGACGATCCGGCGGGCGGTACGATCTTCCGCATGGCGCTGGCGAAGGCCCCGGCCTACGAGACGGCCGGAGCGGCCGGACCGGCGGAGACGACGACGTGAGCGAGAACAGGGATGGGGCCGCCTCGGCCGAGCGGGTCGTCTTCATCGACGACGAGGCCGATGTCTGCCGCGCCAACCGCCAGAGCCTGGAGCTCGACGGATTCCGGGTGGAGACCTTCGGGGCGGCCGGGCCGGCCCTGACCGCGATCCTCGCCGACCCGCCCGGCCTCGTCATCACCGACGTGCGCCTGCCGGACCTCGACGGGGTCGCGCTGTTCGCGCGCCTGCGGGCGATCGATCCCGAGCTGCCCGTCATCCTGATCACCGGCCACGGCGACATCCGCATGGCGGTGGGGGCGATGCGCGACGGCGCCTACGACTTCCTGGCCAAGCCCTACCCGGCCGAGGCGCTGCTGGCCTCGGCGCGCCGCGCGCTGGAGCGCCGCCGCCTCGTCCTGGAGAACCGCCAGCTGCGGGCGCGCCTCGACGCGGCCCTGGAGGAGGATCCGGCCTTCCTCGGCGTGTCGCCCGAGATCGTGCGCCTGCGCCAGCTCGTGCGCGAGGTGGCGCAGGCCGACGTCGACGTGCTCGTCTTCGGCGAGACCGGCGCGGGCAAGGAGGTGGTGGCGAGCGCGCTGCACCGCTGGGGCCGGCGGGCCAAGCGCAACTTCGTGGCGATGAATTGCGGGGCGCTGCCCGACAGCGTGGCCGAGAGCGAGCTGTTCGGCCACGAGGCGGGGGCCTTCACGGGCGCCATGAAGCGCCGGATCGGCCGGATCGAGCACGCCCAGGGCGGCACCCTCTTCCTCGACGAGATCGAGAGCATGCCGCTCAACCTGCAGGTGAAGATCCTGCGGGTGCTGCAGGAGCGCAGGGTCGAGCCGCTCGGCGGCAACGACAGCCTGGCCATCGACATGCGGGTGGTGGCCGCCACCAAGGTCGATCTCGGTCAGGCGGCGGCGCAGGGCACCTTCCGCGACGACCTCTACCACCGGCTCAACGTCATCACGATCGCGATCCCGCCCCTGCGGAACCGGCGCGAGGACGTGATCCTGCTCTTCCAGGAGTTCCTCCGGCGGGCGGCCGCCCGCTTCGGCCGCGAGGTGCCGGCGATCACCGGCCCGGTGCTGGAGCACCTGCGCCGCCACGACTGGCCCGGCAACGTGCGCGAGCTCGGCCACTTCGCCGAGCGCTACGCGCTGGGCCTCGGCACCCTCGAGCTCGCGGCGCCGGAGATCGTCACCGCCGGCACCCTGGCCGAGCAGGTCGACCGCTTCGAGCGCGGCCTCATCCGCGAGGAGCTGATCATGGCGGGCGGGGATGTCCGGCTCGCGGCGGAATCCCTGGGGACGCCGCGCAAGACCCTCTACGACAAGATCGCCCGCCACGGGCTCACGCCGACCGACTACCGCTGAGGGTCCCGGCCGGGGCGGGGAGGCCGGCTCCGGAGCCGGTCTCCCCCGGTCACGTCAGTCGACGACCTTGCCGTCGGGGCCGACCTTGACCTTCTGCTCGCGGTCGCCGAGCGCCACCTTGATGTCGTACTGCACCGAGGCGCCCTCGCGCTCGACCTCGGCCTCGTAGGCCTTGCCGCCGCCGGCCTTCTGCTCGGCGATCTTCAGGGCGTCCTTAAGCGAGGTGGTGGCCTTCTGGAAGTCGGCGGGCTTCAGGCGGGTGAAGTAGCGCTCGATCGGCTGGTTCTCGGTCTTGTAGAGGGCGCCGCTATCGGCGTTGATGCCGTACTCGACCAGCTTGCCGTCGGGGTACACGACCTTGATGCTGTAGTGGTTCGGGTTCTTCGCGTCGGCCTTCTCGAAGTCGGCGTCGATGGCGCGGCCCTTCTCGCCCTGCTGCTCGGCGGTGGTCAGCGCCTGGGCGAGGCTGACCTTGCTGGCGGCGGCGACCTGATACTCCTTCATGTCCTTCTCGGACTTGGCCATATCGGTCCTGGTCGTGTCCGTCTTGGTCGTCTCGGTCTTGGGGGCGGGCGTCTGGGCCAGCGCGAGGCCGGAGCTCATCGCGAGGAGGCCGGCGGCGGCGGCGAGGCGGTGCATCATGGCGGGTCGTCCCTGTTCGGGTGTCGTTGAAGGACCCTGGAAACGACCGGCGGGCCGGTTGGTTGCTCCGCAGCAACCGCCGCGTCGCCCGCGCCTCAGCGGGGCGAGGACCCCGTCGACGCGAGGGCGCCGAGGCCCGGGCGCCGCACCGCGGAATCAGGACCTTGGACCGGCGCTTGCCGGGCCGCCCGCCGCGGACCGGCATAGCGGGCGAGCTTGCGCGCCGCGAGCGCGAACAGGCCCGCCAGGGCGAGGAGGGTCGCGTCGAACCACAGGAAGCGCGCCTCCCCGGCCGGCAGCCCGGCCCAGCGGTGATCGACCAGGGCGAGGTCGGCGGCCAGGACCGCGAGATAGAGGCCGGCCGTCGCGGTCAGCGCCGCGCCCCAGGCCCGGCGCGACGGGCCGGCCAGGGCCGCGAGCGTGACGAGGAGCCAGGTGGCGAAGAAGGCGCCGATCTCCCAGTCGGCCCGGCCGGACAGGGTGGGGGGCACGAGGCGGTTGGCGAGGAAGTAGGCCGCGATGGCCGCCGGGAGCCCGGCGACGGCGCCGATGTTCAGGGCCTGGACGAGGCGCAGGCCGAGGAAGCCCCGCTCGCCCGGCCGGGGCAGGCGCGCCACCGACCAGAGCACGAGGCCGGTCGCCACCATGGCCGAGCCCATCAGCCCGCACAGGAAGAACAGGATGCGCAGGGCCGGTCCGGCGAAGTGCGCCTCGTGCAGGCCGACCAGGGTGGTGAAGGTCCGGGTCGCCGGCTTGAGGCCGCCCTGCCGGACCTCCCGCACCGCGCCCGTCGCCCCGTCGAAGGCCACCTGCGGGTGCTCGTGCGAGAGCCCGTGCGGCTCCTCGAACACCGCCGTCACCACGGCATGCGCGTCCCGCGGGTTTGCGATCGACAGCCGCTCCAGGGGCTCGGACACCCGCGCCATGGCCTCGCGCACCATCGGGCCGATGGGCGCCAGGGTGCCGGGCTGCCCGGCGGGCGGGCGGGGGGCCGGGATCTGGCCGCTCTCGGCGAAGAAGGTCTGGGCCTCGCCCCGGTAGGCCGTGGTGATGCCCCAGGGCATGTACATCACGCTCAGGGTGACGATGCCCGTGTAGGTGATCATCAGGTGGAACGGCAGCGCCAGCACGCCGGTGACGTTGTGGGCGTCGAGCCAGCCGCGCCGGGGCGCCTTGTCCCGCCGCAGGGTGAAGAAATCCGCGAAGATGCGCCGGTGCGTGACGATGCCGGAGATCAGCGCCACCAGCATGATCATGGCGCAGAGGCCCACGATCCAGCGGCCCCAGAGCGGGGGCATGTGGAGCTCGAAGTGGAAGCGGTAGAGGAAGTCGCCGCCCTTCGTGTCGCGGATCGCGGCCGGCGCGCCGGTCGCCGGGTCGAGGCGGGCCTGCCCCGGCGGGGTGCCCGGCCTGGTCCGCCAGAACAGGTCGATCACCGGGCTGTCGGGCGTCGGCAGGCCGATGAACCAGGTCCGCGCGCCCCCCGCATGGGCGGCCAGATGGGCGACGCCGAGCTCGGCCGCCCGGGCCAGGTCGTCGGCCGAGAGCGATTCCACCCGCGGGAGCTCGGGCCGCATCCAGCGCGAGATGTCGGCCCGGTAGTAGCTCGCCGTCCCGGTGACGAAGACCGCCAGCAGGACCCAGCCGACGACGAGGCCGGACCAGGTGTGGAGCCAGGCCATGGCCTGGCGGAAGCTCGTTCCCATGCGTCCTCCGGAAGGCTGGGGTGGCGCCGGCGCGCGCTACCAGCGGTAGCGCAGGGTGGCGTAGACGGTGCGGGGCAGGCCGTAATAGCAGTTCGAGTAGCTGAAGCAGCCCGTGACGGTGCGCGCGTCGAGGAGGTTCTGCGCGTTGAGCTGCATCGTGAAGCCGTTGAGCGTCGCGTCGAGGTTCTTCAGGTCGTAGGACAGCACCGCGTCCACGAGGACGCTCTCGGGAACCTTGAAGGTGTTGGCCGGATCGCCCCAGGAGGAGCCGAGGTAGCGCACGCCGCCGCCGAGGCCGAGGCCCAGCAGGGGACCGCCGGTGAAGCGGTAATCGGCGAACAGGGAGATCGTCGTGTCCGGGATCTGGACCGGCACCCGCCCGAGCAGCGGCACCTGCCGGTTGGTGACCTGGTTGAGCGTCGTGGTGATGTCGGTGGCGATCCGCGCGTCGATGACCGAGATGCCGCCGACGACGTTCAGGCCCTCGGCCAGGGTGGCCCGCGCCTCGAATTCCAGGCCCTGCACGCCGACCGCGCCGGTCTGCACCACGAAGTTGCCGCCGCGGTTGACCGGGTCGGGATTCGTGGCGTTCGAGCGGCGGATGTCGAAGGCGGCCGCCGTGAGCAGGATGTCGGTGCCGGGGGGCTGGTACTTGATGCCGGCCTCGAACTGGTCGCTGGTGATCGGATCGGGGATGCGCCCGATCGAGCCGAAATTGGCGTCGAAGATCCGCCCGGCGGTGATCGGCTCGAAGGCCTCGCTATAGGAGACGTAGGGCGCGAAGCCGTTGTCGAAGAGGTAGAGCAGGCTGGCCCGGCCGGTGAAGGCTTCCGAGGGCACGTCCTGGTTGGTCACGACGTTCGTGGCGAGGCTGCGGGTCGGGCCCGCGGTGCGCGCCCAGTCGTAGCGGCCGCCCAAGGTCAGGACGAGGCGGTCGAACTTCACCTGGTCCTGGACGTAGATTCCGGTCTGCTCCGCCGTGATGCGCGCATCCGTGGTGAAGGGCGGCGTCGGGATGTTCATGGTGTAGTTGGGTGCCAGCACGTTGAGGCTGGGCGCCGCCGGGAAGGCCGACGACAGGGTGCGGGTCTCGAAGCTGCGGTGATCGACGCCGACGAGCGCCGTATGGGCGAAGCGGCCGGTGTCGAACTTGCCCACGAGGTTGGTGTCGATGGTGTAGGCGTCGATCCCGACCCGGGTGGCGATGCGCGAGCGGTCGATGAGCGGGCCGCTGGCGAAGGGGCCGGTGCTGTCGTTGAAGGCGCCGTAGACGCTGCGGTAATCGCCCTCGGTGCGCAGGTAGCGCGCCGCCGAGTGGAGGTGCAGGGCGTCGTTGAAATCGTGGTCGAAGATGTAGCCGATCGAGGCCTGGGTCCGGTCCGAGCGCTCGAAGTTGCGGTCGCCGTCGTAGAAGTCGACCGGCAGCCGGCCGCTGGTCCCGTTGCCGAAGTTGCGCGGGAACAGCGTGCCCACGGCGGGAAAGCCCCCGTAGAAGCCCGAGAACGGATCGCGCTCGTAATTGCCGATGAGGGTGAGCGAGGTGTCGGCGGAGGGCCGCCAGGTCAGGCTCGGGTTGATGAGGACGCGCTCGACCCGGGTCGTCACCGCCGGGCCGTCGCCCGTCCAGCCGAGGCCGACGACCCGGTAGGCGAACTGGTCGGCCAGCGGGCCGGCCTCGGCCGGGATCGGGCCGCCGACGTCGAAGCCGCCGCGCACCTCGCCGAAGCCGCCGCCCTGGACGAAGATCTCCCCGTGCCGGACGAAGCGCGGCATCTTGGAGACGAGGTTGACGATGCCGCCCGGACCCGACTGCCCGTAGAGCACCGAGGCCGGTCCCTTGATGATGTCGACGCGTTCCAGGCGGTAGGGATCGATGCTCGGGGCGGCGTCGCGGCTGCTGGGCAGGCTCAGCCCGTCGAGGAACAGGGGCGCGAGGAAGCCCCGGATGTAGAACTGCTCCAGCCGCGTCGCGCCCGAGCCGCCGCGCTGCTCGGTGGTCACGCTCGGCGAGTAGCGCAGGGCCTGGTTGATGGTGAGCGCGTTCTGGTCCTCGATCTGCTGGCGGCCGATCACCGAGATCGACTGCGCCGTCTCCAGGATCGGCGTGTCGGTCTTGGTGGCGACCCGGCTCTGGCTGGCCACGTAGCCGCGCACGGGTCCGACCGCGCCGCCGGGCTGGCTGCCCGAGGCGTTCCGGCCGGTGCCGGCGCCTTCCACCGAGAGGGTGTCGAGGGTTACGGTCTCGACGGCCGCCTGCGCCCATGCATCCCGGACCGCGAACCCGACAGCAACGCCGGACAGGAGCGTCGCCATGAGGCAGCGTTGCGCTGCTTTGGTGACGACACGGGAGCTCTCATTCGACGCAAAACGGTTCACAGCCAAAGACCATTCCAACGAGCTTACGAAGGCGGTGCCGCGGACGTGAATTGCATTACTATCCGTGGCACGCGAACGTCTTGGCAGAATCCATAATTCATCTGCAAGTTATATGTTTTTTACTTATTCCAAGGTGGAACTGCGGCGCGCCCGCCTCGCCCGCACGGCGTTTAATCCTCACGGGCGCGAAGAAAATCACGGTGCGGCACGAAATCCACGACCGGGGGCCGGAAACGCCCCGGGCCGCTCGGTCGCCGCGGAGAGGCCGAGGATTCTTGCGATGAATCGCCTATTATTTCGAGAATAGCGCGCGGATTCCGCTCCAATACGAGGCGGATTCAAGCCGATACTTGAATTACCGATCGCTATAGCCATGTTGAGACTGTCGCCCGCTGCGGGCGGTTGGGAGACCGCGCGCGCTCTTGCCTGTCCGGGAGGAGCGCCATGCCGCATTCGCCACAGCCGACGGCGTTCCCGCCGGAAACCGCCCGGCCCGATCCGGTTCGGCAGGCGGCCGTGCGGAACCGGCTCCTGCGGGCGATGGCGCCGGAGGATTTCGCGCGGCTCGCACCGCACCTGGAACCGGTGGCGGGGGCGCTGCACCAGTCCCTGATCCGGCCGCACCAGCCGGTCGAGCGGCTGTACTTTCCCGAGAGCGGGTTCGTCTCGATCGTCACCGGGGCCTCGGCCGGCCGGGTGGAGATCGGGCTCATCGGGCGGGAGGGCCTCGTCGGCGCCACGCCGATCCTGCTCGACAGCGACCGGACGCCGAGCCACGCCTACGTGCAGAATGCCGGGCGCCTGCTCGCCCTCGACGCCGCGATCCTGCGGGCGGCCGTCGGGCAGAGCCCGTCCCTGCGGCACCTGCTGCTGCGCTTCGTCCAGGTCCAGATCGTCCACCTGGGACAAACCGCCTACGCCAACGCCACCTACACGATGGAGGTGCGCCTCGCGGCCTGGCTGCTGATGTGCCACGACCGGGTCGACGGCGACGACATCGCCATCACCCACGCGTTCCTCGCCCTGATGCTCGGCGTGCAGCGCTCGGGGGCGACCCTCGCGGTCCAGATCCTGGAGGGCCGGCACCTGATCCGGGCGCGGCGCGGGCAGATCACCATCCTCGACCGCCCGACCCTGCGGATCCTGGCCGATGGCGGCTACGGCGCCGTCGAGGCCGAGTATGCCCGGCTGATCGGGACGGCCTGACCCTCCTCCCGCCCCGGATTCAGGCCGCCAGCGGCAGGGCCTCCGGCGCCGGGGCGGCGGGGCGGATGCCGAGGAAGGCCTCCACCGCGCCCAGGGTGTCGAAGGCCATGAATTCCGGCCGCAGGGGGGCGGGAAGGCCCGCGAAGGTCAGGCTCCGGAAGGTGTCGGGATGGGGATAGAGCTGGTAGGGGCCGCCCGCATCGAGCGGCGGGAACAGGATCGCCACCTTCCGGCCGCCGAGCCGGACGAGGCGGGTGCTGCTGTAGGACAGGGTCTCGATCGTGTAGGCGGCCCGCTTCGACGTGCCCTTCGTCATGATGCCTCGCATGGTTCCGTCCTCGCTCGCGTCTCGTATGAAAAACCCCGCACGGACTCCGCCCCGCCCGGTCTCAGGCCGCCCGCGCCAGCGGCATGATCTCGCGGAAGGCGAGGAGGAGGACGCGCCGGCCCTGCGCGTCGTGGACGTCGACGATCCAGTCCGACCAGTCGAGCCCGGCCCCGACCCGCTCCATGGCGTGCAGGGCCACCTCCACGGCATGGAAGCGGACCTGGGTCGGGTCGGCGAGGGCGAGGCCCTTCGGGTCGATGATGGCCACGTGGCCGTCGGTGCAGTGGAACCGGTAACGGGATCGGGAATCACGCGGGACGGTCATGGCCGGGCCTCCAAGGCCCCGGATTCTCCTGTCGGGAGCGTCACCCGGGCCGGTTGTCCGGACTTCGCGGCCGGATCGTGCAACGTCGTCGAACCGATATAAGTTCTTCTTTTGTTCTCATCAAGATTCCGGCCCCGCGCGTTCTGACGCGGCCTTGCGGCAAGGCTTGCCGGCCGGCGCGGGGCCGATCCCGTTCCTAGCCGCGCTCGCGCAGCCACTGGCCGAGCCTGGTCCAGCGCCGGTCCTGCCGGCTTCCGGACACGGCCGTCCGGATCGCCCGGGGCTGGCCGACCAGCACCACCAGCTGCCGGCCCCGGGTCACCGCCGTGTAGAGGAGGTTGCGCGCCAGCATGGTGAAGTGCTGGTTGACGATCGGGATCACCACGGCCGGATACTCGGAGCCCTGGCTCTTGTGGATGGTGGTGGCGAAGGCCGGCACCAGGGTGTCGAGCTCGCCGTACGGATAGGCGACCTCGCGCCCCTCGAAGGACACGATCACCGCCTGATCCTCGGCATCAAGGCGCACGACCCGCCCGAGATCGCCGTTGAAGACGTCGCGGTCGTAGTCGTTCTGCGTCTCCATCACCCGGTCGCCGGGCGAAAAGCGCCAGCCGAAGCGCTCCACCGCGGTCTCGGGTGGCGGGTTCAGCACGCGCTGGAGTTCGTGGTTGAGGTTGCGGCTGCCCAGCACCCCGCGCAGCATCGGCGTCAGCACCTGGACGTCGCGCAGGGGGTCGAGGCCGAAGCGGGCGGGGATGCGCCGGGTCACCACCTCGATCAGCCGGGCGAGGCCGATCTCGGGATCGTCCACCGCGATCCAGTAGAAATCCGCCGCCGCGTGCGCGGATGCGCCCTCCCGCAACGGAGGGACCGCTTCCGGCACCGGGGGCACGGCCTCCGGCACCGGAGGCAGAGCCTCCGGCATCAGGCCGCGGTTGATGCGGTGGGCGTTGACGACGATCCGGCTCGCCGCGGCCTGGCGGAAGACCTCGGTGAGGCGGGCGACCGGGACGCGCTCCGAGGCGATGAGGTCGGCCAGGACCTGGCCCGGCCCCACGGAGGGCAGCTGGTCGACGTCGCCCACGAGGAGCAGGGCCGCCCGCTCCGGCACCGCCTTCAGGAGGGCGTTCATCAGCGGCACGTCGATCATCGAGGCCTCGTCGACGACGAGGAGGTCGCAGGCGAGGGGGTTGTCGGCGTCGCGGGCGAAGCCGCCCCGGGCCGGGTCGACCTCCAGCAGCCGGTGGAGGGTCCTGGCCGGGAGCCCGGTCTGCTCGGTCATGCGCTTGGCCGCCCGGCCGGTGGGGGCGGCGAGGAGCACGCGCACCCCCTTGGCGACGAGGATGCGCAGGAGCGAATCCAGCGTGCTGGTCTTGCCGACGCCGGGGCCGCCGGTGAGGACGCAGAGCCGGGCGGCGAGCAGGGTGGCGAGGGCGGCGCCCTGCGAGGGCGACAGGGTCCGGCCCGTGCGGGCCTCGACCCAGGGGATCGCCCGGGCGGGGTCGATGGCGGGCCAGGGCGGAGCCCCGTCGCGGCGCGCGAGCAGGCGCTCGGCGATGGTGCGCTCGGCCCCGTGCAGGCCCTTGAGGAACAGGCAGGTCTCGCCGTCGATCGTGTCCGCCACCACGTCCGCGCCGCGCAGCTCCAGGGCGATGGCGAGGCGGATCAGGTCGGGCTCGACCTCGAGCAGGCGCTGGGCCAGGGCCACGAGGCGCTCGGTCGGCAGGGCGCAATGGCCCTCGTCGGTGGCGGTCTGGAGCGCGAAGGTGACCCCAGCGCGCAGGCGCTGGGGCGCCTCGCGGGCCATCCCGAGCCGCATCGCGATGGCGTCGGCGGTGCGAAAGCCGATGCCGCGGACGTCGCGGGCGAGCCGGTAGGGGTCTTGCGTCATGACCGCGATGGCCTCGCGCCCGTAGGTCCGGAAGATGCGCACGGCCCGGGCGGTGCCGACCCCGTGGGCGTGCAGGAAGACCATGATCTCCCGCACCAGCCTCTGCTCGGCCCAGCCGCGCAGGATGCGGGCGGCGCGCTTGGGACCGATCCCCTCCACCTCCGTCAGGCGGCCGGGCTCCGCCTCGATGACCGCGAAGGTGTCCGCGCCGAACCGGGCCACGATGCGCCGCGCCATGGCCGCGCCGATGCCGCGCATCGGCCCGGAGGCGAGGTAGCGCTCGATGCCCTCGCGGCCCGTCGGCGGCGTCACCCGCAGGGTCTCGGCCCGGAACTGCAGCCCGTGCTGGCGGTCGCTGGTCCAGCGGCCCGAGGCGGCGATCCACTCGCCGGCCGCGATCGCCGGGGCGTGCCCCACCACCGGCACGAGGTCGCGCCGGCCCGCCGCCTGGACCTTGAGCACGCAGAAGCCGGTCTCGGCATTGTGGAAGGTGACGCGCTCGACCGTGCCCGCGAGGGTGTCGCGGGGCTCCGGGCCCCGGGACGCCTCGCGCGCCTGCGGTTCGAGATCTCCCGGGCGGATCATCCTGTTCACGCCACCGGCCCCGCCTGACGATCAGGCCGCGCGGCGGCCGGGTTTCTTGGCTCAGGCCGCGCGGCGGCCGGGTTTCTTGGCTCAGGCCGCGCGGCGGCCCGGCTTCTTGGGAGGCCAGCCCAGGGCGACGAGGCGGGCGCGGGCGTAGTCGCGGACCTCGTCGCGGGTGCCCGGCGGCATCCGGGCGAGCCCCTGCTGGGTCTCGGCGTCGAGCATCAGGTCGGTGACGGCGTCGATGCTGTCCTGCGCGTCGATGCGGCGCTTCAGGTCGGCCTCGGCCTCGGTCACCTCGTCGAACGGGTCGGGATCCGCGAAGGCGTCGTCGACGGCCCGGATCGCGGCCGGGGACCCGGCCCGGAACTCGTCCGCCTCCTCCTCGGAATAGACGAGCCCGTGCAGTTCCAGGAGCTTGAGGATGACCCGGTCCTTGGCGCGCTTCTCGGCCATGGCGTAGACGTAGCCGGCCTGCTTGCCAGAAACGCGATAGTTCACGTTCACCAGGGCCTCGCCGATCGACCACTCGACCCGCTCGGTCCCGGCCTTGGCGCCTGCCATCCGGCCGGTGACCAGGATCACGGCCTCGTCGCGCTCGGCCCGCACCAGGGTCGGCGGGTCGAAGGCGATGCCGGCCTGGGCGGCGATGCGCTCCAGGGTCCGGTGGTAGATCACCGCCGTGCCCTGCACCCGCCAGACATTGCCGCCGAAGGGTTCGCCGTAGCGGACCAGGATGTCCGCGATCTGCTTGTCCGCCGTTCTCATCGGGCCTTCCCGTCAAGGGCTGGCCGCCCGCGCGCTCCGCCCGGGCCGGCCCAGGCCGCGGCCCGGGGCCGCGTTCCTGATATGTTCCAGAGAATGTGATGTGGTTCCTGGGGCGCGGCATGACAAGTGGGTGTGTCGAGACCGAACCCGCCGTAGAAGAGGCGCCGGACCTCTGCTGTCCTCCGGAGCCGCAGCGCGAACAGGAGCGCCGATGACCTCGCTGATCTTCTCCGTGTCGAGCCCCGAGGGCGACGGCACTTACCGGATGGAGGCGACGAAGACCGCCCGTGGCGTGCGTTTCACTTGCACCTGCCCGGAGGGCGTCGCGCAGGAACATTGCGAGCACCGCATCGCCCTGCTCCTCGGGGAGGTCGGCCACCTCGCATCGGTCGATCCCGCGGCGGTCGCGGCGCTCTCCGCCCTGACCCGCGGCTCGCCCCTGATGCACGCCGTCCACCGGCTGGCGCAGGCGGAGGCCGCCGAGGCCGAGGCCCGCGCCGACCTGGCGCGCGCCCGGCAGGTCCTCGCCACCATCCTGGGCGGCTGAGCGCCCGAAACCTCGGGCGCCCGAAACCTCGGGCGGCTCAGCCCCGGTCGGGCCGCGCCTCCCAGATCGCCGCCTCGACGAAGGGGCGCTTCAGCTGCGGGCCGGCGGCGCTGCGCAGGACGAAGTCGTTGGCGCCGGGATGGAGACGGATCGCCTTGCCGAGGTTGAGCCGGTAGCCCGCCCCGAACACGAAGGGCGGCGCCATCGGGTCGTCCATGTAGGCGTCGACGGCCGCCGTCACCTCGGTCGCGGGAATGAGGCCCAGGTCGCACAGGGCGCGAATCGTCAGCTTCTCGGTCATGCGCTCCTCCATAGGCCCCCGGAGGGCGCCGCCGCAACGCGGCCCGTCGCCCGGCGCGCGGACGCGGTCTTGAGCCGCGGGAGCGCAGGGGCTACCTCTGGGCACGGGGCCAAGCTTGCCGGAACCCCGGCTCCGCGCCTCGCGCGGGGCAGGGGCGTTCGGACAAGGGGCGTTCCGAGACGCCGTCCCCCGGCCGAGAGTGCGATCCGTGGCGCCCACCCTTCCCCCGACGCTTCCCCCACCCGAGCCCGAGGCCGGCGCCCGCCCCCGGGTGAGCGCGCGGGGCCGCCTGCGGACCTACTTCCTCACCGGCATCATCGTGTCGGGGCCGCTGGCCATCACGATCTACCTGACCTGGTGGTTCATCAGCCTCATCGACGGCTGGGTGAAGCCGCTGGTGCCGGCGAGCTACCTGCCCGACCATTACCTGCCCTTCTCGATTCCCGGCCTCGGCCTCCTCATCGCCTTCGTGGCGGTGACCCTGCTGGGCTTCCTCACCGCCAACCTCGTCGGGCGCAGCGTCGTCGAGTTCGGCGAGGTGCTGCTCGCCCGCACGCCGGTGATCTCGGGGCTCTACAAGGGCCTGCGCCAGATCTTCGAGACGCTGTTCTCCGCCAACGGCACCTCGTTCCGCACCGTCGGCCTCGTGGAATTCCCCGTGAAGGGCACCTGGTCGGTGGTGTTCCTGTCCGCGCCGGCCGCGCCCGACGTGCAGAACGCGCTGGCACCGGGGGGCGACCATGTCGGCGTGTTCCTGCCCTGCGCGCCCAACCCGACCACCGGGTTCTTCTTCTACCTGCCCCGCGCCGACATCGTGGAGATCGCCATGAGCGTCGACGACGCGGCGAAACTCGTGATGTCGGCCGGCGTGATCCAGCCCGACGATCCGGGGGCGAAGGTCCAGGCCATGGCGGCGAGCCTGCGGGCGGCCCACGGCGCGCCGGCCGCCGGCCCGGCGCCCCACCGGGAAGAGGTCTGACGTCGCGGGCCGGTCAGGCCGCCAGCCGCCGCCGCGCCTCCACCACCGGCATGGGGCGGCCGAACAGGTAGCCCTGGACCTCGTCGCAGGCGGTCGCGCGCAGGCGGTCGAACTGCGTCTCCGTCTCGATGCCCTCGGCGGTGGTGGCGATGCCGAGGCTCGTCCCGAGGTCGATGATCGCCCGGACGATGGCCGCCGATTGCGGGTTGGACTCCATCTCGCCCACGAAGGAGCGGTCGATCTTGATCCGGTCGAACGGGAAGGCGCGCAGGTAGCTCAGGGAGGAGTAGCCGGTGCCGAAATCGTCGAGGGCGATGCGCACCCCGAGGGCGCGCAGGCGGTGCAGGGTCGCCAGATTGGCCGCGTTCTCCACGAGCAGCACGGTCTCGGTGATCTCGAGTTCGAGCCGCTCGGGCGCCAGCCCGGCCTCGGCCAGGACCCGGGCCACCACGGGGGCGAGGCGGCGGTCCCGGAACTGCAGCGGCGAGAGGTTGACGGCGACCCGGAGGTCTCCGGGCCAGCGCGCCGCCTCGGCGCAGGCCTGCTGCAGGACCCATTCGCCGATCGGCCCGATCAGGCCGGTCTCCTCGGCCAGCGGCACGAATTCGGCGGGCGCGATGGAGCCGCGCTCGGGATGGCACCAGCGCAGCAGGGCCTCGAAGCCGGTGAGCGCGCCGGAGCCGGCGGCCAGGATCGGCTGGTAATGGACCTCCAGCGCGCCGGCCGCGAAGGCGCCGCGCAGGTCCTGCTCCAGGGCCCGCCGCAGCTGGACCCCCGCCTCCATCGCGGGTTCGAAGACCCGATGGGTGTTCCGGCCCGCCGCCTTGGCCTGGTACAGGGCGAGATCGGCGCTGCGCAGGAGGTGGTCGGGATCGGTCCCGTCCGGGGGCAGGCGGGCGACGCCGATGCTGACGCCGATATGGACGCTCTGGCCCTGGATCGGGAAGGGCTGGCCGAGGCTCCGGATCAGCCGGGCGCAGAGCGTCCGCACGCGCTCGGCCTGGACCGGCTCCGGCCCGGGCGCGTCCTCCACCAGGATGGCGAACTCGTCGCCGCCCATGCGGGCGACGAGGACGCCCTCTCCGAGGCGTCCTCGGTCCGGCCCCGGACCCTCTCCCGTGGCTTCCCGTCCCGCGGCCTCCTGCCCGGCCTGCAGCAGGCGCCCGGCGACGCTGCAGAGCAGCGCGTCGCCGGCGGAATGGCCGAGGGTGTCGTTGACGGACTTGAAGTGGTCGAGGTCGAGGCAGAGCAGCCAGGCCCCGACGCCGTTCCGGCGACGCTGCGCGATCGCCGCCTCGAGCCGCTCGCGCAGCAGCACGCGGTTGGGCAGGTCCGTCAGGGCGTCGTGATGCGCCATGTGGGCGATGCGGGCCTCGACCCGGCGCCGCTCGGTCACGTCCACCACCGCCGCCAGCACCGCCGTACGCCCGTGGAAATCCAGGACGCGCTCGAACAGGTTGACCTCGATCCGGGTCCCGTCCGCCCGGAGATGGATCCGCGGCAGCCCCGGCCCCGCGACCGCCAGGGCCGCGGGCTCGAGGTCGCCCTGGATCATGGCGAGGAAGCGCTCCCGGGCGTAGCCGTAATGGGTCAGGGCCGCGTCGTTGACCGCGAGGAAGCGGTGGGTGTCGCGGTCGACCAGCCACATCGGCAGCGGATTGTTCTCGAAGAGGAGGCGCGCGGAGGCCTCGCGGGCCTTGAGGTCGCCGACGTCGACGAAGGTCAGGGCGAGGAGGTCGCCGATGCAGCCGGCCTCGATCTTCAGGTGGCGGGTGCCCTCGCCCGGTACCGGGATGCTGAGCTCGAAGACCGCCCGGTGTTCCGCCTCGATGATGCGGAACAGGCGCGGCAGGGCCTTGGTCTCGACGAGGCCCGGAACGATGTCGGTGAGGCGCCGCCATTGCAGGTCCGGGATGGTGCGGCCGAGCATCCGGGCCGCCCCCTCGTTGGCGGCCACGACCTTGAAGTCGCTCGGCCGCCCGTCGGGGCCGCGGACCGTGCTCAGGGCAAGCATGCCCTGGTCGGTGGCGCCGAAGATCGCCTTGACCAGGTCGTAGCGGGACGGCTGGCCCGACAGGCTGAGCAGGACCAGGGGCTGCTCGGCGCCCCAGGACAGGGGCAGGGCCAGGAAGGTGATGCCGGTGACGATGCCGTCGCTGACGCAGTCGCACCGGGTCTGGGCGGGGCCGCCCTGCTCCAGGGCGCGGGCGACGACCTCGTTCAGGGGCTGGCGCACGTCCTCGCCGAGGTCCGACACCGCGCAACCGATCTCGCCGGGCGCCGTCTCGCTCCGCTGGAGCCAGGCGGCGAAGCGGCTGCCGCCCCAGAGGATCCGGGTCGGCAGGCCGTCCGCGGTGGCGATCAGGGCGGCCTGGTCGGCATGGCGCCCGAGGGTGCCGAGCACGACGGCCTCGTAGCTCGGGATCGCCTCGCCGGCGCGGCGGGCGGAGCGCCAGTGATCGATCAGGCTCGTCGGCCGCAGGCCGCCGGACGGTCCCCCGTCGCGCGACAATCGCTGGCTCTCGCTCGGCATCGGCTCCCGCTCCCGTGGTCAGGGTCGGATTCTGCACCCGCAGAGATTGATGCCAAGTTCATGAGCCGTCTCAGGAAATCCCTTCCGGATCCGCCGGCCCCGGGCGGTCCGGTCAGCCCGCCCCGAGCAGCCGGATCGCGGCGTCGCGCTCGAACAGGTAGAGCAGCACCCTCAGCGCCTGGCCCCGCTCGCTCCGCAGGCCGGGATCGCGCTGGACCACGAGTTGCGCGTCGTCGCGGGCCACCTGCAGCAGCTCGGCGTCGCTTTCCAGGCTGGCGAGGCGGAAGGCGGCCAGGCCCGATTGCCGGGTGCCCAGCACCTCGCCCTCGCCGCGCAGGCGCAGGTCCTCCTCGGCGATGCGGAAGCCGTCCTCGGTCTCGCGCATCATCTCGAGGCGGGCCCGCGAGACCTGGCCCAGCGGCCCGCGATAGAGCAGGAGGCAGCTCGAGGCCTTGGTGCCGCGCCCGACCCGGCCGCGCAGCTGGTGGAGCTGGGCCAGCCCGAAGCGCTCGGCATGCTCGATGACCATGATGGTGGCCTCCGGCACGTCGACGCCGACCTCCACCACGGTCGTCGAGACGAGGATCCTGGTCTCGCCCCGAGCGAAGCGCTCCATGGCGGCGTCCTTGTCGGGCCCCGGCATCTTGCCGTGGATCAGCCCGACCGCGTCGCCGAAGCTGTGGCGCAGGTCCCCGAAGCGCTCCTCGGCCGCGGCGAGGTCGACGAACTCGGATTCCGCCACCAGGGGGCAGATCCAGTAGACCCGGTCGCCGGCGGCCAGCGCCCGGCCCAGGGCCGCCACCACCTCGTCGAGGCGGTCGGTGGAGACGAGGCGGGTGGCGATGGGCTGGCGCCCGGCGGGCTTCTCGTCGAGCACCGAGACGTCCATGTCGCCGAAGCAGGTCAGGGCCAGGGTCCGGGGGATCGGGGTCGCCGTCATCACCAGGATGTCGACGGCCGCGCCCTTGGCCCCCAGCGCCAGGCGCTGGTGCACGCCGAAGCGGTGCTGCTCGTCCACCACCGCCACGCCGAGATCGGCAAAGACCACGCTGTCCTGGAACAGCGCGTGGGTGCCGACCACGATGTCCACCGCGCCCGCGGCCAGGGCCGCCAGGGTGGCGCGGCGCTCGGAGGCCCGGTCGCGCCCGGTCAGCAGGCGCAGGCGCAGGGGGGCGGCCAGGGGGGCGAGGCGCTCGAAGTGCTGGCGGGCCAGGATCTCGGTGGGGGCCATCAGGGCGGCCTGGCGCCCGACCTCCACGGCCGAGGCCATGGCCAGCAGCGCCACCGCGGTCTTGCCGGAGCCGACATCGCCCTGGAGCAGGCGCAGCATGCGCCGGTCCGAGGCGAGATCGCCCCGGATCTCGGCGACCGCGCGCCGCTGCGCGCCCGTCAGTCCGAAGGGCAGGGCGGCCTCGATCCTTCCGCTCAAGGCCCCGTCCCCGGCATTGGCCCGGCCCGGCGCGCGCCGGTTGCGGGCCCGCATCAGGGCCAGCGCCAGCTGCGAGGCCAGCAGCTCGTCGTAGGCGAGGCGGCGCCGGGCCGGGGAGCGCGGCGGCGTGGCTGCCCCCTCGGGGACGGGCGGCGGCGCGTACTCGGGCCGGTGCTCGGCCCGCAGGGCGTCGGCGAAGGCCGGCAGCCCCTCCCGGGCGAGCCAGGCCGGGTCCTGCCACTCGGGCAGCACCGGCAGGCGCTCCAGGGCGGCATGCGCCAGCTTCGAGATCGCCCGCGAGGTCAGGCCCTCGGTGGCGCCGTAGACCGGCTCGACGCTGGGCTGGGCGGCGAGCCCCGCCTCGTCGACGATGCGGGCCGGATGCACCATCTGGCGATGCCCGTCCCAGAGGTCGATCCGCCCCGTGATGTAGCGGTGGGCGCCCAGCGGCAGCATCTTCTCGACCCGGGCCTGGGGCATGCCGAAGAACACCAGGGTGATGTCCCCGGTGGGGTCCTCCACCAGCACCCGGAAGGGGCGGCGCCCCGCCCCCGGCTGGGGCGCCCGGTAGCCCGTCACGGTGACGCCGAGGGTCACGGGCTCGCCGGGGGGCGCCTCGGCGATGGAGCCCATCATCCGGCGGGCGACGCCGCCCTGGGGCAGGTGGAACAGGAGGTCGACGATCCGGGCCGGCTGCTCGGGCGTGCCCAGCAGCCGCTCGATCATCGGCGCCATCTTGGGCCCGATGCCGGGCAGGCCCCGCGCGGGCGCGAAGAGGGCGTCGAGGATGCTCGGGCGGAGCAGGGGCTGGCGGGACGCGGCGTCGGTCATGCGGCTCGGGGGCGGGACACGGGCGAAGGGCGGGACATGGTGGGACTTGGCGGGACACGGGCGAAAGGCAGGACACGGGCGAGAAAGGGAACCCGGAGGAGGGACAGCCCCCGGCAGAGGCGGGACCCCGGCAGAGCCAGGCCCCCGCCCCGCGCACGGGCGGGATGGCGGCGCGGCCCGCTGTCTCTATATACCGCGCGGAAGGCTTGGTCCCGCGACGGATGACGCAGCGGGGCCGGGCCGGGGCCGCCCCGCCTCACAGGATCCTCCGATCCAGGGATCACGGCATCCCGGGATCACAGCATCACAGGCTGACCGCATGTCCGGCACCACCCGCACCAGCGCCGACCTCGATCCGCGCCGCCGCCGCACCCTCTTCCGCGCCTGGCACCGCGGCATCCGCGAGATGGACCTGATCATGGGCCGCTTCGCCGATGCCGAGATCGGCACGCTCTCGGAGGAGGAGCTCACCACCTTCGAAGCCCTGATCGAGGTGCCCGACCGCGACCTGTTCCGCTGGCTCACCGGCGAGGACCCGACGCCCGAGAACTACGACACGCCGGTCTATCGGCGCCTCAAGGCCTTCCACAAGCACGACGCCCCGATCCACTAGGCGACGGCGGGCGCTTCCACGCCGACGGCCCGATGCCGGCCCGGACGGTCTCCCTCGCGCTCGGGAGACCGCAGAAGAACAGGAGCCCGCCGGCCGGCCGGGAAGCGCGGGGGCTCGCCGTCGATCATCGGGGGACGAACGTCGTTCCTCGAACGTTACCGGCGATCCCCAAAAGCGGCCGAGACGTTCCATCCTGCATCAACTAGATCCGTTCGAATTTCTCTTCGGACCAGGGCCGAAATGCTTTCGAAACCTTCCCGATCTACTGATTCCGGCAGAACATAAAGCGAAGACATAGCGCGGGTCTGTCTGATGGGATCTTCGATCAAGGGGCGCGTTTTCGCGTCCGCAGCAGGGCTGGCCTGCTGTCTCGGGGGCCTCCAGGCCTACGCCAACGCATCGACCGTCGCCGGCATCGTCATCCAGAAGGCCAGACAATTCGGCTTCCGGGCCGTCACCCTGCAGGCCGGCGGGTCCATCGTGCTGTCCAACGAGGAAGCCACGGCCGTCCACCACGCCTATATCGAGGCGGACGGCATCCGCCGCGACTTCGGCGACCAGGCGCCCGGCAGCCGCACCACGCTGGTGTTCTCGCAGCGGGGCGACTTCCTGGTTCTGTGCGGCGTGCACCCGAAGATGACGCTCGCCGTCCACGTCGACTGAGAGGCAGGCGATCGCGGGCGGCAGGCCGGGGCGGTTCGGTCAACGCCCGGAGGCGCGCGCCGCCGGTCGTCCCTCGGCCGAGGCCAGGAACTGCACGTTCAGATTCGGGCCGGACCGGTGCCGCACGGCGCAGTCGAAGCGCCGTCCGTCCGCGGCGACGACGATCGCGAACCGATCCGGCACCTCGACGGACTGGCCGAGATGCAGCCGTGCGCCGCCCTCCGACAGGTCGCGGATGGAGCAGGCGATCCGCTCCCCGCCGGGCAGGTGGATCGCGGCGCGCAGCAGGACGCGCGCCCGCCGCTCGGTGCGCCGCTCCTCCATGCCGATGGTCCAGTTGTCCAGCCCCGTGCTGATGCGCGACACGCCATCGGCCGCCCGCTGCATGCTGGTCAGGATCGCGCCCGTGGCCTGGGCCTGCTCGTCCATCGAGGCGGTGACCCCGTCGACATGCCGGCTGATCGTGCCGATCGCCGCCGTGATCGTCGCCAGGGTGGTGGCGACCTCGGTGGAGACCGCCTGCATGCCGGCGATCTCGCCGCTGATCCGGCGCGTGGCGGCCGCCGCCTGGCCGGCCAGGTTCTTCACCTCGGTCGCCACGACCGCGAAGCCGCGCCCGGCCTCTCCGGCCCGGGCCGCCTCGATCGTCGCGTTCAGCGCCAGGAGATTGATCTGCTGGGCGATGTCCGTGATCAGCGTGGCGACGCCGCTCATCGCCTGGGCCGCGCCGCGCAGCCGCTCGGTGGCGGCATCCGCCTCCCCGGCCCGGCCGTGGATGTCGTCCACGACGGTCTTGGACTGGGCCATGCTGCGGGAGATCTCCAGCGCGGCGTCGTTCATGGCGTCGGCCGCATCCGTGACCGCCTGGACGTTGTCGAGGGTGCGCTCGGCGGCCTCGACCGCGACGGAGCGCGCCTCCATGTTGGCGGTGACGTCGGTGGCGTACTTGACGATCTTGGTCAGGCGGCCGGCGGGATCGAGGATCGGGTTGTAGCTCGCCTGGATCCAGACGGGCCGGCCGCCCTTGCCGAAGCGCTGGAACATGCCCGCCGCGCAGTGGCCGCTGCGCAGGCGGTCCCAGAAGGCGGCGTAGTCCGGCGTCTGGGCGTAGCCGGGCTCGACGAACAGGGCGTGCGGCTGGCCCCGGATCTCCTCGATCCCGTAGCCGAGGGCCGCCAGGAAATTGGCATTGGCGTCGAGGACCGTCGCGTCGGGGGCGAACTCGATCACCGCCTGCGACCGGTTGACGGCCGCCAGCCGCGCCAGCGCATCCGCGACCTGCAGCTTCTGCGCCGTGATGTCGGTGGCGAACTTGACCACCTTGACCGGGACCCCGTCCCGGTTCCGGATCGGGTTGTAGGTGGCCTGGATCCAGATCTCGCGGCCACCCTTGGCGATGCGCCTGAACTCGCCCGCGCGGAACTCACCGCGGGCGAGGTCGGCCCAGAACGCCTGGTAGGCGGCCCCCGCGCGCTCGGCCGGATCGACGAACAGGCCGTGATGGCGCCCCCGGACCTCGTCGCGGGCATAGCCCACCGCGGCCAGGAAGTTGGCGTTGGCCTCCAGGATCGTGCCGTCGAGGGCGAATTCGATGACGGCCTGGGAGCGCTGCAGGGCTTCGAGCTGCCCGTCATGGTCGATGCTGCGCAGGACCTGCGCGGTGACGTCGCTCGCGAGCTTGACCACCCGGGTCACGCGGCCGGCGCGGTCGCGGACGGGGTCGTAGGTGGCCTGGATCCAGACCTCGCGGCCATCCTTCGCGAGCCGCTTGAACGCGCGCGTCTGCGGCTCGCCGCGGCGCAGGGCGTCCCAGAACGCGCGATAGGCTTCGCTGCTCCGCTCCGCGGGGGAGACGAAGCGCGTGTGCGGCTGCCCCGTCACCTCGGCCAGGCTGTAGCCCATCAGGTCGAGGAAGGGGCCGTTGGCGGTGAGCACCGTGCCGTCGGGCGTGAATTCGATCCGCGCCCTGGACCTGTCGATGGCGGCCATCAGCGCGCGCAGATCGGTGTCGAAGAACGGCACGGACATGTTCCCACGATGCGCGACCCGCATCCCGGCTCGTCCTAGTCGCTTTCGATTAAGCAAACCCGAAACAGCTTCGAGGCGCCCCCTCGGCGGCGTTCAATTCCTGGCGATCAACGGTTCCCGTGAACCCCGACGGATGCCCCGGAGACCAGGTCGAGCCCTGGCGCTGCTCGGCCCGCCGGTCCTGCGAAAGATCTTGACAATATTCCTAATCCGTGCCCATATCCCCCGACCTGCCGCCCGGACGAATCGGGAGCCTGACCGGAGACCGACCGGGCGGGCTGAAGGGCGGCGGGGCGGTGCCCGCGTCGGTGGCTTCGGTCGCTGCCGCCCCGGGCGACGGCTCGCTATGACCGCCGGCTCGGCACAGGGCGGCGCGCCGGGGGAGGAAATGCCCTTGGCCGTCCGACCCGTCGCTGGGCCAGCGGGAAGAAGCTGCGGCGCCGCCCATGACGAGGCGGCGTGCGACGAAGGCTCGCTCCGAAGCGTGCGGGGTCTCCCCAGAACCCGCCGAACTTAGCGCCAGCGCGAGACCCGTCGGAGACACCGCGACGCCAACGGCCCCGGCGGCGACGCCGGAGCCCGGGACGCCGGGGAACCGGCACATCTTGAAGCGCAGTCCATGGGTTCCGCGGCGTCCCGCGTCCCCGTTCGGCGTGTCGTGTTTCCGGGCCATGCCCCCGGCGCGGAACCGCGCGCGGGGGTGAAGCCGCGTGGGTCCGTCCCGCCCGCCCCTTGCGGGGGAGGGCGCGCGGAGCGACCGGGGAAGGGGGGATGCGCGGCCGGCCGCCGCGCTGGATCAACGCGCCGGGGTGCGGTAACCCGCGCGGGTCTGGTAAGGACCGGGCGCGCGGTTACATACGTTCCGGTCCCGCGTTCCCGTCCCGCGCTTCGATTCCGCGCGGTCCGCGCCCCGGGGCGATCCGTCAGACGAACGAAGCCGGACGGGACCGTCAGGGTCCGACCGGCGCAGCACGAGTGCAAAACCCCGACCCGATGGCCAAACCCCAACCCAAAGCCCCCGCGCCCGCGGCGAAACCCCAGACGGCGCGCTTCGCCCTGCCGAAATCCGGCGCGCTGGCCCGCGCCCTGGAGGCGCTGAAGCGCGGCGACAGCCCGACGCTCGCCAACGTGCCGGAGGGGTTCGACGCGGTCGTGGTGGCCGACCTCGCCCGGGCGCTCAGCCGCGAGGTCGAGGGGCCGGCGGTGCTGGTGCACGTCGCCCGGGATTCTGGGCGCTCGGCCGCCTTCGTCGGCGCCCTCAAGTTCGTCGCCCCCGAGATCGAGGCGATGAGCGTGCCGGCCTGGGACTGCCAGCCCTACGACCGGGTCTCGCCGAACGGGGCCATCGCGGCCCAGCGCATGACCGCCCTGTCGCGGCTCGCCCGCTCGCGCTCCTCCGAGGCGCAGCCCCGCATCCTCTGCACCACCGTCAACGCCTTGATCCAGCGGGTGCCTCCCCGAGAGAAGATCGCGATCGAGACCTTCTCGGCGGCGATCGGCAACGTGGTGCCGATGGACACGGTGACGGCCTGGGTCGAGGCCAACGGCTTCCTGCGCACGGGCACCGTGCGGGACACCGGCGAGTACGCCGTGCGCGGCGGCATCCTCGACCTGTCGCCGCCCGGCCTGCCGAACCCGATCCGCCTCGACTTCTTCGGCGACACGCTCGAGTCGATCCGCGCCTTCGACCCCGAGACCCAGCGCACCATCGGGCAGTTGCGCTCCCTCGACCTCGTGCCGATGAGCGACGTCCAGCTCACCACCGAGACGATCCGGCGCTTCCGCCAGGGCTACCTCTCGACCTTCGGCGCGGCCAACCGCGACGACCGGCTCTACGAGACCATCAGCGAGGGCCGGCGCTATGCCGGCCTCGAGCACTGGATGCCGCTGTTCTACGACCACCTCGACACGCTGTTCGACTACGTGGCCGGCGTGCCGATGGTGTTCGACGCCCAGGTGGACGAGGCGGCCGGCGAGCGCCTGACCCTGATCCGCGACTATTACGACGCCCGCGCCGAGGCGATGAAGGCGCCGTCCCCCGGGGTCGCGCCCTACAAGCCGCTGAAACCCTCCGCCCTCTACCTCACCCCCAACGAGTGGCGCGACCGGGTCGCGGCGGCGTCCGTCGCCCGGCTCTCGCCGTTCTCGATGCCCGAGAACCCGGATCGGGCGACCATCGACTGCGAGGGCCGCCAGGGCCGCAGCTTCGCCGCCGAGCGCGCCGACGAATCCGCCAGCGTCTTCGACGCGGCCGTCGCCCACGTGCGGGACCTGCAGGGCTCCGGTCATCACGTGATCCTCGGATCCTGGTCCGACGGCTCGCGCGACCGGCTCTGCTCGGTGCTGGCCGATCATGGGCTCAAGAAGCCGGTGGCCATCAACACCCTGGCGGCGGTGAACGCGCTCAAGCGCGGCACCGACGTGGCGGTGGCGGTCTGGGGCCTGGATTCCGGCTTCGTCGTGGACCGGCTCGCGGTGATCTCGGAGGGCGACATCCTCGGCGACCGGCTGGTGCGCCAGAAGCGCAAGGCCAAGCGCCCGCAGGACATCATCCTGGAGGTGCAGGCCCTCCAGCCCGGCGACCTCGTGGTCCATGCCGACCACGGCATCGGCCGCTTCGTCGGCCTCAAGACCGTGACGGCCGCGGGCGCGCCGCACGACTGCCTGGAGATCCAGTATGCCGGCGGCCTGCTGCTGCTGCCCGTGGAGAACATCGAGCTCCTGACGCGCTACGGCTCGGAGGATGCCGAGATCGCCCTCGACCGTCTCGGCGGCGGCGCCTGGCAGGCCCGCAAGGCCAAGATGAAGAAGCGCATCCTCGAGATGGCCGGCCAGCTCATCAAGGTCGCGGCCGAGCGCTTCGTGCGCCAGGCCCCCCGCCTGCACGCGCCGGAGGGGCTCTACGACGAGTTCGCGGCCCGCTTCGCCTTCGAGGAGACCGAGGACCAGGCCAACGCCATCGACGCGGTGCTCACCGACCTCAATGCGGGCCGCCCGATGGACCGCCTCGTCTGCGGCGACGTCGGCTTCGGCAAGACCGAGGTGGCGTTGCGCGCCGCCTTCGCGGGGGCGCTCGGCGGCAAGCAGGTGGCGGTGGTGGTGCCCACCACGCTGCTCGCCCGCCAGCACTACCGGACCTTCGCCGAGCGCTTCAAGGGCCTGCCCGTGGAGGTCGCCCAGATGTCGCGCTTCGTCTCCAGCACCGAGATGAAGCGGGTGCGCGACGGCCTCGTCGCCGGCACCGTCGACATCGTGGTCGGCACCCACGCGCTCCTGGCCAAGAACGTCGCCTTCAAGGATCTCGGCCTCATCATCGTCGACGAGGAGCAGCATTTCGGCGTGGCCCACAAGGAGCGCCTCAAGGCCCTCCAGGCCGACGTGCACGTGCTCACCCTCTCGGCGACGCCGATCCCCCGCACCCTGCAGCTCGCCATGACGGGGGTGCGCGAGCTCTCGATCATCGCGACGCCGCCGGTGGACCGCCTGGCCGTGCGCACCTTCGTGACGCCCTTCGACCCGCTCCTCATCCGCGAGGCCCTGCTGCGCGAGCGCTATCGCGGCGGCCAGTCGTTCTACGTGGTGCCGCGCATCGAGGATCTCGCCGAGGTCAAGCGCTTCCTCGACCAGGAGATGCCCGAGACCACCGTCGCGGTCGCCCACGGCCAGATGGCGGCGGGCCAGCTCGAGGACGTGATGACGGCGTTCTACGAGGGCAAGTACGACGTGCTGCTCTCCACCACCATCGTCGAATCCGGCCTCGACATCCCCACGGCCAACACGCTGATCGTGCACCGGGCCGACATGTTCGGTCTGGCCCAGCTCTACCAGCTGCGCGGCCGGGTCGGGCGCGCCAAGGCCCGGGCCTACGCCCTGTTCACGACGCCGGCCAACCGCACCCTCACGGTCCAGGCGGAGAAGCGCCTGCAGGTGCTCCAGACCCTCGACACGCTCGGCGCCGGCTTCCAGCTCGCCTCCCACGATCTCGACATCCGGGGTGCGGGCAACCTCCTCGGCGACGCCCAGTCCGGCCACATCAAGGAGGTCGGCTACGAGCTCTACCAGCAGATGCTGGAGGATGCGGTCACGGCGCTGAAGGCCGGCATCGACGAGCCGGTGGAGGAGGCCTGGTCCCCCACCATCGCGCTCGGCGCGCCGGTCACGATCCCGGAGGACTACGTCGAGGACCTCACGGTCCGCCTCGGACTCTACCGCCGGCTCTCGACCCTGGAGAACGACGCCGAGATGGAGAGCTTCGGCGCCGAGCTGATCGACCGCTTCGGCCCGCTGCCGCCGGAGGTGGAGCAGCTCCTCAAGATCGTCACCATCAAGATCCTGTGCCGCGACACCAACGTGGAGAAGGTCGAGGCCGGTCCGAAGGGCGTCGTCGTCCACTTCCGCGACAAGGCCTTCGCCAACCCGCAGGGGCTCGTGGCCTACGTCGCCGAGCAGGCCTCCTTCGCCAAGGTGCGGCCGGACATGAGCATCGTCTTCATCCGCGAGCTCGACACCATTCCGGAGCGTCTCAAGGTGACGACGACGATCCTGCGCAGCCTGTCGACGATCGCCCGCCGCAGGAAGGCGGCCTGACCCGGACACGCGAAAAGGGCGCGCCGCCGGCACGCCCTTTTCGCAAACGGATGAGGCGGTTGGGTCGGTCTCTTCGACCGGCGCCTCAGAGGTCCGGCTGGTTGAGCACGTAGGGGCCGATCTGGCTCTGCAGGTCGACATAGGTCCCGGCGCGACGCCCCATCGCCTCGTCGACCACGATCACCGGGATGCCGGCCTGACGCATCTGCTCGCGCAGGCGTTCGGAGAGCTGGTCATAGGCCGGGTCGCGCCGGGACGAGGCCTGGAGCAGAACGGCGGCCGGGCGCGCGATGACCGCGAGCACGTCATGCGCCGCCTCCAGAGAGGCGGTGACGCTGGCGTAACCGAGCTCGGCGAGCTCGGCGGCGAGCGAATGATCGATGGCGCGGTGGCCATCGTCGACAACGAGAACTTGTTGCAGCGCACCCATGAGCATCAGTGCTAGCCCATCCTTCGTCCCTTGGAAAGAGACTCGTGTGACAACACACATCCGGGCGGTTGGTTCGCCGGCCACGTTGTTAACGCGACCATGAGGGTCGCCGTCTGAGCGCGGGATGAACCGGACCGGTGCGGCGCATCATTCCCCGATGCCGGCGCGCCGCGGCCCGGCCCCAAGCCGTTCCGACGAATCGACAATCCGGGCTTCGGCAGCGCGGGCGCACCGCGGCGGGCGGCGGCCACGGGCAGACGCCGGGCGGGCCTTCGGTCCCCGGCCGGCGCGGCGGACGCGTGGCGGTTCAGGCGCGGCGGATGGCCAGGGTGCGGTCGTCCTCGATGCCGGCGGCGAAGGGCGAGGCCGCCCAGGCATCGACCGTCTCGGGGATCGCGATATCGCGCTGCAGCGCCTCGGCGTGGCAGGCGCGGCCCCGGAAGGCGAGATGTCCGTCGGGATCCCGGCGCAGGGCCATCAGGGTCGAGAACAGGTGCCCGCGCTCCGGATGGGTCAGCGAGAGGGCGACGTCGTTGGCCTCCCGGGCACCGGCGAGGAGGGCGGTCTCGTCGAAGGCGATCACGTCGACCACCGGGCGGTGCGGCGCGGGCGCCAGGCTGCGCGGTCCAAGGCGCCCCGGGGCGCGATGGGCGAGCACGACGCCGTGCAGCGTGGCCGGCAGACGGCTGACGGAGAGGTTGCGCTCCAGGGCCGCGGGCACCACGAGGCGGGTGGGCAGCGGCCGGTCGAGGGCGGCGGCGAAGCTGCGGGCCTCGAACACCGGCAGCGTCTCGAGGCCGGCCCCCGCCACCAGGGCGGCCCCGAGACCGGTCACGAGGCCGCGCAGGTCGCTCTGCGGCACCAGGCTGAGGATCCGGTCGCCGGGCTCGACCCGGGCGGTGACGAGGTAGACGGCGATGGCCGCGAGCAGCGCGTCGCCGCCGCGATGGACCGGACGCGCGGGGTCGCCCTCGGCGAAGCTGATGACGCCGCCGGGCCCGGCCGCGAAGGGGCCGCCCGCCTGATCGAGGGCCATGGCGTCGAGGCTGATCACCCCGTCCGGAACCTCCGGGCCGAAGGCGGCGAGGTAGCGCAGGCCGAAATAGCGCACCGCGACGCGGCACAGACGCTCGGCGAGGGCGAGGGGGCCGAACCGCGTCTGCGTGATGACGGCGGGGAGGGCGGCCTGCTGGACGGCGGCGAGCAGGCCCTCCTCGTCGAGGGTGAGCGGCAGGAGGCAGGGGATGTGGCCGGCGGCTTCCACGGCCAGATAGGCGAGGAAGCTCTCGGCGCTGCCCGGGAGGGCGAGTCCGATGCGGCTGCCGGGAGCCAGGCGCCAGCTGCGCAGGCCGTTGGCGAGGCGGGCCACGATCTCGGCCGCCGCCCCGTAGGTCCAGGTGATGGCGGGCCGCCCGCTCCAGAGGGACTTGTGCGGCGGGTCGACGAAGGCGACGCGATCCGGATGGGCATGGGCCGTGCCCGCGAGGAGCGTGCAGAGGCGCTGCGCCCGGGGTGGGACCCGCGCGCTGTCGGGACCCTCGCCCGGGGGGCTCGCCGGCCCGCTCCCCGGACCGACCAGGGCCGGGCGGCCCGGACCCGTCCCGGAAGCACCGGTCATGCGGCGGCTGGCCTGAGACAGTGGAATGCCTGCCCGGACGGAGTCCAGAAGGTGGGCGGCTTGAAGATGGGCTGCTTGCTGCGCCGACACGTGCGCTGACTCCCGCGACCCTCCGTTGATGAACGCTTAGGGTTAAGCCCGCCTTAACCGCGCGGCCGCCGCGTCCCGGCCATGCCCGCGGTGTCACGGCCGCGGTGTCATGTCTTCGCCGCATTCGGGGGGAAAGCAGGCCGCCCTGTCGTCGGGGCGGGACTGCGCCGTCGATGGCGCGGTCCGCGGGTCGCCGCGCGGTGGCGGAGGGTCTCATCCGCCGCGCCGCTGCGATCCCGGTCCGGTCGTGATCTCGGCCCAGGGGCGATCTCGGCTTCGAAGCGATCGCGGTCCGAAGGTGCGTGTCCGGCAGGCCTGGTGCGATGAATGCGCCCGGCCGAGTGCCGAACGCGCGCCCCGGGCCCCGAAGCGCCCTTGAAGTCCGAACCGTTCGATGCGAATCCGCGCTCAGTTTCGAGGCGCATCCCGCGAGCCGAATCCGTTACGCCGTCATCTTAAGGGGTCAGAGCTGATGTTCTTCGCCAACCGTCCCGCGCGCCCGCTGCGCGTCGCCGCGTTCCTCGCCCTGGCGGGCCTTACCGGAGTGGCGGGGGTTGCCGGACCGGCTCTCGCCCAGGCGCCGAAGGGCAAGGCCGCGCCGGCCCCCACCGCTCCCGCGCCGACGGCGCCCCCGGCCGCCGCACCCACCGGTGCGGCCCAGACGGGTCCGCAGATCGTCAACGTGAAGTCCGATCCGGCCCAGACGGAATGGACCAAGGTCTGCGGCAAGGACCAGGGCAGCGGCACCGACGTCTGCTACACCACCCGCGACTTCGTCTCCGACCAGGGCCAGCCCGTCCTGGCGGTCGCCGTCTACGAGATGAAGAACGCCGCCCAGAAGCAGGAAGTGCGGGTCGTCCGCTACCTGCTGCCCCTCGGCCTGCTGCTGCAGCCGGGCATCCGCTTCACCGTCGACGGCCAGCAGGGCACCGCCGGCAAGTTCGCGGTCTGCTTCCCCAACGGCTGCTTCGCCGAGGCCGGCAATGTCGGTCCCGAGCTGATCACCGCGATGAAGAAGGGCACCACCCTCAACGTCAGCGTCCAGAACCAGACCCAGCGCGAGGTCACCTTCGCGGTGCCGATCACCGGCTTCGGCAAGGCCTTCGACGGCCCGGCCATCGACCCGAAGGTGCTGGAGGAGCAGCAGAAGAAGCTGCAGGCCGAGCTCGAGAAGCGCAGCGAGGACATGCGCAAGAAGCTCGAGCAGCAGAACGCCACCGGCGCTGCCCCGGCCGCCGGTGCGCCGGCCGCGCCGAAGCCCTGAGATCGCGATCCTGCCGGCCGCCCACGCGGCCGGCCCTCGAACGAAACGAGGCCGGGCGCGATGCCCGGCCTCGTTTCGTTTTCGCACCCTTCCGGCCGGCCGGCGCCGGTCGGACCGGCCCGTCAGTTGGCCTGGGCGGCCCCGCGCATCCGGTAGCTGCCGTCGGCGTCGCGCTCGAACACCTCGGCGATGCCGGTGTGGCGCAGGGCCTCGCCGGAGGTGTCGGGCACGAGGTTCTGCTCGGACACGTAGGCGACGTACTCGCTCTCCGCGTTCTCGGCGAGCAGGTGGTAGAACGGCTGGTCCTTGCGCGGCCGGACCTCCTCGGGAATCGCCAGCCACCATTCCTCGGTGTTGTCGAACACCGGGTCGATGTCGAAGACGATGCCGCGGAAGGGATAGAGGCGGTGGCGCACGACGGCGCCGAGGCCGAACTTGGCGGTTCTCATCACGAAATCAGCAGTGAGCGTATCGGTCATGCGACGGAAAATAAGCGGACCCGGGCCACTTGTCATCGGCGGTGCCCCGCCGACGACGCAGGGGACGGGAAAAAGCGCTCAGGCGAGACCGTAGGTCTTGGCCAACTCCGGGTCCTTCTCGGCGACGAGCTTGGCGAGGTCGACGATGACCTTGGCCTGCTTCCAGGTGGCGTCGTCCTGCATCTTGCCGTCGAGCATCACCGCGCCGGTGCCGTCCGGCATCGCCTCGACGATCCGCACCGCGAAGGCGACCTCGGCCGGATCGGGGGCGAAGACCCGCTTGGCGATGGCGACCTGATTCGGGTGCAGGGTCCAGGCCCCGGCGCAGCCCATTAGGAAGGCGTTGCGGAACTGGGCCTCGCAGGCCTCGCCGTCGGAGAAGTCGCCGAAGGGACCGTAGAAGGCCTTGAGGCCGTTGGCCATGCAGGCATCGACCATCTTGGCGATGGTGTAGTGCCAGAGGTCCTGCTGGGCGGAGGCGCGGACGGCGCCGTCCTGGGTCGGGTCGGCGATGACCCGGTAGTCCGGGTGGCCGCCGCCGACGCGGGTGGTCTTCATGCCGCGGGAGGCCGCGAGGTCGGCGGGGCCGAGGCTCATGCCGTGCATGCGCGGCGAGGCGGAGGCGATGGCATCGACGTTGGCCACGCCCTCGGCGGTCTCGAGGATGGCATGGACGAGGATCGGCTTCGTCACGCCGTGCCGGGCCTCGAGCTGGGCGAGCAACTGGTCGATGTAGTGGATGTCCCACGGCCCCTCGACCTTGGGCACCATCACGACGTCGAGCTTGTCGCCGACCTGGGAGACGATCTCGAACAGGTCGTCCAGAATCCAGGGGGAGTTCAGGGCGTTGATGCGGGTCCAGAGGCCGGTGCCGGAGGCGGCGAAGTCGGTGGCCTGGGCCATGGCCACGAACCCCTTGCGGGCGGCCTCCTTCTGGTCGATCGGCACCGCATCCTCGAGGTTGCCGAGCACCACGTCCACGGTGGCGGCGAGCTCCGGCACGCGGGCGCGGACCTTCTCGTTGTGGGGCGGCACGAAGTGGATCATCCGCTCCAGCTTGACGGGGAGGTCGCGGAAGGGAGCCGGTGCGCCCGTGGCGAGCGGCTGGAAGAAGCGGCGTGGCAGTTTCATGGGTGTTCCTGGCTCCCGGAGATTTCTTGTGTGAGATCGGCGTCCCGAACCAGCGGTTAGGACAAGGCCGACCCCGCCGTAAAGGTGTGCGGGCGCACGCAAGCCGTTTGCCATGCGGCCGCTGCAGTCCAGGGGGCGGAACGTCGATCTGCGCCTCACGTTCTCACGATCGAGGGGGCACCTCACAGAATACGAGGGACGGACCCATGTCCGGATCATCGATCAGGCGGACCGGCTTCCGCCATCCGGCGCTGCTCGCGGCGGCCCTGCTCGGCCTCGGCCTTCCGCAGACCGCATTCGCCGCCGAGCGCAACAGGCCGCCGGCCGAGAAGCAGGTCCGGTCCGAGACGCAGGCCGGACGCGTGGCCTTCACGGCCACCGAGGCCGCGACGGCCCGGCCCGACGGGCTGGCCGCGGGCGTGCGCATTCCCGGAGACGATGCCACCGCCTTCCGTACCCTCCTCGACGGAGCCTCGGCCGCGAACCGGCCCTGGCTCGTGCTCTCCGGCGGCGGCGAGAACGGCGCCTACGCGGCCGGCCTCCTCAACGGCTGGAGCGACGCCGGCACCCGGCCGGATTTCGGCATCATCACCGGCGTCAGCACCGGCGCGATGATCGCGCCCTTCGCCTTCATCGGCGCCTCCGGCGACGCCGCCTTGCGCCAGAACTACACCGAGATCTCCGCCGCCGACGTGTTCGAGTTCGGCGGCACGAACGAGGCCCTCACCGACACCTGGCCGCTCAAGCGCCGGATCGACAGGGCGGTGACCCCGGCCCTGCTGAAGGCGGTGGCCGCGGAGCACGCCAAGGGCCGCCGGCTCCTGGTGGCGACGACGGCGGTGGACGGCGAGCGCCCGGTCCTGTGGGACATGGGCGCCATCGCGCAGACCGGCGACCCGAAGGCGCTCGCGCTGTTCCGGTCGGTGATCCTGGCCTCCTCGGCCGTGCCCGGCGTGTTTCCGCCGGTGATGATCGACGCGGTGGCGGGGGACGGCAAGCGCATCCAGGAAATGCACGACGACGGCGGGACGACCGCACCGTACTACCTCGCCCCGGAATCGATGCTCCTGGCGACGGATCCCGCGCCGCTGCCGACGCACCAGGTCTACCTCATCGTCAACAACAGCCTGGCGCCGGACTTCCAGATGGCGTCGCGCACCACCCTGAGCGTGCTCGGCCGCTCGATGTCGGCGGCGATCAAGGCGCAGACCCGGGCGGCGCTCGCCCTCAGCCAGGGCTTTGCCCGGCGCACCGGCCTGGACCTTCAGGTCGCCCAGATCGACGGACGCTTCGGGAAGACCTCCGCCGCGCCCTTCGACCAGGGCTACATGAGGGCCCTGTTCGACCACGGCGTTGCCCTGGGCCGGGCCGGCACCGCCTTCCAGGGCGGCCCGGCGGACCCGGCGGAGATCGCCACCGGCTCCCTGGACCGGACGTCCGTGCAGGACGGCGCGGTCCAGCCACCGGTCCGGAGCGTGGCCGGGCGGTGATCAGCGCATCAGGCTCGGGGCACCGAGGCGGGGCAGCACGCCCTCGCGCATGACGATGCGGCGCAGCGGCCCGATCGTCGTCATGGCGAGGAGGCCGAGGCCGCGCAGGGCGTCCACCGGAAGGAGGTCGGCGAGCAGGCTGCGGTTGAGCGCGTCGACCGCGGTCGACCGCAAGCGCGCGTCGAGGTCGCGCCCGCGGGCGAAGCCGGCCAGCGCCGCGCGCGAACCCGGGTCGCGCCCGTCCGCCACCGCCCGCATCACCGCGTCGCGCAGGGAGGCCGCGTCGCGCAGGCCGAGGTTCAGGCCCTGCGCCCCGATGGGCGGGAAGACGTGGGCGGCTTCGCCGACCAGGGCGAGGCGAGCGGCGACCGGGCTCGGCACGGACAGGCCCCGCATCGGCACGAGGCCGCGCGGCCCGTCGATGCGCATCGCGCCCAGCATCGCCTGGGCCTGGTGCTCGACCGCCCGGGCAAGGGCGTCGTCGTCGAGGGCGGAGAGACGCTTGGCGGGGCTCTCGCCCATCACCCAGACGAGGCTGGAGCGGAGGCCGCCGGGCAGCGGCACCAGGGTGAACGGCCCCTGCCGGGTGTGGAACTCGGTGGAGACGTCGCGGTGCGGCCGCGTATGCGCCAGGATCGTCGTGATGGCGCTCTGCGGGTAGGACCAGGTGCGCGGCAGGATGCCGGCGGCCTCGCGCAGCCTCGAGCGGGCGCCGTCCGCGCCCGCCACGAGGCGGGCCGACAGGGTGGCGCCGCCGGCGAGCGTGATCGTGGCCGCGTCGGCGCCGGCCGCGAAGCCCGCGGCGTCCTCCTCGAACAGGGTCAGGTTGGCGGCGGCCCGCGCCTCGGCGCGCAGACCCTCGACGAGGCGGGCGCTCTCGACGTTCCAGCCGAAGGCGTCGAGGCCGATCTCGGTGGCGACGAAGCGGGCCGGCGGCGGCCGGAACAGGCTGCCGGTGTCGTCGACGATGTGGAGCTCGGCCAGCGGGCTCGCATGGGGCGCGATCGCCGCCCAGACCCCGAGGGCGTCGAGGAAGCGCACCGAACCGTCGAGGAGCGCCACCGTGCGCCCGTCGGCCACGGGAGCGTGCCGGCCGACCAGGGCGGTGGCGACGCCCTCGCGGGCGAGCGCCAGGGCGAGGCTCAGGCCCGCCGCGCCGGCACCGACCACGGCGACCGCGAAGGCCTCGGATTTCGGAGAATGTGTCGCCACGGGCTCGCGGTCTCCTGCACGGCAGCGGGCCGCCGGCCGTCCGAGCCGACGGGTCCCCCCTGAGATCTAACGCTTACAGAGGCGTGTCACCCCGCCGGTCAAGGCCGCGATGGTGCCGCAGGGGCGGGGCTTGTACCATCCGGGGCAAGGCCGTGGACATCGACCGGCCGAAGGATGCCCGTTCCATGAGCCTGTTCATCGCGCTGCTGGCGCTCGGATTCCTGATGCTCGTCGCCTATCGCGGCTTCAGCGTCATCCTGTTCGCGCCGGTGGCCGCCCTGCTGGCGGTGCTGCTCACCGATCCGTCGGCGGTGCTGCCGGTCTTCTCCGGCCTGTTCATGGAGAAGATGGTCGGCTTCGTGAAGCTGTACTTCCCGGTGTTCCTGCTCGGCGCGGTGTTCGGCAAGGTCATCGAGATGTCGGGCTTCTCCCGCTCCATCGTGACCGCCGTGATCGAGCTCGTGGGCGCGAGGCGGGCGGTGCTCTCCATCGTGCTGGTGTGCAACCTGCTCACCTACGGGGGCGTCTCGCTCTTCGTGGTGGTGTTCGCGGTCTATCCCTTCGCGGCCGAAGCCTTCCGCCTCAGCGACATCCCCAAGCGCCTGATCCCCGGCACCATCGCGCTGGGCGCCTTCTCCTACACGATGGATGCGCTGCCCGGCACGCCGCAGATCCAGAACATCATTCCCACCACCTTCTTCGGCACCAACACCTGGGCCGCTCCCTGGCTCGGGCTGATCGGCGCGGCCTTCATCCTCGTGGTCGGCGTCGCCTATCTCGACCGGCGCATCGCCGCGGCCAAGCGCCGGGGGGAGGGCTACGGCACCGGCCACAGCAACGAGCCGCAGGTGATGGACGAGGCCTCCCGCGCCCATCCGGCCATCGCCCTGCTGCCGCTGATCGTGGTCGGCCTGTCGAATCTCGCCTTCACGGCCGCGATCCCGCGCTTCTACGGGCCCAAGGCCGAGACGGCGCTCGCCGGCCTCGACAAACCCATCGTCACCACGGTCTCGTCCGTGACCGCGATCTGGGCGGTGGAGCTGGCGCTGCTCGCCGGCATCCTCACCGTGCTGGTCTTCGCCTGGCGGCCCGTCGCCTCAGGCTTCGCCGAGGGCAGTCGCGCCGCGGTGGCGGGCTCGCTGCTGGCGGCCATGAACACGGCCTCCGAGTACGGCTTCGGCGCGGTCATCGCCGCCCTTCCGGGCTTCCTCGTCATCCGCGACGCCCTCTCGGCGATCCCGAACCCGCTGGTCAACGAGGCCGTGACCGTGACGGCGCTCGCCGGCATCACCGGCTCGGCCTCGGGCGGCATGAGCATCGCCCTGGCGGCCATGTCCTCCACCTTCATCGCGGCGGCGCAGGCCGCCAACATCCCCATGGAGGTGCTGCACCGGGTCGCCGCCATGGCCAGCGGCGGCATGGACACCCTGCCGCATAACGGCGCCGTCATCACCCTGCTCTCGGTGACGGGCCTGACCCACCGGCAGGCCTATGCCGACATCTTCGCCATCACCCTCCTGAAGACCGCGGCGGTGTTCCTGGTGATCGGGGTCTACTACCTGACCGGCATCGTCTGAGCCGGCCCGGCCTCGTCCGGGCCTGCGCGGTGCCACGATGGGCCGGTCCCGGTGGGAATCAGTCCGATCGGACCCGCGCCGAGGTCTCCCCCGGCTCGACGAGCCGCAGGGTGAGCTGGGTGAAGGGCCGGATGTCCCAGGCCGGCCCGGCATGGAACATCATCACCACGGGCCGGCGCGCCAGGACCTGGAACTCCGGCAATCCCGCCTCGGGGCGCAGGATCGTCCCGGGCTGGACGGCGGGGTCGTAGCCGGCGGGCCGTATCCACACGATCTCATCCATCCAGCCGATCCGCCTTCATGGTCGTGTCGTCCCGGCCGGGCCGGGTCGGCGGTCTTCCGGTGAAGCGCGCGACGCGGACGCACCGGATAACCTGCGTTAATCATGCAGGCGGCGCGGACGCAATCCGGGTGCGCTCCGGCATGCGCGGAGGACGGGCCGGTGCGCCGCCGCACATGGCGCGGCGGGCGCGGGATGAGAGCCTGCGGCATTGCCGGCGCGCCGGGTCCGTCTATGTCGCTCATGATCGCAGCCGGTGGACCCGCATCGGCCGCGTCGAAGACGGGCGGAAGAAGACGGCCGCAGACGCGAAGACCGCGGACGACCCACAGAGAGGAACGACACGATGCCGAAGGCGATCCAGGTTCACGAATACGGCGGCCCCGAGGTGATGCGCTACGAGGACGTGACGCTGCCGGCTCCGGGCCCCGGCCAGATCCACGTCCGGCAGACCGCCATCGGGGTGAACTTCATCGACATCTACTTCCGTTCGGGCGCCTACAAGGCGCCGCAGCTGCCCTTCACCCCCGGCAAGGAGGGCGCCGGCGAGGTCGTGGCGGTCGGGCAGGGCGTCACCGAGTTCCGGGTCGGCGAGCGGGTGGCCTACGGCTCGGCCGCGAGCACCTATGCGGAGGAGGCGGTGATCGAGGCGAGCGCCGCCGTGCACCTCGCCGACGACGTCGACGACAAGACCGCCGCCGCGATGATGCTCAAGGGCCTCACCGCCGAGTACCTGCTGCACCGGACCTACGCGGTGAAGCCCGGCGACACCATCCTGTTCCACGCCGCCGCGGGCGGCGTCGGCCTCATCGCCTGCCAATGGGCCAAGCACCTCGGCGCCACGGTGATCGGCACCGTCGGGTCGCAAGAAAAAGCCGAACTCGCCCGCGCCAACGGCTGCGACCACGTCATCCTCTACCGCGACGAGGATTTCGCCGCCCGGGTCAAGGAGATCACCGGCGGCAAGGGCGTGCCGGTGGTCTATGACGGCGTCGGCAAGGACACCTTCCCGGCCTCGCTGGACTGCATCAGCCCGCTCGGCCTGTTCGTCAGCTTCGGCTCGGCCTCCGGCCCGGTGGACGATTTCAGCCTGGCGCTGCTGGGCCAGAAGGGCTCGCTCTACGCCACCCGCCCCTCGCTCTTCGCCCATGCGAGCAAGCGCGAGACCCTCGATGCCATGGCCAAGAACCTGTTCTCGGTGGTGGCGCGCGGCGCCGTGAAGATCCCGGTCCACAGCACCGCCAAGCTCGCCGCCGCGCAGCAGGTCCACCGGGATCTCGCCGCCCGCAAGACCACCGGCGCCACGGTGATGATCCCGTGATCCGGACATCCCAGGATCCGGCTCTTCCGGGATCGGAGGATGCCGTGATCCCGGGAGCGCGGGACGTCCTCCTCGTCATCGACGTGCAGGTGGACTTCCTGCCCGGCGGGGCGCTCGCCGTGCCCGACGGCGACGCCGTGGTCGCGCCGGTCAACCGCCTCCTCGGGCTGTTCCCGCACGCGGTGCTGACGCAGGACTGGCATCCGCCGGGGCACGTCTCCTTCGCCACGAGCCATCCCGGCCGGGCGCCCTTCGACACCGTGCCCCTGGCCTACGGCCCGCAGGTGCTGTGGCCGGAGCATTGCGTGCAGGGCAGCGCCGGGGCCGCCCTCGCCCCCGGCCTCGCGGCCGACCGCGCCGAGCTGGTGATCCGCAAGGGCCACCACCGCCGGGTCGACAGCTATTCCGCCTTCCTGGAGGCCGACCGGCGCACGCCCACGGGGCTGGCCGGCTACCTGCGCGAGCGCGGCTTCACCCGGGTGATCCTGTGCGGCCTCGCCACCGATTACTGCGTGGCCTGGAGCGCCCTCGACGCGCGGGCGGCCGGCTTCGAGGCCCTGGTGGTCGCGGATGCGGTGCGGGGCATCGACCTGGACGGCTCGGTGGCGCGGGCCTGGGCCGACATGCAGGCGGCCGGCGTCACACGGATCACGAGCGGGGCGATCGGGGGCGGGTAGGGCCCGATGCACGCCGATGCGTCCGCATCCCGTCTCCCCGCCTGCCGGGAGAGGAGCGGCGCATGTCGCTCGAAGTCCCTGGCGGACGTCGCCCCGGTCCTACACCGCGCTCCCGTAGAGATCGTACGCGTCGGCGCGCTCGATCTTCACGGTGACGATGTCGCCGACCCGCAGGGGCCGGCGCGCCGTGACGTGGACGTTCCCGTCGATCTCGGGGGCGTCGTATTTCGAGCGGCCCTTGGCGACGGTGCCGTCGGCCGCGTCGATGATGACGGGCAGGCGCTTGCCGATGCGGGCCTTCTGCAGGCGGGCGGAGATGCCCTGCTGCGCCTCCATGAAGCGGCGCTTGCGCTCGGCCTTGACCTCCGGCGGCACCGGGTCGCCGAGGCCGTTGGCCACCGCGCCGCCCACCGGCTCGAATTCGAAGCAGCCGACGCGCTCGAGCTTGGCTTCGCGAATCCAGGCGAGCAGCTCCTCGAACTCGGCCTCGGTCTCGCCGGGGAAGCCCACGATGAAGGTCGAGCGGATGGCCAGATCCGGGCAGATCTCGCGCCAGCGCCGGATGCGCTCGAGCTGGCGTTCCTGGTTGCCGGGCCGGCGCATGCGGCGGAGCACGGAGGGGCTCGCGTGCTGGAGCGGCATGTCGAGATAGGGCAGCACCTTGCCCTCCGCCATCAGGGGGATGACCTCGTCCACGTGCGGGTAGGGGTAGACGTAGTGCATCCGCACCCAGGCCCCGAGCTCGCCGAGCTCGGCCGCGAGGTCGTAGAACTTCGCCCGCACCTCCCGGTCGCGCCAGGGGCTCGTGGCGTAGCGGATGTCGACGCCGTAGGCGGACGTGTCCTGCGAGACGACCAGCAGTTCCTTGACGCCGGCCTTCACCAGCTTCTCGGCCTCGCGCAGCACGTCGCCGGCCGGGCGGCTGACGAGGTCTCCGCGTAGGGACGGGATGATGCAGAAGGTGCAGCGGTTGTTGCAGCCCTCGGAAATCTTCAGGTAGGCGTAGTGGCGCGGGGTGAGCTTCACCCCCTGGGGCGGCACGAGGTCGAGGAACGGGTCGTGAGCCGGGGGCACCGCCTCGTGCACCGCCGCCACCACCGATTCGTAGGCCTGCGGCCCGGTGACCGCGAGCAGGTTCGGATACTTCTCGCGGATCTCGTCCGGCTGGGCGCCCATGCAGCCGGTGACGATGACGCGGCCGTTCTCCGCCATGGCCTCGCCGATGGCCGAGAGCGACTCGGCCTTGGCCGAATCGAGGAAGCCGCAGGTGTTGACGATGACGACGTCCGCGCCGTCATGCCGCCGGGCGAGCTCGTAGCCCTCGGCGCGCAGGTGCGTGAGGATGCGCTCGGAATCCACCAGCGCCTTGGGGCAGCCGAGGGAGACGAAGGAGATCTTCGGGGCGCTTTTCGGCGCCGTCTCGGCGGGAGTCGATGACAGGGGGGATGCGGTCATGGATGCTCGTCGGACCGGCGCGGCTGCGGGAACCGGACCGGCCTTGGAATCGGGGGAGGGCGGGACAAAAAGGTTGACAGCCCTATAACGGGATTCGCCCGTCTAAGCGAGCCGGGCGGGTCCGAGCCATGCGCGGATCGCGCTTTTGCCACGCCGTCGCGCATGCCACCTGTGCATGATACCGCAGGCCGCGACGGATGCTTCGGCCCCCGATGCTTCGGTACGCCGGGATCATCGGTCCGTCGCCGCCCTGAAACCTTCGAGTCGTCATGTGGATTGCTGATATCCCGTTCGTCGAATCCGTCGCGGCGGCCGAGGCCCTGGCCGCCCTGCCGGGGCTCGCCTTCCTCGACAGCGCCATGCACCACGACACCCTGGGGCGGAGCTCGACCCTGGCGGCCGACCCCTTCGGGCGCTTCCGGTTTCGCGACGGCCGAGCGACGCTGGACGGACGTCCCGTGCCGGGCTCCGGCCTGGAGGCGCTGCGCGCCTGCCTCGCGCCCTTCCGCAGGGCGCGGGATCCCGGTCTCCCGGCCTTCGCGGGCGGTGCCATCGGCTATTTCGCCTACGACCTCGGCGCGACGCTGGAGCGGGTGGCGCCCCCGGCCCGGCGGGCGGGCCTCTGCGACGACATCGCCTTCAACCTCTACGACACGGTGCTGAGCATCGACCACGGCAGCGGGCGCTGCCGCCTCCTCGCCACCGGCTTTCCCGAGATCGACCCGGCGGCGCGCGAAGCCCGGGCGCGAGCCCGGCTGGCGCAGTTCGGCGCGCTCCTGGCAGAGGCCCGGCCGAGTCCGGAGCCGGCCGCGCAGGGGCCGCTCGCCTGGCGCTCGAACTTCACCCGCGCCGGCTACGAGGCGGCGGTGGAGCGGGTGCGCGACTACATCCGCGCCGGCGACATCTACCAGGCCAACATCGCCCAGCGCTTCGAGGCCGACCTGCCGGAGGGCTTCGACCCGCTCGGCCTCTACCGGCGCCTGCGCGCCACCAACCCGGCGACCTTCGGCGCCTATCTCGACTTCGACACCCTGCGCATCGCCTCGAGCAGTCCCGAGCGTTTCCTCAAGCTCAGCGGGCGGGCGATCGAGACCCGGCCGATCAAGGGGACTGTGCGGCGCGTGGCCGACCCGGCCGCCGATGCACGCCTGGGCGAGGCGCTGCAGGCCAACGCCAAGGAGCGGGCCGAGAACATCATGATCGTCGACCTCCTGCGCAACGACCTCTCGCGCATCTGCGAGCCCCACAGCGTGCGGGTGCCGGTGCTGTGCGGCCTCGAATCCTACGCCTCGGTCCACCATCTCGTCTCGGTGGTCACCGGAACCCTGAAGGCGGACCTGGACGCCCTCGACCTGATCGCCGCCACCTTCCCGGGCGGCTCGATCACCGGCGCGCCGAAGCTGCGCGCCATGGACATCATCACGGAGATCGAGGGCGACGCGCGCGAGCTCTATTGCGGCGCCATCGGCGCCCTCGACTTCACCGGCGACCTCGACACGTCGATCGCCATCCGCACCGTGTTCATGGATGCGAGCCGGGCCGTGCTCCAGGCCGGCGGCGGCGTCACCCTGCTGTCCGAGCCGGGCCCGGAATACGAGGAGACCCTGACCAAGGCCGCCCGGGTGTTCCAGGCCTTCGAGCCCGATCCCTCGGATCCGGATGCGGGGAGGGTGCCGTGATCCTCGTCATCGACAACTACGACAGCTTCGTCTTCAACGTGGTGCGCTACTTCGAGGAGCTGGGCGAGACCGTGCGGGTGGCGCGCAACGACGCGATCGACGTCGCCGGCATCCGCGCCCTCGACCCCGAGGCGATCGTGATCTCGCCCGGCCCCTGCACCCCGGCGGAGGCCGGCATCTCGCTGCCCGCCATCCGGGAGCTCTCCGGCGCGGTGCCGCTGCTCGGCGTCTGCCTCGGCCACCAGGCCATCGGCGCGGCCTTCGGCGGCCGGGTCGCGCGGGCCGGGCGCCCCCTGCACGGGCAGGCGACGCCGATCCGGCACGACGGGGCCGGGCTGTTCGCCGGCCTGCCCGACCCGATGCAGGTCGGGCGCTACCACTCGCTCATCGTGGCGCCGGAGCCCGGCATGGCCGACCGCCTCCGCATCGACGCGGTCTCCACCGAGGGGGAGGTGATGGCCCTGTCGCACCGGAGCCATCCGACCTGGGGCGTGCAGTTCCACCCGGAATCGGTGCTCACCGAGAACGGCCACGCCCTCTTCGCCAACTTTTTGCGGTTGGCGCGCGACCGGCGCGCCGACCACCCCCTGCCGGGCCGGATCGATGCTGTGGTTTGACGGCGGCCTCACCGAGGGGCCGGTGCCCTTCGACCTCGCCGACCGGGGCCTGACCCTCGGGGACGGGGTGTTCGACACCGCCCTGGCCCGGCACGGCCGCATCGTGTTCGAGGCCGCGCACGTGGCCCGCCTCGCCGCCGCCACCGCGACGCTGGGCTTTCCCGTGGCGCCCGAGCGCATCGGGGAGGCCATGCGGGGGCTCGCCGATGCGGCGGGCCGGGCCCATCCCTTGGCGGCGATCCGCACCACCGTGACCCGGGGCTCCGGGCCGCGCGGGCTCAGCCCCCCGGCCGAGCCCCGGCCGGTGCTGTGGGCGAGCGCCGCCCCCGTCGGGACGGCCCTGGCCTTCACGCCCCTCACCCTCCACCCCACGGAGATCCGCCGCAACGAGACCTCGCCGGCCGCGACCCTGAAGACGCTCGGCTACCTCGACGCGGTGCTGGCCGCCGGCGCGGCCCGGGCCGCCGGCTTCGACGAGGCCCTGTTCCGGAACACGCGGGGGCACGTCGCCTGCGCCGGGACGGGCAACCTGTTCGCGGTGATCGACGCCACCCTCGTCACCCCGCCCCTCGCGGACGGCGTGCTGCCCGGCATCCTGCGTGCGGAGATTCTCTCGGTCCGAGCGCCGCGCCTCGGCCTGCGCGTCGCGGAGCGGAGTTTCGGCGTGGACGCGCTCCTGCGCGCCGAAGCGGTATTCGTGACCAATTCCCTGCGGGGCCTCGCCCCGGTGACGGCGATCGGCGAGACCGCCTATGCGAGCCCGGCGCATCCGGTGGTGAAGGCCCTCGCGGCCGATCTGCACGGCGCGTTCGCTGCATGACAGCGCAATCCCGGCTCCGCTGGCGCCTGCCCCTGATGGCGGCCTACGGCTTCATCGGATGCGTGCATCTCGCCGCCCCCGACGCCTTCCTGCCGATCATGCCGGACTGGGTGCCGGCACCCCGCCTGGTGGTGATCGCCACCGGCCTGTGCGAACTGGCCGGGGTCCTCGGACTCGCCTGGGGGCCGACCCGGCGCTGGGCCGGGATCGGGTTGGCCCTCTACGCGGTCTGCGTCTTCCCGGCCAACCTCAAGCATGCGCTGGAGGGCATCGTCGTGCCGGGCCTGCCCGACAGCTGGTGGTATCACGGTCCCCGGCTGGCGTTTCAGCCGGTCTTCGTCTGGTGGGCGCTCTATGCCGGCGGGGTCATCGACCGGCCGTTCCGGCGTCGCGCCGCCGAAGCGCCCGCGGTCAGCCCTTCCCCGAAATCCTAGCCCTTCTCCGAAATCTTGACGGCCCGCCAGGCGGCCTCCATCGCGTCGAGATCGCTCTCGGCGAGGCCGATCCCTTGCGCCTCGAGGGCCGCCGCCATCGCGTCGAAGCGGCGCTCGAACTTCATATTCCCTCCTTGTAAGGAATATTCCGGATCGATGCCGAGGTGGCGGGCGAGGTTGGCGACCGAGAACAACAGGTCGCCGAGCTCCTCCACCACCGCCGCCCGGGTGCCGTGGGCCATGGCATCCGCGACCTCGTCGATCTCCTCGCGCACCTTCAGCACCACCTGGTCCGGGTCGGTCCAGTCGAAGCCGTAGGTGGCGGCCCGGGCCGAGAGCTTCTCCGCCCGCGTCAGGGCGGGCAGGGGCAGGGGAATGCCCGCCAGCGGTCCCGATTCCCGGGCCGGCTTCATCCGGCGCTCCTCGGCCTTGATCGCCGCCCACTGGGCGGCCACGGCCTCCGGGTCGCGCCGGGGCGAGCCTGCCGGCAGCAGGGCGCCGTCCGGCGCGAAGACGTGCGGATGGCGCCGGACCATCTTCTCCATCACGGTCCGGACCACGTCCGGGAAGGCGAAGAGCCCGGCCTCCTCGGCGATGCGGGCGTGGAAGACCACCTGAAGGAGGAGGTCGCCGAGCTCGTCGCGCAGGTCCTCGACGTCGCCGCGGGCGATGGCGTCGGCCACCTCGTAGGCCTCCTCCACCGTGTAGGGCGCGATGCTGGAAAAATCCTGGGCCACGTCCCAGGCGCAGCCGGTCTCCGGGTCGCGCAGTTGCGCCATCAGCGCCAGCAGATCCTCGATCCTCACCCCATTCCTCCGCATCGGGCCTCGCTGCGCCTTCCTTAGCGGATTGCGGGCCAACCCGTCAGGCTGGGGATGGAGGCGGGAGAGACGGTGTCTTCCTTTGGAAAATTCCCCTGAAAAAGCCTTGGCCGGGGATGTGTTCGTTCTTCCGAACGGCTCCCGGACCCTTAGGAAAGCTATCAGTAAGAGATTCTCAGAGAGTCATTTCTGAGAGTTATATGGGGACGCCGAAAGCCCTGTCGCAGGAGGGGCTTGGCGGGTGTTCGCGCATCGAACTCTGCGCGGGGGCGTATCGAACTCTGCGCGTCCGCGCATCGAACTCTGCGTGGGTAAACCCGGTCGGTGCATGGGATTCTGCGTGCCTGTGTATTGGGTTCGGCGTGGATCGGCGCTCCGGGCGGTGAACTCCGGGGATTGTGCCGGATTCGGTCCCGTATCGAACTCTGCGTCGGGGCGCGCGGGCCGGATCCGGCCCGTCGACCGGGTGCGGGGTTTCTCCGTCCCGGCCGGTGGATAGCCGGGATGGCGCCGGGATCCGGCCTCGGGCGCCGAGACTCCGCGGCGGGGAATCGGGCATGGTCGCCGCGCGACGCGGTCCGGGGGCGATCCCCGGGTGAGCCTTTTCGCATGGCACGAGGGTCACCACCGGGATCATGAGGATCGAGGACATCCTGGCGGGCATCCGCGACGCCGATCTTCTCGGCGAGGTCGAGGCGGCGCGGGGCAGCTTCCTGTTCGCCACCATCGCGGAGACGATCCTGCACCGGCAGCGGGCCCGGGACGCGGAGGCCGCCGCCCGCGGCGCCGTGGCCGGCCGGCGCCAGGCCATGGGCCGGGACCAGCGCCGGCGCGACGCCATCCGCGAGGTCATCGAGACCGAGCCCACGGGTCCGGAGAACCTGCAGCACATCCACTCGGTGCTGGCGCTCTGCGGCCTGCCCTATCGCGATCCCGGCGACGCCCGCGAATTCTTCCGGGAATACGGCCGGAATTCCTTGAGCCTCCTGGCCGGGCGCCTCAAGAACCCCGCCACTGGCGAGATGGAGTTCCAGGGCCTGCCCTACGGCCCCAAGGCCCGCCTCGTCCTGCTCCACCTCTGCACCGAGGCCGTGCGCCAGCGCAGTCCCACCGTGGCGGTGGCCGACAGCTTGTCGGGCTTCATGAAGGAGATGGGCTTCGCCGTCACGGGCGGCGAGCGCGGCACCATCCGGCAGTTCAAGGAGCAGCTGGCGCGGCTGGCCGCCTGCACCCTGCAGATCGGCCTCTGGGACGGGGCCGGCAGCGCCAGCACCCTCAACGTGCCGCCCTTCCGCCAGCTCGACCTCTGGCTGCCGCAGGGCGCCGACGGGGTGGTCTGGCAGAAGAGCATCCAGTTCCACCAGGATTTCTACGACAACCTGATCCAGCACGCCCTACCGGTGGACATCCGCGCGGCCCGGGCCTTCTCGGGCTCGGCGCGCAAGCTCGACCTGCTGTTCTGGGTCGGCTACCGCCTGCGCGCCCTGCAACGGCCCCTGCGGCTGACCTGGGACAACCTGCACAAGCAGTTCGGCGCCGACAATGCCAGCCTCCGCAGCTTCCGGCAGGCCTTCAAGGCGGACCTCGCCCACCTGCAGGAGGTGTTTCCGAAACTGCCGATCCGTCTCGACGACACCGGCATGCTGCTGCAGCCCGCCGACCCGGGCGCCCTACTGATCCCGCCGCGCGGCGCCAAGCTGCCGCGCAGGGCCGCACAGGCCGTCGCCTGACCGAATATTCCTTACAGGAAGAGGAATATGGATCATCCAGTGATGGACCTTACGGAATAATTATGGAATGTTCCGTTGGTGACGGCCCAACCTTCTTCCGCGAGACATCCATGTTCCTGTCCGAGGCCCAGGCCGAGGCGGTCCTGCGCGACCTGCGCCACCGCCGCGACGAACTCGACCGCGCCATCGCCGAGCATCAGCTCTACCTCGAACTGGGGCGCCGCCTCGGCGCGCCGGCCCCCGCCCCCGCCGCCGAGCCTGCCCGGGCCGGGCCGGCGGTCTCGGATCCTGGCGCCGGGAGCCTGCCCGGCCGGGCCTCGGACCCGGTGCGGGCGGGCGAGGACCTCGTGGCCGCCCGCCGGCACGGGCGCGCCCTGGTGGCGGCCGCCGTCAACCTCCTGCACGAGGCCGGCCGGCCGCTCCATGCCGGCGAGATCCTGCAGGGCCTGACGGCGCTGGGCTTCGAACTGCCCGGCCACGACCCCGTGGCGGCCCTCAACACCCGCCTGTGGAAGCGCTCGGGCCCGGGCGGCCCCCTGAAGCGCCTGGGCGAGGCGGTCTACGCCCCGGCCGAGGAGGACGAGGATCTCGGCTGACGGCCGGCGCGTATCCCAAGGCTCACTCGGGCAGGGCGAAGACGGTGAGCTGGCCGCCGAGCGCCGTGTAGCGCGACAGGGCGGCGTAGCCGCCCACCGCGCCGGCGCCGTCGTTCGGGTCGGTCAGGCCGGCCGCCAGGCCGATCCCGGCCCAGCCGCCGACGCCGCTGAGCACAGCCACGTATTGCCGCCCCCGGTGGCGGTAGGTGGTGACGTTGCCGACGATGCCCGAGGGGGTCTTGAAGCGGTAGAGCTCGCGGCCCGAGCGCGCGTCGACCGCTTTCAGGTAGCCCTCGAGGGTGCCGTAGAACACCACGTCCCCGGCGGTGGCGAGCACCCCGGACCAGACCGAGAACGGCTCGGGAATCGACCAGCGGATCGCCCCCGCGACCCCATCCCAGGCGGTCAGGGTGCCGGTGCGGGGATCGTCGGGGGCCGGGTGCAGGCTCACGGTGGCGCCCACATAGGGCAGTCCGGGGGTGTAGGTGACCCGGAAGGGTTCGATGTCCATGCAGATGTGGTTGGTCGGCACGTAGAACAGCCGGGTGCGCGGCGAATAGGCCGCCGGCTGCTGGTTCTTGGCCCCGATGGCGCCGGGGCAGATGCCCCGGGTGGTCTCGTCCTCGCCGCTGGCCTCCGGCGAGGCGCGCGGGTCGCGGACCGGGCGGCCGTAGCCCGGCGAGGCCCGGTCGAGGTCGATCCGCGTCGCCCAGTTCACGGCGGGGTCGAATTTCTGCGCCACCAGGAGCTCGCCGGTGGCCCGATCGAGGGTGTAGCCGAACCCGTTGCGATCGAAATGGGTGAGGAGCGGGCGGGTGACGCCGCCGAGGACCTGGTCGGTGAGGATCATCTCGTTGACGCCGTCGTAGTCCCACTCGTCGTGGGGCGTCATCTGGTAGAGCCAGCGGGCGATGCCCGTGTCGGGATCGCGGGCCACGATCGAGGCCGCCCAGCGATTGTCGCCGGGGCGCTGGCGCGGATTCCAGGTCGAGGGATTGCCGGTGCCGTAATAGACGAGGTCGAGCCCCGGATCGTAGGCGAACCAGCCCCAGGCGCAGGCGCCACCGGTCTTCCACTGGTCGCCCTCCCAGCTCTTGAGCGAGGAATCCCGGCCGATCGGCTTGCCGAGCGACGTCGTGCGCTCGGGGTCGACCCGCATCTGTTCGTCGGTGCCCGTCGCGGTGGCGCGCCAGAGCCGGGCGCCGGTGCGCGCGTCGTAGGCGGTGACGTGGCACTGGACCCCGAACTCGCCCCCCGAGAGGCCGACCAGGACCTTGCCCTTCACGGGCAGGACGGCGGCGGTGTTGGTCTCGCCCCGGGCGGGGTCGCCGTTGCGGACCGACCAGTTCACCCGACCGGTCTTCGCGTCGAGGGAGACCAGGGTGGTGTCGGCCTGCTGCAGGAAGAGGGCGCCGTCGGCATAGGCGAGGCCGCGATGGACCGTGTCGCAGCACAGGAGGGCCATGACACCCGGATCCTGCTTCGGCTCGTAGCGCCACAGGATGCGGCCGTCCTGGTCGAGATCGAGGGCCGTGACGGTGTTGGGGAAGGGGGTGTGGACGTACATCACCCCGTCCACCACCAGGGGCGCGCCCTCGTGGCCGCGTAGGATCCCGGTGGAGAAGGTCCAGGCGACCCGGAGCCGGCCGACAGTGTCGGCGGTGATCCCGTCGAGGGCGGCGTAGCGGGTGTTGGCCGCGTCGATCGTGGGCAGCACCGTCTGGGCCCGGGCCGGAGCCGGGCCGAGGAGGGCGCCGGCCAGCAGGCCGAGCGGGAGGAGGGCGCGCATGGGGTTCCCCCGGTGCGGGGTTTCGGGACGGGCCCAGCGTCCTAGTCCCGGCGCGGCCCCGGCGCGCGTCAGCGAAATGACGCGGGCGGCGCGCCGCCGCCCGGTCTCGCGCCGGGCCAGGCCCGCGGTCGGGCCTGGCCCGCGTCCTAGAAATAGGGTCCGAAGAGCGGCCGCGGGCGGTAGTGGCCGTAGCGCGGTCCGTAGAAGGGACGGGGGCCGTAGAACGGCCGCGGCCGGTCATAGCCGTAGGGGCGGTACATCGGCCGGCAATAGCCGAACCGGTTCGGGATGAAGCCGGGACCGCAGCCATAGGCGACGGTCTCGACGGCCGCGCCCGCCAGGGTGCCGGCGGGCGCGATCGGCGCCGCCTGGGCGGCCGCGGCGAGGCCGACGGCACCGGCGACGCCGAGCGTCGCGGCCAGAGTCGTGCGGGCGAGCATCGTGCGAAACAGCGATTTCACGGACATGGAGCCATGACCCTCTGCTGGTGTGACCTTTGCTGGTGTTGATCCTCCGGCCTCGTGGAGGTTCGAAGACCTTCACAGGGCTCGAAGTGCTCCAGGATGCCGGGCGGTTGCTGAACGCGCGCTGACGGGGTGCGGTTCACCCCACCGCGACGGAGCCAGCGGCCCGCGGGCGCGTCGCCCGGCGCAGGATGCGCCGGCGCATAGGCTCCTCGAGGCCCCGATGCAGGAGGACGCCGAGGGTGAGGGCCAGGGCGGCGGCGAGGCCCGATCCGAGCCAGGGTGCGGCGGCGAGCCGGCCCCCGAGGACGACCCGGTCGAGGCTGTTCACCAGGGCGTAGGCCGGGACGTGGATCATGTAGAGGGCGAACGAGATCCGGCCGAGGAAGACGAAGCCGGGCGTCACCAGGGGGCCGCTGCGGAGCTGGGCGCCGGCCAGGATCAGGGGCGCCCAGGCCAATGCCGTGAGCCCGTTGTGGAGCAGCACCTCGGACAGGTGGGGCGCGCCCGCCACCAGGGCGAGGCCGGCCAGGGCCGCGAGGGCGAGGAGGACGGGGGTGGGCAGCCGCCAGCGGGTCCAGGCGGCGTAGAGGAGGAGCCCGGCGACGAATTCCGGCACGCGCATCAGGGGGTTGTACTTGATGGCCTGGGCCAGCAGCACCGGCCCCGCGCCCCCCGGCTCCGGCCCGATCAGCGAGAGGCCGGGGGCGTAGCGCGCGAAGGCGAGGGCGGCTCCGCCGGTCAGGACGATCCAGGCCGCGAGAGTCAGGCGCGCGATGCGCCCGGGCGCCGCGAGCGCCAGGGGCAGCAGGAGGGGAAACAGGGCGTAGAAGACCATTTCCACCGAGACCGACCAGCTCGGGCAGTCGAGGGAGCAGGCCGCCCCGGGCACCCAGGCGTGCAGGCCCAGCGGCGCCAGCACCGCGCCCGCGGCCATCAGCCCCTGCAGGGGTGGGGCGGACTTCGCCACCCAGGCGACGAACCAGGGCAGGGCGAGGACGAGGCACAGGAGGTAGACCGGGTAGACCCGCGCCACCCGGGCCCAGGCGAACCGCGCGCGGGCGGCACGGTCGGTCAGGTCCACGTCCCGGTAGGTGTAGGCCAGGATGAAGCCCGAGAGCAGGAAGAAGAAGGTCACCCCGGAATAGCCGAGGCGGACCGCCCCGGGAATCGCGGCGTCGGGAAAGAAGAAGCCGGCATAGTGGAACACCACCACGTAGGCGGCGGCCACGAAGCGCAGGGCGGTGAGCGCCGGCAGCGGCGCCGTCGGCGGATGGGCGGACGGGGCGGGGGCGCTCACCGCGGCGTCCCCGGAACGACCCGTCCGGCGGCACCGAAGCGCAGGCCGAAGACGGAGAGGGCGAGGAGGAAGAACAGCGCGTTGGTGGCCTGGTAGAACACCGATTCGAAGACCCCCACCATCAGGCCGAACAGCCAGATCCGCAGGAACAGCAGCCGCAGGGGGTCGAGGCCGGGGCCGGCCTCGGCCCGGCGCTGGGCCTGGAGGTCGGAGAGGGGAGCCAGCACCATCCACCACACCGTCAGGGCGAGGCCCGGCAGGCCGCTCTCCAGGGCGGTGTTGAGGTAGCCGTCATGGGCGTCGGTGGCGCGGTTGACCCAGGTCGTGGCATCGCCGCCGCCGCCGTAGAACACGCTCTCCCAGAAGGCGCCGTAGCCGAAGCCGGTGAGGGGCTTCTTGGCGATGTTGTCGAGGGCGAAGCTCCAGATCTCGGTGCGGCCGGTATAGGTCGGGTCGGCGGCGAGGGCCGCCACCAGGGCGCCGAGGCCGGACGACATCACCGAGCCCACCGTGAGCAGGAGCAGCAGCGCCAACGGGCCGAGGAGCACCAGCCGGCGCCAGGCGCCGGAGGCCGAGAGGGTGCAGGCCCAGGTCAGTCCGAGCACCGCCGGCGTCATGACCAGGGAGGTCTTGGCGTTGGTGAAGACGAGGAACACGCCCGCCAGCACCACGACCGCGGAGCCCAGGAGGCGCTGGCCCATCCCGGCCCAGAACAGCCCGACGATGATGAACAGGCTCATGGCCGCGCCGGCGCCGTTCTTGTGCGCGAAGACGCCGCGCCAGCTGCCGGCATGCTCGGGCTCGATCAGGTCGAGAGCGGTGTGCATCGCGCGCTCGGGCACCAGCACGAGACCGAGGTAGCAGGTCGCCAGCACGACGAGCACGCTGCCGCCGAGGACGTGGGCGAACTGGCGGACGTCGCGGGCCAGCACCAGCACGCTCACCACCCCGCCGAACATGATGACTAGGGAGACGAGGCGCCGCGCCGAGACGGCGGGCTCGATCGAGAGGGCGGTGGACACGCCGATCCAGCCCAGCGTCGCCAGGATCGGCAGGGTGGCCAGCGGCCGCAGGGCCTCGCGCCCGCGCCAGGCGAGCACCGCCGCCGCGATGCCCGCCATGACCAGGAACAGCCCCTGGTTGACAAGGTTGCCGCCGGCCCGCGAGGCGGCGTTCTCCGCCGCCGTCCCGTCGAGGAACGGATCGGCCCCGATCAGGACGAAGAGCAGGATCGCGCCCATCGCCCCGATGCGCACGGCATCGGGAAGGTCCGCGCGGGCCGTCGCGCCCGCGCCGGTGGCGATGCCCGTGGTCATGGTCCACTCCGCGCTCGAGGGCCGGCAAGGTCACGCATTCGAGGACCCGCACTCTAGTGGTGCGAGTCTAACACTTGGTGCCCGCGCTTTGCGGCCTGGATGATGCGATCCGGGTCGGCAGTCCAGACGAAGGGCTTTGGGTCGCCGTTGCTCGCTTGAACTGCCGGACCCGATGCGGCTGCAGACCATGCCCCCGCCAGATCCGCTGCACCGACGAGATACTGATGGCCGCGGCCTTGCTCATGGCGGCGGCCGTCCAATGCGTGGTCTCGCCGGGTGGTTCTCCCTGCGTCAGAGCCACCACGCGCGCCGCCACCTCCGGCCCCAGCGGCGGGATGCGCGCCGGCCGTGTCTTGTCCCGAAGAAGCCCGTCGACGCCCTCCTGCGCGAAGCGGTCCTGCCAGCACCAGACCACCGTCTTGGACACGCCCGCCTCACGCATGATCGCGTGCGTCCCGAGCCCATCGGCGCTCAGCAGCACGATACGAGCGCGCCAGACGTGCTTCTGCGACGTGTTCCGATCCGCAACGAGCGCTTCGAGCCGAAGGCGATCCGAACTGGAGAGCGTAAAGGAGATGCCACTGCGCATTCCGCCAGACTCGCAGGACAGGCCTCAAACCAAAACCCCACGCGGACTCAACCGTCAGACCTCAACCACTAGGAGCGTAAAGGAGATGCCACTGCGCATTCCGCCAGACTCGCAGGACAGGCCTCAAACCAAAACCCCACGCGGACTCAACCGTCAGACCTCAACCACTAGTGCACGCCTTCGCCTCTTCCACCATTACCGAGTCGGAATATAGCCTCCCGTCACGGATGATATTTGGAAGATTGTCGACGTGGGTCACGTGATAAATCTTCGGGTTGGCGGGTGCCCGACGCGTCATCTTCTTTAGTCCTTCGCCCCCTGGAGCGGGCGGAACATCCAGGCGAGCCGCCCGGTAGCTTCGTCCTCAGCGGCGCTCTGCTGCGCTTCAGCGGGATCCTTCAGCGCCTCCGCAGAGATCCCATGCATGATCTGACCGAGCAGGGACGGCAGCTCCTGGCCATGCTGTCTGAGCACCAACGCAGCTTCGAGGAGCGCGCGGATGTGCTCATCAGGTACTGGCCGGCTCATGATCTGGGCGTCCAGCACCTGGTCGGCGAGAAGCGTCGCCAGGCGAACCACCTCGGAGAGGCGATCGAGAGCGTCTGCTCCCTCACTCTCAGGCATCCCAAGCTGGCTGCTCATGGCTTCTTCGCAGGCGTAGGCGCCTCAGCCGTTGCGAGATGAGGTTCGTTGCTCAGCGTGCCGGTAGCGGTACCGCCGAGGTAGCCATTCGCCTTCAGGTGATCGGAGAGCAGCTTCTCCACGAGCGAGGTCAGCGACCGCTGATCGTCGGCAGCTGCGCGCTCGGCAGCTTCCTTCAGCTCTGGATCAATCCGAAGGTTGAGGGTCGCTGTCTTCTTCCGCTGCTCGACCATAAAAATGTAACGCCAGTGGCTTGACATCAGGAGCATCAAGCGTAACGTAAGTGGCGTTACAAAGCAAACGGCCCGCCGAGGTATTGGAGCACCAGAGCGAGCCTGACCACTCACGTCGAGGGACGACGCATCATGGCTATCCGGAATTCTACAGCATCGGCTCGCGCCGGTGAACGCTCTCGCTCGCCTTCTGCAGCGGTTTACTCCCGTCCCATGCCCCTGCTGGAGCCTGATGAGGCCGAAGCGGAGGACGGCCCGGTTATCACCCCGGTGCGGCCCGACTCGGCACATGTCCGAGCTCCCCGCTTCCTCGACTTCGCCGGAGACCTCGTCTCGGCCGTCCTGATCATTGCCGGGGGCGTGTTCGCCTATGGCTTCCTGCAGATCGGATGAGGGAGGCTGTTATGAACGCTCGTCGCAAACCGAGCACTACCGCTCCCGAGCAATCGATCCAAGAGCGTGCCGGGGCGCTAAGGGCAGCCACTGCCCGTCTGCCTCCACAGGCGCCCCTGGAGGCACTTCTAGCCAACTGCCGGCGCTATGCTGCCGAGTTCGATTTTGCTCCCTTCAGCATCGAAGAGCTCGCCCGTCTATACGAGATCACGCGACAGGCCGACAGTTTTTGGGGGCATATCGGTAACATGCCGCTTTGCCAAAGCTCCGACGGTTCATCGCGTCTGTCGAGCATCGGCTGGTTCGTCGAGGGTGAGAGCCAGCGCTTTTCCTTCTTTCGTGACAGCTGCGTCGCCGAAATCACTCGGCGTGCGCCGGCGAACAAGTCCGAGCACGACGAGATCCTTAGCGTGCGCATCATGCATGAGATCGACTGCAACGGCCGGGTCGATCGCCTCGACGCACCCGACCTCCTCCTCGAAGCGCTGAAGGCATGGGGCTGACCATGAGCAATGTCGTGCCGTTTCCCACCCCTCGCCGGATCCAGGCTGCCAGCATCTCAAGGGCCGAATTCGAGCGTCTCGCCGATCTTGCCTTGGATGTCGTCGACCAGATCGTCGCCATCCTTGATGCTGCAGATGGCGACGCCGACCTCGAGCCCGATGCCGACAGAGAGCCTTCGCTCGCCTCACCCATTGGCCGCCCTTCCCAACGCGTCTGGGCTGTCGGTAGCGACCGCGATCTGGAGGCGGATTGAGACCAAATCAGGCTTCGTTCGTACCTTCGAACCGGGAACTCAATCGAGACTGCTTCTTGCCCGGTTTGTTCACGGTGTTAGCTCTCCCCCTGCCTCCTAATAGGTTGAGCAGGGGGAAACGGAGGCAGTTCACGCGGTTTCGCCCCATCCCGGGGCGGGCCCACCTCGAACGACCCGCCATTGCGATTTTCATGGCTCGTCGCGAACCTTGCTCGAAGGGATCGGAGGACGCGATGGCAGACGATTTTCACGACGGGAATGATGCTCGGCGGTACCGCGCACGCCTCCGGAGGCAACGCAGGTACCAGGCCGGCTACCGCCAGCGGCTGAAGGAGAAGGCAATCCCACAGAAGGACGACTTCGCTACGGCGTGCCTGGATGAGCTGCTGGTGATCCTCGCTCGCGATCCCAACGCCGTGCCCGGGTTCGTGGGCAGAGTCCTCAGGCGCGTCACCCGGAAGTTCGGCAGGGAGGCTGCTGCCGATCGCCTCACGATCATGGTGCAGCGGACGGCCCAGAGGCTTCGTGCTGCCGAGGTTGGATCGCAGTGAAGCGGCAGGAGGCTATCGGGCCGCCCAGCAACCCGCTGCGGTCCCTTTGTGACAGAGCATCATCTCGATGCTTTACAAACGTCAGCACACGTCATAGCATCGCTATGACGTTTTGGAGTGATGCCGTGGAAGCGACGCAGATTGAGACCTGGGCATTCTCTCGCAGCGATGCCGCCGCCTTGGTCGGCATGACCAGCGGTCAGATCGGCAACTACCTCACGCGGTACGATCTCTTTCCGGCCCGGCCGAAGGGCAAAGGCTATCACGTCGACTTCAAGCTGGCCGACCTGCTGCTTCTCTCCGCCGTGAAGGCCCTGATGAAGAACGGGGGATTGTCGGCCGAGGAAGCTGCGAAGGCTCTGCGTCGAAGCCGGGGCCCCTACCATGCGATGCTGACCGACGGTTACGGCCCCGACCAGGAGCCCCTCTTCACCTACCCCGGGACGCTGTTCCTCTCCTTGAATGACGATGGGGAGTACGTGCAGTTCGACAGCGCCGACACATTGGTCAGCATCCAGATCCGCTGTTGGCCCCTTTTCGACGAACTCTGGCCCCGCGTGCGCGCCCTGATCGAGAAGGAAGGCGCATCCGACAAGCCGCCCTACCCCGGCAATGTTACCGAGGGCATCACCGCGTTCGAGAAGCACATTGCTGAGCTTCGCGCCCTGCGCTGGAATCAGGAGGCCTAATCCGATGGCACGCGCGGTTGCATACCCGCTCGGTTCCTGGCCGCTGGAAATGCGTGCAGAGACGGCGGCTGCCTTCTGCGACGAGCCGAGCGTCGAGGCGTTCCGCGCAAAGGTCGATCGCGGCATCTACTCGCGCCCGCGCACCGAAAGGGGCTGTCTGCCGAAATGGCATCGTGAACGCTTGGCGCAGGACATCGCCCGTCGTCACGGGCTCGCGATGCCCGTCGTCCCGATAGCCGAGAGCATCGAGGGCCTGATCTGATGCCGCGTCGCAAGCCTCAGGGCTGGCCCAAGCTGATGGTGGCGCGGCGGCTGAAGTCGGGCCTCACCGGCTACTATTGGGTTCCGCCAACCTGGGCCAAAGAGGCAGGATGTCCGACGCGGTCAGAAGCCCTTGGAAGCGACTACGGAGCCGCGAAGGCCCGCTGCGACGACGTCCTTAATCCCCAGTTCGATGCTTGGCGCCAGCGCGGTGCCGTACCGGTCGAGACCGTCCGCATTCGCACCGGAACGTTCGATTGGATGGCCGCGCTTTATAAGACGTCGCCGAAGTACACCAGCAAGCCGCCCAAGACCCGCAAGGGCTACGACGCGGCCCTGCATCTCGTCTCCAGCTACGTGCTGAAGGATGGCCGGCGTTTCGGTACTCTGGCACTCGGAAGCATCACGCCTGGCGCTGCCGATCGTCTCTACGAGCGCCTGAAGCTCAAGGCCGATGGTACGGAGCGCATCCGCACAGGCATCCTCGCCATGAGCATCGCGAAGCGCGCCTGGAACGTAGCGCGCCGCGACAAGCCCGATATCGTCCCGGCTGAGAATCCATTCGCGAAGATGGATCTCGCATACAAGGCCAAGCCGACGCGGCCGGTTACCCACGAGGAGCTACTGCGCTTCGTGACCGCTGCGGATGCTGCCGGTGAACCCTCGATCGGTACGGCGGCGATGATCGCGTTCTTCTGGCTACAGCGTCAGGAGGACATCCTGAAGCGCTTGGCATGGACGCACTACCGCCCGGCCGACAAGCCGGGCCTTGCCCAGATCTTCCACCACAAGACCGGCGAACTCGTCGAGCTGCCGCTGTTCGACGTAGATGGCACGGTGCTCTGGCCCGAGCTCATGGATCGTCTGGAGCGCTTCCCGCGGCGTGGCACTCTGATCGTTACTCGCGACCAGCCGGACCGGCGCCGGAAGGTCCACCTCCCCTGGGGCGAGGACTACTTCCGGCATCGCATCGCAGGCATCCGTGAGGCGGCCGGCATCGACCCCGAAGTGAAGTTCATGGGCCTGCGCGACGGCGGCAACGTCGAAGGCGCCGAGGCCGACCTGACAGACGCTCAGCTCCGCGCTCTGAGCGGCCACCTGACCACCGCAGCTCTGCTTCGGTACGCGCAAGCGACCCCGAAGCAACGGCAGGCGGGAGCGCGTAAACGCTTGGACGCAAGAACGAAGAAGGAAGGTTTGTCGAAATGAGCCGATGACGTCGTGTCGAAACGACGTTCTACATATCGGCTAAGTCATTGAGATGTTTGGTGGGTGCACAAGGGTTCGAACCTTGGACCCGCTGATTAAGAGTCAGCTGCTCTACCAACTGAGCTATGCACCCAACGCCTTGCGGCGGTCGCTGCAGCCCACCAAGTCCGCTGCGACGAGGGGGCTGATAGCAAACGCCCCGGGGGGTGTCCACCCCCGGGGCGCTATTTTCTCGGCTAAACCGAGGCCGGGCTCTGGGCGTGCAGGCGCACCGCCCAGGCCTCGAGCTTGTTGAGGGCCGAGAGGTAGGCGCGGGCCGAGGCGACCAGGGTGTCGGGGTCGGCACCGCGCGCCGTGACGCTGCGCTCGCCACTCTTCAGGCGCACCGAGACTTCCGCCTGGGCGTCCGTACCCTCGGTCACAGCGTGGACCTGGTAGAGTTCGAGGTCGGCCGCGTGGGGCACCAGGGCCTGGATCGCGTTGAACACCGCATCCACCGGGCCGTTGCCGTCGGCCTCCTCGGTGACGACGCGGCCGTCGATGTCGAGCTTGAGGGTCGCCCGCTGCGGACCCCGGGTGCCGGCGATCACCGACAGGGAGACGAGGCGGATGCGGTCATGGGCCGTGGCGAGGTTCTCGTCGACCAGCGCCTCGATGTCCTCGTCGTAGACGTGCTTCTTGCGGTCGGCCAGCGCCTTGAAGCGCTCGAACACGTCCTGGAGCTGGTTGTCGCTCAGCACGAGGCCGAGCTCGTCCAGCTTCGAACGGAAGGCGGCCCGGCCGGAATGCTTGCCCATGACCAGCGAGGTCTTGGCGACGCCGACCGAGGCCGGGGTCATGATCTCGTAGGTCTCGGTGTGCTTGAGCATGCCGTCCTGGTGGATGCCGCTCTCGTGCGCGAAGGCGTTCCGGCCGACGATCGCCTTGTTGTACTGCACGGGGAAGTTGGTCGCGTGGCTGACGAGCTTCGAGGCGCGGGTGAGCATCGTGGTCTCGATGCCGGTCTCGTAGGGCATCACGTCGCCGCGGGTGCGGATCGCCATGACGATCTCCTCCAGAGCGGCGTTGCCGGCGCGCTCGCCGATGCCGTTGATGGTGCACTCGACCTGGCGCGCGCCGCCCTCGACCCCCGCCAGGGAGTTGGCGATGGCGAGCCCGAGATCGTCGTGGCAATGCACCGAGAAGATCGCCTTGTCGGCGTTCGGCACCCGGCTCCGGACATCCTGGAACATCCGGCGGTACTCGTCGGGCGTGGCGTAGCCCACGGTGTCGGGCAGGTTGATGGTGGTGGCACCCGAGCGGATCGCCGCCTCGACGCAGCGGCAGAGGTAGTCGATCGGCGTGCGGGTCGCGTCCATGGCCGACCATTCCACGTCCTCGACGAGGTCGCGGGCCTGGGACACGGTCTTGAGGATGATCTCGACCACCTCGTCCTCGGACTTGCGCATCTGGTGGGCGAGGTGGATCGGCGAGGTCGACACGAAGGTGTGGATGCGGCCGCGCCTGGCCTGCCGCACCGCCTCGCCGGCCCGGGCGATGTCGGCCGGGATCGCGCGGGCGAGGCCCGCGATGGTCGCGCGCTTGGCCCGTCGGGCGATCTCGGCGACGGCCTCGAAGTCGCCGTGCGAGGCGATAGGGAACCCCGCCTCGATGATGTCGACGCCCATCGTGTCGAGGAGCTCGGCGACCGCGAGCTTCTCGTCGAGGGTCATGGTCGCGCCGGGGCACTGCTCGCCGTCGCGCAGGGTGGTGTCAAAGATGAGGACGCGGTCCTTCGCGCGGGCGTCGGGGGCCGGATTCGATGAGCTGGTCATGGCGGATGTCCTGTCGCGGCGCGGTCCGGGAAGGGACGCGGCGCCCTGAAGATCGAAGGGGTCCGGGCCGGACGCCACGGTCCCGGCGCCGGCCTTCGCGAACGGCACGCCCCTGAGAGCCCAGGCGAATCCGCCCGGACGGCCCTCAGGGGCGGATAAGGAGCAGCAGGGCGGCAAGAGACGCGCGCGACCGGGCGGCCGCGAAGGCGGCGTCGGTGGTGCTGCGCGTGGAGCCGGCGCTGGCCAAGGCTCGTCTCTCCCGAGGGGCAAGGGCGCGCCGCGACGGCGCGCGAACGCTTGCGAAGGCGGTGTACCTAGCTGCTGGCCGCCGGCTTGACAAGGTTCGGCAGCGCGGCCGCCGTGCCCCTCCCGGCCACCGAAGGAGACCGAATCCGTCCGTCGGGCCCGGTTCCCCACAAGGTATCGACGGAATTCGCGATCGTTTGTGTCGAACGCATTGCCGTGGGGGCCGCTCCGCCTAGCTTCGCTGACGGATCGAATACGATCCGGCGGCGAAATCAGTCCGTCCACGCAAGAAAAAATCTGGAAGGAATCCCCCACCATGTCGCGGATGCTGTCGCGCACCCTGGCCCTGCCCATCCTCGCCCTGCTCGCCGGAACGGCGCCGGTGCTGGCACTCGATGCCGCCAAGACCATCGACGTCGCCGCGCCTCCGGCCAAGGTCTGGGCGACGATCGGCGACTTCTGCGGCATCGGGCAGTGGCATCCGGCCATCGAGAAGTGCGTGCTGTCGCAGGACGGCGGCAAGACCCTCCGGACCCTGAGCCTCAAGGGCGGCGGCACCATCGTCGAATCGCAGACCAAGCGCGACGACAAGGCGATGTCCTACACCTACGCCATCGTCTCCGGCCCGCTGCCGGTGAGCGACTATTCCTCGACGATCTCGGTGATGCCGAAGGGTTCGGGCTCGACGGTGAACTGGACCGGCAGCTTCAAGGCCAAGGGCGCCCCGGACGCCGTCGCGGTCGACGCCGTCTCGGGCATCTACGATTCGGGCCTCAAGGCCATCGCCGACAAGTCCAAGTAGATCCAAGTCCAAGTTGATCCGGGCAAACCGAACCACGGAACCGGATCGAGACCGAGGGCGGCCCTCCCGGACGCCCTCCCCTTGCAGGCTCGATCGGCCCCGCCCGATTGACCGGCCGGGGCGCACGGCGCAAAACCGCCCCGGATCAAGCTGTGCCGTTTCCCGGCACGGTTACAGTCAGGAGCCGCCGTGTCCCGGGTCAGCCTCGCCGTCGCCGCCCTTCTCTCCGCCGCCCTGCTCGGCGCCTGCAAGCCCACCGCCTCGGCGCCGCCCGCGGCCGCCGTCGCCGCCGCCGCTCCCGTGGTCGCGGCGCCGCTGCCGCAGGGCAATGGCTGCGGCCCGGCCATCGCCCGCACCCAGGCGGTGGTCGACAGCGATGTCGCAACCGGAAATCTCAACCCGCCCGTGGGCGAACGCTTCAGCGCCGACCTGCGCAACGCCGCCGATGCCTGCGCGGGCGGCCGCGAGCGCGAGGCGCTGAGCCTGCTCGGGGCCGCCAAGGCGCGCTACGGCTACCGCTGAGCTTCCGCGAAGGCGCGGGCGAGATAGGCCCGCACGAAGCCGGGCGTCCGGGCGGCATCGAGGTCGTCCGGTCCGCGCGCGACGGCGAAGCCGGCGAGTTCCGGCGCGGCCTCGCTCAGGCGATGCGCCTCCATCCGGGCCTGCAGCGCCGCGGCCGTCTCGGCGAAGCGCACCGGGCGCAGGAAGGCGCGCTGGCTCTGGCCCGAGACCAGCACCCACGCGTCCGGTGCGTCGGGCGGCAGGGCGAGGCCCGTCTCCTCCAGGAACTCCCGCCCGGCGCTGCCGGCGAGGTCGACGCGGCCGCCGTCGCGGATATCGGCCCGGTCCGGAGTTCCGCAGGCGAAGTAGATCTGCCCGGCATTGGCGGTGTGTCCGCCCATGATGCCGAGGAGGGCCGCGCCGTCGGCGCTCCATGGCACCACCGCCGCGAAGGCGTTGGTCACGGCCGGATCCGGGGAGCCGGCGAGGCGAAAGGCGAGGAACTGGGAATACGCGACCTCGAACAGGTCCACGAGACAGGTCGATCCGTCGATGCGGCAGTCGCGGGCAAGGAGCACCCGCCCGTCGAACAGGTCCGGCCGCTCGGCGCGCCGGGCCGCCCAGGTCTCGGCGATCGCCTCGGCGTGGTCGCGGGCCCAGGCCCAGTCGGAGGGCACCAGCCGGGCTTCGATTCGCCGGAGTGGCGTCAGCGCGAAGCCGTCAGACAAGCAGCGTGCCCTCGCTCACCAGGACCGCCGCCCCGCTGATCTCCACCGAGCGCAGGGCGCCGGCCTCGATGACGAGTTGGACCCCGATCGTGCTCGGCCGGCCCATGGCGACGCCCTGACGCAGGACGATGTCGTGCTCGCCGTCGCCGAGGGGCTCGAACTGCATCATCACGCCGGCGAAGGCCGCCGCCGCCGACCCGGTCGCGGGGTCCTCGGGCACGCCGAGATGGGGCGCGAACATCCGGGCCTGATAGCGATGGCCGAGGCCGTCGGGATCGGGCGCATAGCAGTAGAGCGCCGCGGGCGACCCGAGTTCGTCGAGGGCGGCGGGCACCACGCGGGCCCGGTCGAGGGCCGCCCGGTTCGCGAGGGGCACGAACAGGAAGGCCGGCCCCGCCCGGTGCCGGCTCGGCGCGTGGCGGGCGAAGCCGATCTCGCCCGGTTCCAGGCCCAGGGCGGCGGCGGCGAGGTCCGCCTCGGGCCCCTCCCCCAGGTATTCCGGCAGCACCGGCATCTTGAAGCGCCCCGTGCCGCGCCCCTCCCCGGGCTCGACGACGCAGGCCAGGGTCCCCAGCGCGGCCTCAAGCCCGAAGGCCATCGCGTCGGCGAGTCCCGCCCGCTGGTCGCGCAGGGCGAGGAGGATGGCGGTGCCGAGGGTGGGATGCCCGGCGAAGGGGAGTTCGGAGGCGGGGGTGAAGATGCGCATCCGGGCGCGGTGCCGCGGCGCCTCGGGCGGGAGCACGAACACCGTCTCGGACAGGTTGAACTCGGCCGCCAGGGCCTGCATCGCGGCGGTGTCGAGCCCCTCGGCATCGAGCACGACGGCGAGGGGATTGCCGGTCAGCGCCGTGTCGGTGAACACGTCGAGGGTCACGAAGCGGCGAGGCATGGCGGGGTCTCCGGGCGCTGCGAGCGTGGGATCACCTTAAACGGTGTCCACCGGGAACGTCTCGCTCGGCGTGACGAACTCGTCCTGGGCCGCCACCGTGAGGATCTCGCGCGAGCCGGCCTCGGCGGTGCGGCGCAGGAGCCCGTAGACCGAGGCACCGGCCATGCCCAGCGCCAGGGCGGCCGAGCGCGTCCGGGCGTAGTGCACCAGGAACAGGGCCGCGATGGCGTCGCCCGCGCCGTTCACGTCGAGGTGCAGGCGCGGCGTGCGCAGGCGCCAGAAATGGCCACCCTCCCCGGCCAGGAGGTCGATGGCGTCGTCGGGCGTGTCGTGCGTGATCAGGGACGTGACGAGGACGACACGGGGTCCGAGCGCCTGGACCGAGGCCACCGCGCGCTTGGCTTCCGCGAGGGTGCCCGTGGGCAGGCCCGAGAGGTGGTTCAGCTCGAACTGGTTGGGGGTCACGATGTCGGCCGCGGGCACCGCCTGCTCGCGCATGAATTCGGGGATGCCCGGGCGCACGTAGATGCCGCGGTCGGTGTCGCCCATCACGGGGTCGCAGGCATAGAGGGCCTGCGGGTTGAGCGCCCGCACCGACGCCACCGCCCGTACGATGGCGGTGCCGATATCGGCCGAGCCCATGTAACCCGAGAGCACCCCGTCGCAGGTCCCGAGCACGCCGCGCTCGGCGATGCCGGCCACGAGGTCCTCGATCGCCGGGCCGTCGAAGACCCGCCCGCGCCAGGCGCCGTAGCCGGTGTGGTTGGAGAACTGCACCGTGTGGATCGGCCAGACCTCGACGCCGAGGCGCTGCATCGGAAACACCGCGGAGGCGTTGCCCACGTGGCCGAAGGCGACGTGGGACTGAATCGAGAGGATGTTCATGATGGAATCTCCCGAGGTCGCGCGGCGAAGCAGCGGTGGCGCCAGCCCTTAACCCGGTTTTCCGTCCCGACGCACCCCCACCGGCGCCCCGTGCGCTTGCCCCGATCCGCGCCCTCGGTCACAGGGAGGCGCCGAACCTCAAGCGAGACCCATGGACTTCGACTCAATCCGCACCAGCACCCTCGCCTTCGTGGAGGCGAACCAGGGCTGGACGCCGCTGATCGTCGGCGTGCTCGCCTTCTGCGAGTCCCTGGCCTTCCTGTCGCTGCTGGTGCCCGCCACCTTCCTGCTCCTCGGGATCGGCGCGCTGATGGGGTCGATCGGCATCCCGTTCTGGCCGGTAATGCTCGCCGGTGCCCTCGGGGCGGCACTCGGCGACTGGGTCTCCTACGAGTTCGGGCACTACTACAAGGAAGGCGCCAAGCAGATGTGGCCGATGCGGCGCTATCCCGCGATCGTCGCCCGCGCCGAGGAGTTCTGCCGCAAGTGGGGGGCCGGCGGCATCCTGATCGGGCGCTTCATCGGGCCGGCCCGAGCCGTGGTGCCGCTGATCGCCGGGGTGTTCGGGGTGAAGCGCCTGCCGTTCCAGATCGCCAACGTGACCTCGGCGCTGGCCTGGGCCTTCCTCATGCTGGCGCCGGGGGCCGGGCTCCTCGGCTATCTGAAGGGCTGAGGCGCCGTGCGCCGGTTTCCGCCCGAGCGCATCGTCTGCCTGACGGAGGAGACGGTGGAGACGCTCTACCTCCTCGGCCAGGAGGACCGCATCGTCGGGGTCTCGGGCTATGCCGCGCGCCCGGCCCGGGTCCGGCGGGAGAAGCCGCGGGTCTCGGCCTTCACCAGCGCAGACCTGCCCAAGATCCTGGCCCTGGCTCCCGACCTGGTCCTCGCCTTCTCCGACTTGCAGGCGGAGATCGTGGCCGACCTCGCCCGGGCCGGCATCGCCGTGCACCTGTTCAACCAGCGCGACCTGGCCGGCTGCCTGGCGATGATCCGGACGGTGGGCGCGCTGACCGGCGTGCCGGCCGAGGCCGACGCGCTGGCGACGCGGCTCGCCGACCGGACTGCCGAGGCGGCGCTGGAGAGCGCCGGCCGGCCGCGCCCGCGCGTCTATTTCGAGGAATGGGACGCGCCGATGATCTCCGGCATCGGCTGGGTCTCGGACCTGATCGCGGCGGCCGGCGGCGACGACGTCTTCCCGGAACTCAGTCGACAGGCGGCGGCCCGGGACCGGATCGTGAGCTCGGAGGCGGTGATCGCGGCACGGCCCGACGTGATCCTGGCCTCGTGGTGCGGGAAGCGGGTGAACCGCGAGCGCATCCGCGCCCGCCCGGGATGGGACGCGATCCCGGCCGTGGCGGCCGGGCGCATCCACGAGATCAAGTCGCCGCTCATCCTTCAGCCGGGACCCGCCGCCCTCACGGACGGATTCGACGCGATCCGCGCCGCCCTGCGGGACGGCCCCTGAGGCGTTTCACGCGGCCGGCAGGGGGTCGGCCTCGCGCCGGCGCGCGCTCGGGGCCGGTCCCGACGGGGCCGTGAGCCAGGCCCGGCGCCGGGCGATGAGGTGGCGCAGGCGTGCGGCCCGCTTTTCCCGGCGCTCGCAGCCGTCGCAGGACGCAGCGTCGGGACAGTCGAGGGCACCGCCCTCGAACAGGCTCACCAGGGACACGACGAAACCGACGAGCAGCAGAACCGCCAGGGCGGCGAAGGGCCAGGCGAGGCCGAGGGCCACCAGCGCGGCGATCCCGAGCTTGAGCGCCAGCGAGCCCGCGAGCTTGAGCTTGATCAGGGCCGCCAGGGTCGCGCCGCCCCCGAGGAAGCCGCGCGCGGCCCGCAGGAGGCGCACCCGCAGGCGCCGTCGTGCGGCCAGCGCCTCCAGCCGCTCCAGTTCGCGCGACACCCGGGCCGCCTCCGCAGCCCGAACCGCGGTTCCGTTCTCCGGCAGACCCGCCTCCCCCCGTATCGGCTCCGCCGCATGGGTGCCACGAACCGGGCTTCCGCTCCACCCCGGCAGCGGCAACGAGGTCGCAGGTGACAAGCCGCCCGGCGGCTGATTTCCTGGCGGCGGTCCCGATTCGGGACACCGTTCCGATGCATCAGAGCCGTATGTCAGCAGCCCTCGCGTCCGTGATCCTTCCGCCCGACCGGCGTCAGTCGGCGACCGCGCTCCAGGTCCAGCGTGGCGTCCGGCGCCTGTTCGCCGAACTCGGCCACGTCACCATACCGGAATTCTCCCTGGCGAACGGCCGGCGCGCCGACGTCATCGCCCTGTGTCCGGCCGGACGCCTCACCATCGTGGAGATCAAGTCCAGCGTCGCCGACTTCCGGGCCGACCGGAAATGGCCGGACTACCGGGACTATTGCGATCGTTTCTACTTCGCGATCCCGGAGACGCTCTCCACCACCCTGACCCCGGAGGATGCCGGCCTCATCGTCGCCGACGCCTTCGGCGCCGCGATCCTGCGCGACCCGGCGGACCATCCCCTGAGCGGCCCCCGGCGCAAGGCCGTGACCCTGCGCTTCGCCCACAGCGCGGCGCGCCTCCTGCACGCGCTGGCCGATCCCGGCGCCATCCGCGAAGGCGCGCTCTGAGGCACGGCGAATCGCCGCCGCTGCGCCGGCGGCCCGGCATGATAAGGAGCCACGCTCCACTCAGCGACGGCCGACATCATGCGCCTGCCCTCCCGTCGCCGTCCCATCGACGGCGATCCCACCATCCTGCGACGGCTCCAGGCCGCCTCGGGCCGCCGCTCACTGGCGCTCTACTTCGTCATCGTCCTGGTGCTCCTGGCCACCGCCCAGGGCTACGACGGTTCGAGCCATTCCGCGCACCACTGGATCGGCCTCGGAATCTACGCGGTCTTCTCCCTCGGCCTCGGGATCGCCGATTGGCGCGCGTCCCGCCGCGACGTCGGGGCGGAGCCCGGGAGGGAGTGGCTGGCCTGGACCGCGACCCTGCTGAATGCCGGCGTCGCGCTGTTCCTCATCGTCGAGCATATGCTGGTCGGCGCGGTGGAGACCGAGGAGACCGCGACCGCGGTGAGCCGGCTGCCGGCCTTCCTGCTCCTGCTCCAGACCGGGCTCAGCATGCGGGTCTGGCACACCGCCGTCTTCTCGGGGCTGGTGAGCCTCGCCTGGGGCGGCACGATCCTCCTCGCCTACCTCGCTCCCGAGAGTGCCCTCCTCGGTCCGCACGTCACCCTCGATGAGGAGGTTCCGGGCCTCCTCACCTTCCTGGCCGCGAGCCTCGTGGTGATCGACGGCGTGCGGCGGCTGCAGATGGCGGTGACGACCGCCCTGCGGATGGAGCGGGAACGCACCAGCCTCGCGCGCTTCGTGCCGCGCCGGGTGGCGGGGGAACTCGCCGAGAGCGGCGGCGGGGTCGGCGCGGTGCAGTCCCGCCATGCCGGCCTGTTCGGGCTCGACCTGCGCGGCTTCTCGGCCTTCTCCCGGGATCAGGCCCAGGAGGAGGTGGTGCGGGCCCTGCTCGATATCCGCGCCCTGACCCACGTGGCGGTGAGCGAGCACGGCGGCATCGTCGACAAGTACGTGGGCGACGGCATCCTGGCACAGTTCATCGTCGGTCGGCCACAGGCCCAGGCCGAGGCGATGCTGGCCTGCGCCCGGACCATCGTCGCGCGCCTCGTGAGCCTGAACGGGGACCGTCGCCGGGACGGGCGCCCGGAGCTGCGCGTCACCATGGCGCTGCATGCCGGCGAGGTGCTGGTCGGGGTCTTCGACGACGGGCATCGCGCCGAGTTCACCGTGCTGGGCACGGCGATGAACCGCCTCGCGCGGATCGAGGCCCGGGCGAAGGCCGCCGACTTGACCCTGGCGGCCTCGGACGATGTGATCCGTTTGCTCTCGCCCGCCACGCATGCGGTCCTGCGACTCTCCGGAATGCCGCCTTCGGAGTGCCGCGACACCCGCGACATGGTGCTGTTCGCGGTGGATTGGACCGAGGATGTCGCGGCGCCTGAGCAGCCGGTCGCCAGCCTGGCGTGAGCCGGGGCGCTTTCCGGCCGCTCAGCCCGAGAACGACCCGAAGCCCTCGAAGCCGACGCGCTGGCTCGCGGCCTCGTCGAGCTTCGGCCGCTCGAGGATCGCGGGATCGATCTCGGGAACCGGGGCCTCCGGGCGCGTGGTCTGCGGCGACGGGACATCGTCCGGGACGGAGGGCCAGATCGGACGGTCCGGTTTCACTGTCTGGTTCATCGGGACACCCCTGGCATGCGGTGACGGTCGTCGGTGAAATACAGTATACCAGAAACGCCGCAAGCCAAGCCGTGTTCCGTCACCGCTTGGGGAGAACGGATCGATCGGTCCGGCGGCCTCAGCCCTCGGCCTTGTCCGTCTGCCCGGTCTTCACGCCGCCCATCGGATCGGTCTCGTCCGCGTCCTGCGCCGCGTCGCCGGTGCGGCCCTGCGGTGTCAGGCGCGGCCCGTCGATGGCGCCGTCCTCCGCCGCCTCGGTTCCGGGCCGGTCCATCGGTTCGCCGGGCGCGTCCTCGACCTGCCCGGTGACCGTGTCTCGCGGCCCGGTGGCGAGGCCGCCCGATTCCGGCTTGGCTGCAACGATGGGACCGCGCGACGGGTCGGAGCCGGCCTCGGCGAAGGGATCTGTCGGCATCCGGCGCGTCTCCGTCATGAGCAGGGTCTCCTCGACCGGAGAACGCCGCCCGGACGGAGCCGGTTCGGATCAGGTGCCGCAGAAGGTCCGCAGCACCCGCTCGTGCGGTTGGGGCGGCGCGGCATAGGGCGCGAAGGCGGGCTGGTCGTCGTAGGGCCGGGCCAGGACCGTCACGAGCTCGTGGAAGGGCGCGAAGTCGTCGCGCGCGATCGCCGCCTCGATCACCGCCTCGACCCGGTGGTTGCGCGGGATGAAAGCCGGGTTGACCCGGTCCATCGCCGCCCGGCGCTCGGACGGGTCCAACGGCTCCGCGGCGAGGCGTGCCCGCCAGCGCGCAGCCCAGGCGTCATAGGCCGCGGGATCGGTGAACAGGTCGCGCACCGGTCCGTCGCTCTCCGGGCCGAGGGCCGCCCCCCCGAGACGCCGGAAGGTCAGGGTGAAGTCGGCGCCCCCGGCCTGCATCGCCTCCAGGAGGGCGCGGCCGAGTTCGCGGTCCTCCTCCCGCTCCGTCGTGAGGCCGAGCTTGGCCCGCAGGCCGCCGTAATAGGCCGCCTCGAACCGGGGGCCGAAGGCGCCGAGGAGGTCCTGCGCCACGGCGATGCCGTCCTCGGTCTCGGGCGCCAGCAGCGGCAGGAGTGCCTCGGCGAAGCGGGTGAGGTTCCAGTGCAGGATGCCCGGCTGGTTGCCGTAGGCGTAGCGGCCATGCTCGTCGATCGCGCTGAACACGGCCGAGGGATCGTAGGCGTCGAGGAAGGCGCAGGGGCCGAAATCGATGGTTTCGCCGGAGACGGCGCAGTTGTCGGTGTTCATCACCCCGTGGATGAATCCGACGAGGAGCCAGCGCGCGACCAGGTCGGCCTGGCGCTCGACCACCCGGGTCAGCAGCGCGCCGTAGGGATTCGGCGCCTCCGCCAGTTCCGGGTAGTGCCGGCCGATGACATGGTCGGCGAGCGCCCGTACGCCGTCGACGTCGCCCCGCATGGCGAAGTACTGGAAGGTGCCGACGCGGATGTGGCTGGTGGCGACGCGGGTGAGGACGCCGCCGGGCAGGACCGTCTCGCGCATGACGGAATCCCCGGTGAGCACGGCCGCCAGGGCGCGGGTGCTGGGGATGCCGAGCGCCGTCATGGCCTCGCTGACCACGTATTCGCGCAGGACCGGCCCGAGGGCGGCGCGGCCGTCGCCCCGCCGGGAGAACGGGGTCGGGCCGGAACCCTTGAGCTGGATGTCGCGGCGGAGGCCATCGCGCCCGACGACCTCGCCGAGCAGGATCGCCCGCCCGTCGCCGAGCTGCGGGACGCGGTTGCCGAACTGGTGCCCGGCATAGGCCATGGCCAGGGGCTCGGCCCCCTCCGGCACCCGGTTGCCCGCCAGCACCGCGACGCCTTCCGGGCTCTCGAGCCAGGCGGCCTCGATCCCGAGCTCCGCGGCGAGTTCCCGGTTGACCCGGATCAGCCGGGGCGCCGCCACGGGCGTGGGATTCACCGCGGCGAAGAAGTGCTCCGGCAGGCGGGCATAGGTGTTGGCGAAGGGGATGGCGGCTGTCATCGAGGGGGTCGGTCCCATGTGCGGCGCCGCGAACGGCTTCGATCCACGAGGTGGGGCGCCGCGCGCGCCAAGGCAAATCCTGTCAGCCCCGACAGCGCGCCGGACTCCGTGCCTGACGTCGCGCGGTGCCGTCCTGTCGGAGAGCGAGGGCCTCAGCGGTCGGCGCGCCCTCCCCGGGCCGTGTGATGGCGGACGGCGCGGTGACGCCGACGGGGCGGAGCCTCGACCGCATCGTCGGGCGCGAAGCGGGCGCCGCGCAGGCCGGACCGCGGCCCGGCCTCCCGCCGGATCCCTTGCACCTCGTCGTAGGGGCCGCGCCCCGTGCGCGCCCGGTAGGCGGCGCCCGCGAAATCGCCCGGGGTCGGGGGCGTGCCCGGCTGCGTGAAGCTGGTCTCCGGGCGATAGGCCGGCCCCCAGCCGATCTCGTCGTCGCCGGCCGGGTCCTTGCCGGGAAAACCGGTGACGTAGCCGGTGCTCTGGGCCGCGGCCGGCAACGGCAGGGCGGAGGCCGCGGCGCAGGCCAGGGCCGCCGCGATGGCGAGGCTGGAAGGACGCATGTCGATCCTCTCCGTCGGATGGGGTCGGGCGTGCCGCCGGGCTCGGCCGCGCGCGTTCACCCCGGACAACGCGACCCGTGCGGGGCGGGTTCTGGCCGGAGGCCCGGCGCATGCGTGCGGCGTCCGCGCAGGGCCGCGCGTCCGCCGATGACCGTGACCGAGAGCGCGAAGCCCGCGAGCAGGTCGGGCAGGTAATGCCCGCCGGCCCCGAGGGTCGCCACGACGATGACGGCGTTGAGCGCGATGACCAGGGGGCCGAGGACCCGGACCGGGGCCAGCGCCCAGGCGGTCAGCACCGCGAGGCAGACGTGGAAGGAGGGAAAGGTCACGAGGCCGCGGATGTCCTCCAGGGCGAGGGTGCGCAGGGTCCCGGCGCGCAGGTGCTCCAGGGCGTCGAGGTGCCAGAGCGCGCCCAGGGTCTCGATGGACCCGTCCGGCACGGTGCCGAGACCGTAATGCACGAAGGGTCCGGCCGCCGGCACCAGGGCGGCGGCGAGCACGACCGCGAGGAGCAGCACCGCGAACAGGCGCACATAGGCCCAGAGCCGGCCGACCCGGAGGGTGGCGCCGAGCACGATCACCGTGAGCCCGACCTGCGGCCCGCTGGTGTGGTAGGCGAGGGCCAGCCACCAGGCGAGGCGCGGCTGCGCCTGCAGGGCGGCGAGGTAGGCGGGCCAGTCGAAGCCGAGCGCGGCCTCCGCCCGCGCCAGGCGCGCATCGGCCAGCGGCAGCGCCCAGGTGGCGGTGAGGTAGTGCAGCACCGCGATGGGCACGGTCACGGCGATGAGGCAGGCGCTCGCCAGGGCCATCGCCCGGAGCTTCGGCTCGGACAGGACCGGGCCGAACAGGACCGCGAGGGCGAGGAGCGCTGCCACCAGCGCCGCCGCAACGCCGAAGCCGAACGGCGCCAGGGTGATCCCGCTCCGGCGCAGCCACACGGCATCGAGGAGGGCGACCGCCACGGCGAGGCCCCAGAGGGCGGGATGCGGCGCGGCCAGGGCGGCCGAGATCCGGTGGATGCGCGCGACGGGCCTGGCGAGGGTGGCGGACCTGACGAGAAAGGATCCTGCGACGGGGGCGGCATCGGCGAGCCAGCGGCGGGTTCCGCGCGCGGGCATCGGGATCGGTGTTGCGTCGCTCACCCGGAATCCTTCTTGGTTCGTCGAAGCCGGAACTCGGCTTTGCGCCGGTTTGTTGCCCAGCATCGTTCCTTTTCCGATCCCGGTCCGGTCTCAGTCCCGATGGTCCACCGTTGAGCCGCATCGCCTTCCTGGATTTCGAGGCATCCTCGCTGGCCAAGACCAGCTACCCGATCGAGGTGGCGTGGGTGTTTCCCGATGGCGGTTCGGAGAGCTTCCTCATCCGCCCGGCTCCGGGCTGGACCGACTGGGCGCCCGAGGCCGAAGCGGTGCACGGGCTCGCCCGGGAGCGCCTGGCGCGCGAGGGCGCGGCCCATGATTGGGTGGCCTTGCACATGCTCACCGCCCTGCGCGACGTGACGCTCTACGCCTCGGCGCCCTCCTGGGACGGGCAGTGGCTGAGCCGGCTGCTGCGCGCGGCCGGCCTGCCGCGCCACGCCCTTCGCCTGAGGGCCACGGCGGAGGCGCAGCGCCGCGTCATCCTCGACGTGCTCGCGGCGGGCGGCGTGGCGCCGGCCGCGCGCGATGCCCAGGCCGGCAAGCTCCTGGCGGCCCTGCGGGTGGAGGCGCGCGACGATCCGGCGGCCGAGCATCGCGCCCTGTCGGATGCCCAGCGCGAGTGCCGGCGCTGGGCGCGCGCCCGCAGCCGCGCCGAGGCGCTTCTCCGCGAGGACGTCGGCCGCCCGGCGGGCTGAGCGGTCTGACGGCGAAGGCCGGCCGATCGCCTGGCGTTCGCGGACGCGCTCCTCTCCCACGCCGAGGGCGAGGAGCGCGTCGGCCCTCCACCGTCAAAATACGGATCCCACATGCTCACACGCGCCGCTTAGATGTGCCCCCCCCTCTGGCCGCAGGCCCTGGATTCGGTCGGGCTGGCGGGTGATCGCGAAGGCTGTCGATCATGGATCGCGCGATTCCCATCCGGCTACAGCCGCAGCGGGCCCCGACGAGGTTCTTATGCGCGCTGGTTCAAAATCTCGCTCACGAAGGCGCCGGGGTGATCGGAAATGTCTCAGGACGGGCAAGAGGCGCGTGCGGATGCCTCGGCGGAGTTCGGTGCGCGCGCGCCCCGCAACGAGACGGACTGGATCGGGCTCATCCGGACCTTGGAGGGCATCGAGATCCCCTGAACCGTCAAGGACCTCTCGAAGACCGGCGCCGAGATCGCGGTCCCTGCGTCCTTCCAACGGCCGGACAGCTTCCTGCTGAAGGTGGTCGGCAAGGATTTCGTCTGCCGCGTCAGGCTGGCTGGGCGCAGAGGCCACTTCGCGGGCCTCTTGATCGAACAGGTCGGCAAGATCGCCCCCAAACCCGTCGTGACGGACAGCCCGCGCGGCGCGGCCGATGCATCGTACGAGTCGGTCGGTACCCGGCGCATCAGGGTATCGACGTTCTGACACCGGACAGGCAGGAAGCCACCCGACCCGGACGTGGGTCATCCTCCACCAGGCTGCCGCGAAGCAGACCTTCCAGGGGTCCGCGGAGGGTCGGAAACGGACGGTTCAGCTCACGAACGGCCGGAATACCGCACGCGAGGCCAAATGTCGGGAGAACGATCGGTGGTCAGGGCGGCTTCCTGGCGCGAGCCTCGACACTCGGCCCTGGAGCGCCGCTCGAGCTTGGCGGCGGCGGCGGACAGGATCAGGGCGGCCAGACGGTCGACAGGGGGTTAAACGCCGCGCATTTGCGACAGGCCCCTGCGACCCACGTCCCGGCTTGCGACAGGCCCTTCGAAGGCGCCGAGGCGCCTCGTCGTCAGCGAAAGAGGTTGGGGGGCGCCGGCGGGCTCGCATTGAGCAGGGTGATCGTCACCCGTCGGTTCGGCGCGATGTAGGGATTGTCGGGGAAAACCGGCTCGGTGTCGGCGCGTCCCACGACGGAAGCGAAGTTGTTGTTGGGAACCCCGGCCCCCACCAGGATCTCGCGCACGGCGAGCGCACGCCCGGTGGTGAGGTTCCAAGGTTCGCCGGCCGGCGCCGAGCCCGGGCGCGCAGCGGCCGTGTGGCCGGTTATCGACAGGCTGTTGGGCAGCCGGCGCAGGGCGGGCGCGAGTGCCTCCAGCACGCGACGGGTGCGCTCGTAGGGGTCGACGGAGCCCTCGCGGAACATGGAGCGGCCATCCTGGTCCACGAGAGAAACGTTCACGCCCTCCTTGCTAGGCTCGATCACGATGTTGCGCGACAGTTCGGCGATCTCGGGCATCTTCTGGAGCGCCTGCCGGAGGCTGGCGGCGGCGCTGGAACTGGCCTGCTCGGTGACGGCCGGACGGCTGGGATCGAGGTCACTGGGCCTCATCAGGCGCGTTTTGTCCTCCTGCTCGGCAGAGCCCCTGGCTGCGTCGCGCCGCGAGGACGCCTTGTCGCCGGACGTGTCTGCGGAGCCCCGCGCCGGTTCGCGCGGAATGGCCGGCTTGTTGCCGGAGGTGTCCAGGGCGGTGCCGTACAGCATTCCCCCGGCGCCACTGGTTTGAGGGCTCATGGCCGCCGGCGCGAAGTATTCTGCCAAACCGATCTTCTGCTCTTCCGTAGTCATGCTGATCAGCCACATCAGCAGAAAGAACGCCATCATGGCGGTCACGAAGTCGGCATAGGCGATCTTCCAGGCCCCACCGTGGTGGGCGTGGGAGGCCTTCTTGACCTTCTTGATAACGATGATCGGCTGGAGGGCCATGGCCGTCGAGTCCCTGCTCGAGATTGCGTCAAATCTAGGCGGGCAGAGCGGCGGTTGCCGTTTCCACTTCGTTGAAGGTCGGGCGGACGTCGCTCATCAGAGCCTTGCGGGCGAATTCTACCGACATCACCGGCGGCTGGCCGCTGATATGGGCGATGAGGCCCACCTTGAGTGAAAGATAGTACTTGGATTCGGCCTTGAGGAGGCTCTTGAGCGACTGCGCCATTGGCCCGAAGAAGCCATAGGCGACGAACACGCCGAAGAAGGTGCCTACGAGCGCGCCGCCGATCAGATGTCCCAGCACCTCCGGCGGCTCCTTGATCGCTCCCATCGTCTTGATCACGCCAAGCACGGCGGCGACGATGCCGAGCGCGGGCGTTCCGTCGGCGAGCGCTTGCATGGACGAAACGACCTGCTCCTGCTCCTCGTGGTGTGTTTCCAGCTCCTCGTCCATGAGAGCTTCTATCTCGTAGGCGTTGTTGGCGCCCAGCATCAGCATGCGCATGTAGTCGCAGACGAACTCGACCGCGTGATCGTTCGCCGCAAAGGTCGGGAAGGCGTTGAACAGCGTCGACTCGCTCGGATTTTCGATGTGCGGCTCGAGCGCCATCATGCCCTTCTGCTTCACAAGCTTATACAAGGAATACTGCATCCCCAGCAGCTCGACATAGCTTTGCTGTCTGTATCGAGGACCCCTCACCATCGTGCCCAACATGGCCGGCACAGCCTTGAGCACCGACCCGGTGTTGCCGATGATGAAGGCACCGATGGCTGCCCCGAGGATGATGACAAACTCGAACGGCTGCCACAGGACTTCCAGGTGGCCACCCATCGCCGCGTAGCTGCCGAAGACGCAGGCGAAGACGACGATTGCACCGATGGTCAGCCGCATGATTTGCCATCCTCACGCGGGGCAGGGACAGCCCTCGCGACGCCACTCATTCATCGACAAATTGATGATTAAGGTTAACGACGAGTTTAGAGCTGTGGCCAGAGGATCATCACGTGTGTGCTCCCGGTATTAGGTGGAGCGGATTTGACCCGAAGCGACGGAACGCGGCGGACCAGACCTTTCAGATGGCCTCGGAGGATGTGAGGCCACGCAGGCTCCTGCGGCGGCGGCCTGCCCCTCACGCCGAACCGGGGGATTCAAGCCGGACAGCATCCTCCGCCGTGGGAGTTGGGTCGTCGGCGGAACCGACACATCCATCCGCGAGCAGCGCTTAGAAAAGACCGACACCCCTGCGAAGCCTGAGCCTTCAAGCCGCTGAGAACATACGGTCCGGCTCAACCGGTCATGCCGCAAGGAGAACGATCGGAGACCCAACAAGGCCAAGCTATGCACTTTGCGCAGGCGGGGTTTTGGCACGGCATGCGAGCGGAGGCGCGATGTGGAATAAGCTCTTGAGGTCGCGGCCGGACCTTGGCCCTTTATCCCGAAGCGGACATCCCGCCTCCGCCCCGCCTTCGCCATTCACGAGCGATCTCCGCAGCCCCTGAATGCGGTCCTTCGCCCGCATCAACGTTCGCCTATTCGGTCACGTGCGGATCCGTGTACTGCTTCAGGACGGCGAGGTTCGCGAAGGGCGCAGGCCACAGCACGATCCGATAGTGATCGTCGCCGTCGAGACGGTCTTCGCTCAAGGTCCTCAACCCACCGTGATGGGCCCTGACCCGGTACGTGCCCGACGCAACGTCCAGAACGTCGATCGAGCCTCCGGTGCATTCGTGAATTTCGAGCCTGCCTGACGGGAGGTCGAGGCTGGCCTCGACGACATGATCCCAGGCGTCGAGGTCCGGCTCGGGCGGTCCGTCCGCGATCTCGACTTCGACCGGCACATCCATGTTGCGTTCGGGTTGAACGACGACCACGAACGGCGCCGTCTTCATGCGGCGGACCGTATCCGCCTCGGTGTACTGGGTCGGCGCATCCGGAGTCGCCCCGTGATCCCACAGATAAAACTGATGGTAGTCGGCGAAGATGCTGTAGCGCTTGATCATTTTGACTTCTACGGTCTGCGGTGTGCTCCGGTCGCCGCGTCAGGCGGCCCCGAGATAGGCGGCCTCCAGGCCGGCATCGGCGCTGAGTTCGGCGGCGGTGCCGGCGGTGACGACGCGGCCCTGCTCCAGCACGTAGCCGCGATCGGCCACCGTCAGGGCGAGGGCCGCCATCTGGTCGACGATCAGGATGGTGACGCCCTGGTCGCGCAGGTCCGCCAACACGGCGTAGAGGGCGTTGATCATCGCCGGCGCCAGGCCGAGGGAGGGCTCGTCGAGGAGGAGGATGCGCGGCTGCGCCATCATCCCGCGGGCGATCGCCAGCATCTGCTGCTCGCCCCCGGAGAGCAGGCCCGCCCGGCTCGTCGCCCGGTCGCGCAGGCGCGGGAAGCGGGTGAGCAGCGCCTCGATCTCGGCCGGGTCGATGGGCGCCGTGCGGCCATGGGCGCCGAGGCGGATGTTCTCGATCACGGTGAGCTCGGGAAAGACCTGCCGGCCCTCCGGCACCAGGGCGAGGCCGAGGCGGGCGATGGTGTGGGCGGGCAGCTGCGCGATGGCCCGGTCCTCCAGCACGATCCCGCCGGAGACGGGCCGGAGCAGGCCGGCGAGCGCCCGCAGGGTCGTCGACTTGCCGGCGCCGTTGGCGCCCAGCAGCGCCACGGTCTCGCCGGGGCGGACCTCGAGGGCGACGCGGTCGAGGACCGGGGCGGCGCCGTAGCCGGCGGTGAGCCCCAGGGTGGAGAGCACCGCGTCGGCCGGCGGCGTCCAGGCGGCGGCGCGGGGCCGCGCGGGCGTGTCGGCCCCGCCCAGATAGGCACGGATCACCGCCGGGTCGCGACGGATCGTGGCCGGATTCCCGTTTGCGATCGGACGCCCGGCATCCATGACCAGGATCGCGTCGGAGACGCCCATCACCAGGGGCATGTCGTGCTCGACCAGCACCACGGCGATGCCCTGCGCGGCGATCCGGCGGAGGAGCCCGCCCAGCGCGTCGGTGTCGGCCCGGGTCAGGCCGGCGGCGGGCTCGTCGAGGAGGAGGATGCGTGGCCGGCCGGCCAGCGCCCGGGCGATCTCCACGAGGCGGCGGTCGACATGGGGCAGCTCCGCGGCCGGCCGGTCGAGGTCGCCCGCGTAGCCGACGAAGTGCAGCAGGGACGCGGCGGCGGCGCGGTCGCCCTTGCCGGAGCGGCGCCAGAGGCGGCCCGGCTCGAACGCGAGGGCGACGTTGTCGAGAACGCCCAGCGAGCCGAACAGGCGCGTGGTCTGGTAGGTGCGGGCGATGCCGGCCCGGGCGATGACGTGGGCCGGGGCGCCGGCGAGGTCCCGCTTCCCTAACCGGATCGCCCCGGCCTGCGGCCGGTAGAAGCCCGAGATCATGTTGAGCACGGTGGTCTTGCCGGCGCCGTTGGGGCCGATCAGGCTCGTCACCGCCCCGGCCTCCGCCCGGACGGAGACGCCCTCGGCCGCGCGGATGCCGCCGAAGCTGATTCCGATGCCCTCGACCACCAGGCCTTGCGCCCCGCGCTGCCCGATGAGCCGGCCGAAATCGACGGCAGGGGGAGCGGCGCCGGTTCGCGGCCGGGGCAGCAGCCGCGCCGCGGTGCCGACGATCCCCGACGGCACCAGCCAGAGCACCACCAGGGTGGCGAGGCCGAAGAACAGCAGGCGGTACTCGGCGAGCCCCGCCAGGGTCTCGGGCAGGAGCACGGTGACGAGGGCGCCGAACAGCGGGCCGAGAACCGTGCCGGCCCCGCCGACCACAACCGAGAGCACGAACAGGATCGATTGCGAGAACGGGAACGAACTCGGGGCGATGAACAGCATCAGCGGCGGCAGCACCGCCCCGGCGAGGCCCGTCAGCGCCGCCGAGAGCGCGAAGGCCAGGGTCTTCACCCGGACCGGGTCGAAGCCGAGGGAGGCGGCCGCCACGTCGGCGTCGCGCACCGCCCGCATCGCCCGGCCGAGGCGGCTGCGGGCGAGGTGGTGGAAGCCGTAGAGGCCGAGGCCCGCGGCGAGGACGGCGAGGAACGCCAGCTCGCGCTCGGCGAAGGGAACTCCGAACAGGCTCGGCCCGGCGGTGACCACGAGGCCGTTCTGGCCGCCGGTCAGCGACCCGCCCTCGATCAGCGCATGCTCGATGATGAAGCCGAACGCGATGGTGATCATCGCGAGGTAGGGACCCTTCACCCGCATGGCCGGCACCGCGAGCCCGGCCCCGACCAGCCCGGACAAGAGGCCGGCGGCCGGCACCGCGAGCCAGAAGCTCAGGCCGGCCCCGGTGAGGATCGCGCTCGCATAGGCGCCGATGGCGTAGAAGCCCGCATGCCCGAAGGAGATCAGCCCGGTCAGGCCGAGGAGGACGTTGAGCCCCGTCCCGGCCACGGTGGTGAGGGCCACGAGGGCGATGACGAAGTGGCTGTAGCCCCCGGTCAGCCCGACCAGGGCGAGGCCCGCCAGGGTCAGGGCCAGGATCGTCAGCGGCATCGCGGCCGGAGCGCGCAAGCGGTGCATCGGGCTCAGACCTTGTTGATCGCGGCGCGGCCGAGGAGGCCGTCGGGGCGGAGCGCCAGGGCCAGGATGATCACCGAGAACACCACCAGCTGGGTGTAGGTGGAGCCGAGCGTCGCGGTGACCCCGGCCTCGACGAGCCCGTAGAGCAGGCCCGCCAGCACCACGCCGGTGGCCGATCCGATGCCGCCGAGGATCGCCACCGCGAAGGCCTTGATCCCGAACAGCGCCCCCATCTCGGCCGAGACCGAGAACAAGGGTGCGATGAGGAGGCCGGCGGCCCCGGCCAGCAGCGCCGAGAGCGCGAAGGCGCAGGCCACCGTGCGCCGGACGTCGATGCCCATCAGCCGCGCGGCGTCGGCGTTCTGCGCCACCGCCAGCAGCACCCGGCCGAGGTCGGTGCGGCGGAACAGGGTCTGGATCGCCGCCGCCGCCGAGAGCCCCACCACGGGGATGAGCAGCTGGAGCGGGTAGATGCCCGTGCCCAGGATCTCGACCGGCGTCACCGCCAGGGACGAAGGCAGGCTGCGGGGCTCCTTGCCGAAGGTGAACAGCACCGCGTTGTCGAGGACGATGCCGCCCGCCACGGTGGCGAGCAGCCAGGCATCCGAGCCCTTCTCCACGAAGGGCCTGACCAGCAGCCGCTCGACCGTGAGGCCGAGGAGCGCGCAGCCCAGGAGCGACCCGAGGATCGCCGCCGGCATCGGCCAGCCCAAAGTCACCCCCAGCGTGTAGCCCAGCACCGCCCCGAGGGTGACGGCGCTCCCCTGCGCGAAGTTCACCGTGCCCGAGACCGCGTAGGTGATGTGGAAGCCGAGCGCCACCAGACCGTACATGCTGCCGAGGCCGAGGCCTGTGATGAGCGTTCCCGTGAGCATCGGCCCCGCCTCGTCAATGGGTGACGGCGACGATCTCGCCGTCCTTGAAGCGGGTGAAGACGTAGTCCTGCGGCCCGAGGGCGTCGTGCCGGCCCGGCGCGAAGGGCTTGTCGTAGGTCTTGATCAGGCCCGGATAGGTCGCGACCTTGTAGAAGCCGTCGCGCACCTCCGGCCCCTTGGTCGAACCGGCGGCCTTGATCGCCAGGGCGAGCAGGTGGGTGGCGTCGTAGGCGTTGGCGATGCCCACCGCCGGGGTCACGTCGGCCATCGACTTGATCGCCGGATACTTCGTCTTGAGGGCGTCGAGGACGGCCAGGGCCTTGGGACTGGTGTTGCCCGCGAAGGTGAAGGTCTGGATGAAGTGGACCTTGGCCGCGCTCGGCCCGGCGAGTTCGTCGAAGCGCCCGCCGGCCGGCCCCCAGTGCGAGACCACCGGCACGCTCCAGCCCATCCGGTCGAGGGACTTCACCACCTGGGCCGAGGGTCCGACATTGCCGACGAGGAACAGGGTGTCGGCGCCCGCCTCCCGCAGGCGGGTGAGCTGGGGCACCATGTCGAGATCGGCCGCCTCGTACTTCTCGATGCCGGCGGCGGGCAGGTCGGCGGCCTTGAGCGCCGCCGTCAGGCCCTGCTGGTTCGACTCGCCCCAGGCGTTGTTGACGAGGATCATCCCGGGCTTCCTCGCTCCGTGGGTCTTCACCGCGTAAGCGACGAGGGCCTCGTCCACCAGGGCGTCGACCGCCGAGACCCGGAACGCGTAGTTGTCGGCCGCCCCGTTGCGGGTGATGCCGGTGCCGGCGGCCCAGGGGCCGAGGAACGGCACCTTCATCTGGTTGGCGATCGGCACCAGCGCCATCGAGACCGGCGTGTCGAGGCCGCCCACCAGGGCCACCACGCCGACCCGCTGGATCAGCTCGCGGGCGGCGAGCACGCCCTTCGATGGGTTGGCCTCGTCGTCCCGCGCCACCTGTTCCAGGGGCCGCCCGAGCACGCCGCCGCCGGCATTGATCTCGTCGATGGCGAGGCCGATCCCGCGAGAGATCGCCTCGCCGGATTTCGCCGACTGCCCGCTCAGCGCCGTGACGAGACCGATCCGGATCGGCTCCTCGGCCCGGGCCGTGGCCGCGAAGGGCAACCCGAGGAGCAGGCAGGCGCCCAGGGCGAGGCGGCGGGTCAGGTGCGGCGTCGGGCGGCTGCGCATGGACTTGTCTCCGGCGGATGCGTCGAGATCCAGTCCGCAACCCCTATGCCACCGGCTTCGGCCTTGAACTTGCTGGATAAATTTTGCGAACAGCCGTCGCACTGCCTCCCGATGCGCCAAAGTGCATACACTTGTTGCATGCACTTTGGCGGCGTTTGCGGCAGGGATGGGCTTGGCCCAGGAGATCCGCTCATGACCGACACCACCGCCCGGGATGCCGCCAACGTCACCGCCTATCTCGAAGCCTCGATGGTGCCCGACCCCGAGCGGGCGGCCACCTACATGGCGCCGGGCATCACCATCGTGTTCACGGGCGGCCGCACCTTCGCGCATCCCCGCGAGGTCACGGCCTTCAATGCCGGGCGCTACGCCTGGGTGAAGAAGCAGATGGAGCGGCTCGACGTGGTGCCGGGCGACGGCGTCACCACGGTCTACAGCCTCGGCACCCTCTACGGCGCCTGGCCGGACGGGACGCCCTTCGAGGGCAACCGCTACGTCGACCGCTTCACGGTGCGCGACGGCCTGATCGTGACCATGGAGGTCTGGAACGACAGCGCCGAGCGCATCCTCAGCCAGCACGGCCTGAACACCTGAGGCGGGCTCAGGCGCCCACCGGCTCGATATAGGGCGCGAGCAGGCGTCCGAGGTCGCGCTCGCGCGGCGGGGCCGCGACGATCCGGGCTCGCTCGGCCACGGCGTCGAGGTGATGGTCCATCAGCGCCATGGCCCGCTCCGGGTCGCCCGCGATCAGGGCGGCGACCAGGGCGCGGTGCTCGCTGACCCCGCACTCGGCGGAATGCGGCCGGCTGTAGAGCGAGAGCACCAGGGCGCAGCGGTAGCCGAGTTCGGCCACGTAGCGCTCCAGCACCGGGCTGCCGGTCATCTGGGCGAGCAGCAGGTGAAACTCGGTGGCGAGCCGGATCGAGGCGCCGTCCGCGCCGCCCTGGACCGCCTCCTCCTGGCCGATATGCGCGTTCAGCGCCGCCTGCTGCTCCGGCGTGAGCCGCCCGGCGAGGCGCGCGACCACGAGGCGCTCCAGGCTGATGCGCACGTCGAAGGTGTCCCGCGCCTCCGCCCAGCTCGGGGTCGCCACCACCGCGATGCGGTTGCGCCGCAATTCCACCAGCCCCTCCCCGGCCAGTTGCCCGAGGGCCTGGCGCGCGATGGTGCGGCTGACGCCGAAGCGCTCGCCGAGCGCATCCTCCGGCAACCGGTCACCGGGCATGATCGCCCGCTCGACGATCGCCCGGCGCAGGGAGCGGCAGATCGAACCCACCCGGTCCCGGCTCTCCACCCGCGTCGCGTCGTCCCGCACCTCGTCCCGCATGTCGTCCCGATTCCTCCCGCAACGTTCCCGACGGTTCGGAAGCACGAGCGGGACCAGACGGGTTCCTGTGCCGTCGCTTGGGGTTGCGCAAGGCCCCGCCGGCCCTCGGGCTGGCGGTCACCGGGTCGTCCGCATCGCGAGGAGGCGCGTAGCCCCGGAGCGGATCCAGGGCCTTCGACGACGCGATCCGCCACCGGCCCCGGGGAATCACGTGCGACCGGATGAGTGCCGAAGCCGACGCCGTGCTGCGCGTCGTGGTCGAAGACCCCGGCCGGTTCCAGACGCCGGTGCTCGTAGGGGACACGACCGCGCCGCGGGCATTCCAGCCGGCGAGCGCGCAAGGCCGCCTGCGGCCCGTTGCGGATTCGGGATCTGCTCGAGCTCAACGGCGAAATCGACACTGTTCCCGAAGCTTCAGGTTACTGCAGATCGCCTCACATCGGCGATCGATGACAAGCCAAATGGACGACGAACCGAAAATGACGACCGTTTTTCCAATGTATTTTTACGAAAGATCGGATTTCCTTGCCTCCGTGCCTCCACTGTCTGCTTGTTTACCGTTGTGAGTTACCGGCCTTCTTATCCGGATTAACCCGTTGTTGAGCGTTCCGGTGCACAACACTCTTGGAGCAAGAACAGGACGCCGACCATGCCGCAAGGCCTCCATCGCCGATGCGATCCCCGCATCGGCGCCACCGTCGCCGCGATGCCCGGCGCGCCGGGCCGTCCGGCCGCGGCCAGCGCTGCGTAGCAGCCCCCGATGTCCCGCCACGCCCGATCCGGTCGCGGTTTCCGCCCGGCGCACCTCGTCGGCGCCGGCGCCCTGTGTCTGGCCCTGGCGGCCGGAGCCAGGGCGAGCGAAGCGCCCGCCGAGACCGACGCGCCCGCGAAGACCGAAGCGCACGGCAAGCAGGTGACCTGGACGCTCTACACCGCCGCCCCCTACATGATCACCGACGGCCCGCAGGCCGATGGCGGGATCGCGGACCGCGTCAGGCACATCCTGATGAAGCGCCTCGACGACTACGCCCATCACACGATCAACGCGCCGTTCCCCCGCGTGGTCAGCGCCTTGAAGCAGGGCGCGGACTGGTGTTTCGTCGGCGGCGTGCGGACGCCGGAGCGTGAGGCCTTCGCGTATTTCTCGCGCCCCACGGGGATGTTCTATCCCCTGCGCATCATGGTCCGGGAGGGACAGCGCGCCCGCTTCGAGGCCCTCGCCCCCCTCTCCCTGCGGAGCCTGCTCGCGGAGCATCCGGACCTGCGGACCAGCATCCTGCGCAACCGCTCGATGGGTCCCGCGATCGACCCGATCCTCCGGGATGCCGGGGCGCCGCAGCTGCATTCCGAGTTCGACGAAGCCTTCCGCATGTTCCAGAACGGCCGGCTCGACTACCTCGTCGAGTATGCCGATATCGCGGCCTACTACGCCGCCGCCCTGGGCGAGCCGAGGCCCTGGGTCGGGCTGTCGCTGGCCGAGGACCCGGAGCCGGTGTTCAGCCGGGTGATGTGCTCGCGCACCCCGTGGGGCCGGGCGGTCATCGACCGGATCGACGCCGTCCTGTCGGAGGTGCGCCCGACGGCGGAGTATCGGCGGATCATCGAGGCCTGGTCCGCCCCGGAAGACCTGCCCAAGCTTCGCGCCGTCTACGATTCGTCCTTCCTGTCGAGCGAGTAGCGCCGCGGATGCCCAGATCGCTCTTCCGCTTCCGGACGCCCGGGTCCGCCGGCCCCGGGCGGGGCACCGAGATGCCGATCCCGACCCGCGCCCTCGCCACCCGGCTGATGCGGGTCATCTTCGGCTGCTACATCATGGTGGCGATCGCCCTCACGGGGGTCCAGATGGCGATCGAGTACCGGCGCGCCAGCGACCGGTTGCGGGACGACCTGTCCGCGATGGAGCGGACCTTCAGCCCCGGGCTCGAGGATGCCCTGTGGCGCTTCAACGCCGCGGTGCTCACCGGCATCCTCACCGGCATGACGGAACTGCCCGCCGTGCTCGGCGTCGAGGTGCGTGACGAGAACGGCCGGCGCGTCCAGGCCCTCGGGACCATCACCGGGCCGGACGGTCGCACCGTGCAGGTGGCGCGCGACGGCGCCGAGACCGCGGCCACGCCCGCCTTCGGCCGCGCCATCAGCCGCACCTTCGCCCTGGTCCACACCGAGCGCAACGGGCAGCGCTACCCGACCGGCTCCTGGACGCTCCACTCGAACGACGCCATCGCCATCGACCAGGTGAAGAACACGCTCATCGTGATCCTGATCAACTCGGCGCTGAAGTCCCTGGTGCTCGGGCTGATCTTCTTCGTGGTGATCCGCCACATGGTCGGCCGGCCCCTGGCCCAGATCAGCCGTTTCCTCGCCCAGCTCGATGCCGACACGCTGGGCGCAGGCCCCCTGACGCTGGCGGCCGAAGGGCGCCACGAGCTGCATGCGCTGACGAACGCACTCAACACCATGATCCGCCGCCTGCGCCGGGCCTTCGAGGAGAACGCCCGGCTCATGCAGGACCTGCGCGAGATGAACGCCTCGCTGCAGGCCCGCGTCGCCGAGCGCACCCAGGACCTCGAGCGCCTCGCCAACACGGACCTGCTCACCGGCCTCGACAACCGGCGCCGGCTCGACGCCGCCCTTGAGGCGGCGATCGCCGCAGCGGAGGCGGACGGCACGGAGGTCTGCGTGATCCTGGCCGACGTGGACCACTTCAAGGCGATCAACGACCGGCACGGACACAAGATCGGCGACCGCGTGCTCGTCGCCCTCGCGGCCGTCCTGGCAGAGGGCGCGCGCCCGGCCGACACGATCGGGCGCTGGGGCGGCGAGGAGTTCATGATCGTCTGCCCGAGGACCGGTGTCGACGCGGCGGCCACCCTCGCCGAGCACCTGCGCCGGCAGATCGCGACGACGGCCCTGCCCGTCGTCGGCACCCGGACCTGCTCCTTCGGCGTCGCCGCGCTCCGGCCGGGCGAGACCAGCGACGGCCTGGTGACCCGCGCCGATGCCGCGCTCTACCGCAGCAAGCACAATGGCCGGAACCAGGTCACCGTCCAGGCCGCGCAGGGCCGGCCGATCGGGGAGGCCTGGGCGCGCGGCGCCGCCTGACGCTCCCTAGCGCCGCGGTCCGTCACGACGCGCGGACGGCAGCGACCGGGCCATGCCCCCCTGGGCCGCCATGCCGCCCGGTGCGGAAAATCGCGAAACAATGCGGTCTGGCCGGGGTTATCGTCTCGGAACCGATCCCGGCAGGCGAGATCCCGGACAACCGGCGCTGGTCGTCGCCTGCCACGCAGCGCGGATCCCGAAGCCGATGACTTCGAGGTCATCTGCCGGGGCCTCGCGTCACCGCCGAAACGCCGGCCCGATGTCATGCAGGACTGCGCGGAATCGAACGACGTCACCGGCGTGATCATCGCGGTCACCGACGGCAAGCCGATCCTGTGATCCTGCCCGTCCTTCGATCCCTGGATCCTGTGATCCGCCTCTCTCGAACCCGGAGACCCGAGATGAACGACCCCCGCAAGCCGTCCGAAGCCCCCTCGCGTCCGAACCTGCGCGACTTCGACCCCTACACCGACCGCAACGGTCAGGGTCTGGGCCAGGACGAGGCCCGGGACGTCGGTCTGCCGGACCGCCTGCAGCACACGCTGCAATCGGATCCGGGCTGGCCGGCGGAAGCCGCGCGGATCGCCTCCGACTTCCCGCGCCAGGATGCCATCGCGGGCGGGTCGGTCGCCAGTGTCGAGGCGGTCGAAGCGGCGACCCCACCGGAGAACCTGCGCCGCATCTCGGACCCGAGCCCGACACCGAAGGGCTAGGCGCTCGAACCATCCCGACCGGGATGGCAGGCCGCGGTGATTCCACCCCGCCCGCATCGCCCTCCTGTCGGTCTCGTCCCGGCGCGCACGAGCGACCCGCCTGACCTGGAAGCCCGCCGGACCAGATCGCAACGCCGCCCCGGAGCCCCTTATGGACCGTGAGACCAACGCACCGCCCGCCGACCGACCGGACTCCACCGGTCCGAATGCGTGCCCACGCGAAACCACCATCGCCCAGACCGGCGAGGGTCTTCCCGACGACAGCGGCCGACCGATTCAGGTCAATGAGGCGGAAGCTGAGCGTATCGAGGACAAAATTCGCAATCTATAGCCTGGCTTCGTCAAATTTCGACTGAACCGGAACAGGCGCAACCCGGCGAGATTGTTGGTTCACTCCCCACCATCACTGACAGGAGCCCGGTATGACGGCGAAGCCACCGCCCGTTCCTCCCGCCAACCAGTCTCACAAGGGTCCCGGAAGCGCGCCGGAGGCGCCCGTCGCCAGCGGACCAAAGGGCTCAGGCCAGACGCACGATCCGGACAAAATCGGGCAGACGGGCAATTCCAAGGTGAACACCACCAACCAGGGCTATCAGCAGGATCGCTAATGAGCACCTCGAAGAAGACGCCCGCGGCCGACCGTCACCATGGCGGCCCCGGCAGCAGCCACCAGGACGGCTCGAAGCCTCAGGCGCAGGGGCAGGACGGCCCGATTCCGGGCAGCCCCGCCAACGACACCCGCTCGCACGTCTCCGGTGGCGGCGGCGAGCGTGACCGCCACCATGCCCACGACACGGACAGCAAGTCCGCCGCCCGTTCACACTGAGGCGGATTCCGTTCGGACACACAGCCAGGGAGACGCCAGGATGGCGAACGCCGATCGACACAAGATGGGCTCGGCCGCGCAGGGCAAGGGCACGGGCACCGGTGCGATGACGGACCTGCCCGAGGGGATCCTGGAAGAGAACATGGTCCTGAGCAACCGCGACAAGTCTCGTCACAACGACGAGCGCGGCCTCGACAGCAAGATGGTCCAGACCGAACAGTATCAGGACCACGCGGCCAACCGCGAGATTCCGCCCGACGCGATCGCGTCGGGTCCGGCCGGGAACACCACCGGGCTTGCCAACACCAAGACCGATCTGGCGGGCGCTCAGGGCAGCCTCGGGCGCCAGGACAAGCCCCGATGACCGCGCCCACGATGCCCGCTCCCACGATCCCGATCCCGCCCTTGCGGACCACCGTGGAGACCCTCGGCGACGGCCGCGGCCAGATTGGCGAGACGGTCAATCAGCTCGACCAGCTCAGCAGCATCGTCCTGCTCGGTCTCGCCATCGTCGGTGCCGGCCTGGCCGTCGGCCTCACCGCCCTGCTCCACTGACGCCATGAGCCGGCGCCGCGAGGTCCGAACGGAACCTCGCGGCGCCAGCCCAAAGGAGCGCCGTGCCACCTGGAGACGCTGTGACCGGAAACCATCCGTCGTCACGGGCGCGCTCGACCACTCTGGGCGGATCGCCGCCGGCCTACCGATCGCGGTCCCGATCACTCAAGCGAGCGACGCGATCTCCGATTCTTTCCCGCCGCGTCGGGGCATCGCCGGCTAGCCGCCGCCGATGCCGCTGGTGATCTTGCCGGTGCCCTGACAGTCCGGACAGGGCTTGGCCTCGAAGGTCCCGGTCCCGTGGCAGCGGCGGCAGAGATTCTCGCCGGTTCCCGGTGCGCCGGGCGTCGCCTCGTCGCCGGGCTTGGTCGGCTCGTCGTGGGGCATAACTCTCTCCTGGGATGTCTCGTCTGCAGCAGCCTGCTCTGGGGTTCCAAGATCTCCGTCCTCTAAAGAAGTTCGGCCGATCAGCACTGTTCCCCGAAAGCATTCCGACGCCTGATGATCGAACGTACGGATCAGCACGGAGATCTTCCGCATACATTTACTTCGGAACGGGCTGCATCACGCCAGGTTGCCGCTACAGATCCCAGACACGGAAAAATTCATGAAGCTCGTCAAGCCCCTGATCGCGTCCGCCTTCATCCTGTCGGCCTTCGGGCTGTCCGCCTCGGCTCAGACCGGGTTGGCGCCCGAGCGCGGCCCCGGCGGACGCGGCGCTATCGTCGAAGGCCAGACGAACACCACCGGCAACGATCCGGACGTGGTGATCGCCCGCGGCCCGAACGGTGCCGACACCATCACCACGGATTCGGCCGCCGGCGGCAACGCCAACCTGCCCGAGCGCGCGATCCCGAACGGGAGCGCCGGCGGTGGAGGCGGCGGCCGCTGACCGGAGTCGCATCCGGATCTTCTCGAAGCGGGGCTCCTGGCGATGTCCGGGGCTCCGAAGCATCGAGCGTTCCTGCGTCAGAGCGGGCGGCGAACGGGCGAGGCCATGGCGCGTTGCTCCCTCACAGATGCGCCCCAAGCGACGGAGCCCCCGCATGACCCTACGATCCGAAACACCCCCCACCCCGGGCAACCTCGCGGTCGCGACACCGTCCGAGTCCGAGCGGCCGACCACCGCCATGCTGAAGGCGGACATCGACAGCGGCCGGACCGGGGACAAGATCGCCCAGTACGACCCGGGCCTGTCGCAGCTCGGCACCGACGACGAGGCGGCCGGCAACGCGCCCTCGCATGACCGCATCGCGCTCGCCCGGAAGACCGAGGCCGCGCCGCCGAAGGCGCGGGAGGCCGCCAAGCCCGAGAGCGGCAGCGGCTGGATCATGCCGCTGTTCATCGGCGTCGCCGCCCTGGTGCCGGTGGTGGTGGGCGTGTCCCTGTTCGTCTTCAGCCGCTGAGCGGGCAGATTTCGAGCCTCAGCCGGTCCGGCCGCGCCGGCGCGCGACCTCCGCCAGGGCCGCGAGGTCCTTGTCGGCATCGCCGTGGCCGATCGCCTCGATCAGGTTGTCGCGCAGGACGCTGGCGAAGGGCATCGGCACGCCGGCCGCCCCGGCCGCGGCCAGCGCCAGCCCGACATCCTTGGCGCCGAGCCTGAGGTTGAATCCCGGCGGTTCGTAGCGCCGGGCGGCGATGAGGGCGCCGTAATTCTTGTAGACCGGCGAGGCGAACAGGGTGCCGGTCAGGAGCTCGAGGAGGTCGGCCCCCGGCACCCCATGCCCCTCCGCGAGGGCGGCTGCCTCCCCCATTGCCTCGATCGCCGAGATCAGCATGAAGTTGCCCGCGAGCTTGACCGCGTTGGCGCGGTGCGGCTCCGATCCGAAGCCCCAGGTCCGGGCGCCCATCGCGTCGAGGAGCGGCTGCGCCCGCGCCACCGCCTCCGGGTCTCCGGCGGCCACGATGTTCAGGGCGCCGGCCTCGGCGACGTCGGGGCGTCCGAAGACCGGGGCGGCGATGTAGGGCACGCCGGCCCGGGCGTGGATCGCGGCGAGGTCCTGGGCCAGGGCCACCGAGATCGTGCTCATGGAAAGGTGGAGGCCCGGGCGGGTCCCGCCGTCGAGGAGGCCGCCCGCGACGATCACCGCGCGCAGGGCCGCGTCGTCGGCCAGCATGGTGATCGCCGCATCCCCCGCGAAGGCCTCGGCGGCGCGCGCCACCGGCGTCACCCCGGCGAGCCCGTCGGCCGCGCCGGCCGAGCGGTTCCAGACCCGCACCCTGTGCCCGGCCCGGACCAGGCTCGCCGCCATGCCGCGGCCCATCCGGCCGAGGCCGATCATCCCGACATCCATGCCCATGACGTGTCTCCCGTTGCGGTGGCCCGGCGCTCATTGCCCGTCGAGGAATTCGAGCGTCAGGCGGTTGAACTGGTCCGTCGCCTCCATGTGGACGAGGTGGCCGATGCCCGGAAGGACCACGGCGCGGCCGCTCGGCATCTGGCCGGCCAGCGTCCGCGCATGCTCGGCATTGCGTCCCATTCCCGCCCGCAGGGCTTCCGGCGCGAAGGGCTTGCCGGGCGCGTTGTGGTCGTTCTCGCCCATGACGAAGAGCGTCGGGACCGGGATCAGCGGGAGCTCGTGCACCACCGGCTGGCCCCAGATCGCCTGGTAGGAATTGACGAAGGACTGGAGCCAGCGCGGATACTCGCCCGAGCCCTTCACCCGCTCGCGCAGGGACACGAAGGGCTCGATGGCCGAGGCCGGCAGCGACAGGGCGTAGTTGGTCACGAGCTGGCGCCGGTAGGACTCCGCGGTGGCGTCGCCCTCCAGGCGCAGCAGGGTGGCGTCGGAGACCGGCGGCACCGTGAACCGGTAATCCTCCAGGCCGATCGGTGCTTCGAGCACGAGGCTGTTGACCCGCGTCGGGGCGTTGCGGGTCAGGCGCACCGCCAGCATGCCGCCCATGGAATGGGCCACCACGTCGACCCGCGGCAGGCTCAGGGAATCGAGCAGCGCCACGGTGTCGGCCGCCATCGCGTCGAAGGTGTAGGCCCCCACGGGCTTGGCCGACTTGCCGAAGCCGAGCTGGTCCGGAGCGACCACGCGGTAGCCCGCGCGGGTGAGCGCCTGGATCACCGGCTGCCAGTAGCTCGACGGGAAATTGCGCCCGTGCAGGAGGAGGACGGTGCGCCCGTTGGCCTGGCCCTCGGCGGCCACGTCCATGTAGGCGAGGCGCTGGCGCTCGCCGTCGCGCATCCGCTCGAGGAAGAAGACCGGATAGGGATAGGCGAAGCCCTCGAGCCCGATGCCGAGGGGTGCGGCGTCCGTCCCGGCGGTCTGGGCGGAGACCGGCGCCAGGGACATCTGGGCCGCCAGCAGGAGGGCGGAGATCTTGAGGAGCGCGTCCATGTGGGTTCCCGGCAGCGGCGCGCGGTCGGGCGCGTCCCGTTCGACATAGCGCAGGTTCCGGCCGCGGACCGCCGGATCGAGGTGACAAAGGACACGCCGAGTCGCGCCGGCCCTTGCGAAACCCGCCGCAGCGTCCCACGGGTCCGCCCATGACGAAGCATGCCCCCAGCGCCGCGGCAGAGCCCGTGACGGACGGATTGCCGGTGCGCGAGCGCATGCTGGCGCTCCTGGCGATCGGCCTCGCCATGACCATGGCGGTGCTCGACGGAGCGATCGTCAACGTCGCCCTGCCGGTGATCGCCAAGGATCTCGCGGTCGAGCCCTCCGCGGCGATCTTCGTGACCAACAGCTTCCAGATCGCGGTGACGGCCGCGCTGCTCCCGCTCGCGTCCCTCGGCGACATCCTCGGCTATCGACGGGTCTATCTCACCGGCCTCGTCCTGTTCACGGCGGCCTCGGTGGCCTGCGCCTTCGCCCCCACCCTCGACTGGCTGGTGGCGGCGCGGATCGCCCAGGGACTGGGGGCGGCCGGGATCATGAGCGTGAACATCGCCCTGGTGCGCTTCATCTACCCGCACCGGCTGATCGGGCGCGGCGTCGGCAACGTCGCCCTCGTGGTGGCGATGGCCTCCGCCGCAGGGCCGACGGTGGCGGCCGCGATCCTGTCCGTGGCGACCTGGCCCTGGCTGTTCCTCGTCAACCTGCCGGTGGGTCTCGTCGCGCTGACGGTGGGCGCCCGCACCCTCCCGGTGACGCCCCGGAGCGGCGGGCGCTTCGACCTCCGCAGCGCCGTCCTCAACGCCCTGACCTTCGGGCTCCTCATCATCGGCGTCGACGGCCTCGGCGACCCGGCGACGCGGGGGGTGGCGCTGGCGGAGATCGGTGCGGCTCTGGCGATCGGCGCGGTCTTCGTCTGGACGCAGACCCGGATGGCGCGCCCGCTCCTGCCCGTCGACCTCCTGCGGATCCCGGCCTTCGCGCTGTCGATGGCGAGCTCGATCGCCTCCTTCTCGGCGCAGATGATGGCCTACGTCGCCCTGCCCTTCTACTTCCAGGACGTGCTGCACCTCTCCGAGACGCAGACCGGCTTCCTGATGACGCCGTGGCCGATCGCCATCGCCCTGATGGCGCCGATCTCGGGGCGCCTCGCCGACCGCTACGCCCCGGGGCTGCTCGGCGGCCTCGGCCTCGCCCTGATGGCCACCGGCCTCGCGGCGACCGCGCTGCTGCCCGAGGGCGCCTCGCACCTCGACATCGCCTGGCGCCTCACGCTGTGCGGCCTCGGCTTCGGCCTGTTCCAGTCCCCCAACAACAAGGTCATCATCACCAGCGCCCCGCGCGACCGCAGCGGCGGGGCGAGCGGCATGCAATCCACCGCGCGCCTCACCGGCCAGTCCTTCGGCGCCGCCCTGGTGGCGGTGATCTTCGGGCTGCACCACGGAAGCGCGCCGGCCGGCCCGGTGGCCGCGACCCTGTGGTGCGCCGTCGGTCTCGCGAGCCTCGGCGCGGTGACGAGCGTCCTGCGGCGGCGGCCGGAGGGCTGAAGCGGCGGGTGATCGCACCAGGACCCGTCCCGCGCGTTGATCCGCACGAAGGCCACCCATGGCCCCGGCCCGTGGGCGGGCACAGGCCGCACGGGGGCCGAGACCCTCACGAAGGACGATCCCATGCATCTCGACCTGTCCGGCAAGCGCGCCCTCGTCAGCGGATCCACCAGCGGCATCGGCTACGCCATCGCCAAGGCGCTGGGCGAACTCGGGGCCAACGTGGCGATCAACGGGCGCACCCAGGACCGCGTCCGCGACGCCGTCGAGCGCCTGAAGCGGGAGACCGGCCATGCCGGCTTCATCGGAGCGCCCGGCGACGTCGCCAACCCGGACGGCGCGGCCCGCGTGGTCTCGGGTCTGCCGGACGTCGACATCCTCGTGAACAACACCGGCATCTTCGAGCCCAAGCCCTTCTTCGAGATCCCGGACGAGGACTGGCATCGCTTCTTCGACACCAACGTGATGAGCGGCGTACGCCTGTCGCGGGCCTACACCCCCGGCATGGTGGCGCGCGGCTGGGGCCGTGTGGTCTTCATCTCCTCCGAATCCGGCGTGAACATCCCGGTGGAGATGGTCCATTACGGAATGACGAAGACCGCGCAGCTCGCCGTCGCCCGCGGCCTCGCCGAGACCGTGTCCGGCAGCGGCGTCACCGTGAACAGCGTGCTGCCGGGCCCGACCCTGTCGGAGGGCGTGGCCGAGTTCATGAAGAGCATGGCGCAGGGTCAGGCGGGAACGGGAGGCGAGGTCGACCTCGACGCCGCGGGCCGCGCCTTCGTCGCCGAGCACCGCCCGACCTCGCTGATCGGCCGCCTCGCCACCGTCGAGGAGGTCGCCAGCATGGTCGCCTACATCTGCAGCCCGGCCGCCAGCGCCACCAGCGGCGCGGCGCTTCGCGTCGATGGCGGCGTCGTCCGCAGCATCGTGTGAGGGACTGCACCGGCGGGTGCGGTTAAGGCAATCGTAAGCTCTCCGACCGACCCTGGCCCGAACGGACGGGAGGGGAGCCGATGGGGGATTATGCGCTGGAGGGTCCGCGCTGGGGCGCGGGCGCGGCGGGAACGGGCGGTGGCACCGTGACCTGGGCCGTCGACGGCACGATCCCGACCACCTTCCTCGGCATCCTCCAGGGCGCCTTCGCGACCTGGGCCGCCGCCGCGAACATCGCGTTCCAGCAAGTCGCCTCGACGGCGACCGCTCAGATCGACTTCACCCTCGGCGGCATCGACGGCCTCGGCAACACCCTGGGCTACGCCAACTATTCCTACAGCGGCCAGCGCATGCAATCCGCCGCCGTGACCTTCGACACCGGCGAGGGCTGGCACGCCTCCGGCGCCCGCGTGATCAGCAACCAGAACGTCGACCTCGCCGTCGTCGCCCTGCACGAGATCGGCCACGCCCTCGGGCTCGACCATTACAATGCCAAGCCCGAGGTGATGAACGCGGTCCTCAATCCCGCCATCACCACCCTCGGCGCCGGCGACATCGCGGGCATCCAGGCTCTCTACGGCGCGCCGAGCGCCCCGGCGGTGGTCGTCGCGACCCCGGCGACCCCGGCGGCCCCCGTCACCGCCAGCCCCGTCACCAGCGCCGTCACGGCGGTGTACCGCTTCTACGACACGCATACGGGCGATCACTTCTATACGACGAGCACAGCGGAGAAGCTGCAGATCCAGCAGACGCTGCCGTGGTTCACCTACGAGGGCACCCCGTGGGCGACTCCGGCCAAGGGCGCCGACACCGTCGACGTGTTCCGGTTCTTCGACACGGTCTCGAACGCCCACTTCTTCACGACGAGCGTCGCCGAGCGCGACCAGGTCCTGAAGACCGCGCCGAGCTACAAGTACGAGGGCGTGGCCTTCGAGGCCTATGCGGATGCGAGTGCGTCGGGCGGACTGACTCTGGAGCGCTTCTACAACACCCAGACCGGCCAGCATCACTTCGCCGGCAGTGCCGAGGAGGCCAACGGCATCAACCACGGCGCCGCCGGCCCGAACTGGGTCGACGAGGGCAAGGGCTTCACCGTCCACCTGCCCACCGACACGATGCTGTTCGCCTGAGGGCGAACCCGGGCGCCGACTGCAATCGGCCGTTCGGGGCCGGCTCTTCGGTCGAGTTACTCGGCTGAGCTACTCGGCCTCCGCCTCGAACATCTCGTCGAAGGAGTAGCCCGAGCCGCGCACGGTGCGGATCGGGTCGCTCTGGCGCGGGCGGTTGAGGGCCTTGCGCAGGCGCCCGACATGGACGTCGACCGTGCGCTCGTCGATATAGACGTCGTGGCCCCAGACGCCGTCGAGGAGTTGCTCGCGGGAGAACACCCGGCCGGGGCTCTGCATCAGGAATTCGAGGAGCTTGAACTCCGTCGGCCCGAGATGGATCTCGCGGCCTTCCCGGCGGATGCGGTGGCTGACCCGGTCGAGCTCGATGTCGCCGGCCACCAGCAGGTTGGCGACATGGGCGGGCTTGGCCCGGCGCAGGAGGGCACGGACCCGGGCGAGGAGCTCGGGCACCGAGAACGGCTTCACGATGTAGTCGTCCGCCCCCGTGCCGAGGCCGCGGATGCGGTCGCCCTCCTCGCCGCGGGCGGTGAGCATGATCACCGGCAGCCGCTCGGTCTCGCGCCGGGCGCGGATGCGGCGGCAGAGCTCGATGCCCGACAGGGCCGGCAGCATCCAGTCGAGCAGCACGAGATCGGGGACCTGCTCCTGCAGGCGCAGGTCCGCCTCGTCGCCGCGCGCGGCCGAGTCGACGATGAATCCCTCGGCCTCGAGGTTGTAGCGGAGGAGGAGGGTCAGGGCCTCCTCGTCCTCGACGATCAGGATACGCGTACTCATCGTGCGCTTTCGATCAGACCGGCACGGGTTCAGGCCGCGCCGGGCATGTCCACGGTGGCGTAGTTGGAGGCGTCGTTCTTCGGGCGCTCGCGCTCGGCCAGGAGGTTCTCGCCGGTGACGAGGTAGTGGATCGTCTCGGCGATGTTGGTGGTGTGGTCGCCGATGCGCTCGATGTTCTTGGCCACGAACAGGAGGTGCGTGCAGAACGAGATGTTGCGCGGATCCTCCATCATGTAGGTCAGGAGTTCGCGGAACAGCGAGTTGTAGAGCGCGTCGATGGCGTCGTCGCGCTCCCACACGTCGAGGGCGGCCTTGATGTCCCGGCTGGCATAGGCGTCGAGGACGTCCTTGAGCTGCTCCTGCACCAGGTCGCTCATGTGCTGGACGCCGATGACGATCTTCTGCGGCTGGATCTGGTCGGCGATCGCGACCACGCGCTTGGCGACGTTCTTGGCCAGATCCCCGATGCGCTCGATGTCGTTCGAGACGCGGATCGCCGTCACGGTCTCGCGCAGGTCGATCGCCAGGGGCTGGCGCCGGGCGATGAGCAGGATCGCCCGCTCCTCGATCTCGCGCTGGAGGGTGTCGAGGCGGGTATCGGCGGAAATCACCGCCTGGGCCAGGGGCGAATCCCGGCGCACCAGGGCCTCTCCGGCCTCGGTCATCATCTTCTCGGCGATGCCGCCCATCTCGGAGATCGAGCGGCGCAGATCTTCGAGGTCGGTGTCGTAGGAGGTGACGATGTGGTCGGGCATGGGTGTGCTCCTCGATCGGGCCTCCTGTCCGGTGCCCGCCCTGATGGTGTCTGGCGCGGGCCGCCACCGGCCCGCGCGGGTCGGTTCCGGCCTGCCGAGGATCAGCCGAAGCGGCCGGTGATGTAGTCCTGGGTCTGGCGCTTCTCCGGATTCATGAAGATGCGCGTCGTCGGGCCGAATTCCACCAGCTCGCCGAGGTACATGAAGGCGGTGAACTGCGAGATGCGCGCGGCCTGCTGCATGTTGTGCGTGACGATCACGATGGTGAATTCCGAGCGCAGCTGCTCGATCAGCTCCTCGATGCGGCCGGTGGAGATCGGGTCGAGGGCCGAGGTCGGCTCGTCGAACAGGATCACCTCGGGACGCTGGGCCACCGTGCGGGCGATGCAGAGGCGCTGCTGCTGGCCGCCCGAGAGGCCCATGCCGGACTGCTTGAGCTTGTCCTTCACCTCGTCCCAGAGGGCGGCCTTGCGCAGGGATTCCTCGACGCGCACGTCGAGGTCGGCCTTGGGCAGCTTCTCGTAGAGGCGCAGGCCGAAGGCGACGTTGTCGTAGATCGACATCGGGAACGGGGTCGGCTTCTGGAACACCATGCCGATGCGCGAGCGCAGCTCGTTGAGGTCGACCTTGGAATCGAGGACGTTCTGCCCGTCGAGGAGGATCTCGCCCTCCGCGCGCTGGTCCGGATACAGGCTGTAGATCCGGTTGAAGGTGCGCAGCAGGGTCGACTTCCCGCAGCCCGAGGGGCCGATCAGCGCCGTGACCTGGCGGTCGTGGAAGTTGAGGTTGACCGACTTCAGGCCATGGAAGCTGCCATAGTAGAAGTTCAGGTCCTTCACGGCGATGCGGACCGGTGAGGATTCGTCGGCCTTGTGGCGTCCGGTGAGCTGCGCGGACGTGATCCCGGGGGCGGCGTTCATCGGTTCAAGATCCTGTCGGTCGGAATGCGGGGAGGTGCGGCGCGCCGGAGATCAGCGCGAGCGCTCGGTCTTGATCACGAATCGGGCCACGATCGAGAGGGCGAGGATCGTGACGGTGATGAGGAGGGCGCCGGCCCAGGCGAGCTGCTGCCAGTTCGGGTAGGGCGAGAGCGCGAACTGGTAGATCATCACCGGAAGGTTCGGGATGCCGCCCATCAGGTCGGAGCGGAACCAGCTGTTGTTGTTGAGCGCGGTGAAGAGCAGCGGCGCGGTCTCGCCGGCGATGCGGGCGAGCGCCAGGATGATGCCGGTGACGATGCCGGCGCTGGCCCCCCGCCAGGTGATGCTCTTGATCACGATGGAGGGCGGGGCGCCCAGGGCCGCGCCGGCCTCGCGCAGGGTCGAGGGCACGAGGCGCAGCATGTCCTCGGTGGTGCGCACGATGACCGGGGTGGCGATGATGGCGAGCGCCACCGCGCCGGCCCAGCCGGAATAGGAGCCCATCGGGCGCACCATCAGCGTGTAGACGAACAGGCCGATGAGGATCGAGGGCGCCGAGAGCAGGATGTCGTTGAGGAACCGGATGACGTCGGCGAGCTTCGAGTTGCGGCCGTACTCGGCCAGGAAGGTGCCGGCCATCACGCCGACCGGGGTCGCCACCAGGATGCCCAGGAAGGTCAGCACCAGGCTGCCCAGGATCGCGTTGGCGATGCCGCCGCCCTCGGAGCCGGGGCCCGGCGTCGGCTCGGTGAAGAGGGTCGGCGAGAAGCCCTTGATGCCCTCGACCACCAGCATGAACAGGATCGAGCCGAGGACGACGATGCCGATCAGGGTGGCGAGCGTGCTCGCCAGGATCAGGGTCTTGTCGGCGATCCGGCGGCCGGGGCGGACCCGGCTGATCCGGGCCGGCGCGGCGGTGGTGGCGAGGGGGTTGGCGGCGTCCATGATGGGTTCCTGACGTCTCGAGGCGGGCCGGGGCGATGCGGCCTCAGGCGACCTTGGCGCGGCGGGTGAGGATGCGGGCGATGATCAGGACGAAGAAGGTGATCACGAACAGGATGCAGCCGAGCGCCATCAGGGAGTTCAGCTGCAGGCCGTCGGCCTCGTTGAACTCGTTAGCGATGCGCGACGCGATGGTGGAGCCCGGGTCGAAGACCGAGCCCGAGAGCCGGTTGGCGTTGCCGATGACGAAGGTCACCGCCATGGTCTCGCCGAGCGCCCGGCCGAGGCCGAGCATGATCGCGCCGATGATCGAGACCGAGGCCTGGGGCACCAGGACGTGGCGCACCACCTCCCAGGTGGTGCATCCGATGCCGTAGGCGCTCTCGCGCAGCACGGTCGGGATCTGGTCGAGCATGTCGCGGGTGATCGAGGCCACGAAGGGCACGATCATGATCGCCAGGATGATGCCGGCGGTGAGGATGCCGACGCCCGAGGGGACGCGGGCGTAGAAGAGGGTGCCGACGATCGGCATGCCCTCGACCACGTTCGAGACCGGCACCTGCACGAAGCGGGCGAAGAGCGGCGCGAACACGAACAGGCCCCACATGCCGTAGATGATGCTCGGCACCGAAGCGAGGAGCTCGATGGTCATCGAGACCGGCTTGCGCGCCCAGCCGGGGCAGAGCTGCGTCAGATAGACGGCGATGCCCAGGGAGAGCGGCACGCCGATGAGCAGGGCGAGGAAGGCGGAGGCCAGGGTGCCGACGATGGCCACGAAGGCCCCGTACTGCTCCTGCCCGATGTTCCAGGCGCTGGAGGTGATGAAGCCGAAGCCGAACTCGTTGAAGGCCGGCCAGGCGCCGTAGGCGATGGAGCCGAGGATGCCGGCGAGCACGAACAGCACCAGGAGCGCCGAGCCGTAGGAGGCCGCGCGGAACAGGCTGTCGCCGAGTCCGCCGGGCGTCTTCCGGGCCGAGGCGCGGTCGCGCGTCAGGGCGATCTGGTCAGTCAAGGCGGCCATCCGAATGTCTTCTCTTCACCGGGCGGCGTCCTACCCTGCGCCGGTCGCCGGCGCGAGGGGGGGATCACCGGATCGTTGCCAAAGGGGGTGGCGAGGGGAGACCGGCGCCGTGGCGCCGGTCTCGTCCGTCGCGGTCGCGGGGGCGCGGTGGCTCGCCCCCGGGGTCTCGCGGGCCGGAGGCCCGCGAGGGATCGGCTCACATGTTGAAGACGGGCTTGCCGTCCTTGCCCTTGATCTCCTTCCACGCGTCGTGGATCTGGCCGACGACGGCGTCGGGCAGCGGCACGTAGTCGAGGTCGGTGGCGAGCTTGTCGCCGTTCTTGTAGGCCCAGTCGAAGAACTTCAGCACGTCGGCGGTCTTGGCCGCGTCGGCCGGGTCCTTGTGGACGAGGATGAAGGTGGCGGCGGTGATCGGCCAGGCGTTCTCACCGGCCTGGTCGGTCAGCGAGATGCCGAAGCCGGGGGCGGACTTCCAGTCGGCGCTGGCGGCGGCGGCCTGGAAGGCCTTGTCGTCGGGCTGCGGGAACTTGCCGGCCTTGTTCTGGATTAGGGTGTGGCTGAGCTTGTTCTGCTTGGCGTAGGCGGACTCGACGTAGCCGATGGCGTTGGGGACCTGCTTGACGGTGGCGGTGACGCCCTCGTTGCCCTTGCCGCCCTGGCCCACCGGCCAGCTGACCGTGGTGGCCGCGCCGAACTCCTTCTTCCAGGGCTCGGAAACCTGGGAGAGGTAGGTGGTGAAGATGTTGGTCGTGCCGGAGGCGTCCGAGCGGTAGACTGGGGTGATGTTGGCGTCGGGGAGCTTCAGGCCCTCGTTGAGCTTGGCGATCTTGGCGTCGGACCACTTGGCGATCTTGCCGGCGTAGATCTCGGCGATGATCTCGCCCGTGAGCTTGAGCTTGCCCGGCTCGACGCCCGGGATGTTCACCACGGTGACGACGCCGCCCATGACGGTGGGGAACTGGACGAGGCCGTCCTTCTCCAGGGCCGGGCCCTTGAGCGGCGCGTCGGTGGCGCCGAAATCGACGGTCTTGGCCTGGATCTGCTTGATGCCGCCGCCCGAGCCGATCGACTGGTAGTTGAGGCCCATGCCGCTGTCCTTGCGGTAGGCTTCGGCCCACTTCGAGTAGACCGGGAACGGGAAGGTCGCGCCGGCTCCGGTGATGTCGGCCGCCTGGGCCGGCGCGAGGGTGGCGAGGCCGAGGCCCACGAGGGCGGCGAGGGTCGTGAATTTCATGTGCTGGTCTCCTGGGGGAGCGTGCATCGGCACGGGGAGCCGCAGCCCCCGCGCCGTTGTGCACCGCGCCATACGGCGGGTTGGACCAAGGCGGTATGACGATTGCGCGACAGTTCGATGACATACGGCCGTGCCCCAGGGCGACCGGGCGCGATCTGAGCAGTTTGCCGGGGATGGCCGGACGGGAACCGGCGCCCAGGTGCAGGCAAGACCCGCGCCTTGAATCGGAATCCGCGGGAGGCTATCGCCGGGTCCGAGGGTGAGTCGCGTCCGCCCGGGACCGGGACGGCCCCGCTGCCGGGTGCGGTCGTGCGGCGCCCGACTCTCTCAGCCAAGGGATGCGCCATGACCGAGATCCGCCCGCGCCGCAGCGTCCTGGCGATGCCGGGATCGAACCCGCGCCTGCTGGAGAAGGCCCGCACCCTCCCCGCCGACGTGGTGATGATCGACCTCGAGGACGGGGTCGCGCCCGAGACCCGCGCCGCGACGCGGGAGGCCGTCGCCCGGGCGGTGTCCGAGGGCGGCTTCGGCCCGCGCGAGGTCGTGGTCCGGATCAACGCCCTCGACACGCCCTACGGCGAGGCGGATCTGGCCGCCATCGCGCCGGCCGGGCCCGACGCCATCGTGGTGCCGAAGGTGACGGGCGCCGACGCCCTGGTGGCGGTGGGCTCGCGCCTGCGCCGCCTCGGGGCGCCGGACCGGACCCGGACCTGGGCGATGATCGAGAGCCCGATGGCGATCCTGCACCTCGCCGAGATCGCGAGCTCGGCCCGGGACGTCGACACCCGCCTCGCCTGCCTCATGGTCGGGCCGAACGACCTCGCCAAGGCCAGCCGGCTGCGCCTCGGCGTGCCGGGCCGGCCGGCCCTGATGCCCTGGCTGATGAGCGTGATCGCGGCCGCCCGCGCCTACGAGATCGACGCCGTCGACGGCATCTACAACGATTTTCGCGATGCGACGGGCTTCGCGGCCGAGTGCGCGCAGGGGCGCGATTGCGGCTTCGACGGCAAGATGCTGACCCACCCCGACCAGATCGCCCCGGCCAACGCCGCCTTCGGCCCGAGCGCGGACGAGGTCGCCTGGGCCCGGCGCGTGCTCGCGGCCTTCGCCGAGCCGGAGAACCGCAACCGCGGCGTCATCGGCCTCGACGGCAAGATGGTGGAGCGCCTGCACGCGGCCGAGGCGAGCCGCACCGTGGCCCTGGCCGAGGCCGTCGCGGCCCGGACGCCGTGACTCCCGACCTCGCCGTCGAGATCGACCTCCTCGACGCCCGCCTCTCCGGCTGGGGCTTTCCCCGCTGGGGCTCGGCCGAGGCCGCGGGCCTCGACCTCCATGCCTGCCTCGACGAGGCGCTGGATCTGCCGCCCCAGGGGCCGCCGGCCCTGATCCCGGCCGGCTTCCGCCTGGCGATCCGCGACCCGGCCTGGTGCGGGCTCGTCTTCCCGCGCTCCGGGCTCGGCCATCGCGAGGGGCTCGTCCTCGGCAACGGCACCGGCGTGATCGACGCCGACTACGCGGGTCCGCTGCTGATCTCGGCCTGGAACCGCAACCCCGGCGGATCCGCCCTGCGCATCGCGCCCGGCGACCGCATCGCCCAGCTCGTCTTCACCCGCGTCACCCGGCCGACGTTCACGATCCGCGACGGCTCCGACGCGGCCCCGCGAACGGAGGCCGGCGCACGCGGCACCGGCGGCTTCGGCTCCACCGGGCGCCGCTGAGGCGCGGGCCTCACACGATCCCGCTGCCCTCGAAGGGCCAGGGCCGGCCGAGCTGTGCGGCGACCTTCGCGGGTTCGTGACCGACCGCCGCGACGGCGGCCTCGACCGCCTCGCGCGGCACCTCGAAGCGGCGGGCCCAGTAGGCCAGGGTCCAGGGCTCCGAGACGTTGACGGTGGCCGGCTCGTGGTCGTTGTCGGACGGGGTGCTGCTCATGGCGGTCTCGCGTTGCGGGGTCGGCTCCCTGCCTAACGCGCGGAGGCCGCCGCCGGTGCGTTCTGCGCCCGAACGGCCGTCCAGCCCCGCGCAAGCCATCCTGCGTAGGTCCGCTGCATCGGATTCCTCACCCCCATTGGAGGCGTTGAGCCTTGGGCGTTCTGATCGGCCTCGTCATCGCAATCGGCTGCATGCTCGGCGGCTTCGTCGCCATGGGCGGCCACCTCGTCGTGCTCTGGCAGCCCTGGGAGTTCGTCATCATCGGCGGGATGGGCGCCGGCACCTTCGTCATGGCCAACCCGATGAAGACGGTGGTCGATACGGGCAAGGCGAGCATGGACGCCCTCACCGGCAAGGTGCCCAAGCGCAAGGACTACCTCGCGCTGCTCGGCCTGCTGCACGCCCTGATGCGCGAGCTGAAGACCAAGCCCCGCAACGAGGTCGAGCCGCACCTCGACGACCCGGCCAATTCCGAGATCTTCAAGGCCTATCCGGACGTCGCCAAGAACGCCGACCTCGTTCTGTTCATCTGCGACTACGCCCGGCTGATCCTGATCGGCAACGCCCGCGCCCACGAGATCGAGGCGCTGATGGACGAGGAGATCAGCGGCTACCGCAAGGACCGCCTCAAGCCCTACGGCGCCGTGACCACGGTAGCCGAGGCGATGCCGGCGCTGGGCATCGTGGCGGCGGTGCTCGGCATCGTGAAGGCGATGGGCGCCCTGGACCAGTCGCCGCAGATCCTCGGCGGCCTCATCGGCGCCGCACTCGTGGGGACATTCTTCGGCGTGTTCATGTCCTACGGCGTGCTCGCGCCCTTCGCGATCAAGATCAAGACCATCCGCGAGAAGCAGAACCACGTCTACATCATCGTGAAGCAGAGCCTGATCGCCTACATGAGCGGAGCCGTGCCGCAGATCGCCGTCGAGCACGGCCGCAAGGGCATCTCCCTCGGTGACCGGCCGACCATCGACGAGGTCGAGAACGCCACCGTCAACGGCGGCGCGCAGCGAGAGGCCGCCTGAGCATGGACGGACCCGCCGGGAACGCCGCCGACATCCGCGCCCGCCTGATCGAGGCCGGGGGTCTGTCCCTCGACCGCATGCCGATGCTGAACGTGGTGTTCGACCGGCTCACCTCGGCCTGCTCGGACAACCTCAAGCCGCTGGTCGCCTCGCCGGTCTACTTCTCCTTCGGCGGCTTCGGGAGCGGCCGCTTCGGCGAGATGCTCGACGCCTACGAGAACAACGCGGTGGCGGGCATCTTCCACGCCCCCGAATGGGACAGCCACATCCTCGTCGGCCTCGACCGGGACTTCCTGTTCACCATGGTGGAGGCCCTGTTCGGGGCCGACGGGGCGGAGCCGCCGGTCGAGGACGAGCGCGCCTTCTCGGGCCTCGAGATCCGCCTCGCCCAGACCATCCTCGAACAGGTCGGCCGGGCGCTCGAATCCTCGTTCTCCCTGGTCTCGGCGACGCCGTTCCGCCTGGAGCGGACCGAGACCCGGATGGAATTCGCGGTGATCGGCGGACGCAACAACAAGGCCGTGGAGGCCAAGTTCGCCATCCAGGCGCTGAACCGCAGCGGCGAGATGTTCCTCATCCTGCCCCAGTCGGTGGTCAACCCGATGCGCCCGGCCCTGTCGAAGGTGCTCACGGGCGACACCGCCGCCCGCGACCCGAAATGGACGCAGCAGATCGCCGCCGAGGTGCAGAAGGCGGAGGTCACCCTGCGGGCGGTGCTCGAGGAGCGCCTGCTGACGCTGGGCGAGATCGCCGAGCTCAAGGTCGGCCAGATCATCGGCCTCGACGCGACGCCGTCCACGCGGGTGAAGCTCGAGGGCAACGACCGGCCGCTGTTCTGGTGCCACATGGGCCAGGCGCAGGGCTCCTACGTGCTGCGGGTCGACGAGGCCATCGCACAGGACAAGGAAGGCACGACCGATGACACCGTGGGTTGACACCATCCTCCTCGTGGCCCTCGTGGCCACGAGCGCCTGCGTGGTGCCGATGTACCTCAAGCTGAAGCGCCTCGACCGGACCCAGGCCGAGTACGGCCGCATCCTGACGCAGTCCGGCCACGCCCTGGCCCAGGCCGGCGACGCGGTGCGCAGCTTCAGCACCGAGGGCCGCGAGATCCTGGAGGCGCTGGACCAGCGCCTCGGCGAGGCGCGCCACCTCCTCGCGGAGTTGGAGGCCGCCCGGCGCGATGCTTCGGCCACACGCGGGCCGCAAGTGGCCGCGCAGGGCATCCAGCGCGGCTGAGGCGCGCCGATCCGCTTGCGCCCCGCCCGACTTTCCCCGATCCTTTTCCCTCCGCTGCCGGCCGACTCCTCCCTGACGTTCGATTGCAGCCCCTGACGAGCGGACGATGAGCAACAGCCCCTTCGACGATGCGGACCTCGCGTCCGCCGGCACCGCCCCGGTCTTTCCGACCGTCTCGCCGACCGCCTCGCCCGCCGGCGCCGCGGGACAGGAGGGCGCGGAGGCGCGGATCGGCGACGGCCGCAACCTCGATTCGATCCTGCGCATCCCGGTGCTGATCCAGGTGGTGCTCGGCTCGGCGACGATGCCGGTGGCCAACCTGATGAAGCTCGGACGCGGCGCCATCGTGCCCCTCGACCACCGGGTCGGGGAGCCCGTCGACGTCACGGTCAACGGCCGGGTCGTGGCCCGGGGCGAGATCGTCGTGGTCGAGGAGGACAATTCCCGCTTCGGCGTCTCCCTGACCGAGATCGTGGGTCCGGCCGATGCCGGCCAGAACGGCTGAGGGCGGACCCGTGGCGAGCGTGCCGATCCCCCACCGGGCGCAGGGCGTCCACCGGCACCTCAACCCCGTGGACGAGGTCGCGGCCCTCTTGCTCGCCATGGGCAAGCCGGCCGCCGGCCGCCTGCTGAAGTACTTCGACTCCGAGGAGATCAAGCGCATCACGCGCTCGGCGACGCAGCTCGGCACCGTCAGCGCCCACCAGCTCGACGACATCGTCGAGATGTTCTCGCACGAATTCGCCGCCGACGGCCGCCTCGTCGGCACGGCCGCGGAGGTGGAGAAGCTGCTCACCGGCCTGCTGCCCGCCGACCAGGTCGCCGACATCCTGGCCGACGTGCGGGGCGATACCACGCGCTCGGTCTGGGAGCGCCTGACCACGGTCTCGGAGGGTGTGATCGCGAGCTACCTCGTCAAGGAGCACCCGCAGACGGCGGCCCTCGTGCTGTCGCGCCTCAAGCCGGCGGCGGCCGCCAAGGTGATGGCCCACCTGCCCCAGCCGACCCGCAACACGGTGATGCGGCGGATGCTCAGCTTCAAGCCGGTCTGCGACGCGGTGATCGCCACCGTCGAGCAGGCCCTCCACGAGGACCTCCTCGCCAGCGGCGCCCGCAATTCGGGGGCCGACACCCACGCCAAGATGGCCGACATCATCAACAAGATGGAGCGCACCCAGATCGACGAGGTGCTGACCAGCCTGTCGGAATCGCGCCCGAAATCGGTGGAGATCCTGAAGGGGCTGCTCTTCACCTTCGACGACATCGTCAAGCTCCAGCCCCGCGCCCGCACGACCCTGTTCGACGCCGTGCCGAACGACCGGCTGGTCCTGGCCCTCAAGGGCACCGACGCGGAGTTCCGCGGCGTCATCCTGAGCGCGCTGTCCGCCCGCGTGCGCCGGATGGTCGAGCACGAGCTGAACGGCGGCGAGCCGGCGGCCCAGAAGGACGTGACCGAGGCGCGCCGCAGCATCACCGACCTCGCCCTCGAGATGGCCGGGCGCGGCGAACTGGAGATCAACGCCGGGGACGAGGCCGAAGCCCTCGTCCGCTAGGGACGGCGGCCCGGCCCGGCGCGCGCGATGTCCGACGATCAGGAGAGCAAGACCGAAGCCGCCTCCGAGCGGAAGATCCGCGAGGCGGTCGAGAAGGGCGACGTCCCGTTCTCCCGCGAGGCGCCGGTCTTCGCCTCGATCCTCGGCCTGCTCATCGCCCTCAGCTTCGTGGTGCGCGACGCGGTCACCCCGCTGATGCAGGCGCTCGCGCCCTTCCTCGACCATCCCCGCGACTTCGCCCTGGAGAACAATCAGGACGTCGCCCGCATCCTCGAAGGAACCGCGATCGCGGCCGCGCGCTTTCTGATCCCGGTCGTGCTGATCCTCGGCCTCTGCGGCCTCGTCTCCGCCCTCGTCCAGAACGTGCCGAGCTTCGTGGGCGAGCGCATCCGCCCGCAATGGTCGCGCGTCTCGCCGGCGGCGGGCTGGGGACGAATCTTCGGAAAGTCGGGTCAGGTCGAGTTCCTGAAATCGGTCCTTAAATTTTTAAGCATCAGTCTCGTCGCCCTGCTGCTCCTCCGTTCGGAGGGCAGCAAAGCCGTGAGTGCCATGTTCGCCGACCCGAGTCAGATCCCGGATCTCATCCTCGCCGTCTCGATCCGGCTCATCTCGGTCGTCTGCGTCGCCACCATCGTCATCGTGGCGGCCGACCTGGTCTGGTCGCGCCTGCGCTGGCAGCGCTCCCTGCGGATGTCGAAGCAGGACGTCAAGGACGAGCACAAGCAGACCGAGGGCGATCCCCTCGTGAAGAGCCGCCTGCGCTCCCTGGCGCAGGACCGCTCGCGCAAGCGCATGCTCGCGAACGTGAAGCAGGCCACCGTGGTCATAGCAAACCCGACCCACTACGCTATCGCCCTCCGGTATGCGCGAGATGAGCAGCCCGCACCGCTCGTTCTGGCCAAGGGCAAGGATCTCGTGGCGCTGCGAATTCGAGAAATCGCCGAGGCGAACGGCATTGCGGTCGTGGAAGACAAGCCTCTCGCAAGGTCCCTGTACGACAGTGTCGAGGTGGACCAGATGATTCCCGCGGAGTTCTACAGCGCAGTGGCTCAGATCCTGTTCTTCCTGTTCTCGAAGGCCCGCTGATGACCGAGGCGTCCTCCCCGACCGGAGCCCCGTCCGTGGACGTCCCGGACGTGCTCGCCGATGCCGAGCGCGTGTTCGCCAACGCGATCCGGGACTTCATCGCGGAACTCTGCCTCCTCGACGGCGGCATCCTGATCGGCTGGGTTCAGGCCGCCCGCCACGGCAACATCGCGGACCTCGTCGCCTCCTCCGCCGAGCCCTTCTTCAAGGAAGCGACCATCGCGTACGCGGACGGGGCCGACGTGTGCTTCGACTGGGGCCGCTCGCTGACCGTGGTGCTCGACATGGAGTTCGTGACCGAGCCCGTGACGGTGTTCTTCAAGCTCATCCTCGACGGCGTCTATGTCGGCGTCGCGATCCAGCGCATCCTGGCCGACAAGGGTCCGGACTTCTGCCTGCACGGCTTCGAGACCGCCCTCGCCGAGGCACGCCTGACCCGCGCCGCCGCCTGAGCGGCGGCAGGCCGCCACCGCCCGCGAACCCATCCGCGCCGGTGCCGGCACGAACTGTGACAGTTTGCCGGGCACGGACGGCGCGATCACATCCGCGTGTGTCACGAACGTCATTGACGCCATCGGCGATGCCCGACATTGCTGAATGATAGGCGACTCGATCGGTCCGACTTTTACGTCGGATGGCGAAGTCGTTCCGCCGGCACGACCTACGCTTGTCCCATAACCCGAGCCTTATCCAGCACACACCCAGACCGTCGCAAGATCATCCGGAGATTGATGATGTATGTCCTGGTCGACGAGCGGCCGTCGGTGAATTCCGGCTACAAGGCGAGCTTCGACCGTGAGGGCATCTCCTCCCTCGGCCTCGACCCGCAGGAATTCACCCAGTGGTTCCAGTCCTCCTCCCGGGTCGACCGTGAAGCGATCCAGGGCTTCCTGCTGGGCGATTTCGAGGGCCGGGCGAAATGCGCGACCCTGATCCGCAAGCTGTCGCGCGCGCCCATCATCGCGCTCAGCGACGTGCGCTCCCTCGACCAGACCCTGCAGCTCTTCGAGGCCGGCATCGACGACGTGCTGCCCAAGCCCGTCCATATCCGCGAGATCCTGGCGCGCTCGGAGGCGATCTGGCGCCGGGTGAACGCCCAGGCGACCCCGCCCCGCGAGGCGGCGCCCGAACCCGAGCGCCTGAAGGTGCATTTCGACGGGCGCGACCCCGAGGTCGACGGGGAGGTGCTGCCGCTGCCGCGCCGCGAGCGCCACATCCTCGAATGCCTGGTCCGCAACCGAGGCCGGCGGATGACGAAGTCGCAGATCTACAACATCGTCTACGGCGTCTACAGCAACGGCGTCGAGGAAAGCGTGATCGAGGGCCACGTCAGCAAGCTGCGCAAGAAGCTCAGCCAGCGCCTCGGCTACGATCCGATCGAGGCCAAGCGCTTCATGGGCTACACCTTCATCGGCTGAGGCGGGCCGGACCCGACTGCGCGCCCAGGGCGATCCCCGAAGGGATCGCTCGATCAGCCTGTTCGGCGCTGTCGGTCCGCCGTCGCGGTCTTCGGCCGCTCAGAAAGAACCGGTCGTCTCGACCTCGCCACCGACAGCGGCGGTCTTGGGGGCGGCGACGGGCTTTGCGGAGGAGACGGGCTGAGGGGTGGTGGTCAGGTCCCTGACGCTGCGCACCTGCTGGGTCTCGCGCGCCTGCTCACGGAACAGCGGAGGCGTCAGGTAGAGGGCCTCGCCCGCCATGGCCGCGCCGGTGGCGAGGGTCGCGGAAGCGAGGACGGTCAAGGCGAGGAGGCGGGTGGCGCGCATCTGAATTCTCCGGTTTGGCGGGCGACAGGCCCGCCGTTGAGACCAGAGAACCATATTTTTGTGCGCTGCGGATTGCTCATTTTGCAACGCACCATAATGCGTCGTCGGAAGATTTCACCCACTATAGCGCATGCTCCAGAGGAGGAGATCGCGCTTCCATCAGCCATTGCCATGTTATCAGCGCATAGCGTCGAAAAGTCGGATTCGGCCGTGCAAATTAAATTTTCGAGCATCTCAAGTGTATTTTGACGATGTCCGGTGAGATTCGGCACATCTGCTGTTCTCGTCTCGGCAAGACCGCCCGTTGCTCGAGAATCCGGCTCCCATCATCGACGTTCGATTTCGAGGTCGTCCGACAGCGGCCCGCCATACACGGTGCGAAAGGCCGGCCCTCGTCGACACGCCGTTCACCATGACGGCGCGCTCACGCAGCCGTGAGGGTCCGAAGCGCTCGGTCCGGGCGTTCCTCCGACATGCGGATGTCTCGGTCGGCTCTCCGCGCGCTCCATACCCTGGCGGCCCTGCCAGCCCGCGACGCAGACATGCTCCTCTGTTCCGTGGAACGGCTGTATCGCGCCCAACTGGATGACGGGCATGACGCGAACCGCGCTGCGTTGCGGCGCATCGCCGTCTATCGCCGCGTTCTCGGTCTGCCCCCATCGATGCACCTGATCCAGGAGGCGTGGCAGGAGAGGCGCGCGGCCTCCGCCTAGCGCGAACCGGCCGGGCTCCGACCGCTCGTTGCGGATTGCGCCGGGGCGGGGAGCTCCGCTCCGGACAGCGGCTCCGTGATCAGAGCATCCGGCCGCTTCACCTCGATCTCGACGAAGGCGATCGGGTGGTCGGAGCCGTTCATCACATCGTGCCGGATGCCGGCCGGGCGGCCATAGGCCTGTCCGGCCTCCAACGCGGTGTCGGTGACATGATCGCCATCGTGGACCCGCAGGGTTCCCGCCACCAGCATCACGACGAAGTAGGGCCATCCGTGGGCGTGCCAGCCGGTGACGGCGCCGGGCGCGAAATCCCACCGCGTGATGCGCAGGGTCGCGTCGTCCTGCTGGACCGTGGCAACCGCCGGAATGGTGCAGACGAAGGCCATCGGGGTTCCTTCCTGAGCCGGGACGCGCGCTGCTTCGTGGACGCCCCCGGAGACCGTCCGAGCCCCGCGGATCCCGGAACGCGCCCGCCCCTACTGGCAGAAGCTGCGCGCGCCCGGCGTCCAGGCGCCGAAGCCGGTGGCGACCATGTTGGTGATCACCCGGCAGACATACTGCTTCTGGGCCGGATTGTTGTTGGGCCCCGCATGGTAGCGGGCCACCGCCAGGGTCCAGCTGCCTTCCCGTGCCTTCAACTGCTTGAGGAACAGGGTCGCGTACTCGACGTTCTGGCGCGGGTCGATCATCGCCTCCAGGGTAGCGAATTTCTCGCGGTGGTAATGGTGGTTGATCTGCATGCAGCCGAGGTCGACGAGCTTGATCCCGCTCGCCCGGGCCTGGGCGAGCTGGCTCATCACGTCGGCGGCGCTGGTGCCGAAATAGGCGCGGCCCTGGATGTTCATGGCATAGGGCTGCAGCGAGCCGCGCTTGCCGCTCTCGGTCAGGCCCACCGCGTAGAGCACGCCCAGGGGCACGCCGTGCTTGGCCGAGGCCCCCGCCATCTCGCGCTCGCAGATGTTGGCCGAAGCCGGCAGCGCCGCGGCCTTGCCCGGCGCCGGGGGCGCGCTGTTGGCGAAGCTCAGGCTGAGGCTAGAGATAAACGCCGCTGCGGTCAGGGCTGTTCGAAGCGCTCTCATGCATCCGCTCGTGGAGATCGGGGGCGGACGGATCGCCGCCCCGGGAGGACCGGCCTCCGGCCTGGTCCGGGGTGGCCCGGCCCTGATTGGCGCCGGATTCACCCTGGCTCGGGAAGCCTTGTGCGCCCTGTCCCTGTTGCGAGCCTGGATTCCCCTGCGCGCCCCGGCCGTCCGCCGCGCTCGACGCGACCGTGACGGTCACGCTCTCCGGGCGGTAGCCGCCCTGGCGCAGGAGGTCGTCGAGCACCGCGCCGCCCTCGCGGAGCAGGCGCGCCGAGTCCTCGCGGCTGGCCTGCAGGCTCAGCTCGAGTTGCCCGTCGCGCAGGCGCATCCGCACCAGCACGGTCCCGAGATCGGCCGGATGGAGCTGCAGGGTGAGGAGCTTCAGGGGGCCCTCCCCGGCCGGGGCTCCGGGCAGCGCACCCGCCAAGGTACCGGCCAAGGTACCGGCCACGGCACCGGCCGGCCCGCGCGGCAGTTCCGCCAGGACGGCCGCGGCCACCTGCTGGGCCGGCGCGGAGGCCGGACCCGGCAGGGAGCCGGCGGGCAGGCTCGCTTCGGCGGCCTTCGCCTGGACCGGCTCGGGCGGGGTGCCGGCCGCGCGCGTGGCCGCATCGCCGGAGGCCGGGACCGGCTCGGCGCGCAGGATCGGGCGCGGCGTCGCGGCGGCCCGCTCGATCGCCGCCGGCTCCGCGACCCCGGCGGCCGACTCGGGCGCGGATGCCGCCGCGTCGCGCCGAGGCGAACCCGGCGGACGGCTCCGGTCGCCGGCCGCGGCGGCGGGGATGCCCGGCACGGAGGCCGCGACGGCCGCCGCAGCATCGGGCGCGGCCTGGGCCGCGAGGACGGGCGCGGCGAGGTTCGCCGGGACCGTCGTGTTCGTGAGCTCCAGCCGAGGCGTTTCGGCGGCGGGCGGCACCGGCGGCATGGCCGGGGGTGCCGCCAGGGCGGAGAGCCCCGCCCCGCTCGGCGCGGGTGATGGGCCGGAGGCCTGGAGCGTGGCGGCACCGGGCGGCAGCGCCGCGCCGGCCGCCAGCCCGGGAGAGCCCGGGACGGGAGCATTTGCCGGAGCCGGCGGCCCGGCGGCCGGCGCGGGCTCCGACGATCCGCCGAGGAGGCTCGGCAGAACCGGCGCGAAGTGGGTCTCGCGCTGGAGCACGGCGACGCGGGTCCGCGCCTCGGCGGTCGCGGGCTGCGGCACGAGCCCGGCGACGGCCGGGTCCGTCCCGGCCATGAGGTCCGGCGCGCCGGCCGCGGACGCGGCGGCGGCCTGGCCCGCGGGTCCGGACGCCTGGGCCGGCGCGGCGCGGGCGACCAGGGCTTCGAGGGAGATCGCCTCCGGCTTCGGCGTCGGCATTCCGGCGGGGGCCGCCGCCGGCACCACGAGGGCGAGGAGCGCGAGCGGGTCCGTCTCCTCGCTGGTGGCCCGCGTAGTGGAGGATTCGGCCTCGTCGTCGCGGCGCCGGCCGGGCCGGTCGGCCTCGGGCGTGGCCGAATCCGGCCGGCCCCGACCCGACAGGGCGCCCAGCACCGTGCCGAAGGCGTCGCGCTCGGAATCCGGCGCGTCGGCGCCCGCGCCGCGGGGGCCGAGCGCATCCGGCAGGGCGCGGGGGCCGGGACTGGTGGCACCGAGGGTGTTCAACGCTCGCTCCTCCGCATGATCGCGTCGACGCGCCCGATGGCGTCCTGCGCCCGGGCGATGGATGGGGCGACCGGCAGCACGCGGGGGCCGTCCGGCGCCGCCGGGACGGGAACCGGTGCGGGCGCCCCGGCCCGGATCTCCCGGGCCGTCGACAGCGCGGCGTCCAGGAGGTCGCGGTCGGCGGGCTCGAGCATCGTGCGATCGGTCATCCGCAGGGTCTCGACGGATTCCTCGAAGCGCCCGTCCACCACGACCAGGGCCGCCGCCCGGTAGAGGCGGGCGCGCACCGCCTCCGCCGAGCCGGGCTCCGCCAGGGTGACGCCGCGCTCGGCCGAGAACACCGCCGTGGCGGTCTTGCCCTGGTCGAGGGCGGCGCGGGCGACGAGGAGGTAGAGTTCGCGCCGGCCCTCGGGCTCGATCTCGTCGAGCATGGCCTGGAGGCGCAGGAAGCGGGCCTCGTCGCCGGCGAAGTCGAGGCGGGTGAGCGCGGCGGCGAAGCGCTGGCGGAAGTTGCCGGCATAGACCGAGTGGCGGAAGCGGCGCAGGTACTGCACCGCCAGGGACTCGAACTTGGTCAGGTCGTTGGCCTGGGCCAGCACGAAGATCTCGCGGCGCAGCGCCCCCTCCTCCACCAGGGTGCCGGGGGCGAGCAGGCGGGCGAGGTCGAGGAGGCGGATCGACTGGGTCGGGTCGTCGCGCACCACCAGGGCGGATTGCGCCAGGGCGAGCTGCGCGCCGAGGCTCGCCGGCACCACGAGCGGGTCGATCTTCACGAGGAGCGCGCGGGCCTCCTTCTCGCGTCCCTCGAGATAGGCCAGCGCGCCGAACACCACCGGGCGCTCGGCCTCCGGCACCTTGCCCGAGGCGACGAGGTGGCGCAGCAGCGCCGGCCCGCCGCCGCCCAGCGCGAAGGTCACCGCCGCGTGCACGCTGACCGGATCGGCCCAGGCCTCGGGCGCGAGGCCGAGCATGCGCGACTCGGCCAGGGACAGGAAGGCGCGCTGGCCGTGATGGGCCTGGGCCGAGCCCTGGGCGATCCGGTCCTGGAGCAGCTGAAGGGTGCGCAGGAGCTCGACCGGCAGCGGGCGCGGGGCGACCGGCAGCGGCTCGACCGGTGCGGCCGGGGCCGCGCCGTGGTCGCCGCCGCCGTGGGAATCCGCCGCCCGGGCGGCCGGGACGGCGCAGAGTCCGGCGAGCAGGACACGGGCGAGCAGGCGGCCCACACGGCGCGTCACGGCGGCCCGCATCACTCGGGCCGCGCCCGCAGCAGGATCTCGATGCGGCGGTTCTCCGCCGCCTTCGGATCGGCGGGGTTGCGCGGCTGCCGGTCGGCATAGCCCTCGATCCGCTCCAGGCGCGCATCGGGCACGCCGCCGCGCACGAGCATGTAGGAGGCCATCTGCGCCCGGGCCGAGGACAGGCGCCAGTTGTCGTAGACCTCCGAGCGGAAGGGGCGCGCATCGGTGTGGCCGCGCACGACGATCCGGCCGGGCCGGTCCCTGAGGATGCGCGCGACCTGCTCCAGGGCGCGCACCACCTTGGCCTGCGGCTCGGCCGAGCCGACGCTGAACATCGCGAAGTTCGTCTCGTCGGTGAGGCTGATGAGGATGCCCTCGCCGGTGCGGCGGACCTCCGTCCGGGGCGCCGGAGCGCCGCCCTCCATCGGCAGGACCTTGGCGATCTCGGCCTTGATCTCGGCCATCGCCGCCGCCTCGGCGGCATCGGCCGCCCGCGCTTCGGCCGATCTGGCCTCGACGGACTTCGCCTCGGCCGCCTTCGCCTCCGCGGTCGCCTTGGCCTCCGCGGCCGCCTTCGCTTCCACGGCCGCCTTGGCTTCCGCCTTCGGGTCCTTAGGCGCCTCGGCCTTGGCCAGCAGGGCCATGACCTTGGCGTCGGACTCGCCCGGCAGCGCCGAGGCGACCTTGATCGCCGCCGGCTTCGCCCCCTGGGCGGCCGCGCGCACGTCGGGGCGGGTCTCCTGCGGCAGCGGCGTCACCGTGCCGGTGGATCCGGCCTGCGCGGTGCGGGTCTTGGCCAGCGGCGCGACCTGCCAGTAGAGGGGGTCGAAGGGGTCGCGGGCCGCCTCGCCGCCCTTGATGCCGGGCTCGCCGGTCTCGGTGGCGACCGCGTCGGCCGAGGCCGTCTCCGGTCCCGGTTCGAGTTCGGCGGCAAGCTTGGCGAGGACCGCGTAGGGATCCTGGAACAGGGCCGCCTCGCGGGCGCGGCTGCCCGGCGGGCCGGAGCCGCCCTTGCCGTCGGCCTTGCCCTCGGACTTGGCGTCCGCCTTGCCGCCCTTGCCCTCGGTGGCGCTGTCGCCGGTGCCGCCGTCGGGTCGGCCCTCGTCCGGCGTGGGCTCGCCGGGCTTGTTCTGGGGGTCGCGCAGGCCCTTCCGGTCGAAGCTGACATCGGCGAGCTTCACCGGGTTGAAGTACTCGGCGATGGCCGACTTCGTCTCCTTGGTGGTGGAGCCGATCAGCCACAGCACCAGGAACAGCGCCATCATGGCGGTCATGAAGTCGGCGAGCGCGATCTTCCAGGCGCCGCCGTGGTGACCGTCCTCGTGGTCGCCGTGGCGCTTGATGATGATGATCTCGTGGTGGCCCTCGTCCGCCATCGGGTCAGGCTCCCCGGACCGCTGCGGTCATCAGGCGGCCCCAGGCGCCGAGCTGGGTCTCGATCACGGTCTGGTCGGCCTGCACCGAGACGTCGACGGCCTCCGAGGGCTGGAACGCGACGGCGGCGTCGAAGGGGCCGAGCTTGCCCGACACCGCGTCGAGGAGGTCGGCCGGGCCGCTCACTCGGACCGGAGCGCGGGCGTCGCCGAGGATGCGGGCGAGGCTCTGGGCGAGTTCGTCGACGGCCTGGCGGCGCAGGGCCTCGGTCAGGACCGGCACGAGGAGGTGCCCGACCCGGTCGGTGAGGCCGGCGCCGAGGGCCTGGAGCGCATCGGCGAATCCGGCCGCGAGGCGGTCGCCCTCCTCTGCGCACCAGGCCTGGCGCAGTTCGACGAGGCGCGCGTCGTGGTCGGCCTGCAGGCAGGCGAGCACCGAGGCGGATTCGGCCCCGGCCTCGGCACGGCCGAGGGCGCGCCCGCGCTCCAGGCCCCGGGCCTCGGCGGCGCGGAGCAGGGCCTCGCGGTCCTCGGGCGGCTCGGCGGGCTTGCGCAGCAGGGCCGCGAGCCCTTCCGGGGGACGGGGCGGCGGCGCGGCGGCGGGGGCGGAAGCGGCGGCCCGGGGTGCGGGGGCGCCCCGCACCGGCACCACGGCGTCGGAGAAGTCGGGGAGGAAGCGGGCGATCGCGGGTGCCATCACGCGGCCTCACGCATCAGCCAGCGCTTCAGGATCTCGGCGGCCTGCGCCTCGTCGGCCTCGATCATCTGCTCAAGTCTCTTCTGCGGCGAGCGGTTCAGCTTCTCGGTGAGGTCCTCGATCATGCTGGCGACCGGGTTCTGGCCGGGGCCGGCGAGGCTCGGGACGGCGTCCGGATCGGCGCCGAGCGCGGTGACGTTCGGGCCGGCGAGGGCCGCGTTCGCGGCAGCGCCGGTCAGCGCCTGGGCCTCCGCGGCGGCGGCCAGGGCGCGCGCCTCCTCCTGCTGGGCGGCCGGGATCTCCAGGATGGCGCGCATGGCCGGGCGCAGGCCGAACCAGATCAGCAGGCCGGCGACCAGCAGGATGGTGCCGGCGTTGATCAGGGTGGCCGACTGACGCATCAGCACGTCGGTGAGGCTCAGGGGCGCCACCGGTTCCAGGGGCTGCCCGTCGTTGACGAAGCCGACGGCGGCGACCTTCACGTTGTCGCCGCGGTCCTTGTTGAAGCCGGCGGCCGAACCCACGAGCTGCTCGATCTCGGCCACCTGGGCGTCGATGGCGGCCTTGCTGGCATCCGGGCCGGCCAGGGCCGCGAGGCGGGCGCGGTTGACGAGGACGGCCACCGAGATCTGCTTGATGTTGTAGCCGTCGCTCACGGTCTGGATCGTCTTCGAGGAGATCTCGTAGTTGGTGAGGTCCTCGCGCTTCTGCGTCTCGTTGCTGGCGGTGTCGTTGCCGTCCGAGCGGGCGCGCTGGTCGGGCAGGTTCTGCTGCGTGCTCGTCGGGCGCTGCGAGGCGTTGCGGTTCTGCGAGTTCTCGGTCTCGCGCACGGCGCGGGTCGAGCGCTCCACCCGCTGGTCGGGGTTGAAGATCGTCTCGTTCTGCACGGTCTTGTCGGTGTTCAGGCGCGCCGCGACGCTGACCTCGAAGTTGCCGACGCCGAGATAGGGGGTCAGGGTCCGGCGGATGTTGTCCTGGACCTCGTGGCCGATGGTCTTCTCCAGGGTCGCCATCTTGCCGGTGGGCACGGCGCTCGCATCGTCGCCCGAGAGCAGGAGCGAGCCGTCCGAGCCGATCACCGTGACGCGGTCGGGCTTCATGCCGGGCACCGCCGAGGCGACGAGGTGGCGGATCGACTGGGCGCCGCTGACGTCGTCGGCCGGCTCGGTGCGCACCACCACGGAGGCGGACGGGGGCTGCTGGTCGCGGCGGAACGAGCCGCGGTCGGGCAGCACGATGTGGACGCGGGCGGCCTTCACGCCCTTCATGCCCTGGATCGTGCGGGCGATCTCGCCCTCCAGGGCGCGCACCCGGGTCACCTCCTGCATGAACGAGGTCATGCCGAGGGAGCCGAGGTCGTTGAACAGCTCGTAGCCGGACTTCGCGCTCTGCGGCAGGCCCTTCTCGGCGAGCAGCATCCGGGCCTGGGCGGTGTGGCCGTAGGCGACGAGCACGGCCGCGCCGTCGGCGCTGACGTCGAAGGGGATGTTGGCGTCCTTGAGCACGCTGCCCATGCGGCCGACATCCTCGCGGCTGAGGCCCGTATAGAGCGTCTCCTGCGCCGGACGGCTGAGGTAGAGCGCCCCGAGGCCGACGGCGAGGAAGACCACCACGCCGATCAGCGACAGCGCGGCGATCCGCCGGCCGCCGAGCGCGAGGATGTTGTTCCAGAGCCGTTCGGCGTGCTGAAGACCGGACATTCGGTGGGCTGCTCCGCTCCGGATCCGCGATCCGATAGCGTCCCATCGCCCGCCAGCCTTGCGCGGAGATTGCGCCGCCGCCGCGGAGCGATCAGTAGGGGTGGCGGTCCGCCTTCTTCGTCCAGGCTTCGTAGGCCTTCAGCCCCGTCTCGCGCTCGAAGTTCTCGCTGACCCGAATGCGGCGCTGGTCCCAGGGCTTGGCGAAATCCTCGTACTGGAAGGCGTCGTCGAAGCCGATCCTGCTCGTGTCCTTGAGGCTGGCGGCGAAGTAGACGTGGTCGATCCGCGACCAGTAGATGGCGCTCATGCACATCGGGCAAGGCGCACCGTTGATGTAGATCTCGCAGCCCTTGAGCATCTTGGCCCGCTCGGCCACCGGATCGGGGGAGCCGGGCTCACGCGGGATCATCTCCAGGATCGTGCCCGCGCCGTAATCGCTGCCGAGCAGGGCCTTCGGGTTGAGCCGGGCGGAGGCATCCATGATGGCGGTGATCTCCGCATGGAAGACCGGAATGCCGGTCAGCAGCACACGATTCTGGCCGCGCCCGATGATTTCCCCGTCCTTGACGATCACGGCTCCGAACGGCCCGCCCCACCCCTTCTCGACGGATTCGATCGCGAGCCGGGTCGCCTCTTCCATGAAGGCCTTCCGGCCGGGGGGAACCGGGGCCGCCTGCGCGACGGCTCCGGGTGCCACGGCCAGGGACATCCCGACCCCGACGGCACTCGCCAGAAAGGCGCGCCGGCCCAGGTCGCCCGGTCCCGCGCAGTCGCCGGAATGGTCCACCGAACAGGAACAGGACTGAACCATCGACTATCTCCGAAGTCCGACCGCACAGATCGCACGATACATGACCGCGCTGATCAAGTGCGCGAAAAACAGAGCTTCCGCCGTATCCTGTGAATCAGCCTTTTCATCTCGTTATGCGAACGAACCGGCCCTGTATTCAGAGGTGAGGAGCGTCGTTCCGCAGGAAACGATCGGTCGACGTGGCCGCCGCGTCAGAAAAACGACCGCACAAGTCCCCCCACCAGCATGTTCCAGCCGTCGATCAGGATGAAGAACAGCACCTTGAACGGCAGGGAGATCACGGTGGGCGGCAGCATCATCATGCCCATCGACATGACGATGGTGGAGACGATCATGTCGATCACCAGGAACGGCAGCGCGATCAGGAAGCCGATCTCGAAGCCGCGGCGCAGCTCGGAGATCATGAAGGCCGGGATCAGGATGCGCAGGTCGATCTTCTCGCCGCCCTCGGCCTTGGGAATGGTGCGGCTGGCCAGATCCGTGAAGGTCTGGAGATCCTTCGGGCGCACGTGCTGGACCATGAACTCGCGGAACGGCTCGACGAGCTTGGGGATCGCCTCCTCCTCGGAGATCCGGTTCTCGGTGAGCGGCTTGACCCCCTCGTTCCAGGCCCGGTCGAAGGTCGGCGCCATGACGTAGAACGTCATGAACAGCGACAGGCTGACGAGGAAGATGTTGGCCGGCGTGCTCTGGAGGCCGAGACCCGAGCGCAGGAACGAGAACGCGATGGCGAACCGGGTGAAACTCGTCACCATGACGAGGAGGCCCGGCGCCAGCGACAGCACGGTGAGGAGCGCCACGAGCTGCAGGATGCGCCCGCTCGCCGCCCCGTTGCCGGCCGGCAGCAGGGCGTCGAGGGCCGGCAGCCCCGTGGCCGACTGGGCCAGCGCCGGCCCCGCGAGGGCGAGGCCGGCGACGAGTCCGGCGGCGAGGGCGAGGCCTGCGGTGGTGAGCGGTTTCATGGTTCTTCCCAGCAGCCGAGGGGGACGGGGCTCCGGCGACGGCGCCCTACTGCACCACCAGCATCTCGACGATCAGCTCGCGCACCTGCCCCTTGGTGCGCAGGGCCACCCGTTCGTTGAGGTCCTCGCGCAGGTGCTGCAGCCCGCTGGCGCCCTCGAGCTGCTTGAGGGAGACGGTGCGCAGGTAGGCGACGATGTCGGAGCGGATCTCGGCCAAGGCCACGTCCGGGTTCGGCACGGCGCCGGTCTTGAACACCACCGAGGATTCGAGGCGGATCCAGGCGTCGTTGGTGTCGGCGAGGTTGGTCACCACCGAGCCGACGCTGCGCAGGGCGAGATCGCCGGTGTACTTCAGCACCTTGACCGCCTTGTCCTCCTCGTCCTTCTTCTTGACGTCCACCGCCTTCTCGACGGTGGAGAGGAGGTACATGCCCAGGCCGCCGCCGGTGCCGATGGCGACCAGGCTGGTCAGGGCGAGCGCCAGGATCCAGCCCTTGCCGCCGCCCGTCTTCTTGTCGTCGGCCTTGTCGCCGGTCTTGGCCGCCATGGCTCCGCTCCCGCTCGCGAGGTCTCAGAACGGCGCCAGGGTCTCGAAGACCTGCTGGCCGAAGGTCGGCGCCTGCACGTCGGAGATGCGGCCGCGCCCGCCATAGGAGATGCGCGCCTCGGCGATCTTGTCGTAGTCGATGGTGTTCTTGCGCGAGATGTCGCGCGGCCGGACGATGCCCGCCACGGTGAGGACGCGGACCTCGTTGTTGACCCGCACCTCCTGCGAGCCGCTGATCACGACGTTGCCGTTGGGCATCTGCTCGGTGACGATGGCGGCGACCTGCAGGCGCAGCACCTCCGAGCGGTCGATGTTGCCCGCCCCCTTGGTCTCGGTGGAGGAGCGGATGCCGGTATCGGCGGTGGCGGAATCCTTCAGGCCCGAGACGCCGTAGCCGAAATCGAAGCCCAGGCCCGACTTCTGGCTGCGCGAGCGGTCGCTCGAATTTCCGAACTGCGCCTTGTCGTCGATCAGGATCGAGACCGTGATCACGTCGCCGATGTTGCGGGCGCGCGGATCCTGGAACATCTCGGCGCTGCCCGGGGCCCAGGTCGAGTGGTAGGTGCGGCGCCCGAGGGAGCCGTAGGTGGTCGGCAGCGCCTCGCGGGGCGGCTGCAGGCCGGTGCCGATCGGGGTCAGCAGCGGCGCCTGGCCGATCCGGTCGACCGGGGTGTTGCAGGCGCCGAGGGCGGGCGCCGCCAGCGCCAGGATCAGGCCGGCCCGGAACGTGTTGGAAGACATCAGGATTTCTCGCTCGTGCGGGGCTTCTTGGCCGGGTCGGCCTTGGCCGCGCCGGTCTTGCCCATCTCGGTCATCATGCGGGCCAGCTGCGCGGCGCGCGCGGCCTCCATCTCGCTCAGGATCGCGCTCGCCGTGCGGGCGTTGAGCTTGGTCAGGATCGCGGCGGCGCCCTCGTCGGGCATGTTGGCGAGCTGGAGCGCGGCGGCATCGGCCCGCATCTTGGTGTAGATCGCGACCACGCCCTCGTCGGCCTTGGCCAGGAAGGCGTCGCGGCGGGCGAGCCAGGTCTCGTACTCGGCGCGCTTGGCCTCCAGGGCGGCGATCCGCTCCTCGACCTGCTTCTCCAGGGCGGCCAGCTGCTCCTTCTGCCAGGCGAAGCGGGCATCGGCGGCGGCATCCGCGATGCTGGCGCAATAGGCCGGCGGCTTCGGTGCGGGCTTCGCCACATCGGGCTTGGCCAGTTCCGCCTCGGGTGCCCGGACCTCGGCGACCTGCGCCTCCGGACCCTTGGCCTCCGGACCCTTGGCGTCGATCGCCCCCGTGGTCTCGATCGGCTGGGACACCACCGTGACGGCGGGATCCGTCACCGGCTTGGCCGCGACGGCGAGGCGGGGGGCCGCCGGCTTCGGGGCGGCTTTCGGGAACGGCCCCGGGTTCAGCCCCGAGATCGCGGGCCGGCCGCCCTCGACGGCGCGGGCCGGGCCGAGGCCGAACGAGGCGAGGGCCAGGGCGCCGACGAAGAGCAGCACCCGCAGGGCCATCAGCGCGAGCCAGCGCCCGGGCCCCGCCGGCGGACGGCTCTGGACCACGAGACGGGCCGGCTCGCCCGGCAGCGGAAGGCCGTTCGTCGCGCTCATTGCACCACCAGCTCCGCCTGGAGCGCCCCGGAGGTCTTCACCGCCTGCAGGATCGAGATGATGTCGCTGGGCTTCAGCCCGACATTGTTGAGGCCGCGCACCAGGGTCTGGAGATCCGAGCCGCCGATGATCGCCATCCGGCCGGCCTGCTCGTTGACCGCCACCTCCGTGCGCGGGACCACCGCCGTCTGCCCGTTGGAGAACGGGGCCGGCTGCGAGACCTCCGGCGCCTCGGTGACCCGCACCGTGAGATTGCCGTGCGTCACCGCCACGGTGGAGATCTGGACGTTGCGGCCGATCACCACCGTGCCGGTGCGCTGGTCGACGACGACCCGGGCCGGGGTGTCGGGGTTGATGGTGAGGTCGCCGATCTCGGCCACGAACCGGGTCTGGGCGATGTTGTGCGGGCGCATCAGGGCGATGGCGCGCTGGTCGCGCGGGGCGGCGACCCGGCGGTTGAAGCGCGCCAGGGCATAGGCGTTGATGGCGTCGGCCACCATGGTGGCGGTCTTGAAGTCGGGGTTCTTCAGCTCGAACACGAGCTCCGGCAGGTCGCGGAACGTGCCCGGCACCTCGCGCTCGATCAGGGCGCCGTTGGGGATGCGCCCGGCGGTCGGCACGCCCTGCGTCACCGTCTCGGCCTGGCCGCCGACGCTGAAGCCGGAGACCGCCAGCGGCCCCTGCGCGGCCGCGTAGGTGAGGCTGTCGCCGCCCATCAGCGGCGTCATCAGCAGGGTGCCGCCCTTGAGCGAGGTGGCGTCGCCGAGCGAGGTCACGGTGACGTCGATGCGCGAGCCGGTGCCGGTGTAGGGCGGCAGGTCGGCGGTCACCATCACGGCGGCGACGTTGCGGGTGCGCAGGCGCGCGTCGCGGACGTTGATGCCCATGCGGTCGAGCATCGATTGCAGCGACTGCTCGGTGAACTGGGCGTTGCGCAGGGTGTCGCCGGTGCCCTGCAGGCCGGTGACGAGGCCGTAGCCCACGAGCTGGTTGTCGCGCACGCCCTTCAGGGTGGCGATGTCCTTGATCCGGGTACCGGCCAGGGCGGGGGTCGGCAGGGCGAGGGCGAGGGAGACGAGGATCGCCAGGAAACGGCGCATCAGCGGTCCCCGGTCCGGATTCGCCCGTCCGCCATCACGGTGCCCAGCACGATGCGGTTGGTGTCGGTGTTGCGCACGCGGATGACGTCGCCGAGGCCGCCGTTCTGCAGCGGCGCGCCGACGGCGGTGATGAGCAGGCCCTGCTCCTCGAACACGATCTGCGTCGGCGTGCCCCGGCTGACGAGGCGCGGGTCGTCGATGGCGTTGACCGGCACCGGCTCGCCCGGCAGCAGCATCCGCCGCGCGACCCGGCCGACGATGGCCATCGGCGCGTCGACCACGGCGGTGCGCGCCTTGAACGTGTCCGGATAGGCCTGGACCCGCAGCATCGCGGCCTTGATCGTGTCGCCGGGATAGATCGTCACCGTCGGCACCGGCAGCAGCAGGTCCTCGGCGGCGGCCGGCCCGGCCAGCAGCGCGAGGCCGAGGGCCGCCAGGCGGCACCGGCTGCGCAGGGAGGAGCCCGGAAGGTGAGTGCCCATGAGGTGGTCGCGCCCTTGGAAGGAGGCCCGGACGGGCGGCCGCGGCCGCCGGCGGGGAGCCGGTGCCGCCCGTCGCCGCCGCGCGGAGGTCGGGGATGTCGAGGTCGGGCGCCGCCGCCGATCCGGCTCAGCGGAGCCCCTCGGACGAGCGGATGCCCTTCGGACTAGCGGATGCCCTTGGAGACCGTGCCGGCCATCTCGTCGGCGGCCTGGATCACCTTCGAGTTCATCTCGAAGGCGCGCTGGGCCGTGATCATGTTGGTGATCTCCTTGACGGGATCGACGTTCGAGCTCTCGAGATAGCCCTGCTGCAGCTTGCCGAAGCTCGGGTCGCCGGGCACGCCGGTGACGGGGGCGCCGGAGGCCGCGGTCTCGCGGTAGAGGCCGTTGCCGAGGGGCTCCAGGCCGGCATCGTTGGCGAAGTTGGCCAGCGTGATCTGGCCGAGATTCTGCGCCTGCACCTGCCCGTCCACCTTGGCGAAGACCTGGCCCGACTGGTTGATCACCACGTCGACGGCGCCGTTGGGGATCAGGATCGCCGGGTCGAGGGCGTAGCCCTCCAGGGTGACGATCTGGCCGGTGTTGTTGCGGTTGAAGGCGCCGGCGCGGGTGTAGTTGATCTCGCCGTTGGGGTTGGTGATCTGGAAGTAGCCCCGGCCGTTCACCGCCAGGTCGAGCTGGTTGGCGGTGTTGGCGAGCGGCCCCTGCCGGTGCAGGTTGCGGATGGCGGCGGTGCGCACGCCGAGGCCGAGCATCGCGCCCTCGGGCACCGGCTCCTGGCCGGCCTGGTTCGGCACGCCCTGCTGGCGCTCGGCCTGGTAGAGCAGGTCGGTGAACTCGGCCCGGGCGCCCTTGAAGCCGGTGGTGTTCAGGTTGGCGATGTTGTTGGCGATGACCTCGAGGTTCATCTGCTGGGCGTTCATGCCCGTGGCCGCGATGGCGAGCGCTCTCATGGTGTCACGGTCCCGTCGGTTCGTCGGATCGGCCGAAGGTCAGATCGGCATGCGGCTGAGTTCGAGATAGGCGGCGACCACCTTGTCCCGGACGGCGATGGCGGTCTGCAGGCTCTGCTCGGCGGACATCACCGCCTCGACCACCTGCTGCGTCGAGGCCTTGCCCTGGATGCCCGAGATGGCGGCGGCCTCGCCGGTGCGCAGGGAGGTGCGCAGGCCCCCGGCGAGCTGGGCCATGACGTCGCCGAAATCCGTGCCGGGCGCGGCCGTGGAGGCCGCCGGCAGCACGGGGAAGCTGGTGCGCGCCAGGGGCGCGGCGCTGTCGGTGCGGGTGATGCCGGCGGCCCGGTCGAAGGCGGCGAGCGAGGTGAGGGCTTCGATCATCGCTCAGTCTCAGGTCCTCAGGAGGTCGATGACGCTGGCGACCATGGCGCGGGCCTGCTTGATCACCTGGACGTTGGCTTCGTAGGAGCGGTTGGCCTCGCGGATGTCGGCCATCTCCACCAGCACGTTGACGTTGGGCATCTTCACGTTGCCCTCGGCATCGGCCGCCGGGTTGCCGGGGTCGCGCTCGACGCGGAAGGGCGCGTCGTCGGTGCCGATCCGGCGCAGGGCCACGCTGGGGCCGCCGGCCGCCCGGTCCAGGGCGGACCGGAAGGTCACGGTCTTGCGGGCATAGGGGTCCGCCCCGGGGGCGTCGCCCACCGATTGCGCGTTGGCGACGTTCTCGGCGGCGATGCGCAGGCGCAGGGACTGCGCCTCCATGCCGGCGGAGGCGAGACGGGTGGAGGCGGTGAGCGGGTCGATCATCAGCTGCCCCGCACCGCCGCCTTGAGCATCCGGTCGAAGGCCTTGACGATGCCCATGTTGAGGTTGTGCTCGCGGCTGACCGTGCCGGCCTTGAGCATCTCCTGCTCCAGGCTCACCGAGCTCGAGGTCGAGAGCGCGTCCCAGGCCTCCCCGGCGGTCACCGGCTTGACCGGGATGCGGCCCTCGCCGGAAGTGACGTGGGCGCTCTCCGTCATGGTCATGCCCATGGAGGCCGTGCGCGCCATCACCTCGGAGAAGGGCACCACGTCCCGCGCCTTGTAGTCGGGCGTGTTGGCGTTCGCGACGTTGCTCGCGATGGTCGCCTGCCGCACCGCGAGGTAGCGCGCCTGCTGCGAGGCCAGGTCGAAGAGGTAGACGCCTGTCACGGCCGGCTCCGGTCCCAATCGTTCATGACCGGAGCTTTAGGGCGACTATCTTGTCCGAGGCTGACGGGGGGCGGGATGCGTGCGGGCTTCCGGACGGAGGTCGCGAACGGGCGGTGACCCGTACGCGAGCACGGGGTCAGGTTTGGCCAGACACGACCTGTCCGCGGCCTGGACCCTGTTCGAGGTTAGCCCCGCGTGTATCGGCCCTGCCGACCGCTCGGGTTTCTCCGACATGACGAATCCGGTCGCCTTTTCCCGGCAGGTTCGGGCCTGGCAACATTCGGTGACGCAAGGCGAACTTCTGGGTGCCGGGAAGACGATGGGGTAAAAGGCACATCGTTCAGGTTGTTCTCGGCCCTTTGCGCATTGTGTGAACGTCCGCTCTCAAGTTCTCGAGCCGTCGCTTCGAACGATTGGGTCGGGTGGATTTCCCCAGTCCGCTTTGGAGCAGCGCAAACGTTAGAGCGCACGCATCTTCCTCACAGGCGGTGATCCACTCCGGACCTCTCCCCTTCGCTGCAGCGACGACTATCAAAATCGTGCTGCGACCCCACCCAGGATCGTCCGTGGGACGCCCGGTGTAGCGTAGCGGTTCTGGAAGGCGCGGTCGTAGTAGGTCGTGTCGAGTAAGTTGTCGACGTTGAGGTAAAGCCGCACCTGCGGGGTGATCCAATAGTACGAGATCAGGTTGAAGACCGTGTAGTCCGGCAGGCGGAAGGTCGAGAGAGCGGTCCCAGCCACGCGCTGACCGACATGAGTTACGCCTCCGCCGAGGCCGAGGCCGCGCAACTCCGCCCCCTGAAACTCGTAGACGCTCTGAAGGGCAAGGGTGTCGGCAGGGATGTTGGCGATCCGCGTACCCACCGGCAGAGTGTTGTCGCGGCTTACAGCAGCATCGGCATGGGTGTAGGTGCCGATCACCCGCCAGCCAGGCGCCAGATAGCCGGCGACGGTCAGGTCGAAGCCCTGGCTGCGCACCTCGCCGGCCGCAACGCTGAAGTTCGGATCGATCGGATCGGCCGTGAGGACGTTGGTGCGCCGGATGTCGAACAAAGCCGCAGTGGCGCTCAGTTGCCCGTCGAGCAGGCTGACCTTGGTGCCGACCTCGTAGCCCTCGCCCTGCTGGAAGGCAAACGGCCGTCCCGAGCGATCCGTACCGGTATTGGGCAAGAAGGAGCGGCCGTAGCTGCCATAGACCGAGACCTCGTCGGTGAGGTCGTAGGTGAGGCCAAAGCGCGGCGTCGCGACCGTGTCGTGCAAGCTCGTGGTGCGACCGGTGCGGTAGTCGGTTGAGACGAGGCCGAGGTTCTCCACCCGTACGCCCAGAAGGGCATGGAGGCGCTGTGTGAGGTCGATCTGGTCCTGGACGTAGCCGCCAAAGCTCTCGGTGTTCTGCAGGAAGTTGGTGATCGCGGCGAGAGGCGGCTGGGCGGATTGTCCGTAGCGGGGCGCGAGAAGGTCGAGAGTGAACGGGAAGAGGTTTGCGTTCGAGCGGCTGAAGACCTCCCGGTACCGGTACGTGTCGTACTCGAAGCCCGTGAGCAGGGTATGACGGAAGGGGCCGGTCTCGAACTTGCCCGCAAGATTGAGTTGGAGGTCGAGGTCAGACCAGTTCAGGTCTCGACGCTCGAACGTTCGGCGCAGGGTGCGTCCGTCGCTGAGGACGTTCATTGCGCCTACGCCATCGCCGAAGAGGCGACCACCTAGCGCCTGGACGCCGGCAGTTACCACCCAGTTCTGATCGAGCTTGTGCTCGATGCGGAGTTGGCCGAGGGCGTTGTTGTTGCGCACCGGCGGGATGTCGGGCTCGCCGATGAAGCGGTTGCGGGGCAAGGCGCGAATGTTACCGGAGATCGGTACGACGCCTCGGTCGAAGGTCGCTGCGGTGCTTGCGAACTCCCCCTCTAGGGTGATCGTGGTGTCGGCTGTCGGCTTCCAGGCGACGACCGGGGCAATGTAGAAGCGGTCTCCGTGCACGAAGTCGCGGAAGCTGCCGTTGTCCTCGACGGCGCCCGTGACGCGAGCGAGTACTCGGCCATCCTCGTCGAGGGCGCCGGTTGCGTCGAAGGTGCTGCGCTTCTGGTTGAAGCTACCGAACTGCGTGCCGATTGCGAGGGCACGCTCGGCCAATGGCTGCTTGGTGACGATGTTGAAGGTCCCGCCCGGGTCGCCGCGGCCGTAGAGGAAGGCCGAGGGGCCTTTCAGCACCTCGATCCGCTCGATGGAGACCACGTCCGGCGAGGGCGGATAGCCCCGGTTGATCGGGAACCCGTTGCGGTAGTACTCGCCCGTGTTGAAGCCGCGGATGGTGAACTCCGTCAGGCCAAGGCCTCCGAAATTGTTGGCGCGGCCGACGCCGGCAAGGTCGAGGGCGGTGTCGACCCGCGTCGCGGCGGCGTCCTGAAGAACCCTATCCGGCACGACAACCACCGTCTGGGGCACTTCGCGCAGCGGTGTATCGGTTCGCGTGGCACTGACACTACCCTTGGCGAGGTAGCCATCCGTCCTGTTGGCCGGCCCATTGGCGGGACTGCCGTTGCCGGCCACAGACAATTCGTCGAGTTGCACCTCTTGCGATGCGTCGGCCGCAACCTGGGCCAAGGCGGGGCTCGGTCCGAAGCTCACGAAAGAGCCTGACTGCCCTATGACTGCAACGGCCACCGATACGGCGAGGACCCCATTGCTTTTAAAATTTATCTTTGACGCAATCACGCACAGAGACCGACTTGGAGCAGCGATCGGCCGTTACAACCCAGAAACATACACGGTCAAGTTCGTGGATGGCCCCTCTCGACAAGCCTAGTTTGTAGCCTTTCGAAGCTCGGTCAGCCTGTTTTTAGAACTGTTGCAAACGAAGGTCTCCTTAAGCTCGCTTGTTGCTCGCGCAACACATCGACCGGACCGGGCGAACGACCGCTTTCGGGGAACACCCACGACGATTGGAATCTCCGGCTCGGGTCGGATGAGGAACGTCCGCTTCCGGAAGCAAGGTCTCCGGAAGCAAGGCCAAGGTCCGCCCGCACCCGCCTCGGACCATGTCGCATGCAACCATGGCTGTCAGCGAGACGAACGTTTGCCAGGCATCCTCACGCTGCAGGACAGAGCTGAACACTAATAGCGATCCGCTTCGTTGGGACCGCCTCCTGCCCCCTCCTCGGGTTGTTCCGCTGGACGCTGGTCCCTCCTGGCGGGCAAGGGAGCGGTGTTCTGCGGCCTTGCAGGGGGCGGCGGACTTGTCTTTCCCGCAGGACCGGGCGGACCCGTCCTGCCGATCGGTCCGGGCGGACCGGCGACGCCCGGACGCCCCGGCTCTCCCTGTGGTCCTGCCGGACCGCGAGGTCCCGCCGGACCGACCGGCCCTTGCGGTCCCTGAGGGCCGGCCGGCCCCATCGCTCCAGCGAGTCCCGCTTCGCCGCGTGGCCCGCTCGGCCCTTGAGGCCCCTCCGGGCCGGGAAGGCCCGTCCCGCCATCGGATCCGGGGTTGCCCTGTGGCCCGGGTCGCCCTGGCGACCCGGATGGGCCCTGCTCACCTTTCGGCCCCATCAAGCCCATGGGTCCGGGCGGACCGACGGCAGCCGGCCCCTGAGGACCCTGCTGTCCGCATTCTCCGACGACGACCTCGCGGACTTGCTTCGGTGTCCGAAGTTTGATGATGCAGGTTGGGGGATGATAGATCACACGAAATTCATAGTTGCCTTTGGCATCGGTCCAGCGCGTAAATTTTTCATCGAGCATGATCTCGGCACTTGGTTCGTCGACGGATCCAAGGACCCACAATTCCCCGGCCGTGATCTTCGCACCATCGATATGGATTTCGGCAAGGGAGGGCGCAGCAAGGCTACACAATGTCCATGCGAGCGGCAGAGGCGAGAGCTTCCTATTCAGCATAGCGCAGGCCTCTCGCGTGCGGCGATCGAGCGCGCACAATATTTATAAACGCACAAGCTTGTAAACCGAATATGGACCGATGTCTGTGCAGGCGCGGTTTCGATACCGTTTCCGATCCGCCGAATGTTGAACGATGCCACGCTGTGCGGGGGAACGGACTCCACGAAACCTCTCAGCTTGGCATCTACGATCATCATCGGGGGTCGCCTGCGGTCGGCACGGGCCATTTCGGCGGGCGACGCCGATCCGGACGCAATCCCGGCATCCGTGACAGGAAGGCTCGCGGCCATTCGGCTCGGGAGGCAGCCAGCGCGCAGATGCTTCGAGGAGCGACGGTCCGCATCCGCTCCTTCGGAGCCGCCCCGGCGCGCCGAAGGCCGGGACGCCTCGATCGGAGCGTGCGGATCGCTTCGGCGCCCCTTCCGATGGGGACCGAAAGCCCCTTGCGGCGGCGTCTGCTTGACACGGACCGACGCGCCCGCCTCAGTGCCCGGACCCCGACACGCCCCGGGCGACCCAGACATCGGCCAGACCGTCCCCTGACCCGCACCCCGCGCCCCGCCTTGCCGATCGCCCCGCCCCCCGCCTCCGCCCGATCCGCCTCGTGAGCGCGCCGCACGCACCCGAAATCCGGGTCCTGCTGCCGGAGGCGGCCCGCTATGCCGGCGGGGCCGGGATCGGGCCGGGGGAGACCGAGCACTGGGTTCCGGCCAAGAACCGCTGGTCGCGGGTGGTGCTGCCCTTCGACGGCGTGGTGCCGGAGGCGTGGTGCAGCCTCGGCTTCCGCCTCGCCTGGGCGGAGGCGGAGACCGCCGGCGCCGCCCTCGACTTCGCCCTGGTGGGGATCGACTTCCTGGCCGAGGACGGCTCGAGCCTCGACTTCGACCACGTGCCGGGCCTCGACCGGACGCTCCTCGACCCGCAGGGCAGCTGGATCGCCGGCCCGTCCGCCCTGCCGCCGGAGACGCAGGGGGCGCGGGCCGGGCGCATCCACCTCGCCTTCCGGGTGCCCGCGCCGGCCACCCGCCTCACGGTGACGATCCGCTCCTGGCGCAACAGCCACCCCTTCGCGGTGGCCGAGGCCCGCCTGACGCAGGGGGCGGACCTGGCCCCGGCGCCCGCCCTGATCCCCCGGATCCGGCACCGGCTCGGGCCGGAGCCGGCCTGGCGCGACCACGCCCTGGTGCCGGGCTGCGGCCTCGTGCTGCGCGGCCAGCTCCACACGCCGCGGCCGGGCTCCCACGCCGCCCTCGCCCGCATCGTCTACCGCGACCGGGACGGGGCGGAGCTCGACCCGCCCTATCCGGGCACGATCTCGGTGCCGGGCCTCGGCGCCCTCGTCGACCTCTCCGCCCACCAGCAGGCCCGACGCTTCACCCTGGAGCTCCAGCCCCCCGCCGGGGCGGCGCGGGTGGCGGTCGGCTTCGCCACCTGGGAGGCGGACGGGCCGGAAGCGGAACTCCTCGCCCCGCCGGAGGTGGCCCTCGCGGACCGGATGCGCCTGGAGAGCCTCTGCGCCGACGACCTCCTCGCCGCCCCGGACTTCCTCGCCCGCCTCGCCGAGCGCCTGTCCCTGCCCGGGGCCGCCTTCGCCGGCTGGTGCCCGCAGCCCGAGGCGGCGGCCGCCCTGCCGGGGGTGCTCGCCCGCGCCCGGGCGATCCAGCGCGGCGAGGGCCACCGCGCCGCCGGCCTCGACCGGACCCTGCGCCTCGCCGGCCAGCCGGCCTGGACCCTGCCGGAGGCGCCGGACTGGACCGAGGACCCGTTCCGCTCGGTGCCCTGGCGCCTGGAGTACCAGTCCCTGGCCTGGCTCGGGGCGCTCGCCGAGGCCCCCGGCGGCGCGGCCACGGCCGTCGGCCTCGCCCTGTCCTGGTCACGGGCCAACCCCTGGGGGGCGCCCACCGACGGCCTCGCCCTGCACCCGGCGGCCCTGGCCGCCCGCACCGAGACGGTCCTGCGGCTCCTCGCCCGGGCCGGCAAGCCCGGCGGCCCGGCCTCCCTCACCCTCACGGGCGAGGCGGTGCGCCACGGCTTCGCGCTCGCCGAGATCCTCGGCCAGAACACCTTCGGCCGCTCGATCCACCAGCTCCAGGCGGCGGCGACCCTGCGCATGGTCGCCCGCGCCCTGCCGCTGCTGCCGCTCTCGGCCCATTGGCGCTCCCTGGCCGACGCCGCCCTCGCGGCCGGCCTCGCGCCGCTCCTCGATGCCGAGGGGCGGTTCTCCGACCCGGCCCTGCACCAGCGCCTCGAACTCCTGACCCTGCTGCGCGCCCTCGGCCTCGGCCTCGACACCGACGATCCCGCCGAATCGGCGCTCAAGGCCCGGCTCGACCGGCTCGTCGCGGCCGGGCTCCCGGCGGTCGCCGGCCTCCTCGATCCGACCGGGCGCCTGCCGCCGTTCGGGGACGCCCCCGCCGGCGAGGATGCCGCCGGCTGGATCGGACGCCTCGGCGCGGATGCGGGACGCGCGCTCAGCGCCGAGCGCTGGTCCGAAACCCCACGACCTCGACGCGACCGTCCTGGTATACCGCGGGTCACCCTCGAGCCCGCCGCGGGCCGCGTCGACCCGATTTCGGGGATGATCGCGCAGCGCCACGACGCCCCCGGCCGCGGCTGGGGCCACTTCGCCTGCACCTTCGCCAGCCAGGGTCCCGGCCACCGGGACGTCGGCTCCTTCGTCTACGCCTGCGAAGGGGTGCGCTGGATCGTCGAGGCCGGCGGGTCGAGCCAGGTCGAGACCGGCGCCGCCCGCCACCACCTGCTCTCGGGCGCCGGCCACAACGTGGCGGCCCTCGACCAGCGCGAACCCATGGCCGGCCCGGCCCTCTACCTCGGGGCGCAGCGCCTCATCGGCGCCACCGCCCACCGCCTCGCCACGCAGGCCTACGGCCCCGAGATCGCCCACCGGCGGGTCTTCCTCGTCCTCGACGATCTCTCCGGGCTGGCGGTCTTCGACCGGTTCGCCGGGCCGGGCGCCCTCGGCTTCGAGGGCACGGTCCACCTGTCGCCGGAGATCCTGCTGGCCCTGGCGGGCCCGCGCCGGGCGATGGCCCAGGCCGGGCGCCACCGGCTCTCGCTCTCGCCCCTGGCGGTGACGGGGCGCTGCGCCGGCCTGACGATCCGCAACGGCTGCAACGCCCATCCGGGCGCCCTGCGGGGCTTCGTCGCCGCGCCCTCCGGCGGCCTGCAGCCGACCAGCGTGCTCGGCTACGCCTTTGCCGGCCAGGGCACGGTCTGCGGCGGCCTCGCCCTCGCGGCGGACGCGGATGCCGACCGGCGACTGACCGCGCTCCTCGGCGAGGCCGCCTTCGCGCGCCTGCTCACGGAGGCGTAGGGCTCGCTCTCAGGAGCGCACTTCGCGCTTGGCGACGAAGTTGAACTCCTCCACCAGAACGTCCTTCACCACGTCGGAGCCGAGGCGGGCATTCACCTGCTTGCGGATCTCGGCGAGGCGCTGGGTGACGTTGTAGCGGGACAGACGTTTGAAATCGATCGCCGGATCCGTGTAGATCTGCCGGAATGTTTCATCGACCACGAAGGCGTTGGGTGGCACGGAGAGCGTGTGCATCAGTCGCGCATCGGCAGTGAAAACTAGGACGGCGACGATGTAACCCTGCACCTTGCCGTCGACGACCATGGGGACGTTGATAGGCGGCAGCTTCTGGTACTGGAGACCTTCGAGGTAGGGCTCGGTCTTCTTGGCGAACAATCCCGCACCCCAGGTCACTGCGCCGTAGCAGGACAGGATGGTGAGGCCGCAGATCCACAGGCCGGTGACGAGGATGCGCATGATGGGGAACGGGCCTCAGCGCCGGAGATGGCCGGAATAGGTGCCGTCGGACTCGGACTCGCGGATCGAATCCGCGACGATGCCGGAGATCTCCTCGACGGCCCGCAGGTGCAGACCGACCGCATCCTGGTTGCGCTCCAGGGCGCCGCGCAGGCGAAGCAGCTGGTCGAGCAGCGGCGGCGCGAGCTCGGCGGGGTCGAGGCCGCGCGTCAGGCGGGTGAGTTCGAGCAGGCTCTGGCTCTTGCGCCGGTTCACCGCCTCCTGGTCGACGGGGCGGTGCGCCAGCAGCGCCTCGGTCTCCGCCGTGACGGTGGCTTCCAGGCGCTTCAGGGATTCGAGCAGCATGCGGTCTCAGCTCTCAGAGGTCTTGGTCGACGGGGCGATGGCGGCCGCGGGCGAATTCAGCGGACGGGCCGCCTCCAGCATCCGGGCGATGCCGACCCCGCCGGCCTTGGCGACCTCGGTCCCGACCTGATCGGCGAGCATCGACTTCCAGATCCCGCCGGCATTGCCCTTGCCGAAGACGGCACTGGCCTTCGAGGGCATCATCGTCTCGACGAACTGGCGCAGGACGAAGGCCTCGAACTGCTTGTAGGGATCGCCGGACTTGCCGGCGCCGGAGACCGCGTTGTCGGTCTGCAGGGCGGTGAGGGTCCCTGGGGCGTCGAGGGGCATGTGTACCGAGACCCCGGCCATGCGGTAGGCGTCGCCGAACGCCGCCGGATCGGTCCCGGGGGCCGACAGCTTGGCGGCGGCCTCCTGCACGCGGCCCGGATCGGCGGCGCGGGCCACGTCGAGGACGATGTCGGTGGGGGGCGAGATGCTCATGGCGGGCGTTTCGGCGGGTTCGAGGAGCCGGTAGCCCGGAGGAATAGGCCCCGTGGCTTTCGGCAGGCTTGCATCGAGGCCTCGGGCGTCAGTCCGGCGGGTGGGCGCCGCGCGCGGCCATGAGGTCGAGTTGTTCGAGCAGGGCGCGCTGCTCGCGCTCACGCTCGCGCAGCTTCAGGAGGCCGTCGGCCTGGCGCTCGGCGCGCTTCTCGGCGAGACCGCGGGCGCGCAGTATTTCAGACAGTCGTGTCGAGGTCGCGCCGAGTTCGGTCGCCTCGGCCGCGAGCGCGCGCAGGCGCCGCGCGGCGGCGTCGAGGAACAGGCCGTGCATGGTCTCGCCGGCGAGGGTGGCCAGCATGGCGGCCCGATCGGCCTCGACCTTGGCGGCCTGCGCGCGGTTGGCGGCGAGGTCGCGCTCGGCGATGCCCCGCATCTGCTCCTGGACCCTGAGCAGGCGCTGGGCGCGGACGAGCCGGAGGCGGGTGGTCATCGGCTCAGCCCCGGCGCAGGTAGTCGAAGTAGCCCATGACGAACTGCATCATGAACTCGTTGCTGATGGCGTAGAGCAGCAGCAGCCCGCCGGCCATGATGAACGGCGTGGCGATGAAGTAGACCGGGATCTGCGGCACGAGCTTGTTGATGAAGCCGGCGGCGAGGTTCACCGCCACGGCGTAGACGAGGAACGGCGCGGTGATGCGCAGGCCGAGCACGAAGGCGGTCGTGACCTGGTCGACGATGCGCACCAGGGCGGCCTGCGAGCCGATGCCCTCGCCGGGCGGGATGCGCGCGTAGGAATCGATCAGGCCGCGGAACAGCTCCCAGTGCAGGTCGGCGGCGAACAGCAGGGCGGCTGCCGCCATCATGATCATCGCCTCGACGGCCGGCACCGGGTCCATGCCCTCGGCGACGGAGCCCGGCATGCCGCCGAAGCCCACCATGGTGACGGCGGCGTTCACGACGGTCTCCAGGACGACGTAGTAGACCCGGCCGAGGAAGCCGAGGACGAGGCCGGTCAGGCTCTCGGTGACGATCCAGCTCAAGGTGGCGCCGGGGTCCTGGGCCGCGAGCTTGCCCTGGAACAGCGGCAGCAGCAGCGGGGTCAGGGCGAGCGTGACCGCGAGCGAGATGAGGAGGCGGACCTGCGCGGGCACGCGGGGGCTCGAGAAGCCCGGGACGATGAGCAGGCAGGCGCCGACCCGGCAGAAGATCAGGAACACCCCGAGAAAGCTCTCGGGGCCCAGCACGGCCAGGAGCGGAGCCGTCACGAAATGGTCCCGAGGGAGCGGATCTCGACTCCGCGCGCGATCTCCAGGTGCGAGAGGACGGCCAGCGTCGGATAGAGCCGCTCGATGATCATGCGCACGTAGGGGCGCGCGTCCGGCGCGGTGACGAGGGCGAAGTTGCGGGTCTCGCGCATCTGCTTGCGGATCGCCTCCGAGGCCTCGGTGCCGAACTGCTCCACGAGGCGCGGGTCGATGTCGAACTCGATGACCTCGCCCTTGCCGTCGCGCTTCAGGCTCTGGTGGAACGAGAGGTCCCAGGCGCTGCCGAGGCGCAGCACCGCGAGCACGCCGTTCTCGGCGAGGTCGCCGCAGATCTGCTGGGCGATGCGCATGCGGACATGCTCGGCGATCTGCTCGGCCCGGCGGGCATGGGGCGTGATCTCGGCCACCGCCTCCAGGATGAGGTGCAGGTTGCGGATCGACACCCGCTCGGAGAGCAGGAGCTTCAGCACCGCCTGCAGGCCCGAATAGGAGATCTGCGACGGGCAGATCTCGTCGAGCAGGCGCTTGTACTCGGGATCGAGCCGGTCGAGCAGGTTGCGCATGTCCTTGTAGGACAGCAGCGTGGGCAGGTTGTTGCGGATGACCTCGGAGAGGTGGGTCAGCAGCACCGAGGAGCCGTCGATGGGCTCGAACCCGCCGCGCCGGACCTCGCCCGCATAGGCGTCGAGCACCCAGCGCGCCTTCATGCCGAAGGCGGGCTCGCGAACCTCGTCGCTCGGCACGTCCGGCACGGGGCCGTCGCCGACCACCACGAGGAGTTCGCCCGGCCGCAGCTCCTGGGTCGCCACCACGGTGCCGTGGATGAGGATCTGGTAGCATTTCGGCGGCACGGCGAGGCTGTCGGTCAGCTTGATGTCGGGCACCACGAAGCCGTACTGGCGCGCGAACTTGCGGCGCATCTTGGCGACCCGGTGCGAGAGCTCGGACTGGGCGCCCTGGAGCTGGGCCGAGATCTGGCGCCCGAGGCAGAGCTCGATCTCCGGAGTCTTGAGCGATTCCTTGACGGATTCACGGACCGCGATCTGCTTCTTCTCCTCCTCCGCGAGGGCCTTGGCGTCGACGAGGGCCTTCTGGGCGGCGAGCTTCCGCGGGATCGCGTAGGCGGTGAAGGCCATCAGCCCGGAGAGCACCATGAAGGGCAGGAAGGGCAGGCCCGGCACCAGGGCGAACAGGAACATCAGGGCCGCAGCCACCGAGAGGGCGCGCGGATAGGCCCCGAGCTGGCCCATCACCGCCTGCTCGGCGGTGCCCCGGGTGCCGCCCTTCGAGACGAGGAGGCCGGCGGCCAGCGAGACGATCAGGGCCGGGATCTGCGAGACGAGGCCGTCGCCGACCGAGAGCTTGGTGAACACGTCGGCCGCCTGGCCCAGCGGCATGCCGTGGCGGGTGGTGCCGATGATGATGCCGCCGAACACGTTGACGGCGATGGTGATGAGGGAGGCGATGGCCTCGCCGCGCACGAACTTCGAGGCGCCGTCCATGGAGCCGAAGAAGGCGCTCTCCTCCTCCAGCTCGCGCCGGCGGTGCTGGGCCTCCTTGTCGTCGATGAGCCCGGCGTTGAGATCGGCGTCGATCGCCATCTGCTTGCCGGGGATGGCGTCGAGGGTGAAGCGCGCGCCGACCTCGGCGATGCGGGTGGCGCCCTTGGTGATGACGAGGAAGTTCACCGTGATCAGGATCAGGAAGACCACGATCCCGATGACGAAGTCGCCGCTCATCACGAACTGCGAGAAGCCCTGGATGACGTGGCCGGCCGCCGAGACGCCGTGCTGGCCGTTGGCCAGGATCAGCCGGGTGGTGGCGATGCCGAGGGCCAGGCGCAGCAGGGTCGCGATCAGCAGGACGGTGGGGAAGGCCGAGAATTCCAGCGGCTTCTTGATCCAGAGCGCCACCATCAGGATCAGGACCGACAGGGCGATCGAGAAGGCGAGGCCGATGTCGAGCAGGATCGCCGGCACCGGCAGGAACAGGATCGCCAGGATGGCGACGATGCCCGCCGCGAACCCGATGTCCCTCTGGGAGCGGCGCTCTCCTGCGATCGTGGCGCTTGCCGCCATGGCGGATACTCAACCCCCGTGAATCTCCACGGGCTTGTCGCTCCGCAAGCTTGCGCGAGGGTCGCCTGGCGCCGGGGAGGCGACCGAACGGGCACGGCGCGCGTTGGAATACCGACGACTCCGCCGCGCGGGTGCGCGCGTGCTAAGATCTTTGTCTGCGTCGGCGGCGCGCGTTGGGACTTCGCACCCACCGCGCGTCGCCTGTATCGTATCCTGTGAAAGCCGCGATCGACCCATGTCCAAGCTTCGACTTGCTCTCCTCCTCCCCGCCATGCTCGTTCCGGGCATCGCATCCGCCGAACCCACGCCGATCCGCGAGTTGCTCAAGCTCTCCTGCACGGGGGACTATCTCGAGCATTGCAGCATGCATCCGCCCGGCGGACCGGAGGTCGAGGCCTGCTTCCGTCAGAACCTGCGCAAGCTCTCGCCGGACTGCGCTCGGGCGATCCGGACCTACCAGCGCGAGAAGAAGTCCAACCGCTAAGGGGCCGGCGGCACCGGCCGCTCGCCGACGCGAACCAGGATCACGCCGTGCCGCAGGCCGAGGCAGACACCGTCCGGTTTCTCGACGCCGCCGAGGCGGCCCTGGTCGTCGAGTTCGGCGCCCGGGTCGATCCGGATCTCAATGCGCGGGTGCTCGCCCTGGACGCGGCGCTGGCGGAGGACCCGATCGCCGGCCTTTTGGAGACGGTGCCGACCTACCGTTCGCTGATGATCCACTACGACCCGCTGGTTCTCGGCCGGGATGTCCTGGTGGCGCGGGTCACCGATCGTCTCGGCCGCACCGCGGCACCGTCGCGCACGGGGCGCAGCTGGACGCTGCCCTGCTGCTACGACCCGGTCCATGCGGAGGATCTCGCGGCGGTCGCCGACCGCGCCGGCTTGACGGCCTCCGCCGTCGCCGAGCGCCACGCCCAGGGGTCGTACCGGGTCTACATGTACGGGTTCGCGCCCGGCTTCGCCTATCTCGGCGGCCTGGCCGACGCCCTGGCGATTCCCCGCCGCCAGACCCCGCGCCCGCCCCATCCCGCCAACGCCCTCCTGGTGGGCGGCGGCCTCGCGGCGGTGGCGACCGTCCCGATGCCCACGGGCTGGTACGTCGTCGGCCGCACGCCGGAGCGGCTCTATTCCGAGGCGCGGCCGGGGGGCTTCCTCATCGAGCCCGGCGACGCGCTTCGCTTCGAGCCCGTCGACGCGGCGACCTTCGCCGCCCTGGATGCCCGGGCGGAGGCGGGAGAAGTCCTCGCGCGGAGGAGCCCGTGACGGCCGAGGCCACGCTCCGGATCCTCACGGCGGGGGGCGGCGTCAGCCTGCAGGATGCCGGCCGGCACGGCTTCCTGCGCTACGGCATCACGCCGGCCGGGCCGATGGACCCTCTCGCCCACGCCACCGCCAACCGCGCCCTCGACAACCCCCTCAGCGCCACCGCCGTCGAGGTCTCCCTCGGCGGCCTCGCGCTCACGGTGGCGGAGGCCGCCGTCGACGTCGCCCTGGCGGGCGGCGACCTGCGCATCGACCTCGACGGGCGGCCCCTTCCCTCGGCCGTCGCCCTGACCCTGCGGCCCGGCGCCCGGCTGACCCTCCGGGCGGGACAGACGGGGGCCTGGTGCAGCCTCGCGGTGGGGGGCGAGATCGCCGTGGCGGCGGTGCTGGGCTCGACGGCGACCCACACCCGTTCCGGGCTCGGGGGCCTCCGCGGACGCGGCCTGGAGGCGGGTGACAGCCTCCCGGTGGCGCATCCGCGCGCCTCGGTCGGCGAGCCCGCGCGCCTCGCGGTTCCGTGGCTGCACCGACCGCCGGAGGTGATCCGCGTCGTCTGGGGGCCGCAGGACGATCTGCTCGAGGCCTCCAGCCGCGACGCCTTCCTGGCCGGTCCCTGGCGGATCGGTCCCCGGGGCGACCGCATGGCCTGCTTCCTCGAAGGTCCCGCGATCCGGGCGCGAACCCACGACATCGTCTCCGACGGCATCGCCATGGGGTCGATCCAGGTGCCGGGCTCGGGCCAGCCGCTGGTGCTGATGGCCGACCGCCAGCCCACCGGCGGCTACCCGAAGATCGCCACGGTGATCGGCGCCGATCTCGGCCGCCTCGCCCAGGCCCGGACGGGCACGCGGCTGCGCTTCGCCGCCGTCGAGATCGCCGAGGCGGTGGCGGCGCGGCGGGCGGAGCGCGAGGCCCTGGTCCCGGCCATCGCGCGCCAGCCCGTGCTGCGCACCGACTTTCCCTCGGAATTCCTGCTCGGGACCAATCTCATCGGCGGCGTGGTCGGCTAGGATCGCGCCGCCAGCGGCCGCCGGGCCGCGCCGAGCCGGGATGCGCCAGGATGCCGACCATCGACCTGAATGCCGATCTCGGCGAGGGCTTCGGCGTCTATCGCTGCAGCGACGATGCGGCGATGCTCGACCTCGTGACCTCGGCCAACGTCGCCTGCGGCTTCCATGCCGGCGACCCCGAGATCATGGCCGAGACCTTCGCCCTGGCGCTGGCGCGGGGCGTCGCCGTGGGGGCGCATCCGGGCTTTCCCGACCTCGCCGGCTTCGGCCGCCGGCCGATGCCGTTCGGCCCGGCCGAGATCGAGCGGCAGGTCGCCTATCAGGTCGGCGCCGCGCAGGCCCTGGCCGCCCTGGCGGGCCACCGCCTCGCCTACGTCAAGGCGCACGGGGCGCTCGCCAACCGGGCGGCGGCGGAGCGGGACGTGGCCGATGCCGTCGCGCGGGCGGTCAGGGCCGTCGACCCGAAGCTCGGGCTCCTCGCCATCGCCCGCACCGAGCAGGTGGCGGCCGGCGAGGCGGCGGGCCTCGCCGTCCATGCGGAGATCTTCGCCGACCGCGGCTACACCGAGGCGGGTCAGTTGATCCCGCGCGGCCAGACCGGAGCGCTGATCGCCGAGGCCGATGCGGCGGCGGACCGGGTGCTGGCGATGGTGCAGGCCGGCGGCATCCTCACCGCTCGGGGCACGCTGCTGCCGACGCGGATCGACTCGGTCTGCGTGCACGGCGACAGCGCGCACGCGGTCTCGATGGCGCGGGCGGTACGGGCGCGGCTGGAGGAGGCCGGGATCGTCCTCCGGGGCCTCGGTCAGAACCCGGTGACGATGCGCCCGTAGGTGGCTTCGGCGAAGGTGTAGATCTGCGCCCCGATGAACGAGCTCGTGACGAGGAGCACCAGCAGGATCACGACGATCTTGGGCACGAAGGTGAGCGTCACCTCCTGGATCTGCGTGAGCGCCTGCAGCAGCGCGACGGCGATGCCGATCAGCATCGCCGCGGCGATCGCGGGACCGGCGGCGACGATCACGGTCCAGATCGCGGCGCGCACGAGTTCGAGGGCGTCGACCTCGTTCATCCGGTGGGTTGCCTCATCCTGTGGAAGGGTCGGGCCTGTCTAGCCCGGAACCCGTCACTGCGACAGCGAGATGCCCTCGGTGAGGAGCACGTCCTGGCCGCTGGTCAGGCGGGCGAGCGCGCCGTCGCTGGTGATCTTCACCGACTGGACCTGGCCGGTGGTGGTGCCGTCCGCGGAGGTGACGGTGCGCCCGATGATCTGGTCGGCCTGCGAGAGGAAGCTCGAGGACAGGAGCGAATCGAGCTTCGAATTGGTCTTCGTCGCCTGCTCCACCTGCGAGAAGGTCGCCAGTTCGCTGACATAGGCCGTGGAATCCATCGGCTTGGTCGGGTCCTGGTTCTTCAGCTGCGTCATCAGCAGGGTGAGGAACGTGTCGGCGTTCATCGAGGCGGCGATGCCCGTCGCCGTCTTGGCGGCGGCGGCGGTGGTGGCCGTCTGGGATGTGGCCGTGCTGGTGACGCTGGCGACGCTCATCGGCGGGCCTCCTGGTTCGATGGCCGGGTCAGGCCGGGTGGGTGTGGGATTTCGTGGATGTGGCCGGGAGGCCGGGCAGGGCCTCGAGGGCGCCCGCACCCGCCTGCGGGGTGGCCGCCAGCAGGGCGGCCTCGTGCGGATAGAGTCCGCGAAGCAGCTTGAGCGCCTCGATCAGCCGGCCGGCTTCGACAAGCTGGCCGACGCCGAGGACGCCCTCGCGGATCTCCGGATCGGCGACGACATCGAGGATTCCGGCTTGCAGGGTGCGGCAGAGGTCCCGAGCGCGCTCGGCGCCGGCCGGCTCGATCACGATCGCCTGGATCGCGAAGTAGAGCTGGCGCAGGGGCGTCGTCGCCGCCTCCGCCTGGAGCACGTGGGTCTCGAGCAGGAAGGTGGCGTCGTTCAGAAGCTCCAGGGAGACCTTCCGATCGACGCGCAGGACCGCGCCGTTCACGAACACGCGCTCGCCGGCGCGCAGGGACAGGCGCATGGGCCGGCTCACCGCAGGCCGTCCCGGATCGAGGTGTTCACCGCGATCAGGGCCGACAGGGTCCGGTCGGGCGCGGCGATCACCGCGTTGGCCTCGTGCATGCTCCACAGGCCGATGGAGACGAGGTCGGCGCGCAGCTCCGGCGGCAGGCCGTTATCCTCGCTGCGCAGGTCCTCGATGAGCACACCCCAGAGGCTCTGCAGGAAGCCGGCCGCCGTGGCGCGGTCGGTCTGCTGGGCATCGGGCCGGTCGGCGAGGCGCAGCAGGTCGAGGGCCTGGTCGAAGGCGGCGCGCTCGCGCTCGCGCGCGATGGCCGGAGCCTCCTCCAGGATCTCGGCATAGGAAAACTGGTACATATCGGTCCTGTCCCGTGTATCCGCGGCCCGCCGCGCCGAGGCGCGGAGCGGGCCGATGAGCCGTTGGGGCCGGCGGGGTCCCTCGGGGTCGAGGCCCCGCCGCCGGGTCGTCGCGGTGTCCGGCCGCCCGGGCCGGCGCCGCCCTAGAGGTAGTTGACGAGGCTGAGCTGGCGCAGCTGCGCGGTGAGGGCGTAGGAGATCTGGACCTGCGTCGACAGGCGGTCGCTCCGGGTCTTGGCCTCGGCGGTGTCCACGCCCTCCATCTCCCCGATCTGCGACTGGAGCAGGGTCTGCTGGGACTCGAGCCGGGTGTTGGCGCCGGTGATCGCGGCCTGCGAGCGTCCGAGATCGGCCTGGAGCGTGATCAGGCCCTGGCTCGCCTGGCCGAGCAGCCCGGCAACCCGGGTCGTCAGGACGTTCTGCGCCGCCGCCGAGAGGTTCTGGGCGCCGAGGTCGGAGGCCATCACGTAGGCCATGGCGAGCTTGCGCAGGGCCGGTGCGTTGGCGCTCACCGAGGTCGTCACGGTCTCGCTCAGCGAGATCTGGCTGGTCAGGGGCGCGCTGCCGGCCCCGGACCAGTCGGTGCTCCAGGCGCCGGCGTCGAACAGGCCCTGGAAGGCCGGCCCGTCGAGGAAGCTCGCCATGTCGGCGGCCGTGATCGCGCTCGCGCCGGGGCTGTCCTGCGACATCCCGAAGGCCGCCTGGAAGGCCGCATCGACGGCGGTCTTCGCCGGGGAGGCCGGGCTCCCCGCGTAGGCGGTCACCGGCGCCTCGGCGGTCCGGGTGCCGCCGAAGACGAACTGGCCGCCCGCGGAGGTGTTGAGGAGCGCCGTCAGGGTGACGAGCCCGCTCGCCGCGATGTCCTTGAGGACGCCGGCGCGCCTGGCCTCGGGCGTCCCGGTGAGCGCCGTCAGGGTGGCGTCGGCCCCGGCCTGCATCTGCTTCAGCACGGCCTGCGTGGTGCCGAGCCGCAGCGTCGCGGCGTTGTTGCCCTCGCGCAGGGCCGCCAGTTCGGCGATCTTCTGGCGCAGCCCGACGGCGAGGCCGCTGCGGCTGCCGAGGGCGAGGCCGACATCGGCGTAGCGGCCGGTGACGAGCTCCTGGCTGGCCTGCGCCATGTCGGACCGCATGCGGGACACGCCGATGCGCGGCGCGTTCCAGAAGCTCAGGGTGGAGAGGGCGTTGGTCCGCATGGGGTCTATCGCACCGCGTCCATCAGGGTTTTCAGGAGGTCGTTCACCAGGGTCAGCAGCTTGGCCGAGGCAGTGTAGGACCGTTCGAGGTCGAGGGCCGCCGCCGTCTCGTCGTCGGCGTTGACGCCGGTGGCGTTGGAATAGGCGTCGGAGGCGCGGGCGAGCAGCGTCGCCTGGTAGGCCGATTCCGCCGTGGCGGCCTGCCGCTTGCCCGCGAGCCAGCCGATGGAGGCCGTGGCGAAATCCTGGAGGTTGCTCTGGGTCGCGAGGTCCGAGGCCGGGTCGAAGGCGCGGTCCGCCGTCAGGACGGAGGCGAGCGCCCGCAGGCGGTCGGGAAAGGCGGTGTCGCCCGATGCGGCCGGATTCGACCGGAAGATCGCGCCCGCGATCCCGCCGTCCCGCAGGAGGGTGACGTCGCCGCCCTGCTGCGGATCGACCGAGGCGCTCACCCGGATCCGGGCGGCGAGGCCCGTCTGGTCCCCGGTGGTTCCGTTCGGGACCGGCGCGCCCGCCCCGGCGGTGAACAGGCCCGCCGCGCGCACCGCCTGGCCGCCGGCGTCGGTGCCGGTTTCGGCGAAGGCGTCGATGAGTCCGTTGGCGATGCCGTCGAGCTGGGACTCGTAGCGGGTCGCGACCCCGTCGCGCAGTTCCGCGAGGCCCGCGATGCGGCCCGAATGTACCGGCATCGGCGAATTGGCGCCCGTCACCGCGACGCCGTCCACCATGACGGCGCCGCCCGTGGTACCGGCCGAGTAGGGGGCGGTGGGGCTGAAGGCGACCCGGCGGGCGCTGCGCTCGAACAGGGGCACGCCGCTGTCGGTGTAGATCGCGACGTCGTTGCCGGCGCGGATCACCGTGGAGATGCCGATCTCGCGCGAGAGGCCGGCGAGGATGCGGTCCCGGTCGTCGAGGGCATCGGTCACGTCGGTGCCGGCCGCGGTCCCGCTGGTCACGACGCGGTTGGCGGCCTCGAACTGGGCCAGGAGGTCGTTGATGGTCGCGACCGAATCCGCGAGGCCGGCATCCGCCTGGGCGCGGACGGTCTGGACGGCGGCCGCCCCGGTGTTGAGGCTCGTGGCGAGGTCGCGGGCGCGGTCGACCGCATCGCGGGCCAGGGCCGCGTCGTCCGGCTTGTTGGCCGCCGCCTTCAGCGCCGCGTTGAGCGCGCCGAGGCGCGCGGCGGCCGAGGTGCCGTCGCCGGTGTCGCCGATGGTGCCCTGGAGCGTGTCGAGGCCGTCGAGCACGGCCTCGCTCGCCGCCGCCGAGGCGGTTCCGGCGAGCTTGCGGTCGAACAGGGCGACGTCGGTGGCGCGCTGGATCGAGACCGCGCTGCCGCCGCCCGCCGCCACGAGGTTGGCGATCTTGCGGGTGTAGAACGGATCGCTCGCCCCGGCCGTGTTGCGGGCCGAGACCGCGATCTGCGTCGAGGTCGCGATGAGCGAGGAGCGAGCGGTGTTGAGGGCGAGGGAGAGGCCCATCGGCGAAGTCCTGGCAGGCGGGCGCGGGGGGCGCAGGCCGCCGCATCGGGGCGATGCGGCGGGACGGGTTCGGGGGCCGCGCCGGAGCGCGGCGCGGCTCAGCGCTTGAGGTTCATCAGGGTCTCGAGCAGCTCGTTGCCGGTCATGAACACCTTCGAGTTGGCGGTGTAGACGGTCTGCGACTCGATCATCGTGGTCAGCTCGGTGCTGACGTCGACGTTGGACTGCTCCAAGGCGCTGGCCTTCACGGTGCCGAGGCCGCCGAGGCCGGCGAAGCCGACCTGGAGGTCTCCGGAATCGAGCGTGGTCTGGAAGACGTTGCCGGCGCGCGGATTGAGGTTGTCCGGGCTCTTCACCTCGGCCAGCGGGATCTTGAAGACCCCGAGGCGGGTGCCGTCGGCGTAGGTCGCGTAGACGAGGCCGTCGGAGCCGAACTCGGTCCCGGTCACGGCCGAGGGCGCCTTGCCGTTGGCGGCGCCCTTCAGGTCGTAGGCCCCGGCGAGCTGCGTCATGCCGCTCATGTCGAGGGTGAAGGGTTCGCCCCCGGGGATCGTGAAGCTCGCGCTGGCGCCACCGCTCAGCTTGCCGTCCGTGTCGAACACGAGGGTCACCGGCGGCGCGGTCAGGGCGGTTCCGCCCGGGCCATAGACCGAGGCGGTCCAGGTGTTGGCCGAGACGGCGGGAACCGGCGGGACCGCGGTCGGGTCGCCCGGGCTCGCCGCGGACCGCCCGAGATAGATGTCGAGGGTGACGCTGTTGCCGAGCTTGTCGTAGGTGACGAGCGAACTCTTCTTCGAGAAGTTCGTCGGCGACAGGGTACCGCTCAGGGCGGCGCTGTCGGCGGACAGGTTGCCGGTCACCGCCGCCTTGGTGGAGGGCGTCGCCCGCAGGCCGAGGCTCGCCATGTTCACGGGGACGAGCCCGTCGGTGCTGTTGAGGGCGGGATTCGGGTCCTGGCCGTCGACGAGGCTGTAGCCCAGCAGGGCGAAGCCGCCGGCATTGACGAGGTTGCCCGTCGGCCCGTCCACGACGAAGTTGCCGGCCCGGGTCAGGTAGGGCGCCTTGTTCGCGTCCTGCACCACGAAGAAGCCGTTGCCCTGGATCGCAAGGTCGGTCTTCGACGACGTGAAGGTGATCGGGCCCTCGGCGCCGATGGACCGGCGAACCGTGGTCTCGACCGCGCCGGACGTGTAGTTCGCGGTGGAGCTGCCCTCGATGAGCAGCGAGGAGAACTCGGCGGCCGAGCGCTTGTAGCCGGTGGTGCTCGAGTTCTGGACGTTCTCGGCGACCGTGGAGATGCGGTTCGATTGCGCGTTCATGCCGGAGACGCCGGTGCGCAAAACGCTGATGAGACTCATGACGTCACCTCGGAAACGGAGATCGCGGCACGGCGCGAAGGGCTGGCGGGCACTAGAAGAAGGCAGGCTTGCGCGGGGCTGGGTGGCCTCGCGCCGCCGGAGCGAAACCGGGGGTCGTGGGAGACGGGCGCCATCCTCGCCTCAGCTCCGCAGGGACTGGGCGAGTTCGAGGAAGGCATCCTCGCTCGCCGCCATGCCGGGCTCCTGGCGCAGGGCCTCGTAGATCCGCGGCACGAGCAGGATGGCCTGGTCGAGCTCGGCGTCCTCGCCGGCGCGGTAGCCGCCCATCAGGCGCAGGTCGCGGGTCTCCTCGAACCGCGCCATCATGGCCCGGAGGCGCCGGACCAGCTCGCGTTGCTCGGGCGTCCAGACCTCGGCGGCCAGGCGCGAGATCGAGCCGAGGAGGTGCACGGCGGGGTAGCGGCCCTGCTCGGCGATGGCGCGGTCGAGGACCACGTGCCCGTCGAGGGTGCCGCGAATGGAGTCCGCCACGGGGTCGTTGTGGTCGTCCCCGTCCACCAGCACCGAGAACACGCCCGTGATGGTGCCGGCGCCGTCGAGGCCGGGGCCGGCCCGCTCGAGGAGGCGGGGCAGGTCCGAGAACACGCTCGGCGGATAGCCCCGGGCCACCGCCGGCTCGCCGGCCGCCAGGGCGACGTCGCGGGCCGCATGGGCGTAGCGCGTCACCGAATCGACGATGAGCAGGACGGATTCGCCGGCATCGCGGAACGATTCCGCGATGGCCAGCGCCATCTTCGGTGCCTGGCGGCGCATCATCGGGCTCTCGTCCCCGGTGGAGACGACGATGACGGCGCGGGCCCGGTTGGGCGCCATCGCGCCTTCCAGGAACTCGCGCACCTCGCGGCCGCGCTCGCCGACCAGGGCGACCACGACGCTGTCGAAGCCGGTGGCCCCGGCCAGCATCGCCAGCAGGGTCGACTTGCCGACGCCGGAGCCGGCGAAGATGCCGATGCGCTGGCCGAGGCAGAGGGGCGTGAACAGGTCGAGGGCGCGCACCCCCGTGCGCAGGGGCTTGGTCACCCGCGCCCGCTCCATGGCGGGGGGCGGGGTGGCCTCCAGCGGGACGGCCCGGGCGCCGGGGACGAGGTCGCCGAGGCCGTCGATGGGACGCCCGAGGGCATCGATCACCCGGCCCTTCCAGCTCGGGTCCGGCCGCAGGGTCGGGTCGCCGAGGCGATAGGCCAGGGTGCCGATCCCGGCCTCGATCCGGGCATCGAAGGGCTTCACGGTCACGCCGGCCGCATCCACCCGCACGACCTCGCCGACCTGCTCGCGGCCGTTGGCCAGGAAGCCCATGCGGTCGCCGAGGGTCATGAACGGCGCGACGCCCGCGACCCGGGCGGCGCTGGCCGTGACCTCCTGGATCGGTCCCCCGACGCGCACCAGGGGCAGGACCTCGCGGCCCGTCGCCAGGGCCGCGCCGAGACGGTCGAGGACATCGCGCATCGGCTCAGCCCTGCGGGCTCAGGGAGCGGATCGCCCCGGAGAAGGTGTTCTCGGTCTCCGAGGTGAGCGTCGCCGCACTCTCGAAGGCGCGCTGGATGGTGATGAGCTTCGTCATCTCCAGGACCGGATTGACGTTGGCGCCCTCGACGTAGCCCTGAACCATGCCCGTGCGGGTAAAGTCCTGCACGGGGATCGCCGGCAGGCTGGTGCTGACGCCGTTCGGCTCGGCCCGGGTGAGCGTGCTCTTCGGATCCAGGGTGAAGAGCCCGATGGCCCCGACCTGGTTGATGCCCTGCGAGACGCTGCCGTCGCGCCCGATGGTGGGCGGACCGGCCTGCGGATCGAGTAGGATCGGCGCGCCGCCGGGATCGAGCATCGGCTGCCCGGTGAGGCTGCGCAGCTGCCCCAGCGCATCCATCGTCATGCGGCCGTCGCGGGTATAGACGGGGCCATTGGCGCCCCGCACCGCGAACCAGGCCTCGCCCTGGACCGCGACGTCGAGGGGGCTGTCCGTCTTGATCGTCGGACCGGCGCGCCGGGAGATGTAGGTGTCGCCCGCGGAGGCGAAAGCGACGGCGCCCTTCGTCGCCTGCGCGAGGAGCGCGGTGAACTTGGTGTCCTCGGCGCGGTAGCCGCTGGTGGACAGGTTCGCGACGTTATTGGCGACCGCGTTCAGCCGCTTGTCCATCGCGATCTGGGCCGACAGCGAGACGTAGAGGGCGTTCTGCATGGCGGCTCAGCTCCCGGTGCGGATGCGCTGGAGGCTGAGGAGCAGGCTCGCGTCGAGGCCCGGCGTGGTGGAATCGGCGAACAGGGTGAGGATGGGCGCCGAGGCGGCGTTGTTCTTGGCATCCCAGATCGCGGTGAAGCGCTGCACGAAACGCCGCAGCTTGTCCGGGTCCTGGAAGTCCGCGAAATCCACGCGCTTCTCGATGATCGCCGCTTGGTTGGCGATCCCCTCCGCGGAGGAGCCGTCGGGCAGGCCGAGGACGGTCTTGATCACCTGCGACAGGGCGGGATCGCCCAGCACGCCGTAGCCGGAGGAGACGGTCGGAGCCACGCGGGCGAAGTACAGGGCGAGGCGCACGCCGGTGTCGTCGCTGCCCGCGTCGGATTCCACGCTCTGGCGCAGGTAGGCGGCGGTGGTGTCGGTGGTGGCCGCGGCCAGGGTCGTGGTGGCCGCGCCGTTGGTGTTGAAGTCGAAGGCCTTGGCGAAGGCGACGTAGCGGTCGTCGGCGAGGCGGTTGGCGAAGGCGGTGGAGTCGGCCACGCCCTCGGTCAGGACCTTGCGCATGAAGGCCTTGGCGTAGGTCATGTCCTCGAGGCCGTAGGCCTTCATCGCGTAGGCGTAGAGGCGGCGGTCGGCGAGGAACTCGTCGATCGACGTCACGCTGCCGATCTTCGCCTTGTAGTAGGCGGTCTCGCGGGCGACGTCGGGCTGCGCGGCCTTGCGCGCCAGGGTCGCGTCGAGGTCGCGCGTCAGCAGGGCGTAGCTCGTGAAGGTGCTCGTCATGGCAGGGCGCGATCGGTCGTGCGGCGCGGCGGCATCGCCGGATCCGGGAAGGACGGGTGGGACGGTCGGGTGCGAAGGGCCGCGGCGCCGGGAGCCGGCGCGGGACCGCTCCGGTCTAGGCCGAATGGCTTGCGGCAGGCTGGTGCCGACACCGGGCGGCGCGCGGTCGTCACAGCGGGGTCGGCCCGATGATCGTCTCCGAGGTGATCACGACCCAGCCGGACCCGGTGGCGCGGATGGAGAGGATGCGGCCGGCGCCCGGCAGGACGGCGCCCGGCACCACCTGGCGCAGACCCTCGGGGCCCTCCACCAGGGCGGCCCCCTCGGTGACCCGGCGCAGGACGTAGCTGCGCGCCTTCGGAGCGGTCTCGCTCCGCTCCGCCTCGGAGGACGGCGCCACGGGATCGGGCAGCGCGCCCGTGGTGGTCGGGTCGAGGTCGAGGGCGGCCTCGCGCGTCGGCGCGGCGGGCCGCTTCCAGGCGAAGCCGCCGCCGACCGCCGGCAGGAACGGCTGGACCGAGTAGGTGTTCGAGGCGCCCGTGATCGAATAGGCCGCGAAGCTGCCCGAGACCACGGCGAGGCCGAGGCAGATCCCGACGGCCGCGCGCTCCACGGCGGCCGCCCGGGACCGGCGCAGGAGCTCGGCCCCGGCGGACGGTCGCGTGTAGCCCGGACGGGGCGAGAGCGGGTTTGCGGCGCGACGGGGGAAGGTCGTGGTCATGGCCATCGCAGAGAGAAGCCGGCGGACGAGCCGAAACTCTCCCCTGTTATAGTTACCAAGACCTTAAGATCCGGTCCGGATCGACAGGGCGGAAACCCGCTGTTAAGCCTGCCCGCGGGTCACGGACGGATCGGCGGGGCGATGGCGGATTGGCGAGAGGCGGTATCCCGGGGGGACCGGCCCGCGCGCACGCCCTCGCCGAAGCGCTTCCGCGTGATGCAGCAGGGCCGCATCGTCCTCGGCCCCGAGCACCTGCTGCCCTGCATCGTCCGGGACCTCTCGCCCAGGGGCGCCAGCCTGCGCCTGCCCCGGCCGACCGCCCTGCCCGAGCGCTTCGACCTCGTCATCGCCGGTCACGAACTGCGCACCGTCGCGGTCCAGCTGCGCTGGCAGCGCGCCGACTTCGCCGGCGTCACCTTCCTGCCTCGGGACTGACGCGCGGCCGCGCGGCGCGGCACCCCGATGGGATGCGGCGCATCCGGGCACAGGCCCGGACCGTCGGCCTTAAGCTCCTGCTAAGCCGGACCGGGCATAGTCGCTCCATCGGCAAGCGACTGTCCCCGATCGGGACGGAAGCCCCTCGATGCGAACGCGGTGGATAGGTTTCGTGGACCTATAGACATGATGTCGTCCCACCGGTCCGGTGAAAATCCGGGATGTATGAAGCAATACTGGATCTCTACGCAAAGAGGCCTTTAGCCCGCGCGGCGTATTGCTCGGCCACACACACGAATTCCTTGCAATTCCTGTCAACCGGACATCCTCGCAATGACCAGCCTGCTGACCAACAACGCCGCCATGACGGCGCTGACGACCCTCAAGAGCATCAACGCCCAGCTCGACAGCACCAGCAATCGCGTCTCGACCGGCCAGCGCGTCTCCAGCGCCGCGGACAACGCCGCCTACTGGTCGATCGCCACCACGGTCCGGACCGACAACCTGGCGCTCGGCGCTGTGAAGGACTCCCTCGGCCTCGGTTCGGCTGCGGTCGATACGGCCTATAACGGCCTGACCAGCGTCCTGACCAACCTCCAGAACATCCGCACCAAACTTCAGACGGCCCTTCAGCCCGGTGTCGACCGCAACAAGGTCCAGACCGAAATCGCATCGCTCCAGAGCAACATGAAGTCGACGGCCGACTCCTCGACCCAGAGTGGCCAGAACTGGCTCTCGGTGGACTCCTCGGCGACCGGCTACAACTCCGGTACGCAGAAGGTGGTCGCCGGCTTCTCCCGCGACGCCACCGGCCATATCAGCTTCTCGACGGTCGACATCGACGTCAAGAGCATCCAGCTTTATGACAAAGCCCTGACCGGCTCGGCCGCGACGACGGCCAAGGTCACCGCCAGCAGCGCCGTCACCGGTACCCTCGACTTCAGCGGCACCAACCAGAGCACGCTGTCCGTCACCCTCGCCACCGGCGGCGCCCAGACGATCACCCTGACGGCCGCAAGCCTGACCGCGCACGTCGCCGACCTCACGAAGGTCACGAAGGACGAGCTCGTCACGGCGATCAACAACTCGATCGCCTCGAACACGACGCTCAAGGGCAACGTGACCGCCTCCCTCGACTCGGCCGGCCGTATCCAGTTCGAGACCCCAGCGGGCGCGAACTCCGTCTCCGTGAACATCGCCTCCGCGACCAACGCCGTGAACATCGGCTTCGGTATCGTCCCCGCCACGGTCTACAGCGGCGCGGGCACGGCGGCCGGCACCGGCAGCGGCGGCGGCATCCTGGACAAGGGTGGCACAGCCTCGGTGGCCCAGCTCTCCATCAGCAGCTCGACCACCGATGCCACGCTCCAGGGCTACATCGACACCGTCGACAAGGCCATTGCCGCCGTCACCACGGCAGGCACCAAGCTCGGCGCGAACAAGACCCAGGTCGACGGCCAGAAGACCTTCATCGACACCCTGATGAAGTCCAACGACCGCGCCATCGGCACCCTCGTCGATGCCGACATCGAGGAGGAGTCCACGAAGCTCAAGGCCCTGCAGACCCAGCAGCAGCTCGGCGTGCAGGCCCTCAGCATCGCCAATTCGTCCAGCCAGAACGTCCTCTCCCTCTTCCGGTAAGGCCGGACCCGCGTCGTCGGGCTGACGGCCCGGCGACGCGATCCGCTCCGATCACGCAAGCGAAAACCCCCACGCTCCGGCCGGAGCGTGGGGGTTTTCGTGGGTCGGCGACGGTCTGGATCAGCCGACGAAGGTGTAGCCGGCCAGGCGCTTGGCCTCGATCGGGTCGTAGCCGAGGCGCAGGCGCAGCTTCTTGCGCAGCTTGCTGATGTGGCCCTCGACCACGCTCTCCTCCACGTCGGTGCCGTGATCGGCATAGACCGCGTTGAAGATCTGCGTCCGGCTGAGCTGGCGGCCGCGCTGACCGGCGAAGAACTCGAGGATGTGCCGCTCGCGGCGCGGCAGGATCAGGCTGGCGCCGTCGATCTCCGGGTCTCGCCCGTCGGAGAAGACCTTGAGACGGCCGCTGCGGTCCTGGGCGGCGGGCGCCTGGACCTCGCCGCGGATGCCGCGGCGGCGGATCGCCTCGGCCCGGGCCAGGATCTCGCGGACATGAACGGGGCGGCGCACGACGTCGTCGATGCCGGCGGTGAAGAGGTCGAGGGTCTGCTCCAGGGAGCGGGTCTCGTTGAGGGCGATGATCGGCGCCTGGGACAGGCTGCGGATCGCGGCGGTCCGGCTGGCGCGATCGGCGCATTCGCCGAGCACGATCCCCTGCAGGGCGTCGGCCGGGTTCCCGGCGAGCCAGGTCAGGAAGTCGTCGGCGCGACTGCCGCGCGCCGGAACAGCCTGTGCCTTGAAACCCGCCACGTACTCGGCGGCAACCGCCTGCCGCTCATCGACAACGATATACATTTCAGCGCCCCGCCGAAAACGAACTGTTGTGCAAGCCGACTTGACGATCACCTTGAAAGCGGAGCGACTTCGTTGTTCGCCCTTGGCATCCAGGTTTTACTTGATGATGACTTCGCAGCGACATCTCTTTGGGGGATGTAGTCGCTGCCGTCCGTCGCTTTGCGTTGGAAATGTTTCTTTAAGGAAATGGTTAATTTTGAATTAAGCGGTCCGTCGTCCTGTGATCCCGGGCCGTTTTTCGGCCCGCCCGGAGGCCGGCGACCTCCTCGTCCGAGTCCGGTGTGGCAGATCGATCACGGTTTCGGCATCGGCTCGGTACGACCGGCATCGCGCGAATCGCACGGGGTGGCCGACGCCTCGGCGCGTCGATCCCCAGGCAAACCAGGGATTTCGTCGGGGACCGGGCCGCCGGGCCGATGCCTAGCCCCGGGCGGTCCGCGTCGCGGCGGGGGCCAGGGTCTCGCCCAGGAGTTCGATCTGGGCGACGAGGCGGGTCAGCCCGTCGCTGCGGGGAACCGAGGGCATCGGCGGCGGCGCGCCCTCGCCGCCGAGGCTCGTCAGGGTCGCGGTGATCCAGCCGCTCCAGGCCGCGAGGGCCTCGGGCTCCGCGGTGTCGACGGCGTAGCGCAGGGCCGTGAGCCGCGCCGAGATCCGCCGCAGGGTGGCGTCCGCCACCATGGCGGCTTCCACCTGCGGGTGGCGCCCGGCCCGGGGCTGCTGCAGGGCGCGGGCGAGCGCGGCCTCGAGGTCGTTCAGCGCGAGGCCGGCGCCCCGGGCCGCCTGGGCGCGGACGCCGGTGACCTCCGCCTCGGGTCCGGCGCAGAGCACCGCGCGGGCGAAGGCGGCGTGGGCGCGGATCGCCTTGCGCAGCTCGAGACGCACCTGGTCGGGCTCCCAGATCGGCCAGAGCACGAGGGCGCTCGCCACCGCGATGAGGCCGCCCAGCAGCGTGAGGAGCGCGCGCATGCCCGCCACCTCCCAGGAGCCGTGGCCGGGTTCCACCACCTCGACGAGGAGGACGACGAGGGGCGTCAGGCAGGCGATGAACACGCCGTAGCTGACCTGGCGGGCGGCGAAGCCGACGATGCTCAGGGGGAAGACCAGGGCCGCCAGGGCCAGGGGCGAGGTCGCGAAGCCGGCGAGGATGGCGCCGATCAGGCCGCCGAGCACGGTGCCGCCGATCCGCTCCAGCGCCCGCTGCCAGGTGGCGGCGTAGAAGGGCTGCATCGTCAGCACCACCGTCATGGTGAGCCAGTGGGCGAACGGCCCCGCCCAGACCAGCGTCGCCCACAGCGCGGGTGCCGCCACCACGGTGGCGCGCACGGCGTGGCGCAGGTTGGCCGACGCGAAGGTGAAGTTCGTGCTGAGCGGGCCGAGCAGCCGGGTCCCGAGGGGCAGGCTCGCCCGCCCGAGCAGGGCGCCTCCGGGCCGGTAGCCGTCCGGCGTCGAGAGCTTGGCGCCGATCCGGACGCGGTCGAGGATACGGGTGGCGAGGTCGTGCAGGCCTCGGTCGTGGGCGAGGCGCCGGCTGCTGCGGTCGATCGCCCGCTCGAGGCGGGCGAGGTCGATCGCGCTGTCGTCGCGGATCGCCCGGGCGATGACGCCCAGCAGCGGTCGGAGGCGGCGCAGGAAGCGGCGCGCCATCCGGCGGCGGCGCGGGTCCGGCTCGCCCTCGATGAGGTCCGAGAGGGCGATGAGGGCGGCGAAGATCTGCTCGGCCGCCTCCAGGCGGATCAGGGCCTGGGCGGTGCGGTCCGAGATGCGTTCGCGGCTGCGGGCGAGGTCGACGATCACCGTGCGGGCCTGTTCGATCGCCTCGCGCACGCCCCGGCGGTGGGCGCGGGCATGCCGGTCGAAGGCCTGGAGATCGAAGGTCTGACGATCGAAGATCTGGCGGGCCCCGCCGCCGGCGCTCCTCGTCTCGGGCTTCTCCGGCCAGGCCAGGGAGGCGAGGTCCTCGAGGTCGTCGCACAGGCGGGTCAGGCGGCGCCAGACCTCGGCCACCGCGCGATGCGTCGGGCGATAGGGGTGAAGGCGCCACAGCAGCAGCGCCAGCAGGGTCGCCCACAGCCCCCCGGCGGTGAAGACCAGCCCGGCCACGAGGGCCTGGTCGGGCGTGAGCGGGCGGTCGAGGGCAAAGCACAGGACGAGGACCAGGACGTTGCCGGCGGCCTGCGCCTGTACCCCCCAGACCCGCGCATAGGTGCAGCCGAAGATGACGATGCCGGCCAGCGGCACCACCGGCACCGGCCCGAGCGGCTGCATCAGGCCGAACAGCCCCCAGATCACCCCACCGAGCAGCGAGAAGACCGTGAGCACCAGGAGGCGCGAGCGCATCGGCCCGCCCGCATCGGCGAAGCACGCGAGGTTCGCGGCGAGCGCCACGGTGAGGAGCGGCGGCCAGGGAAACCATTCGTGCAGCAGGATGACCAGGCCGAAGGCCAGGGCCGCCCGCACCCCGTCGACGAGGCTGAGACCGCGCGGATCGAGGCCGATCGGCAGGCGCGTGAGGTCCAGCCCCGGATTGGTGAGCGTCCCGCGACCGCGCAGGAAGGCGGCCGCGGCTATCCGCCGGCGCGGGCCGGCCTCCGGGACGGAGCCGGGAACAGCAGCGGACTCGGCGCGACCGGCGGCCTTGGGCGTTGCAGAGTTGGCGGGGGACGGTGACATCGCGGGCGCGGCGGACTCCCGGAGGACGCAGGGCCTCCGTACGCCCGCGATCTAGGGCGCTTCGGCGCGCCGTGGAACCGCCGGGGTCGGCACGGGAGCCCTGCGTTCCGCGGGAGCCTTCCGGCCCGCGAACGCTTCGGCCCCGCCCTCCGTCAGATCGCGCTTCCCTTCTCGATCACCCGCGTGTCGACGACGTCGGCGGGCTCGTAGAGCCAGCGTGCCATCGCACCCGCCGCCATCGCGCCGACGATCGGCGCCAGCCAGAACAGCCAGAGCTGCCCGACATGGTCGCCGCCCGCGATCAGGGCCGGGCCGGTGCTGCGCGCCGGGTTGACCGAGGTGTTGGTCACCGGGATCGAGACGAGGTGGATCAGCACCAGGGCGAACCCGATCGGGATGCCGGCAAAGCCCGTCGCGGCGCCCTTCGAGGTGGTCCCGACGATGATGACGAGGAAGAAGAACGTCGTCAGGACCTCGGTGACGAGGCAGGCGGCGAGGCTGTACCTGCCCGGGCTGAGCTCCCCGTAGCCGTTCGCCGCGAAGCCGTTCGGCACCCAGCCGGGTTTGCCCGACGCGATGGAATAGAGAACGCCCGCGGCCAGGAGAGCGCCCGCCACCTGCGCGACGATGTAGGGCAGGACGTGCCGGTTGGCGCAGCGCTGTGCCGACCACAGCCCGAGGGTCACGGCCGGGTTGAAATGACCGCCGGAGATGTGCCCGACCGCGTAGGCCATCGTGAGCACGGTGAGGCCGAAGGCCAGGGCGACCCCCAGGAAGCCGATCCCCAGTTCCGGGAAGGCCGCCGACAGGATTGCGGCGCCGCAGCCGCCGAAGGTCAGCCAGAAGGTGCCGAAGAACTCGGCGGTCGCCCGCCGCATCGTATCGTGATCCATGACGATGCCTCCCGCTCGTGCGTCCGCGAGGCGCTCATCCCAGGGCGGGTTCGCCGCCACCGCTCGGCACGACGCGAGATCGAAATTTGCGCGCGGGACTCAGACCCGCGCAATATTCGAGCATGCCACGACTGTCAGTCGCCAGCAACAATGAGGACCGATCAAATTTACAGACAGCGCAGAAATGCCGAAGACTGCCATTCCGGGGACCGGAATGCTCGGCGCCCGGCCGGGAACTGGTCGAATCGAGATGAAGGGAAGAATGGCCCGTGAGCCTGGGGCAGGCCGCCGCGCGGCGCAGACCCGACGCGCCGGCGCGCGCAGGACCCGGCCGGGTCGCGCGCGTGCCGCCGCCATGGGTCCGGCGGGTCGTTCGAGTCGGGGATCGCGGATCGCGGCTTAGAACTTGCCGCCGAGACCGACGCTGCCGCTCTGGCCCATCTGGGGTGCGAGGCCGCCGGAGCTCGAGCGGGACGCCGTCTCGCCCTCGATGTCCTCGCGACGGATGCGACGCTCCTCGTTCGCCGCCGCGCGGGTCTGGCCGCCACCGGCGGTCGGCACGTTGAGCCGGCGCGTCGGAGCCGTCTGGAGCGGGGCGGCATCGGGATCGGCCGCGGCGGAACGGCCGCGCTGGGGCGCCGGCACCGAGCCGCGCATCGACGGGGGCGGCCCGATCTCCGTCTCGGGCATCACGCCGCCACCGCCGCCGAGCGCTTGGCACCCGGCGAGCGCGGCGGCAACGAGCGCGACGGCGCAGGCTCTGGACGGAAGGGACATCGGCTCTGGTCCTCGGAAAAACACCGGCGACCGCAACGGGACGCCCACTCAACCTATCCGCCTCTGTACGACGGGGTTTTGTCGAAAACCAGACACGCTCCGGTGCGCGAGGGGGATTGCGGCCACGCTTGGCCCGGTGCCAGAGTGCCGCGCCAGGAACCGCGACCGGCGCCGACCCGGTCCATTTCTTGCGCGACCGTCGTGCGCGACGTGGCGACGTCCTGCTTTCGCCGGGGCCGGGTCTCCCCGGCATCGGCGATCGGAGGCGGTCGCCGCCCGCGCGTCCAGTCCTCTCGTCCATCCACAACTTCGCCTTGGTCCACGCGCAATGAGGCCGGACCCGCCCTTCAGGCGGAACCCGCCGCCCAAGCTGCCATTGTGTCAGGCCGGCGAGACGCACCACTCGGGGAACGCGCGTGTTCAGAACTGTCCGGATGATCGCCGCCGCGACGATCACCCTGTTGGCCGCTTCCGCGGCCGCCGAGACCCCGGCCGCGCCGGGCAAGGACGCCGCGCCGGGCCCCGGCGAGGTGACGACGGGCTCGCCCGCGCCGACGCCGCCCGCGGCGCCGGTCCCGGCTCAGCCGGCGCCGGTCAACGCACCGGCCCAGCCGACCGCACCGGCCGCCCCCGGCACGCCGCCCGTCGCCGGCACGCCGTCTCCCGCCCCGGGCGCTCCCGCGACGGGCACGCCCGCCACCGTGCTCGACACCCAGGATTACGAGGGCGTCCTCGGCAAGGCGGTGCGCAGCTCGACCGGCGAGGACATGGGCCGGATCATCGACATCATCCTCGACAAGGACGGGCGTCCGCGCGCCGCGATCATCGATTTCGGCGGCTTCCTCGGCGTCGGCTCCCGCAAGATCGCGGTGGACTGGCGCGCCATGCGATTCACCAACGACGGCAAGGCCAGCCGGCCCGTGCTCCAGCTCAGCCGCAACCAGGTCCGCGTCTCGCCCGAGTACAAGCCCGGCGACCCCATCGTGGTGCTCGGCCCCGCGAGCCCGGCCGCGCCCGCCGAGGGCGAGCAGGCGGCCGCCCCGGTCCAGGGGCCGGTCGCGCCCCCTGCGGCGGTCGCTCCTTCGCCCGCGGCCCTTCCGCCGGCTGCCGCGCCCGTGCCGGCCCCCACGGCCGCGCCGGCTCCCGAGAAGGCGCCGGACAAGCCGGCCGAGAAGTCGCCGGATCGATGACGGTTCCGCTCCCGAAAGATCGCCGGGCCCTCAAGCCGCGGGAGGTGGCGCGTCCGGAGTTCCGGCCGCGTCCGGTCCCGCGCCGCGATGCCCTCACGGACGACGTCCCGCCGGCGACGGCAGCGGAGAACCCGGCCGACATGAAGGTGATCTCGCGCCGGAGCACGCGCGGCCTCGACGGGTTCGCGTTCTTCGTGGCGAATCTGCAGACCGGCTTCGGTCCCTTCCTGGCGGTGTACTTCACCCAGGCGAAGTGGACGCAGTCCGACATCGGCTTCGCCCTCACCGTGGGCAGCCTCGTCAGCCTGCTCGGCCAGGTGCCCGGCGGCGCCTTCGTGGACGCGGTGCGCTCGCGCCGCTTCGCCGCCGGCTTCTCGGTCGTGGCCATCGCGCTGAGCGCCTTCGCCCTCGCCATGTGGCCGAACTTCCTCGTCGTGCTGCTGGCCATGGCCGCGCACTCGGCGGCGAGCTGCATCCTCACCCCCGCCATCGCGGCGATCAGCATCGGCCTCGTCGGCCATGCCCGGGCGGGTGAGCGCCTGGGCCGCAATGCCAGCTTCTCGGCCCTCGGCAACGCGGTGGCCGCCGCCGGGATGGGGGCCTGCGGCTACTATCTCTCGAACGACGCGGTGTTCTACCTCACCGCCGCCCTGATGGTGCCGACCCTGATCGCGCTGTCGCGGATCCGGTCCGAGGAGATCGACGCCCCGGCCCAGGCCAAGCCCACCGGAGACACCGATGCGCCGCAGAGCGGGGCCGGCCTGCGCGCCCTCCTCTCCAACCGCGCGCTCCTGTGCTTTGCCGCCTGCATGACCCTGTTCTTCCTCGCCAACGCGGCGATGCTGCCGCTGGTGGGCAGCATGCTGACCCTGCGGGCCAGCGAGACCGCGACCGCCCTGATCGCCGCCTGCATCGTCGTGCCTCAGGTCGTGCTGGCGGTGTCGGCGCCCACCGTCGGGCGCCTGGCCGAGCGTTGGGGCCGGCGCCCGCTGCTGCTCCTCGGCTTCGCCGCCCTGCCGATCCGCGGCCTGCTCTTCGCCTACGTCGACAGCCCCGAACTCCTGGTGGCGGTGCAGGTCTTCGACGGCATCTCGGCGGCGGTGTTCGGCGTGATGGTGCCGCTCGTGGTCTCGGACGCCACCCGCAGGACGGGGCACTTCAACCTCGCCCTGGGTGCCGTGGGCACCGCCATGGGCATCGGTGCCGCCCTGTCGACCTCGCTCGCCGGCGTGATGGCGGACCGGCTCGGCAGCCACACCGCCTTCCTCGGCCTCGCGATCGTGGGCTTCGCCGCCTTCGCCCTCGTTGTGCTCATCATGCCGGAGACGCGCCGCGCTCCCGCGGCGTGACGCGAAGAACCGAAACTCGGGCGGCACCGAATTCGCTTGCCGCTCAAGCGATGTTCAGGTTTGCACGCTAAAACGCGCAAACCTCTGCCAGACACTGCAACGCTTGCGTCCGCTTCGCGTTGCGAGTCCGGGGGGCTCAAGATCGTGTGTGGGGCACGCGCGGGAAACCAGGGTCCGCGAGGATGCCTTAACAGAAGCCGGTCCACCCCCATTCCGGGCGGACCCTCGAAACCGGGACGGTCACCGCGATGGAAGACCTCTGCGTTTATGCCGATAGGCCGTTCGCCTTCGTGGGACGCTATCTGCGCCGACGCGCCCTGCCGCACATCGTCATCCTGTGCGCCGTCCTCGGCGCCGTGGGCTTCTCCGTCAGCACGGACTACGCGCTGAAGGGCGTCGTCGACGCGCTCAGCAAGGGTCCGCAGGCGGGCCTGATCTGGGGCGCGCTCGCCCTCCTCATCGCCTTCATCGCAGCCGACAACATGCTCTGGCGCGTGGCGAGCCTCGTCGGCTCGTTCACCTTCGTGGGCGTGACCGGCGACATCCGGCGCGACCTGTTCCGGCACATGACCGGGCACTCGCCGACCTTCTTCGCCGACCGTCAGCCCGGCACCCTGGCCTCGCGCATCACCGCGACCTCGAACGCGATCTTCACGGTCGAGAACATGTTCGTGTTCAACGTGATGCCCCCCTGCGTCGCCGCCTTCGGCTCGATCCTCTACATCGGCACCGTCAACCTCACGATGGCCCTGGTGCTCGCCGGCATCTTCGCGGCCGTCGTGCTCTTGATGTTCAAGATGGCGGCCGCCGGAAAACCCCTGCACCACGACTTCGCCGCCAAGGCCGCCTCCGTCGACGGCGAGATGGTCGACCTCGTCGGCAACATGCCGCTGGTGCGCGCCTTCTCGGCCTTCAAGCGCGAATACACCCGCTTCGACGGGACGATCGGCCAGGAGATGCGCTCGCGCCGCTCCTCCCTGCTCTACCTCGAGAAGCTGCGCATCGTGCACGCCATCCTCACGGTGCTGGCGGTGCTCGGCCTGCTCTACTGGGCGATCACCATGTGGGAGGCCGGCCAGGCCACGAACGGCCAGGTCGTGCTCGTCTGCACCCTCGGCATCCGCATCCTGGCCGCGACCCGCGACCTCGCCGTCGCCCTGGTGGACGCGACCCAGCACACCGCCCGGCTCGCGGAGGCGCTCCACACCCTGCTGCAGCCGCACGACCTCATCGACCACCCGGAGGCGGAGCCGCTCACCGGCACCGGCGCCGAGATCACCTTCGACCACGTCGCCTTCGCCTACCCGGACGGCCGGAGCGTCTTCACAGACTTCGACCTTGTCCTCCAGCCGGGCCAGCGGGTCGGCCTCGTGGGCAAGTCGGGCGGCGGCAAGTCGACCCTGTTCTCCCTGCTGCAGCGCTTCTACGACGCGCAGGGCGGACGCATCCTGATCAACGGCCAGGACATCCAGCGCGTCACCCAGGAATCCCTGCGCGAGGCCATCACGGTGGTGCCGCAGGACGTCTCGATGTTCCACCGCACCCTGCGGGAGAACATCCGCTACGGCCGGCCCGACGCCTCGGACGAGGATGTCTGGAAGGCCGCCGCGGCGGCCCATTGCACGGACTTCATCGAGGCCCTGCCCGAGGGCTTCGACACCATCGTGGGCGACCGCGGCGTGAAGCTCTCGGGCGGCCAGCGGCAGCGCATCGCGATCGCGCGTGCCATCCTGAAGGATTCGCCGATCCTGCTCCTCGACGAGGCCACCTCGGCCCTCGACGCCGAGTCCGAGGAAGCGATCCGCCACGCCCTCGCCAACCTGATGAAGGGCCGGACCGTCATCGCGATCGCGCACCGCCTCTCGACCCTGAGGGACTTCGACCGGATCGTGGTGCTGGAAGGCGGCCGGATCATCCAGGACGGTTCGCCCGACAAGCTGACCCATCTCGACGGCTTCTATCGCGAGCTGATGAAGAAGGAATCGATGTCGATGGCGCTGGCCGCCGCCTGAGGCCCGGAGCGCAGCGCACCCGCGCCGCGTGTAGCCTCGTCCGACGGATCTCGGGCCGGCCCAGGATCTCTCGCGTTCGCGGGGACGCGTCGCAGGTGGGGCCGGTCCGGGTGCCCCTCACCCTCTCTCCAGGAATCCGTGCGTCCGGGTCCGGGCTCGCCGACGGCGCCCCGGAGCGGCGGTCGGGCGTCGGACGGGAGCGCCGCGCGGGAGAGCGGAGCGCGGCCGTCCGACGACAGCTCAGTTGTGCGACTGGATGAAGTTGCGCACCAGCGGGTAGGTCTGGCTCTCCCACTTGCGGCCCGAGAACACCCCGTAATGGCCGACGCCGGCCTGGAGGTGGTGGCTCTTCATGTGATGCGGCAGGCTGGTGCAGAGGTCGTGCGCCGCCATGGTCTGGCCCACGGCGCAGATGTCGTCGCGCTCACCCTCGACGGTCATCAGCGCGGTCTTGCGGATGGCCGCCATGTCGATCGGGTTGCCGCGATAGGTCAGCTCGTTCTTGGCCAGGGTGTAGTCCTGGAACACCGTCTTGACGGTCTCGATGTAGAACTCCGCGGCAAGATCGAGGACGGCGAAATACTCGTCGTAGAACCCTTCGATCTGGCGCGCCTTCTCGGTCTCGCCGTTGGCGAGGTGCCAGAACAGGTCGGCGTGACCCTGGATGTGGCGCTTGGCGTTCATCGAGACGAAGGCCGAGACCTGCATGAAGCCGGGATAGACCCGCCGCCCGGCGCCCTTGTGCCGGTCCGGCACGGTGGTGATCAGGTTCTTCTCGAACCACGCGATCGGCTTCGAGGTGGCCAGGTGGTTCACCGAGGTCGGCGAGATCCGGCAATCCACCGGGCCGGCCATCAGGGTCATGCTGCGCGGCTGCGCCGGGTCCCTCGAATGGGCCATGACGGAAGCGGCGGCCAGCGCCTGCACGGCCGGCTGGCACACGGCGACCAGATGCGCGCCCTCCCCGATCGCGCGGAGGAACTGCACGAGGTGGTCGACATAGTCGTCGAATCCGAACGCGCCGGCGCTCAGCGGCACGTCCCGGGCGTTGTGCCAGTCGGTGATGTAGACGTCGTGGTCGGGCAGCAGGGTGCGCACCGTGCCGCGCAGGAGCGTGGCGAAGTGGCCCGAGAGCGGCGCCACCACGAGGACGCGCGGCTGCTCGGTGTCGATGTCCTTCTTGAAGCGCAACAGGGTCCCGAACGGGGTCGCGAACGCCGCCTCCTCGGTCACCGGCACCTCGCGGTTGCCGACCGTCACGCTGTCGATGCCGTAGGCCGGGCGCGAGAAGGTCAGTCCGGCGCGCATCATCATGCGCGCACCGGCCGACCACCAGTTCAGGGGCTCCCGGTAGCCGGCGGCCGTCCAGGGCGAGACGGCGTCGTGGACGAGGCGCCCCCAGGCGCGCGTCTGGTCGGCGAGGTCCGATTGGGCATCGAAGGCACGATAGAGCATGCGGCCCGAACTCCTACGCGAACGGTCAAATCGCGGAACGTCCGCGGCGAGCGGGCGAGACGGCTGCGCCGCCGACGATGGAAAACTAGGCTGCGGCAGGCGAGGCCCGGACGCAACGGCCTTATCGTGTGATATCCCGGGGCTGTTGTGCTGATGCATCATGTGGGAAATGTCGCGCGTGGCATCGGAATAACAGGTGAGCATCGTGTCGCCGCAGGTCGTGACTGTGAAAGGTCAACCTCCGTGCTGGGAAAAAGCTCCCGTGTCGGCCGAGCGGCAGCTGGGGCGAGTGGAAACATCCTGCATCTTGGCTTGCCCCGGCGGCACGAGTCTTGGATCACGTGTTGGCGAGGAAATACCAGGGAGGTCCACGATGCCTGCGGCAACGCTGACGATTTCGAGCCGGAATTATTCGTCGTGGTCGCTGCGGGGCTGGCTGGTCTGCCGCATGGCCGGGCTCGACTTCGAGACGGAACTCCTCTCGGGAAACGACGCCTCCACCCGGGCGGAACTGCTGCACCTGTCGCCCTCGTTCCTCGTTCCCCGGCTCGTCCATGGCGAGATCATCGTCTGGGACACCCTCGCCATCGCTCAGTACCTCAACGAGATCCGGCCGGACGCCGGGTTCCTGCCGCAAAACGCCGTGGCCCGGGCTCATTGCCGCTCGATCTCGGGGGAGATGCATGGCGGCTTCATCAACCTGCGCTCGGCCCTGCCGATGAACCTCAAGGCGCGCCACAGCAACTTCAAGATCTTCAACGGCGCGCGGGGCGACATCGACCGGGTCGTCACCATCGTCGACGAGTGCCTGGGGCGCTACGACGGCCCGTTCCTGTTCGGCGAGACCCCGAGCCTCGCCGACGCGATGTTCGCTCCCGTCTGCACGCGCTTCCGCACCTACGATGTCAGCCTGCCGCGGCGGGCCGAGGCCTATCGCGACACCATCCTGGCCTGGCCGCTGATGGAGGAATGGGCGGCCGAGGCGGCACGGGAGCCCGAGGAGATCGAGGAACTCGACATGGAGTTCTGAGGCTTCGCGTTCCTCGAAACCCATGCCGCATGGCCGCGTGCGCGGCGGCACGTCGTCCGCGTAGGGCGCTGCCCATTTCACTCTCATCGCAGTCGAGACGCAGGGATAGACAGTCCCGGTCTCACATTGGAGTGATCGTCTTTCGATGAAACATCGTCTTTCCGCCCTCGTTGCCGCGACTGTTCTTGCCGTTGCGGCCCCGGCGACCGGAAGCTTCGCGCGCGACCGCGTCGTGCCGGCCTATGGCGATGTGCCGGCCTCGGTCTACGACGACATCACGACGGGCTCGATCCGCTCCTACGACGTCCCGGTTCCGGGTCGCTGCGCGGGCAATTCGGCGAGCCAGGGCAACGCCAACCAGCAGAACTTCCCGGTCCAGCAATACGGCCAGACCTCGGGCGGTCCGCGCTGCTGACGCCCTGACGGGGTGAGGTGAGCCGGCGCGACGCGTCGGCATCGGAGTAAGGCCCGGCCCGCGAGGTCCGGGCCTTTTTCGCGTCGTCGCCCCCTACTCGGCGGCGGCGCGGTGGCCCGTGTCGCTCGCAACGGGCGGCGGGTTCGCCGGGGCCGCGACGGCCCGCGGCAGCTCGATCCGCGCGGTCAGGCCGCGCGGCGTCCGGTTGCGCAGGGTGAAGCGGCCCTCGTGCGAATCCACGATGGCGTGGACGATCGAGAGCCCGAGGCCGAAGCCGCTGGCGGTGTCGAGGTTGCGCGCCCGGTCGCCGCGCACGAAGGGCTGGAGCATCGCGTCCCGCTCCGCCTCGGGGATGCCGGGACCGTCGTCGCTCACCTCCACGGCGACGCCGCGCTCGGTCTGGGTCACCGTGAGCCGCGCCGCGCCGCCGTACTTCACCGCATTGTCGACGAGGTTCACGATCGCGCGCTGCAGCTCGTCCGGCCGGGCCTGGACCAGGATGTGGCGGGTCTCGGCGACCCCGACATCGGCGCCGATATCGGCGAACTCGTCCGCGACGGTCTGCACCACGGAGGCGAGATCGACCAGGGTCCTGGCACCGCCCTCCGGGCCGTGGCCGTCGCGCACGAAGGACAGGGCCGCCTCCACGAGGCCGTTCATCTGGTCGAGGTCGCGCAGGGTCATGGTCCGTGCGTGCTCGTCCTCGATGAACTCGGCCCGCAGGCGCAGGCGGGTGATCGGCGTGCGCAGGTCGTGGCTGATCGCGGCGAGCATCTGGGTGCGGTCGTCGACGAGGCGGCGCACGCGGGCGCGCATCCGGTCGAGGGCCCGGGACAGGGTGACGACCTCCCGCGGACCGTTCTCGGGCAGGTCCACCAGGTTCATGCGGGTGCCGAAGGCGTCCGCCGCCTCGGCGAGGCGCGCCAGGGGCGCGGTGAGCGCCCGGGTAGCCCAGAGGCAGATCAGCGAGACGGCCACTCCCAGGAACACGAAGGTGAAGATGATGGCGCCCTGGCGCATCGGCGGGCGGTCGTCGTCGGGCACCACGGCAGAGAGCCGCGCGCCGTCCGGGGTCGCGATGCCGACGCGCACGCCCGCGGGCGCATCCGCCGGCCGCCTGGCCCCCCACAGGTCGGTGATGGCGAGGGGGCGGCCGAAGCCGTCGCGCAGGCGCTGGACCACGAAATGGTCGCCGATCCGGTCGTCGCCCGCCGGCTCGGGCGCGGCGGTCCCGGCATCGGTCTCCTCCCAGGGCTCGATCCGCAGGGTCGGCAGCATCCGGGCGGCGTTGGCGAGGAGCGCCGGACGGTCGGCCGGGCTGGCGCCGTCGAGGAGGCGGGCCACCGTCGCGAGGCGGTTGGCGGCGACGCCGGGATGATCGTCGGGTCGCCACGGCTCGCGCAGGGTGAAGAAGGCCAGCGTCGCCATGGCGTGCGCCAGCACCACGGCGGCGACGATGAGCAGGGCGATCTGCCCGGCGACGCTCGACGGCAGCAGGGCGCGCAGGCGGCTCCAGCGGGTCCTCATGTGCGGGTGACCTCGGGCGTGAACAGGTAGCCGCCGGAGCGGATGGTGCGGATGATCTCGGGGCTGCGCGGGTCCTGCTCGATCTTCTGGCGGATGCGGCTGATCAGGACGTCGATGCTGCGCTCGAACGGGCCGGCCGCGCGCCCCTGCGTCAGGTCGAGGAGCTGGTCGCGGGAGAGCACCCGGCCGGGACGCAGGCAGAGGGCGTGCAGCAGGTCGAACTCCGCCCCCGTGATGGCGATGCGCGCATCCTCCGGGCTCAGGAGCTGGCGCAGGGAGACGTCGAGGGTCCAGCCGAGGAAATGCAGGCGGCGCACACCCTCCTCCGCCTCGGTCTCCGTGCCGGAGCCCCGCCGCAGGATGGCGCGGATGCGCGCCAGGAGTTCGCGCGGATTGAAGGGCTTGCCGAGATAGTCGTCGGCGCCGATCTCGAGCCCGATGATCCGGTCGATCTCCTCGGCCTTGGCGGTGAGCATCAGGATCGGGATGCGGGACGTGGCGCGCAGGCGCCGGCACAGGCTGAGGCCGTCCTCGCCCGGGAGCATCAGGTCGAGCACGACGAGGTCGACCCGCGCATCGGCCAGCACCTTGTCCATGGCCGCGCCGTCCCCGGCGAGGCTGACCCGGCACTCGTTGGCGCGCAGGTAACGGGCGACGAGGGCGCTGATCTCGCGGTCGTCCTCCACGAGGAGAATGTGCGGATGGGTCGTGGTCGTCTGCGTCATGGTCCCGAGCATCGCGGCTCCCTCCGCATCCGGGACGGCGGCCCGGACCCTGTGCGGATCTCTCAACGCGCGACTATGCGCCCGGGTGCGCGGAGTTCGAAGGGCCGGCGCGGCAGGGAATTGTAAATGGCTGTTTCGCGCCCCGCCGCCGGACATCAACGGAAACATCCTGTCCGGGACATCTTGCCCGGGACATCTTGCCCGGGACATCTTGCGGACACCGACGCCTCGGCGCGGATTGCCGGAGCGCGCGGGGATTCTTATGTCGGGACCGAAGGCGCCGGTCTCGTGGCCGTCACGGACGGATGGCGGCCTCAATGCTCCGGGAGACGACGATGCAAGGCTCGAACCGGCTGTTCGACGATTTCGCCCGCCTGATGACCGACGCCGCCGGAGCCGCGCAGGGCGTGCGCCGCGAGGCGGAGACGGTGTTCAAGGCCCAGGTCGAGCGCCTGATCCGCGACATGGACATCGCCTCCCGGGAGGAGCTCGACGTGCTGCGCGACCTCGTCTCGGCGCTCCGCGTCCAGAACGACGCGCTGGCCGCCCGGGTCACCGCGCTCGAGGCGAAACACGGCACCGAACCCGTGGCCGGAGCCAGCGAGGCGATCTGATTCCAGGTTGATTCGCGGGTGCTCCAGCCCCGCCACGCTTGTGCACAGGAAGGAACGGTGGACGGTCGCTTTCCTGTTCACCGGCTTCGCGGGCCGCTTTGAAACGCGAGTCCAGCACGGTCTATAGTGGGTCATGACCTGATTCGCTCCCGACCCGAAGCGCCCTGAACCGAACAGAATCGCCGCCGGCCAGCACCCCGTCCGGGTGTGTGCGGCGCAAGTCCGGAACAGGGTGCCATCGGTCTCGGAATCGAGTTTCACAACGACTTCGCCGATCTTTCGAAGATCGACACACTGGACCGCCATGACCCAACTCCACATCGAAGATCACGATCGGCACGAGCATCCGCTGGACATCGTCGAGCGCCTCGCGTCGCTGCGCGACTGGATCTTCGACCGGGCCGAGACCGACGAGATGTCGGTCTCCGTGGCCGGGCGCTGGGCCGACTATCACGTGGCCTTCACCTGGATCGAGGACGTGGAGGCGCTGCACGTCGCCTCCGCCTTCGACCTCAAGGTGCCCGAGCGCCGCCGCACCGAGATCCTGACGCTGGTCTCGCTGGTCAACGAGCAGCTCTGGGTCGGCCATTTCGACCTCTGGTCCACCGACAACGTGGTGATGTTCCGCCACTCGCTGCTGCTGACCGGCGGCGCGGCCCCGACCCAGGGCCAGTGCACGATGATGCTGAAATCGGCGGTCGATGCCTGCGAGCGCTACTATCAGGCCTTCCAGTTCGTGCTCTGGGCCGGCAAGTCCGCCCGCGAGGCCCTCGACGCGGTGCTGTTCGAGACCGAAGGCGAGGCGTGAGCGCGCAGCCCGTCTCCGCCCTCCCCGCCTCCCTCACCCTGGTGGGGGCGGGCAAGATGGGGGGCGCCATGCTCGCCGGCTGGCTGGCGGGCGGCCTCGATCCGGACCGCACCACCATCCTCGATCCCCAGCCCTCGCCGGAGATGCGGGCGCTCTGCGCGGCGCGCGGGCTCGCCCTGAACCCGGCCGCGCCCGCACGCTCCGAGACCCTGGTGCTGGCCATGAAGCCGCAGGGGCTCGAGGGTGCGGCGCCCGCGCTGGCGCCGCTCGTCGGGCCTCGGACCCTGGTGGTGTCGATCCTGGCGGGCAAGACCATCGCCAACCTGCGCGACCGCCTGCCCGGCGCCGGCGCCATCGTGCGGGCGATGCCGAACCTCCCGGCCAGCATCGGACGGGGCGCCACCGGCGCCGTGGCCAGCGCGGAGGTCGATGACGGGCAGCGGGCGCAGGCCCATGCGCTCCTCGCCAGCGTCGGCCTCGTGGAATGGCTCGACGACGAGGCGCTGATCGACGCCCTGACCGCCGTCTCGGGCTCCGGCCCGGCCTACGTCTTCCTCCTGGCCGAGGCGATGGCTGAGGCGGGCGTCGCCGCCGGCCTGCCCGCGGACATGGCCGCGCGCCTCGCCCGGTCCACCGTCGCGGGGGCCGCCGCGCTGCTCGAGGCCAATCCCCGCGACGCGGCACTCCTGCGCCGGGACGTGACCTCGCCGGGCGGCACCACCGCCGAGGCGCTGGCCGTGCTGATGCGCAGCGGCGGCCTTCCGGACCTGATGCGCGAGGCCGTGGACGCGGCGCGGCGCCGCGCCGGAGCCCTCGCGGGCTGAACCGGCCCTGACGATCCGGCGGCCCGACCCTACATGAAGGCCTGATTGGACGAGGATCGCACGACCATGGCCAAACGCCCCGGCTCTCCCAAGCCCGAGACACACGAGCCCGAGACACACAGGACCGAGACGGATTCCGCCGACACTCTGCCGGTGGCGGTCGCCTCGCCGGAAAGGAAGCTGCCCCCGCGCGAGGCCGCCGTCGAGGCGCTGATGCGGCTCGCCGCCGAGCAGCCGTGGAACGACATCGAGGTCGGCGACATCGCCCGGGAGGCGGGCCTGTCGCTCGCCGAATTCCGCGACCTGTTCCCGTCCAAGGGGGCGGTGCTCGGAGGCCTGTCGCGCCTCATCGACCGCAAGGTTCTGGAGGGCGACAACGCGGATCTGGCCGACGAGCCGACCCGCGAGCGCCTGTTCGACGTCCTGATGCGCCGCCTCGACGCGATGACGCCCTACAAGGACGCCCTGCGCCGGATCTCCTACGCCCTGCGCGGCGATCCGCTCTCGATGCTGGCGCTGAACGGGGTCGCGCTGAACTCGCACCGCTTCATGCTGGCCGCCGCCGGCATCAACACCGAGGGACCGCTGGGTCGCCTCAAGCTCCAGGGCGTGGTCATCGCCTTCGCCCGCACGGTGGAGGTCTGGCTCGACGACGACGATCCGGCACTGGCCCGCACCATGGCGCGCCTCGACAAGGAGATCCGCAACGGCGAGCGCTTCATGGAGCGCGCCGACGACGCACGCCGCCTGACCGCCCCCTTCCGGGCACTCGGCCGCTCGCTCCTCGACCGGGGCGGTCGCTCGCGCCGGGCGCGCCACGCGGCGGACGAACGCAACGAAGATGCGGGCAACCCCCTCGGGGGCGACCCGGCCGCCGCGATCTGAGCTCCTACCCGCCCGCAGGCGGATCGATCTCGCCCAGATGGACGGCGAGCCAGACCGTCGGCCGGGCGGGATCGGTGAAGGTGACCCGGTGCTCGGTCCCGGCCGGGATGAACAGGGTGTCGCCCGGCGCCAGCGCCGTCTCCGCGCCCGCCAGTGCGACGCGCGCCGCACCGGCCAGGAGCAGGACCCACTCGTCATGGGCTTGCCGATAGGGCTGGTCCGGGGGCGTGACCTGACCCTGCGAGACGATGCGCTCGATCCGGCATCCGGGCCGGGAGAGGAGTTCGGTGAAGACCTCGCTCCCCGAAGCGTCGGGCAGTTCGGCGAGCAGGTTGGGGTCACGCGCGAGGCGGCTCATGCGGTGTTTCCCTCGTCAGTCCGGGTCCGTCTCCGTGACGATCAGGTCCATCGGCAGATCGTGGGCCTGGGGATGGATGCTCGCGAGGCGCGACAGGCTGAAGCCCACCCCGATGCTGAGGGGCTTGGCCGGCATGGCCGCGATGGTCCGATCATAGTAGCCGCCGCCGTAGCCGAGACGATAGTTGCGCCCGTCGAACCCCACCAGCGGCGCGAGGAGGATGTCCGGCAGGACCGGATCGCCCTGCGCCGGGATCGGGATGTCCCAGACGCCGCGCGCCATGGCGATGCCCGGCCGCCATTCGCGAAACTGGAGCGGCTCCGCCTTGGCGATCACGACAGGGAGGGCCAGACGCACGCCCTGCCCCTGAAGGCCTGTCAGGAAGGCCCGGGCATCGTACTCGCCGCGGAACGGCCAGGAGAAGCCGATCAGCGGCTTCGTCCGCCCGGCGAGGAGCGCTTTCAGCCGTTCGGTGATCCGGTCGCTCCAGGAGGTTCGGTCCCGTGAGTCGATGCGCTGTCGCCGCGCGATGAGCTCGGCCCGCATCGCCCGACGCCATTGCCGGATGGCCGGCCAGTCGGACCCGGTCGGCCGGGAGGTCTCCGATGCTGTGAAGGCGTCACCCACCTCTCCCCTCCCATGCTCGCGTACCGGCTGAGATCGGGCTCGGCGAAACCGAGCCGGTCCTCGTCAACGCGGCTGGGAGCGGGGTGGTGACCGGTTGGACGGCGTCCGAAGCGGGGTCAGCCCCGCCCGAGCATCCGATGGACCTGCCAGGTCAGCATCATGCTCGCGACCATCAAGGTCGCGTAGAGGAGGTGGAGGAGAATCGGCGCGTCGTGCATCGGCTCGAACCCGTGGGGCTACGGTGCGAGGGAGCACGCTGCCTAGCAACTACCGCGCCACGGGCCGGGCGATGCGCCGCCGGCCCCTCGATTCAGGAGGCCTCGGCGGCGCTCGGGTCGAAGGCCTTGTTGGAGACGAGGCGCGTCAGCACCGCGAGCAGGTCGGTCTGGGTGATGATGCCGAGGATCGTGTCATTCTCGCCCGTCACCACCACCGCATGGGTGCGGCCGTTGGTCAGGGGCTCCACGAGGCTGACCACGGGCTCGGCCGCCTTGGCCGTGCGCGCCTCCGACATCACCTGCGCGATGTCGCCCTCTCCGCGCAGGGCGAGTTCGCGCAGGCCCAGGGTCCCGGCGAGCCGACCCGCCGCGTCCACCACCGGCAGGGTGCGGATGTTGTGCCGGAGGAGCAGGTCGCGCGCCCGCGTCAGGGGCTCGTTCAGGCCGATCGTGATCACGTCGCGGGACATCACGGCCTTGCAATCCAGGCTGCCATGCGCCCGCACGAGAGCCTGGCTCTCGACCTCCCGCAGCAGCCGGTCGAGGTCGCTGCGGTCGATGTCGAGGGTCTCGTGAAGATTGAGAAGCGCCGCGTCGACGTCGCGAGCGTTGAAGCCGACCCGGATCGGAGCCGGCAGGTCGGTCGTCCCGTGCGGGCTGGCCGGAGGCGGCGCCGGCACGTGCGGATACTTGCGCCCGGAGATCCGGTGGAAGGCGATGCCGAGGCTGACCAGGATGATGGAGTTCAGGCAGACCGGCACGAACGGGAACAGGAAGCCGGAGGAGGAGATGGCCGGCCCGCCGATGAGCGCGGTGAGCGCCGCGGCCCCGCCCGGCGGGTGCAGGCAGCGGGTGAAGGACATCACCGCGATGGCGATCGAGACGCCGACCCCGATCGCCAGCACCGGGTTCGGGATGAAGTGGGCGGCGGTGACGCCGATCAGGGCCGAGATCGTGTTGCCGCCGATGATCGGCCAGGGCTGAGCGAGGGGACTCGCCGGCACCGCGAAGAGGAGCACCGCCGTCGCCCCCATGGGCGCCACGATGAGCGGGATGTGCGGACCCTGCCCGACCATCCAGCCGCTCACCAGACCCGTCAGGGCGATGCCGATGAGGGCCCCGAGGCAGCCGATCAGGCGCTCGCGCAGGGTGGCGCCGGCCAGGATCGGCCGGAACAGGCGGAAGCCGGACACGGTGTCGGCTCGGCGGTCGGGACCGGCGGTGTTGGACATTCCTCTGCCCTCGCTCGCGCGGCGCCCATGTGGCGGGCGAACGCTGAAAATGCAGGCTGACAACTCTGGTATACCAGAGAGATCTTATAGGGCGAGGCCTAAATTGCAAACGGCATGGGCAGAATGCCGTGCGTATAGGCAGGCACGGCGCATGGGCCGCTCCGAGCGGCTGTGCCGGGCGGCTTCGAAGCCACATCCGAGGTTGTGTGGCTCCACCCAGGCTCAGGCCGGCGGGTCGGACCGGCCCGGCTCGACGATGACGTTGGGCGGCGTCGGACCCGCGCCGTCGAGCACCTTGCGCAGGGCGCGGGCGCGGGTGCGGCCGGCATGCCGGCGCGTCTCCGGCACGGTGCCGTATTCCCGCGCCACCTCGGCCATGGCGGAGCGGGCGATCAGGCCCTGCTCGGCGGCGTGCTCGGCCATGGCGAGGCTGTCGGCGGCCAGAACCAGGCTGCTGCCGGCGGCCTCCACCGCCTCCGCGAGCTTGGCGATCTCCTCCAGCCGCCCCGCGTCCCGCGAGACGTTGCGGATGTAGACCGCCGCCACCCGGCCCGGATGGGCGGCGACGATTTCCGCATAGACCTCGGGATCGTGCTGGCCGCTGTCGCCGATGAGGACGAAGGGCAGGTCGTGGTAGAGCGCCAGCATGTGGTCGATGAGGTGGCGCTTGTGATCCTCGGCCCGGCGCGGCAGCGGGCTCGTCCAGGACAGGCCCCATTCCCGCAGGAACAGCACCGGCCCGACGGGAATCCGGTGCATGACGAAGAACTCGCTGAGCATGTCGTAGAGGCCCCAGGGCGCCCGCGAGACGTAGAGCATCGGGTTGCCCTCCGACCCGCACGGACCGGCATAGAGCGCCCGGTACAGGGCGGCGGCGCCCGGGAAGGCGACGCGGTTCTCGGCATCCTCCACGAACAGGCGCCACAGCATCTTCACCTTGTTGGCGACGCCCGTGCGCATGACCGTGTCGTCGATGTCGCTGATCACCACCCGCCGACAATCGGCCGAGGGAATGAACACCTGCCCCTTCGCCCGCACCGGCTCGGGGCCGGCCAGGTCGAGCTCCATGCTGTGCCAGGAGGCCTGCGGGGGCGCGGGCAGGTTCGGCCGCAGGTGGACGCGGAAGTAGCCGTCCCGGTCGGTGACGACCTGTTCCTCGCAGCCGAAGAAGCGCGCGGTGAGAACCGCGCCCGCCACCTTGCGGCGGGTGATGCGGCGCCGGATGTCGCGCAGTTCGGCCGCCCAACCCTCGTCGGGGGCGTTGGCCGCCCGTTGCGACTGGCGGAAGACCCGTCCGATGAGGAAGACCTCGTCGCGCGAGCCGTAGCCCCGATAGGTCTCCACCACCGTTCCGGCGCGGCCCTGGGAGCGGCGGACGGGCTTGGCCAGCAGGCGCAGCGCCCGCAAGCTGCCCTTCGCGAACCGGGCGGCCCCCTGTCGGACGGTCATGGCTGGGTCGTCATCGTGGTCGGGTCCCGTCTCGGCATCGCCGGTTCAATGCCCGGCGCCGGCAAAGGTTCTGCGCGGAGCCTGTGCCACCCTCCCGCCCGAAGCTGTGGCGCAGGGGTGCCATGCCGTCGCGCGAACGGAACCCGGCCATCCGGGTCCGGTTCACCTCGGGCACCCTGCGTTCCGGGTGCTGTCAGCGTCGAGTCGCCATGCATCTCCCCACCGACGACAGCGGCCATCCCCTGGCCGTGCAGTTCCAGGACTTCATCCGAAGCCAGCCCTTCCCCTGCGTCGGCGCGAAATCCGCCCTCTCCAAGGGCCAGATGAAGATCGTCGTGGCGCGCAGCATCGCGTCGAGCTGGGACGATCCCCGGCTCTATCCGGCGCTCCTCGCCTTCATCTGCCGCTACCGCGCCAAGCCCGACCTGTTCCAGAGCTTCGCCGTCATCTTCGAAGATCCGACGGATCTCGGCGAGGAGGCCTTCGAGCGCCACCTCTGGAACCGCGTGCAGTCCCTGTCGGACAAGGACGCGTTCCTGGGCCAGCGCTACGACGCGCGCGTCGAGGCCGATCCGAACGATCCGCACTTCTCGCTATCCTTCGGCGGCGAGGCGTTCTTCGTCGTCGGCATGCATCCCGGCGCGAGCCGCCCCGCCCGGCGCTTCCCGCATCCGGTCCTGGTCTTCAACCTGCGCGCCCAGTTCGAGCAGCTGCGCGCGGAAGGCCGCTATGAGAAGTTGCGCAGCGCGATCCTGTCCCGCGACGAGGCGCTCGCCGGCTCGATCAACCCGATGCTGGCCCGGCACGGCGACGCCTCCGAGGCGCGCCAGTACAGCGGCCGCGCCGTCGGGGCCGACTGGGTCTGCCCGTTCCGGGGCCGTGCGCCGGAGGCCCAGGATGCCGCCTGAGACCAGCCCCCTCGCATCGACCCTGCACGAGATAGCGCCCCGCTCCGGCGTCGCCTTCACCCTCGACAGGGGCGAACGCCTCACCGTGATCGACCCAGAGGGCGAGCAGGTGGCCGACCTCCTCGCCTTCGTGCGCGGCGATCTCGACGAGGTGATCTCGTCGGGCCGGACCCTGGACTATGCCAGCCGGATCTATCTCACCACGGGCGACCCGATCTATTCCAACCGCTCGAACGTGCTCCTGCGCATCGTCGCGGACACGGTGGGCCGGCACGATTTCCTGCTCACCCCGTGCTCGGCCGACACCTTCCGGATCATCTACGGCGACACCCATCCGCACCGGGGCTGCTTCGGCAACCTCGCGGCGGCGCTGGCGCCCTACGGCGTCGTGCCGGACCGGATCCCGGTGGCCTTCAACGTGTTCATGAACGTCACCGTCGACGGCGGCACGGGGGAGCTCAAGGTCGAGCCTCCTCTGAGCCGGGCGGGCGACCACGTCACCTTCCAGGCGGAATGCGACCTCGTGATCGGGCTGACCGCCTGCTCGGCCCTGCAATCGAACAACAACAGCTTCAAGCCGATCCGCTACCGCATCGATCCGGCCCGCGCCTGAGGCGGGTGCCCGAGGGCCCCGCGCCCGTGCTATGGGCGGCGCCCGGATGCCCCGGCGCCGCCTCTCCCCGGAGGCGGCCCGTCGTGAACAGGTCGAAGCGAGCCCCATGCGAACCATCGTCTATGCCGACGGCGGATGCGATCCCAATCCCGGCCCCGGCGGCTGGGGCGTGGTGATCGAGGCCGAGAGCGGCCGGATCGAGCGCTGCGGCGGCGACCGGGCCACCACCAACAACCGCATGGAGCTGACGGCCGCGATCAACGCCCTGCGCCACTTCCCCGAGGGCGCGCAGATCGAGATGCGCTGCGACAGCCAGTACGTCATCAAGTCGGTGACCGAGTGGATGCGGGGCTGGAAGGCCAAGGGCTGGCGCACCGCCACCGGCCCGGTGAAGAACGTCGAGCTGATGCAGGAGCTCGATGCCCTGGCGGCGCGGCGCGACGTGCGCTGGACCTGGGTGCGGGGCCATGCGGGCGAGGCCGGCAACGAGCGCGCCGACCGCCTGGCGGCGCAGGGGCGGCGCGAGGCCCTCGGCCTTCCGCCGCGTCCGGAGACCGGACCGGCACCGCTCACCGGCACCGCCGCCCTGCGCGCGGCCGCCGCCCCGGCCGTGTCCCAGGCGGCCCTGGCGACCGCGCCCGCCGCGGCCGAGCCGGCTCCGGCGCGCACGAGCGCGATTCCCCTCGATCTCGGCCTCGGCCTGGAGGTGTCGCGGGCCGCGAAGGCGTCCGGCCTGACGCCGCAGGCCTATGTCGAGCGGGCGGTCCGGCTCGCCCTCGACCTCGGCCCCGAGGGGCTGGAGCGCGCCCGCGCCGACCTGCGCGACGCGAAGGGCGCGAAGGGCGCGCCCACCCCTTGAGCCTGGCCGGCGACCCCGTCGGCACGTCCCTCCCGGCCGGCTTCTTCGCCCGCCCGGCAGCGGACGTGGCCGTCGCCCTGATCGGCTGCGACCTGCGCGTGGACGGGGTCGGCGGGACCATCGTCGAGACCGAGGCCTACGATCGCGGCGACCCGGCCTCGCACAGCGTCAACGGCCCGACCCGGCGCAATGCCAGCATGTTCGGGCCGGCGGGGCACGCCTACGTCTACCGCTCCTACGGCATGCACTGGTGCCTGAACCTCGTCTGCGAGCCGGGCAGCGCAGTGCTGATCCGGGCGCTGGAGCCCCGCCACGGGATCGAGACGATGGCGGCGCGGCGCGGGCTGTCCGATCCGCGCCGGCTCTGCGCCGGGCCCGGACGCCTGTGCCAGGCGCTCGCCGTCACCCTCGCGATGGACGGTCTGGCCCTCGACGCGCCGCCCTTCGCGCTCACCGCCCCCGTAACGGCGCCCGCCTGGATCGCCGATCGCCGGATCGGGATCTCCCGCGCGGTGGAGACGCCCTGGCGCTTCCTGCTCGCCGGCTCGCGGGCCGTGAGCCGGCCGCCCTCGCGCCACGCGACGCCGGGCCACGCCCTCACGCCGCCCGGACCGTCTCCAGGAAGCGCGTGACCTGCAGGGTGAGATGCTCCGACTGGGCGGTCAGATCCGAGGCCGACACCAGCACCTGACGGGCGGCGGCGCCGGTCTCCTCGGCCGCGCGGGCCACGCCCGAGATGTTCTCGGTGACCTCGCTGGTGCCGCCGGCGGCCTGGCCGACGTTGCGGACGATCTCCTGGGTGGCCGAACCCTGCTCCTCCACCGCCGCCGCGATCGTCGTCGTCACCTGGCTGATCTCGCCGATCCGGCCGCTGATGGTGCGGATCGCCCCCACCGCCTGCGCCGTCGAGGCCTGGATGCGACCGATCTGCTCCTCGATCTCGTGGGTCGCGCGCGTGGTCTGGTTGGCGAGTTCCTTGACCTCGGCGGCGACGACCGCGAAGCCACGCCCCGCCTCGCCGGCCCGGGCCGCCTCGATGGTGGCGTTGAGCGCCAGCAGGTTCGTCTGGCCCGCGATGGTGGTGATGAGCGCGACGACGTCGCCGATCCGCGCGGCGGCGGAGCTGAGGTCCTGAACGAGCCCGGCGGTCTGGGCCGCCTCCTCCACCGCCCGCAGGGCGAGGTTCGCCGAGCCGTCGACCTGCCGGCCGATCTCCTGCACCGACGAGCCGAGCTCCTCGGCCGCGGCCGCCACGGTGTTGACGTTGGAGGCGGCCTCCTCGGCGGCGGCCGCCACCGTCACCGACCGGTCGGTGGTGCGGGCCGCGTTGGTGCTCATCGCCTCGGCGGTGACCTGCAGCGCGCCGGCCGAGGCCGAGACGGTGGCGATGATCGAGCCGACCGCCGCCTCGAAGCCGTCGGCGAGCTCGTGCATGGTACGCTGACGCTCCGCCGCCGCCGCGGTGTCCGCGATCTGCCGGCGCTCGGCCTCCTCCGAAGCCTTGCGGGCGACGAGGGCGCGGATCTCCTCCACGGCGCGGCCCACGGCACCGACCTCGTCGCGCCGGTCGCGCCCGAGGATCACCGCATCGCTGTCCCCGCGTGCCATCCGGCGCAGGGCCTCGACGAGTTGGCCGATCGGCCGGGTGATGCCGAACACGGCGACGAGCCCGGCCGCCGCCAGGCCGGCGAGGAGGCCGAGGCCGCCGAGAAGCAGGGTGTTGGTCCGGGTCCGCTCCGTCATCGCGGCGAGGTCGCGCGCGCCGTCGTCGACGAAGGTGCGGATGTCCCGGCCGAGGGCGCTTCCCTCCGCCACCATGGCGTCGAAGGTCGGGTCGACGGTCTGGTGCAGCAGGGCGACGGCCTCGGCCTTCAGGCCGCTGCTCGCCAGGGTCCGCGCCTCGGAGCTGTCGGCGATGAAGCGGTTGACCTTCTGCTTCAGCACGTCGATGCGCGGCCCGAAGCTGGGCGCCGCGTCCCGCAGCTCCGCCAGGACCTTGTTCAGGCGCTCGCTGGCCTCCTCGAACCCCTTGTCGGTCCGCTGCATCTCGCCGGGGCTGGTCTCGGCGATGTTGCGGAAGTTGAAGTAGCTCATCGTGAAGACCAGCCGGTTGACCGTGCGCAGGTCCGCGATCGCCTTGGTGTCGTGGGAGATGAAGCGGCTGTAGGCGCCGTCGATCATCGTCATCTGGGTGGTGGCGTACCAGAGGCAGCCGCTGACGATGATCCCGATCAGACTGACCACAGCGATCAGTTTGGTGATGATGCTGAAGCGCGCGAGCAGAGCCACGGGAGATCTCCGAAGTGATTTCGTGGTCATGCTACGAATCGGAAGCTTAAAGGCTGGCTAAGGATTCCTCGGTGCTCACAATTTGCGCTGCAGAGCGAGAATCCAGAATTATATTTACTTGCTCAATCCACGCTGATCTTTTCTCCAGCCAAGATCGGCCTCCGATCCCGCCAAGTCGTTCGATCAAGAATACGTGACGAGTTCCGGCGCTCCGAGAGCGGAAGGCAACGCCGATCGCGCGGAACGACGCGAAAAAAACCCGCCGCGGCGGGAGCCGGGCGGGTATGAGGTCATCGAGCTTGGGTCGCCGGTGCAACGGCCGGGCGGCGCTATGGTTCCGGATCGCTCCGCCTGAACTCCGGGCCGAAGGTTCGCGTTTCCCCGCCGAGCCTGCCCCGTCAGGCGATCGGGACGCGCCGCGCGCCATCCGCCAGGGAACGACCATGCCCACGACCGATGACCGGAAGACCCAGTACTTCGCCGAGCGCGAGCGCCTGATGCGGGACCTCGCCGCGCTCGGACAGGATGCGCAGACGGAGAAGCGCCAGTTCGAGGACGGCTACGCCCTGCGCGACATGGACGAGAGCACCCGGGAAGGTCTCCGCCTGCGGATCGGCGAATTGACCGCCTTGATCGAGAAGATCGAGACGGGCGACGCCTGACGGCGCCCGGGCCGTCCGTCGCCGCGACCAAAAAAGCGGCCCGCTGGAGCGATGCCCCGCGGGCCGAGACGGTCCGAAACCTTGGAGATGCTCAGGCTAAACCGTGCGCCGAGGCCCGGCATCCCCCAAATGGGGGGCGTCGCGACGGTCATCGAGCCTTCGCAGATTCCGGCTAGGAACCGGGCTCGGCCGTAAGGTCCGCTTCCCGCCGGTATGGCCTCCCGGATCACCGGACGGACCCGTGCGCGCCCCGCGGACCCGCGCTTGCGCTGTTTGAGCAACAGTCGCGCCGATCCAGGGCAGGCTCGGATTAAACCATATTGTCACAGTTATAGCATCGTCTATACCGCGTCTTCGGAACGGAGGCTCGGGGGCGACATGACGAGACCGGATCGCGATGGGCGCGGCGGACACAGCCGCGGGCTGGGCGCCAGCATCGTCCTGCTCACCCTGACATCCGTGTCCGGTGCGCAGGCCGCCGATCTCGCCCCGTCCCGGCCCGCGCCCGCGGGGCCCGCCTTCGTCGACTGGTCCGGCCCGTACCTCGGCATCGAAGGCAGCGCCGGCAATTCCTACGGGGCCTACGGTTTTCGCGATACCACGGTCGGCGGTCGCCCGGTCCGGGCGTTCAGGACGGGCGACGCCACCGGGCGGTCGGACCTCGGCCGCAACGCGACGACCGCCGTCGGCGGCCTGTTCGGCGGCTACAACTGGCAGACCGGCCCCTGGCTCTACGGGATCGAGGCCGATGTCGCGGGTGCGAACCTGAAACGGCCCGTGCTCCTGCCCACGCCCGGCTTCGTCGGCGACGGCGATCCGGGCCTCGGCCTGATCCGGGCCAAGACGGACGTCTACGGCACCCTGCGCGGGCGTTTCGGCTACGCTTTCGAGCGGTCGCTGGTCTATGCGAGCTTCGGGCTCGCGGGCGCCAATGCCCGCATCCTGGCGAGCTATCCCGACCCCGGCACCGGGCTCGTCACCGCCGCCCGGCGCGACCTCTCCGCGCTCGGCTTCACCCTGGGGGCCGGCGTGCAGTTCGCCGTGACCGAGAGCCTCGCCCTCGGGATCGACTACCGCTACCTCGACCTCGGCGGCAGCGGCCGCTTCGACCTCGGCACGATCCCGGGCCTCGGCCCGGTGACGACGCGGCAGGATTCCTTCACCTCGCACCAGATGATGGCGCGCCTGTCCTGGCATCCGAACGGCTTCGTGCTACCGCCCGAGGCCGACGAGGCCGCCCCGCACGATCCCGGCGGCGGCTTCGGCGACCGCTTCTCGCTCCACGGCCAGACCACCTTCATCGCGCAGGGCGTGCCGGGCTTCCGCGCGCCCTATACCGGCCCGGCGAGCCTGATCGGCCGCCAGGTCCAGTCGACCACCACCGCCACCGCCTTCCTGGGGCTCAAGCTCTTCGAGGGCACGGAACTCTACTACAACCCGGAATTCTCCCAGGGCTTCGGCCTGAGCCGGACCCTCGGCGTCGCCGGCTTCGTCAACGGCGAGGCGCAGAAGGCGGGCGCGCCGTTCCCGAAGCTGCGCTCCAACCGCTACTTCGTGCGCCAGACCTTCGGCCTCGGCGGCGAGACCGAGGACGTGCCGGACGGCCCGAACCAGGTCGCGACCCGGCGGGACATCGAGCGGATCACCGTGGTGGCGGGCAAGTTCGCGCTCGGCGACTATTTCGACGGCAACGTCTACGCGCACGACCCGCGGGTCGACTTCATGAACTGGGGCATCTGGGCCTCGGGCGCCTACGATTTCCCGGCCAACCTGCCCGGCTTCACCCAGGGCGTGATGGTCGAGTACAACCGCGCCGAATTCGCCATCCGCGCCGCCTACACCCAGGTGCCGAAGGAGCCCTCCAGCGACGTCCTCGACCCGCGCGTGTTCCGGCGGGCGGGCACCACCATCGAGTTCGAGGAGCGCCACGTGCTGCCGGGCCTCGACCAGCCCGGCAAGCTGCGCCTCGGCTTCTTCACCAATGTCGGCAACACCGCCGATTTCCGCGAGGTGGTGTCGCTGACCCAGGCCGGGGTGTTCGGCGACATCAACGACGCGGCCGCCGCCACCCGGGCCGCGCGGCGCAAGACCGGCTTCTACCTGAACCTCGAACAGGCGGTGACGCCGGACCTCGGCGTCTTCGCCCGGTTCAGCGCCAATGACGGCCGCACCGAGAGCCTGTCCTTCACCGACATCGACCGCTCCGTCTCCGGTGGCGTGTCGCTCAAGGGCACCGCCTGGGGTCGGCCCGGCGACACGGTGGGCCTCGGCACCTCGATGAACGCGATCTCGCCCAGTCACCGTGCCTTCTTCGCCAATGGCGGCGTTGGCCTCCTCATCGGCGACGGCCAGCTCAACTACGCGCCCGAGCGCGCGGTCGAGGCCTACTACGCCTTCGCCTTGAACAAGGCCCTGACCCTGTCGGTCAATTACCAGCACGTGGCGAACCCGGCCTACAACCGCGACCGCGGGCCGGCCGATTTCTTCGGCACCCGCATCCACGCGGATTTCTGAACTTCGGGTGCCCCGTCAGGAGCGGGGACGCTCCGGCTGGTCGCAGCGATAGGCCCGCCCGTTGACCGAGGCGACCGGCACGAAGCGGCCGCCCGCGGCGCGGCACTCGGCCACATGCGCGTCCATGGCCCACTTGTCGGCGAGCGCGAGGCTGAGGGGCACCACCGTGACCACGAGCAGGAGGGCGACCACGGCGCAGACCGCCCAGCCGACGCCGCGAGGCGGCGGCTCCGGCGGATGGAACCGCTCGGGCGGAAGCGGCGCCAGGAACGCCAGCGTGGTCAGCCCGAGGAGAGTGGCGGCGCCCATGGTCATCCCGCATCGGCCAGGCCCGCCAGACTAGCCCATGCGGCCGCGCACGGGAGGCGACCATACGAAGCAGCACCCAAGCCGCGTTCGACGCTCCCACCCGCCCGGGCGTCAGGCCCAGCGCGCCAGCGCCGCCTCCGCCTCCGCGGCGTTGTCGCGGAGGCGGTAGATAGTCTGCCGGCTGAGGCCTGTCGCGGCGGCGATCGCGGAGATGCCCCGGCCTTCGCCGAGGGCGACACGCACGGCCTCGTACTGCGCCCGGCTGAAGCTCGGCTTGCGTCCGCGATAGGCATCGCTGCGCGCCCGCGCCTGGGCGATTCCGGCCTTCTGCGCCTCCCGCATGGCTTCCGCCTGGGCCTGAGCGGTCGCCGCCATGAAGCCGATGAGCGCGTCGCGCACGGCCTGCTGCATCGGGTCCGCGGCGGCGCCGTCGAAGGTGAGCCGATGGATGACCGTGCGCACCACGACGCCGCGCCGCATCATCTCCCGCAGCGTATCGCAGACGTCCGCGTAGTTGCGGCCGAGGCGGTCGACCCAGCGCACCACCAGGACGTCGCCCCGGCGCAGGAGATCGAACAGCCGGCGCCCCTGCGGTCGCTCGCGCAGGCCGATGCTCAGTCCCGACACGCCGTCATCGGCCACCACCTCGTCGATGGCAAAGCCCGCCGCCACCGCCTGGGCCTGCTGGTGCGCGATGGTCTGGTCGCCGGTGGACACCCGGACGTAGAGAATGGTCTTCATCGATCGTCGTCGCCCTCGCAGATTTGGCCCGCAGGACGAAGCGGGGGCGTCCGGCTGTCAATCCTCGTGAGCAGACCCCGACCGTCGGGAGCACCGGGTCCGTACCGGCGCGTATTCCGAAGATCCGTACCGTCACGAGCCCCTTGGCTTCGCGGACCGCAAATCTCAGGACCATGAGCGAGGCCGATCTCACCCCGTCACCGGACGGAACAGCCGGGCATCCGTCCCGTCGTGACTTGTCCCGAACTGACGTTTTCCTCGACCGCCCAGCAGCCGCGAGCGTGATCAAGTTCACGCGTCCGCCCTTTACGAATTGCACCCCAGAGTGCCCGGCCGCGACTCGACGAAGCCGAAGTCCAGCGCCGATGCGGATCATGGTTCTACAGAATCGGCCCGCCGAATCGGCGGTTTCCGATCTGTGAATATCGCGGACATTTGATTGTGGAACCGGGCGACATGGCTTAAAGTTGCTGTCCGGGCAGGAAGTGCCTGCCGGTTCAGGGCTTTGGGTCAATGACCAGACGTTACGCGGCCCTCTTCGGAGCAGTCGTCTCCACGGGCCTCTCGATCTCCGGCGCTTCGGCCGCGACGGACGGATGCATGCCATCGCGCTCGCCCGAGGCCGAGGCGTCCGCGGAACGCCTCGCGGCCGATCCGGCCTCTCTCCTTACCCAGTTCGGCGCGGGCGGCGGGACGATGGCGATCGAGGTCCGCAACGCGACCCTCCGGAGCCCCGACTTGGTCGACCGCCTTCTGACGCTGAACGGCAAGGGAACCGCCGACCAGATGCGGGCACTCGGCACCGGGCTGGGTGCGGCGGCGGTGATCTGCATGCGGAGCAACCCGACGATCGCGCTTCGGATGCAGCGCGCCGTGGTGGTCGCCGGCAACCAGGATGTCCAGCGCGGCTTCGAAGGCGTCGCGGGCGACATCGTGACGGAAGCCGTCCCGGCGAATCCGCCGTCCGTGCCGCCGGGCGAAGTGGCCGACAGCGTCCCCGGCGGGGGCGTCTATCCGCGCGCGCCATTGGAGAGGAGCAGCGGCGTGCTTCCCACCGGATCCGTATACCTCCTGAGCGGAAACTTCATCGCGGCTGCCGGCACGCGCGGCTCGTCGAGCAATGGGGATCCCCTCTCCAGCCGATCCGGTTCGGTGAGCGCGTTCCGACCCTAGACCTGGCAAAAAAACTTCCCATCCGCATCCCGGTCGTTGCGGCGCACAAATTTTTAAGGATCAGCACCTTGTAAGAGGGGTTGCTTGGTCTAAAGTCCTTCTACGCAGCCAGCCGCGACCGGGTTTGCCGTGTTGCAGCGCGCAGGTAGGAGGTTGCAGTTTTGAGGGTGTGTCCAAAGACTGGTTGGTCGGACCGGCTCCCCTCAAGATTGCCGGTCAGCGCAGCGATCGGATGCGTTTCGCAGCCTCGTCTTTGCGCTCACTCCGCACGCATCGGGTTCGATCGTCCGTATGTTCGATTCGCCGGCGGCGCGCCGATTTACTGCACCGCGACGGCCCGTCCTCGTGAAAAGGGCGGGACGGCACCGAATTTGCCCGGGATCTACGGCGGGGTCCGCCGAATCCGCGTTCCTCACGGACCCACCGGTGACGGCACGAATCGCGGCAGGGTGATCGCCGAGGGCGACCCGGCGTTTGGAACGCCGACGGCCCCGAAGCGGTCGGCTCCAGCGTCGATGCGTCGGCCCATCGAAATCCGCGGCACCCGGGTCAGGGCGAACCGGCGGGGGAATGGCGGCACGACGTCGGGCCTCCGTCCTCAAGGTCCGGCACGACGGGATGGTCAGGCGGACATGCCTTTCTAAACACGCATTGCCGGCCTAACCCGGCGATAGGCTCCAAGTGGGCTTCAGACACTGAGCCTGCCTGGTCGATCTCGGACAGGGCACCTTGTTACATTGTCTTCGAACGCACCAAATGACCGGTGGGAGAATATCGGGATGCTGAAGCTGCTGGACCAGACGCGTCCCATGCCCGAAGAGCCACAGGAACGGCCGGCAAAGAAGCTCGACCTCAAAGATATGGTCATGATCCTGCGCCGGCAGTGGCCCGTGATCCTGGCCTGTACGCTCGTCGGCATGTTCCTGGCCGTGGGTTACGTCGCCACGTCTGCGCCGCGCTACACCGCCTCGGTGAAGTTGCTGATCGACACCCGGAAGAACAATGTCCTCTCGAAGCAGGAGGTCAATTTCGGTGGCCCGGTCGATGCCGGCGCCGTCGAGAGCCAAGTCGAGATCCTGAAATCCGAGGGCGTGGCGCGGTCCGTGATTCGCGACCAGCAGCTCCTCAAGGACCCGGAATTCGTCGGCTCGGGCTCGCCGTCCCTGATCGGCTCGCTGCTCTCGCTGTTCTCCTGGGACGACTCGGAACCGGCCGTGCGCTCGCAGGAGGACATCGAGCGGGACGCGATCCAGGCGTTCGTACGACGCGTCACCGCGAAGCGCGTCGGCCTGACATACGTCATCCAGGTCGATGTGCAGACCACGAATCCCGAGAAGTCGGCCCGTCTCGCGAACGCGATCGCGGACGCCTACATGGTCGGCGAGCTGGACGCGAAGTTCCAGGCCACCCGCCGTGCCAGCCGGTGGCTGCAGGAGCGCATCACCGAACTGAAGGCGCAGGCGACGCAGAGCGACCTCGCCGTGCAGGCGTTCAAGTCCGAGAACAACATCGTCGACACGAGCCGCGGCCTGATGAGCGAGCAGTCGCTGGCGGACGTGAACAGCCAGCTCATCCAGGCGCGGGCGGTCACGGCGGAAGCCAAGGCCCGCCTCGACCGCGTCCGCGAGATCAGCAACGGAAACCTGCCGGATGCGACGGTCGCCGACGCCCTGCGCAACGACGTGATCAACCGCGCCCGCGCGCAGTACCTCGACGCCGCGCGCAAGGAGGCGGATTGGTCGGCCAAGTACGGCCCCCAGCACAGCGCCACGGTGAATCTCCGCAACCAGATGGAGGAGCTCAAGCGCTCGATCGTCGACGAGGTCCGCAGAATCGCGCAGACCTATGAGAGCGACTACAACATCGCCCGGGCGCGCGAGGTCTCCCTCGAGACCAGCCTCTCCAAGCTCGTCGACCAGGCCGGCACCAGCAGCCAGGCGCAGGTCAAGCTGCGGGAACTCGAGAGCTCGTCCCAGACCTACCGCAATCTGTACGACAGCTTCCTGCAGAAATTCGAGGAGGCGACGCAGCAGCAGACCTTCCCGATCACCGATGCGCGCGTGATCACGCCGGCGACGGAGCCGTCTGGGAAATCCGGTCCGAAGACGATGCTGATCGTTCCGGCGGGCACGATCGCGGGCTTCATGATGGGCGTCGTCGCCGCGATCGGCCTCGAACTCCTGAACAGCTTCTTCCGCACCCCGGCCGAGATCAAGCAGCAGACCGGCCTGGAATGCATCGGCATCCTTCCGTCGGTCCCGGATTCCGGCGCGAGCCTGCCCTCGGCGATCAACGTCACCTCGAAGGTCGCCCTCGGGAAGGGCAGTCGCTTCCGGCACGTCGTCGATACGCCCTTCTCGCGCTACACGGAGGTTCTGCGCAACGTGAAGGTCTCGATCGACATCGCGCGCCTGGGACGCGAGGTGCGGGTCATCGGACTGATCTCGTCCCTGCCGAAGGAGGGCAAGACCACCGTGGCCGCCAATCTGGCGGAACTGGTGGCCCAGACCGGTCACCGGGTCCTGCTGATCGATGGCGACCTGCGCAACCCGACCCTCACCCGCAATCTCACCCCCCACGCCGAGGTCGGTGTCGTCGAGGTTCTCCGCCGCGCAGTGGGCCTCGCGGACGGGGTCTGCCGCGACACCGAGACCGGCCTGGACTTCCTTCCCGCGGTCGTGCCGCAGCGGATTCCCAACACGGCCGAGCTGCTCTCGTCGATGGCGATGGCCCAGCTCCTGTCGGATGCGCGCGGGACCTACGAGTACGTCTTCGTCGACTTCGCTCCCATCATGTCGGTGGCGGATGCCAAGGCCGCCGCTCACCTCATTGATGCGTTCGTGTACGTCGTGGAATGGGGCAAGACCTCCCAGCATGCCGTCGTCGAGGCACTCTCGAACGCCGGCGCGATCCACGAGCGGACCCTCGGCGTCGTCCTCAACAATGCCGACATCGCCGCCCTGAAGCGTCTCGAATTCTACAAGGGACGCTACTACAGCGACTATTATCACGAAGAAGCCGCCTGAACCCTCCCCGCCCCCGGAGCGGCGATGTCGGCGCTCCGGGGCTTCGGCGCGGCCCCAGGGCCTCGACGGCACTTGCGCCGCGGCGGTCCGGGTCCGGCATACGAAAACCTGCGCTGCGGTCCGCGGGCCTTCGTCTGAGAGCAGCGGCCCGTTCGGGCGAACCGGACAGGGCCGGCGGACCACCCCCGTGACCTGAGACCCCGGAACTGGGCCGCGGATCGGCATCGACGTCCCCTCCCCTCCGCGTCTCGAACGAGATCCGTCCGGATCAGACCCGAGGACGGGCGCGGCGGGCGAGACGGCCTGAGGAAGCGGTGACACCGCGCAGGGCAGCCCTGGCGGAGCACGCCCGCCCATTCGAGGTCCCGACGATTCCGTCGTGTCGGAACTCCGAACCGGCGCGCTCACGGAGCCTTGAACGGGGGGTGACCGGAACGGTGGACCGCCAGGCCGGTTCACCTCGGGCGTGTCCCGACCGGGATGCGTGACCGTACCCAGCCCGTGATCCCGCCCGAGCCCATGATCCTGCAAGCGCCCGTCCGCTACACGACCGAAGTCGAACAGGTGAAGCCCGATGAAGGGGAGACCATCGCGCGGCTGAACGAGACCTTCGACAAGATCCTGCGGACCGTGGCCGATGATTCCGGGCACGCGGTCCGCGCGGTGCACGCCAAGGCGCACGGCATCCTGGAGGGCGTCCTAAGGATCGACGCGAACCTGCCACCCGAGCTGGCGCAGGGCCTCTTCGCCAAGCCCGGCAAGCACACGGTCTATCTGCGCCTGTCGACGAATGCGGGCGATATCCTGCCGGACGCCGTCTCCCTGCCGCGCGGCCTCGCCCTCAAGGTGCTCGACGCGGAGGGCGAGCGCCTGCCGGGCGCCGAGGGCACGACCCAGGACTTCATCATGGTCAACGGCAACGTGTTCCAGGCGCCGAGCGCCGAGACGTTCCTCGGGAGCCTGAAGCTGTTGGCCGCCACCACCGATCGGGTCGAGGGCCTGAAGGTCGCGGCCTCGACGGTGCTGCGCGGGGTCAACAGGGCGCTGCACGCCGTGGGTGTCGAGAGCACAACGCTGGCTTCCCTCGGCGGCGCGCCGAACGTCGACCCGCTGGGCGAGACCTATTACAGCGTCACGCCGTTCCGGTACGGCGAGCACATCGCCAAGTTCTCCGTCGCCCCCGTCGCCCCCACACTCACTGCGCTGACCGGGTCCGAGATCGACGCGTCCGGCCGTCCCGATGCGATCCGAGAAACGGTGCGGTCGGAGATGCGCGACCTCGAGGGCACCTGGGAGTTCCGCGTCCAGCTCTGCCGCGACCTCGACCGCCAGCCCGTCGAAGATCCGACGGTGGAGTGGAGCGAGGCCGATGCGCCGTTCCAGCGCGTCGGCCTCATCACGGTCCGGCCGCAGGACAGCTGGGACGCCGCCCGCGTCCAGGCGGTCGACGAAGAGATGCGCTTCAGCGTCTGGACGGGGCTGGCCGCCCACCAGCCCCTCGGCAACATCAATCGGGCGCGCAAGAGTCCCTACGCGCACTCGGCCGAGTTCCGGCAGCGTTTCAATGGGTGTCCCATCCACGAACCCGGCGCCCGGCGCTGAGAACCCGGCCGGTGCCGGGTCTCCGTCCCATCGCTGCCTGAAGCACAGGATCGGGTCGCCCCAGGGATTCACGGTTCGTGATCCTGCCCACGCCGGACCCTGCTCCCCGCATTACCATCCATCGGAGTGATTACGTGATCTATCCCGCCTCGACGGCCTTCTACGGGGCGGTGCTCGCGCTCCTCTATGTCGGGCTCTCCGCCTGGGTCATGGCCGGCCGCGTCTCCGCGGATGTCCTGCACGGGGACGGCGGCAATGCAGGGTTGGAGAAGCGGATCCGCGCGCAGGGAAATTTCGGGGAGTATGTGCCGCTGGCCCTCCTCCTCATCGGCCTGCTGGAGGCCGGAGGTGGCGGCCCGACCCTGGTGCGCAGCCTCCTGATCGGGCTCGTCATCGCGCGCGTGCTGCACCCCTTCGGGATGTTCGCGCCGAAGAACGCGCCGAGCCAGTTCGTGTGTCGCGGAGGCGGAATCCTGGCGACCTTCGCCGTCATCGCGGTCGCCGCCGTCGCCCTTCTCCTGCGCGTCGGCTGAGGCCGACGGCGCACCTCATGCTTTCGGGTGAGCGAGGCCGCGACGGCGTGCGGCGCGAGCATCGGTCCCCGACCGCCAGGTGCAGACGCGCTCCCATCCGACAGTCCCGCACCGGAGGATCGACACGGCCCGGGCGCCCGGGAGGCGTTTGGACCGTCCCGGCGGGTTAACGATCATTTTCCCTTCCGATGCGGAAGGCTGAGCTGTTCGACCCAGACATCCTGTCCCCTCGGACGCGGTTGCGGCCGAAGCTTATGCGGATTCCGGTTGCCGCGGGGCCGGCCCATGGTCCCGTGGACCGTGCTCGATCTGGGCAGCCGCGGACCAGCTTTCGAGGGCGGCGGCACGGCGGCCGCGGGCGGCTCGGATGTGCCGTCACCCGCCGGGATCGGGCGCCCGTTCGCGTCCGTCCCACTCTCCAGCGTCACCGGTGGCGGCGTCCGCTGTCCCTCGAAGCGCAGGATGCAATTGCGCAGTTCCGTCGGGTCCTGGATCAACGTGCAGTCGTTGACATTCCCGGCCGTCTGGGCGCGAGCCGGTGCGCCGGAGAGCCCGAGGACCGCCGTCGCAGCCCAGAAAAATCGGAGCGCCAGTGTCTTCACGTCAGGTCACACGTCGATTGCGGCACGGGTTCGATTTCCAATCGTAGCTTAACCCACCGGAAAGACAGCTGCCTTATTGATCTCAGGATCTTAGAGGCTGCCCGGATCCCAGACAATGCGCAGATTTTCTCGTCCAGCCCTTTGGATGACCTGCGCCACGGCGTTCCTTCTCACCGGCCTACTTCCGGCATGGGCGAACGAGATCTGGATCGGCCAGGTTTCGCCGAGCGCGATGCGATCGACCCGACTGGCTTCGGCGGCACCGTCCCCTTCGCCGGGCACGGGGCCGGAGCCGCACCTCCTGGCCCCGAGCGGCGAGGCTCATGCCCTCGACGTGCAGCAGACCGGCTCGGCGAACCGTCTCGCGATCCACCAGACGGGGTGGAACCACAGCGTCGCAGCGATCCAGAGCGGCGGGAACAACACCATCGAGGCGGTGATGCTGGGGAGCCAGAACGCCCTCGCGCTGCAGCAATCCGGGTCCGGGCAGACGATCGTCACGATCCAGGGCGGATACGCAAACCGGATGTCGGCGGTGCAGGCCGGCCAGGGCAACGTCCTGCGCGTGGACCAGCGATAGGCTCAATAGACGGCCGCGACGATGCAGCCGGTGCTGCGCATGCCCTCGCACAGCGCCGCCTCGCCCGAGATCGGGCGTCCGACCCTCCGTCCCGGCCGGCCGGCCGCCTGGACCGTCTGCGAAGGCCGGGACGCGGCGGGCTTGGCGAAGGCCGAATTCGCGGCCCCGGAAGGCAGGATCGTGAGGGCGAAGGCCCATTCCGGGGAGATGCGGGCCGAGGCTCCGGTGAAGGCGGAGCCGCGGGCCGCCGGCAGGGGTCCCGGCATCAGGATCGCCGAGAGGTTCGCCGGCGCCCAGTCCTCGGCCTCCCGGCCCGTGATCGCCCGCACGTAGTTACGCGTCTCCAGCGGCAGGCCGCCCTGGCCCGACAGCCAGGCGCGCACGCGGCCCTCCCCGGCATTGTAGGCCGCGGCCGCAAGCCCTTCGTTGCCGAGGCGCCGGTGCAGCGCGGCCAGGAGTTCGGCGGATTTCGGCAGGGCCTTGGCCGGGTCGAACGGATCGTCCAGGCCCATCATCGCCGCCGTACCCGGCATGAACTGGGCGATGCCCTGCGCGCCGGCGCGGCTGACGGCGTTGGGGTTGTAGCCGCTCTCCTGGCGGATGAGACGCTTGAAGAAGTCGATCGCGATGCCGTGGCGATGGGCGGCGGCCTCCACCAGCGGCGCGAAGGCGACGGGTCCGGCCGCGCTCGCCTGCAGGAAGCGGGGTGTGGCCGACCCCTGCGGGGTTAGGGTCGGACCCGAGGTCGGCAGCAGAAGTTGGGACGCGGTTCCCCCGGAGCCGGCCCGCAACTGGGCCAGGAGTTCGGCCTCGCCGCCGGGTGCTTGCGGCGCGGCGCCGGCCTCGACCGCGACGATGGACAGGACAGCGACGAGTCCGACACCGATCGTCCGCATGAGAAGCCCTCCCCCGGGGGACCGCCGCGTTTCCCGGGCTGGCCCTCGATCTCAAGAACGTTTGCCACCGGCCGCACGGCGCCGTCGGAGAGACGTCCGCGCTAGTCTAAACCGCCGATGATGATCGATCCCTTATGGGATCAGCGAACGGACCCGGGCTTCGGCGTCACCTGGCGCACTTCCGTCATCGTCGGCTCGCCGACCTTGAGGCGGCCCGCCGAAGGGGCGGCCGCTGCGGGGACGGGGGGAGCCGCGACCATGGCGGGCGCCGGCCTCGCCGCCTCGGGCGGCCGAGCGCCGGACATCGGGGCCGTCGCCACGGCGTTCGGCTTGCCGAGGAGGCCGATCCGGACCTTCACGGCGATCACCTTGCCGGCGGCCGCGTCCCAACTGCATTCGTAGATGATCCGCGCCCACTCCCTTTGCGGGCTCAGGAAACGGATGGAATCGCCCCGGTAGCGCACCACGGAGGACGTCGGAACCTCAGGCGGATCGGCTTCCTGGAAGATGCCTCCGTAGGGTCGCGAGATCCAGTCGAAGTCGTTGGGAGCCTGCGCTTCGATCTGGGACGCACAGGGTTGCAGCGCCCGGTCGGCGTTCGAGCGGACACAATCCGCGTTGCAGGCCGCTGCGGGCGCCGGCGCCTGCGCCTGCGCCGTCATCGCGGAGAGGACCGGGACGGCGAGGATGGCGAGAGCCGCCGTGGTGAGGAACCGGATCATGAGCCGCTCTGACAGGACGATGCGCTGTGCGACGTCGAAGCTCCGATGATGGGTGTCATCACGCTGATCCGAACGTCGCTTTGGAGGGAGACTGCGAAGTCTGCCGTCGCAGCCGCGGTCGAGATGCTCGACGCGGCGACCGACATCCAGGGGAGGCCGATCGCCGCGTCGCGCCCGTGAGCGCTTACTGGCGGACCGTGGCGACGTTGCCGCTGCCCGTCTGGCTGAACGACGTCGTGTTGAATGAGCCGTTCTGCGACATCGTCATCACGTTCTGCCCGCCGGGGCCATTCTGCATCTGCATGCCGTTGACAGTGTTGTTGTTGCCGGACTGGACGATCTCGGCGTTGTTACCGGCGGCGCCCAACCCACCCTGCACGAGCTGCACGTAGTTGGTGTTCCCGAACTGAGTGATCAGAGAGATGTCGTTCGTGCCCGATTGGGTGTTGTAGATCGTGTTGCCGTCACCACCGTACTGGTACAGCCTCGCGTTTCCACCGGTTCCGTTCTGAGTGTTGACGATCAGGTTATTGGTGCCACTGCCCTGAAACGTGTCGGCGAAAACTCCGTTGCCACTCTGCGTATTGTAGATCTGGCTCTGCACGCTGCCTGCATCCTGGATGCCGAAGAAGGTGTTGACCGAACCACCTTGCACGTTCTGCACGTAGCCACGCTCGCCGCGCTGCACGATGGTCGCGTCGCGACCGTTGCCTCCGCCCGTCGACTGGAGATTGTAGGCCCTGTTCGAGACACCGGTCTGCTGGACGGTCAGGTTTGCCGTTCCCTGGGTCTGATACGACTCGACCACATGCGAACCGCCGCCGCCCTGGAAGATGTCTGCGGTGGTGCGCCCTGTCGTCTGAAGCGCGTAAGTCTGGTTGTTGTCGGACTGCTGATTGACGATGATGGAGGAGTACTGCGCTGAACCGCTCCCCTGAGTCTGATCGGTCGTCGCCCGGTTCCCGTTGCCGACCTGATTCACCGTCGTGGTCGCGAGCGTCGCCGTCTGGTTCACGCGGGCCTGGTTGTCGTTACCCTGCCCCTGGAACACGGTGGCCGTACCGCTGTTGTTGCCGCCGTCGGCAAAACCGCCCTGCGTGATCTGGATGAAGCTGCTCGTGGAGCCGCTGCCCTGCGTCGCCGTCGCCGAATTCTTCGTCGCGGTGTTGCCGTCGACGCCCTTCTGGTCGACGAAGATCTGCCCGTTCACGGAGCCGCCGGCCTGGGTGGCATCGACGGTGTTGCTGACACCGTCCTGGTTGACGCGGATGTATCGAGTGCCCGCGGAACCATCCTGCTGGGAGGTCGTCGTCCGGTTGCCCGTTCCGTTCTGGGTCAAGTCAACGGTATTGCGATCACCTGCGAAAGCAGACGTCGTCAGGCCGATTGCAGCAACGCCCATGGAAAGAGCGAGAAGATGCTTATGCATGATGGCTAAACTCCTGTGCGGAGTAGAGGCTTTCGCCTCCTCCCAAGTGTCGATGAGCGGACTTGCGCCGCAGTTTATGTCAAAGGATATACTCGTCCGCCCCGCCGGGCATTCGATCCTTAACGATTTGTTAGCTACACAGTGTCCGGCCAAGCCACATCATCCAATTGGATGACGATTCAGAATTTGTTTAGAACGATGCGGCGACAGACACATCGCTCATAGATCAAAGTTAATCATCCAAACAGATGATGCGCATCGAGCGACTTCAGCGCTAGTTATCGAGCTTCCAGCAGGCACTCCGACCTGTTCTTTCGATTGGCTTTTCGCCGTCATGCCGTACGTGACATCTCAAGTGATCAGGGCGGCGTCCACCCTCGAGCACGAGAGCGCCTATCTGATCTGGGTTCACGGCCGTCTGGTCGCGCTCCTCGTCGAGGCGGAGAGCGGCTGGTTCCTGCAACTCGGGCTCGGGCCGTTCGAGGCGGAAGGGCTCATCTTCGCGTCCCTTGGCGAGGCGGAGAACTGGGTTCGCAGTTGCATGCCGCCGAGTTGGCTGATCAGCCCATGACGTCGCGGAATCCACACTGGTATCGGTGTCGTACTGGCGTGTTGCAGCGCCATATCACGCTGCCGGCGCCTTCGATCAAACCTGGGCAATACGAGCTCCGTAATTTCAACCGGGTATGCCGAAGAGATTTCGGAGACGGCTCGGTTGTAAAAATTAATCGAAATTCGCTACAGATGCTGAGCATCTTGAAAGCGTTGCGGAGTCATCGTGAGTTCAGGCCAGCCCCTGCTGCAGTTGCTCGACAGGATGAGCTGCGGCGCTGTGGTCGTCGATTCCGAGGGGGATCCGATGGACCTGAATACGACGGCCGCCTACATTCTCGGCCAGCAGGAACTTGGAGCGCTGGGCATTCCATCTCCGGAGGGAAGCCGGCGCGCGCTGCGCAGCCTCCTGAAACAGGCCGGCCAGGCCTTGCAGATCGAGACCGAGACCTGGGTTACGGTCTCCCGGTCGACCGGCGCGCCCCTGGTGCTGCACACCATCCCCCTCGCGCAGACCGGATCGGCCGGGTCGCGCACGGTCATCATCCTGGTGGATCTGCGGCACTCTCCGCGCCCGACGCTCAACGTCCTTCAGAAGCTGTTCGACCTGACGCCGGCCGAGGCGCGCCTGGCGATCGAGATCGTCAGCGGCCGAACCCTGTCGGAGGTCTCGACCAAGATGGGTCTCAGCAACGCGACGCTTCGGACCCAGCTTTCGGCAGTGTTCACCAAGACCCAGACCCGCCGGCAGGCCGAGCTCGTCGCGCTGCTGACCCGGGTCGCGATCTTCCCATGAGACGGACGATGCGCCCGCTGATCGGCGCGCTCGTCGGCGCCCTCGTTCCCCTTCTCGCGATCGGAGCCCACGGCATGGAACCGGCAGCCGGATCCCCCGCGGAGGGCGCCCTTCGGTGCCGGATCCAGCGGGAGACCTCGGGCCCGCTCACGACGCTGCGCGGCATCGCGCTGGCGCGCCGGGATGCGGCGGGCACCTACACCCTGCTGGTGGTCAAGACCGGGCCCGGTGGCTCGTCCCGCGTGTCGCAGGGCGGGCGGTTCCAGGTCGCGGCCGGCGGCCAAGCCGGGCTCGGTGAAGTCCGCCTCAGCCTGGAGCCCGATGCGGGGTTCGAGGCGACCCTGACGCTTGATGTCGACGGCCAGCGGATCAGCTGCGAGGCCAGTTCCGCGACGACGACGCCCTTATGAGGTGCCACATGACTCTCCTCGTCACGCGCGCCCTGGTGGTCGCTCTGGGGCTCGCCAGCGGCACGCCCCTGGCCGCCCAGCAGAGCGTCTATATTGGCCAGATCGATCCGACGGCCGCGACCTCACCGCGGCGGCCCTCGAACCAGGCCGCGATCGAGTCGGCGCTCGTCAGCACGGCGCCCGCCACGCTCGGCCTGCCGGCCGCATCGCGGACCACGGGCAGCCTGTCCGAGACCATCGCCGCGGCCGGCCGATCCGGGGCAGCGGGGTCCGCGCAATCCGGGAACATCGCGATCATCGATCAGTCCGGCACCGCGAACCGCAGCGCCATCACGCAGATGGGCACCGGCAACACGGCCCGCGCCAGCGTGTCCGGGACGGGCAACGTGACCTCACAGACCCAGGATGGGGCGCTGAATCAATCGACCCTTGGCCTCCTGGGCGACAACAATGCCCTCGTGAACAGTCAGGTCGGAAACGGCAACGCCTCGAACATCAGCGTCGTCGGCTCGGGTTACACCATCACGAATACGCAGAACGGCTCAAATTTATCCTACGGACTCTCCATTACGTCATCGAATTCCGGTGATAAAAATATCACTGTGGATCAGAGAAGTATTGGATCAGCACTCGCAACAAATCCGAGCGGGTTGCCGTCATCAATGGGTGGGGTAAACTCGGCCCGTTCTTCGCGATAATGTCAGGCCTGCGCAGATAGGCTTATCGCCGCGGATGGTTAAAGGGAGGCGGCGATGCCGAGGCGTGGATTTATCATTTTTATATTCGCGTTGTTGGGGCCGCTGTTCCCGGTCGCGGCGAGCCCGCTGAACTATCAGCCCGTCAATCCCTCCTTTGGCGGCTCGCCGCTCAACGGAAACTGGCTCCAGTCGCAGGCGACGGCACAGAACATCTTCGTCCGCCAGAAGCAGATCGCGGATGCGATGGCACAGCAGATCGCGCAGCAACAGCAGCAAGCCCGGAACACCCCCTCCACGGCCTCGAACTTCGCCGCGGTCATCAATGCGCGCCTGCTGGCGGCGGTGGCCGACCGCATCACCAACGCGATCTTCGGAGAGAACGCGCAGCAGAGCGGCACCTTCGTCGTCCAGGGCACGACGATCCAGTTCCAGCAGCTCGGCCCCAACGTCCAGATTTCCGTGAACGACGGAGCGACCGTCTCCACGGTGACGGTCCCCCTCGGCTTCTGACCTTTCCCGTCCCTCGCGTGAGATCCCGCCCTCGCACTTCGAGGACCTGCGGGGATCCCACGGAACCGCAGCTCCGCTCAGGGTCCTCAGCGCCCCGCCCGGACGGATCGCTGCCATCAATGCCTCCCGGTGCCCTCGGATGACCCTGTTCCCCAAGCGCTTGCTCGTCGCCTGCCTCGCCTGCCTCGCACTGGCCGGATGCGAGACCGTGCTGGGCCAGCGCGAGCCGCTGGCGGAGGCCCCGGTGATCACGCCCGCCTCCCCCACCGGAATCGGCCTGGAGACCCTGCCGCCCCCGGAGCGGGCGATCGACGTCGCCATCTATGCCTTCCCCGACCTCACCGGACAGAACAAGCCGAGCGACAACTTTGCCGAATACTCGCGCGCCGTGACTCAGGGCGGCTCGGCCTTCGCCGTCGACGCCCTGCGCAGGGCCGGCGGCGGCAAGTGGTTCAACGTCGTGGAGCGCGGCGGCCTGCAGTCGCTGCTGCAGGAGCGCCAGCTCATCCGCGCGACGCGGACGGAATTCGAGGGCGTGAACGCCAAGCCGCTCCCGCCCCTGCGCTTCGCCGGACTCCTCGTGGAGGGCGGAATCCTGGCCTACGACGCCAACACGGTGACGGGGGGCCTCGGCGCCCGCTATCTCGGGGTCGGCCTCGACACCAAGTATCGCCGCGACATGGTCACGGTGGCCATGCGGGTCGTCTCGGTCCAGAGCGGGCAGGTGCTGCTCAGCGTGACCACCACGAAGACGATCTATTCGGTCCTCGTTTCGGGCAACATCTACAAGTTCGTGGCCCTCGACCGGATCCTCGAGGCCGAGACGGGCTTCTCGCGCAACGAACCGACGCAGCTGGCCGTCCGCGAAGCGATCGAGCTCGCGGTCTACTCCCTCATCATCGAGGGCGCCGAGCGCAAGCTGTGGAAGTTCAAGAACGGCGGCAGCGCCGCCGCGTTGATCGAACGGTACCGCGGCGCACCGGTGGTGGGTGCGAAGGCCGAACTGGCCGATCCGGTGCCGCCGACCCAGTATTCGCATCTCGAGTCGCCGCCGGCCCCCGCCTCGGCCGCCGCCGCACCCGCATCTCCGCCCGAGGCGCCGCTCCGCGCCGGCGATACGCCCGCCCGATAGGTCGCCGCGCCATGCCCGCCCCCCTGCCGCTCACCCGCATGCTGCGCCTGACCCCTCACGCCTGCCTCGGCCTCGCCCTGGCTGGATGCGTGTCCGCCGGCAACCCGCCCCCGCCCGTCGCGATCGTGACCGATCTCGCCTCGGTCACGACCTGCGCCTTCATCGCCCCCGTCGGAGCTCCGACCTTCGTTCCAGGCGCTCGACCACCTTCGGGGTACGAGGCCTTCCAGGATGCGCTTCGCCGGCGAACGGCCGCACTCGGGGGAACGCACCTGTACCTCACCAACCCCTCCGCAGGCTGGGGCGGAGCGAGCGCGATCGGAAGCGCCTATCGGTGCAGGCAGGCATCGTCCGATCCGCGCAGCGACGCCGCCCGGCGCTTCGCCACCGCCTGAGGCGGACGGTGTCCAAAACAAGAGCGGTGATCTGGGGTGGAAGGTCCGCGAAAGCCCTCCGGTCGCGAGCCGGCCCGGCGGCGGTCGCGCCTAGAGCCTGAGGATGAACTCGGGTTCGACGCGTCCGACCGCGGCGTGCCACAGACCCAGCAGGTTGCCGCGGAGACGCCCGCGTCGGTCGATATAGGCCTCCGGGCGGACGCTCTTCAGGACATTGGCCACGAGGTTCCGGAGGATCAGGCGCAGGCCGTACAGCGCGGGCATGGTCCCCTTCCGGATGAGGTAGAGCGGATTGATGACCTGCGAGTAGCCGAAGCGCAGTCCGCTCACGCGGCCCGACTTATGGCCCAGATGGACCCCTTCCAGCGTGTCGATCTGCACGACCTTGCCCTTGCGCCAGAGCTGATGCGTGAAATCGATGTCCTCCTGCCAGCCGTAGAGAACGAGGCGCTCGTCGAAGGCGAGCCCTTTGACGGCCTTCGTACGCACCGACATGTTGCAGCCGTAGGACCCCGTCTGCAGCGTGACCGTCATGGGCATGCCCGCTGGGTCCCGGGCGCTCGCGAGGCGGAGGAGCCCATCGTCGAAGCTGAGGCCCGGTCCGCCGATGCCGTCGTAGAGCACGTGGCCCATGACGGAGACCCAGTCCGGGTTCCCGGCCATCGCGGCCAGAAGCGCTTCCAGGTAGCTGTCGGCCGGAATGAAATCGTCGTCGAAGAAGGTCACCACATCGAAGGTGTCCACGACCGTCCGGAGCGCGCGATTGCGCTGGGCGCACAATCCCTTCGGTCCGTAGATGAACCGCACCGGGAAGGGATAGGATTGGGTTTCGTCGATCCCGTCCGGGTCGACGGCCGACACGACGACGGCATCGGGAAGCCGTCTCTGCTGGGCCAGATGCGCGAGGAGTCGCGAGAGGAGCTCGTTTCGACCGAGGGTCGGGATCACGACTGCCAGTTTCATGTCACGCAACCTGAAGCGACGGGTCTGACGTTCTCGAGGTGTGGAGCGGTTTCCGACCCGGCCGGCAGCCCCTGCGCGCGCCGCCGCCGGAGCAGCGTCCAGATCTGTCCGGAAGCCTGCGCAACCCCGCGTCCGGTCGCCCGATCCGCGAAGGCGGGGAGCCCGCCGGCCGCAAACGCGGTCACGCCTCGGCCCTGGCGGCGTCCATCTCGGCCATCAGCGACAGGTAGGTCTCGGCGACGGCACGCCAGCTGAACCGCTCGACCCTTCGCTGGCCAGCCGCGACGAGACGCGCCCGCAGGTCCGGGTCGGCCGCGAGGCTCAGGATGGCGGCCACCCACGCCTCGGGTTCTTCCGGGTCCGCGTAGAGGGCGGCACTCGCGCAGATCTCCGGGAGGCAGGGCGACGTCGAAGCGATCACCGGACAGTTCCAGGCCATCGCCTCCACGGCGGGAAGGCCGAACCCTTCGAAGCGGGAGGGCAGCAGGAGGCAATGGGCCGCCCGAAGGGTCGCGGCCAGCGCATCGTCGTCGAGGCGTCCCAGATAGCGCAGGTTGGCCGCCTCGCCCATGAGCGGGCGCAACTGGTCCGGGTTGCCGACGACGGCGAGGTCGAAACCGGCGGCATCGAGGCGCGGGGCGATCGACTGGACGAGTTCCGGGTTCTTGTGGGCCTGGGTGCGTCCGACGCACAGGACGTAGGGCCTCGGCGCGAGCTGGACGCCGGCGCGGTCGGGCTGCCAGCGAAGGGCATGATCGCTGCCGTTGTAGCCGACCGTGATCTTGCCGGGCAAAGCGACTCCATAGGTGGCGAGATGCTGGCGCGAGGCTTCCGACACCGTGACGATGCGAGCGACACGCCGCCCCAGCAGCGGCAGCATCACGCGATGGATCCACCGGAACATCCGGCCGTAGCTCTTCGGCGTCAGCCGGGTCTGCAGATCGTGGATGCAGACGATCTGGCGCGAGACCGCGAGCGGTGCGAGGTTGCAGAAGCTCAGGAGGCCGCCGCCGACATGACGCGGCAGTTGAAACTGCACCCAGACCTGCGGAAGACGGGGGCGGATGGCTTCCGGAACGACGTGCACCGGGATGGTCCGCAGGTTGAGCGACTCGCGTGATGCGATCGGCGAGACGATCGTGAGGCGGAGTCCCTCCGTGAGCGGATGCCCCTCGCTCACCAGGGCATCGAGCGCCCGGACCAGTTCGCGCGCGTAGCGCGCGACCCCTTCCGGATTGAGGGTCAGGAAATCGCCGTTGATGGTCCAGGAGCGGATGGGCGCGTGTCCCCGCGGGCGCTGCCTGGACGTGCCGGGAATGACGGGCGCGGGCGCCGCGGAGGTCCCGCCGGCATACGACCGAAAGGCGGCCCCCTTGACGACGCTGTTGCTCATGGCCTGGCCCGTACTCGCGTTGCAACCGGTCGCATGCCCGTCAGCCTAGGCGGTCGCGCCCGGCGGACACCGTCCGCCTCTTCGCGCCTCCGCCCGTGCATCCGATAAGTGCGGCATCCCCGACGCCACGGGCAGTCATCCAAAGGACGGATCCCCTCCACGCTTTCGCACATCCATCCGACCCTTCGAGGTACGGTGCGGACCGTGATTGCCTCTGATGGCGCCGACGGGCCGATGCTAGTGCGAAGGGGGTGGGGAGGCGGCCGGCATGCGGCAGCGATGGACGATCAACGGCCGCTTCTTGGCGCAGCCCATGACCGGCGTACAGCGTTACGCGCGCCAGATCGTGACCACGCTGGATCGCCTCGTCGGCGAGGGCGGCGAGTTCGCCGATGCCGTGGAGCTCGACCTCGCCGTTCCGCGCGGTGCCGGCGGCCTGGACCTGCAGCACATCCCGGTTCGCACCATCGGCCGGCTCACCGGCCATGCGTGGGAGCAGGCCGAGCTCCCGACCTGCGTCCGGGGCGGTCTCCTCAGTCTCGGCAACACGGGACCGCTCGCGATCGCGAACCAGATCGTCTGCATCCACGACCTGAACCCGCGGATCTGCCCCGAGAGCTATTCCCGTTCGTTCCGCGGCTTGTACAGGATCATCCAGCCCCTGATCGGGCGGCGTGTCCGTGCGATCACCACGGTGTCGAAGTTCTCCGCCCACCAGATCGAGACATTCGGAATCGCGTCGGCCGAGCGGATCTCCGTCATCCCCAACGGGCACGAGCACGTCCACGCCTGGCGCCCCCGGATGTCGCGGGCGGTCGCGGAGGCTTCGGGGGAGGACACGATCGTGCTCCTCGGCAGCGCGGCCCCCCACAAGAACGTCGCGGCCATCCTGGGGGTGGCCGATCGCCTCGTGCGGGACGGCTTCCGGATCGCGGTGGTGGGGCAGAGCAATCCTGGAATTTTCGCGCAGCAGATGCCTCACGTCGAGGGACCGGGCATCGCCTGGCTCGGACGCCTGGAGGACGCGGAGCTCGCGGCGCTGCTCCAGCGCTCGCTCTGCCTCGCCTTCCCCTCGCTCACCGAGGGCTTCGGACTTCCACCGCTCGAGGCCATGGCACTCGGCTGCCCGGTCGTCGTCTCGGACCGCGCCAGTCTTCCCGAGATCTGCGGCGATGCCGCCCTCTATGCCGATCCCACGCGCATGAGGCACTGGCATGCGCAGTTCCGGCTTCTGCGCCGCCATCCGGCCCTGCGCACGGCGCTGGTCGACAGAGGCTTGGCCCAGGCCCGGCGTTTCAGCTGGCAGCGATCGGCGGAACTCTACCTGCGGATGCTGGCGCGTCCGAGCGGCGCCCGGGGACCCTCCGTCTCGGAGCCCACCGGGTCGCTCCCGTCCACGCCGGCGGTGCAGTAGGGCAAGCGGCGGCCGTGTCGCCAGACTTCGGTGGCTGCGCCGGACCCGACCCCGGAGCGCGCCGGCGCCGCCCTCCATGTCGGACGGCGCGCAGGCTCCGCAAGCCTCGGCATTCAGGGTGATGGCAGCTTCACGAAGCGCCCGGACAAGGCGTCGGATTGACCGATAGTGCCGTCCATGGTGCCGAGATGGGCGGACAGGAACGAGACGATCAGGCCATTGATGTCGTGCCACATCTGCTTGCGATCGATCGGTCGCGGCTTCAGGAAGTCCCGAAACGGCGGCATGACCAGGCGATCCGAGAAATCTGCGTGCACCGCCTCCTTCACGCTGAGTGCCAGGCCGTTGCGCGGAAAGTCGGGACGTTCGTGTAGGTCATAGGTGTCGCGCGTGGTGATGCTCTCGAAGCGGAAGGCCCGATCGTCGGAGGCGAGGTCGGCCGCACTCGGGTAGGGAAGATCGCTCGTGAGGAAGAGATAGGGAACCGTCGGCGGCCACGCCTCGGTCGCGACGACGTCACCGTCCAGGTTGACCACCGCCCGGAGACGGCCGGTCTCCCGCGACATCGCCGCGGCGATGCTGCCACCGAACGAGTAGCCGAGCACCCCGACGCGGTCGGCGTCGATGCGGGGTCCGAGTGTCGGATGGGCGATGACCGCGTCGATCGTCGCCGTCGCGGCGCGTGCACCGAGGACGGCCCGCCGTCGGGACACCGCGCGGGAGGTGGCGAAGGCCTCCTCGGAAGTCATGTCGAGCGATCCGAGTTGCGCGATCCGATCCCCTCCCGACAGGGGCGGGCCGTGGACGAAATCGTCGACGGCCGCCACCACGAAGCCGTGGCTGGCGAGATTGGCCGCCATGAACGTATTGACGTCGCGCTCGGCGAACCAGGAGGGAAGCAGGAGGATCAGCGGATGCAATCCGGGGGCTGGCGGCGCGTCGCACGAAACGGCCTGGGTCGGCCGCAGGACCGTTCGCAACAGCGCGACGGCGCGCGCGAGGAGGCCAAGGCAGCCCCCCTTGGCCGGATACCAGAGTTCGACCCGTGCGCCACCGACGGGACTGAAGGCCGCCGCCCCTACGGGATGCGCACCGGTGGGGGCCGGCCGCTGAGCCGCGAGGAAGACGAGAGACCGGACGTGCTCCGTCGCGATGAAACCCATGGCGATGCAGGCTGCCAGGAAACACACCACCACGGCAGCGAGCGCCGGCCATCGGCGCCCGCGGCCGCCGATCGTCATCGAACCGCACGCTCCGTGCCGGAAATCTCCGAGAGTCCGAGGTGCAACTGTCTGATCAGGGTGTCCAGCGCCTCGTCCGCGAAGGTGCCTTGGAATCCACCCTCGACATCCTGGACCAGGACCGACCCGGTCAGCGTGCCGGTCCAGCCCAGGATCGGGTCGAACCCCCGCCCGCGCGGCGCGTCCATCCCGAGGAACTGAACCACGCGTCCCGGATAGGGCTTGGGTCGATAAAGATTTCGCGCGTTCATCAGGTAAAGCAGCCAGCCGTCCGCGGTCTCCGACCCGGTGCGTGGCGGCACGCGATCGATCAGCTTCAAGGCGACGGCAGCCTTGAGTATCCCGACCTTATGCGCAAGCGAATAATTGCTGAGAAATTCAGCAAAAGTCTTCTTTCCGGAGAATACGAGTGCGAGACTTTCTTTGACGTGCTTGAGACGGATTTTGGATTTGTTCAGCAAACTCAAGCGCTCAAAGTAGTTCGGGTGCCAGCCGTTGACGAAGGCGAGAACCTCGACCTCGTCTCCGGCCGCCCGCAGTTGCTGCGCGACCTCGTACCCGATGAGGCCGTGAACGCAGAGTCCGAACAGGATGTAGGGTCCCTGCGGTCGGATTTTGCGGATGAGGCGGACATAGTCCGCGGCGATCTCCTCGAAGCTGCGCCCATCCACAGCCGGCGTCACGTGCGCGTCGAGGGTCTGCACGCTGTAGAAGGGGTGGCCCGAGCCGACGGCGCGCGACAGATCGTAATAGGAGAGCAGGTGATTGATGGCGATGATGGGCGTGCCGTCGCCGTCTGGCTGCACCACGACGATCTGTCCGTCCGTCGCATCCTCCTTGAGGGATTCGACGTGGCGAACGAAGGCCGCCAGCGTCGGCGAGCGGAAGAGGGACACGACATCCACCTGCCGTCCCAGTCTCCGGCCGACCTGAACGCACATCCGCACCGCCAGGAGCGAGTGTCCGCCGAGATCGAAGAAGTTCGAGTCGGGGTCGATCGCGGTGACGTCGAGCACATCCTGCCAGATCGTCCGGATGGCCGCTTCGATCTCAGACGGGGGGCCGGCCTTCGCCGGAGGCCCGGTGACGGCGGCGGGCGGATGCGGGAGCGCCGGCCGATCGATGGCGCCCCCGGCGGTCCGCGGCAACGCGAGGAGCACGCTGATGCCGGCGGGCTGCGTCTGCAGCCGCGCGTCTCGCGCGAGGTGCCCCATGAGCGTCACGGGCAGCGTTTCGAGGGGCTGGCGGACATCGGCGGCGGGCACGACGTAGGCGTAGGGTGCCGGCGTGCCGTCCGGGCGTGAATGCGCCACGACGGCGGCTTCCGCGACGAGCGGGTCGAGCAGCAGCACTTCCTCGACGGCCGTGCATTCCTCGGAATTCGCCGCCGTGCGGAGGGCGATCGGCAGGGCCGAGAGCGGCCGGTCGGCGTCCAGCAGGAATCCGTCCAGGGCGGCCCGCCAGCCGGCCAGGAGATGCTCGGCCGTCTCGAGTTCGAAGAGGTCCGTGTTGAATTCGAGGGCGAGGCGCCAGCCGCTCGGCCAGTGCACGAGGAAGAAGTTCAGCTCGTAGAGCGAACCCGGCGAGAGCGACGGCTGCGCCCGAAGATCGAACGTTCCGTAGGTCTCCTCCCGGATCACTTCGTGGAGGACCGCGAAGTTGATCGAGATGAGCGGTGTCCGGGAGGGGTCTCGCGGCGGATTCAGAAGTTCGACGAGGTGGTCGAAGGGCATCTGCTGGTGGATCAGCGCATCCTGCACGGTCCGGTTGGCGCGCTGGAGGAAGTCCCGCAGGCTGAGGTCGCCCGAGGCGGCGACGCGCAGGACGAGGTTGTTGAGGAAGACGCCGACGATCTTCTCGAGGTCGGGATGGTGACGCGATGCGAGCTGCGTTCCGATGACGAGATCGGTCTCGCCGGTGACGCGATGGAGCCCGGCCATCGCGGCGGCGTAGCAGAGGCCGAACAGCGTCACGCGCTCCGTCTTCGCGAAGGCGTCCAGGGCGTCGCTGAATTCCTGCGGAAGCATCTGCGCGATGATGTGGCCGTTCGAGGCCGGCACCGCCGGCCGCGGAAGGTCGGGGGCGACCTCGAAATAGGGCGCGCCGGCCAGCTGGCGGCGCCAATAGGCGGCCTCGGCCTCGAAGCCGCGGCTGCTGAACATTGCTTTCTGCCACGACGCGTAGTCGCCGTACTGCATCGGCAGTTCGGGCAGGGTCGGAACCGACCCGGCCTGCAGAGCCGCCGTGACGAGTCCGAATTCATGGGCCAGGAGGCCGATCGAGATCCCGTCGAAGGCGATCTGGTGGACCGTGACCAGCAGGGAGACCCGGTTCGAACCCGTCCTGATCAGCGTCACCCGGATGAGCGGCGGACGATCGAGCTGGAAGGGTGCCTTCGCCTCGCGCTTGGCCAGGGCGACGGCCTCGTCCGCCCGGGTCGCCTCGGGCACCATGGTGAGGTCGACCTGCGAAAGCTTGAAGCGAAGCTGAGGCAGGACCTCCTGGACCGGCTCGCCGTCCCGCACGTAGAAGCGCGTGCGCAGGATCTCATGCCGATTGATCAGGAACTGCAGCGCCCGCTCGATGACCGGGGGACTGAACTCCCCCTCCAGCTCCCAGCGCAGGGCGATGTTGAGGATCGTCGAGCCCGGATGGAGGGCGTCGATGAACCAGCAGCGCCGCTGCGACGACGAGCAGGGGAAGATCAGCGGCTCGGGGACCGGTAGGGCGCCGGTCGCGATCTCGTTGGGCAGGGTGGTCATCGGGCAACCCCATTCAGGGTGGATCCGCGTCGGAAGGACATGAGCGACGGCAGTACCGTGCGGGACGCCCGGGTCTCCGACGCGTCGGCGGCACTGGCGAGCGCGGCGACCGTCGGGTTCTCGAAGACGTGCTTGGCTTCGAGATCGATCTTCTCGTCCATCAGGCGCGCGGCGATCCGGAAGATGTGCAGCGAGTCCGCGCCGAGCGCGAAGATGTTGTCATCGACGCCGATGTCGTCGACCTTCAGCACGTCCCGCCAGATCGCTGCGATCTGAGCCTCGCGGGGATTGCGCGGCGGGACCACCGGGCGCGCGTCCCGCCTGGCCCCGGCCTCGGGCTCGGGAAGCCGCTTGCGGTCGAGCTTGCCGTTGGCGGTCATCGGCATGGCGTCGAGGCGCTGCCAGAGCGTCGGCACCATGTAGTCCGGAAGCTTGGCGGCCACATGGGCGGCCAGGGCAGCCGCGGTGACGGTTCCGCTCACATCCGTGAAGTAGCCGACGAGGCTCGTGCTGTCGCCGCGCTTGAGCAGAGCGACCGCGCTGGCCGCGACGCCTGGATAGGCGCGCAGCACCAGCTCGATCTCTTCCAGATCGATGCGGAAGCCCCGCAGCTTGATCTGCTGATCGGCACGCCCGAGCAGGCGGATCGTACCGTCCGCGGCCCGGCTCGCGAGGTCGCCGGTCCGGTAGAGGCGCTCCAGGCCGCGGCCGGGAACGTCGATCTCGCGGAAGGCGGCGGCCGTCAGGTCGGGACGGTTGAAGTAGCCGTGCGCGAGGCCGACGCCACCGATGTAGAGCTCGCCCGCGACACCGATCGGCGCCAGCGCGTCGTCGCGGTCGAGGACGTAGAGCTGGGTACCTGCCACCGGCCCGCCGATGGTGACCCGGCCCGGCCCGACCCGGCCCGCGCTCGACCAGATCGTGGTCTCGGTCGGCCCGTAGAGGTTCCAGAGCTCGCCTCCGTTCGCCAGGAGGAGGTCGGCGAGATCCTGCGGCAGCGGTTCGCCGCCGCAGAGCATCTTCAGGTCTGGCCCGGGCTGGAAGCCGGCTTCCAGCAGGACGCGCCAGAGCGAGGGAGTGGCCTGCAGGACCGTCGCGCCCGAGGTCCGGATCCGGTCGACGAGGCCGAAGCCGCCGCGGACCTCGTCCCGGTCCGCGATGACCGTGCGGCCGCCGAGGATCAGGGGCAGGAACAGTTCGAGGACCGAGATGTCGAAGGTCGTCGTGGTGACGGCGAGGAGGGTGTCGGCGGGGGTGAACCCGGGCTCGACCGCCATCGACCGGAGCAGGTTGACGACCGAGCGGTGACCGACTTCCACGCCCTTGGGCGTGCCCGTCGAGCCCGAGGTGAAGATGACGTAGGCGGCACGGCCCGCCCGGCCGGGCTTGGCGGCCGCGACGGGCGGCGCATCGGGCAGCGGCTGGTCGAGTTGAAGGACGGGCAGCCCCCCCTCTGCGATCGCGGCCGTCGAGGACCGGTCGCAGAGGAGCAGAGCGGCCTCGGCGGCCGCCAGGACCTGGCGCGACCGCGCGACCGGCTGGGTCGGATCGAGCGGCACGTAGGCATGGCCCGCCTTCATGATGCCGAGCATCGCCGCGACCATCTCGGGGGAGCGCTCGACGGCGAGGCCGATCCGCGTGGGCTCGGCGCCGGCCAGGGCTCCGACGGCGCGGGCGATCCGGTCGGCCCGATCGGCGAGTTGCCGATAGGTCCAGCGCGCCTCCCCGCAGGCCACGGCAACGGCGTCCGGCGTCCGCTCCGCCTGGAGGGTGACGAGTTCCTCCAGCGTCGCCTCGTCCCGGGCGACGGACGGGGCCCGGTTGAGATCCTCCACGAGCCAGCGGCGCTCGTCCGTGGACAGCAGCGGAAGGGCCTCGACGCGCCGGGCGGGATCCTCCGCCACGCTCGACAGGAGGGACCGCAGGTGTCCGATCCAGCGGGCGATGGTCGCCTCGTCGAAGAGATCCGTGCTGTAGTCGCAGTCGATCTTCAAGCCGTCGTTCGTCTCGGCGATGTTGAGGAAGAGATCGAAGTTGACGAAGGCCTTCGGGTTCGAGGTGAAGGACGCCTCCAATCCCTCGAAGGCGAGCTTGTCGTTGAGCCGTTCGAGGTTGAACTGGATGCTGGTGAGCGGCAGCCGGTTGAGGTCGCGCGGAATCTCGAGGCGCCGCACCAGCGTGCCCAGCGTCGTGTCGGGCTGCTCGAACGCACTGAGGACCTTGTGCTTCACCCGCTTGAGGTGGTCGGCGAAGGGCTCGCCCGGCGCGAACGCCGCCCGCAGGGGCAGGAAGTTGACGCAATGGCCCACGAGGATCGCGTCGTCGAGCCCGTTCTGGGCCGCGCTCGGGATCGCCATCACGACGTCCTGAGCCCCGGCGAGCCGGCCGAACAGAACCTGAGACGCGGCAAACAGTGCCACGAACAGCGTGCACCCCTCGCGTGCGGCGGCCGTCTTGACGGCGCGGGTCAGGTCGCCGTCGATCCAGGTCGTGAGGGTCGCGCCGCGGAAGGATCTCGGATGGACCGGCGCGCGGTCGACCGGGAGGTCGACGGGCTGGGGCAGGACCTCGAACTCCTTGCGCCAGAACTCCGGAACCTCGCCGGTGTCGCGGCCGGAGAGGTCGAGGGCGTATCGGCGGAACGGGAGGGGCGCGGGCAGGTCCGCGCTCCGGCCCAGACGGTGCGCGGTGTAGAGGGCGCCGAGATCGCCGGTGAGGATGTTGATCGACCATCCGTCGCAGACGATGTGGTGCGCCGTGAGCACGAGCACGTGGCGATCGGCGCCGAGGGCGATGAGCCGTGCCCGCACGAGCGGTCCGGCCTCCATGTCGAAGGGCGTGCGGGCGTCCTCGTCGAGGAGTTCCGCCATGGCCGCCTCCGGATCCGGGGCGGAGGTCAGATCGGTGCGAGGCAGCGCCAGCGACAAGGTCCGGACGACCTGCATCGTCGCGCCGCCGCGTCCGATCCGCGCCCGCAACGCATCGTGACGGGCGACGAGATCGTCGAGGGCGGCCTCGATGGCGGTTGTGTCGAGCGCACCGGACAGGTGGAGCGACACCGATTCGTTGAACGCGCAGGAGGCGCCGTCGCCGAGCTGGGCAGCGAGCCAGACTTCGCGCTGCGCCTCGGTCAGCGGAACCTCGGCCGGAAGACCCGCATCCGCGTCCGGCGCTCTCTCCTCGGCCGCGGACATCACGGGCATCGACGGCAGGAGGAGGCCGGCATCCTGCAGATCGTCGAGCGCGCGGGTGAAGGCCCGTTCGATATGCGCCAGATCCGCATCGGAATGCGCCGTGGTGATGAAGCAGGGGAACCCTTCGAGGATGTGGACGCCGTGGAGGCGCAGATAGGGGAAGATCAGGGTCGCGAGGCGGTCCTCGCGCGCCATGTCGAGGTAGTACCAGCTGCTGCAGCGCTCGATGGTCGTCGCGAGGCCGCGCCGCGCGAAGTCGGCGTTGAGGCGTTCCACATGGAGACGGGTGCGCTCCGACAGGGTCTCCTGGAGAGCGGGCCCGTGCTCCTTGATGTGCAGCAGGACGGCGTGCACCGCGGCCAGGACCAGGGGGTGCCGCACGAAGGTGCCCGCGAAGAAGGTCGGGGCCACCTCGGGGAAGGAGGCGTCGCCGTAGCTCCACTGTCCGCCGTCGAGTGCGTCCATGAACTGCGCGGTGCCCGCGAGGATGCCCACGGGCATGCCGCCGCCCACCACCTTGCCGTAGGTCGCCAGATCGGCGCGGATGCCGAGGAGCGCCTGCATGCCGCCGGGATGGACGCGGAAGCCCGTGATCACCTCGTCGAAGACGAAGGCCGTGCCGCTCCGTTCGGTGATCGCCCGCAACTCGCGCAGGAACGGCTCCGGCTCCACGCCCGGGTGCCGGCTCTGCACCGGCTCGACGATGACGGCGGCGATGTCCTCGGCGTTGCTCCGGATCCAGGCGAGGCTCTCGGGGGCAAGGTAGGGCAGCACGACCATGTTGCTGACGGCCTCCGACGGGATGCCGGGGGCGACCGGGACCGACGCGACCGCACCGGCCCGCCCGGAAGCCTTCACGAGGACCTCGTCGAACTGCCCATGATAGTCGCCCGTGAAGATCACGACCTTGTCCCGGCCCGTCACCGTGCGGGCGACCCGCATGGCGGCCATGACCGCCTCGGAGCCGGTGTTGCAGAACGTCACGCGCTCGTTGCCGGTGATCTCGGCGAACAGGGCCGCCGTCTCCCCGGCGAGGGGGCTCTGCGGGCCGATGGCGAAGCCGCGCTCGAGCTGCGCGACCAACGCTTCCGTGACGAAGTCCGGCGAGTGGCCGAAGGCCGTCTGGCCGAAGCCGTTCACCAGGTCGACGTAGTCGTTTCCGTCGATGTCCCAGATATGCGAGCCCTTCGAGCGCTCGCAGACCACCGGATAGACGATGTCCTTCCACTCCTGGCGGAAGCCCGCGGCGCTGCGCGGGTCGGCCAGCACGGACCGATAAGCCTGAGCCCGCGCCTTGGAGAGGGGCGTCCGCGCATTGTAGCGCGCAACGAGGTCGTCGATGAAGGTGCGCTGGCGCGGCGTGATCGCTCCGACCGCATTCGCGCCGGGCCGGTAGAGCCGGATACGTGCGGGAGCCTCGTCGGCCGATGTCGGAACCGCCGTGGCAGCGGAGGGGGTCGCCGGCTTCGCGATCGGCGCGGCTCCCGCGTTCGCCGCCGCGGCTGCGGGCATCGCGGGGGCGGGACGGGCGACGACCGCCTGCACGGGAACAACCGCCGGCGCTGCGGCCGGGGCCGTGCCGAGCAGACCGCACTGCTGGCTCAGGAGGGACTGCAGCGTCTGGAGCTGTGCATGCAGGAGGCTGTGCAGGGCACCGTCGGCCGGGATCGCAGCGGCCGGTCCGAGCAGCGCGGGAACCGCGATGGGGCTCGGGACGGGGGCAGGCATCGGCACCGCGACCGACGGCTCGGCAGCGACGGTGATTTCGGGCGCAGCGGGCGCCTTGACGCGGATGGCCGCGATGTGATCGGCGAGGGCGGCCATCGACGGCAGGTCGCTCGACAGCTGCCGGAACGTCAGCTTCACGCCGTACTGCTTGCGGAGCCGGGTCACGAACTGCGCCAGGAACAGGGAATCGAGCCCGTGTTCGAGGAAGGTGCTGTCGAGGTGGTCGGCGTCGATCGAGACGCCCGAGAGTTCTTCCACCATCGCGATGAGCTCCGACGCGAGCTCTGTCCGTGCCGCCACGGAACCGTGATCCGACGTCTGCCCCATTGTCGTCTGCGCCTCTTCGTTGCTTGTCGAAGGCCTGATGAAAGGATCGTTCGGCCGCGCGCCGCCGGTCTGTTCGACGGGGACCGCCGCGGGTGGCGCGATGCGCGCCGGCGCGTCGATCCAGTGCCGGCGGCGGTCGAACCGATAGGTCGGAAGAGACAGGCGCCTGCACCCGGGACGCCCGACGGCCTCCCAATCGGGTGTGACGCCGGCGGTCCAGAGTTCGGCGAGCGCCTCGGCCGCCACGATCTGGCCGTCCGCCACCTGAGCCGGATCCGGCATCGAATTGATCACCGCGCGGGCCGTGCCGCGCTGCAGGCCGGCATGGGCGAAAGTGGAGAGCGTCCGGCCCGGCCCGACCTCCAAGAGGACCGATCCGTCCTGCGCGACCGTCCGGAGGGCGTCGGCGAACCGGACGGTTTCGCGACAATGGCGCGCCCAGTAATGCGCGCTCGTCGCCTGTTCGGGGGTGATCCAGCCACCGCTGACGCTCGACGCGTAGGGCCGGTTCGGAGCGTTCAGGGTGATCCGTTCCGCGAGCTTGGCCAGCCCGTCGACCACGGGATCCATCATCCGCGAATGGAACGCGTGCGACGTATGCAGCCGTCGCACGCTGACCTCCGCGGCGAGGAGGCTGCTCTCGAGCTCCGCCACCGCATCGAAAGCCCCCGCGGCGACGCAGAGGTTCGGTGCGTTGATGGCTGCGATGTCGAGGGCCGCCGGCAGGCGTGCCCGCAGCTCCGCCTCGGGCAAGCGCACGGCCAGCATGGCGCCGCCGGGCTCGGACTGCATGAGGCGCCCGCGCTCGACGACGAAGGCGAGGGCATCCTCGAAGGTGAGCACGCCCGCGAGGCATGCCGCCGTGAGTTCGCCGACGCTGTGCCCGACCATCGCAGCGGGCCGGATCCCCCAGCTCATCCAGAGGGCCGCCAAGGCGTGCTGGGTGAGGTAGATCGCCGGCTGCGCGACACCGGTGGGCGCGGGGCCACCCGTGGCCTCATCGGGCCTGTCGCCGTCCAGGAAAGCCCAGACGTCGGCCCGGCCGGCGGGATCGAGGAGATCGAGGCCGCGATCGATCGCGTCGCGGTAGACCCCCTCGCCCCGATAGAGATCCCTGCCCATACCGATGTGCTGGCTGCCCTGGCCGGGGAACATGAACACCACGGAGGCCGGTCCGCCGACCTCGCGGCGCGCCAGCCTTCCCCGCAGGCCCGCGATCGCGCCAGGCAGGTCCCGGCACGCGAGGGCGGCACGGTGCTCGAACGCCGTACGGCCCACCTGCAACGTGTGGGCAACGTCGGCGACGTCGAGGGTGGGCGTCGCCTCGAGATGGTCCGCGAGGCTCAGCACGGCCGCATCCAGGGCCGCGCTCGTGCGTGCCGAGAGGGGGATCACCGATGCGGCGGGCCGGATCGGCGCGGCGGGGGCGATGCGGTCGGTGCGGTCGGTGCGGGGCGCCTCTTCCAGCACGACGTGAACGTTGGTGCCGCCCACGCCGAGGGCCGAGACGCCGGCCCGGCGCGGACCGCGGCGCGCCGGCCATGGCGCGAGACGCGAAGCGACGGCGAAGGGCGTCGATTCGAGGTCCAGGAGGGGGTTGGGGGCGCGGAAGTTCGCCGTCGCCGGGATCGTTCCGCTCTCGACGGCGAGGGCGGCCTTGATCAGGCCCGTCACGCCGGCGGCGGCGTCGAGATGGCCGACATTGCCCTTCACCGAGCCGATGAGGCAGCGCTCCACGACCGCGATCGGCCCGAACGCCTTCGCGAGCGCCGCGACCTCGATGGGATCGCCGAGAGGCGTCGCCGTCCCGTGGCACTCGACGTAGCCGATCGTCTCCGGGGCGATGCCCGCGATCGCATGCGCCGTCGCGATGACCTCGGCCTGCGTATCGACGCTCGGGGCGGCGAACCCGACCTTGGACGCACCATCGTTGTTGACACTCGCACCGCGGATGACGGCGTAGATGTGATCGCCGTCCGCCACGGCGTCCTCGACCCGCTTCAGGAGCACGGCGGCCGCCCCCGCGCCAAAGACGGTGCCGTTGGCATCCGCATCGAACGGCCGGCAGACGCCGTCGGTCGAGACGATGCCGCCCTCCTGGCTGATGTAGCCGCGCCGCTGCGGCAGGCTGATCGACACGCCGCCGGCCAGCGCCATGTCGCACTGATGCAGGAGAAGCGCCTGGACGGCCTGGGCGACGGCGGTGAGCGAGGTCGAACAGGCCGTCGCGATCGACATGCTGGGACCGCGCAGGTCGAGCTTGTAGGAGACGCGGGTGGCGAGGGCGTCGGCGATGGCGCCGGTCAGCGCCTCGTAGTTGCCGACCTGGAACTCGGAGGTGAAGCGCTCGGCGGCGCCGGCCTCTCCCAGGACGTGGTGCAGCAGGTAGGTGTTGAGGCTGCATCCGGCGTAGACGCCGACCGGACGACCGGGTGCCAATGGTGGATAGCCCGCATCCTCGAACGCCTCCCAGGCGACCTCGAGGAAGACCCGGTGCTGCGGGTCGGTCAGCGCCGCCTCGCGGGGGCGCATGCCGAACAGGGCGGCGTCGAAGAGCTCGACGTTCTCGAGGACCGGTCGCACCGCCACGTATTCGGGCTGTGCGCGCTCCTCGTCGGTGAAGGTGTCCTCGAGCGCTTCCGCGGCGAGGGGCGCGACCATCGAGTCGCCGGCGCACAAGCGGCGCCACAGCTCGGCCGGGTTCGCCGCCCCAGGGAAGCGGCCCGCCATGCCGACGATGGCGATCCCTTCGATCGGCGGCTCATCCGAGCCGGCACAGGGGTCGGGTACGGTGGTCATCGCGCATGCCTCCCCAAGGTGCCGAGGCGCTTGAGCGCTCCGGCCTGTCGCAATCCGCGGGCACCGACGCTCGCGCTCACCGCAGTTCGGTCCGCAGCACCGTCGATGAGTTCGGCGAGGGCGCGGATGGTCGGCCGGGCGAACAGGTCGATGACCGAAACCGCAGCGGTCCCCTGTTCCGTCAGGCGCTGGTGCACCGCCAGGAGCTTGAGCGACGAGCCGCCGCGTTCGAAGAAGTTGTCCTCGATGCCGACTTCGTCGATCGCGAGGACATTCCGCCAGACGGAGGCGATGCGCCGTTCCGTCTCCGTCCGCGGCTCGGCGAAGGACCGAGGCCTCTCGGGGTTTCGCGACGCCTCGGCGGCCAGGGCGGAGCGATCAACCTTTCCGTTCACGTTCAGCGGCAGGTGCGGCAGGGCTTCGAGCGTCGCAGGCCGCATATGAGCCGGCAGGCTCACGGCGAGCGCCGCCCGCAGGGAGACGAGGTCGAGCGGCGACGGGCCGGTGCTCACCACGAAGGCGTGCAGGCGCTTGCCGTAAGCATCCGCCTGCACGGCTGCCACGGCCGCGTCGCGCACGCCGGGAAGCCCGCGGAGGACCGACTCGATCTCCCCGAGCTCGACGCGCTTTCCATCGATCTTCACTTGCGTGTCGAGGCGCCCGAGGAATTCGATCACGCCGTCGAGCCGGCGACGGACGAGGTCCCCCGTCAGGTAGAGTCGGCCGCCCGGAATCGGGGAATGGATATCTGGCAGAAAGCGCTCGTCGGTCAGGTCGGGCCGGTCGAGGTAGCCGATCGCGACCCCCTCGCCGCCGGCGCAGAGCTGGCCGGCCTCGCCCGCCGCGACCGGATTCAACGCGTCGTCGAGGATGTAGACCTGCGTTCCGCGAATGGGGTGGCCGATGGGGATCGCCCCTGCCGGCTGATCCCGAGGAATCGTGAAGCAACAGGTGAAGGTCGTGTTCTCGGTCGGGCCGTAGACGTTGATCAGGCGGCAGTGCGGCAGGGCATCGAGTACCTTGCGGACATGGGTCGGCGAGAGGACGTCCCCTCCGGCCAGCAGCTGACGCAGCCCCGCCAAGTCGTCGAGCGCTTCATCCACCATCAGGTGGAACAGGCCGGTGGTGAGCAAGAGGTTCGTGACACCGAAGGAGCGGACCATGGCGCCGATCTCCCGCAGCGAGGGCCGGCGCCGATCGGGAAAGGTGAGTTGGCCTCCGTTCAGGAGCGGCGCCCAGATCTCCAAGGTCGCGGCATCGAAGGCCAGCGGGGCGAGCTGAAGGTAGACGTCGTCGGCGCCGAAGCTGGCGTAATCGGGCTGGTCGACCAGCCGGACCACCCCGCGGTCCGGGACCATTACCCCCTTGGGGCGGCCGGTGGAGCCCGACGTGTACATGACGTAGGCGAGATCGCCGGGATCGCGCACCGGAAGGGGAACGCCTTCCGACACTTCGCCCGGCACACGCCCGGCCGCATCCATCGAGACGGTCGGACCCGTCCACGACAGGCCCTCGGGAACGGGCCCGCCCGAATCTACGATGAGTGCCGCCGGCCGGCTATCCGCGATCATCGCGGCGAGATGCGCGCAAGGATAATCGAGATCGAGCGGCACGTAGGCCGCCCCCGCCTTCAGCACCGCGAGCAACGCACAGATTGCGGCGGGCGAACGCTCGACGAGGAGCGCGACACGATCGCCCGGTCCGATGCCCAGAGTCATCAGCCTGCGGGCGAGCCGATCCGACCGGCCGTCGAGCTCGGCATAGGTCCAGTCATGGCCGGTCGTCCGCAAGGCCACGGCGTCGGCAAACGCCCGGGCGCGTTCGTCGAAGAGCCCGACGATGCTTCCCTTCGCCGCTGCGGTCGCGGCCTGCGTGGCGTTTGAAGTCAACAAGATCGCCACCTCAGTCTTGAGACCCGGACAACGGCACATGGCCGGCGGGGGTCAGACTGATAGGACGGGCCTCTTCGTTTCAATTCCTGCTTACGACTGCGCCCCTACGCCTTTTGAGTGGTCCTTTGCCCTTTTAAACAGGAATGACTGTGCCGAAAACTGGATAAGGTCCAAGATCACAACGTCAGATTGATCCGAAAGTTCGGGCCGTGATGTCATTCATGAGATCCATCCGTCGGACTGCGGCACAGTCAGTCTTGAACCTCTTCCTCCTGACTTCGGGTCTCCACGCCGAGATTCTCTGGGGGGTCAACGGGCATCCGCTCGTTTCCTATCCTGGCGTGACGTTCGATGAGCAGTTGGTGATCCTGAACGACCTGGGTGCCAAGTCGTACCGGGTCGACGTGACGAGCCTCGACAAGGCCGATCAGCTCGCAGCGCTCATCGCGGCCGCGAAGCGGCACTCGATCACGATCCTGCCCATCCTGATTCCGCCTGTCTCCCTCTCGGCGGAGTCCGAGCCGGATCTCTATCGGAAGAGCTTCGAATTCGCCGAAGCATTCGTGCGACGGTTCGGCCACGACATCCCGGTCTGGGAGCTCGGCAACGAACTCGAGAACCACGCGATCATCCAGCCTTGCGAGCGTCGCGACGACGGAACGCAATATCCCTGCGAATGGGGTCCCGCCGGCGGGTGGGGACCGCTCGAATACTATGGACCGCGCTACCTCAAGGTTGCGGCCGTGCTGCGAGGCCTCTCCGAAGGCGCGCGCTCCGCCGATCCGGAGGCCGTCCGCGCGATCGGGTCGGCCGGTTGGGGGCATGTGGGCATCTTCGAGCGCCTGAAGCGGGACGGCATCCCGTGGGAAATCTCCGTCTGGCATCACTACGACGGCGATCCCGAACTGGCCCTGAAGGTCCTGGCAACCTACGGACGGCCCATCTGGGTGACCGAATTCAACCACGCCTACGGCAGCAAACGCGACGGTGAGGACGGGCAGGCGAGCGGCCTCCAGTGTCAGATGCGCCGGTTTCTCGATCTCGCGCAGACCTATCGAATCGAGGGCGCGTTCATCTACGAACTGCTGGACGAAGCCTACTGGGCGCCCGGGGACGAGGCTTACATGGGCCTGGTGCGCCTGACGAAGACCGGCAACGGCAAGTGGGCGCTGGGCGGAACCAAGGCTGCCTTCACCGCCGCGAAGCGGGTGATGGCCGACGGCTCCCGAAAACGGACGGATACCTGCTCGCGCTAGCCCGACAGCCGCCGTCGAGGCCGGCGGCCGGAGGTCACCCGCGCGCGGCCAAGGCGACGTGGAGGGAGATTCGTGGCTCCCCTCTCTCTGGTCGAGGCGAGGTACCGACCCCATCGGTCCGCGCGACGAACGGCCCCTCGCGACCCCGCGGACCTCCCCGAATGGCGTACCGCACTTCACGCGAAGGACGGATCGACTTCCGCCGGCCCGCGGGCAGAGCTGTCATGGTCAGAGGGCGAGATCGGGATCCACTCCGCCCGGAACGAAAGTCATCTTCGCATGAGCATCTGGTCGACGCCCGGGTTGAAGCAGGTCCGCCAATCCGCATTCCTGAATACCCGCTTTCGAATCGGCTACGGCGCCTATTGGGGTTGCTTTCCGAGCCGCTCCGCTGCTGAGAGTTTTCTGTCGAAGCCGAAGCGAGCGACCTACGACAGCGATCGCGTCGTGACCATCAACCTTGAAACCTTCCAGGCCGTACACCCCTTCGACTGGCCGGTGATGTTCTTTCTTCAAAGGTTCCATCAGGAGCGGCAGCTCAAGGTCGTCACCGATTTCGGCGGACATGTCGGCGTCAAGTATCACGCCTATCGGAATGCCATGCCGCTTCCGCCCGGCATCGCGTGGCAGGTCGTGGACGTCCCCGCGATCTGCCGAGAGGGGCGGCGCAGGATACGGCCGGACGACGCAGGCCTGAGCTACCACGAAAGCCTCGACACCGCGGCAGACTGCGACGTCCTCCTGTGCTCGGGCTCGTTGCAGTATTCGGACAGATTTGTCGATCAGATCGTCGCGGACATGCGCACTGCCCCTCGAATGATCATCATCAACAAGGTCTCGGTCTCGGACCAGGATTTCTACACGCTCGAATCCTTCGACCGCGAGCGCATGCCGCACCGGGTGGTGACGGACGGTTACCTCACGAAGGTTCGGGAAGGTCTCGGCTATGAGAAGCTGAACCAGTGGGACATTCCGGGCCGCCGATTCAAGGTCCCGCATCAGACGGGTGAATTGAGAGCGGGCATGATCGGCCAGGCCTGGATCCGAGCCTGAGCGCGAGCCATCCACAGGATCCTTGCCACTTCGTTCGAACAGGACTCGCCGGCTGCCCGTCCAACACGATCGGTGAGAGAAGAGAGAGCAGCAACGATCTCCCGTCCCGAGATCAGCGCCAATCAAGGGCATGTGCTGCGCGAGTCGCGAAAAGCCGATCCTGAGAAGATCGCCCCGCCTCCGCCCGCCCGGATTCTGAGACAACAGTCGATTCGGCCCACGTAACCCCAAAGTGGTAGGGGCGGCCACTTCCGCCTAAGAAGTTAATGAAGTATTAAGATCTCCGTTGGCGCCCAAAAAGCCGAAACGTCGGAAAACTAAGAACTTGATAAATGTGATGAACAACAGAGGGACTTTGAGTCATGTACGTCCTTAATGGATCGCGCTCGACCATTCAGAAAGCGGCGTTACAGACTCACGACAATTCCGACAGTGAGACGGCTATAGAGATCAACAGCGTCGCGGTCGACGGTACGATTATCCTCATCGAACCCAGACATTTCATTCGCGAATGCTTCGTCAAAGGTGTCGAATCATTCTCAACCTTCAAGGTCTCGGCTCACGCGACGGTTGAGGACTGGATGTCCAGCGGAGCCGGAAAATCCGCGGTGGTCCTCATGCTTTCGGGCGGGGGACGCAGCCGCCAGGACGTGCTCTCGGACTTCGATATCCTGGCGAAAGCTGGAAACCTGTTGCCGATCATGGTGCTCGCTGAGCAGGACAACATCGAGTGCATCCTGGAGATGCTCGGGAAGGGTGTCCGCGGCTACGTTCCCCTGAACCTTCCGATCCGCGTGGCCGTCGAGGCCATCCGCCTCGTCAAGGCCGGCGGGACTTACGTGCCGGCTCACAGCCTCGTCGCCGCCCGGACTCCCGTGAAGCCGCCGTCCCTGGCACTGCATGTCGGCGATGCGATCTTCACCCACCGCCAGGCGGCCGTCCTCGATGCGCTTCGCAGCGGCAAGGCAAACAAGGTGATCGCCTACGAACTCAGCATGCAGGAAAGCACCGTCAAGGTTCACGTTCGCAACATCATGCGCAAGCTCAAGGCAAAGAACCGGACCGAGGTTGCAGTCCTCATCAACGCGTTCCGCCACGACGCGCGGCCACACGCCCCGTCGGAATGGAACCGCGACGTCCATGCCATGTGACCACAGGGTCTATGTGGCGGTGTCCGGTTGGGAGCATCGCCGATGCAGGACTGTTCCGTACACCGCTCCCGGGGACGCCGCATCGTAGCGGCGTGTCCGGGAGCGTTCGTACCGCCGGTGGGCGGTCGCCCGAAGCGGCACGCAGAACTCAGTCGGTCGCCACGGAGATGCGATCGATCCGCTCGGATCGACGGCCGGCATCTCTCGATGCCGGATGGTGAGCGCAACACGCCCTACCAGTCCCCGCCGATGATCACGGACGGTGCACCCGGCTCGATCGCGAACGCTTCCTGTCGAGCATCCCTCCAGACGATCCGCCCCCGCGGGTGCTGCCATCCAGTCGCTCGCGACGGGCCGCCTCCTCGCTCGGTACCACCGCTTCGCGCGGGGCCGATGCGTCCGCAGCGCATCAGGTCTCCACGACCTTGAACGAGAGTTCCTTGGACCGCGCCCCACGCCGCAGCGCTCGGCTTCGAATGCACCGCCCGGACACGGTCCGGGCGCGGCCGAGGGAGCTCAGACGGAAGCTCGTTGCTCCAGCACGTCGGCGAAGGCTGCGGCGATCTCCGTATCGAAGCGCTGAACGGAGAAGCGCTGCGCGTTCAGGCGGCAGTTCTCGGCCCGGATCTCATGCCTGCGATCGTCGAAACGTTCGACCGCGGCCTGGATGTCTCCCGTGGTCTGCTCCCGGAAGAGAATTCCCGTAGGTTGCCGGTCCTTGCCGAGAGGTCGCACGATGTCCACGGCTCCCCCGCGCGCGAACGCGATGACGGGCGTGCCGGATGCCTGAGCCTCGGCGAGCGCGATCCCGAAATCTTCGCATCCGGCGAAGATGAGCGCCTTCGCGCGCGCGACGGTTTCGAGGTAATCCTGCCGCGGCAGATATCCCGTATAGGTGATGTTGGGTGCGGACATGGCGCGCAGCTTCTTGGACTGCTGACCTTCGCCCACCACGACGAGGCGCCTGTGCGGCATCGTCCGGAAGGCTTCCACGACGAGATCCGTGCGCTTGTACGGCGCCAGGAAGGACGCGGTGACGTAGTAGTCGTCCTTCTCCCGCCCGTAGACCGATTCGTTCAAGTCGACGGGCGGATGAACGACCCGCGCATCGCGACCGTAGACTTGACGAATGCGCCGCCTGACGAACTCCGAATTCGCGAGCATCATGTCCGGCCCGTTCGCCGTGCGGGTATCCCAGGTCCGCAGATGATGGAGCATCATGCGGTAGAGCAGCCCCTTCGGCCCGAATCCCAGCTTCGCCTCGTTCAGGTAGGAGAACTGCTCGTCCCATGCGTAGCGCGCCGGGCTGTGCACGTAGCAGAGATGCGGCTGGTCGGGATGGGTGATGACCCCACGGGCAAAGGCCGCGGAGGACGAGATCACGGCGTCGTAGCCCGTCACGTCGAACTGCTCGATCAGGAACGGACAGGCAAAGAACAGGGATCGATAGTATTTCTTGATGAACGGCAGGCTGTTGGCCGGAGACGTGTAGAATGTTTTATTCGGAAAGAATTCGTCCTTGACGGAATCCTCCAGGAAATCGAACAGCGTATAGACATCGTTCTTCGGAAAGATGCGACAGAGGGCGGACAGCACCCGCTCGCCTCCGCGGAACGATGGACACCAGTCATGCACGACGGCCACCGATAGGTCGGACACCTGGCGGGTCTCGACACCGGCGTCCCAGGTCTCCGGCTTCGGGACAACCGAGAAGGACGGAGCGGCGGAGGCGGCCAGGGTCGCGAGGGCCGCCGGATGGCTGAGAATCTGGCTGGACATTCGGAACGGGCTCTTCCGGTTTGATGGCCTGAACCGCATTGTGGTCAGCCTTCCCGGACGTCGCCACGAATGCAAAGTGCGGTAGGGACAGATCATCGGATGAGATCGGGCGTCGATCGACGAGTGGCCTACGCCGTTCTATTGTGCCGACTACCCCTTTTGGCACCCTGAAAGGCACCGAACGATTACAGGGTCCGGCTCGCAGTCCTGGGCGTCCGGGAAGACTGGGCACAAACACGCAGCGATGGCTGGAGCGGCTTTACACCGTAGGTCACGTCGCGGGGGCTTGAGCATTCGCGCCCGGACAAGCCGGCGCGACGGGTCCCGAGACTGAAAACGCCGCGATGCTACGCCTTTCGGACAGGGCGAGACCGATCAATCGCCCGAAAAGCGGTGGTTCCGCCGCACCGGCTTACGCCTATCCTGCGGCAAGCGAGATTTCGTAAGCGAGACGACATGATGGGCACCCTTCCCGGTGGGCGCAGGTCCAAGCTCTGCTCAGGCCGACGCAGGCGCCACGAAGGTCTCGCGCGCCCTGGCTCTGACACGCGGCGGACCAGTGTCGGTGACCGGCCGAAGGGTCGCGGGCCGCGGCTCCGCAGGGGCGTCCTATGACCGCTCGCGCGACGGTGTTCCGTTGAACGGCTTCTCACGGGCAGTCCGATGCGCGTGGAGACCGTGGTCCCTTAATCGTCGCCGCTGCGCTTCGATGCCTGAGCAAGCGAGAGGTTCCATGCACACTCACTCCCCTTTCCTGCGCGGCTTCTTCGTGGCCGCCGTTGCGCTCGTGGTGGCGTGTCCCGCGTCAGCGGACGAATATCGCCTCGCGCCGCAGGACAAGATCAGGGTCAAGGCCTTCGAGTGGCGCCCGTCGCGCGATGAAATCTACGAATGGGAATCGCTGAACGACGAGTACAACGTCGGTCCAAGCGGAACGGTCATGCTGCCCCTCGTCGGCCAGCTGGAGGCGGATGGGACCACAACCAACGAGCTGTCAGCCAGGATCTCTGAACAACTGAAGCGCAACCTCGGACTGAAGAGTCAGCCTGACGTCTCGGTCGAAATCATCCAATACCGCCCATTCTACGTCACGGGCCAGGTCATGAAGTCTGGCGACTATCCCTACAGGCCGGGACTCACAGTCCTTCAGGCGGTGGCGATCGCGGGCGGCGTGCTGCAGTCCCGAGACCTCGGACCCCTGCGGCTGGAACGCGAGATGATCACTTCGGAAGGCGACCTGCGCCTTCAGTTCGTCGAGTGGCTGACCTTGTCGATCCGCCGATCGCGCCTGGAGGCCGAGCTCAGCGGCAGCAAGACCTTCCAGCCGCCCACGACCCTGGAGCGTTACCGCTCGGACAGCGCCTTCACGACGGCCCTGCGGCAGGAACAGGCGATCTTCTCGGCCCGTCGAGAGGCTTTTGACACCCAGACGGCAGCACTCGTTCAGTTGCGGGCACATGTCGAAAAGGAGATCGATTCCCTCAAGGAGCAGTTGGTCCTCGAGGACAAGCAGATCTCGCTGATCAAGCGCGAGCTTCAGACCCTGATCACGTTGGTCGACAAGGGTCTCGCCGTCACCTCGCGCCAGCTCGCGATGGAACGCTCCGTCGCCCAGAGTGAGAGCGACAAGATCAAGTTGAGCGTCAGCCTGATGAAAGGCTTCCAGGAAATCTCGAGGACCGAGATCGGATTGCTGGAGCTGCGCAACAAGCGGGCCGGCGACGTGACGACGGAGCTTCGGGAAGTTCAGGGCAAGATCGACACGGTCACGGCGAAGTATGCGACGACGCAGCGGCTGCTGAGCGAGTCCGAGTTGTCAGCCCCGTTGCTGCTGCAGCGGAGCCGAACCCGACCGGTCCAGAACTACACGATCACACGACGGACGCCGTCCGGGGGCGAGACGGTGCCGGCCATCGATACGGACATTCTCCTGCCCGGCGATACCTTGACCGTGGAACTCAAGCTGCCCGACTACAACCCGCAACTGCGTCACGAGGCAGCCATCCTGCCTCCCGCGGCAGAGGCATCCGGCCCCACGCTCGCACGCTGAGGGTTGGCTCGAGAAATGGTTCGGGGCGCAATGCGTGTGCGGCCATCACGTCAGCCGCGGTCGGATCGCTCCGCCTGCGGTGCGACACTCGGATATCCTCGACCTCGGGGCACATGGATCGAGGCGCAGGGACGGGGTCCCGTGCCGGTGTTCAGATCATCCTGAGGCAGAGCGCCACGACCAGGCTGATGAGCGTCCAGAGAGCGGCGCTCAGGACCAGGGTGATCGGTGCGATGTGCCAGACATGCGGGTCGGAGACCCAACGTCCGCCTGCATCCTCCCGTGCTGCCATGATGTCGTCCATAGACAGTCCCCCGTGACGGACCGGCCTACATTTGCCCGCACCAGAACGATCATGGAATACGGTTGACGAACCGTTAACGTCCGATCCGGGCTCGATGGACCGGAATGCGTCCCGTCCGGGGACTGGGACGGCGATCGGTGCCCCGCCATGGATCGGATCGATGGCGGTTTCGCGACAGAACGCGGATGCGGCGTCGGCGACGCGTGGCGCCGGATATGCGTGTGCTCCGTTCCGATCGGCATGCGTCTCACGCAGTGCCCGGCCCTGTACCGGCAGGGATCATTCGGCGACGCGGCGAGGTTGACCTTCGCCGCATCTGCCCGCGGCGAGGAGTGTGCCGTGTACAATCCCTTTCTCTCGACGATGATGCTTGCCCTCGAGGCTCAGAAGGTCGTCGAGCTTCGGCTCGTGCGCCTGGCATGGGGCGGCCGCGAAGGCCGGGACGAGATGCAGTCCATGGTGGCCGAGAAGATCGAAGCCGCGATGGAGGCGGCCGGAACCCTGATGATGGGCGGTTCGCCCGAGACCGTCATCGCCCGCTACCGCGAACATGTGGCTGCCAACACGAAGCGCCTGACCGCGGCCTAAGCCGCCCCTGACTGCCCTCGCGACGGCACCCGACGATCCCGCGGCACGCGGGCCGCCACCTCCGGTCGGAGAGACATCGGACATCGCGCCGACCGATCCGGACCGTAGCGATCCTCGATCGCGCGACGACGGCCTGCGTCAACGAAGCCCCGAACTCTCGACACGGCGAGGGCGGTTATCGCAAGGCTGGGGGCATCCACCGGAGAATGCCCCGACGACAGGGGTGCGCGATGACCCGGCACGATGACCTGAGAGCGGATGCGGCCTTTTGCAAGGCGGTACAGGCGACGCGCGGCGTCGCGAGCGTCATGTACGGCACGGAGATGTCGAAGGAGGAAGCCGAGATGCTCGTCAGCGTTGCGCTGACGACCTTCGCCAATGCGGGCGGCCTTAGCGAAGCGAGCCTGGGCCGCCTCGCACGCTTCGCACCTGCGGAGAGCGAGGCCGAGCCACGGTCGGTCACGCGACCGAATTAGCTTGTCCGCCCGGCTGCCCCTCGCCCAGAGAGCCGGAAGGCCGTGAGGTGCACCGTCTCGTCAGGCCATTGCGCCCCGGCGGTCCCGGGCACCGCCGTCGCCACGGCTCAGTCCGATAACCGTACGAAGCAGGCATCGAACTCGTCGGGCTCATAGGCCCGCCCCGTGATGTCGCTGATGCTGACCGCATGCAATCCGCTGGCTTCCAGGTCCCGCGCCATCTGCAAGGCGTCGTCGGGGGACGACCGCTGAAAGGATACCTCGCTGTCGTTCTGTCTGCCGGTGACGATCAGCTGCATGGAAACTCCCTCGCCTTCGATATCGGCCCGTGCCTGGCACGCTTGGGCACCCGGTAATAGCGCAACGCGTATGACTAACGTATCGTTAACGCGGGTCCGTTCGCCCCGCCCGCAGGCTCGCGACCTCGTCGCGCAGCGCATCGATCTCCGCCTGGAGAGCTCCGGCATCCACGGCCATCTCGATGCATTGCTCCTGCGCTTCGGCCAGTTGCAGGCGCAACTCCGTGTTCTCGACCATGAGCTCGAGCACCCGAGCCGCCACCGCTTCGCAATCCATCGAGCCTCGGCTTCAGACCTGCCCCGGCCAATCCCCACCGGGTGGCACCGCGCGGGGAACCGCTCCCGGATGCGTCCGCATCTTCAGGCACGCAACGCCTCCGGCAAGCGCTGGTTCACGGCGATGCGCGCGGGACGCGCATCAGGTGCGCGTGCCGAGGCTGGCGTGCTCCACGTCAAGCCCATCGACCGGGCGGCGGCCTAAGCCAATCCGAGGGAGGCCCCCTCCTGCGCGATGAGCCGGCGGACCGCCCACATCCGGCGGATCCCATATCGTACCGGCCGATCGGCCCTCACGCAGTCTCGCGCCCTTACCCATGCTCGGCATATCGCGACGATTGTCCCGCCCCGCGCATGGCCACGCCACGGCAAGCCGGCGCAGCCTCGGTCATGCGAAACAGATCGATCGTGGCCGGACGCATCGACGCCGCAGACGCTGGTATATCTGCTTTGGGTGCAGAACTTTAGGGCATAAAATGCAAAACATCCGTCGAAGACATCGACAATGGATCTTCGTCGTCGAGCTTAATCCGGCTCATCATGTGTTCCCCGACACGTCAAGGATGAAATTCATACCCCATCTTAGTGTCAGACAGAAAGAAACGAACCAGCAGATTTGGTTCGTACTGTGAAGGAGCTTGTCAGCTAAAATGAAGACCCGTATCGCCGCTCTCGCCACTGCCTTTGTCCTTGGCTTTGCTCCGATCTCGTCCGCGATGGCCTATGACAGCCCCTCCCGGTACACGGTGTTCTCGCCCTACGACGTCGAAACCACCGGATCGATCGAGATGCGCAGCACCGCACCTCTTCGGAATCCCAATAGCTGTCCGATGAGCTCGGCCGCGGAGGGCAACGCCAACCAGCAGAACTTTCCGGTCCAGCAATACGGTCAGACCTCGGGCGGAAACCGCTGCTGATCGAGGAGAAGAGGTAACCCGATGCTCTTGAAAGCCTTCTCCTACGCCATGATCGGTGCCTTCGCCGGCGGCCTCGCCTTCACCATCGCGGGTTCGGCCAACGCGTTCCTGAGCCTGTAAGCTCCGTTCGCACGGATTGCCCTCGCGGATCCGCCCGGCCCCGGCCGCGGCGGATCCCGCTTCGTTGCGACCTCAGACGCGACGAAGGGGCGCCCCGGCCAAGCCCATCCGCCGGATCCAGGTCGTCGCGGACGTCCACGCGCAGAAACCTCGGGCACTCGCCCAGGCGATCGCGGCGCACGCGGAATCGCCTACGGCCTTGGCGTCATCGCGGGTGTCGTCGACGCGATCCGGCCCGGTCGGGCCGCGAGGCTCTCGGAATCGCTCGGTCTGCCCATCACGGCCGGTCTGGATACCGCCCCGCCTCCGCCCCGAGATCCCGGCCACGGGTCTCGGGCATGAGCAGCGCCGCGACCGTGCCCACGACGCTGAAGGCCACGAGGTAGTAGGCCGGAGCCAGCTTATCGCCCGACAGGGCGATCAGCTTGTTCACGACGTAGTTCGTGCTGCCGCCGAAGACCGAGACCGAGAAGGCGTAGACGATGGAGAGTCCGGCGCTGCGCACCGCCCGCGGCAGCGATTCGGGGATCGCCACGATGATCGCCGCCGCGTTGATCGAGGACAGGGCCGACAGCAGGAAGGTCACGGCATAGACCGAAGGGCCGGTCGGCTCGCGCACGAGCCAGGCGAAGGCGGGCACAGTCAGAACCACGATGAGGGCGCGGGGCCAGATCATCACCGCGCGCCGGCCGAACCGGTCGGCGAGCCAGCCACCGAGGAGCGGGAAGGCGATGGAGGCGAGGCCGAGGGCGATCGGCACGGCGGTGGAGATCGTCTCGGTGAGCCCGAGGGTGGCTTGGGCGTAGACCGGCATGTTGGTGCCCACCGCGTTCGAGACGGTGGAGGCCGCGATGATGAGGAAGGTCAGGAGCAGCATCCGGCCGTGCTCGCGCACCAGGCGCCGGACCACCGCGAGGGTCGAATCGGCCGCGGCCGGGTCGGTCCGTTCCCCCGCGGTCTCTGGCAGGTGGCTGCGGATGATCAGGCCGACGGGGACGACGCAGATGCCGAGCGCGAACATCACCCGCCAGCCCCAGTTCGCCATCGCGTCATCGCCGACCGCGTAGGTCAGGGCCGAGGCGACGAGGCCGGCGATCAGCGCGGCGCAGCCCTGGCTGGCGATCTGCCAGCTCGCCACGAAGCCGCGGTGCTTCGGGGGCGCGGCCTCGAGGAGGTAGGCGGTCGAGGGGCCGACCTCGCCCCCGAGGGCGAGTCCCTGGATGAGCCGGCCCACGATGACGATGACCTGCGACCAGCCCCCCAGGGTGGCGTAGCCAGGGGAGCCCGCCAGCATCACCATGCCGATGGCCATCAGCGCGATGGTGATCAGCATGGCGGGCTTGCGCCCGGCCCGGTCCGCGAAGGCTCCGATGAGGACGCCGCCAATGGGCCGCATGACGTAACCGATGCCGAACAGGGCGAGGGAGGCGAGCAGGCTGTCGGTCGCGTTCTGCGCGGGAAAGAACGCCTCGCCGATGGGCTTGGCGAAGAAGGCGTAGATCGTGAAGTCGTAGAACTCGAGGGCGTTGCCGAGCACCACCGCGGCAACCGCCTTGCGTTCAAGGCGCGGCGCGCCCTCGGTCGTCTCGTCCGTGTGCATCGTCATATCCTCAGGTTCGGAGGGCTGGTGTCTCGAGGTCGCCCTACCGGACGGGTCGCGTCGCTCTCTTCCGAGGCTCGTTACAAGGGGCCGTTCCCGCGCGAACCGCGCGTCTGCCTCGTGCCGCCGCTCGCATGAACGGGAGCCAACGGGCATCGCGATCGCCGCTCCCCTCGCGAAGCCGTGAGCGCCGGAAGCTTCCGGCACGCCCGCTCCGACGGCTCAGCGCATGCCCCGCGCCGCCATCTCCTCGGGCGCCTGCCCGGCCGCCTCCTGGCGGGCGAGGAGCGTCGCCAAGTCGACCGGGCGGTAGTCGCACGCATCCGCGCCGACGTCGCAGGATCGAGTCGTGTCCGGCAGGCAGGCGTGGGTGTGCCCGTACAGGTGGCGGGTCTCGCGCCAGAAACCCGGCCAGGACCGGTGCGGGTAGTGCGAGAGGAAGAGCCGCCAGGCGCGCCCCTCGCGATCCGGCACCGTGATGCGGACACTTTCCACGGGTGGGTCCGTCCAGGGCAATTCCAGCACACGGTTGGTATCGTGGTTGCCGCGTACGAGGCGTTTGATGCCGTTGAGCCGCGCGAAGACCGCAGCGCAATGCGCGCGGCTGGCGCCGGCCGCGAAGTCGCCCAGGTGCCAGACCTCGTCGCCCACACCGACGACCGCGTTCCAGCGGGCGATCAGGGCCTCGTCGTGACGCTCCACCGCTCCGAACGCCTGGCGCCGCCGCTGGACGAGGGAGGCATCCCCGAAATGTGTGTCGGCCGTGAAGAACGTTGCCATGCAGCCTTCGGCGTGGACGCCTCTGCGAAGGGCGGATGTCGCCCGTCGTGGTGCCGCTCTTCGAGATGGCACGGCGCCCGCGACCCTCAAGCGGACGCAATGTCGCCTACCCCTTGCCGACACATGCGATGGGTCGGAGCTTGCGATGAGGCGGCCGCGCACCGGACCGCCCTTGCGGCCACCCGCCGCGTGCCGGAACTCCGACCCGCCGCGGCCCCTTCCCAGACTGTCAACTCAGATCTGTCGAGGTCAAACCCATGCGATATGCAGTGCTCGGACTCGGTGCGCTGGCCGCCACTTCATTCGCGAGCGCGGCCCTTGCCCAGAGCAAGCCGCTGCCGCCGGCCTCGAGTGACGTGATGCCGCCCGTCGAACTCACGATCACGATGGATGGCGACAAACCCGTATGTGCGCCGGCGGAACTGAAGCTTCCGGCCAATACGAACGTGGAGCTTCACGTCGTGAGTCAGGCTGCCGAGCCCATCACCATCACGGCGCCGGGACAGTTCGAGAACGCCAACGTGCTGCATGCCGACGGCGACCTCGTCCACGTGGCGAGCGAGAAAGGATACCTGGTCAAGCAGAACGGCAAGGGCGTCCTGCGCATCCGGACCATGAAGGCGGGCGAGGAAACCTACGCCTGCACGAGCACCCGCAACCGCAAGGCCCCGTTCGAGGGCAAGCTCGTGCTGACCCCACCCGCAGGTTAGACCCGTTCGGGCTCGAGGACCGGGACGGATCCGCTTTGCTGCCCATCGGCGAGGCGCTGCCTTCGCGGAGCCCGCCCCGTCACCGTGATGGGAACCCCGGCGTCGGAGCCGACGCCCGGGCGGGGCGGGTCGGCGGGCGATTACGGAATCCATGATACTGCGTTGAGGTTCGGCCGAAATGGCCGTTCCTTTCAGTCGTCCGTCCCGATCTCGAACGCCATGCCCCCGCCCGGGCCCTGGTCGGCATAGGCGACGAGGACGTAGCCACGCTCGGCCAGCGCCGCGTCGAGACTGTCCCGATGCTTGCGGAACGTCTGACCGATCGCCAGCGGCGTCAGGCGCGGGTTGCTCTGCCGAAGCGCGTCGACGCCGATGTTCAGCGGCGCGCCTTCGCGATCGGCGATCCTGATCAGGGCGGACGCCAAGTCGGCGGCCTTCGTCTCGGCCGCGGATTTCGTCTTGAATGCCATCCTCGAGCCTTTCTCTCACGCCGGCCGTAGCGTCTCGGGCCGACGGAACTGGGTACGGAGGGCCGCGCTGCACGGCCGCAGACCCTGCATGTTCTTTTTGTGTTCTAACCGGTGCCGAGCAGGGATGCACGGACGAATCGCGGATCGAGCTGGCACCGAATTCGAACGGCGCGCGTCAGGTGGTGTGAAGCCCGACCTGAGAACCTCCGCGGCCGCATCGACACGCGGGGATCCCCAGGCCCGAAGTTCGGCACACCAGGAGGCTCGAACACCTTCACCAGACAACCAAGCCACTTTCGCGCGTTCACAAAGTCGTGCGCACTCGATAGTCTTTTGATCTATGATAAAAATTCAGCGCGCACCCAGTCGTTTGGTAGACGAAATAACGCCTCGTTCACCCAAGCTCTTGACGGAGACTCAAGGCCTTTCGCGCTAGATCTGGCGCATGATGCTCACCCTCGCAACATTTCTGGACAGTCAGGCAGTCATCTCTGTCCTGGCCGCAGCGACGATCTGCACCCTCAGTGCGTGGCTGACGGTGCACCTCCTGCGGAAAGCGGAGACCGCTCTCCCGGCACGGCGCGCCCCGTGGCTGGTCGGCACGGCCCTCGCAGCGGGGCTCGGCGTCTGGACGACGCATTTCATGGGAATGCTCGGGTACCGGAGCGATCTCGTCCTGAGCTATCATTACGGGACGACGGTCGCGTCCGCGCTGATCGCCGTCCTCGCGGTCGGCCTGCCCCTCGCCCTCTCCGTCCTGCCGGCGAGCCGCCCGTGCCGCGGCCTCTTCGGCGCGGTGTCGGGCCTCGGCATCGGCGCGATGCACATCACCGGCATGTCCGCCCTGGAGGGCTGCACGCAGAGCCAGTCGGCCACGGCGAACATGCTGGCCTACCTGCTCGGAGCGGGGGTGATGGCCGTCGCGAGCCTGCTTCCGGCCCGGCGGCCATTCGGTGCGGTCGCCTGTGCGCTCATCGTCCTGGCCGTGTGCGGAACCCACTTCACCTCCCTCGCCGGCACGGTCGTGGAGGGGCAGCGTGTCGGCGGCCTCGGTTCGAACATCCAGGTGGCACTGGGCATCCTGACCGCGGGCGGCGCAGCGATCCTGATCACCGGCGCCTTCGTCGCATTGGCCGCGACGCAGCGCTTCGAAGCACGGGAACAGGCGCATCTGAACGTCCTGGCGACGGCGCTCCAGAACATGTCCAACGGCATCCTGAAGATTTCGTCCGGCGGAAGGATCGAGCTCTACAACCAGCGCCTCGTCGGCATGCTCGGCCTGACGCCGGAGAGCCTGCGCCCCGGGATGCGGCTCGATGATTTCCTCAAGGCCACCGGTGCGGTCAACGGGTGGGACGTCGATCGCATCGGGCGTGTGATCGACAATCACTGGCTCTGGATGAGCAAGGGCGAGGAGACCCGCGTCGAACACCGGTTCGACGACGGCCGCATCCTGTCGATCGCCTGTCAGCCCGTCGCCGACGGCGCCGTCCTGACCTATGACGACGTGACCCGGGACCGGCTTGCCCAGGAGGAGATCTCGCAGCTCGCCTATCACGACCCGCTGACCGGCCTGTGCAACAGGCGCGCGCTCAACGAGCGGATGCTCGCCGATCACCACGATGCCGCACGATCGACTCTCCTGCTGATCGACCTCGACCGTTTCAAGTTCGTCAACGACACCTTCGGGCATGCCGTCGGGGATCAGCTTCTCGTGGCAGTCGCGACCCGGCTTCGCGCCGTGATCGGCACGGATGGATTCATCGCGCGGCACGGCGGCGACGAGCTGGCGATCCTGACCCCGCGCGATGCCGGATCAGCCAAGACCTTGGCGGACCGGATCGTGGCCGAGATCGAGAAGCCGTACGCGCTTGAGAGCGTGACGGTGGTCATCGGCTGCAGCATCGGCGTGTGCAGCCTCGACGACAGCACCAGCCCGAGCGATCTGATGCAGCGCGCCGACATCGCGCTCTACGAGGCCAAGCGCCGTGGCCGTGGGCTGGCCATCAGCTACCAGCCCGGCATGATCGAGGCCATCGCCGAGCGCGGTCATCTCGAGAACGATCTGCGCGGGGCGCTCGCCCAGGGACAGCTCCACCTCGTCTACCAGCCGATCATGTCCCTCGCGAGCGACCGGATCGTGTCGTGCGAGGCCCTGATCCGGTGGAACCACCCGCATCGGGGACTGGTCTCGCCGGACGAGTTCATCCCCCTCGCCGAGGAGAATGGTCTCATCGTCCCGATCGGGCGGTGGGTGCTGGAGCAGGCCTGCCGCGAGGCGGCGAACTGGCCGGCCGAGCGGCATCTGGCCGTGAACGTCTCCGCGGTGCAGCTCCGGTCGCCCCTTCTGCTTTCGCACGTCGCCGATGCCCTGGCCAGCAGCGGGCTGCCGCCGGGCCGCCTCGAACTCGAGCTGACGGAGACGGCGCTCGTCGAGGACGGACCGCAGATCGCCCACACCCTGGATGCCCTCCGCGGGCTCGGCATCAAGATCGCGATGGACGATTTCGGGACGGGCTACTCCTCCCTGGCCCACCTGCGTGACCTCCCCCTCGATCGAATCAAGATCGATCGTAGCTTCGTCGCCACGGCCCTGCACGACCGCCAGTCCCTGGCCGTCATCAAGGCCGTGACGCAGATGGGCCGGGACATGAACATCCCGACGCTGGCCGAGGGGGTCGAGAGCCGCGAGCAGCTCAATCTCCTGCGCGCGATCGGATGCGACGCGGTCCAGGGCTACCTGATCGGCCGCCCTGCCCGTCTCCTGGAGAGTGCTTTTCCAGAGGTGGGCAGTCAGGCCGCCTAGCCGCATCGGCGACCGCATCGATCCGGCCCGGCGAAGGCCGCGCGGCTCGCGGGCGAAAGCACTGCGAGTGCTCCCAGGGCACGGCACGAGACGCGTGATGGTGTGAATCTTAACCCAATCCGGGCGATCGATCGGGACGAGGCAGGTGCCCGGCATCCTTCAGATCGTCAGGCGCCACGGGGGCCGTTCATCCACGGGTTCCAGGTGGTTCGATGCAGAACGATTCACGGCTGTTCAGCCTTCCCCGCTGGCGCGTGACGCGGTGGCTGACCGATGCCGGCCGCGACGTGCCGGAGGAGATCCGCACCGCCCTGATCGCGAGCCTGTTCGGCACGCTACCGATCTTCGCCGGAGGCGTCCTCAACACCCTCTCGGTCTCGACGCTCCTCGCCTACCGAATCCCGCACCCATCCTTCCTGCTCTGGTGCGCACTGGAGTTCAGCATCTGCATCGCCCGCCTCCTGGTGCTGGTGATCGCGCAGCGCGCCGCCGTCGCCCGGCGCAGGACCCCGACGGACCTCTACATCCTGCTCGGCCTCGCCTGGGCCGCGAGCGTCGGCTACGGGACCTTCATCAGCCTGGCCAGCGGGGACTGGGTCGCGGCGACCCTGGCGTGCCTCTCGGCGGCAGCGATGGTCGGGGGGATCTCGTTCCGCAATTTCGGAGCCCCGCGGCTGGCGGGCGCGATGATCGTCCTGACCCTCGGCTCCTGCTGCCTCGCCGCGCCCTTTACCGGAGAGCCGCTCCTCCTCATCACGTTCCTGCAGATCCCGTTCTATCTCGCCAGCATGAGCGCCGCCGGGTTTCGCCTGAACCGGATGCTGGTCGCCACCATGCAGGCCGAGCGCGACCAGGCGTTCCGGGCCCAGCACGACAGCCTGACAGGCCTGCTGAACAGGGCCGGCCTGGCCGAAGCGATCGCCGCACGACGCGATGGTCTCGCCGCTCTGCTCTACCTCGACCTCGACGGCTTCAAGGCCATCAACGACACCCATGGCCACGGCACGGGCGACCAGTTGCTTCAGGCCGTCGCGGAACGCCTCCGGGAAGGCGCGCGCCCTCGGGACGTCGTCGCGCGCATCGGAGGCGACGAGTTCGTCGTCCTGACCGACATCCTGGCCCCCGCTGCACTGATCGCCTTCAGCGAACGAATCGTCTCGCAGATCTGCGTCCCCTTCACGCTGAACCCGGATCGGACCGTGACGGTCGGCGTCAGCATCGGCATCGCGCTGGCCCCCGAGCATGGCACCGATCTGACGAGCCTGCTCTCGGCCGCCGACCAGGCCCTCTACGCGGCAAAGGGCAGCGGCAAGAGCTGCAGCGCCCTCGCGGCGATCGACGAGGCGGCCTGATCCGACGGCGGTGGAAGGCAGGGTGACAGCCGGCCGGATTGGCGCGACACTCGCGCCGTGAGGCCAGGGCGACCAACAGCCCGAGCGCCTCGAGAGGGGGCAGGGGCGGAGCGCGCCATGCCGACATATTTCTTCGACGTACAATCCCAGTCCGGCCTCGTGTGCTTGGACTATCAGGGGCTGGACTGCACCGATGATGAGGCGGCACTGACGCTGGCCCGTCACGGAGCCGGGTTCACCTCGCACGGGGATTGCAGCCGCAATCCGCAGCTGACCAGCTATCGGTTCTCGGTGGCCGATGCCGAGCATCGGCATCTGTTCACGGTGCCGTTCACCGATCTGTTGCCGGACGAGGATGGGCCGCCGCCGTCTCGGAGACGTCGGCCACGCTCTCCCAAGCATCGGCCGTCCGCCAGCCGGCCCGCGTGAGAGGCAGGGGCATCCCGAAGTCCCCCACCAATTTAAGGCGGGGCCTGCAACGGCGTACCCAACCGAGGAGGCGAGGCCGTGGATCGATTGTTACGGCAGCAGCGCATGGGCCTTACCCTTGCAGTTCCCTGCCTGCTGCTGGCTATCGCGCTCGCAGGGCAAGCCGTCTGGGAGGCCCGACCGCTTCCTGCCTGTCTGGGAGGAGGTCTGGACCCGCTTCATCCGGCTCAGAAGTGTCGACGCATGACGATGCTGGGTGGCGTTCCCATGAACCCGAACGCTGCGGGATCGCCTCTCCAATTGGTTGAGCATGGCAGCGTCTCCGGAATGCCCGATCTCCGACCCGCCGGAATGGCCACGCTCGCGGCTCTGATCCTCTATCTCACCGGTTGGGGCGCGGGCCGCCTTTGGGGGCGCCGGGTCCGACTGACAACACGGTGATGCAGGCGGCCACACGACAGCGCGTCATCTTGCTCACGTATCCGCCAGCGGAATGGCTGACCAGGCCGTGCTCGTCATGCTCTCGGCGCCTTCGGCGCAGCCGCGCTGGTTGCGTCCGCGCACCCGAAGGTGGAGCGCTTCGTCAGGCGGCTGGATCTTCAGTGACGTCGGCAGGCTCCGTCGCATTCCTGTAAGTGCACCGGCAGGATACCGGAGCTTCCCGGTCGTTCGAACGCATGCACCGCAGCTCGGCGTTCGATAGGCATCGTGGGACGACAGGGACGCCTGCATGCGATTACGGACTGATCCGCCCGTATTCTCGATGCGCACGCCGGTTCCTACGAGATGGTCGCGCCGGCCTTTCCGAGCCCAACCCGGTCACCCGCAGCGTTCACGCAGCCGTGCCGCATGATCTGCGCCTGCAGATCTCTGATCGTTTGGATTGCATGCGCCCGCGCCGTTTCGATGGCTCGCTTGGAACGTCCGTCATAAAGTCCGGTCCTATCGCGATCGATCCGTTGCGCAGCACTCTCCAGCCGTTCGAGCACGGCTCGGCGGGCCTCCCAGATGCCGCGGTCCTGTTCGAGGAATCGGAGGGCTCCATCGACCACGCGCATGACGTCATCCACGAATCCAGGAGTCTGACTCTCAGGACCACCGACATGTTCACAGGCCGCTGACAGCGCGTGATCAATATCCGAACAAAGCTGTGTCGGCACCCTGATGCCCTCTTGGCCGCTTCGCAGTGTAAAACTGAGACCTGGCGTGTAAAGCCATGAGCCCTTTCATCGACTGGTAATTACCCTGATCGATCCTCTCATGGAAATGACGACTTCCGACCTCTTTCGCATTCTTGCCGCGGCCTTCGCGTTCGGCGGGATCATCTCGATGATGATTCAGCCCGAGCCCTCCTGGAAAGGCATTTCGAGCGGACTCTTCGGCCTGACGATGTTCGTCGGCTTGTCGGCGATCGCCTGGGTGCTACCGGCGGCCCGCGGAACGACGAAAAACGACAAAGTTCCGAATGATGATTTGAAGCCTGTCCTACCGGCTCCAACGAGGACGCACGAACTTCTGCCTTCGCAGCTACCTGAGCTCAAAAAGCACATCAATCGCCGTAGATGGCGCGGAAAGTACCGAACCGAGTAGGTGTCCTCGTTGCACTCCGACCGGCTTCCACGTTGCAGCCGGCGCCTGCTGAAGCACGTCAGTCCCACTCGATCTCCAAGGATCGCTCGAAGGCAGCGTCCCCGAGTTCCTTGCCCTTGTGGTCGATGACCACGACGTCCCGGAAGCCCCGGCGCCGGAGCTCCCACGTCTTTTCCATCGCCTGCTCGTCCGTACCGCAGGCAAAGGTCATGGTCCTGCCGCTCGGATCGATCCCCTTCACTGTCAACACGACATGCCCTCCATGTTCGATCCGGATGTAGGGCTGGTCGATCAAAGATCGTACCCCCGGCCGGATTGCAGGCGGGCAAGCCGGGTCGGACCTGATCCGTGAACGAAGGCCTGGCCCTCGGGGCACGAAGCACGGCCTTTTGCGGCCATGCCCATCCGGCGCGCGCACCGCTTCGTCGATCCCATCGAGCGGCTCCAGCTCTCGGCCGTCATCCACTTCACGCGCGCAGGTGGCAGGTGCGAGGTCCGCGCTCGGCCGCATGGGCAAACCGTCCACCACCGCGGCGATGGCCGCTGATAGGACGGAGAGGCGGGATCCTGGCGGGATAGAGCCGGTCGCTTCGTCTGCCTCGCGGTCGGGGCAGACGACGGGCTCGGGACTGTCCGAACGACCCGCGTGGTCCTCGCCACCGCCCATCGCGATCCTGACCTGGCGAACATCGCGGACAAGAACCGCGCGGTCTCCGGTCAGCGCTGCCACAGGCACCACGATCGGCCGGAACACCGGCGCCGACGCTGGTATACCTTGTTCGGACGCAAGGCTTTAGGCGGCCTCTTCCGCGGCCCGTACCAGAATAGCCAAAGATCGGATGCGCGGCGCTCGGCCTTAATCCCGCGCAGCGCGTGTCCTCCGACACGTCGAGACGGGAAAGTCCTTCCCATATGAGGTTCAGACAGAGAGAAACGCACCAGAGACCTGGTTCGTACTGTGAAGGAGCTCGCAAACTTTCATGAAGACCCGTATCGCCGCCCTCGCCACCGCGTGAGGGCAACGCCAACCAGCAGAACTTCCCCACCCAGCAATACGGCCAGACCTCCGGCGGAAACCGCTGCTGATCGGCGGAGACGCGTCGATGCTGCTGGAGGGCTTCTCCTACGCGATGATCGCCGCCTTCGCGGGTGGCCTTGCCTTCACCATCGTCGGCTCGGCCAATGCCTTCCTGAGCCTGTAAGGGCCCGGGCGCGCCGATCCACGGTCCGAGACCCGCCCGGCCGCCGGCCGCGGCGGGTCTTTCTTCGCGCTTGCCAGACTTTCGCGCCCAGCGTGACGCACCTCCTGGCAAGGACATTCGGCTGCCTATCCTCGGTCTACACAGGGTCTCCACAAAGCGTTTGACCCGCTTTGGTTCAGCGTGTTCCTGTTTTGTGCCCGTTAGGACCAGGACCAGGACGATGACCGCAGCGCAGATGGCCGAGATGGCGTCCATGAGCGAGGTCGAGAGGATCGCCCTGGCCTACGAGGAAGCGGCCGCGGGCGACGCGCGCCGTGCCCTGCTGCAAGCCATCGAGGACATCCTGCGCCTCGAGGCGAAGCTGACGACGGCTGAGCGACGGATCTCCTACGGCTATGTCCGCGGCGCCTTACCGACTGATCGGGACGCCTGACCATGGAGCGTCTGTGCGATGTCCAGGCCAAACGCCTCGTGGTCCTGTGCAGCCCCTGCGGGCGACGGGGGTCCTACGGAGTCGAGCGACTGCGCCAGCGCTTCGGGGCGCAAGCCTCGATGCTGGACGTGTACCTGACCCTCACACAAACCTGTCGCTTCCAGCGCGAAGCGGGAAGCCGGACGCCCAACGTCTACGGCCTGACGTGCCGGGCCAAGCTCGACACGACGGGTGGCCCGACGAGCGCGGGATTGCCATCGAGAACCTGAGCCATGCGCGACCTCAACGGTCGGCTGCGCATCGGCCCGAGCTTCGGCACCTCCTTCGGGTCTCGGTGGATCGCGCGGGCAACCCGCTGCCGGGCATCGTCTCCGATCAGCGCTGCCGATCGTGCAGGTGGCCGTGGATGGCGCGCATTCTTGATATGTTTCGCCGAGAGCTCCCGAACCCGAAGCAGTTCTGGCCGTCCGGTCTCCGACGTGCGCAACGTGGGGAGCCCGGACCGACGGCCCTGGGCGGCCCTGCGCGGTATCAAGGCCGAGGCCCCGACCGCGCGGAGGCGGATCATCGCCTGTTCTCGCTCCTGACCTGTGGGACCAGCGGCTTGGTCGGGCCGAACCACCCGAAGGCCATTCCGATCCTGCCGACGACGCCGGAGGCGGGGAGCGCGACACCGACGGAGATCGGGCTTTAGCCGCAGCGCGCCCTGCCGGATGCGATGGTGCGGATCGTGGCGACGGGTTCGCAGAACGATCCTTCTGAACGGAGAGGCATCGGGGGCGGCCTATCCCCTTGCTATTCTCTTGGCTCAGTATCCTCGACGCTCGGTCCCAACGCTTCTCCGCGCGGAAGCGTGTGCGGCTCGTGCGGACTTCCGGCTGCCGAGCCTGACCTGAAGACGGCCATGTCGTTGCGAATCGTCTCGCGCCGCGCCTGTTCCCGTATCTGGTCCCGCCCGGGTGCCAGTGGGCGCCATGGAGCGGAGGGAGCACCTAGACGGATGGCACTGGGCAAGCTGAACAACCAGACTGCGAGTAACATCCACGGAACGACGAACACAATGAACGCGGTCAGACCCATGACGACCCTCCTGCCGAGAGCGGGGATCGTCAGTGAACGCGGCCTGAGTCCTCTTTGATCCCTGAGATTGGCAGGTATCCGTCGTTCCATCCGTCATGGATTCTGTAGAAAATGGCCTCATCCTGTTGGAGACAGCAGGATGTGACCAACGGGGAATCGGCGGTCAATCTCGGAGGCGGGATGACGCCGCAACCCCACGGCAGCTCGGCGCGAGCCGTGACGCGGATCGAGCTTGGCCTCTGCCGCTTCCTCGCTCATGAGGCGACGGATGGTGCCGAAAAACGGGAGGAGTCCGACATGGCAAGCGAAGCACAGCGCCCACTGTCGCGAGCGGCCCTAGCTCTGACGGTGGCCGTCGCGATCCTCGTCGCGGGCTTCGGGACAATCGGCTGGCGCTGGTACAGCTACGTGACGGCCGGTGCCTCACCCTACGATGAAGTCGGCATCGAGGTGAACCGGCACCTGCCCGGTTTCCTGCGCTCCTGGGGCTGCGAACGCATCAAGGATAGGTTTCCCCGCGCAGTGCCACCTTACGGCTGTCAGCCTGGGCAGATCTGACACGGAAGTGTGTTAGCAGCGCCTGTGAGCCGCGCCGCTTGGATCGCGCGGTCCCGGTGATTGGAACAGACATGCGCATCCCCCGCCTTCTTGCCAGCCTCTGCCTCGGTGTCGTCCTGCCCTGCGCGGCGATGGCTCAGCCTGCGCCTGCGCCCACGGCACCGACCGCCGTTTCTGACCCGGCCACCTTGAAGGCGGCCCGAGAGGTAGTCATGCAGATGCAGGGCGATCGTACGGCCCTGCTGAGCGCGATCGCTGCGCCCATGGTCGGGATGATGCAGCAGATCGGGATCAAGCAGCAGGACCAGGCGCAGGTCCTCGTTCAGGAGGTCGTGATGCCGACCCTGACCGCACATTACGACGAGCTTCTCGACATCCAGGCTCGGAGCTTCGCCTCAGTGCTCGGGAAGGACGACCTGCAGGCGATCGCGACTTTCTATGCGACGCCGGCCGGCAAGCGTCTCGTCACGGCGCAGCCGCAGCTTGCCCAAGCGCAATTGGCTGGAACACAGCAGTGGATGCAGTCCGTGATGCCCGAGATGCAGGGCAAGCTGGCGAAGGCGATCCAGGCACACGGCTGGACCACGAATGGCCAACCGAAGCCGCGTTGAAATCGGCGGTCGTCGGCCTCGAAGAGGGACATCAGCATGACCAGCGATGACAGCGGCGCTCAGGATCGTCGCGAGACGAAAGCCGCCAAGCATCTGGAAAAGGCTCGTGCCGGAGGCGAGGCCCGAGCCGATTACGACGCGACCCAGCAGGCCGTCGAGGACAAGACGGTGCGTCTCAAGGCCCTTCGGCTTGCAAAAGAGAACGCCGAAAAAGGCTTGTAGCGCCTCAGCATTCAGAGCCGTCGTGGCGGCGAGGGTTCGCTCTGCGGCGGCAGGTCCTCATTGGCACCATGGGCGGCCGCACACCGCCGCATCGACACTGGGTCGATCGAGCCCGTCGCTTCTGGCATGTGCCTGTTCCGGTCGGAAGCGGCGATGTTCTGCTGATCTGTTCGGTGCGCATCGACCAAGCGCGAGCCAAGGAAATCGCCTGAAGCAGAAGGGCAGAGCCATAGCTTCGGCTGGCCGGTCTTCTTCATTGAGCGCCGGGTCATGCGGCTGAGCGTGTGAGGAACTCGATTTGCAGGAGCCTGATGGAGTCGACCCGGCTGGTTCCTGCTTTGGTCCCGATCGTCAAGGCTCGAGGTTCAACCAAAGAAAAGCGCCCCGAGGATTTCTCCTCGAGGCGCGTTACGACGAAAGCGGCCAGGTGATCGGGGCTGGGGACGCTTAGGCCGAACCTAAAAGTCCCGTCGATCCTAGTACGAGCCGAACTTGTAGTTCAGGCCGGCGCGGACGACGGCGAACTCGGTCTCGCCGCGGCGGTTGGTGCCGACGGCAGCGGCGTAGCCGGTGCCG
>NZ_LMMZ01000039.1 GCF_001422885.1 Methylobacterium sp. Leaf104 | reverse complement strand
ACGATGTAGCGTGAGAAGTCGTCCAGGACCGTCGACAGGTAGTACCAGCCCCAGCCAACGACCTTCAGGTAGGTGAAGTCCGTCTGCCAAAGCTGGTTGGGCGCAGTGGTCTTATCGCGGAACTCGTCGGCGGCCCTGATGACGATATAGGCCGGGCTGGTGATCAGGTCCTGAGCCTTGAGCAACCGGTAGACGGTCGCTTCCGAGACGAAGTAACGGCGCTCGTCGGTGAAGCGCACCGCCAGCTCACGCGGGCTGAGTTCAGGCTSCTCCARGGCCAGGGCAACGATCTGCTCGCGGATCTCCGCGGGTAGACGGTTCCAGACCCGGCTCGGCTGCGAAGGATGGTCGCTCAACGCCTCGGGGCCGCCGCGCTGGTAGGCGTCGTACCAGCGRTAAAACGTCGAGCGCGTGATGCCGAGCTTGTCCAGGGTGGCACGCACCGGCAGGTGGGATTGCTCGACGAGCCGGATGATCTCCAGCTTCTCAGAGGCCGGGTACCTCATGCCTCGTCGCCCCCAACCCCGCTCATGCTTTTTTTGAGCAGACGGTTCTCCAGGACGAGATCCGCTATGACCTCCTTCAGCGCCCCCGCCTCGCGCCGCAGATCCCGCACCTCGTCCGTGGTGGCCGCACGMGMCGTGTCGCCGGACAGGCGCTTCTTGCCCGCCTCCAGGAACTCCTTGGACCAGCCGTAGTACATCRAGGCGGCGATCCCCTCGCGTCGGCACAACTCGGCGATGCTGTCCTCGCCACGCAAGCCTTCCAGCACCACGCGGATCTTCTCCTCGGAGGAGAACTGCCGACGTGTGGCCCGACGGATGTCCTTGATCACCGCCTCTGCCGGTTTCTTGGCCGGYCCGGATGTCTGCTTCATCTTCGCTCCTCAGGGGCTACGATGAACCAGCCATCCTCCGTTCGTGAAGACTCTCAATCTGTCCCACAGGTGCTGACGTCGGACAGTTACGGTGCGTAGGCGTTGTTCTCTTTTCGCTGACGGACCACGTTGCCCCGATCCGGAGCCGCCCCCACCGCTCACAGGCCATGGGGGCGTGCGGCGACCGGAAAAGCGGTTGGCGACCCGCCGGTTTTCCTCCGGCGCGGCGCGGAAACTTTGTAGCGAACCACCTTGCGGGCAGCGACGGCGAACAGAACCGCGAGCGCCAGCATCGCGACGTCGAACCACAGGTACAGGGGATCGCCCCCGAGGCGGCGCAGGGGGTGCTGCGGCAAGGTGAGGATGTCGGCCGTTGCGACGGCGCAGGAGAGGAGTGCGACGGCGGCGAACCCTTCGCTCCAGGCGCGGCGGTGCGGGCGAACGAAGGAGAGCAGGAGCACAGCTATCCAGGTGCCGAAGAATGCGCGGATCTCCCACTCGGCCCGGCCGTCGAGATCGACGGGCAGGAGCCGGTTGGCGATGAAGTAGACCGCCACCGCCGCCGGCAGGCCAGCGACGGCCCCGACATTGAGCGCCTGGACGAGGCGAAGGCCCGGGAAGGGTCGTTCGCCCGCGCGCGGCAGGCGCGCGAGGGACCACAGGATGATCCCCGTGGCGATGGTGACGCTGCCCATCACGCCGCAGAGGAAGAACAGCAGGCGCAAGGCCGGCGCTGCGAACTGCGCTTCGTGCAGGCCCGTCAAGACCGCGAAGGTCCGGGCCGCGGGCTTGAGGTCCAGCCCCCGTGCCTCCAGAACAGCGCCGCTCACGCCGTCGAAGGCGAGCTGCGGCTGACGGCGGGCGATGCCGCGCGGCTCCTCGAACACCGCGACGACAGTGGCGTTCGCGTCGCCCGGATTGACGACAGTCAGGCGCTGCAGGGGTTCGGCGACCAGCGCGACCGCGCGCTCGACCACGGGGGCGACCGGCGTCCCGATGGCGGGGCGGTTCGCCGGGCGGCGCGGGGTCGTGATCCAGGCCGCGTCGGCGAAGAAGGCGGGGGCGTTTCCGCGATACGCAGCCGTCACGCCCCAGGGCATGTAGAAGGTCGCCAGGGCGACCACCCCCGTATAGGTGATCATGAGGTGGAACGGCAGCGCGAGGACGCCGCCGACGTTGTGCGCGTCGAGGACGCTGCGCCGAAGCGCCTTGTCCCGCCGGAATGTGAAGAGGTCGGCGAAGAAGCGCCGGTGGGTGACGATGCCTGAGATCAGCGCCACCAGCATGACGATGGCGCAGATGCCCACGATCCAGCGTCCCCACAGGGGCGCCATGTGAAGTTCGAAGTGGAACCGGTAGAGGAAGTCGCCCCCCTCGGTATCGCGGACCCGAGCCTCGCGTCCCGTCGCGGGGTCGAGGTGCATATGGCCCGGGGGCTCCCCCGGCCCGGTGCGCCAGAACAGGTCCAGGACCGGCTTGTCGGGCCCCGGCATGCCGATGAACCAACTGCGCGCCTTCGGAGCATGGATGGTGAGGTACGCCGTGGCGCGTTCGGCCGCTGCCCCGAGTTCCACGCCGGTCAGCGGCTTGATCTGGCTGAGTTCGGGCCGCATCCAACGCGAGATGTCCGCGCGGTAATAGCTCGCGGTCCCGGTGACGAAGATCGCGAGCAGCACCCAACCGACGACGAGACCGGACCAGGTGTGCAGCCATGCCATGGACTGGCGGAAGCTTCCCATCATGGCACGCTCTCCAAGCCGATGGCGGGAGGTAGGCCGCGACGGCTAGGGGCGCGTCTTCCGCCCCTGTTCCCTCGCGCTTCGGCCTGCCTCGACACCTCAGAAGTCAACGGTGGCTGAGAGGATCACCGTCCGGGGAGCGCCGACGGCGAGGTAGCCGCGGGCGGCCGAGGCCCAGTAGGAGTCGTCGAGTATGTTCTGCACCGTGGCGCGCATCACCACGGGCTTTCCGTTCACACCCTCGAACGTGTAGCGCAAGCCCGCGTCGAACCGCGTCCAGTCCGGCACCGACTGGGTGTTTGCCTGGTTGTAGAACATGCTGCTCGTGTAGATCGCCCGCCCCGTGAGGGTGAGGCCGGGCGCCAGCCACGGAGGCAGATCGACTTCGCCGTAGAGGTTGAACGCCGTGTCGGGCACGCCGGGCGCGGCACGTCCGTCGTTTGTCCCGCCGACCGTGCTCACGAGCTTGGCGTCGATGAGGGTGACGCCGCCAAGCAACCGCACACCCGGAACGAACTCGCCGAACACGTTGACCTCGACGCCACGGTTGCGCTGCAGGCCACTCACCGAGAAGATGCGTGTTCCCGGATCGGTAAAGGCGTTGGGTTGCTCGATCTCGAACAGCGAAGTCGTCAGCGAGACCGTCCCGAAATCGTATTTCGCGCCGACTTCCTTCTGCCGGCTCACCACAGGGGCGAAGATCTGACTGTTGTTGATCGCCGTGACTGGCGCCGACGGCCCGGCATCAAGGGACTCGATGTAGTTGCCGTAGAATGACAGGTTCTCGAAAGGCCGCACCACGAGGGCGATGGCCGGGCTGAACCGGCTCTCGACGTAGCTCGATGCCACGGTGCCCCGGGTCGCGCCGGGCCGGGTGTTGAAGCTCTGGAGGTCGATCTCCTGGAATCGGCCGCCGAGGGTGAGCAGGAAGCGGTCGTCTCCGAGCGAGAGCGTGTCGGCGATGGCCACGCTGCGGGCGTACAGTTCCGTGAACAGGGGCTGCTGGTTCGAGCGGGGAAGGCTGGCGGTGGCCACCGACCCGAACGGCAGGTCGACCGGGTTGTAGATGTTGGTCAGGTAGCTCGGCAGGGCGAAGGGCGTGAAGCCGCGCGAGCGATTCTTGTTGATGGCCTCCACGGCCGCGACGGTGAATTGATGCCCGATGAAGCCGGTTTGGAAGCCAGACCGGAATCCGACCTCGCCCGTGAATCCCTCGAGTTCCAGGGGCTGGATCGCCAGGGAGTTCAGGGCCTGGCCGTTGGGGTTTCGCACGAGGTAGTTCGAGGTCAGGAAGTCCTCGTTGTAGCGGCTGAGGCCACCGGCGGCGTAGATCGTGGTGTCGGGTTGGATGTCGTATTCAACCCGCCCGGCGGCCATGTTGTATCGGCTGTCATTGAATTCGAAGGCGTTCGCCGTGTTGCGCCGGGCGTTCGGAGCCCGAGGAACCGGGATGCCCGGCGCCACTGCGTTAAACAGAGAGGTCGGCGCCGTGACGTTCTGGGTGGAGTGATTGAGATCCACCGAGGCACGGAAGCCGTCGCCGCGATAATCGAGACCGAGCGCGGCCACACCGACCTCGATGGCGTTCTTGTCGAGCGGGGTGTCGCCGTTGCGATAGGCGCCGTTGAAGCGGACGCCCCACTCCTTCTGGGTGCCGAAACGGCGGCCGAAATCGAGGTGCGTCCCGAACTGGCTGTCGCTGAAATAGCTCGTGGTCACCCGCGTCAGCGGCTCGTCGAAGGCGCGCTTCGGCACGAGGTTGATCGTACCGCCGACGCGGCCGGTGCCGCCGCTGAGGAGCGCCGTCGGCCCCAGCAGGACCTCGACGCGCTCGAGCCCCTCGGTGAAGCTGCGGCGTGGGTTGGCGATGTAGAACAGGCCGTCGAAGGCGGTGTCGAGGTTGGTCACCGAGAAGCCGCGAATGAAGTACGAATCACGCTCGCTGAAGGGGGGGGCGTCGCTGCGAACGGAGGGATTGTTCAGCACGACGTCCCCGACGGAGCGCGCCTGCTGATCCTCGATGAGCTTCTCAGTATAGCCCGTGACGTTGAAGGGCGTCTTCAGGACGGAGCGGTTGCCCAGGAGGCCGACCCGCGTGCCGGTGCCGACTTGGCCGCCAGCATAGGGGACGGGCGGCTGGCCCACGGTGCCGGAGCGGGGCGGCAGGCCCGCGACGATCCCGGGGGCCTGCGCTTGCCCGGCCACGTGCAACTCCTCCAGAGCCACCGTGCCATCGGTCGCCGCGCCGAGCTGGACGTAGCGTGGATTGACCAGGGTGATGGTGGAGGTCCCCGCTGTGCGGAACCCCAGACCAGTTCCGGCGAGAATCCGTTCGAGGCCGTCGCGGGGCTCGAACGCCCCCGCGACGCCGGCCGTGGTCAGCCGTGCCGTGAGGTCGGTGGCATAGACGAGCTTGACGCCGGCCTGTTCGGTGAAGGCGACGAGAGCCGCTTCGAGGGATCCCGCGGGGATCGCCAGGGCGACGCGCTCCCCCGCCCCCGTGGCCGACGCGTCGAGGGCGAGGATGTTCGCCGTCCGCTCCACGACCGTCCGGCTGCCGCGCACCGGCTGACCCTGCGATTCGCGAGCCTGCGCGGCGACCGGGACCATGGCCAGCATCGACACGCCGGCCAGGGCCGATCCGGCCAACCGTTCACATCCAAATCCCTGCCCACGCGCCGTCATACCGAGTCCTGTCCATCTCGCGCGCAAGGAAGACCCTTTCGCGGGAGGACGGCCTGCATCGCGCCGGCTCGTCCTCAGCGATTGAGATCAACGGGCCCGTGATCTCCTGACGTCCCCGGCCGAACTTTCTTCAGGAATTTCGGCGCGGCGACCCGACGAGGATGAGGAGGGGCGACAGGCGGGTGATGCTTACGCCCATACTGGAGGCGATGGCGTCGAGGGCCTCGTCCGTGTCCGTTGCATCGAACGACCCGGTGACGCGCCGTTCGCCAGCCGCAGCATCCAGGAGCACGATGGCCCCACGGCGATAACGGTCGAGTTCGGCCAGGACCGTGGACAGGCGCTCGCCGGTGAAGACGAGGCGTCCCGCCCGCCACGCCGTCGCCCGGTCCACGTCGGCCCGCACGACGGATAGGGGGGCACCGTTCGCATGGATGAGCGCCTCGCCCGCCGACACCCGCACCGGCCGTCCCGAAGCCGTCACGTCGACGCTCCCCTCGACGACGCCTGCAGGTTTATCCGTTCCTCCGGCCCTGACGAAGAAGCGTGTTCCCACGGCACGGACGCTCAATTCATCACCGTGAACGACGAACGGACGGCGCGGATCGGGGACGACGTCGAAGAACGCCTCTCCGCGCAGGAGCTCGATCCCGCGTTCGGTTTCGCTGAAATGAAGGGCGATGGCCGTATCGGTGTTGAGGTCGATGCGGCTGCCGTCGGCCAGGGTCGCATGGGTGATGTCGCCGACGCCGCTCCACAGATCGCACCGCAGGCGATCGACGAGACCGAGTTGAACGGCCAGGGCGGCGCAAAGGACCATTGCGACGGCAACGCCCGCCAGCCCTTTGGGCAGCGAGCGCCGGTGCCGGCGATCGGGAACGTGGCCGAGCGTTTGCCACAGGGCTTCCATCTCGGCATAGGCCTCGGCATGGGCTGGATCGGCGGCGTGCCACGCCTCGAAGGCGCCCCGATCCGCTTCCGTCGCATCGGGCGAGGAGAGGCGCGCGACCCAGCCCGCGGCCGCTTCGTAGACCGGGTCTTCGCGCTCAACCTCGCGCGCATCGATGCCGTCGCCGCTGGCCACGCCTTCTGCTCCATCCGGGCTCACCAAGCCCTAATGGCCCAGTTTCATGCTCCTACACCTTTAGATCCGTCACCCGGGAAAATCCTGACGTCCGGACCTCGAGGGAATCGCGCAATCCCTCACGCGTCCCTGAGGTTGGTGGCCTGAGGTTGGCGGCGACAGTGCAGCAGCGCCCGGATGAGGTGTTTCTCGACCATGTTGCGGCTGATGCCCAAACGGGCGGCGGCCTCGCCGTTCGACAGGTTCTCGAAGCGAACGAGCAGGAAGACCTCGCGGCACCGGGGCGGCAACGCATCGATGGCGACTGCGAGTCGCCTGAGTTCCTGGCGCGCGATCACCTGCCGTTCCGGCATGGCGTATCCATCCGCGATCCGCGCGAGGTCGAGATCGGTCACGGGCTGGAACAGCGTGCCTTCGAGGCTCCGCCTGTTTCGCATCCGCAACGCCACGTTGTTGGCGATCTGGAACAGGAATGCGGAGGGATGTTCGACGGTCGTGCGGGACAGGGCGCCGAGCATCCGCAGATAGGTTTCCTGATGGGCGTCGGCAGCCGCATCGGCGCTTCCAAGGAGACGCAGAAGGAACCGCCGAAGCTTGACGCCCTCGTTCCGATGCAGCGTTTCGATCAATGTCGGCTGCATGGCCTCCTCCCATAACCCCGGATGCTCGCATCATTGCTCGATCTCGATGAGCCCAGGAAGCAGCTAGAGGAGAATTATGCAAGCCAATCAATAGTTTATACGAACTCTAAACAAGGCCGATCCAGGCGTTGCAAGACTTTGTATCTCCGGCGAAACATACGCATCAGCAGCTCGGGGCTCCCCGGAGATCGGGCTTTAAAGCCATATGAATAAAGCCGACTGTGGCGCTCTGGGCACGTTGCGCAGCGTCGTGGCGAGATCGACCTGACTTCCTTGCCGGATTGGCTGCCGACGTAGGCCGACTACGGCCGGGTCCTCCGTCTTCTGCGATGAGGTGGACAAGCCAAGGTACCGCCAGGACCGTCTGCGTTTGGGCAGCTTGGACCGGATCGTCAGCCCTTCGTCGCGGTAGATCCGGTAGGTGCGCTTGTGATTCACCTCCCAGCCCTCACGCCGCAACAGGATGTGCAACCGCCGATAACCGTAGCGCACACGCGCGGCGGCCAGCTCCTTCAGCCGCATGCGCAGCGCGACCTGAGGATCCGAGCGCTTCCTGTAGCGCTGCGACGAACGGCCAAAGCCGGTGGCCTGACAGGCCCGACGCTCGCTGACGTCGTAGGCCACCTGCAGGTGACCAGCGACCTCGCGGCGAACGGCGGGCCTTACCACTTTCGCTTCAGAACATCCTGCAGCATTGAGCGGTCCAGCGTCAGGTCGGCCACCAGCCGCTGGAGCTTGCCGTTCTCGTCCTCCAGTTGCTTGAGCCGTCGGATCTCCGGCACGCCCATGCCGACGAACTGCTTCTTCCGGCTGTAGAATGTCGGCTCAGAGACGCCCATCCTCCGACAGACCTCGTCAACCGTCACACCGTTCTCCGCCTGCCGCAGGGCAAAGGCGATCTGTTCATTCGTGAAGCGTTTGCGAGGCATGGCATCCACCCTCCTTCAGGGTTCAGGATGCCCGAAAAACTTGCGCTCAGTGCGGACCAGTTTGCTGGGTCAAGGTCATTTACGGAGGCGAGTTCCATCCCTTCGACAAGCAGCAGCGAGATGAAGGAATGATTCGCAAATGGACGAATCCCTACCTTCGACCATCGCTTCGGTCCGCGCGCTCGTGGCACGGATTATCGCAGCATCTGGGCAGGTCAGCCCGCTCGCCCTGTTGTACCAAGGTTGTACAGAGCGAAATGGCATTAAGGCCTAGGCGACCGCGACACAAAGCCTAACTGTTTGATACTGATGGATGATTTGTTGGAGCGGGCGATCGGGATCGAACCGACGACATTCAGCTTGGGAAGCTGACGTTCTACCACTGAACTACGCCCGCGCCGCGCGGACCGGTAGGCCGCTGCGGTGACCCTGTCGGCCACGAACGCGACCATATCAGACCCGCACCCGTTGTCCACGGGGCCGGGCCGAAACCGGACCTTGCCGCGGAGGCGCGTTCACAAGGTTCGGGGTTTCCGCTAGGTTCCGGTCGCCTCGTCGGCGTGGATGGCGCGCTTTTCCGATGCGCGGCCTCAGCCGGCTGTGTCCACCCGCCCCCCTCACAGGATGCCAACCTCGCGCATGACGGCCCGCACGTGACGACGATCGACGACACCTTGGTTTCGGGCCGAAGCGCCCGTCTCATCCTGGCCTCCGCCTCACCCCGGCGCCTCGCGCTCCTGCAGCAGGTCGGCATCGAGCCCGACGCGCTGCTTGCGGCGGATATCGACGAGACCCCGCGCAAGTCTGAGACACCGCGCGAACTCGCCCGGCGCCTCGCGCGCGAGAAGCTTGCGGCCGCCGGGGCCGCGGCGCGGCGGCGGGACGACTTGCGCGACGCCTATCTCATCGCGGCGGACACGGTCGTGGCCGTGGGCCGCCGGGTGCTCCCCAAGGCCGAGTTGCCCGACGAGGCGGCCGATTGCCTGCGTCTCCTCTCAGGGCGCCAGCACCGGGTCTACACGGCCGTCTGCCTGCTCTCGCCGCAGGACGTGCGCCGCGAGCGGGTGGTCGAGACCCGCGTCCGGTTCAAGCGCCTGTCCTCCCGGGAGATCGATGCCTACCTCGCTTCCGACGAATGGCGCGGCAAGGCCGGTGGCTATGCCATCCAGGGACTGGCGAGTGCCTTCGTGGTGAAACTCGTGGGCTCGCACAGTGCCGTGATTGGGTTGCCGCTCTACGAGACCGTCAGCCTGCTGGAGGGAGAGGGCTTTCCGGTTCGCGCCACCTGGGGGGAACCCGCATGAGGGATGTCGAACCAGGCCGCCGTCGCGCGGGGCCGTCCAAGCCCGACCCGTGCCCGATCTGCGGGAAGCCGCCGGAGGCCGCCTTCGTGCCGTTCTGCTCCGCCCGCTGCGCCGACATCGACCTCGGGCGCTGGCTCACCGACCGCTACGTCATCCCGACCGCGGAGGACGAGGACGAGGATGCCGACGGCGTCGGTTCCCGATCGGACCGAAACGGCTGAGGGCGTCGATCCGTCGGCGAAATCGACCGAAAAAATCTCTTCGGATCGAGGCTGGACAGCCTGCAATCCACCCCCTATACCCCCGCTCCAGCCGGTGCCGCTTGCGCGAACCGGCCGAGGCCCAGGTAGCTCAGTTGGTAGAGCATGCGACTGAAAATCGCAGTGTCGGCGGTTCGATTCCGTCCCTGGGCACCATCGATTTTCCGAACTGATTTTCCAATCCAGCGCGTCGGTTAGGGTCTGCCCTCGCCGTTGTCTCACGCGGGTTCGAACATCGGCGCGACCTTGACGGGTTCCACTGCGGCGAGGGCCGCAGGCGGATGATTTTCCGTGGGCCGATCGTCTACAAAGAGCCTCCCTAAGACTGGGAGCCGTCACCTTCACCCGCCCGGAGCAACCTGGGCGGGATTTTTTCGTCTGTTGCCGTTTTGTTGCTGCGAATCGATCACAGATGGTGTGGGGTTCACGGGTTGAGGTCGACGCCCGATCAACCGTTAGGTCTCACAACCACGCCCGCCCGGCTTCGGCCGCGGCGGGCTTCTTCGATTTCGCGGGCTTGGCCGAGAGCACGGGCGCTCAGTTGGGTACGCCAGAGGGCGCTCACCCCTTGGTCCGCGAAGGATCGCCGCAATCCGGTCCTCCTTCTCGATCTCGGGCATCGGGACCGGCTTCCCGTCGGGTTGACAGAATTCGATCCGATCGCGCCAGTGCAGGGCACCCGCACGGATCCGGTGCCGGACGCCGAGGTCACGTGATGGGACTTCGCCTCGCTGCACCGGGTGCCGCAACCAGGACCTGACAGGTGTTGAAGGCGCTCGACCGAGGATCTCAGGGCCTTCTGTTCGTCGTCGTCGGAACTGCGCCTCTCCCGTTCGGCTCGATCGAGCCGTTCTGGACCCATCTGTTCCTCGTTCTGATCGCGGTGAGTTGCCTGACTGCGCCATGGGGCCGGATGCCGGATTCCCTCCATCGATCGGCGGGCCGGATCGTCCTGGCGATCCTGGTCGTCGGCGTGGTCACTCTGCTGCAGTTCCTGCCCGACCCGTGGTGGACGGTGCCGGATCCGATCTGGCGTACCGTCGCGCCGCAGATCGACCGAATTCTACGTCCGCGAGCCTCGAGCATCGCTTCCCCGCCGTGGGAAACCCTTGGCCCCTCGTTCCTGTTCGCCCTCACCGCGCTGCGGGCGCTGCCGATCGGAGCCGACCGCGAAGCCGCCAAACGGCTGCTCCACGTCGTCGCCTGGTCCGGCCTTTTCTACGCAGGCTTCGGCATTCTCCTACTCGAGATCGAGCCGGATCGGGTGCTGTGGGTGAAGAAGGTCGCGTATGTGGGGAACCTGACGGGTCCCTTCGTCAACAGGAATACGGCCGCGACCTATTTCGGCAGTGTCGCGGTCATCTGGCTCATCCTGGCGCTCCGCGCCTGGTTCGGCTCGATGCGGCACCGTCGGCGCCTCTGGCGCGCAGCCACCCTGGCCGGATGCCTCACCTGCTTCGCGGCGGTGACACTCACCGGCTCGCGCGCCGGCCTCCTGCTCACCGTCGCCGCCCTACTGTTTACCCTCTTTCGTCTCCTTCCGAGCTACGTCACCCTCCGGCGCTATCGAAAGCGTGCCGCGCTCGTCGGCATGGCCGCCTGTCTCGCCCTGGTCGAGATCTGGGGCGGCCAGGTCGGTCTTCGCATCCAAGCCCATGGCTTCGCCGATCCGGGCCGGCTGGAGATGTATCGGATCGCTCTCGAGATGGTGCGGGAACGGCCCTGGCTCGGCCATGGAGCCGGGTCGTTCGAGGCGGCGTTTCCCGCCTATCGCAGCGATGTCCTCGGTATGTTCGGCGTCTGGGACATCGCCCACAGCACGCCCCTGGAGATTGCCGTCGAGTGGGGTGTGCCGGTCCTGGCCGTCCTCTGCGCGCTCTGGATCTGGGCCGCCCTCACGATCTGGCGCGCCGGCCGCATCAGGGGGCGCGATCGGTCCGTCGTCGTTGCGGCGCTCGCCGTCGGAGGCCTCGGCACCCTGCATTCGATGGTCGATTTCTCCCTCCAGATCCCGGGCTACGCGGTGGTTTTCGCCGCCCTCGTCGGTTGCGGGTTGGGACGTTCCAGGCTGCTGACGGCATCGCGACCGGATGGGGATGCACGAAGGGCCCTCACGCCGGACGGGTTCGAAGCCGCTGCGACTCCCGTGGCAGGCACTCGGTGATGCGAGGCAGTCGCGCACACAGGGAGATCGCGATCGGGACGATGGCCTCGACGGCATGACGCGCGACGGGGGCCGAACCGATCGGGCGGGCGACCGTTCCGTGAGAGACTTTGGTAAGGACGAGCACGCGTCTCAAGGCAGCGGGTCCGGCCTGCCGTCCGGGATCAGACCGGGCGGTCTCGGTCCTTGGTTCGGCCCCAATCCCGGAGCGGCGCCGAGGTCCCGAGCCGTTCGGATCGCCGCGGTTCGCTGGTGGATCCGAGGCGCGGTGCGTTGGCGTTGCCGCGCACGACGTCCCCTTGGACGATCGCGTGCCCGGACGCCACGGCCAGGATCAGCTGGGTCGCGTAGGCGCGTGGACCGCTTCCCTTCAGCGACATCCCGGGTCCGCCCGGACGAAGCTTGCTGCCGAGGAGGCCCCAGGGTGGAGGGACCACGAGCCTCCGGATCCCGAGGCCACGGTCGATCAGGGCCGCCGCTTCCTCGACCTGTCCATCGAGGAGGAGGAGACCGGGCCGCGTGATGCGGAACGCGTAATTGCCGTCGTCGTCCACCTCCACGAGGGATACGAGCTTCAAGGACAGGGCTTGGCAGGCGGTCTCGACATTCTCACGGGTAAACTCGGCCTCGAGGGCCAGGGCTCCGAGAGGCGCCCCGGACGCCCGGCAGGAAACCCGTTCCAGGAACAGGCGGCGTTTCGACGTCTGAACCATGTCCCTCGCTGCCCGATCGCTCGCCCCGGGCCGATCTTCGGCCGGGCAGCTTGGCGCCGCGGAGGTTTCAGACTCGTTGCGACGCGGCCGGACTCTCCTCGGCGGGCGCAGCTCAAGACCGGGCAGCCGCCGCGCCGTGGCCGAAGGACCAGCACGCCCGTCGCTCGGTTGACGGCCTGTATGGTCGACCCCGACCTGGGCAGGCTATCGAGCCAGCCGAGACCGACTTCACGGCTGCGGATCCGCTCCCTTGCTCTTTGCCGGGATTGCCCTCTGTGAGGAGGCAGGATCGCTCCGGGAGACCACGATGACGAAGCTGTTCATTGCCAAGATCAGGTCCGCCGCAGGGACCAAGCCGCTGGTGACCGTGCGGGCCGCGGCAGAGGGCGAGGCGCGGCTCTTCCTCGAGGCCGCCTATCCGGAGGACGAGATCGTCGAGGTCGCGGAGCCGAGCGACTGGGCGAGCGACGCCGACACCGGCAGCCTGCCGGGCGACATCCGCGAGCATGCCGGTGTCGAGTGGCAGGCTCCGTCGAGCCACGCGGAATAGTGGCCGGGAACGTCGCGCGATTCATCCACCCGATGGTCGCAACCCCTGGCCTGATCCGACGCAAGCGCGCGCGGACCCCATGCGCCGTCTCCCGTCGGTCCGATCCGCAGGTTGGCCGCAATCCCGGTACCGGGCACTGGGGGAACCGCGGCGACTCGTAGGCGCGACGGCCCCGGCACGCTCGGATTTGATGATATGGGGGACGGAGCGCACGACGCGGGTGGCTCCGGCGACGGCGCTCATACTCTCGGATGAGATCGGTTGCCGTCCGCTGGCACCACCAAAGGGTGCCCGATCGCTCGAAACCTTGCGCCAGGCGTCGACGACCTCGGCTCGAGAGGCGGGGCTGGTCGCCGGATGCGGGCTTCCACGGGCGATCGATTTACCGCTCCACAGCCATCCATCCCGGGGTTCGAGCGGTGTCCTGCCTCAAGTCGACGGGCTTGGCATGCCTCTCAGCACGGCTTCGTGCAGGATCCTGAGCCAGTGAATGGCCTCTTTGGCCTTGGCCTCCGCGATCTCCGCTCGCCGCTCGGCGTCTGCCACGAGGGCCTTGCTGGCGTTACTGGCATCGACGATCGCCTCGATGTTGGCCAGCGTGATCGACCAATCGAACTCATCGGTTTCCGCCTTGGCAGCGGGCTCCGCGCGTCGAGCCAGGGTATCGGTGAAGTTCTCCGGGATCAGACGGTTCAGATCTTCGCTCGAATGCGGAAACGAGGTGCTGAAAATGCTTCGGATCCGATCCGCCTCCTTGTCGAGCGAGTCCATCGGAACAGGCTTTTCGGCGGCTTCCATCACGCATGCACCCCACGCAGGACCGGGTTAGACTGCCTTCATAGAAACGATGTGCCGTAAAGATCTGATTAAAGGGCAGGACATCAGCCGCCTGCGGAGATCGTTGCAGCATGCCTCGCTGGACTCTCGAGGTCGAGGCGAGTTCATGACGATCCGGCCTCACGCCGCCCCTCGGATGCGGCCGAGCGAACGGGACATTGCCTGTTCGTCGCCCGAAACCGTGAAGATCTCCCCCGATCGTGTGTCGAGGTGCGATCAGCTTGATGCCCTTCGCCCGGTCGACTACCGATTGCATGATGGACCGGGCGCACCGTCGAATCATGATCTCCGGTGCCACGCTCGCTGCACTCATTCGCTGCCTCAGCCTCATCGCGGTCGCGGTGGCCCTGTTTCAGCTTCGAGCCATCTCGATCGCCCCGGACAACGCCGCCTCGGCGGCGATGTCGATCGTGCGCGGGCATCATTTCGACGTCGAAGCGCTCAGGGCGCAGGCGAACCGGCGTGACAAGGCCTCGCCCTCCTGCGCGCGGCGGCGGATGCGGCATTGGCTGATCGTCCGCTCCCAACTGGCGAGTGCGCTCATGCAGCGGGCGGACCTCGACGCGATGGATGCGGCGATGGACGAACTCGACCTGCGCAGTCGGAATCTGTTGGCCTGCTATCCGCGCGATGGGCTCGGCTGGCTGACTCTGGCCTGGGTCGAGCTCAATCGCACCGGCGTCAGCGAGGACACGTACCGGAAGCTGCGCAATTCCTATGCGTTTGCACCTCGGGAAGGATGGCTCGCTGCACAGCGCAACCGTCTCATCCTGCAACGTTTCAGCCTGATGCCCCCCGATCTTCGCGACCGCGCCCTCGTCGAATTCGCCGATCTCATGGAGGGGCGCTTCATCGACGAAACCGTGGCCACGTTCATGTCGGTGAAGCCGGCGCTGCAGGCCGAGCTCATCGGCCGGACGAAGGGCGTATCGGTTCTGTGGCAGACGAAGTTTCAGCAGGCGTTGAAGCGGTTCGGCATCGAGGTCCGCATGCCGGGCATCGCCGAGAAGCCCGATCGACCCTGGCTCTGAAGGCGCATTGAGGGACGGCCGGGAACCCGGAGATGCATCCGCACGCGGCCGACCCGGGAGTCGCCGTCACTCGGCACGCGCATCGGCGACCCGTCCGCGCGCCGGCCCGAGAGCCATCCGCCGGGCCGATGCCGGGATGTCGAGCCAGAGATCCGGGTTTCCAGCCGCCTGGATCTTGCTCCAATGATAGTTCGTCTGCGTCCAGGCGCGGATGTCCGGGTGCAGGTTGTCGAGGACGAGGTCTGCGGATGCCTGCCGGACGACGAGGACGAGGTGTCCGACGCCCTCCGGCGTCACGACCACGGCCAGGGACAAGGCCCCGATCGGCCAGCCGCGCGCGAGGAGTTCGTGCCTCTTCTGCAGGGCGTAGGTGTTGCAGTTCCCTTGTCGGGCGGTCAGGGACCACGCGCCGGCCTCCGGCAAGCCCGCTCTGGGAGCGATGCGCCGATTCACAGTCTCGTTGACGAGGGCAAGTTCCTTCAGCCGCGTCGGCGTGAGTTCGAGCGGTTCGTCCCGTCCATCCGGGGCGCAGTCCAGCGGCGCCCTTTGGCAGAAGCGGAGGTAGGCGAACGGAGCGAAGGCCGGCCCGCCGGCGAGGATCGGCCCCGATGGGTTGCGACGGTCGCTGGAACTGTCCGGACGTTTCGAATTGGCGGAGGCTTTACCGGCGTCGATCACCGCGAAGCTCGCAAGGACCAGTGCGGCCGACATCCGCCTCGCAACGATCCGCCGAGTCGAGCTGCCACACCGTACCAAGCTCGAACCTCCACCGATCGCGCAACGACGCGGGGCGTGAAGGTCGATCCACACGCCCCGTAAGAGGGATCAGCGTAGGTCGGGACCGTTAAGAATCTTCGGTGTCGATGCCCGTGTCCGGGGCCTCGGACCGCCGTGGACCGTCCCGGAGAGGTAGTTTCGGGGCGCCTTCCGCCTTCGGTGGTTCGTTGCTCAGTCGGCCGAGTCGGGTGGGTCGGTCTCGGCCAGGACGAAGTCCACACCCCGTGCCACGACCGCCGGATCGTAGGCGTGCGGGCCGTCGTACTCGACTGCGGTGACCGCGTAGCCGGCCTCCCGCAACTGGGCGACGTGGACCCGCGCACTTCGGTCGATCGGAATCTGTTCGTCGCGGGTGCCGTGAGAGAGGAAGATGCGCGGCGCGCCCGATTGCAGATGAACGGACAGGAATCCGGCCGAGGAGACAAGGAGATGGGTGACCACGTGTCCGTTGGCGAGGCCGAGAGAGAGCGTGTAGCTGCCGCCATCGGAATGGCCCGCGAAGACCAGTCGCGTCGGATCGAGGAGATAGCGGGTGCTGACCTCGGCCAGCGCTTCGTCGACACGCTCCCGGTCGGGCCCGTGCCCGCCGATCACGAGGTCCCAGGTCGGAAACAACGATTGGGGTGCGAGCAGCAGGAAGCCCCGCGCCCGGGCATGCGCCTCCAGCATCGGGAGGATCTTCTCCGCGCTGCCGCCTCCGCCGTGGAACAGAACCACGAGGGGTGTCGGCCGGCGCGGTTCGATCCCCTCCGGCACCACGAGGATCGCGTCGCGCTGAGCGAACAGGCCGAGGGCGTGTCGGCCTGAGGACAGGGGTTCCCGCGTGGGGAGCCGGTGCGCGAAGGCGAGCCGGCCGGCGAGTCGCGGATCTATCATGCGGAATTCTGCTTATTAGGAGTTTTCAAAGGGTGGCCGGCCGTCAGTCGACCTTGTCCGCCTGAAGCGGCTTGATCTTCAATTGGTCGATCAGCCAGCGCCATCCGCCGTCGGCCTGGCGCCGTGCGGTCTCCGCCGAGATCGTCCCGTTCGGCAATCGTGCGAAGGTCATGGCGAGATCACCGCTCCGGATCGCCGGAAGGGTCTCGGCGGCCGGAAAATCGGATTTGCGCGCCAGGAGATCCGCATAGAATTGCCGGATCTCGGCGTGCCCCGTGGCCACGACCTTGCCGGCGGCCAGCACCGCGTCACGTTCGTAGAGGGCAACCAACCCCTCCACATCCCCTGCGTTGGCGCGTTCGTTGAAGAGGCGGGCAAGGTCTTCCGGCTCGTGCGCGAGGGGTGCGTGGTGGCCGGACGCTTCGGGCGTTGTCGTCATGGCAGATCCTTCCTTGAACGAGATGGGAGGCTCAGGTCAGAAGCGTGCCGGCGCCGTCGCGGACCGAGACCGCGATGGGAATGCCGGCCTGCACACTCTCGGAGACGGTACAGAAGCGCTGGAACTGCTCCAGCACCCGGTCAATGCGTGGCACGGCGTCGGCGGTCGCCCCGAGGCTGATGGAGATTGCGATGCCCGTAATGCGCAGCCGGTTCTCGGCGTTGCGCGTGACCTCGCAATGCGCCTCGGCCCGGATGCCGCCGGCTTCCTGCTTGTACTTGCCGAGGGCGAAGACGAGACTGGCGCACAGGCAGTTCGTCACCGCCGAGACGAGAAGCTGTTCGGGAAACGGGCCTTCGCCTTTGCCGATCGGAACGGCTTCGTCGACGACCAGATGAGGGAGGATCCCGCCAAAATCGATCGCGAACTTATAGCCTTCGATCTGCGTGATCGTGATGCTCGGGCCTGGACCCATTGTGCCTCCCGCTGCCGGTTCTCGTTTATCCGCGACGTGCCGGTCTGATTCGAGAACGCCGTCACCCGGGCTCAAGCTCCCTTCGCCGGTTGATGATGGCACCGCGAGTTGACACCTCACAGTCGTTGGCATACCAAATACCAACGACTGTGACACCGAAAAAACCAAGTCCTCGCGACGCCACCGACAGGCTCCGGCCTGACCGACAAGGAGAGGAATGTTCCATGCCGGTGGATGAGCATCATCCGACTCCAGCTTCGAGCCCACCCGGTCGATGAAGCGGGCAGCGGAGACGACATCCGCGGCACGGGCAGGGAGATTAAGGGTCAGCGCATGACGAGCCCGATCGATTTTGGCGCCCTCGTGGCGGCGGCCGGCGATGCCGTCGTGGTGTCGGACCCCAACGGTGCGATCACCGTGTGGAATCCCGCCGCGACGCGGATCTTCGGCTACACGGCGGCGGAGGCGATCGGGCAGTCTCTCGACCTCATCACGCCGGAGCGGCAGCGCCGGCGCCACTGGGATGGTTATGCCAAGACCATGCAGACGGGAGTGACCAAGTATGGCGCCGACGTCCTGAGGGTGCCGGCCATTCACAAGGACGGCCACACGCTCTCCATCGCTTTCACGGTCGGGCTGATCCACGGCCCTGACGACGCCGTCACGGGCATCGCCGCGATCATCCGCGACGAAACCCAGCGCTGGAACGACGAGCGCGACATGCGCCGCCGTCTGGCGGACCTCGAATCCCGCGTCGCCTGAGGGCGACGCGCGACACGCCGCCGGAATCTCGCTCGACGGGACCTCGGCCAACCCAGAACCCGGACCGACCGGGCAAGCCTCGAACTTCGACAATCGTCTAAGCCAACAGGGAGAACGCCACGATGAGCAAGCCGCTCGAGGGTATCAAGATCATCGATTTCACCCACGTCCAGGCAGGCCCGGCCTGCACGCAGCTCCTGGCCTGGTTCGGCGCTGACGTGATCAAGGTGGAGCGCCCTGGGGCCGGCGACGTGACGCGTACGCAGCTTCGCCACGTCGAGGACGCCGACGCGCTCTACTTCACCATGCTCAATTCCAATAAGCGCTCCCTGACGCTCGACACCAAGACCCCCGAGGGCAAGGAAGTCCTCGAGAACCTGATCAAGCAGTCTGACGTCATGGTCGAGAATTTCGGCCCCGGCGCCCTCGACCGTATGGGCTTCTCCTGGTCGCGCATCCAGGAACTCAATCCGGGCATGATCCTCGCCTCGGTGAAGGGCTTCTCGGACGGCCACCACTACGAGGATCTGAAGGTCTACGAGAACGTCGCGCAGTGCGCGGGCGGTGCGGCCTCGACCACCGGCTTCTGGGACGGCCCGCCCACCGTCAGTGCCGCCGCGCTCGGCGACTCGAACACCGGCATGCATCTCGCCATCGGCATCCTCACGGCGCTTCACCAGAAGAACAAGACCGGCAAGGGCCAGAAAGTCGCCGTCTCGATGCAGGATTCGGTGCTCAACCTCTGTCGCGTCAAGCTTCGGGATCAGCAGCGCCTTGATGCTCTCGGCTACCTCGAGGAATACCCCCAGTACCCGCACGGCGAGTTCTCGGACGTGGTGCCGCGCGGCGGCAACGCGGGCGGCGGCGGCCAGCCGGGCTGGGTGCTGAAGTGCAAGGGCTGGGAGACCGACCCGAACGCCTACATCTACTTCACGATCCAGGGCCATGCCTGGGCCCCGATCTGCAAGGCGATCGGCAAGCCAGAATGGGAGAACGACCCGGCCTACAGCACCGCCCGTGCGCGCCAGGACAAGATTATGGACATCTTCGGCACGATCGAGGCTTGGCTCGCCGACAAGACCAAGTTCGAGGCCGTGGACATCCTGCGCAAGTTCGACATCCCGTGCTCGCCGGTGCTGTCGATGAAGGAGATCGCCAACGACCCGTCGCTGCGCGCCAGCGGCACCGTCGTCGAGGTTCCGCACCCGAAGCTCGGCTCGTACCTGACTGTCGGCAGCCCGATCAAGTTCTCCGACATGCAGGTCGAGGTGAAGGCCTCGCCGCTGCTCGGTGAGCACACCGACGAGGTCCTTCTCGATCTCGGCTACACCCAGCAGCAGATCGAGCAACTGCATCAGGCTCGCGCCGTCTGAGGTGCCAAGTGAGGCGGTCCGTCCTCGGACGGGCCGAGACGAAAACCATGACGGCGCGCCGCGAGGCGCGCCGTTTCTCGTTGGATCAGGCCTGCATCTTCGGTCGGATCACGATTCACGCCCGAACGCGGGGGTGGCCGTACGCTGACCTGGGACGACGGGGTGGCGGCGTAGGAGCCTCGATCGGCGAACCGCCCTATGCCATCACGCTCGCTCGGCGGCAGGGGCTTTTCAAACTGTGCCCGGTGAAGGGCTACCCGCTGGAACGAACTCCGCGAGGCTCGAGAGACATCCCCAAACGCCGCAATCCTGTATCGATGATCAGGCGATGGATCAGCCCGACCGGCGCCAGATAGGCTCGACCGAAAGCATTGTGGACGACGACCGACGAGGTGACCGTGAGGCGGTGACCGGAGGTCGCCGGACAGATCATGACGTCGAGGCGGCGATCCCGCTCAGTCAGGACCAGCATGTCCAGAGCGCTGTGTTCCACGAGGAAGAATCCAGCCGGTCTCCGTCCTGAATATAGACCCGCTATTTTCTGGAAAAGCCACCGATGGCCTTCAAGCCAAAGCGCGTCGCAATCGCATTCCTGATGTGAAAAGCGAAGTTCAGGAGCGGTCTCCGCTCCACGGTGATGAAATTCCAGGCCTGAATTGGGTAATCGCCGATGCAAGTACGATCGACCGCGTATCGCAATGATCGAGCTACTCGCGCGGGCGCAGAATGCGAACGGATAGGATAGCGGCCAAGCTCTCGGTCCCCTCTAGACCGACGGCTCCGCACGAGCATGATTCTGCTGTGATGCCTCGGGTTCGCTCCCGCGTCGAGCGATGAACGGCTCAGCCCTCGCTACGTTGATGGCGGAAAATCATCTGATTTGGTCGTTTCATCCCTCGAGGGGGCGGCCCGGAATCGCGGCCCTGCAGCGCGAAAAGATTCGGGAAGGCCGCAAAGCGAATCGTCCATCGGCGCCGTGCCTATCTCCTTCACCACGAGCATTTCGTAGGGCAACCAACCGCTGAAGGGCTCCAGGGCGTCCGGCTCGGCCGGACGGTACCAGCGCCAGACTTGGCGCGCCGCGCTCGGGGCGTACCAGCGTCCGGGTCGGCCCTCCGCCAGGATCGGTCCGAGGGTCACGTGGTTGAGCCAGATTCGGGCGACGGATCGCGGGGCCGTGTGCATCGGGCGCCAGGTCGGTGGCATCGGAGGTCTCCTGCGAGGCGATCGGGCGAGGCTGAAACGGGCGCGGGGGCCAGGACTTGGCGTCCGGCCCCCGCGGGTCTTCTTCGATCGCTTCGTTAGGCCGTCAGGCCGCGACGATGCGGGGGGCCGGCTTAGTCTCGTCGGAGACGGCAAGCGCCTGCGCCACGACGCGCTTGCGCCAGGGCTTCAGCACCGCGATGGCGAGGAGCGAGGCGAGGATGTTTGCGCCGGCGGCCACCAGGAAGACGCCATCCCAGCTGTTGGTCGCCTGCTGCAGGTAGTTCGCGACTGGGACCAGAAGCGCGGCGGTGCCCTTGGCAGTGTAGAGCAGGCCCGCATTGGTCGCGGCGAACTTGGTGCCGAAGGTATCCGTGCAGGTCGAGGGGAAGAGAGAGTAGATCTCGCCCCATGCAAAGAACACGAAGCCCGAGAGCAGCACGAACCACAGCGGATCATGACCCCAGAGGTAGAGCATGTAGATGCCGAAGCCTTCCATCGCGAAGGCGACGAACATGGTGTTCTCACGACCGATCTTGTCCGAGACCCAGCCGAAGAACGGGCGGGTCAGACCGTTGAGCACGCGATCGATGGTGGCCGCGAAGGTGATGGCGACCATGGTGATGCCCATGATCGTGACGGGCACCTTGTCGACACCAATATCGGCAGCGATGGGCTTCAGGTTGGCGGTGATCATCAGGCCGCCGGCGCCCACGATGACGAACATGAAGTACATCAGCCAGAAGATCGGCTGCCGGGCAACCTCACCGGGAGTGTAGTTGCGCCGGGTCTGGATGATGTTCGTGTTGGCGGCAGCCTCCGGAACCTGCCCCTTCTTCGGCGAGGTGAAGAAGAACGCCAGTGCGCAGACAACGAGACCCTGACCGATGCCGAAGTTGAAGAACGCGGCCTGGAAGCCGTGATCGGCGATCATCCACTGGATCGGTGCGACGGTGAGGGCCGAGCCGGCGCCGAAGCCGGCCGCGATGATGCCGGCCGCCAGCCCGCGCTTGTCGGGAAACCATTTCAGGGCGCTGCCGACGCAAGTGCCGTAGACCGCACCCGCACCGATACCGGCGATGACTTGGCCAAGATAGAACATGTTCAACGAGGTGGCGTAAGAGTTGACCACCCAGCCGATGCCGCACAGCAGGCCGCCGAACAGCACCACCACCCGCGGGCCGTACTTGTCGACGAACCAGCCCTCGACGGGAACGAGCCAGGTCTCGAACAGAACGAACAGGGTGAAGGCCCATTGGATCGCCGCGCGATCGAAGCCGAATTTCTTTTGGATGTCAGGGACGAAGAACGTCCATCCGTATTGCAGATTGGCGATCATCACCATGCAGATGACGCCGATGACGAGCTGTCCCCATCGATAACTGTCGGATACGCGCTCGGTTGTGGTTTCCGCCCTCGACATGGCTTTTCCTCCGTTAGGCTCTTGCTGAAATGAGTGCGCGATCGGCTCTGCGTCCGATGCTGCGCACAGGGGCCGTTGGCCGCCGGACTTGTCGCCGGCTTGGTATGTGGAATACCAGCCTCTCTTGCGTCGAACCGATCGTCAAGAGTTGGTTCCCAATAAATCGATCCCGCAATGCAGCGTAGCCACCAGATTTCGACGCAGTCTCCAGCCCTGGCCGGCCGTTCTTCAGCTATTCTGCAAGTCATACGGCTCGATTGCAGCGCCACCTCCCGATGAGGTGCGAAGGATTCGCCGAGCCGGTGACCGATCTGCGCCGGGCGGTGATCTGGTCCTTTCGTCTATTGGCCTGGGAGAAGGCCGCGCGTGAATTCCCGCTTGTCCGCCATGAATTTGACCGTCCCTGCCCGTCGGGGAGGTGCGCGATAATGCCGATCGGCAAAGATGGTGTGGCGCACGAGCTTGATGCGTCGCAAAGGTGGGCGAACGGTAGGGCTATGGGTCCAGGAGCGTCGATTATAGAATTTCTTGCTGTGACGCAGCATGCCCGCCGATGAAATATGTGGTCGGCCCGCCTCGGTCGTCGTCGCTGAGCCGCTTTGAGGTGGGAGGCGTGAACGACAAATCAGCGGATCTGTCGCGTGTTTCTGCACGATATTTCAATGAGCGCGTTGACAGCTGAAATTCTGTATACCAGGCTTTCTTCGCAAGACGTCACGAGTTCGGAGGATCGGCGCTATGAGCGCGAGCCAGAAGCCTGGCAGTCAAGCCTCGCGCGTGCGCCACATCCGTATGGACCGGTCCGTGCGCGAAGCGATGCGCCTCCTCTCGGCACCGGACGTCGATGCTTTGATCGTCGTGGACGGAGCCTGCGACGAGACTGCCTCCTTCATCGGAATACTCACGGAGCGGGAAATCTTCCGCTCCATGTCCGACAAGGGGCTGGAGACTCTCGACAGTTTGGTCTGGATGCTGACCACGCCGGAATTCGTCACTGCCGACGTGCGAACCCCGCCGGCGGACCGGCTGCAACTTTTCTGCGCGCACAAGACCAACCACATCGCCATCATGGACGGCCTCTGCCTGCACTCGATCCAGAGTATCTGGGATTGTGTTGCCGAAGCTCCACACGCATCGACCGCCCCATGACAGACCTTGGTTGAGATCGGAACCGTCATCGATCGGCGAAGTTCGTGTAGAAACGTTCGACGCTCGGATTCTGCACTGCGAAGGAGTCCTGTGGTTTTGAGCCGGAATCTTTTGCGGTGCCCAAATCTTGACGCGGAATGCGTTTGAACTCAGATTTTTTAGCCTCGCTCGACGGTGGGTGGGGCAGAGCAAAGCTGGCTCAAGAGAGCTGGCACCAATGATCGTTCGCGGCTTCGGCAAGGTGCCGTCATCCGCGATGAGGGAGTTGAAGGAGTGATCCCCATGCGTTTCCTGGCAATCCTCGACTGCCCGGTGATCTTCAGCGGCGAGAATAGCTATGGGATGACCAGCATCGACATGTGCCCGTCGACCGGGATCACGAGCGGGCTGATCAGTCGGCACGTGAAAGTGGTCGACGGTCGCCTGATCGCGGTCTGCATCTGGACCAGCGAGTTCTGCTGCCGCAAGTACTTCGATGCGGCTTGGTACGGCAAGGCAGCCGACCTCTGGGGCGACCAGTATCAACTTCGTCTCGAGGCGATCGAGGAACCCCAGGCCGCCTGAGTATACGCGCCTCAGAGACATCCGGGCGAGGATTTCAGGCGGTCCGGCCCACGCGGACAGCGGAGTGCTTCGGCATGACCAGCCATGCCCTGGCCAACCCGCCGCAGGTCGTCGATGCCGACGTCCACGGCCCCTGGAATCCCGGCATCGAATCGAGCTTGCCACGTTCGATCCTTCCATTGGCCACCGTCTTCCGCGCCGAGAACGTCGAGACTCATCTCGCCGACGCCTATGAGATGAGCGATGTCAGCGGGCTACCGCTGACTCAGGTCGTCCGTTTCCGCCCCGAGCGACTGGTGGTCCACGAGGTCCTGATCCGGGTAATGGCGGATCTCTCCGTTCCGATGGGACAGACCTACGGCGATCTCGGCGTGAATTTCCGCGCGATCGTCTCGACCATCCTGCGCGAGGGCATCTCGGATCATGCCCGGGAGATCGCCGCCCGCCATGCGGAGATTTGCTCCACCGCCGCCGCGCTCTTGGACAGCGAGATTGCCGCGATGCTGGACGAGCGTCATCTCTGTGCCAAGGTCACGGAGCCGGCGTCTTGGCTTCGCTTCTGGCGCCTGCGCGATCGGAGGACGAACCCTCACGTGCAGGAGAGATGGGACCCGGCGAGCCGGGCCGAGCACCATCTCGAGGCTTGGCAGGCTCGGGCGATCGCAACCGGCGATTCCCTCTCAGCAGCGGCCTGTGCAGCGCTTCGCTGCGTGGTCGCAAGTCTCATCGGCCGCCGTGGCTTCCTGATTCGCGACCGGGTGCTCCTCGGCAGGCTGGCCGGCACCCTCGTGTCGAACGGCTATGGTAGCCGCGCCCTGGGCGAGATGATCGAGCCCTGGATCCAGGAGATCGTGGCGCGCCATGGCTACGTCCGCCTGGAGGCACAGCCGACCCCGGTGATCCTCAACGTCAAGGGCTCCTCCGCATCTGGCAAGAGCACGATCCGGCCCTACCAGCGGGCACTGGTCGAGGCCCTGGGGCTCGACTGGCTGGACTTCGCGCTGATCACCCCCGACGTCTGGCGCAAGTTCCTGCTCGACTACGACAGTCTGGGTCCGGCGCGACGCTACGCCGGACCGCTCACCGGCCACGAGGTCGAGATCGTCGACCGCAAGCTCGACGGCTACATGGCGCGCAAGGCGGATGCCGGGCGCATCTCCCACCTCCTGATCGACCGCTTCCGCTTCGACAGCTTCGCGGTCAATCCCGGCACCGAGATGGGGAGCCAACTCCTCACCCGCTTCGGACATCAGGTTTACATGCAATTCATGATCACGCCGCCGGACGCCACGGTGGAGCGAGCCTGGAAGCGCGGCGAGCAGTTCGGCCGCTACAAGGCGGTGGAGGACCTGCTGGCGCACAATGTTGAGGCCTATACGGGCATGCCGCGGCTCTTCTTCACCTGGGTGCTGCGGCCCGACAAGGAGGTCCATTTCGAGTTCCTCGACAACAGTGTGCCAGAGGGCCAGCGGCCCCGCACTGTCGCGTTCGGGACGAACGGGATCATGAACATTCTCGACGTTCAGGTCCTGCTGGACATCGACCGTTATCAAGCGATCAACATCCAGGCTCGGGATCCGGAGGCGGTCTATGTCGGCGTTCCTCCCCCTGAAACGCTCGGGGCGATGCGCTTCCTGCGGGATTGCCTGCGCCGGATGACCATCATCCGCTTCGCCGATCACGCGACCGGGCGGGTGCTCGCGCATCTCGAGAACGGGCGCCTCGCCAGTCTCGCGCCGATGCTCGCCGAGGCGGACCCGATCGTGCATCGGGTGCTGACCGCCCTGGATGTGCTCTCGTCGGCGGGGGCGACCGTGGACACCGGCGAGGCCCTCCGGATCAACGGGGCATGCACCCTGGGTGCCTGGGGCGAGGACGCAGCGCCTGAACCACCGACCTGACCGCGTTCACAAAGGCGCGGCGTCAAGGAAAATTACTGGCGGCCACCTGTTCATTTGCAGTGCAGCATGAGAAAACTGCACCGCAATATGCCGTCAGGAGGCCGCCCGTGCTCGCATCCATCCTCGTAACGACCTTCGCCCTCATCGCCCTGCAGGTCGTGCTGGTGATCAAGCTCGCCGATTGGCAGTCGCAGGACAGCGGGTCCGTCGAGGGCCACAACGAGATCGTTGCGGGTGCCGGCCACGGCCGCTTCGCCGGCATCGCCTGAGTCGTTCGACCGTTCCGAGGAGCAGTCCTCCCAAAAGGAAGCGCGGCGTCGAGGGATCGAGGCCGCGCGAGTTGGGAGGAGAAACCGGGTTGAAGGACGGGACTACTCGGCGGCGATCTTCCGGACTGAGCCGATGGCACCGGACTCGGCGATCTTGAGGCGCTCGGCTTCCGAGTAGCCGAGGACCTCGGAAAGGATTTCCTCGGTGTGCTCGCCGAGCAGGGGCGACCGGGTGATTTCGGTCTCGCTCGCCGAGAGGCGGATGGGATTGCCCACCGTCAGGTACTTGCCGCGGGTGGGGTGATCGACTTCCACCACGGTGCCGGACTTGCGTAGGGATTCGTCCTCCGCGATCTCCTTCATGGAGAGGATCGGGCCGCACGGCACGTGCAGAGCGTTGAGGATCTCCATCGCCTCGAACTTGGTCTTCGACATCGTCCAGGATTCGATGCGGGTGAAGATCTCGTTCAGGTGCGGCAGGCGAGCCTTCGGTGTGGCGTAGTCGGGATGGGTCGCCCAAGCGGGTTCGCCAATGACGTCGCAGATCTGCGGCCACACAGCTCCCTGCGTGATGAAGTAGATGTAGGCGTTCGGGTCGGTCTCCCAGCCCTTGCACTTGAGGATACGGCCCGGCTGGCCACCCCCGGAATCATTGCCGGCGCGCGGCACCGAATCGCCGAACGGGATACCCTCGCCGAACTGGCTGTATTCCGGCAAGGGACCGCGCTCGAGGCGCTGCTGGTCGCGCAGCTTGACGCGGCACAGGTTGAGCACCCCGTCCTGCATGGCGCAGTCGACGCGCTGGCCGAGGCCGGTCTGAGTCCGGTGGTACAGGGCTGTGACGATGCCCAGCGCCAGATGGAGGCCGGTGCCGGAGTCGCCGATCTGGGCCCCCGTCACCATCGGGATATCGGTGCGGAACCCCGTGGTGGAGGCAGCACCGCCGACGCATTGCGCCACGTTCTCGTAGACCTTGCAGTTCTCGTAGGCGCCCGGGCCGAATCCCTTCACCGACGCGAGGATCATGCGCGGGTTGGCGACGTGGATCGCCTCCCAGGTCAGGCCCATCCGAGCGAGGGCACCGGGGGCGAAGTTCTCGACGAGGACGTCGCACTCGCCGATCAGGCGCCACAGTACCTCAATGCCCTTCGGATTCTTGGTGTCGAGGGTGATCGAGCGCTTGTTGTGGTTCAGCATCGTGAAATACAGGCTGTCCACATCGGGGATGTCCTGCAACTGCTGACGCGTGGCATCGCCCACACCCGGCCGCTCGACCTTGATCACGTCCGCGCCGAACCAGGCCAGCAGCTGCGTGCAGGTCGGGCCCGACTGGACGTGCGTGAAGTCGAGGATCTTGACGCCTTCGAGGGCTTTCATGGCACAGGCTCACCTATCCGGGAGACTTCAGCGCGGGCATTCGGCGAAACGACGATAGCGGGAGGAGGCCCTCCCGCGCGGCGTTGACGGCGCCCCCCTGGCCGGAGCGTGCGGAGCCCCCAGGGTAGGCCGCGCCGTGCCTCCGGAGACGAAGCCGATCTCCGGAGGTGCCGCTTTCCGTCAGATCAGGGGGTCTTCTTGCGAACCACTGTGCTCGTCGGGTTCAGGCTGCCGATGTTGCCACTCTCGGTGCCGGCGGCGGGGTCGATCACGGCGTTAATCAGGGTGGGCTTGCCCGAATCCATCGCCGCGTTGACCGCCTGGGAGAGCTCGTCCGGCGTCGTGACGTGGACGCCGACGCCGCCGAAGGCCTCCATCATCTTGTCGTAGCGCGAGTCCTTCACGAACACCGTGGTGCCGGGATCGCGGCCGGTGGGATCGGTGTCGGTGCCGCGATAGATGCCGTTGTTGTTGAAGACCACGATGCAGACCGGCAGATCGTACCGGCAGATCGTCTCGACCTCCATACCGGAGAAGCCGAAGGCCGAGTCGCCTTCCACTGCGAGGACCGCCTTACCGGTCTCGACGGCAGCCGCCACCGCGAAGCCCATGCCGATGCCCATGATGCCCCAGGTGCCGACATCCAGGCGCTTGCGCGGCTGGTACATGTCGATGATGCCGCGGGCGAGGTCGAGGGTATTGGCGCCCTCGTTGACGAGGATTGCGTCGGGCCGCTCCTTGATGATGGTCCGGAGTGCGCCCAGCGCTCCGTGGAAGTCCATCGGAGCCGAGTTCTTCTTCAGCTTCGAGGCCATTTTGGCGAGGTTCTCCTCCTTCTTGGTCCGGATCGCATCGGTCCAGGCCGCGGGGGGCGCCTGCCAGTTCTGGCCCATGCCGTCGAGGAGAGCGGTGACGCAGGAGCCGATGTCGCCGACCACCGGAGCGACAATCTCGACGTTCGAGTCCATTTCCTTCGGCTCAATGTCGATCTGGATGAACTTCTTCGAGCCGGGGGCGCCCCAAGTCTTGCCCTTGCCATGCGAGAGCAGCCAGTTCAGGCGCGCACCGACCAGAAGGACGACGTCCGCCTCCTTCAGGACGAGGGAGCGGGCCGCGCCGGCCGATTGCGGATGGGTGTCGGGGAGGAGGCCCTTGGCCATGCTCATCGGCACGTAGGGGATACCGCTGCGTTCGACGAGGTTGCGGACCTCCTCGTCGGCCTGGGCGTAGGCTGCACCCTTACCGAGGACGATGAGCGGACGCTTGGCGCCCTTGAGCACGTCGAGCGCACGGGTGATGGCACTCGGGGCCGGCAGCTGCGCGGGAGCAGCGTCGATCACCTTGACCAAGGACTTGGCGCCGGCCTCGGCGTCCATGACCTGGGAGAACAGCTTGGCGGGCAGGTCGAGATAGACGCCGCCTGGGCGACCTGAGACGGCGGCGCGGATGGCGCGGGCAACGGCGATGCCGATGTCAGCGGCGTGCAGCACGCGGAAGGCGGCCTTGCACAGCGGCTTGGCGATGGCGAGTTGGTCCATCTCCTCGTAGTCGCCCTGCTGGAGATCGACGATCTCGCGCTCGGAGGAGCCCGAGATCAGGATCATCGGGAAGCAGTTGGTGGTGGCGTTGGCCAGCGCCGTCAAACCGTTGAGGAAGCCGGGCGCGGAGACGGTCAGGCAGATGCCGGGCTTCTTGGTGAGGAAGCCCGCGATCGCGGCGGCGTTGCCGGCGTGCTGCTCGTGGCGGAAGGAGATGACGCGCATGCCGGCGGCCTGCGCGAGGCGGCCGAGATCGGTGATCGGAATGCCGGGCACGCCGTAGATGTTGTCGATGCCGTTGAGCTTCAGCGCGTCGATGACGAGGTGGAAGCCGTCGATCTGCTCACCCGCATGATCGGACGTGACACCGACGCCGGTCGCGACGTCGTGGACGGCCTGCGTGGATTCGGAGCCAGCGGTTCTATCCATGGTGTTTCCTCCAGTTTCGGCGCTTCTCGTTGGATGGAGCGCCATTCTTGGTCGTGTTCGAGCGTGACGGGCAGGGTTGGACGCGGGCGCGTTCCGGAACGTCCCGAGAGTGGAGCAGGGGCGTCGACCTGTGTTTTAGAAATCCTGACACTCAGTTCTGGTGGGCTCAGGTTTCCAGCCGGCCTCGGCCGAGAGATGCCGTACGATAACAGTCTTCGCCGGATCGATCACTCGGCGCTCCATGTGCGTTGCGAGATGAACCGGTCCGAGGATTGTGTTGGATGCAGTGCTGCCAGTCCCGACCGCCCGGTTGCCAGTTCAAGAATGGTGGCATACCAAATACCAAGTGTCAAACCGGATCTGGTCGAAGCGCGTAAGCCCGCGCCAGGCTTCGCCTTCGGGCGGGTCGTTGGCTGGAAGCGAGCGAAAGCGGCTGGTGCCGCGTGAGAGGAGCGGTCGGCTCGACGTCACAGCTTAGTGAGTCGACGCAGCTATGTTGTTGTTGCAGGGGGGATACTCAAATCTTGTCCCGGCTCAATCGCTCAGCTTTCCTTGTGTTCCGGGAGCGGGTTCGGCATGTTCCAGGCCAAATTGGCGGTGCGTCAGCGTCCTAGCGATCGTTCCAGGTGTAAGCATGGTTGAGTCCACGACCTTTCAGATCAAGCCGCTCGCCGCGACGTCGAGCTTGCGTGCGCTCGCCTATGATGCGCTGAAAGAAGCCATCACCAACATGAACATCTACAGCCAGCGCGACGAGGTCAGACTCGACGAGCGGAAGCTGTCGCAGGATCTGGGCGTTAGCCGTACGCCCGTCCGTGAAGCCCTTACGGTGCTTGAGCAGGAGGGCTTCGTCCGGTTCGAGGCCCGCCGCGGCGTCTTCGTCATCAAGAAGTCGAAGAAGGAAATCGTCGCCATGATCCAGGCCTGGTCGGCGCTGGAGAGCATGGCCGCGCGGCTCGCCTGCGAGCATGCCACCGACGAACAACTCGGCTGTCTGCGGGTGCACTTCCCCGAATTCTACGAGGGGCGTCCCACCGATCATATGGACGAGTACTCCGACGCCAACATCCGCTTCCACCAGAAGATCATCTCCCTGGGCGGCTGTGACGTGATCAAGGACATCACCAGCAACCTGCTCATGCATGTCCGCGGCATCCGCAACACCGCCCTGCGTCAGGGCGATCGGGCTGCGAACTCGATCAAGGAGCATGTCGAGATCATCCAGGCCCTTGAAGCGCGGGATGCGGAGCGCGCCGAGCGCCTGGTGCGCGAGCACGGCCTGGGCCTTGCCCGTCACGTCGAGAAGTACGGCGACTATCTCGACTGAGGGCGTCCGGACGGCGATCCCTCAGTAGGTCGGGACGAGCCGCTCCTCGGGCAAGGGCGCCTCCATGTGGAAGTGCAGGCCGCTCTGCGCATAGTCGATCGCCACGGTGGCATTGCACTGCTGGGCCAGAACGCGCTGCAGCAGGGTGGAGCCGAAACCCTTGCGCTTCGGAGGGGACACTGCAGGCCCACCGGATTCCGTCCAGTCGAGGGTCAGACGCCGCCCGGTCTCGCCGGGCACGACGTTCCAGACGATGGCAATCCGGCCGCCTGGCGCGGAGAGAGCCCCGTGCTTCGCCGCATTGGTGGTCAGTTCATGGAAGGCCATCCCGGTCGGGACGGCCAAGTCGGCCGCCAGCTCGATGACCGGTCCGTCGAGGTGGATGCGCTGACCCTGAGCGTCGTTGTAAGGGCTGAGCTCGTTCTCCAGCAGTTCGTGCAGCGGCGCGGTCTGCCAGTAATCCTCGGTCAGCAGCGTGTGCGTCTTACCCAGGGAGACGATCCGGTTCGAGAAGGACTGGTAGAAGGTCTCGACGTCGTGGGTCGAGCGCGCGGTGGCGCCGAGAAGCCCCTGCACCGTCGCCAGCGTGTTCTTCACCCGGTGATGCAATTCGCGAATCAGCAGGGCCTGGCGCTCGTGAGTCTTCTGGCGCTCGTCGAGATGGGCCGCCACCTCCCATTGACGCCGTCGGGCTCGCAGGGCCGAGCGGACGGCATTGGCGAGCACCGCCGGGTGGAACGGCCGCTCCAGCAGAGTGACGTTGCCGAGAAGTCCGCTCAAGCGCTCGTCGGGCGAGGCGCCGCGATGATTGAGCAGGATGAAGGGGAAGTCGGACCAGGGGGGCTGGCGCTCGGACCATTCGGCGATCGCCCGGCGGTCGGAATGCAGGAGCGCCTCCTCGGTGATCACCGCGCAGGCGGCCGCGTCGAGGTCCGCCACGAGGTCGGCCAAGCTGATTTTGATCCGCGAAGCGATGCCGACCTCTGCCAGGATCGCCGCGGCAACCCGCGCATCGCGACCGCCAGGGGCCAGGATCAGGGCGAAAGGCTCAGGCTGCGCCATGGGATCCCGACGGGCTGCCGGTGATCTGCGTGGCTGCCGGCGGCCGATCGTCGAGGAGTTCGGCGCGGCTGCCCTCGAATGTCGGCACGCCGGTGAGCACGCCGCGGAAATCCTTCAGGACCGCTCCGACCCGCAGTCCCCGGGAGTCGATCCGGAACTCACGGATCGTGTCCTCGTGGGGGCCGGTACGCTTCTTCAGAACCGAGAGGGCACGGCGCACATGGCCGCCTGCCTCGAAGAAGCGCAGCATCACCACGGTGTCACTGACGTAAGTGAGGTCGACCGGTGCCTCCATCCGCCCCACCATGCCGTGTTGGGCGAGCACAAGAATCGTCACCACGCCCTGCTGGTTCAGGTAGGTGGTCATCTCGTGCATCTGCAGCACGAGGTGCGGCTGCCCTGTCATGGCGCTCATGTAGCCGGTGAGACTGTCGATGATCACGACGCGCGCCTGGTCGGTCTCGACCGCGTCACGGATGCGCCCGGCGAAGTCGCCCGCCGAGATGTCGGCCGGGTCCATCTGCTCGATCCTCAGGCGGCCGGACGCGATATGAGGGCCGATCGCGAAGCCGATCCCAGTGGCGCGCCGTTGCAGGATGCCGACGGTCTCGTCGAAGCTGATGATGAGCCCGTGCTCGCCGCGGTCGAGCGCAGCCATGAGGTAGCCGAGTGCCAGGGTGGATTTGCCGGCGCCCGAAGGGCCGATGATGAGGCTCGTAGTACCTCGATCGAGGCCGCCCCCGAGGACCGCGTCGAGCTCCGGCACACCGCAGGCGACCGTCTCGGCCTCGAACGTGGCATGGTGGTCCGCCGCGACGAGTCGGGGGAAGATGCGCACGCCGCCGCGCTTGAGCACGAAGTCGTGGTAGCCGCTCTCGTAGGGCGTACCCCGCATCTTGATGACGTGGAGCCGGCGGCGCCCGGCCCCGTAGGTCGGCGTCACTTGCTCCAGCCGCAGCACCGCGTGGCTGATCGAGTGCAGGTTGAGGTCGTCGTCTTCGGAGCTGAGGTCGTCGAGCATCAGTACGGTGGCGTCGTTGAGCAGGAAATAGCTCTTCAGCGCCAGCACCTGTCGCCGGTAGCGCAGGGAACCCTGCGACAGAAGGCGAATCTCCGACAGGCTGTCGAACACCACTCGGACCGGATTCACGCGCTCGATCTCGGCCAGGGCCATCCGGACCGTCTCGCCGAGTTCGAGGTCGGAGGAATGGATGAGGCTCTGCTGCTGCTCGGAATCCAGGCTGAGTTCGGGCGGCACCAACTCGTATATCTCGATGCCGTCCAGGGACCAGCCATGGCGCTCGGCGACGGACAGGAGCTCGCGCCGGCTCTCCGAGAGCGTGATGTACAGGCCACGCTCGCCCCGCTTCAGGCCGTCGAGGAGGAACTGCAGTCCGAGTGTGGTCTTGCCGCTGCCTGGCCGCCCCTCGATGAGGTGGGCGCGTTGGGCCGCGTAGCCGCCGTGAAGGATCTCGTCGAGGCCCGGCACTCCGGTCGGGATCGGCGCGGCGTCGCCGGCGACGGGGGTCTGCATGGATGATTCCGCAACGTATCGAACGAGGCCCACCATAGGTCCGAGGCCCCGCGACGTCGCCGGTATTTATGCCACACCGCCCGTGCGATGCGACCCGGCCGCCCGGCGTGGCGCGCGACGCGCCGCGACCTGGCCGACGGCATCGTCGGACCTCAGGCTCGATCTCGGCGAAGGTTGCCCTTTGCAGAACCGCGAGGGCGCCGTATCAGGACCGGCCCTTGCAGCGCGGCCGCGACGTCCAGCGCGCCCAACGCCTGTCCTTTCGAGCTGCCGGAGTGCGGAGACCCGATGCGCGAACCGAACGCGGTGGATTTCTGGCGGGGTCTCGCCCTCGTCACGATCTTCGTGAACCACATCCCCGGCAACACCTTCGAGCGCTACACCTATTCACAGTACGGCATCTCGGATGCGGCCGAGCTGTTCGTGTTCCTGGCCGGCTGGTCGATCGGGATCGCCACGCGCAACCGCGACGGCAGCCCGGAGCCGCGCCTGAAGACCGTGCTGCGACTGATGTCGCGCACCATCGAGGTGTACCGTGCTCAGATCACCACGATGGCTCTCGCCCTCGGCATGATCGCCGGCACCGCCCTGGTGCTCGACAACCCCCTGCTCCTCGAGTGGCACAATGCCGGTGGATTCTTCGCCGATCCGATCCAGACCATGGTCGGCTTCGTCCTGCTGACGCACCAGCTCGGCTTCTTCAATATCCTGCCGCTCTACGTGGTGCTCCTCGGCATCGCGCCGGTCTTCGTGCTGATCGGGCGGGTCAGCCGCCTCGCCGCGCTGCTCCTGTCCTTCTCGCTCTATGCAGCGAGCCTCGTCTTCGAGTGGAACCTGCCATCCTGGCCGGGGGAGGGGGATTGGTTCTTCGATCCCTTCTGCTGGCAGCTCCTCCTCGTCCTCGGCTTCACCATGCAGGACTTCAGCCGGACCTCGTCCTGGCTGAAGCGCTGGTCGCGCCGCTTCGTCCCCCTGGGCGTGGTGATCGTGCTTACCGGCATCGTCCTGTCGGTCCTCGAGTTGCGGCCCGATCCACTTCTCGTGCCGGATCCGCGCCTCGTCTTCACCTTCGACAAGACCTACCTGTCGCCGGCGCGCGTCATCCATTTCCTCGGCGTGCTCCTCGCCTTCCAGACCCTCTATGCCTTCCTCGCACCGCGCCTGGGCTGGATCACGGCCTTCCTGGCCAGCCTCGGACGCAATTCGCTGGCGGTCTTCTCCATCGGCTCACTGCTTAGCCTGGCCGCGCAGCTTGTGCGCTTCTGGACCGGCGGCGGTGTCGTTGTGGACGTTTTCGTCGTAGGGTTCGGCCTGTTCGCACTGGGTTTCACCGCATGGTTCGTCGAATGGCGCTCCCGCAAGCCGCGGCTCTCCTCACCCTGAGCCTCGCTCTCCTCTGCCACCTGGGCGGGGGAGGAGTCTGTGCGCAGGAGCCGGCGGCACACCAGGATCCCGCCAAGGTCGGGTCTCCTCCGCCGACGGTCGTCTCCCCGCCCAGCGTCGCGGTGGCCGGCCAGGGCGCGGATGCGGAGGCCGTCGACGTGACCCTGTCGCCCGAATGCCGGGTGCCCGGCTCGAAGCTCTACACTCTGGCCCGTCTCGGCGCGGTCAAGGCCGCTCTCAAGGAGAAGCGCCCGGTCCGCGTCCTGGCCATCGGCGCCTCGACGATGGGGCTCGGCTCCTCCGCCACGTACCCGGTGAAGCTGGAGACGGCTCTGGAGCGGTCCCTGCCGGACGTCGACGTGGTTGTGGAGAGTCGGGGTCTGCAGGGCGAGATCGCATCCGGCGCTGGCGAGAGGCTGCGCAGCATGGTGGCCGAACTGGAGCCCGACCTCGTCATCTGGCAGGTCGGCTCCCACGACGCCCTCGCACGGGTCGATCTCGACGCCTTCGGCACGGCCCTCGACGAGACCGTGCAGTGGATCAAGGGACACGAGATCGACGTCGTGCTCGTGAGCCCGGTCTACACCGCAAGTCTCGCTGCGGACGATTATTATACGAGCCTCGTGCGCAAGGTGCAGGAGGTCGCCCTGCGGGAGGGCGTGCCGCTGGTCCAGCGCTACGAGGCCATGCGCTATCTCGCCCGCCGCAACGACAAGGGCGAGGGGCATCTGCTCGGCAGCCAGTTTCGCCTGAACGATCTTGGGCTGCGCTGCATGGCAGAGCATGTCACCCGAGCCATCACGCTGTCGCTTCTCCAGCCCGACCCGGCCTCGACGGGCAGTGCCGGTCGCCCCGCACTAACCCTGGCACCGCCGAAGGATTCGGCCGGGGCCAAGGCCGCGCCGGCACCCGCCGGGCCGTGAGCGCAAAGTCTTAACCGATCGGCTTAACTGCTCCGCAACGGCGCGGAGCCTATACCTGCCCGGATCGGGCGGGGGCCATTCGGTGAACACAGCGACGGACAGGATCGGAGCCGCCGGGCTGTGGAGCGGCCTGATGCGCCTGCGTACCGGTGCAGCCGGAGCGGCGATCCACGTCTTCGCGATCCGTATCGGTGCGGCCGGCTTCGCCTATGTCGGGCAGGTCCTGATGGCGCGCCTCATGGGCGGCACCGAGTACGGGATCTTCGCCGCCATCTGGGTCTGGATCGCGATCCTCGGGCATTCGGCCACCCTCGGCCTCTCGCAGGGCGCCTGCCGCTTCATGCCGGCCGATCAGGCTCGTGGCGACCTCGCCGCCGTCCGTGCCTATCTCGTCGGCGGGGGGATCGTGACCCTGGCGAGTGCCATCGTCATCGCGCTCGGCGGCCTCGCCTTGATCTGGGTCGAAGGGTCCCTGCTGGAGGGACCCTTTGCGGCCCCGCTCCTGGTCGCGGCGCTCGTCCTGCCGCTCTTCGCCCTTCAGGATTACTGCGAGGGCGTCGCCCGCGGCCAGAACTGGGCCGTACTCGCCATCGCGCCGCCCTACCTCCTGCGCCAGGGCCTGATCATGATCGCGATGCTCGCGGCGGTAGGGTTTGGGGCTCCGGCGGAAGCCCGCATCGCGGTTCTCTGCACCCTCGTGGCAACGGGCGTCGCCGTCGCGGTCCAGGCGACCCTGCTGCTCCGGAGCCTGCGAGCTGTCCTACCTGCAGGACCGCGCCGCTACGCTTGGCGACGCTGGTTTCGCGCCTGCCTTCCGATCGCCGCCAGCGATCTCGCCAGTGCTGCTTCCAGCTTCATCGACGTCGTCGTGCTGAGCCTGCTCGTCTCACCGGCGACGGTCGGGCTCTACTTCGCGGCGACCCGGATCCAGCAATTCGTGGTCTTCGTGCATTTCGCCGCCACCGCCGCCACCGCACAGCGCTTCGCTGCGGCCCATGCCGCCGGCGACCGGGTGCGCCTGGCCGATCTCGTCACCCTGCAGGCGCGCCTGACGCTGGTCGCCACCGCCCTCATCGGGATCGCAGTGATGGCGGCCGCGCCCCTCCTGCTCGGCCTGTTCGGGCCGGAATTCCGGGACAGCCTGCCCATCCTCGCCGTCCTCGTCGCCGGCAGCATCGCCGCCAGCGCCTTCGGTCCCGGCGAGGATCTGCTCAACATGCTCGGCGGCGAGCGCTTGGCCGCCGGTATCGCCCTGGGAATGCTCGTCCTCGCCGGTGGGCTCTGCTTCGCGCTGGTCCCGGCGCTCGGCGTGATCGGGGCGGCGCTGGCGATGGCGATGGCCACCGTCGTGCGCGCCGTCGCCATGGCCTGGGCGGCCCATGCCGTCCACGGCCTGGTCACTCCGGTCCGGATCCACCTGTTCGGAAAGCCGGGCCGATGAGCGCCGGCCACGCCCGGCGGATTGCGGCGCCGGCCTACACGCACGCGATCACCACGCTGGCATCCCTCGGATGCGAAGCGGCGGCCTGGGACGACCTCTCGGCCCGCTCCGGTGACGGGCATCCGTTCTTCGGCCGGCACGCGATGCAGGCCCATCTGGCGAGTGGTCTTTCAGCGCCGGACCTGCGGGTGGTCGTCGTGCACGGGCCGGATCGTCTGGAAGCGGTGCTGCCGTTTCGCAGGTCCTACGATATCTGCGGCGTCGGTCGGCCGGTGGCGCTGCCGTTCGTATCCCCCTTCATCACCGCGACCGCGCCCCTGGTCGCCGCAGGTCCCGACCGGCCCGCGATCCTGGCCGCACTCGTCGAGGGCCTCGCCGCTGCGTCGGGCGGACGCGCTTGGCGCTGGCCGCTCCTCTCGGTCGCGGCGCCGCTGGGCCGCGACCTGGTTTCGGCGATGAAGGCGGCCGGCTGGGATCTCGGCGAGGTCGCGCGGTTCGAGCGCCCGGTCCTGGAGCGGCGCGCCGACCACGGCGCTTTCCTCGCCGGGCACCCGCATCCCTCACGGCTCAAGGATCTGCGCCGCCGGCAGCGCCGCCTCGCCGAGAGCGGCGCCGTGAGGCTGGAGACCGCGACGCGGGGCCCTGCCCTGGCGCGGGCGGTGGAGGATTTCCTCGGGGTCGAGGCTGCGGGCTGGAAGGGCGCGGCGGGCAGCGCCATGGCCTGCCGGCCGGCGCATGCGGCCTTCGCCCGGGCGCTGTTCCGGGCGGAGGGCGGTCCCGTCGGCATCCGGACCGACACGCTGATGCGGGACGGGACGGCCTTGGCCGTCAGTCTGGCCCTGGTGGCGAACGGGACCGCCTATCTCCTGAAGACCGCCTACGACGAGACCGCTCGCGCCTTCGCGCCGGGTCTCGTTCTGGAGGCCGAGATCGTGCGGGCGCTGCACGCGGAGGGCTTCGCCGACCGGCTCGATTCCGCCACCCTGGCGGGGTCCGCCCTGGAGAGCCTGTATCGGGAACGCGACACCGTCGCGGAGATCATCGCGGTGCCCGAGGGCGCGCGCGGTCTGATCGGCCTGGAGCGGCGCCTCCGGCTCGCCCGCTTCGAGGAGACGGCGCGGGACGAGGTCCGGCGCCTCCTGCGGCGCTGAGGGCGTTCCCGGCATGGGGCCTGTGACGTGCTCCCCAGTCCGTGCTACTGCGCCGCCTCGGCATGCCAGACAGGACTTTCCATGCGCCGTCCCCTCTATGCCCTCACCGGAGCCTTGATCCTCGCCATGACTGCATCCGCATCCGCCGAGACCATCACCACCCCCTCGGGCCTCCAGTATCGTGACGAGGTCGTGGGCACCGGCCCCGAGCCGAAGGCCGGGCAGAAGGTCAGCGTCCACTACACCGGCTGGCTCGACGAGGGCGGCAAGCCCGGCAAGAAGTTCGATTCCTCGCGGGATCGCGGCACCCCGTTCACCTTCACCCTGGGCGCCGGCCAGGTGATCGCCGGTTGGGACACGGGCGTGGCCACCATGAAGGTCGGCGGCAAGCGCACCCTGATCATCCCGCCCGACCAGGGCTACGGCCCGCGCGGCGCCGGCGGCGTGATCCCGCCCAACGCCACCCTGATCTTCGACGTCGAGCTTCTCGGCGCGCGCTAGTATACCACGCCGGTCGCGTCGAGGTCGCGCGACCGGCGACCCTCCAGACGCGTCACACCCCGGCGGGTGGCGCGGATCGGGTGGCGGACGGCCGGTGGACCAGGCCGACCTCGCCGGACAGGCGGGCGACGAAGGTGATCCCGGCGGCCTCCAGGGCCTGCCGGATGGCGGCGCGGGTCCGTGGCCGCAGGGCGGCGCCCCCGCTCTCCTCGAAGCGCTTGATGCTCGAGCCGGAGACCTCGGCGGCGGCCGCGAGGTCCGGGATCGACCAGTTCAGCATCGCTCGGGCGCTCCGGATCAGCGCACCGGAGACGTCGGTCAGGGCGACATCGTCGGGCTGGGTCATCACGCTGGCGGTGCTCGTCATGTCGATGACGAGGCCGATCCATTCCCGCACCGACCGGTCGGGGTTGCGGACCGGGACCGCCCGGCTGCTGACCCAGCGGTAGTTTCCGTCGGCCCGGCGCAGGCGGTAGTTGGCCTCGTAGGGTTCGCTGCGGCCGAAGGCCGTCGCCCAGGCCTGGGCGGCGCGCTGGCGGTCGTCGGGATGGATCGCCGAGACCCAGCCGCCGGCATGCCACTCCTCCGGGGTCTGGCCCGTCAGCGCGCACCAACTCGGCGACGGCCGGCGCACCCCGTCCGGCGTCATCAGCCAGACGACCGCGGCGATCGCCTGGACCAGGCCCTCGTAGCGGGCCTGGTTGCGCAGGACCGCCTGCGTGGTCTCGTGGCGTCCGGTGACGTCGAGGAGGATGCCGTCGGCCCGCACCGGGCAGGCATCGGGTCCCAGGACCACGTTCCCCTTGAACTCGACCCAGCGGACCGTGCGGTCGAGGCGAACGATGCGGAAGCCGCGATCGACGGGAATCCCGGTCCGCAGGGCGGCCGCGACCTCCTCGAAGACCTCGCCGTCCTCGGGATGGACGAGATCGCGCAGCGCATCCATGCGGGTGGTCTGCGGGGACAGGCCCGTCAGGCGCGCGATGCCGTCCGAGATGGTGAAGGCGCCCGATCGGACGTCGAAGGACCAGAGCCCGATCTGCGCGAGTTCCTCCAGCAGCCGGAGGACCTGGGCGTGCGAGGCCTGAACGGGCTGGCGCGAATCCTCCCTCGACAGCGACAGTCCGGACCGGATGACGCGCGCGGAAAGCAAGGGATCATCTCTCATGACAGGCTGTGGGCACGCATGACCTATTCGTACTTTAGTCCAATGGGATCGGATGTCGATGCTTGTCCAGGTGCAGGCAAGATGTACGGATAAACGTCATCGAAAATGTCGCTTTATGTTTATCGTCCTAGGTCAGACCGAGCGGGCATCGGTATCGACACGGCACGAGAAACATCGACGAGATCCTATGGTCTCGGACGACTGGCCTTCATGGTTGGCTTCAACCTCAGGTATTCGGGCCTTCTGAGCCTCGGGATGGAAGTCCCGAAGGGGTCTGGATCCGGTCGGATCGGCGCGCAGGACAAGCGCCCGCCGAGGATGTATTGAACGGGGTTCTCCGATCGCGATCCGAACGGCGAGTCGGGCCCACGAAGACCTCACGGCAACTTGGCGTCCCGTGTTCGGGTGTTTCGCGGCGGCGATTCAACGAGGAAGAAGGACTACGGTCCTGGTCCGAGGGTGGGGCGGCGACGATCGAAGCCGCGGCGGATGAAGTCTTACAGCGGGTATTTGCCGTCGGGGTGCAAGCATCAGGCGCCAAAAATTCTCGTGAAACGTCCGTATGGCCTTCAATCTTCCGTGATAAATGCTTGCGAATGCAGTGCAGGCGCCGCTTTCTATGCGACCTGTCGGTGATTCATGAATGCGAATACAACGCATCGTGTGCGGCCTCGGCGACCGTGCCGGGCCGCGCCATCCGGGTCGCGACGCGGCCCGATCCGTCCGCCCTCCGGTCCCGCGCCGAACCGAAGGCTGACATCGGGCGCCGGTCGTAGCCGCCCGCGTCCGATTCGGTCTTCCGGCCCTGGAAAGACGCGGGCGCCGGTGCTCAAGTGCCCGCGAGGTGGCGTGCACCGCGAGCGAGTCGCGGGCAGGCAGGGGATCGGCCACGGGGATCGGCGACCGAGCGATGCGATCCAGCCACCGACACGCCGCCGCCATCCGCCCGCAGGGTCGTCCCGTCCCGGTCGCCGTGGCCCGCCCGGCCCCGGCCCGGTCGCGCTGACGCCCGTCGCAAGGACACGATGACCATGGCTCTGGAACGGAATGCCGCGCTCTCCAGCCCCGAGGCCCGGGGCGCCCGCACGGACCTCCTCGGCGCCGCGGCCGACCGGGTCGCCGGGCAGGGCGGTCCCGCCGGCTTCGTCGCCGACCTGTTCGGGCGCGTCCCCCCCGAGGACCTGGCGCCCTACACCGCCCAGGATCTCGCCGACCTCGCGCTGGCGGCCCGGGCGCATCTCGCCGAGCCCCGGCGCCCCGGTGCCCCGGCCAACCTGTCGGTGAGCGACCGCGCCGTGATGCGCGACGGCCGCACGCGCGACCTGACCATCGTCGAGATCGTCAACGACAACCGCCCGTTCCTCCTCGATTCCGCCCTGGCCGAGCTGACGGAGCAGGGGCTGGCGCCGCACCTCGTCGCCCACCCGATCCTCGGCGTCGAGCGCGACGGGGCCGGCGCCCTGGTCCGGGTGGTCGGCGAGACCACGGCCGACACGCATGCCGAGTTCGCTCGCGAGAGCTTCATCCACATCCACCTGGACCGGCTCGATGCCGGCGAGGCCCGCACACGCCTGGTCGAGGGCCTGGCCCGCGTCTTCCGCGACGTCGCCCTGGCCACCGACGACCACGACGCCATGACGGCCCGCCTCGCCGGCCTGGCCGAGGGCTACGCCCATGCGCCGCCGCCCCTGCCGGAGGCCGAGGTGGCCGAGGCCCGGGCCTTCCTCGCCTGGCTCGCCGATGGGCACTTCACCCTGCTCGGCCTGCGCGAGCACAGCCTGTCCGGGGGAGAGCACGCCCTGGTGGAGGGCTCGGGGCTCGGGCTCCTGCGCGATCCCGCCGTGGCGGTGCTCAGGCGCGGCGGCGCCCTCGTCGACATGACGCCCGAGATCCGCGCCTTCCTCGAAGGCCCGCAGGCGCTCATCATCACCAAGGCCAGCGTGAAGTCCCGGGTCCACCGGGCCGCCCATCTCGACTACATCGCCTGCAAGCTGTTCGGCGCCGACGGCAGCCTCACCGGGGAGGTCGGCATCGTCGGCCTGTTGAACCCGAGCGCCTATACGCTGCCGACCCGCGAGATCCCCTACCTGCGCGAGAAGGTGGCGCAGGTGGCGCTGCGCGCCGGTCTCGATCCGACCAGCCATGCGGGGCGCGGCCTCCTCGACGTGCTCGAGACCTATCCGCGCGACGACCTGTTCCAGATCGACGCCGACCGGCTCTACCGGTTCAGCCTCGCCATCGCCCATCTCGCCGACCGGCCGCGCCTGCGGGTGCTGTCCCGGCCCGACCGTTTCGGTCGCTTCGTCTCGCTCCTCGTCTACGTGCCGAAGGACCGCTACGATTCCACCGTCCGGGCGCGGATCGGCGCCTACCTCGCCAGCGAGTATGGCGGCCGGCTCTCCGCCGCCTACCCGTACTTCCCCGACGGGCCGCTCGCCCGCACCCACTTCATCATCGGCCTGCCCGAATCCGGCGCGCCCGAGCGCGATCCGGCCGCCCTGGAGGCGGGCATCGCCGCCCTGGTCCGCACCTGGGGCGACGAATTGCGGGCGGCCCTGGCCGAGACCCTCGACGGTCCGGAGGCCCGCGCCCTGGCGACCCGCTACGGCGAGGCCTTCTCGGCGGCCTACCGCGAGAGCTTCGCCCCGCGGGTCGCCATCGCCGACATCATGACCCTGGAGCGCCTGAGCCCGGAGCGGCCGCGAGCGGCCGATATCGGCCGGCGCGTCACCGACCCGGACTCCCAGATCCGCCTCAAGGTCTTCTCGCGCGGCGCGTCGCTCTCCCTGTCCGAGCGGGTGCCGGTGCTGGAGAATCTCGGGTTTCGCGTCGTCAACGAGCGGACCTACCGCATCCTGCCCCCCGGCACCGACGAGGCCGCCCGGGTCTGGCTGCACGACATGCTGCTCGAGCGCGCCACCGGCGCGGCCATCGACCTGGGCCGGCTCGAGACCCTGCTGGAGGACGCCCTGCTGGCGCTGGGTACGGGGCTGGCCGAATCCGACGGCTACAACCGTCTCGTGCTGGAGGCCGAGTTGCCCTGGCGCGAGGTCGCCCTCCTGCGCGGCCTCGGCCGCTACCTGCGCCAGCTCCGCATCCGCTACGGCCAGGACTACCTCGCCGCCACCCTGAGCGCCCATCCGGGCGTCGCCCGCGCCCTGGTCGCCCTGTTCCAGGCCCGGTTCGACCCGGCCGCCGGCGGCGACCGCGAGGCGGCCCAGGCGGAGATCCGCGCCGGGATCGAGGCAGACCTCGCGGCCGTCACCAGCCTCGACGAGGACCGCATCCTGCGCCGCTTCGTCAACCTGATCGAGGCCGCTTTGCGGACCAACTTCTTCCAGGTCGCGCCGGGGGGCGGGCGCCGGGAGGCCATCGCCTTCAAGTTCGCCTGCGCCAAGGTCAGCGGCATGCCGCTGCCGCGCCCGTTCTTCGAGATCTTCGTCTACGCGCCGCGCGTCGAGGGCGTGCACCTGCGCTTCGGCTACGTCGCCCGCGGCGGCCTGCGCTGGTCCGACCGGCCGGAGGATTTCCGCACCGAGGTGCTCGGCCTCGTCAAGGCGCAGCAGGTGAAGAACGCCGTCATCGTGCCGGTGGGCGCCAAGGGCGGCTTCTTCCCCAAGCGCCTGCCGCCGGCCTCCGACCGCCAGGCCTGGATGGCCGAGGGGACCGAGAGCTACCGGATCTTCATCCGCACGCTGCTCGAACTCACCGACAACATCGTCGGCGACGCCATCGAACCGCCCGCCGACACGGTGCGGCACGACCCCGACGACGCCTACCTCGTGGTGGCGGCCGACAAGGGCACCGCCACCTTCTCGGACATCGCCAACGCCCTCTCGGCGGAGCGCGGCCACTGGCTCGGCGACGCCTTCGCCTCGGGCGGCAGCCAGGGCTACGACCACAAGGGCATGGGCATCACCGCCCGGGGCGCCTGGGAGGCGGTGAAGCGCCACTTCCTGGAGATGGACATCGACACCCAGAGCGACCCGATCACGGTGGCGGGCGTGGGCGACATGTCCGGCGACGTCTTCGGCAACGGCATGCTGCTGTCGCGCTCGCTGCGCCTCGTGGCCGCCTTCGACCACCGCGACATCTTCCTCGACCCGAACCCCGACGCGGCCACGAGCTTTTCCGAGCGCAAGCGCCTGTTCGACCTGGGGCGCTCCTCCTGGCGCGACTACGAGACCGGCCTGATCTCGCCCGGCGGCGGCGTCTATGCCCGCAGCCTCAAGACCATCCCGCTCTCCCCCGAGATCCAGGCCGTGCTCGGCATCGCGCAGGATGCGGCGACCCCGGCGGAGCTGATGCAGGCGATCCTCACGGCGCCGGTGGACCTGCTCTGGTTCGGCGGCATCGGCACCTATATCCGCGCCACCTCCGAATCCGACGAGGAGGCCGGCGACCGGGCCAACGACGCGGTGCGCATCACCGGGGCGATGCTGCGGGCCAAGGTCATCGGCGAGGGCGCCAATCTCGGCGCCACCCAGCGCGGGCGCATCGAGGCGGCCCGCAACGGGGTCCGCCTCAACACCGACGCCATCGACAATTCGGCCGGGGTGAACACCTCCGACGTCGAGGTGAACATCAAGATCGCGCTGATGACCCCGGAGCGCGACGGCCGCCTCGACGGGCAAGCCCGCAACGCCCTCCTGGTGGCGATGACCGACGAGGTCGCCGCCCTGGTGCTGCGCAACAACCAGCTGCAGACCCTGGCGCTCTCGCTGGCCCAGCACCGGGGCCTGCCCGAGACGGGCTTCGCCATGCGGACGATGCAGGCCCTGGAGGCGGAGGGGCGCCTCGACCGCGGCGTGGAGCTGCTGCCGGACGATGCCGCCATCGCCGAGCGCATGCGCAAGGGGGAGGGGCTGACGCGGCCGGAATACGCGGTGCTCCTCGCCTACGCCAAGCTCGCGCTCTACGACGCGCTGCTGGCGAGCGCCGCTCCCAACGACCCTTATTTCGACCGGGAGCTGCAGCGCTACTTCCCCGCCGCCCTGCGCCAGCAATTCCCCGACGCGGTGAACGGGCACCGGCTGCGCCGGGAGATCATCAGCACCGCGCTCTCGAACATCATCGTCAACCGGGGCGGACCCTCCCTCGTCACCCGCCTCGTCGAGGAGACCGGCGCCGATGCGAGCGCCATCGCCAAGGCCTACGCGATCACCCGCGACGCCTACGGCCTGATGGAGCTGAACCTGGCCATCGACGGCCTGGCCGGCGCGATCGGCGGGCAGGCGCAGATCGCCCTCTACGCCGAGGTGCAGGACCTCCTCGTCGGCCGGATCGTCTGGTTCCTGCGCAACCTCGACCTCTCGGGCAGCGTCGCGCCCATCGTGGCCCGCTACCGGGAGGGCATCAGCGCCCTGCAGGCGGCCCTGCCGGAGGTGATGGGGGAGGCGGTGAACCGGCAGCTCGCCGCGCGCGAGGCCGAGCTCGTCGGCCTCGGCATGGCCCCGGCGCCCGCCCGGCGGCTCTCGGCCCTGACCGCCCTGACCTCGGCGCCCGACATCGTCCGGATCGCCGAGACCGGCGGGGGCGCGATGCCCGACATCGCCGCGACCCACTTCGCCCTGGACCGGGCGCTCCAGCTCTCCGAACTCGCCGCGGCCGCGCGGGAGGTCGCCACCGGCGACACCTACGACCGCATCGCCCTGGAGCGGGCCGTCTCCAACATCGCCACGGCGCACCGCCAGCTCACCGCCGAGATCGTCGGCACGGTGGGGCCCGGCCCCGACGCGGTGGCGGCCTGGAGCCGCAGCCGCGGTGCGGCCCTCGACCATGCCCGCGCCACCCTGGAGGCGGTGACCGCCTCCGGGCTCACGGTCTCGAAGGCCACGGTGGCGGCGAGCCTCCTGGCGGACCTCGCGCGGCCGAAGGGGGCGCCGGCCCAGGGCTGAGCGCCGGCCGGGCGGGCGCCTACCGGGCGAGGACCCGGGCGGCGTCCTTCGTGGTCTCGACCGCGCGCGAGACCTGGCCGATGGAGTGGCCGATCGCCTGGATGTTCTGCGAGATCGCCGCGACGGCGGTCGCGGCATGCTGCATGTTGCCCGACATGTCCTGGGTGACGACGCTCTGCTCCTCGACCGCCGCCGCCGTGCTGATGGCGTAGTCGCGCATCTGCTCCACCGAGGTCTGGATGGTCTGGAGCGACTCGCCGACCTGCTTCGAGACCGCCTGCACGTTGTCGATCTCGCCGGTGATCTGCTCGGTGGCCCGCGCCGCCTGGTTGGCGAGGTTCTTCACCTCCTGCGCCACCACCGCGAAGCCGCGGCCCGCCTCGCCGGCCCGGGCCGATTCGATGGTCGCGTTGAGCGCCAGCAGGTTGATCTGGCCGGCGATGCTCTGGATCAGGCCGACGATGCCGCTCATCGCGCTGGCGGCCTGGGTCAGCTTGTGGGTCGCCTCGGCGGCGGCGACCACCTGGCCCTGCGCCGCCTCGGTGGCGACCCGCGAATGCGCCATGCTCTGCGAGATCTCGGCCACGGAGGCGGCGAGTTCCTCGGAGGCGGCCGCCATGGTCTGGACGTTGTTCGAGGTGGTGCTCGCGGCGGCGTCGGCCTCGCGCGTCTGGGTGTTGGAGAGCAGCACCGCGCCGTCGATCTCGCCGAAGTTCTGGGCGATCAGCCGGCGCAGGTCGTCGAGGAGCGTCACCTGCGCGGTGATGTCGGTGGCGAACTTGACGACCTTGTAGGGGCGCCCACCGGCATCGAGGATCGGGTTGTAGGAGGCCTCGATCCAGACTTCGCGCCCGCCCTTGGCGAGGCGCTTGTACTGGGCGGCCTGGTAGGTGCCCTGGCGCAGCCGGGCCCAGAACTCGGCATAGGCGGCGCTGTCGCGCTCCTCCCGCTCCACGAACATCCGGTGATGCTGGCCGACGATCTCGGGCAGGGTGTAGCCGACGGCGGCCAGGAAGTTCGCGTTGGCGTCCAGCACGGTGCCGTCGAGGGCGAAGGAGATCACCGCCTGGGCCTTGTGCAGGGCGGCGAGCTGGCCCTGGACGTCGGCGTCCTGCATCTTCTGCTGCGTGATGTCGGTGGCGAACTTGACCACCTTGTAGGGCTTGCCGGCCGAATCGAGGATCGGGTTGTAGGAGGCCTCGATCCAGATCTCGCGCCCGCCCTTGGCGAGGCGCTTGTACTGGGCGGCCTCGTACTCGCCCCGGCGCAGCTTGGCCCAGAACGCGGCGTAGGCGGCGCTGTCCCGCTGGGTGGGGTCGACGAAGAGGCTGTGGTGCTGGCCGCGGATCTCCGCGAGCCCGTAGCCGATCACGGCGAGGAAGTTCGCGTTGGCGGTGATCACCGTTCCGTCGAGGTTGAACTCGATGATGCCCTGCGACTTGTCGAGGGCCGCAAGCTTCGCGGCCGTTTCGGCCGACGCCCTGTTCCTCAGACCCAACATCGATCGCCCCAGAGTCGGAACCCGGACGGGTTCAGGTCGCAACCACCGATCATCGCCCCGGATGATCGCTCGTGCTGCGCAGTGAATCTCGGATACAAAAATTAATTATCCGAAAATTTGCAGGGTTCGCGCGGCGCTTGGGTGACCATTCAGCCTGCCTGGAGCCCAGATTTTCTCGGCGAAAGCTCTGGATCAGGCGGCACATCTTCGATTTTGCCTGCCGCTTCCGAATAGGTCGTCGTCGACCACTTCGAAATCATTGAGGCGTCCGGCCGATGACGGGGCGCGCGGTTTGTTCCCCGGCACCGGGATAATGCGCACCGGCCGCGGCGAGGCGTGTTGGAACTCGCGGGCGGTTGGTGTATGAGCCTGCCCCAAGTGCAGTTTCTGCGCCGATTCGAGGCCGTCTGACCGACGTCCCGCCCGGGAGAGATCTCGGGTCCGGGACGTTTTGCAGTTCGCGTCGCGGGGCTCCGGGCGGGTCTCAGGGTCGGTGCCGTCCAACAAACATCGTTTCAGAGGATTGAAACCGTTGCAGGTACTCGTTCGCGACAACAACGTCGACCAAGCCCTCCGCGTCCTGAAGAAGAAGATGCAGCGCGAGGGCATCTTCCGCGAGATGAAGCAGCGCAAGGCCTACGAGAAGCCTTCCGTCCGCAAGGCTCGTGAGAAGGCCGAGGCCGTGCGCCGCGCCCGCAAGCAGGCCCGCAAGACCGCGATCCGCGAGGGTCTGATCGCCGCCCCGAAGCCGAAGCCCCGTTTCGGCGCCGGTGCGCCGCGTCGTCCGGGCGGTTCGCCGTTCGCGCCGACCGCGCCGACCGTGCTGCCGCCCGCCGGCAACGCCTGAGGCCAGGCAGGGCCTCTGCCACGAGGCCCGCGACGGCCGCGGGACGAGCCGCGCCGGCCGTCGCGGCGACGTCGAAATTCGGAACAGCCCGGTCGCTCGGCGGCCGGGCTTTTTCGCGTCCGAGCCGAGGCGTCAGGCGGCCCGGGCCGCCACGGTCGCGCGCTCGGCCTGGACCAGCACGTCGAGGGCGCGCCACGGCTTCTGCATGTAGACCGCCTGGGCCGGCATGGCCTCGACGGCGCGGGCATCGCCCCCGGAGGTGAGGACGACGCGGACGTCCGGCCAGCGCCGCTCGACGGCGCTCGCCAAGGCGATGCCGTCCATGCCGGCGCCCAGGCGCACGTCGGCGAAGAGCAGGGCCACGTTGCCGCCGGAGCGCTCCAGCACCGAGATCGCGGCCTCGGCCGAGTCGCAGGCGATGACGTCGAGGTCGCTCTCTTCCAGGACGGCGGTGGCGAGGTTGCGGACATCGGCATCGTCCTCGACCACGAGGGCGATCGGGCAGGGGGCGTGTGAGCGATCCATGAAGTCTCCTCGTCGGGCGTCTGGCGTGGCGAACGCGCGGAATGAAAGGCGGGACGCGATACGCGGGGCACGGGGCGACCGCACGCGGCCCGGCCTGATCCAATGGGATTACTGATTCTCGCCCGGTGATGCTGCGCCGCCACGGTGCGGTGGGCAAGAGTCCGAATCGATGATCCGGCTATGCGGTTCCCGCATCGATGATCGCTTCGTCCGCCGCATTCCCGCCGGGCTCGCATGATGAGTGCCCCGCGGGTCGCCGTTCACCGGGAACAGCCGGGTCCGGTCCGGTGCGCCTCTTGCATCGTCGGCTCGGCAAGAGGTCGGGCTCGTGGCGCGCGTTAACCACTCGTTCACCGCGATAGCCCGAACTTCACCGTCGTGCGGGTCGCAGAGGTTGCAGGAGACGGACGTCGCCCCAGGGCGGCGACCGGTCGGGTCGCGTCGTTGAGATCAGGGGGTGTTTGTCCGTCATGTGCCGCTTTCTCGCCTATTCCGGTGAGCCGGTCTTCCTGACCGACCTCGTCTGCGCACCGACGCACTCGCTGGTCCACCAGTCGCTCCACGCGGCCGAGGCGAAGACGGAAACCAACGGCGACGGCTTCGGCATCGGCTGGTACGGCGAGCGGGTCGAGCCGGGTCTGTACCGCGACGTCTGCCCGGCCTGGTCGGACGAGAACCTCGTCAACCTCTGCCAGCAGGTCCGGGCGCGGATGTTCTTCGCCCATGTGCGGGCCTCCACGGGCACCGCCACCACCCGGGCGAACTGCCACCCCTTCGCCCATGGCCGGCACCTGTTCATGCATAACGGCCAGATCGGCGGCTATCACCGCATCAAGCGCCGCCTCGAGGCGCTGATCCCCGACGCCCTCTACGACGACCGGCGCGGCACCACGGATTCCGAGGCGATCTTCCTCCTGGCGCTCGCCAACGGCCTCGCCGAGGACCCGGTCGGCGCCATGCACAAGACGCTTGCGACGGTGCGCGAGCTGATGCGGGCGGCCGAGGCCAGCGAGCCCCTGCGCTTCACCGCCGTCGTGACCGACGGCGAGACCCTCACGGCCTTCCGCTGGGCCTGCGACAGCAGCCCGCCCAGCCTCTATTACCGGCAGACCGAGACCGGCCTCGTCGTCGTCTCCGAGCCGATCGATGGCTGCCGGGACGGCTGGAAGGTCGTGCCCAAGGGCGGCACGCTCCAGGCTCGCCGCGGCGGGTCGGTGATCGTCACCGGTCCCGACGCCGCGGCCGCGCGCATCGCCGCCTGAGCGCGCGACCCTGGCATCCCGGATAAGGGTTGCGGCCCGCGCCTGAAGGGCGGACAACCCGGGGCCATGGCCATGCGGGAGCCGCCGATGACGTATCCGAACGTGACGCTGCACATCGCCGGAGCCTGGACCGACGGGTCCGGCTCGGAGACCCTGCCGGTGCTCAACCCGGCCACCGGCGAGACCCTGGGCACCCTGGCGGTGGCGACGCGGGCCGATCTCGACCGGGCGCTGGCGGCGGCCGAGCGGGGCTTCGCCGCCTGGCGCAAGGTCTCGGCCTACGAGCGCTCGAAGGTGCTGCGCCGGGCCGCCGAACTCCTGCGCGAGCGGGTGGAGGACATCGCCCGCCTCATGACCCTGGAGCAGGGCAAGCCGCTGGCCGAGGCGCGGGTGGAGATCCTGGCCGGCGCCGACGTCACCGATTGGTTCGCCGAGGAGGGCCGCCGTGCCTATGGCCGGATCATCCCGGCCCGCGCCGACGGGGTCGTCCAGATGGTGCTGCGCGAGCCGGTCGGCCCCGTGGCGGCGTTCACGCCCTGGAACTTCCCGATCAACCAGGCGGTGCGCAAGGTGGCGGCCGCCCTCTGCGCGGGCTGTTCGGTCATCCTGAAGGGGCCGGAGGACACCCCGGCGAGCTGCGCGGCGATGATCCGGGCCTTCCTCAATGCCGGTGTGCCGGGGGACGTGCTCTCCCTGGTGTTCGGCGACCCGGCCGCGATCTCGGGCTACCTCATCCCGCACCCGGTCATCGCCAAGATGTCGTTCACGGGCTCTACCCCGGTGGGCAAGGAGCTCGCGGCGCTCGCGGGCCGGCACATGAAGCGGGCGACGATGGAGCTCGGCGGCCACGCGCCCGCGATCGTGTTCGAGGATGCCGACGTCGACACCGCCGTGGCGGTGCTCGGCGCCAACAAGTTCCGCAATGCCGGCCAGGTCTGCGTCGCCCCGACCCGGATGCTGGTGCACGAGGCGGTCTACGACCGGTTCCGCGACGGCTTCGTCGCCTTCGCGGAGGGACGCCGGGTCGGCGACGGGCTCGACCCCGAGACCACCATGGGGCCGCTCATCCACGCCCGGCGCCTGGAGGCGATGGAGACGCTCTGCGCCGACGCGGTGGCGCAGGGCGCCGAACTGCGCACCGGCGGCAAGCGCATCGGCAATCGCGGCAACTTCTTCGAGCCGACCGTGCTCTGCGACGTGCCGGTGAACGCCCGCATCATGAACGAGGAGCCCTTCGGCCCGGTCGCCCTGATCCAGCGTTTCTCCGACGACGCGGCGGCCTATGCCGAGGCCAACCGGCTGCCCTACGGTCTGGCTGCCTACGCCTATACCCGCTCGGCCTCCCGCGCCGTCGAGGTCGCGGCCCGGGTCCAGAGCGGCATGGTCGGCATCAACCACCACGGCCTGGCCTTTCCCGAGACGCCCTTCGGCGGCGTCAAGGATTCCGGCTACGGCAGCGAGGGCGGCTCGGAGGCCCTGGAGGCCTACCTGACCACCAAGTTCGTCAGCCAGGCGAGCGTCGGCGGGTAGGGGCTTCCTCTCCTCCCTGTGGGGAGAGGTCGGGAGTGGGGGGCTGGGTGACCCTCAGCCGGCCGAGGCCGGCGGAGCCACCCCCACCTCCAACTCCTCCCCGCAAGGGGGAGGAGGGCCCATGAGGGGGGAGCAGGGCTCTGCGCCCACCCCGTCAATAATGCGGCGGCGGCGGTTCCGGGGCGCCGGAGGCCGGGCTGCTGGCGGCGGCCTCCACCTCCTCGACGAGCTTGGCCATCTGCCGGGTGAGGGCGTCGATCTGGCGCCACTGGGCCGTGATCGTCGCGTTGAGGTCGTCGATCACCACGTCCTGCTCGGTGAGGCGCATCTCCAGGGCATCGATGCGGGCGGAGAGGTCGGTCATCGCGGGGCCTCGAACGTCGGGGGTTCGGACATCAGGGTCTCCGGCGCATGGTCGGACCGCTCCACCAGGGCGGGGCCGAGCGCGATGCGGCCGTCGAAGACGAAGCAGTCGCCGGTCCAGCGGGTCTCGGCCTCCGGCACCGTCTCCAGGTAGCGCAGGATGCCGCCTTCGAGGTGGCGCACGTCGGCGAAGCCCTTCGCGCGCATGTAGGCGCCCGCCTTCTCGCAGCGGATGCCGCCGGTGCAGAACATCGCCACGGTGGCGTGGGCTGCCGGGTCGAGGCCGTCGACCCAGGCGCGGAACGCGCTGAACCGGGTGATGCCCGGATCGACCGCGCCGGGGAAGCTGCCGAGCGCCACCTCGAAGGCGTTGCGGGTGTCGATCAGGAGGAGGTCCGGCGTGTCGAGGAGGGCGTTCCAGGCCTCGGGCGCCACGGGGGTGCCGGCCGCGGTCGCATCGGTGGCGCCGTCGTCGAAGGTGACGATCTCGCGCTTCACCCGGACCTTGAGCTGCCGGAACGGCGGCGCCTCGGCCTGCGAGAGCTTGCAGTCGAGCCCGGCGAGCCGGCCGCCGAAGAGCGGGCCGGTCCGCAGCGCCGTCAGGAAGGCGTCGATGGCCGCGGCCGGTCCCGCCACCGTGCCGTTGAGCCCCTCGGGTGCCAGCAGCAGCGTACCCGTGAGTCCGAGCTCCGTGCACAGGGCCTGCAGCGGGGTCTGCAGGGCGGCGACGTCCGGCAGGGCGACGAACTGGTACAGGGCGGCGACGGTGAACGGCATCGGGGGCAATCGGCAGGGCGGGGCGGGGCGCGGCGGGGACGGGGTTCAGGGGGCGGCGGGATCGACCCGGCGCAGCACGAACGTGGTGCCCACCTCCGGGTCGCGGCGCCAGCGCCCGTCGCCGGTGGCGACGAGATTCACCGTGTGGCCGCGGCGGGCATTGAGGGTGAGGCGTCCGTCGGCGAAGCGCCAGGTGACCGGATCGAACACCGTCAGGCCGCCGTCGCGGCAATTGTCGAGGATGCGCACGGGGGCCGGGGCGGTGCCGGGCGCCAGCTCGATGCGGCAGACGTCCTGTTCTCGGTAGCGGTCGAGGGCGTAGGTGCCCGGCGCCGGGCCTTCGCCCGGGGGCGCGGCCTCGGGTGCCGGGGCGCTGCGCGCATCCGGGGCGGCACTGCCCGCACCGGGGCTGGTGGGGACCGCGTCGGTGGGCGGCACCATGGCGACGATCTGGAGCGGCACCAGGCTGAAATGCTCGTCGCCCGCCGCGGCCACGAGGCTGCGGGCATCGACCCGGGCGGTGAATTGCAGCACCGGCCGGACGTCCTTGTCGACGAGGCGCAGGTTGCCGTCGGCGAAGAGCCAGCCGGCGATGTGGTTGAGGATCGGCAGGGCCCGGCGGCATCCGGCCGGGAAGGACAGGCGCCGGCCCGCCGGCCCGCTCGCGCCCGAGAGGGTCAGGACGCAGCGCCGGGTGCTGCCGTCCCGCGACAGGTCCCAGGTGCCCGGCACCCCGGCGATGTCGCGGGGCAGGCTCTCGACGAAGGGCTGCTCGGGCGTGCCCGCGGCCGGTGCGGGCGCGGCTTCCTGGCCCGGCGCGGGCGCCGCCTGCGGGGCCGGGGCGGTCTCCTGCGCCAGGACAGGCCCTGGCAGCGCGAGTCCTGCCAGCACGAAACCTGCCAGCGCGATTCCTGCCGGGCCGGAGGCGCGGGCGGCGATGAGGCGGGTGCGGATCATGCCTTGGCCGTCCAGGGCGTCTCCGCCACCGGCGTCAGCGGCCCGCGTCCGTCGAACCAGGCGACGAGGTTGTCCACCACCAGCCGGCCCATGGCCGCGCGGGTCTCCACCGAGGCCGAGCCCACATGCGGCAGCAGCACGACGTGGTCCATGGCCACGAGCTCGGGCGGCACGTGCGGCTCGCGGGCGAAGACGTCGAGGCCGGCGCCCAGGATCGTGCCGGCCTGGAGCGCCCGGATCAGCGCCGTTTCGTCGACGAGGCTGCCGCGGGCGACGTTGACGAGGAGGCCCTGCGGCCCCAGCGCCTCCAGCACCGCCGCATCGACGATCCCGTTGGTCTCCGGCCCGCCCGGCGCCACCACCAGCAGCACGTCGGAGGCCTCCGCGAGGCCGATCAGGGTCGGGTGGTAGGCGTAGGGCACGTCGTCCTGCGGCCGGCGGCCGTGATAGGCGATCGCGACGCCGAAGCCTTCGAGGCGCCGGGCGATGGCCCGTCCGATCCGCCCCAGCCCGAGGATGCCCACGTTGCGCCCGCGCAGCGTGGGGGTCAGCGGATAGGTCCGGCGCGGCCAGTGCCCGGCGCGCAGGTGGCGGTCGGCCTGGGGGATCTGGCGCACGGTGGCCAGCAGGAGGCCGAGGGCGAGGTCGGCGACCTCGTCGGTGAGCACGTCCGGGGTGTTGGTGACGACGACGCCCTGCGCGGCCGCTGCCGCCGTGTCGATGGTGTCGTAGCCGACGCCGAAGCTCGCGACGATCTCGAGGGCCGGCAGGCGCGCCAGCAGGACCCGGTCCACCGGCGCCTGCGCCCCCGTCGCCAGGCCGCGGATGCGCGGGCCGGTCTCGGCCAGGAACGCCTCCGGGTCGGGGGCGGTGTCGAGCCGGTGCAGGGTGAAGCGGCGCGCGACGGCGTCCATGACCTCGGGATGCATCGCCTTGAGCATCAGGATGTCGATGGGCTGCATGGGGATCTCGGCGGATATCGGGGTCGGCGCGGGGCCCGGCGGGGCCTGGATGGCGACAGCTTTAGGCTGCGGGTCCGGACCGGTCCAGTGACCCCGGAGCGGCATCCGACGCCCCATGCGGGCGCCTCCGGTCTGCCATCCGCCCGGCGCAGTCAGGCCCCCACTTCCGCCGGGCGCCTTGGAACACTACTAAAGGGTGACCCGAACCCGTTTCCCGACGAACAACCAGAACAGCCACGCCATGACCGCGCCGCGCACCCTCTACGACAAGATCTGGGACGACCACGTCGTCGATGTCGAGCCCGACGGCTCCACGCTCCTCTACATCGACCGCCACCTCGTCCACGAGGTCACGAGCCCCCAGGCCTTCGAGGGCCTGCGCGTGGCCGGGCGCAAGGTGCGCCATCCCGAGAAGACCCTCGCGGTGGTCGATCACAACGTGCAGACCTCGGACCGCCGCTTCGGCATCGAGGACCCGGAGAGCCGCATCCAGCTGGAGGCGCTGGCCGAGAACGTGCGCGACTTCGGCATCGAGTTCTACGACGCGCTGGACCAGCGCCAGGGCATCGTCCACGTGATCGGGCCGGAGCAGGGCTTCACCCTGCCGGGCCAGACCATCGTCTGCGGCGACAGCCACACCTCGACCCACGGCGCCTTCGGGGCGCTGGCCCACGGCATCGGCACCTCGGAGGTGGAGCACGTGCTCGCCACCCAGACGCTGCTGCAGAAGAAAGCCAAGAACATGCGCGTCAGCGTCGACGGCACCCTGCCGCCGGGCGTGACGGCCAAGGACATCATCCTGGCGATCATCGGCGAGATCGGCACGGCCGGCGGCACCGGCTACGTCATCGAGTACGCGGGCTCGGCGATCCGCGCCCTCTCGATGGAGGGCCGGATGACCATCTGCAACATGTCGATCGAGGGCGGCGCCCGCGCCGGCCTGGTGGCGCCGGACGCCACCACCTACGCCTATGTCGAGGGCCGGCCGAAGGCCCCCCGGGGCGAGGCCTTCGCCCGCGCCAAGGCCTATTGGGAAAGCCTCGTGACCGACGCGGGCGCCCATTTCGACCGCGAGGTGCGCCTCGACGCCGCCAACCTGCCGCCGATCGTCAGCTGGGGCACCAGCCCCGAGGACGTGGTCTCGATCTCCGGCGCCGTGCCCGATCCGTCGCGGATCGCGGACGAGAACAAGCGCCAGTCGAAGGAGAAGGCCCTGGACTACATGGGCCTGACGCCGGGCACCAAGATCACCGACATCACCCTCGACCGGGTGTTCATCGGCTCCTGCACCAACGGCCGCATCGAGGACCTGCGGGCGGTCGCCCGGATGGTCGAGGGCCGCAAGGTCCACGCCAACGTCTCCGCCATGGTGGTGCCGGGCTCCGGCCTCGTGAAGCAGCAGGCCGAGGCCGAGGGGCTCGACCGGATCCTCAAGGCGGCCGGGTTCGACTGGCGCGAGCCGGGCTGCTCGATGTGCCTCGGCATGAACGCCGACCGCCTGAGCCCGAACGAGCGCTGCGCCTCGACCTCGAACCGCAACTTCGAGGGCCGCCAGGGCCATCGCGGCCGCACCCACCTCGTCTCCCCCGCCATGGCGGCGGCGGCGGCGGTGGCCGGCCGCTTCGTCGACATCCGCGAGTGGCGCAGCGAGGCCTGAGCCTTGATCCCCGGGCCGGCCGAAAAATCCGCGCCGAGGCGGATTGACGACCGGCCCGGCCCCGCCTAAACGAAACCCCGTCGGCGCCGCAGAGCGGCCCCGGCGAGCCCAGGTGGCGGAATTGGTAGACGCGCTGGTTTCAGGTACCAGTCTTGCAAGAGGTGAAGGTTCGAGTCCTTTCCTGGGCACCAATGTTCTGAGAAGCGTCTACCCCTCAGAAACTTAAGCCGGATCAGGTAGTTGAGACAGGCAGACCGTGCCACAACGGTGTGCCACATGCTCCTCAGGCGCCCGTCCGATGAAGCGGTCAGACTCTTCCGTCCCGCAGTTCAAGCAGCGCATTCCTGCTGACGTTCGGCCCCTCGCCGTAGGCTGTACCTCTTCGGTGCCGCTGGGTTCCGAGACCACGGACATCATCATCACGCCGGGCATGGCTATCGTGCGCTTCTCACTGAATCCGAGGGGCGGCTAGGAGCGGGCATTGCGTGCTTGCTTCCGACCGCGCGGCGGCCTCAGGTAGGCGCCGTGCCTATCGAGAACTGGAGATAGAGTGGAAGACGAGAGCAAGTCTCAGCGCAGCCTCGCGGTCTTCATAGCCGACAAGGCGACGCCCATTGAGCGGAATGCCTTGAGCACCTGGGCGGAGCGACTTCTCAGCATTCGAGCCGGCGATGGTTCGAGCACCCTCAAAGCCCGAAAAGCATTGGCCCTCACCTTCGCCAGCAAGGCCGTCTGGCCTGTGGTCAAGATCATCGGCCGACAGACGAAGCGCGTGACCTGGGATGACCGGAGCACCACCGCACGGTTCGGCCTTGGTGGCGCGATCGCGGGCGCCGTCCTGTTCGGAGGACAGAGCGCCGGCATCGCGGCTCTTGGGACGGCGGTGGGTGTGCCGCTCTGGGTGGTGCTCGGTGCCGGCGCGTCATTCGCGAACGTGCTTCGGGAAGAACTGTCGCGAAAGGGTAAAGGCACTCCGGGCGACTGAGGCGAGCGGAGGCGCGGGAGCGGCTCCCAAGCGCGAGCACCGCAACGGGCGAAGCCCGCACATCGCTCGCAGGCATAACGGCGCCGCCTAATGGCGGACCCGATGGCGCATGAGGCGGTCTACCGGCAGGGCTTGAAGGCGCGGGCCGCGGTGGTCGCGAAGGACGGCGCCGCGGCTGGGAGGCAGGCTGGAACGCTGGGCCAGATCGGTGAGGCGTTCGGAGTGGACCTCGGAAACTTGCAATGAATAAAGAACGCAACCCAGGAGCTCCCCCCATGCGGCGTGCTCTTGGACCCTACTCAGGCCGCGGCTCAATCTTCGCTAAGGTTGCAAGCTCCGAAATGATCCGCCTAAACGCGAGCTTGATGTCGTCCACATCCCGTTGCGAAGTGATGTGGGTCCGACTGTGCGCAGCCGCATCCCCGAACAGCTTAATCTGCTCAAGCACGTCGGGCATTCCACGAGACAACTTAATGTGCTGGCCGGAACGAGCAACGCCGATTATGTCGTTCAGCCCAAGGTATTCCTTTCCCGCGCGTATCACAGAGCCGTGACCCTGAGCCTCAAACGCTTCGATCAGTAAGGTTTCCATCAAGCGACGGCATAACACAGCACAGCCATCGAAGAAACCATACTGGTATGTTCCATTCACTTGTCTAGCGAGTTCCTCCAGATACCTCCTGGTCCTGGTGAAGACTTCCTGCGGAACTATCAGCGGATCGACTTGCGCAATTGGAGCAGAGAGGTGGCGGCTATATGCGTCAACTAATTCAGCACGGTGGGTGAGCTTGATCTTACAAGTCCCGCTCTGTCGTCCTTTCACCACCCCTTTATGGGACGCGAGGTTGCGAGCTAGACGGGAGACATTCACTTCTCCACGCAAAGAAAGTTCCTGCATCAAAGTCGCAAGCCGTCTAGGTGTGACTTCGAGCTCATCCGTGATGCATGTGCAAAACCAAAGAATTGCGACTGCCGTATCAATTTCAGTCAGTGAGAGCGCGGCAATGTTATGGGCAAAGGCCTCGATGTCATTCGCCATCCGCTAAAAGCCACCTTTCGATCTCTGCCTTTGCACGCGCAGTGAGCACATATGTCACGTGGTTTCACCCCCTCGTGGAGGTAATGAAATGCCTTTTGTTATTTGATAATGCTGTCGAAATCCTTGGAAGGCCCACTCGCACATGAAGCGCTTCCAAAACTTTATGGACCTGACCAGAGCTCATCGGCTCATCTGCTTGTGAGATGATAAAAGCAGACCTATTATAAAAGTCGTTTTCAGCGTGAATCACCTTTTTCTCTACGGCTGAGAAATTTGGATGTTCTTTGATCTTGTTAGCTAGATCATTCGGATCCCACGCCGACGCGTTACTCTGCCCTGCCGAACTATTTGACCGCTTTGCAGCAGTTTTTTTCCGGGTAACAGGCTTCCTATCTGGAGGAATGATTGAAGGGGCTCCGATAGGAAGCTCGTCCCTTTTCGCGGCAGCCTCCTCCACGCCGTGGTCAGTGACGATCCACCAAGCAGCCAGCAATTCGTCTACATCGCTACGTGATGCCTCGATTTCTATCTCTCGCGATCCCGAGCGAAGCTTAATCTTAACCACGCCATCCGCCATCGAAGCCGCTTCCAGTGTCAGAGCAAACACAAACTGTCGGTGCGGGTGGCGCACCCGTCAATCCCATCTTCAATCTAGTACACAACTCTCAGAACCAACGCTGGTCACCCGGCGACATAAATGACAACGGCACCGGCAACACTTTGATTGCTTCCTAGCACCCATCGTCGGTCAACGGTGAGGAGGTCTCCAAAGCCGAAGGCTGCGGCCCGAAGGGCCAAGCGACTGTTCCGAGCAGAGCGAGACCGCTTATCCCTTCACGCCCCTGCACCCCATCCGCGTGTGGGCTGTGCCTCCTTTGCGTACTCTTTGGGACCCGCGTTCAGGGCTCCCAGGCCAGACCATCCAAAGCTGCCGGTGCTTTAATCCTAGCGATCTCCTCCGCCAGTGCCTTGAGCCCGAAGCCGCTTCGGTACCCCGGCCAACGCTGCCCCGCCACTGTGCCCCGTGAGGGCATCGTGCATCTCTTCGCCGAGTCGCGCGTCACTCACCCCGCGCTTGAAGCTGTGCCGCTGACTGCTTGACGTTCGCCGCTGGGATCGTGCTACAGGACCGTGCCACAAAGGTGCTCCGCCCCTCGCGCGGTCCCTTTTAAATCAGTAACTTAGCGGTCCACTTGTCCAATCCTTTCCTGGGCACCAATGTTCTGAGCAGCGTCTACGGCTCGGAAACTTAAAGACCGGATCCGGTGTCGAGATTAGCGGACAGCGCCACAGCGGCGTGTGACACGCGTCTTACCTTCCACCATCCGATGACGCCGTCAGACATCTCCAATCTGCGATCCAGGTCGCTCCGCGACGTCGAGAGCCGGCCCTTCGGTATTGGCCGGTCCCTTCCCGTGCATCGCCGCTTCGCGATCCTGTCGCCATGGGCCACGAGAACCTTTCCAGGTCCCTCCGCCGAGACGTCGCCGTTGTCGGCCGCCGCGACGTCCATCGCAGCCGGAAGGTCGCCCGAATGGCGCGGTGCCGCGGCTCCGTTCCGAGCGCCCGTCACGCATGGATCGGTTTGTGCATCGCGCACGTTTCCCATGGTGCGTCACAGCATGAGGATGCCGCGATGTCGTTGTTACGCGAAGCCGCCGAAGACTGGGATGCGATGGCGACGGCGGCGCGGGAGGCCATCGACCGGCGCCTGCAGGGCCTAGCCGGCGACGAGGCCGGGCGTTTCTGGTCCGCCGTGGCGAAGCTCTACGCCCGGGGCCTCCCGGAGATCGCGGCCGCCGCGCCGGTGGCGGTGATCCCGCTGATCAATCCGCGTCCAGACCGTACTCCGCCAGAAGCGCCGCCCGCCGGCCTCGCAGCGCCAGCGCCTTGATGGCGTGGTTGCGGCTCGTCGTGAGGATCGCGGCCGCCGTGCCATGCTGCGAGCCGCGCATCGTGTCGGCCAGGGCGGCGAGTTCCGAGGCGGCCGCTTCCTCCGTCGCGATGCCCGCCCGAAGGGTATCGAGCACGGCCTGCACCATGGGAATGACCTGAGGGTACCGAACGTCGTCTCTCATCCCCGGCCCCTATCTCCTTGCGCCCCGTCGCGCGCTCCGACCTGACCCGCCGCGCCCCTGCTCGCGCGCGATCCGCGACAGGGTAGCCTCCTGGGCTCAGGGAGCAAGCGGGTGCGCGCGGGCCCGGGCCCGGCCTCGGGTCGGGCGGAGACGGGGCGCGGCATCACCGCAGGCGGACAGCCTGGATGATCTCGGGCCTCGAGGCATGGACCGCGACGAAGTTCGGCGGCCCCTGAAAGGTCTCGTCGCGCGGGTCGTAGCTCCGGAAGGCGGCGCCCCGCGGCATGATCGGGCCGAGAACGAAGCCGTGGCCGGTCAGCACGCGCCAGAAATCCAGCAGCAGGAACTTCGCGTAGATGTTGATCATGCCGTATTCGAACTGGATGACCGAGATCCGCCCTTCGCTCAGCATCCGCGAGAAGCCCTCCAGAACCAGGTGTTCGGCGCCCTCGACGTCGATCTTGAGGAAGTCGATCCGCGCGATGCCGCGCTCCGCGCAGTAATCGTCGCCCCGGACGACCTCGACGCTGCGCTTGGTCCAGGTGCCCCTGTTGATGGCGGTGCCTTCGATCAGGGAGCTCAGGCCGTCCTTCCTGGGATTGACGTTGATCTCCACGGATCCCGGCGTGTCGGACAGGCCGAAATGGTTCGCGACCACCCGGTCGGAGCGCACGTTCGCGACGAACTTCGCGTAGGTCTCGGGAACGAGTTCGAAGGCGTGCAGCTCGGCGTCCCGGAACCGGGTCAGGCAGGCGTTGGCGTATTCGCCCTTGTTCGCGCCCACGTCGAAGACGGTCTTCGTCTCGAAGCGGGCGAGCCTGTCGAGGAGAGTGTACTCGCCGTTGGTCCGCATGTCGTAGTTCAGGTTGTTGTAGCTCTTCGCATACGCATTCGCCGCGTGATACGCGGCGGTCGAGAGCGGCCCGAAATTCTGCGAGAGCAGACGGTTCACCGTGCGGACGGCGCGATCGAGCAGGCTCATGCGGGGTGTCTCCGAAGGCAGGTCAGGTCGGCGGGGCCGGAACGGCTCGTCTCAGTGCCGCGTGCCGCCCGTCGGCTCGGGGGCCGGTGCGAGCGCCAGGGCCTCGGTCAGCGGGAATTCGAGCACGATCTCGCCGGCGGCGTCCTCCACGAACAGCACGGCCCGGAGGAGCTGCGGATCGCTGTCCGCGCCCTGGAGGAGCTGGCGGGCCAGGAGCCGGGCGGCGTCCCAGGCGGCGTCCGCGTTCGGCAGGTCGCGGCCGTCGGGATCGACCACCACGTCGTCGCCGATATGCGTGTGGAAGTAGTAGCGCTGCATGAGTGCCGATCCCCTTCTCCGCCGCCCGGTGCCGGCGCGTCCCGGGGAGATAGGCGCGCGCAGGGCCGCGGGGCAGGGGGTCAGCGCTTCTTGCCGAGTTCGGCCGCGATGTCCTTGGTCATGCGGCCGACCTTGCGGTGGGCGGCCGTGAGCTGGTCCTGGGTGACGCCCCAGCGCTTCATCCAGAACTCCACCGCCTTGCGCTCGGAGAGGTCGAGGCGGTCCTTGTCGATGAAGCCGCGCTTGTCCTTGAGGCCAGCCATGAGAGATCCCGTCCGGTCGGGCGCGGAGTGGCGCCGGACCGGGATATGGGACGCCGGGGCGGCCGGGGCGAGGCGGCGCGGGCCTGCACGCACCGCCTCGGCGGAATCCGCGGACGGCACCGGCGGGCGGAGCTAGCGCGTCGGCGCGCCGGTGCCCTTGCCGGCCGAGCCCGGCGAGGCGCCCGAGCCGGCATCGTTGGCGCCCGTGCTGTTGGCGGTGCCGGAGCGGCTCTTGTCGCCCGTGGAGGGTCCGCTGCCGGCGGCGCCCGGGGACGAGCCGGCGCCGGCGTCGTTCGGGCCGGTGGTGTTCATGGTCCCGGACTTGGTGGTGCCGGAGCCGCCTTCCGCCGCGAGGGCGGCCGATCCGAGGAGGAGGGTGCTGGCGAGCGCGGCTGCGAAGACCTTCATGGCGTTTCTCCCTGATGTTTGGCGTGAAGCACGCGGGAGGGTAACGCCACGCCGGCAGGGCATGTTCGGCCCGGGACCGGCCCGGGGCGCCTGCGCGGGATCGCCCGGATGGCGGCGACAAGGCCGGTCGCTGTGGATACCGCGCCGTCCGACTGGCGTGCTGCACAAAAATTGCACAGGCAGGACGGCACGCTTCAGGAAAGTCGATTCGCCGATGCCGCTGACCAAACGCCGCCTCCTCGTCGCCCTCGGTCTCGGCGCCGCCCTGCTGTCCTCCGCCGGTGCCCGGGCGCAGGACGCGCTGGCGGGGATCGCCAAGGCCAAGCTGGTCAGGATCGGCATCCCCACCGACTACCCGCCCTACGGCTTCGTCGGGATCGACCTGCAGCCCATGGGCCTCGACGTCGACGTCGCCAACCTCATCGGGGCGAAGCTCGGTGCCAAGGTCGAGCTGGTGCCGGTGGTGAGCGCCAACCGGATCCCCTACCTGCAGACGAAGAAGATCGACCTCATCGTCTCGACCCTCGGCAAGAACGAGGAGCGCCTGAAGATCATCGACTTCAGCGCCGCCTACGCGCCGTTCTACCAGGGCGTGTTCGCCCTCAAATCCACGAGCATCAGGAGCTTCGACGATCTCGCCGGCAAGTCCGTCGCGGTGACCCGCGGCGCCATGGAGGACGAGATGCTCGGCAAGGTCGCGCCGGCCTCGACCCAGATCCAGCGCTTCGAGGACCAGGCCGCGACCACCGCCGCCTTCGCGGCGGGCCAGACCCAGGTCATCGCCACCAGCGTCTCGAACATCGGCGTTCTGACCCGCAAGAACCCGAGCCTCGGGGTCGAGTATAAGCTCCTCCTGCGCGACAGCCCCTGCTTCGTCGGAATCGCCAAGGGCGAGGACGCCCTCCTGAAGCGGGTCAACGAGATCGTGCTGGCGGCCAAGGCGGACGGAACCCTGGAGGCCCTGTCCCAGAAGTGGCTCAAGCGCGGCACCGGCGAGCTGCCGCTCTGATCCGTCTCGCCCGCACGGTCCGCCCTGGTGGGGACCGTGCGACCGTCGCCCCCCGGATTCGTTCGCCACGATGCCGCTGCAGCTCGATTTCACGAGTATTCTCGTCCAGTGGCCCCTGCTCCTGCGCGGAGCGGCCTGGACCGTCGGGTTGACCGCGGTGGCGACGCTCCTCGGCGCCGCCCTGGCGATCGGCTGTGCCTGGGCGCGCTCCGGCGGCCCCCTCGCCTTGCGCTGGCTCGTGGGCGCCTATGTCGAGCTGATCCGCAACACGCCCTTCATCGTCCAGCTGTTCTTCGTCTTCTTCGGCCTGCCGGAGGCCGGCATCCGCCTGTCGCCGGCGACGGCCTCGGTCCTCGCCATGACGATCAACCTCGGTGCCTACGCCACCGAGATCCTGCGCGCGGGCATCGAGGCGACGCCGCGCGGGCAGATCGAGGCCGCCGAGAGCCTCGCGCTCACCCGCGCCCAGGTCTTCACCCGGGTGGTGCTGCCGCCGGCCCTGGGAAAGGTCTGGCCGGCGCTCGTCAGCCAGATCGTCATCGTCATGCTCGGCTCGGCCGTCTGCGGCCAGATCTCCACCGAGGAGCTGAGCTACGCCACCAACCTGATCCAGAGCCGCAACTTCCGCGCCTTCGAGACCTACATCGTCGGCACGCTGTCCTATCTCGGCCTCGCGATCCTGGTCCGGACCCTGCTCAACTGGGCCGGGCCGCGCTTCCTGTTCGGCCGGTAGGGGGCGCCATGCCGGACTTCACCCTCTGGGACATCCTGCGCAACCTCGCCCTCGCGGCGCGCTGGACCGTGGCCCTCTCCCTCGTGGCGTTCCTGGGCGGCGCCCTGGTCGGCCTCGTCCTGCTGCTCGTCCGGCTCGCCGGCGGCCCCTGGCTCGGCCGCGCGGTCGGCGCCTACGTCCAGCTGTTCCAGGGCACGCCGCTGCTGATGCAGCTGTTTCTGCTGTATTTCGGCCTCGCGGCGCTGGGCTTCGACACCTCCGCCTGGCTCGCCGCCTGCGTCGCCCTCACGCTCTACGCCTCGGCCTACCTCACGGAGATCTGGCGCGGCTGCGTCGCCGCCATTCCGCGCGGGCAATGGGAGGCCTCGGCGAGCCTCGCCCTCAGCTTCGGCCAGCAATTCCGCCACATCATCCTGCCCCAGGCCCTGCGGATCGCGGTGGCGCCCACGGTGGGCTTCCTCGTGCAGGTCGTGAAGGGCACGGCGCTCGCCTCCGTGATCGGCTTCGTCGAGCTGACCAAGGCCGGCGGCATGATCGCCAACGTCACCTACGAGCCGATGCTGACCTATGGCTGCGTCGCGCTGATGTACTTCGTCCTGTGCTTTCCCATCAGCCTCTGTGCCCGCCTCCTCGAAAGGAAACTCGCGATGAGGACCCTCGCATGAGCGCCGCCCCGAACGCGCCGCCTTCCGGTGCGGGCAAGCCCCACACCCAGGTCGGCGCGCCGATCCTGCGCATCACGGCCCTGCGCAAGTCCTACGGCGCGCACGAGGTGCTGCGGGGCATCGACCTCGACGTGGCGCGGGGCGAGGTGGTGGCGATCATCGGCAAGAGCGGCTCGGGCAAGAGCACGCTGCTGCGCTGCATCAACGGCCTGGAGGTCTTCCAGCACGGCTCGCTGATCGTCGACGGCCGGCACCTCCTTCACGACAACCCGAAGGCCATGCGCGAGCTGCGCCAGGGCGTCGGCATGATCTTCCAGAACTTCAACCTGTTCCCGCACCTCTCGGTGGGGCGCAACGTCATGCTGGCCCCCCACCTGGTGAAGCGGCGGCCGGGACCGGAGAACGCGGCGCGCGCCCGTCAGCTCCTCGCGCGGGTCGGCCTCGCGGAGAAGTTCGACGCGATGCCGGACAAGCTCTCCGGCGGGCAGCAGCAGCGGGTGGCGATCGCCCGGGCGCTGGCCATGGACCCGGCCATCATGCTCTGCGACGAGATCACCAGCGCCCTCGACCCGGAACTGGTGGGCGAGGTCCTGCGGGTCGTGGAGACCCTGGCCGAGGAGGGCATGACCCTGCTGATGGTCACCCACGAGATGAGCTTCGCCCGCAAGGTCGCCAACCGGGTGATCTTCATGCACCAGGGGCTCGTCCACGAGATCGGGACCCCGGCCGAGATCTTCGGAGCGCCGCGGACGCCGGAGCTGCGCCAGTTCCTGTCGTCGCTGCAGGATTAGGCGGGGTCCGGCTCAGGCCGCCTGGGCCGGCTCGATGTCGTCGCGGGAGGGCTCGTAGGCGCACCACTGGCAGTAGCCCTGGTCGGCGGCCTTCGGTGCGTTGCGCTGCGAGCAGCGGGGACAGATCAGCACGGACAGCTTCGTGCCGCGCAGACGGGCGTAGCCGCGGCCGCGGAAGGTGACGGCCACCGACTCTCCGGACTGGGAATCAGGGCTGGATGACATCGGATCTCCTCGTTCCGTGATCGATGGGGACCAACGGCCAACCTTCGCATCGGTTCAGGCCGATCCCCAGACAATGCCGCGCCGCCGCATTCGGATCTGGCGCCGTCTCAGGCCGGGCGCCGGGCCGCGCCGGTCTCCTCCGAGGCGGATGGCGGACCGAAACGGGCATCGACGGCCGCCATGGTCCGCGCCAAGAGCGGTGACAGGGCCGCGATCTCGGCCTCCGTCGTCGGCACCGAGCCGGAGCGGGCCTGGGCCTCGATCGCGCCCAGGGTCTCCGCCAGGGCGCGGCCGCCGATGTTCAGGCTCATCGACTTCAGGCTGTGCGCCGTCCGGGCCACCGCTTCGGCATCGGCGGAGTCCCAAGCGGCCTGCAGGTCCGCCAGGGCCCTCGGAGCGTGCTCCCGGTAGAGGCCGAGGATACGGGCGGCGAAATCGCCTCCGGCCCGGGCCGCCATGTCGACCAGGCCCGCGACCACGTCCGCGTCGAGGAGCCCGTCGGATTCCGATTCCGGCGCCGCGACGGGTGGGCTCGCCGGCTCGGCCGTGGTCCCGGCCACCGGCGGCAGGGCGGACTGCGTGTCGGGCACCAGGAAGCCCGCCAGCGTGTCGGCCAGGGCCGACAGGGTGAAGGGCTTGGCGAGCTTGGCGTCCATCCCGGCGTCGCGCCAGGCGTCGGCGCCCGCCCCGACCACGTGGGCGGTCAGGGCGACGATCGGCGTGCGGGCGCGGCCCTCGGCGCGCGCCTCGGCCCGGATGGCCTCGGCCGCCGCGTAGCCGTCGAGGACCGGCATGCTGCCGTCCATGAGGACGAGGTCGAAGGTCCGGTCGCGGCAGGCTTCCAGGGCCAGGCGTCCGTCCTCCACCAGGGTGACGGCCGTGACGCCGCAGCGGGCCAGGGCTTCGCGGGCGACCTCGCGGTTCACCGGGCTGTCGTCGGCCACGAGGATGCGGGCGGCGGGGAATTGCGGCAGGCGCGCGCGGGCGGCCGGGCCGGCCGCGCGCGCGGCGAACGGCGTGCCGCCGGCGAGCGCGGCCAGGGCCACGCGCCATTCCTCCTGCACCACCGGCCAGGCGAGGACGTGGTCGGCCCAGCCGGCCTCCAGGATCGGGGCCGCGGCCGGGTCGCCGAGGCGCGCCAGGGCCAGGACCCGGCCCGCGCCGGTCGGGCGATGCCCGAGGGCCAGGATCGTCGCCGCATCGGCGATCCAGTGGGCGGTGCCGGCCTCGGCGCTCGCCGCCGCCCGGGGGGCGAAGCCGGCCTCGGCGAGGCGGCGCGAGAGGCTGTCCCGGGTGGCCTGCCCCGGCACGGCGACGACGATCCCGGCCACGACCGCGTCCGCGCGCCGGATGGGGGCGGAGGCGTCGGTGTCGATCGCCTCCAGGGGCAGCTCCGCCCAGAAGGTCGAGCCCTCGCCGAGCACGCTGTCGACGCCCATGCGGCCGCCCATGGCGAGGGCGAGGCGATGGGCGATCGAGAGGCCGAGGCCGGTGCCGCCGAAGCGCCGCGTGGTCGACTGATCGACCTGCGAAAAGGCCGAGAACAGGGTTCCGACCTTGTCGGCCGGGATGCCGACGCCGGTGTCCCGCACGCTGAGCCGCAGCATCCCGCCGGCGCCGCGTTCCAGCCGCACCAGCACCGATCCGGAGGGCGTGAACTTCAGGGCGTTGTTGACGAAGTTCGAGAGGATCTGACCGAGGCGCACCGGGTCGCCGGTCACCCGGCGCGGCACGTCCGGGGCCACGGAGGCGGCGAGATCGAGACCGCTCTCGACGGCCTTCTCGGCGAACAGGGAGACCACGGTGTCGACGATCTCCGCGGGATCGACGGGGATGCGCTCCAGGTCGAGCTTGCCCGCCTCCACCTTCGCGAAGTCGAGGATGTCGTTGATGATCGCCAGCAGGCTCTGGCCGGAGCGCGCGACCACCTCGGCGTAGCGCTGCTGCCGCTGCGGCAGTTCGGAGGCCGCCAGGAGCTCGGCCATCACCAGCATGCCGTTCAGCGGCGTGCGGATCTCGTGGCTCATGGTGGCCAGGAAGGAGGACTTGGCGGCGTTGGCGGCCTCGGCCGCCTGCTTGGCCTCGTGGAGGTCGGCCGTGCGCTCGGCGACGTCGGCCTCCAGGCGCTGCATGTGCCGGGCGAGGCGCGCGTCGCGCTCGCGCACGGTCTCGAGGAGCGCGTTGAACGATCGCGCCAGGACCCCGACCTCGTCGTCGCGCACGATCGCGGCGGCCTGGTCGTAGTCCTGCTCGACGCGGACGCGGTCCATGGTGCCGGCGAGCGCGGCGATCGGCTGCGTGATCGCCCGCTGGATCGCGTAGGAGATCGCGAAGCCCAGGACCATGACGAGGCTCGAGATCAGGGCCGAGGTCCGGAGCAGGGCGAGCAGGCGACCGTTGAGGTCGGCGAGGTCGGAGACGAGGATGAGGCTGCCGACGATCCGCCCGGCCTCCGCGACGGGCACCGACACCAGGGCGGTCCGGCTCGTGAGCAGCGCCAGGGGCGACTGGCCCTTGCGCAGGTCGAAATCGTTGGCGAGGCGGGCCGTGAGCCCGCGATCCGCCAGGATCGACCCGTCCGGGCGCTCGATCGCGGCATAGACGAGCTCGGAGGCCATGCCTTCGCGGGCGTCGGCGCCGTCGGTCTCGGTCCCGGCGCCATCGAACTTGCCGATGGCGTTCAGGACGCGGCCTGCCCCCGCCGGATCCCCGGCCGCCGTGGCCTGGGCGCCCGACGCGGCGAGCACGTTGGCGATGGCGACGAGGGAGTCGCGCTTGTCGTCGGCGTAGCGGTTCACCTCCTGCCAGAGCGAGAGCAGCGTTCCGGCGAGGAAGGCGAGCGCCACGGAGGCGAACACCGCCAGGGCGAGGCGTCCGGCCAGGGTGCGCTGTCGGCGCGATTGGCGGGCGGACGGTCGAGGGTCGCCGGAGCGGTCGGGCGCGGGCCGTGGATCGGTCATGGTCGCGCAAGTTTACGCCGTGTTGGTTGGAAGGGTCTTAATCGCCCGCGGTCTGCGATCCGGGATGCCGGGCGAACGGGCCGCCAGGCTGGTGTCCGCGACGTCCGGTCCCCCATTTCGGGCGAATACCGGAAGACGAGGCGGCGATCAGGCGTCGAGGGCGCGACCCCGAGACCTGTGCGGATACGCAAGCCGCCGTCATGGAAGCCCTGCGGCGTCGGCCGGAGCGCAGGGAATCATTCATCAAGCCGGGTGGTCTTGCCCGATTTGCCGGAATCTTAAGCGCTCGCGCCTAGACCGGAGCCGGGCTTCCCGCGACCCGTCCCAACCGTGCCCCGGCAGGTCGCCCGATCCGAATTCCACCCCGTCCCATGTCCGATCCCGCCAGCCCCGATCGCGTCGTCGCGAGACACGGCCGCCCCGTCCGGGGCGGGGGCAGGTGGCTGCGCGCGGTCGTGGCCCGCGCCTCCGTGCGGCGCTTCCGGCAGGATCGGTCCGGCGCCATGGCGGTCGAGTTCGCCATGGTCCTGTTTCCCCTCTGCATCCTGATCTTCTTCGTCCTGGAGAACGCGCTGGTCTTCTGGGTGACGTCCGCCCTGGACAACGGGCTCGACGCCTCGATGCGGCAGTTCTACGTCCAGTCCGGCGCCTCGGCGACGTCGCTGCTGGACTCCGTGCGCGGCGAGGTCTGCCGCCAGGTCAATCCGTTCGTGCGTTGCGAGAACCTGAAGGTCGATATCGGCGTCTACGACAGCTTCACGCGGATCGACCGGAGCAGCCCCATCGACGCGGCCTCCGGAACCTGGCGGGCGGATTTCGGTGTCCAGCACGGCTGCCTCACCAAGGGAAGCGTGGTGGTGGTCCAGGCCGCCTTCGCCCAGCACACCTTCCAGAAGTTCGGCGTCGTGAAGAACCAGTTCCAGGACGGCAGCTGGCTCATCAACGCCACGGCCGTGCTGCAGCTCGAAGGCAACTCCACCGGCGGCAGCGGCTGTTGAGGCATGCCCGTCGCGCCTTCCCGCCCCGTGATCGCGATCCAGCGGATGAAGGAGGGCCTCGCCCTTCGCTTCGCCCGGGCCGAGGACGGCGTCGCGATCCTCGAATTCGCCCTGATCGTGCCGGTGCTGCTGCTGATCTACTTCGGCACGGTGGAGCTCACGAGCGTGATGCGCAACGTGCGCAAGGTCGACATCCTGTCCCGTACCATCGGCGATACACTGTCCCAGCGCACGATCCCGACGGCCGCCGAGGTCAACGACGTGTTCCAGGTGGCGCCCATCGTGCTCGCTCCCTTCGAGAGCAGCGGGGTGCAGATGACGGTGAGCGCGGTCGGGGTGGTCGGCGACGGCGAGACCGGCCCGCTCCAGGTCTGCTCCAGCGTGGCCGCAGCGGGATCGCCGGTCCGGGCCGCCGGGGCGCCGGCGCCCGTCGCCGAGGCCGACAGCATCCAGCCGAAGGGGACGCGCATGCTCCTCGTGGAGATCAGCGCCACCTACAAGCCGGTGGCCGGCACGGCCTTCTTCAAGGATGGCGCGGGCTTCGCCATCACCCGCAAGACCCTGTGGCCGGTCCGCTACGGCCGGCGCTACGCCAGCATGAGCCCGGAGGTCGTGCTCGGGAACGGCGCCTCCTGCCCGCCGCGCTGAGGGCAGCGGAACGGCCTCGCCGCTCGCGCGGCGCCGCCCGTCGGCCGACCCTGGCCTATTGCGTGAGCTGCGTGTCGGCGGAGCTCGGGCCGACGCCGGCCGGCACCGGCACGTCGGTGCTGCCGTAGCGGGCGTTCAGCATCAGGTTGGGGCCGTCGTAGAGGTTGATCGTCCGGGCGATGATCACCGTGTAGGCCGACTGATCCGCGACCGGCTTCTTGGAATCGATGATCAGGCGCCCGAGGGGCAGGTAGATCGTCCCCAGGAGCGTGCGGGCGTTGTCGCTGATGATCCGGTACTCGCGCAGGGCGACGAAGCCGCCCGGGGCGGGCTTGGCCTTGCCCTTTCCGCCGAGCGGCAGGGGCAGGATGGCGGGGATCGTGGCGTTGCGGTCCTCGAAGAACAGCAGTCCGGCCAGCAGGCCGTCCTTCGGCGCGGTGAGGCTGACGGTGCTCTTCTCGTCGAAGAGCAGGCCGCCGCGCACGCCGGTAAAGTAGAAACCGGTGTTGACGCCGCTCAGGCTACCGCCCTTGTCGACCACGAGGGGGCCGTCCTTGAGGATGTAGATCCCGGGCTGCAGCGTGACGACGGCGCCCTTGGTGACGTGAAGGCCGCCGCAATAGGTGCCGGGCTGCAGGGTCACCGTCCCGCTGACGACGTTGACGCCGTAGGTCGGGTCGTCGATGCCGTCGATGAACTTCTTCGGATCGACGAAGAAGCCGAGGCTGATGCACGAGCCCGGCGCAGGACCTTGCCGGTCGATCAGCGGATCGCGCAGGGCGGGGCAGCCGGTGGCGGGCGGCGGCGTGAAGTTCGCGCCCGAGCCGGAATAGCCGCCGGCCGAGCAGGTGGAGAGGGCGGTGGCCACCGCGGCGTTCTCGCCCTGGATGCCCTCGGGGTTGGCGGAGTTCGAATAGAGCGAGCAGTCGGTGGCGGTGATGCGGGCCGCGCTCTCCAGGTGGAAGGCGCCCATCGCCTGGCGGTCGAGGGCGAGCAGGCACAGCCGGGTGGTGCCGGCGAGCTTCGCCGTCGAGGAGACGCTGACCTCCAGGCTCGGGACGTTGAGGAGCTTGCCGAAGGACAGGGCGACCTGCTCGGTGAGCGTGAGGCGGACGCCGGAATGGTTGTTGAGGACTTCGGCCGTCACGGCCGGGGGCGCCGCGCTGCCGCTGCGGGCCTGGGCCAGGGCCATGGTCTTGGCCGTGCGGATCGCCGCCGCATCGTCGGCATTGGCGAGCTTGAACTGGTTGACGCCCGCGATGCTGCCGCTGTCGGCGGCGCGCTGGAGCTCCGCCCGCCGCTTCACCAGGGAGGCGTAGTCGATGGCCACGGCGCTCAGGCCGGTCAGGATCGGGAACATCAGCGCGACGATCACGAGGACGCCGCCGCTCCGGTCGCGCCTCAGCCGGTCGAGAAGGAGAAGAACGTTGCCGAATGTCATGGCGCCGTCATGTCTTGAGCCGGGTTTCCAAGGGCTGAAGCCGTTCGTCGCAAATCCCGCACAGCCCGCACGGAGCGGGGGACCGCGCGTCAGGATGCGCGCCGAACCGCGCCGGAAGCCCCGTTCCCGCCCGCCGCCGCGCCGGCCTGCAGGGACGGCTGGCCGTGCGCCCGGAGGAAGGCGTCGACGCAGCGCGGGTCGAAATGCGTGCCCGCCTGTTCCCGCAGGTAGGCGAAGGCCTCGCCTTGCGACCAGGCCTGCTTGTAGGGACGGTTCGAGGTCAGCGCATCGAACACGTCGGCGACGGCGACGATGCGGCCGCAGAGGGGGATCGCCTCGCCGCGCAGGCCCCAGGGATAGCCGGTGCCGTCCCAGCGCTCGTGGTGGGTGGCGGCGATCTCCGCCGCGACCTGCACGAGGTGGGACGAGCTGCCCTCGAGGATGCGGCGCCCGCGCTCGGCGTGCAGCTCCATCTCGCTGCGCTCCACCGGCGTGAGCGGGCCGGGCTTGAGCAGGATCGCGTCGGGGACGCTGATCTTGCCGACATCGTGCATGGTGGAGGCGAGGCTGAGTTCGCGGATCTCCGCCTCGGGGAGCCCGAGGGCCCGGGCCGTCAGGGTGACGTAGGCGGCCACCCGGGCGACGTGGTCGCCGGTCTCGGTGTCGCGGTGCTCGGCCGCCTTCATCAGCATCGTGACGATCTCGCGCTCCCGCGCCTCGATCACCGCGGTGGCGGCCTTGACCTCGCGGTCGAGCCAGGCGGCGCGGTCGCGCTGCTCCAGGCGCGCCCGGTTGAGGGCCAGGAGGTTGGTGACCCGCGCCCGGACCTCGGAGGCCTCGAAGGGCTTGCCGATGAAGTCGGTGACGCCGCGCTCGAGCGCCTCGCGGCGCAGTTCGCGCGCGTTCATGCTCGTCACCATGACGAAGGGCACGTGCGCGAAGCCCGGCACCGCCTGGGCGGCCTTCAGGAAGGCGAGGCCGTTCATCCCCGGCATGTCGAAATCCGAGATCGCGACCCCGATCGCCTCGGCCTGCGCGCGGACGAAGGCCAGGGCCTGAGCAGGCTCGGTGAATGCCACCGTCTCGCAGCCCGGCAGGCCGCGAATGGCTTCGCCCATCAGGACGTTGTTCAGCGGGTCGTCGTCGAGGATCAGAACATACATCAAAACTCAACCATCAGACGCGCGCCCTAACCTCGATTTATGGGGCATGCTTCTCTACAAAAGGTTGAGATGACCTTAGCACTGTATTGGGACCTGTGCCTTTCGCGGCTCCCTTGTGCCCTGTTCCATCTCTGCCTGTTCCTGGGATGCGCACCACAGGTCCGAATGGAAAGGGGCCGGATACGAGGCGCGTGCGCCCCGCATCCGGCCCCCAGGCCGTGTCACCGGGAACGGATCGCCCTACTCGGCGGCGATCTGGCTGGGCCGGACCGCCTCGACGCGGGCGGCGCAGAACTTGAACTCCGGGATCTTGCCCATGGGGTCGAGGGCCGGGTTGGTCAGGAGGTTGGCCGCCGCCTCGGCGTAGCAGAACGGCATGAAGATCATGCCCACCGGCACGTCGCGGTCGGACCGGACCTTGAGCTCCACCGCGCCGCGGCGGGTCTCCAGGCGCATGGTGTCGCCCGGTTCCAGGCCGAGGCGGTAGAGCTCCCGCGGCGCCATGAAGGCCACGGCCTCCGGCTCCAGGGCGTCGAGCACGCCCGAGCGCCGGGTCATCGATCCGGTGTGCCAGTGCTCCAGCACCCGCCCCGTCGACAGCACCATCGGAAACTCGGCGTCGGGCACCTCGTCCGGCGGCACGACGTTGGCCGGGACGATCTTGGCCCGCCCGCTCGCCGTCGGGAAGCCGGCATAGAAGATGATCTCGTTGCCGGGCTGGTCGGGACCGTCGACCGGGTAGGTCACGGCGCCCTCGCGCTCCAGCCGCTCCCAGGTGATGTTCTTCAGGGACGGCATCACCTGCGCCATCTCGGCGAAGATGTCGGCCGGGCCGGTATAGGTCCAGTCGAGCCCCAGGCGACGGGCGAGTTCCTGCAGGATCCACCAATCCTGGCGCGCGTCGCCGGGCGGCGGCACCACCGGCTTGGCGATCTGCACGCGCCGGTCGGTGTTGGTGAAGCTGCCCGCCTTCTCGGCGAAGGCCGAGGCCGGCAGCACCACGTCCGCGTGGAAGGCGGTCTCGGTCAGGAACAGGTCCTGCACCACGAGGTGGTCGAGCATCGCCAGGGCATGGCGGGCGTGGTTGAGGTCGGGGTCCGACATCGCCGGGTTCTCGCCCTCGACGAACATGCCCTTGATCTCGCCCGCATGGATGGCGCGCATGATCTCGACCACCGTGAGGCCGTTCTTCGGATCGAGGGACTGGCCCCAGAACGTCTCGAACAGGTCGCGGACGGTCTCGTTCTCCACCGACTGGTAGTCCGGATAGACCATCGGGATCAGGCCGGCATCGGAGGCGCCCTGGACGTTGTTCTGGCCGCGCAGCGGGTGCAGGCCGGTGCCGGGGCGGCCGATCTGGCCGGTGGTCAGCGCCAGTGCGATCAGGCAGCGCGAGTTGTCGGTGCCGTGCACGTGCTGGCTGACGCCCATGCCCCAGAAGATGATCGAGGCGCGGGAGCGCGCATAGAGCCGGGCGACCTCGCGCAGGGTCTCCGCGTCGATGCCGCAGACCGGGGCCATCTTCTCCGGCGTGAACTCGACGATGCGCTCCCTCAAGGCCTCGAAGTTCTCGGTGTACCCGGCGATGTACTGCTCGTCGTAGAGCTTCTCCGTCACGATGACGTTGAGCATCGCGTTGAGCATCGACACGTCGGAGCCGGGCTTGAAGGCGAGGTGCTTGTAGGCGTGCCGCGACAGGACCTGCCGGCGCGGATCCATGATGATCAGCTTGGCGCCGCGCTCCTTGACCGCGTTCTTGATGAAGGTCGCGGCCACGGGGTGGTTCACCGTCGGGTTGGCGCCGATGATGACGATGACCTCGGCGTCGAGGGCCGCCGCGAACGGGGCCGAGACCGCGCCCGAGTTCAGGCCCTCCATCAGGGCCGCCACGGAGGAGGCGTGGCAGAGCCGCGTGCAATGGTCGACGTTGTTCGAGCCGAAGCCGAGGCGCACCAGCTTCTGGAAGAGGTAGGCCTCCTCGTTCGAGCCCTTGGCCGAGCCGAAGCCCGCCAGGGCCTTGCGGCCGACGGTGTCGCGGATGTGCTTGAGGCCGCCGGCGGCGCGCTCCAGCGCCTCCTCCCAGGTCGCTTCGCGGAAATGGGTCCAGGGATTGGCCGGATCGACCTGGTCGTTGGCGTCCTTGGCCACGTTGTCGAGGCGGATCAGGGGCTTGGTCAGCCGGTGGGGGTGGTGGACGTAGTCGAAGCCGAAGCGGCCCTTCACGCAGAGGCGGTTCTGGTTGGCCGGCCCGTCACGCCCCTCGGCGTAGACGATCTTGTCGTCCTTGACCTTGTAGGAGACTTGGCAGCCGACGCCGCAATACGGGCAGAGGGAATCCACCTCGCGGTCGGGATAGACGGTGCGGGTCTGGCTGTCGTCGAGATAGGCCGCCGGCATCAGCGCGCCGGTCGGGCAGGCCTGGACGCACTCGCCGCAGGCGACGCAGGTCGACTGGCCCATCGGGTCGTCGAAGTCAAACACGGGCTTGGCGCTGGACGAGCGGTAGGCCATGCCGATGACGTCGTTCACCTGGACCTCGCGGCAGGCGCGGACGCAGAGGTTGCACTGGATGCAGGCATCGAGGTTCACCCGCATGGCCGGGTGGCTCCAGTCGCCCTCCCAGCGCTGGGCCGCCGGAAAGCGGCTCTCGGTGACCTCGACATGGTCGGCCTGCGCCCAGAAATGCGAGGTCGGATCGTGCGAGATCCCGCGGGCCGGCTGGTCGGCCACCAGGAGCTCCATCACCATGGCGCGCGCCTTGGTCGCGCGCTCCGAGGCCGACTTCACCTTCATGCCGACGCCCGGCACCCGCTTGCACGAGGCGGCGAGCACGCGCTCGCCCTCGATCTCGACCATGCAGGCGCGGCAATTGCCGTCCGGCCGGTAGCCCGGGGCGGGCTTGTGGCAGAGATGGGGGATGTGCGTGCCGAGGCGCTGGGCGACGGCCCAGATCGTCTCGCCGGGGGCGGCCTCGACCTGCTGCCCGTCGAACTCGAAGACGACGCCGGGGATGCCGGCCGGCATCTCCTTAAGGCCGAAGGTGCCGCTCGGGGCGGGGCCCGCCTGGCCGCCGGACTGGGCGCCCTCCGAATAGGTGCTCCCGGCGCCCGGGTTGGCGCCGTCCGCCTTGCCGCCCGCATCCTGCGGGCCGGTGGGCGTGGTGGCGTGGGCTCCGCCGAGCCCCGAGTTCTGTGTGCCGCTGCTCATGGTTCCGCTCCAGTCATGGTGCAGGAAAATCGGGGCGCCGGAAAACCGGGCTCGGTGCCGCCGCCGCCGGGGGCGGCCGCGCCGTCGGGTTCAGGATCGGATCGCTACTCGGCCGCGATCCGCTGCGGCGACGGGAAGAGGTCCGGGAAGTACTTGATTACGGTGGTGAGCGGGTTCGACGCCGCCTGGCCCAGGCCGCAGATCGAGGCGTCGCGCATGCATTGCGAGAGTTCACCGAGGAGATCGGTGTCCCACACGTCGTTCTCCATCATCACGCGCGCCTTCTGCGTGCCGGAGCGGCAGGGGGTGCACTGCCCGCAGGATTCGTCCTCGAAGAACCGCATCAGGTTCAGGGCCGCGCCGCGCACGTCGTCCTGGTCCGACAGCACGATGACCGCGGCCGAGCCGATGAAGCAGCCGTATTTCTCGAGCGTGCCGAAATCGAGGGGGATGTCGTCCATGCCGGCCGGCAGGATGCCGCCCGAGGCGCCGCCCGGCAGGTAGGCCGCGAAGCGGTGCCCGTCGCTGATGCCGCCGCAATATTCCTCGATCAGTTCGCGGATGGTGAGGCCGGCGGGGGCGAGCTTGACGCCCGGCTCCTTGACGCGCCCCGACACCGAATAGGAGCGCAGGCCGACCCGGCCGTTGCGGCCGTGGCCCTTCCACCAGTCGGCGCCCTTCTCGATCAGGTCCCTGACCCAGTAGAGCGTCTCGACGTTGTTGATCAGGGTCGGGCGGTTGAACAGGCCGACCTGGAACGGGAAGGGCGGCTTGTGCCGCGGCAGCCCGCGCTTGCCCTCCAGGGACTCGATCAGCGAGGATTCCTCGCCGCAGATATAGGCACCCGCACCCCGGCGCAGGTGGATGCGCGGGCCGCCGGCCGGGAGCTTCGCGATCTCGCGGGCCAGGATCTCGCGGGAGATCGGGTACTCGTCGCGCAGGTAGATGTAGACGTCGTCCGCCTCCACCACGTGGGCGCCGATCAGCATGCCCTCGAGGAAGCGGTGCGGATCGGCGTTGAGGTAGAGCTGGTCCTTGAAGGTGCCGGGCTCGCCCTCGTCGCCATTGACCGCCATGAGACGGGGGCCGGGCTCGCCGCGCACCGAGCGCCACTTGCGCCCCGTGGGGAAGCCGGCGCCGCCGAGCCCGCGCAGGCCGCCGTCGTCGAGCACTTGCAGGATCGCGTCGACGCTGAGCTCGCCCGAGCGCAGCCGGTCGAGGACCGCGTAGCCGCCGCCGGCCCGGTAGGCATCGTAGTCCGGATAGGCCGGCAGGTGGGCGTGGGTGTCGCCGGCCTCGACCGCCGCCTTGACGCTGGCGACGTCGGCCTTGTGCAGGAAGTTGTGGCCGACCTCGACCGCAGGGGCGTGGTCGCACAGGCCGACGCAGGGCGCGCGCACGACGCGGACGCCGCTGCCGAGGGTCTCGCGCAGGGCCTCCATCAGGGGCTCGGCGCCGAACATCGCGCAGGTGAGGCTGTCGCAGACGCGCACGGTGAGCGCCGGCAGGTCGGCCTCGCCGTCCTTCAGCACGTCGAAATGCGCGTAGAACGTCGCCGTCTCGAAGACCTCGGCGAAGGCCAGACCCATCTCGTCGGCCAGGGCCGCGAGATGGGCGGCGCTGATCTGCCCGTAGGTGTCCTGGACGAGGTGGAGGTGCTCGATCAGCAGGTCGCGCTGCCGCGACCGGTCGCCCAGCAGGCGCTCGATCTCGACCTTGGCCACGGGCTCGACCTGCCGTCCCTTGGGGACGGGCCGGGCCCGATTGCGTCCCTTGCCGGGATGGTCGAAGCGGCGAACCTCGCCGATGTCATGCGCGCTCATGCGATCATCCTACCCCTTTGGTATTCAAAATACCAGATTCTGCGCAGTGTTCTTATAGGCCTCCCCTTAGCAGCACATCATAAAAATTCGGAAGTGAATTTGGTCGCGCCTCACTGCCCGCCATAGGCGCGCAGCGGACGTCCCGCCTCCGAACGCTGGACGAAGGCCGGTCTTCCGTTCGCCGGCAGCTCCGCGAGTCTTGGACCGACCACGGCACCGAGCTCGAGTTCGAACGCATCGAGGCCTTCGTTGGCCCGTTTCACTGCGTCGGCATCGAGGGATGCTGCGTGCGGGCGGTCGAGGCCGGCTCGGCGTAACGTCTCGCGCACTGCGTCGAGCAGGTCCGGCGTCAGGGGCGGGGCCGCCTCGTCGGCGTAGCCGCGCGCCACCAGTTCGGCCCAGTCGGCCGGGGAAGAGGTCTGAGTTTCGGTCATCGATGCGGCTCCAAGTCGCGACTGTCGGAACACCAACGCGCGACGCGGCCTTTCCGCCGCGCGTCAGTAGCCGCGCATCCGGTCGAGGCCGGCGGGCGCCCGGCCCGTCCGCCGGAACTCGGCCACGGCGTCGGCGACGATGGCGGCGGCCGAGGCCATGTCCGTCGGTGCCGCGACGTGGGGCAGGATCGTGATCCCGGGATGCGCCCACAGGCGGTGTTCCGGCGGCAGGGGCTCTTCAGGGAAGACGTCGAGGATCGCGTGGCCGAGGGCGCCCGCTTCCAGGGCGGCGAGGAGGTCGTCCTCGACGAGGTGGGCGCCGCGCCCGAAATTCACCAGGGCCGCGCCGGGTGGCAGCCGCCGGAAGGTGTCCGCAGCGAGGATGCCGCGGGTGTCCGGCGTCAGGGGCAGCAGGTTGACCAGGATGTCCGCCGCCGCGAGGCTCCGCGCCAAGCCCTCGGGACCGCAGGCGACCGGGAGGGTTCCGTGCGGGGTCCCGGACCGGCTCCAGGCCCGGACGGGGAAGCCGATGGCGCGGAGCAGATCCGCCGCGGCGCGGCCCATCTCCCCGAGGCCGAGGATCGTCACGCAGCGCGCGCTCGCCGGGCGGACCGGGTGCTGGCGCCACATCCCCGTCCGCTGCTGCGCCGCGTAGCGCGGGAAATCGCGGTGGAGGGACAGCACCGCCGCCGCCACCGCCTCCGCCATGGCCCGCGCCAGGGTCGGGTCGACGAGGCGCCGCACCGGCACGTCGGGCAGCGTGTCGTCCAGGACGAGCCGGTCGACGCCGGCCCACAGGCTCTGGATCCAGCGCAGGTTGGAAAGGCCGGCGAGGGCTCCCAGCGGCGGGTTCGCCACGATGGCGACCTCCGCCTCGGAGGCCTCGGCGCCGTCCGAGATCGTGAGAATGCGCTCATCCGGCATGGCCGCGCCGAGGGCGTCGCGCCAGCCGGCTTCCTCCGCGGCGGGGAGGCTGGTCACGAGAAGCAGAGGGGCCGGCATGGGATGGGATCTCCTCGGGGTCATCGTGCCGCGACGGGATCACCCCGCGACCCGGCCGGCGTCAACGGAGCGGCTTGACCTCCCTGGTATGAAGCATGCCTGATTGCGCGCCTCACCGGTCAGCGTCAGGATCCCATGTCCAAGCCCGCGCTCGTCTCCAAGCCCGCGCTCCTCGTCGCCCTCGCGACCCTGCTCACCCAGGCCGTGCCCGCCTCGGCGCAGAGCCAGGCCGCAGCGCCGTTCCGTGTCGAGGAGGCGACGATCGCCGGACTCCGCGAGGCGCTCGTCGCCGGGCGCATCACCTGTCGAGGTCTCGTCCAGGGCTATCTCGACCGCATCGCCGCCTACGACCAGGCCGGCCCGAAGCTCGCGGCGGTCCGGGCGGTGAACCCTCAGGCCCTGGCGCAGGCCGAGGCCTACGATGCGGACCGCGCGGCGGGTGCGGCCAAGCCCCTCGGCTGCGTGCCGCTGCTGCTGAAGGACAACTACAACACCGCCGAGCTGCCGACGACCGGCGGCTCGGCGGCCCTGGCGGGGGCGCAGCCGGCGCGGGACGCCACGTCGGTGGCTCGCCTGCGCGGCGCCGGCGCCATCGTGCTGGCCAAGGCGAACATGCAGGAACTCGCCCTCGGCGGCGTCTCGGTCAGTTCCCTGGGCGGCCAGGTCCGCAATCCCTACGACCTGACCCGCACGCCGGGCGGTTCCAGCGGCGGCGTCGGCGCGGGCATCGCCGCCGGCTTCGCCCTCGGGGGCCTCGGCAGCGACACCGTGAATTCGATCCGCTCGCCGGCCTCGGCCAACAACCTCGTGGGCCTGCGCGTCACGCAGGGGTTGATCAGCCTCGCGGGCATCATGCCGGTCTCGAAGACGCAGGACGCGATCGGCCCGATCACCCGAACGGTGGCGGATGCGGCGGCCCTGCTGCAGGTCATGGCCGGAACCGACCCGGCCGATCCGCTCACCGCCGCGGCGGCCGGCAAGGTCGCGCAGACCTACGCCGATGCGCTGAAGCCCGACGCCTTGAAGGGGGCGCGGCTCGGCGTCGTCACCGCCTTGTTCGGGACCAAGCCGGAGCATGCGGAGGTCAATGCCGTGATGCAGAGGGCGCTCGACGCCCTGGAGGCGGCGGGCGCCACCCTGGTGCGGATCGACGATCCGATCTTCGAGGCCGACGCCCTCAACCGCGAGGACGACGTCCAGACCTACGAGTTCAAGGCGCTGATGAACGGGTATCTCGCCACGATTCCCGACGCGCCGCACAAGGATCTCGCCGGCATCCTGGCCTCGGGCCAGTTCCACCGCGCCGCCCTCGAAAAGTTCCTGACGGCGGCCGAGGCGCGCCAGGACGGCATGGCCGAGCCCGAGTACAAGGCCCGCCTCGCGCGGATCGCCGACCTGAAGGCGCATGTCGCCGAGGTCTTCGCGGCCCAGACCCTCGACGCCCTGGTCTATCCGCTGCAGAAGCGGCTCGTGGTGCCGATCGGCGAACTCAACCAGGCGGATCGCAACGGGATCGTCGCCGGGCTGACGGGCTTTCCGGCCATCGACGTCCCGGCCGGGTTCTCGGCGGCCACGGAGACGGCGCCCGAAGGTGTGCCGGTGGGGATGGACCTGCTCGGCCGGCCCTGGAGCGAGGCGAAGCTCCTCGGACTCGCCTACGCGTTCGAGCAGGCGACGAAGCTGCGCCGCCCGCCGGCCAGCACCCCGGCGCTCGGCGCGCGCTGATCAGGCCGCCAGGGTCGGGGTCGGCACGAGATCCCGTACCCGCCACATCGCCCGCGCGAGATACGAGCGATAGGGCGCGAAGGGCAGGGCGCAGGCCTGCGTGTCGGTGCATCCGGTCAGGCGCCGAAGACTGCCGACGGCGGCGACGTCGCCGGCCGGCCAGATGTCCGGATCGCCGTAGTGGAAGATGCCGATCATGTCGGCGGTCCACTGACCAACGCCCTTGATGCTCCGCAGGATCGTCGAGCGTTCCGGGTGAGCAAGCGTGGCGAGGGTGGGGCCGAACAGACCCGCCTCGTCCGCCGCGCGGATCGCCAGCACGGCGCGCACCTTAGCGCCGGACAGGCCGCAGCCGCGCAGGGTCTCGGCATGCGCTTCGACGAAGAGATCGCGGGGCGTGAGCTTCTGCAGGAGGGCCGCCGCCTCGACGCGGCCCCAGATCGCCGCAGCGGCGCGAATCGAGAGCTGCTGATTGACGACCTCGAGGGCGAGGCGGTCAGCAACATGGGCGTGGGTCGGCGGATCGACCGGCACCGGTCCGATGCGCATCAGGGCGTCATGCAGGGACGCGGACACCCCCCGGGCGATGCCCAAGAGGTGGGTGTGCAGATCGGGGTCGGGCGTCATGCGGTCCGGTGGGGCCGGGCATCGAAAGGCCTCGGCCCCGAAACGGGGCCGAGGCGGTCGGTTCAGCGGTCGCGGCGCTCGCGCGTGATGGTGGTGCGCTCCTCGCGACGCTCGATCCGGTCGTCGCGGCGATCCGGGTCGACGCCGAGGACGCCGCCGACGGTGCCGGTGGCCGCGCCGACGGCGCCGCCGACCACGCCGCCGATCGGGCCGGCCGCACGGTTGCCGTCCTCAACGCCGCGCTCGGCGCCCCGGACGGTGCCCTGGGCCTGGGCCGTGCCGGCAAGCGCCACGGGGGTGAGCAGGAGGGCGGTGGCGATGACGAATGACTTCATGAGAGGGACCTCGCTTCGGTGATTCGGAATGGCCGGTCACGGCGTCGCGACCGGTTCGGCATGACCCATCAACGGCCGAGACGCGGAAAGGTCACAGAATTCGTTGGATCGGGCGCGGCAGGAGGTTGGGTGAGGCCGAACTCCGGCGCCCCGCTCCTTGCCGTCTCCGTCCGCGTGGTGGCACGATCTGGACGGCACCGCGATGACGTCGAAGACGGTCCGCGTCTCCGGCGCCCGGTCGGGGATCGCGTCGGCCGCGAGGCGCCGACCGACGGCGATGGCGCCGCCTCCATCCCTGGTCCCGATGCGGCCGGCCGCCTTGCCGGAGGCCCGTCGGTTCGGGGCGCCTCCCGTCAGCGTCGGGAGGTCGGCCGGTGCTTCAGGTCGTCGAGGGCGTCGGCATTGGCCCGGCCCCAGGCGTAGAGAAGCTCCACCGGCTCGACGAAGCGGTCGCCGAGCGGCGTGAGCCGGTACTCCACCGCCGGCGGCACCGTGCCGGCCACGTGCCGGGTGAGCAATCCGCTCGCCTCCATGTCCCGTAGGGTCTGGGTGAGCATCTTATTCGAGATCCCGGGCAGGCTCCGCTGGAGGATTCCGGTACGCGCGCAGCCGGCATGGCGGGCGTGCAGGGTGTGCAGCACCATGCTGGTCCACTTCGTCGCGAACAGTTCGAGCACCCGGCGCGGCGCACAATCCTCGCGCCAATCCGCGTCCACGCTCAGCCTCTCCATCGTGGTTACCTTCAGGTGCCTATGACCCCAATCGGTGCCGTCTGGTCAGGGGCGGACTGTCTCCATAGGTCGGTTCGAGATCAAGACGGAGACTTTCATGACCAGGACGGCCCTCATCGCCGGCGTCAGCGGCATCGTCGGCAACAATCTCGCCCGCCACCTCGTCTCGGAGGGCTGGTCCGTGGCCGGTCTCGCCCGGCGCCCACCGGCCGACCTGCCCGGCGTGACGCCGGTGGCCGCCGACCTGCTCGATCCCGAGAGCCTGCGCGCCGCGCTGGCGGAGATCCGGCCCACCGACGTCTTCATCACGACCTGGCTGCGCCAGGAGACTGAGGCCGAGAACATCCGGGTCAACGGCGCGATGGTGCGCAACCTCCTGGACGCCCTCCGGCCGAACGGCGGTGTGGAGCATGTCGGGCTGGTCACCGGGCTCAAGCACTATCTCGGGCCCTTCGAGGCCTACGGGAAGGGCACGCTGCCGGCGACGCCGTTCCGCGAGGACCAGGGGCGCCTCGACGTCGAGAACTTCTACTATGCGCAGGAGGACGAGGTCTTCGCCGCCGCCGCGCGGGACGGCTTCGGCTGGAGCGTGCACCGGCCCCACACCATCATCGGCTACGCGCTCGGCAACGCCATGAACATGGGCGTGACGCTGGCGGTCTATGCCAGCCTCTGCCGCGAGACCGGCCGTCCGTTCCGCTTCCCCGGCTCGGCCGTGCAGTGGAACGGGCTCACCGACATGACCGACGCGCGCATCCTGGCGCGCCAGCTCGCCTGGGCCGCGACCACGCCGGCGGCGCGCAACGAGGCCTTCAACATCGTCGACGGCGACGTCTTCCGCTGGAGCTGGATGTGGGGCCGGATCGCCGACTGGTTCGGCGTCGCGCCGGCGCCCTTCGACGGAACGGTCCTCCCGCTCGAGCAGCAGATGGACGGGGCCGCCCCGCTCTGGGCCGAGCTCGCCGCGCGGCACGGCCTCAAGGAGGCCGATCTCGGGCGCCTCGCCTCGGCCTGGCACACCGATGCGGATCTCGGCCGCCCGATCGAGGTCGTCACCGACATGAGCAAGAGCCGGCGCCTCGGCTTCCTCGACTACCAGGCCACCGACGACGCGTTCTTCGACCTGTTCGCGCGCCTGCGGGCCGAGCGGGTCATCCCCTGACGCGCGCCTCGTGCCGGGCCGCGGGACATCTCGGGTGACCGCGACGCCCCGCGGCGGGTCCCGCGACTTGCGGGGCTTGCGACTTGCGGGTCTTGCGACTTGCGGGTCTTGCGACTTGGCGGCCCGGCCGTTCGCCTCCATCATCGCCAGAGCCCTTCGATCCCGGGACCCCGATCCGATGAAGCCGTTCGACTGGACCACCGGCTACCCCACCGTGCGGATGCCGATCTTCGGCCGCAACATGGTCTCGACCTCGCACGCGCTCGCGGCCCAGGCCGGCATCCGCATGCTCTGGCAGGGCGGCAACGCGGTGGACGCCGCCATCGCCACGGCGGCGGCCAAGACCATCACCGAGCCCTGCAGCAACGGGCTCGGCTCGGATGCCTTCTGCATCCTGTGGGACGGCCGGCAGCTGCACGGGCTCAATGCCTCCGGCGGGGCGCCGGCGGCCTGGACCCCCGACTACTTCACCCGGAAATACGGTGCGGCCGAGCGCCCGCCGATGCGGGGCTGGGATTCCGTCACGGTACCGGGCGCCGTCGCGGCCTGGGTGGCCCTGAGCGAGCGCTTCGGAAAGCTGCCCTTCGCCGACCTCCTGCAGCCCGCCATCGACATCGCCGAGCGCGGCTACCTCGCGCCGGTGGTGGTGCAGCAGAAATGGGCGGCGGCCGCCCGGGTCGCGGACCTCGTGCGCCAGCCCGGTTTCGCCGAGACCTTCCTGCCCCACGGCCGCGCCCCGCATGTGGGCGAGCGCGTCACCCTGCCGGGCATCGCCCGGGCACTTCGGGCGATCGCGCAGACGAAGGGGCGCGCCTTCTACGAGGGCGAGATCGCGGAGGCCATGGCCCGGCACGCCGCGGCCCATGGGGGCGCCATGACGGTGGCGGACCTTTCCGCCTTCCGGCCCGAATGGGTGACGCCGACGGCCAAGGACTACCGGGGCTACACGCTCCACGAGATCCCGCCGAACGGGCAGGGCATCGCCGCCCAGATCGCCCTCGGCATCCTCGAATCCTTTGACCTCGCCGGCCTGCCGGTGGATGGGCCGGACGCGCAGCACCTGCAGATCGAGGCGATGAAGCTCGCCTTCGCCGACACCTATCGCTACGTCGCCGACGCCCGCGCCATGGCGGTGACCCCGGAGGCGATGCTCGACCCGGCCTATCTGGCGGCGCGCGCCAAGCTGATCGACCCGCGCCGTGCCCAGGACTTCGGCGCCGGCAATCCGGTCCGGGGCGGCACGATCTACCTCACGGCGGCCGACGAATCCGGCATGATGGTGAGCTTCATCCAGTCGAACTTCATGGGCTTCGGCTCCGGCGTGGTGGTGCCCGAATGGGGCCTCTCGCTGCAGAACCGCGGCTACGGCTTCGTGCTGGACGAAGCGAGCCCCAACGTGGTGGCACCGGGCAAGCGGCCCTTCCACACCATCATCCCGGGCTTCCTCACGCAGGGCGGGGCGCCCGTGATGAGCTTCGGCGTGATGGGCGGCAACATGCAGCCCCAGGGACACCTGCAGACCCTGGTGCGGATGATCGACCACGGCCAGAACCCGCAGGCCGCCTGCGACGCGCCGCGCTGGCGCTTCAATGCCGGGCTGGAGATCAACGCCGAGGCGACGCTGCCGGCCGCGACCCTGCAGGGCCTGGTGGAGCGCGGCCACCGCGTCGACGTGATCGAGGACAGCTACCAGGATTTCGGCGCCGGCCAGTTCATCTGGCGCATGGGCGATCCCGGCACCGAGGGCTATGTCGGCGCCAGCGATCCCAGGCGGGACGGGCAGGTCTCGGTCTGGTGAGGCCGGGTCGTTGCCAACCGGTCCGCTGGCACAGATAATGTATACACTTTTGGACGTGCCGACCGGATCGAACCTGCCGCGCGTCCCGCGCGGACGAGCGCCGATCCCGAACGGTCCCTGACCCGAAGGACATTGGATGCTGCGCCTGTTCGCTGCCTGCCTCGCCGTGGGCGCTGTCTCGTTGTCACCGGCCCTCGATCACGCTGCCCAGGCTCAGACCCTGCGCTTCGGCCTGATGGAGGACCCGGACGCCCTCGACCCGACGCTCGCCCGCACCTTCACCAGCCGCATGGTCTTCGCCGCCCTCTGCGACAAGCTCGTGGATATCGGCCCCGACCTGAAGCCGGTGCCCCAGCTCGCCACCAGCTGGAGCCTGTCGGAGGATCAGAAGACGCTCACCATGACCCTGCGGCCGGGCGTGCTCTTCCACGACGGCGAGAAGCTCGACGCCGCGGCGGCGAAGTACAGCATCGAGCGCCACCTGAAGCTGCCCGGCTCGCAGCGGCGCGGCGAGATCGCGCCGATCGACCGGGTCGAGGTCGTCGACGACCTGACCTTCAGGATCTTCCTGAAGACCCCGTTCGCGCCGCTGATGGCGCAGTTCACCGATCGGGCCGGGATGATGGTCTCGCCCAAGGCCGCCGAGCGCCTGGGCGACAAGTTCTCCACCGCCCCCGTCTGCGCCGGGCCGTTCAAGTTCGTCGAGCGCGTGCCGCAGGACCGGATCGTGGTCGAGCGCTTCGACGAGTACTGGAACAAGGACCAGATCCACCTCAAGCGCATCGAGTTCCGGCCGATCCCCGATGGCACCGTGCGGTTGACCAACCTGCGGGCCGGCCAGCTCGAACTCCTGGAGCGCCTGACCCCCACGGACCTGCCGCAGGTGACCCGCGACCCGAAGCTCAAGGTCGGGTCGACCATCGAGCTCGGCTTCCAGTCCATCGTCTTCAACCCGAACAGGGCGGGCTCCGCCGTGGCCGATCCGCGCGTGCGCGCGGCCTTCGACCTCGCCATCGACCGCAACGCCCTGAACCAAGTGGTGTTCAGCGGCGAGTTCCTGCCCGGCAACCAGTGGGTCTCGCCCAAGCACCCGGCCTACGTGAAGGACTATCCCCTTCCCAAGCGGGACGTCGCCAAGGCCAAGGCCCTGCTGGCGGAGGCCGGCATCCCGAAGCCGTCCGTCACCCTCACGGTCTACGCCAACAACGAGGCGCCGCAGGTGGGGCAGGTGATCCAGGCGATGACCCGCGAGGCGGGCTTCGACGTGAAGCTCCAGGCCACCGACTTCACCACCGCGCTCGACGCCGCCGACAAGGGCAACTTCGACGCCTACCTCTACTCCTGGAGCGGCCGGCCCGACCCGGACGGCAACACCTTCAGCTTCCTGGCCTGCAAGACGCCCCTGAACTACGCCCGCTACTGCAACCCGGAGGCGGACGCGGCGCTCGCCGCCGAGCGCGCCACGGTGGACCCGGCCCAGCGCGCCGAGGCCTGGAAGCGGCTCGCCGACCGGGTCATGGCCGACAAGCCGCTGATCTACCTGTTCCACCGCAAGCTGTTCTGGGCCTACAGCGCCAAGCTCGCCGGATTCACGCCCTATCCCGACGGCCTCGTGCGCTTCAACGGCCTCACGCTGAACTGAGGGGGGAGCCCGGCCGATGCTGCGCTTCCTCGTCCAGCGCCTGGCACTCGCGATCCCCACCCTGGTGATCGCCTCGATGATCATCTTCACCCTGCAGCAATTGCTGCCGGGGGACACGGCGACCGCCCTGTCGGGCGAGGAGCGCGACCCCGAAGTCATCGCCTTCATCCGGCAGAAGTACCATCTCGATCAGCCGCTTCCCGTGCGCTACGCCCTCTGGGCCGGCGGCGTGCTCCAGGGAGATCTCGGCGAATCGATCCGTCTGCAGAAGCCGGTCATCGACCTCGTGATCGAGAAGCTGCCGGTCACCCTGGAGCTCGCCTGCCTCGCCATGCTGGTGGCCCTGGTCATCGGCGTGCCGATGGGCATCCTCTCGGCGGTCAAGCGCGGCACCGCCGCCGACACCCTGGCCAACGGGATCGCCCTCTGGGGTCTGTCGGTGCCGAACTTCTGGCTCGGCATCCTGATGATCCTGCTGTTCTCGGTCCAGCTCGGCTGGCTGCCGGCCTCCGGCTACGTCTCGCCCTTCGAGAGCCTGTCCGAGAACCTGCGCTCCATGGCGATGCCGGCCTTCGTGCTGGGCAACGCCATCGCGGCGGTGATGATGCGCCACACCCGCGCGGCGATGCTGGGCGTGCTCGGCTCGGACTACGTCCGCACCGCCCGGGCCAAGGGCGTCTCCCCCCTACGCCTGATCCTGCGCCACGCCCTGCCCAATGCCGCGATCCCGATCATCACCCTGGGCGCCCTCGAATTCGGGCAGCTCCTCTCCGGCGCCGTGCTCACCGAGCAGGTCTTCTCGGTGCCGGGCTTCGGCAAGCTGATGGTCGATGCCGTGTTCAACCGCGACTACGCCACCGTGCAGGGCGTCGTGATCTGCACCGCCACCACCTACGTCCTCCTCAACCTCGCGGCCGACCTCCTCGCGGCCTTCGTCAACCCGAAGCTGAGGCGCGCGTGAGCATGGAAACCGCGCAGGAGCACCGCATCGCGAGGATATCGAGCGCGCCTCTCCTCCCCCTTGCGGGGAGGAGTTGGGAGTGGGGGCGGCTCCGCTGGCCTCAGACGATCGAGGGGCGCCCGACCGCCCCCACCCTCGGTCCCTCCCCGCAAGGGGGAGGGGAGGGCGCCGCTTTCGGGGACGATACGATCAACGGGAGCGGCGCCCGATGACCAAGGCCGTCATCGCCCCCGCCGGCGTCGCCCTGCCGGCCGCGGAGCCCGGCCCCCGCGCCGAGCCCGGCCCGATCCGCGAATTCTGGACGCGCCTCAGCGGGCGGCGCACCGCCATGGTCGGCCTCGTCATCGTGGTGGCGCTGATCCTGATGGCGGTCTTCGCCGACTGGATCGCGCCCTACGATCCCATCGCCACCGACTGGGGCGCCATCCGCACCGCGCCGAGCTGGGCGCACCCGTTCGGCACCGACGAGGTCGGACACGACGTGCTCTCGCGCATCATCTTCGGGGCGCGGGCCTCCCTGGGGGCCGGCCTGACCTCGGTGGCCCTCGCGGTGGCCCTCGGCCTCCCGTTCGGGCTGCTCGCCGGCTATGCCGGCGGCGTGGTCGATCTGCTCATCATGCGCCTGACCGACGCGCTGCTGGCGATCCCGTTCCTGATCCTCGCGATCGCGCTCGCCGCCTTCCTCGGCCCGAGCCTGACCAACGCCATGGTGGCGATCGGCCTCTCGGCGACCTCGACCTTCGTGCGCCTGACCCGGGCGCAGGTGCAGGCGGTGGCGGCGGAGGAGTTCGTGGAGGCCGCGCGCGCGGTCGGCAACCCGCCCTGGCGCATCGCCATCCGCCACATCGTGCCCAACATCGTGCCGGCGATCCTGGTCCAGGCGACCCTGACCATCGCCGCGGCGATCATCGCCGAGGCCAGCCTGTCCTTCCTCGGCCTCGGTCAGCAGCCGCCGGAGCCGTCCTGGGGCTCGATGCTCAACGTCGCCAAGAACTTCCTCGAGCAGGCGCCCTGGATGGCGATCTGGCCCGGCGCCTCGATCTTTCTCGCGGTGCTGGCCTTCAACCTCCTCGGCGACGGCCTGCGCGACGCCCTCGACCCCCGGCAGAGGACCTGACGATGGGCCAGGACGGGGAAACCTTGCTCGACGTCCGCGATCTGGCCGTCGCCTTCGACAGCGAGGGCGGCGCGGTGCACGCGGTCAACGGCGTGTCCTACACGCTGGCCGAGGGCGAGACCCTCGGCATCGTCGGCGAATCCGGCTCCGGCAAGAGCGTCCACGTGCTGGCGATGCTGGGCCTGATCCCGCGACCGCCCGGCCGCATCACCGGCGGACAGGTCCTGTTCGAGGGCCGCGACCTCTTGCGCCTGCCGGAGCGCGATCTGCGCAAGGTGCGCGGCGGCCAGATCGGCTTCGTGTTCCAGGACCCGATGAGCTCGCTCAACCCCGGCATGACGGTGGCCGCGCAGATCGTCGAGCCCCTGCGCATCCATCTCGGCCTCGACGGTCGCGCGGCCCGCGCCCGCGCGAAGGACCTCCTCGACCTCGTGCGCATCCCCAATGCCGGCGCGCGCCTCGACCAGTACCCGCACGAGTTCTCCGGCGGCCAGCGCCAGCGGGTGATGATCGCCATCGGCCTGTCCTGCCGCCCGAAGCTCCTCATCGCCGACGAGGCGACGACGGCCCTCGACGTCACCGTGCAGGCCGAGATCATCGCCCTGGTGCAGGAACTGAAGCGCGAGATCGGCATGGCGATCGTCTGGATCACCCACGACCTCGGGGTGGTGGCCGGCATCGCCGACACCGTGCAGGTGATGTATGCCGGCCGCATCCTCGAGCGCGGCCCCGTGGACGACATCTTCCGCGATCCACGGAGCGCGTACACGCTCGGCCTGCTGCGCTCGCTGCCCGATCTCAGCCGGGGCCGGGCCGGGCGCCGGCGCCTGCACCAGATCGAGGGGGCGCCGCCCGACATGCGCCATCCGCCGCCGGGCGACCCCTTCGCCGCGCGCAACGCCTACGCGACGCCGCGCTGCCTCACCGAGGCGCCGCCCCTGGTCCAGGCGCCCGGCGCCGCGCCGGGCCATCTCGTCGCCGCCTGGTACGACCTGCCGGCGCGGCTCGCCGCCGAGGAGGGTGCGCGATGAGGCCGGAGCCCGCCGACCGCTATCCGCTGCTCTCGGTGCGGAATCTGAGCAAGCACTACCCGCTGCGCAGCTGGTGGGGCGGCAAGGGCTCGGTGTTCCGGGCGGTCGAGGATGTCAGCTTCGACATCCGGCCCGGCGAGACCCTGGGGCTGGTGGGCGAGTCCGGCTCGGGCAAGTCCACCATCGGCCGCGCCGTGACCATGCTGAATCCGCCGAGCACCGGCACCGTCGCCTTCGAGGGCACCGACCTCGCCAAGCTCTCCGCCGGGGAGATGCGCCGGATGCGCGCCCGAATCCAGATGGTGTTCCAGGACCCCTACGCCGCCCTCAACCCGCGCATGAGCATCGGCGACTACGTGGCCGAGCCGTTCCGGCTGCACCGGCCCGAGATGGCACGGGCGGAGCGCCGCGACGAGGTCGAGGGCCTGCTGGCCCGGGTCGGGCTCGATCCGCGCTTCGCCCGGCGCTACCCGCACCAGTTCTCCGGGGGCCAGCGCCAGCGCATCTGCATCGCCCGCGCCATCGCCCTGAAGCCGAGCTTCATCGTCGCCGACGAGCCCATCGCCGCCCTCGACGTCTCGATCCAGGCGCAGGTCGTGAACCTGCTGCAGGATCTGCAGGACGAGCTCGGCATCTCGTACCTGTTCATCTCCCACGACCTGCGCATGGTGCGCTACCTGTGCCAGCGCGTCGCCGTGCTCTGGCACGGCCGCGTGGTCGAGCTCGCCGAGGCGGATGCCCTCTACGAGGACCCGCGCCACCCCTACACCCGGCGGCTCCTCGGCGCCGTGCCGGTGCCGAACCCGGTGGAGGAGCGCGCCCGCCTGCGCGCCGCCTCCCTCCTGCCCCCCGCCGACCCGGATGCCACCGGCGGCCTGGTCGAGGTCGCCCCCGGCCACTGGGTCGCCGACACCCGCTACTCCTGACGCGCCAAGGACCCGACGCCGTGAGAGACTTCTCCCAACCGGGCCGCTCGCCCGTCTATGCCGCCAACGCCGCGGTCGCGACCTCCCATCCCCTCGCCAGCCTGGCGGCCATCGAGATCCTGAAGGCCGGCGGCAACGCCGTCGACGCCGCCATCGCGGCGGTGGCGGTGCAGGGCGTGGTCGAGCCGGCCATGACCGGCATCGGCGGCGACTGCTTCGCCCTCTACGCGCCGAAGGGTGCCTCCGTCCCGATCACGCTGAACGGCTCCGGCCGCAGCCCCGCGGCCGCGCACGATGCCTGGTACGTGGAGAACGATGTGGCCATCGAGGCCACCTCGCCGCATGCCGTCACGGTGCCGGGCGCGGTGGCGGCCTGGGCGCGGCTGCTCGCCGATCACGGCACCCGCAGCCTCGGCGAGCTGCTCCGGCCCGCGATCCGCTACGCGGAGGAGGGCTATGCGGTGCAGCCGCGGGTCGCCTACGACTGGGCCCGCAACCGGGACAAGCTGCGGGCCGATCCGGGCTCGGCCGCCGCCTATCTCGTCGACGGCGAGGCGCCGAGGGTCGGCACGACCATGCGCCATCCGAAGCTCGCCGCCACCCTGCGGCGCATCGCCGAGCACGGCGCTCCCGGCTTCTATGAGGGGCCGGTGGCCGAGGACATGGTCGCGCGCCTGCGCGCACTCGGCGGCCTCCACACCCTGGAGGATTTCGCCGGCGCCGCGCCCGAATACGTGACGCCGATCTCCACCCGCTATCGCGGCTACGACGTCTACGAGTGTCCCCCGAGCGGCCAGGGTCTCGCCGCCCTGATGATGCTCAACGTGCTCGCGCGATACGACGTCGGCGCGCTGACGGAGCTCGACCGGGTCCACCTCTTCGCCGAGGCCTGCAAGCAGGCCTACCACCATCGCGACGCGCTCTTCGCCGATCCGGTGGTGCACGCGGTTCCGGTCGAGCACCTGCTCTCCCAGGCCTGGCAGGCCCGAGCGCACGGCGCCATCGACATGACCCGCGCGCAGGAGCCCGTGCTGTGGCCGGAGATCCGGCACACCGACACGGTCTATCTCTGCGTGGTCGACCGCGACGGCAACGCGATCTCGCTGATCAACTCGATCTTCCAGGGCTTCGGCAGCGGCATCACCGCGCCCGAGAGCGGCGTGCTGCTGCACAATCGCGGCTTCTCGTTCCGGGTCGAGCCCGGCCACCCCAACACCATCGCGCCGTCGAAGCGCCCGATGCACACCATCATCCCCGGGATGCTGATGCGCGACGGCGCGGTGGTGGCACCCTTCGGCGTGATGGGCGGGCACTACCAGGCCATGGGCCACGTCGAGCTCCTGACCGGCATCATCGACCGGGGCCTCGACGTGCAGGAGGCGCTGGATGCGCCGCGCAGCTTCGCCTACGGGGGCGGTATCGAACTCGAAGGCGGCTTCGGTCCGGGCCTCGCCGAGGCGCTCGCCGCCCGCGGCCACGTCACGGTGCCGGCCCCGGTCCCGATCGGTGGCGGCCAGATCATCTGGATCGACCCGGCGACGGGGATGCGCGCCGCCGGATCCGATCCGCGCAAGGACGGCTGTGCCCTCGGCTACTGAGGCGTGGGATGCCGGCTCAGGGGTAGCGCACCGGGGCCGGCTGCTCGGGCAGGGGAATGAACTCGGATTCGCCCGGTACGGTGTCGAAGCGGGCCTGGCGCCAATCCTCCTTGGCCTGCTCGATCCGCTCGGGCCGCGAGGAGACGAAGTTCCACCAGAGATGGCGCGGGCCGTCCATCGGCTCGCCGCCCAGCACCATGAAGCGGGAAGCCTCGCTCGCCCGCACGCTGATCCGGTCGCCCGGCCGGAAGACGAGAAGTTGGCCCGGGCCGAACCCGTCCCCGGCGATCTCGATGGCGCCCGAGACCGTGTAGATCGCGCGCTCGTCGTAGGTCGGGTCGAGGGGCAGGACCGCGCCGGCCTCGAGCATCACGTCGGCATAGACCATCGGGCTCGATGTCCGCACGGGGGATTTCGCGCCGAAGGCCTCGCCAGCGATCAGCCGGACGGTCTTGCCCTCGCCGCTGAGGATCGGCAGCGCCCCGGCTTCGTAATGCTCGAAGGCCGGTGCGGTCTCCTCGTCCCTGCCGCTCAGCGCCACCCAGCTCTGAAGGCCGAACAGGGTCGAGCCGGTCCTGCGCAGGTCCGCGCCCGTGCGCTCGGAATGGGTGATGCCGCGCCCGGCCGTCATCCAGTTCAGTTCGCCCGGCCGGATCGGCAGCTCGGTGCCGAGGCTGTCCCGGTGCATGATCTCGCCCTCGAACAGGTAGGTCACCGTCGAGAGGCCGATATGCGGGTGCGGGCGCACGTCCATGCCCTGGCCGAGCAGGAACTCCGACGGCCCCATCTGGTCGAAGAAGATGAACGGGCCGACCATCCGGCACTCGGTCGAGGGCAGGGCGCGCCGGACGGCGAAGGAGCCGAGGTCCCGCGAGCGCGGCACGACCAGGGTCTTGATCGCGTCGCAGGTGAAGTGGTCGCCCGGAATCGGTTCGTCCGCACCGTGCCAGCTCATCCGAAATCCTCCTGCGAGATTCCATCCGGACGGATCGGCCCGTCCGTGCCGGTCAGCCTTAGCACGCGGACGCGGTCACGGCGTCCCGGGGCCGAGTGTCCTGGCGCCGAGTGTCCTGGCGCCGGATTCTCCGAGACCGGCATCCCTGGCGCGCAGGCGCCGGCGGGCCCATGATCGCGACACCGGCGGCCGGTTTCGCCGGGGCTTTCCCGGCCGGGGCGGTGACGGGCAACGAGGCGCGGACATGAACAGTCCCCTGCATCAGGACGAGAGCCGCCGCTTCGCGCGGGCGCAATTGCGCGGGCAGATGCTGGACTGGCTCCTCGCCGGGACCCGGGGCGAGCGCTTCCTCGACGACATCTTCGTGGCCTTCTGCGCTCGCCTGCGCGAGGCGGGCGTGCCGGTGGCGCGGGGCACGATCCACCTGCGGACGCACCATCCGCTCTGGCTCGGCACCCGCATCCTCTGGCGCAGGGGGGCGGAGACGGCGGAGCTGCAAAACTTCGAGTACGGCATCGTCGACACCGACCAGTTCAAGCTGAGCCCGGCCGCCGAGATCCTGAACGGGGCGGACCAGGTCCGCAAGCGCCTGGAGGAGCCGGAGCAGCCCGAGACCGACTACGGCATCTACCGGGACCTGCGGGCGGAGGGACTGACCGACTACGTCGCCTGGCCGCTGCACTACACGCTGGGCAAGCGCCACATCGTCAGCTTCTCGGCCGACGGACCCGGCGGGTTCGAGCCCGACGACCTCGACCTGCTGGCCTCGCTCCTGCCGGCCCTGTCGGTGGTGACGGAGGTGCGGCACAAGAACCGCCTCACCCGCCTGCTCCTCGACACCTATGTCGGCCCGCATGCCAGCGAGATGATCCTGAATGGTGCCACCCGGCGCGGCAGCGGCGTCACCGTGGAGGCGGCCATCATGGTCATCGACCTGCGCGGATTCACCGAGATCTCCGAGCTGTGGCCGCGCGACGACGTGATCTCCCTGCTGAACGACTACTTCGACGCGATCTCGCTGCCGATCGAGCGCCATGGCGGGGAGATCCTGAAGTTCATGGGCGACGGCCTTCTGGCGATCTTCCATCTCGACACGCCGGCGGCCTGCACCGCCGCGCAATCGGCCGCCGGGGAGGCGCGCGCCGCCATGCGGGCGCTGAACGCGGCGCGGTCGGCGCGCGGGCAGCCGCGCCTCGGCTACGGCATCGGCGTCAATGTCGGCGCGGTGATGTACGGCAATATCGGGTCGCGCTCGCGCCTCGACTTCACGATCATCGGCCCCGCCGTGAACGTGGCGGCCCGCCTGGAAGGCCTGACCAAGGTCCTCGACGTCAGCGTGCTGTTCTCGGGCGCCTTCGCGGCCCGGTCCGGCGACGGGCATCGCCTCGTGCCCCTGGGGACCTTTCCCCTGCGGGGCGTCGGCGATCCCCTGGAGGTGCTCGCCCTGCCGGACGACGAGGGCGAAGCGTGAATCGCTGCGCCGTCCGCGAAACGACGAAGGCCAGCCTCGCGGCCGGCCTCCTGGATGGTCGAAGCGGGTTCGAGGCCGCGACTTACTCGGCGGCGCTCATCTCGGGCGAGAAGTGGCCGCACCAGTCGGCGGAGCCAACGACCGGCCACAGGCCGTGATCGGACGGACCCGGCTGGCTGATCGGCGGGTTGAACCGGCACAGGCCCTCGTCGGCCGACGCGGCGGCGCCGTTGACCTTGTGCTCGTCGAAGAACTTGCAGCTCTCGCACTTCGCGTTCGCCATGTCCGTGATCTCCATCCTGCGCGGCACCCGTGCCGCCCGTAGTTACAAATTAGAACAGATCCAATGTAGCAGTCAACTGCGTTTTCGGCGGTGGGTTCCCATCCGCTCGGGAAAAGGGATGCGAGTGCCGATCGTGAGCCGACCGGGCGCCGATATGGGGCGACCGTATTCCGGCCGGCCGCACTTTGGCCTATCAGCCGCCCATGTCCGCTACGCCCGTCGCCCCCGACGACATCGCCCACGTCATCCAGATCGCCCTCGCGCCCGCCTTCCTGCTGACGGCGCTGGCGACCCTGCTCAACGTCTTCTCGACACGCCTCGGCCGCGTCGCCGACAAGGTCGATGCGGCGGCGGCGGGCCTGCGGACCGCCGATGCGCACGAGGCCGTCCGCCTGTCCCGGCAATTGTCCTACCTGCGGCGGCGCTCCTTCGTGCTCGACGGGGCCGTGGTGCTGGCCTGCACCGGTGCGGTGATGACCGGCATCGCCGTGCTGACCCTGTTCGTGGGGGCCTTGCGCGATGCCGCTACCGCCTCGATCCTGTTCGCCTGCTTCGGCATCGCGTTGGTCTGCACCGTGGTCGCGGTCGTCGCCTTCCTGGTGGAGATCCTGATGGCCGGCCGCGGCATCCGGGACGAGGTCGACCGTCAGCAGGAGCACGCGGAGGACCGCGGCGCCCGCTGACGCGGCGCCCCGGCTGGCCGGGCGGCGAACGGGAGGCCGGCGCGCGCAGCGATGGCCTCGATCAACCGGCCGCACCCTGCTACGCGCCTTCCCGTCGGTGAGGAATGCGGTGGAGGTCCGATGAGCGGCGAGACGGACAAGGCGGATGTGATCGTCATCGGCGGCGGAATGGTCGGACTCGCCTCGGCGATCGCCCTGCGCGACCGCGGCCTCGACGTCCTGCTCTGCGATCCGGGCGAGGCGCGCGCCCGCACCTCCTTCGGCAATGCCGGCGTGATCAGCCGGGGCTCGATCTTCCCGATGTCGAGCCCGGCTCTCTGGGCCAAGCTGCCGACCTACCTGCGCAACGCGGATCGCGGCCTGCGCCTGCGCCACGCCCACGTGGCCCGCGTCCTGCCCTGGACGGCGCATTTCCTGGCCTCCGCCCGGACCTCCGCCTGGGAGCGGTCCGCCGCGTCCCTGCTGCCGCTGACCAGTGCGGCGCTGCCCGAGCATCTCGCGCTCTCGGAGCGGGCGGGCGCCGGGCACCTGCTGCGCCGCTGCGGCTGGATCAAGCTCTACCGGACCCATGCCGCCTTCGCCGGCGCGGCCCTGGAGCGCGCGATCCTCGCCCGACACGGCGTGACCTTCGAGATCCTCGACCCGGACGACATCCGCGAGGCCGAGCCGGCGCTGGTCCGGCCCTACGCCCAGGGCATGCTCCTGCCGGAGACCGGGGCGGTGAGCGATCCCGGCGGCCTTCTCGAGGCCTATGAACAGCTCTATCGCGGGCTCGGCGGCCGAACCCTCCGGATGGTGACCACCGCCCTGGAGCCCGACGGCGAGGGCTGGCGCGTCCGGCACGAGGGCGGGGCCGTTCAGGCCCGCCAGGTCGTGCTGGCGGCCGGCGCCGCGTCGGGGGACATCGCGCGGGGCCTCGGCTACCGCTTCGCCTTCGCGGCCGAGCGCGGCTACCATGCCCATTACGCCCTGCACCCGGACAGCCCGCCGCTGGTCCGGCCGGTGCTCGACACGGGCGCCGGCTCGATCATCGCGCCGATGGGGGAGGGGCGGGTCCGCGTCCTGTCCGGGGTCGAGCTCAACGCCCGCGCGGCGCCCCCCGACTACGTCCAGATCGAGGCGGCGACCCGGGAGGCGGCCGGCACCCTGCGCCTCGGCGCGAACCTCGACAACCGGCCCTGGATGGGCGCGCGTCCCTCAACCCCGGACGGCCTGCCGGTGATCGGCCCGGCGCCCCGGCACCGCGGGCTGATCTTCGCCTTCGGGCACGGCCATATCGGGCTGTCCACGGGGCCGATCACCGGGCGCCTGGTCGCCGATCTCGCCACCGGCGCGACGCCGGCCATCCCGGTCGCCCCCTTCGCGCCCGAGCGCCTCCTCGGCTGGCCGCGATGGAACCCGCCGCGCGCTCGCTCCGGCGCGGATTGACGCCTCCCCCCGGAGGCGCCATGCCGGTGGACCGCGCCACCCCCTCGCCCGAGGACAACGGTCCCCATGCGCCTGAGCGTTCGCCTCGACGGGGGCATGTGCCGTCGTTGGCACCTCCGGCTGATCGAACGCCTCCTGCGCCGCCCCGGGCTGTCGGTGTCCCTCGACCTGTCGCCGGGACCGGGGGCGTTGCCGCCCAACGCCGCCCTGCTGTTCCGGCTCGAGGCGATGCTGCGACGGCTGCCGCGCACCGGACCGGCCCTGCGGGTCGAACGCGCGGATCTCGAGGCGCGCGCATCCCCATTCGCCGGCCGGCCCGACCGCGTGCTCGACCTCTGCGGCGACGCCGCGGGGCCGCCCGGTGTCCCGGTCTGGCGCCTCGCCTTCGACGGGGCCTGCGGCGAGGCGGCCCTGCTCGCCTCGCTGCTGGCCGGGCGCACGCCCGTGGTCAGCCTGAGCGAGGACGGACGGATCGTGGCCTCCGGGCGGGTCGGGACCGAGGCGCGCGGGATCATGCTCACGGCCTTCGAGGATGCCCTGGTCCGGACGACCAGCCTGATCCTGGCCGCCCTCGGCGGGGCGGGGCCACGGCTCGCGCCCGACGGACCGGCCGTCCCCGGCCCGGCACCAACGGGCCTCACGGCCACCGCTCTCGCCGCCCGTGCCCTGCGCACCTGCACCCGGATGGCCGGCCGGCGGCTCTATGCGCTCTGCACCTGGGCGCCTCACTGGCGGGTCGGGTGGCGCCGGCTCGCCGGTCCCGACCTCATCGACCTCCAGGCCCATCCGGAGACCGGCTGGCATACCCTGCCCGACGACGGGCGCCGCTTCTACGCCGATCCCTTCCCGATCGCGGATGTCGCCGGGACGGTGCTGTTCGTGGAGGATTACAGCCACGTCCTGCAGAAGGGCGTGATCTCGGCGGTGCGCTTCGGGGCCGACGGCCCCCTCGGCGCGCCGGTGCCGGTGCTGGAGGCCGCCCACCACCTGTCCTATCCGTTCGTCTTCGCCGAGGACGGCGCCCACTGGATGGTGCCGGAGAGCGGCGCCACCAGGACTCTCGACCTCTACCGCGCCACCGCCTTTCCCGGCAGCTGGGTGAAGGAGGCGACCCTGATCGCGGGCCTCAACCTCAGCGACCCGACCCTGCTCCGGCACGGCGGCCGCTGGTGGCTGTTCGCGACGGTCCGGGACGACGGCGAGCACGACGGCCCCTTCGCGGCCTGGGGCTCCTATTCCGACAGCCTGCATCTCTGGTCCGCACCGAATTTCCGCGGACCCTGGACCCCGCATCCGAGGAACCCCGTGCTGGTCGACATCGCGGCCGCCCGGTCCGGCGGCCGCATCGTCGCGCGCGACGGCGCCCTGTTCCGGCCGGTGCAGGATTGCCGGGACGGCTATGGCGGGGCCTTGGGCCTCGCGCGGATCCGGCGCCTCGACGAGACGGGCTATGTCCAGAGCGTGGAGATGATCCTGCGATCCGGGCCGCGCTTTCCGGGCACGGGCCTGCACACGCTCAACCGGGCATCGGATTTTGAATTCATCGACGGTGCCGGACGCGTCCGCCGGCGATTCTAAAATTCGACGTATCGCAGCGACTTACGTCATCACGTAGATTTTAATCCCGCCCGAGGAACAATCAGTTTCGCCCACGCTTGTGCCACCGCTGCCGGGGGACGGGGCGTCCGGTCCCCCGCGAGCCCGATCTCACATCGTCCTGCTCGAACGTCCGGAAGGGCCCCCTCATGGCCGAGCCGCTCTCTCCCCGCACCACCACGATGCGAAATCCCTCGACGCGCGCCCTGCGCGGCCTTGATGCCCTGAACTTCTTCCTCGCGGACGTCCGCGACGGCCTTGGTCCCTACCTGGCGATCTACCTGATCGCCGTGCGCGGCCCGGATCAGGGCTGGAACGAGGCCACGACCGGCCTGATCATGACCATCGCGGGCATCGCCGGCCTCATCGCCCAGACGCCGGCCGGGGCGCTGATCGACCGGACCAATTCCAAGCGCGCCATCGTGATCGCCGCGGCGGTGGCGGTGACGGTGAGCTGCCTCGTCCTGCCCTTCATCTCGAACTTCTACGCGGTGGCCGCCACGCAGTCGGTGGCCGGCATCGCGGGGGCGATCTTCCCGCCGGCGCTGGCGGCCATCACCCTCGGTGTCGTCGGCCCGAAGATGTTCGCCAAGCGCATCGGCCGCAACGAGGGCTTCAACCATGCCGGCAACGCCGCCTCGGCGGCGATTGCGGGCGGCACCGCCTACTTCTTCGGACCGATCGTGGTGTTCTGGCTGATGGCGCTGCTGGCCGTCTGCAGCGTCGGCGCCATGCTGATGGTGCCGGCCGATTCCATCGACGACGACGTCGCCCGCGGTCTCGACCAGACCGAGGCACAGAGCCGGACCGAGGGACAGGAGGAGCCTTCGGGCCTGACCGCGCTCCTGAAGAACAAGTACCTGCTGCTCTTCGCCGTCCTGGCGGCCCTGTTCCACCTGTCGAACGCCGCCATGCTGACCTCGGTGGGGCAGCTGCTGACGAAGCTCTCCGGCAAGGACAACGCCACCTCGCTGATCGCGATCTGCATCGTGGCCGCGCAGCTGGTGATGGTGCCGGTGGCGGTGTTCGTCGGCGCCAAGGCCGACGTGATCGGGCGCAAGCCGATCTTCCTCGCCGCCTTCGGCGTGCTCGCGGTCCGCGGCGTGCTCTACACCCTGTCCGACAACCCGTTCTACCTCGTGGGCGTCCAGCTCCTCGATGGGATCGGCGCCGGCATCTACGGCGCGCTCTTCCCGGTGATCGTCGCCGACCTGACCCGGGGCACCGGCCGCTTCAACGTCTCGCAGGGCGCGGTCGCCACGGCCCAGAGCCTGGGCGCGGCGCTGAGCGCGACGCTCGCGGGCGTGATCATCGTCTCGGCGGGATATTCCACCGCCTTCCTGTCGCTGGCGGCGATCGCGGGCCTGGGCTTCGCCCTCTACCTCTTCGCGATGCCGGAGACGCGGGGCTTCGAGCCCGGCCGCTCGGGCGCCGATGACGGCGGCCTGACGCCGGTCCCCGTGGCGGCGGCCTGACCGGCATGAGCGCCAGCGACGACATCCTCGCCTTCGCCCATATCGGCGACCTGCACCTCACCACCGCGGGCGCCGACAATGCCCGCGACGTCCACGCCATCGTGGACCAGATCAACGCCGTGGACGGGCTCGATTTCGTCTACGTGCCCGGCGACAACGCCGATAACGGCACGGCCGAGCAATACGGCCTGGTGCGCGCGGAGCTCGAACGCCTGCGCCGGCCGGTCCATGTCATCACCGGCGACCACGACATGGAGGGCGGCAGCCTCGAGGCGTTCTACGAGGGCCTCGGCGCGCCGCGCCTGCCCTACGCGGTCACGGTGTCCGGCACCCGCTGCCTGTTCCTCGACATGTGCGGGCCGGGCTCCGGCGGGCCCGACTTCCGCCTCGGCGCCGAGCAGGTCGCGTGGCTCCGGCGCGAGGTCGATGCGGCCGAGGCGCAGGGGCAGGACTGCGCCCTGTTCATGCACAGCTACCCCGCCGACCTGAAGGGGGACGGCGAGGCCGCGACGGTCGCCGAGCTCGTGCACGGCTCGCGCATCCGCCTCGTCGAGATGGGGCACACCCACTACAACGAACTCGCCAATGACGGCCGGACCATCTACGCGGCCACCCGCTCGACGGGTCAGATCGAGGAAGGGCCGGTCGGCTACACCATCGCGGCGATCGACCGGGGCGTGGTGAGCTGGCGCTTCAAGGAGCTGGCGCAGAGCTGGCCCTTCGTGGTGATCACCGCGCCGGCCGACCGGCGCCTCGCCCATGCCGAGGATCATATCGTCTCGGGCAGCACCGAGATCCGCGCCCTGGTGCTCGGCGCAGGAAGGATCGCGGTCTGTGAATTCAGCATCGACGGCGGTCCCTGGCGTCCGATGCGGCGCGCCGAGGGCGAGCGCCGCTTCCGCGCCACCGTCGATTGGCCGGCCGGCGCCGGGCGCCTCACGGTCCGGGCGCAGGACGCCGAGGGCGGGGTCGGCGAGGATCGGATCGAGCCGGCCGGCGATGCCGGCGCGCTGGTCACCTCCAGGGGGTTGGGCAGCGACGCCGATTCCGTCGGCGCGTGGGCCGACCGGGGCATCCTCGGTACTCAGCTCGGCCCGAACCGCAATGGGCGCCACTGGTGAGGCGTCAAGCTCGCCACGCCTGACCTTCCTTCCCGATCAAGGACTTCGAGCCCCATGGGTGCGCTGACGCTGACCCCGAACCTCGTCACATGGGTGATCGCCGCCGTCGCCACCCTGGGGGTGATCACCCGTCCCTTCTCCTGGCCGGAGGCGATCTGGGCCGTGCTCGGCGCCGCCGCCCTCGTGGTGTTCGGCCTGTTGCCGGCCGGGACCGCCTGGGAGGGCGTCCTCAAGGGAACGGACGTCTACCTCTTTCTCGTCGGCATGATGCTGATGTCCGAGGTGGCGCGGAAGGAAGGCCTGTTCGACTGGCTCGCCGGCATCGCGGTGCGGGCGGCCAAGGGCTCGGCCACCCGCCTGTTCACCCTGATCTACGGGGTGGGCACGGTGGTGACGGTGTTCCTGTCCAACGATGCCTGCGCGGTGGTGCTCACCCCGGCCGTCTACGCCGCCACCAAGGCCGCCAGGGTCGAGAACCCGCTGCCCTATCTCCTGATCTGCGCCTTCATCGCCAACGCGGCGAGCTTCGTGCTGCCGATCTCCAACCCGGCCAACCTCGTGGTCTTCGCCGAGCACATGCCGCCGCTGACCCAGTGGCTGGCCATGTTCGGGCTGCCCTCCGCGCTGGCCATCGTCGCCACCTACGCGACCTTGCGCCTGACCCAGAACGCCGTGCTGCGCGACCAGCAGGTCGCCACCGACGTCGAGGCGTCTCGCCTGTCGCGGACCGGGCTGGTCGCCGGCCTCGGCATCGTGGCCACCGGCGGCGTGCTTATCGGCGCCTCCGCGTTGGGACTCGACCTCGGCCTGCCGACCTTCGTGGCCGGCGGACTCACCACGGCCGCCGTCCTGCTGATGAAGCGGGGCGGCCTCGTCGAGGTCGCCAAGGACGTCTCCTGGAGCGTGCTGCCGCTGGTGGCCGGCCTGTTCGTGCTGGTCGAGGCGCTGGAGAAGACCGGCGTCCTGCGGATGATCGCCGACGCCCTCAAGCGGGCCGCGTCCGCCTCGCCCGTCGAGACCGCCTGGGGCGCCGGCAGCCTGATCGCGGTGCTCTGCAACCTCGTCAACAACCTGCCGGCCGGCCTCATCGCGGGCGCTGCCGTGCAGACCGCCCACGTGCCCGACAAGGTGGCCGGCGCCGTGCTCATCGGCGTCGATATCGGCCCGAACCTGTCGGTGACGGGCTCGCTCGCCACCATCCTGTGGCTGACCGCGATCCGGCGCGAGGGCCAGGACGTCGGCTTCTGGCGCTTCCTCAAGCTGGGCCTCCTCGTCATGCCGCCGGCCCTCCTGCTGGCGCTCGCCGGCCTTCTCCTCGTCTGATCCGTCGCGTCTTCAGCCCGAAGTCCCTAGCCCCAGGTCCCCCGTGAACGCCGCACTGCTCTATCCCTTCATCCTCGTCGCGGGCGTCCTGCAGGCGCTGGGCAATTCGATGAACGCGCAGCTGCGCGGCCGGCTCGTGAACCCCTGGCTCGCCGCCTCGGTCTCGTTCCTGCCGATCGTCTTCGTGTTCGCCACGCTGTTCCTCGTCATGCCGACGCCGCTCCCCACCCTGGAGACCCTCGGCAAGATGCCCTGGTACGCGCCCCTCGGGGGCGTCGCCGGCGCGGTGGCGGTGTTCGGCGGGCTCGCCTTCATCGACAAGGTCGGCGCGGGGCCCTTCAACGGACTGACGCTCACGGCCAACATCCTGGCCTCGCTCGCCATGGATTCCTTCGGTCTGTTCGGCCTGCAGGGCGGCGGCTTCAAGTTCATGCCCTGGCTCGGCGGGCTGCTGATGGCCGTCGGCGTGTTCTTCATCGCCCGCACCACCGCCGACACGGGCGGAGACAAGCAGGGCGGGCACGGCCTCAACCCGAAGCTGCTCTACCCCTTCATCGTGGTGGCGGGCATCCTCCAGGCCGTCGGCGTCGTCTGGAACTCCCAGCTGCGCGGCGCCCTGGTGAACCCCTGGCTCGCCGCCACCGTCTCCTTCCTGCCCGTCGTGTTCGTGTTCGTGCTGGTGTTCCTCGTACGCCCGACGCCGCTGCCCACGCGCCAGGACGTCTCCGGCGTGCGCTGGTGGATGCCGCTCGCCGGCATCACCGGAGCGGTGGCGGTGTTCGGGGGCCTGCTCTTCGTCGACAAGGTGGGGGCGGGCGCCTTCAACGGGCTCCTCATCACCGCCAACCTCCTGACCTCGGTGGCCCTCGATCATTTCGGGTGGGTCGGCATGAGGCAGGTCAAGGCCGGCCCCGCCCGCCTCGGCGGTGCCGCCCTGATGGTCGCCGGCATCGTCCTGATCTCGGTGTTTTGAGCGTCACCTACGTATTCGAAAACGCGAAGCTTGAGGACAAGCGGTTGCAGCCGCCGGGAAACGTTGGCCTTTTCGGCGCCCGGCGTGCTAAACCTCCGACGATCCCGCCCGGAGCCGATCCGCGTCAAGGGTGTGTGGACAGCCTCTCGTGCCGCCCGATTGCCGTCTCCCGGTCTAGTCCGGCGCGCGTCACGACCTGATCGGTCACCGGAATCCGGCGCCCGGGCCGCCCCCGCGGCCGCGCCGACGGGCATCTGCGACGCCGCGCCGAGCGCGTGCGGGAGGGTTCAAGGACAGGAATGCAATGAGCGACGAGACCGACGCCCGGACCCGATCCGAGGAGCGTGCCGAGCGGGCCGAGCGGATGGCCAAGGAAGGCGCCCAGGCCATGGCCGAGCATCTCGCCTCGGTGAAGGCCGTGGACGAGCGGACGGTGAAGCTGCGGGCCCTGCGCCTCGCCAAGGAGGCCGCCGACGCCGAGGCGAAGGCCGCCGCCCCACCGCCCGCGCCCAAGCGCAAGCGCTCCTGAGACGGCCCGGCGGAGGAGAAGCCATGGCATTCGATCGCTCCCGTCGACCGAGCGACCCGCGACAGGCCGCCGAGGCGGCCTTCAAGGCCGCCACCACCAAGCCCGTCGAGACCGCCAAGCCGATCTCGGCCGTCCCGGCATCTCCGGCTTCGGCCGTGCCCGGCGCCCGCGAGATGGTGAGTCTGCGCCTCGACCGCGCCGTGCTCGAGCATTTCCAGAAGGACGGTCCCGGCTGGCAGGACCGCATCAACGCGGCGCTCAAGGTCGCCGCCGGCCTCTAGGCGGAGCGCCTCGCCGCGACGCGGGCACCCCGACCGGTTCGGCGACCGAGACCTAGCCGAACCCGCCTCGCTTCAACCGCATGACCGTGCGGTCGAGGGCACCGAGGAAGGCGGAGCGGTCGCGGGCCGAGAAGGGTTTCGGCCCGCCGGTGATCGCGCCGGCCTCGCGCAGGTCCTGCATCAGGTTGCGCGTGGCCAGCGCCATGCCGATGCCGCTCTCGCTGAACGGCTTGCCGGTGGGCGCGAGCACCTCCGCCCCCGCCTTCACGCAGCGGCTGGCGAGGGGCACGTCGGCCGTGACGACGATGGCGCCCGGCCGCGCCCGCTCGGCGATCCAGTCGTCGGCGGCATCGAACCCGTCGCTCACCACCACCCGTTCGATCCAGGGCTCGCGCGGCAGGGCCAGGAAGCTGTTGGCGACCACGTAGACATGGAGACCGTAGCGTCCGGCGACGCGGTAGGTCTCGTCCTTCACCGGGCAGGCATCCGCGTCGATAAAGACGGCGATGGCCCGGGATGCCGCGTCCCCGCTCATTGGGCGGCCACCGATTGCGGCGGGATGCCGGGCTCCACCGCCTCCGCTCCGACCCGCTCCAGGGTCGAGACGCTGAGGGGTTGGCCGCGCCCCCGCAGGGCGTGCGCGCCGAGGGAACGGGCGCGGATGCCCTCGGGCAGGCGCGCGATCCGGGCCAGCAGGTCGTCGGAGACGAGGATCTCGGTGCCGAGGGGCCGGCAGAGGGATTCGATGCGCGCGGTGACGTTCACCGCATCGCCGAAATACGCGATCTTGTGCCGGTCGACGCCGACTTCCGCCGTCACGATAGAGCCGCCGTGCAGGGCGGCGCGCAGGCGCGGCACGGTGCCGAACCGGGCCATCCAGGCCTCGGATTCCGCCTCGAGCCGGTCCATCACGTCGAACACGCAGGCGACGCAGCGCGCGTCCTTGAGGCCGCGGGCCATCGGCCAGGTGATCATCGCCATGTCGCCGATATAGTCGTCGATGGAGCCGGCATTGCGCCGGACCGGCTCGGCGAGAGCCGCGAAGACCGCACCGAGATAGGCCTGGGCCTTGAGGTCGCCGTGGGTCTCGGCGAAGGCGGTCGAGCCGACGACGTCGAGGAACAGGAAGATCCGCTCCTCGCGCACGGGCTGGTGGTAGCGCCCGACCAGGAAGTTCACGAACACCTCGCCGCCGATCAGGTCGCGCATGCGGATGACGAAGACGAGCATCGCCGAGACCGCGAGGCAGTAGGCCAGCACCCGCGGGGTGATCCGCACGGCGTGGCTGAGATCGTCGTTGGTCAGGCCGAGGGCCCAGACCAGCAACCCGCCGAGCGCGATGCCGGCCGCGATCATCAGCACGTAGGCGAACTCGGCCGCCGGCACGTAGAACTTCGCCGGCATCCGGCGCATCCGCGCCTGGAGACCGCCGAGGATCATGCCCCGGTCGAAGGCCAGCGTCGTCCCGCCCACCGCCAGGCCGTAGATCAGGCCGGCGAGGGGCGTCGCGCCCCCGGCGAACAGCACGTTGTAGAGGAGGCCGGCTCCGCCGCAGGCGATGAGGATGAGGAGCCAGAACCAGCGGTGCTGCGGCAGCATCAGCGGCGTCCCCCGTGCGGTGCCCCGGCGGGGGCCGGCGGCGGCGATCCGGCAGGAATGGGGGAGGGTGCAGCGCTGCGCAACGGATGGGCCCCTTCGGGGAAAGGCCCGACGTCGGTGCAGCCCCTTGGCGCACCGAGCTTCGGACCACGTCCCCATCACCGCCCCATGATGGCGCGAGTAAGGCCAAGGTGACGCAGGCCAGCGGATCGGGGACCGGTGTGGCTCCCAAGCGTTGGCTCCTCGGACCATCTGGACAGGAGCGCGGGACGAATGCGGAGCAGGACTTTCGGCGCGGCGGACCGCGCGGTGCCCGTCATCGGGCAGGGGACCTGGCACCTCGACCAGGCGGACCACGCCACGGCCGTCGCGACGCTGCGGGCGGGGCTCGATGCCGGCATGACGCATGTCGACACCGCCGAGATGTACGGCGAGGCCGAGCCCCTGGTGGGCGAGGCCATCGCGGGCCGGCGCGCGGAGGTGTTCCTGGTGTCCAAGGTGGTGCCGGGCAATGCCAGCCGGACGGGCGTGGTCGCGGCCTGCGAGCGCTCGCTCAAGCGCCTCGGCACCGACCATCTCGACGCCTACCTGCTGCACTGGCCGGGCCGGTACCCGCTGGAGGACACCATCGCGGGCTTCTCCACCCTGAAGCGGGCGGGCAAGATCCTGTCCTGGGGCGTGAGCAACTTCGACGTCGCCGATCTCGACGACGCCCTGGCGATCGCCGGCCCGGGCCAGATCGCCTGCAACCAGGTGCTCTACCACCTGCAGGAGCGCGCCATCGAACACGCGGTGCTGCCCTGGTGCCGGCGCAACGGCGTCGCCCTGGTCGGCTACTCGCCCTTCGGCAGCGGCGATTTTCCCGAGGCCGGGAGCGCCGGAGGCCGGGTGCTTTCCCGCCTCGCGGAGGCGCACGGCACGACGGCGCGGGGCATCGCCGCCGCGTTCCTGACACGCGACGAGGGCACCTTCACGATCCCGAAGACGGCGCGGCCGGAGCGGGCGCGGGAGAATGCGGCGGCGGGCGCGATCACCCTGACGCCGGAAGATTGCGCCGCCCTGGAAGCGGCCTTCCCGCGCGGCCCGCGCCCGCGCAGCCTGCCGATGCTGTAGCGGCCCGGGCGAAGTTGTGGCCAATGGCCGGGGACGAGCCAGCGCGGACGGTCCGCGTCGGTCACCGGGTAGGGAGTGCGAGCGATGGCGCGATGGCGGGATCGGGCGATCCTTCGTCCGGCGGTCCTTCGTCGGGCAGTGCTCGGTTCGGCGTTTCTCGGCCTGTGCTGGCCCGCCGGGGCGCCCGTTCTGGCGGAGGAGGCCAGGCCCGACCGGCGCAACCCGGAGCAGCCCGACGGCGAGACGCTGACGATCGACGGGAAGGGCATCACCCTGACTTTCCCCGACGTCGCCAAGCTGCGCATCGGCGGCAAGCTGCAGCTCGATTACGGGGCGGCCGCCATCCGGCAGGCCGGCTTTCCCGAGCCTTTTCCGGACAACTTCGCGGTGCGCCGGGCCTGGATCGAGAGCTACCTCACCCTCGGCAAGAGCCTGGAACTCGCCTTCCAGTATGATTTCGCCGACCCGATGCGGCCGATCAACGATGCCGCCGCGGCCTATACGGGTCTGGAGAACACCCTCCTGACGGTGGGCAACATGAAGGAGCCCTTCAGCCTCGACCAGTTGACCGGCGACAACACCACCCTGTTCACCGAGCGCTCGCTCGCCGACGCCTTCGCGCCCGCCCGCAACCTCGGTGTCGCGCTCGGCCGCCACGGGGAGGACTGGACCGTGGTCGCCAGCGTCTTCGGCGGCAACGCCAACACCGGTATCGGCAGCGAGGGGGTCGCCGCCACCGGGCGCGCCACCTACGCGCCGATCCGCGAGGACGACCGCGTGCTGCATCTCGGCCTCGCCGGGAGCGTCCGCGATCTGCCTCGCGACGGTCAGGGATTGTCGCTGTCGAGCCGGTCCGAGGCCTTCCTGTACCAGCGCAACTTCGTCGATACCGGCGACATCCGCGACGCCGCGCGCGTCGGCCGCATCGGCCTGGAGGCCGCCTATCGCGACGGGCCGTTCCTGGTCCAGGCCGAGTACATCCGCACCGCGGTGGAGCGCACCGGCGGCGCCCGGACCGTCGGCTTCCAGGGCGGCTACATCCAGGCCAGCGTCATCCTCAACGGCAAGGGCCGGGCCTACAAGCTCGCCCCCGATTACGGCGCCACCTACGCGACCTTCTCCGGCGTGCAGGTGGCGGAGGCCGACCGGGTCTCGCGGGGCGGGATCGGCGTGTTCGAACTCGGCACCCGCTTCAGCGCCATCGACCTCGACGATGCCGGCATCCGCGGCGGCATCGAGCGCGACGTCACGGTCGGACTGAACTGGTACCCAGACCGCAACATCCGGGTGGTCGCCGACTATGTCCGCTCCCACACCAGCCCCTCGGCGGTGCAGGGTGGCCGCACCATCGACGCGGACACCTTTATCGGGCGGTTTCAGCTGTATTGGTAGACAGCGGTTCCGGGCGGTTTGGGGCCGCCGGGCCGGGTTGCGGCCGCCCCCCGGTGCGGTGCTACGATGCGCCCGAAAGCCGGGCCGCGCCCGGCGCTCCGGGTCGGCGTGACGATCCATGCAACGCACGGAAGTCCTGATCGTCGGCGCCGGCCCGACGGGCCTGGTCCTCGCCCTGTGGCTGACGCGGCTCGGAATCCGCGTCCGGATCATCGACCGGACGGAAGGGCCCGGCACCACCTCCCGGGCGCTCGGCATCCAGGCGCGCACCCTCGAGCTCTACCGCCTGCTCGACCTCGCCGACGCGGTCGTCGAGGCCGGGCACCCCGTGCACGCCGTCAACATCTGGACCGCCGGCACGAAGCGCGCCCGCGTGGCGTTCGCGGCCGACCCGCGGAATCCCACCCCCTATCCCTTCCTGCTGATCTACCCGCAGGACGCGCACGAGCGCCTCCTCATCGATCGGCTCACGGCGGCGGGGGTCCAGGTCGAGCGACGCACCGAGCTCGTCGGGTTCACGCGGGACAGGACATGCGTCGTCGCCACCCTGCGCGCGCTCGACGGCGCGCAGGAGCAGGTCGCTGCCGCCTACCTGGCCGGGTGCGACGGCGCCCGCTCCACGGTACGCGAGACCCTGGGGATCGGCTTTCCCGGCGGAACTTACGACCGATTCTTCTACGTCGCCGACATCGCCGCGGACGGTCCCACCATCGACGGCGAGATCCATCTCAACCTCGGAGGAGCCGCCGATTTCCTCGCCGTCTTCCCCCTGGCGGAGCGCGGGCGGGCGCGCCTCGTCGGGACCGTGCTCGACGAGCACCCCGGCCGCCGCGAGAGCCTGACCTTCGACGACATCGCGGCCACGGCGCTGGAGGGCCTGCAAATCGCGCCGCGGACGGTGAACTGGTTCTCGACCTACCGGGTGCATCACCGGGTCGCCGACCGCTTCCGGGACGGGCGCGTCTTCCTGCTCGGGGATGCCGGGCATATTCACAGCCCGGCCGGCGGGCAGGGCATGAACACCGGGATCGGCGACGCGATGAACCTCGGCTGGAAGCTCGCCGCCTGCCTGCGGGGACGGGCCGGCGACGCCCTGCTCGACACCTACGAGACCGAACGGATCGGCTTCGCCCGCCGCCTCGTGGCGACGACGGACCGGGTGTTCACCCTGGCGACCTCGGAGAACGCGTCGGCGCAGCTCTGGCGGACATGGCTCGCACCCTGGCTGGCGCCCCGCATCGCCGGCTTTCCGGCCCTCCGGCGCTTCCTGTTCCGCACGATCTCGCAGATCGGGTTGGCCTACCGGCACAGCGCCCTCAGCGCGGGTCGTGCGGGACGGGTCCAGGGAGGAGAGCGGTTGCCCTGGCTGCCGAGTGCGGACGATGTCGCCCCGGAATGGCAGGTGCGGGTTCACGGGACGGCAGCGCCGGACCTCGCGCGCTGGTGCGCGCAGGCGGGCCTGCCCCTGCGCGTCCTCGCCTGGAGCCCCGAGGCCGAGCGGGGAGGCCTGGCCCGGGATGCCCTCTACCTCGTGCGCCCCGACGGCTACGTGGGTCTCGCCGATGCGAAGGCTTCCGTCCCGAGGCTGGCCGCCTTCCGGGCGCAGCACGGCCTGCGCTGGGGAGCGGACGCCTGATCGGAGGAGGCGCGGGGGCTACTCGCCGACCCCGAACAGCTTCTCGAGGAAGTTGCGGTCATCCTGGCTCGGACCGCGGCTCGCATCCGCGTGGCGGGCGGCCGGGCGCGGCGGGGCGGCGGCCTGCGGCTCGCCGAGGAGGGCACCGATCAGGCCACCCGGAGTGCTGCTGGTGACGGCCGGCTCGGACGGGCCGCGATTTCGCCAGCGGTTGGCGCCGGGCAGCATCGCCGGGCTATGCCCCTTGAGCGCCACGGTCATGTAGGCCTTCCAGATCTCGCCCGGCAGGTTGCCGCCCGAGACCTTCTTCGTCGGCTCGCCGTCATCGTTGCCGAGCCAGATTCCGGTGACCAGGGTGGCCGAATAGCCGATGAACCAGGCATCGCGGAAATCCTGGCTGGTGCCGGTCTTGCCGGCGAGATCCCAGCCCGGAACCTCCGCCTTCTTGGCGGTGCCGGTGACGAAGGTCTCGTGCATCATCGCGTTCATCATCGAGACCGCGTTGGCGTCGATGACGCGGCCGAGGCCGCCGTCCTTGCGCTTGTAGAGCACCTTGCCGTCGGCGCTCTTCACGCTGGCGATGATATAGGGGATCACCCCCGTGCCGCCGTTGGCGAAGGCCGCGTAGGCGCCCACCATCTCCAGGGGCGTCACCTCGGAGGTGCCGAGCGCGATCGAGCCGTTGGCCTGGAGCGGGGAGGAGATGCCGAGGCGCTGGGCCGTCTGCACCACGGTCTTCGGACCGACCTCCTGGCCGAGGCGGACCGCCACGGTGTTGAGGGAGAGCGCGAGGGCGTCGCGCAGGGTCACGGGTCCCCGGTAGTCGCGGGAATAGTTCTCCGGGTTCCAGCCCTTGATGCTGATCGGCGCGTCGTCCCGCACCGTGTCGGGAGTCAGGCCGTGCTCGACCGCCGCGAGGTAGACGAAGGGCTTGAACGACGAACCGGGCTGGCGCTTGGCCGTGGTGGCACGGTTGAACTGGCTCTGGGCGTAGTCGCGCCCGCCCACCAGGGCGCGGATCGCTCCGTCCGGCTTCATCGAGACGAGGGCGCCCTGGGCGACGTTGTAGCGGCCGCCCTTCTGGTTCAGTTCGTCCACGAGCGCCTTCTCGCCGGCGCCCTGGAGGCCGGTATCGACGGTGGTCGCGATGACGATGTCGCTCTCGAACTTCGGCAGGAAATCGTCCAGCACGTCCATCACGAGGTCGGCGACGTAGTTCGCCGAGCCGCCGCCGCGCACGCTCGCCGGCCGTGCCGGGGTCGCCAGGGCCAGCTTCGCGTCGGCCGGCTTGGCGAAGCCCAGCTCCTCCATGGCGGCGAGCACCTGGGCGGCGCGGGCCTGGGCCGCGGGCAGGTTGCGGTTCGGCGCCAGGCGCGAGGGCGCCTGGACGAGGCCGCCGAGCATCGCGGCCTCCGCCAGGGTCACGGCTTTCGCCGGCTTGCCGAAATAGCGCTGGGCCGCGGCCTCGACGCCGTAGGCGCCGGCGCCGAAGTAGACGCGGTTCAGGTAGAGCTCGAGGATCTCGTCCTTGCTGTACTTGTGCTCGAGCCACAGGGCGAGGATCGCCTCCTGGATCTTGCGCGAGGCCGAGCGCTCCGGGGTCAGGAACAGGTTCTTGGCGAGCTGCTGGGTCAGGGTCGAGCCGCCCTGGGAGACGCCGCGCCGGGTCACGTTCTGGGCGACCGCGCGGGCGATGCCCACGGGGTCGACGCCGAAATGGCTGTAGAAGCGCCGGTCCTCGATCGCCACGAAGGCGCGCGGCAGGTAGGGCGGCAGTTCCCTGATGCTGACGACCCGGCCGCCGGTCTCTCCGCGATTGGCCAGGAGTGAGCCGTCGCTCGCCAGGATCGCGATGTTGGGGGGCCGCTTGGGCACCGCGAGCTGGTCGATCGGCGGCAGCTGCGAGGCGTGGTAGGCCACGAGCCCCGCGATGCCGATCACGCCCCAGAGGCCGAGGACGAGCACGCCGTAGGCGAGCCGCCCGAGGATCGAGCGGCGGGCGCGCCGGGGCGCCTTGCGCAGCGCCCGGGCGGGCGGTGCGGCGGATGCGCGGCCCTTCGCGCCGCGGCCGCCCTTCGAACCTGACTCGCCTCGCGCCACGCCGCCTCCCGCGCGATCCGATCGCGAGAGCCGCAGGTCGAGGTCGGCCGGGTCTCCGACGCGGCCCTCGGGCACGTCGAAGTTCGGCTCTCCCCTGCCTCCGCCTGCGCGTCCCTTCGCCATGCGTTCCGTCTGCCCCAAGGTTCGTTCGCGATTCGAGCGTCCCTGCTTGCGCACGGTAAATGCGGCGGGTTTAAGGGGTGTTAACCGGATGATTTTTCAAAGCCTTGAGAAATCAGGGGAAATTCGACGGCCTCCGCGGTTCGTGCACCGAATGTTCAGGCGGCCGCCGGGCAGGACGGATGTGCCGGAACGACCTGACGCGCGATGGTCCGGCCCGCTCACCCCTTCTTGCGCAGGGGCCTGACCGAGAGGACGCCCTGGTCGGTGAAGCCGGTGGCGGCGCCGAAGGCCTGCAGGTCCGCCTGCCGAGGGCCGGCGAGCAGCTGGATGTCGCCGCACCCCGCCGAGCGCGCCGCCTGCGACGCCGCCTTCAGGAGGAGGCGGCCGATGCCGCGCCGTCGTGCATCGGGATCGACCAGCAGCGTGGTGATCTGTGCCGTCGCCAGGCTGGCGGCCAGGGATGGATACCAATGGACGACGACGAGGCCGCTCGGCGGCCCCCACTCGATGGCGACGAGCGCGGCACCCGCGCCCTGCCGAAGGGCCTCGATCCGCTCGGCCAGGGCCTCGGCGGCGACGGGATGGCCGCAGGACCGCAGAAGTTCGGCGAGGCCCGTCGCGTCGCCGCCAGTCGCCGCCCGGATCTCCAGCCCGTAACGGCTCGCCACGCATCGCTCCGATCGGCTCCGCCGGCCGGGCCGCCGGAGCGAGGGGTCCCTGGACCGTTCTAGTCGCGCCGCATCAGGCCGAACAGGGCGAAGCCCGCCAGCGCCGCGAGGCCGAGGGCGAGGCCGCGATTGTCCTGGAAGCGGCTCGCTGCAGCCTGCCCCGCCGCGCGCAGGTCGCTGCCCAGCGGCGAGCCGCTCAGGATGTGCTCGGCACGGTCGTGGTTCTCCGGCCGGGTCGCGATCGACACCGCGAAGGCGTCGTCGTCCAGGCGATCGATCTCGACGCTGTTGCGCGCGAAGCCGGCGCGCGACAGGCGATCCCGCGCCACGCGGGCGGCCCTGAGAGACGGAACGGTCACGGTGGCCAACACGCTGTCAGACATCAAGTTTTCTCCCTATTCGGCAAACCAAACCTCGGCCGGCGGAATAGGGTTCCGCGAGAGGGCGTCCGGGAAGGTCGCCGGCCGCGCGCCTTAAGCATCCGGCAACCAGCGTGGTCCTAAGCCCGGACCTCGCCGCGCGGGTCCGCCGCGCGAGGCCGTCGAGAGGAGCATGCCGGACTTGCGCGATCCGTTCGTTCCTGCCGCCCTCGCCGACCGCCTGCGGGAGAAGCGCCGCAAGCCGCGCGCCCGGGATGCGCTCGCCTACGAGCCGGCCAAGCCTGTCTTCGCCGAACTCCTCGACGCGCGTGGACACGGCACCGGCCAGTTCGTGCGCCTGTCCCAGGGCATGGTGGAGGCGATCACGCGCGGGGTCCGGGAGGAGGCCTGATCGCCGGCCGAGCCCGCATGGGGATCAGCGGTCGCAGCCGATACAGATGTCGCGCACCACGCGCTGGCGTCCGAGACCCGTACGCTGGTTCGGCAACTGTCCGTTGAAGGCATGCTCGACCGGCCGGGCCGTCGGCGCCACCGGCTTCGGCGCCTCCGGCGAGGCCGGCCGGGGGGCGGGGGCGGGGGCGGTCAGGGCCATGTACTGCGCGGCGGCGGGTGCCGAACCGAGGCCGAGCGCCAGACCGGCGAGAGCGAGGCTCAGGGGCGAGCGCCGGGAGAACGCGCGTTCGCGTGGGGCGGTCGCGGGACGTCGCGTGGCCATCGGAGCCTCCGGTCGTGATCTCACGGTGCGAATCGACACGGAGCCGCCATGCGGCGATCCGGCGTCCAGCCTGACGGGAACGAGGGGAAGCAGGGATCGTTCCCAGTCCCTTTGACCGGCTCCGGGCCGGATGGGACCGCACAGATGCTGCACCTCCTCGTGGCCGATGGGAACGACCGGTCGGGACGGGCCGATCACGTTTCGGCCACCGGCGTCACCTCGGCGGAAGCCTACGCGGAGGTCCTGCGCCAGATCTCGGCCGGGGTCGCCTGCACCCTGATCAACCCGGCCGACGCCGATGCCGCACTGCCTCCCGGCATGACGCTCGCCGGCTTCGACGCCCTCGTCCTCACGGGCTCGGCACTTCACGTCTGCGACGAATCCGCGGCAGTTCGGCGCCAGATCGGTCTCGTGGCCGAGGCGCTCGGTGCCGGGCTTCCCGTGTTCGGCTCCTGCTGGGGCGTCCAGGTCGCCGCGGTCGTGGCGGGCGGCCACGCGGCCCGCAATCCGAAGGGGCCGGAATACGGGTTCTCCCGCGACCTCGTGCGGACCGAGGCCGGCCGGGCGCACCCGCTCCTCGCGGGACGGGACGAGCGCTTCGACGCGCCGGCCATGCATCTCGACGCCGTCATCACCCCGCCGGCTCACGCCACCGTCCTGGCCGGCAACGGGGTCCTGTCGGTCCAGGCGATCGAGATCCGGCACGGCGCGGGCGTTTTCTGGGGCACGCAGTATCACCCGGAACTCGACCTCGACGCCCTCGCGGCGATGCTGCGCCTCAGCGCCGACGACGTGGTGGAGGCCGGCGCGCTGCCGGATCACGCGGCGGTGGAGGCCTATGCCGCCGATCTCTGCCGCATCCACGCGGACCCGGAGGGGCAGCGGGACCTGATTGCCCGCCACCGGCTCGGGGCCGAACTGCTGGAGCCGGCGCGCCGGCGCGCGGAGATCGGCAACTTCCTCGACCGTCTCGTGCGTCCGCGGGTCGAAGCCGCGGCCTGAGGGATCAGACCGCGCGCAGGGCGGGAGCGCGCGGCCGCGGGCGGGCGCCGACGATGTGGAAGGCGCGCGGCCGCACGAACAGGAACGACAGGCGCGTGTGACGGATCATCCGCTCGAAGGCCAGCGGAACCAGGATCGCCACCACGGTCACGACGAGGCTCGCCCAGCCGATGTCGGTGATCGCCCCGGACTTCACGATCAGGGTGCGGGTGAGGGCCATCGGCAGGAAGAAGGCCAGATAGATCACGATCGAGCGCTGGCCGCAGGCCCGCAGGGCCGCCGTCACCGGGCCGCCCGCGCGGGACATCAGGGCGCCGATGGCGACGATCGCCAGGGCCCCCGCGCCGCTGAGGACGAGGCTCAGGCCCGGAAGGTTCGCCAGAAACGGAACGGCGCGGAATCCTGTGGGGATGAACACCATCGCGGCGTTGATCACGGCCCACAGGGCGAGGCCGAGAAGGGCCGCGCGGGCATGGCGCTGCACGAGGTCGGCGAAGGTGAAGATCCGCGCCGCGAACAGATAGCCGACCAGGAACCAGATGTAGCGGTCGCAGAACTCGTTAATGAGTTCCGAGCCGGTATGGACGGGCAGGACCTGCAGCAGAGCCGCCCCGCCGAGGAGCCAGGCCGTCGGCACCGACCGCAGGGCCTTGGTCAGGACCGAGAACACCGCCAGCAGGTAGATGAACCACAGGGTCGAGTAGGGCTCGACGACGGCCAAAGCGAGGTGGGCCACGAAGGCGCCGGGACCGGCACCGTCGGTGATCTGGCCATACTTGAAGGCCGATTGGATCAGCACCCAGAGGACGTAGAAATAGACGAAGTGCACGAGGCGCCGGTCGAGGAACAGGCGCCAGTCGCGGTCGATCACCCGTCCGAGGAACAGTCCCGACAGCAGGAAGAAGTCCGGGATGCGGAAGGGGCGCGCGAAGGCCACGACGGTGTGGAGGAAGCCCTCGCCCTCCATGGCGATGCCGGCGCCCAGGGTCGAGTGCATCATCACCACCAGGATGATGCAGAGGCCCTTGGCGACATCCACCCAGGCGAGCCGGCTCGCATCCTCGGGGGACCCCGCCGCGTGCCGCCCCGCTCCCTGCCCAGCCTCGACCGCCGCCATGATCCGTCCCCGCTCACAGTGCTGCGATCCTCGGGCGCGAGGTCTTAAGGATGGGGATACGGGCCGGAACGCTCGGCCATCATACCGAACGGACGGTAAAGGCGTCGTCGCGAATCGCGGCCTTCAGTGCGGGTTGCGCTTGGCGCCCCGGCGGCCGCGCGTCATGCGGGTCGCCGCATGGAAGTCGTCCGGCTTCGTACGGATCCAGGCCAGGAACTCCGCCATCTCGGGTGCGCCCCGCAGGGCGTCCATCTCGGCGAGGCGGCGGGCGATCTCGGCCTCGCTGAAGCGGGCGTGGATCGCCGAGTGGCAGATCTGGTGCAGGCGCACCGTACCGGCCCGCGCTCCGCCCTTCAGCTTCGGGGTCAGGTGATGCAGGCTCGATTTGGCATGGGGCGGGATCGGCCGCTCGCAGAGCGGGCAGGTGACCGCAGGCTTGGCCTGTGGACCGTGCGTCGCCGGGTCGTCGTCGCGCCAGAGTCGGGCTCGTCGTCCCAAGGGCCTCTCCGTCGGATGGGTCCGTCAGCGGACCGCTGGCGGGACAAGGGGGCGGCAGGCCGGATCGTTCGATCCGAAGACATCGAGGGCCTGCCGGTCCTGCGTCCCCAGGATGGACACGTGGTCGCCGGCGATCACCGTCATTTGCGCGCGCGGACCGGCGAGCGCGGCCAGCCGCTCGGCATGCGCCCTGGGCACCACCGCATCGTCCGCGCCATGGACGATGAGCACCGGCCCGGTACCCGCGGCGATGCGGGAATCGGACCGGAACGTGTCCTGCAGGAGCAGGCGGGTCGGCAGGTATGGGAAACGCCCGGCGACGATGGCCGAGAGGGAATCGAACGGCGCCTCGAGATAGAGGCCGAGATGCGGCCGGCTCTCGGCCAGGGCCACCGCCACCGCGGCGCCGAGGGAGTGCCCGTGCAGCAGCACCGGCGCCCCGGGCGCCCGGGCCTGGACCAGCGCGTAGGCCGCCTGCCCGTCGGCGATCAGGCCCGCCTCGCTCGGGCTCCCGGTCGAGCCGGGATAGCCGCGATAGGCGATGGCGAGGACGCCCCAGCCCGCGGTGCGCCAGGGCGCGCCGGCAAAGCGCGCCGCGCCGGGCTCCGGGCGCGAGCCGTTGCCGTGGAGCGTGAGGATGACGGGGCAGCCCGGCTCCGGCGCGCGCCAGAACCCGAGCAGGCGCTCCCCGTCGGCCGTCGGCAGGCTGATCGCCTCCGTGCCCGCCGGTGCCGGACGCGCCGGAGTGGGCGCCTGGCTGCGGAAGGCGCCGGGGTAGATCAGGTGGCGCTGGAACACGGTCAGGAGCGTGACTCCCAGGAGGGAGAGCCCGAGGAACGCGGTGGCCACGAGGGAAGCGAGAAGACGCATGCGCTCGACTGATGGGAGGCCGCGATCCGGCGAAGCCTCGAGGTGTCATGGCGGGGCGCCGAACCGCGCCGGACCCGAGGAAGGGGCTTCGGGGCGTGTCCGAGAGGTAGGGACTGGACTTTGGCGTGTCACCAGCGATGTTGCGTCGCGTGAAAGCGCCCGTTCCCGTCTCCCCCCGCCGCCGGCTCGAGCAAGTGCACGACCGGGCCGTCCGGCCCGCACCGGTCCGGCGCCGCGCGCCATGACGGGATCGTCCGGCGATGGACGGGCCGCGGGCGTTCCGGGCCTGAGCCCGAACGTGCTCCTCCTCGGGTTGATCTTCTGCGGAATCGGCTTCGGCATCGGCGCCGGGGCACTCGCGGGCTCGGGCGCCGCCTTCGTGTTTCTGATGACCGGTTGGGTGCTCGGCCAGTGCCTGCACGAGTATGGCCATGCGCGCGCCGCGCACCATTGCGGCCTGGCTCCGACCGGGGCGCTGACCCTTGATCCGCTGCGGGCGCCCGCCCCTGTGGCGACCATGCTGCTGCCGGCCCTGTTCACCATCCTGGGCGGCATCGGGTTTCCCAGCGGAGCCGGTGTCCCGCCCGAGGCAGGGCTGAGCCGGGGCCGGCAATCCGCGGTGGCTGCGGCCGGTCCGGCGATGAGCTTCGCCTTCCTTCTCACGCTCGCGCTGCTCTACAGCCTGACGAGTGCGGAGGCCGAGACCCTGCGGGCGGTTCTCGCCGTCTCGGTTCTGTTCCAGGGGACGGCCCTGGTCCTCGGCCTGATGCCGGTCCCGGGCCTGGACGGCTACGGCATCCTCCGGCCATGGCTGCCCGACTCCGGAACCGCCATCCTATCGTGGACGGACCGGATGGCCCGGCATCCGAGCCTCGTCCTGCTGGGCCTGTTCCTGGCTTCCTCGGCTTTCACCCGACCCCTGTTCCGGGCCAGCCTGCTGTTGACCGAGACGTTCGGCATCGATCTCACCGATGTGATCGCCGGTTTCAGGCTCGTTCGCCTCTGGTGATGGAGCAGATGCTCCGCCACGGCGGACGGGGTGCGATATTTGATTTGCCGGCTGAATGCCTGCGATGCAATGTGTCCGTCAACGAGCCGGGCCGTACGCTTGCCGCGGGTGCGGACAGGTCGTGCAGGGCTTGGAGTCCGGGACGTCGCGCCCGATGGCGGCGATGTCGAGGTTGTGAGCACAGCATGCGTGACGATACGTCGGGGCGGCAGGCCTCGCCTCACGCCTACCGCGTTCTCCTGCTCGACGCTTCCGGCCGTGTCCTTCGCACCAAGTCCCTCGCGGGCTGCACCGAGGCCGAGGCCATCGAGCGGGCCCGGGACTTCGTGGATGGACGGTCGGTCGAGCTCTGGGACGGAAGCCGCCTGATCCAGCGCCTCGACGCGTCCCACGACCCGGAAGCGGACGAACCCTGACCGGACGGGCGGCCGCGGCATTCGGGCATCGTGGGGGCCGAGCGAGCTTTCGTGCTAGGTGCCCCTCGACCTCCGGACCCGACGCGATCCGGTGCGCCCGGTGGAGAGACTCCTGCGATGGCCCTTAAGACGACGTTCCTGGTGCAGACCTTCGTGCTCAAGCGCAAGCGGCTCTCGCCGGGGGACCGCGAGGTGGCGGTGACGGAGAGCGGGGCGCTGAAGAAAGCCGAGGCCATGGCGGCGCGCTTCCCCGGCACGGCGGCGATCAAGGTCGTGGCCGACGACGAGACGGGGGAACTGGAGAGCGCGTCCATCCTCGGCAGTTTCGGCGAGGTGCCGGACGATTTCGCCGAGAGCCTGCAGGGGTCCTGAGGCGCCGCCCTCGGCGGCCGCAAGCCCGGCTCTCGAAACGCGAAAGGGCTCCGCCTCGCGGCGGAGCCCTTCGATGCTGCGGTGACGCGTCAGCCTTCACGGGCAGGCGTGGCGCTGGCCGTCATTGCCGAGATAGGTCCCGCTGCGGCGGTCGTAGGAGCGGAAGCGCTGGACGCAGTAGGCGACGTCGTCGCCGCCGGTGGCGACTTCCGGACCGGCCTCGTAGCCCGTCGCGGCATAGCCGCCATAGGGCGCGGAGCCGCCGTAATAGGCCGGGGCATAACCGCCGGCATAGTAGTCGTCGCCGTAATAGCCGCCATAGGCGCTGCCGAGGCCGTAGCCGATCCCGGCTCCCGCGAGACCCAGGCCGAGCCCGAGGCCGAGCCCGCCGTAGCCGCGGCGGTAGCCGTAGCCGCGTCCGGCATAGGCGCCGCCCCGATTGAACCCGCCCCGATTGAAGCCGCCGCGATCGCCCCGGAAGCCGTTGCCGGCGGCAAGGCCCGCTCCGGCGCCGACGGCACCCACACCGACGGCCCCGCCGCGATTGAAGCCGCCGCGGTTGAAGCCCCCCTGCGCCAGGCCGCCGCGGAACCCGCCGCCGCCGAAGTTGCCCCCGACATTGCCGCCGCGGAACCCGCCGCCCTGAGCGAGACCGCCACGGAAGCCACCCCCGCCGAAGTTGCCGCCGCGGAACCCGCCGCCGCCCATGCCACCGCCGTGGAAGCCGCCGCCACCGCCCCGGAAGCCGCCGCCACCGCCCGGACGCGCATCGGCGGAGGCGGGAATCAGCGAGAGGGCACCGACCAGGGCGGCCGATGCCAGGAATATGCGCTTCATGGGAGAACCTTCGTTCGTGTGCCGACCCCGAGGGTCGAACTTCTGGTGAACGAACGCGGGGCCTGACGATAAAGTTCGTTTCACACCCTCTTCCGCGTCGGTTTGCCGGACCGGTGATTGACAAACCGGCCGCCGACCTCGAATCTGGAAGCATTCCGAGGGGGGCTCCGAGTACGGGAGCTGAGATTGGGCGCGTCGCCCTGACCCTTGAACCTGATCCGGTTCGTACCGGCGGAGGGACGGGAATCTCAACGACGGCGCGAATCTCCAGGCGCCATCCCGTCCAATCCCTCCGCCCATGAACCGGATCGTCTCCCACGCCAGGAGCGAAACCGATGAATGCACCCGTTCTCCCGAAGGATCTGCCGCAGGGCCAGCCGCAGGCGGTGACCACCGGCCCGATCATGGGCTCGCGCAAGGTCTACGCGCCCGTGGCCGGGCACGACGACATCCGGGTGCCGTTCCGCGAGATCACGCTCAGCGATCCGAAGGAGGCCCCGGTGCGAGTCTACGATCCGTCGGGTCCCTACACGGAGACGGATGCCAGGATCGACCTCCATGCCGGCCTGCCGCTGGTGCGCGAGCCCTGGATCGCCCGGCGCGGCTACGCCACGGTGACCCCGCGCGCGGTCAAGCCCGAGGACAACGGCTTCGTGCCCGAGGACAAGCTCGTGGCCCCGTGCCCGGCCACCCGCGAGATCCGCAAGGCCGGCCCCGGCCAGATGGTGACGCAGTACGAGTTCGCCCGCGCCGGGATCATCACCGAGGAGATGATCTACGTCGCCAACCGCGAGAACCTCGCCCGCCAGACGATGCTGGAGGGCGCGCAGGTGGCGCTGGCCGACGGCAACAGCTTCGGCGCGTCCCTGCCGGCCTTCATCACGCCCGAGTTCGTCCGCGACGAGGTGGCCCGGGGCCGCGCCATCATCCCGGCCAACATCAACCACCCCGAGGTGGAGCCGATGGCGATCGGCCGCAACTTCCTGGTGAAGATCAACGCCAATATCGGCAACTCCGCCGTGACGTCCTCGGCCGCCGAGGAGGTCGAGAAGCTGGTCTGGGCGACCCGCTGGGGCGCCGACACGGTGATGGACCTCTCGACGGGCCGCAACATCCACAACATCCGTTCGTGGATCGTGCGCAACTCGCCGGTTCCGATCGGCACCGTGCCGATCTACCAGGCCCTGGAGAAGGTCGGCGGCGACCCGCTGAAGCTCGACTGGGAGGTCTTCAAGGACACGCTCATCGAGCAGGCTGAGCAGGGCATCGACTACTTCACGATCCATGCGGGCGTACGCCTCGCCCACGTGCCGCTCACGGCGCGCCGGGTCACCGGTATCGTCTCGCGCGGCGGCTCGATCATGGCGCGCTGGTGCCTCGCCGGCCACCGGGAGTCGTTCCTCTACGAGCGCTTCGACGAGATCTGCGACATCATGCGGGCCTACGACGTCTCGTTCTCGCTCGGCGACGGCCTGCGCCCCGGCTCCATCGCGGATGCCAACGACGCGGCGCAGTTCGCCGAGCTGGAGACCCTGGGCGAACTCACCAAGATCGCCTGGGACAAGGGCTGCCAGACCATGATCGAGGGCCCCGGCCACGTGCCGATGCACAAGATCAAGGTGAACATGGAAAAGCAGCTCGTGGAGTGCGGCGAGGCGCCGTTCTACACCCTCGGCCCGCTGACCACCGACATCGCCCCCGGCTACGACCACATCACCTCCGGCATCGGCGCCGCGATGATCGGCTGGTTCGGCTGCGCGATGCTCTGCTACGTCACCCCGAAGGAGCATCTCGGTCTGCCCAACCGCGACGACGTCAAGGAAGGCGTGATCACCTACAAGATCGCGGCCCATGCCGCCGACCTCGCCAAGGGCCACCCGGCGGCGCAGCTTCGCGACGACGCCCTGTCGCGGGCCCGGTTCGACTTCCGCTGGGAGGACCAGTTCAACCTCTCCCTCGACCCCGACACGGCGCGCGCCTACCACGACGAGACCCTGCCGAAGGACGCCCACAAGGTCGCGCATTTCTGCTCGATGTGCGGCCCGAAGTTCTGCTCGATGAAGATCACGCAGGACCTGCGCGCCGAGGTGCTGGCGATGGAGGCGGCCGGGCAGGTGCTCGGCGAGGCCGCGCCCCTGAGCGCGGCCGAGCGCGAGGCCGGCATGGCGGCGAAATCCGCCGAGTTCCAGGCCGAGGGCGGCAAGCTCTACGTCGACGCGGCGGAGTAGGAGGTCGCGTCCCGGGCCGGTCTCAGCTGACCGGCCCGGGACAGGCATTGCGGGAGAGAATCGCCCGCGGTGCGTTGAATTTCAGGGGCGTGGTCTCGCGTGCTCGGTAGGCATCATACAACGCGCCGATCATGAGATCGGCCACGGCATCGAAGTCGGGCGGCGTGCCGAGCTCGATCTCCCGCTGATAGTTCTCGTTCCGGTTGACCTCCACGAAGCCCAGTCGATACAGGGCCGCCCTCGCGGGCTCGGGCAGAAGAGGGCCGGGCATTTCGGCCCCCCGGGCATACGCGCCCGAGGAAGCTTCGCAGTACATCTTCCGATCGTCGTCGAAGAAGATGCACTGCACGTAATGGTCATCCGTCTGGGCGAGACTCACGGCGAGGAACCGCTCTCGGGACGTGGAGCGCGGGCCAAGCAGGTGGATGCTGCTCAGCCGCTCCACCACGGCACAGCGATGAGCCTCGACGAAGGCGGCGCGGCCGCGGTCCTCCAAGGCGGCGACCGAGGCCGAGACGAGAACCATCCCCAGCATCGCCGCTACGGTCGGCCGGATCCGGCGTCGCCCCTGTCCGGTGGAGACCATTCCGACCGCCTCGATATCCTATCGTCGGACACGCGCGTCTGATCGCAAGAAATTCTATCACAGGTTGAAAAACCGGTCTCGTTCGGTCGCCTTCCGTCCTCGTCTCCTCACGCGAACAGCCCGTGCACGAACCAGCGCGCGGGCGCTTCCATCGTGAGGAATTCCTCGCGATAGACCCAGAGGCGGCGGCCGGCCTCGTCCTCCACCACGTAGTAGTCCCGCGTCGGCCCGGGGGCGTGCCACCACGCGTCGGCGATGCGCTCCGGCCCGTCCGCATGGGCGACCCGGTGCAGGCGCCGGCGCCAGCGGAAGCGGTGCGGCGGCCCATCGGGGGCGAGTGCGACGACGTCCTCGGCGGCCTCGCCCCGGCTGAGCAGCACCAGCGGCCGCGGCTGGGGCGCCGGATCGGCCCGGCCCGTCTTCGCAGGCAGGCCTGTCCGCCACGGCTCCACGACCTCGGCCCGCTCGGGCAGGTGGCTCTCCCGGAAGCCGAGCCGCATCATCCGCCGGCCGAGGCGCTGGCGCAGGGCATCGCCCAGATGTCCGGCTCCTCCCTCGCCACCGGTGGGGGCCTCCACCAGCATCCCCTGACGCGGCGCGATCGGACCCGTGGCGGTGACCGCGAGGCCCACGCTCTCGAAGCCGAAACCGGCATCGAGGGCCGGGCCGAGGCGGTCGAGGCGCAGGGTCAGCAGGCGCCCGAGCTGGGCCGGGCAGCGGGTCGGCAGGCTCATCCCGAGGTCGAGGGTTCGCACCACCCCGTCGACGCGGGTCAGGGACAGCCGCAAAGCCCGGGCGCCGAGGCCGGCCGCCTCCAGCCGCGGGGCCAATCCCTCCATCAGACGCATGGCCGTGGCGACGATGGTCTCCGGCCGGCCGATCGGCTCGAGGAAGCCGCGTACGGCCTCGAAGTCGCGCGGGTCCTCCGCCGGGACGAGGGGCTCCGGACGGTGACCGAGGGCCTGGTCGAGGCGCAGCAGTAGGATCTCGCCGAAGCGCCGGGCCAGGGGCGCGCGGGGCGCGGCGGCGAGGTCGCCGATCCGGCGCAGGCCGAGGCGGGCCAGGGCCTGCGCCGTGCCGGGATCGAGGCGCAGGGCCGCGACCGGCAGGGCCTGCAAGGCCTCCCCGTTGCATCCGGGCGCCACGAGGCCGCCCCCGCCGTGGCGCGCCAGGGCGAAGGCGCAGGCGGGCGTGTCGGCCAGCGCGATCCGCGTCGGGATCGCGCCCTCGGACAATCGCCGGGCGAGATCCGCCAGCAGCGGCGCCTCGCCGCCGAACAGGTGACTCGCCCCGGCGATGTCGAGGAAGAATCCATCCCCGCCCTCCGCCGGGCCGTAGGGCGCGACGACCGGGGTGTAGCGCTTGGCCCAGAGGCAGAGCCGGTGCAGGGCGGCTTCATCCGCTTCCGGGTCGGCAGGATGGACGGAAACGGGCGTGCCGATCCGCGCGCGGGCCCGGGCCAGGGTCTCGCCGGGTTCGAGGCCGAGGGCGCGGGCGGCGGCGTCCACCGCGACCAGGCGCAGGCCGTTGGCCTCCATCGCGGCCACGACCACGGGGCCGTCATCCCGAGCGCTGAACCCGTGCGCCCGCCTCAGCCGCGTGACCGGCCAATGCTCCAGCCAGACCGAAACGATGCGCGGCATGATCCCACTCCAGAAGCCAGTGTCCGGTCCGCCCATTGCGGCTTCGGTCGAGGGTCACCTGCCAGCATGGCCGCTCGATGCAGCCGAAGCGGTCGCGCAGGGCCTTGCCGGCGGCGATCCGCCAGCGGGTCGCGGCCACGTTGGGGCTCTCCGCCTCCGGTGGCCGCAGGACGAGGAGGAGGAGGTCGGTCCGCCCGGCCGCGAGGTGAAGCCGGCGGCTCTGGGTCAGGGGCAGGGCGGCGTCGACGAGGCCCGCCACGGCGGCCAGCCCCTGCGCGCGCAGGGATTCCTCCAGGGCGCGATAGGCGTCGCCGTCGCTGGCGACCTCGAACAGCAGCAGCCGTCCGGGGTCGAGGCCGAGGCCGGCCAGACCATGCCCGTAGGGCAGGGGGTGGCCCTGGCCCGCCACCAGCAGGGCCTCGCCGCGCACCCGGGCGAGGTGGCGCGCCACCAGGGCGAGGGCGAAGCCGAGGGCCGCCGGCTCGTCCCCCGCCTGGGCCGGGGCGATCTCGTGCAACTGCCCAAGGGCGAGGCCGCCCTGTGCGAGGCGCGAATCGATGTCGTGGACGCCCAGCGGAAGGGCGCCCCGGAGGACCGGGGCATCGCCGCGGCCGGTCACCAGGTCGCGCAGGGCCGCCAGGTCCAAGGGGCCTGCATCGGGAGAAGGCGCCTTAACGCCCGGTCGATCCGACGGCTGGGTCTCGATCTCCGCATCGGGAGGATCTTCAGGGCTCTGTCTCATCGGCTCCGCTCCATCCCGCTACGCTAAGAACAGAACAGGAACATACTCAATCGGTTTCCAGGGGCTCCTGAGATTTCACCTGTGTTCAGGGACTTGGCCTGTGGAAGGCTGTGGATGCCTGTGGACGGCAGGGGCCGGGGCGGTGGCTCCGTCACCCTTGACCCTGTGGCGACGGCAGGGCAGCACTCCCCACCTGCCGCGCAAGCAGACGCGGATCAGCCGGGAGAACTCCATGCGTCTCGCTCGTGCCCTCGTGGTCCTGTCGGGCCTGATCACCGTCGCGGGAGGGCTCCCCGCTGCGGCGCAGCCGGCGGCCCAGCCCAGGGGCGAGGCACCCAAGGCGGCGGCACCGAAGGGACGCGGGCCGCAGGCCGCGTCGCAGCCGATCCAGGTCTACGATGCCCGCTTCGAGAACGGCGACCTGCGCATCTCCGGCAGCGTGCGCAAGCCCGGCACCGTGGTGGTGCTCGACGAGGACATCTCGATCATCGCCGACAGCCGGGGCCGCTTCGTCTTCCGCCTGCCCTACGTGCCCACCAACTGCATCGCCACGCTGAAGGCGGGCGAGGACGAGCGCGAGGCGGTCATCGCCAATTGCGGCCCTGCCGGCCAGCCCGGTCCGAAGGGCGAGACCGGGCAGAAGGGCGACACCGGCGACAAGGGCGAGACCGGCCCCGCCGGGCCGCAGGGCGTCGCCGGCCTGCCCGGTCCTCAGGGACCGAAAGGCGACGCCGGGGCCAGAGGCGAGCCCGGCCCGAAGGGCGAGACGGGCGCCCGAGGCGAGGCCGGCCCCAAGGGTGAAGCGGGACTTAAGGGTGAGGCCGGCCCGAAAGGCGAGTCCGGCCCGAGGGGGCCGGCCGGCGAGCGCGGACCGGCGGGCGCCAGGGGCGAGGCCGGTCAGGCCGCCCTCGCGGCGGCCGCGCCCGCATCCCCGTTCCGGGTGGTGCGCCAGGACACCTGCCCGGCCTCGGGCTGCGCCATCACCTGCGAGGGCACCGAGATCCTCGCCTCGGCCCTGTGCCTGAAGGGGGGCAGCGCCATCGTGACGGCGGGTGCCGACGGAACCTTGAGCGCGACCTGTCCCGCCGAGAGCCAGGGTCTCGTCGGCCTCTGCGCCCGGCGCTGAGGGACCGAGGCGACCCGAGCGATCGCCCCTCGCCGAAACGGAGCCGTCCGGTGTAAGGACGCGCTTCGTTTCGTGCCGAAGCCGATCCCACCCTTGTCGATACCGCCCATGCCGCCTGTCCCCTCCTGCACCGTTCCCAGCGTCCGCAGGGCCTCGCGATGAGCGCGGGCATCTGGGGCAAGCTCGGAGGGGCCGGCCTCGGCCTCGCCATCGGCGGTCCCCTCGGCGGCCTTGTCGGCGGCGTGGCCGGGCACTTCCTGGTCGACCGCGAGGGCGCGCTGTTCGGCGCCACGCCGCGCGACGTGGTCTTCACCACCGGCCTCGTGGCGCTCGCCGCCAAGATGGCCAAGTCCGACGGCGTGGTGACGCCGGCGGAGGTCGAGGCCTTCGCCAAGGTGGTGCAGGTGGACGCGCGCGCCCGGCCCGGCGTGCAGCGCCTGTTCGACCTCGCCAAGGGCACCGCGAACGGCTTCGAGGCCTATGCCCGGCAACTGGCCAACACCTTCCACGACGAGCCGGCCCTGCTGGAGGACGTGCTCGACGGCCTGTTCCACATCGCCAAGGCCGATGGCGCCATCCACGAGGCGGAGGAGCGCTACCTGCGCGCCGTGGCGGAGACCTTCGGCTACGACGAGGCCGCGTTCCGCCGCATCGCCGCCCGGCACGTCCGCCTCTCCGACGATCCCTACCTCGTGCTCGGCCTCGATCACGACGTCGACGATGCCGGGTTGAAGGCCGCCCACCGGGCCCTGGTGCGGGAGAACCATCCCGACCGGGCCATCGCGCGCGGCCTGCCGCCGGAGGCGGTGGCCATCGCCACCCGCCGGCTCGCGGCCATCAACGCCGCCTACGACCGGATCAGCACCGAGCGGGGCCTCACGTGAAACCGACGCCCGAGAGCCCCGTCGCCACCAGCGTCCACCCGTCGCCGAACCACGGCGAGCGCCGCTCCGGCCCGGTCGACCTCCTCATCCTGCACTACACCGGCATGGAGAGCGCGGCCGCCGCCCTGCAGCGCCTCGCCAACCCCGTGGCGGAGGTCTCGGCCCATTACGTGGTGCTGGAGGACGGCCGCGTGGTGCAGATGGTGCCCGAGGGGCGCCGGGCCTGGCATGCGGGCCAGGGCTCCTGGGCCGGGATCAGCGACGTGAACTCGCGCTCCCTGGGCATCGAGATCGTCAATAGTGGCCATGCCGGCGGCCTGCCGGCCTATCCCGCGGCGCAGATCGAGGCCGTGATCGCCCTCTGCGGCGATCTCGCCGGGCGCTGGAGCCTCGCCCCGCACCGGATCCTCGCCCATTCCGACATCGCGCCCGAGCGCAAGGAGGATCCGGGCGAGCACTTTCCCTGGGAGGGCCTCGCCCGCGCCGGCATCGGCCACTGGGTGCCGCCGGCCCCGATCCGCGACGGCCGCTTCTTCGCGCAGGGCGATGCCGGGCCGCCGATCGAGGCGCTGCAGGCGATGTTCGCCCTCTACGGCTACGACCTGCCGGTGAGCGCCACCTTCGACGCCCGCATGGGTGCGGTGGTGATGGCGTTCCAGCGCCACTTCCGCCCGGCCCGTATCGACGGCGTCGCCGACGCCTCGACCATCACGACCCTGCGGGACCTGATCGCGGCGCTGCCGGGGCGTTAGCGCACCATGGCGCGCGACCTTCCCCCGCAAGGGGAAGGGATGAGCCCGCGCGGCTCTCCAAGCACGGGCCGCCAATCACGCCCGATGCTGGACCGCCTCGCCGCCATGTCCGTGCGCATCCTCGGCCTCCGCGCCGCGGGTGCGCCAGAGGCTGTAGGCGATGCCCGCGATCAGGAACACGACGGTGACCGCGAGGGAGACCCACGGCGGCACGTGGACGAGGTCGAAGGTGTCGGCCACCACGATCTTCCCGCCGATGAAGATCAGGATGAAGGCCAGCGCCGTCTTGAGGTAGGCGAAGCGGTCAACCATCGCGGCGAGCGCGAAGTAGAGCGCGCGCAGGCCCAGGATCGCGAAGATGTTCGAGGTGTAGACCACGAAGGTGTCGGTGGTGATGGCGAAGATCGCCGGCACGCTGTCGACGGCGAAGATCACGTCGGCGCCGTTGACCAGGATCAGCGCCAGCGCCAGGGGAGTCAGCCAAAGGGCGGTCTTGCCGGTCTTCGGATCGGCTTTTCGCACCATGAAGCGCTGCCCATGCAGTTCGGGCGTGATCCGCAGGACGCGCTGCAGGAACCGGACGGCCCGGTTCTCGCGGATATCGCCCGGCTCCTCGTCCTTCGAGACCAGCATCTTGAGGCCGGCGAAGATCAGGAAGGCGGCGAAGATCGACAGCACCCAGGCGGCCTGGTGCACGAGGGCCGCGCCGAGGCCGATCATCAGGCCGCGCAGCAGCACGGCGGCGAGGATGCCCCAGACCAGGACCCGGTGCTGGGCGGCGCGGGGAATGCCCAGCGCCGTGAGGATGACGGCGATCACGAAGACGTTGTCCATCGACAGCGACTTCTCGACCACGAGGCCGGCGACGTATTCCTGGCCCGCCTGCGGTCCGAGATACCACCAGACCCAGCCGCCGAAGATCATCCCCAGGGTGAAGTAGAACAGCGTCAGGAGCAGGCTCTCCTTCACGCCGATCTCATGGTTCTTGTCGCGGTGCAGAAGCCCGAGGTCGAAGGCCAGCAACCCGGCCACGAGGGCGTGGAACCCGAGCCACATCCACACGGGCTTGCCGAGCCAGTCGTAGGACAGAAAATCAACCATGACGCAGGACCGTCGATGCTTCTTGAGGAGAGAAAGCATCGGCTCCGACATCACGGAACGCATCATGCAGCATCCCGCCAGAGGGGCCCGCAGCCGATGAGGCGCAGTTGGGACTCTGAACCGGGCGAATCAAGGGCGCCGGGCCGTCGCGCTTGACAGGGCCGGCCCGCGGCGGCTTCCCAGGATGCATGACGGAAAGCGAACGCAACGGCGGCGGGGACCACGGCCCCGCCGTGATCGGCGGCGGCCCCGCCGGCCTCGCGGCCGCGGAGGTGCTGGCGCGGGCCGGCCACACCGTGACGCTCTACGACCGGATGCCGAGCGTGGGGCGCAAATTCCTCATCGCCGGGCGCGGCGGTCTCAACCTCACGCATTCCGAGCCCCTGCCGGCCTTCCTGTCGCGCTACCAGCCGGAAGGCGGAGCGCTCGCCGAGGCCATCGCGGCGTTTCCGCCCACGGCCCTTCGGGCCTGGTGCGACGACCTCGGCCAGCCGACCTTCGTCGGGTCGAGCGGCCGGGTCTTCCCCGAGGCCTTCAAGGCGTCGCCCCTCCTGCGGGCCTGGCTCCAGCGCCTCGACGGCCTGGGCGTCCGCATCCGCACCCGCCACCGCTTCATCGGCTGGTCGGATGCGGGCGGCCCGGTCTTCGAGGCCCCGACGGGACGGGTCGAGACCGCGCACCGCCCGGTGCTCCTGGCCCTGGGGGGCGCGAGCTGGCCGCGCCTCGGCTCCGACGGGACCTGGGTGCCCCTGCTGGCGCGGGCGGGCATCGCGGTGGCGCCGCTCAAACCCGCCAATGTCGGGTTCACCGTGGCGTGGTCGCCGGTCTTCGCCGAGGGCTTCGCGGGAGCGCCCCTGAAGCGGATCGCCCTCAGCCTCGACGGCGTCCGCGTACGCGGAGAGGCCATAATCAGCGCCGACGGGATCGAGGGCGGGGCGATCTACGCCCTCGCGCACCGGATCCGCGCCGCCACCGAGCGCGGTGAGGCCCGGCTGGAACTCGACCTGCGGCCCGACGTCGACGAGAGCGCGCTGGCTCGGGCGCTCAGCGACCCGAAGCCCGGTCTGTCGCTGGCCAACCGCCTGCGCAAGGCCGCGGCGCTGACGCCGGTGGGGATCGGCCTGCTGCGCGAGGCGGCGCATCCGCTGCCGGTCGCCGCCGAAGCCCTCGCGGCCCTGATCAAGGCGGTGCCGCTCCGTCTCCTGGCCCCACGGGGGCTCGACCGGGCGATCTCGACGGCGGGCGGGGTCCGCTTCGACGAACTCGACGCCGCGCACATGCTGGTGCGGCGGCCCGGCACCTTCGTGGCCGGGGAGATGCTGGACTGGGAGGCGCCGACGGGGGGCTACCTCCTCCAGGGCGCCTTCGCCTCGGGTCGGGCGGCGGCGGCGGGCATGCTGGCCTGGATGGAGCGGTCTGCCGCCCCATAAACCCGCCGCCCCATGAAAAAGGCTCCCTCTCGGGGAGAGGGAGCCTGATGGTCCTGCGAGCGCTTGCGCGGTCCTCGCGGTCCGCGCGGTGCCGGCTCTCAGCGGCAGTACACGTCGCCGTAGGCGTCGCGGTAGGTGCCGTAGGGGCAGCGTGGGGCGGTGGAGGCGCCGACGATGGCGCCGCTGGCGCCGCCGATGGCGGCACCCGCGAGGGCTCCGCCGGCGCGGCCGGTGGCGGCCCCGCCGATGGCGGCACCGGCGAGAGCGCCGAGGCCGGCGCCGCCGAGCGCGCGGTCCTGCGGCGTGTTGCAGGCGCCGACCGAGAGGGCGAGGGCACCCGCGAGGGTGGCGGCAATGAGCTTCTTCATGGTTCCGAGACTCCCTTGTGCGTCGTGAGCCGGCCTTCGGCCGTGATGTTCGTGCCGCCCGAGCTTAAGCATTCCGCGCGGGAAATGCACGCCGAACGGCCAAGGTTCCGTGCCGCCTTTCCGTTTCCTCGAAAAACCTTCTAGTGATGCGGCCATCAGGACCCAACGGGGCGGCGCCGGCCGCCCGATCCGCCGCGAGGAATCCATGCAGCGCGCCACCGCCATCGTCCGCAAGGTCGCCGTCCGCGCCGATGCGATCGTCGACACGATCGTTCTCGACCATGCCGCCCGCCAAGCCCCGCCCGAGAGCCTGACGGGGGAGGGCGGCGTGAGCCTGTCCCTCGCGCTCGGCAAGGCCGTCGCCCTGGAGGACGGCGACGCCCTGCGCCTCGAGGACGGCCGCCTCGTCGCCATCCGGGCCGCCGGGGAGCCGCTCCTCGAGGTGCGGGCCGAGAACCCGGCCCGGCTGCTGCGCCTCGCCTGGCAGCTCGGCGGCAGCCACGTGCCGGCCGAGATCGCCGCCGACGTCCTCTACGTGCCCCGCAGCGCCGCCGAGCTCGTCCGCGGCCAGGGCTGCGCCGCCAGCCCGGTGACCCGGGCCTTCAGGCCGGAGCGCGCGGCCCACGACCACAGCCAGTGCGGCCACGATCACGGGCATCACGCGCACGACCACGCGGATCACGACCATCACGGACACGACCATGCGGGCCACGATCACGGGCATTCCCATGCGGGGCATGACCATGGGCACGCCCACGGGCACGACCATGCCCACGATCACGGTGCGCACGGGCACGTGCACGGTCCGGACTGCAAGCACGACCACTGAGCGCAGCGCCCCTGCGTTGAAGCCGGTGGCGCGGACGGTTATGTCCGCCCGATGATCGCCCGCGACCTCCGCTTCTCCATCGCGCCCATGATGGACTGGACCGACCGTTATTGTCGGGCCTTCCACCGCACCCTGTCGCGGCGCGCCCGGCTCTATACCGAGATGGTCACCACCGGGGCGGTCATCCACGGCCCCCGCGACCGCCTGCTCGGCTTCTCCGCCCTGGAGCACCCGGTGGCGGTGCAGCTCGGCGGCTCGAATCCGGTCGACCTCGCCGAGGCCGCGCGGATCGCCGAGGGCTTCGGCTACGACGAGGTCAACCTCAACGTCGGCTGTCCCTCCGACCGCGTGCAGGACGGGCGCTTCGGCGCCTGCCTGATGCGCGAGCCCGCCGTGGTCGCCACCTGCGTGGACGCCATGAAGGCGGCGGTCTCGGTGCCCGTCACGGTGAAGTGCCGCATCGGCGTCGACGACCAGGATACCGAGCAAGCCCTCGACGCCCTCGCGCGGGCCGTGGTCGCGGCCGGCGTCGACGGCCTCGTGGTCCATGCCCGCAAGGCCTGGCTCCAGGGCCTGTCGCCCAAGGAGAACCGCGACGTGCCGCCCCTCGATTATCCGCGGGTGGCGCGGCTGAAGCGGGCCCATCCGGCCCTGCCCATCGCCATCAACGGCGGCATCGCCACCATCGCGGACGCGGCGGCCCATCTGGCGGACGTCGACGGCGTGATGATCGGCCGGGCCGCCTACAGCGATCCGGCGATCCTCCTCGAAGTCGATCCTGTCCTGTTCGACGAGCCCGCCCCGGCCGCGGACCCCTTCGCGGCCCTGGAGGCCTTCGAGCCGGTGCTGGCGGCCTTCCTGCAGGAGGGCGTGCGCCTGCACGCGGTGACCCGGCACATGCTCGGCCTGTTCAACGGCCGCCCGGGCGCGCGCGCCTATCGTCGCCACCTCTCGACCCTCGGCCTTCAGCCCGAGGCCGGCCTCGCGACCCTGCGCGCGGCGGCGGACCTGGTGGCCCAGGCCGAACGGCGGATGAACGCGGCCGAGGCGAGCGCGGCCTGACGGCGGTGCGGTCCGGTCCGCGCCCGGCACGACGAGAGACCTTTTATCAATATCCGGCAAAGCAACTCCGCCATAGTTGCTTGAATGCAACGAGAAGATCTCTGGAATATTGTGACTGGATTATGAACGGGCGACCGCTTCCGTTTGCCCCCATGCCTGCCACGGCTGCTCCCCGATGATTCGTGCGGGAGAGCCAGGCTCGGGGGCAGAGATGCGACTTCATCCAGGTGTTTCCCTTTCCGGCGTATCCATCGCGGCCATCGTCGCAGCCACCCTCGGCGCGACCGGTGCACGCGCCCAGTCGGCGCAGAACATCACGGCGACGGGGCTGGTCTCCGGCCTGAGCGTTCTCCCCAACTCGGCCGCCGGAATCGCCGATCTCAACGCCAACCTCGCCACCGCCCTGGCGATCAACAACGGTGCGACGCCGGAGCAGCGGCTCCGGGCGACCATCGACAACACGATCACCAGTTCCAACGGCGTCGTCGTGGCCGACGCCCTGGGTTCGCGCCTCGGCGCCCTCTACAGGGCTGCGAGCCCGACCAGCGCGGTCAATCCGGGTCCTGCCACCTTCATCCCGACCACCGAGACCTCGTTCTCGCCGAACCTGCTGCAACTGATCCGTCAGGCGAACGCGGTCTCCGGCAGCGACTCGGCCTTCGCCAAGAACTACCTGGCCAACGGAACGGTCACGGGATCGCCCTCGACCTTCATCGGCTCCCAGAACCTTCCGGCGGGCGGCGTCTTCGGAGCCTACGACCGGATCTACAACCCGCCGGCCGGCGCCAACACGGTCGGCAATGCCCGGCCGGCCCAGGCCCGCCCCGACCAGACGGCGTCGTTCACCCAGCCGAACTTCTTCGGCGTGCCGGCGAACAACACGACGGACATCGTGCCGACCCTGCGCGGCAACGCCGCCTATCCGAGCGGCCACACCACCTTCGGGCAGACCACCGCGATCCTGCTCGCCCAGCTCGTCCCCGAGCGCTTCCAGGAGGCCGTGGCGCGCGGCTCCGAATACGGCAACAGCCGCGTGGTGCTCAGCGCCCACTATCCCATGGACGTCATCGCGGGCCGCATCCTGGCGACCTACGACCTCGTCCAGCTACTGAACAACAATCCGCAATACCTGAACTACGCCGTGCCGGGATCGCTGACCACGACGAGCGATTTCCAGGCGCTCTTCAATGCCGCCCGCACGGACCTGACCGGCCTCCTCACCAGCCAATGCGGGACGACCGTCGCAGCCTGCGCCGCATCGGGCACGCCGGACCGCTTCGCCGACAAGGCCCGGACCAAAGCCGACTACACCTACCGGCTGACCTACGGCTTCGCGCCGGTGGGGCCGACCGATCTCGCCCCCGTCGTGCCCGTGGGCGCCGAAATCCTGCTCGCCACCCGCTTTCCCTATCTCACGGCCGCGCAGCGCCGCGACGTGCTCGCCACCACCGAGATCGCCTCCGGCCAGCCCCTCGACAACGGCTCGGGCTACGCCCGCCTGAACCTCTATGCCGCCGCCGACGGCTACGGCGCCTTCAACGGCCCCGTGACGGTGACGATGGACGCTTCCAAGGGCGGCTTCTCGGCCCTGGACAGCTTCGACAACGACATCGGCGGCACCGGCTCGCTGACCAAGGCCGGCACCGGCACCCTGGTGCTCACCGGCACGAACACCTACGCGGGCGGTACCACCATCGCGGGCGGCACCCTCGTCGCCTCCGCCGCCGGCCTCGGCTCGGGCGCCATCGTCGACAATGCCAGCCTGATCCTCGACCAGGCCGGGGACGCCACGCTGGCCAATGCCATCGCCGGCAGCGGGCTCCTGACCAAGGCCGGCGCGGGCAGCCTCAGCCTCACCGGCACCAGCAGCTTCAGCGGCGCCACGGGCGTGGCACAGGGTCGTCTCGCCGTGAACGGCAGCCTCGCCGGCTCGGTGGTGACGGTGGGCTCCGGCGCCAGCCTCGGCGGCACCGGCACGGTGGGCGGCCTGGTGGCCCAGACCGGCGCCGTCGTGGCGCCGGGCAACTCCATCGGCACCCTCTCGGTCGCGGGCAATGCCGGCTTCGCCCCGGGCGCGACCTTCCAGGTCGAGACCAACGCCGCCGGCCAGGCCGACCGCCTCGCGGTGGCCGGCACCGCCACCCTCACCGGCGGCACCGTCCAGGTCCAGGCTGCGGCCGGCACCTATGATCCGCGCACCGCCTACACCATCCTCACGGCGAATGGCGGCGTGCAGGGCCAGTTCGCCATCGTCACCGCCAACTTCGCCTTCCTCACCCCCACCCTGCGCTACGCCCCCGCCGCGGTCGACCTGACGCTCACGCGCAACGACCTCGCCTTCGCCCGCATCGCCCAGACCCGCAATCAGGCCGGCGTCGCCGACGCCATCCAGGCCGCCGGGGCGGGCGCCGCCCTCTACGGGCGCACCGTCGGGCTGACCACGCCCGAGGCGCGCGCCGCCTTCGGCGCGCTCACCGGCGACATCCACGCCAGCGCGGCGGGCGCCCAGTTCGAGACCGCCTACTTCGTGCGCGAGGCCCTCCTTGACCGCCTGCGCCGGGGCGCCAGCCCGGGCGCAGCCGAACTCGCCGATTACGGCACCCTGCCGGCGGCCTACACCGCCGACCTGCCGGGCCGGGCCGTCCCCGTGGCGCCAGTGCCGGTGCGCGTCCTCGACCCGCGGGTGTTCGGGCTCTGGGGCCAGGGCTTCGGCAGCTTCGGCGAGGCGCGCAGCGACGGCAACGCCGCCGGCCTGTCGCGCCAGACCTCCGGCTTCGTGCTCGGGGCGGATGTGCGGCTGGAGACGGGCTTCCGGCTGGGCGTCGCGGGCGGCTACACCGCCACCAGCCTCGACGGCACCGGGCGGCTCTCCTCCGGCACGATCGAGAGCGGCTTCGGCGGCCTCTACGGCGGCTTCGAGCAGGGGCCCGTGGCCCTGCGCCTCGGCGCCGTCTACGCCGACCAATCGAGCCGCCTGCGCCGGGCCGTGACCTTCGCGGGGTTCTCCGACAGCGACACGGCCCGCTACGGCGGCGCCACCGTGCAGGGCTTCGGCGAGCTCGGCTACCGGATCGTGCTCGGCGCGGGGCCGTCCGCGCCGGTCACCCAGGAAGATCGGCCGACGGCTCCGGTCCAGCCGGCCTATCTCGAGCCCTTCGTGGGCGGCGCCTACGTGTCGATCGGGCGCGACCGCTTCGCCGAGACGGGCGGACCGGCGGCGCTGACGGGCGCGGCGCAGACCACCGAGGTGGCGACCTCCACGGTGGGCCTGCGCGGGCAGGCCAGCCTCGACCTGGGTGGTGCCGCGCCGGTCTCGCTGCACGGGCTGGTGGGCTACCGCCGGGCCTACGGCGCCGTGGTGCCCAAGGCCCTCCTGAGCTTCGGCACGGGTCCGAGCTTCCTCGTCGCCGGCACGCCGATCAGCCGGGACGCGCTGGTGGCCGGGGCCGGCCTCGACGTGCGGGTGGCGCGCGACACCACCCTGGGCCTGGCCTATACCGGCCAGGTCGGCGAACGCGCTCAGGACCATGCCGTCAAGGGCAACTTCACCTACCGGTTCTGAACCGGTCCGACGCGCGACGGGTGTCACGACGCCGTCCTCCGGGGCGGCGTCTCGCGTTTCGGGACGGGGGTCTCAGCGGTCGCGCAGGACGAGCCGGTCGCCGCGGACCTCGAAGGAGGCGAGGCGGTCGAGGAAACTCATGCCGAGGAGATTCTCGCGCAGGGCCCCCGGCCGGCTCACCAGGGCCGGGACCCGCCGCTCGACGATGCCGCCGACTCGCAGGCTGTCGAGGAAGGCCGGGGCCGCCACGGTGACGCCGTTGGCGGTCGAGACCCGGACGCTGAACTCGGATTCCGCCGGGCGGATGCCGAGGGACGCCGCGCTCTCGGCGGTGAGGACCACGGAGCTGGCGCCGGTGTCGAACTGAAACCCCTGGGGCTGGCCGTTCACCTCGGCCCGGACGTGGAAATTGCCGTCGGCGCGCCGGGTGATCGTCACCGCTCCGTCCGCATCCGTGACCGCGCTGCCGGGCCGCACCGCCCCGAGCATCCGGTCGCCGATGATCCGCGCCTCGTTGCGATAGGCGTAGCCGGCGACCAGAGCGGCACCGAGGGCGCCCCAGACCACCAGGGCCATCAGGTTCGCGCTCATCCGGCCGCGGAACTGGTGCCAGAACCCGGCGGCCACCACCGCGAGCAGGCCCGCGCTCATGGCCAGTTGCGCGAACTGATCCGGTTCCATCCCGGCGATGCGCTGGCTGTCGTCGGACAGGAGCAGCACCGCCAGGGCGCCGCCGAGAATGACGAGTCCGACGAGAATCATGGTGCCGCCGGGCTCGCGGCGCGCGCCGGAAAGGCCCTGCGCAGGCGCGTCTCCAGCGTGGCCATCACCGCCCGGCGCTGGGGCTCCGACATCGAGCCCCACAGGGCGATCTCGTCGCGGGTGCGGCCGCAGCCCTCGCACAGGCCGGTCGAACCGTCGAGGATGCAGAGCTTCGTGCAGGGACTGGAGGGTTTGGGGCGGGGCTGGGTCATCGCCCTTGTCCATGCCAGGGCCATGGCGTCCGGATCAAGTCCGGCCGCCGCTCAGGCGGGGATGGCCGCGAGGAGGCCGACCAGGGCGGCGATCTCGGCCGCCTGCTGCGCGGCCCCGACGACGTCGCCGGTCTGCCCGCCGATCATCCGTCGCGCCAGGGCGGTGACCGCGAGGGATGCGCCGAGGCCGAGGCCGAGCATCAGGAGTAGGCCGGGCAGCGGGAGCCCGAACAGGAAGGTCGGCGCGGCGACGGCGAGCGTCAGGGCGGCGGCAATGGCTAGAGTCCCCCTGCTCGGGCGGCCGACGGCGGCGCCGGCCCCGTCAGGTCGGGCGGGCGGCAGCAGCGCCAGGGGGGCCAGGGCGGCACTGCGGGAGAGCGCGGCGGCGAGGAGCAGGGCCGGAGCGGCCAAGCCCTCGATCCGGTCGAGGAGCGTCGCCAGGGCGCCGATCCGCAGGGCCAGCGACAGCATCAGGGCGACGCCGCCATAGGCGCCGATGCGGCTGTCGCGCATGATCTCCAGGCGCCGGGCCGGCGTGGTCCCGCCGCCGAAGCCGTCGGCGACGTCGGCGAGGCCGTCCTCGTGCAGGGCTCCCGTCACCAGGACGCCCGCCGTCACCGCGAGGCCGGCGGCCAGGAAGGGTCCGAGGCCGAGGCCCCAGGCGGCGAGCAGCACCGCCGCGCCGGGCAGGCCGAGGAGGAAGCCCGCCAGGGGCAGCATCCGCGGGAGGGTGCGGAAGTCCGGAACCGCGTGCGGGTCGCCCTCGCCGGGCAGGGGCGGCACGGGCAGGCGGGAATAGAAGCGCAGGCAGCCCGCGAGGTCGTAGGCCAGGCGGGCGCCCGGAAAGGCGGCTTCGGCCTCCTCGTTCATCGCGACCCTGCCTCGCCTTCACCACCCGTGCCCGGATCGTTATAGCTCCCGCGACGGGCGGCCCGCCATCCTGGCGCCGGGCCGGCCACCGGAATTGCTTCATGACGACCGAGACGCATGCCACCGAGACGCCGTTCAGCGACATCCGCCGCCTCGTCGAGTCCCTGCCGGGTCCGGACCGGGACGCGGTGGCGATGGTGGCCGAGCGCGACGCCACCCTGACGAAGCCCGCCGGCTCCCTGGGCCGCCTCGAGCACCTCGTCTCCTGGCTCGCCGCTTGGCAGGGCAAGGGCCAGCCCACCCTCGACCGGCCCCTCGTCTGCGTCTTCGCCGGCAGCCACGGCGTCGTCGCCCACGGCGTCTCGGCTTTCCCGGCGGAAGTGAACCGCCAGATGCTCGACAACTTCGCGGCCGGCGGCGGGGCGATCAACCAGATCTGCGCCGCCTACGGCCTCGGCTTCAAGGTGTTCGACCTGGCCATCGACATGCCCACGGGCGACATCACCACCGGGGCCGCCTTCGACGAGAAGGCCTGCGTCGCCACCATGGCGTTCGGCATGGAGGCGGTGGCCGCCGGCACGGACTGCCTGGCGCTGGGCGAGATGGGCATCGGCAACACCACCGTCGCGGCGGCGATCTACGCGGCGCTCTACGGGGGCGAGGCCGCGCACTGGGTGGGGCGCGGCACGGGGGTCGACGCCGCGGGGCTCGCCCGCAAGGTCGCGGCCGTGGAGGCGGCCCTGGCGCACCATGCGGGCCATCTCGACGATCCCCTGGAGATCCTGGCGCGGCTCGGCGGCCGCGAGATCGCCGCCATGGCGGGGGCGATCCTGGCGGCCCGGCTGCAGCGCGTGCCGGTCGTCCTCGACGGCTACGTGGCGACGGCGGCCGCGGCCATCCTGCACCGCCTCGACCCGACGCTCCTCGATCACTGCCTCGCCGGGCACGTCTCGGCGGAGGGCGCGCATGCGGACGTGCTGGAGCGCCTCGGCCTCGTGCCGCTGCTGGCCCTCGGCATGCGTCTCGGCGAAGCCTCCGGCGCGGCCCTGGCCCTCGGGCTCCTCAAGGGGGCGCTCGCCTGCCACCGGGACATGGCGACCTTCGCCCAGGCCGGGGTCTCGAAGCGCAGCGCCGGCTGAGGCCCTCAGGCGGCGCGGGCGCGCTTCTCGGCGGGCGCGCCCTGCGCCTCGCCCGGCACTTCCAGGGCCGGCAGGGTCTCCATCACGCGGCTCGCGGGGAAGATCACCACGACCTCGGTCCCCTCGCGCGGCTTCGACTTCAGCTGGAAGTTGCCGCCGTGCAGGTCGACCAGGCCCTTCACGATGGGCAGGCCGAGGCCCGAGCCCTGCTCGGCCGTCTTGATCGCCAGCGAGCCCCGCCCGAAGGACGACATCACGGTGCCGATCTCGTCCTCGGGAATGCCGGGGCCGCTGTCCTTCACGCTGACATACTGGCCGCCCGACGAGGTCCAGCCGACCTTGATGGTGATCTCGCCGCCCGGCGGCGTGAACTTCACGGCGTTGGACAGGAGGTTCAGAACGATCTGGCGCAGGGCGCGCTCGTCGGCCCAGAGCCGGGGCAGGCTCCCGTCGATGAATTCGTGGATCACCTGGTTCTTGCCGCGGGCGCGCAGGCCCATCATGTGGCGGCACTCCTCGACGGCATGGCCGAGCTGGACCGCCTCCTCGTTGAGCTCGTAGCGCCCGGCCTCGATGCGCGAGAGGTCGAGGATCTCGTTGATCAGGTTGAGGAGGTGCATCCCGCTGTCGTGGATGTCGGAGGCGTATTCCTTGTACGAAGGGGCGACGTGGGCGCCGAACACCTCGTTCTTCATCACCTCGGAGAAGCCCAGGATCGCGTTGAGCGGCGTGCGCAGCTCGTGGCTCATGGTGGCGAGGAAGCGGGACTTGGCGAGGTTGGCTTCCTCGGCGCGGCGGCGGGCCTCGTCGGAATTGGCCTTGGCCTGTTCGAGCTCGCCGAAGATCGAGTCCTTCTCCGCATGGGATTGCAGCGCCTCGACCGTGGAGGCGTAGACGCGGCGCCCGAGGCCGAGGAAGAACAGCTGCGCGCCGACCACCATGGTGACCAGCATCATCGTGTTCATGTCCTGGGACACGGCGAGGAGCGACAGGGCGGCGATGCAGAGGGGCACCAGGGCCGCCCCGGCGGCGGCCGGCAGGGTCGCGGCGAGCATCGTCGCCATGGCCGCCACGATCACGAGGCCGAACAGCACGAAGGTTCGCGCCCCCGAGCCGCCGACCAGCACCATCATCGCCCAGGCGGTGCTCTGGAGGAACTCCGAGGCCATGAAGGTGCGGCGCCAGCTGCGCACCGAGACCGCGTCCGAATCCTGTGCCAGGAAGCGGCGCGTGAGGAGCTTGGCGACGGTGACGGTCGCCAGGAGGCAGAGGCCCCAGGCCGCCGCGATGGCCGGCGGCGTCCAGATCGCCGCGATGCCGGCGACCGCCAGGCCGAGCAGGGCCAGGGGAATGACCGCTCCCGAGCGATACTGCGCGTAGACCCGGATCAGCTCGTAGTCGAAGGCGCGTTCCAGCCCGCTCGTCGAGGTGAGCTTTTCCCGGGCCGAGCGCATGTCGCGCGCGACCTCGCGCCGGCGGGCCGCCTCCTGGGCGGACGGGCCACGGCCGCGCTGAATCATCTCGGCAGTCAGGTCGGTCATCACCGTCTTGAGGAGTCGGAGGAGGCGTCGTGGTCGGGATCGGGACCGCCGAGAGGCCGGGATACAACCGCTTCGAGACTGCGCCGGATTTGTTAAGAAGCGCCTGCCGGAACCGAGCGGATTGTCGGAATCCGGGTCATGCGCCCCGGCCGTGAACACGAATTCGCGCGGTTCCGCCACGGCACCGTTCCGCTGTGCGCGGAGGGCATCCGGTCTGCCAGGGTGTGCTTCCGCACATGGTTACGCAGCGGCAACGATTAGCGTCGTTCCAAACTGCGATCGGGAGGCCGGGATGCTGAAACTCACCGTCAACGGGGTCTCCCACGAGGTCGATGCGGACCCGGAGATGCCGCTCCTCTGGGCCTTGCGCGACCACCTCAACCAGACCGGCACCAAGTATGGCTGCGGCATCGCCCAGTGCGGCGCCTGCACGGTCCATCTCGACGGTCAGCCCGTCCGCGCCTGCCAGACCCGCATCGGGGATATCGGCACGGCCAAGATCACCACCATCGAGGGTGTCTCCGGCAAGGTCGCCGAGGCGGTGCGCACCGCCTGGCGCGGCCTCGACGTCGTCCAGTGCGGCTACTGCCAGTCCGGCCAGATCATGTCGGCGATCGGGCTCCTGTCCGAGAACCCGAAGCCGACCGATGCCGACATCGACGGCGCCATGGACGGCAACGTCTGCCGCTGCGGCACGTACCAGCGCATCCGCGCGGCGATCCACGAGGCGGCGCGAACCCTCGCCTAAGCCCCGGCCCGTCCCGCAACGACCCCCTGATTGTCTGAATCGCGCGTCTGAACTGGAGCCACCCATGCTGAAGGTCCGTCAGGCCACCCCGCCCGTGCCATCCCGCCGCGCCTTCCTGGGCGGCGCCACCGTGGCCGCCGGGGCGCTCGTCATCGGCTTCACCCTCGATCCGGCGAAGTTCGCCCAGGCCGCCGCCGGCCCCGACCTCTCGGGCCTGCCGCCGATGCCGAACGCCTTCGTGCGGATCGCCGCCGACGACACCGTGACGGTGGTGATCAAGCACCTCGACATGGGCCAGGGCAACACGACCGGGCTGGCCACCATCCTGGCCGACGAACTCGACGCGGACTGGGCCACCATCCGCACGACCTTCGCGCCGGCCGATGCCACGCTCTACAACAACTTCGCCTTCGGCCCCGTCCAGGGCACCGGCGGCTCCACCGCCATCGCCAATTCCTGGGTCCAGTTGCGCAAGGCCGGCGCGGCCGCCCGCGCCATGCTGGTGGCGGCCGCCGCCGAGCGGTGGAAGGTCCCGGCCTCCGAGATCACCGTCGAATCCGGCACGGTGCGCCACGCGGCCTCGAGCCGGCAGGCCCGCTTCGGCGAACTGGCCGAAGCCGCCGCCGCCCAGCCGGTGCCGAAGGAACCGCGCCTCAAGGAGGCGAGCGCGTTCACCCTCATCGGCAAGAAGGTGCCGCGCGTCGATTCGGCGGCCAAGACCGACGGCACGGCGATCTACTCCCTCGACATTCGCCGCCCCGGACAGCTGACCGCGGTGGTGGCCCATTCGCCGCGCTTCGGCGGCACCGTGAAGAGCGTCGACGACAAGGCCGCCCGCGCGGTGGCGGGCGTGGTCGACGTGGTGACGATCCCCACCGGCGTCGCCGTCCTCGCCAAGGATACCTGGTCGGCCATGAAGGGCCGGGACGCGCTCAAGGTCACCTGGGACGACAGCGCGGCCGAGACGCGCTCGTCCGACGCGATCCTGGCCGATCACCGGAAGCGCCTCGAGACGCCGGGCCTCGTCGCCTCGAAGAAGGGCGATGCAGCGAACGCGATCGCCGGCTCGGCCAAGGTGCTGGAGGCCGAGTTCACCTTCCCCTACCTCGCCCACGCGGCGATGGAGCCCCTCAACGCCACCATCGAGAAGGCCTCTGACGGCACCTACGACGTCTTCGCCGGCTGCCAGCTCCAGACGATCGAGCAGGCGGTGGTGGCCGCCAATCTCGGCGTGACGACGGACAAGGTCCGGCTGCACACGCAATGGGCCGGCGGCTCCTTCGGCCGGCGCGCGACGCCGAGCGCCGACTACTTCGCCGAGACCGCCTCGATCGTCCGCGCCACCGGCGGCAAGGCGCCCATCCACCTCGTCTGGACCCGCGAGGACGACATGGCCGGCGGCTTCTACCGGCCGATGGTGGTCCACCGCCTGCGCGCCGGCCTCGACGCCAAGGGCGGGATCACCGGCTGGGAACACCGGACCATCGGCAAGTCGATCATGATCGGCACCGCCTTCGAGACCATGATCGTGAAGGAGGGCATCGACGCGACCACCGTCGAGGGCGCCTCGGACACGCCCTACGCGCTGCCCGCCTACCGCTTCGAGGTCCATAACGCCCGCGAGGGCGTACCAGTGCTGTGGTGGCGCTCGGTCGGCCACACCCACACCGCCCAGGCGATGGAAGTGTTCATCGACGAGCTCGCCCATGCGGCCGGCGCCGATCCGGTCGCCTACCGCCTCGGGCTGCTCGGGGGCGCCCCGCGCCTCTCCGCCACCCTGAAGCTCGCCGCCGAGAAGGCCGGCTGGGATCCGAAGAAGGCGGCCGACAAGAACCGCGGCCTGGGCGTCGCGGCGCACGAATCCTTCGGCTCCTACGTCGCCATGGTGGCGGACGTGACCGCCGAGGACGCCAAGGTGAAGGTGAACCGCATCGTGGCCGCGGTGGATGTCGGCGTCGCGGTCAACCCCGACGTGATCCGCGCCCAGGTCGAGGGCGCCGTGGGCTTCGCCCTGTCCTCGGTCCTGCGCAACAAGATCACGCTCAAGGATGGCGTGGTGCAGGAGAAGAACTTCGACGCCTACGAGCCGACCCGCATGAGCGAGATGCCGGTGGTCGAGGTCCACATCGTGCCCTCCACCGCCGCGCCCACCGGCATCGGCGAGCCTGGCGTCCCGGTGATCGCCCCGGCGATCTCGAACGCGATCTTCGCCGCCACCGGCCAGCGCCTGCGCTCGCTGCCCCTCGACCTCAGCGGCCTCAAGGGCGCCTGAGCCGGAGCGACGACGCGGCCCCTCGTCCGAAGCGCGGGCGCCGCCTATCTCGGAGGGCATCATGCTCTCCGAGACCAAGCCGGCCGAGACCCCCTTCGACGCCACCGTGGCGCGCCTGCGTGCCTGCCGGATCTGCCGGGACGCGCCGATCTACGGCGCGCCCCTTCCGCAGGAGCCGCGCCCCATCGTCCAGGGCCTCGCCTCGGCCCGGCTCTGCGTCGCGAGCCAGGCCCCCGGCAACCGGGCGGACAAGAGCGGCATCCCCTTCATGGACCCCTCGGGCACCCGCCTGCGGGACTGGCTCGGCCTCGACGAGGCGGCGTTCTACGATGCGAGCCGCCTCGCCATCGTGCCGATGGGCGCCTGCTTCCCCGGCTACGACGCGAAGGGCGGCGACAAGCCCCCGCGCCGGGAATGTGCCGAGCGCTGGCGAGAGGAACTGTTCGCCGGCCTGCCCGACCTCGAACTGATCCTGGTGATCGGGCAATACGCACAGGCCTGGCACCTCGGCCGCTCCAAAGCGGGTCTCACCGACACCGTGCGGCGCTGGCGCGAGATCCTGGCGGGCCCCCGCACGCCGCGGGTGCTGCCGCTGCCCCATCCCTCCTGGCGCAACAGCGGCTGGCTCAAGGCCAATCCCTGGTACGAGGCCGAATTGCTGCCCGTCCTCAAGGCGGAGGTGGCCCGGGCGATGGCGCCCCGTTGACAGGCGGGGTCCTGCGCGGGATCGCTCGCCGCGGAGACGGAGACATTCATGACCGCAATGCTGGACCCGCGCGACCGCCTGATCGTCGCCCTCGACGTGGCGACCGTCGACGAGGCCGAGCGTCTCGTCGACCGGATCGGCGATGCCGCGACCTTCTACAAGATCGGCTATCGCCTGGCCTATTCGGGCGGGCTCGCCCTGGTGCCGCGCCTCGCCGCCTCGGGCCGCAAGGTCTTCCTCGACCTCAAGCTCCACGACATCGGCAACACCGTGGAGGAGGGGGTGCGCGCGCTCACCGACCTCGGGGCCACCTTCCTGACCGTCCACGCCTATCCGCAGACCATGCGGGCGGCGATCCGGGGCCGGGGCGCGAACGGCCCGAGGATCCTCGCCGTGACGGTCCTGACCTCCTACGACGACGCGGACGCGGCCGAGGCCGGCTATGCCCTGCCGGTGGCCGACCTCGTGGCCCGGCGTGCCGGCCAGGCGGCGGAGGCCGGCATCGACGGGATCGTCTGCAGCGCCGCCGAGGCGCAGGCGGTGCGTGCCCGCATCGGGGCCGACCGTGCCATCGTCACCCCGGGCATCCGGCCGGCCGGCACCGAGGCGGGGGATCAGAAGCGCGTGACGACGCCCGGCGCGGCACGGCGGATCGGTATCGACCACGTCGTCGTCGGCCGGCCGATCACCCAGGCGGCAGACCCCCGCGCGGTCGCCCAGGGCATCGTCGCGGAGATGCGCTGAGAATCGCGTGCGTCAGGCCTTGCGGCGTAGGCTTCCGAGCAGGAAGTCGATCATCGCGGCGACGGGCGGCGCACCCGCATCGGGGTAATGGCTGACCAGGGCAGGGTGGCAGTAGCGGATGATACCGGTGTGGATGCAGGCCGCCGCGATGGCCGGATCGGCCACCTCGAACTCGCCGGTGTCCACGCCCTCCTGGACCAGGCGGCGCAGAACCGAGCCGATCGCGTCGACATGGGCACGGCAGACGTCCCAACTCTCGGTGATGGCCGCCTCGACCATCTCGTGCAGACGGGGATTGGCCTCGCAGCGCTCGACGCAGGCCTGGTGCATCACCGTGATGACGCCCGCGATGCGCTGGGCCGCATTCCGGCCCGGCGCCACGGCAGCCAGCGCCACCCTCTGCTCGGTATCGTCCATCAGGCGCTGGATCACCGCCTCGTGGATCGCCTTCTTCGATTCGAAAAAGCGGTACACGTTGGCGGGACTCATCCGCAGCGTCTTGGCGATGTCGGCGACGGTGGTCTTCTGGTAGCCGATCAGCCGAAACGCTTCCTCGGCCGTCGCCAGGATGCGGCAGCGCGTGGTCGGAGCGGATTCTTCGGAAATGTCGCGGACGATGGCCACTGCACGGGTCATGGCGATAAACTAGGCTGTTGCCAGGTCGACGTCAAAGAACGCGCCGCACCGTGCCCCTCGCTGCCGGCAGCATGCCGATGCGACGCGAAGCCCAGCGCCTCGCGACGCCGGGACGTGTCTCACCAGATCCGGATCGAAAGAAACTAGGATCCGAACTGCGAACCCAATTGCTCCAGATATTCGGCCAGATCGACGCCGCCGATCCGCTTGCCGTAGTCGAAGCGCATGCCCTGGCGGATGTCGACGCTGCTGCTCTTGGTCGTCAGCGTGAAGGGCTTCACGCAGATCCAGGCGCCGTCACGCCGATGTTCGAAGAAATTCAGGATCTCATGCTTGGCCATGGCGCGCTCCCGGCTGTCTCTCCAGACAACGGGTCGGGACGGAAACGGTTGCGCTCCCACTTAGCGAAGTTCGAGCTTGACCTTTAGACTTGGTCGGCACCGCGCCGCACTCCGTGATGGTGCGGCGCGACTGTGCTGCTCTTGAGGGGATTACCACGAGGCCCGTGAACGTGGCTGCCGGAGGGCCTGTGGTCCGTCTGCGTCGCGCATTCCGGGTGATCCGAAATCAGGCGGCGCTCTTCAGCGCACCCGTGCTGTCGTGGAAATCCGGCCCGTTGATCGTCCGGGTCACGTAGCCGTCACGGATCAGGTAATCGCCGAACCGCTCGCCGGGCTGCTTGTTCCGGGCATAGGCCGCGAAGAGCGGATCGAGGATGGTCTTGATCTCCGAGGCGGTGACGTCCTCGGCGTAGAGCTTGCCGAGGCGCGAGCCGTCGAAGGCCGCACCCAGGTAGAGGTGGTAGCGCTCGGGGCCGCGTCCGACGAAGCCGATCTCGGCGATGAAGGGCCGGGCGCAGCCGTTGGGGCAGCCGGTCATCCGGATGGTGATCTCGTCGTCCTGCAGGCCGTGGGAGGCGAGGCTCGCTTCCAATTCGTCCATCAGGCTCGGCAGGTAGCGCTCGCTCTCGGCCAGGGCCAGGCCGCAAGTCGGCAGGGCGACGCAGGCCATGGAGTTGCGGCGCAGGGCGCTGGCGCCCTTCATCATGCCGTACTGGTCCACCAGCGCCTCGATCTCGGCGCGCTTCTCGCCCGGCACGTTGGCGATGATGACGTTCTGGTTTCCGGTCAGGCGGAAGTCGCCCTCGTGGATCTCGGCGATCCGGCGCAGGCCGGTCAGCAGCTGCGGACCGTTCTCGTAGTCCTTGATCCGGCCCGAGGCGACGTAGAGCGTCAGGTGGTGGCGGCCGTCGTCGCCCTCGGTCCAGCCGTAGCGGTCGCCGTTGCCCGTGAAGGTGAAGGGCTTCGGGTCGTCCAGCGGCTTGCCGACGCGCTTCTCGACCTCGGCCCGGAAGGCGGCGAGGCCGTAGCGCTCGATGGTGTATTTCAGGCGGGCGTTCTTGCGGACCTTGCGGTTGCCCCAGTCGCGCTGGACCGTCATCACGGCCTCGGCCGCCTTCAGGGCGTCCTCGGGCTTCACGAAGCACATCACGTCCGCGGTGCGCGGGAAGGTGTCGGTCTCGCCGTGGGTCATGCCCATGCCGCCGCCGACCGTGACGTTCCAGCCCGTGACCTTGCCCTTCTTGTCCAGGATGGCGATGAAGCCGAGGTCGTGGGCGAAGATGTCGACCTCGTTCGAGGGCGGCACCGCGACCACGGTCTTGAACTTCCGGGGCAGGTAGGTCTTGCCGTAGACCGGCTCGATCTCGGCTGCGTCTTCGCCGCCGACCACGCGCTCGCCGTCGAGCCAGATCTCGCGCCAGGCGCTGGTCTTGGGCAGGAGCGAATCCGAGATGTCCTTGGCGAGCTGGTAGGCGGCCTTGTGGGCGCCGGTCTGGGCCGGGTTCGTCGCCGCCATCACGTTGCGGTTGACGTCGCCGCAGGCCGCGATGGTGTCCAGCAGCGTCGCGTCGATGGCCGCCATCGTGCGCTTGAGGTTCGACTTGATGACGCCGTGATACTGAAAGGTCTGGCGCGTGGTCGCCCGCAGGGCGCCGCCCGCATAGGTCGTGGCGATCTCGTCCAGCGCCAGCCACTGCTTGGGGGTGACGACGCCGCCGGCGATGCGCAGGCGGATCATGAAGCTGAAGGCCTTCTCGAGCTTCTTCTTCGTGCGCTCGGCCCGGATGTCGCGGTCGTCCTGCAGGTACATCCCGTGGAACTTCACGAGCTGCCCGTCATCCTCGGAGATGGCGCCGGTGGCGTGCTTCAGGAGGCCGTCCGCCAGGGTGCCGCGCAGGTAGCCACTGGCGATCTTGATGTGTTCGTTGGCGGCCAGACCCGCCGCGCGCGCCGCGTCCGCGTCCGAGATCGGGCGGTCGGTGGGCGGGGTCTCGTAGGTGCGGGTGGTGGTCTTGTCGGCCATGGCGGGATTTCCGGTTCGGGAGCTCTCCTCCCCCCTGTGGGGAGGAGTTGGAGGTGGGGGTGGTGCAGGAGGCACCGCGAGCGCTCGATCCTGCACCACCCTCACCCTCGGTCCCTCCCCACGAGGGGGAGGGCGGGATCTCAGTAGACGTCCTGCTGGTAACGGTGGGCACGCTCCAGGGCGGCGACGGCCGTCTCGGCATCCGCCGGGCTCAGCGACTTCACGTCCTGGTAGGCCTTCACCACCGCGTGGCGCACGTCCTTGGCCATCCGGGTGGCGTCGCCGCAGACGTAGAAATGCGCACCGCCCTCCAGCCAGGCGACGATCTCCGTAGCGTGCTGGGCGATCCGGTCCTGCACGTAGATCTTTTCCGGCTGGTCCCGCGAGAAGGCGACGTCGATCTGCGTGAGCGACCCGTCCTCCAGGGCCTCCTGCCACTCGAGCTGGTACAGGAAGTCGTGGGTGAAGTGCCGGTCGCCGAAGAACAGCCACGAGCGCCCGGGGGCCTCGACGGCGCGGCGCTCCTGCACGAAGGCGCGGAACGGCGCGACGCCGGTGCCGGGGCCGACCATGATGATGTCGGTGGCCGGGTCCTGCGGCAGGCGGAAGTGACGGTTGGGCTTCAGCTTCACCCGCAGCTTGGCGCCGTTCCTGATGCGGTCGGCCACGTGGGTCGAGGCGACGCCGCCGCGCGCCCGGCCATGGGTCTCGTAACGCACCGCCGCGATCACGAGGTGGACCTCGTCGCCCACCTCCTTGCGCGAGGAAGCGATGGAATAGGCCCGCGGCGGCAGGGGCCGGGTGATGGTGTTGAGGTGCTCGGCCGTGAGCGCCGCCGGATAGGCGGTGATGAGGTCGATGAGGTGGCGGCCCTCGATCCAGGCGCGCAGCTCGCCGCCGTCGATCAGCTTCTGCGCCTCCGCATGGCCCGTGGCCTTGACGAAGCGCTCCACCGTGGTGGCCGACAGGGTGGTGATGTCGCGTTCGGCCAGCAGCGCCCGGCGCAGGGCCGCGTCGCCGGAGAGCCCGGTGGCGGTCAGAATCTCGTCCACCAGGGCCGGGTCGTTCTCCGGATAGATCTCCAGCGAATCGCCGGGTTCGTAGGCCGGGGCGCCGTCCTCGAATTCGAGGGCGAGGTGGATCGTCTCCTTGTCGGAGCGCGACGAGTTCAGGTTGACGTGGTCGATGACCTCGACGACCCGGGGCTCGCGGCTCGGCTCGGCCTCCTCGTCCTCGTCGCCGGCGGCGCGGGCGGCGAAGTCCACCGCCACCACGTTGTCGGCGCTCGGCGGCGGGGCCAGGGCCTTGAGGGTCTCCTTGATCCAGGCGGCGGCCGGCGTCTCGAAATCGAGGTCGAGGTCGGCGCGCGCGTGCGCACGGGTGCCGCCCAGCGCTTCGAAGCGGGCGTCCAGCGCCTTCCCGATGGCGCAGAACTCCGCATAGGAGGTGTCGCCCAGCGACAGCACGCCGAAGGACACGCCGTCGAGTCGCGGCGCGCCGTCGGCCATCAGCTCGTTGTAGGCGCGCACGGCCCGGGCCGGCGGCTCGCCCTCGCCCCAGGTCGCCGCGATGGCGACGATGCGCTTCTCCTTGGCGAGACTGGCGATCTCGAGATCCGCGAAGTCGACGATCTTCGGCTTGAAGCCGTTCTTGCGGGCGAGCTTGGCCATGTCGCCGGCGAGCTTCTCGGAGTTTCCGGATTCGCTGGCGAACAGGATGGTCAGCGGCTCGGCCGCCTTCGGTGGCGCGGCCGGGACGGCGGCGGCCTGCGGGGCGCCGCTGGCGTCGAGGCCGGCGAGGAAGCCGGCGAGCCAGGCGCGCTGGATCGGGGAGGCGGCGCCGAGGACGGCGTCGAGGCTCGCGCGTTCGGTGTCGCCGAAGGGAGCCGTGCGGGGGATGATCGCGTGTCGTGCCATGTGGGAAGCCATGTCGTCCTGAGAGGCCGGCTGTCAACGGGGTTGTCCGTTTTACAGAACGACGTCACGGTAGAAGGAGCTGCCTGCGTGTGCAGTGCAAAAGAGAATTTTATTCCCCGGCCACCACTGACAGCGTCGGCGTGAAGCGTCCGTTGGCGGGTGGGGCCGGAAGGGGCAGGGCGGTGGTGGACTTGACCTTCTCCATCGCGAACCGGGAGGTCACGTTCTTGAGGGGCAGAGTCGCGATGAGGTGCTTATAGAACGTATCGTAGGCGCGCATATCGGCGACGACGACGCGGAGCATGTAGTCCACATCGCCGGCCATGCGATAGAATTCGAGCACTTCGGGCATCGCCGAGACCGTCTCGGCAAAGCGCTCAAGCCATTCGCGCGAGTGATCCGCCGTCTCGATGGAGACGAAGACGGTGAGCCCGAGGCCGAGTTTCACCGGGTCGAGGACGGCCACGCGCCGGTCGATGACGCCGTCGGCCTCCAGGCGCTGGATGCGCTTCCAGCACGGCGTCTGCGACAGGCCGACCTTCTCGCCGATGGTGGCGATGGACAGGGTGGCGTCGTGCTGCAGCAGCGCCAGGATCTTCAGGTCGATCGAATCCAAGCTGGCCTCGCGGGTTCGTGAGCCGGGCCGGCGTGCGCGGGAGCACGTCGCGGCGACCGGTCAAAAGGAATTTTCTTCGCCAGGCAACGGAAAACGGTCCGTGCCCGTTGCGACAGGGCGGTGTTCGCGGATGGGGATTGCCCCGCGCGGATGGCCGCCATGCCTTGACAGCGTTCGTTATAGCGAACATTTCAGGGTCCAGACAAGCCACTTCACAAAGTCTCCCATGACCTCTCAACTGGATAAGGCGGCGCGGGACCTGGCCTCCGCAATGGCCGGCCTCGACCTCAAGGGCCGCATCGCGCACATCGAGGCGGCCGTGCCGGGTCGCTTGGTCTTCACCACCAGCCTCGGCATCGAGGATCAGGCGCTCACCCACGCGGTGGCGATGCACAAGGGCCGGACCGAGATCGTCACCCTCGATACGGGCCGCCTCTACCCCGAGGCCTACGACACCTGGACGGAGACCGAATCCGCCTACGGCATCCGCATCCGCGCCTATGCGCCGGAGCGCGAGGCCGAGGAGCGCTTCGTGGCCGAGTCCGGCATCAACGGGTTCCGTCATTCGGTCGCCGCGCGCCAGGCCTGCTGCGGCTTCCGCAAGGTCGAGCCGCTGGGACGCGCCCTCGCGGGGGCCGCCGGCTGGCTCACGGGCCTGCGGGCCGGGCAGTCGGCCAACCGCGCCGACACGCCGCTGGCCGAGGCCGACCCGGCGCGCGGGCTGATCAAGATCAACCCGCTGGCGGATTGGTCCCGCGCCGACGTCGAGCGCTTCGTCCTGGAAAACTACGTTCCCTACAACGTGCTGCACGACCGCGGCTTCCCGTCGATCGGCTGCGCGCCCTGCACCCGGGCGATCCGGGTCGGCGAGGACGAGCGCGCCGGCCGCTGGTGGTGGGAGCAGGCCTCCAAGAAGGAATGCGGCCTGCACGTCCAGACTTCGGACCTGCACGCGCCCGACGAGACCGTCGCGCCCGGCCAGGAAGCGGCCGCCTTCGAGACGACCCGACACGCCAACACCCTGGAGATGGCCCGATGAGCGCCGCACCCCTCACCACCCATGCGGCGAGCCGGTCCGAACGGCTCACCCACCTTCAGCGCCTGGAAGCCGAGAGCATCCACATCATGCGGGAGACGGTCGCCGAGACCGAGAACCCGGTGATGCTCTATTCCATCGGCAAGGATTCGTCGGTGCTGCTGCACTTGGCGCTGAAGGCCTTCGCGCCCGGGCGCCTGCCGTTCCCGCTGATGCACATCGACACCACCTGGAAGTTCAAGGAGATGATCGCCTTCCGCGATCGGCGCGCGAAGGAGCTCGGCCTCGACCTCATCGTGCACACCAACCAGGACGGTCTCGCCCGCGGCATCGGCCCGGTGAGCCACGGCTCGGAAGTGCACACCGACGTCATGAAGACCCAGGCGCTGCGCCAGGCCCTCGACAAGCACAAGTTCGACGCGGCCTTCGGCGGTGCCCGGCGCGACGAGGAGGCGAGCCGAGCCAAGGAGCGCATCGTCTCCCTGCGTACGGCGCAGCACCGCTGGGACCCGAAGCGCCAGCGTGCCGAGCCCTGGCACCTCTACAACATGAAGAAGAAGCGCGGTGAGTCGCTGCGCGTGTTCCCGCTCTCGAATTGGACCGAGCTCGACGTCTGGCTCTACATCGAGCAGGAGCAGATCCCGATCGTGCCGCTTTACTTCGCCAAGCCGCGTCCGGTGGTGGAGCGCGACGGCCAGCTCATCATGGTCGATGACGATCGCTTCCCGCTCGAGCCGGGCGAGACGCCCCAGGAACTGACGGTCCGCTTCCGGACGCTGGGCGACTATCCCCTGACCGGGGCCGTCGAGAGCGACGCCGCGACCCTGCCGGAGATCATCGGCGAGACCCTGGCCGCCCGCACCTCGGAGCGCCAGGGCCGGGTCATCGACAAGGACGGCGCGGGCGCCATGGAGCGCAAGAAGCAGGAGGGGTATTTCTAAGATGACGATCCATCAGTCACCCGAAACCTTCGGCTACGACGCCTTCCTGTCCGCGCACCAGAACAAGGAAGTCCTGCGCTTCATCACCTGCGGCTCCGTCGACGATGGCAAGTCGACGCTGATCGGCCGCCTGCTGCACGACACCAAGCAGATCTTCGACGATCAGGTCACGGCGCTGCAGCGCGACTCGCGCAAGCACGGCACGCAGGGCGCCGAGATCGACCTGGCGCTCCTGGTCGACGGCCTCCAGGCTGAGCGCGAGCAGGGCATCACCATCGACGTCGCCTATCGCTTCTTCTCCACGGACAGGCGCTCCTTCATCGTCGCCGACACCCCCGGCCACGAGCAGTACACCCGCAACATGGCCACGGGCGCCTCCACGGCGGACGTGGCGGTGATCCTGGTGGATGCCCGCCAGGGCCTGACCCGGCAGACCCGGCGGCATGCGCTCCTCGTCTCGCTGCTGGGCATCAGGCGCGTGGCCCTCGCGGTGAACAAGATGGACCTCGTCGGCTGGTCCGAGACCCGCTTCGAGGAACTCCTTGCGGCGTTCAAGGACTTCGCCACGCCCCTGGGCTTCACCGAGGTCCGGGCGATCCCGCTCTCGGCCAAGAACGGCGACAACGTCGTGCTGCCGGGCGCCGCGGCGCCCTGGTACACCGGCACGCCGCTGCTGCAGTACCTCGAAGAGGTCCCGGTCCGCGTCGAGGAGCAGGCCGCCCCGTTCCGCATGGCGGTGCAGTGGGTCAACCGGCCGAACTCGGACTTCCGGGGCTTTTCCGGCCTCGTCGCCAGCGGGCGCGTGGCTCCCGGCGACGCCGTGATCGTCGAGCCCTCGGGCCGGACCTCCAGGATCGCCCGGATCTTCACCGCCGACGGCGATCTGCCCCACGCGGTGGAGGGCCAGTCGGTGACCCTGGTGCTGGCCGACGAGATCGACGCCTCGCGCGGCTCGGTCATCGTCACCGCCGACGCGCCGATGCGGGTGACGGACAGCCTGGACGCCCGCCTGTTCTGGGCGGCCGAGACCGAATTGCTGCCCGGCGCCACCCTGCTCGCCAAGATCGGGACCGTGACGGTGAACGCCGTCGTGTCCACGATCCGGACCCGGATCGATCCGGAGACCGGCAATCCCGAGCCGGCCGCGCGCCTCACCGCCAACGACATCGCCGACGTCACCCTGACGCTCGACCGGGCCGTGGCGGTGGATGCCTATACGCAGAACCGCGACACCGGCGGCTTCATCCTGATCGACCGCGAGACCACCGACACGGCGGCCCTCGGCCTGATCCAGGCCGATGCCGCGGCGGCCACGGTCAAGGACGAGCCCGCGGAGGTGCGCGAGAAGCGCTCCGGCGGCGGCTTCCTGTCGAAGCTGCGCTGGGTCTTCGGCGGGATCTGACGGGGCCGGACCCGGCCCGATGGCGCCCGGATAGAACCCACCATCGACGGCCCTGCCGCCGCGGCTTCCCCTGGAGCCGCGGCGGTTTGCGTTCGCCGCAAGCAGGTCGCCGGGTCGCGGAGGGTATCGCTGCAGCAACGGAAGGTCTCCCTTGCCCGTGCGCGGCGGCGCGACTAGGGTCCGCGCCGCTCGATCCGACCTTCGTCAATATACGGGAGTGACCACCCATGGGCTTTCTGGCCGACGCCTTGTCCCGCGTGAAGCCGTCCGCGACCATCGCGATGACGCAGAAGGCGCGCGAGCTGAAAGCGCAGGGCATGGACGTGATCAGCCTCTCCGTGGGAGAGCCGGATTTCGACACGCCCCAGCACATCAAGGATGCGGCCATCGAGGCGATCCGGCGCGGCGAGACCAAGTATCCGCCGGTCTCCGGCATCGTGCCGCTGCGCGAGGCCATCGCGAAGAAGTTCAAGCGCGAGAACGGCCTCGACTACAAGCCGTCCCAGACCATCGTCGGCACCGGCGGCAAGCACGTCATCTACAACGCGCTCCTCGCCACCCTGAATCCCGGCGACGAGGTGGTGATCCCGCGTCCCTACTGGGTCTCCTACCCGGAGATGGTGGTGCTGTGCGGCGGCACCCCGGTCTTCGCCGAGACCGACATGGCGCATGACTTCAAGCTCCAGCCCGAGGAGCTCGAGCGGGTGATCACGCCCAGGACCAAGTGGATCATCCTCAACTCGCCCTCGAACCCCTCCGGCGCGGCCTATGCCCGCGACGAGCTCAAGAAGATCACCGACGTGCTGATGCGCCACCCGCAGGTCTGGGTGCTCACCGACGACATGTACGAGCATCTCACCTACGGCGACTTCGAATTCGTCACCCCGGCCCAGATCGAGCCGGGCCTCTACGAGCGCACGCTGACGATGAACGGCGTCTCCAAGGCCTACGCGATGACCGGCTGGCGCATCGGCTACGCCGCCGGCCCCGAGCACCTGATCAAGGCGATGGACTTCGTCCAGGGACAGCAGACTTCCGGCGCCTCGACGATCTCGCAATGGGCGGCGGTGGCAGCCCTGGAGGGGACGCAGGCGCATCTCGCCGAGTTCCGCAAGGCCTTCCACACCCGGCGCGACCTCGTCGTGTCGATGCTGAACCAGACCAAGGGCCTGAAGTGCCCGACGCCCGAGGGCGCCTTCTACGTCTATCCGTCCTGCGCCGAGACCATCGGGCGCAAGACCCCGGCCGGCAAGACCATCGCGACCGACGAGGATTTCGTGGTCGAGCTGCTCCAGGCCGAGGGAGTCGCCGCCGTCCACGGCTCGGCCTTCGGCCTCGGCCCCAACCTGCGCATCTCCTACGCCACCTCGAACGCCGCCCTCGAAGAGGCCTGCACCCGCATCCAGCGCTTCTGCGGCTCCTTGAGCTGAAGCCCGCCGGACGCAACCCTTGTGTCCCTGGAGCGACCGCGCCCCGGCCGAGAGCCGCGGCGCGGTCGTTCGCGTTTCGGGAGGATCGGAGCCATGACGCGGATCGCCATCCCGGCCGCCGGCGCCGCGGCGCTGGCCGCGAGCCTGGCGTCGGTCCTCGCAGCGGCCGGGCCGCAGGTCTTCGCCGGCACAGCGGATCTCGACGCCCGACAGTCCGGTGCGGACGAGGCGGGGGAGGTGACCGCCCTGCGGGCCTGCGCGGCGGCGTGCGGATCGTCGCAGCCGTCATGACGCGGACGATGCCGGTTGCCGGCTCAGCCTGCGCCGCCTACATCGGCGGTCCCTGCTGCCGAGGCGCCCGATGGTTTCGCGAACCCTCTCGGGCTTGGCATGGTGGCGGGGCTTGTCGTGACGGGACCGTGCGGACCAGTTCTCTGCGTGGCTCCTGTGAGGCCTAGTGGGCCGGGTTGCGACAGGCGTGTCACGGACGCGGGGAACAGGAACCGCTGCCTTGGCGCATGGCCCACCTCAACGGCCGCGTCCCATCGCGGGACGGAGGCGGAGCGGCATCCCGATCACGGTCGTTAAGGATCCTGGGCAAGTGTAGGAGCCGGCCGGGGAACCGGTCGCGTGCCACTGCGTAGTTTCGGGCCTGACCACTATGAGACGCCTCCTGACGGGTGGCATCAAGGCGATCCTCGCGGTCGCCGCGCTCTCCACCGCCGCTCACTGGACCTTGCGCCTGCAGCGCGAGCCGACCCCCTCGGTCCGCGCCCAGGCGGACCTCGCCGACCCCATCACCACCGGATCGATCGCGCCGCGCCGGGCCGAGCCCGCCGTGCTCGCCGAGCCGACGCCCGATTTTGCCAAGACCCTGGACCAGCGCCATCTCTCGGAGCTCTTCGCCGGCGCGTCGCCCGAGAAGGCCAAGGTCCAGAAGACGGCCGTCAAGCGCTGATCCTCCCAGCGCGGAACGACCGCCGCCACGTCGCACGCCCGGACTCAGGGCGCGCGCTCCGCGGCGGTCGGATCCGCCCATCGATCAGGCGGCCACGCGGCCGCCGTGGTTGCCTTCCCGAACCTCCTCGATGATCTTGGCGCAGAAGGCGTCGAGATCGCCGGGATTTCGGCTCGTGATGAGACCACGGTCGGTGACGACCGGCTCGTCTGTCCAATCCGCACCCGCATTGATGACGTCCGTCCGGATCGACGCGAAGGAGGTCATCCGGCGCCCCTTCGCCGCACCCACCTCGATTAGGAGCCAGGGCGCGTGGCAGATCGCGGCCACCACCTTGCCGGATTCCAGGAAGCTGCGGATCACCTCGAGAGCCTTGGGTTCGAGGCGCAGCTTGTCAGGGTTGATCTGTCCGCCGGGAAGGATGAGGGCGTCGTAATCCTGCGGTGAGATCGACTCGAGATCCTTGTCGACGGCGACGTTCTTGCCCCAATCGGTCTGGTCCCAGCCGCGAATGGACTCCTTTGCCGCGCGCGACTGCGGCGCTGCTACGTGGACGGTGGCGCCGGCCTGCCTGAGCCTGTTCTGCGGGACGGTGAGTTCGGTCTCTTCGAAGCCGTCGGTGGCGACGATCAAGACCTTGGCCTGCCTGATGTCAGACATGAGATTCTCCGGAATTCGAGGGTATGGCACTGAACAGGAGCCGCGGGACGCCGGTTCCCCGCGCGCGCGCTCCGGGCGGGGAACCCGGCCACGCTCGGCCGTGTTGGTCCGCACATCCCTCAGACAGACAGGAGGCTTCGCATGGCCAACCAGGAGATGGCCAATCCCGGCCTGCCGATCCCAGAGCCGCTGCCGGGTGGAATCCCGGGCGATCTGCCGATGCCGCCCCCGCCGGACGAGCAGCCGGATATCGGGCCGACGGGTCCGCGCACGCCCTATCCGGTCAACGACCCGGGAATCGACGAACCCGCCGGTCCGGGCTCGGAGCCGGATTACCTGCCGGGCGGCCCGACCGATCCCGGCATACGCATGTAGTGAACCTCAGTGATCGCCGTGCGACGCACGCACGTCGCGCGGCGCGCTCAGGATCTCGGAGAGGCTCGTCGCCACATGACGGGCCTCTTCGTCCGTCAGGCGAAGCTGAAACGGCGGCAGGGCGCCGGCCTGTAACGCCACGACGGCCTGGCCCTTCTCGTCGGTTCCGACCTCGATCGCCGAAGACGTGACGTCCAGCATCGCGATCTCTTCGTCGGTGAGATCGTCCGGAAGGTCGGAATCGTCGGGTTCGTCGATGGCGGTGAGCAACTGACCCACCGCGCGCACGAGGGCGCGGGCCGCTCGCGCATCCATCACGACCGCCGTGGCCTGATCGTCCTTTTGAAATGAAAGCTGAATGTTCGCCCCTTCGAGGGAAACCGAAATGCCCGCCATGAATCGCCTAACCGCTTGCTCGGGAACTCTTATATGCGGTCGTCCGGGCAAATGACACTGGGTGTCCCGTCGCGGCCGCGCCGCCGCGCCCTCGCTTCGGTCGGGTAGGATGCCTTGTTGCCGCCGCATGATCGGACTACATGATGGACAGCGGGTATCGGTGAGCTGGGATCTTGTACCGCAAGCGTCTCACGTCCTGCTGATTCCGTCAGGCCTACCGAAGAGGATCCGCCGCTTGCGTCGAGCAGACGCAGGCTGTTGATCGACGAACGATACGAGGATCTATTTCGTGAATACCGGCACTGTAAAGTGGTTCAACGAGACCAAGGGCTACGGCTTCATTCAGCCTGACGACGGCGGCAAGGATGTGTTTGTGCACATCTCCGCAGTCGAGCGCGCTGGCATGCGCAACCTCATCGAAGGTCAGAAGGTCTCCTACGAGATCCAGACCGACAAGCGCAGCGGCAAGGACTCGGCTGGCAACCTCCAGGCGGCCTGACGCTCTCGGCGCCAGCCTCCGGGCTGGCGTCACCCCGAACGGCTTCCCACGAAGCCTCCGCCGCCGGCGACCGACGCCCTTCTGGGGAGAATGGGTCGAGGCTCCGGCATCTCCCGCAACACCAACGACGCTGGCGGCTCCCTGAGTCCGACGCGTCCGAGACATTGCACGCAAAACTGCACGTTATTGAAAGCACACAAGAAAAATATGTTGTTTGAATACACCCGACGCCGCGGCGTCCGTTCGCCCGTCACCGATGCGGCGACCTTCAAGGTGGGTCATCTGAAGCAGACCATGGCTCAGGAAGCCAAGACCGTCGACCTCAGCCACCTCATCGACACCTCCTACAACTACCATTCGCCGCGCGAGCTGCGCTGGCATCTGGCCGAGCGGTTCGGCATGGCCCCAGAGGCGATCGCCCTGCGCGAGCATCACTGATCCGACGCCGCCCTGATCCTGTCGGGGCGGAGCGCTCGTTTCATCAAGTACGTCAAGGTCGAGCCCGGCGCCCAGGTGTCGGGCTTTCCTGTGTCCAGGGTGCGCAGGCCGTGGTCGGGCCTGCCTTCAGCGGGGCGTCATCGCGGCGACGACGTCGTCGCGCAGGCCCTGCGAGACCGCCACCAACTCGCCGTGCACGGGGTCGGGTCGATTGTAGGTCGTCGGCCGTCCCTGCAGGTCGCTGACCGTGCCACCCGCCTCGCGCAGGATCAGGTCGGCACCGGCCAGGTCCCAGTCCCGCGCATGGGGCGAGACGAGACCGATATCGATGGAGCCCTCGGCCACCCGCACGACGCGCAGGGCGAGGGAGGGCACCCGCTCGACGGTGACGAGGTCGACCGGCTGCCCGTTCGCGCCGGCGCCTCGGGAAAGACGGTCCATCATCGGCTTCGGTCCGGTGACCCGCGCACCCTCGACGGACCCCTGGCCGGAGACGGTGATGGTCTCGCCGTTGCGGGTGGCACCCGCGCCGGCCACGGCCTCGTAGAAGGTGTCGGTCACGGGCGCATGGACGAAGCCGAGGATCGGCTGCCCCGCGGACAGCAAGGCCACCGCGATCGACCAGTCGGGATGGCCGGACATGAAGGCGCGCGTTCCGTCGATGGGATCGACGATCCAGACGAGGCCGGCATCGAGGCGGATCGGGTTGTCGCTGGTCTCCTCGGAGAGCCACGCCGCCCGCGGCAGCATGGCGCTGAGGCGCACCTTCAGGAACGTGTCCACCGCCACGTCGGCCTCGGTCACCGGAGAGCCCCCGGCCTTCGACCAGACCCGTGCCCCGGTCTGTCCGCCCACCTTGTAGAACGGCAGGGCGAGGGCGGCCGCTTCGCGGATCGTCTCGCGCAGGGCGGGAACGAGGGCGAGCGCGGCTTCCGGGGCGATCGGGTCGGACATGCGTCTCCATACGGCTCTGGAGGTCTGGCTGGGCACCTGTTGAAGAGCCCTTCGCCCCGGCACGGATACCTGGAGGGCGGCGCTGCCTTCGTTGTAGGGTGCCGGGCGGGCCGCCACAAGCAGAGCGGCGCAGATGTCGATACGGGCAAATCTTGTCGAACGAAGCAAGGAAGCGTTGAGCATTCCGCGCGCTTCACCCTTGTCCATACTCGCTTAACGCTCACTCTTAAGCTGGTCTGAGGAGGTTAGACGCAAATCTGCTTGTCATAGACGGGCAGCCCATAGAGGTTGCCGGCGCCAACAGGGTGTACGAGCCATGAACACTTTCGCGAACATGAACGACATGTCGGCGGATGCCACCTTTGGCGGCGCTGTCCCGGCTCTCACGGTGTCGCGCCTTCCGGTGATCGCCCGCATGGGCGCCGCCCGCCCTGCCGGCGTGGCCCTGGCCTTCGCCGAGGACGACTCGGATGCCTGCGGCGAAGATCGCTTCGATCTCCTCGTCGTCGATGCCGTCGGTCGGGTCGTCACCCGACTCGGGCCGTTCTGCGAGGACGAGGTGGTGGCTCACTGGCGCGACGTCTCCGCAAAGTCGGGCCTGCCGCGGATGATCGTCAAGGAGGACGGCGAACTCGCCAGCGTCTCGAACCAGCTCGGTCCGGTGGCCTTGGGCCGGACCCGGACCCGCCGTCGGCACGGCCTGCTCAACGGCCGCCGCCCGCGCTTCCTCGTCCGTCGCAAGACCGGCGCGCTGCCGGTCCGCCCCCTGATCCATCGCGGCGAGAGCGAGATCATTTCCGGCGCCCGCTGCTGAATTCGGGTCGACAGCTTTAAAGGAGATGCTTCACGGCGGCATCCGCTGCGAGGCCGAGGAACAGGATCAGGCCCGCCTCCCGGTTGGAGCGGAAGAGCGTGAGGGCGCCGCGCCCGTCGCGCGTGTCGAGGTGCAGCACCTGCCGTCCGAGATGGGCGCCGAACAGGGCAGCGCCGAGGAGGCCCACGGGGCCGGCGCCGGCCAGGAGCGCGGCCAGCGCGACGAAGGCGACGCTGGCGCCGTAGCACAGGCCGATCGCCCACCGCATCCGGCGCCCGAAGAAGCGGGCCGAGGAGCGGATGCCGGCGATCTCGTCGTCCTCGATGTCCTGCACCGCGTAGATCGTGTCGTATCCGATCACCCAGGCAATGGTGCCCGCGTAGAGCAGCAGGGCCGGCGCATCGAGACGCGCGAACACCGCGACCCAGCCCATCAGCGCGCCCCACGCGAAGGCGAGACCGAGGACCGCCTGCGGTACCGGCATGACGCGCTTCATGAAGGGATAGATCGCCACCGGCACCAGGGAGGCGATGCCGATCGCGATGGCAGTCCCGTTGAACTGCAGCAGCACCGCGAGGCCGACCAGCGCCTGCGCCACTAGGAAGACGCCGGCGTGGCGCGCCCGAATCTGCCCCGAGGGCAGGGGGCGCGAGCGCGTGCGCTCCACCTGAGCATCTAGGTCGCGGTCGGCGATGTCGTTGTAGGTCGAGCCCGCGCCCCGCATGGCGACGGCGCCGACGAAGAACAGGGCGAGGTGGACCGGATCGGGGAAGGCGGCGCCGGACCGGATGGCCGCGAGTGAGGCCGACCACCAGCAGGGCAGCAGCAGCAGCCACCAGCCGATGGGGCGGTCGATGCGGGCGAGGCGCAGGTAGGGGCGCGCCCGGCGAGGCGCGATCCGATCGACCCAATGGCCCGCGACCGCATCGGCGACGCGGCGATCGGCGTGCGGGGAACTCACGCCGCCCATGAACCCGCAAGCGCGATGGACCGACCCGTCCGTGACTCGTTCAGCACAGGATCAGAGGGCGCCCTGCGGCATCTTCAGGCTGCCGGTCAGGCCGGGGCCACCGAGCAGGCCGCCGCCGCCGCCGTTCTGAGCCTGGGCACGGGCCTGGGCTTCCATCTTCGAGGCCTGAGCGGCGACGCCGCAGACCTTGGTCTTGATGCCCGACACCTTGACGTGGTCGGCCTTGAAGCCTTCCGCGAAGGAATCCGGGATCGAGCACCACTCCTTGTTGGCGGTGATCCACTTCAGGCCGGCGGTGCCGTTGGCCTGGAGCTTGCCGAACAGGGTGCAGGCCTCGGCCGGGGTCATCTTCTTCTTCGAGTTCGAGGCGGCGTTCGCCTTGCCGATCAGGTCCTTGCGGGCCTGGAGGGTCTGCTGGATCTCGCCGCATTCCGGCGCCTGCGCAAAGGCCTGGCCGCTGAAGAGCGCCGTGCTGGCGATGGCGATGGCGACGGCGAGCGCCGCATTGGTCTTGAACGACATGCCCTGAGATCCTTTCTCCCTCCATCCTCGATCCGATGCGGTTGAGCCCGGCGACCGGATGCGGAATGGCTTGATTCGTGCCGCGATGCGCTGGAAGTCCGACGCATGCTGGTCCTGGCCTCGTTTCGGCATAGGAATGTGGCGCCTTTCAAGCCGCAAACGCCGGGCCGCATTCGGAGGTGGATTTGCGGCGCAATGTTGCCGCTTGTTGCGGTTTTGCATCAGGCGCGACGGTTGAGGGACGTGCCGTTGACAGCCGGGGCACCCCACGCGACCACCCGGGCATGGCCGCTTACGATTTCACCGCTCCGCGCCTCTTCGTCGAGGCAGACCTGGCCGTCGGCGCCAGCCTGCCCCTCGACCGCGCGCAGGCGAACTATCTGCTCAACGTCCTGCGGCGTGGACCCGCCGACCCGGTCCTCCTGTTCAACGGACGCGACGGCGAGTGGCGAGCCGAGATCGCGCCGACCGGGCGCAAGAGCGCCGACCTCGTCGTGCGCGAGCGCACACGCCTGCAGCCGGAGCGCGCGGATCTCCACTACCTGTTCGCGCCCTTGAAGTCGGCGCGCCTGGATTACATGGCGCAGAAAGCCGTGGAGATGGGGGCCGGCACCCTCCGGCCGGTCTTCACCCGCTACACCCAGGGCGAACGGCTGAACCTCGACCGCATGCGGGCCAACGCCATCGAGGCGGCGGAGCAATGCGGCATCCTCGACGTGCCCGAGATCCAGGAGGCCACGAAGCTCCCGGTGGCGCTGGCCGAGCTCAACCCCTTGCGCCTGCTGGTGTTCTGCGACGAGGATGCATCGGTCGCCGACCCTGTCCTCGCCCTGCGTCGGGCGGCGGACCCGGCTGCCGCCCCGCCCCTCGCGGTGCTGGTCGGACCCGAGGGCGGCTTCGCACCCGAGGAACGGGCCCTGATCCTGGAGCGCCCGAACACGGTGGCCCTCTCCCTCGGGCCGCGCATCCTGCGCGCGGACACGGCCGCGGTGGCGGTGCTGGCCCTCGTGCAGGCGGTGCTCGGCGACGCCCGCTGAGGCGGCGCAAGCCCGCGTTGTTCGCGCGGGTCCCCTGGCCTATGAGGCGCGTTGACCCGACTCAAGGGGCCACGCCGCTGCGGTCCGGTGCGCCTCTCCTTTGAACGACCTTCCTGAAGAGGCAGCGCATGGCGCGCGACACGTCCGACACGACGCCCCTGACCACGCGGGACGAGCTCATCGCCTGGTTCGCGGAGGGCGAGAAGCCGCGTGCGCGCTTCGCCATCGGGACCGAGCACGAGAAGGTGCCGTTCTACCGCGATGGCAACCGGCCGGTCCCGTACGCGGGCCAGAACGGAATTCGAGCCCTCCTCGAGGGGCTCGGCCGTGAGACTGGATGGGAGGCGATCGAGGATGCCGGACATCTCATCGGCCTCGCCGGCGCCGAGGGCGGCGCGATCTCCCTGGAGCCGGGCGGGCAGTTCGAACTCTCCGGTGCGCCCCTCGCCGACGTGCATGCGACCGCGGCCGAACTGCGTGCGCATCTCGATGCGACGGCCCGCGTGGCGGATGGGCTCGGCATCGGTTTCCTCGATCTCGGCATGAGCCCGAAATGGACACGGGAGGAGACCCCCGTCATGCCGAAGAGCCGCTATAAGATCATGGCGGGCTACATGCCGAAGGTGGGTCACCTCGGACTCGACATGATGCTGCGCACCGCAACGGTGCAGGTGAACCTCGATTTCGCCTCCGAGGCCGACATGGTCGCCAAGATGCGCGTCGCCCTGGCGCTGCAGCCGGTGGCCACCGCGCTCTTCGCCAACTCGCCCTTCACCGACGGCCGCCCCAACGGCTTCCTCTCGCGCCGGTCCGAGATCTGGCGCGACACCGACGCCGATCGCACCGGCATGCTGCCGCGCGCCTTCGAGGACGGCTTCGGCTACGAAACCTACGTCGACTGGCTGCTCGACATGCCGATGTACTTCGTCAAGCGCGGCGAGACCTACCACGACGTCTCCGGGGCTTCCTTCCGCGACCTGATGGCCGGTCGCTTGGCGGCGCTGCCGGGCGAGCGCGCCACGGTATCCGACTGGGCCAACCACGCCTCGACCGCCTTCCCGGAGGTCCGCCTGAAGCGGTTCATCGAGATGCGCGGATCGGACGTCGGTGGCCCGGCGATGATCGCCGCGCAGGCCGCCTTCTGGGTCGGACTGCTCTACGACCAGGCCTCGCAGGCCGCGGCCTGGGACATCGCCAAGGGCTGGAACGCCTGCGACCGCGAGGGCCTGCGGGCCACCGTTCCGCGCCTCGGCCTCGCCGCCCGCATCGCCGGCCGGCCCCTCGGGGCCGTGGCGGCCGAGGCGCTGACGATCGCCCGCGCAGGCCTCGTCGCCCGGGCGCGCCGGGACGGACAGGGCCGCGACGAGACCCACTTCCTCCAGCCCCTCGAAGCGATCGTCGCCGCCGGGCGCTCCCTCGCCGAGGAACGCCTCGTCGATTACGAGGGCCGCTGGCAGCGCTCCGTGGAGCCGGCCTTCACCGAATGCGTCTTCTGAGCGACCCGATCCGCGAAGCGGGCAAAGGCCTGCTTCCGGCACCCAGATGTGCTCGAAGTCACGCGCGGTCGGAGCTTGGCTGTGGCGATTCTGGAACGGATCGCCAACTTTGCCGTTTCCAGGGATGTTTCATCCTGTGACGGAGAACGCTCGCATGTCGCGCATCTTGTCCCTCGCCCTCGCGGGCACCACCGCCATCGGTCTCTCGGCCGGTTCCTTCACGGCCGCGCAGGCCGCACCGATGCCGGCGCTGAGCGCCGCTCAGGTCGGCGGCGGCGCGACCGTCGAGACCGTCCGCTATCGCGGCGGCTACGGCCGTGGCTATTACGGTGGCTACCGTCGCGGCCCCGGCGTCGGCGGCGCACTCGCGGCCGGTGCGGCCCTCGGCATCATCGGCGGCGCCATCGCGGCCAGCCAGGCCCCGCGCTACGGCTACTACGATCGCGGCTACGTGGGCACGGGCTACGGCTATGGCTACGGCGCACCCGCCTACGGGTACTACTCGGCCCCGTCCTACGGTTACGGGTACGGCTACCCGGCCTACGGCTACGGCTACTGAGGTCGCGGATCCCGGGTGCCGGCGCGCCCGGGTCCACCTTCCGAATTCCCGTCGACGGTCGAACCCGTCGGCGGGAGTTTTCGTTTCGGCGTGGTAGGTCATCGGTTCGGGACGATGCCGCGCAGTGGGATGCGACGCCGATGATCGAGACGGACAGCGAGACGACGCATCTCGATCTCACCGGATTGAAGTGCCCCCTGCCGGCCCTGCGGACCCGCAAGGCCCTCCGCCGGATCTCGCCCGGCCAGGTCCTGGTGGTGACCTGCACCGATCCGATGGCGGTGATCGACATTCCGCATCTCGTGCGCGACATGGGCGACATCCTCGTCGGACAGGAGCGCGGTCCGGACAACCTGATCTTCACGATCCGCAGAAGCCTCACAATCCCGGGAACCGTTGCCGAAAACACGCGCTCCACGCCTCATTGATGCGCCAACCCCCTGTTAGGGCCGCACATCCGGTCGCCGCTGTCTCGGCGATCCGACGGGGGAGAGCAGTATGGCGCCGATTATCCGCGGCACCCGGATCGTGCATGACGGCTGGAGCCGGTTTCTCGTCGCGGAAGTGACGATGGCCGACGGCACACGCCTGGCGCGCGAGATCGAGGATCACGGACGGGCCGCCGCGGTACTGCCCTACGATCCGACGCGCCGGGTCGCCCTGTTGGTCGAGCAGTTTCGGACGCCGGCGTTCTATGCCGCCGGGGTCACGTCCGTGCTCGAGGCTCCTGCCGGCCTTCTCGACGAATCGGAGCCCGAGGACGGGGCGCGCCGCGAGGCCTACGAGGAGACCGGGGTCCGCCTCGGCGCGCTCGAAGCGGTCGCCTGCGGCTGGAGCATGCCCGGGATCTCAACCGAGCAGATGGACCTGTTCCTCGCCCCCTACGAGGCACGCGACCGGGTCGGACCCGGCGGCGGCCTGATCGGGGAGCACGAGGACATCACCGTCCGGGAGATGCCCCTCGGTGAACTCGCCGCCATGACGGATCGGGGCGAGGTCACCGACATCAAGACCCTGGCGCTGATCCTCGCCCTCCGGGTGCGCCACCCGCACCTGTTCGCCGCAGCCTGACCGGTCCGAAGGCCTCAGGGGGTGTCGGGCGCGCGTCGTGCGTTCGAGGCCGGGCGGGGCGGGGTCGGATGCGGGCGCGGTCGGGTTTTCCGGGCCAGGGACCGGCGCAGGACGATTCCGAACAGGCCCCAGGAGCGCACGAAGTAGCGGCGGAACAGCCGGTGCGGGGCGTGCCAGAACCGGAAGAACCATTCGAGGCCGATGCGCTGCATCAGGGCCGGCGCGCGGGGTACCAGCCCCGCCGCGACGTTGAGGGCTTCGCCCACGGCCAGGACCACCGGGCCGCCGAGCCTGGTCCCCTGGCGGTCGACCCAGATCTCCGAGCGCGGGGCGCCGACCCCGAGGACGAGCAGCGTGGTGCCGTGGGTCCGCACCGCGGCGCAGAGGTCCGCGCTGTAGGCGTCGTCGTTCTCGAAGCCGAAGGGCGGCACCGTGAAGGCGATCGAGGCCCGCGGCGCGCCTTCGGAAACCAGGCGCTCGGTCAGGTGCAGGCCGACCGCTTCGGAGGAGCAGACGAGAAAGATCTGCCGGCCGGCCGGCCAGGGATCGGCGAAGGCGGCCGCGATGAGGTCGTGGCCCGTCACCCGCTGCACCGTCGTACCGCCGCAGAGCCGCGCCATCCAGACGAGCGGCATGCCGTCCAGCGTATGGGCGACGGCGCCGTCATAGGCTTTTCGGAACGCCGCATTCTCCGACAACGTGACGACGTGGTCGAGGTTGGCGGTGACGATCAGGCGCGGGCGCGTCGCGGGCTGCCGCGCCGAGGTCGCGAGGATGTCGGCGGCCGTTCCGGGCGTGAACGTGATGTCGAACAAGCGAAGGCTCATGTCATCACCTGTGTGGCTCGTCGCGCGCCAGTCGGGCGACGCGGAGCTCGAAATCCGGAGCAGACCTGTTTCGGCTCGGCGGAGGGTTGCCCGGGAGCGGTTTGGGACGATCGATCGGAGGTCTCGGGGCGAACGGAGGGGCTATCAGGCATCGACGGCCCGGAAGCTGCGCGCGCCGGTCGACACGCTCGGCCGGAGACGCTGGGCGACGCGGTGGTCGCGACGGGCTCCGAGCCAGAGGGCGGCACCCGCACCGAGGCCGAGGCCGAGCAGCAGCGCGAGGGGCAGCACCAGCTTGGGGGAGGGCGGCCAGGTCCGGGTCCGCGGCGGCGTCGCCGTGGAGATGACGCGCACGTTGGAGCTGTTCAGCCGCTCCTGCTCGTTGGTCTCACGCGACCGGCGAAGGAAGGCCTCGTAGATCGACCGGCGTGCCTCGAGCTCCCGCTCGAGCTCGCGCAGGCCGACATTGGCGCGATCGTTTCCGGCCGTCTCGGTCTTGGCCCGGTCCAGACTCCGGCGAACGGCGGCCTCGCCGGCGACGGCGCGGTCGTAATCCTTCTGCGAGGTATCGATGATGCGCTCCTTCTCGCGCTGGATCAGGCGCTGGAGGTCGCGCTGCTGGGCGTATTGGTCGGCCATGGCCGGATGGCGGTCGCCGAGCCGGGCCGCGAGTTCGGCAGTGTTGCGTGACAGCGTCGCGTATTGCTGCCGCAGGTTCTGCATCTCGAGGGATTGCAGCATCTCCGGCAGCGCGGTCCCGGCCTCGCCGGTGCGCATGTGGCGTGCCTGGTCCAGGCGCGCCTTCGCCTCCGCCGTCTTCAGGGTGGCGGTGACGAGCTGCTGGTTCAGATCGCTGAGCTGCTGGTCGCTGAGGAGGCGCCCGCTCGACGTCACGAGCTTGTTCGTCACCCGGTACTGCAGCACCTTGCGCTCGGCCTCCTCGACCGCCTGACGCAGGGTCGTGAGGCGGCCGGTCAGGGCCTCCGAGGCCCGGCGCGCGGCGTCGGTGCGCGCCGCCGCGTCCTCAGCGAAATAGGCATCCGCGATGGCGTTGGCGATCCGGGCCGACTTTTCCGGGTCCTTGGTCTGGACGTAGACGTCGATGACGAAGGTCCGTTCGGCCCGCCGCACGCCGAGCTTCAGGCGCAGGTTGTCGAGAGCGAGGTTGACCGGATCGCGGCTCGCCGGCGGCGGGTCCATGCCGAGGAGCGCCTTGGTGCGCAGCACCAGCGGGTTGGTCGACGGTTCGGGGACGAACTCGTCGTCCTGGATCAGGTCCAGCCGTTCGATCACGCGCCGCAGGACGTTGTCGGACTGCATCACCCGTGTCTGGCTCTCGGCGATCGAGACGCCGCTGTCGGCCTGAGGCTGGCGATTGCTGAGGTCGTTGGCGATCACGGGAAGATCGGCCGGATCGACGAGGATCTGGGTGACGGCGGTGTAGGTCGGGGTCATCGCGCCGAGGAATACGACCGCGAGGACGACGGCTGCGAACCCGCCGAGCAGGATCACGCCCGTGCCGCGCCAGAGGCGACGCAGGATCAAGGTGCCGTCGAGACCGTCTCGGCCCTTCGTCTCGATGATCACCGGCTCACCGCGGACCGGGCTTCCGAAGTCGAACATCTGTCTCGTCTCCCGACCTGATCGCTGCCCCGGCGGTTCTGTCTTGCCGCCGTCAGGCATCCCGTCCCATTTCAGCTTCGATCTGTGTCAGGGCGGGACAGACGCTCCATGGCACGCCACCGATCTCGTCCCATGCGCAGCTCACGTGCCACCGGGCTTCCGGTCGGGGACGTTTCAAAGACGGACATCCACGCGATTCCCGTAGAGGCCAGGATTCGAAAAGATATTGGAAAGAACAGGCCTGCCGACAGGTTGAGATCTGCGTAGTCGGGCCAAACGGGATCGCTTCCCTGTGCACAACTCGTCCGGATTTAGCTCGGCCCGCCACTGCGGGGTGGCATGACCCTGTCCCGAGCCGCCTCGTAGGCGGACGGTCCGATCGCGAGAAAATTCGCGAAACATGTCGCGTCGCCGGCGGCCAGACGGTTCCAGCGCTCGACATTGGCGCGCGAGGCACCGGGTACGGCCGCGAAGCCGGCACTACGAACCCACGACAGGATCGAGGCCGCGGACCCGTCGGGATCGGACGGTTCGATGTGCAGCCCCGAGCCGGCCAGGACCTCGGAGAAGACGGGCCCGCGCGGTGCCGCGACGGGGAGGCCGCCGTGCTGCGCTTCGAGCAGCGGCAGCCCGAGCCCTTCCGCCTTCGACGTCGAGAGGAGGAGGTGGCATCGGGCCGCGAGACTGCGGATCGCCCCATCGTCCAGGTAGCCATGCAGGGTCAGGAAGGGCGGCGGCGCAGCCAGGAAGGCGTGGTCGCCCCACCCGACACGGCCCACGAGGTGGAGTTCGGCCTGGACGCCCATTCCGTTCAGGGCCGCGATGATCGCGATGGCCGCGGGGTAGTCCTTTCGCGGCTCGACGGTCCCGATGCAGAGGAGTCGGAGCGGTTCACCGGGATCGTGGATCCGGCGCGGTGGCAGATCGGCGAGACCGAACACGTCGTGAACGGTGGGCCTGAGCAGGGCCACCAGCGCCTCGCGGGCACAGAGTGCGCGCACCGCTTCGCCGGTGGTGACCGAGTTGACGAGGAAGCAGCGTCCGTAGCGCAGGGCGAAGGCGAAGCTCGGCGCCATGTAGAGGCGGCTCCGCCAGTTGAGATCCTGCGGCCGCGTCAGCAGGAAGGTGTCGTGGACATAGGTGATGCAGTGCCGGCGCCGCAGGACCGCGAGGGGACTCGGCGGAAACCCGGGAAACACGAATAGCGCCGCGGGATCTCGCAGGGCACGCAGCGGCAGGCCGATATGCTGGGCCGCGATCATCCCGGCGATGCCGTTCGCACGGATCGCGGTGACGGCGTGCGGAGACAGGGTCTCGGGCGTGAACAGGTCGAGGGCGACGCGCTCGATCCCGGTGACGTGCCGGCGCAGATGCGTATGGTCGAGGTAGATGCGCCGTGGTGTGGTCGCGCGGCCGGTCATCGGGCGTCCCACCCGAGGCGCGTCCGCGTCACGGCCGCCGCGTAGAGCAGGCCGCGCAGCCATCGCGGCATGTCCCGACCGACGACGGCATGCTTGGCCCGGCGGGCGAGGCGAAGGATCCGTGAGACATCGCTCGGGATCAGGCCCGTCCGACCCGGCGCCCGGTCCAGCGCCATGGCGAAAGCGGACAGCATCTCCGGTGCGAAGCGGATGCGTCCGGCTCCCGTCGACGGTTGCAGCAGGCCCCGTGCGACGAGCACGTCGTTCAGGCGCATCGCGGCGGCGGCAGGACTGTTGCGGCTTTCCAGGGCGATCCGCCCGAGGGTGCCGAGCCGTCGGCGCTCGGGGGCGTCCGCGAGCAGGTCCAGCAACGCCGCCTCCAGCGCGCCGGGCTCGGTCGCCACGAGGCGGCCGGAAATCCCGTCGATCACCGCCGTCGCCAGTCCGGTCGCCCGGTAAGCGACGGTCGGGGTTCCGCAGAGGCCGGCTTCCACGGGCGTCTGGCCGAACGTCTCCTGGCGACTCGCCGTGACATAGAGATCGCAGGCGCCGTACCAAGCGGCCAAGGTCTCTTCGTCGACGATGGACCCGGCCGCGATCAGGTTCGGGATTCCGAGGGAGGCCGGATCATCGAGACGCCCCACGGCGACGAAGCGAAGCCCCGGCCGGGCGATCCGGCGAAAGGTTTCGGTGAGTTCGGCAGTCCCTTTGCCGGGCGCATCCGCGATGACCGCGGCGAACAGGACGAGGGTCTCGTCGAGGGGTAGGCCGAGGGTGCGGCGCAGAGCTTCGCGCGGTTGAGGCCGGAACACACCGGTGGGGAAGGCGAGATCGATGCGGGCGACCGCCGTCCCGCGCGGCGCCAGGGCGCGCGCTGCCGCCTCGGTCCATTCGGATGCGGCGAGCAGGACCGGGCCGTCGGGACCGGCCAGGACGGCCCGCTTCTCCGCGAAGATGTCGGCGATCCGGCGGGACGCGAGCTGCGGATAGGCATCGGGCGTCGGGCAACGGGCGTCGCAACCCTCCGCGATGATCGGGCATCCGTCGGGCGAGGCGCAGCGCCCCGTGACGGGGAACAGGTCGTGCAGCATGGCGGCGACGGGCACGGCACGTCCGAGGCGATGCAGGATCGTGGTGCGGCGGGTCGCTCCGTGGAGATTGCCGGCCAGGACCAGATCGTAGCCGCCCTGTACCAAGGCGTCCTCCGTCCGTCGAAACACCTCCACCCACTCCGCCGCGGCCGGCGGCGACTCTGCCGAGAGGCGATGCTCATCGACGCGATGGCCCGCCAGAACCAGGGCATCGGTCAGGCGGCGCTGGGCGATGCCGGCTCCGCCGATGTTGCCCCTGTCGGTCAGGCTGGCCACCGAGAGACCGGTCGGCATCGGGGGGGCGGCTTGGCCGGGCTGGTACTGCAGGAGAATCGGCCGGCCGACGCGGGCGAGCGTCGCGCCCCGGCCGACGAGCCGGGGCCAGAGCGCGGCGACGGGGTGGTCGGCCGTGGGATCGAGACCGGCGGCGCGTTGGACGCAGGCGCGCGCGAGCAGGACTTCGCCTCCGGTGAAGGGGGCCAGTGAACCGTCCGGCGGATCGGGATCGACCAACCTTCCCGGCGCCGCCGCGGGCGCATCGAGGCCGAAGGGGGCGGTGTCGAAGACGACGCGCAGGCCGACGATCAGATCGGCCCCGCTGAGAACCCGCTGAAGGGCGAGGGCCGCCAGGGCATCGGGGGCCAGGAGATCGCCCGGGCGGAGCAGGATCAGGCCGTCGCAGCCCTCGTCCGAGACGATGGCGGCGAGCGAGGCCGTCCCGTCGATTCGCGAGATCAGGTCATGACGAAGGTTTGGATAGCCCTGGGCCGCGACGGAGGCGCGGGTGGCGGCGAGTTCGTCGGAATCGCCCTCGACGAGCGTGAGGACCCGCAGGCGCGGCCAGGAACGGCCCGGCAAAGGGTGGGCGGGCAGGACGGACGCTGCGCGTTGGAACGGCCACGCGGCGATCCCGTGGGCGCGCGGCCCGAAGCGGTCCGCCGCCCGAACGCTGTCGGGGTTCGCGCCGGAGCTGTCGGGTGGTTCCGTCACACTGCGCCGATCATCGCTCACACATGCGCCGCCGAGACCATCGGGGGCTCGTCAGGCCGACGATGCGGTGGAGAGTTGAATCTTCCGTGAGCGGAAGGCCGGATCTCGGCGGAGCATCGATCCGGCCCGCCTCACGAAGGTCGTCGCCCACTCGCGCAGGTCCGGGTGGTTCACGCTGAAGATGGATGGGATCTTGCTGCCGAGAGGTCTTGCCGACGAGAATACCGGCCGAAGGACCGTTCGCGCGCATCGGCCCCGCAGACGTCCGACCGGCATACGCCAGTGGGAATGGAAACATCGTCTCCGAGGATCTCGGGAAAAGGCGAAGCCTTGGGAAATCAAACTGGTCGGAGTGGCAGGATTTGAACCTGCGACCCCCACGTCCCGAACGTGGTGCGCTACCAGACTGCGCTACACTCCGACAAAGCCGGCTGTCTCGGCCGGCGAGCGGACGTATAGCGAGCCCTCTGCGGGGCCGCAAGCGCTTCCTCGCGGGAATCGTGCGATGAAGGCCCGCTCATGCAAGCGCGGTCCAATGCGCGGGAAGGCGAAACAGCCGGCACGGATGATCGGGCCGCGGAATTGCAACGGCTCCGACGACATCCGTTTCGATGTCGAGGTCGATCAAGGACCAGCCGTCCGATGCCGGGTCTACGCCGTCCCAGCGGATGGTGGCGGGGGACGGGCCGTCGACGCTGAAGCCGTCGAGCGGCAGGGCGAGGCCCGTGCCGAGGGCTTTGACGACCGCTTCCTTGCGCGTCCAGCAGCGGAAGAAGAGTGGCGCCTGCCGGTCCTGCGGTGCCCGGGCGAGGGAAGCGATCTCGACGGGATGGAAATGCGCCCGGACGATCGCGAGCGGATCGCCAACCGGGCGGATCGCTTCCACATCGACGCCGATCGGAGCGCAATGCGAGACGCCGATCAGGGCATGCGACCCCGAGTGGGAGAGATTGAAGTGAAGGCCCGCCCGCTGCGCCGGGATCAGGACCGGCTTCCCGCCGGCTTCCTGCTCGAAGGCCATCTCGCCCGGTGGCAGATCGCGGTAGCGGCCGAGGATCAGCCGGAGCGCGGCGTGGCTCTCGATGTAGCGCGCCCGATCCTCGTGACGATAGAACCGCTCGGCCCGCGCACGCTCCTCCGGGGAGAGCCACGCCGCCAATTCAGTCCGATCGGCTGCGCCGAGGGAAAGGTCCACGCGCCAGACCGCAGTTCCGGTGTCGGGCGCAGGACGGACGGTCGGCCAATCGTGCGACGAACGAAGATCGGGCTGTTGCGGCTCCTCCGCCCCGGTTCTCTCCATCTCGAAACGCCCGCGTCTCCCGCAGAGCCCGTGACCGCATCCACGGGTCCGCCAGAGAGCCTATCATGACGTTTCAGGAGAGACGATCAGGCGACGGCGTGATCACGACAAAACCGAAATCCCGGTCGTTCAGGCGTAGACGTTGCCGCCGGTCTGCGGAAACCGTTCGGCGAGGGCGCGGCGCAGCTTTTCGAGGGCGCGGTTCTCGATCTGGCGCACCCGCTCCTTCGAGATGCCGAGCCGGTGTCCCAAGGCTTCGAGGGTGGCCTGATCTTCGGCGAGGCGGCGCTCCTTGAGGATGCGCAGCTCGCGCTCGGACAACACCGTCAGGGCTTCGTTGAGCCAGATCAGGCGGCGCTCGCCATCGACCGTCGCCGATACCGTTTCGTCGGGCAGAGCGGCGCCGTCGACGAGGAAATCCATGCGCTCGGAGGAGGCTTCGCTTTCCTCGCCCACGGGCGCATTGAGCGACATGTCGGGGCCGGAAAGGCGCGCATCCATCAGCGCGACGTCCTCTCGCGAGACGCCGATGGCCGTGGCGATGCGACGGTGAATCTCGTCGCCGACATGCTCCTCGGTGGACTGCATCAGCTTGGCGCGCAGGCGGCGCAGATTGAAGAACAGGGCCTTCTGCGCCGAACTCGTTCCGCCGCGGACGATGGACCAGTTCCGGAGGATGTAGTCCTGGATCGACGCCCGGATCCACCAGGTGGCGTAGGTGGAGAAGCGGACCTCGCGCTCGGGTTCGAAGCGCGCCGCCGCTTCCATCAGGCCGACATGGCCTTCCTGAACGAGGTCGGCCATCGGCAGCCCGTAATGCCGGAAGCGTCCGGCGATGGCGATGACGAGACGCATATGGGCCGAGATCAGCCCGTGGAGAGCGCGCTCGTCCCGATCGTCCTTCCAGCGGACGGCGAGTCCGCGTTCCTCGTCCCGCGCAAGGAAAGGCGCCTCCATCGCCGTGCGTATGAACTGCCGCCGGATCCCTGCGATATCCGCCATCCCCGCCTCCGTTTCGATGGAACGTCTGCTTCTGACCACGGGTCGATCGCGCCGATCGAAATCGGACCGGAGACCTGTGCCTGGCAACGCGACAACACGAGGTGGTTGGGATGGTTCCGCGGATGGGGTGCTTCACACGGTCTCGTGAGGAACGCGCGGAATTGGGGTTGCGCAACGAAAAAGCCCGGCGCAATGCGCCGGGCTCGAAATGCGTGTGTCCGGACCTGTGCCGGGATGCGGGAGGCTGCCGATCAGGCGGCCTCTTCCTGCAGGTCGTCGCTCTCGGCTTCGCCTTCCGCCTCGGCTTCGCCCTTGGCGCGGCGCGGAGACTTGGCGAGGCTCTGCTCGATGAGCTTGAGAGCCTCGGTCTCGGTGATGCGGTTCACGGACGAGATCTCGCGCACGACCCGGTCGAGCGCCGACTCGTAGAGCTGACGCTCGCTGTAGGACTGCTCGGGCTGCGCCTCGGAGCGGTAGAGGTCGCGCACCACCTCGGTCACCGACAGGAGGTCGCCCGAGTTGATCTTGGCCTCGTATTCCTGGGCGCGGCGGGACCACATGGTCCGCTTGATCCGGGCGCGCCCGGTGAGGAGATCCAGGGCCTTCTTCACGAGTTCCGGCTCGGCGAGCTTGCGCATGCCGACGCTGTTGGCCTTCGCGGTCGGGACGCGCAGGACCATCTTGTCCTTCTCGAAAGACACGACGAACAGCTCAAGCTTGTAGCCGGCGATCTCCTGCTCCTCGATGGCGGTGATGCGACCGACACCGTGAGCCGGGTACACGACCGCTTCGCCGGTCTTGAAGCCTTGGCGGCCTGCCGTCGTCTTCTTGGCTGTGGTCATGCGAGAAGCGCCTCCAGAACATTGCGCGGCCTTGAACGCCGCGCCGAACCCTGTAATCCGGGGTGGGTGACCCGGCTCCAGCCCCTTGTCCGAAGGATCTGCATCGGCGATGCACAACCTGCCGGTTCCCGGGCAAGCCGATGATCGCGCAACGAGGGAGCGGTCGCCGAAAGCAGCAGGGCCTTCAGCGATCGATCGCGTGCGACCCCAATCCACAACTGAGTGTGAGACCCATCAGGTGATGGCTGGAGGCAGCACGTCGGGCACGAACGACGGCAGGACTTTGTAATAACACAAACCAGCCGACGAATCAAAGGATTGCCGGCCCATGGTCGTGTGATCGGCCCTGGCTCCCGAGCCCTCCACAGCCTCTTTGCAAGGTCCGGGGCTCGCGCGATGTCCTCGTCGAGACGGCGGCGTCGCGGCGATCAGTCGCCCGTTCCGGGATTGGCGGAGAAGTGCGCCTCGAACTTGCCGGCGACCCCGTCCCAGGTCTTGGCGTCGGCCGGAGCATCCTTCTTCTGGGTGATGTTCGGCCAGGTGCGAGCGTAGTCGGCGTTCACCTTGAGCCAGGTCTCGAGGCTCGGCTCGGTATCGGGCTTGATCGCCTCGGCCGGACATTCCGGCTCGCAGACGCCGCAGTCGATGCACTCGTCCGGGTGGATGACGAGCATGTTCTCGCCTTCGTAGAAGCAGTCCACCGGACAGACCTCGACGCAGTCCATGTACTTGCACTTGATGCAGTTGTCGGTGACGACGTAGGTCATGGGGCCTTCAGTCCTTGATCCGGCCTTCCGGGAGCGTCCCGATGCCGATGCATGGTCGCTCGCGCAGATCGTTGCACGGATGCCTTAATGCGGGGTGGCGTGGATGCGGGTTCGCACGGGCAAGAGGGAGTCGCGCTGGCTCTAGACCCTGTCTGGGGGGCTGACAAGCACGCCGACGGGCCGAGCGCACGACCGCCCCGCCGGTGTCGCGCCGGTGACACGCGAGCCCGGCCTATTCGGGCGCATGTCCCACCACCTCGTAGAGGCGCTGGGCGTCCGGCGCCGGGCCGCGGCGCTCGCCGAGGTCGAGGACCCGGGCGATCACGGTGGCATGGGCCGCCGCGACGGTCACGACATCCCCGAGGGCGACGGCGGTCGCGGAGGCGTCGACCCGCTTACCGTTGACCCGGACATAGCCGTCGGCGACCAGGCGTGCCGCGAGCGACCGGGTCCGCGCGAAGCGCGCGAACCACAGCCATTTGTCGAGCCGCTGGCGTCCCGGCTTCATCCCACCTCAGCGCTTGCGGTCATTCCCCGCCTCGAGCTGCGCCTTCAGGGCCGCGAGCTTGGCGAAGGGCGAATCCGGGTCCGGCGCCCGCTCGCGGCGCTGCGGACGGGGCTCGTCGCGGGGCGCGGCCCGCGGCTCGTCCCGACGCTCCGGCCGGGTCCGGCCCGGCTCGAAGCGCTCGCGACGCTGCGGGCGGCCTCCCTCCGGGCGTCCCTCGCCGGGGCCGCCGCGGCGACCGCCCTCCGGGCGCTCCCCCGGCGCACCGCGCGGACGGTCGCGACCCTCGCCGCCGGGCGCGCCCGGCCGGCGATGATCGGGCCGTGCCTCGCCGGCCGCCCGGGGGGCGCCGCCGTCACGACCCTGGCCGCGCGGACGATTCTGGCGCGGATTGGCGTTGCGCTGGTGGCGCTGGAGACGCCAGACCTCGACGGTCGCGACCTCGGCCGGAGCCTCCGCGGCGGACGCCTCACCGTCGGTAGCGTCGGCCGACGTCTCGATTCCGGTGGCCTCGGCCGATGCGTCGGTAGCGGTGGCCTCCGGCTCGGCCGTCTCGGCGCCCTCCGTCGGATGTTCCGCGGACTCGGCGACGGCCGCCGCGTCGGCGACGGGCTCCGGAGCGGCCTCCTCCACGGCCTCGGACGACGCGACGGGCGCCTCGGCTGGGCTGTCCTCCCGGGCCGGACTCGCCTCGGCGACGGCGCCTTCCGCAACGGCCTCCTCGGCAGCCGGCACTTCGCCGGCGGCCTCGTCATGAGAGGCGACGGCGACGGAATCCTCCGTCGAGCCGGGCGCGATCTCGGTCTCGGCAGTCTCGACCGATGCGTCGCCGTCGCCGGCCGGCGCCGCCTCGACGCCGCCCTCGGGAGCCGCTTCGCCCGCCGCCTCGGCCGGGGCATGCTCGTCGGACGCCGCCTCGCTGCTCGCGGCGGCGGCCGGAACGACCGGCTGCGTCGGGGCGGCCGGGATCAGCGGTACGGTGATGGCCGGCCCCGGACGGGTCTCGGGGGCATAGCCGAGGGATTTCAGGATCGAGGCGAAGTCCTCGCCCGAGCAGCCGACGAGGGAGGTCATGCCCACGGTCGCCACGAAGGCGTCGCCATCGGCCGCGCCCACGGGGGCCTCGCCCGGCGTCGTGCCGGGGCGGTAGGCGATGGCCGGGCGGATCAGGTCGGCGAGGCGCTCCAGGATGTCGACGCGCACCGCGCGCTCGCCGCAGACGCGGAAGCCGGCCGCGCGGTACAGGCCCTTGGCGATCTCCGGGTCGACCTTGATCGACGTGCGGCCGGAGCTGGCGAGATGCGCGATCTCGTCGAGGCCGCGCTGGTCGAGGCCGCCGTTCTTCAGGGCCCAGAGCTGGGCCGCGAGCGTCCGGGGCGCCGGCTTCAGCAGGGCCGGCAGGAAGATGTGATAGGCGCCGAAGCGGACGCCGTGGCGGCGCAGCGCGCCACGGCCTTCCTGGTCGAGGGTGCGCATCTCCTGCATCACCTTGGCGCGCTCCAGCACGCCCAGGGCCTCCACCACCTGGAAGCCGATGCCCTTGGCGAGCCCCGTGAGGTCCGCCGCGGTCTCGATCTCCATCAGCGGGCCGAGAAGGCGCACCACGTAGGCCTTGAGCCAGGCGACGAGCCGGGCCTCGACCTTGTCGCGGGCCGGACCGGTCAGCTGCTCGTCGGCGAGCAGGCGGACATGCGGCTCGAACAGCTTGTCGCCGGGTGTCAGCTTGGCGACCGGGTCGCCGGTCCAGCGGATGACACCGTCATGGCTCAGCACCAGAGAGGCATCGGCGGCCGACGAGAACCGCTCGGCGCGGGCCTCGATCTCGCCGCCGAGCGCCTTTTCGGCCGCCGAGCGCAGGGTCTTGGCCTCATGTCCTTCCGCACCGGGATCCGGAACGAACTGGAAGCCATGAAGATGGCCGACATGCTGGCCCTCGACGGTGACGTCCCCGCCGGCGGTGATCTCAGCTTCCAACATCGTATTCTCTCTCAGGCGCCGCATCAGGACGCTGGTGCGCCGATCGACGAAACGGCTCGCGAGGCGTTCGTGCAGGGCGTCGGACAACCTGTCCTCTACCCGACGCGTCTCGCCCTGCCAATGCACCGGATCAACGAGCCAATCCGGACGGTTCGCCACGAAGGTCCAGGTCCGCCCCTGCGCGATGCGCTGGGAGAGCGCGTCGATGTCGCCGTCGGTGCGGTCGATCATGGCAACGTGCTTGGCGAACCAGTCGTCGGGAATGCGCCCCGCCATGCCGCGCATGAGGAAGCGGTACAGCTGGGCGACGAGGTCGGCGTGGGTCTGCGGATGCACCTTGCGGTAATCGGGCACGCCGCAGACGTCCCAGAGCCGGCGGACATGGGCCGGCCGGTTCGCCAGATCGCGGATGTCGTCCTCGCGCATCAGGATTTCGAGAGCCGACTGGTCCTCGCCCATGGGCGCGCGGGTCAGGCCCTTCTCGCGCGGGTGCTCGTCGAGGCTCTCCTGCAGGGCCTTGAGGGAGGCGAAGTCGAGGTCGGGGTTGCGCCACTGCAGCACGCGCAGGGGCTCGAAGTCGTGGGTCTCCAGGGCCTCGATCATCTCGGGCTCGAAGGGGGCGCAGCGTCCCGTCGACCCGAAGGTGCCGTCCGAGAGGTGGCGCCCGGCGCGGCCGGCGATCTGTCCCATCTCCGGCGGGGTCAGCTTCCGGAAACGGGTGCCGTCGTATTTCCAGTTCGCCGCGAAGGCGACGTGGTCCACGTCGAGGTTGAGGCCCATGCCCACCGCATCGGTGGCGATGAGGTAGTCGACGTCGCCGGACTGGTAGAGCTCCACCTGGGCGTTGCGGGTCCGCGGCGAGAGCGCGCCGAGCACCACCGCGGCCCCGCCGCGCTGGCGCCGGATCAGCTCCGCGATGGCGTAGACCTCCTCGGCCGAGAAGGCGACGATGGCCGAGCGCCGGGGCAGGCGGCCGAGCTTCTTCTCGCCCGCGAAGGTGAGCTGCGACAGGCGCGGTCGCGTCGTCGTGTGGACGCCGGGAATCAGCGACTGCACCAGCGGCAGCATGGTCGAGGAGCCGATGAGCAGGGTCTCCTCGCGCCCGCGCTGGTGCAGGAGGCGGTCGGTGAAGACGTGGCCGCGGTCCATGTCGGCGGCGAGCTGGATCTCGTCGATCGCCACGAAGGCGACGTCGAGGTCGCGCGGCATCGCCTCGATGGTGGAGATCCAGTAGCGCGGCCGGTCCGGCTTTATCTTCTCCTCGCCGGTGACGAGGGCGACCTTGTCGACCCCCACCTTCGCGACCACCCGCAGGTAGACCTCCCGCGCCAGGAGCCGGAGGGGAAGGCCGATCATGCCCGTCGGATGGGCGAGCATGCGCTCGATGGCCAGATGAGTCTTGCCGGTATTGGTCGGCCCGAGCACCGCCGTGACGCCGCGTGCGCGGGCCTGCGGAGAGAGGGAGGGGCGGATCATGAGGTGGGGGCGGTCCCTTCGGCGAGGCCGGCAGGCTCAGGAACGGGGGAGACCGCCGCGGCGCCTTCAGGGGCGGCGCTGCCGTGGCGGCTGCGCCTCATATGGGTCGCCATGGCCCTGCCTGCCATCCCGTGGCGGCAGGCCGGACGTGCCGAGGCTCGGGTAGATTCCGATCTCCACGGGCGGCCGCGCGCCATGCGGTGCGACATCGGCGCAGAGGGTGTCGGGCATGGCCGTGAGGGGGCCGCGACGGGGCGGACGGTTCTCGATGACCTGAGCCGACGAATAGGCGTCGCCGCCGCAATCCGGCCCGGTCGAGAGGGTCGATTGCGCCGGAGCCTGCCCGGCGGCCAGGGTGAACAGCGCGGCGAGTGCGACGCCCAGGCCGGTCCGCCTGCCGGTGGAGGATCTCACTGCGCGAGGCTGGCCTGCGTGACGGGGTTACCGGGGGCCGACACCGTGGTGCTGCCCTGCTGGCCGCCGGTCTGGGTCCACCGGGTCGCCTCGATGATGTTGGTGCCGACGGTGGTCCGCACCGCGATGCGCACCGGCAGGAGCACGCGGGTGCCCTCGACCGGAGCGAGCCAGACCGACATCTCGCGATTGTCCTCCATGAACTTCACGCCCGGCCGGTCCGGACGATGGCCGGCGATGGGGGTGTAGCGCGCATTGCAGACGAGGACGGGACCGCTGTAGCCGGGCTTGGCCACGCTGCGGGTCTCGCCGTAGCTCAACACGACGTCGAACCGCGTCGCCCCGTCGAAGATCGGCAGGGTCCGGTTGCAATTGGCCGGGTCCATGGGATCGGCGCGTCCCTGGACGGGCATCATCAGGGCGCTCGCCGGATCGATGACCCCGCGCTTGTTGGCGGAGGTGATCGGCACCCGGTCGCCCATGTCGATCAGGGGCGGGGTGATCTCCGCCTGGGTGACGGTGCCGCGGGCCAGGGCCATGCGCACGGCGATGCCGGAATTGGTGGTCTTGGTGGCGATCGCGAAGGTGTTGGGCTGCGGGGACGCCGCGATGGCGCCGCTGGCGCGGGCCGAGCCCATGCCACCGGTGACGACGCCCGCGAGGCCCGTCAGCCGGGCCGAGACGTCCATCCGGTAGCCCGAGCCCTCGAAGGCGCCGGCCACCTGGGCGTTCCCGATGGTCAGCCCCGCCAGGGCGATGTCGTAATCGACGGTGACGGTCGCGGCCGCCTTCGCGGCTTTGGGCCGCGCCTGCGCCGCGGGTGCGGCGGCGAGGCCGGCCGCGAGCGTCAGCAGGCTGGCGCCGAGGAGGAAGAGCGGGGCGGGGCGCTTGCGGGTGCCGCACATGGCTGGGGACTCGGGGTTGGCTGTCGGTCGCCGGTCGAACGGACCGGGGACATCTCACCGGCATCGTCCGCGCTCATGGTTAACACATCGTTGGAGGCGATACAGTCGCGCTTGAAATCGCGGGGTCCGGATCGCAAGCGTCGCCGCCGGCGAATTGGCGCGAAAGATCGTCCCGCACCTTGACGCCAAGGGGCACTGTCCCCTATAGGCTCGCGCCTTCAATGAGAACGCCGCTCCACCGGGCCTGGCGTGCGAGAAGCCGTTTTCCGCGACGCGGTCTTGGTTTCCCGCCAGCCTGTCGGACATGCGGAACGAGACGGGAAATAGAACAATGTCGCGCCGTTGCGAACTCACGGGCAAAGCCGTGCAGACCGGCCACCTCGTGAGCCACTCGAACCGCAAGACCAAGTGCCGGTTCCTGCCGAACCTGTGTCAGGTCACGCTGCAGTCGGACGCCCTCAAGCGTCGGGTGCGCCTGCGCGTCACGGCCCATGCCCTGCGCTCGGTCGAGCACCGCGGCGGCCTCGATGCCTTCCTCATCAAGGCCCGCGAGATCGAGCTGTCGCAGACGGCCCGTCTCCTGAAGCGCGAGCTGCACAAGAAGCTCGCCGAGGTCGAGACGCCCGTCGCCGCCTGAGGCGTCGAACGGACCGGTTCGCGTCGGCGCGAGTCGCCTTCGAATCGGACGAAAGCTCATCGGGTTCCCGAACGGCCGCCGCACGCTGAGCGCGTACGGTGGCCGTTCGCGTTGGAAGGACCGGCTCGACTTCGATGACTGTCCTGTCGCTCGTCGCCCCGATCTTCGGCCTCATCCTGGTCGGCTGGATCGCGGCCCTGGCCGGCTTCCTGTCCGACAAGGTCAGCGACGGCCTCTCGGAATACGTCTTCTCCATCGCCGTCCCGGCCCTCATCGTCGCCACCCTGACGCGGCCCGGGCTGACCGGTGAGATCACCCCGTCCTACTGGTTCAGCTACTTTGGCGGCGCCGGCCTCTCCTGGCTGATCGGCTCGGTCCTCAGCCTGCGCCGCAAGGGGGTGGAGCGGCGCGGCGCGATCCTGCACGGCTTCGCCGCGAGCCAGTCGAACACGGTCTTCATCGGCGTCCCGATGATTCTCCAAGCCTATGGCGAGGAGGGAGCCTTCCCGCTCTTCATGCTGCTGGCGGTGCACCTGCCCCTGATGATGGGATGCGCCACCTTCCTGATCGAGGCGGACGGGCAGACCTCGATCCTGAAGCGCCTGCGGGGCCTCGCCCTCGTCCTGCTGCGCAATCCGATCTTCCTGGCCCTGATCGCCGGCCTCGCCATGAAGGGGCTTGGGCTCGCACCGACCGGCATGGTCAAGGCGCTGGTCGATTCGCTCGCGGGCACCGCCTCAACCTGCGCGTTGATCGCCCTCGGGGCCGGTCTCGTGCGCTACCGGGTGCTGCACGACCTGCCGAGCGCCATGGTCATCACCGGACTGAAGCTGGTGATCCATCCCCTGGCCGTCTGGGTCCTGGCCTTCCACGTCTTCACCATGCCGCCGGCCTATGCCGGCGTGGCGACCCTGTTCGCGGCGATGCCGGTGGGAATCAACGCGTACCTGCTCGCCTCGCGCTACAAGACCGAGACCGGCGTGGTCGCCGCTGCCGTGATGCTCTCGACCTTGCTGGCGATCGTCACGACCATCGCCTGGCTGACATTGCTCGGGCACGCTTGACGTTTCGAAGCCGCGTTTGTACCGATCGGTACAAACGCGGTCGCGTCGATCGTGGGCCGGGGAGTGTCCGTCATGTCCGAATCGCGTCCGCCGCTGCCGCCCTTCACGCTCGAGACCGCGATCCGGAAGGTGCGGGCCGCCGAGAACGGCTGGAACGGCTGCGACCCCGAGAAGGTCGCGCTCGCCTACACGCCGGACAGCCGCTGGCGGAACCGGGCGGAATTCTTCTCCGGGCGGCCCGCCATCGTGGCCTTCCTGCAGCGCAAATGGGCGCGCGAGCTGGACTACCGCCTGATCAAGGAGATCTGGGCGCACGGCGAGGACCAGATCGCCGTGCGGTTCGCCTACGAGTTCCGGGATGCGTCCGGGCAATGGTTCCGCGCCTACGGCAACGAGAACTGGGCCTTCGAGGCGAATGGGCTGATGCGTGAGCGCCATGCCAGCATCAACGACCTCGCCATCACGGAGGCCGAGCGCAGGTTCCACTGGGACCGCTCCGCACCGCGGCCGGAGGATCACCCGGGACTGACGGACCTCGGACTCTAGGGGCCTCGGCATGGGACAGGGGGAGGGCATCCGCGGGGCGGCGATTCCCGTCCTGGCCGAGGTCTTCCGCGAATACGGCTACGAGGGCGCGAGCCTCGCGCTCCTCGGCGCGCGCGCGGGACTCGGCAAGGGCAGCCTCTATCACGCCTTCCCGGGGGGCAAGGCGGAGATGGCGGAGGCCGTTCTCGCCGCGATCGAAGGGTGGTTCGAGACCCGGATCTACGCGCCCCTTCGGACGGATGCCGACCCGCGCGCGGCGATCGCCCGGATGCTGTCCGAGACCGATACCTATTTCCGCTCGGGCGGACGGGCCTGCCTCGTCGGGGCTTTTGCCCTGACGGACGGGCGCGATCGTTTCGCCGCGCGCATCGCCGGGTACTTCAAGGCCTGGCGCGAAGCCCTCGCCCAGGCCCTGCTGCGGGTCGGACACGGGCCGGAGGCAGCGGACGACCTCGCCGAGGAGGCCGTCGCGGCGATCCAGGGCGGGCTCGTCCTGGCCCGCGCCCTCGACGAGCCCGCAGCCTTCGGGCGGATGCTGGGGCGGCTCCGGCCCCGCCTGCTTCCCGATCCCTGAAGGCGGCGGCCGGGCCGCCCGGCCGCCGGTCGAGGTCGGGCGCTCAGCTGCCCGGGGTCAGCTTCAGGATCTTGCCGTCCGCTCCCTCGGTCACCGCGTAGACCGCACCGTCGCTGCCCACCCGGACGTCGCGGATGCGGTCCTGGAGAGGAATCCGCTCCTCGGTCACCACCTTGTCCCCGTCGAGCTTCACCGCGACGATGCCCTCGCTGACGAGACCGCCGATGAGGAAGGCATCCTTCCAGCTCGGGAAGGCGTCGCCGGTATAGAGGGCCATGCCCGAGGGGCCGATCACCGGATCCCAATAATAGACCGGCTGCGCGGTCCCGCCCGCCTGGGTCTTACCCTCGCCGATCTTCTCGCCGCTGTATTCCAGGCCGTAGGTGACCTCGGGCCAGCCGTAATTCACGCCGGGGCGGGGCCGGTTCAACTCGTCGCCGCCCCTGGGGCCATGTTCGGCGGTCCAGAGCCGGCCCTGCGGGTCGAGGGCGGCCGCCTGCACGTTGCGGTGTCCGTAGGACCAGATCTCGGGCCTGGCCTTCTCGCCGCCGGAGAACGGGTTGTCCTTGGGCGCATTCCCGTCCGTGTCGATGCGGAAGACCTTGCCGAGGCCGCTGGTGAGGTCCTGCGCCTGGACGCGGGTGACCTTGTCGGAGCGCTCCCCCACCGTGACGAACAGCTTGCCGTCCGGTGCGAACACCAGCCGCGACCCGAAATGCTTGTCGCCGTCATAGGTCGGCATCTGCCGAAAAATCACCTTGACCTCGTCGAGGCGGGCGGCGCCGTTCTCCTCGATCAGCTTGGCGCGGAGCACGCTGGTGCCGTTGCCCTTCTCGCGCGGCTCGGAATAGCTGAGATAGATCCGCCGGTCGGCCGGGAAGCTCGGGCTGAGGGCGACATCCAGGAGGCCGCCCTGGCCGCGGGCGTCCACCTTCAGCACGCCCGGGATCGCCGGACCGGGCGTGCCGTCCTTGGCGACGATCCGGAGCTTGCCGGCCTTCTCGGTCACGAGCATCCGGCCGTCCGGCAGAAACTCCATCGCCCAGGGGCTGTCGAGGCCCTTGGCCACCACCTCGGTCTTCACCTTTGTGGCGGCCTCCGGTTTCGGCGCCCGGGTCTGGTTCGGCAGGAGCGGTTTGTAGGGCGCGTTCGGCGCTTCCGTCTCGGCCGGGCTGTTTCCGGTGGCCGGGCTGGTCGGGGCCGCGAAGGCCTCGCCGCCGACCCGGGGCTGCCTCGGTTCGGCGCTCGCCGGCTCCTGCGCGTGGACGGCCGTGCCGAGGCTGAGGAGGGCTGCGGTAGCGAGCAGGCTGTACGGGTTGCGCTTCACGTCGGGTGTTCCTCCATGCCGGTCCCGAGACCGGCTTCGGGTCGAGCTCCATGGGCCGGCCGGGCGGCCCACCGGAGCAGGGACGACAGGGACATGGGGCGACGGACACGCTTTGACGAGGCCCGATCTGCGACGAGGCCGGATCGATCGCCGCGGCGCGCGGGCGTGGACAATCCGCGTTCCTGGGCGATGTCAGCCCTGCTTGCGGCGCAGGATGCCTTGACCGTTCCCCCCGCCATCGCCAACTCTCGCCTTCAGCGCACGGTCTCGCAGCGCGATGACAGCGAAGAGGTGGTTCCGCAGGTGCGGAACCGGAAAGGAAGTTTCCCCATGGCGACGGTGAAAGTGACCGACGCGAGCTTCGAGCAGGACGTCCTTCAGTCCGCGGAGCCGGTCGTAGTGGATTTCTGGGCCGAGTGGTGCGGCCCCTGCCGCCAGATCGGCCCGGCCCTCGAAGAGATTTCCGCGGATCTCCAGGGAAAGGTGAAGATCGCCAAGGTCAATGTCGACGAGAATCCCGGCATCGCCGCCCAGTACGGCATCCGCTCGATCCCGACGCTGCTGATCTTCAAGGACGGCCAGCTCGCGAGCCAGAAGGTCGGTGCGGCGCCGAAGGGCGATCTGTCCCGCTGGATCCAGGCCAGCGCCTGAGAGCCTGCCGGCAGGCGGCTCCGACGGAGGCCCGACATCGAAAAGCCCGGCGTCGAGCCGGGCTTTTTCATTGGGCGTTTCTCCGGTGCGTCCGCGCAGGATTGTCGCGCGGCGGGGATCCGCAAACGGAAGAAGCCCGGCCTTGCGGCCGGGCTTCCCCGTTTCGAGACCCGAAATGTCGGCTTAGTACGAGCCGAACTTGTAGTTCAGGCCGGCGCGGACGACGGCGAACTCGGTCTCGCCGCGGCGGTTGGTGCCGACGGCAGCGGCGTAGCCGGTGCCGGTGCGGAACTCCGAGATGGTGAAGAACGGCACGTTGGCCTCGCCGGCGACCGCGCGGGCGATCAGGGTCTTACCCGTGCCAGGGGGGCCGACGCCGCGACCCCTCGGCCGCGCGGGCGGCCGGGNTAGTACGAGCCGAACTTGTAGTTCAGGCCGGCGCGGACGACGGCGAACTCGGTCTCGCCGCGGCGGTTGGTGCCGACGGCAGCGGCGTAGCCGGTGCCGGTGCGGAACTGCAGGCCGGTGCTGTTGGAGACGGCGAACACGTCGCTGGCGTTGTTGCGATCGAGGTTCACGTACAGGCCTTCGACCTTCAGCGTGACGGCCGAGGAGCGGAAGAAGTTCAGGAACGAGTCGGTCGGGAGGGCGTACTCGATGCCGCCGCCAGCGGCGTAGCCGGTGCGGAAGTTGTCGTTGCCGCGGAAGCCGCCGAAGGAGCGCTCGTTGCTGCCGGCGCCGTAGGCGAAGCCGCCGGTGCCGTAGAACAGGACGCGATCGAAGGCGTAGCCGAGGCGGCCGCGCACGGTGCCGAAGAAGTCGAGGCTCGAGATGCCGTTCGGGTTGACGAAGGTCAGGTCGGGGTTCGGGATGCCGTAGAGCGAACGCGCCTGGTTACGGTTGCGGCCGAAGTCGACGTACTGGGCGTCGGCTTCGATACCCACGACGACGCCGGAGCCCGGGGTGAACTGGTAGTTGTAGCCGATCTGGCCACCACCCGTGAAGCCGTCGTTCGACGAGTTGCCCGGGTAGGCGATGGCGCCGACGGGACCGACTGCGCTGGCCTGCAGGCCGCCGACACCGGCGCCRTAGGGGCTGGTCGCAGCGGCCGTGCCCGGCAGGAACACGCCGGACGCGCCGGTGGCGACGACGGCGGTCGAGCCGTTGTTGTTGCCGACGTCGAAGCCGTAGCCGGCGTTGAAACCGGCGTAGAAGCCGGTCCAGGTGAACACCGGCACCGGCACGAAGACCGGCGGCGCAGCGCGGCGCGGCAGATCAGCGGCCGAAGCGGCGGCGTTGAAACCGGCGTAGAAGCCGGTCCAGGTGAACACCGGCACCGGCACGAAGACCGGCGGCGCAGCGCGGCGCGGCAGATCAGCGGCCGAAGCGGCGCCAGCGAGGAGAGCGGTCGCGGCGCTGGCGAGGATGAGCGTCTTGATCATGGTGGGTCTACCTGGGAACTCGTGGTGCGGTATGAGGAGACCTTACAGACAGGGCAGACCTGAGCACTAGTGCAGACGCGCAACACTCGGATCAGATTGATGAAGCTCCAGATCATCGAGGAAAGTATTATCTTTTTACTAACCATATGATTGGCGCGGCGCGAGATTGCCGACTGACCGATTGGTTCCAAGAAAACAGCTTTTAGGTCGAGAATGGGCCGACGTCCCACGGCTGACCGCCGCGGGATCGAGATCTCCCCGTGCGAAGCGTTCAGCCACGGTATCCCGCCGGCCGGTGACCATCGCCGGAATGGTGCGGGCAGGAGCGACCGAAGTGCCTCCGTGTCCAGGATGCCCGCGATGTCAGGCTCGCGCGTCCGGCTCCCGAGAACCCCTGCCCATCACGGCCTGCCATTGCCTGAACGGAACGCCGCGGCGGACGTCAGGAGCGGTTCAGCAGGTCAGGCGCAGCTTCTGATCGCGCCGATCGGGATCGAGCCGGGATCGGGCGCCAACGAGGTGCAGGTCATGGTGCGCGTAAAGATCTTCGGGATAGCCGCGGTGATGGCCGCCGGACTTGGTCTGGCGACCTCCGCACAGGCCGCTCCCCTGTCGCTCGAGCCCTCCGAAGTGGTCCGCGGCGAGGCCGCGATCGAGTTCGTGGCCGGCGGCTGCGGCCCCGGCTTCTATCCCAATCCGTGGGGCCGTTGCCGCCCGAACGACCGCGGCTACGGCTATGGTGGCTACGGTGGGCCTCGCCGCCTCTACGAGGTACGGGCTTTTGGCGATGGCTATGGCCGCCGGGGCGGCTACGATTACGACCGTCCGCGACGCTTCTACGACGGATACTGAGGACGTCACGGCTGGCGCCCCTCAGGCCGCCAGTCGTGCAGACCGGCCCAAGCCTGACCGATGATGCGGTCCCGCCGCTCAGCGCGATCCTGAGCGGCATCGGCGACGATCCGCAGCGCGGACTCCATGGCTTCGCGCCCGCCCGCTGCCGAGGCTTCCTCACCCTTCCGGCGGATCGCGGCCTGAAAGGCTTTCACCGCGGGCCCAGCCGTAGGCCCATTCTCGACGGCCGAAACGAGGCTCAGCAGCGCCTCGGCGATCGGCACGATGGTGTCCTGCCAAGGCGGCGCGGAGAGGATTTCCGGGGCATGGGGCGCAGCGGAGGAGAGCATGGTCGTTCGTGGACGGATCATGGCGCCGGACTCCTGCTCACAAAACTTCGGCTCGCTGAGATCGTGCCAAATAGCACGGCGTTCCAGCCAAGGCAGGCCTAGATCAACGTCACCGAGCAAGTCACGGCCCACCGCCATTCGACGGAGACCGCGCAAACCCAAGTGGATTGTGCCATGAACACGCGTCTTTCTTCTGCTATCGCTGCTCTTGTCCTGAGCGTCAGCGCGATTGCTTCGCCCGCCCTCGCGCAGAGTTACACTGCTCCCGCTGGCATCGCTACTGTGACGGCGCCTGGTGGCCGCGAGGTCCGTCGTTACGACGCCATCACCACCGGATCGATCGCCTACCGCCACGGCCATGACTCGGCCCGGGAAGGCAATGCCAACCAGCCGAACTTCGTGGTCCAGCAGTACGGCCAGACCTCGGGTGGCCCACGCCACTGAGTCATCGACCCCTAGAGACGACCGGCGGCGGGGCGAAAGCCTCGCCGTTTTCATGCGCGAAATGACGGTCGTTGCAGCACGGGACACGGTGCGCACGATGCTGCGCTCCGGGGGCGGACCATCGGCATGGCTCTCGGATCGCAGAAAAGGCCGAGCACCGGCTCGATCGCCATCGCTGCGTGGCCGGTCGGCGTTCTGATCCGCCAAGCCAGGTGGTCTCCGACCCCACCGGACGACGGCCGAGACGGAGCAGCCTCCGTTGGACCGGGCGAGGTCGGGTCTCGCCGCGACCACCAAGAGGTCGCGCGGCAACACGCGGCCAACGAGGCACTCGTCCGGTTCGGAATTGACGCGAATCCCGAGAGTCGAACGGCCCAACGCCGCTCGCTCATCGCACCATCGTTACGCCACCGGCGATGAACGCCCCTCAAACCGGAGCCACGGAATGGGGGCAGGCCGAAGCGATCGCTCGGAACGTCCACTGCACGGTCGGAAGCGACCCAGCGGCCCCTCTCCGCCCCGACCACCCCATCGGGCGCGGGCTCCACGCCAGCGTGTGAGGGGCCTGAGTGCATGACGCTGTCGATGGCGGTGCCGAACGACGCGACGGCCAGCCAAGAACCTGCGGCTGAATCACGGACATATCGCCTCCGACTTTGCGTCTCGCCTTTCCGGTGCGCCGCTCTTCAGCCCGCTAAAGGTCGTCGAACAGGCGACTGATCGCCACCGCCGCCGCCTCGTCCCGCGTCTCGGCCTCGATCCCCTCGCGCATGATCGTGCGCGGCGACGCGCCGTAGAATTCGTGCAGCGCGTTGCGCAGACTGCGCTCGGTCCCGAACCCGCTCGCGCGCGCCACCCCGGCCATGGAGAGCTGTGAGGCGTCCGGCTGCGTCAACAGCCGCACCGCCAGGGCTGCCCGTCGCCGCCGGATCACCGCCGCCACCCCGCCGTCGGGGGCGAACACGCGGTACAGCATCGAGCGCGACAGCCCGAATTGCGTGCACAGGCTATCGACGCCGAATTCCGGCCGTGCCGCCTCGCGGTCGATGAAGCGCCGCAGCTGTGCCAGGGGCGGCAGGGCGACCGGGCCCCGGTCGGATGCCGCGCCGCCCGGCAAGGTCCGCTCGGGCGCCACGAACGCCGCCGTCACCCCGACCACGGCCCGCGCCAGGGCGAGGGCGGCACGGTCGGGGATGCCCTCCGCCTGGGCGGCCAGCGACGTCAGCAGCGAGCCCAGAACCCGTCCCGCCGGGCCGCCGGCCGCGAACACGACGCCGTCGACCGCGACCGCCTCCCCCGCCGCCGCCTGGAACACCGCCCGCGGCATGATCAGGCCGACGAGCCGCATGTGGTCGACCCGCAGGTGCATCCCGCCCTTCAGGTCGACCAGCAGGCAATCCCCGGCGCGCAGGTCCACCGGACGGCCGCCGACATGCCCGTGCATGCGCCCCGACACGATGCAATCGGCGATGATGTGGTCGTGCTTCCAAAGCGCGCGGCTGCTCGGCCCGCGCACCAGCGTCGCGGGCGCCAGCGACAGATCGACCGCGAGGAACGCCCCGACGGGATGGACGCCGACGCTGCCCTCAAACCCGTCGAGGTCGCCAGATGCGAGCGTGGTTTCCATCGAGACGGAGGTCGCCGCTTGCCACACCCGCGCCCGGACGGCGGGATCGGGATGGCTGTGCCGGTCGACTCGCAGGCGGATCGGTTCGGGGGTGGCTGCGGTGCCCGCCCCGACCTCGTCGGGCTCCGTCTCCGCTTCAGGGTTCATGTCGAGCCGTCCTTCGCTACGGCGGCGAGCCTAGCGCCCTCCGGATCGGCGACGATGGAAAATTCGTCCAGGCCGATTGAATTCTGAGACGCGGTTTCCGATCAAGATAATCCCAGTATTGTCCGGCGGTTTATCCTCGTGTTTATGCTATAGAGACGCCCTGCTCTTGCGATCCGGACTGACAAACCCGAGACCGGGCCCGCCGGCCTGCGGAGGCGGCGTGGAACCGCGCAGGGGCGCTGGACCCGTCCGGCCCCGGCCATGCGGGAACGGGCGCAGAGGAGATCGGTGATGGTGCGCCTGGATGACGACCTGCGGCGGGATCGCGTGCCCGCGGACCTGCGCTGAGCGGCCAGCCCGGTGAGCCCGTCGTTCCAGCGCGCCGTCGTCGCCCTCGTCCTGTCGGGGCTGCCGCTCGGCGGCCCCGTCCGGGCGCAGACCGCCTCGCAGATCACCCCGCCCTCGTTCAGCCCGCCGCTCCAGCGCAGCGGCGGCGGCCTCGCCATTCCCGACGGCATCGGCCCGGCGGCCCCGGCCGGTGCCGAGCGCCTCTCCCTGCGCGTCGGACGCCTGCACATCGAGGGCGACCGGCCGGCACCCGGGCCCATCGCCGGCGACCTCGCCGCCCGCCTGTCCGGCCGCGCCGTCACCGTCGCCGACCTGTTCGCCGCCCCGGGCGAACTGGAACGGGCCTAAGCCGCCCAGGGCTTCGCCCTCGTGCGGGTCGTCCTGCCCGCCCAGCGCCTGACGGACGGCGGCACGGTCCGATTCCTCGTCATCGACGGGCAGATCGAGCGCATCGACACCACGGCCCTGCCGGGCGAGATCCGCGACCGCATCGCCGCCGTGCTCGCCCCCCTCGCCGGACGCCCCGGCCTGACCCTGGCCGAGATCGAGCGCCGCGTGCTCCTGGCCGGCGACACGCCCGGCACCGTGCTGCGCTCGACGCTCGCCGCCGGCCCGGCGCCACCGTGCTGGTGGTCGAGGCCCGCTACAAGCCCGTCACCGGGCTGATCACCACCGACAACGTCCTGGCGGCAAGCCTCGGCACCTACACCCTCGGCACCGGCCTCGATCTCAACGCGCCGACCGGGAACGGCGAGAGCCTGTACCTCTGCGCCTCGGGGGCGCCCTATACCGGCGGCGAACGCAGCTTCCTCAGCGGGGAGCCGAGGAACCGCGCGCTGGCCCTCGGCCTGATCCTGCCGCTCGGGACCGACGGGCTGACCCTGAACCTCGAGACCACCGAGGCCCGCACCGCCCCGCGCCGGACCCGGCACGCTGGGCATCGCCTCAACCTTCGCGCGCTCCTCCGCCCGGCTGCGCTATCCCCTGGTCCGCGCGCGCGCCCTCACCCTCAACGGGGAGGCCGCCTTCGATGCGCAGGAGGAGCGCGTCGACGTCCTCACCCCAGTCGCGGCGCCGCTCACCCACGACCGCCTGCGCATCGCCCGCATCGGCGGCGATCTCGTCTGGTTCGCGCCGAGCGGCGCGGTCCTCACCGGGCGGCTGTCGGCCGCGTTCGGTCTCGACGGGCTCGGCGCTGGCGCCGCTGTCGCGGCTCGGCGTGCGGCCGGATTTCCAGAAGCTGGAGGCGGCGTTGGCCGTGACGCAGCCGCTGGCCGAGCACCTCGCCCTCGACCTGCGCGCCCGCGCCCAGACGGCGTTCAACCAGGCCCTGCCGCGCTCCGAGCAGATCGGGCTGGCCAACCTCTCGGGGCTGTCGAGCTTCGATGCCGGCCTGCTCCAGGGCGACGAGGGCTTCGTCGTGCGCGCCGAGTTGCAGGCGCCTTTCGTGGAGCCCGTCACCCCGCCGTTCGGGCTGGTCTCGCTGCCGGCCCAGCTCGGCCGCGGCCTGCCGCCGGCGCAGGAAATGCCCGGCGCGGTGGTGATCAGCCCCTACCTGTTCGGCGCCTTCGGCCTGACCCGCCAGCAGCGCCCGACCGCCCTGGAGCGGCCGATGACCCGCGCCGCCGCCTACGGGGCGGGCGTGCGGCTCGCCGCAGCGCCGTCCTCCAGCTTCAACAACGCGGCGGCCACGGTCGAGCTCGGCCGGGCTGCCCGACGACAGCCGCCTGACCGTCACGGTCGCCCTGCAGTTCTGACGGAGACCCCGCCATGGCCCCCTCCGCCCCGCTCCGCGCCCGCGCGCGCCTCACCGCCCTGCGCGCCTCGACCGCCCTGGTCGGCGTCGGCCTCGCCGCGGCCCGGGCCGAGCCGCTACCGACCGGCGGGCAGGTGGTCTCGGGCAGCGTTGGCATCGGCACGCCCCAGGGCGGGACTCTGGCGATCCGGCAGTCGAGCCAGACCGCGATCGTCGACTGGCAGGGCTTCTCCATCGGCCAGGGCCACCGGGTCGATATCCACCAGCCGAACGCAGGCGCGGCGATCCTCAACCGGGTGACGGGCGCAACCCCTTCGACCATCGCCGGGCAGCTCAACGCCAACGGGCAGGTCTACCTCGTCAACCCCAACGGCGTGACGATCACGGGCTCGGGACAGGTCAACGCGGCCGACTTCGTCGCCTCCTCGCTCGGTATCACCAACGAGGACTTCAAGGCGGGCCGGAGGCAGTTCCGCGGCTCGGGCGCTTCGGCGCCGGTGACGAACCACGGGGCGATCACGATCGGGCGCGGCGGCTACGCGGCGCTGATCGGCGGACAGGTGACGAACACCGGCACGATCCAGGTGCCGATGGGCCGGGTCGGGCTCGGTTCGGGCGAGCGGGCGAGCGGGCGAGCGGGCGAGCGGGCGACGCTGGACCTCTCGGGCGACGGTTTTTTGCAAGTTGCGGTGCCGACGGAGGCCAAGGAGCGCGGCGCTCTGGTCAGGCACTCGGGGACGATCTCGGCGGATGGCGGGTCGGTGACGCTGAGCGCGGCCGCCGCGCGGGACATGGCGCGGCAGGCGGTGAACCTGTCGGGGGTGGTCGAGGCGCGCTCGGTCTCGGGGCGCAACGGGAGCATCACGCTCTCGGGCGGCGAGGGGGCGGTGGCGGTGACCGCCACGGGCCGGCTCGATGCCTCGGGGGCGGGGCCGGAGGCGGGCGGCCGGGTGCGGATCGGCGGCGGGCGGCTCGACGTGGCGGGCACCGTCGATGTGTCCGGCGCGGCCGGCGGCCGGGCGCGGCTGAAGGCGGGCGACAGCCTCGCGCTGTCGGGGCGGGTTCTGGCGGAGGGCCGCGCGGGCCGGGGCGGGCGCGTGGTGGCCACTGCGCCGGCGATCGCCACGCAGGCGGCGCTGATCGAGGCCTCGGGCGCGACCGGCGGCGGCGTGGTGCGCCTGGGCGGCGGCCGACTCGGGCAGGGTCCGCTGGCCCGTGCCGAGCGGGTGAGCGTGGATGCGGCAAGCACGATCCGGGCGGAGGCGCGGGAGCGGGGCGACGGCGGCGACGTGGTGGTGTGGTCGGATCGGGCGACGCGGTTCGCCGGCCGGATCGAGGCGCGGGGCGGGGCGGGGCGCAGGGCGGAAACGGCGGACAGGCGGAGGTGTCGAGCCGGGGCGTGCTCGACTACACCGGCTTCACGAACCTGAGCGCGGCCAAGGGCGCCTTCGGCACGCTGCTGCTCGACCCCTACGACATCACCATCTCGAACGCGCCCGACAGCAACCAGTCCGGGTTCACGGCCACGGGTGCCGGCTCGGTCATCGACGCCGGAACGCTGCTGACGGCGCTGGGCAACGCCAACGTCACGGTCTCGACCGGAGCCGCGGGCAGCGCCGGCGCGCAGGCCGGCACCATCACCGTGGCGGCGCCGCTGACGTGGAACAGCGGGGCGACGCTCACCCTGCAGGCGGCGGGGAACATCACGATCGACGGGGCGATCAGCGCCCCGGCGGGCGGGCTCACCCTGCAGGCGGGAACGAACGCCACGGCCACGGCCGACCTGTCGGTCGCCCGCTTCAGCCTGGACTCGGGCGGCTGGGTGCAGAACGCGGCCATGCTGCCGGGCTTCGCCTCGGCGGACTTCCGGATCGCCGGCGGGGCGAGCTTCCTGCGCGCGGCGGGCGGGGACGGCACGAGCGCCGAGCCGTACCGGCTGAGCGACGTCTACGGCCTGCAAGGCATGGGTACCTCGGCGGGCCACCGCGCAGCGCGCTACCAACTCGCCGACGACATCGACGCCTCCGGCACCGCCACTTGGTGGGGCGGGCAGGGCTTCGTGCCCGTGGGCACGTCCGGGGTCCATTTCACGGGTGGGTTGGACGGGGCGGGGCACACCGTCTCCGGCCTGACCATCGCCCGGACCTCGACGGACTTCGTCGGTCTGATCGGCGCTCTCGGCAGCAGCGGCACGNCACCTGCTCGGAGACCACGATGGAGAGGCCGCGGTCGTCGCGGCACGGGCGGGTTGGACGGGGCGGGGCACACCGTCTCCGGCCTGACCATCGCCCGGACCTCGACGGACTTCGTCGGTCTGATCGGCGCTCTCGGCAGCAGCGGCACGGTGACGAATATCGGCCTGCTCGGCGGAAGCGTCTCCGGCCGCAACAGCGTGGGCGGGCTGGTCGGCTCCAACGCCGGCGGTGGTACGGTGAGCAACGCCTNGACGAATATCGGCCTGCTCGGCGGAAGCGTCTCCGGCCGCAACAGCGTGGGCGGGCTGGTCGGCTCCAACGCCGGCGGTGGTACGGTGAGCAACGCCTCCGCCACCGGGGCCATCACCGGCAGCGGCGTCAACGTGGGCGGGCTGGTCGGCGTCAACAACGGAGGCACGGTGAGCAACGCCTCCGCCACCGGGGCCGTCACCGGCAACGGCAGCACTGGCATCGTGGGCGGGCTGGTCGGCTTCAACGCCGGCGGCACGCTGACGAACACCTACTGGGACACGCAGACCACGGGGCGGAGCGCGGGGGTGAACGGCAACACCACCGGCGCGAGGGGGCTGACCACGGCGCAGGCGCGCACGGCGAGCGCCTATGCGGGCTTCGACTTCGCGGGGGTGTGGTACCAGGTGGGCGACCTGCGGCCGATGCTGCGCGGGCAGGCCGCCCCCGCGGCGAACGGGGTGATCCCGGTCTCGAACCTGTACCAGCTCCAGCTGATGGGGGCCAATCTCGGTGCCGCGTACCGCCTGACCCACGACCTCGACGCGGGCGCGACCGCCGGCACCGATGCCTCCGGCATCTGGGGGGCGGGCGGCTTCGTGCCCGTGGGCACGAACTCGGCACCATTCACGGGCGGGTTGGACGGGGCGGGGCACACCGTCTCCGGCCTGACCATCGCCCGGACCTCGACGGACTTCGTCGGTCTGATCGGCGCTCTCGGCAGCAGCGGCACG
>NZ_LMMZ01000038.1 GCF_001422885.1 Methylobacterium sp. Leaf104 | reverse complement strand
GAGGCGGTGATGTTCAGGGCGCCCGTGCCGGCCGCCGAGGCGGTGTAGGCGGTGCCGGCCTTGAAGGCGACGGTGTCACCGGCCTGAAGCTTGAGCTTGTTGACCGCCTCCAGGCTGGTCAGGGGCGCGTCGGCCGACAGGCCGCTCCTGTTCGATCCGCCGGTGAAGGAGGAGTCGACGTAGTAGATCGTCATCGCGCTTTTCGCTCTGGATTAGGAAAATATCGGATGACCTGGAATTAGCGGCGATAAATTGAACTCCGGTCATGGGAATCACTAAACTTTGAAAGGTTAATAGAGGTTTGATTAACCATCGAATTCTAATTTAACATTTGTGATCGCGTAGGATCCATTACGGATAGAAATCCCCGCCGGCATTGCGCGCGGCGAGGGCGCGCGAAACCCGCGCGGCGCGGCGGCGAAATCGACAAATCCTTCCTGGGAAAGAGACATTCTGCGCGCCGACCGGATCTCGGACCCGCGACGGTGCCGGCAGGAGCGCGGTGCGATCGCGAACTCGGCGCAAGACCGCAATCCTGTGGATATCGCGATCACCCCGCGGCGCGCCGCCGGCCGCCGTCAGCATCGCATCGGCCTCGGTCTATTGATTGCCGATCGATGGACCGCCCGCGGCGCCGCCGGTGCCGGGGGGACCGCTGGTCGGCGTACCGCCGATGTTCACGCCCGGCGAGGAACCGGGGACGGAAGCGGGGCTCGGGTTGCCCGGAATGGCGGGCGCCGGGCGCGACGTCGGGCCGCCGGTCTCCGGAATCTCGCCGGGTCCGCGTCCCGGGGCCGTGACGCCCGTGTTGCCGGCGCCCCCCGTCGGCGCGAGGGGCTCGGCGTGAACGGGACCGCAGAGGCACAGCCCCAAGGCTGCCGCACGGATTCGGGTCCAAGAGGTCATCGATCCATCCGTTCCGTCGCGCTTCGTGACCCAACCGCCGAGAGCCGCGGAAGTTCACGACCTCGACAAGCGCTCGTGGTCGACCGAGCGCGTCGGGACAGGACGGTAGCGCCTCAGGCGGGGCGCGGCCCGTGCGGTCCGTCGCCCGACGGCCGCTTCAGGTGATGGGTCAGGATCGCGGGATCCGCGACCACGCCGTTGGCTTCGAGATCGCCGCGGACGCGTTCCACGAGGTCCTGCTGCGGGACCCCTTGGATCACCGCGGCCAACAGTTCGTCCGCATAGGCGGTGGCGCTGTGCTGGTCGACGCCGAGCGCCTCGGCGGCATAGCCCGCCAGAGACCGGACGCCCTGGCAATGCGTCAGGAACCGGGACTCCTCGGCGCGGACAAACAGCATTTCGGCCGCGCGTTCCCGCTCCTCGAAAAATCGGGCCATGTCCGCCTCCTCCCTCTGCATGAGCTGCCAAGCTTTGTTCGTCGAATATTGGAGCTAGAATTACGATCGCGACAGTCGATCCGCTTTCACAAAGATCAAGATCCAGCTTAGTCGCAGCGAAATCCTTCGAACACCCGGGAGATGCGCCGTTTTGGGAACCGAATGCCGGCGGCAGCGGCTCCATCATCGGCGAGGACGCCATGGGCCGGCGCGCGGTCCCTGGCCGCAAAATCCGGTTGCCCCAGCTTGGTGCTCGGGCGGACCTTGGCGTATGGCCCGGGGGGATCGCGGAGCGGGAGCGGCGTTGGAACAGGCATTGCTCTCATGGATCGGCGCCCTGACGTCGATCCGGACCGAGGTCTTCTGGGTGCTCGGCGCCACCCTTTCGGGCCTCGTCAGCATCCACGTCCTCCTGCGCAAACGCGAAGTCGGGGCGGCCATCGGCTGGATCGGCCTGGTCTGGCTGGCGCCCCTGTTCGGCAGCGCGCTCTACGCCCTGTTCGGCGTCAACCGGGTCACCCGCCGGGCGCAGAAACTCCGCATCAAGCCGTCCCAGGCAAGCCCGCGACGCGAGGAGAACGAGGCGCCCGCGCCCGTCCTGCCGGAGCGGTTCCAGCCCCTGGACCAGGCGGTGCGGCGCATCACGGCCCTTCCCCTCGAGGCGGGCAACCGGATCGCGCCGTTGCGCAACGGCGATGCGGTCTATCCCGCGATGCTGGAGGCCATCGGGAAGGCCCGGCACTCGGTCGCCCTGTCGAGCTACATCTTCCGCAAGGACGAGATCGGTCGCACCTTCCTCGATGCCCTGGAGGCGGCCCATCATCGGGGCGTCGCCGTCCGGGTCCTCGTGGACGGCATCGGCAGCGGCTACTTCTTCGCCTCGGTCTATGGCGGCCTTCGACGCCGGGGCGTGCCGGTGGGCCGCTTCATGCACTCGGTGCTGCCGTGGCGGATGCCCTTCCTGAACCTGCGCACCCACAAGAAGCTGCTCATCATCGACGGCGCGCTCGCCTTCACGGGCGGCATCAACATCGCCGACGAGAACCAGGTGGCGGCCCGTCCGCCCGAGCCGGTGCGCGACGTCCATTTCCGCATCGAGGGGCCGGTGGTCGCCCAGCTCGCGGCGGCCTTCGCGAGCGATTGGGCCTTCGTGATGGACCAGGAGCTGGAAGGCCCGGCCTGGTTCCCGCCGCTGCCCGTCCGCGGCGAGACGCAGGCCCGCGTCGTCACCTCGGGCCCGGACGCGGACCTGCGCAAGATCGAGCTCGTGGTGCTCGAGGCGATCACCTGCGCCCGGACCAGCATCCGCCTGATGACCCCCTATTTCCTGCCGAGCGAGGTGTTGGTGAGCGCCCTCTCGCTGGCGGCCCTGCGCGGCCTGACAGTGGACGTCATCATCCCGATGGACAGCGACCATGCGGTCGTCGACTGGGCGACCCGAGCCCACGTGGACCCGCTCCTGCGCAGCGACGTGCGGATCTGGCTCGACGACCCGCCCTTCGACCACGCCAAGCTCCTCGTCATCGACGATGCCTGGTGCTTCATCGGCAGTGCCAACTGGGACACCCGCAGCTTCCGGCTGAACTTCGAGCTGAACGTCGAGGTCTACGATTCCGGGCTCGCCCGGCACCTCGACGCCTTCATGCGGGAGAAGATGAACGTCCGGCTGACGCGCGAGCACCTGTCCCGGCGCGGTCTCCCCGTCCGGCTGCGCGACGCAGGCGTCCGATTACTCCTGCCATACCTTTGACGCGCTCCGGCTCCTCCGGCTCCCGCCGGATCACCTCGTGGGTGGGGGCGAGATGCACGATGATCGGGCGGTGGTCCGAAGCGCCCCGCGGCAGCACGCTGCGCCCGTGACAGGTCAGCCCGCGCACCAGGCAGCGGTCGAGCCGAAGGGGCACCACCCGCGCCATGGCGTGGGTCGGCAGGCGCGGGCCGACATCGCGGAACCCCGGCAGGAGGGTCGGCCCGACCAAATTGTAGTCGCCGATGACGGCGGCCCGGTCCGGCAGGCTCTGCTCGATGCAGCGCAATTGCCGCCTGTTGAGCATCTGCCCGTGCGAGAGGTGCACGTTGGCGACACCGAACTCGCCGAGATCGATCACCTGGCTCACCCGGTCGAACATCGCCCCCGCGGGCAGTTCGATCGCCTTCGGCGGCGTCGCGAAGGGCATCGGACTCCAGACGGCGAGTCCGTGGATGCGGCCTGGCATCTGCGCCCAGGCGTAATGGCCGCCGACCTTGGCCTGGAGGGCCTCGATATCCTTGGTCGCCTCCTGCATCAGCACGAGGTCGGGTTGCTCGCGCTCGATCAGCGCGGCGATGCCGGCGACGTTCGCGCCGACCCGCCGCAGGAGGTTCCAGCTGACGATCTTGCGAAGCCCGGGGCGGTCATGGCCTGGGCGCCCGTGGGAGTTCTGGAGAGCACGGGCGGTCAGGCGCGCGAGGCGGCGATCGTTCAGCATCGTCCCATAGGTGGGTCAGACACGCCCGGCGGAAAGCCCGGGTGGGAAAGCAGCCATCGGCTCTTGCGCCTCACGACTCCATGAGCACCGCGACATGCGCGGCCGTCGATTCGGCCAGACCCTTCAGGTCGTAGCCGCCCTCCAGAACGGAGACGATGCGCCCGTTGCAGGCCTGCTCCGCGATCTCCATAACCTGGCGCGTCGCCCAGGCGAAGTCCTCCGCTTCCAGCATCAGGTTGGCCAGGGGATCACGCCAATGGGCATCGAAGCCCGCCGAGATGATGATCAGATCGGGTCGGAAATCCTTGAGACGCGGCAGGATACGCGCGGTGAACGCCTCGCGGAAGCGCCCGCCATCGGCGCCGGGCTTCAAGGGCGCATTGACAATCGTGTCGTGATCGCCGGATTCCGAGACTGCTCCGGTGCCGGGATAGAGCGGCATCTGGTGGGTCGAGCAGAACAGCACCGAGGGGTCGGCCCAGAAGATGTCCTGGCTGCCGTTGCCGTGGTGCACGTCCCAGTCGACGATGGCGACGCGATCGACGCCGTGCACTGTCCTGGCATGGCGGGCGGCCACCGCCGCGTTGTTGAACAGGCAGAAGCCCATGGCGCGGGTGCGCTCGGCGTGGTGCCCCGGCGGCCGCATGGCCGAGAAGGCGTTCCGGGCTTGGCCCGTCATCACCGCATCGACCCCCTCGACCGCGGCGCCGACGCCGCGCAACACGCAATCGATGGTACCGGGCGACAGCACCGTGTCGGAATCGACGTGGACCAATCCCTCGCTCGGCGCCGCCGCCACCATCGCCCGCACCCATTCCTCCGGATGGGCCAGCGCCACGGTCTCCAAGCTCGCGGGCTCCGGCGCCCGGCGGTCGAGGGCCGCGAAGGCCTCTGTGCCGAGCGCCTCCTTAACAGCCTGCATCCGCTCGGGCCGCTCCGGATGCCCGTGCGGCGTCCGGTGCCCGAGGGCGGCGTCGTGGCTGAAGAGGATGGTCATGCGGCACTCCGAGCCTTCGTCTCGAGTTGGTATACCAGATGGCTCGCGGGAGGCCAGCGCCGCAATGGACCGATGCGATCGAACCCGCAGCCGGTCGCTTCAAAAGGTCGGCGGGGTGCAGGCGCTCACCACCTCGCAGGCGGTCGGGCCGACGCAGCGGAAGCGGTGCGGGCGGCGGCTCTCGAAGGAATAGGCGTCGCCGGGTCCCAGAATGCGGCGTTCGGCATCCACCGTCACCTCCAGGCGGCCGGACAAGACAATACCGCCCTCCTCGCCCTCATGGACCAAGGGCACCCGGCCCGTATCGGCCCCGGGCTCGTAGCGCTCCTTCAACAGTTGCAGGCCGCGCCCGAACAGGTTGTCCCCCACCTGCCGGTAGGAGATCGGTCCCTTGCCGATCTCGGTGAGTTCATCGGCCCGGTAGAATGCCTTGCGTGGGCGCTCCGGCTCCACGGCGAAGAACTCGGACAGGCCGATGGGAATGCCGTCGAGGATGCGCTTGAGTGCGCCGACCGAGGGGTTCACGCCATTCGATTCGATGAGCGAGATCGTCGAGTTCGGCACACCGGTGCGCTTGGCGAGCGCCCGTTGCGACAGGCCATGCAGCGTGCGGATGGTGCGCAGGCGCGCGCCAAGATCAATGCTCATCGAATCCCCTGGTGTCGCCCTTCGGGCGGGCCGCCCTGTTAGGGATGTTCAAGATTCACCGACATTGCTCCTGGCAGCCCCATCTTTTCAAGGACATCGCGGCGGTAAGAAAAGGACTTGTTCGCCGCGCGCAATCGGCGCCTCCTCCGGGTCCATAGACGTCCCCACGGGAGGATCGCCATGGATCATCACCACGCCGCCAATGCCCCTGGGCTCGACGCCTACTGGATGCCGTTCACGGCCAACCGGCAGTTCAAGGCCGCGCCCCGCCTGCTCGCCTCGGCCAAGGGCATGCACTATACGGCCACGGACGGGCGCAGCGTCCTCGACGGCACCGCAGGCCTCTGGTGCGTGAATGCCGGGCACGGGCGCCAGGGCATCGCGTCCGCCGTGGAGCGCCAGCTCACCACCCTCGATTTCGCGCCCTCCTTCCAGATGGGCCATCCGGCGGCCTTCGACTTCGCCGAGCGCCTCGCCGCCATCGCGCCGGGTGGTCCGGAGGCGGGCCTCGACCGGGTGTTCTTCACCGGTTCCGGCTCAGAGTCGGTGGACACCGCCCTGAAGATCGCGCTCGCCTACCAGCGCGCCATCGGCCAGGGCACGCGCACCAAGCTGATCGGGCGCGAGCGCGGGTATCACGGGGTCGGCTTCGGAGGCATCTCGGTGGGCGGCCTCGTCAACAACCGCCGCGTCTTCCCGCTGTTGCCTGGCGTCGATCACCTCCGCCACACTCACGATCCCGAGCGCAACGCCTTCTCGAAGGGCCTGCCCGCGCACGGAGCAGAACTGGCCGACGACCTCGAGCGCCTCGTCGCCCTGCACGGGGCCGAGACCATCGCGGCCTGCATCGTCGAGCCGGTTGCCGGCTCCACGGGAGTCCTGCTGCCGCCGACGGGCTACCTCGAGCGCCTACGCGCGATCTGCGACCGGCACGGCATCCTGCTGATCTTCGACGAGGTCATCACCGGGTTCGGCCGCCTCGGCACCCCCTTCGCCACCGACTATTTCGGCGTGGTCCCGGACCTCGTCACCACCGCCAAGGGGCTCACCAACGGCACCCTGCCGATGGGCGCGGTCTTCTGCGCGCGGCGCGTCCACGACGCGCTCATGCACGGCCCCGAGGCGGTGATCGAGCTGTTCCACGGCTACACCTATTCGGGACACCCGGTGGCCTGCGCGGCAGGCCTCGCCACCCTCGACATCTATGCCCAGGAGGGCCTGCTCACCCGCGGGGCCGGGCTCGCCGAGGACTGGGCCGGCGCCATGCACGACCTGCGCGGCGCAAAACACGTCATCGATATCCGCACCATCGGCCTCGTCGCCGGCATCGAGTTGGCGCCGCGGCCGGGAGCACCCGGCGCACGCGCCTACGACGTCTTCGTCGACTGCTTCGAGCGCGGCCTGCTCATACGGGTCACCGGTGACATCATCGCCCTGTCGCCGCCGCTCATCGTCGAGCGCGACCAGATCGACACCATGGCGTCGATCCTCGGCGACGCCATCGCCCGCGCCGCCTGAACTCTTTTCGCCTCTCGTCCGTCAGGATCCTCGATGCCCACCGCGATTTCCCACTTCATCGGCGGCCAACTTGTCGCAGGCACCGGCCCGCGCCACGCTCCCGTCTTCAATCCGGCCACCGGAGAGGAGACCGGTCGGGTCGCCCTCGCCGACGCTGCGGACGTGAACACGGCGGTGGCTGCGGCCAAGGCGGTCGCGCGCGACTGGGCCTTGACTCCGCCACTGCGACGCGCCCGCATCCTCAACGCCTTCCTGCGCATCGCCGAAGCACGGACCGACGAGCTCGCCGCCCTCATCACCGCCGAGCACGGCAAGGTGCTCTCCGATGCCCGCGGCGAGATCCAGCGCGGGCTGGAGGTGGTCGAGTTCGCCACGGGCATCCCGCAGCTCCTCAAGGGCGAGGTCACCGAGAACGTCGGCACCCGCGTCGACAGCCATTCCCTGCGCCAGCCTCTCGGCGTGGTCGCCGGCATCACGCCGTTCAACTTCCCCGTCATGGTGCCGATGTGGATGTTCCCTGTCGCGCTGGCCTGCGGCAACTGCTTCGTGCTGAAGCCCTCCGAGCGCGACCCCTCGCCCGCGCTGCTGGTGGCGGCCTGGCTCAAGGAGGCCGGCCTGCCCGACGGCGTCTTCAACGTGGTCCACGGCGACAAGGAGGCGGTCGACGCCCTCCTGCACCATCCCGACATCGCGGCGGTCAGTTTCGTCGGCTCGACGCCGATCGCCCGGTACATCTACGCCACGGCGACGGCCAACGGAAAGCGCGCTCAGTGCCTGGGCGGCGCCAAGAACCACATGATCGTGATGCCGGACGCCGACATGGATCAGGCGGTCGATGCGCTAATGGGCGCGGCCTACGGTTCGGCCGGCGAGCGCTGCATGGCGATCTCGGTGGCCGTGCCGGTGGGCGAGAAGACCGCCGACGCCCTGGTGGCCAGGCTGATCCCGAAAGTGCGGGCACTGAAGGTCGGACCCGGCACCGATCCCGATTCGGAGATGGGTCCTCTCGTGACGCAGGTCCACCGCGACAAGGTCAGCGGCTACATCGATGCCGGCGTGGCCGAGGGCGCTGAGCTCCTCGTGGATGGACGCGGACTGAGCCTGCAGGGCTACGAGGGCGGCTATTTTCTCGGCGGCACCCTGTTCGACCAGGTCACGCCCGAGATGTCGATCTACAAGGAGGAAATCTTCGGACCCGTCCTGGCGATCACCCGGGCGCCGGACTACGCGACCGCCGCCAGGCTCATCAACGAGCACGAATTCGGCAACGGCACCGCAATCTTCACCCGTGACGGCGACGCCGCGCGCGAGTTCGCGCACGGGATCGAGGTCGGCATGGTGGGCATCAACGTGCCGATCCCGGTGCCGATGGCGTTTCACTCCTTCGGCGGCTGGAAGGCGTCGCTGTTCGGCGACCATCACATGCACGGCCCCGAGGGGGTGCGCTTCTACACCCGCCTGAAGACCATCACGACCCGCTGGCCCACCGGCATCCGAGCCGGCGCCGATTTCGTCATGCCCACCATGGAATAGTCGCCCCGGCCCAGGAACCACCCGGCCGTCACGGCCGCGGCGCCTGCGATCCCGGATGCTGCCGCAGCATGAACAGCTTGCTCATCAGAGCGGCCGTCTCGCTCTGGCGGGCCACGCCGAGCTTCTCGAAGACCCGGCGCAGGACTGTGCGGGCGGTGTTCTCCGTAATACCGAGGGTGACCGCCGCATCGGCCAGCGCCGCCCGGATCCGACGAGGGCGGCCAGCCGCGCCTCGCCCAGGGTCAGGTGAAACAGGTCGCGAACGACGGCCGGGTCGAGAACGGGCAGCTCTGCGCCTGATCGGTCACAAGGACGATGACGCTCGCCGTCTGAAGGGCCGGCCCCTCGATCGTCGTCTGGAGCGGGACGATCTGAAGAATCAGGCTTCGATCGCCGTTGGGCAGGATCAGCGCCGGGCCGACACGCCCGTCTCCGGCACCGCCATTCTCGACGCGGCCGAGTTGCTGGGCCAGAGCACGCCGGACCGCCCCGTCGCCGAGTTCGAGCCGCCCCGCCACGATTGAGAGGCCGCCGCCAACGAAGTCCTGCGCCGTCTGGTTGGCGAAGAGAACTTGGCGATCGCCGGCGAGGACGAAGACGCCGCAATCGATCCGGTCCAGCGCCCGCGAGAAGCCGATCCGCTCGGCCTCGGCATCCATGAGCCGGATCGACAGACTCAGGTTATGCTCCACATGCCGGCTGAGCGCGAAGAGCTGCTCCTGCAGTGCATCGGAATAGGCCGGTTTGTCCCGATCCCGCAGCAACGAAAGGATCACGCTCACCTCCGGATAGGGCGAGACCGGCACCGCCATGCCCCAGAGGATTGCCGTGGTGCAGCAGGAGATCCTGGTAGATCGGCAGGGTGGCGATCTCATCGGCGGTGAAGAGCTGATGGTCGGCCTGTACGTCGCGGTGACCGTTGGCAATGGCTTGGAAGACCCGATCGGCGCGGACGTCGAGGTGCTGCCAGCTCTGCTGGTATTCCTGCAGCATCGATGCGAGCGTCGGCGAGACGATCGCTCCGAATCGGTGGTTCCGGTGCTGGTACAGAAGCAGCACGCCTCGTGAATCCAGCAGTTCAGCAATTGCCTGAAGTGCGTCCGGCCAACGGTCTGGCGCGGACGCTGCTGCATAAATGGTTTCGATGACGACATTCCAGGCCGCGAAACACATCGTTCGTCCAGATAAAAAACCTCTCCCGGGAAGCGCCAACTCTCACGCCATTGGGACCAAGAGGATAGATCATACTTTCGACTGAGAGAATTCAACTTTAGTTCCGTGCGGAGCCAATGTTCAGACGCTTTGCACCCGGCAAATCCTGATCGCTCGGGAGCGCTGTCCGTGACGCACGACCGGAGTGGGCACACGGAATGATCTGCGGCAGCCTTCGAGGAAGGTGCGACGCGTCGGCCGAGGCCGGGATCAAACAGGCCCTCGTGATTTGGCATCCTCCGCGGGATGCGGTTTGGTTTGATTCTCGTAGACGAAGCAGCTCGTCCGTGCCGCCATCGCGCGGAACGCACGAAACCGAGATGGAACGCGCGGCGGATGAACCAGGCGTTGGGGATGATGTGTGGGGCCGCTCCCGCGCGCGCCTACGGCGTCGGTAACGTCAACGGAGGGGCGAGGACGGTCCAATCCAGGCGCTTCATATCGAAGTTCGAACTGGTGCCTGCCGGTGTCGGACTTCCCGCCTCGGCAGAGCCGCGTTCTGCGAGCACGATCACGCGCTATTCCGACCAGCCCAAACGCAGCGGGAGCGCTCTGAAATGACCGGCGCGGTGGTGATCGGCGCCTCCGGCGGTATCGGCCGCGCCCTCGTCGATGCGCTCGCGGCCGAAGGGGGGGGCCGGACGGTCTTCGCGTTCTCCCGCTCGGGCTCGTCGTTCTCTCGTCCGATCCACTCGGGGCAGATCGATCTGGCTGACGAGACTTCGATTGCCGCAGCAGCCGAAGCCGTGGCGCGGGTAGGTCCTCCCGATCTCGTCATGATCGCCAGCGGGATCCTCCACCAAACCGGCGTGTCGCCAGAGAAATCACTCAGGAGCCTTGACCCAACGGCCATGGCGACGGTGTTCGCCGTGAACACGATCGGGCCGGCACTCGTGGCCAAGCACTTCTTTCCCCTGATGCCCCGGACCGGCCGAAGTGTCTTCGCGGCCTTGTCGGCGCGCGTCGGGTCGATCGAGGACAATCGCCTGGGAGGCTGGTACACCTATCGCGCATCGAAAGCCGCCTTGAACCAAATCCTGCGCACCCTCGCCATCGAGGCCAGGCGCACGCACCCCGATGCGATCGTCGCCGGACTTCATCCCGGGACGGTGGCGACGGCACTCTCCCGTCCGTTCCGACCAGACACGGATGCGCCGGGGCTGTTCACGCCCGAAGTCAGCGCGTCGCATCTCCTGAGGGTCCTCGCAGACCTGAAACCGGGAGATTCCGGCAGGGTCTTTGCCTGGAACAGGCAGCAGATCTCGGCCTGATACGGAGTGCTGATTTTACCTATCAGTACGGTCCGCAGGGTTATCCCCTGCCCGAAAACGTCCCTGGCCTGCGTCAGCGACCGGGCTGCCCATTCGGAACGACGTGCTTCGTGGATCCGTTGGGATCAGGACAATCCCATTGCGCCCCTCACTCGGTGCGAAAGGACGATATCGTCATGCTGGTCTTTCTTCGCTTCCTGCGCGCATGGACACTTCTGTCCATTCCGGCCGGCATCGTGATGGGAAAACTGCTCAAGGCGAACCGCAGGGCGATGGAACAGCGATCCCGTCGGCCGTGAGCGGCCGGGGCTTCGACTGGCTCCTGTCATTCGAGGAGAGGGTCCGAGAGGGGCTGTGGAGGTCTCCGACCGCAATCCTGTCTCGAACGCCGTTGGGCTATCGGTGCGGTGGCAAGGAAGACCTTACACCTGCAGGCCGCTTGGCTTCATCCAACTCAGTGAGAGTTCGGGAGCATCGCACAAGGCGCTATGGCGATCGCCGCGACTGGAGACCCAGTCTCGCCACATTCAGCCGAAGTTGGCTCGCATCGCTTCGGAAGCCTCGTCGCAAACACCGGACACGCGCCCTGTGTTCACACCCTTCTTGCCGCGTAGACGCCCGAGAAAGCCTAGCGATCCGTGCCGCGCCCAGCCATCATGGATGGGCTTCGGAATGCGCCTTCGCTCGACACCTCTGAATTCGCCGACGGCACTGCGATCCCGCACGCTTGGCAGTAGGCCTGGATCAACTTGGGCACCTGATGGTGCCAGGACAGGCTGTTCACGACACGCTCGCGACCAATCTCGCCCATGGCGGCACGCTTGTCGGGGTCGTCGAGCAGGGAGACAATCTTCTGCGCGAAGTCGATGGGATCATTGGATTTCGCGTAGAGTGACGAGCCTTCCGCGGACCGGCGTCCCTCCGTGACGTCGAACTGAACGATCGGCTTCGCAAGCGCCATGTACTCGATGATCTTGTTCATGGTCGACTTGTCGTTCATCGTGTTTACCCTGTCAGGGTTCACGCAAACATCGGACGTGGAAATGATTTCAAACAGATCCTGATCTGGAATGCGCCCCGTGAACACGACGTAATCTTCGAGACCCATCCTTCGGGCCTGATCCTGCAGAGCCTTCAGGCTCGACCCACCGCCGACGAGACAGAACAGGACGTCCTCTCGCCCCATGGTGAAGATCATGTGCGCTGCGGCTTCTAGCAGGAGGTCGATGCCCTCCTGGTCACCCATGACGCCGAGGTAGCCGACCATATGCTGGCGCCCGCGACGCAGAGCGGCATTTGGGGGAAGCACCTGAAGGCGCCGCAGGTCGGGCCCGCTGCGGACGATGAAGACCCGGTCGGGCGCCATTCGGCCGCGTTCGATCGCAATCTGCTTGTAACTCTCGTTCGTTGCGATCGAGACGTTCGCGCATGCGAAGGTCAATCGCTCGAACAAGATCATCAGGCGCCAGAAAAACCCGCGCCGGCCGAACTTGGCTTCGTAAAGTTCAGGATTGATGTCGTGATGATCGAAAATGAAGGCCTTGCCGAGGACCTTGAATTGCAGGGCGACAAGGAAGATCAAATCCGGTGGATTACAAGCATGGATGACATCGAAGCCATGCTTGAACAGAATCTTCCAGGCCAACCGGCTTTCATGAAACAGGGCAACGCCGTATTCCCGAAGGTAGCCCAAGGCGTTTTCGGCATCGGATGGAAGGTGATGCCGATAGACATGCACGCCCTCGATGCACTCATAGGGCGCCTCGTATCCCTTGCCCATGGGGCTGATGATCGAGACGACCGCTCCTGCCTCGTTGAGCGCACGAGCTTCCTGCCAAACGCGACGATCGAACGGCACTGGCAGGTTTTCGACGACGATGAGGACGCGCTTGCCTTGAAGCTGCATGGCCTTCTCAACTCCCAACCAGATCTCGGATAAGCCTCAGGAGGGACTTATTTCAGTCGACTGATGTCGACGACAATGGGGTCACGGAGCGTTAGATCCGAACCTTTTCCATTCGTGTCGATCACGATATCGAATTGCTCCCGCTCCGCGTATTCACGCGAAACGAGGATATTTGGCAGTTCAGGCAAATAGGAAACGGCATACCCGAGATTCTGACCGACCAAGTTGTTCGGCTTCAGAAAGGGATCGTAGACAGCAAGTTCGTATCCGCCCTGGAGCAGTTTGCGTGCGAGATCGATGTGAGGGCTCTCGCGAAGGTCATCGCTGTCGCTCTTGAAGGCCAATCCCAACATCAGAACCTTCGCACCGGGCCTCAATCCCTGCGTGCAATACGTGAACAGGAAGTGCTTGTGGGCCTCGTTCGACCGGATCAAGGCGTCGACGACAGGCGTGTTCGCGCCAACGTCGCCGGAGATGTACTGAAGGGCTCGCACATCTTTGGGCAGACAGGATCCGCCGAAGGGGCCACCCGGACGGAGATAGTAGGGAGAGATGTTGAGCTTCGTGTCGGACACGAAAATTTTATGCACCAAGCGCGTATCGATGTTCAATTGGACACAGACGCGGCCAATCTCGTTTGCGAATGCGACTTTCAGCGCGTGGAAGGTGTTGTCGACGAACTTCGTGAATTCCGCATCACGGAAGCGCGTGTAAAAAGTCGGCGCGGTGATGCCTTCATTCATCTGTTCGAGGCGTGCGCAGGGTTCGCCGTCCACCGTACCGACCACGATCTTCGGCGGATCGAAGTAATCCTCGATCGCGGTTGACTCACGCAGGAACTCAGGGTTGTAGACGAGCTCGACGGCGTCCGCCTTGTCACCCAGCATGAACTTGAAGATCGGCTGGATCAATTCGTCGATCGTGCCGGGGCGGATGGTGCTCCGGTAGACGACCGTCAAAGGGGCGACCCTTTCGGACCGGAGCGACGTCGCGATCTGGCGAGACACCTCCGCGATGTAGCTCATATTGTGGGATCCGTCCGCGGCACTCGGCGTGCCGACGCAGACGATCGCGATGTCGCACTGATCGAGCTCAGAGCCGACAGCGGTTACGCACTTCAATCGGCCGTCCTTCAGAGCCGCCTGAAGAAGATCTTCGATGCCAGGTTCCAGAATAGGCGATCGCCCTTCATTGATCTGACGCACCTTGTCACTGCTGACATCGATCCCAATAACCTCGTGCCCTTGCCGCGTCAGGCAGGCCGTTGTCGTCAATCCAACGTAGCCAAGTCCAAATACAGCAATACGCATCAGGCCGCTCCAACAATCTTCGAGTCGCAACTCGACATTGCATCAAATCTCGATTTCTTTTCTTTGATCTCGCATCCCATAGGCGAAGGCTCTTGGGAATGCAAAAGACAAATTTCCCTAGCGCAGCATGGACAACCGAGACCTGTTCCTATGGCCTCGGTCACCACTTCCCTATGAGTCTAAAAAGCAGCTTATACGGTATGTCACGTCTGTATCTCCGAACGATGACGTAGCGGTCCTCAACCGGACCGAGGTGGCTCAGCAAAATTCGCGCCAGCACGCCTGAACATCAAAGACAACCCTCAACACAGCATTTGTCGCATGGTATTAGATTATAAATCGATCGATACGCCTCCCGGCGCAGAAACGATACATTGTATTTTCACAGCAGACATGCGAATCTAAGCTGCTTCCTCGATCCTCTACACTTGAGAGGCGAGTCCCTCAGGATGATACACGCCAGTAAAAATCGTCTCGATCGACCAATCTAAGTCCCCCGCCTTCGATAGCTTAGCGACACACCACGGTTGTTTGCCCTGCGCCAGACTCGGAAGGCGCTCATCGAGCTTTCGACGAGGCAAAGACCGAATGGATCTATCCCTCGGAGTCGATGCCCTGCGGGAGGCCCTCATAGATGCGCGGAACGTCTCGCCGCGCTACGATGAGTTGCTTCGCATTCTCAAATCATCGGCATCTATTCAGGATTTCCTTCCCTAAATGCTGATGGGATTTTGCCTTACGGGGTCCGAGATTTGAATGCCGTGTGCGGCTATGCGTCTGCATATTCAGCTAGCAGTTTTTTTTCACTCCGGCAATGCATTTGGTGCGCCGCAACACTTGCCGTCCTGGCATGCCCCTCTTGTCCGGATGACCAGGTGATATTGGGCCTCCGATACGCCTCACTGAATGAGCGTTCGATGCGAACCTCAAATCAGAGGAAGACATCAGACGCTCGGTGCACCGCGACCGTCTCCAGATCATAAAGATTTTTACGGATTAAATTCCGACAGAGTCGCGATGAAGCATCAGTCCGTTGCTTAGGAAATCCTGCCTTCCCCGAGCGTTGTGTTGTGAAGCACGTATCGACACTTCCAAATACCGGGTTGGAATTCGTGATGTCGGCCGTGGCTCGCCGATGGCACCACTGGTAGATCAAATTCGCGCAGGCAAAGTCGTCCGAGCGGCGTCCGCGTCATCGATCGGGACTTCGATTGCGCTGGAGCCGCTCCGTTCTGATTCGGCTCAGCTTGCGATGCTGATGTCGGACCATTCCGATTCCGTGTCCGGTGCTCTGCTTGTGAAAGCTGCTTCGTGCTCACGTCGAACGTACCGGCGGGGCTCGACGCGACCTTACGAGCAATGCGCGGCGACGCCGTAGCCCCGGCAGCAGAGGCGGGTGTCGGTCACTCCCGGTGCTCAACGAACTGGTGAGAAACGCGCGGTATACAGGGCCTGACATACACAGCGCGTTCGTCGAGGTCGCGCCATCCGGACAGGGAGATTGCGGGTGAATGCCGCTCTAGCGTCATCGATCGGGGCCGCGACGCCCACCGACCGGCTGCCTGAGCTGTCGCGGTTGGCCGCCCTCTTCGCGCGGACCGTGCTGGAGGCCCAGATTCAGGGCCGCCCGGTCCCCGACGACCAGATCCGGTTCCTCCTCGACGCGGCCCTGCTCCTGAACGAGTACGGCATGGACCTGCCGTCCCCTCTCGATCAGATCATGCAGGATGCAAGCGCACCGAAGGAGCCGGTCGCCCACAAGCCGGCGCGGACGGAGACTCAGGACGACGATGCCGGCCGCCTCGCCTGGCTGCTGCGCCCGTTTCAGGGTGCGAAGGGCTGAAGGCGCCGGCTCAGGGCAGGCTGTAGCCCGGCTTCTTGAAGAGGGTTTCCGGCCGGCCGACGATCTCGGGGCGGTAGACCTGCGACTCCCAATCGGTCTGGGCCACATCCTCGATCGACACCGAGACGGCCCGCTCGGCGGCGCCGGCGCTGGCCATGAGGGCGGCCGCGAGGGCCTCGGCGATCTCCGCCTTCTGCGCGTCGGTCTTGCCCGGGTACATCTTCACGATCACGTGCGGCATGGGTGCGGTCCTGCAGTCGGATGGCGGGAGGGCCGCCCCGGGCGGCCGCTAGGGTCCATGCCAGGGCCGAATCGGGCCGGCAAGGCGCCCCCGATCATCCCGTCAGGCCACGATACGGACCCTCATCGATGCCGTGCGCGCATCGATCGATCCGCCCTTCGCATTGGACGCCCCCCATCGGCGCCGGTACCCCTCCCGTCAAACGAGTCTTCGCTCGACGAAGTCCGGCATCGATAAAAATCGGGTGGGAACGATGGCGCTGGCTCTACCGCTGGAGGCGCGCGCGCAGGGTCGCGTCCGCTGGGGCATTCTGCTGATGCTGTTCATGACCACGGTCGTGAACTACGCCGATCGCGCCATCATCTCGATCGCCGGCACGCCGATGTCCCAGGAACTCGGCCTGACCCCGGTGACCCTGGGCTACATCCTCTCCGCCTTCAGCTGGTCCTACGTCGCCGCACAGGTGCCCGGCGGCTGGATGCTCGACCGCTACGGCTCCAAGTGGGTCTATGCCGGCGGCATCTTCTTCTGGTCGCTGTTCACCTTGGCTCAGGGTTGGGTCGGCTTCCTCGGCGGCGGCGCCGTGGCCGCGCTCTTCATCTTGCGCTTCCTCGTCGGCATCGCCGAAGCACCGTCCTTCCCCGGCAACGCCCGGATCGTCACCGCCTGGTTCCCCAGCGCCGAGCGCGGCAAGGCCAGCGCGATCTTCAACGCCGCGCAGTACTTCGCCCCGGTGCTGTTCGCGCCCCTGACCGCCTGGGTCACGCACGAATACGGCTGGCGCTACGCCTTCATCGTCATGGGGGTCATCGGCATCGCGCTCGCGGCGATCTGGGTCCGCGTGATCCACGATCCGGCCGACCACCCCACCGTGACGAAGGCCGAGCTCGACCACATCGCCTCCGGCGGCGCGCTCCTGGCCCTCGATGCGGGAAAGCCCGCCGCGCAGAAGGGCTTCGACTGGGGCGTCGTGCGCCAGCTCCTGTCCAACCGGATGCTGGTCGGCATCTACGTGGCGCAGCACTGCATCAACGTGATGACCTACTTCTTCCTGACCTGGTTTCCGATCTACCTGGTCAAGCAGCGCGGGCTGACCGTGCTGCAGGCCGGCTTCGTCGCCTCGCTGCCGGCGCTCTGCGGCTTCCTCGGCGGCGTCCTGGGCGGCGTCATCTCGGACGCGATCCTGAAGCGCACCGGCTCCCTCACCCGGGCCCGCAAGATCCCCATCGTCGCCGGCATGCTGCTCTCGATGTCGATCATCGCCTGCAACTACGTCGACTCGCCGGCCCTCGTCATCGGCTTCATGGCGCTCGCCTTCTTCGGCAAGGGCATCGGGGCGCTGGGCTGGGCGGTGATCTCCGACACCTCGCCCAAGGAGGCGGCGGGCCTCAGCGGCGCGATCTTCAACATGTTCGGCAACACCGCCGGCATCACCACGCCGATCATCATCGGCTACCTCGTCCAGGCCTCGGGCTCGTTCAACGGCGCCCTGGTCTTCGTGGGCTGCAACGCGCTGATCGCGATGATCGCCTACCTCGTCATCGTCGGCGAGATCCGGCGGGTCGAGCTGCGCAAGGCGTGAGGAGAACAACCATGCTCGGTGAACCGGAGACCCCCTCCGACCGGACCGGCGACACGCCCCGGACGCTGCGCCTGCACCCGGACGACAACGTCGCCATCGTGGTCAACGCCTTCGGCCTGCCCGCCGGCACCGTCTTCGAGGACGGGCTGACCCTGGTCGAGTTCGTGCCGCAGGGCCACAAGGTGGCGCTCGTCGACATCCCGCCGGGCGGCAGGGTGGTGCGCTACGGCGAGGTGGTGGGCATCGCCCTGCGCCCGCTGCCGCGCGGGTCCTGGGTCGAGGAATCCAGCGTCGAGACCCCGGTGGCGCCCGACCTCGACGCCCTGGAGAAGGCGACCCGCGTGCCCGCCCCCCTGCCGCCGCTGGAAGGCTATACCTTCGAGGGCTACCGCAACCCGGACGGTTCGGTGGGCACCAAGAACATCCTGGCGATCTCGATCAGCGTGCAATGCGTGGCCGGCACCCTCGACGTCGCCATCCGGCGGATCAAGCAGGAGCTGCTGCCGCGCTTCCCCAACGTCGACGACGTCGTCGGCCTCACCCATGCCTATGGCTGCGGGGTCGCCATCAACGCCCCCGAGGCGGTGATCCCGATCCGCACCCTGCAGAGCCTGGCCCGCAACCCGAATTTCGGCGGCGAGGTCATGGTGGTCGGCCTCGGCTGCGAGAAGCTGGTCTCGGAGCGCCTGCTGCCGGAGGACTCCGCGGCGGCCGACGGCGGCGTGGTGCGCCTGCAGGACGAGCGCCACGAAGGCTTCGGCATGATGCTCGACAGCATCCTGGCCATGGCGGCGGCGCGCCTGGAGGTGCTGAACCGGCGCACCCGCGAGACCTGCCCGGCCTCCGATCTCGTGGTCGGCCTGCAATGCGGCGGCAGCGACGCCTTCTCGGGCGTCACCGCCAACCCAGCGCTGGGCCACGCCGCCGACCTCCTGGTCCGCTGCGGCGCCACCGTGCTGTTCTCCGAGGTGACGGAGGTGCGCGACGCCATCCACCTGCTCACCCCCCGGGCCGCCAGCCCCGCGGTCGCCGATGCGCTGATCCGCGAGATGGCCTGGTACGACGACTACCTCGCCAAGGGCGGGGCCGACCGGCGCGCCAATCCGTCCCCGGGCAACAAGAAGGGCGGCCTCAACAACATCGTCGAGAAGGCGCTGGGCTCGGTGGCCAAGTCCGGCTCCTCGGCCATCGCGGGCGTGCTCGCCCCCGGCGAGCGGGTCCGCGACAAGGGCCTGATCTTCGCCGCGACGCCGGCGAGCGACTTCGTCTGCGGCACGCTCCAGCTCGCTTCCGGCATCACCCTCCAGGTCTTCTCCACCGGGCGCGGCACCCCCTACGGCCTGGCGCATGCCCCGGTGATCAAGGTCGCCACCCGCACCGAGCTGGCGGAGCGCTGGTCCGACCTCATCGACCTCGATGCCGGTCGCATCGCCACGGGCCACTCCACCATCGAGGAGACCGGCCGGGACCTGTTCCACCTCATCCTCGACGTGGCGAGCGGGCGAAAGCGGCCCTGGTCCGATCGCTGGGGCCTGTTCAACGACCTGACGCTGTTCAATCCCGCCCCGATCACCTGAGGCCGAGGTTTCGGGCGCCGTCCCGCTGCCGGGGTGGCCCCTCCCGGCGCCCTGCCGGCGAGCCCGGAGCCGGAGGAGTCCCGCGGCAGGCGGATGCCGGGCCGTCGTCCGAGACGGCGCGGGAGTGGAGGCCGGGGCGCGGATGCTCCGCCTCGCGGTGCCTCCGACGGACGGGCTATGTCTCGGATCGGCCGAGGGCGGCTGCGGCCGGGGCGCCCGATCCGGCCCGGCCGGCGAGGCGGCGCGCGACGTGGCGGCCGCGCGCGATGGCGGGGGCTTCGATCCAGCGATACACCACGGCCGCGACGGCGATGGTCGCGAGGGCGGTCGCGGCGGCGAACAGGTGGATCGGGACGACCGATTCGTATCCGGCCAGGGCGCGCTCGATCACCACCTGAACCACCGGGCCGAACAGGTAGATCGAGTAGCTGATCGCGCCCAGATAGGTGAAGACCCGTCCCTCGATCCGCAGCTTCAGGGCGAGGAGGGCGAAGAGCGCCATCGCGAGCCAGTAGGTGACGACGTACTTCACCCAGTTCTCGTGAAAGCCCATGTCGCGCCCGTAGGCCAGCACCGAGATCACCGGAACCGCGCAGACGAGCACGCTCGTGACCCATGTCAGCGCGGAGCCCCAGCCCGGCCGCTTCTCCAGGACGTGGTAGCGCAGGCACAGACCCCAGAACATCACGGCCAGCGACAGGGGCACCGCCACGGGAAACTTCCGCTCGAAATAGAAGCGCAGGAAGGCCAGCGTGACGGCGGCCGCGATCAGCGCGAGGGCCGAAAGCACGACACCCTCGCGATCGTCGAGGCGGCCGAGCGCGAAGAGACCCACGCAGAGGACGTAGAAGATCAGCTCGATCTGCAGCGTCCAGTACAGGCTGATGACGTTCTCGACGCCGACGAACTGCTGGAGCATCGTGATGTTGGCGGCCACGAGCAGGGCCGGAACGTCCCGCCCCGCCCAGACGAACAGCACGAGCAGGCCGCACGGAATCGACAGCCAGTAGGCGGGATAGAGGCGGAAGAACCGCGAGACGGCGAAGGCCAGGATGGGCCGGTCTCCCGCCTTGAACAGCGAGAAGGGCACCACGAATCCGGACACCGCGAAGAACAGCGTCACGGCGATCTTGCCGATGTCGACGTACTCGGTCAGTCCGGCCAGGGCGACGCGCTCGAAGGAGGACGGCCCGAGCCGCACCTTGAGCCCGAACTCGACGGTATGCGCGTAGATGACCGCCAGGGCGGCCAGACCGCGAATCGAATCGATACAGTGCAGGCGATGCATGGCCGGAGGTGGGTTGCGCCCTCGACGGCGAGGGCCATCCAGGGATTGCAGGGGCGGCCCCATTCGACAAGGCCCTTCGCGGCGTGTGGTAAATGGCCCGGGACGCCGTCGATCCGATCGTTCCGCCGATCCCGGTCGCGGGTCGGAGCGGGAAGTCCCGATCCGGAGCCGACCTCCGGGAGAGGGCCGGCATCCCGACGCTCCCCACGAGGCTCCCGGCATCCTGTCTCGCCCTCCTGCGCCTGGAACGGCGCTCCGGCGCACGGACAGTTGCCGCAAGAGCGGGCGCGGTGCACGGCGCCAGGGGCCGGGACACGCGACCTCCTTCCGGAAGCCGGCAGCGGTGGGGAACCCGGCCGGCCCATCCGCATTACAACCGCAGGTCGTCGTCAGCCCCATCCGGGCCGACCCGCCACCGGAATTCGGGGCCAGATCGGGAGATGCCCATGTTCGGCCGAATCGCTCTCGCAGCCTGCTGCGTACTGCCCGCCCTCGCGGCCACCGGTGCCCGGGCCGGCGAGGAGGAACAGGCCGCCCTGTGCCGCGGCGACGTCATGCGCCTGTGCCTGAGCGCGGTGCCGGACCGCGACCGGATCGTGTCGTGCATGCAGGTGCACCGGGCGAGCCTCAGCCCCGGCTGCCGCACGGCGTTCGACGACGGCACCCGTGCCAAGGGCGGCACCCGTGCCAAGGGCGGCACCCGCGCGGCCGCGCTGCGCTGACCGGGGGCCGCCACGGGGCGCGGACCCGACCCGGTTCCGCCTGCGGCTCGGTTGTGTCCCGGCCCGGTCCTTGTAAAGGAGGGGCCATGCAAGCCCCTGTTCCGCGCCGGCGGCCCTTCTCCGCCTTCCGGTCGATGCTCACCAGCGAGGCCGGCGGCGGGCTCGTCCTGATGGCGAGCGCGGCCCTCGCGCTGGTGGTCGCGAACTCGCCCCTGGCGGCGAGCTACTTCGCGGCCTTGCAGGCCAAGGTCGGGGGCCTGAGCGTCGTGCACTGGATCAACGACGCGCTGATGGCGCTGTTCTTCGTGCTCGTCGGCCTCGAGATCAAGCGCGAGATGCTGGACGGGCGGTTGCGGACCTGGCCGGACCGGATCCTGCCCGGCCTCGCCGCGATCGGCGGCATGGCGGCGCCGGCCCTGGTCTACGTGGCGGTGAACCGGCACTCGCCGGAGACCCTGCGCGGCTGGGCGATTCCCGCCGCCACCGACATCGCCTTCGCCCTCGGCATCCTGGCCCTGCTCGGCTCGCGGGTGCCGGTCTCGCTCAAGGTCTTCCTGACCGCCCTGGCGATCATCGACGACCTCGGCGCGGTGCTCATCATCGCGCTGTTCTACACCGCCGACCTGTCCCTGCCGATGCTGGGCGGGGCGGCCGTGACCCTGGCGGTGCTCTACGGCCTGAACCGGGCCGGCATCCGCCGCCTGTCGCCCTATCTCGTCCTCGGCGCGGTGCTGTGGTTCTTCGTCCTGAAGTCCGGGGTGCACGCCACGGTGGCCGGCGTCCTGCTGGCCCTGACGATTCCCCTGCGGCTCAGCCTCGGCCGGCCGGACGACCCGACCTCGCCCCTGCACCGGCTCGAACACGCCCTGCACCCCTGGTCGGCCTACCTGATCCTGCCGATCTTCGGCTTCGCCAATGCGGGCGTGTCGCTCGCGGGCTTCACGCCGGGGATGCTCCTCGACCCCGTGACCCTCGGGGTCGCCCTCGGCCTCATCGTCGGCAAGCAGATCGGCGTGTTCGGCCTCGTCCTCGCGGCGGTGAAGCTCGGGCTCGCCCAGCGGCCGGCGGGGGCCGGCTGGATGCAGGTCTACGGCGTCTCGCTCCTCTGCGGCATCGGCTTCACCATGAGCCTGTTCATCGGCCTCCTGGCCTTCGCCGACGCGCCCGAGCTCGAATCCGAGACCAAGGTCGGCGTCCTGGCCGGATCGATCGTCTGCATGGCGGCCGGCGCCCTCGTCCTGCTGGTCGCACCCCGCCGGGCGCCGAACCGCGCTGTCCCGTGAGGACCGCCCGACGGCGATTCGGCGACGGCCGACCGAAGCGCGAACATCGAGGACGGGGACGGGGATCGACGAGGGAATGGTGGACGGTGCAGGGATCGAACCTGCGACCTTTCCCGTGTGAAGGGAACGCACTACCGCTGTGCTAACCGTCCTGACCCGCCTTCCGCCGGCTCGGTGAACGTCCGTTCGACCAAGGCCGCGATCGCGGCGAAAGACCGTCCGGCCGGGCTGTGCCGCCGGATCGATGGCCTTCTAGGGCGAGGGGCGCGGCGGCGTCAAGCGCTGATCGGCAGGTTCTGCGCCGGCTTCCGTGCGCGGGGTCCCGAGCCGGAGCAGGATCACCACGGGCACCAGCCCGACCGCGACGATGAGGAGGGCCGCCACGGTTCCGTCCTCGTAGGTGCCGCGGGCGGCCTCGCCGTAGAGGTGGGTCGCCAGGGTCTCGACGTTGAGGGGGCGCAGCAGCAGGGTCGCGGGCAGTTCCTTGACGCAGTCGACGAAGACCAGGAGCGCGCCGCTCAGCACCGCCGGCCAGGCCAGGGGAAACTGGACCCGCCACAGGGTGGCGCCCGGCCCGCGCCCGAGCATCCGCCCGGCATCGGGCAGGCTGCGGGGCACGCGGGCCAGGCCGGCCTCGCAGGTGCCGATGCTGACGGCGAGGAAGCGCACGAGGTAGGCGGTGACGAGGGCGCCCCCGGTGCCGAGGCCGATCAGGGCCGGGGCGACGCCGAAGAGCTTCGTCGTCCCGGCCGAGAGGGCGGTGTCGGCGAGGGCCAGGGGACCGAGGAGGCCGATGGCCAGGATCGCCCCCGGCAGGGCGTAGCCGAGGCTCGCCACCCGGATCAGCGCCTCGCCCCAGCGGCGCGGGACGAGGCGCGGACCCGCCGCCACCACGAAGCCGATGGCGGCGGCGATCACGGTCGCGGCGCCCGCGTAGAGCAGGGTATGGCCGATCTCGGAGAGGATCGTCTCCGGCAGGCCGCTGCGCAGCACCCGTCGGACCGCGGAATGGACGAGGTAGCTCGCCGGAATCGCGAAGCCGATCGCCACGGGCACCAGCCCGAGGGCCAGGGCGGCCACGGCCCGCAGGCCCGTCAGCCGCTGGCGGGCGAGGCGGCGCGGGCGCTGGGCGCCCCCCGAGAACCCGCGTCCGGCCCGGGCCCAGCGCTCCAGGGCCACCAGGGCGACGACGGCCACCAGCATGACGAGGGCGATCTGGGCCGCGCCGGCGAGGTCCGAGCGGTTGACCCAGGTGGCGTAGACCTGGACCGTCAGGGTGCGGACCCCGAGGAATTCCGCCGCGCCGATGTCGTTCAGCGCCTCCATCAGGGCGAGGCTCGCCCCGAGGGCGATGGCCGGGCGTGCCATCGGCAGGGCGACCCGCAGGAAGATCGCCGAGGGCCGGCGCCCAAGCATCCGGGCCGCCTCGATGAGGTTGGCGGCCTGCATCAGGAACAGCGCCCGGGTCGGCAGGTAGACGTAGGGGTAGAGCACGAAGCCGAGGAGCAGGATGCAGCCGGGCAGCGAGCGGATCTCGGGCAGCACGAGATCGCGCGGGCGGGCATAGCCGAGGAGGTCGCGCAGGGTGGTCTGCACCGGGCCGATCGGATGCATCAGGTCGAGATACGCGAAGGCGACGATGTAGGTCGGCACCGCCATCGGCAGCAGCAGCCCCGCCTCGAGGAGGCGCCGGCCGGGAAAGTCGTAGGCCGCCACGAGCCAGGCGGAGCCCGCCCCGAGCACCACCACCAGCACGCCGACGCCGGCCAGCAGCAGGGCGGTGTCGCGCAGGGCCTGCGGCAGCACGTGGGCGACGAGGTGCGGCCACAGCGCCGCGCCCGCCCCGCCCCCGATCCCGTCCCCGGCCGCGACCACGAGGGCGACGACCGGGCTCAGCACCAGGGCGCAGAGCGCCAGGGCGGCCGCGCTCCAGGCGAGTCCGCGGGGTCGGCCGAGGAGCGGCAGGGCGGGGACGGCCGCGGTCACGCGGGTCTCAAGGGCGCATTTCGCAGGACCGGGGCGCAGGCCGCCCTCAGTGATCGAATCCCACCGTGTCGAGGAGGAGGCTCGCCGCCTTGCGGTTGCGGGCGATCTCCACCAGCGGCACGGAATCGATGGTCAGGGGACCCAGCGCCGTGAGGAGCGGATCGATCGGTGCGCCGGCCTTCACCGGGTACTCGTAATCGGCCTTGGCGTAGAGCCCCTGCGCCTCGTCGGAGACGAGGTATTCGAGGAGCTTGACCGCCTCGTCGCGGTTAGGAGCGTTCTTGGCCACCACCGCACCGGAGACGTTCACGTGGGTGCCGCCGCCCGCGAAGGTCGGCATCACCACCTTGATGCCCTCGCCCCACTTCTGCTGCTCGGGGCCGCCGCGGCCGGAGCGCATCAGGCCGACATAGTAGGAATTGCCGAGGCCGATCTCGCAGGTATCCGCGAGGATGTCGCGGGCGACGTCGCGGTCGCCGCCGGCGGGCTTGCGGGCGAGGTTGGCCTTCAGGGCGCGCAGCCAGGCCTCGGTCTTCTCCGGCCCGTGCTTGACGAGGTGATGGGCGATGAGCGCCGTGTTGTAGGGGTGCTGGCCCGAGCGCAGGCAGAGGCCGCCCTTCCATTTCGGATCGGCCAGCCCCTCGTAGGTGATGGCATTGAGGTCGGCGAGGTCCTTGTCGGCGTAGAGCACGCGGGCCCGCATGGAGAGGGCGAACCAGCGCCCCTCGGCATCGCGCAGGGTGGCGGGCACCGCCGCCTCCAGCACGCCCGAGCGCACCGGCTGGGCGAGGTCGCGGTCGACGAGGTCGATGAGGTTGCCGACGTCCACGGTCATCAGCACGTCGGCCTTGGCGCGGGCGCCCTCGGCCGCCACGCGCTCGGCCAGCCCCTTCTCGACGAAGACCGTGTTGACGGTGACGCCGCTCTTGGCGGTGAAGGCGTCGAGCAGGGGCCGGATCAGGCCGGGCTCGCGGGTGGTGTAGAGGTTCACCTCGGCCGCCGAGGCCGTCCCGATCAGGGCTGCCAGCGCGAAGCCCGCCAACCCGATTGCCTTGATCCCACCCGCCATGGTCGACACCCTTCACGTTCGAACGTGGCGGGTGTTCAGAAGCATCGGCGAGAAAAACACAAGCGCGATGTTCTGGAGTTAAAACAATTCAAAACTAAAGCCGCGCACTCAATAGAACTTCACACCCCGTCGATCTTTTAATCCGCCTCCCGGGCAAAAATAAAGCAGCGCTGCGGGTCGAAGGTCAGGCCCACGGTCTCGCCCGCACGATGCGGGTCGTCCGCGCAGACGGGCAGGCGCAGGGGCTCGGGGAGGCCCTCCACCGCCAGGGTCAGGAGGGCGCCCGCTCCGAGGAAGCGGCGCGCACGCACCACGGCCCGCAGGGGCGCGCCCGGCGCATCGAGGCGGATCGCCTCCGGGCGCAGGCCGAGGGTGATGGCGGCGCCCTCCGCCTGGCCCGGCGTCGGGACGGGCCCGAACGGCGTCGCCACGGCGCCGTCGCGGCAGGTGCCGTCGAACTCGACGCAATCGCCGAAGAAGCGGGCCGCGAACCGCGTCGCGGGGCGGAGATACAGGTCCGGTCCGGTGCCGACCTGCACGATCCGTCCCCGCCGCATCAGGGCGATGCGGTCGGCGAATCCCAAGGCCTCCTCTGGGTCGTGGGTGACGAGGAGCGTGGTGGCGCCGCTGGCGCGCAGGACCGCCAGGGTATCGTCGCGGACCCGGTCGCGGGTACGCCGGTCGAGATTCGAGAACGGCTCGTCGAGGAGGAGGACGCGCGGCCCCGGGGCCAGAGCGCGGGCCAGGGCCACGCGCTGGCTCTCGCCGCCCGAGAGCGTGCCGGGATAGCTCCTGGCCCGGTCGGCGAGGCCGACCTGCTCCAGCCGGGCCTGCGCCAGGGCGCGGGCCTCGGCGGCGGGCTTCCCGTGCAGGCCGAAGCGGACGTTCTCGGCCACCGTGAGGTGGGGGAACAGGGCGTAGTCCTGGAACATCAGCCCGACGCCCCGCGCCTCGGGGGCGACGCCGCGGCCGCCCTCGCTCACCAGGGCGCCGTCGAGGCGGACCGTGCCCGTCTCCGGCTGCTCCAGCCCGGCGATGGCCCGCAGCAGCGTGCTCTTGCCGCAACCGGAATCGCCGAGCAGGGCGAGGATCTCGCCGGGCCGGACCTGGAGCGAGACGTCCGCGAGCGCCCGCACCGCGCCGAAGCGCAGCCCGATGCCGTGCAGGTCGAGGCGCGGCAGGTCGAGGCGCGGCAGGTCGAGGGACGGCGGGTCGATCGCTGAGGGCTCGGCAGGACGGGTCATCGGATCCGGGTCGATGCGGGGTTGCGCTGCTTAGGAGCCAATGCGGCTCGGAGGCAATCCACCTGCACCATCGCGTTGAGGCCCGGTTGCACCTATATTCCGGTTATGTTCCGTCAAAGCCCCGCCCGATGCCCTGCGTCGCCGAGATCCTGATCCCGCTGGCGCTGGACAGCGCCTACAGCTACGCCGTGCCGGCCGGGCTCGACCTCTCGGTCGGCGAGGTCGTGCAGATCCCCCTCGGGCCGCGCGAGACCGTGGGGGTGGTCTGGGGCGTGCGCCAGAGCCCCGGCGGCTCGAACCTGCGCCCGGTCACCGGCCGGATCGACGTGCCGGCCCTGCCGGATGCCCTGCGCGAGCTCGTCGACTGGCTCGCCCGCTACACCCTGGCGCCGAAGGGCTCGGCGCTCGCCATGGCCCTGCGCCTGCCCGACGAGGCCGCCCTCACCGAGACCGTGCGGGTCGGTGTCCGGGCCTCCGGCAAGGCCCCGTCCCGGCCGACCGCGGCCCGCACCAAGGTGCTGGCGGTGGCGGCCGACGGGGCGATGCGGGGCAAGAGCGCGCTCGCCAAGGAGGCCGGCGTCTCCCTGAGCGTCGTCGACGGTCTCATCGATGACGGCGCCCTCGAGGCGGTGGCCCTGGCGCCCGAGCCCGTCGCCCTGCCGCCGGACCCGGACCATGCCCGCGTGCCCCTCTCGGAGGCGCAGGAGGCGGCGGTGCGGGACCTCGTCGCGCTGATGAACCCAGGCCCCGACGCGCCGGCGCCCACGGACGCCATCGGCGATCCCCTGCCGGCGCCCGCCGCCGCGGACGGCAAGGTGCCGCCGCCGGGGGCCGAGGCGAAGGCACCCACCGTCCTGCTGGAGGGCGTCACCGGTTCGGGCAAGACGGAGGTGTATTTCGAGGCGGTGGCCGATTGCGTCCGCCGCGGCCATCAGGCCCTGATCCTGATGCCCGAGATCGCCCTGACGGCGCAGTTCCTCGACCGCTTCGCCGAGCGCTTCGGTGCGCGCCCGGCGGCCTGGCACTCGGGCATCGGGGCCAAGCGCCGCGAGCGCATCCGGGCCGGGGTCACGGCGGGCGAGATCGCCGTGGTGGTGGGCGCGCGCTCGGCCCTGTTCCTGCCCTTCGCCGATCTCGGCCTCATCGTCGTCGACGAGGAGCACGAGGCCGCCTACAAGCAGGAGGACGGGGTGCACTACCACGCCCGCGACATGGCGGTGGTGCGCGGGCGGATCGAGAACTGCCCGGTGGTGCTGGCCTCCGCGACCCCTTCCATCGAGACCCGGGTCAATGCCGAGCGGGGCCGCTACCGCCGCATCGCCCTGCCCGAGCGCTTCGGCGGCCGGCGCCTGCCCGACATCGCCGCCATCGACATGCGGGCCGACAAGCCCGAGCGCGGACGCTTCATCGCGCCGGCCCTGGTGGCGGCCGTGCGGGAGACCGTGGACTCGGGCGACCAGGCCCTGCTCTTCCTCAACCGGCGGGGCTATGCGCCGCTGACCCTGTGCCGGGCCTGCGGCCACCGCTACCAGTGCCGCAACTGCTCGACCTGGCTGGTGGAGCACCGCTTCCGCCGGGCGCTCGTCTGCCACCAGTGCGGCTATGCCGAGCGGCGCCCGGATTCCTGCTCGGAATGCGGCACCTTCGACAACCTCACCCCCTGCGGCCCCGGGGTGGAGCGCATCGCCGAGGAGGTGGCCGAGCTCTTCCCGGAGAAGCGCGTCATCGTCCTGTCGAGCGACTTTCCCGGCGGGGCCGAGCGCCTGCGGGCCGAACTCCAGACGGTGGCGGAGGGCGGCTGCGACATCGTCATCGGCACGCAGCTCGTGGCCAAGGGCCACAACTTCCCGCACCTGACCCTGGTCGGCGTCCTCGACGCCGATATCGGCCTGACCTCCGGCGACCCGCGGGCGGCCGAGCGCACCTTCCAGCTGCTGCAGCAGGTGACGGGGCGCGCCGGGCGCGGCGAGAAGCCGGGACGCGCCCTGCTCCAGACCTACCAGCCGGAGCATCCGGTGATCGCCGCGCTGCTCTCGGGGGATTCGGAGCGCTTCTACGAGGAGGAGATCGGCGCCCGCGAGGCCGCCGGCCTGCCGCCCTTCGGGCGCCTGGCCGCCCTCATCGTCTCGGCGAACGAGCGCGAGGTCGCCGAGGCCCACGGGCAGGCCCTGGCCCGGGCCGCCGAGCCGCCGGAGGGCGTGATGGTGCTGGGGCCGGCCGAGGCGCCGCTGGCGCTGATCCGCGGGCGCTATCGCTTCCGGCTGCTGGTGAAGACCGAGCGCGCCGTCGACCTACAGAGCTACCTGCGCGACTGGCTGGCGCGCGGCCCCAAGGTTCGCGGCAACGTGAAGGTCGCCATCGACGTGGACCCGCAGAGTTTCCTATAACGCTGCTTCGACGTTCGCTCGGGTCGCGTTCGACCCTTCAGGAGTGCCACACGTGCTGACCTACACCAAGAAGCCGGATTCGAGCGTCGCCGAGATCGTGGTCGATGGCCAGATCACCGATGCCGAGATGAACACCGTGATCTCGGCCATGCAGGCCGACCTCGACAAGGGCGGCAAGATCAAGCTCCTGGAAGACGTGCGCGATTTCAAGGGCATGGAGCCGGCCGCCTTCTTCAAGGACCCGCGCTTCGGCCTCGCCATGATGAAGGGCGTCAGCCACGTCGCCCTGGTGACCGACGCCTCCTGGCTGCGGATGATCGCCGACACCTTCGGCAAGGTCTCGCCGGCCCAGATCAAGACCTTCGACCGCGCGCATATCGACGAAGCGCGCCAGTGGCTGGCGGCCGCCTGACGAGAAGGGATGCCCAGGGGCCGCGCGGCCGAGGCTCGCTCGCCTCGGGACGCGGTCCCGCCCGGCCCTACTCCGCCTGGGCGGTCCGCGTCGTGTGACGACGGGCCGTCCAGCGGCCCGAGCACAGGGACGAGACCTTCCAGGTGCCGCCGCCGCTCTGGGCCTGGAGCCGGCCCGAGACCGCGCCCGAGGCGGTGCCGTTCGAGACGTTGAGGCCGACCGTGCCGTCCGGCCCGACGCGGCCGTTCAGGGTGGCGCCGGCCGCCGCGGAGGTGAGGCGCACCTGCCCCTCCTGCACCGAGACCCCGTAGGTGTAGCGGCTGTCGCAGACCATGCCGCTCTCGGTGACGAGTTCCACCGACCAGGTCCCGTTGAAGTTTCCGCCGTCTCGGGCGGCGGCCGGGATCATCGCGGGCGAGGACAGGCCGGCTCCGAGCGCCAGAACCACCGCAACTTTGGACATGCATCATCCTTCGGCAATAAGCGTCCGCCCGAGCCGCGGCCGCAGGGCGGCGCAACGGCTGTGCAAGCAGACGATGGAGTGAGAATGCCCTGATCATATCCGCCGAAGCGGCAAGATTATGACAGGCCCCACAATTCGATGATGAGACTTATTGCCGAGGGTGCCTGAACGGGCCATGACCGCGGCAGAGCTTGGCGTTATCGGTCGTAATACGCCTGCAATGCTTGGCGGTAGCGCGTGACCGGCAGGGCGAGCAGCGCCAGGACACGGGCCTTGTCCGGCGTGAGATCGTCGGCGAAGACCGCGCCGGCCGCGCGCAGCGTGCTGCCACCGCCCTTGAAACCGTAGACCGGGAGCGCCCGGCCGTGGGGAACCTGGCTCGCCACCACGACGGTGACGCCGGCGGCGATCGCCTCCACCACCGCGTCGTACAGGGCCTCGTTGACGTTGCCGAAGCCGTAGGCGGCGATCACCACGCCCTCGGCCCCGTCCGCCACGGCGTGGCGGAGCTGGCGCCCGTCGCCGCCGGCCGCCATCGCCACGATCTCGACCCGGGCGAGCCGGTCGGGCAGCGGCAGGGTCTGGCGGCGCAGGGACCTGCGGGCGAACACCACGCGGTCCTCGTCCACGTGGCCGAGGAAGCCGGCCTCGCCGGACTGGAAGGTCTCGACGTTGTTGGTGTGGGACTTGCGCACCTCGCGGGCCGCATTGATGTTGTGGTTGAGCGTCACCGTCACGCCCAGCCCGCGCAGATCTTCGCGCGCGCCCTGGGCCAGGATCTGCCGGACCGCGTTGAGGAGGTTGCGCGCGCCGTCGGCATCCGCCTCGGAGGCGTTGCGCTGGGCGCCCACCATCACCACCGGCTTGTCGCTCGTGAGCGTCAGGTCGAGGAAATAGGCGGTCTGGTCGAGGGTGTCGGTGCCGTGCAGGACGATCGCGCCCGCGATGTCCGAGCGCGCCAGCAGGCCCGCCACCGTGCGGCTGAGGTCCGGCCAGAGGTCCGGGCCCATATAGGCGCTCGGCAGGTTGGCGAATTCCACCACCTCGATCCGCGCGAGGTCGTCGAGCCGCGGCACCGCGGCGGCGAGGTCGGCCCCCGTCAGGGCGGGGACCGGAGCCCCCGTGACGGGATCGTTCTTCATCGCGATGGTGCCGCCGGTGGCGACGATGGCGACGGTCGGGCGATCGGTCATGCCGGCGGACCCGGTCAGTCGGTCAGCGCGCGCGCCTCTTCCGGCAGCATGATCGGGATGCCGTCGCGGATCGGGTAGGCGAGGCGCGCCGAGCGGCTCACCAGTTCCTGGCGGCCGGCATCGTACTCGAGGGTGTCCTTCGTCAGCGGGCAGACGAGGAGTTCGAGGAGCTTGGGGTCGACGCGGGTGGCCTCGACGGGGCTCGGGGTGTCATCGGCCATCTGGGGCGTATCCTTCGCGGAACGGGGTCACTGCAGGGTGGGCTCGGAGCCCGACCCGCGCACCAACTCCATTTCGGTGACCGCAATCAAGACCTCGGCCCGCGTCTTGAGGTCCGCCGCCTCCAGCATGGCCTGCTTCTCGCGGGCGCCGAAGGGGCTCATCATGCAGAGGGCGTTGACGAGCGCCTCGTTGGGCGCCTCCTCGATGCCGGCCCAGTCGACCTTGAGGTCGTTGACCTCGACGAAGTCGCGCAGGGCCTTCAGCACGCCCTCGCGGTTCACCGCCTCCTCCCCCGCCCGCGCCTCGAAATCGGTGGCGAAGTCGTCGTAGGAGACCTGGCAGCGGCGGTAGCGGGTGGTGGTGGCGAGCTCGCTCTCGACCCGGAACCGACTGATGCCGGTGAGCGAGATGAGGTAGCGCCCGTCGCCGGTCTCGGCGAACTGGGTGATCCGCCCGGCGCAGCCGACGCGGAAGAGCTTCGGCGTCATCGGCGACGAGCCCGCCTCCACGTCCGGCTGGATCATGCCGATGATCCGGTCGCTCCGCAGGGCGTCGTCGATCATGGCGAGGTAGCGCGGCTCGAAGATGTTCAGCGGCATCTGTCCGCGCGGCAGCAGCAGCGCACCGGGCAGCGGGAAGACCGGAATCACTCCGGGGCAGTCGGCCGGTCCCTTGTAGCCCGCATGCGTGCTCATCGTGTTCCCCTGCGGTTGGTTCGCGGCCTCACGCAAAGACCAGGGTCGACAGGCGTCGCCGCCCGCGGATCGAGGCCTTGTCCATCAGGCCCCAGGCCTCGAAGAAGGTGAGGAGCTGCTTGCGCGCCGCACCCTCGTTCCAGGTCCGGTCCCGGCGCTCGATCTCGATCAGCTGGTCCACCGCCTCGTCGCGCATGTTGCGGCCGTTGAGGCCGAGCGCGAGGTCGAAGCGGGCCTGGAAATCGTTCGGGTCGGCCTCGATCCGGGCCTGGAAGGTGCCGAGGTCGCCGAGGGCCGCCGCCTGCTCGGCGAGCTCGATCGCCGCGCGCACGCTGGCGAGGCCGGCATGGGAGGCCTTCTCGGGCGGCGCCATGGCGACGAGCTGCTTGGCGTTCTCGAGGTCGCCGAGGTCGAGCTGGATCTTGGCGAGCGCCGCGATGGCGTCGACGTTCTCGGGCTCCTCGGCGAGCACGGCGGCGTAGAGCTGGGCGGCCTGCGCCACGTCACCGACGCCGAGGAGCGCCTCGGCCTCCGACATCGCCTCCTCGATCGGGGTCGGGCCGGCCGGGCCTGCGAGCCGCGCGATGAATTCCTTGATCTGGGCCTCGGGCACCGCCCCCATGAAGCCGTCCACCGGCTGGCCCTTGTCGAAGGCGATCACGGCGGGAATCGACTGGATGCCGAGCTGTCCGGCGATGGAGGGATGCTCGTCGATGTTCATCTTGACGAGCTTCACCTTCCCGGCCGAGCCCTCGACGACCTTCTCCAGCACGGGGGCGAGCTGCTTGCACGGGCCGCACCACGGCGCCCAGAAGTCGACCAGCACGGGCTGCTGCATCGACTCGGCGATCACGTCCTGGCGGAAGCTCGCCGTGGTCACGTCCTTGGTGGTCCCGCCCGGCACCGGCGCATCGTTCAGCATAACGTCCTCAAGGCCTTCGTATGGATCCGTGGGAGGGTCCGGGTCTGGCCACCCGTCCCGTCCTGCGTCAAGAGATGGGAACTCCGCGCGCTCGGACCAGAGCGGACGTCCACACGCGATCGCACCCGTGTCCCGGCCCGGCCCGTCTCCGGCTTCCTCCGGACGGGCTCGGCCCCGCCCGGCGAGGGACCGGCCTCCCTAGCGAGGGGCGCTCCCGCCGGTCCGGCCCGCATCCGGCGCCTTGGCATCCGGCGCCTTGGCATCGGTCACGAAGACCCCCTGATAGGTGCCCTTGGCGGCGTTCGCCTCGCAGGTGATCGCGGTCTTGCCCGGCTCCGGCGTGCTGAAGGCGCAGGACCCGACGGCGACCAGCGGACCCTGGGCCACGCCGTCCTTCGTCGTCTCGCTCGGGATCACGAGGTTGATCGGCTGGAGCGGGTCGGTCTCCTCCGTGCGCTCCTGCTGGGCGCCGTTGCCGCTGAAGCTGAGCGCCCGGCCCTCGGCCGCGAAGTCGAAGCTCGTGCGGTTGCGCGAGACCGTGTTCATCAGCGTGTTCTTGCAGGTGCCCGAGACGTCCTTGCCGGCGATCACGAGCTTCTCGCAGCGGCCCTCGAGCTTGACGGCCGTCTGGGCGAGGGCGGGAGCGGCCGCGAGCAGCGGGGCGGCGGCGAGGACGAGGCGGGCGGGCGAGAGGCGCATCATGGTTCCGATGTAAGGCTGCGGGTCGGTTCGTCGAGGGTCTGCGGACGCGCAGGGTCCCGGGTTCTGGCGGGCCGGGTCCGGCGTTCAGGCCGGGAAGCGCGCGGCGCGGTCGTTCGGGGCCTCGAAGTCGAGGGCCGGCCCGAGGGGCACGATGCGGGTCGGGTTGATGGTCGGGTGGCTCTCGTAATAGTGCCGCTTGATATGGCTGAGGTTCACCGTCCGGGCGACCCCCGGCAGGGCGTAGAGGTCGCGCAGATAGTTCGACAGGTTGGGATAGTCGGCGATGCGCTGCCGATTGCACTTGAAGTGCCCGACATAGACGGCGTCGAACCGCACCAGGGTGGTGAACAGCCGGATGTCCGCCTCCGTCAGCCGGTCGCCGCAGAGGTAGCGCGCCGTGTCGAGGCGGGCCTCCAGGGCGTCGAGCTCGGTAAACAGCGCGGTGAAGGCCTCGGCATAGGCGTCCGGGTCGGTGGCGAAGCCCGCCTTGTAGACCCCGTTGTTCACGGCGTCGTAGACCCGGGCGTTGACCGCGTCGATCGCGTCCGCGAGGTCGGCCGGGTAGAGGTCCGGCCCGGCGCTCCCGAAGGCGCCGTCGAGCATGCGGATGATCTCGGCCGACTCGTTCGACACGATGGCGCCGCGCCGCCTGTCCCACAGCACCGGCACGGTGACGCGGCCGGTGAAGCCGGGATCGTTCTTCAGGTAGACCTCGTACAGGCGGGTCGCGCCGTTGACCGTGTCGGGCGTGGCGCCGGGTGACTCGCCGAAGACCCAGCCCTCCCGGCCCATGTGCGGATCGACCACCGAGACCGAGATCGCCTCCTCCAGGCCCTTCAGGGCGCGCACGATCAGGGTGCGGTGGGCCCAGGGGCAGGCCAGCGAGACGTAGAGGTGGTAGCGCCCGGCCTCGGCCGGAAACCCGCCCTCCCCGCTCGGACCGGGGGATCCGTCGGCGGTGATCCAGTTCCGGAACTTGGCGTCCGTGCGCTTGAAGCGGCCACCGGTCTCCTTGGTGTCGTACCAGGTATCCTGCCAGACGCCGTCGACGAGCAGCCCCATGATACATCCTTCCCGCGATCCCGATGCGCGGAAAGATGGGCGCTCAGGCCTCGGCGGACAGTCCCTCCGGTGCGGCGGCGGGCGCGGCGGCGTCGAGATGGACGCCCTTCTGGTAGGTCGCGATGTCGAAGGTGTCGTCGGGCAGGCGGGTGACGAAGCGCTCGGCCATCTCGAACACGAGGAGATCCGGCCGCACGCGCTCGACGTAGCCCCAGTCGATGCTCGACGACCAGACGAAGTGAACCTCGCGGAAGCTCTCGGCCAGGATGCCGGTGAGCATGATCGGCGCGAAATGCGCGTAGGAATCGCCGAACAGCACCAGGGTGCGCGGATCGACGTCCGGCCGCTCGTTCCGGAAGCAGACATGGGCGCCGACATGCAGGTCCGGGGCGCGGCCGGCGGCCTCGTAGGCGGCCACCAGCGGGCTCGCATAGGTCCGGTGGGCGTCGCGGTCGAGCACCGCGTGGCTCGCCGTCTCGATCGGCTTCTCCGGGATCTTCTCGCCCAGGTCGCGCACCCGGGTGGTCTCGTAGCGCTCGCGGGCGTCGAGATCGGCCGGGGGCACGGCGCCGCAGGCCCGCATCAGCACCCCGTAGGCGAGGCGGCAGCCCTCGTAGTTCCAGTGGGTGTCGGTGCGGTAGTAGAGCGGCACCGCGCCGTCGCGCGCGGCCCGCATCGGCGCCAGCAGGTCGACGTAGTGGGGGTTGTTGATCAGGCGCCGGGCCAGCACCCGGGTGGGCGCCCGGCGCGGATCGAAGCGCAGGTCCTGGGTCCGGTCGTCGTAGACCGACAGCTTCTCTGGCACGACGACGTGGACGTAGCGGATGCCGAGCGCCCGGGCCCGGGCGGCCCGCGCCTCGATGAGCCGGACCCAGCCGCGCAGGCGCCACCACCGGGACAGGGTGGCGCGGTACTGCTCGAGGACACCGTTCGTGCCTCCGATCAGGAAGAGCCAGCCTTCGCGCCCCACATGGACGATTTCCCGGTGTTTGCGCCGCATCGGGGCTCTCTAGCCGGCCCGGGCGGCCCTGAACAGGCCGGGCGGCGGGCCCGAGTCGCGGGTCCGGGTCCTGGACGCGCCTCCCACCCGCGCCATCTCCCCTGCCTCACGCCGGATCGGACCATGACAGACCGCACGCCCACGCCCGACCCGCTGATCCTCACGCTCGCGATGGATCCCGATACCTTCGCGCGGTTCGACGCCCTGCGCCGCCGGCACTTCCCGCAGGCGCTCAACCACATCCCCGCCCACGCGACCCTGTTCCACCACCTGCCCGGTCCCAACGAGCCCGGCATCGTCGAGACCCTGTCGGCGATGACCCGGACCCAGGCGCCCCCCGAGGTCGCGGTCACAGGCCTGCGCTTCATCGGGCGCGGCGTCGCCTTCGTGCTCGCCTCCGACGCCCTCTCGGCCTTCCGGGCGCGGCTCGCCGACGCCTTCGAGACCTCGAGCGAGGGTCTGACCGCGCAGGACCGGCAGGGCTGGCGCCCGCACGTCACGGTGCAGAACAAAGTCGATCCCGCCACCGCCCGCGCGCTCCACGCCGCGCTGGAGGCGGAGTTCGTGCCGTTCCGCTTCACCGCGCCCGGCCTGCTGCTCTGGCGCTACCTCGGCGGCCCCTGGGAGCGACGCGCCAGCTTCGCGTTCGGGTAGTGCCGAGCCCGCTCCGACGAAGGCCGCCCGGATGGAGGCCGCACGGATGGAGACCGCCCCGCCGATCCGCTATGCCGGGCCGATCCGGCTCCCCCAACGACGCATTCGCGAAGACGCCCGCATGAAAGCCCTGCCCTCCGGCTACCGCAACAACCCGCTCGTGACCCGGGCCAATGCCTTGCGCCTGGCCCTGCGCCTCAACGAGGTCGGCCCGGTCCTGGCGCTGCTGGCGGTGAGCCTCCTCGGCTACGGCTTCTTCGCCCTGGCCAACGAGGTCGGCGAGGGCTCGACCGAGGCGCTGGACCGCAAGGTCCTGCTGGCCCTGCGCAACCCGGCCGACCTCTCCGACCCGATCGGACCGCGCTGGCTCGAGGAGACCATGCGCGACATCACCGGACTCGGCAGCGTCTTCACCATCGTGTTCGTGACCACGGCGGCCTGCGCCTACCTGGCGATGACCGGGCGCCGGCGCATCGCCGTGTTCGTGATCGCCGCCATCGGCGGCGGCGAGATCGCCTCGACGGTGCTCAAGCTGTTCTACCACCGGCCCCGCCCCGACCTCGTGCCGCACGGGATGGAGGTGTTCACCGCGAGCTTCCCCAGCGGCCATGCGATGATGTCGGCCATCGCCTACCTCACCCTGGCGAGCCTGATCGCCCGCGTGGACCGGCAGCGCGGGGTGAAGATCCTCGTGCTCACCGTCGGCGTCTCGATGACGCTGCTGGTGGGCATCAGCCGGATCTATCTCGGGGTGCACTGGCCGAGCGACGTGGTCGCCGGCTGGTGCGTCGGGGCCGCCTGGGCCGCCCTGTGCTGGTTCGTGGCCCTCGTCCTGCAGCAGCGCGGGGAGGTCGAGGCCCCGACCCGGCATGGGGAGCCGGAGCGGACGCCTTAACCATAGCGTCGGATTTCGCGGCCCGTGCCGCCTGCGGAAGGGCACCGACCCCTCACAACCATGTTATCGAAGGATACAACCTCCGGAGATGACCCCATGTTTCTGGGACAGCAGGAACGGCGCGCCGGACAGCGGCTGCGGAGCCTCCTCGGCGCCGATATCCGCATCGCTTCCTTCGCTTCCGACACCGCCTGCCTGGTGCGCGACAGCGGTCCGGACGGTCTCCGTCTCGCCTTGAGCGACGGCGTGCCCCTGCCGGAGATCTTCGATCTCCACATCCGCAAGACCCAGGAGACGCGGGCGGTGCGCCTGATCTGGCGCGGCGACGACTGCGTCGGCGTCCGGTTCGTGCCGGACCCGCCCGCCGCGGTGCCGATCCCCATCGGCCTGATGCGCGACCTTCGGGCGGCGCACGCGGAGATCGCGTCGCTGCGGGCCCGCCTGGCCGCGCGGGGCGACGGGGCATGAGCGCCCCAGCGGTCCGGTGGCGCAGGCCCCGGCACCGCCGGAACCGCGTTTCTCGCCGTGACGTTCCCGAGGGAGTAGGCCGTCGGCTCCCCACCCGCGGCCCCTGTCCCGCCGGAACCGACAGCGAGCTTCATGACGGATGAAATCCCCCTCTCCCGCCGCAACCTCCTCCGCACGGGCAGCGCGACCCTGACCGGCCTCGCCCTCGGGGCGACGGGCGCGGGCGCGCAATCGGGGCCGCCGGGGCCCTCGGTCCCGGCCGATACCGGCGCGGTGCAGGGCGGCAAGGTGATGTTCCCGAACTGGCGCGGCCCCGGCGACCGGGCGCCCCCGCCGCCGCCCGCCCCGATGCCGCCGGGCCAGCGCGTCGGCTTCGCCATCGTGGGCCTCGGGCGCCTCAGCCTGGAGGAGATCCTGCCGGCCTTCGGCGAGGCGAAGCGGGCCCGCCCGGTCGCGCTGATGTCGGGCACCCCCGCCAAGGCGAAGCTCGTGGCCGAGCAGTACGGGATCGCGCCGGAGGCGGTCTACGGCTACGACGATTGGGACCGGCTGGCGCAGAACCCGGCGGTCCAGGCGGTCTACGTGGTGACGCCGAACGCGGTGCATCGCGGCGACGTCCTGGCGGCGGCCAAGGCCGGCAAGCACGTGCTCTGCGAGAAGCCGATGGCGGCCTCCTCGGCCGAGGCGCGGGACATGATCGCGGCCTGCGCGGCGGCCAAGGTCAAGCTGATGATCGCCTATCGCTGCCAGTACGAGCCCTACAACCGCGAGGTCGTGCGCCTCGCCCGCTCCGGGGAGGTCGGCCGGATGCGGATGATCCAGGCCTTCAACGGCCAGACCACCGGGCTGCCCCAGCAATGGCGCCTGAAGAAGGCCCTGGCCGGCGGCGGGGCCCTGCCGGATATCGGGCTCTACTGCCTCAACGGCGTGCGCGCGCTCACCGGCGAGGAGCCGGTCTCGGTGGAGGCCCAGATCCACTCGCCCGCGGGCAATCCGAAGTTCGGCGAGGTCGAGGAGACGGTCTCCTTCACCCTGCGCTTCCCCTCTCAGGTCATCGCCCAGTGCATGACGAGCTACGGGGTGCACGAGTCGCGCCGGCTCCAGGTCCACACCGACAGGGCGGACATCGACCTGCAGAACGCCTTCGCCTATCGGGGCCAGCGCCTGGTGGTGGCGCGGCCGGACGGGCAGGCGGAATCGCAGGACACGCGCATCCTGACGCAGAAGAACCAGTTCGCCCTGGAGATCGACCACATGGCCCGCTGCATCCAGGAGGATCGGCGCCCCCGCACCCCCGGCGAGGAGGGCCTGCAGGACCAGGTCCTGATGGAGGCGATCTACGAGGCGGCCCGCAGCGGCCGGCCCGTCACGGTCGGCCCGCCGCCGGACGCGCCGGGCGGCCTCGACGTCACCCGCGGTCCGGAGCTCGACGCCGCCAGCTGATCCCGCGCGCCGGGCAGTTGCCTGGGCGTCACGCAACCCGTCTAGTGTGCCACGGGGGCGGCACGGGACCGCCCTCGGATCGCCCGGACCCTTGACCCCATCGCCCCGCCCCTCTGCCCCGCGACGGCTCGGCGCCGCCGTCCTCGCGCTCATCGGCGTGCCGGCGGGTCCCGCCCTCGCCGAGACCCCGGCCGAGATCGCCGCGCGCCTCGCCCTGGAGGGACGCGCCATCGGCTCGCCGCGGGGTGCGGGCGGCGACCCCCAGACCTCGGTCGCCCAGTCCGTCACCTCGTCGCGTCCGTCCGCCAACCTCGACACCTCGATCCAGGACCAGCTCGGCCCCTTCGGCGACCCCTTCGGCTTCCGGGCCTTCCTGAAGGAACGTGGCGTCACCTACAGCCTGACCTATATCGGCGAGAGCCTCGGCAACGTCTCGGGCGGCCTGCGCCGGCGCGGCATCGCCGAGGGCCTGCTCGACCTCGAGATCGACGTGGACCTCGGTCCCCTCGTCGGCTGGACCGGGGGCGCGCTCCACACCAACCTGTTCCAGATCCACGGCGCCGGCCTGTCGCGCAGCGCGGTGGGCAACCTCATCACGGTCAGCGGCATCGAGGCCCTGCCGGCGTCGCGCATCTACGAGCTGTGGTTCGAGCAGAAGGTCTTCGGCGACCGGTTCGGCCTGAAATTCGGGCAGATCGCCGCCGACACCGAGTTCGCCGTGACCCAGACCGGCACGGTGTTCGTGAATTCCACCTTCGGCTGGCCCAACAACATGGCCGTGGTGATCCCGAGTGGCGGGCCGATCTATCCCCTCGCGGTGCCGGGCATGCGCGCGAAGGTCGTGCCCAACGCCAACCTGTCCTTCCAGGTCGGGCTGTTCGACGGCGATCCGGCCGGGCCGGTGCGCGGCGACGGCGCGTCCGACCCGCAGCGGCGCAACCGCACGGGGACCAACTTCCGCACGAACGACCCGCCCCTGGTGATCGCGGAGGCCTCCTACGCCTACAACATCGCGCCGGGCAGCACGGGCGAGGCCGGGACGGTGACGCTCGGCGGCTGGTACCATCTCGGCCGCTTCGACAGCCTGCGCTTCGACGGCGCCGGCACCTCCCTGGCCGCGCCGGAGAGCCGCGGCATCGCCCGCCGCTTCCGCGGACAGGCGGGCCTCTACGGCCTCATCGACCAGACCGTCTACCGCGAGCCCGACGACCCCAACGACGGCGCGAGCGTGTTCCTGCGCGCCTCCGCCTCGCCGGCCGACCGCAGCCTCGTCGACCTCTATGCCGACGTGGGTATCGCCTATAAGGGCCTGCTGCCCGGCCGATCCGACGACACCGTGGGCCTCGCCTTCGGCTATTCCCGGATCTCCGCCCAGGCACGCGGGCTCGACACCGATACGATCCTGGCGACCGGCGTCGCGACGCCCCGGCGCAGCAGCGAGGCGGTGCTGGAGGCGACCTACCAGGCGGTGCTCGGCCCCGGCGTCACCCTGCAGCCGGACGTCCAGTACGTGTTCCGGCCCGGCGGCGGCGTCCCCAACCCGCGCGACGCCAGCGGCGCGCGCATCCGCAACGCCGCGGTGTTCGGGCTGCGGGGGACCATCCGGTACTGAGGGCTACTCCGCCGCCGGCGTATGCAGGGACAGGAGGCGGGCCGTGCGGGCGTGATCCACGGCGCGGCCGCTCTCGGTGGCGCCCGCCCCGAGATTGCGCCGCTCGTCGTTGATCGCGGCGTGGACCGCGTCGATGGCGAGGATGAGGGCGCTCACGGTGCGGTTGTCGATGTTGCGCTCGCGGGCGTGCTGGACGACGTCGGCCACGAGGTCGTCGGTCTCGCGCACGAGGCCGTCGAGATCGGCCTTGCAGGTGGCGGCGCGCACCTCGCGCAGGATGTCGAGGAGCCGGTCGAGGACGATGTCGATGCGCTCGCGGCGCTTGCGGGCGAGGCGCTGGGCGATCCAGGCGACGCCGGAGCCGACGGTACCGCCGAAGAACGCCAGCAGGTAGATGTAGTCCTCGTAGCGCTCGAACATCGTCTGCTGTTCGCGCTCGAAGTAATCCACCGCGCCGGGATGGTTCGGCAGCCGGGCGCTGGTGGCCGCCACGGTGGAATCGAAGTCCGGCGCCTTCATCAGGTTGGCGATCGGCGCCAGGGGCGCCAGCTTCGAGCGCCACTCGAACAGGTGCTGGGTCACCGAGGCGACGGTGAAGCGGCTGACGCCCCCGCGGGCCATCAGCCGGTAGGACGCGCCCACCGTCTTCACGTCCTCGTCCGGGCGCTTGGGGCGGCCGCCGAAGGTGCCGGCCGGAATCGTCACGGACTGCAGCTCGGGCATCCGCTGGATGATCGCCCCGCCATCCGGCACCGCGACGAAGTTGATCTTCTTCTCGGCCGAAGCGGCCTCGACCGCGCGCACCGTCGAGATCGCCGCCTTCGAGGCCGGAGCGGCGATGACCGCCACCGCGTCGACCCGGCCCTCCGCGATGGCGCTCGTGACCTCCTGGGGCGTGAGCGGCACCAGGGCGACCCGGGCCGGGCCGAGGCCGCCCTCGGGCACCGGCTCGGCCGCCGTGTGGGCCGCGAAATCGTAGAAGGCGAGGAGGTTCGTCAGGAACGGCAGGTCGGCGGCGTGCCGCTCGACCACGCCGAGGCGCTTGCGCGCGAGGTCGGGGAAGTTCTCGATGCCGGCCGCCTCGGGGGCGGCGATCAGCAGGGCCTCGTCGTGCAGGATCGCCAGGGTGAGCCCGTTCTCGGGCAGGAGCACATCGGGCCGGACCACGGCGAGATCGGCCTTGTTGCGCTGGAGCGCCTCGGCGCTGTCGCGCACGTCGTCGTAGAAATTCAGTTTGAGGCGGACATCCTCGCGGCCCCGGGCGAGGGCCTGGGCATAGGTCTGCAGCAGAGTCGCCTCGGCGCCGTCCCGGGGGCCCACCGCCACGGTCAGCGTGGTCGGGCGCGACAGGTAGACCAGCATCCCCGCCACCACGGCGAAGCCGAGAGCCAGGAGGACGAGAAGCCACTCGCGTCTCACGAGAAAGGCCGGCATGGCAGGAACGAGCCTTTGTCCAGCGTGATCACCATATCTGCGAGACCGACCCCCGAACCCCGTCCGGATCGTGAAGAACCGATGACACCGCGAAACGTTGCGTCCCGCCGCCCCGCCGGAGCTGCCTCGGATGGCCGGGCCGAGGCGAAGCCGCCGCCGCCCGTCACGCCCGCCTATCTCGAACGGGCGGCCCTGCATTACCTCGAACGCTACAGCGCCTCCGTGGCGATGCTGCGGCAGACCCTGAAGCGGCGGGTCGACAAGCGCTGCCGCCTGCGCGGCGAGGATGCGGGCGCTTACGCCGAGGCGATCGAGGCCACGGTCGCCCGCGCGGTCGGCGCCGGCCTCGTGGACGACGCCCGCTTCACGGCCGGGCGTCTCGCGGCCCTGCGCCGGCGCGGCGCCTCCGCCCGCGCCCTGTCGGCCAAGCTCGCCGCCAAGGGCGTGTCGCGCGAGCAGGTGGCCAGCGCGATGGAGAACGAGCGGGAGACCGCGGACGAGGGCGTCGACCTAGAGGAGGAAGCGGCCCGGGCCTATGCCAGGCGGCGGCGCCTCGGCCCTTGGCGCAGGCCCGGGACCCGCGAGGCCCATCGTGACCGCGATCTCGCCGCCATGGCCCGCGCCGGCTTCCCTTACGGCCTCGGACGCCGGGTCATCGAGGTCGAGCCCGACACCGATCCGTTCGAGACGGACACGTGAGGTCGAGGCTCCGGGCTGCGACATCGCGGCGGCGGAGAAAGTCCGGATTCGCGCGCGAAAACTTGAACGAAACACGAACGAGGCGCATCTCTTCGTCATGGACGAAATGTTCGCCAAGAAGCTGCGCATCCTCGCCGATGCCGCCAAGTACGACGCCTCCTGCTCGTCCTCCGGGGCGCCGAAGCGCACGGCCGGCAAGGGCGAGCTCGGCTCGACCACGGGGGCCGGCATCTGCCACGCCTACACGCCGGACGGGCGCTGCATCTCGCTCCTGAAGATCCTGCTGACGAACTATTGCCTGTTCGACTGCGCCTACTGCGTCAATCGCCGCTCCTCCAACGTCCAGCGGGCGAAGTTCTCCGTCGAGGAGGTCGTGACCCTCACGGTGGAGTTCTACAAGCGCAACTACATCGAGGGGCTGTTCCTCTCCTCCGGCATCATCAAGTCGCCCGACCACACCATGGAATTGCTGACGCGGGTGGCCAAGTCCCTGCGGCGCGACCACGGCTTTCGCGGCTACATCCACCTGAAGTCGATTCCGGAAGCGAGCCCCTGGCTGATCGAGGAGGCGGGCCTCTACGCCGACCGGCTCTCGATCAACGTCGAGTTGCCCACCGAGGCGAGCCTGGAGCGCCTGGCGCCCGAGAAGGACGGCGCCGTCATCCAGCACGCCATCGCGCAGATCGGCGAGCGGATCGTCGAGGCCAAGGCCGAGAAGCGCCGGTTCTCGCCCGCCGGGCAGTCGACGCAGGTCATCGTCGGAGCCGACGCCACCACCGACGAGGCGCTGATCCGCAAGAGTGCGCTCCTCTACGGCTCCTACAACCTCAAGCGGGTCTACTACTCGGCCTTCAGCCCGATTCCGGACGGCTCGACCATCCTGCCGCTGACATCGCCGCCGCTCCAGCGCGAGCACCGCCTGTACCAGGGCGACTGGTTGCTCCGCTATTACGCCTTCACGCCGGACGACGTCGCGGACGCCACCGAGGACGGGATGCTGTCCCTCGACATCGACCCGAAGCTGGCCTGGGCGCTGAAGCACCGCCACCGCTTCCCCGTCGACGTGAACGCCGCCGACCGCGAGGCGCTGCTGCGGGTGCCGGGGCTCGGTGCGCGGGCGGTGGACAAGATCATCCGGGCGCGCCGGCATACGCGCCTGCGCCTCGACGACGTCGCGCGGCTGACCTCGGCCCTGAAGCGGGCGCGGCCCTTCCTCATCGCGGCCGATTATCACCCGGCCGGCGGGCTCACCGACCGCCTCGACCTGCGGGCGCGCCTGGCCGACCCGCCGCAGCAGCTGAGCCTGTTCTGAGATGGGCGTGCCGCCCCCAGGTCTTCCCCCCTGCGCGGAAGGGGCAGGGTCATGTTCCGGTACGCTCGAGGCCGTCGACCTCTCCCTGGGCGCCGACCTCGACGGCTTCCGTGCCGCCGCGCGTCGCCTCGCCGGCCGGCGCGTCCCCCCCGAGCGGGTCCTGTGGTCCATCGGCGAGGCGCCGGGATTGTTCGGGACCCCGACGCCGTCCCCTGACGACGAGGCGCCTCTGAGCCTGCCGCGCGGGGTGGGCGCGATGGTCGCCCGGGTGGTGCTCCACCGCGATCCCGAGCGCTATGCCCTGCTCTACGAGCTGATCTGGCGCAGCCTGCACGGCGAGCGCCGGCTGCTGGAGGTGTCGAGCGACCCGCTGGTCCATCGCCTGGAGCGGATGGCCAAGGCCATCGCCCGCGACCTGCACAAGATGCACGCCTTCCTGCGCTTCCGGCGGGTCGAGGCGCGCGAGCCCGAGCGCTTCGTCGCCTGGTTCGAGCCCGACCACCACATCCTGGGTGCCGCCGCGCCGTTCTTCGTCGAGCGCTTCCGCAGCCTGCACTGGACCATCCTGACGCCGGAGGCCTCCGCCCGCTGGGACGGCACGCGGCTGACCTACGGACCGCCGGGGCGACGCGAGGACGCACCGGCCCAGGACGGCTTCGAGGCGGGTTGGCGCGATTACTACGAGAGCACCTTCAACCCCGCCCGGACCAACCTGTCCGCGATGCGGGCGGAGATGCCGAAGAAGTACTGGCGCAACATGCCGGAGACCGCCGCCATCCCGGGCCTCGTCCGGCAGGCGGCGGCGCGCACGGGCGCCATGATCGAGAGGGAGCCGCAGATGCCCGTCAAGCGCAACCCCGCCCGCGCCGTCGCGGCCATGGCCGATCAGGCCCCGGATTCGCTGGAGGCGCTGAACGCCATCATCCGCCGTTCGGAGCCGCTCGTGCCCGGCGCGACCCAGGCCGTCCTCGGCGAGGGACCGGTGGGGGCGACCATCGCCTTCGTGGGCGAGCAGCCGGGCGACCAGGAGGACCGCCAGGGGCGCCCCTTCGTCGGTCCCGCCGGGCAGCTTCTGTCGCGGGCGCTGGAGGAGGCCGGGATCGCCCGGGGCGAGGCCTACCTCACCAATGCGGTCAAGCACTTCAAGTTCGAGGAGCGAGGCAAGCGCCGCATTCACCAGAAGCCCACCGCCGGCGAAGTCAGCCACTATCGCTGGTGGCTCGACCGGGAACTCGACTTCGTCGCGCCCAGGCTCGTGGTGGCGCTCGGCGCCACCGCCGTGCTGGCGCTAACGGGCAAGCAGATCCCGATCACCCGGGCGCGGGGGCCGGCGCAGTTCGAAAAGCCCTATGCGGGCTTCATCACCGTGCACCCGTCCTACCTGCTGCGCCTGCCGGACGAGGCGAAGGCGGAGGCCTATGCGGCCTTCGTGGCGGATCTCCGCCGCGTCCACGACCTCGGGCGCTCCCTGGCCGCCTGACGCGTCACGCCTCCTCTTCCTTGTGGGGGCGCAGCTCCGGCGTGCCCTGATCGATCTCGGTCTCGATCGGCGCGGAACGGCTCTCGACCCGGGTGCTGTCGACGAAGATGCGGGCCTCGCCCTCCTTCAGGCCGAGGCTGCGCAGGGCATAGAGGGTCATGCCGAAGGCCAGCTCCCGCTCGGCCATCAGCACGAGGCCGACGCCCTGCTCCTCGAAGTGGCGGCGCTCGCCGTCGTTGTGGGTGCGCACCAGGGTGTCGATGCCCGGGTGGATCTCCCGGGCGAGCTCGACGATGCGCCGCGCCGTGTGCGCCTCCGGCGTCGCCACCACGATCAGCCGGGCCTGGGCGATGTCGGCGGCCTGGAGGATGCCCGGTGCGGTGGCGTCGCCGAACACCGCTTCGACGCCCTCCTGGCGCAGGTCCAGCACCCGGCGGCGGTCGCGGTCGAGGACGAGGTAGGGCAGATCCCAGGCCTTCAGCGCCTTGCCGATGGTGCTGCCGACCCGGCCGTAGCCGACGATGATCGCGTGGCCGCGATGGGGCGGGCTCTCGGTGGCGACCGCCAGCGCCTCGGCGCCCTTGCGCTCGAAGCGGGCGGCGAGGCGGGGGCGCTCGGCGACCTTGCGCCCGACCCAGTCGGTCAGCGCGAAGAAGAGCGGGTTCAGGGTGATCGACAGGATGGCGCCGCCGAGGATGAGGTCGCGCCCCTCCTCCGGCAGGAGCTTCAGGGACAGGCCGAGGCTGACGAGGATGAACGAGAACTCGCCGATCTGGGCGAGGCTCGCCGCGATGGTGAGCGCGGTGCCGAGCGGATGCTTGAACGCGAGGACGATCGCCACCGCCGCCAGCGACTTGCCGATGAGGATGACACCGAGCACCGCCAGCACCGAGAGCGGCTCGCGGATCAGGATGCCGGGGTCGAACAGCATGCCGACCGAGACGAAGAACAGCACCGCGAAGGCGTCCTGCAGGGGCAGGGAATCGGCCGCCGCCTGATGGCTGAGGTCGGATTCGGCGAGCACCATGCCGGCGAAGAAGGCGCCGAGCGCGAAGGAGACGCCGAAGAGTTCCGCCGAGCCGAAGGCGATGCCGAGCGCCAGCGCCAGCACCGCCAGGGTGAAGAGTTCGCGCGAGCCCGTGCGCGCCGCCTGATCGAGGAGCCAGGGTACGAAACGGCGCCCGCCCACCAGCATCACGGCGGTGAAGACGCCCACCTTGGCGAAGGTCAGGCCGAGGGTGAGCCAGATGTTGCCGTCCCCCGCATGGTGCGCGGCGCCGTCGCCCTGCCCGCCGAGGGACGGCGCCAGCGCGGGGAGCAGCACGAGGGCGAGCACCATCGCGAGGTCCTCGACGATGAGCCAGCCGACGGCGATGCGGCCCTTGTCGCTGTCGAGGAGCCGGCGCTCCTCCAGCGCCCGCAGCAGCACCACCGTGCTCGCCACCGACAGGGCGAGGCCGAAGACCAGGCCGGCCCCGAGGCCCCAGCCCCAGGCCAGCGCCAGGGCGCCGCCCATGGCCGTGGCCGCCACGATCTGCACGACGGCGCCCGGCAGCGCGATGGTGCGCACCGCCATCAGGTCCTTGATCGAGAAGTGCAGGCCGACGCCGAACATCAGCAGGATCACGCCGATCTCGGCGAGCTGGCCGGCGAGCTGGCTGTTCCCGACGAAGCCCGGCGTGTAGGGGCCGACGAGGACGCCCGCCAGGAGGTAGCCGACGAGGGGCGGCAGGCGCAGGCGCTGCGCCAGCATTCCGCAGACGAAGGCAAGCACGAGGCCGAGGGCGATGATGGCGATCAGCTCTGTCGCGTGCGGCACGGGTCGGAGATCTCCGGGTCGAGGGGAAGGGCTCTCAGGGCCGTGCCGCGTGACGCCCGCGGGGGCAAGTCGCGATCGGCCCTCACGTCCACGATGCGCCCGGAATTCCGCGTCCCGGATCGCTCCACGTGCCGCGACGCACAACGTCGGCAGGCGGACCGGAGTTTCGCGGAATAAGTTCGCCGGCCCCGGCGCAGCCCGTCCGCTCGCTTTTCCGTGAGCGGCCAGGAAACACTTTGCCGCCGGGCCGTGTTGCTGAAGGAACGCTTGGTGCGTCGAGACATACCGGCGTCACGTCCCGGCGTCACCTCGCGATGACGATTCCTGCGGCGGAACGGACGATCGATGACAACACAGAACGAGCGTTCGGCCGCACGAGACCCCGCCGAGACCAGGAATTCCACCCTCTGGACCGTCGCCCTCGCCACCGCGCTCCTCGGCTTCGTCGCGCTCCCGCGCCGGACGGGCGGATCGTCGCCGGCCCGGGCGATGCCGAGGGATCCGACCCGCCGGCCCTCCCCGTCCCATGCCGGTCCCGAGGCCCGCCGGGTGGCCGACAGCGAGCCCGAGCGCGGCCGCAAGGCGCGCACGCCGTCCGAGATCCCGGCCAAGGGCTGGAAGGACATCGGCCTGCGGGTGTTCCACGACGTCTCGGAGAACAACATCGTCTCGGTCGCCGCCGGGGTGACCTTCTACGTGCTCCTGGCGATCTTCCCGGCCATCGCGGCCCTGGTCTCGTGCTACGGGCTCGTGGCGGATGTGGCCACCATCAACGAGCACCTGCAGAGCCTGCAGGGAGTCGTTCCCTCCGGGGCCCTCGAGATCATCGGCGAGCAGGTCAAGCGCATCGCCGCCAAGGGCGACACCACCCTGGGCCTGACCTTCTTCACCGGCATCGTCCTGTCGCTGTGGAGCGCCAACGGGGGCATGAAGGCGGTCTTCTCGGCCCTCAACATCGTCTACGAGGAGCGCGAGACGCGCAGCTTCCTCTGGCTCAACCTGCGCTCGCTCGCCTTCACGGCCGGCGCACTCCTGTTCATCATCCTGGCGCTGGTCGGCATCGTGGTGGTGCCGGCGGCCATCGCCATCGTGGGCCTGAGCGCCGAGGCCTGGTACATCGCCCTACTGCGCTGGCCGGTGCTGCTCCTGGCCGTGCTCGGCGGCCTCGCCCTGCTCTACCGCTACGGCCCGAGCCGCGATGCGCCGCGCTGGCGCTGGGTGACCTGGGGCAGCGCGATCGCGGCCGTGGCCTGGCTCGCCACCTCGCTGGGCTTCTCCTGGTACGTCTCCAATTTCGGCAAGTACAACGAGACCTACGGCTCGCTGGGCGCCGTGATCGGCTTCATGACCTGGATCTGGATCTCGACCACGATCGTGCTCATCGGCGCCGAGATCAACGCCGAGATGGAGCACCAGACCGAGGCCGACACGACGCGCGGGCCGGAGCAGCCCCTGGGCACCCGCGACGCCCGGATGGCCGATACGGTAGGGGCTGCGACCTGAAGCGCCCGGGAGAGACCGCTCACGCCCTTAACAGGCGTAGCGCTTCTCAGAGGGTCGCTTTAGACAGAAGCCCCTTTCCCAAGGATCCGTGACCTCCGCATGACCGCCGAGACGATCTCCGAGCAGAAGCCCGTCGGCCCCGGCGATCAGATCATCCTGGTCGACGGCTCGTCGTTCATCTTCCGGGCCTACTTCCAGTCGATCAACCAGGACCAGAAGTACAACACCCGGCCCTCGGACGGCCTGCCCACCGGGGCGGTGCGGCTGTTCTGCACCAAGATCGCCCAGTTCGTGCAGGAGGGGGCGGCCGGCGTGATGCCGACGCACCTGGCCATCGTGTTCGACAAGTCGGAGGGCTCGTTCCGCAAGGAGCTGTTTCCCGACTACAAGGGCCACCGGCCCGACGCGCCGGACGACCTCAAGCGGCAGATGCCATTGATGCGCGACGCCGTGCGGGCCTTCGGCCTGCAGCCGATCGAGCTGATCCGCTACGAGGCCGACGACCTCATCGCCACCTATTCGCGCCAGGCCGAGGCGCGGGGAGCCGGCGTCATCATCGTCTCCTCCGACAAGGACCTGATGCAGCTCGTCGGACCCCTGGTGCGGTTCTACGACTTCGAATCCGGCGCCAAGGGCAAGCCCGGCTACCGGCCGGAGCGCAACCTCGACCGCGAGGCGATCATCGCCAAGTGGGAGGGCCTGACCCCCGAGCAGATCGGCGACGCCCTGGCGCTCATCGGCGACACCTCGGACAACGTGCCGGGCGTGCCCGGCATCGGCTTGAAGACCGCCGCGGCCCTGATCAAGGAATACGGCAGCCTCGACGCCCTGCTGGAGCGGGCCGCCGAGATCAAGCAGCCCAAGCGCCGCGAGACCCTGCTCGCCAGCATCGACCAGGCCCGGCTCTCGCGAAGGCTCGTGGCGCTGGAGGAGAACGTGCCGGTTCCGATCCCGCTGGACGACCTGCGCCTGCCCAAGCCCGACCCCCAGAAGCTCGTCGGCTTCCTCAAGGCGATGGAGTTCAACACGCTGACCCGGCGCATCGCCCAGATGCTCCACGTCGACCCGGAGGCAGTGCAGCCCGACCCGGCGCTGTTGCCGAACCGCGAGCCCGCGCCCGACGCGCCGTTCTTTCCCGACGCGCATGGGGATCCCGTGCCCGTCGATCCCGAGACCGCGTCCGGCGCCCCGAACGGCGAGGTCGACCCCTTCGCCGATCTCGGCCTGACCGACGTCGCGCCCAAGCCCCGCGGCCCCTCGGAGCCGACGCCCGCCGGCCTCGTGGCGGCGCGGGCGGCGGAATCGGTCAAGCCCTTCGACACGGCCGCCTACGAGACGATCGGGTCGGTGGAGCAGCTCGACGCCTGGATCGCCGAGGCCGAGGAGGCCGGCGTGATCGCGGTCGACACCGAGACGGATTCGCTCGATGCCAACACCGCCAACCTCGTCGGCGTCTCCCTCTGCGTGGCGCCGGGCCGGGCGGCCTACATCCCCCTCAGGCATGTCGAGCCCGTGAAGGGTGCCGACGGCGACCTGTTCGGCGATGCCAAGGCGGCGACGGACGCGTTCCAGCCGGCAGCCGGCCAGCTCGACGCGAAGGTGGTCATCGCGCGCCTGAAGCCGCTCCTGGAGAATCCGGGGGTGCTCAAGGTCGGGCAGAACCTGAAATACGACCTCGCCGTGCTGTCGCGGTCCGGCATCCGCGTGGCGCCCTTCGACGACACCATGCTGATCTCCTACGTGCTCGATGCCGGCAAGGGCGGACACGGCATGGACGAGCTCGCCCGCCGCCATCTCGGCCACCAGCCCATCACCTTCTCGGATGTCGCCGGCACGGGTCGGGCCAAGATCACCTTCGACCGGGTGGCCCTGGACAAGGCCACCGCCTACGCGGCCGAGGATGCAGACGTGACTCTGCGCCTGTGGCGGATGATGAAGCCGCGCCTAGTGGCCGAGCATCGCGTCGCGGTCTACGAGACTCTGGAGCGCCCGCTGGTCCCGGTCGTCGCGCGCATGGAGGCGGCGGGCATCCGCGTCGACCGCAACATGCTGAGCCGGCTCTCGGGCGACTTCTCGCAGATCCTGGTGCGCCTGGAAGAAGAGATCCAGGAGGATGCGGGCGAAAAATTCCAGGTCTCGTCCCCGAAGCAGATCGGCGACATCCTGTTCGGCAAGATGGGCCTGCCCGGCGCCAAGAAGACGCCCTCGGGCCAGTGGGCGACGCCCGCGACCCTGCTGGAGGAGCTGGCCCAGGCCGGGCACCCGCTGCCGAAGAAGATCCTCGAATGGCGCCAGCTCGCCAAGCTGAAATCCACCTACACGGATTCGCTGCAGCAGCATGCCGACCGCGAGACCGACCGGGTCCACACCTCGTTCTCCCTGGCCGCCACCACCACCGGCCGGCTCTCCTCCTCCGAGCCGAACCTCCAGAACATCCCGATCCGCACGGAGGAAGGCCGCCGCATCCGCCGCGCCTTCGTGGCGGCCGAGGGCAACCGCCTGATCTCGGCCGATTACAGCCAGATCGAGCTGCGCCTGCTGGCGCACATCGCCGACATCCCGCAGTTGCGCCAGGCCTTCGCGGACGGCATCGACATCCACGCGGCCACCGCCAGCGCGATGTTCGGCGTGCCGCTCGCCGAGATGACGCCGGACCTGCGCCGGCGGGCCAAGACCATCAACTTCGGCATCATCTACGGCATCTCGGCCTTCGGCCTCGCCGATCGCCTCGGCATCGGCCGCGAGGAGGCCTCCGCCTTCATCAAGCAGTATTTCGAGCGCTTCCCCGGCATCCGCGCCTATATCGACGACACCAAGCGCCGCTGCCGGGACCTCGGCTACGTCACCACCCTGTTCGGCCGGGTCTGCCATTATCCGCAGATCCGCTCGAACAACCCGAACGAGCGCGCGAGCGTCGAGCGCCAGGCCATCAACGCCCCGATCCAGGGCTCGGCCGCCGACATCATCCGCCGGGCGATGATCCGCATAGAGGAAGCGCTGCGGGCCGAGCGCCTCAACGTGCGCATGCTCCTGCAGGTGCACGACGAGCTCGTGTTCGAGGCGCCCGAGGACGAGGTGGCGAAGGCCCTGCCGGTGATCACCCGCATCATGGTCGACGCCCCCGCCCCCGCCCTGACCCTGAAGGTGCCGCTGGTGGTCGAGGCCCGCGCCGCCCTGAACTGGGAGGAGGCGCATTGAAGCGTGCTGGTGCGGTGCGCACTCAACCTTCGAAAGTCAGATCGTCGCCGATCAGGAAACTCCGCCCGTTCCTGGGGACGGGAAATCCATAACCCGCACCTTTCTCACCCCAGAAGAGGCGACCACTTGAATGGTATTCACTCATGTAAATGTCGATGCCAATCTATTGCAACGTTAAGTGGAGAACCTGCACGGCATCGAAACCGACACCGAAACTTGACCTGATACCCGAGGGCCAATCAATTCTGTATCTGCAAATCCACGAGATATCGTCGGTCTCGGGGGCGAATATTGTTATTTTTATCTGTACCATTCTACAATGAAACGCGTCTCGTTTGTATTGATCATCGCAAAATTCTTGCGGACGTTCGGAAAGCTGAGCATAGCGGCGCGTAGCGACAGGAATTTCATTCAAGCTGCCAGCTTCTGATCCAGCACCAACTCCCGTGACCCATTGTCCGCGACCCGTGGCTCCTGCGGGAGCCCGAGGTTGATTTGGGTCAAACTTCAGCAGCAGTAGAAGCTTCTGGATTGCGACGCGACAAACGATAGCATCCAAATCTGATCCAACTTGAAGGAGACTTCGGTGCGACTTCGTCGAATCCTCAATTATGAGCCTATAATCCCACCCTAAAAGCCGGAAAAGCTCAAGAAATAATCCCTACCCCGACCCGGCGTCGTCGTTAGCCAGAAATTTTGCGAACGACGGCGCCTTCGCGAAGTCCCTTGAGCCAGAGCATGGCCATGGCGAGCATGATCATCGTGCCTCGGGTGATAAGTCAGACGGGATGGCAACTGCATCGAAGGCCGACTCCGCCTCGGCCCGGTCGAGGAAGGCGGCGATGTCGCTGCCGAGGATCAGGGGTAGGTAAGCGGCGATCCGCGCGTCGGGCCAGGCCCACCAGTTCGTGCGCAGCAGCCGCGCGATGGTCGTTTCGTCGAAGCGGAGGCGGACCACCGTGGCCGGGTTGCCGGTCACGATCGCGTAGGGCGGTACGTCGCACCGCACCACCGCGCCCGCCCCGATGACCGCGCCGGTGCCGACGGTGACGCCCGAGAGAATTGTGGAGTTCGCCCCGAGCCAGACCTCGTCGCCGATCACCACATCGCCGCGGCTGTCGTGATCCGGTCCCGACCCCAGGGCCGGCGCCCACGGCCCGCCTCCGACGAGGCCGGCGATGGCCCGGAACGGATAAGTGGTCACGAGATCGGTGCGGTGATTACCCAGCGTGATCGTGACCCTCGGCCCGATGGAGCAGAAGCGCCCGATGGTCAGGCCGGCGAGGCCTGCCTCCAGCACGCGCGGCGCTCCGTAGGTATGTGCTCCGATCGACCAGCCCCAGCGCTCGATCTCACGGGCGAGGTGGAAGCGGGTGAGGTCGTCGAAGAGCGGCTGGGGTTCGATCATAGGGCCTCTCGGAAGGCGCGGGACAAGGCCCGCTGGCGGATGTGACACCCGATTTTCGGACCGGCTGCGCCGCGGGCCGCGGACCGGCCGTGGAGTCGGTCGCGCGGAATAACACCCCCCGAAACGCAACGCTCCAATGCGACGCAGGGTGGAACGCCCTGCCGGGCCACGTGTTGCCGCACCGCAAACGAACCTCGAGAACGGCGCCGCTCAGGCGCCCCGGAAAGAGATCTCGCCATGAACAAGTCCCTCCTTGCCGCCCTCGGCCTGTCGGTCGCCGCCCTCGCCACCCCGGCCCTGGCCCAGGAGCCCCTGTCCTTCCGCGTCGCCCCGCAGTTCGACGGCAACCAGCCGGCCGTGACCGACACCTCCGACTTCCGCGCCGCCGCCCTGCGCTCGGATGCCGTCAGCATCGAGTCGAGCCGCATCGCCCTGGAGCGCTCGCGCAACCCGCGCGTCCGTCAGTACGCCCACAACGTCCTCGTCGAGCGTAAGGCCACCACCCAGGCCCTGCTGCCCGAGGGCACCTCGCTGACCGCCGGCGGCACCGTCGTCTCCGACACCCAGCCCTTCGAGACCCGCCTCGACAATCCGGTCGGCGTCGTGCTCGCTCCGGTGACGATCTCGGCCACCATCGCCCAGCGCGTGGTCGGCGGCGTCCTCGGCGGCGTCGGCCTCGTGGACAACAGCCCCGCCGAGCCGGGCCGCCGCGTCGCCATCGGCGCCGAGGGCCAGGGCCGCATCGACCGCCTGAAGTCCGCCCGCTCGGGCCGCGACTTCGACCGGACCTATGTCGACCAGCAGGCCAATTCGGACGCCCGCACCCTCGGCCTCTACGCCTCCTACGCCCGCAACGGCGACAGCACGCAGGGTCGCGAATTCGCCAACCAGGCGCTGCCCTACATCGCCGGCGAGCACGCCCACTCGGCCAACCTCGCCGACCGCATCAACTGATCGGCGCCAACCCCGTCAGAGACACACCCGCCGGAAACGGGAAAGGGCCGCCCCACGGGGCGGCCCTTTTTCGTGGCGAGGCCCGTCGCCCGTCAGGCGGTGGGGACCAGAGCCTCCACGGCGGCGCCGAGTTCGTCGAAATGGGCGATGACCCGATCCGGACCGAGTTCGGTCACCGGCAGGTCGGTGTAGCCGAAGGGGACGGCCACCACGGGGATGCCGGCGGCCTTGGCGGCGTCGATGTCGGCGCGGGAATCGCCCACCATCACGGCGCGGTCAGGATCGCCGCCGGCGCGCGCGATCGTCAGGGAGATGTGGCGCGGGTCGGGCTTGAAGTAGGGGAAGGTCTCGCGGCCGCAGATCGTCGCGAAGCGATCGGCGATGCCGAGCAGGCCGAGCAGGCGCACGGCCTGGCCCTCGTACTTGTTGGTGCAGACGGCGAGGAGGAAGCCGCGGGTCCGGAGGGCGTCCAAGGCCTCGACGACGCCCGGGAACAGGTGCGACTGCTCGCAGAGATGGTCGCCGTAATGGGCGATGAAGTCCGAGAACAGCGCCTCCAGGCGCTCGGTCGACAGCGGCTCGCCGGCGGTGGTGAAGCCGCGCTGGATCAGGGCCTTCGCCCCTGCCCCGATCATGTCCCGGGCCTGTTCGAGGGGCAGCGTCCGGAGGCCTTCGCGACGCAGGATCACGTTGAGGGTGCCGATGAGGTCGCCGGCGGTCTCGGCCAGGGTCCCGTCGAGATCGAAGACGGCGATGGGCGGCAGGGCGGTCATGGACACTCGCAGGATCGGGAAGCAGATGGGCGGAGCCGCCGCTCTAGCCCATCCCGGCTAAGCGGGCGAGGCCGGCCCGCGCGGGTCCGCCCGGCCTTTGCCGGTGGACAGGTGATCGGGTCACCCGGCCACCGTTCCGGCCGCACTTGCCTCGGCGTCTCGGCCTCCTGTACGGTTCGCTCATCGACGGCCGGGGGGCCGCTGCCCATCATCGATGACGGCCTCGATGTCCGCGCCACAGGCCGGGCGCAGGGGCGTCACGTGAGCCGAACGGGCGGAAGCGGGCGATTTCGGAGGGGGCTATGGCGGAAACGGTCCCGGGTTGGTCGGATGAGCGGGTCGATCTCCTGCGCCGGCTGTGGGAGGACGGCCTGAGCGCCAGCCAGATCGCGACGCAGCTCGGCGGCGTGACCCGCAATGCTGTCATCGGCAAGGTTCACCGTCTCGGCCTGTCGGGTCGGGTGAAGTCCGGCGAGACGTCCGGCGCCTCGCCGCGCAAGACCGTGCGCGAGGCCGAGCTGGAGGTCGTGGCGCCGGCTCTGGCGGTCGCCGAACCCGATACGGCTCCGGTCGCCTTCGAGGCCCCCGTCGCCGCACCCGCCGTGGTGGCGCCCGTCTCCCTGACGATCTCGCGCCGCGTGACGATCATGGACCTGCGGGAATCGATGTGCCGCTGGCCCATCGGCGACCCGACCTCGCCCGACTTCCACTATTGCGGCGACCGCTCGATCACCGGCCTGCCCTACTGCACCACCCACGCGCAGATCGCCTACCAGCCGGCGGCCGAGCGCAAGCGCGACCGGCGCGTCGGCGGCTTTCGCTGATCCCGTGCGCCTCGGCGCGGCACGGTTTCGAGACTTCGCGCGTTGATCACCGTCGCCGGTTCCAGGCCGGCGAAAGAAGGTGACGAGCCGTGACGGAGCCAACGAGCGCAATCGACGCCGACGAGGCCGCTTTCCTCGACCTGCATGCGCAGCGCGAGGACCTGGAACGCCAATTGTCGTTGGTGCAGCTGCGCCGGCAGTTCGGTCCCGGTCAGGAAGCGGTCGATCAGGCGGCCGCGGACGAGAAGGCCCTGCTTCTCAGCCTGGACCGCGTCCTCACCCAGATCCGCGCTGCCGAGTACAAGCGTCAGCCGAACGCGCGGCGCTGGTAGCGAGGCCCGGCCGGCAGCCTCAGTCGAGCCGCCGCAGGTCGCGCTCCTTGTGCCGCAGGCGCAGCAGGAGGTCGATCTGGCTGTCGGGAATCGGCAGGGTGTCGCAGGTCTCTTCGTAGATCGAGCGCAGGGCTGTCCCGAGACGATACCGCGTGTCGTCGGGCAGGTTGGGCTGACACGCATGCGCAGTGTCCTCCCGCATCTCGCCGTCGCAAACTCTCTGGTCCAACGTCTCAGTCCCTCGTTCGAGCGATCCAACGCCGGCGCCGAATCGAAGCGCACTCGCCGTCCATCGAGCCTCGCCGAACATGGTTAAGAGAGCGTTAACGGACGGTGTTCGTCCGACGATCAGGCGTCGGCGGATTGAAGCAGGCGCGCGGCCGCCGCCCGGGCCTCGTCCGTCACCGTGGCACCGGCGAGCATGCGGGCGATCTCCTCGCGCCGCGCGGGCGCTTCCAGGGAAGCGACCCGGGTGGCGACCCGGTCGCTGCCCTTGACGGGGTCCTTCGCGATCAGGAAATGCGTCTCCGCCCGTGCGGCCACCTGCGGCGCGTGGGTGACGGCCACCACCTGCACCCGCGTGGCCAGGCGTCCCAGGCGGGCGCCGATGGCATCCGCCACCGCCCCGCCGACGCCGGTGTCGATCTCGTCGAAGATCAGGGTCGGCGCCGAGCCCTTGTCGGCGAGCACCACCTTCAGGGCGAGCATGAAGCGGGAGAGCTCGCCGCCCGAGGCGACCTTCATCATCGGCCCCGGGCGCGTGCCCGGGTTGGTCTGCGCCCAGAACTCCACCCGGTCGTAGCCCGACGCGTCGCGGGACTCCGGATCGGTGGCGATCTCGGTGATGAAGCGGGCGCGCTCCAGCTTGAGCGGCGGCAGCTCGGCCTTCACCGCCGCGTCGAGGGCCTTGGCCGCCCGCCTGCGCCCCTCGGTGAGCTTGGCGGCGGCCTTGGCGTAGGCGGCCTCGGCGGCGGCCAGGGTGGCCTCCAGCCCGCCCAGGGCCTCCTCGCCGGCATCGATGGCGGCGACGTCCGCGGCGTAGCGCTCGCGCAGGGCCGCGAGGTCGTCGACCGGCACCTGGTACTTCCGCGAGGCGGCACGGAGCGCGAACAGCCGCTCCTCCACCCGCTCGAGTTCGCGCGGATCGAACTCGGCCTCGCGCAGGGCCACGTCGAGGATGGTATGGGCCTCGTCGAGGGCGGTCAGGGCCGTGTCGAGGGCGGCGACGCAGGGCTCGACCAGGGCCGGCAGCTGCGCCGCCCGCCGCTCCAGCTTGCGCAGGGCCGAGGAGAGGTGGGAGACGATGGGGCCGCCCGAGGCCTCGATCGCCTCGTTCAGCTCGCGCGCGACCTTCTCGCTCTGCTGCATCACCGTGCGGCGCTCGGCCAGCGTGGTCTCCTCGCCCGGCTCCGGGGCGAGGGCCTCCAGCTCCGCCACGGCGTGGCGCAGGAAGTCGGATTCCTTGGCGGCGGCCTCGACCCGGGCGCGGTGTTCGGACAGGGCGGAGCGCGCGCCCTTCACCCGCCTGGCCGCCTCGGCCACCTGGGCGAGCGGACCCTGCAGGCCGCCGAAGGCGTCGAGGATGGCCCGGTGGGTGGTGGGATCGGCGAGCGCCCGGTCGTCGTGCTGGCCGTGGATCTCGACGAGGGCCGCGCCGATGGCCCGCAGCACCTGGACGCCGACGGCCTGGTCGTTGACGAAGGCGCGGGTGCGCCCGTCGGCCATCTGCACGCGCCGCAGGATGAGATCGCCCTCGGTGTCGATCTCAGCCTGGGCCGCGAGGATGCGGGCCGGGTGGTCGAGGGGCACGTCGAACACGGCGGTGACGGCGCCCTGCCCTTCCCCATGGCGCACGAGGCGACCGTCGCCGCGGCCGCCGAGCGCCAGGGCGAAGGCGTCGAGCAGGATCGACTTGCCCGCGCCCGTCTCGCCCGTGAGGACGCTGAGGCCCTCGCGAAAGTTCAGGACGAGCTTGTCGATGAGAACGATGTCGCGGATCGCGAGCTGGCTCAGCATGCCGCGTCTGAGGTCCCGTTGTGAACGCTGGCGCCGTGTTTACGGCGAAGTGGCGCCGGCTTCACGCAAAAAGATGCCGCCCCCGACGGGGAGCGGCAAAGCGGCACTCGGCGAAGGAACCGGAAGCGAGGCCTACTGGGCCTCGGCGGTGCGGCCGATGACGCCGCGATAGACCTTGCTGAGCCAGGAGGTCTTCTCCTCGCGCGGCTCCAGCCCCCCGTTCTGCAGGAGCGCGTGGGCGTCCTTGTACCAGGGGCTGTCGGGGAAGTTGTGGCCGAGCACGGCGGCGGCGGTCTGCGCCTCCTGGGTCAGGCCGAGGGCCATGTAGGCCTCGGTGAGGCGCTCCAGGGCCTCCTCGGCGTGCCGGGTCGTCTGGTACTTGCTGACCACGTCGCGGAACCGGTTGATCGCGGCCGGGAAGTTGCGGCGCTCGAGGTAGAAGCGCCCGACCTCCATCTCCTTGCCGGCGAGCTGGTCGCGGGTGATCTGGATCTTGGCCTTGGCGTCGGCCGCGTATTCGGAGGTCGGATACTTCTGGACGAGCTCCTGCAGGCCGGCGAGCGCCTTCTCGGAGCGATCCTGGTCGCGGGTCACGTCGGGGATCTGCTTATAGTGCGACATCGCCATGAGGTACTGCGCGTAGGCCGCGTCCTTGCTCGCCGGATGGCGCTGCAGGTAGCGCTTCGAGGCGTTGATGGCGTCGTCGTACTTCGCGCCCTCGTAATTCGCGTAGGCTGTCATCAGCAGCGCTTTGCGCGACCAGTCCGAGTAGCTGTAGGCCTTGTCGAGCTCGCCGAACTTCTTCGAGGCGCCCTCGTAGTCCTTGTCCTCCATCCGCGCCAAGCCCTCGCTGTAGAGCTTGTCGGCTGGGACGTCCGGGATGACCTCGGGCTTGTACTTCTCGGCGAAGGGGTTGATCGAGTCGAGGGCGTCGCACCCGCCGAGGCCGAGGCCGATGACGGACACCAGCACGGCCGCCATCGCACCGCGGTTGGGATGAGTAAGGCGCATTCCGGTCTTCCCCCAACAGACGGGTCCGTTCTCGGACGCGCGTCGTCAAGCCATCACAAAGGTCGGTCGCGTGGCTGACGGCCTCATGCCACGATCCGGGTGCGCTGCACACCGGACGGACGTCCCGTTTCACGCTCGATTCACCGTGGAGCGCGATTTGGGCGCGAAAGCGGCGGGCGGGCCACGCCCTTCACAGAAACGAAGGCTGTGTGTCGGTGGCGCTACAGATCGCCGACGAAGGCGGCGATGCCGAGGCTGGCGCCGAACTCGGTCAGGCTGGCCTCGCGGCGGACGCCGGGACCCTCGACGATGGCGTAGTTGGCGCGATCGGAGAACAGGGCGGTGAGGACGCCGACATTCATGCGGTGGCCGCCGCAATAGGAGCGGTAGCCGCCCTGGAGCGGAAGTCCGGCGAGGGCGAGGTCGCCCACGGCGTCCAGGAACTTGTGGCGGACGAACTCGTCGGCGTAGCGCAGGCCCTCGGGGTTCACGACGGCGGTCTCGCCGACCGCGACGGTGTTCTCGAGGGAGGCGCCGAGGGCGAAGCCCGCCTTCCAGTAGCGCTCCACGTCGCGCATCATGCCGAAGGTGCGGGCGCCGGCGATCTCGCGGCGGTAGGCGGAGGGGGTCAGGTCCATCGCCTTGCGGCTGCGGCCGATGACCGGATTCTCGAAATCGATCTCGACGTCGAGGCGGAAGCCCCGGTCGATGGGGCGGAGTTCGGCGAAGGCCCGGCCGACCTCGATGCGGACGGAGCGGAGCACCTTGATCCAGCGCTTGGCGGCTCCGCAACTCGCGGTGCCGACGGCGTCGATGGCCTGGACGTAGGGAAGGGCGCTGCCGTCGAGGATGGGCATCTCGGGGCCGTCGATCTCGACGAGGACGTTGTCGATCCCGAGACCGTAGAGCGCCGACATCAGGTGCTCGATGGTGGCGACCGCGCCGCTCTCGACGTCACCGATGACGGTGCAGAGCTCGGTGGCGGAGACGCAGGCGTGGTGGGCCTTGATGAGCCGGTCGTTGCCGGTGGGCATTCCGGTGCGGAGGAAGGCGATGCCGTGGTTGGCGGGCGCCGGATGCAGCGTGATCGCGACCGGGTTTCCGGAGTGTACGCCGATGCCGCTCAGGGTCGCGGGGGCTTTGAGTGTCGTCTGTTGGTTCGTTCGCATTCCATAGCCCTCGGCCGTGATCGGGCGCGCCCATCCCGGGGGGATGGGTTCTCAGCCCTTGCGATCCGTCCGCTGCTTGAAGCCCCTGCCGGCGTCTGATGGTCGAAACCACCGCGCCTTGTCGTTCCAAAATTCGTATAGCCGCGCCTCAAAGGCAGGCCAAATCACGGATTCTTACGCTGTGTTACAGCCGCGGTTTCTACCAGCGAATCCGAATCTCGTTTTGGAACAACGATTTAACAATAGGCATAGCCCGGAGCCGCGAGGCTCCGGGCCTGTGGCTGAAATGTCTCAGCCGTGGCGTCGAAAGGCCCGTCGGACCCCGGCTTCAGTTCGCCTGGCGGCGCAGGAAGGCCGGGATCTCGAGCTGGTCGTCGTCCATCATGCGGGCCTGGGGCGCGACACGCCCCTGTGGATCGAGGTTGCCCTGGGCCGGCCGGTAGGCCGGCGGCGCCTGCACGGGCGCGCGCTTGGCGTAGTCGACCGGCGGAGCGACGTGGGGGGCCGGGGCGGCGGGAGCCCGCATCTGCGGAAGCGGAGCGGCCTCCACGTCCTCGCGGCGTCCACCGAAGCCCACCGTCGCCAGGCGGCGCAGGAGCGTCATGCGCTTGGAGTCGGCGGCCGGCTCGGCCGGCTGCTCCTCGCGGGCCCGGAGCTGGGCCTGGGCGGGAAGCGGCAGGTCCTGGATCTGCGGCATGCGGGGGGCGCGGGCCACGGCCACGGCCGGCCGGGGCGGCACGAACGGGCCGGCGGCGTGCTGGGGCGCGGGCTCGGGGGCCGGCAGCGGCGCGGGCTCGTAGGACATGGCGGCGCGCGGCTGGGTCTGCGTCAGCATCACCTCGTCGCGCATCACCGGAGCCTGCGGCAGCTCGACCCGCATGGGCTCGGGGGCGAGGGCCACCGGCTCGGGCGCGCGCAGGGTCTGCTGCATCGGCGCCTGAACCGGAGCGGCCTGGAGCGGGGCGGCCTGCAGCGAAGCCGGGGCGGAGGGCGCGGCCGGGGCCGCTACGGCTCCGTCCTGTCCGACGGGGCGAAAGGTCGACGCGGGCTGTGCGGCCCGCGCCCTCGCTTCCGCGCGCAGACGCTCGGCGACCTCGGCGATGCGCTGCTCGGTCTGCACGATGTCGGGGTTGTTCTGGGAGTTGGCGGCGATCAGCGCCGGCTCGATGCCGGTGGCGACCACCGAGACCCGGATGATGCCGTCGAGGCTCTCGTCGAAGGTGGCGCCCAGGATGATGTTGGCGTCCGAGTCGACCTCCTCGCGGATGCGGGTGGCGGCCTCGTCGAGCTCGTAGAGGGTGAGGTCGTTGCCGCCGGTGATCGAGATCAGCAGGCCGCGGGCGCCCTTCATCGAGACGTCGTCGAGGAGCGGGTTGGCGATGGCGGCTTCCGCGGCGCGGTTGGCGCGGTTCTCGCCCGAGGCCTCGCCGGTGCCCATCATGGCCTTGCCCATGCCGCGCATGATCGCGCGGACGTCGGCGAAGTCGAGGTTGATCAGGCCTTCCTTGACCATCAGGTCGGTGATGCAGGCGACGCCCGAGTAGAGCACCTGATCGGCCATCGCGAAGGCGTCGGCGAAGGTGGTCTTCTCGTTGGCGACCCGGAACAGGTTCTGGTTCGGGATCACGATCAGGGTGTCGACGGCGGCCTGGAGCTCCTGGATGCCGGCCTCGGCCGTGCGCATCCGGCGCACGCCCTCGAACTGGAAGGGCTTCGTGACGACGCCGACGGTGAGGATGCCCATGTCGCGGGCGGCGCGGGCGATGACGGGGGCCGCGCCGGTGCCGGTGCCGCCGCCCATGCCGGCGGTGATGAAGCACATGTGGGCGCCGGAGAGCTGGTCACGGATCTCGTCGATGACCTCGTCGGCGGCGGCCGAGCCGACCTCGGGGTGCGAGCCGGCGCCGAGGCCCTGGGTCACGCCGAGGCCCATCTGGATCACGCGCTCGGCCTTCGAGGAGGTCAGCGCCTGGGCGTCGGTGTTGGCGACCACGAATTCGCAGCCCAGCAGGCCGGATTCGATCATGTTGTTGACGGCGTTGCCGCCGGCTCCGCCGACACCGAAGACGGTGATGCGGGGCTTGAGTTCCCGGATATCCGGCGCCTGCAGACTGATGGCCATGGTGTCGAGCCTCTCGTGCCTTTCACGTTTCGTTTGACGCCTGCCTAGAAGTCAGGAGCGCCGATTGGGTCTGGCCGTCCACGCCCACCCCGCGGGGTTCCGGGCGTGCCGCCGGTCGTCTCAGAAGCTCTCGCGGATCCAGCGTCCGACGCGCGAGAGGTAGCCGTCCGTTCCCGTGCCGGCGAAGGCCCCGTGGCCCCGCGGCTCGAAATGCTCCGCATGCGCCACCTGCGGGTAGACCAGGAGCCCCACTGCCGCCGAGAAGGCGGGACCCTTGGCGGCCTCGGGCAGACCGCGGATGCCCAGGGGCCGGCCGATGCGGACCTGGCCCTCCATCACCCGGCGGGCGACCTCCGGCAGACCGACGAGCTGGCTCGCGCCCCCCGTCAGCACCACCCGGCGCCCGGCCTGGGCCGAGAAGCCGGCGGCGCGCAGGCGGTCGCGCACCAGTTCCACCACCTCCTCGACGCGCGGGCGGATGATCCGCACGAGCTGCGAGCGCGGCACGTGGTTGGGGGCGTCGCCCTCGTCCTCGCCGACTCCGTGGACCGCGATCATGTCGCGCTCGTCGGAGGCGGTGGCGATGGCCGAGCCGTAGAGGGTCTTCAGGCGCTCGGCCGCCGCGACCCGGGTGGAGAGGCCGCGCGCGATGTCCATGGTGACGTGGTGGCCGCCGACCGCCACCGCGTCCACGTGGACGAGGTGGCCGCCGGAGAAGACGCCGACGCTGGTGGTGCCGCCGCCCATGTCGACCACGGCGACGCCCATCTCGGCCTCGTCGTCCACCAGGGCCGAGAGACCGGCGGCGTAGGGGGTGGCGATCACCGCCTCGACGCCGAGGTGGCAATGCTCGACGGCGAGCATGAGGTTGCGGGCGGCGGCCGCCTCGCCGGTGACCACGTGCAGGTCGACCCCGAGGGCGTCGCCCATCATGCCCGACGGATCGATGACCGTGCCCTGCCCGTCGATGGCATAGCCCGTGGGCAGGGCGTGGAGCACCGCCCGGCCGGGGCTGACGCCGTGGGCCGAGGCGGTCTCCAGCACGCGTTCCACGTCGGAGCCCGTGACGGTGCCGGTGCGGGTGCCGACGCGGGCCTCGAAGTGCTGCGAGCCGATGCGCCCGCCGGACATGTTGACGATGACCGACTGCACCTCGACCTTCGCCATCCGCTCCGCGGCGTGGACCGCCTGCCGGATCGCGCCCTCGGCGGCCTCGAGGTCGACGATGACGCCGCCTTTGAGCCCCTGCGAGCGCTGGTGGCCGATGCCGATGACGCGGGCGAAATGGGTGCGCCCGCGCAGGGTGGTGAGGGCCTCGGCCGGCTGGAGCTCGGCGATGAGGCAGACGACCTTGCTCGTTCCGATGTCGAGCACCGAGAGGGTGGTGCTGCGCCGGGCGGAGAGAGGCTTCAGGCGTGGGGTGAGGCCGTGCGGGTCGTGCATCGGGCTACCAGGCGGAACGGGTGTGGCGGGGACGGGACGCGGGATGCGCCGAACGGATCGCGCGGCTCATGTGCTGGTCCCCTTGGGCTTCGACTTCTTCTGGGATTCGGCGCGGGCCGCGGCCGCCTCCTCGGTGAGCCGCACCACCACCCGGTCGGGCATGCGCAGGTCCACCGCGATGATGTCCTTCTCGAGGATCCGGTTGTCGCGCTCGAGCTTGACCAGCCGGGCCAGGGCCTCGGTGGCGCCCGTCTCGGGCAGGCGGATGTCGACGCCGTCGAGCTTGAGCGTCCAGCGCCGGCCGGAGACGTAGGTGCCGGCCTTGACGCGCTCGGCCAGGGTGCCGGCCGCCTCGATCAGGGCGAGATAGTCCTTCAGCTTGAGGTTGGCATCGTCGCCGACCACGAGGGGAAGCGCGGCGTAGCGGTCGTCCCGCATCTGGTCGATCACCGTGCCGTCGGCGGCGATCACGGCGATCTCGCCGTTGCGCTGCCACAGGGCGGCGGGCTCACGCTCGACCTGGGTGATGACGATCTCGTTCGGGTAGACCTTGCGCACGGAGGCGCTGGCGATCAGAGGCACCGCCAGCAGGCGTTCGCGGGCCTCGGCCACGTCGAGGAAGACCACCGAGGAGTGGCCGTCGATGCCGGCGGCCTGGAGCACCTCGCGCTCGTAGAGCCGGGCGATGCCCGAGATGGTGACGCGCTCGACGCCGAAGCCGGCGAGGCGCGCCATGATGTCGAGGGGGCGGCCGTGCTCGGCCACGAAACGGTCGTAGGCGCCGCTGCCGACGAAGCCGGCGAGCGCCAGGGCCGCGAAGGAGACCGAGAAGGCGGCCGTGCCGAGGTGGCGCGGGATGCGGCGCTCGATCGGAAGGGCGAGGCGGGAACGGCGGCCGGGGGGCGTGAAGCGGCGCAGGCGGACGGTGAGCGCCGCGCGGACGGAGGCGATCGTGCCGGCGGCCGGGCCAAGCAGGCCGTGGCCGCTCAGCGGACCTTCGGCCCCTACCGGCCCAACGTTGCGTCCTCCACCATCCATTGGACGAGCTCACCGAAACTATAGCCCGCATGGGCTGCCATCTCCGGGACCAAGCTCGTCTTCGTCATGCCGGGTTGCGTGTTGACCTCCAGCACGACGAGGGCACCGGTTCCCCCCGGTGTGTCGTCGTAGCGAAGGTCCGCACGGCTGATGCCCCGGCACCCGAGTGCTTGATGCGCCGTTAACGACAACTCTTGGACACGCTGGTAAAGATTTGGTTTAATTTCTGCCGGGAGGACGTGGATCGACCCCCCCTCGGCGTACTTCGCATCGAAGTCGTACCACTCCCCGGAAGCCGGCTTGATCTCGATCACCCCGAGGGCCTTGTCGCCCATCACGGCGCAGGTCAGCTCGCGTCCGGCCACGTAGGTTTCCGCAAGGATTTCATCGCCGTAGCCCCAATCCTCCCGACCCACTTCCTGGGGCGGATGGGAGCGTCCGTCGCGCACGATGATGACTCCCATGGAGGAGCCCTCGGCCACCGGCTTCAGCACGTAGGGGGGCGTCAGCACGTGTGACTTGGCGGCCTCATGACGGTTAACGACGCGGCCCTCCGGGACGCTGACGCCGGCCGCCCGCATGACCACTTTGGCACGCTCCTTGTGCATCGCCAGCGCCGAGGCCAGCACGCCGGAATGGGTGTAGGGGATGCGCAGGAGTTCCAGCAGGCCCTGGATCGTGCCGTCCTCGCCCGCCGGCCCGTGCAGGGCGTTGAACGCCACGTCGGGCCGCAGGCCGGTCAGCACCGTCGCGATGTCCGGCTGGACATCGACCCGGGTGACGCGGAAGCCCTGCCCTTCGAGGGCGTCCGCGCAGGCATGCCCCGAATTCAGCGAGACTGGCCGCTCGGAGGACCACCCGCCCATCAGGACGGCGACGTGCTTGGACATGGGGACTCCGTCAGGTGTAGCGTCGGTCGTGGGAGAAGCGGTCGATGTCGTCGCGGAGCGGTCTGGCCCGGTCCGTGGATCAGGGGGTGGTGGGCACCTTAGAGCTCGGCAGAGCCCTCATCATCGGCCAGCCCACCCCATTCGGTGAAGGCTGCGAAGGGGGGCTCACTCTCGGACAACGCCGTTTCGTCCGTATCGGCATCCGTGACCATGTGGTCCCCCATTCGAAGAGCGCACGGGCTCGTCACCGGCGGCCTCGCGATCCCGGTTCCGGTGGGGGATCGCGAGGCCGCCACGGAAGACCTACAGATTCGCGGCGGCGGGATCGAGACCGATGCGCTTGATCTCCCAGTGGAGCTCGATACCGGAGGTGTCGCGCACGCGCCGTCGGACCTCCTCGCCGAGCCCCTCGATGTCGGCGGCGGTGGCATTGTCGCGGTTGATCAGGAAGTTGCAGTGCATCTCCGAGACCTGCGCGCCCCCGATCCTCAGGCCGCGGCAGCCGGCCGCGTCGACGAGCTGCCAGGCCTTGGCCCCGGGCGGGTTCTTGAAGGTGGAACCGCCAGTGCGCTCGCGGATCGGCTGGGCCGCCTCGCGCGCCGCCGTGACCCGCTCCATCTCGGCCTCGATGGCCGCCCGCTCGCCGGGCCGCCCGCGGAACACCGCATGCGTGAAGATCACGTCGTCGGGGACGCCGCTGTGCCGGTAGGTGAAGCCCATCTCCGCATGGCTGAAGCGACCTGCTTGGCCCCCGCGCTCGACGCCGTGGGCCTCCACCAGCACGTCGGTGGTCTCGCCGCCATGGGCGCCGGCATTCATGCGCAGCGCCCCGCCGACCGAACCGGGAATGCCGCGGAAGAACGCGAGCCCGTCGAGCCCGGCCTCGGCCGCCGCCTTGGCGAGGCGCATGTCCGGCACCGCCGTGCCGACCCGCAGGGTCTCGCCGTCGATCTCCACCGTTCCGAAGGCCCGGCCGCCGAGGCGCACCACGACGCCCGGCACGCCGCCGTCGCGCACGATGAGGTTCGAGCCGAGGCCGATCACGGTGACGGGCATCTCGGGGTCGAGGGCCGCGAGCAGGAGGCCGAGATCCTCCGCATCGGCCGGGGTGAACAGCACCTGGGCGGGGCCGCCGACCCGGAACCAGGTCAGATCCGACAGGGGCTGGTTGGCGATGAGGCGCCCGCGCAAGCGCGGCGCCCGGGCGCGGATGTCGGGCGTGATGTCCGGGAAGGCGGTCATGAGCGCACGTCTCCTTTCCCCGCTTGCGGGAAGTGGGCCTCGCCCCCCTCGTCGGGAGCGAGGCGCGCGGAGCGGGGATGAAGGGGCGTCGGGGTGACGCACGCAATCTGTTGCATGATGTCGGTGTTCCAAAAGCGCAGGACGTGGCCGCTCCGCGCGGTGAGCCGGAGCTCACCCGCCCGATCGCGCCCGTTTCCGGCATGCCGCCTGCCATCCGCCTCGACGGTAAGCCACGCCGCGCGACCGGCGAAGTCGGGGCTAGAGGGGCCGATCCCTCAGGTGCGACCGGACGCGATGCTCGGCCTCGGTTTCATGGGCCCACGGGGTCCGGCGGATGCGCGCGTCGTCGAAGCGGCGCGCAACCGGCGGCTCACGCCTTCACGCCGTCCAGCGCGGCGAGTTCGCCCGGCAGGGCGTAGGCCCATTGCGTGATGTTGCCGGCGCCGAGGCAGACCACGTAGTCGCCGGGCTTGGCGCGGCCGGCGACGATGCCGGCCAGATCCTCGGAACGCTGCAGCGCGATGGCGTCGCGATGGCCGCGCGACTTCAGGCCCGAAACGAGGCCGTCGCGGTCCATGCCCTCGATCGGGGCCTCGCCCGCCGCGTAGACGGGGGCGACGATGACCGTGTCGGCATCGTTGAAGCAGGTGCAGAAATCGTCGAACAGCGAAGCGAGGCGCGTGTAGCGGTGCGGCTGGACGATGGCGATGACGTTGCTCTCGGTGGAGGCGCGGGCGGCCTTCAGCACCGCCTTGATCTCCACCGGATGGTGTCCGTAATCGTCGAAGATCAGCGCGCCGTTCCACTCACCCGTCTTGGTGAAGCGGCGCTTGACGCCGCCGAAGCCCGCCAGCGCCTTGCGGATCGCCTCGGGCTCGACGCCGAGCTCGTGCGCGACGGCCAGCGCCGCGGTGGCGTTCAGGGCGTTGTGCTTGCCCGGCATCGGCAGGACGAGATCCTCCATCTCCAGGCGGAAGCCCGGGCGCCGGTCGCGGATCATCACGCGGAAGCGGCTCTGGCCGCCGCGCAGGTCCACGTCGATGAGGCGGACATCCGCCTGCGGGTTCTCGCCGTAGGTGATGATGCGGCGGTCCTCGATATGGCCGACGAGGTCCTGCACGATCGGGTGGTCGATGCACATCACGGCGAAGCCGTAGAACGGGATGTTGTCGATGAAGCGTCGGAAGGCGTCCTTGACCGCGTCGAACGAGCCGAAATGGTCGAGGTGCTCCGGGTCGATGTTGGTGACGATGGCCACGTCCGCCGGCAGCTTGAGGAAGGTGCCGTCGGATTCGTCGGCCTCCACCACCATCCACTCGCCCTCGCCCATGCGGGCGTTGGTGCCGTAGGCGTTGATGATGCCGCCGTTGATCACGGTGGGGTCGAGATTGCCGGCATCGAGCAGGGTGGCGACGAGGGAGGTCGTCGTGGTCTTGCCGTGCGTGCCCGCGATGGCGACGCAGGACTTGAAGCGCATCAGCTCGGCCAGCATTTCGGCCCGGCGCACCACCGGCAGGCGGCGCTCGCGGGCGGCGACCAGTTCCGGGTTGTCGCGCCGGATCGCGGTGGAGACCACCACGAGGGCGGCCTCCTCGACGTTGCCGGCCTCGTGGCCGATGAAGGTTCGCATGCCCTTCTCGGCCAGGCGCCGGACATTGGCGTTGTCGTTGGCGTCCGACCCCTGCACGGTATAGCCGAGGTTGTGCATCACCTCGGCGATGCCGGACATGCCGATGCCACCGATGCCGATGAAGTGGATGGGACCGAGCTTGTCGGGCAGCTTCATGGGAAGGACCAGTCTCAGGGGCGTCGGACGCGGACGGATCGGCGCCGACGGGATCTACCGGGCGGAAGGGCTCAAGGGTTCGCCGCCGTCGCGATGACGATGTCGGCCAGCCGCTCGGCGGCGTCGTGAATTCCAGCGCTTTTGGCGGCTGAGGCCGCCGCGGTCAATTTTTCGGGATTGGTGAAGAGATCCACGAGCTCCGCCGTGAGGCGGTCCGGGGTGAAGGCGGATTGCGGGATCGCCTGGGCGGCGCCGATGGCGGCGAGCGTCGCGGCGTTGGCGGCCTGGTCCTGGTCGAGGGCACCGGGCAGCGGCACCAGGATGGCGGGCCGGCCGATGGCGGCGAGCTCCGAGACCGTCGAGGCGCCCGATCGCCCGATGACGAGGTGGGCCGCCGCCATGTGGGCCGGCAGGTCCTTGAAGAAGGGCGCGGCCTCGAAGCCGGCGAGCCCCAGGCCGAGATAGATGTTCTGGACCTGGGTCAGGTCCTCGGCCCGCACCTGCTGCACCAGGCGGAGGCGGGCGCGCAGGTCGGCGGGCAGGTTGGCGAGGGCCGTGGGCACGACCTCGCCCATCACCCGGGCGCCCTGGCTGCCGCCGAAGACGAGGAGGTGCAGGGGATCGCCGGCCACGGCCGGCGGGTAGGCGACCTTCGCGGCCTCGAGCACCGCCGGGCGCAGGGGGTTGCCGGTGTGGGTCCGGGGCGCGAGGGCCTTGACCGGCACGCCGCGGACCTCCCGGAAGCCGGTGGCGATCGCCCGCGCCCCCCGGGCCAGGAAGGCGTTGGCCCGACCCATCACGGCGTTCTGCTCGTGCAGGACGGTCGGCACGCGCAGGATCTGCCCGGCCAGCATCGGCGGCACGGTGGGGTAGCCGCCGAAACCCACGATGGCGGCCGGGTTGATGCGCTTGATCTGCCGCGCGGCGACGCCGAAGCCGCGCCCCAGGGTGAGGAGGGCGGTGCCGCGCTTGATCAGGGAACGGCCGGACGGCGTCGCCGACGCGATGGTGACGATCTCGGAGGCCGGGAAGCCGGCGGCGATGGAATCCACCCGGGCATCGGTGGCCAGCACGACCCGCACGCCGCGGGCGCGCAGGGCATGCGCCAGGCTCTCGGCGGGAAACAGGTGCCCGCCCGTGCCACCGGCGCAGAGCAGGATCGTGGCGGTCGCAACGGTCAACGCATCACTCCGGCGATGGTCGCCGGCGCGGTGCCCGGCGGCTTCTGGCTCAGGGTGGTGGTCCGGGGGCGCTTGCGGGTCAAGGCCACGAGGAAACCCATGCCCAGCGCCAGCGAGATCAGCGAGGAGCCGCCGTAGGAGACGAAGGGCAGCGTCATGCCCTTGGCGGGCATCAGCCGGACGTTCACCGCCATGTTGATGCAGGCCTGAAGGCCGAACAGGGTGGTCAGGCCGGTGATCGCCAGACGCGAGAACGTGTCGTCGGTGCGGCGGGCCAGCTTGAGGCCACGCATGACGATGTAGGCGAACAGCAGCACGAGCCCGAGGCAGACGATGGTGCCGAACTCCTCGCCCGTCACCGAGAAGATGAAGTCGGTATGGGCGTCGGGCAGGTGGCGCTTGGCGACGCCCTCCCCCGGGCCGGTGCCGAACCAGCCGCCGGAATTGAAGGATTGCCGCGCCCAGTAGCCCTGGAAGTTGTCGCCGGAATCGCTGTCGAGGAAGCGGTCGATGCGCTCGCGGACGTGGTGCAGGAAGCGGTAGGCGGCGGCGACGCCGATCAGGCCGCCGGCGCCGAGGCCCGCGACCCAGAACCAGTGCAGGCCGGCCACGAAGAAGAGCGCGCACCACACGATGGTGATGAGCATGGTCTGGCCGAAATCGGGCTGCAGCACGAGGGGCACGATGGTGACCGGCAGGAGCAGGATCGCCAGCAGGCCGCCCGGCATGTCGCGGCGCTGTGCGCCTTCCGAGAAGGCCCAGGCCGCCACCACCACGAAGGCGGGCTTCACGAATTCCGAGGGCTGGATGCCGATGGCGCCGAACTGGATCCAGCGATGGGCGCCCTTGATCTCCGGCCCGAACTTGCTCGCCAGGATGCAGAGCGCGACGCCCATCATCCAGGTGAAGAGCGCGACGCGCCGGATGTGGCGCAGGGACAGGAAGGACACGCCGACGATGATGAGGATCGTGGGCGCGAGGTAGAGGGCCTGCCGGTTGAGGAAGTGGAAGGTCGGCAGGCCGATCTTCTCGGCCACCGGCGGCCCGCCGCCCATGAGGAAGACGAGGCCCGCCACCATGAGCGCCCCCAGCCCGGCGAGCAGGCCGCGGTCGACGGTCCACCACCAGTCCGTCAGGGGCGTGCGTTCGGCGCGGGACATCATGGGATCAGCGCTCTCCGGGACCTCACGGCGCCCGGACCGGGCAGCCGAACGCGACCGGCAGCGTCACGCCGGCACGGACACAATCCTCTGCCGGAATGGTAAACCAAGTGTTGCGGGAACGGCGTTTGGGCGGGAGCGGGCGCGCCCGATGGCGGCAGGTCCGGCCCCGCTCCACCCTAGCGGCGCATGGACTTGAAGCGGCAGGTGCGGCCGGTGTCGCGGTAGCCCGCGGGACATTGCCGGACGCAGGCGCCGGCCGCGAACTTGAGCGGCGGCGGACAGGCCCGTGCGGCGCCGCGTTGCTGGAATTGGTAGGACTGCGCCGGTCCGGCGATCGCACCCGAAGCGAGGAGCAGGGGCGCGGCGCAGAGGATGCCGGTCAGGCCGGCAAGACGCAGTCGGGTTCGGCGCAGGGTCATGGCGGGGTTCCGATCGGGGGACGCATCCGGCATCGCCGCGCCCCGCGGCGGGAGCGCGGCGGCCGCACGGACAATGCCCCACTCCGCGATCGGTTCAGCGCCGGCGCGGATGCCCTGTCCCGGTCAGGCCCGGCAAGCCTCGAAGCCGGCGCGGATCTCCGCCGGATCGAGCTTGCGGCCGATGAAGACCACCCGCGAGACACGGGGCTCGTCGTCCTTCCAGGGCCCCTGGAGATCGCCGTCGAGGATCTGGTGCACGCCCTGGAAGACGAAGCGCTGCGGCTCGTTCGGGAAGGCGACGATACCCTTGCAGCGCAGGATATCGGGGCCCTGGACCTGAGTCAGGGTCGAGATCCAGGGCATGAACTTCTCCGGGTCCACCGGCCCGTCGATGCTGGCCGAGACCGACTGCATGTCGTCGTCGTGGTGATGGTGGTGGCCCTCCTCGAGGAAGTCGGGCTCGATGTCGAGGATGCGGCCGAGGTCGAAGGCGTTGCGCTCCAGCACCGCCTCGAGGGGCACGGCGCAGCGCTCGGTGCGATGGACCTTGGCGTAGGGGTTGATCGCGCGGATCTGGCCCTCGACCCGGGCGAGGTCGGCCTCCTCCACGAGGTCGGATTTATTGAGCAGGATCACGTCCGCGAAGGCGATCTGGTTCTTGGCCTCCGGCGCATCCTTGAGGCGGTCCGAGAGCCACTTGGCGTCGGCCACCGTCACCACCGCGTCGAGGCGGGCGGCCGCGCCCACATCCTCGTCGATGAAGAAGGTCTGGGCGACGGGGGCGGGATCGGCGAGGCCCGTGGTCTCGACGATGATCGCGTCGAACTTGCCGCGCCGCTTCACCAGGCCGTCCATGATGCGGATCAGGTCCCCGCGCACCGTGCAGCAGACGCAGCCGTTGTTCATCTCGAACACCTCCTCGTCGGCGCCGATGATGAGGTCGTTGTCGATGCCGATCTCGCCGAACTCGTTGACGATCACCGCGTAGCGCTTGCCGTGGTTCTCGGTGAGGATGCGGTTCAGGAGCGTCGTCTTACCGGCGCCCAGGTAGCCGGTCAGCACCGTGACGGGGATCTTCGAGGAGGCGGTGTTCGGGCTATCGGACATGGAGGCTCTTCGTCGGTGGCGCGGGAGGCGTCGCTGCAGCCTGTTATATTGTATCAGCCCCGCGGGATGAAACCCCGGCGGGCCGCAGCCCGTCGCAGAGCGCCGTGAGCGTGCCGCGAAAACCCGCTGGCCCCGCCAGCAGGCGCTCCATGAGGAGGGCCCCTTCGAGGGCGGCGATCACCATGCGGGCCGTGGCTGCGGGCTCGGCCGAGGCGCGCACGCACCCTGCGGCGACGCCTTCGGCGAGCACGCCCTCGAGCCATCGAATGTGCTTCTCGAAGAAGCGGGCGATGTCGGAGCGGAGCGAATCCGGCAGGGCGTCACCCTCGATGGCCAGGGCGGCGCAGAGGCAGCCCAGGCCCGCCTCGACCCCGCCGAGATAGAGCGCACCGTAGGCGGCGATCCGCCCGATCGCGTCCGGCTCGCCGGCGCGGATCTCGGCCAGCGCCGCGTCGTAGCGGGCGTCGTAGGCCGCCACGAGGGCGAGGGCGAGGTCGGATTTGGTGGGAAAGTGGTGGTGGATGCTCGCCTTGCGGATCCCGACCGTCCCGGCGAGGTCCGCGTAGCTGAAACCGGCATAACCCCTGCGGCGCACCAGGGTCTCGGCCTGCAGCAGCAGCTCGGCGCGGGTGTCCCTCATCGTCCCGTCATCTCCGTCGTCCGACCGCGTCGGTTCAACCGTGTCCGCGCGCGAGCCCGTGATCACCCGGCGGACGGCATCCCGGCTTATGCCGTTGACGCGGACAGAAATCTACCTACTACTTGGTAGAACAAGAAAACGGAGGACGACCATGCGGGCTGACGCCGGCGGATCGCGCTGGAGCACGTCACGCGGGAGCACCACGCGGCGCGGCGCCCTGTTCGGCGGCCTGTGCCTGTGCTGCCTGCCGACCCTGGGGCGCTCGGCCGAGGGCTTCGACCTGCAGGAGGTCGGCCCCGGCATCTTCATCCGACGGGGTCCCGACGCCGAGGCGACCCCGGAGAACGACGACGCCATCGCCAATGTCGGATTCATCGTCGGCGAGCGGTCCGTGCTCGTCACCGAATCGGGCGGCAGCCTCGCCGACGGGGCCTGGCTGCGCTCGGAGATCCGGAAGCGCACCGACAAGCCGATCAGCCACGTGGTGCTGACCCACGTCCACCCCGACCATTGCTTCGGGGCGGCGGCCTTCGCCGAGGACAAGCCGGTCTATGTCGGGCACCACGCCCTGCGCGCCGCCCTCGACGCGCGCGGCGACTATTATCGTGGCCGCCTCGCCGAGATCCTGGGCGCCGACCGGGCCGGCAGCGTGGTCTATCCCACCCTGGAAGTGGCGGAGGGCGCCGAGGCCGACCTCGGCGGGCGCGTCCTGCGCTTCACCGCCCACGGGGCCGCGCATACGAGCTGCGACCTCTCCATGCGCGACTCGGCCAGCGGCATCCTGTTTCCCGCCGACCTCCTGTTCGTGACCCGCATCCCTTCCCTCGACGGCAGCCTCGTGGGCTGGCTCAAGGAGGTGGATCGCCTGCGCGCGATGGGGGCGACCAAGGCGGTCCCGGGCCACGGGCCGAGGCTGGTCGACGTCGCGCCCGCCCTGGACGACCTCACACGCTACCTGACGACCCTGCGCGACGAGACCCGCAAGGCCATCGCGGCGGACGTTCCGATCGAGAAGGCGGTCCAGAGCGTCGGCCAGGCCGAGCGCGACAAGTGGGTCCTCTTCGACACCTATAACGGCCGCAACGTCACCCAGGCCTTCAAGGAACTGGAATGGGAGTGAGCCGGCAACTTGAGCCCGGCATCGCCCGCGCCACATGATGATGCAAAGATTCGACGCCGATCGTTCACCGGGAGAAACGCCGTGATGCGCCCAGCCAGACCCGTCCTCGTCCGCTCCGTCCTCGCGGCGCTGACCCTCGCCCTGCCCCTGGCCAGCGCCGGCACCGCGCTGCGGCCGAGCGCGGTCCACGCCGCCGGTGCGAGCGACGACGAAGCCGAGCGCCTCGCGCGCTGGAAGGAGATCCAGAAGTCGATCTTCGGGGATCGCCGGATCGCGCCGACCGACAGTCTCGTGAAGGTCGACGCCCCGGTGCGGGCGATGGATGCGGCCCTGGTGCCGATCACCCTGACCATGCCGGAGAAGGACCGGATCGCCGCTGTCCACCTCGTCATCGACGACAACCCCTCGCCCTATGCCGCCCACATCACCTTCGGCCCGGGGGCGGATGCCGGCGAGATCAAGCTGCGGGTGCGGGTGAACAACTACACCAACATCCACGCGGTGGTGGAGACCAAGGACGGACAGCTCTTCGAGACGACGAAGTTCGTGAAGGCCTCAGGCGGCTGCTCGGCCCCGATGGGCATGAGCGACGAGGAGGCGATGAAGGGCATGGGCGACATGAAGCTGAGATTCGCGGAGGCGCAGCCCGGGCGCCCGGTGGAGGCGACCCTGATGATCCGCCATCCGAACTTCAGCGGCATGCAGATGAACCAGATCACCCGCGACTACACCCCGGCCCGCTACATCAACAAGGTCGCGATCACCCGCGGGGACCAGGCCGTGCTGACCCTCGACGGCGACATCTCGATCGCCTCGAATCCGGTGATCAATTTCGGCTTGCAGCCGGCGGGCCAGGGCCCGATCAGGGTGGTGGCCACCGACAACCAGAACGGCCGCTGGGAGCACAGCTTCACCGCGCCGAGCGCCACGAACTGAACGGGTCGGGGCGATGAGGCACCGGCTCCTCCGGCTCGCGGTCGCCGGGACCGCCCTCCTCCTCGCGGCAGCGAGCCCGGCGGATTCCCCCGTCAACGTGCCGGAGCCGGACGGTATCTGGACCGGGCCGCAGCGGGGCTACACCCCCGCGACCCTGGCCGGCGCGAACGTCATCGACATCGACGCGCTCGATGCCCTCATCGCCCGCGACAGGCCGGTGCTTCTGGACGTCTCCCTGGCCGACCGGCGCCCGGCGGGGTTTCCCGACGACCGGCCCTGGCTGCCGGCCCACCGATCGGTGCCCGGCGCGGTCTGGATGGCCAATGCCGGCGCCGCGCCGCTCGATCCCGCCCGCGAGGCCCTGTTCCTCAAGCGCGTCGCGGAGCTGACCGGGAGCGATAAGGGCCGGGCCGTCGTGGCCTTCTGCCACCCCGAGTGCTGGGGCAGCTGGAACGCGGCCAAGCGGCTGGTGCTCCAGGGCTATACCCGCGTGCACTGGTTCCCCGAGGGCATCGAGGGCTGGCAGGAGCGCCACCCCACCACGGTGATCCCCGAGGACGCCGCCTGGAGCGCGGGCACCGGGGTCGGAGCGCAACGCTGAGGCGGCGGCCCGATCGATACGGGCAGGAGCGAACCCCTTGACGCGGCACGATGTTTCCGGCCCACGCGGCCACGCTTAAATTATCGGCACGCTTCTGCAGGAATGCTGGCACGACCGCAGTTGACAGCGGTCCTGTTGTGGCGGAATAAAGGCACCCACAGGCGCCCGAAAGTCTAGGGAGGAAACGCCCGGAGAGAGCACGGAGCAGCGACGCCATCGCTGTTATCGAGGCCCCCGGGCAAGACTTGCGGCGCGGCCTCCTTTGCCGAACGTTGCTGCGCTTGGCTGAACGTCATCTGGTATACCACTAAATCGATCGAGACGTTGCGGCGTGAGGTCCGGCGACAATGCCGTGGGACCGTCACTTTCGGCGCGCGCGCTCCCGTGCGAGGCCGTGTATAGAGACGCCACCAGCAGACGGCCCGCCGCGTTCCGGCGGTCCGCACCAGCCGGGTGGAGTCCGATGTCGCAAGCCGTTCAGTCCCGCCGCATCCGCGCGATCGACCTGGCCAAGCGCAAGGCCGAGGGGCGCAAGATCATCGCGCTGACCGCCTACCACGCCCACACCGCCGGCATCCTCGATCCCTACTGCGACTTCATCCTCGTGGGCGATTCCCTCGGCATGCTGATGCACGGCATGGAATCGACCCTGCCCGTCACCCTGGAGATGATGATCGTCCAGGCCCAGGCGGTGATCCGGGGCACCGCGCGCGCCCTCGTCGTGGTGGACATGCCGTTCGGCTCCTACGAGGCGAGCCCGCAGCAGGCCTTCCTCAATGCCGCCCGCGTGCTCAAGGAGACGGGGGCCGGGGCGATCAAGATGGAGGGCGGCGCGCGCTTCGCCGAGACCGTGGCCTTCCTGGTCGAGCGCGGCGTGCCGGTGATGGGCCATATCGGCCTGACCCCCCAGTCGGTGAACACCATGGGGGGCTTCAAGGTGCAGGGCCGCGAGGCCGACGGCGAGCGCCGCCTGATGGCGGATGCCCGCGCCATCAACGACGCCGGCGCCTTCGCCATCGTGATGGAGGGCATCGTCGAGCCGGTGGCCCGGGCCATCGCCACCTCCCCCGACATCACCACACCCACCATCGGCATCGGCGCCACCATGGCCTGCGACGGCCAGATCCTCGTCCTCGAGGACATGCTGGGCCTGAGCGACCGCGTGCCGAAATTCGTGAAGCGCTTCGGTACCCTGCGCGGCCAGATCGAGGCCGCGGTGAAGGACTATGCCGAGGAGGTCCGCTCCGGCACCTTCCCGGCCGAGGAGCACACGTACCAGCCGCTCTGAAGCGGCCCCTGCGGGCCGCTCGGTCGGTTACCAGCGGTAGCCGATGCTGCCGAGCACCCGACGACGCTCGCCGTAGTAGCAGGCCGTGACCGAGTTGCAGCTGCTCACGATCCGCTCGTCCGAGACGTTCGAGACGTTGAGCGCGAAGCGCCAGCCTTCCCAGTCGTAATGGGCGACGAGGTCGCCGACGACGTAGCCCGGTACCCGGAAGAGGTTGGCCGTGTCGGCGAAGGAACGCCCGACACCGCGTACGCCGCCACCGAGACCGAAGCCGCGCAGCACGCCGTTCTGGAACGTGTAATCCACGAACAATGAGCCGTACTGCTCGGGGGTGTTGGTCGGCGTGGTGCCGATGAGGGCCGTGTTCAGGTCCCGGGTCACGGACAGGTCGTAGGCGGTGTAGGAAGCCACGGCCCGCAATCCCGGCGCGAGGTTGGCGACCATCTCGATCTCGGCGCCGCGCGAGTTCACCGCGCCGGTCTGGACGACCTGCTGAATGTTGAGCGGGTTGGTGGTCACGACGTTCGACCGGGTCAGGTCGAACAGGGCGGCGGCGAAGTAGCCGTCGAAGCCCGGTGGCTTGTACTTCAGGCCGACCTCGGTCTGCTCGCTTCTCTCGGGCAGGAGCAGCTGACCGGTCACGCCGTTGAGGCCGACGGTCGGGTTGAAGCCCTGCGCGTAGGAGACGTAAGGGGCGAGCCCGGATTCGTCGTTGTAGATCAGGGCGACGCGGCCGCTGAAGGCGCTGGTGTCGCGGCTGGTGCTGGCACCGATGCGATTGTCGTTGTCGGTCGCGACCCAGTCGTGCCGGCCGCTGAGCACCAGGGAGACGTTTCCGAGGGTGATCTCGTCCTGCAGGTAGGCGGCGAACTGGTTCTGGGTGATCAGGGCGTTCTGATAGGGCGCACCCAGGTTGAGGGGGGTGTTGGGATAGATCGGCCGGATCAGGTTCAGCGACGGACCGAATCCGAAGGCCTGATAGTCGTCGATCTGGTAGCGGCGATATTCGAAGCCGGCGAGGACCGTATGGCCGAAATCGCCCGTTCGGAACGGGATGACGAGCTGGTTGTCGATGTCGCTCTGCACCGCGGCGCCGCGGGTGAAGAAGTCGAAGCGGCTGAGATTTGCCTGAGCGGCCGATTCTCCGAAGACGTAGCCGCCGCCGTAGCGATTGAACAGATTGACCGTGACGGTGCCGTGGCGGGCGTTCTGCCGGAACTTGACGTCGTTCTCGAAGCGGTGCTCGAACTCGTAGCCCACGAAATCCTGGGCGCGCGTCAGGCGGTCGGTCGCCGGGTCGCCCGTGAAGCGGTTCGTCTTGATGAAGCCGAAGGGCGCCGGTGTCACCGTGCCCTCGTAGGGCAGGAAGTTCTGGGTGCCGGCGCGGTCGCGCTGCACCTGGGCGAGGACGGTGAGCGAGGTGTCGGCGTCGGGCTTCCAGGTGATCGAGGGCGCGAAGAAGAAGCGATCGTTGTTGACGTAGTCCACCTGCGTGCCGCCCGCCCGGCCGAGACCGACGAGGCGGTAGAACAGCTTGCCCTCGGTGCCCGGCGCGTCCACCGGGCCGCCGATATCGAAGCCCGCATAGGCATTGCCGTAATTGTCGATGCCGGTCTCGACGTAGCGGATCGGCACGATCGGCGGCCGCTTGCTCACCGCGTTGATGATGCCGCCGGGGCTGGCCCCGCCGTAGAGGCCGGAATTCGGTCCCCGCAGGATCTCGAGCCGCTCCAGGCCGAAGGGCTCCAGCTTCCAGGTGGCGAACGCCGAGGTGAACAGCTGCAGCCCGTCGAGGAAGTAGCCCGATTCCTGAGCGGTGAAGCCGCGGATCAGGAACCAGTCGTTGCGTGGGTCGGCGCCGAAGGTCTCGCCGCGCACGCCCGGCGCGTAGCGCGTCGCCTCCGCGAGCGAAGCCGGCTTCTGGTCGTCGATCTGCTGACGCCCCACCACGGAGATCGCCTGGGGCGTCCGGATGATCGCGGTGTCGGTCTTGGTGCTCGAGACGGAGCGGGTCGCCACGTAGCCGGCGACGGGTCCGCGGGGATCCTCGGCGGCGCCGATCGCGGTGCCGCCCCGACGATCGCCGACGACCTCCAGGGTATCGAGGGTCACGCTCGACGCGCTCGGCGGGCTCGATTGCTGTGCGGTCGCCGGGAAAGCCGTGCCGACAGCGAGAACGGCCACCGAGCAAAACAGCGTCGTCCTCAAGCCAAACGGGCACATCGACGGTTGTACACAGGAAATCGCAGACAAACGGGACACGTTTCAACCCATGGCCGAAGGTATTTCGACCAGTTGAAACAAAATTCTTTGCCGGTCAACGAGCGCCATACAGCTTGAATATGTTCTTCTTCCAGACGTGTTCGCAACGCAACATTTTAGAACTAATACAATTACATACTCGCGCCGAAGGCGCCGCAGCGAGCCTCTTCGCATCGTCCTGAAACGACAACGGCCCCGCCGAGATGGCGAGGCCGTTGTCGTTCGATCGGTGCGACCGCGCCGGGACGGCGCGGCCCTGTGGCCGAGGACCGCCTTAGAGCGTCTAACAAAACCACCGTTCGATGAAACGCCAGACAATGAGGGCTGCGGCCAGCGTCGAGAAGGCGAGATGGATGTCGCTGCGGCGCTCGTAGCGGATGGCGAGGCGCCGGAACTGGGCGAACCAGGCCAGGGTCCGCTCGACGACCCACCTGCGCCGTCCCAGCCGCTGGCTGCTCTCGATCCCGCGCCGGGCGATGCGGTGCTGGATGCGACGGCGGGTCAGCGCCTGACGACAGCGGCGGTGGTCGTAGGCCTTGTCGGCATGCAGCTTCGAGGGCCGCTTGCGCGGCCGTCCCCAGCATGACCGGATCGGCGGGACGGCATCGACGACTGCCTCCAGCATTCGGCTGTCGTGCACGTTGGCACCCGACAGCTTCAAGGCGAGGGGGATGCCCTTCGCATCGGTGAGGACATGGCGCTTCGTGCCCGGCTTGCCCCGGTCCGTCGGGTTCGGGCCTGTCGCCGCGCCCCCTTTTTTGCGGCGATCGAGGCGCTGTCGAGGGAAGCTCGACTGAAGTCGATCCCGTTCTGGCGGCCGAGCCGGTCGAGGAGCGCGTGTTGCAGGCGGTCCCACACTCCGGCCCCCTGCCAATCCCGTAGACGCCGCCAGCAGGTCATGCCCGAGCCACAGCCCATCTCCCGGGGCAGCAACTCCCACGGTGTGCCCGAGCGCAGCACGAACAGGATCCCCGTCAGCGCCGCGCGGTCGGATGTTCGAGGCCGACCGCCCTTCGGCTTGGCCCGTTCAGGCGGAAGCAGCGGTGCGATCTCGGCCCAGAGGCCATCGGGAAGGAGCGGTCTCGCCATCTCCGCTCAACGCGCCAAACCCGGTTTTGTTAGAGGCTCTTATTCGCAGACGCGGACGCGGCGGACGTGCTCGTAGCCGTAGGCGTCGACGTAGCCGCGGCGCTCCATGTGGCACACCTCTTCCTCGACATAGACCGGGCGGGGTGCCCGGTAGACCGGACGGCCGGGGTAGTAGCCGCCATCGTTCTGGGACGAGGCGATGGCGCCGCCGACGGCGAGGCCGCCGAGCACGCCGAGAGCGGCCGCGCCGCCCGGGCTGATGCCATCGCGCGCCTGGGCGCTCGGGATCGCCGCGACGGCGACCGTGGTGGCCACGAGGGCCGCGACCAGCGAGTTCTTCATAGCTCCGTTCCTTTGATCCCGAAGAGCCTGTGCCAATTCAGAAGCGTCACGTTGGGAGGGAATCACCGAACGGTTGATGAACGGTAACGAACCGCGCCATCCGACGAATCGCGTCCGTGCGAATCCTCACACGCCCCCGGGGATCGCGCAGGATTGTGCCGCTTCCGTGGCTGCGTCCCGGCGCCCGGCCGTCAGATCGTCCCGGTCGGTTCCTCCACCAGGGCGCGGAGCGTGCGGCGCAGCCAGCGATGGGCCGGGTCGTCGTCGTAGGAGGCGTGCCAGAGCATCGAGATCGCGACGTCCTCCAGTTCCACCGGGGCCGGGCTCACGGTGAGGCCGAGGGCCCCGGCGAAGAAGGTGGCGAGCCGGGAATGCATCGTGGTCAGCACGGGGGCACTGCGCACCAGGAACGGCACCGCGAGGAAGCGCGGCGTGGTCACCGCCAGGACGCGCCGACGTCCGAGCCGCGCCAGGGCATCGTCGACCACGCCGTGGGCGGTCTCCTTGAGGCTGGTGAGCACGTGGGGAAAGCGCAGGTAGTCGTCCAGCGAGATCGGCGCCGCCAGGCCGACGAGGTCGGCGTTGAACATGCAGAGGTAGCTGTCGCGGTAGAGCAGGCGCTGCTTGTGGTGGGTCTGCCCGTCCGAGAAGAACCCGATGCCGAGGTCGACCCGGTCGGCGTCGAGTTCCTGCAGGATGCGGATGCGGTCGATGGAGCGCAGGAGCAGGCTGATGCCGGGCGCTTCGTTGCGCAGGTGGGCGAGCAGGCGCGGGCCGATCAGCACCTCGGCGCTGTCGGGCAGGCCGATGGTGAAGGTGCGGGTCACCGTGCGGGGATCGAAGGCGTCGTCACGGCGCACCAGCGCCTGGACCTGCCGCAGCAGGGTCCGCACCGGCTCGGCGAGGGCCAGCGCCCGCGGAGTCGGGCGCATGCCCTCGGGGGCGCGCGTCAGGAGTTCGTCGGCGAACAGGGTGCGCAGGCGCGCGAGGCTGCTGCTCATCGCCGATTGCCCGATGCCGATGCGGGCGGCGGCCCGGGTGACGCTGCGCTCCGCCAGCAGGGCGTCGAGGGCGACGAGCAGGTTGAGGTCGACCCGGGACAGATCGATGTGATCGATGGTCATGATCGCTGCGCTGTGTTTGATCCGGGCGCACTGCGCAGCATCGACGCCGCGGAGGCAAGGGAAACCGGAAGCAAGGGTACCCCGGAGGCAGGGACACCCTGAAGGCAACAGCGTCCCGGCGCGGCGAGCACATCATGTCCCTCTCCCGTCGCGGAAAGAGCCGCGGCGTGGGCGCGGCTCCGCCAGCCTCGGTCGTCCGAGCATCACCCAGCCACCCCCACCTCCGGCTCCGCCGCACCTGCGGGAGGAACGTCGCGCCTCGCGCCCGCCTGCCTCGCCATTGAGCGGGGGCGGACGTGATTTTCGGCTGTGCCTGATCGCCGGGCCGGGCCACAATGCCGGTCCCGAAACGACCCGAGATTCCCCATGCGCCGCACCCTGCCGATCGTCCTGATGGCCCTGATGGCCGGAACCGTTCTTCCCGCGCGCGCGCTGGAGGGCCCGATTCCGGCCAAGCCCGGCGAGACGGCCACGGCCCCCGCCGCCTCGGCCAAGCCCCGCGTGGTCATCGTGGCCACCGGCGGCACCATCGCGGGCGCCGGTGCGGACGCGGCCAACAGTGCCACCTACCAGGCCGCCAAGGTGCCGGTGGACAAGCTCATCGCCGCCGTGCCGGCCATCGCGCAGGTCGCGGACGTGCGCGGCGAGCAGGCCTTCCAGATCGCCTCCGAGAGCTTCACCAACGCGCAGCTCATCGAGCTCGCCAAGAAGGTCTCCGCCCTGGTCAAGCGCGACGACGTCGACGGCGTCGTCATCACCCATGGCACCGACACGGTGGAGGAGACCGCCTACTTCCTCGACCTCGTGGTGCGGACCGACAAGCCCATCGTGATGGTGGCCTCGATGCGGCCCTCCACCGCGATCTCGGCGGACGGCGCCCTCAACCTCCTCGACGCCGTCACCGTGGCGGGCGCCAACGACGCCCGCGCCAAGGGCGTGCTGCTGACCATGAACGACGAGATCCAGGCCGGGCGCGACACCACCAAGCGCGTCAACATCAAGCCGTCGGCGTTCTTCAGCCAGTGGGGACCGCTCGGCATGGTGGTGGAGGGCAAGACCTATTGGTTCCGCGCGCCGGTGAAGCGCCACGGCACCACCTCCGAGTTCAACATCGACGGCATCGACAGCCTGCCGGAGGTCGCCATCGTGTATGGCTCCGGCAACATGCACCCGGAGCCCTACACCACGGCCGTTGCGGGAGGCGCCAAGGCGATCATCCATGCGGGCACCGGCAACGGCTCCGTGGCCGGCTACCTCGTCGACACGCTGAAGGACCTCCGGTCCAAGGGCGTGCTGATCATCCGCTCCTCCCGCGTCGGCGACGGCTTCGTCCTGCGCAACGCCGAGCAGCCGGACGACAAGTACGACTGGGTGGTGGCCCACGACCTCAACCCGCAGAAGGCCAAGATCCTCGCCGCCGTGGCGCTCACGAAGACGCAGGACTCGAAGGAACTTCAGCGGATTTTCTGGGAGTACTGAGCACCCCGGGTCGATGGCGGACGCTTTGCGGGGTGTCCGTTATCGACCCGACTGTGTCGTGCACGAGCCTGCCGGCGTCACCGGAAAGCGGATATGTTGTACCACCGCTCGAAATCGACCCGGGATCGAAGCCGACCCTTCGTCACCGCCCAACGAGTGTCGCGAGGGAAGGCCAGGAGATCCGCAGGATCGGCTTTCCGCTCGCGGCAGGGATGCGTGATGTGTCGCGCTCCACGACACGCCCGCCGAGCCTTTGATAAAACCGTAGGCCGTTGTGGTTTTCCTCGAAAACCCAGAGATGCAGGCCACCGCATGAGCCCTGCGTGACCAACTGGCGCGCTGTTGAGCGAAGCAGATGTTCGCCTATCTTCCGGCCGCGCAGTTCTGGCAAGACATGGAGATTGTCGACCAAACTTCCCCAACGCACATCGAAGTCGCGGTAGGCCGCGATGAATCCGACCAACCGCCGATTCGATCCTCGGGCGATCTCGACCAGCAGGTTGGGCGGTGGATTACTCAGCCTCTCAGACCAGAGAGCATGGCGATCCTCTTCGATGGGACCAGCGAGGAACGTCGGGTCCAGAATGGAGCGGTAGGCGTCCCTCCAGCTCGCAAGATGGACCGTCGCGATGGCTGCAGCATCCACATTTTCCGCTGCTTGGTACCTGATTTTGACCATGTCCAAGCCCTCTTGGGACAGCGGTGTGATCAAGCGAGGCACGCTTCTGGTCGTGAGGGGAAGCGATACGACATCGGCTGCTCCCGCCTCTCGCCCAGAAGCGGAATGCTATCGATCCGCCCAGGCCGGACGTCGGCAGAACAGCCCCACCCGGCGACGTCTGACGAACGCCTTCGGCCCTCACGTCAGCAGATAGCGTTCCGGCTCCAGGGGCGGCGGCGCAGTCTCGCCCAAGGCGTCGAGGACGATGCCGTCGATGGTGCGCAGCAGGGCGTCGAGGGGCAGGTCGTTCGGCGCGAGGCCGAAGGGCTCCTCCAGCTCGTCGCCCAGGGCATCGAGGCCGAAGAAGGTGTAGGCGACGAGGGCCGTCGCCACCGGCGTCGCCCAGCCGAGGGACGCGGCGAGGCCGAAGGGCAGCAGCAGGCAGTAGACCCAGGCCGTCCGGTAGAGGAGCAGGGTGTAGGCGAAGGGCAGCGGCGTGTTCTGGATGCGCTCGCACACCACCTGGACCTGCGCCAGGGCGGCGATCTTGTGCTCCAGGGCGGCCAACAGCACGTCGGTGAGAACGCCCCGGCGATAGGCCGTGGCGAGATCGGCGGTGAGCCCGGCCAGCACCGCATCCGCCGCACTCGGATGCCGGGCCAGCGACACGACCTCCGCCTCCGGAAGCCAGGGCACGGCCGCCGCGCGAGGATCGCCGCCGCGGAGCTGCGCATGCAGGGCGTGGGCGAAGGCCGAGAGGCGCCGCAGGCTGCGCCCGCGCAGGGGTGCGGCGGCTTCGCCCGGCAGGAGGGCGGGCACGAGCCGGGCGAGCCCCCGCGCCTCGACCACGAGGCTGCCCCAGGCGCGGCGGCCCTCCCACCAGCGGTCGTAGCAGGCACTGTTGCGGAAGCTCAGGAAGATCGACAGGGCGATCCCGATCAGGGTGAAGGGCCCGACGCCGGCGGTGACCGGAAACGCCTCGGGCCAGCGTCGCTCCGCCGCCACCACGACCACGGCCACCAGGGTGATGCCCACGACCTTGAGGGCGACCTGCGGCAGGATCGAGCCGCGCAGGGTGAACAGGATATCGAGGAGGCTCGGGCGCGAACGGACGATCATCCCACCCTCTTCTCAGGCCGCAGCGCGTCCCGCAACCGGGGCCTCCTGGGCGCGGCGACCCGAGCCGCGGACGTGATGATCAGAGCGACCAGCCACCGTCGACCGAGATCGCGGCGCCGGTGACGAACGCACCGAGGTCGGCGCTCATCCACAGGACCGCCTCCGCGATCTCCTCGGGCCGGCCCAGGCGGCCGACCGGCTCCAGATCGATCGCCTTCTGGATGTCGCCTCCGGTGAAGCGGTCCATCATCGGGGTCGCGATGTTGCCCGGCAGGACCGCGTTCACCCGGATGTTCGCGGTGGCATAGTCGAGCGCGGCCGACTTCGTGAGGCCGATGACGGCGTGCTTCGAGGCGGCGTAGCTGGCGCCCCCCGCGACGCCCCGGATGCCGGCGCCCGACGCGGTGTTGACGATCACGCCGCCGCCCTGGCGCAGCATCTGCGCGATCTCGTGCTTCATGCAGACGAAGGTGCCGCGCAGGTTGATGTCGAGGACGCGATCCCACTCGTCGAGGGCGATGTCCGCCACCGGCGCCGCGATGTTCTCCACGCCAGCGTTGTTGAAGGCGATGTCGAACCGGCCGAAGGTCGCGACCGTCCCGGCGACCGCCGCCTCCACCTCCTCCGGCCGGGCGATGTCGCAGGCGAGGACCAGCCCCTCGCCGCCGGCCTCCCGAATCGCCTCCGCGGTCCGCTGCAGCGCGACCTCGGTCCGGTCGAGGATGGCGACCCGGGCCCCTTCCTGCGCGAAGGCGACCGCGGTGGCGCGTCCGATGCCGCTGGCGGCTCCGGTGACGAACGCGACGCGGCCGGTGAATCGATCGGGACGGGACATGGCAGGACCTCACGGGTTCGAAGGGCGGACGCGCCGATGATCCGGAGGATGTCCCGATGCCCGCGCCCTGTGCGTCGTCGGCGGCGGACACCGTCCCGGAGCGTCGGCCTGGATGTAGGCGGGACGATCCGGCGGTGTGAGCCGGTGTCACCTCATCGGGGCGATGAGCCATCCTCATCGTTTCATGCGCAGGCGGCGTCAGAGGCCGAGCGGGCGCATCTCGCGGATCAGAGCGATGAGCAGCCGCAGACCGGTCGGGAGCTGCCGGCGTCCGGGGTAATAGAGGTGGAAGGCGGGGCCGGCCGGAGACCAGTCGTCGAGCACGCGCCGAAGGGCCCCCTCCCGGACCGGCGTCGCCACGCAGGGTTCCGGCAGGTAGGCCAGACCGGCGCCGGCCTGGGCGAGGGCGATCGCCAGCCCGGTGTTGTCGAGGGTCAATGCCCCCGGCACATCCAGGGCGACGGCCTCGCCGTGCCGCTCGAACTCCCAGCGATAGATGCGATCGTTGCCGAGGCGGATGCCCAGGCCGCGATGGGCGAGCAGGTCGTTGGGATGCATCGGCACACCGAAGCGCGCCAGGTAGGCGGGCGCACCGACCACGACCCAGCGGACCTCGGCGGAGAGGCGCTGCGCGATCATGTCCTCCGGAACCGTGTCGCCGTAGCGGATTCCCGCATCGGCGCCCGCCTCGACGACGTCGAGCAGGGTGTTCGAGACGCGGACATCGATCGCGATCTCCGGATAGCGCGCGAGGAAGACCGGGAGGACCGGGGCCAGGAGCAGTGCGCTCGCATGTTCCAGCACGTTGAGGCGCACGCGGCCGGCCGGCTCGCCACGATGACGGTTCAACGCCTCGACGGCCTGTCCGATCGCCGCGAACGGCCCCTCGAGCGACGCGAACAGATCCTCGCCGGCGGCCGTGAGCGTGACACTCCGGTTCGTGCGGTTGAGGAGGCGCACGCCGAGTTGCGACTCCAGGCCCTTCAGGGCATGGCTCAGCGCCGAGGCGCTGACGCCCAGTTCAAGGCCTGCACGCCGGAAACTGCGATGCTTCGCGATCGCCAGGAAGGCCCCGAGGGCGGGCAGGCTCGTACGGCTGGGCGGCACGGATCGGTTGTGCCGACGCGCAGGTGCCGACGCAAGCACCATGAGCCTACTTCATCGTCGGCGCCACGCCTCCGGGACGGGCGCCCCCGGTTCACGCCGCCGAGGCGATCGCCGTGGAAGCGCGTCGGATCTTGCCGGCCCCGTCCAGGAAGGCGTGGGCATCCTCCTTGCGCTCGAAGACGTGGGGCGCGACGCCGCGCCGGGTCAGCGCCTCTTCCATCTTGAGGCGCAGGAAGGCGCTGGTCGCGTAGCGGGTGGTGGTGAGGTAGTAGTTCGCCTGCAGGTACTGAATCATGTGCGCGTAGTCGTCGTACAGGTTCTCGTTGATGCGGAACCCGTCGTGGTTGACCACGGTGTTGACCCGCTGGCCGGCCTTCTTGCAGGCGCCCACCAGCACCAGGCGCAGATCGTCGAGGTCGCTCTTGGCACGGGCGTGCCAGCCCTCCAGGTTCACGAACAGGATGTTGCGCTCGGCGTCGTAGCTGACCCGCTCGGGGAGGTTGAGATTGAGCAGGTCGGCCAGCAGCTCCATCGGCTCGTCTCGGAACAGGCGGGCATCCATCGGCATCGGCTGCTTGATGATCGGCCGGAAGCCCATGTGGGGCAGGATGTCCCGCTCGATGTCGATGCCGGGGGCGACCTCGATGAGTTCCAGGCCCTCGTCGGTGAGCTGGAAGACGCAGCGCTCGGTGACGTAGATCACCGGCTGCGCGCGCATCTGCGCGTAGTGCCCGCTGAAGGTGATCTGCTCCACCTGCGGCAGGAACTTCTGCGAGCGGCCTTCCGTGACGATCCGGAGCTTGCCGTCCTCGATCACGGTCTCCAGGCCGCCGACCGTGAAGGTACCGGCGAAGACCACGGAGCGGGCGTTCTGGCTGATGTTGATGAAGCCGCCGCAGCCATTGAGGCGGCCGCCGAACATGCTGGTGTTGACGTTGCCGTGCTGGTCGCACTCGGCGAGGCCGAGGCAGGTCATGTCGAGGCCGCCGCCGTCGTAGAAGTCGAACATCTGGTTCTGGTCGATGACGCAGTCGGCGTTCGTCGCCGCGCCGAAGCTCGACCCGGAGGCGAGGACGCCGCCCACCGCGCCGGCCTCGGTGGTCAGGGTGATGTAGGGAGTGACCTTCTCCTCGTTCGCCACCGCCGAGATGCCCTCGGGCGCGCCGACGCCGAGGTTGACGACGCCGTTGGGCGGCAGCTCGAAGGCCGCGCGCCGGGCGATGACCTTGCGGGCGTCGAGCGGCATCTTCTTCATGCCGCTCACGGGCACGCGGATCTGGCCGGCCAGCGCCGCATCGTGCTGCACGCCGTAGTTCATGCGGTGCATCTCGGGCTCGGCCAGCACGACGCAATCCACGAGGATGCCCGGAACGCGGACGTCCTTGGGCAGCAGGAAGCCGTCATCGACGATGCGCTCGACCTGGGCGATGACGATGCCGCCGTTGTTGCGGGCGGCCATGGCCTGGGCGAGGCAGTCCAGGGTCAGCGCCTCCTTCTCGAAGGAGATGTTGCCCGAGGGGTCGGCCGAGGTGCCGCGGATGAAGGCGACGTCGATCTTGGTGGCGGTGTAGAACAGCCACTCCTCGCCATCGACCTCGACGAGCTTGACGATCTCGTCCTCCGTCACGGTGTTGACCCGGGCGCCGCCATGGCGCGGGTCGACGTAGGTGTGCAGGCCCACCTTCGAGAACAGCCCCGGCTGGCCGGCGGCGCAGGCCCGATAGAGCTGCGAGATCACGCCCTGGGGCAGATTGTAGCCGAGGATCCTGTTCTCCTGGGCGGCCTTGGCGACCTTCGGCATGCGGCCGAAATTGGCGGCGATGACGCGGCGGAGCAGGCCCTCGTGGTGCAGGCGCCCGGTGCCGAGGCCTTTGCTGTCGCCCGCCCCCGCCGTCATGATCAGGGTGAGGTCGCGGGGGGCGCCGGTCTCGACGAAGCGGGTCTCCAGGGCGGCGTGCAGCGCCTCCGGGATGCAGCTCTGCACGAAGCCCGTCGTGGTGACCACGTCGTTGTGCCGGATCAGCGCGATCGCCTCGCCGGCCGTGATGACCTTGTTTTTCTTCATGAACCGGGCCGTCCTCCGCATCCCAGGCCGGCACGGGCGACAGGTCATGACCTGCGGCGAGGCGCGCATGGGGAAGTCTTATTCTGGCGCGCCAGCGTAAAGACCTGCAGGAAGCTTCGCAAGAGCGCTTCAACTGTCGTTGCAGCGCAATCTTATCTTGGTGCAATGCAATTTTTTCAATCGAGCATCAAACTGAACTGAAAGCGGGCCTGCAAAAGATTTCACAGTCCGCCGTCGGACGCGCGGCAAGACGGAACGATGCCTCCGATACGGCCAAGTTTATTCAAAATACTCTTCGGGCACGCAGCTCCTGCGCCTGCGCTCAGGCCAGCAGATAGGTCAGGAGCGCCCGCAACTGGGCAGGTCGCACGGGCTTGTGGACGAGGTGCGCTCCGAGTTCGGCGACCTGCGCCTCGATCTCGGGGGAGTGGTTGGCGGTGGTGACGATCACGGGCAGGCGGGTCTCGGCACGGCTGTTCAGATAGGTCGCCACGTCGAGGCCGCAGGCACCGTTGTCGAGATGGTAGTCGAGGATGAGCAGGTCCGGCGGACCCATGCCGGCCGCGAGCGCCGCTTCGACCCCGGCAAGGTCGCGGCGGACGCAGACCTCGGCGTCCCAGGCGCGCAGCAGCCGCTCCAGGGCATCGGCGGTGGGCGGATCGTTCTCCACGACCAGGACCCGCGCGCCCGTGAGCCGGGTCGTGACGGGGGCGGCGGGGACCGCGCGCTCCGGCGGCGTCAGGCTCACCGGCAGAGTCAGGGCCATGCGGGTGCCGCGCCCGACCCGCGAGGCGAGGTCGAGGGGATGGCCGAGGGCCTGGGCCATGCGGCGCACGATGGAGAGGCCGAGCCCGAGGCCCGGTTCGCCCCCCTCCCCCTCCGCGCCGCCGCGGAAGAATTCCTCGAAGACGAGGCCTTGCTCCGCCGGGCCGATCCCGCAGCCGGTGTCGAGCACCTCGATGCGGCAGGCGTCTCCTCGTCGCCGGATCGCCACCAGCACGCCGCCCTGCCGGGTGTAGCGGATGGCGTTCGAGACGAGGTTCTGCAGGATGCGCTGAAGCAGCATCGGGTCGCTGGCCACCACCAAGTCGGGTCCGCGCAGGGTGAGGCGCAGGCCCTTGCGCTCGGCGAAGGGGCGGAAGCTCGCGACGGTACCGGCGAGGAGTTCGCCTAGGGCCACCGGCTTGATCGCCGGGCGCACCACGCCCGCATCGAGCTTCGAGATGTCGAGCAGGGTCTTGATCAGGTCTTCGATGATCTGGAGCCCGCGTTCGATCTGACCCGAGATCGCCGCCGCCTCCGGTCCCAGGGGCAGGTCGGCCAGGGCCGAGGCCGAGAGTCGGGCCGCGTTGAGCGGCTGCAGCAGGTCATGGCTGGCGGCGGCGAGGAAGCGGGTCTTCGAGCGGTTGGCGTTCTCCGCTTCCTCCTTGGCCGCCACCAGCGCCGTGTTGGAGCGTTCCAGGCGGTGCATCAGCCCGGTCAGTTCCTCGGTCCGGGTACGGACGCGGCCTTCCAGCATGGTGGCGGTCTGGAACAGCGAGTAGGCACCGCCCTGCTGGTCCATGCTGCGCTCGACATGCGCCATCAGGGCCGCATTGATGCGCTCCAGCTTGGCGATGCGCCGCAGATGCGCATCCTCCTCGGCGACCCGCGGTGCGGTCTCCGGCGGCGGGACGATCATGGCCCGGCCCCGCCGCGGCCCGGCTCGCCCCGCCCGATGGCGATGCCGGTGAAGGTCTGGTTGAGATGCATCGACCGGTACTGTTCGCCGTAGGTATCGAAGCCGACGATGTCGTAGCGTCGGTAGAGATCGACGATGCCGTGCCGCACCTGCCGGCTCTCGGCGTCGAGGCGGCGCAGGACGCATTCGAAGCCGATGACGAGGTCGATGCCGCCCAATGCCGCGTCGAGGCGGGCGAGTTCGGCCTCCGTCGCCGCTACGATGTCGCGCGGGCGCGCCAGGGTGAGCACCACCCCCTCGTCGATGGCGCAGAAGAAGCTGAGCGAGCCATCCGCGTTCATGCGCCGGATCGACCGGCAGAAATACTCGCCCCCGACCTTCACCGCGAGGGGATAGGCGGCAAAGCTCATCGGCGACAGCCGCTCGGGATCGAGACCCACCGCCATGGCGTATTCGCGCGCCGCCGGCTCTGCGTTGAGCTCATGCACGGTGCGTTGCTCGTCGTCGGAGGCGGTGACCACAAACTTGGTCCCGGTCGGCTCGAAATTGTCGCTCTTGAAGATCTGGACCGGGAAATCGGATTCCACGAGGAGCAGCACGGCGGCGCGCTGGTGGATGCGGCCGTCATGAAGCAGCACGGTCTCCCGGAAGGTGAGATCGTCGCCGGCCGAGCCGCCCACGAGAGGGATGCCGTCGAGCGCCCAGGCGATGGCCGAGACCACCGTCTCCTCGGCATTGGTGAGCCCGTCGATCAGCGAGACGGCGAAGCAGCGGCCGGAGGCCGGATCGGCGCCCGCCCCGTCGAGACTCCGGCGAAGAGCCCGCACGCTGGAGGCGGTCCGCTCCACGTCGAGGTGGTCGATGGCGTCCAGCAAGGTCGAGACGATGCGGAAACCCGCCCTCGGGAATGCGATGACGACGAGGCCCCGGTCGAGGCCGCCCGCCGGCGAGATGCCGCCCGACATGGTGCAGCCCGCGATCCCCGCACCCGGAAAGCGCGCGCAGAGCCCCCGGTTCAGGATCTCGACGTCGTAATCGGCCGAGAAGAAGGCCACGATCTGGGCGACGGGACGCGGGCCGATGGCCTCGCCGATCTCGGCGATCGCCATGTCGGCCGTGGCGGCGTCCGTCCACGCCGTCGTGATGCCGCACAGATGCGTGCGCACCTGCGTCCCCTCTGCCACGTTGCGCTTCCCCACGGCTCGACGCGTGCCGGACTTGACGCCCGGTTCCCCGCGATGACACGAGTATGTCGGGCGGCCGGTTCCCGCGCAATGCGGCACCGAACGGCTCCGAAACAGGGGCGCACGCACCGGGCGGAACGGGCATGCATCTCCTCATCGTCGACGATCATCCGCTCTTTCGCGACGCCCTCGCCAGCGCGGTGGGCCTCGCCTACCCGGACGCGACCCTGCACGAGGCCGACGGCATCGCCAGCGCCTGCGCGGTTCTGACGGCGCAGCCCGCCATCGAGATCATCCTCCTCGACCTGTCGATGCAGGGCGTGACCGGCTTCGAGGGGCTGTTGACGATCAGGGCCCAGGCGCCGCGGGTCCCGATCCTCGTCGTCTCGGGCCTGGAAGATCCGCGGATCATCCGGGAGGCGCTCGATCACGGAGCGGCCGGCTTCGTGCCCAAGGCGGTCGACAAGGCGACGCTGACGCGGGCCATCGCGGATGTGCTGGCTGGAGGCCTCTCGGTGCCGGCGAAGCTGCCGAACGCGACGCTTGCCCCGTCCTCCGCCCGCAAGGCGCCGATCGCCGAGCGGGTCGCCAGCCTGACTCCGCAGCAGGTGCGGGTACTGGCGATGATCCGCCAGGGCAAGCTCAACAAGCAGATCGCGCACGAGCTTCAGGTCGGGGATTCCACCGTCAAGGCGCACGTCTCCGAGATCCTGCGCAAGCTCGACGTGATCAGCCGTACGCAGATCGTCATCGAGACCGCGCTCCTCGATTTCGACCGGATCCTCGCGGCGCCGGAGAACTGAGGCGCCCGCTCGGCACCTCAGGCGGTCGGGATCTTCGAGCCACCGTAATGACCGTCGACGCGCTCGCCGAAGGCCGGGTCGGCGAAGGGATCCTCACCGGGGCCGTGGGTCGGCGCGCCCGCCAGGGTGTCGCGGTCGATGTCGACGATGTAGCCGCCGAGATCGACGCTGTAGGTCAGCGCCCGCCAGGGGACGGGATGGTAGCTCTCGCCCAGACCGAGGAACCCGCCGAACGAGATGACGGCGTAGGCGACCTGGCCCGAGACCTTGTCGACCATGAAGTTGTAGACCGTGCCGATGTGCTCCCCGTCGTGGCTGTAGGCGGCCGTGCCCTCGACCTTGTTCGAGGCGATCAGGCGGCGGGTCTCGTCGATGGCGACGCCCTCGGCCGAGGGGTCGAGTTCCATCGACCCGGCCGGGCGGATGCTGCGCTCGTTCGGAAGGTCCGTCGGCATGCGCATTCCTCTCTGGAGATGGGTTCGGCGACGTGGGAGCACCGGACGCGGCGCTCGACCGGACAAGCCGCGACCCGCACGGGGGTTCCGGCCTCAGGCCCGCTCGACGAACCGGCACACCGATCCGCGCGGCCACCTCGATCCCGCACGGCCAGACGCTGGAGCATCCCGCGGCTCACCAGGAGCGTCGCGAGACCGAACACCCTCAAGGCCCGCCGGGCGCAGGGGATGGCGAGGCCGAACAGCACGAACAGGATGTCCGCCACGATCGCGTCCCGACGAACGCGGTGAGCACCACGCCGCAGGTGGCGATCCCGCTTAGCGCCCCGAGGATCACGGGGCCATCGCGGGCGAGGGAGCGCTGTCGCAGGGCATCGTGCGGCGACCGAGGCAGGTGCACACGTTCAGCGGTCTCGCGATGCGCGGGAGGCGAAAGGCGGGCCTCGGGGCGATCCGGATGATCTGGGCCGCGCTGTCGAGGGAAGGGGCGACCGCGTTATCGAACAGGACGGAGCGATCACGCCAGGAATGGAACCCCGGCGCAACGGTCGCGGGCGCGGGCGGTTCGGGCGCTGGCCGTCAGATCAGACCGGCATCGCCACGGGCGTCGGGGCCGGCCTGGGCCTCGACCGAGACCAGCGTGCCGAGGCCGATGATGAGCGCGGCGGCGGCACCCAGCGAGAGCGTGAAGGCAAGGAGGATCATACTCTCGTTATCATCGGTCGCCCTTAAAGTTCGGTGATGCTCTTGGATCGGCTCCGTCCCAAAACTGCGCGTCGCGGCGTGAAGACCGGTTCGAGCGCTGCCGGTCCCGTCGTCCGTCCGCGCCGTTTCCGGGAAGTCTTCAGCATCAATTCTTCGTCGCGGCCATAAAATCTTGCGTATGGGACGGTGCCCTTCGGACGGGACGCGAGCCCCGACCGGTTCCGCACCGGCACGGCGCGACGCCAGCGGGCGCGGGCGGTGCAGCCGGCCGAACGGACGCTGGAGCGCATCCGCTCGCGCATCCCGGTAACCCTTTGTCGCACGATGATTTTTCTCACCCCTGCCCACGCGCCCCGGATCGACGGCCAGCTCAGACGGCGCGTCGAAGTACAGGTCGGCGCAGACCAAGTTCTCACCAAGTCGAGGCCGTTTCATCTCTGTACGGAGCAGCCTCGACCGGACACCCGGCTCCGCGCCTGTGGATGACGGGCGCGCAGAGGGCGGTTTCCCCTTGGAACGCTCGCGGCACCGCTTAGTTGTTGCAGCTATGCGCTGCGAGGCCACCGGCCGTGGGCGTACCGGCGCTCACCGTCGACATCCGGAGGAAGACCCCATGGCAAAGAGCACCACGAAGACCGCCGAGAAGGCCGCCCCCAAGGCTGCCCCGAAGGACGCCGAGAAGCCCGCCGCCAAGGGCAAGAAGGTCGCCGCGCCGAAGGGCGAGGGTGCAAAGCCGAACGCCCTGCAGCAGCCGCTGAAGCCGTCCTCCGAACTCGCCGCCGTCGTCGGCGATGCCGCCCTGCCGCGCGGCGAGGTGGTGAGCAAGGTCTGGGAATACATCAAGAAGCACAATCTCCAGAACCCGGAGAACAAGCGCGAGATCCTGGCCGACGACAAGCTGAAGAAGGTCTTCGGCAAGGACAAGTGCACGATGTTCGAGATGAACAAGCACCTGGCTGCGCACCTCAAGTCGGCCTGAGCCGCCACCGGCTCAACACTCGTCCCGGATCGGCGTCGGGGAGGGGGGAACCCCCTCCCCCCTGCCGGCCGGTCACGGCGGCGGATCATGGCGGCCACCGAGGGGCTGGTTCATCAGCCCCGCGCGCTCGCCCGCCGCGTGCGCCGCTCGACCTTGCGGGTTGCCGTCTCCCTGAGATGGCGCTCGATCTCGCCGTTCGCCCTGGCACGCATCGCCCGCATGGCATCGGCATCGTCGAAGGTCTCGGGAAAGCGCCGGGACAGCCAGAGATAGGCACTGGCGAGCTTCACCGTCCGTTCCTGGTAATCCAGTTCGCCCGCGAGGTTCGCCCGCAGGGCCGGCACGCTCGTACCCGCCGCCCGGGCCTGGGTCCAGCGCTCCAGCATCCCGAGGGAGACGGGATCGCGCCGGTCCACCGGGCAGACCGAGAACGCAAACTTCTCCGCGATCGGCAACCGCGCCTTGTCCACCACCCGGGCGATCTCCAGGATCTCCTCCAGGGCGGAGGGCTGGAACGGTGAGCCGGCGTAGAAGGTGGCGCGCGCGAAGTGCGCCAGCACCTCGCGCAGGCTGTCGGTGCGCATCTCCTCGGCGACGGAATTGATCGCGATGAGGTCGGGACGCACGAAGAAGCGCGTATCGGCGGCCGGCGCTGTCGGCGCGCCGGCGAGCGCCGCCCGGATCGGCTCCAGCCCTGTCTCGTCGACAGCGGCGACGTAGCCCTCGTCCTGGTGCCCGAAGCGGCCGGCGCGGCCGGCGATCTGACGGATCTCGGAATTGGTCAGCGCCCGCTCGCCGACGCCGTCCCACTTGCGCACCGCCGAGAAGACGATCCGCTTCAGGGGACCGAGGTTGAGGCCCATGCCGATGGCGTCGGTGGTGACGAGGACATCGGCTTCGCCCGCCCGGAAGCGGGCGGCCTCCGCGCGCCGCACCTCGGGCGAGAGCGCTCCGTAGATCGTCGCCACCCGGTGCCCGGCCGCCACCAGGATCTCGCGGTTCTCGTGGACGGCCCGGCGGGAGAACGCCACCACCGCGTCGCCCGGCGTCACCTTCTCCAGGGGAACCGGCGCTTCCTGCAGCACCAGCGGTGTCTTGCGCACGAAGGTGATCACTTCGAGGGACTCGTTGGCGGCCTCCGCGGCGCGGCGCACCGCCGCCAGCGCATCGTCCGAGCCGCAGACCACCACGGTGCGGGCGGCGACCCCGAACAGCGCGTTGGTCCAGGCCCAGCCCCGGTCGGGATCGGCGATCATCTGGATCTCGTCGATCACCGCGACGTCGACGGGCCGGGTGAGGTCGGCGGTCTCGATGGTGCGCGCGGTATGGGTCGGGTTGAGATCGCCCAGCGTCTCCTCGCCCGTCACCATGCCGGCCCGCAGGCCGCGCTCGGCCAGGGCCTCGTAGTTTTCGAGCGCCAGCAGCCGCAAGGGGGCGAGGTAGGTGCCGGTGGGAGCCGCCCGCAGCATCTCCAGGGCCGCATAGGTCTTGCCGGAATTGGTCGGCCCCATGTGGAAGACGATGCGCCGGCCCAGGCGCCGGGCGGCGGTAAACTTCTCGATATAGGCGCCGAAGCCGACCTGATCGCGCAGACGGCGCAGGCGCGAATCCTCCCGCGCCACGCTGCGGGCGCGGGCGCGCACGCCCTTCAGGGTGTCGGTGAGCGACTGGTTCAGGTTGGGCGAGAACAGGAAGGCGCGCGAGCGCAGGGAGCGGTCGAGGTGGTCGATATAGGTCGCGGCATCGGCTCCCACCTCGCGCAGATCCTCGGCGACCTGGTCACGCAGACGCTCCACCGCCCGGCGCAGGGCCTTCGTGATCCGCGGCTGGGTCTCGGCGACGGCGGCACGCAGCTCCTCGAGGCGCCAGTTCGGATCGTTGCGATGGGCCATGCCGGACAGGATGCCGGCGATGCCGGTCTCGGGCGTCGCATCGACCCGCAGGTCGAGACGCCCGCCGTCGAGGACGGGGATCAGGGTCCGGATGGTCCAGGCGATGCTGCCGTCCCGCATCACCGCCGCGCGCAGGGCGGGCACCGCTTTCTTCACGGCCGCGACACCGCCCTCCGCGAAGGCTCGCCGCGCCCTCAGTTCGCGCAGGGCCTTGGCGACCACCGCATCCTCGACGAGGCCGCCATACTCGGGCAGGCCGAGATGAAGCCGCAGGGCCTCCACCTCGACGCTGCGGGGCGGCAGCCCGAGGCGGGCCGCCGCCTCCAGCAGACTCTCGTTCGTCGGTCGCGCACGTTTGCGGGCCATGGGCCTCTCGTCGGGGGGTCTGGATCCGCCGCGGACGGACGACCGGGCCGCGCCAGGGTGCGCGGGACGCGGCCCAAAAAGCAACGGCTCGGATCAGCGCAATCCCAACCGTCGTCGGCCCGTTCAGGCCGCGCGCTGGTTCAGCTGCGGCTCCGCCAGGCTGGTGAGCAGGTGGTCCGTGGACTTCTCCTCGTCGAGGTTCTGCTGGAGGATGCGCGCACAATCCTCCCGACCGAGACGCTCGGCCCAGGCGATCAGGGTGCCGTAGCGGGTGATCTCGTAATGCTCCACAGCCTGGGCCGAGGCCACGAGGGCGGCGTCCAGCACGTCCTTGTCGGCGATCTCGCCGGCAACCTCGTTGGCCTCCTCGATGATGCCGTTGATCGCCGGACAGGTGACGGCCTTGGGGCTGTGCCCATGCATCTGAAAGACCTTCTCCAGGCGCTGGATCTGATTCTCCGTCTGACGCAGGTGAGTCTCGAAGGCCTGCTTCAGTTCCGGATGGGTCACCTTGGCGATCATCTTGGGCAGCGCCTTCGTGATCTGGTTCTCGGCGTAGTAGATATCCTGGAGCGTGCGGACGAAGAAGTCGTCGAGGGTTTTGATATCACGGCTGAACGAGCCCATTGCTGCCTCACCTGGCATCGTTGATGCGGGATCGAGGAGCGGACGCACCGGGACGCGAAGCCCGCCCTGCGCATCGGCGTGCCACCGGATCGCCAGGGTCCGAGGGCCGCGCATCGAGATCGCGGCACTCGGCTGCCTCGATGGCTCGAACCTGCCCCGAAAACTCGGCGCCTATGCTTTCTGTTCCACCGGCGGAACTTCGACGAGAGCCGATCCGCAACTTAGAGACGGAAACCCGACGACTATCTTGCACTAGCCAATGGCAACAACCCCTGGTCGTTTTTGCTTCGTTTTTGATCCAAGTTATTTAAGGCTCCGCTTCTCGCCCGCTAATTCAGTGTGCCGCCGGGGCGCGTCGAAGCAGGTTGCGATGCCGCGTCGGCGCGTCATCGGTCCTTGCGCGACCACACACGTCAGGGAAGCGATGCGATGCACGAGAATTCCGCCGGACCGGCCGCATTCTGGGCCTCGGTGGCGAACGACGTCACGTCCCGGGTCGAGCCGGTGCTCACCCGCGACGGCAAGGCCCGCGAAGGGGTGCTCCAGTATCTCCGCGACCTAGAAGCGGTCGCCCTGCGCGACGGCAGCAGCCGCGAGGCCCTCCAGGTGATCGCCTCCGGGCGGCGCCTTCTGGGCGACCGGAGCGATGTGCCGCTCGCCGAGATCGCCCGCGCGGCGCGCGCCGCCCTGATCTGAGGGCGGCGGGCGCGTCGCGCCCGGGGCGCGTTCGCTACCCGGGCGGCGCCCCCAATGCCGCTCGGGTGAAGGCATCGGCGCCGATATCGTCGGTCCCGTTCATCCCGAGGCTCTCGATGAGGCGACCGCGCGCCCGGCTGACGCGGCTCTTCATCGTCCCCACGGCGACGCCGCAGATCTCCGCCGCCTCCTCGTAGGTGAAGTTCTGCGCACCGACGAGGACCAACGCCTCGCGCTGGCTGAAGGGCAGCGCGTTCAGGGCCTCCTGGAACTCCAGCATCTCGACCCGGATCTCCTGCTCGGGCAGGCTCGTCAGGCGCCCAGCCAGGGCGCCGTCGGCATCCTCCACCTCGCGCTTGCGCTTGCGCTGCTCGGAGTAGAACAGGTTGCGCAGGATGGTGAACAGCCACGCCGTGAGGTTGGTGCCCCGTGTGAAGCTGTCGGCCTTGGTCCAGGCCCGTACGAGGGTGTCCTGGACGAGGTCGTCGCTGCGGTCGAGATCGTAGGTCAGCGAGAACGCGAAGGCCCGCAGGGCCGGGATCGCTCCGAGCAAGAGTCCGCGCATCTCGTCGTCGGCGCCCTGCGGTGTGCCGACCGGAGCTGGCATCGCGTTGTTCATGAGGATCCTCGCGTGGTGTTGCGGGCGGCCAGATCGGCGAGGAGGGCATCGAATCGGTCGGGTAGCGGCTGGTTCAGCACCTCGGCGTAGAGGAGGCGCAGGTTGCGTCCGATGCGTCGCCGGGCCTCCACCGTCATCCCGGCCTCGCCCGGGCCGGTTCGGACCTGAGGGGATGGCGTGACGTCGGGGACGATGGCATGCGCAATGTCGACGGCGGCGATTCCCGGCCCGGCAACGCCAGACCGCGCCCGTGTCACCGGTGCCGGTCTCGCCTGCACTAGACTGCCCGTCGTCGGTGTCGCGAACTGGACACCGCCGGGTCCGGTGCTGCGGTTCGGGTCGCTCGAATCAATGCTCATTGCTGCTCATCGCTCGACGGCCGGGGCCGGAGAGTCCGGAGCGCCGTCATTTCGGCGGCCGTGCTAAGGCTCCGCGATTTAACGAGCTCTGAAAAAAGCATTCATCTGATCTTAAGCCACCAAATGCAGGCGAAAGACCATGAGCATCAGTTGGAAACGATTAGAAACAATGGCGATACATTGGTCAAGCGTTGCCTTTGGAAACTTATAGTATTGCGATCCTGTCGCTAAGCTGAACAGTACGGAAGCGCGGCCTGATCGCACTCCCGCCGCGCAGCGCCAAGCGGAACCAGACGCTCATCGCGCGCCGCAATCGACGGCGGAGGCCCGCGTGGCCCGGCGCTTGCGCGCGTCGGCCAACCCCGTCGCCCCACCGTGGAAGCGCTGCCCGATGCCGTCAGACCTGCCCGATCTCGATCACGTCGTCCGCGAGATCGCCGACGAGATGCGGGAGCGGCCGGACCGGGGCGAGGTCGCGACCTACATCCCGGAACTCGCCGGGGTCGATGCCAAGGCCTTCGGCCTCGTGGTGATCGACGCCGAGGGGCGTTTCGCGGCCGCCGGCGACTGCGACGCGCCCTTCTCGATCCAGAGCATCTCGAAGGTCTTCACCCTGACTCTCGCCCTCGGCATGGCCGGCGACCGGCTCTGGCGCCGGGTCGGGCGCGAACCCTCCGGCAGTCCCTTCAACTCCATCGTGCAGCTCGAGCGCGAGCGCGGCATCCCACGCAATCCGTTCATCAACGCGGGGGCCATCGCGGTCACCGACCTGATCCTGTCCGGGCACCAGCCCCGCGAGGCCCTCGGTGAGATCCTCCGCTTCATGCAGTTCCTGGCGCAGGATCCGACCATCGCCATCGACGAGGCCGTCGCCGCATCCGAGCTGCGCACGGGCTTCCGCAACATGGCGCTGGCCCACTACATGAAATCCTTCGGGGTGCTCGACAATCCGGTCGATTTCACCCTCGGCGTCTACTTCCACCATTGCGCCATCAGCATGTCGTGCCGGCAGCTCGCCCAGGCGGGCCGCTTCCTCGCCCATTCAGGCCGCAACCCGCTGACGGGACTGTCGGTGGTCTCGCCCGAACGGGCGCGCCGCATCAACGCGGTCATGCTCACCTGCGGGCACTATGACGGCTCGGGCGAGTTCGCCTACCGCGTCGGCCTGCCCGGCAAGAGCGGCGTCGGCGGCGGCATCCTGGCGATCGCGCCGGGCAAGGCGTCGATCGCCGTATGGTCGCCCGGACTCGACGCCTCGGGCAATTCCCATCTCGGGCGGATCGCCCTGGAGAGACTGACGAAGCGACTCGGCTGGTCGATCTTCGGAGCCTGAACCATCGCGCTCCGGCGCGGACGCATCCGGCTCAGGAATCCGTTCCGCGCGGGGGCGCCGCGCGCTGCCGGGACGACTCGCGCAGGGCGGCTAGATAGTCCCGGAGCAGGCTCACCCGCCGCGGCCGAAAACTCGCGCCCGTGGCCGCGGCGGCAGCGATGCGGTCCGCCCGGAAGATGCGGTGTGCCCCACGCAGGCAACACCAGGCGAGAACCACCAGCTTGGAATCGAGATAGACGATCGCCAGCGGCCAGATCGTGCGCTCCGTCTCCCGCCCGGCCTCGTCGGCGTAGCGGATCCGGACCGCCTCCTCGCGCCAGCACCCCTCGCGCAGCGTCGCCAGACCGAGAGCGGGCGCGAAGCGCGGCCCCGACCGGCGAACCTGGGAGACGGCGTGGAGGAGGTGTTGCTGGCTCGCGTCCGGCAGCGTGGCGGCCACCTTGGCGAGCACCGCGACGGCCGCCCGGGCCAGGGCCGGGTCCCCCATGTGGCGGACCTCGGACAGCCCCAGGGCAAGAGCCTCGATCTCGATACGGTCGAACATCTGGGGCGGCAGCGCACCGTCCTCGATCAGGCGGTAGCCGTAGCCGCGCTCGCCCTCGATGACGGCGCCGGCCGCCCGCAGGGCATCGATGTCGCGATAGAGCGACCGGACCGAGACGTCCGTCTCCTTCGCCAGGCGGGCGGCCGTCACCGGCGCCGGCAGCGCGCGCAGGGCCTGGAGCAGGCGGAAGAGGCGATCCGTGCGAGCCATCGTGCAACTGACGGAAATTGGCAGGTGCCCTGCCGTATAAGCCGCGCTGCCGAAGCCGCCAACCGGAGCGCCCCCATGCTGACCCTCTTCCATTCCCCCCAGAGCCGTTCGACCCGCGTCATCGCCCTGCTGAAGGAGCTCGACGCCCTCGAGGCCGTGACGATCGAGCGGGTGACCATCCCGCGGCGGGACGGCACGGGCAGCCGGGATCCGGCCAATCCGCATCCGGACGGCAAGGTCCCGTTCCTGATCCATGACGGCGTCGCGATCTGGGAGAGCAGCGCGATCATGCTCTACCTCGCCGACCTGTTCCCGGATGCGGGCCTGAGCATCCCGCCGGGGCATCCGCGCCGCGGCGCCTATCTCAGCTGGTTCGCGTGGTATTCGGGTGTCGTGGAGCCCGTGCTGACGCTCGAGGCGGTCGGCGTCACCCATCCCGGCATCATGGCGACGTTCCGGAGTCACCTGGAGGTGAAGGCGCGGCTGCGCGCGGCCCTGGCGGACGGGCCCTTCCTGTTCGGCAACCGCTTCACCGCGGCCGACCTGCTGCTCCACTCGCCCTATGCTTGGTTCGGCAAGCCCGGCGAGCCGATCCTCGACGCCTGGGTCGAGCGCTGCATGGAGAGGCCGGGCGCGCGGTTCGCCGCGGCCTTCGACGCCGCAGCGTGATCCCGGCGCGGGACGCCCGAGCGGACGACCCGGCCTGAAACGACTGCTCAGGGTAGAGGCAAAAAAGAGGGCCTGCCGCGGCTTTCGCGGCAGGCCCTGATTATCAGACGAGCAGAATGCCCGACGACGTGCCTACGATTTAGGCCGCCGCCTGCTGATCGGTCGCGGTCGGAACCGACGCGATGGTCTTCAGGATCTGCGAGGCGATCTGGTAGGGGTCCCCCTGGCTGTTGGGACGGCGGTCTTCCAGGTAGCCCTTGTACGCGTTGTTGACGAAGCTGTGCGGCACGCGGATCGAGGCGCCGCGATCGGCGACGCCGTAGCTGAACTGGTCGATCGCCGCGGTCTCGTGCTTGCCGGTCAGGCGCATGTGGTTGTCCGGCCCGTAGACCGCGATGTGGTCGTCGAGGTTCTCCTTGAAGGCCGCCATCAGGGCCTCGAAATAGGCCTTGCCGCCCACCGAGCGCATGTGCTCGGTCGAGAAGTTGGCATGCATGCCCGAGCCGTTCCAATCCGTTGCGCCAAGCGGCTTGCAGTGGTACTCGACGTCGATCTCGTAGGTCTCGCACAGGCGCTGGAGCAGGTAGCGGGCGACCCACATCTCGTCGGCGGCCTTCTTGGAGCCCTTGCCGAAGATCTGGAATTCCCACTGACCCTTGGCCACCTCGGCGTTGATGCCCTCGTGGTTGATCCCGGCGTCGAGGCAGAGGTCGAGGTGCTCCTCGACGATCTTGCGGGCGATGCTGCCGACTTCCTTGTAGCCGACGCCGCAATAGTACGGGCCCTGCGGAGCCGGGTAGCCGGAGGCCGGAAAGCCGAGGGGGCGGCCGTCCTTGTAGAAGAAGTACTCCTGCTCGAAGCCGAACCAGGCGCCGTCATCGTCGAGGATGGTGGCGCGCTTGTTGGAGGCGTGCGGGGTGACGCCGTCCGGCATCATGACTTCGCACATCACCAGCACGCCGTTCTTGCGCGTGGAATCGGGGAAGTGACGCACGGGCTTCAGCATGCAGTCGGAGCTGCCGCCCTCGGCCTGCATCGTCGAGCTGCCGTCGAAGCCCCAGAGCGGAAGCTGCTCAAGGGTCGGAAATGCGTCGAATTCCTTGATCTGGGTCTTGCCGCGAAGGTTCGGCACCGGAGTGTAGCCGTCGAGCCAAATATACTCGAGTTTGTATTTCGTCATTCCGAGCCTCTCGTCCTGAAGCGATGCGAAATCCCAGGACACCTGACGGGATCCGCAGCCATCGCTGGCTGGAGCCGCCTAAGCAACGTTCGCGCCAAATCCAGCGAACCGGATCCTGCGGCATATCGGCAAGGGTTTCCGAACGGCCGAGACCGATCGAAGGCGGCCCCGGGCGACGGCGTCGCGTGAGACTTCGTTAACGAGTTCGTCCTAGCGCTGACAAGGTCAGGAGATCGTGATGCGCACAGTCAGCGCCGCGCTCGCCAGCGTTGCCCTGTTCGCCCTCGCGGCGGCGGGGCTGGGGTTACGCGCCTCCGGCGCCGGCGAGCCAGGACGAACGGATGCCAGGACGACGCAGGCCGAACTCTCGGCGCTGCGCGAGGCCTATCGGCGGGTCGACGAGGCGCTGCATCCGCCCGAGAATCCCTACAGCCCGGCGAAGGCCGACCTCGGCCAGCGCCTGTTCTTCGACACCCTCCTCTCCGGCGCGCGCACCATGAGCTGCGCCGGCTGCCATGTCCCGACCCAGTCCTGGAGCGACGGCCGCCCGCGCGGCATCGGCGAGACCGGTGCCGCCATGAAGGTGCGTACGCCGACCCTGCTCGACGTGGCCCAGAACCCGATCCTCGGCTGGGACGGCAAGTTCCGCGACCTCGAGGCCGTTGCCTTCACTCCCATCACCGGCACGAACGCGATGAACCTGCCCGAGGAGACGCTGATCGCGCGCCTCAAGGCGGATCCCGGCTACGTTCGTGCCTTCGCGGCCGCGTTCCCCGATCGGGTGGGGGCGGCCGACCCCGACGGCGCGATCAGCCGTCGGACCGTCGAGCTGGCGCTGGCAACCTTCCAGCGCTCCATCGTGTCCGGCGAGGCGCCGTTCGACCGCTGGGTGGCAGGCGATGCCCGCGCCATCAGCCCGAGCGCCAAGGCCGGGTTCGCGCTCTTCAACGGCAAGGCGCAATGCGCCGCCTGCCATTCCGGCTGGACCTTCACGGACGGATCGTTCCACGACATCGGCGTCGGCACCGGCGCGGATATCGGCCGGGCCGCGTTCTTCCCGGACTCGGTGCAGCTGCGCTACGCCTTCAAGACCCCGACCCTGCGAGACGTCGCCGAGCGCGGGCCCTACATGCATGACGGGTCACTCGCCTCGCTGCGCGAGGTCGTCGACCTCTACGATCGCGGCGGCATCGACCGTCCGAGCCGCTCGCCCGCGATCCGGCCGCTCGGCCTGACCGAGGCCGAGAAGCGCGACCTGATCGCGTTCCTGAAGTCCCTGAGCGCCGATGGGACGGCGAGCGTCGCGACCCCGCCCCGCCTGAACTGAAGGGAACGTCCCGCATCGGGGACGGATCGCCGTCAGCGGAAGAGCGGGAGACCCGCACCGAGCAGCCCGAGCCCACCGAGGAGCAGCCGTCCGGACCAGCGCTCCAGGACTTCGGCCCGGCTCGTCGCCCGCGTCGCCGCGTAGGACAGCCCGGTTCCCACCATCAGGCTCGACAGGCTCAGGGTCGCGATCATCGGGCTCTTCGGGTCGGGCGCGGCGTTCCTCTTTCCCTAACCCGGGCACGGTTAGCGGACCATGCGCGGGTGCGCGGCTTCCGAAGACATGGTCATGAAAGCGTTACACGGTCGCCGTGCATCCGCCGAACCGCACGAAGATGGCGGCCGATGCCGCCAAGCAACCAATTAACCATTTGGAAGGGTTCGTTAACAAGTTCCTTCCGTAATTCCGAGAAGCCGCGTAGTTTTCATCGTGCCGGCAAGCCCCCGAGCCGGTTTCGTGAACAGGGCCTCTCCCATGCAACCTGGAAGACGTTGGCTGCCGCGCGCCGCAGTCATGACGACGACGGCTGTCTTCATCCTCGCGAGCTCCAATGCCGCGATGGCTCACGTGAAATGGTTCTGCGCTTACGACCTCGTCGGGGCACCCCGGGATCTCGGCGAGGTCCTGTGCTCGGATTTCGAGATGCTGGTCGGCCTGTCCCTGCTCGCCCTGATGGTCGGCGGTCTTCTCGAGGGAACCGTGCTGGGGGCAGCACTGATCCGATCCCTCGACCGGACCACCGCCTGGGCCCGCGAGAACACCGAGCTCCTGTTCCGCGCGGTCCTCGGCGGCTTCTTCGTCGCCCTCTGGACCCTCGGCGGCATCATCCTGACCCCCGAGCTGAAGACCGCCAACACCGCGCTGCCGTGGTTCCAGCTGGCCATCGCCGCCGGCTTCCTGTGGCGGCGGACGATGCCGTTCTCGGCCCTTGGCATCGTCGTGCTCTTCACCACCGCCCTGGTCCAGTACGGCGCGTTCCACCTCGCGGACTACCCGGTCTTCCTCGGGGTCGCAGCCTATTGCGCGCTGACCGGCCTCGGCCTCTCTCTGCCCGGCAACGTCCGCCCCCTCGACATCGTGCGCTACACCGCGGCCATCACGCTGATGTGGGCCTCTGTGGAGAAGTGGGCCTACCCGCAATGGTCGTTCCCGCTCTTCATCGAGCATCCCGCGATGACTCTCGGTTTCACCGGCGAGTACTTCATGAAGGCGGCCGGCGCCGTGGAATTCGCCCTCGCCTTCGCTCTGGTCTGCACGCCGCTGGTCCGCAGGATCGCCGCGATCCTGCTGGCCGCCACCTTCATCTCGGCGATCTTCGAGTTCGGCAAGGTCGACGCCATCGGCCACGCGCCAATCATCGTCGCGATGGTGGCGCTCGCCGCCGACAATGCCGCCGCGCCCTACCGCCTGCGCAACCTGGCGCTGACCCCCGTGGGGTACGGAGCCGCCCTGGCGGCCTTCATCGGACTGTACTACGGCGCCCACGCCGTGCTGCAGGGCTCGACCCTGCTCTGACGCCCCGTCCTCGCCCACCTCAGCGGGCGTCGACGCGCACGGTCAGCTTCATCTTCGGATGAATTCCGCACAGGACCGCGAAGGTCCCGCCCACGTCGAAGACCACCTGCGTCCGGCTTCCCGGTTTCAGGTCTCCGGAATCGAAAGTGAAGTCGGGCGAGTCGATGTAGACGTGGTGGAGGAGATCGCCGTCGTCGTTGACGATCTCGACATTGGCGCCGCGCGGGACGATCAGCGCATTCGGCTGGAAAGCGCGCCCCTTCTGGGACACGTGCAGGCTCGGCGTCCCGACGGCCGCCAGGGCCAGCCCACCGCACGCCGCACCGAAAAAGCCAAAGGCCACGCAAACAAGTGTGAGGCGCCGCATCGGCGTTCCATCCGTTGACCAGTGATAAGGATTGAGATGATCCACTATCGAGATGTGACCAGCAGCCTCCTAAGTTAGCCAGGCCGCATCCACCACCACGGTTTCACACCGCAGTGAACTGCCGGTTAAGAACCGAAACTGGATACCCGATCTCAAGATCGCCTTAACAACTTTCCGTCATCCTGACCCGCATCATTGGACGGGACAGACTGGATGACATCGCCCGAAGCCCCGATGACATCGCGAGCGCGCACTGGCCGAGGCCTGGTGGACGCGGCCGGTGCGATGCTCGGTACGATCCGGGGACGGATCGTGATCGCGTTCCTCGTCATGAGCGCGATCACGGCCGCCCTCGGGCTCTCGGCGGCGTCGAGCATCCGCCGTGCGGACGAACTCGTCAGCCAGACCTTCGACCGGTCGCTGATGTCCATCAACTACGCGCGCGCCGCCGCCACCGACTTCGCCGGGATGCGCACGGTCGAGGCCCGGCGCTGGCTGATCACCGATCCGGCGGCCCGCACGCTCCTCGACGAGCGCCTCGCGAGCCTCCAGCGCCTGCTCGCCGAAGACCTCGAGATCGCCGTGGAGCGCGCCCAGTCCGACCGGGCGACGCGCGCGGCGCAGGCGGCCGAGCGTGCGGTCACCGAATGGACGGAAGCCCGGGCCAGGATCACCGACCTCGGCCGGAGCGAGGCCGCCTACGCGGAGCTCGACCGCCACGCCGCGGCGGCGGAGGAGAACTTCGACCTCTTCATCAACTACACAGCCGGCGACGGCTTCATCTATCGTCAGCAGGCGCGCGCCATCGTGGCCCGGGAGACCCGGCTCAACCTGCTCGGTACCCTGATCGCCGTGCTCCTCTCCGGTACCGTCGCCTTCTGTCTGGCGCGCCGCATCATGGGACCCCTGGCCGACGCCTCGCAGGCGGCCACCCGCATCGCGGGCGGCGACCTCAGCGGAACCATGCCGGCCGGGGGGGCCGACGAGGTCGGAACGCTGCTGGCGGCCATGGGGATCATGCGCGACAACATCCGGCACGCGATGGAGAAGGAGGTCGCCCAGAGGATTTCCGCCGAGGATCGCCTCGCCGACGCCCTGGAGACGTCCCGGGAGGGCATCGTCGTCGTCGACGAGGCCGGTCGGATCACCCTCACCAACAGTCAGGCGGAGGATTACCTCGGCTTTCGCGCCGGCACCCTCCCGCCGGGCCGCACGATCACCGCCCTCGCGGAAGCGGAGGCCGGTCCGGGCAACCTCGCCCGGGGACTCCTGGCCACCGCAGAGGAGCGCAGCGAGTTGCGCCTGCGTGACGGCCGCTGGCTCCGGATCAGCCGCAGCGCCACGCGCACGGGCGGCTTCATCGCGGTCTGCAGCGACATCACGCTCCTGAAGGAGCAGGAGGCCATCCTCCAGTCGGCCAACCTGCGCCTCGACACTGCCCTCGACAACATGTCCCAGGGCCTCTGCCTGTTCGACGCGGCGGGCCGCTTGACCGTCGTGAACCGTCGCTACTGCGAGATCTTCGAGCTGACGCCCGCCGAGCTTCCCCTCGGCCTGTCCTATCGCGACGTCGCCGAACTCAGCGCGGCGCGGGGCGACTATCCGAAGCCGGCGCCCGACGCCTTCGCCCTGGCCCAGGCCGAGACCGCCGGCGGCGCCTCCGTCGATTCGGATTTCCTGCATTTCGGAAACGGACGCGTGGTCGCGGTCTCCCACAAAGCGGTCCGCGGAGGCGGCCTCGTGGCGACCTACGAGGACGTCACCGAGCGCCGCGAGGCGGATGCACGCATCGCCTTCATGGCCCGCCACGACGTGCTCACCGGCCTGCCGAACCGAGCGATGTTCGGCGAGCGGATCGAGGAGGCCGTCGCCCATCTCGGGCGCGGAAGCCCGTTCTCGGTGCTCTGCCTCGACCTCGATCGCTTCAAGGAGGTCAACGATACCCTCGGCCACCCCGTGGGTGACGCCCTGCTGCGCGCGGTCGCCGACCGGCTGCGAGCCTGCGTGCGCGAGGTCGACACCGTGGCCCGGCTCGGCGGCGACGAGTTCGCGATCATCCTGGCGCAGACCGAGCGGCCGCAGGAGGCCGCCATCCTCGCCCGCCGGATCGTCGAGGTGGTCAGCGCGCCCTACGACCTCGACGGACACCGCGCCAGCGTTGGGGTCAGCATCGGCATCTGCTTCGCGCCCGGCGACGGCACCACCTGCGACAAGCTCCTCAAGAACGCCGACGTCGCCCTCTACCGCGCCAAGGCGGACGGGCGCGGAACCTGGCGCTTCTTCGAGGCGGAGATGGATGTCAGCCTCCAGAAGCGCCGGGCCCTCGAACTCGATCTGCGCGAAGCCCTGGTGCGCGAGGAGTTCGAGCTGCACTACCAGCCGATCTACGATTTCCGCGCCCGCCGCATCGGCGGTTTCGAGGCGCTGGTTCGCTGGCGCCACCCGGTCCGCGGCCTCGTTCCTCCGGGCGAGTTCATCTCCGTCGCCGAGGAGATCGGCCTCATCGTGCCGCTCGGGGCGTGGTGCCTCACCACCGCCTGCACCGAGGCGATGCGTTGGCCCGACGGCATCAAGGTGGCGGTCAACGTCTCCGCGGTGCAGTTCCGCGACGAGGTCATCGTCGAAGCCGTGCGCCGGGCATTGACGGAGAGCCGGCTGCCGCCGGGACGGCTCGAGCTGGAGATCACCGAATCGGTGCTCCTCAAGGACAACCTCGCGACCCTCGCGACGCTCTACGCCCTGCGCCGCCTCGGGGTACGGATCGCCATGGACGATTTCGGCACCGGCTACTCGTCCCTGAGCTACCTGCGCAGCTTCCCCTTCGACAAGATCAAGATCGACCAGTCCTTCGTGCGCGACATCACCAACAAGACCGATTCCGGACTCATCGTCCGGGCGGTGATCGGGCTCGGCCTCAGCCTGGGCATGCGGACCACCGCCGAGGGCATCGAGACGGAGGCGCAGTTCGACCGCCTCCGGAGCGAGGGTTGCGACGAGGGCCAGGGCTATTTCTTCGCCAAGCCGAGCCCCGCCGCGGAGGTTCCGAAGACGATCGAGCGCTGGTCGCGCGGGAACACCGACGCCGCCCGGGCCGTGGCCTGAGACGGCGCCGCGGTCCGTCGGGACCGGCCGGGCCCTCGGATCAGTCGACGACCTTGAGGTCGTCCAACGCCACGTCGCCGTTCTGGCTCGAGAAGGTCGGCGAGCGTCCGTTCGACTGGGAGACGCCGCTGATCCTGTGGTCGCCGCTGTCGTAGGTCGTCAGCTTGCCGTCCCGTTCGATCAGCAGGCGATGCTTGTCGGGAAAGAACGCGTAGCGCATGTCGTTCTGACCACCGCTGGTGGAGGGCTGTCCCAGCTCCTGCGGCCACCAAGGGTCGGACCCCTTCATCGGCTTCATCGGTTCCATGGGCTTCATGGGCGCCATCGGCTTCATCGGTTCCATCGCGGACCTTCTCGCTGTCGTGTGAAGGCACGGCTACGCCCGAGACCCGCGAAGGTTGCGCGCCGGCCCGGGGAAATTGGCCGGCACGCCGCGCACGACCCCTCGCGACCCCTCGCGACCTTGGCCGCCATTGAATTCGCCGGGACGCGACGGCATATCGCGCACGCTTCACTCACTCTTCGACATCAGGAGGCGTTCCCTTGAGCGACACCGTGGAACGGCACGAATTCGGTGCCGAGGTCGGGCGTCTGTTGGACCTCGTGGTCCATGCCCTCTACTCCGACCGGGAGATCTTCCTGCGCGAGCTGGTGGCCAACGCCGCCGACGCCATGGACCGGCGCCGCTTCGAGGCGCTGACCGATCAGGCCTCCGCGCTGCCCGCCGACGCCAAGGTCCGCATCGTCCCGGACAAGGCGGCCCGGACCCTGACCATCACCGATGCCGGCATCGGCATGACGAAGGCGGAGCTGGCCCAGAACCTCGGCACCATCGCGCGATCGGGCACGCGCGCCTTCAGCCAGAGCCTGAGCGATGCCAAGCCGGAGGACAAGCCGAGCCTGATCGGCCAGTTCGGCGTCGGCTTCTACTCCGCCTTCATGGTCGCCGACCGCGTCACCGTCACCTCGCGCCGCGCCGGCTCCGAGGAGGCCTGGACCTGGGCTTCGGAGGGCCAGGGCAGCTACACCCTGGAGCCCGCCACCCGGACGGAGCCCGGCACCGACATCGTCCTGCACCTAAAGGAGGATGCCGACGAGTATCTGGAGAGCTACCGGCTCGACCACGTCGTGCGCAAATGGGCGGACCACATCACCGTGCCGATCGCGATCCGCGGCGAGGACGGCAAGGAGGAGAACGCCAACCAGGGCACGGCGCTGTGGCGCAAGGCGAAGTCCGAGGTCACGCCCGAGCAGTACACCGAGTTCTATCGCCATGTCGGCATGAACTTCGACGAGCCCTGGGCGACGCTGCACTGGCGCGCGGAAGGCGCACTGGAATTCTCGGCGCTGCTGTTCGTCCCCGGCATGAAGCCGTTCCAGGCGGTGGAGGGCGAGCGCGCCAGCAAGGTGCGCCTGCACGTGCGGCGCATGTTCATCACCGACGAGGCGGAACTCCTCCCCTCCTGGCTGCGCTTCGTCCAAGGCGTGGTCGATACCGAGGACCTGCCCCTCAACGTCTCTCGCGAGATGCTGCAGGCCACCCCGGTGCTGACCAAGATCCGCCGCGCCGTGACCGGCCGTGTGCTCTCGGAGCTCACCACCCGGGCCAAGGACGCGGAGGGTTACCGCCCGTTCTGGGAGAACTTCGGACCCGTCCTCAAGGAAGGCATCTACGAGGACCACGAGCGCCGGCCCGAGATCGCCCCGCTGCTGCGCTTCCACTCTTCGGCCGTCGAGGGCTGGACCTCCCTGCCCGACTACGTCGCGCGGATGAAGGACGGCCAGGAGGCGATCTACTACCTCGTCGCCGACGATGCCGATGCCCTGAAGCGCTCGCCCCAGCTCGAGGGTTTCCGCGCTCGCGGTATCGAGGTGCTGCTGCTCTCCGACCACGTCGATGCGTTCTGGCCCGAGGCCCTGGCCCGCTTCGACGACAAGCCCCTGCGCTCGGTCACGCAAGGGGCCGTCGACCTCTCGAAGTTCGCGGGCGCGGCACCGGAGGGCGAGGAGGCCCCGGCCTCCGTCGAGGCGCTGGTCGCGGCCCTCAAGGAAGCGCTCGGCTCCGACGTTTCCGACGTGCGCGCCACCGACCGGCTCGTCGAGAGCGCCGTGGTGCTCTCCGCCTCGGGTCATGGCCCGGACCTGCAGATGCAGCGGCTCCTGCGCCGCGCCGGGCGCGGCGGCGGCGGCATGCCGGTGCTGGAGATCAATCCGCGCCATCCCCTGATCCGGTCCCTGGGCGCCAAGGTCGAGGCGCAGGAAGCGATCAAGGAGGCGGCCGGGACGCTCCTCGACCTCGCCCGCGTGCAGGATGGCGACACGCCGCGGGATCCCGTCGCCTTCGCCCAGAAGATGGCAGCAGCCCTGGTGGCAGCCTGAGACCGATTCAAGATCCAAGACTATATTCCGGCGGAGCCTGTCCGCCGGAATAAACAAGCGTCACTTGAGAGATTAATTTCGGAACGTGCGGGTTCTGACCGGGTTTGGACTCCAGAATAACTATTCCTGGAGGAAACATGACCGTTCGATATCTCGCCGTCGCGACCGCTTCCCTGATGCTGACCGCAACCGCCGCGTTTGCGGCGCCCTGCGCGACCGGCACCACCAGCTCCATGAAGGACAAGTCCGCCTCGATGGACAAGTCTTCGACCGCCGATGGCGGCTCGACCTCGAAGGTGACGCCCGGCGCCAAGGCGGAGTCGCCCGGTACCGTCGGCGCGATGAACAATGTCGGCTCCAACACCCAGCCCGGAAGCGGCGAGAAGAAGCCCGCCGAGGGTCAGGTCGTGAAGGGTGACGGCGCCGACAACTGCTGATCCGGGCTCCCGAGGCGAACGACTCCCGAGACGGATCGACGACGCCTCGCGTACCTCAAGGGTTCGCGGAACTTTGGGAAAGGGTCCGCGGGGCGTCGGGTCGTTTGACACCAGAGACCCGGGCGCGCGGCAGATTGGCCACGGACGCCAGGGCTGACGGGCGTTAGAAGCGCCGCCGATGAATCTTCGCCCCTATCAACGTGCCAGCCTCGACGCCCTCTACGCTTCGTGGATTCGGCGGGATGGCCCCGGCCTCATCGTCCTGCCGACCGGTGCCGGCAAGTCGCTGGTGATCGCCGCCCTGGTGCGGGAGACGCTCGACCGCGACCCAGGCCACCGCATCGTCATCGTCACTCACACCCGTGAACTTATCGCGCAGAACCACCGGGAGTTGCTGGCGCTCTGGCCGGCGGCACCGGCAGGCATCTATTCCGCCGGCCTCGGCCGGCGCGATACCGGCGCACAGGTGCTGTTCTGCGGCATCCAATCGATCTGGAACCGGACGCGCGACCTCGACGCGTTCGACCTCGTCGTCGTGGACGAGGCCCACCTCATCCCGCGCGACGCCGAGACCCGCTACGGCCGCTTTCTCGCCGCCATGCGCGCCGAGCGCCCGGACCTGCGCGTCGTCGGTCTGACGGCGACGCCCTACCGCCTCGACAGCGGGCGCTTGGACGAGGGCCCCGGCCGGCTCTTCGAAGCCATCGTCTACGAGGCCAATGTCGGCGACCTGATCCACCAGGGCTACCTCGCGCCGCTCATCTCCAAGGCCACCGCCACGACCCTCGACGTCACGGGCGTGCCGCAGCGCGGGGGCGACTACATCCCGAGCGCCCTGGAGGCCGCCGTCAACCAGGACTGGATCACTCGCGCGGCCGTGGAGGAGATGGTCGGCTACGGGCAGGGCCGCCGGGCCTGGCTCGCCTTCTGCGCCGGCGTCGCCCACGCCACGGCGGTGCGCGACGCGATCCGCGCCGAGGGCCACACCTGCGAGACCCTCTCCGGCGAGACCCCGAAGCGGGCGCGCGATCGGATGGTGCGCGACTTCCGCGAGGGCCGGATCCGCTGCCTGACCTCGGTCGGCGTCCTCGCCACCGGGTTCAACGTACCCCAGGTGGACCTCGTCGCCCTGCTGCGGCCGACCCAGAGCACCGGGCTCTACGTGCAACAGGTCGGCCGCGCCCTGCGTCGCGCGTCCGACAAGACCGATGCCCTCATCCTCGACTATGCCGGCCTCGTCCGCATGCACGGCCCGGTCGACATCGTCACCGCCCGCAGTGCCGCCGCGATCCGCGGCCGCGAAGGCGAGATCCGGGCGAAGGCCTGTCCCGGCTGCGGCGCCCTGATCGCCCTTAACGCCAGCACCTGCGAAGCCTGCTGGGTCGAGCCGGAGGCGGAGGCCGCCGAGCCGGGCCATGAGGCTTCCGCCGACGATGCGCACCCGATTCTCTCGAGCCAGCGGGCGGATCGCGGTTCCGCTGGGTGGCGGCCGGTCGCCGGCTGGACCTTCGCGGCCCGTGCCGATGCCGCGGGGGACCTCGAGGTCACCTTCCACCTGCGCGACGGGCGGCACCACCGGATCGTACTCGGCCTCGCCCAGGCCGGATATTCCCGCGAGAAAGCGGTGCAGTGGTGGCGCCAGTTCGGCGGCGGACGCGACGTGCCGATGACGGCCGGCGAGGCCGCGGCGGAGCGGGCCAGGCTCACCCGTCCGGCCTCGATCGAGATCCGCCCTCAGGGGCGCCTGACGGAGACGGTCCGCTACCGCTTCCCGGATGGCCGCATCTTCGCCGAGACCCGCCGCCTGGGCGACTCGGCCGCCTGATCCGATCTCTCACGTCAGGCTTGCGCCGGGCCAACGGCGCTGATAGCGCAGGACGGCACGCCGGTTTAGCTCAGATGGTAGAGCAACCGCCTTGTAAGCGGTAGGTCGCGAGTTCAAGTCCCGCAACCGGCACCACGTGCTCTCCCTCCGAAAGAGCCCTAATCACGGACCTCTTGGAGCAACCTGCGCGGCCTTCCAAGCGCCGTGGTTACCTTGGGGTTACTAAGAGGCTCTCAAAGCGATCCGCCCCAACGGTCTTCAAGTTCGTTCGCCCCGATAGTGCCTTTCTGCCGCTTTGCGCCATCACAAGACATTGCATCCTTGCCGGGAAACGGACACCGCGAGCGAACTCATCGTTCTGATGGCTGGGCACAACTCGGTACGTGCTCCGCGAGCTTAACGAGAAACTCTCGAACATCCGCCGCACGCGTATTGCGCGGGCGACCGTGGAGCGCGTCGCTCGGTAAGCGGTGATGCGATCCCGCGACGAGCGCGGGATCGCAGGAGTACCAGATTTCAGCCGCACTCGTTCAAGGCGAGAAGGTTATTGCTCCACACGCCATCGGCGTGAGTCTGCAAGAACTTCTTGCCGGCTGCACTGACGCGGACACCGACCCACGCCACGCGCCCGCCTTCGTTCGTGTAGAAGCGGTGCGTCTTGTCATCGATGAACTTCACGACGTTGGGCCCGGTGTCCTTCCAGCGGCCGGAGCCGTTAGGGTTCGGGCCGCCAACATGAGTGATGTGCTCATGAGGGCTGCTCCGGTCCGGTTTATTGACGCAGTCAACCTGATAGTCGGCCATGGCCGCTACCCCTTTCAAAACGAGACGAACCGCCCGAAGCGTCGGGTCGTTGATTTTCGAGAAGGAGCCAGCTAGGTTCGTGGTGTTCATGACACGCCTAGCGGGGCTTCGGCCCCGGGTTTAGGAAGCCGGCTGTTAGCGCAGCCGGTTTTCCTGCCATGCAGATTTGGGGGTCATGTACGGCCCCTTGGGCGGAAGCTCATCCGAGTCGGCCGGAGCGATGCCCGAGAATCGGGTCCCGTCCTTAATCTCGGCGATGCGGCCCTGATTCACGCCGAAGAACGCCGCGATATCGTGGTGCCGGTCGCCTCTCAGAATCATCCCTCGGATAAGCGCAGCATCCGCCGCCGTCAGTGCGAGCCCGCTGGGCTCGGCTCGTGTCGCCATTTGAACCTCGTGTGGTCACCATTGGTCGGACTCAACGGTCCGATGCCAATCAAGCTGACCCACCCAACCCCACCTGTCAAGCGATTACGTCAAAAAACAAGCCGTACGAAAACGTAGCCCAATACGTTTTGATGTCATATTGACCGTATCGTGGAAACGCCGCATACGTTTGGCATGAAGCGCCCTACGCCGCAAACGCTGCCCTATTCCCATACCTTGCGCCTCGGAGATGTTGCCGAGGTGTTTGCAGGTATAGGGGTATCGCGCGAGGAGACTCAGTCTCGCCCAGGCGAGAAGCTACCCGTGATCGGCGTGCGTGACCTGCAAGACGGCGCGGTCACGAGCCGCGAAGAATTGGACCGGGTCGGCTTCCCTAATCCCGCACGCGCCGCGACCTATGCAGTGCGCGTCGGCGACGTTCTGGTCACCGGACGCGGAACGCTGCTGAAGTTCGGCCTTGTCGGAGAGAAAACGGCAGGCGCCATCGCCAGCGGCAACATCATCGTCGTGCGGCCCCTCGGTGAAACGAGCGGCGGGACGTTGTTCGCCATCCTGTCGAGCGAGGTGTTCCGCCCCAAGATCGAGGTGATCCGCCGGGGCGCAACGACGCTTCTGTCGCTGTCGGCGAAGGACCTTGCCAAACTTGAGATCCAGTTGCCGCCCGTTTCCGAGCAACGGCAAATCGCGGCGCTCGTCGATGACGCGCTCACCGCCTATCGCTCCGCCATGGACGCAGCTGAAATCCGCAGCGCGCTTGTACGCCGACTCCTAGACCAACGCCTTTTTGGCGTTAATCAAGAAAATCGAGGGAAAGATGCCTAAACTCTCACGCCCCGAACTTGAAAATCACTTATGGAGGTCTGCCGACATACTTCGGGGATCAATCGACAGCTCTGACTACAAAATCTACATCTTCGGATTTTTATTTCTCAAGCGCCTGTCGGATCGTTTCGAGGAAGAAGTCAAAGAATGCGTTCGAAACGGCTTGCCGGTCGAGGTCGCCTATAGCGATCCTGACGAGCATGAGTTTTTTCTCGTCGAGCGGGCGCGCTGGTCGACGCTTAAGAAGCTGACCACGGGGATCGGCGACCACCTTAACAAAGCTTGCGCCGCCATTGAGGACGCCAACCCCTCCATTGAAGGCGTGCTAGCCAATATCGACTTCAACTCCGAATCGCGCCTCGGCGACGCCAAGAACCGAGAAGGCGTGCTCGCGCGCCTCATCGACCATTTCTCGCGGGTGGACCTTTCTAACGCTTCGCTGTCCGAACCTGACATGCTCGGGCGAGCCTATGAGTATCTGATCGACAAATTCGCCGACGATGCGGGCAAGAAGGGCGGCGAGTTCTATACGCCCCACCACGTCGTGCGGCTGATCGTGGAGGTACTAGACCCCAAGCCAGGCATGCGGATCAGCGATCCGACCTGCGGGTCGGGCGGCATGTTGATCCAGTCGGCCGAGCATGTGGCGCAGCTTGAGGGCAAGCGCTTAGGCCAGCCTCTTAACGTCACCCTGCACGGCCAGGAGAAGAACCTCGGCACATGGGCCATCGCCAAGATGAACCTGTTGCTGCATGGGCTCCGCGACGCGCGGGTTGAGAAAGGTGACACGATCCGCAACCCGCGCCTTCTCGATCCCGAAGGCAATTTGATCCTCTACGATCGCGTCATTGCCAATCCGCCCTTCTCACTGGACGCTTGGGGCGCGGACGATGTTTCGGGCGAGAACGAGAAGAAAAGCTTCGATCGCTTCCGCTACGGCATTCCGCCCAAGAATATGGGCGACCTCGCCTTCGTGCAGCACATGTTGGCGACGCTCAACGCCAAGGGCGTGTGTGGCGTGGTGATGCCGCACGGCGTCCTGTTCCGCGGCTCCGGCGACGGGCGCATCCGCGAGGGTGTGCTCAAGGCAAACCTGTTGGAGGCCATCATCGGGCTGCCGGAGAACTTGTTCGCTGGCACCGGCATCCCTGCGACCGTGCTCATCCTCAATAAGGCGAAAGCTCCTGAGCGCACAGGCAAGGTGCTGTTTATCCACGCGGCAAAGGAGTTTGAGGAGCGGCCGAAAAAGAACATCCTGGGCGAGAGAAACATTACGCGGATCGTCGATGCATTTCGAGCATGGACGGACGAAGATCGTTTTTGCCGTGTAGTCGATAGGAAGGAGATTGAGGAGAACGATTTTAACCTCAACATTTCCCGCTACATCGACACGCTGGAGCCCGAAAAGCCTATCGATGTAAAAGCTGAGCTGGACAAGCTCTGGGCCGCCGAGAAGGCGCGGGACGAAGCCGCCGCCCGCATGAACGCTCTTCTCAAGGAGATGGGCTATGTCGGATGAAGTGCCCCATGGCTGGCGCGCAGGACGGCTGAAGGACCTTTGCGAGCCAGTCGAGCGACGTTTGGGAGCGTTGGAGAGGTCTATAGTCCTCAGCGTGACAAAACGAGGTGTGATCCCTCAGTCGGATACTTACGACAAGGAAATCGCCAGCGAGGACATATCTCGTTACCGAGTGATCCAGCCCGGAGAATTCGGACTGGCACCTATGGCGCTCTACTACGGCGCTGTTGGACGATATCACGGTAGTATCTCAGGGATCATTAGCCCAGCATATAATGTGTTTCGCCACAAAGATGATGCCGACCCGAGATTTTTAGAGGCTTTGGTGCGCTTACCTCGCATGATCGCGCGTTATGAGGCCCTAAGCCAGGGGGGCAATCTAGATGGAAAGCGTAAACTAACGCCCTATGATGCTTTTGAGACTGTCAAAGTCATTGTGCCTCCCCTTGCTGAGCAGCGCGCCATTGCGGCATTATTGAGCGTTGCGAAGGAGGAATTTGCGAAAACAGAGGCGTGGGTCGCTCAAATATACGCAACTGCTGAGGCAATCTCCGAGGCGCTTTTTCTTGGCATCGATCCAAGTTCCGGTGCTCTAAAAAGAGAAGAATGGAAATTATCAACTCTCGGCGCCGAAATGTCGGCAATTAAAGTCGGGATCGTTGTTAGGCCGGCATCTTACTACGTCTCGGATGGTGGCGTGCCTGCTCTCCGCTCGCTCAACGTCAGACCAAACAGGTTACTTCTTGATAGCCTGGTGCAAATATCTAAGACTGGGCATCAAATCAATAATAAATCGGCCCTACGCGCCGGTGATGTTGTGACTGTTCGCACTGGGGAGCCTGGGAAAACAGCCTATATAATGGATGATTTTGGCGGTCTAAATTGTATAGACATTATTTTCTCTCGCCCCGGGCCGAGTGTGCGCGGAGAGTATGTCAGCTATTTCATGAATTCCGGCATAGCCAAGCGTCAGATCGCGTTTCTTCAAGGAGGGCTGGCGCAGCAACATCTGAATGTCGGCGAAATGAAACGAATTAAAATCAGCGTTCCCCCGCTCGCTTATCAGGACCAAACTATCGCGCTGCTGAACGAGGTATGGGCATGCATAGACGCCGGGGAGGCGAAACTCCGCCAGTTGCGCAGACTACAGGTTGCGCTTGCGGAAGAACTCCTCTCCGGTCGCCTGCGCCTGCCTGAAAGGCTCGTCGCGCGCTTTTCAGATACGCCGGCAGCGGCTGCATGAGCACAGCCAGCGAAAGACTTGAACTGCAATGGGTGGAGGAGCCGGCTGCCGACCTCTTGCGCGTGCTATTCGATTATTCGGCGCTGTCGGTCGAGGTCGTGCGCGACCTCCGCGAGGGTGTGGCGAACGAACCCGTTCTGACCGTTCGTCTCGCGGAATGCCTCGCCCGGCTTAACCCGTGGCTCGGCAAGGATGATGTGCGCCGTGCCGTTGCAGCGGTGACACGTGTCTCCGCCGTCGACCTCATGGAGGCCAACGAGCAAGCCTATACGGCACTCTGCTACGGCATTACGGCCCCACATACCGAGAACGGCCGGCGGCAAGACCGAACCGTGCGGTTCTTCGACTTCGACGACCCCTCCGCCAACGTGTTCGAGTTCGCGCGGCAGGTGCCCGTCAAGGGGCCGCGACAAGACATTATCCCGGACGTGATCGTCTACGTGAACGGGCTGCCGCTCGCCGTCATTGAATGCAAGTCGCCCTCGCTCGCCGACCCTATGAGCGAAGCCATCCGCCAGTTCCGCCGTTACGAGAGCCGCGACGAGTTCGTGGGGCTTGGCGCACCACGCTTGTTCGCGACGGCGCAAGTCTCGATTGCGCTCGCCCGTGATGTGGCGAAATACGGCACCACGCTGACGCCAGCGCGCCAGTGGGCGGAGTGGAAGGACCCTTATCCCCTCACGCTCGATCAACTGACGGCTCAGCTTGGGCGCACGCCGACCGGGCAGGACATCCTCTTAGCCGGGCTCCTCGCACCAGCGAACCTTCTGGACCTCGTCCGCAACTTCGTGATGTTCGAGACCACGGATGGCCGACGCATCAAGAAGCTCGCGCGCTATCAGCAATATGTCGCGGTTGGCAAGGCGATCGAACGCATTCGGACGGCGGTCAACCCGCAGCGGCGTGGCGGGGTAATCCATCACACGCAGGGCTCGGGCAAGTCACTCACGATGGTGTTCCTGGCGACGAAGCTCCGCCGCATGCCGGAGGCCGAAAACCCGACGCTCGTCATAGTCACCGACCGCACCAACCTCGATGACCAGATTGCCGCTCAATTCAAACGGTCAGGCTTTCCAAATCCCATTCAGGCCGAGAGCGGCGAGGCCCTTCGAAACGCTCTCTCCGGTGGCGCAGGAAGCACAGTTCTGACGACCGTGCACAAGTTCCACAGCGCCGTCCCGAAGCGCTCCTCCGTCATCTCCGATGCGCGGAATGTGTTCGTGATGGTGGACGAGGCGCACCGCACGCAATACGGCGCGCTCGCGGCCCGGATGCGTGCGGGCCTGCCCAACGCCTGCATGCTTGCCTTCACCGGGACGCCCATCGACAAGAAGGACCGCAGCACGCGCGAGGTGTTCGGCGACTACCTGCACCGATACCTCATCGACCAGGCTGTGAAGGATGGCGCGACGGTTCCGATCTTCTACGAGATGCGCGACGCGCGCTTGCGCATTGACGGGCGCGACCTGGAGAAAGACATCCGTGTTTCTTTCCCCGACCTCTCAGACGCGGAAATTGATAAGCTGAAGCGCGGAATGCGCCTCCAAGACAAGCTCGCGGGCGCGCCGCAGCGCGTCGAGGCCGTCGCCAAGGACATTCTTGAGCATTACCGCACGACGATTGAGCCGAACGGCTTTAAAGCCCAGATCGTCTCCGCAAGCCGCGACGTGGCCGTGACCTATGTCGAAGCGCTGCATAAGCTCGGCGCACCAGAATGCGCGCTCATCATGTCGTCGTCGAACGGCGACAGCGCGCGTTTGCAGGCGCACCATCTCTCGAAGCGAGAGCGGGACGACCGCATCGCCCGGTTCAAGCGGCGTGATGATCCTCTCAAGATACTTGTCGTCTGCGACATGCTGCTTACCGGCTTCGACGCGCCGATTGAGCAGGTTCTCTACCTCGACGCCCCCTTGCGGGAGCATACGCTCTTGCAGGCCATCGCCCGCGTGAACCGGACCGCTGACGGCAAGACCTATGGGCTCGTCGTCGACTACTGGGGCGACAACCGGCGCATGAGCGATGCCCTGGACCTGTTCTCGGAAGAGGACGGTGTGATGAACGCCCTTCGTTCTCTGTCGGAGAAGATCCAGCTTCTCGAAAGCCGGCATCGCGCTGCTCTGCGCCTCTTCGAAGGGGTTGACCGGGCGAACGAAGCGGCTTGTCTGGCGCTGCTCGATCCCGAGGACGTGCGCGCGAAATTCGAGCTGGATTTCCTGCGCTTCGCCGAAGCGATAGACATGGTCCTGCCGGACCCCAAGGCGTTGGAAGAGCCTTACGTGTCCGACCTAAAATGGTTGGCTCGGCTCCGGGTCGTGGCGCGGCGCGCCCACTATCAAGAACCCTTCGATCCGGAGGATTACGGCGCGAAGGTTGGTCAGATCATCACGACGCATCTCTCGGTCGAGGGCGTGGAACAGCTTCTCGCAAAACGCGATATTCTCGATCCCGCCTTCAAGCAGCATCTCGACAGCTTCGTTTCCACCGAGGCGAAGGCGGCCGAGATCGAGCACGCCATACGGCATGAGATCCACGTTCACCGAGACGAGAACCCGACCGCCTATGCCTCTCTTTGGGAGCAGTTGGAGCGGATCGTGAACGAGCGTCGGGAGGCGCGCGTCTCGGCCGCGAGCGCTCTCGCGCGCCTGCAAGAAATGGCGGCTCAGGTCTCGGATGCGCGGGCGGGCGCAAGCGGCTCGCGGCATAGCCTCACTGGGACGGCCGGTGCGATCCTGCCCTTCATCGACGGTTCGATTACGGATGAAGCGCGCGCGGGTGCGGCAACGGAGGTCGCAAAGGCGCTAGAGGCATTCGCGGTCGTCGTTGACTGGCAGCACAAGGAAGACGTTCAGCGACAGATGCGACGCGCCATCAAGGACCGCCTGCGATCACTAGGCATTGATCCCGCCAAGATGGAGGCGGCGACGGCCAAGGTCATGGACGTCGCGCGGGCGAGACTGGCTCGGTGACGTCGGAGGCCGCACACCAACTCGACTTCGGGGGAGAGCTTCTGAGTTTCGTGATCGAGCGCACCACGCGGCGGAAGACGGTCGCTATCTCGGTAGGCTATGATGGTGTTCGGGTGCTGGCGCCGCCCGACCTTGATGACGGACGGGTCATCTCGATCGTTCGTAAGAAAGGCGCTTGGCTCCTGCGCAAGCAGGCCGGTTACAGGGAGCTTGGTGGCTCACCGATCGTCCGGGAGTTCGTGAGCGGCGAGACGTTCCATTATTTGGGCCGGCCCTATCGGTTGAAAGTCATTGCGGACGATACCGCTGTCGTCACCCGAGTCGCGGCGCGTGGATCGACACTGGTCGCGCCGGTTCCCCTCCAAGCTCCTCCACTCATCCGCCGGGCTGCGGTGCGTAGCGGGTTGCGGCTTTGGTACCGCGAGCATGCCAAGATGCATTTCCCCGTCCGTGCCCGAAGCATGGCGGCTTTGCTCGGCATTCCGACGCCAACCGTGCATGTGGTCGATCAGTCGAAGCGCTGGGGGAGCTGCGACGCGCGCGGCCGAATCCGCCTGAATTGGCGCTTAGTCATGGCCCCGATGTCGCTCGTGGATTACGTTATCGCCCACGAGGCTTGCCACGTTCTTGAGCACAACCATTCCCGCCGGTTCTGGCGGTCGCTCGAAACGATCATGCCGGATTATGAAGCGCGGGTGCGGCAGCTCAATCGGATGGGCCATCTGTTCGTTTGGTGAGGGAGTGCGTTATTGGCAGCTCGATCCATCCAACAAGTTCAGTCAGGACCTTAGCCTATGGAATCCAGACTGAATTTCGGCATAAAAACAATTTTGGCCCCTCTTACAGCCAACCTGTAGTAGTCCGACGGTAATAAAGACTTGACCGGGCAGAGAGATTCGAACCTTGATCCCATCCTCGGCAAAGTTGCGATCTCACATGCCTTTAAGAATCACCGGCCTGTTGGCTGCTTACTCACTCGATTTGCCTTGGCCAAAAGCGGACTTGCCCAATTTTCGCGCAGGGTCACGAGCGGCTGCAGAACATAACTGACCGAGAAGAATGAGCAATCAAGCGAGAACCGGGTCGTTTGGGCCAGTTTCTACCAAAAAAGGTTCGAGCGGTGAACATGATTACTCCGCTGATTGACGTGAAAAAAGACCGCGTTCGAGTTATATGCTCATTAATAGCCGGCAAAAAATTTGGATCGTAAAATTGCTGCTACTTACCCCTTGGTGGTGATCAGATTGAAAGCCTCAAGCTCGCCAAAGAATTCTAATTCAAGCAGTTATCTATAACATGTAATTGCAGCTCGCACTACGTGATGATAATTCGACTGCATAGAGGTACGTTTTACGCAGTAATTTCTGTATGTGCCGTGAGGATAGATAGCCTCGCACGTCACATCCAAAGCCGTATGAGCTCAGATAAGAGCAATAGCCCTGTCAGGCAGCACGTTCCACAACCTCAGCGTCTCTGGCGCGCGTTAAGGCAACCTCTGCGTCAAAGGCAGCGTCTTGAGCCTCCTGGCTGTGTGGTGCGATGGATCGAACGCTCCATGCGTGCTTCTCAGCCAGCGATGTGTGGTGCTTGGCCGCTTGCGCATGAGCTCTGCGTGGGTCCTCACCATCTTCGGCCAGACGTGCTGCCTCACGCGCCTTCCGTTTGGCGTCACCTCTTATACTGGATGCCTCACCGGCCAGCTCGCTAGCCTCGGCAGCCGTATCCGTCTGGGTCAAAGCATCGGCGCTCGCGCAGACCGCGTCCTGCCTCACAGCCGGGTCAGAATCCTCGTCCGGGGCGAAGGCCTCATAGTGCAACTCGGCAGCGAGAGCATGCGCGTCGGCTGCTGCAGCGTGTTGACGAACCGCTTCGGCGTGGGCGGAAGCGAGACCGCATTTAGAAATGGGGATGTTTTCGCTCCGGGCTATGCCATCTCCGGCTCCGAAAGACTCATGTCGTAACATTGGGCGCCATCGAGGTTCTAAGAACTGCCAGATGAGAAAAACATACGAACAACACTGGCGTAACTATTTCGCATTAATCATAGTTAACACTGGTATAAGATTTTTTTTGAGAATAGGCATTCGCGGGTGCTGAAAAGGCGACCCAGTCCATCTTCCCGCGGAGCTATAGAATTTAGGAGGAGTCTTGCTTGCCGGTGCGAGAGAGGCACAGCTTCAAGCGGCGTAGGCCCGATCGATTGCTGCGAGCGCAACTTCGCCGCCGCGCACAGCCTGGGTGTAGTGACTGAGAGTGACGGCCGGGCTGGCATGGCCCGCGATCTTCGCCACGAGACCAACTTCAACGCCTTCCGCCTGCAGCATCGAGATGAACGAATGCCGGGCCGAGTGCGGCGTGACGTAGGGCACGCCGGCCCGCTTCAGCAGCGACGCCCAGATACGCGAGCGGAAGTTCGAATAGAGGAGCGTCCCACCGCCCCCTACGCGAGACTGAGGCCACGCCCGCCGCGCCCCGAGACCCGGGAAGACGCGATGAGGCTCTCCCTCACGGTGGGGACACACAGCACGCCACGCGAGCAGCATGGACCGCAGCCGGGTCGGCATCGGGATTGAACGGCGCCCAGCCTCGGTCTTGGTCACTTCGCAGATGGCGCCACTCAGCTCCTGCATCCGCCGGATGCGGATGACATTCGCTTCAAAGTCGACGTCCTCCCACATAAGGGCGAGCTGCTCACTGGGACGCGTGCCAGCCAGGAAGGGGAACGCGACGTAGACCCCCTGCTCAGGATCCCGCTCAGCGACCGCCAGAAGCTCGACGATCTGGTTTGAGGTGAGGATCGCCTTCTTGATCTTGGGCGCGCCCCTGAGGCGGGACGGCAGCGTGGGGGGCCGTATGCCGAGATCTTCCGCCGCAAGCGCCAGGGCGCTACCGAGGTATTTCCGTGCGCGGCTCGCTGTGGATGGCCCAACCTCATTCGAGAGCAGCTTGTGCCAGGCTCTGATATCTGCCGTGCCAAGACGATCGATCTTGATTGTACCCAGGGTGGGCTTCAGCGAGGCGCCCGCTGGGACAAGACCCGTTTCTGTGTAGGCCCGGCGCTGCACGGGCTTCGCGCCGACCAACAGGGGCTCCGAAATGTAGCGCGCTCCTTGCTCGTAGCCGTGAAGTGTCTGGTCCTTCACTTCGCCGCGGCGCCCCTCAAGCCAAAGCGCAACAGCCTCGCCGACAGTGATCACCTCGCGCGCTGGGACATAAGTGCGCGACTCGACGGAGGCCTGAATCGCGTTCCGCTTAGCGATGGCCTCCTTCTGACGCTCGAAGAAGAGCTGAACGCGCTGGCTCGTTTTGGGATCGGTGTAATTCAGGACCCAGCGAGTGTTGATGACCACCTCACCAGACCGGAGCTTACGACGCCGATCCCGCTTTGTGAGGCTGATGTTGAATGTAGTGGTCATCACCAGAACTCCCTGGAACGCAAGAAAAAATAAAACACATGTTTGCTGGCGGAACAATTGTTCGCCGCACGGAGCAGTTAATAAAGACTGTAACAAAGCCATACATTAGCAAATCCCAAGAAATCTCAAGCAAAACTTCTTCTGTAACCACGACAGGAACCACGATGCATGGGCCGCGTATTCAGGATCCGGCACATACAAGGGCTTGTATTTCACGCTTCATCGAAATACAGCCGATTGATTGCTCAGCCACGTGTTCTAATGTTTGTGAAGCGGTAGGTCAGTCGGTCAGGACGCAGGACAGGACGGACAACAATATAAATGGGGAGAGAGGGGGGGTATGAGCGGGTCACTGCTCACACAGTGACCCCTCCCCCCATCTTTATATGTCAGTCCGTCCCGTCCTGCGTCCTGGGTGTTGTCTGCCGATCAATAGCGCGGCCCGACTCCGTCGGTTGGGTCTGTCCCAGGATCTCCGTTCGGATCTTCTGTGGGATCCGGCAGGATCTCGAACGTAAGTCCGATTGCCCGAGCCTTCCTTCTAATATTGGAGAAGTAGATCGGGTGCTTCGGCGAGAACGCACCGTCCAGCTTGCGAATTGCGTGCGCCCACGCATCGCCAGCCCACTTCGTGTCCTTGAAGATCCGCTCGACTCCAGGTGCGCCTCGTAGGAGAAAGAAGCCCGGATCGTCGTTGCGAACCCTCATCATGATGTCTAGCGACGCGAGGATGCGTGCACTCAGACGCTTTTCATCGACGCCGTCTGCAATCAAATCACGATGCTCGCGGGCCAACCATTGCCCCAACGACGATCCGGAAATCACATGCGCGAAAAGGTGGTGAAGAGCCTCTCCAGCGTCGTCACGATCGACTTCTTCGGCGTGCTCTGCAGTCGTTAGTGCAAAATCTGCGACCTCAAGCTTGACCTCTTTAGGCTCTGGAACCCGACCATGAAGCGCTACGAAAGCTGCTCCGAGTAGCGTTGCAATATTAGTCCTGAGACGGGCGTCAAGCCCGGGCATTTCTACTTCGAATGCCTCTCTTGCTGGAGCGATGAGTAGCGCCTTCGATGCCATATATCCGCACCACTTCGGACCTGCGTCGGCGAAATGCGCAAGCTCAGCCGTAATGTGGCGGGCGGCTTCTTGATCGTTCTCGTGCATGACGAGTTCGAGCAATAGGATGCGGCTCGCATCAGCAGGGGAGAGGCCCGCTGGATTGATGCCGCTGAAGAAGAACGTCGTGCGGAGGCTAAACTGCATCGCCTTTCCCTCAGGCGTACCCCGTAGGACCGGCGTTACTCCAGAGGATGCACTGCGAGCCAGCATCACGATGGCCTGCTGCCGCCCCCGTCTCTGATCGCTCTCAAACTCATCGATGATAACTGGAAGGCTGTCGGGACCCACCGCTTGGCGGATGCCGGCTTCCGAGCTGTCGCCAGTCGTCGACAAGGCCAGAGGTGTGAGGAGTGCCGTAGCAAGCCCATGCAGCGTGCTCTTTCCTGCTTTCGGCGGTCCATAGACGAAGCAGTGCGGCCGCCAAGCCAGCACGCCACAGATGGGCGCGATGGCAAGCCAACCGAGCAAAAGCGTCGCATTCTTCGGGTCGCGAAACCTGAAGCGGTCGAGCAACTGCGATAGGCGTGCCGTGTCGAAACTCGGATCGGCGGGCAACGGTATCGGCTCGAAACAGAGGTACTGGTTCTGCAGCCCCTCCCGCAAAGGCCCACCAAGATTGATGACGACTTCGCCGTCCTCAACCCAGATACCGCGACCGCGGATCCGAGTTGGATTGAACGGGCCCACCTCCTTGCACGCGGCAATGATCGCCTCGCCAGCTGCCGTAGGACTGAACGATTTGTCAGTCGCGAACTGACGTTTCCAGAAGCTCGACGGTGCAACGCCTTGTAGCCATTGACCGGAGAGTAACTGTTGGGCGCTCGCAGGGATGATGATGTTGCGCACCGGATCACGAAGCGCAAAATTGCCGTCACGGGTGTAACCGAGCGGGATAGGACCCTCGTCCCCTGGATCGTACCGGCGCGGGCCGTTCCCGAGCTGTACGGGTGACGTGATCCTTCCGTGGTGCGGACAAGTCTGACAGCCCACATGCCCAAGATCCGATTCGATCGACGCACATGTCCGTGGCATCGGAGATTTGATCGCGCGTTCGATCTTGGCCTGCGCTTCCCTTTCGTCGTACCGGTGGTAGTGCTCACTGTAGGCGTGGAACGTGGCCTCCGGATCCTGGCAACAGGCAGTAATGCTGGCAGCTGCAAACCACTCAGGCTCTGAGCAGGAACCGGCTCCATCGCCAGTGACATCGTTATACCAAGAACAGTCTCGCCTAATGGCTTCATGCCGGGCTGGAGGAAAGCTGTTGCCTGATTCGCGCTTCCGTTTGCTAGGGGACGGCGGGGCCGGGGGCGAAGCAAAATCGGCAAGCACCGCAACTGTATAGCGGAGTGTTGGGTCGAAGGTTTGAAGAACGACCGGCTTTTTGCCCCCTCCCTTATGATTGAACGTCCCGGGCAGCCGGAAAGCCCGAGCGATATCGCCGACGCTATCGATTTCAGCTCCGTGCTCGCGGAATACCGCCTGCATAGCCCGGCTGAAGTTGAGGGAAATGGTCTTCGCGCGCTGCCGATCCTCTTCAGTCGTGATGACGATCGGTTGATCGAAGAACCAGTGCCAATGCTCTCCGTTTCCTGTCGCGACAACTGCCGACGGCGCGTGCAGCAGACCGGACCGGATTACGCTCGCGGCTTCAGCATCAGCGACATAGAGCTTCTTGGTATCTTTCTTGGACACGAAGTCGACGTCGACAATTAGGCCCGATACCTGCGCGACGGTATCAATCGCTCCCCGTTTCGCACCGCCGACGCGAGTGCTCTGGGTACCGATCACCCCGTAAAGATCGGCCGTATCTTTTCTCCGTTCGATCATAGCCGCAAGAGAAGTCCACTCACTTGCATCAAAAGAGGCGGTATTCCGGGTCGGCAGTTGGAACACCAGCTGAAAGCCCGTGAAGGTTTCGCCATGAAGGGCTTTCAAAAAATCGGCGGCGGTATCATTGGTGGGCATCGGGGCGGCGCTCATGACGCTCCTCCCCGCTGGGCCGGCGACCGGCCCAGAATCAGTTCGATTTCAGAGAAGCGGACGTAGCGCCGCGAGTTGAGGAAGGTCGTAGTCGGGACCAGACCAATCTGCGCAGCGCGCTGGATTTTCCAATACGGGATACCGAGGCGTGCCGCCGCCTGGCGAAAAGTTAGCAATGGCTCCGTGGTGTGCAAATGACTGTTGAGGGGAAGTGGGGCAGGCATTGTCCGTCCTCGCTGATGGCCTCCCTCAGGGGGGCGACGAGGTCGATATGCGCACCGATTCGCTCGACGATTTGCGACCCTTAGGCCTTGCTGTTTTTTCGAAACTTGAGCTCGGAGAGAGGGGGAAGCAGATGGCGAGGAAATTTTTCTGAGCGAGATAATTTCAGAATTTTACTTTTACTGAGGCGCTTAAATCCAGACCGGACAACGGGTAGCCCCTCTTTGTCGATGACAGAAAGTCGGTCAAACCACTTTTTATTGAAAAAATCGGGCCTTAAAGGGCATTCTAATTCGCCGCGAACAATTCTTCGGCAAAATTGCGCGAATTCCATCTCTACGCTAGTTCGGCTTGGACCGTGTTTACGCACAAAAACGCCATTATCAGTAAGCCAACGTGCATACCATACTTCGCGGGCACTATTGTCTGCTTTGCTTCCAGCACTAGTCTTAGTCCTCTCATACTTCTGCGACTGCTCACTTAATTCATCTAGCTCAACAGCACTGCCAAAAAGCGCTCCAAAGCGCCACCAGGCCTCGAGGAAATTCATCGTCACACGTCTAGACTCAATCGCCTTTTCGATTTCGTCTCTCCAATTTATGACTTCGATAAAATCCGGAACGCTAGTTTCATCCTTGTGTTTTTGATTGATTTCTTTCGATAATTTTTGAGCTCTCGACATCCATGGCCCGGTGCCCAGCGAGATGTAATAGCTGTGTTCATACTTCTTGAATAGCAAACCGTCGCGGTGCTTCATGCCGACAAGAAGGCCGCCTTCATATGCTTCATTTTCTTTGTAGGTTGGAACCCGGAAGAGCTGAAGGATATCTGATAGTTCATGATAACGCTCCGAGATCCGATCCCAGTCGACCTCGCTACACGATTGCGGCGGCAGATTTTCGTCAGACATATGTATGTCACTTGGAGACAGGTGGATCCCTTGAGTGTTATTAGCTGTCGAAGTTAAGGATCCCTTCTAGGAAAACTGTGCGTTGATGGTGTACATCCCCCCGACATATGGGATCCCTGACGCGCCGAAGGGCGCTCGGACGAAATATCTATATTGCATTCGAGGATATGCTTGTCAGTTCACCCAAACCAGGGATATTTCGACTATCCGCTTTCAAAGCGCTAAGTTAACAAGGCGGATATTCGCTTGGCCAGTGTCGGTCCGCTACGTCACGTTTTTTCCGAATACAACATTGAGTGACGGCCCTAAGCAGAACTCGAGGCGGGTAGGTTGGGCTGATGGGATGGAGTTCTGATTCAAGCTGTCGAGAATGCCTGTACGGCCACTGAAAGGTCGCCCGACGTAGCTTGCAACCCCAGCTCGGCTGTTGCACATCGCATTGGACCATTCGGATCGAGCGTCATCGAATGCGGGACGGGAGACATGATGCTGTTGCCGGAATGGACCGAAAGAACAGCGAAACGCGGGCTCGATCCCCTAGGGCTACAGAACAGCGGAGTTCAGCTGTATCAGACGCTGGTTCCCGGCATCAGCAATGTCACCTTGCGTGTCCGATACTATGGCCTCTACTGCTGGGCGAGTGAAGCGTATGCACAGGAGGTCCGCAGTACTAGCGTCGACGAGTGGCGCGACTGGATTCGACGGCTTGAGGCGTTGCATGCTCTCGTAGCTGCCCACGTCGGTGGCCAAGTTGGCGTCGCAGGAATCGAGTGGGCGCAGCGCCGCCTTGCTCTGGACGATTTTGAAGATGTTGACTTCACTGAAGGCGCCTCCCTAGATCGGGACTGTGATATATACCTGAGACAATCATTTGGAGTATTCGGACAAGCCTATCTTTCGCAGCTAATCGAGCTCGGCTTATTCGAGGTGCCGCAGCACCATTTAATTCCAGTACGGACAGCAGCAGGTCTCGTGGTGGCTAAAGCCTTCGGTGCATCGATCGGGGAACAGCTCGGGCAGGCTCTCGTCGACGCGATCAAGATCGCTAAGGTCACGCGAACTCAGCTGGCCCAGATGAAGCCGATTCTTCCCTCGGAGATACAGGCTGGCAATGAACGAGACGCCTACGAAGCCGTACTTTTCGGAACGGATGTAGAGGCTACTGTTTCCACTCAGCGCCGACGGGACACGCTGATGCTCGTTCTCCACTCCGCTCGCGAGACGTCAAAGCGGCCAAATTCAACTATTGTCAGGCAGCGGCTCTTCAAGGCTGACCAGCCTGTCCCGGTGTCGCTCGAAGTTCAGCGGCTTCGGTGGGAGACATATCACGCACAGGATCTGTGGCAGTCAGCAGCAGGCGCGCTGTTGAGCTGGTCAATTTCGATCATCGAAGAGTTCGACGACGGTCGTTCACTACCGGAAATCCATGCTGAGGTGGCAGCTCGACTACGGGATCGCAGTGCTGAGACCTCGAAGTTGATCTGGCGCGAATACCGCGGATCGGTAGATCTCGATGATAGTGCCTTTAACGAGCGGATGCGTCGGCTGCTCTCGAACCAGGAGCTTCGAGAAGACCGCGCCCTTGTTGGCATCGAACAGTTGGCAGCGCTCGATGAACGCTGCCGACTGAGGCCCGATTTGGAGAGCGAAATCGTTCGTTCGTTCGCTCTCGGCGGCGGCGGAAGGTCCATACGCTCGGAACTTCAATGGATTCGCAAGAATGAAAACCGGTCACTCGATCAAGTCGTACCCGATATGGTGGCTGAAAGAATCATCAGCCGCCACACCTGGGTCGCTACACAGAAGCTGCGTCGCCAACGCGACTACACTTTTCTGTTCGAAAGCCGTGAAGGTCGGTACGCCTTCCGCTCACAATCCGACCCGGTGCTTACGACGCCGCGACTCGATCCAGCGATCCAATTCCTCGTCGACATCAAGCTGATAGGCGTCGAGGGCTGCACAGGCGCAGGTCTGGCTATCATCGAGCAGGTCCATTGAGGTACGCCGAGCGTCTTTCCAAGCGACGTTCCGCTAGTCGTGGTTACCACAGCGCAATCGTCACCAGCTTTGCCGTAGAATTCTCTAGCTTCGAGGAGCTTATGCTCCCGCAGTTGGCGGCCGCCGGAGCGACCAACATCGTGCTGATTGCCGACGAGAGGATGATGGGCATCGCCCTAAGCGACGGTTCTATTCTGCCTCGGCAGCTTGGCCGCGACTACGTTTCGTGTGGACCAAGCCAACACTCTGGTGTGTTCCATTCGAAGATCGTGGTGCAGCTTGGTCGAGAAGGCGGCCGCGCATTCCTCGGTTCAGCCAACGTAACGGCGTCAGGGATTGGCGGCAATCTCGAGATTGTCTCTGAAATAAGCTGCGGGATCGAAGCCTCATCGGAACAGGAGTTCGTACGTTCGGTCTGGCGGTATCTTGAAGACGTTACTGCCGGCGGAGACAGCACCGTCAGAGATGCAATGCGTTGGGCGCGGGACCGGGCACCATGGCTCAGCGGGCCGCCACCGGGCACCATTCAATCCCTGGAAGACGGAAGCCTTATAGCTTTTCTCGGCCGACCTGGGCCTAGCGGTATCGCCGACGCCTTCGTGGAGTTCGTCGATGCACCAGTTGAACGACTCGTAGTGATGAGTCCCTATTTCGACGACGACTTTGAGGCGCTACGGGACCTGTCGGAGCGGCTGGAGAGCTCAATGACGGTGGTCATTATTGATTCCGGAGGCCACGGTCTCACCCACGATCATCCTGTCTTTCCGGGTCTAGAATTGATCGACGCGTCCGAGTGGTCGAAGGGCAAGGGACGGTTCAAGCACGCAAAATTGATCATCGCTCAGACTGCGGACTACGATCATGTCTTAGCTGGCAGCGCCAACTGCACCGTTCCAGCCCTGGGTCGCACCGGGTTCGATGGTTCGAACTCGGAAGCTTCTGTCTATCGTCGCGTGCCCCGCGACGAGGCCTTAGCGGCGCTCGACCTACAGGAGTTCTTGCAGGGATCGCGTATCCAGCTTGCAGATCTCCAGCCGGTGAAACGGCTACCTCCAATCGAACTCGATACAGCTAAGACAGCTTATGCGGGTCGTTTCGAAGCCGATCGAAATGAGTTGAAATGGACGCCACCTGGCAGAAGTTGGAGCGGGCGTCTCGTTCTACTAGATGTCGGTGCAATCGAAATTGGCGAAGTTCGGATTGCTGAGATGGAGGCGGTTGGGGCGATCCGGACTGCACGCGTCGACGCATTGGAAGAGATCCACTTCCTGCGCATCGAAGATGGCGACGCTTCGTCGACGATCGCTCCTTTGATGCATCGGGGAATACTTCGAGGCAAACGCCGCGAGGCAGCTCACAGGAATGTGGCTTTAGCCGCGTCCAGTTTTGTCGATCGGAACGACCTTCAGCTCTTCCTCGTGCAAGCTCTCGATGAGCTTCAGCGAGCCGACGTTGAAGACGTTACTTCTACTGCCGGAAAAGGCCGAAATCGAAGCAACGACAATGAGGAGAAGGATGGCCCGAGTGAGGTGCTTCCATATGACCGCTTCGTAGAGCAGAAGCCTGGAGCACGGCGCCCCCAAGGAGGCGAGAGCACGATCGCCGGCCTACATTCCGATGGCGTAAGAACACTGTTGAACCGCCTGTCCGGTTCGCAGCCTGCCCCCGAAAACAACGCGACGACCAATGACGACTGGATGGATCTCGACGACGAGGATCAGGAAAGGACGCTGACCGTCGACGTTGCCGAGGCAAAGCTGACCGACCGTCCGCCTCCAGACCGGGCTGCATTCGTTAAGGCAGTTCGAATCTACGAAAACTCAATGGCTGGCGGCCCAAATGCTCGACAGGTGCTCGGGGTCGATGTTCTGAGGCTCCGATTCTGGCTGCTTTTGCTGCTGCATGCAGCGCGTCGCCCTAGCTATGACCTAGGCCTGCCGTGCACGATAGAAGACTGGGGTTGGCCGCGTCTGACCGTCAGGATTCTGTCGACTTTCTTCTTTCCGAAAGATGCGCCCATCGCCCGGCTCGTACTTGAAGGCGGCTTTCTCGACATGCCTGTCGATTTTCTGGAGGCTTGGACGACCGCCCTATGGTGCCTCGATGCAGTTACGGATGCCCTTGAGCCCACCCGAGGCAATAAGGATCTCGTTTCCAAGCTTCCGCTACTTCGCCGAACCATTATCCAGAGGCTCGGTCTGACCAAGGTCGAATACGAGGGACCGGTCGCCAGTCGAGTGCGCAACGGTCTGGAGTTGGAATTTGGTGTATTAAAACAAATGCGCAGGTAGATTATAAACGCCAGCTCGGAACGATTGGCGGTTCTTGTGGGAAGCAATCCGAGGCAGTCTTGCTGTTTTTAGTCAAGACGAAGTCGGTGCCCTATAATCTGAAGGGTGAGACGACGCGTCTTTTCGAACTGGGAGTACGTTGGCCGGCCGCAAGTTTGACCCGTACAAAGAAAAGGTCTTCATAGATCGGATCAATTTGGAGGGGTTCGGGGATCACAATTGATCAAGTTGGGGCTGGTTCCGACCCGTTCCCGTCTTGTCGCTTAGGCTCAAAATCGGGAGCTGCGGCATCAAGGCGGTGAACTGCGTCCCGCTCCTCAGCCGTACATCCCGGCCGCAGACGGTGGGGAACCACGATGCCGTGCAATTGCGCGCGCAGATCGTCCCAGCGCTCGTGCAGCACGCGCCAGTGATAAGCATCGTACGTACCTTCGAAGATCACAGGCCGGATCTCAATGCGCGGGAGAGAGTGGGTGCCTGTGTTAAGTGCTGCCTTCAGTGCTTTGGCCCAGTGGCTCCCGACCCGGTCGACGCGTCCGACCTGCTGTTCGACTACGCCGGGGTTCCACTCCGGGTGCAGCAGGATCACGACCCGGCAAGCTTGATGGAGGTTTAGCCCTTCACGCCCGACGAGCGATTGCGCAACGAGGACCCGCGGGTTGCTTTCCGGTCGGTTGAAGGCGAGTTGTAACGTTCGGCGGGTAGGCAGCGCGGTTCCGCCGTTCATGAGGCGGGCGAAGCGTCCTCGCTCGGTCCTGTACTCCTCTCCGAGACGCTCCGCGAGCGTGCGCCAGAGCGCACTAGCCTCGGCGGTGTCTAGCGCTCCGTCTCCGTCTGCGTCTCCCTCGCCGCGCTCGCGCAGCGCCGACAGGAGCTGAAGAAAGGCTTCAGCGACTGCTTCAGCTGAAAGGGTAGAGGGCGTCTTGGCTTCGCCAGTGTCTGTTATTTCACTATCCGAGCGCTGCCCGCGATCAAGAAGCTGGTCGATGGCTGCAGCTAGGACAGCGCGATCTCCGTCGCGCCCTGACCGTGCCGCCTCTGCTAGCACGCGAGCCTCCTGTTCTGCCTCGGGCAGACCGCGAAGAATGAGTTCAAACAACGATGCCCGGAGAGCCTCGCGTCGCCGCTCTATCCCCTCGTACTGCCGGGCAAGCAGCGCATCGATGGCCGCGGGATCGAACCTCCCCGTGCGCCCGAGTTGGTGGTGAGCAGCTGCTGTGGCGTCGATTTCGCGCTGGTCGATCTGGCGCTGCGGCCACGGCGCCCCGGCGTCTAGTGCGCGCAGCATCGCCCGAGCGTTGAGGAGTTCTACAAGCGCACGCATCGGACCGGTGAATCGGCCGAAGACCAAGACCTTCTCGCCCTCTGCGTGATACTCCTCGATGGCGGTAACAGCCGCTAGGATCGCAGGATGCGCAAGGAGAGCTCCGTCGGCTCGCGCCGTACTGTCGATGACTCGCTGCCACCATGCTGCGCGCTCAAGGCGTTTCTGTTCCCCGTGAGACTGGGCGCTTTGCTCGACGAGCGTTATGGACTCGGCTGGCGTAAGACTGGCGTCGGTATCTGGATCGCCGGGCTGTAACATCGCATCCTCCGCGGCAGCCGCTGAGGCGTCGAGCCGGGTTGCAATGCCATGGCCGTTCGCAAAGGTTAGTCGCAGGCGTTGGGCTGCGGGATCTTCGCGTCCGCGTACAACGAAGGAGAGTGCCTCCGCCGCGCACACCGCTCTCCGCCAGCCTAGGCTGAGATCGGCCGGCGTCACAGCGATGTCGTGCTGCCAGCGGTAAGCATCGGCGTCGCCTACCGTCGAGGAAATCTCGCAGAAGAGGGAGACGTCCGGGTCTCTGCGCTTGTCGCGGCGCAGAACATAGGGACGAAGCGTCTTTTCAAAGGCGCAAGCTGCCGAGACGTAAGCCTCCCGCGCCGCTGCGCTGCTACGCCAGCCGAGGCGTACGCGCCGGGCGGCGTCGCTATAGTGCTCGATAATCGGCCGGATCTGTGCTCGGGACGCCTCATCGACCTCGATGCGGGCGAGGGCCTGATCCCAGTCGCTTGCACTAATTTCGACTGGTGTCGCAGTCAGGCAGAGGCGTCGAGCGAGCTCTGATGTCAGCAGGGTGTTCCTGAGCAGGTTCGCAAGTCCGCCGTCTTCGCCGCGATTTTTATGCGCCTCGTCAATGATGACCAGGTCGAACGCGCCGAACCCTAGGCCGACAGCGGCCTGCAAGAGGTGGCGTGATGGACTGTTCCGCTCGTAGCTCGCTCCTTGGTTCGCTGCCCGCCACACGGTCTCGCTGCCGAGGGTTGCGAAGCGCGACTGCACTGCTTTTTCGGACGAACCGACGCAGAATTTCGCTATCGAGCGGGCTGCGGCCTGAACCCAAGTATCTGCACGCTCCGACATCGCCTTGAACCCGTGCGGGTAGGTGCCAGTCACGGCGTGCTGCGCCAAACCGGCAAGAAGCGGTAGGATTTCAAAGCGCCAGCGCCGCGTGGTCGCCCCAAGCCGCCAGGTGACGAAGCCGTGCGAGATCAGAAGCACGCGCCGGTCGAACCATGGTTTAGGCTGATTTGGGTCGGACCAAGCGGCAAGGAAGCCCCACAGGCTACGTACGACGTCAGGAACGTTCGGAATGTCGCCGTGGCGCAGCTCTTCTTGCCATTGAAAGCCCAGCGTTGGGGGGACCAGGATGGCGACGCGCCCTCCGGCCTCGGTGACCGCGCGAGCGAGCGCGACTGCAATGCGCGTCTTGCCCATCCCAACCTCGTCGGCGATGACCACTCCATGCGCCGGAAGGCGCTGCGCCAAGGCGCACAGGCTGGCGCGTTGCCCCTCGTTCAGGTGCGAGCCTGCTGCGGCGGAGAGGATCTCGAGGTTCTTACCGACCCGGTGCCAGCCCGCGAATGTCATTTTACGCCTCGAAGGTGGCGAGCCCGGCGACCTGCCAAGCGGTTGCGACGCGTGCGAGGGTGTCCTCGTAGAGCTGTCCTTCTGGGCTCGCGGCGTCACGCGCGAAGTCTGGCCGGAAGGGCTCGGCGCGAAGGGCGCTGAAGGGATCGAGGCCGAGCGCGCGGAAGGCTTCAACCTCAGCATCAGCACCGACGAGTTCGAGAGTCTGTCCAAGCCGCACGCACCAGGCTGTCCAGTCGGCGGGATGTAGGTCCGTCTGCCGCGCTGCGATCCGCTCGATCAGGCCCATAACCTGCCGGATAGGATATTCCCCAGCCGGTAGAGCCGTGCTGCGCCGGCTAGCGCCGCTCGACCCATTCCTGTCACCCTCGCTGCCGTCGTCCACCTCGGTCTCGTCAGCGTCGTCCGCCGGAGGATTGGGAAAGTCTGAGAGCAACGACCAGACCTCATCGAGGGCAACAGGGGCAAGGGGTGTGGCACCGACCCGGCCGTGCTCGTCGATCACCGGCACCCGCTCGGTATATGCGTGTCCGCCCGCCGTCCATTTGACAGTCACCTCCGGCGGGCACGGACCTGGCCAGAGCACGGACCGTCCATCTTGCGCACACACCGCCCCAGACGGGTTAAGCACCTCGAAGGTAAGATCTCTCTCGTTGGGCGGAGTGAGACGCCCGGTTTCATCGGGGGCGGGCGTCCAGATCAGGTGCGAGACCGGCGCATTGCGGTAGAGTTCGGACCGATCAGGCATCTCGCCGCCCGGGGTCACGCTCTCAGCCTCTAGAAGGGTATCCTCGTCCCAGGTGATAGGCAGGGCCGATTTCACTGGCACACCGCCCATGTCTTCCTCCCAGGTGAGCCCTTCGGGAGACAGCACGATCCCAGCCTCAAGGTTGCCGCCGGCGGGACCAGCGCGCAGCAGCCCGGGATGTGTGAGGTTGCCTGAGCCGAGATAAAGCCATGCCTGCCGGCAGCGGGGCGAGCGTCGGTCGTCTTGCGCGCCGAACAGGAACTTGGCGTGCAGAGTTCGCGTGCGATGGAACGGCCCCTGTCCGGGCCTACGCACACTCCAGCCGGCATCGGCGATCGCCGTCGTCGCTCCCGCGACAGCTTGGCAGCCATCAGGATTTACGAAGAGGTTGACGTCCAGCTTCGGCGCGAGGAGACCGGCTTCGTCGAGGGCCGCGATGACCTGGGCTGGAACCTGCGGAACGCCACTACCTACTCCGCCCTCGTAGAAGCCCGAGCCCATCGCGAGATAGTTGCGGCGCGCAGGTGCGATCCGTTCGACGATCTGCGGCAGAAGCGCTTGCGTCCGGCTGTCGATGAAGCGTGGACGGACGTCTGTCGGTGCATCCGCTGCTACGCGTGCACGCCAGCGATCAAATGACGCTATAGCTTCGCGCGTGAGGCGGGATGCCGCCTCAAGCGGCGCGGTATCGACTTGGTCGCGTAACTCGGCGAGAAACCCTGATCCGGCCGTAAGATCGACCAAGCGCTGACCAACCTCCACCCGTCCAAGCTCGTCTGAAGCGACATCCACTTGGCAGGCAAGGTCGAGGCTCTCTTCGAGCGTCTCGCGCGTCCAATTACCGGTAGAGACGAGGAGGCGCAGCCGCCAGCCATCGCCGCCTAAGGGACGGAATCCAAGCAGCGCAATCTTGGCATGTATAAGGCGGAATAGGCCACTTTGTGGAAGTGGGAGATGCAGGACCCCGGGTGCATCGACGATCGAAACCCGAGGGCTGCCAGGATCGAGAATAAGTCCTAACGCAACCTCACCCTCGGCGGCTCGGCGCCGCTGCGTGCGCCGGGTGAAGCGCTCTGCAGCGGCGTTGAGGAAGAACGCGTCAGCGGAGTAGCCGCAGAGCCAGCCGAAACTGCCGACATATCCATCCGGCGGCTCGAACAGATGTAATAGAGCGGGCGGCTGCTCTGAGCCGAAGGTCCGGCGGTTATTCATCGCGTCAGAGCCCTTCGACGTCGCCGGTCGCTGCACGTAGGTCGGGCGCCAGAGTGGCCAAGTTGTGAATGCGCCGCGAGATGCTCTCCGGCAGCGGAGGAATACCTTCCTCCGGCGGCTCGTCCAGGCTTTCGTCTAGGATTGCTACCGCAGTGTCGTCGAGGTCTGGTTCGCTGAGCGGCTGCCCTTCGAAGGCGGAGCCAGCTAGGATGGAGCTGTCGATGAGGCGCAGAATACGGCCATCGCGCGCCACCAAGCGAGAGATCAGAAGCTGGTCATCCGCCTCAACGCAGTCCGTGCAGAACTGCGAAGCGGCTCTTCCGGGCGAGGGATCGTGTCCGGTGAACAGGAAGGCGCCAGCTCGCTCGCGCAGGCGGTCGATCGCAGGAATTAGGGCGACTTCCACAGCATCACTGAGGGCGAGTTTACGTATTCCTGCCGAGCCCATGCGGGCCTCGATTCGTCTAAGCACCGAGCCACCCGCTTCCTCTCCTGCCGCGGCCTCCATCACGCTGGCGAACACGGCACCGGCACGCATATCAGCCCAGTGCGTCGCATCAATGATACCGGCCGGTTGCTCGTCCCAGGAGGTGTGTCCGCCTGGACCAAGCTCTTCAACGAAGGCCAGCGCCTCGCGACGGCGGGACCTCTCGGGCTCAGGGCCGGATATGAAAGCCTCCCGTAGAATTTCACGCGCGCTATCGGACAGTGGGCGCGTTGGATCCAGTTCCTCCAAAATCGCTTTGCGACGCACCGGCAGGCTTCCGCCCTTGGCCCAGGGCAGAAGCGCAGTGCGAGCACGCGGGCAAGTGGCCTCCAGAAGGGCAACGCCACGTTCGGTGAGAGCGTAGCTGTTGAAGCGTCGGTTCGTAGCCGAGACGAGCCCGAGCATAGGTAGCGCGTCGCGCGTTCCGATCCGCATCGGCTGACTGACGTAGAAGGCGCGGCTGCCGGCATGCTTGAAGGTAGGATCCTCCCGCTTAGAATACAGCTGAAGCTTGAGGTAGCCCGGCAGCCGCGGATCGCGGCTCCATTTGTTACGAGTAAGCGTCGACCATACCGCGAAGGCTTCTACAGCGTTGGCCGCAAGGATGTTTGCAGAACCACGACCATCAGCGCGCAACGACTCGCCTATATGAATGCCGAGGAGAGCGAGGACAACCTGCCTTCCAAACCAGACCCCCCCGAGACCTGGCACAGCCTGTTCGTTGAAGAAACGTACCGTGGCTCCCATGCCGAGAGTACGCACACGACGTGTGCCACCCAGTCGCTCACCACCGAGAAGGCCCCATTCCATCAAGCGCTCGTCCGTACCGCCGTGCTCACAACATGTAGCGCAACGAGAACTAGATCCAGCCCCGATAACACTGAAAGTTGCGAACCATCTGGCCCCATTGATGCGCGACAAGCGAGGGGCCGTCGAGGCAGCATATCAACTTGAGATCTGACTTTGAACGAGTAGAGGTTTATGTTCCTCCACTGACCCTTCAAGCTAACCACTACATAGCATTGCGTCAGGCAGGAAAGATAAATTTTGACATACGCATGGATAATTCAAGTTTATTTTGTTTCGAATGGGAGCTTGTACAAGAGGCGAAAAGCTACCTCAGAAGATCAGGCTCGTCGGCTTGCAGCTTGGATTATTAACCACGACGCTGCTCAGCGCTTCTTCGTGGTCGGAGAACATTGCTTCGACGCCGAAGAACCGATCTTTGTATTTGAACACAAACGGCAAACCGGCCGTTATGACAATTGGGAATAAGCAGGCTGTTCGTACCGAGCTGCCGTAACGGCGCCACTAATCCAACTGAAACCGCCGCCGCTGTAGTGCCTCCCTTCACCGGCCAGGAGCCGCAAAATCAAGGCCCCACACGATAGCTGCGCGTTTGAGTTTCCGTGGTGATCGAGGAAAGGTGCAACGGCACCTACAGCAGAACGCAATGAGTTCGGCGGCCGACGTCAGGCAGAAGCGGGGCTGGTGCGGTTACTGATGGGGTTACTGATGGGGTTACAGTGATCTGGCAGCACGCCACTCCATAGATTTAGACGAAATTACTCGCTGCGTCACTGGAAACCGGCGATCAGCAGCCGTTTGCAGCCCTCAAAATATCGCCGATCGCAGTGGAGTCGCGTGCACCCGTATCGATTGTAGGAACATCCAGATTCATCTGCTTGTAAGCGGTAGGTCGCGAGTTCAAGTCCCGCAACCGGCACCACCCCTTCTCTACTCGGGCTGAAACTGGAAATCAGCCCGCTCCGACAGGGATCTGGGCGCCTCTTCAGGCCGGAAGCACCGCGTGCCGAGCGTATGGGACCGATCGGCCGGATGGACCGGGTTGGGCCGCGATCGTCGCGTCGGGGCGCGCTGCGCAGTGCTCGATGATCTCGCCTGATTGCCAAGCGATGGAGCTGCGCCGCGCGATCAGGTCGAGGAGAGCGGCAGAGGTTCGTCGCAACCGGATCCGGGTGAGGGTCGTCTCGGTGTCGAGGTTCGGGTTCAGAGCCTCGAAGACCAGCTCTTCCTTGAAAGCGAATTCTTCCAGGATCGTTTCGATCTCGTGGCGAACGGGATCGAGGAATTCGACGCCGAAGCCGTCGGATTCCTGGCGTGCGATCCGACAGGCGCGCGGCTGATTGCTTCCGCCGATCGTGAGATCGAAATGCGCCGGGACCACACGACCCGTACCGGGCTTCAGGAACGCACCCAGTGACGAGATGTCCGTAATCGTGCACGGAATTGCGGTGCTGATCTTGGGAACGAAGATCCGCCCATCGAGCCCACAGGCCTGCCTGTAAACGCGCCTTCTGTCTGCCATGATATCAATCCGCACCCAGTCCCCTCGGTATTCTGCGGATTTACGTTAAATGGGTTGCAGAATTTATAATTGAAATATACTTCTGATCACACTCAATCAATCTCACCCCAAAACAAACAAAAACAGTCCGTACTAGAAGATATTCTATGTTTCTATCGTAAATTTTATAATTAATTTGATACGAAAAATAGAAGATATTCATCGCAATAGAAATAGTGATACAGTAAGCCAATAATTTGCACGAATTTATATTTTATTTATATAGTCACGCATCGGAAATTTTTGATCCAGGTTGAGCCTGATCGAAGCGGCAGGGCCACGAAAGCAAGCCAATTTTTCGCGACACTATCAATGACGCTCACATGAAACGGTCGAAGCAGCGGTTTCGTGCAGGGTCGGATGACTTTGGGACAAGGTCGCCCAGACGCGACGGCCGAAGTGTTGCGCTTTTGTTCTAGCCCGGACGAACCCGGGCCGGCATATTCCGCGCATGCCCATGATACTCCGGTCCGCCATCCTGCTGATGAGCCTCGTCCCGCAGGTGGCGTCTGCGCAGCCGATGCCCGAGGTCAGGCTCGATGCCCTCGAGGAGACTTGGCACGGCTGTGTGCGAGAAGCGTTCACGCACCAGCCCCGGACGCAGAGCCGGGCGGCATCCCAGCGCAGCGCCCTCGACGCGTGTCAGGCCCAGGAAGATGCCTTCGTCGCCGCGGCGATGACGGAGGCGGAAGCCGCCTCGCGGGAGCGGCGCGGCGGCCAGCCGGGTCGCTCCCCGGCCCTGACGGAGCGGCTGCGGGCCCGGGTCGCATCCATCGCCAGCGAGGTGATCGAGCCCGTCTCGTCCTGGTTCAGCGGCCTGCGCCGGTGATCCGGCCTGATCGCCGCGCGGCGTGCATGGCCAGGAGCGTCCCGGGGAAGCCGACGAGGCCGTAGAGGACGATCAGGGCGCGCCCGAGATGATCGGCCCCGAAGACGATGTCGGCCAGGAGGCCGAGGAGCGGCGGGCCGGTGCCCGAGGCGGTCAGGGTCACGGCGGCGATGAAGAGCCCGCTGACGCGCCCACGCAGGCTGACGGGGGTGAGCAGTTGGACCCCCGTCACCGCGGGCGGTGCCGTGAAGCCGAGCACCGCCGTGAGGAGGGTGAAGGCGGCGAGCGAGAGGGTCCGGTCGGAGGCCGTCGCCATGACGATCGCGGGCGGCAGGGCCGCGAGGAGCCCGCGGCCGAGCATCTGCGAGGCCGCTGCACGCCGGCGCGTCCGCCCGACGCGGTCCAGGAGGTAGCCGGCCGACAGATGGCCGATCGGCCCGCCGATCAGCAGCAGGCCCCCAGCACGACACCACTCTCCGCCGGGCTCATGCCGTGGCTGCGCACGTAGAGGGTCACCCCCCAGGCGGCCAGGGTCCGGCCCATCAGGACGGCGCAGGCCGCAGCGGCGACGTGCGGCAGGTAGATCCGCCGATGCCTCAGCATCCATGCCCAGGCGGGCCTCAGGCCCACCCTGCTCGCCGGTGGGGCCGTTGGCAGTCGAACGGCCGCCGCGCCGAGCATCAGCGCGAGGTTCGGCAGGCAGGCGAGGACGAACAGCGCTCGCCAGGGGGGCAGTGGTCCGAGACCGGGAAATGCCAGCCCGCCCCGCACGGCGAGCCACGCCAGGGTCGCGCCCCCGGCGAAGAGGGCGAAGCTCTGTCTGAAGCTGCCTCCGACCGTGAACAGGGACACGTTTCGGGCCATGCGCCCTTGCTCGGAGCCATGGGCGATGAGCGACAGCGAGGCCGGTGCGAGGCCGGCCTGGCCCAGCCCGAGGACGAGCCGGCAGAGGAGCAGCGCCGCGAAGGAGCCGGCCAGGCCGAAGCCCAAGGTCGCCAGGGTCCAGAGGCCGATGCGGGCGAGCAGGATCGTGCGCTGGTGGCCGCGATCCGCCAGGCTGCCGAAGAGCGGCATCGTCAGCGCGTACAGGATCACGAAGGCCGAGCCGTGGAGCAGCCCGAGCTGGGCGTCGCTCAGGGCGAGATCCCGCTTCACCGGGGTCGTCACCAGTGTGACGAGGAAGCGGTCGCTGGCCGCCGAGAGCTGCGCCAAGACGAGCAGCGCCAGGGGTCCGAAGCCCAGGGGGTCCGAACGGGCGCGGTGGGCACGACGTTCCGAACGTTGACGGTCATGCGATCCGCGACACGCGACGCGTCGACGTCACGTCGGACAGGGTGCGCATCAGTAGAGTTCGCTGTGCCAGTCGGCGAGGGGCCACGACCGGCCTCCCCGCACCTGGGTCTCGCTTCGCATCTGCTGAATGTGGGTCCGGAACTGCCCGGGTGGCCGGCCGATGGTCGTGCGGAAGGCCCGGTTGAAGTGCTGCTCGCTGGAGAAGCCGTAGGCGTAGGCGAGGGTGGCGATCGAGCGCGTCTCGCCTTGGCGCCGCAGGGCGTTGCGCACCCGTTCGAGGCGGCGCTGCTGCACGAAGCGGGCGACGCCGCCATCCCTCAGGAACGCCCGGTAGAGCAGGCTGCGCGAGATGCCGAGTTGCGCCGCGATGGTCTCGGCGTTGAGGTCGCGGTCCCCCAGGTGCCGCTCCACGTGGGCCTCGGCCTCGCGGCGGCGCGCGACGTCGTCCGGGGCATCGTGGACGGCGGCCCAGACCACGGCTTTGGTGGGCGCGGCGTGCCCGCGCAGGGCGGCGCCCAGCAGCATGCCGAGAACGGCGCTCGACCGGGAAGCGACCGTGGCGTCGGGGAATTCCGAGCGCCGGGTCAAGGAAACGATGAAATCGGCCACGAGGCCGCCGACGGCTTCCGGGAGGATCGCTCCGTGGAAGCCGCGCAGGTCCGGGACCAGCAGCTCGATCAGGTCGCGCGCCACCGGGGTCGAGATCTGGCGGACGTTGTGTGCCCGGGTCTGGTGCGGCAGCGTGTTGTCGCAGACGAGGATCTCGCCCGGAAGCATCCGACGTTCGCTCCCCGTGGGGCCGGCCACCATCTCGCCCTCGAGGAGGAGGTGAAGCGTGACGTGGTCGAAGCCGTCCTGTCGGCCCCGCTGCGGAGACCGGCTGTGCTGGACCTCGTTCAGGCTACGCTGGAACAGGATCATGCGGTCCAGCCGGTAGGCTCGGACCTGGGCATGGAAATCCGGACCGATCCGCGCCACGTCCGCGCCGCCGGAATACAGGTCGGAATAAGCCTCGAACGCGTATTCCGGACCGACGTCCTGCATAGAAAAGGCGAACAACGTAAGGGGACACGGCTGCTTGAGCCCGACGGGATGGAACACGGCCCATCGGATGAAGCCCAATCGACCAGCCCTAACGCCCTTTCGAATAGGGTGTTCCGGACCCGTGCGACAACTCACGGTTCCGTGCCGACTGTGGCAGGGCGAGCCCTGATGGGCGCAGATCCGACGCGGCACTTTTCCGGATCGGCGTAGCGTCCCGCCCTGATGTGTCTGACCATGGAGCCGCGCTTCGTCGCGCGTCGGGACGTGAACAGGTCGCGCCGGTTTCGCTTGCCCGCGGTCGAGACGAACCGCCAAAACAGGTCGGCGCGATCAGAGCCGTACATTCCGGATTTATCGGGCGCGAAGCGAGGCGTGATGGCGATGGCGGCTCGGCCACGGGGACCGGCCGCCGGCGGCAACGCCTCGGTAACCGTTACGCCCTAGATCTCGCGAACCCCGCCCCTCACCTCGTTCCGCGATGCGCCCGATGACCAGAGATCAGCTTGCCGCCGAGTTGCTTCGTATCTCCAAGCTGCAACTCAGCGACATCACGCGAGCCGTCAAGAACGGCGAGAAGTCGATCGCGTTGAACGAGGTGGTCGATCTGGGTCGTCGGCTGCACCGGCTTGCGGATGCCGTGGCTGGACGTCCGGCGCCGTTGGTGACGGTCCCCTCCGACGACAGCCTCGTCCAGGCGTGAGTGCCGCCTCGGAGTGGAGGGCCGAACGAAACGTCGCAGCGCGCGCCCGCCTGGATCGCGCGCTGCCGGCCATCTTCCCGGCGCCCGTCCTGCGGCATGCCCTGTCGCGTCCTCTGATCCCCCCGACTCCGCGCCTCGCGGTGGAGAGCTACTGGCGCGCGCATCTCTTGCGCGCGGACCGGCTGGCGCGGGCGCTCGCGACGCGCTCCGGAACCCCTGAGAACTGGTCCTGGCGGCTCGGTACGGAGAAGGGCTCCGGCCTTGCCGCCACGTTCCGGATGCCGCCCTCGCCCTTCCGGGAACCGGCCCATGACCGCGGCAAAGGCCATTGCTGCATCTGCGGACAGCCCGTCTATCGGTTCGGCTGGCACCGGGACCTCTGGGGTTCCGGCGTCCCGAACAAGAATGCACGCTGGCACGCGGCCTGTGTCGCCGCCTGGAAGCTATGGGTGGCGCCGAGCGATCAAGTGAAGGCGCTGAAGGCGCGCCAGCGTCACCGCTGCGCCGCCTCCGGCAAGCGCCTGTTCCGGACCGCCGAGGTCGATCACCGGGTGCCCCTCTATCGCGTCTGGCGCGAGCACCGCGACGATCCCTGGCCGACGCTCCTGGCCTTCTGGGGAACGCCGAACCTTCAGGTCGTCAACCGTGTGGTGCACGTGGAGAAGTGCGGGCTCGAAGCCGGCGAGCGGGCGTCGAGCCGGCAGGCGATGCGCCTGGGAACGGCCGGGCTCCCGGACCGCACCGAGGAGGCCGCACCGGATCCCGCGCTCCTCGACGGCTCAGCCTGATCGGCCGCGCACCGGCCTCACAGGATCTCCTCGATCAGTCCGAGCGCCTGCGCCTCGCTGGCCTCGATGTACCAGTTCTCGGGAGCCCGTCGCAGCACCTCCTCCAAGGTCACCTGCGAGCCGTGGACGAGGTTGGCGAAGCCCTCGTTCTGGATCTCGATGGAGCATTGGATCTCGTGCAAGGCGGCCTTCAGGGAAGCGATGCAGGTCGTCAGGGGACCGTTGAGGATCACCTTCTTGTCGAGCTTGCGCTCATGGACCATCAGCCGCGCGCCTCGGGTCAGGTAGCGGTTCGACCGGGCGAAGAAGCTCATGAAAGTGGTGCCGGCCGAGTAGATCGCGGCCTTGCCGAGGAAGACGAACCGGCGATCTGGCTGGATCCCGCTCTTGAAGCGGATATCCTCACCCATCATCCGAGCCACCTCGGGATCGCCGCCCAGGGTCGTCAACTCGACCACCACGAGGTCCCGGTCGCCGATCGCATCGAGCTGCCGGCGAAAGTCGCGGTACATATCCTGGTCGACCGTCCCCGACAGGAGAATGGCGGGCATGTCGAAGGCCGAAGGCGGCAGGGTACCGGTTTTCATGGTGTCCTCCTGGCGACCGGGACGCGGCCGTCGCAGAGTGAACGCAAGTTCCCGGCCCGGGGGCGGTCGCGCCGCCGAGCGCAGGGCTGCTGGCGGTTTTCCGCGGCGCGCTCGATGGCCGTCGCGGTCGGACCGGACGCTGATCTACGACCCGGGCGCCGTGGCTTTGTGCATCCGGAACGGGCCAATGAGGCGCTCGTATTCCGCTTCGGCCGGCCCATAGCTGTCGCCCGCATGTGTGATGAGGCGGGGTCGGTCCAGCACGGTGATCAGCCCCCGCCGCGCTCGGATCATGCCCATTCCCTCCAGCGCCTGAATCGCCAGCGTCACGCCCGAGCGCTGGGTCCCCAGCATCAGGCCGAGGAAGTCGTGGGTCAGGGCGAGTTCGTCGCTGCGGAGGCGATCCTGGGCCATCACGAGCCAGCGCGCCAAGCGCTCCTCGATGGAGCAGACGCCGTTCGACAGGGCCGTCTGGCTCAGGGTCATGATGAAGACGTGGGCGAACTGAAGCAACACCTGCCGCAATCCGGGCAGGACCTCGAAAGCGGAGCGGAGGCGGGATGCCTCGATCCGCAGCCAGGGTCCACCGACCTGAACCAGGATCTCGTGGGGCATGCGCTCCGCGCCGAGGAAGGTCGCGGTGTTGATCATCGCCTCGTAGCCGAAGCACCCCACTTCCAGCCGGCGCGTCCCGTTGGCGGTGGTCAGGTTGGAGGAGAGGCCACCTTCCGGGAAGTAGGCGAACTCTGCGCGATCGCCTGCCTCGACGAGGCGTTCGCCCTTCCGGACCTCGATCCGGTCGAACTCCGGGACCAGTTGCGCCCGTTCGGCCTCGGGCAGAGAACGGAGCAGGAGATTTCCGGGGCTGCAGACGCTCATCCCGTCAGGCTTCCACGCCCGACGGGCCGGCCTGCTCCCGGAGCGCCGGTGCGAGCGGCGTAAGGCGCCGGTGCCGCCTCGATCCGGTCGCCATCACCGCCCGCACCGGTCAGTAGGGCGTGCCGTAATAGGGACGCCGGCTCGGGCGATAGCGCTCGCGCACCGGCCGGTCGTGGCGGCCCTCGTAGGCACCAAGGTAGGGATCGAGGGCGGGGTCGCGATAATTGCCGTTGTTCACACCGGCCGAGCGGTCGTTTCCGCTCAAGGCCGCGTAGGGTGACAGACCGTCGCCGCCGCTGCTGCCGCCGCCACGAGCCAGAGCGCCGCTGCACAGGCCCAGCACGACGGTCGCGGCGATCGTGGTGCAAAGGATCGATCTCGACATCACCGGGTCATTCGACATGATAGCCTCCTGTCTCGTTGGAGAACGGCGCTTCTGCGCGAAAGTTCGGATCATGTGCGCGGTCAGCGCTCGGCCCGCAGGCTCTTGAGGAAGCGGCGCGCCACCTCTCGAACGGCCTCGTCGTCCCGGGAATCGTCGTCGGCCTTGTCCCAGAGGTGGCCGACGCTGGCCTCCAGGGTGTCGAGCAGGTCCGGATGTTCCTGGGCCAGGAAGCGAATCGTCCCGAACAGGAGGTGCTCGGTCGCGAGTTCGCGGTGGCGCGCGTCCGCGATTCGGGCAGCGGCGGTGGAGGAGTCGGTTGCGGCGTTCGTCATGTCGACACAACGAACGGCCCCGCCGCCGGTTCAGGGGCTCGGACAGGCTTCGCAAGGTTTCTTGCCGTCGACGGGATGGTCGCATCCGTGTGACCTGAAGGTCCGGCGGCGTTCTCGCATCCGGATGCTTCCGTTCCGCGGCGCATTCGGCCAGAACGTCCGGCCTATGTCAGGCCCCGAGCTGGTTCGAATCTGCCCGGAGCCTCAGCGGACGCACGGATGGCACGGATATCCCTCTCCTCACACAGACCCGGCAGCCCGCGCATCGACGCCGACCTTCTCGCCGGGATCGGACTCGCCTTCGTAGCGGGCTTCGTCGATGCGGCGGCGTTCATCGCCCTGGCCGGCCTGTTCACCGCACACGTGACCGGCAACTTCGTCCTGCTGGGCGCAGAACTCGTCTCGACCTCGACCGGCGTGGTCGCCAAGCTGCTCGCGCTGCCGGCCTTCGTGGCCGCGGTCGCGGCGACCCGTCTCATCGCCCTGGCCCTGGAGCGCCGGGGCATGGCGCCCCTGCGCTGGCTCCTCGGGCTCGAGATCGCATTGCTCGCCGCCTTCTGGGCCGCCGGGCTCGCCCTCTCGCCGCTGGGCTCGCCTGACGGCGCGGCGGCCGTGACGGTCGGCATGCTCGGCGTCGGCGCGATGGGGGTCCAGAACGCCATCGGCCGGCTCGGCCTCGCGCATCTGGCGGCCACCACGGTGATGACGGTCAACGTCACCCAGGCCGTCATCGACCTCGTTGACTGGGCGCGGGGCGCCGTGCCGCCCGATGACCCGGCGAAGGGGCGGATGCGCCGGATGCTGCCGGCGGTGCTGGCCTTCGCAATCGGCGCCCTTGCGGGCGCTTTCGGCGTCGCCGCATTCTCGTTCGGCTGCCTCGTCGTCCCCATCGCGGCGCTGGTGGGCCTCGTGCTCCTCCGCGGCGACTGAGCCGCGACGTCAGGGGCGGCAGGCCAGCAGGCCGTAGGCGGTCACGCGCTGCCAGGTCAGGCCGTCAACGGCGGCCATCGGTGTCACGAGCGGGTCGGCGAGCGGATACACGCGCGCGCCGGCCGGCGCCGGCCGTCCCTCGCCGAGGGGCGCCACGATCCAGGCGGGCGCGTCCGGGGCCGCGCACAGGGTCGCGACGCCGCCGGCCGGCAGGTCGTCGGCCCGAAGCGGGACCGGTGGGGCGAACGGCGTGCGCTGCGCTTCGGTGGCGAGGCCGAGGGCGATCAGCCGGGCGATCCGCTCGGACCACAGCATCGCCAAGGGACGCGAGAACACGATGCTGGCCCCCTGCAGGTTGGTGATCCAGCTCGGGCGGCCGAGCGCCAGCCACGTCTCGGCCCGGCCGTCGAGCCAGAGCACCTCGCCCGGCCGGCTCGCGATGGCGGCAACGAGACCGGGCAGAAGGGTGCGGTCCTCGATCCGCCGGAAGGCCGGGGAGCGCTGGTCCCAGAAGACGACGAGGGCCAGGACGAGCACCAGGGCCAGGACCGGGATCGCGGCCCGGATCCGCCCGGCGGCGATCCAGGCGAGGCCGGCGGTGAAGGCGAGCGGCGGAACGATCGGAAAGTTCCGGATCAGGCCGAGGCCCGGATGGGCGCCCTCCGTCAGGTCGCCGAGGAGGGACGCGAAGGCGAGCGTCTCGATGACGAGGCGGCTGGCGACGAGCAGGCCGACCACGCTCAGGGTCGCCACCATCAGGGCGCGCGAGGGTGCCAGCCGAGCCCGGCGGACCGCTGCGTGGATCCCGACGGCGAGGAGGCCGGCACCGCCCCCGATGGGGAGGTCGGTGGCGTAGACCCAGGCTAGTCCCAGGAGGGCGAGAGTGATCCGGTCCCCCGCCGGTCCGCGCGAGAGGATCGCGACGCAGAGGCCGAAGGCGGCAGCCCCCAAGACGGAGGTGACCCAGAGGAAGCGCCAGGGCTGGACCTGGATCACGAGAAGCGACGACCACTGCTCCTCGAACACGGCGGTGGCGGCCACGCCGCAGGCCCCCGCGAGGAGTGCGGCCAGCAGAACCCGCCGTGCCCGGGTCGGCACCAGGGTCGCGGCGACGAGGATCGACGCGGCCTGGACGGCGGGCGGCCCCCAGGCCTGGCTCGGCCAGAGCATGGGGAAGAGGTCGGCGCAGCGCTGGCGCAGGATGCCCAGGAACTCAGGGTCGACGGGCTGCAGCAGGCGCGCGAACAGCGGCACCCCGAGGCCGGCGGCGACCAGGACCGCGGCGAGCGTCGGGACCAGGACCAGCAGCCAGCGCCGATTCTCGGCGACCAGCGCGATGACCAGCACGGCCAGGCCCGCCAGACCCATGATCGGATGGATGAGCCCGCCGAGCCCCACGAACGCCGCCGCCAGGGCGCGCCGGCCCGAGAGGCTCGCCGCGAGGCCGGCGAGCACCGCCGCTTCCGCCAGGGTCCGCGGCGTCGCCATGGCCTCGCCGATCCGGAAGACGCCGGGCTGGCCATACGAGGCCGGCAGGACCGCCAGGGCGACGAGGACGATCCAGCGCCGCCGGCCGCCTTCGAGGGTGCCAGCGAGGACGGAGGCGGCGCAGAACCAGGCGATCAACCCGACGAGGCTGACGGAAAGGGCCGCCGGACCGGGGCCGAGCGCCGCCACCAATCCCCGCAGGACGAGCGGGAACAGGCTGAAGCGCGACTGCCCGTCATGCGTGAACATGAGGTCGCGTCCGACCCCGTCGGGGTCGAGGTCGGCGAGGGCCCGCCCGACATAGATGCGGGCATCACCGTCGATTCCCTCGTAGGGATGCAGCAGCAGATAGAGACCCGCCGCGCCGAGGATGGGCCAGGCGGAGCGGGACAGACTCGAGCGCCAGCGCAGGATGGCGCCTCCGGCCCCGGGGCGGGGCTCGGGAACGGCCACGGTCCGGTCGGAGGTCACCGCCGTCGCCATCGCGGTCAGGCCGCCCGGCGCGGCACCAGGCGCTCGCTGGCGAGCACGTCCTGCGCACCGGAGACACCCGCCTCGGTGTATTCCGCGTCCTCGTTCACGCACCACGGATCGTAGCGGCGCTCTCCGGCGAGGATGTTCTCCACCGTGAGCATGGCGGTCATCATCGCGTGGTCCTGGTTGTTGTACTTGTGCATGCCGTTGCGCCCGACGAGGTGCAGGCTCGGATAGGCGTGTTCGAGGTCCCGCCGGATGGTGGCGACGTGTGCCTTGTAGTCCTCGTCGTAGACCGGATAGGCCTTGGGCTGGCGCACGACGCAGGCATCGACCACGTCCTCGGAGCGGATCAGCCCGATCTGGCCGATCTCGCGCTTGGCAAGGGCGATGAGGTCGGCGTCGCTCCGCGTCCAGAGACCGTCGCCCTCGAAGCAGAAATACTCCAGGCCCAGGCAGGTATGCGCCGCATCGGGCACCATCTCGGGCGACCAGGAGCGGAAGTTCTGCACGCGCCCGACCTGCACCGACGGATCGTGGATGTAGATCCAGTTGTCAGGGAAGTTGCGGTCCGAGCGGGCGATCAGCGCCACGGTGAGGAAGTCGCGGTACTGCAGGGAGCGGGCCTGGAAGGTGCTGATCGGAGCGGGCGAAATCGACCCGACGAGTTCGCGCAGAGGCGCGGAGGAGATGACGTTGCGCGCCGTGAAGGTCTCGCGGGTGCCGTCCGCACTCCGGGCCGTGACGGTCCAGAGCCCGGTCCGGGCCTCGAAGTGCAGGCCGTCGACGCCCCGGTCGAGGCGCAGCGTCCCGCCCCGGGCCACCACCTTCGCGGCGGCCGCCTCCCACATCATGCCCGGTCCCTTGCGGGGATAGCGGAAGGATTCGATCAGCGTCTTGATCACGGGCTCGCCGGCGCGCGGTGCCTTGCGCAGGCCGAGGGAGCGCACCAGTGCGTCGCGGATCGCGGCCCCGAGATCGAGGCCGTTGATGCGCTGGGCCGCCCAGTCCGCCGAGATGGCATCGCAGGACATGCCCCAGACCTTCTCCGTGTAGGTCTTGAAGAAGATCGAGAACAGGCGCTCGCCGAAGCGGTTGCGGACCCATTCGTGGAAGGTCTTCGGCTCCGCGATGGGACGGGCGCGGGCGTACAGGTAGGAAGCGACGCAGGCGGTGCTTTCCAAGAGCCCGAGGTTGCGCAGCGCCTCGAAGGCCTTCAGCGGATAGGCGTAGTACTTGCCCTTGTAGAAGATCCGCGACAGGCGCGGCCGCTCGATGAAGTCGTCCGGAAGAAGTTCGTCCCAGAGATCGACCACCGCCTTCGACTTCGAGAAGAAGCGATGGCCCCCGATGTCGAACAGGTAACCGTTATGCGCCACCGTGCGGCTGATGCCACCGACCTGGACCGGATCCTTCTCTAGAACGGTCACCGAGCGCCCGGCCTTCGCCAGTAGATAGGCGGCGGTCAGGCCGGCGGGTCCCGCCCCGATCACGAGCGTTTCCGAGTGGTGGCTCATCGGGCAGGACCGTCAAGTTAACCGAAGGACGAAACGGGCCCGGAGTAACCCTGGATTGGTTAAGGAAGCCCTCTTGGCGAGACCGGGCTGCTTGGCTGCGGCATCCGGATCGCGTCCTGAACCGCATCGGCCGCCTCGGGCGCTACGGCGGACCTCCCGTCCGGCGGCCGGACTTCCCATATCGGTTCCGTCCTCCCGCCGTCCGGAAATGCCTTGCTCAAGATCGCTGCCCTCGCCTTCGTCCTGGTCTATCTCGCGCCCATCGCGCTCTCAGCCGCCCTCTACGCCAGCCAGACCCGCGGGGATTGGCGTTCCGCCGACCGTTCGAGCACCGGTCTGTTGCCCCCGGCTGCGAACCACCCGGAGGCGATCGTCCGGATCTTCTCGGCTCGGACGGTGAGTTGGCGCGGCATCATCGCCACCCATAGCTGGATCGTCGTCAAGGATACGGGTGCTTCCGCCTACCAGCGCTTCGACTACACGGCCTGGGGCCAGCCGATCTGGATCGATCGCTTCGTGCCCGACGGACGCTGGTTCGGAAGCGTGCCCGAGACCGTGGTGGCGGCCGACGGGCCGGCCGCGGAAGCGATGATCCCGCGCATCCGGGCGGCGATCCGGACCTACCGCTACGCGCAACCCGGAGACTACACGGTCTGGCCAGGCCCGAACTCCAACACCTTCGTGGCTGCCGTGATGAGCGCAGTGCCGGAGATGTCGGCAAGCCTGCCCGCTACCGCGATCGGCAAGGACTTCCCCTATGACGGCCGCTGGGTCGGCCTGACGCCGTCACGGACCGGGTTCCGCCTGAACCTCGGCGGCTATCTTGGGCTGACCGTGGGCTGGGTCGAAGGCCTGGAGGTGAACCTCCTCGGTGCCGTCGCGGGCCTCGACATCCGTCGTCCGGCGCTCAAGCTTCCCGCCATCGGCCGCGTCGGGTGGTGAGGTGCGGCCGTCGCACTTTTGAACGGACGAGGTTAGTCCCGCCAGACCGGCGCGTGCACGCTCAACTCCAGGAAGAGAGCCAAGCAGCCGATATAGATGTTGACGTAAGCAAGCATAGTGGCGACTTGGACTTCCTTATCCGCGCGCTGACGGCGCGGCTACGCAATATGATGCATTTCTGGCACCCATTGCGCAAGAATCAAAGGGCAACCCTGCGCAGGATCTTTCATTGATCTGGTGACAACAAACCTGAGCTGTCATGGCGATGTTTCAGGTGGGGCGCGAGCGCCACATTCCTGTATCGATGGTCAGGCCTTGGACGATCCCGGCCGCTCAGGGAGCGAGGCTTGCCATCAAGCTGAACGCCGCGCAGATCGACGATCGGCCCACGAGTTTCGATCTCGGAACGCTTTCGGAGTCCTTCCGGGTCAGCGCAGCCAGCACGAGGAAATCAATGAGATATTTCCGACTTTGCATGAACCTTCATGTCGCGCGTTTTCTGCAGTCGGAAGTAAGCGATGATTTTCTTTTCCACGACCACGTGGACAAGAACTCCGACCGCGCAGGCAATGGCAATCATCCACGGCCAGAGACTCGCCTCCAGCGACAGCAGATTTGCCCTCTTCAGGATTGACCGGATCAAGCTGAAGGTCAGGGTGTGGGTCAGATAGAGACTGTAAGATGCGTCTCCGATGAGGTGCATGACTCTCAGCACCAGCGACGACGGGTTGATGTTAGGGGCAACCGCAGCCGCCAGGATGATGGCTGCGGACAAGACAAGTTCGAGGAACTCGAACCAGCCGTCTCTGATCTGGAACACGATGATCGCGATGCCGATCGCCAGCGCCGCAAGGGCCAGGCCTGCCCCAAGGAGGCTATGCCGCGATCGATCGACGAACGAAGATTGCGTGACGATGCCGATGACGATTCCCAATGCAAACAGCAGGAAAATCGAACTGCCATGCCAGGCAACGCTTCTGAATGTCGTCAGGTACCCGACAAAGGTCAGGAAGACCAATGTCGACAGGATCAGAGCGAAACCTGATCTACGATGGAGCGACAGAGACAAGGCAAAGACATAGTAGAAAACCATCTCCCAGACGAGTGACCAGCCGACCCCATGGATAGGCTCGATCAAACCGCTGGGGGAGAAGACAGGGAGCAGGAGATACGAGCCTGTCGCCCAAACGATGTCCTTCTGTCGACTATCGATAAGGATCTTGATCGACAAAGCTATCCAATACAGAGGAAAGACCCGCTGGACTCGCCGCAGCAAAAAAATTCGCGCGGCGCATCCTCTGTCGCGAAGGAATCCCACGCGGTAACAGTCATGATGAAGCCGCTGATCACGAAAAATATCCCGACACCCAATGCACCAAGCGCAGAATATCGCTCGTCGAGAGCATGGGAGAAAACGACCAGGAGAGCCGCAATCCCTCTCATATACTGTATATTATCGATTATTTTTGGATTTACACCGGCCCGCTTCATTGTTCTACATGCCTGCCATGTCCAAAAATAAGACCACGCTCAGGAATTTCGATATGGAAACACCCGATCCAAACCTGATTTTCTTAGAGATATTGCTTGGAATATCTGCCGCGCCCACAGATGGCGCCGGCTGGAAGGCCGACCGTCTTCGACCTCACATCCGATCGAGTGTTCACCGGAATACACCTGAAGATATGACGCGATCTGAAATGCTTCCTTCTCCTACAGTCGCTTTCGAATGCTCAGGCGACTACCGACCCCAATCGATTCTGTGTCATTCGAACAGCCGATTTGCTCCAATGACTCACATGATTTTATCGCGCAATAGAAATCTCTGCTGAGCGGTCGGTCCGAATACGTAAGAGTCTCAAATTTCTATTGTCCCTGGACGGAACTTTTCTCGCCAAGAGCGATGATTATCTATGCGAAAACACAAATTAAAGATTCGATTAAACGGAATTACATCTTTCGAGTAGAGGAAAAAGGAAGACTTTTTCTGATGAATCTAAATCCATAAATTCCTATTCAAGATGACTGTATGAATAGCCGAAATTCGTGAAATTAAGTCATTGAAAGAATTAGAAATTATAGATAGCTATGAAATTTTACCTAAAACAAGTATTTAACTTTGTTATTTACAATTGTGAATCAAATATTTTCTCGCGAGCAGGAGATTCGGAGCCAAGACCACGGGAGAACGAGACCTGCGCCGTACCGCTCGCTTTCGGGCAGTGCCCTGACTCACCTTTCGGTGGAACTCGGTCGATGTCAGGCGGCCGATCGGCTTGGATACAGGTCGGAAAAACTGCTCCGGCAACGATCGTCGTGCGCCACTGGTCTTTGTGTGTATTGCCGACGGGCTTGAAGGCTGATCCGTATCCGAAAAGGGCACGCCCACTCCGACGTCGAGCGGAACGTCACGGATCTAGGATCCGTCGTGCGAAAAGTCGGACAACCATCCGCTTACCCTTGCCGCAAAGACGAAACTGGCAGTCGATCACGCAAGGTCGTATTGGTCGCTTGGCGCTTAGCATACCTCTCCCGTCCTCCCACACGACGCGGACCCGGGCGACGCCCCAGTCGTGACCGGACGGCTTCCGGACCTTCAAGCGCGGGTGACAGCGCTCGAGATCGAGGATCGTGAATGGCAATGATGGGCAGAACCATCCTCGTGGCCGGTCCCATGGCCGTCCTGCTCGCATTTCGCCCTGGGCCGGCGCAGTCCGGAAGCACCGTCACCGTCACGGATGCCCGGGGCCTCGCCGAGGTCTATCCCGCCGGAACGACCATTCTGATTCCGGCCGGCACCGTCATCAACGGTCCGGTGGTCATGCGAGCCGTCGGCTCGGCCGACGAACCCATCGTCGTGCGGCCGTCCGGAAAGGGGCCGCCGCCCCGCATCACCGGCGCCGCCGCAGCTTACGCCGACGCCCTGACGGTCGGGTCGCACACGGTCATCGACGGGCTGCTCATCACCGACACGAACCGGTACGGTGTGGCGGCACCCAAGGACACCGTCGGCGTGACCGTGCAGAACAGCGAGATCACCCGCGTCGGCATCGGCGTCGGACTGCTCGGTAGCCAGGGGCGCGTGCTCAACAACGTCATCCACGACCTCACGATGGTGAAAGTGACACCGAAATCCGTCCAGCCCGACGACGATTACGGCGCCAACGGGGTCTTGGTGGCAGGAACCGGACACGAGGTCGCCCACAACCGGTTCCTCCGCAACGCGGCGCCGAGTGACGATTACGGCGAGGACGGAGGCTGCATCGAATTGTTCGGATCCGTCTCGGAACTCCGAGTTCATCATAACTGGTGCGCGGACAGCGTCGGCTTCATGGAACTGGGCGGACGGAAGGGGGACGTCATCCAGAACGTCGACATCGCCTTCAATGTCGTGCTCAACCTGCACGACAAGCCCTTCTTCAACCCGCACAACGGCGGGGGTCAGTTCGCCGTCGGCTTCAATCGCGTGTCCGTCCGGCGCAATACCATCGTGGCGACCGTGGCGGGCTCCAAGGCGATGGGCATCTTCTACCTCGACGCGGATCCGGCGCCGGATGCCTTCAGCATCGCGGACAACATCGTCAGCCTGAACTCAGGCGACAGCGTGTTCAAGCGGGAAGGTGGCTACCACACCGGCAACGTCTTCCACCTGCAGGACAAGGCCACCCACCTGTTCAACAACTGGTCCATGACCCTCGGCCCCGGCGAGAGCTACGCCGATCCCCGGTTCGCCGATCCAGGCTCTGAGAAATTCGAGCTGACGCCCGGAAGCCGGGCGACCGGCAAGGGCGCGTACTGAGCGCGACAGCCCTGATCGATCGGGCTCGAAAGGGAGTCGGCAGGCCCGGCCTGGGCGACAGGCACGGGAGAACCGTCCGCCACGATGGCGTTTCGGGCCGGTCGAACGAACCGGCATTCAGCCGGCAGGACCGTCGCGTTCCGGCGTCTTGAATATTTGAGCACCCGTCGGATCAGGCAAGAGCAGCAGCAACCCTCGGATCGCGAGGCATGCACCGGACGTGATTCTGTTTGCGAACAACGTTCCGGACCTCAAACCGCCGAGGACTTGTGCGGTCTATTCGCAGACGTGCGCGGTGAGGTGGATTCTGTCGGAATTGTCTACAGCCACTGCGGGCGGAGGAAGGTTGGCCCGCGGATTCCTCAGGAGGCAGCCGTTGCCTCCGGGCCGAAGGACGACTCGAGGCCAGCACGATGGCTTGACCGGCCGCGTGCGAGCGAAGCGCATTGGCCGTGTGTCAGCCCGGACAAGGGCTTAAAACATGGTGGCGTCCCCGGCAGGTCTCGAACCTGCGACCCCAGGTTTCATCCCACTTCGGCTTCCGCCGCCGCGCTCCCGAAGGGGGCGCGTTCGTGGTCTGGACTATCCCTCCACCATAGGCCCCGTCGCCGAGGCCCTTAGGTGCCGCCCGTCTAGTCTCTACACCGTCCCGGTGCCCGCCGGAGCGGGAGCCGGGCTTGGCTCGGGATTGGCTACGCGCGCCAGAGGCGAACGTTGAGCGTTCCCCGAATTTGAGCGGATCCGCCGCGTGGTTTCCCCTCGCGACGCCCAATTGTGATCTAGGAAACCTGTGCTCTGTCCAGCTGAGCTACGGAGACTCACCGAGGGCGTTCCTAGCATCATCGCCCGAAGCCGCCAACCGGGCGCGGACATTCCGAAGCGCCGGTCCGCAGCGCCAGACTCTCGCGGTTTCGTTCGCCCGTGGCCACCGTCCTACCGTGCCCGGGGTTCTGCTGTGGCCATCTTGCCGCAATGCGGCGTGAACCGACCTCCGATCCCGTCCCCTTCCTTGTCTCCATCCCGTGCGGGACGACAATGGCGAGGGATTCGCAGCATCGGTCGGGGGCCTGGATTCGTGACGATCGCACGGCGACGATCGCCCTCCATCGGAGGGGCCTGGCTCCTCGGCATCGTCCTGGGCGTCTGCGCGGGACTGCCCGGGCCGGCCGGCGCGGCCGCGCCCGAGTGCCTGGCGGCGCCGGCGCGGGAGGACCGTCTCGCCGGCCTCGGTCCGCGGGGCGAGTTGATGATGGCCTCGGGCGCCAAGGCGGTGCTCGATGGCGTCCGCTGGTCGGATGCCCCCGAGATCGCGGCCGAAGCCCATGCCTGGCTCCTCGCCCGAAGCGGACGCCCCCTGACCCTGGTCGCCCGGGGCGAGATCGATCGGTGGGGCCGGTCCCACGTCGATGCGGTGGAGATCGAGCCCGCGGCGGAGGCGGCGCCCGACCTCGCGGCCGGGCTGGTGGCGCTCGGCCTCGTCGCGGTCGATGCGGGAGAACGGGACACCTTGTGCCGGCCAGCCCTCCTGGCGGTCGAGGCCGGAGCGCGACGGAGTGGCAGCGGCCTCTGGCGCCGAGCCGTCCCGGACGTCCGGGATGGGGCTGCCCTGCGGAACAGTCTCGGCCGCTTCGTCGTGGCCCAGGGTCCCGTGCTGTGGGTCGGGGAGCGCCCGCGCCGCACCTATCTCGACTTCGCGCGCCGGGGCGAGGACGGGCTCACGGTGACCGTGTCGAAACGCACTTGGCGCGCCTTGCAGGAACGTGGTTTGAGTGCGGCCTCCCTGCGCGGGCGGCACGTCCGGGTTCGGGGGGTGCTGGAGGCTTGGCGCGGCCCGACCCTCGACATCGCGAGTGCCGACATGATCGAAGTACTGGACGGGGAGCAGGCGCAGCGGCGCTGAACGGCATGGGTTCGATCCTCCGCCTCACGATGCGCACGACGGCCACCCCTTCGCTTGCTGGCCGGCCCCGGCTCGGCGTCCGCGCCGCCGCCTGGCCGCTCCTCGGCCTGCTCCTCTCGGGCTGCATCGGCGACCAGACTGGCGCCGTCGTGCAGAAGGCGGCGCTGGCCGTGCCCCGAGAAGCTCCGCGCACCACGGGACGCGAGCGGACCGCCTCCGATGCCGACCACGCCAAGCTGGTGGCCTCCTTCGGCGGAGAGTACCGGTCCCCGGCCACGCTCCGGCTCGTCAGCGACGTGACCGACCGCCTTGTCAAGGCGACGGAGCGGCCGGAGGAGACCTATGCCGTCACCCTGCTCGACTCGCCTGTGATCAATGCCTTCGCGCTGCCGAGCGGCCGGCTCTACGTCACCCGGGGCCTGCTGGCGCTGGCGAGCGACACCTCCGAGGTCGCGGCGGTCCTCGCCCACGAGATCGCCCACGTCACCCTGCGCCACGCCACGGCGCGCACCGAGCTGGCGCTGCGCTCGCAGCTGGTGAGCAAGGTCGTGGCCGACGTGCTCAATGACCCCGTGACAGGCGCTCAGCTCCAGAGCCAGTCGAAATTCGCCCTGGCGCGGTTCTCGCGCGACCAGGAACTCGAGGCCGACAGCGTCGGCGTGCGCACCCTTGCGCGGGCCGGCTACGATCCCTTCGGCGCCGGGCGCTTCCTCACGGCGCTCAACCGGACGACGGCCCTGAAGACCGGCACCGGTATGGCCGGTGAGCCCGACATGCTGGCGACCCATCCGGGCACCACCGAGCGGATCACCCTGGTGACCCGCGCCGCCCGCCTCATCGGTGCGCCGGGCCTGGGTGTCGATGAACGCGCGCGCTACCTCGCGGCCATCGACGGCATCGCCTACGGCGACAACCCGGGCGAAGGCGTCGTGCGCGGGCGCAAGTTCCTCCATCCCGCCCTCGGCATCGCCTTCGAGGTGCCGGAGGGCTTCTCCATCGAGAACACCCGCAACGCGGTCCTCGGCACCACCGGAGAGGGCAGCCGGCGCCTGCTCTTCGACCAGGTCGAGAGCAATCCGGGCCAGGGCCTCGACGAGGTGCTGAAGGCGACCTGGAACGACGTCGTCGAACCCGGCTCCCTGGAGAACCGGATGGTCGCCGGCTACCCGGCGGCCACGGCCCTGTCCCGCGGCAAGGACTGGACCTTCCGCCTCGCCGTGATCCGGGTCGGCGAGACCACCTTCCGGATGATCATGGCGGCCAAGGGTGGCACCGATCCGGACGGCGCCTTCCGACGCTGGACCGAGAGCCTGTCCGCGATCGATCCGGCCGAGGCCCGGACCCTGCGGCCCCTGCGCCTCGTCGTGGTGACGGCCGGCGCCGGCGAGACCGTCGAGACCCTGGCGCAGCGCATGGTCGTTCCCGACAAGCCGGTGGAGCGCCTCCTCGTGCTGAACGGCCTGGAGCGCGGCGCCATCCTGCGGACGGGCCAGACCTACAAGGTCGTGGTGGAATAGCCCGGCCGGGTACCGGACGATCCTGCCGTCCGGACCATGATCGTCGGTGAAATCCGGACCTTCCCGGCAAGATCTTTCCGGGAAGCGGAAATGTCGTTCGACTCCGCGCGTTCGCAGACGATCGCGCACGTATGCCCTTTGGAAGTCGTAGAACCGGGCATGCGTCAGCTGGCGAGGCGGAGAGATCAACGGATCTTCGCTGGGTTGCGGCGCCATCCCGTCCATCGATACTTCCGAAAACCGGCCATCGCGGCGCCGTGATCGCGCAATCTCAGCGTGCGCGGCCACACTATATCGACGTCCATCACAGAGTTGGACCGAAAAAGCTCACAGTCGACGCGCGCTTTTGTCGAAGACGACGGTCGGACTTCAGGCTATAGGTGTCCCTGCATCGCTCCCGTCGCGCAAAACTTGTCCGAAGCGACGGACCCCATGACCCTTCGAGACCCGCCATGCTCGAGATCCTGAACGGCTTCCTCGACCGCACCAGCCTGGCGCCCCACGGGATCTGCCTGCTCTGGCGGCCGGAGCTGATCTGGACCCATGTGGTTTCGGACGCGATCATCGCCCTCGCCTACTTCACCATCCCGATCGCTCTCGGCGTCTTCGTGACCCGGCGGCGTGACCTCGTCTTCGGGTGGATGTTCTGGGCCTTCGCCCTGTTCATTCTCGCCTGCGGCACCACCCATGTCTTCGAGATCTGGACCCTGTGGGTTCCAGACTACGCGGCCGAGGCGGCGGTCAAGGCGGTCACGGCCGCAGCCTCGATCGTGACCGCGATCCTGCTCTGGGTTCTGCTGCCCCGGGCCCTGGCCCTGCCCTCGCCCGCGCAGCTGCGCACCGCGAACGCCGAGCTGCTGGCCCGCGTGCGCGAGCGCGACGAGGCGCTCGCCGCCCTGCACGAGGCCCATGCCGAGCGCGACAGGGCGGAGGAGATGCTGCGCCAGAGCCAGAAGATGGACGCCATCGGGTCCCTCACTGGAGGCGTCGCCCACGACTTCAACAACCTGCTCGGCGTCGTCATCAGCAACCTCGACCGGATCGAGCGTTTCCTGCCCGCCGAGAGCGGCGCGCGGCACTCCCTGCGCGGAGCCCTGACGGGAGCGGAGCGGGCGGCGGCCCTGGTCCAGAAGATGCTCGCTTTCGCCCGGCGTCAGCCGCTGCAGCCGGTGCGGGTCGACCCCAACCGTCTGATCCGCGATCTGGCGGCACTCCTACGCGGGGCCCTCGGTACGGTGGAGCCCCCCGAGATGGTCCTCTCCGCCCAGGTCTGGCCGGTCTGCGTCGATGCCAATCAGTTGGAGAACGCCCTTTTGAACCTCGCGGTGAATGCCCGCGACGCGATCCAGGAAGGTGGCCACGCGGTGATCCGCACCCGCAACGTCCCGGCCGCCGAGGCCGGGATGATCCCTGCCCTGCAGGGTGTCGACCACGTCGCCATCGCGGTCGAGGATAGCGGCCGAGGCATGGCCCCGGAGATCCTCGCCCGGGCCTTCGAGCCGTTCTTCACCACCAAGGCGGTGGGCGAGGGTACCGGCCTCGGTCTGAGTCAGGTCTTCGGATTTGCCAAACAGTCTGACGGACACGTGGAGATCAACAGCGAACCCGGGCGAGGCACGACAGTATGGATCTACTTGCCACGTGACCGAACCGAGCTATCGTCCTCCCATTCCGGTGGAGAGGTGACACGAACCGGTCGCGCGCCACGCCTCGGCTACGCCTGACGGAACGCCACGACGATGAGCGGATCTCCCAAATCACGAATCCTGATGGTGGAAGACGAGTCTCTGCTGCTCGAAGTCATAACCGCCGATCTGGAGGATGCCGGCTTCGTGGTCTTCCAGGCCGCCACCGCCGAGATCGCCATCAAGATCCTGAAGGCCGAGGCCTCCGTCGACATCCTGTTCACCGACATTCGGCTGCCCGGTCTCATGGACGGGTGGCAGCTCGCCGAGGCCGCGCGGACCCTACGCCCCGACCTGCCAGTCATCTACGCCACGGGCTTCTCGCAGACGCCGCCTCGCCTGATCGAGGGCAGCGTGTTCTTCACCAAGCCATACCGAGCGGCGACGATCATCAAGGCGATCGAGTCCTTCGAGGCTAGGCCGACCGCGTGAGCCGACCGCCCGGCCCGACGCGCCGTGCGGTCGCGGCGACAGGACTTGCGGGCGCCGCTGCACTGGCTGCCGCCGGCTCGCGCGCGATGGGGACGTCTGACGGGTCGCCGTCGTCGGTCCGGCCGCTGCGCATCGCGATGCTGCTCTACCCGGGCATGACCGCGCTGGACCTCGTCGGCCCGCAGGCTCTCCTCTCCGGGATCGCCGGAGGCGGGCTGCACCTCGTGGCGCGGGCGTCTGGGCCAGTCCTCTCGGATACCGGTCTGGCGGTTGTCGCCGACGACAGCTTCGAGACCTGCCCGCGCGACCTAGATGTGCTGTTCGTGCCTGGGGGCGACGGCACGCCCGCACAGATGCGCGATTCCGGCACTCTCGCTTTCCTGCGGGACCGGGCGGCACGGGCCGGCTGGATCACCAGCGTCTGCACCGGCTCCCTGATCCTTGGAGCGGCCGGTCTGCTGCAGGGCTACCGCGCCACCTCGCACTGGTGCGTGCGCGACCGCGTGCTGCCGCGCCTCGGTGCCATTCCGGTGGATGAACGCGTCGTCGTCGACCGCAACCGCGTCACGGCGGCGGGCATCTCGGCGGGGCTCGATTTCGCCCTGGCGCTCTCGGCACGCCTCGCCGGGTCCGAGGCGGCCCGTACGAGCCAGCTCGTGGCCGAATATGCCCCGGCACCCCCCTTCGAGGCCGGAATGCCGGGCACGGCCGGCCCGGCCACCACCGCACGGGCGCGGGCGATACTCCGCCCGCTGATCGACGGCGCCGACGCAGCAGCGGGCGAGGCGACGATCACGCGTCCGTGACGGGCGCGCGGCCCGAAACCTGCTGGTGTCGTCATTCACCGTTTGCCACCGCATCGAGCAAACCCCAAGATCGCGCCTTGCTCAGATGACACCCTTGCCATCGTCCTCCGGGACCGCGCGCAACACCGGGCGGCCCGGCCGCTTCAGACCAGGATAGGATCAACCCATGGCGGCAGGCCTGGCGGGCGACCTCACGCGCACGAAATCGCTGGAACGGCTGAACAGCGACGCGGAGGGCGGCGAGCACAAGCTCTCGCGCACCCTCGGTCCCTGGAGCCTCATCGCGCTCGGCATCGGCGCCGTGATCGGTGCCGGCCTGTTCTCGCTCACCGGCATCGCGGCGGCCGAGCACGCGGGCCCTGCGGTGGTGATTTCCTTCGCCATCGCCTCCATCGCCTGCGCCTTCGCGGGCATGTGCTACAGCGAGCTCGCCGGCATGATCCCGGTGGCGGGCTCGGCCTACACCTACGCCTACGCGACCATGGGTGAGTTCGTGGCCTGGATCATCGGCTGGGACCTCGTGCTCGAATACGCCGTGGGCGCCGCCACCGTCTCGGTGAGCTGGTCGAGCTACGTCACCCGCTTCCTGCGCGACACGCTCGGGATCAACCTGCCGCCCAGCCTCGTGAACTCGCCCTTCGAGACCTACAAGCTCGCGGACGGCACGATGGCGCATGGCCTCGTCAACCTACCGGCGATCCTCATCATCGTGGCGGCCTCGGCACTCCTGATGATCGGCATCCGCGAGTCGGCCCGGGTCAACGCCGTCGTGGTGATGATCAAGCTCGCCGTGGTGGCGGTCGTGGTCGGGGTCGGCCTGTTCTACATCAAGGCGCAGAACTACGTTCCGTTCATCCCCGAGAACACCGGCACCTTCGGCGAGTACGGCTGGAGCGGAATCATGCGTGGCGCCGGCGTCGTGTTCTTCGCCTATGTGGGCTTCGACGCGGTCTCGACGGCGGCGCAGGAGGCCAAGAACCCCCAGCGCAACATGATGATCGGCATCCTAGGGTCGCTGGCCATCTGTACCGTGATCTACATCGCCTTCGCGGGTGTGCTCACCGGCCTCGTGCACTACGACCAGATGAAGGGCGATGCCGCCCCGGTGAACACCGCCATCGCCCAGACGCCGTTCCCGTGGCTGCGCAGCCTCGTGACCCTCGGGGTGATCGCGGGCTTCTCCACCGTGATCCTGGTGCTGCTGCTGGGCCAGAGCCGGGTGTTCTATTCCATGAGCCAGGACCGGCTTCTGCCGGGCTTCTTCTCCAAGATCCATCCGACCTGGAAGACGCCCTACCGCTCGAACCTGTTCTTCATGGTGTTCACCAGCGCGCTCGGCGGCTTCCTGCCGATCTCCCAGCTCGGCCATATGACGAGCATCGGCACGCTGCTCGCGTTCATCCTCGTCTGCGTCGGCGTCATCATCCTGCGCCGGACCCAGCCGGATGCGCGGCGCGACTACCGCACGCCCCTGGTGCCCCTGGTGCCGATCCTCGGCATCCTCAGCTGCTTTGCCATGATGGTTTCGCTGGACGGGGAGACTTGGCTGCGCCTGTTCGTGTGGCTCGCCATCGGCCTCGTCATCTACTTCGCCTGGAGCCGGCGCCACAGCCGCGTCGGGCGCGAGGAAGCCGCCTGATCGAAGGTGGGATTCTTCTCCTCTCGGCGAGGGATCCCGCGCCTCAGGCGGAGCGTGCAAGCGCCAGCGTGGGTGCGCTCCGCACCGGCTCGCCCACGGCCACGGTCTGGCGCTCGCGGGCGATGAAGGCGGTGGGCATCTCCGCCTGCATGTCGGCCTCGACGCTGCGCAGCATCGCGTCGGTGTGGCAGGGGTGGAGGTGGATGATGGCGAGCGCCTTCACCCCGGCGGCCTGCGCCAGTTCCACGCCCTTCTGCCAGGTCGAGTGGCCCCAGCCCCGGCAGACCGGGTATTCGCCCTCGGTGAACATGCCGTCATAGACCACGAGGTCGGCGTCCCGCACGAAGTCCATCAGGGCCGTGTCCGGCCACGGGTCGCTGTGCTCGATGTCGCTGATCACGCAGAGCCGCCGGCCCGCATGCTCGAAGCGGTAGCCCACCGACCCCTGCGGATGGTTGAGGAGGATCGTGTCGACGGTGGCGCCGTCCGGGAAGGTCAACCGCTCGCCGGCCCTGAAGCCGTGATGGGCCAGCCGGCACGGAATGATGTCGAGCGTGACGGGGAACAGCGGCGGCGAGAACAGCCGGTCGAGGGCACCCGCGGCGCTCTCCCCGTCGAGGTTGCCGCAATAGGTGTTGAGGGTCCGCTCCGGGTCGAGCACCACCGGCTTGAAGAACGGCAGCCCGGCGGTGTGGTCCAAGTGCAGGTGGCTGAAGAGGAGGTCGATCTCCTTGGGCATCGCATCGCGGTGATGGCGCCCGCAGGCATTCAGTCCCGAGCCCGCATCGAGCAGGAACAGGCGCTCGCCACACCGGATCTCGAGACAGGGCGTGCTGCCGCCGAACTCGGTATAATCCGGGCCGCTGACGGGCGTCGAACCGCGCACACCCCAGAAGGTGAGGGTGAGGCCGTCATCCGCGGAGGGACGGGAGGAGAAGGTCATCGTTCGATTACCATGTGCCCCGATCCCAACGCGGATCGGGTGCCCTTCGTCGCACCGGCGCGATCCAATCCTCGCTGGTCGGCGATAGGCGTGTGCCGGGATCGAAGTGGAACTGCTTTGAGGTAGTAAGCCGCCCCCGAGCCCGATGTGCGAGCCCGCACATGGTCGGGCAGAGATGCGGGCGACGCAGAGTTTCGTCGGCGAACTGTGTCGACCCGGCCACCAGCCCGGTTCACCGCTGCGCCAGGACGTCGATGGGGCCCCGGGCCGAAGCGATCGCGGGGTATGGGAGGTCGCCCGACAGGCTGAGCCGGATCAGGCTCGGCCAGGCGACCGGGTAGGCCGGCAGCCCGAGGGCAGCCGTGCCGATCGGCGCGAATAGCGGCGCCGCGCGCTCATAGGAGGGAACGAAGTTCGGCATCCGCGTCCGCGACAGGAGCGAGTCCGGCGCGATCCAGCGCGACCAGACAGCCTCGGCCACCTGGACCGGACGTGGCCGGGCCGCGATGACCACCACCTCCTGGCCCGCATAGGCGAGGGCCTCGGGCCGGCTCACATCGCCGAGCGGAGCCCCCTTGGCCGCGAGCGCCGCCCAGAACGGGTGCTGCGCCCCATCGGAATAGGTGGTGCGCACGGCCGCGCTTCCCTCCTCCACCAGGGTGGCGATGCGCGCCTCCTCCGCCCGGTGATAGGCGACGACCTGGGCCTCCTTGGCCAGATCCTTCGCCGGCGCGAAGGTGTAGCGGCCGGCGACAACGCCGACGGCCGGCTCCTCGCCGATGGCCTCGAACCGGTCGGCGCCCTCCTTGAGCTGGCGCCAGAAATCGATGTTCGGGTCGGTCCGGTGCCGGGCCATGTTCAGGGCCGTCATCCGGAAGGGATAGGATTGGAACTGGAAGGCGGACTGGCCGCCGGCGAAGGCCTCCCGGGCGATGGCGTAGATCTCGCCCACCACTTGGTCCGTCATGGCAAAGCAGCCCATCGACGAGCAGACCCCATGCACCATCACGGCCGAGCCGGTGGAGCCGTGCGCCCGGTCGTAGGCATTGGGGTAGCCGACGTCGAAGGAGAGGTAGTAGCGCGAGTTCGGGTTCATCTGGCGCTGGGGCACCGTGTAGAACCCCTCGGGGGTCTGGCGGTCGCCGCTCTTGCGCTTGGGACCGAGCTGGCCCGACCAGCGGCAGATCGGGAAGGTCTTCACGTGGACGAAGCGGCCGTTGCCGCCCCGCTTCCACACCTCGATCTCCGATTCCTTCTTGTAGGCCCGGAACAGCACCGGAGCCGACGCGGTGGTGCCGCGGGCCTGCATCAGCGCCAGGGTCGCAGCCGGGATCGGGGCGAAGGCCTTGGACGGCTCGGCCGAGACCGGCGACGCCGCGATCACGGCGCCGAGGGCCAGGATCGGTGCCCCGAGGGCGAGAAGGGCTGACGCCGCGCGGCGGAGCGGAGCCCGGAACAGGAAGACCATGCGTGGTCCCGAAGAGCGATCCGTCCGCTGGCGGGCGGACGCCCGTGCACGATGCACACGCTCCTGCCTATCGCATCCCAATGGGGCCGCAATAGGGGAAGGCCCCGGAACCCGTCCGACGGCTCGATCTTCCCCTTCGATCAGCCGGCCAGGACCGTGTTGCGCTCGATGCGCAGCACCGCGTCGAAGGGCTCGACCCCGGTGAGAGCCTCGGCATCCGGCAGACAGACGATCAGCCCCCGACCCGCACGGGCCGCGCGCAGGGCCGCGAGGCGGGTGCGGATCTCGTCGCCCTTCCGGTCCTCCAGGGCGATGGCGACGACGACGATGTCCGGCCGGCGCACGAGGCAGCGGGCGAGGTCGATGGCGATGCGCTCGCGCGGACCGATGGCGTTCTCGCCGAGGCTGGCGCCCCCGCCGGCAAGACCGGGCTCGACGCGGCTCTCGAGGCCCAGCCGATAGACGGCCGGCTCCAGGCCGCCATCGGCGAGCACCCGTCGCACCAGGGCCCGCACCCGCGCCTCGGCGCCGGCCTCCTCGCCGTTGATGCGGCCGAACAGGATGTTCTCCTCCAGGCTCGCGGCGGCGGTGAGACGCGTCGGATCGTAGAATTCGACACTTCCCCGCAGGTGGGCCGGCATCAGGCGCGCGAACGAGCGGCGGGCGTCCACCAGGCGCTCCTCGAAGCCGGCGTCGATGAGGCCGAAGCGGTGCCGGGTCTCGCTGTAGCGCAGGGCCAAGCCGATCAGGCGCTTGCGGTCGCGCTGACCGGCCGGGCCGCGCCGCCAGCCCTTGGCCTCGGGCTGGCGTCCGACGAGGTCCTCGAAGAAGCCGCGCTCGGCCGCCGGGAACAGTGAGAACGTCTCGAAGAGCGGATGGTCGTCGGGCAGGTCGGCGAAGATCTCCACGAGGCTGCGGGCAACTTGGAGGCCGATCTCCGTGAGGGGGCGGCTCAGGCTCTCCGCCTCCAGGACGGCGCGCAGATACGGGTGTGCCGCGATGTGATCCGGCGCGAAGGCCGGCCCCACCGGCTCGCCGAAGAGGATGTTCTCGCCCACCGTGGCCTGGTGATTGTAGCGGGCCGGATCGAAGGGCTCGACCAGGCGCCCGGCCTTGTCGGCGGCAAGCGCCTCGCGGACCGCCCGCCGGGCGGCCACCACGGCGCGGGCGACCTCCGGCTCGGCAGCCGGATCGACGGTACCTTCCAGCCCCCGCGCATAGGCGAAGGCGTCGAGGCCGGTGATCCGCAGGGTGGCGATGAGGTCATCCGGGTCGGTGGTCCCGGCGGCGCCGTAGAGGATGTTCTGGCGCAGGGTCCCCTCGATGAGGATCGCCTCCGCACCGGCCAGGGCGATGCGCCGGGCCCGCTCCTCCGGTGCGAAGGCGCGAAGATCGATACCGCCGTAGGTGACCACGCCGGCGGAGGGTTCGAGCTGTCCGGCCAGGATCGCGGCGAGGACCCGGCTGCCGCTGCCGCGCTCGCCCAGGATGGCGACGTGGCCCGGCATCGGCAGGGTGGCGTCGACGCCGGCCAGGCGCTCGCCGGTGACGGGATCGTAGGCTCCGACTCCCTGTGCCACCAGGGCGCCCGCCTCGGGCAGGGCCATCACCGTGCTGGGTCGCGCCGGCGCACGACCTTCCAACGACGGCACGGCGACGGCGACGTCGCGGAACGGTCCAGCGAGAACGCGATGCAGGCTCGCCATCCGGAGAGTCACGGTCAGGGCCACCACCGCGAGGGCGAAGCCGCCGGCGGCGGCCAGCAGCGCCCCGGGCTCCACCGGGGCCGTGGTACCGTCATGGCCGCGCCACAACGCCACCGCGACGACGATCGCCGGCAGCAAGATCGTCAACGCCATGGAGGGCGCGCGAGCATAGGCCAAGGCGGATTCCGAGGCCTCGAGGGCGTCGCGGGTGCTGGCGCCCTTGGCGGCAAGGCGCCCGCGCTCGAAGGCCGCCGCCCCGTGAGCTCGCACCGCCGGCATGCGCCGGATCAGGTCGGACAGCGCCCGTCCGGCGGCCCCACCGGCCCGGAGGCGCAGGGTGGCCCGGTCCTGCATCCGCCGCTGGATCAGCGCCCGGGCGAGACCGGCGGCCAGGAGCCCGGCGGCGACGGTGGGCACGAGGCGCGGCGCAGCGAGGCCGGCGAGGACCAGGGCGAGAGCGACGCTGCCGATCGCCAGGGCCGGGACCAGGATCGCCAGTCCGAACAGCGTGTCGAGCCGTGCAAGCAGGTCGCCCATGGCCTGGGCCAAGGCGCGGGCCTCGTCGCGGGCGCCGGGCGGCGCGCGCAGGATCGCCTCGGTGACCCGCCCTTGCAGCGCCGCCACCGTGCGGGCCTGGGCGTGGAAGCACAGGCGGGCCACGGCCCAGCCGAGACCGGCCGAGGCGACGGCGGACGCGGCGAGCCCGAGGAAGGCCGCGCGCACGAGTTCGGCGTGCGGCAGGGTCCAACCGGCCAAGACCACGAAGGGGCCCTCGGCGGCGGGACGCCAGGGCAATGCCGCGGCGACGCGCAGGAACGGGCCGGTCGGATCGGTGTCGTGCACCTGGACGCCGAAGAGATCGCGCAGGCAGAGAAGCGCGAGCAGCGCGAGGGGGCCGCCGAGACCGAGCGCCAGCCCGACCGCGGCGGCATGTTCCCGCCGTGCGGTCCGCCAGGTGAAGGCGATCGGATCGCGGTCCATCGGCACCCTGTCCACGTCGCCCCGGGAAGTGGGGGCACGGGGAGCGGCTTAGAGGATCGCCTCCGGCGGTGAAAGCGCGGGGGCGCACCTTCAGCGGCCCCTGGCCTGCTTCTGCGCTTCAGCCGGGAATGCTTGCAGGAGTGCCGATCGTTCATCGCGACTCGCAGCGTTTCCGGAGGATTGCCGGCTCCCGTGGACAGGAAAATCCTCTAGAGTGGGCGGCCCGGCGCTCCCTTCCAGGGATGCCGCGCCCCGCAACGCCTCCCCTCCCTCCCACGCGAAGTCCCCTGAACCTCCATGTGCGAATTGCTCGGCATGAGCGCGAACGTGCCCACGGATATCCGCTTCTCCTTCGCCGCCCTGGCACGGCGCGGGGGCGAGACCGGCCCGCACGCGGACGGCTGGGGCATCAGCTTCTACGAGGGACGCGGCGCCCGTGCCTTCCACGAGCCGGAGCCGAGCGCGCAGTCGGAGCTCGCCAAGCTCCTGCGCAGGACGCCGATCAAGAGCCGCATCGTCATCGCCCACGTGCGCAAGGCCAACCGCGGCCGGGTGAACCTCGAGAACACCCACCCCTTCAGCCGCGAATTGTGGGGCCGGCGCTGGACCTTCGCGCATAACGGCCAGCTCAAGGGCGTGAAGAAGTGGCCCTTGACCTGGTTCAAGCCGGTGGGCTCCACGGACAGCGAGCATGCCTTCTGCTGGATGCTCGACCAGTTGCAGCAGCGCTGGCCGGACCTGCCGAGCCCGGCGCGCATCGACCGGGCCGTGGCCGATCTCTGCGCCGCGCTGCACGGCCTCGGCGTCTTCAACATGCTGCTGTCGGACAGCCGCACCCTCTACGCCCATTGCGGCAAGCGCCTGTGCTACCTGACGCGCTGCGCGCCCTTCGGCACCGCGACCCTGGTGGACGAGGACTGGCGGGTGGACTTCGCGCAGGAGACCGGGGCGAAGGACGTCGTCACGGTGATCGCCACCAAAGCGCTCACCCGCGACGAGTGCTGGACCGACGTGGAGCGCGGCCACGTGCTCTCCCTGCGCGACGGCGCAGTGCGCATCCTCAAGCCGGCCGATGCCAAGAGCGGCACTTCCGAAGGGCCGAGTTCCAAGCCGATCCCGCGCTCCGAACGCGTCCCCTCGTCCTGCGGCTGTTGATGCGGCGCCGCGCATAACCGCCACGGTTGTCCGGCGGGATGCGTGGCCGGCCCAGATGCGCTACAACGCCAGACATCAGTTGACCACGCGGGTGCTTCTCGGACGCCTCGGGCCGACACGAAACCTGACCGCCCCAGATTACGACGAGCCATGACACGCGACGTGACCGACACTGCCCATGACGCCCTGTCGGCCTCCGCCGACGGCCGCCCGAACCTGTCCTCGAACATCCGCAGCCATCTCGGCGAGCACCTGCGCACGGTCTACGAGCGGCTGGCGCCGGACGAGCAGCCGACCCGCTTCGCCGAGCTCATCGAGCAGCTGGAAGCCGCCCTGAAGGCGCGCGGCGAGGCGATCGAGCCGGAGTTCCGCAACGGCCTGCTCGCCGCCGTGCCGTCCCTGCGCGCCTTCGCTCTGTCGCTGACGAGCAACCCGGCGCGTTCCGACGACCTCGTGCAGGACACGTTGCTGAAGGGTTGGCAGCACCGCGCACGCTTCCAGCCGGGCACGAACCTGAACGCCTGGCTGTTCACGATCCTGCGCAACATCTTCTACTCGGACCATCGCAAGCGGGTGCGCGAGGTCGAGGATCAGGACGGGTCCTACGCCGCCCGCCTGGCCACCGCCCCGCACCAGGGCGACCGCCTCGACGTCGAGGACCTGCAGACGGCCCTGGGCAAGCTGCCGCCGGACCAGCGCGAGGCCCTGGTGCTGGTCGGCGCCGAGGGCGTCTCCTACGAGGAGGCCGCCGCGATCATGGGCTGCAAGGTCGGCACCGTGAAGAGCCGTGTCAGCCGCGCCCGCGGGCGTCTCGCCGAGCTCCTGGGCTACGACGAGGAGGACCTGAGTTCGGACCGGCTGATCCAGTCGGCGATGCCCAAGGAAGCCTGATCGGGAAGGGACGCCTGATCGAGAATCTCGGAGCCGCGTGCCCCGGACGATGCGGTCCATCCCCGTCCTTCCCGGAATTTTCAACGCATCCCTTCCGAGAGTTGGACGTTACTGCCCTGAACCCGGCAGCGCTTCACAGCGTCGCGGGATACTCGTTCAGGAGCCACACGATGAACTTCAAGACCCTTCTCGCCGCCTCCGCGATCGCCCTCAGCCTGCCCATTGCCGCCCAAGCGCAGGGCCTGGTCCGTGGCGCAGAGCGCGGCGCTCAAGAGGGTGCGGATGCGGCCGGCCCGGTCGGCGCGATCGTTGGCGGTGCCGTCGGCGCGGCCACCGGTACGGTCGGCGGCATCCTGGGCGTCGATGACCGCCCCCGCTTCCGCCAGTACGTGACCCGCGAGCGTCGCTCGTCCTACGATTACAACGGCGACGTCCGCGTCGGCGCCGTGCTGCCGAGCTCGGGCGTGACCTATTACGAGGTCCCGGCCGAGTACAACGCCCGCGGCGCTCGCTACACCGTCGTCAACGAACGCCCGGTGCTGGTCGATCGCAGCCACCGCATCGTCGAAGTGATCGACTAAGACTCTCCCCCGCGCCTTCGGTGCGGTGATTGATCGGGGCCTCCGGCGATTCCCTCGCCGGAGGCCTTTTTCTATCTGGACCTGTTCATCCCGGTCTTCGCCGGAGAGCCCTTGAGCGATGGACCGTGCAACACTTGCCGATCTCGGCCGTTACTCTCTCCGGCACGCGTTGCGTGGGTATGAATTTGTCGATGGACGCGAGGGATACCCAAAAAATGTCAGACGAGTCCACGCTCGAACCGGCCCTCCCCGAGCCGGTGCGCGATCATCTCGGCCAGCAGTTGCGGACGGTGTTCACCACCGGAGAGACGGTTCCGGACTATCTCGGCGATCCGGCCGCCCCGGAGGCTTTCGCCCCGCAGCTGAAGCGGCTCGAGGTGCGGCTGAAGACACACGAAGAAGGCACGGTCGCGGTCGAGCAGGCGCTCGAGGGCCTGCTGGGCGACCTCGGCGCAGCCCCGAAGCCCAGCGAAGCACGTTAGATCCGTCAGACCGTCGGCTTCGTCGCCAAGATATCGCGGATCTCTGAGAGGAGCTTCACGTCGGCCGGGACCTGGGCCACGGCGTCCGGCTTGGCTTGCTCCTTGCTCACGAGGCGGTTCATGGCCCGGATCACGAGGAACAACACGAAGGCGACGATGACGAAGTTCAGTGCGACCGTGATGAACTGGCCGTAGCCGATCACGGCGCCCTGCTTCTTCGCATCCGCATAAGCCGCGCCCTTCTGCACGCTCGACGAAAGGGCGATGTAGTAGTTCGAGAAATCCAATCCGCCGGTGATCGCGCCGATCATCGGCATGAACAGATCTTGCACCGCCGAGGTGACAATCGCCCCGAAGGCGGCACCGATGATGACGCCTACCGCCAAGTCGACGACGTTGCCGCGCAGCGCGAACTTCTTGAATTCCTCGAGCATCGCCCTGCCTCCGCGCGAACCGCGCCCGGACGAAAACTCCAGGCAGGGTCCAACCTAACCGAAGACGACCGGAAAGCGACAGCGCCGCGCGTCAGATGTCCACGGCGCGATCGTGCACAGGTCCCACCGGCTCGGCGGCCTCGTCGGCGGCCGCGAGCGAGGGGGAGCCCTGCCCCTCCGCCTTGGCCCGGCGGCGATACTGCGCCGCGCCGATCGGCAGGGTGACAAGGTAGCCGAGCGCCAGGGCCACCATCGCCTCGAAGGGGAAGCTGATGAACAGGCCGAAGGCCGCCACCACCACGAGAAAGATCGGCAGCACCCAGTCTCGGGGCACGCGCTTGCCCATGGTCTTGCCCGAGAAGGTGGGCACGGTGGAGACCACCAGGAGCGCGATGCAGAGCATGTAGCCGAGCACCATGGGGGCCGCCCAATGCTCCATCGGCAAGCCGAGGAAGTTGAGGTAGAGCGGCAGCATCGCCGTCAGCGCCCCTGCAGGGGCCGGCATGCCGACGAAGAAGTCCTTCTTCCAGGCCGGCCGGTTGGGATCGTCGAGCATCGCGTTGAAGCGGGCCAGCCGCAGCGCCATGGCGATGGCGAAGATCAGGGCCACGATCCAGCCGACCGAGCGCAGGTCCTTGAGCGCGAACCCGTACAGGATCAGCGCCGGCGCGCAGCCGAAATTGACGAAGTCGGCGAGAGAATCGAGCTCCGCCCCGAAGCGCGAGGTGCCCTTGAGCATCCGGGCCACGCGTCCGTCGATGCCGTCGAGGAAGGCGGCGGCCACGATGGAGATCACCGCGGGCTCGAACTTGCCCTCGAAGGCGAGGCGGATCGCAGTCAGGCCGAGGCAGAGGGCCATCAGGGTGATCATGTTGGGCGCGATCATCCGGAACGGCACCGGCTTGAAGCGGCGCGGCCGGGGCTCGTTGGCGTCGGGGGCGAAGGGCGGGAACAGGTCGTCCATGGGAACCCCTCAGATGCGCCGGAACACGCGCTCGGGCCCGCCGGCGAGATCGGCGAGCACCGTCTCACCCGCGACCGCCTTCTGGCCGAGGCCGACGAGCACGCGGGTGCCGACGGGGAGGTAGACGTCGACGCGCGAGCCGAAGCGGATGAGGCCGAAGCGCTCGCCGACGTTCAGGGTGTCGTTGGCATGCACCCAGCCGACGATGCGGCGCGCCACCAGCCCGGCGATCTGCACCACGCCGACGCGCAGGGGAGCGCCCTTGTGCATCGTCTCCATCACGAGGCCGTTGCGCTCGTTGTCGTCGCTGGCCTTGTCGAGCTCGGCGTTCAGAAACAAACCCGGCGTGTAGTGGATCTGACCGATCCGGCCCGTCACCGGCACGCGGTTCACGTGGCAGTCGAACACGTTCATGAAGACCGAAATGCGGAGCATCGGCTCCTGCGGCAGGTCGAGCTCCGGCGGGGGCAGGACCGTCGAGATGAGATTCACCCGACCGTCGGCCGGCGAGACCACGAGGCCATCGCCCACGGGCGTGATCCGCTCCGGGTCGCGGAAGAAGTAGCAGACCCAGAGGGTCAGGATCAGGAAGACCCAGCCGAGGAATTGCGCGAAGTAGGCACCGATCACCGTCAGCACGATGCCGATGACGATGAAGGGATAGCCCTCCTTGTGGATCGGCACGAGCGTCCGGCGAATCGTCTCGAGGAGGTCGGTCATGGATGTTTTCGGAAAGCCTTCGGCGGGTGGGCGGCCCGAGGCCGCCCGGGCAGGGGCCCTCTCATAAGGCACGCGAGCCCATCCGTCATACGGTTTCGGATCAGGGACGCGCGAGCGCCCTCCGGAATGGGTCGCCTGTTCGTCGTGCGTGGCCGCAGCCCGCGCAATGCCCTCGTCGGTTGCTGGAAAAGATGGCCCGCATCAGCGGTCCGGGAACGGGGTGCGACGGTTGCGGAGCGGTCGCCTCGCCCTCCTGCCTGCTCGCGGAAGGGAGGCGGAATGAGGCTGCGCCAACGGATGCCGGGTCAGCCGTCGGCCTGAACCAAGGGCGGAAGCCGCGACAGCCGCAGGGCGATGGCGAGGGCCAGCCCGTACAGGGTTGCGAAGAACGCCACCACGCCGACCCAGCCGGAATGGGCGAAGAACCAGCCGCCGGCGGTGCCGAGCACCGAGGAGCCGAGATAGTACAGGCAGAGATAGATCGACGAGGCCTGGGCCCGGTCGCGCATGGCCCGGCGCCCGACCCAGCTGCTGGCCACGGAATGCGCGCCGAAGAAGCCCACCGTGACGAGGACGATGCCCAGGATGATCACGGCGAGGTGGCCGGAAAGCGTGAGGCCGACGCCCACGAGCCCGAGCAGGATGGCGAGCCAGAGCACCTTGCGCCGCCCGAGCCGGCTCGCGATCTCGCCCGTCAGCGCCGAGGAGACGGTGCCGAAGAGGTAGACGATGAAGATCGCCCCGATGGCGCTCTGGCTGAGGGAGAAGGGCGGATCCAGCAGGCGGAAGCCGATGTAGTTGTAGATGCAGACGAATCCGCCCATCAGCAGGAACGCCTCCGCGAACAGCCAGGGCAGGCCGGGATCGCGGAAGTGCTGCCCGAAGGTGCCGGGCACCTCGCGCCAGCGCATCCGGTTGGCCCGGAACCGGCGGGAATCCGGCAAGAGGTAGACGAAGGCGATGGCGGCGAGGAGCGCCAGCACACCGATGGTGCCGAGGCCCCAGCGCCAGGAAGCGTGGTCGGCGATGATGCCGGCGAGCAGCCGGCCGACCATGCCCCCCGCCGCGTTGCCGCCGATCAGCAGGCCCATCGAGAGGCCGATGGCGCGCCCGTGCATCTCCTCGCCGAGATAGGCCATCGCCACGGCCGGCAGGCCGGAGGCGGCAAGTCCCGTCAGGGTGCGCAGGGCCAGGAAACCGTGCCAGCTCGGTACCAGGACGGCCACGATGGTGAGGAGCGCCGAGGCGAAGAGCGAGGCCACCATGATGGGCTTGCGGCCCCAGACTTCGGAGAGCGGGCTGACCACCAGGAGCGCGATCGCCAGCATGGCGCAGGGCAGCGACAGGGCGAGGCTGCTCTCGGCTGGCGAGACCGCGAAGTCATCGGCGAAGACGGGCAGCAGCGGCTGCACCCCGTAGAGCACCGCGAACGTGGAGAAGCCAGCGGCCCCGAGGGCGATGGCGGTGCGGCGGAAGGCCGGCGTGCCGGCTTCGATCAACCGCGCGCCCGGCTCGTCCGGCCGCCCCTGCGCCTCATCCATGCCGGCTCCTGTTCCGGGCCAACTTGTCGGAGCCGGCCCTCACGCTCCCGGCGGGTATAGGCCGGACCCACAGGGCAGGAAACCGGGTCCGGCGCCGGGGGATCGGAAAAATCCCCCGGCGCCGGAGGTTTGCGGCGACCGGCGCCGTGGACGGAGGCTCAGCGGGGCGGCGGAGCCGCCTCGCCCTGCTGCTGGATCAGGGGCGTGATCCGGCGGACGGTGACCCGGCGGTTCTCCCGCGAGGCGTTCTGCGTGTTCACCTTCAGGTTCTGCTCGCCGTAGCCCTGGGTGGTCAGGTTCTCGGGCGGCACCTGGAAGGTCTGGGTGAGCACCGTGGCCACCGACTGCGCCCGACGATCGGAGAGCGAGAGGTTGTCGATGTCGGAGCCCACCGCGTCGGAGTAGCCCTCGATCAGGAAGACCTCCTGCGGATTGGCCTTGATCGCCCGGTTCATCGCCGCCGCGATGGTGGAGAGGCGGGCGGCCTGATCCGGCGTCACCGTGAACGAACCGGTGTCGAAGTTGATCGTGTCGATGTCGACGCTGCGCATGCGGGCTCGCAGCTGCGGGCTGTAGCGCACTTGATCGAGCGTATAGCGCCGGTCCACCGCGACCACCGGCGGGGCCGAGAGCGCCTCGTATACGGTGCGCTCGTCGGCCCCGTCGTAATCGACGATGTAGCGGTCGCGCGGGATGCGGATGTCCGGCGGCGGCAGCTCGACGACGTCCTCGTAGATCGGCCGGCGCGCGCCGCCGCCGAAGCTGTTGTCGATGATGACGACCTCGCGCCCGTCGCGGAAGCGGCGCGAGCGGCGCACGAGGCGGCCGTCATCGTCCACGATGGTGACGATCTGCTCACCACCGGGACGGTCGAGATACGTGATGGTGTCGCCGCCGCGACGCTCGCTGCGGTAGGCGCGCCGGTCGAGGTCACGGAAGCGCTCGTTCTCGTCGTGGCGGATGAAGTAGTTGTCGCGGTCGCGCACGATGATGCGGCCGGGCTCCCGGATGTAGGTCCGGCCCCCTTCCGAGAACTCGCGACGGTCGCGGCGTACCTGCTCGTAGTCGCGGACATCGTCGTCGTCCCGGAAGCCGCCGGGAACGTAGCCCGGGCGCCCCGGCGCGTTGAAGCCGCTGCGCGCGTCGCGGCGCTCGAAGGCGTCGCGCCGCTCACGGTCTTCACGCCGGTCATCGACGCCCCGGTCGTCGCGACGGGCATCGCCAGGGCGGAGATCGGGCCGGCCCGCATCGTCGCGGCCCACGCCTTGCCGATCGGGGCCGTTCCGATCGGGACCGTCGCGGCGCAGGTCACGGCTGCCGGCATCCCTAGCCCCGGGATCGCCGCTGCCCGGAACCGGACCGTCCCGGTCAGGCCGCGCATCGGCCGGGCTGGCACCGGCGCCCGGGCGCCCGTCGGGGCGCTGGGCGTCCGGGTTGGGGGCGCCCGGCGGGACGAACGGGCGCCCCGGGACACCGGGCCGCGCATTGGGAGCGACGGCGCCGGGCTGGCCGGGTTGCGGCGTCGGCTGGGCCGGCTGACCCGGGGCACGCGGCTCGCCGGGCGCATTCGGGCGGCCGGGCTGGGCGGCGCCCGGCACGTTCGGATTGGCGGGGTTGGCCGGATTGCGGATCTCGGGCGCGCTCGGCGCCGGGGCGGGTGCCGGGGCTTGGCGCGGCTGCACGGGCGCCGGACGGTTGGGCTCGGGTGCTGTGGGGCGCTCGGGCGTGTTCGGCCGTTCGGGGGTACGCTCGCGCGCGGCCGGCGGCGCCGGCGGACGCTCGGCCGGCCCCTCGGCGCCCGGAGTGCGCCGCTGTGGAGCCTGATCGCGGTCCGGGCTGGGGCTGCGCTCGTCGCGGGCAGGGCGCTCCTGGCGCGATTCGGACCGCTCGGGGCGGGCCGCGGGACGCTCGGCCGGAGCGCGTTCCTGGCGCTCCTGGCGCGGCTCGGGACGTTCCGGACGCGGCTCTGGACGCTCCTGGCGCGGTTCGGGCCGGGGAGCCGGGCGCTCGGGACGCGGCTCAGGGCGTTCCTGACGGGGTTCGGGTCTTTCCTGACGCGGTTCGGGCCGGGGAGCCGGACGCTCCTGGCGCGGCTCGGGGCGCTCTTGGCGGGGTTCCGGCCGCTCCTGGCGCGGCTCGGGCCGCTCGCGTCCGCCACCGGGCGGCCCGCCGCGAGGCCCCTCGCCACCCCCGCCTCGCGGCCCCTCGCCCGGCCCGGCTTGAGCCAGGAGGATAGTGGCGCTCGACGCAGAATCCTGACGAGCCAGACCTGGCCCCGAGAGAACCAGGACAGGCAGGACCGTGCCGGTCAGGAGGAGGTGGCGGATGCTCCGCATGGAAGGTCACTCACGTCGTTGATGTGGCCTTCGGAACAGAATGCGAGCGGGATGGTTCCCGTTTCTCGCTTGGCATCCCCCTCAGGGGGTGCCCTGACGCGTCGCGGTCGAGAACAGGTTCGGGGCGATGATCCGAACCGGCTGGCGCTCCTCTCCGGTCGCCGGGGTTGCCGCGACGGCCGGCTCCGGCGGAGCGGCGGCATCGGTGGCGACGGCGGTGCTGCGCGTGGCGGCGTCGGCGGCGAGCACCGCGGCGGTCTTGTCGGCCCGGCCGACCAGGGTCAGGCGCACCTTGGGCGGACGCGACAACGCCTCGGCCTGCATCGGCGTGACGAAGATGTCCCCCTTGTGCCGCACCAGCATGCTCTCGGCCTTGACCAGCGACTGCGCCCAGCTCTGGCCCTCGCGCTTGCACGAGCAGTTCGGCGTGAACGAAGTGCGGAACTTGAAGGCGTTGGGCAGGGCGGTGTAGGCGCGGCTTCCCTTCACGGTGGCGGCCTGCTTCAGGGCCTCGTCGCCGTGCGGCATCGAATAGGCGGCAGCCTCGGCCCCCGGGCAGAGCGCTTGGCAGAGCTCGTCGGCGCCCTCGCGCCCATCGGGCAGGTTGGTCATCGGGAAATAGGAGCCGTCGCAGGTGCGCACGCAGATCACCTGCGCGCCGCCCCGCGCCCGCGCCTCGCCCGGCGTTCCATCTGCCCGGATCAGGCTGCGGCTCGCCGCATCCGTGCAGGCGGAGGCGATCGCCTCCGTGAGCTGCTGCCGACGGGCGGCCGTCACCTCGCCGTTCTCGGCGCCGTAGCCGGCATTGAGGGCACGGATGCGCTGCTCGACGGCGCCGCATTGCGGGGGCCGTGAATCGAAGAACAGGAACCGCCCGCCCTCGCAGTTCAGGGTGCGGTAATAGGCGTTGAGCCGGCCGATCTCGTTCTGCAGCGCCCGCGCGGTGCTGGCCCCGTCGCTGAGTCCGGCGAGTTCCGAACGGTAGCGCAGGCAGGCGGAGGTCTGCGCCTCGGCGGCACCCGTCAGGGCGGTGGCGGTGAGGACGCCGGCGAGCACTCGGACGAGCGTGCGGATCTGGGAGGGGATCAGCGGCATGGCCTGATTGCAATGAATGGCGGGACGCCGCCGCGCGGGGCCTCCTTGCGGAGACTTCGGCGAAGCGGAGGCGAACGGGCTCAACACAAGTTTATTAGCCACCCTCGCACGACGGCGACACCCTTCCCACATGCGCCCCGAACAAACGGAGGGGAATGATACGATGATGTGGCTTCGGGGTCTCACAGGCTGCGCGCTGGCGCTGGGGCTCGGCCTCGCCGCGCACTCTGCGCGCGCGGACGATGCGGACCGCATCTTCGACAAGTCGACCGTGTGGCGTCCGTTGACGCCCAACGACAAGCTCGTGGTCTACGGGATCGACGATCCGTCGGTGGCCGGGGTCGCCTGCTGGTACACGCAGCCGGAAAAGGGCGGCATCAAGGGCACCCTCGGCCTGGCGGAAGACGTCTCGGACATCTCGCTTGCCTGCCGTCAGGTCGGCCCGGTGCAGTTCAAGGAGAAGTTCAAGCAAGGCGCGGTGGTGTTCAGTGAGCGCCGGTCGCTGATCTTCAAGTCGATGCAGATCGTGCGCGGCTGCGACACCAAGCGCAATACGCTGATCTACATGGTCTATTCGGACAAGGTGATCCAGGGTTCGCCCAAGAACTCCACCTCGGCCGTGCCGCTGATGCCCTGGGGCACCGAGCCGCCGCCGCGCTGCGACGCGTTCATGGAGAAGTAGGCCGCCAGGCCGGGCCGCCTCCGCGGGGATGGCCCGGCTGCGTGTCGAGCCCAAGGTTCGATCGGGCCTGGGAGAGGATCAATCCTGACAGGTGATCCGGATCGGACGCTCGGCGGCCTTCGCCACCGGGGCCGGCGGGATCGCACCGGTGTACTCGTCCTGGGCGGCGACGCCGAAGGAGCCGGCCGAGGCGAAGCCCTGTGCCTCGCACCAGGCGTTGGCCACCACCTGGCCGCAGGCGCTCTCGCCGTTGGTGAGGCAGTCGCCGACACCGTAGCCCTCGCTCGACGGGATCAGGAACGTCTTTTCGACGGTGCCGGGCGCCTTGGCCGGGCTCTCGCCGTCGGAGGCCAGGGTGCCGTGAACGGTGAGGGCGAGGGCGAGGAGAGCGCCGATACTGGCGGCCGCGCGGCGCATGGGCAGAACCTTGCTGATGTCGGAAGCGTATGGGGCGAAAATCTCACGGCACCAGGTTAACAAACCCTTTCGCCGCTCCGTGGTTTTCGAGGCAGCCGGTTCCGGAAGGGTGCCGGTCCGGCGTCGTTCTCGAATTGCTCATGGTTTTGGGGTAGCCCAGGACGGGCGGCGCGACCGTCGCCTTCGCGCAACAGGACCCTGAGCGGAACGCGGCAACGATGTGGCGGGCGGTTGGGTGCGTTGCGGCAAAAGCCGCGTAAAACCAACGCGGTGCGGCGGTTCAGGGGCGGACGGGCACGGATGGAGGCCCGGGACGTAAGGAAAGTTTCATGGCCTCGATGTTGCGGCTCTACAACACGCTGACCCGCGAGAAGGCCGCGTTCGCGCCGATCGATCCGACGAACGTGCGGATGTATGCCTGCGGCCCGACGGTCTACGACGCGGCGCATATCGGCAATGCCCGGCCGATCATCGTCTTCGACCTGCTGTTCCGCCTGCTGCGCCACCTCTACGGAGCGCCCCACGTCGCCTACGCGCGAAACGTCACGGACGTGGACGACAAGATCAACGCCCGCGCCGCCGAACGCGGGATCAGCATCCGCGAACTCACCGACGGCACCCTGAAGGCCTTCCACGCCGACATCCGCGAACTCGGCGTGCTGATGCCGGAGGACGTCAACGTGCCGGGCGAGCGGCCGCGCTTCGTCGAGCCGCGGGCGACCGACCACATCGCCGAGATGCACACCATCATCGCCGGTCTGGTGGATCGCGGCCACGCCTACGTGGCGGACGGCCACGTGCTGTTCGACGTGCCCTCGATGCCCGATTACGGCGCTCTCTCGAAGCGTCCCCTCGACGAGATGGAGGCGGGGGCCCGCGTCGAGGTCGCGCCCTACAAGCGCTCGCCCCTCGACTTCGTGCTGTGGAAGCCCTCGAAGGCCGGCGAGCCGTCCTGGCCCTCCCCCTGCGGAATCGCGGAACCGGGCCGGCCGGGCTGGCACATCGAGTGCTCGGCGATGTCCTGGAAGCATCTCGGCGAGCGCTTCGACATCCATGCCGGCGGCATCGACCTCATCTTCCCCCACCACGAGAACGAGGTCGCGCAGTCGCGCTGCTGCTTCGGCACCGACGTGATGGCCGACGTCTGGCTCCACAACGGCTTCCTCCAGGTGGAGGGGGAGAAGATGTCGAAGTCGCTCGGCAACTTCATCACCATCCGCGACGTGCTGAAGGACTGGCCCGGCGAGGTGGCCCGTCTCGCCATGCTGAAGACCCATTACCGCCAGCCGATCGACTGGACCCTGCGCGGCCTGGAGGAGGCGGCCCGGATGCTCGACCGCTGGTACGGGACCGTCGGCGACGCGGACGCATCCGACACGATCCCGGAAGGCGTGCGGGAGCCGCTCCTCGACGACCTCAACACCGCTGCGGCGCTCGCCGAGTTGCACCGCCTCGACGACCCGGCGGCGCTGAAGGCCGGGGCCAACCTTCTCGGCCTGCTCGCCCAGACGAAGTCGGCCCGCGATCGTGGCACGATCCGGGCGGCCGGCATCGACGTCGCGCGGGTCGAGACGCTGGTCGCGGCCCGCCGCGCGGCCCGGGCCGCCAAGGACTGGGCCGCCTCGGACCGGATCCGCGACGAGTTGCTGGGGATGGGTGTCGCCGTGAAGGACGGCAAGGACGGAACGACCTGGAGCGTGGCGACCTGAGTCGGGCCGCCGCGAACGGGAGCGTGCTGCCCTAGAACCGCTCCGCCACCAGGGCCTCCGCGGCGGGGGCCGGCGCGACCGATCCGGCCGCGTCGCGCAGGAGGCCGACCACGTCGGCCGCCTCGATGGCCACGAGATAGCTCAAGTCGAGCCCCTCGCGGATAAAGCCCTGGGCCCGCATGTGGTCGAGGAGCGTCAGGAGCGGCGTCCAGAAATCCGCCACCGAGAGCAGCAGGATCGGCTTGTTGTGCTGGCCGAGCTGCGCCCAGGTCAGCTGCTCCACCAGCTCCTCCAGGGTGCCGATGCCGCCCGGCAGGGCCACGAAGGCGTCGGAGCGCTCGAACATCAGCCGCTTGCGGGTGTGCATGTCCTCCACGACGATGGTCTCCTGGATCTCGTCGAGCATGCGCTCGCGCGACTTCAGGAAGTCGGGGATGATGCCGGTGACGTGGCCGCCATTCTCGAGGACCGCGCGCGCGACCGTGCCCATCAGGCCGACATTGCCGCCGCCGTAGACGAGGCCGATCCCGGCCTCCGCCAGGGCCTTGCCGAGGGTGACGGCGGCAGCCGTGAAGGCCGGATCGCCGCCGAAGCCAGAGCCGCAATAGACACAGACCGTCCTTACCGGAACCATGCCGGGCCTCCCTGATGCGGCGCGACCAGGGCCAGCGCATCCCTGTCCACGAGCCAAACTGCTGATTTTACGGAAGATCCGGCCGTGATGCGGCAGGTGTGATTTGGTGATCCGGTCATGTTCGCTAATATGTCGCCATCAATCGCCGGTTTGTCGACGGGCCCGATCCCGCGGCGATGGAATTTCGGCCGCCGTGCCGGTGGACGAAGGAGTGGCGTGTCATGAGGGCGGAGTTGCGACGGAGCATCTTCCTCGCCTGCGTGGGTCTCCTGGCGGGCTTTGCCCTGGTGGTCACCCTCTACGGCGCGGGCACCCTGTTCAGGCGCGGCCTCGGCGCCCCGGTCGGCCTCGGGTCGACCGAGGAGAGCGGCCCATCCGCAGCCAAGCTCTCCGCAGGCGCCGCCGACCCGAACGGCTCCGCCCGGCGGGACGCGGTTCCCGAGGAGGGGGCGACACCGGCGGGAAAGCCCCTGGCGGCCCTGGGGGCGGCCCAGCCGCCGGCGCGGGCCGCTGGCAGCCCAGCGGGCAGCGAAGCGCCGACCTTCGACATCATCCGGATCGAACCCAGTGGCGAGGCCGTGATCGCCGGGCGGGCCGCGCCCAACACCACCGTCGAGCTGCTGCGCGACAACGAGCCGATTGCCCATGCGCTCGTCGATCCTTCCGGCCAGTTCGCCATCGTGCCCCCGGTCCTGCCCTCCGGCAACAGTGAGATCACCCTGCGGGCGCTCGGCGCGGACGGTCAGGTTCGCGTCTCGCGCGACAGCGTGGCGGTGGTGGTTTCGCCCCATCGCAATGCCAAGCCCCTCATCGCCCTGACCTCCCCCGACAAGCCCACCATCGTGCTCTCGCAGCCTGATCCGGCCCCCACGCCCCCGGGAACCGATGTCGCCGACGCGGGCAAAACCGATCCGGACAAGGCCGGCAAGGTCGATGGCGGGCTCGCAACGAACATGCCCGGCGCGCGCGTTCCTGCGGGATCGGCCGGCCCGGCCTCGTCGGCGGAGGGCGCCGCCAAGGCCGATGCGGACCGCACCGGGCCGGTGAAGATCGTCAGCGTCGAGGCGGAGGAAGGCGGCCGGCTCTACGTCACGAGCCAGGCCGCGCCCGGAGCCACCGTGCGGCTCTACCTGAACGACGCCCTGGTGGCGCCGGGAAGCGCGGGCGCCGACGGGCGCGTGGCCTTCACCATCGGGCGCGGTGTCCGGCCGGGCGACTACAAGGTCCGGGTGGATCAGGTCGATCCCGTCTCCGGCAAGGTGAAGACCCGCTCCGAGGTGGCCTTCAACGTGCCGGTCACCGTGGCCAAGCCATCGGCCCCCGGGGTGGTCCGGCCGTCGGAGGGCGGCGCGGTCCTCGCCCAGGGCAGCCCGCCGCCGGTCGCGGCCGGCCCGCGCCCGGTCGCCCGCGCGGGAACGTCCGAGAACCCGGCCGCCCTGCCCGCGGCGGCGCAGCCCCGAACGCCGGCTCCGCAGCCCCCGGCCGCACTCGGGTCCGCGAACCCCGAGGCCGGAACACCGCGGGCCGCCCCGCCCGCGCAGGCGGACGCGACGCAGGGTCAGGCCCCTGTGCCGACGGACCGGGGCCCCACCGTCTTCGTTCCGGAGATCGGAACCGCGAAGATCATCCGCGGCGACAGCCTGTGGCAGATCAGCCGGCGCATCTACGGCAAGGGCACCCGCTACACGGTGATCTTCGACGCCAACCAGCCGCAGATCCGCAACCCGGACCTGATCTATCCGGGCCAGATCTTCGTCCTGCCCACCGACGGCACCGCGGCGGTGCCGCAGGCCGACAGGCGGGGTTGAGGCGCCGAGCCTATTCGGCGGGTACGCGCTCCGGCACCAAAGCCGGCCGCTCCTTGGGCACCGGCAGGGCCGCCTCGCTGCGCTGGAGAATCTCCAGGGCGGCATCGGCCTCGCGCTGACGGCTCCACATCGCGGCGTAGACGCCGTCGTGCTCCAGCAGGGTGGCGTGGTCGCCGCGCTCGACGATGACGCCCTTGTCGAGGACGATGATCTCGTCGGCCTTGACCACCGTGGAGAGGCGGTGGGCGATGACGAGGGTGGTGCGGCCCTGGCTCACGGTGTCGAGGGCGTCCTGGATCTCGCGCTCGGTGAAGGAATCGAGGGCCGAGGTCGCCTCGTCGAGGACGAGGATCGGCGGTCCCTTCAGGATGGTGCGGGCGATGGCCACGCGCTGCTTCTCGCCGCCCGAGAGCTTCAAGCCGCGCTCGCCCACCGGCGTGTCGTAACCCTCCGGCAGGGCGGAGATGAAGCGGTCGATCTGCGCGAGCGACGCGGCGGCGCGCACCTCCGCCGGGGTGGCGTCCCAGCGGCCGTAGCGGATGTTGTAGCCGATGGTGTCGTTGAACAGGACCGTGTCCTGCGGCACCATGCCGATGGCCGCCCGCAGGCTGGCCTGCCGGACCCGCGCGATGTCCTGGCCGTCGACGAGGATGCGCCCGCTCTGCGGCTCGTAGAACCGGAACAGCAGGCGCGACAGGGTCGACTTGCCCGCCCCCGAGGGACCGACGATGGCGACCGTCCGGCCCGCCGGCACCTCGAAGCTGACGCCCTTGAGGATGGGCCGGGCCGGATCATAGGCGAAGCGCACGTCTTCGAACCGCACCACGCCGTCCGAGACGGCGAGCGGCAGCGCATCCGGCCGATCGGCGATCTCCGGGTTGCGGTGCAGGATCTGGAACATGTCGTCGATGTCGATCAGCGCCTGTTTGATCTCGCGGTAGATCATGCCCATGAAGTTGAGCGGCATCGAGAGCTGCACCAGCATGGTGTTGACCAGCACGAAGCCGCCGAGCGTGGTGCGCCCGGCCATGATGTCCGTCGCGGCCAGCCACATCACGATGGTCATGCCCACCGTGAAGATCGCCGCCTGACCGGCGTTGAGGATCGCCAGCGAGACGTAGGTCTGCGTCGAGGCCTTCTCGTACTTGGCCATCGAGACGTCGTAGCGCTCCGCCTCCCGCAGCTCTGCGCCGAAGTACTTCACCGTCTCGAAATTCAGCAGCGAATCGACGGCCTTGGTGTTGGCGTCGGTGTCGGAGGCGTTCATCCGCCGACGGATCTCGATGCGCCACTGCGTCGCCTTCCAGGTGAAGGCGAGGTAGGCGGCCACCATCACGAACACGACCACCGAGTAGATCCAGTCGAACTCGTAGGCGAGCACCCCGATGACGAGAAGGAATTCGACGATCGTCGGCACCAGGGTCAGCACCATCAGGCGCGAGAGCTCCTCGATGCCGCCGCGCCCGCGCTCCAGCACGCGGGTCAGGCCGCCGGTCTTGCGCTCGAGGTGGAAGCGCAGGGAGAGCCGGTGCATGTGCTCGAAGGTCTGCAGCGCCAGGCGGCGCACGGCATGCATCGCCACCTTGGCGAACAGCCCGTCGCGCACCTGCGTCAGCCCCGCCATCAGGATGCGGGACAGGCCGTAGAGCCCGATCAGCAGCATCGGGGCGGCGAGCAGGCCCGTTGGCACGGCCGCGCCCGGCTTGGCATCGGTCATCGCCACCAGGGCGTCGGTGGCCCATTTGAAGGTGAAGGGCGTCACCATCGTCACGAACTTGGCGACGATCAGCAGGCCGAAGGCGAGGAAGACGCGCCGCTGCAGGTCGGGCCGGCCGTGGGGCCAGAGATAGGGCCAGAGGCGGCGGTAGGTGGCGACGAGGCCGGGACGCGCAGGCGGCGCGTCCGCGACCGGTGCCGCCGGTGCGGGGTCGGTGCTCATTCGAATCTGGGGTTCGGGATTAAATCGGCGTCGAGCCCGCATATAGGCGTGCCGCCCGCCCGGCGACAGTCACCGATGCCGAGGGGGCGGGTCTGCATGCGCCGCAGAGAGAGAGAGGCTCTCAGACCTCTCCCGCCAGCCGGCGCAGCACCGCGTCCCGCCCGATCAGCGGCAGAAGGCCGGCGAGGTCCGGCCCGTGCTCGAGACCCGTCAGAGCGAGGCGAAGCGGCATGAACAGCGCCTTGCCCTTGGCCCCGGTGCTCGCCTTCACCGCGCCCGTCCAGGCTTTCCAGGTCTCGGCGTCCCAGGGCTCGACCGGCAGGAGCGCGGCGGCGGCCCCGATGAAGACCGGATCGGCGATGACCGGGGCTACGGGCCCGGTGACCACGCGCCACCAGTCTCCCGCCTCCGAGACCTTGGCGAGGTTGGGCCGTACCGCCTCCCAGAAGGCTTCGGCGCGCCCGGACGCGATTCCTTGCGCCGCGAGGCGGTCGGCGACCGCCGCGTAGGGCATGGCGTGGACGAGGCGGGCGTTGAGCCCGTCGAGCTCCTGCGGGTCGAACTTCGCCGGCGCCCGCGAGATCTGCGCCAGGTCCACGAGGCCGGCGAGTTCGTCGAGGCCCGCCACGGCGCGGACGGATTCCGCCGAGCCGGTGAGGACCGCCAGCGAGCGCACCGCGCCCGGCTCGTAACCGGCCTCGCGCAGCCCCCGGAGCGACAGGTGGCCGAGGCGCTTCGAGAGCCCCTCCCCGTCCACGGTGGTCAGGAGATTGTGGTGGCCGAAGACCGGGATCGCGCTGCCGAGCGCCTCGAAGATCTGCACCTGCACGCCGGTGTTGGTGACGTGGTCCTCGCCGCGGATGACGTGGGTGATGCCCATCTCGGCGTCGTCAACCACGGAAGGCAGGGTGTAGAGGTAGCTGCCGTCGGCGCGGATCAGCACCGGATCGGAGAGCGAGGCGCAATCGACATGGGCCTCGCCCCGCACGAGGTCGTTCCAGGCCACGGTGCGGGCGTCGAGCTTGAAGCGCCAATGGGGGTTACGCCCCTCCGCCTCCAGGGCGGCGCGCTCGGCCTCCGTGAGGGTCAGGGCGGCGCGATCGTAGATCGGCGGCTGGCCGCGCCCGAGCTGGCGCCGGCGCCGGCGCTCCAGCTCTTCCTGCGTCTCGTAGCAGGGATAGAGCCGGCCCATCGCCTTCAGCCGCGCCGCGGCCGCGTCGTGGATCGCCACCCGGTCGGATTGCCGGGCGAACAGGTCGGGCACGATCCCGAGCCAGGCGAGGTCCTCGGACACGGCCTCGGCGAAGGCTTCCGTCGAGCGCTCCCGATCGGTGTCGTCGAGGCGGAGCAGGAAGCGCCCGCCCCGCGCCCGGGCGAACAGCGCGTTGAGGAGCGCCGGTCGGGCATTGCCGATGTGCAGGTAGCCGGTGGGCGATGGCGCGAAGCGCACCAGGGGTGCGCCGGCATGGGACGGAGAGGCCTGAGTCATGGGCGCCCTCTAGACCATTTCGCCGGCCCTGAGGACTCCGGTGACGCGGGGAGGCCTCAGCCGCGGGTGCCCCAGCGGACGCCCATGCGGCTCGGCGCGTTCGAATCCGGGCCGAGAGCCGGTCCGCTGCCGCTGCGCGGCACGAAGGGCTTCGGGGCCAGGGTCTCGGGGACCGCGCTCTCGAACTCCTGCACCTTCGAGAACTGCCCCGCCTTGCGGAAGCGCCACAGGTAGCCCGGCACCACCGCCTCCATGGCCGTGGGCTGCAGGCCGATGCCCTCCAGGGTGCGTCCCTCCGCCCTGGCCGCCTCGGAGACGACGTTGTCGTTCTGGAGCAGGGTGACCTGGTCGCGGGTGAGCTTGAGGCTGTCCGGCAGGAGGCCGAGGGTGAGGGTGTCGACCACTTCGAGGGCGCGGGCCTGGAGCAGGGCCGCGGGCTGCGGCAGGCCCAGGACCATGCGCTTGCGCATCGTCACCTTGAGCATGTAGCGCACCAGCGCCTCGAGGGTTTCGACCTCGGGGCCGCCGAGTTCGTAGACCTTGCCGGCGGGCACGTGGCCCTCCACGGCGCGGGCCACCGCCTCGGCCACGTCGGCGACGTAGACGGGCTGGAAACGGGACTCGGCGCCGGCCAGCGGCAGCACCGGCAGGGCGCGGGCCAGGGCGGCGAAGCGGTTGAAGAAGCTGTCGCCGGGGCCGAACACCAGCGAGGGCCGCAGGATCACGTGAGGGCCGCCGGCCGCGGCGACCCGGGCCTCGCCCAGGGCCTTGGTGCGGGCATATTGCGAGGGCGAGTTGGCGTCGGCGCCGATGGCCGAGACGTGGACCAGGGGCGCGCCGACGGCCGCGGCCGCCCGGGCGATCTCGCCCGCGCCCTCGGCCTGCAGTTGCGAGAAGTTCTGCTTGCCGGTCTCCTGCAGGATGCCCACGAGGTTGACGACGATGTCGGCCCCCTGGACCGCCCGGGCGATCGACTCGGGGTAGCGCAGGTTGGCCTGCACGGCGACGATCTGGCCGACCTTGCCGAGGGGCTGCAGGAACAGGGCGAGGTCGGGCCGGCGCACGGCCACCCGGATCCGGTAGCCGCGCTTGGCCAGGGCCCGCACCACGTGGCGCCCGAGGAAGCCCGACCCGCCGAACACGGTGACGAGTTGCGAGGCGGGGCGGGTCAGGGGGAGGGTCTCGAAGCCGGTCATCGCTCGTGCGTCTCGAAAAGCGGCCCCCGCGCCCGTCCGATTCCCCTGCGGGGCATCGATCGGCGCCGGTCCTTGAGCCTGGTGCAGCGTATCTAGACCACTTCCCCGCCAGACGGGAGGCCGCCCGGTGAAATTCGGACCCGGCTGTTCCGGGAGCCGGCACGGGCCTCAGCGCAGGCGCGGCTGGGGCTCGGGTCCCGCGACCGGGGTGCGCCGGCTCAGGCCCTTGTGCACGTGCACCATCAGGGCGATGCCGAAGAGCGGGGTGACGAGGTTGAGCACCGGCACGACCATGAGGCCGGCGAGCAGCACGCCGGCGAGGAGGGTGGTGCCGCCGTAGTGGCGCCGCATGGCGCCGGCCTCGGCCATCGGCCGGAAGCGCCCGGCGGCCAGCTCGAAATACTCCCGCGACAGCAGGTAGGCGTTGGCGCCGAAGAACGCGACGAGATTGACCCCCGGCACGAAGAACAGGATCAGCGCCACGAGGTTCACCAGCAGGGCTAGGCCGGCGAAGCGCACGGCATAGAACATCGCGGTGCCCAGCGGCAGCGCGATGCCGGGCGGATCACCGGGGAAGTCCGTGCGCTCGACGATCTCGGCCGCATCGTCGAGGAAGTAGCCCGCCACCAGGATCGACACCGCCGGCATGACGTAGGCGAGGCCGACGAACAGGCCGGCTCCGGCGAAGAACACCGCCAGGGTGTCGAGGAAGGGGTAGTCCACCGAAAGGTGGTGCTGGGACAGGAACCAGTTGATCGCCCGCGTCAGCCCGAACCAGACGACGACGAGGATGCCCACGGTGAGCCCGAGGGACTTCCACAGGATCGCGCGCAAGGGGGCTGAGAACACCTGCCGGAGGGCGGCGAAGGCGGCCTGGATGAGCATACCTGGGAATCCCGTGGTCTCGAGTCGGTCCGGTCGTGAAGGGCCCGGCCTGCGTCGCCCCCGCGCGCACCGTGTCCAGAGGTTCTCGCCATAGGTTCTGGCTATGGCGCTGCGCAGGCGCAAGTGCGGGGCATCGCTGCACCCGCCCGTCCCGCGGGCCGGCGGGACGGCGATTCGCGGCCGCGACCCTGGACGCCGGGGTTTTCTCTCGTGTGACTGGCCCGTGCGACGGGATTGCGACCGGAGGCGCGGTGTCGCCCGCCGCGGCCCTCTGCTAGGTCCGTGGCCACCCATCCGACAGGAACGAGACCGTCATCCATGAGGACGTCCCGCCCCGAGCACGAACGCTGGCGCCCGAGCATCGCGCCGCGCCTGGCGCCCCTGCCCGAAGACCCGGAGGTCATCGTCGTCGGGGCTGGCGCCGCCGGCATCGCGGCGGCGCGCGCGCTGACCGAGCGCGGGATCCGGGTGGCGGTGCTGGAGGCGCGCGACCGGGTCGGCGGGCGCCTCGTCACCGCGTCCCTGCGGGGCCATGCCGTCGATCTCGGCGGCCACTGGCTGCATGCGGGGCCGATCAATCCGCTGGTGCGCCTGGCCACCGAGCGGGGCGAACCCCTGCGGGTGGCGGCGCAGGACAGCCACCTCTGGGTCGGTCGCCGGCGCGGCCGCCCGGCGGAGGCGGCGGCCCTGGACCGCGCCTTCGCGGTGGCCGACCGGGCGATGAGCACCCAGGCGGGCTGGGCGGGACCGGACCGGCCGGCCGCCACAGCCCTGCCGCCGGGCCTCGGGCCCTGGGGCCGGCGGGTGGAGCGGGTCCACGGCCTGGTCTCCGGGCAGTCGCTCGCCCGCGTCTCGCTCCAGGACTTTCCGAGCATGGAGTACGGCGACAACCGCTTCATCGCCGGCGGCTACGGCGGCTACCTCGCCCGCCTCGCCCAGGGGCTGCCGATCGCCCTCGGGACGCCGGTCACCGGCATCGACTGGTCGGGCGCGGGTGCGCGGGTGCGGACGGGATCCCGGAGCTACGCAGCCCGGGCCGTCGTCGTCACCATCCCCACCATGGTGCTGCGGGCCACGCCCCTCTTCACGCCCGCCCTCCCCCCGGAGGTCGCGGACGCGATCACGGGATTCGCCACCGGCATCTACGAGCACGCGGTGCTGCACTGGCCGTCCTGCCCGTTCCGCGGGGCGGACCGGCTCGCCAGCCTCGTCGGCGAACGCGAGGCGAGCCCGGGCCTCCTCACCCGGATCGACGGCACGCCCTTCCACTTCTTCGAGCTCGACGCGCCCATGGCCGCCGCCCTCGATGCCCGCCGGGCCGGGCCGGACGGGGTCCGCCGCCTGGTCCGGGCGACGCTCGTCGCGCATTTCGGCACCCGTGCCCTGCACGACCTCACCATCCCGGCGGTGAGCGCGTGGCGCCACGACCCCTGGGCGCGCGGGTCCTGGGCCGTGGTGCCGCCCGGCCATGCCGGGGCCCGGGCGCAGCTGCGGGCTCCCGTGGCGGACCGGATCTGGTTCGCCGGGGAGGCCCTGTCGCGCCTGCAATGGGGCACGGCGGGCGGCGCCTATGAGGAGGGCACGCGGGCGGGCGCGGCGGTGGCCGGCCGCTTGCGCGGCTAGGCCGCCTCAGGGGGTCGCCCGGCGGAACGTCACCGGCAGGAGCGGGAAGATCTCGCCGAAGCGCGTCGGGAGGGTGGCGATGAGCTGCGCGATCTCGTTCGCCGGCCGCGCCGGGCTGAAGAGGAAGCCCTGGATGTCGTCGCAGCGGCTCGCCTTGAGCATCTGCGCCTGCTCCACCGTCTCGACCCCCTCGGCCGTGACGGTGATTGCGAGCTTGTGCGCCAGGGTCAGGATCGCCTCGATGATCGCTTGGCACTCGGGTCGGCTGTCCATGTCCTTGATGAAGGAGCGGTCGATCTTGATCTTGTCCACGGGGAACCGGATCAGGTAGCTCAGCGACGAGTAGCCGGTACCGAAATCGTCGAGCGCCACGCGGATGCCCAGCGCGCGCAGCCCGTTGAGATTGGCGATGGTGGTGGCGTTCATCTCGAGGAACACCGACTCGGTGACCTCGATCTCCAGGCGTGCCGGCGCGAGCCCGCTGGCTTCCAGGGCCTGCGTCACGTCGGCGATGAGGTCGGTGTTCCGGAACTGGATCGGCGAGAGGTTGACCGCCAGCCGGATGTCGTCGGGCCAGCGCGCGGCCTCGCGGCAAGCCTGCATCAGGACCCAGCGGCCGATCTCGGAGATCAGGCCCGAGGCCTCGGCGACCGGCACGAAGTCGGCCGGGGAGACGGCGGTACCGGAGGCGCGGGTCCAGCGGAGCAGGGCCTCGAAGGTGCGGACCCGGCCGTCCGTCAGCCCCACGAGGGGTTGGTAGTTCAGGCTGAACTCCCCCTGCGCCACCGCCCGCTTGAGGTCGACTTCGAGTTCGCGCCGCAGGCGCATCGTGGCCTCGAGATCGGGCGCGTACACCCGGACCTTGCCGCGGCCGGTGGCCTTGGCGCGATAGAGCGCAAGGTCGGCCCTGCTGAGGAGGCCTTCGGGACTGTGGGCATCGCGCGGCGCCATCGAGAGGCCGATACTGGCGCCGATCTCCACCTGAACCCCGTCGAGGGTGTAGGGCATGCTCAGCGCCCCGATCAGGCGCCGGCCGAGGTCGATCAGCGCCTCCTCGTCCCCGCCGGCGAGGAGAATGGCGAACTCGTCACCGCCCAGGCGCGAGACCAGCGCCTCCGGTGGGACCGCGCCGGTGAGGCGCTGCGCCACCCGGACCAGCAGGACGTCGCCGAGGGCGTGGCCGAAGGTATCGTTGACGAACTTGAAGCCATCGAGATCGAGATAGAGCAGCGCACAGGGTTCGCCGGAGGCGTGCGCGCGGGCGCAGAGCTGGGTCGCCATGTCCTGGAACAGGGTGCGGTTGGCGAGGCCCGTCAGCGAATCGTAGCTCGCCAAGTAGGCGATCCGCGCCTCGGATTGGCGGGTGTCGGTGATGTCCGAGCCGACGCCACGGAAGCCCAGGAAGGTCCCGCTGCTGTCGCTGATCGGCCGGCCGCTGAGGCGCCACCAGCGCGTCAGGCCGCCGATGGTGACCTCGACCACCCGCTCGCGGAAGACCTTGCGCTCGGCCACGAGGGTGAGGATCTCGGCGATCTCGGGCGTCATCGGCCGGGGCTTGCAGGTGCCGAGAAAGAGTGCCGCGAACGGCGCCTGATGCAGGGCGCCCGGAGGTTCGCCCGCCACTTGGCCGATGCGCTCGGAGACGTGCTGCAGCCGTCCCTCGGTATCGGTCTCCCAGAGCCAGTCGCTCGTGTTCGCCTCGAAATCGTGGAGGAGCAGGCTGATCGTCTCGTTCTGCTCGCCGACCCGGACCCGGTCGATGACCCGCTGTTCCGAGAGGCGGCCCATGCGTCCGGCGGTCAGGATCACGAAGGCCGAGTAGATCCCCAGCATCGCCGCCAGCGACCAGGCGGCCGTCCCGCCGGTGAGGACGAGGGCGATCAGGCTGCCCAGAGCGATCGGCACCGCGAAGACGAGGCCGAGATGCGGCAGCGCGCCGAAGGTGTAGGTGGTGGCCATGAGGCCGGCGCAGATGGCCACCACGTACATCCGTCCCTCGGCATCCGAGTTCGGGAACAGCATCAGCGGCATGCTGCTCCAGGACATCCCCGGGATCAGAGCGAACGCGGCCGCGATCCAGTGTCCCATGCGGATGCCGGCCGGATCTGGCCGACGCAGGCGCAGGCGCTGGCGCCGCGCCGCGATCGTCGCAAGGGTGGCGGGCAGCACGATGCAGAAGAACAGGATCGACAGGTAGAGCTGTCGCGATTCGCTCCAGAACAGCAGGAGCACCGTCGCGGCGACCACCGCATGGGTCACCGCGAGATGGGGCGCGAGTTGCAGAACCTCGTCGAGGTGCCCGGCCCGGGCCTCGAGATCGTAGCGGTTCGTCGTCCCGGGCTCGGCGAGCCTCGGCCCTGGTCCGTCCGTCGGCGGCGCGGCAAGGACCGGCGACCGGACGCGGTCGGTGGACCGACGGCCCCAGGCGGCTACGGGAGCCTGCGATACGCGGGCGGCCAGGGCGGGCAGCGAGGGGACGGGCGGGCTTGACATCGGGTGCGCGGCGTTCAGCGGACCGCGCGCCGCGGATCCGGAGCGACTGGCCCGCGGGGCATCGCGCGCATCCTCGGACGTCCGACGGAGTCCTTGCGATGTCGCGGGCTCGGATTGGCCGCTGTGTCCGCCTTGCCCATCGTCACGTCCATCGGCTGATCGACCAGAGCGCAGCCTAGAAGATGTCATTTGAAAGAATCTTAATTGCAGCGCGGCTGACCATGCCAGCTGACGTTGCGCCGGGCTCGCGGAATCGCGTCGCTCCGTCAGCCCGCGGCCGGGACCTCCTTCAGTGCCCGACCTCACAGGGTGACGTGCGGTCCGAGTTCTCCGGCAGACAGGGTCTGCAGGAACGCGGCGCCGATGCCGTCTTCGAAGCAGCGGGCGACGGTGGCGGGCGTCTGGCCGAGGGTGATCCGCGTGCCCGGCTCCAGGGGGATGTCGACGCGCAGGGCGGCGCCGGAAGCCGAGACGTTGATGAGCCGGCCGGGAATGCGGGTGCCGCAGGACATGGTGACGAGGATGTCGGGCCGGTCCGGCACGAAGCGGGGATGCACGCGCTGGGGCACCTCGCCGCCATTCTGCTCGGAGGCGAGGTCGAGCATCCGGCGCACGATGACGGGGAGGGGCGCCTCGGCGCGGATCACCCGGGCGACGAAATGCTCCTTGCCGCCCTCGATGACCAGCGCCTCCAGGGAGCCGGCGTGCCGGATGCTGCAGGACAGGGCCTCGCCCGGGGACGGCACGACGGAGGACCGGAAGCGAAGTCCGGTCACGGACAGGTCGGCGGTGACGGCATAGAAGTCGGCGCGGTACCGATTCCAGCAGATGGCCGGCAGGATCAGTCTCGTCTGCGTTGCGGTGGAAGGTTCGTCCATGACCGTTCTGCGGTTGCAGGGCCATAAGAGGGCTCGGTCCCGGAAATTCCTTTACGGCGACGCTGACAATTTGAGGCAATCCGTTTCACATGCGTGCGAAGCGACCCGCCCGGCGGCGTGCGTGGAGCCCGCGGACCGGCGCCCACGCGGGCACCGCTCCTAGGGGTTGCAGTCGGCGCTCGACGGAAGGGTATCGAGGCGGGTGAGATCGCCGATCACGGCGAACTCGCCGTAGTTGAGCCGCAGCGCGCCACTGACCCCGTTCTCGTAGAGGTCGAAGCTGAGGACGTAGACCGGCGTGCGCTCGCCCTGCCCGGGAATGTAGTAGCTCAAGGTGACGGGCCAGCGCGGCACGTTCGCCATCGGTCCGTCCCGCAGCGGCTTGTCGCGCGCGGCCGCCTTGTCGGAGGCCGTCGGCGTTGGGACCTGCCGGCCGATGACCGCGAGGGTGTCGTAGACCTTGCGCCCATCGTCGGAGCCGTCGAAGACCTTGACCGAGACGGTGCTCTGCCCGTCGCGGGCAGCCTGGATCAGGCGCCGCATGTGCACCGTGGGGAACAGGACCTCGCCCGAATCCTGGAACTGGTCGCGCTTGGGCTCCTTCAGCTTGACCTTCAGCTGGTCGGAACTCGACTCGGCGGTGCCGTCCACCGCCTGGCCGGGTGTGCCGTTGAGCACCGTGCTGGTCTTGAAACGGTAGCTGCGCCCGTCCCCGCTCTCGAAGGTGGTGTTGCGCAGGTCCGAGGTGCGGCTGCCGGTCTCGCCGCTCTCCAGCACCGTCACCTGCCGGGTCTGCATCGTGTAGCCCTTGCAGGCATCCCCGGTGAAATCGATGACGATGCGCCCGCGCGCGCTCTCCACCGCCCGGGTTCCGCTGCTCTCGGCGAGGGAGAGGTCGTAGACGGCCCGGTGATTGGCGAGGGTGATCGGCGCGGCGGCCTCCGCCCCGGTCGCGAACAGGACGAGGCCGGCGGCGATGCCGGGGAAGGCCATCCGCACCATCGCGGCGGCGGCACTCACGCTGGGACGACGCATGGAGTCTCCTGACAGGGCGGGGCCGGAGGATGCGGACCCCGCCGATGCCTCCCAGATAGGGCATCCCGCGGATCCGAGCGAGGTTCGATCGGCTGCGTCCGCATTCGCCGCGCCGACGGGGCGCCCTAGATGGGTCTGCAGAAGAAGAACCGGAAGACGGGAGAAGGAAACGCCCATGGACGCCGACACCCTGCGCTCGCTCCAGGCCCCGATCAAGGACCGCTACCGCAACGCCCCGGACGCGGCCGTGGTGACCCTGCGCGCCCGGGGCAGCCTCGACGACACCGCGATCGCCTGCAAGGTCGAGACCGGGCGCGCTCTCGCGGTGGCGGGCCTGCACCCGGCCACCGGCGGCTCCGGTGCCGAGCTCTGCTCGGGCGACATGCTGCTCGAAGCCCTGGTGGCCTGCGCCGGCGTCACCCTGAAGGCGGTGGCCACCGCGATCGGCGTCGAGCTCCGGTCCGGCACGGTGAGCGCCGAGGGCGACCTCGACTTCCGCGGCACCCTGGGGGTCGACAAGGAGGCGCCCGTGGGCTTCCGCGCGATCCGCCTCGCCTTCGCCCTCGACACCGACGCTCCCCAGGACAAGCTCGACCAGCTCCTCAAGCTGACCGAGCGCTACTGCGTCGTGTTCCAGACCCTGAACCACAAGCCGGAGCTCGCCGTCACCCTCGCGTAGGGCTGGGAGGCGGTGCGGGATTCGCGCCGTAGCGAGTGATCCCGGCGCCGTCTTGGTGCGTTCCCCTCGACATGATGATTTTCCAATGGACCGTCGGCGTCCTCCTCGGCGCCGTGCTCCTGGCCGGGCTCGCCCGCCGGGCGGGCGCCCCCTATCCGGTGTTCCTGGCCCTCGGGGGAATCGGCCTCGCCTTCATCCCCGCCGTGCCCAACCTCGTCCTCGACCCGGAACTGGCGCTGGCCCTGTTCCTGGCGCCGGTGCTGCTCGACGCCGGCTACGACACCTCGGTGCGGGACCTGCGGACCCACTGGCGCCCGATCGCCGGCCTTGCCTTCGGCGCGGTGGTGGCGACGACGGCCGCCGTGGCCGTGGTGGTGAAGTGGCTCGTGCCCGACATGCCCTGGGCCGCCTGCATCGTGCTCGGCGCGGTGGTGGCGCCGCCCGACGCCGTCGCGGCGCTCTCGGTCCTGCGCCACGTCTCCCTGCCCCACCGCCTCACCACGATCCTGCGCGGCGAGAGCCTCCTCAACGATGCGGGCTCGCTGCTGATCTACCGCCTCGGCGTCACAGCAGCGGTTTCCGGCACGTTCTCGGCCGCCGAGATCGGGCCGACCTTCGTGGTCGGCATCCTCGGCAGCCTCGTGGCCGGGCCGGTCCTCGCCCTCCTCTACAGCGCCGCGACGCGCCCGGTCGCCGACGCGCCGAGCGTCATCGTGCTGCAGTTCGTGGCCGCCTTCGGGATCTGGATCGGGGCGGAGCACGTGCACCTGTCCGGGGTGCTCACCGTGGTCACCTTCGCCATCACGGTGGCGCGCATTGCCCCCGGCCATACCCCGCCGCGCACCCGCATCGTCTCCTACGCGGTCTGGGACACGGCGGTGTTCGTCCTCAACGTGCTCGCCTTCGTGCTGATCGGCCTGCAGATCGGGCCGATCCTGGAGCGCCTGACCCGGGCGCAGCAGGTCTCCTACGCGCTGGTCGGCGCGGCGGTGTTCCTCACCGTGGTGGCGGTGCGCTTCCTCTGGGTCCTGCCCACGGCCCATCTCGCCCGCCTGGGGGCCGACGGGACCGAGACCCGCGACCGCGGCCTCTCGGCCGGCATCGCGGTGTCCTGGGCGGGGATGCGCGGCATCGTCACCATCGCGACGGCGCTGGCCCTGCCCGACGGCGATCCGGGCTTTCCTTATCGCGACCTCATCGTGCTCACCGCCTTCTGCGTCATCATCGGCACGCTGACGGTGCAGGGGCTGACCCTGCGACTCCTGCTCGGCCGGCTCGGGCTGGAGGACAACGACCCCGTCGGCCGCGAGGTGGGGCATGGCCGGACGGAGGCCTACCGGGCGGCCCTCGAAACCCTGGAGGACGCGGCGGACGCACCTTCCGAGGCACTGCGCGAGGAGTTCCGCATCGCCCTGGAGCAGGCCGAGGCCCGCGATACGGGCTTCGCCTCCGAGGCTTTGCCCGCCGATGCCGCCCGCCGGCGCGCCATCGAGGCGGCGCGGGACCGGGTGCTGGCCCTGCGCCGGTCCGGCGATATCGGCGACGATGCCTACTACGTGCTGGAGGAGGAGTTTGACTGGGCCGAGATGAATGCGACGCCCCGGGCCGAGACCTGAGGCGCGCCAAAGCCCGACGCCCTCAGGCCAGGGGCGCGACCCGCAGGGAGAAGTGCGCCCCCTGCACGTCCGGGGCGACCGTGAGGGCGCCGCCGAGCTGGCGGGCGAGGCTGTTGATGATGCGCATGCCGAGGCTGGCGCTGCGCGCCGCGGTAGGATCGAATCCTTCGGGAAGCCCGGCGCCGTCATCCTCCACCGCGAGAATCAGGCCATCCGCATCGTCGGGCTGGGCCTCGACCCGGATCTCGCCCTCGCCGTCCGCGTAGGCGTACTTGATCGCGTTGGTGACGAGCTCGTTGACGAAGAGCCCGAGGGGGATCGCGAGATCGGCGGGAATGTTCATCCGGGCCGCGCGGCAGACCAGGCGGTGGCGGGGCGCACTCTCCTGCAGCTTGGCGCACAGGGCTTCGAGGAACCCCGCGACGTCGATCGCCTCCAGGCTCGGCTGGCGCCAGAGCTGGTCATGGACCTGGGCCACCGCCTCCACGCGGGTGCGGGCATCGGCGAGCGCGCTCTTCACGTCGGCATTGTCGGAGCCCCGGGCCTGCAGCCCGAGAAATCCCGCCACCACTGCGAGACTGTTCTTCACCCGATGGCTCATCTCGCGCGACAGGAGTTCCTGGCGCTCCAGGGCCGCCTTCAGCCGCGCCTCGGCCCGCTGGCGCTCGATGGCGCCGCCGACGAGGTTGGCGAAGCCCTGCATGAAGGCGATGTCCGCCTCTTCGAACTGGCCCTCGCGGGTGTCGTCCACCTCCAGCACGCCGTAATTGCCGTCGCGGTTGGCGATCAGCACGTTGATCGCGCGGCGGATGCCGTGGTCGGCCATCAGCTTCGGGGTGCGGAAGCGCGTCTCGTTCTCGAGGTGGTTCGAGATCACGGGCCGTCCCGTCTTCAGGGCGTAGCCCGCCGGCGAGGCGAGGTCGGCGCCGATGATGGTCGTGCCCACCGCGTCCTCGGCCCAGCCGACCCCGGCGCAAACGAGGAGGCAGTCCTGGTGCGGCTTGTATTCCAGGGCCTTGCAGAACTGCGCCTCCATGCCCTCGGCGCAGAGTTCGGTCGCGCGCTGGAGCAGGGGCAGCAGCTCGGTGGCGCGCAGGGCCTCGACCCCGAAATCGGAGAGGATCGCCTGCTGCCGCAGGCGGATCGCCAGGGCCTTCGGCGCCAGTTCGGTCATCGCTACGCTACACGTCCCGGGTTCGGCGCGGCCGGGCTGCCCGCCCGCGCAGCTTCCTTTTGCGACACCCGCAGCGCTGCCCGCAAGGGCATAAGCAAGGTCCGCACGAGAGTTGATGGCCTCCGTCCGGCTCAGATCTCGATCTCGGTGCCGACCTCCACCAATTGCCGCGTCGGCACGCAGAAATGCGCTCCGGTGCGCTCGGCGTTGCGCAGCAGGAAGGCGTAGATCTCCTCGCGCCAGGTCGCCATGCCGCGGTGGTCGCTCTTCGGGATGATGGTCTCGTGGCCGATGAAGATCGTGAGATCCTCGAGGCATTCCGGCGGCAGGCGCTTGGCCTCCACCGCGCAGCGCAGGCCGTCGGGGACCGAGGCATCCTCCATGAAGCCGTAGCGCAGGATGACGCGGGTGATGTCGGGGGTAATCACCATGACCTCGGCGCGCTGGTCGCGGGCCACCGCGGGTTCCTCCTCGTAGCGGGCGGTGACGATGAGGATGCGCTTGTGCAGGGCGTGGCTGCGCGCGACGAAGCGGGAGAGGTGCAGGGGAATCGCGCTGGTGGCCGAGGACAGGAAGGCGGCGTTCCCCGGCAGGACGATCGGCGGATCGCGTCGGAGCTGATCCAGGAACTCGCCCTCGGGCTGGCGGAGCGAAACCCGCGCCGCCTCGACGAGCTGGTTGCCCTTGCGCCAGGTCAGCATCAGGAAGGCGACCAGGGCGGCGAGCATCAGCGGAAACCAGCCGCCCTCGAACAGCTTCACGGTGTTGGCCCCGAGGAACACGAGGTCGATGAGGAGGAAGAACCCGTTCACCGCCAGCACGGCGACGGGATTGTAGCCCCATTTCAGCGCCACGAGAGCGGCGAGCAGGGTGGTGATCGCCATCAGGGAGGCGACCGCGATACCGTAGGCGCCGGCCAGGGCGTCCGAGGAGCCGAAGACCAGGACCGCGCTCAGGGTCGCGGCGGCGAGAAGCCAGTTCACCATCGGCACGTAGATCTGCCCGCGCTCGTGCCGGGCGGTGTGGACCACCCGCATCGGCGGCAGGAAGCCGAGCTGGATCGATTGCTGGGTGAGCGAGAAGGCGCCCGAGATGATCGATTGCGAGGCGATCACGGTGGCGATCGTCGCCAGACCGATCAGGGGGTAATGCGCCCAGTCGGGACTCAGCCGGTAGAACGGGTTCTCGATGGCGTCGGGCTCCACCAGCAGCAGCGCGCCCTGCCCGAAATAGTGGATCACCAGGGCCGGAAGCACGAGGCCGAACCAGGAAGCGCGGATCGGCCCGGCCCCGAAATGCCCGAGATCGGCATACATCGCCTCGCCGCCGGTGACCGCCAGGAAGGCCGCGCCCAGCATGGCGAAGCTGACGTGCCAGCCCGCATGGCCCAGGAACTCGACGGCCTTGAGCGGATTGAGGGCGGCCAGGATCTGCGGCGCGTGCCAGATGCCGCCGAGGCCGAGCAGCGCCAGCACGACGAACCAGACCAGCATCACCGGTCCGAAGATGCGGCCGATGAAGGCCACGCCCCGGCTCTGGACCAGGAACAGTCCCACCAGGATCAGCACCGTGATCGGCACGACGAAGCGCGACAGGGCCGGGGCCTCGACCTTCAGGCCCTCGACCGCCGAGAGCACAGAGATCGCCGGCGTGATCGCGCCGTCGCCGTACAGGAGGGCGGCCCCCACGAGGCCGACGACGAGGAGCACCCCGGCCCAGGAGCCGGGCTTGGCGTGACGGGCCCCGAGCAGGGCTAGCATGGCGACGATGCCGCCCTCGCCACGATTGTCGGCGCGCAGGATCAGCACGGCGTACTTGATGGAGACGATGAGGATCAGCGACCACAGGATCAGCGAGACGGCACCCGTCACGGCGACCGGGGTCGGCGGGGCGCCGGCGCTCGCGGCGCGGACCGCTTCCTTGAAGGCGTACAGGGGCGAGGTGCCGATATCGCCGTAGACGATTCCGAGCGCCCCCAGCATCACCGCCGGGCGCAGGGCCGGCCGTCCCGGTCGGGATTCCTCGTGGGCCACGGGCACGCTCTCCGGCAACGGCGAAGGTTCGCTCTGCCGCTCGCAGGTAGGGGCGGGTTTCCTCCCGACCAGGGGCCCGACCGGCCTCCGGCTTGAACCCCGGACGGGGGCGTCACTCGAGCCGCACCAGCACGCTGTCGCTGGCGCCCGTGGCGTCCATCACCGAGATCCGCGCGAAGCCTGCCCCTTCCGGAGCCCAAGCCGATTGCCGGCGGGCGCCGCCCGCCACCGGCAGGCCGTCGACCATCCAGGTCAGGGGCGGCACGCCGCCGAGCGCCTTCAGGGCGAGGCTCGCCGACGGTGCGGGCGCGGGCTCCGACAGACCCAGATCGATGCGGGCGCCGTCCGGCGGGTAGGCGATCTTCAGGGCGCCGCCCAAGGCCGCCGACAGGGTCTTGGGGATGTCGCGCCGGATGTGGCGCAGAGGCGGCGGCAGGCCGGCCGTGGTCGTCACCAGGGCGTCGCGCGGCATCGGCACGGGATCGGGTTCCCCGCCGAACCGGGCGAAGGCGTCGAACAGGATCGGCGCCGCGACCACCCGGCCGACGAGGCCCGGCACGGCGTTGCCGTCCGGCCGCCCGACCCAGACGGCGATCGTCACGCGCCGGTCGAACCCGACCGCCAGGGCGTCCCGGTAGCCGTAGGAGGTGCCGGTCTTGTAGGCGATCCGGCCGGCCAGGGCATTCTCCGGCGGGGGCGCCCCCCGGAGGGTGTCGGCGACGTACCAGGCGGCGACGGCTTCCGTGATGCGGGCCTCCGGGGCCGCCTGGCCCGACGCCTCGCCGACCCGGCGGGTCAGGTTCGGCACCAGCCCCTGCCGGGCGAGGCCCGAGAACAGCCGGGCGAGGTCGGTGAGCGTGACGCCGAGGCCGCCGAGCGCCACCGGCAGACCCGGCGCGGTGTCCCGGGGGAGATCGATGCGCGCACCCGCCGCCCGCAGGCGCGCAATGAAGCGGGCGGGGCCGACCACCTCCAGCAGGTCCACGGCCGGGACGTTCAGGGAGAGCTGGAGGGCGCGCCGCGCCGTCACGGTGCCCTGGTAGCCGAGGTCGAAATTCTCCGGGGCGTAGGCACCTGCGAAGCGGACCGGCCGGTCGTCGAGCTGCGTCTCCGGATGGGCGAGGCCCGTCTCGAAGGCGAGCGCGTAGATGAAGGGCTTGAGGGCGGAGCCCGGCGAACGGATCGCGCCCGTCATGTCGATGGCACCGGCCCGGCTCGCATCGAGATAGCCGGGGCTGCCGACCTGGGCCAGCACCGCGCCGGTGCGGTTGTCGAGCGCCAGGATGGCGGCGGAAATCCCTGGCCCCAGGGCGGCCGCGCGCTCGGCACCCAGGGTTTCGAGGCTCGCCTGCAGGCGGCCGTCGAGGGTGAGCCGGATCACCTGCGCGGCCGGGTCGGCGGCGTGCGCGGCGTCCGCCGCGTGGGCGGCCAGCATCGGGAAGGGCTTTCGCCCGGCCGGCACCGGCTCGGCGCGGGCGGCCTCCGCCTCGGCCGCCGTGATAACGCCCCGTGCGGCGGCGATGGCGAGGACCCGGTCGCGGGCGCGCCGGGCCGCCTGGGGGAAGCGATCCGGCCGCCGCGCCTCCGGCGCCTGCGGCAGGGCGACGAGGAGGGCGCTCTCGGCAAAGGACAGCCGGGCCGGCTCGCGCCCGAAATACGCGAGGCTGGCGGCGCGCAGCCCCTCCACCGGGCCGCCGTAAGGGGCGAGTGCCAGGTAGAGATCGCGCACCCCGTCCTTGCCGAGACGCCGCTCCAGCTGCACCGCCCGCACCATCTGGCGCAGCTTGGCGGCCAGCGAGCGCTCGGCCCGCGGCTCCACGAGCCGGGCCACCTGCATCGACAGGGTCGAGCCCCCCGAGACGATGCGCCCCGCCGTGAGCCATTGCCCCGCGGCCCGGAGGGTCGCTGCCGGATCGATGCCCGGATGCGAGGCGAAGCGCCGGTCTTCGTAGGCGGTGAGCATAGCCAGGAAGCGCGGATCGACCTGAGCGCCCGTCACCGGCAGGCGCCAGCGCCCGTCGGCGGTGGCGAAGGGGCGTAGCAGGCGCCCGTCCTGGTCGAGCACCACGGTGGAGCGGAGTTCCGCCTGGGCGAGGTCGAGGGGTGGGAGGGTGTCGGCGAAACGCCAGAGGGCGATGGCCGGGACGAGCAGGAGGAGGAGGCCCGCCACGAGCGCGCAAGTCGTGCTCGCTTTCGCAAGCCGAAGCCCCCCGTCCGAGGATGGGAACGGGGCGACGTAGGCCTTGTCAAACCCACCGTCAGTCCGGGGCGCTGCAGGCGAGCCCGGAAGCCAGAGCCGCAGACATTGCCAGAGCTCGAGCGACCTGTGGTTCCGGAGCCCGGGCTCCGTCGCGCGGCCCCGGGATGACGGCGTGCCTCCTTCCAACGCGTTGCCCTGCGCAGGAGGATCGACGGGCCTCGTCTCCACGGCCCTACTTCGCGCTCACCGTCATCGAACCGAAGCCGGTGCGCCCGAAGCGCTCCGGCCGGTACATGTCCTCGATCGTGGCCGCCGGATGGACGTAGCTGCCGGGCGAGACCGCCCGCACGGTGTAGGCGACCCGGAAGAAAGCGGATTGCTCCGGGCTGCGTTCGTAGGCCGCCACGAAGCGGTCATCGCGGAACTCGGTGTGGACCGGCGCCACCTCCGACTTGGCGAAGGCGAGGCCCGTGAGCGCGTCGGCGTCGAGGAGCTTCGGATTGTCGATCTCGAGGCCGGCGGGCAGGCGGTCGACGAGGAGGAGGCGCCCGGCGCTGGCCTTGGCCTCGGTCACGGTGAGCACCACCACGAGGCGGTCGTTCTGGCGGACTCCCTGGGCGAGGTCGACCGGGCTGCCGTCGAGGCGGTGGTAGCGCCGCTCGATCGTGTAGCCGTGCGCCTCCGCCGGCTCCGGGGCGATCGGGTTGCCGCTGACGCTGACCACCGCCTGCACGGGCTGGCTGCCCGCGTTGACCAGGGTGACCGGTTTCCCGTCGAGAGCGGCGGCCCGGTAGCTGCGCGCCACGGCGCCGCTCTCGGGGCGGCCGTCGAGGGTGAAGCGGAGGTTTTCGGAATCCGCGCTCAGGCCCTCGGCGGCGAGCACCATCCAGGCCTCCTCCTGGGTGCTGGTGGGCCGGCCACTGGCACGCTCGGCCGCGATGAGCGCGCCGAGGGGCTGGACGCTGTCGCGGGCCAGGCCCGTCTCGGCGGCCAGCGCCAGCAGGCCGGCACCGTCGCGCAGGCGCGAGCCGTAATCCGGCCGGTAGACCGGGCTCGTGGCCGTCTCCCGGAAGCCGGCCATCGCGGACGTGAAGGCCTTCGCCGCCCGGCCGCGGTCGCCGAGCAGCGCCAGGGCGGCGGCGATCTGCCCTCGAGCCAGCGGGGTCGCGAACGAGGCCAGCTTGGTGTCGGCGAGGTAGCGCAGGTCGCCCATCACCGGGCGGCCGTTGCGGGCGAGCACGTAGGCCGCATAGGCGATGTCCATGCCGCCCTCGCCGATCTCCGTGGTGTTGGCCACCGCGTTGCGCAGGCGGTCGAGGGCATTGGCGAAGGCGGTCTGGGGCACGGCGAACCCGCGCTCCCGGGCCCGGGTCAGGAAGTCGGTGACGTAGGCGTTGAGCCAGGTGTCGCTGACCCCCTCGGTGGACCACAGACCGAAGTCGCCGGCCGCGTTCTGGCGACCGAGCACCCGCTCGATGGCCTGGCGCACGCGCTCGTCGGCTTGTGAGTCGAGGCCGAGTTTGTCGAGCGACGCGAGGCGGTTGACGTAGAGGAGCGGCATCGCGCGGCTCACGGTCTGCTCGGAACAGCCATAGGGGTAGCGGTCGAGGGACTGGAGCAGGGCCGGCACGTCGATGCCGGCGAGATTCGACGCGGAGAGGGAGACCGTGCCGGTGCCGGGCAGGATGTCGGCCAGGAGCTCGTCCGAGAGGCGCAAGGAGGCACCGGGTTCGAGGGTCTGCACGGAGCGACGGGCGAGCGCCCCCGTGCCGGGGCCGATGTTGAGGGCAAAGCTCTGGCCGACGCCCCCGGGCAGACCGGGCCCCCGCAGGGTCAGGTCGATCCGCGACAGGCCCGGTCCGGCGGCGGTGATGGGGATGACGAGGGCGCCCTTTGCGCCGGCCTCCAGCCGCAGGGTCTTGTGCACAGCCTCGGCGCCGACGAGAACGGAGCCGGTCAGATCGAGATCCACCGTGTAGTCGCCGGCCTGCCCCTCGACGTTGTCGATGGCGACGTGGAAACGCGAGCGGTCGCCGACGTTGAGGAAGCGCGGCAGGGTGCCGGTGAGAACGACGGGATCGCGGATGATCACGTCGGCCTGGGCCGCGCCCACCTTGGCGCGGCTCCAGGCGGTGACCATCACCCGGCCGGTGCCGTTGAAGGCCGGCAGGGGGAAGCTCACGCTCGCCTTTCCGTCCGGCCCGACCGTGACGGGCCCGGAATAGAGCGCCAGCGGCGCCTGGGTCGGGGGCGAATCGGCAAGCTCGGCCGCGCCGCCGTCGCCGCCCGATCGGATGGCGCCCAGCGTCCCCTGCATGCCGTCGATGAGGTATCCGTAGAGGTCGCGGATCTCGGGACCGAGCGCCTTTTGGCCGAAGAAGTAGCCGAAGGGGTTGGGCGCCTCGTAGCGCGTCAGGTTCAGGATGCCGACGTCGACAAGGGCCACGCTGACCCGAGCCTCCTCGCCCGATTTCAGACCGGCGAGCTGGATCGGCAGGGTCAGGGTCTCGCGCGGGCGGGTCTTGGCCGGTGCCTCCAGCGTCACGCCGAGGGTGCGGCTGTCCCGGTCGACCCCGAACCACGCCAGGCCCAGCGCACGGCCCGGCAGGCGCTTGGCCGCCTGGTCGAGGGGTCGGTAGGCGGTGGCCACGAGGTATGCTCCCGAGCCCCATTCCGCCTTCACGGGAATGTCGATTGTGGTGCCGGCGGCCGGCACGTCGATGGTCAGGAGCGCGTGCAGCCTGTCGCTGACGACGGCGAGCGTCGCCTGTCCCTTGAACTTCGGCTGCAGCCGCGCGCGCAGGGTCTCGCCAGCGGTGTAGGCCGCCTTGTCGAGGCGAAGATCCAGGAGGTCCGGCACGTCCGCGGTCTCGCCGCCGCTCCAGCCCACCGTGAAGGTCACGCTCGCGGTGGCGGACGGCCGGCCCGGCACGCTCGCCTCCAGCCGGTAGGTGCCGTAGCTCACCGTGGCGCTGACGCGGCCCGGCGCGTCCGGGGTCAGGTCGAGGCGGCCATCGGCGACGCGGCGCGTGCTGGTGACCGGCTCGTAGGACCAGCGCCCGTTCTCACGGTACCATTGATAGGTCTTCTCGACGCGCTGGAGCGTCCAGGCGACGTCGCCCTGCGCCAGGCGCCGCCCGTCGGGAGCGGCCATGACCACGTCGAAGCCGGCGACGCTGCCTTCCTGGATGTCACCGCCGAACCCCTTGCGGATGGCGAGCACCGGCCCCTCGGGCAGGATCGGCAGGGTCAGGCTGCGGCTCAGCGCCCGCCCGCCGGGCTCGCCCACCTGCAGGGTGATCTTCGCCTCGGTGGGACGCGGCGCGGCCAGGGCCTGCACCGGCACCACGAGCCGGGCCTTGCCGGCCGCATCCGTTGTGGCGCGCGCGTCGATCTCGGCCGAGGCGGCCTCAACCCGCTCGTCGTCGAGACCGACGGAGAAGCCATCAAGTCCCTTGATGCCGTTGCCGGCCGCCTGCTGCACCAGCACCGTGCCGGAGACCTCCAGGCCGGCACTGGGCGCGCCGTAGAGGTAGCGCGCAGCCACGTCGATGGTGGCGGGCGCGCCCCGGCTCAGGCTCGGCGTCGCGCTCTCCAGCGTCACCTCGAGGCGCTCGGGAACGTAATCCTCCACGAGGAAGCTCGCCTCGCCGATGGCCGGCGCCTTCGGGTCCGTATAGGCCGACACCCGCCAGGTGCCGTGCTGGGCGCCCGGCAACAGGGGCAGCGCCAGGGCGCGCCCGCCGAGGCCGGCATCGGCCACCTGGGCGCGGCGGTACTCGACGCCGTCCGGGCGCTTGACCACCAGGGTGAGCGGGATCTCCGGCACCGCGAGGCCGGCGGCGTCACGCAGGAGTCCGGTGAGATTCACGGTCTCGCCCGAGCGGTAGACCCCGCGCTCGGGAAACACGTAGGCCTCGACGGCGCCGGGCTGGGGCCGCCCCTTCACGCCGCGATCGGTCAGGTCGAAGGTCGACTGGCCCAGGTCGAGGAAGCCGTAATCGTCGCCGATCTGCGCCACCACGAGGCCGGGCGCGATGCCCCCCTCCCCGCGCGCGAGGCCCGGCGCGAAGGCGGCGTGGCCCTGCCGGTCGGTCTTGGCCGTGGCCAGGACCTCGTTGTTGCGGGCCACCAGCCGGATCTCGGCGCCGGGTACGGTCTCGGCCGAGGCCAGCGAGCGGGCGAAGACGTGGACGCCGTCGCGGCCCTTGAAGGCCGTGAGCCCGAGATCCGAGACCACGAACCACTGCGTGGCCTTCGCCTCGTAGCCGCCCTCCTCGTCGGGAGCCGCGGCGGCTCCGCTGGCCTGCGCCATCATGATGTAGATGCCGGGCTCCAGCTTGCCGACGGCCTGAAGCACCGGGAAGGCGGTGACGGCCTCCTGGTTCAACTCGGCCTTGGCCGTGTCGAGCGCACCCTTCCAAACGCGCTGGCCCTTCTGGTCGGCGATGGTCCGCGCCGTGGTGCCGTTGAGCTGGGACAGGAAGTCCTCCGCCCGCAAGGACGGCAGGAGGCCGCGGTCGCCGACGCGCAGCACCTCCACGTCGATCTTGGCCGCGTTCACCGAGACCAGGGGTACACCGGCCTGGCCGGTGCGGGGCAGGACGTAGTTGCGCCCCGTGAAGCGGACCTGGGGCGAGCGGTCCCGGACATAGACCTCGTAATCGGCCGATTTCAGCAGGCCTTCGCCCGCCGCCGAGGGCAGGCCCGAGCGCACCACGAAGGCGTAGCGCTCGCCGTGCTTGAGGCCGTCGACGCAGACCTGCTGGCCGGTGCCGGTGACGGCGGCGTTGGCCGCGCCCGAGACCGCGATGTAGGGCGTGAAGTCGGTCTTGGCGGCGATGCCCTCGGAGAACTGGAAGCAGATGCGCGGCGCCGCGGCGTCCGAATCGACGGTGTAGTTGAGGATGCGGAAGCCGTGCTCGGCCCGCAGCGATTCGTAGGTCTCGCGCACCTCGGCATCGTCGGCCAGCGCGAGGCTGGCGCGGTAGGCTTCCAGTGACGGACGCCATTCCGCCTCGTCCGCGTAGACCTCGCCCAGGACGGCGAGGGCCTCGGCCTCGGCCGCCGCAGTCCCGGCCCGCAGATAGCCCTGGTAGGCGGCGGCCCGCGCGTTGCGGCGCAGGCGCAGGCGGCTGGCGTAGTCGCCTGTCTGGTCGTCGTTGCCGACCGTGCTCGCCGCGCGCGCATAGGCGAGCCAGTTCGCCGGCGCCCCGGGCTCCCCCGCCACGGCGAGGCCGAGAGGCTTGAGGGCATCCGCCGGCTTCTCGGCCTCGACCAGGGCTTCCCCCTCGGCGCGGGCCTTCGCGGCGGCTTTCGCATCCGGCCTGGCCGTGCCGGCCTCGCCCTTCAGCGTGGCCTCGAGGCGCACGCCGTCGCTGGCGAGATCCTCGCGCACGAAGCTCTTCGCGGCGGACGGCCTGGGCATGCCTGTGGCCGTGGCTCGTGCGGTCGGAGCCTGCGCCTGGACCGTGGCGGGGAACGCCAGCAGGCCGGCGATCGCCAAGGCCTGCAGGATGCCCGCGACGCCGACCGCCGATCGGGGCGAACGCCCGTGTCCGGTTGTTCCCGACATGCTTCAACCCCGTCGTCCGGGCGCCGGTGCCGGGCGCCGGGCGGGACCGTAGCACTTCGCGCATCCGCCGCAACGGCCTGGAATTCGGTCGCGGGCTCTGCCACACCGGATCGGTTCTCGCGAGGGAGACGCGACTCGGCCATGACGCGACGGGATCGGACCATCCGGGGCGTAACCGGATTGCTGCTGGGGATGATGGCGGGCACGGCGGTCGCCCAGACGCCACCCGCACCGCGGCCCACCGCCCCGGCACCCACGCGGCCGAAGCCCGCCGCGCCCGATCCGGCCTTCGAGGCGGCGCGGGTCGCGTTCGAGGCCCTGCCGGAGACCGAGCGCAAGGGCCTGCAGGATGCCCTGGTCTGGACCGGCGACTACAACAGCGTGATCAACGGCGCCTTCGGACGGCGCAGCTACGAGGCGCTCCAGGCCTATGCCAAGCGGAGCGGCGGGACCGGGCTGCCGGATGCGGCCGGCCGGGCCGCCCTCCTGAAGGACGGCGCCGCGGCGCGTGCGGCCGCGCGCTTCACGGTCAAGCCGGACCCGGCCAGCGGCGTGGTGCTCGGCGTGCCGGAGCGGATTCTGCCGAAGCGCTCGCCGCTGCCCGGCGGCACCCGCTGGCAGAGCGCCGACGGGCGAATCACCCTGGAGACGAAATCCTACGCGGCCGGCGAGACCGGGCTCGAGGCGGTCTTCGCGCGCGTCACCGCGCCGAGCCCCGACCGGCGGGTGACCTACAAGCTCCTGCGGCCCGACTTCCTCGTGGTGACCGCCGAGACCGGGACGGGCAGATCCTATATCCGCTACGCCGCCGGCGAAGCGGGCCTGCGCGGGCTCACCCTCGGCTACGACAAGGCCCTGGCCGGCGAGGTCGACCGCCTCGCCATCGCCATCGCCAACAGCTTCGTGCCCTTCCCCGAGGCCGCCCCGGCCGCCGCCGCAGCGGCGCCCCCGGTCGCGACCGCCGTTCCCGCCCCCGCACCGCCGCCCGTGCCCGGCAGCCGTACGGCCCCGGCCGCGACCGGCCTCCTCGTGGCGCCGGGACGCGTCCTGGCGAGCGCGGCAGCCCTGTCAGGCTGCCGGGTCCCGCTGGTCGCGGGCCAGCCGGCGCGGATCGCCGTCGGCGCCACGGCGGACCTGCTGATCCTGGAAACCGGCCCCCTCGCGGGCCGCAGCGCGATCACGCCGGCCATTCGCGGGAGCACCCCGGCCGAAGGCGAACCGGTGACGGCCCTCACCATCGATGCGGAGGGCGGCGTCGCCGTGGCACCGGGCCAGGTGATCCTGGGGGATAGTGCGGGGAGCGCCCGCATCACGGCGCCGCTTCAGCCCGGCGCGGGGGGCGCTCCGGTCCTCGACCGCTCGGGCGCGCTCGCCGGCCTCGTCGCGATGGTCCCGGGACGGCCCCGCCTGGTGGCGGGGGTCCTGCCGCCGGCGCGCTACGGCCTGGTGCCGGCCGCGACCCTTGCGAGCTTCCTCGGGGCGGCGGGTCTGCGGACAGCGCAACCGAGAGACGCCGGCACGCAAGGGGCCGGCACGTCCGGCGCAGCCGCCGCGACACAGGCGGGCGCGGTGGTGGCCATCACGTGCCAGCCGTGAGCGAAACCGTCAGATCCGCCCGGTGACGAGGAGCACGATCAGAATGATGACGAGCAGACCGCCGAGGCCGAAGCTCGGACCGCGATAGGCGCCGCCGCCGAGGAAGTTGCCGCCGCCGAGGACGATCAGGATCAGGATGATGAGGAGAATGGTGGTCAGGGTCATGGGTGGGAACTCCGTCACGCGCCCAACCGAAATTGCTTGAGCTTGACCGTACAAACGTCGCCGTGACGATTCCGTTCAACGGTCCATGCGGCATAATCCCGGAAACGCAGGGATTTTTACCGTCCCGCGCTCAGGCCCGCCAATCCGGCAGGGACTCGGACGCGACACCGAGCCAGGCCGGCACCGGCAGGCCTCGTTCAGCCAGGAAGGCGGGATTGAACAGCTTGGAAGCGTAGCGGGCGGCGCCGTCGCACAGGATGGTCACGATGGTGTGCCCCGGCCCGAGCTCGCGGGCGAGCCGGATCGCACCGGCGACATTGATGCCGGACGAGCCGCCGAGGCTGAGGCCCTCCTCGCGCATGAGCCGGAAGACGATGTCGAGGGCCTCGCTGTCCGGAATCCGGAAGGAGACGTCCGGCGTGAAGCCCGCGAGGTTGCGGGTGATCCGGCCCTGACCGATGCCTTCCGTGATCGAGGAGCCCTCGGCCTTCAGGGTGCCGGTGATGTAGTGGGCGTGCAGCGCCGAGCCGTCCGGGTCGGCGAGGCCGATCCGCACGCCGGGCCGCGCGGCGCGCAGGGCCGCGGCGGTGCCGGCGAGGGTCCCGCCGGTCCCGGCCGCGCAGATGAAGCCGTCGACCGCGCCGCCGGTCGCCGCCAGGATCTCCGGGCCCGTCGTCTCCACGTGCGCCTGCCGATTGGCGACGTTGTCGAACTGGTCGGCGAAGAAGGCGCCGGCCGGCTCGGTCTCGCCGAGGCGCTCGGCCAGCCGGCGGGCGGCATGGACGTAGTTGTTGGGATTGGCGAACGGCACCGCCGGCACCTCGACCAGGCGGGCGCCGGCCAGGCGCAGGGTCTCCTTCTTCTCGGCCGACTGCGTCTCGGGAATCACGATGACCGTGCGGTAGCCGCGCACCGAGGCGACGAGCGCGAGGCCGATCCCGGTGTTTCCGGCCGTGCCCTCCACGATGGTGCCGCCGGGCCGGATCGCACCGCGGGCCTCGGCGTCGCGCACGATGGAGAGCGCCGCCCTGTCCTTCACGGAGAGGCCGGGATTCAGGAACTCCGCCTTGCCCAGGATGGTGCAGCCGGTCTCCTGCGAGGCGCGCGCCAGGCGGATCAGCGGCGTGGCGCCGATGGCCGAGAGGACGTCGGGCAGGGAACGATCAGGGTGGACGGTCATGCACGGGACTCCGAGGGCGTGGCGGCGGATCCGGCGCGTCTCAGGCGGCGAGCGCCCGGTTCACCGTGGAGCGCAGGTCGGCCAGCGAGAACGGCTTCGTCAGCACGTCGGTCACGATGGCATCGAGGCCGCGGGCGCGTTCGCGCTGGTCGGCGAAGCCCGTCATCAGCAGGATGGTGAGGTTGGGAAAGTCGCGCTTGGCCGCGAGCGCCAGGGCGATGCCGTCCATCAGCGGCATGCGGATGTCGGTGAGCATGAGATCGAACGCGCCGTCCGCCTCGGTCAGCCGGTCGAGCCCGTCGCTGCCGTCGCTGGCCGTGACCACGGCATGGCCATCGATCTCGAGGCCCCGCTTGAGGAAGCCTCGCACCGTCTCTTCGTCATCCACCAGGAGGATGCGGGCCATCGTGCGTCTGTGTCTCTCTCGTATCCGGGCGCTCAGTGACGCAAGCGCCGGCGCGCCCTGTCAAGGGATCGTCGGACACAGCAAGCCCCTTAAGGGCCGAATCGTTTCATAATCTCTCGTGCGCAAGGTGAATTTCTGCGCAGGGCGGAACCGTGGACCTCAGGTGCCGCCGAACAGGTCCGGCTCGCGGCTCTCGTAATCGACGAGGCCGACGAAGGGGAGCTGGCGGTAGGCATGGGCGACATCCATGCCGTAGCCGACCACGAACACGTCCGGGCAGGTGAAGCCGACGAAATCTGCGTCGATGGTCACGGCGCGCTTGCCGGGCTTCTCCAGGAGCACGGCGGTGAGCACCCGCTTGGCGCCCCGTGCCATCAGCAGGTCCTTGGCGAACACGATGGTGCGGCCCGATTCAAGGATGTCGTCCACGAGGAGCACGTCGCGCCCGCGCACCTCGCTCTCCACGTCGCGCAGGATCTCGACCTGTCCCGAGGAGACCGTGGCGGTGCGGTAGCTCGACAGGTGGACGAACTCGGCCTGCGGCTCCAGCCCGACCCGGTGCAGGGCGCGCAGGAGGTCGGCGGCGAACATGAAGCTGCCCTTGAGAACCGCCACCACGAGGAGGTTCTCGGGATTGGCAGCGGCGATGGCCGCCGCGAGTTCCTCGGTGCGCCGGGCGATGGCGGTTTCGTCGAAGAGGACGCGGACGCGTCGGGAAGTGCTGGTCATCCGCGTTCCATATCACGGGGCCGGCGCGCTGGCATCGGCCTTCGAGCCGGACTCGTTCGCCTCCGCGGCGGCAAAGTGCACGCGCACGGAGCGGCCCTGCGCCGGCGGCGCCGACAGGCTCGCCCGGAAGCGCGCGCGCTCGCCCTTCTCGAGGGTCGTGCGCGGAGGGGCGATGCGCCAGCGATAGAGCGGCTGGTCGTGCCCGTCCCGCACCTCCACCTCGATCGGTGACACCGCGACCTCGGCGACGCCGACGAGGTCGCCCTCGACCACGAGCTGGCCCTGCCCCCCCTCGCCTGGGCTCTGGAACGCCACGACGTCGCGAAACTCGACGCCGCGCAGGTTCACCGGGAGCCCGACGCGTTCGTAGAGCCCGGCGCTCTGGGGCATCGCCCGCACCACCGTGGCGCGTCCGAGACCGGCGAGACCGAGCCCCGCCACCACGGCGAGCCCGAGGACGGCGCCGGGCGAGGACACGAGAAAGCCTTGGCGCCTGGTCTTCGCGGGCTTCGTCCTGGTCCGCGGGCGCGAAGCCTCCGACGGCGCCGCAGCGGGCTCCGGCTCGGCGGCCATGGCCGATTCCCAGGCATCGAGGTCGGCCTGGGCCGAGGCGCGGCTCTGCGCCGCGTCCGGTCCAAGCTCGGAGGCGGCCATCATGGCGGCGGTCATCTCGGCCTCAAGGGCCGCGGAGACGTCGTCGGGGGAGATGAACCAGGTCTCGCGACAGGCCGCGCAGCGCACCGAGCGCCCGTCCGCGCCGACGCGGTCGACGGCGATCTCGTATTCGCTGGCACAGGACGGGCAGACGATCAGCATGGCGTCCGTGGGCCTCGGATCTCGATGGACGGTTGCCGAAGGGGGCAAAAAGACTCAAACGGTTCTCGGTCAACACGGTTAATCGTCCGTGAAGCGGGCGCCTGTTCGCTGAGTCGTGCGGAGCCCTCTTCGGAGGGCAGGGCGTTGGGGGCCAGGACGTTGGGGGGATCGTGGCGGATCGGGTGAACACGCAGTCGCTCCTCTCCGGAGCCGAAGAGCCGGTGGTCCAGTTCGAGAGCGTCGGCATGCGCTACGGTCTCGGTCCGGAAGTGCTGAGCGACGTCAGCTTCCAGATCGCGCCGCGCTCGTTCCAGTTCCTCACGGGGCCGTCCGGCGCGGGCAAGACCACCCTGCTGCGCCTGATCCTCCTGTCCGTGCGCCCCACGCGCGGCCTCGTCTCGGTCTTCGGCGAGGAGGTCAGCGACATTTCCAGCGAAGCGCTGACCGGCCTGCGCCGGCGCATGGGCGTGGTCTTCCAGGATTTTCGGCTGCTCGACCACCTCACGACCTACGAAAACGTGGCGCTGCCCCTGCGCGTCCAGGGCCGGTCGGAGACGAGCTACCGGGCCGAGGTCGTCGAACTCCTGCGCTGGGTCGGCCTCGGGGAGCGCATGCACGTGCTGCCGCCCCTGCTCTCGGGCGGCGAGAAGCAGCGCGCCGCCATCGCCCGCGCGCTCATCGCCCGGCCGGAACTGCTGCTAGCCGACGAGCCCACCGGCAACGTCGATCCCGGCCTCGGCCGGCGCCTGCTCCGCCTGTTCATCGAGCTCAACCGGCTGGGGACCTCCGTGCTGATCGCGACCCACGACTTCGCCCTGATGGACCTCGTCGATGCCCGGCGCTTCGTCCTCGGCGACGGCCGCCTGACGGTCGAGGCATGATGGACGAGACCGGCACGCCCTCCGCCGCGCCGACGCACCGGGCGCCGACCCGCACCGACGACCGGCCGCCGGTGAAGCCTCCGGCCCCGCCGGACTCGCGCGGCGCCCCCCTGCCCCCGACCCTGCGCCGCAACGCGCCCCTGGTGCCGACCGATTCGGCGGCGAGCCGGGCGCTGGCCGCCGTCATCGCCATCCTGACCTTCCTGGCCGCCCTCTGCGCCGGGGCGGCCGAGATCGTGGCTTCCAGCGCCGCCCAGTGGCAGGACACGGTGGCCCAGGAGGTGACGATTCAGGTGCGTCCGAGCCCCGGCCGCGACATCGACGCCGACGTCGCCCGCGCCGAGGGGCTGGCCAAGGCCACGCCCGGCATCGCCGCCGTGCGGGTGTTCTCGAAGGCGGAGGCCGAGCGCCTGCTCGAGCCCTGGCTCGGCAGCGGCCTCGACCTCTCGGACCTGCCGGTGCCGCGCCTCGTGACCCTGAAGCTCGCCGAGACGGCGCCCGACCTGAAGCCCCTGCGGGGTTCCCTCGCCGAAGCCCTGCCCGGGGTGGCGAGCCTGGACGATCACGCCCTCTGGCTGCGCCGGCTCTCCACGGCGGCCAACACCTTCGTGGGCGTCGGCATCGGCATCGTCCTGCTGGTGCTGGTGGCGACGGGTCTCGCCGTGGTCTTCGCGACCCGCGGCGCCATGGCGGGCAACCGCGAGGTGGTGGAGGTGCTGCACTTCGTCGGCGCCAACGACGATTTCATCGCCCGCGCCTTCCAGCGCCGCTTCTTCGGCCTCGGCCTGCGCGGCGGCATCCTCGGCTCGGGCGCGGCGATCGCGGCCTTCGCTCTGGCCGGGCTGGTGGCGCGCAACTGGCGCTCGGGCCCGGCCGGCGAGGAGATCGAGGCCCTGTTCGGCACCTTCCACATCGGCTGGCGCGGCTACGCCGCCGTGCTCCTCATCGGCGTCATCGCCTCCGTGGTCACCGGCATCGTCTCGCGCCTCACCGTGCGGCGCTTCCTGGCCTGACGGAACGGCGCGCGACAGGGTCGCCTACCCTGTCACGCCATCCGCCGATCCCGTTAACCCTTCGTGAACCTTTCCGGGCGGAGATGCTTGCCTCGTGAACGCCCCAATCGGGGCTACTCTCTGGAGGAATGACGAGGCGGATGTCAGCCAGCGGCACCATGAGGCCCTCCGAGGCTTTCGGATGGGCCTGGACCGACGCCGCATCGTGCGTACCCGCGGCGGTGCGGCGTTCCCCGGTGCCTGCCGGATCCCACCCCGCGGCCCGGACCGGGCTCAGCCCGACCGCGCGAGCCACCCTCGGCCTCGCCGCCGCCGGCGCGCTGGCCCTGTTCTGCGGCTTCCTGACCTTCGTCGCCTGCCTGGAGCGGGACGAGCGCATACCCCAGGGCCGGGCCGACGGGATCGTGGCGCTCACCGGTGGCGCCCAGCGCATCGGTGACGCCATCGACCTTTTGGCCAACGGCTACGGCCGGCGCCTCCTGATCACCGGCGTCAACGAGCGGACCAGCCGCGACGAGATCGCCCGCCTCAACCCGAACCAGCGGCACTGGATCGATTGCTGCGTCGATCTCGACTACCGGGCCCGCAACACCATCGGCAACGCCATCGAGACCCGGCGCTGGATGCGCCAGCACCGCTTCAGCACGGTGACGGTGGTCACCTCGAACTACCACATGCCGCGTACGATGGTGGAACTCGACCACGCCCTCATGGGCGGCGACCGCGTCGTGCCCCATCCGGTGATCGCGGAAGGCTTCGACCCCGACGGCTGGTGGCACCATCCGTCATCGGCCAAGCTGCTCGCCTCGGAATACCTGAAGTTCCTCGTGGCCTGGGTCCGGACCCGCTTCGAGACCGATCCCGAGCGCTCGCGGGCCGCGATCCTCATCGGACGCGGCAAGCCGATCAAGATGGTCGCCGAACCGCTGCTGCTGCGCGGGCAGGAATAGACCGGAAGCCCTGGCCGAGCTTCGCCTCGGAGATCCTTGCTCGGAGGCTCTTGCTCAGAGACCCTTGCACTGGCTCCGGATCATCCCGGCGAATTCCTTCTCGGAGGTCTGGACCTGATTGAGCCGGTCCGTGCGCTCGGCGCCCGAGAGACAGCGGCCGTAGACGCTGGCCACCCGACGCATGGTCTCCACGTGCCTGCGCCAGACGCGGCACTGGTCGGCCGCCTCGCTGCCGGCCTGTTCGAGCTGGTCGATGGCCTGGCGCTGCATCGAATTCGCCACCAGGACATCGCGGGCACAGGCCGTATCGGTGGCGCCGCGCTGCTGCGCCAGGGCGGGCGCGGCGGCGAGCAGGAGGGCGGCCGCGAGGGGCACGCAGGGCAGGACGCGCATGGTCATGCGGCCTGCGAGGCCGAGGTGTGGGTGAGCAGAGCGTAGAGGGCGCTGGCATCGCGGGCGGCGCGGATGCGCTCGAGGATGCCGGGCTCGCGCAGGATGCGGGCGACCTGGGCCAAGGCCTTCAGGTGATCGGCGCCGGCGCCCTCGGGGGCCAAGAGCAGGAAGGCGATGTCGACGGGCTGGCCGTCGAGGGCATCGAAATCCACCGGCTTCTCCAGCCGGGCGACGAGCCCGAACAGACGGTCGAGGCCGGGCAGCTTGCCGTGCGGGATGGCGACGCCGTCGCCGATGCCGGTGGAGCCCAGGCGCTCGCGCTGCAGCAGGGTCTCGAACACCTCGCGCTCGTCCAGGGCCGGAAGCTGACGCACCGCGTGAGCGCTGAGCTCCTGCAGCATCGACTTCTTGGCGCGGACGCGCAGGGACGGCACCACGGAATCCGGAGAGAGGAATTCCAGCACTGGCATGAAGGACCGTCGCCCCGTCGGCGGCGGCCGAACCGGCCGCCACTCCATGAAAGGTCGGGCCGCCCGGGCGGCCCTTGAACTCAATCGAGCGGGTTCAGGCTCTGTTCCCGACCCGCGCCTACGAGGCCGCTTCGGCCGGATCGACCCAGCCGATAGCCCCGTCAGTGCGGCGGTATACGACGTTGATGCGCCCGGTGCCAGCGTGAACGAACACGATGACCGGTGCCCCCGTGAGGTCGAGGGCGGTCACCGCTTCGCTAACGGAGTGGCGCTTCAGGGTCTTGGTGCTCTCGGCCACCACGGGAGGATGCGCCGCCTCCTCGTCCGCTTCGTCCTCGTCGAGGTCGATGGCGTCGGCCTCGCTCGGGGCGGCGAACACCGCGTAGGCCGCCTGCACCGTCGCGCCGTCATGGCCGGCCGCACCGTGATCCTTCAGCTTGTGCTTGTAGCGACGCAGGCGCTTTTCCAGGCGGTCCGCCGTCTGCTCGAAGCTCGCATGGGCGTCGTGGGCGGCGCCGGAGGCTTCCAGGGTCAGGCCGGAGACGAGGTGGAGCACGCAATCGGTGCGGTAGGCCGTGCCGTCTCGGCGCAGGGTGACGTGGCCGGAGCAGGTCCCGCTCATGTGGCTGTCGAGATATTTCGAGAGGGTGGCAGCCATTCGCTCCTCGACCCGGCCCCGCAGGGCTTCGCCAAGGTCCAGGCCGTGGCCCGTCACGCGCAATGACCCCATGATCCCTCCGATTTTGGTTGTGGACACGCCCTGGGTGAGGCGCAACCTGAGTTAAGGAGCCTCTTTCGGAGAAGTCAACGCGAGGCCGGGCCCGGACCTTGTCCCGGTCTGCGATCCGTCATGCGGGACCGAGACCACCTCGTCGTCGTGGCGGAGCTTGGCGCGTCCACGCTCTGGTACGGGGCGGAGCGAGTCCCCGGGTCGGCGCCGGCAAGGCCGCGGCGGAGACAATGAAATCCCCGACGGCCATGACCGCGACACCGCCGAGCGGTCGCCGGCCGCAGCAAGCCCGACGAGCCTTCGCGTCAACCGTCGCAGAGTACGCCCTGCCGACGCGCGTCACCGCCCCGCATAGGCGAAATGCTCCCGGCGGCGCTCGATCGAGGAGGGGATGCGCAGGGATTCCCGGTACTTGGCGACGGTGCGACGGGCGATGTCGATGCCCTCGTCGCGCAGGCGCTGCACCAGGGCGTCGTCCGAGAGCACGTCGCTCGGCGCCTCGGCGTCGACAAGTTGCTTGATGCGGTGGCGCACGGCCTCGGAGGAGTGCGAGGCGGTGCCGGCAGCGCCCGGGATCGCGGCGGTGAAGAAGTACTTCATCTCGAGCGTGCCGCGACTGGTGCCGATCGACTTGTTGGAGGTGACCCGCGAGACGGTGGATTCGTGCATGCCGATCGCCTCGGCCACCGTCTTCAGGTTGAGCGGGCGCAGGTGCGCGACGCCGTGCAGGAAGAAGGCGTCCTGCTGGCGCACGATCTCGGAGGCGACCTTGAGGATGGTGCGGGCCCGCTGCTCCAGGCTGCGGGTGAGCCAGTTGGCGGTCTGCAGGCATTCCGACAGGAAGGCCTTGTCGCCCTCCGCCACCGCGCCGCGCGAAACGCGGGCGTAGTAGCTCTGGTTGACCAGCACCCGCGGCAGGGCCTCGGCGTTCAGCTCCACCAGCCAGGACCCGTCGGGCGCGGCCCGCACGAACACGTCGGGGATCAGCACCTCGACGGCCCGGGCCCCGAAGGCGCGGCCGGGCTTCGGGTCGAGCCGGCGCAGCTCGGCCAGCATGTCGACGAGATCCTCGTCGTCGACGCCACAGAGCCGGCGGAGGGCCGTGAAGTCGCGCTTGGCCACGAGGTCGAGGCGCGAGACCAGGGCCTGCATGGCCGGGTCGAAGCGGTCGCGGTCGCGCAGCTGCAGGGCGAGGCACTCGGCGAGATCGCGGGCGGCGATGCCGGCCGGCTCGAAGCTCTGGACCAGCTTCAGCACCCGGGCGACCCGGTCGAGGGAGGCGCCGAGGCGCTCGGCCACATCGTCGATGGATTCGCGCAGGTAGCCGGCATCGTCGACGGCATCGATGAGGAAGCCGCCGATCAGGCGGTCCATCGGATCGCGGGTGGCGAGATCGAGCTGGGCGCCCAGATGCTCGCGCAGGGAGATCTCGGCGGTCAGGCTCGCCTCGAAGTCGGGGGCCTCGCCGTCGAAGCTGCCGCCGGTGTTGCCGTAGGGTGCCGGCGTCAGCGAGAGCATGTCGCCGGAGGCGGCCTCCCGGGCATGCGTGGGGTTCTCGTCCGAGAAGACGTTGTCGAGGCGCGTGTCGAGGGCGCTCTCCATGTCGGCGCCGCTCGCCGTCAGCGTGGTGGCGATCCAAGGCTCCTCGCCCCCGTCGAAGTCGCCGCCCTCACCGTCGCCGTCTCGGTCCACCGAGGATTCCGAAGGCGTCTCGGCAGCGGGGCGCTCGACCTCGCTCTCGCCCTCGGCGCGCTCCAGAAGCGGGTTGCGCTCGAGCTCGGCGTCGACGTAGGCGGCGAGGTCCAGCTGGGAAAGTTGGAGGAGCTTGATGGCCTGGAGAAGCTGAGGCGTCATCACCAGGGCTTGCCCCTGGCGCATTTCCAGCCGTTGCAGCAGACTCATGGTTGTCGCCCCGGGTGAGTCGCACCTCAGGTCAGCGGCGCACGTCGCCGTGAGCCGAACCTCGGCACAAATCTTGCTTCCTGTTCTCTACTCCCAGGTCTAGCGCCAACCCGATCGCACGTCAAAGTGTGTCGGCCCTTGTTTGCACCCAAATTAGGCAGGCCAGGAAAGCAGCACGGGAGCGAGTGCCCCACCCCGGCCGAAGCTTCGCATCGCGTGCCCTAACAAAAGCTTCTGCAATCAGGGGAAATTTCCGCACCGCACCAAGGGGACGGGCGGAGCACGGCCGCGTAAGCCGGCAAAAAAATCTGCGGGATCGGAGACGGTCGCAGAGCTCGCATGCCGCGATGGAGGCGGAGACCCAGGGCTAGAGGCGAAAATCCTCGCCGAGATAGAGTCGGCGCGCCTCCGGATTGGCCACGATCTCCTCGGGCGTGCCCTCGGTGAGGATGCGGCCCGAATGGGCGATGTAGGCCCGGTCGATCAGGCCGAGGGTCTCGCGCACGTTGTGGTCGGTGATGAGCACGCCGATGCCGCGCTGCTTCAGGTGCTTCACCAAGTCCTGGATGTCACCGACCGCGATGGGGTCGATGCCCGCGAAGGGTTCGTCGAGGAGCATGAAGCTCGGCGAGGAGGCCAGGGCCCGGGCGATCTCGCAGCGCCGGCGCTCGCCGCCCGACAGGGCGATGGACGGCGACTTGCGCAGGCGGGCGATATCGAATTCCTCGAGCAGCGATTCGAGCTTGCGGGCGCGCTCCTTGCGGTCCGGCTCGGCCACCTCGAGCACCGCGCGGATGTTGTCCTCCACGGTGAGGCCGCGGAAGATCGAGGCCTCCTGCGGCAGGTAGCCGATGCCGAGGCGGGCACGCTGGTACATCGGCAGCTGGGTGATCGGCAGGCCGTCGAGGGTGATCGTCCCGCGATCGGCCGTGACGAGGCCGGTGATCATGTAGAAGATCGTGGTCTTGCCGGCGCCGTTGGGGCCGAGGAGGCCGACCGCCTCGCCGTTGCGCACGGTGAGGCCGGCCTCGTGCACCACGGTGCGGGCGCCGTAACTCTTGCGCAGGCCGCGCACGCAGAGGATGCCCGGGCCGCCCCCCTCCTCGACGATGGCAGCCGCCTCGGCCGCGCGGCGGCGGGCGCGGCCGCCGAACAACCGTCGGATCAGGGAGGGCGCCGGCAGCGCGCCGGCGCGGTCGGAGGAGCGCTCCGCCAGGGCGGGCGCCGGCGATGCGGCGCTCAATTCGTCTGGGCCCGGGTCTTGCCGGCCGGCTTCTCGGCGGAGGCCTCGGTGGGCTTGTCGGCGGAAGGCTTGTCGGCTGCGGGCTTGGCCGGACGCCCGGCGATCGGCGCCTGGGTGCAGCCCTTGCCCTTGGCTCCGTCTTCCTTCTGCGGCACCAGCAGCGCGGAGACACGCCCACCCGCCACCGGGTCCATGTTCGCGCGGCCGGTGTTCATATCGTAGACGAGGCGCGAGCCCCGGGTGACGTTCTGGCACTGGCTCAGGATGACGTTGCCGGTGACCACGATGCGCTTGGCCTCCTGGTCGAACACGGCATTGTCGCCGGTGGCGATCTGGTCCTTCTGGACCACGGTGACCGGGCCGGCGCATTCCACCCGCTGGATGCCGTTCTCGTTCAGGCCGGCGGCGCGCTCGGCCTGGCTCGCCGGCTCGGCACCCGCCGCCGGCTCCTTCTTGTCCTTGCCGCGCTTGTAGCGCACCGTCATGCTGGAGCAGCGGATGGTGCTGTCGCCCTGCACGGCGACGACGTTGCCGGCGAAGATCGCCTTGTTCTCGCGGTCGAACACATCGAGCCGGTCGGCGTCGATCTTGATCGGCTCCTTGCCGCCGCCGCCGAGATTGCCCAGGGGCGAGGCGGCCTTTTCCTTGCGCGGGGCCGCGGGCGCCGTCTGCGCCGTGGCGGGTCCGGCCGCCATCAGGACCGCCAGGACGAGCGCGAGGGGCGCCCAGTGCCGGTGGGAAACGATGTCCTTGCCCGCGGACCGCGTCACCGGCGGCGCTCCCCGTCATCGGGCTCGGCCGCCGTGGTCCGGATGCGGGCGGGCTTGTCGGCCAGCCCGGCGACCTGAGCCGGGTCGGCCGGGGCCTTGTCCACCTGCGCTTCGGACTTGTTCTGCGGATCCTGGCCGGTCCGCTCCCGCCCCTGCAGGACCGTGTGGACGTTGCCGACGAAGGAGATCACATGGCCGCTGTCGATCACCTCGAGGGTGTCGGCCACGATGGTGCCGCTGGGCATCGAGACCGTAACGGTCTCGCTCGAGCGGACGCTGCCGGCCTTGAAGTCGACGGCGGCCGTCTTCAAGCGGACCTCCTCGCCCTTGTCGGTCCAGAGGCGGATGTCGCGCTCGAGGGTCATGGCCTCCCGGGACGAATCGAACACGCCGGAGGCGGCTTCGAGATGGACGAGGCCGCCCTTGTCGTCGGTGTTGAGCTGGCCCTTCATCGCCTGCAGTTCGATCACGCTCGGCTTGCGCACGTCCTGGAAGGCGGCGGTGGCGGTGACCTCGTAGCCCCGGTCGCCCTTGCGGAAGCCGGAGAGGCGCGGGTTCTCCATCTTCACCTTGCTGCCCGACAGGCTGACCTGGCCCATCGACACCTCGGGAAGGCCGGCCCCGAACGGGTTGAACAGGGTGACGACTGCCAGCGCCAGCACGGCGGTTCCGGCGGCGAGGGGGATGAGGCGGCGCAGCGCACGCACGTGGCTGCTGTGGTTGCGCGCCCGCGCATGGGCACGGGTCCGGCGCACATCGACGCGGCCGCCGTTCGTCTGCCCCGTCTCGATCGCCGCGCCCACGTGCATGATCTTCCCAACACCGTGCCCCGGCGGCGTCGGCGCTCGCGAGGGGCGCGCCACGGCTGGGTCGACCGCCGGATGCCCGGGGGCAATGGCGAAGTTATGGCCGGAAGCTTGAGAAAGCATCAAGCCTCCGCTTCCGCGAAAGGCGGAATGGCGCAGGGGTGGGATCGGGGATGTGCGGCGGCGCACGGCGGTTCCTGCGGCCCCCGCGCGTCCTCAGGCATGCGCGAAGATGTCGGTCTCCGCCCAGCCCGCCAGATCGAGCCGGGCGCGGGTGGGCAGGAACGCGAAGCAGTTCCGGGCGAGGTCCGTGCGGCCCTCCCGCTCCAGCATCGCGTCGAGGCGCGCCCGCGCGGCGTGGAGGTAGAGCACGTCGGAGGCGGCGTAATCGACCTGGGCCTGGCTCAGGGTGTCGGCGCCCCAGTCGGAGGATTGCTGCTGCTTGGAGAGGTCGACGCCCACGAGTTCGCGGACCACGTCCTTCAGGCCGTGGCGGTCGGTGTAGGTGCGCGCCAGCTTCGAGGCGACCTTGGTGCAGTAGACCGGCGTCGGCATGACGCCGAGGCCGTGGAACAGCACCGCGAGATCGAAGCGCGCGAAGTGGAAGATCTTCAGGGTGGCGGGATCGGCCAGCACGCGCATCAGCACCTCGGGGGCCGGACCGCCGGGCACGATCTGGACCACGTCGGCGGTGCCGTCGCCGCGCGAGATCTGCACGACGCAGAGCCGGTCGCGATGGGGGTTGAGACCGAGGGTCTCGGTGTCGATGGCGATGGCCGGGCCGGCGACGTAGTCGGCGGGCAGGTCGCCGCGATGCAGGCGGATGGCGGGATGCGGCGGCATGGACGGGGAATTTCCGCGCTGGGATCGACGATGGGCCACGAACGGCGTTTCTCGTGTGATCCCGGGCGCCTAGCACCCGGCCCGGACCCCCGCAAGGGTGGCGATTGCGCGGCGCGCGGGGACACCCCATGCGCCGCGCCGGCCTCCGGCCTGCTCGGCCGACCTTACTTCTGCTTGGCGATGACCTTGTCCTTGATGCCGTCATAGGCGTTCTGCGGGATGATCTTCTTGGACAGAAGCTCGTCCTTGCCGCGGTAGGGACGCCCCTTGATGATCGCGGCGGCGCGGGCGGCGCCGATGCCCGGCAGGGCGTCGAGTTCGGCGGCACTGGCGCTGTTGATGTCGATAAGGGCCGTCTTCGCAGCCGGCTCGACCGTCGGCGCCTTCGGGGCCACGGGGGCGGTCGGCGCCGCCGTCTTCGGTGCGGTCGCGGGGCTGGGGGTGGCCGGGCTCGGCGCCTGGGCCAGGGCGGGACCGGCGGCGAAGCAGGTCAGAACGGCGAGGGTACGCAGCAGGGATGAGGACATGGATGTCTCCCGAAAGCATCGCCGTCCGCGCGATGCGGCAGCGAGCCTGTTCCCCGAGTAGAAGCTCCAACTTGAACCGCAGATTAAAGTCCTCGCGCGTTTCCGCGCCGGAATTGACGTCGTGCCGCGGGGGCGAATCCTCCGGAGATCCTGGACGAGGCCCAAGCCGGCGTGGCGATGGCCGAGGAACTTCGCCGCGCGCGACTCCGATCCGCGCAGGATCTCTCGGCACGGCCCGTTCCGGCTTGGTGCGCGGGACACTCTAGCCAGAACCCGCGCACGGCGTTATAGAGCCGCCAGCGAATCTCCGTTTGACCACGGTACCGAGGCGGCCTTCCCCTGGAAGTCGCGCCCACGGTGCCTTTTTTGCCGTACAGGACTCTTCCGATGGCCGTTCCGAAGCGAAAGACCTCTCCCTCGCGTCGCGGCATGCGCCGCTCCGCCGACGCCCTCAAGGCCCCGACCTACGTCACCGACAAGGATTCGGGCGAGCTGCGCCGTCCCCACCACATCGACCTGAAGACCGGCATGTACCGGGGCCGTCAGGTCCTGAAGGTGAAGTCGACCGAGGCCTGAGTCTCGCGGGGGCGCCGTACGGCTGCCCCGACCGAACCGCATAGGCGAGATTTCCGAGCCGTGGCCCCGCAAGGGCCCGGCTTTTTTCGTTGGGCGGATCCGCTGCGGCACTCCGCCGAGGGCGATGTCGGTAGCCGTCAGGCGCGACGCGCAGCCTCGGCGTAGCGCGCGGCAGCCGAGCGCGTGCGCTCGATGCGCGAGGGCCGCAGGGTCGGCTCGGCGCTGACGATGAGCTGGGCGAGGAAACCGGAGAGGGGACGGGCCGGGATCGGCCGGTATCCGGGCGCCTCGACGCCGGAGATGACCACGAGGTCGCGACGTGCGGCAGCGGCCGATCCGGGCCGCGCGGCTGCCGGGCCTTCCCGCTCCGCCTCGGCATGCCCCATGGCCGTCGCTCCCCGCGCCCGCATGGCCCGTGGGAACAGAATTGGCCCGCGTTAACGGTTCGTCAACCTTTGCTCGGGCGCCGGTCTCGCAGCAAGGTTACCGGCTGAGGGTGCCGGGGGACTTCCGCAAACGCCCCCTGCCTACTTCTTGGCCAGATCCTCGAGACGGGACTGCATCTCGGCCATCTGGCGCTTGAGATCGTCGAGGTCGCTTCCGCCGGAGGCGTGCTGGACCGGTGCGGGAACGCCCGCGCCGGACTTGCCTGCCGAGGAGGGATGCGTGCCCATGCCGGAGAGCGGGCCAGTGCCGAAGGTGGTGAACATCTTCATCGCGTCGCCGAAGAAGCTCATATTGGCCCGGACCTGCTCCTCCATCGCGCTCTGGAACGCGGTGGGCGCGAAGCTCTGGGTCATCTTCTCGCGCAGGCCCTCCTGGTCCCGGGCGAAGTTGGCCATCGAGAATTCCAGGAAGCTCGGGACCATGGTGCGCATGCTGTCGCCGTAGAAGCGGATCAGCTGGCGCAGGAAGGCCACCGGCAGCAGGTTGTCCTCGCCGGCCTTGTTCTCCTGCTCGAAGATGATCTGCGTCAGAACCGAGCGGGTGATGTCGTCGCCCGAGCGCGCGTCGTAGACAAGGAAATCCTCGCCGTTCTGCACCATCGTCGCCAAGTCCTCGAGGGTGACGTAGGTCGACGTCCCGGTGTGATAGAGGCGCCGATTGGCGTATTTCTTGATGACGGTGTGGGTGGACTTACCGTTATCCGCCATTTCTGGGGGCCTCTCCCGACGCGTTCATCGCCGCGCAATCTTCTTCGATGGCGCCGAGGACCACTGCCCGATCCCGCGGCGCACAAGTGCACCTTAAGACGTTCGCGTGCCGACGAAAACAGCAATTTAGCGCCCATCCCGCGGAATACCACGCAAGGGAGCGTTTCCTGTCACGGGAGGAGCCTCAAACAACCCTCGGGTGCCTTGACTTCGCAGGGTCGACGGCTTTCATCCGGGGGAACGGCACAAAGGCGCCCACGCTCGATCGACATCCGAGCGTCAAGGGAGCGCCGGCCGGGATGAGGAGAACGTCACCATGGCAGCAGAAGACATCGTCATCGTCGGCGCGGCACGCACCGCGGTCGGCTCGTTCGGCGGCGCGTTCAACACCGTCCCCGCGCACGACCTCGGCGCCGTGGCGATCAAGGCGGCCCTCGAGCGCGCCGGCGTCCCCGCCGACGACGTGGACGAGGTGATCTTCGGCCAGGTGCTCACCGCCGGCGCCGGCCAGAATCCCGCCCGCCAGGCCGCGATCAAGGCCGGCATCCCCGAGAAGGCCACGGCCTGGGGCGTCAACCAGGTCTGCGGCTCGGGCCTGCGCACCGTCGCCATCGGCATGCAGCAGATCGCCAACGGCGACGCCACCGTCATCGTGGCCGGCGGCCAGGAATCGATGTCCCTCTCCCCCCACGCGCAGTACCTGCGCGGCGGGCAGAAGATGGGCGACGTCAAGCTCGTCGACACCATGATCAAGGACGGGCTCTGGGACGCCTTCAACGGCTACCACATGGGCCAGACGGCCGAGAACGTGGCCCAGGCCTTCCAGCTCACCCGCGAGCAGCAGGATCAGTTCGCCACGGCCTCGCAGAACAAGGCCGAAGCCGCCCGCCGGGAGGGCCGCTTCAAGGAGGAGATCGTCCCCGTCACCGTGCCGGGCCGCAAGGGCGACGTGATCGTCGACACCGACGAGTACATCCGTGACGGCGCGACCGTGGAGGCGATGGCCAAGCTCAAGCCGGCCTTCACCAAGGACGGGACCGTGACCGCCGCCAACGCCTCGGGCCTGAACGACGGCGCCGCCGCCATCGTGCTGATGTCGGCCTCCGAGGCCGAGCGCCGGGGCATCAAGCCCCTGGCCCGGATCGTCTCCTGGGCCACGGCCGGCGTCGACCCCAAGGTGATGGGCACCGGCCCGATCCCGGCCTCGCGCAAGGCTCTCGACAAGGCAGGCTGGAAGCCGTCCGACCTCGACCTGATCGAGGCCAACGAGGCCTTCGCCGCCCAGGCGCTCGCCGTGAACAAGGACATGGGCTGGGACACCGACAAGGTGAACGTCAATGGCGGCGCCATCGCCATCGGCCACCCGATCGGCGCCTCCGGCGCCCGCGTCCTCGTCACCCTGCTGCACGAGCTGAAGCGCCGGGACGCCAAGCGCGGCCTCGCAACCCTCTGCATCGGCGGCGGCATGGGCGTCGCCCTCTGCGTCGAGCGCGTCTGAGCTGCGTCCCGAGCGGCGCTGGATGAATTCTGGACGGCGCCGCAGATCTCAATCGGTCGCGTGATGCGCGGGCGCTCCGCTCAAGCGCGACCGGCCGACCAAAATCACAAGAAACCGGATTTCGGAGGAAACCATGGCTCAGGAACGCGTCGCACTCGTCACCGGCGGCACCCGCGGCATCGGCGCCGCCATCTCGAAGGGCCTGAAGGCCAAGGGCTACAAGGTCGCGGCCAATTATGGCGGCAACGACGAGGCCGCCAACGCCTTCAAGGACGAGACCGGCATCCCGGTCTTCAAGTTCGACGTCGGCGACTACGCCGCCTGCGAGGCCGGCATCAAGGCCGTCGAGTCCGAGGTCGGCCCGGTTGACATCCTGGTCAACAATGCCGGCATCACCCGCGATGGCCTGTTCCACAAGATGACCTTCGAGAAGTGGCAGGCGGTCATCAAGACCAACCTCGACTCCGCCTTCACGGTCACCCGGCCGGTCATCGAGGGCATGCGCAACCGGGGCTTCGGCCGCATCATCCTGATCTCGTCGATCAACGGCCAGAAGGGCCAGGTCGGCCAGGCCAACTACTCCGCCGCCAAGGCCGGCGTGATCGGCTTCGCCAAGGCCCTGGCCCAGGAGAGCGCCTCGAAGGGCATCACCGTCAACGTGATCGCGCCGGGCTACATCGCCACCGACATGGTGATGGCGGTGCCGGAGGACGTGCGCAACAAGATCATCTCGACGATCCCGGTGGGCCGTCTCGGCGAGGCGGAGGAGATCGCCCGCGCGGTGGAGTATCTCGCCGCCGACGATTCGGGCTTCATCACCGGCTCGACCCTGACCATCAACGGCGCCCAGTACATCGCCGGATAATGGTTCGCGCGGCTCCCGTCGCGGGAGCCGCGCCCCTCACTCGATGCCGAGGCAGTTCGCGTAGAACGTCGTCGTCGCCGGCCAGTCCGAGAACACCCCCTTCACGCCGACGTCGCGGTAGAGCACGTCGAGGAGGGCGAAGGTGTCGCCGTCCCGGTCGATCACCGGACGGATCGACTTGTAGTAGTATCCTCCCCCGTCCTTCAGCGGCCCCGAGCGCTCCAGCGACCAGGTGATCAGGTCGAGGCCGGCGGCCCGCGCCGCGCGCGCATAGGCCGAGGGCTCGATCGCCCCGTTCGGCCCGACCCGGACCAGCATCCAGAGGGGCGGCGCCAGGGTGCGCAGGCCGAGGCCGGCCAATTCCGTCATGCCGGGCTTCCAGCTCTCCGGCTTCTCGGGGTCGAAACCCGGATCGGTCTCGTCGCGGTTGTCGAGCCAGAGAGCCTGCCGCCCGAATTCGGGCTCCGCCTTCAGCCAGTACACGATGTCCCGGAGCTGGAAGCTCTGCGGCCGCACGTCGGAGGCCGGAATGCCCGCCCGCTTGTAGGCGTCGATCATCGCCTGGGCGTACTCGTCCTGGCCGTACCCCGCGAAGGGCATCGGCACCTCGGGCGCCTTCAGTTCGGGCGTGAACCGGCGCCCCAGGGATTTGACCATGGCGATGTACGCGTCATGGGTCATCAGCGTGCCGGTGGTGGCGTAGAGATCGGTTCGCCAGCGCGGGGTCGCGTTCGCGTAGGCCTCCCGTGTCGTGGCCTGCGGATCGCTGGCGTCCATCTTGCCGTTGAGGCTCTTGAACTCGGCCAGGGTCAGGTCGCTGGTGCAGCAGCGGGCCGAGGCCTTGCGCCCGGTGGCCGGGTCGGCGGGCTGGAAGTCCTGGTTGCACTTGGCCGCCAGGTCCGGGCGGGCGAGGATGTCGGTGGTGGTGTGGAGGTCGCACTGGGCATGCCGGCAGACGAGCTGCCGATCGCGCGTGAAGGCGACGTCGCATTCGATCACGCCGGCGCCCATGCGGGCGGCCGCCAGGATGCCCTCCCGGGTATGCTCGGGAAACTGCAGCGGCGCGCCCCTGTGGGCGATCGAGAAGGTGCGGGCGGTGTAGGCCCTGTCCGCGCCGCAGGCCTGCAGGCGTTCCTTCAAGGGACCCGGCTTCATGCTGTCCACGAGGTAGAACGGCCGCGGGCCGAGCTGGGCCGGCCCGCCGGCCATCGCCGGGCCTGCGGCGAGGAGCAGGGCCAGCCTCAGGGCCGACGCCGTCCGGGTGCGTCCCCGTCCGAGAGAAGCCGCGCCCATGGTCCGCCTCCGTGTCGTTCGTCTGCCCGTAGCCGATAGCGTGCGCCCGTGACCGGTCGATGAAGGGAGCTGCACCTAACGTCGCCGCCTTGCCCGGGACGGCTCCGGCATGGGACAGCGGCCCGGCCTTCCCTCCTCGGACATCCGGTTTCCCATGCCCTCCGCGATCCTGCTCGGCTTCGGCGCGATCCTGCTCTGGTCGCTGCTCGCCCTGCTCACGGGCCTGTCGGGGGCGGTGCCGCCGTTTCAGCTCGCCGCGATGACCTTCGCGCTCGGCGGCCTCGTCGGCTGCGCCAGCTGGCTCGCGCGCCCCGCGGGTATCCGGGCCCTGCGCCAGCCCTGGCCGGTCTGGCTCCTCGGCATCGGCGGCCTGTTCGGATACCATGCCCTGTACTTCGCCGCCCTGCGCCTCGCTCCGCCGGCCGAGGCGGGCCTGCTCAACTACCTCTGGCCCCTGCTCATCGTGCTGCTGTCGGCCCGGCTTCCCGGGGCGGCGGGCCTGCGCGCCGGCCATCTCGGGGGAGCCGCCCTCGGGCTCGCCGGCGTCGTGGTGCTGTTCGCCGGGCGCAACGGGATCGACTTCGCTGCCGGGGCCATGCCCGGCTACCTCGCGGCGCTGGCAGCCGCCTTCGTCTGGTCGGGCTATTCCGTGCTCTCGTCCCGGGTCGGGGCCGTGCCGACCGATGCGGTGGCGGGCTTCTGCCTCGCCACCGCTGCCCTGAGCCTCGCCTGCCATCGCGCCTTCGAGACGACGCTGTGGCCCGAGGGCGCGGTGCAATGGGGTGCGGTCGTCGCCCTCGGGCTCGGGCCCGTGGGCGCCGCGTTCTACCTCTGGGACATCGGCGTCAAGCGGGGCGACCTGCGCCTCCTGGGGGTCGCGGCCTACGCGGCTCCGATCCTGTCGACGCTGACCCTGGTGCTCGCCGGCTACGCCGAGCCGAGCCCGGCCCTGGCGCTTGCCTGCCTCCTCATCGTCCTCGGCGCCGGGGTGGCGGTGCGGGCCTCCCGCGCCGCCGCGCGCTAGGCCTCACCGATCAGGACCTTCGGCATCAGGATCGGGGCGTGGGGCGCCAGTTCGGCGGCGCCATCTCGAAGCCGGCGAACGTGAAGGCCGGAGAGACCGTGCAGCCCACCAGCGTCCAGGCACCGAGGCTGGTGGCGGTCTGCCAATGCCCGGCCGGAACCACGAGCTGCGGCTGCTGGCCCCGGGCGAGGTCGGGGCCGAGATAGGCCGCGCTGGCATCGTGGCCGTTGGGGCTGACCGTCAGGACGAGGGGGGCGCCCGCGTGCCAGTGCCAGATCTCGGCCGCATCCACCCGGTGCCACTCGGACACCTCGCCGAGGTCGAGGAGGTAGTAGATCGCGCTGCCCACCGAGCGCCCGTCCACGGTGCGCGGGTCGCGGAAGGTCTCGCGATAATGCCCGCCCTCCGGGTGCGGCGCCAGGCCAAGGCGGGCGATCACCTCCGCGGCGGTCGGTCCCTGCGATCCCGCACTCATCGACGCACACTCATGGGCGAACTCCTCCGGACCGGGTCACTCGATGGCGCCCTGCGGCAGGCTGAGGCCGGGCGGCGCCTTGGCGCCGGACGCCCGGTCCGCCGAGTCCTTCGCCACCTTGGGCCGGCCCTTCGGCTTCGGCGGGCTCTTTCCCGCCTTGGCGGCGTCGTCCTTGGCAGCGACCGGCGCGCTCTTCACCGCAGGGGCCTCGCCGCATTCGCGGAACCCGAGCTGCGCCAGGCTCTGACCGGTCTCGGAGACGATGTTGAGGGTGTCGGGCAATGTCGCCGGCACGGGATCCCAGCGGACCGGGGCGCCGAGCAGCGCGCCCAACGCCGCCGGGCTTCCGCCGCGCCGCAGGGCGAACAGGTCGGGACCGTACGCGGTGGCGGCCTTGCCGGCGATGACGACCTCGAGCACCCGGGTGGTCTCCGGCGTGAGTGGACGCAGCGGGTTCTCGACGATGACGGCCCCCGTACGGGTGACCCAGACCGAGAAATCCTTCGGCCCCTCGTAGAGGGCCGCCCGAGCCTCGCACTGCACGGTCAGGCCGGGCAGGTTGGCGGCCGGCATCGGCGCCGGGGCGGCGGGCACGGGCTCCGGCGCGGCGGGCCGCGCCTCGGCCGCCGTCGGTTTCGCCACCGGCTTGGCGACGGGTTTGGCGACGGGTTTGGCCACCGGCTTCGGCCTGGGCTTCGGGGCGGCCTTGCGCGGGGGCGCCTGCGGCTCGGATGCGGCCGGTGCCTCGGCCTCCGGCGCCGGTTCGGGGGCCTGGGCCCAGGCCGGGCCGGCCGCGATCAGGGCGGCCAGGGGCAGGAGGGCCGCCCACCGGCGCGTGCGGGAGCACACCATCAGCGAAGCTCTCGATCTCGATGCGGGTCTTGGAGGTGCGGCGACGGGAGCTCCTTGGGCGGGGCCTCGCCCGAAATCACGGGCGGCCGCTCGGGCTCGATGTCCAGGATGGTCGCGGTGCGGTCGATGGGGCTCGCGCGCATCGGCTCCAGGCTCCGGATCAACAGGTCTTCGCCGTCGGCCTCGTCCACGAGGTCTTCCTCGCGCCCCATGCGCAGCTCCGGCCGGCGCCCGCGGGTGAGCTGCAGGGCCACGAGGAAGCCGGAGAACAGGAGGACGCCGAGGGCCCCCAGGATCAGGAGTGTTTCCATGCCGGGTCCAGCGTTAGCCCAGGACGCGCCGCGTTGCATCCTCCCCCGGCGCTTTCGCCGAGCCCCGCCGGAGCTCGGAACGGTCCTTGCGTCCCGGACCAGCGATGTCAGAAGGTACGTCTCCATCCCGGCCCGATGCCCCCGAGAGCCGGGGCCGTCGGCCATGAAGCGTGCCACCGCGAAAACCCGGGACAGAACCAGCGGCCCCTGGCGATGCCCGTGGATTCCGCGCAGTTCCGACGCACCGGCGTCGTCCGCATACCGTATGACGCCGTAGCCCGCTCCCGAACCCCAAGGTCGATCGATGCGCATGCATGACCTCAGCCCGGCCGATGCCGCCCCGGACCCCGGCCACGATCCGAAGGGGGCCGAAGGCCTGGAGCGTGATCTCCTGCGGCTGATCGAGGAATCCCGCGAGCAAGCGGCGGAGGACCCGTTCCGCAACCCCGTTCTCGCGGTGACGCTGGCCATCACCCGGCGGTTCGACCGGGGCGAGATCGGCGAGGACGACCTCGACGCCCTGTTTCCGCGCCTGCGGTCGCAGTCCCTGGCCGCCCGCGCCGAGCGCCTGCGCGCCTATGTCGGGCTCGACCGGGACGCCGCACTGACGCCCGACGCCCGGATGGCCGCCCGCCTCGTGGCGGCGGTGCCGGCGCGCCAGGGGGATTTCGAGACCTTCCGGGACCTCGTGGGCCGCACGGGCTTCGCCGTGGTCTTCACCGCCCATCCGACCTTCGGAATGCCGCGCGCCGTCGCCGCCCTGATCGCCCAGGCGGCGACCGAGGCCGAGGGGGCAACCCGGGAGCCGCTGCTCGCGCGCGCCGCCGGCCTCTCGACCCGGCCCGATCCGAACATCAGCCTCGACGACGAGTTCGACCAGGCCTGCGTCGCGGCCAATCACGGCCGCACCGCCCTCGACGGCTTCAACGCCGCGCTCCTCGACGCCGCCCGGAAGCGCTGGCCCGATCGCTGGACGGAGCTCGTACCGAAGCCCTTCGCCATCGCGAGCTGGGTCGGCTGCGATACCGACGGGCGCACCGATATCGGCTGGTGGGACACCTTGCGCTACCGCCTCGAATCGAAGCGGATGCAGCTCGACCGGGTGATGCGCCAGCTGCCACAGGTGCCGGCGACCCAGGTGGTGCGTGATCTCACGGGGAGCGCGCTCGCCGCCGTGAACCGCCAGCTCGCCGTGGCGCCCCGCCTCGGGACCAAGCCGTCCCTGGAGGCGGTACACCGCTTCGCCCTCGCCCTGATCATCGAGCGCGAGCGCGCCCAGACCGATTCCAGCGCGATCCTGGCCGGGCTCGCGGGGGCCATCGGAGCCGCCGAGTCGGATGCCGACAAGCACAGCATCGCACTCCTGCGCTCCGGCATCGCCACCCACGGCCTCTCGAACGCCCTGCCGCATTTTCGGCTCAACGCCAGCCAGATCCACAACGCGGTGCGCCGCGTCACCGACCTCGAGGGCGAGCCCACGGATGCCGCCCAGCGCCGCTCGCATCTGGCCACCATCCACGCGCTCCTCAACGACGTGCAGGCGGTGGACGTCGATTTCGGGGCGCTGGCCGCCGAGCGCGCCTCGGCCGCCCGGCTGATGATGACGATCACCCAGATCCTCAAGCACGTCGACGGCACCCATCCGGTCCGCTTCCTCATCGCCGAGACCGAGACCGGCTACACCCTGCTCGCCGCCCTCTGGCTGGCGCGCCACTACGGCATCGCCGACAAGGTCGAGATCACGCCGCTGTTCGAGACGGCCAGCGCCCTGGAACAGGGCATCCGCGTCCTCGACGACGCGCTCCGCAACCCGCATTGGCGGCAGTATCTCAAGCGCATCGGGCGCCTGACGGTGCAGTTTGGCTACTCGGATTCCGGGCGCTACGTCGGCCAGCTCGCCGCGAGCTTCTGGATCGAGCGCCTGCGCCTGCGCATCACCGAGCTGATGGTGCAGAACGACCTCACGGGGGTGGAGCTCGCCATCTTCGACACCCACGGCGAGTCCATCGGCCGGGGCGCCCACCCATCGTCGCTGCGTGACCGCCTCGCCTATCTCGCGCCCGAGGATGCGCGCCGGCGCAACCGGAACGCGGGTATCCGCGTGCGCCTCGAATCGAGCTTCCAGGGCTCGGACGGCTACCTGATGTTCGGCACCCTGCCCCTGGCCGAGGCGACGGTGGAGCGCATCGCCGAGCACGTCTTCGCCTTCGACGTCGCCGACGACGACAGCTTCGCCGACTACGTGCTGTCCGATCCGGCGAGCGGGGCCGACGAGACCGACGACCCGATCTACGCCGAGCCGGACTTCGCCGCCGAGTTCTTCACCGTGGTGCGCCAGGACATGGAGGCGCTGGTGGACGATCCCGGCTACGCCGCCCTGCTCGGCACCTTCGGCCCGAGCCTCCTCGACCGCACCGGCTCCCGGCCGGTCGCCCGCCAGACCGATGGCGGCGGCCCGACCATGATCACCCATCCGCGTCAGATGCGGGCGATTCCCAACAACGCGATCCTGCAGCAGCTCGGCTTCCTGGCCAATTCCCTGCACGGCGTCGGGCGGGCCGCCGGTCGGACCCCGGACCTGTTCCGCGACATGCGCCGCGATTCGGTGCGCTTCTCCCGCGCCTTTCGCCTGGTACAACACGCCGCCAGCGTCGCCGACCTCGACGTGCTGCGCGCCTACATCGACACCCTCGATCCGGCGGTGTGGCTGGAGCGGGCCCGGCGGACCCAGCGCGACGGCCGGCGCGAGGAACTCGTGGTGATCGCCAACGCCCTCGACCGGCTGCGCCTTGCCCCCGACCTGCGCCACCTGTTCGGCCGCCTCACCTGCGATTGGCTCGACCTGCAGGTCGCCGCCCCCGACCTCGGCCGGATGTCGGCCCGCTTGACCCTGCTGCACGCGATCCGGCTCGCGCTGATCCATCGGATCTGGTTCCTGGCCGTGCACATCCCGGGCTTCCGGCCGCAATCGGGCGTGAGTCGCGAGGCACTGATCGAGCGCTTCCTGCGCCTCGATATCGATGGCTGCCTCGCGCTGCTGGAAGATATCTTCCCGATCACCCCGGATCCGACCCTCGGCCTGAACTTCGGCGAGCCCGCCGGCCCCCGCGACGTCGGCACCTACGAGGCCGAGCACAGGACGCTGTTCGAACCGATTCGGCGCAGCTTTCAGCGCGTGCGCGAGATCTCGGGCATGATCCAGCACGAGGTGGGCGCATTCGGCTGAGGCCGGGCCTCGCGGCCCCGGCGCGTCGGGGCCGCCGGATCGCGCCGGCGGCCCTTTGAACTCAGGGTCCCGAGCGCCGATCAGTGCGGCGCGGAGGCCGAGCCCGATGCGCCCGTCGTCATCGCGGCGGCCGCGGCGGCCAATCCCCAGCGGACCAGTCCTTCCGCCTCGTCGGCCGTGCCCGCCTCGGCGTAGCAGCGCAGCTCGGGTGCGTTGCCGGAGGCGCGGAAGTGGATGGTCCGCCCGCCATCGAGCTCCATCCTCACGCCGTCCTGCTCGTCGACGGCGCGCGGCTCGCCGATCGGCCGAAGGAAATCCCGCCGGTACGCTGCCTGGCCGAGTTGCCGCAGGAAGGCGCCGCTCTTCTCCGCCGGCGTGTTGGGCAGGCGGTCGCTCGCGGTCTCACCCACGTTGAGGGACGCGACGAGATCCGCGAGGGACAATCCGGCTTTGCGCGCCGCGGCCAGCGTCGCCAGGATGGGCAGCATCGCATCGCGTGTCGGCAGTGCGGGCAGGGTTCGGCCGCCGAGCGTCACGTCCGAGCCGAGCAGGAAGCCGCCATTCGCCTCGAAGCCGACGACGGCTTCGGCGCCCTCCGCCTGGGCCATGCCGGCGATGACGTAGGGCGACCCCACCCGGGTGCGCAGCACGCGCCGGAATCCGCCCGCCTGCTCGATGGCCGAGCCGGCCGTGACGGGCACCACGACGGTATCGACGCCGAGATAGCGTGCCGTGATCAGCCCGAGCACATCCCCCCGCAGGATCCGACCGGCGGCATCCGCAACCAGTGGCCGGTCGGCGTCGCCGTCGGTCGTCACGAGGGCGTCGAATTCGCCGGACGCCATGGCATCGCGGATGAAGGCGATGTCCTCGGGGCGATGGGCCTCCGTGTCGATCGGAACGAAGCGCTCCGCGCGCCCAATCGAGACCACGTCGCCACCCAGCGCCGTGAGCAGTTCGACGAGCAGGTCCCGCGCCACGGAACTCTGCTGGTAGACCGCGATCCGGAGGCCGGCCAGGATGTCGGATGCGAAGGCCTCGCAGTAGCGCTGGCGGTAACGGTCCGTCGCGCCGGGTTCAGGCGTAGCGGGAGCGGCGGCCGCCATGGGGCCTTCCGTGGAGATGTCGCCGAGGGCGGCCAGGATCGCGGCCTCATCGGTCTTCGTGATCTCGCCGTCGGGCCGGTAGAACTTCAGACCGTTCCGGTCCTCCGGGATGTGGCTGCCGGTGACCATCACGGCGCAGGCGCCGCGTCGCAGCGCCTCCAGTGCCAAGGCCGGCGTCGGCAGGGCGCCGCAATCGATCGCCGTGAAGCCGGCGCCCGTCGCGGCCGCGGCCACCGTCGCCGCGATGCCGGAGCTGCTGTCACGCAGGTCCCGTCCGATCACGACGGTTTGGCCGACGCCGGTCGTCGCGGCGATGGAGCGGAAGAAGGCGCTTGCGTAGGCATAGCTTGGCCACCCCACGAGATCGGTGACCAGCCCGCGCAAACCGCTCGTTCCGAACTTCAAGCTGCTCATGAGATGTCCTGTCAGAGGGGCGCGACACAATGGTGAGGGGGCGCCACCTGCGCTTCTATAAATAGCCGTCAGCTTTCTCAAATGAATCTCGGTTCGTCGCGGAGGGTCTCGGACGGACGAGGAAGCTGCGCCGCGGGGGCGCTCCCAGACCATGGGCCGACGAATGCCCTGCGCCGGTCGAGGAGGCGGGACGGGAGAAATTCCGGCATCCTGCTTCGCCACGGTCGGGCCGGCACCTCTCCGATTCGACGACGACCGGCCTGGCGCCGGTTCGTTCCTAAGGGGCCGCCTCCACTGTCAGCAGCGTGCCCTCCACCCCCGTCACCCGCACCCGCGCACCCAGCGGCGCATCCGGGCCGGTGACGCGCCAGAGGGTGTCGTTGACGCGGATCTGGCCCTCGCCGGCCACGATCGGGGCCGAGAGGAGGTAATCGCGCCCAATCAGCCCCTGGGCGCCCTGGTTCAGGGTGTTGGTCGCCCTGGTCCGCCGGCTCGCCACCACCGCGAAGAGCACGGAGAGGATACCGAAGAGCAGGATCTGCCCCTGCCAGGGCATCGGCACGAGGAGGATCTGCAGCCCCGTCACCAGGGCTGCCAGCCCGAGCCAAAGCAGGAAGACGCCGGAGGCCACGAGTTCCGTCCCCATCAGCACGAGGCCGATCAGGATCCAGGTCCAGGCGGGTCCGATCGCCTCGACGAACGACGCGATCATCGGACGCTGCCCCCGACATTCGGCGGCAGGCCGGTGCTCTTGCGGGCCGGAGCGCCCTCGCCGAAGACGCTGCGCGTGATCTCGGCGATGCCGCCCAGGGTGCCGGCCAGGGCCGCCGCCTCGATCGGCACAACCACCACGCGCTGATTCGGCGCCGTGGCGATGGCCTTCACCGCCTCGACGTACTTCTCGGCCACGAGGAAGTTCGCCGCCGCGAGATCGCCCTGGGCGATGGCCTCGCTGACGAGTTGCGTCGCCCGCGCCTCCGCCTCGGCGCCGCGTTCACGGGCCTCCGCATCGCGAAAGGCGGCCTCTTTGCGCCCTTCCGCCTCCAGGATCGCCGATTGCTTGCGTCCCTCCGCGCGCAGGATCTCGGCCTGCCGGTGCCCTTCCGCCTCGAGCACCGAGGCGCGCTTCTCGCGCTCGGCCTTCATCTGGCGCGCCATCGCACCGGCAAGGTCGGCGGGCGGTACGATGTCCTTGATCTCGATGCGGGTCATCTTCACGCCCCAGGGCGAGGCAGCGGCATCCATCACCCGCAGCAGGCGCTCATTGATCTCGTCGCGATGGGACAGCAGCTGGTCGAGGTCCATCGAGCCGACCACCGTGCGGATATTGGTCATGGTCAGGGTCATCATCGCGACCTCGAGGTTCGAGACCTCGTAGGAGGCACGGGCCGCATCGAGCACCTGATAGAAGACCACGGCGTCGATCCGCACCCCGGCATTGTCGCGGGTGAAGGCTTCCTGACTCGGCACGTCGATGACCTGTTCCATGACGTTCACCCGCCGGCCGATGCGCTCGACATAGGGGGCGATGAGACCGAGGCCGGATTCCAGGCTGCGGTGGTACTTGCCGAACCGCTCCACCGTGTAGACGTGCCCCTGCGGCACGATGTTGATGCCGATCCCGAGGGTGATGACGACGAGCGCCACGAGGACCACCGCCGCGACGCTCACGCCCACAGAGAAATCCATGCCCCGCCCCCGCGACTGTCCCGCCGGCATTGAGACCAGGGGACCGCTGCGGCGCAAGGGTGTTTTGTGCGCCGCCGCGCTTCGGATGGGTTCAGGGCGTCAGCGGGACCAGACGCCGAGGCGCTCGGCGCGGGCATGGTCCTCGGCGGCCACGAGGTCGGGCGTCGCCTCGGGGGAGGCGCGGCCGCCGCCGTTGAACAGCACCACCTCCGAGAGGTCGCGCCCGTCCACCGCGCACAGCCGGGCCTCGCTGCCGGCCACCGGCTGGCAGGTCACCGTGCGGCCGGCGAGGTAGCGGGTGAGTTCGTCGGCCTGTCCGCCGCGGACCCACTCGACTCCGAACAGGCGCACGAGCTTGCCGCCGACGCGCAGGGTCGCGGTGTCGATGACTTCGACCGGGCCGCTGATCTCGTTGGCCGAGGCCCGCTTCGGCGGTGGCTCCTCCGGCGCGGCCGGGCTCATGTCGGGAGCGCTCGGCGGCGGCGTGGCCGATGGGGCCTGTGGCCGGGACTGTGCCGGCGCGCCGGTCTCGGCCGGCGCCGTCTCCTGCGGCGTCCGTCCTCCGAGAACGGCAAGCAACGCCACGAGGGCGGCGGCGCCGAGCCCGATCGGAAGGGCACGCCGGGACAAGGCGTCCCGCAGCACGTTGCGGTCGCGGGCGACCTCGCCCAGCCGCGACGCGCTGTCGGCGAACCGGCCGCGGGCATAGCCGCCGACCCGCTGCGCTCCCTCCCGGACGCGGCCCGCGACGAGGCCGGCCCGGGTCGGCTCCGCCGGTTCCACCGCGGCGCCGGGCGCGACCGGCTCGGCCGGCGAGGCCTCGGCGCGGCTGCGCCGCAGCGTTGCCAGGCGGTCGGAGACGGATGTGGCGAGGGCGCGGCCCCGGCTGGCCGAACGCGCCATCAGCGACCGCGCGAGGACCGACTGCGTCTCGACGAACCGCGCCGTCGCCGTTCGAAAGTCCTCGGTCGGAACGGGCTCCGGTTCGCGCTCGGGTTCCGGCGTAGGGACCGGCCGGAACAAGGTGGGATGCCGGTCGCGGAGTTCCGCGAGCAGGGCTGGCAGGTCCATCGGGACAGGGGCGCCATCCGTCGCGGTGACTTGGCGCGGCGCACCCGTTCGGTCGACCACGCGGTAACCGGGAGGTTCCGGGCTCGGTACGAGGGCCGCCTCCACCAGGAGCGCGAGTGTCCGCTCCGCAACCGGATAGGCACCGGCCTGCGCGACCGCTTCGGCGATGCGGGCGCGCAGGGCCTCGCGCTCCGAGGCCGTCCCGTCCCGTCGCGCGTCACCCGGCACCGGCGAGGGTGGATCTCGATCATCCAAGACGCGAACAACTCCGGGTATGACGCACCGATCGCGGCGGGCCGGCCTCAGGCCCCACGCTGAGCACCCGCTATAGCGCTCTGGGGCCCGGCACCATAGCGGCGCAGGACGCGGCTCGATTCCGCGACGATGAGCGGGCGTTCCCCGGCGAAGCTGATGGTGAGGGTGAGCTCCGAGACGCCCTGTGAGCGAACGCCGCGGACCGGATTGTCGGCGCGGAAATCGAAGGTGGTGTGTACGATACAGGTTGCACTGGCGGCATTGCAGGCCGTCCGGGTGACGCCGCCCTGGGCCTCGTAGCGCCGCTCGGGCCAGCGCCGGACGAAGCGTCGCTTCTCGGCGATGAGCGCGGCCAGCGACAGGGTCCGGCCGTGAAAACGAACGCGCTCGGCATAGAACCGGGGCGCGGCGGCCACCATCGCGTCGCCGGGCGCCGAGACGCTGTCGAGGTAACGGTCGGTCAGGCGAGTCGCGGCAACGGCCCATTCGGGGAAGCGGGCCTCGGAAGCCGCCACCGGCGGCGCCATCGGCGTGGGGGTGTCGGCCAGCCGCGGACGGATGTGGAGGCGCTCCGGCGCAGTGCTCCGCATCGGGGAGCGGCGTCCCTCGGCGGAGGAACCGGCGATGCGCCGCCGGTGCGAGGCCATCGGGGTCCGCTCGGAGACCGTCGGGTCCTGCGGAGCCTGACTCTCGGCCTGGATCCTCGCCGGCGCGGGCGTCTCCGCAGCGGGTTTTTCCGCAACAGGTTTCTCGCCCGACGGCGTCTCGCCGATGATCCTGCCTGAACCCGGGGTCTCGGCCTGGCGCGCCGGGGGATCGACCCAGCCCGGGCGCGACTGCGCCTCCGCCGTCCCCAGGGACAGCGCCGTGCCCAACAGGGCGACGGACGAGGCGAGGCCGAGGCGGACCTGCGCCAGTCGGACGAGGCCGGTGCGGTGGAAGACTGGACCGTGGCGCATGGGATCATCACCGAGGTCGCGGCCGGGGTTTCGGAGAAGCGCGTGCGGGACCGATCGACCGGTGTGAAACGTCGGGCGCGCCCGCTAAGTTTCCCTGAATGCGCGCAACGTTGCGGCCCGGGTTCTCGACCTGTGCAGGAGTGCGAGGATTGCGGGGACGCATCCGGGCGCCGACTCTTGTGCCGGCCGGCTCTTGTCATTGCCAAGCCTGAACCCAACTTGTGGTGCGGGTCCGGGCCCCTCTGGCGGTCGAGGCGTTGACCGTGATGTCGGACCCTTCCATGCTTTTGCGCTGACGCGGCGCGAACGCACCGGAGGGTGTCGAACCTCATGGTCCCTCGTAGTCTCCCGCCCGATCCGGTCCGGCCCGATCAGAACCGATCCGGAGGACCGCGATGAGCGCGCCCGCCCGGAAGGCGCTCCTCCTCGTCAATCCGAAGGCCCGCAACGGCAGTTTCTCCCTGGACGAGGTGCGCGAGGTCCTGCGTGCCGGTGGCATCGAGCCGTTCGAGCCACCGGGCGACGCCGATTGCACCGCCGTCATCAAGCGCCATGCGGCGGGCTGCGACCTCGTCATTCTCGGCGGCGGCGATGGCACGCTCAATGCGGCCGCGCCCGCCCTGGTGGAGACGGGGTTGCCCCTGGGTATCCTGCCCCTCGGCACGGCCAACGATCTCGCCCGCTCCCTCGGCCTGCCCGTCGACCCGGTGGAGGCCGCCCGCCTCATCACCAGCGCGGAGGCGCGCCCGGCCGATCTCGGCTGCGTCAACGGACACTACTACTTCAACGTCGCCAGCATCGGGTTCTCGGCTGACCTCGCCGGCGACCTCACGGCGGAATCGAAGAAGACCTGGGGCACCCTCGGCTACGGCATCGCGGCGGTTCGTGTCCTCCGGCGGATGCGGCCCTTCACCGTCTACATCGAGCATGATGGGCAGACCGAGACCGTGCGCACCATCCAGGTCTCGGTGGGCAATGGCCGCCACTACGGCGGCGGCATGACCGTGGAGGAGACGGCCACCGTCGACGACGGCAAGCTCGACTTCTACAGCCTGGAGGTCGCTCATTGGTGGCGGCTGCTGATGCTGCTGCCAGCCCTGCGCAGGGGCACGCAGGGCAAGGCGGCCGACGTGCGGGCCTTCAGCACCACCGAGATCGTGGTCAAGACCAAGAAGCCGCGGCCGGTGAACACCGATGGCGAATTGTCGACCTATACGCCGGCCCACTTCAAGGTCCTGCCGAAAGCGGTGCGGATCTTCAGCCCGGCGCCGGCCGAACGGTCCGGCGCAGCTTCGAGCGGCGCCGGCCTCACGGCCTGAACCCTGCCACATCCGGGGCCGGAACCGGTCCTTTCCCTCTTCACGCCTGCTCCCGACGCGACGCCGCTCGTGGAGCGACCCTGACCGACGAAACGAGGCCCACGTGGACAGCCTGCTTCAACTCGCCAGCGATCCCACCGCCTGGGTGGCCCTTGCCACCCTGGTGGTGATGGAGGTCGTGCTCGGCATCGACAACCTCATCTTCATCTCGATCCTGACGAACAGGCTTCCGCCCGAGGACCAGCAGAAGGCGCGGCGCATCGGCATCGGCCTCGCCCTGGTCCTGCGCCTGGGCCTCCTCGCCACCATCGCGTACATCGTCGCCCTGACGCAGCCGGTCTTCGAGGTGTTCGGCAAGGGCTTCTCCTGGCGCGACCTCATCCTCATCGCCGGCGGCCTGTTCCTGCTGTGGAAAGCCACGAAGGAGATCCACCACTCCGTCGACCCGGAGCCGGAGGCGCCCGGGAGCAGCGCCGTGCGGCTCGGCTTCGCCGCGGCCATCGGCCAGATCCTCGTCCTCGACCTCGTGTTCTCCATCGACAGCATCATCACGGCGGTGGGCATGACCGAGCACGTACCGATCATGGTGATCGCCGTCGTCACCGCCGTGACCGTGATGCTGCTGGCTGCCGATCCGCTGTCGCGCTTCATCGCCGCCAATCCGACGGTGGTGATGCTGGCGTTGGGCTTCCTGATCATGATCGGCATGACGCTGATCGCCGAGGGCTTCGGCGCCCACGTGCCGAAGGGCTACATCTACACCGCCATGGCCTTCTCGGCCGGCGTGGAGGGGCTAAACATGCTGGCCCGGCGCCGCAAGCGGAGCCAGGCCGGAACGGCGATCAAGCGCTGATGCGCCATGGTTAACGTTTCACGGGAAAACTGAAGACGAGGCCCGGCCGCGTGATCGGCCGGGCCTCGTCGCATCCAACGGCGTCCCGCCAGCGGTGACCGGTTCCAATGCATTGGCGCGACTGGCCGCGGTTAACCGAAACCGGGTCTGGCCGGTCCGATCGTCGCGGTCGAACACGTTGTAGACGTTAGCCCGAAACCTGGCCGGTCCTGCTATGGCGCTGCCCTGCCCTGTTCCGATGGCAGCGCCCTCGACGCTCGACTCATCAAGCTACCGTTCCTGGCCCGTTGCCGAGCCGGAGAGGAGGGCTGCGGTCAGCAGTCGAATGACCCTCAGGAATGCGGACCGATTGGCTGGAAAAAGCAGGATTCCCGGCATTTCGCCACCCGGGCGCAAGGGAAACCTTCTTGTTTCTAAAGGCTTGGGGAATCTGGAAGACTACAGCACAGGCTCTCGCGCGGCGGCTTCCTCGCGGGCGCAGATCGCCTGGTCCGGGACCGGGCCGCCCGCGCTCACGAGCTTGCCGAGTTCCGCGCGCGCCTTCTCCAGGTCGGCCCGAAAGCCGGCATTCCCCTGCAGCGCGGCGAAGACCGCGCTGGCAGCGGTGCGTCCAGCCTCGATGTCGCTGGCCCAGTGCAGGCCACAGACGATGCGGCTCTCGCCGTAGGAGCGGGCGCGGACGAAGAACTGCGTCGCCTTCTCGGGCATCAGGGCCGCCATGATCGCCGCATAGGTCCAGGCCTGCGTCGCGTGGCTCGACGGGAAGCTGAAGGCATTGCCGAGGTCGCTCGTGCGCATCACGCAGATTTCCGCATCGTTGCCGACGAAGGGGCGCAGGCGGCGGTAATGCAGTTTCGGTCCCCGCGTGGCCTGAGCGATGTCGAGGCGCGCGCGCTCCAGCAAGGTCATCAGGGCGGGCGCCCGCGACTGCTCGATGCGCTGACCGATGACGCAGGCGAAATCGTCGAGGATCGCCGAAGCGCCATCGGCGACGTCGGTGGTGGCCAGCGCCCAGCGCGGGGTGCCCTTCAGGGCGCGTGTGGCGACGAAGGCCGCCTTGTCCGCGGCCTCGGCCGCCGATTGACCCCGGGGCGGCGCGCCGAGGATCGCCACGGTGTCGGGCGCCTGCGCTTCGGAGAGGTAGGGCATGCGGGCCGGCTTGCCCGGCGTCAGCGGCGCGACGCCGACGGCGGGAGCCGAGGCCGGCTTCTGCGCCGCTTCCTGGGCCAGAACCCGCAGGGGGACGACTCCGATCGGCGCGACCGCGAGGAACATCAGGATCTGGGACAGGCGGGCCATCGGCGTCTCGGTGTCAGAGGGCAGCACAGAGCAGGTGTCGCAGGAGTATAGAACTCCTTTACAACAAGCCTATGGCAGGCCTCATCTGAACGCTGACGGAATTACCTCCAGTGTTTCCCTGAGTGCAGGCAGGATTTCGATAGAAATCTGGTTTCCCCGTTTCTGCCGGGGCGCGGGTCGGTCACGACGAGCGATCCGCCGCGCCCGGGAAGGCACGACGGATCGAGCGGTGCGTGATCCGATCCGGCAGGAGCCGGGTTCAGAGCTTCGTCGCGGTTCGGCCTGCGAGGCTGCGCGCCGCGGTTTCGAGCCCGGCATGATCGCGGCCGCCGCTGAGGGCGTAGGCCGAGTGGCCGGCAGTCCAATAGGCCGTCTCGCCGTCGCCGGGGCTCGTGACCTCGCTCGGGGCGACATGACCCTCGAGGCTGCGCGTGGCAAAGAGCGAGACTTCGCCGAGCGCGCCGGCGTCGATCATCACCTCGATGCCGGTGCCGTTCCGGGCCGGCACGACCTGCAGGTCCCGGACCGTCCAGTCGGCCGGCAGGTCGGGCAGCGCGATGCCGGTGGCGGCCGCGATGCCGGCGCGGTCGTAGGCCTGGGCCTGATCGCCCCGCTGCGCGGCGATGCGGGCGCGGACCTGCGCCGCCTCACGGGCGTGGCGGGCATCGGCCACCAGGGCCGGATCGACGGGCGAGGCGAACGTGTCCGGCACGCCGAGGAAGGGGCCGTCCGAATGGGCGAGCCAGCCGGTACCGACGAGCAGCGCGATCACCGCGGCCCGGCGCAGTCGGTCGCCGAACCGGCGCCAGGCCAGGGTCCGGTCCAGGCGGCGCGCAGCGGCCCGATTGCGCTCAGGTCCGAGGCCCGGCAGGGCGGCGAAGGCCTGCCGCAGGGCGTCTCGGTCGTGCAGCTCGGCCATGATCTGCGCCGCGGTCTCGGGGTTGCGCGCCAGATGCGCCTCCACGTCGAGGCGGCGCAGGCCGTCGAGCTGCCCGTCCACGAAAGCAATGAGGTCGTTTTCCGTGATCGGATCGATCATCGCGGTCTGTTCCATGGCGTCGGCTCCGGTCAAATACAGGGGGCGCGTCCCCGGACAAGGAGTTCCGGCCGCGCGAGGGACGGATCGGCCCGCGGGGGCGCTCCGTCCCGGTCTTCGAAAGCGTCAGGTGTCGCCGACGGCCCGGCGCGGCGCGGTGTCCGCATCGTCCTGGGCGACAAGGCGCAGGCGGGGCCGCTCGGCGGCGAGCCTCTGGCGCCGCTCCGCGACGCTACCTCCCTGGCGCTCGCCCTCCTCGAAGGCCCGCAAGGCGGCCCGGCCCCGACCGAGGCGCGACATCAGCGTGCCGATGGGAATCCCCAGCACGGCCGCCGCATCCGCGTAGGCCATTCCTTCCAGGGTGACGAGGTGAAGGGCCGCGCGCTGCTCCTCCGGCAGGGTGAGGAAGGCGCGCCGGATCTGTGCGAGCCGCACCTGCGCTTCCTGGGCCGGAGGCGCCATCTCCTCGCTCATCTGGACCAGCGTGTCGGCGTGGCGGGCTTCGACCCGTTTCCGGCGCTGCTCGTCGATGAAGACGTTGTGCAGCACCGTCATCATCCAGGTGCGCAGATTGGTGTTCGGCCGGGCCGCCTGACCCGATTCGAGTGCCCGCACCAGGGCGTCGTGCACGAGGTCGTCGGCCCTGAGGGTGTCGCGCGTCAGGGCCCGCGCGTAGCGCCGGAGCGGCACGAGCAGGTCGACGATGGCGGTGGGGCCGGGCCGGTTCGGTTCGGTCGTCATAAGAGCATGAACGCACGAACCAGTGGTCTTAATCCAGCCGGTCCATGCGCGAGTGCATCAGCGGTAGGTCGCCTGGAGGTCGAGGGTACAGGTCCGGCCGATCTGATCGTAGTTCTCCGCGATCCAGGCCTGCGCCGCGCACCGGCCCTTGTCGCGCAGACGCTCGAACACCCGCCAGCGGGCATCGAGGCGCGAGGAGGCCTGGTACTCGTCGAGGGCCCCCGTGCCGTCGATGCGGTGGACGTATTGCGACTGGTACTCGCCCCGACCGAGCACGCCCTCGGCGATGAGGTGATCGACGAAGTCGATGGCCCGCAGTTCGCGCATCAGATTGGCGTTGAAGGTGATCTCGTTGAGCCGGTCCTGGATCTCCTGGGGCGTGCGCGGGGTCTCGCGGCGCTCCACTGGGTTGATCTGCACCAGGACGATGTCGCGGGTCTCGGCACCGCGATAGAGCGGGTAGAGCGGCGGATTGCCGAGGTAACCGCCATCCCAGTACGGGACACCGTTGATCTCCACCGCCTGGAATACGGTCGGCAGGCAGGCCGAGGCCATGAGGTGGTCGACGTTGAGGGCCTCGCGCTCGAACACCGCGAGCTTGCCGGTCCAGACGTTGGTGGCGGAGACGAAGACCGCCGCCGTCTCGGCCGCGCGCAGACGATCGAAATCCACCTGTGCGGCCAGCACCTTGCGCAGGGGATTGTAGTTCAACGGGTTCGACGTGTAGGGGCTGGTCTTCAAGGCCCGGCCCCAGAACTCGGCGATGGGGTTGTTCGACCAGAACTCGAACAGGCCGCTGAAGGCGCGGCGCTGGGCCGGCCACAGATCACCGTCGAGGCTGACCTCGCGCCAGAACCGCGCCAGGGCGCTGCGGGCGCCCTCGGGACCATTCTCGAGCCAGCCGTCGACCATCACGACGGCGTTCATCGCCCCGGCGCTGGCGCCGGTGATCGCCTCGAAGCCGAGGCGCCCGTCCTCGATCAGGGCGTCGAGCACGCCCCAGGTGAAGGCCCCGTGGGCGCCGCCGCCCTGTAGGGCGAGGGCCACCGTCTTCTCCGCCCGCGGTCCCGCCATCACGCGGGTCCCGGCGGCCGGCTGCATTCGCAGATCCCGTTCGACGGGGACGTCGATGAGCGAATCGACCGGTGGTTCCTGATGCGGATCGAGCATGCGGATCTCCCGAGACTGATGCTGCACCGCAATATATGGTGCCGCAAGGCCACAAACAGGCCTGAACGCGCAGCGGTTCCCTGTCCGTCACGCAGCCCTGCCTCCCGGACCGGTCCGGAAACTCGACATCGTCGCCCGGATGGGACATGGGAGAAGCCGAATACGATCCGCGCGTTCGCCGTGCCGTCCGGGATGCCGGGTGACGCAGCGGACTTGACGCCCGCCCGCCGTCATCTCAGCTAAACGATCGAGGGCGTAGAGTTCGCGGCATCGGAACGCCACCACCCGGCCCGGACCGGCCGGTCGGCGGCTTCCCGGCCGCCGGCGGACGTTCCTCGGAGCGCACAGTCAACGATGGACATCATGGACGCGACCCCCGTCAACCCGATCAGCGGTACCGGCCCCGAGATCGCAGGCCCGAGCCCCCGGCACCGTACGGTCGGCGTCACCATCGGGTCCGGCGAGGGCGCGGTCACGGTGGGCGGCGGCGCGCCGATCGTCGTCCAGTCGATGACCAACACCGACACCGCCGACATCGACGGCACCGTGGCCCAGGTGGCCCAGCTGGCACGGGCCGGCTCGGAGCTCGTCCGCATCACCGTCGACCGCGACGAGGCCGCGGCCGCCGTGCCGAAGATCCGCGAGCGCCTCGACCGCATCGGCGTGCACGTGCCGCTGGTGGGCGACTTCCACTACATCGGCCACAAACTCCTCTCCGACCATCCGGCCTGCGCCGAGGCGCTGGCCAAGTACCGGATCAACCCGGGCAATGTCGGCTTCAAGGAGAAGAAGGACACGCAGTTCTCGACCATCATCGAGCAGGCGATCCGCTACGACAAGACCGTGCGCATCGGCGCGAACTGGGGCTCCCTCGACGAGGCGCTGCTCACCCACCTGATGGACGAGAACGCCCGCTCGCCCCGGCCCATCGACGCCCGCGCGGTGATGCGTGAGGCCATGGTGCAGTCGGCTCTCACCTCGGCCGAGCGCGCCGTGGAACTGGGCCTGTCCAAGGACAAGATCATCCTCTCGGCCAAGGTCTCGGCGGTGCAGGATCTCATCGCGGTCTACCGCGAGGTGGCGCGCCGCTCGGACTTCGCCATCCATCTCGGCCTCACCGAGGCGGGCATGGGCTCGAAGGGCCTGGTGGCCGCATCCGCCGCCATCGGCGTGCTGCTGCAGGAAGGGATCGGCGACACGATCCGCTACTCGCTGACCCCCGAGCCGGGCGGCGACCGCACGGTGGAGGTGAAGGCCGCCCAGGAACTCCTGCAGACCATGGGCTTCCGCACCTTCGTGCCCCTCGTGGCGGCCTGCCCGGGCTGCGGCCGCACCACCTCGACCACCTTCCAGGAGCTCGCCCGCGACATCCAGAGCTGGATCGTCAACTCGATGCCGGAATGGAAGAAGGCCTATCCGGGCGTCGAAGGCCTCAACGTCGCGGTGATGGGCTGCATCGTGAACGGTCCCGGCGAATCGAAGCATGCCGATATCGGCATTTCCCTGCCGGGTACCGGCGAGACCCCGACGGCCCCGGTCTTCATCGACGGCAAGAAGGCCATGACCCTGCGCGGGCCGACCCTCGCCAAGGACTTCGAGACCGTGGTCACCGACTACATCGAGCGGCGCTTCGGCTCCGGCGCCCGTACCGCCGCCGAGTAACGAACGCCCCAGGACGGCGCGAGCTCCTGTGACGGAACGGCGGCCTTCGGTGAGGTTGCCGTTCTCCCATGCTGCGCCGCATGATAGCGTGAACGCAATCGTCCCTCGCCGCCCGACGCCGTCGGGACGGCCCCGGCGTTCCCGCGCGCGGCCTGAAGCCGCGCCGCGAGACGTTGGGCTCGCAACGAGCCTCGATCGAGCCGAATGACGCAGACCGCCCCTTCGAGCGCGCCCGCCGCCAAATCCGAGGGAGCCGGCAGCCCGCCCTCCCTCGCCGACGGGGCCGCCGAGACCGCGCGCGCCCACGCGCCCGCGAGCCTCGGGACCCTCATCCTCGGCTCCATCGGCGTCGTCTACGGCGATATCGGGACGAGCCCGCTCTACGCCTTCCGCGAGGCGCTCGTCTCCGCGCGCGCCGACGGCATCCTCCTGCGCGAGGAGGTCCTCGGCGTCGCCTCGCTGATCCTGTGGGCGCTCGTCCTCATCGTCACCATCAAGTACGTCGTCATCCTGATGCGGATGGACAACAACGGCGAGGGCGGCATCCTCTCGCTGATGGCGCTCGCCCGCACCGCGCTGGGCGGCTCTCGCGTGGTGTTCATGTTCGGCCTGCTGGGCGCCTCCCTGTTCTACGGCGACGCCATCATCACGCCGGCGATCTCGGTGCTCTCGGCGGTGGAGGGACTGAAACTCGTCACCCCGGCCTTCGACGCCTACGTGCTGCCGATCACCATCGCGATCATCGTACCGCTGTTCCTCATCCAGGTGCGGGGCACCAGCAAGGTGGCGTCCTTCTTCGGGCCGGTCATGGCGGTGTGGTTCGGCGCGATGGCGCTGGCCGCCCTGCCCCACATCGTCGCCAACACCGACGTGTTCTGGGCCCTGAACCCGTACTACGCGGTCCATTATCTCCTCGGACACGGGACCGGCGCCCTGGTGGCCCTCGGCGCGGTGTTCCTGGCCGTGACCGGGGCCGAGGCGCTGTTCGCCGATCTCGGCCATTTCGGGCGCCGCCCGATCCAGATCGCCTGGCTCGGCCTCGTCGGCCCCTGCCTCGTGCTGAACTATTTCGGCCAGGCGGCCCTGGTCCTGTCGAAGCCCGACACCACCGATCCGTTCTTCCAGCTCGTCCCCGAATGGGGCCTGCTGCCGATGGTGCTGCTGGCCACCGCCGCCACCGTCACGGCGAGCCAGGCGGTGATCACTGGCGCCTTCTCCCTGTCGCGCCAGGCGATTCAGCTCGGCCTGCTGCCGCGCCTCGAGATCCGCCACACCTCCGAATCGCATTCGGGCCAGATCTACCTGCCGCAGATCAATGCCCTGCTCATGGTCGGCGTGGTGATCCTGGCCGTGCTGTTCCGCTCATCGGCGGCCTTGGCCTCGGCCTACGGCATCGCCGTGACGGGCACGATGCTGATCACCGCGAGCCTCGCCTTCCTGGTGCTGTGGAAGACTTGGAAGTGGTCGCCCTGGGCCGCCGGCCTCGCGATCCTGCCCTTCGCGGCGGTGGAGTTCCTGTTCCTGCTGTCGAACATGCTGAAGGTGTTCGAGGGCGGCTACGTGCCCCTGCTCTTCGCGGGCGCCCTGATCGTCATGATGTGGACCTGGGTGCGCGGGGTGGGCATCCTCATCAACAAGACGCGCAAGACCGACGTGCCGCTGACCGAGCTCGTCAGCATGCTGGAGAAGAGCCCGCCGCACCACGTGCGCGGCACGGCGGTGTTCCTCACCAGCGACCCTTACATCGCCCCCGCCGCCCTGCTGCACAATCTCAAGCACAACAAGGTGCTGCACGAGAAGAACGTGGTGCTCACCGTCGAGACCGTGGACACGCCCCGGGCCGCGGAAGCCGACCGCATCCACATCGAGCCGATCGGCCCGCACTTCCACAAGGTCGTGATGAAGTTCGGCTACATGGAGACGCCGAACATCCCCCGGACCCTGACGCTGCTGCGCAAGCAGGGCTTCAAGTTCGACATCATGGCGACCTCGTTCTTCCTGTCGCGCCGCTCGATCCGGCCGGCCGCCCATTCGGGCATGCCCCTGTGGCAGGACCGGATCTTCATCACCCTGGCCAAGAACGCCAACGACGCCACGGACTTCTTCCAGATCCCCACCGGCCGCGTGGTCGAGGTGGGGACCCAGGTCACCGTGTAGGGAAGGCTCCGAAGGCGGGTGACCGGTCCGATGTGACCGCGGTGACCGGATCAGCGGGCTTCGAAGCGTCGCACCGGGCTCATGCCACGACCGATGGCCGCGACGCCCCGGCTTCGGCCGGTCGGCCCGGCGCGGGCGCGCGGATCCCGCCGCGCAGCGCCAGATCGATGGGCTCGCCGAGGAAGGGCAGCGGCGCGGCGGCCTTCCGAGGCGTGGAACGCCCGTAATAGGCCCTGAGCAGCGGCGTCCGATCGAGGAGCTGGGCCTCGACGCGGTCGTTCAGGCGTCCGACCGGACCCGTCAGCGCATCGAAGCTCCCGGTGAGGCTGCGGACAAGTGCACGCATGCACGCCGTGGCGAGGCGGGCGACTGGACGAAGAATGCTCATCGTGACCTGCGGTGAAGGGGAGGCACGATGGGAAGTAGGGCGACGGTCCTGCCGATCCCCGCGACCGAAAGCGGCACGCGGGGTGCTGGAACCGGAGGCGGATCAGGATCCCATCGGCGGCGCGATTCGCTCTTTAGAGGGTCGGCTCACGGCCTCGGCAGGTTGAGGACGGGCGGCGGGATCAGCGGCTCCGGAGCCAGGGCGGCCGGCGTCAGGGCGACACGGCTGCGGGAAGGCTTCGTCGCCTTGGCGGCGGGAGCGGTCTTCTCCTCGGCGGCCCGCGCCGTGCGGATCGGAGCCGCGCGCGCGCTCGGCGCTGACGCGGCCGGAGTCATGGGAGCGGGGGCCGTCACGGCCGAGGCGGGGGCCGACGGAACGGAAACCGGGGTCCCAACCAGGGGCATTGCCGGCGCCGCGGGGGCCTGGGCGGATGCGAAGGCGAGGGCGGTCGCCGGGACCGGTGGCTCGGCCTGCGCGACGGCGCCGGGCTTGCGCTTCTCGTAGAAGGCATTGCCGCCGGCCACCGCCACGTAGTGCATGTTGTTGTAGGGGAAGCGCAGGCCGGCGGTGTGGAAGTACATCGCCCGGCCGACCTTGGGATGGCGCTGGCCGTCGAGGACGGCATCCGTGACCTCGGCGACCTTCTGGAGGCTCTTCTCGTCCATCTTCTTCGTCAGGACGCCGGGGGCGAATTGCCGGGGCTGGCCGACTACGGCGCAGATCCCGCCATTGGGGAAGGCGGCGGCCTCGAGCCGGTTCATCACCACCGTGCCGACGGCGAGCAGGCCTTCGGAGTCGCTGCGATTGGACTCGAAGTACATCGCCCGGCCAAGGCAGTCGCGCTCCTCATCGGTGACAGACACCGGCTTGGCTGCGATCGTCGAACCAGTCGACGTCGGTGCACCCGCATAGGTATTGCAACCACCGAGAGCCGGAACCACCAGGAGTAGACCAAGTAGAGGCAGCGTCGTCGCCGATCGGATGTCCTGCATGCCGCCTTGTCCCACTCCCTCAAGCGTATCCATTAGGCTTGACCACCAAATGGGTTCGTTTTCGGGCAGAGGCGGCAATTCCGAGGCGGCGGGTCAGGCCTCGCGGTCGTAGCGGAAGGCGTCCGCGACCCGCGGCATCCCGATCCGATCGTAGAAGTTGACGGCCCCGGGAGCGGCCGTCAGCAGGAGCGAGACCTGGGGGCCGACCGCCGCGCGGGTGGCCGCGATCAGGCCCTGGCCGATCCGGAGGCCCTGGACCGAGCGGCTCACGGCCAGGTCGGAGAGGTAGGCGCAGAACACGAAGTCGGTGAGCGTGCGCGCGACCCCGACGAGGTCGCCGTCCCGCCGGGCGGTGACCACGAGGTCGGCCTGCGCCAGCATCCGCGCGAGGCGCGGCAGGTCGTCGACCGGGCGGCGCGCCGCGAGACCCGATTCGATCAGGACGCGGCGGAATTCCGCCGCGTCGAGGTCGGGCTCGATGCCGTAGGCGACGTCCGGCACGCTCAGGCCGTCAGCGTCCCATGGCAGTGCTTGTACTTCTTGCCCGAGCCGCAGGGGCACGGCTCGTTGCGCCCGACGCGGCCCCAGGTGGAGGAATCGTCCGGGTTGCGCTCGAGAACGGCCGTGTCCGTGGCCATCTCGCGGGCGGCGTAGCCGTAGGCGGGTCCCCCGCCCCCGTCGCTGCCGGAGCCGTGGCCCGCCATCTCGTTCTCGCCGGTGACGGGATCGAGGTGCTGAGCAAACATCGGCGGCAGGCCGGGCTGGGCGAAGGGATTGTCGGCGCCCTCCGCGGGCGGCTCCTCGTACATGATCTCGATGCGCGAGAGCTGCTGCGTCACCTGCTCGCGCAGGGCGGCGACCAGGCTGTTGAACAGCTCGAACGCCTCGGATTTGTACTCGTTCAGGGGATCGCGCTGGGCGACGCCGCGCCAGCCCACCACTTGGCGCAGGTGGTCGAGGGTGACGAGGTGCTCGCGCCAGAGGTGATCGAGGGTCTGCAGGAGCACCTGCTTCTCCACATAGGTCATCACCTCGGGCGTGTTCTTCTCGGTACGCAGGGCATAGGCCTCGTCGGCGGCCTGCCGTAGGCGGTCGCGCATCTCCTCGTCGGCGATGCCCTCCTCCTTGGCCCAGTCTTCCACCGGCACGTCCAGGTTGAGCACGGTCTGGACCCGCTCGCGCAGGCCCTCGATGTCCCACTGCTCGGCATAGGCGTTCTCGGGCACGTGCACGGCCACGAGGTCGTCGACGACGCCGTGGCGCATCTCGTCCACGGTCTCGCGCACGCTCTCCTGGCCCATGAAGTCGCGGCGCTGCTCGAACACCACCTTGCGCTGGTCGTTCATGACGTTGTCGTACTTGAGCACGTTCTTGCGCATGTCGAAGTTGCGCGCCTCGACCTTCTGCTGCGCCTTCTCGATGGCCTTGTTGATCCAGGGGTGGATGATCGCCTCGCCCTGCTCCAGGCCGAGACGGGTCAGCATGCCGTCCATGCGGTCGGATCCGAAGATCCGCATCAGGTCGTCCTGGAGCGACAGGTAGAACTTCGAGCGGCCGGGATCGCCCTGGCGTCCGGAGCGGCCTCGCAGCTGGTTGTCGATGCGGCGGGATTCGTGGCGCTCGGTGCCGATGATGTAGAGGCCGCCCGGCAGGGCGACCTTGCGGCCCGCGGCCGGGTCGGCCGGCTCGCCGGAGGCCAGGACCTTGTCGCGGTTCTCGGCGATCTCGGCCTTGATCGCCTCGATCTTCCCGTCGCGCTCCGGCCCCTCGGGCACGCCCGCGACTTCCTTCTCCACCCGCATCTCGACGTTGCCGCCGAGTTTGATGTCGGTGCCGCGACCGGCCATGTTGGTCGCGATGGTGATGGCGCCAGGCACGCCGGCCTCGGCGACGATGTAGGCCTCCTGCTCGTGGAAGCGGGCATTCAGCACGGCGAAGCGCTTCGTCACCCGGCCCTCGCGGGCGGCGGCGTAGACGTCGGTCAGGGCATTGGGGTCCGAGTAGTCGAGCTGGCGGAAGCCTGCCTTGACCAGCATCTCGGCGAGATGCTGCGACTTCTCGATCGAGCCGGTGCCGACCAGGATCGGCTGGTGGCGGGCATGGGCCTTCTCGATCTCGGCGATGATGCCGTCGTACTTCTCGCCCACAGTCCGGTAGACCTCGTCGTCCTCGTCGACGCGCTCGACCTCCTTGTTGGTCGGAATGTCGACGACCTCGAGCTTGTAGATCTCGGCGAACTCGTCCGCCTCGGTGGAGGCGGTGCCGGTCATGCCGGCGAGCTTGGAGTAGAGGCGGAAGTAGTTCTGGAAGGTGATCGAGGCCAGCGTCTGGTTCTCGGGCTGGATCGTCACCCGCTCCTTGGCCTCCAGGGCCTGGTGCAGGCCCTCTGAGTAGCGCCGGCCCTGCATCATGCGACCGGTGAACTCGTCGATGATCACCACCTCGTCGTTCTTGACGATGTAGTCCTTGTCCAGGGTGAACAGGGTGTGGGCGCGTAAGCCCAGGTTCACGTGATGGACCAGCGAGACGTTGTGCGCGTCGTAGAGATCGCCTTCCTTCAGAAGGTCCGCGCCGCGCAGGAGATCCTCGACGAACTCGTTGCCGCTCTCGGTCAGCGAGACTGTGCGCTGCTTCTCGTCGAGGTCGTAATGCTCGCGCTCCAGGTGGGGCATCAGGGCGTCGACGGCGACGTAGAGCTCGGAACGGTCGTCCACCGGGCCTGAGATGATGAGCGGGGTCCGCGCCTCGTCGATCAGGATCGAGTCGACCTCGTCCACGATCGCGTAGTTATGCCCGCGCTGCGAGAGCTGCGAGAGCTCGTACTTCATGTTGTCGCGCAGGTAGTCGAACCCGAACTCGTTGTTGGTGCCGTAGGTGATGTCGCAGGCGTAGGCCTCCTTCCGCTGCTCGTCGTCGAGACCGTGTACGATGGTGCCGACGGTGAGTCCGAGGAAGCGGTAGACCCGGCCCATCCATTCCGCATCGCGGGCGGCGAGGTAGTCGTTGACGGTGACGACGTGGACGCCGAGGCCCGAGAGGGCGTTGAGGTAGACCGGCAGGGTTGCCACCAGGGTCTTGCCCTCGCCGGTGCGCATCTCGGCGATGCCGCTCTCGTGCAGAACCATGCCGCCGATGAGCTGGACGTCGAAGTGGCGCTGGCCGAGAACGCGCTTGGCGGCCTCGCGCACGGTGGCGAAGGCGGGCACCAGGATGTCGTCGAGGGTCTTGCCGGCGGCGAGCTCGGCCTTCAGCGTCGTGGTGCGGGCGCGCAGGTCGTCGTCGGAGAGCGCGGCGACCTGCGGCTCCAAGGCGTTGATCTCGGCCACACGGGGACGATAGCCCTTCACGCGCCGGTCGTTGGACGAGCCGAAAATCTTCTTGGCGAGGGCACCGAGCATCGTGAACCTACGGTCGATCGAAAAGTCTGAAGGCGAATGTTGGCCGGGCTTATAGAGGTAAACACGGGCCGGCGCATCCGAAAGAGCCGCCCCGGCCTCAACGCCCGGAAGCGGGGTGCGGCGGGGCCTGCGCATAGCGGACGGACGACGCCGAGCGGCCGCGCGCCCGGGCGGTCGGGCGGGCGCCGACGTTGCACACAAACGCGGTACGGCTCCGTTTCGATCCGGCGCGCGATGACCGGGCTCGGAGGTCCGCTGTCAGTTGATGACGCAGAAACCGGCGCCGGCGCCGACCACTCGCCGCGGCTCACATCCCATCTCGGCGGTCCGGACCTCGCGGGGCGCCCGAGGACTCGCGGCGAGGACGGGCATCACCCGGCGCAAGCCGGGATCGCGCGCTCCGGGAGCAGGGTCGAGGCGGGGCCGGGACACCGACGCCGCCGCGCCGCCGGAGGATACGAGGACGACGCCTCCGGCCTGTCCGCCGCGCGCGCCACCCCGGAACCCGCGCCCCCGCGCCTCGGCCTCGCCTGCCAGGCCGACGATCAGGGCAAGCACGGCCGCAGCGATGACGAGACCTCCCCGCATCGTGATCTCCTCAACGATTGGACCCGGTGAGGCTAGGCGAACCGGCTTAACGACGCCTCTCGGGAACCCGTCGGATTCGCCGAGACCCTGCGCTTGGATTCGACCGTTCCGCGCCACGACCATGCTTGCCATCGGCGCGCGCACGCGCCACCTGATGTCGCGGCAAAACCGCGGCTTCCGGCCGCCCGTCTCTCTCGACCGCCCCATGCGACGACCTCCGGCCGGCCTGCGCCGGGACGCGGGCGGCGCTCCCAAGGACGCCTCCATGACGATGATCAAGTCCCTCTCGCGCCCCGGTCTCCTGCCCAAGGGTCTCCTGCGCACGGGTCTCCTGCGCACGGGCGCCGTCGCCCTGGCCCTGAGCCTGCCGCTGGCCTCCGCCCGGGCGCAGTCGCCCGCCGCGGCGCCGGCCGCACCCGCGGCTCCGGCCGCCCCGGTGGCCCCCGAGACCGTGGTGGCGAAGGTGAACGGGGCGCCGATCACGGCGGGCGATCTCGCCATCGCGGCGGAGGATCCGGCCCTGTCGCTGCCAGGGGTCGACGACGCCCAGAAGAAGTCCCTGCTCGTCGACTACATGATCGACCTCAAGGTCGGGGCCCAGGCGGCGGAGGCCGCCAAGGTCGGTGATTCGCCGGACTTCCAGCGCAAGCTCGCCTACTTCAAGGACAAGCTCCTCCTCGACGAGTACCTGGAGCGGGAGGCCAAGAAGGCGGCCACACCGGAGGCGGCCAAGGCTCTCTACGATCAGACCGTCAAGGCGATGAAGCCCGAGGAGGAGGTGCATGCCCGCCACATCCTCGTGGAGAGCGAGGACGAGGCCAAGAAGATCGCCGCGCGCATCAAGGGCGGCGAGGACTTCGCCCGGGTCGCGGCCGAGGTGTCGAAGGATCCCGGCTCGAAGACCGAGGGCGGCGATCTCGGCTGGTTCACGAAGGAGCGCATGGTCGCCCCCTTCGCGGAGGCCGCCTTCAAGATGAGCCCGGGCCAGGTCTCCGATCCGGTCAAGACCCAGTTCGGCTGGCACGTGATCAAGCTCGAGGAGAAGCGCACGAAGCCGGTCCCGACCTTCGACGAGATGAGGGAGCAGGTGGACCAGTACCTCACCCGCAAGGCGCAGCAGGACCTGATCCTCAAGCTGCGCGAGGGCGCCAAGATCGACCGCACGGCCGCGGCCCCCGCCGTGGCGCCCGCTCCGGCCCAGAAGGCGCCGTAACGGACCTCAGGCGACCCGGCGCAGCGGGCGCGGCGCGGGCTCGGTCCGCCCGCGTCCATTGCGCTTGGCTCGGTAGAGGGCGGCGTCGGCCCGGCTGAGCAGGGCATCGAGGCGGCGGCCGGGCGCTGCCGAAGCCGCGGCCTCCGCTGTCGCGAGTCCGATGCTGACGCTGATGGCGAGTTGCGGCAGTTCCGACACGGCGATCCGGGCCACGGCGCGGCGCAGGAACTCGGCCTTGGCCAGGGCGTCCTCCGGGGTCAGGCCGCGCAGGAGACAGGCGAATTCCTCACCGCCCATCCGCCCGAAGATCGCGGAGCCCGGCAGCAGCGCCGCCACCGCGTGGCAGAACCCGACGAGGACGCCGTCGCCCACCGCGTGGCCGTGCACGTCGTTGATGCGCTTGAAATGGTCGAGGTCGAACAGGAGCAGGGTGACGTCGCCCCCGTCGGTCAGGGCCGTCTCCGCCCGGGCCACGAAGGCGCGCCGGCTCAGGATGCCGGTGAGCGCGTCGGTGTCGGCGGCCAGCCGCTGCAGGCGCTCCGCGCGCTCCTTCGTCAGCGACATGAACACGAAGGCGATCGCCAGGGTGAAGAGCATGCCGGCGAGGCACAGGATCGTCAGCCAGGGCGTCTGCAACGGATTCGGCTGGGTCTGCGGCGGCGCGGCGATCGCGAGGGGCACGCGGATCCAGTAGGCGACGGTGTAGAGCAACAGCAGGGCGACCCCGGGATAGCGCGACACCAGGGGCTCGGCCCGTGCCCGCCAGATCTCGCGCGCGGCGAGAAGACAGAAGCCGCCGGCGAGGCTCGAAGCCAGCATGACCCGGGCGGGAACCGAGGTGAAGAAGGCCGGGATCAGGCAGCTGCCGCTCCAGAGCACCACCGCCACCGCGATCGGCATGAGGCGCGCGGGCCGGCCCTCGAAGGCGCGGGTCCCGATCCAGATCAATCCGTAGGCGCCGATCATCACGCCGTTGGCGACGCCGATCGAGGCCCAGTCCGGTATGATCCCGCGTAGGGACAGCAGGGCGGAGGCCATCGCGCCGGTGATGTGGGCGGCACCCCAGATCGCCAGGGCGTGGACGTGCCGGGCCTGACTCCACGACAGCAGGAACAGGCTTCCGACCATGAAGGTCAGAATCACGGTCACGAGCAGAAGGGTCGAGGCATCGAGCAGCATCGATCGGTTCCGCCCCCTCGCTCGCTCGATGTCCGGAAGGCCCCTGCCTCCTCGAGACAGTCGGATGACTGCCCGATGTTATCCTAAACGATCACGGTTACCTAGGTATGGACGCTGGATGACCGTTCATGACGTCCGCGGAACGGGGGTGTTCAGGGCTCCGCCTTGCGGGGACCGGGGCCGAGGGGCGTGATCCGCAGGGCGGTGATCCGGTTGCGGGCCTTGCGCAGGACCTGAAAGCGGAAGCCGTGGAAGTTGAAGGCGGTCCCGGTGTCGGGGATCGCCCGGGCCTCGTGGATGACGAGGCCCGCGATGGTGGTGGCCTCGTCGTCGGGCAGGTCCCAGTCCATCGCCCGGTTGAGGTCGCGGATCGGCACGCCGCCGTCGGCCTGCACCGAGCCGTCGCCCTGGGGCCGCACGCCGGAGACGGTGACGTCGTGCTCGTCGGCGATGTCGCCGACGATCTCCTCGAGGATGTCCTCCAGGGTCACGAGGCCCATCACCTCGCCGTACTCGTCGACCACCAGGGCGAAGTGGGTCTTCTTGGTGAGAAAGGCCTTGAGCTGGTCGCGCAGGGAGGTGGTGTCCGGCACGAACCAGGTCTCCAGCGCCAGGGCCTCGACCTTGAGGCCGGAGGCGTCGCCGCCCGCGGCATCGAGCGCGCGCAGAAGGTCCTTGGCATGCAGCACGCCGACGATGTTCTCCGTGGTGCCGCGCCAGAGGGGCATGCGCGTGTAGGGCGAGGCCAGCACCGCGCGCACGATCTCCTCCGAGGGCAGGTCGGCATCGATGGTGCGCATCTTGGTGCGGTGGACCATCACCTCGGAGACGGTGAGGTCGGACAGGTCGAGGAGACCGCCGAGCATGTCGCGCTCGGCCTTGGCGACTCCGCCCTCGCGATGCAGCAGGGCGACCTGGCCGCGAATCTCGTCGGTGGCCGAGAGGATGGTCTGGCGCTCGCCGATCCGGACCCCGAAGGGCCGGAGCATGGCGCGCACCAGGGCCTCGATGGCGAGCGCCGCCGGTCCGAGCAGGGCCACCGCGAAGGCCACCGGCCGGGCCATGACCAGGGCAGCCTTGTCCGGCTTGTTGATCGCGAGGGTCTTGGGCAGGACTTCGGCGAAGATGATGACGAGGACCGACATCACTCCGGTGGCATAGAGGACGCCGCTCTTGCCGAAGAGGGTCGTGAGCACGCTGGTGGTGAAGGCCGAGGCACCGATCGCCACGATGTTGTAGCCGATCAGCATGGCGCCGATGAAGCGCTCGCGGCTCGCCATGATGGCGTTGACGAGGCGCGCGCGCACGTCGCCGGCATTCTCCAGGGCCAGCATCCGGGCCCGGGACGCCGCCGTGAAGGCGGTCTCCGCCCCGGCGAAGAAGGCCGAGAGCAGGAGCGAGATCGCCACGATGCTCGCGGCCAGCCAGAGATCGGTATGGGGTTCCATGCGCGCCGATGCCGGAGGATGTCGTCAGGACGAGCCGTTGATTACCACGGCGCGGGCCGGACGGTTCACGGCCCTCCGGTCCCGGCGATGAGTTCCTTGATCCGCCCGGCCAGGGCCTCCATCACGAAGGGCTTCGTCAGGACCTGCATGCCGGGTTCGAGGTAGCCGTTGCCGAGCACGGCGTTCTCGGCGTAGCCGGTGATGAACAGCACCTTCAGGCCGGGGCGCACGACCCGGCCGGCATCGGCCATCTGGCGGCCGTTCATGCCGCCGGGCAGCCCGACATCGGTGACGAGGAGGTCGAGCCGCACGTCCGATTCGAGCACCTTGAGGCCGGCCGCCCCGTCCGCCGCCTCGATGGCGGTGTAGCCGAGATCCTCTAGCACCTCGGTGACCAGCATCCGCACCGTGGGCTCGTCGTCGACGATGAGCACGGTCTGGCCCTGCTCCGCCCGGGGCGCGTGGGCGAGATCGGCCTCGGCGTCGCGGGCCTCGGCCTCCCCGTAGTGGCGGGGCAGGTAGAGGCAGACCGTGGTGCCCTGGCCGACCTCCGAATAGATCCGCACCTGCCCGCCCGACTGGCGGGCGAAGCCGTAGATCATCGACAGGCCGAGGCCCGTGCCCTCGCCGAGCGGCTTCGTGGTGAAGAACGGGTCGAAGGCGCGGGCGATCACCTCCGGCGTCATGCCGATCCCGGTATCGGTCACGCAGAGGGAGAGGAACTGGCCGGGCTCCAGGTCGCGCTCGCGGGCGGCACGGGCATCGAGCCACTTGTTCGCCGTCTCGATGGTGATGCGCCCGCCCTCCGGCATGGCGTCGCGGGCGTTGATGCAGAGGTTGAGGAGAGCGTTCTCGAGCTGGTTCGGATCGACCAGGGCGGTCCAGAGCCCGGCCGCGCCCACCACCTCGATGGTCACCGCGGGGCCGACGGTCCGGCGCACCAGTTCCTCCATGCCGGCGATGAGGCCGTTCACGCTGGTGGGCCTGGGGTCGAGGGTCTGGCGGCGCGAGAAGGCGAGGAGGCGGTGCGTCAGGGCCGCGGCCCGCTTGGCCGCGCCCTGCGCCGCGTTGATGTAGCGGTCCAGGTCGGTGACCCGGCCCTGCGCCATCCGGGCCTGGAGCAGTTCGAGGCTGCCGGAGATGCCCGTGAGCAGGTTGTTGAAGTCGTGGGCGAGGCCCCCGGTGAGCTGACCCACCGCCTCCATCTTCTGCGCCTGGCGCAGGGCCTCCTCGGTCCGGCGCTGGTCGGTGATGTCCCGCCCGATGATGGTGAAGATCTCGCCGTCGGGAGCTGCCGTCCACATCACCGTGCGCCGGTCGCCTGCCTTGGTGAACACCCGATCGACGAAGCCGGTCACGGTCTCGCCCCGCGCGAGGCGATGGACCACCTCGGCCGTCTCGGCGTGGTCGGCGGGATCGATCAGCGCGGCGAAGGGCCGGCCGAGCAGCGCGTCGTCGTCCCAGCCGAGGGTGCGGCCCCAGGCCGGATTGATGGTCTTCAGGTAGCCGTCGAGCCCGGCGGTGCCCATCAGGTCGGTGGTGGTCTCCCAGATGCGGTCGCGCTCGCGGGTGCGGCTCTCGACCTGGCGCTCCAGGCTGGTGTTGAGGCGCGCCAGCTCGGCGCTGGCGGTCTTCTGGTCGTCGATGTCGGTGTTGGTGCCGACCCAGCGCAGAATGGTGCCGTCCGCCGCCCGGATCGGCTCGGCCCGGACCAGGAACCAGCGATGGGCGCCGTCCGCGCGGCGGATGCGGAACTCGCCCGCGTAGGGCCGGCCGTCGGCGCGGCAGGCCTCCCAGGTTTCCATCGCCGCGCGGTCGGCGGGGTGGACCACCGGAGCCCAGGCCGCGCCGCGAACGGCTTCGAGGGCGGGGCCGCAATAGGTGGCGCAGGCGGCGTTGAACCAGTCGAGGGCACCGGTGGCGGAGGCGGCCCAGACGTGGATCGGCACGGCCTGCGCGAAGGCGTGGAACTGCGCGTCGCTGGCCCGTCGCGCGGAGGTCGCGCGGCTGCGCTCGGTCGCGGCCCGCACGCGCTCGGCGACGTTGCGCATGAAGGCGAGTTCTTCGGGCGACCAGGACCGGGCGGTGGCGTGGTTGAGGTACAGGAGTGCGACGAAGCCGCCGTGCTCGGTGAGCGGCATGTTGACGAAGGACTGCGCGCTGATCGCCTTCAGGGCCTCGGCGCCGGAGGCGGTGCGCGGATCGGTGTCGGCATCGCTGCAGATCACGGTCTCGCCGCGCTTCAGATCCTCGATATACGAGCCGTAGTCACGGAAATGCAGGGTCCCGGCCAGGCTCCGGATGCCGGGAGCGTTCCAGTCGCGCTCGATCAGGATCGTTTCGGCCACGGGGTCGATGGTGCCGTAGCCGGCCCGGCTGACGCCGAGGGTGGTGCCGAGGATCTCGGCGGCCGCGTAGGCGATCGCGGCGGTGTCGTCGAGGTCGCGCAGGCGATCGCCGAGCTCGGCCACAGCGATGCGCCGGGCCTCGGCGGCGCGGCGCTCCTCGATGTCGATGGCGAGGACGAAGAACCCCTCCACCCCGCCGGTCCCGGTCCGACGCGGGATGTACTGGATGGCGCAGGCCCGCAGCCGGCCCTGGCGGTCGGGCAGGACTCCGTCGCGCGCGACGCTCTCGCCGGCCAGCGCCCGGTCCATGTCGGGGCGACGCTGGGCGAAGACCTCGTCGCCGAGCACCTCGCGCGCGTGGCGGCCGACCAGGGTCTCCACACCGCGCCCGAACCAGGTCTCGTAGTAGCGATTGTTGAATCGGTAGGTGTAGTCGCGGTCGAGGCAAGCCACGAGCACCGGCAGCGCGTCGGTGATGAGGTGCAGCTCCGCCTCGCGCTGCTCGGCCGGCGCGCTGCGCAGGCGGGCGACCTCGGCCTCCAGCGCGGCGATGCGGCGATGCAGACCCTCGGTTTCGGGAGCGCTCAAGCGGCGCTCAATTCGGCGGCCAGGAAGGCGCGGACCTCGGCACCGTCGATGCCGGGCGCGATGAAGCTCTGGCCGATGCCGCGCGCCAGGATGAAGGTCAGCGCGCCGTCACGAACCTTCTTGTCCTGGGCCATCGCCGCCACCAGCGCATCGGCGTCGCCGCAGCCGCCGGGCACCGTCTGGAGCCGGGTCGGCAGGCCGGCCAGGGCGAGGTGATTGGCGACGCGGCCGGCATCCTGACCCGGGCAGAGGCCGAGGCGGGCGGAGAAGCGGAAGGCGAGGGCCAATCCGATCGCCACCGCCTCGCCGTGGACGAGGCGGGCGGAATCGTAGCCGGTCAGGCGCTCCAGGGCATGCGCGAAGGTGTGCCCGAGGTTGAGCAGGGCGCGCTCCCCGTCCTCGCGCTCGTCGCGCACCACCACGCCGGCCTTGGACCGGCAGCAGATCGCCACCGCCTCGTCGCGCTCCGGCCCGCCCGCGAAGATGCCGGCCCAGTGCGCCTCGCACCAGTCGAAGAAGCGGGCGTCGTTGATGAGGCCGTACTTGGCCACTTCGGCGTAGCCCGCCCGCATCTCCCGCTCCGACAGGGTGTCGAGGGTGGCCGTGTCGGCGAGCACCAGGCGGGGCTGATGGAAGGCACCGATGAGGTTCTTGCCGTGGGGCGAGTTGATCCCGGTCTTGCCGCCGACCGAGGAATCGACCTGGGCGAGGAGACTGGTCGGCGCCTGCACGAAGCGCACGCCGCGGCGCAGTGTGGCGGCCGCGAAGCCCGCGAGGTCGCCGACGACGCCGCCGCCGAGGGCCACCACGAGGTCGTTGCGCTCGACCTTGTGGGCGAGGAGCCCGTCGCAGACCGCCGCGTAGGTGGCGTAGGACTTCGAGGTCTCGCCCGGGGCGACGGTGACGAGGCCCGAGCGCAGGCCCGCCGCCGCGAGGCCGTCCCGCAGGCGCGCGCCGTAGAGGGCGGCCACGTTGGTGTCGGAAACGATCACCGCCGCCTTCGCCCCGAGGGCGGCCACGTGCCGGCCGGCCTCGTCGAGGAGGCCGCGCCCGATCAGGATGTCGTAGGCGCGGCCCTGGTCGAGGGGCACGGCCACGGTGAGGCGGTCGGTCACTGGGCTGCGATCCCGGTCTGTGAGGGTCGGTTCAGATGAGCGTCCAGGGCTTCCATGACGTCCTGCACGACCCGGTCGTGGGCGACGTCGCGGGAGATCACCTCCACGTCGGCGGTGGCGTAGACCGGATGGCGCTGGGCCATGAGCTGGCGCAGGGTCTCCTCCGGGTCCTCGGTCTGGAGGAGCGGGCGCCCGCCGCGCTTGCGCACCCGGCGCATCAGCACGTCGAGCTCGGCCTTCAGCCAGATCGAGACGCCGCCCTCGGCGATGCGCGCGCGGGTGGTCTCGCGCATGAAGGCGCCGCCACCGGTGGCCAGCACCAGGGGGCCCTCGCGCATCAGGCGGGCGATCACCCGCTCCTCGCCATCGCGAAAGCTCGGCTCGCCGTAGATCGCGAAGATGTCGGGGATCGTGAGCTTGGCCGCCGTCTCGATCTCGTTGTCGGCATCCTTGAACATCAGGCCGAGACGCGTGGCCAGGCGCCGGCCGACGGTGCTCTTGCCGGCGCCCATGAGGCCGACGAGCACGATCGACCGGTGCCCCAGAGCCCGGCGCAGGCGCAGCTCGATCGGCTCGCCGCCGGGGGCGGCGTCCGGCGGTTCGCCCGGGGGCGGGACGCCGCCCTGAGGAGGGACTTCGGTCATCACGGACATCTACACATCGTTGGGCGGGTCTTAGCGCGTTTTCCGGTGGGGGCGAAGCACCCGCCACGGCGCGCGCACCGGAATGCCGCGCCGCCTGTGGCCACGAAGTCATTGCCATCGGCGCCCGCGCGTGATGCAACCCCTCAAGCTTGTCGCCAGCCACATCCGGCCCCCGAAGCCAACTGGCCCCCGAGGCGCGCTCACGTCGCCAGCGCCGCACGATCGAGGTTCGTCCGAGTGCCGACCCTGTTCCGTTTCCTCGCCACCCTCGCCATCCTGGCCGGGCTCGCCTTCGCGGGGATGTTCGCGCTGGCGACCTTCGTGGTGCCGACCCCGCGGGAGATGAGCGTGACCATCCCCGCCTCGAAGCTCCAGCCGCCGAACCGGTGACGCGGGCGCCGATCCCTGCTCCGACCGCGCCCGGCGAGCCTTCCGCCGGCGAGATCCTGATCCGCGACTACCTCGACATGCTCGCCGCCGAGCGGGGCGCGGCCGCCAACACCCTGGCGGCCTATCGGCGCGACCTCGCCGACTACCTCGCCGCCCTCGCACGGGGCGGGCACGATCCCATCGCGATGGAGGCAGCCCCCTTGCGGGCCTACCTCGCCGACCTCGAGACGCGCGGCCTCTCGGCCGCCTCGGCAGCGCGGCGCCTCTCCTGCATCCGGGGCTTCCACCGCTTCCTCTACGCCGAGGGCCTGGCCGAGGACGATCCGAGCGCACCGATCGGCGGGCCGCGACGGGTCCGGGCCCTGCCCAAGGTGCTCTCGGTGGCGGAGGTCGACCGGCTGCTGGCGGTGGCGCGCCGGACCGCGATGGGAAGTGCGGCGGACGACGTGCGGGGCACACGCATGCTCTGCCTGATCGAGCTCCTCTACGCCACGGGCCTGCGCGTCTCGGAGCTCATCGCCCTGCCCCGGGCGGCGGCCTCCACGAAGGAGCGCTACCTCGTGGTCAAGGGCAAGGGCGGGCGCGAGCGTCTGGTGCCCCTCACGGAGATCGCCCGGAGCGCCATGCGCGACCACCTCGCCAGCCTGCGCGCCGACGGCCCCTGGCTGTTTCCCGCCGACAGCGCGAGCGGGCACCTGACCCGGCAGTCCTTCGCCCGCGATCTGAAGAGCGTGGCGGCGGCCGCCGGCCTCCGGGCCGACCGGGTCAGCCCGCACGTGCTGCGTCACGCCTTCGCGAGCCACCTCCTGCAGAACGGCGCGGACCTGCGCATCGTGCAGGAACTGCTCGGCCACGCCGACATCTCGACCACGCAGATCTACACCCACGTCCTCGACGAACGGCTGAAGAGCATGGTCCGCGACCTGCACCCGCTGATGGACGAATGAGCCCCGACGACGGCGCGCCGGGAACCCGCCGGACGCTCCGATCCCGGGCGGCGGCATGCAGAGGAGCCGGCAGAGGAGCCGGGAAGTCGCCTCAGCCCTCCGGCTCCTCGTGCAGGGTGTCCTCGATGTAGAGCTGTGCCAGCAACACCTTGGCCACCGCCATCAGCGGCAGGGCCAGGGCGATGCCCCAGAGGCCGAAGACGACGCCGAGCACGAGCTGCCCGGCGAAGATCGTCGCCGGCGGGATGTCGAGGGCCTGCTTCTGGATGAAGGGGGTGAGCCCGTAGCTCTCCAGGGTCTGCACCGCGAGATAGACGCCGAGGGCGCCGAGGAGCGCCGTGGTGCCCGAGGCCAGGGAGGCCAGGAGGATCACGACGCCGGCGATCAGCGGCCCAATGGTGGGGATGAAGGCGAGGAGCCCGGCCTGGAGACCGAGGATGAGGGCGCCGCCGATGCCGAGGAAGGCGAGGCCCGCCCAGGTGCAGACGAAGATCACCGCCATGGTGATGAGCTGGCCGAACAGCCAGTGGCGCAGGGTCTCGCCCATGCCGTCGAGGAGGGCGGTGGCGCGGTCCCGGTGCGCGGGCGGCACGAAGCGCACGAGGCCGTCGCGGTAGGCGCCCGGATCGGCCGCCACCGAGAGGCCGAGGAAGACGATCACGAGGGCGTTGCCCAGCGCGCTGAACAGGCCGATCACCACGGTGGCCGCCGGCCCGAGCACGCTGCCGGCATCCGACAGCAGCGAGCCGGGGCTCTTCATCGCCCCCGAGGCGAGGCCGGCGAGGCCGCCGGGCTTCTGGCCCGAGGACGCGGAATCGTCGTCCCTGGACGCCGATTCCCGTCCGTCCCCGGAGGCGCTGTCCCTGCCGTCGGCGCCCCTGCGGTCGGCACCCTTGCCATCGCCGCCCTTGCTTTCGGCCCCCTTGCTTTCGGCCCCCTTGCCGGGCGCGATCTCGGGCAGGTCGATGCCGTAATCCTTCAGCCGGTCGCGCAGGGTGCCGGCCTGGGCCGCCACGGTCTGGCCGAGGTCCCGCCCCTGCTGCACGATGGTGGCGCCGCCGAAGGCGACGAGCGCGAGGGTCAGACCGGCGAGCACGAGGCTGACGAGGCTGAGCCGCAGGCCCCGGCTTCCCGGCAGCACTCGGCCGAGGAGACGCGTCAAGCCGTCGAGGAAGACACCGAGCAGGATGCCGGCGAAGACGAGGAGCAGCGTCGAGGCCGCCATCCAGGCGAGCGCCAGGACGGCGATGAAGGCCACGACGGCGATGCCGGAGGCGGCGAGCGACCAGCTGCGCGGGCGCGGGCCGGCGGGCTCCTCGCTGAGGAAGGGAATGGCCATGAACGGGTGGGGCTCCTGGCATGCCGGGTCGGGCACGCGGATTTCGGACGGATCTCCGGACGGGTCCGGCCGCGCTGCGCCCGGCCCCTCCTGCGGGAGGATGTCGCCAGCCCAGCCCGGGTTCCGTCGCCGGGCGCGGCTAGCGCGGCATGCCGGACGCCGCGTCCCAGCGGGCGGCGGCCCGGTCATCGGCCTCCGCCGCCTCGACCCAGCCGCCCGTGGTGCCGTCGGCGAGGTGCTCGCGCTTCCAGAACGGCGCCCGCGTCTTGAGGTAGTCCATCAGGAAGCTCGCCGCCTCGAAGGCCGCGATCCGGTGGCTCGACGCGGTGACCACGAGGACGATGCCTTCCCCCGGCGCCACGAGGCCGTGGCGGTGGATCACGCGCACCCCCTGGAGCGGCCAGCGCCCGCGGGCGGTCTCGACCACCCGGCCGATCTCCGCCTCGGCCATGCCGGGATAATGCTCGAGCTCGAGCCCCGTGAGGCGGCCGCCCTCGTCGCGGCACAGGCCCGTGAAGGTGACGATCGCCCCCGCCCGGCCCCCGAGTTCGTCGGTGAGGCGCGCGATCTCGGCGCTCGCGTCGAAGGGCGCGCTCTGGATGCTGATCTCGGGCATGGTCTCCCCTCGGAACGGTGCCCGGCCCGGAGCCGCCTTCCGGGCGGTACACCCTTGACGAGGCCCGGCGAACCTGCCCTCACGGGCACGGGCGCTCTATGCCCCCGAACGCCCGGCGACGCCACCGGGATGCGAAGGACATCTTCCGCCGTGACCCCAGAGCTGATCCTGCCCCATGACGGCACCCTGCCGGTCTTCTCGGCCCGTCCGGTCTGGTGCGGGCGCGCGAGCACGGTGATCGGCGACGCGGCCATCGGCGCGCAGGCCTGGCTCGGCGACCACAGCGTGATTCGCGCCGACGGCGACCGGATCGTCATCGGCGAGCGCCTCTGGCTCGGCCACCGCTCCACCGTCCACATCGCGACCAACACCTATCCGACCCTGGTGGGCGACCGGGTGACGGTGGGCCGCAACGCCGTGGTGCACGCCTGCGCCATCGGCTCGGACGTGGTGATCGAGGACGATGTGATCGTGCTCGACGGCGCGCGCGTCGAGAGCGGCGTGCTGATCGAGGCCGGCGCCACCGTCTTCCCCCGGGCGCATCTGGCCGCCGGCTTCGCCTATGCGGGCAGCCCGGCCAAGGCGGTGCGGACGATCAGCCTGCCGGAGATCGCCGAGCAGGCGGAGCGCCTGCGCGAGGCCTCCGGCGACCTGCCGACGCCGCCGGCCGCCGACGAGCCGGAGCCGGAGCCCAGCGTCTACGTCGCCCGCACCGCGCGCCTGCGCGGCCGCATCGCCCTCGGGGCCGGCTCCACCGTGCTGTTCTCCTGCGACCTGCACGCCGAGGTCGGCCCCATCGTGGTCGGGGCCAACACCAACATCCAGGACAACAGCGTCATCCGCACCCGCGGCGAGGGCGTCGTGCTCGGGCGCGACACCACGGTCGGGCACAATGTCCGCCTCGCCGACTGCCGCATCGGCGCCCGCAGCCTCATCGGCATCGGCTGCGTCGTCGCCCCCGGCACCGTGATCGCCGACGACGTGCTGCTGGCTGCCGGCGCCACCACCGATCCGGGCCAGCTCCTGGAGGGCGGACACCTCTGGGGCGGGCGCCCGGCCCGCATTCTCGGGCCGCTCGATGCCGAGAAGCGCGCGATGATGGCCCGGGTGGTCGAGGGCTACGTGGCCCATGGGATGGCCTACCGGCAGGCGGAGGCGGCGCTGCCATAGCCCTGCGACCTGCGAGAAAGGGCTCGACCGTCAGGCGTCTTGCCGCGCTGATCGCGCCGTGACTCCAAGGTCACCGACCGGCGTCATCCCTGCAGCGCAGCAGAAATCGTGGTGCCGGCGGGCTGATTGGTTCCGGAACGCTTCTCGGCAGGCGGACGTTGTCCGCCCCCAAATGCCGTGGAGCATGGAGTTCTTCATGAAAGCCGTCACGCTCGCCCTCGCCAGCACGCTCGCCCTCAGCACGGCCGCCCTCGCCGCCGGCAGCGGTCCGGGCTCCGCCAACAACGCGCCCGGCCAGGAGATGCAGCAGAACGGGTCGCAGTACGGCTCTCCCGGTGCCTCGGGCTACGCGCCGGGCCAGGACAAGGGCGCGACCACGGGCTCGACCCATCGCTCCGGCATGGAAACGAACGGAAGTGGGTCCCCCGCAGCGTCGGGCGCCTCAGGCATGAAGCCCGGCGCCGGCAGCCGCTGAGCCCGAAACGCCGAAGGGCCCGGCTTACTCCGGGCCCTTCCCGTGCCGAGGGTCGTGCGGCCTCGCGCGAGGCTCGCCCGCTGGCCGGGCGAGGCCCTCAGGCGGCGCGCACGGTGGCGAGGAAGCGCTGGACCTCGGCGCTGAGATGCTCGGACTGGCGCGACAATTCGGAGGCGGCGCCCAGCACCTGGGCGGCGGCCGCGCCCGTCTCCTCGGCCGCCCCGGCCACACCCGCGATGTTGGTCGTCACCGCCCCCGTGCCCTGCGCCGCCTG
>NZ_LMMZ01000037.1:327500-328769 GCF_001422885.1 Methylobacterium sp. Leaf104 | reverse complement strand
CTCGAACTCGGCCGTTAAACACACCAGCGCCCATGGTACTGTGTCTCAAGACACGGGAGAGTCGGTCGCCGCCAGACCTGCCCAGAACAAGACATTCCCTCCAGACGATCGTCGAAACGCAGAAAGGCCGCCCCCCGGGGCGGCCTTTCTGCGTTTCGGGCCTTCCAACGGATGTCCGGTGTCCCGATGCATGTTTGGCGTCCGTTGGGCCATGGCCCTGCGGACGCCGGCCGGCCCACCGCCAGGGCGTCCACAAGGTTCGGATCCGGCCTGCGGACAGTGATTGTCCGGACAGGATCCCTTCGGACACCGCCTAGCGCAGGCGGCGCCCATCCTGCGGGATGGCCGAGAGGTCGAAGGCGTAGCCCTTGGCCGCCAGGGCCTCGAGGATCAGGTACTTCACGGTCACCCGGCGATCGAGAGCCTCCTGCCGCAGGGCCGTCCAGACGGGATCCGGCACCTCGACCTTCAGGACCGCTGCCTTGGGCGGCCTCGTGGAAGCCAGGGCCTCCGTGGCCTCGGCTGGTACGCTCCCGGCGCCCTCGATGGCCTCGGCCGGCCGGGGCTCGTCGGAGATCCGGGCCGCGGCCGGCGGCGCCTGAGGGGCGCTCGAGGCCCGCGTGAAGCCGAGGTCGCTCGTGGCGGCCGCCAGTTGCCAGGCATCCTCTGGGCTCGTATGCGGCCGCGGACGGGGCGAGGGCAGGAATGGAGGCTTGCTCATCGTCAGACTCCCTGCTGCTCGGCCAGGATGGCGAGGAGCTCGTTCAGGACACCGCCCACCTCGGCGGCGGCCTTCGGATCGCCCCCCGGCCCGGCCGGCGTCGATCCCGTGAAGTGCATGGACTGGTACGCGGCCCGCTGGATCACCTCGGTCCGCAGCAGCGGAATGCCGGCGCCCTGGATCTCTTCCCGGGCATGCTGGGCGACGCGGCTCTGCAGGGGTGACATCTGGGTCAGCACCACCCGGGCCGGGATCGATCGGCGCAGCATGCGCTCGGCCCGCTGCACCACCTCGTAGGTCCGGAACACCTCCTGCAGGTCCATTCCCGAGATCTTGGTGGGGATCAGCACGAGGTCCGACTCGGCGATCGCGTAGGTGACGGCCTGCGAGGCGGCGCCCTCGAGGTCCACCAGGACGATCCCGTACCGCGTCGCCGCCTCCGCGATGCGGTCGAGGATGACGGTCTCCGTCACCCCCGAGATGACCGCGACGGTGGAATCCGTCCTCGCGCGCTCGCGCCACGAGCCCACATGCCCGTTCGGGTCGGC
>NZ_LMMZ01000037.1:0-317500 GCF_001422885.1 Methylobacterium sp. Leaf104 | reverse complement strand
CTCCGCCACGCTGGCGAGGATGCGGTTGAACAGGGCGGGGCGCAGGATGCCCTCCTTCGGCAGCTTGATGCCGATGGAGGCGAGCACCTCGCCCAGCGCGCGCATCTTCTCCAGGGCCGGTTCGTCGTGCACCCGGTAGATCAGGGGCTGGCGCGCCTGCTCCAGGGTCTCGGCCGCCGCGACGTTGGCCTGGATCATGAACTCCTCGATGAGCCGGTGCGCGTCGAGGCGCGCGGGCACCACGACGCGGTCGACCGCGCCGTCCGCGGTGAGCAGCACCTTGCGCTCGGGCAGATCGAGGGCCAGCGGCCCGCGCGCGTCGCGGGCCCGGCGCAGGGCTTCGTAGGCGGCCCAGAGCGGGCGCAGCACGGGCTCGAGGAGCGGCGCGGTGACGTCGTCGGCGAACCCGTCGATGGCGGCCTGGGCCTGCGCGTAGCTGAGCTTGGCCCGCGAGCGCATCATCACCCGGTGGAAGCCGTGCCGGCGCTTGGCGCCCTCGGCGTCGATCACCATGCGGACCGCCAGCGCCGGCCGGTCCTCGGCCTCGCGCAGGGAGCAGAGATCGTTGGAGATGCGCTCCGGCAGCATCGGCACGACGCGGTCGGGGAAATAGACCGAGTTGCCGCGCAGCAGCGCCTCCCGGTCGAGGGCCGAGCCCGCGCGGACGTAGGCGGCGACGTCGGCGATCGCCACGGTGATCACGAACCCGCCCGGATTGGCCGGGTCGGGGTCGGGGAGCGCCATCACGGCGTCGTCGTGGTCCTTGGCGTCCGGCGGGTCGATGGTCAGGAGCGGTTCGCCGCGCCAGTCCTCGCGCCCGTCAAGCCCCACCGGCACCACGCCGTCGGCCTCCGCCAGGGTCGCGGCGGCGAAGACGTGCGGAATGTGGTGGAGATGCAGGGCGATCAGGCTGATCGCCTTCTCCGAGCCGAGGGAGCCCAGGCGCTCGCGCACCCGGCCCTGGGGCAGGCCGAAGCGGCTCTCGCGCTGGAGGGTGACGCTGACGAGGTCGCCGTCCCGGGCGTCCCCCTCCTCGCCGGCGGGAATCGCGACCTCGCGGCCCTGCGCCCGCTTCTCGACGGGAATGATGCGTCCGCCCTCGGGACCGGCCCGGAAGACGCCGACGATGTCGGTCTTGTTCTTGCCGAGCACCTTGATGACGCGGCCGCTATAGCGGCCCGGCTCGCCGGCGCCGGCCTCGACCCGCATCAGCACGCGGTCGCCGATGCCGGGGGCGGGCTGGCCCGGGCGCTTGCCGCCGCGGGGCGCGGAGACGGTGATCTTCGGGGCGGCCCCGTTGTCGACGTCCCACTCGGCCGGGGTCGCCAGGAACTCGCCGTCGCGGTCCCGAGCGGTGATGTCGGCCAGCACCACGGGCGGCAGGCGGCCGGAAGGCGCGAGGCCGCCGCGCTCGCGGGCGATGGCGCCGTCCGCCTCGATCTCCTTGAGGATCCGCTTCAGGCCGATGCGGTCGGCGCCCTTGATGTCGAAGGCCGCCGCGATCTCGCGCTTGCCCACTTTCTCGGTGGAGGCGGCGATGAAGGCGAGGATCTGCTCGCGGGAGGGGAGGCCGGCGGCGCCGGGATTGGGATTGATGCGTTTTGCCAAGGGATCCGGCTCGCTGCGCGGGCGCGAGGCCATACGCGAAAGGACGTGTCTCGCCGGGGGCGGAGCGCGGCCCGGCTCTTCCCCCGTAACATGGGCGCTGGAGCCTGCGCCGGCAACGGCGCGGGCCCGGCCCTCAACATGGTTCAGCCGGTGGCGGCGGACTTGCGCAGGCGCTCGACCGCCGCGTCGACCTCGAAACCGGGGGCGGTGAGTTCGGCCAGGGTGAACGGGCACAGGGCCGGGAAGCCGAACTCCACCTGGGCCTCGGCCTCGCGGTGTTCCGGGGCCTCGGCCTCGCGCACCGCCAGGGTCCAGAAGCCCTCGATGTTCAGCCCCGCGAGGCCGGCCCGATCGGCGCCCAGCCGCGCCTGGCCCTGCCGGGCCGCCTCGCGCCAGAGGGCGCTGGCCCGGTCGTCCGACATCAGGGCGGCCCGCACCAGGTTGGCGAGGAGCGTGCGGAGTTCCGTGGCGGTCTCGGACATGAAGGGCGCTCGGCGCGAGGGATCGGTTCGGATCGAAGCGCAAGCCTCGCGCCAGACCCGCCCCGAAGGCCCGCTCAGTAGGGCGTTCCCTTCGCCCGCTGCGCCTGCAGGGCCTCGGCGTACCAGACCAGTTCGTCGAGGAAGCGCTTGGCGGCCTTCGGCAGCCAATCGTCCTGGGCCGTGCCGGCCTCGTCCAGGGCCTTGCCGATCCGCGGGATCGGCAGGAGCGAGGGGATGCTCGAGGCACCGAGCTCGCCCATCATCGCCCTCAGCTGCATCGCCGCGCGGACGCCGCCGTACTGACCGGCCGAGTAGCAGACGATCCCCGAAGGCCGCCAGGAATACTCCTCCAGGAAGTGGTCGAGGGTGTTCGAGAGGGCCGGCGGAATCGAATGGTTGTACTCGGCCGAGACGACCAGGAAGGCATCCGAGCGCCGATAGAGCGTCGCGAGCCCTTCGAGAACGGCCGGCGCCTCGCCCCTGGGGTATTCCTTGTACATCCGGTCGAGGAGGGGGAGCTTCAGCTCGGCCGGATCGACCAGGGGCGCCTCGATGCCGCGGCTCTCCAGTTCGCGGATGACGAAGCGGGCGGCGCGCAGGCCCTGCCGGTCGGAGCGGACGGAACCGAGGATGACGGGGACGACGAGGGGCATGGGGTGACCTCCGGGCGATGCGTCCCTGGATACGCCGGTCCGGCGGCGGCGTCCAAGGGCGCGGTCCCCGGGCGACGCCGTCAGTACCGGGTCGTCAGCCGCGTCAGCCAGTCGGGGGAGGCGTCGACGAGGACGGTCTCCAGGGCCTTGTCGGTGCCGAGCAGGATCGCGAGGCCGGTCACCGCGAGGATGAGGCCGAGGGCCGCCTTCAGGCCCTTGCCGAGGCCCATCATCCGGTCGCGCCAGCCCGCCAGGGTGGCGCGGGACAGGGCGCCGAGCAGCACGAGGGGGAGGGCGGCGCCGAGGCCGAACAGGACCATGGTGAGGGCGACGGCGGCGAGGTCCCGCCCCTGGGCGGCGAGGAGCGAGGCGGCGCCGAGGGTCGGCCCGACGCAGGGGCTCCAGACCGCCCCGAGCAGGAGGCCGACGCCGAACTGGCCCGCGAGGCCGGCGGTGGAGAGGCCGCCGAAGCGCGCCTCGGTCCAGTCGCTCAGGGGACCGGCGGCGACCGCGAGCCGCGTCTGCGCGGCCGGCAGCATCAGCACGAGGCCGAGCAGGATCATCAGGACGGCCGCGCCCGTCCGGAAGAGGCCGGTGTCGAGCCCGAGGCCGAAGCCGATCGTGGCCACGAACAGGCCGATGGCCACGAAGGAGAGGGCGAGGCCGGAGGCCAGCGCCAGGGGGCCGAGGCGGTGCTCGGAGGCCGCGGCGCCGAGGACCAGCGGCAGCAGCGGCAGCACGCAGGGCGAGAGCACCGACAGCAGGCCGGCGAGGAAGGCCAGTCCCAGGCTGGTGCCCACCGACCCGCCCTAGAGCGTCTTCTCGACGAGGCCCTCGATCCATTCGGGCTGGGTCTCGCCCACCGAACGGCCGGTCTCGGTCTCGCCCTTGAAGGCGATCAGCGTGCTCTGCATGCGGGCATCGAACCGCCGCAGCACGTCCTTGCGGGTGTCGAAGTCGACGTCGAAGATGACGAGGTCCTTGAACCGGGGCTGCTCGGCGAGCCGGGCGAGGATCGGCTTCTGGGTCTTGCAGATCGGGCACCAGGGCGCGCTGACCTCGACCAGGATCGGCTTGCCGGCCTTCTGCGCCGCCGCGAAGGCCTCGGGGGTGTAGGGCAGGCTCTCGCCGGCGCCGGCAGGCCCCGCCAGGGCGAGCGGCGCCAGGACGAGCGGCGCCAGGGCGAGGAGGGTGAGGAGCGAGCGGCGGTACAGCATGAAGGGCCTAGCCTCGGCTTGATGAGAATCGGACCTCAGGGCCCGGCGCCATCCTTGGCGCGTCCCGTCCAGGTTTCGTCGGGGCGGATCGCCGCCGTGTCGTGCCGCTCCTGCCAGCCCTCGATCCCGTCCGGATACCAGTGGACGGCCCGGTAGCCGAGTCCGACGAGGCGCTTGCCGAGGTTCCAGCTGCCCCAGCAATCCGGGTGGCAATAGGTGACGATCGCGCGGCCGCGATCGCCCTGCGTCAGGGCCGCGACCCGGTCCGCGAGGGCGGCCCGGTCCGGCACGGAGAGGGTCCCCGCGCCGGCCCCCGGCAGCCAGGTGCTGTTCGGGATGGCCCGATGGATCGGCCGCCACAGGCGTCCGGCCGGCTGGTCCGGCGGCGTCGGCTCGGCCTCGGACACGTCGATCAGCACCGCCGGCCCGCCCGCGACCAGGACGTCGAGCCCGGCGCCGTCCAGGACCGTGGCGCCTGCCAGGGTCCTGGGCGTGTAGCCCTGGAGCGCCCCTTCCCAGAAGCCCGCGGGCTCCGGAACGTCGACCGGGGAAACGGCCGGGGCGGCCGCCGCGAGGATCGTCGCCGCGAGTAGGAATCCCGCGGCGCGGCCGAGAGGGTCAGTTGCTGGCGGCCGGCGCATCGAAGCTGTGCTCCCAGCGGCCACCCTGGTTGTCCTGCGTCACGACGGTGACCGGACCCTTGCCGTCGGGCAGCATGGCGAAGTTGATCACCGGGTTGGCCGAGATCGAGATGTCGCCTTCCATCACGAAGACGTTCTGGTCGCCGTGGCTGACGCTGATCCGGTTGATGTAGCGCGCGGGCGTATACTCGCGGCTGACCTGGTTCATCTGCAGGCCGGTGAAGTTCGGATGGCGGATCATCAGGGTCGCGGCGATGGGCTTGCCCGGGGTCGCATCGGCGAACTTGAGCCGCATGTCGCCCATGCCCTTCATCGCTTCCGCGTCGGTCATCCCCATCGGGGCCGAGCAGCCGCCCGAGGCCTTCACGAACTGGGTGGTCTGCACCAGGGCGCCGTCCTTGGTCTCCGCCACCGCGTGGACGTTGGTGTAGGTGTTCACCCGGACGCGCAGCTTCAGCGCCTCGGGATCCGCGGCGGGGCCGAAGGTGAAGTGCGCGGCGAGCGGCGCCGGGTTGTCGTCGATGACGAGGTAGAGGCCCTTGATCCGGTCCTTGTCGGCGATCGTCAGGGTCAGCGGCACGAGGGAGGCATCGTTGGCCCGGTCGGGCAGGTCCATCCGCACCAGCGGCTTGGCGGTCTCGACCGTGCGGTCGCCGAAGAGCAATTGCCGCAGCTCCGTCCAGCGCGCGTCGCGCTCGGCGACGTCGTCGCCGGCCGCGGCCCGGACGGTGCCGGAGCCGGCCAGGATCGCGAGGAACAGGCCGGCGGTCAGGCCGGCGGCGCGACGGGACATCCGCATGGCGTTTCACTCCTCGCACGATCGTGCAGGCCTTCTCGCGAAAGCGGCGGCCATTACCGCCTGCTTACGCCAAGGCGCGGCGAAAGTCCGAGGTCGGATCTCGGCGCACGGAAATATCTTGCGCAAGTTTGCGTGACGACCGGCGTCAGGGGGTGCGATAGGCCGAGCCGTCCGCCGCCGTCGCCGGGTCGGCGACGTAGCGGCCCTGCTCCGGCACTGCGACGCGGTCGAAATCTCGCGCCAGCGCGTCGAGGGCGCGCCGCAGCTCCGGTCCCCGGAGCGGGCGTCCGTGCCCGGTCACCGCCCGCTCGGGCTTCAGGCCGGCCAAAACCTCGACCGAGTGCCGGGCCGCCGGCCAGTCGGTGGTGAGGTACATGGGCGGGCCGTGCAGCTCGGGCGCCTGGACCGTCACCGCATAGGCGGATTCCTGGGCGGTGGTCACGAAGGCGTCGCCGGCGATCAGGGTGCGATCGCCCGCGCGCCAAAGCGAGACGTGGCCGGGCGTGTGGCCGGGCGTATGGATCCAGCGCCAGCCCGGCATCGGCGGCACGCCGCCATCCTCCGGCAGCGGGCGCAGCCGCTGCGAGACGTCCACGGGCCGCGTCGGGTAGAGCGGGGAGATCCGCGCCATCAGGCCGCCGCCGACGCTCGGGTCGGGGGGCGGGTAGGCGGCGGAGCCGTCGAGATAGGGCCGCTCCAGGGCGTGCGCGTAGACCGGCACGTCCCAGGCTTCCGCCAGGTCCTCCAGCACGCCGACATGGTCGAAGTGCCCGTGGGTGAGGACGATCGCCGACGGCCGCGCGCCCGCGCCGAATCGCGCGGCCGCGGCGGCCTCGATCCAGCGGCGCGACCCGGGAATGCCGGCATCGATGAGCACCCAGCCCCGGTCGCCGGCCCCGGGCGGCCCGGCCAGCACGACGTTGGCGATGGCCAGGCGGCGATAGGCGAGGTCCTCCGCGACGGGGTGGGTGCCCCCGCCCGTGCCGCCGCGTTCACGATCCTGGAAGTCACGATCTTGGAAGTCGAGATCCGCGATGAGCGCCTCGCGCGAGACGGGGACCTGCTGTGCCATGGGGGTTCTCCCGAAACGTTGCGGTGGTCCGACTTTCGGCCCGGGACGATCAGCCCCGGAGCAGGTGCAGGCTGAAGCCCCCTTGCGGGCCGGCCCAGTACCGCAAGGGTGTCCAGCCGTTCGCCGAGGCCAGGGCCGCGAAGGCCTCGGGCGTGTACTTGTGCGAGGTGTCGGTGCGGATGCTGTCGCCGGGCGCGAAGGCGAATTCGGCTCCGCCGAGGCGCGCCCGCGTGGCGTCCCGCGCCACGAGATGCGCCTCGACCCGGAAGGGATCGTCGCGGAGCCGGACGGCGTGGCTGAAGGCCCCGGGATCGAAATCGGCCCCGAGTTCGCGGTTCATCCGCACCAGGACGTTACGATGGAAGGCGTCCATCAGGCCGTCGGCCCCGCCATAGGCGGCGTGCAGGAGGTCCGGATCGACCGTGGGGTCGGCGCCGACCAGGAACAGGCAGGGGCCGAGGGCGGCCCGGGCCCGGGCCAGGAAGGCCCCGGCCTCCGCGGGCGGGAAGTTGCCGATGCTCGTGCCGGGGAAGAACCCGAGCACCGGGCCGCCGCCTCCCGGCAGGGGCAGGGTGAACGGCTCGGCATAGTCGGCGCAGACCGCCTGCATGGTGACCGCCGGGTAGTCCGGCGCGAGCCGCCGGATCGCCCCGGCGAGGTAGTCGCCCGAGATGTCGACGGCGATGTAGGTCGCGGGCCGGGACAGGGCGTCGAGGAGGGTGCGGATCTTCCGGCTGGCGCCGCTGCCGAACTCGACCAATCTGGCCCCGGGACCGATCTCGCCCGCCACGTCCCGCGCCACCTCCGGCAGCAGCGCCATCTCGCGCCGGGTCGGATAGTAGTCGGCGGTGTGGCAGATCCGGTCGAACAGGTCGGAGCCGATCGCGTCCCAGAGGTACTTGCCGGGAAGCGTCCGCGGCTCGGCCGAGAGGCCGGCCAGGGCGTCGCGCAGGAACGCGGCGCGCTCGGCTTCGGCGCGCCCGGCTTCGGCACCCTGCGCCGCGGCCACCCCGCTCATGGCCGGGTCGCCGTCAGGACGACGAGGGCGATCCGCTCGACCTTCGCATAGGCCGGGTCGTCGAGCTCCTCGCCGTAGGCGTCGGGATCGAACTCCCGGTAATCCCAGCTCAGGCCCGCCGCTGCGCAGAGGGCGCCGGCGGCCGCGCGGAACGGGTCCTCCCCCTCCACGATCGCCGCGCCGGTGAACAGCACGAGGCTGCCGCCCGGTGCGAGGCGCGCGCGCGCGGCCTCGACGACGCGGAGGGAGAGACCGGCCCCGAGGGGACCGCCGCCGTGGTCGATCATGAAGGGCGGATTCGAGATGATGAGGTCGAACTCGCCCGACACCGCCTCGAGCATGTCGCTCCGGTGCGGGCGCACATTGGCGATCCCGGCCGCCTCGGCGTTCACCGCCGCCGCCCGCAGAGCCGCCGGATTGATGTCGACCAGGGCCACCTCGGCCTCCGGTATCCGCTTGGCGACGCAGATGCCGGCCGCTCCGGAGCCGCAGCCGATATCGACCGCCCGCCGCACCGGCCTCCGTCGTTCGGCCAGATGCGCGAGCACCGCCGAGACGAAGCGGAGGGTGTCGGGGCCGAAGAACACCGCGTCCGGCGCGCTCGGAGGATAGGCCGAGTGCAGGAAGAGCTCGTCGTCGAGGCTGGAAAGGCGGATCGTGGGGCGCCATCCGGCCCCGTCGCGGGCCACCGCGCCGGCCTGTTCGAGGGCGGCGACGAGGTCGGGCGGCAGGAGGCCGGACGCGAAGGGCCGGCTCCAGCCGAGCACGTCGCGCAGGGATCGCGCCTGCTGGGCCTCGGGCCGGGCATTGACCCGGGCATGGGTGGAGGGGGTCACGGTGGTGAAACCGTAACCCGTCGCGCGCACCGCCCGCACCAGGGCGAGCAGCGCCTCGGGCGCGACATCCGGGAAGGCCGTCGCGGGGCTGCGCGCATCCATCCTCAGCCCTCCATGCTCTCGGCGACGAAGGCCCCCTTGCGTAGGGCGGCGATCACCTCGTCCCCGTCCCAGGCGGCGGGCTCGGCGCGGCGCCGATAGGGGCAGGTCCAGTCGTCCGGCACGGCGCGGCCGCTGAACTGGCGCGCGGCGGAGCGCTCGCCGTGCTCGGCCAGCATCGGGTTCGGCGAGCCGGCGAGGGCGACGTCGCGGGCGACGATGCTGTCCCGCAGCCGCTCGTAGCGTCCCTCCGCCCGCAGGCGCTGGAACTGGTCGTGCAGGTTGAACACCAGGGCCGGCGCCGCGAAGCGACGGGCCAGGCGGCTCGCCGCCGGATGCAGCCCGACGATGAAGAAGCCTTCGCCGCCGAGGCTGACCGAAAAGTGCGGGTCTTCCGGGTCGGCGGCGACGCGGGAATCATGCGGCTGGCCGAGATGGCCGTCACGGTCCGTCAGGGCCTGCACCCGGGTCCACAAGGCGGCTTCGAACGTCTCCTCGGAATCCGGGGCCTCGCCGTCGAAGAGCACCGCGAAGCTCTGGAACAGCTCCGGCGCCTGCCGGTAGCGCCAGACGAAGGCCAGGAGGGCGGCGTAGATCCGGGCATCGGCGGTGGGGCTCCCGATGCCCCTCGCCACCACCACGGTCATGCCGCCGCGGGAGAGGGCCGATTTGGCGCCGACGCAGGGAAAGGGGCGATGTCGGATGAAGTCCCGGAAGCGCTGAGCGAGGGGGTGCGACCTATCATCGGGCGGTAGAAGCATAGCAACTCTGAATCTCGGCCATCGTCATCGTGCCGCGATGCGTCGATGTCCGAAATCAGACACAAGCAAGACCCGCCCCCGTGCCTGACGAGACACGGATGAAGGCCTCGGCGATACAACCGCAGCCTCAGATGAAGATCACCCACGCGACCCGTGTTCCCTGCAAATCTGCCGCAGGACTGTGGATAACCGGGAAGGAGGACCCCGTCTCACCAGAGCGAGAATTCCGTGGCGAAGTCGGTGGCCTTCACGCGCTGGCAGGTCTGCGGCTCCGCCCGGCAATCCGCCTTGGGTTTCAGCGAGAGGGTGCCGTCCGGCGCGGTCTCGAAGGTCAGGAGCACCGGGGGATCGTCGCCCTTGGAATAGGCGAGGCTGACCTCGAAGCGGACGAAGTCGAAGCGGTCACGGTCGGCATAGACGATGAGGTCGCGGGAGACGGATTCGCCGGGATTGAGATCGGAGGGCTCGCCCCCCATTTCGGTGGCGCCGGCGAAGAGCCGGCCCTCGCGCAGGATCGCCTCGCCGGGACCCGTGAATCCGTAGGCGCGCGCCGGGGTGGTGCGATCGGCGGGCGCACCGTCGACCGCGGGCTTGCCGCCGGAGAGCGCATCCTTGCCGCCGGGGACCGCATCGAAGCGCACCCGTACACCGGTGACGTTGTAGACGAGGCCGAGAACGCGCACGCCGGTCTGGCCGACGTTCTTGCGGGTCACGGTCGAGCGGATGGCCACGTGACGGTCCCGCTCGCCCGCCCGCACCAGGTTCGTCGTCACCGAGACGGCGGGCGGCTCCAGGGCCGGCTTGATCCGGGCCTCGTAGATGAAGGTGTAGACCGCCCAGGCGCCGGCCGCGAGGATCGCGAGGGTCTGCACCAGCGCATTGGCGCGCTCCAGGTGGTCGCTCCGCCGGGATCGAAGAGTCTCGTCGTCCGCCTGCATCCCCGATCCCGGCCCTCGCGTCGGGGCGGCAAGCCCGTTGGCAGCATCATGGTTCCGTCCTCGGGGCTGGAGCCGGGCGCCGGTCGCCTGATGCGATCAGGTCGGATGCGGCTCGCGGGTCCGACCGGCCGTGGTGCCGAAGGACGCTTCGACCGGACTTCGGCCCGGAACGCAGACACGGCCGTCCGACGGATCGTCCCGTTCTCCTTTCGGGCAGCGTGATCGCATCTCGCCCACTCGGTCGGTCCCGGTCGCCGTAGGCGAGCCCGGAATCGACAACCGCCGACGGCATCGAACCTTGCCCGACCTGCGTGGCACGACGGACCCGATCTCGATCCGACACATGCAGGTCGATCCGATCGCTCCACGGATGGAATTCCGCCGGTCCCCGAAACGCGAAACGCCGAAGCCCCTCGCGAGGCTCCGGCGCTGCGCCGTCGTCCGGTGAGCCGGGCGCGCGGCCCGGCTCGGTCGCTCTCAGAGCGAGTAGTACATCGCGAACTCGACCGGGTGCGGGGTCATCTCGTAGCGCATGACCTCGGTCATCTTCAGCTCGATGAAGGAGTCGATCTGGTCGTCGGTGAAGACGTTGCCGGCCTTGAGGAAGGCGCGGTCGCGATCGAGGTTCTGCAGGGCCTCGCGCAGCGAGCCGCAGACGGTGGGGATCTTCTTCAACTCGCGCGGGGGCAGGTCGTAGAGATCCTTGTCCATGGCGGCGCCCGGATCGATCTTGTTGATGATGCCGTCGAGGCCGGCCATCAGCAGGGCCGAGAAGGCCAGGTAGGGATTCGCCATCGGGTCGGGGAAGCGGACCTCGACGCGCTTGGCCTTCGGGTTCGTCGTCCACGGGATGCGGCAGGAGGCCGAGCGGTTGCGCGCCGAGTAGGCGAGCAGCACGGGGGCCTCGTAGCCGGGCACCAGGCGCTTGTAGGAGTTGGTCGACGGGTTGGTGAAGGCGTTCAGCGCCTTGGCGTGCTTGATGATGCCGCCGATGTACCAGAGGCACTCCTGCGAGAGGTCGGCGTACTTGTCGCCGGCGAAGAGCGGCTTGCCGTCCTTCCAGATCGACTGGTGCACGTGCATGCCCGAGCCGTTGTCGCCGTAGACGGGCTTGGGCATGAACGTCGCGGTCTTGCCGTAGCTCTGGGCGACCTGGTGGATGCAGTACTTGTAGATCTGCATGTGGTCGGCGAGCAGGGTCAGGGTGTCGAACTTCATGCCCAGCTCGTGCTGGGCGGACGCCACCTCGTGGTGGTGCTTCTCGACCTTGACGCCCATGGACTGCATGGCGGCCAGCATCTCGCCGCGCATGTCCTGCGCCGAATCCTGCGGCGGCACCGGGAAGTAGCCGCCCTTGGTGGCGACGCGGTGGCCGAGGTTGCCGCCCTCGTAATCGGTGAAGCCGTTGGTGGGCAGTTCGGTCGAATCGAGCTGGAAGCCGGTGTGGTACGGGTCGGACCCGAACTTCACGTCGTCGAACACGAAGAACTCGGCCTCGGGGCCGACATAGATGGTGTCGCCGATGCCGGTGGACTTGAGGAAGGCCTCGGCCAGCTTGGCGGTGCCGCGCGGATCGCGGCTGTAGGGCGCGCCCGTGGAGGGTTCGAGCACGTCGCAGACGATCGACATGGTCGAGGCCGAGAAGAACGGGTCCATGCAGGCGGTGGCCGGGTCGGGCATCAGCAGCATGTCGGATTCGTTGATGGCCTTCCAGCCGGCGATCGACGAGCCGTCGAACATCGTGCCTTCGGAGAACATCTCGTCGTCGATCAGCGAGACGTCGAACGTGACGTGCTGCCACTTACCGCGCGGATCGGTGAACCGAAGGTCGACGTACTTGACGTCGTTGTCCTTGATTTCCTTCAGGACGTCGGCTGCAGTCTTGGCCATCCTTGGAGGTCTCCTTCATGTCTCGGCCCGTTGCGGCCGTGGTTTTGCCGCAGCGGGCACCGGCGCGCCGCAGAGCGGAAGGGTCTTAGCCGTCGAGCGTCTTGGGCGTCGAGCGTTTACCGCAGGTGAAGCGTCCGGGCCAGCGCAATTTCTCGGCGCCGGACGCGGAGCGGCCGCGAGAAGAGACGCAAAAACAGAACCTTAGAACTGTCTCCGGCGCTCGGGGGTGGTGCGGCGGCGGGTTTCGGGTCCCATTCGCCCGCACGGTCCCCCGCCACGGCGTCGGGATCCTGCGCATCGGGACGCGCTCCGCCGCGTCGCCGACCGACTCGGTGGCATCCCGGCCGAAGCGATTCCGGTCCATCGCCGCGTCGGAAACCCACGGCCTCCGGCAAGTCTCCGCGCCGTCGCCTCGATCATCGCGGCGCACGATCTCGACGAGACCCTCTTGGTATTCCATCGGGACCGGAGGGGGGCGGGATGCGGTCGCCGGGCTGATTTTCGCCGTGACCATCCGCCCGCGCGCCGGCCGAGCATGCCGCGCCGGAGGGCGTGAGACTGGTGCGGTCCGATGGACCGGTCGCCGCGTCGAACCGGCAGGGCGTCTGTGTGACGAGGCGACCCGACGCCGCTCAGATGGCGTCGGTCCCGGTTTCGCCGGTGCGGATTCGGATCGCTTCCTCGATGGTCGAGACGAAGATCTTGCCGTCGCCGATGCGCCCGGTCTGGGCCGACTTGCGGATCGCCTCGACGGCGCCCTCCACCAGCGCATCCGACAGGACGATCTCGAGCTTCACCTTCGGCAGGAAATCCACCACGTATTCGGCGCCGCGATAGAGTTCGGTATGGCCCTTCTGGCGCCCGAAGCCCTTCGCCTCGATCACGGTGATGCCCTGGAGACCGACCTCCTGGAGGGCTTCCTTCACCTCGTCCAGTTTGAAAGGCTTGATGATCGCTTCGATCTTCTTCATGCCGGGCGGGCCTGACCTCGATGCTTCTTGATCCATCGTTGGTACCATCGCCGTCCGGCCTTCGCCACGCCGATTTGTTCGGTGAGGGCGGAAAACTGCACAACGAATATGCACGCACCGCAAATCGTTTGGGCGAATGGCGCAGCTGAGGCTGTTTCGTGAGCCTCAGACGAGCAACCCGGCGCGAAACAGCGAAGGACACCGCGATGACCACCCTGCGTCTGCTCAAGGTCGAGGCGATGCGCCGGGTCGATGCGGCCGCCATCGCGGGCGGAACGCCCGGGACCGCGCTGATGGAGCGGGCGGGCGCCGCCGTGGCGGAGCGCGCCCGCGCGCTGGCCGGTGAGGGCGGTCGCATCCTGGTCCTGTGCGGTCCGGGCAACAATGGCGGCGACGGCTACGTGGCGGCCCGCCGCCTCGCCGAGGCCGGGCATGCGGTCGATCTCGCCGGGCTGGTGCCGCCGCAGGCGCTGTCCGGCGACGCGGCGGAGGCCGCCAAGGGCTGGGCCGGCCCGGTCCTCCACCTCAAGTCGCTCGGCGACCTCGCGGCCTACGGCCTCGTCGTCGATGCGCTGTTCGGCGCCGGCCTCGCTCGCGACCTCGCGGGCGACGTCGCCGCCCTGGTGGAACGGCTCGGACAATCGTCCACGCCTGTCCTCGCCGTCGACGTGCCGAGCGGAATCGATGGCGACACCGGCGCCGTGCGCGGCGTCGCGGTGCGGGCGACCGAGACCGTCACCTTCGTGGCCCTGAAGCCCGGCCACCTGCTCCAGCCCGGGCGCGCCCATTGCGGCACCCTGCACGTGGCCGAGATCGGCACCGGGGCGAGGGCCCTGGAGGCGGGTCTCACCGGGGCCGATCCGCTCTGGCGCAACGGGCCTGGCCTCTGGAACGCCGCCTTCCCGCGGCTCACGGCGGCGAGCCACAAGTACACCCGCGGACACGCCCTCGTCCTGTCCGGCCCCGCCCACCGCACGGGCGCCGCCCGGATGGCGGCGCGCGCCGCGCTCCGGGTCGGAGCCGGCCTCGTCACCCTGGTCTCGCCGAGCTCGGCCCTGGCGGAGAACGCCGCCCACTGCACCGCCATCATGCTGCGCGCCTGCGACAGCGCCGACGACCTCGACGATCTCCTCGTGGACGAGCGCCTCAACGTGGTCCTGGCCGGACCCGGCCTCGGCATCGGCGCGGCCACCCGCGATCTGGTGGCGGTGGCCGCCGCGGCGGGGCGCACCCTCGTCCTCGATGCCGATGCGCTCATTAGCTTCAAGGGACAGGCCGCCCTTCTGGCGGCGCACCTCTCCGACGGAGAGGCCGCCGCGGTGCTCACCCCCCACGCGGGCGAGTTCGACCGCCTGTTCGAGGGCACGGAGGCGGTCGATCCGGAGGCGGACAAGCTGGAGCGTGCCCGGCGTGCCGCCGCCATGGCCGGTGCCGTCGTCGTCCTGAAGGGGGCCGACACGGTCATCGCCGCTCCCGATGGCCGGGCCGCCATCAACGATCACGGCACGCCCTATCTCGGCACCGCTGGCGCCGGCGACGTGCTGGCCGGCCTGATCGCCGGGCTCCTCGCACAGGGCATGGCGCCCTTCGAGGCCGCGGCCGCGGCGGTCTGGCTCCACGGCGATGCCGGCCTGCGTCACGGCCCCGGCCTGATCGCCGAGGACCTGCCGGAGATGATGCCGGCGGTGCTCGGCGCGCTGCTGGGGCCTAGGTGACTTCGAAGAGGGTCCAGAGACCGGTGTCAAAGCGCTCCAGCACCGTCGAACCGAGGAGCCAGCGCCCCGGATTGTCGGCCTTGAAGGCGATTCGCGCCGTGCGGCCCTCGAGAAGCTGGAATGTGTCGAGCCAGTAGGGCTCCCAGCCGTCGTCGAGAGGGTGGAGCAGCCGGAAGGCGTGGCCGTGCAGGTGTAGGGCCTGCGGGAAGGCGGTCTCGTTCCGGATCGCCAGCACCACCACCTGACCGCGCTTGACCGAGAAGAGCGGCGACATCCCGGCGGTGCCTGGCGCACCGTTCACCGACCAGACCCGGTTGGAATCGCCGGAATAGGTCGGCTCGGCGGCGGGCTTGTCCTTGTCGATCCGGGCGCCGCCCGTGATGGTGATGTCGCGCCGGACGGCGTTCTGCAGCTTCACCTCGGCTGGCAGCAGCGGGTTGTCACCGATCTTCGCAATCGGCGGCCGCGGGGGCAGGGCAGCCTCGCCGGTCAGCGCCAGGGTCGCGAGGGCGACGCCGTTGCCGATCAGCGCCGTGATCGTGCCCTGGGCTCCGGGCTCGGTGGGCATGTCGAGCATCAGGTCGTAGCGGGTGCCGGGCGGAAAGGGCAGCGTGGCCCGCAGGGGCTCGAAGGTGTCGGTGGGCTGGCCGTCCACCGCCAGCACGTAGACCTTCACGCCGTCGAAGCGGATGCGGGTGCCACGGGCGTTGCAGACGTTGCCGAGGCGCAGGCGCAGGCGGCTGCCCGGCCGGGCGGTGATCGGCGCCGGCACCGGCACACCATTCAGGGTGACGAGGCTGCCGAGGCGCCCGGAGCTCGCGGCGAAGATCGGCTGGCCGAAGGGCAGCAGGGTATTCGCGTCGTCGAGGCGCCAGTCCTGCATCAGCAGCGTCAGATCCTGGTCCACGGCCGGCGGTGAGGCCTCCTCGACCACCAGGGCACCGGCGAGGCCCCGGCCCGAGGGCTCGCTCGATCCGCCGACGACGAGGGGGCGAATCAGGAAGGTGCCGGCATCCGGAGGCACGAAGGCGTAGGTGAAGTCGGCGCCCGGGGCGATCGGCGCCTGGGTGACGCCGCCGACCCCGTCCATCGGGTTCTGGTTGCGCACTCCGTGCCAGTGCAGACTGAGCGGCTTGTCCGTCCTGTTCTCGACCTTCAGCCGCACCGTCTCGCCGAGGCGGATCCGTACCACCGGGGGAGCGGTCTTGCCGTCGAAGGACCAGACCGGGGTCGGGGCGGCCGGCTCGGGCTTGAGCCGCAGTGTGCCGGGCGCCGCCGTCAGGGTGCGGGCGGGCGACGCCGCGGACGAACTTGCCGCGGAGGGAGGGGCGGGGGCCGGAGGTGGCTTCGTCGCCTGTGCACGGGCGCCGCGCGGCAGCAGGGCCAGCGCTGCGACACCGCCGAGGAGGGCACGGCGCGAGACCGAGACGGGATCGTTCGGGACGAGCGATCGGGCTTTCGGCAAGGGACCTTGCGGCATGAAACCTCGGCGTCGGGAAGGACGGGACCGGTCGCGGAGACGTCCGGGCGCTGCTTGTAGAATGCGGATTCGACGGACGCCAAATCGCCGTCCGCGCCGGCCGCCGTGGCCCGAAACGATCCTTGGCAGCGCGCCGATTTTTTTGCTGCGACCCGTGGCGCGCGTGCTATAGGACCCCGCTCTGGCGGCGGAAAGCGCGCCGGGCGTTGGCGCTTGCGGGCGTGGCGGAACTGGTAGACGCGCTGGATTTAGGTTCCAGTGTCGCAAGACGTGGGGGTTCGAGCCCCTCCGCCCGCACCAGTCCATCGCCGTCGGGAACGGATTGGCTCAGTGCGATGGCCGGCCGGCCCGCTGCAGGAAGCCGGCCCTCGGCGGCGCGCGATCCCGGCGTCGACCTCGTGGAGCCCGCAGGGGCGGGCCGCGAGGAACCAACCGAATTTGCGCGATCACACGGACGACAGCGGAAAGACGACCATGCAGGTGACCGAGACACTCTCCCAGGGACTGAAGCGCGAGTTTCAGGTCCTGCTCGCCGCGAACGAGCTCGAGGAGCGCCTGACCAGCGAGCTGTCGACTCTCAAGGACAAGGCCCAGATCAAGGGCTTCCGTCCCGGCAAGGTCCCGGTCGCGCACCTGCGTAAGCTCTACGGCCGCTCGGTCATGGCCGACGTGCTGCAGAACGCCGTCAACGAGGCGAACCAGAAGATCGTCTCCGAGAACAATCTCAAGCTCGCCCTGGAGCCCAAGATCGAGTTTCCCGGCGAGAAGTCGATCGTCGAGCGCGCCCTCGATGCCAAGGACGACGTCTCCTTCAACGTCGCCCTTGAGGTGCTGCCGACCTTCGATCTCGTCGACCTGTCCGATGTCAGCCTGACCAAGCAGGTCGCCAAGCCTTCCGACGAGGAGATCGACGAGGCCATCACCCGCATGGCCTCCTCCAACCGCTCCTTCGCGCCCCGCGAGGAGGGTGCCGCCGCCGAGACCGGCGATCGCGTCACCATCGATTTCGTCGGCCGCATCGACGGCACCGAGTTCGAGGGCGGCACCGGCGAGGGCATCGACCTGGAACTCGGCTCCGGCTCGTTCATCCCCGGTTTCGAGGACCAGCTCGTCGGCGCCAAGGTCGGTGACAAGCGCACCGTCAAGTCGACCTTCCCGGAGGCCTACGGCGCCGCCCATCTCGCCGGCAAGGACGCCGAGTTCGACGTGACCGTCACGGCGATCCAGGCGCCGGGCGAGACCAAGATCGACGACGAGCTCGCCAAGACCTTCGGCATGGAATCCCTGGAGAAGCTCAAGGAGGCGGTCTCGACCGCCATCGGCAGCGACTTCGAGGCGCAGTCCCGCCGCAAGCTCAAGAAGGACCTGCTCGACGCCCTCGACACCAAGTACGCCTTCGATCTGCCTCCGAGCCTGGTCCACCAGGAGTTCGCAGCCGTGTGGGCCCAGGTCGAGCAGGACCTGAAGTCCCGCGAGAAGACCTTCGAGGATGAGGGCACCACCGAGGAGAAGGCGACCGCGGAGTACCGCAAAATCGCCGAGCGCCGCGTCCGCCTCGGCTTGGTGCTTGCACAGGTCGGTGAGACGGCCGATATCAAGGTCTCGGACGACGAGGTGAACCAGGCCCTGATCGCCCGGGTGCGGCAGTATCCCGGCCAGGAGCAGCAGGTCTGGGACTTCTACCGCAAGAACGCCCAGGCCCTCGCCGAGCTCCGTGCGCCGATCTTCGAGGAGAAGGTCGTCGACCACGTGCTCGCGCAGGTGAAGCTGGTCGAGGAGCCGGTCTCGAAGGAGGCTCTGTTCGCCGACGAGGACGACGCCGAGGCGGGTGCCGAGGGCAAGTCCGAGACGAAGGCCGAGAGCAACGACTCGGCCTCGACCGGAACCGACGAGGCCCTGCCCGCCGTCGCCAAGGCCGACTGAGCCCGGCTGCTCCACGAGGGTGGCGGGCTCGAGAGTAAGGCGATGTTCACCATCGCCGTAGTTCGCTGAAACGTCCGGTGCGCGCCCGATTCGCGGCGCGGCCGGACCCCTTGTAGCTGGGGCACGTGATGATGAGAGATCCGGTCGACTATTATAACAGCGCGCTCGTGCCCATGGTGGTCGAGCAGTCGAGCCGCGGTGAGCGTGCCTTCGACATCTATTCGCGCCTGCTGCGCGAGCGCATCATCTTCCTCACCGGCCCGGTCGAGGATTACGGCGCGTCGCTGATCGTCGCGCAGCTGCTGTTCCTCGAGGCCGAGAACCCCAAGAAGGAAATCTCCTTCTACATCAACTCGCCGGGCGGCGTCGTGACCTCCGGCCTGTCGATCTACGACACCATGCAGTTCATCCGCTGCCCCGTGACCACGCTCTGCGTCGGCCAGGCTGCGTCGATGGGCTCGCTGCTCCTCACCGCCGGCGAGCCCGGCCACCGCTTCGCCCTGCCGAACGCCCGGATCATGGTTCACCAGCCCTCCGGCGGTTTCCAGGGCCAGGCCACCGACATACTGATCCATGCCCGCGAGATCGAGGCCCTCAAGAAGCGCCTCAACGAGATCTACGTGAAGCACACCGGCCGCGACTACGACACCATCGTCCAGGCGCTGGAGCGCGACAACTTCATGACGGCCGACGCCGCCAAGGAGTTCGGGCTCATCGACGAGGTGATCCAGAAGCGGCCCGAGCCCGCCGCCGCCTGATCCCGACCGGGACCGCCGGGCATCCGGCCCGGCGCGTCGTTTCGAGGCGGAGCGCTTTTTCGGTGCCCGCCTTGATCCCGTCGCGGTCGCGTGCTTGCATCGCCAGTCTGATCGAAGCCGGCAGATGCGCGCAGGTGACTGTTTCTTTAGGCGGACGCCATTAAATTCGAAGGATGCGTGTGCGCCCCGGACCGGCGCCATGCCCGCGAACGGAGACCGATATGAGCAAGACTGGCGGCAACGACTCGAAGAGCACGCTGTACTGCTCGTTTTGCGGCAAGAGCCAGCACGAGGTCCGCAAGTTGATCGCGGGCCCGACGGTGTTCATCTGCGACGAGTGTGTCGAACTGTGCATGGACATCATCCGCGAGGAATCGAAGTCCTCCCTGGTGAAGTCGCGCGACGGGGTGCCGACCCCGAAGGAGATCCGCCGGGTCCTCGATGACTACGTCATCGGTCAGGACTTCGCGAAGAAGGTCCTCTCGGTCGCGGTCCACAACCACTACAAGCGCCTCGCTCACGCCTCGAAGCACAACGACGTCGAGCTGGCGAAGTCGAACATCATGCTGATCGGGCCGACGGGCTCGGGAAAGACGCTGCTGGCCCAGACCCTGGCCCGCATCCTCGACGTGCCGTTCACCATGGCCGACGCCACCACCCTCACCGAAGCCGGCTATGTCGGCGAGGACGTCGAGAACATCATCCTGAAGCTGCTCCAGGCCTCCGACTACAACGTCGAGCGGGCGCAGCGCGGCATCGTCTACATCGACGAGATCGACAAGATCTCGCGCAAGTCCGACAATCCGTCGATCACCCGCGACGTCTCGGGCGAGGGCGTGCAGCAGGCGCTGCTGAAGATCATGGAGGGCACCGTCGCCTCCGTGCCTCCGCAGGGCGGTCGCAAGCACCCGCAGCAGGAGTTCCTGCAGGTCGACACCACAAACATCCTCTTCATCTGCGGCGGCGCCTTCGCGGGCCTGGAGCGGATCATCTCGGCGCGCGGCAAGGGCACCTCGATCGGCTTCGGCGCGACCGTGCAGGCCCCGGACGACCGCCGCACCGGCGAGATCTTCCGCAACGTCGAGCCCGAGGACCTGCTGAAGTTCGGCCTCATCCCCGAGTTCGTCGGCCGCCTGCCCGTGCTGGCGACCCTCGAGGACCTCGACGAGACCGCCCTGAAGCGCATCCTGCAGGAGCCCAAGAACGCCCTGGTCAAGCAGTATCAGCGCCTGTTCGAGATGGAGAACGTCGACCTCACCTTCCAAGAGGAGGCGCTCTCCATGGTCGCCCGCAAGGCGATCGAGCGGAAGACCGGCGCCCGCGGCCTGCGCTCCATCCTGGAGACGATCCTGCTCGAGACGATGTACGACCTGCCCGGACTCGACTCCGTCGAGCAGGTCGTGATCGGCCCCGAAGTCGTCGAAGGCAAGGCTCGGCCGCTCTACATCCATGGCGACCGCAACAAGGAAGCTCCGGCCAGCGTCAGCGCCTGAGGCCCGGGTCGGGTCCTCTTCAGGTCTGGGTTGAGCCTCGGGGCGGATGCTTGAAAACATCCGCCCCGATTTCCATCTCAGCCTCAGCGCGATGGCCGCACGCTCACCATCTGAGGTGCGGTGTCCCGCCACCAGCCGCACAATCCAAGACCGTTTCCCAAGACACTTCCGACCCCCTCGCGGCCCGGTCGGCCCCTGGCAGGATGCTTGCTCCGGAGGAGGAGCGGCTGCCCGGCGTCCATCATGAGGAAGTCCGATATGACCCAATCGAAATCGCGCCAGCCCGTCGTTCCGGGCTCGACGGGCTCCTACGCCGTCCTTCCCCTGCGCGACATCGTCGTGTTCCCGCACATCATCGTGCCGCTCTTCGTCGGTCGCGAGAAGTCGATCCGCGCCCTCGAAGAGGCGGTCCGCACCGACCGGCACATCCTGCTGGCGACGCAGATCAACGCCAGCGAGGACGATCCCTCGACGGACGCGATCTACAAGATCGGCACCTTGGCCAGCGTGCTGCAGCTGCTGAAGCTGCCCGACGGCACCGTGAAGGTGCTGGTCGAGGGGGCCGGCCGCGCCAAGATTTCCCGCTTCACCAAGTCCGACACCTACTACGAGGCCGAGGCCGAGACCCTCACCGACGAGCTCGGTGACAGCGTCGAGGCGGAGGCCCTCGCGCGCTCGGTCATCGCCGAGTTCGAGAACTACGTGAAGCTCAACAAGAAGATCTCTCCCGAGGTCGTTTCCGCGGTGACCCAGATCGACGAGCCCTCGAAGCTCGCGGACACCGTCGGCTCGCACCTCGCGGTCAAGATCGCGGACAAGCAGGCGATCCTCGAGATCCCGACGGTGGCGCAGCGCCTCGAGCGCGTGCTGTCGCTGATGGAGAGCGAGATCTCCGTTCTCCAGGTGGAGAAGCGCATCCGGACCCGCGTCAAGCGGCAGATGGAGAAGACCCAGCGCGAGTACTACCTCAACGAGCAGATGAAGGCGATCCAGAAGGAACTGGGCGATTCCGAGGACGGCAAGGACGAGCTCGCCGAGCTCGAGGAGAAGATCGAGAAGACCAAGTTCACCAAGGAAGCCCGTGACAAGGCGGTGGCGGAGCTCAAGAAGCTGCGCCAGATGTCGCCGATGTCGGCCGAGGCGACCGTGGTGCGCAACTACCTCGACTGGATGCTCGGCATCCCGTGGGGCAAGCGCTCGAAGATCAAGAAGGATCTCCTCGGCGCCCAGGTCATGCTCGACGAAGACCATTTCGGCCTCGACAAGGTGAAGGAGCGGATCGTCGAGTATCTCGCCGTTCAGCAGCGCGCGAACAAGCTCACCGGACCGATCCTGTGCCTCGTCGGTCCTCCCGGCGTCGGCAAGACCTCGCTCGGCAAGTCCATCGCGAAGGCCACCGGCCGCGAATTCGTCCGCATGTCGCTCGGCGGCGTGCGCGACGAGGCCGAGATCCGCGGTCACCGCCGGACCTATATCGGTTCGATGCCCGGCAAGATCGTCCAGTCGATGCGCAAGGCGAAGACCTCGAACCCGCTCATCCTGCTCGACGAGATCGACAAGATGGGCATGGACTTCCGGGGCGACCCGTCGGCCGCCCTGCTGGAGGTGCTCGATCCGGAGCAGAACGCCACGTTCAACGACCACTACCTCGAGGTGGATTACGACCTGTCGAACGTGATGTTCGTCACCACCGCCAACACCCTGAACATCCCTGCGCCCCTGATGGACCGCATGGAGGTGATCCGCATCGCCGGCTACACCGAGGAAGAGAAGCTCGAGATCGCGCGCAAGCACCTGATCCCGGGCGCCGTGAAGAAGCACGGTCTCGACGCCAAGGAGTGGCAGGTCGACGATGCCGGCCTGCTGATGCTCATCCGCCGCTATACGCGGGAGGCGGGCGTCCGCAACCTAGAGCGTGAGATCTCCAACCTGATCCGCAAGGCGGTGAAGGAGATCCTCATCACCAAGGTGAAGGCCGTCAGCGTCACCGAGGAGAACCTGCCGGTCTTCCTCGGCCCGCCGAAGTTCCGCTACGGCGAGATCGATGAGGAGGATCAGGTCGGCGTGGTCACGGGTCTGGCCTGGACCGAGGTCGGCGGCGAGCTGCTGACGATCGAGGGCGTCATGATGCCCGGCAAGGGCAAGATGACGGTCACGGGCAACCTGCGCGACGTGATGAAGGAGTCGATCTCCGCCGCGGCGAGCTACGTCCGCTCGCGGGCCGTCGATTTCGGCATCGAGCCGCCGCTGTTCGATCGCCGGGACATCCACGTCCACGTTCCAGAGGGGGCGACCCCGAAGGATGGTCCGTCCGCCGGTATCGGCATGGCGACCGCGATCATCTCGACGCTGACGGGCATCCCGGTGCGCCGCGACGTTGCGATGACGGGCGAGGTCACTCTCCGGGGCCGCGTGCTCCCGATCGGCGGTCTGAAGGAGAAGCTGCTCGCGGCGCTCCGCGGCGGCATCAAGACGGTCCTCATCCCGGAGGAGAACGCGAAGGACATCGCCGAGGTGCCCGACAGCGTGAAGAACGGGATGGAGATCATCCCCGTGTCGCGGATGGACCAGGTGCTCCAGCATGCCCTGGTCCGCGTCCCCGAGGCGATCGAGTGGGAGGAGCCGGCCCCGAAGGTCCGGCCGGTCATCGCCGAGGACGAATCCGCGACGGTGATCGCCCACTAGCGCTGATGCAACCTTGATCTGAACGAGGCCCCGGCATACGAGCCGGGGCCTTTTTCATGCCCAGACCCGGTCGCTGCCGGAGGAGGGGGTTGCGTGCCGTCCCGCGCTTCCGTTACGAAGCGTCGCGCCCTGCGAGACCCAGGGCAGCAAATCGGGCGGTTAGCTCAGTTGGTAGAGCGTCTCCTTTACACGGAGAGGGTCGGCGGTTCGAGCCCGTCACCGCCCACCAACACCAGCAACGATTTAGCCGGTTTGGCTTTGCCGAGCTTCAGGCTGATCCCCGGAAACTCCCCGGAACCCCCGAATTTCGCCGCGATCCTAACCCGGAGCGGGTGCGAGTCCTGATCCGGGCAGAGCCGGTGGTCTCAGGGACCTAACCGGGCATCACGGCGTCTGCATCCGGCCCTGTCCCCGAGTCCGGCTCCCTCGAATCTAGGTCTTCTTGAACCGTCGAAGCGGCAGTTCCGACCGATAGACGGCGGCGTAGAGCAGGATGAAGAGGGCCGAGGATCCGATGGTCGTCGGGAAGTCGTGTCCGCCGAACACGTTGCCGATCTCACGCGCGACGAAGGCGAGCGCCAGGCCCACGAAGGGCGGCATGAGGTCGGCGGCCCGGCCCGGGATGAACCCATGAAGGCGGGCGGTGTAGACGAAGCGTACGACGTTCACGAGGCCGAACGCGACCACGACGGAACTCGCGGCGCCGATCTGCCCGTAGCGTGGGACCAGGATGAGCAGCGCGACGACGAGCACCAGCGCCCCGCTGCCGAGGATGGCATTCTCCTGGCGATGATGGCCCGTCATCGATAGCGCGTAGCCCATCGGAGCGAGGGTGGCGCTGAGGAGAAACGCCAGCGGCAGCATGAAGCAGACGACCGGGTCGAAGTGAAAGGCCTTTCCAAAGATCAGATCGAGCCGGTCACCGAAGACGGCGAGTCCGGCGAACATGAAGCTCGAGACGATCGAGGCATGGCGGATGTAGCGACTCAGTTCCCGCTTGAGGCTGTCCAGGTCGCCCTGATGATAGAAGTTGGCGATGCGCGGTCCGAGCGTCTGACTGCCGGCCACCGACCAGAAAACGATGAGCTGCGCGACGGTCGAGAGGGCTGCGTATTCGCCGATGCTCGCCGTGTCGGCATAGAAGCCGAGCACGAGGATGTCGGCGAGGCGCATCGTTCCATAGACGACGATGGACGCGCACATCCAGATCGCCTCGCGCGAGACGCGCCAGTACTCGGCTCGGACGACGACCCTGTCGGCGGTCCCGCCGGAGGTCGGGCGCCGTCCGTGCCGCCGTCGCTCGTCGATGAAGCAGAGGCATTGCGTCATGATGATCTGCGCCGTGTTGACGAAGGCGACGGCGAGGGTGCTTGGCCAAAAGAGGAGCACCGGACCGATCATCAGCACCCGCAGCACCGACTGACCGATATAGTAGAAGATCGCATACCGGGCGGGTTCGCCGCGCGCCTTGTAGAGGGCGCCAAGGATGCTGAGATCGCCGGCGAAGGGAAGGGTCAGGATGGTCACCAGCATGATGGTATCGAGGCCGGGGTGACCGAACGAGCTCACGAATGCCGAGCCTAGCGCGGCCGCGACGACCGCGAGCATCACGCCGATATTCAGTAGTGCAGCCGTCAGTCTGAGCTGCCGGACGACGGCCTGGGCCACTGGATCGGCGGAATCGGTGCGTCCACAGAATTTCAGCAGAGCGATGTCGAGACCGAGGGGTGCGATCATCGCCGGAACCATGGCGATACTTCGCGCGAGATTGATTAGACCATAACCCTCGGCACCGATCGTCCGAGCGATGATGAGCGATGTTCCAAAGGTCAAGACAAGCTGGACAACCTGGCCCACCATAACGATGGAAAATTCATTCCGAACCATTCGTTTTGCGAGGGAAATCACCCGTTCGTCTCCAAAGGCGGCAAGCGGCTGCCCCAGTCGCCCGACATACACGAGCGCTCGTGACATGTCTGAGATGGATCGGATTCCGAGACTCGGTGGAGGCCGCCGAGTCCCGTCGTCGATGGGATGGGGGACGATCGAGAGCGCGCGGCGAGGAAGGACCGGCCATGCTTAGCAACTCTCGGACCTGCCGGGCCTCCGGCGTCAGAGATTCGAATCTCCGCCGAAGGTGACCGGGAGCTGACAGCCCGGCGACAGGGGAGGTTGGTGGCGGGATGCCGGGACCTGTGTGCCCGCGGAGCTTTCCACGGCCCGGCCCGAATGCTACACATGTCCTCGCTGAATCGTCCTAAATAGCTGATAGAAATGGCGTCTTTTGGTTGTCGATGCGTGCGGCAATCGGGATTCGTCCCCGGAGTCGAGGTGACGCGTGGCGGATGACGACGAGATCCACCCGAAGGCGGCCCGGGGTTTCCCGCCGCCCTGGATCGTGGTCGAGCGGGACGGCGGCTTCTGTATCGAGGACGGGGAAGGGCTCGCGGTGGCTTGGACCTACTTCGCGGACGATGCCGCGGCGCGCACGGTGACGGGGTCGATGACGCGGGAGGAGGCGCATCGCATCGCCAAGGCGATCGCAATGGTCCCGGAAATGCGCACGATCATCCGTTCCCTGCAGGACGGCCTCGCCGAGGCGGATGCCGACGATGCGCGGGGCTGAGACCCGGCGTTGGGCGGGAGCGGTGCGATGACCTGGCCCGGCATCGATTGGATCGAGGCCATTGGGTATCTCGGCACGGCGCTCACCATCACGGCCTCGGCGATGACCACCATGATCCCACTGCGGATCATAGCCCTCGTCGCCAGCGTGGCCGTCATCACCTACGGGATGCTGATCGGCAGCTGGCCCGTCGTTCTCACGGAGGCGATCCAGATTCCCTTCAACGCCTTCCGCCTCTGGCAGATGGTTCGCCTCGTGCGCCAGGTCGAGGCGGCGGCCGACGGCGATCTCTCCCTCGACTGGCTCCGGCCCTTCGGCACCGCGACCCGGTTCAGCACCGGCCAGACGGTGTTCCGAAAAGGGGACGACGCCGGCGAGATGTTCTACGTGGAGAGCGGTGCCTTCCGCATTCCGGAATACGGGATCGAGGTGCGGGCCGGCGGCGTTGTCGGCGAACTCGGCCTGCTCTCGCCGGGCAATACCCGGACCGCCTCGCTCACCTGCAGCGAGGCCGGGCAGGCCCTGCGGATCTCCTATTCGGAGGTCAAGCAGCTCTACTATCAGAACCCGGAATTCGGATTCTATTTCCTCAAGCTCACCAGCGAGCGGCTGTTCCAGGTGACGCAGGACCCAGCCTCGCCCCGGGAAGCGGCGGCGATCGCGGCCGGCACCGGGGCGCTGTGAGGCTGGCCGACTCAGCCGCCGGCCATCACCAGCGCCCAGTAGCGCTTGTAGCGGGTGCCCGGCGCGTCGACGCGGGCGATGCCGATCCGTCGCAACTGCGGGATCAGCATGTTCTTGTTGTGCTCGGTCGAGGCCTTCCAGCGGGCCAGCACTTCGTCGAAGGTCGCCGAGCCGGCGCTCAGGTTCTCGGCGGCGTAGGTCCGGCCGTATCCGGCCTGGGCCATGCGGGAATCGAAGGTGCCGCCGATCTCGTGGCTCAGGCGCCCCGCCTTGGCGTTCGAGGCCGCCTGGTAGGAAGCGGCACGGATCAGGCTCGAATCGATCACCACCGGGCCGAGGCCGTGCTGCGCCCGGTGGCGCGAGATCGCCGCGGCGGCCGCCTGTTCGTCCAGGATGACGAGGCTGGTCGGCTGGTCGGAGCCGAGGAGGGTCGGCGTGCCGCATCCGGCCAGAGCCAGCAGGACGGAGACGGCGAGGGCGCCGGCGCCGAGGGACGGGCGCGGCGGGGCGTTGCGGGAGGGGCGCATCGGTGCGGGTGTGTCTCGGGGGTGGGCCTGTGAGCCCTCCGCCTCCGTGGCCGATGCGGCGAAAACGCGGCGCCCGGCCCGGGCGGCCACACCGGGACCCGGCCTGTGTCCCTCCGGCCACGGGTCTCCGTCAGATCCGGGTGCCGCGATCCCGGGGCGGAGCGCCGCAGCGCCAGGCCGCGATCCGAAACTCGGGATGGGTGCCGATCCACTGCGCCAGTTGCGGCTGGGCCACGTGCAGGCAGGCCGGGGCGTCCTCGACGTCGAGGGCGAGCTTGCGCGATTCGCAGGTATCCGGCGCGCGGGCGAGGCAGGCGGTGAAGTAGAGAAGGAACACACCCGACATCGCTCGCTCTCCGCCAAGGTTCCCGGAGGAGGGTAGGGCGGTGCGCGTGAAAGACGAGGTGCGTGAAAGACGGGATGGTCGCGTGAGGGACGCGATGGCGCGGGCGACGGGACTCGAACCCGCGACCTCCGGCGTGACAGGCCGGCACTCTAACCGACTGAGCTACGCCCGCATCCAATATTCGGGGAAGAGGTGACGTGGCGCGGGCGACGGGACTCGAACCCGCGACCTCCGGCGTGACAGGCCGGCACTCTAACCGACTGAGCTACGCCCGCTTGACGTCCCGCCCCGTTTCCGGCGGTGTCGGCGGTGTAGGTTCAGTGCCGTGGGCTGTCAAGCAATCCCGGAACGCATTCGGCCGGGAATTTCCGGACCCGACCGCCGCGCCCGAAGCCGGCATTGAAACCGCATCGCTTTTCTGTCATAGCCCCCTCGCGTTGAACCGCCCGGCCGATCGGGCTGCCGTGGCGGTTCGTGCTGCTCCATCAGAAGCATCAACCGAGCGCATCTCTTCGATCCATCCGGATCGGAGCCGCTGCGCGTTCAGGAGAGCCAAATGCCCAAGCTGAAAACCAAGTCGGGCGCGAAGAAGCGCTTCAAGATCACCGGCACCGGCAAGGTCATGTATGCCCAGGCCGGCAAGCGCCACGGGATGATCAAGCGGACGACGAAGCAGATCCGCAACCTGCGCGGCACCACCACCCTGTTCGAGGGCGATGCTGCCAACGTGAAGAAGTATTTCCTGCCCAACAGCCGGTAGGCCTTCACGACGCCGACACTGCTTTTTTCGTAATCCAGGAGAACTCCCATGGCCCGCGTCAAGCGCGGCGTGACCAGTCACGCGAAGCACAAGAAAGTCCTCAAGGCCGCCCGTGGTTATTACGGCCGCCGCAAGAATACGATCCGGATCGCCAAGCAGGCGGTCGAGAAGGGCATGCAGTATGCCTACCGCGATCGGAAGAACAAGAAGCGCACGTTCCGCGCCCTCTGGATCCAGCGCCTCAACGCCGCTGTCCGTGAGCATGGCCTGACCTATTCGCGCTTCATCAACGGCCTGTCGAAGTCCGGCATCGAGGTGGACCGCAAGGCCCTCTCCGAGCTCGCCATCCACGAGCCCGCCTCGTTCGCCGCCGTGGTCGAGATGGCCAAGGCCGCCCTCCCGGCTGCCAAGGCCGCCTGAGGCGAGCCCGGCTCGCACGAGCCGAGCGCTGTTCTTCACGAAAGGCGCGGCGCCCCCGGGGAGCCGCGCCTTTCGTCTTTCTGCCCGACATCGGGGGTTTTCGGCTTCCGACCGCTTGCGTTGCGGTCGGGGACCGGGAAAACCCTCGCCCCGGGCCGTTGCCCCGATTCCGTTGCCCCGATGCCGAGGAGCCCGCCCGGCCCCGCGAGGGTCGGCGCCGCAGCCGGTGAGTTGAACCGATGACCGATCTCGATACCCTCGAAGGCGACCTGCTCCGTCAGGTCGCGGACGCCGCCGACGAGTCCGCCCTCGACGCCGTGCGCGTCGCGGCCCTGGGCAAGAAGGGATCGGTCTCCGAGCTTCTGAAGACCCTCGGGGCGATGACGCCCGACGAGCGTAAGGCGCGCGGACCCCTGATCAACGGCCTGCGCGACCGGGTGCAGGGTGCGCTGGCGACGCGGCGGGACGCCCTGGCGGAGGCGGCCCTCGCCGCCCGCCTCGCGGCCGAGCGCATCGACGTGACCCTGCCGGTGCGCGAGGCGCCGGAGGTGCGCGGCCGCGTCCACCCGATCAGCCAGGTCATGGACGAGATCACGGCGATCTTCGCCGATATGGGCTTCTCGGTGGCCGAAGGCCCTGACATCGAGACCGACGACTACAACTTCACCGCCCTCAACTTCCCGCCCGGCCACCCGGCGCGCGAGATGCACGACACCTTCTTCCTGGCCCCCGACCACAACGGCCAGCGCAAGGTGCTGCGCACCCACACCTCGCCGGTGCAGATCCGGACGATGCGCGCCCAGCAGCCGCCGATCCGGGTGATCTGCCCGGGCCGGACCTACCGGCACGATTCCGACCAGACCCACACGCCGATGTTCCACCAGGTCGAGGGCCTGGTGATCGACAAGGCCGCCAACATCGCGAACCTGAAATGGGTGCTGGAGGAGTTCTGCCGCACCTTCTTCGAGGTCGAGGCGGTGAAGATGCGCTTCCGGCCCTCGTTCTTCCCCTTCACCGAACCCTCGGCGGAGGTGGACATCCAGTGCTCGCGCAAGGGCGGCGAGATCCGCTTCGGCGAGGGGACGGACTGGCTCGAGATCCTCGGCTGCGGCATGGTCCATCCCAACGTGCTGCGCAATTGCGGCCTCGATCCCGACAGCGTCCAGGGCTTCGCGTTCGGCGTCGGCATCGACCGGATCGCGATGCTGAAGTACGGCATGCCGGACCTGCGCCCCTTCTTCGAGGCGGACGTGCGCTGGCTGGACCATTACGGCTTCCGGCCCCTCGACATCCCGAGCCTGGTGGCGGGCCTCACGGCCTGATCCCGGGCCTTCGCGCGCCGGCTCCGGCCGGACGAGACCTTTTCTTTCCTGTTCGGCGCCGGCATCCCACCCTCACGGGAGCCTCGGACGCCAGGGGATTCAAGCGATGAAACTCACCCTCTCCTGGCTGAAGGACCACCTCGACACCGAGGCGTCCCTCGACACCGTGGCCGAGACCCTGACGCGGATCGGGCTCGAGGTCGAAGGCATCGAGGACAAGGCCGCGAGCCTCAAGCCCTTCGTAGTCGCCCACGTGCTCACCGCCGAGCAGCACCCGAACGCCGACCGCCTGCGCGTCTGCACGGTGGATGCCGGCAACGGACAGCCCGTGCAGGTGGTGTGCGGCGCGCCCAACGCCCGCGCCGGGATGAAGACGGTGTTCGCGCCCCCCGGCACCTACGTGCCCGGTCTCGACAAGACCCTGGCGGTCGGCACCATCCGGGGCGTCGAGAGCCTCGGCATGCTGTGCTCGGGCGCCGAGCTCGGCCTCGGCGAGGAGTCCAGCGGCATCCTCGACCTACCCGAGGATGCGCCCACCGGCCAGCCCTACGCCCTCTACGCCAAGCTCGACGACCCGGTGGTGGAGATCAACCTCACGCCGAATCGGCCGGACTGCACCGCGATCCACGGCATCGCCCGCGACCTCGCCGCGACCGGTCTCGGCGACCTGAAGCGCGAGCCGCAGCCGCCGGTGCGGGGGGAGGGCGCCTGCCCGGTGCCCGTCAGCCTCGACTTCGCGGCGCATGATGCCGGCCTCTGCCCCTACTTCACCCTGCGCCTCGTGCGCGGCGTCAGGAACGGGCCCTCGCCGGACTGGATGCAGGCGCGCCTGCGCGCGCTCGGCCTGCGCCCGATCAACGCGCTGGTGGACATCACCAACTACCTGACCTTCGACCGCGGCCGGCCGCTCCACGTCTTCGACGCCGGCAAGGTGGCGGGCGGCCTCGTGGTCCGCCGCGCCCGCGACGGCGAGGCCCTGAAGGCCCTCGACGGCAAGACCTACACCCTGACGGGCGACACCGTGGTCATCGCCGACGACAACGGCGTCGAGTCCATCGGCGGCATCATCGGCGGCGAGGCCTCCGGCTGCGACGCCGCGACCACCGACGTGCTGATCGAGTCGGCGCTGTGGGACCCGGTGAACATCGCCCAGTCCGGCCGTCGCCTCGGCGTCATCACCGATGCGCGCTACCGCTTCGAGCGCGGGGTCGACCCGGCCTTCACCCTGCCGGGCCTCGACCTCGCCACCCGCCTGGTGCTGGAGATCTGCGGCGGCACCCCGAGCCAGCCCGTGATCGTCGGCGAACCGCCCCAGACCGAGCGGGTCATCGACTTCCCCTGGACCGAGACCCGGCGTCTCGCCGGCATCGAGCTCTCCCGCGCCGAGATGAAGGTGACGCTGGAGGCCCTCGGCTTCCACGTGGCCGGTTCGGGCGACCGCGTGAAGGTGCTCACCCCCTCCTGGCGCCCGGACGTCGAGGGCAAGGCCGACCTCGTCGAGGAGATCGTGCGCATCGCCGGCCTCGACCGCATCGAGCCCAAGCCCCTGCCGCGCGCGGAGGCGGCGGTGGGCAAGCCGGTGCTGACCGTGATGCAGAAGCGCACCCGCCTCGCCAAGCGGGCACTGGCCAGCCGCGGCCTCGTCGAGGCGGTGACCTGGTCGTTCATTCCGCACGAGGACGCCGTGCTGTTCGGGGGCGGCGGCGCCGACCTGGCGCTGGCCAACCCGATCGCCGCCGATCTCTCCGACATGCGCCCGAGCCTGGTGCCCGGCCTGCTGCGCGCCGCCCAGCGCAACGCCGACCGCGGCAGCCCGGACGTCGCCCTGTTCGAGGTCGGCCAGTGCTTCGCCACCGACCAGCCCGAGGGCCAGACCATCCGGGCGGCCGCGATCCGGCGCGGCACCGCAACCCATGCGGGCGCGGGCCGCCATTGGGACGGGCGCACCGACGGCGTCGACGCCTTCGACGCCAAGGCCGATGCCCTCGCGCTCCTGGCGGCGCTCGGTGTTCCGAGCGGAGGCCTGCAGGTCGTCGCGGGCGGGCCGGACTGGCTGCATCCGGGCCGTTCCGGCACCCTTCAGTTCGGCCCCAAGAATCAGGTCGGCTTCTTCGGCGAGGTGCATCCCCGCGTGATGAAGGCCCTCGACCTCAAGGGCCAGCTCGTCGCCTTCGAGATCACCCTCGACGCGGTGCCGCTGCCGAAGTTCCGGCCCACCAAGGTCAAGCCGGCCCTGGCCCTCTCGGACTTCCAGCCGATCTCCCGCGATTTCGCCTTCGTGGTCGGCCGCGACGTCGCGGCCGGGGAGGTGGTGAAGGCGGCCCAGGCCGCCGAGCGCAAGCTCGTCACCGGCATCGACGTGTTCGATGTCTACGAGGGCGTCGGTGTTCCCGAGGGCGCGAAGTCGGTGGCGATCGCGGTTCGGCTCCAGCCGGTGGACCGCACCCTCACCGATCCGGAGATCGAGGCGATCAGCGCCCGGATCGTCGCCGAGGTCGCGCGCAAGACCGGGGCGACCCTCCGCTCCTGACAGGATAGGCCAGCTATGCTCGATCCGGATCTCGTCGCGGCGCTCTCGGCCGCCAAGTACCTGCCGGTGCCCGAGATGCGCGCGGCGCTCGCGGAGCCGCACCGCATCGCCGATGCGGTGCTCGACGTCCTGGATCGGGTCGCCCGGGACCCGGACCTCAGGGAGGCGGACGCCGACCTCCTGTTCTGGGGCCTGCACGTCCTCGCCGCAGCCCAGGACACCCGGGCTTATCGGCCGCTGATCCGGCTCCTCTATCGAGACGGCGAGACCCTCGACGCGATCCTCGGCGATGCGCTGACGACGACGCTGACGAAGGTTCTGATCGGCGTCTTCGACGGCGATGCCGAGCCTCTCTTCACCCTGCTGGTGGACAGCACGGTCGACGGCGTCGTGCGGAACGAAGCCTTTGGCGTCCTGGCCTTCCTGACCCAGATCGAGCGCATTCCGCGCCGCCAGGCGCACGACCTTCTGGTCCGCTTCGACGACAAGCGGGCCGCCGTCGAGGGCGATCTCGCTTGGGCCGGCTGGGAAGAAGCGATCGCGCTCCTCGGCCTCGCCGAGCTGGCGCCTCGCGTTTCTGCGGCGCGCCAGGATGGGCGGCTCACCGCGGAGATCAGCGACCCGTCATGGTTCCCTGGAGCGCTGCGCGAGGCGATCGAGATCGACGACCCCGCCCGGTTCGACCGCGAGCGCTTCGGTATCCTCGACGACCCCGTTGCGGAGCTCGCCTGGACGGCGGAGGGGTTCGGTCAGCCGGTCCGCAATCCGCTCAAGCATGTCGGCCGCAACGATCCGTGTCCCTGCGGCAGCGGCAAGAAGTTCAAGAAGTGCTGCCTCGATAAGGCCGTGGCCTGACAGAACCCAAGGGGAGCGCGCCCGTGCCGCGGGCGAATCCTGATCGCGGCCGGCTCGCCCTTCGATCCCCGTCTGCCGGCGTCACCGGGAGTCAAGACTTGCAGCGACAGGGTGGTTAATCCCGTCCGTCACGAAATTCTCGCATGGTGAGGCCCCGTTTTAATCCCGCCTGACCCGAACAAAATACCAGCAAAGGCGGGTGCGATTCACGCGATTCAGCCTTGGCCGGCCTCTTGTGCGGGGCAGCGTGACCGAACATATTTCGTCGTGAGGCGTCGCTTGGCGCCAAGAGGTCCTGTGCGTGAGCCTCATTCCGAAATCACACGCTGAGAGAGCTTCCAAGGGAAACTCCCATGGCATTCGATAACAGCCCCTTCCGGTACGGCGCCCAGCCGACCGGGTATGCCGGTAGCCAGGTCGAGATCGACCAGGGCCTGCGTACCTTCATGCTCGGCGTCTACAACAACATGGTCATCGGCCTCGGGATCTCCGGTCTCGTGGCGCTCGGCCTCAACATGGCCGCCGTCGCCCAGACGGCGACCGGTCGCGTCGCCCTGACGCCGTTCGGCCAGCTGCTCTACACCAGCCCGCTCAAGTGGGTGATCATGCTGGCGCCGCTCGCCTTCATCTTCATCTTCTCGATACGGATGGATCGGATGTCCGCCGCTTCGGCGCGCCTGACCTTCTTCGCCTTCGCGGCGGTGATGGGCGCCTCGATGTCCTCGCTGCTGCTCGTCTTCACGGGCGCGAGCGTGGTGCGGGTGTTCTTCATCACGGCGGCGACCTTCGGTGGTCTCAGCCTCTACGGCTACACGACCAAGCGTAGCCTGTCGGGCATGGGCTCGTTCCTGATCATGGGCTTGATCGGCCTGATCATCGCTTCGCTGGTGAACATCTTCCTCGCCTCTTCGGCGCTGCAGTTCGCGATCTCGGTGATCGGCGTCCTGATCTTTGCGGGCCTCACCGCCTACGACACGCAGAAGCTCAAGGAGATGTTCCTCTATAGCGGGGCCGATGCCGAGGGCGCGGCCAAGCTGTCGGTGAACGGCGCTCTGACGCTGTACCTGGACTTCATCAACATGTTCCAGATGCTGCTTTCGCTCCTCGGCGACCGCCGCTGAGCGAACTCGCCACCCGGACGAATCAGAAGGCCCCGGCGGTGACAACCGCCGGGGCCTTTTTGCTGGGTCGAGGGCTCGCCCGGCCCGGTCACACCGCGCGAAGGGGTGGCTCCAGCACGGCGAGCACCCGGGCGAGGTCGGTGCCGCGTTTCAACACCAGGCCGGAGGCCGCTACGACCGCGTAGGCACCCTGGCGCCGGGCGAGCTTCGGGTCCTTCTCCACTCGGTAGAGCGGCATCTCCGAGCTGCGCCGGTAGATCGAGAACACCGCCTTGTCGCGCCGGAAATCGAGGGCGTAGTCGCGCCATTCGCCCTGCGACACCATCCGTCCGTAAAGATTGAAGAGGACGCGCAACTCCGCACGGTCGAAGGCGATCTGGGGCGGAACCGGCGCGTTCGGGAAGGGAATGACCCGCGCGGCCGCGTCGGGCAATCGCGGATCGGCACCGGCTCTCTCGCTCATCGTCACTCCTGTTCCGGACTGATCCTTCATCATGGTGCCGCGCTTCCACCGCCGCAAGGGTGGTGATTCGCTGCGCGCTCCCGAAACACATCACCATGATTTCGCCGCCATAAGGCCCAGCGTCGGCCTTGATGCGGCGCGACACCTGTTGCCGAAACTTCGTCGATCCTGCCCCCGTGCGGCGTCCGATCTCACCGGCTCCCCAGCTCTTCGGCCGGCGCCCGGTTCGGCGGGACCGACATCCCAGAGGTTTCGAGACCCAAGGACTTCAGGCCGCCTCCCCGGAGCGCGGCCCTTTTTTTGGCCCTGTCCGACTTCGCGGATTCCAAAAGATCGGCCTCGCGGAGAAACTCCGTCTATGAAGGAGGCGCATTCACCGCCGGGGACGGGTCGTGGTCAGCTTCGATGCCGAGTTTCGCCAGACGCTCACGACGCTGTTCGCCTGGCGCCGCGACGTACGCCGTTTCCGGGCTGACCCAGTCGACGAGGCGCTGCTGCGCCGCTGCCTCGATCTGGCGAGCTTCAGCCCCTCCGTCGGCAACAGCCAACCTTGGCGCTTCGTCCGTGTCGCCGACCCGCAACGCCGCGCCGCGGTCGTCGCCAGCTTCGAGCGCTGCAATGCCGCGGCCGCCGAGGCTTACGCGGCCGAGCAACGCGAAGCTTATGTCCGCCTGAAGCTCGCCGGCCTGCGCGAGGCCCCGGTCCACCTCGCCGTCTTCTGCGACGAGGCCACCGCCACCGGGCACGGCCTCGGGCGCGCGACCATGCCGGAAATGCTGCGCTACTCCGTCGTCACCGCGGTCCAGACCTTCTGGCTCGCCGCGCGGGCGCACGGCCTCGGGGTCGGCTGGGTCTCCATCCTCGAACCCGAAACGGTCTGCGAGACCTTGGAGGTGCCCTGCGCCTGGAGCCTCGTCGCCTATCTCTGCGTCGGCTTTCCGGTGGAGGAGCACGAGGATCCGGAACTCGTCCGGCACGGTTGGCAGCAGCGCCTCGACACCGGGACGGCGCTGATCGAGCGCTGATCTTGCCGGGACGGATAGAGTCAACGGACTCATAAGACGAGGCGCGGCGTTTGTCCGGATCCCGGGCGCCATGCTTTACCGCGCCGGAAGGTTTCCGGGTACGGCCACCCACCGATCACTTCCCTTTACCGGAACGAGAACCTGCGCACGCGATTGGTGATCGGGCAAACGGTCACGCTTTCGGAGAGTCAGGTCATGTTCGGGTACGGGAAGTGGGTTGCGGCGGGTGTTGCCCTTGGCGTGAGCCTCCTGGGCGCTCCGGCTCAGGCGCGGGAAGTCGTCGCCTTCCCCGACGGCGTCACGCCCGGTTCGATCATCGTCCGCACCACGGAGCGGCGGCTCTATCTCGTCAACGGGGACGGAACCGCGATCCGTTACCCCGTCGCCGTCGGAAAGCCGGGCAAGCAGTGGAGCGGCGCCACACAGATCGATGGCAAGTACGTGGAGCCGGCCTGGTCGCCCCCGCGCGAGGTCAAGCGCGACAACCCGCGCCTGCCCGCCGTGATCGCCGGCGGCTCGCCGTCGAACCCCATGGGCGTGGCGGCGATGACCCTGGCCGGCGGCGAGTACGCCATCCACGGCACCAACCGGCCGAACTCGATCGGCACCTACGCGTCCTATGGCTGCATCCGCATGTACAACCAGGACATCACCGATCTCTACGCGCGCGTCTCGGTGGGCACCCAGGTCTACGTGACCCGCTGACGGATCCGACGCCATCGGGTCGACGGGCGGAGGCGGGCCTGGTCCGCACGGTCTCGGCCGTGTTGCCGAAATGGGCGCAGCGAGCCGCGCGCTTCCGCGCATCGACGTACGACACGCGCCCGACATGGCCGTTGCGGACCCTTGTGGCCCGTGATTTCCGGTGCGCAGCATCCCGTTCGGAACGAGGATTCGACCCGCAGCGTCGACCTTCTACGTTGAGGGGCATGATGGTGGATCATGACGACCGGCGACGGGCCCTCGATCTGGATGAAGCGGACGCGGCGCGCCCGGAGCCACCTCCCGAAACGACCGGCGGGCAACCGGAGACGACCGGCAGACATCCCGACGCATCTCCCCCCGTTTCCCTGATGATCACCAATCGTCAGAGGGCGGATCTGCGCGCCCTCGGGTTCACGGAAGATGCGATCAGGGTGCTGACGCCCGCCGAAGCGCACCGGCATCTCGGGCTCGACCGCGCGAAGGGCTGAACGATCGCGCGAACACCCTGGCCGTTCGACACGGTGGGGCCGATCATCTGCGTGAGCGCGCATTCTTCTGGGGATGCCGGATTTCCCTGCCTATCCGAGCGCGTGCCTCCGCGTTTAGGTTCCCGGTCACGCAGCGCGGGCTCCGACCCGCGCGATCGGAGACCGGCCGGACCTGGACGAAGTGGTACCGATGCACGCCCTGGACGCGATCGCAGCCGCCCTCGAGACGACCGGGGCGTACCGGGTACTCCGTCAGATCGAGCCGCTCGCGGATGCCGGGGCGCGGCCCGACGAGCCGACCTTCATCGGCCTCATCGTCGACACCGAGACCACCGGTTTGGATCACACCCGTGACACGGTGATCGAACTCGGCATGATCAAGTTCGAGTACGGCGCGAGCGGGCGCGTCTACCGCGTGCTCGCCACCCTCAACCAACTCCACGACCCGGGCCGGCCCATCCCGGCCGAGATCACGCGCCTGACCGGCATCAGCGATTCCGACGTGGCGGGGCAGCGCATCGACGACGCCGCCGTGGCGGCCATGGCGGCCGACGCCGCCGTCGTGATCGCGCACAATGCCAGCTTCGACCGGCTGATGTGCGAGGCCCGCTGGCCGGTCTTCGCGGACAAGAACTGGGCCTGCTCATGCCATCAGGTGCCCTGGCGCGCGGAAGGGCACGAGGGGTCGAAGCTCGGCTACCTGCTCATCGACCACGGCTACTTCCACAAGGGCCACCGCGCCATCGACGATTGCCACGCGCTCCTGGCACTCCTCGCGGTGCCTCTCAGGAACTCCGGGCGCCTCGCTCTGTCCTGCCTCCTCGAGACCGCGCGCAGACCCACCGTGCGGGTCTGGGCCGCCGGTTCGCCCATCGCCACCAAGGACGTCCTGAAGGGGCGCAGCTACCGCTGGAGCGGACGGCGGCGCTGCTGGTACATCGACATCGAGGAAGACCGACTCGACCTCGAACGCGCCTTCCTGTGCCGTGAGATCTACCAGCGCGAGATCCACGACCTCGTGGCCGACAGGATCACCGCCCGCGACCGCTTCTCCATCCGCACCAACCCTGACGCCTGACCCGGCGCACAGCGTCTCACGTCAGAGGGGGCGCTTGGCTCGCCGTCCGAGGACCAGGGCGCCCGCGGTCGCCAGGCCGGCGGCGATCGCCAGGGTCGTCAGCGGATGGAGCGTGGCGCGGGTATAGGCGCTCGTGCGCATGACGTAGATCGGCGGATCGCCGCGCTCCGCGCCGGCCTGCACAGGGGCGTGCAGCGCGCCGGTGGGATTCCGGGGCGACTCGCTGCGCTTCTGAAGGGCGATGATGGCGGGCGCGAGCTCGTCGTAGGCGCCGGGCACGAATTCCTTGCCCATCACGAACATCTTGCCGCCGCCGCCCACGAAGATGTCCCGCTGTGGATGCACGGCGGCGTGCAGGATGGCGTTGGCGACCTCGGACGGCGGGTAGATCGGCGGGGGCAGCGTCGGCTCGCGGTCCATGTAGTTGCGCGCCCGGTTCGGCAGCGGCGTGTCGATGGAGGCCGGCTTGACCAGGGTGACGGAGACCGGCGCCCCCTCGGCGATCAGCTCCATGCGCAGGGTGTCGGTAAATCCCTTCACGGCGTGCTTGGAGGTGGCGTAGAGGCCCTGGAAAGGGAAGGCGAGGTCGGAGGCGACGCTGCCGACGTTGATCAGCGCGCCTCCGTGCCGGCGCAGGTGCTCGACCGCGACCAGGGAGCCGTTCACCGTGCCCCAGAGGTTGGTCTGGATCAGGCGCTCGTGGTCGGCGTAGTCGATCTCGCTCAGCGGGCCGTAGACGGTCAGCCCCGCGACGTTGACCCAGGTGTCGAAGCCGCCGAAGCTCGCCCGCGCCTCGTCGGCGATCGCCTGGACGTCCGCGCGTCGGCCGACATCCGCCGTGACGTGGACGGCACGTCCGCCCTCGGCTTCGATCTCGCCGGCCACGCGGGCGAGCACCTCGGTGCTGCGCGCAGCCAGCACGACCCGGGCGCCTCGCCGGGCCGCCATCCGCGCCGTCGCGAGCCCGATTCCACTGGAGGCGCCGGTGATGACGATGACCTGATCCCGCAGGGACTTATGTCTCATGCGCACGTCTCCTGATCGAACCGGGATATCCGCCGGTCGGGGGAACTACGCATGGAAGCGCCGCCCGTTGCGTGAAGGAGCGCCGCTTGCGGGAATTTCGCGCCGGGCGCCGGGCTGCGACGGCTATCCGCCGCCGAGAACCAGGCGCAGCGAACGGGCGAGCTCGTCCCGCCGATAAGGCTTGTTCAGCACCGGCACCTCGCCCCGACCGATGAGCTGGTCCTCGTCGAGGTTGGCGACGTAGCCGGAGGTGAGCAGCACCTTGATGCCCGGACGCACGCGCTGCGCCTCGGCCGCCAGTTGCGAGCCGTTCATGCCACCCGGCATCACGACGTCGGAGAACAGGATGTCGATGCGTTCCACGCCCTTGAGGTGGTTCAGGGCCTCGGCGGCGTTGCGTGCGACGATGACCCGGTAGCGCAACTCCTCGAGGCTCTCGACGGCCATGCCGAGCACCTGCTCGTCGTCCTCGACCAGTAGGACCGTCTCGCCGTCGTCGGCGCGGCGGAGCGGGATCGCACCGATGAGGGCGGCGTTCGGTTCCTCGCCAGCCGGGTCGGTCGAGCGCGGGAAGTGGAGGTGCACGCTGGTGCCCGTCCCGACCTCCGACGTGATGTCGACGAACCCCTTGGCGCTGCGCGTGAAGCCGTAGACCTGGCTGAGTCCGAGGCCCGTGCCCTTGCCGACCTCCTTGGTGGTGAAGAACGGCTCGAACACGCGCTGGAGCCGGTCCGGTGGGATGCCGCTGCCGGTATCCGTCACCGAGACCACGACGTAGGGGCCGGGCGGAACGCCCTTGTCCGCGACCGCCGCCGTCCCGAGATGGATGTTGCGGCTCGTGACCGCCACGCGGGCATGCCCGGCGATGCCTTCCATCGCGTCGCGCGCGTTGACGATCAGGTTCAGCACCGCCGCCTCGAACTGGGCCGGATCGATGCGGATCGGGTCCAGGGCCGGATCGAGGTCGAAGGCGAGCTCAACGGCGCCGCCGGCCGCCCGCTCCGCCAGCGGCTTGAACTCCAGCAGCAGACGGTTCGGATTGAGGGTCTGAGGGCGCAGCATCTGCCGGCGGGAGAAGGCCAGGAGCTGCTGCGTCAGCTGCTCGCCGCGCCGGGCCGCACTCATGGCCGCCTCCGCCAGCCGTTTCACCCGGTCGATCTGCTCGGGCCGGCGCAGGATCATGTCGAGGCCACCGACGATGACGGTGAGCAGGTTGTTGAAGTCGTGCGCGACGCCGCCGGTCAGCTGCCCGATGGCCTCCATCTTCTGGGCCTGGCGCAGGGCCTCCTCGGTGATCCGCTGGTCCGTCCTGTCCATCAGGATTCCGGCGATCCGGATCGGAACCCCCGTCTCGTCTCGTCTGACCCGCCCACGCATCGCGATCCACCGCACGGTGTCGTCGGTGCGCCGGATGCGGCACTCCAGGTCGAGCCGGTCCGTCGATGCAACGGCCGCGAAGGCGCCCTCGACGGCCGCGCGATCCTCCTCGACGACATGGGCCAGGAAGCGGTCTCGGTCCCAGCCATGGCCGGCGGCCTCGTAGCCGAACACGGCATCGAAACGGGCCGAATGCCGGGACGTACCGGTGACGTAGTCGACGTCCCAGGAGGCCATGCCGGCGGCATTGAGCGCGAAGGCCAGCGTCTCGCTGGCCGTCTCGACCTCCCGCGTCCGTTCGGCGACGCGCATCTCCAGGCCTTCGTTGGCTTGGCGAAGCAGTTCCTGGGCGCGCTCACGCTCCCGAAGATGCTCCCGGGCTTGGTACTGGCGTCGCCGTCCGCGCAGGGCCGAAGCGACGGCGCTGGCCAGCGTCTCCGCGTTGATGGGGCGTTCCAGCAGGACGACGTTTCCGAGGCGGTCCAGGAGATCGGCGGCGCGTGCCGGGCGACGGCCGGGCTGGCGCGTGGCGAGGACCACGAAGGGGAAGTCGGACCACGGCGCCTGGGCGTCCAGCCAGGCGAAGAGTGCATCCTGGGTGCCTTCGGGCAGCGCTTCCTCGGTGACCAGGGCGGTACCGGCGCCCTCGCGGAGGCCGTCCACCCAGGCGGCCACGTCCGTGCAGACCTCGCTCGCCACGCCGGCTCCGGCGAGCACCTGGACGATGACGGCGGCATCCCGTCCTCGGGGCGCCAGGACGAGGACGCGCTCCTCCACCGACCGGCCCTCCATCATTCGACTTTCAGGGCTGAGGCCCCCGACAGCATGGCGACCCGGCCGTGATAGGCGGGAAGGCCCGTCAGGACACCCTCGAAATCGCTGAGCGCCTCGCCGACCCGCAGGCCTCCGGCACCGAGCCGCAATTCCCTGATCGTGCGCTCATGCGCGTTGACGCGGCTCTTCACGACGGACAGTGCGGTGCGAACCTCGCCCTTGGCCTCGAAGAACCGGAACAGCACGATGCAGTCGCTGAGGTAGCTGAGGTCGACGTCGCTGCGCACCTCGCCGAGGATGCCGTGCTGACCGAGGACCAGCAGGGTCGTGACGCCCTTCTGGTTGAGATAGCTGAGGAGTTCGTGCATCTGCAGGACGAGGAACTCCTCGCCCGGCATCGCATGCAGGTAGGCGTTCAGGCTGTCCACACCCACGAAGGTGGAGCCGCGCTCCTCGACCGCACTGCGGACCATCGCGGCGAACTCGCCCGGCGACAGTTCGGCCGGATCGATCTGCGTGATGGTCAGGCGTCCCGCCTCCATGTGGGGCGCCAGGTCCATGCCGAGCATGACCGCCCGCGCCAGGAGCGTCGCGAGGCCCTCGTCGAAGAGATAGTAGGTCGCGGTCTCCCCCCGCTCCAGGGCGGCGAGCATGCAGGCGATCCCCGTGGTGGTCTTGCCGACACCGGAGGGGCCGATCAGCAGCGTGTTGGTCCCCGGAACCAGGCCGCCGCCGAGGAGGAGGTCCAGCTCGGGCGAGCCGGTCGACTTGCCCCTGGAATCGAAGTCCGCACGATGCTCGGCCGCGATCAGGCGGGGAAAGACCTGGATGCCGCCGGTCTCGATGCTGAGGTCGTGGAAACCGCCGCGGAACTTGATGCCGCGCATCTTGACGATCCGCAGGCGCCGGCGCTCCGCACCGAACTCGCGCGGCGCCTGGTCCAGGGAGATCACGCCGTGCGCGATGCTGTGGAGTTGAACGTCGCCGGTCTCGGAGGTGCGATCGTCGAGCATCAGGACGGTGCAGGCGCGCTTGGCGAAGAACTGCTTGAGGGCCAGGATCTGACGCCGGTAGCGCAGCGGGCTCTGGGCGAGGAGCCTCAGCTCGGAGAGGCTGTCGAACACCACCCGGGCCGGCTTCACCGCCTCGACCCGGGCGATGACCTCCGTCACGGTTTCGCCGAGCTCGATCTCGGACGGGTGCAGAATGGACTGTTCGCTGTCGGGATCGAGGCCGAGATCGTTGACGAGTTCGTAGACCTCGATCCCGTCGAGGGACCAGCCATGGGTCGCGGCGGCCGCCGTCAACTCGTCCGCGGTCTCGGACAGGGTGACGTAGAGGGTGCGCTCGCCCCGGTCATGGCCCTCGCGCAGAAAGTGCAGCGCGAGGGTGGTCTTGCCGGTGCCCGGTGTCCCCTCCAGCAGATAGAGGCGGCTGCTGGTCAGTCCGCCGCCGAGGATGTCGTCCAATCCGGCGATGCCGGTCGATACGCGGGTACCTATGGCGGGCGCCGTTCCAGGTCCAAGCTCGCTCATCGATCCCACGGTTCCTCGGCTTCATCCGTTCGGGCCGAACCGTAGCGGCTCGGCATGCGGTTGTCAGTCTGCTGGGGTGCCAAGTCGCAGACCGTGTCCCCGAAAGATCGGCACGATCCGGTCCGAAGGCCTAGGGAAACTCGTGAGCAGCCGAATTCGACGCATGCGCGTGACCTTCGAAGTCCGACGCCTCCGGCGTCGCGCGACGTTTCCGGCGTTGCGCAACGTCCCCGGTCGGGTGAGATCGCTCCTGTCCACGTCGAGGCCAGCGATAGGATACGGGTTCGCTTGGCGAAGGCACCCTCGCGTCGCGAACGGCTCCCGGGGGCAGTTTCCTGCCCGGCTGGAGGGTTTCGGTTCGCGTTGCGTCCTCGCTGCAGGGAACCCGATCGGCGGCGGCTTCTTCCCGTCGAGAGGCCGGAATCGGAGAGGACACCATGAGTTCGGACAAGGTACCGTCGGAGGACCGCGCCGTCCCGCCCAAGGCTCGATCCCTGGTCGAGCCGGGAGCCGATGCCGATTCCGGCGAGCCTGGCCCGACCGCGCCGGGCAGTGTCGCGCCGTCGCGGGATCCGGGCCCGGAGACGGGTGGCTATGATGACCATTCGCCGAGCCGGCATCCGACCAACGAGAAGGGTGGCTACGGGGCGGGCTGAGGCGGGACGATGGGCGACGACACGGAGCATTCCGAATGGCGACGGCGCGGACTCGAGGCCGGTCGGGCCTACGCCGCGGATCTGGCGACCCGGATGCAGGATCTCGGGGCCGATGATCCTGCGGTTCAGGACCTGATCGCGTCGACGGGCCTGCGCCTGCAGGGCGAGGCGCAGGAGTTTCGCGACATCGGGACTTCGGAAGATGCCATCGAGGAATACACCAGGGCCGTGGTCGAGACCGTGATGCTCGGAATGCATGCCCTGCGCCGCGGGTCCGATACGCCATCTGAATGAAGACGAACGGGGCACCCGCATCGGCGGAATGCCCCGTCAACCGCTGCCGTCCCGGCTCACCTTCTCTCGGTGAGCGGATGCGCGTGCCGATCAGCCGTCGACGGCCGGGATGGCGAGGGGCGGTGTCTGCTGGTGCTGTACGACGCGCCACACCTCGTGCGCGATCCGCCGGTACGTCGAGGTGCAGTTGGCCTCGTAGGATTCGTCGTCGCGCGACGCCTTCGCATTGTAGGCGACGATGATGAGCCCCTCTTGCGGACGCGCGATCTGCCCCTTGGAGATCTCGATGTTCGACCAGCGCGGCGTCGCGGCGACGGCCTCGATGGCCTGCGTCCCGCTGAGCACGAATGGCGGCGTCGGCAGAACCATCAGGCATTCGTCGTCGACCAGTTCCCGGTAATGGTCGGCATCTCCGGTCCACAAGCTCTTTTCGAACGACCAAACGCGATCATCGTCCATGGCGGTCTCCTCGACGTCTCAGGGTCGAAGGATGACGCCCCTTGCGCATGGTTCGTTCCCTTGGCCGAAGCGGCGGAATCGATCACGCCAGCGGCATTTTCCCCTCAGCCGGCCGACTTCGGGCCACCGGGAGGTGTCGGTCTCTGCTAGGCAGGCAAGACGCACCGACGAAGGTGCGCGTCATCGCCGAACAAGGTTTCCGACATGGCATCCGGTCGTAGGCTCTCCGAACGCTGGTTCACGTTCCTGCTCTGGCTGGTCGCGATCCTCTTCGCCTGGTTCCTGATCGGCCTCGGATCCCTCGTCGTCGGCGATCTGCCACAGGTCGAGCATCGCTATAGCCTCGATCAGTTCCTCGACGCGGATCAGGCGCGGCCGGCCGCCGAAGCCTTGCGGCAGATCCGCCGCGAGCAGGCGGACAACCGGCGCCGGACGGAGCAGGACCAGCTTGCCCTCGCGGCCGCCCGGTCCGCCTCCGAGGCCGCGCAGGAGACGTTCGCCAATTGGCTCAAGACGCGCGATGCCACTCAGCGGGTCGACCAGGATCCGGGCCTGGTGGCCCGCACGCAGCAGCTCGATACCCTGAAGAGTGCCGAACGCACCATCGAGGAGCGCCTGGAGGAGCGGGCGAGCACCCAGCTCGGCCTCGCGGAGCGTGAGGAGGCCCAGGAGCGGATCGACGGGGCCTTGCGCGAAGCGGCTCAGGCGAAACTCGACGCGGCCGAGCGCGACCAGGAACTGCGCGTCTTCGGCTATCGACTCGCCCTCACGCTTCCGCTGCTGGCCTTGGCCGGTTGGTTGCTGCTGAAGCGGCGCCACACGCGCAACTGGCCCTTCGTCTGGGGTTTCGCCTTCGCCGCGGCCTTCGCGTTCTTCGTCGAACTCGTGCCCTATCTGCCGAGCTACGGCGGCTACGTGCAGTACGGCGTCGGGGTGATCCTGACCCTCGTCATCGGGCGCGCCGCGATCAACGCCCTGCACGCCTACAACGAGCGCCAGAAGGCGGCCGAGGCGCGCCCCAACGAGGAGCGCCGGACGGAGATCGCGACCGACCAGGCCCTGCTGCGTCTCGCCAAGAAGGTCTGCCCCGGCTGCGAACGGCCCGTCGACCTCACCAATCCGGAGGCGAACTTCTGCCCGCATTGCGGGATCGGCGTGTTCGAGCGCTGTCCGGCCTGCACCCACCGCAAGAGCACCTTCGAACGCTTCTGTTACGCCTGCGGAACCCCGGCCGCCGGACCCGCCTGAACGTCCCGCGTCGTTAAGCCGACCCTAACCCGATGGACGCACCCTGGGTGCAACCTCGGGGATGGATCATGCGCGCAGCCCTCGATCGGCTCTGGATCACCGTGAAGGCGATACTCGCGATTGGGCTTCTGGCGGCCGGTTCCCTGTATTCGGCCAACATCGTCGACCGAAAGAGCCAGAACACGGTCGAGTCCCCGCCTCACGAGCCGGCTCTCACGGGTTCGATCAAGCCGGGACCGGGACGGTAGCGCCGCGTCATCGCGCCGGCGGCGACGTCGCCTCGATCGCCGTGAAGGATTCCAGGATGCGGTAGGTGTGCTCGGCGCCCTCGGGCACGAGCCAGGAATCACCGGGTTCGAGGAGGACCGTCTCGCCTTCGACCACCAACTCGGCCCTGCCGGCGACGACGTAGCCCACCGTGTCGTAGGGGCTCCTCGACAGGGGCTTGTCGGAACCGGGCGCTTCGTCGCGCCACATCCGCATCGCGACCGTCTGGCCGCGCGCCAGGGCGACCTCGCCGTGTGCGCCCTCGCCCGCGTTCCGGCTCGAAACCTTGATCACCATGTCGTCGTCCCTCCCGTTCTGCTCGTGGCCGGAACAACGGGAGGGGACCTCCGTCGTTCCGGCGGCCAAGCGTCCTCAGAAGTCGACGGCGATGCCCTTGATCTCCCAGTCGTCGTAGCGCACCGGCTCCAGGCCGCCGCGGCCCTGGCGCTCCCGCTTCGCCGCGATTTCGGCCGCGTGGGCGTCGATCGCCGCGCGCCGCTCCGCCGCCTCGGCCAGCGCCCGTGCCGCCTCCGGGGTCAACGGGCGGCGCTCGGCCGGCGCCTCATCGGCGGTGATTTCCGTCGGTTCCGTGGCGGTCATGGCTTGCATCTCGGTGTGTCGGGTGGAAGGGCATCGGAGATCGGCCCGTCGCGAACGGGCTCCTGAGTTTAGGAAGTGGCATTCATGGCGATACGCCGCAACACGGATGCGCCGACGGCGCCGATCGACCGCACCGTCGCTGGCCTGGCGGCCCGGCAGGTGGCCCACGGCGCGGTGGCCGACCTCATCGGCAAGACCCGCGGCTTCGCCCTGGAGGATGCCCTGGCTCAGGCGAGCCGAAACGCCGGACTGGACGCCGCCGATGCGGGCCTCGCCCGCGCCATCGCCACCGCCAGCTTCCGTCGCCTCGGCTTCCTGCGCCGGGTGCTCGCCGAGCGGATGTCGCAGGGACTGCCCGAGGACCAGCCGCGCCTCGTGGCGCTCCTGGCGACCGGTGCCGTGCAGATCCTCGACCTCAACGTGCCCGACCACGCCGCCGTCGACCTCGGCGTGCGCCTCGCCAAGGCCGATCCGCAGCTTCAGCACCTCTCGGGCCTCGTCAATGCGGTGCTCCGCCGGATCGTGCGCGAGCGCGCCGAGATCGTGGCCGATCCCGGCGATCCCCTGTCCGACAACACGCCGGACTGGCTCGCGCGCCGCTGGCAGGCCGCCTATGGGGCGGACACGGCCCGCGCCATCGCGGCGGCCCATCTTCAGGGCGCGGCCCTCGACATCACCGTGCGGGGATCGGCGGCCGAGTGGGCGGAACGTCTCGGCGGCGTCGCCCTGCCGACGGGGAGCGTGCGCCTGCACGACGTTCACGCCTCCGTCGCCGATCTGCCGGGCTATTCCGAAGGTCAGTGGTGGGTGCAGGACGCTGCCGCCGCGCTGCCGGCTCGACTTCTTTCCGTGCGTCCTGGCGAGCGCGTCGCCGACCTCTGTGCCGCGCCCGGCGGCAAGACCGCGCAGCTCGCCGCCGCCGGTGCCTCGGTGCTGGCCGTGGACCGGTCGGGTCCGCGCCTGGAACGCCTCTCGCAGAACTTCGCCCGCCTCGGACTGGAGGCGGAGATCCGCATCGGCGACGCCCTGGCGCTGCCGGAAGACCCGACCTTCGACGCCGTCCTGCTCGATGCGCCGTGCTCGGCCACCGGCACCCTGCGACGCCACCCGGACGTGGCCTGGACGAAGACGGAGAGCGACATCAGTCGCCTGATCGGGCTGCAGAAGCGCCTGTTCGACAAGGCCGCTGCCCTGGTGCGGCCCGGCGGGCGCCTCGTCTACTGCACCTGCTCGCTGGAGCGAGAGGAGGGCGAGTATCAGGTCGCGACCTTCCTCGCCCGCAACCCGGGTTTCGAACGCGTGCCCATCGAAGCCGCGGAACTCGGCGGGTTGTCGGACCCGATCGATGCCGCGGGGGACCTGCGAACGCTGCCCGCACACCTCAATGGCGCGACGCCGGACCTGCGCGGCGGACTGGACGGGTTCTTCGCGAGCCGCCTGCGCCGGAAGGACTGACCGATGGGGCCGTCACGGCTTGGACAGGTCCTCCGCATCCGCAAGGCGGCCTCGACCGCCGCGCTGCTGGCCTCGCTGGTCGCCGGGACGACGGTCGCCCGGGCGCAGGTCGATGCCCGCATCCTGCCGCTGCACCCGACCTATGCACGCAATGCCACCTGCGCGTCCGTCGAGACCAGCATCCCCTTCGAAGCGCATGAAGGAACGCGCGACGTCGCCGTGTCGCCGTCGCCGCGCGAGATGCCCCTGAACCAGGGCGAGAGCGCGATCTGTTTTGCCTACGCCACCGCCGATATGATCTCGCACCGGCTGGGGCGCCAGATCGCTCCCCTCGACGTCGCGACGAAGTACTACTTCGCCGACCCGGAGCGCCTGGCGACGATCCCGGCCCTTCGCGACCACCTGAAGGCGCATCCGAATTGGCGGGCCGACATCGCCTGGAGCCGCAATGCCGCCGAGATGTCCAATGTCGGCAATCCGAAGCTGCTGCCCTACTTCGACAAGATCGAGGGCGGCGAGGAGGACACGGCCGCGCTCCTCTACAACATCGGCGGCTTGTGCGAGGACCGCGACCTGCCCTCCAACGATGGCTACCGCTACGTCAATCCGGTCCTGCGGCGCCTGCGCTACCGCAGCCGCCTCGCGCCGCGGCCGATGTGCTTCCGCAGCCTCGCCGGCACGGTTCCGCACCTGCGCCACCCGCAGACGGACACCTTCAATGCGGGCTGGATCGCCCATGTTGAGGCGCGCTGCCGGCGCGTCCCCCTGCCGGTGCCGCTGCTGCCGGTCTCCTACCGGGTTGCGGCCAATCAGGCCGAGTTCGTCGAGATGCGCGATTCCGGCACCCTGCCGAGCCCGCGTGCGATCGGCCGTATCCTGGCGATGATCGATTACGCCCTCGACCACGGCCGCGTGCCGACCATCGGCTACAGCTGGTACCTTCTCGAGGACCGTGATCCCAAGGATCCGGACATCCACGCCGATCATGCCAGCCCGGTCATCGGCCGGCGAAAGGTCGGCGGACGCTGCGAGTACCGAGTGCAGGACAACACCGGCGAGTACTGCGCCCGCATGCGTCCGGGCATGCGCGAGGCCTGCGAGAACGGCCGGGTCTGGGTCGACGAGGAAGCCCTGCGCCGCACGCTCTACAGCGTGACGTACCTGCGCTGAGCGCCCCGGCGTCTCCACGAATCCGAGAAACAAAACGGACCCTCGGGCCGTTGCCTCCTCGACCACGAGGGAGCCAATCATGTCGTCACGCTGGATGACCCTGCAGGACATCGCCGACGCCCGCAGCATCAGTCTCGATCAGGCCCGGGCCTGGATCGACGCCGCGCACTGCCCGCGGGTCTTCCGGGCCGAGACGACGCTCTACCTCGTCTGACCCCGTCCGACGCTCAGAGAAGACGCCGATCGAGCCGCAGGATACGGCAGGGATCGCCGGCCTTGGCGGCCGGCGCGTGCGGAGCCCGGATCAGCAAGGCCTCGGCCGACCCCAGGATGAAGAGCATCGAGGAATCCTGCCGATTTTCGGGATGGACCACCGGAATCCTGCCGGGGTCCGTCTCGATCCGCGACCGGAGATAATCCTGGCGCAGGTCGTTCTCGGGTAGGTCATGGCCGAGGATGGCCGGTTCGGACAGGTCGGCGGACGCGCGCGGATCGCCGAGGAGGGCGCGGATCGCCGGCACGACGAACAGCAGCCCGCAGACCACCGAGGCGACGGGATTGCCGGGGAGCCCGAGGACCGCCATGCGGCCGAGCCGGCCATGCATCAGGGGTTTTCCGGGACGCAGGGCGACGCGCCAGAAGCCGAGTTCCAGACCGCGGGTCCGCAGGGCCGATTGCACCAGGTCGTGGTCGCCGACGGATGCGCCCCCCAGCGTGATCAGGAGATCGGCGTCCGCTGCGACGGCCCGAAGGATCGCATCGTCCAGGGCGGCCAGCGTGTCGCCTGCGATCCCGAGATCGATCGCCTCGGCGCCGGCCTCCCGGACCAGGGCCGCCACGGCGAGCCCGTTCGAGGCGACGATCTGATCCCACCGCGCCGGATCTCCCGGCGCGACCAGTTCGTCCCCGGTGGCGAGGATCGCCACGCGCGGGCGCCGCCGGACCGACAGCGTGCCGTGGCCCCCCGCCGCCGCGAGGGCGATCCGACGTGGATCCAGCGTGTCGCCGGCGGCGAGCAGCCGATCGTCCGCTCGGAAATCGAGTCCGCTCGGGCGGATGAAGCGCCCGCGGAGTACCGGCTCCCGTCCGGTGACCGTCTCCGACGTCGCCTCGGCATTCTCCTGGATCAGGATCGCGTCGGCGCCCTCCGGCACGGGCGCGCCGGTGAAGATCCGGATGGCTTCCCCACCCTTCACGGAACCGGCGAAGCCGTGGCCGGCCGAACTGGTGCCGACGAGCCGAAGGGTCGCGGGAGCCTCGGCGAGGTCAGCACTGCGGACGGCGTAACCATCCATGGCCGAGGCCGGGAAGGGCGGCTGCGTGCGGGTTGCCCGCACATCCGCCGCAAGCGTGCGCCCGGCCGCCTGCGCGATCGGGACGGTTTCCGCCTCGACCGGACCCGGGATCGCCGCGAGGACCCGCGACAGAGCCTCGGCGACCGGGATCATGCCCCCGGAGACCTTCGCCCCGGAGACCTTGTCCTTCGGTGGTGCGTCGCTCAAGCCTCGTCCTCGGCGCGGTAGGGGCCGGAGCGCCCGCCATCCTTGGCCAGCAGGCGGATGCCCTCGATGCGCATGCCCCGATCGGCCGCCTTCACCATGTCGTAGATCGTCAGGCAGGCCACCGAGACGGCCATCAGGGCCTCCATCTCGACGCCGGTCGGTCCGAGGACCTTCACCTCCGCCGTCACTCGGAGGCCCGGCAGCCGGTCATCGGGCTCGCAATCCACCCGGACCTTCGCGAGCAGAAGGGGATGGCAGAGGGGGATGAGCTCGTGGGTTCGCTTCGAGGCCATGATGCCGGCGAGCCGCGCCGTGCCGATGACGTCGCCCTTCTTGGCATCGCCTTCCCGGATCAGCCGCAGGGTCTCGGGCAGCATGATCACCGAGCCGGTCGCCCGCGCGGTTCGCGTGGTGGCGTCCTTCTCCGAGACATCGACCATGTTGGCCGCGCCGGAGGCGTCGAGATGCGTGAGCTCGGCCATCGGCGTCCTCAGGCCTTCGTGTCGCCGAAGAGCAGGCGGCGGGTGGCGGCGGTGACGTCGGCCTCGCGCATCAGGCTCTCGCCGACCAGGATGGTGTCGAGGCCGCTCTCGGCGAGGCGGACCACGTCGGCATGTCCGGCGATCCCGCTCTCGGCCACGGCGATCCGATCGGCCGGCACACCCTCGGCAAGGCGGATCGCCGTTTCGAACGAGACCTCGAAGGTCTTCAGGTTGCGGTTGTTGATGCCCACGAGCCGGGTGCCGAGCGGGATGGCCCGCGCCAGTTCTTCGGAATCGTGCACTTCGACCAGGACGTCCATGCCGAGGTCGTGCGCGGTCTCGACCAGGGCGGCAGCCTCCTCGTCGTCGAGGCAGGCCATGATGACGAGGATGCAGTCGGCCCCCCAGGCCCGCGCCTCGAAGACCTGGTAGGGCTCGAACAGGAAGTCCTTGCGCAGGACAGGCAGGGAGCAGGCTGCCCGCGCCTCGGTCAGGTATTCGGGCTTGCCCTGGAATGAAGGCGTATCCGTGAGGACCGACAGGCAGGTGGCGCCGCCGGCCTCGTAGGCGGCGGCGAGCACCGCCGGGTCGAAGTCGGCTCGGATCAAGCCCTTCGACGGAGAGGCCTTCTTCACCTCGGCGATCAGCGCCGGCCGCTTTTGGGCGATATGCGCCGCGATGGCGTCGGCGAAGCCGCGCGGGGCCGAGACGTCGGCGATGCGCCTCTCGAGCTTGGTCTGCGGAACGCGCAGCTTCGCCTCTGCGATTTCGCGCCGCTTGTAGGTCTCGATGCGGGCCAGCACATCCTTCCGCTCCGTGGGAGGGATGTCGGAGACGGACCCGGGCTTAGGCTCGGACATGACGGGCTTTCAAGCGTTCGAGCGAAGGTTCGAGAGGCGGACCAGCGTGTCTAGTGTGGCGCGCGCGGCGCCGCTGTCGAGGGCTTCGCCGGCGCGCGCGACGCCTTCGGCGAGGGATTGCGCGGCCTCCGCGACGACCAGGGCGGCACCGGCATTCAGCACCGCGATGTCGCGATAGGCGTTTCGCGCCCCGTCCAAGACTTGTGCGAGGGCGGCGGCGTTGTGCGCCGGATCGCCGCCGCGCAGGGCCTCGAGCCCGTGCAGCGGCAGGCCGACCTCGCGCGGGTCGATGGTGAAGCGCGAGACCCGGCCGCCTTCCAGCGCCACGACGGCGGTGGGACCCGTGACGGTGATCTCGTCGAGGCCGTCGCTGCCGTGCACGGTCCAGACCCGGTCGCTGCCGAGCTGGGCCAACACGTCGGTCAGCGGCTCGGCCCAGGCCGCGGACGACACCCCGAAGAGCTGGCGCCGCACGCCGGCCGGGTTGGCCAGGGGGCCGAGCATGTTGAAGATCGTTCGGGTCGGCAGTTCGGCCCGCACCGGCGCCACGTGACGCATGGCGGCGTGGTGCGTCTGCGCAAACATGAAGCACAGGCCCGCCTCCGCCAGGCAGAGGCTCAGCGCGTCGGGAGAGAGCCCGATCCGCACGCCGAGGGCCGCGAGCACGTCGGCCGCGCCCGAGCGGGAGGTGGCGGCCCGGTTGCCGTGCTTGGCCACGGGCACGCCGCACGCGGCCGTGACGATGGCGGCCAGGGTCGAGACGTTGTAGCTGCCCGAGTGGTCACCGCCGGTGCCGACCACGTCGACCGCACCCGGGACGCTTTGGACCGGCAGCATCCGCGCCCGCATCGCCTCGACGGCGCCGACGATCTCGTCCGGCGCCTCGCCGCGGACCTTGAGGGCGACGAGAAAGGCGCTGGCCTGGACCGGCGTGACGTCGCCCGAGAGCAGGTCGTCGAAGGCCCGGCGGGCCTCGTCGCGCGTGAGGCTCGCACCCGCGGCGACCTTCGCGAGGAGGGGCTTGAAGGATTCCATGAGACTCGGGTGCGCAGACTCGGTGCGAAGGACCGGGATTGTTCCTGACGGGTGACGTGTCCCGTCAATGCACGCCGTTGCGACCCTTGTCACGCGCCGCGTTCCACGCCGCCGCGATGTCCAGGAAATTCCGCAGGATCTGCGATCCGTGGTGCGAGAGGATGCTCTCCGGGTGGAACTGCACGCCGTGCACGGGCAGGTGGGCGTGCTGAAGCCCCATGATCAGGCCGTCGGCTTCCGCCGTGACGTTCAGGTCGGCCGGACAGCCGCCGCGCGCCACCACGAGGGAATGGTACCGGGTCGCGTCGAAGGGCCCGTTGAGGCCGCGAAAGATGCCGGAGGCCCGGTGCTGGATGCTGGAGACCTTGCCGTGCATGGGGGTCGGCGCCCGCACGACGTCGCCGCCGAAGGCCTGCCCGATGGCCTGCAGGCCGAGGCAAACCCCGAAGATCGGGATCTCGGCCGAGAGATCCTTGACCACGTCGAGACAGATCCCGGCCTCGTTGGGCGAGCAGGGGCCGGGCGACAGCACCACGGCGTCGGGCCGGCGCGCACGGATCTCCTCGGTGCCGATCGCGTCGTTGCGCACCACGTCGATCGAGCCGCAGAGCGGACCGATCAGGTGGACGAGGTTCCACGTGAAGGAATCGTAGTTGTCGATGACGAGGACGTCGGACATGGGCGGCTCACGCGCGGGCATAGGAGCGGTTTGACCGGACTCCTCCGGGGGGTCAACACGTCCCCGCGCCGTCCCGCTACTGTCCCCGCCGCGCCCGGCTCGCGAACACCACCGCGTCCTCCGCCGCGCGGAACAGCGCCTTGGCCTTGTTGACGCATTCCTGCTGTTCGGAGGCGGGGTCGGAATCGTACACGATGCCGGCGCCGGCCTGGACGTGCATGCGGCCGTCCTTCACGAGCGCAGTGCGCAGCACGATGCAGGTGTCCATCTCGCCGCGCGCGCCGAAATAGCCGATGCAGCCGCCATAGGGACCCCGCTTCTCGCGCTCCAGTTCGTCGATGATCTCCATGGCGCGCACCTTGGGCGCGCCCGAGACCGTGCCGGCCGGGAAGCCGGCGGCCAGCGCCGCCAGGACATCGTGCTTCGGGTCGAGCTCGCCCTCGACGTTCGAGACGATGTGCATGACCTGGCTGTAGAATTCGAGGAAGAACGAGCCCGTCACCGTGACGCTGCCGATGCGCGCGACGCGGCCGACGTCGTTGCGGCCGAGGTCGAGCAGCATGAGGTGCTCGGAGCGCTCCTTCGGATCGGCGAGCAGCTCCTCCGCCAGGGCCTTGTCCTCGGCCGGGTCGGCCCCGCGCCGGCGCGTTCCGGCGATCGGCCGGATGGTGACGCGCCCGTCCCGCACCCGCACCAGGATCTCCGGCGAGGAGCAGACGAGCTGGAAATCCTCGAAGTCGAGGTAGCACAGGAACGGGGCCGGGTTGGTCCGCCGCAGCGAGCGGTAGAGGGCCAGGGCCGGCAGGGTGAAGGGGGCTTCGAAGCGCTGGGACAGCACCACCTGGAAGACGTCGCCCGCGACGATGTACTCCTTGGCCCGGGCCACCATCGCCAGGTACGCGTCCGGCGTGGTGTTCGAGACGGGCTCGGGATGCGCGATGGCGCGCGGGTCGATGCGTGCCTCGACGGGGAGGGGACCTTCGAGGATCTCCGCCACGCGCTCGAGCCGTCCGAGCGTCGCCTCGTAGGCTGCGCGGGCGCCGATCCCGGGCGCCGGACGCACCGGGCCGACCACCGTGATGAGATCGCGCACCGAATCGAAGACCACCATGACGCGCGGGCGCACCAGGATCGCGTCGGGCACCCCGATGGGATCGGGATTGGGCGTGCCGAGCGTCTCCATGGCGCGGACCATGTCGTAGCCGAGATAGCCGAACAGGCCGGCCGCCATCGGCGGCAGCACATCGGTGTCGGCGTCGGCCCCGATGGCGCTTTCGGCGATCAGAGCCCGCAGGCTCGCCAGGGGCGCGGCATCCTCGCGCGTGAACGCCGACAGGTCGGGACCCCGGGCGATCTCCGGGCGTCCGTCGCGGCATCGCCAGGCCAGGTCGGGATCGAGGCCGATCATCGAGTAGCGCCCGCGCACCACGCCGCCCTCGACGGATTCGAGGAGGAAGGCCGTGCCGGCGTGCTGCGCCCGCAGCTTCAGGAAGGCGGCGACCGGCGTCTCCAGATCCGCCACGAGGGTGAGGCTGAGGAGCGTCGGACGACCCGCGCCGTAGGCGTCCGCGAAGGCCGGAAAGGCCGGTTCCTGCAAGCCCGGTTCCTGCAGGGCTGATTGCTGCAGGGCTGATTCCTGCAAGGCTGATTCTTGGAAGTCTGGCTCCTGGGTCATCGGCGGATCAGTACTCGCCGCCGCCGATCGCCCGACGGAAGGCGGCCTGGTTGATGGTCACGCCCACCGAGGTCTGCACATCGCCGATGTACTCGCCGAGGACGTCGTCGGCGATGGTCGGCTGGAAGCGCTTGGTGATCGCCTCGTCCTCCGGCGAACCGGTCACGAAGGCCGGCATCGATGCTGCGGTGACCTTGAACAGGGCGCGGCTCTCGCCGGCCTCGGCCGAGGCCGACTTGTCGACGGCCGTCGCGAAGACGCGGTTCACCACCTCGGCCGTCAGGTCTCCCTGCGCCTGGTTGCGGGCCAGATCGGTCAGGGTCTGGACGTTCAGACCGGCTTCCGACGCGATCGCCTCGACGGTCTCGCCCTTGTCGAGGCGCGCCGACAACTCCTTGGCCTTCGCCAGGAGCCGGCTCTGGACCTCGGCCGCGCGCCAGCGCGTGACGACCTCGTCGCGGACTTCGTCCAGGGGCTTGTCGTGGGCGCGGTCGATGCTCGTCACGTCGTACCAGACGTAGCCGCCGGTCTTCGTGCGCAGGGGCTCGTTGTCGCCGCCCATCTCGGCCCGGAACAGGGCCGTCAGGGTGGTGTCGCGATCCGGGATACCCTCGACGGTCCTGCCCGCGGGATCGAGACCCTGCGCGCTGACGGCCGGAATGGTCCGCAATGGCAGGTCGCGCTCCTTCGCGATGTCGGCCAGGGGTTTCGAATTCGCGCGCTGATCCTCGATCGCGTCATGCGCCGTGTCGATCCCGCTGGCGGCGCGCTCCAGGGCGATGGTCTTGGCGATGTCGGCCGAAACGTCGGCCAGCGGCTTGACCGTCTCCGGTTCGATGGCCGTGACGCGCAGCAGGACGGTGCCGAAGCGGCCCTTCACCGGAGCGCTGATCGTGTTCACCGGCAGGCTGAAGGCGGTGTCCGCCACGGCGGGATCGAACAGCTCGGCCTTCGACAGGGTGCCGAGCGAGAGGTTCTTCGGATCGGCGCCGGTCTCGGCGGCCACCGCCTCGAACGGCTTCTCGCCGGACTCGACCGCCTTGCGGGCCGCCTCGGCGGCGGCCTGATCCGGGAAGACGATCTGCTGGATCGTGCGGCGCTCCGGCGTGCCGTAGCGGCCCTTCTCGGAATCGTAGCGCTTGGCGACGTCCTCGGCGGTCACGGCCTCCGGCTTGGCCATCGCCTGCGGGTCGAGAACCAGCAGGGTGACGGCGCGCGTTTCCGGCGCGCGGAACGCGGATTTGTTCTCCTCGTAATACGCCTTCACCGCGTCTTCCGAGGGGGCCGGGACGTCGCCGGCCACGGAGGGCGGCAGCATCATCAGGGCGACCGACCGGCGTTCCGTGGTGTAGCGGTGGACGGCTTCGCGCAGGGCCTCGGGAACGTGGAGGTCGGCCGCGACGGCTTCGGCGAGCTGCAGACGGGCGGCGACGGCGCGCTGCTCACGCACGAAGGTGGCTTCGTTGATGCCGGCGCGCTGAAGCGTCTGGTAGAACAGGGCGGGATCGAACTTGCCGTCGGCGCCCTGGAAGCTCTTCTCCTCCTGGATCGCCCGCAGCACGGCCGCGTCGGGTATGCTCAGGCCGAGGGCGGCGGTCTGCTGATCGAGGGACGCCTCGCTGACGAGCTGCGCCAACACCTGCCGGTCGATGCCGAGCGCCCGGGCCTGATCCGGCGTCAGGGTCCGGCGGGTCTGGCTCTGGTAGCGCTGAAGCTGGTTCTGGTAGGCGCTGCGCACGGTCTCCGCGGAGATCTGCGCCCGACCGACGGTGGCCACGCTGGTGGACGAGCCCGCGCGGAAGAACTCCTCGACGCCGAAGATCGCCACGCCGGCGATCAGGAAGGTGAAGACCACCGTGAGGATGATCTTGCCGAGCCAGTGCTGGCTGGCCTTGCGCATGTTCTGCAGCATCGGACGTCCGGGTACCCGTCGGGTGGGCGCCGGGAGCGCCCGTCGTTTCTGGGAAAGCCGCTCGCGATAGACCATCCGCGCTGTCACCGCAAAGGGCGTTCGCGGTTTGCGCCGCCCAGGAGGCTCTGTTAGGGCCGGCGCAACCGCGAAGCGAAGCCATATCAGTGAGGAATGGGATGACGAAGTCGGGGCGACGGCCGTTGGTTGCCGGCAACTGGAAGATGAACGGGCTGCGCAGCTCGGTTGCCGTGGTCGAGGCCGTCCGCAATGGCCTGACCGCCGACCTCCTCGAGACCGTCGACGTCCTGATCTGCCCGCCCTCCACGCTGATCGCCTCGTGCGTCGCGGCGACCTACGGATCGCCCATCGCCATCGGTGGCCAGAACCTGCACGCGAAGCCGAGCGGCGCCTTCACGGGCAGCATCTCGGCCGAGATGCTCGCCGATCTCGGCGCCTCCTACGTCATCGTCGGCCATTCCGAACGCCGGGCCTACCATCACGAGACCGATGACGGCGTCCACGCCAAGGCGCTCGCCGCCCGCCGCGCCGGCCTCTGCGGCATCATCTGCGTCGGCGAGACCAAGGAGGAGCGCGAGGAGGGCCGGACCCTCGACATCGTCCGCGCGCAGCTCGCGATCGGTGTGCCGAAGGGAGCCACGGCGAAGGACACGGTCATCGCCTACGAGCCGGTCTGGGCGATCGGTACCGGTCTGACCCCGACCCCCGCCGACATCGCCGAGGTCCACGCCTCGCTGCGCGAGATGCTGGGGCAGCTGATCGGCGCCGAGGCGCAGGCGGTGCGAATCCTCTACGGCGGATCCGTCAAGCGGAGCAACGCCCGCGAGTTGATGGCCGTCGAGAACGTCGACGGCGCCTTGGTGGGCGGCGCCAGCCTCGTCGCCGACGATTTCCTCGGCATCGCCCGCGCCTACCTGCGCTGATCGGCTGTCGGGACGCTTCGCGGTCGCGGTTCCGAGCGGTCGTGCAGGAGAGTCCACCTCGATGACGGAGTCCACGTCGATGACCCGACGGCTGAGATGATCTGGCGGTCGGACGAGGATCGTGCCTGGGCCGTCGAGGAGGCCTGCCGCAACGCCCGGCCTTCGCCGCTCGAGATCGCCCTCGGCGGCTGGATGCTGCGGGCGTCCGGCGGCCCGACGCGGCGGACGAACTCGCTCAATCCCCTGCGCGGATGGCGCGACGACCCCGCCGTCGTCATCGCCGAGGCGGAGACCGTCTACCGCAGCCTCGGTCGGCCAATGATCGTCCGGGTGCCCGATCTCGTGCCGGAGATGGATCTCATCCTCGACGATCTCGGGTTTGGCCGGGAGGGCGAGACCTGCACGCTCTTCGCCGAGCTTTCTGCGCGCGAGACCGGCCCCTTCGAGAACGTTCGTCTCGCCGACGCCCCGGACGCGGCGTGGCTGACGGCGCGGGCGGCCTGCGAGGGGGTGGTGTCGGACGCCGCCTCGACGAGCTACCGCGCCTCGATCGACTGCCTCATCCTGCCGAGGATGTTTGCCCGGCGGGTCGAAGCGGACGTCACGGTGGCCGTCGCCTACGGCGCCGTGCACCGCGGCATCCTCGTCTTCGAATCCGTGGCGACTCATCCGGCCCACCGCCGGGCGGGACACGCGCGCAGCCTGATCCTGGCCCTGATGGCCTGGGCGCGGCGTCGGGGAGCGACTGGGGCCTGCCTGCAGGTGGTCGCCGAGAACGCGCCGGCCCGTGCCCTGTATGCCGGCCTCGGGTTTTCCCGCACTCTCTACGGCTATCGCTATCGGCGCCGAGATTGAGCCTCCCGGCGCGACGGCCCCTTACAACTTGAAGGCTTGGCGTGCCAGCAGCCGCCAGCGACCGTTGTCCCGATGCCAGACCTGAAGCACGCCGATATGCACGGGTCCGGTCTTGCCGTTCGCGACGGTCTCTCCGTCGAAGACGTGGCGGACCACCGCGTCATCCCCGACGACGGAGGCGGTGCGGTTCGTCAGGGTGATCGTGGGGAAACGGGAGCGTCCGCTGGTCAGCGCCTCCACGAAGGCGGACTTGTCCTGCACGGCGCCGCTCGAATGGCCGTAGCTCAGACCATCGAGGACCAGCGCGTCCAGTGCCGTCCCATCCGCGGCCAGCATGGCCTGCGTCAGGGCATCGACCGCCGCCTCGACCTCCACCTCGGGACCGGCCGCCCGCACCGGGAGCGCGACGAGACAGTGAAGGGCGAGGACGAAGCCGAGCAGGGCTCCGAGTACGGATGAACGGTGCTTGGCCAAGACGTTCGCCTTCCGCAAGGGGGGATTCGGCGCCCCGCCCTCTGAAGGCAAGGCGTGACAGAATTCGGTCCGGAGCCAGCATAGACCCGGCCAGCCCCGATGGGGACAGTGCTCTTCCTCGGATTTTCCCATTGTCCGGTGTCCCGACGGCGCATCGGTCCAGTTGGCGCGCGGGGCCATCTGGTGTATGGCCCCGCGGATATGTCGACGGTGCCAGGACTCTCCGGCCCGTGGTGCTCCCGTTCCTGTTCCATCCCTTCGGAGCCGGCATGCGGTTGGTGAATCTTCCGGAAACCCGATGCAGACCGTTCTGATCTCGATCCACCTCATCGTCGTCCTCGGCCTCATCGCCGTGGTCCTGCTCCAGCGCTCCGAGGGCGGCCTCGGCCTCGGCGGCGGCGGCAGCGGTGGCGTCGCCGGGTTCATGACCGGTCGCGGCCAGGCCAACGCCCTGACGCGGGCGACTGCCATCCTCGCTGCGCTGTTCTTCACCACCAGCATGGCGCTGGCGATCCTGTCCCATCGGAGTGCTGCGCCGCGCTCGATCCTGGAAGGCACCGGGACCAGCCAGCCGGCGACGCAGCCGAATGCCGGCAACCTGCTCGACACCCTCCGGGGCCAGAGCGGCGGCCAGCCCGGCACGCCGGCCCAGCCCGGTACTCCTGCTCAGGTGCCCGAGACCGCGCCGGCCCAGCCGGCCGTTCCGCAGGCACCGCAGTCGCGCTGACGAAGCGCGCGCCGGCCCGTCGGGCACCCGTCCCGGCGAAGGCGTAGCGGCGACGGGTTCGCAGGATCCATCGGGGTCGACCGAGCGGACAATTCGTTGAGGGATGCGGCGTCCAAGGGATTGGACGCCGATCCTCGTTGAAATGCCGAGGCAACGACGTCCTCGCCGCGCATGCGCTCGCATCGCGGGGGACAGGCGTTTTTGCTGTTTGGCGAATCGTTTTCCCTTGTTTATGGACCGAGGCCCATGACGCGGTACGTATTCATCACCGGCGGCGTGGTCTCCTCGCTCGGTAAGGGTCTCGCATCGGCAGCGCTCGCTGCCCTGCTGCAGGCGCGAGGCTACAAGGTCCGCCTGCGCAAGCTCGACCCCTACCTGAACGTCGATCCGGGCACGATGAGCCCGACGCAGCACGGCGAGGTCTTCGTCACGGACGACGGCGCCGAGACCGACCTCGACCTCGGGCATTACGAGCGCTTCACCGGGCTCGCCGCGACCCGGGCCGACAACATCACCACCGGGCGGATCTACCTCGACATCATCACCAAGGAGCGGCGCGGGGACTATCTCGGCGCGACGATCCAGGTGATCCCGCACGTCACCAACGCGATCAAGGACTTCGTCCTCGAAGGCAACGAGGCCTTCGACTTCGTGCTGGTGGAGATCGGCGGCACCGTCGGCGACATCGAGGGCCTGCCGTTCTTCGAAGCGATCCGGCAGCTCGGGCAGGAGCTGCCGCGCGGCGCCACCGCCTTCGTGCACCTGACGCTGCTGCCCTACATCCCGTCCGCCGGCGAGTTGAAGACCAAGCCGACGCAGCACTCGGTGAAGGAGCTGCGCTCCATCGGCATCCAGCCCGACATGCTGCTCTGCCGCTGCGACCGGCCGATCCCCACCGACGAGCGGCGCAAGCTCGGCCTGTTCTGCAACGTGCGCGAGACCGCCGTGATCGAGGCGCGCGACGTGGCCTCGATCTACGACGTGCCGCTCTCCTACCGCGAGGCCGGGCTCGACCGCGAGGTGCTGGCGCATTTCGGCCTGCCGTCGCAGGACGAGCCCGACCTGTCGCGTTGGCGCACCATCTCCGAGCGGGTGAAGAACCCCGAGGGCGAGGTCTCGATCGCGATCGTGGGCAAGTACACGGGCCTCAAGGACGCCTACAAGTCGCTGACCGAGGCGCTGACCCATGGCGGCATCGCCCATCGGGTCAAGGTGAACCTCGAATGGATCGAGGCCGAGGTGTTCGAGCGCGAGGATCCCGCGCCGTTCCTCGAGGGCATCCACGGCATCCTCGTGCCGGGCGGGTTCGGCCAGCGCGGCGCCGAGGGGAAGATCCGCGCCGCCCGCTACGCCCGCGAGCGCAAGATCCCGTATTTCGGCATCTGCTTCGGCATGCAGATGGCCGTGATCGAGGCGGCCCGGGCGCTGGCGGGCGTCACGGACGCCAACTCGACCGAGTTCGGCGAGACGACCGAGCCGGTGGTCGGCCTCCTGACCGAGTGGCTCAAGGGCAACGAGCTTGAGCGCCGCGCCGCGGCCGGCGACCTCGGCGGCACCATGCGTCTCGGAGCCTATCAGGCGAGCCTGCGCCCGGATTCGAAGATCGCCGAGATCTACGGCACCACCGCCATCTCCGAGCGCCACCGCCACCGCTACGAGGTCAACATGGCCTATCGCGAGTGCCTGGAGGCGAAGGGCCTGCGCTTCTCCGGCCTTTCGCCGGACGGGCTCCTGCCGGAGACCGTGGAGCATGTCGGGCATCCCTGGTTCATCGGCGTGCAGTTCCACCCGGAGCTGAAGTCGCGCCCCTTCGAGCCGCACCCGTTGTTCGAGAGCTTCATCGGCGCCGCCATGGTGCAGAGCCGTCTGGTCTGATGCCTCGGAGGGGTTCCGCATGACGTCGATCGCGGGGCTGGGGCCTTTCCTGGCCTACCTGGCGGTCGCCCTTGGCCTGGTCGCGGTCTACCTCGCCGTCTACCTTCAGGCGACGGGGCATCGCGAGATCGCGCTGATCCGCCGGAACAATCTCGCGGCGGCGATCGCGCTCGGCGGCAGCCTGGTTGGCTACACGCTGCCGCTCGCCGTCTCGATCCACAACGCGCAATCGATTCTCGATTGCATCGTCTGGGGGCTGGTGGCGCTCATCGTGCAGGTCACGGTCTATCTCGCGACGCGCCTTCTCCTGCCGGACCTGTCCCGGCGCATCGAGGCCGGCGAGACCGCGGCCGCGACCCTGCTCGCAGCGAGCTCGCTCGCGGCCGGCATCCTCGACGCGGCGGCGATGACCTACTGAACCGGTCTCGGATCACGTCCTGAGATCCCTTTCCGACGGTCAGGCGCGTCACCACATCCGCAATCGGCTGGGTCATTGGACCGGCAAGGAGCTGGCCGCGATGCGCGGCCTGAACGGGAATGTCTTCGCAGGACGAGACGGGCGGGACGGATCGGGGTCGGAGCCTCAAGCGCTCCGAGACGGTGACGCTGATCCTCCTGGCGGGTGCGGGCGCGGCATCCGTGGCCCTGGCGAGGATCGATCCGAGCCAAAGGACGGAAGACATTCGCATCTATCCGAACGCGGAGGCCTGCAGCGCGGGCCGCGTGCGGACGGCCGACGAATGCCGGGCCGATTATGCGGAGGCCCTTCGGACTTATGCGACGGCGGCACCCACCTATCCGACGCTCGATCTTTGTGAGGCCCAGCACGGAATCGGGCAGTGCCGGCGACGGGACGCGGCCCCGCAACCGGGCGGCGATGCCTTCGTCCCCCTGATGGTGGCCTACGCAGTCGGGCTCACGGCGGCGCAAAAGCTCGAACCCCAACCGCTCTTCCGGAATGCCGACGCGCAACGAGGCCTCGGCCTGGCATCCGCTGCGAGCTACCGGACGAGCTGGGGATGCCCGATCGCTCCGGCCGCCGACGGGGCGAGCAGCGCCGCCAGGGTGCCCGCGGCGTCCGTCCGCCGCACGGTCTTCGGAGGCTTTGGCGCGACGGGACGCGAGGTCTGCGGCGACCCGGAAACCACGCATCACGGGGGCAGTTGATGCGCCGCGTCTTCCTCGGCGAACGTCCCGACTGGCGTGACGCCGCGACGCGCAACGGCTTCCACTTCCACTCCCTGGACGACCTGCCGTACTGGCAGGAGAGCCACGCCTACGCGTTCTCGCTGGCGGAGATCGAAGGTGACATCGAAGCGCCGAGCGCGGATCTGCACGCCCTCTGCCTGGATTTCGTCGATGCGGCCGTCGAGGATGCGCGCATCCTCGCTTCCCTTCGGATTCCGGAGCAGGTCTGGGACGTGGTGCGCAACAGCTGGCGCCGTGGAGATCCATCGCTCTATGGGCGCCTCGATCTGGCCTATGACGGCGCAGGTCCGGCCAAGCTCCTGGAATACAACGCGGACACGCCGACCGCCCTCTACGAGACCGGCGCGTTCCAATGGCTCTGGTTCGAGGACCTGCTCGCGCGCGACCGTCTTCCGGCCGGCTCCGACCAGTTCAACTCCGTCCACGAGCGACTGATCGGACAATTTCGTCAGATGCCCGGGGACGGCACCCTGGCCTTCGCCGCTTTCGCGGATGCCCCCGAGGATCGCGGCACCGTGGCCTATCTGGAGGATTGCGCGCGGCAGGCCGGCCTCGATTGCCGGTTCCTCGATCTTGCCGATATCGGCGTCGACGAGGAGGCCCGCTTCGTCGATCGGCACGCGGTGCCGATCGGCCGGCTGTTCAAGCTCTACCCGTGGGAGTGGGCGTTTCAGGATGCCTTCGCGGCGGAACTCGGTCGGACCGGGACCCGCTTCCTGGAGCCGCCCTGGAAAGCGGTGCTGTCGAACAAGGGGCTGCTGCCGCACCTCTACGCGCGCGAGCCGGGCCACCCGAACCTGCTGCCGGCCTATTTCGAGTCCGATCCGGCCAAGGCGCGCCTGGGAGAAAGCTTCGTGCGCAAGCCGCTCCTGTCACGGGAAGGGGCCAACATCCTGATGGTCGAGAACGGCGTGACGATCGTGCAGCCCGAAGGTCCCTACGGGACGGAAGGCCATATCTGCCAGGCGCTGGCGCCGCTGCCGAACTTCGACGGGCGGCGACCGCTCGTCGGATCTTGGATCGTCGGTGACGCGCCGGCCGGGATCTGTATCCGGGAAGGGGCCGGTCCGGTGACGACCAACACGGCCCTCTTCGTCCCGCATTACATCGAGCCGGCTTGAGGCTCGGGCGGAACGTCGCCAGCGCTGCTCGATTGACAGGGACCCGATACCGTCGTCGCCCTGCATGGAGCCATGGAATGCCGCCGATCTTCACCGCCGATTTCGAAACCCGTCGCGATGCCGAGATGAGCGTGGAGCACCTCGTTCAGGAGCACGGCATCGACCGGAAGGCGATCATGGTGGTCTCGGCGGGCGACCGCAACAGCGCCGGCACGGAGCAAGCCGGCGCCGATCTCGAGGATGGCCGCAACAAGACCGAAACCGAGGGCGAGCCGGCGCTGACCGGGGCGATCCAGGTTCGCGTCGAGGCCGATTCCGCTCAGCGCGGCGTCATCGACGAATCGTTCTCGACCTTCGGTGGCAAGACCCTTCAGCGCTGAGGTCGAACCTTGGAACGACGTTCGCGGCTCAGGCCGCGAGCTTCGTCATGGCCGCCTCGGCAAGCGCTTGGCCCCGCGGCCCGAACAGGTGCCGGTGGAGGGCGTCCGGGCAGTGGACGCGCCCGTCCGCGTCCGTGATTCGGACATCCGTCATCCCGGCGGTCATCAGCGACCAGCCCTGCTCCACCGCGCCCAGGATCGAGCTGTGGCGGAAGCTGATGCAACGCTCCGAGACGCGCGCGCTGACGGTGAAGCTCACGGGATGAGATCCTTGGCTGATCGCCCGGCGCCCGTTCTCAGGGCGTCGGCGGAGGGTCGGGAGAGGGTCGTCCGAGCGGCGCGCGCATCCGCGGCGCCGGTGGAGGGCATGTGCACTGCAATAATGGCTTCCGGTTGACGAAGTTTATGCAAACTCGGACGTCGCCGGAATTCGATCAGGTTTTCTGGCGCGCCTGACCGGCGATGGCCCGGGCCGCTTCCAGGACGGCTTCGGGATGCTGGTGGTGCAGCATGTGCCCGGTCCGGGAAAGGCCGGTGAAGACGGCTCCCGGGATGCGATGCGAGGCCCAGTATCCGTGCCTCGGCGTGCTGACGACGATATCGGAATCGCCGGCGAGGATGCGCACCGGAGCGCGGCAGCTGTGATAGGCGAGGGCGCTTCGGGTCAGCCCGGCCATCAGCCCCGCCGCATCCTCGCCCTCGGCCACCAGCTGTTCCGCATTCCCGACGAGCCCGAACGGGTAGGCTTCCGCGTAGCCGGGCGGCATCGTGGCCGGGAGGAACATCGTGTTCCACAGGAGAGGCAGCAGCGCAGGATCGACGGAGCGTCCGAGGAGCGCCGAGGCGAGGCCGCCACCCGGAGCCGCCCGGGGGCCGAACAGCAGGTGCTCGAGCCGGGGCTCGGGAAAGCAGATCGGCGCCAGCGCGACGACACCCGCGATCTCGTCCGGAAACTGCAGGCCGTAGGCGATACCCACCGCCCCGCCGAAGGAATGGCCGACGATGATTGGCCGCTCGAGGCCGAGCGCCCGCACGCCGTCGCGGATCAAGGCGGCCTGCCGCCAGGAATGCGCATCGGCGATGCCCTGGCGCCGGCTAAAGCCATGGCCCGGGCGGTCGACGGCGATGACCCGAAAATGCTCGGCGAGATGCGGCACCGGCCCGAGCCACATGTCCTCCAGGGACATCAGCGTCCCGTGAATGATCACGAGGGCCGGCCCCTGTCCGGCCTCGGCATAGGCCAGCGTCCGGCCGTCGTGCAGATCGATGGTCGAACGCGGGACCAGGCGCGCGGCGACACTCGGCGAGATGCGCCCGACCGGGCTGGCGACGGGTCCGAGCTCCATCAGAGCGAGCGCCGGCGGCGCCGGTTCTGCCGAGCGAGAAAGGCGGTCGCGGCGAGCCCCAGGCCGAGTCGGACCGCCGTCGCGGCCGGGTGGAGGGACGTCCGCGTGTAAACGCTGGTGCGCCGGACGTGGCCGGGCTGATCGCCGTGCGTCTCGCCGTCCTGTCCCGGTGCGTACAGCGCACCGTCCGGGTCGCGGGGGGGCTCGCGGCGCTTCTGAAAAGCGATGATCGCGGGCGCCAGCAGGTCGTAGGTGCCGGGAGAGAATTCCTTGAGGCTGGTCAGGGCCTTGCCGCTACCGCCGACCACGATGTCCCGCTCGGGATGCACGGCGGCGTGCAGGATCGCGCGCGCCACCTCCTCCGGCCGGTAGACCGGGGGCGGCAGACTCGGCTCACGGTCCATGTAGTTGCGCGCGCGGTGGGGCAACGGCGTATCGATGGAGGTGGGCTTGATCAGCGTCACCGAGATCGGTGCGCCCTCGTCGACCAGCTCCATCCGGAAGGCGTCGGTGAACCCTTTGATCGCGTGCTTGCTGGCGCAGTACATGCCCTGGAACGGGAAGGCGAGGTCGCTGGCCACGCTGCCGATGTTGATGATACTGCCGCCCCGCGCACGCAGATGATCGGCCGCGATCAGCGCGCCGTAGACCGTGCCCCAGAAATTAGTCTGGAGCAGGCGCTCGTGGTCGGCATCGGAGACCTTGCTCAGCGGCCCGTAGATGGTCAGGCCGGCCACGTTGACCCAGGTGTCGAAGCCGCCGAAGGCCGCGATCGCGCGATCCGCGACGGCCTGGACATCGGCGCGCTTGCCGACGTCGGCCGCGATTGCGACGGCGTGACCGCCCTGGGATTCGATCTCCTGCGCGATGCGCCCGAGGGTTTCGCCGCTGCGCGCCGCCAGGACGACCCGGACCCCGGCCTTCGCGGCCATGCGGGCGGTCGCGAGACCGATGCCGCTCGAGGCCCCGGTGATGACCATGACCTGATCGCGCAGCGCCTTCCGGTGTCGCATCCTGTCCAATTCCCTGCCCGTTCGCACGGATCGCCGTCGGCGTCCTCGAACGCTTACTCACGGGCGTGCCGCCGGTTCTGTTCCCGGGAGGCGCCTGCGCGGTTTTCACGCGCGGGTCCGCACGCCGGAAGCGGCGCGGTGGAAGGCGATGCCGCTGGCTTTGGCGCAGCGTATGACTACCTTGCAGGGTGTGACCGAGATCCTGTTCTACCATCTCCAGAACCAGCCCCTCGAGACGGTGCTGCCGAACCTGCTGGAGCGCTCGCTGGAGCGCCAGTGGCGCGCGGCGATTCAGGCCGCCAGCGAGGAGCGGCTTCAGGCCCTCGACGACCAGCTCTGGACCTACAGCGACGACAGCTTCCTGCCGCACGGGACCGATCGCGACGTCGATGCGGCCAGCCAGCCGGTCGTGCTGACCCTGAAGGACACCAACCCGAACGCCGCGTCGATCCGCTTCCTGGTCGAAGGCGCCGATCTGCCCTCGGACGCCGCCGATTACGCCCGCATCTGCGTGCTGTTCGAAGGCACCGACCAGGATGCCCTGTTGCGCGCCCGCGAGCAGTGGAAGGAGGCGAAGGCCGCCGGACATGCGATCGCCTACTGGCAGCAGGACGACGACGGCCGCTGGCAGAAGAAGGCCTGACGGCGCTGCCGCCTTCCAACGATCGCCGAGAGGAAACGCCATGAGACGTCTCGCCATCGGCCTCGCGGCCCTGCTTCTCGCCGCACCGCCGCTTCAGGCGCAACCTGCACCGCAGGGCGAGCGGCCGGCCGAAGCACGAAAGGCGCCCGAGCCCCGCGGCACCCAGGGTGGGAAACTCCCGGCGGACGCCGTCACCGAGCACAGCGTCACGCTGCCGGACGGTCGAGCGCTCGCCTTCACCGCCCGGGCCGGAAGCCTGCCGCTCGTCGACGAGGCCGGGAAGCTCCAGGCGGAGATCGCCTTCATCGCGTACACGCTGGCCAGCCCGGCAGGCGGCAAGAAGAGCGACTCGGCCCGCCCCGTGACCTTTGCGGTGAACGGCGGACCGGGCGCCGCGTCGGCCTACCTCAATATCGGGGCGATCGGGCCCTGGCGCCTGCCGGTAGAAGGCGCCAGCATCAGCCCCTCGGCGCCGATCGGCCTGGTGCCGAACGACGGGACCTGGCTCGACTTCACCGACCTCGTGTTCATCGACCCCGTGGGCACCGGCTACAGCCGTGCGGCCGATGGCGACGCCAAGCGCTACTGGAGCGTCGATGCCGATGCGTCCGTGCTCGCTTCGGCCATCGCCCGCTGGCTGCGGACCAACGACCGCATGGCGGCGCCGAAATTCTACGTGGGCGAGAGCTACGGTGGCTTTCGGGGGCCGCTGATCGCCTCGAAGCTCCAGGAGGAGATCGGCGTCGGTCTGTCCGGCATGGTTCTGCTCTCGCCCGTGCTCGACTTCGCCTGGCTGCAGGCGCCCCGCACCACGCCCTGGGGCCACGTGATCAAGCTGCCGTCCTTTGCCGCCGCGGCCATCGAGCGGGCGGGCGGCACGCCGACGCGCGAGACCATGGCGGACGCGGAGGCCTATGCCACCGGACCGTACCTCGCCGATCTCCTCAAGGGGCCGTCCGACGGCGCCGCCGTGGCACGGCTGGGCGACCGGGTCGGCGCCCTGACCGGGCTCGACCCGAGCTTCGTCCGGCGCCAGGCCGGGCGGCTCTCCGGCCAGAGCGTCCAGCGCGAGATCGGCCGAGACACCGGGCGGGTCGCCAGTGCCTACGACACCGGCGTGACCGGCTGGGACCCCGACCCCAATGCCGCCCATTCGGGTTTCGAGGATCCGCTGCTCACCGGGCTTCAAGCCCCGCTGACCAGCGCGATGATCGCGCTCTACAACGACACCCTGAACTACCGGGTGCCGGACCTGCGCTACGAACTGCTCAACGGCGCCGTGAACCGAGGCTGGTCCTGGGGTGGAGGGCGTTCGGCGCCCGAATCCCTCGGTGCCCTGCGCGGCGTGCTGGCCCTCGACGGCAACATGCGCGTGCTGGTCGCCCATGGGTACACCGACCTCGTCACACCGTACTTCGCGTCGAAGCTCCTGATCGACCAGATGCCGGCCTATGGCGGCGGACGCCTCGACCTCGCCGTGTACCCGGGTGGTCACATGTTCTATTCCCGGCCCGATTCGCGCGCCGCGTTCCATCGGGACGCGGCGGCTCTCTACGCGGCCGCGCTCAGCGCGCGGAATCCCGCTCAGCGCTGAGGATCCTGCCTTGCCCGTTTCGAAACGACCGCGCCTGATCGTGCTGGCTGCTCTGGCGGCCGGTGGCCTGTCCGCCTGTTCCAGCACCGAGCGCGCGGCGCCCGCTCCGATCCCGGTCGCCCTGCCCAAGCCCGTGCCGGCACCGACCTTCCAGGGTCCGGTCCTGACCGGGGAGGGGACCTGCACCGCGCCGGCACCGGTCGGAGCCGCCGCGATCGAGATCGGCATCGGCGAGTGCGACCTCGTCCGGCTGAAGGGCAAGCCACCCACCGATGTGCTGGTGGGAGAGGGGCGCGCCGGCCGCGAGGTGCAGGTGCTCTACAACGAGCCCGGTGCGAAGGAGCTGTACTTCTTCGTCAACAACCGGCTCGACCGGATCGTGAAGTGAGACGCAGGCTCAGCGCTCGGTGAGCTTCATCTCGATGCGGCGGTTGCGGGCATAGGCCTCCTCGGTGGTGCCGGCCTCGATGGGCTGGAACTCGCCGAAGGCGGCCGCGAGGAGGTGCTGGGGCGGGATGCCCTTGGCGACCATGGCTTGGACCACCGCAATGGCGCGCGCCGCCGAGAGAGCCCAGTTCGACGGGAACTGCGCACTGGCGATCGGCCGGGCATCGGTATGGCCGTCGATGCGCAGCACCCAGGGAATGTCGGCCGGGATCTGCTTGGCGAGGTCGAGAATCGCGCCGGCGATGCGGTCGAGCTCGGGACCGGCCTCCGGTTTCAGGCTGGCGGAGCCGGCCGGGAACAGCACCTCGGATTGCAGCACGAAGCGGTCGCCGACGATGCGGATGTCCTGCCGGTTGCCGAGGATCTGGCGCAGGCGGCCGAAGAAGTCCGAGCGGTACCGCGCCAGCTCCTGCACCTTCTGGGCAAGGGCCACGTTCAGGCGGCTGCCGAGATCGGCGATTCGGGCCTGGCTCTCGCGGTCCCGGGTCTCGGATGCGGCGAGGGCATCCTCCAGCGCCGCGAGCTGCCGCCGCATCGCCGCGATCTGCTCGTTCAGCAGGTCGATCTGCGAGACGGCCCGGGCCGTGTTCGCCCGCTCCGCCGCCAACTGCCGGTCGACCTCGCCCTGGCGCCCGGCCGAGCTCTCCGACGCCTCGGCCTGGGACTTCAGGCGGTCCCGCTCGGCCTGCGTTCCCAGCAGGGTGCTGCGCAGCGACGAGGCCTGCTCCTCCTGCGTCTTTCGGGTCGAGCGCTCGAGGGCCAGCAGCTCCGTCAGGTCGGAGATCTGGCGGTTGAGGCGGGTCAGCACCGAATCGCGGCCGCTGAGCTCCTGGGACAGGAAGAACTGGCCGACCACGAAGATCGTGAGCAGGAAGACGACGGCGAGCAGCAGCGTCGCCAGGGCGTCGACGTATCCCGGCCAGACGTTCAGGCTCCGGTCGCGGCGACCGCGCGTCGAGGCCATCTCAGGTCCGCTCGCGGCCCAGGCGCTCGAGCACCTGCTTCAGCTCGCGCTCGCGGGTCGCCTGCGCCTCGACCCAGTCGCGAATCATCTGCTGCTCGGCCCGCATGTGCTGCACGAGCCCCTGGATGCCTTCCGCCAGATTCGTCATGGCCTGGGTGGCGACCCGCCCGTTGGCGCCCTCCGCCACCACGCTGGTCAGGCGGTCCACGGCCTCTTTCAGTTCGCGGGCGCTGGCCGGGTCCTGTGTCGGAAGTGGCGCGGCTTGCGCCTTCGCCGGGGCCGCGACCTCGACACGACCTTGCGGTATTTCGCCGGAGAGGAGCCAGTCCTCCAGCTCGTTGTGGAAGCGCGCATGCGCCTGCCCGGCCTGCAGGTCGAGGAAGCCGATGATCAGCGAGCTCGCGAGGCCGAACAGGGAGGCCGAGAAGGCGAGGCCGATGCCGGAGAGTGGCACCGCGAGGCCGTTCTTCAACTCGTCGAACATCGCCGCGGCCTCGCCGCCGCCACGCATGGTCCTGATCACCGAGCCGACCGCGCTCAGTGTGTCGATGAGGCCCCAGAACGTGCCGAGGAGGCCCAGCAGGATGAGGAGACCCGAGACGTAGCGGAGGATCTCCCGGCCCTCGTCGAGGCGGGCTGCCGCGGTGTCGAGGAAGGCACGGTTGGTGGGCAGGGTCGTCCCGTCGTGCCGGGCGGCGATGGCGGGTGCCAGCGGTGCCATCAGGGACGGCGGCCGGCCCGGGCTCTCGCCGGCCGCGACGGCGTTGACGTAGTTCGCCTCGCGATAGAGCCGCACCACCTGCCCGAAAGCGAGCAGGACGGCGATGAGCAGGACGCCGAGGATGAGCCCGTTCAATCCCGGATTGGCCAGGAAGGCCGGCGTGATCTGACGGAACAGGACGAAGGCGAGGAACCCGACCAGGATCAGGAAGACCAGCATCCGGACGAGATAGATGCCTGGCTTGGCGATCGTCGCGGGTGCGGGTGGGGTCGCCATCGGCTCGGGCACACTCTCAACGCGGAACTGGCGGCCCGGCGCAGCGAGCGCGCGGACGCGCCGGCACATTGCAGGGTGGTTCGGCACCGATCAAGTCGCCAGTGGCGTCGGGCCGTGGATGGTTGCCCGTTGCGCCGGCTAATCCCACGCCCGCGGCCAGGTCTCCTCCAGATGCGGCCCGAGGCGCACGGCGGCAACGCTCTTCGCCAAGCCCGTCGCGTCGTCGGTCTCGATCGCGATGCCGCAGAGCGTGCCCTCGCCCTGAGCCGCTTCGAGACGAGCACCCGGCGTTTTCTGCAGGAAACGGCGCAGTGGCTCGTCCTTCTGCATGCCCAGGATCGAATCGTAGTCGCCGCACATGCCGGCGTCCGAGAGGTAGGCGGTGCCGCCAGGCAGGATCCTGTGATCCGAGGTCGGCGTGTGGGTGTGGGTACCCACGACCAGGCTGGCACGGCCGTCGAGAAAGTGGCCGAAGGCCTGCTTCTCGCTGGTCGCCTCGGCATGTACGTCCACGATGACCGCGTCCGCCACGGCGCCGAGGGGGCAGGCTGAGAGTTCGCGCTCGGCCGAGGCGAACGGATCGTCGAGAGCGTCCATGTAGAGGCGGCCCATGACGTTGAGGACGAGGACGCGGGCGCCCTTATGGGTCTCCACCACGGTAGCGCCTCGACCCGGAGTGCCCGGCGGATAGTTCGCAGGCCTCACGAGGCGCGTCTGGCGCTGGATGAAGACGAGGGCCTCGCGCTGATCGAAGGAATGGTTGCCGAGGGTCACCGCGTCGGCCCCCGCCTGAAGGAGTTCGTCGCAGATCGCTTCCGTGAGGCCGAAGCCGCCGGCGGCGTTCTCGCCGTTGATCACCACGCAGTCGAGGCGCCAGCGCTCGCGGAGGGCGGGAAGACGGTCCGAGATGACGGTGCGGCCGGGACGGCCCACCACATCGCCGAGAAAGAGAATGCGCATCGCGGAAAGTCAGGTCCGTATCAGCGGAACCGGGCCCGCTTCGGTGACGAGATGATCGAGCGGCTGATCGTGCGGCTCAGAGGGGACTTCATCCACCGCCTGGACCGAAAAGGCCACGCCGATCGTCAGCACCGGACCATTCCGGGACAGGCGCTCGATGGCCTGGTCATAGTAGCCGCGTCCGTAGCCGATGCGATGGCCGCGTCGGTCATAGGCCGCCAGCGGGACGATCAACGCCGTGGGATCGAGGGGCGGCAGGACGTCGTTCGGTTCGCTGAGACCAAAGCGCCCAGCGACCAGCGTCTCGCCTTCGCGCCATTCGCGAAAGACGAGTCCCTCGGGCGTGACCTTGGGCAGGGCGATGCGCTGTCCGCGCGCGAATAGCAGGCGAGCGAGCGGACGAGGATCGACCTCGCTGCGGATCGGCCAGAACGCTCCGACGATCCCGGCTTCGGCCAGTGCGCCGATGGCCATCACCGTCGTGGCGATGCGCACCGAGCCGGTACGGCGATCCTCCTCGGGGAGGGCGTCGCGGCGGGCCAGGGCCTCGGCCCGAAGAGCCGCCTTGTGGGCGGAGATGGCATGTCCGGCGGGAAAGGGGTCTGAGTGCGGAGCCACGTGAGCCGTTGGAGTGTCGATCCCGGGAAACCTACAATGTAGGTGGGCGCCGTGTTGGCCAAGTCCAGGGACGAGGCCAGGGACAGCTCCCTGGGGAGTCGATAAGGCCCCGGGGAAAAGTTCTCCTGACGGACCCGGCAGCCCCGCTATCCCCATGTAGCGTCGGCCTACGGGGAGCGCCAGGGGGGCGCCTCGTCGCCTGGCGGAATTCCGGCCGCTGCGGTTTCACCCCGCGGAAATGACATGCGCGAGGCGCTCGATCCGCTCGGCGCAACGCACCAGGCCTTCCGCGAGCCGTTCCTCCTCGGCCGCACGCAAGGACTCGCCCGTTTCCACCGTCGCCCGGAGGGCGGCGACCTCTTGCTCCAGGGCAGCGAGACGCCCCTGCGCTTCCTGCAATTCATCCGCCTGCATCAGAGCCGCCATCACGTGGAGGCGCATGTCACCGATCTCGCCGAAGGATCGGCGCATCTCGGTAATGCGTCCGTCGAGCCCCTCGGCGAGGGCGGTAAGGTGTGCCTCCTCGCCGTCGGCGCAGGCCATCCGGTAGTTCTTGCCGTCGATGGTGACGTTGATCTGAGGCATCGGTTTCGGATCGCTGAAGCGTTGGATTTCATGGGTTAGCGGCTGCCGTGGGACGGGGCCAGCATGCCCTCGACGGCATCGATCGCCCGCCCGAGGCGGTGGTCGACATCTGCGGCGGTCGCCTCGACTTCGGCGAGGCGGGCGCTCGCGGCATCGAGTTCGGCGGCGAGTCGCGCCCGATCTTCACCCATGATCGCCAGCTCGGTCTCGAGGTCGCTCGGGTCACGCTCGGCCTCGAAGCGCTGGGTGACGGCGACCTCCAGGCGGGAGAGCACGGCCTCCAGGCGCTGCAGCGCCAGATCGATGGTCTGGCTCACGGATGAATGCCCCTTTTCTTCAACAACGTTCCACCGGCCGAACGCTAAGCGGGACTTCGGTTTTACCGGACGGACGCCCCTGCGCCATGCCGGGATGGGACAGGGTATCCACCGGGAAAGGGTTATCCACCCCGTGTGGCGTGCCATGTAACCTTTGCCGCGATTTGTCACCATGTTAGAGACCGCCCGCCCGCAGACCGGCTATACGGCAACCCGTGACGCGATCAGGCGAGAGGACAGGCCCCTGTCCGCCAACTTGGTCAGCGTCGCGCCGCGCGCTTCCTTCCGGTCTTCGGCTGCGATCGCGCGCCCGGGCCTGCGCGGCAGTTCATCTGTCGTTCAATCGGGACTCGCACAGAGCGGGCAACAGATCGAGGCCTGCCCGTCGGGCACGCCGCGACGATCATCATGCTGGAGGGTGCTGCGTGGCCGGCGCCTGATTATGGGAAGGACTCACGCTGTGTCGGTGAAGGTTGCCATCAACGGGTTCGGACGCATCGGTCGCAACGTCCTGCGCGCCATCCACGAGGCCGGCCGCAAGGACATCGAGGTGGTGGCGATCAACGACCTCGGCCCGGTCGAGACCAACGCCCATCTCCTGCGCTTCGATTCGATCCACGGCCGCTTCAACGCCAAGGTCGAGGTCGACGGCGAATTCATCGTTGTCGACGGCCAACGCATCAAGGTCACGGCCGTGCGCAATCCGGCCGAGCTGCCCCATCGCGAGCTCGGTGTCGACATCGCCCTCGAGTGCACCGGAATCTTCACGTCGAAGGACAAGGCCAAGGCCCACCTTGACGCCGGCGCCAAGCGCGTCATCGTCTCGGCCCCTGCCGACGGAGCCGACCTGACGGTGGTCTACGGCGTCAACCACGACAAGTTGACCGCCGACCACCTCGTCATCTCGAACGCCTCCTGCACCACCAACTGCCTCGTGCCGGTGGCCAAGGTGCTGAACGATCTCGTCGGGATCGAGCGCGGCTTCATGACGACGATCCACTCCTACACCAACGACCAGCCCTCGCTGGACCAAATGCACAAGGATCTCTACCGGGCCCGTGCCGCTGCACTCTCGATGATCCCGACATCCACCGGCGCGGCCAAGGCTGTCGGCCTGGTGCTGCCGGAGCTGAAGGGCAAGCTCGACGGCACCTCGATCCGTGTACCGACCCCCAACGTGTCGGCTGTCGATCTCGTCTTCACGGCCAAGCGCCAGACCACAGTCGAGGAGATCAACAACGCGATCCGTGCCGCCGCCGACGGTCCGCTCAAGGGCGTGCTGGCCTACACCGATCAGCCCAACGTCTCGATCGACTTCAACCACGACCCCCACTCGTCGACCTTCCATCTCGACCAGACCAAGGTCATGGACGGCACCTTCGTGCGCATCCTGTCGTGGTACGACAACGAATGGGGCTTCTCGAACCGCATGGCCGACACGGCCGTGGCCATGGGCAAGCTGCTCTGAGCCGCTTCACCGACTTCTGACGGTTCGAAGGTTCCCGAAGACCACGCGACGACCAGCATGGTGTGCCTGACATGACAGAGACCTCCCCCACCGGACGCGACTTCATTCCAGGCACTTCAGCACCCCCGTCGCCGGCGCCCGCGCCGGCTACGGCCCCCGCCGGTTCGGTTCCGGCAGATCCGGTCTTGATCGGCAAGGCCGCACCTCTCCCGGCGCACGGCAACGGACCGAGTAGCGATCAGCTGGCCCGGATCGAGGACAAGTGTTCGCGGATCGAGGACAAGTATGCGCGCTCCGAGGCATTGCTGTCCCGCGTCGAGGAGAAGGTCGAAGGTGCCGCCGGCCGCATGAACGAGGCAGCCCGCCAGAGCGACCTCTCCGCCCTCCGCAGCGAAGTCCGTGCCATCGCCGACCGCACTCGCGGTCTTCCCGGCTCCGGTGCTCTCGTGCTCACCGCGATCATCACTGCAGTCCTCACGGTCGCACTGACAATCGCCGCTCAGCGCTTCCACCTGGATGCGATGCTGCCGCCGCGCTGATCCAGACTCGTCCCGCCCGACCAGAGCCAAGGCCCCGATGACCGCTTTCCGCACCCTCGACGATGCCGGCCCGCTTCAGGGCAAGCGCGTGCTCCTTCGCGTGGACCTGAACGTACCGATGGAGGGTGAACGCGTCACCGACGCCACCCGTATCGAGCGGATCGTGCCGACGATCGCCGAGATCGCCGACAAGGGCGGCCGCGTGGTGCTGCTGGCGCATTTTGGGCGTCCGAAAGGAAAGCCCGTCGCGTCCGAGTCGCTGAAGCCTGTCGTGGAGACCTTGAGCCGGAAGCTCGGCCTCTCGGTCGCCTTTGCCGAGGATTGCGTCGGCCCGGCCGCGGCCGATGCCGTCGCGCGCCTGAAGGACGGAGACGTCCTCCTCCTCGAGAACACCCGCTTCCATGCCGGCGAGGAGAAGAACGACAAGGTCTTCACCGAGCAGCTGGCCGTGAACGGCGACCTCTACGTCAACGAGGCGTTTTCGGCCGCGCATCGGGCGCACGCCTCGACGGAAGGGCTTGCCCACCTGCTGCCCGCTTTTGCCGGTCGATTGATGCAGGCCGAACTCGACGCCCTGACCAAGGGCCTGGAAGCCCCGACTCGTCCGGTCATCGCCCTCGTCGGCGGTGCCAAGGTCTCCTCGAAGATCGACCTCCTTCAGAACCTCGTCGCGAAAGTCGACATGCTCGTCATCGGCGGCGGCATGGCCAATACCTTCCTGCACGCGCAGGGCAAGACTGTCGGCAAATCGCTCTGCGAGAAGGACCTTGCCGATACCGCCCTGCGCATCGTCGAGGCGGCCAAGGCGGCCAAGTGCCGGATCATCCTGCCGGTCGACGCGGTCTCGGCCTCCGAGTTCAAGGCGAACGCAGCGTACCAGACGGTGTCGGTCGATGCCGTGCCGGACGGCGGCATGATCCTCGATGCCGGCCCTGCCTCGGTGGCCGAGATCAATGCAGCCATCGACGAGGCCGCGACCCTGGTCTGGAACGGTCCGCTCGGCGCCTTCGAGTTGACGCCATTCGATGCCGCCACCGTGGCGGCGGCCCAGCATGCGGCCGAGCGGACCAAGGCCGGTAAGCTCGTCTCGGTGGCTGGTGGCGGCGACACGGTGGCGGCCCTGAACCATGCGGGCGTGGGCGAGACCTTCTCCTACGTCTCCACGGCCGGCGGAGCATTCCTCGAATGGCTCGAGGGCAAGGAACTGCCCGGCGTCGAGGCCCTGCGCGCCAAGGGCTGACCGCAGTCGCGACGCGGTGAAATCCGGGAGGACGGCCTACGTCCTCCGACACCGCGCCGCGTCCCCGGATTGCTGTCCTGCGAGAGTTGCAACGGACCGGCAAAGATCCGAAAAGACGAACGAAATCGGAAGGATTGCGCCCCCTGGCGCGTCGGTTGGCGGATCGCCTTCGCGGCATTCGTATCTGAGGAGAAACCCATGGCCCGCATCACCCTGAGGCAGCTCCTGGATCATGCCGCCGAGCATGAGTACGGCGTGCCCGCGTTCAACCTGAACAACATGGAGCAGGGCCTCGCCATCATGGCGGCGGCGGATGCGGCCGACTCTCCGGTGATCTTGCAGGCGAGCAAGGGCGCGCGCGCCTACGCCAACGACATCGTACTGGCCAAGCTCATCGACGGCCTCGTGGAGATCTATCCCCACATCCCGGTATGCATGCACCTCGACCATGGCAGCGATGAAGCCACCTGCGCCACCGCCATCCAGTACGGCTTCACCTCGGTGATGATGGACGGATCGCTCAAGGCGGACGGCAAGACCCCTGCCGACTACAACTACAACGTCGAGATCACCCGCAACGTCACCAAGATGGCCCATTGGGCCGGCGTTTCGGTCGAGGGCGAACTCGGCGTACTTGGGTCTCTGGAGAGCGGTCAGGGCGAGGCCGAGGACGGCCACGGTGCCGAGGGCGTGCTTAGCCACGACCAGCTCCTCACCGATCCCGACGAGGCCGTGAAGTTCGTCGAGGCCACCAAGGTCGACGCCCTCGCCGTCGCCATGGGCACCTCGCACGGCGCCTACAAGTTCACGCGCAAGCCTGACGGCGACGTCTTGGCGATGAACGTGATCGAGGAGATCCACCGCCGCCTGCCCACGACCCACCTCGTGATGCACGGCTCCTCGTCGGTGCCGCAGGACCTCCAGGACATCATCAACCGGTACGGCGGCGAGATGAAGCCGACCTGGGGCGTGCCGGTCGAGGAGATCCAGCGCGGCATCAAGCACGGTGTGCGCAAAATCAACATTGACACCGACAACCGGATGGCGATGACCGGTCAGATCCGGAAGATCCTCGCCGAGAACAAGGCCGAGTTCGATCCGCGTAAGTACCTGAAGCCCGCCATGGAAGCGATGACCAAGCTCTGCAGGCAGCGCTTCGAAGAGTTTGGCACCGCTGGCCAGGGTTCCAAGATCCGCCCGGTTTCCGTGGCCACCATGGCCAAGCGCTACGCCAATGGCTCTCTCGATCCGAAGATCGGCGCTGCGAGCTGAGGCGTCTGAAGGACACCGTATGTCGGAACCCCGCACCCGCCTCGCTCTGCTCAGTCCCCACCAGGTCGAGGCCGGTGACGCCGAAGCGCTCGCCGCCGCGATCACCGCCGCCTGCATGGCCGGCGATGTCGCCGCCGTCATCCTACGCCTAGCCCCGGCCGACGAACGCAGCCTCGTCAATTTGGTCAAGCGTCTGGCGCCGGTGGCTCAGGATGCGGGTGCCGCTATGGTCGTCGCCTGCTCAGGCTTTGCCGGCGACCTTGTCAGCGTCTCGGCGCGCGGCGGGGCCGACGGGATTCACTTGGACAAGGCGCGAGACGGTGATCTGCGTGATCTGCGTGAGCGCCTCGCCGACGGACGCATCCTCGGCGCAGGTGGGCACGAGCAGAAGCACGCGGCCATGGAGGCCGGCGAGGCCGGTGTCGACTACGTGATGTTCGGCGGTCTCTACGCTGACGGCATGGCGCCGGATGCCGAGACGGTGCTAGACCGGGCCGGCTGGTGGACTGAGATCTTCGAGACACCCTGCATCGCTGTCGCGCATGCAACGGATCAGGTCGGTCCGCTCCTGGCCACGGGCGCCGAGTTCCTCGGGCTGGAAAGTACCCTCTGGATCGGCGAGACCGCCGACGTCGGCGCCATCCAGATGCAGGTGGCCGCCGTCCGGGAGGCGACCGCGTGAGAGTGGCGCTCAGCCTCACGGCGCTGATCTTCGGTCTCGGCGAGGTTTACGCTGCGTCGTCGCTGTCGCCGGAAGCGGCGAAGCCCGCGACACGCGAGGTGTTCTCGGCACCCCTTAAGGAACTGCCGACACCCTACTCCCCGAATGCCATGCGGTCCGTGCCCTTCATGGCGAAGCCCAGCGACAAGCCGGCGGATACGGCCTTCGGCGCCTACCAGCGCGGTCAGTACACGACTGCATTCCGCGAGGCGACGAAGCGGATCGCGGCCGATCCGAAGGATGCGGCGGCGATGACGCTGCTGGGCGAACTCTACAATCAGGGTCTCGGCCTCAAGCAGGACCCGGTGAAGGCAGCCGAATGGTACCGCCTCGCAGCTGCGCAGGGCGACGTGCACGCGATGGCGTCGCTCGGCCTGATGTCCATCGACGGGCGTGGGGGCGCCAAGGACATGAAAGCCGGGCGGCAATGGCTGGAGAAAGCCGCCGAGAAGGGGGACACGACCGCAGCCTACAACCTTGCGCTGATCCTCCTGGGCACCGGCACCGACCCGGATCAGGCCCGGGCCGCCACCCTGTTCCGCAAGGCGGCCGACGGTGAGATCGGCGCCGCACAGCACGATCTCGGGGTCCTCTACCTGCAGGGTCGCGGCGTGACCAAGGATTCGACCCAGGCCGCCGAATGGTTCCGGCGGGCGGCGGATAACGGCGATCTGGCCGGCGAGGTCGAGTTCGCCATCCTTCTCTTCAACGGCACCGGCCTGCCGAAGGATGAGACGCGCGCCGCGCGCTACTTCCAGCACGCCGCTGCTCGTGGGAACGCCATCGCTCAGAATCGGATCGCGCGACTGTTCGTGGTTGGGCGCGGCGTTCAGAAGAACTTGGTTGAGGCGGCGGCCTGGAATCTCGCTGCCTCGGCGCAGGGATTGTCGGACCCCTGGCTCGACGAAAACCTGAAGGGTCTGGAGCCGACGGAGCGCCAGCGCGCCGAGGCTCTTGCGGCCGATCGCGCGAAGGTCAATTAGCAGCCCGTAGGGCAGACCCGCATTCGACAGGGGTGAGCCGGCGCGCAAACGTGCTATGGCCGCGCCGGATGTTTCTCGAACCAACGTTCTTTGAATCGGCCTGGACCTGAAGATCGATGATCAGCTCACCCCTCATGACCGTCATGGTCGACGCCGTGCGCAAGGCGGCCCGCGGCCTCAAGCGCGATTACGGCGAGATCGAGAACCTGCAGGTCTCCCGTAAGGGTCCCGGAAACTTCGTCTCCGCAGCCGACCGCAAGGCCGAGGAAGTCCTGAAGGATGCGTTGATGAAGGCGCGGCCAGGCTATGGGCTCATCCTGGAGGAATCCGGCAACGTCGAGGGGGCGGACAAGAGCCACACCTGGCACGTCGATCCTCTCGACGGTACCACGAACTTCCTTCACGGTATCCCGCACTTCGCCATCTCGGTCGGTCTGGAGCGCGAGGGCCAGATCGTCGCCGGCGTGATCTACGATCCGGCCAAGGACGAGCTCTTCGTCGCCGAGCGCGGCAAAGGTGCCTACCTGAACAACCGCCGCCTTCGCGTCTCCGGGCGGACCGATATGGCCGATGCCCTGGTCGCCTACGGCTCGCCCTATCTCGGCCGAGGCGATCACCCGAAGCTCCTGCGCGAGGTCGCCGCCGTGATGGCCGTAACAGGAGGTGCCCGCCGCTTCGGCTCGGCCGCTCTCGACCTCGCTTACGTGGCCTGCGGTCGCTCCGACCTCTACTGGGAGCGCGATCTGCAGACCTGGGACATCGCTGCGGGAATCATCCTGGTGCGCGAGGCTGGCGGCTTCGTCACCAGTGCCGATGGCGGTGCCGAGCCATTGGCCGCCCGGTCGGTGGCCTGCGGCAACGAAGTCCTGCATGGTGAACTCGTGAAGCTCCTGCGCCGCGCCAACGCCTGAGGGGGACCGAGTCCTCCTCGCTTCCACTCTCCTCGACAAGGGCCGCCCGTATGGAAACCCGCCGCCACATCGCGTTGAAGGACTCGATCCGGTCGATCCCGGATTACCCGAAACCCGGGATCGTCTTTCGTGACATCACAACGCTGCTGAGCGACCCGCGCGCGTTCCGTCGCGCGGTCGACGCGCTGGTTCACCCTTATGCAGGCGGCCGGATCGATCAGGTGGCGGGCATCGAGGCGCGGGGTTTCATCCTCGGCGGCGCGGTAGCGCACCAGCTCTCCTCCGGCTTCGTGCCGATTCGGAAGAAGGGCAAGCTGCCGCACAAGACCGTGTCGATCGCCTACGCGCTCGAATACGGCACCGATGAGATGGAAATTCACGTCGACGCGATCAAGCCGGGCGACCGTGTGCTTGTCGTGGACGACCTGATCGCCACCGGCGGCACGGCCTGCGCGGCCGTGAATCTGCTGCGCCGGATCGGAGCCGAGGTGGTGGCGGCTTGCTTCGTCATCGACCTGCCGGAGATCGGCGGCGCACAGAAGCTGCGCGACCTCGATGTACCGGTCCGGACCTTGATGGAATTCGACGGGCACTGAGGCCCGATCCGTCGTTCCCCAACCACGGAACGACGGACGCGGCGGCAAGCTAGGCGGCGAGGCTCGTGAACAGGCCTAGTCCGTCCGTTCCACCGACGAGATCCTCTACGAAGTTCTCCGGATGCGGCATCAGGCCGAGGACGTTGAGCTTTTCGGAGTAGATGCCCGCGATGGAGTTCAGCGAGCCGTTGCGGTTCGCATCGACCGTCAGCTTCCCGTCGGCGTCGGAGTAGCGGAACGCCACCCGACCATCGCCCTCGAGGCGCGCGATGATGCCTGGATCGGCGAAGTAGTTGCCCTCACCATGGGCCACGCAGACGTCGATGACCTGATTCTTGGTATAGGCGGAGGTGAATCTTGTATCGGCGCGCTCCACGCGTAGCAGTTGGCGATGGCAAATGAAGCGCCGATCGACATTCCGCATCAGGACACCGGGCAGCAGACCCGATTCGCACAGGATCTGAAAGCCATTGCAAATGCCCAGAACCAAGCCGCCGCGAGCGGCGTGGGCCCGAACCGCGTCCATAGCGGCCGCACGCCCCGCGATGGCGCCACACCGCAGGTAGTCGCCATACGAGAACCCACCCGGGAGAACAGCCAAATCGGTTCCTGCAGGCAACTCGGTGTCCGCGTGCCAGACCTTTACGACCTCGGCACCCGACTGGGTCAAAGCCCGGGCGACATCCCCGTCGCGGTTGGAGCCAGGAAAGACAACGATGGCGGCACGCATCAGGCGATCTCGATGGCGTAGTTTTCGACGACGGTGTTGGCGAGCAGCTTCTTGCAGGCGCTCTTCAATGTCGCCTCGGCCGCCGCCCGATCCGCGCCCGCAATCTCCACGTCGAAGACTTTGCCCTGGCGCACGCTGTCGATGCCGGCCAGGCCGAACGACGTCAGGGCTGCCTCGATCGCCTTACCCTGCGGGTCCAGCACGCCGGTCTTCAGGGTGACGATGATGCGTGCTTTCATGAATCTGGACTCGTCTGCTGTCGGGGCACACTGCGGATAATCGGGAAACGCCGGGCAAGCAACGCGAAACGGCCCCCGAGGGGGCCGCTCATAATCCCCGGAACGATAGTTTTCGCTCAGCGTGCGCTCGGGTCCGTCTCGCGCAACGGCTCGATGCTGGTGGCGCGACGCCAGAGTTGAAGCATCACCCAGGCCGCGAAAAGGCTGAACAGGGCCATGAGCACGTGGCCGACCGTGTCGCCGAGGTCGAACAGACCGGCGAGGGCCCAACCCGCCGCGATGGCGACCGCAAAGACCTCCGTGCCGACGAGCACCATCATGCTCAAAATGGTAATGAGATTCCGCGTATTCACTGCAGTGTCGCCCCGCTACGGCCTCGCACGGGAGTAGACCCGGCGCCAAGATGGATGCGGGCTGACGTAGCGCGAACCGGACCGGTCGCGCAACGCCGCCCGCGTCTTCTTGTCGAAGCTCAGCGCGGCGCGCGCTTGGCGAGGATGCGCTGAAGCGTACGTCGATGCATGTTCAGGCGGCGTGCCGTCTCCGAGACATTGCGTCCGCAGAGTTCATAGACCCGCTGGATGTGCTCCCAGCGCACGCGGTCCGCGGACATTGGGTTTTCCGGCGGGTCGGCCCGCTCGCCCGGTTGCGCCATCAGGGTGCCGTGGATCTCATCGGCATCGGCTGGCTTGGCGAGGTAATCGAAGGCGCCGAGCTTCACAGCCGTGACCGCCGTTGCGATATTGCCGTAGCCGGTCAGGATGACGCCGCGCGCGTCGGGCCGGCGCTCCTTGAGACGCGCGATCACGTCGAGGCCATTTCCATCCCCGAGGCGCATGTCGATCACAGCGAAGGCGGGCGGGCGTACATCCACCATCGAGACGCCCTCGGCGACGCTCTCGGCAACCTGTACCTCGTAACCGCGCATCTCCATGGCACGGGCAAGTCGGGTCGAGAACGGCTTGTCGTCGTCGACGATCAGCAGCGAGCGATCGCTGAAAGCGGCCAGGGGGTCGTTGTCGGCAAGCTGAGCGATGTCGGCACCCGGCGCCGTTGTTCCAGTTTGCGTCAGCATCCGACGCTCCTCCGTAGTTTTCGAGTGATCCTCGATAGGGTTTTGGTCTGCGCCTCATATAGGTGTCGCACCGGTCTCCGTCAGGGGTTGCCCACGACTCAATTGCGCATGATCGACCGTCAGCGCGCCCCGCTCGAAGATGTGACGGGCCCAACTGATCCTTACGACGGCACCCGTCGTCTCGTGTTGTGAGACGTTCGACAACGTCAACTGCGCGCCGGAGCGTTCGATCAGGGTCTTCGCGATAAAAAGACCAAGCCCGAGGCCCGCTCCGGTGCTGTCAGGGCTTCGCGAGCGATCCGGGCTTCGGGTCGTTACGTAGGGCTCGCCAGCGCGGAGGAGAACTTCGCTGGAGAAGCCCGGTCCGTCGTCCCGGATCTCGAGCCACACCCGCTCCAGGGTCCAACGTGCCTCGATGATCACGCGGTCCGTCGCGAAGTCGACGGCGTTGTCGACAATGTTGGCGAGCCCGAACATGACGCCTGGGTTGCGTCGGCAGGCCGGCTCGGGACCTTCACCCCTGTTCGAGACGTCGAGGATGATGCCCAGGGCGCGCTGAGGTTCGACCAATTCCTCGACGAGGTGGCTGAGGCTGACCGTCTGCAGAAATCCGGCCTCGTCGCTGTCGAGCGATGTCAGCTTCGAGAGGATGCCGCGGCAGCGGTCGACCTGATCGCGCAGAAGCGCCAGATCTTCCCTCACGGAGGGGCTCGCGGTGGTCGCCAGCTGACGCGTCAGTTCCTTCGTCACCACCATAATCGTGCCGAGTGGCGTACCGAGTTCGTGAGCGGCAGCGGCGGCGAGGCCGTCGAGCTGCGACAGGTGCTGCTCGCGCGCCAGCACGAGTTCCGTGGCGGCAAGGGCCTGCGCGAGCTGGCGCGTCTCCTCCGCGACCTTCCAGGCGTAGACGCCGGTGAAGGCGGTGCCGAGCAGGATCGCGGTCCAGATGCCTGATATATACAGGAACGGCAGTTCCAGCCGTCCGTCGGCGAACCAGGGTAGGGGACGGTGGACCAAGGCGAGCAGGGTCGCGAGGCCGATCGCCAGGAGCCCCAACGCTAGAGTCCGCTCGGGCGGGAGAGCGGTCGCTGAGATCAGCACCGGGGCGAGGAACAGCAGCGAGAACGGGTTCTGTAATCCACCTGTGAGGAACAGCAGGGCGGCGAGCTGGACGATGTCGAAGGCGAGGAGCAGGGCCGCGGAGTCGTCGCTCAAGCGGTAGCTCGCGGGAAACCGAATGCGCAGCGCGAGATTCAGCCAGGACGAGGTGGCGATCACGAGGAAGCACCAGCCGAAGGGCAGTGGCAGCCCCAACCCGAACTGCGCCCCGACGACAGCCGCGCTCTGCCCGGTGATCGCGAGCCATCGCAGCCGCACGAAGGTGTCGAGACGCAGGTGCCGTGCGTCGCGGACGAAGCCGTTGGTGCTCATGTCGATCATGTCAGGAAAACGATAGGGCCCGGCTGTCTCGCGTCTATCCCTTGGGCCACCGTCATGCGCTCCTGCCGCTGACGCTCTTGCGCTAAATCGTTCCGACCGAATCCGCCGGGATCAATCTGGACGGCGTCCGGCAGGATGCGCATTTTTTGAGGCTCGGACCAATTATAGCCGGCGCAAGGGGGATTTGTCCGTGAACTTGTCTTATCTCTGGTACGAGGCCGCCCGCCTGATGACGACGCCGGCGCGCCTCGTTGCGGATGTTGCGAAGCACAGCCTGCTGAACCCTGCCAACCCACTCGCTTACACGCCCTATGCCCGCTCGATGGCGGCGGCCTGCGAGATGTTCGAGCGGGTGACCAGACGCTACGGCAAGCCCACCTTCGGCTTCTCCAGCACCACCGTTGATGGAACGAACGTACCGGTAAGTGAGCGTGTCGTGTGGGAGCGCTCCTTCTGCCGCGTCATCACCTTCGACCGGGGTTTCGTGCGCGGCCCCGCAGAGCCGCAGCCCAAGCTCCTCATCGTCGCGCCGATGTCGGGTCACTACGCCACGCTTCTGCGCGGTACCGTGGAAGCCATGCTTCCGGACCATCAGGTCTTCATCACCGATTGGGCCGACGCCCGCATGGTGTCGATCGGAGCCGGGCGGTTCGATCTCGATTCCTACATCGACTACCTCATCGACATGTTCCGCGACCTCGGTCCGGATCTCCATGTCATGGCCGTGTGTCAGCCGGCCGTACCGGTGCTCGCTGCGATCGCCGTGATGGAGGCGCAGGGCTATGCGCCGGTGCCGCGCTCGATGACGCTGATGGGCGGTCCCATCGACACCCGGCGCTCGCCCACCGCGGTGAACTGCCTGGCGCAGGAGCGTGGAACCGCTTGGTTCGAGCGCAACTGCATCACCACGGTTCCTGCCGGCTATCCGGGCGTATGGCGCAGCGTCTATCCCGGCTTCTTTCAGCTCTCAGGCTTCATGGCGATGAACCTGGACCGCCACGTCAACGCGCATGCCGAGATGTTCGACCATCTTGTTCGGGGAGACGGTGATTCGGCGGAGAGGCACCGCGAGTTCTATGACGAGTACCTCGCCGTGATGGACCTCACGGCCGAGTTCTATCTGCAGACAGTGCAGACGGTCTTCGTCGATCACGCCTTGCCGAAAGGGACGATGATTCATCGGGGTGCCCGCGTCGATCTCGGTGCGCTCCGTACCTGCGCCATCCTCGCGATCGAGGGTGAGAATGACGACATCTCCGGGGTTGGACAGACGCAGGCCGCCCTGGATCTCACGCCGAACCTTCCATCCGAGCGGAAAGCCTATCACCTGCAGAAGGGAGTCGGGCATTACGGCGTCTTCAACGGTTCGCGCTACCGCACCATCATCGCGCCTCGGATCGCCGCCTTCGTCCGCGAGATGGCGGATTCCGACCGCGACTGGGCGGCGATCCGGCAGCAGCCCGAAGCGGATCGGCTCGGATCGCCCCCCTGAGGATGAGGGCGCGCGGATCGATGGCGAAGGCGCGCGACAGCGGTTAAGCTGGTCTCATGCGTTTGGCATTGCTGCGCGGGGCGGACCCGGATCACCTCGACATCGTGCATGAGGGCGAGACTCTTCGCGTCCTGTTGCGTCGCCGGCCGGCCGCGCGCCGCCTGACCCTTCGCGTCTCCAGCGCCACCGGCGACGTGGTGATGACCCTTCCGACACGGACTTCGGTCGGCGTCGCCCGGACGTTCGCAATCAGCCACGGTGGTTGGATCGCGGCGCGCCTGGCGCGGATGCCCGAGCGCGTGCTGTTCGTGGCTGATGCCCTGCTCCCGATCCGAGGCGTTCCGCACAGAATCGTGCATCGCGAGCGCCGCAGCGGGATCGCCCGGCTCGAGATCCTGGCAGACGAGCCCGTTCTGTCGGTCGCCTGTGACGCACCGCACATCGCCCGACGGGTGACAGAGTTCCTTCAGCGCGAGGCGCGACGCGATCTGACCGAGGCCGTAGCCCGCTACACCGAGAAGTTGGGCCAGGGGCCGACCCGCATCACTTTACGCGACACCCGGAGTCGCTGGGGCTCCTGCACGGTTCGTGGCGAGCTAAACTTCTCCTGGCGGCTGATCCTCGCCCCATCGCTGGTGCTCGACTACCTCGTCGCTCACGAGATGGGCCATCTTCGCGAGATGAACCACTCGTCACGGTTCTGGTCCCTTGTCGGCTCGCTCTGCCCGCACGTGGACGAGGCCGAGCGGTGGCTGAAACGCAACGGCGCCAGCCTACACAGGTACGGCTGACGGTCCCTTAGCCGCGGACGCGAAGAGCCCGGCTGCGCTCGACCTGCTCCGCCGGCCAAGTCGGACGCGGGTCGACGTCGCCTGGGTTCAGCGTGCGCGGCGCGACGCTGTCACAGATCTCGCGCTGGCGCAGGATCACCGGCTGGCCGAACTCGTCGCGGCGGCGAATGATGCCGCCGTCGCGGCAGAAACCTGCGAGTTCGGCAGAGCTTCCGCCACGGCGGCCGCCGGGTGTGTGCGCTATGGGTCGATGCTCGACAACGAGGGGGCCGTCCCGGTTGAGGGAGCGCTCGATGTAGGTCGTCTCGCCCACCGGCAGGGGTTCGGCGGCAACCGGTCCCGCGATGACGAGGGTAGCGATGAGGAGTGGGGCGCGCAGTCGCATGGATCGGTCCGTTGGCGGGCAAGCGTGGCGGTCAGCACTAGAGGCTGTACGCGCGGCGCGATAGTCGGTTCCCGAAGGCCGGCCTTCGCTTGACATTCGATGGCCCAGCATGGTCGGAACACCCGAGTTTTCCGTTAACGGTTCGCGGGGCGGCGAGCCATGCGAAAGGGTCGTCGCGTGGGGTTTCGAGGAATGGTGCAGCGTGCACGCGGCCTGGTCGCCCGGGGTGTCGCGGCGGGCCTGCTCGGTGGAGCGATCCTGTTCGCCGGCCTGGGTCCCGACGAGGCAGCGGCTCAGGGCATGGTTCGCAACACCTTTGGCGACTGGCAGCTCCGCTGCGAGACCCCGGCGGGCGCCAAGGCCGAGCAGTGCGCCCTGGTGCAGTACCTCGCGGCCGAAGACCGGCCGAACCTCACCCTGGTCGTCATCGTGCTGAAGACGGCCGACAATCGCGGCTATCTCCTGCGCGTGGTCGCGCCCCTCGGCGTCCTGCTGCCCTCGGGCCTCGGCCTCAAGATCGACAAGACCGATGTCGGCCGGGCCGGCTTCGTCCGCTGCCTCACGACGGGCTGCGTTGCCGAGGTCGTGATGGATGAGGGGCTCATCAAGCAGTTCAGCGGCGGCGCCCAGGCGACCTTCATCGTCTTCCAGACACCGGAGGAAGGCGTCGGCATTCCGCTGTCGATGAAGGGATTCGGGCAGGGATTCGACAGCCTGAAGTGACGGGCGCCGCAGGACGCGGATGGGACCGATGATGCGAAGAGAGCGGGATCTCGGCATGGATCTGGGCAAGGTGAAGGGGTGGCGGCGGTTCGGATTGGTGCTGGCGACGGCCCTCGCGGCGAGCGCTCTCGGGACCGGCGGCACCTTTGCGGAAGAGGGCAACTTTTTCACGAACATGCTGAAATACGGCGGTACCACTGTGCCGCCCTCGCAGCCCGCCGACACCGATCCGCCCTACTGCCCGACCGTGGCGGTGCCCGAAGGCGGCGCGGCGATCCAGTCCTATGCGGGCCGGGCCGGCGACAGCACCAGCCTCCGCCATCAGGTCACCATCGGGCGCCTCGCCAGGGAATGCGCCAAGATTCAGGACGGCTCCGTGTCGGTGAAGGTCGGCGTCGAAGGACAGGTTCTGCTTGGGCCGGCCGGCAAGGCGGGCCGCTTCGATGCGCCGGTCACGATCAGCATCAAGGCGGGGGACAAGGTCGTCGTGTCGCGCGTTCACCGGGTGTCGGTCGCGGTGGCGTCGGGAGCGGCCCAGGGCCTGTTCTCCTTCGTCGAGGACAATCTCCTCGTCCCGGCGGCAATGTCCCGAGACTACGACATCGAGGTCCGGCTCGGGGGGGCGCCACCGAAGGCCGCGCCGCGCAAGAAGAAGCCCGCACTGGCCAACACCTCGGAGGACCGCGTCGCGGCACCGGTCACGGATGCGGCCGAGTGAACGTTGAGCCTGTGCGGGTGACGTCCTGACCGCATCCGGACGCGCCGTCGCCTTCGCCCTCGAAGCGACCGACGATCCGCTGTTCGACCGGCGGCTGCGGCTGGCCGAGACCGCGCGTGGATGCTGGATTGTCCTGATCTACCAAGGAGATCCGGTGGCCGATGCGCTGCGGCCGCTGCTGCGGCTGACCCGCGACGACGGACGGCGCGAGGTCTTCGTCCTACCGGGGGCGGGGCAGGGGACGGGGACCTGGCTCGGCTACCTGCCGCCCGATACCGCCGCGATCGATCTCGCCGTCGCGGAACGCGGCGGGTTCGTGCTGGAGCGGGTCGGCCTTCGGTCGGAGGCAAGCGTCTTCGCGGAGTGTCTGCGCGAGCGGCCCCTTCGAGCGATCTCCGCGGGATATCAGAGGCTTAGGGGCAACGAGCGGCGGATGCGCGACATCCTCCGGGGGAGCTGCGCCGTGACGCCGATGGCGAAGGCCGAGGCCTGGATGGCCGCGCGCGCCCGCCGCGATCGCGCTCCGATACCGTCGGGGCCGTCAATCCGGCTGGTGATGCCGGCGCGGGTGGAGGCGGCGGAGCGGGTCGCGGCGACGATCCGCGGCCTGGAGGCGCAGAGCTTCACGGCCTGGAGCCTCGTCGTCGGCTGGTCGGAACCGGGATGCGCCGTCGCCTCGGACGATGCGCGGATCGAGCAGACCACCTGGCCGGCCTTCGGCCGCGTCGGTGATTTCCTGAACGGAGACAACGCTTTGGCGCTGCTCACGCCGGGTGACGGACTCGATCCGGATGCCCTGGCGATCCTGGTGCGGACGTTGGCGGAGCCGGGCCGGCCGCAGATGGTCTACGCGGATGCCTGGATGGAGGGCGCGGGAGCGAAGGCGGCCCTGAAGCCGGACTGGAGCCCCGATCTGGCGCTCGTCACGGCCTATTCCGGCACACCGACCCTCTATGCCGGAGGCCTGCTCGAGCGCCTCCGGACCACGCCGCTCGGGGAGCCGGATACGCTCGCGACCCGCCTCGTGCTCGCGGCGGTATACCATGTGGGTCGCGACGAGGTCGCGCATGTGCCCCGCCTTCTCTCCCGCGCGGCGCCCCCGTCGCCGGATTCGGCCGAGCGTCACGCCGCGATTCTCCAGGCTCACCTCGCCGAGACCCGCATCCCGGCCCGGGTCGAGGCGCACCCGTCCGGCTCCGACCTGCTCTGGGACCTGCCCGAGCCACCGCCCCTGGTCAGCGTCGTCATCCCGTCCCGGGATCGCCTGGAGCTGATCCGGGTGGCCGCCGACGGGGTCTTGAACGGAACGGCCTATCCGGCGATCGAACTCGTCATCGTCGACAACGGCTCGACCGATCCGGCGGTGCTGGCCCATTACGAGGATCTGCGGCGGGATCCACGGGTCCGCATCCTGTCCTGTCCGGGGCCGTTCAACTTCTCGGCGATGATCAATGCGGGGGTCGCCGGGTCCCGGGGCGACGTATTGGTCCTCCTGAACAACGACGTCGCGGTGCTGCGCGAGGATTGGCTGGAGGCGCTGGTGCGCCAGGCCTGCCGGCCGGAGATCGGAGCGGTCGGGGCGAAGCTCCTCTACGCCGACGGGACCCTGCAGCATGCCGGCGTGGTGGTCGGGCTCGGCGGACGGGCGGGCCACATCCTGCGCCGGCGCCCGGCCGACACGCCCGGGATGCTCGGCCGGATGCGGGTCGCCCACGAGGTGTCGGCCGTCACCGCGGCGTGCCTCGCCGTCGGGCGGGCCAAGTTCGATTCGGTCGGGGGGCTCGACGCGGAGGCCTTCGCCGTCGACTTCAACGACGTCGACTTCTGCCTGCGCCTCGCGGCGGCCGGCTACCGGACGATCTGGACGCCGCGGGCGGTGATGGCCCATCTCGAATCGACCAGCCGCGGGCCGGCGGTGGGCGCGGCGCGGCAGCGCTTCGAGCAGGAGGCCGACCGCTTCGTGGAACGCTGGCGCGACACCATCCGGCACGATCCCTACTACCATCCGGCGCTGACCCTGACGACGTTCGGGGAAGACCTTGAATAGGAAGGGCGACCCGGCGCTCGCCTTCGCGGGCGCGGCGGCAAGCCCGGCCCGGACGCGCTGGCGGCGGGCCGCCGCGCTCCTGCTCCGCCATCCGGCGGAGGGGATGGCGATCCTGCGGGCGCGGCTGGCGGGCAAGCGCGTCCGGGCCGCCCAGGCCGGCGCCGCCCTGTTCGGCCTCGACCATGCGGGGCTCCTCTGCGGTCCGGCGGCGCAAGGCCGGCTCCTGCGGGCGACCGCCGTCGCGGGCGAGGCGGGTCCGGGCGAGACCGCCCTGGTCCCGTCGATCGCGGAACTGGCGGCGAATCGAACGACCGGCGCCGACATCCTCGTCCTCACGGCGCCGGGACATGCCGTGGTGCCGGGCGCGACCGCGCGCCTCGCCGAGGCCTTCGCGCGGAACCCGGCGCACCAGCTCGTCTACGGCGACGCGCTGCTGGAACTTGAGAGCGGGATGGCGATGCCCCTGCTGCGCCCGGCCTTCGATCCGGACTACGCGCAGGCGGTGGATTACATCGGCCCGGTGCTGGCGGTCCGGGCCTCGGCCCTCGCCGCGATCACCGCCGCGGAGGGGCCGGTCACCGACGCCCTCGACCTGACCCTGCGGGTCACCGGGCATTTCGGGCGCGGGGCGATCGGGCACCTGCCGCGCGTCCTGTCGCGTAGCGCGGCGGCCTCGCCGGACACGCCGGAGCGACGCGCCGCCACCCTGCGCCGGAGTCTCGACCGCAGCGGCGGTCGCGCCGTCGCCATCCGGGTCGAGCCCGACGGCGTGCTGAATCTGGCGCATCCGCTCCCCGACAGGTGCCCCCGCGTCAGCCTCATCGTGCCGACGCGGGACCGGGTCGATCTCCTGCGGACCTGCGTCACCAGCCTCGTCGAGCAGACGGACTGGCCGGATCGCGAGATTCTGATCTGCGACAACGATAGTCGCGAACCCGAGACCCTGGCGTATTTCCGGGACCTGGCGGCACGCGGCCTCGCGCGGATCGTGCCCTGTCCCGGCCCCTTCGACTTTGCCGGCATGAACAACCGGGCCGCCGCGGAGGCGCGGGGGCAGGTCCTGGCCTTCGTCAACAACGACGTCGCGGCCCTGCATCCGGACTGGCTGGAGCGCCTGGTGCGCGAGGCCCTGCGGCCGGATGTGGGAGCGGTCGGGGCCAAGCTCCTGGACGGGCGCGGCCGCATCCAGCACGGTGGCGTGCTGCTCGGGCCGGGCGGGCTCGTCACCCATGCGCACCGATTCTTTCCCGGGGACGCACCGGGCTACCTCGCCGGCCTGCGGGCGACCCGCGAGGTCGCGGCGGTCACGGCGGCCTGCCTCGTGGTGGAGGCGCGCAAGTTCGCTGCGGTGGCGGGCTTCGATGCGGGGGCCTTCGCGGTCGACTTCAACGACGTCGACCTGTGCCTGCGCCTCGGGGCGGCGGGCTACCGCACGCTGTTCGTTCCGGGGGCGGTGCTGCGCCACGACGAGGCCGCGAGCCGGCGCTGGACGCCCGCCGCGCGGGAGCGCCACGGGCGCGAGGTCAGGGCCTTCAAAGAGCGATGGGGGCCGCTGCTGGCGCAGGACCCCCATTATCACCCGGGGTTCGACCCCCATCTCGGCACCTATGCGCGGCTGCGTCCCGGCTGGCCCGAGGCCGGCCCGGTCGAGCTGCGCTGAGGCCCCCTACTGCACGAGGCGCGGACCGCCCGTCTGGACCTTCTCGTTCTCGGACATGATGCCGAGGCGCTTGGCGACCTCGGTATAGGCCTCGATCAGGCCGCCGAGATCCTTGCGGAAGCGGTCCTTGTCGAGCTTGTCCGACGACTTGATGTCCCACAGGCGGCAGGAATCCGGGGAGATCTCGTCGGCGACGACGATGCGCATCATGTCGCCTTCCCAGAGGCGGCCGGTCTCGATCTTGAAGTCGACGAGGCGGATGCCGACGCCGAGGAAGAGCCCGGACAGGAAGTCGTTGACCCGGATGGCCAGAGCCATGATGTCGTCGATCTCCTGCGGCGTCGCCCAGCCGAAGGCGGTGATGTGCTCTTCCGACACCATCGGGTCGTTGAGCGCGTCGTTCTTGTAGTAGAACTCGATGATCGAGCGCGGCAGCTGCGTGCCTTCCTCAAGGCCGAGGCGGGTGGCGAGCGAGCCGGCGGCGACGTTGCGCACCACCACTTCGAGCGGAATGATCTCGACTTCGCGGATCAGCTGCTCGCGCATGTTGAGGCGGCGGATGAAGTGCGTGGGCACGCCGATGTCGTTGAGGTGCTGGAAGACGAACTCGGAGATCCGGTTGTTCAGCACGCCCTTGCCGTCGATGACATCATGCTTCTGCGCGTTGAAGGCGGTGGCATCATCCTTGAAGTGCTGGATGAGCGTTCCCGGCTCCGGACCCTCGTAGAGGACCTTCGCCTTGCCCTCGTAGATGCGACGGCGGCGGTTCATAGGCGTGTACCGTGGTTTGAGGAAGTCCATGGGCCGTGACTCCTTGCGAGCGAACGATGCGGAATCCGCGGCGTGGCGGCCCATCTGTGGGGCCGGGCCGAGAGACACGTCGTACGTCGAAAGCCTCCCCGACCGTGGCGCAAACTACCCGAAGGCGGCTGGCAGCACAACGCGCTGGCCGGATGGGACCCATGCCGCCCTGAGGGAAGCCGGGTGATAATTCGGAGCCGGCTCCGGACGCAAGGGCGACGGGGCCGGGTGAGGCCGCGCCGCCCGGCTCGGCGGGCGCGGGACGCGCTCACTAAGGACAGGTCGTCCTCATGGGGCCGGCGTCTCGCTCACGGAGCCGCAGTCTCGGTCATGGGGCAGAAGTCTTATGGGGCAGAAGCCTTGCTCACGGAGCCGGCGTCTTGCTCATGGAGCAGAAGTCTTGGCCGGGAAGCGGCACAGGTCGGCGATCGGGCAGCGGTAGCATTCGGGCTTGCGGGCCTTGCAGATGTAGCGGCCGAACAGGATCAGCCAGTGATGGGCGTTGAGCCGGTAGGGGGCGGGCACGATGGCCTCGAGCCCGGCCTGGACCTTGTCGGTGGTGGGGGCGACCACGAGGGGAATCCGGTTGGAGACCCGGAAGATGTGGGTGTCGACCGCGATGGTCTCCTCGCCGAAGGCGACGTTGCGGACCACGCTCGCGGTCTTGGTGCCGACTCCGGGCAGCACCTCCAGGGCCTCGCGGGCGCGGGGCACCTCGCCGCCGTGCTGCTCCACCAGGATCCGCGACAGGGCGACGACGTTCTTCGCCTTGGTGTTGAACAGCCCGATGGTGCGGATGAAGTCGCGCACCCGCTCCTCCCCGAGGGCCAGCATCGCCGCCGGCGTGTCCGCGATGGCGAAGAGCGGGGCCGTGGCGAGGTTGACGCTGCGGTCGGTGGCCTGGGCCGACAGAACCACCGCCACCAGCAGGGTGAAGGGGTTCTGGAATTCGAGCTCGGCGCGCGGCTCCGGGTTGGCCGCGCTGAGCCGCGCGAAGATCTCCGCGACGGTGTCCGGGCCCACGGGGTCCGGCGTGGCGGGCGCCGCTGCGACGATCGGCGCGGCGAGCCGCGCGGAGATCGGCGATTTCCGTGTTCTGGTCGGCTGTCGGCTCGGCATCCCTGCGTTATATTCCTCGCATGGCGAGCGGCAATGACCACGTCCCTCCGATCGGCCGGCATCCGGACGGCCTCGATCCCGACAGCATGGACCGGCCTGTGTTCCAGGCCACCATCCGGCCGCACCAATCCCTGAGCCCCGACGGCTTCCGCAACGTGATGATCGGGTGCTGCGTCGTCTCCCTCGTCACCTCGGTCGCCTGCGTGCGGGCCGGCTTCTGGCCGGTGGCGGGCTTCTTCGGCCTCGACATGATCGCCCTCTACGTGGCCCTGAAGGCGAGCTTCCGGCGCGGGCGCTCCTTCGAGGAGGTGGTGATCACCCCGATCGAGGTGATGCTCGCCCGGGTGACCCATCGCGGCGAGCGCCGGGAATGGCGCTTCAACCCGCTCTGGACCAAGCTCACCCGGGTCGAGGACGACGAGTACGGCATGCAGACGCTGACCCTCGAATCCCGCCGGCAATTCGTGGTGGTCGCCCGCGACGCCTCGCCGCCCGAGCGCGAGGTCATCGCCGACGGCCTCACCCGCGCCCTGGCGCAGGTGAAGAAGGGCTATTGAGGTGAGCCGTTTCCGCCGCGCGGGGCTCGCGCTGCTGATCGGCGCGGGGCTGGGGAATGCCGCTTGGGCGCAAGACGGCGCGGCGGAACCCGCCCGGGTCGCCGTCCGCTTCGTGGCGCCCGAGCGCTACACCGATGCCGACGACCGGTTCGGCGCGGGTCCCGGCCTGCGCGGCACGCTGGCCGAGATCCGGCGGATCATCGAGGCCTCCGCCCTGCGCGTGATGGGACCGGACGAGACCCTCTCCGTGGACGTCCTCGACATCGACCGGGCCGGCTTCGTGCGCCCGGACCTGAACATCCCCTCGGGTCTGCGCATCGTCAGCGACGCCACCCCGCCGGCGATCCGCCTGCGCTACGATCTGCGGCGCGGGGGCCGCCGCCTCGCCGCGGGCGAGGAGCGCCTGACCGACATCAACTTCCTGTTCGGCGCCCGCGCCGCGGCCGCCAGCGGGAGCTTCGGCTACGAGGAGGCCCTGCTGCGCGACTGGGCCCGCACCCGGCTCTCCGCCCGGGCCGGCGGCGCGGGGCCGCGCCCGGACTAGGCCCGCCTCTCAGGACCCGCTTCCGGCGACCCGAGACATGACCAAAGCGTCATGTTTCCGCCAGCGTCGTGCAAGGCGCGGCGCCCCACTCTTCCGGCCATCGATCCAGCGCGGAGGGATGCGGCATGGGCGTTGCCGGACAAGGCGGTTTCCCGCGGACGGGCGAGACCCTATCACTCCGTCCCATGCGTCTGCTCATCATTGAGGACGACCGCGAGGCGGTCGCGTATCTGGTCAAGGCCTTCCGCGAGGCCGGTCACGTGCCGGACCAGGCCTCGGACGGCCTCGACGGCTACGCCCTGGCGCAGGAGGGCGATTACGACGTGCTCATCGTCGACCGGATGCTGCCCAAGCTCGACGGGCTATCCCTGATCCGCTCGCTGCGCGAGCAGGGCGTGACCACGCCGGTGCTGATCCTCTCGGCGCTGGGCCAGGTGGACGACCGGGTGAAGGGCCTGCGGGCCGGGGGCGACGACTACCTGCCCAAACCCTACGCCTTCTCCGAACTGCTCGCCCGGGCCGAGGTGCTGGCCCGCCGCCGGGCCGGGCCGGGGGCGGTCGTAGAGGCCACGGCCTACCGGGTCGGCGACCTCGAACTCGACCGCCTGTCCCACCGCGTCACCCGCGCCGGCCACGAGATCGTGCTGCAGCCCCGCGAATTCCGCCTGCTCGAGTACCTAATGCGCCATGCCGGCCAGGTCGTGACCCGGACGATGCTGCTGGAGCATGTCTGGGACTACCATTTCGACCCGCAGACCAACGTCATCGACGTCCACGTCTCGCGCCTGCGGGCCAAGGTGGACAAGGATTTCGAGCACCCGATCATCCACACCGTGCGCGGCACCGGCTACGTGCTGCGGGTCGACGAGGCGCGCGGCCCCGGCACGGCCTCGTGACGCCCCTCGACGACGCCCCGGCCGGGCGCCTCGGCAATCTGTTCCGCACGACGGCCTTCAAGCTGTCCTTCGCCTATCTGGTGGTGTTCGCGACCTTCGCGCTGCTGGCGCTGGGCTACGTCGCCTGGAACGCCAGCCGGGCGCTGGACGACCAGATGGTCTCCACCATCGAGGCCGAGATCAACGGCCTGTCCGAGCAGTACAAGCTCGGCGGCCTGCGGCGGCTGATCTCGGCGGTGGAGCGGCGGGCCGGCGAGCCGGGGGCCTCGCTCTACCTCGTCACCAACGCGGCCGGCGAGCGCATCGTCGGCAACATCGACGCCCTGCCCACCGGGCTCATCGTCGACCCGGGCCAGACCGAGGCGAACTACGCCCGCATCGGCGGGACCCAGACCCTCGAGCACCGGGCGATCATGCAGATCTTCGTCCTGCCCGGGGGCTTCCGGCTCCTCGTCGGGCGGGACGTGGCCGAGCGCGACCGGCTGCGCGCGGTGATCGTGCGGACCTTCGGCTCGTCGGTGGGACTCGTGGTGCTCCTCGGCGTGTTCGGCGCCTGGTTCATCGCCAGCCGGGTGCTGAAGCGCGTCGACGCCATGACCGAGACCACCCGCCGGATCATGGCCGGCGACCTCGACGGACGCCTCGCGGTGGCGGGGACCGGCGACGAGCTCGACCGGCTGGCGCGCAACCTCAACGCCATGCTGGAGCGGATCGGCGAGCTGATGCGCGGCCTGCGCGACGTCTCCGACAACATCGCCCACGACCTCAAGACGCCCCTGACCCGCCTGCGCAACCGGGCCGAGGAGGCCCTGCGCACCGCCGAGACGCCGGACGCCCTGCGCACGGCGATGGAGGGGGTGATCGAGGAGAGCGACGGGCTGATCCGGATCTTCAACGCCCTCCTGATGATCGCCCGGCTGGAGGGCGTGAACGCCCGCGAGGACTTCCAGACCTTCGACGTCGCCGCCGTGGTCCAGGCCGTGGCCGAGCTCTACGAGCCCCTGGCCTCCGAGCAGGGCCTGACGCTGCACGTCGAGACGGAGGGCGCGCCGCTGATCCTGCGCGGCAGCCGCGAGCTGATCGGGCAGGCGCTGGCGAACCTCGTGGACAACGCGGTCAAGTATGGCGGGCCGAGCGGCGAGATCCGGCTCAGCGCCGCGCGGGCGGGCGAGGCCCTGCGCCTCTGCGTGGCCGATTCCGGCCCCGGCATCCCCAGCGAGGCGCGGGGTCGGGTGCTCGACCGCTTCGTCCGGCTGGAAGAGGCGCGCTCGCGGCCCGGCTTCGGCCTCGGCCTCAGCCTCGTCAACGCGGTGGTGCGCCTGCACCAGGGCACGCTGGCGCTGGAAGACCATGCCCCCGGGCTCGCCGTCGTGATAACCCTGCCGGCCGGAGATCCGACGGGAGGGTAGGGCATGAACCAGGCCGCCGACGACGCGCCGCGCCGCAGCCTTCGCGCGCGCCTGTCCGCCGCGCCCGTCCTGTCCGATCCCGGGGCCGCCGCGGCGCGCCTCGCCGAGATCGAGCCCGCGCTGCCCCCCGGCTTCCTCGACGCCCCCCTGCGGGCGCTGCTCCTCGGCCTCGCCGACCATTCGCCGTTCCTCTGGCAGCTGGTCGCGCGGGCGCCCGAGCGCCTCGTCGCCCTCGCCGAGGCCGAGCCGGAAGCGGCCCTGGCGGCGCTGATCGCCCGGCAGCTCGCGGCGGGGCGCGAGCCCGATCTCGACGCCGCGGCGCGGCACCTCCGGCTGAACCGGGCGGAGCACGCCCTCCTCGTGGCCCTGGCCGATATCGGCGGGCTCTGGCCGCTCGCCACGGTGACCCGGGCGCTCTCCGACTTCGCCGACGCCTCGGTGCGGGCGGCCGCCGACGCCATGCTGCTCCAGGCCGCCGCGGCGGGGCGCTTCCTGCCCCGCGACGCGGACGCGCCGCAGGCCGGCTCGGGCCTGATCGTGCTGGCGCTGGGCAAGCACGGGGCCGGCGAGCTGAACTATTCCAGCGACATCGACCTCGTGGTCTTCTTCGATCCCGAGACCGCGCCCCTGAAGCCCGACCTGCCGGCGACGCCGTTCTTCACCAAGCTGGCGCAGGGCATGGCCAAGCTGCTGCAGGAGCGCACCGCCGACGGCTACGTCCACCGGGTCGATTACCGCCTGCGCCCGGACCCGGGCTCGACCCCGGCGGCGCTCTCGCTGAACGCGGCCTACCTCTATTACGAGAACCTCGGCCAGAACTGGGAGCGGGCGGCCTACATCAAGGCGCGCGCGATCGCCGGCGACATCCCGGCCGGGGAGACCTTCCTGGCGAATCTGCGCCCCTTCGTCTGGCGGAAATACTTCGACTTCGCCTCCATCGCCGACGTGCACGCGATGAAGCGCCAGATCCATGCCGTGCGCGGCCACGACACGATCGCGGTGGCGGGCCACGACATCAAGCTCGGGCGCGGCGGCATCCGCGAGATCGAGTTCTTCGTCCAGACCCAGCAGCTCGTCTTCGGCGGGCGCCGACCGGAGCTGCGCGGGCGCGGCACCGTGGCGATGCTCGACGGCCTGACCCGCGACGGCTGGATCGACGCCACCGCCCGCGACGACCTCACGGCGGCCTACGGCTTCCTGCGCACCATCGAGCACCGCCTCCAGATGCTGCGCGACGAGCAGACCCAGCGCCTGCCGAGCGAGGCCGACGAGCTCGACCGCTTCGCGCGCTTCGCGGGCTTTCCGACGCGGGCGGCCTTCGAGGCGGCCCTGTTCCACCACGCCCGCCGGGTGCAGGGCCACTACGCCCTGCTGTTCGAGGCCGAGCCCGACCTGTCCTCGGAGGTCGGCGACCTCGTGTTCAGCGGCACCGGCGACGACCCGGGCACCCTGGCGACCCTGGCCAAGCTCGGCTTCCGCGAGCCCGAGCGGGCGGTGGAGACGGTGCGCGGCTGGCATTTCGGCCGGCGCCCCGCGGTGCGGACGCCCCGCGCCCGCGAGGTCCTGACCGAGCTGGTGCCGGTGCTGATGCAGGCGCTGGGCGGCACCGCCCACCCGGACGCGGCCCTCGACACCCTGGACCGGGCCTTCGCTCGGATGCCGGCGGCCCTGGAACTCCTGACGATCCTGCGCTCGAACGAGCGCCTGCGCCTGCTCTTCGCCGACCTCCTGGGCACCGCGCCGCGGCTCGCCGAGACCGTCGCGTTCAGCCCGCACGTCCTCGACGCGGTGATCGACCGGGATTTCGCCGATCCCAGCACCGACGCCGAGGCCCTGGCGCTGCAGGTCCGCGCCCGCCTCGGCCAGGCGAGCGACCACGAGGACTTCCTCGACCGCGCGCGCGACGCCGCCCGCCAGCTGCGCTTCCTCACGGGCGCCCGCCTCCTCTCCGGCATCCTCTCGCCCGAGGAGGCCGGCCGCGCCTTCGCGGGCATCGCCGACGCGGTGATCGCGGTGACCGTCGAGCGGGTCTCGGAGAGCTTCTTCGCCGAGCACGGGGCGGTGCCGAAGGGGCGCCTCGCGGTGCTCGGCCTCGGCCGGCTCGGCTCGCGCCAGCTCACCGCGGATTCCGACCTCGACCTCGTGCTGATCTACGATTTCGACCCGGAGGACCGCACCAGTGCCGGCCCGAAAGCCCTCGACGCGGCGGTGGCCTACAACCGGCTCGCCCAGCGCATCGTCGCCGCCCTGACGGTGCCGACCCGGCGTGGGCACCTCTACGAGGTCGACCTGCGCCTGCGCCCCGGCGGCGGCCAGGGACCGGTGGCCGTGCAGTGGCGCAGCTTCCGCAGCTACCACGCGGAGGAGGCCGAGCTCTGGGAGCACATGGCCCTGACCCGCGCCCGGGTGATCGCCGGCGATCCCGGCCTCGGCGCCGAGCTCGCGGCCGAGATCCGCGCGGTGGTGGGTCGCGCGCGCGCGCCCGGCGAGGTCCGGCGCGCGGTGCGGGAGATGCGCGGCCTCGTCGAGCGGGAGAAGGGCCATCGCGGCCCCCTCGACCTCAAGCTCGCCCCCGGCGGCCTCCTCGACCTCGACTTCCTGGCCCAGGCCCTGGTGCTCGGGCAGGCCCATCGCCGGCCCGGCCTCGTCGGCTTCGGCGCCTGCGCGGTGTTCGCCGAGGCCGCCGAGCACGGCGACCTCGCCCGGCCTGACGCGGAGCGCCTGGTCGAAGCCTATCGCCAGTTCGACGACGTGCTGCACTGGCAGCGCCTGATGGTGGAGGGCGACCCGGCCGAGGCTTCGCCGGTGGCCCTGTCCCGCCTCGCCGTCGCCATGGGCGCCCCGGATTCGAACCGCCTCATCGCCCAGCTGGACGAGACGCGCACCGGGATCCGGGCGCTGTTCGAGCGGGCGATGGCGGGCTGAGGGGGGCCGGGCCGGGGGATCGTTCGGAGGGGTCTCACACCTCGCCCCGGCCCTCTCCTTCCAGGAGCGGGGGCCGGTCGCGGTTCAGCCCTGGGCGCCGACATCCGATTCCGGTCCTTCGACCGGCTCATCCCGTCAACCGCCACGCCGCGCGGATGCGTTGCCGGGATGAGATGCCGAGGCCGAACCCGCCCATCGAAGGCGGAAGGGTCGAGCGCGGGACTCCTCTCCTTCCAAGAGAGGGAGCGCCGTCGCGTCTCGGCACAGCCCACCTTGCACATCGAACATCGCCGTTGATGACAGCCGAGGAAGCCCGGATGCCGGTATCGCGCTCGCAGCGCGGGTCCCCTTTCCTGGACGGAGTGGGACAGGGTCGGGTGTGTGACCTCCGAGGAGATGCAGCATGGCTGTCCGAGCGCCTCGCCGAACGCCGTCCAGGCCTTCACGACGATGCGCGCGAAGTCGAGGCGGGTTCCACTCGCCTTGTGGGGAGAGATCGGGAATGGAGGTGGTTCCGCCGGCCTCCGCTGGTCGCGAATCGCCCAGCCGCCCCCAACTCCTCCCGGCAAGGGAGAGAAGGGCTGGGTCGAGCGTCCCTGCGAAACGGGATCACCGTTGAGAGGACCGGATCGCATCCGATGCGGGCGATCGATTCGGCCCCGCGATCTCAGACCGTCTCCGCCACCGCCTCCGGCGGGCGCGGCGTGGCGCCGGCGGCGTCGCGGAGGGAGGCGACGGTCTCCTGGGCGGCGTCGGGCACCAGGTTGCGGCGGTTCTCCGGGGTCGGGATCGGCAGGCGCACCATCACGATGGTGCCGAGGCCCTCCTGGGAGCGGATGCGCAGGCCCCCGCCGTGGAGCTCGGCCATCGAGCGCGCGATGGCGAGGCCGAGGCCGGAACCCTTGTGGCTGCGGGTGAGGTTGGTCTCGACCTGCTGGAAGGGGGCGCCGAGGCGGCGCAGGGCCGATTTCGGGATGCCGATGCCGGTATCCTCGACGAAGATGTGGACGTGGTCGCCGGCCGGGCGCGCCTTGATGATGATGCGGCCATCGCCGGGCGGCGTGAACTTCACCGAGTTCTGGACGAGGTTGGTCAGGATCTGGTGCAGGGCGCGCTCGTCGGCCAGCACCGTCAGCGCCTCGACGACGTCCACGTTGACGGTGAGGGACTTCGCGCGCGCGGATTCGCCGACGAGCTTCAGGGTGCCCTCGATGGCCGCGGCGACCGCGAGTTCGCGCGGTGCCAGCTTCACCGTCTGGGCCTCGATGCGCGACATGTTGAGGATGTCGTCGATGACCGAGAGCAGGTAGTCGCCGCTGGAGCGGATGTCCCGGCAATAATCCGTGTAGCGGGGCGAGCCGAGGGTGCCGTAGACCTCGCTCTCCATCAGTTCCGCGAAGCCCATGATCGCGTTGAGCGGCGTGCGCAGCTCGTGGCTCATGTTGGCGAGGAACTCGGACTTGGCCTGGTTGGCGCCCTCGGCCTGCGCCTTCTGGTCGAGGTAGCGTTCGGCCAGGTCGGCGAGCTGCTGGGTCTGGAGCTCCAGGGTGCGGCGGGAGCGCTTGAGGTCGCGCACCGTCTCAATCAGCTCGCGCTCGGACTGGACCAGCTGCTCCTGGTGGCGCTTCAGGCTGGTGATGTCGGTGCCCACCGAGACGTAGCCGCCGTCCTTGGTGCGCCGCTCGCTGATCTGGAGCCAGCGCCCATCGGTGAGCTCGGCCTCGAAGGTGCGGGCGGTGGCCCCGCTCGGCTCGATGTCGCGCAGCTCGCGCCGGACCGGCGGCAGCACGCCCCGGCCCATGATCTCGGCGTAGCGCCGGCCCGGGATCGCGTCCTCGGGGCTGAGGGCGTGGAGGTGGCGGAACTTCGAGTTGCACAGGACGAGGCGGTTGCCGGTGTCCCAGAGGACGAAGGCCTCGGAGATGGCCTCGACCGCGTCGCGCAGGCGCATGTCGGCGGTGGCGTTGAGCTCGGCCAGGTTGCGCTGCTCGGTGACGTCGAGGGCGATGCCGACGAGGTGGCGCCCGCCGTCGATCGTGTCGGGCACGATCTCGGCGCGCATGCGCATCCAGACCCAGTTGCCGGTGGCGCCCCGCACCCGGAACTCGTGGTCGACGGTGGATTGGCTGGCGGCGAGGTGGCGGGCCAGGCTGTAGAGGTCGCCGTCGTCGGGATGCACGAGGGCGTTGACGTCGCCGAAGGACAGGAATTCGCGCTCGCGGTGATAGCCGAGGAGCGCGTACATCGAATCCGACCAGTAGATCCGGCCGCGCGGGATGTCCCAGTCCCAGAGGCCGCAGCGCCCGCGGCCGAGGGCGGTGTCGAGGCGCTGCTTGATCTCCTCGCAGACGCGGTCGACCGCGTAGGCCCGGCGGGTCTGGAGGGCATAGGCGATGCCGGTGCCGATGATCACGAGGGCGGCGGCCCCGAGGAGGATCGCCTGGTTGCGCATCCGCGTGGTCCAGGCGGCGGTGATGTCGACGAGCGGCTGGAGCACCGCGACCTGGCCCCGCCCGCCGGGCAGGTTGCGCAGGGCCGCGATCACCACGGAGCCGTCCGCCAGGGTCACGGTCATCACGCCCGCGCTCTCGCCGAGGGTGGAGAGCGCCTGCATCTCCCCGAGATGCTGGGTCAGGGTCCGGCGGGGACCGGGGAGCGGCGGATTGGCCGCCACGATGACGTCGTTGGGGGAGATCAGCAGGATCTGCCGTCCGGCATGGAGCAGGCCCGGCGGCAGCAGGGCACCGAGATTGCGGTGGGCGGCCTCGCCCCTGGCCTCGCCGTCGATGTCGATCCCGGTGAAGGCCGCCGCGGCGAGGCGGGTGACGGCCTCCACGTCGGTGGTCGCCGCCCGGATCACCTCCTCGCGCTGGGCCTGCAGCAGCATCGCCGCCACGGCCCCGAGGCAGATCAGGAACGTCGCGAACAGCGCCGGCAGGGCGAAGCGCAACCAGGTCTCGGCGCGCACGAAACGGACATGAGCGGCGTGTTGGGGCCGGTGGATGCCAAGAATCGTATCCGCGCGCGCGGAGAGGGAAGCGGAATCCGCCTCCAGCATGGACTTACTCCGCCGTTGGGATTTTGGCACCGGGAACGCGGGCCGATCCGCGTTTCGAATCGTATACGATTCAACATTTCCGCCGGGGTTTTGTCCACGCGTTTTTTCCGGCCACGCTTGACTCCCGGCGCGAATCCGAGGCGCGGATTCGACGCCTCGGGCCGGTGAAAAGCCGATTCCCTTCAGGGACTTGCTAGCCGGCAAGCGTCCGGTCGAGGATGTCGCCGACGTCCCGTGACAGTCCGGCAACAGCGCGAATTTTCAGCAATGTGGACTCGGCCGCCTCGCGGCGCCCCGGCTCCATCATCCGCCACGATCCGAAGGCCGTGAGCAGGCGTGCGGCCACCTGCGGGTTGGTCCTGTCGAGGGCCAGAACCGCCTCCGCCACAAGGGCATAGCCGGCGCCGTCCGGTCGGTTGAACTGGGTCGGATTGCCCAGGCTGAAGCTGCCGATCAGCGCCCGGACCCGGTTGGGATTGGTCATCGAGAAGGCGGGGTGATTCTGCAGGGCGCGGATGCGGTCCGGCGTTCCGGCCTCGGGAATCCCGGCCTGGATCGCCAGCCACTTGTCGAGGACGAGGGGTTCGGCCCGGTAGGCCTCGGCGAATCGCGCGAGCGCCGATTCGCGCTCGGCGCCGGGCACCTGGGACAGGACCGCGAGGGCGGCGAGCCGGTCGGTCATCGTCGTCGCCGTCTCCATCTGGTGGAGGGCGAGCCGCGTCGCGGCTTCCGGATCGGCCGCCGCCACGAGGTCGAGGGCCGCGTTGCGGAAGGCGCGCCGGCCGGCGGCTGCGGCATCGGGGCTGAACGGCGTGCCCGGGGCCTCCGCGAGGGCGTCGCGCAGGCCGAGGAGCTGCGGCTCCAGGCGGGTGCCGAGGGCGCGGCGCAGGGCGTGCCGGGCGCGGTGGATCGCGTCCGGGTCGATCTCGCTGGCGATCTCGTTGGCCGCGTCGGCCTCGCTCGGCAGGACGAGGATCAGGGCGGCGAAGGCCGGGTCGGCGAGGGCCTCGGCCTCCAGGAACCCGGCGAGCGCCTGGCCGAAGCCGGCGGCGCCGGCATCCGCCAGGGTGCCGGAGCGCGTCCCCTGCACGAGCAGGCGCATGGCGACGCTCTGGGCCGCCTGCCAGCGGTTGAACGGGTCGATGTCGTGGCGCAGCAGCGTCAGCGTGTCGGCATCCGTCATCTCGATCTCGACCCGCACCGGGGCGGAGAAGCCGCGGAACAGCGAGGGCACGGGGCGGACGGGGACGTCGGTGAAGGTGAGGCCGTCGCTCGCCCGGTCGAGCACGAACACGCCGTCCCGGACCCGGTCGTTCGCCGGCGTATCGAGGGGGCCGTCCGGACCGACGAGGCCGAGGCGGACGGGGATCACCAGGGGCGGGGCGTCGGGGGCGCCGGGCAGGCTCTGGCGGAGGGCGAGGCGGTAGGTCCGCGCCTCCGGATCGTAGCTGCCCTGCACCGCCACCCGCGGCGTGCCCGGGCGCTCGTACCAGCGCGCGAAGGCGGACAGGTCGCGGCCCGAACTGGCCGCGAAGGCGGCGAGGAAATCCTCCACCGTGGCGGCGCGGCCGTCATTGTCGGTGAAGTACCGGTCCATCCCGGCCCGGAAGGCCTCCGCGCCGAGGAGCGTGCGCAGCATCCGCACGATCTCGGCGCCCTTCTCGTAGACGGTGGCCGTGTAGAAGTTGTTGATCTCGGTGTATTGGCGCGGCCGCACCGGGTGGGCCAGCGGCCCGGCATCCTCGGGGAATTGCCGCGCCCGCAGGGTGCGGACCTCGCCGATGCGGTGCACGGCGCGCGAGCGCATGTCGGAGGAGAATTCCTGGTCGCGAAAGACCGTCAGGCCCTCCTTGAGGCAGAGCTGGAACCAGTCGCGGCAGGTGATGCGGTTGCCGGTCCAGTTGTGGAAGTACTCGTGCGCGATGATCGCCTCGATGGCGGCGTAGTCCGCGTCGGTGGCGGTCTCGGGCGAGGCGAGGACGTAGCGGTCGTTGAAGATGTTGAGGCCCTTGTTCTCCATCGCGCCCATGTTGAAGTCGGAGACCGCGACCACGTTGAAGACGTCGAGGTCGTAGGCGCGGCCGAAGGCGGTCTCGTCCCAGGTCATCGAGCGCGCCACCGCGTCGAGGGCGTAGTCGGCCCGCGCCGCCTTGCCCGGCTCGACGTAGACGGCGAGCTCCACCGTGCGGCCCTCGCTGGTGGTGAAGGGGCGCCGGACGGCATCGAGGCGCCCGCCCACCAGGGCGAAGAGGTAGGCGGGCTTCGGGTGGGGGTCGTGCCAGATCGCGTAGTGCCGCCCGGGGCCGGCCCCGCCGGATTCCGCGAGGTTGCCGTTGCCGAGCAGCACCGGCGCCGCGTCGCGATCGGCCTCGATCCGCGTGGTGTAGACCGCCATCACGTCCGGCCGGTCGAGGAAATAGGTGATCCGCCGGAAGCCGTCGGCCTCGCACTGGGTGCAGTAGACCCCGTTCGAGCGGTAGAGCCCCATCAGCTTGGTGTTGGCGCTGGGGTCGATCCGGGTCTCGATCTCCAGGGTGAAGGGTCCCGCCGGAGGCCGGTGCAGGGTCAGGCCGGAGGGAGAGACGGCGTAGGCGTCCGCATCGATGACGGCGCCGTCGAGGCTGAGGCGCTCCAGCACGAGGTCCTCGCCGTCGAGGACGAGGGGCGCACCCGGGCGTCCGACCGGATTCGGCGCCAGGCTCAGGGTGGCCCGGACCCGGGTGGCGGTGGGATGGAGCGCGACGTCGAGGGCCACCGTGCCGATCCGGTAGTCGCTGGGGCGGTAATCCTCCAGGCGGATCGCGATCGGGGTTTCGGTGCGCATGCGGGCTCCTCGAGGTCAGGGCGTCACTGTGCGGGGTGCGCGGCGGCGGCGCAACGCGCGCGACCCCAGGCTCGTTGACGCGTGGCCGCGCCGGACCAGATAGGCGCTGATCCCTCGGAGAGCCCCAGCCCATGCGCTTCCTACACACCATGGTCCGCGTCGCGGATCTCGACCGTGCCCTCGACTTCTACGTGAACACCTTCGGCCTGCAGGAGGTGCGCCGCACCGACAACGAGAAGGGCCGCTTCACCCTGGTGTTCCTGGCCGCTCCCGACGATGCCGGCACCGCCCGGGAGACCCAGGCCCCCGTGATCGAGCTGACCCACAACTGGGACCCGGAGACCTATTCGGGCGGGCGCAACTTCGGCCACCTCGCCTACGAGGTCGACGACATCTACGCCTTCTGCGCGAAGCTGCAGGCGGCCGGGATCACGATCAACCGCCCGCCGCGCGACGGCAACATGGCTTTCGTGAAGTCCCCCGACGGCATCTCGATCGAGCTGCTGCAGAAGGGGCCGGCCAAGCCGCCGCAGGAGCCCTGGTCCTCGATGGAGAACACCGGCTCCTGGTAGGCTCCCGGGGACTCAGTCCCCCGGAGCGGACGGGCGGCCCCGCGCGGGGCCGCCCGTCCGGTCGCCTCAGGCGCCGGTCTCGGGCGCGGGCGTGATGCCGAGCTGGCTCAGCTTGGCCGCCACGATCTCGATCGGCCGGCGCAGCTTGAGGCTCATGACCGAGACCGGGATGCCCTCGCGGGCCATCTCGGTGAGTTGCTGGACGGATTCGAGCGTCCAGGCCGTGTCGTTCGTCGCCATCGCTTCCTCCTGATCCTTCGCAGACGGTGACGCCGGGCTCGCCCGGCGCCGGCCTGGGAGACCTGGCGCGAGGCGTGCCGCCCGCAAGGCGCGAGGCCAAAATCTCGCCATGCCGCTCCGGCGGGCAGGCCCCGCGGGGAATGGGCCTTGACCCCCGGCCCGCGCGCGGCGCACATCCGCGCCGGATCAGTCGGCCGGGCGGCCGCTCCGGGCGTCATGCCCGGGGAGGAAAGTCCGGGCTCCATGGAGAGACGGTGCCGGATAACGTCCGGCGGGGGCGACCCCAGGGACAGTGCCACAGAGAGCAGACCGCCACGGACCGGCTTCGGCCGGTCCGTGGTAAGGGTGAAAGGGTGCGGTAAGAGCGCACCGCGGACGCGGCAACGCGGACGGCACGGCAAACCCCACCGGGAGCAAAACCGAATAGGGGCGACACGGGGGGCCTCGCGGCCCCTTCAGGCCCTCTCTCCAGGCCCGTCGCCCGGGTTGGTTGCTCGAGGCGGTCGGCAACGATCGTCCCAGAGGAATGGCCGCCACGTCAGGGGGCCGCGAGGTCCCCGGGCCCTACAGAACCCGGCTTACAGGCCGACTGATCCTCCACGGCTCCCCCGCGGGCGCCGGGTCTCCGACCGGGCCGCCCGCCCCCGCGGCGGCAGCGCATCGCAGGTGCCGGAGCGCCCCCCGTGGCCCCTTCGGTGTCGCAGGGTCGCGGAGGCGCCGTCGCGCATCGGGAAACCGCTTTGAGAGCGAAAACTTACGCTCGGTTAACCTTGCTGAGGTCTGATCCTCGGGAGCCGCTCCCCCTCGGCCAGGTTCGTTGACGGCGCTCAGAGGCCCATGGTACCCCGATTCATCCCGTCAACGGCGATTTTCGGATCGACGGACGCAGCCTGTCCCAGGCAGGCCGGTGTCCGCATGCGCGGTCGCGTCACGCGTCGACCCGGAGACGCCCCGTCTCTCCGAGCCGCGCTCGCGTGCTCCAGCCCCGTGGAAGGGACGCATGCGCCGCTTCGATCCGGTCGAACCCTCGCTCATTCCCGCCGCTCCCTCGACCGCGCGACCGCCGCGCGCCGGAATCGCCCGGTGACGCGCGCCCCCCGCGAGGCGCGGGTGAGCCGATCCGTCGACGGGGCACCGCACGTTCCCGTCCTTCTCGCGGAGGTCCTCGACGCCCTCGACCTGCCGGGTCGGGCGCTTGCCGTCGACGGCACCTTCGGGGCCGGCGGCTACACCCGGGCGATGCTCGGCGCCGACCCGGCCGTTCACGTTCTGGCGATCGACCGCGACCCCGGCGCCATCGCGGGCGGCGCGCCCCTGGTGGCCGAGGCCGGCGGCCGTCTGACCCTGGTGCCGGGCCGGTTCGGCAGCCTCGACGCCTGCGTCCGCGCGGCGGGTCACGCTTCGGCCGACGCGGTGGTGCTCGATATCGGCGTCTCGTCGATGCAGATCGACCAGCCCGAGCGCGGTTTCTCCTTCCGCAACGACGGCCCCCTCGACATGCGCATGGAACGCGCCGGGCCGAGTGCCGCGGACCTCGTCAACGACTCCGAGGAAGCCGACCTCGCCGACGTCATCTTCCACTACGGCGAGGAGCGCCGCTCCCGCGCCGTCGCCCGGGCGATCATCGAGGCGCGCCGGAAAGGCCGCATCGAGACCACCGCGGCCCTCGCCGAGATCGTCGCCAGCGTGGTCTGGGCCGATCCGGCCAGCGGCATCCATCCGGCGACCCGGACCTTCCAGGGCCTTCGCATCGCGGTGAACGACGAGCTCGGCGAGCTCGTGCAGGCGCTCCACGCCGCCGAGCAGATCCTCAAGCCCGGCGGCCGCCTCGCGGTGGTCACCTTCCATTCGCTGGAGGACCGGATCGTGAAGCAGTTCTTCTCGGCCCGCAGCGGCCGGGCGGCCCAGGCCTCCCGCCACCTGCCGAGCCTGGAGGCGCCGGCGCCGCGCAGCTTCGCGGCCGTGACCAAGGGTCCGGTGCTGCCGACCGAGGCCGAGACCGCCGCCAATCCCCGCGCCCGCTCGGCCAAGCTGCGCGCGGTGGAACGCACGGACGCCCCCGTGCCCGCCCCCCTGGCCGCCATCGAGACCCTGGCCGCGCTGCCGGCGCGGACAGGTCGGAGCGGAGGAGCGCGCCGGTGATCCGTTTGCTCAACCTGATCGCGGTGCTCGGCCTGATCGGCTCGGCGATCTACGCCTACTCGATCAAGTACGACACGCTCTACCAGGCCGGGCAGGTCTCGAAGGCCCAGACCCAGCTCAAGAAGGAGCGCCAGGCCATCGCGGTGCTGCGCGCCGAGTGGCAGCTCCTGACCCGGCCGGACCGGCTCCAGGCGGCGGTGGAGCGCTACCTCGCCCTGGAGCCCATCGGCACCGCCCATCTCGGGCGCCTCGCCGACCTGCCGGCGCGCCCGGACCGCGGCGACGAGATCGGCCGGCTTCTGGCCGCCACCGCGACGCCGAAGGAGAAGCCGACGGCGGGCCGCGGCGGCGACGAGCCGCGCACCACCGGCAGCGTCACGCCGCGCACCACCACGACCAGAACCCCGACCACGACTTCGAGGTAGTGCCCGTGTCCGAAGTCCCGCCGCCCGGCCAGGGCTCGATCCAGTCCGCCGATTCCCATCCTCCGGCCGAGCCGACCCATGCCTCCGACCCGGCCGCCGAGGCCGGCGCGCCGCACGAGGCCGTGTCCGCCGAGGCCGCGACGCCCGAGGCGATCCGGGTCGAGCGGACCAGGCTGGAGCCGTCGGTCGAGGGCCTCGCGCCGCCGCCGACGTCGAAGCGCCAGTGGATCGTCCGCAACGTCCGGGCGATGTTCCACCTCGCCATCGAGCGCTCCTATACCCGCGTCGGCCTCGTGGGCCTCGCCTTCACGCTGGTCTTCGCCACCATCGGTGGGCGCCTGATCCTGGGCGCCGCCTTTCCGGAGGCGGATAACGGCGACCGCCGGATCGCGGCCGCCGCCACCACGGCGATCCGCCCGGACATCGTCGACCGCAACGGCGAGATCCTGGCCACCGACATCCGCACGGTCTCGATCTTCGCCGAGCCGCGCAACATCTACGACAAGGACGAGGCGGTCGAACTCCTCACCGCCGTGCTGCCGCAGATCAACGCCACCGAACTGCGCGCCAAGCTCTCCACCAAGAAGGGCTTCGTCTGGGTCAAGCGCGAGATCACCCCGAAGCAGCAGGCCGAGGTCCATCGCCTCGGCATCCCGGGCGTCGGCTTCCTGCCCGACCACAAGCGCGTCTACCCGAACGGGGTCGCGGCCGCGCACATCCTCGGCGTGACCAACCTCGACAACATCGGCATCGCCGGCATCGAGAAGTACATCGACAACCAGGGCAACAAGGCGCTCAACGATTTCGGCCTCGTGGCCAAGCAGACCGACCTCAAGCCGATCCAGCTCTCCATCGACCTGCGGGCGCAGTTCGCCGTGCGGGACGAGCTCGCCTGGGGCCTCGACCACTTCAAGGCCAAGGCCGCCGCCGGCATGATCCTCGACGTCCAGACCGGCGAGGTGATCGCGCTCGCCTCGCTGCCGGACTTCGACCCGAACGATCCGGCCGACGCGCTCAACCCCGACCGCATCAACCGCATGAATGTCGGCGTCTACGAGATGGGCTCGACCTTCAAGGCGATGACCCTCGCGATGGCCCTCGATTCCGGCAAGTTCAACGTGAACTCGACCTTCGACACCCGCGGCGGCGTGCTGAACTGGGGCCGGCAGAAGATCCACGAGTACCACGGCACCAACCGCGTCATCACCATGCCGGAGGTGTTCACCCACTCGTCGAACATCGGCTCGGCCAAGATGGCCCTCGGCATCGGCGTGCCGGGCCACAAGGCCTTCCTCAAGAAGATGGGCCTGACCGACCGGATGCGCACGGAGCTGCCCGAGAGCGCCGAGCCCATCGTCCCGGCGCGCTGGACCGAGATCAACACCATCACCATCGCGTTCGGCCACGGCCTCGCGGTGGCGCCGATCCAGGCGACGGCGGCGGTGGCGGCCATCGCCAATGGCGGCTTCCTGATGACGCCCACCTTCCTCAAGACCACCGCCGAGGAGGCGATGGCCAAGGCCACCCGCGTGCTCAAGCCCGAGACCAGCGAGGCGATGCGCTTCATCATGCGCCTCAACGCCGTCGAGGGTTCGGCCAAGAAGGCCGCGATCCCGTACTACTACGTCGGCGGCAAGACCGGCACCGCCGAGAAGGTGATCCACGGGCGCTACGTGAAGAACCGCCTGTTCACGACCTTCATGGCCGCGGCCCCGATGAACAATCCGAAATACCTCTTCGTCACCATCATGGACGAGCCCCAGGGCCTGCCGGAATCCGGCGGCTACGCCACCGCGGCCTGGAATTCCGGCGTCGTCACCGGCCGGGTGATCGAGCGCGTCGCCCCCGTCCTCGGCCTGCCGCCGCAATTCGATCCGCCGGTGAAGCCCTTCCCCCTGATGGTGAAGCTCGGCGCCTACCACGCCACGCAGGTGGACGGGCGATGAGCGGGCCGACCCTCGGCGGACTCTTCCCCGAGGCGGAGGCCAGCGCTGGCCTGCCGGTCTCGGGCCTCACGGCGGATTCGCGAACCGTCGCGCCGGGCTTCGTCTTCGTCGCCGTGCCGGGCACCGCCGCCGACGGCCGCCGCTTCGCCGGCAAGGCCGCGGCGGCCGGCGCCGTCGCGGTGGTGGGCGAGGGCGAACGGCCGGCGGGGCTCGACGCGAGCGTGCCCTACATCGCCGTGGCGGATGTGCGCCGCAGCCTCGCCCTCGCGGCGCGGTCCTTCTCGGGCCGGCAGCCGACCGAGGTCGTGGCGGTGACGGGGACGAGCGGGAAGAGCTCCGTCACGGATTTCGTGCGCCAGATCCTGGCGCGCCTCGGCGCCGAGGCGGCGAGCCTCGGCACGGTGGGCATCGTCACCAACCGGGGCGCCAGCTACGGCTCCCTGACCACCCCCGACCCCGTGACCCTGCATGCCACCCTGGCGCGGCTCGCCGAGGACGGCATCGACTACCTGGCGATGGAGGCCTCCTCCCACGGGATCGAGCAGCGCCGCCTCGACGGGGTGGCCCTCGCCGCGGTGGGCTACACCAATCTCGGGCGCGACCATCTCGACTACCACGCCACCATGGACGACTACCTGGCGGCCAAGCTGCGGCTGTTCACGACCCTGGCGCAGCCCGGCATCCCGGCGGTCGTCAACCTCGACGGCGCCTATGCCGACATCGTCGTGGCGGCCGCCTCGGCCCGCGGCCTCGACGTCCACACCACGGGGTCGAAGGGCGACACGGTGCGGCTGATCTCGGCGCGGACCGAGGGCTTCCACCAGCACCTCGCGCTCCAGGCGCCCGGTCCATCGGGCCGGCTGCAGGACTACACCGTGCGCCTGCCGCTGGTCGGCGGCTTCCAGGTCGAGAACGCGCTGCTGGCCGCCGGCCTCGTGCTGGCGACGCCCGCGGGCCGGGCCGACCGCCCGGGCGTGATCGCCGCCCTCGAACACCTCACCGGGGTTCCGGGCCGGATGGAGCGCATCGGCGAGGCCAATGGCGGCCTCTGCCTCGTCGACTACGCCCACAAGCCTGAGGCCCTCGACGGCGTGCTGACGGCCCTGCGCCCCTTCGCGACGGGCCGCCTGCGCCTCGTCTTCGGCTGCGGCGGCGACCGCGACACGGGCAAGCGCCCGATCATGGGCGCCATCGCGGCCGGGAAGGCCGACGCCGTCATCGTCACCGACGACAATCCCCGCAGCGAGGATCCCGCCGCGATCCGGGCCGCGATCCTGGCCGCCGCGCTGGGCGCCGTGGAGATCGGCGACCGGGCCGAGGCGATCCGCACCGCCGTGCGGGCGCTGGAGCCCGGCGACGTGCTGGTGGTGGCCGGCAAGGGCCATGAAACCGGCCAGATCGTGGGGTCACAGGTCCTGCCCTTCTCGGACCACGACGTCCTCCGGGCTGCGATCGCGGAACGCTCAGCATGACCGACAACACCCCGCCCGCCACGACCCCGCTCTGGACGACCCCGCTCTGGACGCCCGACGCCCTGGAGGCCGCCACCGGCGGCAGGCTGCTGGGCGAGGCCAGGCCGATCGCCGGCGCCTCGATCGACACGCGCACGCTGGAGCCGGGCGACCTGTTCTTCGCCATTCGCGGCGAGGCCCGGGACGGGCACGACTTCGTCGCCGCCGCCCTGGAGCGCGGGGCCGGCGCGGCCGTCGTCGCGGCGGACAGGGCACGGGACTTCGCGGGCGCCGGGCCGGTCCTGGCCGTCTCGGGTGCGGGCGAGGATCCGGTCCTCGACGCCATGCGGGCGCTCGGCGCCGCGGCCCGGGCGCGCACGGAGGCCGGCATCGTCGCGGTGACGGGCTCGGTCGGCAAGACCGGGACCAAGGAGGCCCTGCGCCACGTGCTCTCGGCGCAGGGGGCGACCCACGCCTCCATCGCCTCCTACAACAACCATTGGGGCGTGCCCCTGACCCTGGCGCGCATGCCCGCCGAGACGCAGTTCGGCGTGTTCGAGATCGGCATGAACCACCCGCGCGAGATCGTGCCGCTCACCGCGATGGTGCAGCCCGACATCGCCCTGATCACCACCGTCGAGCCCGTGCACATCGAGCACTTCGCCTCGCTCCCGGCCATCGCCGACGCCAAGGGCGAGATCTTCTCGGGGGTGAAGGTGGGCGGAACCGCCATCATCAACCGCGACAACCCGAACTACGCGCGCCTCCTCGCCCACGCCCAGGCCTCCCGGGCCGGCCGGGTCGTCACCTTCGGCGAGCATCCGGAGGCGGATGTGCGCGCCCAGCGCATCGTGCTGCGGCCCGACCTCTCGGTGGTCGATGCCGTGGTGATGGGCATCCCGGTGACCTACCAGCTCGGCACGCCGGGCCGGCACACGGCCATGAACTCGCTGGGCGTGATGGCGGTGGTGCATGCCCTCGGGGCGGACCTCGCCCGCGCGGCCCTGTCGCTGGCGGCCCTGCGGCCGCCGGTCGGCCGCGGCGAGCGCACGGCCCTGGCGGTCGGGGAGGGCGAGGCCTTCCTGGTGGACGAGAGCTACAACGCCAACCCGGCCTCGATCCGCGCCGCCCTGGCGACCCTGGCCGGCATCGAGACCGGCCCGCGCGGGCGCCGCATCGCGGTGCTGGGCGACATGCTGGAGCTCGGACCCGAGGGCGAGGCCCACCACCGCGACCTCGCCGGGCCGGTGGAGGCCGCCAAGGTCGATCTCGTCTTCACGGCCGGGCCGCTGATGCGCAACCTCTTCGAAGCCCTGCCGGTGAGCCGCCGCGGCGCCTCGGCGGCGACCTCCGCCGATCTGCTCGAACCCGTGCTCTCGGTCCTGCGTCCCGGGGACGCCGTGATGGTGAAGGGTTCGAACAGCATCCGTATGGGCCGGATTGTCGAAGCGCTCAAAGCCCGTTACGCGAACGCCCAAGCCGAACCGCCGCACGCCGCCGCGCGCTGAGGCGACCTTCATCACGGCCGGGGAGGGGCGACGCGCGCCCCTGAGCCTCCGGCCGAGTTCCGAACTGAACCACGGCCAGGTGCTGGATGCTGTATCTCCTGTCGGACCTGAGCGGCACCGTCTCCGCCCTCAACGTCTTCCGCTACATCACCTTCCGCACCGGCGGCGCGCTGTTCACGGCGGGCCTGTTCGTGTTCTGGTTCGGGCCGCTGATCATCTCCCTGCTGCGCCTGCGCCAGGGCAAGGGCCAGCCGATCCGCGAGGACGGCCCGCAATCGCACCTGCTGACGAAGCGCGGCACGCCGACCATGGGCGGCCTGATGATCCTGGCCGGCTGCGTGGTGGCGATCCTGCTCTGGGCCAACCCGCGCAACCACTACGTCTGGGTCACCCTGGCGGTGACGCTCGGCTTCGGCGCGATCGGCTTCTACGACGACTACCTCAAGGTGACGAAGCAGTCGCACAAGGGCTTCTCGGGCAAGTTCCGCCTGGTGCTCGAGGCCTGCATCGCCATCGCGGCCTGCGTGCTGATCTCGGTCTACTCGGCGCCCACCCTGCAGAACCAGCTCGCCTTCCCGATCTTCAAGGACGCCCTCCTGAACCTCGGCTGGTTCTACGTGCTGTTCGCCGCCTTCGTGATCGTCGGCGCCGGCAACTCGGTGAACATGACCGACGGCCTCGACGGCCTCGCCATCGTGCCGGTGATGATCGCCTGCGGCACCTTCGGCGTCATCGCCTACCTCGTCGGCAACGTCTTCACGGCGGGCTACCTGCAGGTGAACTACGTCCGCGACACCGGCGAGCTCGCGGTGGTCTGCGGCGCGGTGATCGGGGCGGGGCTCGGCTTCCTCTGGTTCAACGCGCCCCCCGCCCAGGTCTTCATGGGCGATACCGGGTCCCTCGCGCTCGGCGGCCTTCTCGGAACCATCGCGGTGGCGACCAAGCACGAGATCGTTCTCGCGATCGTCGGCGGCCTGTTCGTGCTGGAGATGATGTCGGTGATCATCCAGGTCGCCTCGTTCAAGCTGACGGGCAAGCGGGTCTTCCGCATGGCGCCCATTCACCACCATTTCGAGCAGAAGGGCTGGAAGGAGCCGCAGGTCGTGATCCGGTTCTGGATCATCGCCGTGATCCTGGCGCTGGCCGGCCTCGCCACCCTGAAGCTGCGCTGAGCCCGTTCCCATGACGCCCGTCACCAGCTTCGCCGGCCAGAAGGTCGCCCTGTTCGGCCTCGGCGGTTCCGGCCTCGCCACCGTCCGTGCCCTGATCGCCGGCGGCGCCGACGTGCTCGCCTGGGACGACAGCCCGGAGAGCACCGGCCGTGCCCGTGACCAGGGCATCACCGTCTTCGACCTGCGCGAGGCCGACTGGACCGGGTTCTCGGCCCTCGTCCTCGCCCCCGGCGTGCCCCTGACGCACCCCGCCCCGCACTGGACCGTGGAGAAGGCCGCGGAGGCCGGCATCCCGGTCATCGGCGATATCGAACTGTTCTGCCAGGAACGCCGCGCGCTGGCGCCGGGCGCGCCCTTCGTCGCCATCACGGGCACCAACGGCAAGTCGACCACCACGGCGCTGATCGCCCACATCCTGGCCTCGGCGGGCCGCGACGTGCAGATGGGCGGCAACATCGGCACCGCGATCCTGTCCCTGGCGCCGCCCGCGCCGGACCGGATCCACGTGATCGAGATGTCCTCGTTCCAGATCGACCTGACGCCGAGCCTCGACCCGAGCCTCGGCATCCTCCTCAACATCACGCCGGACCATCTCGACCGCCACGGCACCCTGGCCGACTACGCCGCCATCAAGCAGCGGCTGGTGGCGGGCGCGGACCGCGCCATCGTCGGCGTCGACGACGCGCTCAGCCGGGCCATCGCCGATGCGCGGACGGGGCCGACCGTGCGCATCCATGTCGGGACGCCGGAGACGGGCTTCGACGGCCTGTCGGCCCGCGACGGAAGGGTGTTCGACGTCGACGGCACGCCGATCGTCGATCTGACCGGGATCGGCTCCCTGCGGGGCGCCCATAACTGGCAGAACGCGGCCGTGGCCGCCGCCTGCGTCCGTGCCCTGGGGATCGGCGACGCCGAACTCGTCGCCGGCCTGCGCAGCTTCCCCGGCCTGCCCCACCGCATGGAGGAGGTCGGCCGGCGCGGGCGCGTGCTCTTCGTCAACGACTCGAAGGCCACCAACGCGGATTCCACTGAGAAGGCGCTGACCGCCTTCCACGACATCCACTGGATCCTCGGCGGCAAGGCCAAGGAGGGCGGCATCGCGCCCCTGGCGCCGCTCTTCGGGCGCGTGGCGCACGCCTACCTCATCGGCGCGGCGAGCGAGGCCTTCGCCGCCACCCTCGAGGGCCGGGTGCCCTGCACGGCCTGCGGGACGCTCGCGGTCGCCACCGCGAAGGCCGCCGAGGCGGCCGCCGCGTCGGGGGCGCAGGAGCCCGTGGTCCTGCTCTCGCCGGCCTGCGCCTCCTACGACCAGTTCCGGAGCTTCGAGGATCGTGGGGATCAATTCCGGAATCTGGTGCGCGCGCTGCCCTGAAGGCCTGCGCCACGCGAATCGCCATCCAAATTCTCAATCATTCTCGCCTCCCATCGATCGCGTGTAGCGCGGTCCCGCCCTGTCGGCGGCGCGGTGATGGGTTGAGTGCATGGCGTTCACGATGGCACCCGGCGCCGCGCGCTGGCAGGCGGGAGCCTGGGCCCAGATCCCCGTCCTACACGTGCTCCGGCGCCTCGCGACGCTGCTCCTCGTCGCCTTCATCTTCTTCGCCTGCTTCGCCTTCTCGGACACCTCGCCCTACGACGTGGTGGCGATCCCCACCATCGTGCTCTGGCTCTGCCTCGGCCTGCGCCTGCACCGGGGCATGGTGCCGCTGCTCTGGCTGCTGATCCTCTACGTCAGTGCGATCACGGTGGCGCTGCTGCCCTATGTCGACCAGCCGCTGCCGGTGACCTGGACGATCCAGCTCGCCTACCTCGCGATCACCGGCGTGTTCTTCGCGATGCTGTTCTCCGACGACACGCAGACGCGGATGGAGCTCGCCCTCAAGACCTTCGTGGCGAGCTGTCTCCTGTCGAGCGCCTTCGGCATCGTCGGCTATTTCGGCTACATCCCGACGGAGGACCTGTTCTACAAGTACGGCCGCGCCTCGGGCACCTTCCAGGACCCGAACGTCTTCGGCTCGTTCCTGACGCTGGGCGCCCTCTACCTCATGCACGGCCTGCTCCTCGGCACGAGCCGGCGGCCGATTCTCGCCTCGGCGATCCTGATGGTGATCGTGGCGGGTATCTTCCTGTCGTTCTCGCGCGGATCCTGGGCGGGCACGCTGATCGCCGTCGCCGTGATGGTCGGCAGCGTCTACGCCACGACGCCCTCGGCGCGCCTGCGCCGGCGCATCGTCACCCTGACGGTGCTGGCCCTCGTCGCCACCGCGGTCGCCATCGTCGGCCTGCTGTCGATCGGCGACACCGCGGAGATGTTCTCCAAGCGCGCCGCGGTCACGCAGGACTACGACACCGGCGAGACCGGCCGCTTCGGCAACCAGATGCGCGGCCTCGGCATGCTGGTCGACGAGCCCCTCGGCATGGGCCCCCTGCGCTGGCGCCTGATCTTCGCCCTGGAGCCGCACAACACCTTCATCGGCAGCTTCGCCAATGGCGGCTGGCTGGCCGGCGTCACCTTCATCGGCCTCGTCCTGACGACGAGCGTCGTCGGCTTCCGCCTGATGCGCCGCGACACGCCCTATCGCCGGCACGCCCAGATCGTCTTCCCGGCCCTGCTGATGTTCTTCCTGCAGGCCTTCCAGATCGATATCGAGAAGTGGCGTCACGTCTACATGATGCTGGGCATGATCTGGGGCCTGGAGGCGGCACGGCTGCGCTGGCTGACCGCCGGGCGAGGGTGGCACGGACGCTCGTACCCTTGAGGCGTGTCCCTCCGCAGGCGGGTCTCCCGGCCCGCCTGGGGGGAGGGGCGGCGCACGCACCGGGCGATGCCGGATCCGGAGGCGATGCCTAATCCGGCATCGGCGCCTCTGCCTCCTCCGGCTCCGGATCGGCCGTCCAGGTCGTGGCGAAGGCGGCCAGGTGGCGGGCATCCGCGAAGGCCAGGACGGTGACGGCCCGGTCCGCCGGCATTCCGCCGGGATAGGGCGACAGCAGGATCTTCTCCTCGGACAGTTTCGCCCCCGGCGCGTGCTCGGCGAGCCAGGCCTCCGCCTCGGCCGTGAGGCGGCTCGGATCGGCCGCGTCGCGCGCCCGGGAGTCGCCGCGCAGGACGAGGACGTAGGAGCCGAGCGCCGGATTGCGCTGCTGCACCGCTTTGACGATGTCGAGAAACATGCCGATCGCTTCCCAGCTGTGCTCAGTGCAGCTTCACGCGTGACTCGGTGCGCCGGGTCAGCGCCCGGGCGACCGCGTCGAGGGTCGTCTTCACCGTGCCGTGCAGGGCCTGCTCGTGCATCTTGTAGAGCGAACGGTACATCATCCGGGCGAACAGCCCGGCGATGAACATGTTCTTGCCCTTGATGAATCCCATCAGGCTGCCGACGGTGGAGTATTCGCCCAGCGAGACCAGCGAGCCGAAGTCGCGGTACTTGAAGGCCTTCAGGGGCCTGCCGGCCATCTTGTCGGGGATGATCTTGATGAGGTGCGAGGCCTGCTGGTGCGCGGCCTGGGCGCGGGGCGGGATCGGCGTGTCGGAGCCCTTCTCCACCAGGTAGGCGCAGTCGCCCATCGCGAAGATGTCCGGGTCGCGGGTGGTCTGCAGGGTCGGCGTCACCACGAGCTGGTTGTTGCGCGTGGTCTCGAGGCCGCCGATCTCGTGCAGGAACTGCGGCGCCTTCACGCCGGCCGCCCAGACCACGAGCTCGGAGGGGATGAAGCCGCCATCGGCGAGCTGGACGCCGTCGGGCCGGACTTCCGTGACCCGCGCCCCGGTGCGGACCTCGACGCCGATCTTGTCGAGCAGCACCATGACGTCCCGGGACATCCGCTCCGGCACCGCCGGCAGGATGCGGCTCGCCGCCTCGACCAGGGTGATCTTCAGATCCTTGGCCGGGTCGATGCGGTCGAGGCCGGTGGCGGCCACGTCGCGGGTGGTGCGGTGGAGCTCGGCGGCGAGCTCGGTGCCGGTCGCGCCGGCGCCGATCACCGTGACGTGGAGCTGGCCCGGCCGCACCGGACCCGGCTGGGTGTGGGCGCGCAGCATGCCGTTGATCAGGCGCTGGTGGAAGCGCACCGCCTGGCCCTGGGTGTCGAGGGCGATGGCGTTCTCCTGCACGCCGGGCGTGCCGAAGTCGTTGGTGGTGGAGCCCACCGCCATCACCAGCGTGTCGTAGGGGATCTCGCGCACGGGCGTGACCTCGCGCCCCTCGGTGTCGTGGCTGGCCGCGAGGTGGATCACGCGCTTGGCGCGGTCGAGGCCGGTCATCTCGCCGATGCGGTAGCGGAAATGGTGCCGGTGGGCATGGTGCAGGTAGTCGACCGCGTGGTGTCCGACATCGAGGCTGCCGGCGGCGACCTCGTGCAGCAGCGGCTTCCAGATGTGGGTCCGGGCCCGGTCGACCAGGGTGACGTGGGCCTTCTGCGTGCGACCGAGCTTGTCTCCCAGCTTCGTGGCGAGCTGCAGGCCCGCCGCGCCGCCGCCAACGACTACGATGCGGTGTAATGTGTCCTCGGTTTCGCCCGGTACCATGTCTCTGAGGTCCTCGTGTGCCGCGGATACGTGCCCCCACGACGGGCGACGCATGTTCATCCCGCGTTGGAGCTTAGAAGGATTAGAAAACGACCGCTATTCCCGTCACGCCGGTGCGCCCGGCTGGCGCAGGGGATGCGCCCGGGCGAAGGCGTCCTGGGCGAGGCAATCCTCGGCGATCCGGCGCACGGTCGGGAACGGCGCGGTGTCGACACCGAAGATGCCGGTGCCGACCCAGAGGCTGACCAGGCAGAGATCGGCGTGGCTGACGGCGTCCCCTTGCGCGTAGCGCCCGGTGCCGGGCTCCCCGGTGAGGCGGGTCTCCAGGGTCTTCAGACCGCTCGCCATCCAGTGGCGCACGAAGCCGAGCATGCGCTCGCGCGGCAGGTCGTAGGTCTCCATCAGGAAGTTGCGCACCCGCGGCACGTAGAGCGGATGGGTGTCGCAGGCCACGACCTGGGCCAGGGAGCGGGCGCGGGCGCGTTCGCGGGGCTGGCTCGGCAGGAGTGGCGTGGCCGGATGGATGTCCTCGAGATAGTCGAGGATCGCCAGCGACTGGATCAGCGGCGGACCGTCGCCATCGAAGAAGGCCGGCACCGCGCCCTGCGGGTTGATCGCGAGGAAGTCCGGGTTGAACTGCTCGCCGGCGTCGAGGTCGAGAAAGACTTCCTCGTAGGCGATGCCCTTGAGATTGAGCGCGACCCGGACCCGGAAGGCCGCGGCCGAGCGCCAATTGCCGTACATCTTCATGCGCGCAACGTTTCCTCTTCGCGGAATCTTATCCGTCTCTTATCGTCCGGCGACCACACCCGACATCGCGCCGGCCCGCAAGCCCGTTCTGCCGGCGAATGCCGGCGGATTGCACGATTTGGCAGCGCCGTGATCATCGCGCATAGGAGGAGGCGAGGGGTCCATCCTCGGCCGATGAGTGACGCGATGCAGATCGAGACGCCCTACCTGATGTTCCTCGGCGACGTGCCCGATCGCCTCGCCGCCAAGACGGCCTACGGCATCAAGGACTGGCGTCCCGAGTGGTGCGTCGGCCAGCTGCGCCTGCCGGGCTGCGCCGCCGATCTCGGGATCCCGGACCTCACCCTGGCCGAGGCCGTCGCGAAGGGCTGCCGCACGATGGTGATCGGCGTCGCCAATGCCGGCGGCGTCCTGCCGGAGCACTGGATCGCCGAGGTCGTCTCGGCCCTGGAGGCGGGACTCGACATCGCCAGCGGGCTGCATGCGCGCCTCGGGGCGGTGCCGGCGATCTCCGAGGCCGCCGAGCGGAACGGCCGCCGGCTCCACGACGTGCGCCACACCTCCGAGACCTTCGCCACCGGCAAGGGCAGCCGGCGGCCCGGCCGCCGCCTGCTCAGCGTCGGCACCGACTGCTCGGTGGGCAAGAAGTACACCGTGCTCGCCCTGGAGCGCGGCATGCGCGAGCGCGGGCTCGACGCGGATTTCCGCGCCACCGGCCAGACCGGCGTCTTCATCTCGGGGCGCGGCGTCGCCATCGACGCGGTGGTGGCCGATTTCATCTCCGGCGCCGTCGAGTGGATCGCGCCCGCGGCCGCTCCGGACCACTGGGACCTGCTCGAGGGCCAGGGTTCGCTGTTCCACCCCTCCTTCGCCGGCGTCAGCCTCGGGCTGCTGCACGGGGCGCAGGCCGATGCCTTCGTGGTCTGCCACGAGCCGACCCGGACGACCATGCGCGGCGTCCAGCACCCGCTGCCCAGCATCCGGCAGGTGATCGATCTCACGGTCCAGCTCGGACGCCTGACCAACCCGGACATCCGTCCGGTGGGCATCGCCGTCAACACCCAGGACCTGGAGGAGGGGGCGGCCCGGACGCTCCTCGCCGACCTCGCCCGCGCGCACGACCTGCCGGCCACAGACCCGGTCCGCTTCGGCGTGGAGGAGATCGTCGACCGGATCGTCGCCGAATTCCCGCCCGCGACCACGGGGGCGAGCGCGTGACCCGGCGCCTCGACGTCGCGGTCGAGCGCTTCCCGATCGCGGGCGCCTTCACCATCGCGCGGGGCAGCCGCACCGAGGCGGTGGTGGTCGTCGCCACCGTCACCGACGCGGAGGGCCGGGCCGGGCGCGGCGAGTGCGTGCCCTATGCCCGCTACGGCGAGACCGTGGAGAGCGTCGTCGCGCTGATTCAGGATCATGCCGAGGCGATCGCCATGGGGGCGACCCGGGCCGACCTGCAGGTCGGGATGAAGGCCGGGGCCGCGCGCAACGCCCTCGACTGCGCCCTGTTCGACCTGGAGGCCAAGCAGCTCGGGCGCCCCGCCTTCGCCATCGCCGGCCTGTCCGCGCCGCAGGTGGCCACCACCGCCTACACCCTCAGCCTCGGCGATCCCGAGAGCATGGAGGCGGCCGCGCGCAAGGCCGCCCACCGGCCGCTCCTCAAGGTGAAGCTCGGCGGCGCCGGCGACCCCGAGCGGATCGCCGCCGTGCGGCGCGGCGCGCCCGAGTCCCGTCTTATCGTGGATGCCAACGAGGCCTGGCGCCCGGACACGATCGAGGCCAACCTCGCGGCCTGCGTCGCCGCCGATGTCCGGCTGATCGAGCAGCCCCTGCCCGCCGGGGAGGACGCGCTCCTCGCCGAGATCGGCCGGCCGATCCCGATCTGCGCCGACGAGAGCCTGCACGACCGCGCCGGCCTCGACGCCCTCAGCCGGCGCTACGACGCCATCAACATCAAGCTCGACAAGGCCGGTGGCCTGACCGAGGCAGTGATGCTGGCCCACGAGGCGCGGGCGCGCGGCTTCTCCCTGATGATCGGCTGCATGGTCGGCACGTCCCTCGCCATGGCGCCCGCCATGCTGCTCGCCCACCACGCGGAGTACGTCGACCTCGACGGCCCGCTCCTGCTGGCCCGCGACCGGGAGCCGGCCCTGCGCTTCGAGGGCAGCCTGATCCACCCGCCCGAGCCCGCATTGTGGGGGTGAGCCCACAGGCCTCACCCCATCCCGCGCCTGCCGGAATGGGGCGTCCGGGCGGCGCCTTCACCGGGAACCGGGGCGCCGGTCACCCCTTCACGATGGCGCGCAGGAAGTAGACCAGCGCCGTGAAGGTCACGAGGCTGGCGGCATAGAACGCGACGAACCAGAGCAGCCGGCGGCCCTTGGCGGCGGACGAGCGCCCGCTCAATGCCCGTAGCCCCCGGATTCGATGTCCTCCGCCACCTTACCCCGGAAGACCCAGTAGGCGTAGCCGGTATAGGCGAGGGTCAGGGGCATCACCACGGCGTAGCCGACGAGGGCGAATTGCAGGGCGCTGACCGCGTTGGCCGCCTGCCAGATCGTGTAGTGCGGCGGCACGATGTAGGGGAACAGGCTGATGGCGAGGCCGAGGAAGCCCAGCAGGAACAGCGCGATGGTGAGGAGGAAGGGCGCCACGTGGCGACCGTCGCGGATGCCCTGGAAGATGCCCCAGGCGACGAGGGCCGTCACCATCGGCACGGGCGCCACGTAGAGGATGTTCGGCCAGGAGATCCAGCGCCACTGGATGTCGAGCCCGAGGAACGGCACCCAGGCGCTCACCACCGCCATCGACACGATGGTGGCGGCCAGGAACTGCAGGCTCTTGCGCCGGGCCCAGATCTCGAGCTCGCCCGAGGTCTTCATCACGCACCAGGTCGCGCCGAGCAGGCCGTAGCCGCAGACGAGGCCGATTCCGGTCAGCACGCTGAAGGGGGTGAGCCAGTCCATGGTGCCGCCGGAGAAGCCGCGACCCTCGACCTTGAAGCCCTGGACGAAGGCCCCGAGCACCATGCCTTGCGCGAAGGTCGCCACCAGGGAGCCGTAATGGAAGGCGTAGTCCCAGACGAACTGCGAGCGGTTGGCCTTGAATCGGAACTCGAAGGCGACGCCGCGGAAGATCAGGGCGATCAGCATCAGGATGATTGGGATGTAGAGGGCCGGCAGCAGGATGGCGTAGGCGACGGTGAACACCGCGAACAGCCCGCCGCCGCCGAGGACCAGCCAGGTCTCGTTGCCGTCCCAGATCGGGGCGACCGAGAGCATCATGCGGTCGCGCCAGTTGCCCTTCCGCGCCGCCGTGAACAGGATGCCGACCCCGAGGTCGAACCCGTCGATGACGACGTACATCGCCACCGCGACCGCGAGCAGCGCGGCCCAGACGAGTGGCAGCCAGAAGGCCGCGCCCTCGTATTCCATTCCAAAGCCGAACATCCGCTACGTCCCTCGTCCGCGCTGCGAATCGCCTACCGCATCACGGGGCCGTGCGTTCCCCGCGCTCCGCATGCCTAGCGCGATCAGCGTGGCTTTGCGCGCCCCGCCAGGGAACTTTCCTGTCACTCTCCGACAAGGTGTCACGGGAAATCGCGGACGCGGCGAGCGTCTGGCCGGCCCGCCGCCCGATCTCGGCGGCGCCCTCGCGCAAGGCCGCGTCACGCATTTCGGCGGGAAGGGCGTCCCAGGCCGCCGCGGCCGCGCCGGCGGCGGCCGGCCCCGCCGGCAGAGACTCGCCCTGGCGCTGGAGTGCCAGCCAGGACAGGGCGCCGATCACCAGGCCGGCACGGATGAGGAATGACATGGGTCTGGCCCGGACGCGCCCCTGCGGGAGGCGCGCCGACCGTCGCGGGCGACCGGTAAAGACCGCTTGACCCGTCGCCCGCAAAGCGCCGGAATGGTGAACACAAGCTTAGCGCGATGCATTTCGAGGCTTTTTCGTGTCATGCCCCGAAAAGGTCTGTCTCGGCGACCGGTCACGGTTACGTCCCGGAAAGCATGCGGAGACAATCGGACTGTCTAGCGCAAGACTCGCTTAAGTCGGCTCTGCGACGTTCGCCTCAGTCGAGTGTTCGTCGAGCCAAGGGGCGTCGGGGTGGCCGTCGGGTCATCGTCCGCGCTGTGCGTGTCGGTATTGCGTATCTACGGTGCCCTGGCTTCCCTCATCGATGTCCGCCTCACCGGGCTCGTCCATGAGTCGGTGACAGAGGATGGCGGCGTGCGCTTCCGGCACGAGCGCTTCCTCGTCTCCCGCCTCGCCACCGGCCTGATGATGATGCTGGGGCTGCCGCCCTACCTCGTCTTGCGCGGGGTTCCGACCGGCGTCGAGGCCCTGGCGATCGCCAGCCTGATGCTGCCGGTCTTCGCCGCCGTCCTCCTCTCCCGCACCGGCATTCTCTGGCTCGCCCACGCCATCTCCTCGGCCGGCCTCACCGGCGTGGTGGTCTGCCTCGCGATGATGACCGGAGGCGCCAATTCCGCCGCCGCGATCTGGCTGGTGGCGATTCCCCTGGAGGCCGTGGTCTCGGGCTCGCGGCGCGCCACCCTGGCGGCCGCCATCGTCGCGGCCTTGGGCGCGCTGGCCGTGGCCGTGCTGCCGCCCCTCACCGAGGGCACGCCTCTGCCCGAATGGTCGCGGGCCTTGGCGATGCCGGTCTTCGCGATCACGGCGATCGGGCACATCGCGGCCCAGGCCCTCGAACATTTCCGGCACGAAGGCCGCTGGCTCGCCCGCCTGCGCGACAACGAGCGCCGCGACCGCATGCTGCTCTCGGCGATCGACGACCTCGTGACGTGGCACGACCACAACGGCCGCGTCCTCGACGCCAGCGCCTCGGCCAGCCGCTTCCTCGGCGCCGAGCCGACGGCCCTGCACGGCCACGGCCTGCTCGAACGGGTCCATGTCGGTGACCGCCCCCTCCTGCTGCAGGCTTTGAGCGACGTCGCCGCCCATGGCCGTCCGGCGCGGGTGCAGTTCCGCCTGCACCTCGACTTCGCGACCGCCCGCGCCGAAGGCGCGTCCCGGGTCATCTTCGCCGAGATGCGCATCCACCGGATCGACGAGCAGGCGGCGGAGACGGCCGTGCCCGGCCGCTTGCAGTCGAGCGTCGTCGCGGTGACGCGCGACGTGACCGAGCATCGCCGCCACGCGGAGGAGCTGGAGCAGGCCCGCGCCGAGGCCGAGCGCGCCGACGAGGTGAAGAGCCGCTTCCTCGCCAATGTCAGCCACGAGCTGCGCACGCCGCTGAACGCCATCATCGGGTTCTCCGAGGTGCTGTCGGGGGAGGGCGGCATCGCCACCGATCCCGAGCGCACCCGCGAATATGCCGGCATCATCCGCAATTCCGGCCAGCACCTGCTGGAAGTGGTGAACACGCTCCTCGACATGTCGCGCATCCAGAGCGGCCACTTCGACTACGCCCCGGAGCCCTTCGACCTCTCGGCCCTGGTCCAGACCTGCTGCACCCTCATGCAGCTCAAGTTCGACCAGGCCGGCATCACCCTGGTGCGCGACGCCAGCGCCGCCCCGGTGGAGATCACCGCCGACATGCGCGCCTGCCGGCAGATGTTCATCAACCTCCTGTCGAACGCGCTGAAGTTCACCCCGCGCGGCGGGCGGGTGGAGGTCGGCCTGCGCGGCTCGGGCAAGCACCTCGACCTCATCGTCGCCGATACGGGCATCGGCATCAGCGAGGCCGACCTGCCCCGCGTCGGAAGCCCCTTCTACCAATGTGCCGGCGGCTACGAGCGCACCCACGAGGGGACCGGCCTCGGTCTCTCCGTGGTGCAGGGCCTCGTCGGCCTGCATGGCGGCGCCATCCTCATCGAGAGCACCCGCGGCGAGGGCACCACGATCACCGTCACCCTCCCGCGCGAGTGCCGGGCCACCACCGGTGCCATCCCGGCCGCGACCATCCGCACCCGCCTGCGCTCGCCGATCGCCGGCGGCAGCCTCGTCGCCGCCGCCAAGGACGGTCCCGTGCCGATGCGCCGGCCGATGGGCCTGTTCGAATCGAGCCCCGAGCCGGTGCGCGAGAGCTACGTTCCCTTGCGGCGCGTCGGATGAGCGCGCCGGAATCCTGCCAGCACCGGGCGGCCCGGGCCTCGCATCGCGCGAGGCCCGGACGCCGTTGCGACCAGCCCTGAGGAGATCCGATGCGCGAGCCGCACGCACGCCGCGACCAGCGAGAGATCGTGGTTCCGACCCGCACCCGCGAGGCGCGGCCCGTGGCCCGGCGCCGCCCGCCCCCCGGCCGCCTGGCGGGACTGAGCGCGCTGGCTGGAGGCGCCGGCCGCGCCGTCCTGCGCCATCCCGGCGAGGTGCTCGGGGTCGCCGCCGTCCTCGGCGCGGTATCGATGATCTGCCTGAACGCGCTGGGCTATCAGATGGGCCGCCACCCCGCGCCGATCTTCCCGAAGCTTCCTCCGAATGCGACGGTCTCCCGCGCGGCCGAAGGGCCGAAGCCGCCGGCTTCCGCAGTCGCCAAGGGGGAGGTGGCCAAGGGGGAGGTCGCCAAGGCGGACGCGACCAGGTCCGAAGTGGCCAGGTCCGAGGCGAGGGACGAGCCGGCCGGGTCCGAAGGTGCGGCCAAGGCGCCGCGGGACGGCATCGGCGAGCTCATCAGATCCGGCGAGTCGGCGGGCGCCGAGACCACCGCCTCGGTCGCGAGCCTCGGCGGATTGTCGATCGCCCAGGCGCAGCGCGCCCTGGTCAAGCTCGGCTACGGGCCGCTCAAGGCCGACGGCCTGATGGGCGCGAGCACCCGGGCGGCGATCGAGAAGTTCGAGCGGGACCGCAAGCTGCCGGTGAAGGGCGAGCCCTCGCAGCGGACCTTCCGCGAGCTCGCCACCCGGGCGGGGGTGACGCGGGGCTGATCCGGCGGGGCGGCGTGCTATAGACCCGCGCATGGCACGCCTGCGCTCGGATTTCTGGGTCTCCGCCCATCTTCGCCGCCTCGACATCGAGGGCATCGCCGCGGTCCAGCGCCGGCGCGGCTCCCCCGAGGCGGGGGCGATCTTCGTGAAGGTGGATCGCCTCGACGGCCGCGCCGATCTCTACGGGCCGGCCCCGCAATCGCTGGTCGATTCCGAAGGCGACGGCGACCGCCGCTTCGTGGCCCTCCTCAGCGAGGCCTCGCCCGCCGACGTGGAGATCAGGCTCGGCAAGGAGCTGCGCTTCGACGACGACCTCTGGATCGTCGAGATCGACGACCGCGCCGGGCGCCATCGCCTCGACCTCGCCGAATAGGCCATGCCGGCCGGTTGCCGGCCGGCGCCGCCTTCAGGTGGTCTGGCGCTGCCGGCTCGGCAGGGGCGTGCGCAGGGGCGGGCGCTCGGACGCCGAAGCCTGGACCCGCGGACGTGGTGCGTCGGGGGCGTGATAAGGCTGGTGGGCCGTCGCGGCGGCGCGATCCTGCGGGGTCCAGTCGAGGATCGCCGCCAGGAGGTCGCGCGCGGCGGCCCGCGGCAGGGTCCGGAACAGTTTGACCAGGTCGAAGACCCGGTCGACCGAGCGGGCGACGGCCTCGTTCAGGGTCAGGTAGATGTAGACCGCCTCCTCCTCGTGCAGGCCGGCGGCGCGCAGGGCGACGGTGAGCAGTTCGTAGCGCAGGGACGGATCGGGCGTCGCGGCGAGGAATCCCTTGGGCAGGCCGAGCATCTCGGTCAGCGCGGCCACGAAGCCGGCGACGTCGCCCCGGGCCGAGAACCCGGTGAGCACCGCCCCGGCCTCGCGCGGCGCGGGCGGGCTCGGCCGCAAGGCCGCCGTCGCCATCATCGCATGGCCGATGGCCTCGCGGCGGGTCTCGTCGGCCAGGAGGAAGAGCGGCGCCACGTCGGAATGGGCCAGATCCTGGCGGGCGAGGAGCGTGCGGGCGAGATCGGGCGCCTTTCGGGCGCGGGCGACGAGGCGCGCCAGCATCTCGCCCTGGAGGTTGACGGCGGGATTGGCGGCGAGGGACCGGTCGATGGTGGCGTCCTCGCGCGCGATCAGGTCCGCGAGGGTGGAGCGGCCGAGATCGTGCCGGCTGGCGATGGCGGGGCCGAGCTCGGAATCCTCCGTCAGGGCGGCCTGGATCATCGACGGGGTGAGGATCGGCGCCTGCGCGAGTACGGCGTCCCGGGCACCGCCGCCGCGCTCCACCAGGGCGGCCAGCAGGGCGGGCGGCGTGTCGGGGAAGGGCGCGAGCTTACGGGCGACGATCTCGGCCGTCTCGTCGTCGACGATCGGGATCAGTCCGCCGGCCAGGGAAGCGAAGGCCGACACGGTCTTGCGGTCCCGGACCGTGGCCGAGAGGAAGAGATCCGTCTGCACCCGGAGGATGACGGGTTTCAGGTCGAGATTGTCGAGACGCGACAATTCGATCAGGCCGGAGAGGTCCGGCGCATCGTCGAATGATGGGGACATGGCACTTCGGTTACGCAGAACTCGCTGATCGCAGGGATTAGCGGAATTGCGTGAACCGACCTTTAAGGACGGTCCGACCGGACCGTCCCTGCTTGCGCCATGCCGGTCATGATCGTCGGCCCGAGGGCTTCAGATCAGGACGGGAATCTCCCTTCAGCCCGCGCGGCGCGGCTTGGCGTCCTCGCCGGATTTCGGCGGGGGGAAGACCACCGGGGTGGGGGTGTTGGCGGCCATGGGGCCGCGCGCCGCGGCCGGTCCCGAGACCGGAGCCGAGGCGGGGTTCGCCGCGGCCGCGGCCATGCCGGCGGCCACCGGAGCCGTGCCGGCATGCGCCGGATCCCTGGTCACGCCGTCCTTGGATCCTGTCCCGTTGCCGCCGGAGGGAAACAGCACCGTGGTGGCCTTGGTCTCGGTCGGCGCGTTCCCCTTCGGCGCGGCGGCGGGGGCCGGCGCGGATTGCGGCATCGGGGCCGGGAGCACGCTCTCGGGCGCAGTCTCGTCCTCGACATGCGCCTCCTCGGGACCGGCGATGAGCTCGGTCGGGGTCTTCCACACGAAGGCGTCGAGGCGGCCGCTCACCGGCGAAACCGGCGCCCAGTGCTCGGAGGCGATGCCGTCGGCCACCCAGAGCGGGTCGCGCGGGGCGTGGGCGGCCCGCGACAGCCACTCGCGGGCGCGGCCCGAGCCGGCACCGTGCTCGGCCTCCTCGATGCGGGCCATGGTCAGGCAGGCGCGCACGGTGGGACGGTCGGCGAGGAGCGGTGCCAGGGCTTCGCGGGCCTGGCCGAACTCGCGCGCCTCGTAGGCCGCCTGCGCCATGGCGAGCCGTGCCTCGGGATGCCAGGACGAGATCTTGGCCAAGGTCTCGGCCCGGGCCATGCGGTCGCGCACGGAGTCGCCGGTGCGCAGGTTGAGGTAGGTCTTGGCGAGATCGGGATGCGGCCCGGCGCGCCAGGCGGCCTCGATGATCTTGGCGCCCTTCCGCAGGTCGCCCCGGCGCACCATCAGGCGCGCGGCGAGCACGGCCGCCGGAACGAGGTCGGGGGCGAGCTTGACGGCCTTGAGGACGCGCTCGGTGGCGGCCTCCGGCTCGCCGGCCTCGCGCTCCTGCGCGGCGGCGGTGAGCAGGACGGCGCGCTGGCGCCGGGCCGAGGCCTTGTCGATGAGGCCGAGGGAGGCGCGGCGCTCCACGGTCTCGTTGGCGCCGCTCCAGTCGCCGTCGGCGCATTGCGCCTCGAGCACGGCCTCGTTGGCCCAGGTGACGCTGGGCGCCAGGCGGGCGGCCTCGGCGGCGTAGGCGCGGGCGGAGGCATCGTCCTCGCGGCGGCGGGCCTCGACGAACAGGCCGCGCAGGCCGAGCACGCGGGTCTCGGGGTCGTTGACCATGCGCTGGAAGGCCTGCTCGGCGGCCTCGCGGTCACCGGAGATCTGCGCGGCCTGGGCCTTGAGCAGCAGCGTCAGCGGCTCGGCGCCGAGCAGGCGCTCGGCATCGTTGGCGTGGCGGCGGGCGGCGAGGGGATCGCCCGACCCGACCGCGACCATGCCGCGGGACAGGGCGGAGAAGCCCTTGGCCCGGCGCCGGTCGCGCGACCCGCGCACCAGGGTCTCCGGCAGGGTGATGAAGCCCCGCACGATGGCCCAGATGAAGCCGACCAGGATGGCGGCGATCAGGACGCCGATCAGCCCGATGGCGAGGCTGGTGGCCACCTCGTAGCCGTTCCACACGATGGTGACGGTGCCGGGATGGTCGGCGACCCAGGTCGCGCCGTAGGCGGCGACCGCGAGAAGGGCCAGGAAGGCGAGGGCGCGCCACATGAGATCAGAAACTCCTGGGAGTGGCGTCGGCCGGTCCGGCGACACCGAGAGTCGGGGGCGGAAGCACTCGGTGCTCCCGCGCGAAATCCGGGGCGCCGCGCATCCCGTCGCAGAGTAGGGCGCGCGGCCGCGCGCTCAACGGGAGGCGCCGGTGGCGGGCAGGCCCTTGAACGCGTCGGCGAGCAGGCCCTGGGCCGCGTCGCCGGCGGCGGCGCGGGAGGCCAGCTTGGTGCCGAACTCGCCCGCTTCGGCCCGTGCCGCCTCGGGCAAGGCCGCGAAAGCCTCGGCCGCCTCCTTGATCGCGCCGCGGTCGAGGGCATCCTGCACCTTCGGCGCGGTGTCGGGGGCCGGCGCGCTGGCGCCGCTCCCGCCGGCCGGGGCCTCGACGCGGCGGACTTGGACGATCGACTCGGCCATGCTCATCAGCTTGGTGCCGATGTCGCCGGTCTCGGCCACGGCCTTGCTCTGGGCGGCCCGGCGCTTGGCCGCGATCTTCTCGGCGATGGGCCGGAACTCGGCCGCGAGGGACCGGGCCGTCGGCGCGCCCTTGTCGGCGAAGGCCGCGACCGCGCTGAGCCGTGCCGGGTCGCCCGGCTCCAGCCCGCGAAGGGCCGAGAGGGCGTCGGCGTAGGGCGCCCCGGTGTCGAGGGCGGTGACGATCCGGTCGGCCGAGACGACGCGCAGGGCCGCCTGCAGCGTCGCGGTCTCGGCGCGCTCCGACACCGCCTTGTCGAGGCCGGCGATCTTGTCGGCCTGGGCCTGGAGCTGGCGCTCCACGGCCTTTGCGGCCTCGGCCGCCTGCACCTTGCTCGCGTCGGCGACCTTCTCGCTCGCCTGCGTCGCGCTCTGGACCGCTTCGGTGGCGGCCTGGACGCGCGCCTCCAGCGATTGCTGGAGGGCGGCCACCTTCTGGCTCAGCGCCTGAGCCGCCTCGGCATTCGCCTTGGTCCTGGCCTCGACGTCACCCTGGAGGGCGGCGATCTTCGGGGCGAGGTCGGGCTGCGCGGGGGGCTTCGGTGCGGAATCGACCTTGCCCTCGATCGCCTTCAGGCGCCGATCGAACTCGGCGAGCTGCGGCGCGGGCGCCTGCGACACCGCCATGCGGGCGTCGCCGCCCTGGTCGCGCCCCGGCTCCTCCTGCAGGGCCGAGACGCGCTGGTCGAGGGCGTCGAGGCGCGCGACCAGATCCGCCGGGACGGCGGACGAAGCCGCGGCGGCCGGTGCGCCCTCGGCGGGAGCCGGAGCGCCGCCCTGGGCCGCATTCGCCTTCTCGAGGGCCTGACGCGCGGTCGAGACCGCCTCGGGCACGGTCTTGAGGGCGGCCTCGTTGGCGGCGACCCGCTTGTCGAGGCCCGCCAGCGCATCCTTGGGGGCGAGCGCCGCGATCCGCTGGTCGAGGGCGGTGATGCGCGCATCCTCGCCCGGCGCCATCAGGCCGCTGCGGGCGACGCCGAACAGCAACCCGGCGCCGACCACGCCGCCGAGGAGGCCGGCCGTGACGAGAGAGCCGAATCCGGCCCCGGACGAAGCGGCGGGGGCCGTCGCGGCAGCCGGGGTGATGCGCGGCGTCGTCGGACCACCGGCCTTGGGCGGCTCCGAGGCGCCCTTCTGATCAGAGGGCTTGCCGTCCAGACTCTTGCCGTCAGGCGTCTTGCCGTCCACCGGCTTGCCCGACATCCCGGCGGCAGCACCGGCAGCACCGGCAGCACCGGCAGCACCGGCAGCACCGGCAGCACCGGCCGGTTTCGCCGGCGGCACCGGGTCCGGCATGCGCTTGGCCTTGAGGTCGATGATCGGACCATCGGTCACGGCCTGACCCGGACGAGCGCCGGGCTGCGTTCCGCCGAAACCGCCGGAGCGGGGCGGCTCGGATTTCGCGGCATCCGCCTTGAACGGCTCGGCCCTCGGTGCCTCGGCCTTCGGTGCGTCGGTCTTCAGCGGATCGGGCTTGAGGGCATCCGGCTTCGGCGCGTCGGCCTTGATCGCATCGGTCTTCGCCGACCCGACGGCCAGCGGATCGGGCTTGGTCAGGTCCGGCTTGGAGGCATCCGGCTTCACGGCATCGGACTTGCTGGTGTCGGCTTTGGCGGCATCGGGCGCGAGGATCGCGGCCTTGGCGGCTTCCGTCTTCACGGCGTCCGTCTTCGTGCCTTCCTTGACCGGCTCAGCGGTGCCCGGCGTGCCGCCGGGCTGACCCGGCTTGGCCGATGCCTCGACCTTCGGCGGAACGGAGCCGCCCTGCGGGGCGGGCTTGCCGGGCTCGGGCGGCCGGCCACCCGTGGGAGAACCCGGGCGGTTGGCGTCGCTGTTGGGTGGTTTCACGGTTCAAGGCTCCCTTCCCGTCTCCCGCAGCCCGGCCCGTTCGGCGCATCCGGCGCCCGGTGGGTCGAGGCTGGCGGCGCAGCTTCTTGCGCTCGTCCTAGCACCAGGGCCGCCGCCGGAGCGAGGCCCTTATCGCAATCCTGTTGGCCCGGGGGCCGGCAATCCCGCGAAGAGCGCGTCCTCCCCGGGGCGTTCGGCCACGAAATGGACCGCGACCCCGGCGGCGACCAGGGGCACGGCGACATCGGCCGACAAGCAGTAATGCGTCAGTGCCGCGAAGGCTCCGCCGAGCCCTTCCGCGCTGGCGAGATCGTGTGCGACCTGAGCGCTGCGCCGTGAGTAGTGCAGGGCCGCGTCGAGGCCGCCGTGTCCGAGACCTTCGGCCACGGCGCCGGGCAGGCGCGCCGCAGCCGTTGCGGCGTAGACGTCCTGCACCGTGAGACGGAATCCGGCCGCGACCAGGGCGGCGGCGGGCTCCGCCTTGCGCTCGGCCCCGGCGGCGTGGAGGAGGCGGGCGCCCGGGGGCAGCGAGGCCGCGACCAGCCGTGCCAGGGACGTCGCCTCACCCGCCGCTTCGCGGACATCCGCGAAGCCGGCCGCCCGCGCCAGGGCGGCCGTGCGGCTCCCGACCGCGAAGGTCGGAACGGTGCGCAAGCGCGCGCAGTCTTCCGGTTCCAGGGCCGTCACCGCGTTGGCGCTGGTGAGGATCAGCCCCGCGAAGGCATCCCCCGGCAGGCGGGCGCCGGTGGGCCGCACGGTCAGGACGGGTGCGACCAGGGGGCGATGCCCGAGGGTGGCCAGGCGCGCGCCCGTGCGCGTCGCTCCCGGTTCCGGCCGTGCGACCCAGATCCGCATTCCGTCCCGCACTCCCCGAAGCCGATCCCTATCCATGCCCGTCCGGCCGCCGGTGGCAACCCGTCGTTGCCGCCGGGGGAGGCGGACGATAGGGTGCCGCGCGTCCCACGGGCCACCCCGCTCTCCTTCGAGATGATCCGCCGTCCATGAACGTCCTCGGCATCGAAACGACCTGCGACGAGACCGCCGCCTCCGTGGTCGCGCCCGGCGAGAACGGGCGCGGGCGAATCCTCTCCAACGAGGTGCTGAGCCAGATCGCCGAGCACGCGGCCTATGGCGGCGTCGTCCCCGAGATCGCGGCCCGCGCCCATGTCGAGGTGCTCGACCGGCTGATCGAGAGGGCGCTGAGCGGCGCCGGCCTGACCCTGGCCCAGGTCGACGGAATCGCGGTGGCGGCGGGGCCGGGCCTGATCGGCGGCGTCCTCATCGGTCTCGTCACCGCCAAGACCCTGGCGCTGGTGGCGCGCAAGCCCCTGATCGCGGTCAACCACCTGGAGGCGCATGCGCTGACGGCGCGGCTCACCGACGGCATCGGCTTCCCCTATCTCCTCCTCCTCGCCTCCGGCGGGCACACCCAGCTCGTGGCGGTGAAGGGGGTGGGCGACTACGTCCGCCTCGGCACCACCATCGACGACGCCATCGGCGAGGCCTTCGACAAGGTCGCCAAGCTCCTCGGCCTCGGCTACCCGGGCGGCCCCGAGGTCGAGCGCATGGCCGAGACCGGCGATCCGGAGCGCTTCGCCCTGCCCAGGCCGATGCTCGGCCGGCGCGAAGCCAATTTCTCCCTGTCCGGCCTGAAGACCGCCCTGCGGATCGAGGCCGAGAAGCTGGCGCCGCTCTCCTCGGTCGACGTCGCCGATCTCTGCGCCAGCTTCCAGGCGGCGGTGGTCGACGTGGTGGTCGACCGCCTGCGGGTGGCGATGCGCGACTTCGCGGCCGTCGCCGGCCATCCCACCGCCCTGGTGGCGGCGGGCGGGGTCGCGGCCAACGGCGCGATCCGGCGGGCGCTGACCACACAGGCCGGCGAGGCGGGCCTCGCCTTCGTGGCACCGCCCCTGTCCCTCTGCGGTGACAACGGCGCGATGATCGCCTGGGCCGGGATCGAGCGCCTGCGCCTCGGCCTCGTCGACGACCTCACCGCGCCGGCCCGCGCCCGCTGGCCCTTCGCGGAGCCGAAGGCGGTTGCCTGAGGCCGCGCGGCTGCGCTGGCGCGCCCTGGTGGAGCGGCGCCTGCCCGAGGCCGCCGGCCCGGACTGGCCCGTGCAGCGCGACCATTGCTTCGCGCGCATCCTCCTCGACAACACCTGCGGCGGACCCTGGCGCGAGAGCGTGCCGGCCCCCGCCTGGGCGAACCTGCCCCTCGACCAGCTCGCGGCGGCCACCGAACTCGGCGAGGCCGTCCTGACCGGCCGCGCCGACCTCTTCGCGCTGAACCGGCGCTCCCTGGCCCTGCGCGGCAAGCTGCGGAACGCGGAGGCCGCGACCTCGCCGGAACGCCTTCGCGACGGTGACGTCCTGCTGCGTCCCTGGCAGGCGGAGGACGAGGCGCCCTTCGCGGCCCTCAATGCCGATCCCGAGGTCATGCGCCACTTCCCCGCTCCGAAGGACGCGGCCGCCAGCCGGACCGAGGCACGGGCCTGTGCGCGGCGCTTCGCGGTGGACGGCTTCGGTCCCTGGGCCGTCGAGATGGAGGGGCGGGGGTTCGTCGGGATGATCGGCGGCGCGCGCCTCCTGCGCCCGATGCCGTTTCCCGGCGGCGACCGCCCCGGGCGGATCGTCGAGATCGGCTGGCGCCTCGCGCGGAGCGCCTGGGGGCTCGGCATCGCCACGCGGGGCGCACGCCTCGCCCTCGCCGACCTGTTCGGGCGCTGCGGCCTCCACGAGATCGTCGCCTTCACCGCCGAGGCGAACACGCCCTCGCGCCGGGTGATGGAGCGCCTGGGCATGCGTCCGGCAGGGGGCTTTCCCCATCCGGCCCTGCCGTCGGGGCATCCTCTGCGCCCGCATCTCCTGTATCGTCTGCAGGCAGGCGCCTTCGAAGCTCGGGCTCCATTCCAGATGCAGGAGACGCGCGCATGAGACGGATCGGAGTCGTCGGCGGCGGCGCCTGGGGCACGGCCCTCGCCAACGCGGCCGCCGCGGCGGGGCACGACGTCACCCTGTGGCTGCGCAATCCGGAGGCGGCCGCACGGCTGGAGGACACCCGCGAGAACGCCCGCTACCTGCCGGGCGTGCCCCTCCACGCGCGCATCGCGGTCACGGCCGGAGCGTCGGCGCTGGCCACGGCCGGGACCGTCCTGATGGTGACGCCGGCCCAGACCCTGCGCGGGGTGCTGGCCGACCTGGCGCCCGCCTTCGCGTCGGAGGCCGCCATCGTGCTCTGCGCCAAGGGAATCGAGCGCGGCACCGACGCCTTCCTGAGCGAGGTGGCGGCCGGGCAACTGGGTGCTTCGGCCCCCGTGGCGGTCCTGTCCGGCCCGAGCTTCGCCGCGGACGTCGCCCGCAACCTGCCCACCGCGGTCACGCTCGCGGCGGCGGATGCGGCTCTTGCCGCCCGCCTCGCCGGCACGCTCTCGGGGCCGGCGCTCCGGGTCTACCACACCGACGACGTGCGCGGCGTCGAGATCGGCGGGGCCGGCAAGAACGTCCTCGCCATCGCGTCGGGCATCGTCGCCGGGCGCGGCCTCGGCGAGAGCGCCCGGGCGGCGCTGATCGCCCGGGCCTTCGCCGAGCTCATGCGCTTCGCCCGCGCCTATGGCGGCCGACCCGAGACCCTGATGGGCCTCTCCGGCCTCGGCGACCTCGTGCTCACCGCCTCCTCGCCGCAATCGCGCAACTTCGCCTTCGGCGAGCGCCTCGGCGCCGGGGCCTCGCCGGAGGCGGCCGCCGGCGGCAAGCTCGCGGAGGGCGCCTTCACGGCCGCGGCCCTCGTCGACCTCGCGCGCAAGCGGGGCATCGAGATGCCGGTGGCCGAGGCGGTCGCCGCCATCGTCTCGGGCGGGGCCAGCGTCGACGGCGTCATCGCCGCTCTGCTGGCGCGGCCGCTGCGAGGAGAAGCCGAGTGAGTCAGCATCCCGTCCGCGGATTCCTGGCCGGCAGCGGCCGCGACGGCGCCGGCCGGCGCCTCGCGGACGTCCTCGCCTTCGACGACGCCCATATCGAGGACGTCCACGACTACATCCAGTGGTGCTTTCCCCTGCACGAGGCCAGCCTCGCCGTGCCGGGCGCGCCGGTGCTGAGCCGGGCCGAGGCCGAGGCGATCCGCAACGATCCGGCCGCCCTTTCGGGCCTGCGCGCCGCCCTCGGCCGGATGACCCGCTTCTATGCCGAGACCGAGGGCTGGCTGCGCTCGCACGACCACAATCACCTGCGCATCACCCGCATCCTCTCGGCGGTCTCGGATCTCCTGGGCTCCGAGGCGGCGGCCGAGTTCCACGCCTTCGTGACCGCCCGCAACGGGAAGGCCGGCGCGCCGGTCAACGCCACGAGCCTCCGCTACTGGGACTCCGCGCTCCGAAGGGCCTGACGGCCACGCTTGGCCGGTGCTATGGAGCCGGCGTCTCTGGAGAAGCGCATGGCCTACTGGCTCTACAAGTCCGAGCCCTCGACCTGGTCCTGGGAGCAGCAGGTCGCCGCGGGCGCCGCCGGCACCCACTGGAACGGCGTGCGCAACCACGTCGCCAAGAAGCACCTCATGGCCATGGAGGTGGGCGAGCGCGGGTTCTTCTACCACTCGAACGAGGGCAAGGCGGTGGTGGGGATCGTCGCGGTGATCCGGCCCTACTACCCGGATGATTCCGACGAGACCGGCCGCTTCGGCATGGTCGACCTGCGCGCCGTGGAGGCGCTGCCGCGCCCCGTCACCCTGGAAGCCATCAAGGCCGAGCCGCGGCTCGCCGCCATGGTGCTCGCCAACAACTCACGCCTTTCGGTCCAGCCGGTCACCGAGGTGGAGTGGGCGGTGGTGCGCGAGATGGGCGGACTCGGCTGACTCCCGGCGGGGCTCATCCCTGGCGCTGCGCCTGCGTCACCGCCACGTGGATCAGCTCCGCCAGGGTGCGCAGGCCGAGCTTCTGGCGCATCATCGAGCAGGCATTGGTGATGGTCTTGTAGCTGACCGAGAGGTCGCTCGCGATGGCGCCGTAGGACTTGCCCTGCGCCAGGCGCTGCAGGATCTGCAACTCGCGCGGCGTCAGCTGGGTCTCTGGCGTGCGCCTCGGATCGCTGCGCAGCATCGCGACCTCGGTGGCCAGCCGCGGATCGAGATAGGGCCGGCCGGACCGGACCCGATCGAAGGCCTCGAACAGCTCGCCCGAGGCGTGATCCTTGAGCACGTAACCGAGGGCGCCGGCCTCCAGCGCCCGGGAGACGATGACCGGATCGTTGTGCATGCTGAAGACGAGGATGCGGACCGCCGGGCTCGCCCTGCGCATCCGCCGGATCAGCTCGAGGCCGGCCAGCCCGCTGCCCTGGAAGGTGAGGTCGCAGATCACCGTGGCGGGACGCCGGCGCAGGAAGCGGCGATAGCCCGCGACCACGCTGGTGGCCTCCAGGATCCGCTCGATCCCCGCATCCTCGAGCACCCGCCGGCACCCCTGGAGCACGATCGGATGATCGTCGATGACGAGGGTCTGGGCCTCGGTGGCGGTGGCGATCGCGGTCATGCGCTGGGAATCGGACTCGTTTCGGCGTCGCGCTCATCATCGAGCGGAATCATGATCCGGACAACCGCGCCGGGCTGTGCATTGTCAAGCCGGAACGTGCCGCCGAGGGCCTCCACGCGCTCGCGCATCCCCGACAGGCCGAGCCCGAGGCCGTGCTCGGGCGCGATGCCGCTGCCGTCGTCGCGGATGGTGAGGTGGAGCGCCCGGCCGCCCGGACCGCCCGGCGTCGCCGCGTCGAGGGCCTGTACGGTGACGTTCGAGGCGCGGCCATGGCGCACCGCGTTGGTCATGCTCTCCTGGATGCAGCGGAAGACCGTGAGATCGGTGACGTCGCCGTAGCCGCGCGCGAGCCCGTCGAAGCTGCCGGCGAAGCGCGTGCCGGCGTGGCGCCGGCGGAAGTCCCGCAGCAGCAGGTCGAGGCATTCCGGAAGCGGCACCTGCCCGAGGGCGTGCGGGCGCAGGCGGTTGAGGAGGTCGCGGTTCTGGGTCTGGACCTGCCCGACGATGCTGGCGATGTCCTGCGCGCGCTGCTTCAGACGCGCCCGGTCGGGGGGCGCCTCGGCCTCGGCCATGCGGACGACCGAGGCGGCGGTCGCCTCCAGGGCGAAGAGACAGGGACCGAACTCGTCGTGAAGCTCCAGGGCCGTGCGCCGGCGCTCGTCGTCCTGGGCCGAGAGCAGCTGGCGATTCAGGCGCCCGTTGGCCGCGCGGGTGTCCGACAGGGCCTCCGCCACGCGGTTGAAGCGGGTGGCGATGGCGGCGAGCTCCCGCGAGGCCGGCGGTTCGAGGCGCACGGTGTAGTCCTGCTGCTCCAGCTGGATCAGGCCGTCGGAGAGTCGCGTCAGGGGCGCCAGCACCCGGCCGAAGGCCACTGTCAGCGCGGCGAGGAGCCCGAGGCTGAGGCAGAGGCTCGCGAGGGACAGCGACAGGGCATAGCCCCAGACCTCGTCGATCTCGTCGTTGGGCTGGGTGGTGATGCGGGCGGTGCCGATGCGCAGGCCCTGGGCCACGATGGGCAGGTCGTGCTCCCGGATCGGCGGGGCGATCAGCGCCGCGAACCAGGCCGGCGCCGCGTGGTGGTCGCGCCGGACCCGGCCGAGGCCTCCGGTGACGACCTTGCCGTCGGAATCGAGCACGGTGACGCGGACGTGGCGCAGGTCGTGGATGCGCAGGTTCAGGGTCTGGAGAATGCCGGCGGGCGGGCCGGCCTGGGCGAGGTCGATGGTGTCGGAGACGAGAAGCTCGACATTCGTCATCGCCGCCTGCATCTCGACCTCGACGGCGGAGCGGGCGTTCAGCACGATGACGGCGCAGGAGACCAGGGCGGCCAGGAGGTCGATGGCGAGGACCAGGACGATCATCCGGGTGCGCGTCGACCACGAGGCCCAGCGCGGCCAGCGGCCGACCCGCCCGGACGGAGCCGGGTGGGCTCCCGTCCGGGCAGGCAGGTCCGACCGGAGGCGGGAAGCGGAGGCGGCGTCGTGAGTCATGGCGATTGGGGAGAGGCCCGGCGAGGACACCGTGAACGGTCGTCGCCCCGTGTGTAGCGGACCCGGAGCCGGATGGCAGCCTTCCGATCCGGTCAGAGGGTTGATCGCCACGGCCCTGGCCGACCCGGAGACCACCTGGACGATGGGCGGGTTCGGGGCACTCGCGCGTTTTTGCCGGGATCCCGACGCGGGGGCGGGCGCTCCGGCGGGCGGACGCCTCGGGCTGGTCACCCCGCGCGGCGGGATCGCCCTCGATCCGGCCGACGCGATTCCCCTTGCCTACGAGACGGCCTTCGCAGGGGGCTGGAGCCACGCCGTCGCCCTGTGCCTGCCGGCGGGGCGCTGCCCCCGGATCGGACCCGGATCGATCCGCGCGGCGGGCCGCGACGCAGCGGCGCTTCGCCCGCGAAATCTTGGGGACAAGTGGTTCGACCTCGGCCTGGCCCTGCCGCAGGGCCGGATGTTCCTGCGCTCGGCCGATCCGGACACGCTGGCGCGCCTCGCGAAGCTGGTCGGCCACGCCTGGACCGAGGATCCGGTCGGCACCCTCGACCTTCTCGCCGTCGCGGACGTCGTCGTGACCACGCCGCTCGGCCGCATCGAGGTCCTTGCGGGGACCGGAACCGAGCCGGGCGGCCCGCGCGCCTTCCTCGATCCGAAGATCCTCGCCCTCGGCCGCACCCATGCGGCCACCGCTCCGATCCCGCGCGGGCTCGTCCCCGTGGCGCAGTTCGTGCCGCCCCATCCCTGCCGGGATCGCGAGGGCCGCGCCCGCCCCTTCGATCCCGCGGCGCATGCCGCCTTCCAGGCCGTGCTCGCCCGGTGGGGCGATCCCGCCCTCGTCCGGCTCAAGGCGCAGCAGGTTGCGGGGGCGCCGCCTTCGGCGAAGGGGGCGACCCGGTTCACGCGCGGGATCGGCCGGGTCATCCAGCTCCAGGCCGAGGCGCGGGCGAATCAGGACAGTCCGAAGTCGTCTCCAGACACCCCTCGTTAAACCTGTCGGGCTTATTCAGATTCGCGCCGTGTCTGGTCCGAAGCTGTTCAAGGCTTGGGTCAAGGACATCTTCATGCCCCATTGCGGCGCCTCTGTCGTTACACGCAGGTGGCGCCGCTCCGGCGTCGCCGCGCCGGTCGTGCCCCGCCGGCGCCGCGTGATCGACCGGCAACGGTCAATCCGAACCTCCAGAAGCGTGCGAGATGTCTGAGACCATGATGTCCGTGACGATCGATCCCTCCGAGACCCGGCGCCCGGCGGCGGCTCCGCGCCCGTCCCGGGTGAACCTCCGGGTGGTGCTGCTCTCCGGCCTCGGCGTGCTGGGGCTCGCCGGCTTCGCCGCCATCGCCTCGACGACCCTCGGCAGCCTCGCGGGTCCGCAATTCACCCGGCCGACCCTGGCCAAGGCGACGGCCGCCGGCTCCGGCCTCGGGAACAGCGCCTCCGACTGGCCGGACCTGCGGGACGGTGTCCCGGCCCTGGCACCCGCGGCTCCGAAGACCGTCGCGGCGGCGCCCGAGGGGGCGGCGGTTCCGGTTGCCGCCGCGAAGGCGGAGCTGCTGCCGGCCGCGATCGCCCCGCCGGTGGTGCAGGTGGCCCGAGGGGCCGCCGCCACGCCGACCGACGTGAAGGTGCCCGAGGCGAAGCCCACCGAGACACTCGCCGAGACTCCGGCCCAGAAACCCGCCGTCCTGGCGGCTGCGCCGAAGCCGCCCCGCCTGCCGCAGATCGAGAACGCGTCCGTGCTGCCGCCCGCCCGTCCGGCCTCGCTGGTTCCGGCGACCCGGACCGCGGCGCTGATCGCCCCTCTGCCCAACGAGACCACCCGGTCTCGGGCCACCGGCGGCACCTTCACCGCCCTGACGCCGGAGCGCGAGCCCGAGAAGCGCAAGCCCGTGGTGTCCGCGGCCCATGCCAGGCCCGCTTTGGCCAAAGCGGCTGCCAAGCCCCCGGCGGCGGCGGCGGCGGCGGCGCAGGTCGCGCAGGCCGAGCCCGAGCCGGAGCAGACCGAGTTCCTCGGTGTGAAGGTGCCGTCCTTCGCACCCGCCGGGCGCAAGATCGCGGAGAGCGTCGAGGCGCTCGGCAACGCGGTGAAGAGCCTGCCCGACCACTTCTGAGAGAGGAGCGCCCGCGCAGGGCGCTCCCCGCGGTTCAGCGCGCCCGGCTGGCGCGCGGCTTCTTGGCAATCTCGCGCTCGTGCCGGGCGCCGCGCGGGCTCTTGAGGCCCTTCGGTCCCTTCTCCTCGCGCGCCGGCTCCCCGTCGAGGAGCGGCTCGACCTGGATCTCGGGCGAGCCGTTCTTGGCGAAGGTCTGGGCAAAGCGCGAAGCCGCGCCGCCGCGGACCTCGAACTTGGTCTCACGATCGAAGATGCGGATCGCGCCGATCTCCTGGCGACCGATATTGCCGCGGCGGGTCAGCATCGGCAGCAGGCGGCGCGGGTCGGCGTTGTCGCGCCGGCCGAGATTGAGCCGGAACCACACGGCCGGACCCTGGGCGTCGATCCGATCCATGTCGGCGGGATCGTAGACCGGGCGCGTCTTCCGCTCGGGACCGGCGCCCGGATCGGTGACGTCCTCGGGGGCGGGCAGGCGGGAGCGGTAGATCCGGGCCAGGGCCGCGGCGAGTTCCTGGGGCGTCCGCTGCGCCATCAGGGTCTCGGCCATGGCGACGTCTTCCTCGGCCGGCTCCTCGGTGAAGATCGGGTCCTGCCACATGCGCTCGCCGTCGAGGCGGCGGATCTCGTCGGCGGTGGGCGGGCCGGCCCACTCGAAGGAGACCTTGGCGATCATCAGCATCTGCTCGGCCCGGCGCCGCTTCGAGGCCGGGATCAGCAGGAGGCTGGTGCCCTTGCGCCCGGCGCGGCCGGTGCGGCCGGAGCGGTGCTGCAGCACTTCGGCATCGTGCGGCAGGTCGGCATGGATGACGAGGCTGACCGTGGGCAGGTCGATGCCGCGGGCGGCGACGTCGGTGGCCACGCAGACCTTGGCCCGGCCGTCGCGGAGCGCCTGGAGGGCGGCGTTGCGCTCGCCCTGGCCGAGCTCGCCCGAGAGCGCCACGGCCGAGAAGCCGCGCTCGGTGAGCACCGCCTGGAGGTGGCGCACCGCGTTGCGGGTGTTGCAGAAGATGATCGCCGTCGGCGCATCCATGAAGCGCAGGGTGTTGACCACCACGTGCTCCAGCTCGCGCGGCACCACGCGGATGGCCTTGTAGGTGATGTCGGCGTGGCCACGCTCCTGGCCCTTCACGGCGATGCGCAGGGCATCGTTCTGGTAGCGCTCGGCCAGCGTCGCGATGGCCTTCGGCAGGGTCGCGGAGAACAGGAGCGTGCGCCGCTCCTTCGGGGTCACCGACAGGATGAATTCGAGGTCGTCCCGGAAGCCGAGATCGAGCATCTCGTCGGCCTCGTCGAGGACGACGGCGCGCAGGTCCTGGGTGGCGAGGTTGCGCCGCTCCAGGTGGTCGCGCAGGCGGCCCGGGGTCCCGACGACGATGTGGGCGCCGTCGTTGAGCTGGCGGCTCTCGCGGCGCGGGTCCATGCCGCCGACGCAGGAGATCACGCGGGCGCCGGTCTCCGCGTAGAGCCAGGTCAGTTCGCGCTCGACCTGCAGCGCGAGCTCGCGCGTCGGGGCGATGACGAGGGCCAGTGGCGCGCCGGCGGGGCCGAAGCGCTCGGCGTCGCCGAGCAGGGTCTCGGCGAAGGCGAGGCCGTAGGCCACGGTCTTGCCCGAGCCGGTCTGGGCCGAGACGAGCAGGTCGCGGCCCTGGGCGGCCGCCTCGATGACGGCGCTCTGGACGGGCGTCGGGTCTTCGTAGTCGCGCGCGGTCAGCGCTCGGGCGAGCGGGGCCGGCAGGGTGGGGAAGGGCACTGTGACGGAAGCCTTAGCGGGCAAGCAGGCGGAAGACCCGCCGGGGAGGGTGTCGCGCGGGACGCGACGAACTCCGAACTGACGTGATTCCGGCCTCGAACGGTTACGGATGGTGTCTCTTGTAGCCGGAACTGCGGCGCAGCGCCATGACTGCGGATGCATGCCCGTCCACCGATGGGCGCCCGACCCCGATCTCGCCGGCTCCCACAGCTAAGTTCCGCTGCTGGACTGTGCGGGCGCACGGGCTGTGCCACTTAGAAGCGAAGGTGGCTGAGGCTGTGACCCTCGGGCCGGAACCAGGGTGAACGATGGCGGCGATCTTACGTCTTGTGGTGGCCTGGGCGAGCGTCGCCGCCTTCGCCGTCTACGGTCCGTCCTGGCTCGGAAGCCTCGATTCGCCGCTCTGGGCCACCGCGCTGTTCCTGTGGCTGTTCTCCGTCATCCTGTGGGCGGCCTTCGGCGTGGTCCACGAGGCGGAGGAACTGGCGCACATGCTCGGCGAGCCGCTGGGCACGCTGGTGCTGACCCTGTCGATCGTGCTCATCGAGGTCGCCCTGGTCTCGGCCGTGATGCTCTCGCCGAAATCGGTGCCGACCCTCGGGCGCGACACGATGTTCGCCGTCCTGATGATCGTCCTCAACGGGATCGTGGGCCTCGGCCTGCTGATCGGCGGGCTGCGGCACCACCAGCAATCCTACAATCTGCAGGGCACCTCGGCCTTCCTGTCGGTGATCATCCCCCTGGCCACCATCGCGCTGATCATCCCGAACTTTACCACCTCGACCACCGGCGGTACGCTGACCACCCTCCAGGCCGTGGCGTTCTCGGTGTTCACGGTGGCGCTCTACGGGATCTTCCTGATGATCCAGACGGGCCGGCACAGCAGCTTCTTCATCCACGACGGTGGCCAGATGGTGCGGTCGAATGCCGACGCGCCCGCCGGACCCGAGGCCGGGGGAGCGGGCGGCGTGCGCGGCCTCACGGTGCTCAAGCACATCGGCCTCCTCATCGCCAACATCCTGCCGATCGTGCTCCTGTCGAAGAGCCTCGCGTCGATCCTCGATCACGGCATCGAGGCCCTGGGGGCGCCGAGCGCACTGGGCGGCGTCCTGATCGCCGCCATCGTGTTCACCCCCGAGGGCATCAGCGCCCTGAAGGCCATCGCCCGCAACGAGCTGCAGCGCGCCATCAACCTCTGCCTCGGCGCGGCGACCTCGACCATCGGCCTCACGGTGCCGGCCGTGCTCGCCGTCGGGCTGATCTCGGGGCAGACCGTCGTGCTCGGCCTCGCTCCGACCGAGATGACGCTCCTGGTCGTCACCCTCATCCTCAGCACCCTGACCTTCTCGGGCCTGCGGACGACCGTGCTGGAGGGGGCCGTCCACCTGGTTGTCTTCTTCGTCTATCTCGTGCTGATCTTCAGCCCGTGATGGACATCCTCGTCGTCGGTGCCGGAATCGTCGGTCTCGCGGTGGCCCGGTCGCTCGCGCGCCGCGGCCACTCGGTCGTCGTGGCCGAGGCCGAGGACGCCATCGGCACGGGAATCTCGGCGCGCAATTCCGAGGTGATCCACGGCGGGATGTACTACCCTGCCGGCTCACTGCGTGCCCGGCACTGCGTCGCGGGGGCGGCGATGCTCGCCGCGTTCTGCGACAGCCACGGCGTCGCCCATCGCCGCTGCGGCAAGCTCATCGTCGCCACCGACGAAACCGAGCGCGAAGCCATCGCGGCGCTCAAGGTGCGCGGCGACGCCAACGGCGTCCCGGGCCTGGTGCTCCTCGAGGGAGCCGAGGCCCGCGCCCTCGAGCCCCATCTCGCCTGCGTCGCCGCCCTGCACGCGCCCGGCACCGGCATCGTCGACAGCCATGCCCTGATGCTGGCCCTCCAGGGCGACCTGGAGGATGCCGGCGGCGCCGTCGCCTTCGACAGCCGGATCACGGAGATCGCGCGGACCGGGGAGGGCTGGAGCGTCACGGTGAACGGCGAGGCCCTGCCCTTCGACGGCGTCGTCAACGCCGCCGGCCTCGGAGCCCAGGCCATCGCCGCGGCCGTGGAGGGCTATCCCGCCGCGCGCATTCCGCGCCAGGTCCTGGCCAAGGGCAGCTATTTCGGCTGCACCGGTCGGCCGGCCTTCTCGCGCCTGATCTATCCGGCACCGGTCGAGGGCGGACTCGGCATCCACCTCACCCTCGATCTCGCCGGCCGGATGCGCTTCGGGCCGGACGTCGAATGGGTCGATACCCTGGACTATCGGGTCGATCCCGCCCGCGCCGACAATTTCGCCCGCGCGATCCGGCGCTACTGGCCGGGCCTGCCCGACGGGGTGCTGACGCCGGATTATGCCGGCATCCGCCCGAAGCTGACGGGGCCGGGCGAGCCCGCCGCCGACTTCCGGATCGACGGCCCGGCCGAGCACGGGCTTCCCGGCCTGATCCATCTCTTCGGGATCGAGAGCCCGGGCCTGACCTCCAGCCTGTCCCTCGCCGAGGATGTCGCCGACCGCCTGGTCGGGGCCTGAGGAATGCGGCCGCCCCTAGCCTTCGGCGACGAAGCGCAGGGTACCGGCGAGCCGGCTCGATCCGCCCGTATCGTTCGGGTGGTTGACGCCGTCGACCACCGGGACCTCGGCGAAATCGAACGGGCTGAGGCCGTCGAGGCAGGCGACGTTGACGCCGTACTGGTTCGGGTTCGAGCGGCGCGTGTGGTGGGTGTAGATCCCGCAGCGCGAGCAGAAGAAGTGCTGCGCCACGCCGGTATTGAAGCGATAGCCGGTCAACAGGTCGGTGCCCTGCAGGATCTCGACGCCGCCGGTCACGGCCGACACGACGACGGCGCCGCGCATCCGGCAATAGGAGCAGGTGCAGCGGCGCGCCGTGTCGAGGCCGTCGACCAGCGTCGCCCGGAAGCGGACACCGCCGCAATGGCATTGCCCGCAATGCCGGTTGGACTTCGCTTCCATCGCTCTCGACCTCCGCTGGCGCGTGCCATCTAGGCCCGACGCCGATGCCGGGACAAGGACGGGACGGCTCAGCCGCCGAAGCGCTCCGTGTGGATGCGGGCGGGATCGAGCCCGGCATCGACGAGCAGGTCCGCCACCGCACCGACGAAGGGGTTGCCGCCGCACAGATAGGCATGGCGGGGCGGCCCGAGGCGCTCCAGCGCCTCCGCGATCATCGCCGCATCGACCCGGCGACCGCCGGCGCGGGTGAAGTTCAGAATCAGCTGAAAGTTCGGCTCGTCCCGGGCGCGCACGGCCAGCTCCTCGGCGGCGATGGTCTCGCCGGGATCGCGCGCCGAGTAGAGCAGGAGGGCCGGCACCCCGGGCGCCGCCGCCGCGCGGTGACGCAGCATCGCCAGGAGGGGCACCACGCCCGAACCGCCGCCGACCAGGAGCAGGGGACCGCCATCCTCAGGGCGCCAGACGAAGGCGCCCCCGATCGGCCCACGCAACTCGATCGTGTCGCCGACCTCCGCCACGGCGTCGAAGAAGCCCGAGACCTCCCCGTCCGGCAGGCCCTCGATCATCAGCTCGATGGTGCCGTCGCCGTCCGGCGCCGAGGCGATGGAGTAGCTGCGCTGGGCCTGATACCCGTCGGGAGCCGTGAGCCGGACGTCGACGTGCTGCCCGGCCAGGACCGGGCGGTCGAAGCCGACCCGGAAGCGGTAGCTCTTGACCCGGTTCGTCACCGGCCGGATCGCCGTGAGAGTGGCCGTCTGCCAGGGGAGGGGCCGTGCGGCCGGATCAATCACCGGTGAAGCGCTGCTCGCGCCAGGGGTCGCCGTACATGTGATAGCCGCGCAGTTCCCAGAACCCGCCCTCGTCGCGCCGGGTGAAGCGCAGACCCTTCACCCACTTGGCGCTCTTCCAGAAATACAGGGGCGGTACGAGGAGCCGGGCCGGGCCGCCATGGTCCGGCGGGATCGGCTCGCCGTCGTAATGGGTCGCGACCATGCCCTTGCCGCCGGCGAGATCGGCGACGGGCACGTTGGTGGTGTAGTCGTCGTAGCCCTCGGCGAGGAGAAACGCGGTCGGCGCCGCGACGCCGGCATCGGCGAGCAGGTCGTCGAAGCTGACGCCCTCCCAGGCCGTGTCGAACTTCGACCACTTCGTCACGCAGTGGATGTCCCCGCCCCAGCGGGTACGCGGCAGGGCGCTGAAGGCGTCCCAGGTCCAGCTCTTCAGGGGGCGCGAGCCCTCCCGCAGGGTGAAGGACCACGTCGCGAGGTCGACCCGCGGATTCGGGCCGATCTGGAGAACGGGAAAGTCCTCGGTGAGGTACTGGCCCGGGGGCAGGCGCTCGCGGGTCGCCTCGGGAGGCTTGCGCCCCGTGAAACCTCGTGTGCTCATCGTGGCCTCGTGCCCGTCCGTCCGCTCGCGGCGATCATGGGATGAACGATCGACCCGCGGGGCAGGCTACCATCCCCTCAGCGATCGCGCAGCACCAGCCAAAGGGCGTGGATGGTACCCGGCAGAACGCCCATCAGGGTCAGCAGGATGTTGAGGAGGAACTGCAGCCCGATCCCGGTGGTCAGGAGCACCGCGATCGGCGGCAGGAAGATCGCGAGGATGATGCGGACGAGGTTCGACACGGCGGCTCCGGGCGGATTGCGGTCGCGGGGTTGCGGTCGCAACGGCCCAACCGCAACGGGATCGCCGCGGCCGAGTTCCCGGCGGTCGGCCGGCGGATTGCTTTTTCTTAAATTCTGCCGCCCCAGAGTATCCCGCAGCATCGATACAGGCCGCTTCGTGCAGGACCCCTCGCGGATGATCGAAAGTCCCGTTCGCGAGATCGAGCAGGTGGCGCAGCGCGGCACGTCCGGGCCGGGGGGCCGCATGCTCCGGCGTCTCTCGATGCTGTTCACCGAGCGCGCCGAAGGATTGCACGAACTGCATGTCGAGGCCTTCGACGCCGTGATGCGTCCGCTGACGCGTTCGGCCGACGGCGCGGCGCGGGCCGCCCTCTCGGACGGCCCGGCGGACCTGAGCAACGCGCCGCGCGCCGTGGTGCGGGATCTGGCCCTCGACGCGGACATCGCCGTGGCCCGGCCGGTACCGCAGCGCTCCCCGCGCCTCGCCAAATCCGATCTCGTCACCGACGTGCTGGCGGCGCGCGGCGATACGGAGACGGTGCAGGTCGTCGCCGGCAATGCCGGAGCATCCTTCTCCGCCCTCGCCGAGCGGGCGCGGGTCGATGCGGTCCTGAGGGCCATGCTCGAATCGCGTGCCGCGCCCGCGGGAAGGACCTCCGCCGTCGTGGCCTCTCCGACACGCGCGACGGGGCTGCCGCGCCCGAGCGAGGATGACGAGCGCCGGATCAAGGGCCTGATCAGGCACGGCGAGATCGATGCGGCGCTCGCCGAGGTCGCACGCCCCGCGGAGGAGGCGCCGCAGGTCGCTCGGCGCGCCTACGAGGCCGCGGATCACGATCCGCTCCTGTTCCTGCTGCGCGCGATCCGTTTCGGCTTCGGAACCCTGAAGCTCTTCCCGCAGACGAAGCCCGGACCCCCGCGCCGGCAAGAGACGTGGGCCGGCATCCAGACCGCCTTCCAGGCCCTGTCCGTCACCACGGCGCAGCGGGTGATGCGCCTGTCGGCGCAGCCGGGGGGCGAGCCGAACCCGCCCCGGCGCTGAGTGCGGAACGCGGATGCTCGTCGAACTCCTGCACCTCCTCATCACCCCGGTCCCCTTCGCGCATCGCCGCCGCGGCCACCTGCGCGAGAGCGTGCTGCTGATGTCCCGGGGGCGGCGCTGCCGCGCCGCCTGGGCGCCGCATCTCGCGGCCGCCCGCGCGGCGATACTGGCCTCCTGCGAGGGGCTCGGGCGGCGGCGGGTCGCGATCGTCCTCGGCTCCGGGCTCCTCGAGGACGTCCCGCTCGCCGCGCTCGCGGCGCGCTTCGAAGCGGTTCATCTCGTGGATGCGGTCCATCTCTGGCCGGCCAGGCTCCAGGCCCGGGCGCATGCCAACGTCCGGCTGATCACCGCCGACCTCTCGGCCGTGCCGGATCGGCGCGATCCGCTCTCGACCCTGTGCGGCGGTGAGGCTGTCGACTTCGTGGTCTCGGCCAACCTCCTGTCGCAACTGCCCATCCTGCCCCTCGACCGGCCCGGCTTCGTGCCGCCCGATCTCGGAAGCCGGATCGTGCAGGCCCATCTCGACGGCCTCGCGCGCCTGCGCGCCCGCGTCTGTCTCCTCACCGACGTGGAGCAGATCGAGGAAGATCGGAGCGGGCAGGTGATCGACCGGCTCGATCTCCTGCACGGGGTCCGCCTCGGGCGGCCCGACCGGTGCTGGACCTGGGAGCTGGCGCCCTTCGGCGAGGCCGCGCGCCACCGCCGCCTCGTTCACCGCGTCGAAGCCTTCCTCGACTGGCGCGGACCCTGAAACGCGAAGAAGCCGCCCTTTGGGGGCGGCTTCCGGAGGTTTCGCGAGGAGAACCCGAACTCACTCGGTGACGGGCGTCGGATCATCGGCGCCGACGGCACCTTCCGGACCCTCGAACCGGGCACGCCGGCGGCGGCGGGGCTTGGGCGCCGGTGCATCGTCCTGAGCCGCGGACGACGTCTCGCCCTGAGGCTCCGACGGAATGGCCGGCTCGGCCGCCGGGACCGGACGCGGCGGCGTCATCAGAAAGGCCGGCAGAGCGGCCACGTCCTCGGCCGGAGCCGCTTCCCGCTCGTCGCGGCGCCGGCTGCGCCGGGGCGCCGCGTCGTTCCCGCGGGTGGACCGGGGTGCGTCCTGGCGGCCGGCTTCCTGACCGCCGAACTCGGACCGCGACGCCTCGTTCGCCGGACCGTCCGCACGTCCGTTCTCGTAACGGGGAGCATCGGAGCGGACCGGAGCCGGACGGAAGTCCTGCCGAGGCTGATCCTGCCGAGGCTGATCTTGCCGGCTATAGTCCTGGCGCGAATTGTCCTGGCGATTCTGATCCGCCCGGAAATCCTGCCGATTGTAGTCCTGGCGCGGCGCGTCCTGGCGATTTCCGTCCTGTCGATTTCCGTCCTGGCGGTTCCCGTCTTGGCGACCGAAGTCGTCGCGACGGTTCTCCTGACGGTTGTTGTTGTAGTCGGGACGATTGCCGTCGCGCGGGTTGTCGAAGCGCTGCGGGCGGTCGCCGCGATTGGCGAAGCGGTCGCGGCGGTTCTGGCGGTTGTTGTCGGAGCCGGAATCCTGCCGGTTCGAATCCTGCCGGTTGGCGTCCTGGCGATTGTAATCCTGGCGGTATCCCTCGGGACGGCCCTCCGGGCGCGCGTCCTGCCGGGGCTCGTAGGCTGGTGGCTGGGGCTGCTGGCCCGGATCGCTGTAATCCTCGTTGTAGGAATTCGCGCCGTAGCTCGAGGCGGCGTAGCCCTGCGGCGCGTTCTGACCCTCGTCGCCGTCGTCGTCACCCTCGTCGTCGAAGCCGCGGGCGTAGCCCCCGACCTGCTGACGGGTCTGTTCCTGGGCGCCGGAGATGATCCGGAAATAATGCTCGCCGTGTTGGAAGTAGTTCTCGGCCGCGACCGGGTCGCCACTGGCCTGCGCATCGCGCGCGAGCTGGGCATACTTGTCGGCGATGTGCTGGGCGGTACCGCGAATCTTGACGTCCGGTCCGTTGGATTCGTAGGAACGCGTGAGCGGATTAGGACCTTTGGGGCGGTTGCGACCGCGCATCCGTCTATTCTGGTTTGGTCTCATCGGTCTCGATTGACCCTCGTTCGTCTCGGAGCGTCTGATGATGCGGCGGGTTCCAGGCGGCCACGACGCAGCCTCAAGTCAGGCTCGTCGCTGGCGCCGCGTGATCCGGGTCCGGTGTGTCCGTGATCGATTTCGCCGTGCTTGCCGTCTCTGTCCGTTGACCAAGGCGCGCTCTGAGCGTCCAGGCGTCCTTCGGTTTTCAGGCACGAAGTTGACCAAGCTCCTGCGCCTCTGCCCGCGCGCGCCAGCCTGATCGTGGGGAGATCGTCTAAGAGCGTCGCGGACCAAAGCCGCAACCCGTCTTACCACGATCCATCTTAATGGATCGTTCGCGATCTGCCTGCGACACTAGCGGTTCGACGAGGGGGCAACAAGCGCTTTTTTGTCCGCCTGCATCCGAAGCGCGCGGTTTTTTCTGGTTTCCCGCGGGATTTTCGCGCCCATCCGCCCTCAGAGCGGGCCGAAGCGCACCACACGGGCATGGCCCGCGAGGTCGTGATGGATGGCGGAGGAGCCGAGGCCGGCCCGCGACCCGAGCTGCGCCACGGCCTCGGCCTGATCGAACCCGACCTCGAAGGCGAGGGCACCGCCCGGGGCGAGGCGAAAGGACCCGTCCGCCAGGGCCTCGACGATCCGCCGATAGGCATCGAGCCCGTCCACGCCGCCGTCGAGGGCCGCCCTCGGGTCATGGGCCCGCACCTCGACGTCGAGACCCTGGATCGTCGCGCTGGCGATGTAGGGTGGGTTCGAGACCACGAGGTCGAAGCTCCCGGAGAGACCCGCGGTCCAGTCCGCACAGACGAAGGAAGCCCGCGGCCCGACGCCGTTGCGCGATGCGTTGGCGCGGGCCTGCACGACGGCGCCGTGCGAGCGGTCGAGGCCGATGCCGAAGGCGTTCGGCAATTCGGTCAGCAGCGCCACGAGGATGCAGCCCGAGCCGGTGCCGAGATCGAGCACCCGCAGCGGGTGCCGCCGGTCGGGATGGAGGGCGAGGGCGGCCTCCACCAGGGTCTCGGTGTCGGCGCGCGGGACCAGGGTTTCGGGTGCGAGCCCGAAGGGCAGGCCCCAGAACTCCCAGGCCCCGGTGATTCGGGCCACCGGCTCGCCGGCGATACGACGCGCGACCGCGCCTTCGAGCAGGGCCGCCCCGTCCGGTCCGAGGGGCGTGCTTCCGCGCAGGATCAGGTCCGTCGTGCTGAGCCCCAGGAGGTCGAGCACGAGGAAGCGGGCATCGGTCGCCGGAATGCCGTGGGCGGCGAGCGCTTCCGTGATGCGCCGCAGGGCATCGGTGCGGCTGAGCGCCGGGTCGAGACGCATCGGCTCCTGCCCGTCCGCCCGGCTCAGGCCATGCCCTCGGCGGCCAGCAGCTCCGCCTGATGCTCGGTGACGAGGGCGTCGACGAGCTCGTCCAGAGCCTCGCCGGCCAGGACCTCCTCGAGCTTGTACAGGGTCAGGTTGATGCGGTGGTCGGTGACGCGGGCCTGCGGGAAGTTGTAGGTGCGGATACGCTCGGAGCGGTCGCCGGAGCCGACCTGCGACTTGCGGTCGGCGGCCCGGACCGCGTCCTTGGCGGTGCGCTCTGCGTCGTAGAGCTTGGAGCGCAGCAGCGACATCGCCCGGGCGCGGTTCTTGTGCTGTGAGCGCTCCTCCTGGACGAAGATGACGATCCCGCTCGGCATGTGGGTGATGCGGATCGCCGATTCCGTCTTGTTGACGTGCTGCCCACCGGCGCCCTGGGAACGCATCGTGTCGATCTTCAGGTCGGCGTCGTTGATCACGATGTCGACCTCCTCCGCCTCCGGCAGCACCGCCACGGTGGCGGCGGAGGTGTGGATGCGTCCCTGGGTCTCGGTGTCCGGCACGCGCTGCACCCGGTGGGCGCCGCTCTCGAACTTGAGGCGGGCGAACACGCCCTTGCCCTTCACCTCGGCGATGACCTCGCGGTAGCCGCCGACGGTGCCCTCGCTCTCGGAGATCACCTCGACCTTCCAGCCCTTGGTATCGGCGTACTTGCCGTACATGCGGAAGAGGTCGCCGGCGAAGAGGGCCGCCTCGTCGCCGCCGGTTCCGGCGCGGATTTCGAGGATGGCGCTCTTCTCGTCGGCGGAATCCTTCGGCAGCAGGATGAGCTGGAGCGCGCGGTGGGCCGCCTCCAGCCCGGCCTCGGCCTCCGGCTTCTCGTCGGCGGCGAGCGCCCGCATCTCGGAATCGCTGCCCGGTTCGTCGATCAGCGCCTCGATGTCGGCGAGGTTCCGCGCCGCCGCGCGGTAGGCGTGGATCGCGGCGACGACCCCCTCCAGCTCCGACAATTCGCGCGACAGCTGCACGAAGGTCTCGGAATCGGCCGAGCCGGCGCTCAGCGTCGCGGTGACGATGTCGTGGCGCGTCAGGATCGCGTCGAGACGCTCTGCAGGAATTGGGGTCATCGCCCGTGGGATACTCTCATCAGAACAAGGGCTCGTCGGGCCGGAGGCCTGGTCGACGACGGGGCCGCGGCACGACCCATTCAGATAGGCATGCCGAATCTAGATTGGCACACCCTGGGCCTTCGCGAAGGCCGCGAGGGCCGGGCGGAGGGTGGCGCCGTCTCCGGCGCGGGCCAGTTCGGTGTCGATCAGCGCCGCCACCGCCTTGACATCGAGGCCCAGCACCATGGCCTTCACGGGGCCGATGGCGGCCGGCGACATCGAGAGATGGCGGAATCCGAGGCCGATCAGCGCCATGGCCTCCAATGGGCGCCCGCCGATCTCGCCGCAGACGGTGGCGGGGCAGCCGGCGGCGGCGGCCCGCTCGGCGATGACGCGGAAGGCGCGCAGGGCCGGCACGCTCAGGGTGTCGAAGCGGTCGGCGACGCGGCGGTTCTCCCGGTCGACGGCGAACAGGAACTGCATCAGGTCGTTGGAGCCCACCGACAGGAAGTCGGCGGCCCGGGCGATCTCGTCGATCTGGAACAGGAGCGAGGGCACCTCGACCATCACGCCGAGCTTGCAGTCGCTCGGCAGGGCGTGGCCGTGGCGGCGCAGGTGCGCCTTCTCGCGCTCGACGATGGCCTTGGCGCGCGTGAACTCGTCCACCGTCGCCACCATCGGGAACATGATCTTCAGGGCGCGCCCGCCGGCCGCCTTGAGCAGCGCGCGCAGCTGCACGCGCAGGAGTGCGGGTCGGTCGAGGCCGATCCGGATCGCCCGCCAGCCCAGGGCCGGGTTCTCCTCCTCGAGGGCCGGCATGTAGGGCAGGATCTTGTCGCCGCCGATGTCGAGGGTGCGGATCGTGACGGGCAGGTCGCCGGTGGCCGCGAACACGGCCTCGTAGAGCGCCTGCTGCTCGGCGGCCGAGGGCATGCGCTGGGCCACCATGAACTGCAGCTCGGTGCGGAACAGGCCGATGCCGTCCGCACCGGTCTCGTGAAGGTGGGTCAGGTCGATGAGGAGGCCGGCATTGAGCTGGAGGCCGATCGCCGTGCCGTCGAGGGTGACGGCGGGCACGTCGCGCAGCGCCCGGTACTGCTCCTGCCGCCGGGCGCGCAGGCGCACCATCTCGGCATAGGCCGCCTCGATCTCCGGGCCGGGCCGGACCTGGATCTCGCCGGTGGCGCCGTCGACGATGATCGCGTCCCCGGCATCGCAGAGGGCGGTGGCGTTGGCGATCTCGCCCACGGCCGGGATGCCCAGCGCGCGCGCCACGATGGCGATGTGGCTCGTCGGACCACCTTCCTCCAGCACGACGCCGCGGAGCGCCGTGCGATCGTAATCGAGGAGCGCGGCCGGGCCCATGGAGCGCGCGACCAGGATCGCGTTCTCCGGCAGGACGCGCTGCGCGCCGTTGCCCTCGGCCCCGATCAGCGTCCGCAGGAGGCGATTCGCGAGGTCGTCGAGGTCGTGCAGGCGGTCGCGCAGATACGGGTCGCTCTGGCGCATCATCCGGGCGCGGTTGTCCGACTGGACGCGCTCGACGGCGGCCTCGGCGGTCAGGCCCGAATGCACGGCCTCGCGCATCCGGCGCAGCCAGCCCTTGTCGTGCGCGAACATGCGCACGGTCTCCAGCACCTCGCGGGATTCGCCCGTGCCGATGCTGTCGCCGCGCTCGACGAGGTCGTCGATGGCCGAGCGGACCTCGCCGATGGCCTGCTCCAGGCGCTCGACCTCGCGGTCGACGTTCTCGGCGATCAGCTGCTTGATGACGATGCGCGGCTCGTGCAGCACCACGTGCCCGAGGCCGATGCCGTCGGCGAGGGCTACGCCGCGCTGGCTCACGGCCCGGCGGGCGGCCGAGCCGGCCCCCGGCGCCAGCGCCTGCAGTTCGCCCGAGGCGATCATCTCCGACAGCACCATGGCGGTGGTCTGGAGCGCCTCGATCTCCTCCTCGGAATAGACCCGGTAGGTCTTGTTCTGGACGACCAGCACGCCGAGGGTGTTGCCCGCGCGCAGGAGCGGCACGCCGAGGAATGCGTGATAGGCCTCCTCACCCGTCTCCGGGCGATAGGAGAAGGCCGGATGGGACTGCGCGTCGGAGAGCGACAGCGGTTCGGCGGTCTTGGCGATGAGACCGACGAGGCCCTCGTCGGCCCGCAGCCGTGTCAGGTGGACGGCCTCGCGATTCAGACCCTCGGTTGCAAACAGTTCGAGGATGTTGTCATCGCTGAGCACGTAGACCGAGCACACCTCGGCGATCACGTTGGCGGCGATCAACGTGACGATGCGGTCGAGACGGGCCTGTGGGCTGACCGGCTCCGCCATCGCTTCGCGGAGGCGGCGCAGAAGCAGGCGCGGGCCTCCGGGCGCAGCGGGCATGGTCTCCTCGATCCGGCTTCGGCCTCGTGTCCGGTTCGCGCGCAGGCGTTCGCGCGCTCCGGGTCTTCAGGCCTGGTCGAGGCCGTATAGCGAGTGGAGCGTGCGAACGGCAAGCTCCGTGTAGGCGGCATCGATCAGGACGGAGAACTTGATCTCCGACGTGGTGATGGCGCGGATGTTGATGCCCTTCTGCGCCAGGGCCCGGAAGGCCTTGGCGGCGACGCCCGCATGGCTGCGCATGCCGACGCCGATGGCCGAGACCTTCACCACGTCGGTGGCGCCCTCGATCTGGGCGAACTCGATCGCGCCGCTCTGCGCGTCGAGAATCTTGCGCGCCCGGTCGTAATCGGCCGACGGGACCGTGAAGGTCATGTCGGTGGTCGACTGGTCGCCCGACACGGTCTGGATGATCATGTCGACGTTGATGTTGGCGTCCGCCAGGGGGCCGAAGATGGCGGCGGCGATGCCGGGGCTGTCCTTCACGCGACGAAGCGTGATCTGCGCCTCGTCCCGGGAGAAGGCGATCCCGGTGATGATCTGCTGTTCCACGATGTCGTCCTCGTCGCAGATGAGGGTGCCGGGCCGGGCATTGTCCGGCGGATCGAAGGAGGAGCGCACCGTGGTCGGCACGCGATGGACCATGGCGAGCTCGACCGAGCGGACCTGCAGGACCTTGGCGCCCAGGGACGCCATCTCCAGCATTTCCTCGAACGTCACGCGCTCCATGCGCTTGGCCTTCTGAACCACGCGCGGATCGGTGGTGTAGACGCCGTCGACGTCGGTGTAGATGTCGCAGCGCTCGGCGCCGATGGCGGCCGCGATCGCCACGGCGCTGGTGTCCGAGCCGCCGCGGCCCAGGGTGGTGACCCGGCCGGTGGCCTCGTGCAGGCCCTGGAACCCGGCGATGACCGCCACCTCGCCGCGCCGGAAGCCGGCATCGAGGCGGGCGCCGTCGATGCCCTCGATGCGGGCGGAGCCATGGGCGTCCGACGTCAGGATCGGGATCTGCCAGCCCTGCCAGGAGCGGGCCTTGATGCCGTTCTTCTGGAGCGCAATGGCCAGCAGCCCGGCGGTGACGAGTTCGCCCGAGGCGACCACGGCGTCGTACTCGGCCTCGTCGTAGATCGGGTTCGCATCCTTGACCCAGGCGACGAGTTCGTTGGTCTTGCCGGACATGGCCGAGACCACGACGGCCACCTCGTAGCCGGCCGCGACCTCGCGCGCCACGTGGGCCGCCACGTTGCGGATGCGCTCGACATTGGCGACGGACGTACCGCCGAACTTCATCACCAGACGGGGCATGTTCTCACCAGACGGAGCCTGTCGCGTCCGCGACACATCGCGTTTGCCAGGGATTCGGCGGGCTGCGGACGGATTTCCCCCGCCCGCACGGCCGTCCGCGTCGCTTGGCTGCTGTACCGGACAGGGCTTCGGCGGGTACAAGGGCCGCCCGGGCGTGTCAACAATGGGGCGCGCCAACTTCGCACGAGACATGCCGAGACGATGACCGGACCCACAGGCGCCTCCATCGACCGCGACGAGGTCGCCCGCTTCGAGGCCATCGCGGCGACGTGGTGGGACGAGGCCGGGCCGATGCGGGTGCTGCACCGCTTCAACCCCGTCCGCCTCGCCTATATCCGCGACACGGCCTGCCGGCATTTCGGGCGGGACGCCCGCGCGCCCTTCGCCCTGGAGGGCCTGACCCTGGTGGATATCGGCTGCGGCGGCGGCGTCCTGTCCGAGCCGCTGGCGCGCCTCGGCGCCCGGGTGACCGGACTCGACCCGGCGCCGACCAACATCGAGGTCGCCCAGGCCCATGCCGATGCCGAGGGCGTGCCGGTGGATTACCGCGCCCGCACCATCGAGGACGTCGTGGCCGGCGGCGAGCGCTTCGACATCGTGCTCGCCATGGAGGTGGTGGAGCACGTGGTCGACATGCCGGCCTTCGTCGCCCAGGCTGCACGGGCGGTGAAGCCCGGCGGCCTCCTCTTCGCCGCCACCCTCAACCGGACGCTGCGCTCCTTCGCGCTGGCGATCGTCGGGGCCGAATACGTCCTCGGCTGGCTGCCCAGGGGCACCCATGACTGGGAGAAGTTCGTGCGCCCCGACGAACTCGGCCGCGCGGTGAGTGCCGGGGGCCTCACCGTCACCGACACGACCGGGGTGGTGCTCAACCCCCTGGACGGGTCCTGGCGAGCGAGCCGCGACACCGCGGTGAACTACATGATCACGGCGCAGCGCCCGGCCGGCGACGGGCGGCTGGCCTGAACCTTCGCGGTCGCCCGCGGTTGGTCGGCGTACCCCGTGGGAGACCGACCTTGCTCGAAAAGATTCCGCACGCCGTGGGCGCCGCCCTGTCCGGCCTGAAGGCCGGGCTCGAAAAGACCGCTTACAGGACCAGCTTCGCCGAGGTGCCCGAGGGCCTCTCGCTCAGCAGCCTCGCCTTCACCGACGGCACGCCCATGCCGGCGCGCTTCACGGCCGACGGGACCGGCGCGTCGCCGCCCTTGGCCTGGACCGGCCTGCCGCCCGGCACGGCGCGGGTCGTGATCCTCTGCGAGGATGCGGGCAGCCCGACGCCGAGCCCGCTCGTCCACCTCATCGCCTGGAATCTCGACCCCGGCGCACCGCTGGCCGAAGGGGCTGCCAGCCAGGCCGCATCAGGGCTCGACCTCGGCAAGAACAGCTTCCTGAAGCCGGGCTGGCTGCCCCCCGACCCGCCGACCGGTCACGGCCCGCACGCCTACCTGTTCCAGGCCTACGCGCTCGACCGGGCGCTGGAGCTGCCCGAGCATCCGGGACGGGGCGCCCTCCTGGAGGCGATGTCAGGCCGCGTGCGCGCCAAGGGCTGCCTCGCCGGCCTCTACGAGCGTCCCTGACGCCGCGGCGCTTGCGCGGGCGCCCGGGCCGGTGCAAGCGCCGCTAGGACGATCAGGCGGAGGTTTGGGCATGAAGGCGCTGCTGTGTACCCGGCTCGGGGGACCGGAGGATCTCGAACTCGCGGATCTGCCCGATCCCGTGCCCGGTCCGGGCGAGGCCCTGGTCCGCGTCACGCTCGCGGCCCTCAACTTCTTCGACACCCTGATCATCGCCGGTCGCTACCAGGTGAAGCCCGAGCTCCCGTTCTCGCCGGGCGGCGAGGCCTGCGGCGTGGTCGAGGCCCTGGGCGAGGGGTCCGAGGGCTTCGCGGTCGGAGACCGCGTCATCGTCCACCAGAAGTTCGGCACCTGCCGCGAGCGGATCGCCGTCGCCACCCGGCACCTGACCCGCGTGCCGGAGGGCGTCTCGGACGAGCAGGCCGCCGGACTCACCATCACCTACGGCACCTCGCTGCACGCCCTGCGCGACCGGGCCCGGCTGCAGCCCGGCGAGACCCTGGCGGTGCTCGGCGCTTCGGGGGGCGTCGGTCTCGCGGCCGTGGAACTCGGCGCGATCATGGGGGCCCGCGTGATCGCCTGCGCGTCCTCACCCGAGAAGCTGGCGACGGCGCAGGCCCATGGCGCCACGATGACGGTGGACTACGCCGCGGAGAATCTGCGCGAGGCCCTGCGTACGCTCACAGAGGGCGAGGGCGTCGACGTGATCTACGATCCGATCGGCGGCGACTATGCCGAGCCGGCCCTGCGGTCCCTGGGCTGGAAGGGGCGCTACCTCGTCATCGGTTTCGCGGCCGGCGACATCCCGCGCATTCCGCTCAACCTGGCGCTGCTGAAGGGCATTGACATTCAGGGCGTCCACTGGGGCGTGTTCGTCGAGCGCGAGCCGGAAGCGCACCGGGCCAACCAGGAGCAGCTTCTCGCCTGGGTGGCGGAGGGCCGCCTGACCGCGAAGGTGCATGGCGTCCATCCGCTCGCCGATTACGAGGCCGCGCTCGGCATCCTCAAGCGGCGCGAGGCCGTCGGCAAGGTGCTGCTGCGCCTGTGATCGCCGGTCCGTGCGCGGGACGGATCCCGGGGATGTCCGGGATCCGCCGCCCGGACGACCGGCGCTCAGGGCGACGGGGTCAGAGCAGGCCCTGCGCCTTGGCGAGGGCCACGAGATCGTGCTGCGGCCGGGCGCCGATGTGCTGGATCACCTCGGCGGCGGCGAGGGCTCCCAGGCGGGCGCTGACCGTGTGGTCGAGGCCGCGGGCATGTCCGGCCAGGAAACCCGCCGCGAAGAGGTCGCCCGCTCCCGTGGTGTCGACGAGTTCGTGAACCGGAGAGGCGGCCACGGCCTGCACGTCGCCGCCCTGGATCACGAGGGCGCCGTCCGCCGAGCGGGTGACGAGAGCGAGAAGGTCCTTGCCGCGGGACCCGCTCTCGTCGCGCAGCGCCTTGACGGCGGCCTCGGCATCGTCGGTCTCGTAGAGGCTCTGCAACTCGGCCATGTTGGCGAACAGGATGTCGATGCTGCCGTCGCGGATCAGGCCGAGGAACTCGTCCCGGTAGCGTCCGACGCAGAACGCGTCCGACAGGGTCAGCGCCGCGGCGTTGCCGGCCTCGTGGGCGATGGTCACGGCCTTGCGGAACGCGTCCTTGGCGGCCGGCGGGTCCCAGAGGTAGCCTTCGAGGTAGACCACGCGGGCGCTCGCCACGGTGGCCGCGTCGACATCGGCCGGGGACAGGCCCTGGCAGGCGCCGAGATAGGTGTTCATGGTGCGCTCGCCGTCCGGCGTCACCAGGATGAAGCAGCGGGCGGTGGCCGGTCCGTCGACCGCGGCGGCGACCGGGAAGCGGACGCCGGTGGCCTTCAGATCATGGGCGAAGAGGCCGCCGAGCTCGTCGTCGCGGACCTTGCCGACGAAGCCGGTCTTCGCGCCGAGCATCGCCGCGCCCACGGCCGTGTTGGCACCGGAACCGCCTGACACGATGGTGGCCGGCCCCATGGCGGCGAAGAGCGACTCGGCCCGCGCCTCGTCGATCAGCTGCATCGCCCCCTTCGGCACGCCCTGCGCCGCCAGGAATTCTTCCTCGGTGCGGGCGATGAGGTCGACGATGGCGTTGCCGAGAACGAGGAGGTCGAGGGATTCGGGCATCGGGCCGTCCAGTCTGGCGATGTGGGGAAAACTGCGCCGGGCTGTGGCATCGCTCCTGGCAGGGGTCAAGCGAACCCGGCCGGCCGCCTGCCTATTGCAGCGTCTTCACCTCGCATTGCGCGTAGTCGCTGCTCGCCTTCACGTAGGCATTCAGTGCCTTGACGTAGGTCTCCGCCAGGGGACGGAACGCGGCGGCCTTCTCGTTGTAGGCCTTGATGGCGTCGTTGTAGCTGTAGGCCTCCCAGCCCGGGCAGCCGCCCTTGGCGTCGAGGCAGGCGGGCTTGGCCGGGAGCGGCGGCTTGGTCGGACGGGACGCGGCCGGGGGCGGCTCGGGCAGCGTGCAGGCGGCGCGGGCCGCGCCGGCCGAAACCAGAGTGCCGAGGCCGAGGGCTGCCACCGTCGAGATCCGTGTCCGCATGCGGGTTTTCCCCTCCGTGACGCCGGCCGCTTCATGCGCGTGCCGGCGGCCCGGAGCAAGTCCCGCATGCGCCGGCCCTCAGCGCGCCGCCACGGCCTCCCGCGCCGTTGCCGGGCCGGGGCGCGATGCCGGCGCGCCCTTCGGCTTGCCGCGCCCGCTCCGGTCCATCCGGGCCCGGACGGCATTGAGCACCGGAACGGAAAGGCCGAGGGCCAGAACCCACCAGGCCGGCCGGATGGTCTCCGGAAAATCGAGGTTGGCCGACAGGACGAGGCTCGCCGGGATGCCGCTCGCGACGCCGTACCAGGCCGCTTCCAGCAGCGCGGTCAGGAGGGTGGCGGCAAGCGCGAGGCCCAGCAGGGTGAGCGGGTTGGTCGGCCAGCCGAAGCGCTGCATCGCGCGGTGGCCCATCAGCAGCAGGAAGGCGCCGGTCCAGAACACCGGGTCGGACACGTCGATCTTGGCCTGCAGGTAATAGTGGATCAGGCCCAGGATCGCGATGACGTAGACGGTCTTATGCAGGCGCGGCCAGGCCTTGCCCAGGCGCCGGATCATCCCGTCCGTGGAGGTGATGCCGAGCACCACGAGGCCGAGCAGAGCCACGAAGCCGATGGTGAGATAGATCCGGGACACGATCTCGGTGACCACCTTGGTCAGCACGAAGTTCTGGTCGACGACGTAGAGCATCAGGTGGATCAGCCCGTAGGCCAGAACCGTCAGGCCGAGCATGCGCCGCACCAGGATGAGCTTCGGCGCATGGGCGACGCGGCGCAGGGGCGTCACCGCCAGCGAGAGCATCAGGAATCGCACCGCCCACTTGCCGGTGCCGTGCAGCAGCGCCGTGATCGGCTTCGCTCCGAGGGCATCGGCCGCGTAGGCCCCGGCGAGCCAGAGGCCCGGAGCGAGGGCGAACAAGAAGGTCGCGAGCTTCAGGCCGGAGACGCGTCCGGCGCGGTCACGCCAGGGTGCGGAGAAGGCGGGCAGGGCTGGCATGGCGATCCGGGATCGTGGGACGATTGTCGCGAAAGATGGGGGCCGGAGCGGATCCGTGAGGCGGCGCGGGGTCGCAGCCGGACTCGCGGGGCCTTCGCGGCGTCGTGGTGTCGGGGTGTATTCGCTTGGCCGGCGCGCGGGTTACAGGTTCGCGCAGCGCCGCGGGCGGCCCGGAACCTTGGCCGGTGCCGCAACGGTTCTCGATTGCTATAAGCCGACGCCGGCCCGCCCCCGATCACGAAGCATCTCCATGCCCGAAGAGACCGCCGACAGCCTCGAGACGATGACCGCCGAGACGGCGCGGGCCGAGCACGCGGACCTCTCCGAACGGATCGCCGAGGCCGACCGGCTCTATCACCAGGAGGACGCGCCCGAGATCACGGATGCGGCGTACGATTCCCTGCGCCGGCGCCTGGAGCAGATCGAGGCGCGGTTTCCGGACCTTGCCGGGACGGGAGCCGCCAGCGCTTCGGTGGGGGCCAAACCCTCGGAGAAGTTCGCCAAGGTGCGCCACGCGGTGCCGATGCTCTCGCTGGGCAACGCCTTCGCGGACGACGAGGTGGCCGAGTTCGTCGCCCGCGTCCGGCGCTTCCTGAACCGGCCCGAAGGCGACCCCCTGGCCTTCACCGCCGAGCCGAAGATCGACGGCCTCTCCCTGGCCCTGCGCTACGAGGATGGGCGCCTCGTCACGGCGGCGACCCGCGGCGACGGCGAGGTCGGCGAGGACGTCACCGCCAATGCCCGTACGGTGTCCGACATCCCGCAGCGCCTCGCCGGGACGGACGTACCTCGGATTTGCGAGGTCCGCGGCGAGGTCTACCTCAGCCACGCGGATTTCGCCGCGATCAACGCGCGCCAGGAGGCTGCCGGCAAGGCGCTGTTCGCCAATCCCCGCAACGCGGCGGCCGGCTCCCTGCGCCAGCTCGATCCCGAGATCACCCGCTCGCGGCCGCTCAAGTTCTTCGCCTATGCCTGGGGTGAGGTGGTGCCGGCCTTCGAGGGGACGCAGCACGGCGTGCTGGAGCGGTTTTCCGAATGGGGCCTTCCGGTCAACGACCGCACCCGGCTCTGCACCGACGCCGCGGCGATGATCGCGCATTATCGCAGCATCGAGGCCGAGCGCGCCGACCTCGGCTACGACATCGACGGCGTCGTCTACAAGGTCGACGACTTGGCGCTGCAGCGCCGCCTCGGCTTCGTCTCGCGCTCGCCGCGCTGGGCGCTGGCCCACAAGTTCGCCGCACAGAAGGCGCTGACGGTCGTCGAGGACATCGAGATCAATGTCGGGCGCACCGGCTCCCTGAACCCGCTGGCCAGGCTCCGTCCGGTCACGGTGGGCGGCGTCGTGGTGTCGAACGCGACCCTGCACAACGAGGGCTACGTCCAGGGTGTCGGGGCCGATGGCGAGCCGATCCGCGACGGGCGCGACATCCGGATCGGCGACACCGTCGTGGTGCAGCGGGCCGGCGACGTCATCCCGAAGGTGATGGACGTGGTGCTGGAGAAGCGCCCGGCCGATTCGAAGCCCTACGCCTTTCCGACCCACTGCCCCGCCTGCGGCAGCCGCGCCGTGCGCGAGATCAATCCCCGCACCGGCACGCCCGACGCCGTGCGCCGCTGCACCGGCGGCCTGATCTGCCCCGCGCAGGGAGTCGAGCGGCTGAAACACTTCGTCTCGCGCAACGGCTTCGACCTGGAGGGCTTTGGCCAGACCTATATCGAGGTGCTGTTCGAGGCCGGGCTGGTGCGCCAGCCCGCCGACCTGTTCCGCCTCGCGTTCGAGCCCCTGAAGGCCGCCATCGTGGCGCGGCGCGAGGCGCTCTCCGCCGAGCGGCGGGCCGAGGGCGTGCCCGCCCCGAAGAAGCCGACGAAGAAGAAGGGCGAAGAGGAGGACAAGGCGATCAAGAACCTCCTCGCCGCGGTGGAGGATCGTCGCAGCCTGCCGCTGAACCGCTTCCTCTTCGCCCTCGGCATCCCGGAGATCGGCGAATCCACGGCCAAGGCCCTCGCCAAGCGCTTCCCCGACATGCCCGCCCTGATGGAGGGCGTCGCCGCTGCGGCCCGCGACCAGGCCGGGCCGGACTGGATCGAACTCTCCGCGCTGTCCCGCATCGGTCCGACCACCCGCGATCGTCTGCTGGCGGTCGGTTATCCCCGCGCGGGCGGCGAGCCGGAGGCCGGCGACGACGAGGAGGGCGAGACCCAGCCGCAGCAAGGGCGGGTGCGCCTCTCGGCGCCCCAGCGCGCCAGCCTGCTCGCCCATTACGGCGACGAGGACGCCATCGCGGCGGGTCTCGCGCGGGCGGCCGAGCAGCGGCCGGGCGACGCCTATCGCCACTTCGCCGATGACGGCGAGATCGGTCCGGTGGCGACCGACTCGCTGATCGCCTTCTTCGCCGAGCCGCACAACGACGCCGCGGTCCGGGCGCTGCTCGCCGAAGTAAAGACCGAGCCGATGGCGGCGCCGGCCTCCGCCACGGCCTTCGCGGGAAAGACCGTGGTGTTCACCGGCAGCCTCGAACAGATGACCCGGTCCGAGGCCAAGGCCACGGCCGAGCGCCTGGGCGCCAAGGTCTCCGGCTCGGTCTCCGTCAAGACCGACCTCGTCGTGGCCGGTCCGGGTGCGGGCTCCAAGCTGAAGGACGCGGAGAAGCACGGCGTCGAGGTCATCAGCGAGGAGGCATGGCTGGCGCTCGTCGCCAGCGCTTGAGCCCGGATTCGCGGACGCCTAGAGTCGGGTTTCTGCATCCGCAGGAGCTTGGCCGCGTCCGGCCGGGACAGGGCCCATAACTCCCGCATGACCGTCATCGCCCTCGATTTCGAGACCGCCAACGAGCGGCGTGACAGCGCCTGTGCCGTCGGGCTCGCCTGGATCGCCGGCGGCCGGGTGGTCCGGCGGGAATCCCGGCTGATCCGGCCGCCGGAGCTGCGCTTCTCGCCGGGCAACATCCGGGTCCACGGCATCCTCCCGGCGGACGTGCGTAACCAGCCGGACTTTTCCGCCGTGATGGCGGAGTTCCTGCCCGAGCTCGCCTCCGGTCTGATCCTGGCGCACAATGCCGGCTTCGACCTCGGCGTGCTGCGCGCCTCCCTGGCCGCGTACGGGGTTCGACCCCCGGCCTTCTCCTATCTCTGCACGCTGCAGATCGCCCGGCGGGTGTTTCCGGCGGAGGAGGGCTGCGGCCTCGGCAAGGTCGCGGCGCGGCTCGGGATCCGCTTCGAGCACCACGATGCGGGCGAGGACGCCTATGCCTGCGCGGAGATCGCTCTCGCGGCGGTACGGGAGACCGGTGCGCCGGACGTGCCGGCCCTGTCGCGGGCGCTTCACCTGCCGATCACCACGGTCCCGGCGGGACCCGACCTCGCCATGCCTCCGCGGAGCCGCCCGGGCTCCCTCACGGAGCGGGCCCGTCTCGCCGCGGGCGCACGCCCAGCCTCTTCGGCGGGCCTGCACTTCGCGGTCCGCGGCAGCAGCGGCAACCGCTACGCCGTGACCCTGGAAGACCGCACCGGCGGCCCGCACCTGCGCTGCACCTGCATGGCGGGCCGCTACGGCACCCGCTGCCGCCACGTGAAGGCGTTGCTCGCCGGTGACATCACCGACCTGCTGTCGAGCAACCACGACGATGTCGAGGTCCTGCGCGCCCGGATGACTGCGGCATCGGTGGGGTGAGGCGGTCGCCGCCTCACCCGTCATGGGATCCGCCCGGGGAAAGCCGGGCGGTACCCGTGCCCTACGCCGCCTTCTTCACCGCTGCGTCGCCGTAGAACGTGCCGCCGCGGGCGGCCATGTCGAGGAGGTTCTGCGGTACGGCGAAGCGCGGGCCGTGCTTGGCTTCCAGGCCCTGCGCCAGCGTCACGAACGCCTGGACGCCCATGAAGTCGATGTAGGACAGGGCGCCGCCGGTGAAGGGCGCGAAGCCGAAGCCGAGGATCGAGCCGACATCCGCCTCGCGCGGATCGGTCACGACGCCCTCGCCGACGGTCCGCGCGGCTTCCAGCGCCTGCACCACCAGGAGACGCTGCTTCAGCTCCGCGAAGTCCACTTCGTCCGGGTCGACCTTGGTCGCCTGGAGGCCGGCGAGGCCGGGCCACAGTCGCTTGGGTGCCCCCTCCGGATAGTCGTAGAAGCCGCGCTTGTTCTTGCGGCCGAGCCGGCCCTCGCCCTCGACGAGGGTGGAGAGGAGCGCCTTCTGGGCCGGGTCGATGCTCTCGGCCCCGAGTTGCGCCTCCGTCGCCTTGACGATCTTCAGGGCGAGATCGACGGCGACCTCGTCGGTCAGCGAGAGGGGGCCGACCGGCATGCCCGCCTGACGGCCGGCATTCTCGATCATCGCTGCCGGGATGCCCTCGTTGAGCATCTTGTGGCCCTCGAGCAGGTAGGCGCCGACACAGCGGTTGGCGAAGAAGCCGCGCGCATCGTTGACGACGATCGGGGTCTTCTTGATCGCGCGGACATAGTCGAGGGCGGTGGCCAGCGCCGCGTCGCCGGTCTGGTCGCCCTTGATGATCTCGACGAGCATCATCTTTTCGACCGGCGAGAAGAAGTGGATGCCGACGAACTGCTCCGGCCGGGCCGAGGTCTTGGCGAGGCCCGTGATCGGCAGGGTCGAGGTGTTGGAGGCGAAGATCGTCTCCGGCCGGATCACGGCCTCGACCTTGGCGATGACCTCGGCCTTGACCTTCGGATCCTCGAATACCGCCTCGATGACGAGGTCGCAGGTGGCGAGGTCGGCGTAGTCGGCACTCGCGCTGATGCGGCCGAGCAGCGCGTCGCGGTCGGCGGTCTTCGCGCGACCCTTGTTGATCTGGTCGGTGACGAGCTTGTGGGCGTAGGCCTTGCCCTTCTCGGCCGCCTCGACCGATTGGTCGACGAGCACGACATCCATGCCCGCATTGGCCGTGACGTAGGCGACGCCCGCGCCCATGAAGCCGGCGCCGACGACGCCGACCCGCTGGACCTTGGTGGCCGGCACGTCCTTCGGACGGCGCGCGCCCTTATTAAGTTCTCCCATCGACAGGAACAGCGTGCGGATCATCGCCGCCGCCTCCTTGGTCCGCAGGATGTGCGCGAAGTACCGGCTCTCGACCCGAAGGGCCTGGTCCATCGGCAGCTGCAGGCCCTCGTAGACGGAGGCCAGGATCGCCTTGGCGGCCGGGTAGTTGTCGTGCGTCTCGCGCCGGTAGATGGCGTTGGCCGGCGGCCAGATCATCATGCCGGCGGGCGAGTAGACCTTGCCGGACGGCGACTTGAACTTCGGCTGGTCCCAGGGTGCCACGGCCGAGCCGCCGCCCGCGATCCAGGCCTTGGCCTTGGCGACGATCTCGTCCTTGGCGGCGACCTCCTGGGCGAGGCCCATGTTCCTGGCCATCAGCGGACGGATCTGCTCGCCCTTGAACAGCATCTGCAGGGCGTCGCCAGTCTGCATCAGGCGGGCGACGCGCTGGGTGCCGCCACCGCCCGGGAACAGGCCGACCTTGATCTCGGGGAGGCCGACGCGGGTCTTCGGATCGTCGGACAGCACCCGGTAGTGGCAAGAGAGGGCGAGCTCGAACGCCCCGCCGAGGCAGATGCCGTTCACCGCCGCCGCGAAGGGCTTGCCGCAGGTCTCGAGCTTGCGGAAGACGAGGCTGAGCTTGCGCGACTCCTCGAAGAAGTGGCGCATCGCTTCCTCCTCGCCGCGCTCGGCTTTGAGGGCCTCGAACGCGCGGCCGAGACCCTGGAGCATGGTCAGGTCGGCGCCGCCCGAGAAGTTGTCCTTGCCCGAGACGATGACGCAGCCCTTGATGGCGGGGTCCGCCACCACGGCGTCGACCACCTGGCTCAGTTCGTCCATCACCGCATCGGTGAAGACGTTCATGGAGCGGCCGGGCATGTCCCAGGTCGCCAGCGCAATCCCGTCGGCGTCGGTTTCGAGTCGGAAGTTGGTGAGATTCATCGCTGATCCTCGAATAAGCGGCGGGTGGGCGGCTTCGGCTGGCGTGGTTAAGCCAATCTCAAACCTTGCGAATGCATCAAGGCATGCCGGGGGGCACCTTGCTGCGACAGGACACGACCATGACCGCACGGACCGGCTGCCAGGGTTGCCGCGATGGAGCCGAACTCGACTTCACCTTCACGATGGCGTTCCAGCCCATTCTCGACCTCGCGGCGAACCGTGTCTGGGGCTACGAGGCACTGGTGCGCGGCACGGGTGGCGAATCGGCCGCCTCGATTCTCGGCCGCGTGACGCCGGAAACCGTCTACCGCTTCGACCAGGCCGCGCGGGTGAAGGCGATCGAACTCGCCGGACGCCTGTTCCCGACGGACGACGCGACCCGCCTGTCGATCAACTTCATGCCGAACGCCGTCTACGAACCGGCGGCCTGCATCCGCTCGTCCCTGGAGGCGGCCCGCAAGGCCGGCTTCGCCCACGACCGGATCATGTTCGAATTCACCGAGAACGAGAAGTTCCGCGACACCGCCCACGTCTCGCGCATCGTCGCCGAGTACCGGCGCCAGGGCTTCCTGACGGCCCTCGACGATTTCGGCGCGGGCTTCGCCGGCCTGAGCCTGCTGGCGAACTTCCAGCCCGACCTCATCAAGATCGACATGGACCTGCTGCGCGGCATCGACACCGACCGGCGCCGCCAGATCATCGTCGCGGGCATCATCGGCATCGCCCGCTCCCTGGACATCGCGGTCATCGCCGAGGGCGTCGAGACGGCGTCCGAGCTCGACACCCTGCGCGGCCTCGGCGCGACCCTCTTCCAGGGCTACCACTTCGCCAAACCCCACCTCGAAGCGCTGCCCAACGTGAACGGCTTCCCGGTGACCGGCTCTCCGGCGGGCGGGTACGCCCGCGCGCATGTGGCTTGAGCCGGCCATCGGGATCCCCGCCGGTCCGCTTCAGCGCGCCGGCATCGGCATCGGGGCGCCGGGTGCGCCCGGGGCCGCATTGGCCGCCGAGTCACCGGCCGAGGCGATGGCCAGCATGTTCAGGAGCTTGGTCACGGAGGCCTGCGAGATCGTGGTCACGGTGGAGGCCGGGTCGGCATTGACCGCCTGGAACTTCTGGTAGGTCTTGTCGCCGTAGATCTCGGAGAGGTGCTTCAGCTCGTCGAGGCTGAACTTCTCGGCATAGGCCTTCGACAGGCCGTCGAGCATGGTCTCGCGCTGCTTGTCGAACTCGGCGCGGATCTCTTTGCGCACGGCCTCGGCCTTGTCCTCCTTCATCGGCGCCACGGTCTTCTCGAGGGCGCCCGTGAAGCCGACCTCCAGGTTCTTGATCGTGGTCTTCTGCACCAGATCCTTGGCGACGGCGATGCGCTCGGCGGCCTCGTCGGCGCGGGCGGCGATCGGCAGGCACAGGGCGGTGGTCAGGCAGAGGGTGGCGAGCAGGCGCGTCATCGTGGCGTGTCCTCGGAGATTCTTGTTGTGAGCCCGGCGCCGGGCGGCGGCGGGCGCCGCCCTCTACCCCACTTGCGCGGGGTTTGGGAGGCGGCGCAGGCTCACACCCGCTCGATGATGGTGGCGGTGCCCATGCCGGCACCGATGCAGAGGGTGACCAGGGCGCGCTCCTTGCCGGTGCGCTCCAGCTCGTCGAGCACCGTGCCGAGGATCATCGCGCCGGTGGCGCCCAGCGGATGGCCCATGGCGATGGCGCCGCCGCAGACGTTGATCTTGGCCGGGTCGACGTCGAAGGCCTGCTGGAAGCGCAGCACCACCGCGGCGAAGGCCTCGTTGACCTCGAACAGGTCGATGTCGGCCAGGCTCATGCCGGCCCGCGCCAGGACCTTCTTCGTCACGTCCACCGGGCCGGTGAGCATGAGGGCCGGGTCCGAGCCGATATTCGCGAAGGCGCGGATGCGGGCGCGGGGCTTCAGGCCCGCGGCGTTGCCAGCCTCGGCCGAGCCGATCAGCACCGCGGCGGCGCCGTCGACGATGCCCGACGAGTTGCCGGCATGGTGGACGTGGTTGACGGTCTCCACGTCCGGATGGGCGTCGATGGCCACGGCGTCGAACCCGCCCATCTGGCCCATCTGGACGAAGGAGGCCTTGAGCTGTCCCAGCGACTGCATGTCGGTGGACGGCCGCATGTGCTCGTCATTGGCCAGCAGCGTGATGCCGTTGATGTCGCGCACCGGCACGACCGCGTTGGCGAAGCGGCCCTCGGCCCAGGAGGCGGCCGAGCGCTTCTGCGACTGGACGGCGTAGGCGTCACAATCGTCGCGGCTGAAGCCGTATTTCGAGGCGATGAGGTCGGCCGACACGCCCTGGGGCATGAAGTAGGACTTGATCGCGATGGCCGGATCCACCGGCCAGGCGCCGCCCGAGGCGCCGAGGCCAACGCGGCTCATGGATTCGACGCCGCCGCCCACCGTCAGGTCGTGCTGGCCGGCCATCACCTGCGCGGCGGCGAAGTTCACCGCGTCGAGGCCCGAGGCGCAGAAGCGGTTGATCTGCACGCCCGGCACGTGCGTGCCGTAATCGGCCACCAGGGCCGCCGCCCGGGCGATGTCGCCGCCGGCCTCGCCCACCGGATCGACGCAGCCGAGGACCACGTCGTCGACGCGGCGCGTGTCGAGGTCGTTGCGCTCCTTGAGGGCGCGGAGCGCCACCTCGGCGAGGCGCAGGGCCGTCACCTCGTGGAGCGAGCCATCGGGCTTGCCGCGGCCCCGCGGGGTGCGGACATGGTCGTAGATGAAGGCCTCGGGCATGCGTGTCCTCGTTCTCTTGACCCTGGCGGCGCGGGCAGTCCCCCTCCCCGTTGCGGGGAGGGGTTAGGGGTGGGGGTGGCGCCGCCAGCCTCGGCCGACGGAGGGTCGCCCGACCACCCCCACCTCCGGCTCCTCCCCGCAAGGGGGAGGAGGGGGCGTCGCGACGGTCTAAAACGCCTCGGCGCTCAGCGCCATCGTGGTTTCCGATCCGGCCTTGATCCGCACCAGCCGGGTCGCGGTCTCGGGCAGGAGGCGCTCCATGTAGAAGCGGCCCACCACCAGCTTGGCGGCCATCGCCTCGGACGGGCTTTCCGCCTGCCGCGCCAGGGCGGCCTTGGCGATGCGCGCCCACATGTAGCCCATGGCCACGAGTCCGAGCAGGTGCATGTAGTCGGTGGCACCGGCGCCGGCATTGTCGGGCTTCGTGAAGGCGTTCTGCATGAACCACATGGTGGCGCCCTGCAGGTCGTTGAGGCCAGCCTGGAGGGGCGCGACGTAGGGCTTCATCGCCGCGTCCTCGCCGTGGTCCTTGATGAAGGTCTGCACCTCGCCGAGGAAGGTCATCATCGCCCGCCCGCCGTCCTTGGGCAGCTTGCGGCCGATGAGGTCCATGGCCTGGATGCCGTTGGCGCCCTCGTAGATCATCGCGATGCGGGCATCGCGCACGAACTGCGACATGCCCCATTCCTCGATGTAGCCGTGGCCGCCGAACATCTGCTGGGCCTCGACCGCGTTGGCGAAGCCCCGGTCGGTCAGCACGCCCTTCACCACCGGGGTCATCAGGCCCATGTGGTCCTCGGCATTCTGCCGTTCGGTCGCATCGTCGGACCGGTGTCCGATATCGGCCTGGAGCGCGGTCCAGAGCACGAGGGCGCGGGCGGCCTCGTTGAAGGCGCGGATGCCCATCAGGGTCCGGCGCACGTCGGGATGGACGATGATCGGGTCGGCAGCCTTCTCGGGCGCCTTGGCGCCGGTCAGGGCGCGGCCCTGGAGCCGGTCCTTGGCGTAGGCGACCGCGTTCTGATAGGCGACCTCGGACTGGCCGAGACCCTGAACGCCGACCGCGAGGCGGGCCTCGTTCATCATCACGAACATCGCGTTCAGGCCGCGATTCTCCTGTCCGACGAGCCAGCCCTTCGCCCCGTCGTAGTTCATGACGCAGGTCGAGTTGCCGTGGATGCCCATCTTGTGCTCGAGGGAGCCGCAGGAGACCGGGTTGCGCTCGCCGACCGAGCCGTCCGCGTTCACCAGGAACTTCGGAACCACGAAGAGCGAGATGCCCTTGGTGCCGGCCGGCGCGCCCTCGATGCGGGCGATCACCAGATGGATAATGTTCTCCGACAGGTCGTGCTCGCCGGCCGAGATGAAGATCTTGGTGCCGGTGAGGCTGTAGGAGCCGTCGCCGTTCGGCACGGCCTTCGTCTTGAGGAGCCCGAGATCCGTGCCGCAATGCGGCTCGGTGAGGTTCATGGTGCCGGTCCAGGCACCCTCCACCATCTTCGGCAGGTAAAGGGCCTTCTGCTCGTCCGACCCATGCACCACGAGGGCCGCCATCGCCCCCTGGGTCAGGCCCGGATACATGCCGAGCGCGAGGTTGGCCCCGGAGGCGAATTCCTGGATCGCCGTGTTCAGGGTGTGGGGCAGGGCCTGCCCGCCATATTCCTCGGGCATCGAGAGCCCCATCCAGCCGCCGCCCGCATAGGCGTCGTAGGCGGCCTTGAAGCCCTTCGGGGTCGTGACGCTGCCGTCGGGATGCCGGGTGCAGCCTTCCCGATCGCCGACCGGGTTGAGCGGCGCGAGCACGGTCTCGGCGAGCTTGGCGCCTTCGTTGAGAACCGCCTCCATCACGTCCGGCGACGCATCCGAGAAACCGCGCAGGTTGTCGTAGCGGTGGAATCCGAGCACGTCGTTCAGCAGGAACAGGACGTCCTCGACCGGTGCCTTGTAGCTTGGCATCGCGCATCATCTCCCGGAAACGGCTGCGTTCCTGGACGGCCTTCCGACCGCCGGCGCATCTGATGGTTCACATATAAACTATTTTGCGAGGGGCGAAAGGGGGGGGCGCGGCGCGCCCCACGCGAATCATGCACGAGCCATCAATCGGTCGCGCCTTAACCGCCTGTTTACCAAGACTACCAAATGTCGGGGAGCACGGGTCCGTCGTTAACCCCTCCCTCGTTTTCGCGTGGCGGGGCCACGCGCGGATCGAGCCATGGACTTCGCCGAGTCAGGTTTGACGATGACACGCAACGCGACCCTCGACCTCGAAGGCTTCGATCCCGACGTGCTCGAAGCGGCGCGGGACATGGCGCGCCGCGCCGGTATTCCGGTTGAGACCTGGATCGCGTCGATCGTCGAGCCCGACGCCCGCGGAGACAAGGCCCCCACCGCGCCGGCGCCCTCGCGGCCGCCGGCAGCCGAGGCAGCCCAGACCGCCGCGCCGTCGAGCCCGGTCGAGGTCAGGTCCGCCGCGCCGACCGCCGGTGTCCGCCCCGGCAAGAACGCCGCCCTCACCGAGATGATGCGCCGGCTGGACGGAATCGACCAGCGCATCGGGTCCGAGGCGCCCGTCCCGGCGGCGCCCGCGCTCCCGCAGGCCGAATCGGCCTCCGAGATGGCGCAGCGCCTCGCCGAGATCGAGCGCCGCATGACGGAGATCGGCGAGCAGCTCGCCACGCCGCGTCCCCTCGGCCGCCGCGGCCGGCCCGCCGTCACCGAGATCCGCGATGCGGTCACCGAGATCCGCCAGCGCCAGCGCGAGCTGGCCGGTGCTCCGGCGGCCTCCGCACCGGCTCAGCCTGCCCCGCCGGCGCGCCCCGTCGACGCGCCCGCCATCGCCGAACTCCAGAACGAGACAACACGCCTGCGCGAATCGATCGGCAGCCTCGCCAGCGGCCGCGACGTTGGCGCGCTGGAGAAAGCGATGCAGACCCTCGCGGCCGGCGTCCAGAAGGCGCAGGCCCCGGCCGACCTCGCGGCCATCGCCGCCCCGATCGAGGCGATCCGGGCCCAGGTGGAGCGCCTGGCCGAGGACGTCGCCGAGAACGTGCATGCCCGCGTCGCCGCCGATGTCGAGCGCCTCGCCGCCAGGATGAACGGCACGCTCCAGGGCGTGCCGTCCGGCCTCGCCGAGCAGGACGTCGTGGCCGGCCTGTTCCGGGAACTCGACGAGATCCGTCGCCTGATCGGTGCGCTCGCCGGACCGGAGCGGATCCAGAGCCTCGCCGCCGGCATCCAGGCCATCAGCAACCAGGTCTCGCAGATCCAGACCGGCATGCCCGGTGAGGGCATGGCGGAGTTGCGCCCCTTGCTGGAGGAGATCCGGATCGGATTGCGGTCGAGCACCGATGCCGGCATCGGCGAGCAGATCCAGCAGATGGATGCCAAGCTCGACGCCCTTCGCGGGGTAGGGCCGATGGCCGCCCACCAGGATTCCGACATCATCCTCCACCGGATCGATGCCCTGTCCGAGAAGGTCGACCGGGTCAGCATCAATCCCGTCGGAGACCTGATCGGACGCCTCGAGGATATCGGCGCGACCCTGCGCCGGCCGGCGCAGCCAGACGAGAACCTCGCCTCCATTCACGGCATGCTGCACGAACTGACGGTCAAGCTCGACCGGATCGGCACGGGCGAGGGTCCGCGCGACGAAGGTCTCGACGCCCTGGAGCAGCAGGTGCTGGCCCTGGCCGAGCGCATCGACACCCGCGATGCCGACCCGGCGCTGGCCGGGCTCGAGCGCACCATGACCGACCTCCTCGACCAGGTCTCGGCCCTGCGGGCGGAGGCGCCGATGGAGGCCGCCGTCGAGCGCGCGGCCCGCAACGCGGTCGCGGAGACCATGGGTGCGGCCGCCGAAACCGGCGAAGTCGCGCTTCTTCGGGCGAGCCTCGCGGACCTGCGCGCCCATCAGGTCGCCTCCGAGCAGCGGATGCAGTCGACGCTGACGGGCGTCTATTCCGCCCTCGAGCGGCTGGTGGGACGCATCGGCCCGACCGATCCGGATGCTCCGCTCGTCCTCACGCCCCGGATGCAACGGGATGTCGCCAAGGACCTGGTCCGGGACAAGGATCTCGTCCGGGAGCTGTCCAGGGAGCCGAGTGCCGAGCATCCCGCCGGAACAGCACCCTCGCGCCGTCCGGACGCGATGCGGGCCGAGCGCCCCCAGGTCTCGGGTCCCGACCTGCCGCTGGAGCCGGGCGCCGGGCGACCGGGCCGCGATCGCGCCGCGGGTCGGATCGAGCCGAGCGACGCCGGCGCAGCCGACAGCGACATCAAGACCAGCTTCATCGCGGCCGCCCGGCGCGCGGCCCAGGCGGCCCAGGCCGAGGCCGCAGGCCAGACCGGCGCCTCCGACGCAGAGGGCAACCGCGACGGCGCCGATGCTGGCCGGCGCGCCGGTCGCCTCGCGCGCTTCCGGAGCGGCGTCGATCGCCGCCGGAAGCCACTCCTCCTCGGCCTCGCCGCGGTGGTCCTCCTCCTCGGCGCGCTGCAGGCCCTGAACGCCCGTCGGAGCGCCGGCACCGAGACGCCTGCGGCCGAGCCGGTCGCCGCCGTCTCGACCCCCGCCGGACCTGTCGCCGCCGGGACCGATGCCGCGAGCAAGTCCCAGGAGAGCCAGTCGGAAAACGGCAAGGCCGCGGCCCCGCCCGTCGCCGATCCGCAGACGACGCAGAGCCTCGCCGAGAGCGCGCCCGCCAAGGCGGCGGGATCCCCTGCGTCCCGCTCCGCGGTGCCGCGGGTGACCACGATGGCCGGCATCTCCGCCGACCTCGCGGTGGTGCCGCCCGCCCTGGTCAAGCTGCGCCAGGCCGCCCTCGACGGCGACGGTGCGGCCGCCTACGACCTCGGCATGCGGGCCGCCGAAGGCCGCGGAATGGCCCGTGATCCCGCGCTGGCGGTCAAGATCTTCGAGCAGATCGCGGCGAGCGGCTTCGCGCCGGCGCAGTACAAGCTCGGCAGCCTCTACGAGAAGGGCGTCGGCGTCGCCCGCGACCTGAACCAGGCCAAGCTCTGGTACGGGCGCGCCGCCGAGCTTGGTAACGCCCGGGCCATGCACAACCTCGCGGTGATCTACGCCGAAAATCCGGCTGCCGGCGGCAAGGCCGATTTCGCCACCGCCTCGCTCTGGTTCAAGCGCGCCGCCGAATTCGGCCTCCGCGACAGCCAGTACAATCTCGCGGTGCTCTACGCCCGCGGCATGGGCGTCCAGCAGGATCTCGCACAGTCCTTCCTCTGGTTCTCCGCCGCCGCGGCGCAGGGCGACGAGGACGCCGCGAAGAAGCGCGACGACGTGGCCGCCAAGCTCGATGTGAAGGCCCTGGCCGCCGCGCGCGCCCAGGTCGCGGCGTTCAAGCCCAAGGTTCCGGAGCCGGCATCCAATGAGATCCCGGCGCCCCTGCCGACCGAGAACACCATGAGCCTGCTCGGGGCACCGGCGCCCTCGGGCAACATTCCGCCGGCGCGGCGGATCTGACGGACGCGCACTTCGGAGATGCGAGCTTCTGCCGCCGCTCCGCGGTGCAGCGAACCCGGCGTCCCGGCGTTGTCCGGGGGATGGATCCCGGATCATACGGGTCGGGTGACCCATTCCGAAGCGGAGGCGGCCTCCGCGGGGCGGCCCGGAGGAGCGGAGAGCCGATGGCGCGCGTGACGACGGTTCCACCGGCCGCCCTGATCCTGGGCGTCGCCGGGCTGATTCCGTTCCTGGGCTTCGCCCTGCTCGCCTATAGCGGCTCCGATGGCGGCCTCGGCACCATCGGCCTCAGCCCACGCCTGGTGCTCTCGACCTACGGCGCCGTCATCGCATCGTTCCTCGGCGGGATCCGCTGGGGTGCGGCCGCCGCCCGCAATTCTGGGGGAGCCGACTACGCCATCGCGATCCTGCCCTCGTTGATCGCCTGGGCGGCGCTCGCCGCGCCGATGCCGTGGGATCTGCGCATCCTCGGCGTTCTCGTGCTCGCCTGGGGCCTCGTCGACCAGGATCTGCCGCGGCGCGGCCTCGTCCCGGTCTGGCTCGGGCGCCTGCGGCTGGCCCTGTCCGGGGTCGCGGGGGCCTCGCTGCTGATCGCGGCCTGAGCCGGCCCCGCCTCAATCCTTGCTCAGCATCGCCTTTCCGATGGCGAAGACGCGGCCGTCCCCGAGGAGATGGGCCGTGAAGCCGGCCGGAAACAGCGGCTCGAAGGCGGCGTTGCGGACGTTGAGTCCTCCCGCATAGGCGCCGAAGGCCGGCATGATCAGGCGGCGCCCGTCGGTGACGAAGCAGCGCCGGCGCACCGCGCGGCCCCGCATGGCGACCTTGCCGCAGGGATGCAGGTGACCGGCGACCTCGCCCTCGGGGGCGTCGACGGTCGGCTCGTGTCGCAGGGTCAGGCCGCCGACCATCAGGGTCTCGGCGTAGCGTCCGCCGACGCCCTCGCTCACCGCGTGGTCGTGGTTGCCGGCGATCCAGACCCAGTCGCGCCCCTCCTGCAGGGCAGCCACCATGGCGCGGTCGCCGGGCTCCATGCGCTCGGGGGCGCGCGAATCGTGGAAGGAATCGCCCAGCGCGACCACGCAGGCCGGGTCCAGACGGGCGATCACTTCGTGCAGGCAGGCCAGGGTCTCGCGGGTGTCGTAGGGTGGCAGGAACTGACCGGACCGGGCCGCAAAGGCCGAGCCCTTCTCCAGGTGGAGGTCGGACACGATCAGGGTGCGGTGCTGCGCGAGCCAGAGGCCACCGCAGAGGTCGAGGGCGAGGGTTTCGCCGGCAAGGGTCAGGCCGGGGGCCCGGGTGGATTTCTCAAGTCTCTGGCCGAGCGCCAAAACCGCATCCTCTGCGTTCGGGGCAGGGCGTTTCACCACGCGGTCAGGCCAGCGCTTCTTCGAGCAGCTGGGCCTCGGCTTCGGCCAGAATCTCGTCGGCGCCCTCGCCGTAGACCCGTTCGCGCCCGATCTCGAGCATGACGGAGACGGAGAGCGGCGAGACGCGATCGAGCGCCTTGTGGGTGATTCGCCCCTGGATGCGCCTCAACATCATACCGAGGCGCTTCACGTCGAGGAGTCCGGTTGCCGCATCCTGGCGCGCCGCCTTCAGGAGGAGGTGATCGGGTTGGTGCTTGCGCAGCACGTCGTAGACCAGATCGGTCGAGATCGTGACCTGGCGCCCGGTCTTGGCCTGCCCGGGATAGCGTCGCTCGATCAGACCGGCGATCACGGCGCATTGCCGGAAGGTGCGCTTCATCATGGCGGATTCGTCCAGCCAAGCCTCGAGGTCGTCGCCGAGCATGTCCTCGGCGAACAGCGTCTCGAGGAAGTCCGGCTCGCGGCCGATCCGCTCGCCGACGTCCCGGTTGAGCCAGATGGCGATGCCGTAATCGTTGGCGGCGAAGCCCAGGGGCCGCATCCGAGCCCGTTCGAGGCGTCGGGTGAGCAGCATGCCGAGGGTCTGATGCGCGAGCCGCCCCTCGAAGGGGAAGGCGGTGATGTAGTAACGCCCCGCCCGCGGGAAGGTCTCCACCAGGAGGTCGCGCTCGCCCGGCAGGAGCGAGCGGCTGCGCTGCTGCAGGAGGTAGGAGGCCACCTGCTTCGGCAGGCGGTCCCACTCGAACGGGTCGGCGATCAGCGCACGGACCCGCGCGGCGAGGAAGGTCGAGAGTGGGAACTTGGCGCCCGCATAGGAGGGAATCGCCGGGTCGGTGCCCGGCCCGGCCCGGGTCGCCAGCGCTTCGTCCTCGGACAGGCCCTCGAAGCGCAGGACTTCGCCGGCGAACAGGAAGGTGTCGCCGGGCGTCAGGGTATCGGCGAAATCCTCCTCGATCTCGCCGAGCACCCGCCCGCCCTTGGGCAGGATCGCACCGGGCTTGCCGCGCACGCCGCGGGCGAGGCGGACTTTCACCTTGGCGGATTCCACGATGGTGCCGACATTCATTCGGTATTGCTGGGCGATGCGGGCGTCGCGCACCCGCCACAGGCCGTCCGGTCCGCGGAGAATCTTCGCGAAGCGTTCGTAGGCGCGCAGCGCGTAGCCGCCGGTGGCGACGTAATCGACCACCGCCTCGAAATCCTCCCAGGACAGCCCCGCGTAGGGCGCCGCCGAGACGATCTCCTCGTAGAGCTGAACCGGATCGAAGGCGTCGGCGCAGGCCATGCCGAGGACATGCTGGGCCAGCACGTCGGGGGCGCCGAGGCGTGCATCGGGCGTGTCCTGAGCGGCGGCCTCGACGGCGTCGAGGGCGGCCTGACACTCGAGCATCTCGAACCGGTTGGCCGGGACCAGGTAGGCCTTCGACGGCTCGTCCATGCGGTGGTTGGCGCGGCCGATGCGCTGCATGATCCGGCTCGCCCCCTTCGGCGCCCCGATATTGACGACGAGGTCGACGTCGCCCCAGTCGATGCCGAGGTCCAGGGTGGCGGTACAAACGATCGCCCGCAGCCGGCCCGCCGCCATGGCGGCCTCGACCCGACGACGCTGCGTGGCGTCGAGCGAGCCGTGATGCAGGGCAATGGAATAGTTGGCGTCGTTGATCCGCCAGAGCTCCTGGAAGGTGTACTCCGCCTGAAGACGGGTGTTGACGAAGACCAGCACCGTGCGGTGCTGCCCGATCAGGTCGTAGATCGCTGGCATCGCCTGCCAGGCCGTGTGACCGGCCAGCGGCAGGGTCAGCCCGGTATCGAGCATGTGGAGGTCGGGCGCCGCGCCGCCCTTGACCACGACGAGCTCCGCCATGGCGACCGTCGATCCCTTCGTGGATGGACCCGGGCTCGCGCGCTGCGGCACCAGATACCGGCGCAGCTCGTCCGGCTCGCGCACGGTGGCGGAGAGGCCGATCGCCGTGAGGCCCGGGCTGAGGCGGTGCAGGCGCGTGAGCGCCAGGGAGAGGAGGTCGCCGCGTTTCGAGGTGACGAGGGCGTGCAACTCGTCGAGGACGACGCAGGACAGGTCGGCGAAGAGCTCCGCCGCCTCGCGATGGGCGATGAGCAGGGCGAGCTGTTCCGGCGTGGTCAGCAGGATGTCGGGCGGGCGCGCGATCTGCCGGGTGCGCTTGTGCGAGGGTGTGTCGCCGGTGCGGGTCTCGACGCGCACGCTCAAGCCCATCTCGGCGATGGGTGCGTCGAGGTTGCGGGCGATGTCGACGGCGAGCGCCTTCAGGGGTGAGACGTAGAGCGTGTGCAATCCGCGCGGCTTCGCCGAGGCAGGCCGCGCCGCCAGGGCGGTCAGGCTCGGCAGGAAGCCCGCCAGCGTCTTGCCGGCGCCCGTGGGCGCTACGAGGAGGGCCGAGCTTCCGCGTCCGACGATGTCGAGAAGCTCGAGCTGGTGGGGACGGGGTGCCCAGCCGCGCGCGGAGAACCACGCGGCGAAGCGCTCGGGCAGCGGCGATGCGGTGGCGCGCTTGCTCAGGCCAGGGCCATCAGGAAGCGGTCGATGAGCTCCAGCGCGCGCTCGGACATCGCCCCGGGATAGCGCACGAAGATGTGGCAGCCGCCCGGATAGATCGCCGTGTGGCCACCGTTTCCGGCCGCCGCCCAGCGGGCCGACATGTAGAGCGTGTCGTCGAGAAGCGGATCGTGGGTGCCAACCGTGAACAGCGCCGGGGGCAGGCCCTTGAGGTCGGCATAGACAGGCGAGACGTCGGGCCGGCGGCGGTCGATGCCCTCGCGGACATAGACGTTGGCGAAGTTGGTGAGGTCCTGGGTGTTCACCACCAGGCGGTCGGTGCCCCAGTTGCGCACGCTGGGGGTCAGGCCCAGGTCGAAGAAGCCGGCATTCAGATTTGCGCCCCGGAAAGCGCGGGGCAGGGCGTGCCTGTCGCGCAGGCGCAGCAGCACCATCACGGCGAGCTGCGCGCCGGCCGATTCGCCCCCGATGGTCAGGGCCGAGATGCCGAATTCGGCCCGGCCGGGACCGGCGAGCCAGAGGGCCGCGGCCTCGCAATCCTCGAGGGCGGCCGGGTAGGGATGCTCGGGGGCCAGGCGGTACTCCACCGACAGGCACACGAAGCCGCAGGCGTCGGCGATCCGCTCCAGCCACGGGTCCTGCTCGTCGGCCGATCCCCAGACCCAGCCGCCGCGATGGATATGGAGGTAGGCGCCGCGCAGCTTGACCCATTTCCGCGCGTCGGGCCGGATCACGCGCAACTGCAGAGGGCCGCCGGGGCCGTCGATCGTGAGGGTTTCGGCGCGGGCGCTGCGTGGCATGGCCGGCGAGGCCTGCGTGCCCTGGCGGCGGCGCGCCCGAACCTCGGTCATCGGGATCGACCACGGGTCGACCTGTGCGGCGTGCGCGGCCACGATCTCGGCGTTCAAGCGCTTCGTGTCGGGATCGATCATCGCCGGATCGAACAGGGCGTGGTCGATCATGGAACGGTTCGTTTCATCAACGGGTCAGTCTGCGGGGCGCGAGTCGGTCCGGGGAAGGGATCGCGTCCCTAAGATGGGCCGGTCCAGGCAACGGGGCCATCCGTCCGCTGGGTGAAAACGCCTAACGCTCCCGCATGTGTCGGCTTTCGTGCAAACTGTGTCGCTTGCGTCACGGTTCCGCCGGGTTCACGGGGTTGAGAGGCGAGCATTGCACGACCTCAGGACACGCCCCGGGACCCCCATGACGCTCGACCACGACCCGCGCCGCCCGCCGCCCTATGGGGGCCAACCCTATGCCGGCGCGCCGTTCCCCGACCAGGGCCGGCGCTCGGCCCTGCGTCGCTTCCTCGGCGGCTCGCCCACCACCGTGTTCATGAAGCTGCTGTTCCTGTCGGTGCTGGTCGGTGCCGTGATGGCGACCCTCGGCCTCACGCCCGGTCTGCTGTTCTGGCACGCCTACGACGCGGTCCGAACCCTGATCGACCTCGGCCTCGCCACCTTCCACGATTTCGGCCGCTGGATCCTGGCCGGCGCGGTCGTGGTGGTGCCGCTCTGGCTCCTGTCGCGCTTCTTCGCCGTGTCGAAGTAACGGGACCCGACGTCACAGACGAAAAGGGGCCGGTGTTTCCACCGGCCCCTTGAGAACAGTCAGGACGCGTAGAGCGCGTTCAGCGCTGGACGATGACCTTCGCACCGACCTTGGCGCGGGTGTAGAGATCGGCCACGTCGTCGTTGGTCATGCGGATACAGCCCGAGGACACGGCGGTGCCGATCGTCTCCGGCTCGTTCGAGCCGTGGATGCGGTAGATCGAGTTGCCGAGGTACATGGCGCGGGCGCCGAGCGGGTTCTCGATGCCGCCCTTCATGAAGCGCGGCAGGTCGGGACGGCGGCGCAGCATCTCGGCCGGCGGACGCCAATCGGGCCACTCGCGCTTCATGGTGATGGTCTGCACGCCACCCCAGGTGAACCCGGGCCGGCCGACGCCGACGCCGTAGCGCAGGGCCTTGCCGTCGCCGAGCACGTAGTAGAGGCGCCGTTCGCCGGTGGAGACAACGATGGTGCCCGGGGCATAGCCGCCGGCATAGGCGACTTCCTCGCGCTGGATCGCCGACATCTGCGGCACGGCGGCGGACGGCGCCATCGGGTCGGCGGCAGGCAGGGAGGCGTTGGCGGTGGGGAGCGCGACGGGCTCGTTCTGTGGCCGCACCCGGATGACCAGGGCGTTATCGAGCGGCTGACGGGTCAGTGGGTCGATCTCGTAGGCGGCGGCGGGCGAAGCCCACGCGCCCAGCGCGCAGACGAGCCCGGTCAGGGCGGGGGCGAAACGGCGCATCGGAGCCTCTCAAAGGCGAACGTATTCTGTGGAAACGGCTTGGAAAACTTGACGCACGTTACGGTGCGAAGTGTGCCCAAGACGTAAACGCTCACGCTCCAAAGCCAAGCCGAATTCGCACCGCAACGACGCTTGCCGCAGCGTCGTGATTTCGTGGCAACACCGTGTCACCTTGGCCGTTCGGGTGGCTCTCAGACCGCGTCGAGGCCGAGGTCGATGATCGGCGCACTATGGGTGATCCAGCCGCACGAGATCAGGTCGACGCCGGAGGCCGCCACGGCCCCCACGGTTTCGCGGTTGATCCGTCCCGATGCCTCCGCGATGGCCCGCCCGTCGATCATCGCCACAGCCTCGGCGAGCTGTTGCGGGGACATGTTGTCGAGGAGCACGGCGTCGGCGTTCACCGAGAGGGCCTGCTCGAGCTGGGCCAGTGTGTCGACCTCCACCTCGATCTTCACGAGGTGGCCGGCATAGACCCGTGCCCGTTCGATCGCCGGCACGATACCGCCGGCCACGGCGACGTGGTTGTCCTTGATCAGCACGGCGTCGTCGAGACCGTAGCGGTGGTTCGAGCCGCCCCCGGCGCGCACCGCGTGCTTCTCCAGGGCGCGCAGGCCCGGCGTGGTCTTGCGGGTGCAGACGATGCGGGCCTTGCCGTGGGGCCGAGCCGCCTCGACGAGGGAAGCGGTCGCGGTGGCGACCCCGGACATGCGGCACAAGAGGTTGAGGGCGACGCGCTCGGCGGTGAGGATGGCCCGGGCCGGCCCGGCGAGGCGGATCACCACGTCGCCCGGCTTCACCCGGGTGCCATCGCCGCGCTCCACCGTCACGGCGACGCTCGGATCGATCAGCCCGAAGGCGATCACCGCCGTGTCGACCCCGGAGATCACCCCATCCTGACGGGCGGCGATGACGCCCTCCAGGCGGGCGCGGGCCGGCACGATGGCGTCGGTGGTGATGTCGCCGGCCCGGCCGAGATCTTCCAGCAGCGCCGCGCGGACGATCGGTTCCACCATCAGGCGGGGCAGGGGAGGCAGCTCTGAGGGATCGGACATGGTCCAGCTTCCGGTGCGGAGGAGGAGGAGCCGGTACCGCCCCTCGGGGCGGGACCGGAGACGCTGGACTCAGGCGGCGGCGACGGCCTGATCGGGTTCGACCGCCGCGGCCATCGCCCAGAGATCGGACAAAGCCACTTCCGTGTGGGCCGGCACGTCCTGGGCGGGATGGTCGCTGCGCCAGTGCGCGCCCCGGCTCTCCCGTCGCGACAGCGCCGAGGCCGCGATGGCGAGGCCGGTGAGTGCGGCGTCGCAGCCGCTCCGCGCCGCCGGAGCGAGGTGGCGCACCGCCTCCGCGAGCCCCTCCGCCTCGCGCACCACGCCGACCTGCCGCTCCATCACGGCCCGCAGGGTCTCCCGGTCGGCGTCGATGCGGGACGAAGCGGCCTCGGCCCGGGCATAGCCTGGAGCCGGCACCGCGGACACGGCCTCGGCGATCCACGGCGCGAAGGCCATGGCCTCCAGGAGCGAGTTGCTGGCGAGACGGTTGGCGCCGTGCAACCCGGTCGAGGCGACCTCGCCGCAGGCGAACAAACCCGGCACCGTGCTGGCGCCGGTCCCATCCACCTTCACGCCACCCATGTGATAGTGCGCCGCCGGCCGGACCGGAATCGCCTGGATCCTCGGGTCGATGCCGCCGCCGGCGCAGAGGCCGGCCACGGTCGGAAACCGCGTGGCCATGCGGGCTCCGAGCTCGCCCCGGCAATCCAGGAACACCCGGGCGCCGCGCGCCTGCGCCTGGAAGATGCCGCGTGCCACCACGTCCCGCGGGGCGAGGTCGCCGCCGGCGATTCCGGCCATTACCGGGGCGCCGGTCTCGTCGATCAGCCGTGCCCCCTCGCCGCGCAGGGCCTCGGTGGCCAGGGGCATCGGATCGGCGCCCGTGGCGATGGCGGTGGGGTGGAACTGCACGAATTCCATGTCGCGCAGCACCGCGCCGGCCCGGGCGGCCAGGGCGAGGCCGCGCCCGGTCGCCCCGCGCGGATTGGTGGTCGAGGCATAGAGCGCTCCGACCCCGCCGGTGGCGAGCACCACGGCCCGGCCCGGCAGGGCGAAGCGGGCTCCGTCGTGCTCGCAGACCACGCCGGCCACGGCGCCGCGGGCGTCCCGCATCAGGTCGCGGGCCGAGGCGACGAGGACCGTGACGGACGGCGTCCGCTCCACGACCCGGACCAGGGTCTCCAGCACCATCCGCCCGGTGGAATCCCCCCCGGCCCGGACGATCCGGCGGCGCGAGTGGGCCGCTTCGAGGCCGAGGGCGAGGGCACCGGCGGCATCCCGGTCGAAGGGCGCCGCGAGGCCGACGAGCCAGTCGATCAGGCCAGGTCCGGCCGTGGAGACGCGCAGGGCGACGTCGGCCTCGGTCAGGCCCGCGCCGGCCGCCACCGTGTCGGCGGCGTGCAGGGCCGGGGCGTCGTCGTGTGCCATGGCGGCGGCGATGCCCCCTTGTGCCCAGCCGGTCGCCGTGCCGACCCCGAGGGGGGAGGCCGTGACCAGGGTGACGGGACGCGGCGCGAGGCGCAGGGCCGTGGCGAGGCCGGCGATGCCGGCGCCGATCACGATGATCCGGTCCGACCCCGGAAGCGCGAAGGAGAACGGAGCGTGCGCGTTCATCGGGTGCGTACCGCGAGCATGCGTTCCACCGCCATCCGGGCGCGCTCGGCGAGTTCCGGCTCCACCGTGACCTCCTGGGTCATGGTCTCCAGGGCGCGACGGATGTTCTTCAGGCTCATGCGCTTCATGTGCGGGCACAGGTTGCAGGGCTTGATGAACTCGATGTCGGGGTTGGCCGCCGCGATGTTGTCGCCCATGGAGCACTCGGTCACGAGCACCACCTGCTTGGGACGCTTCTCCAGGACGAAGTTCATCATCATCGCGGTCGAGCCCGAGAAATCGGCCTCGGCGACGACCTCGGGGGGGCATTCCGGGTGGGTGATGACGGTGACGCCCGGATAGCTCTCCCGGACGTCGCGAATGTCGGCTGGGGTGAACTGCTCGTGGACCTCGCAGTGCCCGGCCCAGGTGAGGATCTCGACCTCCGGCACCATCGCCTGGACGTTCTGAGCCAGGAACTCGTCCGGGATCATCAGTACGCGCGGCGCGTTCAGCGAGCGCACGACCTCGACGGCATTGCCGGAGGTGCAGCACAGGTCCGATTCCGCCTTCACCGCCGCGGAGGTGTTGACGTAGGTCACGATCGGAACGCCCGGATACGTCTCCCGCAGGCCGCGCACGTCCGCTGCGGTGATCGAGTCGGCGAGCGAGCAGCCGGCCCGGCTGTCCGGGATCAGCACGGTCTTGCCGGGGTTCAGGAGCTTGGCCGTCTCGGCCATGAAGTGGACGCCGGCGAGCACGATCACGTCGGCATCGACCGTCACCGCCTCGCGAGCCAGCGCGAGGCTGTCTCCGACGATGTCGGCCACCGTGTGGAAGATCTCCGGTGCCTGGTAATTGTGGGCCAGGATGACGGCATTGCGCGCCTTCTTCAGCGCGAGGATGGCAGCGACATCCTCGGCCAGGGCCGGCCACTCGATCGCCGGCACGTGACGGCTCACGCGCTCGTAGATCTCGGGAAGGGGAAAGCCCGCGGGAAGCCCCCGGAAAGCCGGGCCGATCGGGAGACTGGTCGCCGACATTGACGCGTCCTCACTTATGCTCAATCTGAGCATTGTGCCGACTAACGTAGGCGGCCCGGATCGCCTTGTCCAGATATGCAGGGTTTGAGCATAACGTTTTTGCGATGCGAAAATTACGCTGCGGCGCAAACGTCATTCGCCCCAGGCGGTGGCGTCAGGCCGGCCGGCGAGCGGGTCGCAGGCGGAAGCCCGGGGCCGGCCGCTCCAGCAGCACCTCCCGCCGGAAACGCACGAGGCGTGCTGGCCGACCTGTCGCCCCGCTGGTCACGTCGTCGGTTTCCTCCACCAATCCCTGCTGCGCCACGAGGCGGCGGAAATTCTGCTTGTGCAGGTTGGTGCCGGACAGGGCTTCCACCGTGCGCTGGAGCTGGAACAGCGTGAAGGTCGGCGGCATCAGTTCGAAGACGACGGGGCGGTACTTGATCTTGCCGCGCAGGCGACCGATGGCGGTGGCCAGAACCCGGCGATGATCGAGGGCCATGGGCTGGCCCGTGATCGCGAGATCCGACTCGCTGGCCTCGCCGCACTGGCCCTGCGCCTCCGGTATCAGGCCTGCCTCGAACAGCAGTTCGTAGCGCTCCAGCACCCGTTCCTCGTTCCAGGCCCCGCCGCATAGCCCGAAGGTCAGGCCGAGGCGGTCCTCGCGCCGGCGGCGCAGCTTCGGATCGGTCGCCTGCTCGGCCCAGGCCAGGAGCTTCGTCTCGATCTCGCCGAGCGATTCGGGCCGGCCCTCCCGCCAATCCTCCCAGGGAAGGTAGCGGTACCAGTTGCGCCAGGAGGCTTCCGCGAGGCCGCCCGTGCGCACCTCGCGCACCAGGGCGAGATAGGCCACCGACAGGGAATGCAGGCCGCCGGCATCGTCGCCCTGCCGGTCGCGGTCGCCGAAGGTGTAGAGCTGCTCGACATAGCCCAGGCGCTGGTGGGTCTGGCGCTCCACCCAGGCGCGCAGGCCGCGCTCCAGGGTCGGGTGCTCGGGCACCAGGGGACCCGCTGGCAGGCCGTCCGAGCGGCCCTTGGCCTGGCTGCCGACCTGGACGGTCAGCGCCCGCGGCTCGCCGTCGGTGGCCGCGATGATCACGGCCACGAGTCCGACGGCGGACGGATTGGAGAGCGCACCCTCCGCATGCCGCTGGATCTCCTCCGCCGTGGTCACGCGCCCCGATCCCCGCCCGCTATCCGTTTCATCCGGTTCGACTGTCACCTGCTCATGGCACATCGCGACGGTGTGATGAACGCGGAAAAGCCGTGCCGGCGAATTCGTCCCACATCCGGGTTCGGCTGGTGCCTCAAACCTGGCTGCGCGGGAGGGCGCGCGCCGGGTTGCCCACGACCGTGGTGCCTTCCGCGACATCGCGGGTGACGACGCTGCCGGCCCCGATGATGGCGTGATCGCCCACGGTGATGCCGGGCAGAAGGATCGCCCCGCCGCCGATCCAGACATTGCGGCCGATCAGGATCGGCCGGGCGAATTCAAGCCCGGCCTCGCGCGGGCGCGGCTCGCGCGGATGGTCGGGGGTGAGGATCTGGACGCCGGGCCCGATCTGGGTGCGGTCCCCGATGCTCACCGGGGCACAATCGAGGATGACGCAGCCGAAGTTGAGGAAGACGTGGGCGCCGAGACTGATGTGCAGCCCGTAGTCGCAGTGGAACGGCGGCCGGATCACCGCGCCTTCGCCGACGGCGGCGAGCCGCTCGCGCAGCAACGCACGCCGGACCGCCGGCGTCTCGGCCAGGGCCGCGTTGTAGCGCTGCATCCAGGCCTTGCAGGCATGGCTGTCGGCGTGAAGCTCCGGATCGTCGGGATTGTAGACCTCGCCGGCGAGCATCTTCTGCTTCTGCGTCAAGTCCATGCGAGGTGAGGCTCCTGCCCGTGCGGATTCGGATCCGGGGAAGAACGCGAGGAATCTCCGAAGGCTCCGTCTGGCGCGACGGGCCTTCCGATGACGGGAGCGCGGTCCTACACTGGGACCGAACGGTGACGAACCGGGGGAAGTGCAGCGTGATCGGACGGGACGAAGCCATCGGCCGGGGGCGGCCCGTCGACCTGCGGCTCTACGGCCTCCTCGACACCGGAGTGTCCGGCTTCGATGGTGGGCGACTCGCCGCGATGGCGGCGGAGGCGGTGCGGGGCGGGTGCACCCTCCTGCAGTACCGGGAAAAGTCCATCGCGGATGCCCGCGCGGCCCTGGCCCGAATCCGGGCGATCCAGGCCGCGCTCGCGGGCACCGGCGTGCCGCTCCTCATCAACGACCGGGTCGACCTGGCCCTGGCAGCCGGCGTCGAGGGGGTGCATCTCGGCCAGAGCGACCTCCACCCCGCCGACGCGCGCCGTCTCCTCGGCCGGGAAGCGATCATCGGCCTGACCCTCAAGACCGGCACCCAGGCCGACGAGCTCTACCGCCTGCCGGTCGATTACGCCTGTATCGGCGGCGTGTTCGCGACGACCAGCAAGGACAATCCCGACCCGCCGGTCGGCCTCGACGGCCTCGCACGCATCCTCTTCCGCGGACGCCTCGCCCGCGGCGCCGCCTTCCCCCTCGGGGCGATCGCCGGCATCGACGCCAGCAACGCGGCGGCCGTCATCAAGGTCGGAGCGGACGGAATCGCGGTGATCTCCTCGCTGTTCGCCGGCGAGTCGGTGGAAGGCCGCGCCCGCGACCTGCGTTTCCGCGTCGATTCCGCCCTCGCCGCGCGGGGTGTCGCGGCCTAAGCTTCCCCCAAGACCGAGGAAGCGACAGGACCGCCACGCCATGACCCCCATCGCCGTCACCATCGCGGGATCCGATTCGAGCGGCGGCGCCGGCATCCAGGCCGACCTGAAGACGTTCGCGGCCCTGCGGGTCTACGGGGCGAGCGTGATCACCGCCCTGACCGCGCAGAACACCCGCGGGGTTCAGGCCATCCACGACGTGCCCGCCGACTTCGTGGCGGCGCAGATCGACAGCGTGTTCTCCGATCTCGCCGTCGGCGCGGTGAAGATCGGGATGCTGTCGCAGGTCGCCACGATCGAGGCGGTGGCGGGGGGGCTGGCGCGCCATGCGGGCTCGATCCCCATCGTGCTCGATCCCGTGATGGTCGCCACGTCCGGCGATCGGCTGATCTCGGAGACGGCGGTGGACGCCCTGCGCCGACACCTCCTGCCGCTTGCCGACCTCGTCACGCCGAACCTGCCCGAGACCGCGACCCTGATCGGCGAGCCCACCGCCGAGACGGAGAATGGCGCCGTGGCGCAGGGCCGACGTCTCCTGGCCATCGGCGCCAGGGCCGTGCTGGTGAAGGGCGGGCACGGCGAGGGCGAGGAGAGCGTCGACCACCTGATGGGCAGCGACGGCACGCTCCGGCGCTTCGCCGCCCCGCGCACCCGTACGCGCAACACGCACGGCACGGGCTGCACCCTCTCGTCGGCGGTGGCGGCTGGCCTTGCCCGAGGTCTGCCGATGGTCGAGGCGGTGACGCAGGCCAAGCGCTACGTCTCGGCCGCGATCGCGGGTGCCGACGGCGTCACGGTCGGGCAGGGGCACGGCCCGGTGCACCATTTCCATGCCCTCTGGGTCTGACCGCGCCTTGCGCCGATCCGCCGTTTGCGTTTGAAGTAACGCACAAGCGTCCGGTTAATGGAACGGATGCGTGGATGTCGGATCAGATGGACGACCAGTTGACGACGCCCGATCGCGGGCGGCAGCGGGACATACTCACCGGGGCGCAGGTGCTTTCCGGACAGCTCGGCAAGACGATCCAGCGCCTGCGCAAGGCCTACAACTTGTCTTTGTCGGAACTCGCCGAGCAGTCGGGGGTGGCCAAGTCGATCATCAGCCAGATCGAGCGCAACGAGACGAATCCGACCCTGGCCACGATCTGGCGCCTGAGCCAGGCCCTCGACGTCTCGATCGAGCGGGTGCTCGCCACCAGCGACGAAGAGCCGTTCATCGAGAAGACTTCGCGCGCGGACACGCCGATCCTGGTCTCGGACGACGGGAAGGTCCGGCTCGCCATCATCGGCTGGATCAAGACGGTCGAGTGGCTGCAATGGTACGACCTGACCGCCGATCCCGGCGGCCTGCTCGACTCCGATCCGCATCAGCGCGGCTCCGTCGAGTCGCTCACCGTCACATCCGGTCTGCTCGAGGTCGAGGTGGCGGGCACCGTCCAGAGAGCGCGGGCCGGCGAGACCCTGCGCTACCGCTGCGACCGGCCGCACACGGTGCGCTGCATCGGACCCGAGCCGGCAAAGGCCATCATGGTGGTGATCATGAAGGCGGCCGTGATGGAATGAGGCCGGCGATAGGGCCGAGGCCCCGGCCGCTCAGCGGCCGGAATTCACCCAGGCGACCATCTCGCCGAGCACGCGCGCCAGCGCGGCGTCGAGCCCCACCGCGGCGCTGCCGGCATCGACCTTCGGCACCGGCACGCGCGCGGTGAAGATCCGGGCAGCGACGATCTTCCCGGTACCTTCGGTGATGATCTTGGCGGAGATGTCGACCACTGCCTCGCCGGAACCGGCCGCGATGTCGAAGGCCCGGATCTCGCTGATCAGCTGGTAGTCCGAAACGATCTTGTCCCCGGGGCGGCTCACCGACTTCAGGCGGCCCGAATTCTCGAGACTCTGGATCAGCCGCGTCTGGATCAGGCGCGGCAGGCGGTCGGCCCACTGGCCGCCGCCGAGAAAGGACAGGGCGCCTCCCGGCTCGCGCACGATGATGCGGTCGGCCTCGAAGGGCTGGATGCCCACCGGTTCGGCCACGGTGAACGAGCGCGCCGCGCCGACGGCCCGCCCGGTGGGCGGCAGAGCTGCGAGATCGAAGGTGAGCGGCACCGCACCGCCGCCGCAGCCGCCGAGGCTGGTGGCGAGGAGCATCGCGACGAGCGCGGGAGCCGTCCGGTGAAGAGTCATACGCATTTTGGAAACCCGTCGCCGCACTGCCGCGCAGCGTGGCGGTAAACTAACGCAAGTCCGGATCGTTGCCGTGCGCCGCGGCACCCTGGCCCGTGCGGCGGTCGCTTCAGCGACCACCGTTGTATTCTGGCAACGATGGCTTGCCGCCGAAGATGACCTGCGAGGGGTCGCGCTCCAGGCTCTTCACCGTGCGGTTCAGGGTGTTCAGCGTGCGCTGGCCATCGGTCGACAAGGCTTCGACCTCGCGGCGTCCGGTGCCGCTCAGGCGGTTGAAGCTGGTGGCGATGTTCGAGGTGCGCTTGTCGAGATTCTCGGAGAGAGTCCGGAAGGCCCGTCCGGCGTCGCGGACGGAGATCGCCGCCTCGCGCACCTCGGTGAACGTGCTGCTGCCCGCAGAGCCGGAGGCCGAGCCGAGGAATCCCTCGGCTCCCTTCAGGACCGCGTCGACGCGATCCGCCGAAGCATTGAGCTTGGCCGCCAGGGAGCGCGCGTCCTTGAGGGCGCCCTCGATGTCCGGGCTCCCGGTGGCGAGGGCGCCGGAGAATCTCTCGGCATTGTCGATGACGCGGTTCAGCTTCTCGCCATCGATCGCCCTCACGAGGCCGCTCACCGCCGGGCCAGCCTCCGCGAGCGTCTTCGAGAAGGCTTCCACATTGGCCAGGGTGCGGGTGATCGCGCCCTCGTTGCCGGCCACCACCTTGTCGAGGCGCTGGAGGACATCGTCGGCCCGCTGGGCGATCTGCTTGGCCGCCGCCATCATGTCCTGGATGTCGGAGCTGTCGGCGAAGATCGTCGGAATCTGGTCGCCCGAGCCGGGCGTCAGGGCCGGGGCATCGGCGTTGCCGCCCGACAGCGAGATCGTCGAGACGCCGGTCAGCATCGCCGAATCGAGGCGGGCCCGGGTATCGGCGCGCAGAGGGGTGGTGCGCTCGACCTCCACGATGGCGACGACGCGGCGCGGGTCCTGCGGCAGCAGGCGAACGTCCATGACCTCGCCGACCTTGATGCCGTTGAAGGCCACGGTCGATCCCTTGGCGAGGCCGCCGACGGTGCCCGAGAACACGATGCGCACGGCCTGCCGGACCTGGCTGCGGGAACCGCCCTGGAGCCAGAACACGAAGCCGAAGGCCGCCACCACGACCGCGAGGGTGAAGGCGCCGATCAGGGCGTAGTTCGCGCGGGTCTCCATCGGATCAGCAATACCTTGGCGGAAGGGGGCGGGCGCGGTGCGGGACCGCACGCAATGGGCGGAGGACGTCAGGCCGGCGCATGATGGGTCCCCTGCGGGACCACGGCGCGTCCGCGCTTGCCGTGGAAGTAGGAGCGGAGCCAGGGATGGTCGCTCTCCAGCATCTCCTCGATGGTTCCCTGCGCGATGATCTGGCCGTCGCCGAGGGCGGCGATGCGGTCGCAGGCGGTGTAGAGGCTGTCGAGGTCGTGGGTGACCATGAAGACGGTCAGGCCGAGCGTCTGCTTCAGGGTCGCGACGAGCTCGTCGAACTCGCCGGCGCCGATCGGGTCGAGGCCCGATGTCGGCTCGTCGAGGAACAGGATCTCGGGGTCGAGGGCGAGGGAGCGGGCGAGGGCCGCGCGCTTGATCATGCCGCCCGACAATTCCGAAGGCAGCTTGTCGGCCGCATCCGGCTTCAGGCCGACCATCTCGATCTTCAGGCGGGCGAACTCGTCGAGGAGGCGCTCGGACAGGTTGAGATGCTCACGCATCGGCATCTGGATGTTCTGCTTGACGGTGAGCGCCGAGAACAGCGCGCCCTGCTGAAAGAGAACGCCCCAGCGCTGCTCGATCCGGCGCCGCCGGGCCACCGTGAGGCCGTCCACGTCCTCCCCGAACACCTCGATGGTGCCGGCCCGCTTCGGGACGAGGCCGAGGATCGTCCGGGTCAGCACCGATTTGCCCTGGCCGGAGGGGCCGACGAAGCCGAGGATCTCGCCGCGGCGGATGTCGAGGTTCAGCCCCTTCATCACGATCTTGCTGCCGAAGCCGACGACGAGGTCGCGCACGCGGATGATCGGCTCCGGTGCGGCGGAGGGCGCCGGGTGATTCAAGCTCGTCTGGAGATGCGGGACGGACACGGTCTGGCGATCCTCAGAAGTCGATCGCGGCGAAGAAGACGGCGAACAAACCGTCGAGGACGATCACCATGAAGATAGACTTGACGACTGAGGCCGTGACGTGGCGGCCCAGGGACTCGGCCGAGCCCTCCACGGCGAAGCCCTCGATCGTCGCGATGATGCCGATGATCAGCGCCATGAACGGTGCCTTGATCAAACCGACAGCCACGTGGTGCAGGGAGACGGCGGCCTGAAGCCGGGCCAGGAACGCGTCGACGGTCATGCCGCCGTAGAGCGCGGCGGTGAGGCCGCCGCCGGCCAGGGCCGCCAGCGAAGCGAGGAAGGTCAGGATCGGCAGGCCGATCACCAGGGCGAGGATGCGCGGCACGATCAGGATCTCGATCGGATCGAGGCCCATGACCCGCAGGGCGTCGACCTCCTCGCGCATCCGCATCGAGCCGATCTCGGCCGTGAAGGCAGAGCCCGAGCGACCCGCCACCATGATCGAAGTGAGCAGCACCCCGAGCTCGCGCAGGATGAGGAGCCCGATGAGATTCACGACGAAGCTCTGGGCGCCGAAGCGCTGGAGCTGGAAAATTCCCTGCTGGGCGACGATTCCACCCACGAGGAACGAGATCAGGACGATGATCGGGACGCCCCGGAAGGCGACCTGTTCGATCTGATTGACGAGGGCTGTGCCCCGGAAGGTACCGGGCCGGGCGGCGACCCGGATGCAGGCGGTCACGACCTCGCCGAAGAAGGCGAGGCCCGTGACGAGGTCGGACTTGGCGCCCACGACCCTCCGGCCGAGATCGTCGAGAAAGCCGAAGAGGCGTCCACGCCGCGGCGGTGGCGGCTCGGCGGCGCGCAGCTTCACCTCGCTCAGGAGGATGCGGTGCTCGGGCGTCGCGCCCGCATAGGCCAGTCGACCACCCGCGGCCTCAATCTCGGCACGGGTCCGCTCCAGCACCCAGGCGCCGAGGGTGTCGAGGCGGGCGATCCGGCTCAGGTCGACCAGGAGGGACGTGCCCGCGGCGCTGTCGGCGATGCGCGCGGCGGCGACCTCCACGGATGCGCCCTGGTCGGCGGTCCAGCGTCCGGACAGGCCGACGCGCCCGCCTTCGAGGATCGCGGCGTCGGCAGCTTCCGGGCTGGTCCTGATCTCGGCTCTAGCCAATGACGCCGCACTCCATGCCGCGGTCACGTAACACCGATCACGGTTACCGGACGGTCAAGGTTAATCGGGTTGTCCTGCCCCCTGACCCACAATCGTGGTGCTGTGAAGGCTGAAAGCGCGGGCGGCCTGCGCGGCGCGTGCCACGAGGCACAGGCCGAGAGCGGCCAGCGGCGCCATCAGCACGAAGGCGAGGGGCCCGCCGCCGGCCTGATAGGCGGCGCCCGTCATCAGCGTCGCGCTGGCCGAGGCGAGGGCACCCGCCGAGCTGACGGTACCCTGCGCCCGGCCACGGGCGCCGTCGGGCGCGAAGCGCGACACCGCCGCCATGGCGCCGAGCTGCGTCGCCCCGAAGGTGAGGCCGTGCAGCACCTGCAGGGCGATCACCGGTGCGAGGCGGTCCCCGAAGGAGGCCATGCCGACGGCCCGCAGGAGAGCCGCGCCCCCGCCGATGCCGAGCAGCACGAACGGGTTACGCCAGCGCGCGGGCAGGCGGCCGATGCGTGCGAACAGCAGGATTTCGGAGGCGACGCCGATGGCCCAGAGCGTACCGATCCACGACGTCGCGATCCCGTGGGTGCTCCAGTGGATGCTGCCGAAGGCGTAGATCGCCGCGTGGCTCGACTGGATCAGGGCCGCCGCCGCGATCGAGAGCCACAGGACGCCGGGCAGGCGCGGCCGACCTTGCTCGGGACGGCGCGGCGGGGCCGGTGGTGCGTCGACCCGGGCCATGAGCACCACGGCGGCGGCGATCAGCGCCAGCACGGTGAGCAGGAGGGGAACGGCAAGCCGCTCACCTAGGGCGCCGAGGGCGGCTCCGCCGGCAAAGTTCGCGAGGAGGAAGCCGATGGAACCCGCCATCCGGATGCGCGCATAATCGAGGCGCCGGCTTCGCCGCACGGCGCCGAGCGTCAGGTAGTCGATGCTTGGGACCAGGGGCGCGGCCGCGACGGCGTTCAGCGCGATGAGGAGGGCGAGCAGCGGCCATCCCAGGGCGGCGCACGTCGGCATCAGCAGATAGGTCCCGGCCAGGACGAGGCTTCCGACGAGCAGGATGCGACGGGCGGCGACGCCCCGATCGATCAGCCCGACCAGCGGTGCGGTGGCCACGATGCGGATCGCGATCGGCAGGGCGAGCAGGCCACCGATGACCGCCGCGTCGAGGCCGAGGGCGTTGAGCCAGACCGGCATGAACGGCATCGCGATGCCGATCTCGACGAAGACCACGGCATAGAGCACCGATAGCCGAAACGCGTTCGGCTCCGGAACGGCGGGAAGCGTGTCAGACACAAGGACCGGACTGGGACGAGGAGAGCCTGTGAGAACGTCGCGTCAGGCGGAAGCTGCGTAAAGCCGGCGTTAAAACGATCCTGTCAACCTGAGAGAGCTCGGACCCGGCTACCGCATGCCGGCCCCTGTACGGCCAAGGACACGTGCTTGATGTCGAGTTCCCATTCGCTGACGTCGGTCGACATCTCGGAATACGACCGCATCGAAGCGGCGATGACCGAAAGCGAGCGTGGCCGCTGGTTCCTCGATGCCTATCTGCGCCGCAACCGCACCAGCGATACCGGGATCCTCCTCGATGCGATCGCGCGGCTGGAGAGCGTGGTCACCAATGACCGCGAGAGCAGCCAGATCGGGCGGGTTCGCGGCGACGTGATGGACATGGCGCACGCCATCGCCCGGACCAAGGCCGAGATCGCGGCCATCAACGCACCCGACCAAGACCAGAGCCGGCTCGGCGGGGCCTCCGCCGCCCTCGACGCCATCGTGCGCTCGACCGAGCGCGCCACCTCCGAGATCCTCAGCGCCGCCGAGAGCGTGCAGGAAGCCGCCTGGACGCTGCGCGAGTCCGGCTCCGATGCCGCGATCTGCGACGAGCTCGATCGCCGCGCCACCGCCATCTACACCGCCTGCTCCTTCCAGGACCTCACCGCCCAGCGGACGGCGCGCATCATCCATACCCTGCGCTACCTCGAGGAGCGCCTCGCCGCCATGATGGGGATCTGGGGCGATGCCCTCGACCCGGTCCCGGCGGGCCCCGGCGGCCCGGGCACGCCCGAGGTTCCGGCCGATCTCTGCCAGAGCGACGTCGATCGCTACATCGACATGGACGCCTCGTCCGCGGAGCCGGTGCCGCCGCTGTCGCCGACCCTGCGTCCCGTGCCGAACGATCCGTCCGCCGAGGACGACATCGTCTTTCTCGAAGCGACCGACGCCGTCGGGATTGTCGCTGCCGAGCCGAGCCCTGAGTTCCCGGACGAATCCGAGCCGGAGGTCGTAGCGCTGGACGTCGACGTGCCGTCCGCTGCGCCCGCCGCTGCGGAATCCGCGCCTGCGGATGACCCGGATCTCGCCGATATGGCGGCCCTCGCGGATTCCGGGATGCAGACCGAAGCCGACCCCGAAACAGGTTTCGAGGCGGTCGCGCCCGAGACAACCGACCCGGTCGACGATCGTCCGGCCATGATGACGGCAAACACCCTGCAGGTCTCGGAGCGGGCGCAGACCGATATCGCGACGGCCTTCGCGGAGATCGACGCCCTCTCCGACGACGAGAAGCGCGCCCTGTTTTCCTGACAGGCCGGGCCATGAGCGGCGCGGGGTCGCGCCGCCGATCGCGGGCGCGCGCGGGCGCGACGCGGCTGCTACAACGCAGCCATGCCCGCCGCCCAAACCCTGCATCTCCTGAAGCTCTGTGTCGGCCCCGCCAGCATCGGCGAGCTGGAGGAGCGCATCGCCCGCAACCGCGATGCCGCCTTGCGTGAGGGCCGCGACCCCGCGCCGGTCCACACCACCCGCATGGTGCCGACCCGCGCTGCCGACATCGTCGGGCGCGGTTCGATCTACTGGGTGATCAAGGGCACGCTGCTGTGCCGCCAATCCATCGCCGCCATCACGCCCTTCACCGACACGGATGGAATCGGGCGCTGCCGGCTCGTCCTGAGACCCGACGTGACCGCCGTCTCGCCACGTCCGTGCCGCCCGTTCCAGGGCTGGCGCTACCTGAACGCGGAGGATGCGCCGACCGACCTCGACGCCCGCACCGCCGGCGGGCTCGCCGAGATGCCCGAGGCCCTGCGCCGCGAACTCGCCGGCCTCGGCCTGATCTGACCGGACAGCGCACAGACGAGAAACCCCGCCGTCCGAGGGGAGGGCGGGGGTCCGTTCGTTTCGTCGGTCTCCTCCGGGGCCTAGGCTCCGTCGAAGCGTCCGCTGGCATGGGCCAACATGGTGTAGACCTTGCCGGTTTCCGAGGTGAGGTAGGCATCCGCCCGCGAGGAGTCGCGGTCGTTCTTCGAGACATCGCCGAGCAGGCGCTCGAATTCGCCCACGTAGCGATCCACCGTGCGCCGGAAGTCGGCATCGGCGGCGTAGCGGCGGCGAACCTCCTCGAAGGTCTGCCGGCCCTGCGCCGTGTAGATGCGGCGGTCGAACAGGTTCGGCTCACCCCGGCGGTAACGCTCCCACAGCTCCACCGCGGTCTGATGATCGATCATCTTGGCGATGTCGCTGGAGATGGTCTCGAGTGCGGTGCGGCCGCGCTCGGCGGCGTTCTTCTGTGCCTCCGCCTGCTGCTTCGTCGCCGGAGCCGCGGTGGTCGGTGCCGGCTCTGCATCGTCGTCGATGGAAGCCCGCGTCAGTAGATCCGAGAGCCAGCCGCGGCCTTCGGCGCCGCGCGCGTCGGAACGCGAGGCGGGATTGGTCCGGGCCGCCGGAGCCGAGACCAGGTTCATCGACGTGCCGGGGCGGGTGGCCGGAGCGGCGGGCTTGGCCGCCGCCGGTGCCGCGGCAGGCTTGGCCGGCGCGGCCTTCGCCGGCACCGCCGGAGCGGGCGCGGCGGCGGCCGGAGCCTGCGCCGGGGCGGGCGTGGCCGGACGCTTCGGCTCCGAGACCTTCGGGGCCGCCGCATCCACTGCGCGTCCCGAGCTCTGGACGAGGCTCGAGAGCTCGTTCAGGGCCTTGAGCTGCTCGGAGACGACCCGTCGCATCTCGCCGGTGGCGTCCTGCGTCTCGCGCGGGATCTCCAGCACGCCGCGCTGAAGATCGGCCCGGGTGGCATCCAGCTCGCGCCGGATCTCGGCCGCCATCTCGCGCAGGTTGGAGACGGATTCTCCGAAGCGGCCGGATGCCGTCTCGAGCACGCCCATCATCTGCTGCGAGGCCGCCTCGATCGCGCTGCGCACGGCCTCGGCGGTACGTCCGCTCTCGCTGTCGGCGCTGGCGCGCAGACCCTCGAAAGCCCTGGCGACGGTCGTCCCCGCACCGGTGGCGGTCTCGGACAGGCTGTTGCCCAGCGCCCGGGCCCGCTCCTCGGCGGCGCGCAGGGTCTCGCCGATCATCGCGTCGAAGCGCGCGGTCTGCGTGTCGAGGTTGCCGGAGCGCTCCTCGATCCGCGACAGCACGTTGGCGATGGCGGCCTCGCGCTCACCCAAGCGATCCGCGAGGCGGGCCTCGGCGCCCTGGATCTGGCCGGCGGCCCCTTGCAGCTGACCGGCGGCGCCTTCGAGGTGCCCGACGGCCTGGCGCAGGGTCCCGGCATGGGTGCGACCGAGTTCGTCGAGGGCGCGGCCACGCTCGTCGAGGGAGATCGCCAGCTCGCTGGCCTCCCGCAGGGCGCCTTCCGCCACGCTCCGCAGGAGGTGAACCTGCTCGGACACGCCGGCACTGGCCCGCTCGGTCTCACCGGCCACCGCCGCCAGACCGTCGCGGATGTCGGCGATGCGCTGCGAGAGGCTCGCCTCGATGGTTCCGAGATTCTCACCCGTTCCGGCCAGCAGCTCGCGCAGGGCGTCGTTGGCCCCGTCGATCCGCTGAAGGACGGCGGCGAGGTCGCCGCGCATCTGATCATTCGCATCGTTGAGCGACGCGATGGCCCGCGCCGCGCCGCCGTCGATGGCCGACAGCAGCGCCTCGGCGGAAGCGCGGGACTGGGCCGCGAGGGCCTCGGTGCGCTCGCGGATGGCGGCGACCAGCGGCGCGCCGCTCTCCTGCAGGGCCCGCTCGATGGCGTCGCCACGCAGCGTCAGGGCCTCGACGAGCTGGGCCGCCGGACCGTCCACGATCTCCCGCAGACGCTCCGACTGGTCCGTCAGGCCGGCGACGACCGCGTTGCCGCGTCCGTCCAGTGTCTCGACCAGGGCACCGCCGCCCGTCTCGATGGCGCGGGTGATGGTCTCGGCGCTCTCCGCCAGCCGGCGGGCGAGGGCTTGGCCGCGCGCCTCGACGAGGCCGGCGAGCGCCGCGGAGCGGCGATCGAACGCCTCGGTCAGGGCGCCGGTGCCGCTGTCGAGCAGAGCCGCGACGGCCTCGTTGCGCTGATCGAGGGCCGCCGCCAGGGCCTGGCTGTGCGCCTGCGCCAGGGCTGCGTGCCGGTCGACCCGCTCGTCGAAGGCCGCCAGCATGGCGGCCGTCCGCTCGTCGACCAGCGACGCGTAAGCGTCCTGGCGGTCGTCGAAGGCCGAGGCGAGGGCATCGCCGCGCGAGGCGACGAGGGTGGCGAACACCTTCATCCGGTTGTCGATGCGGCTCGTGAAGGCTGCCGAACGGCTGTCCACGGCCTCGGTGAGCGCATGGCCCTGGGTGTCGATGGTGCGGGCGAACTCGGCCGCACTGGCCTCGACGAGGCCGCCGAGGGCCGTGAGGCGCTCGTCGAACATCGCCGCCAGCGCGCTGCCGCGGTCTTCGGTCTGTTTGGCCAGGGCGTTGGCGCGGTGGTCGACCGTCTCGTCGAGAGTCCGCAGCTGGGTATCGAAGACCGATGCGAGGGCGCGGGTGCGCTCCTCGACGCGGTCGGCGAGCGTACCGGTGCGTCCGTCGACCAGCGCTTCGAGGGCACGCAGGCGCTCGTCGAAGATCGCCACGAGGGCGCGGGTGCGCTCGTCCGCCTGCGCGGCGAGGCCTGCGGACCTGTCCTCGAACAGGGTGACGAAGGTCTGTGCCACCGCCTCGGCCTGCTCACGCAGGATTCCGGCCCGGGCATCGACCACCTGGTCGAGGGCGCCGACCCGCGTGTCGATGAGCGAGACCAGCGCCTGGGCGCGGGCATCGACCTCGTCGGACAACGTGCCGGTCCGGTGCTCAACGAGCCGGTCCAGGGCGCCGAGGCGCTCGTCGAACAGCGAGGTGAGACCGCGTGTCCGGGTCTCGACCCGGTCGGTCAGAGTTTCGGCGCGGCCGTCGATCACGCCGTCCAGGGCGCTCAGCACCTCGTCGAACAGGCTGCGCAGGCCCTGCGCCCGGGCGTCGAGGGACTGGGTCAGGTGGTTGCCGCGGCCGTCGACGATCTCGTCGAGGGCTCCGATGCGCTGATCGAGGAGGGTCGTCAGGGCGTCGGTGCGGCTCTCGAGGGTCTCGGTCAGGTGTGCGCCGCGATGGTCGACGAGCTGGCCGAGAATGTTGATGCGATGGTCGAACAGGTTGGCCAGCGCGCGGGTGCGGTCGTCGACGGCCTGGGCCATCTCGCCGCTCCGGCGCTCGACGACCTCGTCGAGGGTACCGATCCGCTGCTCGAACTGCTCGACCAGAGTCTGGGCATGGGCGCCGAGGTTGTCCGCGAGGCGCTTGCCCCGGGTGTCCACGAGTTCGTCGAGGACACCGATCCGCTGGTCGAAGGTCTCCGCGAGGGCGCGGGTCCGGGCTTCGACCGAATCCGCGAGGCTGCCGCCGCGGCGGTCGACCACCTCATCGAGCTGCTCGATGCGCTCGTCGAACAGGGTGGCCAGGGCCCGCGTCCGGGCCTCGACCGCCTCGGCGGCGCTGCCGAGGCTGGCCGCGATGGTGTCCACGAACGCCCGGCCGCGCTGGTCGAGCGTGTCGTGCAGCGGCGCGAGACGGTCGCTGAAATTGGAGCCCAGGGAGCTGGCGTGATTGTCGAGGAGCGCCCGGATCTCGCCCGTGCGGTCGTCGAGCAGCTGGTGGACCGTGCGCACGCCCTCGTCGAGGAGCGAGCTGATGTCGGAGGTCCGGCGGTCCAGGGTGGTGCCGAGGCGGCCCTCGCCCTCGCTGAGCTGACGGTCGGCCTCGGCGACCATCTCGCGCAGGCGGCCCAGGATCGTCTCGCCGCGCTGCTCCAGCACCGCACCGAGGGAGTTGCTGCCGAGATCGAACAGGCGCGCCAGCTCGGTGATGCGGCCGCCGAGAGCGCCGAACACGGCGCGCCCCTTCTCGTCGAGCTCCGTGCCCATGGCAGTGGTGCGGGCGTCGATGAGGCGCACCAATTCGTCGGCGCGCTGCGAGAAGGCCTCGCGGATCGCCGCGGCCTGGGTGTCGAGGGCCTGGTTGGCGCCCCCGGTGCGCTCGACGATCATGTCGACGAGTTCGCGGGTGCGGTTGGCCAGATCCTCGTCGACAGCGCGGGTGCGGCTTTCGATGAGCCGGATCGCCTCGAAGGCCTGGGTGCCGAAGGATTCTTCGATCAGGCGGCTGCGTTCCTCGAGAGCGGTGCCGATCGCCTCGAGGCGGCCGAGCACGCCAGCGTCGAAGCGCCCGGCGCCCTCGTCCAGGCGACGGGACAGTTCGAGGGTCTGCTCGTCGAGGCGGCGGGCGATCTCGGCCGAGCGCTCGCCGAGGACGTCGCCCAGGCTGGCGCCGCGTTGCGCGATGTCGAGGGCCATGGTGTCGGCGCGGGTGTCGAGGGACTGCACGAGGTCGCGACCGCCCTCGGCCATGACGCGCGCCATCTCGGCGGTGCGGACGATCAGGGCTTCGTTCAGGGCTGTGGCACGGCTGCCGAGATGGCCGTCGATCTGGGCGACCAGATTCGCGAAGGTTTCGCCGATCTCCGTCGAGCGACGGGCGGAGCGCTCTTCGAGAGCGCCGAGCTGGTTCTCGACGGCTTCCTGGGCTTCGCGGGTTCGCTCGGCGATGCTGTCGGCCACCACCTTGCCCTGGATCGTGATGACGCGGTCCATTTCCTCCAGGCGGCCCGTCACGGATTCGGTGAGGGCGGCGGTGTCGCGGGAGATGCGCTCGGCGAGGATGTCACCGCGGGCGATGGTCTCCTGCAGGGTCGCGAGGCGGTCGTTGAGCACGCGGTCGATGGCCTGGACGCGGGTCTCGGTGGTGTCGGCGAAGCTCGCGCCGGTCTGGTTGAGGGCGTCGTTGACGCGTGCCCCCTGGGCGGTGACGGCGAGGACGATGTCGCGGCCGGTATTGGCCAGCTGCGACTGAGCCTCCTGAGCCTGGGCGGCGATGAGGTCGCCGAGGGTCCGGCCGTGGTCGCCGAAGACGGTCTCGATGTCGCGGATGCGGGCGATGAGGTCGCCGCCGAGGCCGTCGGCCGCGCGGGCGATCGTGCCGGCCGCTTCCTCGGCGCGACGGGCGAGTTCGTCGTTGACGGCGTCCAAGGTCCCGCGCAGGGCTTCGATCGACGCCTGGGCCCTGGTGCCGACCGTGCCACCGAGTCCGTCGGCGGCGTTGCGCAGGAGTTCGGCCGCCTCGGTGGTCCGAGCCGCCAGGTCGGCGGAGGTGGCGGCGAGACGCTTCTCGAAGATCTGCACCGCCTCGACGGTGCGGGCTTCGAGCTCGCCCGTGGCGCTGGCGGAAGCGCGACGCAGCGACTGCGCGGCCTCCGTGGTGCTGGCGCCGAGGGCGACGGTGGTCTCCTCCGCGCTGCGGCGGAAGGTGTCGGCGGCCTCCGCCGTGCGGCTGCCGATCTGCTCGTCGAGGTGGGCAGCCGTCGCGCGCAGGCTGTCCACGGCCTCCGAGGCTCGTGTCTCGAAGGTGTGCCCAAGGGCCGAAAGGGCGCCTTCGAGGGTCCCGGTCGCTTCCTGCGTCCTGATGCGCACGAGCTCTCCGACGCGGTCGCCGGTCGCCCCCAGGGTCGCCTCGAGGTTCGCACCCTCGACCGTGACGGTCCGGTGCAGCTGGCTTGCCACCGTCTCGATGCGCTCGGCCAGAGCCGCGCCATGCTGGTCGAGGCCGTTGGCGAGGCCTTCCACCGAGCGCAGGAGATCATCGCGGACGCCGCCGGCACGGTTGCCGAAAGTCTCCACGATGGCGGTGGCAGCGAGCGCGAGGGCGGCCTGGGCCTCGCGGCCGGACGCGTCGATGCGCTCGGAGACCGATCCGCCATGGGCGTCGATCGTCTCCCGAAGATGGTTGGCCGCGGCCTCGATGCGCTCGGCCAGGGTGCCGCCGCGTTCGTCGAGGCGGGCGGTCGCGTCCTCGACGGAGCCGATCAGGGTTTCGCGCAGGGCGTCCGCGCGAGCGCCGAAGCTCTCGATGATGGTGCTTGCGGCGAGCGCGAGGCCCGCCTGCGTGTCGCGGCCGCGGGTCTCGAACAGGTTCGAGACCTCGGAGCCATGGACCGTGATCGTTTCGTGCAAACGGGAAGCGGCGGTCTCGATACGCTCGGCCAGGACGCCGCCCTGGCTGTCGAGGCCGGAGGCGATCCCGTCCACGGAACGGATCAGATCATCGCGCACGCCGTCGGCGCGGGCCGTGAAGGTCTCGATGATGCTGCCGGCGGCCGCGGCGAGACCGGTCTGGGCCTCGCGGGCCCGAGCCTCGATGAGGGCGGACACGCCGGTGCCGGCAATCTCGATCTCGCTGCGCAGGGCATCGCCGCGAGCGGCGATGTCGTGCGTGAGCGCGGCGCCCGTCTCCGCGAAGTGGGATCGCAGGGCATCGGCCGTCTCGGCGAAGCGCGCGGTGATCTCGCCGCCCGTGGAGGAGAACTGGGCCGTCAGTTCGGAACCGCGGGTCAGGAAGGTCTCCTCCAGACCGCGTGCGGAGAGCTCGAAGGTCTGGCGGACTTCGCCGCCCTGGCGGTTGAGGGCCTCGATGACCTCGGAGCCGGTCTGGGCGAGGGTGCGCGCCACCTGCCCGGCATTCTCGGCCAGGGTGGTGGTGAGGATGCCGCCGGTACGCTCGAAGGCCCGGGTGACCTCCTCGGCCCGCGTTTCGAGGGATTGCGTGAGCGCGTTGCCGACCTCCGAGAGGCTGCCGCGCACGCCCTCGCTGGTGGAGGCAAGGCGCTGGACGAGGTCGTCGCCGCGGCCGGAGACCAGCTCGACCACGCGGTCGCCGGCTTCGCCGAGGGCGGCGGTGATCGCGTCGCCGCGGTCTCCGAGGGCGGACGTAATGGCCTCGCTGCGGGCGTCGAGGGCGCTGGTGACCCGGTCGCCGGCACCGTTGACCGCGGAGACGATCCGCTCGGCCGCTCCGTCGAGTTCGGCGGTCAGGCTCTGGTGGCTGCCGGTGATGGCGCCGCGCACGCGCTCGGCATTGGCGATGATCGACTCGCGCTGGGCGACGAGCTCGTCGACGAGCGAGCGGATGCGGATTTCGTTGTCGGAATAGGCCCGCTCGAGGGTGGCGATCTCGCCGCGCACCAGGGTCTCCAGTTCGCCGGCCCGGGCGAGCGCTCGCTCGACGCCGTCGCCGACCGCCGCGACTTCGCGCCGGACGGTCTGCGACATGGTGAGCACCGCGTCGGTCGAGAAGTTCTCCGGCTCGGCCAGACGGATCGCGACCTCGCCCACGGCGCGCGCGACGAGGCGCATCTCCTGGGCACGGACCGCGAGCATCGCCATGATGGCGAACAGGACGACCGGTCCGACCAGTGCGGTCGCGGCGACGGCGCCCTGGATCGCGGTCAGGCCCTGGAAGAAACCGCGCAAGTCGCCCGAGGACTGGACCCAGGCGAGGGCGAGCAGGCCGCCGATCCAGAGGGCACCGGCGACGGCGGCGACGAGGTAGGGCGTGCGCGACGGGCGGATGCGGAGGGTCTGCTGCAGGATGCCGATGTTCTGGCGGTCGTCGTTGGCGACCATCGAGCGGTCGGGCGGCAGCAGACCGCCTTCCCGGCGCGGACGGTTGCGGTCCGGCGGAGGCAGGTCCGAGGCGAGCGGCTGGTCGAGGTCGAGGCGCGGCGGCGCGAGCCGACCGCTGGGGTCGCGAAGAGGGTCGCTGTCGCCGACGTCCGGAAGGCGGGGTTCCACCCGTGATGCCTCGTCGCCCTGAGCGAAAGCGTCGAGGTTGAGAGCCTGCTCGATCGCCGACAGAGCCGCCTCGGCCGGATCCTTGAGCTTCTTTTCCGTGGCCATACAACGCCTCGTTACGCGTATCCCGATCCACGGCCGCGCCCGTCGATCAAGGTTACTTTTACCAATTTACCAAGGAACTTTAGACTTCGGCACGAAGCTCCGATACCCGAGCCCGCCGCAGTGCCCAAAAAACCTTAACGGAATGGTTACCAAGCCCGGGGCCGATACCGCGCCGTCGTCTTTCTGCATGATGCCTCAACGCGTAAACGGAAGCGAACGGCGGCGGGGCTCAGCTGTGGATAGCCTGGATGGCCCCCGCCGGAACGAGGGGACGCTTTGTCAGATCCGAATTCCCGCGACGTGCCCGGGGCGGCGCTCCTCGACGCCGAACACCTCGCGCGGCAGACCTTCGGCGATGCCGAGCTCGCCGCCGAACTGCTCGTGCTCTTCGCCGCCCAGTGTCGGCGCCTGTTGCCGGGCATTGTCGATGCGGGCGCGCCGACCGCTGAACGGGCCGACCTCGCCCATACCCTGAAGGGATCGGCCCTCGGGATCGGCGCGGACAGGGTCACCCTGTCGTCGGCCGCGGTCGAGGACGCGCTCCGCGCCGGTACCGCCGCCGCCTGCGATGAACTCGCCGCTGCGGTGACCGAGACCCTCGCGGCCCTCCCGCAGAAGCCCTGACCGGGCCGGCTCGGACGTCGCGTCGCGGCGGCCCGATGGAACGGCGGAGCCTCTGCGGCGTAAGCGCAAGAATCCTTGCCCGGTCGGCGAGCGCGCTTGCATTCGGAGGCCTGCCCCTTCAAGGCAGGCGGTGCGCCGCACAACCGGCCGTTCTACGCGTTGTCCGAGCCCGGAGCCCCCGATGCCCAAGATCACCTACGTCGACCATGCCGGAACGGCCAGGACCGTGGAGGGCGACGTGGGATCGACCGTGATGGAAGCGGCGATCCGCAACAATGTCCCGGGCATCGATGCGGAATGCGGCGGCGCCTGCGCCTGTGCCACCTGCCATGTCTATGTCGATGCGGCCTGGGCCGAGGTGGTGGGCCCCGCCGAGGCGATGGAGCAGGACATGCTCGACTTCGCCTCCGATGTGCGCGCGACCTCGCGCCTGTGCTGCCAGATCCGGATCACGCCCGAGCTCGACGGCCTCAGCGTCACGACGCCGGCCCGTCAGGGCTGAACGGACGACGGCCGAGGCTTTCGCCGAAGCGGAGGAGGTAGCCGTCCGGATCCTGCACGAGGAACTGCCGGCATCCCACTTCTTCGCGGCCCGCCCGATACCAGGCGTCGTGCAACGGCCTGAACAGCGGCCAGTCGAGGGCGTTGAGGCGCGCGATGATTTCGGCCGTCGACCGCACCGCGATCTGCAGGTTGATGCCCCGGCCGAGGGGCGGCTCGAGGGGCGCGGTCGTCCAATTTCCATTGACCACGTTCAGCATTACCTGAGCGGCCTCGCGTTCGAGATAGACGAAGCCCCTCTCGAACCGTTCATAGGCGATCGTGAAGCCGAGCCCGTCGCACCAGAACGTCAGGCTCCGCGCCAGGTCGCGGACATCGAGTTCGGGAACGAGCGGCGCGAACCCGCCCTGCGGCAGCGAATCCGCCATCGAAGCTCCATTCATTCCGGACATCGAGACCCGCTTCGCGCGTCAGCGAACGAGCGCGCGCATGGCGCCGTCGATGCCCTCGAGGTTGAGCGGGAACATGCGCTCGCCCATCAGGCGGCGGACCATCCCGATCGACTGCGTGTAGGCCCAGTGCTCCGCAGGCACGGGATTGAGCCAGACGGCCTTCGGGAATCGATCGAGGATGCGGCGCAGCCAGACCTCGCCCGGCTCCTCGTTCCAGTGCTCCACCGAGCCGCCCGCCATGGCGATCTCGTAGGGACTCATGGAGGCGTCGCCCACGAACACCACGCGATAGTCCGGCGGGTATGTGCGCAGCAGGTCGAGGAGTGGCAGCGTCTCGTCGTGCCGGCGCCGGTTCTCGCGCCAGACGCGCTCATAGGGGCAGTTGTGAAAGTAGAAGTGCTCGAAGTGCCTGAACTCCGAGCGGGCGGCTGAGAACAGCTCCTCGGCGAGCGCCACGTGCCAGTCCATCGAGCCGCCGACATCGAGGAACAGCAGCACCTTCACGGCGTTGCGCCGTTCGGGCCGGAGCTTCACGTCGAGGTAGCCCTTCGCCGCCGTCTCCCGGATCGTGCCGTCGAGGTCGAGTTCGTCCGCCGCCCCGGTGCGTGCGAAGCGGCGCAGCCGACGCAGGGCCACGCGCATGTTCCGGGTGCCGAGCTCGACCGTATCGTCGAGGTCCTTGAACTCGCGCCTGTCCCAGACCTTCACCGCGCGGAAGTTGCGGTTGCCGTCCTGGCCGATCCGGATGCCCTCGGGGTTGTAGCCGTAGGCGCCGAACGGCGAAGTCCCGCCGGTGCCGATCCATTTCGACCCCCCCTGGTGGCGCTCGCGCTGCTCGGCGAGGCGCTGCTTCAGGGTCTCGAACAGCTTGTCCCAGCCGAGCGCCTGGAGCTCCGCCTTCTCGGTGTCGGAGAGATACTTCTCGGCGAGCTTGCGCAGCCATTCCTCGGGAATCGCCGTCGGTTCCGTCGCTTGGCCCAGGGTCTCGATGCCCTCGAAGACGGTGCCGAACACACGGTCGAACCGGTCGAGGTTTCGCTCGTCCTTCACCAGGGCGGTGCGGGCGAGAAGGTAGAATTCCTCCACGCGCTTCTCGGCGAGGTCGCGGTCGAGCGCCTCGAGGAGCGTCAGGAATTCCCGCAGGGTGACGGGGACCTTGGCCTCGCGCAGAGCGGAGAAGAACTGGAGCAGCATGGCGCGACAACGCGGGAAGCCGCGATCGGGGTCAAGGGGCCGTCCGCGACCGGCGCAGGACCGGTTCACATACGTTAAACTGGGTATAACCCCGGTTTTCTGTTGATAGCGCCATGCGGACGTTATTCCGGCGAACAGGACTTGTCATCTGAATCGAACATCTTGTCCGCACGGTCTCGTGCAAGTCAGGACAAGTCGTCAGGGCGCATGGTCTACGGGTAGAGTTAGGAGTGACCGACATGGCGCTCGCGTTGCGCTCGTTGAGCGATTTCAAGCGGTTCCTCTCCGAACCGGGCGCGACGATTCAGGTGGTGCGCAACACCTTCATCGACCGTCAGCCCGCCTCCTTCGCGGACGCCTACCGCGCGAAGGGGATGTACGAGCCGCGCACCATCCGGGCGTTGTCCAAGAAGGCGGCGATTTTCTCGGTCCAGGGCCACCCGACGACGATCTGGCTCTACTGGGATAAGGGCACACGCAAATGGCGCTTCAACGACGATACAGTGACGATCCCGCTCGACACCGGTCTCGGGCCGCCTGACGAGATCGTCTACCGCTGTAGCTACGCGCCGGGCATGGAGCCCTCCGCGCATCCCACCGTCCGCCGCGCCAAGCCGCGGGCAAAGAAGCCCCCCGATGCCCTGAAGCCGGCCGCGCCGAAACCGCCGCCCGGCATCAAGTCCGGGCCGGGCAAGGCTTCCGGCGCGCAGACGCCCTCCGGCTCCGCCCCGCTGACCGCGCCGGTGATGCCGTCCCGCGGACAGGGTCGGCTGCTCTGAAGCGTTTCGGAACGCCTCTCAGGCGCTCTTGACCACCGATTTGCCCTCGTCGGCGGCAGCCGGCGGCTCCCGCGTCTCGACGCCCTTGCCGACGGTCCGGCGGGCACGGAAGGCCGGGCGGACTTCGGTCTCCTTCTTCTTCAGCATCGCCCGGTACTCGTCGCGCCGCTCGTGGATCGAGGCGATCACGAGGCCCATCGGGACCCCGACATCGACGAGGACGGCCTCGGAGAGCTGGAGCGAAGCCTCGATCGTCTCCGGAACGGCATCGTCCACGCCCATCTCATAGAGGGCGGTGGCATGGCGGGCGTCGCGCGCCCGCGCCACAATGGTGATGTCGCGCCGCTCGGCCCGCGCTGCCTCCACGACCGCCTCGACCGCCCGCGGATTGTCCAGGGTGACGACGAGGGCGCGGGCATTGGCGATGTCGCAGCGCCGCAGCAATTCGGGATTGGCCGAATCCCCGAAATAGACCGGATTTCCGAGGCGGCGATGTTCCGAGACCCGGGCCGCGTCCGCATCGAGGGCGAGGTAGGGGATCTTGTGCCGCACCAGCATCTCGCCCACCAGGCGTCCGACCCGGCCGTAGCCTGCGATGATGACGCGGTTCTGCTGGCGGTCCGGCACCGGCTCTGCCCGGGCGCGGCCGAGTTGCGCGACGGTGAGCCGCTTGCCGATGCGGCGGGCCAGGACCGCGAGCGCCGGAATCGCGATCATGGTCACGGTGGTGACGATCAGGGCCGCCTGTCCGACCTCCTCCGGGACGAGCCCGCCGGCCAGCGCGCCGCCGATCAGAACGAAAGCGAACTCCCCGCCGGGTCCCAGCAGCAGGGCCGCCTCGATCGCCACCGCCCGTGAGAGCTTGAGGAAGCGCGCCGCGAGCACGATGACGGTGCCCTTGATCAGGATCAGCGCCAGGGCCAGCCCCAGCACCGCGCCCGGCGCCGACATGAGCTGGGCCGGATCGAGGTTCATGCCCACGGAGACGAAGAACACGCCCAGCAGCAGGCCCTTGAACGGGTCGATCGTCGCCTCGATGGCGCGGCGATACTCGGTCTCGGCCAGGAGCAACCCGGCCACGAAGGCTCCCAGCGTCATCGACAGGCCGGCGGCGGCGGCCGTTACGGCGGTGCCGATGATGACGAGGAGGCAGGCCGCCATGAACAGCTCGGGCGAGCGCGTCCGGGCCACCAGCTGGAACAGCGGCCGGAGCGCCACGCGCCCGACCACGACGATGACCACGATGGCGACGGCTGCCTGGCCGAGGGCGAGGGCCAGGGCGCCGCCCACATCCGAGCCGTCGTTGCGGCCGAGCACCGCGATCGCGAACAGGACGGGGGCGACCGCGAGGTCCTGGAACAGCAGGACGGCGAAGCTGGCGCGCCCCGCCGGCGTGTTGAGCCGCTTCTGGTCCGCCAGCACAGGCAGCACGATCGCCGTGGAGGACAGGGCGAGGGCGAGGCCGACGATGATCGCGGCGGCGAGGGGCACCGAGAGGGATAGCAGGATCGCGCCGATGACGGCGGAGGAGGCGAGGACCTGGATCGAGCCGAGCCCGAAGACGAGGCGGCGCAGCGTTCGCAGGCGCTCCCAGGAGAGCTCCACCCCGATCATGAACATCAGGAAGATGACGCCGAACTCGGCGAGGTGGGCGATCTCCGCGCGGTTCGCGATGGTGAAGGTCGAGACCCAGTGATGCGTCTCGGCGAAGCGCCCGAGGCCGAAGGGACCTAGAAGCGCGCCCGCGCCGATGAAGCCCAGGACCGGGCTGATGCGCAGCCGATGGAACAGCGGCACCACCACGCCCGCGGTGACGAGGAACAGAATCGCTTCCTTGTAGGATCCGGCGTGCACGTCCGTCATCGGTTCGGGATGTCTCCTGGCGCCGGACCGGAGGCGGGGCGCCGCGGCGCAATCCCGTGTGTGTCCGTCCCGGACCATGGGCACCGGTGGCACTCCGGCGCAACAGCGCACACACCCGGAAACAACAAAATGGTGAGCTGCGACCATTCGGATGGGGAGACCATGCTGGTCAGCACCCCTGATGCGGCGCAAAAACGGCACAATATGCGCATAAGGCAAAGCCTTAACGGACGGTTAAGCGCGCTGCGTCGCGTTTCGAGATACGAGTGCCCCATGCGAAAGACGCCGCCCAACCGCGACGTGCAACGTGAAGCCCGAGAATGGCGCCGGGAATCCGAGCGCTGGACGCAGGAGCGGCACATCGAGAAGGGCTACCGCATCAAGTGGGGCTACGTCTCGATCGCCTATCTCGTCGAGTTCATGGTCATCGGCGCGTCGCTGTGGGGCGCCTGGCTTTTCGCCGGCGTCTACAGCGACGGCGACTCCCAGGCCTTCTACTTCATGCTCCTGGCACCGCTGGTCTATGCCGCGGTGGAGCTGTGCCGCGTGCCGCTGGGCATCCTGGCCCGGACGCAGCGCTCCTACTTCATCCGCATGCTGGCGATCGTGGGCATCGTCTTCGCGGCCGGCGTGACCACCAAATCGGTGTCCCAGCTCGGCGAGATGATGTTCCATCCCCGCCTGATGGACGCCGCCAAGGCGAAGACCGCCCTCAAGGACGCGCAGGCCGATCGCGGCACCATCGACAACCGCATCGCCGCGGCGGATGCGCGGGTGGCGCAGTACACGACCGAACTCGACCAGATCGAGAAGCGCGCCGCCGAGAATGCGAGCCAGCTGGCCGGGTTGCCGGCGCAGCGCTGCGAGCGCGTCTACGGCACCAACAGCAAGGGGCAGCGCTATTCCAACATGAAGTGCGTCACCGACCCGCGTACCGCGACCCTGAACGCCAGCGTCGCCAAGGCCGGATCGGATCGCGGCGCGGTGACGAAGATGCTGGAGGAGGCCCGGAAGGCCCGCGCTGACCTCGACCGCGGTGCGGCCGAGCGCAAGGTCGCGGACGCCGAGCAGGCCTATCGCAACTCGGTGAATCGCTCGCAGCTGCATTCCTTCACCGCGATGGTCTACGGCGTCGATCCGATCGACGTGTCCGAGGCGCAGGTTCACGCCTTCCTGCGCATCTTCGTGTTCGTGCCGGCGCTCTGCGCCGCCTTCGCCTCGACGATCCTCGCCCTCTGCGCGGTCTCGGTGCGCAAGACCTTCATGGACGAGGACGACCTCGGCGCCACCGTCGACCCGGCGGCGACCCCGTACATGCTCGACTCGATCACCGACGCCCTGCGCCAGGAAATGGCTCTGAGCCAGCCGAGGGGCGTGCCGGATGAGCCGGCGGTCGCCCCGCCGGTGCCGGCGACCGCAGCGGCGACGGCCACCGCTCCGGTGACCGTCGCTCCCGGCGGCGCGGTGATCCCGATCGATCGGCGCGGTCCGGCCCAGGCCGCCAGTGCGGGGGGCGGCGCGTGAGTATCCATACCCCCGGCACCCCCGAGAACGTCGTCCTCGCCCAGAGCGTGAACGGGCGCCTACGGGCCGAGGCGCGCATCGTCGCCGCGCGCGCCTTCCTCTTCCGCTCCCTCGGTGCGGGCGCCTTCGTGCTCCTCGCCGGCCTGGGTGTCGGCGCGGCGTCCTACGGCTACGCCTACATGAACCAGTTCGACTCGGCGGCGGAGAAGATCGCCGCCGCCATGCAGGCCGCCCTGTCGGACGTGACCCTGAAGACCAAGGGCGAGGTCACGCTCACCGACAACGTGCTCAAGCTCGAGGGTGGTTTGCCGAAGGCGGCCGGGGCGCCGACCCCGACGAAGGCCCAGCTCGGCAACGACGCGGCCCCGGCTTCGAAGGCCCCGGTGAACACCACCTTCACGGTGTTCAAGCAGGTGCCCTACATGGACGGCCAGATCGTCACCGGCTGGAACTTCCGCGCCAACGAGGAACAGCCGTTCCAGCAATATTGCTACTTCTCCCGCCGCCAGAACGAGGCCAAGGGACAGGTCGAGATCAAGATCGACCTCGCCATGGACGGAAAGACCCTGCCGCAGCCGCAGAAATCGGACGTCAACCTCGGCATCCTGGCCTCGAACTGCGTCTGGCACGACGGGAAGACGCTGTAATCGAAGCGCTCGAAGTCCGACGCGGTCGGTGCCTTGCGGGGATGCCGGCCGCGCTCCAACCCCGGACGCCTGCGTCTCCATCCCCCGCGAGGACCATCATGCGTTTCACCGGCACCGCCGACTACGTCGCGACCTCCGACCTGACCACGGCGGTGAACGCCGCCATCGTGCTCGAGCGGCCGCTGCTGGTGAAGGGCGAGCCGGGTACCGGCAAGACGGTGCTGGCCGAGGAGATCGCCAAGGGGCTCGGGGCGCCGCTGCTGACCTGGAACGTCAAGTCGACCACCAAGGCGCAGCAGGGCCTCTACGAGTACGACGCGGTCTCGCGCCTGCGCGACAGCCAGCTCGGCGATCCGCGCGTCTCCGACATCGGCAACTACATCCGGCGCGGCAAGCTCTGGGAGGCCTTCACGGCTCCGGAGCGGCCGGTTCTGCTCATCGACGAGATCGACAAGGCCGACATCGAGTTCCCGAACGATCTCCTGACCGAGCTCGATCGGATGGAGTTCCACGTCTATGAGACAGGCGAGACGGTCCAGGCCGAGCGCCGACCGATCGTCATCATCACATCGAACAACGAGAAGGAGCTCCCGGACGCGTTCCTGCGCCGTTGCTTCTTCCACTACATCAAGTTCCCGGACGCCGACACGCTGAAGGCCATCGTCGAGGTGCACTATCCCGGCATCAAGCATCGGCTCGTCGAGGAGGCCCTGCGGGTCTTCCTCGAGACCCGCGAGGTGCCCGGCCTCAAGAAGAAGCCCTCGACCTCCGAACTGCTCGACTGGCTCAAGCTCCTGGTCTCGGAGGACGTCGCGCCCGAGACCCTGCGCGAGCGGGACGGCCGCAAGCTCATTCCGCCGCTGCACGGTGCGCTCCTGAAGAACGAGCAGGATGTCGGGCTGTTCGAGAAGTTGGCCTTCCTGATGCGGCGCGAGCAGCGCGGCGGCTGAGCCGCACGATCGGGCCTCGGCCCCTGGCCCGGAGCGGCTGCGGGACCCAGATAGGACGGGTCTACTGCGCAGGCTGCCCTCCAGCGGAACGCTCCCGATGCAACTGAAGAAGCTCGGCCGCACCGGCCTCGACGTCTCGCCCCTCTGCCTCGGCTGCATGACCTACGGGGTGCCGGAGCGTGGGCCTCACCCCTGGACCCTACGCGAGGACGAGAGCCGGCCACTGATCAAGCAGGCGCTCGATCTCGGCATCAACTTCTTCGACACGGCCAACGCCTACTCGGACGGCACCAGTGAGGAGATCGTCGGACGCGCCCTGCGCGACTACGCCGACCGCGATGCGATCGTGCTCGCCACCAAGTGCTTCTTCCCCCTGAAGAGTCAGCCCAATGCCGGCGGCCTCTCACGCAAGGCGATCTTTTCGTCGATCGACGCGAGCCTGAAGCGCCTCGGCACCGACTATGTCGACCTCTTCCAGATCCACCGCTGGGATTACGGGACGCCGATCGAAGTGACTCTGGAGGCGCTCCACGACGTGGTGAAGGCAGGCAAGGCCCGCTACATCGGCGCCTCGTCGATGTACGCTTGGCAGTTCGCCAAGGCGCTCTTCACCGCCGACCGCTACGGCTGGACACGCTTCGCCACCATGCAGAACCACTACAACCTGCTGCACCGGGAGGAAGAGCGCGAGATGCTGCCCCTCTGCCTCGACCAGGACATCGCGGTGCTGCCCTGGAGCCCCCTGGCCCGTGGGCGCCTGACCCGCGATTGGGAGGTTCGCAGCGTGCGCCAGGACAGCGACGAGGTCGGCCGGACCCTCTACGCCTCGGCCGATGCCGCCGACCGCGCCATCGTCGCGCAGGTCTCGGCCATCGCCGCGGCCCGGGGCGTGCCGCGGGCCCAGGTTGCCCTGGCCTGGGTCCTGCAGAAACCGGTCGTGACCGCCCCGATCGTCGGCGCGTCGAAGCCGAGCCACCTCACGGACGCCGTCGCAGCCGTCGACCTCGAGCTCTCGCTCGAAGAAATGAGTGCCCTCGAAGCTCCCTACGCCCCGCATCCCGTCGTCGGTTTTTCCTGAAGGTCCGTTTCCGTATGCGCCGCCTGATCCTCCTGCGTCACGCCAAGTCCGACCGTCCCGCCGGCATCGCAGACCTCGACCGGCCCCTGAACAATCGCGGCAAGCGCGCCGCGCCGCAGATGGGTGCCTATCTGGCGGCCGAGGGCCTGGTGCCGGATGCCGTCGTGGTCTCGCCATCCCTGCGCACCCGGGAGACCTGGCAGGCGATACGGGCGGCCCTGAAGGGACCCGAGGCCGAGACCGTTCCGTCGATCTACGAGGCGCCGGAGACGGCCCTGCTCGCCGTGGTGCGGTCGACGCCGGATAGTGCGGGCAGCCTCATGATGATCGGTCACAATCCGGGACTGCAGGAACTGGCGATGCGTCTGGCCGGCTCCGGCGAGAAGGCCGGCCGCCGCCGGTTGGCGCTCGAATTCCCCACCGCCGCCGTGGTGGTCCTGGATTTCGAGGGCGACGCCTGGAGTTCGGTCGCCGCCGGCACCGGTCGGCTGGAGCGCTTCGTTGCCCCGAAGGACCTCGACATCGCGGATTGAACCCTTCGCGCCCGGTCGCCGTTGCCCTGGTCCTGATCAAGCTTCGCAGATTCCGTGCTCCTGACCACACTCATCGTCCTCACGACGCTGCTGCCGCGCCTCGAGGGGACGGTCGAGGACCTTTGGCCGGCCATGTCGCAGTGGAGCGCGGTGCTGACCGCGTTCGAAGGCACGCCGGCGCCGTTCCCGGTCTTCCAATCGGAGGCCAGGGCCGTGTCGAACTGGCGCTACGAAGCGGCCGCGGGTCTCTGGCCCGCTTCGCTGGCTCTCGTCGCCCGCTACACCGCCGCCGAGCCGGCCTTCATCGCCCGTTGCGTCAAGCTCAACAATTACTGGTGCATCAAGAAAGCACGCTGGAACGGTGAGATCGGCGCCGATGCCGAGGGGCATACCGGCTTCGCGACCGCGGCCGACGGGGCAGACGCGGCGTCCCAGCTCCTGCGGCGCTACTATCGCGAGTTCGGGCGCCGCTCGGCCCTTGCCATCGTGCGGCGCTGGGCTCCGGCCGAGTGCCGCATCGGCGGTGCGGCTCCGCCGCTGGCGCGCCGCGCGACGGGCGCGAAGATCTCCCCGACCGTCGCACCGCACGGCATCGGCGGAACGCTGCGGGCGCGCTTCCTCGCCCGCCATCCGCGCGGCGGCGTCGCGCGCACGGCAGTCGCCGCACGGGGCGGTCCCCTGCGGATCCAACCTTGGTCTCCCCTCGCACGCATGCGGGGACGTCCGAACCCCGTTCGCGCAACGGCGAAGGCTGCGCCCCCATCGAGACCCGTGCCGGCCGCGGCATCCAAATCCGCTCTCCTGGTCCGCCCGTCCGAGATCCTGGTCAAACCCTCGACGGTGATCGCCAAGCCGTCCGTGCTGCTCGTCGAGCCGAACGCCGTCCTGGGCGCTACGCCCTCGGCGCAGAAGCGCGCGCCGCTCCCCAAACCCGGCTCCGTGGCGAGCCTGCAGGAGCGCTTCGTGGCGGAATCCGCGGCGCTGCCGGCCATCGCGTCCGGTCTGCCCAACCTGCCGCTTCTCGACCTCAGCGTGCCGGCGCCGTTCTGCGGCAACGACGAGACACGCATCCGCAACTACGCCACCCGGATCGCCGCGAGCGTCGGCCTCAAGGTCGAGGACGATCTCAGGCTGTTTGACCCGGACGGGCGTCCATTGCCGAATCTGCGCCCGGTGATGCTGGCGATGTCCAGCGTGGAACTCGGCGCCCTGCGCGCGGGACCGGCGCTGGTCGAGGCCGCGATCGCACGCCTGGACGCCACGACCCTGGCCGCCTTGAGCGGCCCGGTCACGACACCCTGATCGTCCAGCTTCGACCTCTGAGCCTTGCGGCGGCGTCCCGGTGGCGCCACCTCTGCGGCATCGTCGCGGCGCGCCCGCACCGCCCTCTCTCGCCGGTCCCATGAACAGGTTGCCATGAACAGCTTCGCCGCGCGTGCGGGTTCCGCGGTCAAGGCCTTCGCCGAGGCATCGAGCGACCTTCTGATCCAGCCGACCCTGAGGCTCGGCGTGACCGGGTTGGCGCGTTCGGGCAAGACCGTCTTCACGACCGCCCTGATCCACCACCTCGTCGAGGCCCATGCCCTTCCGGCCTTCGCGCCGGCGCACGAGGGCCGGCTGCGGCGCGCGCGCCTCGTACCCCAGCCCGACGACGACATCCCGCGCTTTCCCTACGAGGAACACTATGCGGCGCTCACCGAGCAGCGGCTCTGGCCGCGCTCGACCGACCGGATCAGCCAGTTCCGCCTCGCCATCGAGTACGAGCGCGCCGGCGGCTGGCGCTCCGGGCCGGGTACCCTGATGCTCGACGTCGTCGACTATCCCGGCGAATGGCTGCTCGACCTCGCGCTGATCGACCAGAGCTACACCGCCTGGTCCCGGGCGACGATCGCGGGAACCCGCCGAAGCGGCCGCGGCACGATGGCGGCGCCGTGGCTGGAAACCCTGAAGGGACTCGACCCTCTGGCACCCCTCGACGAAGTGGTCGCCGAGCACGCCAGCACCGCCTTCAAGACCTACCTCTCGGCCCTGCGCGCCGGCCCCGAGGCGGTGGCGACCACCCCGCCTGGACGCTTCCTGATGCCCGGCGACCTCGCGGGCTCGCCGGCCCTGACCTTCGCGCCCCTCGACAACCTGCCCGAGACCTTGGCTCCCGACAGCCTGGCCGGGCTCATGGAGCGCCGCTTCGAAGCCTACAAGGCGAAGGTCGTCGAGCCGTTCTTCCGCAATCATTTCCAGCGGGTCGACCGCCAGATCGTGCTCGTGGACGTCCTGGCGGCCGTGGATGCCGGGCCGGCGGCGCTGGCCGAGTTGGAGGAGGCCCTCGATGCGGTTCTCCTCAGCTTCCGCATCGGGCGCAACACCATCCTGTCCCGGCTGTTCGCCCCGCGGGCCGAGCGCATCCTGTTCGCTGCCACCAAGGCGGACCACCTGCACCAGACCAGCCACGACCGCCTCGACGCGCTGCTGCGCCTCCTCGTCTCGCGGGCGATGCGGCGCACCGAGGCGGCCGGCGCGCGGGTCGGCACCGTCGCCCTGGCCTCGGTCCGGGCGACCCGCGAAACCACCGTGCACGACGGCGACGAGATCCTGCGCGCGGTGTCGGGCACGCCCGAATCCGGCGAGCGCGTCGGCGACGAGGTCTTCGACGGCCTCAGCGAGGCCGCGATCTTCCCGGGCGAACTGCCGCAGCGGTCGGAATCGGTTCTGGAGGGGGCGGTGCCGCCCGGCTCCCTGCGCTTTCCGCGATTTCGGCCGCCGCTGGTGAAGGCCGACGCGCTTGGCCGGCCAGGCGCCCTCCCGCAGATTCGTCTCGACCGCGCCATGCAGTTCCTCATCGGCGACAAGCTCGCCTGAGGCGTCCCGGGAAACCCCATCCATGAGCTCCACCAACCGCCCGCGCGCCTTCCGCATTCCCTCCGCACCTCCGGAGGAAGTCGCCGACGGCGTCGCGCCACCCCCGGCCACTCCGTCCCAGGTCCGCATCGTCGAGGAGCCCTTCGAGATCGTCGATGCCGCCGACGGTGTGGCGGTGCCGGTGGCGCCGAAGGCGCGCGCGCCCTGGCTCAGCCTGCTCCTCGTCGCTCTCGGAGGCCTCGTCTCCCTCGGCGTCGGCCTGTCGGTGGAACGCCTGATCGCCGACCTGTTCAGCGCGGCGCCCTGGCTCGGCGCCGTCGCACTGGTCCTGCTCGCGGTCGCCGGCATCGCCTTCCTGGCCCTCGTCGCCCGGGAGCTCTCGGGAACCTGGCGAGAGCGCCAGATCGAGCGGGTCCGTGCGAAGGCGATGGAGGCGATCGCGACGCGCGACCATTCCGCGGCCCAGGCCGTGGTCCGCGATCTCACGGGGCTCTACGCCGACCGGACCGCGTTGGCGGCGGGCCGCGGCCGCCTCGCGACCCTGGGCGATGCGATTCTCGATGTCGACGACCGCATCGGGCTCGCCGAGCACGAACTGCTCGTGCCTCTCGATCGACAGGTCCGCAACGCTATCGCGGCAGCGGCCAAGCAGGTCTCGGCGGTGACCGCGCTCAGTCCGCGCGCCATCGTCGACGTCGCCTTCGTGATCTTCGCCGCCGTGCGCCTGCTGCGTCGGATCGCGACGATCTATGGGGGCCGGCCGGGCTTCCTCGGCTTCGTGCGCCTGGCACGGGCGGCGTTCGCCCATCTCACGGTCACCGGCGGCATGGCCGTCGGCGAGAGCATGATTCAGCAGGTGCTCGGACTCGGCATCGCCGCGCGGGTTTCTGCCAAGCTCGGCGAAGGTGTGCTGAACGGCCTGATGACCGCGCGATTCGGTCTCGCCGCGATGGCGGTGTGCCGGCCCCTGCCATTCGTGCGGGAAGCGCCCCCGCGCCTGTCCGACGTGGCTGGCGAGTTTCTGAAGCCCGTGGCGGACGAGGCGAAGGGCTGAACGCTAGAGGGTCTTCATGAAGCCGGCGAGGCGCATCAGTCCTTCGGGCCACGGGCCGTGCCCGCTCGCCACGTTGATGTGGCCGGATTCCCCGGCATCCACCACGACGGCGCCCCAGGCATAGGCGAAGTCCTCGGCGCGGGCGTAGCTGCAGTAAGGATCGTTGCGGCTCGCGACCACGAGGGACGGGAAGGGCAGGGGATCACGTGGAACTGGCGCGAAGGCGGTCACGCTCGCCGGGAGGTTCGGCGTCGTCTCCACATCCGGAAAGGCGACGAGGAGTGCGCCGCGTACCGCGCCGAGCGTGAAGCCCGGAGCTGCCTGGACGGCGGCCACCACGCCGAGGCTGTGGGCGATGAGGATGACGGGCTTGGTCGCCGCGTTCACCGCCTCGACGATTCGCGCCCGCCAAGCCTTCGCATCGGGATGAAGCCAGTCATCCTGGACAACGATCCGCCCGGTCGAAAGCCGTTCTGCCCAGCGCGCCTGCCAGTGCTCGTCTTCGGACCCGGCATAGCCCGGCAGGATGAGGATTTCGCAATCGGCAATCTTCATGGCTTACCCGATAACGGCTCCGCTTTGCATCGTCGAGGGTGGTGGGACCTTCCCGAACGCAACATCGTCGGAACGACGAAAGGGGCGGCACGGATTGCGTGCCGCCCCTCGATTCCGGGCGCTTCGGATGGTGTCGCTGCTCAGTGCGGCTTCGAGGCGGGGCTCTGAGCCGAAGCCGGCGAAGCCGTGACCGGCTCGTCGCTGCCGGTGGCCCGCTGGACGGCGGCGTTCAGATTTTCGGGGTCGAGGGCACTGGCGACGAATTCGCGGCCGCGATGGGTGACATCGCGGGCGTAGCGCAGCCCCTGGTCCCGGACCTCGTCCGCCCAGGGTCCGACATTCTCGTCCTCCGTACGGGTCCGGGGAAGCAGCGCCCCGATGAGCAGACCGGCAGCGAGGCCGACGACGCCGACGAGTAGCGGATTCTCGGACACGAAGTCCTCGACGGCGGACCGTCCGTCCTGAATGCGAGCGCTGCCGCGCTCGCTCAAGTCGTTGACGCGGCGGCGCCCTTCCTCGCGCGTGTCCGATGCCCAACTCCGGGCATCGTCGTAGGCGTCCGAGGCGCGATCGCGCAGGTTCTGGACGGTGCCGGAGACCTGGTCACGGACGTCGCTCGCGGTCTCGGCGGCCCGGTCCCGGACGTCGCCGGCCCGTGCTTTGACTGCGTCGGTCGCGGAGGAGCCGTGCGACCCCTCCGCGTAGATGCTGTGGGTCTGCGTGCCGGTGTGGTGCGAACCCGGGCTGGGCACGTCGTGCAGGGAGCCCTCGGTCTGGTGACCACGCGGCATGCCGGCGGCGAGAGCGATGTCGTCGGGGAGCGAGCGGTGCTCGTCACCGGGCTTCTGGGTCGAACTCATGGGACACTCCTGAGGGTCGGCGAAGGCCGCGCGGGCCGGATCGAGTCTCTTGGGATCGGCCGTGGCGGCTCAGATCTGGGTCTCGCTCGCGAGGTGGTTGACGGGGTGCTGGGTCGGGAGATCCGGGTCGTAGACGCGGTCGGCACCCGTCTTCGTCACCGGCAGCGCGTCGGTGGCGAGACGCGCGCGCCGCCGAAGCGCCGGGTTGGTCTTGTTCGTCGACATGCGATGGACGAGCCAACCTACGCCCGCCGCGATCAGCAGCACCGGAACCGGATTGCGCCGGACGGCTTCCAGGGCTCCGTCATAGGCACCGCTGAGCGGAGTTCGGCGGGCATTGCCCAACATCTCGTCGACGATGCTGGAGACCGACAGCCTCTCCTGGATCTGGTCGATGGTCTGATCGAGGCGGGCACGGCTCGCCTCGATGTCCTTCTCGAGTTCGTTCAAAGATTCGGTCATCCCGAGACCCTCTCAGACAATGTACGGGCGTCTTCGCGGACCTGTCGGGTCGTTCGGACGGGCGCCAGGGTCGAGAGCGACATGGCGTTCCGGCCGATGAGGGCCAGGGCCACGGCGACGACGAGGAGAACGCCGCCGACGATCAGGGCGGCCAGCGCCTCCGAGTGGACGACGGTGGCGAGCCATTTCACCAGGGCATCCACGAGGACGAAGAGGGCGACGACGCCGAACACGGCGGCGCCGACGAGGAGGCCGAGGCCGATGAAGAGCGCGCGGACGTTGCTCGTCATCTCGTTGCGGAAGAGGGCGATCTCCTTCCGGGCGAGTTCGTTCGTTTCCCGCAGGGCGTCGCCGATCAGGCCCTGGATGCTGGATTGCGGACCGGTGGTCATCGAGCGGCCCTTAGAGACGGTTGTGGGTCGGGTAGGTGTCGGTCAGGGGTGCAGCGCTCGTCGACTTGATGAAGCGGGCCACGACGAAACCGGTGAGGAAGGTGGCCACCGCCACCGCGACCGGCGCCCGGCGCGCGAAGGCCTCGGCATCCTCGTAGAACTCGGAGAAGCTGCGCTCCTCGATCGACGTCCCGAGATGCTCGAGGCCGTCGGCGGCGCTGTCGAAGAACGCGCGGATGTTCGGCTGAGCCTCGAAGGTCTTGCTCGATTCCCGTACCGACTTGGCGAGATCGGTGACGGAACGGGCGGCATCGCCCTTGCGCTGGTCGATGTAGTCGGTCGCATGCGAGCGGGCCGCCTCGACGAATGTGCGGCCGCGCTCGGCCGCCACGTCCGCGATCCCCTCGACGTCGCCGCGCAGGGCCTTCCAGTCGGCGGTTGGGTTCGCCGGCTCCGCGCCCGTGGGACCTGGGGATTGATTTGCGGTCACGGTGATACTCCTCGGCACGAGATTGAAAGATCTGGCGTTTGCGACGGTTAAACAGCAGCGGGAGAGGCAGGGTTCCGCCTGCACCGACCGCGCATCCGGCACGGCCCGATCGGTCGCGCGTCAGCCGCCGTTCACCTGGCGTGGCGTAGGACGCCGAAGCTTGACCTTAGAGGCTTCAGGCGAAGGTATCGTGCGTGGTCCGCAAGGTGCATTGTGGCGTGGTGGAACCGGGCGGAATGGGTTTCCGCGGAGCTTTGTTTGCCGTGAACCCCGGACATTCAGGTCTTGACCCGGGTCCATCGAACGCGCTTGGCTGCATCGACGGATCGCGCTCGGCTTCCGCGCGTTCACCCAATGTATCAGTCTGGTCGAGCGCACGTCTGCGCGAGACCCGTGAGGACCGGAGCCGGCTTCGTGGCACGTCTCGTCATCGTATCGAACCGCGTTGCTATCCCTGAGGAAGGGGGCAAGGCCGTCGCAGCAGGCGGCCTCGCGGTGGCCGTCAAGGAGGCCTTCACAGCCTATGAAGGGCTCTGGTTCGGCTGGAGCGGGAATGTCGTCGAGAACCCGTCCAGCGAGCCGACCCTCATCGATCGGGGCCATATCAGTTACGCTGTAGTCGATCTGTCACCCCAGGATCACCGGGAATATTACAGCGGCTTCGCCAATCGGGCGCTCTGGCCGATCATGCATTATCGGCTCGGGCTCGGCGCGTTCTCACGTTCCGATTACGCCGGCTATCAGCGCGTGAACCGCATCTTCGCCCGCGCCCTAGCGAACCTCGTCGAGCCCGACGACATCATCTGGGTTCACGACTACCACCTGCTCCCGCTCGCCTCCGAGCTTCGCGGTCTCGGAATCGCGAACCCGATCGGCTACTTCCACCACATCCCGTGGCCGGCGGCCGACGTTTTCAACACGCTTCCCGCCAGTGGCGATCTCCTGCGCGGCATCGCGGATTACGACCTGATCGGCCTGCAGACCGACCCGGACGTGCACAACCTGACCCGCAATCTCATCGACGAGCTGCGGGCGATCCCGCTGGGTGGCGGGTCACTGATGGTGGACGGGCGCCGCACGCGCATCCGCAGCTTCCCGATCGGCATCGATGTGGCTGGCTTCAAGGAAGCGGCGGAAAACGCGGGCTCGAACCGGACCGTCCGCGAGACCATGGCGGGCCTGCGCACCCGCAAGCTCCTCATCGGTGTCGACCGCCTGGACTATTCCAAGGGTGTGCCCGAGCGCATGGAGGCAGTGGACCGCTTCTTTGCGTCGAATCCCGACCAGCGCGGGAACGTCGTCTACCTCCAGATCACTCCCAAGTCGCGGACGGAGGTCCCGGAATACGAGGACCTCAGTCGCGAAGTGAACGAGACCGTCGGTCATATCAATGGCACCCTCGGGGAGCCAAATTGGACGCCGATCCAGTACGTCACCAAGGCCTATCCGCGGCCGGTCTTGGCCGGGCTCTACCGGGCCGCCAGGGTCGGCCTCGTGACTCCGATGCGCGACGGCATGAATCTCGTCGCCAAGGAGTACGTCGTCGCGCAAACCGAGGAAGATCCCGGCGTCCTCGTCCTATCGAAGTTCGCGGGCGCGGCGCGGCAATTGCCTGAGGCGCTCCTGGTCAATCCCTACGACCGGTTCGAGGTCGCCGAGGCGATCCGCACGGCCCTCTACATGCCGCGCGGAGAGCGCCTCGAGCGCTGGAAGCCCATGGTCGAACGCATGACGCGTGAGGATGTCGACTGGTGGGCGCGCAACTTCATGGCAGAACTCGAGAATTTCCGGACGATCGAACGCGAGCCGCCCCGTACCGCAGCCGCGGCAGAATGATCTTTCGGCGGCGCCAGGCGGCGCCTAACTTCGGGACGGCACCAGCGTCTTGATCGCTTCTGACCACATGATCGGCGTCGATGACGGCGTACCGGCGCCGCTCGGCGCGCATTTTGATGGACGCGGGGTAAACTTCGCGCTGTTCTCGGAGAACGCCACGGCCGTCGACCTGTGCCTGTTCGACCCGGGCGAGCGCCACGAGACCCGCCGCATCCGCCTGCCGTGCCGCACGGACGACGTTTGGCACGGCTATCTCCGCGGAGTCTTCCCGGGCCAACTCTACGGCTACCGCGTCCATGGGCCCTGGGATCCGGCGCAGGGGCACCGGTTCAATCCCGCCAAGCTCCTGCTCGATCCCTATGCCCGCGACATCCAAGGTCGAATCCGCTGGCACGATTCGCTCTACGGTCACCGGCGGGGCCTGCAAAGAGCCGACCAGATCGACCGGCGCGATAGCGCTGCATTCATGCCGCGCGGGATCGTCACGCCGCCGGAGGTGCCAGACCTTGCGGTGAGCCCGGTCCGCCGGCCCCTGTCTCAGTCCGTGATCTACGAGGCGCACGTCAAGGCGCTCACCCAGACGCATCCCGACGTACCAGAGGCGGCCCGCGGCACCTATGCGGCCCTCGCTCATCCGGCCATCATCGAACACCTCCTGAAGCTCGGCGTGACCGCCATCGAGCTTCTGCCCATCCAATCCTTCGCCGACGACCGCTTCCTCGTCGAGAAGGGCCTGGTCAATTTCTGGGGCTATTCGCCGCTGAACTACTTCGCCGCCGATCCACGCTATCGGGGGCCGTCGGGAATCGGGGGCCTCCGCGCGGCCATCCGCGAACTCGCCGCCGCGGATATCGAGGTAATCCTCGATGTCGTCTACAACCACACCGCCGAGGCCGATCACACCGGCCCGACCCTGTCGTTCCGCGGTGTCGACAATGCGAGCTACTACAAGCTCAAGCCGGAGAACCGCCGCGAGGAAATCGACTGCACCGGCTGCGGCAACACCCTTGACCTCGACCATCCGCGGGTGATGCAGATGGTGCTGGACTCCCTGCGCCACTGGGTGACGGCCTACGGCGTCGCGGGCTTCCGGTTCGACCTAGCGACGAGCCTCGGGCGAAATCCGCACGATTTCAGCCCGAAGGCCGCCTTCTTTCAGGCCGTGGCCCAGGACCCCGTCCTCGCCCACGTGAAGATGATCGCGGAACCCTGGGACATCGGCCCGGGCGGCTACCAGCTCGGTGGCTATCCCCGCGGCTGGAGCGAATGGAACGACCAGTTCCGCGACAGCATCCGGGGCTTCTGGCGGGGCGACCGGGGGACGCTCGCCAAGGTCACCCAGGGGCTGTCCGGCTCGCGCGAGATCTTCGCGGCGTCCAGCCGCTGGCCGCTGTCGAGCATCAACTTCGCCGCCTCGCATGACGGCTTCACCCTGGCCGACGTCGTGGCCTACGAGGAAAAGCACAATCTGGCCAACGGTGAGGACAATCGCGACGGTCATGGACACAACCTCTCGCGCAATTACGGCGTCGAGGGCGAGACGACCGATCCGGTCATCCTCAATCTGCGTGCCCGCCAGAAACGCAACCTGCTGGCGACGGTGTTCCTGGCGCAGGGTGTGCCGATGCTCCTGATGGGCGACGAGCGCTCGCGCAGCCAGGGTGGCAACAACAACGCGTACGCCCAGGACAATCCCACGGGTTGGATGGACTGGGAGAACGATCCCGATCTCAGCCTCACCACCTTCGTCGGGAATCTGACGCGCCTGCGCCGCGAGCAGCCCGCCCTGCGCCGGCGCGATTACCTGACCGGCGCGCTGGTGGAGAACGGACCCTTGCGCGATGTCCACTGGCTCGCGCCGGGCGGTACCGAAATGGCGGATGGCGACTGGTCCGATCCCGAGCGTCAGGCCTTCGGCATGCAGATCGGCAACGACCTGCCGCAGGCCGACCGCCTGCTGATCCTCGTCAACGCGGCCGAGGAGCCCTGCGACTTCACCTTGGCGCCGATCATCGGTGGTCCCTGGACCCTGGTCTTCGACACCACCAAGCAGACCGGCGCGGTGCCGGCCGGCCAAGCCCTCTTTCCGCCGGGGGCCGGCGTGCGCCTCGACGCGCAGGCCGTCTACGTCCTGCGGGCGAGGCCCGCCTCCGCCTACAGGGCCTGACCACACGCCCCCTCCGAACGCGAGCGAGGCGCACAGTCAGGACGCGGAAGCTTCCTGCCGAAGCTCGTGGCGCGCCTGTTCGAGGAACTCCTCGCGCTCCGTCTCGGACAGGGGCAGCAGCGTGCAGTCGGACGTCAAGCGGGTGTCGGCGCCGTCGGCATCCCAGCAACGTTCGCCGTGGCCTTTCCGAGCGAAATTCAGCTTGGCCCTGGCCAGGACGAGGGACGCGTCTGCCTCGGTCATTTCAAATCCCGGAGTGCGGCGAATGCGGCTTCCGAGCCCGAGGCAAATGTCGGGCCGGCGATCATGGATCCGCCAACCCTGTGCGGTGCACAAAACTCTTTCGCTCGGTGGTTGTCGCAGCCAAGCCACGCCTTACCTCGACGGTGACGCCGCAGGGAACAACACGGTGCGCGCCGTCTTCTGCAAGGTGCGACGGACGCTCACGGACCGCGGCGAACGCGAGAAACGGAAGATGGTGGCTTGATGCGGCGCGCCCACAGCATGGCCTTCGGCAGCGAAGTGTCGAAGGACGGGGTCAGGTTCGCCTTCTGGGCTCCGACCGCCAAGGATGTGAAACTTGTCCTCGACGGGACCGATCATCCGATGCCGGAGGCGGGTGAGGGCTGGCGACGGCTGGCCGTCCCAGGCCTGCGCGGCGGCGCGCGTTACGGCTACCGCATCGACGGCGATCTCGTGGTGCCGGACCCGGCCTCCCGCTTCCAGCCGGACGATGTCTCCGGTCTGAGTGAAGTGGTCGATCCTCGTGCCTACGATTGGGCGGACGGCGACTGGAACGGGCGGCCGTGGGAAGAGGTCGTTCTCTACGAACTCCATGTCGGCACGGCGACGCCGGAGGGCACCTATGCCGCCCTGGAAGGCAAGCTCGAGGATCTGCGTGACCTCGGCGTCACCGCCATCGAACTCCTGCCGCTGGCCGACTTCAAGGGCACCCGCAACTGGGGCTACGACGGCGTCCTTCCCTATGCCCCGGACGGCGTCTACGGCCGACCGGACGACCTGAAGCGACTGATCGACAAGGCGCACGCTCTCGGGCTGATGGTCTTCCTCGACGCCGTCTACAATCACTTCGGCCCGGCTGGGAACTACCTCAACGCCTACGCCAAGACCTTCTTCACCGAACGTCACCAGACTCCCTGGGGCGCCGGGATCAACTTCGACGGTGAGACCAGCGGACGCGTGGTCCGCGACTTCTTCATCGAGAATTCCCTGTATTGGCTCGAGGAATTCCACTTCGACGGACTTCGCTTCGACGCGGTGCATGCGATCCTCGACGATTCCGAGAAACACTTCATCGGCGAGCTCGCCGAGACCATCCGCGCGCGCCTGCCCGGGCGCCACATCCACCTCGTCCTCGAGAACGAGGCGAACCAGGCCCGATGGCTCGAACGCGATCGGCAGGGGCAGGCGATCCAACACAGCGCGCAGTGGGCGGACGATCTGCATCATTGCTGGCACGTGCTGCTTACCGGCGAGGATGCCGGCTATTACGCGAGCTTCGCCGACAAGCCGGTCGAGCACCTCGCCCGCTGCCTGTCGGAGGGCTTCGCCTATCAGGGCGAGCCATTCCCGACCCTCGACAATCATCCGCGCGGGGAGCCATCGGCCCACTTGCCGCCCTCGGCCTTCGTCACCTTCCTGCAGAACCACGATCAGGTCGGAAATCGCGCTCTCGGAGAGCGCCTCAGCGCCCTGTGCGATCCCCGGAAGCTCGCACTCGCCCGGGCCGGTCTGCTCCTCAGTCCGCAGATTCCCATGCTCTGGATGGGCGAGGAATGGTCGGCGACCGCGCCGTTCCTGTTCTTCGTCGATTTCACACCGGACGAGGAGCTGAACAAGGCCGTTCGCGAGGGGCGGCGCCGGGAGTTCAAGAGCTTCGCGGCGTTCGCCGATGGCACGTCGGTGATCCCGGATCCCACGGAGGCGAAGACCTTCACGGATTCCCGGATCGATTGGGCCGAGCGCTCGGAGACGCCTCACCGTGCCGTCCTGGCCGACACGCGCAACCTGCTTCAGATCCGTCACCAGAGCGTGATTCCTTTGACGAAGACCCCCTATCTCGGCGCCAAGGCGACCCTGCCGCGCGCCGACGTCGTCGACTGTACCTGGACTTACCAGGGTGGCTGGCTGCGCTTCGTGGCCAATTTGGGTGCGGATGATTTCACCGTCGAGCGCGGTGACGGGCAGGTCATCTGGTCGAGTGGGTCGGGCAACGGATCGATCGAGCTCCCGTCCTGGACGGGTGTCCTCCTGACGGGTGTGAAGTGATGAGCCGCGACCTCGAACGCCTCGCCGACCTCCTCGGCGTTGCCGCCGGCTACACCGACGCCTTCGGGCAGCCCGTGGAGACCGCCCTCGACGTCCGGCGCGGGATGATCGCAGCGCTCGGCTTCCCCACCGAGACGGACGACGATATCGCGAGAAGCCTCGCCGAGGTCGAAGCGGTCCGCAGCGGCTTGATCCCGCCGCTGCTGCCGGCCGAGGCACGCCGCGCCACCAGCGTACCGATCCGCACGACGGGTGCCGGCGGTACCCTGTCCTGGCGTCTCGTCGACGAGCGCGGCCATCATCGCGAGGGTCGCGTCGCGGTCACGGGCTTCAGATTCGAGCTACCGCCGCTCACACCCGGCTATCACCGCCTGTCGGTCGCCCTCGGCGAACACCGTTCGGAGGCCTGGGTGATCTCGGCGCCGCAGCGCTGCTGGCGTCCGCGGGCCTATGCCGACGAGGGAGCCCGTGACTGGGGCCTGGCGGCACAGCTCTACGGTTTGCGTTCGCCTGACAACCTCGGGATCGGCTCCTACGCCGATGCGGGCCGCGCGGCACGGGATGCGGGCCTGCGTGGCGCATCCTTCCTGGGTCTCAGCCCGGTCCATGCGCTGTTTGCCACCGATCGCACCAAGATCTCGCCCTACTCGCCGTCCTCGCGGCTCTTCCTCGAGACCCTCTTCATCGAACCCGGCGCCCTGCCGGGCTTCGTCGGCTCGAAGGCCGCCGATCTCCTGGCCTCCATGGCGGACCGGGTCGAGGCCCTGCGGGAGGCCAAGCTCGTCGAGCATGCCGGCGTCTGGGCGGTGCTCTCGCCGGTGTTGCGGGCGCTGTGGCAGGAATCCGCGGCACGTGACGGGATGGATGCCGGCTTCGCCGCCTTCCGGGCAGCTGGCGGCGAAGACCTGGAGGCCCACGGCACCTTTGAGGCCCTCGCCGAGCATTTCCAGGCGCAGGGCGCCCAATGGCTCGGCGACTGGCCCGAGGAGATGCGCCGCAACGGAACGCCCGCGGTGCGCGCCTTCGCCGAGGCCCATGCCGAGGCGGTGACGTACCACATCTGGCTGCAGTACCTCGCCGACCGCCAGCTCGAGGACGCGTCGAACACCGCCCTCGGCACCGGAATGCGCCTCGGGCTCTATCGCGACCTGGCGGTGGGCGCCGACCGCGGCGGCTCCGAGATCTGGTCCCATCCCGAGCGCTTCGCCAACGGCGTCTCCATCGGTGCGCCGCCGGACCTGCTGGCTCCGAAGGGGCAGGATTGGGGCCTGCCCGCCTTCCACCCGCTCGAGATGGAGCGAGACGGGCTCGCGGCGTTCCGCGCCCTCGTGGTGGCGAACATGCGCCATGCCGGTGCGATCCGGATCGACCACGCCTTCCAGCTCGCTCGCCTCTTCCTGATTCCCGTAGGGCGTTCGGCGAAGGAAGGCGCCTACGTCGCGATGCCGTTCGAGCCGATGCTCGCGGTGCTGCGTCTGGAGAGCCATCGCGCCAAGTGCCTCGTCATCGCCGAGGATCTCGGGACCGCACCGGAGGGCTTCTCCGATGCGCTGATGCAGGCCGGCATCCTCAGCTACCGCATCCTCGCCTTCGAGCGCGAGCAGGGTGCCCGCTTCAAGCCGCCCGCCGCCTATCCCCGCGATGCCTTGACGGCCATCACCACCCACGACCTGCCGACCTTCGTCGGCTGGTGGCGGGGCGTCGACACCGACACCCGCCAGGCCCTCGGCCTCTACGATTCCGAGCGGGCCGATGCGGAGCGCCGCGAGCGCGTCGAGGAGCGCGCCCGGCTTACCGAGGCGCTGGCAGGCGAACAGCTGCTCCCGAGCTACGATCCGCCCGAGGCGGCGCCCTTCGAGGCCGCCGCCCGCTATCTCGGGCGGGCGCCGTCCATGCTGACGGCCGTTCAGTACGAGGACGTCGTCTCCGAGTTGTCTCAAGCCAACGTCCCGGGCTCGACGGAGGGCTATCCGAACTGGCGGCGCAAGCTCGATCGCACCCTGGAAAGCATCGCTGCCCCGGGCGGTCCGCTGGCCAAGCTCGCCGCCTCACTGGCCGCCGAGGACCGGGGTCCACGCTCGGGTGCCGCCCGCCTCGCCTCAGCTCCGCCTCGGTCGACCTACCGCCTGCAGTTCCACAAGGACTTTACCTTCGCGGATGCGGAGAAGATCGTTCCCTATCTGGCGAAGCTCGGCATCAGCCACGTCTACGCCTCTCCGATCCAGAAGGCCCGGCCCGGCTCGACCCACGGCTACGACATCGTCGATCATTCGACGATCAATCCGGAGCTGGGCGGCGAGGACGGCTTCGTGCGTTTCTCGGACGTGCTCCACGGAGCTGGCCTCAAGCTCCTCCTCGACATCGTGCCGAACCACATGGGCGTCGGCGGCGCCGACAATCCGTGGTGGCTCTCGGTGCTCGAATGGGGCGGCCTCTCGCCGTCGGCCGAAGCCTTCGACATCGACTGGTCGCGTCTCGGCGCGAAGAACAAGCTCGTCGTGCCCTTCCTCGGCGACCGCTACGGCGAGGCCCTGGAGAAGGGGACGCTGGCGCTGAAATTCGACCCGGAGAAGGGCGCTTTCAGCATCTGGCACTACGAGCACGAATTCCCGATCTGTCCGCTGCAATACCCGACGATCCTCAATCGCTCGCTCGCGGCCCTGGGGGACATCGAGGACGCCGCCGCCCTGGAGGTTCTCGGCATCTCCGAGCGCCTGCGCCTGATGGGTGAGGAGACGAATGACGAGCGTCGCCGGGCCTTTCCGGCCGAGGCCGAGGAGCTGAAGGAGCGCCTCGTCGAGGCCGTCGAGGCGTCGCCGGCCATCGCGGCGGCCATCGGGCTGACGCTGAAACTGCTGAACGGCGCCAAGGGCCACCCGGACAGCTTCGGCCCGCTGCACCGCCTGCTCGAGCAGCAATCCTACCGCCTCGCCCATTGGCGGATCGCCGCGAGCGACATCAACTACCGTCGGTTCTTCGACGTGAACGGCCTGGCGGGACTGCGCGTCGAGAAGTCCGACGTGTTCCAGCGCTCGCACGAGACGATCTTCCGCCACATTGAGGCCGGGCGGATCGACGGGCTGCGCATCGACCACATCGACGGCCTCGCCGATCCGCTCGGCTATGCGCGTGCGCTCCAGGCCGCGATTGGTCCGGGCTTCTACGTGGTCGTGGAGAAGATCCTCGAACCCGGGGAGCGCCTGCGGCCCTGGCCCGTGGCCGGTACGACCGGCTATGACGTGCTCAACCAGCTCGACGGTATCCTCGTCGACAAGGGGAAGCGCGCCGAGATCCGTGCGCTCTACGAGAGCCGTACGCAGTTCGACGACTCCTACAAGTTCATGCTCCGCGCCGCCAAGGCCGAGATCCTCGAGATCAGCTTCGCCTCCGAGCTGGAGGTGATGACCTCCGACCTCAAGGCGGTCGCGGATGCCGACCGCCGCACCCGCGATTTCTCGGTCAACGCCATTCGCAGGGCGCTCATCGAGATCATCGCCCGCTTCCCGACCTATCGGAGCTACCTACCGGGGGACCTGGACGAGAGCGACGTCGAGGACGAGGATATCCGCCTCATCGAGACGGCCGTGAAGAAGGCCAAGCGCTGGAGCGCGTTGCCGGATCGTTCGGTGCACGACTTCGCCGCCGATGCCATGCTCGGGCGCATCGACGTGACGGGTCCGGGTCGGCCGGACCCGGAGGTGATCCTGCGTTTCCGTCGCCGCTTCCAGCAGCTCACCGGCCCGGTCATGGCCAAGAGCCTCGAGGATACGCTGTTCTACCGCTTCGCCGAGCTCCTCGCCCTCAATGAGGTCGGGGGCGATCCGGGTGAGTACGGCATCGACGCGGAGCATTTCCATATGCTGCAGGCGGCGCGGGCCCGCGACTGGCCGAACGCCATGATCACGACCGCGACCCACGACACCAAGCGCGGCGAGGATGCCCGCTCGCGCCTGCTCGCCCTCTCTGAAATTCCGAAGGATTGGAGCGTCGCCTGGGAGACCTGGACGAATCTCGCCCAGCCCCACCTCACGGTCATCGACAAGGAGCCGGTGCCGGACGCCAACGATCAGTGGATGTTTTTCCAGGCCATCCTCGGCGCCTGGCCGCTGGAATTGCTGGAGGCGGATGACGCGACCGCGATCGAGGATTTCCGCGGTCGTCTCGACGCCTATGCCGAGAAGGCCCTGCGCGAATCCAAGCGTCGGTCGAGCTGGGTCAATGTCGACGAAGGCTACGAGGGCGCGGTCCATGACCTGTTCGCCCAGTTGATCGCACCGGGTTCCGCGTTCCTGGCGCAGTTGCGTCCCTTCGCGAAGCGTCTCGCCCAACTGGGCATGATCGCCGGCCTCGGCCGGACCGTGCTCAAGGTGACTCTGCCGGGCCTGCCCGACACCTACCAGGGCACCGAGTTCTGGGACTTCTCGTTCGTCGACCCCGACAACCGGCGTCCCGTGGACTATCCGGCGCTGGCGCGCGCCCTGGAGGAGGGGAGGCCGGCCGCAGACCTTCTGGAGCATTGGATGGATGGGCGGGTGAAGCAGGCGACCCTGGCCAAGCTGCTCGCCGACCGCGCCGCGCGCCCGAGCTTCTACGCCGATGCCGATTACCAAGCGCTCCCCGCGTCTGGCCGCCGGGCCGACCATGTCATCGCATTCACACGTTCCGATGCGACGACGGGCGACGGCGATCTCGTGGTCGCGGTGCCGCGCCTCGTTTCCGGCCTCGTCGGAGATGCCATCTGGTCGGGCGAGGCCTTCGCCGGGACGGGGATCGCGGTGGCGCCGGGATCGGCCTGGACCGATCTCGTCAGCGGCGACGAACTCGTCTGCGAGGATGGCCGGATCGAACTCGGACGGGCCTTCGCGCGTCTGCCCTATGCCGTCCTGAAGCGAATTCGCTGACGGTGGACCGAATGCGCTCCCGAGATGTGGAGTGCACCGACCCGATCGACGCGGGGGAGGGATCGACCTTCCCCGTCACGGTCGCGTCTCCTTGGACCCGCCGCATGCGGGTTCGCGCGATCCACCGTCGGTTCAGCGGTCGCGCAAGCACGAATGAGAATGGAGCACGCATGAACGCACCCAGCCCCGCAACGACCGCCGCCCAGCGGACCGCAGCCGGTCAGGTGCCGCTTCCCGCCGCCCTCGCGCCCAGGGCCGAAGGGCCGCGCATCTACAATCTCTTCCCGCTCCTCGTGGGCCGCGTCTCGGCCTGGACCGCCGAGCTTCCACGGATCGCCGCCCTCGGCTTCGACTGGATCTATCTCAACCCCTTCCACCAGACCGGCGGCTCGCGCAGTCTCTACGCCGTGGCCGACCCGGACCGCATGGACGAACGTTTTCGCGACCACGACGGCACATCGGACGACGAGCAGATCCGCCGGTTCTGCGCCGCGGCGGTCGCGCAGGGCCTCAGCGTGATGACGGACCTCGTCATCAACCACACCGCCATGGACGGTCCGCTGGCCGCACAGCGCCCCGACCTGTTCGTGAAGGATAGCGAGGGTCGGATCGAGAGCCCCTACGCCGTCGATCCGGATGATCCGTCGATCCGCACGGTCTGGGGCGACCTTGCCGAACTCGACTACCATTCGGAGGGCTCGCGCCGGGAACTCACCGCCTTCTGGTCGGGCTACGTCAATCGCCTTCAGGACCTCGGCGTGCAGGGCTTCCGCTGCGACGCCGCCTACAAGGTGCCGGCCACGGTCTGGCGCGACCTGATCGGTGCCGCGAAGGCGTTGGAGCCGGATTGCCTGTTCGCGGCCGAAACGCTCGGCTGCACCTTCGAGGAGGCACAATCCACCGCCGGCGCCGGCTTCGACTACCTGTTCAACAGCTTCGCCTGGTGGGATCTCAAGGCGTGCTGGGCTCTCGATCAGTACGAGCGCCTGCGCGTCATCGCGCCCTCGATCGCCTTCCCGGAAAATCATGACATGGCCCGCCTGGCGGCCGACCTGGATGGCGATCCGACCGCCATCGCCCGTCACCTGACGGCGCGCTACGCCCTGTCGGCCTTCTTTTCGGCCGGCGTGCTGATGCCGATCGGCTATGAGTGGGGCTATCGGCGCGCCCTGCACGTCGTCGAGACGACGCCAGAGGCGCGCGAATCCGCCACGGGCATCGACATTTCCGCCTCCATCGCGGCGATCAACGCCCTGCGAGCCGAGTTGCCGGCGGCCAATGTCGAGGGTGCGCAGGCGCGCATCTCGGCGCCCGACGCGCCCTACACCGCGCTCCTGCGCTTCGACACCGGGCACGGCGCCTCGGCCCGCAGCGCCACGCTCGTGCTCTATAATCCGACCGAGCACCCGGCTCCTGTCGAGCCCGGTGCCCTGCTTGCCCGGACCGGCGGCATGCTCGGCGACTTCATCGACCGAACGCCGCAGGCGGACCCCATCGATTTTCGCCCAGGGATCGCCCTGGCATTGGCGTCCGGCGAATTCCGCATCCTCGCCGCGGAGCGTGCCGATGCGAAGGAGGCCCCGAAGCCGAGCACGCCGACCGGCGAGGGCCGGGTCGTGATCGAGGCGGTGATGCCGGAACTCGACGGTGGTCGCTCCGCCGTCAAGCGCGTGGTCGGCGAGAGCGTCCACGTCACCGCCGACATCTTCAGCGACGGCCACGAGATCATCGACGCCGAGATCCTGTCCCGGGCGGTCGGCGAGACCGCGTGGCGCGCCGACCGGATGGTCTTCGTCGACAACGACCGCTGGGGCGGACACTTCCCGCTCCTGCGCAATGCCCGCTACGAGTTCACCATACAGGCCTGGCGCGACGGCTATTCGTCCTGGGTCCGTGACACCCTGAAGAAGCGCCAGGCCGGCGTTGACGTCCGGCTGGAGACCATCGAGGGCGTGACCTTCGTCATCGGCGCGTCCGAGAACGCGACCGGCCCGGATGCCGCCCGTCTGAACGCCCTCGTCGGCGACCTCGAAGCGGCGGGGACAGGCTCGGCCGCGCAACTCGACCTGATGCTGGAGCCGGCCAATGCCCACCTGATCCGTCGGCACGCGCCGCGCATCAACCTCTCGCGCTACCCCGTCAACGTGCCGGTGATCGCCGACCGCCTCGCGGCCCGGTTCTCGGCCTGGTACGAGATTTTCCCACGCTCGCAGTCGATGGACGTGAACCGCCACGGCACCTTCGATGACGTGATCCGACGCCTGCCCGAGATCCGCGAGCTCGGGTTCGACGTGCTGTACTTCACGCCGATCCATCCGGTCGGAAAGACCAACCGCAAGGGCAAGAACAACACCCTCAAGGCCCTGCCGGGCGATGTCGGCTCGGTCTACGCGGTCGGTTCGGAGGAGGGTGGCCATGAGGCGGTGCACCCCGAGCTCGGCACCCTCGACGACTTCCGCCGCCTCGTGGCGGCGAGCCACGCCTATGGCATGGAGGTCGCGCTCGATTTCGCGATCCAGTGCTCGCCGGACCATCCCTGGATCAAGAACCACCCGGAATGGTTCGAGTGGCGCCCCGACGGCACCCTGAAATTCGCCGAGAACCCGCCCAAGAAGTACGAGGACATCTCGAACGTCCATTTCTACGGCGGCGCATTGCCGTCCCTTTGGATTGAGTTGCGCGACATCGTCATGGGCTGGGCCGAACTCGGCGCCCGAATCTTCCGGGTCGACAACCCGCACACAAAGCCGATCCCGTTCTGGGAATGGATGATCGCCGAGGTCAACGCGCGCTACCCCGATGTGATCTTCCTCGCCGAGGCTTTCACGCGCCCGAAGATGATGAAGAAGCTCGCCAAGGCCGGCTACCAGCAGAGCTATACTTACTTCACGTGGCGCGACACCAAGGCGGACTTGATTGCCTATTCGACCGAACTCGCTGGCGAGATGGGCGAATACTATCGGCCGAACTTCTTCGCCAACACGCCGGACATCAATCCCATCTACCTTCAGACCAGCGGACGGGCGGGCTTCGTGGTGCGCGCGACCCTGGCCGCCACGCTGTCGAGCGTCTGGGGAATCTACAACGGATTCGAGATGTGCGAAGCCGAGCCCTATCCGGGCAAGGAGGAGTACCTCAACTCGGAGAAGTACGAGTTGAAGGCCTGGGACTATCACCGGCCTGGCAATATCCGCGAGCACATCATCAAGCTGAACCAGATCCGGCGCGACAATCCGGCCCTGTGGGACTTCCGGAACGTCGTCTTCACCGGCGCCTACAATGACCAGATCGTCGGCTACGCCAAGGTGACGCCGGACGGAGACAATTGCATCTTCGTGCTGGTCAACCTGGACCCGCGCAACCGTCAGGAATGCACCTACGAGGTTCCGCTCTGGCTGCTCGGCCAGCCGGACGACGGCGCGGTGGAGGTGGAGGACCTGCTCCTCGGCTACAAGTTCGAACTGCGTGGAAAATCGCACCGCATCGCCCTCGATCCCGCGGAGCGCTCCACGGTGATCTGGCGCCTTCGCGCTCCGAGCCGGGTTGCGTAAGCCCCGTGCCCGTGTCAGCAAAAAACCCGGCGGCCCAGGCGGGCCGTCGTCGTGTCGCCCGATTGTCGGCGCCTACCCCGCTGACGGACGCCGCACACCCCAGTCTCATCGCTGTGAGTGGTGCGGATGCCCCGGACACGCCCTTGAACTCGACGCATGAGGCAACGACGCGATGATCGATCGCAGCGATCCGCAATGGTACCGTGACGCCATCATCTACCAGATCCACGTCAAGTCGTTCTTCGACTCCAACAATGACGGGATCGGCGATTTCGAGGGCCTGACGCAGAAGCTCGACTATGTCCGCGACCTCGGCGTCACGGCCATCTGGTTGATGCCGTTCTACCCCTCGCCGCTGCGTGACGACGGCTACGACATCGGCGATTATCGCGACGTCAATCCGTCCTACGGTACGATGGAGGAGTTCCGGAAGTTCGTGGACGCGGCGCACGAGCGCGGCCTGCGCGTCATCACCGAGCTCGTCATCAATCACACCTCGGACCAGCATCCCTGGTTCCAGCGGGCCCGCGAGGCCCCGGCCGGGTCGCCGGAGCGCGATTTCTACGTCTGGTCGGACACCGACACGCCCTACTCGGACACGCGCATCATCTTCCTCGACACCGAGGTCTCGAACTGGACCTGGGACCCGGTCGCCAAGCAGTATTTCTGGCACCGGTTCTACAGCCACCAGCCGGACCTGAACTTCGACAATCCGGCCGTGCTCGAGGCCGTGATCGAGGTGATGCGCTACTGGCTCGACATGGGGGTCGACGGCCTGCGCCTCGACGCGATTCCCTACTTGATCGAGCGCGACGGGACGAACTGCGAGAACCTTCCGGAGACCCACACGGTCATCAAGGCGATCCGCGCGGCCCTCGACGCGAGCTATCCCGACCGGATGCTCCTAGCGGAGGCCAACCAGTGGCCCGAGGAGACCGCGCAGTATTTCGGCGACGGCGACGAGTGCCACATGGCATTCCACTTCCCGCTGATGCCGCGCATGTACATGGCGATCGCCCGGGAGGACCGGCACCCGATCACCGACATCATGCGCCAGACCCCAGAGATCCCCGAGGGCTGCCAGTGGGCGATCTTCCTGCGCAACCACGACGAGCTGACGCTCGAGATGGTCACCGCCGAGGAGCGTGACTACCTTTGGTCGTTCTACGCGGCCGAGCGCCGCGCCCGCATCAACCTCGGCATCCGCCGCCGCCTCGCGCCCCTGCTGGAGAACGACCGGCGCAAGATCGAACTCATGAAGTCCCTCGTCCTGTCGATGCCAGGCACGCCGGTGCTGTACTACGGCGACGAAATCGGCATGGGCGACAACATCTACCTCGGTGATCGCGACGGCGTGCGCACGCCGATGCAGTGGTCGCCCGACCGCAACGGCGGCTTTTCCCGGGCCAACCCGCAGAAGCTGTTCCTGCCCTCGGTGCAGGACCCGATCTACGGCTTCGATGCGATCAACGTCGAAGCGCAGACCCAGTCGCAGACCAGCCTTCTGAACTGGACGCGCCGGATGATCGCGATCCGCAACAACTCGGTCGCACTGGGTCGTGGCGGCATGCAGTTCCTGTATCCGTCGAACCGGAAGGTGCTGGCCTGGATTCGCGAGTTCGAGGGCGAGCGCGTCCTCTGCGTCGCCAACCTGTCCCGCGCTCCGCAGGCGGTGCAGCTCGACCTGTCGGAACTGCGCAGCGCGGTGCCGATCGAGCTCACCGGCGGTTCGGAGTTCCCGGCCATCGGCGAACTGCCGTACCTGCTCACGCTGCCGTCCTACGGCTTCTACTGGTTCTCGCTGAGTGCCGCGAACACCGGCAGCATCGGCCCGCAGCCGGAGCTGCCGGAGCTGTTCACGCTGGTGCTCACCGGTGGGATCGAGACCCTGATGGCGGGGCGCGAGCGCATTGCCTTCGAGCGCACGGTGGCGCCCCGGTTCATCGCCACCCGCCGCTGGTTCGCCGCCAAGGGCTCGCGCATCAAATCGGTGCAGGTCACCGACAGCGCGGCTCTCAAGGATGGCACCGGCGAGGCGAAGTTCCTCCTGCCCCGCGTCGCGGTCCACCTCTCCACGGGCGAGCGCCAGGATTACTTCGTCCCGGTCGCCGTCGACGAGGGACGCGAGGACGAGGCGATGCTCCAGCACGCCGTCGCCCGCGTCCGCCGCGGTCCGCGCACCGGCCTGCTCCTGGGCGCCGCCGCTTCGCCGAACTTCGCTGTCTCGATGATCGAGGGCATGCGCGAGGGCCGCGAAATCGCCACCGAGACTGGGCGCCTCGTCTTCTCCACCACCTCCGCCTTCGACCGCGAGGTCACGTTCGAGGCCAGCGAGGTCCGCTCGCTGAACGCTGAGCAGAGCAACACATCGATCGCCATCGGCTCGAAGATGATGCTCAAGCTCCTGCGCCGCCTTCAGACCGGAGTCCATCCGGAGATCGAGGTCGGGCGCTTCCTCACCGAGACGGCGCATTTCAGCAACACGCCGGCCCTCCTCGGCGTCCTCGAACACGTCGACGCCAAGGGGACCCGCACCGCGCTCGCGGTGCTTCAGGCCTTCGTGCCGAACCAGGGTGATGCCTGGACCCTCATGCTCGAAGGTCTGCGTCGTGACTTCGACACGGTGGTGCTGGCGCCCGAGAGCGAGGCGCCGTCCCCGGCCGAGGCTTTCGAGACCCATCTGCGCTGGGCGATCCTGCTCGGACGGCGCACGGCCGAGATGCACAACGCCTTCGCGGTGGAGACTGACGACCCGGCCTTTGCGGCCGAGCCGTTCGATCATGCCGACCTCTATGCCCTCGGCGACGATACCCGTCGCCAGGCCGAGCGGGCGTTCCGCGGCCTGGACGGCCTCGCGGGCCGTGCCTCCAACGCGGCGAGCACCGAGTTGGCCGGCCGCTGTCACGAGGTCGAGACCGCAATCGAGACGCTGACGGCCAGGGCACCCGTCGGGGCGATGAAGACCCGCATCCACGGGGATTATCATCTTGGGCAGGTGCTCGCGGCCGAGGATGATCTCATCATCGTCGACTTCGAGGGCGAGCCCTCGCGGCCGGCCGATGAGCGCAGGATCAAGTCGACGCCGCTGCGCGACGTGGCAGGGATGCTGCGCTCCTTCGCCTACGGCGCCGAGACCGTGACCCGCGGGATCGCAGCGCGCTTCTCGGATTCAGAGGAGCGTGCCCGCCGGGCCTCGATCGCCTGGCGCGGCATGATCGATGCGGCCTTCCTCGACGGTTACCGCGAGGCCGTCTCCGTGAGCCGGGCCGCCGTGACCGACCCCGAGACGGAGAGCCGCCTCCTCAAGCTCTCGCTCCTGACGAAGGCGCTCTACGAAGTCGATTACGAAGCCAACAATCGTCCCGACTGGATCGAAATCCCCGCCCGTGGGGTTCTCAACATTCTGGATGAAATCAAGAGAGGCGTTTGAATGATGGGCATCGACGAGACGTTCGCGAGCAGGACCGGCCCGGCATCCGGCACCTCCAGATCGGCGGACGTTGCGCCCGTTGCCACCCGGGCGCCTCAGGCCGCGGTGCCAGAGACCGGTTCCCTCCACCCGGATGCGATCGCCGCCATCATGGCGGCGAACCACGGAGACCCTTTCTCCGTACTGGGTCCGCATCAGGTCGGCCCGGGACATTGGGAGGTCCGCGCCGTGCTTCCTGAGGCCAAGTCCGCGAGTCTGCTCGTGGGCGGCCAGCGCGTTCCCTTCGAACGCCGGCATCCGGACGGCTTCTTCATCGCGCGCGTGCCGAGCGACGGGCGCCCGCTCTACGAGCTGTCCGTCGAGACTTGGGACGGTGTTGAGCGCTCGCGCCACGATCCCTACAGCTTCGGCTCTTCGCTCCGCCAGGAGGACATCGACAACCTGCGCGAGGTCGGCAGCAACGTCACCTATCGCATCCTCGGTGCACAGCATCGTCCGGTCGACGGCATCGACGGCTTCCGCTTCGCGGTCTGGGCACCCAATGCCCGCCGGGTAAGCGTCGTCGGCGACTTCAACAACTGGGATGGCCGCCGCCATCCCATGCGCCTCTGGCAGAATGGCGGGATCTGGGAGCTGTTCATCCCCGGCCTGAAGGCAGGCGCGCATTACAAGTACGAGATCCGCGGCGCCGACGGATCGCTCCTGCCCCTCAAGGCCGATCCGGTCGCCTTCGCGGCTCAGAAGCCGCCGGAAACCGCCTCGGTGCTTCAGGGCACGAACGATCCCGAATGGCACGACGAGAAGTGGATGGCGACGCGGGGCGCGAAGGACCCGCGCCACATCCCGATCTCGATCTACGAAGTGCATCTGGGTTCCTGGGCGCGCGTCGCCGAAGAAGGAAACCGCTACCTGACCTACCGGGAACTGGGCGAGCGCCTGATCCCCTACGTCAAGGAGATGGGCTTCACCCATATCGAGATGCTGCCGATCACGGAGTTCCCCTTCGACGGGTCGTGGGGTTACCAGCCGGTCTCGCTCTTCGCGCCGACCAGCCGCTTCGGCACGCCCGACGACTTCGCTGCCTTCGTGGATGCCGCGCATGCCGCCGGGATCGGTGTCATGCTGGACTGGGTGCCGGGCCACTTCCCCCTCGACGCGCACGGCCTCGGCCAGTTCGACGGCACGCATCTCTACGAACATGCCGATCCGCGCCAGGGCTTCCACCAGGATTGGGGCACCTACATCTACAATTTCGGCCGCACCGAAGTGTCCAGCTTCCTGGCGGCCAATGCGCGCTTCTGGCTCGAGCATTACCACCTCGACGGCCTGCGCGTGGATGCGGTCGCGTCGATGCTCTATCTCGACTATTCGCGCCGGCAGGGTGAGTGGATCCCGAACCGCTACGGCGGCAACGAGAACCTCGATGCCATCGAATTCCTGCGCAAGACCAACGAGGCGACCTACGCGCACGCGCCCGGCACGCTGACGGTGGCGGAAGAGTCCACCTCTTGGCCGGGCGTCTCACACCCGACCTACACAGGTGGCCTCGGTTTCGGCTTCAAATGGAACATGGGGTGGATGCACGACACCCTGAACTTCGTCTCGAAAGAGTCGATCCATCGGCGCTATCACCACCACGACCTGACGTTCGGCCTTCTCTACGCTTTCTCCGAGAATTTCATCCTGCCGCTGTCCCACGACGAGGTGGTGCACGGGAAGGGGTCGCTGCTCGGCAAGATGCCGGGCGACCGCTGGCAGAAGTTCGCGAATCTGCGGGCCTATTACGGCTTCATGTGGGGCCATCCGGGCAAGAAGCTCCTCTTCATGGGTTGCGAGTTCGGCCAGGAAAAGGAGTGGAACCACAACCAGAGCCTCGACTGGCACTTGCTGGAAGACGGCATGCACCAGGGCGTCAAGGATCTGATCCGCGACCTCAATCATCTCTACGCGTCGACTCCGGCCCTCCACAGTCGGGACACCGAGGCCGGTGGTTTCCAGTGGCTCGTCGCCGACGATCAGGACAACAGCGTCATCGCCTGGGCCCGCAAGGGTCGCGAGCTGGACGAGATCGCGGTCGTGGTCTCGAACTTTACGCCGGTTCCCCGCGAGGGCTACCGCATCGGCGTTCCGGCGGCCGGGTTCTATCGGGAGGCGATCAATTCGGATGCGGAGCGTTACGGCGGCTCCAATGTCGGCAACATGGGCGGCGTCCAGGCTGAAGCCGTCGCGAGCCACGGCCAGCCCTACTCGGTGTCGCTGACGATCCCGCCCCTGGCCACGACGATCTTCGTTCGCGAGGGCTGAGCTTTTCCGAAAAGCCTTCCTTCCTGCAGGCCCTCCTGCGGTAAGGAGGGCGGCCCCAAGACGAAGAAAGCCGGTGGGGCGACTCACCGGCTTTTTTCGTCTTGGGGTCGTTTGTGATCCCTGAAGTCAGGCCGCGCGCAGGCGCAGGCCGGCGGTATTGCCGAAAGCCCTGGCATAGAGCGAGGCGTAGTTGGTGGCAGCTTGGTCCCAACCGAACGAGCGCGACATGGCGTGCCGGCGCATGGCGTTCAGGCGCTTCTTCTGCGCGAAGGTCTCGAAGGCCCGGCGGATGGCGCTGGAGAAGCCCCGCGCCGACGCTTCGCCGAAGGTGAAGCCGGTGACGCCATCCTCGACCGTGTCGGCGAGACCGCCGGTACGGTGGACAATCGGCAGCGAGCCGAAGCGCTGAGCATACATTTGAGCGAGGCCACAGGGCTCGAAGCGCGACGGCATCAGCAGAAAGTCGCTGCCGGCGAACATCCGGCGGGCATCGCGCTCCTCGAAACCGACATGGACGCCGACCGAGGCGGGATGACGCCGGGCGAGGTCCCGCAGCGCACCCTCGAAGCGGCCCTCGCCCTGGCCGATCACCACCAATTGGCCCCCCTCGGCCACGATGGACTCGGCCGCGCCGATGCTCAGGTCGATGCCCTTCTGGTGGACGAGGCGGGACACGACGGCGAAGAGTGGACCGCGCGAAACCGCTAGGCCGAATTGCCGCCGGACGGTCTCGGCATTGGCCCGCTTGCCCTTCCAGTCGTCGATCTCGAAGCGAGCGGCCAGATGCGCATCGGTGCGCGGATCCCAACTCTCATCGATGCCGTTGAGGATGCCGGCAAGGCGCCCCTGCGCCGCGCGCGTGCGCAGCAGCCCGTCGAGGCCGCAGCCGGATTCCGGCGAGATGATTTCCCGGGCGTAGGTCTCGCTCACCGTGGTCACGTGCGAGGCGTAGTAGAGCCCGGCCTTGAGGAAGGAGAGCTGGCCGTAGAACTCGACCCCGTCCATCTGGAACGCGTCCTCCGGAACGCCGAGGCGCCCGAGGGACTCACGTGGGAAGACGCCCTGATAGGCGAGGTTGTGGACCGTGAGGATGCTCGGCACCCGTAGCCCGCTCCAGGCGAGGTAGGCGGGGGCGAGGGCGGCCTGCCAGTCGTTGAGGTGGAGGAGGTCCGCCGCCCAGGCCGGGTCGATGCCACGTGCGAGCTCTGCGGCGGCGAGGCTCAGGCGTGCAAAGCGGATGTCGTTGTCACCGAAATCGCCCTGGGCATTGCCGTAGGGCGTGCCGTCTCGCTGGTAGAGATCGGCATTGAGGATGACATAGACTTTGAGCCCGTCGCCGGTCTCCACGAGGCCGAGGTCGCAGGAAGGAATGCTGGCCTGTCCGGGCAGTTGTGCGACGACCGTGATGTGGTCGAATTGCTCGACGACCTGCCGATACCCGGGAATGAGGACACGGACGTCGTAGTGCCGGCGCAGGGCCCGGGGAAGCGAACCGGCCACTTCGCCGAGGCCGCCCGTTTTCACGAAGTCGGCCATCTCGGGGGTGGCGAAGAGGATGCGGGGTTGAAGCTGTTGACGGGATCGGGTGCTGTGATGGAGGTCTAAGTGATCGGGCTGATCCGACAGGCTCATGAATACGTTCCCACGTCGAGCGAGGGGCGGGAACGGAGTGCGAGAGCCCAGCATCGACGTCGACCTCGTGAACGCAGCGAGACGGCTTTTGTTCCGTTGCGTTGCACAATTCAAGCCACGTTCAGGAACTTTCTCGAAGCGGGACAAAAGTGCGCGCTTTCCACACGTCGGTGCCCTCGGAAACTCGCTCTCTAAGCCGCCTGGATGAGGATCACACCCTCATTCCCCTCGAGGATGATCGTGGCGTCGGCCCCGCCGCCCGTGCGAGCCGCATGCGTCGAGAGCAGAACGGACCAGCGGTTTTCCTCCGGATCGGTGATGACGATCACCTGCTGCAATGCACTGAAGTTCAACAGTATGCGCAGCTTTGTGGCACCGTCCTGACGTTCGTAGGCAAAGACGAAATCCGTCGTGGCGGGCAGACTTCTGAACGTTCCGGTCGCGAGTGCGGTGTGATCCCGGCGCAGGCGCAGCAGGCGACGATACAGGGTGAGCAGCGACCGTGCGTCGTCGCGCTGATATTCGACGTTGCGGATGGCGGCGTCGGTGGTCTGAGGAAGCCAGGGTTCAGCCGTGCTGAAGCCGGCATTCAGAGAATCGTCCCACTGCATCGGCGTGCGTTCCGGATCGCGCCCGTGGCCCGGCTCGTTGTGTTCCCAGGGGTCCTGGACGCGCTCCGGTGGAATGCTCACCTGGGCGAGCCCGAGTTCATCGCCGTAGTAGAGTGTCGGCGTGCCGCGCAGGGTGAGGAGCAGCATCGCTGCGATGGCGGCCTGGTCGGGGCCGACCCGCGCGGCGATCCTTGGCTGATCGTGATTGCCGAGGACCCAGTTGGGCCATCCGCCCGGGGGCAGGGCCTCCTCGTAGGACACCACGAGATCGGCCACCGAGCGGGCGTTCCATGGAGTCTGGATGAGTTGGAAGTTGAAGGGCAGGTCGACGCCTGCGAGGTCAGCGCCGTAATATGCCACGAGACGTTCGACGGGGAGATAGATCTCGCCGATGAGTACGCGCTCGCCGTAAGGCGCTAGCACCGCCCGCATCTCCGCGATGACGTCGAACACCTCCGGCCGGTCGGCCGAATAGACCTGAGCGAAGCGATTGATCTCCGCCTGTCCAGGTCCGAAACCCGGATTCTCCGGATTGTCGCGAAATCCCTCATCCTTCATCAGATGCCAGATCACGTCGACGCGGAAGCCATCGACGTCGCGGTCGAGCCAGAAGCGAAGCGCATCGTGCATCGCGGCCCGCACATCCGGGTTGCGCCAGTTCAGATCCGGCTGCTCGCGCAGGAAGGCGTGATAGTAATATTGCCCCGTGGCCTCGTCGCGGGTCCATGCGGGGCCGCCGAAATTGCTGATCCAATTGTTGGGTGGGCCCCCATCGGGGGCCGGATCGCGCCAGATGTACCAATCGCGCTTCGGGTTCGTGCGCGACGCCCGGCTCTCCGCGAACCAGGGATGAGCGATCGAGGTGTGGTTCGGAACGAAGTCGAGGATGACCTTGAGCCGGCGAAAATGTGCCTCGGCGATGAGCGCCTCGAAATCAGCCAGCGTTCCGAACAGGGGATCGACGCCACAGTAATCGGCGACGTCGTAGCCGAAATCGGCCATCGGCGAGGGATAGAATGGCGAGATCCAGACGGCATCGACGCCGAGCCAGGCGAGATAGTCGAGCCGGCGGGTGATCCCACGCAGATCCCCTATTCCATCGCCGTCGCTGTCTTGGAACGAGCGCGGGTACACCTGATAGACCGTGCCGCGCTTCCACCAGACCGTGTCTGCCATGCCATCCCTCCGGCGACGCGTCCCGGGCGCGTCCCGGGCGGACCCTAGCGACTGCCGACACGTTTCGCGACCCGTCGGCGGACGATGTCGTTCAGACAATATTCGAACGTGGTGTGGTCTCATTCCCGCGCGGTTTGGCTGGGACTGTCGGGCAGCACAGGACCGGCTCCGATCTTGGACGCAGGTCTAGCGGCAGAGACATTCACTTCAGTGAGGGCATGCTCAGGCAAGCAAGGTACGGCACTCTGAAGAAGTAGAGATTTCTCAGGATTGGTGAAGTGCGGAGTAACCGCCCCGGCGCCAGGATTGGACGCCAAGCCATGGAGATCTCGCGTTCGCGGAGCAGCGCCGGATCGTGACACGCGACGACGGGGACGAGGCCGTGCGCGGAACGTGTGTAGCGACGGGAACGACCACCCCGGGGTTGTCATTCCGGACACGACTACCGAGTTTCACGGCCGAGAAGGGGGACTTGAGACGTGCTGAACGACAAACTCATCGGACGAGACAATGCCGACATCACCGCGTCCATGGCTGGCCCGGACGTGACGGGGCGGATGGGCGCGCCCCTCACGCAGGGACGGACCCGGCCGGTCGCGAGGCCCTCCGGCGACGCGGTGGCCGATCTGCGAGAGGCCATCCTCGTGAAGCTCGCCTACGCCATCGGCAAGACGCCCCGGACCGCCCGCGAGCGCGATTGGTTCGCCGCGACGGCGCTCGCCCTGCGCGACCGGATCGTCGATTCCTGCCTCGACGGTGACGCGTCGATCCCGAACAAGCGTGTCTATTACCTCTCCCTCGAATTCCTGATCGGGCGCCTTCTCTCGGACGCCATGAACAATCTCGGCCTCGTCGACACCACCCGTGCGGCCCTGCGCGAACTCGGCGTCGAACTGGGCGACGTGGAAGCGGCCGAGCCGGACGCCGCGCTGGGCAATGGGGGCCTCGGCCGTCTTGCCGCCTGCTTCATGGAAAGCATGGCGAGCCTATCGATCCCGGCGATCGGCTACGGTATCCGCTACGACCATGGCCTGTTTCGGCAGTCCCTGGAGGATGGATGGCAGAAGGAGGCCCCGGAGACCTGGCTCGCCGAGGGAAATCCTTGGGAATTCATAAGGCCCGAGGCGACCTACACCATCGGCTTCGGCGGTCACGTCACCATGTCGTCGATCTCTGAAGGTGTGATCCGTCGGCACTGGCACCCGGCCGAGACGGTGCGGGCCGTGGCCCACGACGTGCCCGTGGTTGGCTGGCGCGGACGCCACGTGAACACGCTGCGTCTCTGGAAGGCCGAGGCCGAGGCCCCGATCGAACTCGCCCGCTTCAACGGCGGCGACCATGTCGGTGCGGTGGCAAGCCGGGCGCGCGCCGAGGCGATCTCGCGGGTGCTCTATCCGAGCGATTCGTCGATGGAAGGCCAGGAACTGCGCCTCCGGCAGGAATACTTCTTCACCTCGGCATCACTCCAGGACCTCGTGCGCCGTCACGTGGCGGAGCGCGGAGACCTCCGCTCCCTGCCCGACCACGCCGCGATTCAATTGAACGATACGCACCCCGCCATCGCGGTGCCGGAGTTGATGCGGCTCCTCCTCGAGGATCACGGCTTCAATTGGGAGGATGCCTGGCACGTCACCACCCACACGCTGGGCTACACCAACCACACGCTCCTGCCCGAGGCGCTGGAGACGTGGCCGGTCGAGCTGATGGAACGGGTGCTGCCGCGCCACATGCAGATCATCTACTTGATCAACTGGATGCACTTGGAGGAGCAGGGCAAGCAGGGCCGTGGCTCCGCAGAGAAGCTCGCCGCCGTCTCGCTCATCGACGAGACCCATGGAAAGCGGGTTCGCATGGGCCATCTGGCCTTCCTCGGCGCTCGACGGGTGAACGGTGTCTCCGCCCTGCACACCGACCTGATGCGCTCGACCGTGTTCAAGGACCTGCACGCCCTCGACACCGACAAGATCGTCAACAAGACCAATGGGATCACTTTTCGGCGCTGGCTCCACAACGCCAATCCCGAGCTCACGGCCCTCGCCATCGAGGCCGTCGGACCGGAAGTGCTCGACACGCCCGAACTGCTCACTGGGCTGGCCGAGGTCGCCTCGGATTCGAATTTCCAGTCCCGCTATGCCGCCATGCGGCGCGCCCGGAAGGTCGCCCTGGCCCAGGTCGTCGCAGACCGCACCGGGATCAGCATCGATCCGTCAGCTCTCTTCGACGTGCAGATCAAGCGCATCCATGAATACAAACGCCAGCTGCTGAACGTGATCGAAACCGTCGCCCTCTATCAGGCGATCAAGGCTGATCCGAAAGCCAATTGGACACCCCGGGTGAAGATCTTCGGCGGCAAGGCGGCGCCGAGCTATGTACAGGCCAAGCTCATCATCAAGCTCGCCTGCGACGTCGCCAAGGTCGTGAACTCCGATCCCGACGTGGCTGGTCGACTGAAGGTGGTCTTCCTGCCGAACTACTCGGTCAGCCTCGCCGAGGCGATCATCCCGGCCGCCGACCTATCCGAGCAGATCTCGACCGCCGGGATGGAAGCCTCGGGCACTGGCAACATGAAGCTCGCCCTCAACGGCGCGCTGACGATCGGCACCCTCGATGGTGCGAACATCGAGATCCGGGATCACGTCGGCGCCGACAACATCTTCATCTTCGGCCTGGATGCGGCCGGGGTGCAGGCCCGAATGGCCGAGCCGAACTACGCCGAGGCGGCGATCGCGGCCTCGCCGCGCCTGAAGGCCGCCCTCGACTTCATCGCAGTCGGTGGTTTCTCGCCCGAGCAGCCCGATCGGTTCCGGCCGATCGTCGACGATCTGCGCCACAACGACCGCTATCTCCTGACCGTCGATTTCGACGATTACTGGCGAGTGCAGCGTTCCGTGGACCAGGCCTGGAACGATCCGAAGGCCTGGTGGCGGACAGCGATCCTCAACACCGCACGGATGGCGTGGTTCTCCTCCGACCGCTCCATGCGCGAGTATGCCGAGGAGATCTGGCGCGTCCGTCTCGGTTGATCAGGAGCGCTCGGCTCCCGCCATGGGGACCGGTCTCTCAAGGCCGGCAACCCCCAAGCGAAACGAGGCGCATCCCGTCGGCCGGGATGCGCCTCGTTTCGTTCTGAGACCTGTGCCGGGTGGCGGGAAGTTTCAGATGCCTGCGTCGATCAGAATGGGATGGCAGCGGGCGCCGGTCGTGGCCGCCAAGACCTCGACGGCGCCCACCGTCGAGGCATCGCCGGCGACGTGGACGACATCGGTGCTGCGCAGGCACGGAAGGTGAGCGGTCAGCGGGCCAGGACGAACCTCTGGTGGACGCTGGCGGGTCCGGTCCGAGACCGTGACGATCCGGGTGACGCCGGTCGCGCGCAGCCAGTCGAGAGCCGGGCGCATGTAGAGGTCCAGGGGATTGCGCGCGCCGACGATGAGGATGATCTCGCGAGCGGGCTCGATGTACCGCGCGGCATGCGCGATCGACCAGATCGGGGCAAAGCCCGTCTCGGAAGCGACCAGCACGAGGCGTCCGCCACCGGCTCGATAGAAGCCGCGTCCGACGGGGCCTTTCACTTTCACCGGATGATCGAGCTCCAGCGCCTCGACCAGTTCATGGCCGAGACCGAAGCCTTCGCGGTCCTGATGGATATGAAAGACCAGCTCGTTGAGTTCCGCAGATCCATCGACGCGCAGGGTCGGGCTCAAGGTGACGGGCGCAAAGTTCTCGAAAGTCACGTCGACGCCGTGGCCCGGCTCCAGGGCGAGGCGGCGCGTGATCGTGACCACGACCTGGAAGGTGTGCGGCCCGAGCGCGATGAACTCGGTGACCGTACCGCTCCGTTTCTGGACCGCGGTCGGACGGCTCGGCAGCACGAGGCGCGAGGGCGGCTCGATCGCCGCCGCTCGAGGCAGCGAGAGCTTGATGGACTCCCCGCGGTGAGCACGGCTCTGCGCTCGGCGTGGCGCAGGGCCGGAACCCTGGCTTCCAGGGCCGGGCAGGGGAGCGATCATCCCATCGGCGAGGGCGGCCTCCATCGGGGTATCCCCGGTGGAGACGCGCACGGACTTGCCGTTGACGACGAGCGAGCAGCGGGCGCTCATGGTCGTCCTTCAGTGGTGGGGAAAGGGACGGGCGGCGTTCAGCGGGGTCGAGCGACGACCCTCACGTCTCAGCGCGGTTCGTTGAGCAGATGGTCGACGAGAGCCGCCCAGCGGTCGCGAACCGCCTGGGCTTCCGGAGACAGCGGCTCGGCGCCGTCGATGCGGCTGATGCAGGCCCGGAGACGCTCCGACTCACGCCGCTCGGCCCCAAGGACGGCCTTCATCACCATGACCTCGGCCTTCAGTCGGGACACCTCGCCTGACGCAGATGCCGGCATCGCTTCGGTCGCGGGCACCGGGCGAACTGGAGCGTCCGGAACGATCGGCGCCGGTTCGGGAGCTGTGCGGAGCGGGCGCGCCATCAAACGCCGGACGAGGCCGGTGTCGATCTCGTCATCCACGATCCGCAACGCTGCCTGCGCCATGACGCCATCTCCCTCGGCCAGCGCATCGCGCCCTGCCGCCCACACATCAACTCGAGGCTGAGAATGGGGGATCATGGTTAAGGGAGGTTTAAGCGAATGCCGCAGGATGCGAGCATCCCGTCGATCTCTCTCAGGCGGCTTCCGGCGCCGCACCGAGCAACTGCCTGGCCTGGAGCATCGACATCGGTTCTCCGAAGGCAAAGCCTTGAGCATAGTCGCAGCCCAGCTCGAACAGGATCTGGGTGTCGACTTCCGACTCGGCGCCTTCGGCGACGATCGACAATCCAAGCTCCTGAGCCATCTTCACGATGGAGCGGAGGATCGCCGTCTGCCCCGTCGCGATCTGACGCACGAATGACTGATCGATCTTGATCGTGTCGAAGGGGAAGCGCTGCAGGTAGGACAACGCCGAGTAGCCGGTGCCGAAATCGTCGAGGGACAGGCCCGCACCGAGGTCGTGGATGCGGTGGAGCATCTGTGCCGCGTATTCGGGATTCTCCATGACCAGGCTCTCGGTCATCTCCAGCTTCAGCGAGCCGGGGATCACACCGGAGCGGGCGAGGATTGTCTTCACGTCGTGCAGCAGATCGTGGCGCAGAAGCTGGCGCGAGGAAACGTTGACGGAGGCGAAGATCGGCGGGTCCACGTCGAGGGACCGTTGCCAGGCAGCCAGTTCCAGGGCCGTGCGCTCGAGGGCGAAGATGCCGAGGTTGACGATGAAGCCGCTTTCTTCCGCGATCGGCAGGAAGGTGGCGGGTCCGATGCGGCCGAGCTTGGGATGATCCCAGCGCAGGAGGGTCTCGAAGCCCGCGACCGTGCGATCTTCCAGGCGAACGATCGGCTGGAACAGGACCTTCATCTCGTTACGATCGAGGGACCGGCGTAGGTCGACCTCCAGCATCAGCCGGTCGCTGCGCTCGTTGCGCATGGTGGCGCGGAAGACCTCCGTACGATCGCCACCGCCGCGCTTGGCCTGGATCATGGCCATCTCGGCGTTCTTGAACACCTCCTCGCGCTTCAGGTTGGCGGCGCCCTCGTGAAGGGCGAGACCGACCGAGACTGTCAGGAAGATTTCACGATCGGCATAGGTGATGGGCGTCGCGATGGCTTTGCGGATCATCTCCGCGAAGGCGAGGATGCGGTCGGGCTCGCGCTCGGACAACAGGATCAGCGCGAACTCGTCGCCGGCAACCCGGGCCAGAGTATCCTGCGGTCGGAGCAGGCGTCCGAGGCGACGTGAGAGCGTCAGCAGGATCGAATCGCCGGCCGACAGCCCGATGGCGTCGTTGATCGCCTTGAACCGATCGATGTCGAGGACGATCGTCGTCGGGCGCAGGCGCGGATCCTGGCTGGCGAAGGCCAGGGCCGCGTCGAGGCGATCGTAGAAGAGTTCGCGGTTCGGCAATCCGGTGAGGCTGTCATGGACCGCGTCGTGGAGCAGACGCTCCTCGGCCGTCTTCACCTCGGTGACGTCGCTGATCGTGCCGACGACGCGGATCACCTCGCCGTCCGAGCCGATCACCGGCCTCGCCTTGAGGCGGTACCAGTAGTACGGGCCGGCGGTGGAACGCAGACGGAAGTCATGGACGATGCGGCCGCGGCGCTCTTCAATGACCGTATCCAGGGCCGCTGAGTAGCGCTCGACGTCGAAGGGATGGACGAGGGCGAGCCAATTCGCCGCCGGCCCTTCCAGGGCGCCGCGCTTCAGACCGAGCTGTCCCTCGATCTCCTGGCCGGCGAAGACTCGGTCGCCCGGCACGTCCCAGTCGAACACCACGTCACCGGCGCCGGTAAGGGCGAGGGCGCGGCGCTCGGTATCGGAGACCAGGGCATGGGTCAGCCCGCCGCCCGCGAAGGCGTGCTGCATGACCGTGAAGCCGATCAGCATGACGATGAGGACGAGGCCGCCGATCAGGGCGGGCTGCACGAGGTCGCTGCCGATCTGCCCCGTGATCGCAAAGCCCGCGGCCACGACCCAGACGAGGAGCAAGCACCAGGTCGGAACCAGCAGGATGGCCCGGTCGTAGCCGTTATGGGCCGCGAGATAGACGATCAGCAGCAGGCCGACACCGGCCACCGCCGCGATCGAGATCCGGGCAACGCCCGCGGCGACCGGCGGGTCGAACACCGCGAGGCCGACGAGGCAGGCGAGGAACAGCAGCCAGATGATCGCCACGTGGCTGTAGCGAACGTGCCAGCGGCTGAGGTTGAGATAGGCGAACAGAAAGACCAGCAGCGTCGCGCCGAGGACCGCTTCGGTCGAAGCGCGATAGACCCGTTCGGCCACTTCGGTGATGGGAAAGACGCGTTGCAGGAAGCCGAAATCGATGGAGGCATAGGCCAGTACGGCCCAGGCCAGGGATGCGGCGGCGGGGAAGATGATTGCGCCCTTCACCACGAAGATGATCGTCAGGAAAAGGGCGAGCAGGCCGGCGATGCCGATGATGATGCCCTTGTAGAGCGTCAGACCGGTCGATTTCTTGCGGTAGGCTTCCTGGTCCCAGAGATAGACCTGGGGGATGTTGGGGCCGCGCAACTCGGCCACGTAGGTGACCGTCGCGCCGGGATCGAGCGTGATGACGAACTGATCCGCTTCCGGATTTTCGTCCCGCTCTGGCCGGATGCCCTGACTCGCCGTGATGGCCGCGATGCGTGAGCCGCCGAGATCCGGCCAGATCACGCCCGAGCCGACGAGGCGGAAGTGCGGAGCGACGAGGACACGGTCGACCTGCTCGTCGGTATCGTTCGTGAGCGCGAACACCATCCAATCGGGCCGGGCTCCGGTCTCGCGGGCCTTCACGACGATGCGACGGACGATGCCGTCCTTGCCAGGGGCAGTGGAAATCTGAATCAGGTCGCCGTCCGAACGATAGCGCTCGATCATCGGCGTCAAGTCGATGGCGGGCGCATCGAGAGTGACGCGCACGGCCTCGACGGCATGCGCCGGACCGCTGACGATCAGCGCAGAGAGCAGCGCCGCGACAAGGGCCGGGACGACGGCGGCGAGGACGAGGGCGATTCTACGCAACGGGCGAGTGTTCCGGCCGGACGAGGCATGATCGACGGAGGCAGGCGAAGGGATACGGCTCAGCTGTGCATCCAGTCGTATCGGTGAGGGCCGCAGCGAGCAAGGCGACGGGCCGCCCTGCACGATGGCGTTCACCGCTTCTGAACCGTGACGCCGAGCGATTTCGATCGCCCGCCTTTGCGGCCAAAACAAGCCGCATCGGCCGAGCTCAGGCCGCCTTCAACGTCGCCTTGATGCGATCGAGGGTGGGAAGCTTCTTGATGGGGCCGATGGCGGCCAGGGTGGGGGCACCCTTCAGGAGGCGCTGACCGGCCAGGCGGACGTCGTCCACGGTTACCGCATCCACTTTCGCGATGACCTCGCTCGCCGGGATGACCCGTCCCCAAGCCAGGATCTGCCGGGCATTGCGCTCGATGCGGCCGCCGGGCGTCTCCAGAGCGGAGAGCAGAGCCACCTTCAGCTGCGCCTTGGCGCGGGCGATCTCGATGGTGTCGGCGTCCGCCGCGGCGCGGATGGTGGTCGCCAGCGTCACGTCGATCAGTTCCGCGAGGTCGCCCCCCGAGGTGCCGGCGCCGATGCCGAACAGGCCGCAATCGTAGAACGCCCAGTGGAAGGACTGGATCTCGTAGGCGAGGCCGCGGGTCTCGCGTACTTCGTGCCACAGGCGCGAGGTCAGGCCCCCGCCGAGCACCTGCGCGAAGATGTGCAGGGCGTAATAATCGTCGTCGCGGAACGACAGCCCTGGCAGGCCGAGGACGACGTTGGCCTGCTCCAGCTTCTTCGGCAGCCGCTTCTCGCCACCGCCGTAGATCCCGGGCACGGTCTCCGGCGCCTGGCTCGGCTTCATGGCGCCGAAGTAGTGCACTGCCGACTCGACGATGCGGTCGTGCCCGATGGCGCCGGCTGCGGCGAGCACGATGCGGTCGGGGGTGTATTCCCGTGCGATGTAGGCCTCGATCGCTTTGCGGTCGAAGCTGTTGATGGTCTCGGGCGTGCCGATGATCGGCCGTCCCATCGGCTGATCGGGGAACGCTGCTTCGGTGAAGGCCTCGTAGACGACGTCGTCGGGGGTATCCTCGATCGCCGCATGTTCCTGCAGGATCACGCTCTTCTCGCGGGCGAGTTCGCCGGCATCGAAGACGGAGTCGGTGAGGATGTCGCCGATGACGTCGAGGGCGACGCCGGCATCTTCGCCCAGCACGCGCGCGGTGTAGCTCGTGCCCTCGGCGCTCGTGGCTGCATTGATGTCGCCACCGACATTCTCGATGTCCTCGGCGATGCGGCGGGCGGAGCGGGTCTTCGTACCTTTGAAGGCCATGTGCTCGATGAGATGGCTGAGCCCGCCTTCATCGGCGCGCTCGTGGCGCGAACCGGCGCCGACCCAGACGCCCAGGGTCGCCGTCGCCACGCCCGGCATCGCCTCGGTGACAACGGTGACCCCGTTGTCGAGCTTGGTGATCTTGAGATCAGGCGAGGCGCCATGCGTGGCGAAATGCTGGTTCATGAGCGGTCACGCTCCCTTGGTGATGCGGGCGCGCTCACGGATGAAGGTCTCGACCGCAGCCTGATCGTTGGCCACGCGCGAGAAGGTCTCCTTGCGGTCCATCAGGTCGGCGAGATGCGGCGGTAATTCGGGCCGTCGACCGCCGATCGCCTTCGCGACCGCGTCGGGAAACTTGGCCGCGTGCGCAGTGGCGAGCGCCACGACCGGGGTGTGCGGATCTTGGCGCAGAAGCGTGCGCGCCGCGTGCACCCCGATGGCGCTGTGCGGATCGATGACGTGCCCGGTCTCCGCGTGGGTCCGGGCGATTTCGGCCATCACCTCCGGCTCGAAGACGGCGGCTGCATCAAATTCCGCCCGAACGGTCTCGAGGACTGTCGGATCGAGGTGGAAGCCGCCCGACTGCTTCAGGCCGGACATGAGCCGCCCGAGGCTGGAAGAGTCACGGCCGAGGGCCTCGAACAGCAGGCGCTCGAAGTTCGAAGAGATCTGAATGTCCATGGAAGGGGAGGTGGTCGGCTGTACGCCGCGCACCTCGTAGGCGCCGTGCTCCAGGGTCCGTGCCAGGATGTCGTTGGCGTTGGTCCCGATCATCAGGCGCTCGATGCCCAGGCCCATGCGCTTAGCGACCCAGCCGGCGAGAATGTCGCCGAAATTTCCCGTTGGAACCGCGAACGATACCGGGCGGTGCGGCGCACCGAGCGCCACCGCGGAGGTGAAGTAGTAGACCGCTTGGGCGGCGACCCGGGCCCAGTTGATCGAATTCACGCCCGACAGCCGCACGTCGTCGGCGAAATCGGCGTGCTGAAACAGGGCTTTGACGATGTTCTGGCAATCGTCGAAGTTGCCGTCGATGGCGATGGCGTGGACGTTGTGCGCGCCCACGGAGGTCATCTGACGACGCTGGACCTCGGAGACCCGCCCTTCCGGGAACAGGATGAAGATGTCGACCTGATCGAGGCCGCGGAAGGCTTCGACTGCGGCGCTGCCGGTGTCGCCGGAGGTGGCGCCCACGATGGTGGCCCGCGTGCCGCGCGCCCGCAGGACGTGATCCATCAGCCGCCCGAGCAGCTGCATGGCCACGTCCTTGAACGCGAGCGTCGGGCCGTGAAAGAGCTCCAGCAGGAACAGATTGTCGTCGAGCTGAGTGAGCGGACAGACGGCCGGGTGCCGGAAGGTGGCGTAGGCCTCTTCGATTATCCGATCGAGGTCCGCGTCGGCGATCTCTCCATCGATGAGGGGGCGCAGGACGGTCTTGGCGGCGTCGGCGTAGCGCAGGCCCGCAAGCCCAGCGATCGTCGGCGCGGCGATCTGCGGCCAGGTCTCGGGCACGTAGAGGCCGCCGTCTCGGGCGAGCCCGGCGAGCAGGGCATCGGAAAAGCTGAGGGGCGCCGCGGCGCCGCGGGTCGAAACGTGAAGCAAGGGGGCCTCCGGGAAGGCGCCCCGTCTACACGATGTCGGCGGGCGTGTCGAAAGGCTTGGGCAGGCTTAGGCGTTGCTGCCCGGTGCCTTCACCAGCCGGCATCCGGTGATCCGCCAGGCCCCGTCCGCCTGCTTCTCAAGGCTGTAGAGGGCGGCCCAGTCGGTGCCCTCGGCGTCCTGCAGGGTGACGCCGAGGGCGAGGCCGTCGTCGCCGGCTTCCTCGATACGATCCACGCTGTAGCGCCGGGCGCGATAGACGGCGGCGTAGCCTTGCCGGACCATCGCGATGAAGGTCTCGGGCGAGGGGAACATGCTCTGGATGGCAGGCGCAGCCTGGGCGTAGGCAGTCGCCGCGTCGTCCCGCTGGAAGGCGTCGATCTGCCGCTCGACCGTGGCTCTCGCGGCGTCTCTAGCGGCGGTGTCGACAGCCAGCGCGACCGACGGGCTCGTCAGCAGGGCGAGGAGCAGGATAACGGTGCGCATGGGACCCACTCCGTATCGTGACCGCTAGTCGGAAGGTTAACTGGGCCACAATCCGGGCGAAGCAAGTTTTCAGCCGCTCCCGTCACGAGGGCGCAGCGGCCGGATCCTCATGCAGGCGGCGCCAGGCGAAGACACCGAAGACGCCGAGAAGACAGGCGGCGATGCCGAACCAGGTGAAAGCATATTGCAGGTGGTTATTCGGCAGGTCGACGCGCAATTGCCCGCCCTTCGGCCAGCCCCCCGGATTAGGAGTTCCATCGGCCTCTACGAGGTAGGGTAGGGGGGCGGCGATACCGCGCGAGGCACTGATACCGGCGATGTCGCGGTTGAACCACTCGTTGCGGACGGGGTCCGGCGCCGGCACGAACATCGTGCGCGGCTCGGAGCCGCGCAGAATGCCGGTGACCGTGGTCAGGCCTGCGACCTGACCGGCCAAGCGGTTCGCAGTCGCCTTCAACTCCGTGGGCACGAAGCCTCGGTTGATGAGGACGGTGCCGCCATCCTGGATCTGGAACGGTGTCAGGAGGTAGTAGCCCTGGAGTGCCCGCCCCGGCACTTCCCCAGCGGCGAGGCCATGGACCAGCGTCTCTTTCTCGTGCTGGAAGCTGCCAATGACGCGGACCCTGCGGAATTCGTCCCGGACCGGGTCCCAGTTCTGAGGCACCGGGAGCGTGCCCGGCGGCTCGACCTTCGCGCGTGCTAGGATGCGGGCGATCAGCGCCTCCTTCTCACCCTTGCGCTCGAGCTGCCAGATTCCGAGCCCAAGGAGAATGGCGAGGCAGACGAGAGAGACGAGGCCGGGCGCCAGGATGCTGCGCCAGGCGCCGGGGCGAAGGGTCGAAGCCATGGCTACCGGAAGCGTCCCTGCTCGGCCTTGTTGGTGAATTGAAGGGCTGCGAGGACTCCCTTCAGGGGACGCACCAGCAGCAGGCTGAGCCCGATCGAAAGGGTGCCAGCCACGAGGGCGTGGACCCAGATCGGCGGCTCGTAGGTGATCTCCATCCACAGGGCGAGCCCGACCACGATGATGCCGACGATCGACATCACGAAGAAGGCGGGTCCGTCACCGGAATTGAAGCTGCCATAATCGAGGCCACAGACCTCGCAGGACGGCCGGAAGGTGAGGAAGCCGTCGAACATATGGCCCTCGCCGCAGCGCGGACAGCGACCGCGAAGGCCGGCGGAGACGGGGGAAGGCTTCGGCCGCGATGCGTCCAAGATCTGTAACTCCTCGTACGGCACCGCGCCGCTCGGTTTCATATGGGAATGACCCACGCGCTCTTCAGGCGCGCCCACGAAAAAGGGCGGCTCGCGCCGCCCCCTTCAATCCTGGCATGCGGTGAAGGCCGAGCTCAGTGGGCCGCGTGACCTGCTCCAGCGCCCCAGACGTAGATCGACGCGAACAGGAACAGCCACACCACATCGACGAAGTGCCAGTACCAGGCAGCGAACTCGAAGCCGAGGTGCTGGCGGGTGGTGAACTGACCGAGATAGGCGCGGTAGAGGCAGATCGCGAGGAAGATCGTGCCGATGATGACGTGGAAGCCGTGGAAGCCGGTCGCCATGAAAAAGGTCGACGAGTAGATGCTGCCCGAGAATCCAAAATGGGCGTGGGCATACTCGTAGGCTTGACAGGCGGAGAACAGGGCGCCGAGGATGATCGTCAGCCAGAGGCCGTACTTCAGGCCCTTACGATCGTCATGCAGCAGGGCGTGGTGCGCCCAGGTGATCGTCGTGCCGGAGGTGAGCAGGATCAGGGTGTTGAGGAGCGGCAGGTGCCAGGGGTCGAACGCCTCGATGCCCTTCGGCGGCCAAGTGCCGCCCGTGAAATCGACGCGCGAGGCCTGGATTGGATCGGCGGTGTACAGCGCCGCCTCGAAGTAGGCCCAGAACCAGGCAACGAAGAACATCACCTCGGAGGCGATGAACATGATCATGCCGTAGCGGTGATGCAGCTGCACGACGCGAGTGTGGTCGCCCGTGTTGGCCTCGTGCACGACGTCCTTCCACCAAGCGAACATGGTGTAGAGCACGCCGAGGAGACCGGCGCCGAAGATGTAGGGACCGGGAGTGAGCGTGCCGATCTGGAGGCTCTTCATCCAGAACACAGCGCCGAACGCCATCAGGAACCCCGAAAAGGCGCCGATCAGCGGCCAGGGACTCGGGGCGAGAATGTGGAAGTCGTGATTTTTGGCGTGCGCCTCGGCCATTGAACTCTTCTCCTACCCCCGACCTTCGGACCGTCACCGGCCTTCGATCCACTGAATGCATCGTTCCGCCCGGGTTGCCCCGGATTGTTGTGGCCAACCCTTATCCAGGGTCACGTGCTGTTGTCACGCTTGCGCCATCAAAAATTCGACTTCGTCCCCGTGCCGCCCGTTGTCGCAAGCGCGGCCGTGGGCTGGCCGTTCTTAGAGGCGAAGTAGGTGTAGGAGAGCGTCATCTCCGACAGGTGCGCCGTGTTCGAATCCTTGCGGACCTCGGGGTCGATGTAGAACACTACCGGGAAATCCATGGTCTCGCCCGGCTGCAGGGTCTGCTCGTTAAAGCAGAAGCACTGCACTTTGACGAAGAAACTGCCCATCAGCCCCGGCTGGACGTTGAAGGTGGCGATGCCGGTGGAGGGTGTGGTGCCCGTGTTCTTCACGCGGAAGAAAACGGTCTTGGTCTCGCCAAGGCGGGCCTCGACCTTCGGCGACTCCGCCTGGAAGCGCCAAGGCAGGCTCGACGCGACATTGGTGTCGAAATGGACGACCATGCTGTCGTCGATCGCCGCCACCGTCGGAGCGAGGCCGGTGCGCGGCGTCCCATCGTAGCCGGTCGCCTTGCAGAACATGTCGTAGAGCGGCACCGACGCGAAGGCGAGGCCGATCATACCGAAGGCGAGGCCTGCGCAGGCGAAGGCCGTGACGCCGGCCCGGCGTCCGGGTCCACGCTGGGCATGTCTGGGGTCGGCCATCAGATGCGTCTCCGTTGTCCGGCGCGATCAGATCGGGCGGTTGAGGACCTGGGGCCCGAGTTTCGCGATCGTCAGCACGTAGAAGATGGTCACGAGCGCGAACAGGACGGCTGCGATGGCAATCGAGCGCTTGCGGCGGCGCTGCGACTCCTCGGGCGTCAGCGGACGCGGGCTTCCAGGCAGGCCGGGTCGATCGCTCACAGGTTCACCGCTCGGAAGAGGCCGAGGCTCTGCTCCGCCAGCAGGGCCGCGAACATCAGGAAGAGGTGCAGGATCGAGAACCCGAACATGCCCATGGCCGCCTTGCGCTCGGGCTCGCCCTCGCGATTGCGAAAGACGTGGACGCTGAAGGCCAGCATGCCGAGGCCGCCGAGGAGTGCGGTCACCGCGTAGAGCCAGCCGCCGAAACCGAGGGCGACGGGTGCGAGGCCGAGGGGAAACAGGAGAATCGAGTAGGCGATGATCTGGCGGCGGGTCGAATCCGGCCCGGCCACGTTCGGCATCATCGGGATGCCGGCCTTGGCATAGTCGGCGGACTTGATGAGCGCGAGGGCCCAGAAGTGCGGCGGTGTCCAGATGAAGATGATCAGGAACAGGACCAGCGACTCGATGCCGATGGTGCCGGTGACGGCGGCCTGGCCCACCATCGGAGGAAGGGCGCCTGCCGCGCCGCCGATGACGATGTTCTGGGGCGTGGCCCGCTTCAGCCACATCGAATAGACGACGGCGTAGAACACGATGGTGAAGGCGAGGAGTCCGGCGGCCAGCCAGTTCGAGGCGAGGCCGAGCACCAGGACCGATCCCACCGACAACACGATGCCGAAGGCCAGCGCCTCGTTCGGGCGGATGCGGCCGTCCGGGATCGGTCGCTTCGCGGTCCGGGTCATCACCGCGTCGATGTCGGCGTCCCACCACATGTTCAGGCAGCCCGAGGCACCCGCGCCGACGGCGATCATCAGCAGGGAGATCGAACCGACCACCGGCTGGATGTGAACGTTGGAGACAAGCATGCCGACGAGGGCGGTGAAGATGACCAGCACCATCACGCGTGGCTTCAGCAAGGCGAAGAAGTCCGACACCTCGCCGCCGACCGGCGACAGAACTTGCGGCTCGGCGCCAGCGGGCAGGCTGTTCGACAGGCTCGTCATGGGTTCCTGATACGGTTCTCGTGTCCGATGGGGCTTCGGATCGCGCCGCGTGGCGCCGCCCTTTGCGAGAAGCCGCGGCATCGCTCCCATGAGCTTGGCCGAGGTTTCCGGGAAAGAGCGAGGACCGCTCGCGCGGTCCTCGCAATCCTCGAAGCTGTGGTGGGCCTCAGTGGTGGCCCGGTTCGTCGACGATCCGGGGAAGAGTCTCGAACTGGTGGAAGGGCGGAGGAGAGGACAGCGTCCATTCCAGGGTGGTCGCACCCTCGCCCCACGGATTGTCGGCGGCGCGCTTGCTGGAGCGGAACGCCAGGACGACGCCGATGAAGAACACCACCATGCCGAGGGCGAAGATATGTCCGCCCCAGGTGGAGACCTTGTGCCAGCCGGCAAAGGCTTCCGGGTAATCCGCGTAGCGGCGCGGCATGCCGGCAAGGCCGAGGAAGTGCATCGGGAAGAACAACACGTTCGCACCGATGAAGGCGAGCCAGAAGTGCAGCTTGCCGGCCCACTCGGGGATGATGTGCCCGGTCATCTTCGGGAACCAGTAGTAGACACCGGCGAAGATGATGAACACGGCACCGAGCGAGAGAACGTAGTGGAAGTGCGCCACGACGTAGTAGGTGTCGTGCAGGTACTTATCGACCGCCGAGTTCGCCAGCACGACGCCGGTGACGCCGCCGACCGTGAACAGGAAGATGAAACCGACCGCCCAGTGCATGGCGGCGGTGAAGCGGATCGAGCCGCCCCACATCGTCGCGATCCAGGAGAAGATCTTCACGCCGGTGGGAACCGCGATGACCATCGTGGCGAAGACGAAGTAGGATTGCGTCTGCAGCGACAGGCCGACCGTATACATGTGGTGAGCCCACACGACGAAGCCGACGACGCCGATCGCGACCATGGCGTAGGCCATGGCGAGGTAGCCGAAGACGGGCTTGCGCGAGAAGGTCGAGATGATGTGCGAGACGATGCCGAAGGCCGGCAGGATCATGATGTACACTTCGGGGTGACCGAAGAACCAGAACAGGTGCTGATAGAGCACCGGATCGCCGCCGCCAGCCGGATCGAAGAAGGTCGTGCCGAAGTTGCGGTCGGTCAGCAGCATCGTGATTGCGCCGGCGAGCACCGGGAGAGACAGGAGCAGAAGGAACGCGGTCACCAGCATCGACCAAGCGAACAGCGGCATCTTGTGCAGGGTCATGCCCGGCGCGCGCATGTTCAGGATGGTGGTGATGAAGTTGATGGCACCGAGGATCGAGCCCGCTCCGGAGAGGTGGAGGGCGAAGATCGCGAAGTCCACGGCCGGGCCCGGGTGGCCGGAACTCGACAGCGGCGGGTAGACGGTCCAGCCGGTGCCGGCGCCGGAGGAGCCGGGGGCGCCCTCGACGAACAGCGAGCAGACGAGGCTGAAGAAGCCCGCGACCGTCAGCCAGAACGAGATGTTGTTCATGCGCGGGAACGCCATGTCTGGCGCGCCGATCATGAGGGGCACGAACCAGTTGCCGAAGCCGCCGATCAGGGCGGGCATCACCATGAAGAACACCATGATGAGGCCGTGCCCGGTGACGAACACGTTGTAGGTGCCGGGATTGGCGAAGTACTGGAGGCCGGGCTCTTCCATCTCCATGCGGATGCCGAAGGAGAGGAACGCTCCCATGATGCCCGCGCAGAAAGCGAACAGCAGGTAGAGGGTGCCGATGTCCTTGTGGTTCGTCGACAGGAACCAGCGGGAGAAGAAGGACGGCATGTGGTGGTCGTGGGCGTCGTGGTGCCCCGTATGTGCAGCGGCGTTCGCCATGGATGCAGACCTTAGTCCAGGTTTCTCGTAATCATCTCGATGGTGGGATCGAGCGCCGCTCGAGGGCTCGGTCCCGGAATCCGCGCCCTTACCGGGCGTCGGCGAACTTCGAAGGGTCGTCGATGCGGGCGAACTTGGTCTTACCTTCCGCGAGCCACTTGGCGTACGCCACTTCGCTCACGACCTGAACCGTGATCGGCATGTAGGCGTGACGGGCGCCGCAGAGCTCGGAGCACTGGCCATGGTAGGTGCCCTCGCGCTCAGCCTTGAACCAGAACTGGTTCAGGCGGCCCGGCACGGCATCGATCTTGAAGCCGAAGGACGGCATCGCCCAGGAGTGCATGACGTCCGCGGCGGTGACCTGGATCTTCACGATCTTGTTCACCGGGACGACCATGTCGTTGTCGGTGCCGAGCAGTTTCGGCTGCTTGTCCTCGTCGAGATTGGCGTCGAAGGTGAAGCCTCCGCCGTTCTCGACGGCCGGGTACTCATAGGACCAGTACCAGGCATGGCCGATGACCTTCACGAGGACGTCGGCCTTCGGATCGGAGAGCTGCGTCCGCAGCAGACGGAACGACGGAATCGCAACCGCGACGAGGATCAGCACCGGGACGATTGTCCAGGCGACCTCGATCATGGTGTTGTGGGTGGTCTTCGAGGGCGTCGGGTTCGCCTTCTCGCTGAAACGGAAGACGCAGTAGAGGATCAGGCCGAGCACGAACAGCGAGATGCCGAACGACAGCCAGTGCATGCCGTGCTCGAACGAATGGATGTCCCGGGCGTTTTCCGTGACGGCGACCTGACGGTCCATCTGCCACGGCACGGGCTGACCGATACCGGCCGCGAGAGCCGAAGACGAAGAAACGAGGAACGCGCCGAGCGCGGCAAGCCCCCATGATGACCGGTGTTGCGCCTGCGTCGTCCGCATGTGCCTCTCGTGGCTCCCCGTGATTGTGATCGCCGATGCCGCGCGTCTTGCTGGGTTTATTCTAAATCGCAAGTGCATTTCGCGGATCGCTGGCCATCCGCGGGGCTGAACCCACGTCTCGCCGATTGGCGTGTCAGACCACAAGGCCGTGAGGTGCGCAACCGCAACAGCGTCGCATCATACGGGCCCGAGGCCTCGACTCGGGCATTTGACCGTCTATCGAAATGTCGCAGGCGGGCCCATTCATCCGTCGGAATTCATAATGCCAGCGAAGGCGCGATCCAACAGGATCTCCGCTGGTGGAGGCCCGCTTGTGATCGATCGACTGGAATTCATCCTGGCTCTCGCGCGCGAGCGACATTTCGGGCGGGCTGCCCAGGCCTGCAACGTCTCGCAGCAGACGTTGTCCGCTGGCGTGAAACAACTGGAGGAGCGCCTTGGTGTGCTTCTCGTGCAACGGGGCTCGCGTTTCCAGGGCTTCACGCCTGAGGGCGAACGCGTCCTCGACTGGGCGCGGCGCATCGTCGGAGATGCCCGTGCGATGCGGGAAGAGGTCTCGAGTCTGCGGCGCGGCCTGTCCGGTACCCTTCGGCTCGCCGCGATTCCGACGGCTACCCCGATCGTCGCCGCGCTGACGACGCCGTTCCGGGCGCGTCATCCCAACGTGCGTTTCTCCGTCCAATCCACCACCTCGGGCGAAATCGGGCGGCTCATCACCGACCTCGAGATCGACGCCGGCATCACCTACCTGGAGAACGAGCCCCTCGGTCGGCTGACCGCCGTGCCGCTCTATCGGGAGCGGTATCGCCTGTTGACGGCGATCGACGGCGTGTTCGGCGAGCGGGATGCGGTGACCTGGGACGAGATCGCGAGTCTCCCGCTCTGCCTTCTGACGCCGGACATGCAGAACAGGCGGATCATCGATCGGCAGTTGCTCAATGCGGGAACCATATCCGCACCGCTACTCGAATCGAATTCGATGATTGTGCTGCTCACCCATGTGCGTACGGCGAAGTGGGCGAGCATCATGCCGGCGGTCCTCGCCGACACCTTCCGTCTGAACGACCGCGTCCGTGCTGTACCCATCGTCGAGCCGGATCTGAGCCACCTGGTCGGCCTCGTGGTCCCAGAGCGTGAGCCGATGACGCCGCTGTGCGCCGGGCTCATCATTGAGGCACGGAACGTGGCCGCCAGCATCGCGCAGACGATCGATGCGCTTTGAGAAAAATTTGGGTGCGCGGCAAATCGCGACACCGTCACCATGCTTTTTTGCGTCGCAGCATGTCGTTCCAACAAAAAAGCGCTGTCACTCCACCGATCAGCGCGATTGATCAGAGGTTGGCGATATACCACCCTGGAATGAGAACAATCTTAGTCGGGTAGGAACAATGGTGCCGAACGAGCCCTGGAGCGAGCCACGCGCCGCCGGGATCATCGCCGAACACGTCCACCTCGAGGGCGCGACCCTTCCCATTCTCCACGCGCTCCAGGAGACCTTTGGCTATGTCGACGAGGGCGCCGTTCCGCTCATCGCCGATGCGCTGAATCTTTCGCGTGCCGAAGTCCACGGGTGCATCACCTTCTACCACGACTTCCGTCGCTCACCTTCGGGACGCCATCAGGTGAAGCTCTGCCGGGCCGAGGCGTGCCAAGCCATGGGCTCCGACGCGCTGCACGCGCAGATTCTCTCGCGCCTCGGAGTCGACTGGCACGAAACCACTCCCGACGGTGAGATCACCGTAGAGCCCGTCTACTGCCTCGGCCTCTGTGCCAATGGCCCCGGTGCCCTCGTCAACGACGAGCCGCTGGCGCGGCTCACCGCCGATTCTCTCGAAGCCGCCCTGACGGAGATGAAGTCGTGAGCATCACGATCACTGTTCCGCGCGACGCAGTCGCCCTTGGGCTTGGCGCGAACCGGGTCGCCCGCGCGTTGTTTGCCGGCGCCGAGCGCCGCGGCCTCGACGTCACCATCGTGCGCACCGGTTCTCGCGGCCTGCTGTGGCTCGAACCGATGATCGAGGTCGCAACGACGGAGGGTCGCATTGCCTACGGGCCGGTGACGCCCGCCGCCATCGACAGCTTGCTCGATGCTGGCCTCGTGGAGGGCGGCGCGCATCCCCTCCGTCTCGGTCGTCCGGAGGAAATTCCCTATCTCGCCCGCCAGCATCGACTGACCTTCCAGCGCTGCGGCGTGGTCGATCCGATCTCGGTGGAGGATTACCGGGAGCATGGCGGATACAAGGGCCTCGAAGCCGCCTTGAAGCTCGATGCCGCCGGCATCGTCGCGGAAGTCCGCGAATCCGGCCTGCGCGGCCGCGGCGGCGCCGGTTTCCCGGCCGGCATCAAGTGGAACACGGTGATGCTCGCGCAGGCGGAGCAGAAATATGTGGTCTGCAATGCCGACGAGGGAGATTCCGGCACCTTCGCCGATCGGATGATGATGGAGGGCGACCCCTTCAACCTCATCGAGGGCATGACCATCGCGGGCATCGCGACGGGTGCCACGCGTGGCTACATCTACCTGCGCTCGGAATACCCGCAAGCGTTCGCGACCCTGAAGGAAGCGATCGCCAACGGAACCCAGGCTGGTTTCCTCGGCAACAACGTCATGGGCTCGGGCAGGGCCTTCCATCTCGAAGTCCGCCTTGGAGCCGGCGCCTATATCTGTGGCGAGGAGACGTCGCTCCTGGAGAGCCTGGAAGGCCGCCGCGGCATCGTCCGGGCCAAGCCGCCGATCCCTGCGCTGAAGGGATTTCTGGGGCAGCCGACGCTGGTGAACAACGTGATGACCTTCACGGCGGTACCCTACATCCTGGAACACGGCGCGAAGGCCTATGCTGAGTACGGCATGGGGCGCTCCCTCGGCACACTCGCGATCCAGCTCGCCGGCAACATCAAGCGCGGTGGGCTGATCGAGTACGCCTTCGGAATCACGCTGCGCGAAATCATTGAGGATTTCGGCGGTGGCACACAGAGCGGCCGTCCCGTTCGCGCAGTGCAGGTGGGCGGCCCGCTCGGCGCGTACTTCCCCGACCACCTCCTCGACACGCCCCTGGATTACGAGGCGATGGCGGCCAACAAGGGCTTGGTCGGCCACGGTGGAATCGTCGTCTTCGACGACACCGTGGACATGGCCAAGCAGGCGCGCTTCGCCTTTGAATTCTGCGCGGTCGAATCGTGCGGCAAGTGCACGCCGTGCCGGATCGGCGCGACCCGTGGTGTCGAGACCATGGACAAGGTCATCGCCGGCATCCGCCCGACAGAGAATCTCGCCGTGGTCGCCGACCTCTGCGACGTGATGACGGACGGCTCGCTCTGCGCGATGGGCGGCCTGACGCCAATGCCCGTCATGAGCGCGATCACCCACTTCCCCGAGGATTTCCAGCAGCGCGGGCCGATGTCCGTCGCGGCTGAGTAAGGAGGCGCGACCCATGGCCCTCATCAAAGAGATCGACTACGGCACCCCGATCCGCGTCTCGGACCAGACCGTGACGCTCACGATCGACGGCATGAGCGTGACGGTGCCGGCCGGCACCTCGGTGATGGCCGCGGCGATGCATGCCGGCACGCAGATCCCCAAGCTCTGCGCGACCGACTCGTTGGAAGCCTTCGGCTCCTGTCGCCTGTGCCTCGTAGAGATCGAGGGACGGCGCGGCACGCCGGCTTCCTGCACCACGCCGGCCGAGAACGGCATGGTGGTCTCGACCCAGACGGACAAGCTCGCCAAGCTCCGCAAGGGCGTGATGGAGCTCTACATCTCCGACCACCCCCTCGACTGCCTGACCTGCGCCGCCAACGGCGACTGCGAATTGCAGGACATGGCCGGCGCGGTCGGCCTGCGCGACGTCCGCTACGGCTATGACGGGGCCAACCACGTCAAGCCGACCTCCGAGCAGTATCTGCCCAAGGACACCTCGAACCCGTACTTCACCTACGATCCGTCGAAGTGCATCGTGTGCAATCGCTGCGTGCGCGCCTGCGAGGAGACGCAGGGCACATTCGCCCTGACCATCTCGGGCCGCGGCTTCGACAGCCGCGTCGCCGCCGGTCCGACCGACTTCTTCGACTCCGAGTGCGTGTCCTGCGGCGCCTGCGTGCAGGCCTGCCCGACCGCGACCCTCCAGGAGAAATCGATCATCGAGCACGGTCAGCCGGATCACTCGGAGATCACCACCTGCGCCTATTGCGGTGTGGGCTGCTCATTCAAGGCCGAGATGCAGGGCACCCGCATCGTCCGCATGGTGCCCTACAAGGGAGGCAAGGCGAACGAGGGCCATTCCTGCGTCAAGGGCCGCTTCGCCTATGGTTACGCCACGCACAAGGATCGCATCACCAAGCCGATGATCCGTGAAAAGATCACCGATCCCTGGCGCGAGGTGACCTGGGAGGAGGCGATCGACCGCGCCGCCTCCGAGTTCAAGCGCATCCAGGCGAAGTACGGCAAGGACTCCGTCGGCGGGATCACCTCGTCCCGCTGCACCAATGAGGAGGCCTACCTCGTCCAGAAGCTGGTGCGTGCGGCCTTCGGCAACAACAACGTCGACACCTGCGCTCGCGTCTGCCACTCGCCCACGGGCTATGGCCTGATGTCGACGCTCGGTACCTCGGCCGGCACGCAGGACTTCGCCTCCGTGGCGCATTCCGACGTGATCCTCGTCATCGGCGCCAACCCTACCGATGGCCACCCGGTCTTCGCGTCGCGCATGAAGAAGCGCCTACGCGAGGGCGCCAAGCTCATCGTCGCCGACCCGCGCAAGATCGACCTCGTGAAGTCGCCCCATATCAAGGCCGACTTCCACCTGCCGCTGAAGCCAGGCTCGAACGTCGCCTTCATCAATTCGATGGCCCACGTCATCGTCACGGAAGGCTTGGTCGACGAGGCCTATGTCCGCGAGCGCTGTGATCTCGGCGACTTCGAGGCCTGGGCCCGCTTCGTCGCCGACGAGCGCCATTCGCCGGAGGCGCAAGCGACCTATACGGGCATCGATCCGGCCGAATTGCGGGCCGCCGCCCGCCTCTACGCGAAGGGCGGCGCCGCCGGCATCTATTACGGACTCGGCGTCACAGAACACAGCCAGGGCTCGACCATGGTGATGGGCATGGCCAACATCGCCATGGCGACGGGCAACATCGGCATGCTGGGCGCCGGCGTGAACCCGCTGCGCGGCCAGAACAACGTCCAGGGCTCCTGCGACATGGGCTCGTTCCCCCACGAGCTGCCGGGCTACCGCCACGTCTCGGACGATGCCACCCGCGAGACCTTCGAGGCGCTCTGGGGCGTGTCGCTCGATCAGCATCCGGGCCTGCGCATCACCAATATGCTCGACGAAGCCGTCGATGGCGCCTTCAAGGGCATGTACATTCAGGGCGAGGACATCGCTCAGTCCGACCCGGATACGCATCACGTCACCGCCGGCCTGATGGCGATGGAGTGCATCGTCATCCAGGACATCTTCCTGAACGAGACGGCCAAGTACGCCCACGTCTTCCTCCCCGGCGCCTCGTTCCTGGAGAAGGACGGCACCTTCACCAACGCGGAGCGCCGCATCTCCCGCGTGCGCAAGGTCATGCCGCCGCTCTCCGGCGTCGGCGACTGGGAGGGCACGATGCTGCTCTCCAACGCACTCGGCTATGCTATGAACTACAGCCACCCGAGCGAGATCATGGACGAGATCGCATCGCTGACTCCGAGCTTCTCCGGCGTCAGCTTCGCCAAGCTCGACGAACTCGGCTCGATCCAGTGGCCGTGCAACGATGCCGCCCCTGCCGGCACGCCGATGATGCACGTGGACCGCTTCGTGCGCGGCCTCGGCAAGTTCATGATCACGGAGTACGTGCCCACGGAGGAACGTACGGGACCACGCTTCCCGCTCATCCTCACCACGGGTCGAATCCTGTCGCAGTACAATGTCGGCGCGCAGACCCGCCGTACCGAGAATTCGCGCTGGCACGAGGAAGACGTGCTGGAGATCCACCCCTTCGACGCGGAGGTGCGCGGCATCGTCGACGGCGATCTCGTCGCCCTGGAGAGCCGCTCGGGCGATATCGCTCTGAAGGCCGTCGTGTCCGAGCGCATGCAGCCTGGTGTGGTGTATACGACCTTCCACCACGCCAAGACCGGCGCCAACGTGATCACCACCGACTACTCGGACTGGGCCACCAACTGTCCCGAGTACAAGGTCACGGCGGTGCAGGTCCGGCGGACGAACCGCCCCTCCGATTGGCAGGCGCGGTTCTTCGAGGAAGATTTCTCGTTGACCCGGATTGCGACCCAGCTGAATGCGGCCGAGTGAGCACGACGTTCTGAGCCGACCCGAAGGGGACGCGGCGGTCGAGACCGCCCGGCGCGTCCCGACGTTGATCGTCGCCTATGACGATCCGGAGCCGCGCAACGGCACACGGCCCCTCGCGGTCGAAATGCCGGTCAACCTCGTCTACGGAACGGTGCCCTATGCCGTGATGATGACGACGCCCGCTGACCTCGTGGATTTCGCCTACGGGTTCAGCCTCACCGAGGGCATCATCGCTGCGGCCGACGAGATCCGCTCGGTTCAGGTCGAGGCGGCTGCGGCGGAGGGCGGCATGCGACTGCTGGTCGACCTCGTGCCGGGACGCCTGCGCGAGCACCTGGCTCGAAAGCGCGCCATATCGGGTCGCACCGGGTGCGGCATCTGTGGGATCGACGACCTCGCCTCCCTGCCGAAGGCGGAAGCGCCGCTGCACGGGGCTCGACGAGTCGGCATCGCGGCGATCCAGCGGGCGCTGCTCGCCATGGGGGACGCGCAGCTCCTGAACGCCGAAACGCGAGCGGTCCATGCTGCGGCCTGGGCAGACCTCGACGGCACTCTCGTGGCGCTACGCGAGGATGTCGGACGCCATAACGGCCTCGACAAGCTGATCGGCGCCCTGATCCGGCGCAAAACCGATCCGGCGGATGGCTTCGTGGTCATCACCAGCCGGTGCTCGTTCGAGATGGTCGAGAAGGCGGCGAGCCTCGGCGCCACGGTGCTGGTGGCGATCTCCGCCCCGACCTCTCTCGCCATCGACCGGGCGCGCCTCCATGGCATGACACTCTGCGCCATCGCCCGCTCAGACACCCTGACGGTCTTTACCGGCCGCGAACGCCTCGACCTGCCGGCGCAGCCCTGACGCTGCGCACATATCCCGTTCCCTCGACAGAGTTTTCGCACCCATGAGCGCCCTCACCTCCGACGAGAAACTGGTCCGGATGGCCAACCAGATCGCCACCTTCTTCCGCTCCTATCCGGACGAGGAAGCCGTGGCCGGCATCCACAAGCACATTGTGGCGTTCTGGACGCCGAAGATGCGCAGCGCCCTCGAGTCCTACGGCCCGAGCCCGGAGAGCGGTCTTGACCCCCTCGCGCTCAAGGCGCTGCAGGACACGCCGACGGCCGACAGCCCCGTCCGCGCCGGGACCCGCGATCCACACCTGCAGGGAGCGGGCGCCAGCGACGCCGGCTGATCGCCGGAAACGGCAAAGGCCTGGCCGGATGATCCGCCCAAGCCTTAGTTCCGTCTCGGTGGACTGGGCTCAGTTCTTCTCGCCGTCCTTCGCGGTCGTGCCAGGCACGATCGTGGCCCCGCCGATCACGCGGACGGAACGCTTGGCGTCCGCGGGAACATCCTTCCAGTTCTGAGCCGCTTTGTCCGGCGCCGGTTGCACGGCGGCCGCCGTCGTACTTGTGCCGGAGGTAACCGGCGTCATCGGCTGAGACGGTGCGATCCCGGCGCTGGCTGCCCCCGACTTTGCCTCCGGTTGTGCAGCCACGGCGGGCACGTCGGAGAGCTTAGGGGCATCCGGCGTGACCGATGGAGCCGACGGCTTCGGCGCCGGGTTCAAGCGAACGATTTTGCGCGGTGTCTCGGCCTTCGGGCGCGCCTCTGGCCCCCGAGCATCGGGATTAAGGCCCATCGGATTCCGGTCGGTCGGCTCCGTGCGGTTTGTCGTCGTACGCGGTCGCGGGTCAGGTCGCGGAACGAGTTCGGGCTGGCCTCCGAAATTTGGAGACGCACGGCGGGACTGCACCTGCGGGAAGGGGATGTCGGCGGGCGGAACCATCCGCTCGGCCTCGCGGATCGGTCGGCGCGGCACCGCATCTTCCTCGGTCCAACCATAGCCCGGCGCCCGCCGTGCAACGCGAGCCGGCATCTCCGGAGGCGGTCCTTCGAGGCGCTGGCGCCCCAGGACACGGCCATCCCGGGCATCCACAAACAGGCGCACGCGCTCACCGTAGGGGTTCGAAGCTTCGACGACATACGCCCGCCCATCGAAGCGGGGGCGCGTCACCTCGGTGAAGCCGCGCTCGTTCAGGCGCCAGACGACGGCGCGCGGCGGCATGAAGAGATCCGCTTCGTAGGCGTATTGTGCCTGTGCAGGGCTGGAAGCGAAGGTCGATAGGGATATCAGCAGTGCCAGCGGGCCTGCGGATAAGGCATTGCGTGATGGGAATGCGCGCATGAGCGTCCTGCGACACAGATCCATGGATATCAGGTTCCGAATGAGGGGTCGGTCCGGGGGCCAGCTGTTGACGCAGGTCCCCCGGTCACGATCCGCCGGGTCTTGTAGATCCCGCATGCCGCTTGTGCTCGGCGAGGCTTTGTAGAGCGTGGGAATGGGGCGAGATTGCGGGGCGGATGCGGCGAAATGGGCGGGCGCGTCGAAGGCCATACGGCTGCCCGCGAAAGTTTCTGCGTCAACAGGGCGTCGACCGGAAGACGCATCGAACGCAAAATCCACGATGTGCGTCGTGGCACGCCCTTGCTGGAGCGGTTAAAATCTGTCACTTTCCGTCGGTAGGACAGCAAGGCTGTCCCATTTCCCGCAGGCCGCCTGCGTGGATGGCTGTGAGGATCTCGCTCAGGTGACGTTGCCGGCGACCAAACGAGATTCGAAGCCGGTCGCCATTACGGCGATCCGGGCCCGCACGGCTTGAGACCAAGCCGGCGTCGAGCCCGCGAGGAGCGGGCGCTTCTGACCGAAGTCCCCGCTTAGAGCCGACGCTGTCGAGAGACGCGAAACCCGGAGGCCCCTTGGCTCCTGGGCATGAAACATGCTCGCATGCGGGCAGGTCGGAGGCGAGAGATGGTGGACGTGGTCGCATTGTCTGAGTTCGGGGCGCTCCAGGCGTCGGTTCCCGCCACCCGTGACGGCACGGCGCCGATGATCGTGCGCGACGCGGCCCTGCCGAAAGCCCAGGGCCTCTACGACCCGGCCCGTGAGAGCGACGCCTGCGGTGTCGGCTTCGTCGCCGACATGCACGACCGGCGCACGCACGCCATCGTCCAGCAGGGCCTGCAGATCCTGAAGAATCTCGACCATCGCGGCGCCGTCGGCGCCGATCCGAAGATGGGCGACGGCTGCGGCATCCTCGTCCAGATCCCGCACGCCTTCTTCGAGGCCGAGTGCGAGGCCCTCGGCATCGCCCTGCCGGAGCCCGGCCATTACGGCGTCGGCCAGTTCTTCATGCCGAAGGACGAAGAGGCACGCCGGCTCGTGGAGGAGATCGTCGAGAAGGCGCTCGCCGACGAGGGCCTGCCGTTCCTCGGCTGGCGCGACGTGCCGGTGGATCCGAGCGATCTCGGCGTGATGGTCAAGGAGACCGAACCCTGCCACCGGCAGATCTTCATCGGTCGCCCGGCGACGGTGGCGGACGAGGATGCCTTCGAGCGTCGGCTGTTCACTGCCCGCAAGGTCATCTCGAACAAGGTCTACGGGCTGAAGGACGAGCGCACGAACACCTACTATCCCGTCTCGCTCTCGACCCGGACCATCGTCTACAAGGGCATGGTTCTGGTCGATCAGCTCGGCGAATACTATCGCGACCTGCAGGACGAGCGCTTCGTCTCGGGCCTCGCGCTCGTTCACCAGCGCTTCGCCACCAACACCTTCCCGACCTGGCGCCTGTCGCACCCCTACCGGATGGTTGCGCATAACGGCGAGATCAACACCCTTCGGGGCAACGTCAACTGGATGGCGGCGCGTCAGGCGAGCGTCGATTCGGACCTGTTCGGCAACGACATCTCCAAGCTCTGGCCAATCTCCTACGAGGGCCAGTCCGACACCGCGTGCTTCGATAACGCCCTCGAATTCCTCGTTCAGGGCGGCTACTCGCTCGCTCACGCGATGATGATGCTCATCCCGGAGGCCTGGGCCGGCAACCCGCTGATGAGCGAGGAGCGCCGCGCCTTCTACGAGTATCATGCCGCCCTGATGGAGCCGTGGGACGGCCCGGCCGCCGTTTGCTTCACTGACGGCCGCCAGATCGGCGCCACCCTCGACCGGAACGGCCTGCGCCCTGCGCGCTACCTCGTGACCGACGACGGCCTCGTGGTGCTGGCTTCCGAGATGGGCGTCCTGCCGATCCCGGACGAGAGGATCGTCGAATCCTGGCGCCTTCAGCCGGGCAGGATGCTTCTCATCGACCTGGAGAAGGGGCGCATCGTCTCCGACGAGGAGATCAAGAGCGAACTCGCCGCCGCGCATCCCTATGCGGAATGGGTCAAGAACACGCAGATCGTGCTCGAAGATTTGAAGCCGGTGATCCCGCGCGCCTCGCGCTCGGACGTCTCACTTCTCGATCGTCAGCAGGCCTTCGGCTACAGCCAGGAAGACCTCAAGCTCCTGATGGCGCCCATGGCCGTGACCGGCCAGGAAGCGGTCGGCTCCATGGGCACCGACACGCCACTCTCGGCGCTTTCGGACAAGCCGAAGTCGCTCTATTCCTATTTCAAGCAGAACTTCGCGCAGGTCACGAACCCGCCGATCGATCCGATCCGCGAGGAGGCCGTGATGAGCCTCGTCTCGTTCATCGGCCCGCGTCCGAACCTGCTCGACATGGAAGGTGCCTCTCGCAAGAAGCGCCTGGAGGTTCGCCAGCCGATCCTGACGAACGGCGACCTCGAGAAGATCCGCTCGATCTCCCATTTCGAGGACCGCTTCGACACCAAGACCCTCGACATGACCTTCCCGGCCGAGACCGGGGCGGCCGCCATGGAGGGGGCAGTCGACCGACTCTGTGACCGGGCCGAGGTCGCGGTGCGCGGCGGCTACAACATCATCATCCTGTCGGATCGCGGCATCGGACCTGATCGCATCGCGATCCCCGCGCTTCTCGCGACCGCTGCCGTGCATAATTATCTTATCCGCAAGGGGCTCCGGACCTCGGTCGGCCTCGTGGTCGAATCGGGCGAGCCGCGCGAGGTCCATCACTTCGCATGTCTGGCCGGCTACGGGGCCGAGGCGATCAATCCGTACCTCGCCTTCGAGACGCTCATCGCGATGAAGGACGAATTCCCGCCGGACCTGACCCCGGACGAGATCGTCTACCGCTACATCAAGTCGATCGATAAGGGCCTGCTCAAGGTCATGTCCAAGATGGGCATTTCGACCTACCAGTCCTATTGCGGTGCTCAGATCTTCGACGCGATCGGCCTGAACTCGTCCTTCGTGGCCCGCGACTTCTTCGGCACGGCGACGACCATCGAGGGCATCGGCATGGCCGAGGTCGCGCAGGAGACCGCGCGGCGGCATTCGGATGCTTTCGGCGACTCGCCGATCTACCGCACCGCTCTCGATGTCGGCGGCGAATACGCCTACCGCCTGCGCGGCGAGAGCCACACCTGGACACCGGATTCGGTGGCGACGCTGCAGCACGCGGTGCGTCTCGGCCTGCCCGAGCGCTACCGGGAATATGCCCGCCTGGTGAACGAGCAGGAGAACCACCTCAAGACGATCCGTGGCCTGTTCCGCATCAAGCAGGCCGCCGAACTCGGCCATGCACCTGTGGACATCGAGTCCGTCGAGCCGGCCGCGGACATCGTCAAGCGTTTCGCGACCGGCGCGATGTCCTACGGCTCGATCTCGAAAGAGGCGCACGAGACACTCGCCATCGCGGTGAACTCGTTCGGCGGCCGCTCCAATTCGGGTGAGGGCGGCGAGGAGGTGGAGCGCTTCAAGCCGATGGCGGACGGGCGCTCGCGCCGCTCGGCGATCAAGCAGGTCGCCTCGGGCCGCTTCGGCGTCACGACGGAATATCTCGTCAATTCCGACATGATGCAGATTAAGGTCGCGCAGGGCGCCAAGCCCGGCGAGGGTGGTCAGCTGCCCGGCCACAAGGTCGATGCCAAGATCGCCAAGGTTCGCTACGCGACCCCCGGTGTCGGCCTGATCTCGCCACCGCCGCACCACGACATCTACTCAATCGAGGATCTGGCGCAGCTGATCTTCGACCTGAAGAACGTGAACCCATCCGCCGACGTGTCGGTGAAGCTCGTCTCCGAGGTCGGCGTCGGCACCGTCGCCACTGGCGTTGCCAAGGCGCGGGCCGACCACATCACGATCTCGGGCTTCGACGGCGGTACGGGGGCGGCGCCGCTGACCTCGATCAAGCATGCGGGCGGTCCCTGGGAGACGGGCCTCGCCGAGACTCAGCAGACCCTCGTGCTGAGCCACCTGCGCGGGCGCGTCGTCCTCCAGGCCGACGGCGGAATCCGCACGGGCCGCGACGTGCTGATCGCGGCATTGCTCGGCGCCGACCAGTTCGGATTCTCGACTGCGCCACTGATCGCGGCCGGCTGCATCATGATGCGCAAGTGCCACCTGAACACTTGCCCGGTGGGCGTCGCGACGCAGGATCCCGTGCTGCGCAAGCGCTTCAAGGGCACGCCCGAGCACGTGATCAACTATTTCTTCTTCGTGGCAGAGGAACTGCGCGAGTTGATGGCGTCGATGGGCTTCACCAAACTCGAGGATCTCATCGGCCGGGCCGACTTTCTCGATACCCTGGAGGTCATCAACCACTGGAAGGCACGTGGCCTCGACTTCTCGAAGCTCTTCCACCGTCCGGAGGTGCCCGAGCACGTCGCGATCCGTCACACCGAGAAGCAGAAGCACCCGATCGACACGGTCCTCGACCGCCGCCTGATCGAAGGTGCGCAATCGGCCCTCGACGGCGGCGAGCCGGTGGTGGTGCGGGACGTGATCCGCAACTCGGATCGCACGGCCGGCGCGATGCTCTCCGGTGCCGTGGCCAAGCGTTACGGCCATGAGGGCCTGCCCGACGACACCATCCGAGTGGAGCTGTCCGGCACCGCCGGTCAGAGCTTCGGCGCCTGGCTCGCCGCTGGCGTGACCCTGGTGCTCACCGGCCATGCCAACGACTACGTCGGCAAGGGGCTCTCGGGAGGCAAGCTGATCATCCGTCCCTCGGACGCGCTGAAGGCCCCCGGCTCGCATACGATCATGGCCGGCAACACCGTGCTGTACGGCGCGATCGCGGGCGAGGCCTACATCCGCGGTTCGGCCGGCGAGCGTTTCGCCGTCCGCAACTCAGGCGCCATCGCGGTGGTCGAGGGCATGGGCGACCATGGCTGCGAGTACATGACCGGCGGCGTGGTGGTGTCGATCGGCGAAACCGGGCGCAACTTCGCGGCCGGCATGTCGGGCGGCATCGCCTATGTCCTCGACGAGGACGGTTCGTTCTCGGCTCGCTGCAACCTCTCCATGGTCGATCTCGAACCCGTCGAGGAGGAGGACGACCTCATGCGCCGCTTCCACCAGGACGGCGACTTGGAAACGAAGGGTCGCGTCGACATCCTGGCTGACATGTCGGGCCACGACGAGGAGCGTCTGTCCCAGCTCATCACCAATCACCTGAAGTACACGGGCTCCCCGCGTGCCAAGGCGATCCTCGACGACTGGGCCGGCTATCGCACCAAGTTCGTCAAGGTGATGCCGGTGGAGTACCGCCGGGCGCTGCGCGAAATGGAGATGGCGCGGATGCCGGTGGCGGCCGAGTAGGCGGCCGCCGATCGACATTCTATCGTGACAGCGCCCGATTATTCGAAAATCCAAGCGCTTCACGGGTCAGCATTTCAGAATGGCTGACGCATGAGGCGGCCCGGCTGATTGGCCGGGCTGTACGGGTGGAAGCGGAACAGGCCGAGCCGGCCGCCTTCCGCGCGACGGATCAGACAGACTCGCGAAAGACGGTCAGACGATGGGCAAGGTCACGGGTTTCCTCGAATTCGACCGGCAGGAGCAGAAGTATCAGCTCGCCGCCGATCGTGTGCGCCATTTCCGCGAGTTCACGTTGCCGCTCGACGAGCACGACCTCAAGAAGCAGGCGGCGCGCTGCATGGATTGCGGCATCCCATTCTGCCACGGTCCGACCGGCTGTCCGGTCCACAACCAGATCCCGGACTGGAACGAGCTCGTCTATCAGTCCGACTGGGAGGAGGCGGCCCGCAACCTCCATTCCACCAACAACTTTCCGGAGTTCACCGGCCGCATCTGTCCCGCGCCCTGCGAGGAGGCCTGCACGCTGAACCTCGAGAACCAGCCGGTGGCGATCAAGACCATCGAGCAGGCGATCGCCGACCGCGCCTGGAACAACGGCTGGGTCAAGCCCGAGCCGGCCGAACACAAGACAGGCAAGAAGGTCGCGGTGATCGGCTCCGGGCCGGCCGGACTGGCGGCGGCGCAGCAGCTTGCCCGGGTCGGGCACGACGTCCACGTCTTCGAGCGTGAGCCAAAGGCCGGCGGACTACTCCGGTACGGCATCCCTGACTTCAAGATGGAGAAGCGCCACATCGATCGGCGCGTGAAGCAGATGGAAGGCGAGGGCGTCCGCTTCCACTACGGCGTCAATGTCGGGGTCAACAAGCCGCTCGACGAGCTCACGGCCGAGTTCGACGCGGTGCTGTTCGCCGGTGGCGCCGAGGATCCGCGCAATCCGCAGCTCCCGGGGCAGGAGCTGGAAGGAGTGCACTACGCGATGCCGTTCCTCGTGCAGTCCAACCGCCGCGTCGGCGCCGAGCCGATGCCGGGCAACGGCGAGGCGCCCATTCTGGCCACCGCCAAGAACGTCGTCGTCATCGGCGGCGGCGACACGGCGTCGGATTGCGTCGGCACCTCGTTCCGTCAGGGCGCCCTGTCGGTGACGCAGCTCGATATCCGTCCGCGTCCCCCGGAGCGCGAGGACAAGCTCTCGGTCTGGCCCTACTGGCCGACCAAGATGCGCACCTCGTCCAGTCAGGCCGAGGGCGCCGAGCGCGAATTCCAGGCCGCGACGCTCCGCCTTGAGGGCAAGAAGGGCAAGCTGACGGGTGTCGTCTGCACCCGCGTCGACGAGAAGCGCCAGCCGATTCCGGGTGGCGAGTTCACGCTGCCTGCCGACCTCGTTTTTCTGGCGATTGGCTTCGCTGGCTCGATCCGCAAGGGCCTGCTCGAGGAATCCGGCGTCACCATGGACAAGCGTGGCAACGTCACCGCAAACGAACTCGACTATCGGACTTCGAACGAGAAGATCTACGCGGCAGGCGATATGCGCCGCGGACAATCCCTCGTCGTCTGGGCGATCCGCGAGGGCCGTCAGGCGGCGCGCTCGATCGACGAGGCCCTGATGGGTGCGAGCATCCTTCCGCGCTGAGGGGCTACCGCATCGGCTCGCGCGAAACGGACTGCGGCTGTCCCGCGGTCGCAGTCCGGAACACCGTGGCTCTGCGCGTCATTGCTGTCCTGACACCCACGATGTCGGGATACGCGCATGACCGAGCCGATGGCCGAACCCAAGATCGAACCCTATGACGGTCCCGCGGGGGGATGGGGTTCGGCGGGCTCTCTTGCGGAGATCCTGACGCGGGAGCAGATCCCGGTCTCCGGCGCGGCGCTGCTCATGAAGCAGAACAAGCCCGACGGCTTCATGTGTACGTCCTGTGCGTGGTCGAAGCCGGCCAAGCCCAATACGTTCGAGTACTGTGAAAACGGCGCCAAGGCCACGATCTGGGAGCAGACCGCGAAGCGGGTCGGGCCGGATTTCTTTCAGCGCCACACCGTCACCGAACTCCTGACGTGGACGGACTACGCTCTCGAGGAGAAGGGGCGGCTGACCCACCCGCTCCGTTACGATGCCGAAAGCGACCGCTACGTCACGGTTTCGTGGGAATATGCCTTCGCGGAGATCGGGCGTGAATTGCGCGCCCTCGATCCGAACGCGGTGATCTATTACACCTCGGGCCGCGCCTCGCTCGAGACGTCGTACATTTACGCGCTGATGGCGCGCATGCATGGCACGAACAACCTGCCCGACTCGTCGAACATGTGCCACGAGCCGACCTCGGTCGGCCTGAAGTCGTCGATCGGATCGCCAGTGGGCACCACGATCCTCGAGGACTTCGAATCGACTGATCTGATTCTGTTCTTCGGTCAGAATGTCGGCTCGAACGCACCCCGCATGCTCCATCCCCTTCAGGAAGCGCGAAAGCGGCGCGTTCCGATCATCACGTTCAACCCCCTGCGGGAGCGAGGTCTGGAGCGCTTCACCAATCCGCAATCGCCCACCGAGATGCTGACGCGCACCTCGACCGAGATCTCGACACAGTATCACCAAGTCAGGGCGGGCGGCGACCTGGCAGCGATCACCGGCATGTGCAAGGTGCTGATCGCCGCCGATCGCGAGGCGATGAATGTCGGGCGTCCGCGCATCCTCGACGTGGACTTCATCGCGGAGCACACCCACGGATTTCGCGAGTTCGTCGCATTCTGCGATTCTCAGGAATGGACGGATATCGAGGCCCGTTCGGGACTGAGCCGCGAAGCGCTGGAAGCGGCCGCGACGGTCTATGCACGGGCCCGCTCCGTGATCGCGGTCTACGGCATGGGCCTCACCCAGCATCGCCGCGGCACCGAGGGCGTGCAGATGCTCGTCAATTTCATGCTGCTGCGCGGCAATGTGGGTCGCCCCGGTGCCGGGCTCTGTCCCGTGCGGGGGCATTCCAACGTTCAGGGGCAGCGCACTGTCGGCATCACGGAGAAGCCCGAACTGGCGCCCCTCGACAAGCTCAAGGAACTCTACGGATTCGAGCCGCCGAGGGCGAAGGGACGCAACACCGTCGAGGCCTGTGAAGGCATCATTTCCGGAGAGACCCAAGCCTTCATCGGTCTCGGCGGCAATTTCGTGAGGGCCGTGCCCGATACCGTCCGAGTGGAGGAGGCCTGGCGATCCCTGCGCCTCACGGTACAGATCTCGACGAAGCTGAATCGGTCGCATCTCGTGCATGGGGCGGTGTCCTATATCCTGCCCTGCCTCGGTCGCATCGAGGTCGACGTCCAAGCGAGCGGACCGCAGGCTGTCTCGATGGAGGATTCGACCTCCTGTTTCCACGGTTCCCGTGGACAGACCAAACCCGTCAGCGATCAGGTGCGCTCCGAGCCTTGGATCGTCGCCGAGATGGCGAAAGCCCTGCTGCCGTCCAATCCGAGGGTCGATTGGGATGGTTGGGTCGGTGACTACGCCCGGATCCGCGACGCCATCGAAGCCACCTATCCTGACGTGTTCCACGACTTGAACGGCCGGATGTTCCAGCCCGGCGGCCTGCACAAGCCGCTCGCCGCCCGTGATCGCAAGTGGGAGACGGAAACCGGCAAGGCCAACTTCATGGTTCCGGGCGGCCTCGAGGCCGATCCCGATATGCGCAGCAACCGCCGCGACGTGCTCGACCTGATCACCCTGCGCTCCAACGATCAGTTCAACACGACCGTGTACGGCTATGACGACCGTTTCCGTGGCGTGAAGGGCACTCGAATGATCCTGTTCATGAACGGCAATGACATGGATCGCCTGGGAATCGCCGATGGCGAAACCGTGGACCTTTCCGCAGATGCCGACGATGAATTCTCGCGGGAGGTGAACGGCCTCCGGGTGATCAAGTACGGCATTCCGGAGGGCAACGTCGGTGGGTATTATCCGGAACTCAACGCACTGATTCCACTCTGGCATTACGACGAACAGGCCAAGACGCCGGCCGCCAAGGCGATCCCGGTGCGGATCCGCAAGGGGACGCCGATTGCCATTGCCGATTGATACGAACTCGGCTTTCCGCCGCCGGATCCCCTCGACGACCGGCGCGGAAATCCCATAATCGAAGGCATGGAACGCTTCGACGACGCCCATGACCGCCGCCAGGCCATCATCGACCGGATGCTGGTCGAGGCGCTGCATCCGGCCTCCAACGATCGCAGCCCGAGCCACGATGGACTGCCGGAAGATATGCGGAGAGTGGTCGACGTCCTCCTCGCCAAGGCCGAGGCGCAGCGACAGCGACGTCTAACCTACGAGGATCTCGAGGAGGCGCTGCCACCTCGAGACGTTTCGGCGGAAGATCTGGAGGCGATCTTCTGGATCCTGTCGGAGCATGGCATCGCCATCGAGGACGGAGACCCGGCCGGAGACTGAACGCGTCTGCTTTACTCTTGGGACCGACGGTCGAACTTTCCAATCCGATATGCCGAGCATGGCACGTATGCCTGCCACATCCTCGGCCTCTCTCGCATCCGCCGAAGAACCGCTCTATAAGCCGCGCTCCTCCGTGGGGCTTTCCGCCGCGCGGAGCCGACCGAAAGGCGGAACGGAGACGATTATGGCCGAGCGTTGGACACCGAAGACCTGGCGAAATCTGCCGATTCAGCAGGTGCCCGCCTATCCGGATGCCGCCGCGCTGGAATTGGTCGAGTCGCAACTCACGAGCTTTCCGCCGCTCGTTTTTGCAGGTGAGGCGCGCAAGCTGAAATCGGCCCTGGCGCGGGTCTCCACCGGCGAAGCGTTCCTGCTCCAGGGCGGCGACTGCGCCGAGAGCTTCGACGAGCATTCGGCCGACAACATCCGCGATTTCTTCCGCGTCTTCCTTCAGATGGCGTTGGTCCTCACCTTCGCTGGCGGTTCGCCCGTGGTGAAGGTCGGTCGCATCGCCGGCCAGTTCGCCAAGCCACGCTCTTCGCCTACCGAAACGTTGGAGGGCGTGACGCTGCCGAGCTACCGCGGCGACATCGTCAACGGCCTCACCTTCACCGAAGAGGCGCGTGTTCCCGATCCGCGCCGCCAGCTCGAGGCGTACCGCCAGTCGGCGGCAACGCTCAACCTCCTGCGCGCCTTCGCCACCGGCGGCTACGCCAACTTGGAGAACTCGCATCGCTGGATGCTCGGTTTTGTGAAGGATTCGCCACAATCCTCGCGCTACGCCGACTGTGCCGAGCGGATGACGGAGACGCTGGACTTCATGCGTGCCATCGGCATCAACCCGGAGACGCACCAGGAAGTCCGTACCACCGATTTCTACACCAGCCACGAGGCCCTGCTTCTGGGCTACGAGGAGGCGCTCACCCGCGTCGATTCCACGAGTGGCGACTGGTACGCCACATCAGGCCACATGCTGTGGATCGGCGACCGTACGCGCCAGCCGGACCACGCTCACGTGGAATACGCTCGGGGAATCAAGAATCCGATCGGCCTGAAATGCGGTCCCTCCATGACCGCCGAAGGTCTGATCCGCCTTGTGGATCAGCTCAACCCGGCCAACGAGGCTGGGCGTCTGACGCTGATCTGCCGTTTCGGAGCCGACAAGGTGGGCGACCACCTGCCTGGCCTGATCCGGGCGGTGGAGCGCGAGGGGCGGAACGTGGTCTGGGTCTGTGACCCGATGCACGGCAACACGATCTCGGCCGGCGGCTACAAGACTCGGCCGTTCGAGCGCGTGATGCAGGAAATCGAGGGATTCTTCGGAGTTCATCGTGCCGAAGGCACGGTCGCGGGCGGCATTCACCTGGAGATGACCGGCAAGGATGTCACCGAGTGCACCGGCGGTGCTCGTGCCCTGAAGGCTGAGGACCTGCAGGACCGCTACCATACCTACTGCGACCCGCGCCTGAACGCCGAACAGGCTCTGGAAGTGGCGTTCCTCACGGCGGAGCTCGTGAAGCGCGAGCGCTCGGCGATCGAGCGTCCACGCCTCGACGCAGCGGAGTAGGCGAAAGCGTTCACCCCGAGACTACGAGCCGGAAGGTCCGCTTAGGATCTTCCGGCTTCTACTGTCTCAGCTTGCCGAGTTGGGCTCCAGCATCGCGTTCCCGAAGTGCTGGACGAGGCTCATCTCGAGTTTTCCGGACATCCCGGTGAGGATCGCCATCGCTTCGCGCGCTGGCATCGGCTTCTTGTATGAGCGGCGCTCCGTGAGAGCGGCGTAGATATCGCAAATGGTCAGCAGGCGCACGGTGTCGCTGATTTCAGCGCCGACCAGCCCGTTCGGATAGCCCGAGCCATCCAGCATTTCGTGATGGTGACGCACGGCACCGAGGGTGGCCGTATCGCAACCACTTTTGCGGAGGATGTCGTAACCAATCACCGGATGACGCCGCATGATCACCATCTCGTCGGCATCGAGGCGGCCGGGCTTGTTCAGGATCTCGAGCGGGATCTGCGCCTTGCCAACATCGTGCAGCAGGGCGGCGCGCACGAAATGCTCCCGGTCCTCGGTACGAAAACCGAGATGCAGAACGAATTGGGCAGCGACGCCTGCAACGAGCAGGCAATGCTGGTAGGTGGCATCGTCATGGGTCCAGACAGTTTCGAGCCACTGGGTCAGCCCGCCTTCCTTCACAGCGGCAAGAATCGGATCAAGCCCAGCATCGACTTGATCCAGGGAGATCGGACCGCCGCCTCGCACGCCGTCGAAGAGCCCACTCAGGACTTCCTTCGCCCGCGTCACGTTCCGTATGACAGGTTGCGCGATGGCGTCCGTCTCGTCCGTCTTCAATTCCGCCTGAAGCGCCTGAACGACGAGATGCGGCGCGGTGTAGGCGGGAAAACAGATCGTGGCGCCGAGATCGCGTGCCTGCCGTAGGTCGTGGTCGGTCGTCGAGCGCAGCAGGCAGACGACCGGCATATCGCTCGCCTTGCGGACGTGGAGGAAACTCCGCAGGCGGTTCACAGATTCGCGTCGGCTCAACGTGAGATCGGAAACGATTGCACGAGGAAGGACACTCGGCGAAGCGTCATCACCCGCTGCAACGACCTCGCAATGCGCGATCGTCTTGATGAGCGTCTCCAAGGCCGCGCTGCGGTCCGGCCGGTCGGTCAGTAGATAAACGGCCCCTAGCGCCATGATATGCAGGCTTCCTCCGAAGTCTCGAATCTACGCCCAAATTGCAAACAGGGCGTTTGCGCCACACGATTTCTGCAAAGATCTGCACCACTTTGGCGACGGGAATATCCGGTTTCAGATCGACGCTCTGGCCGCGCCCGGTGGACATAGAGTGCCCTCCTGTCTGCTCTGCCACCGCACCAGCATGGGCTCGAAGTCGTGGAGAGCAGGCTGGGTCAGGATGACTGAGGGTGATGGTCGAACACTCGATCTGAATTATGCATTTCCCGAGAAACGCAGTTTTCAGATTGACCATCCCTATGGCGAAGCGTTCAGGAATGACATCCTCCGAGATAATGCGTTGGCGCGAATTTGTAATCCCCTACGGTAGTGTGTCTCGCCGCCCCAAAATTTGCTGATGACCGGCCAAAGAGCAACGATTGTTCAATAATTAATCCTTGCGATGATTTTAGATGATGTGATTACGCACAAGATGTCCCTTTGATTGCCGTTTCGAAGATTTCATATCCAGTTACAGCAATACTTTCAGGTCCATATATGGGCTTCGGGTAATGGGTTATCTACGAAATAACGATACTTTATCATAATAGACGAAAATTTTTGATTGACGCCCCCCCTGTCAGTAATCAGGCATTTTGAGGAGGTTATAGTCTGCAATAGATTTGAAAAGACATGCCTTTATACGAATATTATCTCATAGAATGCGAATTTTCCGAGTCTTTATAGTATCCGATGGGTTGATATTTTTAGAATTAAGCACGGTGGAAATTTAATAGAAACGGAAAACTCTGATGCGGGCTTTGGCCATGTGCGAGAGCGTTGTCGCACGCCTTCGCGCCACCTCACGGTCAAAACGCCGTGAAATGGTCTGGTACACCACATACGAATCTTGGCGTTTGTTCACGCTACGTTGTGGTTCATGATGGCCATGTATCCCGTGCCGGCATCCTCGCGATGCAGGAATCCACGGCTTGGATGTTTCCCATCCGACGCCTCGATCCCTCGAATCTCGTGTCCTGCATCCTGTGAAGATCGCCATCATCGCGCATCTGAAGTTCCCGATTGCCCAGCCGTACTCGGGAGGCCTGGAGATGCACACGCATCTGCTCGCATCCGCGCTGCAGGCACGCGGACATGACGTGACTCTCTATGCCTCGGAGGGGTCCGGCGGCGACTTCGGGCTCGTGACCGTCTGCGCACCCACGGGATGCGCCTTCGACGATGTTTCCGAGGCCCGGATCGATGCCGCGGAACACGCGGCCTACGTCCGGATCATGGATTCGGTTGCGGCCGGCGGCTACGATTTCGTCCACAACAACAGCCTTCACTTCCTGCCGCTGCTGCGTGCCGGTGAACTTGCCGTTCCGATGGTGACGGCCCTCCACACACCACCCTTCGAACCGTTCGTACGAGGTGTGCGGGCACGCGCTCGGGATATGACCTTCGCCGCCGTCTCGCCCTCGCTCGCTCGGGAATGGCACGATCTGATCGGCGATCCGCAGGTGATCGGCAACGGGATCGACCTCGGGGCCTTCGCGTACGCAGCGAGCCCCAAGGGTGAGCCGCACGCGATCTGGATGGGCCGGCTCGTTCCCGAGAAGGGACCGCACCTTGCCATCGACGCAGCCCGGGCCGCCGGCCTACCGCTCAAGTTTGCGGGCCCCCGCTCGAATCCGGCCTATTGGGACAGCGAGATCGCGCCGCGGCTCGGTACCGACGTCACCTATCTCGGCCATCTCGGGCACGACGCTCTCGCCCGCCAAGTCGGTGAGGCACACGTCGCCCTGTGCACGCCGCGCTGGGAGGAGCCGTTCGGACTCGTGCTGGCGGAATTTCTAGCCTGCGGAACGCCGGTTGCCGCGTTCCGGCGCGGGGCGATCCCCGATATCCTCGATGCCTCCTGCGGCGTTCTGGCCGAGGCGGACGACGTTGCCGATCTCGGTCGCGCGGTCGCGAAGGCCATCGGTCTGTCTCGCGCAGATTGCCGGCGCCGGGCCGAGCACCTGTTCAACGCGGAGGCGATGACCGATCAATACGAGGCGCTCTATGCGCTCGAATTGCAGCGCGCCGCCAGCTCCGCGATCGCCGCCCGCGTCAGCAATGCCTGAAACCAATCTCTCCCTCGGTCGCGCCGTCGTCTGTGTGCCCGCACGCAACGAGGCCGATGCGCTACCGCGCCTGCTCCAGTCTCTTGACCGCCAGGAAGGGATCCACGATGGCGCCCGACTGCGCGTCGTCGTGCTCGCCAACAACTGCACCGACGAGACGGTCGCGAGATTGCGGGCGATGGAGTCGAATGCTCAGATTAAGAACCTCGCGCTCCGGATCATCGAGGCGGAGATTGCACCCCCCCATGCTCATGTCGGTACGGCCCGGCGTCGTGCCCTCGACGCGGGAGTGGCATGGCTGGAGCAGGATGGGATCGCGGACGGCGTTCTCCTGAGCACGGACGCCGATGCGGTCGCGCCGCCGGATTGGGTAGCGGCGAACCTCCGGGCACTGCGAAATGCTGAAATCGTCGGTGGGCGCCTCGTGCTCCACGGTGAACAGCCGGCGGGTGACCCGCGCCTTGCCGCGCTTCATGCCCGGATCGAGCAGTACTGGGTCGCGGTGCGCCGCCTCGAAGAGGTTTTCGATCCGCCGGCTCACGACCCGGCGCCGCGCCACGGCGATCATGTTGCCGCGAGCCTAGCCCTGCATGTGGACCTCTATCGCCGCGTGGGAGGGCTTCCGGTGCTGCCCTGCGGCGAGGACAATGCCCTGGTCGCGCGGGTGCGCTGGCATGGTGGGCGCGTACGGCACTGCCCGCGCGTCTCGATCGCGGTCTCCGACCGCGGCACCGGCCGGGTCACGGGTGGGATGGCGACGGAGATGCTTCGCCGAGCCCGCGTGGTGAAGGGACTCGAGAGCTATGCCCTTCCCTCGGCGACCCATTGGCGTGCGCTGATCGAGCGGCGTCGGGTCTTGGCGAGTTGCTTTGCCGATCCGGCCGGCGTCGCTGCGTCCCTGCGGGATTTCGGCATCTCGGAATTTGATCTTGCCGCGATCGATCTCGAGACGTGCCCGAATGCGATCGCTCTGGTCGAGCGGGTCGAGGCACAGGTCGGTGAGGGGATTCCAGAGGCGGTTCCGGTCCCTCTCGACGAGGCCCTCGCGGGGCTCCATGCGATGGTTGCCGAGGCCCAAGGCATACCCGCCGCGCGGGTCGCATGAGCCGGCGTCCGGTCGGCTACTACGTCCATCACCAGGGGGCCGGTCACTGGCAGCGAGCCTGCCTGATCGCGCGGGCCCTAAACCGTCCGATGACGCTGATCGGAACGCTCTCGGATCTCGATACGCGCGCGGCGCCCGGATCGATCCTCGCCCTGCCCGATGATCGAGTCGGCGCCGGTTTCGATGGTCAGGACGGGTCGGCGGAGCGCCCACAGGGTCTGCATTACGCGCCCTTGGGAGCGGACAACGTTCGCGCTCGGATGGGCCGGCTCGCCGCCTGGATCGTCGAGGCGGACCCGGCGCTGATTGTCGTCGACGTTTCGGTGGAGATCGCACTCTTTGCGCGGCTGATGTCGGTGCCGACCCTGGTCGTCCGCTTGGCCGGGACACGCACGGATCTTCCGCATCTCGAGGCGTTCCGAAGTGCCGAACGCCTGCTCGCCTTCTTCCCGCCCGAAATCGACTCGGCGGCAACCCCCACGTGGGTGCGCGCCAAGACGTCTTATGCCGGGCTCCTGACGGCTGACGTGGTGGCCGACACGTCGCCGGAGACGGATGGATCGATCCTCGTCATCTATGGACGCGGCGGAGCCGGAGGCCGAATGTCCGATCTCGCCGCTGCTGCGATCTCTGTGCCCGACCGCCACTGGCACGTCCTCGGCCCGGTCGACGCCTCCGGCATCGTGGCACCGGACAATCTGCATGTGCACGGCTGGGTCGCGGATCCTGCGCCCCATATCGCGCGAGCCGAGTTGGTGATTGGCGGCGGCGGGGATGGGGTGGTTTCGGCGGTTGCCGCAGCGGGAAAGCGCTTCGTGTGCCTGCCAGAACCGCGGGCCTTCGACGAACAGGTCGAGAAGTCCCGGGCGCTCGCGGCGATGGGCGCAGCGATCCATCACGAATCCTGGCCCGAGCCCGGAGCCTGGCCGGGCATCATCGCGGCAGCCCTACGGCTCGACCCGGCCGTGATCGGCGGTCTGGCGAAGCCGGGCGTGATCGCCCGGACGAGTGCCCTGATCGCCGAGGAGGCCGATCGGGCCGAAGCGCGGCGTCGCTAAGCGGGTCAGGTTTCAAAAAGGCCGGTCAGCGGGTACCTGGGTTGCCGCGATCTCGTCGGCGCGAGGCTGGCGCAGGACCGCGAGCGCATCGCGCCACTGCGCGTTAATCAGCCCGCGCGCGGCGAAGGCGTCGAGCCAGCCGTCCATGGGCCAGAGCCCATGCCGCTCTTGAAAGCGGGTCGCATTCCGGACGATGTCGGCGAAGTGTTGCAGTGGCGGATCGCAGGCGGGGTGGTGCTGGTGAAAAGCCTGGCCGCCGGCGCTGAACAGCACCGGGATGCTGAGGGCATCGGCCCGGAAGGCGAGATCGGTGTCTTCCGCGCCATAGCCGTCGAACCCTTCGTCGAAGCCGCCGAGGCGGTCGAAGGTCGTCGCGCGGACGCCGAAGGCGAGGGACCAGAACAGTCCGGGATTGTCCGAGCGGGCGAGCCCGTCCTTGGGAAAGCGGCGGACGGGATGGGGGTGCCCGGCCGCGCGCAGCCCGCCTTCCGTCCAGCCATCGGCGACCGCGCCGGCCGGGAGGTAGCGGATCTCGCAGCAGATCAGTCCGTCGGCTTCCGCCAGATCGGCGCTCAGGCGCGGCACCAGATCGGCCGAGGGGATGCAGTCCACGTCGAGGAAGATCAGGCGCTCGGTCGCAGCGGCGTGCCGTCCGGCATTGCGAGCTCGCCCGAGAGGCAACCCGGGGCTGTCGAGCACGACGCGGCGGATCGGGAAGCCGTAATCCGGCAGGGGTGCGGGCTCGGCCCCCATCTCGACGATCACGCAGGCCTCCGGATGGGGACCGCGCGCGACACCTTCGAGGAGGCGGGCGAGATGTGCATCGCGGCCCTTGTTCAGGGTGATGAGGGTGGTGTCGGCGATCACGGAGCGGACGCGTCCATGGCGACGAAGATCTCGTAGGGGCCGGTGAAGCGGGCGACCATCGCCGGCTCCAGGCGAAAGCCCGACGGATCGTCGGAGATGAGGTCGGTGGTCTGGGAGCGGTGGGCGCCGATCGCGGCGGTCTTCGCCGCGCGGTGGGCGCCGACATCGAGGCGCAGGCCGGTCGGACCGGCGCCGACCTCGGTGCCCTCGGGCAGGGTCCAGCCCCAGACCGGGTAGGCGAAGGTGCGGATCGGGCCGAGTTGGGCCTGGGCGAGTCGGACGATGGCGGCGGTGGCCTGGTGGTCGCAGTGGGGATCGTGACCCCAGGTCACGCAGACGGCACCGGCATCGGCCTCGCGGGCGATCGCGGCGATCCGGGCGGCGGCCCCTTCGGCGATCGGGCCGGTGCTCGGGACGCCGGCATCGGGCAGGCGCAGGAAGGTCACGGCGTCCGCCGGAACGCCCAGTATACCAACGGCGTATACCGTCTCCGTTTCGCGCAGGTCACGCAGTTTTGCCGGCGGATAGAGCGCCGAGTGCGTGTGCGAGCCGCAGCCGTCGCTGACGATGACGACGCGGACCTCGCGACCGCGGGCGCGGGCCTCGGCCATGACGCCGCCGCAGCCGAGGCTCTCGTCATCGGGATGGGGCGCGACGACGACGAGGCCCTTGCCGGCCGTCAGGGCATCGAGATCCGCGACCGGCAGGCGTTCGGCGGCGGCGAGGAAGGCATCGGCATGCATCGGTGGACTCGGGGGGGGCGACGGGGACGCGAGGGGCCTGTCTATCCGGGCCAGTCTGATCGGTGTCTGAACGGTCGGTCGACGCCGACCCGCTAACGGGCGGTGCCGCTCTCCACCGCGAAATCGGCGATGGCGCCGGCGGTGGTGAGCCAGATCTCGTCGCGGCGGGTCGCGACATGGGCGAGCGCCCGGCGCAGGGGGCGCAGGCGGTGGGGCTGGCCGACGATGTAGGGGTGGAGGGCGATGCCCATCACCAGGGGGGCGGTGCGCGACTGCTCCAGCATCTCGTCGAAGGCCGCGACGATGGCGTCGGCGAATTGCTGACCGGTCTCCTTGCGGGCCACGATGGCGGGGATGTCGTTCAGCTCCTGCGGATAGGGCACCGCCAGGATGCGGCCGCCGTCGCGGGTGGCGAACCAGGTCGGCTGGTCGTCGTGGCACCAGTCGAGGAGGTAGCGGTAGCCCGCCTCGGCGAGGAGGTCGGGCGTCCGGTGGCTCTGCGAGATCCACGGTCCGAGCCAGCCCTTCGGCGGCCGACCCTCCTGGGCGGTCAGGATCGCGGTGGCCTCGGCGATGAGGGCCCGCTCCTCGGCCTCGTCCCGGTCGCCCTGGCGCTCGGTGTTGGTGCGGCCGTGCCCGACGATCTCGTCGCCGCGCGCCCGGAAGGCCTCGATGAGGCCGGGGCAATCGGCGTAGAGGCGGCTGTTGACCAGCACGCTCGCGGGCATCCTCAGGGCGTCGAGGGTGTCCCGGATCCGCCAGGCTCCGACCCGGTTGCCCCAGTCGCGCCAGGCGTAGTTGAGCACGTCCGGCTGCGGGCCGCCCGGCGCGAGCTCGGCGCCGAGGCCGCGGCCGAAATCGAAGCCCTCGAGGTTGAGCCCGAGATAGACCGCGAGGCGCTTGCCTCCGGGCCAGTCGTAGACCGGCCGGTCGGGCAGGGCGCTGTAGGCGTAGCGGCCGTGATGCGGCGCGGGCGTGTCGGTCATCGTGGGTCTCGGAAGCGGGTCAGGACGGGTTCAGGAGCGCGGGCTTGCGCCGGTCCACCCAGCGGGTCACGGCATCGTAGGCGGCACCGAGCTGGAGGCAGGCGCGCTCGCCGTTGTTGGGTCCGACGATCTGGATGCCGGAGGGGCGCCCGGCCGGGTCGAACCCCGCCGGGACGTTGAGCGCGGGCAGACCGCTCATGGTGACGGGGATCGTCGCCTCCATCCAGCGGTGATAGGTGTCCATCGCCCGGCCACCGACGCTCTTCGGCCAATGCTCCTCGACGTCGAAGGGGAAGACCTGGGTCGAGGGCATCAGGAGGAAGTCGTAGCGTTCCTGGAACCGGCGCACGGCCTCGTACCAGGCGGTGCGGCCCTCCTGCGCGGCGGCGACCTGGTCGGCGGAGAGGGAAAGACCGCGCTCCACCTCCCAGACCGCCTCCGGCTTGAGCAGCGCCCGATAGGCTGGCTCGTCGTAGAGGGGCCGCAGGTTCGAGGCGGTCATCCAGGCGCGAAGGGTGAGCCAGTCGCGCCAGACCTTGCCCATGTCGAAGCGCGGACGGTCCCACTCGACCTTGGCCCCCAGCGCCTCGAAGGCCGGGAGGGCGCCGCGATCGAGATCGAGCACGCCCGGCTCGAAGGGCAGGTAGCCGCCGAGATCATCGAACCACGCGATCCGGGTGCCGGTGAAGTCGCGCTCGAGGCTCCCGGCGAAGATGGCGGGGTCCTGCGTGTTCGAGTAGGGCACCCGCCCGTCGTAGCCCGCCTGGACCGAGAGCAGCAGGCCGATATCCGCCGGCGAACGCCCGATCCCGCCCGCCACGCCCAAGCCGGGGGTGAAGGCGTCCTTGGTCTCGATCGGGATGCGGCCGTAGCCGGTGCGCAGGCCGAAGAGGTTGTTGAAGGCGGGCGGATTGCGCAGGGAGCCGGCATGGTCGCTGCCGTCGGCGACGGGCTGCATGTGGAGGGCCACCGCCACCGCCGCGCCGCCGCTGGAGCCCCCGGAGGTCTTGGTCGGATCGTAGGCGTTCCGGGTGGCGCCGTAGACCGGATTGAAGGTCTGCGAGCCGAGGCCGAATTCCGGCATGTTGGTCCGGCCCGTGAAGATCGCGCCGGCCTTGCGCAGGCGCTTGACCATGATCGAATCGGCCGCCGCGATGCGATCGCGGAAGATCGGCGACCCTTGCGTGAAGGGCAGCCCCTTGACCGCATCGATGTCCTTCACCGCGTGGGGAAATCCATGCAGCGGTCCGAGGAACTCGCCGCGCGCCGCCTGTCCGTCGCGTTCCTCGGCAGCGGCCAGGAGCTCGCCCCGGTCGCGCAGGGCCACGATGGCGTTGACCGTCGGGTTCAGCCGCTCGATCTGGTCGAGATAGGCGGTCATGACCGCGACGCAGGAGACGCGCCGGGCGTGGATCGCGGCCGAGAGGTCGACGGCACCGAGGCTGAGGATGTCGTCGGTCGAAGCCTCGCCGAGCGCCGGTTCGGCTGGGGCGATGGATGGGTCTGTGCTCATGCTCTTGCTCTGGAACGCGCGCCTGCAGGCCGCCGGCGCCCGGGCCGGCACCGGCGTTCGGGGCGGCCCCGGCCCTCAGCCCGGCAGTCGCCGCTCCTGGAAGGCGTGGCAGGCCACACCCTCGACCAGGGCCGGGACCTCGCTGCGACAGCGCTCGTTCGCGAAGGGGCAACGCGGATTGAAGGCGCAGCCCGAGGGGGGATCGATGGGGTTCGGGATCTCGCCCGAGACGGGGATGCGCCTGCGCCCGGTGAGCCCGATATCCGGAACCGCATCGAGCAGCATGCGCGTGTAGGGATGTTTCGGAGCACGGAAGAGTTCCCGTCCGTCTGCGATCTCGACCACGCGCCCCAGATACATCACCCCGATCCGGTTCGCCATGTGGCGCACGACGGCGAGGTTGTGGCTGATGAAGAGGTAGGTCAGCCCGAGGCGGTCCTGCAGGTCGCGCATCAGGTTGAGGATCTGGGCCTGGACCGAGACGTCGAGGGCCGAGGTCGGCTCGTCGCCCACCAGGAACTCCGCCTCCGAGGCCAGCGCCCGGGCGATGGCGATGCGCTGGCGCTGCCCGCCGGAGAATTCGTGCGGATACTTCACCCCGTCGTCGGGATGCAGGCCCACGAGGCCGAGGAGTTCGCCGACGCGGGCGCCGATGGCGGCCTCGCCCCGGAGCAGGTTGAAGGCCCGGATCGGCTCGGCGATGATCCGCCGGACCCGCCAGCGCGGGTTCATCGACGCGTAGGGGTCCTGGAAGATCATCTGGATGCGCCGGCGCAGTCGGCGGCGGGCCGCGGCCTCCCGCGGGTCGGTCATGGAGATCCCGGTGATGCGCACGTCCCCGGCGCTCGGGGGCAGCAGACCCACCACCATGCGGGCGACCGTCGACTTGCCCGAACCGGATTCGCCGACGAGCGCGAAGGTCTCGCCGCGGCGGATCTCGAAGCTGACGCCGTCGACCGCCCGCAGGATCTGCCGCGGCTGGCGCTCGATCATCCGGGCGAGCCAGGGACGCGACACGTCGAAGGTGCGGCGCAGGCCGTCGATCGCCACGTAGGGAGCCTCCGTCCGGGCGCTCGGGGCGGGCGGCGGCATCACGGGCGCATTCATGCGGCGGAGGCCTCGGACCGATCGTAGAGGTGGCAGGCGACCCGGTGTGCTCCCACCGGGATCGGGTCGGGCCGCTCCACCACGCAGCGGGTGAAGGTGGAGGGGCAGCGCGGATGGAAGGCGCAGCCCTTCGGAATGCTCGAGAGCCGGGGCATCGCGCCGGGGATCTGGGCCAGCCGGTCGGTCTCCTGGGCCAGCGTCGGGATCGCCCCCATCAGGCCCTTGGCATAGGGGTGGAGCGGGTTCTGCACCACGTCCCGCACGGGGCCGATCTCGGCGATCCGGCCGGAATACATCACCGCCACCCGGTCGGCGGCCTCCGCGATCACCCCCATGTCATGAGTGACCAGCATCACGGCGGTGCCGCGCTCGGTGCCGAGGCGCTTCAGGAGCGCGATGATCTGGGCCTGGACCGAGACGTCCAGCGCCGTCGTCGGCTCGTCCGCGATGATCAGTTCGGGCTCGGCGGCCAGCGCCAGGGCGATCACCACGCGCTGGCGCATGCCGCCGGAGAATTCGTGCGGATAGCCGTCGATCCGCCGTTCGGGCGCCGGAATGCCGACCTCGGCCAGGAGGTCGATGGCCCGCCGGCGCGCCGCCCTCTCGGACAGGTCGGTATGGGTCCGGATGGTCTCCACGATCTGGCGCCCGACGCGATAGAGCGGGTTGAGGCTCGTGAGCGGGTCCTGGAAGATCATTCCGATGCGCCGGCCCCGGATGCGCCGCATGGCCTCCGGCGACAGGGTGTCGATGCGCTCGCCCCGGAGGAGGATCTGCCCGCCGACGATGGCGCCGGGCGGGTCGATGAGGCCGATGACGGCCGAGCCGGTCACCGACTTGCCCGCGCCGGATTCGCCGACGACGCCGAGGATCTCGCCCCGGGCGATGTCGAAGGAGACGTCGTCGATGGCCGTGAGGGTGCCGCGCCGGCCGGCGAAGGCGACGCGCAGGTTGCGGACCGAGAGGACGGGCTCTGTCATGCCGGCGTGATCACTGGAGTTTCGGGTTGAGGGCGTCGCGCAGCCAGTCCCCGAGCAGGTTGATCGCCAGGACGAGTCCGGCGAGCGCCAGGCCCGGGAAGGCGACGATCCACCACTCGCCGGAGAACAGGAAGCGGTTGCCCGTGCGGATCAGGGTGCCGAGGGACGGCATCGAGTCCGGCAGGCCGGTGCCCAGGAAGGAGAGCGTCGCCTCGGTGATGATCGCGAGCGCCAGGTTGATGGTGGCGATGACGAAGACCGGCCCGAGGACGTTGGGCAGGACGTGCCGGACCATGATCACCGGCGAGGACAGCCCGATGAGCCGACCGGCCTGCACGTAGTCCTTGTTCTTCTCCACCAGCACGGAGGAGCGGACGGTGCGGGCGTACTGCACCCAGAACGACAGTCCGATCGAGAGCACGATGAGCCCGATGGCGGCGTTCGTGTCCATCTGGCTCCCCAGCGCCGCCTTGGCGACGCCGTCCACCACCAGGGCGATGAGGATCGCCGGGAAGGTGAGCTGCACGTCGGCGACGCGCATGATCAGCGTATCGACGAAGCCGCCGAAATAGCCCGCCACCAGGCCGAGCAGGATGCCGAGCGTTCCCGAGACCAGCACGCCGAGGAGGCCGACCACCAGGGACAGCCGGAGGCCGTAGAACACCGCCGAGAGCACGTCGCGGCCCTGGTCGTCGGTGCCGAGGGTGAAGGGGGCGACGCCGTCGGCGTACCAGAGCGGGGGCAGGTTCGAGTTCATCAGCTCGAGCTGGGCCGGGTCGTAGGGATTCTGGGGCGAGATCCAGGGGGCCGCCACCGCGAGGACGACGAAGACCAGCGTCACCGCGAAGGCCCCCATGGCCAGCTTGGAGCGCCGGAAGCTGGCATAGACGTCGGAATCGAGGAAGCGGGCCAGCGTCGAGCGCCCGGCCGGCGTCTGCGAAGCGCGGGGAGCGTCCGGCAGGGAAGCGCTCATCAGGCCCGCCCCGTGGAGAGGCGCAGGCGCGGATCGACGATGGTGTAGAGCACGTCCACCACGAGGTTGATGACGACGAAGATGGCGGCGACTAGCAGCAGGTAGGCCGCCATGATCGGGATATCGACGTTCTGCACGGCCTGGACGAAGAGCAGGCCCATGCCCGGCCACTGGAACACCGTCTCGGTGATGATCGAGAAGGCGATGACCGAGCCGAGCTGGAGGCCCGCGATGGTGATGACCGGCACCAGCGTGTTCTTCAGGGCGTGGCCGAGATGGATCGAGCGGGTGGTCAGGCCCCGGGCCCGGGCGAAGCGGATGTAGTCGGTTCGCAGCACCTCCAGCATCTCGGCGCGCACCAGGCGCATGATCAGGGTCATCTGGAACAGCCCGAGGGTGACGGAGGGCAGGATCAGCGCACGCAGGCCGGAGCCGGTGAGGAAGCCGGTGGTCCACCAGCCCAGCCGCACGGTGTCGCCCCGCCCGAAGGAGGGCAGCCAGCCCAGCGTCACCGAGAACAGGAAGATCAGCAGGATGCCGATCAGGAAGGTCGGCAGACTGATGCCGACGAGGGAGATGGCGAGGAAGATCTTGGCGAGCCAGGTGTCCCGCCTCAGGGCGCAGTAGACACCCATCAGGATGCCGACGGTGAGCGCGAACAGCGTGGCGCAGAGCGCGAGTTCGAGGGTGGCGGGCATGCGCTCGGCCAGCAGCGCGGAGACCGGCTGGCGGAACTGGTAGGAGGTGCCGAACTCGCCCCGGACCACGTTGCCGGCATAGCGCAGGAACTGGACGGCCACGGGATCGTCGAGGCCGAGATCCTTCCGGATCGCGACGCGCTCGGCATAGGGCGTGTCGACGCCCACGATCTGGTTCACCGGATCGCCGGCGAAGCGGAACATCGAGAAGGCGATCAGCCCGACCGCGAACAGCACCGCGATGGACTGGAGCAGGCGCTGCAGGACGAAGGCGATCATGGATGGGCGATCCGATCGTGCACAGCGCCGAGATCGGCACGCCGAGCGATCGTAGAAGGTGGCGCGCCGTCATTCCGGAGCGCCGCAGGCGAGCCCGGACCCGCAGAGGCGCGCCAGCGGCGTGCCATCCAGATCCGCGGACGGTGTAGAGTCCTGCACCACCTTCGTTTCCGGAGCCCGGGCTCCGCGACGCGGTCCCGGGACGACGGGGTGCTCCAGGAGCCCTCTCGGCGGACAGACCAGCGGCTGTGATCGCCCTTTCCCCGCCCTGCGGGGGCAGGGGTCGGTGCTTCGTCCTGAAACCGACAGGCCATGGGTGTCACGGCTGCTTCGAGACCCAGTACAGCATCAGCATGTTGTCCGGCCGCTGGACCAGGGTGACCTTCTTCGACACGCCCCAGGCCAGGGCCTGCTGGTGGAGCGGGATGAAGCCCCAATCGGCCTGGATGGTGTCGAAGCCCTCCTTGATCTCGGCGTTGCGCTTGGTCTGGTCGCTCTCGGCCTCGACGGAATCGGCCAGCGCGTCGACCTTCGGGTTGCAGTAATTGCCGAGGTTCCAGTTGCCGCGGCCGGGCTTGGACCCGTTCCGGCAGCCGGCGATCTCGAACAGGATGTTGTGCGAATCCTGGGAGGAGGGGGTCCAGCCGACGAGGTAGAAGGAGGTGTCGTAGGACGGCGCCAGCACCTTGGCGAAGTACTTGGCCTTGGGCTGGGCGTTGAGGTTCACCTTCACGCCGACCCGGGCCAGCATCGAGACCACCGCCTGGCAGATCGCCTCGTCGTTGACGTAGCGGTCGTTCGGGCAGTCCATGCCCAGCGAGAAGCCGTCCGGGTAGCCGGCCTCGGTGAGGAGCGCCTTGGCGCGCTTCGGATCGTATTCGGGGCGCTTGAACTCGGAGGCGCGGGGGAACAGCACCGGCGCGATCAGCAGGGCGGAGGGCACGGCCTGCCCGCGCATGACGCGCTTGGCGATCGTCTCCTCGTCGATGGCCCGGTAGAAGGCCTCGCGCACGCGGACGTCCTTGAACGGGTTCTTGCCCTTGACGTTCGAGTCCTTCAGCTCGTCGCGGGACTGGTCCATGCCGAGGAAGATGGTGCGCAGCTCCGGGCCGGCCATCACCGTGGCGGTGCCGCTCCCGTTGACGCGCTGGGCGTCCTGCAGGGGCACGGGGTCGATCCAGTCGACCTCGCCGGAGATCAGGGCGGCGACGCGGGTGGCGTCGTTCTGGATCGTGGTGAAGACCGCCTCGTCGAGGTTGGATTCGACCTTTCCCCAGTAATTGGGGTTCTTCTTGAACACCGTGCGCACGCCGGGTTGGTGCTCGGTGACGACGAACGGCCCGGTGCCGTTCTCGTGCAGGGCGGCGTAGCTGGTGGAGGTCGCGCTCGGCAGGGTCGGGGCGACGGCGCCGTTCTTCTCGGCCCAGGACTTCGACATGATGTACCAGGTCGAGAACTGGTACAGGGCGATGGGATTGGGGCTCTTGAGCTTCATGTCGACGGTGTGGTCGTCAACCTTCACCCATTCGGCATCCGACGGGACGTTGGTGGTGAAGTTCGAGCCCGGCGCGCGCACGCGGTTGGCCGAGAAGATCACGTCGTCGGCGGTGAAGTCCGAGCCGTCGTGGAACTTCACGCCCTTGCGGAGATGGAAGCGCCAGCGCGTCGGCTCCGGATTCTCCCAGGATTCCGCCAGCATCGGCGCGAGCTTCAGGTTCTTGTCGCGGGTGATGAGCGAGTCGAACACCGCGCCGTGCATGCCGATTGTGAAGCTCTCCTTTAAAGAGTAGGGATCGAGGGACTTGATGTCGCCCTGGAAGGCAAACCGGAAGACGTTCGCCGCGTCGGCCGCCACCGTGCCGGAGAGGCCGATCAGCCCGGCGAGGGCCGTGGCCGAGACGAACGCTTTGACCGTGGACTTCAACAAGGCACCCATCCTCTTCGCGTCCGTTTCCCGTGCGGCTCGCCCCACCTTGGCACGGATCGGGCCAAGCCCGAACGCCGTTCTCGCCGCCGTCCACCTCGATGCCGCGGACCCGAGTCCACCGATCGAACGGACGGCCCGATGCTCAAAAATCGATCAAGAGCCACGAACCGGTCAAGCCTCGCCCGGACGGCGCCCCGGTTTTCCGGCTGAACAGGGAGGCGCCCGGACCGGTTGACCCGGCATCCTCGATCCCACAGCCGCTTCCCCGGTCGGGCCAGGAGACCGGCACGGCCACGAGGGTGGCCGGATCCGGTCCCGCGGCGGCAAGGCCACTCGGCGGTGGGGCGCGCCGCCGATGCAACGAGGACCGGCGCGGGACCAGCGGCCCGCACGCGATCGGCCGTGTCCGTCGTCGCCGTTCGCCAACAGGACAGATCCGGAGCAGTCGTCATGGCCGATCTCGAGCACACCCTCCGGCGCTTCCAGGGTCTCCTGGTGGCCGAACAGCCGGTCGACATCGGCGAAGCGGAGGACGCCATCTGGGCCTATCTGTCCCAGGCGCCGGGGCTGTCCGCCCAGGTCGAGGCCCTCGACCGCCTCCAGGACGCGGTCGACCGCTGGGACAGCCAATCCCCGTTTCTGCCGAGCCTGCGCGCCGCCCTCGACCGGCACCGGACCCGCCTCGCCGAGCCCTCGGCCTGACGTCCGCCGCTCCGCCGCCGCGGGCCGGTTCCGTTCAGCGATGCGCGCCGATCGGGCTTCGTTCCGGATCGCGGGGTCGCAGGCGGCTCGCTCAATCGTCCTCGACCAGGTGCCGGTAGGCCGCCTCCGCGACCCCGTAGCTTCCGCCGGCCGCCGCCTGCAGCCGAGTGCGATCCGTGATCGTGATCCGGCCGCGGCGGGCGCGGATGTAGCCGGCCCCTTCGAGGTTCTGGACCGCGAGGGTCACGCCCGAGCGCTGCACGCCCAGCATCACCGCCAGCACCTCGTGGGTGAGCAGGAGATCGTCGCCCTCGACCCGGTCGTGGCACATCAGCAGCCAGCGCGCGAGGCGCGTCTCGATGCCGAAGTTGGCATTCACGAAGGCGGTTTGCCGGGCCTGGAACAGTTCGGATTGAATGAAGCGCAGCATCTGCCTCCGCAGGGACGCACTGTGCTCCATCGCCTCCTGAAGATCCGGAAGCTCGATGGCGAGGGCCGAGCCGCCGATCTGGACAACGTGCTCGTAGGGTGAGCTCCGCGATCCGAGAATGACCGTCGAGCCTCCGACGAAACCTTCCGGGCCGATCATCCCGACTTCGAGCCGGGTGACGCCGATCTGCATGATGAGGGAGACCAGGCCGGACTCGACGAAGTAGGCCCGCTCCAACGGCGCACCGGAATGGATGAGGACCTGCCGGGCCGGAAGGTCCACGCGTCGAAGGTGTGGCTGAAGCAACGTCAGATCGTCGGACGACAGCGTTCGCAACAATCGGTTACGCGGCGAGATCTGCATTCGCGGTGGTCGAGCCTCGTTCTCTCGGGTCAGAGAACCAAGACTCTCCCGCCCGAGCGAGGCCATAACGAAGGTCGAGCACTCGATCAATCGAAGATGGTAATGCGCCCACCGACCATCTAGACGCAGCAGTAGCCGCAGATAAACATAGGTTAACTGTTTGAAATCATACAAAATTGGTTGCGGTGATTACAACTGCTGAAGCGTCGGGATAAACGAACGCAGTTTGCCGTTGGCAGTCCCGTGCAGGTATCGTGAGCAGAACGACATGATCTCGTCGGATCGACGAACCGACGTATCTTGCTGGACAGGCGGGGCTCCCGCCGCCCGTCCGCGGTCTCCATCCCGGGCGACGCCGGGAAGTCGCCTCCATCCGGGCCACCGGCATCGGCTCACGGGCACCTTCGATGGCCTGCCCGCCGGCCGCGTGCGCTTCCGCTCGCCGTCGCCCGACGACAGGCGGCGCCCCCACGCCGCCTGACCGCAGATCGCTGCACCTCGACGCGAGGGCGAGCGCGATCCGATGACCGTTGCCAGCATCACGGACACCGTCTTGTCGTCTCATTCCCCGACTCCGCTCTTCGACCCGTCCAATGCGCTGATCCGCAAGCTCGAAGGGTTCAATCCCTTGTCGGATGCCGATCGGGCGGTGCTGCAACGGATCAGCGCCAACGCTCACCTCATCGGGCCGCGCGTCGACCTGGTCCGTGAAGGAGATCCGCCGGACGGCGTGATCCTGATCATGGAGGGCCTGGCCTGTCGGCAGAAGCACCGCGCCAACGGGGCGCGGCAGATCACGGCCTACCTCGTCCCCGGCGACGCCTGCGATCTCGACGTGGCGCTGCTCGCCCGGATGGACCACACCATCACCACCCTGTCGGCCTGCCGGGTGGTGCGCATCCCCTTCGACGTCGTCAGGCGGCTCATGGACGAGCACCCGGCCATCGCCAGGTCCCTGCGCCTCGGCACGCTCGTGGACGAGGCGACCCTACGCGAGTGGCTCGTCAACGTCGGCTGCCGATCGGCGATCGAGCGCATCGCCCATCTGTTCTGCGAGCTCCTGGTGCGGCTTCAGGTGGTCGGATGCGCCAGCGAGAATTCCTACGAATTTCCGGTGACGCAGCTCGATCTCGCCGACACGGTCGGCCTCTCGAACGTGCACGTCAATCGGTCGCTTCAGGAACTCAGGCGCCAAGGCGTGATTGAACTCAAGGGCAGGACCCTGACGATCCTCGACCGTCAGCGTTTGAAATCGATAGCGGAATTCGACTCGAAATACCTGCACCTGGGATCGCGGGCCGCAGCATGATCATGAAACTACAGCCCGTTCAGGTCGCGACGGGCAGCAGCGACCGCGAGAGCCGGCTGGTGTTCGAGGATGGTCTGCTCGTCGCCGTGCTCGTCCAACTCTCCAGCGAGCATGATTCCGAGGCTGGGCATTGGTTCCTGGAGGCGGGATTCGGACGTGTCGACGATCCGCATGCGCCGATCTTCGCGGATCTCGACGAGGCGCAGGCCTGGATCGCCCGGCAACTCTCCGAAACCCGTCCTGTCGGCTGAGACCGTGCCGGAGGATGGACGGCATCGTCGCCGACTGTCTCGAGACTTGATGTGTGTGAATGCGCGGCAGGCGAGACTGCTTCACGGCTCTGCGGGGTCGGATCGCCAGCGGTGCGACCGGGTCTCGCCGGTGCCTTGCCCCCCGATAGCATCGGCGAGACCTTTTCGACGGCTCCCAGCGTTCAGCCTGATCCCCGTCGGCCGTGGCCTCCTATGTCCCGGGCGTCGAAATTCGACTTCCCGGACCGGCGCACGGCGCCTCCGGGCTCCGGTTCAGACCTTGAAGTTCATCAGCAATGCGCTGGCGGAGGCCGTGTTCGTGCGGGCGCCGCCGGAGCCGTAGGGGCTCGTCTGGTCCTGGCGCGACTGGAGCTGCTTCACGAAGGTCGTGAGAAGATCGTTGGTGCTCTGGGCGGAGGCGTCGGTGGCGTCGGTCTGGGCACCGGCCGAGGCTTGATCGTCGTCGACCGGCGGCGGACCACCGTGATGGTGGCCGCCGCTTCGGCCCCCGACGCCCGCGACGGACGATCCACCGGACTCGCCGCCGAGGACCGACTTCAGGGTCCTGGCCTGCTCGCTCGTCAGGCTCCCGCTCTGGACCTGCTGGCCGATGAGGTCGTCGATCCGCGTCTTCATGTCCTCCGGAGCGAGGCGCGCCTGTCCCGCCGCACCGGCCCCGTCCGAGCTTTTCAGAGCGGCGTCGATCGTATCGACCGCCGTGTCCAACGCGGTCTGATCGGTGCTGCTGATCGAACCGGAGGCGGTCTGCGCCGCGATGCGGTCATGCGCCCGCATTTGGGGGGACGGAAAGACCGGGGCCTGCGAGGCTGAGATCGACGACATCGCCACTATCCTGAGTGTGGGTAATTGTCCCACGCACAGGATGGGCCGCGTCGGTTAACGCTTCATGAGCGTGGCACCGCTTTCCGCACCGCACCGATCAACCAGGCGACGAGCATCTTCCCGAGTCCGTCGATCGCATGGCGGAGCGTGCGGCGGCGACGGGGCAGACAGGCTTTCAGGGATGGGCTCAGGCGCGGATCGGCTCTGTACATCGGGTGCGGCTTCAAGGAGGGGCGAGGACGTTCGGGGCGCGACCGTCCGAGACGTCGCACACCGGCCGGGCGGGCCGATCGTCCTCAGAGGGCGAGGATCAGGAGGACGACCGTGGCGACCGCCGGGACGGCACAGAGGAGCAGGTCGATGAGCAGACCCGGCCGGTCCTCGGCCTGAAAGAGCACGCGGCGGTTCGCCGGCCGCGTCGCGCTGCCGGCTTTCATCGGGTGCTCGACGCGTCGGAAATCGAAGCCATCCGGTCGGCGGTGCGGAGGCGCGGCGCGGAGATCCCGACGACTTTCGTGGCATCCGCAACGATCGTCCCGTCGATGGGCGCTTCGCGGCCGGCATAGCGCAGCCCGATCGCGGGCAGGCTCAGACCCGCGACCACTACGAGCCCGCGCGCGATCATCGCAACGGTCCGTCTCGGCGGCACGGGCTGTCGAGCCAGGGCGGCCGTGTTCAGGGGCGGCAGAGGCTCGGCGGGATGAAAGGGCCTCAGCTTGGCCATGGCAGTGCTCCGGGGGGGAAACAGGCCTGGATCTCGTACGTGGGCAATTTTCCCACGTCAATCCGAGGTCTTCGAGATCGGGTGTCGGACCGCACCGCGTGGGATTGTCTCCCACGGGGCGATGGCTATGCTCCCGGGATGGCCGATTCTTTCGAGACTCCCTCCGAGGGTGCGAACCTGCATGCCCCCGTCGCGCGTCTCCTGCGGCCGCTCGTCCGCCTGTTCGTGGCGCGTGGCATCACGTTTCCGGCCCTCACGACCCTCCTGCGCGAACTCTACGTCAACGTCGCCGAGTACGATTTCGCGCTGCCGGGAAAGGAGCAGACCGACAGCCGCGTCAGTCTCCTGACGGGCATCCACCGCAAGGAGGTCAGCCGCCTTCGCGGGGCCGGAGCGCCGGTCAGCGCCGTCCCGTCCTCGGTGTCACGGACCAGCCGGATCATCGCGCGCTGGCTGGCCGACCCGGCCTTCACGGATGCGCAGGGCCAGCCCCGGCCGCTGGCGCGGGCGGGCGAGGGGAAAGGGCCGTCCTTCGAGGAGCTCGTCACCGCGGTCACCCGCGACCTGCGCCCGCGCGCCGTCCTCGACGAGTGGCTCGACCGCGGGCTCGTCGTCGCCGATGCCGACGGCCACATCGTGCTCGCCGAGGCGGCCTACGTGCCGAAGGGCGGCGGGGAATCGCAGCTCTATTACTTCGGGCGCAACCTGCACGACCACATCGCCGCCAGCGTCGCCAACATCACCGAACCGAGCCCGCGCTTCCTCGAGCGGGCCGTCCATTACGACGGTCTCTCGAAGGATCTGGCCGAGCGCTTGGAGGCCCGCGCCCGCGAGATCGCCATGGAGGCGCTGCAGCAGGTCAACCGCGAGGCCCATGCGGCCTGCGAGACCGATTCCGGCGGGACCCATCGCTGGAATTTCGGCGTCTACATCTATGCCGAGGATGCGCCGCCCGCAGCGGCGAAGGCGTGAGGGCCGCCTCCATGCGCGCACCCAACCGCCGCGACGCCCTGCGCCTGCTCGCCTCGGCACCCTTCGCCCTGGCCGCGCGCGCCGACCCGCTCCCGCCGATCCGCGACCAGGGCATCGGCGGCACCGGCGCGCGCCCGAGCCAGCCGCCCGGCGACGGACAGGACGGGGAGGGCGACCGCGGCCTCGGCGGTACCGGCGTGATCGGGACGATCCGCAAGTTCGGATCGATCATCGTCAACGACCTGCGCATCGCCTACCCGAAGGACGTCCTCGTCCGGATCGACGGGCGACCGGCATCGGCCGGTGACCTGCGGATCGGGCACGTGGTCCGCGTCGTCGCCCTGGAGGCCGGCAGTGCGCTCTCCACCCGCCGCATCGATGTCACCAGCGAGGTCGTCGGACCCGTCGAGGCCGTGAGGCCGGGCGGCCTGACGGTGCTCGGCCAGCGCGTCGCCCTGCCGACGGCGCAGCGCGACGGCTGGACCCTGGGCGAGCGGGTCGCGGTGAGCGGCTTGCGCCGCCCCGACGGCGTCGTCGTCGCGAGCCTCGTCGAGCGCCGGCCGGAGGGACCCGCGCGGGTCGCCGGCCTCGTCCGGCGCGGCCCGGACGGCACGCCGATGATCGGCGCTCTCCGCCTCCTCGGCGCCGATGCCGGTCCGGCCGGACGGCGCGTCATCGTCTCGGGCGACCCGACCGGGACCGGCCTGACCGTGACCGGACAGGAGGAGGCACATGCCCTCTTCGCCCCGGGCCTGCGCCGGGTCTCGATCGAGGCCTATGTCGGGCGCAATGCGCGGGGCCTCCAGCTCGGTTCGGGCCTCGACGTCGCCGGCCGGCCCGATCCCGGATTGCCGCGCCGCGGCAGCGTGCGCGCCGTCGTCACCGCCGAGCCGTCGCGCGACGGCCGCCTCAACGTCGAGAGCCTTCGGATCGACGGGCGCGGCAGCGAGCGCCCGGGCCTTCGGAACGGGACCGATCGCGGATCGCTGCCGCGGCTCGACGGCCGTGGCTTCGAAGGACGGGGTTCGGAGAGCCGTGGCTTGGACGGCCGCGTGCCCGGAGGGCAGCCCGGCGGTGCCCCGCGCTTCGACATCGACACGCGCGCGCCGGCGGGTGCCGAGCGCGGCCGGCCGGGCGGCGGGTTCGGCGGCGGACCCGGCGGTTTCGAGCGCCCCGGCGGGTTCGGACGCGGTCCGGACGGACCCGGCGGGTTCGGCGGCGGCCCCGGGCGTGGACCGGGAGGTGGTGGAGGACCGGGCGGACGCTGAGGCGCCGCTCCGGCTCGGTCCGCCGCGGCGAGGGTTACGGGGCCGGAACGCCGAGGGCGGTTCCGAGCCGAGCCCGGCATCGGGTCAGGCTCCGGAAGGCGCGCCCCGAATCCCGCGCCAAGCGGATCAGGGCCGGGATCTGGCTCGGCTGGCGCGCGATCGCGACGAGCACCGCCCGGATGTCGGGCTCGCCATCGGGCTTCAGCGCCTGTGCGGCGAAGGCCGGAATCGCGCGGTCGGCCGGATCGCAGACGATGCGCAGGGCGGCGAAGGGCAGGCCGTGCCGTTCGGCATAGGCGGCCGCGACGTGCGATTCCATGTCGACCCCGGCGCTGCCGGTGGCGTCGCGAAGGGCCGCCTTGGCCGCCACGTCGAGGACGGCCGCATCGACACCGGCGAGCGCGCCTTCGCGGATCGTCGGCCCCGAACCGGCGAGGGCGCGCATCCAGGCGGCGGCGATGGACGGATCCGCCCCGTAGCGACGGGCCGGCGTGACGATGGCCGTGGCGACCAGCACGTCCCCTGGGACCAGCGCCGGATCGAGCCCGCCGGCGATGCCGATGCTGACGACGGCCCGGCAGCCGGGCGTGGGCCGCGCCGCCAGCCGGGCGCGCAGGCGTTCGGGATCGCCCCCCGCCCCGACCGCGAGGACCCCGGGACCCGAGGCGAGGCGCGCCTCCTTGGCGAGGCCGGTGACGGCCAGGACGGGGAGGGCGCCGGACGCGGTGACCGTGCTCATGTCGTCGCTCGATCGACCGAGACCCGACGCCTTCGCATCACATGCCGAAGGCGACCTTCCGGGTGTTGCTGCGCTTGAGGTTGCGGTAGCGCGCCATCGCCCAGAGCGGGAAGAACTTCGGGTAGCCGTGATACCGGAGGTAGAACACCCGCGGGAAGCCCGTCGCGGTGTAGCGCTCCTCGGCCCAGAAGCCGTCGGCGCCCTGGGTGCGGGTCAGGTAGTTGATGCCCCGCGTCACCGCCGGATCGTCGGCCTCGCCCGCCGCCATCAGGGCGAGCAGGGACCAGGCCGTCTGCGAGGCAGTCGAGTAGCCCGGCTCGAAGGCCGGGTCGATCTTGTAGGACGAGGCATCCTCGCCCCAGCCGCCATCCGGATTCTGGATGCGGATCAGCCAGGCGACGGCCTTGCGGATCTCCGGCGAGGCCGGATCGACGCCGGCCGCGTTCAGGGCACAGAGCACCGACCAGGTGCCGTAGATGAAGTTCATGCCCCAGCGGCCGTACCACGAGCCGTCCTCCTCCTGGTCGTTCAGGAGGTAGGTGACGCCGCGGTCGAGGGCCTTGGAGCTCTCGCGGGTCTCGCCGAGCTGCGCCAGCATCGAGACGACGCGGGCGGTGACGTCGGCCGTCGGCGGATCGAGCAGGGCGCCGTGGTCCGAGAACGGGATGTGGTTCAGGTAATGGTGGTTGTTGTCGGCATCGAAGGCCGCCCAGCCGCCGTCGCTCGACTGCAGCCCCTCGACCCATTCGCGGGCCCGGGCGATGGAGGCGCCGTAATCCGGCACGTCGGCCACGAGGCCGTGCTGGTGCGAGGCCCGGTCCATCGCCATCACCACCACGGCGGTGTCGTCGAGGTCGGGGAAGTGCGGGTTGGCGTACTGGAAGGCCCAGCCGCCGGGCCGCACGTTCGGCCGGCCCGCGGCCCAGTCGCCCTTGATGTCGAGGACCTGGAGCGGCTTCAGCCAGTCGAGACCGCGCCGGGCCTGATGCTCGGCCTCCGGGCCGCCGGCCTCGAGGAGGGCATGGCCGGCCAGCGCCGTGTCCCAGACCGGGGACAGGCAGGGCTGCACGTAGGCCTCGTGCTCCTTGACCACCACGAGCTTCTCGATCGCCTCGCAGGCGATCCGTACCTGGGGATGGTCGGGCGGATAGCCGAGCACGTCGTACATCAGCACGGTGTTGACCATGGCGGGGAAGATCGCGCCGAGGCCGTCATCGCCGTTCAGGCGCTCGCTGACCCAGGCCACGGCCTTGTCCATCGCCCGCGCGCGGCGCTTCTTCGGGAAATAGTCCTGCGTGACCTGCAGCATCCGGTCGATGGCGCCGAAGATCGGCGTCCAGGGCCAGGTCGCGTGGGGGCTGCCGGGCCAGGTGCGCACGGTCTGGGGCGGCGCCACGAACAGCTCCGGGATGCCGATGCCGCGCGGATTGCGGGCGAGCGGCTTCCGCGCCTGGATCACCAGCATCGGCACGATCACGCAGCGCGCCCAGTAGGAGACCTTGTCGAGGTGGAAGGGGAACCACTTCGGCAGGTGCATGATCTCGACCGGCATCACCGGCACCGCACGCCACGGCACCTCGCCGAAGAGGGCGAGCAGGAAGCGGGTGAACACGTTCGAGTTGGCCGCACCGCCGCGGGACAGGATCGCCTCGCGCGCCCGGCGCATGTGCGGGGCCTCGATCGAATCGCCGCTCATCTTGAGGGCGAAGTAGGCCTTGACGCTGGCGCTCATGTCGAACGGACCGTCATGGACGAGCGCCCAGCCGCCGTGCTTGCCCTGCGTCCGGCGCAGGTAGTTGCCGATCTTGGTCTCCAGCTCCGGCGCGATCTCGGTGGCGCGGAACTGGTGGAACATGATGTATTCGGACGGGATCGTCGCGTCGGCCTCGAGCTCGAAGCAGAGGTGGCCGTCGGCATGCGACAGCGCCGTCAGCGCCTGGGTCGCGCGCACGACGCCACGCTCGACGTCCTCGAGCGAGATCTCCTGAGTCTTGGGGCGCTGCAGCGCCTCGACCTTCCTGAATGCTTCCCGCATCGTCCTCGCCTCACCGGCCGCGCAGGCGGCCGCCATACCTCACGCCGCGCCGCGCGCTCGTGCCTGTCCGCACGTTCCGGTCCTCTTGGCGAGGGCCTGGACGGCGGTCGTTCCGGAACGGATCGCTCCCTCGATCGTCGAAGGCAGGCCGGTCGCGGTCCAGTCGCCTGCCAGGACGAGATTCTCATGGGCCGTCACGGCGCCGGAGCGCCGCGCGGCCTCGGCGGGCGTTGCCGCGAAGGTCGCCCGCTTCTCCTTGACGATCTGCCAGCTTGGCAGTTCCGGCGCAAGTCCGGTCAAAGTCACGATCTCGGACCAGATCTGACGTCCCAAATCTTCACGCGGCACATCCAAGAGCCGATCGGCGCCGCTGATGGTCACGGACAGACGATCCGGATAGGCAAATAGCCATTCCGTCATTCCGTTCACCACGCCGAGAAGTAACGGCGATCCCGGCGGGGGGATCACGGCGAAATGTGCGTTGACGATGGAGCGATGGCTCTGCGGCGCCGGCAGACCCGGCAGCAGGTCGCAGGCGACCCAGGGCGGCAGGGCGAGGACCACCGCGTCCGCCGGTGCGAGGTCGATCGATTCGTCGCCGAAGACCAGGCCCGCGATGCGGCCGTCGCCGAAGGTGAGGCTGCGCAGCCTATGGCCGAGGCGCAGCTCCGCGCCGCGGCGCGCGAGGAAATCCACCGCTGGATCGACGAAGGCCGCGGACAGGCCTCCGACGGCGACGAGGGGACGGCAGGCCTTGCCGCCGGCGCCCAGCGTCTCGCGCAGAATCGTGGCGGCGAGACCGTTGTCGCTTTCCCGCGGGTCCGTGTTGAGCGCGGCGAGCAGCACCGGGTGCCACAGGCGGTCGTAGAGCGTGCCCTCGCAAGCCATGCTCTCGCCGATGGTGCCGCCCTGGCCCGGCGCCTTGCCGGCAGCGGCCTTCAGGATGCCCAGGGGCGCGAGGTAGTCGCGGGCCGTGGTGCCGGGCACCCGGCGCGACGCCTGCAGGACCCACCAGGGCACGCGGCCGGCATTGGGGCGCAGGGTCCAGCGCTCGCCGGTCTTCAGGTCGGCGAAGGGGAAGGCGGCCTCGGCCGGTCCGGACAGCGCACTCTCGGGCGCACCGATCGTGCGCATGAACGCGAGTGCGGAGGTGTTCCCCGAGAGCAGCAGGTGGTTGCCGTTGTCGATGGTGAGCCCGAGGGTCGGATCGTAGTACGAACGGCAACGGCCGCCGGCCTGCTTGGCCGCCTCGTGCACGATGACGCGCGCGCCGCGCTCCACCAGCGCGACGGCGGCGGACAGCCCGGCGAGGCCGGCGCCGATGACGTGAACCGTTCCGGCCATCACACGATCCCGTGCCGCAGGACGACGCCCAGCAGGGCGAGCTTGCCCGGCTTGACCCGGACGCGGGGCTTCTCCCAGCCACGGGCCAGAACGGCGTCGAGGTAGAGCCGGTAGGCCGCCGCCATGAGGCGCGGCGCCTTCGTCACCCTGCGCGGGCACTTGGCGATGATGTCCCAGGTGGCGCGGTAATGGGCCTCGGCCTCGCGGGCCACGGCGACGCAGACCTCGCCGATCCGCGGATGGTCGATGGCGGCCTGCGGCGTCGGCGCGGTCAGCCCGATGGCGGCCAGCTTCTCGCGGGGCAGGTAGAGGCGGTTGCGCTCGGCATCCTCGTCGATGTCGCGCAGGATATTGGTGAGCTGCAGCGCGCGGCCCTCGTGATAGGCGAGGGCGATGCCCTCCTGCTCCGCCACGCCGAAGATCCGCACGGACAGGCGACCGACCGCGCTGGCGACCCGGTCGCAGTAGAGGTCGAGGGTGGCCTCGTCGGGCGCGACGATGTCCTCGAAGGCATCCATCGCCATGCCGTCGATCACCGCCTGGAAGTCCTCGCGCAGGAGGCCGTAGCGGCGGATCGGCACGACGAGATCCTGCACCCGCGGCGCGGGGCGGCCGGCATAGAGCTCGTCGATGTCGGCGCGCCAGCGGTCGAGTTCGGCCGCCCGCACGGGGGCTGGGCCGCCATCGTCGGCGACGTCGTCGACCGCCCGGCAGAAGGCGTAGACCGCGTACATCGCCGCCCGGCGGTCGGGCGGCAGCAGCCGCATCGCGGTGTAGAAGGACGATGACTTGGCCGGCAGCGCATCGACTGCCGCGGCGTCGGTCTCGGTCGCCGGAGACATCGTGGCGCTCATGGACGGGCTCCCTGCGCCACCTTCGAGGCCGCCTTGGAGGCCTGGGCCCGGAGGGTCCGGGCGCGCAGGGGCCGGCGGGCCAGGGTCGCGGCGATCCCGCCGAAAGCCGTGAGGGCGAAGGCGGCCTTGCCGTGATGCACCTTCTCGCTCAAGGGATCGCGCGCCATCAGGCCCTTGCACAGCACGACGGCGAGACGGTGGATGGCGGCGATCTCCAGGCTGAGGCGCAGATCCGCGATGAGGTCGGGCAGGACCGCCCCCTCGTCGAGGAGTCCCATGGTGCGCTCGGCCAGCTCGGCGATCACGCCGCGCAGGGCCGGCGAGGCCTTGTCGGCCCCCAGTTCCGAGATTGCGGCGCCGTGCCGGTCGAGGACGTCCTGCGGGATGTAGACCCGGTCGATCGCCTTGAAGTCCTTCCCGCAATCCTGAAGGTGGTTGATGATCTGGAGGGCGGCGCAGATCGCGTCCGACGGCCCCCAGACCACAGCGCGGTCCTCGCCATGGACGTCGAGGACGTAGCGCCCGACCGGCATCGCCGAGAGGCGGCAATAGGCGATCAGCTCGTCCCAGTCGGCGTAGCGGCTCTTGCGGGCGTCGAGGCGGAAGGCGTCGAGGAGTTCGAGGGCGTGGGTCGGCGCGAGCCCGCGCGCCGCCAGCTCCCGGCGCAGGGGCTCGGCGGCCGAATCCGTCGGCCTGCTACCGGTCAGGTCGTCGGCCAGGGCGTCGAGGAGCTCGATCTTCCGTTCCGGCGCCAGGCCGGTATGGTCCGCGACGTCGTCGCCCGCGCGGACGAAGTCGTAGAACGCCAGGATCGCGCCGCGATGCTTCGGGTGGATCAGGTGCGACGCGACGGGGAAGTTCTCGTCGCGATAGCCCTTGCCGGTGCGCGCCTCGGTGGCCGTCTGAATCGTCGTGCTCATCGCAGGCGTCCTTCCTGGCGGAACCAGGCGATCGCGTCGGAGAGGCCTTGCGCGTAGGGCCGGGCGGTGTAGCCGAGTTCGGCGCGCGCCTTCGCGTCGGAGAAGAACATCCGGTAGCGGGACATGCGGATGCCGTCGATCGTGGCGAAGGGCGCCTTGCCGGTGAAGCGGGCGATCTGCTCGGAGACGAAGGCGATCGGGTAGACCACCGCCCGCGGCAGGTTCACCGTCGGGGGCTTGCAGCCGACCATGCCGGCGATGTCGGCCAGCATCTGCGAGAGCAGGACGTTCTCGCCGCCGAGGATGTAGCGCTCGCCGGTGCGGCCGTGACGCAGGGCCAGCAGGTGCCCGGCGGCGACGTCGTCCACATGGGCGAGGTTGAGGCCGGTATCGACGAAGGCCGGCATCCGGCCGAGCGCGGCCTCCAGGATGATGCGCCCGGTCGGGGTCGGCTTGACGTCGCGCGGCCCGATCGGCGTCGAGGGATTGACGATGACGACGGGCAGGCCGTTGCGGGCCGCCATCTCCTCGACCACGCGCTCGGACACGACCTTGCTGCGCTTGTAGGCGCCGATGGCCGTGGCGGGGGTGAGGGGCCGGGTCTCGTCGGCCGGCGTGCCGTCGTCGTGCGGCTTGATGGTGGCGACGCTCGACGTATAGACGACGCGCTCGATCCCGGCCCGCAGGGCCTCCTCCATCAGGATCACGGCGCCGTCGCGATTCGTGGCGACGATCTCCTCCGGGTCCGGTGCCCAGAGCCGGTAATCCGCGGCGGCATGGACGAGATAGCGCTGGCCCTGGAGCGCGCGCGCCACGGCGGCGCGGTCGCGCATGTCGCCCTCGACGATCTCGACGTCCGTCCAGGTCAGGTTGGTGCGCGGGGAGGTGGCCCGGACCATGATCCGGACCGGGAAGCCGGCCTTGCGGAAGACGTCGACCAGGGCCGCTCCCAGGAAACCGCTCGCGCCCGTGATCAGGACCGGGCCGGCATCGAACGGGCCGGAAGGGGTCGCCTGTGGCATTTCTCTCGTAAGGGTCTGAGGATCGAATGCGCGCGCGGGGCCCGAAGCGGACTTCGGACCCATGAATGGCGCGCTTTTGTCATCGAAACCGCCGCCGGACAAGCGCAGCGGAGCCACACCCGGGCTGCAAAGCCCGGATGGCTCGCGCGTCCGAACGGCGGCTCAGGCGAGGCGCAGGCGTCCCGACTGGCCGGCCTTCCGTTCGGGGAGTGCGGCCTTGACGGTCTTGAGGATGCCGGCGGCGTCGAGGCCGGCCTCGGCGTACATGGCGTCCGGGGTGTTGTGGTCCTGNGCCTTCCGTTCGGGGAGTGCGGCCTTGACGGTCTTGAGGATGCCGGCGGCGTCGAGGCCGGCCTCGGCGTACATGGCGTCCGGGGTGTTGTGGTCCTGGTAGCTGTCCGGCAGCGTCAGCGTGCGCACCCGGACCCGGCCCGCATCCAGCGCGCCCCGCTCGGCCAGCAGGTGCAGCACCATCGCCCCGAAGCCCCCCACCGAGCCCTCCTCCAGCGTCACCAGGACCTCGTGGCGGCCGGCCAGGTCCAGGATCAGCGCCTCGTCCAGCGGCTTGGCGAAGCGCGCATCCGCCACGCTCACGGCGATCCCCTCCGCCTCCAGCGCATCGGCCGCCTTCAGCGCCTCCGACAGCCGCGTGCCCAGCGCCAGCAGCGCCACCCGCGCGCCTTCCGGCGCGCGCACCATCCGGCCCCGGCCGATCGCCAGCGCGACCCCGCGCTCGGGCAGGTCCACCCCCACGCCCTCGCCGCGCGGGTAGCGCAGCGCGATCGGGCCGCTGTCGTGCGCGTGCGCGGTGGCCACCATGTGCACCAGCTCGGCCTCGTCGGACGCCGCCATCACCGTCATGTTCGGCAGGCAACACAGGTAGGCCAGGTCGAAGGCGCCCGCATGCGTCGCCCCGTCCGCCCCCACCAGCCCGGCCCGGTCCATGCAGAAGCGCACGGGCAGGTTCTGCAGCGCCACGTCGTGCACCACCTGGTCGTAGGCCCGCTGCAGGAAGGTCGAGTAGATCGCCACGAACGGCCTGTAGCCTTCCGTCGCCAGCCCGCCCGCGAAGGTCACCGCGTGCTGCTCGGCGATGCCCACGTCGAAGGTGCGCTCCGGATGCGCCTTGCCGAACAGGTCGATGCCCGTGCCCCCCGGCATCGCCGCCGTGATCGCCACCACCTTGTCGTCGGCATCCGCCGCCTTGATCAGGCTCTCGCCGAACACCCGGGTGTAGGCCGGCGCGTTCGGCTTGGCCTTGGCCTGCACGCCCGAGAGCACGTCGAACTTGACCACCCCGTGGTAGCGGTCGGCGCTCGCCTCGGCGGGGGCGTAGCCCTTGCCCTTCTGGGTCACGACGTGCAGCAGGATCGGACCCTGCTCGGAGTCGCGCACGTTCTTGAGCACCGGCAGCAGGTGGTCGAGGTTGTGCCCGTCGACGGGCCCGACATAGTGGAAGCCCATCTCCTCGAACATCGTGCCCGAGCCCACCACCAGGGAGCGGGCGTATTCCTCGGCCGCGGCCGCGCGCTGGTAGAGGCCCTTGGGCAGGAGCTTGCCCAGCTGCTTGGCGGTCTCGCGCAGGGACTGGTAGGTGCCCCCCGAGGCCAGCCGCGCGAAGTAGGCCGACATGGCGCCCACGGGCGGCGCGATCGACATGTCGTTGTCGTTGAGGATGACGATCAGGCGCGAGTGCAGGGCGCCGGCATTGTTCATGGCCTCGTAGGCCATGCCCGCCGACATCGAGCCGTCGCCGATCACCGCCACCATGTTGCGCCGCTTGGGCGCCGGCGCGCCCTGCGCCTTGGCCGCCGCCTCGTCGAGGTCGCGCGCCACCGCCATGCCCAGCGCCGCCGAGATCGAGGTGGAGGAATGGGCCGCCCCGAAGGGGTCGTAGACGCTCTCCGAGCGCTTGGTGAAGCCCGACAGCCCGCCGGGCTGGCGCAGGGTCCGGATGCGGTCGCGCCGGCCGGTGAGGATCTTGTGCGGGTAGGCCTGGTGGCCGACGTCCCAGACGATGCGGTCGTCGGGGGTGTCGAACACGTGGTGGAGCGCCACGGTCAGCTCGACCACGCCCAGGCCCGAGCCCAGATGCCCGCCCGTGACCGAGACCGCGTCGATCATCTCGGTGCGCACCGCGTCCGCCACCGCCTGCAGCGCGCTCTCGGGCAGCCGCCGCAGCGCCGCAGGCTCCGCCAGACCGTCCAGGATCGCCGTCGCCTCCGAGGACGACACCGACGCCGCCGGCCCCAGGCCCGGCGAGGCCTTGTCCTGCACGCTCTTGTCTTGCGAGCCCTTGTCTCGCGAGGTTTCTTGCCGTGACACCGAACCAACCTCACGCCCGGAGGGAAACGCGTTCTCGGAGGCCCGGACGACCATCCAATCCGGCGAGACG
>NZ_LMMZ01000036.1 GCF_001422885.1 Methylobacterium sp. Leaf104 | reverse complement strand
TCAACAAGCAGCTGCTGCCGGTCTACGACAAGCCGATGATCTACTACCCGGTCTCGGTGCTGATGCTGGCGGGCATCCGCGAGATCCTGATCATCTCCTCGCCCGAGCACCTCGACAACTACAAGCGCCTGTTCGGCACCGGCGAGCAGTTCGGGCTGTCCTTCAGCTACGCGGTCCAGCCCCGGCCGGAGGGTCTGGCCCAGGCCTTCCTGATCGGGCGCGACTTCGTGGGCGGCGACAGCGTCGCCCTGGTGCTGGGCGACAACCTGTTCTTCGGCTCAGGCATGCGCGAGCCAGGCCTTCCTGATCGGGCGCGACTTCGTGGGCGGCGACAGCGTCGCCCTGGTGCTGGGCGACAACCTGTTCTTCGGCTCAGGCATGCGCGAGCTCCTGGCCCGGGCCCGCGCCCGCGAGACCGGCGCCACGGTGTTCGCCTACCACGTCGACGACCCCTCGGCCTACGGCGTGGTCACCCTCGGCCCGGACGGGCGCCCCTTACGCCTCGTCGAGAAGCCGGTGACGCCCGAGAGCCCCTGGGCGGTGACGGGCCTGTACTTCTACGACAACCAGGTCCTCGACATCGCCGCGGGCGTGCGGCCCTCGGCCCGGGGCGAGCTCGAGATCACCAGCGTCAACGAGGCCTATCTCGAGCGGGGGCAGCTGCACGTGGAGCGCATGAGCCGCGGCTATGCCTGGCTCGACACGGGCACGCATGACAGCCTCTTGGAGGCGGCCGAGTTCGTGCGCACGCTCCAGCACCGCCAGGGCCTGCAGGTGGCCTGCCTGGAGGAGATCGCCTACCTGCAGGGCTTCATCGGCCAGGACCAGCTCGTCGCCCGCGGCAAGCTCTTCGCCAAGACCGCCTACGGTCAGAACCTCCTCAAACTCGCACAGGAAGACCAGAGCGCCCTTCTGGCACGGTGATCTAGGGTCTGTCATCGCTTGAGCCAATCGAGGGCCGCGGCAAGACAGAGGACGCCCATGAAGCTGACGGTCGTCTTCTCGTAGCGTGTGGCGATGGCGCGCCACTCCTTGAGCCTGGCCCAGAGGCGCTCGACCTGGTTGCGCAGCGCCCCTGCG
>NZ_LMMZ01000035.1 GCF_001422885.1 Methylobacterium sp. Leaf104 | reverse complement strand
AGGACCATGCCCTTGCGGCCTCGTGGCCGTGCTGGAGCGGGGCCGGGTCGGCGAGACCTACCTGCTCGGCGGGCGCGCGGTGCGCAACAACCTCGCCGTGGTCCAGGCGCTCTGCGCCGCCTTCGACCGCCTGCGCCCGGAGCAGGCCCCCCACGAGCGACTGATCACCTACGTCGCCGACCGGCCCGGCCACGACCGGCGCTACGCCATCGACCCGTCCAAGGCCGAGGCCGAGCTCGGCTGGCACCCGACCCAGGACTTCGAGCGGGCCCTGGAGGAGACCGTGCGCTGGTACCTCGCCAACGAGGCCTGGTGGCGCCCGATCCGCGAGGGCCGCTACACCGGCGAGCGCCTCGGCCTCGGCACCGCCCCCGCCGGCCGCGCCTGAGCCGCGCCGATGCCCGAGACCATGAACATCCTGATCCTCGGCGGGGCCGGACAGGTCGGCACCGCGCTGCAGGCGCCGGCGCTCTGGGACGCGGGCACCCGCCTGCACGCCCCGAGCCGCACGGCCCTCGACGTCACCGACGCCGCCGCGATCGCGGCCGCTCTCGGCGCGCGCCCCTACGCGGCGGTGGTCAACGCGGCCGCCTACACCGCGGTCGACAGGGCCGAGAGCGAGATCGCCGCGGCCTGGAGCCTGAACGCGGTGGCGCCCGCGCTCCTCGCCGCGGCCACCGCCCGGGCCGGCATCCCCCTCGTGCACGTCTCCACCGACTACGTCTTCGACGGACGGACCGAGGCCCCCTGCACCCCCGACAGGCCGGTCAACCCGCAGAGCGTCTACGGGGCCAGCAAGGCGGCCGGCGAGATCGCGGTGCGCAGCGCCAACCCGCGCCACGCCATCATCCGCACCGCCTGGGTGGTGAGCCCGCACCGGGGCTGCCATCATCCGCACCGCCTGGGTGGTGAGCCCGCACCGGGGCTGGCTGGAGGGTCCCAAGGCGCCGCGCGCCGCCAACGCGCAGACACTGGTTCTTCCGACGATGCCCGCCTGACCAGGCCGGCATCGAAAGCAGAGTACCTCGAAAACGGATGATCGGCGGGCTGGCCACGAGCCACCCGTCGAATGGCCATCAGCGCGATGGTGATCAGCATGG
>NZ_LMMZ01000034.1 GCF_001422885.1 Methylobacterium sp. Leaf104 | reverse complement strand
GGACGCCGAAACTTGCCGCGAATTGGGACAGATCTGCCCTGTTTCGCGTCAGCGCCTGCGGATGGATGGGAACCGATGTCTGCTTATCCTGAGGGCTCCGTCACGATGGACACGACCTCTGCCCGCACGAGCGTCTCCGTCGCCTCGGAGACCGTCGCCCTGGCCCGGCCGCGCCCGAACCTGGCGGCCCTGAGACACGCCCTCGATCCCACCCTGGCCGCCCTGGCCCTGGTCCTCCTGGCCCCCCTGCTGGTCCTCGTCGCCCTGCTGGTGCGCCTCGACAGCCGCGGCCCCGTCCTGTTCCGCCAGACCCGCACCGGCAAGGACGGGCGCGCCTTCCAGATCTACAAGTTCCGCACCATGCGCGTGCTGGACGACGGGGCGGTCGTGCACCAGGCCACCCGCGGCGACGCCCGCGTGACCCGGGTCGGCGCCCTCCTGCGCCGGACCAGCATCGACGAGCTGCCCCAGCTCCTCAACGTCCTCCAGGGCGACATGGCCCTGGTCGGTCCCCGGCCCCATGCCCTGGCCCACGACCTCTACTACGGCGCCGAGATCCCGACCTACCGCCAGCGCTTCGCCGTCAAGCCCGGCATCACCGGCTGGGCCCAGATCAACGGCTCGCGCGGGCCCACCCCCACCCTGGCCGACATGCAGCGCCGCGCCGCCCTCGACCTCTGGTACATCGAGAACCAGAGCCTGCGCCTCGACATCCAGATCCTCGTGCGCACCGTCCTGGCCGAAATCACGCGCCGAACCAACGCGTTCTGAGCGCTCGACCTCTGGTACATCGAGAACCAGAGCCTGCGCCTCGACATCCAGATCCTCGTGCGCACCGTCCTGGCCGAAATCACGCGCCGAACCAACGCGTTCTGAGCGAGGCGCCGGATTCCGGACGCGCCGGGTCACGTCCGCTGCGAGCGAAGCTTCGGCGCGTCGGAGTCCGACGAAAGCGTACCCTGCGATCCGCGCCGATCCGCGAGATCCCATCTGATGCGCGGCGCCGAAATCCGCGACCCTAGGAGGTCAGCGGATTGAAATGGTGGAAGACCCGGTGGCGATCCATCTCCAGGATCCCGTGGTCCCGCCGGATCGACCAGACGATCAGCCCCTTCTCCAGGAACTCCCCTGCCACGGCCAGCGCCTCCTCCTCGCCGCGCAGGGCGAGGTAGACGTGGGGCGTGATGTCCTCTTCCGTCAGACCGGGTTCGACGGGCTCGCTCCAGTGGACGGTCCAGGACATGGAGGTTTCCTTTCAGGGCATGATCCCGCCCCCCGACGGGCTGGGATCGCGGCGCATCGCCGGTGCGCCGGCGACGGCACGCGAGCGACGCTCATACAGAGCGTCCGGTGCCCGAGGCAATGAATGCGCCGGTCGCCGGCCGGTGCCGTGAGGCGGCCCGTCGCGCGATCGATCCATCCGAAGGGCACCGGTGACGGCATCGCGCCCGACCCTGGTTCGGGCCGGTCCAGCGAAGATTTCCGGCCGGCATCGCCGGCGGCAGGCAAGGTCCGGGTCCAGTCCCCGGCCTGATGGCTGTGCGCGGTCCCGCGCCGGAGGCCGACGTCTGTTCAGCCGGGCATGCGGCGTTCGATTTCCGATGTCTTTGCCATGTGCCGAGTCCCCGCGACTGAATCCAACCTGCTCCGGCTCCGAAATGGGAACGGATTCACGACCAGGAACTTGTTGGCTGGATGCGCAACCGGCGCGTCGAGGGAAGATGGAACTCATGACGAAACTTGCGATCGCTCTGGCCGCCAGCACCCTGCTCGGCGCCATCGGACTGACATCTGCGTCGGCCGCTCCCGTGATGCCGGCGCCTGCCGTCGCCGTGGCCGGTGACCAGGGCATCGATCAGGTGGCCTACCGCCGGCACCACCGTGGCATGCGCCACCATCGTCATCACCGCCGCATGCACCGCATGCCGCGCTCGCGCATGATGAGCGATCCGAACTCCCGCAACCCGTCGCAGCCCGGCTACCAGCAGCAGAAGGGCAACACCTCGGGCGGCCCGCGCTACTGATCGCCGTTCGAGGCCCTCGCGGCCCGGGTCGATCGGGGGCCGGCATGCCGGGCATGCCGGCCCCTTCCGCGTTCGGAGTGAGGCCTCGCAGATGTTTCTCCCCAGGCCAGACGCACCGCCGCGCTGATCCTCGAGCGGCCGCTCTGCTATGCTGGGGCCATGTCACAGCGTCCCGCCCGCTCCGTCGCCAAGACCGGTTCCGCCCCCTCGGACTACACCACTAGCGCTGCCGTCCTCGACACGGCCGGCGCCACGCCGATGATGGCGCAGTACATCGAGATCAAGGCCGCCAACACCGACTGCCTGCTGTTCTACCGGATGGGCGACTTCTATGAGCTGTTCTTCGAGGATGCGGAGATCGCCTCGCGCGCCCTCGGGATCGTGCTCACCAAGCGCGGCAAGCACGGGGGGGCCGACATCCCCATGTGCGGCGTTCCGGTGGACCGCGCCGACGACTATCTCAGCCGTCTCATCGCCCTCGGCCACCGCGTCGCCGTCTGCGCGCAGACGGAGGATCCGGCCGAGGCGAAGAAGCGGGGGCCGAAATCCGTCGTCCGGCGCGAGGTGGTCCGCCTCGTCACGCCCGGCACCATCACCGAGGATCGCCTCCTCGATCCTGCCCGCGCCAACGTCCTGCTGGCGATCGGCCGGCGCAAGGCCGGCGAGACCGCCTCCGTCTACGGACTGGCCGCGGTCGACATCTCCACCGGGCGCTTTTCCCTGAGCGAGGTCCCGGCGGCCGAACTGGGCTCGGCCATCGCCCGCCACGATCCGCGCGAGATCGTCCTGTCGGAGGCGATCCATGCCGACCCGGCCCTGGCGCGGCTCTGGCGCGAATGCCCGGCACCCGTGACGCCGCTGGCCCAGGGCGAACTCGAGCCGGCGGCGGCCGAGCGACGGATCAAGGCGCAGTTCGGCGTCACCACCCTGGAGGGCTTCGGGCAGTTCGGCCGGGCCGAGATCGCCGCCGCCGGGGCGGCCCTGCTCTACATCGAGCGCACGCAGATCGGTGCGCGCCCGACGCTCTCGCCGCCGACGCGGGAGAGCTCGGGGGCGACCCTCTCGATCGACGCATCCACCCGGGCCAATCTCGAACTGACCCGGACCCTCTCCGGCGAACGCCGGGGCAGCCTGCTGGACGCCATCGACCGGACCGTCTCGGCGGGTGGGGCGCGCCTCCTCGCCGAGCACCTCGCCGGCCCCCTGACCGACCTCGAAGCGATCCGCCACCGGCACGCGGCGGTGGAGTTCCTGGCCGACGACGCCGCCACCCGCGCGGCCTTCCGCGCCAGCCTGGCCCGGGCGCCGGACCTCGCCCGCGCCCTCTCGCGTCTCGCCCTCGGACGGGGTGGACCGCGCGACCTCGCGGCCCTGCGCGACGGGCTCGACGCGGCCCAGGACCTCGCGGAACGCTGCGCGGCCCTGGAACGCCTGCCGGAGGATCTCGTGGCCGCCGCGACCCGGCTGGCGGCGGTGGACCGCGCCCTGGTCGCGGAACTCCGTGCCGTCCTGGCCGACGACCTGCCCCTGAAGCGCCAGGACGGCGGCTTCGTGCGGGCGGGCTACGATGCCGAGATCGACGAGAGCCGTCTGCTCGGACAGGATTCGCGCAAGGTCATCGCCGCCCTACAGGCGCGCTACGCCGAGGAGACCGGCTGCCGCACCCTGCGGATCAAGCACAACAACATGCTCGGCTACTACATCGAGGTGCCGCAGGGGGTGGGCGAGGCCTGCCTCAAGGGCGTGATGCGCGAGACCTTCATCCATCGCCAGACCATGGTCGACGCGATGCGCTTCACCAGCGTCGAGCTCGGCCAGCTCGAGAGCCGGATCTCGGGCGCGACCGACCGGGCGCTCGCCCTGGAGGGCGCGGTGTTCGACGCTCTCGCGGGGCGGGTCCTGGCCCAGGCGAGCGCCGTCGCGGAGGTGGCGGAGGCGCTGGCCGGCCTCGACGTGGCCGCGTCCCATGCCGAGCTGGCCGTCGAGCGCGACTGGCGCCGGCCGGTGGTCGACGAGAGCTACGCCTTCGTGGTCGAGGGCGGGCGCCATCCGGTGGTGGAGGCGGCCCTGCGGCTGTCCGGGGCTCCCTTCATCGCCAACGATTGCGACCTGTCGGGGGAGGGGCGCGGGCGCATCCGCCTCGTCACGGGGCCGAACATGGGCGGCAAGTCGACCTTCCTGCGCCAGAATGCGCTGATCGCCGTCCTGGCGCAGATCGGCGCCTTCGTTCCCGCGACCCGCGTTCGACTCGGCCTCGTCGACCGGCTGTTCTCCCGCGTCGGGGCGGCCGACGACCTCGCACGCGGGCAATCGACCTTCATGGTGGAGATGGTCGAGACCGCCGCGATCCTGAATCAGGCGACCCGGCGCTCCCTCGTGATCCTCGACGAGATCGGTCGCGGCACCGCCACCTTCGACGGTCTCTCCATCGCCTGGGCCTGCCTGGAGCACCTTCACGAGCAGAACGGCTGCCGCGCCCTGTTCGCGACCCACTTCCACGAGCTCACCGCGCTCGGGCAGCGCCTGTCCCATCTCGACAACGCGACCTTGCGGGTGGCCGAGCACAAGGGCGAGGTCGTCTTCCTGCACGAGGTGGTGCCGGGCGTGGCCGAGCGCTCCTACGGGCTGCAGGTGGCACGGCTCGCAGGCCTGCCGGCCGGCGTCATCGCGCGGGCGGGATCGATCCTGAAGCATCTGGAGAAGGCCGAGCGCGACCGCCCGTCTCGCCCCCGCATCGACGACCTGCCGCTCTTTGCCAACCTCGCGCCGCCGCCGATGCCGGAGCCGGCCCCCGAGGCGCCCGACGACACCTTGCGGCTCGCCCTCGACGCCATCGATCCCGACGCGTTGACGCCGCGCGAGGCCCTGGAGGCCCTATACCGGCTCAAGGCCGTGGGCGGCCACGGCGGCTGAGGACGGCCTCGGTGGATCGGGGCCGGGGTCCCGTGGGCCGGCCGCCCGGCTCGATCGGACCGGTCCGGGTGTCATCCGCGCAGGGTGAGGCGGCCGCCATTCATGCTGAATTCGTTCAGGCGCTTCAGGAACGACATGCCGAGAAGGCTGGTGGAGAGCCGCCCGCGCGGCATCACCATGCCGTTGACGCCCTGGACGGTGATGGTGCCGATCCGCATCTCGGGTATCCGGATCGCCGCCGCCATGGCGACTCCGTTGGCGGTTTGGACCGGAACGCGGAAATCGCGTTCGCTCACCCGCAGCCCGGCGCGCTCGGCATCCTCGTAGGTGAAGGCGCAGGTCGTCGCCCCGGTATCGACCAGCATGCGCAGGCGCTGCCCGTCGATCGTGACGTCGGTGGAGAAGTGTCCCTGCGCATCGGCGAAGAGCGTCACGGTGCTCGGGCCGCTGCGGAGCGCTGAGGGCTGCGAACGCTCCGCCAGCGGCGTCGCCACCGCGGCCCGCTCTGGGGCCGGACGCTGGAATCGATCCGCCAGGCCGACAGCCCAGATCGCCGCCGCCGCCGTCACTCCGAGCGCCCACACGATCGGTCGCGTCATCGAATCCATCCCTCGCAGAGGCCGAAGGCTAGGGCGGGGAGGGTGAACGCGCCGTCGGCAGCGGACCGGATATCCGGCGCAAGCGCCGACGATCCGGTCCTATGGTTTCGAAGTCGCTGAGGAGTTCGATCGCATTGCCGGGGCGCGATCCCCTCGGCGTCAGGCGGAAAGGGCGGCGGCCGCGGATCGGAAGGTCTCCTGTCCGACGCCGGCGAGTCGCTTCCCGCAGGCCGCCTGGGCCGCCTGCCAAAGCGGGTAGGCCTCGCTGAGCAGGTGCCGACCCTCGTCCGTCAGCACGATGCGCCTGACGCGGCGATCATCCGCGTCGGGTCGGATCGCCAGGAGCCCGCGGCGCTCCAGCGGCTTCAGGTTCGCCGTGACGGTCGTCCGGTCGGAGGCCAGATGCTGCGCCAGGGCGGTGACGGTGGGCGCCTCGTCGCGCACCAGCATCATCAGCAGGGTGAACTGCCAGTTCGACAGACCCGTCGGCCGCAGGGCGGCATCGTATCGGCGCCCGATCGCGCGCGCCGCCCGCTGGGCCGCGAAGTTGAAACAGGCCTGCTCGACCGTGGCGGCGATGGCGGGCGTCAGATCGGGTGAACGCGCCACGCGGCGGCCTCCATCGGGTTGATACCAACCATATAGTCGATCGATCCGCGGTTGCGACTCGGGCGAGCCCTTCGGACGAACACCGCCCCAGAGGATTGATACCAACCTATGTGCGGCGCCGCACGGAATTCGGGTGAGTAACGTTTATATCAACGTTATCGCAATGAGCCGAGGCGCTCCGCCAGGACGGCGGACCGGATCCAAGGCTCACATCCCGGAGAAAGACCATGACCGTTCGCAGCACCCACGCCGCTGTTCTCGCCGCCGGCCTCGGCCTCGTCGCGGCGCACGCCAACGCCGCCGAGCCACGCACCTATCAGGCCTGGGGCCACACCTTCGTAGCGGCGGACCAGCATCCAGACGAGACCGTCCTGCCGACGGAGGGGGCCGGCGCCCGCGTTACGGCCGCCCCGGTGGCGCCGAAGCGTGCCTACACCTCCGGCGGCACCGTCGAGCCCATTCGCGTCGAAGCGAGCCGCACACTCAATGTCTGGGGCGCCCGGCTCGACGCCGCTGCACGCTGACCGACCCGACGCCCCGGCCCGGCCACTCGCGCACCATCATTGATCCAGTAGATATCGGATATTGAAAACATCTGTTTGAATGATGGTGCAGTGCAAATACATTGCGATCACCGAGCGCGGCACGCGCCCCCGGAACACCAAGGACCTTCATCATGACCCTCCATACCCTCATCCTCGCGACGCTCACGACGGCCAGCCTGGCCAACACCGCCCTGGCGGACGATCGCACCTTCCTCACCCCGCCGCTGTATCGGGAGCAGGCCCGCGTCACGGCCGCCGTGCGTCCCGCTTCCGAACTGACGACGACGCCCTCCCTGACCCCGCGCGCGCCCGCCACCCGGCGGAGCGTCGCCGAGACCGCCGACGCCTCCGTCCGCTGAGACGGCCGCCCCGTGTATCACGGCGGGCATCGTCCGACCCGCGCTCCAATGGGACGTCTCCCATTGGAGCGCTCGCGTCTCGAAAAGACCATCCGAATCATCCGATCCGCCGAGCGTTGAGTAGAGCCGGTGCGCTCGCCGCTCGCGCCGCTCGCGCCGCTCTCGTCGATCGGCATGCCGGGCCGCCACAGCCCGCGGGCGATCCCAGATGGGGGGCCGGGCCTGGGCGATGGCCTCGGGACGGCCGTTCGATCCGAAACCACCCGATCGAAAAGACACTTCGGTTGCGCCGCGCGACGCTTGCGGGTATAGGCCGCGCCAGCGCCCGCCAGACACCCTTGGAGGCACGGGCGCTTCGGGGATCGGGGCATGGCCGTCCGTTTCGGGCGGCCTTTCGCGTTTCCCCGGGATTTTCATTTTCAAAAGGATCACGCCATGAGCGCAGTCAAGACGCTTGAGGCCGTGGCACGCGACCGGGTCGGCAAGGGGGCCGCCCGGGCCGTTCGTCGCCAGGGTCAAGTTCCCGCCGTCATCTACGGAGGCGGTCAGGCCCCGCAATCCATCGCCGTCGACCTCGTCCGCGTCCGCACCCTGATCTACGCCGGTGGCTTCAAGACCACCCTGTTCGAGATCAATGCCGGCGGCAAGAAGACCCGCGCGATCCCGCGCGACTTCCATCTCGATCCGGTGTCGGGCGTGCCGATCCACGTCGATTTCCTGCGCGTCGTCGCCGGCCAGTCGATCACGGTCGAGGTTCCGGTGCATTTCCTGCACGAGGACGCGGCGCCCGGCATCAAGCAGAAGGGCGGCACGCTCAACGTCGTGCTCCACACGCTGGCCCTCGAGGTCGCGCCCGACGCGATCCCGGAAGCCATCGAGGTCGACCTCACGGGTCGCGAGATCGGCGATGCCATCCACATCACCGACGTGAAGCTGCCCTCCGGCGCCACCTTCACGGGTGAGCCCGACGCCACCGTCGCCAACATCGTGCCGCCGACCGTTCTCGGCGCCGAGGTCGAGGCCGAGGAGGCCGCGATCGCCGAGGCGCAGTCCGCCGAGGCCGCCGAGGAGAAGGCCGAGGAAGAGGCGTCCGAGGACGCTGCCGAGGACGAGAAGAAGGAGGATTGAGGCCGGGGCGCAAGCCCTGTCTCAGCCCATCCCTGCGGGTGCCCCGGCCATCAGGCTGGGGCATCTCCGTTTCCGGGGCCGCGCTCCGCGGTCCCTCGAAAACACCTGTCTGGATCGATTCGCGCCATGCGCCTGATCGTCGGCCTCGGCAATCCCGGCTCCCGCTACGCCAAGAACCGCCACAACATCGGCTTCCTCGCCGTGGACGAGATCGCGCGCGTGCACCGCGCCGGGCCGTGGCGCCGCAAGTTCCAGGGTGAGATCGCCGAGGTCGCTCTCGGCACCGAGCGGGCGATCCTGCTCAAGCCGCAAACCTTCATGAACGAATCCGGGCGCGCGGTGCAGGAAGCGCAGCGCTTCTACAAGATCGCCCTCGCCGACGTGATCGTGCTGCACGACGAACTCGACCTCGCTCCGGCGAAGCTGCGGGTGAAGACGGGCGGCGGCAATGCCGGCCATAACGGGCTGCGCTCGATCACGGCGCAATGCGGCAACGATTATCGCCGGGTCCGCCTCGGCATCGGCCATCCCGGGGACAAGGCCCTGGTGCACGCTTACGTGCTGAATGATTTCGGCAAGGGCGAGGAGGCCTGGGTCGACGACCTCTGCCGGGCCATCGCCGACCACGCGCCCCTGCTGGCGGGCGGCGAGGATGCGAGCTTCCAGAACAAGGTCCACCTCGCCCTGGCGGGGCGCGGCTGGGACGACGTCAAGCAGGTCAACGCGCGCGATTGACCGCGGCGGCCACATCGGATTTCACGCGGGCAGGCTTCCAGCGGACCCGCGAACGGACAGGTGACCCATGGGCTTCAAATGCGGCATCGTCGGCCTGCCGAACGTCGGCAAGTCGACCCTCTTCAATGCGCTGACGCAGACGGCGGCCGCACAGGCGGCGAATTACCCGTTCTGCACCATCGAGCCGAATGTCGGCGAGGTGGCGGTGCCGGACCCGCGCCTCGACGATCTCGCGAAGATCGCCGCGTCGAAGGAGATCATCCCGACCCGGCTCACCTTCGTGGACATCGCCGGCCTCGTGCGCGGCGCCTCGAAGGGGGAGGGCCTGGGGAACCAGTTCCTCGCCAACATCCGCGAGGTCGATGCCATCGCGCACGTGGTCCGCTGCTTCACCGACGGTGACGTGACTCACGTCGAGGGCAAGGTCGATCCGGCGGCCGACATCGAGACCATCGAGACCGAGTTGATGCTCGCGGACCTCGACAGCCTCGAGAAGCGCGTCATCGCCCTGGAGAAGAAGGCCAAGGGCGCGGACAAGGAAGCCAAGGAAACCCTCGACCTCGTCCAGCGCGCCCTGCCGCTGCTGCGCGAGGGCAAGCCCGCCCGCCTCGTGCAGCGCAAGCCCGAGGAGGAACGCCTGTTCCAGAGCCTCGGCCTGATGACGGCGAAACCGGTCCTCTACGTCTGCAACGTCGACGAGGGCGATGCCGACAAGGGCAACGCCTATTCGGAGGCGGTGATGGCCCGCGCCAAGGCGGAGGGTGCCAAGGCCGTGGTGGTCTCCGCCAAGATCGAGAGCGAGATCGCCGTGATGCCCCTGGCCGACCAGGGCGACTTCCTGGAGGCCGTCGGCCTCGCCGAGCCCGGCCTGAACCGCGTCATCCGGGCCGGCTACGAACTCCTCGGCCTCATCACCTACTTCACGGTCGGCCCGAAGGAAGCGCGCGCCTGGACCATCGAGAAGGGCACCCGGGCCCCGGCCGCCGCCGGCGTGATCCACACGGATTTCGAGAAGGGCTTCATCCGCGCCGAGACCATCGCCTTCAACGACTACACGAGCCTGAAGGGCGAGGCCGGCGCCAAGGAGGCCGGCAAGTTCCGCCTCGAGGGCAAGGAATACGTGGTGCAGGACGGCGACGTGCTGCATTTCCGCTTCGCCAACTGATCCGACGCAGGCGGGAACGGCCTCGCTCCCGCATCGCCGGGCCCTCCCGCGGCCCGTTGGTCCCCAGCGCCTGAAAGGACCCGCATGACCGGCATCGCCTTCGAGGACTTCACGCCCGGTACGGTGATCGAGGGTGGTCCGGTGACGGTGACGGAAGCCGAGATCGTCGCCTTCGCCCGGGAATTCGACCCGCAGCCGTTCCACCTCGATCCGGAGGCCGCCAAGGCAACCTTCGTCGGCCGGCTGATCGGCTCCGGCTGGCAGACCGCCGGGTTCGGGATGCGGCTGCTGCAGGAGCACGTCTTCCGCGGCGCGACCTCGATGGGCTCGCCCGGAATCAACGAGCTGCGCTGGCTCAGGCCGGTGCTGCCGGGCGATCGCCTCGGCATCTCGGTCCGGGTCGAGACCTGCCGGGTCTCGAACACCAAGCCGGACCGCGGCTTCGTCGGCTTCGCCATGACCGTCCTGAACGGCGACGGCGAGCGCGTGATGACGCAGATCTTCACGGTGATGTTCCCCCGCCGCGGCGCGGCGCCGCTGCCGCCGCGGGCGGTGTCTCGGCAGGAGGTCGTGCCGCCCGAGGAGTCCGACGACGTCGAGATGCTCCCCTTCCTCGAAGCGGCTCCCATCGGCGCCGTGCGGGACCTCGGCGCGCACCATTTCACGCCGGACGCCGTGACGGCCTTCGCGCGGGCCTACGATCCGCAGGCCTTCCACCTCGATCCCGAGGCCGCCCGCCACACCCATTTCGGCGCGCTCTGTGCCTCCGGCTGGCACACGGCCGCCGCCTGGATGAAGCGGCTCCACATCACCCGCGGCCGCGACGTCGCCCATACGGCGACGTCCGGTCCGGTCCCGCAGCTCGGCCCCTCGCCGGGCTTTCGCGACCTGCGCTGGCTCGCGCCGGTCTATGCCGGCGACAGCATCCGCTACAGCTGCGCCCTGATCGACAAGCGCGAGACCGCGTCGCGCCCGGGCTGGGGCCTCGCGACCCACCAGAACACCGGCGTGAACCAGCGCGGCGAAACGGTCTTCGCCTTCACCGGCTCGGTGTTCTGGCAATGGGCTCCCGAGGCCTGAGGCGTCAGGCGGCCCTGCGCCGCTCCGGATAGAGACTCAGCAGCCCCTCGGCATCGGCCGGGGCGACGCCGCGCTCGGTGATGATGCCGGTGACGAGCCGGGCCGGCGTCACGTCGAAGGCCGGGTTCGCCACGGGGCTTCCCGGCGAGACCACCTCGACCGTGGCGAAGCCGCCGTCGGCCAGGCGTCCGGTGAGATGGGTGACCTCGCGGCCGTCGCGCTCCTCGATCGGAATCTCGCGTACGCCGTCCTGCAGCGTCCAATCGATCGTCGAGAAGGGCAGGGCGGCGTAGAACGGCACCCGGTTGTCGCTGGCGGCCAACGCCTTCAGGTAGGTGCCGATCTTGTTGCAGACGTCGCCCGAGGCCGTGGTGCGGTCCGAGCCGACGATGCAGACGTCGATGGCGCCGTGCTGCATCAGATGCCCGCCGGCATTGTCGGCGATGACGGTGTGCGGGATGCCGTGGGCATTGAGCTCGAAGGCCGTCAGGGCCGCCCCCTGGTTGCGCGGGCGCGTCTCGTCCACGAAGACGTGGACCGGCACGCCGGCCTCGTGCGCCACGTAGATCGGAGCGAGGGCCGTGCCCCAATCCACGGTGGCGAGCCAGCCGGCGTTGCAGTGGGTCAGCACGTTGATCGCCCGGCCCTTCCGGCGATGAAGCTCGCCGAGGATCTGGGCGCCATGGACGCCGATGGCGTGGCAGCTCTCCACGTCCTCCTCCGCGATGCGCCCGGCTTCCGCGTAGGCGAAGGCGGGCCGCTCGGATTCCGGCACGGCGCGGAGCTTGGCGGCGACGCGGTCGAGGGCCCAGCGCAGGTTGATCGCGGTCGGGCGCGTGGCGGCCAGCGTCGCGACGGCCCGGTCGATCCCGGCCTCGGAGGCATCCGCGCGCAGGCCGAGGGCGAGCCCGTAGGCGGCGGTGACGCCGATGAGGGGCGCGCCGCGCACCACCATGGTGCGGATCGCCACGGCGGCCTCGTCCAGGGTCGAGAGCGCCTTCAGCTCGAAGGCGAAGGGCAGGCGGGTCTGGTCGATCACCGCCACGGAGGCGCCGTCCTCGGCGGGGAAGATGGTGCGGTAGGGCTTGCCGTCGATCTTCATGGGGCGGGTCCGGATGCTGGCGGGGCCGAGGCCCGAGGCCTCTTCGTCGGACCGCGTTTACGTCAGAATGCGCTTCGGAGGCCAGCTTGCGGCCCGGCGTTTCCGGAATCCGACCCCCTCAGAAGCGCAGGGGCCGCACGCGCTTCACCTGCGGGATCGCGGCGATCCGGGCCAGGACCGCGTCGCTCACCGGCGCGTCGACGGCGCAGAAGCAGATCGCGTTGCCGCCCTTGGCGTCGCGCCCGAGGCTGAAGGTCGCCACGTTGACGCCGGCCTCGCCCAGGACGCTGCCGAAGCGCCCGATGAAGCCCGGCTGGTCGCGGTTGCGCACGTAGAGCATGTGCTCGGCGAAGGCGGCGTCGATCGGGATCGAGCGGATCTCGATCATGCGCGGCTTGCCGTCGTGGAAGACCGTGCCGGCCGCATCGCGCGGCATGTCCTCCGCCTCGACGGTGATCCGGATCACCGATCCGAAATCGGGTGCCGCGCCGGCGCGGGTGACCTCCTCGACCATGATGCCGCGCTCGCGCGCCACCGCCGGAGCGGAGACCATGTTGATGCCCGACAGGACGGGGCGGAGCACCCCGGTGACGGCGGCCGCGGTGAGGGCGCGGATGTTCATCTCCGCCACCGCGCCCTCGTAGGTCACCCGGATGCCGCGGATCGGTGCGTCGGTGAGCTGGCCCAGGAACGAGCCGAGATTCTCGGCCAGTTCCACGAAAGGCCTCAGGCGCGGCGCCTCGTCGGCCGAGATCGACGGCATGTTGACCGCGTTGGCGACGGCGCCGCTTAGCAGGTAGTCGGCCATCTGGTCGGCGATCTGCAGGGCCACGTTCTCCTGCGCCTCGTTCGTCGAGGCCCCGAGATGCGGGGTGCAGACCACGTTCGGATGCCCGAAGAGCGGATTCTCGTAGGCCGGCTCGGTCGCGAAGACGTCGAAGGCGGCACCGCCGACCCGGCCGGATTCGAGGGCGGCACGCAGCGCGACCTCGTCGACGAGACCGCCGCGGGCGCAGTTGACGATGCGGACGCCCGGCTTCGCCCGAGCCAGGGCATCGGCCGAGAGGATGTTGCGGGTCCGCTCGGTCAGGGGGACGTGCAGGCTGATCAGGTCGGCCCGGGCCAGGAGCGCGTCGAGGTCGAGCTTCTCGACGCCGATCTCGGCGGCGCGCTCCGGCGTTAGGTACGGATCGTAGGCGATCACCTTGAGCTTCAGGCCGATGGCGCGGTCGGCGACGACGGCGCCGATGTTGCCGCAGCCGACGATGCCCAGAATTTTGCCCGTCAGCTCGGTGCCCATGAAGCGGGCCTTCTCCCAGCGGCCGGCCTGGGTCGAGGCATCGGCCTGCGGGATCTGCCGGGCGAGGGCGAACATCATCGCGATGGCGTGCTCGGCGGCGGTGATCGCGTTGCCGAAGGGCGTGTTCATCACGATGACGCCGCGGGCGGTGGCCGCCGCCACGTCGACGTTGTCGACGCCGATGCCGGCACGGCCGACGACCTTCAGGCGCCGGGCGCGGGCCAGCAGCTTGGCGGAGACCTTGGTGGTGGAGCGGATCGCGAGGCCGTCATAGGCCTCGATCAGAGCGGCGCAGGCATCGCGGTCCCGGCCGAGGTCGGGGCGGAAATCGACGTCGAGGCCGCGGTCGCGCAGGCGCTGCACGGCCGATTCGGAGAGAGGGTCGGAGATGAGCACCCTGGGAGCGGGCATGGAGGTGTCCGGCTCGGGCGCAGGCCGACGCGCGACGGGACCGGGAGAGGAGCCCGATTCCGTCGCGTGCGGAATACGCCGCGCGTTCGTCGAGGTCGCGCGGTTTTCAGGCCGCCCGGGCGAGCTTCGCCTTCTCGGCCGCGAAGGCCCAGTCGAGCCACGGGGTCAGGGCCTCGAGATCGGAAGCCTCGACGGTCCCGCCGCACCAGATCCGGATACCGGCCGGGGCGTCCCGGTAGGCACCGATGTCGAAGGCGACGCCCTCGCGGTCCAGGGCGTCGGCGATGCCCTTGGCGACCGCACCGACGACGGCGTCGCCCATCGCGAGGATGTCCGGGTCGGTGACGACGAGGCAGACGCCCGTGTTGCTGTAGGTGCCGGCATCGGCGGCGAGGTGGCCGATCCAGGGGGTGCGCGCCACCCAGTCGTGGATGACCTTCGCGTTGGCGTCGGCCCGGGCGTGGAGCGCCGGGAGGCCGCCGATGCGCGTCGCCCATTTCAGGGTGTCGAGGTAGTCCTCCACCGCGAGCATCGAGGGCGTGTTGATGGTGTCGCCCTTGAAGATGCCCTCGATCAGCTTGCCGTCCTTGGCCAGGCGGAAGACCTTCGGCACCGGCCAGGCCGGGACGTTGGATTCGATGCGGGCGACGGCGCGGGGGGAGAGCACGATCATGCCGTGCGCGGCCTCGCCGCCCATCACCTTCTGCCAGGAGAAGGTGACGGCATCGAGCTTGGACCAGTCCAGCGGCATCGCGAAGGCGGCCGAGGTGGCGTCGCAGATGGTGATGCCCTCGCGGTCGGCGGCGATCCAGTCGCCGTTCGGCACGCGCACGCCGGCGGCGGTGCCGTTCCAGGTGAAGATGACGTCGTTGTGCCGGGTGTCGACGGCCGAGAGGTCGGGCAGGACGCCGTACGCGCCGACATGCACGCGCGGCGCGATCTTGAGTTCCTTCAGGGCATCGGTGACCCATTCGAGGCCGAAGGCCTCCCAGGCGACGACCTCGACCGTCTTCGGCCCCAGCATCGACCACATCGCCATCTCGACGGCGCCGGTGTCGGAGGCCGGAACGATGCCGATCCGGTAATCGGCCGGCACCTGCAGCACCGTGCGGGTCAGGTCGATCGCCTCCTTCAGCTTGGCCTTGCCGACGGCGGAGCGGTGCGAGCGTCCGAGCGGCGCGCCGGCCAGGGCCTCCAGGCTCCAGCCCGGGCGCTTGGCGCAGGGGCCGGACGAGAAATTCGGCACGCGGGGGCGCGTGGCGGGTCGGTTGGTCACGTGCGTCATCCTTCCAGATGAGAGCTCCTCGTTGGGGAGGAGTGGCCCGGAGACGCCAATGGACCCGCGCCGTTCCGGACGCAAGCGCCCGGCGCCGCGGCGGGGATCAATCCGCACCCGCACGGGCGGTCGGACCTCCCTGCGCGAACGCGGACGATCCGGGCCGTGCGGGAGGAAACCGGGTGCGTTCCGGTCGATCCGCCGACTGACTCGGCAAAATGCACGACTTCCGAAAAGTTGATCGGGCACTTGGCTGCCGGACAGCCCGGTCCGGCTTGATCGTGGTCGGTGCCCATGTCCATCTGCACGAACAGGGACTTGAACCGATTGACCGGGTGTCGACGACCGTGATCTTCGCCCAGCGTCAGACGACCCGCGACGTCGAACCCGGTCGCAGCTTCGATTACTGGCGCAGTACGGCGCTGGCGCGCGTCGATGCCTCCAATACCGAAGATGTCCGGAGCTTCGCGGCCGAGCGACTGCTCGCCGTCTCGTCCCACGGCATGCTGATGCACACCCGGAGCAGCGGCGTACAGGTCGAGCGGAACGACCGGCATATCCGGGCGGACAATGTCGACGACGTCTGCGTCAGCCTGCTCGTGGCCGGCCGGGCGCATCACGAACAGGGGGCCTGCGGCGGCGTTCTCGAGTCGGGAGACCTTGGTTTCACCGCCCTCGACCGTCCCTTCGTGTCCGGTCTTCCGGGCGCCTACGAGGAAATCCGCCTGAGCTTTCCGCGCGCGGTCTTCGTCTCCCACATCGGAAGCGTCGGGAGCCGCGCCGGTCGGATGGTCCGGGGCGGCGGTCCCTTGTCCGACCTGCTCGCCAGCTACCTGACGTCGTTCGCCGGTTCGATCGAGCGCATGTCCGAAGCCGAGACGGCCCATGGTTTTGGTGCCGTGCTGCATCTCCTCAGGGGGGTCGTCGATCCCGAGACCGGTTTGCCGGACGACGCAGCCTCGACCGTCGGTCTTCGCTCCCTGGCCGGCGCGTATATCGAACGCCGGCTCCACGATCCCGGCCTGACGCCGGACGAGGTCCGGGTGACGCTGAAGGTCTCCCGGACCCGCCTGTACGAGGCGTTCCTCGCCGATGGCGGCATCGCGGCGGCGATCCGGGACGCGCGGCTCGACCGGGCGCGCCGCCGCCTGTCCGCTCCAGGCGGCCACGGCAGGACCATCACGGACATCATGCTGTCCTGCGGCTATCGCGATCCGTCGCTCTTCAGCCGCGCCTTCAAGAGCCGGTTCGGCCTGCCGCCGCGGGACTACCGCGAGACGGCGCGTCTCTGAACGGTCTCCGCGAGCCATCCCGCATGGAACCGTCCGGGCCGGCTCCCAGCGCGAGATCCCCGCCCGCGTCGGTTCAGCCCTCGGGCGGGCGCAGCAGGTCGGGCCGGCGCTCCCGGGTCAGGCGCAGGGCCTCGGCCCGGCGCCACCGCGCGATGGCGCCGTGGTTGCCGCCGGTGAGCACGTCGGGGATCGCGCGGCCTTCCCAGTCCCGCGGCCGGGTGTAGTGCGGGTATTCGAGCTGGCCGGCCTCGAAGCTCTCCTCCTCGCCGGAGGCGACCTTGCCCATGACGCCGGGCAGGAGGCGCACGCAGGCGTCGAGCACCACCAGCGCGGCGACCTCGCCCCCGGAGAGGATGTAGTCGCCGATCGACACCTCCTCGAGGCCGCGCCCGGCGATCACCCGCTCGTCGACGCCCTCGAAGCGGCCGCAGACGATGAGCACGCCGGGTCCCCCGCTGAGCGCCCGCACGCGAGCCTGCGTCAGGGGACGGCCGCGCGGGCTCATGAGGAGCCGGGGCCGGGGATCGTCCGGCGCGGCCGCCGCGTCGATGGCCGCGGCGAGGACGTCGCAGCGCAGCACCATGCCGGCGCCGCCGCCGGCGGGGGGGTCGTCCACCGCGCGGTGGCGCCCGAGACCGTGCTCGCGGATATCGCGGGCCTCCAGATTCCAGGTGCCCCGCGCCAGCGCCTCTCCGGACAGGGACACCCCGAGCGGTCCCGGGAACATCGCGGGGTAGAGCGTGAGGACGGTGGCGTTCCAGGGGCTGAGGGTCATGGCGCTTGATGGCGCGCGGAGGCGCGCGCGGTCAACGTGGCACCGAAGCGGCGGCAACGGGTTGTCCTGCCATGGCCGCTTCCCGCTCCCTCCGTGACCGTGCCGTCGTTCCGCTCCTGCGGACCGTCACCGTCTCCCTCGCGCTGACGGGTTCGGCGCTGCTCCAGCCGGTCCGCGCGGCCGAACCCCTGGCCCCGGCGGGCACGCCCGCCTCCGCCTTTCCCAGGCCCGACCGGCCGGTGGCCGAGATCGTCGCGCCCCTCTGGGCCTCGGAGAAGCAGCGTGATTCGGTCGACGAGGTCGGGCAGGTGGTCCGCCTGATGGGCATCGCGGCCGGCCAGAGCGTCGCCGATATCGGGGCCGGCAGCGGCTACTACACGGTGCGGCTGGCCGAGCGCGTCGGCCCGCAGGGCCACGTCTACGCCGAGGACGTGACGCCCCGCTACCTGGCGGGGCTGGAGGCGCGCATCGCCAGGAGCGCGCTGACCAACGTTACGGTGGTGCGCGGCGAGCCGCACGACCCGCGCCTGCCGGCCGCCTCGCTCGATGCGGCGGTGCTGGTCCACATGTACCACGAGATCGCCCAGCCCTTCGGACTGCTCCACAACCTGGCGCCGATGATGAAGCCGGGGGGCAAGGTGGGCATCGTCGACGCGGACGACGTGCCCTCGCGCCACGGAACGCCGCCCGCGCTCCTCGCCTGCGAGCTCTCCGCTGCCGGATACCGGCAGACCGGCGTCACGGTGCTCGACGGCGGCGTCGGCTACCTCGCGATCTTCGAAGCGCCCACGGCGGCGGACCGGCCGGACCCGCGCACGATCCGTCCCTGCCGGGACGACGCCACCCGGCGGGCGAAGGACGGACCCGGCAGCCCGCCGCGATGACGGGCGCGGCTCACTCCTCCGCCTCGATGCCGCGCAGCGGCGCCGTGAGTTCGCAGACCAGCCCCACTGACTCGTAGGTCGTGCGGACGCTGCCGCCGACGGCACCCGCGAGGCCGCGCTCGATCAGCCGGCTCCCGAATCCGCGGCGCTTGGGCGGGGCGACCGCGGGTCCTCCGCGTTCCCGCCACGACAGGGTCAGCATCGACTCGGGGCCGTCGGCCTCCACGGTCCAGGTGACCGCGACGGTCCCCTCCGGGCAGGAGAGGGCGCCGTACTTGGCCGCATTCGTCGCGAGTTCGTGGACCATCAGGGCGAGGGACAGGGCGGCCTTCGAGCCGACCTGGACGAAGGGTCCGGCGAGACGCAGGCGTTCCGATCCGGCATCGTCGTGGATCTCGAGCGCCCCGCGGATCACCGCCTCGATGCTCGCGCTCTCGCGCGTGCCGTTGAGGAGCAGGTCGTGGGCCTTGCTCATCGCGAAGAGCCGGTCGGCCAGGACGTCCCGGGCCGTGTCCAGGTCGGGAGCGTTGCGGAGCGTCTGGGTGGCGATGGCCTGGACCATGGCCAGCATGTTCTTCATGCGGTGGCTGAGTTCGCGGTTCAGGACCGCCTGCTGTTCCTCGGCCCGCAGGCGCGCGATGCCGACCTGGACGCGATCCGCGACGTTGCGGACGAAGGCGACCTCCTCGGGGTGCCAGGCGCGCGGCGCCGTGCTGTGGACGAAGAACAGCCCGACGCTTCGGCCGCGCTCGCGCACCGGCACGTTGAGCAGGGCGCCGACATCGATCCGGGCGAGGCGGGCGGCTGTCTCCGCGGTCCGTGGATCGTCCGCCACGGCGTCGACGACGAGGGTTTCCCCGCGCGCGAGGTCGGGACCGAGGGTGTCCTGATTCACGAAGGGATGCCGCCCGACGAGACTGGCCGTGCCGGCGGTCGTCCAGTCGCGGTGGACGGTGATGTGCTCGCCGGCCGCATCGAGTTCGCCGTAGCCGGTCCGATCGGCGTCGAGGGTCCGGCCGACGATCTCGGCCGCCCGCTGGGTCATGGCGGGAACGGAGGCCTCGTTGCGCAGGAAGTCCCCGAGTTCGATCAGCGCGGCGCGCCGGAGCGAGGCCGCCCGGGCGTAGATTTCCTCGGCCTTGACCAGGGCGATCTGCCGGCGCTCATGGATGAGGGTCGTCACCTGGCGCGCGAGGCGCCGCAGACCATCGGCCTGATCGTCGGTCAGCCCGTCCGGGCGCGGCTGATGATCGAGCACGCACAGGCTGCCGAGCACCTGGCCGCTCCGCATCCGCAGGGGCGCGCCGGCATAGAAGCGGATATGCGGTTCACCCGTGACGAGCGGATTCCGACTGGTTCGCGGATCGTCCGCCAGGTCCGGAATCACCAAGAGGTCGGCCTCGCTCAGGGCATAGACGCAGACCGAGGCGTTGAGATCGGTCTCGCAGGGCGGGAACCCGGTGCGGGCCTTGAACCACTGGCGGTCCTCGTCCACGAGGCTGATCAGGGCGACCGGGGACCCGCACAGCAGGCGACACAGTTGCACGACGTCGTCGAAGGCCTGTTCAGGCGCGGTGTCGAGGATGTCGAGAGCCCTGAGCTCAGCAAGCCGCGCGGGATCGGCTGTATCTGGCCTGATACCCTGCTCGAGGTGGTAGCTCATGGGGGAACTTTCCCGGCGGCCAGTCGTTGTAACGGCCATTTTCGTTCATGTCACTTAGTTCGAACGGGTCGGCCTGCTCGCGTCGAGGACGCCGCGCTGCCCCACGGACCGCGTCCTCGACCTCCCGAGACCATTGATCCTGACGGGCGCGGCCGCGCGACGATGCGGAGCCGGCGTCGGGTTCCATGACGCCGCGTCCGCTCCGGCGACGTCCGACCATGCAACCTCCGATTAGGACTTGCCATGGCATGTGGGGCAATGCTCGCGAACGGAGGTGGGATGGTCGTCGATGCGGATGCTGGTTGATCTCGCGCACCGGCTGCGCTCGTCGCAGACCTGGATCGGGCTGGGCATCCTGGCACCACTCGGGTTGCTCGCGATCTCGGGGCTGATGCTGCTCGACCTGCGCGCGGATGCCTGGGAGAAGGCGACCCAGACCTCGCGCAATCTGCTCCAGGTGATCGAGCGCGACATCGCCCGCAACATCGAGATCATCGACCTGTCGCTGCGCGGGGTCGCCGACAACCTGACGGCACCGGGATTTGCGGCGGCCAGCCCCGCCCTACAGCAACTCATCCTCTTCGACCGGGCCGTGCTGGCGCGGGACATGGGCGTGATCCTCGTGGTGGACGAGACCGGCAGGACCGTCTTCGACGCCAAGGGCATCCCGGCCCGTCCCCTGAACAACGCGGACCGGAGCTACTTCCGGGTCCACCGCGATCGGCCCGATGTCGCGCTCTTCATCAGTGAGCCGGTGGTGTCGCGCCTCCTCGGCGTGCCGGTCATCGTCCTCAGCCGCCGGATCAACGGGCCCGACGGCCGCTTCGGCGGCGTGGTCCAGGCCTCCCTGAAGCTCACCTATTTCAGCCGGCTCTTCGCCAACATCGCCCTCGGGACCAAGGGGGCGATCAACCTCTACCTCGCGGACGGACGGCGCCTGATGCGCCACCCCGCCGTCGATGAGGAGATCGGCGTCAGCGTCGCGTCCGCGCCGACCTTCCAGCGCTTCGTGCAGGAGGGCGCCGGCACCTTCGTCGGCACCTCGGTCCGCGGCGACGAGAACCGGCACCACGCCTTCACGCGGATCGGCGACCTGCCGCTGATCCTGGACGTCGCCCTGGCCGCCGAGGAGATCGAGGCGGAATGGCGCGCCAAGGCGCTGGTGATCGGCAGCGCCGTACTGAGCCTGTGCGGCCTGTGCGCCGGCCTCTCGCTGCTGTTCGGGCGCGAGCTCCGGCACCGGAGCCGGATCGAGGCGGAACTGGCGCGCCTCTCGCTGACCGATGCGCTGACGGGCCTTCCGAACCGGCGCCGCTTCGAGGAGGCCCTGGCGGAGCGCGAAAGGTCCGGCCTGCCGCCCGACCAGCCCTTGTCGCTGCTCGTGATCGATGCGGACCACTTCAAGGCGGTGAACGACCGCCACGGCCACGTCGGCGACGAGGTCCTGAAGGGGCTGGCGCATTGCCTGATGGCGAGCGCGCGACGCCCGGGCGACCTCGTGTGCCGCGTCGGCGGAGAGGAGTTCGTGCTGCTGCTCGCCGCCGACCTGGCGGCCGCCCGTCGCGTCGCCGACCGGATCCATGCCGAAATCCGGCGCTTCGGCCTTCCCGGCGCCGGCATCCCCGCCGGCTCGCTGACGGTGAGCATCGGGCTGGCGAGCACGTCCCCGGGCCGCGACGGACCGCGGGCGGTCATGGACCTCTACCGCGACGCCGATGCGGCGCTCTACGCGGCGAAGGCGGACGGCCGAAACCGGACGTATATCGGCCGGACGTCGCGGGAATCGTCGGCCGCCGGGGATCGGGCGCCGGCCTGGGGCGCGGCATCCGGGACCGGTTCCGCCTGAGGGCCGGCCGCGATCGGGCTCTCAGGCGGGCTCGTCGGGCGGGCGCGGCTGGGCCGGCGCGAACAGGTCGTCCGGGGGATCGACCACGACGCGGCCACCGGCGACGTCGAGCTCCGGAACGAAGGCCTTGGTGAAGGGCAGGAGGGCGGTGGTACCGCCGAGGGCCGGCTTGATCTCCAGGAGATCGCCGCCGCCGTAATTCGGCACGTCCGCGACGGTGCCGAGGAGCGCGCCTTGCGTGTCGACCACCGCGAGACCGACGAGGTCGGCGGTGAAGAATTCGTCCGCGTCCGCCACGGTGCCGAGGCGCTCGCGCGGGAGGAACAGGGCGAGGCGGTTCAGCCCCTCCGCGCCGGTGCGGTCGGTCACGCCCTTCACCCGAACGACCAGGAGGTCGGGGGAGGCGCCGCCGGCCTGGCGGATGTCGGTGATCTCGATGCGGCGCCCGTCGGCGCCGATCAGCGGCCCGTAGGAGGCGATCGCCTGCGGGTCGCCGGTGTAGGATTTCAGCCGGACCTCGCCGTTGAGCCCGTGCGCCCGCCCGAATTCGCCCATCTGGACGAGGCTCGGGTCGGTGGGCGGCAGGGGCGCGTCGGCGTCGGGCTTCGGCCGGCGGGCCGAGGTGGCCGCATCGCTGCCGATGCGGCCGGGGCGCGCACGGCGGCCACCGTCACCGTGGGATGAAGAGCCTCCGGGACGGCGGGCCATGCGCGGACGCGCCTCAGGCCGCGGCGTCTTCGGCCGGGGCGGCGGCCTTCTCGGCGCGCTTGGCGGCGCGCTCCTTCGCCTTCTCGCCCGGCTCGGCCTTCTGCGGGTTGTTGCGCGCGGGGCGCTTGGCGAGGCCGGCGGCGTCGAGGAAGCGCAGGACGCGGTCGGTGGGCTGGGCGCCCTTGGCGAGCCAGGACTGGATCTTGTCGGCCTCGAGCACGATGCGGGCCGGATCGTCCTTGGCCTTCATCGGGTCGTAGACGCCGACCTTGTCGATGAAGCGGCCGTCGCGGGGGGCGCGGGCGTCGGCGACGACGATGCGGTAGTACGGGCGCTTCTTGGCGCCGCCACGGGTGAGACGGATCTTGAGGGACATGGTTCTACTCCAAAGGTCAGTGTGTCGTGTCAGGGCGAGGAGCGCGTAGCGAATGGCGAGTCCGTGGGCGCGAACCCGACTCGCTATGCGCTACGCCCCCCGTCGCTACTTCTTCTTCCCGAAGGGAAATCCGCCGAGACCCGGCAGGCCGCCGGGGCCCTTGGGACCCCCGAGCCCGGGCAGGCCCGGCATCTTGCCCCCGAGGCCCGGGGGCATCGGGGGGAGCTTGCCGCCGAGCTGCTTCTGCATGTCGGCGATCATTTCCGGCGTCGGTTCCGGCATGCCGGGGGGCAGGCCGGGCATGCCGCCCGGCATTCCACCACCCCCCATGCCGAACATCGAGCCGAGGGCCTGGCCGATGCCGCGCTTGCCCGAGCCCATCGCCTTCATCATGTCGGCCATGGTCCGGTGCATCTTGAGGAGCTTGTTCAGCTCCTCCACCTTCGTCCCCGAGCCCGCAGCGATGCGCTTCTTGCGGGAATTCTTGAGGATGTCGGGATTCTTCCGCTCCTGGGCGGTCATCGACGAGATGATGGCCCGCTGCCGGGCGAACATCTTCTCGTCCAGGTTGGCGTTCTCGACCTGCTTCTTGATCTGGCCCATGCCCGGGAGCATGCCCATCAGGCCGCCGATGCCGCCCATCTTCTCCATCTGGGCGAGCTGCATCGACAGGTCGTCGAGGTCGAACTTGCCCTTGCGCATCTTCTCCGCGGTGCGGAGCGCCTGCTCGTGGTCGATGGTCTCGGCCGCCTTCTCGACGAGGCTGACGATGTCGCCCATGCCGAGGATGCGGTTGGCGACGCGGGAGGGGTGGAACTCCTCCAGGGCGTCGACCTTCTCGCCGGTGCCGACGAGCTTGATCGGCTTGCCGGTGACGGCGCGCATCGACAGGGCCGCGCCGCCGCGCGAATCGCCGTCCATGCGGGTCAGCACGATGCCGGTGACGCCGAGGCGCTCATCGAAGGCGCGGGCCGTGTTCACCGCATCCTGGCCGGTCAGGGCGTCGGCGACGAGGAGCACCTCGTGCGGGTTGGTGGCCGCCTTGACCTCGGCCGCCTCCGCCATCAGCGCCTCGTCGAGGGTGATGCGGCCGGCGGTGTCGAGCATGACCACGTCGAAGCCGCCGAGGCGGGCGGCATCCATGGCGCGGCGGGCGATCTGCACCGCCGACTGGCCGGCGACGATCGGCAGGCTCTCGACCTCGACCTGCTTGGCCAGGATGGCGAGCTGCTCCATCGCCGCCGGGCGGCGGGTGTCGAGGGAGGCCAGCAGCACCCGGCGCTTGTCGCGGGCCACCAGCCGGCGGGCGATCTTGGCGGTGGTGGTGGTCTTGCCCGAGCCCTGGAGGCCGACCATCAGGATGGCGACGGGGGCGGGGGCGTTCAGGTCGATGATGCTCGCGTCCGAGCCGAGCATCGCCACGAGCTCGTCGTTGACGATCTTGACGACCATCTGGCCGGGGGTGACCGACTTCAGGACGACGGCGCCGACCGCCTTCTCGCGCACCTTCTCGGTGAAGCCGCGCACCACTTCGAGAGCGACGTCGGCCTCGAGAAGGGCGCGCCGGACCTCGCGCAGGGCGGCGGTGACGTCGGCCTCGGTGAGCGCGCCGCGCCGCGTGAGGCCGGAGAGAATCCCGGAAAGGCGATCGGACAGGCCTTCGAACATGCGTCAGGCTCCCTGGACCGGCATCGTCGTCGGACCGGTCACTGGTTCACGCCCGCGCTCTCGGCCCGGCGCGCCTGGAGCGCATCCTCGAAACCGCGGATCGCCTTGGCGAACTTGTCCCGGCACTCCGGATTGCAGAAGCCGACCACCGCACCGTTGTAGAGGGTGAGCGAGTCGGCCGCGATCGGCTTGCCCGACCAGGGGCAGGTGTCGTTCACCGCATCCTCGATGCGCAGGGTCGTGTTCGCGGCAGCGTTGGGCATCGGGGCTCGACGACGACGGGGTGAGCGGGGCCGACGCCCTGTCCCCAACGCGAAGCTCGCCCGAGGGCGCATCGCGCTGTCGGGCGTTGACCTCCGGCCTCGCGGGGCCGGTCGGCGTTCGTGATGACGATCAGACCGTCGAATGAATAGGGAGGCGGTTAGTCCGACAGGGCCGGCAAGTCAAGTTTTCCCCATCCACCGGAGATTGGCGCCCGGCACCCCTTGACCGAGATGGAGGAATAGCTTCCTGTTCGGTGTCCGCGCGGGTGATCAGGCACGACTTCTCCACGCTCGCCGTGCCCGATGTCTTCGTCGGCCTGCCTGACCGCACAACGATCCGAGGTTACAGGGTTCGAGGCGCCATGGGTGAGTCGCAGGACACCAGGACGCGACTGATCGCGAACGAGCGCGCAAAGCTGACGGCGACCTATGTGAACGGCGTCGCCATCGCGGTGCTCGCGGTCGGAGGCCTGGCGCCTCTGTTTTCCCAGCGCAGCGCAGCGGCGGCCCAACCCGACAGGCCATGGCTGACTCCGGTGCTCTCCCTGCTTTGCATCTGCGTCAGCGGAGTCCTACATTGGGCTGCAAGAGGTTTTCTGCGGGAACTCCGGTAATGGATGTCCACACCCTGACCCTGCTGCTGTTCCCCCTCGGCGCCCTCGCGCTGGGCCTGGGCACGCTCTGGTTCGCCCGCCGCGCGCATTGAGCCGCGTCGCACCGAACGATCTTCTCAAAGCTTCGCTGCCGGAAGACCCGGCAGAGCCGTCAGTGCCGAATCCGAGAACGCCATCGCTTTGAACAGGCTGCCCATGCCGCGCCGGGATGGGTCGGTGAGGCGGGTGGCGGCGGCCGTGATCGCGTCGCGCTGCGCCGGTGACGCGTCCCGCCCCAATCGCTCGGCCCGCTCGCGCAGGCCGAGGGCGAGGAGGAAGTCGCGCTGGTCGACCGGGCCGTGCAGGATTGCGCCTTCGCCGGTCGCGGCGCGGCCGAGGGCCGCGAAGTCCACGTGCGTGGTGAGGTCGGCTTCGCCGGGGGCGGCGAGCGGCGGGACGAAGGCATGGCCGCGCAAAGCCTGGAGCGAGTCGCCGAAGCCCGGCCGGACATGGCCGTAATCGATGGCCAGCACCGCGCCCCTCTCGGCGACGACGCGGCGGGCGAGGCCGCGCACGGTGTCGAGGGCGGCGCCCGGCAGGGTCATCAGGACCCCGTTCGGGCCGCTCGCGGCGATGCGGGTATCGGGCTCCGCCGCCAGGCCGAAAGCGAGGGCGCCGCCATCCGGCGAGAGGCCGACGAGGCGTTCGAACCAGCCGCGCGATGCGCGCTGGAACTGGCGGACGGGGAGGGCGTCGAAGAATTCGTTGGCGACGACGAGGGTCGAGCCGGGCGGCAGGGTCTCGATGGACTCGTGCCAGGTCGGCGCGGCGCCCGAGAGGCGGGCGGCCTGCTCGGCCCGGAGCACCGGGCTCGTCTCGACGAGATGCAGGGCCGGGCGCAGGTCCGGTGCGGCGCGGGCCAGCGCCCGCAGCGCATCCTGCATCAGGGTGCCGCGGCCAGGTCCGAGTTCCACCAGGGCGAGGTCGGTGGGCGCACCCATGGCAGACCAGGTCGCCGCGATCCAGATCCCGATGAGCTCGCCGAACATCTGGCTGATCTCGGGGGCGGTGACGAAGTCGCCGGCCGCTCCCAGGGGATCGCGGGTGCGGTAGTAGCCGTGCACCGGATGGCCGAGGCAGAGGCTCATGTAGCGGTCGAGCCCGATCGGACCGGAGGCCAGGATCTCGTCGCGGATCTCGGCGAAGAGCGGGCTCGTCACGCCGCGTCGACCTTGGCGGGCGAGACGGGACCGGCCTCCTCCGCCGGGACGCGCGGGCGCGTGGCGCCGCGCAGGGCCAGGACGATGGCGGTCAGGCCGACCAGCGCCATCGGCACGCACAGCACCATCCCCATGGTGATGCCGCCGGTGGACCAGGTCTCGGTGCCGAACAGGTAGCCGAGCTGTCGGTCCGGTTCGCGGAAGAACTCGCAGAAGGTCCGGGCGATGGCGTAGCCCAGGACGAAGATCCCGCCCATCAGGCCGGGCCTGCGGAAGCCGTTGGCGCGCACCGCGATCATCATCACGACGAACAGGAGCGCGCCCTCGGTGGCCGCCTCGTAGAGCTGGCTCGGGTGACGGGGCAGGGGGCCGCCGGTGGGGAAGACGACGGCATAGGGGAAGTCCGGGGCGATGCGGCCCCAGAGCTCGCCGTTCACGAAATTCGCGATGCGCCCGAAGAACAGCCCGATCGGCACCACCACGCCGGCGAGGTCGAGGAGGGTGAGGGCCTGGAGCTTGCGGGCGCGGGCGAACAGCACCATCGCCAGCACGGCGCCGAGGAAGCCGCCATGGAAGGACATGCCGCCGTTGCGGATGGCCAGGATCTCGACGGGATCGGCGAGGTAGAGGGGCAGGTTGTAGAACAGGACGTAGCCGATGCGCCCGCCGAGGACGACGCCCAGGGCCACCCAGACGATGAGGTCGTCGATGTCGTTCAGGCTCGGGCGCCGCACCACGCCCCAGTAGCGGTCCGCCGCCACCAGCCGGCGCGCGTAGTACCAGCCGCCGAGCAGGCCGACGATGTAGGCCAGGGCGTACCACTTGATGGTGATCGGCCCGATCGCCACCGCCACCGGATCGATGGCGGGGAAGGGCAGGGCGAGGAGCGGCGGCATCGGCGAGGGGTCCCGGTTGAGCCGGGGCATTGGGCCCGAGCCCGCCGGGGGGTCAACCCTTGTCGGGACATGGCCGGCGGGCGCCGACGGCCCAGGCGGGGGGCACGGCCCGCCCGCGCTCAGGCGGCCCGGACGGTGGCGAGGAAGCCGGCGACTTCCGTGCGCAGCTGCTCGGACTGGCGGGACAGGTCGGCGGAGGCACGCTGGACCTGATCGGCCGTCGCGCCGGCCTCGGCCGCCGAGCGGGCGACCGCCTCGATGTCCTGGCTCATGGCGCCGGTGCCCGAGGAGGCCTGGCCCATGTTGCGGACGATCTCCTGGGTCGTCACGCCCTGCTCCTCGACTGCGGCGGCGATGCTGCTGGTGACGACGCTCATGCCCTCGATCCGCGTCACGATGCTGCGGATCGCGCCGGTGGCGCCCGTGGTGGCCGAGCGGATGGCGTCGACCTGCTCGGCGATCTCCGTGGTGGCACGGCTGGTCTGCTCCGCGAGGTTCTTCACCTCGGCGGCGACCACCGCGAAGCCGCGCCCCGCCTCGCCGGCCCGCGCCGCCTCGATCGTGGCATTCAGCGCCAGGAGATTGGTCTGGCTGGCGATCTGCGAGACGAGGCCGACGACATCGCCGATCCGGGTCGCGGCATCGGACAGGGTCTGCATGGTGGCGGCCGTGCGTCCCGCCTCGTCGACGGCCTGGGCGGACATGGTGGAGGCCTGTTCGACCTGGCGGCCGATCTCCCCGACCGTGGCGCCGAGCTCCTCGGCCGCCACCGCCACGGCGTTGACGTTGCCGGCGGTCTCCTGCGCGGTCGCCGCCACGGAGGTGGAGCGCCGCGCCGTGCCGGCCACCGCCTCGGTCATGCCGGTCGCGGCACCCTGCAGGTCGCTGGAGGCCTGCGAGACGGTGCCGACGATGCCGCCGACGGAGCGCTCGAAGCGGTCGGCGAGGTCGCGCAGCAGGGTCCGGCGCTCGGTCTCCTCGCGCAGGCGCGCCGCCTCGGTGGTCTTGAGCTGCTGCGCGGCCTCCTCCAGCGAGATGTCGCGGATGGTGACGACGGCCCGGGCGATGTCGCCGATCTCGTCCGCCCGGCGGCTGCCCGGCACCTCGGCCAGGGCCTCCCGGCGGGCCAGCGCCTGCAGGGCGCGGGTGAGGGCGCCCAGGGGGGCGACGATGGTGCGGGCGAACAGAAGCCCGAGGATCGCCGTGACGGCCAGGACGGCGAGCGCCGTCACCGCCAGGGCGCGGGTGAGGGTGCCGACGGCCGCGAGGGTCTCGTCCTCGGCCTGCTCGGCGATGATCGTCCAGGGCGCGCCGAGAACCGACACGCGGGCGGTGGCCGCCATCCGGTGGCCGGTGCCGCTCGTATAGGTGAAGGGGCGATTGCCCGCGAGATCGCCCTTGTCGAGGCCGAGCGCCGTGGCGGGCTTGCCGGCGACGACGGAGCGGGACAGGGGCGGGTTGCTGCGCAGGGCGCCGTCCGCTCCGACGGCCATGACCTGGCCGGTCTCGCCGAGGCCGCCGCGGTCCGAGAGGGTCCGGTCGAAGAGGGTGGGCGTCAGGCGCAGCAGAACGAAGCCGATGCGCGACGCGTCCTGGCCGGTGCCCATCGCGACGTTGGCGCGGCGGGCGATGGCCCGGCCGATGAAGGCCGACGGAACCGCCTCCGTCGGATAGGCGGCGTAGTCCTCGTAGAGCGTCGCGTCGGGGTCGGCGGTCTTCAGCCGCGCGACGAGGCGGGCAAGACCCGTCGAAGCGAGCTCGGGCTCGGCTAGCGCGCGGCCGAAATCGGCACCCTTGGTCGTGGTGTAGACGATGCGCCCGTCCTCCGAGACGAAGACGAGGTCGGCGTAGCCCGGGCGCTCGAGGAGCTTGCGGGCAACCTCCTGCACCTTGGCGTGCCGCCGGCCGTACATCGACCCGGCCGCTTCGGCACCGAGGCGCGCCTCGAGGGTGGCGCCGCCGGTATAGGTCCGGACGAGGTTGGCGAAGTCGGACTTGGCCGGGTCCAGGGCCTCGACGAGGTCACCGAAATTGCCGGCGACCTGCGGGTTGCCCGCCACCGTGACGAGGTCGCCGCCGACGCGCTCGGCGATCAGCTCGATGCCGGCCTTGCGGGCCGAGGCCGCGAATTGCAGGCGCTCCTGGGCCGCGTCGACGAGGCCGGACCGGGCGCTGTACCAGCTCAGACCACCCATGACGGTGGCGCTGACAAGCGCCAGCCCGACGGTGATCGCCGGGAGGCGGACGTTGAGACTGGTAAGACGCGGCATTCGAGGCGACCGGTGAGGAATTCGGACGCCGCTTCTAGGCCCAAATGTTGAAGTAAAACTTTCGCGGTCGAGCTCCAGAAAAGTATTCAAAATACCACCACCAGTCATGGTGATGTGAATACCCTGAGTTGTTGTGACTGCCTCGGCGCGTGCATCGAGGGCCGGTCAATCGGACGCGCCATCAGTGCGCCCGACGGTCTCGACGGTCCGGTCTCAGGCCGCCGCGTCCGCGCCGCCGCGCCCGTCGTCGAGGAACATCCGGTAGGCTGGATTGTCGGTCTCGTCGACGCAGGGGTAGTGCAGCGCCTCGATGGCCGCATCGAAGCGGGCGCGCTCGGCCGGCGGCACGTCGATGCCGGCGAGCACCCGGCCGTAATCGGCGCCGTGGTTGCGGTAGTGGAACAGGGTGATGTCGAAGCCGTCGCCGAGGGCGTCGAGGAACTTCATCAGGGCGCCGGGCCGCTCCGGAAACTGGAAGCGGTACAGGCGCTCGTCGGCGAGGCCGGTGGCGCGCCCGCCGACCATGTAGCGGATGTGGACCTTGGCCATCTCGTTGTCGCTCATGTCGACGGCGCGGTAGCCGGCGGCCCTCAGCGAGTCGATGAGGGCGTGCTTCTCGCGAAGGCCGCCCGCGAGGTTGATCCCGACGAAGATCTGCGCGTTGGCGCCGGCCGCGTAGCGGTAGTTGAACTCGGTGATCGCCCGGGGGCCCAGGGTCTGGATGAAGGCGCGGTAGGCGCCCGCCCGCTCGGGGATGGTGACGCCGAGCAGGACCTCGCGCTGCTCGCCGATCTCGGCGCGCTCGGCGATGTGGCGCAGGCGGTCGAAGTTCAGGTTCGCCCCGCTGGAGATCGCCACCAGCGTGCCGGTCCCGCCCTCCTGGCGCGCGGCGTAGGCCTTGGCGCCGGCCAGCGCCAGGGCGCCCGAGGGCTCCGAGATGGCGCGGGTGTCGTCGAAGATGTCCTTCACGGCCGCGCACATGGCGTCGGTGTCGACGGTGATGACCTCGTCGAGGAACTCGCGGCAGAGCCGGAAGGTCTCCGCGCCCGCCTCCCGCACGGCGACGCCGTCGGCGAACAGGCCGACGGTGGGCAGCACCACGCGTTTCCCGGCCGCGAGCGCCGCGGCCATGCAGGCGGCGTCGTCGGGCTCGACGCCGACGACCCTGGTCTCGGGGCGCAGGTACTTGACGAAGGTGGCGATGCCGGCCGCCAGGCCGCCGCCGCCCACGGGCACGAAGATCGCCTCGATCGGCCCGGAATGCTGGGTCAGGATCTCCATCCCGATGGTGCCCTGGCCGGCGATCACGTCCGGATCGTCGAAGGGATGCAGGAAGGTCAGGCCGTCGCGCGCCTCCAGCTCCCGGGCATGGCCCAGGGCCTCGTCGAAGGCGTCGCCGAACAGGATGACCTCGGCGCCCCGGGCCCGGCAGGCATCGACCTTGATCGCCGGGGTGGTGCGCGGCATCACGATCACCGCGCGCACGTTCAGGCGGGCGGCGGCGAGGGCCACGCCCTGGGCGTGGTTGCCGGCCGAGGCGCAGACGACGCCCTTGGCGAGCAGCGCGGGGTCGAGCCCCGACATCTTGTTGTAGGCGCCGCGCAGCTTGAACGAGAACACCGGCTGCAGATCCTCGCGCTTCAGGAGCACCGGGCGGGCGAGGCGCGCCGACATGCGCGGCATCGGATCGAGCGGGCTCTCGATGGCGACGTCGTAGACGCGGGCGGTGAGGATCTTGCGGATGTAGTCGGTCAAGGAGACACGAGCTCCGGGGTGGCGCGGTGCGTGGGATGTCGCCCGCACATAGACCTTCGGAGCCGCAGAAGCGAGCGAGGTGGATGCAGTCCTGAATCGCCTCGGCGCCGCACCGAGGCGCAGGCCTCGACACGGGCCGGCGCGGACGGGCCGGATCAGCCCTGGCGGCACTCGAAGCGGAACGGCCGGTGTGCGTCCGCCAGGACCCGCATGTCCACGCTCCAGAGACCGTCCGCGTCGCCCTCCAGGGTGAAGTGGAGCGCGTAGCAGAGCGGATCCGAGCCGGCGTGGTCGCGGAACTCGATCGCGTCGAGCCACCAGGGCTCATCGGCACGGCCGCAGGCCCTGGCCCGGTCCACGAACAGATCGAGATAGGACGCGGCCTTGTCGCGCAGGGAGCCGAGCGACGCAGCCACGACCGCGGCGACCGCGGCCTGCGCCGGGCTCGGCGCCCCGTTCTCGTCGCTCAGATGGAGACGGACGGGGCCGACCTGCCGGACCCAACCGGCCGGTCCCGCCCGGCTGTAGTCCGTCGCCATCGTGCCGTCCCACCTACCTGTCGAACAGGGCCTGGAGCGCCGCCCGGTTCCTGGTCGTCGGCAGGGCGATCAGGGTGAGGATGCGCGCCTTGTCCGGCGTCAGGTCGTCGGCGAAGACCGCCCCGGCCTTCAGCAGCGTGTTGCCACCGCCCTTGAAGCCGTAAACCGGCAGCGCGCGCCCGTTATAGACCTTGGTGGCCACGACCACGGGCACGCCCCTGGCGATGACGTCCTTGATCGCGTCGTGCATCTCGGCGTTCATGTTGCCCCAGCCATAGGCTTCGACGACGATGGCCTCGGCGCCCGTCTCGGCGGCATGGCGCACCTGGCTGCCGTCGGCACCCGCATACATCGCGACGAGATCGACCCGGGGCATCCGGTCGGGCAGGGGAAGCGTCTGACGGCGCAGCGACTTGCGGCTGAAGATCACGCGGTCCTCGTCGACGTAACCGAGGAAGCCGGCATCGCCCGAATTGAAGGTCTCGACGTTGCTCGTGTGCGTCTTGCGGACCTCGCGGGCGGCATTGATGTGATGGTTGAGCGTCACCGTCACGCCCATGCCGGTCGCGCCGTCGGCGAGGATCTGCCGGGCCGCGTTGAGGAGGTTGCGCGATCCGTCCGAATCCCAGTCGGAGGCGTTGCGCTGGGCGCCCACCAGCACGATGGGCTTGTCGCTCTTCACGGTCAGGTCGAGGAAGTAGGCGGTCTGGTCCAGCGTATCGGTGCCGTGCAGGACGATGGCGCCGCGGACCGACGGGTCGGCCAGGATCTCGTCGACCTTGCGGGACAGGGCGGGCCAGCGGTCCGGTCCCATGTAGTCGCTCGGGACGTTGCTGAACTCCGTCACGGCGATCGCGGCGATGTCCTTCAGCTTCGGGACCGCGGCGACGAGATCCTCGCCCGAGAGGGCGGGCACCGGCGCGTGGGTGGTGGGGTCGAGCTTCATCGCGATCGTGCCGCCGGTCGCGATCACGGCGATCTTCGGCAGATCGGCCGCACCCGCTGGATGTATCAGGAGAAGTAGACCGCTCAGGCCGAGCAGTGTTTGTCTCAGGATTGTGGCGACTGCCATGAACGCACCTCGGCTGACTCAGGTCGTTCCGACAGGGGCCGACCGTAGGTTCAGCGTTGGAGGACCGTATCGGGCGTGTCCAGACCGCGCCGGCCCTTGGTTCTTTACGAAACCGGCGGATCTTCTCCGGAATCGTTTTTCGAATGACGTCAGGGAAGGCTGGAGAGCCGCTCGAACAGCGCCGCCGCCCAGACCAGGGCCGCGATCCCCTGTGCGGAGAAGGTCCCGGCCGAAGCGAGGTCCTTGACGATCCCGATCCTAGGGTGCTGACCCGGATGGAGATGGTCGCAGAGCTTCTCCACCGCCGTGTTGAGGAACTCGGCGGCGAGCATCAGGAGCAGGCTCGCCACCAGGGCCACCCGCACCCAGAGGCCGGAGCCGAGCACCAGCGCCAGGGGCAGGCCGAGGAGGAGGAGCACGAGCTCGAGGCGCACCGCCCGCTCGGTCCGGGCGCCGTGCAAGAGGCCGCGCCAGGAATTCAGGAAGGCGAGGTAGAGGGCGTGCATCTCAGGGCGCCGCCGGCGCACCGCGGGCGATCCACTTCGCCACGATCGGACCCGTCACCAGCACCACGAACAGCCGCAGCGTCTGTACCGCGAGGACGAAGGAGACGTCGACCTTGGAGCCGACCGCGATGATCGCCACCGAATCGAGGCCGCCCGGGCTGGTGGCGAGGTAGGCGGTGAGGAAGTCGATGGGCAGCAGGAAGGTCAGGCCGTAGGCCCAGCCACCGCAGAGCGCGATGACCCCGAGGGTCGCGATGACGATGCCGGGCAGCGCCCCGAAGGTCTCGCGCAGGGTCTCGCGGCGGAAGCGCAGGCCGACATACCAGCCGATGGTGGCGTAGGCGAGGTCGAGGAGCGGCATCGGCAGGGCCATCGAGACGAGGCCGGACGCGTGCAGGGCCGCACCCAGAAGCATCGGCCCGGTGAGGGCGAAGGCGGGCAGGCGCAGGAGCTTGGCCAGGGCCGCCCCGCAGGCGGCGACGGCCAGCGTCGCCAGGATCGCGAGCGGCGCCACGCTCATGGGGTCGGGCGCCGGGACCACGTCCGCGACGTTCGTCAGAAGCCGCGCCATGACGGAGGCCGACAGCACCACGGCCACCACCCGGACGTACTGCATGAAGGCGACCAGGCGCGGGTCGGCGCCGTATTCCTCCGACATCGCCACCATGGCGGCGGCGCCGCCGGGCGACGAGCCCCAGGCGGCGGTGGAGCCCGGCAGGACGCGCAGGCGGGTCAGGGCCCAGCCGACCGCCCCGCCGACCAGGACGGTGACGAGAACCACGGCGAGGATCAGGAAGCCGTCATCCACGACCGTGGCGACGATGTCGCCCGTGACGGTGTGCGCCACGAGACAGCCGATCATCGCCTGGGCGGCCTGGAAGCCGAACTTGGGCACCGAGAGGTCGGCGCCGCCGACCCCGAATGCGATGGCCGCCACCATCGGCCCGAGCAGGAGGGCCGCCGGGAAATGCGCATGGTCGAGGGCGTAGGCCAGGAGGCCGGAGGCCGCGAGAAGAGCCGCCCAACGGCCGATGAAGCGCAGTGAGAGCACGGAGATGCCGGGGATTGGATGCCGGGATTCGGATGCCGGGTGAGGGACGGGCAGGAATGCCCGTCGCGCCGGGCGCTACACCGGATCGGCGACGCTGTCACGGCGCGCGGCGCGCGGACGTGGCATGCCGTCGTCGCGGCAGGCGGTGGTGCCCGCCGGCGCGTGGGCGCGGAAGAACGCGGCCAGATGCGCGAGGCCGTCGGCGCGCGGGTCGCTGGTGCGCCAGGCGAGGGCGACGGTGCGGCCGGGCCCGTCCACGTCGAAGCTGCGCGTCACCGTCAGGCCGCTCGGATCGGGTCCGGAGGGCACCGCCAGGGTGGGGAGCAGGGTGTAGCCGGCGCCCGCCGCCACCATCGAGCGCAGGGTTTCCAGGCTGGTGGCGTGGCGCCCGGCGGCCGAGCCGGCGCCGCAGGCGGCCACGGTCTGGTCGCGCAGGCAGTTGCCCTCGTCGAGAAGGAGGAGGTCCGGCCCGGCGATGTCGGTCGCCCGAAGCGCCCCGCCCCGGGCCAAGGGATGCTCAGCCGGGCAGGTGAGTTGGAACGGCTCGACGAACAGGGGCGACACGGTGAGCCCCGAGGCCGGCACCGGCAGGGAGACGAGGGCGGCGTCGATGCGGCCGTTGCGCAGACCTTCCAGGATCTCGGCGGTGCGCGCCTCGCTCAAGGCCAGGGCGAGGAGCGGAAATTCCTGCCGCAGGGTGCGCAGGATCAGCGGAAAGAGGTAGGGGCCGAGCGTCTGGATCGCCGCCAGGACGAGACGGCCGGTGAGCGGCGCGCCGCGGCCCTCGCTCGCCAGCACCAGGAGGCGCTGGGCCTCGGCCATCACGACGCGGGCCTGGCGCACGATGGATTGCCCCGCCGGGGTCAGCATCACCCGGCGATGGCCGCGCTCGAACAGCGCGAGCCCGAGGAGGTCCTCCAGCTTGCGGACCTGGACGCTGAGCGTCGGCTGGCTGACGTTGCAGCGCTCGGCGGCCCGGCCGAAATGCATCTCTTCCGCGACGGCGACGACGTATTCGAGGTCCCGCAGGGAAAGCCCGGACATGTTCATAGGCTGTGCCTATCACCATGTTCGCCACGATGCATTAGCCAAATCGGTCCGGGCGGGTCATAAGGCTGTCTCAGAACCATTCCAGGTTTTCAGGCCAAGGTCTGGATGCGGCCATCGCCGCGTCGACCGTTTTCCGAGCGAGAGAGCACCGCATGAGCGATCAGCGCCCGATTCTGACCACCCGCCAGGGCCACCCGGTTCGCGACAACCAGAGCACCCGCACGGTTGGCGAGCGCGGCCCTGCGACTCTCGAGAACTATCAGTTCATCGAGAAGATCACGCATTTCGATCGTGAGCGGATCCCGGAGCGGGTGGTGCATGCCCGCGGCGCCGGCGCGCACGGCTACTTCGAGGCCTACGGCAAGATCGGCAACGAGCCGGCCTCCAAGTACACCCGCGCCCGCGTCCTCAACGAGACCGGCGTCAAGACGCCGATGTTCGTGCGCTTCTCCACCGTGGCCGGCGCCAAGGAGAGCCCGGAGACCGAGCGCGACCCGCGCGGCTTCGCGGTGAAGTTCAAGACCGTCGACGGAAACTGGGACCTCGTGGGCAACAACCTCAAGGTCTTCTTCATCCGCGACGCGATCAAGTTCCCCGACATGATCCACGCGTTCAAGCCCGACCCGGTGACGAACCGCCAGGAGGCGTGGCGCTTCTTCGACTTCGTGGCGCAGCACCCCGAGTCGATCCACATGGTCACGCACCTGAAGTCGCCATGGGGCATTCCGGCCAACTATCGCGAGATGGAAGGCTCGGGCGTGAACACCTACAAACTGGTCAACGACCAGGGCGAGGCCGTGCTCTGCAAGTTCCACTGGGAGCCCAAGCAGGGCGTACGCAACCTGACCTCGGCGCAGGCGTCCGAGATCCAGGCCAAGGACGTGGGCCACGCCACGCGCGACCTCTACGACAACATCAAGGCCGGCAACTTCCCCGAGTGGGAATTCTGCGTTCAGATCATGCCCGACGGCCCGAACGACCACCTGTCGTTCGACCCGCTCGACGACACGAAGCTCTGGCCCGTCGACCAGTTCCCGCTGCTGCCGGTCGGCCGCATGGTGCTGGACCGCGTGCCGGACAACTTCTTCGCCGAGGTCGAGCAGTCCGCCTTCGGCACGGGCGTCCTCGTCGACGGCATCGACTTCTCGGACGACAAGATGCTCCAGGGGCGCACGCTGTCCTACTCGGACACGCAGCGCTACCGGGTCGGCGCCAACTACCTGCAGCTGCCGATCAATGCGCCGCAGCCGGGCGTGAAGGTCTATTCGAACCAGCGCGACGGGCAGATGACCTACGGCGTCGATGGCACCGGTCCGAACAAGCACATCAACTACGAGCCCTCGACCCTCGCCGAGGGCCTGCGCGAGGCGCCGAAGCCCACCAAGGACTATCACCAGCCGGTGAGCGGCAATCTCGGCCGCTACCAGACCTCGCGCACCGAGGACGACTACACCCAGGCCGGCGTGCGCTACCGCTCGTTCCAGGATTGGGAGCGCGACGACCTGATCGCCAACCTCGTCGGCGACATGAAGCAGTGCCCGGAGCCGATCCAGCTGCGGATGGTCTGGCACTTCCTCCACGCCGATGAGGATTACGGCCGCCGCGTCGCCGAGGGTGCGGGCATCGATCTGGAGAAGGCGCGTGCCCTGCCGCCCCTGCCGGGCCGTGCCGCCCCGGGCAAGCGGCTCCAGTCCGAGACCTACACCGACGGCAGCCAAGCCCACAGCATCGCCGCCGAATAAGCCCCTAGGCAGGGCTTAAGCCTCCAGGGTAAGCTCGACGAACTTCCGCGATGGTATCGCCCCGCAGGGTCACCCGACCCTGCGGGGCTTTTCATGCCCGGAGAAAGCTGCGCCACCGCGTAAGGATCGCGCCCGGGCGTCCCGGCCACGGTTCGGTCAAGATATTCGGTCGACCAGCACCGATTGCACCGGAACCGACGAAGACGTCCAGAAGGGCCGAGAAATCCAAACGCTCGGACGCGTGGCGGGTGAGGGCGGGAAACCGTCGGCGCGCACCGGCGCTCATCAGCCGATATCCTTCGCACGATGTTCGACCGGCTCTGCTCTGAACTGAATTCTGAAAATATTGGCGCGAATACAGCGTCGAATGACACAGCTCAGATGCATGGCTTCCCGAAGCCAAATCAATCGTATGTTTACGTCTCTGGGAGACTAATCCGACGGTAGTAGGCTCCGGCACCCCGGTCGACCGTTCTTCCTTCCAGCAGCAGCGACGATGAACCGAGTGACGACCATCACGAACGTGATCGAACGCGACCGGCTGGCCGAGGTCCTTCGGGGCCTGCCGATCACCATGGTCTCGAATCTCTTCGTCGCGACGTCCCTTGCCGTGAGCATGTGGGACAGTCTTCCGCATGCCGTGCTCGCCGCATTCATCGGATGCAACACCCTGGTCAACGCCGCGCGCGTCGCCCTGGCATGGGTGTGGCAAAGGCGCGGCCTCCTCGACGCGAACCCGCGGCGGCTCCTGATGTGGTGCTGGGTCGGCGCCCTGCTCTCGGGGCTCTGCTGGGCCGGGATTCTCCTCGCATGCGCCCGCCACGGTCAGGCTTACTCGGTGGCCGTCGGGCTCACCTTCTGCGGCATCAATGCGGGGGCGACCGTGCAGAGCAAGGCCAGCCGGGCCCAGGTCCTCGCCTTCATCCTGCCCAACAGCCTCCTCCTGGTGATCCTCTTCGCCCTCGCGGGCTCGCTGGCCGCCAACACCATCGCGATCAACCTGGCGCTCCTCACCGCACTCATGATCCGCAGCGCGAACGACCAGGAACGGCACTTCCGGCTCTCGAGCCGCCTCCGGCACGAGGCCGACGCCCTGACGGCATCCCTGAAGGCGGCCAACGTCGCAGCCGTGCAGGCGGTCGAGCGCCTCAAGCACGCCGCCACCCACGATCCCCTCACGGGTCTGATGAACCGTGCGGGCTATCAGGCCGCCTTCGAGGACCGGCTCGCGGCTGCGGCGCGGGACGGCGGCACCTTTACGCTCCTGTTGATCGATCTCGACCGCTTCAAGTCCATCAACGACCGGTACGGACACGTCGTCGGCGACGCGGTGCTGGTGGCGACGGCGGAACGCTTGAGCCGGTATGCAGGTCCGGATGCCGTCATCGCACGCCTCGGCGGCGACGAGTTCGCCGCCCTCGTGCCCGTCGCGGACCGGGAAGCCGCCGCGAACCTGGCCCAAGGCATCGTCGCGGGTCTGGCGACCCTGGGCATGCCGTCCGGACAGGTGATCCAGGCCGGCGCCAGCGTCGGGCTCGCGCATTGTCCCCGTGATGGAGAAACGGCCAGGGATCTCCAGACCTTCGCCGATCTCGCCCTCTACGCAGCCAAGGAGGGCGGCCGTCGGTCCTGGCGTGAATTCGACGAGGCGATGCGCGACGAGACCCGCATGAAGCGGGCGATCGAGGCCGACCTCGCGCAGGCGTTGGCCGGGGATGCCATCGGGGTCTGGTTCCAGCCCCAGGTCGATTGTTGGACCGGCGCCGTCGTCGGCGTCGAGGCTCTGTTGCGCTGGCGGCACCCACGCTTCGGCTGGGTCAGCCCGCCCCGGGTGGTCAGCGCGGCCCAGACGACGCGGCAATGCGAGGCCCTGACCCGGGCGATCCTCCGGAAGGCCTGCCGCATGATCGCCCTGCTCGACAGGAGCGGGCACGGCGACACGGTGGTGTCGATCAACGTCTCGCCCGGGGAGTTCGGGACCTACCCGGTCGCCGAACTCATCGCCACCGAACTGGCCGCCGGGGACCTCGACCCGTCTCGGCTCGCCATCGAGATCACCGAGGAGGCCGTTTACTCGACGGAGCGCGGCGGGGCGGACATCGCCGCGCTGACCCGCCTCGGAGTCCGCGTCATCGTCGATGATTTCGGCGTCGCCTACTCGTCGATCGGCTCTCTCCGCGACCTGCCGCTCGCGGGCCTGAAGATCGACCGCAGCTTCATCCACGGCGTGGCCGACAACACGCGCGACCGCCTGTTGACCGAGGCCGTGCTGGCCTTCGCCAACACCCTCGGCGCGCATGTCGTCGCCGAAGGGGTCGAGACGCGCGAGCAGGTCGAGGTCCTGCGCGCCCTCGGCTGCCAGGTGCTGCAGGGCTATTACTTCGCCAAGGCGATGCCCGAGGCGGAGGCTCTGCTCTGGATCGGCCGGAACGCCGGCGTCGCCGCGATGAAGCGGATCGCGCCTCCTCCGATGCTGCGGCACGCCTGACGAAGGCGAGGGCGGCAAACGCGGAAGGCCCGCCCGGTGTCCCGAGCGGGCCTTCGCCTTGTCCGGGCCGGATCGCTCCGGCCAGACACGCCTTGCGGCGACGGACTTACTCGGCGGCGGTCTTCGCGGCGCTCTTGGCGGCCTTCTCGGCCTTGCGGGCGTCCTTGTTCGCCTTCGAGGCATCGGCCTTGGCGGCCTTCTCGGCCGGGCGGTCGGCGCGCTCGACGATACGGGCGGACTTACCGCGACGGTCGCGCAGGTAGTACAGCTTGGCGCGACGCACCTTGCCGCGACGGACGACGGCGATCGAATCGATCAGCGGCGAGTAGAGCGGGAACACGCGCTCGACGCCCTCGCCGTAGGAGATCTTGCGGACGGTGAAGCTCTCGTTGAGGCCGCCACCGGAGCGGGCGATGCAGACGCCCTCGTAGGCCTGCACGCGGGTGCGCTCGCCTTCCTTCACCTTGACGTTCACGGTGACCGTGTCGCCGGGTTGGAAATCGGGAATGGTCTTGCCGAGCGAAGCGATCTGCTCCTGCTCGAGCTGCTGGATGATGTTCATGGTTCACGTCCTGCCGGTGCGCGCCCGTGATCCCCGGATGGGACCGCGTGCGTCAGGATTTCGGCATCCTGTTTTGAATTGAGGCGGGCCTTACACGAGGCGGGGGCGCTTGTCCAATAGCCGGCGGCAGACTGCGCGGGCAGGCCTGCGCAGCCGGCGCGGTTGAGAAAATCCCGCGCGCGGTCCACATGGAGGGGGTCGGCGGAGCCTTCCGCCGCCATTCCCGGCCGGCCTTGAACCGGCGCAGCGGACGAGGATCTTTCGCAGCCATGTTCATCCAGACCGAAGCCACCCCGAACCCCGCCACCCTGAAGTTCCTGCCCGGCCGCGTCGTCCTGACCGAGGGCACCTTCGAGGCGCGCGATTCCGAGGCCGCCGCCCGCTCGCCGCTGGCGAGCCGGCTGTTCGACGTGCCCGGCGTGAGCGGGGTCTATCTCGGCCACGACTTCATCTCGGTCACCAAGGCGGAGGACGACAACCTCTGGCCCCAGGTCAAGCCGGCGGTGCTCGGCGCGATCATGGAGCATTTCCAGTCCGGCGCCCGGACCCTGGCCGAGGGTCATGTCGCCGGCAGCGAGGATGCCGAGGAGTTCTTCGACCCGGCCGACATCGAGACCGTCGAGACCATCAAGGACCTGCTCGAGACCCGCGTGCGCCCGGCGGTGGCCGGCGATGGCGGCGACATCACCTTCCGGGGCTACAAGGAGGGCGTGGTCTACCTGGAGATGAAGGGCGCCTGCTCGGGCTGCCCGTCCTCCACCGCTACCCTGCGCAACGGCGTGCAGAACCTCTTCCGGCACTTCCTGCCGGAGATCCGCGAAGTCCAGGCGATCTAGGGCCGCTCGAATTCCGGCGGGCCGACGCAAAGCCGCAACAGGTTCGCCCGAATTTGCCCATGATGGCCGCTCCGCCCTGACGGAGCGGCCGTTTTTGTCTTAAAGTCGTGTCCCCGGACGCCTCCGCGCGGTCCGGGCCTGTGGCACGATCGGGAGTGACGTTGCGTATCCTCGCCATCGACACGGCGCTCGACGCCTGTTCCGTCTGCATCGCCTCGGATTCGACCGACGATCTCCTCGCACACGAGTCGATGGTCCTCGGGCGCGGCCATGCGGAGGCGCTTCTGCCGATGGTCGAGCGGGTGGTCGCACGGGTGGAGGGCGGCTTCGAGGCCCTGGACCGCGTCGCCGTCACGGTCGGGCCCGGGAGCTATACCGGGCTGCGCGTCGGACTCTCCGCGGCGCGCGCCATCGGGCTCGCCACCGGCATCCCGGTGGTCGGCGTCACCACCCTCTCGGCCCTGCTCGCGCCGCTGCTCGCGCTGAACGGCGAGGGCCTCATCGTGGCCTCCATCGATGCCCGGCACGGCTCGGTCTACCTCCAGGCGATGAGCATGACCGACGGCATCGTCGTGCCGCCGAGCCACGTGCCGGTGGATGAGGCGGCGGCCATGCTCGACGGAGTGGTCACCCTCGTCGGCTCCGGCGCACCCCTGGTCGCCCAGGCCGCGAAGGCGCGGGGCCTCGACGTCGCGGTCGCCGGGACCGGCGCGGCGGAGATCGCCTGGGTCGCCTCGCTGGGCATGCTCGCCGACCCCGCCCAGGCGCTCGCCCGTCCGCTCTACCTGCGCGGCCCCGACGCCCAGCCGCAAGATCACGCGAGACTCGCCCGCCGATGAACCGTTCGCTGACACCGTTCTGGCCCTTCGAGGTCTGGTCCGCCTGGTGGGAAGCCTGGGGCACGGCGCCCTACGTCACCCTGCTGCGGGATTCCGGGCAGGCGCGGACCCTGGCCCGCATCCACGCCACCGCCTTCGCCCGCCCCTGGGACGCGCACGAGTTCGAGCGCATGCTGTGCGAGCGCTCCACCGAGGCGCACGCCCTGTGGAAGGGCGGCGCGATCCAGGGCTTCGTCCTGTCGCGCCGGACGGCGGACGAGGCCGAAATTCTCACCGTCGTGCTGGCGCCGGGCGCGCGGGGCGGCGGCCTCTCGCACAAGCTCATCGCCGCCCATCTCGATCACCTCGTCCAGGCCGGGGTGCGGACGGTCCATCTCGAGGTCGACGAGGGCAACGCCCCGGCGCTCAAGCTCTACGCCCGGCACGGATTCCGGCAGGTGGGGGAGCGGACGGGCTACTACACCCGCGCCGACGGCGCCCGCGCGACCGCGCTCACCATGACGGCGGTGCTGGCGTGACGCCACCCGGCGAGCGCTGACCGGCGGATGTCACGCCTCGGCGCGCTCTGCCGTCTGGCGCTCTGCGCGCTGGCCTTCCTCGTCATCGTCGGGCCGCACCTTCTCAGCCTCCGCTTCGGGCGCGGCCGCATCGCCGCCTGGATGCCGGTGCTGTTCCACAGGGTGTTCGTCGCCCTGTTCGGCCTGCGGGTGACGCAGAGCGGCACGCCGCCGGAGGCGGGCGAACCGGCGCTCGTGTTGTCCAACCACGTCTCCTGGCTCGACATCATCGTCCTCGGCTCCCTGCGGCCCCTCTCCTTCGTGGCGAAGTCCGAGATCGCCGGCTGGCCGGTGGTCGGCACCCTGGCGCGGCTGCAGCGCACGGTGTTTATCGACCGGGCGCGCCGGGCCGACACCGCCAACGTCAACGCCACGGTGGCGCAGCGCCTGGCCAGGGGCGACCTCATCGTGCTCTTCGCCGAGGGGACCACCGGTGACGGCACGCGGCTGCTGCCGTTCCGCTCCTCGCTGGTCGGGGCGGCCCGCGCGGCGGTCGCCGGGGAGGGGCCGACCCGCATCCGGCTCCAGCCGCTGGCCATCACCTATCCGCGCCGCAACGGCCTGCCGCTGGTGCGCGCCGAGCGCCCGGAGGTGGCGTGGTACGGCGACATGGACCTGGCGCCCCACCTCGCCGCCTTCTTCGACGGCGGCCCCATCGACGTCCACGTGGTCTGGGGGACGCCGATCGCCGTCGAGGCCGGCACCGACCGCAAGCGCGCCACCGTTCTGGCCGAGGCCTCGGTGCGCACCGCCCTCCAGCGCGGCGTGACGGGCCGGCGGCCGCTGGGGCCGGTCTGGTCTGGGCGTCGGCTTCAGCCTGGCTCGGATGACGGATCCTCCCCGAATCGAGGGGTCGCGACGCCGCTGACGAACCGTGCTATGCGCGGCGCGGAGATGGTGTCACCGGAATCGGACTGTTGAAGAAAGCTTACGTCAAATCCTACGGCTGCCAGATGAACGCCTACGACGCCGCGCGAATGGCGGACGTGCTCGGCGCCGAGGGCTACGCGGCGACCGATGCCGTAGAGGAGGCGGACGTCGTCATCCTCAACACCTGCCACATCCGCGAGAAGGCCGCCGACAAGGTCTATTCCGAACTCGGCCGCCTGCGCGTGCTCAAGGGCGAGCGGGCCGAGGCCGGCCGCGAGACCCGGATCGTGGTCGCCGGCTGCGTCGCCCAGGCCGAGGGCGCCGAGATCCTGGCCCGTGCGCCCACCGTCGACGTGGTGGTCGGCCCCCAGAACTATCACCGCCTCCCGGACCTGCTGGCGCGCTCGGCCACGAAGCGCGTGGTCGACACCGAGTTTCCGGTCGAGGACAAGTTCGACCATCTCCCGGCCCGCCGGACCCACGGGGTCACCGCCTTCCTGACGGTGCAGGAGGGCTGCGACAAGTTCTGCGCCTTCTGCGTCGTGCCCTATACCCGCGGCGCCGAGGTCTCGCGCCCGGTGGACGCGATCCTGGCCGAGGCCGAGAAGCTGGTGCGCGGCGGCGTCCGCGAGATCACCCTGATCGGCCAGAACGTGAACGCCTATCACGGGGCCGGACCCGACGGCGGCAGCGCGACCCTGCCGGCTCTGATGCGTGCCCTCGAGCGCATTCCCGGGCTCCTGCGCCTGCGCTACACCACCAGCCATCCCAACGACATGGACGACGACCTCATCGCCGCTCACGGCACGTTGCCGGCGCTGATGCCCTACCTGCACCTGCCGGTGCAGTCGGGCTCCGACCGGGTGCTCAGGGCGATGAACCGGAAGCACACGGGCGACGCCTATCGCCGCCTGATCGAGCGGGTGCGTGCCGCCCGGCCCGACATCGCCCTGTCCTCCGACTTCATCGTCGGCTTCCCCGGCGAGACCGATGCGGAGTTCGAGGACACGATGCGGCTGGTGCGCGAGGTCGGCTTCGCCAGCGCCTTCTCGTTCAAGTACAGCCCGCGCCCCGGGACCCCGGCGGCCGAGAACGCCGACGCGGTGCCGGAGGCCGTGAAATCCGCCCGCTTGGCGGCCCTCCAGACCCTGCTCGACGCGCAGCGTCACGCCTTCAACGCCGCCGCTGTCGGCCATGTCGTCGAGGTGCTGGTGGAGAAGGCCGGCCGGCATCCCGGACAGGTCGCCGGGAAGACGCCCCATCTGCTGCCGGTCCAGTTCGACGCGCCGGCCTCGACCATCGGTACCGTGGTTCCGGTGCGGGTGGTCCGGGCCGGTTCGAACAGCCTGTTCGGCGAGGCCGTCGGCGGCGCGGCGGCGGCCGCTTGAGGGCGCGGACCGGCCCCGTCGGTCGATACGCCGCGCCGGCCGGACCCTGTCCGGCGCGACCCGGCTGCCCATCTCGGGATCGTCTGCGACGCGGTCCGGACCGGAGCGATCGGCGGCGAATCCCTGTATCGAACGAAGGACAACGGCGTGCCAGGATCTGAAGGGGCGGGGGGACGCGGTGGCGCGCTGCGCGGGCGCGGCCCGGCGGCGCGGATCGGGGGACTGGTCGAGACCGAGGAAGTCTCCCTGACCTTCGACGACAATCGCCTCGCGAGCCTCGTCTTCGGCCAGTACGACCAGAACGTCGCCCATATCGAGCGGCGCCTCGCCGTGACTGCCACCGCACTCGGCAACCACCTCGTGGTCAAGGGCAGCGTCGAGGCGGCCGAGAAGGCCCGCAAGGTGTTCGAGCGGCTCTACGCCCGGGTCAAGGCGAGCGGGCTGCCTCTGACCCTCGGCGACGTCGACGGGGCGATCCACGAGACGACGCAGCAGGGCAACCTCTTCCCGGCCGCGGAGGTCAGCGCCGAGCCCGACCGACCGGTGTTCGACCAGCTCGCCACCCGCAAGCGCGGTGCGGTGCGCGCCCGCAACGCGGCGCAGGATGCCTACATCAGAGCCTTGCGGAGCCAGGAACTCGTCTTCGCCGAGGGGCCGGCCGGCACCGGCAAGACCTGGCTGGCCGTCGGCTATGCCGTCTCCCTCCTGGAGCAGGGCCATGTCGAGCGCCTGATCCTGTCGCGCCCCGCCGTCGAGGCCGGCGAGCGCCTCGGCTTCCTGCCCGGCGACATGCGCGACAAGGTCGATCCCTACCTGCGGCCGATCTACGACGCCCTCTACGACTTCATGGAGGCGCGCCACGTCGACCGGGGCCTGCAGACGGGCGTGATCGAGATCGCGCCCCTGGCCTTCATGCGCGGGCGCACCCTCACCAACGCCGTGGTGCTCCTCGACGAGGCGCAGAACACCACCTCGATGCAGATGAAGATGTTCCTCACCCGCCTCGGCGAGAATTCCCGCATGATCATCACCGGCGATCCGAGCCAGATCGATCTGCCGCCGGGCCAGAAATCCGGCCTCGTCGAGGCGGTGCGCGTCCTCGACGGCGTCGAGGGCATCGGCCGCATCACCTTCCGCGACGTCGACGTGGTGCGCCACGACCTCGTCCGCCGCATCGTCACCGCCTACGAGGCCGCGTCCCACGGGGAGGGCGATGCCGACCGCAACGCGGTCTCGCGCCGGAGGCCGCTGTCGTGAGCGCGGTCGCCACCTTCGAGGCGGAGATCGACGTGGCGATCGAGGACCTACGCTGGGAGCAGGTCGCGCCGGACCTCGAGGCCTTCGTGATTCGCGCCGTGGAGGCCGGCCTCGCCGTGGCCCCCGAGCCTCCGGATGGAGCCGTCGAGATCAGCATCCTGCTCGCGACCGACGCGGTGGTGCAGGCGCTCAACCGGACATGGCGTGGCAAGGACAAGCCCACCAACGTGCTGTCCTTCCCCGCGCCGGCGCAACCCCCCCATGCGGGCATGCCGGTGCCTCTCGGCGACGTGGTTCTTGCGTATGACACGATGCTGCGCGAAAGTGCGGAGCAGTCGAAGCCGCTCAGCGACCATCTGGCCCACCTCCTCGTCCATGGCACCCTTCACCTGCTCGGTCAGGACCACGAGACCGGCGAGGCGGATGCCGACGCGATGGAAGCCCTCGAGGTGGCGGCTCTCCGCACCCTCGGCGTTCCCGATCCTTACGCGGCAGAACCCTCGGCCGAGTGAGCGCCACTTTGGGCGGCCATCCTGCCCGACCTCCCAGATCAGAGAGACATGACAAACGATCGAAGTCGCGGCGCGGCCCAGGCCGCGCCCAGTTCCGGCGACGGTGAGAGCCAGGCCCGCGAGCCCTGGTACGACCGCCTCCTGCACGTCTTCCACCTGCGTCCCCGCGATTCGCTGCGCGACGACATCGAGGACGCGCTGGCAGAGCCCGACACCGGCGAGAACGCGTTCTCGCCCCTCGAACGCGCCATGCTCAAGAACGTCCTCGGCCTGCACAAGGTGCGGGTCGACGACGTGATGATCCCCCGGGCCGACATCGTCGCGGTGTCGATGGAGACCAGCCTCGGCGACCTCCTGAAGCTGTTCCGCACGGCCGGGCACTCGCGCCTGCCTGTCTATGGCGAGACCCTCGACGACCCGCGCGGCATGGTCCACATCCGCGACTTCGTCGACCACATCGCCGCCCGGGCCGAGGCCGGCGGCCGCCGCACGCCCCCCGCGACGCCCACCACCGAGGGCGAGGCGGCTCCGGTGCTGCCACCCCGGGCGCGACGGGGCACACGAGCCCTGCGCACCCTCAACCTCGCCAATGTCGACCTCTCGGCCACGCTGGCGGCCACCCGCATCCAGCGCCCCGTGCTGTTCGTGCCGCCCTCGATGCCGGCCATCGACCTCCTCGTCCGGATGCAGGCGACGCGGACCCACATGGCCCTCGTCATCGACGAGTACGGCGGCACCGACGGCCTCATCTCCATCGAGGACCTGATCGAGATGGTGGTGGGCGACATCGAGGACGAGCACGATGTCGCCGAGGGGCACCTCGTCCAGCGGGTCGACGGCGAGGGCGACGTCTTCGTCGCCGATGCCCGCGCGGGCCTCGCCGAGGTCTCGGCGGCCAGCGGGGTCGACCTCGTGGCGGCGGTCGGCGAGATGGCCGAGGAAATCGACACCATCGGCGGCCTCATCGTCACCCTCGCGGGGCGGGTTCCCTCGCGCGGAGAGCTAATCAGCGGACCCGGCGATCTCGAATTCGAAGTGCTCGACGCCGATCCGCGCCGGGTGAAGCGCCTGCGCCTCCAGCGCGGCGACGCGCGCATCACCGCCGTGGTGCCGCTGGCCCTGCCGGCCCCGAAGCCCGCGCCCGAATCGCCCATCCCGTGACGGAGCCGGCATGACCTCGATCCCCGCGGACCGCGCCGGGCGCGGTCCGGCGACGGGACCGCTCACCATCCTGGCCCAGTGGGTCATGCTGACCGCAGGCTGGCGCCGCCTCGCCGTCGCCGCGGCTTCCGGCGCGGCCGGCGCCCTCGCCATGCCGCCCTTCGGGCTCTTCCCCGCCCTCGTGGTGTCCCTAAGCGTCGCCGTCTGGCTGGTGGACGGAGCCGCCACGGGGCGCCGGGCCACCCGCGGCGCGGTGCTCGCCAGCGCGCTGATCGGCTGGGCCTGGGGCTTCGGCTACCTCACCGCGGGCCTGTGGTGGCTCGGCTCGGCGTTCCTCGTGGAAGCCAAGGAATTCCTCTGGGCGCTGCCCCTCGGCGTCGTCGGCCTGCCGGCGGTGCTCGCCCTGTTCTACGCCTTCGGCTTCGCCGTCGCCCGCCTGCTCTGGTCGCGGGGGGCGCTGCGCATCGTCAGCCTGGCCCTCGGCCTCTCCGCCTGCGAGTGGATGCGCGGGCACCTCTTCACCGGATTTCCCTGGAATACCCTGGGCATGGGGCTGGGCCAGAACCTCTGGCTGATGCAGGGCGCGTCCGTGGTCGGCCTCTACGGCCTGACGTTCCTGGCGATCCTGGTCGCGGCGGCCCCCGCGACCCTGGCGGTCGCCGACACCTGGCGCGGACGCTTCGTCCCCCTTGCCCTCGCCGCCCTCGCCCTCGCGGGGCTCGCCGGATTCGGCGCCCTGCGGGTCCCGGCCGCGGCCGATCCCGTCGTCGCGGGCGTACGCCTGCGCCTGGTCCAGCCGAACCTCAACCAGGACGCCAAGTTCCGGCCGGAGAACCGGCAGGACATCCTCGACCGCTACCTCGAGCTCAGCGACCGCGCCGCCGCTCCCGACCGCACCGGCATCGCCGACGTCAGCCACGTGATCTGGCCGGAATCCGCCTTCCCGTTCCTGATCCAGCGCGACCCGGAGGCCCTGGCCCGCATCGCCGCCGCCTTTCCGCCCGGCAAGCAACTCATCACCGGCGCGGCCCGGGCCGAGGTGCCGGTGGGCGACGAGCGGCCGCGCTTCTTCAACAGCATCCTCACGATCTCGGCCGGACCGAAGCTCGGCGACATCTACGACAAGGTCCATCTCGTGCCCTTCGGCGAGTACCTGCCGGGCCCCCTCGACGCGACCCTGCGAGCCCTGCGCATCCGCCAGTTCGTCTCGATTCCGGGCGGCTTCACGGCGGGCGACCGCGCGACCCAGCGGATCATGACCGTGCCGGGCCTGCCGCCGGTGGCGGCGACGATCTGCTACGAGGCGATCTTCCCGGGCGCGATCGTGCCCGGCGCGACGCCGAACGGCCCGGCACCGGTGCCGGGGCTGATTCTCAACCTCACCAACGACGCCTGGTTCGGCGATACGCCGGGGCCGCGACAGCACCTCGCCCAGGCGCGCCTGCGCGCCGTGGAGGAGGGGCTTCCCCTGGTGCGCGACGCCAATACCGGCATCTCGGCCGTGATCGACGCCCATGGCCGGATCACCGCCAGCCTGCCGCTGGGCGTCGAGGGCGTCCTCGATGCCGCCCTGCCGGCACGCCTCGCCGGGCGGACGGTCTATGCCAGCCTCGGCGATCTGCCCTTCGCCCTGATCTGGGTCGGCGCCTTCCTCACCACCCTGATGGCACGGCGGCGCAGCGCGTGAAGAGCACCCCGCCGGCCACGGTCCGGCCGATCCTCCTGGGCCTCGGCATCATGCTGGTCGCCTTCAACATGCGCCCGGCCCTGACCACGGTCGGCCCGCTGCTGGAGCGCATCCGCGGGGAGACGGCGCTGACCGCCGCCGGGGCGGCACTGCTCACCACTCTGCCGGTGCTCTGCATCGGCCTCGCCTGCACCCTCGGACCCTGGGTGATGCGCCGCCTCGGCGCCGATCGCGGCGTCCTCGTCGCCGTGGCGATCGTCGCCCTCGGCTCCGGCCTGAGGGGCCTCGGCGGCCTGGAGCCGCTCTTCGTGGGCGCCTGCCTGGCCGCCCTCGGGATCGGGCTCTCGGGGGTGCTGCTGCCGGGCCTGGTCAAGCGCGACTTTCCCGGCCAGACCGGCTTCGTCACCGGCCTCTACACGATGGTGCTCTGCCTCGGCGCCGCGGCCGGGGCGGGCCTGTCGGTGCCGCTCGCCGACGGCCTCGGCGGCTGGCCCGCGGCGCTCGCCCTCTGGGCCGTGCCCGCCCTCCTGGCGACCCTCGCCTGGGCTCCCTTCGCGCGGGCGCCCGATGCCGGCCAGGGGGCGGCGGGGCGCATCTCCCTGTGGCGCGACCGCCTGGCCTGGCAGGTCACGGGCTTCATGGGCCTGCAATCGTCGTTGGCCTACATCATGTTCGGCTGGCTGCCCCTGGTGCTGCACGACCGGGGGCTCAGCGCCGTCGAGGCCGGGTTCGTGTCGTCGCTGATGAGCATCGGGCAGGCCCCGGCGGCGCTGCTGGTGCCGTCCTTCGCGGCCCGGGTCCGCGACCAGCGCGGCTTCGCGGCAGGCCTGCTCGGCCTCTGCACCCTGGCGCTGGTGGCCCTGGTCTACGGTCCGCTCGCCTGGGCGCTCCCGGTCGGCATGCTGCTGGGTGCCGGCCTCGGCGGCCTGTTCGGGCTCGGCCTGACCATCATCGTCCTGCGGGCCCGCGATCCCGTCGCCGCCGGCAGCCTCGCGGCCATGTCCCAGAGCGTCGGCTACACGGTGGCGTCCCTCGGGCCCCTGAGCTTCGGGCTGGCGCACGACCTGACCGGCACCTGGGGCGCCTCGACGGCCCTGTTCTGCGCCATCGCGGCCTGCGCGTTCCTGTGCAGCCTGGGCGCCGGGCGTGACCGCTACGTCGGCAAGGCCTGAGCACGCTGGGGCCGGCGGCTCCTGATCCGACCGAAGCAGCGAAGAACGCCCCGACGGCCCACGCTTCGCCTTGGGTCCAACGGATCCCGGAGCCGGCACGGGATCCGTTGGACGAAGGGCAGGGCGGTGCCGACCCCAAGCCGGCGGCGCCCTCAGAACACCTTCTCGGTGGGCTCGCCGCGCGGGGTCGCCCCGGCGATGCCGGCCTTGGCGTCGGCCTGCTCGGCGGCGCGCTTGTCGAGGGCGCGCTCCACCACCTTGGCGATGCCGACCATGATGGTGTCGAGGACATAGTCCTTCGGCGTGTAGACCGCCGTGACGCCCATGTTCTTGAGCACGAGCTCGTCGTCCGGGGAGATGATGCCCCCGACCACGAGCGGAATGTGGTCGAGACCGGCCTCGCGCATCTTCGCCCGGACGTCGCGCACCAGCGGCACGTGACTGCCGGAGAGGATCGACAGGCCGACCACATGGGCGCCGGTCGCCTTGGCCTTGGCGACGATCTCGGCCGGGGTCTGGCGGATGCCGTCATAGGTCACGTCGAAACCGACGTCGCGGGCGCGCAGGGCGATCTGCTCAGCGCCGTTCGAGTGGCCGTCGAGGCCCGGCTTGCCGACCACGAGCTTCGGGGTCTCGCCGAGGCGCTCGCCGAGATCGGCGATGAGGAGCTTGGCATCCTGCGCCGCGCCCGAGGAGATCGTCTCCAGGGTGACGCCGGTGGGCGCGCGGTACTCGCCGAAGACCTGGCGCAGGCGCCCGCCCCACTCGCCAGTGGTCACGCCGGCCTTCGCCGCCGCGATGGAGACCGGCATGATGTTGGCGCCGGAGCGCGCCGCGGCCTCGAGCTCGTCCAGGGCCTTCTCCACGGCCTGACCGTCCCGCTTGGAGCGCCACTCGCGGATGCGCTGCTCGGCTTCCATCTCCACGGTCTCGGAGACGGTGAAGATCGCCCCCTCGCCGGCGGTGAGCGGGGAGGGCTCGCCGGTCTGGAACTTGTTGACGCCGACCACGACCTGATCGCCGGCTTCGATGGCCGAGATGCGCTTGGCGTTGGATTCCACGAGCGCACGCTTGAGGGCGCCGGTCTCCACCGCCGCCACGGCGCCGCCGATGCCCCCGATCTCCTCCAGGGCCTTGCGGGTCTCGGCCTTCAACGCCTCGACCTTGGCGTCGATGACCTTCGAGCCGTCGAAGATGTCGTCGTATTCGAGGAGATCCGTCTCGAAGGCGAGGATCTGCTGCATGCGCATCGACCATTGCTGGTCCCATGGCCGCGGCAGGCCGAGCGCCTCGTTCCAGGCCGGCAACTGCACCGCACGGGCGCGGGCACGCTTCGACAGGGTCACGGCGAGCATCTCGATGAGGATGCGGTGGACGTTGTTCTCGGGTTGCTGCTCCGTCAGTCCGAGGCTGTTCACCTGAACACCGTAGCGGAAGATGCGCTTCTTCGGGTCGGTGATGCCGTAGCGCTCCTGGGCGATCTCGTCCCAGAGCTCCGAGAATGCCCGCATCTTGCAGATCTCGGTGACGAATCGCATGCCGGCATTCACGAAGAACGAGATCCGGCTGAACACGTCGGCGAAGCTCGCCTCGTCGAAGTCCGGATCGTCGCGCACGGTATCCAGCACCGCGATGGCGATGGCCAGTGCGTAGGACAGCTCCTGCACCGGCGTCGCCCCGGCCTCCTGCAGGTGGTAGGAACAGACGTTCATCGGGTTCCACTTTGGCACTTCCTTGGTCGTGAACAGGATCACGTCCTTGGTCAGGCGAAGGGAGGGCGCGGGCGGGAACACGTAGGTGCCGCGCGAGAGGTATTCCTTGATGATGTCGTTCTGGGTGGTGCCCTGCAGGCCCGCGAAGGGCGCACCCTGCTCCTCGGCCACCGCGAGATAGAGCGACAGCAGCCACGGCGCCGTGGCGTTGATCGTCATCGAGGTGTTCATCTGCTGGAGCGGGATCTGGTCGAACAGGGTCCGCATGTCGCCCAGATGCGCGATCGAGACGCCGACCTTGCCGACCTCGCCGCGGGCGAGTTCGTGGTCGGGATCGTAGCCGGTCTGGGTCGGCAGGTCGAAGGCCACCGAGAGACCGGTCTGCCCCTTGGCCAGGTTGCCGCGGTAGAGGGCGTTCGACTCTTTGGCATTGGAGTGGCCCGCATAGGTGCGGATGATCCACGGCTTGTCGCGCTTCGTCGTCTCCGCGACCACTGCCTGTCCGCTCATCCCGGAACTCCCCCTCAAGACTGAATTTGATGTGATCTCAAATTGCATTTGACTGCGGTCGACCACTTGCCGCGCACCCTAGCGAAGCGCATTCGCCGCGTCATCAGCACGAAGGAACATCCTGCGCGCGGCCGCCCCGACGGTCTTCGCGGGACCGAAGGAGCTCACGGAAACGTGCCGTGCGCGCGCCGGCGAGTGCGCGATGCCGGCAGCTTGTGGACAAGATCGGTCCCCCGGCGAAGGCCTTCCATCCCGCCATCCCGGATCGGGTGCTTGGACATTGGTACAAGGCGGACGCCGATCTGCACGGCGGCGTGACCGATGGTCCCCTCTCGGAAGGAGCCGTTCCGCAGCCGGCCGACTTCGTCGGCTCACGCTTCTAAAGGCCCGCAGCACCACGATAATATTGAATACACAAGAGCGCCGTTTCAGCCGGTGCCTTCTTCTTGTGGGCCGTAACCTTTCTTGCGGGCAGACAAAAAGATTCTTGGCCGTTCGGGGTCTTGGAGGGCTCCCGGTTCGCCGATATAGCGGGCAGCACAAGAAGTAACGGGGAGAGCCGAGATGGCCGCGACAGCTGCGTCGAGCACGACTGAGATCAAGGACCTGTACGAGATGGGCGAGGTCCCGCCCCTCGGTCACGTGCCGGCGACGATGTATGCCTGGGCGATCCGGCGCGAGCGGCACGGACCGCCGGAACAGTCGCACCAGCTCGAGGTTCTGCCGGTCTGGGAGATCGGCGACGACGAGGTGCTGGTCTACGTCATGGCCGCCGGCGTGAACTACAACGGCGTCTGGGCCGGCCTCGGGGAGCCGATCTCGCCCTTCGACGTGCACAAGGGCGAGTACCACATCGCGGGCTCGGACGCCTCCGGCATCGTCTGGAAGGTCGGCGCCAAGGTGAAGCGCTGGAAGGTCGGCGACGAGGTCATCGTCCACTGCAACCGCGATGACGGCGACGACGAGGAGTGCAACGGCGGCGACCCGATGTTCTCGCCCTCGCAGCGGATCTGGGGCTACGAGACCGGCGACGGCTCCTTCGCCCAGTTCTGCCGGGTGCAGTCGCGCCAGCTCATGGTCCGCCCGAAGCACCTGACCTGGGAGGAGGCGGCCTGCTACACGCTGACCCTCGCAACCGCCTACCGCATGCTGTTCGGCCACGCGCCGCACACCGTTCGCCCGGGCCAGAACGTCCTCGTCTGGGGCGCGTCGGGCGGACTCGGCGTGTTCGCGGTGCAGCTCTGCGCGGCCTCGGGCGCCAACGCCATCGCGGTGATCTCCGATGACACCAAGCGCGACTACGTCATGAGTCTGGGCGCCAAGGGCGTGATCAACCGCAAGGAGTTCGACTGCTGGGGCCAGCTGCCGAAGGTCAACAGCCCCGAGTACAACACCTGGCTCAAGGAAGCCCGCAAGTTCGGCAAGGCGATCTGGGACATCACCGGCAAGGGCAACGACGTCGACATCGTGTTCGAGCACCCGGGCGAGTCGACCTTCCCGGTCTCGACGCTGGTGGCCAAGCGCGGTGGCATGATCGTGTTCTGTGCCGGCACCACCGGCTTCAACATCACCTTCGACGCCCGCTACGTCTGGATGCGCCAGAAGCGCATCCAGGGCTCGCACTTCGCCCACCTGAAGCAGGCGTCGGCCGCCAACCAGTTCGTCCTCGACCAGCGCATCGACCCGTGCATGAGCGAGGTCTTCCCCTGGGATAAGATTCCCCAGGCCCACACCAAGATGTGGAAGAACCAGCACGCCCCCGGCAACATGGCCTGCCTCGTCAACGCCCCGCGCGCCGGCCTGCGCACGGTGGAGGACGTGATAGAGGCCGGGAAGCTCTAAGCCTCCCGAGCGGTCATCGGCGACACGATCACCTGCCCTTCTCCGAGGGCAGGTGCTTCGCGTATTCCTCGCGTTCCTCCTTCTGCTTGATGAGGTCCGCGTAGGCTTGGCGCATCTCGGGCGACACCGTCACCGAGCGGGCCTTCTCCTTCTTGCGCTTGGGCGCTTTCTTGAACTGGTTCGTGGTCTCGGCCATCCCTGTCCCCATCCGTCCGTTCGCGTGAGCATAGGCGGGATGCGCGACGATCGCGAGACGCGAGGGGCCGGCTTCCGGCGCGTTGCGCGGGCTGATAGACCGATGTCCAAGCGGCCGGCCTCTCCTCCGATCGGGAGGCCGGCCCGCACGGCGTTCACGGATCACGGCGACCATCATGGACAAGTTCACCACTCTGGAGGGCGTCGCGGCGCCCATGCGGATCATCAACGTCGACACCGACCGGATCATCCCGAAGCAATATCTCAAGACCATCAAGCGCACCGGCCTCGGCAAGGGCCTGTTCTCCGAGATGCGCTACCGCGACGACGGTTCCGAGAACCCGGACTTCGTCCTCAACAAGCCGGCCTACCGCAATGCCAAGATCCTCGTCGTCGGCGACAATTTCGGCTGCGGGTCGTCGCGCGAGCACGCGCCCTGGGCGCTGACCGATTTCGGCATCCGCTGCGTCATTTCCACGAGCTTCGCCGACATCTTCTTCAACAACTGCGCCAAGAACGGCATCCTGGCGATCACGGTCTCGCCCGAGGATCTGGAGAAGCTGTTCGAGGATGCCGAGCGCGGCTCCAACGCGACCCTCTCGGTGGACCTCGAGGCCCAGACCATCAAGGGACCGGATGGCGGCACCCTGCACTTCGACATCGATCCCGGCCGCAAGGAGAGCCTCCTCAACGGCCTCGACGAGATCGGCCTGACCCTGAAGCGCGCCCCGGCCATCGACGCATACGAGCAGAAGCTCGCGGCGCGCGGCTTCGCCTGAAGGCCTCCTGAGGCGACGGGAGCCGTACCCATCGTTTCAGGACGCGGAAACGTCCCTCTCCCGCAGAGAGGGAGGCGCGGGCGGTACCGCGATGTATCGGGCGACACCCCACGCAACGAATCCGTACCGGCCTCAACCGTTCGTTAACCCTGGTATCGCCTGAATTCGCGCTCACATTCCCTGCGAACGCATTGGCGGAGATCACCATGGCATTCGGCCGATCGGGTCAAACGGCGACCCTCTCCCTCGGAGCGGCCGCGGTCCTCCTCGCGATCACTGCCCCGGCCCGCGCCGACTTCCAGGATTGCCTGGCCAGCCTGCAATCCCAGGCCGCTGCGCAGGGCATCTCGGCCCAGACCTTCCGGGCGGCCACGGCCGGCATCACCTACGACGAGAAGGTGCTCGAGCTCAGCCAGGCCCAGCCCGAGTTCAAGACGCCGATCTGGGACTACATGGCCGCCCTCGTGGACGAGGAGCGCGTCGACGACGGCAAGGCCGCCATGCGCCAGCACGCGCAGGCGCTCGCCAATGCCGAGGCCCGTTACGGCGTCGACCGGCACACCATCGCGGCCGTCTGGGGCGTGGAATCGAACTTCGGCAAGAATCTCGGCAAGATGCCGCTCGTGCAATCCTTCGCCACGCTGATCTGCGCCAATCATCGCCGGAAGGACTTCTTCAAGGGCGAACTGATGGCCACCCTGAAGATCATCGAGCGCGGCGACATCGATCCCTCGCGCCTCAACGGCTCCTGGGCCGGCGCCTTCGGGCAGACCCAGTTCATGCCCACCACCTACCAGCGCCTAGCCGTCGACGGCGACGGCGACGGGCGCCGCGACCTGGTCGATTCGGTCCCGGACGCCGTGGCCTCCACGGCGAACTTCCTGCGGGTCGCCAAGTGGAACAACGGCCAGCCCTGGGGCTACGAGGTGAAGGTGCCGCGCGGCTTCAACACCGGCGCAGCAGGTCGCAAGAACAAGAAGGCGATCGCCCACTGGGCCTCCCTCGGGGTGACCCGCATCGACGGCCGCCCGCTCTCGGGCGAGGGCCCGGCGGGCATCCTGCTGCCGGCCGGCATCGACGGGCCGGCTTTCCTGGTGACGAAGAACTTCGACGCGCTCTACTCCTACAACGCCGCCGAATCCTACGGTCTGGCCATCGCGGTGCTGTCCGACCGGCTGCGCGGGCGCGGCGGCATCCAGGCCGCCTGGCCGACCGACGATCCGCCGCTGTCGCGGGCCGAGCGCCGCGACCTGCAGGCCCGCCTGACCAAGCGCGGCTTCGATGTCGGCGAGCCCGACGGCAAGGTCGGTTCCAAGACCCGCGACGCCATCAAGGAGGTTGAGCGCAGTCTCGGCATGCCGGCCACCGGCCGCCCCGGGGCCAAGGTCTTGGAAGCACTTCGGCGCGGATGAGCGCACGGCGCCTGATCGGCTCCGGCTCGCCGCCACGCTCGTGATCGTCGCCGGGTTGCTGCGCCCGGAGATGAAGGTCGAGATCGAGGTCACGGCGCTGCGGCCATAGGGAGGGCTCGACCAATGGGCGGACCGCTGATCGCACTCACCGGTGCCACGGGCTTCATCGGGCGGCACCTGCTGCAGAGCCTGTCGCGGCGCGGCTTCCGGGTGCGCGTCCTGCTTCGGCGGCCGATCGAGGTTCCGGATGGTGCGAGCAGCGCCGTCGTCGGGGACCTGACCCGGCCGATGAACATGGCGGCTGCCCTGGCCGGGGTCGATGCGGTCGTGCATTCCGCAGGCCTGTCACCGACGATGTCCGGCAGGCCGGAGGACGATTTCCGGTCGTCGAACACTGAGGCGACCCTGCGCCTCGCCGAGGCCGCGGTCCGGGCGCGCGTGCAGCGCTTCGTCTTCCTGTCCTCGATCCGAGCCCAGACCGGGATCTCGGCACCCGGCATCGTCACGGAGGCGGATTCGCCGGCACCGACCGAGGCCTATGGCCGCTCGAAGCTCGCCGCCGAGACGGCCCTGGCCGGGACCGGCCTCGACTGGGTCGCTCTCCGGCCTGTGCTGGTCTACGGAGCCGGCGTGAAGGGCAACGTCGCGACGCTCCTGCAACTCGCCCGATCGGCCGCCCCGCTGCCCTTCGCGAGTCTCGACGCCCGACGCTCCCTCGTCTCGGTGGAGTCGCTGGCGGAGGCGGTCGCCGTGGCGCTGGAGGCGCCCGGGCCGCTTCGTCGCCCGATGATCGTGGCCGAACCCGATGCGCTGACTTTGGGTGAGATGGTCGCCGCGCTGCGGTCCGGCCTCGGGCGCAGGGCCGGCCTGCTGCCCGCACCCGTCGCCCTCCTCGGCCTCGCCTGCCGGCTCGCGGGGCAGGAGGCGGCCTATGCCCGTCTCTCCACGAGCCTCGTCGCCCGTGCCGACGCGCTGCCGGCCCTCGGATGGGTGCCGGGCGGCACGGCCCGGGACGGGCTGGAACGCTTCGCCCGGGCCCAGGCATGACGAAGGCCCGGCGCTGAACGCCGGGCCTCGGTCACCTCGGAGCCCTGACGGGCACCCGGATGTCAGCGCCGCACGTCGATCACGTCGCCGGAGCGGCTGTCGAGGACGACCGTGATGTCGTCGCCGCGCCGGTCCGAGCCGCGAACGATCATGCGCGGACCACGCCGATCGACACCGTCGACATCGACGAGACCTTCGCGGCGGGCGATGCGGGTTGCCTCGCCCCGGCTCAACTCGCTGCGCGGCGGGCCGCGGTCGTCGTAGCCGCGCCGGTAGCCGGGATCGACCTGGACGCCGCCGGGTCCGATCGAGATCCCCTGCGCGAAGGCCGGCGCAGTGGCGAGGCCGAGGGCTATGATGCCGCCGGCCAGGATTTTCGTGTGCATGATGGCGCGGGTACGAATTGGCATGGTGTCTTCCCCCCTCCTGTCGGGTTCGCAGTCGGCGGCCGACCACCGCCGCTTCGAATCCCTGGATTCGGGCCTCAATCGACAGGGGTCCGCTTTTGTTCCTCTACGGCGTCAATGCACCGCGCGGATCGCTGCCGCGACCGCGTCGTCGGTCTGGTCGATGTCGGGCGCGTCGATGTGGCGGAAGCGCGCCTGGATCAGGCCGAAGGCGCCGAAGGCGAAGTGGCCCGCCGCCACGATGGCGAGAAGTACCCAGCCATAGGGCTGCGTGCGCAGGGCCGCGAAGGCACCGGCGAGGCCCTTCACCTCGGACGAGGCCTGATACCAAGCCGCGGCGATGAAGAAGCCGCCGATGATGAGGAAGGCGATGCCTCGGGCGGCGTAGCCGAACTGGCCGACGGGCTTGGCCCAGCGGCAATGCGCGGCATCGAGTTTCAGGCGGTCGGTGACGTCACCCTTGAACGCCTTGACCAGGAAAGCGACGCCGCCGCCCATCACACCGAGGCCGATCAGGCCGACCAGCCAAAGGCCGAAGGGTTTGCCCAGGAGCCAGGCCGTCCAATCCTGGGCCGCATCGCCGCCCTTGCGCCCGAGCCCGAGCGCGAGGCTGGCGGCGGTGATGGCGAGGCCGGTATAGATCACGGCGCTGAGAAGATGGGCGAGACGGACGACCGTGCCCTTCAGCGACGTGCCGCGCCGGTCGGCGTCCGTGACGCTCTCAATGAAGCGCCAGACGGCGAATCCCAGGAGGCCGAGCGCGATCAGGCCGACGAGGACAACGCCGAACGGCCCGTTCAGGACCCAGCGGAGCGCGCTCTCGCTGTCGCCGGCACGACCACCTCGCCCGATGGCCGCCAGCACCGCGAGTCCGCCGACGATGCAGTAGACGATTCCGCGGGCGCCGTAGCCGAAGCGGGCCACGCGCTCGATCGTGTTGTGTCCGAGGTTGAGCAAGGCGTTTCCCGAGGTCCGGCGTCGTTATCCGTCGGTGGAACGCGCAGCCTTGCCGGATAGTGCCACGTAGAATCCGAGACCATCGCCGGCCGGCAATGTCTGGAGACGGTCGACCAGGCCCTTCCGCTTGGCATCGAGGAGCAGGCGCCCGATCGGCTGGAACAGCGTCTCGCCGCCGCCCTCCGGCGGTGGGGCCAGGCGGATCGCCACCGTCTTGCCCTTCCCGAAGCGGCTGCGTTCCAGCATGTCCGCCAGGGACGCTTCCGCCGTCGGGCGATTGGTCTCGCGCAGGTCGAGGACCGATTCCGCATCGGTGACCCCGAGCGAACCGCGCAGCTTGTTGGCGTAGAAGTCTTCGAAGTGAGGCACCGGGCGGCTCAGTCCTGGCTGGAGACGAAGGTGGGAACGCGAGGCGACAGCACGACGCCATCGTAGACGCCAGCGATCCTCGCAGACAACGCCGGTTCCGCGTGATCGCGTGGATCTCACCCTTTTGCGGCCGGACACCTCGCTTCGTCCGCGTCGCGCGGTCGGATCGCAATGCGCGCCGCATCCTGGCAGATCAGCATGATCGTCCGCGGGCGGCAATGCCCATGGGGTACCTTCGCTCGGGTGGCGCCGCGCGGACGGCCGATCGCGCGCCCCGACTCGGGACGGTTTCCCACCGGAAGCGATGCGCATCGGCTCACCGGCACCAGCCGGCTGCCCGTCGGCGAGACGAGGGGGGGGCGAGCCGGCCCGGTCTCGCTGAGCGAACGACTCCGCCGCAGACGCCGCCTGCAGGGGGCCAGCTTCGCGTCCGAACCGATCGGTGCTCGCTGATGCGGTCGGCGGCGAAGGCAAGTCCGGCGCGCCATCGGAACCGCATCGTACACCGCAAAAACCGACCGGATCGCCTCCTTTGGTCCCTGTGCGATCCGCCGCACCACCATTCGATACCTATCCTTTGGCCATCTCGACTCTGCGTTGCAGGACGCCAGATGATTGTTTTCCTGGATCGACCACGGAGTGGATCGCGATGAGTGGATGCCGCTTCGGTGCCATGCCGCATGGAAGCCAACAGACATGCCAGTGATTTCAATCTGCATCCCCACCTACAATCGGGCGGGCATGCTGGCAGAACTTCTCGACAGCATCATCGCGCAGGGGATGGAGGATCAGATCGAAGTCGTCGTGAGCGACGACGCCTCACCTGACGACACCGTCGCGATGGCCGAACGTTATCGCGGCCGGATCAAGAATTTTGTCCTGATCGCTCAGCCGACCAATCTGGGCCTGGACGCCAACTTCCTGGCCGTCGTCGCGGCCGCGACGGGCGACTACGTCTGGCTGATGGGCGACGACGACAGGCTCGAACCGGGCGGCCTTGCGCGTGTGGTCGGCGCGATCCGGCGCTGGCCCGGCGTATCGGGCCTGACCTTGGGGGTGATCGATTACGACGTGACACTGCGGCACCCGACCGGCGTCCGCCATACACCGCCCACCCAGTTGATCTCGGATGCTGCGACGTTGTTCGCGACGATCGGCGATCTGCTCGGATTCATGTCCGCGCTCGTGATCGATCGCGCGAAATGGAACGCGGTCGCTTCCGATCCCCGTATCGCGGATTTCAAGAACTACTACGTTCAGGTCTACATCATCGGCCGCGTCTTCGAACGCTTCGGGCGATGGGGGGTGGTGCAGGAACCCTGTGTCGGCTTCCGTTCGGACAACGATCAGTTCAAGACCAAGTTCGGCTGGCTGGATCGGCTGAAGATCGATGTCGCGGGCTACGACCAGATCGCCTTCGCGCTGTTCGCCCACGAGCCCGAGGCACGCACGGCCTTCCGCCGTCGGATCTTCGACTCGCACGTGATGGCACGGTTGAACAACGCCAAGATGAGTTCCGTCCGGGCAGCGGCGTCGATCAGCGCGATCCGGTACCTGTACCGGCCTTATCGCACCATGCCGCGCTACTGGACTCGCGCCGTGCCGACGCTCCTGGCACCGCGATGGTCGATCCGCATCGCGCGGGTTGCCTACCAGCGCCTGTCACGAAATTCGGGGGCCGCGCGCGCCCGAAGACTCGCGAAGGCGTAGCCGTGGCGCGTACGGGACCCGCCGTGAAGGACCACCGGCGCCCGCCCCGGGGCGCCGATGATTTCCCGCGCGCTGGACCTGACCGGGCCGGCCGGGCTCAGCCGTGCACGAGCACGTTGCGGAACTGCCAGGGATCGCTGGTGTCGATGTCCTCGGGGAACAGGCCCGGGCGGCCGGACAGCGGCGTCCAGTCGGTGTAGACGCCGATGACGGGGCCGAGATACGGGGTCTGCACCTCGAGACAGCGGCGGAAATCCATCTCGTCGGCCTCGACGATGCCGGCTTCCGGGTTCTCCAGCGCCCAGACCATGCCGGCGAGCACGGCCGAGGTCACCTGCAGGCCGGTGGCGTTCTGGTAGGGGGCGATGCGGCGGGTCTCCTCGATGGAGAGCTGCGAGCCGTACCAGTAGGCGTTCTTGGCGTGGCCGTAGAGGAGGACGCCGAGCTCGTCGATGCCGTCCACGATCTCGGTCTCGTCGAGGATGTGGATCGTCTCCTGGACCTTGCCGCCATTGCCGAACATCTCGTGCAGCGAGAGCACCGCGTCGTTGGCGGGGTGGTAGGCGTAGTGGCAGGTCGGCCGATAGGCGGCGCGCTCGCCCTCCAGCACCGTGTAGTAGTCGGAGATCGAGACGGCCTCGTTGTGGGTGACGAGGAACGCGTATTGCGACTGGGCCGTGGGGGTCCAGGAGCGCACGCGGGTGTCGGCGCCGGGCTGGAGCAGGTAGATCGCGCAGCGCGAGCCCTTCTCCTGCTCGCGGCCGTTCTCCGGCATCCAGGTCTCGTGGGTGCCCCAGCCGAGCTCGGCCGGCTGATTGCCCTCGGAGACGAAGCCTTCCACCGACCAGGTGTTGACGAACACGCCCATCGGCTTGGCCGACTTGGCGCGCTGTGTGTCGCGCTCGGCGATGTGCACGCCCTTGACGCCGACCTCGCGCATGAGCGCGGCCCAGCCGGCACGATCCTTCGGCTCGGGGGTCTTCAGGCCGAGATCACCGGCAACGTTCAGGAGCGCCTGCTTCACGAACCACGAGACCATGCCGGGATTGGCGCCGCAGCACGACACGGCGGTGGTGCCGCCGGGGCTGGCGGTGCGGGCGTCCAGGATGTCCTGGCGCAGGGCGTAGTTGGTGCGGTCGCCCTGGCTCTTGTTCTTGTCGAAGTAGAAGCCCGGCCACGGCTCCGCGACGGTGTCGATGTAGAAGGCGCCGAGCTCCCGGCAGAGCTCCATGATCGCCCGCGATGAGGTGTCGACCGAGAGGTTGACGCAGAAGCCCTGGCCGCCGCCTTCCGTGAGCAGTGGCGTCAGCACGTCGCGATAGTTCTCCTTGGTCAGCGCCACCTGCTCGAAGCGCAGGCCATGCTTGTCGGCCAGGGACTTGTGCGCGTCGGAGGGCTCGACGACCGTGAAGCGGGCCTTGTCATACTCGAAGTGCCGCTCGATCAGCGGGAGCGTGCCGCGCCCGATGGAGCCGAAGCCGATCATCACGATGGGGCCGGTGATGCGGCCGTGGACGGGCCAGGAGGGAGCGGCTTCGGTCATGGGCGTAACATCCTTCTCAAACGCGTATCGTGGTCATCGCACGGCGACCGCATGCCTTAGGCGCCGGAAATGACGAACAAGCGACGGGGTCAGTGACCTTTGCGGCCCCGTCGGTCAACCGCAGCTTCGCCTGCCGGGCATGCGCCAGGCGTTCTGCGCGTGGAACGAAGGTTTACGGAAGATTGAAGCTTTGCATGCCCTGCACGCAGGGCAACGTCCCGCTCCAGAGCGTTGCGAGGTGGACTCGCGATGGCGATATTGCGCTGCAACAGAACACGACAAGAGCGACCCCGAGAGGAAGCGTCCGTCACCTCACGCCACGGACTTCTGCCATGCTCGCATTCATCACCTCACGCATCGCCGCCCCGGTCGACGAGCCGATCGACCGCGATCCCGGCATCATCACCCTGGCCGCCTCGCTGTTCCGCGCCGTCAGCCGCCGCCACGATGCCGCCTTCCAGCGCCGCTGCGATCTCGCCGCCAAGGCGGACCATCACACCAACGTCTGAGCGGCGGCCGCGCCAGGCCGCCCGTCAGGCGACCCGTCGTCGGGACGCCGCGCCGGCCTCGCACAGCGCGTCCGAAACCATCGGAACGGGTGTCGGCTGATCCCAGGCACCGGCGGCCCGCAGGATACCGCGCGCTCCGGCGAGAGCACCCCGCCGCAGTTCCAGGCCGAGGAAGCGCTCGCGCTCGAACGGGCCGGGCATGAACAGCCCCTCGGTGAGCCCGGCCGAGAAGCCGAAGCGCGCATAATAGGGCGCGTCCCCCATCAGCAGCACCGCGCCGTGCCCGAGGTTCTCCGCCCGGCGCAGGGCCGCCCGCATCAGGATCGAGCCGAGGCCGAGGCCCTGGATCGACGGATCGACGGCCAGCGGCCCGAGCAGGAGGGCCGGGCGGCGCGGACCCGCCTCCACGTGCCAGAGACGGCAGGTGCCGACCACCTGGCCGTCCTGCTCGGCGGTGAGCGCCAGCCCCTCGGCCGGGAGCCGGCCCTCGCGCAGGCGCTCAGACGTCTTCAGGCGACGCGCCTCGCCGAGGCACGCGTCGAGGAGATGCTCGCGGGCGACGACGTCGCCGGTGACTTCATCACGAATCTGGACCAAGGCCGCACCCTTCCCGAACGTTGGGCAGGCGACGAGACGATCCGGCGGCCGGCATGAGCCGGACCGCACGGGGCGGGCATGTGGAGCATTCAGCGCTGGGCGCCCTCCTCGAGAGCGCCAGGCCTCCGTGTCATGACCTCGAAGAGGTTTAGATGACGTATTGCTGAAGGGGCGGGAAGCCGTTGAACGCCACCGCTGCATAGGTGGTGGTGTAGGCGCCGGCGCCCTCGATCAGCACCTTGTCGCCGATCGAAAGCGACACGGGCAGCGGGTATGGCACCCGCTCGTAGAGCACGTCGGCCGAATCGCAGGTCGGGCCGGCGAGCACGCAGGGGGCCATCCGGTCCTCGTCGCGCTCGGTGCGGATCGCGTAGCGGATCGACTCGTCCATGGTCTCGGCCAGACCACCGAACTTGCCGATGTCGAGGTAGACCCAGCGCACCTCGTCCTCGGCGTCGGACTTCCGCGACACCAGCACCACCTCGGCCTCGATCATGCCGGCATTGCCGACCATGCCGCGACCCGGCTCGATGATGGTTTCCGGCATGCGATTGCCGAAATGCTTGGTGAGCGCGCGGAAGATCGCGTCGCCGTAGGATTCCACGCCCGGCACCGCCTTGAGGTACCGGGTGGGGAATCCACCGCCGAGATTGACCATCTGAAGGCTGATGCCGCGCTGGGCGCACTCCTCGAAGATCATGGCGGCGGAGGCGAGGGCGCCGTCCCAGGCGTCGGTGTTGCCCTGCTGCGAGCCGACGTGGAACGAGACGCCGTAGGCGGTCAGGCCCTGGCGATAGGCATGCTCCAGCACGTCGACGGCCATTTCCGGCACGCAGCCGAACTTCCGCGAGAGCGGCCACTCGGCGCCGGCCCCGTCGCAGAGGATGCGGCAGAACACCTGGACGTCGGTCGCCTCGACCCCGGCCGCCTCGGCGGCGCGGGCGATCTTCTCGACCTCGGCCTCGCAGTCGACGGCGAACAGGCGCACGCCGAGCTTGAGCGCCCGGATGATGCAGCGCTCCTTCTTGATGGTGTTGCCGAAGGAGACGCGGTCGGCGGTGGCGCCGGCGGCGAGCGCCATCTCGACCTCGACCACGGAGGCCGTGTCGAAGCAGGAGCCCATCTCGGCGAGCAGGCGCAGCACTTCCGGCGCCGGGTTCGCCTTCACGGCGTAGAACACGCGGGTGTCGGGGAGCGCGCGCGCGAAGGCCGTATAGTTGTCGCGCACGACTTCGAGGTCGAGCACCATCACCGGGCCCTCGTCCTGGCCCATGTCGCGGCGTGCGCGCAGGAAATCGCGGATACGATCGGTCATGGTCGTTCCAACCCACAGGTTCGCGAGCGCCCTCGCGGGACGCGCTGTCGAATGTCAGGACGACAGGATGCCGTCCGGCGTCTGGGGACGCTGCGACGCGTCGCGCGGCGTGCTTTGGAGACACGACGTCGAACGCGGGCGCAGAGCACCCGGAAGCTGCCTTGGATTGGAAGGGAGACCCCACCGCACGCCGGGCAAAGAGAAACAAGCCTCTTCGGTGCCGGCCTTTGGAGGGCCGACGAGACCAAAAAAGCCCGTTCGTCGTTGCTTTAAGCTGCGTCCCCCGTGGAGAGCGGGGTTCGCCGGTTTCGCCTCCGGCTGCCGGTTGTTGTCGGGGTCCGGTGTCGCCACCTGGATGCCGGCCGGAGGGAATCCACCCTGTCGACCATCGATCCTTTAAGACCCCTGGCGGCTGTCCGGCAGTTGGCCGGATGCCCACCAACCGACACGCGGCCACAGGCACGTGCGAAATTGGGCAAGGCGCATATACGGTCAGGCTGTTCCAACGACAAGGGAAAACAGCGATTTTCCGTTCGATTTCCAGCGTGCTGCGCGGCCTGTTGCAGAAAGGCCGCGGACTCGGCGGCCGCGCCCGCGATGGGGCCTTCCCAAGCCGGTTCGGACGGGTCATCAAGCGCACGGTTTTCTCCGCAGACGCACCGGAACGCAGGACGATGTCAGAACCCAACCGGCGCCGTATCGTCCAGGGACTCGCCGCCACGACGCTGCTGGCGGCCACGGTCGACGCCCGCGCCCAGCGCCGCGACGGCCGGCCGGACACGCCCTTCGGCTTCGCGGACGTGGAGCGCCGGGCACAGGATCTCGCGAAGGTCGCCTACGACCCGCGCGTTCCGGCACTGCCGGCCCCGATCGCCAAGCTCGATTACGACGCCTGGCGCGACATCCGCTTCAAGCCGGACAAGGCCTTCCTCGGGGAGGGGAGCCTGTTCCGGCTCCAGCTCTTCCATCTCGGCTTCCTCTATACGCGCCCGGTGACGGTGAACCTCGTGCGCGGCGGGGTGGCGACGCCGATCGCTTACCAGTCGAGCCTCTACGACATGGGGCGGACGAAGCTCGACAAGGCCCTGCCGGTCGATCTCGGCTTCGCCGGCCTGCGCATTCACGCGCCGCTGAACAAGCCGAACCTGCTCGATGAACTGATCGTGTTCCTGGGGGCCAGCTACTACCGCTTCCTCGGGCGCGATCAGCTCTACGGACTCTCGGCCCGCGGCATCGCCGTCAACGTCGAGGGCCAGGGCGGACCGGAAGAGTTTCCGGTCTTCCGCGAGTTCTGGGTCGGCGTTCCGGAGAAGGCCGACGGCGCCCTGGTGATCCACGCGCTCCTCGACGGCCCCTCGCTCACCGGCGCCTATCAGTTCACGGTGACGCCGGGGGAGGAGACCAGCGTGGCGGTGCGGGCGACCCTGATCCCGCGGGTCGACCTCGCGACGGTAGGCCTTGCACCCCTGACCTCGATGTTCTTCATCGGCGAGAACGACCGCCGGCACGCCGACGACTACAGGCCGGAGCTGCACGATTCCGACGGGCTCCAGATGGCCGCGGGCAGCGGCGAGTGGCTGTGGCGGCCCCTGCACAACCCGCGCGACCGCCGCATCTCGTCCTTCGCCGACCACGACCCGAAGGGCTTCGGCCTGATGCAACGCGACCGGCATTTCGAGACCTACCAGGATCTCGAGGCGTCCTACGACCGCCGCCCGGGCTACTTCGTCGAGCCGGACGGCGCCTGGGGCGAGGGTGCCGTGATGCTGATGGAGCTGCCCACCGACACGGAGACCAACGACAACATCGTCGCCTGCTGGCGGCCGGCGAGCGCCTATCCGGCCGGTAGCCCCGTGACTCTGTCCTATCGGGTCCGCGCCGTGGGCGGCTCTGCGCTTCATCCCGGCGGACGGGTGGTCAATACCTTCAGCGTCGCCCCGGTGGCGAGCGGCACCGCCAAGTCCGAGGAGGCCAAGGGCGGCCTGACCCGGCGCTTTCTCGTGGATTTCGCCGGCGGCGACCTCGACTACTACCTCGTAGACCCGGGCCGTGTGGAGGTCGTGGCCAGCAGCTCGGCCGGCCACATCACCGCGACGTCGGTGGCGCCGAACCCGCACATCAAGGGCATCCGCGCCGCCCTCGACGTGACGCTGGAGGCACCGGGCCAGGCGACCGACCTGCGGCTCTTCCTGCGTGCGTCCGGGCGCGCACTTTCGGAGACCTGGATCTATCCCTGGACCGCACGGTGAGTGCGCCCTCGGTCAAGCCGGCCTCGGCGCCGCCGGTGGAGATCCGGCCCGCGACGCCGGCCGATCTCGATGCGCTGGTGGCGCTCGAACACGCCGCCTTCGTGGGCGACCGGGCCGAGCGGCGGGCGATCCGCCACGCGATCCGCTCTCCGAGCATGTCGCTCCTCGTGGCGATCACCCCCGATGAGGTGGGGCAGGCGACCCTCGTCGGCTCGGCGACCCTGGAGCGCCGGCGGGGCAGCCGCAACGCGCGCCTATCCTCCATCGCCGTCTCGCCGGCCCGGTCCGGGCTCGGCCTCGGCAGCCTCGTCCTCGATGCGGCCGAAGCGGATGCGCGGGCCCATGGCTGCATCCGCCTGCGTCTCGAGGTCCGCGCCGATAACGGCGCCGGCATCCGCCTCTACGAACGGCGGGGCTACACGCGCTTCGCCGTCATCCCCGACTACTATGAGGACGGGATGGAAGCCTGGCGCTACGTGAAGACGCTCTGACCAACGAAAAGCCCGCCCCGGCAGGACCGGAGCGGGCGTCGCAGGCATCCGAAAGCGGATGGCTGGTTCAGTCGCAGCTCTCCTTGGTGACCGTCTTGCGGTCGCCGAGCTCGTTCTCCTTGGTCACCGTCTTCGAGGAGCAACCGTCGCTGGATTCGCGGCGCTCGACCGTGCGGCTCTCGGTGGAGGGGCGATCGACGACGACGGTGTCCGGCGCATCGCGGCGGATCACCGTGGTCTCGGCCTGTACGGCCGAAGCGCCGAACAGCGTTGCCAGGGTTAAGGCGGCGATGATGGGGTTGCGCATGAACATCTCCCTTCAGGAAAATCTGCTGCCCCAACGGCGACCCGAGCGAAACCGTTCCGCTTCATCCTGTTCGAAACTTCCGAATCCTCCCGCACCCCAGGTTTCCGCGACTGGAAATGCTGCACCGGCTCCGCGAAGACCTCACTTGAGGACTCCGGCGATGACGGTCGCCAGGGGAGTCGTCGGCCGGCCGATCAGAATGCGCAGGTCGTGGCCGTCATCGAACAGGGCGCCGTCGGCGGCGCCCCTATCGGAATCCGCCAGGAGGCTCGCGACTCCGGCCGGGAGTCCCGTGCCGACGAGCGCCGCCCGGTATTCCGCGGGTGGCAGATCCTGGTAGCGGACGGGGCGGCCGGAGACGCGGGCGGCTTCGCTCGCGACGTCGGCGAGGGTGTAGGCCTCGTCCCCCGCCAGTTCGTAGATGCGCCCGACCGGCATGTCGGCGGTCAGCACGGCCGCCGCAGCCTCCGCGTAATCGGCGCGCGCCGCACCGGCGATCCGACCCGCGCCGGCGCTGCCGAGCATGATTCCGTGGGCGAGGGCCTGCGGCAGGGAGGCCGTGTGGTTCTCGGTGTACCAGCCGTTGCGCAGGATCACGGTCGGCATGCCGGATTGCGCCAGGATCGCCTCCGTGGCGCGATGCTCCTCGGCGAGGCCGAGGGGCGAGGTGTCCGCATGCAACAGGCTCGTATAGGCGATGAGCTCGACGCCGGCTTGGCCAGCGGCCTCGATGACGTTGCGATGCTGGGACACGCGCTGGCCGACCTCGCTGGAGGAAATCAGCAGCAGTCGGTCGATGCCGGCGAAGGCCTCCGCCAGGATTTCGGGGCGTGCGTAGTCGGCGGAGCGCACCTCGACACCCTGGGCGCGCAGATCCTGCGCCGCCGGTGCCTCGGTGTCGCGAACCCCGGCAACGATCCGCGCCGCCGGCATACGGCGAAGGAGCGCCGCGACGACGAGCCGCCCGAGTTGCCCGCTCGCGCCGGTGACGAAGAGTTTCGGGAACGTGGTCTCGGACATGTCTCGACCTCTCGTGGTTCTGAATCGACACAAGGTCTGTAAAAGAGACCGGATGGCCCCGTAAGGCGGCAGTTTTTCGATCCCAGGTTACCCGGAGGGAACCCACCATGGCCGAATCCATCGTGTCCGCCCCTGCGTCCCTGCCGGCCGAAACAAGCCTCGCCGAGCGGTTCGCGGTTTGGCAGGACCTCGGACTCGATCCGCATCATTGCCCGGTCCGGGACGTGCTGGATCACCTCGGGGACAAGTGGACCACGCTGATCATCGCCGTTCTGGCTGGCGGCACCCGCCGGTTCGGGGCGATCCAGCGGGCGATTCCCGACATCTCGAAGCGGATGCTGACGCAATCCCTGCGAGACCTGGAGCGCGATGGGCTGGTGGCGCGCCGCGTCTACCCGACGAGCCCACCCAGCGTGGAATACAGCCTCACGCCGCTGGGCGAGACCTTGCTCGCTCCCTTGGCGGCGCTGGTCGCCTGGGCCGAACGCAACCATCCCGCGATCCGCGCCGCTCGGACGCGGTTCCTCGCAGAGGCATGAGCCCCGCCGCGGCGGGCGCTCAGCCCTCGATCCGCGAGAAGTCGGCGACCTCCCGGGTCGCTGCCCGAAGGGCGTTGAGCAGGGCGAGGCGGTTCTGGCGCAGGGCAGGGTCCTCGGCATTCACCGTGACCCGCTCGAAAAATGCGTCCACCGGCGCGCGCAGCGTCGAGAGCGCCTGCATGGCACCGGCGAAATCCTCCGCCGCCACCGCCGCCGATGCGGTCTGGCGCGCCGCCGCCAGGGCCTCGGCGAGGGCGCGCTCCTCGGGTTCGCCGCGGGCGGCCAGGGCCGCGTCCGGCGCCGCATCGTAGGCGCGGTCGTCCTTCTTCTCCTCGATGCGCAGGATGTTGGCGGCACGCTTGTAGCCGGCCAGCAGATTCTTGCCGTCGTCCGTCTCGAGGAAGGTGCCCAGGGCCTCCACGCGCCGGACCACCATCAGCAGATCGTCCTGACCGGGGAGGGCGAAGACGGCGTCGATGAGGTCGTGGCGGGCGCCCTTGTCGCGCAGGTAGACCTTCAAGCGGTCGGCGAAGAACGCGAGGAGGCTCGCAGCGTCCGCGTCCCCGGCGCTCCCCTCGGCGTTTGCCGTGCCGCCGTAGTTCGCATGGCCGTCGGCGGCGGCCTGATACCCGTCGCGAAGCAGCGACAGCTTGACGGTGTTCTCGATCAGCAGCCGGATCACCCCGAGGGCCGCCCGCCGGAGGGCGTAGGGGTCCTTGCTGCCCGTCGGCTTCTCGTCGATGGACCAGAACCCCACGAGGGTGTCGAACTTGTCGGCGAGCGCCACGGCCACCGCGACGGGATCGGTGGGCACTCGGTCGGAGGGGCCGACCGGCTTGTAATGGTCCTCGACCGCCGCGGCGACGCTCTGCGGCTCGCCCTGCAGCGCCGCGTATTTGCGCCCCATCAGGCCTTGGAGTTCGGGAAACTCCCCGACCATCTCGGTCACGAGGTCGGCCTTGGCGAGCGTCGCCGCACGTTCGGCCTGATCCGGGTCGGCGCCGACCAGGGGCGCGAGCTCACGGGCCAGGGCCGCGATGCGCTGCACCCGCGCGCCCTGCGTGCCGAGCTTCTCGTGAAACACGATGGTGTCGAGCTTCGGCAGACGGTCCTCCAGGCGGATCGCCTTGTCGGTCTCCCAGAAGAACTTGGCGTCCGACAGGCGTGCCCGCACCACGCGCTCGTTGCCGGCGGTGATGGCGAGGCCGCCGTCGCTGGCGATGAGGTTCGAGGTCAGGACGAAGGCCGGCGCCAGGGTGTCGGTCCCCGCCTGGCGCAGGACGAAGCACTTCTGGTTGGCCCGGATGGTGGCGCGGATCGCCTCGGCCGGGATGTCGAGGAAGGCTTCGTCGAAGGAGCCCAGCAGCACCACGGGCCATTCGACGAGGCCGGCGACCTCCTCCAGCAGGCCCTCGTCCTCCACGAGTTCGAGGCCGCGCGCGAAGGCGAGGTCTCGGGCGTCGTGCAGGATGATGTCCTTTCGCCGCTCCACGTCGAGCACGACCTTCGCCCGCTCCAGGGCCTGGACGTAATCGTCGAAGCGGCGGACCTCGATGGCCTCCGGCGCCAGGAAGCGGTGGCCGTAGGTGGTCGTGCCGGCCGCGATGCCGTCGACCGCGAACGGCACCACGTCGGGCGTCTCGGTCTCGGGGCCGAAGGTGGCGACGATGGATTGCAGCGGGCGCACCCAGCGCAAGGCGCCCGGCTGCGCCGAGGCCTTGCCCCAGCGCATCGATTTCGGCCACGGGAAGCTGCGGATGATCTGCGGCAGGATCTCGGCGAGCACGTCGAGGGTGTCGCGGCCGGGGCGCTCGATCACCGCCACGTAGAACTCGCCCTTCTTGGGGTCCGTCACGATGGTCGCCTCGTCGAGGCTCGCGAGCCCCGCACTCTTCAGGAAGCCCTGGACCGCACCCTCCGGCGCCCCCACGCGGGGACCTTTGCGCTCCTCGCGCACATCCTGCCCGCGCGGCGGAAGACCGGCCACGTGCAGGGCCAGGCGGCGCGGCGTCGCGAAGGCCTTGGCGCCCTCGTAGAGGAACCCACGCTCCACCAGCGCGTCGGTGACGAGCTTCTTCAGGTCGTCGGCCGCGCGCCGCTGCATGCGGGCGGGAATCTCTTCGGAGCGAAGTTCGAGGAGGAGGTCGGGCATGGGATCAGGCGGCGTCCAGAAAAGGGTGTTCGGGGTGGCGAGGCGCAGTCGGCGATGCGGATCAGGCCGCGCCGCCCCCCGCCGTCCGCAGGTACGCCGCCCCGCAGGCCTTCGCGAGTTCGCGCACCCGCAGGATGTAGCTCTGGCGCTCGGTCACCGAGATGACGCCGCGGGCATCGAGCAGGTTGAAGACGTGGCTCGCCTTGATGCACTGGTCGTAGGCCGGCTGGGCCATCCGGTGCCGGCCGGTCTCGTCCTCCGGCGTGCCGGCGTCGAGGTAGGTCCGGCAGGCCTTTTCCGCGTCGGTGAACTGGCGGAACAGCATCGCGGTGTCGGCAGCTTCGAAGTTGTGGCGGGAGTATTCCTGCTCGGACTGCAGGAAGACGTCGCCGTAGGAGACGCGCTCCTCGCCGGTGCCGCCGTTGAAGTTCAGGTCGTAGACGTTCTCGACACCCTGCACGTACATGGCCAGCCGCTCCAGGCCATAGGTGAGCTCGCCCGCGACGGGGGCGCATTCGAAGCCGGCGACCTGCTGGAAGTAGGTGAACTGGCTCACCTCCATGCCGTCGCACCAGCATTCCCAGCCGAGGCCCCAGGCGCCCAGGGTCGGGCTCTCCCAATCGTCCTCGACGAAGCGGATGTCGTGCAGCTTGAGATCGACACCGATGGCGTCGAGAGAAGCGAGATAGAGTTCCTGCAGGTTGGGCGGGTTCGGCTTCAGGATGACCTGGAACTGGTAATAGTGCTGGAGCCGGTTCGGATTCTCGCCGTAGCGTCCGTCCTTCGGGCGTCTGGAGGGCTGGACATAGGCGGCCTTCCAGGGCTTCGGGCCGAGCGCCCGCAGGGTGGTGGCCGGATGAAAGGTGCCGGCACCGACCTCCATGTCGTAGGGCTGCAGGATCACGCAGCCCTGCGCCGCCCAGAAGCGCTGCAGGGTCAGGATCAGGCCCTGGAACGAGGTTTTGGACGCGAGATCGACGGCGCTCGACATGGAAAATCCGGTCCGTGGGTGGGCGGCCAGCGTTTAAGAGGCGGCTCCCGCGTGTCAAGCGACGGCGTGGCCCGGCGGGCGTGCGCTGGGACACACAATTCCGCCACGATTCGCCATAGCGGTGGAACGGTCTCGCTTGCTGCCAAGTTTATCAGCCAATCAAGGGGTTCTCGTCGCCCTCAGGGGCGGTCGACAATTTGGATCGTCGCGTCATGCGCTCGTCTTTCACAGTCTTCGCCGCCCTCGTCGCCGCATCCCTGGTCGCCACGCCGATGGTGATCTCGGCGTCGAACGCTCTCGCCACGGCCGAATATTCGGACGCCGTGACGATGCCGGCCGCCGTGACGCCGATCGAGGTCGCGGCCGTGCCGGCGCCCCCCGCGGCCGAGACCTGCACGCGCAAGGTCCGCGTGGTCTATGCCGGCTACGGCACCGAGGCCTGCAAGCGCTGAAGCCCTACAAGCCGTAGCGGGCGAAGGCGGCGCGATCCTCGATCGCCGCCATGACTTCGCCCGCGACGCTGCTGCCCGGCGCCGAGCGCCGCAGCAGGCGCGCGACGAGCGAGCCCTTCTTCTCCGCGATGAAGACGAGGTCGACCTTCTCGCCATAGCGTGCGCGCAGGGTCGAGCGCGCGTCGCCCAGACCGTCGACGAGGCCGAGCGGCAGCGCCTGCTGGCCGGTCCAGACCGCCCCGGTGAAGAGATCCTCGCCGTTCGGCGCGAGCTTCGGACGACGCGAGCGGACGAGGGCCGTGAACAGGGCCTGCACGTCGGCCTGGATCGCCTTGAGGCGGGCCACGTCGGCGGGGTCTTCCGGCCGGAACGGGTCGAGCATCCCCTTCGCCTCGCCCTGGGTATGGACACGGCGGTCGATTCCGATCCGCTCGATCAGCCGATCGAAGCCGAATCCCGCCGAGACGACGCCGATCGATCCGACCAGGGACATCGGGTCGGCGATGATCTCGTCGGCCGCACAGGCGATCATGTATCCGCCCGAGGCCGCCACATCCTCCACGAAGGCGAGGACGGGGAGTTTCTTCTCGGCCGCCAGGGCGCGGATGCGCCGGTGGATCAGGTGCGACTGCGCCGGCGCGCCGCCGGGCGAGTTGATGACCAGCGCCACCGCGACGATACCGGGCGTCGAGAAGGCCCGCTCCAGGCTGCTCGCCAGACCGCCGATGGAGAGTCCGGCGCGGAACGGCGACACCGCACCGATCGCCCCGCTGAGGCGCAGGACGGCGACGCGCGGCACCTCCCGGCGCCAGCGTCTTGGCAGCAGCGCGCGCAGGGGAGCCGGCAGGGAAAGTGGCATGCTGTCGTGACTCGGGCTGGAGGGGAGCGGCGTCACGCGCCGACCGGAGGCGACCGGGCCGGCCGTTCCGAGCGCTGAGGTGGGGCGGGACGAACCATTTTGCCAGCGTCGTCGTTGTCGCCTCACGCCGCCGAACCTTGGCGGCGGATGGGCGTCGCGGACGGCCCATGCAGCAGCAAGGGAGACACGACCATGCGCGTGATGCGTTGGATGGTCCTCGCATTGGGGATGCTGGCCGGAGCGATGGGCTTCGGAGCGATTGCGAACGCGGCGCCGCTGCCGGTGGCCGGGATCGAGGCCGGAGCACAGGCGCCGCTGGTGGCGCAGGCGCGCTGGCACGGACACCGGCGCCACTGGCATCACCGCCGCCATTGGCACCATCGCCACCATTGGCATCACCGTCGCCACTGGCATCGCCACCATCGTCACCACTGGCGCCACCACCATGGCTGGGGTCATCGCCATCATGGCTGGCATCGTCCCTATCGGGTGCGGACCTTCTACTGAAGACTGCCCTTCAGGCCGGATCGACCGCCGCGCCGATCCAGCCGCGGCCCTCGTTGAGGGCCGCGACCTCGGGCGTGAATTGGCCGGTCTCGTCGTGCAGGATCACGGGCGGCAGGAGCCGGAACGGTGCGCGGCTTCCCTTCACCGCGCTGACGAGGATGCGGATCGCCGGCTGATCGCGCCGCGCATGGACGGGCCGGACCGCCACCGCGCCGAACCGCCCGGTGAGGGCGTCGAGGCAGGCAGGCAGGTGATCGGCCCGGTGGATCAAGCCCAGGCGCCCCTGCGGACGCAACAGGTCGACGCAGGCCCGCAGCCAGGCATCGAGCCCGCCTTCCGCCAGGTCATGGGCGCTCGCCTTGGCCGCGAAGGGGGAGGTCCTGTGCCGACCCGGCTCGAAGAACGGCGGATTGGTGAGGAGCAGGTCGGCGAGGCCGGGGAGCAGGCCGGCGGCATGCCGTCGCGTCCCGGGCGCCAGCACATCCGCCGCGATGATCGTCGCGCGCGTGGCGAGACCGTTCTCCTCCGCGTTTCGGCGGGCGAGGTCGGCGAGCTCCGGTTCGCGCTCGACCAGCACCGCGCGGCAGCCGGGACTGCGGAGCGCGACGGCGAGGCCGACCGCCCCGCTCGCCGCGCCGACGTCGCAGACGACCTCGCCGGGACCGGGCGCGATGAGGCCGGCCAGCAGCACAGCGTCGGTTCCGGCCCGGTGTGCGCCGCGCGGGGGCTGATGGAGGCGGAGCCGTCCGCCGAGCCAGAGGTCCGGGAGACCTTCAGGCATCGCGCAGCTCATGGGCGAGGCCCGCATCCGTGAGGAGGCGGTGGGCCTGCATCGCCTGGTCGTGGGGCACCAGAAGTCGTCGCGCAAAGGCGCCGATGGAGCCTTCGAGCAGGCTCATATGCTGGTCGGCGACCAGAGCCGGGATGGCGGCGGCCTCGAGGATCGACTGGGCGAAGCCGATCAGGACGACATCGTTGCTACGTATCAGTTCGGTCATACACCTCTCCCCGACATCATTCTGGGCGCCACCGCGCGGTATACCTTGCGGCATGGTGCGTGTTGCAGCGCCACCGGGCGCATGCGATGGGGTGTCACGGACGCGGCCGATCAGGCTGCGCCGGGTTCGCGTAGGGAAGCGGGAGGCCTCAAGGTCTTGGGCGTCGTAGTTCCGATCGATGAGAGCAGCCCCGATCCGGAGGCGAGCCTGGCCGACCTCGTTGCCTTGGTGTCCGGCGGGATGGAGCGCGTCAACGCGACGATCCTGTCCCGCACCGGATCAGACGTCCAGATGATTCCGGAGGTGGCCAACCATCTCATCTCCTCGGGCGGGAAGCGCCTCCGGCCGATCCTGACCCTGGCGACCGCGGACCTGTGCCACTACGCCGGCGACGGCGCTGTGAAGCTCGCGGCCAGCGTCGAGTTCATGCACACCGCGACGCTCCTGCACGACGACGTGGTCGATGGCAGCGACATGCGCCGCGGCAAGGTCGCGGCCCGCATCAAGTGGGGCAACGAGGCGAGCGTCCTCGTCGGCGACTTCCTCCTCGGCCAGGCCTTCCGGATGATGGTCGAGGTCGGGTCCCTGAAGGCCCTCGACATCCTGTCCGCGGCCGCCACCATCATCGCCGAGGGCGAGGTGATGCAGCTCACCGCGGCCAAGAACACCGAGACGAGCGAGGACGAGTACCTCGCGGTGATCAGTGCCAAGACCGCCGAGCTGTTCGCCGCCGCCTGCGAGGTCGGTCCCGTCCTCGCCGAGCGCGGCGAGGCCGAGCAGGCCGCCTGCCGGGCCTACGGCATGAACCTCGGCATCGCCTTCCAGCTCATCGACGATGTGCTCGACTACGGCGGCACCAGCGACACGCTGGGGAAGAACGTCGGCGACGATTTCCGGGAGGGCAAGATCACGCTCCCCATCGTCCTGGCGGTACGGCGCGCCACGGGCAGCGAACGTGGCTTCTGGAAGCGCACCCTCGAGCGCGGCGAGGTCACCGAGCCAGATCTCGATACCGCGCGCGCCATCCTGCGGCGGCACGGTGCCCTCGAAGAGACGATGGCCCGCGCCCGACTCTACGGCGATCGGGCCCGGGACGCCCTGAAGGCGTTTCCGGCCGGCCCGATGAAGAATGCGCTACTCCAGGTCGTCGATTTCTGCATCGCCCGGGCTCACTGAAACCCCGTGCCAACCTGGCCCCCGTCAGGCGGCCGCCCGGCGACCGACAGTCGGGCGTGCGAGGCCCGGAAGGTCACACGTGGCCAGTTCGGACGCCTCTGCCTGGGACGGGGCGATCACGATCCGGCCGCTGTCGTCGGACCAGAGCCTGAGCAGCCCGTCGGTGGTCGCCTTGTCCATGGGCTTTCCGAACAGGTAGCCCTGCCCATAGGTGCAGCCCTGCCCGGCCAGCCAGTCGACGCTGGTCCCGCTCTCGATGCCCTCGGCGGTGGTCAGGAGCCCGAGGCTCGAACCGAGAGCGATGATGGCGTCGACGAGCTTGGCGCGCTCGCTGCTCAGCCGCATCGATTCGACGTAGCTGCGATCGATCTTCAGCTTGTCGAACTGCAACTCACGCAGATGGTAGAGGCTGGAGTACCCGGTCCCGAAATCGTCCAGTGCGATGCGGACCCCGAACGTCTGCAGCGCCTGCAACGCGGTACGGGCCGCTTCGAGGTCGTTCACCAGGGCCGTTTCGGTGATCTCGATCTCCAGGCGGCCGGGCGCGAAGCCGGCCTCGTTCAGAATGCCGAGGATCTGCTTCGGCAAATGCGGATCGCGCAGCTGGAGCGGCGAGATGTTGATCGCCAACTGGAGATGCGACGGCCAGGCACGGGCATCGCGACACGCCTGGCGCATCAACGACCAGGTCAGGTCGCCGATCAGGCCGGTCTCCTCCGCCAGCGTGATGAACTCCGCCGGGCTGAGCATTCCGAGGCGTGGATGGTTCCAGCGGGCCAGAACCTCGAAGCCGATGAGCTCGCGTCCCGGCAAGGCGACCACGGGCTGGTAGAACGGTTCGATCTCGCCGCGATCGATGCCCACCCGCAATTCGCCTTCCAGCGTGGCCCGCGCTTTGAGGGCGTGCCCCATGTCGAGATGGAAGAAGCGGAACGTGCCGCGGCCGTCGCGCTTGCCCTGGTACATGGCGACATCGGCGGCGTGCAGCAGGGCTTCGGCGGTGCGGCTCTCCTCGGACGCCGTGGCGATGCCGATCGTGGCGCCGATCTTCAGGCGGCTCTGGGTCCAGGCGATCGGCTGCGAGACCGAAGCGATGGTCGCCTGGGCGAGCCGCGCGAGGTTTTCCGGATCGCCGCCATGATCGAGGAGGACGGCGAATTCATCGCCGCCGAGGCGGGCGACGAGGCTGCCGGTCGGTGCCAGGGCGCGCAGGCGGTCGGCGATCACGCACAGGACGGCATCGCCCGCCGCATGCCCATGCACGTCGTTCACCGGCTTGAAGCGGTCGAGATCGATCAGCATGACGGCAACGAGCGGAACGCCGGTCGTCGTCCGGATCCGGGCCGCGAGGGATTCGCGAAACAGCCGCCTGTTGGCGAGACCCGTCATGGCATCGTGACGCGCCACCGATTCGGCCTGGGCCTCGGCGCCGTCCCGGTCCTGCATCGCCCGGCGCAGCTTGAACGATTTGCGTATGGCGGCGGCGACGAGGCCCAGGCTCATGCAGAGGGTCAGCATCAGGAGGTCCTGAAGCTCATGGGTCCGCGTCGCATCGATCAGCAGAGTGAAGAGGCCGAGGTGCGTACCGACGATCCAGACGCAGCATCCGATCATCATCAGGCAGAGGAGCTCGCGAAGCTCGCCCTCTCCCCATGAATTGTTCTTCTTATCAGGCATGCATCGCTCCGCGCATCGGGCGACCCTGCCGACTCGAATCTTGAGCGAGCGTAAAACTGACGCGTTGACTCGGCGGGGATGCACGGAAAGTTACTGCCCGACCGTTCGGGCGAAAGCTCAGCGCAAAATGGCTGCGCTGACCCACCAGGCTGGATGATCTCGCGCGAGACGGTGCGCCGCCAACGCCGCTTCCGAGCGATGCCCGAACAGACCGAACACGGTGGCGCCCGAGCCCGACATCCGTGCGAGGCGGCATCCGGCGGCGGCGCGCAGAGCGTCGAGGGCGACGTCGATCACGGGGGCGATGCTGCGAGCCGGCGCTTCGAGGTCGTTCCGGGCAGGGGTGATCGCCTCCAACAGCCGATCCGCCGAGAGGCCGCGGGCGATGATGGGGTGCGTGTCCGTGCCATGGCGCTCTCCGACCGTGAGGCCGAGGGCTCGGAAGACCGGTGCCGTCTCGACGGGGACGCCCGGATTGACGAGGACGGCCGGGATCGGCGTCATGTCCAGGGCCGGGCCGACAGCCTCGCCGGCACCGCTCATCATCCGCGCACGCGGTACGAGGCAGACCGGAACGTCGGCGCCGGTGGCGCGGGCGGCCGCCACGAGGTCGGGATGGTCGGGAGGGAGATCGTTCAGGCGGCCGAGCAGCCGAAGGGCCGCGGCGGCATCCGATGAGCCGCCCCCGACGCCCGCGGCCACCGGGAGTCGCTTCACCAGATGGAAGGCGCCGTGCCGCAGGCCGGGCTGCAGGCGCGCGAGGTGGCGTGCGGCGCGAATGACGAGGTTGTCATCGAGGGGGCCGGCCGGACCGGCCGTTGGGCCGGACACGGTGAGCGCCAGATCCGGCCCCGGCTCCAGCGTGAGCGTGTCGCCGGACCCGGTAAACACCACGAGGCTCTCGAGCTCATGGTAGCCGTCGCCGGGCCGGCGGCCCAGGACGTGGAGGGTGAGGTTGATCTTCGCCGGAGCGCGGGTGACGAGGAGGGACACGGACACTCGGTGCTGAGGGGTCGGGCAATCGCGGAGCCGGTCTGACCCCGCGATGCGCGTCCCGTCAAGCCTCCGGCGCGGTCACCCGCCGCTCTTCTTGTCGGCGGCGCCCGGAGGCTCGTTCGGGGCCGGTGCCCCCTTCGGCAGTTCCGGGTTTCCCTTGTTCTCGGGGGGATTCTCGGCGGTGGCCGCGGGCTTTTCGAGCTCGGGCAGGCCGTCCTTGAGCTTGACGTTGATCTTCTCGAGATCGTCCGGCTCGGGGTTCAGATCCTTGGCGTGCTGCCACTGGAACTTGCCCTCCAGGCGGCGCCCGGCGCGCCAGTAGGCGTCGCCGAGGTGGTCGTTGATCGTCGGGTCGCCGGGCTTCAGCTCGATCGCCTTCTCGAGCTCGCGCACGGCATCGTCCCAGCGGCCGAGGCGGAAATAGGCCCAGCCCAGGCTGTCGATGATCATGCCGTCGCGCGGCGCGGCATCGACGGCCTGCTTCAGCATCGTGAAGGCCTCGTCGATGTTCATGTTCTGGTCGACCCAGGAATAGGCCAGGTAGTTCAGCACTTGGGCCCGGGCGCCGGGCTGGCTCGCGGGCACCAGCTCCAGGGCCTTCTTCAGGTCGGCCTCGGCCTTGGGCCACTGCTTGGCGCGCTCGTAGGCGGTGCCGCGGAAGTAGAACGTCGTCCAGTAGTTCGACGCGGGCTTGTCGCCGATCAGCGCGATGGCGCGGCTGTAGGTCTCGGCCGCTTCCTCGTACTTCTTGCGCGAGCGCTGGACGTTGCCGAGGGCCGTGATGATGTCGATGTCGTCCGGATGTGCCTTCATGGCGGCATCGAGATGGGCGATCGCCTCGTCACCCTTGCCCATCTGCTCCAGGTTGAGCCCGACCTGGACGTCGGCGTTGAGGCGCAGGGGCGACGTGGTGGGGATCTGGGAATAAGCCTCGTTGGCCCGCTCGGTCTGCTTCATCCGGTCGAGGATGTCGGCCAGGGTCAGCCGGGCGAGGGCGTGCTCGGGCGCGAGGTAGAGGGCGAGGCGCAGGTAGACCACCGCCGGCAGCTCGTCGCCCTGGGTGGAGCCCGCCGAGCCGAGCCCGTACAGGACCTCGCCGGCTCCCTCCTGGGCCGAGTTCACGAGCCGGCTGAGGGGCTTGCCTTCCTTCAGCTTCGTCAGGGCATCGCGCACGATGGGATGGCGCGGCAGCAGCTTGTCGAATTCGGTATAGGCCTGGATCGCCAGGTCGGTGCGCCCGGCCTGGGCCTCGAAGCGCGCATAGGCGTCGACGATGCGCAGGGTGTTGCGGTCGGCGTCGTAGGCGGCCTTGAGGCGACGCTCGGCTTCCGCCTGATCGCCCACGAGGCTGGCGATCAACCCGGCATGGAAGTCGCGGAAGGTGTTGTAGTAGCGCTCGCCCTTGAGCTTGTTGATGGTCTCCAGGGCGCGCTTGCCGTCATTGGCCCCGGCGAAGGCCCAGGCGGTGAGCAGGGTGCCGGTCAGGTCGGCGGCCGCGCCGCGACCGCTGCGGGCGAAGTTCTGGCGCGCCTGGGCGAACTGCCCGGCCTTGATCTGGCGCACGCCGAGGGCGAGCTGCGCGAGCCCGTTCGAGCCGTCGCGGGAGGTCAGGCGCTCGGCGGCCCGGAAGGCATCCGGGAGCGAGCCGTCGGCGAGCAGCGACACGAAGGCGCGCTCCAGGAGTTCGGCATTGCGTGGGTCGGCCTTCACGGCTTCGCGGTAGTAGCTCGCGGCGGCGGCCGTGTCCTTGGAGGCACCGGCGATGTAGGCGGAGAGGAAGTTGCCCTCCAGCGATTCCGCCGGCTCGTATTCGGAGATCGGGGCGGATTCCCGTGGCTGGGCCGCGTAGGCTGCCGGCGAACCCGCGAGGCAGACGGCGAGGGCCGAGAGGACCCGGCGGCCGGTCCGGCTGGTTTTGGCGTTTCCGTTCATGGGCACCGATCGCGGCTCCTGCGCACCGGCCGTCTCGGCGGCCGGGCTCGATTGGGGCGGGACACTGGACTCTAACCGCCATCCTCGCAAGGCATAAGGATGGCGGCGTCTCGCGCCCGCCATCCCGTCTTATCCATCCGTGAACGGGACGGTCCCCGGCACCGCTTCACATGTTCGGATAGTTCGGTCCGCCCGGGCCCTCCGGCGTCTCCCAGTTGATGTTCTGGTTCGGATCCTTGATGTCGCAGGTCTTGCAGTGGACGCAGTTCTGCGCGTTGATCTGGTAGCGGACGCCGTCGCTGGCGCCGGCATCCTCGACCCACTCGTAGACACCCGCCGGACAGTAGCGCGCCGACGGTCCGCCATAGACGTCGTGCTCGGACGCTTTCTGCAGCTCCAGGTTCCGGACCTTGAGGTGGGCCGGCTGGTCCTCCTCGTGGTTGGTGTTCGACAGGTAGACGGAGGAGAGCCGGTCGAAGGTCAGCTTGCCGTCCGGCTTCGGATAGACGATCGGCTTGACGTCCTTGAGCGGCTTCAGCGTGGCGTGGTCCGGCTTGCCGTGCTTGAGGGTGCCGAAGGGCGAGGCCTCCAGGATCGTGTTCGACCACATGTCGAGGCCGCCGAGGCCGACACCGATCAGGGTGCCGTATCTCGACCAGAGCGGCTTGACGTTGCGGACACGCTTCAGGTCCTGACCGATGGCGCTGTCGCGCCAACCGTTCTCGTAGGTGACGAGCTCGTCTCCCTGGCGACCGGATTCGAGCGCCTGGGCCAGGGCTTCGGCCGCCTGCATGCCGGAGAGCACCGCGTTGTGCGAGCCCTTGATCCGCGGCACGTTCACGAAGCCGGCGGAATCGCCGACGAGGCAGCCGCCGGGGAAGACGAGCTTCGGGACGGACTGCCAGCCGCCCTCCATGATGGCGCGGGCGCCGTAGCCGATGCGCTTGGCTCCCTCGAAGGTCTCGCGGATCATCGGGTGGGTCTTGAAGCGCTGGAACTCCTCGAACGGCGACAGGGTCGGGTTCTCGTAGTTCAGGTGCGTGACGAAGCCGACCGAGAGCAGGCCATCGTCGAAGTGATAGAGCCAGGAGCCGCCGCCGGCCTTGTTCGGCAGCGGCCAGCCCATGGTGTGCTGCACCAGGCCGGCCTGAAACCTGTCGGGAGCGAGTTGCCAGAGTTCCTTGACGCCGAGGCCGTACTTCTGGTGGTCGCTGTGGGCGTTCAGCTTGAAACGGTCGATCAGCGTCTTCGTCAGCGATCCCCGCGCGCCCTCGCCGAAGACCGTGTACTTCGCGCGAAGCTCCATCCCGCGGGTGTAGTCGTCGCGCGGCTCGCCGGACTTGCCGATGCCGAGATCACCTGTAGCGACTCCGACCACGGCGCCAGCCTGGTCATAGAGCACCTCGGAGGCCGGGAAGCCGGGATAGATTTCCACGCCGAGCTCCTCGGCCTTGGCGCCGAGATACTTGGTGACGTTGGAGAGCGAACCGACGAAGTTGCCGTGGTTCGACATCAGCTTGGGGAAGAACAGGTTCGGCATGGTCACGCCGCTGTTCTTGGTGAGGAACATGAACTCGTCGCGCTCGACCGCCGTCTTCAGCGGGCGCGCCTCGTCCTGTCGCCAGCCGGGGAGCAGGCCGTCGAGGCCGGACGGGTCGATCACCGCGCCGGACAGGATGTGGGCGCCGACCTCGGAGCCCTTCTCCACCACCACGATGCTGACGTCGGGCGCCAATTGCTTGAGGCGGATGGCGGTCCCGAGCCCGGCCGGGCCGGCGCCCACGATCACCACATCGAATTCCATCGCCTCGCGTTCGGGCAGCGCCATCCGTCATCCTCCTGTCGTGCATCCGCTTTCCGCGGGCGCCTCGGTCGTGCGATCCCATGTTCGAGGATCACTCTCAACCCATTCCAACCTGCGAACGCAAGCGGCGCACTGCTCCTGGACCACGGGTGGTGACGATGTCGCGCGGGGCAAAAGGTGGTGCGTGACGTCGCACGCCCGGTTGTCCACAGCTCGCTGAGGCGCCACATCACAAAGCATGAGCCAGGGTGACGACCGACAGCCGGACCTGATCGCGAACCTCGACTTCCACGTCGAGGCTGGGCTCGACCTGTTTCTCGACGAGGCGCCCCATGACCGCTTCGCCGAGATCGACGCGCCGGAGCCGGCGCGTGCCGCTTCGAGCCGTCCGGTCCTTGAGAGGCAAGCTCCGGAGGGGGTCCGTCCTCCTGCCGACGAAACCTTCCGCACCGAACTTCCCCCGCGTGGACCAGCGCCGCCGCCCGCCCGGACCTACGGACAATCGGCCTCGGCCAGGCCCGGCGAGGCGGCGGGCGACGCCCGGGCGCGGGCCAAGGACGTTCAGACCCTGGAGGAACTGGAGGCGCTGCTCGCCGGCTTCGACGGCTGCCCCCTCAAGTTCACCGCCAAGAACCTCGTCTTCGCCGATGGCAATCCGGCCGCGAAGCTGATGTTCATCGGCGAGGCGCCGGGTGCCGACGAGGACCGCGTCGGCAAGCCCTTCATGGGCCGCTCGGGCAAGCTCCTCGACCGAATGATGGCGGCGATCGGACTGGACCGCAGCAACGCCTACGTCACCAACATCGTGCCGTGGCGACCGCCGGGCAACCGCAATCCGACCCCCCAGGAGGTCTCGATCTGCAAGCCGTTCATCGAGCGGCAGATCGAACTCGCCGACCCCGATCTCATCGTCTGCCTCGGCAGCCCGGCGACCCAGGCGATCACCGGCACCAAGGACGGTATCCTGAAGGCGCGCGGCCGTTTCTATCCCTATCGGGTAGGAAATCGCGAGATCCGTGCCCTGGCGACCCTCCATCCGGCCTACCTGCTGCGCCAGCCCCTGCAGAAGCGCCTCGCCTGGCGCGACTTCCGAACCTTGCGCGCGGCTCTCGACGGGAAGGCCGGAGCCGTCTAGGGCCTCCGCCCAAGCGGAACCGTAGCCCGCGCCTGCGACTTACTTCACGCGGCCGTGTATGGGCCCGCGTGTCCGGACAGGGTGTAACGAGATCATGCGCTGGGAAGATTTCCGCTCTTCGGACAATGTCGAGGATCGGCGCGGCGAGGGCGGCGGCGGCGGTTTCGGCTTCCCCGGCGGCGGTGCCGGCGGACTCGGCATCGGCACCATCGTCATCCTCTGCATCATCGGCTGGGTCACCGGCATCAATCCCGCCATCCTGATCGGCGGTGCCGAGCAGATGTCTGGGGGCGGGCGCTCGCGCCAGGAACAGGTCGATCCGCAGACGCAGGCCCAGCGCAAGACCAAGCCCACCGACGAGAGCGGTCGCTTCGCCGCCGCGATCCTCGGCAACACCGAGGACGTCTGGAAGGAGGTCCTGCCGAACCAGACCGGGCGCCAGTACCGCCCGACCGCGATGGTGCTCTACACGGGCGGCACCCGCAGCGGCTGCGGTTCGGCCCAGGCCGCCATGGGTCCGTTCTACTGCCCGATCGACAAGAAGGTCTATCTCGACACATCCTTCTTCAAGGAGATGGAACAGAAGTTCGGCGTGAAGGGCGATTTCGCCTACGCCTACGTCATTGCGCACGAGGTCGGCCACCACGTTCAGGACGAGCTCGGCATCCTCGGCAAGGTCCAGGGTCGCCAGCAGGCCGCTGGGAGCAAGACGGAGGCGAATCAGCTCTCCGTTCGCATCGAGTTGATGGCGGACTGCCTCGCGGGCGTCTGGGCCAAGAACTCCAACGACAAGTACAATTCGCTGGAACAGGGTGACATCGAAGAGGCGATGCAGGCCGCCAGCGCCATCGGCGACGACAAGCTCCAGAAGCAGTCGCAGGGCTATGCCGTACCGGATTCCTTCACGCACGGTTCTTCCGAACAGCGGATGCGCTGGTTCATGACCGGCTACCGCAGCGGCCAGACCAAATCCTGCGACACGTTCCGGGCCGCGCGTAACTGAGGCGTGGCCGCTGCGCTGTCGGGTGGTGGGAGTTTGGGATACCGTCGCCCCGTTTCCGCCGGCGCTCAGGATGAAGGGAAGTGATGATGGTCGCATCGGACAAGACCCGCAGCTTCATCCCGCTGGCCATCGCAATCCTTACCGTGTCGGACACCCGCAGCGCGGAGGACGATCGCTCGGGCGACACCCTCGTGGAGCGCCTCGCGGCGGCGGGTCACACCCTGGCGGCGCGCACGATCGTGCCGGACGAGGTCGCCGCGATCCGTGAGCAGGTGGAGGCCTGGAGCCGGGACCCAACCGTCGACGTGATCGTTACCACCGGCGGCACTGGCTTCACGGGGCGCGACGTCACCCCGGAGGCGATCGAGCCACTGTTCGAGAAGCGGATGGACGGCTTCTCTGCGGTCTTCCACCGAATCTCCTACGACAAGATCGGAACCTCGACGCTGCAGTCGCGCGCCACGGCGGGTGTCGCCAATGCGACCTACATCTTCGTGCTGCCCGGCTCGCCCGGCGCCTGCCGCGATGCCTGGGACGGCATCCTCTCGGCTCAGCTCGACTACCGCCACCGTCCCTGTAACTTCGTCGAGATCATGCCCCGCCTCGACGAGCACCTGCGGCGTGGCGCTTCGCTCACGGTCTAGAACGAACAGACCGCTCGATCGGGCGGTCATGCGGTGATGGAACTGCTCAGGTTTGAATGCGACACGCGGGCCGGCAGGCGGATCGGCGTCGGCCTTTTTCAAACACGCGCCCGAAACACCCGGCACCAGACTTCCGTGGTCCCATCAGGCTCGATGTCGGGCGCGGGATCAAGCCCCTTCCCGTGCTCGATCGCCCTTGCCCTGAGCGGTTCACAGGTGCGAGGCGGCGCTCCGAGTGCACAACGCTGAAGTCGGCCAACTTGGAACTAAACTCCTCATAGCTTTTGGGGCCGACAATTCGACATGTTGGTCTCCCTGGTATTCTTGACGAACCAAGGCGATGTAATCGGTTCTGTACTAACTAGACGTGTTTAACGCTCCCGACATCTCCGGATGCTTCGGACGACGTCATGGCCGTGCGAGGCACGGATCTCAGCACCGGTGGATCTGGACCCCCGTCTGGCCGCCGGCCCTTGGTGCCGATCACCTCGACGACGGGACGCCCGACCAGCACGCGGATGCATCCCTCGACTTCACGGATGGGATGACGCAGCCGTTGCTGTGGCTTCGACAGGCCGAGCTGCCATCCGTCCTGCCGGATTTCCCCGATCTACGGCTGGTGACGTTTCCCTCGTGGCATGCCGCGGCCGCCGCGATCTTCGTGATGTCCGCCTGGTCGCTTCCGATCATTCGCTGGTTCGGCGCCGTCCTCAACGGCCTGATGCTGGCGGCGACACCGGTGCAGGGAAGCCACGACCTGACGGACCTCATCGTCGGTGCAGGGCTGGGCGCGGTCGCATTCCTCGTCGCGGCCCGGGTCCTGGTACCCGGCCTCGTCCCATGGCGAAGCCGGATGGACCCCGCGACCGCGCTCAGGGGCATCACGCCCTGACGGATTCCTGGACGCCTTCGGCGACTCGCGGGCCAGCCGCGGTCCGCATCCGCGCGATCACGCCCGGTCGAGGCGCGCCGAGAGTGCGCGGGCCTTCAGGCGGCGGCTGAACTTCGGCCCGGCCAGCAGACGCTCACGACGCACGAGGTCGCCGGCGCGCGGTGCGTGCGCGCCGATCACGCTCTCGCCCCGGGCAGCCAGGCGCGCCGGGAGGCCGGTATGGGGACGGCGCAGGCGGGCCAGTGAAACCTCCGGCCGGGCCGTGCCGATGAAGCGGTCGAGCAGACGGATCCAGCCTTCGGCCGGGACGTCGCCGGCCTCCAGACAGAGGACCCAGTCCCGCCGCGCGGCCTTCGCGCCCGCCGACCAGGGCGACGAACCACGCCCGCGCAATACGACCTTGGCGCCGGTCGCCTCGGCGACGGTCTCGATGGCCGAGTTCGCCGCGGGCACGACGATCACCGCGTCGCCGACGAGCCCTGCCGCGACGCCCGCCACCAGAGCGCCGAGGGTATCGGCGAGCTGATCGACGGCATCGGGGTCGGCGGGCCGGGTCACTGAGATGAGAGCCGAGAGCATGCGCGCGCATACCGCATTTTTGCGTCGCGCAAAGCCGTCTTACGGCAAAGCGCCGTGGGCAGGCGGGTAGAAATGCTGAGGGACGAGCGGTCTGCCTGAAATATTCGCACTCCGTGTCTCTGCGTTCGTGATATGTTCTTTCCCTATCGCTTCTGCTGAATTTGGTTCATGCTCGCAGATTCCTCCCGTACGATACCGTCCAGCCTGGAACCGCCGCGACGCCTGGGCGAGACGACGCCGCAACCGGCCGAGCGGCGCGGTCGGGGGGCCACGGCGAATCCGGGCGGGCGATACGAAGCGGCGCGGCGGGAAACCTTCGACGACGGGTGGTTCGGGCTCGAGGCTCCAACTCCTCTGCGGACCGAGGTGAGGCCGGAGCACGCCCGCAGGCTCATCACCCGCAACACCTCGCCCGACATCTCGTTCGATCGGTCGATCAACCCCTATCGGGGCTGTGAGCATGGCTGCGTCTACTGCTTCGCGCGGCCGAACCATGCCTATGTGGGCCTTTCGCCGGGTCTCGATTTCGAGACCAAGCTGTTTCGGAAGGTGAATGCCGGCGCCCTGCTCGAACGAGAGCTGTCTGCGCCGGGCTACAGCCCGGCGACCATCGCCCTCGGCACTGCCACCGACCCCTATCAGCCGATCGAGCGAGAGCATCGCGTGACGCGCGCGGTGCTTGAGGTCCTGGCGCGCTTCCGCCACCCGGTCGGGATCGTTACGAAGTCGAACCTCGTCGTTCGCGACCTCGACATGCTGACCGACCTGGCACGGGACGGATTGGTGAAGGTGGCCGTATCCGTAACAACCCTCGACCCGGCGCTGTCGCGGCGGCTCGAACCGCGGGCGCCGCACCCGGAAAAACGCCTGGAGGCGATCGCACGCCTGAGCGCGGCGGGCATTCCCGTGATGGTCATCGCCGCGCCGATCATCCCCTCGCTGAACGATCACGAGGTCGAGGCGATCCTCACCAGGGCCCGTGACCTCGGGGCCGTGGAGGCGAGCCACGTGCTCCTGCGTCTGCCCCTCGAACTCGATGCCCTGGTGAACGATTGGTTCGCCGAGCACTACCCCGGCCGCCAACGGCACGTCATGTCATTGGTCCGCGCGGCCAGGGGCGGGCGCGCCTACGATGCTGCCTACGGTACGCGGATGACCGGCACCGGGGCCTATGCCGACCTGATCCGTCAGCGCATGCGCCTGGCCCGGCAGCGCCTCGGGTATCCTGAGGTGCGGCGCCGTCTGCGCACCGACCTGTTCAGGGTTCCGTCGGACCAGCTGAGCTTGTTCTGATGTCATAGGCGCGGGTGAAGCTCAGACGGTGATGCGGCGACCGGCCCCGGCTCGCGAGGCCGGCGAGGTGGGTGCGCGTGCCGTAGCCGACATTGCTGGCCCAACCATAATCCGGATAGCGACCGGCGAGCCGCCGCATCAGTGTGTCGCGCAGGGTCTTGGCGACGATGGAGGCGGCCGCGATCTGCGGCACCAGCCGGTCGCCGCCAATCACCGCCCGGCCCGGGAGGGCGAGGCCCGGGACGGGGTCGCGGCCGTCGACCCAGACGGGAGCGTCGAGGCCGAGCGCGAGGACCGCCCGCCGCATCGCGTCGAGGGTGGCGGCGCGCACGTTGATCCGATCCACCAGGGCGCGCGAGCCCGCCGCCACGGCGACGCGGGCCTGGGCCCGGATCAGCGGCGTCAGCGCCTCGCGCTCGGCCGCCTTCAGGCGCTTGCTGTCGTCGAGGCGGCCGAGCAGTCCGGGTTGAATCGCTGCGGGCTCGAACCACACCGCCGCGACCATCACCGGGCCGCAGAGCGCGCCGCGCCCGACCTCGTCGCAGCCGATGACCGCCGGGTAGGTCTCGGCCAGGCGCGGGTCGAACGGCGGCATCGGGCGGGTTCCGGGGGAGGGGGCAATCCGGTCCCCTAGCGCGCGAGGCGCGTCCGGTCCACGTTTCAGCCGAGCTCGGCGACGCCTCGCGGGGCCTTGCCGGTCGTCCGGAACCGCACCGGCGCTGTGCCGTGCGCGCGGGCGATGTTGTCGTAGAATTGGCGCGCGCTCTCGGCCCAGGTGTAACGCAGGGCCTCGCTGCGGCAGCGCGCCCGTGGAATCTCCAGGGCGGCGAGGGCCGCGCTTCTCAGGTCGTAATCGAGGACACCGGCACCGGTCCGCCCGATGACGTCGAGGGGGCCGGTCACCGGATAGGCGGCCACGGGGACGCCGCAGGCCAGGGCTTCGAGGAGCACGATGCCGAAGGTGTCGGTCAGGCTCGGGAACACGAAGGCATCGGCACCGGCATAGAGCGCCGCGAGATCGGTGCCGGTCCGGGTGCCGAGGAAGCGCGCATCGGGCGCGAGCGCCGCCAGGCGCGCCCGGTCCGGACCGTCGCCGACGACGACCTTGGTACCGGGCAGGTCGAGGCGCAGGAACGCCTCGAGGTTCTTCTCGACCGCAAGCCTGCCGACCGACAGGAAGATCGGGCGAGGCAGGCCGGCGAGATCGGCCGGCTCCGGCGTTCCCTCCGCCCGGGGCCGGAACAGGTCGGTGTCGACGCCGCGCGTCCAGCGCATCAGGTTGGTGAAGCCACGCGCGGCGAGGTCGCGCTCCAGGGACGCGGTCGAGACCATCGTGCCGTTCGCCGCGCCGTGGAAGCGCCGCAGCCAGGCGTAGCTCCAGGCCTCCGGCACGGGCGCGCGGGCGGAGAGGTATTCCGGGAAGCGAGTGTGGTAGCTCGTCGTGAAGGGCCTGCGATGGGCGAGGCAGTAGCGCCGGGTGGCGTAGCCGACCGTCCCCTCCGTGGAGATGTGGACATGGGTCGGCTGCAGGTCGTCCCAGAGGCGAGCCACGTGGCGCTTGGTGGCGTAGGCAAGCCGGATCTCGGGATAGCCCGGCAGCGGCAGGGAGGCGAAGTCCTGGTGGGTGAGGAACACGGGGTCGAAGCCGTAGGCCGACCCGGCCGCCGCCATGTTCTCCAGCGAGCGGACGACGCCGTTGACCTGCGGGTGCCAGGCATCCGTGGCGATGAGGAGCCTCACGCGACGGCCCGAGCTCCGTCGGGCCGCGGGCGTCCGACGAGGTCGGACCGGGCGCTGCGCGCCCGCAGCAGGCTCGGATAGTGGAGGACCTCCATGGTGCCGTCGTAGTGCTCGACGATGGCGGTGCAGGATTCCACCCAGTCTCCGGTATTGAGGTAGGTCAGTCCGTTGATCTGCCGGTTGGCCGCGTGGTGGATGTGACCGCAGATCACGCCATCGGCGCCGACGCGCTTGGCTTCGGCGCTGAGGAGTTCCTCGAACTTGCCGATGAAATTGACGGCGTTCTTCACCTTCAGCTTGGCCCAGGCCGAGAGGGACCAGTAGGCGAGGCCGAGGCGGCGGCGCGCGGTGTTGACGTAGGTGTTGATGAACAGCGCGAAGGTGTAGGCGCCGTCGCCGAGGAAGGCGAGCCACTTTGCGTGGCGCACCACCATGTCGAACTGGTCGCCATGGATGACGAGGTAGCGCTTGCCGTCGGCGGCCTCGTGCAGGCGCTGGTCGGCGATCTCGATGCCGCCGAATGTCATGCCGATGTAGTCGCGCAGGAACTCGTCGTGATTGCCCGGGACGTAGACCAGCGTCGAACCCTTGCGCACCTTGCGCATGAGCTTCTGCACGACGTCATTGTGGCTCTGCGGCCAGTACCAGCCCGACTTTAGCTGCCATCCATCGATGATGTCGCCGACGAGGTAGATCTCGTCCGCATCGTAATCGCGCAGAAATTCCAGCAACAGGTCGGCCTGACAGCCCTTGGTCCCAAGATGCATGTCTGACAGGAACAGCGTCCGGACGCGGGTCGCCTCGGTCTCTTCGCCCACGATTGCCTCCGGGACATCCTCCGATGCCACGAGCCAAACCGGATTCCCGTATCAGTTTGATGACGTCGGCCCCCGGACACCGCGCTCGTCCCGCGCCGCGACGTAAGCTCTTCTTCCACAAAAAAAATTTTGACTTGAGACCAAGTATTTCGGGTTTTCCTTTCAGGCTGAAGCCGGGCATAGTCCCGCTCAAGGTGCCCCACCGGGCCGCGTCGGTGGACGCATGACCGGAGCCCATCGAGGCGAACCAAGGGTGCCGTCCCCGGGGACGACGACGCTGAAAACGGCTCAGCGGTCAGCGCGGTTCGAGCGCGACCCGGCCCATGGAGAAGAGGCTTGAAGTATTCGGTGGCGCGTGCGGCGACGGGCGTCGAAGGTCAGCCTTCGGCGCGGACCGACATCGGTCCGGCATCCGTCCGGGCGTCGCGCGCGTCCGAGTTCGTCCTGCGATTCATCTGACCAGCGGCCGCCAGGACCATCCGGGATCGATCCGGAATGGTCCGCGCGGTCCGCTCCATCCCTCGGCGCATCTGTGTCGCCGCACGCGGAGCGCGTGCGGGCGCAACGTGAGAAACGGAGAAAACATCATGGCGGCAACGCGACGTCCCGGCCGGAACCACCTGTTCGTCCCGGGCCCGACGAACATCCCGGATCGCGTGATGCGCGCGATGATGGTCCAGTCCGAGGATCACCGCTCGGTGGACTTCCCGGCGCTGACCAAGCCCCTCTTCGAGGACACCAAGGCGGTCTACGGCTCGAAGGACGGCACCATCTTCCTGTTCCCGGCCTCCGGCACCGGCATCTGGGAATCCGCTCTGTCGAATACGCTGTCGCGCGGCGACAAGGTACTGGCCTCCCGCTTCGGCCAGTTCAGCCATCTCTGGATCGACATGGCCGAGCGCCTCGGCCTCGAAGTCATCGTGCAGGACGAAGAGTGGGGTACGGGCGCGAATCCGGAGCGGATCGGCGAGGCCCTGCGCGCCGACAAGAACCACGAGATCAAGGCCGTGATGGTGGTCCATAACGAGACCGCGACCGGCGTCACCAGCGATGTCGGCGCGGTGCGCCAGGCCATCGACGCGGCCGGCCACCCGACCCTGCTGTTCGCGGACGGCGTCTCCTCGATCGGCTCGCTGCCGTTCAAGATGGACGAGTGGAAGGTCGATTGCGCGATCGCCGGCTCGCAGAAGGGCCTGATGCTCCCCGCCGGCCTCGGCGTGATCTGCGTGAGCCAGAAGGCGCTCAAGGCCGCCGAGACCTCGTCGGGTCAGAACGATCGCCTGGCGCATGTCTACTTCGACTGGGCCGACCACCAGAAGCAGAACCCGGCCGGCTACTTCCCCTACACCCCGTCGCTGCCGCTGCTCTACGGTCTGCGCGAGGCGCTCGCCTGCCTCAACGAGGAAGGCCTCGAAAACGTCTATCACCGCCATCACGTGCTGGGCGAGGCGACCCGCCAGGCCGTGGCCGCATGGGGCTTGAAGACCTGCGCCAAGGAGCCCAAGTGGAACTCCGACACCGTCACGGCGATCCTCGTGCCGGAGGGCGTCGACGCCGCCGCGATCATCAAGCACGCCTACGTGCGCTACAACCTCGCGCTCGGCGCCGGCCTGAGCAAGGTCGCCGGCAAGGTCTTCCGCATCGGCCACGTCGGTGACATGAACGAGCTGTCGCTGCTGGGCGCCATCGCGGGTGCCGAGATGGCGATGCTCGACCACGGCGTGAAGGTTCAGCCCGGCTCCGGCGTCGCTGCCGCGTCGAGCTACCTGCGTGAGAACCCGCTGTCGAAGTCCTGATTTCGAGGTGCCGGGGCGGGTCCGCCCGCTCCGGCATGCCCGACGACCCATCCGCGACCTGCTCTATCCGTGACGTGGCCGGATCGGCCAGAGGATTCCATGACGAAGAAGATCGTGTTCCTCGACCGCGAGTCCCTGGACGCCAAGGTGCGCGCGTTCAACTTCCCGCACGAGTACGTCGAGTACGACTCGACCTGGACGCCGGAGGAGATCGTCGAGCGCCTGACGGGCGCCGAGATCGCGCTGATCAACAAGGTCCCGATGCGGGCCGACACCCTCAAGCAGCTGCCCGCCCTCAAGCTGATCGCAGTGGCCGCCACCGGAACCGACGTGGTCGACAAGGAGGCCGCCAAGGCCCAGGGTATCACGGTCGTCAACATCCGAAACTACGCCTTCAACACCGTGCCCGAGCACGTGATCGGCCTGATGTTCGCCCTGCGCCGGGCCATCGTGCCCTATGCCAATTCGGTCCGCCGAGGCGATTGGGCGAAGTCGACCCAGTTCTGCTACTTCGACTACCCAATCCACGACATCGCCGGCTCGACCCTCGGCATCGTCGGCTACGGTGCGCTGGGCAAGTCGATCGCCAAGCGCGCGGAAGCCCTCGGCATGAAGGTCATCGCCTACGACGTGTTCCCCCAGGAGGGCCTCGTCGACTTCGAGACGATCCTCACGGAATCCGACGTCATCACGCTGCACGCGCCGCTGACGCCCGAGACCCGCAACATGATCGGCCGCGAGCAACTCGCCAAAATGAAGAGGCACGCGCTTCTCATCAACACAGCCCGCGGCGGCCTCGTGGACGAGGAGGCCCTGGCCGAAGCGCTGAAGGCCGGAACCATCGGCGGCGCCGGCTTCGACGTGGTGATGACCGAGCCTCCGAAGAACGGCAACATCCTCTGCGAGCTCGATTTGCCGAACCTCATCGTCACCCCGCACGTGGCCTGGGCGAGCAAGGAGGCGATGCAGATCCTCGCAGACCAACTCGTCGACAACGTCGAGGCCTACGTCGCCGGCAAGCCGCAGAACGTGGTGTGAAGGCGGTTTGCGCTCCGACCCGCCGGGGGAGCGCCGCGCGATCGCCGAAGCGGTCGATCAATCGAGACCATACGCCAGCCGCGCCGAGCGCGGCACCGACAGGGATCCTAAGACAATGAAGAAGCTGCTGTTCCAATTCGATACCGACGCCGTCCCGAGCGTGTTCGACGTGGTCGTCGGTTACGATGGCGGCGCGGACCACATCACCGGCTACGGCAACGTGACCCCTGACAATGTCGGCGCCCTGGTCGACGGGACGATCTACACCCGCGGCGGCTCCGAGAAGAAGTCGACGGCGATCTTCGTCGGCGGCGGCAGCATGGCGGCCGGCGAGGCGGTCTTCGAGGCGGTGAAAAAGCGCTTCTTTGGTCCGTTCCGCGTCTCGATCATGCTGGATTCCAACGGCTCGAACACCACCGCCGCCGCTGGCGTCGCCCTGGTCCAGAAAGCCGCCGGGTCGCTGGAGGGCAAGAAGGCCGTCGTCCTCGCCGGCACCGGCCCGGTCGGCATGCGCTCGGCCGCCCTGCTCGCCCAGGAGGGCGCCGAAGTGACGCTCTGCGGGCGCTCGCTGGACAAGGCGCAGGCCGCCGCCGACCAGATCAACAAGCGGTTCAAGGTCAGCATCAAGGCCGCCGAGACCTCCGACGCAGCCTCGCGCGCGCAGATCGTCAAGGGCCAGAACATCGTGTTCTCGGCCGGCGCGATCGGTCTCGAGCTCCTGCCCGAAGAGGCCTGGAAGGACGAGGCCAGCATCGAGTTCGTGGCCGACTACAATGCACAGCCGCCGCTCGGCTTCGGCGGAATCGAGGCCATGGACAAGGGCAAGGACCGCCACGGCAAGAAGGTCTTCGGCGCGCTCGGCATCGGCGGTCTGAAGCTCAAGCTGCACCGCGCCTGCGTGGGCCAGCTCTTCGACAACACCGAGCAGGTGCTGGACGCCGAGGCGATCTACGCCCTCGCGAAGAAGATGGCCTGACCGCCATGGCCGCGAAAGAGAACGCCGCGAACGAGTCCATCCAGACCTTCCTCGACGGTCTGGCGAGCTCGGCGCCCACCCCCGGCGGGGGTGGTGCTGCCGCCATCTCCGGCGCCATGGGCGCCGCACTCCTCAGCATGGTGTGCAACCTCACCATCGGGAAGAAGAAGTACGTCGAGGTCGAAGAGGAGCTGAAGCAGATCCTCGCCCAGTCCGAGGCGCTGCGCACCGAACTCACCGGCATGATCGCCGACGACGTCGAGGCCTTCGACGCGGTGATGGGGGCCTACGGACTCCCCAAGGTCACGGACGAGGAGAAGGCGGCACGTCAGGAGAAGATCCAGGCCGCCCTCAAGGTCGCCACCGACGTGCCGCTCGCCTGCTGCCGCGCCTGCCGCAAGGTCATCGACCTCGCCCAGATCGTGGCCGACAAGGGCAACCTCAACGTCATCTCGGATGCCGGCGTCGCGGTGCTCTCGGCCCATGCCGGCCTGCGCAGTGCTGCCCTCAACGTCTACGTGAATGCCAAGGGCCTCGACGACCGCGCCTTCGCGGACGAGCGCCTGCGTGAGCTCGAAACCCTCCTGGCTTCGGCGGGTCCCCTCAACGAGTCGATCTACGAAATCGTGAAGGCGAAGGTGAACTGAGCGTCGGTCACGAACGCCGAGACGTCATGTGAAGTCAAACCGCGTGATCTGATATACCAAGAGCTGCTCCCGACGCCATCGGGGCAGCTCTTGTGCAAACTGAATACAGTCGAGCTGCCTTCAAGGCAGAGTGAACGAGGCTGTAAAAAAATATAAGTCGCCAAGGACTTTCCGTGAAGTGAAATTTACGAGACAGTCGCGGCAAGGAAGAAACGCCGAGGAGAACGCTCATGGACGTGCACGAGTACCAGGCCAAGGAACTGCTTGCCGGTTTCGGCGTCGCCGTTCCGAAGGGAGCTGTCGCCTTCAGCGCCGACCAGGCGGTCTATGCGGCCACCGAGCTCGGTGGCTCGTTCTGGGCGGTCAAGGCCCAGATCCACGCGGGCGCCCGCGGCAAGGCCGGCGGCATCAAGCTGTGCCGCACCTACAACGAGGTTCGCGACGCCGCCAAGGACCTTCTCGGCAAGCGCCTCGTGACCCTGCAGACCGGACCCGAGGGTAAGCCCGTCCAGCGCGTCTATGTCGAGACCGCCGATCCCTTCGAGCGGGAACTCTACCTCGGCTACGTGCTCGATCGGAAGGCCGAACGCGTCCGTGTCATCGCCTCCCAGCGCGGCGGCATGGACATCGAGGAAATCGCCGCCAACGAGCCCGAGGCCCTGATCCAGGTGGTCGTCGAGCCGGCGGTCGGCCTGCAGCAATTCCAGGCCCGCGAGATCGCGTTTCAGCTCGGCCTGAACATCAAGCAGGTCTCGGCCGCCGTGAAGACGATCATGAACGCCTACCGGGCGTTCCGCGACTGCGATGGCACCATGCTGGAGATCAACCCCCTCGTCGTCACCAAGGACGACCGGGTGCTGGCCCTCGATGCCAAGATGTCCTTCGACGACAACGCCATGTTCCGCAGGCGCAACATCGCCGACATGCATGATCCCTCGCAGGGCGACCCGCGCGAAGCCCAGGCCGCCGAGCACAACCTCTCCTATATCGGCCTCGAGGGTGAGATCGGCTGCATCGTCAACGGCGCAGGCCTCGCCATGGCCACCATGGACATGATCAAGCACGCCGGCGGAGAGCCCGCCAACTTCCTCGACGTCGGCGGCGGCGCCTCGCCGGACCGGGTCGCCACGGCCTTCCGCCTCGTCCTCTCCGACCGCAACGTCAAGGCGATCCTCGTCAACATCTTCGCCGGCATCAACCGCTGCGACTGGGTCGCCCAGGGCGTCATCCAGGCGGCGCGCGAGGTGAAGATCGACGTGCCCCTGGTGGTCCGTCTGGCCGGCACCAATGTCGAGGCGGGCCAGAAGATCCTGGCCGAGAGCGGCCTCGATCTCATCACCGCCGACAGCCTGTCGGACGCCGCGGCGAAGGCCGTCCAGGCCTGCGAAGCCGCCAAGAAAAGCCACTGAGACGCAGGGGAGGATACGTCATGAGCATTCTGATCGACGAGAAGACCCCGATTCTGATCCAGGGCATCACGGGCGATAAGGGCACCTTCCATGCCAAGGAGATGATGGAGTACGGCTCCAACGTCGTCGGTGGGGTCACCCCCGGCAAGGGCGGCAAGACCCATCTCGGCGTGCCGGTGTTCAACACCGTCAAGGAGGCCGTCGAGGCCACCGGCGCCACCACCTCGATCACCTTCGTGGCACCGCCTTTCGCGGCCGACGCCATCATGGAAGGCGCCGATGCCGGCCTCGCGCTGATCTGCTCGATCACCGACGGCATCCCGGCGCAGGACATGATGCGGGTGAAGCGCTACCTGCGCCGCTATCCCAAGGAGCGCCGGACCATGGTGGTCGGCCCCAACTGCGCCGGCATCATCTCCCCCGGCAAGTCCATGCTCGGCATCATGCCCGGTCACATCTACCTGAAGGGCAATGTCGGCGTGATCTCGCGCTCCGGCACCCTCGGCTACGAGGCCGCCGCCCAGATGAAGGCCGAGGGCATCGGCATCTCGACCTCGGTCGGCATCGGTGGGGACCCGATCAACGGTTCGTCCTTCCTCGACCACCTCGCCCTTTTCGAGCAGGACCCCGATACCCGGGCCGTGCTGATGATCGGTGAGATCGGCGGTCCGCAGGAGGCCGAGGCCTCGGCTTGGATCAAGGAGAACATGTCCAAGCCGGTGGTCGGCTTCGTCGCCGGCCTCACGGCTCCGAAGGGGCGCCGCATGGGCCATGCCGGCGCCATCATCTCCGCAACCGGCGATTCCGCCGCCGAGAAGGCTGAGATCATGCGCTCCTACGGCCTGACCGTGGCGCCGAGCCCAGGCGAGTTCGGCGCCACGGTGGCGCAGGTGATGCGCAAGCTCGCCGCCTGAGGCGAGACACTCCTCCCCCTCGATAGGGGGAGGGGCCTGCAGAGCAGGCGGGAGAGGGGCGCCACGTCCGGAGAGGGCGCTCCTCTACCCGACCCGCCTCGAGAGCGGTCCTCTCCCGCAGTGGGGGGGAGGGCAGGCGCAGTCCGTAGACTCTGATCGCTCAACGTCACCGCCTTCCCATCGCCCGCTTCCATCGCGGTCAGTCGGCGAAGAATTTTCCTCAAGGTGGCCTTCGATGACGGATACCCTTCACGCTCCCGTCGGAGCCGTCGACCACACCTTCGCGCCGCCCGTGATCACGGGCACCTCGTCGAAGGAAGCCCTCGACATCCTGTTCCATGCCCTTCTCGCCGTGGCGCGCCGGCACGAGCCCGAACTCGAGGACGTGCTGCATGGGCGCGCCAACATCTCGGACTTCTCGCCCGAACTTCTCGCCCGCGCCCTCCAGGTGCAGGGCATCTGGTTCCAGCTGCTCTCCATCGCCGAGCAGAACGCCGCCATGCGCCGGCGCCGGCAGGTGGAGCGGACCAAGGGCCGCGAGGCCCTGGGCGGAAGCTTCAGCGCCGTCCTGGCCGATGCGGCGGCCAGCGGCATCAAGGCGCCCGAGATCCACGCCCTGCTGAAGGACCTGCGGATCCGGCCGACGATCACGGCGCATCCCACCGAGGGCAAGCGGGTCACCGTGCTGGAGAAGTTCCGCCGGATCTACCTCGTGCTGCGTGAGTTGGAGCTGCCGCGCTGGACCGAGCGCGAGCGCAATGGCCTCATGAACGAGCTGCGCGACCAGATCGAGCTCGTCTGGATGACGGGTGAGTTGCACCTGGAGAAGGCGACCGTGGAGCGCGAGGTCGCCTGGGGTCTGCACTTCTTCGACGAGACGCTGTTCGAGATGCTGCCCGAGGTGCTCTACTCCCTGGAGGAGAGCCTGGCGCAGTATTATCCCGACGAGAAGTTCGAGGTGCCGCCTTTCTTCCAGTTCGGCTCCTGGATCGGCGGCGACCGCGACGGCAACCCCTACGTCACCTCCTCCGTCACCCGCGCCACCCTGCAGCGCAACGCACTCGCCTCCCTGCGGCGTTACCGCGACGGCGTCACCGCGCTCGGCCGCACGCTCTCCCTGACCGAGCGCTCGCTGCCGGTGCCGGAGACGTTCAAGGCGGCCCTGGCGCAGATGTTGACCGAGAGCGGAGACGGTCGCGCCATCGCCAGCCGCAACCCGGGCGAGGCCTATCGCCAGTTCCTCACCTGCGTCCTGCGCAAGCTCGAGGCGACCATCCTGCGCAACAAGGGCCAGCGCTCGACCGGGCCGGACTATCCGAGCGCGGACGGCCTGATCAACGACCTGCGCACCCTGGAGCAGGGGCTCGCCGACGCGAAGTGCCCGTCTCTGGCCGTCGATCTCGTGCGGCCGGTTCGGCGCATGGTCGAGATCTTTCGCTTCTCCACCGTCCGCCTGGATCTGCGCGAGAACACCACCCGCACGACGAAGACGCTGCAGGCTCTCTGGACACAGGCCAACGGGCAGAACCGAACGCCGCCGGACGTCGACTCGGCCGAGTGGAAGAAGTGGATCATCGACGAGCTGGCCCGGCCGCGCAGCGGCGAGCGGAGCTTCGAGAATCTGCCCGACGACGCCCGGGAGACCCTGGAAACCTTCGCGCTGGTCGGCGAGATGCGCGAGCAGCTCGACCGCGAAGCCTTCGGTTCGTTCATCCTGTCGATGACCCGCTCGGTGCAGGACATCCTCGGCGCCTACCTGCTCGCCAAGGAAGCCGGCAACTTCCTCGACGCCGCCGGCACCGAGATCTGCTGCCTGCCGATCGTGCCGCTGTTCGAGACCATCGACGATCTTCGCGCTGCGCCGGCGATCATGAAGGAGCTGTTCTCGATCCCCGTCGTGCGCCGGTCCACCCGCTGGCAGGGCGGCGTGCAGGAAGTCATGATCGGCTACTCGGATTCGAACAAGGACGGCGGCTTCGTCGCTTCGAACTGGGAACTCTACAAGGCGCAGGACAAGTTGACCCAGCTCGGTAAGGCCTCGGGCGTGCCGATCGCGTTCTTCCACGGCCGCGGCGGCTCGGTGAGCCGCGGCGGCGCCCCGACCGCGCGGGCCATCGCCGCCCAGCCGCCGGGCTCGATCAACGGCCGCTTCCGCACGACGGAGCAGGGCGAGGTCGTGTCGTTCAAATACGCCAACCGGGGCACCGCCGCCTACCAGATGGAGCTTCTTGCCTCCTCGGTCTTTCGGCACGCCCTGAAATCGGAGCGCGAGGCGGCCCGGACGCCGCGCAGCGAGTTCGACGACTGCCTCGAAGCCCTGTCGGGTGCCTCGCGCGCGGCCTACGTCAACCTGATCCAGCACCCCGACCTCGTGACCTATTTCGGGTCGGCGAGTCCGCTTGACGAGATCGCGCTCCTGAACATCGGGTCGCGGCCCGCACGCCGCTTCGGCGCGCGCTCGCTCTCCGACCTGCGCGCCATTCCCTGGGTGTTCGCTTGGTCGCAGAACCGCCACGTCATTACCGGCTGGTACGGCGTCGGCTCCGGGTTGAAGAGCTTCCTCGACGTACGCGGCCAGCAGGGCGAGGCACAGCTGCAGCGGCTCTTCGCCGAATCGAAGCCGTTCCGCCTCATCCTCGACGAGGTCGAGAAGACGCTGCTGATGGTCGATCTCGAGATCGCCCGCGACTACGCGAGCCTCGTCCCCGACGAGGGCGCGCGCAACAGCATCTTTCCGTTGATCGAGGCCGAGTACGCCCTGACTCGCGAGATGGCTCTGCGGGTCAGCGGCGGCAGCGAGCTCGCCGAGCGCTTCCCCTTGTTCCGCGACCGCCTCAATGGCCGTTTGCCGACCATCAACCAGGTCAGCCGGGAGCAGGTCGAACTGCTGCGCCGCTTCCGCTCGGAGGAGGACGAAGACCAGCGCGAGGCGGTGAAATCTGCCCTGTTGCTATCGATCAACTGTATCGCCGTCGGCTTCGGCGCGACGGGCTGACGAAATTGTAAGGGTACGGGCGGGGCTCCGCGGCCTTCGGGCTAGCGCGCGGGCCGGCCTCCATCGGTATGGTGGCCCGACTTTCGGGTCTCATGAACGTCCAGAACACGTCGAACAGGAAGGATACCCAATGAGCTTCACCCTGATCCAACAGGCGACCCCGCGTCTCCAGCGCTCGGAACTCGCCGTCCCCGGCTCCAACCCGACCTTCATGGAGAAGTCCGCGAGCTCGAAGGCCGACGTCATCTTCCTCGACCTCGAGGATGCGGTGGCTCCGGACGACAAGGAGCAGGCCCGCAAGAACATCATTCAGGCGCTCAACGACCTGGATTGGGGCAGCAAGACCATGATGATCCGCATCAATGGTCTCGACACCCACTACATGTACCGCGACGTCGTCGACATCGTCGAAGCCTGTCCGCGCCTCGACATGATCCTCATCCCTAAGGTCGGCGTGCCGGCCGACGTCTACGCCATCGACGTGCTGACGACTCAGATCGAGCAGGCCAAGAAGCGCGAGAAGAAGATCGGCTTCGAGGTGCTGATCGAGACGGCGCTGGGCATGGCCAATGTCGAGGCCATCGCCACCTCCTCCAAGCGCCTGGAGGCTATGTCGTTCGGCGTCGCCGATTACGCCGCCTCGACCCGCGCGCGCTCCACCGTCATCGGCGGCGTGAACAAGGACTTCTCGGTGCTCACCGACAAGGACGAGGCCGGCAACCGCGAGACCCATTGGCAGGACCCCTGGCTGTTCGCGCAGAACCGTATGCTGATCGCCTGCCGGGCCTACGGCCTGCGCCCCATCGACGGTCCGTTCGGCGATTTCTCCGATCCGGACGGCTACACCTCGGCAGCCCGCCGCTGCGCCGCTCTCGGCTTCGAGGGCAAGTGGGCGATCCACCCCTCGCAGATCGATCTCGCCAACGAGGTCTTCACCCCCTCCGAGGCCGAGGTCACCAAGGCCCGTCGCATCCTCGAGGCCATGGAAGAGGCCGCCAAGGCCGGCCGTGGTGCCGTCTCCCTCGACGGCCGCCTCATCGACATCGCCTCCATCCGCATGGCCGAGGCGCTGATCGAGAAGGCCAACGCGATGTCCGCCAGCTGAAGGCTCGGCGCGACGCACGAAGAGACCCATGACTCGGCCGCCCCTTCGAGGGCGGCCCTTTTGTTTCGGAAGCCGGATTTCGGCACCAGTCTGGACCGGCATTCGTTAGCCCGTGCCCGTCTGTGGCAAGATTTGTCGGACCCAACGCCGAGCCGGGCTCTCCGGCGGCCGCATGGCACGAGACCCTCACCAGGCATCCAGGGAGATTACAGCATGCACGTGACCATCGAAGACGCGCACAAGGCCATTGAAGCCGCCCGCGCAAAGGCCGTGGAACTCGGCACGCAGATGTGCATCGCCGTCGTGGATTCCGGAGGAAACCTCAAGGCCTTCTACCGGATGGATGGCGCCTGGGTCGGCTCCATCGACATCTCGCAGAAGAAGGCCAAGACCTCGGTGTTCTTCGGCATGATGACCGGCCAGATCGGCCAGCTCTCGCAGCCGGGCGGTCCGCTCTACGGCATCGAGCACTCGAACGACGGCCTCATCACCTTCCCGGGTGGTATCCCGATCGTGGACAAGGACGGTGAGATGTCTGGCGCGATCGGCGTCAGCGGCTCGACGGTGGAGAACGACCACGCGGTGGCGCTGGCCGGGGCCAGTTCCCTCGGCTCGACCGAACTGCCCGAGCATCCCTGGCGCACCTGATCCGCCTCCGACATCCCCGAACGGCAAAAAGCCCCACTCTCGCGAGCGGGGCTTCTCCTTGTGATCGCGGAAAGCGGCGTCCCCTGAGGGCCGCCGATCCAGACATTACATCGAGCCGAACTTGTAGTTGAAGCCAGCCTTGATGAGGTTGCCCTCGGTGTTGAAGCGCGAGGTGTACGAGCCGGTGGCCGGAGCGCCGAGACCAGTGTTGTTCACCAGAACGTTGCGGCTGCCGAGGTCGTAGCGAAGGTACTCGGCCTTCAGCGTGATCGCGCTGGCGCCGAGGAGGCCGCCGATGAAGTTGAAGCGGTTCAGGAAGCTGTCTGTGGGGATCGCATACTCGATGCCGCCGCCGTAGACGTAGCCCGTCTCCATGCCCTTGTAACGGCCGAAATAGGCGAGCTGATTGGCGGTGTTGAAGAAGTCGGCCTGATACTTGACGTCGCCGTAGGCGAAACCGCCGGTCCCGTAGACCAGGAACCGGTCGAAGGCGTAGCCGAGGCGGCCCTGCACGGTGCCGAGGTAGTTCAGACGGTTCCGGTAGCTGCTTGGATCCGGGATGAAGCCGTTCTGGGCGATGGCCGGACCGAAGTAATCGCGACGCTTACCGATGTCGGTCCAGGTCACATTAGCCTCGGCGCCGACGACGAAGCCGGAGCCCGGGGTCAACTGATAGTTATAGCCGATGCCGCCGCCGACATTGCCGATGCCGTCCTGCTCAGCCTTGAAGCTGGGAGCGCGCCGGCCGAGGGCGACGTTCGTGGAGGTGTTCAGGTTGTTGCCGACCGTACGAATGGTCTGGTTGTCGCTGAACGCATACGAGCTGTGGGTGCCGATGTAGAAACCGGTCCAGGTGAAGACCGGCACCGGCACGAAGACCGGCGGCGGCGCCTGACGGCGCGGAAGGTCGGCGGCATGGGCCGCGCCGAGGGCAACGAGCGAAGCAGCGCCGGCCAGAAGGAATTTTGCGATCATCGGGGTGTCTGTCCCAGGGTCGGAGGATTGCCGTCAAGCTACCCGGGGTTGTCACGACGCACTATGCCCCACAGGACACACCCCCTTCGGAAGCGTCAGGTAGCGGACCGATTTTCGCCGCATCGCGGATTCTGCCGCGATCGGATGGTGCGGTGCGGAGGCCGACAACGGCTGGTTAAGTACGTTGCGCTATCCCGGATCGGCAACCCTCCAGCCGTGACAGGAGCGACGATGACACGGGACCAGCTCGCCGCCGAACTGAAGCGCATCGCGACCGACCAGGTCAGCGACATCGAGCGTGCGGTCAAGGACGGCCACAAGACGATCGCCCTCAACGAGATCGCAGACCTCAACCGCAACTTGAAAGCTCTGGCGGCCGCCGTGAAGGGCAGGGGACTGGTTCGCGCGTGACGGCGGTGCCGGCACATCTTCGTGCGCCGGCCCCCTCGACGGATCGTTCCTTCGGAAAAGCTCCGCGACCCAGTTGACCATTCGGAGCCATCCGCCGCATGTTCCTGATGTGTTCTCATTCAGGATCGTCGATGCAGTCCCGCCCCACCCCCGCGCCCACCTGGATCGCGCCGGCGGAGGCGATCGTCGCCGCCTACTTGGAGGAGGCGGCGGGCGACGCGATCCTGGCCCTGCACCGCGCCGTTGCCGATGCCCTGACCGATCTGTGCGAGGCTGAGCGGCGAACGCTTCGGCGAGATCGGCTGATCTCCCACGGCTACGCCCGGGGGCAGCCCGACCGGGTCGATTGATGGCGGGTCACGCCTCGCCGTCGGAGGCCTTCTGCTCCTCGACCTCCGGGGCGACCTGTCCGAAGTTCAGCACCGCCACCAGGGCGGTCCCACCGAAGACGTTGCCGATGAGCGTCGGCAGGAAGAATCGCCAGGCATAGTCGACCATCGTCGCCTGGCCGGCGAAGACGAGGTAGAATGCGTCGACCGAGCCGGCGACGATGTGGCTGAGTCCGCACATCGAGACCAGCCAGGTGATGAGGATGATGACGAACGGCGCGGCCGAGCCCGTCGCCGGCAGCATCCACACCATCAGGGCGATGAGCCAGCCGGCGAAGACGGCTTTGATCACCGTGGTGCCGAAGGCAGATCCGATGGCGTGCTGGCTGAGCGCCGAGAACGCGGCGTGGACGCGCGGCTCGAAGGCATCCGAATAGGCGAGCACTGCCGCGATCGCCGCTGTCGCCACGATGTTGCCCGTCAGCACGATTCCCCAGAGCCGGAGGACCCGTCTCAGAGTGGTCCGGCTCCGGTCGTGCAGCAGCGGCAGGATCGGCGTCAGCGTGTTCTCGGTGAACAGCTGCTGGCGACCCAGGACGACGATGAGGAAGCCGGTGGCGTAGCCGAGGCTCGTGATCAGGACGGCCCAGGGCGCCTCGGGCAGGTGCGCCTTCAGCACGCCGGGCACGATGAGGGAGAATCCCATCGTCAGACCGGCGGCGACGGCCGACAGCAATAGGGCACTACCCCGGCGGCGGAGTTCCTCGTCGCCCTCGAGACGGATGACCTCGTGCAGCACGAAGGCATCGGGCCGACCGATCTCCGCGACGGTCTCGGCCATCGTGTCGACCCCGTCCTCGCGCTCATCGACCATCACATCTGCTCCCGGTGTCCCTCGATCGGTGAGGGCCGCTCGGATGGAAGCGCGTCGGGAGCGCGGAAGTTCAGGCGGGTGAGCCGCCGCGCAATTCGCCAAGGAGCGCATCCACCTCGGCCCGGGCGGCTGCCAAAGCCGCGGCGTCCCGGCCGCGCACGACGATCCGGTTGGCAAATCCATTCGGCGTCATCGACGGATAGGAGCCGATCGAGACCGTCGCGTGGGCCTTGGCGATGGCCGCGAGGCCTCCCGCATAGGTGCCTTCGGGCAGGTTGCCGGCCTCGATGGTCTCCGACAGCACCTTGGCACCGGTCGCCAGGGTCGGTCCGACATTGTCGAGCATGGCCTGCATGATACCCGGCACGCCGGCCATGACGATGACGTTGCCTAGGCGGAAGCCCGGCGCCTTGGAGACCGGATTGGCGATGAGGTCGGCCCCGGCCGGAATGCGGGCCATGCGCAGGCGCGCCTCGTTCAGGTCCTCGGGCCGGTGGCGCTCCAGCAGCATCGCCTTCGCGCGCGGGTCGACGTCGATCGACACGCCGAAGGCGGCGGCGACGCAGTCGGCCGTGATGTCGTCGTGGGTCGGGCCGATGCCGCCAGTGGTGAACAGATAGGTGTAGGAGCCTCGCAGGGCATTGATGGCGGCAATGATGCAGTCGGCCTCGTCGGGCACGATACGCACTTCCTTCAGATCGACGCCGATGGCGGTGCAGTAATCCGCGATGGTGCCGATGTTCTTGTCCTTGGTGCGCCCGGACAGGATCTCGTCACCGATGACCAGGACGGCGGCGGTGATGGCGGCGGATTCGATGGGTTCGGGCACGGCGGATCCAGGGTAGGCGGGGGAGACCCTACCAAGTAGCGCGGCCGTGCCCGCCTGACCACGCGACCTTCAGCGCGCTCCGCGCTGAAGGTCGCCATCGATGAGGAGGGCGCTCTTGCCGTCGAGGCGATTGCGGTAGACTTGCAGGTTCTCCATCACCCGCTGAACGTAGTTGCGCGTCTCGGTGAAGGGGATGCGCTCGACCCAGTCGATTGGATCGACTCCGCCCTTGCGCGGGTCGCCGTAGGCGTCGATCCACTTCTTCACGTTGCCGCCGCCGGCATTGTATGAAGCGAAGGCGAGGATGTACGAGCCGCGCCAATCTTCCATCAACTCGCCGAGATGGGCCTGCCCAAGACGGGCATTGTAGGCGGGGTCGCTTGTCAGACGGTCGGTGTCGAAGCTCGCGCTGACCCGGCGCGCGGTGCGCTGGGCGGTGGCCGGCATCATCTGCATCAAGCCGCGTGCGCCGACGCTGGACTGGGCCTGCGGGTCGAACTGGCTTTCCTGCCGAGCGATGGCGAAGACCATCGCCTTCTCCACGAGGGGCACGGCGGAGGAGGCCTCGTAGTTCGGGATGCCGATGGTCGGGTAGGCATGCGCGTCGAGGGGCAGACCGCGCTGGACAGCGATCTTGCCGATGGCCACCAGGGCGCGGGAGTTGCGCTGCTCGGCGGCGACGTTTCCGAGCGCTTCCAGCTCGGCCGCATCGGTGAGGCGGTTGGCGGTGTCGATGTAGAGGGGCAGGGCCAGGTCGCGGATCGCAGCCGCCTCGAGCATCTTCAGGGCCCGGACATAGAGGCGCTGATCGAAAGCGGCCTGTTGGGCGGTATCGAGCGCAGGGATGCTGCGCAGCGACAGGCTGGAGCGTCCGAGCTTCGTCCGCGCCAGCTGTCCGTAATACGCGATCGGCTGGAGGGCGGCGCGCTCGTAGAAGGCCTTGGCGGCCTCGGCCTGGCCGAGGGCCTCGGCGGCGCGGCCCTGCCAGTAGGCGGTGCGGGCCAGGGAGATCGGTGTTTCGGCGATCCGGGCCGCTTCGGCGAAGTGCAGCGCCGCCTTGGCGGCGTCGTCCTGGAACCGCAGCGCGATCCAGCCGGCGTGGAATTCGGCCTCGATCCGCTTCTCGACGGTGCGGGCGCAGGGCGCGCGGGCCACCGCGTAGGCGGCGCCCGGGTCGTTGCTGTCGATGAGCTTGCGCGCGACGATTCGGCGCTCGACCCACCACTCGTCGCCGTCGACCAGGACGTCAGGATTCGAGGGTGCCGTGGCGAGCATCGCGGCCGCTTCAGCGAACTTGTCGTGCCGGCGCAGGTACTGCGCCCGCGACAGGATGTAGGACGAATCGCTCCGCAGGGACGGGGGGACCGCGTTGAGGGCGGAGGGGGCCGCCGAACTCTTGTCCTCGACGGCCCGGCGGGCGCGAACCAGGGTCGCGTAGCTGCCGCCGGCCAAGGTCGCGGCCCGACCGGCGGTGTCGTAATCCTCCTTCAGCAGCGCGCGCTCCATCCGGTAGCGGTGGTCGATCCGCGTCAGGGTCGTCGGAAAGGCGTCGAGGACCTTCGCCTCGAGATTTCGGCCGAAAGTCTCGGAACGCCACAGGTCGCGGACCAGGGCCGCGGCGTCCTCGTCGAGGCCGTCCGCCTTGGAGGCCAGCGCCAGGGCGAACTTGCCCGGCGCACTCGCGGGCCGCGAGGCGGCGAAGAAGGCTCTCACGGTTGCAGGATTGCGACGCTCGGTGAGCAGGGCCTCCTCGGCTCGGCGCCGAAGGAGGGGGCCGGCCGGCCAGTCCGGATTGCTGCGGGTGAACGCGACCGTGCGCTCGAAGCCGATGCCGGCCCCAGCCCGGATCGCCACCCATTCGAGGAGGGCGCGCGCCGCCGGATCCTTGAAGCCGTCCCGCAGCCGGTCGCCCTCGGAGACACGCCCCTTGCGATAGGCGTCGATCGCCTGGCGCAGAGCCGGCAAGTCGATCTCGGGCGCCACCTGCGCCGCCCGGCTCAAGTCGGGCACTTCCGGGACGGGCGCCGCCGGGGAGACGGTGGCGTCCGGCATCGGAAAGGCAATTCCGGCCTCGGGATCGGCCGAGGCGTAGGCCTTCGCGGCAGCGGGGAGGCCCTGGCTCGGCGCGGCCTCGGGCGACTTCGCCTCGATCTTCAGGGCATCTGCCGCCGTCGGGTCTGCGACCTTGGCCTCCGGGAGGGCGGAGGAGGGGGCCACCGCGTCGCTGGCCGGGCGTAGGCTCGGGGCATCCGCCTCCGGGCCGGAGGAGGCCGCGATGGCTCCGGCCGAAACCAGGCTGAAGGCCAGCATCAGGGCTGCGCGCTGCGTCGAGAACACCATGGTTCTTCCAGTCCCATCACCGTGGACAGGCCTTCAAGCTCACCCAGAGGGCATTAAGAAGGCATTAACCCCGTAAAAGCAGCGTTTGCGCCGGTGGGGGCGAGGGCCTATGTCTGCCCGTCCGCGCGAAGCGGTGCCGCTGCCGGAACACCGGCCCATGACGAGACCGACGGCTGGGAACGCCAGGATGACCGAGACCTCCACACGACGCCTCAGGGGCGCGATGACCGCCCTCGTGACTCCGTTCAAGGACGGAGCCTTCGACGAGGCGGCCTTCCGCAAATTCGTGAACTGGCAGATCGCTGAAGGCATCCACGGGCTCGTTCCCACTGGCACCACCGGCGAGAGTCCGACCCTGAGCCATGCCGAACACGACCGCGTGGTCGAGATCTGCATTGAGGAGGCCGCCGGCCGCGTGCCCGTGATTGCCGGCGCCGGCTCGAACTCCACCGCCGAGGCCGTGGAGCGCGCGCGCCACGCCGAGAGGGCCGGAGCCGATGCCGTGCTCGTGGTCACGCCGTACTACAACAAACCGACCCAGGCCGGCCTCTACGCGCACTTCAAGGCCGTGAACGACGCCATCGGCATTCCGATCATCCTGTACAACATTCCTGGGCGTTCCATCGTCGACATGAGCGTCGAAACGATGGCGCGCCTTTACGAGCTCAAGAACATCGCCGGCGTGAAGGATGCGACGGCCAAGCTCGACCGCGTCAGCCTGCAGCGTCAGGCCATGGGTGAAGACTTCATCCAGCTTTCCGGTGAAGATGCGACCGCTCTGGGCTTCAACGCCCATGGCGGCTGCGGCTGCATCTCGGTCGTGTCGAACGTGGCGCCCCGGCTTTGCGCCGACCTGCAGGACGCGACACTCGGCGGCAATTACGCCAAGGCGCTGCAGATCCAGGATCGGCTGATGCCGCTGCATGCCAGCATGTTCGTGGAGCCGAATCCGTCACCGGCGAAGTATGCCCTCGCACGCCTCGGCCTGATGACCGACGAGGTGCGGCTGCCGCTCCTCACGGTCAGCGCGGAGACGAAGGCGCTCGTCGATGCCGCCCTGCGTCACGCGGGCCTTCTCGACGCCTGAGCCCGTCTGGCAAAGCGGTCCGCGCAGAACCATATCCCTCGGCCCGGTCGCGATGGCGCGACCGGCCTGACCCGACGTTGTGATGGCTCCCAAACCCGAATCGAACCGCCGCGTCGTCGCCGACAACCGCGCCGCCCGCTACCACTACGAGATCACCGATACGCTGGAGGCCGGGCTCGCCCTGACGGGGACCGAGGTCAAATCCCTGCGCAAGGGCAAGGCGACCATCGGGGAGGCCTATGCCGGTCCGTCCGGCACCGACCTGATGCTGTTCAACGCCTACATCCCGGAATACGTCGAGGCGAACCGCTTCAACCACGAGACCAAGCGACCGCGCCGACTGCTGCTCCACCGCAAGCAGATCAACAAGCTGATCGGCGCCACTCAGCGCGAGGGCTTCACCGTCGTGCCGCTGAAGATCTATTTCAACGAGCGCGGCCGGGCCAAGATCGAGCTCGGCCTCGGCCGCGGCAAGAAGCTCCACGACAAGCGCGAGGCTTCGAAGGAGCGCGACTGGCAGCGCGACCGCGCCCGGATCATGCGCGACAAGGGCTGACCCCGGAGGACGGGAGTCTCACGAGCCCACCGGCTCGTCGTCCTGGCGGATGCCGTAGCGGCTTTCCAGTGCCGGGCTCGGGCGCGCCGAACGTTCCGGCGTCTCGCCGCGGGAACGGGTCCCGGTATCGCCGTTGTTCCGGTTGTCCGGGCCGCGCGACGCCCGCTCGCCGGGATCGCGGCCGATCCGCGAGATCAAATGCGCCAGGTCGACGAACTCGTCCGCCTGCCGCCGAAGGTCGTCCGCAATCATCGCGGGCTGCGTTTGGATCGTGCTGACGACGGTGACCCGGACGCCGCGGCGCTGCATCGCCTCCACTAGGGAGCGGAAGTCTCCGTCACCGGAGAACAGCACCATGTGGTCGATGTGAGGAGCGAGTTCCAGCGCATCGATCGCCAACTCGATGTCCATGTTGCCCTTCACCTTCCGCCGACCCATCGAGTCGACGAATTCCTTGGCAGGCTTGGTGACGACCCGAAAGCCGTTGTAGTCGAGCCAGTCGATCAACGGACGGATCGAGGAATATTCCTGATCTTCGACGATTGCGGTGTAGTAGAAGGCCCTGAGCAGCGAATCTCGTGATTGGAATTCCCTCAGGAGTCTTCTGTAGTCTATATCGAAGCCGAGTGCTTTCGTTGCCGCATAGAGATTGGCGCCATCGATAAACAGGGCGCTGCGCTGTTGTGCGCTCATCGAAAAATCCACTTAACAGGAGGAAAAAGAATGAATATTTGAAATGATTATGGCGGCGTGATCAGTTTTTGCCTGTTTCGCTCGGACTCGCTGCAGAAATTATGGAAAATCGAGCGTCGCAAAAGTCTGCGGTCTGATCGTTCAGCCCTGATATGTCGACTGCAATACCTTCTGATTGATTAAGGCTCGGCGTCGCGAAAAGTCAAATTTTGCTGACTTGAGAATAATATTTCGCGTCGTTCTTACTGGCGCGACTCCGATCTGCAACCAAGGAATTCCTGTATCCCGGGTTTGCGCGCAATAGATGTAAACCTGGTCATGCGACGGAAGTGAAGCAGCCGGCGGGTCGCGCGGGGCCTGGGCAGCGCCGGGCCGAGGCTGGGTCCTTCCGCAACGACGGCCGGCCCTACCCGTTCACCCGCTCGACCTTGTTGACAGTCCGCTTGCCACGAAGCTCGAACACGATCGCGTTCAGGTGCTTCAAGTCCCAGACCGAGAGGTCGATGACGATCTGGGTAAAGTCTTGCGTCTTTCGCTTCATCGAGACGTTGTCGATGTTGCCGTCATGGTCGGCGATGACCTGAGCGATCTGCGCGAGAACGCCGGGTTCATTGATCGACTGCAGGGCGAGGCGCGCCGGGAAGCGCTCGCTGGTCCCGGCCTCGACGTCCCAGCGCACGTCGAGCCAGCGGTCGGGCTCGTTGTCGAAGGCGGCCAGGGCCGCCGACTGGATCGGGTAGATCGTGACGCCGACCCCGGGGGTGAGGATGCCGACGATGCGGTCGCCAGGCACGGCACCACCGTTGGGTGCGAAGCTGACCGGTAGGTCGCTGTCGAGCCCGCGGATCGGGATGCCGTCCGATCGGCCGTGGTCCGTACCCGCCCCTTCCGGGAAGGTCAGGCGCATGGTCTGATCCTTCGCGAGGCTGAGGCGCCCGGCGCCGTCCGTGGAGGCCGGCTGCGGCAGGGGCGCCGGAGCACTGCGGCGCTCGTCCTTATGGTCCGGATAGACTGCCCGCACGACATCGCCGGAGAACATCTCGCCGCGCCCGACCGCGGCGAACACGTCCTCGGTGCTCTGGCGGGCGAGGCGCGGAAGCGCACCGCGCAGCTTGTCCTCGGAAAAGCTCTTGGCCGCCCGCTCAAAGGCACGGTCGAGAATCTGGCGGCCGAGGCCGGCATATTGGCGCCGCACCGCGGAGCGGGTCGCCCGCCGGATCGCAGCGCGCGCCTTGCCGGTGACCACCAGAGATTCCCATGCCGCGGGTGGTGAGGCACCGTCCGAGCGGGCGATCTCGACTTCGTCGCCGTTGACCAGTTCGTGCAGCAGCGGCGCCATGCGGCCGTTGATCTTGGCACCCACTGCCGTGTTTCCGACGTCGGTATGGACGGCGTAGGCGAAATCGATCGGGGTCGCGCCGCGGGGCAGAGCGATCAGGCGCCCCTTCGGGGTGAAGCAGAACACCTGGTCCTGAAAGAGTTCGAGCTTCGTGTGCTCCAGGAACTCCTCCGGGCTATCGCCCTCGGCCAGAAGTTCGATCGTTCGGCGCAGCCACTGATAGGCGCCGCTCTCGGTCGCGAGGCGGGGATGTCCGCCGCCGATCTCGTCCTTGCCGCCGCTCTCCTTGTAGTGGGCGTGGGCCGCGATGCCGTACTCGGCGATCTCGTCCATGGCGGCGGTGCGGATCTGCAGCTCGACGCGCTGGCTCTTCGGGCCGATCACCGTGGTGTGGATCGAGCGGTAGTCGTTCTGCTTCGGCGTCGAGATGTAGTCCTTGTACCGGCCCGGAACCATCGGCCAGCTCGTATGGACGACGCCGAGCGCGCCGTAGCAATCGGCCAGCGTCTCGACCACGACCCGGAAGCCGAAGATGTCCGACAGCTGCTCGAAGGCGACGGACTTGCGCTCCATCTTGGCCGAGATCGAGTAGGGCCGCTTCTGGCGTCCCCTGACGACGGCCTTGATGCCTTGCGCCGAGAGCTTCGCGGTCAGATCGTGCTCGATGCTCTCCACGAGGCGCTCGGACTTCGCCGAGAGGTCGGCAAGGCGCTGTTCGATGGTGGCGTAGATCTCCGGTTTGAGGTTCCGGAGCGCGAGGTCTTCCAATTCCTCGCGCAGTTCCTGCATGCCCATGCGGCCGGCGAGCGGCGCGTAGATGTCGAGGGTCTCCTCCGCGATGCGCTCGCGCTTGTCCGCTCTCATGTGATGGAGCGTGCGCATGTTGTGCAGTCGGTCGGCGAGCTTGACGAGGAGCACGCGGACATCGGCGGCCACCGCCAGGAGCAGCTTGCGGAAGTTTTCGCCTTGCGCCGCGCGCTTCGAGACGAGATCGAGGCGCTTCAGCTTGGTCAGGCCGTCCACCAGGGCGCCGATTTCCGGGCTGAACAGCTCGCGGATCTCGTCGAGGGTGGCGGCCGTGTCCTCCACGGTGTCGTGCAGCACCGCAGCGACGATGGTGGCGTCGTCGAGCCGGAGGTCGGTGAGAATTCCGGCGACCTCGAGGGGATGGGCGAAGAACGGATCGCCCGAGGCGCGCTTCTGCGTGCCATGAGCACGCATGGCGTAGACATAGGCGCGGTTGAGCAGGGCCTCGTTCGCCGCGGGATTGTAGCGCTTCACCCGCTCGACAAGTTCGTATTGGCGCATCATCCGCCGGAAGACCCTTTCACGCGCGGCGGGTCCGGTCCCGGACCCGCTCCCTGATGTGTCCCGCATCGCACGCAAGCACGCCAGCCCCACGGCGTCGCATCAGCCGCGATTCGGGCCACGGAAACGAAAAAACCCGGCTCGGAGGCCGGGTTCTTCGAATGACCGATCGGGTCGGAAGCGGTCTACTCGGCCTCGTCGTCCGTCTCGGTGGGCGGAGCGAGATTCTCGAGGCCACGCAGGAGGTCTTCCTCGCTCATGCGGTCGAACTGAACCGCGCTGTCGTCGCTCGACGAGGGCGGAGCCACCGCAGCGGCGGCGGGCGAGCTCGACAGGAGCGGCACGGTCTCGGCCTCGGGCTCGTCGACCTCGACGTACTTCTGCATCGAGTGGATGAGCTGTTCCTTGAGGTCGTCCGCGGTGATCGTCTCGTCGCCGATCTCGCGCAGGGCGCAGACGGGATTCTTGTCGCGGTCGCGGTCGATCGTCAGCGGGGCACCCGCGGCGAGCAGGCGGGCACGGTGGCTGGCCAGCAGAACCAGCTCGAAGCGGTTCTCGACCTTGTCGATGCAGTCTTCAACGGTGACGCGAGCCATGGCGGACGGCTCCTTCCTCGGACGGAATTTCTGGGCTGAGCCCGCCTCATACACCCCTTGACGTCGGGCAACAAGCGCCGTGGCCTGTCTATCCCGTTGCGCACGTTCGACGATCCTCCGGCAATTCGCGCTCCATTCGCCGCACAACATCGTCTTCAAGGGCTCGATCGGGCGGATGATCGAGCCGATCGTGCCCGCGGTGCTGTCGCAGCGCGACAAACCGGGCGACTTCACCGGGAACTGCATGCGCGCCAACGTCAATCGCGTGGTGGAGCGCCTGCGCAGCGCCTCCGAACCGTCGCTGCTGGATCGGCTGGAGGCCGGTAAGCTGCGGATCGTCGGGGCCTCCGACAGGTTCGATTCCGGCACGGTCGACTTCTGCGACGAGAGCTGAAGGCGCTCCGCGTCGCTGCGGTGCCATGTTGACACAGGGGGCGGGCGGTGCGACTGCGCCGCCCTTCCAGCCTGGGGAACCCCGGCCCGACGACGAGGACACCACATGGCGCGCGCTTGCATCTTCCCGGGCCAGGGCAGCCAGGCGGTCGGCATGGGGCGGGCGCTGGCCGAGCACTTCCACCAGGCCCGCGACGTGTTCGCGGAGGTCGACGAGGCCCTGGGCCAGCCGCTCTCGCGCCTGATGTTCGAGGGGCCGGTGGAGGAACTGACGCTCACGGCCAACGCCCAGCCGGCCCTGATGGCGGCGAGCCTCGCGACGCTGCGGGTGCTGGAGGCCGAGCGCGGCCTCGATCTGAAGCGCGACGTGGCCTGCGTCGCCGGGCATTCGCTGGGCGAGTACACCGCGCTCGCCGCCGCCGGCACCTTCTCCATCGCGGATGCCGCCCGGCTGCTGCGCATTCGCGGCAGCGCCATGCAGGACGCGGTGGCCCCCGGGGCCGGCGCCATGGCGGCCCTGATCGGGGCCGATGCCGAGGCCGCCCAGGCGATCGCCGCGGACGCCGCCGAGGGCGCGGTCTGCGAGGTCGCCAACGACAATGGCGGCGGCCAGGTGGTGCTCTCCGGCGAGCGGGCCGCGGTCGAGCGCGCGGTGGCGCTGGCCCCGTCGCGCGGGATCAAGCGGGCCGTCATGCTCAACGTCTCGGCCCCGTTCCACTGCTCGCTGATGGCGCCGGCCGCCGCTCGTATGCAGAGAGCGCTTGTCGAGGTCGCGATGCACAGCCCCGTGGTGCCGGTCTACGCCAACGTTCTGGCCGGCCCCGTCACCGATCCGGCCGCGATCCGCGAGGCGCTGGTCGCCCAGGTCACCGGCACCGTGCGCTGGCGCGAATGCATCGCCGCCATGGCCGCCGCCGGAATCGACCAGTTCAGCGAGATCGGCACCGGCAAGGTGCTCACCGGACTCGTCAAGCGAATTGCGCCGGGCGCCGCGGCCAGCGCGGTCGGCACCCCCGACGACATCGCGTCCTTCCCCGCCTTCGGCTGAACCACAGGAAAGCCCATGTTCGACCTGACCGGCCGCAAGGCCCTCGTCACCGGCGCCACCGGCGGCCTCGGCGGCGCCATCGCGCGGGGCCTGCACGCGCAGGGGGCGACCCTCGCCGTCTCGGGCACCCGCCAGGCGGCCCTGGAGGCCTTCGCGGCGGAGCTCGGCGGGGAGCGCGTCCACGTCGTGCCGGGCGACCTCTCCGACAAGGCCTCGGTGGAGGCCCTGGTGCCGGCGGCGGAGGCGGCGCTCGGCGGCCTCGACATCCTGGTGAACAATGCCGGCATCACCCGCGACAACCTCGTGCTGCGGATGAAGGACGACGAGTGGGACGCGGTGATCGCCGTCAACCTCTCGGCGGCGTTCCGGCTCTCGCGGGCGGCCGTGAAGGGCATGATGAAGCGCCGCCACGGCCGCATCGTGAACATCGGCTCGGTGGTGGGCGCCACCGGCAACCCGGGCCAGGTGAACTATGCCGCCGCCAAGGCGGGCCTCGTCGGCATGACCAAGGCGCTGGCGGCCGAGGTCGCCACCCGCAACCTCACCGTCAACTGCATCGCGCCGGGCTTCATCACCTCGCCGATGACCGATGCCCTCAACGACAAGCAGCGCGAGGGCATCCTCGGGCGCGTGCCGATGGGGCGGCTCGGCACCGGCACCGACATCGCCGCGGCCGCGATCTACCTCGCCTCCGACGAGGCGGCCTACGTCACCGGCCAGACCCTGCACGTGAACGGCGGCATGGCGATGTACTGAGGCGCCGGCGCCCCCGTCTCGCTGCACCGCACAGCCCAAAAAACGGGCGATTGGCTCGAAAAGGCCACAGCGATGAACGGGTTGTGAACAGGCTCTCGCCAGCGTCGGAACCCTGTGTTAACACCCCGGCTGCCGTGCGAGGGGGGTGCCGATTCAGCGTGTTGCGGATGTTTGAAAAACGTGGGTCACTGACTGGACAAGTACGGTGACTTGCCCGAAACGCGCGATCGAACACACCGGCCGCTCAATCCGAACAGCCAGTCCCGGGGACGGGACGGCGGCCACGGCACCTTCACCGACCTTCCACCAGCAAGACTCTTCACCAACAAGATCCTTGCACCATCACGACCTTGAAGAGCTAAGGACCAAGACCGATGAGCGATATCGCTGAGCGCGTGAAGAAGATCGTTGTCGAGCACCTCGGCGTTGAGCCGGAGAAGGTGGTCGAGGGCGCGAACTTCATCGATGATCTCGGCGCCGACAGCCTCGACACCGTCGAGCTCGTGATGGCGTTCGAGGAAGAGTTCAACGTCGAGATCCCCGACGATGCCGCCGAGACCATCCAGACGGTCGGCGATGCGGTGAAGTTCCTCGAGAAGAACTCCGCTTAAGGCCACGGGTCGCGCGCCAGCGGGGTCTCGTGAAACGGACCCCGCGCGCCATTCGTTGTGATGACAGGACCGGTTCGGGATAGCGCGATGCGTCGGGTAGTGGTGACGGGCTTGGGGATGGTGACGCCGCTGGCCAGCGGGGTCGAAGCCACCTGGAGCCGGTTGATCGCCGGCGAATCGGCCGCCAAGGTCGTGACGGCATTCCCCGTCGACGACCTGGCCTGCCGCATCGCGTGTTCCGTGCCCTTCGGCGACGGCTCCGAGGGCAGCTTCAATCCCGACGCCTTCATGGAGGTGAAGGAGCAGCGCAAGGTCGATCCGTTCATCGTCTACGCGATGGCGGCCGCCGGCGAGGCCCTGAACGACGCCGACTGGCACCCGACGCGCTACGAGGACCAGTGCGCCACCGGCGTCATGGTCGGCTCCGGCATCGGCGGCATCGGCGGCATCTACGACGCCTCGGTGACCCTGCACGACAAGGGTCCGCGCCGCATCTCTCCCTTCTTCATTCCCGGCCGCATCATCAACCTGGCCTCCGGCCAGATCTCGATCGCGCACGGCCTCAAGGGCCCGAACCACGCGGTGGTGACGGCCTGCTCCACCGGCGCCCACGCCATCGGCGACGCGGCCCGGCTGATCCAGTTCGGCGATGCCGACGTCATGGTGGCGGGCGGCGCCGAATCGCCGGTGAACCGCCTCGCGCTCGCGGGCTTCGCCGCCTGCCGCGCCCTCTCCACCGGCTTCAACGACGACCCGACCCGGGCCTCGCGCCCCTACGACCGCGACCGCGACGGCTTCGTGATGGGCGAGGGCGCCGGCGTCGTCGTGCTCGAGGAGTACGAGCACGCCAAGGCCCGCGGCGCCCGGATCTACGCCGAGGTGATCGGCTACGGCCTCACCGGCGACGCCTACCACATCACCTCGCCGGCCCCGGACGGCGACGGCGCCTTCCGCTGCATGAGCGCCGCCGTGAAGCGCGCCGGCATCCGGGCCTCGGACCTCGACTACATCAACGCCCACGGCACCTCGACGCCCATGGGCGACGAGCTGGAGCTGAAGGCCGTGGAGCGCCTGCTGGGCGACCACGCGGGCCGCGCCTCCATGTCCTCCACCAAGTCCTCGATCGGCCACCTTCTGGGCGCCGCCGGCTCCGTGGAAGCGATCTTCTCGATCCTGGCCATCCGCGACGGCATCCTGCCCCCGACCCTCAACCTCGACAACCCCTCCGTCGAGACCGCGATCGACCTCGTGCCACACGAGGCCAAGCGCAAGCGGGTGGATACGGTGCTGTCGAATTCGTTCGGGTTTGGGGGGACGAACGCGAGCTTGGTCATGCGGCGGGTGGATTGATTGATGAGAGCTTGACGATTGGTTTTCTGCAATTCTGTCTAAAATTTCATGTGGATCACGAAAACCGTTCGTCCGATTCATTGATTAATTAAATTACGGTCGTCGCATCCTTGTTCGCGAAGAACACTCTGGGCGGCCATGTCCTACTCGACCAATTACGATGAATATAAGACGCGCATTTCACTAGAGATCAAGGATCTCATTTCGCGATATCAGTGCCAACCTATACTGTTCGTAGGCGCAGGTCTTTCGAGAAGGTATTTTAGTGCTCCAAGTTGGCACGATGCGCTTCGATTTTGCGTTAAGCAGATAGATGATCAAGGGCCAGACTATCAATACTATGTACAAAAACATGATGGCGATACCATCAAAATCGGCTCTTTAATATCGCAGCGCGTTCATGACTGGGCTTGGAAGGGCGGCAAGAATAAATTTCCGTCTCAATTATTCTCATCAGCTGATAATGGCAATATTTTTATTAAACACATGCTTGCCGATCACTTAATTAAGCTTATGCCCTCCAGCTTGAGTACGTCTCCATACAGCGAGGAGATCGAGTACTTCAAGAAAATCCGCCCACACGCAGTTATCACGACAAATTATGATACGCTTCTTGAGCATCTATTTGAAGGTTATGAAGCAATAGTTGGAGAAAATGTTTTAAAATACAATAGTTATAGCTTTGGTGAGATATACAAGATTCATGGCTCTGTCTCAGAGCCTGAAACTATGGTCCTTACCGAGGACGACTACAAGACATTTGTTGATAGAAAGCAATATCTTTCAGCTAAATTGCTTACCTATTTTATCGAGCATCCTATATTTATATTTGGATATGGATTTCAAGATCCAAATATCCAAGCAATAATAGAGAATGTTGGAAAAATTATTTCTTCGGATAGCGGTACAATCCGAAATATTTATTATGTTAAATGGGACGCATTAGCAGCTGAAAAAACAGATTTGCAGAGCGAACATCTGATTGCCTCAAATGGGCAAAATTTCCGTGTCAAAGCAATAGTCACCGACAGCTTTGATTGGATATTTCGATCTTTAGCCGTCGACGGAGAGCTTAAATCTGTAAATACAAAACTAGTTCGCGCCTTAGCTGCGCGAGCTTTTAAACTAATTCGCAATGATATTCCGAAGGGTCAAGTGAATGTAAATTACGAAGTTCTGGAGCGTGTGGCTGAATTAGACTCTGAGCTTCCGACATTATTGGGCATCACTCAGTCGGATAATATGAACGCTCAATATCCATTTGTTATTACACAAATTGCGGAAATGCTTGGATATAAAAGTTGGAATCCAATAAATAAAATGATCCTACAAATCAAGAAAGAGACGGGAGTTGACATTAAAGCTAGTGATAATAAATACCATTGCCGTGTTAAAACAGGTAAAAAATCCTATACGCCGAAATATTCACATCTTGCAGTCGATTTGATCAAGAAGGTCCATGCGCATCAAAAATATGAGTGCACTTTAGATTGACTTTTATCCTGCACCCAGCGGCCGATTGGTTTCGGCAGTAGCCACCGACGTTTCGCCACAAAACCCACCAAGTTCGCGCGCCAAGATGGCCGTCCCGTGCGCCCACCCCCTCGACTCGGGCGCGCGGATTCCCCAACACTCCGGCGGCGGCCGGGGCGGGGACCTGAGGCCCGAACAGGATGTCCATGTTCTTCCGCAAGCGCGACAAAACCCCGGCGCCCGCGCCGATCGCCTCCGACGAGCCGGCCCTGCCCAACCGCCTGTCGCCCCGCAGCCCCAGCGAGGCGATCAAGCCCACCGCCGCGCCGCCGCCGCCCGACCGTCCGGTCCGTGAGCGCGGCGGGCTGCTCGCCCGCATCTCCGGCCTGCTCACCGCCTCGGTCGTTCTGGCCATCGCCGTGATGATCGGCGTGACCCTGTTCGAGCGCCAGACCAAGGAGCCGGGGCCGCTGCCCGCCGACAAGGTCGTGGTCATCCCGCCCCGCAGCGGCACCACCGAGATCGCCGAGGCGCTCTCCCGCGAGGGCGTCATCACCCACACCGCCCTGTTCGAATGGGCCGCCCGCTTCTCGGGCAAGGCGCTCAAGGCCGGCGAGTACACGTTCAAGGCCCATGCCAGCATCGGCGAGGCCATCGACACCCTGGCCTCCGGCCGTCAGGTGCAGCACGCCATCACCTTCCCGGAAGGGCTGACCTCCGAGCAGATCGTGACGCGCCTCAACGACAACGACGTGCTCACCGGCGACGTCAACGAGATCCCGCCCGAGGGCTCGCTCCTGCCCGACACCTACAAGTTCGAGCGCGGCGCCACCCGCCAGCAGATCGTCAACCTGATGCGCGCCAAGCAGCGCGAGGTGCTGAACCAGATCTGGCTGCGCCGCTCGGCCGAGATTCCGGTGAAGACGCCGGCCGAGATGGTGACCCTGGCCTCCATCGTCGAGAAGGAGACCGGCCGGGCCGACGAGCGGCCCCGGGTCGCCGGGGTGTTCGTCAACCGCCTGAACAAGCGCATGAAGCTGCAGTCGGACCCGACCATCGTGTACGGGCTGGTCGGCGGGCGCGGCACCCTCGGGCGCGGCATCCAGCGCGCCGAGATCGAGCGCGCGACGCCCTACAACACCTACGTGATCGAGGGCCTGCCCCCGGGCCCCATCGCCAACCCGGGCCGGGCCGCCCTGGAGGCGGTGGCCAACCCCTCGCGCACCAAGGACCTGTTCTTCGTGGCCGACGGCACCGGCGGCCACGCCTTCGCCGAGACCCTGGAGGGCCATTCGCGCAACGTCGCCCGCTGGCGCCAGGTCGAGCGCGCCCGCCAGACGCCGACGCCGGACGCGGTGGTCGACAAGGCCGACCCGCCGGGCGCCCCCGCCGTCCCCGGCACCGCCTCGGCCTACGCCCCCGAGGGCACCAACATGGCCGCGACCCCGGAGGGCGGCGCCAACCGGCCGAAGGCCTTCGACGCCTCGGAGGGCACCCGCCTCGACCCCCTGCGCAACAAGACCTTCGACCTGAACTCGCCCAAGACCGTGCCGGTGCTCAAGCAGCCGTAGCGTCCGCCCACGAAACCGGACGACCCGCCCCGTCGTCCCGGAGCCGCGTAGCGGAGCCCGGGATCCGGACACACAGGTGGGCCAGGGCCTCGCACCGTCGGCGGCTCCGGATCGCCCGCCGCCGGCGCGCCCCTTTGGCTCCAGGCTCGCCTGCCGCGCCGCGGCATGACGGTGTGCCGTTCCACCGGGCAGAGCCGGGGCTGGCGCCGCCGGCCTCCGCTCCCGTAGAATCGCCCGACCCTCCCCATCCCGAGCGCCTCCCCACAGGGGGCGGGACGAACGCGAAGACAGCCATGATCCTCTCCAGCATGACGGGCTTCGCTCGGGCGGCGGGCACCACCGGGCCGGTGCAATGGGCCTGGGAGGTCCGCAGCGTGAACGGGCGCGGGCTCGACGTGCGCCTGCGGGTGCCGAACGGCTACGACGCCGTCGGCGAGGTCGCCCGCACCGCCCTGCAGAAGACCCTGGCCCGCGGCCAGTGCCAGCTCTCCCTCAACCTGACCCGGCCGGAGGCGGCGCCCCGCGTGCGCATCAACGAGGCGCTGCTCGGCCAGCTCGCCGCCGCCATCGCCCGCGTGCCCCGGCCCGAGGGGCTGGCGCCCGCCACCCTCGACGGGCTCCTCGGCATCCGCGGGGTCATCGAAGCCGACGAGGAGCCGGGCGCCGACGCGGAGGCCCTGGCCCGCGACCTCGCCGAGGGGGTGATCCGCCTCGTGGCCGATCTCGTCGAGGCGCGCCGGGCCGAGGGACGGGCGCTCCTCGCGGTGATCGAGGGCCAGCTCGCCGAGATGGCCCGGCTCACCGCCGCCGCCGAGGCCTGCCCGGCCCGCAGGCCGGAGGCGGTCAAGGCGCGCCTGTCCGCCACCGTCGCGACGCTGCTGGAGGCCGGCACCCTCGATCCCGACCGCCTGCACCAGGAGGCGGTGCTGCTGGCCGCCAAGGCCGACGTGCGCGAGGAGCTCGACCGGCTCCAGGCCCATCTCGGCGCCGCGGCCGAGCTGCTGGCCGCGGGCGGCGCCATCGGCCGCAAGCTCGACTTCCTGGCCCAGGAGCTCGGGCGCGAGGCCAATACCCTCTGCGCCAAGGCGAATGACATCGCGCTCTCGCGGATCGGACTCGACTTGAAGGCCGTGGTGGAGCAATTCCGGGAGCAGGTTCAGAACGTCGAATAGGTTTTTCGAGAGATGCGCGACGCATTGACGACGCATGCCGGGGCGATCGCGCGGCGCGGGTTCATCCTCATCCTGTCCTCGCCCTCGGGCGCGGGGAAGACCACCCTGACCCGGGCCGTCGCCGCCGATCCGAAATGGGGGCTCGACCTCTCGATCTCGGTGACGACCCGGCAGCGCCGCCCCTCGGAGATCGACGGGAAGCACTACAACTTCATCGACCGCGAGGCCTTCGACGCCCTGCGCGGCGCCGACAACCTGCTCGAATGGGCCGAGGTGCACGGCAATTTCTACGGCACCCCGCGCAAGCCCGTGGAGAAGGTGCTGGGCGCCGGCCGGGACATGATCTTCGACATCGACTACCAGGGCACCCGGCAGGTGCGGGCCAAGCTCACCGAGGACGTGGTGACGGTGTTCATCCTACCGCCGTCGCTGGCCGAACTGCGCCACCGCCTCGAGCGCCGGGCCGAGGATTCCCCCGACACCATCGAGAAGCGCCTCGCCAACGCCCGGCTGGAGATCCAGCGCTGGAGCGAATACGACTACGTCATCGTCAACGACGACCTCGACGACGCCTTCCGCTCCCTGGAGGGCATCCTGATCGCCGAGCGGCTGAAGCGCGCCCGCCGCACCGGCCTGACGTCCTTCGTCGAGGGCCTGCTCGCCGAGCCCGACTGACGGGCGGGTTGCCGCAGACAGGAACGTTCGCCGAACCCTGCGGGTTGGCCCGCGATTCCGGTGGCCGGGGTCGTGAGGCGCGAACCCGAGAGCCGTCGCGATGCGCGAGAGATCCTGTGACATCGCCGTGATCGGCGCCGGCACCGCCGGCCTCGCCGCCTTCCACGCCGCCCGCGACGGCGGCGCCGACGCCGTCCTGATCGAGGCCGGCCCCGGCGGCACCACCTGCGCCCGGGTGGGCTGCATGCCCTCGAAGCTGCTGATCACCGCCGCCAACGCCGCGCACGCGGCGCGCCACGCCGGCGTCTTCGGCATCGAGGCCGGCCCGGTGCGGGTGGACGGCCGCCGCGTGCTGGAGCGGGTCCGGCGCGAGCGCGACCGCTTCGTGGCCGGGGTGTTCGAGAAGATCGACGCCATTCCCGCAGAGCGCCGCATCGCCGGGCGCGCCCGCTTCAGCGGTGCCGACACCCTGGCGGTGGACGACCACACCACCCTCCGCTTCCGCGCCGCGGTCGTCGCCACCGGATCGAGCCCGGCCGTGCCGGAGCCCCTGCGCGACCTCGGCGACCGGCTGCTCACCAGCGACACGCTGTTCGAGATCGCCGACCTGCCGGAGACCCTCGCCGTGCTCGGCGGCGGCGCCGTCGGCCTCGAACTGGCGCAGGCCATGGCCCGGCTCGGGGTCGCCGTCACCCTGTTCGATCCGGGCACGCATCTCGCCGGCCTGCGCGACGACGGCCTCGCCGCCGAGGCCCGCCGCCTCTTCGGCGAAGAGATGTGCCTCCGCCTCGGCTGCACGGTGGAGGCGGGCGCCCGCGCGGGAGACGGCGTGCGCCTGACCTGGACGGACGAGGCCGGAACCCGCGCCACGGGCACCTTCGCCCGGGTCCTCGCGGCGGCGGGACGGCCGCCCAACGTCCGGCATCTCGGCCTCGCCGAAGCGGGCCTGCGCCTCGACGATCACGGCCTGCCGGACTTCGATCCACGCAGCCTGCTCTGCGCCGGCGCGCCGATCTTCATCGCGGGCGACGCCAATGCCGACCGGCCGGTGCTGCACGAGGCCGCGCGCCAGGGCCGGATCGCCGGCGCCAACGCCGCGCGTCTCCTCGCCTCGAGCCGGGCGGCCGTCGCGTCGCCCCGGCCCTGGACCCGCCTCGCCATGGTCTTCACCGAGCCCCAGGCGGCCAGCGTCGGCGAGGCCTACGATCCCGCGGATGCGGGCAGGGTCCTCGGCACGGTGGATTTCGGCAATCAGGGCCGGGCCCGCATCATGGCCGAGAATGCCGGCGCGCTGCGGCTGCAGGCCGATCGCAGCGGCACCCTGACGGGCGCCGAGATGCTCGGGCCGGCCTGCGAGCACCTCGCCCAGTTCCTCGCTCTCGCCATCGAGGACGGGCTGACCGCGCGGACCCTCCTCGATCGGCCCTTCTATCATCCGACCGTGGAGGAGGGGCTGAAGACCGCCCTGGAGGCCATCGTCGCGGCGCTGGATCGGCAGGACTGATCGGGGCCAGATCTCGTCTCGGCGCGATCGCACGATCCGGCGCGGCCTGAGCGTATCGGATTGGATCCGGGCCGGCAGAGCCCGATCTCGAATCGGACAGACCGGGCGCGACGACCGGCCGGCCGGGTCGAACTCGCCGTCGCCATGGAAGCGAGGGTTCTTCCGCTCCGGGCGTCGGCCGGCCAATACACGCGGATCGGCATCGTCCCTCGTGATGGACGTTTCGAAATCGTGCGAAGACCGCGGACATACTTACCGATCACGATAAAAATGACGCGTTTCAGCAATATAGATGCACAATGATCCAGGTATCATCAGTCGATACGTATTAGAACGTGGCTATCGTGCAATCGACTGATCGATCGCTCTGTACGATGTGAATTAACGGCCTGTTCGAAATTTCATGAAAGGATTACGAGGAGTAATATTTCATCTGGGATAAGATAGAGTAACAATAATGCGTATCGCGACATCGCTCCAGGGCAAGCTCATCGCCTGCTTCTCGGTGATGCTGATCCTGATCTTCGGTCTGGCCGCCTTGGCCTACCAACAGATCGAGACCATCAACAGCGCGGCCACCGAACTGCGGACGGGTCGGCTTCCCGCCACGCAAGCCATCGGGGCGATCCAGGCCGCGACCCTTCGCATCCGCATCAACGGCGGCCGCGTGCTGTCCGCCAAGACCCCGCAGCAGAAGGCGGAGGCTCTGGCGATGATCCAGCAGCGGCTCGCCGAACTCGGCACGCAGCAGGCGCGCTACGCCCAGCAGATCCAGGCCGCGTCGACCCGCGAGATCTACGCCACCTTCGAGCGCCAGTTGGCGACCTACCTCGCACAGCAGGCCGACGGCCTCGCCGCGGCGGAGCGGGGCGACCTGTCGACGGCGCAGGAGCAGTACAACACCACGATGTCCGACACGATGCGGACCGTCGTGGCCAGCCTGACCAAGCTCTCGGAGATCGAGGTCGCGGCGGCGGCGGCGAGCGGCGCCCAGGCACAGGGCGCCTACGACAATGCGCGGAGCCAGATGCTGGGCTTCGTCCTCTTCGCCGCTCTCGTCGCGAGCGGCGCCGTCGTCATGCTGGTCCTGGCGATCAGCCGGCCGCTGTCGCACATGACCGGCGCCATGCGCCGGCTCGCTTCGGGCGACACCGCGGCTGAGGTCCCGGCGACCGGTCGCCGGGACGAGATCGGCGCCATGGCGGCCGCCGTGCTGGTCTTCCGGGAGAACATGATCCAGGCCCGCCAGCTCGAGGCCGAGACGGCCCAGGCGCGCCTCGATGCCGAGCAGCAGCGCAAGGCCGGCATGCGCCAGATGGCCGATGCCTTCGAGCAGGCGGTGGGCGGCATCGTCGGCATGGTCTCGTCCGCGGCGACCGAATTGCAGGCGACCGCGCAGACCATGACGGTGACGGCGGCCGAGACGGCGAACCAGTCCGTCAGCGTCGCCGCCGCGGCCGAGCAGGCGGCGGCCAACGTGCAGACGGTGGCCGCGGCGGCCGAAGAACTCGGCTCCTCGGTCCAGGAGATCGGGCGGCAGGTCTCGGGCTCGTCGGACCTCGCCCAGACCGCCGTCGGCGAGGCGGACCAGACGATGCAGCTGGTCCAGGCCCTGAGCCAGGCCTCGGCCCGGATCGGCGACATGGTCGGGCTGATCTCGAACATCGCGAGCCAGACCAATCTCCTCGCGCTCAACGCCACCATCGAGGCGGCGCGCGCCGGCGAGGCCGGACGCGGCTTCGCGGTCGTCGCCACCGAGGTCAAGGAACTCGCTTCGCAGACGGCGCGGGCGACCGAGGAGATCGGGACGCAGATCGGCCAGATCCAGGGCGTCACCGGCCAGGCCGTCGCCGCCATCGGCTCGATCTCGACGCGCATCCGCGAAATCAACGGGGTCGCCACCTCGATCGCCGCCGCGGTCGAGGAGCAGGGTGCCGCGACCCAGGAGATCGTCCGCAACGTCGCCCAGGCTTCCACCGGAACGACCGAGGTGACGAGCAACATCGCGCGCGTGGCCCAGGCTTCGGAAGCGACCGGCACGGCAGCCGGTCAGGTGCTGTCCGCGGCCTCCGAACTCTCGCACCAGTCCGAGCACCTCAACACCGAGGTCGCCCGCTTCCTCCAGACCGTGCGCGCCGCCTGAGGCGGGGCGAAAGGCCCTCATCCGGCGGGACCCCCGATCCGGCGCAGGGCCGCTTCGGCGGCCCTGAATCGTTTGGGGCGGGCGTTCGATTCTGCGGGCAAGGGTCAGGTCGGGGTCATCGCAGCCGCCGCGGCGACGCGCCCGCGGTGGCTGCTCACCGTATTGCCCAGGGATGCCAGTACGATCAGGGCGATCGCCAGCCACTCGGTGGGGCTGAGACGCTCACCGAGGATCGCGAGGCCGGCGAGGGAGCCGACCGCGGGCTCCAGGCTGAGGAGCACGCCGAAGCTCTGCTTCGACATCCGCTTCAGGGCGACCATCTCCAGGGTGTAGGGCAGGGCGCTCGACAGGGCCGCCACCGCGAGGCCGAATCCGAGCATGGCCGGCTCCAAAAGCAGCGCGCCCGCCTTCGCGATCCCGAAGGGCATCACCACGAGGGCCGCCACCGACATGCCGATGGCCACCGCCCGCCCGCCGTGGAGATGCCCGACCCGCTGCCCGAAGACGATGTACAGCGCCCAGCACAGGGCCGCGCCGAGGGCGCAGCCCACCCCGATCGGATCGAGCCTGGTGGAGACGCCGCCGAGGGGCAGCAGGAGGGACAGGCCCAGGACGGCGCAGGCGATCCAGGCGAAGTCGATGGCCCGCCGCGACACCGCGAGGGCGAGCGTCAGCGGGCCGGAGAACTCGATGGCGATGGCGAGTCCCAGCGGGATCGTGCGCAGCGACAGGTAGAACAGCAGGTTCATCGCGCCCAGGACGGCCCCGTAGAGCAGCAGCGACCGGCGATCGGCACCGCTCAGGCGCAGGCGCCAGGGCCGCCAGAGCGCCACCAGCATCAGCGCCGACAGGCCGACGCGCAGGGTGGTGGTGCCCTCCGCGCCCAGGACCGGGAACAGGTGCTTGGCGAAGGACGTGCCGACGCTGAGGGAGACGATGCTGCCGAGAAGGGCCGCCACCGGCAGGAGCGTCGCGGCCAGGCCGACGGGCACGGCCGACGGCCCGCGCGGTGAGGAATCCATGTCGGCCGCGTCACGTCGCCGGAGGCAGGATCATGGCGCGTCGCGCCTCCAGGGCCTGCCAGAGCAGCAGGGCCGGCAGGCCGAGAACGACGTCGGGCACGCGCTTGATCAGCGACAGGGCGAGGGCGGTGCCCGCATCGATGCCGAACAGGCTGCCGAGGAGGACGAAGCCGCCCTCCTGCACCCCGAGGCCGCTCGGCACCGGGAAGGCCGCCGACTTGATCGCCTGGCTCAGCGCCTCGATCACCACGACCTCGGTGAAGCTCACCGACTCGACGCCGATGCAGGCCAGGGCGATCCAGATCTCCAGGGCGCCGAGCCCCCAGGCGGCGAGGTGAAGCAGGATCGACCCGGCGAGCCGACCCCAGCGGGCGCGCGCCCAGACGGCGTCGAGGGCGTCGTAGACGCCCCCGCCCGCCGGCGAGGCCTCGGCGCCATCGCCGCGAAAGGTCCGGCGCAACCGGCCGAAGGCCCGGCGCCCGAGTGCCCGCGCGGCCGGGCTGCGCTGGACCGCCAGGAAGGCCGCCAGCAGCAGGGCCGTGACCGCGAGCACCCGCAGGACCCAGGTCGCCAGGGCCTGGGCCGCCTCGCCCCCGACCTGGAGAAGGAGCCCGACGCCCGCCAGCGCGAACACGGCCTGGGTGCCGGCCTGGAACAGCATGTCGACGAGGATCGAGGCCGCCGCGAGGGTGCCGGCGGTGCCCCAGAAGGTCAGCAGGCGGCCGCCCACCACGTCGCCGCCGACGGAGGCGACGGGCAGAAGCACGTTGATGCCCTCGCGGACGAAGCGCAGCAGGACGAAGGCGCCGGTGCCGGCGCGTCCCAGGCCGGTCAGGCCCTGGATCACGCAGCCCCAGGCGAGCCCGCACAGCAGGATCACCGCCACCCGCACCAGCACGATGGCGGCGAGGCCGCCGGGGCCGACCCGGCCGAAGGCGTCGGCGACGGCGGCGAGATCGTTGGTGGCGATCAGCCAGATCCCGAGGGCGAGGCCCAGGAGGGTTCCGGCCAGGGGCAGGCGGCGCAGGACGTGGCGTCCGAGGCGGGCGGGCCAGGGCGGCCGGGAAGCCGGGCGCTCGGCCGTGCGTGTCGCGGTGGTGCGGAGTTCGTCAGGCATCCGATCGGTCACGCATCGTCCGGTTCGAGAAACGTCGGTCCGAGCGCAATCCGTCCCGTGGAACGTCCGGCCCGGCCCCGTCCCGCCGGGTGGGTCTCCCGGCACCCCCACCCGGAGCACCCGCGCCCGGAACGCCGCGGTCCGACCTAGCGGTCCGTGGTCGGGGCGTCCGCCAAGCTTAGGCAGCCTTTGGGGCCGAAATCGGGGAACAGCGCGTCGATCGATTGGGCCGGCGTGGCCGCCGGGTCAAGCAGGTGGATGCGCCGCTTGGCGAGACTGTCCGCGGTGGCGGCCGCGAGCGCCCGCTTCGGACAGGGGCCGAGGCACCCGACCTCCACGACCCGGAGCTTGCGCGACGGGACGCGCGCCTTCAATTCGCGCCGCAGCAGCCGGCGCACCGAGCCCTTCTTCAGTCCCTGACGCTTGACGCACTTGCCGCAGACGAGCACGAGTTCGGAGAACCCGGCGCGTGCCATGCGGATCCGCGCCGGGCGCGCCGTCCCACCTGTGTCTTCCATGCCGTCACCGATGTTCCCTGCCGCCGCCGCGTGACGCGGCGCCCCGGCGAAGCGCCTTAAAAAGGGCCGAAAAACGAAGGAGTCCTCCGCTCAACACGAGGGCGGCGCGGGGGCTCCGCAGGCGTGACCATATGCATCGTCCTCAACCCCGTGCAGACTCGCCGTCCCTGACGGTGATTCCTCAGCCTGCCCTGATCGAGCCGTGTCTCGGGAACCTGAATTGATGAGTGCCGAGGAGGTCAAGCAGAAGGATCGCGTGCGGGGGGTGATCGACGTCGCCCTGCGCTCGCTGCCCGATCTGCGGCGCAATGCCGAAACCGTCGACCCGGTCTCGCGGAGCCGCGTCCCCGCGCTCCTGCGCCGGGCGCAGGAGCGGCTGGACTGGCGCCAGCTGCCCGGGATCCGGCCGCCGTCGAGCCAGCCGAAGAACCTGATCAAGAGCCTGGTGCGACAGTTCGGCCTCTTCGTGCTGCTGCCGACCGCCCTCGCGGGGATCTACTTCTACGCCTTCGCCGCCGATCAGTACGTGGCGATCTCGCAATTCGCCGTCCGCGGCAACGTCGAGCCGATGGAGGAAAGCTCGGGCGGGCAGTTCTCCGACCTGATCATGAAGCACAACAGCCAGGACAGCTTCATCATCCGCGACTTCGTCGAGAGCCGGGCGATCGTCGCCACGATGGAGGAGCGCCTGCAGGTCTCGAAGATGTTCTCGCGACCGGAAGCCGACTTCTGGACGCGCTACCGCGTCGGCGAGCCCATGGAGGAGCTGGTCAAGTACTGGAACAAGCATGTCGGCACGCGGATCGAAGTGCTCTCGGGCATCATCACCCTCAGCGTCCGCGCCTTCACACCCCAGGACGCCCTGACCATCAACCGCGCGATCGTCGAACGCAGCGAGGCGCTGATCAACGAGATCTCGCGGCGGGCGCAGGCCGATATGGTCAAGCACGCCGAGGCCGAGGCGGCCAAGGCGCAGGAGCGCCTGCGCAACGCCCACCTGGCGCTGCAGGTCTTCCGCAACCGCTGGGGCATCATCGACCCGGCCAAGGCCGCGGAATCCACCCTCACGACGATCGCCGGTTTGCGGAAGGACCGCCTGAAGGCTGAATCCGACCTCGCGGTCCTGCGCGGATCGAGCCTCGACGAGAAGTCGCGCAGCATCCAGAACCTGGCCTCGACCGTCGCGGCCCTGGATCAGCAGATCCAGAAACTCACGGGCCAGCTGACCACCGATGGCCTGTCGGGGGCAGATTCCGCCACCAACATGACCCGCGCGCTGCTGGAATACGAGAGCCTCCAGGTCGAGCGCACCATCGCCACCAAGCTCAACGAATCGGCGAACCTGATGGTCGACCGCGCCCGCATCGCGGCGAACAAGCAGCAGATCTACCTCGCGACCTTCGTGGACCCGGCCCTGCCGGACGATTCGATCTTCCCACAGCGCGGCTACAGCATCATGGTCGTTTTCTTCGGATGCCTGGTCGTCTGGAGCTCGATCGCCCTGATCATCGCCGGCGTCAACGACCAGCGCCTCTAGCCCGTCCCGAGCATCGATCCGCCCCGCACCGCCGCATGTCCGAATTCACCGATCTCATCGCCCGCGCGGTCAATCCCACCATGTCCCGCACCGAGCGGGAAGCGGTCTACGGCGTCGTCAAGCAGGCGGTGGAGCGGCTTCAGGCGCGGGACGGCCTCGAGCCGAACGACCCGCGCAGCGCCCTGCAGCAGCACCTCGTGGAGGAGACGATCCGCGACGTGGAGGCCGACATCGCCCGCTTCCACGCGCTGGAGAAGCTGGAGCGCGCCCACGCGGTCCAGATGGCCGGCGAGCGCGTCCACGGCGCCTCGTAGGCCTGCACCCCGGGGCGCGGGGCAGCCCGGCGGTCAGCCGTAGGCCGCCACCGCCCGCACGCTTCCGGGCTCGGCCACGGACAGGCCGGCATCGACGTACTCGTTGAGCTTGTTGCGCAGGGTCCGGATCGAGATGCCGAGGATCTTGGCGGCGTGGGTCCGATTGCCGAGGCAATGATCGAGCGTGTCGAGGATGAGGTCGCACTCGACCTGCGCCACCGTCTGCCCGACGAGGCCGCGGGTCGCGGCCTCCGCCACCCGGGCGGCGCGCTCGGCCGGCCCGGCCGCGACCGGCGCGATGCTGTCGCCCTCGGGCGTGAGGATGGCGTCGGGGCCGATCTCCGGACCGGAGGCGAGGAGCACCGCCCGGTGCAGGGTGTTCTCGAGTTCGCGGACGTTGCCGCGCCAGGGATTGGCGCGCACCAGTCCCTGCGCCTCGGCGCTGAGCGGCCGCACCGGCACCCCGTTCACCTCGGCGTATTTCTTGGCGAAGTGCGCCGCCAGTTCGAGGATGTCGGCCGGGCGCTCGCGGAGCGCCGGCAGGCGCAGGTGCACGACGTTGAGCCGGTAATACAGATCCTCGCGGAAGGTGCCCTTGCGGACCTCCTCCACCAGGTTGCGGTTCGAGGTGGCGAGCACGCGGATGTCGACCTTCACCGGCGCGGTGCCGCCGACCCGGTCGATGACCCGCTCCTGCAGGGCGCGCAGCAGCTTCGACTGCAGGCGCACGTCCATCTCGGAGATTTCGTCGAGGAGGAGCGTGCCGCCGTGAGCCTCCTCGAAGCGGCCGATGCGGCGCGCCACGGCGCCCGTGAAGGCGCCCTTCTCGTGGCCGAACAGCTCCGATTCGAGCAGCGCCTCGGGGATCGCCGCGCAGTTGACGGAGACGAAGGGCCGGTTGGCCCGGTTCGACTTGCCGTGCAGGTGGCGGGCCAGGACCTCCTTGCCGGTGCCGCTCTCGCCGGTGATGAGCACGGAGGCCTCCGAGCGGGCCACCTGCTCGGCGAGCTTGACCACCTTCTCCATGGAGGCGTCGCGCCACACGAAGGCGCGCCCGTCCTCGGACACCGCCTGCAGGACGGCGGCGATCAGCTCGGGATCCGGGGGCAGGGGGATGTATTCCCGCGCGCCGGCCTGGATCGCGGCGACCGCGGCCTTGGCGTCGGTGGCGACGCCGCAGGCGATGACGGGGGTGCGGATGCGCTCCTCGGCGAGCGCCGTCACCAGATCGCGGATCGCCAGGGCGACGTCGATCATGATGAGGTCGGCCCCCTTGGCCCGTAGCACCGCGAGCCCCTGGGCGAGGCTCTCGGCGTTGGTGACGGCCGCGCCCCGGTTCATGGCGATCTTGGAGGCGGTGATCAGCTCGCCGTTGAGCCGTCCGATGATGAGTAGCCGCATGGCCCGGAATCTCCGTCAGGTGTGGCTTCGCGCGAGAAGCGCGGCGGCCGGAAGGGCGGGGAGTGTCAGTGGTCGCTCTTGATGATCTCGGTCATCGTGACCCCGAGGCGGTCCTCGACCAGCACCACCTCGCCGCGCGCCACGAGGCGGTTGTTCACGAAGATGTCGATGGCCTCGCCGACCTTGCGGTCGAGTTCCAGCACTGCGCCGGGCTGGAGCCGGAGCAGGTCGCCGATCGGCATGCGCGAGGAGCCGAGCACCGCCGAGACCACCACCGGCACGTCGAAGACCTGCTCCAGGTCGGCGGCGCTCTTCGGCGTGGTCGGCGTCTCGCGAATCGACTCGGTGCCGAGGCCGTCGAAAGAGGCGTCGCCGCCGTTGAGCTGGGGCAGGCTGAAATCGTCGGACATAGGGGTTTTCCGGAGCGGAGATCGGGTCGGGCAGAGGCGTCGGGCGGGGGCGTCAGGCGGGAATTCCGAGGGCGGCGAGCACGGCGGCCTCGATCTGGGCCCGGTCCCGGACGACGCCGCCATCGGCCCATTCCATGCGGGCGTCGCCGGGGGCGAGATCGGGTTCGCCGAGCACCACGAGGCGCCCCTCGAAGCCCCGTTCGCGGGCGAGACGCTTCACCAGAGCCTCGGAATCGTCGACGAGGCTCTCGTGCACCCGCACGACGAGGTGGGGCACGCCGCGCAGGTGCTGGAGTGCGGCGCGCGCGGCGTCGCCGATCGCCGCCAGGGGCTGGGCGTCGAGGGCCTCGCCCGCGACCTTGCGGGCGAGCAGGATGGCGAAGTCGAGCGCCTCGTCCTCCCGCGCCTGGTCGCGCGCGTCCGACTGCCCGATCAGACCGGCCGCCGCGAGGCCGAGCCGGGTGAGGGCGTCCGAGAGGCGCGCCTGGATCTGCTGCTCGGCCATGACCTGGCCCTCGCGCAGGCCGCGGGCGTAGCCCTCGGCCTCGGCGCGCGCGACGGTCTCGGCGAGGGCCGCGGCCTCCTTGACGGTGGCGGGGTTGTCCGGCCTCGGCCGGAAGTCGGTGTCGAAGAGGAAGCGGCGCGCGTTCAATAGACCAGCTCCTCCTCGCCGCTCGACTTGGCGATCATGATCTCGCCCTTCTCGGCCAGCTCCTTGGCGAGCTCGGTCATCTTGGCCTGAGCCTCATCGACGTCCTTGAGGCGGATCGGCCCGAGGGAGCCCATCTCGTCGGTGATGTTCTTGGCCGCCCGGGTGGACATGTTCTTCAGGAAGAAGTTGCGCACCCGCTCGTCGGCGCCCTTGAGGGCCCGGCACAGGGTCTCGTTGTCGACCTTGCGCAGCAGGGTCTGGACGCTGCCGGCATCGAGCTTCAACAAGTCCTCGAAGGTGAACATCAGCTGGCGGATCTTCTTGGCCGAACCGCGATTGGCCTGGTCGAGGGCCGTGAGGAAGCGGCCTTCCGTCTGCCGGTCGAAGGCGTTGAAGACGTCCGCCATGAGCTCGTGCGCGTCGCGCCGGGTGGTCTGGGCGATGGTGGAGACGAACTCGACGCGCAGGGTCTCCTCGATGTGGCGCAGGGCCTCCTTCTGCACCGTCTCCATCCGCAGCATCCGGTTCAGCACGTCGATGGCGAACTCCTCGGGCAGGATGGTCAGCACCTTGGCGGCGTAGTCGGAGCGCACCTTCGAGAGCACCACCGCCACCGTCTGCGGGTATTCGTTGCGCAGGAACGAGGCCAGGATCTCGGGATCGATCTGGGTCAGGCTCGCCCAGACGCGCTTGCCCGAGGCGCCCTTGATCTCGGCCATGATCGAGGAGACCTGGTCGGTCGGGAAGATCTTGAGGAGCAGGGATTCCGTCCGCTCGAAATTCGAGGTGATGCCGCCGCCGGAGGAGAGGCGGGAGACGAAGTCGACGATCAGCTTCTCGACCGTCTCGGCTTCCAGCGAGCCGAGCTGCACCATGGCGTGCGAGACGAGCTTGACCTCGTCCTCGTCGAGCATCTGCCAGATCGGCGCGCCCTCGCTCTCGCCGAGGAGCAGGAGGAGCGCGGCGGCGCGCTGGGCGCCCGTCATGGCGCCGAAAGCACCGTTGCTGCCCTTGGCGAGTTCCGCCTGGATGTTCAATCCCGAGGACATGGTCTCAACGCCTCTTGGTCGGTGCGGGGGAGAGGGCGCGCATCAGTTCTCGTGAATCCAGTTGCGGAGCACTTCCACGGTCTCGCTCGGGCTGGCGCGGACCATGTCGACCACCCGCTGAACGGTCTCGGCCTGGACCTTGCCGTTGAGCTGGGCGAAATCGACGAGGCGCGCGGTCGGGTTGTCGGGCGGGGCCATCAGGGCCTCGCCGCCGGCGGCCAGGGCGCCGGCGCCCTCGGAGAGGAGGGCGATCTGGATCGGCTCCGAGGCCAGGACCTTCTTCAGGAGCGGGCGCACCACCGCCATCAGGACGATCAGGGTCAGCATCGTCAGGACGCCGAGTTCGACGATCCGCATGACCTCCTCCTTCGAGGGGGCCAGCAGCGACTGGACCAGCGACGGCTCGGCGAACTCGGCCGGTGCCGGCGTCTCGGCGAAGCGCAGGTTCACCACCTCGACCTGATCGCCGCGCGCCTTGTCGAAGCCGATGGCCGAGCGCACCAGGGCGGCGATGCGGTCGACCTCGGCCGCCGGGCGCGGCTGGTAGACGGGCTTGCCGTCCGGGCCGGGCACGTAGGCGCCATCGACCACCACCGCCACCGAGAGCCGCTTGACCCGACCGCCCTCGGCGACCTCGGTCTTCGTCACCCGGGAGATCTCGTAGTTCGTGGTCTCCTCGTTCTTGTTCGTGGAATCCTTCTGCGCCGGCGCCTGGCCGGGCTGATTGGCGCCCGGAAGCTCGTTGCCGACGCTGACCGCGCCCTCGGCGCCGCCCGTGAGGGAATTCTCGCTGCGGGTCTGGGTCGAGCGCACCACCCGGCTCTCGGGGTCGAAGCTCTCCGACCGGCTCTCGATCCGGTTGAGGTCGAGCTCCGCACTGACCTGGATGCGGGCGCGCCCGGCACCGACGATGCCGGCGACGATCTCCTCGATCTGCGCGCGCAGGCGGCGCTCGATGCCGACCTGCTTCTCCTCCATGCCGGCCCCGGTCTCGGACTCGGCGCCGCGGGCGCCATCGGCCAGCAGGCGGCCGCGCTCGTCGACGATGGAGACCCGCTCCGGCTTCAGGCCCTCGACGGCTGAGGCCGCGAGGTGGCGGATGGCTCGGACCTGGGAGGGGTCGAGGTCGCCCATCAGCTTCAGGACGATGGCGGCGCTCGGCGTCTCGCGGTCGCGCTCGAACAGGCGCCGCTCGGGGATCACGAGGTGGACCCGGGCCGCCTGGACCCGGCCGATGGCGCGGATCGAGCGGGACAGCTCGCCCTCGAGGGCGCGCAGGTGGTTCACGTTCTGGACGAAGTTGGTCGACGAGAAGGCGTCGCCCTTGTCGAAGATCTCGTAGCCGACGCCGGCGGCGCTCGGCAGGCCCTTGCCGGCGAGGTCCATGCGCAGGCGCGGCAGGTCGGCCCGCGGCGCGAGGATGGTCTGGCCCGCGTCGCCCTTGGTCTCGTACTTGATTCCGCGCGCGTCGAGGTCGCGGATCACCGCCGAGGAATCGGACATCGACAGGTCGGCGAAGAGCACGCCCATGTCGGGCTTCGAGACCCGCAGGATGACGAAGGCGAAGAAGCCGATCAGCGTCATCGTGACGGCGGCCATGGCGGCGAGGCGCGCCGGGCCCAACTTTGTCACGAGGTCGAGGACCGGTTTCACGACGCGACGCACCCACCCGAGACGCGGCGCCGGACTGCCGGCACCCGCTCGGCAAAATTTGCCTGGGCCGTGGTTAGCGCCGGGTTAACAATCGTGAACGAAGTGGGGCGCGCGGACATGAACGCCCCCCGGAAACGCGAAAGCCGCGCCCGGGTGAGGGGACGCGGCTTCCGGGTTCGGAGGGGCTGGGACGGGGTCGGGCGCTGAGCCCGGCCGTCTTCCGGCTCAGTGGCGGTAGTGCTGGATGCGCGTGGTGCGCAGCCCGGCCAGACCGTGCTGATCGATGGAGAACTGCCAGCTCAGGAACTCCTCAGTGGTGAGGGTGTAGCGCTGGCAGGCCTCCTCGAGGCTGAGGAGACCGCCCCTGACGGCGGCGACCACCTCGGCCTTGCGGCGGATGACCCATCGACGGGTGGTGGTCGGTGGAAGATCCGCAATGGTTAACGGACTTCCATCAGGCCCGATAACATACTTCACTCTCGGGCGGCTTGGTTCGGTCATGATACGCTCTACAACTCGACTGACCTGTCGAGATTGGAAGCTACTTGTACCCACTTAAGATATCTTGAAGCGGATCGATCGCATTGGATTCGCCCCGCTGGTCATGTGGACAACCCCGCGCCGATGTCCTGCACGGTCGAGACCGGAACCCGCGACTTGCCCACCAGCAGCACCGGTTCCGAGCCGCTGAGATCGACGCTGTCGACCGTGCCGCTCACCTTGGTGTCGACCTTGATCTTGGCGCCGGTGGCGTCCACCGCGTCGACCTTGATCGCGTAGGTGCCGTTAGGCGCGGTGAAGCCGCTGGAGGTGCGGCCGTCCCAGGTGAAGCTCTGGGCCTCGGCCGTGAGCGCCTTGGTCTGCGTCGCCACCACGTTGCCCTTGGCGTCGCTGATCGTCATCGTCGCCTGCTTGGCCGCCCGTGCCGGGGTCAGGGTCCAGGAGGCGGCACCGTCCTTGAGGGCGGTCGTCGTGCCGTTCGCCGTGATCTGCTGACCGATGAAGCCCGTGGCCGAGGCGGCGCTGGACGACTTGGCGTTGCTCAGGATCGAATCGAGCCGGTCGTTCGACTTCAGCTGCTGCTCCACGCCGGCATACTGCACCAGCTGCTGGGTGAACTGGTTGGTGTCCATGGGATCGAGGGGGTTCTGATTCTTGAGCTGCGTCGTCAGCAGCGTCAGGAACTGGGTGAAGTTCCCGGCGAGTTCCTGCTGGGAGGTCTTGGTCGTGCCGCTCGACCCGGTCGAACTCGCGGCGCCGGTGATGCCTGAAGCCATGTTCGGATTCCTCAGATGCGGATGTCGATGCCGGAGAGGGCGCCGTAGCGGCGCATCGGAACGGCGGCGATGGGGGTCGGGTCGGGGTTGTCGGCGCGCGCGCTCCGGCCCGTGTCGGATTGCTGCCCGTCGCCCCCGGAACCGTTGGAGCGGCCGTCTTGCTGGCCGTCTCCGCGAAGGGACAGGTTGATGCTGCCCTCTCCGGGATTCAGGCCGGCCTGCGCCAGGGCCTGCTGGAGATTACTGGCATCGCGCTGGAGCAGGGCCAGGGTCTCGGGCCGGTCGACCACGAGCCGGGCCTGGACGGCACCGGTCTCCTTGTCGATGTCGAGATTGACGTCGATGCGCCCGAGATCCTTCGGATCGAGGCGGATCTCGAACTGGTTGCTGCCCGCGAGGGAGCGCAGGCCGATGGTCATCGGCACGGCGCCGAGGGGCACCGGCGGCTGGGCCGGGGCGGCCGGCACGCCGGGCGCGGACGCCTCGGTGGCCTTGGCGTGCGCCGGCGCCGGCGCCGCCGTGGCGGCGGGCGCCAGATCGGTGCGGGCGGCGCCCTCCACGGCCGGCGCGAGGCTGGCGGCGAACTCACCCTGCGGCTTGCCGTTGCCCGGTTCGCCGCCCTCGGAGCCCTCGCCACGGCCGGCCGGCGCGTGGACCTTCAACCCCTGCGGGACCGGAGCCGCCGTGCCGGCCACCTCCGCACCCGCGGCCACCACCGGGGCGGCGGGACCGGCTGGATCCTGCGCCGGGACCGCCTCGCCCGATCCGGCCGACGCGGCCGATTGCGCGGCCTGAGCCGCGGCACTCGGCGGAGGGGCGATCGGCAAGGGGACGATCGGCGCCGCGGGACCGGCCTGCGTGGCCAGTTCCGTGTCCTCGGAAGTGTCGGCCGCAGCCGTCTCGCCGGTCGCCGCCTTCGGGGGCGATGCGTCGTCCGGGGCGGGCGCGGCCGGGTCCCGGCTCGCGGGCGCCCCGGGCGGGACCTTCGTGTCGGGACGCGCCGCCGGTGCTTCGTTCGATGCCGCCGGACGCGGCGAATCCGTGTCGCTTCTGGCCTGCGCGCCGGTGGGGCGGGGGCGGGGCGGCACCGGGGCGCGGGTCTCCTCCGCCTTGGTGGAACGCGCCGCCGCGGCGGCCTTCGCGGTGTCGCGGGCCTGTGCGGCCTCGCGATTGGCCGCCGCGTCGGCGGCACGGTCGGATGCGATCCGCTCGTTCCGATCCGCGGCCGCCGCGCGGTCGTCCCGGGCACGGGCCTCGGACGCAAGCGGACGAGGTTCGGGCGCGGGCACGTCGAGACTGAAGGTCGCCGACCCGCGCGAGGGAACCACGCCGGGCGTGACCGGGCGCCGGGCCGGGGAGTTCCAATCGATCGACGACACAGCCATGGGCGACAATCCTCTACGGATCTGGACCGAGCAAGGCGCAGGCCAGCCGGCTTCGAGCGCAAGCTCTTGACGGGACGCGATTTTTTCCAAGAGGTGATGTCCTGCTCCGGCACGGCCGGGCAAATCCTGCCGGGGGGCCGGCAGCTTCCGCCCGGAGCCGGACGCCGTGCGCGGGCGCGCACCCGCCATCGCGGCCTCCCTGGAACTCCCGGGCCAGGATCGCTATAGACTCACGCGCGGGGCCGGACCGGTCCCTTCCGGCAAACCCTGGCGCGATGAATTCCCTCGATCTTCCCAAGGCTCCGCACGAGACGCGCGTCGTCGTCGCCATGTCGGGCGGCGTCGATTCCTCCGTCGTGGCCGGGCTCCTGAAGCGCCAGGGCTACGACGTCGTCGGCATCACCCTCCAACTCTACGATCACGGCGCCGCCACCCATCGGAAGGGTGCCTGCTGCGCCGGCCAGGACATCCACGACGCCCGGCGCGTCGCCGAGGCCCTCGCCATCCCGCACTACGTCCTCGACTACGAGGACCGCTTCCGCGAATCCGTGATCGACCGCTTCGCCGAGAGCTACCTGGCCGGCGAGACGCCGATCCCCTGCGTCGAGTGCAACCGCTCGATCAAGTTCCGCGACCTCCTGCGCACGGCCCGCGACCTGGAGGCCGATTGCCTCGCCACCGGGCACTACGTGGCGAGCCGGCCCGAAGCGTCCGGCGGACGCGGGCTCTACCGCGCCCTCGATCCGGCCCGCGACCAGAGCTACTTCCTCTACGCGACCACGGCCGAGCAGCTCGACTTCCTGCGCTTTCCCCTGGGCGAACTGCCCAAGGACGAGACCCGCCGCCTCGCGCGCGACCTCGGCCTCGCCGTGGCCGAGAAGGCCGACAGCCAGGACATCTGCTTCGTGCCCCAGGGGCGCTACGCCGACGTGATCGCGCGGCTGCGGCCCGACGCGGCGCGGGCCGGCGAGATCGTCGATCTCGGCGGGCAGGTGCTCGGCCGGCACGAGGGCATCATCCACTACACCGTCGGCCAGCGCCGGGGCCTGCGCCTCGCGGTGGGCGAGCCGCTCTACGTCATCCGCCTCGAGCCCGACACGGCCCGCGTCGTGGTCGGACCGCGCGCGGCGCTCGCCACCAGCCGCATCCGGATCACCGACCTGAACTGGCTCGGCGGCGCCGGGACCTGCGAGGACCTGCCCGTGGCGGTGCGCGTGCGCTCGACCCGGGAGCCCCGGCCGGCCCTCCTGACCCGAGACGCCTCGGGCGACGCGGCCGAGATCGTTCTCGCCACGCCGGAGGACGGCGTCTCGCCCGGACAGGCTTGCGTCATCTACGCCGACGACGGTCCGCGCGCCCGCGTTCTGGGCGGCGGCACCATTCGGCGCGTCGACGCGTTGGCGACCGGCGCGGCCGAAGCGGCCTGACCGACGAACCGCCCCACGAAACCCATCCCTCCACAGGACGACGAGATCGACATGCTGAGCGAGCCGCGGGAGGCCGGTCCGAGCACCGCCCTGATGCGCAAGGCCTATGCGCGCTGGGCGCCGGTCTACGACGTCGTCTACGACAAGCTCACGGAGCCGGCCGCGCGGGACGCCGTCGAGGCCGCCGTGGCCTGTGGGCCGCGCATCCTCGAGGCGGGCGTCGGCACCGGCCTGTCGCTGGGCTACTACCCGCCCGCGAGCTTCGTCTGCGGCGTCGACCTCTCCGAGGACATGCTGAAGCGGGCGCGGGCCAAGGTGCTGCGGCGCGGCCTCCGTCACGTCCGCGGCCTCCAGGTCATGGACGTCTGCCGCCTCGGCTACGCCGATGCCAGCTTCGACGCCGTGGTGGCGCAGTTCCTGATCACCCTGGTGCCGGATCCGGAGGCCGCCCTCTCGGAGTTCCTGCGGGTGGTCCGCCCGGGCGGCGAGATCGTGCTCGCCAACCATTTCGGCCAGACCGCCGGCCCGGTGGCCAAGGTCGAGGAGATCGTGGCGCCGCTCTGCACCAAGATCGGCTGGTCCTCGGCCTTCAAGTCGACCCGGATCGAGGCCTGGGCTCGCGCCAACGGCGTCGAATTCATCGGCGTGTCGCCGACCTTCCCGGGCGGGTTCTTCAAGATCCTGCGGATGCGCAAGCGCGGGTGAGCGCGCCGACGCCGCCGGCGAGCCCCGGGACGCCGACGCGGCTGAAGCGCCTCCTGCGCTGGGGGCCGCTCCTGCTCCTCGTCTGCGCCTCGCTGGCGGTGCTCGCCTCCGGGGCCTCGCATCTCCTCAGCCTCGACCGGCTGCTCGCCTCGCGGGCCTGGCTCAACGCCTGGGTCGCCGAGGACCGCTTCCGCGCGATGGTGGTGGCCTACCTCGTCTATGTCGGGGCCGTGGTGGTGTCCGTCCCGGCTTCCCTCTTCCTGACGATGCTGTGCGGGTTCCTGTTCGGGATCGTGCCCGGCGCCCTCGTGGCCGTGGCCTCCGCCACCACGGGCGCCGCCATCGTCTTCACCATCGGCCGCGGGCCCGCCTCCGACCTCCTCCTGCGGCGGGCCGGCCCGCGCCTCGCCGGCCTCGCGGCGGGGTTCCGCGAGGACGCCTTCGGCTACATCGCGTTCCTGCGCCTCTTGCCGATCTTCCCCTTCTGGATGACGAACCTGGCGCCGGCCGCCTTCGGGGTGAAGCGCGGCACCTTCGTGCTGGCGACCCTGGTCGGCCTCCTGCCGGGCGCCTTCATCTACGCCTCGACGGGTGCGGCGATCGAGGACGTGGTCCTGGCGCACGAGAGCGCCAAGGCGGCCTGCCTCGCCGCGGACGGCCTCGATTGCGCGAACGCCCTGACGCTGCGCGCCCTCGTCACGCCCAAGATGGTGCTCGGCCTCGGCGCGCTGGCCGCATTGGCCCTGATCTCGGTATTCGTCCGACGTCGCGCACAGGGCCGGCGCCGTCTAGAATCCTGATCGAATTTAGCCATACATCTGATCTAAAAAGTTGTATCTCTGGACGCAGCCTAATGCCGTTCGGAGCGTTGTTGGGCAATCGCGCTTCGAGCCGTCGCCCTGAAAACGCCACTGAACCGCTCTCCAGATCAGGTTCACGCCGTCACCCGCCGCGCCCTTGGAACACCGGAAACGCTAGTACCGAGATGGGTGTGACGTCGCACGTCGAATTCGAGCAGGAGGTGGCCGCGACGTCCCCCGTGGCCGAGCGCGGGCTCGGCCGGCATCTCGGCCTGTCGGGCCGGCTGTTCCTGCTCACCGTGGCCTTCGTCGCCCTCATCGAGGTGCTGATCTACGTGCCGACGGTGGCCAATTACCGCCGGATGTGGCTCTCGGACCGGATCGCGGCGGCCCAGGTCGCCGCGCTCGTCCTCGACGCGGCTCCCGACCAGCAGGTCTCGGAAGGCCTGTCCCAACGCCTGCTCGCCGGCGCCGGCGCCCGCGCCATCGCGGTGCGCGGCAACGGCACCCGCCGGCTTCTGGCCAACGAGACGGTGCCCGACAGGGTCTCGGACATCATCGACCTGCGCTCGGAGCACTGGATCCGCTCGATCCGCGGCGTGGCCCGCACCCTCTTCACGGAATCGCCCGACCCGATCCGCGTGATCGGACACGGGCGCGACGGCATCGACCTCGTCGAGATCCTGATGGACCCGGGTCCCTTCCGGGAGGCGGTGGCGGACTTCTCGATCCGGCTGGCCCTGTCGTCCATGGCCCTCGCGGCCGCGGTGGCCGGCCTGATCTTCTTCGTCCTGCAGCGGGCGATCGTGAGGCCGGTCCGACGCCTCGTCGAGAACATCACGGAATTCGCCGACGACCCGGAAGCGATCGACGGGGTGATCGTGCCCTCCCGCCGCACCGACGAGATCGGCCATGCCGAGATCGCCCTGGCCCGCATGGAGACCGCGCTGGCGCGGGAGCTGCGCGAGAAGCGCCGGTTGGCCGGCCTCGGCCTGTCGGTAAGCAAGATCAACCACGAACTGCGCAACCTGCTGACCACGGCGCAGCTGCTCAGCGACCGCCTCGACGGCGTCGCCGACCCCGTGGCCCAGCGGGTGGCTCCGCGCCTCGTCGCCACCCTGGATCGCGCGATCCGGTTCTGCGAGGAGACCCTGGCCTATGGCCGGGCGACGGAGCGCAATCCGAACCGGCGCCTCGTGCCGATCGCCCCGATCGTCGCCGAACAGGCGGATCTGGCCGGGCGCGGGCGCGATTCGAAGATCGTCATCCACGAGGTCTGCCCGAGCGAATTGCGGATCTTCGTCGATCCCGACCAGTTCTCGCGGGCGCTCGCCAACATCGTCCGGAACGCGGTGCAGGCGCTGAGTCCCCAGGGCGCCGGCTATGAGCCGCTGGACCAGCAGAATCCCGAGATCACCATCAGGGCGCGCCGGCAGGGCCAGCCCGGGTCCGGAGAGACGCAGATCCTCGTCGCCGATAACGGCCCGGGGCTGCCGCCCCGCGCCCGCGAGCACCTGTTCTCGCCGTTCAAGGGCTCGTCGCGGGCCGGCGGCACGGGCCTCGGCCTCGCCATCGCCTCGGAGCTGATCGAGCTCAACGGCGGTCGCCTCAGCCTCGACGACACCGTCATCGGCACCTGCTTCCGCATCACCATCCCGGACGCCGCCAGCGCCTGAGCCGGTGGTGGTCGCGGACGGGCGCTACTCCGCCGCCGCCAGGGTCAGGCCCGGCACGGTGATGCCGATGTCGCGCAGGAGCTCGGCGTCGGAATCGGTCTCGTTGTTGGCCGTGGTCAGCAGGCGCTCGCCGTAGAAGATCGAGTTGGCGCCGGCGAGGAAGCACAGGATCTGCGCTTCGCGGGTCAGGCCCTTGCGGCCGGCGCTGAGGCGCACCCGGGCGCGTGGCATGACGATGCGGGCCGTGGCGCACATCCGCACCAGATCGAGGGGATCGACCGCCGGGCGATCCGCGAGCGGCGTCCCTTCCACCGCCACCAGGGCGTTGATCGGCACGCTCTCCGGGTGCGGCGCGTGGTTCGCCAGCACCTGGAGCATGCTCGCCCGGTCCTTCACGCCCTCGCCCATGCCGACGATGCCGCCGCAGCACACGCCGATGCCGGCGTCGCGCACGTTCTGCAGGGTGGTCAGGCGATCCGCGTAGGTCCGCGTGGAAATGATGTCGCCGTAGAAGTCCGGGCCGGTGTCGAGGTTGTGATTGTAGGAGGTGAGCCCGGCCTCCGCGAGGCGCTCGGCCTGCGAGGGCGACAGCATCCCGAGGGTCACGCAGGCTTCCATGCCGAGACCGCGCACGCCGCGCACCATCGCCAGCACGGCGTCGAATTCCGGTCCGTCCTTGGGCTGGCGCCAGGCCGCGCCCATGCAGAAGCGGTGGGCGCCGGCCGCCTTCGCCTCGGCCGCCTCGCGCAGCACAACATCCACCGGCATCAGGCGCTCGCGCGCCATGCCGGTGCCCTTGTGGTGGGCCGATTGCGGGCAATAGGCGCAATCCTCGGGGCAACCGCCAGTCTTGATCGACAGCAGGCTCGCGCGCTGGATGTCGGCCGGATCGTTGTGCGCACGATGGATTTCGGCCGCCCGGAACACGAGGTCGAGGAGCGGCAGGTCGTGGATCGCCTGGATCTCGGCCACGCTCCAGTCGTGACGGATCGCGGCTGCCGCGGGGGCCGGGCGGGAAGCGAGGGGGGCCAGGGTATCGGTCATGGTCCCCATGAGGCGAATCTCGGCCGGAAAATCAAGCCGGCCGGGTGTCCTCAATGCGTCGGCTCGCCCGCCGCCACCTTGGCGGTCCAATCGTCGAAGGCGACGATCTCCTGGCGCTGCTCGCCCAGGCCGGCGATGCCGAGGGTCATCACGTCGCCGCTGCGCAGGAAGCGCGGCGGCTTGCGGGCCATGCCGACGCCGGGGGGCGTGCCGGTCGTGATGACGTCGCCGGGCTCCAGCATCATGAAGTGCGAGACGTAGGCGACGAGTTGCGCGGCATCGAAGATCATCGTCGCCGTGGAGCCGGTCTGCATCCGGCTGCCGTTCACGTCGAGCCACATGGCGAGGTTCTTCAGGTCGGGGATCTCGTCCAGGGTGACGAGCCAGGGACCGAGCGGTCCGAAGGTCGGGCAGCCCTTGCCCTTCGTCCAGGTTCCGCCGCGCTCCATCTGGTACTCGCGCTCGGAGACGTCGTTGCAGATGCAGGCACCGGCCACGTAGGACAGGGCCTCGTTGGCGTGCACGTAGGAGGCGCGCGCGCCGATCACCAGGGCGAGCTCCACCTCCCAGTCGGTCTTGGCCGAGCCCTTAGGCAGGATCACCCGGTCGTGGGCGCCCGCGAGGCACGAGGGCGCCTTGTTGAAGATGATCGGCTCGGGCGGGATGTCGGCGCCGATCTCGGCGGCGTGATCGGTGAAGTTCAGCCCGATGGCGACGAAGTTGCGGGTGCCGCCGACGCAGGGGCCGAGCCGGGTGTCGGCCGGAAGGGCGGGCAGGCTCGCGCTGTCGATCCGGCGCAGGCGCTCCAGCGTCTCGCGCGACAGCGCAGGACCCGCGATGTCGCGCACATGGGCCGAGAGGTCGCGCAGGACACCCTGCGAGTCGATGAGCCCCGGCTTCTCGTCTCCGCTCGCGCCGTGCCGTACCAGTTTCATCGCTCGTGCCTCCGCATGACGTTGCGATGTCTGACATCGATCGCATCGGGATACCCGGCAAGGGGCAATCCGCGACGGATGGCGCGCGATCTTCCCCTCCGGCGCCGGGTCAGGGGCGGATCCGGGCCGATTTTGTCACCGAAAGGTCACACCGCCGCTGGGAGATGCGACGGCAGCGTTTTTTCCGGCCCGGCGCTTACTCACGGCAACGAGAGTTTAGATGTGAACCATTCTGCCGGCTTCCTGGCCTCGGCGATCCCAAGGCTGCAATATTGCGCAAAAAACAGGTTATTCTTGCGTTGATACTTTGCTTCTATTGGAGGATGTCCGGATTGCGAAGTCGCGCCGGTCGCGTCATTGTCTCATCCAAGGTGCGAGACCGACCCAGTCGGGACGGGACAAGCGAGCGCCAACAACAAGGGTGGGTCTTACGTCATGATGGGCACGATTCGGGGCCGTTCCCTCCGCAACATCGCGCGATCGGGAGTTTCCGCGGCCATCCTCTGCGCCAGCGTGGCCGGCGCCTCGGCCGGCGCCTTCGGCATCCGCGAGCAGAGCGCCCAGGCGCAGGGTCTCGCCTGGGCCGGCGCCGCGTCCGGCTCCGGCGGCGTCTCCTCGATGTTCTGGAACCCCGCCACCGTGACCATGCGTCCGGGCTGGGTCACCGAGCAGAACTTGAGCTTCATCAACCTGTCGGCGAAGATCACGCCCGACGTGGGCACGAACCCGGCCTTCGCCCGTCTCGGCGACAGCGGCGAGCTCGGCCAGGGCGCCATCGTCCCAGCGGGCGCCACCTCTTACCAGCTCAACGACCGCCTCTGGGTCGGCATCACCACGGGCGCGCCCTTCGGCCTCGTGACCAAGCCGCGTCAGACCTGGTCGGGCGAGCTCTATGGCCGCTCCAGCCGCATCTTCTCGCTGGCCTTCAACCCGGTCATCGGTTTCAAGGTCAACGAGTGGCTCTCGATCGCCGCCGGCCCGAACATCGAGTACTTCAAGCTCGTCCTGCGCCAGGCCTTCATCCCGGCCGCCGTCTTCAACCCGGCCGCCCTGCCGAGCTCGGGCCTCAAGGGCGATTCCTGGGGGGTCGGCTTCACCGCCGGCGCGCTGATCACGCCCTTCGACGGCACCGCCATCGGCGTCGGCTACCGCTCCTCGGTGCACCACGACATCGGCGGCCAGCTCATCCTCCCGGGCGCCTTCTCGGCGCTCGGCGGCGACATCAAGGCCAAGCTCAACACCCCCGAGAAGCTGAGCGTCGGACTCACGCAGGCGATCACCCCGGTGGCGCGCCTCAATCTCGGCTTCGAATGGGACAACTGGAGCCGCGTCGGGCTGATCAACATCGTCTCGGCCGGGGCGCGGGCCGCGGCGCCGCCGCTGACCCTCAACTACAAGGACGGCTACACCTACTCGATCGGCGGTGAGTACGACTGGTCGCCGGCCCTGACGGTCCGCGCGGGCGTCGCCTACGAATCCTCGCCGATCGACTTCTCGAACCGCTCCGTGCGCCTGCCCGACGGCGACCGGGTGAACGTCTCGGTCGGCGGAAGCTACCGCTGGAGCGAGAAGCTGACCCTCAACGTCGCCTACTCGCACTTCTTCGTCGACAAGGGCCGCATCCTCGCCGGTCCCGGACGCGACTACAACGTCCAGAACGTCGTCTTCGCCGGCGTGGCCGACAGCAGCGCCGACATCGTCTCGGTGGGCTTCCGCTACGTCTTCGGCGATCCGGTCGTCGCCGCCCCGGCCCCGCTGGTGCGCAAGTTCTGAGGCCGCGGAACGCTCAGGACGGCGGAGCCGGTGCGGCTCCGCCGTACTCGAAGCGCTTCACGTAGAAGATCCGGTCATGGCCGGGCGGATAGTCGGTGATCCGCCCGCACTCGGAAAAGCCGAGGCGCTCGTAGAAGCCGGGCGCCTGGAAGGTCCAGGTGTCGAGCCAGATTCCGGAGAGGCCGCGCCGGCGTGCCTCGGCCTCCGCGTCCTGCATCAGGCGCCGGCCGAGCCCGCGGTCCCGGGCCGGACCCAGCGCCAGCAACTCCACGAACAGCATGCCGTAGCCGGTCCGGCCCCAGAGGCCGCCGACGATGGCGCCGGCCGCGTCCCGCACGGTGAGGGCCAGCAACCCCCAGTTGCCGTTCGGCACCTGGGCTTCGTTGTGGGCGACGAGGGGCGCCAGGATCTCGGCGCGCATGATCGGGTCCGGCTCCGCCTCCAGGCGGACGGTCCAGCCCGGCGCGTCCCTGCCGGCGCTCACGCCTTCATGCGGACATAGGTCCCGGGCGCCGGCCCGAGGGAGGCGAGGCCGCCCTCGCCGGGAACCCGCGCCGGTACGCGGGCCGGGGCCTGGTGCTCCAGCCACTGGAACCAGTAGGGCCACCAGGACCCCTTGGTCTCCGTGGCGGCCGTCACCCAGTCCTCGAACCGCCCCACGGCCGGGCCGCCGGTCCAGAAGCCGTATTTCGGCTTGGCCGGCGGATTGACCACCCCCGCGATGTGGCCCGACCCGGCCAGCACGTAATCGACCGGGCCGCCGAACTTCGAGGAGCCCTCGAACACCGACAGGGCGGGCGCGATGTGATCCTCCTTGGTGGCTAGGTTGAAGATCGGGATCTTCACCTTCTTCAGGTCGAGGCGTACGTTGCCGAGGATCATCTTGCCCTGCGCGAGTGTGTTGTTGAGGTAGCAGTTGCGCAGGTAGAACGAGTGATTGGCTGCCGGCATCCGGGTCGAATCGGCGTTCCAGTACAGCAGGTCGAAGGGCATCGGCGCCTGGCCCTTGACGTAGTTGTTGACCACGTAGGACCAGATCAGGTCGTTGGGGCGCAGCATGTTGAAGGCGGTGGCCATGCCGGTGCCCTCGAGATAGCCGCGCTTCTGCATCCGCGACTCGATCAGGCGGATCTGCTCCTCGTCGGCGAACACCTTGAGGTCGCCCGCATGGGTGAAATCGACCTGCGTGGTCAGGAAGGTGGCGCTCTTGATGCGCTTGTTGCCGGTGGCGGCCTGCATCGCCAGGGTCACGGCCAGCAGGGTGCCGCCGACGCAGTAGCCCGCCGCCGAGACCTCGCTCTCGCCGGTGGCGACCCCGATGGCATCGATCGCGGTCTCGATGCCCTCCCGCATGTAACTCTCGAAATCCTTGTCGGCGTGCCGCGCATCGGGATTGACCCAGGAGATGCAGAACACCGTCAGGCCCTGACCGACCATCCAGGCGATCAGGCTCTTCGACGGGTTGAGGTCGAGGATGTAGAACTTGTTGATCCAGGGCGGCACGATCAGGAACGGCCGCTTCAGCACCGTGTCGGTCGTCGGCGCGTACTGGATCAGCTCCATCAGGTCGTTGCGGAAGACCACCTCGCCGGGCGTCACCGCCACGTTGAGGCCGACCTCGAAGCCGGCGCCCGGATCGGTCTGGCGCACCCGGAGCTGGCCCTTGCCGGCCTCGATGTCCTCGGCGAGCATCTTCATGCCGCGCACGAGGTTGGCGCCGTTCTCCTTCAGGGTGTGCCGGATCAGTTCCGGATTGGTCATCACGAAGTTCGAGGGCGACAGCGCCCCGGTGATCTGGCGCAGGTAGAAATGCGCCTTGTGCCGGGTGTGCTCGTCGATGCCCTCGGCCTCCTCGACGAGCTCCTCCGCCCAGCGGGAGGTGATGAGGTAGCTCTGCTTGATGAAGTCGAAGATCGGGTTGGTGGACCACTCGGCGTGGGCGAAGCGGTTGTCCTTGGGCTCGGGCTGCGCCACGGGCGGGGCGCTCTCGCCCTGCAGGCGCTGCCAGGTCGAGCCCCAGAGGGTGATGAACGCCTCGCTCAGCTTGGTCTGCGCCTCGACGGTCCGCTTGGGATCCGCGAGCCAGGTCTCGGCGACGCTGCCGAGGGTGCGCACCACGTCCTTGACCTCCTCGGGGGGTTCGACGGCCTCGACCGGGAGGGCGTCCGACGCGCCGACGGGCTTCATGTAGCGCGATGCGGCCCGGCCGAATTCCTCGACCAGCAGGCTCGCGTTGCGGGACAGGGCCTCGATGTCGGGCAGCGGTGTCGTCCGTTCGGTCGTCACGCGTGCGTCTCTCCCCGAGTGTGGCCCGGCCTTTCACCGCGCGACGCCTGCCGCGCGGCCGAGGGGGCCTCGTTTCCGACAAATTAACGCGCCATCGCGGAGTTCCGCCAGTGCGCATGACTCCGAAACGGCCGACTTCCCCCATGTCCCGGCTTCACAACCCTCAGTTTGTCGCGAGCCTGGTGTTCGCGATCCTGCTCGCCGGCTGTTCCGGCGACCTGAATCCGATGCGGATCGCCTACGGCACCGGCGAGGCGGGTCCGCCGGCCAAGGCGCCCGATTTCGTCGCGCAGTCGCGCCGCGGCGACGACGCGTTCATGCCCGTCGGGGTCTCCGCTCCGGCCCGGCCCATCCGCGCCAAGACGCCGGAGGGCACGCGGGCCCTGGAGGACGAGCTCGTCGCCGCCCGCGGCCGGAACGAGGCGCGCGGCCGCTCCGCCGAGAGCGCCGCGCAGGGCGCCAAGCCTTAAGATCCGCCAGATCGGGCCGTCGGGTCCGCCAGATATCGTTCGGCGTCGGGCCGCAGAACTGCTAGAGATTCGCCGGGCGTGCGGATTCCGCGACGGCCCTGCGCAAGGCAGATCCGTCAAAGGACGTCCGAATGCCGCTCGAGGGACCTTCGGACGAGACCACGCTCCCGTCTCGGGATGACGACAGCTTCGCGCGGCGGTGACGCCCGTCACCCCGCGCCTCAATTCCATTTCGGACTTCGTGAAGGCCATGACCGACTTCCACCGCATCAAGCGCCTGCCGCCCTACGTCTTCGAGCAGGTGAACCGGATCAAGGCCCAGGCCCGCGCCAACGGCGCCGACATCATCGATCTCGGCATGGGCAACCCGGACCTCGACGCCCCGAAGCACGTCATCGCCAAGCTGGTGGAGACCGCCGGCCGGCCGCGCACGGACCGGTACTCGGCCTCCAAGGGCATCGCCGGCCTGCGCCGCGCCCAGGCGAGCTACTACAAGCGCCGCTTCGGCGTGAGCCTCAACCCCGACACCCAGGTGGTGGCGACGCTGGGCTCGAAGGAGGGCTTCGCCAACATGGCGCAGGCGATCACCGCGCCGGGCGACGTGGTGCTGGTGCCGAACCCGAGCTATCCCATCCACGCCTTCGGCTTCCTCATGGCGGGCGGCGTCATCCGCTCCGTTCCGGCCGAACCGACACCCGCCTTCTTCCCGGCGGTCGAGAAGGCGATGCAGCACTCGATCCCGAAGCCGGTGGCGATCGTGGTCTGCTACCCCTCGAACCCCACCGCCTACGTGGCGAGCCTCGACTTCTACCGGGATCTCGTCGCCTTCGCGAAGCGCCACGAGATCATCATCCTGTCGGACCTCGCCTATGCGGAGGTCTATTTCGACGGCGATCCGCCGCCCTCCGTCCTGGAGATTCCCGGCGCCATCGACTGCACGGTGGAGTTCTCGTCCCTGTCCAAGACCTTCTCCATGGCCGGCTGGCGCATGGGCTTCGCGGTCGGTAACGAGCGCCTGCTCGCCGCGCTCACCCGCGTGAAGTCCTACCTCGATTACGGCGCCTTCACGCCGATCCAGGTCGCGGCGACCGCCGCCCTCAACGGGCCGGAGGATTGCATCGTCGAGATGCGCTCGATCTACAGGAAGCGCCGCGACGCGCTGATCGAGTCCTTCGGCAAGACGGGCTGGAAGATCCCGACCCCGTCCGCCTCGATGTTCGCCTGGGTGCCGATCCCGGAGAAGTATCAGGCGCTGGGCAGCCTCGAATTCTCGAAGCTCCTTCTCGAGAAGTCGGACGTGGCCGTGGCCCCCGGCATCGGCTTCGGCGAGCACGGCGACAACTACGTCCGCATCGCCCTGGTCGAGAACGAGCAGCGCATCCGGCAGGCGGCGCGCAACGTCCGGCGCTTCTTCGAGACCTCGGACAAGACGCTGCACAACGTGGTGCCGCTGCCCGAGGCCCCGCTGTCGAAGGCCGGCTGAGCAGGTCCCCGGCCGGTTGTTGCGGCCGGGAGACAGGCGCCCGCAAAGCTCGCCGAAACGCACCGATGCGCTTGTCACGGCGGTGCGAGGTCAGCAGGGTCGAACGACGCCGCGCCGCGCCCGATGGTTTCGCGCGGCCCGTTCGCCGAGGCCCGAGGATCGTATGCGTCGCCTGACCCTTGCCGTCGCCCTGGTGCTGAGCGCCTCCGCGGGGGCCTGCGCCCCGAAGCCGATCGTCGCCCGCGATCCGGTGCCGGCGCCCGAGCCGACCCTCGGATACGAGTGCAATTCGCGCCCGACCGTCCTGAACGGCTTCTACTCGACCTGCGAGCCGGTGCTCCAGGAACGCTCCGTGGTGCTCCGCGCCAAGGGCTGAACAAGGGCTGACCGAGGGCTGAGACCATCGTCGGACCCCTTCGCGGCTCAGGGCCGGGCCGATCGCCCGGCCTTCGTCGTTCCGGGCACCTCTCGACGGGGCTTTTGCCCACAGGGCTTTGCTGAAAGTCGTGGCGGCGCGACCGAACGGACACGGACAGCGTCGCGGGAATGGAGCATGATGCGCGCGGGCGCCTCGCTTCCCGGTCTCAGGCTGCCCGCAGGAGTGATCTCGTGGTGCTGAAGATGCGAGCCCTTATTGCCGCTGGCCTGATCGGTCTCGGGTTCAGCGTTCCCGCCCCCGCGCAGACCCTCTTTCTCGGATCCCAGGGTCCGATCGTCCTGCCCACCAGCCCCAGCAGCGGTCGGCCGATCCCGGACGTGCCGAACGCCGTGCCGGTGCCGAGCGTGATGAACGGCGGCGGCTTCGGCCTGACCGGCACGGATTACTTCGCCGACGGCCTCAGCGAAGGCCCGCTGAACCAGCGCCATCGCCCGCGCGAATACGTCCTGGCCCCGGCCCGCATCGGCCCGCCCGACTACGTTCGCCCGGCCCTGCGCTAGCGCCGGTCGGCCAGGCGCGCGGCCAGGATCCCGGCCGCGTAGGCGACGAGGTTCCAGGGCGAGAACACCCGCCCGACCAGCAGCTTGCCGGCCAGCGTCAGCCGGAAGGCGTCGAGCTCGGGCGTGTGAACCAGCCGGAAGAGCTCGACCGCGACGGCGATGGCGGCCGCCAGGGCCAGAATACGTCCGCGCGGCCACGGCAGCACGAGGCCGACGAGCCCGTAGACCATCGCGCCCCAGAGCACCGAGCCGCCCCACTTCGTCACCGCGGCCGGCAGGCCGAGGGGCACGAGGCGCAGGAAGAGGCCGGCCGCGATGACCAGGACGGTCAGCGCGAGAAGCCGGAGCCGCCGGGTGTTCTGGGCTTGCATCGTTCGACGATCCTGGGGCGGCGCGCGGGTGCGCGCCGTTTACACCATCCGGCCGGCCCGGTATCACCCCGTCCCACACCCCCGAACCACGAGCCCGAAACACCAGATGCGCGCCGAGATCGAACAACTCTCGGATGCCGCCAAGCAGTCGATCGGACTGCTGAGGAGGCATCTTTGACTGGGATACCGTCGAGAAACGCCTCGCGGAGCTGAACGCGGCTTCCGAGAACCCCGAACTCTGGAACGACGCCGAGGCGGCCCAGAAGGTCATGCGCGAGCGCACCCAGCTCGATGACGCCGTCACCGCGATCAAGAAGCTGAGCCAGGACCTCGAGGATGCCCACACGCTGATCGAACTCGGCGAGATGGAGGGCGACGAGGCCACCATCCTGGAGGGCGAGGCCGGCGTGCGCGCCGTCGAGAAGGAGGCCGCGCGCCGCCAGATCGAGACGCTGCTCTCCGGCGAGGCCGACGGCTTCGACACCTATCTCGAGGTCCATTCGGGCGCCGGCGGCACCGAGAGCCAGGACTGGGCCAACATGCTCCAGCGCATGTATGCCCGCTGGGCCGAGCGCCGGAAGTACAAGGTCGAGATCGTCGAGTGGTCGGACGGCGACGAGGCCGGGATCAAGGGCGCCACGCTCCTGATCAAGGGCCACAACGCCTATGGCTGGCTCAAGACCGAGTCCGGCGTGCACCGGCTGGTCCGCATCTCGCCCTACGATTCGAGCGCGCGTCGCCACACCAGCTTCGCCAGCGTCTGGGTCTATCCGGTGATCGACGACCGGATCGAGATCGAGATCAAGGAATCCGATTGCCGGATCGACACCTACCGGTCGTCGGGCGCCGGCGGCCAGCACGTGAACACCACCGATTCGGCGGTGCGCATCACCCACATCCCGACGGGCATCGTGGTGGCCTGCCAGCAGGAGCGCTCGCAGCACAAGAACCGGGCCACCGCCTGGAACATGCTGCGCGCCCGCATGTACGAGGCCGAGCTGAAGAAGCGGGAGGAGAAGGCCAGCGCCGAGGCCGCCGCCAAGACCGATATCGGCTGGGGCCATCAGATCCGAAGCTACGTGCTGCAGCCCTATCAGCTCGTGAAGGACCTGCGCACAGGCACCCAGTCCACCGATCCGGACGCGGTGCTCGACGGCTCCCTCGACCCGTTCATGGAATCGTCCCTGGCCCAGCGCGTCTATGGCGGCGCCGACGTGGTCGAGGACATCGAATAGGGACCCGCGCCCGAATCCTGGGGAATGTCGCACGCGGTTCCCGTGCGGGTTCCCCGGGCCTCGGCGCGCGTCGGGCGCTGCAGGCGATAGGGATCGGATGGGCCTGCCGCGGCCCGCCCGATCGCCGCTCAGAGCGCCTCGGCGGCCCTGAGGAAGCGAACCGGGTCGACGGGCTCGCCGTCGATGCGGGTCTCGTAATGCAGGTGGCTGCCGGTGGAGCGCCCGGTGGAGCCGACGCGGCCGACGATCGTGCCGGGCTCGACCCATTGGCCGGGCGTCACGTCGAAGGCCGAGAGGTGGGCGTAGCGGGTGACCAGGCCGTGGCCGTGGTCGACCTCGACCATGTTGCCGTAGCCGCCGTTGTAATCCGCCACCGTGACCCGTCCGGCCGCCGTGGCGCGGGCCGGCTCGCCGGTCTCCGCCCGCATGTCCATGCCGGTATGCATGGCGTAACCGCGGGTGAAGGGATCGAGGCGCGCGCCGAAATTGCTCGACAGGCTGAGCTCGCCGGAGAGGGGACGGCGCACCGGCAGGCCGGCGGTGATCCGGCGCAGATGCGCCTCCTCGGCGATGGAGCGCTGCACGTCCGCCAGCGAGGCGCCGAACGCGTCGCTCAGGGGCACCAGGGGGCCGCCGATGCCGGCCGGGCGCTCATGCTCGAAGCGGGCCGGGTCGAGGCCGAGGCGGACCACGAGTTGGCGCAGGCGCTGGGCGCCCTTGCCGGCGCGCAGGCCGAGATTGGCGAGCACGCGCGACTGGGCCTCGGCGAGGCCGTCGAGGCGCTGCTCCAGGGCCGCGATCCGGCTCTCGGCCGCGCGCGCGGATTGCCGGCCGGGCATGGTTTCCGCGTCGGTCCGCAGCCGCAGGCCGTCGGGGGTCGGGAAGGGCTTGCCGCCCGGAAGCGGTCGCGGCGCCGGCTCGGGGATCTCGACCGCCGGGGGCGGGAGCGCCGCGGCGCCGGTCTCGCCGGCCAGGTTCGCCAGCACGGCCTGGCGCGCCTCCATGGCGGCCTGCCGTCGGGCGAGCTCGGCCATGCGCTGGGCGATCCCGTCGCGCGCCGCCGCCTGCTCCATCGTCACCCGGTCGAGCTGGAGGCGGAGCGCACCGATCCGTTCCTCGTAGCCGTACTGGATCGCGCTCTGCTGCGAGACGAAGCGGGCGAGCACCTCGTCATGGAAGACGAGGTAGTACGTCGCTCCGCCGGCCCAGGCGACCGCGAGGGCCAGCGCTCCGGCGAGGAGGCGTGACCGAAGCGTCGCGCCGGGCGCGGCGGAGACGACGTGGGTCGTCTTCGAGGAGGTTTTCCGAGAGGACGATGGCATGGGACGCGTGACCTGATCCACCGCGTCACTCTGCCCGGATCAGGGTTAACGAACCGCCAAGGCGCCGGTCCGACGATTCACCATGCGGGTCATGTCGCCCTGCCGGATCGCGCCGTCATGCCGAGTCGCTCTTCATGCCAAGTCGCGGGCGGCGGCCAGGACCTCCTCGGCGTGACCGGGCACCTTCACCTTCGGCCAGATCCGCGCGATGCGGCCGGTCCGGTCGAGGAGCATCGTGGTCCGCTCGACGCCCATGTACTTGCGGCCGTACATGCTCTTCTCGACCCAGACGCCGTAGGCCTCGAGCATCGCCTTGCTCTCGTCGGAGGCGAGCGGGAAGGTGAGGGCGTATTTGGCGCGGAACTTGTCGTGGCTCTTGACCGAGTCCGGCGACACCCCGATCACGATGGTGTCAGCCGCGGCGAAGTCGGGGCCGAGGGCGTTGAAGCCCTGCGCCTCCAGGGTACAACCGCTCGTGTCGTCCTTGGGGTAGAAGTACAGGACCGCCTTGCGGCCCTTCAGTGCTCCGAGGCTGATCGTCTCGTCGCCGGCGCCCGCCAGGGTGAAATCGGGCGCCTGATCTCCGGTAGCGAGGGGCATCATGCCTTCCTTTCGGCCGATTGATGGTGTGCCTCTGGAGTTGCATCGCGACGGGGCGTGACGCCCCGGCCCACCGGGACCGATCAAGGCGAAAGACCCGCGAAAGCTGAAACCCGTAGGACAGCCGCTCGATAGCCCGAGGGGACGTTCCGATCCAGCGGCACAAGGATTGATGGACCAGGAAACGGCCAAAGGTTTGCGACCCGCGCGGCCCGCCGCCCGGCGGCGGCCGCTGCTCTGGATCGTGGCCGCCCTGGTGATCGGCCTGGTGATCGCCGTCGGCGGGCTGATCGGGCGCCTCGCCATGGGGCCGCTGCGGATCGACGGCATGTCGGAGCGGGTGGCCTCGGCCATCGCCGGCAGCATCGGTCCCGGCTGGCGCGTCAACCTCAGCGACAGCGCCCTGGAGATCGACCCCGAGAATTCCCTCGCCCTGCGGGTGGCCGGTCTCGACATCCGCAACCCGGAGGGCGCCCTCGTGGTCCGGGCGCCCCTGGCGGTGGTCAGCCTCGACACCTGGAGCCTGCTGCGCCTCGCGGTTCAGCCCCGCGCCATCGAGTTCCGCGACCTGCAGATGACCGCCCTGGTCCATCGCAACGGCAGCATCGCCTTCGCGGCCTCCGACAGCAGCCAGGCGGGGACGGTGGTGCCCCACACCCTGCCGAGCGTCGATGCCGCCGCCGGGCACGTCTCGCCGATCTCCGCCGGCGTCGCCTCGATCTTCGGCGTGGTGCTGGATTCCGCCGGCGTCATCGGCGCCCTCGACCGGGCGCGGATCACGAACGGGCGCCTGACGCTGATCGACGACGATGCCCGCCAACGCGCCGTCTTCGAGCACGTCAACGGCCTGTTCCGACGGGATGCCGTGCGCGACGCCCGGGTCTTCGAGCTGCGCATCGACGGACCGCACGGGGAATGGCGCTTCGGCGGCGACCTGCACGAGGCCGGCGGCACCAAGCGCACCGGCATCATCACCCTCGACGACCTGCCGATCAACGACCTCCTCCTCCTGTCCGGCCAGTCGAAGCTGCCGGTGGAGACCGACCTCAAGCTCTCGGCCAAGGCCGACGTGGCCATCGATGCCGGGCGCATCGAGACGATGACGGCCGAGATCCGCACCGGCGGCGGCAGCGTTCTCATCGAGGCGAAGGACTTCAACCCGGTCACCATCGACAGCCTCGCGGCCGCGGTGAGCTGGGACGAGGCCGGCCGGGCGATGAAGCTCGAGGCCCTCGACTATCGCGGGGCCGGCAACGCGGTGCATCTCTCCGGCGTCTGGACCGCCGCGCCGCAGGGCGCGGAATCCGCCTGGACCCTCGAGCTGTCGGGCAAGGATGCGGTCCTGCGCGGGGCCAATGCCGGCGACAAGCCGGTGACCCTGGACACGATCTCGAGCCACCTCACCGGCAAGGCCGGGGGGGTCGTCATCGACGACTTCTCGGTCCGGGCCGGGGTGGCGAGCGGCCGGATCACCGGAACCATCGGGACGGCCGCCGACGACGACGGTCTGACCCTGCACATCGTGGCCGCCGACACCGACGCGCGCATGGCCCTTCGCCTCTGGCCGGAACACGTGGTTCCGCCCGCGCGCAACTACCTCGTCGACAATCTGCGCGGCGGCCGGGTGAACGCCGTGGACATCACCGTGGACATGAGCGGCTCCGAACTCGCCGCCGCCACCCGCGGCGAGCCGATGCCCGACAACGCCGTCCATATCGACTTCGCGGTCTCCGACGCGAGCCTGATGGTCTCCGCCGACGCCCCGCCGCTGACGCGCGGGCGTGTCACCGGCACCATCACGGGCCTGACGACGACGATCCGCAACGTCACCGCCGACCTGCGCATGCAGGACAGTCGCACCCTGTCGATCTCCGACGGCTCCTTCGTCATCCCCAGGATCACGCCCGACACGATGGTGGCGCAGATCGGCCTGCGCCTCGGCGGCGGCGCGGACGCGCTGGTCTCCCTGCTGCAGACGAAGATGTTCAAGAGCCTGACCGGGGTCGACGTCGACCCGGCCACCGTCAAGGGCAGCGCCGACCTGCGGATCGATTTCCCGCTCAACCTCAAGCACATCCCCGACCTGCCGGAGCTTCCGGTCACGATGACGGGGACGCTGGCCGACATCGCCGTCGACAAGGCCTTCGGCAAGGAGCGCCTGGATGCCGGCCGCTTCTCGGTCTCCTACGACCGGGGTGCCTTCGCGCTGAAGGGCGACGGACGGGTGCTGGGGTCGGCGCTCACCGTCGACCTGCGCCAGCCGAAGGCCGGCGCGCCCGGCGAGGTCAACGTCGCCCTCGCCCTCGACGAAGCGTTGCGCGCCCGCAAGGGCCTGCCGGTGGCGCCGCTCCTGTCCGGCACGATCCCGGTGCGGATCAACGTGCCGATCGGGCGGCCCACAGCCGGCAAGCCGCCGATCCGGATCGAGGCCGACCTCGCCCGGGCCGGCAGCGACGGATTGCTGCCGGGCTTCACCAAGGCGGTCGGCAAGCCCGGCCGGGCCAGCTTCACGATGCAGGAGACCGCCGGCGGCGGCCTGGAGCTGCGCGACCTCGCCGTCGAAGCCGCGCCCCTGCTGGCGCGGGGCAGCGCCACGCTGAACGGCGAGGGCGGTTTCGAGCGGGCCGACCTGTCGAGCTTCAAGCTCTCGCCCGGCGACGACATGCGCCTGCAGGCCGAGCGCAACGGCAACGGCTACCGAATCGGCGTGAAGGGCGCCGTGGCCGATGCGCGCCCCTTCCTGCGCAACCTCGCCGGCTCCGACGCCAAGGGCGGCCGCGATGCCGCCCCGAAGGACATCGACGCCGATCTCAGTGTCGGCATCCTCACGGGCTTCAACGGCGAATCCCTCACCAACGCGACCGTCAAGGTCGCCCTGCGCGGGCGCGACATCCGCAGCGGACGCATCCAGGGCAAGTTCACCAGCGCGCCGTTCTCCGCGCAGATCACCCACAGCGATCGGGGCGTCTCGGGCATCGCCATCGAGACCCTCGATGCCGGCTCGACCCTGCGCTTCGCGGACATCTACAAGCGCATGTACGGGGGCAAGCTGATCATGACGAGCGCCCTGAACGACGGACCGCAGCCGGGCTCGGTCCAGATCCGCAACTTCGTCCTGCGCAACGAGCCCGCCCTGTCGAGCATCATGGCCCAGGGGCCGGCCACCAGCGAGGTCACGGACGCGCGCGGCCGGAAATACGTGGTCCAGAATGCCGGCAACGACGTGGAATTCGATCGCCTGCGGGCGATCTTCACCCGCACCGGCAGCCGCATCGACATCAGCGACGCCGCGATCTCGAACCCCGCCATGGGCTTCACGATGACGGGCTTCCTCGACACCGCCAAGGAACGCACCGACATCAACGGGACTTTCGTGCCCCTCTACGGCCTGAACAACGTCGTCTCGCAGCTGCCGATCCTCGGCCAGCTCCTCGGCGGCGGCCGCAACGAGGGGCTGTTCGCCCTGAACTTCCGCGTCTCGGGCCGCCTCGCCAAACCCGACGTCAGCGTGAACCCGCTCTCGGCCCTCGCGCCCGGCATCCTGCGCAAGCTGTTCAGCGCGGGCGGCGGCAATGACGGGCTCGCGGCCGGCACGCCGATGAACGAGATCGAGCGCTGAGGGCGTTCGGCCCCGTCCGACCCGGTTAGCGGGTTTGGAACCGGACCGGGTTAATCGTCCGTCAGACGAACGACGGAATGCCGCGTTGACCCTCGACATCGCCACCCTGCTCCTCGCCGCGATGGCGCTCGACGTCGGCATCGCCCTCTATGCCTGGGCGCTCTGGCTCAGCTGCCGCTCCGTCCGGATCCATCTCTGGGTCGCCGCCTCGGCCACCAGCGCGACGATCGGGTGCCTGCTCTACATGCTGCGCCAGGCGGCGCCCGACTGGGTGGCGATCTGGCTCGCCCAGGTCTGCTTCATCCAGACCTTCGCCTTCCTGTGGGCGGCGATCCGCCTAGTGCATCACCGGTCGCATCGGCTGAGCGTGGTCTGGGCCGCGTCGGCGGTCTGGTCGGCGGCCTGCCTCGTGCCGCCCCTCTTCGCGGCGGAGCAACTGCGCAACGTCGTCGCCACCCTCGGCTTCACGACCTACTGCCTCGCCATGTCGGTGGAGATGCTGCGGCCCGAGCAGGCGCGGCCGGCGATGAATCGGGTGCTGGCCGCCGCCCTGCTCTGGCTGCTCTCGGGCGCCTCCCTGACTCTCGCCGTCGACTCGGCCCTGCAGCGCGACATCGTCGTCCCGTTGAACCAGGCGCAGACCCGGGCCGCGCTCTGGCTGATGCTCTACCTGGTCATCTACACCGTCCTGATCCTCGCGGTGGTCACCCTGGAACTCGGCAACGAGGCGGAGCGCCAGCGCCGGGTGGCGACTCTCGACGGACTGACCGGCCTCCTCAACCGGCGCGCGTTCTTCGATCTGGCGGGACGCCTGACCGCACCGCATCGTGAGATGGCCGTGCTGATGCTCGACATTGACCATTTCAAGCGGATCAACGACCTGGAGGGCCATGCCGCCGGCGATGCGGCCCTGGTCCGCTTCGCCACCCTGTTGCGGCGGGCGACGGCCGGCGAGCCCACCGGCGACGGGCGCGGTCCGGTGCTCGCCCGTTTCGGAGGCGAGGAGTTCGTCTGCCTGATCCCGGGCGGCAACGAGGCGGACGGCACCCGTCTCGGCGAAACGATGCGGCGGACGGTCGAGACCGATCCCTCCACGCCGGAGCGACCGGCCATGACGGTGAGCATCGGCTTTGCCGCCGGGCCGATCCGTGCACGGACGCTGGACGCCCTGCTCCAGGCGGCCGATGCCGCGCTCTACCGGGCCAAGCACGCCGGGCGCAACCGCGTCGCGGGTGAGACGTTCGGCGGGGAGCCGGCCAGTTCCGACGGCCCGCGGATCCGGTGCGCCTGAACGCGTCTCAGCCCGCGCCCGCGATCCCGTCGAGGTCGGCGCGGGCGTCCTCGGGCAGCGTCAGGCCGGCGGCGGCCAAGTTCTCGCGCAGGTGCTCGGGCGAGGACGTGCCGGGGATCAGAAGGATGTTGGGCGACCGGGCGAGGAGCCAGGCGAGCGCGACCTGCATCGGCGTCGCGCCGAGGCGCGCGGCCACCTCCGACAGCGTCGTCGATTGCAGCGGGCTGAAACCGCCGAGCGGAAAGAACGGCACGTAGGCGATGCCGGCCGCGGCGAGGTCGTCGACCAGGGCGTCGTCGGCCCGGTGGGCGAGGTTGTAGGCGTTCTGCACGCAGGCGATCGGCACGATCGCGCGTCCCTCGGCGACCTGCCGCGGGGTCACGTTGCTGAGTCCGATCTGGCGGACGAGCCCTTGGCGCCGGAGGTCGGCCAGGACCTTCAGGGGCTCCGCGATGGAGCCCTCGGCGGGGCCGTGCACGTCGAGCATGATGCGCAGGTTGACGATTTCGAGGGCCTCCACACCGAGGTTCCGCAGGTTGTCGTGGACCGCCTCCGTCAGCGCCGCGGCCGAGAAGGCCGGGTTCCAGGAGGCGTCCGGGCCGCGGCGCGCGCCGATCTTGGTGACGATGACGAGGTCGTCCGGATAGGGGTGCAGCGCCTCGCGGATGATCTGGTTCGTGACGTGCGGGCCGTAGAAGTCGCTGGTGTCGATGTGGTTGACGCCGCCGGCGACCGCCGCGCGCAGGATTGCGACCGCCCGGGCGCGATCCTCGGGCGGTCCGAAGACGTGCGGCCCGGCGAGTTGCATGGCGCCGTAGCCGAGCCGGTTCACCGTGCGGTCGCCCAGCTTGTATGTGCCGGCTTGGTCGAGGTTCTTCATCGGGGTTCTCCGGAATGGGTCACGCACAGCTAGGCCCAGCGACGGGCCGCGATAATCCGGTACAGTCCGCACGGGTCGTGCGAACGGGCGAACAGCGATGACGGATCTCAGCGACCTCGTGGCCTTCGTCGCCGTGGCGGAGGCCGGCGGTTTTCGCGACGGTGCCCGTGCCAGCGGTTCGAGCGCCTCCGGACTGAGCGAGGCGGTGCGCCGGCTGGAGAGCCGCCTCGGCGTCCGGCTCCTCAACCGCACGACGCGCAGCACCGTCCCGACGGAGGCCGGGCTGCGCCTGCTGGAGCGCCTGAAGCCGGCCCTCGGCGAGGTCGCGGCGGCCGTCGACGTCGTCAACGGGTTCCGCGATCGTCCGGCCGGAACCCTCAGGCTCAACGTGCCGGTGAGCGCGGCCCGGCTCGTCCTGCCCCGGATCGTGCCGCCCTTCCTGGCGGCCTATCCGGATATCCGCCTGGAGGTGGTCGCCGATGACAGCTTCGTCGACGTGCTGGCGGCGGGCTGCGATGCCGGCATCCGCTACGACGAGCGGCTGGAGCAGGACATGGTCGCGGTGCCGATCGGCCCGCGCGAGCAGCGCTTCGCCACGGTCGCCGCGCCCGCCTATCTCGACCGGCGGGGACGCCCGGAGCATCCGCGTGATCTTCTCGACCACGCCTGCATCGGTGGCCGCTTCGCCAGCGGCGCGATGACGGCCTGGGAATTCGAGCGCGACGGCGAGACCGTCCGGGTCGACCCGTCGGGGCCCCTGATCGTGCGCGTTGGCGCCGCCACCGACCTCGCGGTCGAGGCGGCCGTCGCCGGAATCGGCATCCTCACCCTGTTCGAGGACTGGCTCCGGCCGCATCTCGACAGCGGCGCGCTGGAGGCCGTGCTCGAACCCTGGTGGCCCCGCTTCTCCGGGCCGTTCCTGTACTATCCCGGGCGGCGCTACCTTCCGGCGCCGCTCCGGGCCTTCGTCGATTTCGTCGGCCGGCAGCGGCGCGCGGCTTGAGGCCGCCGGCGCCTCGCGCCCGGCTCAGCCGACCCGGACGAGCACGTGCTTCTTGCGGCCGAACGAGAGCTTGATCACGCCATCCGCGGTGAGGTCCCCGGTCCGCAGCACCGCGCGCTCGTCCGTCACCGGCACGTCGTTGACGCGCAGGCCGCCGCTCTTGATCTGGCGGCGTCCCTCGCTGGTGGAGGGCAGCAGCTTGGCGAAGTCCGGTCCGAAGGCCGAGAGCACGCCGAGGCCGGCCTCCAGCAGGTCGGGCGAGACGTTGATGCTCGGCAGGTCCTGGGCCACCGTTCCCTCGACGAAGGTCTTCCGGGCGGTCTCGGCGGCGGCATCCGCCACCTCGCGGCCATGCATCAGGGCGGTGGCTTCGGTCGCCAGCACCTTCTTGGCCTCGTTGATGCCGGCGCCCGGCAGGCTTTCGAGACGCGCGATCTCGTCCATCGGCAGCAGGGTGAACAGCTTGAGGAAGCGGCCGACATCGGCGTCCTCGGTGTTGCGCCAGAACTGCCAGTAATCGTACGGGCTCAGCATGCCGGCATCGAGCCAGACCGCACCGGCGGCGGTCTTGCCCATCTTGGCGCCCGAGGCGGTGGTGAGGAGCGGGCAGGTCAGGCCGTAGAGCTGCGGCGTGCCCATGCGGCGGCCGAGATCGATGCCGTTGACGATGTTGCCCCACTGGTCCGAGCCGCCCATCTGCAGCACGCAAGCATAGCGCCGGTTCAGCTCCACGAAGTCGTAGGACTGGAGGATCATGTAGTTGAATTCCAGGAACGAAAGCTCCTGGTCGCGCTCCAGGCGCATGCGCACGCTGTCCATCGACATCATGCGGTTGACCGAGAAGTGGCGCCCGATGTCGCGCAGCATCTCGATGTAGTTCAGCTTCGTCAGCCACTCGGCGTTGTCGACCATGGTCGCGGCGTTGCCGCCGCCCTCGAACGTGAGGAAGCGCGCGAACGTCTTCTGGATGCCGGCCTTGTTCTCCTCGATCTGCTCGAGGGTGAGGATCTTGCGGCTCTCGTCGCGGCCCGACGGGTCGCCCACGCGGGTGGTGCCGCCGCCCATCAGGGTGATCGGCGTGCCGCCGGTGGCCTGCAGCCAGTGCAGCATCATGATCGACAGGAGGTGGCCGACATGCAGGGAGGCAGCCGTGCAATCGTACCCGACATAGGCCGTCAGCCGGCCCTCCCGCGCGGCCGCGTCGATGCCGGCGAGGTCCGAGCCCTGGTGGATGTAGCCGCGCTCGGTCAGCACCTTCAGGAAGTCGGATCGTGGCACGAAGGCGTCGACGGGCTTGGCGGGGGCAACCTGGGTGGCGTCGGGGGACATGCGAGGTTCCGGTCTGCTGGATCGCGGCGCGGGACAGGGCCGAAGGCCGCGTGATAGCACCGCACGGGATGTTTGGCCGGCTCTTAGCAGGGCTGCGGACGGAAGGCACGGGCATCGAGGCCCGGGGAGGGCACCATGACGATGATGCGCGCGATCGGATTGATGAGCGGCACCTCCCTCGACGGCGTCGACGTCGCCCTGATCGAGACCGACGGCGAGACGGTGCGCGTGGTCCAGAGCCACAACGGCTACCTTGAACCCCTGGGGCCGACGGGCTACCGCGGCTACACCGAGGAGGACCGGGCCCTGCTGCGCCAGGCGCTGGTGGATTCGGAAGGGGTCACCGCCCGCGAGGACCGGCCGGGCTGCCTCGCCGAGGCCGAGGCCTTCGTCACCGCCGCCCATGCCGAGGCGGTGGAGAGCTTTCTCGCCGCCAACGGCCTCGCGCCGTCCGATATCGACGTGATCGGCTTCCACGGCCAGACCGTGGTGCACCGGCCGGACCAGCGCATGAGCGTGCAGATCGGCGACGGCGCGGCCCTGAGCCGGCGCCTCGGGATCGCGGTGGTGTCGGACCTGCGCCACGCCGACGTGGTGGCGGGCGGGCAGGGGGCGCCCCTGGTGCCGGTGTTCCACCAGGCGCTGGCCCGCGCCTCCGGCTTCGAGGGCGCGCTCGGCATCCTCAACATCGGCGGCGTCGCCAACGCCACCATCCTGTCCTCGAACGGCGACGTCATCGCCTTCGACACGGGACCCGGCAACGCGCTGATCGACGACTGGATGCGCGAGCGCACCGGACGCCCCCTCGACGACGGCGGCCGCACCGCCGCCCGCGGGCGCCCCGACGAGCCGCTGCTCGCCTGGCTGCTGATCCACCCGTTCTTCGCCCGGCGCCCGCCGAAATCGCTGGACCGGAACTGGTTCTCCCACAAGCTCGCCGGCCAGCTCTCCACCGAGGACGGCGCGGCGACGCTGACCGCCTTCACCGCCCGGGCGGTGGCCCGTGCCCTCGACCACGCCCCGGAGATCCCGGCGCGCTGGATCGTGGCCGGCGGCGGCGCTCGCAACGGCGAGCTCGTGCGGCTGCTGAACTACCACCTGCGCGCCGAGATCACGACGGCGGATGCCATCGGCTGGTCCTCGGCCTACCTGGAGGCCCAGGCCTTCGCGCATCTCGCGGTGCGCTCGCTCAAGGGCCTGCCGATCACCTTCCCGTCGACCACCGGCGTGCGCGAGCCGACGACGGGCGGCGTGCTGGCGCGGCCCGACGCCTGAGGCGCGGCGCGTGTCCTGGCGCACGGTCGCTCCCGGACCGGTGCATGGCCGCCCGCTGGCCCTCGGACCAAACCCGCGCTAGAGCGGGGGCGCCATGTCGCACAATACGTTCGGACACCTGTTTCGCGTCACCACCTTCGGCGAGAGCCACGGGGTCGCCCTCGGCTGCGTCGTCGACGGCTGCCCGCCCGGCCTGCCCCTCTCGGCCGAGGACATCCAGGCGGAGCTCGACCGGCGCAAGCCGGGCCAGTCGCGCTTCACCACCCAGCGGCGCGAGCCCGACCAGGTCCGCATCCTCTCGGGCGTCTTCGCCGACGACCGCACCGGCGGCGTCCAGCTGACCACCGGCACCCCGATCGCCCTGGAGATCGAGAACACCGACCAGCGCTCGAAGGATTATTCCGAGATCCGCGACAGCTACCGGCCGGGACACGCCGACTACGCCTACGACGCCAAGTACGGCATCCGGGACTACCGCGGCGGCGGTCGCTCCTCGGCCCGCGAGACCGCCGCGCGGGTGGCGGCCGGCGCCGTCGCACGCAAGGTCCTGCCGGCCGGTCTGGTCATCCGCGCCGCCCTGGTCCAGATGGGTCCGCACGCCATCGACCGCTCCCGCTGGGATTGGGAGGCGGTGAACGCCAACCCGTTCTTCTGCCCGGACCCCGAGACGGCGCGCTTCTACGAGGACTACCTCGACGGCATCCGCAAGGACGGCTCCTCGGTGGGCGCGGTGATCGAGGTCGTGGCCGAAGGAGTGCCTCCCGGCCTCGGCGCGCCGATCTACGGCAAGCTCGATGCGGACCTCGCCGCCGCGATGATGTCGATCAACGCCGTGAAGGGCGTCGAGATCGGCGACGGCTTCGCCTCCGCCGCCCTCCGGGGCGAGGAGAACGCCGACGAGATGCGCTCGGGCAATGCCGGCGCCCCCACCTTCCTCGCCAATCATGCGGGCGGCGTTCTCGGCGGCATCTCCACCGGCCAGCCGGTGGTCTGCCGCTTCGCCGTGAAGCCGACCTCCTCGATCCTCACGCCACGCATGAGCGTGACCCGGGACAACCGCGACGTCGACCTCGTCACCAAGGGCCGCCACGACCCCTGCGTCGGCATCCGCGCCGTGCCGGTGGCCGAGGCCATGATGGCGTGCGTCCTCGCCGATCACTATCTGCGCCATCGGGGACAGGTCGGCGCGCGGGCCTGACCCCGCCCGCGCCCGCCATCGTCCGATCCGCGAAACGCCAAGAGACAGCCCGTGCCCCACACCCACGTCACGCAAGCCATCGAGGCCTATGCCCGCGGCGAGATCGTCGTCGTCACCGATGACGACGACCGCGAGAACGAGGGCGACCTCGTCGTCGCGGCCTCTCTCTGCACGCCGGAGAAGATGGCCTTCATCATCCGCAACACCTGCGGCATCGTCTGCGCGCCCCTGACCCGGGCCGAGGCCCGGCGCCTGCGCCTCGACCCGATGGTGGCCTCGAACGACGCGCCTTTGGGCACCGCCTTCACGGTGACGGTGGACGTCAAGCACGGGCTCACCACCGGGATCTCGGCCGAGCAGCGCTGCAACACGGTCCGGGCTCTGGCCAACGGCAACATGGGCGAGGACGACTTCGTCCGCCCCGGGCACGTCTTCCCGCTCATCGCCAAGGACGGCGGCGTGCTCATGCGCTCCGGCCACACCGAGGCGGCGGTCGACCTGTGCAAGCTCGCGGGCCTGCCGCCGGTGGGCGTGATCTGCGAGCTCGCCAACGACGACGGCACCGTGATGAAGGGGCCGCAGATCACGGCCTTCTCCGAGAAGCACGACCTGAAGCGCGTCTCGGTGGCGGACCTCATCGCCTACCGGCAGGCGCGCGAGACCCTGGTCGAGCGGGTCTCCAGCTTCCCGGTCAAGACCGAGTTCGGCGAGATGACGGGCTACGCCTACACCACGCCCTTCGAGACCGTGCAGCAATTCGCCTTCGTCCACGGCCGCATCGGCGACGGCACGAACGTGCTGGTGCGCCTGCACCGCTCCAACGTGGTGGCCGACGTGATCGAGGGGGGGCGCCAGATCGAGGCGGTGATGCGGCGGTTCGCGCAGGAAGGCCGCGGCGTCCTGGTCTACCTGCGCGACGGCACGGCCGGGGTGCCGCTCAATCCCATCGCCGAGGAGGGCTCGGAAGCCCAGCGCGTCGCGCAGTGGCGCGAGGTCGGCCTCGGGGCGCAGATTCTGCGCGACCTCGGGATCTCGTCGATCCGCAACCTCGCGACGTCCTCGCGGGCCTATGTCGGCCTGTCCGGCTTCGGCATCGAGTTTCTCGGCGACGAGCGGCTCGAAGGCTGAGGCGCCGCTCGATGCCGGGGCGACGGCGGCGCCCGATGCGCGGCGTCGGACGGCCGGCGAGGTTCGAAGCCTCCCGGCCGCTCAGGCCTCGGGATCCTCAGGACTCTCGGGCCTTGGGACCGCTCGACCAGGACAGGCGGCGCGGCTGAGGTCGGGGGCGCTCGTGCACCGTGTCGCGCCGGGTCAGGATCTCGCGCACCGCCAGGATGGTGAAGCGGTACCAGATGTAGGCGTTTCGCCGGATTCGCCGGGCGCCCGTCGCATCCACGTCGTCGATCAACCGCATCCCGCTTCCCTCACCGCTCGACGAGCTTCCGCGTAAGTCCTACGTAGAAATGCCCGGGATGGAACCCACTTTCGTTCACCATGAAGCCGAGACGCGCGCGCGGAGCGCCCCGCACCCGGCGCCGCACGCCTCGGGTCGTAGCAAGCGCCGGGCCGAAGACGGCCGCGCTCTAGGAAGGTCCGCCACCGCATCCGGTTCCCCGCCCTCAGCAACATTGTGACCGAGCCGACCGTGACGCGGTCCCGGCACCGGCACCGTCGATGTGATCCAGGACGGCGGCCGACATTTCTCGGGAGACATCATGGCGGATGACGCGACGAACCGGGTTCTCATCGCCGGGCTGGCGATGGCGCGGGCGCTACACCGCCGCGGGATGCCTGGGCTGGTCCTGGAGCGGCGGGCGGACGTCGCAGAAGCCGGCCTCGCCATCAACCTGCCGGGCAATGCGGTGCAGGCCCTGGCGCAGCTCGGTCTGGCCGACGCGCTCGGGCAGGTCGGATCGCCCATCCGGCGCCGGGAGTACCGCACGGAACGCGGCCGTCTGCTGTTCGCCGTCGACGAGGGAGCGTTCTGGGGCGCGCGAGCGCATCCGCGCTGCGTGCGCCGCGGCGATCTCCTGCGCCTCCTGGCGGACGGACTGCCCGCGGACGCCGTGCGGCGGGGGCGTGCGGTCGCCGCCATCCGCCAGAGTGCCGGGGACGTGAGCGTGGAGCTCGCCGATGGGGCGGTCGAGCGGGGCGGCTGGCTCGTCGGCGCCGACGGCGTGCACTCGGCGGTCAGGCGATCCGTGTTCGGGGAGGCGGCACCCAGCCCAGCGCTCCTGGGTCAGGCGAGCTGGCGCTTCATGGCACGGAATCCGGGGCTCGACGCCTGGACGCTCTGGGCCGGCGCCGGCGGTCTCTTCCTGCTCATTCCCGTGGACCGCGACGAGGTGTACGGCTGGGCCTCGGTCGGTGGGGCAGGCGCCGCCGGCCGCGATCTCGCGGCGGTGCGCCGGGTGTTCGATCGGTTTCCCCAGCCCGTCCAGGACACCCTGGACCGGATCCTGTTGCGTCCCGACGCGATCCACCACTCTCCGCTCGAGGAAGTTCGGGTCGCTCACTGGACCGAGGGTCGCGTCCTCCTGATGGGCGACGCCGCCCATGCCACCGCGCCGGTCTGGGCCCAGGGCGCGGCCTTGGCCCTCGAAGATGCGCTGGTGCTGGCCGGCCTGCTGGCGGGGGGAGGGGACCGGGACGGCATCGGCCCGGCCTACGAGGCCCTGCGCCGGCCCCGGGTCGGCCATATCCAGGCCATGACCGATCGCCTGTCGCGCACGGCGACGATGCCGGACTGGGCGCGAAACCTGCTGCTGCCGCTGATCGGTCCGCGCAGCTACCGCGCCACCTACGCAAAGCTTCGCGTGCCGGTCTCGGCCTGAGCGAACGCCGCAGGGCGACGCGCGCTCCGACGCGGAGCGGTCTCGATCGAAATGTCGGGGACGTTCGGGAGGCCTGGTAGCGGCCTCGTCAGTTCAGAGGGAAACACCAACTCCGTTGAGTTGGTGCGGCCAAGAGGACTCGAACCTCCACCCCTTGCAGGACTAGCACCTCAAGCTAGCGCGTCTACCAATTCCGCCATGGCCGCATCGTCAACACACCGTTCGCGTCGGTCACCGGGCCCGGAGATGCTGTCTCACTCGGCTGCGGCGGCCGATCTCTCGGGGCGCGGCGCAGCCAATAACAGACGGATTTCCGTCCGACAAGCGTCGCGAGGGCGGGATCAGAGGAAATCGACGCCGCCTTCGAGGACCGGCACCGCGCCCTCGCCGATGGTCACGCCCGCGAGGCGCACCACCTCGGCCTTACGGATCAGCTCCGTGATCTCCACGGAGATGCGGTTGCCGGTCACCACGATCTGGCCGCGGGCGATCGGGTGGTCGTTGGCGAGAATCTCGACCATATCGGACTCGGTGGATTCGAGTTCGATCACGGCACCGCGGCCCATGCGGAGCAGCATGTGCAGCGGCATGTGACTGCGTCCGAGCACCACCTTAAGATCGACCTTCAGGTCTTCGAAAACCGCCACGCGACCTGCCCCTCGTTCCGGGGCAACGCGCGACGCGGCGCCCGCCCTTCCGTCCACCTTCCACGCGCGATGGTGAAGTCTTGGTAAACGAAACCATAACCGCGGCCCGGCTGGCGCTCCCGTCGGGGGACTTTCGCGCCGGGGCCGGCTCGGCGCCGGTCGCGTGGCGGATCAGCGACGCGCCCGTTCCCTACGCGGAGGCCGTGGCCGCCATGGAGGCGCGGGCCGAGGCCATCGCGGCGGGCCGGGCGCCGGAACTCGTCTGGCTCCTGGAGCATCCGCCGCTCTACACGGCCGGAACCTCGGCGCGGGCGGCCGACCTCGTCGAGCCGGAGCGCTTTCCCGTGCATCCGACGGGGCGCGGCGGGCAGTACACCTATCACGGGCCGGGACAGCGCGTGGCCTACGTGATGCTCGACCTCGACCGGCGGCGCCGGGACCTGCGCGCCTACGTGGCCGCTCTGGAAGCCTGGATCATCGCGACCCTGGAAGCCTTCAACGTCCGCGGCGAGCGGCGGGAGGACCGGGTCGGGGTCTGGGTCCGGCGGCCGGAGCGGGGCGCCGGCGTCGAGGACAAGATCGCCGCCATCGGCATCCGCGTCCGGCGCTGGGTCAGCTTCCACGGCATCAGCCTCAACGTGGAGCCCGACCTGACGCACTTCTCCGGCATCGTGCCCTGCGGCATCGCCGGCCATGGCGTCACGAGCCTCGTCGACCTCGGCCACCTCGTCTCGATGGCCGAGGTCGACATGCAACTGCGCTCCGCCTTCGAGGAGATCTTCGGCGCGACGGTGTCGGTCGACTGACCCGCCCGGCCGCGCCGCTCCGACCTCGTCGCCGCTGGCCCTTTTCCCGGGTGCGTCAGGCGCTGACGAGCATCGCGAGCAGGCGCTCGGCCGCAGGGCCGGAGGACGCCGGATTCTGCCCGGTGATCAGCAGGCCGTCCGCGACCACGTACGGCGCCCAGTCGCCCGCCTTGGAGAAGGTGCCGCCGTTCCGCTTGAGCTCGTCCTCGACCAGGAAGGGAACGACCGCGGTCAGGCCGACCGCCTCTTCCTCGGTGTTGGTGAAGCCGGTGACGGCCTTGCCCGCGACGAGCGGCGCGCCGTCGGGCGTCTTCGCGTGGCGCAGCACGCCGGGGGCGTGGCAGACGAGGGTCACGGGCTTGCCGGCCTGGAGCGTGCTCTCGATCAGCCGCACCGAGGTCGGATCCTCGGCCAAGTCCCAGAGCGGACCATGGCCGCCGGGATAGAACACGGCATCGAAGCCATCATGGGTCACGCCATCGAGCCGGACCGTGTCCGACAGGACGGCGTTGGCTTGGCCGTCGGCCTCGAAGCGGCGGGTCAGGTCCGTCTGGAAGCCGGGTTCATTGCTCTTGGGGTCGAGGGGCGGCCGGCCGCCCTTGGGCGAGGCCAGCACGAGTTCGGCGCCCGCATCCTTGAACACGTAATAGGGCGCGGCGAGTTCCTCGAGCCAGAAACCGGTCTTCCGGCCGGTGTCTCCGAGGGTGTCGTGCGAGGTCAGGACCATCAGGATCTTCATGAGTCTTCTCCGTCCGTGAAACGTTCGGGTGTCGTGAAGGGTCGTGTCGATCGGCGGCCGCAGGACCTGCCCGATCGGTCGCGTGTCGGTTCGTCCGCGCGTCAGTGCCGGACGGACCACACGGGGGCATCGGTGCGCTCCGCGATCGTCTCGCGCATCGGCCGGGCTTCGGATCGCTGCGACGAGGCGGCGGACCGGCGGCTCGTGTCCGGCCCGGCCATGCGGACGGCGCCGATCACCTCCAGGGTGATGCGCTCCTCGGCCGAGGCGGCAGCCCCCCCGAACAGGGCGGCTCCGAGTTCGGCGAGCAGAAGGTAGGGCGCGACGGCGTGGGTGGGTTGGATACGCATTAGATTCTCTTGATTGGTAGCAATTGAGTAGACCGGTCGTCTTAGAAGCCGGCGGGCCGAAATCCCCGTATACGTCCCGGCCCAAGCGATCAGGCCGGATGCGGATCGAGGATCCGCCGGGTCGTGGCCAACGCGGCCTCGAACGGCGCGTCGGAGCGCTCGATCTTCGCCATGAGGCTCGCGCCGAGCCAGAGGTGATAGAGCGTCTCGGCGACGTCCCGGGCGCGGCCCTCGACCCGCAGAGACCCGTCCGCCACCCCAGCCTCAATGGCTCGGGTCACCCGCTCGAGAATTCCCGCCGTCCCGGCCTTGAGGGCCAGGCGCATCGGCTCGGACAGGTCCGAGACCTCGGCGGCCAGCTTCACGGCCAGGCACTTGCGCTGATGATCGATACTGCCCTGGGTCGCCTGCCACTTGCGCCAGTAGGTCATCAGGCGCTCGGCATGGCTGAGGCCTGGCTCCGCCAGGGTGGCGTCGATATCGGCGAGATAATCCGCGAAGTAATCCGCCAGCAACGCTTCGCCGAAGGCCTCCTTGGAGCCGAAATAGTGGTAGAACGACCCCTTCGGGACCCGTGCGGCGGCCAGGATCTCGTTGAGACCGACGCCCGAAAACCCCTTCGCACCCACGATGCGGTGGGCCGTATCGAGGATGCCCTGCCGGACATCGATGTTGCCGCTCGCCTGTGCCATGACGCTGATCTAGCTCACATTAGACCGGTCGTCTAGTAGCAGGACGACATTTTTGCGCGGACGGCCTCTGCAGGCGAGACGGCCCGGCGGACGGACGCCCGTCGGATCGGCCACGATGGAACCGACGCTTCGTCCGCTAGATCACCGGGACGCCCCGACCCTTGGCATGCTCGCCCGGCTCGACATGGATGACCACCACCGAACCTTCGATCGCGGTTTCGATCGCCTGTTCGAGCCGATCGCAGATCGCGTGCGAATCCTGCACCGTCATCGTGCCCGGCACCACGAGGTGGAAATCGATGAAGGTGGCCTGCCCCGCATGGCGGGTGCGGACGTCGTGGGCCTCCAGGGCGCCGGTGCTGTGGGTCGAGATGAGGTCGCGGATCTGCGCCACCATCTCGCTCGGCGCCGCCTTGTCCATCAGGCCGCTCACCGAATCGCGGACCATGCCCCAGCCGGACCACAGGATGTTGAGGGCGACCAGCCCGGCGATGAGCGGATCGAGGATCGCGTAGCCGGTGACCGCCACCAGGGCGACGCCGACGAGGACGCCGCCGGAGGTGACGACATCGGCCATCACGTGGCGCGCATCGGCCACCAGGGCGGGGGAGCGCCAGGCCCGGCCCCGGCGCAGCAGGATTACGGCCCAGGCGCCGTTGACCGCCGTGGCCACGAGGTTGACGAGGAGGCCGGTCACGGGCGCGTCGAGGGCCCTGGGATCGAGGAGGCCGTGGAAGGATTCGCGCAGGATCAGGATCGCCGCCACGATGATGAGCGCGCCCTCGATCACGGCGGAGAAGTACTCGGCCTTGTGGTGACCGTAGGGGTGGTCGGCATCGGCCGGGCGGGCGGCGACCCGCAGGGCGACGAGGGCGAACACCGCCGCCACCACGTTGATGATGCTCTCCAGGGCGTCGGAGTACAGCGCGAGGCTGCCGGTGACCCAGTAGGCGGCGAACTTGAGCCCCATCACCAGGGTGCCGAGGCCGGCGCTCAGGAGGGCGGCTTTCTGAGTGCGGTCCATCACGACGTCCGGTCTCGACCCGGACGGGGCGGTGCCGCCCGGTGGCGGGGCCATAGCGCCCGTGCCCACGCCAAGGCCACGGCAAAGGTTGAACCCGTCGCTGAACGATTGAGCCGGGGCTATGCCGTCTCCGGCCCATCCGCCGGATCGGAGGCATCCGCCGCCGGGGATCGGCGCCCCGCCTCGCGGGCGGCGAAGCGCGCGCCCTCCGCCCGGGCGCGCTCGGCCTTGCGCCGGAGGCTCCGTGCGCTCCAGTTCCAGCGCGCAGCGCCGGCCAGGGCCTCGAGGCGCTGCGCCTCGCGCTCCCAGTACGACACCAGCTGTCCGTCCAGGGTGACGCGGCCCGGCCGCACCGGCCGGGTGATCCCGTCGCTCATGCCTCGCTCTCCTGCCTCGAACGCTCGCTGTACCGGTCGGACTATCGCAACCTGAGGTCGCCGCGGCTAGTGGTTACGCACGATCGCCCGGCCGGAAGTCCGAACCGCCCGCTGGCCCGCGGGTTCCGAACCATTGATCCGCGCGGGCAAACCATGCAGTTGGCGCGGCATGCGCGTCGATCTCTTCGATTTCGAACTGCCTGAGGCCAGCATCGCCCTGCGGCCCCCGGTGCCCCGCGATGCCGGGCGCCTCCTCGTGGTCCGGCCCGGAAAGGGCCTGGAGGACCGGCGGGTGCGCGACCTCGCGCAGCTCCTGCGCCGGGGCGACGCCCTGGTTTTCAACGACACCCGGGTGATCCCGGCCCGCCTCGCCGGCCTGCGCCACCGCGCGGGCGCGCCGGGCCTGCGCATGGAGGCGATGCTGCACCTGCGGGAGGCGGCCGATACCTGGCGCGCCTTCGCCCGGCCGGGCAAGCGCCTCGCGCCCGGCGACCGGGTGCGCTTCGGCCGTCACGGCACCAGCGAACCCTGCGCGCTCGGCGGCCTCGACGCCACCATCGCGGCGAAGGGGGAGGGGGGCGAGATCACCCTGCGCTTCGATCTGACCGGGCCGGCGCTCGACGAGGCCATCGCCGCCATCGGAGACCTGCCGCTGCCGCCCTACATCGCCGGCAAGCGACCCACCGACGCGCAGGACGCCACCGATTATCAGACCGTCTATGCCCGCGAGCCCGGCGCGGTGGCGGCGCCCACCGCCGGCCTGCACTTCTCCGAGGCGATGCTGGCCGAGCTCGATGCCGCCGGCATCGCCCGCCACACCGTGACCCTGCACGTGGGCGCCGGCACCTTCCTGCCGGTGAAGGCCGACGACACCGCGGACCACCGCATGCATGCCGAGATCGGCCGCCTCGACGCGGAGACCGCCGAGGCCCTCAATGCCGTGCGGGCGCGGGGCGGGCGCGTCGTCGCCGTCGGCACCACGGCCCTGCGTCTCTTGGAGAGCGCGGCCGATGCCGATGGGCGGCTCCGCCCCTTCGCCGGGCAGACCGAGATCTTCATCACCCCGGGCACCCGCATCCGCGCGGTCGACGCCCTGATGACCAACTTCCACCTGCCGCGCTCGACCCTGTTCATGCTGGTCTCGGCCTTCTCGGGCCTGGAGACCATGCGGACGGCCTACGCGCACGCCGTCGCGGCGGGCTACCGCTTCTACTCCTACGGCGATTCCAGCCTGCTGTTCCCGGCGCGGGGTTGAGGCCCACGCCACCTCCGGGTTTGCCTCGAAACGGCCGCAGGCCCTAAGACGGCGCCCATGTCCGAGCACACCGTCATGTCCGAGCCCGCTCCGCCGCCCGCCGAATTCGGCTTTCGCGTCGACGCCACCGACGGGGCGGCGCGCACCGGGGCGATCACGATGCCCCGCGGCACCATCCGGACGCCGGCCTTCATGCCGGTGGGCACCGCGGCCACCGTCAAGGCGATGTATCCGGGGCAGGTCCGCGAACTCGGGGCCGACGTGGTCCTGGGCAACACCTACCACCTGATGCTGCGGCCCGGCCCCGAGCGCATGGCCCGCCTCGGCGGCCTGCACCACTTCATGAACTGGCCGCACCCGATCCTCACGGATTCCGGCGGGTTCCAGGTCATGTCGCTCTCCGCGTTGCGCAAGCTCGACGAGCAGGGCGTCACCTTCCGCTCCCACGTGGACGGCTCGACCCATCACATGAGCCCGGAGCGCTCCATCGAGATCCAGGGGCTGCTCGCCTCCGACATCCAGATGCAGCTCGACGAGTGCGTCCGCCTGCCGGCCGACCACGCCACCATCGAGAAGGCGATGCACCTGTCCCTGCGCTGGGCCGAGCGCTGCCGGGTGGCCTTCGGCACCCAGCCCGGCAAGGCGATGTTCGGCATCGTCCAGGGCGGCGACGTGCCGGCCCTGCGGGTGGAGAGCGCCCGCGCCCTCGTCGATCTCGACCTCAAGGGCTACGCCATCGGCGGCCTGGCAGTGGGCGAGCCCCAGGAGGTGATGCTGGCGATGATCGAGACGGTGGAGCCGCACCTGCCGGCGGACAAGCCGCGCTACCTCATGGGCGTCGGCACGCCGGACGACCTGATGCGCTCGGTGGCCCGCGGCATCGACATGTTCGACTGCGTGATGCCGACCCGCGCCGGCCGCCACGGCCTCGCCTACACCCGGCACGGCCGGATCAACCTGCGCAATGCCCGCCACGCCGAGGACACGCGCCCCCTCGACGAGGCCTCCGCCTGCCCGGCGGCCCGCGACTATTCCCGGGCCTACCTGCACCATCTCGTGCGCAGCGACGAGATCCTGGGCATGATGCTGCTGACCCGGAACAACCTGTCCTACTACCAGGACCTCATGGCGGCCCTGCGCGCCGCCATCGCGCAGGGCCGCCTCGCCGATTTCTGCGACGAGACCCGCGCGGCCTGGGTCCGGGCCGAGGCCGCGCGTGCCGCGCCCTGAGGCGCCGTCCCCCGGGGACGACCGGGAAGCCGGTTGACCCCATACCGCCGACCCCCTATTGCGAGCCACGCCGTACGACGCAGGCCGGCCCTCAGAGCCGTGAGGCCCCGTCGCACGCGAGCGCGTAGCTCAGTTGGTAGAGCAACGGACTTTTAATCTGTAGGTCCTGGGTTCGAGTCCCAGCGCGCTCACCACTTGCCTTCGGCAGTCCCGACGATCCGGCACCACACGGCTCCGCGACACGACGCAGGTCTCGCCGGAAACCCCGGGCCTCGCCCGTCCGCACCCGCAGCCGGGAAGCGGTCGCGCGGCGCCGCTCAGTCGCCGAATTCCAGGGCGGCTCGCTCCGCGGGGCGGACCGGCATCGCGGCTGGGCCGCTCGGGGTCGATCCGCCGGCCGCCGGGGCCGCGGACGGGGGCCGGTGGTTCACCGCGATCTCGGCGAGGAGCAGGAGGACGACGGCGGCGAAGATCCAGGCGAGTCCGAACAGGACGAGGTCCGCCCAGCGCTGAAGGGCCCGGATCGCCACGCAACCGACCACGAAGGCACCGGCGAGGGCGACGGGAGTCAGGTTCGCGGTCATGGGCGCTCGGCGGTTCCGGAAGGTCCAGGACGGCAACCGCCCGGGGCGCGGCCCGTTTCATCGCGCGGCATCACACGTCCGGTAGCGGACAGACTCCCTTGCGGCCGACGCGGAGCGGGTCGGGGCTTCGGTCGGATGCCATCGATCTGGCGGGTCGCGCCGGATGCGGTCCGGATCGCGCGACCATGCAGGTTGGCCGACCTGGACGCGGTCGGGAGGGGCTCGAGGATCCCGAGATCAGTGGCCGCGCTCGCGCCGAAGCTTAGCCGAGATGATCCGAAGATGGCTGCGCTTGGAGGCCGAACGACATCTTCGGGGGATGAATGTTGCGTCGGCGATGACCTTCAGGTGATCGTGATGCGCTGTTGGATGACGCCGTCCTCGTCTCTCACCTGCATGGTCCAGCTTGCGCCCGCGCCGATCAGATTGCCCTCTCGACGCATCTCATTGACCACGACCTTCGCCTGCTCGACAGCTTGATCAAGACTATCAGCTTCAACACCCTCGTTGTCATGCAGTAAAGTCTTTTCATCTGTCAGATCGAAGAAGAAACGCGGCGACAATGTAGTCTCCTATGACATCTTCCCTGAAATCCGATCGAACACCGGAGACTAAGTAATTACAAGCCCACAAAGACGCAAAATCCCTCTTGATTGCAGCGTCAAAATGCACTTACTTGAAGCGTTCGGAAGCAGAAAGTCCTTTCTGGACTATCGTCCTAACTCTACCCTTCGTGAAACAGTCCGCTGGCTGATGAGCAATCGGGGGTCATGGCCATGATGTACAAGCAGGACCGCAGCAGTTTATCGACCGTACGCGGCGGCGATGGACACATGGCAGCGGTCCGCGCCCACATGCGAAGCATCCTGGCAAAGATTATTATCCGCGAGGCGATGCCGGTAGCTACCCAAAGGGACAGCGAAACACGTCCTTAGCAGTATATTTCCTTGGCTCGCCACTCAGGGTGGCGACGCGGGGACAGTCTGCGCATGGCCAGACGGCTCTCGCGTGGGCGCGCCAGGAGCCAGATTCGGCCGGCAGACCCGTTTCGATGGTGCCCGCGGCCTGACGCGGCGAACGGCGTTCCGCGTGCTCTCCGCCATCGAACCCGCGCTTCGGCGAAAGTCCCATCCGGGGCAGGACGCCGCGAAATGAGCCCGCGCCCATACGCAGATCGCTTCCTCTTCACCCGACCTCGAAGCTGCGAAGGCCATGCGGGACCGGCTCGGTGTGGCTGTCCGCCTCGATGTTTCGCCGGTGGCGGTCGACGGTCCGCCGGAACTGGAGAACGAAGACCCGTCCGGCCGTGGCCGAACGGGTCTTCGCATACGGCCGATGCCGTTCGCCTCAGCGGCTGCTGCCGCCCGCGCTGCTGTTGGGCACGGCCTGTTCCGGCTTGCTGGCATTGCCGCCGGCGGCCGAATCCGTGGTCGCCGTCTCGGCGCCGGTGGCGCCCCGCGAAACGGACACGCTCGGATCGTTGCCCGTGGTGTTCGGCTGGCCTTGGACCACGGCTCCGCCCGGCTGCCCGGGCGCGGCCCCGGGGGCCGTCGCGGGCTGCGCCCATGCGGAGAGGCTGATGAGCGAGGCGCCGAGGGCGAGGGCGGTGGTTCTGATCATGGCGGTTCCCAGTTGAAAGGCTGTCGGGGCAACAGCCTGATCCGCCTGGTCGTTCCCACGAAAAATCCCGCCAGGATCGCTCCCAGCGGGCAAAGGTGTTCCTCGGTGTTCCTGGGTGGAACGCCTTACCCTGACAGGTGGTATTCCAGAGCGGAAGGGTTCGTCCGGGCCTTCAGCGACAACGGTGCCGGATCGAAACACGCATCGGGGCTGACGTTCCGACCGATCCTTCCCCGGCGGCCGGCGGAGGTCCGGTCTCGGCGCCGACCGGGCGGAGGGCGCAGCGCGGCCAGGGCGCGATGACTGCACAAGAAATCGGCATGGTCGAAGCAGCGATGCTCGATCCGAAATCTGGATCTTGGAACGGTCTTCGCATAATCTGTCGGCAATACGAAGCTCCTGAGACATCAATTGATAGAAATAACTGAAGTTATATCTGTATGGAGCGCCAGATGTCGAAGATCGATGTCGTGAGTTCGGAGTATCAGGACTGGCAGGAGGCGATGGATGGACTCGCCGAGCTGGAAAACAGCCTGGAACTGTCCGACAGGGAAAAGACCATACAACTCCTCGCCCTCATCGCCCGCAGCCTCATCGATCTCAACTACAGCACCCTTTCGATGAAGGAGATGTTGGCGAAGATCTCGCTGAGGAACACGGTCCAGGACCGCGAGCACCTGCCCGACGTGTAGCGGAGCCGCGTCCGGGGCGCGGTGACGCCTGCGCCCACGCGCGAGCGAACCATGCGCGGACCAACGATGTCGGGGGTATTCCGTGGCGCGCCCTACGGGAATCGAACCCGTGTTTTCGCCGTGAAAGGGCGACGTCCTGGACCGCTAGACGAAGGGCGCCGCTGCGGTGAGCGGTTCTATATGCGGCTTCGGGCGCGGGGGCAACGGGGGAAACGCCGCGGGTTTGCCGCTTGACGAACGAGCCCCCGGCCGGTTTGTCGGGCGTGAGATGCGGCCCGCACCCTGGATCGGCGGCCCGAGAGCGGACCTGACTGCATGACGACGCGACGCGACGGCCCGCCAGGGCCGAGGACGAACAAGCCCGGCTTCTCCCGCGGTCCCTTCCGGCGCGGCCCGCCGCAGAACCAGCGCGGCGCCTCGAGCGTCGCGGCGGCCTCGGGCGATCATGTCGTGCTCTACGGCTGGCATCCGGTGGCGCAGGCGCTCGCCAACGAGGGCCGCAAGCTGCACCGCCTGCTCGCCACCGAGAACGCCATGATCCGGCTCACCGAGGAGATCGGGACGCTGCGGATCGATCCCGAACTGGTGCGGCCGAGCGCCATCAACGCGCTGCTGGGGCCGGATGCCGTGCACCAGGGCCTCTACCTCGAAGCCGACCCGCTGCCGGGGCCGGACCTCGACGACCTGGGCGACGACGTGCTGCTCCTCGCCCTGGATCAGATCACCGACCCGCACAATGTCGGCGCGATCGTGCGCACCGCCGCCGCCTTCGGGGTGGCGGGCATCATCACCACGGCGCGGCACTCGCCCAACGCCACCGGCGTGCTCGCCAAGTCCGCCTCCGGCGGCCTGGAGCACGTGCCGCTCATCGTGGTGCGCAACCTGTCCGACGCCCTGGTCGATCTGGGCAAGCGCGGCTTCACCCGGATCGGCCTCGATTCCGACGCCGAGACCGCACTGGACAGCATCGGCCCGAAGCGGCCGGCGGTGATCGTGCTCGGCGCCGAGGGCAAGGGCCTGCGCCAGCGCACCCGCGAGAATTGCGACGTGCTGGCCCGCATCCCGTTCAGCGGCGAGATCCGCAGCATCAACGTCTCGAACGCCGCCGCGATCACCCTCTACGCCCTCAGCCCCCGCGGCTGAGGCGGGCGCCGCCGGGCATCAGCGCCAGAACGGCTTGACGTCGACGAGCTCGGCATGGGCCTCGGCGGCCGCCTTCAGCAGCTTCCGGCCATCGGCCTCGTTGTCGCCGGCGGCGAGGCCGGCCGCGAAGGCGGTCTCGCCCGGCATCTCCTGCGGGTCGGGCACCGCCACGAGGCCGGCCAGGACCGTGTGGGCGGTCGCCTGGTCGTTGAGGGCGCCGAGGTGGTCCTGAAGGTCCGACAGGGCCGACACGAACGCCTTGTGGCGCTTGCGCAGCTTCTTCTCGGCGTAGAGGCTGGCGAAGAACTCGGCGCCGTAGCGCAGCTTCTTCGCCTCGATCCGGACGCGGTGGCGCGCCTCGACCTCCAGGCGGTCGAGGTGGCGGCCGCGCTTGCGGATGCGGCGCAGGGCCTTGTCGAGCACCTGAGCGGCGAAGGCGCTCGCCGGCCCGTCGCGGTCGGGCGTGGCCGGCCCGGTCCGCCAGGCGCCGGTCTCGAGCCAGGCGGCGATGTCGAGGATCAGGGCACGCCATTCCTGCGATTCGAGGGTGGCGAGCACGCCGTCATGGGCGCGCTCCCGCTCCGCTTCGAGGCGCTGGCGCAGGTCGTCGAGGCCGGCCTCGTCGGGGCGCCTGGCCATCTCGGCCGGCAGGGTCTCGGCCAGGAACACGTCGAGGTTCCGGGCATGGCCGAAAGGCTCGGTGATGCGCTTGATCTCGTCGCGCAGGGTCGCGGCCGCCGGGTCCTGGGCCAGCACCGGCTTGAACAGGGTGAAGGCCGAGCGCAGCCGGCGCAGGGCGACCCGCAGCTGGTGAAGCGCCTCGACGTCGCGATTGTGCAGGAAGACGTCCTCGTTCAGGCGCAGGTGGGCGAGGCACGCGAAGGCGATGGCGCGGAAGGCCTCTCCGGCGCTGGCCTCCGGCGCGAGGCGCACGGGCCGCGCCTTGCTCGGGCGGCGCAGGGTGCCGTCGAGGAGGCCGAAGCCGCGCGCCGACTTGCTGAGCGCGCCGAGGCGCAGGGGCACGGTTTCGGCCAGGGCCTGGGCTAGGGTGAACAGGTCCTCGGGCCGGCCCTCCTTGAGCTCGAGCTCGAGCTCCCACAGGGGCGCGTCGCCGTTGCGGGTCTCGATCCGGCCCTCGTCGAAGGCCACCTCGATCTGCGAGGCGCCGTAGCGCACCTGGCGGCTGCGTCGTTGCACCAGGGTCGCGAAGGCGGGGGCGAGGTCGGGCTCCTCGGCCGCCGCCAGCACGCCCGGCACCGGGGTCTCGGCCAGCGTCGCGAGGTCGGGCGCGTCGCCGGCGATGGGGCCTTCCCATTCGGCCCGGTCGAAGAGCCCCGGCGCGGTGGCGGCGGCCTTCACGGTCTGGAGCGCGCTGTCGCCGTCGCGGCGGACCCGCAGGGTCAGCCCCGCCGCGCGCAGGTCGCCGGCCGCGGTGTCGTAGTAGGTCGAGCTGAGGAAGTGGGACGTCTCGGGGGCTTGCGCCTGCAGGAAGGGGTGGCGGCCGAGCTCGGCGAGGTCGCCGCCCTCGCATGCCAGCTTCAACTCGATCTCACGCGGCGCGACCATGATGTGTCCCAAGTTTCGGCCCCGGTCCGTCATCCGCGACGGACCACCCGGCCCCCTTCACGATCGGGACAAGCCCCGCCCGGCGCAACCGTTCCGCGAGGAATCAGGCATCGCCGCCGATGTTTATGGAGCAGGGCGGCCCGGCGGCGCGACTGAAATCGTCACGATTTCGGTTCGCCCCCCGCGTCGAGTGGTGTAGCGGGAGGGAGCCGGCCCCGGGGCCGGCCGATCGGGAACATGTCGGGCGTCGTGATGAATCGGGAGCGGCTGAGGGCCGACCGCCTGCTGGTGGAGCGGGGTCTCTTCGAGAGCCGCGCCCGCGCCCAGGCCGCCATCGCGGCGGGGCTCGTCCGGGCCGACGACCAGCCGGTGGCGCGCGCCTCCGACCTCGTCGCCCGCGATGCGCGCCTCGAGGCCACCGCGCCGCACCCCTTCGTCTCGCGCGGCGGGCTGAAGCTCGCCGCCGCTCTCGACGCCTTCGGTTTCGATCCGTGCGGCCGCGTCTGCCTCGACGTCGGCGCCTCGACCGGCGGCTTCACCGATGCGCTGCTGGGCCGGGGCGCCGCCCATGTCTACGCCGTCGATGTCGGGCGCGACCAGCTCCACGCCTCGCTCCGGGACGATCCCCGGGTGACCAGCCTGGAGGGCACGGATGCCCGCACCCTCGATTCCATGGCGATCCCGCGGGCGCCGGAGCTCTGTGCCGTCGACGTCAGCTTCATCTCCCTCCGCCTGATCCTTCCGGCGATCCTGCCGCTGCTGGCGCCCGGCGCGGCCCTCGCCGCGCTGATCAAGCCGCAATTCGAGGCCGGGCGCGCCCGGGTCGGGCGCGGCGGGATCGTGCGCGATCCGGCGATCCACGACGCCGTCTGCGCCGAGATCCGCGCCGCCTGCGAGGCCGCGGGCCTTCGGATCCTCGGGCTGATCCCGTCACCCGTCGCCGGCGGCGACGGCAACCGCGAGTTCTTGATCGGAGCTCGCCTGGACCCATCGTCATGACCCAATCCCAGCCGCAGACCGAGACCCTGGAGATCCGCCGCCTCGGTGCGCGCGGCGACGGGTTGGCCGAGGACGGCACCGCCGTGGCCCTGGCGCTGCCGGGGGAGAGCGTCACGATTCAGCGAGCGGGCTCGCGCGGAACGCTCGTCGCGGTGGAGCGGGCCTCGCCGGACCGGATCGCGGCGTTCTGCCCGTATTTCGGTGCCTGCGGCGGCTGCGCGGTCCAGCACCTCGCGCCCGAGCCCTACGCCGCATGGAAGCGCGACCACCTCGTCCAGGCCCTCTCCCATGCCGGGCTCGGCGTGGTGCCGGAGCCGTTGGTCGATGCCCGCGGGGAGGGGCGGCGGCGGCTCACGCTGCACGTGCGCGCGGTGGAGGGAAGGGCGCAGGCCGGCCTGATGGCGGCGCGCAGCCACGACCTCGTCGCCATCGACCATTGTCCGATCACGGTGCCGGCCCTGCACCGGGCGCCCCAGGCCGCGGTCGCCCTGAGCGCCCCCCTGGGGCACGGGCGCAAGCCCCTCGACGTCGCCGTCACCGCCACGGAGGCGGGCCTCGACGTGGATGTCCGCGGGCACGGCCCCGCGGCCGAAGGCGTGCGCGCCGCCCTGGTGCGTCTGGCCGGGGAGCTCGACCTCGCGCGCCTGTCGCTGCACGGAGAGGTGCTGGTGGAGCGACGGGCGCCGGCGGTGACGACCTCGGGCCTGCGGCTGGTGCCGCCGGCCGGCGGCTTCCTGCAGGCCACCGAGGCCGGCGAGGCCGTGCTCACGGAGGTAGTGGTCGCCGCCCTCGACAAGAAGACGAAGCGGGTCGTCGACCTGTTCTCCGGCAGCGGCCCGTTCAGCCTCGCCATGGCGCGCAGCCGCGACGTCCATGCGGTCGAGGGCGAGGCGGCCGCCCTGCAGAGCCTCGACCGGGCGGTGCGCGCGGTTCCGGGCCTGCGCCGGGTCACCACCGAGCGTCGCGACCTGTTCCGCCGCCCGTTGCTGCCCCTCGAGCTCGACGCCTACGATGCCGTGGTGTTCGATCCGCCGCGGGCCGGCGCCGGCGCACAGGCGGCCCGGATCGCCGAATCGAAGGTGCCGCTGGTGATCGGGGTCGCCTGCGACGTCGGCACCTTCTCGCGGGACGCCGCCACCCTCGTGGCGGGCGGCTACACGCTGGAACGGGTGATTCCGGTCGACCAATTCGCCTATTCGGGCCATCTCGAGATGGTCGGCGTGTTCCGTCGCCCGAGGCCGCCGCGCAAGCGCCTGTAAGGCCCGGCGCTCGACAACCCCCCGCACGCCCTTAGGTGAGGGGCATGCGTGCATTCCTTCCTGCCCTGACCGCGACCCTCGGCCTTCTCGCCCTCGCCGGACCCGCCTCGGCGGATGTCTGCGGCGAACTCATCGACCGGGTGACCTCGGAGACCGGCGCCGATCTGGTGAAGCGGAGTGCGGATTTCGCGGAGTTCCGCGGCGCCGACGGGATCGGCATGACGCTGGCCTGCGGCGAACTCTCGGCCACCGGCGCCCAGTTCCGGGGGGCGCCGTTGCCCGCCGGCTACTTCGACCTGCTGGGACGCGCCGGCCACGCCGTCACGGGAATCGCCGCGGACGTGCTGGCGCAGGCCGGCCGGACGGCGCTCACCGCCGCCGCGACGACGCGGCACAGCAACGTCGACGCCGGGAAGGTCCTCGTGACCTGCTCGCTCTCGGGATCCCGCGAGGCGCCCGTCACCGCCTGCGCGGTGATCGAACGCGACGAGCGCCGCTAGGCCGCCCTCGCGGCCGCATGGCCGAGACGCCCTCGCGGCCGCATGGCCGAGACGCCCTCGCGGCTGCATGGCCGAGACGCCCTCGCGACCGCATGGCCGAAATGCGCTCAAGAGCGCATGGCGATGACCATGTAGCCGGAATACAGGAGGGCTGCCGCCATCAAGAGGTAGACGTTCGGTTCCATGGCCTCCTGTTAGGCTGCCCGACCACCGAGGGTCGAGCGGACGCGCTGCCGCTGCGGCATCCGGTTCGCTTCAGACCATGTTAACCCTGTCGGGTCGTACGATGGGATCTGACCGATCCCGTCGCGGGCGCCCGACCGAGGAGCCGATGCCCCGTCTCATTCCCGCATTCCTGTGCCGCGCCTGCGCGATCGCCGGTAGCCTCATCGCCCTCGCACCTGCTATCGGAGTCCCGGCGGCAGGCGTCGCCGCGGCGCAGGAACCGCTGTTCATCCGCATCCGTCCCGGTGGCGAGCCGGCCCTCGGACTCGGCGGGGGCGGCGCGTTCGACGAGGCCGCCGCCCAGGCCGCGCGCGCCCGGAGCGAGGCGGTCTGGCAGCGGGCGGAAGCGCGGTCCCGCATCGCCATCGCCTCGGTCTGCACCGGCTGCCTCACGGCCCTCCCGCCGGCGGTGCCACCGGTGCCCGCGCCGGCCCCTTCCGTCCGCACCGATGCGGGCGGCCCCACGCCCATCGCGGCCGATCCCGCGGCCGCTCCCCTTCCGCCCCTCGCACAGGCAGACGCTCCATGACGCAGTCCCATCCGACCAGCGGCGCCGTTCCCGATCCGGACTGCCCGGTCTCCCTCGAACTCCTCGGCCAGGTCTACCGGGCGGACGAGGACGACCTGCCGGAGATCCTCGACGCCATGTCGACGACGACGCGGGCGCGGCTCGCCGTGTACCTCTACGGCAAGAGCCACATGCACCAGCTCGGCCTGCGGGTGGCGCGGGCCTGCGAGCGCGAGGACCTCGTGCGCGTCGCCGACGAGATCGGCTCGGTCGTCTACGGCCAGTCCCGCCTGAAGCCGGCGCGCCCGGCGACGCCGAGCCCGGCCGCCGCGCCGCCGAAGAAGATCAGCCTCGGCGGATCGGGCACGAAGAAGATCAGCCTCGGCGGATCCGGCGCGAAGAACCGCCTGTTCGACTGAGCCGGCCCGCTCCCGCATCCCTGCCCTCGGGTGCAAAACCCCGTCCCTGATGCCGGGCCGCCACGATGGTCCGGCGAAACCGCTTCGAAGAGTGATGGCTGATGTTCGGTTCCTGGTGGAAGCTCGGCATGGACGCGACCCTGCTCGCCATGGAATCGCAGCAGGTCATCGGCCTACGACTCGCCAAGCTGTCGACCGGCGGCGCCGCCGCGCAGGCCGAGGCCCAGCGCATGATCACCGAGAAGATCATGGCCGCGAACGAGGCGGCCCTGCTGATCGCCACCGGCGGCTCCACCGCCCGCGTCGTGGCCGGCTATCGCCGGAAGGTCCGGGCCAATGCCCGCCGCCTCTCGAAGGGCTGAGCCGGGGCGGTTAACCCCCGCTTAACCATCCGGTTTCATCCTCGCCCGGGACGACGGACCGCAGGGACGAGGAGAGACCATGAACCCCTTCGAGCAGCAGGTGCGCGAGCGCGCCTATTACATCTGGGAAGACGAGGGCCGCGTGATCGGCCAGGCCGAGGCGCACTGGCTGCGTGCGGAGAACGAGATCCTGACCCCGTCGCGGACGGGCGTCGAGGTGCTCCAGGCCGCCACCGCGGACGTCACCCTCTCGGCCAGCCCGGCCGTGGTGCTCGCCGAGACCCTGAAGGCCAAGCCGAGCCGCAGCCGCAGCGCCAGCGCCAAGGTCGAGACCAAGGTGAAGGCGGAGACCGGCACGAAGGCCGCCGAGGCGGGCGCCGCGAAGGCGCCCGTCGCCAAAGTCGCGGTGGCCAAGGCCGCGGCGACCAAGGCCCCCGTTGCCAAGACCGCCGTCGCGAAGGCCGCCGTGACGAAGGCTCCGCGCGCCCCGGCCCGCAGCCGCGCCGCCGAGAGCGTCGCCACCGTTCATTGAGGGAGCGGGCCGGAGCGTTCCGGCCCCGGCCCCGCACGATCTTCGAAGCCCGCTTCGCCGGACCGGCGGGGCGGGCTTTCTGCTGTTTGCGGCGGCGGGTCCCGCCCGGGGAGGCAGGTCCCGTCCGGGGAAGGCCAGGAACGAAGGAAAACCTTGACCGTTGTCAGGCCAGACCCAGACACGCGCCCGTGGTCCCCGGGACCGCGCGCTTTCCCAGCCGAGGCCCCATGAAGACGACGCTCTCCACCCTCCTGGCCCTCAGCCTCGCCGGCCTGCCGATCGGCGCCGTGGCGGCGCCGGTCGGCTATCGCGACGGCCCGGCCTTCATCGACGTCGACACCACCGGCGGGGTGGGCGGGCGTGCCCCGTGGAGCCGCTCCTACGAGTACGATTCGGGCGGCGACAACGATCGCCGACCGGAACTGCCCTATTATCAGCAGGGCCGCGGCCAGCAGACCGGCGGGCCGGCCCGCAACCTGCTGCCCGATGACGGACTGCACATCTTCCCGCGCTGATCCCGCGAACGTTTCGCTCGTCCGGCGCGGAACAGGCCGGTTCGCCATCCGTTCGCCCACGGAGCGCCGGTGTTTCGTCCGGCGCGCGACGGGTTCGGAACGACGCGATGACCAAGACCGTGCGGGCGGTGATCTTCGATATCGACGGCACCCTGCTCGACAGCGTCGACCTCCATGCCCAGGCCTGGGTCGACGCCTTCGCGCATTTCGGGGTCACCGTCAGCCACGACCAGGCCCGGAGCCAGATCGGCAAGGGCGGCGATCAACTCCTGCCCGTCTTCCTCGACGAGGCCCGGATCGCGCGCGAGGGCGAGACCATCGAGGCCTACCGCTCGGACCTATTCAAGCGCGACTACCTGTCGAAGGTGAAGCCCTTCCCGGGCGTCTCCGCCCTGTTCGAGCACCTGAAGGGCCAGGGCCTGACCGTCGCGCTGGCCTCGTCCGGCAAGGCCGCGGAGGTCGAGCACTACCAGTCGCTGATGCAGGTCGAGGACCTCACCGACGTCGTGGTCACCTCCGACGACGTCGCGCGTTCGAAGCCCTTCCCCGACATCTTCCAGGCAGCCCTGGAGAAGCTCGCGCCGCTCACCGCGGCGCAGGCCGTGGTCATCGGCGACACCCCCTACGACGCCGAGGCGGCCGAGAAGGCCGGTCTCCGGACCATCGGCGTCCTCTGCGGCGGCTTCCCGGAAGCCGATCTCGGCGCAGCCGGCTGCATCGCGATCTACCGCGACCCGCAGGATCTCCTCGACGGCTACGTGTCCTCGCCGCTGGCGACGTGAGCCGTCGCCCCGATCTTGATTCGGACTGGGTCGGTGGCGAATCGGCCACGTCCGGAGCGGAATCAGGGTCGATCCACACATTTCCCGTTTTAATCCGGCTTTGTTCCGCCGCGCAGGGCAGGATTGCGTGCCGGCTATGGATAGATGGCAAAAAACCCTGGCGCGGGGTCCGGCGATGGCGTAGCAGGCCGCCCGTGATCGCGCCCGATCACGCCACGGATCCGCGGACCATGCCCCAGCCGGCCCAGACGTACCCGACTTCGCTTCCGGTCAGCGAGCCGACCCCCCTCCGGGCGCTCATCGATGCGGCGGTCCAGGACCGGACCACGCCGATCAGCCGGCTGCTCCGCCTGATGGCCGCCCTCGACGCGGACACCAACGACAACGAGAATCTCCGGCACGTCCTGCGCGCCCGGATCGGCGCCCCCCTCAGCGTCTGAGAGTTGCTCAGGACGCCCGCGGCCGCCGGCGCGGACCGGGCTGCGCGCGCTTCATGCAGGCGAAATAGAGCTGCCGGCCGATCGCGTAGAGGCCGAGCCCCTTCGGATCGGGTGTCGAGAACACCCGGTTCCGCGCCTCGGTCCGGCAGGCGGCATCCTGCGGACTCTGGATCGGCGTCGATTCCCCCTGTGCCAGCGCCGCCGACGCCGTCGCGACCAGGAGCGCCGCGAAGGCCGGCCCGGTCCATCTCATCGCTCGTTCCATCGATCCACACTCGTCATCGACCGTGACCGCGTCAGGGCAGTACCCAGGCGCAGGCGCCTTCGTCCGCCACGCCGAGGCATTCGAAGGGCGCCCCGCCCACCATGGCGCGGTGCTCGGCGGCGCCGATGCGCGCGCGCGCGATCCGGCGGCAGCCCGGATGCCGCGGCAGGGCCGCCTCGGCCGCGGCCCGGTCGCCGCTCGCCATCAGCACCCGCAGCTCCACCAGGGTCCGGCAGGCGACGACGTCGGTGGGCTCGACAGCCTGCGCCCGGACGGCGGAGCCGGCGGCGAGCGCCAGCAGGGCGGCCGCGCGGCCGAGGCGGAGGGTTCGGGTCATCGGCGGGCCTTCTCCGGCTGCGGGGCTTTGTCGGATGGAGCGGCCTTGTCGGAGGCCCGCGCCTTGTCGCCCCCGCGAGGCCGCGGCCCGGCCTCGACGGGCTTCGCCGTGCCGGCGACGACCCAGTGGCAGACGCTCGTGGTCCGCAGGGTCAGGCAATCGTAGGCGTTGCCGTTCAGCGTCAGATGCTCGGCGATCCCCGCCACCGCGTCGCGCGGGATGGTCGCGCAGCCGAGGTGGTCGGCCTTGTCGTCGGCGAGCAGACCCGCGGCGGCGGCCGCATCGTCCTTGCTCTCGCGCAGCAGCAGCCTGAGATTCGCCAGCGAGGGGCATCCGATCGCCGGAGCGACCGCGGGCGCCGCCTCGGCGGGCAGGGGCGCGGCGGCCAAGGGCGCGGCGAGCGCCAGGGCGAGCAGGACGGGACGGAGCGGGGGCATCAGCGCGAATCTCGGCGGGGCGGCTGTCCGGACGGGAAGCCAAGCATAACGCGCCTGCGCCGAAAGCGTCCCCCGACGATCGCGTGTTCAGCCACCGGGGCGCCGCAGCTTGGCGAAGCGCTTGATCGCGCGGTCGCGGCGCAGGCGGGACAGGCGCTCGATCCAGAAGATGCCGTCGAGCTGGTCGATCTCGTGCTGGAGGCAGGCGGCCCGGAATCCCTCCGCCTCCTCCTCGCGCGCGGCGCCGTCGAGGTCACGATACGCCACCCGGACGCGAACGGCGCGATCGACCACGTCCATGACGCCCGGCATCGACACGCTGCCCTCCTGCTGCGGGCCGCGCTCGGGCGAGGCCCAGGCGATCTCCGGGTTGACGTAGGCGGTCACCGGCTCGCCGGGCTCCATCCGCAGCAGCACCAGGCGCTGCGCCCGGCCGATATGCGGCAGGGTGAGGCCGAGGGCGGAGACCGCCAGCATCACCGCCTCGAGCTCGCGGGCCGAGGCGCGCAGGGCCTCGTCGAACCGCGCCACGGGCTCGGCGACCAGGCGCAGGCGGGGATCGGGATAGATCAGCAGGGGCGAGGCGGACAAGGCGGCGGGTTCCGGTGCGGGAGGGGCGTCACGGTTGCGCGAGGCGGCGTCGGGGCCGGCCTCCTGGCCCGTGGCTTGCGGCGTCCGGGCCGAATGACACAGCCGACCCGGAGACGGAATGGCCGAACCCCGCAGCGAGACCCGATCCCCCGCGCCGGCGGGCCGGTTCCCGCGGCTGCGCGATTCCGGCGAGGTCATCCTCGTCGCGCTGAGCACGCTCCTCGGCATGCTCTGGGCGATCGTCCTCGTCACGCATTTCAACGGGACGCTGAGCAGCGTCGGCCAGTGGCTCTGGCTGACGCGCTGAGGCTCAATATTCCCACTCGGCGCCGACGCCGACCGCGGTGCGGCCGTCGCTGCCGGCCTCGCCCTGAATCTTGACCCGCCGGGTCACGTCGTAATCCACCGTCGCCGCGGTGTCGGCGGGCTTGGCGCCCGCCTTCACGCCGACGCTGAGGCGGTCGCTGAGATAGCGCGAGGCCCCGAGGGCCGGCCCGCCGCTGGCGCCGGTCGAAACGTCGAGGCTGTCGAGCCCCAGTCCCTTGCGCGCCTGCTCGAACACGTCGACGCCGCCGGCCCCGCCGGAGAACTGCGCCACGGCCTGGGCGAGCTGCAGGGCCTGGAACGGCGACAGGCCCCCCGACGCCTTCTTGAACAGCAGGCGCGACAGCACCTCGTCCTGGGGCAGGCTCGGGTCGGAGGTGAGGAGGAAGCTCGGCTGGTTGGCCGGGCCCGTCACGGCGATCCGGGCCGTCACCTCGGCCGCCTTGGTCTCGGCGACGAAGTCGAGATCGGGCGTGGCGATCTCGCCGCCGAAAGTGAGGCGCCCGCGGGTGAAGTCGAGGCGCTGGCCGACGACGCTGAGGCGGCCGCGGCGCATCTCGAAATCGCCGGTGGCCACGGGATCGCGCGAGGAGCCCGTGAGGCGCAGCGCGCCGCCGAGCTCGGCGTCGATGCCGCGCCCGCGCACGAAGATGCGGTTCGGGGCGTTCACCGCGATGTCGAGGGTGGCGTCGAAGGGCGGGGCGACCTTGCCGCGCTTGCCGAGGGCCGCGACCTTGGCCCGGCGGTCGGCCCGCGCGGCGAGGCGGGCGCGCACCTCCGGCGGCGTGTTCACCCGGCGGATCTCGGGGAGGGGCTGCACGGTGGCGGGCAGGCGGTCCGGCACCGAGACGTCGACCGAGACGAGGTCTATCCGGCCGGCGATCTTCGGGGTTCGGGCGAGGGGCCCGGTGAGGGCGATGTTGAGGCTCGCCACCGCGGTCATGAGCGGGCTGGAGACGAGCTCCGCCCGCTCGGCCGAGACCCGGAGCGAGCCCGGAAAGCCGGCGGCGGGCTCCAGGGCCACCCGGCCGTCGCCGCGCAGGGTTCCGCCATTGCGGGTCTGGGCCGTGAGGCGTTCCACCACCAGGGTGTCGCCGCGCCCCGTCACCCGGCCCTCGATGTTGGTGAGGCGGATGCCCTGGAGCGGATCGGTGAATGCGCCGCCCGTCAGCGTGGCGGCGCCCTCGGCGCGGGGCGCGGCCAGCGTGCCGGTCACGCCGGCATCGAGGGCGATCCGCCCGGCGACGCGCTGGCCGCCGACGCTGAGCAGGCTGTTGGCGAGCGCCGCGTCGAGGGTGCCGCGCAGCTTCACGGCGAGCGCCTCGCCGGGGGCCACGGGCAGCGAGCCGGTCACCGTCATCTCGGCCCCGCGCCCGGCCGAGACCCGCCCGTCGATGCCGGCGCGCCCGTCGCTCACGGTTCCGCTGGCCCGGGCGTCAATGGCCGGCAGGCCGGCCTTGCGGGTCTCGGGCGTGACGAGGCGGGCGACGGCGAGCGCGTAGCGCCCCTCGGGGCGGTTGGCGGAGCCGCGCAGGTCCGCTTCGCCGTCGAGGGTGCCGGTCAGCGCGAGACCGGGCGAGGCGATCCGGGCCAGCGCCAGGGGCAGGCTGCGGATGCCGAGCTTGAGGTCGAGGGCCTGGCCGACCCGGCCGGACAGGCTGAGCCGGCCGCTGCCCGCGGCCACCACGAGGTTGTCGATCACGGCCGAGCCGCCGTCGAGGGTGACGCTCGCGGGGCCGGCCAGCGCCAGGCGGTCGCCGCCCCGGGCGGCGGAGAACCGGGCCAGGTCGATGCGGGTGCGTTCGCCGGGCACCAGGCGGGCGGCGCCGTCGAGGTCGAAGCCGCGTGCCTTCGCCGTCAAGGTGATGTCGCTCGCGCTCGGCGCCCCCACCGCCACGAGGCGGATGGTGTCGAGGCTCTGTCCCGCGGCGACGATCCGGTCGGCATTCACCCGGCCGTCGACCACCGGCCGGGCCAGCAGGTCGCGCCCGGTGAGGTCGGCCTCGAGGCGCGACAGGCCGATCTCGCCGAAGCGCAGCGAGGCCCCGCTCCCCTTGATGGCGGCATCCTGGCGCCCGCCGGCCCGCGACAGGGTGACGGCGGCGTCGAGGTTGCCCGCCATCGGCGTCAGGGCGAGGGGCGCGAGGTCGTCGAGATTGCCGGCCGCGAGGGTGAGGGCGCCGTCCGTGAGGAGGGTGCGGGCGTCCACCGAGGCGCGGCCGTTCAGGGCGACGGAGCCGAGCCGGAAGGCGAGGCGGTCGAGATTCCAGTCGTCGGGCGTGCGGCGGGCCAGGTGCGCGTCGCCCTGGAGCGCCTTGCCGGCGACGTCGCCGGACAGGCGCAGGGTGCCGTCCAGCGCTCCGGTGAGATCCTTCAGCGCCGCTTCGACCCGCAGGTCCCGCAGCGGCCGGCCGAGGGCGCGCGCCTCCCCCGCCGTCAGGGTGGCGGTGAGGTCGGGCTTCTCCAGGGTGCCGCTGAGCCGCCCGTCGAGGAGCGCGCGCCCGGCGAGCTTGGGGTCGAGGGCGGACAGGTCCTTCAGGTCGACCACGAGCTTGGCGTCGGCGAGGCGCGCGGTGGCGCGGCCGTCCAGGCGTCCGACGATCTCGGCCCCCTCGAAGCGGGCGCCCTCGAAGGCGTAGCCGTCATAGACCTGCGAGAGCCGGCCACTGAAGCGCGGCGCGGCGCCGAGGGTGCGGTCGAGGGCCGGGAGCGAGAGGGCGAGGCCGCTGGTGCGCAGGTCGACATCGGCGCTGACCGCCTTGCGGGCCGGGTCGCCGGTCAGGGCCGCGCGCGCCGTCAGGGTGCCGGCGAGGGGCCGTCCGGCGACGTCCGAGAAGGCCGCGAGGTCGGAGAGTGCCGCATCGACCGTGCCCGTGAGGGTGTTCTGGCCGATGCGCCCGGCATAGGCGGCCTTCGCGGTGGGTCCGTCGAGGGTCAGCTGGGCGACGTCGAGGATGCCGTCGGGCTGCAGGGTGCCGCGGAAGGTGAGCGCGGCCCGCGATCCGATCGCTCGGCGCAGGGCCGGATCGGCGAGGCGCAGGCCGTCGACCTTCGCGTCGGCGGACAGCGCGAAGCGGGCGACGGAGGGGTCGGAGCCGGCCGGCAGCATCGACAGGGTCGCGTCGACCCGCTCCAGGGCGGAACCGCCGGCGCGCAGGCCCGCGGCCTTGAGCACGCCGTTCACGGTGGGCCGCGCGATCGCGCCCTTCAAGCTGCCGTCGAAGACCAGGGTGTCGAGCTCGGCATCCGCCGCCCTGGTGACACCGCCCTCGGTGGGCACGGCGCGGGCGGAGACGAGGAAGTCGGCCACCCGGTCGGCGGTGAGCGTCCCCTTGGCATCCAGGCGGGCGGTGCGGGAGGTCAGCTCCAGGCGGTCGATGCCAAAGGCGCCGCTGTCGGCGAAGCGCAGCCCGCCGTCGAGCTTGGTCGTGCCGGAGAAGATCGCCGCGGCCGGGCCGGGCAGCAGCCCCTCGATCCGCGAGGCGAGGTCGAGGGCGAGCCGCCGCTCGGCGCCGATGCGGGAGATGCGCGCGGTGCCGCGGGCGCCGAGGTCCGGGCCGGCATCGAAGTCGAGGCGGGCATTCCAGGCGTCGAGCGTTCCGCGCCCGTCGAGGTCGAGGTTGATCGGCGGCGTGCCGGGCAGGTTGGCGGCCTTCGAGAGAAGCCCGCCGGCGGGTTCCACCAGGGTGGTCTTCAGTTCCAGGGTCTCGCCCTTGGGCACGAAGAGCAGTCGGGCGCCGAAGCGCCCTTCGGCGTCGAGGCGGCGCACCGCGACATCGAGGTCGAGGCCTTCGGAGGGCGCACCGAGCTTCGCCCGGCCTTCGGCGCCGAGGCGGGCCGGCTGTCCGGCCAGCGCCTCGCCGAGCACGAGTTCGGCGAGTTTGAAGGCCTTCACCTCCACCTTCACCGGGAGATCGGGCAGCAGCGATCCGTCCGGCTCCGGCGTCGCCGAGACCGGGGCGGGGAGGGGGCGGCGCAGAACTTCGAGGCGGCCGACCTCCAGGCTCTCCACCTCCAGCCGGCCCGAGAGCAGGGCGAGGCGGCGCCAGACCAGGCGCGCCCGGTCGAGCTTCAGCCAGACGCCGTTGGCATCGCTGATCGCGACATCGCGGATCGTGGCATCCGAGGACAGGGCGCCGTCGACGGCGCCGATGGCAACCCGCGAACCCGGCGTCGACAGCGCCTTCGACAAGAGCCCGCCCAGCACCGTCTTCTCGCCGTCGTCGGCGCGGGTGAGCGTGGCCGGGGTCGCGGCCAACATGGACAGGCACAGGACGGCGGCGAGGCGCAATCTCCCTCTCCCGGTCGCGGGGTAGGGTGCCTGCGGAGCGGGCGGGAGAGCCGCGATCCGAGTGGTCCGTGCGGTCCGGATGCCCATCAGAAGGACTGCCCCAGGCTGATGTACAGGGCCACCGGGCGCTCGTGATTGCCCTTGATGCGGTCCATCGGGAAGGCGACGTCGACGCGGATCGGGCCGATGCCGGTGTAGTAGCGCAGGCCGAGGCCGACCGCGTAGCGGATGCGCTCGTCGAAATCCGGCAGGCTGCCGGCGAAGGCGGTGCCGGCGTCGATGAACGGCACCACGCCGATGGTGTCCGTGACCTTGATGCGCGCCTCCACCGAGGCCTCGAGCAGGCTGCGGCCGCCGATGGGCAGGTTGAAGGGTCCGCGCGGCCCCAGCGTGCGGTAGGGGAAGCCCCGCACCGAGCCGCCGCCGCCGGCGAAGAACCGGATGTTGGCGGGGATGTCCTCGAGGTTGGCGCCCGAGATCGAGCCGAAGCCGATGCGGCCGGCCAGGATGTAGCGAGCCTCGTCGTCGAAGGCGTAGTAGGTCGAGCCCTGCGCCTTGGCGACGAAGATCGACGGGTCGGAACCGAGGAAGCCCGCATAGGGCGTCGCCGAGGCGGTGAGGCGCACGCCCTCGGTCGGATCGAGCAGGTTGTCGGTGGAATCGTAGCTCACCGAGAGCGGCACGCCGACGAGGCGGTAATCGACCTTGCCGAGGGCGTCCTGCGAGCGGCCCGCCTGCCCGTCGACGCCGATCTGCGCGAAGAAGCTGTCGGAGAAGCGGTGACGCAGGGCGACGGTGCCGCCGGCCGCGTCGCTGACGTAGGATTGCTGCGCCTCCCGGCCCGCGAAGACGTTGGCGATGAAGTCGTTGCGGGTGCCCCAGAGGGCCGGCTTGACGAAGGTGGCCGAGAGCCGGCCGCCGAGGCCGTTCGAATCGATGCCGGCGGCCTTGCGCTGCTTGGCGTAGAGGTCGTTGCCCAGGTAGTAGATGTCGGCATCGACCCGGAAGGTCTCGCCGCCGCCGAACAGGTTGCGGTTGGCGTAATAGGCCCGGATGCCCGGGCCATCGACGGTGGAGTAGCGGGCCGCGACGCCGATCAGGTTCTTCTCGCGCTCGGTGACGTCGACGAAGATCGGCAGGTTGCCGGAGGGGTCGAGCGTCTCGCCCTCGCGCACCCGGATCGAGCCCAGCCCCTCGACCTTGGCGACCGAGCGGCGGATGTCCGACACGGCCTTGGGCGAATACGGGTCGCCCGGCTCGGCGTAGATGAACGAGCGCACCACCGCCGGGTCGATGTCCCTGGTGCCGCGCACCGCGACCGCGCCGAGGCCGGCGATCGGCCCGGGATCGATCGTGAAGGTCACGTCCATGACGTGGGCCGCGTCGTCCACCACGGGGTCGCGGGAGACCGCCTTGGCGAAGGGATGGCCCAGCGCCCGGAAGCGGTCGACGATCTTGGCCTCGCGGGCCAGCACCGTGGCCGAGCGGGCCGGCACGTCGTCGCCGGTGCGGGTGAAGCGCTCGGGCAGGACCTCCGCGGGGAAGGGGTCTCCCCGCGGGTCCCGGGCCGCGACCGAGCGCAGGGTGTAGAGCGGGCCGGGATCGACCACGACCTTGACCGGCACCAGGGCGCGGGACCGCGACCCCTCGGCCGCGCGGGCGGCCGGGACCACGGTGGATTCCCCCGCCAGCACGACGCCGTCGACGCGGATCGTCACGGTGCCCTGGTAGTAGCCGTAGCCCGAGAGCACGTCGGCGAGGCGGCGCTGGTCGGCCTCCGCCCGGCGGACCAAGCCCTCGCCGTCCGGCGGGGCCTCCTGGCGCAGGCGATACAGGGTCGAGGTGTCCTGGAGCGCGCGCAGGACGTCGTCGTCGTCGATGCCGGAGAACTTGACCGTGTAGGGCAGGGCGCCCGCGCTCGGGGCCGGCGGCTCCTCCTCGGAACCGAACAGGCCGAACAGGTCGAAGGCCGAGGCCGGGTCGGTCGCCGGCCCACCCGCGGCCAGGCCGAGCGCGAGCGCCCACGCGGCACCCGCGCGCCTCCAGGCCGACGCTCGCCGAATCCGCCCCCGAATTCGCGTCACGAATGGCCGTTCCCGCGAGCCCGGCGCGGCTGCGCCTCCGGCCCTGGTCGCTGCGTCGCAGGCCCCGCCATCCCATCCCCTCTCGGGCCGCGGCCTCGCCGCCGGTCCCGCATCCCCATCGTGCTTCCGGGTCCTTCGGACCCCCGTCCCTTGCCCGACAGCGTACCGTTCCGGCCCCGGTGCAGCAACCATTGCGGGCTCGGTCACCCCCAGGCGCAGCGCCGGTTGCGCGCTTCGCCGCAGGCGCGGGGTCCTGCGCGCACGCTTTCGTCGGCCGGCTAGGGAACCCAGCTTTGCCTGGCGCCTTGTCCCTGCGTCGCAGGCTTCCTACGTTTGTAACCATCGCTCCATGGCCGGATTTCACCGGGTCGCACACCCGCCATTGCGTCAGGACTGCCCGACAGGCCTGTCCGCGGGTGCCGCTTCGATCTCATCCCATTCGACGACCCTGCGCTTCGGGCGCCCGCGCGACCATTCGCGGGCGCCGGGCAGCCGATGGCAGGCAAATCAACGCTTCAGGAGAACAGCACCATGAGCACGGGCACCGTGAAATGGTTCAACGAGACCAAGGGTTACGGCTTCATCCAGCCGGATGACGGCGGCAAGGACGTGTTCGTCCACATCTCCGCCGTCGAGCGCGCCGGCATGCGCAACCTGATCGAGGGCCAGAAGGTCTCCTACGAGATCGAGAGCGACCGGCGCACGGGCAAGCAGTCGGCCGGCAACCTCCAGGCCGCCTGATCCGGGGATCTGGATCCCGACGGTGCCGGAAGACCGAGGCATCGTTTCAACAACCTGTCGGAAGCCGCTCGCCGAGGAGCGGCTTCTGTTGATTCTCGGCAGGCAGTCAGGCATTTGGCTGTTGCGACGCAAGACAATCCGAAAACCTGATTCCTCCCACGGCCCCATGCCGCGCGTGCTCCACGCCGGATGCGGGCGACACACCACACGAGAAAGGTCAGATGGGCGCCTTCGACTACAGGAATTTCGACGACCGCCGTAAGAACTCCCTCAGCGCCAAGCAGATGCTGCTGGAAAAATTCAAGGCCCGTCCTCCGGCCGACGATCCGGAGATGGTCGCCAAGGCGCAGGCCCGCGCCGAGATCGCCCGCGCCCGCGACGAGCGCGCCCGCGAGCGTGAGGCCGCCCGGATCGCCGCCGAGAAGGCCGCGGCCGAGGCGAAGCGCGCCCGCGAGGAGGCGGAGCTCGCCGCGCAGATCGCGCGCGAGGAGGCCGAGGCCCTGGCTGCGGCCGAGGCGAAGGCCGCCGAGCTCGCCGCCAAGAAGGAGGCCCGCGACGCCCGCTACGCGGCGCGCAAGGCCAAGGCCCGCCGCTAGGTTTCGCACGGGGCCGCCGACCTTCGGCGGCGCCGGGACCGGAGACGAAAAAGGGCCGACGCAGCGCGTCGGCCCTTTCTCTTTGGACGATCGCAGGCGGCGGGACGAACCCTCAGGCCTCGGTGCGGCCCTCGGACTCGTGGTTCTCCGTCTCGCCGTCCTCGGTCTCGGCGGTCTCGTGCGCCTCGGTCTGGGCCTCGGCCGGCTCGGCGGTCTCGCCCTCGGGGCGCGGTCCGGCCTTGAAGGTGCGGCGCGGCGCGTTCGCGCGCTTCATCTGCACCGGCTTCTCGATGGCACCGAGGCGCTCGGACAGCAGCTTCGCGCGCTCGTTGAAGTCATTGGTCGAGCGCGACTGGGACGCACCGCTCTTGAACGCATTTGCCACTTGGGCCTCATGGAGTTGCCCAGGGCACGGGGTCGTGCGGGGTTGCGATCTTCTAGCATGCCCGGCGCTCCGCGTCGGCTTTTATCTTCGGGGCCGGCCTCGACAGGCGAAGACGACCCCCCGTCATGCTAAAATCGCGCCGTGAGGAACAGCCGCACGTTGCGGCCGGGCAGCAGGATCTCGTCCTTCTTGAACGAGGCCGAGTTGCGGATGCGGTCGTCGAGCAGGTTGCGGCCCTGGAGGCCGAGGGTGACCTCGCTCATGCCGTAGACGGTCGGATCGAGGGGCTTGGTGTAGCTCACCTCCGCGCGCAGGTCGTCGAAGCCCGGCGTCACCGTCTCGATCGGCGCCACCTCGGTATGCGCGAAGGCGTGGAGCAGGTTGACCCGGGCGTACCAGCCGTCGGCGCGCACGAAGACGCCGCCGCCCAGGCGGTGGGGCGGGATGCGGGGCACGAAGGTGCCGTCGTCGAACTGGGCACGCACGAAATCATACTGCGCATCGAGCCCGGCGAAGCCGTTGCCCACCGGGATCAGGTCGAGTTGCGCGCCGATCTCGGCCCCGTAGAAGGTCGCGTTGCGCTGGGAATAGACGATCTGCTGCAACTCGTCGTCGCTGCCGCAGGACGCGAAGTCGTCGCCGCAGCGGATGCCGGTGTCGCGCTTGTAGATGAACCCCGTGTAGCGGGTGTAGTAGCCCGTCGCGTCGAGGCGCAGCGGTCCCTCCGCGCGCCGGATACTCGCCTCGACGGTGCGGGCGCGCTCCTTCTTCAGCCGGGCATCGCCGATCTCGAAGGTCTCCGTGGCATCGTGCGCGCCGCGCGAGTAGAGTTCGAAGGCGGTGGGCGCCCGCTCGACGAACGAGCCGTTCAGGCTCGCGACGAAGCCGTAGGGCAGGTCCTGCAGGGCGCCGAAGCTCACGCTCTTCGGGGCGAACCGGCGCCGGCGGCCGAAGGCCAGGGGCTCCTCGCCCGCCACGGGCAGGAAGTCGCCCGGGAAGGCCGTGGCGGTGCCGGTGGAGCGGTCGCCCTCGATCCGTCCGGCCGCCTGCAGGCGCAGGCCGCCGGCGAGGGCCAGTTCCTCGAACAGGTAGACGGCGTTGCTGCGCGAATCCGTCGGTGCCAGCAGGCCGCCGGCTTCGCCGGCGGTGCCGAGCGTGCGCCGCCCGGCCTGGAGGCCGAGGGCGCCGGTGAGCGTGCCGAAGGGGAGGGCGACGGGCACGTGCTGGAGTTCGATGCGCCCTTCCGCCTCGCGGTTCTTGAAGGTGGCGCGGATGCCGTCGACCCCGTCCTCGCCGAGGCCGGTCTCGTCGTGGCGGTAGACGGAGCCGCCGAGCCAGAAGCGCACGGCCGCGATCGGCCCGTCGAGGGGGCGGTACTCGCCCCGGGCGAGCAGCCGGTCCTGGCGAGGATCGAGGCGGGTCCGGCTCTCGGCGGCCGCGCCGCCGGGAATCTGGTAGAGGGCGTCGTAGTGGCTGTAGGACAGGCCGACGAAGCCGCGGTCGCCGATGAACGACATCCCGACCGCGCCGCCCTGGCTCTCGTTGGCGGAGTTGCGCTGGATGCCGCCCGGAATGGCATAGCTGTCGGCCGCGGTCCGGAAGCCGTCCGCGTGGACCGCGACGTTGCCCGAGCCGCCATCCACCGTCACGGCCGCGAGGCGGCCGTTGTCGACCGAGGAAAATCCGGTGGTCGCCGAGCCGGAGACGCCGCCCGCCGGGATGTAAGTCGGCACCCGGTTGTTCTCGGCGCTGACCACTCCGCCGATCGCCTGCGAGCCGAAGCGCAGCGAGGCCGGGCCCCGGATCACCTCGATGCGGTTGGCCACCAGCGGGTTGATCGGCACGCCGTGGTCCTCGCCGAGCTCCGAGACGTCCTGGATGCCGACGCCGTTCTCCTGGATGCGGACCCGGTTGTTGTCGAGGCCGCGGATGATCGGCCGGCTCGCCGCCCCCGGCGCGTAGGTCGACGCCGAGATGCCGGGCCGGTCGGAAAGGGCGTCGCCGAGGGTGCGCGGCTGGTCGCGGGCGATCTGCTCGGCCGTCACCACCGTCACGGGCGAGAAGGTGTTGGTCACCACGGGCAGGATGCCGATGGGCGGCCCGGAGGCCGGCCCGGAGCCCGCCCGCGAAACGATCGGGCTCGGCGAGGTGACGCTGAGCTCCTCCAGGGTCGCCTGCGCCTGCTGGGCTCCGGCCGGGCTCGCGCCGACGCCCGTTCCCGCCAGGACCGCCCCGGCCCATACCATCCGCGATCGCCGCACCCGCCCACCTCGTCCAAACACGTTATAATGTTTCATGTGGCAGATGTTATAGTGTGACAAGGGCGAAGCCGCCGACTGATGAGCTTCGCAGTGTGGTGTGGCCGGCGCACATCACCCCGAGCCACCGGCATGTCCCTCTCGCACCCATGGACCGAAACGAGGGATCGCCCCTGGCCGCGTCCCGACACCGCGCCGCTCCCGGCGGAACCGGCGACCGCCCGGGCTCATTGCGCAAGCATGTCCGATCTTCCCCATCACGACCGGCCGAGCGCCGATGCCCGGCGCGCCGCCGGCGGCCTGCGGGTCACCGTCGACCTGAACCTGTGCCAGGCCTACGCGCAGTGCTGCTACGCGGCCCCCGACCACTTCGTCCTGAAGGGGCGCGAGGCGCTGCACTACGACCCGGCGCCCTCGGCCGCCGCCCGCGACGACGTCGAGCGCGCCCGCATCGCCTGCCCGGTCCAGGCCATCCGCGTCGAGGATGCCGGGGCCGCGCCCCGATGAGCGATGCCGAGACGCGCGTCGTGGTGGTCGGGGCCTCGCTCGCCGGCCTGCGCGGCGCCGAGAGCCTGCGGCAGGCGGGCTTCGGAGGTTCCCTGACGATCATCGGGGCCGAGCCGCACAGGCCCTACGACCGGCCGCCGCTCTCGAAGGCGGTGCTCACCGGCGCGGTGCCGGCCGATGCCACGGCCCTGCCGAACCTCGTGACCCTCGAGGCCGACTGGCGCTTCGGCGATCCGGCGACGGCCCTGGACCGGAGCCGGCGGATCGTGACCCTCGCCAGCGGCGAGGCAGTGCCCTACGACCGGCTCCTGATCGCCACCGGGGCCTCGGCCCGCACCTGGCCGGAGGCTTCGCAGGCTGGCCTGTCGGGGGTGCACACCCTGCGCGGGCGCGACGATGCCGAGGCGCTGCGGCGCGCCCTCGCGGCGCGCCCGGACCGGGTCGTCATCATCGGCGGCGGCTTCATCGGCTGCGAGGTCGCCGCCGCCTGCCGGGCGCTCGACCTCTCCGTCACCCTGGTCGAGACCGGCCCGACCCTGCTGGCGAAGGTGCTCGGGCAGCATCTCGGCTCCGTGGTCGAGGCCCTGCACGCGAGCCTCGGCAGCACCATCCGCAGCGGCGTGAAGGTCGCGGCCCTGGAGGATGACGGCACCGGCCGCGTCGTGCGGGTGCGGCTCGTCGACGGCACCACGCTGCCCGCCGACGTCGTGGTGGTGGCCCTCGGCGCCGTGCGCAACACCGGCTGGCTCGCCGGCTCCGGCCTCGCCTTCGACGCGGGTGGCGTCGATTGCGACGCGCAGGGCCACGTCCTCGACGAGTCGGAACGGCCCGACACCCGGATCGCGGCGGCCGGCGACGTCGCGCGGTTTCCGCACCCGCTCTATCCCGGCCACCGCATCGCCCTCGAGCATTGGGGCCACGCCGTCGCGCAGGGGCAGCATGCCGGGCGGCTGCTCGCCGGCCTCGCGCCCGAGCCCTACGCCGCGGTGCCCGCCTTCTGGTCGAGCCAGGGGGGCATCACCATCAAGTCGGTGGGCCTGACCGACGGCGCCGACGGCGTCGTCATCGCCCGCGGCCGCCTCGAGGAGGGCCGATTCCTGGCGGTCTACGGCCGGGAAGGGCGCTGCATCGCCGCCGTGGCCTTCGACTGCGGCCGCTGGCTTCCGACCTATGCCGAGCACGTCGCGGCGGGGGCGCCGTTCCCCCCGGAGCCCGGCGGCGTCGATGCCGGCCCCTTCGCCGTGCTGCCGCCGGCCTTTCCCGAACCGGCCGACAAGGACAAGGCATGACCGATCCCACCCTGTTCGCGCAGATCAAGGACGAGGCCGCCCGGCCGGACCCGTACCCGCTCTTCGCCCGCCTGCGGGAATGCCCGGTCTCGCGCCAGGAGGACGGCACCTACGTGGCCGCCTCCCACGCGGCGATCGCGAGCCTGCTGCACGATCCGCGGGTGAGCTCGGAGACCCTGCCCCCCGCCGACCGGCCCCGGACGGGCAACCCCCTCAAGGACTGGCTGGTGAAGCCGGTGCGAGACCACATCACTGACACCCACCGGCCCTTCATCTTCCGCGATCCGCCCGACCACGATTGCCTGCGCGCGGCGGTGATGCAGCAATTCACCCCGGAGCGGGTCCAGGCCCTGCGGGCGCGCTCGCACATTCTCGTCGACGAGATCCTCGACAAGCTCGGCGACGCGAAGACCATCGATATCGTCGACGACCTCGCCTACCCGCTCCCCGTGACGGTGATCTGCGAACTCCTGGGGATCCCGCCGGCGGACGAGGCGCAATTCCATGGCTGGGCGACGCAACTCGCCACCGCCCTGGAACCCGACACCCTGCAGGACGACGACCTGCGCGCCGAGAACAGCCGCACCTTCGATGCCATCTCCGCCTACATGCAGGGCCTGATCGCGGAGAAGCGGAAGGACCCCCAGGACGACATGCTCTCCGGCCTGGCGACGCAGGGCGTCGACGGCCGCTCGCGGATGAGCGACTTCGACCTCATCGCCACCGCCATCCTGCTGCTGGTCGCCGGGCACGAGACCACCGTGAACCTGATCACCAACGGCATGCTGACCCTGCTGCGCCACCCGGAGGAACTGCGCCGCCTGCGCGATGACCCGAGCCGGGCGCCCCGCGTCGTGGAGGAGCTGCTGCGCTACGAGCCCCCCGTCCAGTTCCGCACGCGCAAGACCCTGTGCCCGATCACCCAGAACGGGGTGACCATTCCGGAGGGCGCGCCCCTGGTGCTGCTGCTGGCCTCCGGCAACCGCGACCCCGAGGTCTACGCCGAACCCGACCGCTTCGACCCCGACCGCACCGACAACCGCCACCTCGGCTTCGGCGGCAGCCTGCATTACTGCGTCGGCGCCCCCCTGGCGCGCTTCGAGGTCGAGGCCGCCCTGGTGGCCCTCGCCCGCCGCCTGAAGAACCCGCGGCTGGCCGCCGACCCGCCGCCCTATCGCCCGGGCTCGGCCCTGCGCGGGCCGAAGCACCTGCGGCTGGCCATCGACGGGATCGCACCGTAGGGGCGGCGCGGATCGGCGGGCCGAAAAGGCCGGGCCGCGCGGGATCGTCGTGCGGCTCCTGCCGGCTTCCCCTCGGCCGTTTCGGCCGCGGCCCGGCGCCGTGAGACCCGAACGCCACACCGGCTGGCAAATCTCCGGCCATCCCGACAAATCCCGCACAGGCTGCAGTCGGTGCCTTGCCGCCAGCGCAATTGCCGGTGACGCAGGCCCGAACCGGGGCCGCAGGCCCCGATCCCGCTCCTGCTTCGGAACCTGTCATCGATGCCGCGTTCGCTCCTGTCGACAGCCGCAATCCTCGCGCTCGCCGCCGGCCTCGGTGCCTGCGCCTCCCAGCGCCTCGAGGGACCGACGCGCGGCCGACTCCCCCCGGGTCCCCAGGCGGCCCTGGAGCCCGTCGTGCCGGCGATGCCGTCCGGCCCGGTCACCTCGGAGCCGCTGGCCCCGCCGCCGGGCGCCAGCGCCGTCCCGGCCGACCTGCCTCCGGTCGGCGCCAACGTCGCCGTCGCCCCCTCGACCCCGGTGATCGCGCCGGATCCGGCGCCCGTCGCACCGCCCCCGCCGCCGGTGGTGGCCAGCGGCCGGTCCTCGGTGGTCGGCACCTGGAATGCCAAGGACGCCACCGGCGCGAGCTGCAAGGTCTCCCTGTCGAGCGCCCCCGCCCTCGACCTCTACAAGGCCAGCGCCTCGGGCTGCCCCAACAAGGACCTCTCCAAGGTCACCGCCTGGGATTACCGCGACGGCGAGGTCTACCTCTACCAGCCCGGCGGCACCGTCGCGGCCCGCCTGCGCCAGGGTGGCGGGGCGCTCGACGGCGCGCTGTCGAAATCCGGCGCGTCGCTGGCGATGGTGCGCTGAAACCCGCGCGACCTCGACGCGACCTGCCTGGTATACGGCGACCGCCCCGCGGGCCTGCGCGTCACGGATTGATGCGCAGCCCGAGCAGGAACGTGTTCGCGTGGAAGCTCGAAGCGGCCGAGGTACTGTCGAGGCGCTGGTAGATGTAGCTCCCGCGCATCGCCAGCCAGCGATTGAAGCGATAGTCGATCCGCGCAGTCGCCGAGAAACCGCGCTCGGTGATGTTCACCCGGTCGTAGTCGTTCGACAGGTAGCTGATCCCACCGGTCAGCGAGAGATTGCGCAGGAGGTCGTGCTGGACTTCCAGCGTCGCGGTCTGTGTCAGGACACCGCTCGAACCCGGGACCGACGTCTCGACGACACCGGTCGCGGCATTGAGCCGAACGGTGGTCAGCGGGCTCGCGGTCCAGATCAGCGCCGCGTTGATCACCGGGGCCGTCAGGTCGCGCAGCGCCGGGTCGACGTAGCTGCGATGCTGAAGACCGGCGGAGATTTCGCCGCTGATGAAGCGGGTCAGCGCAAAGGTCGCGCCGCCCGAGAACGTAATGCCGTCCGAGTCACGCCGTATTCCCGTCGAATCCACCCGTAGATCGTAGACGCGCGTATCGGCGAGGACGTCGATGAAGGGCGTGATGACGGGCGAAATCTCGTAACCGGCCCGCAGTTGCAGGCCGTACTGGTTCAGGTTGCGGTCGCTCTGGCGCAGGATGGTGCCGTCGGAGAGCTGCGCATCCTCGAACTCCGAGCGGTCGAGCAGGCCCCGCAGCGACACCTGGACCCGGTTGAACCGCTCGGTCACGCCGACCGTCGTCCCGTAACTCGCGATCAGCGGCCGGGTCGCCGTCGCGGCCGCGAGGTCCGGCGTCCCAGTGCGTTGTGTTTCCAGGAGAAATCGACCCTCGACCTCGATCCGGGTGTCGCGGTTGGCGTCGATCCGCAGCCGCGTCACACCGGCTCCGTTCGGGCGGCTGGCCCCCTGATTGTCCGGGTAGTCGCTGTAGCCGCCGCGCAGGTCGCCGGTGAGTTCGCTCGACGACCAGTCGCTGCGGAAGCTCAATTCGCCGTCGGTCCGCAGCGCCAACGAGGGCTTGGCGAGCCGGCTGGTGATCTGGTCGGGGTTCGTGTCGTAGCCGATGCTCTGCTGGATCGCGGGCAGGATCGTGAAGGTCCCCACCTTGATGCCCAGCGGCGCGTAAGCTTCGTCGATGGTAATCGGCCGGCGCAGCGCCGTCGACAGGAAGAATCCCGGCGTCTGCACACCGGCGAGCGGCAGGATCGTCGGCAACGGCACGCCGCTCACCGCGCTGCGCACCACCGGCGTCAGGCGCAGATCGTAGGGCGGTACTTGCGTGATCGATCGCACTGGCCGCACCGTTGCATTGCCGAAGCGGCGCGGCGGCATCGCCCGAAGGCGCAGGATATTGGTCGGGCCGCGGTTGTTGGCGCCACTGGTCCCACCGGAAACGAGGGCGCTGCCCGAGCGGCTGCCAGCCAGGGCGCGCGTCGCCAGCCCCCCGCCTCCCGTGGTCTCACCGCCCGTCGTGCTGCCGTTGCTGTTGAGGACGCCGCTGCCCGAAACGGCGCTGCCGCGCAGGCTCGGACCCAGAGGCAGAACATCGCCGACGCCAGAGGTTCCGGAAGCAGCATCCGGTGCGCCCGACGGCAGGGCCTGGGCCGTCGCCGCCGAAGGCGCGAGCGTGAGGGCAGCGATCAAGGCGAAGCCACCAAGGCCTCGGATGCTTCCTCCTGCGATCGGCCCTGCGCGCGTCACGGATGGTTGTCTTTCCGCTGACCTTCGCGCCGGATCCGGCGCATCGAGACCTGAACCGTCGGCGGAGACGCATGACGGACGACGCCCAGACGTCCTTCGTGAAGGACCTCCCGGCGTCATGGTTAACAGGCGTACAACCGACACGGTTAATGGGGCGTCAACGGGCTGAGGGAGGCCATCCGCGGCAGCACGGAGTCGCCATCCGACCACAATCGCTGTCCATAGGCAGTCGGCAGTGGCGGCCCACGGGCGCGCGGATTCACGAGAAGGACACGGGCCGGTATGGCTCCCACAGATAGTGCCCAGGCCTTGCGCCCCGCCCCGACGCTCAACGAGACGACGCTCTCGCCCGCGGTCGCCTCCGCGCTGCGGACCATCGAGACCGAACGCGATGGGCTCGCCTGCCTCATGGAGGCCATCGGCAACGGTCTCGGGGCGCCGTTCACGGAGGCGGTCTCACGCATTGCCCACGCCAAGGGGCGCGCCATCCTCACCGGTATGGGAAAGTCCGGTCATATCGGGCGCAAGATCGCGGCGACGCTCGCCTCGACCGGCACGCCGGCCCTCTATGTTCATCCCGCCGAGGCCAGCCACGGCGACCTCGGCATGATCCAGCCCGAGGACGTTGTCGTGGCGTTGTCATGGTCCGGCGAAACGACCGAACTTGCCGACATCATCGGCTACGCCAGGCGCTACCGGGTCGGGCTCGTCGCGATCACCTCTAACAAGTCCTCGACGCTCGGGCGCGAGGCCGACATCTGCCTGACCTTGCCGAAGGCACGCGAAGCCTGCCCGAACGGCCTGGCCCCGACAACCTCCACGGCCATGCAGCTTGCCCTCGGAGACGCCCTGGCGATCGCACTTCTCGAGGCCCGCGGCTTCTCGGCCCGAGAATTCAGCATCTACCATCCAGGTGGCCGGCTCGGCGCGTCGCTGCGCCAGGTCCGTGAGGTCATGCATACCGGAGTGCAGCTGCCGGTCGTTTCGCGCGGCACGCCCATGCGCGCGGCGATCGCCGAGATCGATGCCAAGGGGTTCGGCTCAGTGGTTGTCGTGGAATCCGATGGGCGCCTCGCCGGAATCGTCACCGACGGCGATCTGCGTCGCAACGTTTTCCGCAGCGATCTCGACGGCCTCGCCGTGGAGGCGCTGATGAGCGGCAAGCCTCGGACGGTGGCTCCCGAGACATTGCTAGCCAAAGCCCTGGAGATCCAGGAATCGATGAAAATCACCGCGTTGATCGTCGTCGAGAACGACCGGCCCGTCGGTCTCGTGCACTACCACGATCTGCTTCGCTCGGGCGTCGCCTGAGCGATCAGGTTCGGCGATCGAGCCAGCGCTGGACAGGCTTCCAGCCCGGAATCCACTTGGCACGCCACCGGGCCGCATCCTCCGCCGCATCACGGGCATCAAGGGTGTCGAAGGCCCGAACGCGCTCCAGCATCTCGGCGGCGACCGCTTCAGGGTCGGGAATCGACCAGCCGAAGTGGAAGCCTGGCTCGTCCCCGATCGTGCTTCCAGGAACGAAGTAGTAGCGCGCCCGTGTGCCGTTCAACGCATCCAGCAGCAGGAAGTTGGCGTTCACGGGCGGCGTCCAGTTCAGCGCCAGGATGCGCCGGTTCGGGGCCGCGAAGACGGCCGTGTGAAAGGCCGAGCCCGCCGTTCCGAGTACCATCCGCCGCTCGGAGAGAAGCCGAACCAGTTCGGGAAAGCGCAGAGCTTCCGGAAAGACGATGTCGACGCCTTGCCGGCTCAGGGTCTCACACAGCGCATCTTCGTTACGCAGCCGCGAAATGCCCGATCCCAGCCGTGCCTTCGACAAGTAGACCGGCGTGGCCTCGCGATCGACAGCGGCCGGATCGTAGAATGCTTCGCCAGTGAAGCGCGTGAGTTTGCGGTAGATCGCGTAGGTGAAGTCCTGCTCCTTCACGGATGGCTCCGGCAGCAGCAGCTCGGGAATCCGCGTCACGTTCTGAAAGGTGACGAGGTCTTCGACATTCAGATCGAAGCGAGCCAAGATGTCGGCCAGGAATGGAAGAGCGGCCCATTGCGCGTGCAGCACATCCAAGGGGCCTTCCGCATAGCACAGGAGGCGCGGCCTCGGTCCCGTCCAGCTGAGCAGCGGCCAGAGGCGCGCGAAGGTGCCGAGCAGGAAGTGGCCGTAATGCGTGATCAGCGGACCAATGAAGAGGGTCGGGCGATCATCGGCCTGATCCACAACATCCGTCAGCATCGGGTTGGCGCCGAACTCGATGATCGTCCCGGCGGCATCGCACAAAGCCCAGCTCCCGTCCGGGCTCGCCGGTTGATAGATGGCGTTCGTCACCGTGCGCAGGCCTGGGAGGGCGTCGCGGTGCTCGGTGCGTCCCCAGACCGTTCGGCACCGCTGTAGCTTGGGTCTCACGCGCGGGTTGAATCCTTGGACGATGATGCTCGAAGTCGCCATGCGACAGTCCACGTCGCGTAAGCGATCCGACGGCGTGGGAGCGGCCAGCAACGCGAACGGACCGCGGTATACATGATAGGCCTTCGCGTTGCCTTTCGGCCGGATCTAGGCGCAGCTATAGTTTCCTCCGCATGTCCACGCCACCTCGCCCCGTCCGACGCCTCGATCCGATCCTCGTCGACCGCATCGCAGCGGGCGAGGTCGTGGAGCGGCCAGCCTCGGCGGTCAAGGAACTCGTTGAGAACGCAATCGATGCGGGCGCGAGAAGCGTCGAGGTCTCGATCGAAGGCGGTGGACGACGTCTGATCTGTGTCGTCGATGACGGTGCCGGCATGAGCGCGGCCGACCTAGCGCTTGCCGTCGAACGACACGCAACCTCGAAGTTGCCGGGTGGTGATCTGACCTGCATCGAGACGCTGGGTTTTCGCGGTGAGGCGCTGCCTTCGATCGGTGCCGTTGCGCGCCTGATGCTGACCAGTCGCACGGTGGACGCGGACATGGGTGTCACACTCACGGTGGACGCCGGCGTCAAAGGCGAGGTACGGCCGGCACCGAGCGCAAAGGGCACCCGCATCGAAGTCTGTGATCTTTTCGCTGCGACCCCGGCACGATTGAAGTTTTTGAAGTCCGATCGGGCCGAGACGGCTGCGATCAGCGACATCCTGCGTCGCCTTGCGGTGGCGCAGCCGCAGATCCGCTTCGCGCTTCGCACCGAGAACGGAACGCCGCTGGTCTTCCCAGCCGAAGCCGACACCGGACCCGCTGCTACCTTGCGGCGCCTGACTGGAATATTCGGTCCCGATTTCGGAGCGAATGCGCTTGCCCTCGATATGGCCCGTGAGGGCTTCGCCCTATGCGGACATATTGGCCTGCCGAGCTATCACCGCGGCACCGCCAATCAGATCCACTTCACCGTGAATGGTCGCCCCGTGCGCGATCGCCTTCTGCTCGGGGCGGTGCGCGGCGCCTATGCCGACACGATGAGCTCCGACCGCCACCCCGTCCTCGCGCTGGCGATCCAGTGCAACCCGTCCCTGGTGGATGTGAACGTGCACCCTGCCAAGACGGAGGTGCGCTTCCGTGATCCTGGTCTGGTCCGGAGCCTGGTCGTCAGCGCGATTCACGAAACCCTGCACCAAGCCGGCCTGCGCGGTTCCACCACCGGCGCTGCCCGGACCCTTGATGTGCTGCGGACAACCGATCTCGCAATACACTCTGGTGCGAGCGCCTACCGAAGTCCGATGCCGAGCCTGCCGCGGTCGTTCGCGTCTGTCGCCGCGCCGGGTCAATACCGGCAGGCGATCCCGCGCCCTCCGGTATGGAGTGGGATGGCAGAGCCTTCTCAGGCGCGATTCGACGATGAACTCGTGGTGCCATCGGCGGATTCTCGCCCGAACCTCGACCCGCTGGAAGCCGACGGATATCGACTCGGTGCGGCCCGGGCGCAGTTGCACGAGACTTACATCGTCGCCCAGACCGCCGACGGCCTCGTGCTCGTTGATCAGCATGCGGCTCACGAGCGGCTGGTCTACGAACGTCTGAAGCGGGAACGGTCGCGGGGGGGCGTCGCTCGCCAAGGCCTGCTGATCCCCGACGTCGTCGAGATGGCGCCGGGCGATGCCGAGCGGCTCGTGGCCGCCGCGCCCGATCTCGATCGGCTCGGGCTTACGCTGGAGGCGTTCGGCACCGGCGCGGTCCTCGTGCGTGAGGTTCCCGCGGCCCTCGCCACGGCCTCGATCCGAAGCCTCGTGATCGACATTCTCGATGCGCTGAACGAGAGCGGGCTGGAGGACGAAAGTCCGGACGGTACGGACGAGGGCGGAGGACCCCTCGGCCGGCGTCTGGACGCGATCTTGTCACGGATGAGCTGCCATGGCTCGATCCGGGCGGGACGGCGTCTGCGCCCGGAAGAGATGAACGCACTGCTGCGTGAGATGGAGACGACACCGCTCGCCGGCACCTGCAACCATGGTCGTCCGACCTTCGTGGAGCTGAAGCTCCACGACATCGAGCGGCTGTTCGGGCGGCGCTAGTTTTTCGACGGAGCGTCACCGAGATCGGACAGCGGTGATGCTTCAGGTCCAATAGAGAATCCGCGCAGCCGGGAACACGTCGGCAAGCTCTTTCGTGATCGAAAGGCGCATTGCCTGCATGAGATCGCGCGGAAAGACGTATTTGACCGAGCCGAACTTCGTCAGTTTTCGGCTGCGGTCGCTCTCCTGCATCGGCAGATCCGATCCCGGATACCATCCCTCGAGCACTTCCTTCGAGCCCGGTGTGAACCGGTGGGTGATGAGTTCGACCGTGAGATCGAGGTCCCTCAGACCGGACAGCGCCGTGGCAGCATCCCGGATCAAGGCGGCGTAGGCGTCCTGCCAGTCGGGGAGCGGCAGGATTGGCGCGATGGTGAGCCCCACGGGATAGCCGGCCTCTGCGACGGAACGGAGAGCCCCCAAACGGGCATCTAGGCTCGCCGTACCGCCCTCGTAGCGGGCGGCGGCGCGCGCGTTCACCGAGAACCGGATGCGGGTCCGCCCACGATGGGCGAGGCCGAGCAGGGGCTGGACGGCGGCGAACTTCGTGGTGAAGCGCAGTTGCACCGGCGCGTCCCAGGCACCGAAATGGGTGATGGCGGCCGAGAGCGAGCCGGTGAGATGTTCGATGCCGAGGGGGTCGGTGTAGCAGGAGGCCTCGAAGGTGGTGCCTTCGTGGGCGCGATCGGCCTGGGCGGAGGTGATGGCACCCTGGCCGAGATAGGTTGTGAGGTTGCCCAGAATCGCGTCGAGGTTAGCGTAGGCCCGGGTGACCGGAGGTCCCGAGAGCGAGCCGGCGAGGTAGCAGTACTGGCAATGCGCGGGACAGCCCTCGGCGAGATCGAAGCGCCAATCGGCGCTCGGAGGGATCGGCTGGAGCCTCAGCTTCGTCGGGGGCGCGACGACGATGGCGAGGGTCGCCTTGGCCTCGCGATAGGCCGCGCGCGGATCCAGATTCCGCAGCCCTGTCAGGCGGTTGGCTCGCAGGCACTCGACCGGCAGGCCGAGCGCCTCGGCGCGGGCCACCATGGTCCGGCCGTGGGCGTATTCCAGGGCGGCGGGTGTGACGAGGACGCGGCGCGGGCGCCAGAGTCGGGCGGGGCGCGGATCGAGCTCGATTGCGGCGGCGTCGGTTCGGAGTTCGGCGAGGGCCATCCTGGGTGAACGCGACCGCCGCCTCAGGGGTCCGCGGCGCGCTCGCGGGTCGCGCCCGTATACCAAGAGGGTCGTGTCGAGGTCGTGCCTCAGGCGGCGTAGCGCGCGTAGGCGAGAGCCGTATCGCCGTAGACCCGGCGCTCCAGCTCGGTGAAACCGGGCGGCAGGGCGACGTGCACGCCGGCGGATTCCTCGACGACCGCGAGGGCGCCGGGGGTGAGCCAGCCGCCGGCCGCCGCGCTGGCCAGGGCCGCCGGCGCGAGGTCGCGATTGTAGGGAGGATCGCAGAACACCAGGGTGAACGTGCCGCTGGTCCCGGCCGGACCGAGCCGGGTGGCGTCGCGCCGGAACAGGCGGGTCGATCCTTCGGCGCCGAAGGACTCGATGTTCTCGCGAATCAGTGCCCGGGCCTCGGCACCCTCGTCGACCAGGAGCGCATAGGCCGCCCCGCGGGACAGGGCCTCGAAGCTGAGAGCGCCGGTGCCGGCGAACAGGTCGAGGACCCGAGCCCCGGCGACGGCGTCGTCATAGGCGTGGGCGAGGACATTGAAGATCGCCTCGCGCAAGCGGTCCGAGGTCGGCCGGATCGCGTCCGTCTTCGGGGTGGCGAGGCGGCGACCGCGCTGATCGCCGCCGACGATCCTCACCGGCTGCCGCCGCGGGGCGGACGGCCACCGCCGCCGCCGGGCTTGCTGCCACCGGGCTTGCCGCCCCCGGCCCCACCGCGGCTGAAACCGCCGGGCTTGCCGCCGAAGCCACCGGGTTTGCCGCCGGCCTTGAAGCCGCCACCCGGCTTGCCGCCGCCGGACCGGGCCGCACCGCCCTTGAAGCCACCGCGCTCGCCGTCCTGGCGGGCAGCGCCCCCCTTGAAGCCGCCGCGTTCAGCGCCGGGGCGGTCGTTGCCGCGGAAGCCACTGGGCTTGTCGCCGCGGAAGCCGTCGCGGGCGGGAGCACCGCGCGAGCCCGGACGGCCACCGCGCTCGTCGCCGCCCTCCGAACGGTTGGCGTTGCCGCGGAAGGGACCGCGCGGACGGTCCTCGCCGCCGCGCGGCGGACCGCGGTGCTCGGCGCCGTCCTGGGACCTGAAGTTTCCGCGCGGGCGGTCGTCGTCCCGGCGCGGCGGCCGGCCCTCACCGCCGAAGCCACGGGCCGGACGCTCGCCGGTGGAGCGGGCTCCGGGGGCGCGGTCGTCGGATTGCCGGAAGGGCCGGGCCTGGGCCTCGGCGCGGGGGAAGCGGCCCTCCCGGGGCGCGGCCTCGTCCCCGCGGCGGCGCACGGCGCTGTCGCGGCGATGCGGCTCGGCGGAGGGCTCCTGCGGGCTCGACTTCAGGCGTTCCACCAGCACCCGGCGCTCGCCGGTGCTGATGGCGCCGACGCGCTCGCGGCCGCGGGCGGCGGCGGCCTCGCGCTCGGCCTTCGGGTCGGCGCCCCGGCGCGGGATCTTCACCCGGCGCGGCGCGTCCTCGGCGGCGGCCTCGTCCTCGGCGCGCCAGACGGAGCGGCGCGGCCCGGCGCTGTTGCCGCCGGTGGGAACCCGGGCGGGCTTGGCCGGGGCCATCGGACGGCCACCGCCGCGCGCCGCCTCGTCGTCATAGGCGCGCGGCTCGCGGCGCTGGGCGGCGGAGGCGCTGCGGGCGGGCTGCTTGGCCTGCTGCTTCGGCGAGCCGAAGGGCGCGATCGGCTCGCGCACCGGGCTCTCGAAATCGACGCCGGCCTGCTCCGAGAGGGCCGGGCCGAGCTGTTCCTTGAGCACCTTGGTGCGGATCTCCTCGGTGAGACCCGCCTCGAGGTCGCCGAGCTGGAACGGCCCGAACGACAGCCGGATCAGCCGGTTCACCGCCAGCCCGAGATGCTCGAGGATGCGCTTGACCTCACGGTTCTTGCCCTCGCGGAGGCCGAGCGTCAGCCAGAGGTTGTCGCCGGACGCCCGGTCGAGGGTCGCATCCACCGGGCCGTAATCCATGCCGTCGATGGTGACGCCCCGGCGCAGCTTGTCGAGTTCGGCCTGCGTGGTGTCGCCGTGGGCGCGCACCCGGTAGCGGCGCAGCCAGCCGGTGTCGGGGTGGGCGATGACCTTGGCGAGGCCACCGTCGTTGGTGAGGAGCAGCAACCCCTCGGTGTTGATGTCGAGGCGACCGATGGCGACGACCCGGGGCAGATCCTCCGGCAGATTGTCGAAGACGGTCTGGCGGCCTTCCGGGTCGCGCGCCGTGGTCACCAGGCCGCGGGGCTTGTGGTAGATCCACAGGCGGGTGCGCTCGCGGGCCGGCAGCGGCTCACCGTCCACGGTGATCCGGTCGTCCGGGGTGACGTTCATCGCCGGCGAGGCCAGGACCTTGCCGTTGAGGGTGACGCGGCCCTGCTCGATCATCGCCTCGGCGTCGCGGCGCGAGGCGATGCCCGCGCGGGCGATGGCCTTGGCGATGCGGTCGCCGTCGGGCGTGGCGTCGTCGCGGGCCGGGCCGCCGGAGGAGGCCGCCTCGGGCCGCGGCGCCGGAGCGGGCTTGGCCAGGGCCGTCTTGCGGCGCAGGGGCGCATCGCCGCCGCGGGGCATGGCCGCGTGGCGGACCTTGGGCTTCTCCTCCGCCGAGGGGCCGGGGATGCCGGCATCGGTCGCCGGAGCCCAGGGCTCGGCCGGGGCCGCCGGTTTCGGCTCGGGAGATTTCGGCTCGGAGGATTGCGGCTCGGGCGCCTGGGTCTTCTCGACCGCCTTGGCGCGCTTGGCCGCCGGCTTGGCTGCCGGCTCGGCAACGGACGGTTCCGCCGCGGGACCGGGCGCCTCGGGTGCCTTGGCTCTGCTCGCCTTGACGTCGCTGGCCTCGGCTTCGAGTGCAGCCTCCGACGGCGTCCCGACCGTCGCCTTCGTGGCCTTCGCCGTCTTGGACTTGGGCTCGGACGCCTCCGTCACCGCAGGCGCGGTCTCGGCCGCCGTCTTCGGGCCCACGGCCTTGGCAGACTTGGGCTTGGCAGGCTTGGGATCGGCAGGCTTGGGATCGGCGGGTGCGACCGTCTCGACCTTCGCTTCCGCGGACTTGCTCGCGGCGGACTTGGTCACGGTGGACTTGCCCGCCGCAGCCTTCGGCGTGGCCGCTTTCGGGGCCGTCGCCGTCACGGCTTCCGCCTTGGCCGCGTCCTCGGTGGCGGCCGGCTTCGCCGCTCTCGCGTTCGGCGCCTTCGCATCGGACGACTTGCCGGCCGAAGCTTTCGCTTCCGCCGCCGGCGCGCGCGAAGACTTGGCCTTGCCGGTCCCGGTCTTTTCGACCTCCGCCGTCACGGGCTCGGCCTTGGCAGCCTTGGCCGTCTTAGCGGGCTTGCCGGCCGGCGCCTCCCCGGCCGATGCGGCCGGCGCGACGGCCTTGGTCTTCGCCGCTGAGGTCTTCGTCGAGGCCTTGGCCTTCGAACGGGAGGTCTTGGCAGGCGCGTCCTCAGACCCGCCCATCGTATCGTCAGTCTTGTCGGTCATGCCTGCCCCATAACAGAGCGGACGCGCCGTTGCGAGTGATCCCGCGCTCATGGGCCGCGGGTTCGCCGAATGCTGGGCGCAAACAGGCGAAAAGGCGGCTCGCGCCGCCTTTCCCATTCCGTGTCGCCCGGAGCCGAGCCCCGGGCTGGAAGACTCAGAGCTTGCTCTTGACCGTGTCGGCGGCGTTCTTGACGCCGTCCTTGGCATCGCCGACGGTCTTCTGGGTCTCGCCCTTCAACTCCTGGGCCTTGCCCTCGGCCTTGAGCTTGTCGTTGTCGGTCACGTTGCCGATGCCCTGCTTGACGTTGCCGACGGCCTCGTTGGCGAGACCCTTGATCTTGTCGGTGGTGCTGCTCATCGTGCGCTCCTCGTCTTCGGGTTGGCAGCCTGGCGACGTGTCAGCCGAGCCGCATTGCCCAGTCCAACGGCCACGCCCGGGCGATGTTCCGCGGTTTAACATTCTCGTGAACCGGTTCGGCCTCACGCCTCCGCCCGTGGCGGATCGAGCGGCGCCCACGGCGTTCGGTTCTCTCCGTCGGACGTCCCGGGGCTCCGGCCTCGATCGCGACGACTGTCCAAGCGACTTGGGGCGGGTCCCCAGCGGACCGGTTCCGCGGGTGCCGGGTGCAGCGGGCGTGCCCCATTGCGGATTGTCGGCCTGACGGCCAAGGATCGGACGCCGATCGCAGGACAGCGCCGATGCCCGATGCCGACCCTTCCGCCAGCGACCCGATGAGCCGTGCCTTCGCGGCGGCGCGCCTGGCAGCGGGGGAGGGAGAGGTTCCGGTGGGCGCGGTGGTGGTCAAGGACGGGGTCGTCGTCGCGGTCGCGCATAACCGCCCGCGCGCCCTGCGCGATCCGACCGCCCACGCGGAGATCCTGGCGATCCGGGCCGCCTGCCAGGCCCTGGACGACGAGCGGCTGAGCGGATGCGACCTCTACGTCACCCTGGAGCCCTGCGCGATGTGCGCGGCCGCGATCGCGTTCGCGCGCATCCGGCGCCTCTACTTCGCGGCCTCGGATCCGAAGGGCGGGGCCGTGGAGAGCGGTCCGCGTTTCTTCAACCAGCCGACCTGCCACCACAGCCCGGAGGTCTATGGCGGCCTTCGCGAGCGCGAGGCCGCCGATCTGCTGCGGGCCTTCTTCGCCGAGCGGCGGGTGACCTGAAGGCTCAGCTCCCGCCGCCGCCACCGCCGCCGGTATTGCCGATCGGCTTCTGGTTCTGCTCGGCATTGCCGGAGGCGCCGGAATTGTTCGAGACGCTGGAGGCGCCCGTCGCCCCGGGGGCGATGGTGCCGACCGATCCGGGGCCGCCATTGTCGACGCCGCCGGGCTTGACCACCGGCGCGCCGGCGACGCCCGGCGCCGTCATCCGCGGCGGACCGGGCTGCTTGATCTCGGCCGGGCTGTTGCCCTCGGCGAAGGCCGCGGAGGTGCTGGCGAGGACGCCGCCCGACAGGACGAGCGCGAGCGTGGTGGGGTTGATCCGCATGAGGTCCTTCCGGGGATGGGCTTGACACGATCGATCGGTGACCAACCCCGGCCATCCCCGGTGGTTTCAAGCTTTGCCGGCGCCGAACCTCATGTTTTCAGGCCGCCGCGAGAGGTTTCGAGACGTCCTCCAGGGATTTGCCTTCGGCGGCGGTGCCGAAGAGCCCGCCGACCACCGCCGCCACCGCCATCAGGGTGGCGCCGATCAGGTAGCCGATCAGCACGTTGTCGCGCGAGCCGGTCTCCACCAGGGCGCCGAACAGGAGCGGGCCGGAGACGCCGCCGATGCCGGTGCCCAGCGCGTAGAACACCGCGATGGCCAGCGCCCGGATTTCGAGGGGGAAGGTCTCCGCCACGGTGAGGTAGGCCGCGCTCGCGGCGGCGGAGGCGAAGAAGAACACCACCATCCAGGCCGCGGTCTGGCCCACCGGCCCGAACACGTCGATCTTGAACAGGTAGCCGGTCACGGCCAGCAGGATCGCCGAGATGCCGTAGGTGAAGGCGATCATCGGGCGGCGGCCGACCGTGTCGAACAGGCGCCCCAGCAGCAGCGGGCCGAGGAAGGAGCCCAGCGCGAAGGGCAGCAGGTACCAGCCGACATGGTCGCCCGGCACGTCGTAGAACCGCTGCAGCACCAGGGCGTAGGTGAAGAACAGGGCGTTGTAGAAGAACGCCTGCGCCACCATCAGGGCGAGGCCCACCATCGTCTGCTTGCGGTGGCCGACCAGCATGGTGCCGAACACCTCCTTGAGGGGCGTGTGGCTGCGGGTCCTGAGCTTCATGCGCTTGCTCTCGTCGATGGGCGGCAGCGTGTGGCCCTCGTCGATGAAGCGCTTCTCGATGCCGGTGACGACGCGGTCGGCTTCCGCCACGTAGCCGTGGGTGGCGAGCCAGCGCGGGCTCTCCGGAATCCAGGTCCGCAGGAGCAGGATGACGAGGCCGATGCCGCCGCCGACGAAGAAGGCGATGCGCCAGCCCCAGGCCGGGTCGATCATGCCCGGGCGCAGCACGACGATGGACAGGAACGAGCCCATCGCGGCGCCGATCCAGAACGAGCCGTTGATGACGAGGTCGGTCCAGCCGCGCACGCGGGCGGGCACGAGTTCCTGGATCGTCGAGTTGATGGCGGTGTACTCGCCGCCGATGCCGGCGCCGGTGAGGAAGCGGAACAGGCAGAAGCTGTAGATGTTCCAGGACAGGCCGGTGGCGGCGGTGGCGGCGAGGTAGAGCGCAAGGGTGATGAAGAAGAGCTTCTTGCGGCCGATGCGGTCGGTGAGCCAGCCGAAGCCCAGTGCGCCCGTGACGGCGCCGACGAGGTAGGAGCTCGCCGCGAGCCCGATGTCGAACTCGGTGAAGCTCATGGGCTCGGCCCGCAGCGCTCCGACGAGCGAGCCGGCGAGGGTCACCTCCAGGCCATCCAGCACCCAGGTGATGCCGAGCGCCACGATGACGAGGACGTGGAAGCGCCCCCAGGGCAGGCGGTCGAGCCGGGCGGAGATGTCCGTGTCGATCACGGTGCCCATCGGAACGCGCTCCGGCGTCGCCCCCGCGCTCGCGCTGCCTCGTTCCGCCACGGCCTTGGTTGCCATCGAATCCTCGTTAACCGTGCTCCAGGACAGTTGTTGGCAATCCGGCGCGATGCCCGGCGGTTCCGCCAAGCTTGGCGCAAAGGTAAGTGATCTCGGCTGAACTCGGCGGGCTCGACCGGACGCCTCAGCGATGCCACGCCTTCACTTGCCCGTTCCCTCCGCCCTTCTGCTCGCCCTCACCGCCCTCGGAGTCCTGCCCGCCGCGGCGTCCGAGGCCGGGCGCGGCGCGGTTTCGCACAGCCTCGATCCGTGGCGCCTGCGCCCGAGCGACGTGGGAGCGCCGGAGGCGATGCCCGAGCGCGACGCGAAGGGCCGGCCGGTCTCGGAGATCCCGCAGGAGCGGCGGATGGTCCGCGTGGTCTATCCCGGCCTCACCGGTCCGCGCTGAGGCGCGGGTCGAGGGCGTCGGCGAGGCCGTCGCCCAGCACGTTCAGCGCCACCAGGGTGGCGACGAGGAACCCGGCCGGCGCGGCCAGCATCCAGGGCGCGGATTCGATGGCGCGCGAGCCCTCGGCGATGAGGGCGCCCCAGCTCGTGGAGGGCTCCTGCACGCCGAGGCCCAGGAAGGAGAGGAAGCTCTCCAGCAGGATCACTCGCGGCACCAGCAAGGTCGCCGCCACCGTGACCGGCCCGAGGGTGTTCGGCACGATGTGACGGCGCAGGATCGCGGCGGCGGACAGGCCGAGCGCCTCGGCGGCCCGCACGAAGTCGCGGTGGCGCAGGGACAGGGTCTGCGCCCGGGTGATCCGGGCCATGTCGAGCCATTCGACCGCGCCGATGGCGAGGAGGATCAGCCCGAGCCCGGCCCGGAAGAACACCAGCAGCATGATCACGAAGAACACGAAGGGCAGGGCGTAGAGCACGTCGACGACGCGCATCATCAGCGCGTCGACCCGGCCGCCGGCATAGCCCGCCACCGCGCCGTAGGTGACGCCGATGAGGAGCGCGACGCCGGTGGCGACGAGGCCGATGAGCAGGGAGACCCGGCCGGCGACGAGGCTGCGGCTGAGGAGGTCGCGCCCGAGCACGTCGGTGCCGAGGGGAAAGTACAGCCGCCGCACCGGAGCCTCCACGGCGAGGCGGCGCCCGTCCTCGGTCTGCGAGACGATCGTGGCGGGGCCGAACAGGTCCGAGCGGGGCAGGTAGCTCAGCGCCCGTTCGTTGATCGGGTCTCGCGCCGACAGGGTGACGTGCAGCCGCCCGTCCGCGACCCGGATGTCCGCGGCCGTCACCCGCATCCGGAAGGCGAGGCGCTCCACCGCCGGCGCGATCGCCTCGGGCCGCGGATGGGCCCGGAGCGAGGGCGCGGTGCGCACGAGGTCGGGATAGATCCGCCCCGGATCGTGCCCGGTGAGCGGGGGGCCGGCGAGGCAGGCGAGGGCGACCAGGGCCAGGACGGCCAGGGCCGCCACGGCCCCCCGGTTGCGGGCGAGCCGCGAGAGGGCGCGCCTCACCGGGCCGCCCGCAGGCGCGGATCGAGGAGGCCGTAGAGGAGGTCGGCCACCAGGTTGAGGGCGATCACGAAGAGCGCCACCAGCACGACGGTGCCCATCACCAGGGTGTAGTCGCGGTTGAGCGCCCCATCGACGAAGTAGCGGCCGATGCCGGGCAGGCCGAAGATGGTCTCGACCACCACAGAGCCGGTGAGCAGGGAGGCCGCCGTCGGCCCGAGGATCGCCACCACGGGCAGCAGGGCGCCGCGCAGGGCGTGGCGGGCGATGCGGCGGGGCGGCAGGCCCATGGCGCGCTGGGTGCGGATGGGTTGGGCGGCCAGCACGTCGCCCAGGGAGGCACGGGTGAGCCGGGCCAGCGCCCCGACCTGGGGCAGGGCCAGGGTGACGACCGGGAGCACGAGGTTGGCCGGCGCGCCGTTCTCCCAGCTGCCCACCGGCAGCCAGCGCAGGGTCAGGCCGAAGACGATCTGCAGCAGGGGCGCGACCACGAAGGTCGGCACCGCCAGCGTCAGCCCAGCGGTGAGGCTGACGAGGCGGTCGACGGCGCTCCCACGGCGGAAGGCCGCCAGCGCGCCGAGGCCGATGCCGAGCCCGAGGGCCAGCGCCAGGGCGAGGGCGCCGAGCGTCATCGAGACCGGCAGGCCGCGGGCGAACAGGTCGCCGACGGTGAGGTCGCGGAAGGAGAACGAGGGTCCGAAGTCGCCGGTGAGAAGGGCGCCGAGGTAGCGCCCGTACTGGACGATCAGCGGCTGGTCGAGGCCGTAGACCCGGGCGAGGTTCGCCATGGCGGCCGGCGGGAGGGGCCGCTCCAGGTCGAAGGGGCCGCCGGGCGCGAGCCGGATCAGGAAGAAGCTCAGGGTCACCACCGCGAACAGGGTCGGGATCGCCTGGAGCAGGCGGCGCAGGACGAAGCCGATCACACGCTCAGCCTCAGGAAGCGCGTCGGCGCGGCGTTGCGCAGGTTCGGGTGGTAGCCGGAGAGGCGCGGCGCGATCAGGGCCTTCGAGCGGGTGTGCATCACCGGAATCCAGGGCAGCTCGGTGACCACGATGGTCTCGGCCTCGTAGAGGAGGTCGGCCCGCCGGGCCATGTCGCGCTCGGCCGCCGCCCGGCGCATCAGGGCGTCGTAGGCGGGGTTGGCGTAGCGACCGGGATTCATACCCTCGTTGCTGCTCTCCAGCAGGAACAGGAAGTTCTGCGGGTCCGAGTAGTCGGCGATCCAGGACATGCGCGCCACGTCGAAGTCGCCGCCGTCGCGCAGGTAGGCGACGTGGGTCTTCGCATCGGTGTAGACGAAGCGGGTCTCGATCCCGATCCCGCGCCACATGTCGGCGATGGCGAGCGCGGTGTTGCGGTTGTTGTCGCTGGTGTTGAAGCGATATTCGAGCCGCAGGGGCCGCCCCTCGCCGAAGCCGGCCGCGGCCAGCAGCGCCCGGGCCTCGTCCTCGCGGTCGATCGGCAGGGCCTCGCGCCCGGCGGTCTCGGGCGGCGTTCGGGAATGGTCGAGGCCGGGCGGGCACAGCGAGTAGGCCGGCTCCATGGTCTCGCCCCAGAGTTTCTGGGCCAGGAACTCGCGGTCGATGACGAGGGAGAGCGCGCGCCGCACCCGGACGTCGTCGAAGGGCGCCTTGCGGGTGTTCACCGCGAGCGCGTAGAGGCCGAGGGCGGGACCGAGCACAACCTGACGCCCGAAGCGCGCCTTGAGCGAGGCGATCTGGTCGCCGGGCAGGTCGGCGAGCGAATCGATCTCGCCGGCCGCGTAGCGCCGGACCGCGCTCGACAGGTCCGGCGTCGGCAGGAAGGCGACCTGCGGGATCGCCACCCCGGCGGCCGCATGGAAATGCGGGTTGCGCTCCAGGGTGATGCGGTCGTTCGGCACCACCTCCGCCAAGCGGTAGGGGCCGTTGGTCACGCTGTTGCCGGCCCTGGCGAAGGCGTCGCCGTAGCGGGCCAGGGAGGGCGGATGCACGGGCAGGGAGGTCTGGTGCGTCAGGAGTTCGAGCAGGTACGGCGTCGGCTGCTCCAGGCTCAGCACCAGGCGCCGCTCGTCCGGGGCCGAGACACCCAGCGCCTCGGGCGGCAGCGCGCCCTGGTTCACGGCGCGGGCGTTCTTCAGGGGAAACAGGACTTCGGCGTACTTCGCCGCCGTGACGGGCGCCAGGATGCGCCGGAGGGCGAAGACGAAGTCGGAGGCCACGACCGGGTCGCCGTTCGACCAGCGCCCGTCCGCGCGGAGGGTGAAATCGTAGGTCAGGCCGTCCTCGGACAGGGTCCAGGCGATGGCCGCCCCCGGGATGATCGCGCCGTGATTGTCGTAGGTGAGCAGGCCCTCGTAGAGGTCGCGCAGGATATGCGCCTCGGCCACCGTCGAGGATTTGTGCGGGTCGAGGGTCTCGGGGTCCGCATCGTTGCCGCGCCGGTAGAGATCGCCCGGCGCCGCCGCGGCCCGGCCGCCGCCGGCGGCCAGGAGCGCCGCACCGCCGACGAGCCAGTGCCGCCGATGCGGGCGCAGCATCGCCTCAGGCGCCGGTCTGCGCGGTGAGCCCCGCCGCCTCGATGCCCGCCACCGCGCAGAGCTCGTCGTTGTCGGAGGTGTCGCCCGAGATGCCGACCGCGCCGATCACGGCCTCCCCCTGGCGGATGAGCACCCCGCCCGGCACCGGCACCAGGGCGGCGGGGCCGACGAGATGGCTGACGGCGGCGACGAAGTAGGCCTGTTCCTCGGCGCGCTTGTGGATCGCCCGGCCGCCGAGTCCGAGGGCGAGGCAGCCATTGGCCTTGCCCATCGCCACCTCCGCCCGGCGCAGCGACGTCCCGTCCTCGGCGCCCAGCGCCTTGAGGGCGCCGCGCGCGTCGTAGACCACCACCGCCAGGGGCTTCAGCTTGTGGGCGCGGGCGGTCTCCAAGGCGGTGGCGACGATGGTCTGGGCGGCGGCGAGGGTGAGGTCGGACATCGGGGCTCCGGGTTCTTGTCGAGCGGGCGTGCCCCTCGACTAACCCGGCGCGGTGCGGGCGACCAGGGGCTCAGCGCGCCAGCCCCGCCAGGAAGGCGTCGTAGCGGGCGGCGACCTCGGGCAGGCGCTCGAAATGCGGGAAGGCGCCCGTCTCCAGAACGTCGATGGTCCAGCCCGGATCGCCGCGGAAGCGGTCGGCGTGGCGGTAGTCGACGAAATCGCCCCGGGTGCCGTGGATCATCCAGACCGGCCGGTCGAGGCGGGGATAGACCCGGCCCGTCTCGGTGGCGAACAGGTGTCCGGCCAGGAACGAGAACGGGGCGAACTCCGCTCCGGGCTGGTGGGCCGCGATCTGGTCGTATTCGAGAAGCCCCTCGTCGATGGCGCGCGACCCCCAGGTCTTCTCCAGGAAGAAGCGCATGCTCGGGCGGCTGACGAGGAGGTCGAACAGCGCCCGGCCCCAGAGCGGATAGGCCGCCACCGCCCGGGCCGTGTCGCTGCCGGACGGGTTGCGGCGCTCGAAGCGCTTGTCGAATCCGGTCGGGCTGATCAGGCCGAGGCTGCGATAGTCGCCCGGCCGCGCCAGGGCGGCCCGGGCCAGGAATTCGGACGACAGGGAGAGCGCCACCGCGTCGATGGCGGCGCCCCCGTGCCGGTGCCGGATCTCCGCCGCCATGGCGTGGACCGCCGCCGTCATCAGCTCCGGCGTGTAGACCCGGTCGCTGCGCTCGGAGAAGCCGAAGCCCGGCAGGTCGAGGGCGTAGACCGGGCGCGTCTTCGCGTAGTGGAGATAGAGCGGCCGGACCTCGTAGGCGTTGGCCGCCGCGTTGACGGAGTGGATCAGCAGGAGCGGCACGCCTGCCTCCGGTCCGCTCGCGTAGTAGGACAACCCGCCGGCCTCGCTTCCCAGGCAGGCCTGCCGGCCGGGTAGGGCGGGCGGCATCCGGCGATGATGGTCGATGCCGAGGCGGCTGTAGGCGATCCAGGCCCCGGCGGCGCCGAGCGGCAGCAGCGCCAGCAGGGGCGCGAGCCGGCGACGGTGGGCATCGGGCATCGTCGGGGTCCCCTCGGGTTGCGCGCGGTCGGAAACGCCCCGGGGCGAAGGATGTTTCCCATTCGGGGCCGGCGGTGTCAGGGGGATCGGGCCGGCGCGGGTTCCGCCGCCTGGAGAGCCTTCGATCGGCGCTCCGGCCTTTCCGGGACCAGACCGCGTTCCGTTCCCCCTTGCGGGGAGAGGTCCGGAGTGGGGGTGGTCGGGTGCCCCTCGACCGGGTCAGGCCGGCAGTGCCGCCCCCACCCCCGTCTCCTCCCCGCCAGGGGAGGGAGGGCCGCGTCGCGGTGGACCGGGGGCATGCGAGATTGTTCGGCCCGTCCGCTCCTTGGACGGGAGCCTGCGCCATGAGCCCGCCGAGCGATGGATCATGGCATCGCGGTTCTCCAGCCCTGCCATCATCGCGGCGCGACCGCGCTCAGGCCGTCGCGCCCTCGATCTCGCCGCTGAGCTCGAGCCACTCCTCCTCGGCCGCTTCCAGGGCCGCGGCGGCGTCGGACCGCATCTTGGCGAGTTCGCCGGCCTTGGCCGGGTTCGCCTGGAAGGCGGTGCCGTCGGCGAGCGCCGCGTCGATCTTGGCCATGGCGTCGGTGAGCTTCTTCATCCGCGCCTCGACGCCCTCGAGCTTCTTGCGCAGGGGCGCGAGGGCGACGCGGCGGTCGGCGTTGGAACGGCGCTCCACCGCCTTGGCGCCGCCGGTCGATTCGGGGACGGCCTTCTCGGCCTCGCGCTCCGGCCCGGCGAGCACGTAGCGGCGGTAATCGTCCATGTCCCCGTCGAAGGCCTTCACGCTGCCGTTCGAGACGAGCCAGAGACGGTCGGCGCAGGCCTCCACCAGGAAGCGGTCGTGGCTCACCAGGATGACGGCGCCCTCGTAGTCGTTGATCGCCTCCACCAGGGCCTGGCGGCTCTCGATGTCGAGGTGGTTCGTCGGCTCGTCGAGGATGAGCAGGTGCGGACCGCGGAAGGCCGCGAGGCCCATGAGCAGGCGCGCCTTCTCGCCGCCGGAGAGCTGGGAGACCGGCGTCTCCGACTTCGTGCCCGAGAAACCGAGGCGGGCGGCCGCGGCGCGAGCCTTCGATTCGGGCACGTCCGGCATCAGGTCGCGGACATGGGCGTAGGCGCTTTCGGCCGGGCGCAGCTCGTCGAGCTGGTGCTGGGCGAAGTAGGCGACCTCCATCTTGGAGGAGCGGCGGAGCTCGCCGCTCAGGGGAGGCAGGCGCCCGCCGATGAGCTTGCAGAAGGTCGACTTGCCGTTGCCGTTGGCGCCCAGCAGCGCCACCCGGTCGTCGGGGGCCAGGCTCAGGTTGAGGCCCGAGAGCACGATCCGGTCCGGGTAGCCCGCCTGCACCCGCTCCATCGCGACGATGGGCGGCGAGAGCGGCCGCTCCGGGCTCGGCAGGCGGAAGGCCGGCACGTCGTCCTCGATCACCGAGGCGATGATCTCCATCTTGGCGAGGCGCTTGACGCGGGACTGGGCCTGGCGCGCCTTGGTCGCCTTGGCCTTGAAGCGGTCGACGAAGCTCTGGAGATGCGCCCGCTCGGCATCCTGCTTGGCCTTGGCCTTGGCCTGGAGCACGCGCTTCTCGGCCACCTGCCGGGCGAAGCTGGTGTAGCCGCCCTTGTAGATGCCGAGCTTGCCCCGATCGAGATGCAGGATGTGGTCGACGCACTCGTCGAGGAGGTCGCGGTCGTGGCTGATGATCACGGCCGTGCGGGGATAGCGCTCCAGGTAGTCGTAGAGCCAGATCGTGCCCTCGATGTCGAGGTAGTTGGTCGGCTCGTCGAGGAGCAGCAGGTCGGGCTCGGAGAACAGCACCGCCGCGAGCGCCACGCGCATGCGCCAGCCGCCGGAGAAGTCCGAGCAGGGGCGCCCCTGCGCCTCGGCGTCGAAGCCGAGGCCGTGCAGGATGGCCGCCGCGCGGGCCGGCGCCGAGTGCGCCTCGATGTCCACGAGCCGGGTCTCGATCTCGGCCCGCCGGATGCCGTCCGCGTGCTCGGCCTCGGCCATCAGCCGGGCGCGCTCGGTGTCGGCGGCCAGCACCACCGCGTGCAGGGTCTCGGGTCCGGCCGGCGCCTCCTGGGCCACCGCGCCGATGCGCATGCCCTTGGGCATCGACACCGTGCCGCCCTCGGTGGGCAACTCGCCGAGGATCGCCTTGAACAGGGTGGTCTTGCCGGCGCCGTTGCGCCCGACGAGGCCGACGCGGGCGCGGTCCGGGATGACGAAGGTGGCGCCGTCGAGGATCAGGCGCTCGCCGATGCGGTAGGTGAGATCGTTGACGCGGAGCATGGCGCGCTTTTGCGGGGTCGGCGCCTCACTGGCAAGCGGCCCCGGGCGCCGACCCGCCACCGGGGCGGAACGTTGGCGCGGACTTCGCATCCACGCCTATCGGCGGGCGAGCGATCGGGAACGCTTGACCCAGGAATTGCACGGCGTATCGATCAGCTTCGATTCGCGACGGGGGCAGGACGCGTGACCACAGGACGGCTGACGACCATCCCGTTCTTCAAGGAGCCGGGAATCGAGCTGTCCGTCTACGAGACGCGCTGCCACTGGCGTCGCTTCGACGAGAACGAGGTGCTGGTCGATTACGACGACGTCTCCACCGACGTCTACTTCCTGGCCTCCGGCGAGGTGCGCATCCTCAACCGCTCGCAATCGGGCAAGGAAGTGATCCTGGGCGAGATGCGCGGCGGCGCCTTCTTCGGCGAGCTCGCGGCGCTCGACGGCATCGGCCGCTCGGCCAACGTCACGGCGCTGACCCGCGGCGAGGTCTGCGTCGTGCCCGCGCCCGTGTTCCGGCAGATCATCTTCGCCTCCGAGGCCATCGCCGACCGGCTGTTCCGCCTGCTCGCCAAGCGCGTGCGCGAACTGAACACCCGCCTGATGGAGCACGCGCTCCTCGACCTGCGCCACCGCCTCTATGCCGAGCTGCTGCGCCTGTCGGTGCCCCGCGCTGGCGGCGACGGCGAGCGTGTGGTGACCCCGCCGCCCTACCACCACGTGCTCGCCGCCCGCATCGGCTGCCGCCGCGAGCAGGTGACGCGGGAATTCACCGTGATGGCCGCCGACGGCCTGATCGACCGGACCCGCGGCGCCCTGGTGATCCGCCGGCCCGACCTGCTCGAGGCCCGCGTCGCGGAAGCGTTGCGCGAGGACAGCTGAGATCCCGGCACCCGCGATGGCGTCGACGCATGGCCCCGACCCGGCCGGCCTCCTCACCTGCGCCGGCCTCGGCAAGCGCTTCGGCGCGCACGCGGCTCTGGCCGACCTCGACCTCACCCTGCAGGCCGGCGAGTTCGTCTGCCTGCTCGGGCCGTCGGGCTGCGGCAAGAGCACGCTGCTGCGCCTGATCGCCGGGTTCGAGACCCCGAGCGCCGGCACGATCCGCCTCGGCGGGGCCGACATCACCGCAGACCCGCCGCATCGCCGGCCGGTCAACATGATGTTCCAGTCCTACGCCCTGTTCCCGCACATGAGCGTGGCCGCCAACATCGCCTACGGCCTCTCCGGGCTCAGGCGGGCGGCGCGCCAGGCGCGGGTGGACGAACTCCTGCGCCTGGTGCGCCTCGACGGATTCGGCCCGCGCCCGCCCGACACCCTGTCGGGCGGGCAGCGGCAGCGGGTGGCCCTGGCCCGCGCTCTCGCGCGCTCCCCACGGGTGCTCCTCCTCGACGAGCCGCTCGGCGCCCTCGACCGCGCCCTGCGCGAGGAGACGCAAGGGGAGCTGCGCGCCCTGCAGCGGCGCCTCGGCACGGGCTTCATCGTGGTCACCCACGACCCGGCCGAGGCCCTGGCGCTGGCCGACCGCATCGGCGTGATGGACCGCGGCCGCCTCGTGCAGATCGGCGACGGGGCGAGCCTGTACGAGCGCCCGGCCAACCGCTTCGTCGCCGGGCTCCTCGGCGACGTGAACCTGATCCCGGGCCGGGTCTCGGCGCGCGACCCGGCCGGCCTCGCCCGCCTCGACACCGCCCTCGGCCCCCTGCGCGCCGGCGGCGCGGCCGAGGGGGAGGGGATCATCGCCCTGCGGCCCGAGCGGATCGCGCTGGCCCGCGTCCCGTCCGAGGATGGCCCCGACCTCGCCGGGCAGGTGGTCGAGACGACCTTTCTCGGCGACCGGATCCGGATCCAGGTCCGGCTCGCCGACGGCACGGTCTGGCGGGTGAGCGCGCCCACCGACGCGGACGCGCCCGCCGTCGGAGAGACGGTCCACCTGTCGTATCCGCCGGAGCGGGCCTGGCTGATGCCGGCGGAGGCGTGAGCATGCGGCGCCTGCTTCCGGTCCTGCCCGCCCTCTGGCTCGCCGCCTTCGTGCTGCTGCCGGTGATCCTGACCCTGAAGATCAGCCTGTCGACGCCGGCCACCGCGCAGCCGCCCTACCTGCCCGTGCTCGACTGGAGCGCCGGGATCGAGGGCTGGGGCAGCTTCCTCGAAGCCCTGGACTTCACCAATTTCGAGACCCTGGCGGGCGACGCCCTCTACCGCGACGCCGCCCTGTCGTCCCTGACGCTCGCGGCCATCGCCACCGCGATCCTGGCCCTGATCGGCACCCCGATCGCCCTGGCGATGGCCCGTGCCCCGGAGCGCTGGCAGCCGCTCCTCGTGGCGCTCCTCATCGTGCCGTTCTGGACGAGCTTCCTGATCCGCATCTACGCCTGGATCGCCATCCTGAAGCCCGAGGGCCTGCTCAGCGCCGGGCTGATCAGGCTCGGGCTGATTTCGCAGCCCCTGGAGATCCTGAACACGCAAGGAGCGGTGCTGATCGGGCTGACCTACGCCTACCTGCCCTTCATGGTGCTGCCGCTCTACGCGGTCCTCGCCAAGCTCGACCCGCGCCTGCCCGAGGCCGCGGCCGATCTCGGCGCCGGGCCGGTGCGGGTGTTCTGGAGCGTGACCCTGCCGCTGGCGCGGCCGGGGCTGAGTGCGGGGGCGCTGCTCTGCTTCGTGCCGATGGTCGGCGAGTTCATCATCCCGGACCTGCTCGGCGGCTCGGACACCCTGATGCTCGGGCGCGTGCTGTGGAGCGAGTTCTTCTCCAACCGCGACTGGCCGCTCGCCTCGGCCGTGGCGATCCTGGTCCTCGTCCTGGTGGTCGGCCCGCTGGTCCTGTTTCGCGAGGACGAGGCGGCCGCACGGGAGGCGGGCCGGTGAGGGCGCTCGACCGCCTCGCCCTGATCCTCGGGCTCGGCTTCCTCTACGCGCCGATCCTGATCCTGGTGGTCTACTCCTTCAACGCCTCCGCCCTGGTCACGGTCTGGGGGGGATTCTCGACCCGCTGGTACGGGGTGCTCGTCGCCGACGTTCCCTTGCGCGAGGCGGCCGGGGTCTCCCTCGCGGTGGCGCTCGCCTCGGCCGCGCTCGCGACGGTCTTCGGGACGCTCGCGGCCCTGGCCCTCGACCGGGGCGGGCGCTTTGCCGGCCGCCGGCTCTTCACCGGGCTGATCTACGCGCCGCTGGTGATGCCGGAGGTGATCACCGGGCTGTCGCTGCTGCTGCTCTTCGTCGGCTTCGGCCTCGATCGCGGCCTCCTCACCCTCGTCGTCGCGCACGCGACCCTCGGGCTCGGATTCGTCGCGGTGATCGTCGGCGCGCGCCTGCGCGGGCTCGACCGGTCGCTGGAGGAGGCGGCGGCCGATCTCGGGGCGCATCCGGGCCGGGTCTTCGCCACCGTCACCCTGCCGCTGATCGCCCCCTCCCTGGCGGCGGCCTTCCTCCTCGCCTTCACCCTGTCCCTCGACGACCTCGTCATCGCGAGCTTCGTCTCCGGACCGGGCGCCACCACGCTGCCGATGCGGCTCTACAGCCAGGTTCGGCTCGGGGTGAACCCGGAGATCAACGCCGCCTCGACGCTCCTGGTCGGCACCGTCACCGCCCTCGTGCTCACGGCCTCCTGGCTGACCGGGCGCAAAGGCGTGGCCTGACCCATCCCGGTCACGGCGCGTAGGCGCGGACCCCGGCGGGAAGCGCCAGCCCGGCAGCCGGCAGGCGCAGGGGATTGGCCGGCGTGACCCTGCCGCCGCGCAGGTCCGGCGCGGCGTCGGGGGCGAGGCTGCGCACGTCGAGGCTGCCGAACGGCCCTGCGATCAGGAAGCGCATCGGGAAGCGCCGGTCCGAGGCCGAGCCCCGGGCGACGACCTCCGCGAGGGTGTCGCAGCGACGGTCCGGCAGCGACAGGGTCCCGCGCAGGGAGGCGGCGAGGATGGTGCCCTCCAGCGCGCCCTCGGTGATCTCGCCGACGCCGTCGCGGAAGCGAAGGTTCAGGGTCGCGCGATCGAAGGCGGTGCGTCCGACTCGCGGGGCCGGCATGCGGCTGCGCAGGGCGGCCTCGGCGAGGTCGATCCCCAGGAGGGTGCCGCCATCGACCGTCATCGCCGCGTGTCCGTCGAGGTGCCGCAGGAACCCGTGCAGGTCGGCCCCGGTCCCCTCGGCCTGGAACTGTCCCTGCGCGCCGCCGAGGACCCAGGTCTCCGGCCGCAGTTCGGCGGGGAGCACCGCGAGGTCGAGCCGGTCGAAGGCGCCCTGGACCTTGGCCTCGGTCACGGATGCGTCCCGCGCCGACGCGGCCAGGGCGAGGCGGCCCTTCAGGGTGCCGCCGCCCAGGGAGGCGCGGTTCAGGGACGCCTCGATGTTGCCGTCCCGGACGAGGACGCTGGCGGCGAGATCCTCGGCCAGGATCGGGCCGAACCGGACCGCGCCCGCCGAGATCCGCAGGTCGAGGTCGCCGCCGGTATAGGGGGCGAGGGCGATGTCACGGGTGCGCCAGTCCGGGGCGCCGGGCCGCGCGGGGGTGACCCCGAAGGTCCTCAGCACGTCCGCCAGCATGGGGGCGAGATTGAGCGTCTCGGCGGCCAGGGTCGCCTGGACGGCCGGGCGGTCGCGCCCGAACGAGACGGCGCCCGCCCCCTCGAGGCGGTTGTCGCCGAAGGCCACCCGGACGTTGGGCAGCAGGAGCTGGCGCCCGTTCATCTCGAAATTGCCGGTCATCCCGAACGGACCGACGAAGGGCGACAGGGCGACGCTGCCCCCGGCCCAGGCCAGGGTCTCGGGCAGGGAGCGGGTGTCGAACTGGCCGAGCCCGGTGAGCGTCAGCCCCTCGGCCCGGACCAGGCCGCTGCCCTCGGCGGTCAGGGTCCCGCCGGTCCAGCTCGCGCTGAGGGAGAAGGGCGTCGTGCCGCCGTCGAGGAGATCGGCCACCCGCAGGCCCGAGATCGCGAAACGCGTCGGCATGGCGCTCCACTGGAAGCTGCCGAAGATCTCGGCCTGGGCGCTCCAGAGGGGCCAGGACAGGGTCAGGTCGAGGTCGCGCGCGGTCTGGGGCGAGCCGTCGCGGGGGTCGAGGCCCGTGGCCGTGGCCCGCGACAGGGTGATGCGGCGCGGATGCGAGCTGCCGTCGGCGCCGAGCCGCGCGTTGAGGAGGCGGATCGGCTCGGCCCAGCGCGTGTCGTCCTCGCCCGAAGCCAGGTGCAGGGTCGCGCCGTCGAGGCCGAGGGCGCTCACGTCGATGCGTCCGGTGAGCAGGGCGATCAGGCTGAGCTGGAGCGAGAGCGCGCCGCCCTCGGCCAGGACCGGCCCGTCCCGGCGTCCCGCGGTGAGCCTGACCGCGCGGAAGCCGAGGCGGGGCAGCGGCAGCAGCGTGATCTCGGTCGGTCCCTCGGCGGTCATGGCCAGCCCGTAGGTGCGGGCGAGTTCGCGCGCGACGGCGCTCCGCAGGCGCGGCGTCCCGACCGACCAGGGCAGGCAGGCGGCCCAGAGGGCGGCGACGAAGGCCCCGAGGCTCAGGAGCGAGAGGAGGCGGCGCAGCGGCATTCCACTCCGTCCGGCGGGAGGGACGCGCGGCGGAGCGCGCGATCGACGATGGGATGGGCGCGTCGGGCCCCGGCGGCCGCGACGCGCGGAAGAACCGGCGACCCATCCCTGATAAGCCTCGGCGCCCGGCTTGTCTCCCCGGCCCCTCGGGTGCACCCCGAGCCATCCACGGCCCGTCGCGGCGGATCGCTCACGCGGACCCTGGAGTGTCCGGCCCGCTCGGGCCGGCCCGGGGCTGTGCCGCGCAGTGCAAAATGTAACGGCCGCATCGCGACAAGGGCTTGGCAGGACGCCGCTTTCGCGTGACGGTCGCGCCGACCAAGAACAGAACCATACAGGAGGGCATCCATGAAGAAGGTTTATCCCGACGCCACGGCGGCGCTGGCCGGCGTGCTGAAGGACGACATGATGATCATGTGCGGCGGCTTCGGCCTCTGCGGGATCCCCGACGCCCTGATCGAGGCGATCCGCGCGTCGGGCGTGAAGGGCCTCACCGTGGTGTCGAACAATGCCGGCATCGACGGCGTCGGCCTCGGCAAGCTCCTCGAGACCCGCCAGGTCGCCAAGATGATCTCGTCCTATGTGGGCGAGAACAAGGAATTCGCCCGGCAGTACCTCGGCGGCGAACTGGCCATCGAGTTCAACCCGCAGGGCACCCTGGCCGAGCGCATCCGCGCCGGCGGCGCCGGCATCCCGGCCTTCTACACCAAGACCGGCGTCGGCACCCTGATCGCCGAAGGCAAGGACGTGCGCGCGTTCGACGGCGAGGACTACGTGATGGAGCGCGGCCTCTTCGCGGACCTCGCCATCGTCCATGCCTGGAAGGGCGACACCGAGGGCAACCTGATCTACCGGAAGACGGCGCGGAACTTCAATCCGATGATGGCGACCGCCGCCGCGATCACCGTGGCGCAGGTCGAGCATCTCGTGCAGCCCGGCGAGATCGATCCGGACACCATCATCACCCCCGGCATCTTCGTGAAGCGCATCGTCCACGTGCCGGAGCGCGAGAAGCGCATCGAGCAGCGCACCACCCGCAAGCGCGGCGAGCCCGCCGCGCCCGCCGCCGCCGTCTGAGAGCCGAGCTAAGGAGAACCATCATGGCCTGGACCCGCGAACAGATGGCCGAGCGCGCCGCGAAGGAGCTGCAGGACGGCTTCTACGTGAACCTCGGCATTGGCATCCCGACCCTCGTCTCGAACTACATCCCGGACGGGATGTCGGTGCAGCTGCAATCCGAGAACGGCATGCTCGGCATGGGACCCTTCCCGTACGAGGGCGAGGAGGATGCCGACCTGATCAACGCCGGCAAGCAGACGATCACCGCGCTGCCGACCACCAGCTACTTCTCCTCGGCCGAATCCTTCGGGATGATCCGCGGCGGGCACATCAACCTGTCGATCCTCGGCGCCATGCAGGTGGCCGAGAACGGCGACCTCGCCAACTGGATGATCCCGGGCAAGATGGTGAAGGGCATGGGCGGCGCCATGGACCTCGTGGCCGGCGTCAAGAAGGTGGTGGTGGTGATGGAGCACACCGCCAAGGGCAAGGACGGCTCGGAGAGCCCCAAGCTGCTGGCCGCCTGCGACCTGCCGCTCACCGGCACCCACGTGGTCGACATGGTCATCACGGATCTGGGCGTCTTCACCATCGACAAGAAGGGCGAGGGCGGCATGACCCTGGTCGAGCTCGCCGACGGCGTCACCGAGGACGAGGTCCGCGCCAAGACCACGGCCCGCTTCACCACGCAGCTCGCCTGAGGATCGCCGCCGGGCGGCGCCCGCGCCCCCCGCTCGGCGAAACCGAGACCCGCCCGGCTCCGGCCGCGGCGGGTTTTTGCTGCCCCGAGGGTCCCCGCCGGCCGGCGCCGCCCTACCGTAAGGCGCGGGTCCTCACGGGAGCGAACGACATGGCAGTGGTATCCAAGCAGGTGATGGAGGAAGGCCGCGCGGCCAAGCAGGCCGGCCAGCCGGATTCCGTCAATCCCTATCCGGCCGGTTCGCAGAACAGCGCGGACTGGCTCGAGGGCTACACCTACGACGAGGACGAGCAGAACACCGACCGCGCCGAGAGCGACACCTGAGCGCCACGCGGGGCCGGCGCTGCTGGCCCTGCACGGATGCGACCGACGTCCATCGCCAGTCAAGCCCCACACGAGCCGGCGTAACACGACCGGCCGGATGGTATTCCCCGAAGAATTTGAACAATCGATCGGGGCTCCGCGTTGGTCGACCAGATATCAATGACTGGGAGACAACGCAGCATGTCTATCAAGATCCTGGCTTTCGCCGGCTCCATCGCCCTGGCCCTCACGGGTTCCGCCTTCGCGCAGACCGGCACCGGTGCCGGTTCGAGCGAGCGCAACATGAACAATCCGGCCAGCGTGAAGAGCAACGGCGAGAAATCGATGGACCGGATGGGCGGCCCCGCCTCCACTGGGTCCACCATGGCGCCGGCCGGCACCTCCGGCGGCCCGAGCACGGCCACGGTCGGCGCGCCCGGCGGCAGCACCGGCGGCAACGGCGTGACCGGCAGCGGCGCGGCTCCCAGCGGCAAGTGATTCTTCGAGACTTCGAGACTAAGTGATTCTTCGAGACCAAGTGATGTCCCGGGACCGAGTGATGTCCCGGGACTGAGCCTCCCGAAGCCACCGCCTCCGGCCGATCGGGCGGGAGGCCGATCCCGAAATCCGAGCCCCGCAGCGACGCTGCGGGGCTTCTTCATGCCCCGCCTACGCCCCGGTATAGCCGAGGCGGCCGGCGGCCTCCCTCAGGCGGCCGAAGGCCAGGGCGTAGCGCTCGCGCAGGGCCTCGCCGCCGGGCAGCGTCCGGTCCGGGCTGAGATTGTCCTCGGTATCGGACATCTTGATCAGCAGCGCCCCGAGGTGATCCTTGGCGATCAGGGCCGAGATCCGCGCATCGTAGGGCACGCGCTCCGCCGGCTTCGTCAGCATCGTCACCATGGCGATCACCGCCTCGGAGAAGCCCTCGGCCCGCAGGGCGATCGGCGTGGTCGGGGTGTCCTCGAGGACGTCGTGCAGGATCGCGGCCTGCATCACCTCCATCGGCTCGATGGCGAGGCGATCCACCGATTTGGCGTGGCCGGCCCGCCCGACCGCCGCGTTGGCGACCCGCTCCAAGTGGCGGATATAGGGTTGCCCGCCCTTATCGATCTGCCCCGCATGCGCGATCATCGCGAAGCTGTGGGCCTCGAAGATGGATGCCATGCCGCGCGTTCCTCTCGGGTCGGGTCTGCCGGCCGGGTAGACCATCCCGAGCCGCGAGTCACAAGCATTTGCGCGCCCGGGCCGGACGGCCCGGAAACGGGACGGCGCCGGCCGGTAACGTTAGCTGCCCGTTAAGCGGAACCGTCGAAATCAGGGGACGTGCCGGGGCGTTCGCCCGGCCGTTCGAGTGCAGCGTGAGGACAGTGGCGTATGGGCAGCGTTCCGGCGACGATGGACAATGTGGTCCCCTTCCGACGCACCCTCCGCCCCCAGCCGTCGGCCGCGGCTCCGTCGGTCCCGCGCGGCGGCCTGGCGGCCCGGCGCAGCGAGCAGCGCGCGCTGATGGATTCGGTCTACGCGACGGGCAGCCTCGCGGTGGCCGCGGGCGACCGGGAGACCAAGCTGATCGCGGCCCGCCTCCAGGTCTACGGCTTCGTGCTGATCGAGGAGATCGGCGCCGACGGCACACCCCGGCGCCTGCGTCCTTCGGAGGCCATCCGCGCCCGGACCGACTCGCCCTGGCGCCTCTCGAAGGCGAGCTACGGCGCGGGCGCCGGCCTGGCGGTGACCATCCCCTCCGTCGACGACTTCCTGTTCGACCAGCCCACCGACCGTCCGGCCTGACCGGGCGCTCCGTCACGGGGCGGCCTGTGGCCGCCGGGAGACATCGGCAGTTTCCTCATCCGGGCCGTAGTTCTGATCATCGAATTCTTAGGCCGGGCATGAGATGAAGGATCTCGTTCCACTCCCGGCCATACCGCCATGCTGACCGCTTCAGAAAACATCGTCATCCAGCACCGTGAGATCGTCGCCGTCCTGGTGACCTACGGGATATTCCTGGCCGGCGTGATGGGCGTGGCCTGGTTGATCGCCTGAGCGGACGCGCCGTCGCGGGGCCGGAACCCCGCGGCCGACGGCCCGGTTTTCCGCCCGAGATTTCGGGAGAGAACCGCATGGCAGCCAAGGCCGACGACCACGCCGAGACCTACGAGGCGTTCCACGATGCCGTGAACATGACCGCGGCCAAGCTGGAAGCCTTCCTGGAGACCGACGAGAGCCAGTCGGTCGGCCAGAAGACGAAGGGCGGCGAAGCGACGGGCCACCGCGAGGGTCGGCGAATCGTGGAACTCCTGCGCACCAAGAAGACCGATCTCAGCGACGACGACTACGCCCACATGGCCAAGGTCGTCGGCTACGTGCATCGTCACCTGAAGCAGGGCGGCCCCAAGGAGGCCGACAAGGTGAAGGATTCGCCCTGGCGCCTGTCGCTGATGAACTGGGGCCACGATCCGCTGAAGGGCGCGTGAGGGGAGCCCGCGCGGGCTCCGCATCCTGTCGGTCGTCCGGATGAAACCACCGGCGTTCCCGCATGCTGGGGAAACCTGGTGGAGCTGAGCGGGATCGAACCGCTGACCTCCGCAGTGCGATTGCGGCGCTCTCCCATCTGAGCTACAGCCCCGTTCCGGGGTGGCGGCCTTTTAGGCTCGCGCACGCCGACCTGTCAATTCCAGAAATCCTGCTGCTTTGCGTGCGCGTGATGCGCCTCGCGGGCGCGGGTCACGAGGACATCGTTTCCGCGCATGAACGCCTTCATCTGGCTCTTCGACACCGTCGTGCAGCTCTACATCTACGTCCTCATCGCCAGCGCCGTCCTGAGCTGGCTCGTGGCATTCAACGTGGTGAATGTCCGCAACCCGATCGTCTCCCAGATCGGCGAGGTGCTCTACCGCCTCACCGAGCCGGTGCTGCGCCCGATCCGCAACATCCTGCCCAATCTCGGCGGCGTCGACCTGTCGCCGATCGTGCTCGTCCTGCTGCTGCTCTTCGCCAGCCGTCTGCTCCACGAATTCGTGCCGACGCAGACCTACGTCTACACGCGCTGAGCCGAGGGGCTCCCGAGGGGCGGGACGCAACGACGACCCGCCCGACACAAGAAACCGACGCGCAACCGCGCCGCCCTGGGAACGAGACCGTCATGAAGACCAATCCCGGCCGCTTCTTCGAGGATTACCGCCTCGGGGAGACCATCCGCCATGCCACGCCCCGCACGGTCACCCAGGGCGACGTCGCGCTCTACACCGCGCTCTACGGCCCGCGCTTCGCCGTGCAGTCCTCCGACGCTTTCGCCCGCGCCATCGGCTATCCGCAGAGCCCCCTCGACGACCTGCTCACCTTCCACGTGGTCTTCGGCAAGACCGTGCCGGACATCTCCCTCAACGCCCTGGCCAATCTCGGCTACGCCGAGGGCGGCTTCCGCCGGCCGGTCTATCCGGGCGAGACCCTCTCGACCGTCTCCGAGGTGATCGGCCTCAAGGAGAGCTCGAACCGCCAGACCGGCGTGGTCTATGTCCGCTCCACCGGCTCGGACGCCAACGGCGAGACCGTGCTGAGCTACTGCCGCTGGGTGCTGGTGAAGAAGCGCGATCCGGAGGCGACGATCGCCCGGGAGCACGTGCCGACCTTCGCCAAGGTGGTGGACCCGGCCGACCTCGCCGGTGCCCTGCCACCCCTGAACGCCGGTGCCTACGACTGCGCGCTCGCCGGCTCGCCACACCGCTTCGGCGACTACGTCGTCGGGGAGCGGATCGACCACGTCGACGGCATGACCGTCGAGGAGGCCGAGCACCAGATCGCCACGCGCCTCTACCAGAACACCGCCAAGGTGCATTTCGACGGCTACGCGGCCAAGGACACGCGCTTCGGCCGCCGGCTGATCTACGGCGGCGTCGTGATCTCGCTCGCCCGGGCGCTGAGCTTCAACGGCCTCGGCAACGCCTTCGCCCTGGCGGGCATCAATGCCGGGCGCCACGTCGCCCCGCTCTTCGCCGGCGACACCGTCTATGCCTGGAGCGAGGTGCTGGAGACCGCCGAGCTGCCGGGCCGCAGCGATATCGGGGCGCTGCGCCTGCGCACGGTCGCCACCAAGAACCAGCCCTGCGGCAACCACCCCGACAAGGTCGGCGACGCCTACGACCCGGCCGTGATCCTCGACCTGGATTACTGGGCCTTCATGCCGCGCTGAGGGGCCTCACCCCGGGACCCGCGGCCGCGACCGGCCGGCGGCTCGGCGACACCCAAGTCAGCGCCGGACGATCTCGCGCAGACCATCGGTCAGGATGGGGGTGCCGATCGCGCCCAAGGCCAGCCCGAACACAGCCTCCGGGGTTCGCGCGAAGCGCTCCCGGATCCGCCGCACCGGTCCGGTCGCGACGGGATCCTCGACGATGTTCGGCTTCGTCCGAAGCCGCACGCCGCGCCTCCGAACGGCCGGCCCCCTTGAAACCAGGAACCGGATGGCGGGTCGTCGCAGGCGGACCGGTGATCGGCGATCAGCCGCCGAACCATCCGAGCACGGCGCGCCGCAGCGGGTTGGCCGGGTCGGAGAGGAGGCGCAGCGCCATCACGCAGGCGATGGTGACGAGGAGGGGGCGGATCAGCCGCGCGCCCATGCGGATCGCCAGGCGCGAGCCGATCTGCGCGCCGAGGAAGGCGCCCACCGCCATCGTCAGGCCGATCGCCCAGACCACGTGGCCGCCCAGGGCGAACAGGGCGAGGCTGCCGAGATTGCTCGCGGCGTTGGCGAGCTTGGTGTGGGCTGTGCCCCTGACCACGCCGAGGCCGAGCAGGGTCACGAAGCCGATCATGTAGAAGGCCCCCGCGCCGGGGCCGAACACGCCGTCGTAGAAGCCGACGGCCGGTGCCCAGGTCAGGGCGAACCAGTTCGGCGTGATCCGCGCGGTGGCGTCCTCGTTGCTCATGCGCTTGGCGGTCGCGAAGTAGATCGCGATGGCCACGAGCAGGATCGGCACCGCGGCGTCGAGGACGGCGCGCGGCAGCAGGCTGACGCAGAGCGCACCGGCGACGGAGGCGCAGCCGGCGCTCACCGCGATCTTCCAGGCATCGGGCCAGTGGATCAGGCGGCGGCGCGCGAAGGCGAGGGTCGAGGAGACCGCGCCGGCGCTGCCCTGGAGCTTGTTCGTCGCGATCGCCGAGACGGGATCGAGCCCCGCGAGCAGCAGGGCCGGGACGGTGAGCAGGCCGCCGCCGCCCGCGATCGCATCGACGCAGCCGGCCGCCACCGCGACCGCGAACAGGCCCGCGATCAGGCCGATATCCACCCCGAAGATCATCCCGTCCTCACGTCATGGTCCAGTGAAGACCGACTGGAGGCGGGATGGAGGATGGGAGCGCCGGAGGCGCGGCTCAGTTGCGGACGACGACCCTCGTGCCGACCTTGGCGCGATCGTAGAGGTCGACGATGTCCTTGTTGGTCATGCGGATGCAGCCCGAGGAGACGGCGGCGCCCATGGTCTCGGGCTCGTTCGAACCGTGGATACGGTAGAGCGAGGAGCCGAGGTAGAGCGCCCGCGCGCCGAGGGGGTTGTCCTGGCCGCCGGCCATGAAGCGCGGCAGGTCGGGGCGGCGCGCCAGCATCTGCGACGGCGGGCGCCAATCCGGCCATTCCTTCTTCATGGTCACGCGCTTCTCGCCGGACCACGAGAAGCCCTGGCGACCGACGCCGACGCCGTAGCGCACGGCCTGGCCGGCGCCGAGCACGTAGTAGAGCCGGCGCTGGCTGGTCGAGACCACGATCGTGCCGGGCTTTTCCGTGCCCTTCCAGGCGACGGTCTCGCGGGGGATCGCCTGCTCCTTGAAGATGTTCATGAAGTCGGCGATGGGCCCGCTGTCGAACGGGTTTCCGGCGAAGGCCGGTCCGGTCGATACGGTCAGGGCCGCCGCCAGGGCGGATGCGGCGAGAACGCGGCGCGTCTGCATGGTCTGTCCTCCTGCCGTGAACCGGCAAAGGGCGGGCGCGGAGGCCCGGCTTTCCCGGAGGCATGTGGTCGGGGGCGAGAGCCTTGGCGGGATGGAGCGGGGTGGTCAACCGAGCCTCGGCGGAACGGGCCGCCCCTGTGTGATCCCGGCAACGCCTCGGATCCGCGGGTCCCGGGGAACGGCCCGGGGCACCTGACACAATGCCGCAGGAACTTGCGGCCCAGGCTGGCCAGCCCCAGACTCGTGACCGTGAGCAGCCCAACAAGCCATATGGCCAGTGCCGCCGATGCGGGTCCGTCCGCCTGTGCCGATCCGGCGCGGGCCGGCCGGCATGGGCTCGGTCGTCATGGGCTCGGCTGTGCGCTCGGCACGGCGGTGTCGGGTCTCCTCGCCCTGCTGTTCCTCGTCTGCGCGATGCTGCCCCTCCTGCAGGGCTCGGGCGACGCCCCACGCGGGTTCGAGCGTCACGCCGCGATGGCGGCGACGACGGTTCCGAACGCCCCCGACCTGCTGGCGCGGATCTCCGTCGGGATGGTCGACCTCGACGAGGCGGCCGGCAGCGTCTCCCAGCAGCGGATCGTCCCGATCGGCCGGCACGAGCCGAAGCGCCTCGGCCTGCCGCGCGCCGCGGTGGACTGTGAGACCCGCGCGATCTCGCCCCTGGAACGCCCGCCGCGGCGTGACCTCCTGATCTGAGCGGGCACCGGATCGCTCACGTTTGCGTGCGTCCGGACCGCACTTCGCGTGCCGGTGGTGCGCGTGTCGTCGGATCGCCCAGATTGTAGGCTAGGCGAGGATCGTCCCGGGCGATCCGGCCGCGGAGCGATTCGGCATGATCCAGCCTCGGCCAGATCCGGCCGCTCCCGCGCTCGCCGAAGTTGCAGCAGATCCCGATCCCGTCACGGCCATCCCGACATGGCCCGACGATTGCCACGGCCCGGCCCGCTCGCGGTGCATGAGGGCCCTGGACCCTGAACGCGGCGATGCCGGCCCCGGGGCCGAGCGCCTTTTGCCGAACTTTCGCAGGAGCGAAACGATCGTGACGTCCTTGAACCACCGCCTGTTCCGAACCCGGCCGACCGCGCTGGCGGCAGGCTTCGTGCTGGTCGCCCTCTCGGCCTGCAATCAGAAGCAGCAGGCGTCCGCGCCGGTCCCCGGGCCGGTCCCGGAGGTCGGCATCGTCACCGTCCGCGAGCAGCCGATCCCCTATCTGCGCGACCTGCCGGGCCGCGTCGCTCCCCTGCGGATCGCCGAGGTGCGCTCGCGCGTCTCCGGCCTCGTGGTGAAGCGCACCTTCGAGCAGGGCAGCCTCGTGAAGGAGGGCGACCTCCTCTACAAGATCGATCCGGCGCCCTTCGCGGTCGAACTCCAGAGCGCCGAGGCGGCACTCGCCCGCACGGAGGCCGCCCAGGTCCTCGCCAGCCAGCAGGCCGACCGCCTCGAGCAGCTGCTGTCGCGCCAGACCGCGAGCCAGGCCCAGTACGACAGCGCCTATGCGAGCCTGAAACAGGCCGAGGCCGAGGTCGCCGGCGCCAAGGCGACCCGGGACCGGGCCAAGCTCAACCTGAGCTGGACCGACGTCCGCGCGCCGATCTCGGGCCGCATCGGCCGGGCGCTCCTCACCGAGGGCACCCTGGTGGAGCAGGGGGGCGCGGCCAACCTCGCCACCATCCAGCAGCTCGACCCGATCTACGTCGACATCACCCAGTCGGTGGGCGAATTGAACAAGCTGCGCCGGGACCTCGCCAGCGGCGAGCTCTCGCGCCTCTCGGCCGACACCGCGAACGTGCACCTGATCATGGATGACGGCTCGCTCTACGGTTCGGCCGGCAAGCTGCTGTTCTCGGACGTCACCGCCGACCCCAGCACCGGCCAGGTGACCCTGCGCGTGCTGTTCCCGAACCCGCACGACGAATTGTTCCCCGGCATGTATGTCCGCGCCCGCATCAAGCAGGGCATCGACACCGACGCCCTGGCGGTGCCGCAGCAGTCGATCCAGCGCACCAGCGACGGCAAGGCCGAGGTCTGGGTCGTGCGGGACGACAGCAAGGTGATGCTCCAGCCCGTGGAGGTCGGCTCGGTGGTCGGCAACCAGTGGATCATCCGCTCCGGCCTGAAGGCCGGCGACCGGGTCGTGGTCGAGGGCGTGCAGAAGATCGTCGCCGGCCAGGAGGTGAAGACCGTCGAGCTCAAATCGGCCACCGAGGACCACGAGCCGAAGCCCCGCGACACCGACACGGCGGATGCCGATGCCGGCGCCAAGCCGGGCGAAGCGAAGGCCGATCCGACCAAGACCGATCCGAGCAAGGCCGGCGCGGCCAAGCCCGTCTCGCAGGTGCGCTGACCCATGGCTCGTTTCTTCATCGACCGGCCGGTCTTCGCCTGGGTCGTCGCCCTCTTCATCATCCTGGGCGGCGTGCTCTCGCTGCCCCTGCTGCCGGTGGCGCAGTACCCCGTGATCGCGCCGCCCTCGATCGCCCTTTCCACCGCCTTCCCGGGCGCCTCGGTGGAGAGCCTCTATACCGGCACGACCCGGCTCATCGAGGATGAGCTGAACGGTGCGGCCAACATCATGAGCTTCGAGTCGACCACCGACTCGTTCGGCTCGATCAACATCACCGCGACCTTCCTGCCGGGCACCGACCCGGCCCTCGCCTCGGTCGAGGTGCAGAACCGCCTCAAGCGCGTCGAGGCGCGGCTTCCCGCCGAGGTCCGACAGCAGGGCATCCTGGTCGAGGAGGCCTCGGCCGCGACGCTCAACATCATCACCCTGGTCTCGACCGACGGGAAGATGGACGAGATCGGGCTGGGCGACTTCCTCATCCGCAACGTGATCAACGAGATCCGGCGCGTGCCCGGCGTCGGCCGCGCGACGCTGTACTCGACGGAGCGCTCCCTGCGCGTCTGGGTCGATCCCGACAAGCTGCGCGGCCTGTCCCTGACGCCCGAGGACGTCACCGACGCGATCCGCAACCAGAACATCCAGATCGCGTCGGGCGCGGTCGGCGCCCAGCCGAGCCCGAGCAACCACCCGGTCTTCGCCCCGATCGTCGTGAAGGGCCAGCTCAACACCGTCGAGGATTTCGGCGCGATCGTGCTGCGGGCGAATTCCGACGGCTCCAACGTGCGCCTGCGCGACGTCTCCCGGATCGAACTGGGCGGCGACGCCTACCAGTTCTCGACCCGCCTCAACGGCGGCGAGGCGGCGGGCATCTCCGTCACCCTGGCGCCCGACGGCAACGCCCTCGAGACCGCCCAGGCCATCCGCGCCAAGATGGAGGAACTGTCGCAGTTCTTCCCGCCCGGTCTGAAGTGGGACATTCCCTACGACATCACCCCGGCCGTGAAGGCCTCGATCAAGAAGGTCCTGATGACCCTGGTCGAGGCGGTGGTGCTGGTGTTCGTGGTCATGTTCCTGTTCCTGCAGAACATCCGCTACACCCTGATCCCCACCATCGTCGTCCCGATCGCGCTGCTCGGCACGGTCACGGTGATGCTGCTGGCGGGGTTCTCGATCAACGTGCTGACCATGTTCGGCATGGTGCTGGCCATCGGCATCCTCGTCGACGACGCCATCGTGGTGGTCGAGAACGTCGAGCGCATCATGAACGAGGAGGGCCTTCCGCCCAAGGAGGCCACCCGCAAGGCGATGGGCCAGATCACCGGCGCGATCATCGGCATCACCCTGGTGCTCGTCGCGGTGTTCATCCCGATGGCCTTCTTCCCCGGGTCGGTGGGCATCATCTACCGGCAGTTCTCCATCGCGATGGTGACCTCGATCGGCTTCTCGGCCCTGCTCGCCCTGTCGCTGACCCCGGCGCTCTGCGCCACCCTGCTCAAGCCGATCGAGAAGGGCCACGGCCACGCCAAGGGCGGCTTCTTCGGCTGGTTCAACCGGATCGTCGACCGCGAGACGGCCCGCTACGGCCGCGGCGTCGCCGGGCTGATCAAGCGCTCCGGCAAGGTGATGATGCTCTACCTCGCCCTCTTGGTCGGGGTCGGCTTCGCCTTCCTGCGCCTGCCTGAGGGCTTCCTGCCCGTGGAGGACCAGGGCTTCTTCACCGTCGACATCCAGACGCCGCCCGGCGCCTCGTTCAACCGCACCCAGACGGCGGTGCGCGAGGTGGAGCAGTATCTCCTGGCCCGGCCCGGCGTGGCCACCGTGACGATGCTGAACGGCTTCTCGTTCTCGGGCCAGGGCCCGAACCTGAGCCAGGCCTTCGTCACCCTGAAGCCCTGGAGCGAGCGCGACGCGGCCAATTCCGCCAGCGCCCTCGTGGCCGACACCAACGCGGCCCTGGCCGGCTACCGCGACGCCATCGTCGACGCGCAGGAGCCGCCGCCGGTGGACAACCTCGGCAACGCCGCGGGCTTCTCGTTCCGTCTCCAGGACCGGGCGCTGCGCGGCTACTCGGCCCTGACGGCGGCCGAGTCGCAGCTGCTCACGCTCGCGAAGAAGAGCCCCATCCTGCAGAAGATGAAGATCGAGGGCCTGTCCCCGACCCCGCAGGCGGAGCTGATCATCGACCGCGAGAAGGCCGCCGCCCTCGGGGTCAAGTTCGAGGACATCAACAGCACGATCCAGGTCAATCTCGGCTCGGTCTACACCAACGACTTCCCCAACCAGGGCAAGATGCAGCGCGTCTACGTCCAGGCCGAGCAGCTGCAGCGCATGCAGGCCCCTGACCTGCTGAACTACGGGGTGAAGAACGCCACGGGCACCATGGTGCCGATGTCGTCCTTCGCCGAGTTGAAATGGGGCGTCGGTCCGTCGCAGATCGTCGGCTTCAACGGCTACCAGTCGGTCCGCTTCACCGGCGAGCCGGCCGCCGGCTACACCTCGGGCGACGCGATCGAGGAGATGGAACGCCTGATGCAGCAGCTGCCGAAGGGCTTCGGCTACGCCTGGACCGGCCAGTCGCTGCAGGAGAAGCAGGCGGGCTCCCAGGCCTCGCTGCTCCTCGGCCTCTCGATCCTGATCGTGTTCCTGTGCCTCGCCGCCCTCTACGAGAGCTGGTCGATCCCGTTCTCGGTGCTGCTGGTGATCCCGCTCGGCATCATCGGGTCGGTGGCGGCGGTGTACCTGCGCGGCCTGCCCAACGACGTCTACTTCAAGATCGGCATCATCACGATCATCGGTCTCTCGGCCAAGAACGCGATCCTGATCGTGGAATTCGCCAAGGACCTGTGGAAGCCCGGCAAGTCCCTGGTCGACGCCACCATCGAGGCCTCGGCCCTGCGCTTCCGCCCGATCGTGATGACCTCGCTCGCCTTCATCTTCGGCGTGGTGCCGTTGGCCATCGCCACGGGCGCCGCCTCGAAGAGCCAGCAGGCGATCGGCACCGGCGTGCTCGGCGGCATGATCTCGGCCACCATCCTGGCGGTGCTGTTCGTGCCGGTGTTCTTCGTGGTCGTGATGCGGATCTTCCGCCGAAAGGACGCCACCGAGGGCATCCAGCCCGAGGCGGAGCCCGGCGCGGTGCACGTGCCGCATCACGCGCCGGCCGAATAGGCCGGCGCAAGGGGCGCTCCCGCGGGGAGCCCCGGTGAATGCAGGCTTGACGCACAAGAAAAGGGGCGCGCGGTCCGATCGACCGCGCGCCCCTTCTTTCGTCCAGCCTCGACCGCGGGGGCCGAGACCGGGTTCGCCGAACCGCAGTTCGGCTCAGACCTCGCGGGCGATCATCATCTTCTTGATCTCGGCGATGGCCTTGGCCGGGTTCAGGCTCTTTGGGCAGGTGTTGGCGCAGTTCATGATCGTGTGGCAGCGATACAGCCGGAAGGGATCGTGCAGGGCGTCGAGGCGCTCGCCGGTGTTCTCGTCGCGGCTGTCGATCAGCCAGCGATAGGCCTGGAGCAGGGCCGCCGGGCCGAGGAAGCGGTCGCCGTTCCACCAGTAGCTCGGGCAGGAGGTGGTGCAGCAGGCGCAGAGGATGCACTCGTAGAGGCCGTCGAGCTGCGCCCGATCCTCCGGCGTCTGCTTCCACTCGCCCTCGGGCGCCGGCGTCTCGGTCTGGAGCCAGGGCTCGATCGAGGCGTGCTGGGCGAAGAAGTTCGTCAGGTCGGGGACGAGATCCTTCAGCACCGGCATGTGCGGCAACGGGTAGATCCGCACCGCGCCGGTCTTCTTGCCCTTGGCGTGCTCCTGGCATTCGTCGATGCCCATGGTGCAGGCGAGCGCGTTCTGGCCCTCGATGTTCATGGCGCAGGAGCCGCAGATGCCCTCGCGGCAGGAGCGCCGGAACACCAGGGTCGAGTCGACCTTGCTCTTGATCCAGAGCAGGGCGTCGAGGACCATCGGGCCGCAATCGTCCCGGTCGACCTGATAGACGTCGACGCGCGGGTTCTTCCCGTCATCGGGATTCCAGCGGTAGATCCGGAATTCCTGCAGGTTGTTCGCGCCGGTCGGCCGAGGCCAGGTCTTGCCCTCGGTGATCTGGGAGTTCTTGGGAAGATTGAACTGAGCCATGGTTTGGCGTGCCTAAATCCGTCTCGTGAGAACCAATCCGGGGAACGACGCGGGTCGTTGCCTCAGTACACGCGCGCCTTCGGCTCGATGTACTGGATCTCGTTCGACATCGTGTAGGTGTGGACCGGACGGTAATCGATGCTGACCTGCTTGGAGGTGTCGTCCATCCAGGCCAGCGTGTGCTTCATCCACTCCTTGTCGTCGCGGTCCGGGAAGTCCTCGCGGGCATGGGCGCCGCGGCTCTCCTTGCGGTTGGCGGCTGATTCCATGGTGACGACGGCCTGGCCGATCAGGTTGTCGAATTCCAGGGTCTCGAGGAGGTCGGTGTTCCAGATCAGCGAGCGGTCGTTGACGTGGATGTCGGGAATGCCGGCGGCGACCTTGTGGATGAGGGTCTTGCCCTCCTCCAGCACCTCGCCGGTGCGGAACACGGCGCAGTTGTTCTGCATCGTCTTCTGCATCTCGGCGCGCAGCTGCGCCGTCGGCGTGCCGCCGCTGGCGTAGCGGAAGCGGTCGAGGCGGCCGAGGGCCTTGTCGGCGGAGTCCTTCGGCAGCTCCATCTGGCGCGCGCCGGCCTCGACGATCTCGGCGCAGCGCAGGCCCGCGGCCCGGCCGAACACCACGAGGTCGATCAGCGAGTTCGAACCGAGGCGGTTGGCCCCGTGCACCGAGACGCAGGCGGCCTCGCCGAGCGCCATCAGGCCCGGCACCACCGTGTCGGGGTTGCCGTTCTTCAGGGTCAGCACCTCACCGTGATAGTTCGTCGGGATGCCGCCCATGTTGTAATGGACCGTCGGCAGCACCGGGATCGGCTCCTTGGTGACGTCGACGCCGGCGAAGATCTTGGCCGATTCCGAGATGCCCGGCAGGCGCTGGTGCAGGATCGCCGGATCGAGGTGGTCGAGGTGCAGGTAGATGTGGTCGCTGGACTTGCCGACGCCGCGACCGGCCCGGATCTCCATGGTCATCGAGCGGGAGACCACGTCGCGCGAGGCGAGGTCCTTCGCCGACGGGGCGTAGCGCTCCATGAAGCGCTCGCCCTCGGAATTGGTCAGGTAGCCGCCCTCGCCACGGGCGCCCTCGGTGATGAGGCAGCCGGCGCCGTAGATGCCGGTGGGATGGAACTGCACGAACTCCATGTCCTGCAGGGGCAGGCCGGCGCGCAGCACCATGGCGTTGCCGTCGCCGGTGCAGGTATGGGCGGAGGTGGCCGAGAAGTACGAGCGCCCGTAGCCGCCGGTCGCCAGGATCGTCATCTGGGCGCGGAAGCGATGGATCTCGCCCGACGCTTGGTCGATGGCGATGACGCCGAGGCAGCGGCCCTCCTCGTCCATGATGAGGTCGAGGGCGAAGTACTCGATGAAGAAGTTGGTGTGGTTCTTCACCGCCTGGCCGTAGAGCGTGTGCAGCATGGCGTGGCCGGTGCGGTCGGCCGCCGCGCAGGTGCGCTGGGCGGTGCCCTTGCCGTAATCGGTGGTCATGCCGCCGAACGGACGCTGGTAGATCTTGCCCTCTTCCGTGCGGGAGAAGGGCACGCCCCAGTGCTCGAGCTCGTAGACCGCGGCCGGCGCGTTGCGCACGAGGTACTCGATGGCGTCCTGGTCGCCAAGCCAGTCGGACCCCTTCACGGTGTCGTACATGTGCCAGCGCCAGTCGTCCGGCCCCATGTTGCCGAGCGAGGCCGAGATGCCGCCCTGCGCCGCCACGGTGTGGGACCGGGTGGGAAACACCTTCGAGATGCAGGCGGTGCGCAGGCCGGCCTGGGAGCAGCCCACGGTGGCGCGGAGGCCCGCGCCGCCGGCGCCCACCACCACCACGTCGAAGGTGTGGTCGTTGATCGTGTAGGCGGGAGCGCCGTTGCCGTTGGTTCCGTTGGTGGCCATGGGCTGATCCTTCGGGTTCGGGGTGCGGGTCAGACGAGCTTGCCGAGGCTGACGCGCAGGATCGCGTACAGGCAGGCCACGGCGACGACGACCGCGTAGAAATTATTGGCGAGCAGGCTCAGGAGCTTGAGCGTCCTGTCGTGGACGTAGTCCTCGATGATGACCTGCATCCCGATCCTCATATGGGCCGTGACCGAGATCACGGCGAGGATCAGGACCAGGGCCACCACCGGGTGCGACATCAGCGCGATGGCCTCCGGGTAGGGCCGGTTCGCCATCAGCGCGACGATGACCACGAAGGCCAGCATCAGCGGCGCGTTGGCGGCGGCGGTCAGGCGCTGGGTCCAGAAATGGCCCGCGCCGTGGCCCGAGGCCCCGAGGCCCTTCACCCGGGCGCGGGGCGTGCGCATGGTGACGTTGGTGTTCTGGCGGTTGTCGACCATCGCTCGGTCTCCTCAGCGCAGGGTCAGGGCGAGCGCCCAGATCAGGACGGTCAGGATCACGGAGCCGATCAGGGTCGCGCGGGCGAGGCCCATGCGCTGGGCACGGTCGAAGCCGTAGCCGAGGTCCCAGATGAAGTGGCGCAGGCCGCCCAGCATGTGGTGCATCAGGATCCAGGTGTAGACGAACAGCACCAGGCGGCCGACGATCGAGCCGAAGAACCACGAGACGGTGCCGTAGGCGGCCGGACCCGACGCGAGGGCCACGAGCCAGATCGCCACCAGGGCCGAACCGCCGTAGAGGGCCGTGCCGGTGATGCGGTGGAACACCGACATCGCCATGGTCCAGGTCCAGCGGTAGATCTGGAGATGGGGCGAGAGCGGCTGGGCGACCGTGGGACGGACGGTTGGAGCCATCGTGCTGAAGGTCCTCGACTGGGCGGCGCACCGGTTTTTGACAGGGCACCAAGAAAAATTTGGATCGTCTCTAAAGTGCTAGCGGGCAGGCGCCAATGCGCAACCCCGCTTCGCCGCAGCGCACATGCGACACAGGCGTCAAATCGTCATTCGGTTCGTGCCGCCTCCTCACAGCCACCCGAGGGCGCGCCACCAGAGATAATCCAGGGGTGCGACGACGAGGAGAGAGAGGAAGCCGGTCACCAGGGTCAGCTTGGTCGCCGCGCGGAGCGGCACCTTCCCGAGATCGACCGCGAGCACGATCGGCGGGGCCTGGTAGGGCAGGAACAGGGTCGAGTAGCCGACGACTTGGATCATCACCACAGCCATCAGGTCGAGGCCGCTCGCTCGCGCCATCTCGCCGGCCAGCGCCGTGTAGAGCGCCGGGGCACCATTGGCGGTGACCGCGACCGTGAGGATCGCCGCCAGCCCTGTCAAAATCCCGAAATTGTATCCCGGCGCGTCCGGCGTCAGCGGCGCGACGTGGAGGAGGGCGTGGCCCAGGCTGGCGCCGAGGCCGGTCTCGTTCACGGTGGCCACGAGGCCGAGGAGGGCGGCGACGTAGAAGCAGGTGCGCAGGTTCACCGCGCCGAAGGCCTCCGCCGGCAGCACGCCGATGCGGGGCATCAGGCAGAGGATCGCGGCGACGAGCCCGACCCAGGCCGGGGCGATGTGATGCAGGCTGTCGGTGACCCAGAAGGCGAGGGTGGCGGCCAGGATCACGGCAAGCCGCCGCGCCTCCGGGCGCAGGGGCTCCTTCGCGAGGGCGGCGCCGTTCTCCCCGCGGTCGAGCCGGTCGGGAAACAGCCGGATGATCGCCAGGACGAGGAGGACTCCCTTCACCAGGGCGAGCACCGGTGCGTGCAGCAGGAGATAGGGCAGGTAGGCGATGTGAAGGCCGTACTGCGTCTCGGCGGTGCCGGCCATCACGAGATTCGGCACGTTGGCGGGCAGGATCGCGGCCGAGAGGATCGGGGTGGCGAGGCCCACCGCCAGGACGGCGCCGTGCCGGCCCGGGCGCCCGGCTTCGAGGCCGAAGGCGTCGCAGAGGGCCAGCACCACGGGAACCAGCAGGGCGATCCGCCCGAGATTGGACGGCATCACGAAGGCGACGCCGAAGGACAGGGCGACGATGCCGGCGATGAAGGCCGGATAGGAGGCCGAGAGATGGCCCGACAGGCTTCGCGCGAGGCGGTCGCCGAGGCCCGAACGTGTCATGGCGAGGCCCACCACCATGCCGCTGAGGACGAGCCAGAACGCCGAGGAGGCGAAGCCCGAGAACACGGTCGCGGGGGGCGCGAGGCGAAACAGCATCGCCCCGGCGAAGAACAGCATCGCGGTGACGATCTCGGCGATGAGGCCGCTGGCCCAGAGGCCCATGCAGAGCACGAGCAGGAGCCCGGTCACCACGACCGTCGCCTCCCCGCCCATGAACGCCCCTGCCGGCATCGCCCGATTCCAATCCGCCCGTCCGGCGGGACAATGATCCTACCTTGGAGCCGTTCGCAATTCGGAGTTTTCCGATTCAGCCTTCGCGGGCTACGAAGGCTCAGAAGCGGGCCGGGTCGAGCTCGAAGGTCGGGGGCAAGGCCTCGAACCATTCGCCGTAATAGGGATCGCGCGGGAGCTTCTCCGCCCAGCGATCGCGAAAGCGCTGGTGCTCGGCCGGGTCCACCGTGCGGGCCCGGTTGCGGCTCTCGTAATGGTAGAGGCTCGCCTGGGCGCAGTAGACGCTGCGCAGGCCGCGCTCGCGCAGCCGGAGACACAGGTCGACGTCGTTGTAATTGACCGCGAAGCCCGCATCGAAGCCGCCGATGGCAACGAAATCGGCGCGGCGCACCATCACGCAGGCGCCGGTCACGGCGAGGTAGTTGCGGCTGCCGACCGTGGAAAAGAAGTGCCCGGGATCGTCGCCGGGATAGCCGCGGCGGACATGGTCTGGGGTGGCGTCGACGATCGAGACACCAGCATGCTGGATCTCTCCGGTCTCAAACAGGAGCTTGGGGCCGACGGCGCCGACGCCGGGGATCTGCAACTGCGCCAGCATCGCCTCGATCCAGTCGGGGGTGATGACGGCGATGTCGTCGTTCAGGAAGACCAGCACCGCGCCGCTCGCCTCGGCCGCGCCGAGGTTCATCTTGGCGGCCACGTTGAAGACCGGCTCGGACCAGGTCACGCGCCGGGCGCCGTGGCGGGCGAGGGCCGCCTCCGTGTCGGGGCGCAGATCGCCGTTGTCCACCACCACGAACTCGATCTCGGCATAGGTGCTGGTCGCGGCCACGCTGTCGAGGCAGGCGGCGAGGAGATCCACCGTCCGGCCGCCGACGGTGCTGTCGCGCCCGGCGGTGGGGATCACGATGGAGACGCGCGGGCGCTCGGTGAGCTTGCGCCGCATCTCGAAGCAGCCCTTGAACAGGCTGGAGCGGGCGAAGTCGAGTGCGCCGGTGCGCCGGGCGCGGTCCTCGAGGCCGCGGATCGCCGCGGCGACGACGTAGTCCTTGTTGTCCATGGTCTGGGCGGTGGAGCCCGGGATCGCGCGCCAGTGATAGAGCACCTTCGGCACGTGGACGACGTTGCGGACGTGCTCGGTGTAGCGCAGGACGAAGTCGTAATCCTGCGCGCCGTTGCATGCGTCGCGAAAGTCGCCGATCCGCGCCACGATGTCCCTGCGGTAGAGCGCCAGGTGGGCGGTGTACATGCAGGCTTCGAGGGCTTCGGGCGACCAGTCCGGCTTGAAGAACGGATCGTAGCGCACGCCTTCGATCGAGATCTTGTCCTCGTCGGAATAGATGAAGTCGACGGTCTCGTCGGCGTTGAGGATGCGGACGAACTCGTAGAGCGCGTTGTCGGGAATCGCGTCGTCGTGGTCCATCAGGGTCATGTAGTGGCCGGTCGCCAGCGCCATGGCGTCGTTCGTGGCGGCCGAGATGCGCCCGTTCGTGGTACGGCGATGGAGCTTGATGCGCGGGTCCTCCGCTGCGAAGGCCTGGAGCAGCGGCCAGATCTGCGGGTCCGGCGAGTTGTCGTCGCAGAGGCAGAGTTCCCAGTCGGGATAGGCCTGGGCCTGCACCGAGGCGATGGCGGCCTTCAGCCAGCGATGGGGGGTGTCGTAGACCGGCATGACGATCGAGATGCGCGGGCGCAGGCGAAAGCCCGCGATCTCGGCGCGCATGGCCGCGACTCCGAGGCGGCCGGGCGTCTCCACCTTGTCGATCCAGGCCGTGTAGGAGGCCGGCACCGGGCGCGGCCGGGCGCTGGCGCGGAAGTCCCGCCACGACTCGGCGGCGCCCTTCTCGCGCCAGGCGGAGCGGATGCGCGCGAGGATCCGGGCCGGCGCGCGCTCGGCCTCGGGCAGCGTGTTCACGAGGCGGCGGGCGGTCTCGGCCACGGCGCCGACCGGTCCGAGATAGGTCAGGGAGACGTCGCCGAGGCGGAAGCGCCCGGCGCCGCTCATCGGATCGAGGCGCAGGCCGCGGACCCGGCGGGGCAGATGCACGAGATTGTCGATGCCGGCGGCGTCGGCCTCCAGCGGAATGGTCAGCGTCTCGCGAAAGCCCTTTCCGTCATCGACGTAGAGGATCGGGACGAGCTTGGTGCGGTCCAAGGAGGTGAGGTCGGCGCGCAGGCGGACCCAGCCGCCGCGATGGCGCCGGCGTCCCTTCGGCGGCCAGAGGCGGAAATACGGGTCGGACCCGGTCGCGCGCCACGTGTCCGGGCTCCCGTCCGCCTCGATCTGGCTGAAGGCGTCGAGGCGACAGCGTAGGGTGCGCGGCAAACCCGGATCCTCTTCGATGCGGGCTCGGGGCCTGCCGAGCCGGCCGGCCGGTCGCCGGACCCGCAGCGCCCGGGGTTTAGGGCAAGGCCGCCGGCCCTCGCAAGGGCAGGCGGGTTCGCCTCAGGCGCGGCCCGCTGCGAGATAGGCGCGCCAGCCCCCGTGCCGGGTGATCTCCGGTGCGCCCGCGACGGCATGGGCCTCGCACAGGAAGCCCGAGACGGCTTCGCCGTCGGCGAGGGCGATCTTGCCGATCCCGAGGGGCGCGGGGATCGCGGCGGCGAAGCGCCCGAAAGCCGCCGGATCGAGGCCCCAGACCTCGACCTCCAGGCCGGGGCCCGCGAAGCCGGGCTCCCGCACGAGGCCGGGCTTCGGCGGCACGGTGCCGGGCAGGGCGTAGAGCCTATAATCGGGCGCCGTACGGGTCGCGCGCAGGAAGGTCGCGCCGAGCTCCCGGAGCTGGTGATTGAGGGTAAGGCCGGTGAGATGGGCGCCGACCACCACCAGGGGAATCTGCCCGGAGGCGCCCGGGGCGACACGGCTCTCCTCCGGCAACATGCCGGCCCGATCGACGCCCATGCCGCCGCCGAGGGTCCGATGCAGGGCATCGGCCCAGGGCGCCAGGGCCTCGTCGCTGAAGCCGGGGCCGACCAGCATCACCCCCGCCGGAAGGCCGTCCCGGCGGAACCCGGCCGGCACCGCGATGGCGGCCATCCCGAGCAGGTTGGCGAAATTGGTGTAGCGGCCGAAATGGCTGTTCCGGACGATGGGCTCGGCCTCCATCTCGGCCACCGAGTAGGTGGTCGGGGAGGTCGGCAGCAGCAGGACGTCGATCTCGGCCAGGATCGTGTCGGTGCGGCGCTTGCAGGCCTCGAACGCGTAGCGGCCGCGGAAGGCGTCGACCGCGCTGTAGCCGCGCGCCGATTCGGTGATCGCGCGCACGCTCGGATCCATCGCGGCGGCGTGGTCGGCATGGAACGCCTCGAGGGCGGCCAGCCGCTCGGCGACCCAGGGGCCGTCGTAGAGGAGGGCGGCGACCGCGCGGAACGGCGCGTAGTCGAACGGCACCGCGACCCCGCCGAGGCGCTCCAGCCGGGCGATGGCGGCGTCGTAGAGGGCCGCCGTCTCGGTGTCGCCGTAGAACGCACGCTCGGCCGGCGTCAGCACGCCGAAGCGCAGGCCCGCCGCCGGGAGCGGATGCGGGACCGCCCGACGCGAATAGGGATCGGCCGGGTCGAAACCCTCGGCGATCCGGCGCACGGCGACGCCGTCCCCGACGGTGGCAGCAAAGACGGTGATGCAGTCGAGGCTGCGGCAGGCCGGCACGAGCCCAGTGGTGCTCAGCGCCCCCGGCGTCGGCTTGATCCCGACGATGTTGTTGAAGGCCGCCGGCACGCGGCCAGAGCCGGCGGTGTCGGTGCCGAGGCTGAAACAGGCGAGCCCGGCCGCCACGGCCACGGCCGAGCCGGAGCTCGACCCGCCGGAGACGTAGTCGGCGTCGAAGACGCTGCGCGGGGCGCCGTAGGGCGAGCGGGTGCCGTTGAGGCCGGTGGCGAACTGGTCGAGGTTGGTCTTGCCGGTCACCAGGGCGCCCGCCGCCTTCAGCCGCCCCACCACCTCGGCGTCCCGCTCGGGCGTGTAGGCGAAGGCCGGGCAGGCGGCGGTGGTGGGCAGGCCCGCCACGTCGATGTTGTCCTTGACGGCGAAGGGCAGGCCCCAGAGCGGCAGGGAGTTCGGCTCCGGATGGGCCGCCATCAGGGCGCGGGCCGACGCGATCAGGTCGGCGCGCGCGACCGGCGTGATGAAGATCGCCGGGTCCGGCGAGGCCGCCATCCGCTCGGCAACGATCTCGGCGAGGCCGACCGGATCGAGGCGTCCGGAGGCGAAGGCCGCCCGCAGGCTCGCGATGTCCAGGATCGTGGGCAGCATGGGTTCCGGTCTCCTCGATCGCCGCGACGCGACACCATCGCCCCAGGGTCAGGCCGGGTCGGACCCGGCCTCCGCGTGCGAACACCCCCGAGCTCGCATTCTCCGTGCCGTGAGGGAACGCCCCGCGGCCGGTGCGCTCGCACGGCTCTGCGCGCGTCCGCCCCCGCCGCACCGAGCCGCCCGCGCACGAGCGCCCGGCGCTCTTCCGCCCATGGGGCCTCAGGTCTGCCAGACGCGGGGCAGGGGCCGCCCGCGATAGGCGGTCAGGGCGCGCTGCGCGACGGCCCGCAGGGCGTCCGGATCGCGGCCGAGAAGGCGCAGGACGAGGTGGCCGTTCCAGGCGCTGGCCGCGGCGGCGACGCCCGCCGCGCCGGTCGCGTCGAGGATGGCGCGGACCTCCTCCAGCCGCCCCTCCGCCGCGGGCGAGACGTCGAGCATCGTCGCCATCGCGCGGGCGCCGTTGCCGATCGCTGCGCGGGCGAGCTGGTCCGACAGGGCGCCGTCGAGGCGCAGGGTGTCGGCGTAGGCGAGCCGTCCGTCGCGGCGGATGCGCCAGGTGTCGCTGAGGTGGCCCCGCGTCATCGGCTCGTTGCGGGCGGTGCGCCCGAAGGTGATCGCCTCGAAGGCGAGGAGATGGGCGCCCGGCGCCAGATCCGCCTCGAACCGGCGGGCCAGGGCGGCCCGGTCGAACAGGATCGTCTCCTGCGGCAGGTGCGCGAGGCGGCCCCCGGCCCCCACGGTCACCGCGGTGGCGACGCGGCTCACCGGGCCGTCCGAGCGATAGACCTTCTCGGCCGCCGTGGTGGTCAGGGTGAGGTCGGCACCCGCGCCGACATCGGCCGTGACGCGGAAGGCATCGCCGCAGGCGATCCCGCCGGCGGTGTTCAGCAGGACCGCCTCGCAGGGACCCTTCGGGCGACGCGGCAGGCGCAGGCGCAGCGGGCCGCCCTCCGCGATGTCGAGGATGCGGGTGTCGTGCCCGTCCGCGCAGGCGACGCGCAGGTGGATCCGCCCCTGGGAGCGCTGGCGCTCCGGCGCGGCGACGGGGAGCGCCGGAGGGTCGGGGTTCGGCAAGGCGGCGTGTCAGGCCGGGCCGGTGGCGACCGGACGTTCGGGATCGGAACCCCATTCCGACCAGGAGCCGTCGTAGAGGGCGCGGGGCGGCCGCCCCAGGGTCTCCAGCGCCAGCCCGACGATGGCGGCGGTGACGCCCGAGCCGCAGGTGGTGAACACGGGCCTGCTCACGTCGACGTCGTTCTCGGCGAAGACCGCCCGCAAGGCCGGCTCGTCCTTCAGTCGGCCCTGGCTCTGCAGCGCGGCGTAGTGGACGTTGCGGGCACCCGGCATGTGGCCGGGCCGGACACCGGGGCGGGGCTCCGCCTCCTCGCCGCGGAAGCGCGCTCCGGAGCGCGCATCGACGACCTGGGCATTGCCCAATTCGAGGGCACGGGCAATGTCGCCGGCATCGGCCACCGCGCCGTGGTCGAGACGCGCGGTGAAGTGGCGGCGGGCGCGCGGGCGTCCCTCGCCCTCCTCGACGGGATAGCCCGCCGCGACCCAGGCCGGGAATCCGCCTTCCAGGATCTCGACGTCGCGGACGCCGAAGGTCTTGAGCATCCAGCGCACCCGCGGCGCCGAGAACAGGCCCATCCCGTCATAGACCACGATGTGGGCCCCGTCGCCGACGCCGAGGGCGCGCATGCGGGAGGCGAAGACCTCCGGGCGCGGCAGCATGTGGGGCAGGGGCGAGGTCTCGTCGCTCATCGTGTCGATGTCGAACCGGATCGCGCCGGGTATGTGCCCGGCGAGGTACTCGGCCCGGGCATCGCGGCCCTGGGCCGGCAGGTACCAGGACCCGTCGAGGATCACGATATCGGGCGCGCCGAGGCGGGCCTGGAGCCATTCGGCCGTGACAAAGGGCGTCGTCGCCATGGATTTCTCTGTTCGATGGGCCGGAGAGGGTCCGGCCGGGAGTCGCGTTCGGGCGGTGCGGCCACCAAACCACATCCCGCCGCGGCTTGCACCCTGCCCGGACGGGAATGCGATCTGAACCGGCCCTTCCCGAGCCGCGTTGGTCCCCGGAGACGATCCTTCGCAATCCCTTTCCGTCAGGAGACCGGTGCCATGCGCATTCCGACCCTCATCCTCGCCAGCACCGTCGGCCTCGCCCTGGGCGGCGCGGCGCAGGCCCAGACCTCCGTGACGGGGGGCGGCGCCAGCACGATCAACGGCTCCGGCAGCAGCATCGGCAGCAGCACCTCGGGCTCGCCCGCGACCACCGGCACGGCGCCGGGTGCCGGCGCCGTGCGCAACCCGAACGCCGCCCCCCTGCCGAGCGCGGGCCGCGCCATCGCGCCCGGCACCACCGCGCCGGGTCCGGCGCATTCCGGCGCATCGTCACGCTGAGTCGCGATCCACGCATTCGGAAGGCCGGGCCGCGATGCCCGGCCTTTTTCGTCGCAACCAGGCCCGCCGTGGTGCCGAGGGTGATGCCAAGGCGCGCCGCCTGCGGCTATGGATGGTCGGACCATGCCAGCGTGATGGAGCCGCCGTGAAGCCGCGCGAGACTTACCACATCGAAGTGCTCGCCTCCGAGGACGAGGCCGGCGCGCGCGGCGAGGACACGGTGAGCCAGCGCATCTCCGTGCGCACCTTCACCGTCGAGGCCGCCAAGGAGCGCGCCCTGACCCTGTTCGCCCGGGCGCGCGCGCCGCAGCGCAGCGGCGCCCCGGCCGAGGCCGTGCGGGTGATCGACGGCGCGGGCACGGAGGTGTTCCGCTGGAGCCGGTTCGACGAGCCGGCCTGACGGAACGAGCACGCCATGCGCGCCCTGATCCTCCCCGGCCTCGTCCTGCTCTTCGCGGCCCTGTTCGTGCGCAGCTACACGGTGCCCCCGGCACCGGACCGGCGCGGCGGCACCACGGTGTCGCTCGCTTGGCCGAACCGGCCGGTCTTCGGCAGCCCGCGGGCCGACTGCATCGGCCTCCCGGCAGGCGATTCGGTGATCGCCTGCCTGATCGGATCGGTGTCCCGGGCGCGCGCCGACGGCATTCCGCTGATGCAGCTCGGCTTCTGCCCGACGTGCTACTCCCTATCGCAGCGCGCCGCCGCCCTCGGCCGCGACGAGGCCGCCGTGCAGGCGCGCCTCGGCGAGATCGCCCGCTTCGGCTGGTGAGGCCGGATGGGCCGACGCAAGCCAGCCTGGAGACCGCGATGCCCCTCGTCCGCATAGACCTGAACCGCTCGGCACCGCCTGACCGTGCCCGGATCGTGGGCGACGTCGTGTATGCCGCGATGCGTGCCGTCGCGAACGTCCCCGAGAACGACAAGTTTCAGATCGTCACCCGCCACGAGGCGGGGGAGATCGTCGCGCCGGAGGCGGGCTACCTCGGCGTCACCTACACGGACGACCTCGTCATCATCCAGATCACCTGGAACGCCGGACGCTCGGTCGAGGTCAAGCGCGCCCTCTACCGGCAGATCGCCGACGGCATCGCCGAGAGGGCGGGCATCCGGCGCGAGGACGTCTTCGTCAATCTCGTCGAGGTGGTGAAAGAGAACTGGTCCTTCGGCAACGGCGAGATGCAGTACGCGCCGGCCTGACGGGGCCCCCGCATTGACGCCGAGGCCGCTGCGCCCCTAGAGAGGCGCCACCATGACGACCGTCCTTCGCCCCACCTCGTATCCGGCGCCGCATCCTTAGCGGCGCGGGGCTCGTCATGTCTCAACCGCTGCGTCGTCGGCGGTTGCTCTCTCTCCAGGACTCGACCGTCGACGGCCCGGCTTCCACCGAGGTCGCGTCCGTGCTGTCCCATCCCTGTGTGAATTCCCGTCCCGGCCTCGGCCTGATCGGCTACGGCGCCTTCGGCCGCCTCGTGGCGCATCATCTCGCGCCGTTCTTCACCGTTCACGCCTACGATCCGGCGATGCCGGCCGAAGCGGAGGCCGGCGTGGTCGCCGGCTCCCTGCGCGCCGCGGCCGGCTGCCCGGTCGTGATCCTGGCGGTGCCCGTCCCGGCGATTCCCGGCATCGTCGCGGAAATCGGCCCGCATCTCCGCCCGGGCGCCCTCGTCCTCGATGTCGGCTCGGTGAAGGCGGTCGCCGCGGCGGCGATGCGCGACGGACTGCCGGAGCACGTCGCCATCGTCGCGACCCACCCGTTGTTCGGGCCGCAGAGCGCCCGCGACGGGATCCGGGGCTTGAAGATCGCGCTCTGCGAGGTCCGCGGCGGCCGGACCCGCGACGTCGCCGCCTTCCTGCGCCGATGCCTCGGCCTCGACGTCATCCTGACGACGCCGGAGGCCCATGACCGGGACGCCGCGGCGGTCCAGGGCCTGACCCACCTCATCGCCAGGGTGATGGTGCGGATGGAGCCACTCCCGACGCGCATGACCACCCGGAGCTTCGACCTCCTGATGCAGGCGGTGGAGATGGTGCGCCACGACGCGCCGGAAGTCTTCGACGCCATCGAGCGATCCAATCCCTTCGCGGGCTCGGTCCGCCGCCGCTTCGTCACCGAGGCGGCCCGGCTCGCCCAGGACCTGTCGGAGGAGGGGAACGGTTCGGCGGCGCGGGCGGCCTGAGGCGGCGCGGGCACCGTCAGGCGTCCGGGTCGGGGGCCCGCTCGGCGGCCTTGCCCGAGACGCGGGCGCGCAGGCGGTCGCGCCAGGCCTTCAGGCGCAGACTGGCCTCGGCTCGCCAGCCTTCGAGGCGGGCCGCGAGGGGAAACAAGCGGTCGCCGCCCGGCGCCTCCACGAGGATATGGGCGAGGGCCAGGCGCTCCGTCCAAAAGGTCTCGGGCAGGGGATAATGCGGCGGCGCGCAGGAATCCGCGCGGGTCAGGGCCGGGTCGGCGACGACGGCCTGGGTCAGGCGATGAAAGGCGAGGGCGCCGGGCGAGTGCCGGGCGACGGCGGAATCGTAGGAGATCTTCAGGCTCCAGAGCTGCCCGCGCGTGGTGAAGCTGACGACGGCGGCCAGGGTGCGGCCCTCCCGGCGCAGGCGGTCGATGCGAACGGCGCCGCGCGCGCCGAAGCGGGCCGTGAAGGCCCGCATCATCCGGGTCTGGATCGCGTCGTCCGCGATGGCGGTGCCGCGCGCGCCCTTCCAGCCGGCGCCCTCCAGGGCGATGTAGTCGTCGATGGCCGCCGGCAGCGCCGCCGGATCGCGGATCGTCTCGAAGGTGACCGGGCCGTCCGCGCTCAGGCGGTCCCAGGCCTGGCGTAGCTTGCGCTGCTTGCGGGAGGACAGGTGCCCGAGATAGGTCGCGCGCCCGTCCGCGTCCCGGTCGGTCAGGTCGAGGAAGGCGCGCTCATGCGCCCAGAAGCGGGCATGGCGCAGGGCGTGGCGGTCGAGCCAGTCCGACAGCAGGTCCGCGAAGGGGCCGGCGGTCGGCACATGGGTCAGCATCAGGCGCGGGCCGACGAGGCGGCGTAGGCCGAAGACCAGCGCGTCGAGGGCGCGCGCCGGCTCGGCTCCGTCGAGGAGCGGCGCGCCGAAGATGCCGAAATCGTGCATCCAGCCCATCGCCAGCAGGAGGGGCAGGCCCCAGCGCCAACGCCTGACCTGGACGGGCCAGACGCCGAGCAGCCGCAGGCCCGGCTCCTCCGGGAGCCGGTCGCCGACCAGCGCGACCTGCACGTCCCGGCCGAAGGCGTCGGCGGCCGGCAGGGCGTAGTCGGGATCGTAGAACAGGTTGTCGAGGAGGGGCCGGCGGCCGAGGTCGTGCCAGGCCGCGACCCAGGGCGCATCGGCCTGCAGAGGGCGCAGGGCGACGACGAGGCCGTCGGGCGTCACGATGCTGCGCGCGGCGGTCCTGGTCACGAGGCGGCTCGCTTGAAGCGGCGGGCCGCGAGGTCGGCGACACCGAGGATGTTGAACGCCCAGGCCGTGCCGGCCGAGACCGCGGCGAGGCAGGCGAGGCGCAGGCCGAGGCTGAGGCCCGGTGCGAGGGGAAGCCGGTCGAGCCCTGCGATCGCGGCGGCGCAGGCCAAGGCCAGACCGGCGATCACCGCGAGGTCGCGCAGGGGGACCGGCATGCGGAAGCGCTCCCGGGAACCGAGGACGAAGACCAGGCAGGCCAGGCCCTGGCCGGTCGCCATGGCGATGGCCGCGCCCTCGACGCCATAGCGAGGAATGAGCACGGCCGAGAGGCCGCCGATCGCCACGAGGAGCGTCACCGAGGCGACCGCGTCGAGGTGGCTCTTCTGGGTGAAGTAGATCACCTGTCCGAAATAGTACGACCGGAACATCTGCAGGATGCTGGCCGCCACCAGCAGCGGCGCCACCCGCAGGGCGGTCTCGCGGTAATCCGGCCCGAGCAGCAGGGTGACGAGGATGCCGTCGAAGGCCAGGAAGAACACGGCGCCGAAGGCCGCGATCACCGTGAGGAGGCGGATGGCATCCTCCAGCACCGGGCGGGCCGCCGCGATGCCGCCGTCCCGGGCGTCCCGCTTGGCGATGGAGATCAGCGCCAGGGCGACGCTGTCGCCGAAGACGACGAAGCTCTGGCGCAGGAAATCGGCGAAGGCGCCGTAGGCGCCGAGTTCCGACACGCCGATGCTGGCGCCGATGACGAGGCGGTCGGCGGTCTGCGCCAGGGCGGCGGCCCCGAAGGACAGCACCAGGGGCCAGCCATAGGCGAGGAGGCCGCGCGCCTCCGCCCAGCTGCCGCCGCCCCGCAGCAGGCCGCGGATGACGGAGAGGGTGGGCAGGGCGGCGACGATGTTGGCGCCCGCGGTGGCCAGGAGCAGCGGGATCGCGCCGCCGCCGAGGAGGAGGGCGGTGCTGCCGAGAGCCAGGACCAGGCTGGCACGCAGCACCACCGACAGGGCGACCGCGCCGACCTCGAGCCGCGTCCGCGCGATCTCGGCGGCGCCCTCGAAGGCCATCATGCCGAAGACGGCGATGAAGATGGCGAGCGCCGCGAGCGGATCGAGGAGCCCGAGGCCGGCCGCGCCGGCCGCGATCACCGCCGCCAGGGTCACCATGGCGCCGAGGAGACGCACCACGGTGCCGACCTGCAGGATCGCCCGGTCCTCCGCGTAGAGGGCGAAGAACGAAAATTTCGGCCACTGGCAGGTGGCGCTGTAGAGCACCAGCGCCCAGGACAGGGTGAGCAGGTAGAGCCCGAACACGTCCGTGGGCGCGAGCCGGGTGAACACCGCGAGGGCGCCCATGTTCAGGCCGGCGGCGACGCCCCGCGAGCCGACATAGGTGAGGGTGTGGCGCGCGATCATCCGGACCCGTGAAGCGCCGGGCGGCCCGGCTCCCGGCACGACGTAACACGCCAGTGTTGCCGCGGCGTCAATCCATTCGCCGGGCCAACGCCGCGACCGGACGGCGACGACCCGCGCCCCGCGCATGTCCTCGACCGCGGCCATTGACTTCGCAGGCGCGAAAGCTCATATCGCAAGTGCAGCGTCAGCGGCCGTCATGGTTCCGCTTGAGAGGGCTGCGTGACGGATTGCCGGATCGCTTCTGCGGGCCCCGCGCGACCTGAGCCCCTCTCTTCAACGTGCATGCACCCGGACTGCCCCGGCACGCGGGCGGCTCCAGCTCAACGGACCGACCAATTTCTCGACGATTTCCCTCGCCACGAGGGCGTCCGGCGCGGTCCCGCTGCCTGAAAGTTACTCCTTGACCCAATTCACCGATTTCGGCCTCGCCCAGCCCGTGCTGCGCGCCCTGGAAGAGGCCGGCTACAAGAGCCCGACCCCGATCCAGGCCCAGGCCATCGCTCCCGCCATGCAGGGCCGCGACCTCTGCGGCATCGCCCAGACGGGCACCGGCAAGACGGCCGCCTTCGCGCTGCCGATCCTGCACCGCCTCGCCGAGACCCCGCGCCGGCCGATTCGCCGCGGCTGCCGCGTGCTGGTGCTCTCGCCCACCCGCGAGCTCGCCAACCAGATCGCCGAGAACTTCTCGGATTACGGAAAATACCTCTCCTTCACCAATACGGTGGTGTTCGGCGGCGTCACCATCTCCCGCCAGGAGAAGGCGCTGGCCAACGGCGTCGACATCCTGGTCGCGACCCCCGGCCGCCTGATGGACCTCATCGAGCGCCGCTCGCTGACCCTCGAGGCCGTCGAGATTCTCGTCCTCGACGAGGCCGACCAGATGCTCGACCTCGGCTTCATCCACGCCCTGAAGCGCATCGTGAAGATGCTGCCGAAGGAGCGCCAGAGCCTGTTCTTCTCGGCCACCATGCCGAAGAACATCGCCAGCCTCGCCGACCAGTACCTGCGCGATCCCGTTCAGGTCGCCGTGACCCCCGTGGCCACCACGGCCGAGCGCGTGACCCAGGAGGTCATCTTCGCCCATACCGGCGCGAAGCAGGCCCTCCTCAACCACATCCTGCGCGATCCGGCGATCGAGCGCGTCCTCGTCTTCACCCGGACCAAGCACGGCGCCGACCGCGTCGTCCGCGGCCTGGAGAAGGTCTCGATCAACGCCTCGGCCATCCACGGCAACAAGTCCCAGCCGCAGCGCGAACGGGCGCTGGCCGCCTTCAAGGACGGCTCCTGCCGCGTGCTCGTCGCCACCGACATCGCCGCCCGCGGCATCGACGTCGAGGCGGTAAGCCACGTCATCAACTACGACCTGCCGAACGTGCCGGAGAGCTACGTCCACCGCATCGGCCGCACCGCGCGCGCCGGGGCGAACGGGCTCGCGATCTCGTTCTGCAACGACGAGGAGAAGGCCTACCTGCGAGACATCGAGCGCACCACGCGCCAGAAGATCCCCGTGGCGGGCTTCCCCGAGGGCTTCAGCCCGCCGTCGCGCCAGGAGGCGGCGGACAACGCCCAGGCCGAGGAGCGCCGTCCGGCGCCGAACGGCCAGCGTCCCGGCCAGCGCCAGGGCCAGCGTCCGAGCAGCCGCCCCGGCGGCCGTCCCGGCCAGGGCCGCGGCTTCGAGGGTCGCGGCGGTGAGAATCGCGGCTCCGGTCGCCCGAGCCGTCCCGACGGCGCCGCCCGTCCCCAGGAGGGTCGCGGCGACCGCCGTCCCGCCGGCGGCCAGGGCGAGAACCGCGCGGAGCCCCGCGGCGAGCAGCGTTCCCGCGGTCCGCGTCCGCAGGGCAGCGGCGAGGGTCGCGCCATCGGCTGGCTCGATCGCGGCCCGCGCTCCTGAACCCATTCGCTTCCGCTGAACGTCGCGCCGTCCCGGATCTCCGGGGCGGCGTTTTCGTGTCCGCCTTCCCTCGACGTCGCCGGGGCATTGCCAGGGCGACGCGCAGAGCCATCTCAAGGCGGTGCGGACGGCTGGTCCGGCAGCTTCGGAGGCGAGGGCGATGCGGTTTGAACTCTTCCGGGATTCCGCCGGCGGCTGGCGGTGGCGCCTCCGGTCCCAGAACGGCAACGTCGTCGCCGATTCCGCCGAGGCCTATGTCCGCCGCGAGGATTGCGAGCACGGCATCAGCCTCGTGAAGGGCAGCGCCACGGCGCCGACCGTCGACATGACCCTGAAGATCGCCTGACAGGGCGGGGCAGGGCTTCGTTGACCATGAGCGGAACCTTGGCCGCCATCGGGGAAACGCTTTCGGCCCTCGTGCGTTTGCTGCATCCGGGCCTCGCGACGAGGGATACCGGTGTGTCGAGACTCGACAGAATTCAGGGAGTTGAGAACGTGCTGAGGAAACTCGTGCTGGCCGCGCTGCTGGCCCTAGGCTTCGCCGCCACCGCGCCACAGGGCGCTTCGGCCGCCCCCATCGGCCCCGCCCTCGCCCTCCAGAGCGAGGCCGCCCCGGCCACCGTGCAGACGGTTCAGTATTACGGCTACCGCCGCCGCTTCTACGGCCCGCGCCGGTTCTACGGCCCGCGCCCCTTCTATGGCCGCCGCTTCTACGGCCCGCGTCGCTTCTACGGCCCGCGCCCCTTCTATGGCCGCCGCTACTACGGCCCGCGTCGCTTCTACTACTAAGGTCTCGGCGGCGTCCGCCCACGGACGCGCCCTTACGCTCGGCCCGGCCCTCGTCGCGACGAGGGCCGGGCCGTTCGCGTTGATGGCACTAAATTTCTGTCCGATGGCTGTGAAGCTCCGGCACCATGCGATAAGTTGCAAGGAGCGAGACGGCCGGCGCCAGATCGGTCCGCTCCGGAGGACACGTCATGAAGGCTCTCGCGGCCCGCCACGCGCCATCGCCCGCGCTCTGGGAATCGATTCCCCTCGAAGTCTTCCTCTCCGCCTTCGCGGTGATCCTCGCCGGCGCCCTCAGCTATGTCGGCCTGATGCCCTGACGGCTTGGCGATACCTCGGCAACGCGCCCGGTATCGTCCTAGAGTGGAATCGGTGGGGGACGGGACATGAGCGGGATCATGGCGGAGATGGACGAGGCGCGGCGCCCGAGCGGCGAACTGACGGTACGCACCATCGCGATGCCGGCCGACACCAACGCCAACGGCGACATCTTCGGCGGGTGGGTGATGTCGCAGATGGACCAGGCCGGGGGAATCGCGGCGGTCGAACGCTCGCAGGGGCGGGCGGTCACCGTGGCGGTCAATGCCATGACCTTCATCCGGCCGGTCCGCGTCGGCGACGTGCTCTGCGTCTACACCCGGATCGACCGGGTCGGACGCAGTTCGATGAAGATCGAGGTCGAGGCCTGGGCCCGGCGCTTCCGCACCCAGTTGCGCGAGCAGGTGACCGAGGCGACCTTCACCTTCGTGGCGATCGACGACGAGGGACGACCCCGCGCCATCGCGCCGATCTGAGCGTCCCGGCGCCCTGCAGGGCTGGGACGTTCAGGCGTTGGGGGCCGCCACCTTCTGGCGCAGGCCGGTGATGACCGCCTTGAGGATGTCGGCATCGGCGTCCGGGCTGGCCATGCAGCGGACGGATTCGATCCGCTCATGCACGAAGGACAGCTTGGCGATCACCGCCGGGGTCAGCTTGAACGGGAACAGGGCCGGCTGGCCCATGCTGCGGCTGAGCGAGTTCACCGCGTAGGTGAGTGGCAACCATGCCTCCACGATCCGGCTGAAATCGGTCATCCGATAGGGATCGAAATCGATCACCACGGGTTCCGCTGGGCCGTGGCGCAGGCGTGGGCGGACATGCATCTCGAAGGTGCTGGCGGTCTCCAGCGTGTCGACGATGTGGAGATACTGCGCCCAGGTCTCCGCGAAATCCTCCCAGGGATGAGCGGTGGCGTAGGCGCTGACGTAGCTCTCCTCCCAGTCCGGCGGCGCGCCCTGCGCGTAGTGGCGCTGCAGGGCGCCCGAGTAGTTCAGCCGCTCGTCGCCGAACAGGGACCGGAAGGTCCACAGGCTCTGGTCGAAGCGCACCAGAACGTTCCAGAAGTAATGCCCGATCTCGTGGCGGAAGTGGCCGAGCAGCGTCCGGTAATACTCGCCGAACAGCATCCGGCGCCGCTCGCGCTCGACGTCGTCGGCCTCGGCGATGTTCAAGGTGATCAGGCCGCTGCGGTGGCCCGTGAGCACGGGCGGGCCGATCTGGTAGCTCTCGGACGGATCGACCAGGAAATCGAAGGCGAGGCCCGTGGCGGGGTTCTCGTCCCGGGTCATCAGCGGCAGGTCGAGGCGGAGCAGCGAGTAGAACAGCCGGTGCTTGGCCGCCTCGATCTGGCGCCAGCGGGTCAGGTTCCAGGCGATCGAAAGGTCGGGCACCACGTGATTGTGCCGACAAGTGACGCAGTAGCGATTCGGCGAATCCTCGGGCACCAGCCAGTTGCAGGCGTCATGGTCGGCATTGGCGCAGAAGCGGTACCTGCGCCCGGGATTGGCATAGGCGTGCCAGAGCCCGCCCACCGGCTCGACGGCCGACATCTCGTGAAGGTCGCAGACATAGCCCAGCCGGCGCTCGCAGCTCTCGCAATGGGTGCTCTCGAAGCTGATCGGCTGGTCGCAGGCCTGGCACTGGAAGATCTTCATGGAGCCGTCGCGGGACGCCTTTCCTGTCTGTCCGCCGTGCGTCGCATGCCGCCCGTGACGAAACCGTCATAGCCTATCCGCGCGCGACAAGGTGGCAAAGCACGGGACGCCGACGAAGTTCCGGGCGTGGAACCGCCGGCGGGGATGGGACGGGCGCCCGCATCGCCCGCATCAGAGGCCGGGCATCCGGGCCGGAGCACGAAACTTGCAGGCCCGACCCCGTCGTACACGTCCTGGCTGCCTTCCGGCGCAAGGGCGGGCGACGCCGAGCGGACGGCCTTCCGGGCCGCCGCGCGCAAGGGCATCGCTTGCGGGTCTCCGTTGGCGTATGTCTCTGGTGAAGCTTTCTCCGGGACACCGCAGGGTGGTGCCCCGTCCCTCCGCCGCCGGCGCGTGCCCGACCGCACGCCCGGCGCCCTGTCCAGCTACAGCGGGAGCCCCCGTGTCGATCAAAGCCGCCCTGCACCACGTCACGCACTACACCTACGACCGGCCGATCACGCTCGGTCCGCAGGTGATCCGCCTGCGCCCCGCGCCGCATGCGCGCACCGCCGTGCCGGCCTACTCGCTGAAGGTTCTGCCCGAGAACCACTTCATCAACTGGCAGCAGGACCCGAACGGCAACTGGCTCGCCCGGCTGGTCTTTCCCGAGAAGACCACCGAGCTGAAGATCGAGGTCGACCTCACCGCCGACATGTCGGTGATCAATCCATTCGATTTCTTCGTCGAGGACTATGCCCAGGCGCGCGGCTTCGCCTACGCGGACGATCTCACCGCCGAGCTGAAGCCCTACCTCGTCCTCGACGACGCCATGGCCCCGGAGGTGGATGCGTTCCTGGAGCGGCTGCCGGCCGAGCAGAACACCGTGCTCTTCCTGGTTGCGCTCAACGCCCAGGTGGCAGCCGAGATCACCTACGGCGTGCGGATGGAACCCGGCGTCCAGACCGCGGCCGAGACCCTGACCCTGAAGAGCGGGTCCTGCCGCGACTCGGCCTGGCTCATGGTGCAGATCCTGCGCCGGCTCGGCATGGCCGCCCGCTTCGTCTCCGGCTACCTGATCCAGCTCGTCCCCGACACCACCGCCGTCGACGGACCGGCCGGCACCACCACCGACTTCACCGACCTGCACGCCTGGGCCGAGGTCTACCTGCCCGGCGCCGGCTGGATCGGCCTCGACGCCACCTCCGGCCTCCTCTGCGGCGAGGGCCACATCCCCCTGGCGGCGACGCCGCACTACGCCTCGGCGGCGCCGATCTCCGGCCTCGCCGAACCGGCCGGCGTCGAGTTCGGCTTCGAGATGACGGTGACCCGCGTGGCGGAGGCGCCCCGCATCACGAAGCCGTTCTCCGAGGAGGTCTGGGCCGCGATGGACGCCCTCGGCGACCGCATCGACGCCGACCTCGCCGAACAGGACGTCCGCCTGACCATGGGCGGCGAGCCGACCTTCGTCTCCATCGACGACTTCGAATCGCCCGAGTGGAACGCCGCCGCCGTCGGGCCGACCAAACGGGGGCTCGCCGACAAGCTGATCCGGCGCCTGCGGGACCGCTTCGCCCCCGGCGGCATGCTGCATTACGGCCAGGGCAAGTGGTACCCGGGCGAGAGCCTGCCGCGCTGGGCCTTCGCCCTGTACTGGCGCCGGGACGGCGTGCCGGTCTGGAAGGACGCCGACCTCATCGCCGCCGAGGACGGGCCGCGCGACGCGACCATCCAGAAGGCCAAGGACCTGATCGACGCCGTCGCCCAGCGCATCGGCCTCGGGGCCTACGTGTTCCCGGCCTTCGAGGATCCGGTCTACTGGACCGAGAAGCGCGACGAGCTGCCCGTCAACGTCACGACGTCCGAGCCGCGCTACCCCAACCCGGAGGCGAATGCGCGGATGGCGCGGGTGTTCGCCCGCGGGCTCGGCGAGGCCGCGGGCTATGCCCTGCCGCTGGCGAGCCTGCCGGTCGGCAAGGACGGCGATTCCGACCGGCTCTGGATCTCCGAGCCCTGGGAGTTCCGGCGCGGCCACGCCTTCCTGACGCCGGGGGACTCGCCGGTGGGCTACCGCCTGCCCCTGTCCTCGCTGCCCTTCGTGCCTCCGGAGCACTACCCCTACTATCAGCCGCAGGACACCCTGGAGGAGCGCGACGCGCTGCCCGAGGGCCATCCCGGCGCCAAGACCGTCAACGGCTCCGGCGTGACCGGCGTCGCCGTGCGCACCGCCTTCGCGGTGGAGCCGCGCGACGGCATCCTCCACGTCTTCATGCCACCGCTGCAGCGGGTGGACGAGTATCTCGAGCTCCTCGGCTACCTCGAGGAAGCGGCCGCCGCACTGAAGCAGACGCTGCATATCGAGGGCTACGAGCCGCCCTTCGACCCGCGCCTGAACGTGATCAAGGTCACGCCCGATCCCGGCGTGATCGAGGTCAACGTGCATCCCGCCTCGACCTGGCGCGACGCGGTCCGCATCACATCCGACCTCTACGAGGATGCCCGGCAGATCCGGCTGGGCGCGCAGAAGTTCATGACCGACGGCCGCCATACCGGCACCGGCGGCGGCAACCACGTGGTGCTCGGCGGCGCGACCCCGAACGACTCGCCCTTCCTGCGCCGGCCCGACCTCCTGAAGAGCCTGGTGCTGTACTGGCAGCGCCACCCGGCGATGTCCTACCTGTTCTCGGGACTCTATATCGGCCCGACGAGCCAGGCCCCGCGCATGGACGAGGCGCGCCACGACGGGCTCTACGAGCTCGAGATCGCGATGGCGCAGGTTCCCAGGCCCGACGAGCCCAACATCCCGCGTTGGCTCGTGGACCGCATCTTCCGCAACATCCTGGTGGACGTGACCGGCAACACCCACCGCTCCGAGATCTGCATCGACAAGCTCTACTCGCCGGACGGCCCCACCGGCCGCCTCGGGCTGCTGGAGTTCCGCTCGTTCGAGATGCCGCCGGACCCGCGCATGAGCCTCGCGCAGCAGCTCCTCTTGCGCGCCATCGTCGCCTGGCTCTGGCGCGAGCCGCAGGCGGGCGGCTGTGTCCGCTGGGGCACGGGCCTGCACGATCGGTTCATGCTGCCCCACTTCCTGTGGGCCGACTTCCTGGGCGTGCTGGAAGACCTTCGGGCCGCCGGCTACGACTTCGACCCGGCGGCCTTCGTGGCGCAGCGCGAGTTCCGCTTCCCGGTCTTCGGGACGGTGGAGCAGGGCGGCGTGACGCTGGAGCTCCGCCAGGCCCTCGAACCCTGGCACGTGCTGGGCGAGGAGGGCGCCATCGGGGGAACCGTGCGGTACGTGGACTCGTCGGTTGAGCGGCTGCAGGTGAAGGTCGAGGGCTACGTCCCCGGCCGGCACATCATCGCCTGCAACGGGCGCCGCCTGCCCATGACCGGCACCGGAACCTCCGGCGAGGCGGTGGCGGGCCTGCGCTTCAAGGCGTGGCAGCCGGCCTCCTCGATGCACCCGACGATTCCCGCCCACTCGCCGCTGACCATCGACATCCTGGACGCCTGGAGCGGCCGGTCGCTGGGCGGCTGCCGCTACCATGTCAGCCATCCGGGCGGGCGCAACTACGAGACCTTCCCGGTCAATACCTACGAGGCGGAGGGGCGTCGCCTCGCCCGCTTCCAGGCCCACGGCCACACCCCGGGCCGGATCGCGATGCCGCCGGAGGAGACCAACCGCGAGTTCCCGATGACGCTCGACCTGCGCACCCCCGCACCCCCGGGCTCCACGCCCCAATGAGCGAAGCGGCCGCAGCGGACGTTCGGGGACGGGCCGAGCGCCTCGCGCGCTGGACCTCCGCATACCGGCCGCAGCGGGGCGTGCCCGACGAGTTGATGGACGCGGACGGCCGGACCAAGGGCGCCTGGCCCCGCTTCCTCGACCAGCTCGGCGGGATGGACGAGGTCGAGATCGGCGCGCGCTTCGTCTCGGCGGTGCGCCGCATCCGCGACACCGGAATCTCCTACCGGATCTACGGCGACAAGCGCGAGCATGCCTGGCCGCTGGGGTCTCTGCCCCTCGTGCTCGAACAGGGCGACTGGGAAACGCTCAGCGCCGGCATCGTCGAGCGCGCCGAATTGATGGAGACGATCCTCGCCGACCTCTACGGCGCGGGCCGCCTCGTGGCCGAGGGCCTGCTGCCGGGCGCCGTCGTGGCGGGCAGCCCGGAATTCATGCGGCCCCTCGTGGGCGTCACGCCGCCGGGCGGCCGCTTCCTCAAGCTCTACGCCGCCGACGTGACCCGCGGTCCCGACGGACGCTGGCGGGTGCTGGCCGACCGGACGCAGTCGCCCTCCGGTCCAGGCTACGCTCTCGAGAACCGCCTCGTCCTCACCCGCGCCTTTCCGGACCTCCACGCCGACCTTCAGGTCGAGCGCCTGGCCGCCTTCTTCCAGGCCTTTCGGGATGGCCTCGCGGTCGGCGCCCAGCGCAGCGACCCGCGCATCTGCCTGCTGACGTCGGGGGTCTTCAGCTCGACCTATGTCGAGCAGGCCGCACTCGCCCGCTACCTCGGCCTGCTCCTGGTGGAGGGCGACGATCTCGTGATGCAGGACGGCGCCCTGCACATCCGCACGGTGTCCGGCCTGAAGCGGGCCGACGTGCTCTGGCGCCGCATCGATTCCGACTACATCGACCCCCTCGAACTGAACCCGGCCTCCCGCCTCGGCGTCCCCGGCCTCGTGGAGGCCCTGCGCAACGGCAACCTCGTCGTCGGCAACATGCCGGGCTCGGGAATCCTCGAAGCCGGCGCCCTCGCGGCCTACCTGCCCGGGATCGCCCGGCGCTTCCTCGGGCGCGATCTCCGGCTCGCCGGCCCGAAGACCTGGTGGTGCGGCGATCCGGAGGCCCTGGCGGAGATCCGCGACAGCCTCGACGGCCTGAGCCTGCGCCCGGTGGCGACGCCCCCGAAGGGCGCGGTGCGCGACGCCATCCTGGCTCCCCACGCCCTCGATGCCGAGCGCGACCGCCTGCGCGCCGCCCTGCGCGACCGCCCCTTCGACTACGTCGCCCAGGAAGCGATGCCGCTCGCCACCATGCCGGCCTGGGACCGCACCGGCGGCACCCTGCGCCTCGTGCCGCGCCCCTTCGTCCTGCGGGTCTTCGCGGCGGCGACGCCCGACGGCTGGCGGGTGATGCCGGGGGGCTTCTGCCGCATCTCGGAGCGGCCCGACGTCGAGCCCCTGGAGATGCGCGCGGGCATCAAGTCGGCCGATGTCTGGATCCTGTCGCGCGATCCCGTCGAGGCGGTGTCGCTGATCCAGACCGGGCCGGCGCGGGTGCGCCGCATCGCCGGGCATCTGCCCTCGCGGGCGGCCGACAACCTGTTCTGGTTCGGGCGCTACGTGGAGCGGGCCGAGGCGGTGATCCGCCTCGTGGTCGCGCATCTCGGCAGCGTCGGCTCCGCGGTGATGGCCGACATGGCGGGCGACGCCAAGGCCCCCACGGCCCTGCGCATCCGCGCGCTCCTCGACGAGTGGGGTGCCATCGAGGCCCCCGACCTGCCCACCGCCGCCCTGGCCCAGCAGGCCCTCGGCGGACCCGACGCCTACGGCTCGGCCCTGCGCCACAGCTTGTCGGCGCGGATCAACGCTGCGACCTTGCGCGAACGCCTCTCGGGCGAGGCCTGGCGGGCGCTCGCCGACCTTAAGGAGGTCCTGGAGATCGATCCCGGACAGGCGTTGCCGGAAGCGCAGCTCCTTAGCCTCGCGGAGCGCGCCCTCAGCCACATCGCGGCCCTGTCGGGCCTCGCCCAGGAGAACATGAACCGCACGGCCGGCTGGCACTTCGTCGATCTCGGCCGGCGGATCGAGCGCGCGATCAACACCCTGACCTTCGCGACCCGCTTCGCCGGCGACGGCGCCAGCGCCGCGGATCTCGGGGTGATGCTGTCCCTGTGCGATTCGCACGTTTCGTTCGGGGCGCGCTATCTTCAGGGCGTGGCCCTCGACCCCGTGCGCGACATGGTGCTCCTCGATCCCTTCAATCCGCGCTCGGTGGCCTTCCAGCTGGAGGCGGTCACCCGGCATCTCGGCCAGCTCCCGGTGCTGCGCGCCGACGGACTGCCCGAGCCGCACCAGCGCGTCGCCGCCAAGCTTTCGGCCGAATTCGCCATCGGCGAGGCGGCGGAGTTCGACGGGGCCGCCCTGACGCGCCTGGAAAACGAGGTCGAGGGCCTCGCCGACGCCATCGCGACCCGCTACTTCCCCAACGGGCCGCACGCCCTGCGCCCGGAAAAGCTCGTGGGGCTCGCGTGATCTATACGCTGCGCCACCTCACCACCTACCGCTACGCCCGCCCCGTGCGCTTCGCCCGCTGCGCCCTGCGCCTGCATCCGTGCGACGGCGAGGGCCAGACGGTGCTGGAGAGTGGCCTCACGATCTCGCCCGATCCGCGCACCCGCATCGTCCGACGCGACTATTTCGGCCTCGACGCCACCGTGGTGACGATCGACACGCCTCATACCGAATTGCGGGTGGAAGCGCTGTCGCGCGTGCGCGTCGAGCGCGATCCGCTGCCGGCACCGGAATCCGGGCGCCCCTGGGAGCAGGTGCGCGACGAGGCCGTGAACGGACGCGGTCTCGGACCGCACCTGCCGGTGCATTTCCAGTTTCCGAGCCTGCGCGTGCCCCTGGCGCCGGAGGTGACGGACTATGCCCGGGCGAGCTTTCCGCCGGGGCGCAGCGCCTATGGCGGGGCCTTCGACCTGATGAAGCGCATCCGCTCGGACTTCAGATTCGATTCGAAGGCGACCACGGTGCACACGCCGCTCGCCGAGGCCTTCGCCCTCCGGGCCGGGGTCTGCCAGGACTTCACCCACATCATGATCGCGGCCCTGCGGGGGCTGGGGGTGCCGGCCGCCTATGTCAGCGGCTACCTGCGGACGATCCCGCCCGCCGGGCGCCCGCGCCTGCGCGGCGCGGATGCGAGCCATGCCTGGGTCTCGGTCTGGTGCGGCGAGAGCTGGATCGGCCTCGACCCGACCAACGGGATCGGCATGTGCGACGACCATATCGTGGTGGCGCGCGGGCGCGACTACACCGACGTCTCGCCCATCGACGGCATGGTCTCGGCCTCCGGCCCGCAGAAGCTCAAGGTCGAGGTCGACGTGGTGCCGGACGGCGAGCCGATGCCCGAACACGCCGCAACACCCCAGACGGCCTCCGCCTGACCGGAGCCCGCTCGCCGTGGCGCTGCGTCAGGCGGATCGGGCGGTGAACAGCCGGAACGCCTCCAGGGTCTCGGCACTGACGTGGTGCTCGATGCCCTCGGCGTCGCGGCGGGCGATCTCGGGGCTGACCCCGAGGGCGCAGAGGAACTGCTCGACGATGCGGTGGCGCTCGCGGCTCTGCACCGCCAGGGCCTGCCCAGCCTCGGTGAGGAACACGCCACGGTAGGGCCGCTGCTGCACCAGCCCGTCCTCGGCCAGGCGCTTCAGCATCTTGGCGACCGTCGGCTGGGCCACCCCGAGGCGGGCCGCGATGTCCACTTGGCGCGCCTCGCCGCCATCGCCGATCAGGTCGGCGATGAGCTCGACGTAATCCTCGACGAGTTCGAGCCGGCGCGCCTCGCGGGCCTGCCGAAAGCTCTCCACATGGACGTCGGGATCGACCAGGGCGGTGTCGGGCGCGGAGGACGTCGAATCCTGCATGTGGCCGGCGAACTCCCCCGAACGATGGCACCCCGAACAGGGACCCGAGCCGGTTTGTACCGAAGCTGCGCCCCGGATGGGAGCCCCCGGGGTGCGAAAGCGGGTTCAGCCGCGCAGGTGAGCCACAAAATCCCGCGTGAACCGCGGCAGGTCGGCGAGCGACCGCAGGCAGATCGTGAGGTCGCGCAGGGCCCAGGCATCCTCCAGCGGGACGATGGCGAGCGGCATGGTGCGGGCCGCCCGGGCCGCGGTGGTCTCGGGCACGATGCCGAGGCCCACGTCGCAGGCCACGAGCCGGCAGATCGCATCGAAGCTGCGCAATTGTACCCGCAGCCGCATCGGCGGGCGGCCCGTGCGCGCGGCCTTGTCGGCGAGGAAGCGGGTCAGCGCGCTGGTCCGGTCGAGGCCGACGAGCGGGTGCTCGATCACCTCCGCGAAGGCCACCGACCCCCGCGCCGACAGGGCGTGCCCGGTCGCTGCCACCATCACGAAGCGGTCCTGCCGGAAGGGGTAGGTCTCCAGGGCGCCGGTATCGACGGTGCCGGCGACGATGCCGAGATCCGCCGAGCCCTCGGCCACCAGCCCGACGATCTCGTCCGAGGTCCGTTCCTCGATGTCGACGCTCACCCCGGTCTGGCGGGCGAGGAAGGCGCTCAGCACCTCGGGCAGGAACTCGGTGAGGGCGTTGGTGTTCGAGACGAGGCGGATCTGCCCCACCGTGCCGCCCGAGAAGGCGGCGAGATCCTCCTGCATCCGGTCGATCCGGTCGAGGAGCCCGCGCGCATGGGCCAGGAGCGACCGCCCGGCCGGCGTCGGCACCACACCCTGGCGCCCGCGCGTCAGCAGCGCCGCCCCGAGAGTCTCCTCCATCGCGCGGATGCGCACGGAGGCTGCGGCCAGGGCGAGGTTGGCGCGCGCGGCGCCGTGCGTGATCGATCCCGCCTCCACCACGTGCCGGAACAGCGAGAGATCGACGAGGTCGAAGCGCATCATCGGCCGGATTCCTTCCGCAGGGCGGCCGGCACCCGCGGCGTCAGCACTTCCTTAACCCTGTGCGTGCATCGTGCCGGCATGGTGGTCCGTCGTCGCGTCCGTGCTGTCCTGATGCCCCTCGGCCTCTACGCCGTGTCGGGCCTCGTCGTGGGCTTCTTCGTGCATCAGGCCGAGAGCGGCAACCGCGGACTCGAGGCCAAGCGCGCCCTCAAGGTCCAGGCGCGGGCGCTCAACCAGGACCTCGCCGCCGCCAAGGCCGACCGCGCGATCTGGGAGCATCGGGTCGCCCTGCTGCGCAGCGACCAGATCGACCGGGACCTCCTCGAGGAACGTGCCCGCGTGATGCTCGGCCGCGTCCACGCCAACGACGTGGTGATCATCGATCCCTGAGGCGGCCCGAAGGCGAAAACCCTTCGTCGGCTCAGCCGCTTCGTAGCTGACAACTTGCCCGTTCTGTCGGGCCGGCGGCCTCGCTTTCCCCCAAGGCGTGTCCTAGAACCCCGGGTGAACAGATGTTCCCGGGGAGTTGCCGATGGATGCCGCGAAGGATGCAGGCCAAGCCGCTTCCGACACTAGCCGGGCAGGGGCGAAGCGATCCGGCGGCGGGAAGTCCGCGGGCGCGACCGAAATCCACGCGCCGGCCCCGAACGCCCCTCAGTTCACCCGCGAGGAAGACCTCCACGCCTATCACGAGATGCTGCTGATCCGGCGCTTCGAGGAGAAGGCCGGCCAGCTCTACGGCATGGGCCTGATCGGCGGCTTCTGCCATCTCTACATCGGCCAGGAGGCCGTCGTCATCGGCATGCAGATGGCCTCGGTCGACGGCGACCAGGTCATCACCGGGTACCGCGATCACGGCCACATGCTGGCCTGCGGCATGGACCCCAAGGGCGTGATGGCCGAGCTCACCGGACGGCGCGGCGGCTACAGCCGCGGCAAGGGCGGCTCGATGCACATGTTCTCCCGCGAGAAGCAGTTCTTCGGCGGCCACGGCATCGTCGGCGCGCAGGTGTCGCTGGGCACCGGCCTCGCCTTCGCCGACGCCTACCGGAAGAACGGGAACGTCAGCCTGACCTACATGGGCGACGGCGCGGCCAACCAGGGCCAGGTCTACGAGAGCTTCAACATGGCGCAGCTGTGGAAGCTGCCCGTGGTCTACGTGATCGAGAACAACCGCTACGCCATGGGCACCTCGGTGGCCCGGGCCTCGGCCCAGACCGACTTCTCCAAGCGCGGCATCTCCTTCGGCATTCCCGGCGAACAGGTGGACGGCATGGACGTCCGCACCGTGCGCGAGGCCGCGACCCGGGCGATCGCCCATGCCCGCTCGGGCGAGGGACCCTACATCCTCGAGATGCAGACCTACCGCTACCGCGGCCACTCGATGTCCGACCCGGCCAAGTACCGGACCAAGGACGAGGTCTCGAAGATGCGCGAGGAGCACGACCCGATCGAGATGGTGCGCAAGCGCCTGATCGAGATGCACGGCGTGCCCGAGGCCGAGCTCAAGGCCACCGACGCCAAGGTACGCGAGACCGTGAACGAATCCGCCGAGTTCGCCACGCATGATCCCGAGCCGGATCCGGCCGAGCTGTGGACCGACATCCTGCTGGAAGCCCGCGCCTGAACCCCCTCATGCGCCGGAGACGGGGGCCGCGCGCCGCGCCCGCGGCCGTGTCCCCGCCTTCGACGGGCTGACCGCCTCATCCTCGATCGACGAGTATTCCATGGCGACCGACATCCTGATGCCCGCCCTCTCCCCGACCATGGAGGAGGGCAAGCTCTCGAAGTGGCTGAAGAAGGCGGGTGATCCGGTCAAATCCGGCGACGTGCTGGCCGAGATCGAGACCGACAAGGCGACGATGGAGGTCGAGGCCATCGACGAGGGCGTGCTCGCCAAGATCCTCGTCGAGGAGGGCACCGAGGGCGTGAAGGTCAACACGCCCATCGCCATCATCGCCGCCGAGGGCGAGGACGTCTCGGCGGCCTCCGCCGGCAACGGCGCGCCGAAGGCCGCGTCGTCCGCGCAGCCGGCCCCGGCCCCCGACATGCAGGCCGAGGGTCAGGCCGAGAAGCCGGCCCCGAACGCCAAGACCGGCGACGACGCGCCGAAGGCCCCGGCCGCCCCCGCCACCATCACCAGCAAGGCGCCCGCGCCCGTGATGGAGGAGTTCCCCGAGGGCACCGAGATGGTCTCGACCACGGTGCGCGAGGCCCTGCGCGACGCCATGGCGGAGGAGATGCGCCGGAGCGAGGACGTCTTCGTGATGGGCGAGGAGGTCGCCGAGTATCAGGGCGCCTACAAGATCACGCAGGGGCTGCTGCAGGAATTCGGCGCACGCCGGGTGGTCGATACCCCGATCACCGAGCACGGCTTCGCCGGCATCGGCGTCGGCGCCGCCTTCACGGGCCTGCGCCCCATCGTCGAGTTCATGACCTTCAACTTCGCCATGCAGGCAATCGACCACATCATCAACTCGGCGGCCAAGACCCTCTACATGTCCGGCGGCCAGCTCGGCTGCCCCATCGTGTTCCGCGGTCCCAACGGCGCGGCCGCCCGCGTCGGCGCCCAGCACAGCCACGACTACTCGGCCTGGTACTCCAACGTCCCCGGCCTCAAGGTCATCGCGCCCTACACCGCCTCCGACGCCAAGGGCCTGCTGAAGGCGGCGATCCGCGACCCGAACCCGATCATCTTCCTCGAGAACGAGATCCTCTACGGCCAGACCTTCCCGGTGCCGAAGCTCGACGACTTCGTGCTGCCCATCGGCAAGGCGCGGATCCATCGCCCGGGCAAGGACGTGACGATCGTGTCCTTCTCGATCGGCATGACCTACGCCCTGAAGGCGGCGCAGGCGCTCGCGGAAGAGGGCATCGAGGCGGAGGTGATCGACCTGCGGACTTTGCGCCCGATGGACACCGACACGGTGGTGGAATCGGTGAAGAAGACCGGTCGCTGCGTCACCGTGGAGGAGGGTTTCCCGCAATCGGGCATCGGCGCCGAGATCTCGGCCCGCCTGATGGTCGATGCCTTCGACTACCTCGACGCCCCCGTCCTGCGCGTCACCGGCAAGGACGTGCCGATGCCCTACGCCGCCAACCTCGAGAAGCTGGCGCTGCCCAACGTCGCCGAGGTGATCGAGGCGGTGAAGGCGGTCTGCTACCGCTGAGGGCCGCACGCGTTCACCTCCAACTCTCCCCGTGTCGGGGAGAGACCGGAGACGAGATGATGACTGACAAATTCGAAGAACTCTCCGCCCCGCCGGATGCCATCGAGAACGGTGGCATCGAGGTGCTGCGCGCCAGCGTCGTCGACGGCGCGGTGAGCATCGCCCTGCGCCGCTCCTTCGACGATCCGGCCACCTGGGGCCGCCTGCTGGCGGATCTGGCCCGTCAGGCGGCGCGCGTCTACGCGCTGGAGACCGAGATGTCCGAGGACGAAGCCTTCGCGCGCATCAGCGCCGGCTTCGAGGCCGAGAGCCTCGACCCGGACGCACCGATTCTGAACTGACCGCCGCTCCCCCGACACCGCCCGCTGACGATCAGGATTTCACCCCATGCCGATCAACGTCCTGATGCCCGCCCTGTCGCCCACGATGGAGAAGGGCAACCTCGCCAAGTGGCTCAAAAAGGAGGGGGACGCGGTGAAGTCCGGCGACGTGCTCGCCGAGATCGAGACCGACAAGGCGACGATGGAGGTCGAGGCCATCGACGAGGGCGTGCTCGCCAAGATCCTGGTGGCCGAGGGCACCGCCGACGTGCCGGTGAACGACCTCATCGCCATCATCGCGGCGGATGGCGAGGATCCGGCCAGCGTCCAGGCCCCCGGCGGCGGCGAGGCGCCGAAGGCGGACGCCAAGGCCGAGGCTCCGAGCGAGAACGCCACCCCCGGCGGTGGGACGATGTCCTACGCCCGGGTCAACGAGGCGCCGGACGGTGCCAAGTCCGCGGGAGGTCAGGGCGCCGCCCCCCGGAGCGCCGCGCCCGCGGCCGAGGCTGGGCGCATCTTCGCCTCGCCGCTGGCCCGCCGCATCGCCAAGCAGGAGGGCGTCGACCTCGCCGCCGTGACGGGCTCCGGCCCTCGCGGCCGGGTGATCGAGCGCGATGTCCGCACGGCGCTGGCCGCCGGCACCGGCAAGGCCGCCCCGGCCACCGCGCCGAAGCCCGCCGAGGCGCCGCAGGTGGCCCCCGCACAGGCCGCGCCCGCCAAGGCGGCGGCCCCCGCTGGCCTGACCACGGATCAGGTCCGCGGCTTCTACGCGAAGGACAGCTTCGAGGAGGTGCCCCTCGACGGCATGCGCAAGACCATCGCCAAGCGCCTCACCGAGGCGATGCAGGTCGCCCCGCACTTCTACCTCACGGTGGATTGCGAGCTCGACGCCCTGATGGCCCTGCGCGAGCAGCTGAACAAGAGCGCCGGCACGACCAAGGACGGCAAGCCGCTGTTCAAGCTCTCGGTAAACGACTTCGTCATCAAGGCGATGGGTCTCGCCCTGATGCGGGTGCCGACGGCCAACGCGGTCTGGGCCGAGGACCGGATCCTGCGCTTCAACAACGCCGAGGTCGGCGTGGCGGTGGCCATCGACGGCGGCCTGTTCACGCCGGTGATCCGCCGGGCCGACCAGAAGACGCTCTCCACCATCTCCAACGAGATGAAGGACTTCGCCGCCCGGGCGCGGGCCAAGAAGCTGAAGCCCGAGGAATACCAGGGCGGCGTCACGTCGGTCTCGAATCTCGGCATGTTCGGCATCAAGCACTTCACGGCCGTGATCAACCCGCCGCAATCCTCGATCCTGGCGGTCGGCGCGGGCGAGAAGCGCATCGTGGTCCGCGACGGCGCCCCGGCCGTCGCCCAGGTGATGACCGCGACCCTCTCCTGCGATCACCGGGTGCTCGACGGGGCGCTCGGCGCCGAGCTGATCTCGGCGTTCAAGGCGCTGATCGAGAACCCGATGGGGATGCTGGTGTGACCGGAGCCCACTGACCCGTCCCCGAGCCCGGCAATCACCCACCCGGCCCCTTCCCATGCGGGAAAGGGGCGTAGGAGCGCACATGGCCGACACCTATGACATCCTCATCATCGGCGCCGGCCCCGGCGGCTACGTGGCGGCGATCCGGGCGGCACAGCTCGGGTTCAAGACCGCCGTGGTGGACCGCGAGCATCTCGGTGGCATCTGCCTGAACTGGGGCTGCATCCCCACCAAGGCCCTGCTCCGCTCGGCCGAGATCTATCACTACATGCAGCATGCCTCCGATTACGGCCTGTCGGCCGAGAAGGTCGGATTCGACACGGCGGCCATCGTCAAGCGCTCGCGCGGGGTCTCGACCCGGCTCAACGGCGGCGTCGGCATGCTCCTGAAGAAGAACAAGGTCGACGTGATCTGGGGCGAGGCCACGGTCACGTCCGCGGCCAAGGGCAACCAGCCGGGACAGGTCACGGTGAAGGAGACCACCCGCGCGCCGGCCCCGAAGGGCGCCCTCGCGGCGGGCGCGTATTCGGCCAAGCACATCATCGTCGCGACGGGCGCGCGGCCCCGCGCGATCCCGGGCATCGAGCCCGACAGACGCCAGATCTGGACCTATTACGAGGCCATGGTGCCGGAGACGATGCCCAAGAGCCTGCTCGTCATCGGCTCGGGCGCCATCGGCATCGAGTTCGCCTCGTTCTATCGCACCATGGGCGCCGAGGTGACGGTGATCGAACTCCTGCCGCAGATCCTGCCCGTGGAGGATGCCGAGATCGCCGGGCTGGCCCGCAAGCGCTTCGAGAAGCAGGGCATCAAGATCCTCACCGGCGCCAAGGTGACGAAGGTGGAGAAGTCCGCCGATGCCGTCACGGCGACGATCGAGACCGGTGACGGCAAGTCCCAGCAACTGAGCGCCGAGAAGCTGATCTCGGCGGTGGGCGTCGTCGGCAACATCGAGGGCATCGGCCTCGACACGCTCGGCGTCACCATCGAGCGCGGGATCGTGGTCACGGACGGCCTCGGCCGCACCAACGTGCCGGGGATCTATGCCATCGGCGACGTCGCCGGCCCGCCCATGCTCGCCCACAAGGCCGAGCACGAGGGCGTGCTCTGCGTGGAGACGATCAAGGGCCTGCACACCCACGCCATGGACAAGGCCAAGATCCCCGGCTGCACCTATTGCCAGCCGCAGATCGCTTCCGTCGGCCTCACCGAGGCCAAGGCCAAGGAGCAGGGCTTCGCCGTGAAGGTCGGCCGCTTCCCCTTCGCGGGCAACGGCAAGGCCATCGCGCTCGGCGAGCCGGACGGCCTCGTGAAGACCGTCTTCGACGCCAAGACCGGCCAGCTGCTCGGCGCCCACATGGTCGGCGCCGAAGTCACCGAGCTGATCCAGGGCTACGTCGTGGCCATGAACCTGGAGACCACCGAGGAAGACCTGATGCACACGGTCTTCCCGCACCCGACGCTCAGCGAGATGATGCACGAGAGCGTGCTGGATGCGTATGGGAAGGTGATCCACACCTGATCCGGTGCGGTGCCGGATGCGACGGACACCCCTCCGCTTGAAACCCGCGCCGCTCGGGGACACCTGAGCGCCGGCCGACAACGGGTCGAGCACCGCAGAGAGGAACACGCGGGATGGATGGACACGTCTACGGCGCCCTGGGTCAGCCCGGCGTCGGCCTGGTCATGGCGATCGTGATCGGGGCGCTGGCGGGATGGCTCGCCGAGCGCTTCACGGCGGCGAATATGGGCCTCATCGCCAACATCGTGATGGGCATCCTCGGCGGCCTGCTCGGCAACTACCTCGCCCAGAAGCTGCACATCCCGGTCTTCGGGTTCTGGCGCAACCTGATCTCGGCGACGGTCGGGGCCGTCATCATCATCACGATCTACCGGGCGATCGCCGGGCGCCGATACTGATCCACAGGGCGCCTGACGAACACGGGACCCTGTCGCGCCATCCCGTCGCGGCGGGTTTGCGGTCGGGGACGTCACGGCTTAAGTCGGGGGATACGCCGGCCTGTCGCGGGCGAATCCCGTGGATTGTCATGGCCGTCGTCCTCGACCTGCTTCGCAACGATCAGCGCCCGCGCCATCCCGAGAAGGCGCACCGGCCCGACAAGCCGATCCAGCGCAAGCCCGACTGGATCCGCGTGAAGGCGCCCGGCTCGAAGGGTTGGGAGGACACCCGCAAGATCGTCCACGAGCACGGGCTCGTCACGGTCTGCGAGGAGGCCGGCTGCCCCAATATCGGCGAATGCTGGGAGAAGAAGCACGCCACCTTCATGATCATGGGCGACACCTGCACGCGGGCCTGCGCCTTCTGCAACGTGCGCACCGGCCTGCCCGAGGGGCTCGATCCGTCGGAGCCCGACAACGTCGCGGATTCGGTGGCCAAGCTCGGCCTCCACCACGTGGTCATCACCTCGGTGGACCGGGACGACCTCGCCGACGGCGGCGCCGAGCACTTCGCCCGCACCATCCGGGCGATCCGGGCGCGCAGCCCCGCCACCACCATCGAGGTGCTGACCCCGGATTTCCTGCGGAAAGCCGGCGCTCTCGAGGTCGTGGTCGCGGCCCGTCCCGACGTGTTCAACCACAACATGGAGACCGTGCCGGGCAATTACCTCACGGTCCGCCCGGGTGCCCGCTACTTCCACTCCGTGCGCCTGCTCCAGCGCGTGAAGGAACTCGACCCGACCATCTTCACCAAGTCCGGCATCATGGTCGGCCTCGGCGAGGAGCGGAACGAGGTCGTGCAGCTCATGGACGACCTGCGCTCCGCCGATGTCGACTTCCTCACCATCGGCCAGTACCTCCAACCGACGAAGAAGCACCACGAGGTGGTGCGCTTCGTGCCGCCGGACGAATTCAAGGGCCTGGAGACCACCGCCTACACCAAGGGTTTCCTGCTCGTCTCGGCGACGCCCCTGACCCGCTCCTCCCACCACGCCGGTGAGGATTTCGCAAAGCTGAAGGCGGCCCGTCTCGCCCGCATCGCCAACGCTTAGAGTCTCGATGCCCTCATTCCGGATCACCCGCGCGGTGCGGCACTCACCGCGCCAGATGTACGACCTCGTGGCCGACGTGGAGCGCTACCCGGACTTCCTGCCCCTCTGCGAATCCCTGCGCGTGCTGCGCCGCCAGCCGGGGGCGGACGGCACGGAGGTGCTCGTGGCCGAGATGGGGGTCGGCTACAAGGCGATCCGCGAGCGCTTCACCACGCGCGTGACCCTGGATCCGCATAGCCTGCGCATCGTCGCCGAGTACATCGACGGTCCGTTCCGCCACCTCGAGAACCGCTGGGCCTTCAAGGAGGCCGAGGGCGGCGGCTGCACGGTCGACTTCTTCATCACCTACGAGTTCAAGAGCCGGACGCTCGGGATGCTCATGGGCACGATGTTCGACCGCGCCTTCCGCAAGTTCACCGACGCCTTCGAGGCGCGGGCGAACCGGGTCTACGGCGCGGCCTGAGACGCGGCACGCGGCTTCAGCGCAGGTGCGGCGTGACCCGGGCACGGAGCAGCCGCACGAGGTCCGGGTCCATGAAGCCGTAGACGTCGGGGATGTCGAGGCAGACGAGCCGCGCGTGCTTGAGGCTGGCGCGGAAGCGGCGCTGCAGCAGCGCCCTGTGCCGGCCCTCCATCACGACGATCAGGTCGGCCCAGGCCAGCCATTCCGCCGAGACCGGTTCGTCGGCCGCCGCATCCGTCCCCGCCGAGGCGACCTCCACATCCGGTTCGGCCGAGAAGACCTGCTCGGCGGTGGGGCTGCGCAGCCGGTTCCGGCTGCACACGAACAGCACGCGCCGCGCGCGTCTCACGCCTCCACCACCCCGCCGGCCTGGCGCTCGAACAGGGCGCGGTAGCGCCCCTCCGGCCGGGCGACCAGGTCCGCGTGGGTGCCGTCCTCGACGATGCGGCCACCGTCGAAGACGAGGATCCGGTCGAGGGCCCGCACGGTGGAGAGGCGATGCGCGATGACGATGGCGGTGCGCCCGCGCATCAGCCGCTCCATCGCCTCCTGGATCAGCGCCTCCGATTCCGAGTCGAGGCTGGAGGTGGCCTCGTCGAGGATCAGGAGGGGCGCGTCGGCCAGGAAGGCGCGGGCGAGCGCCACTCGCTGGCGCTCGCCGCCCGAGAGCTTGACGCCGCGCTCGCCGACCAGGGTGGCGTAGCCCCCGGGCAGGCGCGCGATGAAGTCATGCGCGTTGGCGAGGCGGGCCGCGCGCGCGATCTCCTCCGCCGTGGCGCCGGGCCGTGCATAGGCGATGTTCTCGGCCAGCGAGCGGTGGAACAGCACCGGCTCCTGCGGCACGATGGCGATCTGCGCGCGCAGGGAGGCCTGCGTCACCCCGGCCACGTCCTGCCCGTCGATACGGACGTGGCCGCCGGTGACGTCGTAGAGGCGCTGCACCAGCTTGACGAAGGTCGTCTTGCCGGAGCCGGACCGGCCGACGAGTCCGACCCGCTGCCCGGCCGGGATATGCACCGACAGGTCGCGGTACAGCGGCGTCGCGTGCCCGCGATAGTGGAAGGTGACGCGGTCGAACCGCAGGTCGCCGCCCTTCGCGACGAGCGCCGTGGCGCCCGGCCGGTCCGCGACATCGTAGGGCTCGGCCTCGAGGGCGACGAGTTCCTCCATCTCGTTCACCCCCCGCTGCACCCGGTTGATCTGACCGCCGATGTCCCGCAGGTAGCCGTGCACCACGAAGTAGGTGGTGAGCACGTAGGCCACGTCGCCGGGGGTCGCCGCCCCCGTCCACCAGAGCCAGAGCGCCGTGCCGACGATGGCGGTGCGCAGGGCGAGGAGCAGCACGAACTGCGCCGTGATGCTCCAGGTGATCCGCATCCAGGTCCGGTGCGTCCGCCGGTTCCACTTGCCCAGCAGGCGCGCCAGGCGCGCATCCTCGCGGGCCTCGGCGCCGAAGGCCTTCACCACCGCGTTCGCGCCGACGGCGTCGCTGAGCGCGCCGCCGAGGCGCGAATCCCAGACGTTGGAGAGCTGGGCCGCGGGGGCGATGACCCGCGTCGCGAGCATCACGACGATGCCGAGATAGATCAGCGAACCGAGGCCGATCACCAGTCCCATCACGGGCCATTGCAGGCCGAGCAGGATCATGGTGCCGAGAAGCACCGTGAAGGCCGGCAGCAATTCCAGCAGCAGCGTGTCGTTCAGCCCTTCGAGGGCCCACATCCCGCGCGAGACCTTGCGCACGGTGGAGCCCGAGAAGCTGTTGGCATGCCAATCCGTGGAGAGGCGTTGCACGCGGTGGAAGCCGGCCTGCGCCACGGCCTGCATGGTCGAGAGCGTCAGCGGCACCACCAGCGCCCAGGCGACGTGGCGCAGCCCCAGGGTGACGACCCCGAGGCCGCCCATCGCGGCGAACGCCATCAACGCGTCCCACCGGGCCGCGTCGCGGTCGGCGGCCGAGAGCGCGTCGACCAGGCGCCCGGCGAACAGGGGCAGGAACACGTCGGCCAGGGTCGAGCCGACGATCGCCGCGACGACGCCGGCGAGCAGCGGCAGACGGGTCCGCCATTGGCGAACGAGGAACGCGAGGACGGCCCGATAGGCCTCCGCGCCGTTCAGGCGGTCGAGAATCATGGGGCGATCACGGCGCCAATCGAGCACCGGCTCCGAAGGCGGCAGCCGCACGCGGCCTGCCGTTGTGATGGACGAGATACGAGGGAGACGGGCGCGGCGCGCTCAGGCGCGCGGCGGCGTCAGGCCGGCAGGCGCAAGGCGCGCGGGCGGGCCGGAGAGGCGATCGATACCAATATCATGCGGCCTCCCCAACGGTTCGAGGACGAACCCGGCGCGGAACGCGGCGCCGTGATCCGCAACCTGACGGCCAAGCGTGTCAGTTTCAAGACGTCGGCGCGAGGACCGATTCGAGCAGGCCCAGGGCATCGCCCACCGCCTGGCGGCGGATCGCGGTGCGGCCGAGATCGCCGTACCGGCGCTCGCGATGGCGCACGGGAGCCCCCCGTGTCGCGAGACCGAAATGCACGAGGCCGACCGGCTTGTCGGCGCTGCCGCCCCCGGGACCAGCGATGCCGGTGATCGCCACGGCGACGCCGGCGCGGGCATGCGCCAGGGCGCCCTCGGCCATGGCCCGGGCCACTTCCATGCTCACCGCGCCGTGCGTGGCGATGAGGTCGGCGGGCACGCCGATGCTCTCGGCCTTCGCCGCGTTCGAGTAGGTCACGAAGCCGCGCTCGACCACTGCGGAGGAGCCCGGAATCGCGGTGAGCAGGCCGGCGACGAGGCCGCCGGTGCAGGATTCCGCCGTGGCGAGCGTCAACCCCGCCGCCGCGTAGGCGGCGACCAGTGCCTCCGCCCGGGCGAGCAGGGCGGGATCGTCGATCACGAGCGGCGCTCGGCCGTCTCGTCGGCGGCGTTCAGCTCGGCCGTCACCTCGGGCAGGCGCACCGTGGCGGCGGCCTGGGCTGCGAGGCCTTCGGCGCGGCCGACGAACCCGAGCTTTTCCGTAGTGGTGGCCTTGATCGAGACCGCGCTCAGGGGCACGCCGGCGATCTCGGCGATGCGGGCACGGATCGCCTCGCGATGGGCGCCGATGCGCGGAGCCTCGGCCAGTACCGTGATGTCGAGATGGTCGATCTTGCCGCCACGAGCCCGCACCAGTTCCACCGCGTGCGCCAGGAAGCGGTCGGAGGCCGCACCGCGCCACTGTTCGTCGCTCGGTGGGAAGTGCGTCCCGATATCGCCGTCGGCGATGGCACCGAGCAGCGCGTCGGTCAGGGCGTGCAGGGCGACGTCGCCGTCCGAATGGGCCAGCACGCCCCGGTCGGCCGGGATCTTCACGCCGCCGAGCCAGACATGGTCGCCTTCCGTGAAGGCGTGGACGTCGAAGCCGGTGCCGAGGCGGGTGACATAGGTGGTCATGGAATGGGCCTCGTTCAGGGCGGTGGGCGTTTGGCCGGAGAAGCCGCGATCGGCCTCGATCAGGTCGGCCGGCTGGGTGATCTTGCGATTGCGCGGGTCGCCTTCGAACACGACGACGGGCAGGCCGGCCCATTCGGCCAGGGCGCCGTCGTCGGTGAAGGCGTGCAGGTCGGCGTCGGCCGCCCGGCGGTGGGCGTCGCGCAAGGGGCCATAGGCGAAGGATTGGGGCGTCTGGACGGCGCGCAGGCCCTCGCGCCGCGGCGTCTCGCGCACACGGCCCGTGCCGTCGCCGAGATCCTCCACCACCTTGATGGTGTCGGTGACGGCGATGCCCGGCACGGCGGCGCCATGGTCACGCCCGGCGACCAGCGCACGCTCGATCAGGGCCACGTCCACGTGCGGGCGGGCGGCGTCGTGGACGAGGACGAGATCAGGCGCGGCGGCTCCGTCCAGGGCTTCGAGCCCGGCGCGGACCGATTGCTGGCGGGTGGCCCCGCCGCGGACCGGCTCGGCGAGCTTGTCCCGGGTGGCGGCGTCGAGGTCGTCGAGGCAGGCGCGGTAGAAATCGGCGGCGTCGGGCGCGATCACGGGCTGGATACGGGCGATGCCTGGATGGGCGGCGAGCGCCGCCAGGGTCCGGGTGAGCACGGCCTGGCCGCCGACGCGGCGGTACTGCTTCGGGGTGTCGCCGCCGATGCGGATGCCGCGGCCGGCCGCGACAACCACCGCTGCCGCATTCCACGCGGTGCCGGACATGCGTATGCTCCCGCGCTTCGGGTGTGTGAGGATCCACGCACCGACACGTCACCGCGCGTCCGCGTTGCGAAGGCCCTGGCAACCCGCCGATGGGGGTGGTCTGTCGTTTAAGCGCGGGAGAAGCTGAAATCAAATCCACGGAATCGCTTGCACCGCGGGCCATTTTGTCTATTTGTTGAGCACAATGTGCGCTGATGATTATTTGAGCTTTCTTCGGGCGGCGAGGGCCGTTGGAGACTCGCCGTCGACCGATGGCCGCCGGCCGGTGCCGGTCCTCCTGGCGCCGCTCTCCGGTGTCACCGACCTGCACGTCCGACGCATCGCGCGCCGCCTCGGGGCGAGCGCGGTCGTCTCCGAGATGGTGGCCGCCGCCGAACTGGCGCGCGGCGATCAGGAGGCACGGCTGCGCGCCGAGGGCAGCGGCGTCGATCCCCACATCGTGCAGCTCGCCGGATGCGCGCCGGAGCCGATGGCCGAGGCCGCGCGCATCGCCGAAGCGAACGGCGCCGACGTCGTCGACATCAACATGGGCTGCCCGGCCAAGGTCGTCACCGGCGTCGCCTCTGGCTCGGCACTGATGCGCGACATCGAGGGAGCGACCCGCATCCTCGCGGCCGTGCGCGGCGCGGTGCGCATTCCCGTCACGGTGAAGATGCGCCTCGGCTGGGACCACGCCAACCTCAACGCGCCGGAACTCGCCCGGCGGGCCGAGGGGCTCGGGCTGAACGCCGTGACGGTCCACGGCCGGACCCGGCAGCAATTCTACAAGGACCGGGCCGACTGGGGTGCGATCCGGGCCGTGGTCGAGGCGGTGGCGATCCCGGTCATCGCCAACGGCGACATCACCACGCTGGCGGAGGCGCGGGCCTGCCTCGCCCGCTCGGGTGCCACCGGGCTCATGGTGGGGCGGGCCGCTCTGGGCCGGCCCTGGCTCGTCGGCGCCCTCGCGGCCGGCCTCGCCGGGCGGCCCGCGCCCGCGCTGACGGGCGCCGAGATGGCGGCCCTGGCGGTGGAGCACTACCAGGGGCTGCTCGCCCTCTACGGCCTGCGCATGGGCGTGCGCCACGCCCGCAAGCACCTCGCGGCCTATGCCGAGGCCGGCGGCGGCCTCGACCCGGAGGCGCGGATGCAGCTTCTGACCACCACCGACCCGGCGATCGCCACCGCGCTCCTGGCGCGCGCCTTCACGGGCCGACGCGACGGGGCGATGCCGCAGACCATCGGGGAGGCCGCATGAGCTCTGGCAAGCCGACACCGGGCCGGACCGGGGACGCGCGGACCGACACCGCCCCCACCAACGAAGCGGTGATCAACGCCCTGCCGCTACCGGTGCTGACGGTGGGCGCCAACGACCACATCCTCCACGTCAACCACGCGGGCGAGACGTTCTTCGATCATTCCGCGCGCCTGATGCAGCGGCGGCGCCTCTCCGACATCATCCCCTTCGCCTCGCCGATCATCGCCCTGGTGGCGGAGGTGCGGCGGCGGCGTGCCAGCGTCAGCGAGTACGGGGTCGAGCTCGTCCAGCCGCGCTCGGGGCTCGAGCGCAGCGTCGACGTGTTCGCGACGCCGCTGGGCGACGACGAGGACGCGGTGGTGCTGATGCTGCAGGAGCGCACCATCGCCGACAAGATGAACCGGCAGCTCACCCATCGCGGGGCGGCCCGCTCGATGGTGGCGCTCGGCGCCATGCTGGCGCACGAGATCAAGAACCCGCTCGCCGGCATCCGGGGAGCGGCGCAGCTCCTCGAACAGTCCGGCAACGAGGACGACCGCCTCCTGACCCGGCTGATCTGCGACGAGTCCGACCGGATCGTGCGCATCGTCGAGCGCATGGAGCTGTTCGGGGACGAGCGCCCGGTGGAGCGCGGCTCGGTCAACGTGCACGGGGTGCTCGACCAGGTGAAGCGCTCGGCGCAGTCGGGCTTTGCCCGCCACATCCGCTTCGTGGAGACCTACGACCCCTCGCTGCCGCCGGTCCTCGGCAATCGCGACCAGCTCGTGCAGGTGATCCTGAACCTCGTGAAGAACGCCGCGGAGGCCATCGGGGCCGATGCGGTCGACGGCGAGATCACCCTGTCGACGGCCTTCCGCACGGGCCTGCGCCTCCAGGTGCCGGGCTCGCGCGAGCGGGTCAGCCTGCCCATCGAGGTCGCGGTGCGCGACAACGGCCCCGGCGTCTCGGCGGACCTCCTGCCCGACCTGTTCGATCCCTTCGTCACCACGAAGGCGCAGGGCTCCGGCCTCGGACTTGCATTGGTCGCCAAGATCATCGGCGATCACGGTGGGATCGTCGAGTGCGATCCAGTCCCGCGCCGGACCACCTTTCGTCTTCTTCTCCCCATGTCGAGCGCCCGCGATGGGCGCGAATCGTCCGCGGAGCTGTAGAGTCGCGTCATGCCCAACGGACACATCATCGTCGCGGATGACGACGCCGCCATCCGCACCGTCCTCAACCAGGCGCTGTCGCGGGCCGGGTACGAGGTCCGCTCGACCGGCAACTGCGCAACGCTCTGGCGATGGGTCGCCGAGGGGGCGGGCGACCTCGTGATCACCGACGTGGTGATGCCCGACGAGAACGTCTTCGACCTGCTGCCGCGCATCAAGCGCGTGCGCCCCGAACTCCCGATCATCGTCATGAGCGCGCAGAACACCTTCATGACGGCGATCCGCGCCTCCGAGCGGGGCGCCTACGAGTATCTGCCCAAGCCCTTTGACCTGAAGGAGCTGATCGCCATCGTCGGGCGCGCCCTGTCCCGCCCGCGCGGCACGGCCCCCGCCGGCACCGACCCGGGCAACGAGGACATCCCGCTCGTCGGGCGCTCGCCGGCCATGCAGGAGATCTACCGGGCCCTGGCCCGGCTGATGCCGACCGACCTCACGGTGATGATCACCGGCGAATCCGGCACCGGCAAGGAACTGGTCGCCCGCGCGCTGCACGATTACGGCCGCCGCCGCACCGGCCCGTTCGTGCCCGTGAACATGGCCGCCATCCCGCGCGACCTCATCGAATCGGAACTGTTCGGCCACGAGAAGGGTGCCTTCACCGGCGCGCTGTCGCGCTCGGCCGGCCGCTTCGAGCAGGCCGAGGGCGGCACGCTGTTCCTCGACGAGATCGGCGACATGCCGATGGAGGCGCAGACGCGCCTCCTGCGCGTGCTGCAGCAGGGCGAGTACACCACCGTCGGCGGCCGGGTGCCGATCAAGACGAATGTCCGCATCATCGCGGCCACCAACAAGGACCTGCGGGTCTCGATCCAGCAGGGCATCTTTCGCGAGGACCTGTTCTTCCGGCTCAACGTGGTGCCGCTTCGGCTTCCCGCACTTCGGGAACGCTCCGAGGACGTGCCCGATCTGATCCGCCACTTCTTCGTCTTGGTGGAGCGTGAGGGCCTGAGCCGCAAACAGCTCGACGGCGAAGCGATGGAGCGGCTGAAGCGCTACCGCTGGCCCGGCAACGTCCGCGAGTTGGAAAATCTCGTGCGGCGCCTCGCCGCCCTCTACCCGCAAGAGACGATCACCGGCCCGGTCATCGAGGCGGAGCTCGACACCCTGCCGCTGGCGCAGAGCCAGCAGAACGGCACGGCGGGCGGGCGCAAGCCGAGCGGCGAGGCCGAGACGCTGTCGGGGGCGGTGGAGCGCCACCTCGCCGAGTATTTCGGTGGCTACCGCGACACGCTGCCCCCGCCCGGCCTCTATCATCGCATCCTGCGCGAGATCGAGGGGCCGCTGATCGGCGCGGCGCTGGCCGCCACCCGCGGCAACCAGATCCGCGCAGCCGAACTGCTCGGTGTGAACCGCAACACCCTGCGCAAGAAGGTCCGCGACCTCGACCTGCAGGTGTTCCGCAACGCGCGGTGATCCCGCGCGACGCCCACGCACTGGGCGCGCCCCTGTTCCATTTCAGCGAGGACCCGGACGTCCGGGTCTTCGAACCGCGCCCCGTGCGCGTCGGCATCGCGCGCGGCCCGGAACTGGCCTGGCTGAACGGTCCGCTGGTCTGGGCGATCGATGCCGCGCACAGCCTGCTCTACCTGTTCCCGCGCGACTGCCCCCGGATCGTGATCTGGCCGAGAGCCGAGACGACGCCGGAAGACCGAGCGACGTGGTTCGGCGACGTCTCGGTCCGCGCCGTCGCCTATGTCGAGGCGGCCTGGGCCGACCGGATCACGTCCGGGACGATCCAGCGCTACCGGATGCCGGCCGCCACCTTCGTGCCGACCGGCGATCCGGGCGCCTGGGTCTCGCACCGAACGGTCGTTCCGGATGGCCGCGAGACGATCCGGGATCTGCCAGCGGCGTTGGCCGCGGAAGGCGTCGACCTCCGCATCGTGGCGCGCCTGACGCCGCTCGCCCCGATCTGGCGATCGAGCCTGCATGCGAGCGGCATCCGCCTCAGGAACGCGCAGGACTGGGTGCCGCCGGAAGGCGGGCCGCCGCGGCCCATCACCCTTCCGCCCTGATTGGGAACCCGCCCAGCAGAACGCGGACGGGTTACCCCGTCCGCGCACTTGTCGATCGGCGCGAGCCTCGACGGTTCAGGCCAGGGCCGGCTTGCCCACCAGCCCCGAGGCTTCGGTTTCCCCGAGCCAGCGCCGACGCATCGGCTTGAGCACAAAGTAGGCGAGGATCGCGGTCAGCACGTCGAGGGTGATGATGATCGCGAAGACCGGCAGCCACGAGCCCTGCACGGCGTAGATCCAGGCCGCGATCGGGCCGCCGAACAGGGAGCCGATGCCCTGCGCCATGTAGAGGAAGCCGTAATTCGTCGTCGCGTGCTTGGTCCCGAACGTGTCCGTGAGGATCGACGGAAACAGCGAGAAGATCTCGCCCCAGGCGAAGAAGACCACGCCGGAGAGGAGCGCGAACGCGTAGGGATTCTCGCGGAAGACCAGGAGCAGGGCGATCGCCGCCGCCTCGGCCGCGAAGGCGATGCCCATGGTGTTCTCGCGCCCGATCCGGTCGGAGACCCAGCCGAAGAACGGACGGGTCAGGCCGTTGGTGATGCGGTCGAAGGTGAGCGCGAAGGGCAGGGCGACGAAGCCGAAGATGATCGCGTCGGCGACGCCGAAGTCGCGGGCGAAGGACGCGAAGTTGGCCACCACCATCAGGCCGCCCGTCGACATCATCGTCATCATGGCGAACATCAGCCAGAACAGCGGTGTCCGCAGCATCGCCTTCGGGGCCGTGTCGTGCACGCAGGTCGAGAGGTTGACGGCGGGCGCCGGCAGCACCTCGCCGGCACGGGGGGCGCGCAGGCCCAGGGCTGCCAGGGCGCCGATCGCACCGAGCACGACGCCGAACACCGTGAGGGTGTGGCGATAGCCGTCGGCCGCGAGCATGTCGCTGATGGGGAAGGTGCTCAGCATGGCGCCCATGCCGTAGCCGGCGGCGACCACGCCGACGGCGAAGCCGCGCCGGTCGGGAAACCACTTCACCATCAGGCCGACGATGCCGACATAGACGATGCCGGTGCCGAGGCCGCAGAACAGGCCGTAGGTCGCGTAGACGCCCATGAGCGTGTCGACCCGCGCGGCCAGGACCCAGCCCAGGCCGGACAGGGCGGCGCCGAGCGCGATCATCAGCTTGGGGCTGAAGCGATCGATCAGGTAGCCCTGCACCGGCGAGAAGAAGGTCTGCAGCACGATCAGGATCGTGAAGGTCCACTGGATCTGCGGCAGCGTCGAGCCGGTCGTCGCGATCAGCGGTTTGGTGAAGAGGGTCCAGACATATTGCGGGCTGGAGATCGCCATCATGGCGACCAGTCCGAGGCCGAGTTGCAGCCAGCGTTGGCGGGAGAGGGTCGTATCCATTATTCGCTCCTTGCGACGGTCGCCAATCGCAAGGATGATGCCAGGCCTCTGAAATCAGCAAGTCGATGCTGTGCTCATCTTTCCGGCGCAACCCGACCGTGAAGATCAGCGGAAGTTACAGCCCCTCGGACCCACCGTCGGATCTCGGATCGTGCACGGCCGAGACCGAGCCGTTACTTGGGTGACGCACCAGCATGCCGGCATGGCCGAGGGAGTCGATGTAGGCACCACCGAGTTCTTCGATCTCGTGGCCGAGCTTGCGCAACTCGGCGATGCAGGCCGGATCGAAACGGTCCTCGACCTTCACGCTGAGGGATTCGGCACCCCAGGTCCGGCCGTAGAGCAGGCGCGGGGCGTCGACGGCGGCGGCCGGGTCCATCCCGTAATCGGCGTAGCGCGCGAAGATCTGCGACTGGAATTGCGGCTGCCCGTCGCCGCCCATGCTGCCGTAGGACATCACGCGGCCGTCGTCGAAGCAGGCCAGCGCCGGGATCAGGGTGTGGAAGGGCCGCCGCCCGGGCTCCAGCGGGTTCACCGCCTCGGCGTCGAGGGAGAACGAGGTGCCTCGGTTCTGCCAGTGGATGCCGGTCTTCGGCAGGACGAGGCCGGAGCCGTATTCCCAGTAGATCGACTGGATGTAGGACACCGCGAGGCCGTCGCGGTCGATGGCACCCATCCACACCGTGTCGCCCTCGCCGGGATTGCGCAGGGGGACGCTCGCCGCCCGGCGCATGTCGATCTGTGCCGCCTCGCGGTCCAGCCGTTCCGGCGTGAGGTAGCTGGCGGGATCGACCGTCAGGCGGTCGTAGTCGGTGACGATCCGATCGCGGATGGCGAAGGCGCGCTTCGTCGCCTCGATCAGCCCGTGGTAATGCGCGGTGGTCTCGGGCCGGTCGATCCGCAGGCGGTCGAAGATGCCGAGGATCAGCAGCGCGGCGATCCCCTGGGTCGGTGGCGGAAAGTTGTAGAGCGTGGCATCGCGGCGGCGGATCGACAGCGGCGCGCGTTCGCGGGGGGCGTAAGCCTCGAGGTCGGCCCGGGTCACCGGCGCCCCGAGCCGGTCGAGATCGGCGGCGATCTCCCGCCCGAGGTCACCCTTGTAGAAATCGTCGAGGCCGGCATGGGCCAGTTGCTCCAGGGTGGCGGCCAGCGCCGGCAGCCTGCGGACGGCGCCGGCCGCGAAGGGCTTGCCGCCGTCGAGGAAGGTCTCCGCGAAATGCGGCTGATCGTGGAGCGTGTCGAGTTCCTTCGGCACGTAGCGCGCCTCGGACGGCGAGACCGCGACGCCGTCACGGGCGTGACGGATCGCGTCCGCCAGCAACGTGCCCAGGGGCAACCGGCCGCCGAGTGCCTTCGATAGGTCGAGAGCGAGACGCCAACCGCCGATGGCACCCGCCACGGTCAGCGCCGCATCCGGTCCGCGCGACGGCAGAACCGCGTAGCCCTTCTCCCGGTAGCGCTGGATGGTGGCGTTCCGGCCGGCCGGGCCGCAGGCCTCGATGCCGCGCACCCGCCCGCCGCGTTCGCGTACCAGCCAGAAGCCGTCGCCGCCGATGCCGTTCATGTGCGGGTAGACCACCGCGATGGCGGCGGCCATGGCGGTCATCGCCTCGATCGCATTTCCACCCTGTGCCAGGACGTGCTGACCGGCCTGGGCTGCAAGGCGATGGGGCGCCGCGACGGCGGCCGAGGCGAAGACGGGCGTGTTGGACATTCTGATCTCTGGATGAGGAAGAGCGGAAAGATAATGTATTTTCTCGCGCCGTCGATCGGTCCCGCCGCCCGCGCCAGCAGCCAATCATGATGTCGCGGAAGGCGCATACACTCTGCCGCTGCGCGTCGCTCCGTCGTGGCTCCAGGGGCAATCCGTATTAATTTCGCCACACTGTTGTGGCGACGCATCAGCCATGCCGTGGCTCCGTTCGTCCCACATTTCGAACCCCTCCCGGGAGGATGCCGGCACCGCCGATCCGGCGGAAGCCGGGGGTGTCGATCGCTCCCCCGCGATGGTGCGTGCGCCGCCGCGCGGTCCCGGCCTCGTCGGCGCCCTGGTGGTCATCACCGCCCTGGTCTCGGCCATCACCACCTTCCTGATCCTGGCCGGGGTCATCCGGGTCACGCCGACCCCGACGGTGGGGCTGACGCTCCTCGGCATCAACGTCTTCCTCGTCCTCGGCCTCGTGGTGATCATCGCCTGGGAGGCGCGGGTCTTCCTGTACGCGCGCCGGACCAACGCCGCCGTGGCGCGGCTCCATACCCGCATCGTCGGCCTGTTCAGCCTCATCGCCATCCTGCCGACGGTCCTGCTGGCGGTCGTGGCGGCGGTGACCATCGATCGCGGCCTGTCCCTCGGCTTCACCGACCGGGTGCGCGACGTGGTGCTCAAATCCGTCGAGGTGGCGGATGCCTACCAGGAGAACCAGTGCCAGAGCCTGGCGCGCGAGATCCGCATCCTCGCCGACGACCTGACCCGGGCGCGGCCGAACTTCGACGTGAATCGCGGCTGGTTCGAGAGCTTCCTCACCACCCGCGCCACCGCCCTCGGCCTGCCTGTCGCCGAAATCATGCGCGGACCCACCGAGGTGGTGGCCCGCGCCAAGATCGATGCCCTCAAGGAGCGGCGCCTGCCATCCGCGGCGGCCTTCGACGACGCGGCCAAATCGGTCGATCCGATCTGCCTTGTGCCGAGCGAGGGCCGGGTCTTCGCCGCCCTCCTGCGCATGCCGGCCTATGACGGCGCCGTGCTGCTGGTGCAGCGCGAGGTGAGCCAGCTCGCCATCGAATTCCCCGGCGTGTCGCGCGCCGCAGCGGCCGAATACCTGACCTACGACTCCCTGAAGCGCTCGATCCAGATCAGCTTCGCCTCGGTCTTCGCGCTGATCGCGCTAATCGCGCTGCTCTCGGCCGTGTGGTTCGGCCTCAACTTCGCCAATCGCTTCGTCGCACCGATCCGGCGCCTGATCAACGCGGCCGACCAGGTCGCCTCGGGCAACTTCTACGCGCAGGTGCCGGCCCGGAAGAGCGACGGCGACCTCGCGCACCTGTCCGAGAGCTTCAACAAGATGACCCAGGAGCTGCGGCGCCAGCACGACGGGCTGATGGCGGCGAGCGACCTCATCGACCGGCGCCGGCGCTTCACCGAGGCGGTGCTGGCCGGCGTCTCGCCCGGCGTCCTCGGCGTCGACGCGGCGGGCCACGTCACCATCGCCAATCCCTCGGTCGAGCGCACCCTGGGCCTGCCCGCCGACGCGATCGTCGGCCAGCCGCTGACCCAGGCCGTGCCCGAGTTGCAGGCGCTGTTCCCCGAGGGCGGCGAAGCTCGTCTGCGCACCATGCAGCAGCAGATCCAGCTCACGCGGGACGGCCGCGAGCGCACCGTGACCGTGCGGGTGACCAGCGAGCAGGCGCAGGGAGGCGCCCGCGGCTTCGTCGTCACCCTCGACGACATCACCGACCTCGTCTCGGCCCAGCGCACCTCGGCCTGGGCGGACGTGGCCCGGCGCATCGCCCACGAGATCAAGAACCCGCTGACCCCGATCCAGCTCTCGGCCGAGCGCATCCGGCGCAAGTATGGCAAGGTCATCACCACCGACAAGGAGGTGTTCGACCAGTGCACGGCGACGATCGTCCGGCAGGTGGACGAGATCAAGCGCATGGTCGACGAGTTCTCGTCCTTCGCGCGGATGCCCAAGCCCGCCATCGCCCGGAACGATCTCAGCGAGATCACCCGCCAGAACCTGTTCATGATGCGCGTGGCGCATCCCGACATGGAGTTCTCGTTCGGCGAGGACGGCGACCAGCCGATCCTGGCGGCCTTCGACATCCGTCTCCTGTCCCAGGCGATCACGAACATCCTGAAGAACGCCGTCGAGGCGGTGCAGGCCGTGCCGGAGGCCGAGCTCGGCCAGGGCCGGGTCGATGTCCGCCTCGTCCTAGAGGACGGCTTCGTGGTCATCGAGGTCACCGATAACGGCAAGGGATTTCCCGCCGAGGGGCGCCAGCGGCTGCTGGAGCCCTATATGACCACCCGCGAGGGTGGCACCGGCCTGGGCCTGGCCATCGTCAGCAAAGTCCTCGAAGAGCATGGCGGCGGGATCGAATTGAACGACAATCCGGATGGTCGGGGCGGGCGCGTGCGCCTGCGCGTCCCGCGCGACGGCGCCGTCGCCCCCGCCCGAGACTCAACCACCCACACGCCGCCGGAGGGCAAACCCTCCGCGCAGGATGAGAAGGGCGCCGCGCGGACGGCCCCCCCAATCGCGGAGATCCAGTCATGAGCGCCGATATCCTGATCGTCGACGACGAAGCCGACATCCGCGACCTCGTGGCCGGCATCCTCGACGACGAGGGCCACCGCACCCGCACCGCCGGCGGTTCCGACGAGGCCCTGGCCGCCATCGAGTCGCGCCGGCCCCACCTCGTCTTCCTGGACATCTGGCTGCAGGGCTCGCGCCTCGACGGCCTGCAGGTGCTCGACCAGATCAAGGCCGGCCATCCCGATCTGCCGGTGGTGATGATTTCGGGCCACGGCAACATCGAGACCGCCGTCGCGGCGATCAAGGCGGGGGCCTACGACTTCATCGAGAAGCCGTTCAAGGCCGACCGGCTGATCCTCGTGGCCGAGCGGGCTCTCGAAGCCTCCCGCCTCAAGCGCGAGGTCCGCGACCTCAAGGCGCGGTCGGGCCAGGCGAGCCGGCTCGTCGGCGCCTCGGTGGTGGTCAACCAGCTGCGCCAGACCGTGGAGCGGGTGGCGCCCACCAATGCCCGCGTGATGATCCTGGGGGCGCCGGGCTCGGGCAAGGAACTCTCGGCGCGCACGCTCCACGCCCTGTCGTCCCGGGCCAGCGGGCCGTTCGTGGTGATCAACGCCGCCACCATCACCCCGGACACGATGGAGGCCGAGCTGTTCGGCGTCGAGGCGGGCGAGGGCCGGGCGCGCCGGGTCGGCGCCCTCGAGGAGGCCCATGGCGGCTCGCTCTACATCGACGAAGTCGCCGACATGCCGCGTGAGACCCAGAACCGCATCCTGCGGGTGCTGGTCGACCAGAACTTCCAGCGCGTCGGCGGCACCACCCGGGTCCATGTGGACGTACGCATCATCTCGTCCTCGTCGCGGGACCTCGCCGAGGAGATCGCCGCCGGGCGCTTCCGCGAAGACCTGTTCCACCGCCTGTCGGTGGTGCCGATCCGGGTCCCGTCCCTGTCGGAGCGACGGGAGGACGTGCCGGAACTGATCGCCTTCTTCATGGAGCAGATCTCCGGTGCCACCGGCCTGCCGCGCCGGCGCATCGCCGAGGACGCCATGGCCGTCCTGCAGTCCCACGACTGGCCCGGCAACATCCGCCAGCTGCGCAACAACGTCGAGCGCCTGATGATCCTGACCCACACCGACCCGGATCAGGAGGTGACCTCGGAGATGCTGCCGACCGAGATCGGCGCCCTGGTGCCGACGACCCCGAACGGCTCGGGCGGCGAGAAGCTGATGAGCCTCGCCTTGCGCGAGGCGCGCGAGATCTTCGAGCGTGAATACCTCGTGGCGCAGATCGCCCGGTTCTCCGGCAACATCTCCCGCACCGCGGAATTCATCGGCATGGAGCGCTCCGCGCTCCACCGGAAACTCAAGTCGCTCGGGATCGGGCCCTGAGAACGCGGTGGCGATGCACTTGCATCGCGAGCCCGATACACGTGTAATGTTCCCGCACCGACACGGCGTTGTTCGCCGTTCCGGTGCCGACGAGACCAACAGATGAGAACCCGTCATCACGGCGGGCGGCGATGCGAACCAAGGATAAGAAAAAATGGCGGGCGAGCGCGCTCAGAACCTCCAGGACACGTTCCTGAACCATGTTCGCAAGAACAAGATTCCGCTCACGATCTTCCTCGTCAACGGCGTCAAGCTTCAGGGCGTCGTGACGTGGTTCGACAATTTCTGCGTGCTTCTGCGCCGGGACGGCCATTCGCAGCTGGTCTACAAGCACGCGATCTCGACGATCATGCCCGGTCATCCGGTCCAGCTCTTCGAACCCGACGAGACGGCTCCGGAAAAGGCCTGAGATCGCGCGAAACGGCCTTTCTCCGGCCGGAAAGGTTTGCCGCGCCCTTGTCTGGGGCCGGCAAGCGCCCATTGTCCTGAGGACACGCAGGACGGGGTGAAACGAAGACCTTCATGACGGAACCGATGACGCCCGGCGAAGCCCGGCTCCAGGCGATGGCTGCTCCCGAGGGCGACATCGCGGCGGCAACCCACACCCTCGTCGTCGGACCCTATCTCGGGCGCGCCGCCGCAGCGGCCCGGGGCAGCGCCAACGGCAGTCCGGAAGCCCTGCGCTCGACCGAAGCTCGCCTCGACGAGGCCGCCGGCCTCGCGGCCGCCATCGAACTCGACGTGGTCGAGGCCATCGTCGCGCCGGTCCAGCGCATCCGCCCCTCCACCTATCTCGGCAAGGGCCGCGTCGAGGAACTGGCCGGCGTGATCCGCGCCCGCGAGATCGGCCTCGTGGTGATGGACTGCGCCCTCTCGCCGGTCCAGCAGCGCAACCTCGAGAAGGCCTTCGGCTGCAAGGTCATCGACCGCACCGGCCTCATCCTCGAGATCTTCGGGCGCCGCGCCTCGACCCGCGAGGGCACGCTCCAGGTCGAGCACGCGCACCTCGCTTACCAGAAGAGCCGCCTCGTCCGGTCTTGGACCCACCTGGAGCGCCAGCGCGGCGGCTTCGGCTTCCTAGGCGGCCCAGGCGAGACGCAGATCGAGGCCGACCGGCGCATGATCCAGGAGCGGATGACCAAGATCGAGCGCGAGCTCGACAGCGTCACCCGCACCCGCGGCCTGCACCGGCAGAGCCGCGCCCGGGTGCCGTACCCGATCGTCGCGCTCGTCGGTTACACCAATGCCGGGAAGTCGACGCTGTTCAACACCCTCACCAAGGCGCAGGTGATGGCGCAGGACATGCTGTTCGCCACCCTCGATCCGACGGCGCGGGCGACGAAGCTGCCCCACGGCGAGACGGTGATCCTCTCCGACACGGTGGGCTTCATCTCGGAGCTCCCGACCTCCCTGATCGCGGCCTTCCGGGCCACCCTGGAGGACGTGATCCATGCCGACATCCTGTTGCACGTCCGCGACGTCTCCCATGTCGACAGCGCCGCCCAGGCGGAGGATGTCGGTTCGGTGCTGCGCGAACTCGGAATCGAGACGTCCGCCTCGCGCATCATCGAGGTGTGGAACAAGGCCGATCTCCTCGACGTCGACGAGCGCACGCGGCTCCTCAATCTCAGCGGACACGGGCGCAGCGACCGTGACAGCGATGCGCCCGTCCTGGTCTCCGCCCTGACGGGGGAGGGGCTCGGAATGCTCACCGCGCGCATCGAGGCGCGGATCGCCCGCCAGCGCTCCACCTTCGCGGTGATCCTGCCGCCGGAGGACGGCGCCGCCCTGCACTGGCTCTACGAGAATGCCGAGGTGCTGGACCGACGGGAGGAGGAGGGCGGCACGATGCACCTCGCCATCCGCATCGCGCCGGAGAAGGAGCCGCGCTTTCTCAACCGCTTCGAGGGCGCACGACGCCTCAACCGGGTGAGCTGAGGCCGCGTTTGCACTCCGAGGCCTGGAATAGCGAAACGCCCGCGATCCTGTCGGATCGCGGGCGTTCGCGTCAGGTGACGCCGGGTCCGGAAGGGATCAGGGCTGGAGCACGCCGTTGATGACGTGGATGACACCGTTCGACTGCATCACGTTGGCGGTGGTGACGGTGGCGGTGCTGCCCTTGGCATCGGTCACGTAGACCTTCTTGCCCTTGGTCTGGACGACGAGCGGCGCGCCCTCGACCGTCTTCAGCTGCGCTTCGCCGCCGCCATCCTTCGCGAGCTTCATCAGGTCCTTGGCCGTGTAGGTGCCGGGGACCACGTGGTAGGTCAGGATCTTGGTGAGCGTCGCCTTGTTCTCGGGCTTGACCAGGGTCTCGACGGTGCCGGCCGGCAGCTTGGCGAAGGCGGCGTTGGTGGGCGCGAACACCGTGAAGGGGCCGGGGCCGGCGAGGGTGTCGACGAGGCCGGCGGCCTTCACGGCGGCGACCAGCGTGGTGTGGTCCTTCGAGTTCACCGCGTTTTCGACGATGGTCTTCGAGGCGTACATCGGCGCGCCGCCGACCATCGGGTTCTTCGCGAAGGCCGCGACCGGGAAGGCGGCGCCGACCGAGACGGCGAGTACGACGGCGGCGACCCGGGACGCCACCGGACGACGGGGGTGAAGATTGATCATGAAGCGCATCCTCTGAGAAACGGTTGCCCCTTCGAGGGGGGTCAGCGGCCGTTACGGAGCGCCGTGGCAGAAAGTTTCAGATGCAGGAGCGGGCTGGACCGGCTTTGCTGGAATGCCTTGCCGCCGCGCAGCACCGGCGGGCATTTCGGTTGCGGGAGGTCCGCGTTGCCGAACGCAAAAGCCCGCCTGACCTCAAGGTCGGACGGGCTTCGCTGGTCTATGCGGCGGCGAGGTCCAGCCTCGCCGCCGGCGTCGGGATCAGTACTTGCGGATGATCGGAGCAGCCGAAGCCACGGCCGGGGTCGGCGAGTACAGCGGAACGACAACGCGGAACCAGCCCTCGGTGGTATCGATCTGATCAGAGGTGCGCGCAACCGTGCGAGCCACGTAAGCCTGGGTCGTGAACAGGCCGAAATCGTAGCCGATGAGGCCACCCAGGAGGAAGCGGCCGCCGCGACCAATGCGGCTGTTCGTGACGCCCACCGGGATGGTCGCAGCGTCTGCATAGAGGAACTTGTCACCCTGCAGGTTGACCGTACCGTAGCCGATGGCACCGATCTCGAACTTGCCGAACTTCTTCGTCGCCGTCAGTTCGAGGTTCAGAGAGTCGGAGATGTTGAACGGACCGCGGGTCCCGAAAGCGTTGTTCCCGCTGAAGGTTGCCGGGCCGTCATAGAAGTTGAGGGTCAGGTTGGCAGTCGCGTTCCAGCCGTCGCCGGTGTAGCTGCCAGCGAGGCCGGCGCGGTAGGTGTTCGAGGCGAGCTGCGTGAGCACAGGCGTGGGAAGAGTAGCACCAGCGTTGTTTCGGATGACGCCACGGTCGCCGTTCAGCTCGTTCAGGTAGGCGCCGAACAGAACGCTGACGCCGAAGTTGCCGCCGAGATCGAAGGCCCAGATGCCGCCGACGAAGGTACCGACGTTGATCGAGAGATCGCGGACGTCGCCACCACGGTTGCCCTTACCGAACACGAAGACGGTCGGAGGAGCGACGAGGAGCTCGACGCGGCCACCGAAGGGGACGAACGGCGTCGACCACACGAGAGCCGGAACGTTGACGGCCGTATCGACGCTGCCGACCGGGCTGTTGTCCCGACCGCGATAGGTGAACGTGTTGATGCCATACACGCCCTCGGGCAGCGGGGCGCCGACCGCGAGGCCGACCGTCTCACCCGGAACCGTGGTGGTCTGCGCGTAGGACGCGGTGGCGGTCATGCTGGCCGTGAGCGCGAGCGCTCCGGCGACGAGCCAGTTCTTCGACATTTTTACTCTTCCTTCCCAAGGATTTCAGGCGTCCGCCGCGTAGCCATCCGAACCATTCTGCCGATGCGCCGCTTGTTCGCAGCTTGTTTGCAGTTGTTCCGGCGGCCCCCCTTGCGGCCCGTTCTCAAGTCTCAACGTCGAGAACTATTCTACAGGACGCCGCGGAAGGACAGCGGAATGCTTGGAAACGGGGCAGTTCGACCCGCACCGTTGCGCAAAAGCCGCATTTTCGATGCAGTGCCGCGGAAGGATTTGTTAACCTTTTGAGCAGGTTGGCCGAGCCGAACACGCAGCTTTCAAAGGCCCCCACGGCAAAATACCGCTGAACCCTCAGGCTGTTATGGTTACGGTTCCGTACTGGGAGGATCCGGCAAGGACGTCCGGGCCATTGGGCAGGCCGGACCGTTCGGTGCGCGCGTTTCGGCCGAATGCTGCGCCGCGGAACGCCTCGCGTTCGATCCCGCCGGGCGAATCGCCGGGTATCGCGGAGCCCGGGCGAGCTATTCGGCGGCGGCGCGGCCCTTCGCGGAGGCAGCCGCGGGCCGCCGAGCCAGGACGTCGCGCAGGAATCGCCCGGTATGGCTCGCCCGCGACTTGGCGATCTGTTCGGGCGTTCCTTCGGCCACGACGACGCCGCCGCCGTCGCCGCCTTCGGGGCCCATGTCGATGACCCAGTCGGCGGTCTTGATGACTTCGAGGTTGTGCTCGATCACCACGACCGTGTTGCCCTGGTCGACGAGTTCGTGGAGCACCTCCATCAACTTGGCGACGTCGTGGAAGTGCAGGCCCGTCGTCGGCTCGTCCAGGATGTAGAGCGTGCGGCCCGTGGCGCGCTTCGACAGTTCTTTGGAAAGCTTCACACGTTGGGCCTCGCCGCCCGACAGCGTGGTGGCCTGCTGGCCCACCTTGACGTAGCCGAGCCCGACCCGGGCCAGGGTCTCCATCTTCTCACGGATCGTCGGCACCGCCTTGAAGAGGTCGGCGGCCTCCTCGACGGTCATGTCGAGCACGTCGGCGATCGAATGGTCGCGGTACTTCACCTCCAGGGTCTCGCGGTCGTAGCGACGGCCCTTGCAGACGTCGCAGGTGACGTAGACGTCCGGCAGGAAGTGCATCTCGATCTTGATGACGCCGTCGCCCGAGCAGGCCTCGCAGCGCCCGCCCTTCACGTTGAACGAGAACCGCCCGGCCTGATAGCCGCGCGCCTTGGCCTCCGGCAGGCCGGCGAACCAGTCGCGGATCGGCGTGAAGGCGCCGGTGTAGGTGGCCGGGTTGGAGCGCGGGGTGCGGCCAATCGGCGACTGGTCGATGTCGATGACCTTGTCGAGGTGCTCGAGACCGTCGAGCCGCTCGAAGGGTGCGGGATGCTCCAGGGCGCCGTTCAGGGATTTCGCCACCGCCTTGTAGAGCGTGTCGATGATCAGGGTCGACTTGCCGCCGCCGGAGACGCCGGAGATGCAGGTGAAGGTGCCCAGCGGGATCTCCACCGAGACGTTCTTCAGGTTGTTGCCGCGGGCGCCGACGAGGCTGAGCTTGCCCTTGCGGCCCTTGCGGCGTGCGGTCGGGACACGGACGCTCATCTCGCCGGTGAGGTACTTGGCGGTGAGCGACGCCGGGTTCTTCAGGACCTCCTCGGGGGTCCCCTGGGCGATGATCTGGCCGCCATGGATGCCGGCCCCCGGGCCGACATCGACGACGTAGTCGGCCTGCAGGATGGCGTCCTCGTCGTGCTCGACCACGATCACCGAGTTGCCGAGGTCGCGCAGACGCTTCAGCGTGCCGAGCAGGCGCTCGTTGTCGCGCTGGTGCAGCCCGATGGACGGCTCGTCGAGGACGTAGAGAACGCCGGTGAGCCCGGAACCGATCTGCGAGGCGAGGCGGATGCGCTGGCTCTCGCCGCCCGAGAGGGAGCCGGAGCCGCGCGCCAGCGTCAGGTATTCCAGCCCGACATCGATCAGGAAGGTCAGGCGGTCGCGAATCTCCTTGAGGATCCGGTAGGCGATCTCGTTCTGCTTGTCGGTGAGCTTGCCCGGCAGCTCCGAGAACCAGGCGTGGGCGTCGCGCACCGAGAGAGCGGTGATCTCGCCCACATCCTGCATGGCGATCTTGACCGACAGGGCTTCGAGCTTCAGGCGCTTGCCGCCGCATGTGGCGCAGGGCGTCTCGCTCATGAAGCGCGCGATCTCCTCGCGCGCGGTATCGCTCTCGGTCTCCTTGTAGCGCCGCTCCAGGTTCGGGACGACGCCCTCGAACGGCTTGTTGACCTCGTAGGCCCGCATCCCATCGTCGTAGGCGAAGCGCACCGCCTCGGACCCGGTGCCGTACAGGACCACGTCGCGGGCCTTCGCCGGCAGGTCGCCCCAGGGCAGCGTGGTCTTGAAGCCGTAGTGGCGGGCCAGCGCGTCGAGGGTCTGGCCGTAATAGGGCGAGGTCGACTTCGCCCAGGGGCCGACCGCACCGCGCTTCAGGCTGAGCTTGGCATCCGAGATCACGAGCTCCGGGTCGATCCGCATCTCGTGCCCGATGCCGCCGCAGGTCGGGCAGGCACCGAAGGGATTGTTGAACGAGAACAGCCGCGGCTCGATCTCCGCGATGGTGAAGCCGGAGACGGGACAGGCGAAGCGCGACGAGAAGGTGATCGCCTCGCGCGGTGCCTCGCCCTCGGGCGTGTCGGCGAACTCGATCAGGGCAATGCCGTCGGCGAGGTCCAGCGCCGTCTCGAACGAATCCGCCAGACGCGCGGCGATGTCCGCCCGGACCACGATCCGATCCACCACCACGTCGATGTCGTGCTTCAGCTTCTTGTCGAGCTTCGGCACGTCGTCGATGGCATAGTACTCGCCGTCGACGCGCAGGCGCTGGAAGCCCTTCTTCTGGAACTCGGCGATCTCCTTGCGGTACTCGCCCTTCCGGCCGCGGATCACCGGCGCCAGGAGGTAGAGGCGACTCTTCTCCGGCAGGGCGAGGACCCGGTCCACCATCTGGCTGACCGTCTGGCTCTCGATCGGCAGGCCCGTGGCCGGCGAGTAGGGGATGCCGACCCGCGCCCAGAGCAGGCGCATGTAGTCGTAGATCTCGGTGACGGTGCCGACGGTCGAGCGGGGATTCTTCGAGGTGGTCTTCTGCTCGATGGAGATCGCCGGCGAGAGCCCGTCGATCTGGTCGACGTCGGGCTTCGACATCATCTCGAGAAACTGGCGCGCATAGGCCGAGAGGGATTCGACGTAGCGACGCTGACCTTCCGCATAGATCGTGTCGAAAGCGAGCGACGACTTGCCGGAGCCGGACAGCCCGGTGAAGACGACGAGCCGATCGCGCGGGATCGTCAGGTCGATGTTCTTCAGGTTGTGCTCTCGGGCGCCGCGCACCGAGATGACGCGCGCATCACGGGCGCCGTCGAAAAGCGCCTCGATCTTGGCTTCGACCCGCTCGGCCTCGGCTTGCGATTTCTTGGCGGCGGCTTTGGCTTTGGCCATGGAGTCTCTTCGGAAACGTCTGCGGCGCGGAACTCGGCAGGACTCGACCGGAGCCCCCGCGGCATGTCGGGCGCGCCACCACGTCGGGCAAGGCGCGCGCCGCGCATATCCGCCCCTCAGCTAGAACAAAATGCGTACGCGGACAATATCGCGAGGCTTTCGAATGGCGCGGCGCGGCCGCCAATGGGGGCGGTGCGAAAACATCGGCGAAGACATCGGCAAGTGTCGTGGCCGCGGCGACGCTTCTCCGGGATCTGGATCGCCGACGGCGCAGGATGCATCGACCGAGCACGATCCCCGAAATGACGAGTGCAAAGTCCGAAACCGAGGGCGCGCATCAGGATGTTGCGACACAGATTCGGGCAGCAAATCTGCCCAAAAACTAAGATCTCTGATCAAAAAATGAACACAGGTCGATGGCGAAACGCAACTTTTACCGGAGACGCCGACAGTGTCGACAACGATTTCACGCAGGTCTCGCTCCATGTCTACCGGTCTGTTCACGTCGCTCCGCACGCGCATACTTCTGGTCGCGCTCGCACCCTGCCTCGCTTTCGCGCTGGTCGTGGGACTTGCCGTCACCGAGCGGATGGACATGCGCACCCGGATGACGAACGTGCAGGCGCTCGTCGGCATGGCGGGTCGCATCAGTGCCCTGGTGCACGAGGTTCAGCGCGAGCGCGGCGCGTCCAGCCTCTATCTCGGCGCCAAGGGCACCCAGTTCCGCGCCGAGCTCGACGCCCAGCGCCTGCGCACCGATTCCGCCCGCAAGGCTCTGGAGGAGGGGCAGGCCGGCCTCGACCTCGCCGCCGTCGGAGCCGGCGTCGTCCGACGCCACGATGCGCTCGGCGAGCAGCTCTCCGGAATCGGTCCCCATCGCATCGCGGTGGACGCACTCGGCCGGACGCCGGCGCAGAACATGGCGCTGTATTCGGGCGTGATCACCAACGCGCTCGATCTCGTGCGCGAAGTGTCCCAGGTCGCCGCCAGTGCGGACCTCGCCGCGCGCATCGCTTCCTACTCGTCCTTCCTGGCGCTCAAGGAACTCGCCGGACAGGAGCGGGCCGCCGCCTCGGCGATCTTCGGTGCCGGCCGCATCGATCTGTCCGGCCACGAGCGGCTGGCGGGCCTCAGCGCCGGCCAGATTCTCTACGAATCCCTGTTCCGCCTGGGCGCCGAGCCGGCACAGGCCGCGCTCCTCGATTCCGGCAAGGCCGCGCCCGCCGCCCGGGAAGTCGACCGCCTGCGCCGCCTCGTTCTCGATACGCCCGCCGGCAACGCGCTCGCCTTCACCGACGCCCCCGCCTGGTTCGGCCTCGCGACCCAGCGCATCGACGCCCTGAAGACCATCGAGGACCGGCTCACCGCCGATCTCGGCGCGGCCGCCGGAGCCGCCAGGGCCGAGGCCGAACGGAGCGTCATGCTCTGGATGGCCGTCGGCCTCGCGACCCTGGGCCTGTCCTGCGGCCTCGCCTTCGCCTTCGGCACCGCCATCGCCCGTCCGCTGACCCGGATCGCCGCTGCGCTCACGGCGATCGGGCGCGGCGAGGAGGCCGGCACCATCCCGCGGCGTGGCGCCCGCGAGGTCCGCGCCATCGCGGCGGCGGCCGTCGACTTTGAGGCCAGCGTGGCCGAGCGGCGGCGCATCGCCGCGGAGGCGGACCACGTCACCGCCAATGCCGCGGCCGCCCGGCGCGCCGAGATGGTGGCGCTCGCCGATCGCTTCGAGGCTCAGGCCAGCGGCATCGTCGAGGCGGTCTCGGCGGCCTCGAGCCAGCTGGAGACCGCGGCCTATGCCCTGACACAGGCTGCGAGCGACACCGCATCCCTCAGCGGTTCCGTGGCCGCCGCCTCGGCGGAGACCGCGGCCACGGCCGACACGGTGGCAGCCGCCACCGAAGAGCTGAGCGCCTCGGTGCGCGAGATCGGCAACCGGGTCGAGGCCTCGAGCGCGGTCGCGAGCGAGGCCGAGCGCGATGCCGCCCGGATGGCCGAGGACGTGAACCGCCTGGCGCAGGCGGCGAGCAGCATCGGCGAGATCGTCGGACTGATCACCAGCATCGCCGCCCAGACCAACCTGCTGGCGCTCAACGCCACCATCGAGGCGGCACGGGCCGGCGAGGCTGGGCGGGGTTTCGCCGTCGTCGCCGCGGAGGTGAAGAGCCTGGCGACCCAGACCGCGAAGGCCACCGAGGAAATCGGCGCCAAGGTCTTCGAGATCTCGCAATCGACGGACGCGTCCGTGACGGCGATCGGCGGGATCATGGAAGTCATCCAACGTCTCGGCCGGATCTCGGGCGACATCTCCGCGGCGGTGGATCAGCAGGAATCGGCCACCCAGGAGATCGCCCGCAACACCGTCCTCACCTCCGAGGGGACCCGGGCCGTGTCGGGGCACATCGTCGGGGTCCGCGAAGCGGCGGACTCCGCCCGCAGCGGCTCGGCCCAGGTGCTCACGGCCGCGAGCGACCTCGCCCGTCAGGCCGCCGCCCTGCGCCAGGAAGTGGATGGTTTCCTGGTCACGGTCCGGGCCGCCTGATCCGAGCGGCCCGATCCGGCCTAGGGATTGGTCTTCCAGGGATTGATGATGCGCATCGCCGTCAATTCCGGCTTGACGGTCTGGTCGACGCTGGCGGGCATGACCTTGCGCGCCTGCGCCATCATCTTGCGAGCCTGATCGGCCGGCATGGCGCCGATCGAGAGCATCATCGCGGCGAGCTGATTGCGGGTCCGCCGGTCGACGAAATCGGACCGGCCGATGCTCTCGAAATCGCGGGCGGTGTGACGGTCATCGGGCCGGCCGACGAAGACCTTCGCGCCCTCCTTCATCACCACGATATCACCCGGGCGAAGGGTCTCGTCCTTCATGAAGGCGGCTGCCGGGCCGGCCTTCATGTCGAGGGGCGTCTGACGGTCGGTGACCTTGATCTGCAGCGGTTCGGATTTCGGAAGCGCCGCGTAGCGGATCTTCGGACGCGGGCGACTGGTGACGCGCCGGATCGAGCGGCGGGCCTGCTGGTAGTCGAAGTCCGGTGCGGGCGCGGGCGCCACTTGCTGCACAGGCCGGGCGGGGGCAAAGAGCAGGTCGAACAGGCCGCCATCAGCGCTCTGGGCGCTCGCCGGCAGCGTGAGCATCATCAGTCCGAAGGCAGGGGCGATTGCGGCGCGCGCGGCGGCGGAGAGCGGGATCGTCGGCATCGATGTCTCCGGGTGGGGGCGCCCGACTGCGCGCCGAGATGACCCCTTAACAAAAGCACAACCTGAACAGTTCCAAGGTTTTCAAAAGATGGTGAGGGTCGGCCCAAGACTTCGCGAGCAGGCTTGCAAGGCCGCGACGAGAATTAAGTCTCCTCGTTTCCGCGCCCCAGGAAAAGCCGCCTGATGGTCTTCGGCGACCGCCTCGTGCCGCGCCCGCACCAGGTCTCGGCCCGCGACGCGATCCTGGCCGCGCGTGCCGCGGGCCGGACGGGATTCCTGCTCGGCGACACGACCGGGCTCGGCAAGACCCTCTCGGTCTGGAGCGCGGTCGCGGCCATGCCCGAGCGCGCGATCCTCATCGTCTGCCCCAAGGGCGCGATGCCGCAATGGCGACGCACCATCGCCCTGTCGGGGCTGGGCGAGAAGGCGGTGACGCTCACCAACTACGAACGCACCAAGGCGCTGATGGCGCCGCCCCCAGCCGGCAACCGGCGCTCGACGCGGGCCAAGAACAACGCGCTCGCCCGGCACGGCACGCCGAAGCGCACCTGGCCGCTGGTGGTCTTCGACGAGAGCCACCGCCTCCGGAATCCTTACGCCCAGCAGAGCCTCGTCTGCCGGCAGATCGCGGACGCGGCAGCGTTCACGGTCTACCTCAGCGCCACCGCCGGGCAGGCCCCCCACGAGCTCTCCTATCTCGGGCGCCTGCTCGGCGAAGCCGCGGGACAGCCGACCGGGACGCTGGCTGAATTCCGAGGCCTGATGCAGCGGCTCGGTATCGGCCGCGCCAAGGGGCGCTGGACCAACTGGTCCTGGGAGGCGAACCCGCGCGACTGCACGGTGATGGCCGACCTGCTGTTCAAGGGGACGCGCGCGATCGGCCTGCGCCGGCGCCCCGGCGACATCGCCGGATGGCCGGAGGTGCAGCGCGCCCTCAGCGCGGTCGCCCTCGGCCCGTCGGAGCGCCGCCTCTACGACGCGACCTGGCGGGAGTTCCGCCGGGAATGGGGACTTCTCGGCGGCAGCACCCGCAGGCCGGCGGGCTGGGCGGCGGACCTGCGCTTCCGCCAGAAGGCCAGCCTGCTCCGGGTCTCGGGCAGCACCGCCTTCGCCGACCTGCTGATGGAGGACGGCCACGCGGTCGCGATCTCGGTGGCCTTCCTGGAGACGGCCGCCGCGCTGGTCGAGGCCCTGCGCGCGGCGGGCTGGCGGGCCGACGCGATCACCGGCACGCAATCGGGTGACGCCAACGAGGCGGTGCGGCTCGCCTTCCAGACAGGCGGGCTCGACGCCGTGGTCTTCACGGTGACGGAATCGATCTCCCTGCATGCCCACGAGTTGCCGGGAGGCGAGAGGCCCCGCGCGCTGATCGTCCACGACCTGCGCCACAGCGCGATCCAGCTCGCGCAGATCGAGGGCCGCTGCCACCGGGACGGGCAGCGCGCGACGATCTACTACGCCCTCGCCGAGGGCACCGTGGAAGAGCGCATCGCCGCCACCGTGGTCGGCCGCATGGCCTCGATGGATGCCATGGCGGGCGAGGACACCACGCTCATCGACGCGATCGCCAAGGCCATCGCCGAGGTGCAGGCCAGCGAGGCGCCTTGAGGCCGATTCCGTTCCGCTGGAACGGGATTGGACCGCCACGGTTGTGGCCATCAGGGATCCGTCCGCGAAGGGCGCCGGCCCGCGAACGAACCGAACGCGAACACCCTGCACGCGACGAGAGGACCCGACCCGATGGCACGACCGACGCCGAGCCTTGCCCGACTGATCAGCGAGGGTCTGCGCCACGGCGGCGATCTCGTCGGGCAGGAACTCGAGCTGATGCGGCGGGAGACGGACGGGAACATCCGCGCCATCCTCGGCCTCGTCACCCACTTCGGCACCGCGCTCACCCTGGTGGTCGCCGCGCTGGTGATGCTGTTCGTGGCCCTGGTGAAGGGGCTCGCCGCCCTGATCGGATCGGAGATCGCGGCCGCGCTGATCGTCGGGGCGCCCTTCGCCGGGATCGCCCTCGTCCTGATGGTGCTGGGCCTGCGCCGGATGGCTCGCTCCAACCTGCTGCCGCGCCGCTTCGAGCGTCAGGTGGAGAAGGACGCCGCTCTGGTGACGGGCCGCGTCGCCGACTGAGTCTCAGGCCTTCCGCACCGTGCCGAGGAGCGCGTCCTTGTCGACGCCGAGCGCCGCCGCGATCTCGGCCAGGGCGGCATGCTCCGGCTCGCTGATCCCGGCCTGGTCCGCGACGTCGGCGGCGATCAGGAACACGCTGGTGCGCTGGGCGATCTCGCGCTCCGCGATGGCGGCGACGAAGTGCAGGTTCTCGGCACGGCCGGCGCGGGTGCGGGCGCGGGCGATACCCTCGAACAGCTCGGCCTCCAGCTTCAGGGTGTCGTAGCCCCGCTCGAGGATCGGGTTGGCGCGCATGCCGGCCAGCGCCACCTCGATCTCCTCCTCGTCGATCTCGTAATCCGCCAGGATCACGTTGGCCGAGGCCGAGACCGCCGCCTCCATCAGCGCCCGGTCGCCGAGATAGGCCCCCATGGTCTGGGAGAAGCGCCCGACGAACTCCTGAAACACACCCATCCGGTTCCCCGAAGATCCTTGGAGAGGGCGAGGCCCGGCTCAGGCCGGACCGCCTCGCGACAGCGCTTTCGCATCAAAAGCTTGGCGCCGGAGGCGTGTCAACGCACCCGCTGCCTCAGGGCTCGCGCGCCTTCGGCGGATAGTCGTGGACGGCGCCCTGCGGGTCCGTCACGCGCCAGCCGCTGCCCGCTTGCGCGAGATAGTCCGGTCCCACCGGAACCTTGCCGTGGCCGCCCGGGATGTCGAGGACGTAGAGCGGCTGAGCGAGGCCCGAGAGGCGTCCGCGCAGGGACCGGACGAGGTCGCGGCCGGCGGCGAGATCCGTGCGCAGGTGACCGGTTCCGGGCGCGAGGTCGCCGTGATGCAGGTAGTACGGCTTGATCCGGTTCTCGACGAAGCACCGCATCAGGAGGGACAGGGTGTCCGGGTCGTCGTTGATCCCCGCGAGCAGCACCGTCTGGCTCACCATCGGGATTCCGGCATCGACGAGCCGCGCCACCGCCGCGCGGGCCGCCGCCGTGAACTCACGCGGGTGGTTGGCGTGCAGCGCCACGAACACCGCCCCCTCGAAGCGCTTCAGGGCCGCGACGAGCGCGTCTCCGACCATGTCGGGGGCCACCACCGGAACCCGGGTGTGGAAGCGCAGCACCCGCACGTGTGGGATCGCCGCGAGGGACGCCGCGATCTCGGCCAGCCGCCGCGGCGCCAGGACGAAGGGATCGCCCCCCGTCACGACGACCTCCCAGATCTCGGGCCGCTCGGCGATGTAGGCGAGAGCCCGGGCGAGTTCGGCCTCGCTCAGGGTGCCGAGCCCCTCCGGGCCGACCATCTCGCGCCGGAAGCAGAAGCGGCAATAGACCGGGCAGACGTGCAGGGGCTTCAGGAGCACCCGGTCCGGGTAGCGGTGGACGAGGCCGGGCAGGGGGCTGTGGACCGCGTCGCCGATCGGATCGGCTGCCTCCTCCGCCCGGGTCTCCAGCTCTTCCGCCCGGGGCAGGAACTGGCGGGCGATCGGGTCCGCCGTGTCGTGCGGATCGATCAGCTCGGCCATGTCGGGCGTGACCGAGACGGCGTAGCGCGCCGCCACCGCCTCCAGGGCCGGCAGGGCGCCGGGAGCCGCGAGCCCGGCATGCACGAGGTCGGCCGGCCGGCGCAGGGAGGCGCTCATCGTGCCGGCCCCGCCACCGGCGTCCAGAGCACATCCTCGATGTGGCGGGCATCGGTCGCCAGCATGACGAGGCGGTCGAGGCCGAGGGCGATCCCGCTCGCCTCCGGCATGACCGCCAGGGCGTCGAGGAAGTCCTCGTCGATCGGGTAGCTCTCGCCGTAGACGCGGGCCTTCTCGGCCATTTCCAGGGTAAAGCGCCGGCGCTGCTCCTCGGCATCGGTCAGCTCGCCGAAGGCATTGGCGAGCTCGACGCCGCAGGCATAGAGCTCGAAGCGCTCCGCGACGCGCGGATCGCCGGGGCTCGGCCGGGCCAGGGCCGCCTCGCTGACGGGGTACTCGTACAGGATCGTCGGGCGCCCGAGCCCGAGATGCGGCTCGATCCGCGCGACCAGGACCCGGCTGAACAGGTCGGCCCAGGTATCGTCGTCCGCGACCCTGAGCCCGGCCCCCGAGACGGACGCCGCGAGCGCGTCGCGGTTCGTGGTGCCGTCGTGGTCGATGGTGGCGAGGAGGTCGATCCCGGCTCGCTCGGCGAAGGCCTCGGCCAGGGTCACGCGCTCGAAATCCGCGAACGGATCGGCCATGCGCCCGCGGTGGCGCAGCGTCGGCACGCCGGCCGTCTCGGCGGCGAGCGCCAGGAGGTCGGCGCCGTCGCGCATCAGAGCGGTGTAGTCGGCCCCGGCCCGGTACCATTCCAGCATGGTGAATTCCGGATGGTGAAGGGGTCCGCGCTCGCGATTGCGATACACGCGAGCAAAGCTGACGAGGCGCGGCTCGCCGGCGGCGAGGAGCTTCTTGCAGGCGAACTCCGGGGAGGTGTGCAGGTAGAGCGGGCGCCGCGATCCGTCCGGAGCCAGAGACTCGGTGGCGAAGGCCGCGAGGTGCGCCTCGTTGCCCGGCGACACCTGCAGTGCGGCGGCCTCGACCTCGACGAAGTCGCCCGCCGCGAAATGCGCGCGGAAGGCCGCGACGATGCGGTTTCGGGCCATCAGGGCCGGCCGGCGGTCGGCATGGCGATGGGGCGCCCACCAGGGGGAGGGGGTGTTCATGCGGCGAGCTTTGCGCTGGGCTTCAGACCGGAAATCCGGCGACTCGGGAGTGCCGTCTCGCGGCGCGACTGGCAACGGTGGCGCGGATGGGTTAGTGGCGGGGCCAAGATGTCGCTCCCGCGGACAGATCCGCGTCGGGGCGCCGAGTCCGTTTTTCCAACGAACACAGCAGGACCAGACCCCGTGAAGGTGATCGCCTCTACGCTCCGCAAGGGCAACGTCGTCGACAAGGATGGCAAGCTCTACGTCATCCTGACGGTCGAGAACATCCACCCCGGCAAGGGCACCCCGGTGACCCAGCTCGACATGCGCCGCATCACCGACGGCGTGAAGGTGTCCGAGCGCTACCGCACCACCGAGTCGGTCGAGCGTGCCTTCGTCGAGGACCGGGAGCACACCTTCCTCTACGAGGACGGCGAGGGCTTCCACTTCATGAACCCCGAGAACTACGATCAGGTCGCGATCCCCAAGGACGTCGTCGGCAGCGCTGCGCCGTACCTGCAGGAGGGCATGGCCGTGATGGTCTCCACCCACAATGGCGTGGCTCTCACCCTCGAGCTGCCGCAGCGCGTCGTCCTCGAGGTCACCGAGACCGAGCCGGCGATGAAGGGCCAGACGGCCTCCTCCTCCTACAAGCCCGCGATCCTCTCCAACGGCGTGCGCACCGCAGTGCCGCCGCACATCGCCGTCGGCACTCGGGTGGTGATCATGACCGAGGACGGCTCCTACGTGGAGCGCGCCAAGGACTGACGGCGTCTCGGGAACGGATGCCGGCTCACGGCGCCGGCGCCGTTCCCTCCGCCGCCTCGTAGCAGCCCTGCGACAGCCCCTGGGCGCGCAGGCGCTCCTCGGCGGTGAAGCTGCGCGGCGTGTCCGCCCAGAGATGCTCCCGGCGGAACGCGTCCGAGACGCAGGCCGCCGCCCGGGTGCAGACCTCCGCTTCGCCGCCGGTCGCGACGCAGTTGCGCCGGTAGAGCGCTCGGAATTCGGCCACCCCCGCTTGCGGATGCGGCCCGGTCACGCTGAGGACTCCCGTCAGCAGCGCCATCAGGACCGGCTGGTGGACGAGGTAGATCGCCAGGCTGTGGCGCCCCGCCCAGGCCAGACCCCGGGTCGTCCGCCCGGTGGGCGACCAGTCCGCGAGGCGCGAGCGCCGGAAGGCGGGCAAGCCGTGGAGGGCCGCCGCGACGCCGAGGAGCACCAGCCCGAACCAGGGGAACAGCGGTACGTAGTCGTTGGTCTGCGGCGTGCCGCGTCCCAATCCCACGAAGGACAGGACCGGCGCGTCGAGGATGCCGCCCGAGATCAGGTGCGGAGCGGCCAGCACGAGGGCCGCGCCGAGGAGGGCGGCCCAGCCAGGCAGGACCCGCACGAAGGGCAGGGCGAGCACGCTCGACACGGCGATGCAGTGCAGGATGCCGAAGAAGATGTAGCTCGACGGATCGGCCACCAGGGTCGCGACGGTGACGAGGGCCGCCGCACCCGCGATCCGGGCCAGCCGCAGCAGGAACGGACGGGCCGCGAAGCGCTCGCCGTTCATCAGGACGAGGCCGATTCCGACGAGGATCAGGAAGCTTCCGGCGATGCCGTGCGCGGCGAGCCGGCCCGGCGGCGTCAGGGCGTAGTTCTCGGGGGTCAGCCGCAAGGCCCCGAGGTCCCAGGTCGCGTGGTAGAGCGCCATCGCCACGAGGGCGACGCCGCGCGCGGCGTCGAGGGCCGCGTATCGGAACCGTGGCGCGACGGGGGAGGGGGGCGGGCGCATCATCGCGCAGGCCCTAGCATCGTTCGCGCGTCGTCGCGACGCCGCACCGTTTTCGAAACGAAACCGGCGTCTCGCGCGAAGACGCTTAACAAATTTTGGCCGACCTCCGCGAACGCCCAAAAATACTAAAGCTTGGCTTCGACTTGCCCTTCGCCCCGGGGCGTCCGGCTGTTGCTCGCGAACCGCCCTGCCGAACAATGCGGCATCGAAGCCCGGCCTCGACCGCCAAACAGGCTTCCGCCGAGTCATGACTTTGTTAATCTCTCGTGCGGGTCGCGAGACGTGATTCGGTGTGGGTTGCTTACATGTCTGACGATTTCGGTTCAGGCCCCTTCGGGCAGCGTTCGTCGGGAGAGCAGGACGACAACCGTGCCGTCGAAGGGCAGGGCGCCGAGGCCCAGCGGCCGCTCGACCTCACGGAGGTCGCGGGCCGGATCAAGTGGTTCGACGTGGCGAAGGGCTTCGGCTTCATCGTGCCGGACGATGGCTCGGCCGACGTGCTCCTGCACATCACCTGCCTGCGCCGCGACGGGCACCAGAGCGCCAGCGAGGGCGCCCGCGTGGTCGTGGAGGCCACGGAGCGGCCCCGCGGCTGGCAGGCCTTCCGGGTCATCTCCCTCGACCAGTCGACCGCGCTTCATCCCTCCGAGCTTCCGCTGCCCCGCACCCATGTCACCGTGACCCCGACCAGCGGACTCGAAACCGCCGTGGTGAAGTGGTTCAACCGCCTGCGCGGCTTCGGCTTCCTGAGCCGCGGCGACGGGACGCCGGACATCTTCGTTCACATGGAGACGCTCCGCCGCTACGGAATCGCCGAGCTCAAGCCGGGCGAGACCGTTCTCGTCCGCTACGGCGATGGATCCAAGGGCAAGATGGCCGCCGAAGTCCGGCTGCTCGACGGTGCGCTGCCCGCCTCACACTGACGGATGGTCCGGTGGTTACGCGACGTTTGATCGACTGGCGCGATGGATTGCGCGCGCTCCTCGCCCTGGCCCTGTTCGGGCTGATCCTCGGTCGGGCGACGGCACAGGACGCGGCCGCCGGGCCGACCGAGCCGCTGAGCATCGTCGGCCGCGAAGGGCGGCACGTCTTTGCCGTCGAGGTGATGCGGACCGATGCGGAACGCTCCCGCGGCCTGATGTACCGCCGCACGATGGCGTCCGATCACGGCATGCTCTTCGATTTCCAGGCCTCCGCCCCCGTGGCCATGTGGATGAAGAACACCTACCTGCCTCTCGACATGCTGTTCATCCGCGCCGACGGGACCATCGCCAAGATCGCCGCCGACACCGAACCGCTCTCCACCAAGGTGATCCCGTCGAACGAACCCGTCCTCTCGGTCCTGGAGCTCAATGCCGGGACCGCGGCCCGGCTGCGAATCCATGCAGGCGACCGGGTGGAGCACGCCCTGTTCGACCGGAAGGCCCGATAGGGAATCGCTACGGCTCCCTCGAACACATCGAGAACAAAGGCTTGACGCCTGCCATCTTTCCCACCACTGTTCCCTCAATGTTCTGATCCATTTCGGGACTGCCGCGCGGCGGCACCGAACCTGGCGACGAGGGGACATCATGTTCGACCTGCCTCTGGACGACGCGTGCCCGACGATCCCGGCCCTGTTCGAGAACGCCGACTGGCGTGTCGCCGCCGACGGCCTGGAGCATCGCGAGACCGGCTACTTCATCGCCCGGGACTCGATCACCATGCGGCGGGGCGACCTCTGGGAATGGCCGATGCACCTCGCCGAGAAGAGCTGGTGCACGCCGCGGAGCTTTCGCGAGGCCTTCCTCGCCGCGGTCGCGGCTTTCGGAGTCTCGGCGGATTCCGGCCTCTCGCAATCCTTCGCGGTCGCCTTCGGCCTCGTCGCCGGTGCCGGATCGCGCCGGGGTGATGCGGGCTTCGTGGCCCTGGGCGATCTCGTCCGGCCGAAATCCGCCGGTACCGGAGCGATCCGGAAGCGCAATGGTGCCGGCGAGCCTCGGCTCGCGGCCCGGCGTATGGGTCCGATGGCGGATCAGCGGACGGGCGAAACGGGGCGCCAGCGCGTCGCGCTCTGAGCCTGTCCGCCGCCGTAGAACGCCCTAGCTTCCCCGCTGCGATCCAGCATCGCCCTCCATCGGTCGCATCGGGGACTTCATGTCGAACACGTCGGATCATCGCCTCGACAGCGCGCCGCTCGACGGCCTCGACGGGCTCCTGACGCCGCCCTTTTCCCGGCGCGGCTTCGTCATGACGAGCCTGATCACGGGTTTGACCCTGGCGACGAGTGCCGTGGAGGCTCAGGTGATCCATACCGATGCCGAGGGCATCGAGGCGGACGAGGTGAAGATCCCCGCGGCAGACGGCCCGATGCCGGGATACCGGGCCATGCCGAAGGGGACGGGTCCGTTTCCGATCATCCTCGTCATCGAGGAGATCTTCGGTGTCCACGACTACATCAAGGACATCTGCCGCAGGCTCGCGAAATCCGGCTATTGCGCGGTCGCACCCGAGCTCTACGCCCGACAGGGTGACCTCTCGACCATGACCGATGCCAAGGTCATCATTCGCGACGTCATCTCGAAGACCCCGGATGCCCAGTGGATCGCCGACCTCGACGCCGCCGCGAGCTGGGCCGTCTCGGCCTCGCAGGGAGATCCGGCGCGAATCGGGACGATAGGCTGGTGCCGCGGCGGGCGCGGCGTCTGGCTCTACGCAGCCCATCGCAAGGATCTGAAGGCGGGTGTCGCCTGGTACGGCCCGGTCGGCGGCGAGCGCACCGACATCCAACCCCGCACCGGCACGGACGTGGCCGGCGAGCTCAACGCGCCGCTCCTGTGCCTCTACGGCGGAGCCGATACCGGCATCCCGGTCCGGGACGTCGAGGCGGCGCGCGACAAGGCGAAGGCGGCCGGCAAGATGGTGGAGCTGGTCGTCTATCCCGATGCGCCGCATGGTTTCCATGCCGATTATCGGCCGAGCTATCGTGAAGCGGATGCCCGGGATGGTTGGGCTCGCGCCCTAGCCTTTCTGAAATCACATGGCGTTGGCTAAAAACCTCGTGAAAGCGTGACATCGAAAGCACAACCGATCCGCTCAGGCCGGCTTCAGCGCTATTGGTCGGTTCCGCCACATTGACAGCTTCGCACCTCCGTGGCGCTAGATTGCACTTGGCCCGCCGTTCTGGCCCGAAGAGCGTACCGGACCCATGAGTGCTGTGATCCCGTCTGACGCACGTCCCGTGATCCTCGTCGTCGAGGACGAGCCAGACGAGCGCTTCCTCGCGGCCGAGCTCCTCGAAGAGACGGGCTTTCGAGTCATCGAGGCCGAGACGGCCGAGCGAGCCCTCGCCATCCTCAACGATCGCGGCGACGAGGTCAGCGTGGTCTTCTCCGACGTCCGGACGCCGGGGCCGATCGGCGGCTTCGAACTCGCCCGCATCATCGGAGTGACGTGGCCGCGGGTCCGGGTCCTGCTCACCTCCGGGGATGCCGGCGACCAGCCCAGCGACCTGCGCGTCTCGGCGACCTTCATTCCCAAGCCCTGGCGCGCCGCCGACATCCTGGCCTGGGTCGAGGAGGCTGCCGGCCGCGCCGACGGTGGCGCCGCGGGACCGGACATCATCGGCACCCCGGTTCGGGGCAATTAGAATTATCATAGATCAATGGAAACATCCGGCCGCGAGCCCGTTGACCGGTTTCCCACGATCGAGAGGCCGCACGATGGCCCGAGAGCCGACGATGAACCTCGCCCAGTCAATCCGTACCCAGCATCCGGATGAATCCTGGTCTACCCTGACCGGTCTTCCCGAGGATCAGCTGCTGGAGACGCTGGGAAGCAATCTGCGCGATGTCTACGATTCGATGGCCGATGCAGTTCAGCCCAGCGACCTGATGCGGCTGGCCGCGATGATCGATGCGCGCCGCGGCCAGTCGGACCACTGATCGGCGAATTCCAGACACACAGTGCGGCGGGAATACCGCACCCAGGAGCGCCGGATTACCGTATGGTCCGGCGCAACGTTGATCCGGGCTTCGCGAGGACTGGCCTTCGAAGCTCACGGGCCGCGCTTTCGGGCTTTCCATGCGTTTGAACTTGAGTCTCGGCGCCGCCGCCTTGGGCCTGGCCGTCCTCTTGGCCGCCGGGCCGGCCGCCGCGGCCGCCCCGCCGACCCAGCCGGCCGACGGTCCGGGCGGAATCGGTGACCGCGCGGCGACCATCGTCAAGCGTGGTCTCGGCAAGGCCGGAGCCGGCAGCTTTGTGTTCTACAAGGCCGGGTCGGCACCGGCCGAAGGTCGTCCCGTCGTCGTCTTCCTCCACGCCTGGGGCGCTTCCAATCCGCAGGCCTATGGCGCCTGGATCGATCACCTCGCCCGGACCGGCGCGCTCGTGGTGTTCCCGCGTTTCCAGGACCTCAACCGGACACGTCCCTCCGAGGCGAGCGCGATCGCCGCACGCATCCTGAAATCCACCTTGTCCGATCTCGGGAGCGATGCCGACGCCAAGCCGGACCTCAAGCGGGTCGCGATCATCGGATACCTCGCCGGTGCGCCGATCGCCGCCAATCTGGCGGCCGACGCGGCCGAGCAGGGCCTGCCCGCGCCGCGCCTCGTCTTCGCGATCATGCCGGGCGGCATCGCCAGCGACGCGCGCTCCCGCGGCATCGTCCTGCACGACCTGGGACGCATCGCCCCCGAAACCCTTGTGATCACCGTCATCGGCGACCGCGACGCCCGCGCCGCCGACCTGGCCGGCAGGCGCCTGCTGCGCGAGGCGAGCGCGGTGCCGACCGAGCGCAAGCTCTTCGTGCGCGCCCTCTCGGACGACCACGGCTTTCCGGCCCTGGCCGCCACGCTGACGTCGCCGGCGGCCGTGGATGCCGCCTACGACGGCTCGGCGATCAAGCTGCCGCCGGAGCCGCCGCGGGATCCCAAGCAGCCTGCGCCGCCCTTCAAGTGGTCGCCCGACATGGCGCTGACCGGCGAGCAGACCACGCTCGTCGCGCAGATCAACAACGCCCGCGCCGACAGCCTGGATTACCTCGCCTACTGGAAGACCTTCGACCTTTCCGCCGCGGCCGCTTTCGCGGGCGCGGACGCCAACAGCCTCAAGGGCAATCCGCGCTTCAGCGACATGGAGCGCTGGGGGGACGGCTGGCCGGTCAAGCGCCTCGTCGTCGAGTCGGTGCGTCCGCCCGCCGCTCAGCCAGCCACACCGGCACCCACCCCCGCCGCCAATTCCACTCGCCCCAAGCCGGCGGCCTCGCGCCGGCCCTGAGAACGGATTCCCGCCGGCGCTCGGACGGGCGCCGATGGAGTGGCGGGCGCCCCCGCATGTGTCGCGAGGCTGGCGCAAGCTTTGCGTGGTCGGGTTCGGGTCAACCGGACACGCCGCCATGCCCGATTTCGTCGCCCTGCTCGCCGCCTCGGCCCTGTTCTGCGCCGCCCTCGTCGCACTGAACGGCCTGACCCGGCTCCTGCTTCAGATGCACGGGTCCATCGGCGATCTCTCTGAAAACGGTTTCGCTCAGTACGGACTCGCCCTGGCCCTCGCGGCTCTTGCCTGGCGTCGGGCCTCGCGGCGCAAAGCTCTCTGATCCCGGACTGCCGCCGCGTCACCGACAAACCGAGTCAAAGCGCGGTCTCGTCCCCACAGGAAAAGGTGGCGATCCTGTGACGGGCGCAGGAACCGTCCCGCTAACTTGGCGTTATGCTGTCATGAGGTCGCAGCCGATGCTGCACCGTACTTGATGAAGGGTTGAGTCACATGCTCGGATGGGCCGTTACGTTCCTGGTCGTCGCCCTCGTCGCGGCGCTGCTTGGCTTCGGTGGTATCGCCGGCACGGCGATGGAAGCCGCGAAGCTCGTGTTCTTCGTCGCCATCGTGCTGTTCGCCATCTCGGCCGTGATCGGCCTGATGCGCGGCCGCTCGCCGACGCTCTGATCCGCGTCGACGCCGGCATGCCGGCAACCTGACACGTGAAGAGGGCCGCTCCGATGAGCGGCCCTTTTTCCTTGCCGCGCGCGTGGCCCGACAAGCGGATGCGTGGCGCGGCACGCTCAGCCACCCGGCTCGCGGGCAGACGCGTCAGGTCTGCGGGTCGGGACCCGGCGTCGTCGCGTCGAGTTTGGCGATCAGGTCACGAAACCGGTCGGGCACCGGCTGCTGCACGATGGTGTCGTACATGGCCCGGAGATGAAGTCCGATCCGCTTCTGGGTATGATCGCTCAGTCCCTGTTCGGGCACAGCGTCGCCCGTCTTCGGGTCGGCCCCCTCGGGTGAGGAGCCGGGACCCGGTCCGTTATCGTCCATACGTCGGTCCCCTTGGATGTCGACAAGCGACATCGCCGCGATTGTTTTGCGGCTTCACATAGGCCATGGCTGCACCTGCAACGCTGCTGTGAACAATCGGTTCCCGGCCGGCGGAACGGAGCCCTGCATTCCGCGTTGTGGCGGAGGCGCCCGAGAGAACGGCAAAGCCAAGGGGATATAATGTCGACAGCTCAACTCGTCGTTCAGCATCTGCCGTACCTGCGCCGTTATGCGCGGGCGCTGACCGGCAGCCAGGTTGCTGGCGACGCCTACGTCGCGGCCACGCTCGAGACCCTCGTGAACGAGCCCGAGACGCTCGGCCGAAGCTCCAACGTGAAGGCCGACCTGTTCCGCGTCTTTACCCGCATCTGGAACTCGCTCTCGGTGAACGGCCAGAGCGAGCAGGTTCAGCACGATCTGCCGGCGGAGGTCCGCCTCGGCCAGATCACGCCGCTGCCGCGCCAGGCCTTCCTGCTCTCCTGCCTCGAAGGCTTCTCCGAAGAGGACGCGGCGATCATCCTCGACGTCGACGTCAGTCAGGTCCGCGATCTGGTGGATGAGGCCGGCCGCGAGCTCGCGGCCGACATGGCGACCGAGATCCTCATCATCGAGGACGAGCCGCTGATCGCCATGGACCTCGAGGCGCTCGTGGAGGGGCTCGGCCACAACGTGATTGGCGTCGCGCGAACCCGCACCGAGGCGATCAAGATCGCGTCCGGGGGCACGCGCCCGGGCCTGATCCTGGCCGACATCCAGCTGGCGGACGGCAGTTCCGGCCTCGACGCGGTGAACGACCTGCTGAAGACCTTCGAGGTGCCGGTGATCTTCATCACCGCCTATCCCGAACGCTTCCTCACCGGCGAGCGGCCCGAGCCGGCCTTCCTGATCGCCAAGCCGTTCCAGCCCGCCAACGTCTCGGCCGTGATCAGTCAGGCTCTGTTCTTCCAGCAGAGCGCCCGCCGTCGCGAGGCGAAGTCCGCCTGATTTGACGACGTCCGGCGCACGACGCGCGCCGACCGTCACTTCCTGACAGCGCAGAAACCCCGGTCCGACCACCGGGGTTTTTTTCGTGCCGAAACGCCTTCGGTCCTGGTTCCCAGCACCGGACCCACAAAAAAACGGGTCGGAGGATGTCCGACCCGTTGGAAGGTTCCGGCCAATGCACAAGGGGAATGCGGGGGAGGACCAGGCGGCCGGGTGCTGGGACAACGGCGCGCGACAGCTCCAGTTCCGAACCTGTGCCGTGCGGACGGAATTTTTATCTTTCCAGATGCATTTTCGCCACTCCGCTCATGAGGGGCGAGCCGAAACGCGACCAATCCAGAAAATGCGACCCAACCCGTTAAGGCTCGGTTTTTCAGTTCACGATGGTTAAGGAACCGTTGTTTCCGAGACGCGTTGAACGGACAACCTGTCAAGCTTTGCGCGGAGATTACGACGATGTCTCGGTCTCGCTTCTTTCTCAGCGTGAGTGGGCCGGCCGCCGTTCTGACGTTGCTGATCCAGCCGACCGTCCGTCAGGCAGCGGATCAGTGGGCTCCGACCGCGACGCCCCCGGCCTTGGTCGCCGATCAGATTTCCTCCGAGACCCGTGTCGTTCCGGCCACATCGCGGCCGCTGCACGTCGCCTCCGTTCCGAGCGTCGCACCGCGGTCCGAATCCACCGCACCCGAGATCGGACGGACCGCCAGCGAGAAGGACATGCCCCGCCTGCGCAAGCCCCTGCAGGAAGGGTGCGAGCGGTCGATCAGCTCACTGGCTGGGCCGGAAGCCCGCCGCATGGTTCCGGGCCGCTGCATGACCTGACCAAGCCTCCCCCTGGATAATCGATCGCAACGAAAACGCCCCGTCCTGATGGAACGGGGCGTTTTCGTTGACGCGTCGTCGACCAAAGAATGGCGCGAGGCCCTGAAGGCCACGCGCCAGAATAGTTCTTACTCGTCGCCAGGGCGGCCCGAGCCGCTCGACTGGCCGCCCTTGCGGCCGGCATTGGAGGCGAGTTCGCGATCCTGCGAGAAGGAGCGCTTCTCCGCGGGCACGCTGCGCCCGCCCTTGCTCGCGATCTCCCGCTGCCGTTCGAGGTCCATCGACGCGAAACCTCGCTTCGAGGTGGAATTTCCTGATGCCATCAGCGCCTCCTCAGCTTTGCGTTCACTGCCAAGACAACCTTTGCCAATATCGATGGTTCCTCATCTGATCGGTGGACGAGCAGTCGCGGCCGCCACGATTGGCGATTAATCCAAGCTTAACCGTTAGATCTCTCGCTGATCTGGACCGTTCGGCCACGATCCCTCGCGGTGATATGCCGGCGCGGACAGAGCGCGACGGGGCGGGGTATGGACAAAGCCGCTGCGACCCGCATTGGATGGACCAGGATCGTGCCGTGCCCGGAGGGACGTCGCGCCACGGGAGCCCGACCCATGACCCTCGAGACCGAGGTTTCGTCCCTTCGTCAGGTGCCGCTGTTTCGCGGCGTCGAACCGTCGCGCCTGAAGCTCCTCGCCTTCACCAGCGAGCGCGTGCATTTCGAATCCGGCCAGCAGCTCTTCGCCCGCGGTGACGCGGCCGACGCCGCCTACCTGCTCCTCGAAGGATCGGCGGAGGTCTCCATCGACAGTCCCCAGGGGCCGTTCCGCCTCGCCCTCCTCGGGGCGAACGCCCTCGTCGGCGAGATGGGCATCCTCGCCGACCAGCCGCGCTCGGCGACCGTCGCCGCCGTGGATCCGACGACGGCCCTGCGGATCGACCGCACCGTGTTCCTCGAATTGCTGGGGCAGTTCCCGCCCATCGCCATCGCGGTGATGCGCGAACTGGCACTGCGCCTGGAGCAGACCAATCAGCAGCTCGCCCAGAGCCAGGGCTGAGGGCGAACTGCGCCTCGCGCGTCGCCTCAGGGCTGCGGATAGGTGATGAACTCCATCAGTGAGCCGTCGGGATCGCGGAAATAGATGCTCAGGCCGGCCCCGGCCGCCCCGTGGCGCGTGACCGGACCGAGCTCCACGGCCACGCCCTGCGATGCGAGATGGTCGGCGGCCTGCTCGATCGTCCCCGACCAGCGGAAGCAGAGATCGCTGTTGCCCGGCGTCACCGGATGCCGGGCCAGGGGCGTCGCGTCGACGCCCGGCCCATGCACGTTCAGCTGAACGCCGCCGAAGCGGTAGGCGAAGGCCGGGCCGCGCGGGATGATCTCGGCGCCCATCACGTCGCGATAGAAGGCGTTCGAGCGTTCCCAATCGGTGACGTGGATGACGCAATGGTCGAGATGGACGGCCGGGGCGAGGTCCGCCAGGGCGGTCCCGGCCTCGATCTCGGCAAGCACCTGCGTCTCCACCATCGTCGCCTGCGCTCCGTCGCCGTCATCGGCCTAGGCCGATCATGGAACCCCGGCCCGCGCGATGCAATGCGCGCCGCAGGGACCGGGTCAGACCGCCGCCATCCTGCGCTCCCGAGGCCTGTCGGCAGGGCCTTGCCCGATACGCAACATCCTACCTGCGGCGGGAATGACACAACGTCCGCGGCCGGGGAGCGCTAGTCAGGGACGAAGCCGTCGTCAGACGCATCGAAACGTGGAGCTGTCCATGCCGTCCCGCCGCCTCGCCCTCGGCCTGATCCTGATCACACCCCTCGCGGCCTGCCAGTCGCGCGGCCCCGTGAACCTGGCCCAGGACGACGAGGCCGCCTGGTACACCGGCACGATGCCGGACAAGCCCTACGACGTGCCGCTGGTCGACAAGTCGCGCCTCGATCCGAAGTATCGCCGGCAGGTGGTGCGCTACACCGGCCCGGAGAAGCCGGGCACGATCGTGGTGGACATCGACAACCGGCAACTCGCCCTGGTGCAGGAGGACGGGACGGCCGTGCAGTACGGCGTCGGCGTCGGCAAGCTCGGCTTCTCGTGGAAGGGCCAGGCCCGGGTCGGACGCAAGGGCGTCTGGCCGGACTGGAGCCCCACCACCACCATGGTCTCCCTGAACCCGGACCTGCCGCGCACCCGCAAGGGCGGCGTCGACAACCCCCTCGGCGCCCGCGCCCTCTACCTCTATCAGGGCAACCGCGACATCCTGTTCCGCATCCACGGCACCAACGAGCCCTGGAGCATCGGTGAGCAGATGTCCTCGGGCTGCGTGCGCATGCTCAACGAGGACATCGTCGATCTCTACGAGCGCGTCCCCGTGGGCACGCAGGTCCTGGTGAAGCGCAACGGGAAGTACCGCGTCTGAGCCGCCTCGCGGCTCACACAAGTCCTGAAGCCGTGCCGGAGCGCGCCCCATGACCATCACGATCTCCAGCCTTCAGCCCGTCATCGCGTTGGCCGCCGGCGTGCTGATCCTCATCGTCCCGCGCCTGCTGAACTTCATCGTGGCGATCTACCTCATCCTGGTGGGCCTGATCGGCCTCGGCGTGTTCCGCGCGCTCGGCTGATCGGGCAACGGCTCCGTTACAGCCGACCCGAAGCGTCACGCTGTCCCGGCCTGGAGAAGACGTTCATCTTGCGTTGCAGCAGAAGATGGTCCAACCCGCCGTGTTAGGCATGGGGCAGTGTTCACTCCTGCAAGCGGACGGATACAGATGGGCAAGTGGGTCTACTCCTTCGGTGACGGCAAGGCCGAGGGCCAGTCGTCCATGCGCAACCTCCTGGGCGGGAAGGGCGCGAACCTCGCCGAGATGTCGAATCTCGGTCTGCCGGTTCCCCCCGGCTTCACCATCACGACCGAAGTCTGCACCTACTATTACGATCACGGACAGCAGTATCCGGACGAGCTGAAGGCCCAGGTCAAGGCCGCCCTCGACGCGGTCGGCGCGCTCACCGGGCGCGGCTTCGGCGACCCGGAGAACCCGCTCCTCGTCTCGGTCCGCTCGGGCGCCCGCGCCTCCATGCCGGGCATGATGGACACCGTGCTCAACCTCGGGCTCAACGACGTCACCGTCGAGGCGCTCGCCCAGGGCGCGGGCGACCCGCGCTTCGCCTACGATTCCTACCGCCGCTTCATCACCATGTACTCGAACGTCGTCCTCGGCGTGGAACACCATGCCTTCGAGGAGGCGTTGGAGCACTACAAGGAAGGCAAGGGCGTCAGCCTCGACACCGAACTCGGGGCCGAGGACTGGAAGCACCTCGTCGGCAGGTACAAGGCCATCGTGAAGGCCGAGCACGGCTCCGACTTCCCGCAGGCGCCGGAGGACCAGCTCTGGGGCGCCATCGGCGCGGTGTTCGATTCCTGGATGATCCCGCGCGCCAAGAAGTACCGCGAGCTCAACAGCATCCCGGAGAGCTGGGGCACGGCCGTCAACGTCCAGGCCATGGTGTTCGGCAACATGGGCGACACCTCGGCCACCGGCGTCGCCTTCACCCGCAACCCGTCCACCGGCGAGCGCGCCCTCTACGGCGAGTTCCTGATCAACGCGCAGGGCGAGGACGTGGTGGCGGGCATCCGCACCCCGCAGGACATCACCGAGAAGGCCCGCATCGAGGCCAAGTCCGACCGTCCCTCGATGGAGCTGGCCATGCCCGACTCCTACGCCGAGCTGGTGCGGATCTACGGTCTCCTCGAGACCCACTACCGCGACATGCAGGACATGGAGTTCACCATCGAGAGCGGGAAGCTCTGGATGCTCCAGACCCGCAACGGCAAGCGCACCGCCAAGGCGGCCCTGCGGATCGCCGTCGACCTCGCGGCGGAAGGCCTGATCACCGAGGAGGAGGCCATCGGCCGCGTCGAGCCCGCCGCGCTCGACCAGCTCCTGCACCCGACCATCGACCCGAAGGCCGAGCGCAAGGTGATCGCCTCCGGCCTGCCGGCCTCGCCGGGCGCCGCCACGGGCGAGATCGTGTTCAATTCCGAGGATGCCGAGGCCGCCCGCAAGGCCGAGCGCAAATGTATCCTCGTGCGCGTGGAGACCTCGCCCGAGGACATCCACGGCATGCACGCCTCGGAGGGCATCCTCACCACCCGCGGCGGCATGACCAGCCACGCGGCGGTGGTCGCCCGCGGCATGGGCAAGCCCTGCGTCTCCGGCGTCGGCTCGATCCGCGTCGACTACAAGGCCGGCACCCTCTCGGTGGCCGGTACCACTCTGAAGGCGGGCGACAAGATCACCATCGACGGCTCGACGGGGCAGGTCCTCCTCGGCGAGGTGGCCATGCTGGAGCCGTCCCTGTCCGGCGAGTTCGCCACCCTGATGGGCTGGGCCGACAAGGTGCGCACCATGAAGGTCCGCACCAACGCCGACACCCCGACCGATGCGCGCGCCGCCCGCAACTTCGGCGCCGAGGGCATCGGCCTCTGCCGCACCGAGCACATGTTCTTCGAGGGTGACCGCATCGTCGCCGTGCGCGAGATGATCCTCGCCGACGACGTCGAGGGCCGCCGCGCGGCACTGGCCAAGATCCTGCCCTACCAGCGCCAGGACTTCGTCGAGCTGTTCACGATCATGTCGGGCTTGCCCGTCACGATCCGCCTGCTCGATCCGCCGCTGCACGAGTTCCTGCCGCACACCGACGCGGAGGTGCGGGACGTCGCCACCAGCATGGGTGTGTCGGAGGACAAGCTGCGCCGCCGGATGACGGAGCTGCACGAGTTCAATCCGATGCTGGGCTTCCGCGGCTGCCGCCTCGCCATCGCGTTCCCGGAGATCGCCGAGATGCAGGCCCGCGCCATCTTCGAGGCTGCCGTCCAGGCCGCCAAGGAGACCGGCGCGCCGGTGACGTCCGAGGTCATGGTGCCGCTGGTCTTCACGAAGATGGAGTTCGACATCGTCAAGGCGCGCATCGACGCCATGGCGAAGGCCGTCGCTGCCGAAACAGGCGGCACGCTTGACTACCAAGTGGGCACGATGATCGAGCTGCCGCGGGCCGCGCTCCGCGCCGGCGACATCGCCGAGACGGCGGAGTTCTTCTCCTTCGGCACCAACGACCTGACCCAGACCGCCCTCGGCATCTCGCGCGACGACGCCGCGACCTTCCTCGGCGCCTACACCCAGAAGGGCATCCTCTCGGCGGATCCCTTCATCTCCATCGATCAGGAGGGCGTGGGCGAACTGGTGCGGATCGGCGTGGAGCGCGGCCGCGCGGTGCGGCCGAACATCAAGCTCGGCATCTGCGGCGAGCATGGCGGCGATCCGGCCTCGGTGGCCTTCTGCCAGGAGGTCGGCCTCGACTACGTGTCGTGCTCGCCCTACCGGGTGCCGATCGCCCGCCTCGCGGCGGCCCAGGCGGCGCTGGCCGCGAAGGGCGCGAAGTAGGCGCTCCACGACCTGCTCTCACCCCGTCCGGAGGTGGCTCCGCGCCGCCCCCGGACGGGCGTGAAACGAACCGTTCAACAAATTGTCGAAAACGCGGCGAACCGATTCCGCGCGGGCACGTTCAGTGCTAGTGCCAGACCGTTGCGCGCAGGCAACCCTGCTCACAAGGGCGGCAGCCACCGCGTGGGATCGCCGGCATGAACGATACCAGCCCACCTCCTCTGTTCCTCAACGAAAATCCCGTCGCGGTGCCGCTGCCCCGCGCGATGCAGCAGGCCTATCTCTGGGTCGTGGCCGCCATCGGCGGCCTCGCGACGGTGGCGCTGTTCGTCTTCGCCGTGGCGACGCAGAGCGGAGCCGATGCCGAGCGCATCGCCGGCGCCCAGGAGAGCGCTCGCTCCGGTCTGGCCACGCTGGTCGGCAACCTTGCGGCGCTGCACGGACGCCCCGGCGCGCTCTGACGGCGGCGCTTAACCGCTCCGCAACCATACCGCACGATAGTTGAACGCAACGGTCGCCTCACCCCTCCCGTGGGGCCGGCGACCCGAGCGTTTGGCATCCTGGTGCGGGTCGGTGGCGTGGGTACGAAACGGTTACGACGCGCGTCGCATCTGCGCTGGCTCAGCGCCGCGATGACCCCCTGGGCGGCCGGCATCGGGCTGCTCGTCTCCTTCACCGCCACCGCCGGCACGGACATGGCGCCGGGTGCCGCCGGATGGGCCGCCGGGCAGGGCCGTCTCCTGGCGACGGCCTCCCCGGGCGCGCGTCTCGGCGGGACAGAGACCCGTTCGCACGCGCCGCACCGGGTCTACGCCCGCGGCGGTGCCGACGGCATCGCCATGCCCGAGGGCCGGGGCGAGGCCCTCGTGGTCAGGGCCAGCCTCGCCGACCCGGCGAGCGGATTGCTGGCGGCCGGCTCGGCCACGTGGAATCCCGATCTCGACGCCGGCTTCGTGCCGGCACCCGATCTCGGTCTCGACCCCGGCGGGGAGGGCGAAGGCTCGGTGGTCGCCGTGGAGGACGGGGCGACGCCCGCCATCCCCCGCGCCGAAGCCCTGTCCTCGACCACGCCCGCCCCGGCCGACGCGACGCCGATCGAGATCGCCGCCGCGAGCCTCGCCTTCCCAGACTTGTCGCCGCGCGGAACCCAGGCGGATGGGGCCACGCCGGGCGCCGCCACGCCCCCGGACATCGCCCGTCACCGCTACGCCGACCTGATCGGCCCAAATGCCATGGACCGCGAGCAGCGCTGCCTCGCCGAGGCGGTGTACTTCGAGGCCCGCAGCGAATCCGAGGAGGGACAGGCCGCCGTGGCCCAGGTCGTCCTCAACCGGGTGAAGAGCGGCCTCTATCCGGGCAATGTCTGCGGCGTCGTCTACCAGAACCGGCACCGCTACATGGGCTGCCAATTCTCCTTCGCCTGCGAGGGCAAATCCCTGCGGGTCACGGACGGGCCGTCCTGGCAGACCGCCACCCGCATCGCGAGTGCGGTGATCGAGGGACGCACCTACCTGAGCGAGGTCGGCGGGGCGACGCACTACCATGCGGACTACGTGAAACCCGGCTGGTCGCGCCGGCTGAAGAAGATGGACGTCATCGGCCGGCACATCTTTTACCAGCTCAAGCGTGGGCAGACCTGACTTTCGCGACAGTTCCGCGGGTTTTTACCTACGCAGTGAAACTTCTAAGTAGTCCTAAGCTTGGGTTAATTTTACCTTGAGTCTCGATACAGCTTGATCGAGCGGCAACTTGGCGGCCTCTGGAACGTCGAGATGCGCGCGGGCTTCGCGCGCCATCCCGTCCTGTACAGCGTCACGATCCGAGGAACCCGTCATGACCACGCCGGTCGCAGCCCGTATCAGTCTCGCCGCCATCGCCGGCGCCGTCCTCACCTTCTCCTCGGCCCCGTTCTCCTCGGCCCAGGCCGGCGGCTGCGGCGGCGCCGAGTGCTACCGCCGCGTGAACACCCCCCCGGTCTACGGCGCCGTGTCGGAACGCGTCCTCGTCCGTCCGGCCGAGACCGTCTACCGCACGGTTCCCCCCGTCTACGAGACCGTCTCGGAGCGGGTGCTCGTGGCGCCGGGCGGCCGGGTCTGGCAAACCCGCCGCGACGCCTATGGCGAGCTGATCGGCTGCTGGGTCGACGTGCCGCCGCAATACGCCGTCCGCCGTCGCCGCGTCCTGGTCCAGCCGGCGCAGGCGATCCCCGAGACGATCCCGGCGGAATATGCCAGCGTCCGCCGCCGCGTCCTGGTCCAGCCCGCCCGATCGGGCTGGGTCCCGGCGAATTACGGCCAGGGCGGATACCCGGGCGCCTTCGGTCCCAGCCTCGCCGTCGGCTCGCTCCCGGATGCCTTCGGCATCACCGGCGCCAGCTCGGCCGATGTCGGCGTAGGCCTCGGCTTCTCGTCGGGCAGCATCTACGACGGCTACTGAGCCGTCCGCCGCGATCGAACACGCGCCTCGGACGCTACCGCGCTTGGGGCCGCTTGATTCGGGCCGCCCGTGCCACACCTCAGACCCGTGAACGGGAGGTCTGCCATGGGTCAGTTCAAGGCTTGGGTCGTCGAGAAGACCGAGACGGGGCAGTCCCTCGCCTTCAGGGATTTCGACGATGCCGACCTGATGGCGGGCGACGTCACGGTCCGGGTGACCCACTCCACGGTGAACTACAAGGACGGGCTGGCGATGACCGGTAGGTCGCCGGTGGTGCGCCGCTTCCCCATGATCCCCGGCATCGATTTCGCCGGCATCGTCGAGACCTCGGACCACGCTGAATACAAGCCCGGCGACGCCGTCGTGCTCACCGGCTGGGGCGTCGGCGAGACCCATCTCGGAGCCTATGCCCAGCGCGCCCGGGTCAAGGGCGATTGGCTGGTCCCGCTGCCGGAGGGCCTGAGCGCCGCCCAGGCCATGGCGATCGGCACCGCCGGCTACACCGCGATGCTCTGCCTGATGGCCCTCGACCATCACGGCGTGAATCCGGCGCAGGGGCCGGTCCTCGTCACCGGCGCCTCCGGCGGCGTGGGCTCGGTGGCGGTGGCCCTGCTGGCCCGGGCCGGCTGGCACGTGATCGCCTCCACCGGCCGCGATTCGGAGGCCGACTACCTGCGCAGCCTCGGCGCCGCCGAGATCCTCGACCGCGCGGAGCTGAGCCAGCCCGGCAAGCCCTTGGCCAAGGAGCGCTGGGCGGCGGCCATCGACGCCGTCGGCTCGGTGACCCTCGCCAACGTCCTGGCCGGAACGAAGGCGGACGGCGCGGTCGCGGCCTGCGGGCTGGCGCAAGGCATGGACCTGCCGACATCGGTCGCCCCCTTCATCCTGCGCGGCGTCTCGCTCCTCGGCGTCAACAGCGTGACCACGCCCCAGGCGAAGCGACGGGCGGCCTGGGGACGCCTCGCCAGGGAGCTCGACCACGACAAGCTGGCGGCGATGACCCAGACGGTGCCGCTGCCCGGGGTCGACACCGTGGCGGAGGCGATCCTGGACGGACGGGTCCGCGGACGCACGGTGGTCGAGGTCGCGTGAGCGCGATGGAACGCTGGGCGCCGGCGGGGCGTTTTCGGCTTCATGAGCCAAGCATTCGTTCGTGAGCGTGACGGGGACGCGGTGTTCGAGGATCTTCCCGAGCGCCAGATCTCGTCCCACCCCAACTTCGTCACCCCTGAGGGCCTGGCCCAGATCGAGGCAGAGGTCGCACGCCTGCAGGCGGAATTCTCCGCCCTGACGCCGGACGCGCAGGCGGACGTCGCCCGGGTCAACCGCGACCTCGCCTACTGGACGGCCCGGCGCAGCTCCGCGCAGCTGGTCGAGGCCGAGCCCGGCGACGTGGTCCGCTTCGGCTCCACCGTGACGATCCTGGCCGAGGACGACAGCCGCCGAACCTACCGCATCGTCGGCGAGGACGAGGCCGATCCGGCGCAGGGCACGATCTCCTACGTTTCGCCCATGGCGCGCGCGCTGACCGGCAAGGTCGTGGGCGATGTCGTCGAGGTGAACGGGCACGAGAGCGAGATCGCGGAGATCGGTTGATTCTGCGACGGCTTCCAGGACGGCGCCCAAGAAAAAAGGCTCGGATCGCTCCGAGCCCTGGAAGGGAAAAGGCCATTGGGGGCTGAACTGGCCTTCGTACGGTTGAAACGTGCTCCCGCGCCTCGGGTTCCAAGGAATTCCGGAAAAAATTTCAGCGTGGGGCCGCTGCTCTGCGAAGCCGGTCGTTGATCGCCTCGCCGAGCCCCCGTTCCGGGATCGGCGCAACCGCGATCACCGATGCCGCGACACCGTCGAGCTGTCGCAGGGCGGAGAACAACTTGGCCGCCGCCTCGGCGAGATCGCCTGACGGGCTGAGGTTGAGGCACGCCCGCGCCGCCTCGGCGCCGGCCGGGGAATCCGGGCCGAACAGTAGAACGACCTCCTCCTTCGACACGGATGTCGCATCGAGTCGGACGTGCGCCCGCGGCGCGTAGTGCGAGGCCAGCAATCCCGGGCCAACCGGATGGGCCGTATCGTCACCCTGCGGACCCGAGAGGGCGGAGCCGAGCCGCGTTTCCAGGGTTTCCCGCGTGAGGCCGCCCGGCCGCAGCAGGCGCGGCGGCCCGCCGAGACAGGCGATCACCGTCGATTCGACGCCGACCGGCGTCTCGCCGCCGTCCAGCACGGCGGCGATCCGGCCGTCGAGGTCGGTGAGGACATGGTCGGCGCTGGTCGGGCTGACCCGGCCCGAGCGGTTCGCGGACGGCGCGGCGACCGGCCTGCCGACTTGCGCCAGCAGCGCCCGGGTGCTCCGAGGGGCCGGGACCCGCAGCGCGACGCTCGGCAGACCGGCCCGGGCGAGGTCGCAGACCCGGCAGCCCGGGGCCGCCGGGACCACGAGGGTGAGGGGACCGGGCCAGAACGCCTCGGCGAGCCTGCGGGCCGCGGCGTCGAACACGCCCTCGGCGAAGGCGGATTGCGCGTCGGCGAGATGCGCGATCAGCGGATTGAAGCGCGGGCGCGCCTTGGCCGCGAAGATCCGCGCGACCGCCGACGGATCGGTGGCATCGGCGCCGAGGCCGTAGACCGTCTCGGTGGCGAAGGCCACGGCCTGTCCGTCACGGAGGAGGGCCGCCGCGGCCGCGATCCCCCCTTCGTCTTCGACCAAGCGCCGGGTCGCCACGGGCGGGATCGCATCGCCGGGGATTGACCCAAGATCGTTCATATCTAAACTATCTTCGCTGACACCCCTTCGCGGGGGAGAGCCCGGGCCTAGCGCCCGGCCGGGCCATGCGTCAAACACGGGGCGACACGCGTCGATTCAATCAAGGCGCGGGAGGAAGCATCATGACCTATCGCGCACCGGTGGCCGACATGCTGTTCGCCCTGCGCCACGTGGCCGGGCTCGACGCCGCGCTCGCCGCGGGCCTGCACGGCGACCTCGCGGCGGAGGATGCCGAGGCGATCCTGGCCGAGGCCGGGAAGGTCGCCGAATCGGTCATCGCCCCGCTCAACCGGGTGGGCGACCGTCACGGCACGCCGCTCGAGGACGGCGTCATCACCACGCCGCCGGGCTGGCGCGAAGCCTACCAGACCTGGATCGCCGGCGGCTGGAACGGTCTCAGCGCCGACCCCGACCATGGTGGCCAGGGCTTGCCCCTCGTCCTCAACGCCGCCTGCAACGAGATCTGGAACGCGGCGAGCATCGCCTTCGGCCTGTGCCCGCTCCTCACGGCGGGCGGCATCGAGGCGCTGGCCCGGCACGGCTCGGACGACCTCAAGAGCCGATACCTCGACAAGCTCGTCTCCGGTGAATGGACCGCGACCATGAACCTGACCGAGCCGCAGGCGGGCTCGGACCTCGCGCTGCTGCGCAGCCGGGCCGAGCCCCTCGGCGACGGCCGCTACAGCATCGTCGGCGCCAAGATCTACATCACCTACGGCGAGCACGACCTCACCGACAACATCGTCCACCTCGTGCTGGCCCGGCTGAAGGACGCACCGGCCGGCACCCGCGGCATCTCGCTGTTCCTGGTGCCGAAGGTGCTGCCGGACGGCGGCCGCAACGACCTGCGCTGCTCGGGCATCGAGCACAAGCTCGGCATCCACGGCTCGCCCACCTGCTCGATGGCCTTCGGGGACAATGGCGGCGCCATCGGCTGGCTCATCGGCGAGGAGAATCGCGGCCTCGCCTGCATGTTCACGATGATGAACTCGGCCCGGCTCAATGTCGGCCTGCAGGGCGTCGGCATCGCCGAGCGGGCCTACCAGCAGGCGCTCGGCTATGCCCGCGACCGGCGCCAGGGCAAGGCGCCGGGGGCCGCGGAGGCGAGCCCGATCGTCGCCCATGCCGACGTGCAGCGCATGCTGCTCACCATGAAGGCCTTCACCCAGGCCGCCCGTGGCATCTGCTACCTCACCGCCGCCGCCCTCGATGCGGCGGAAGGTCCGGAGGGGCAGGCGGCCCACGACCGGGCCTCCCTGCTGACCCCCGTCGCCAAGGCGTTCTCCACCGACATCGCCAACGAGGTGACTTCGCTCGGCGTCCAGGTGCATGGCGGCATGGGCTTCGTCGAGGAGACGGGCGCCGCGCAGCACATGCGCGATGCCCGCATCCTGGGCATCTACGAGGGCACCAACGGCATCCAGGCCATCGATCTCGTCGCCCGCAAGCTCCCCCTGAACGGCGGCGCCACGGTGCGGGCGCAGATCGCCGGCCTGCGCCGGATCGCCGAGGGCTTCCTCAAGGACCCCGACCCGGCCTTCGGCAACATCGGCGCCCGGCTGCGCGCCGGCATCGCGAGCCTGGACCGGGCGACGAGCTTCCAGCTCAAGGCGCTGGCCTCGAACCGGCCCGAGGCGGCCCTGGCCGGGGCGACGCCGTACCTGCGCCTGTTCGGGCTCGTGCAGGGCGGAGCCTGCCTCGGGCGCCAGGCACTCGCCGCCGACGCGGCCCTGAAGGCCGGCGGGACCGACCCGGCCCATGCCGGCCGGATCGCGCTCGCGCGCTTCTTTGCCGACAACCTCCTCACCGCGGCCGAGGGGCTGGAGGCGAGCATCGTCTCCGGCGGGCACTTCACCGACGATGCGGAACTCGCCCTGGCGAGCTGACCGGCCGGGCCGGGAATGGGCCGGCCCAAGAATCGACCATCATCCAGGGGCAGGGCACCATGAGCGAGCACATCGCGATCGCGGATACGGCCGACGGCGTCCGCCTCATCCGCATCGACCGGCCCGAGAAGAAGAACGCCCTGACCGGCGCCATGTACGACGCCATGCGCGCCGCCCTCGCGGACGCCGATGCGCAGGATGCGATCGGCGCCGTGGTGTTCGCCGGAGCGCCGGGCGCGTTCAGCGCCGGCAACGACCTCGCCGACTTCGTGGCGGGCGCGGGCAAGCCGTTCCGCGAGGCCCCGGCCCTGCAGTTCATCCGCCAGCTCGCCCGCACCCGCACGCCGATGATCGCCGCCGTGGACGGGATCGCGGTGGGGATCGGCACGACGCTGACCCTGCATTGCGACCTCGTCTATGCCAGCCCGGCCGCGCGCTTCCGCATGCCCTTCGTGGAGCTCGGCCTCGTTCCGGAGGCGGCCTCGAGCTACCTGCTGCCGCGCCGGGTCGGGCTCCTGAAGGCCACCGAGATGCTGCTCCTGAGCCAGGGCTTCGATGCGGACGAGGCGCTCGGCCTCGGTCTCGTCAACGCGGTGATGCCGGCCGGCCTGCTGCTGGAGCATGCCCAGGCCCAGGGCACCCGCCTCGCCGGGCTGCCCCGCGGCGCGGTGCAGGCGACACGGGCGCTCATCCGCGGCGACCAGGCCGCCATGGAAGCCGCCCTCGAGGCCGAGGCCGTCGCCTTCGAGGAGCGCCTGCGGGCGCCGGAAGCCCAGGCCGCCTTCGCGCGCTTCCTCGGCCGGGCCAAACCGGCGTGAGCGCCGGCCCCGACGCCCGGCCGACACCCGACCTGCGGGGAAGGATCTGCCTCGTGGCCGGTGCCTCGCGCGGCGTCGGCCGAGGCATCGCCCGGGGACTCGGCGAGGCGGGCGCCACCGTCATCGTCACCGCCCGCTCCAGCGAGACGGGGCCGCGCACGGAAGGACGGCCGGAGGTCGTCGAGGACACCGCCCGGGCCGTCGACGCCGCCGGCGGCGAGGGCCACCACTACCTCTGTGACCATACCAGCGAGCGGGCGGTCGACACGCTGGTCCACTGGGTCCTGCGCCGGTTCGGGCGCATCGATCTCGCCGTCTCCAGCGTCTGGGGCGGCAACGAGGGCTATGACGGCGAGCGCTACGCCGACGGCGCCGCCTGGGGCACGCCGTTCTGGCGCCGCTCGGCCGAACCGTTCTCGGACTTCTTCGGGAGCGGCCCCTATCCGGCCCTGCTCCTCGCCCGCGCGGTCGCCCCCGCGATGGTCTCGGCGAAAGCCGGCCTCCTCGCCTTCGTCTCGTTCGACACCGCCCCGGGCTACCTCGGCGACATCTTCTACGACCTGACCAAGGCCACCACGAACCGGCTGGCCTTCGCCTGCGCCCAGGAACTGGCGCCGCACGGGGTCACGGCCCTCGCGCTCTCCCCCGGCTTCGTGCGCACCGAGCGCGCCGTCGACATCGGCCATGCCGACCGGGCGACGGAGAGCCCGCTCTATGCGGGTCGCGCCCTCGCCGCCCTGGCCGCCGACCCGGCCGTCGCGACCCGGGCCGGGCAGGTCCTCCATGCCGGGGATCTCGCCGCCCAATACGGCTTCACCGATGCGGACGGCACCCGGCCGTCCCGGTTCCAGATCAACGCCGAGGAAACCTGAGACATGAGCGGATCGCTTCAGGGCAAAACCCTGTTCATCACCGGGGCCTCCCGCGGGATCGGCCTCGCCATCGCCCTGCGCGCGGCCCGCGACGGCGCCAACATCGCGATCGCGGCCAAGACCGATACGCCGCATCCGAAGCTGGAGGGCACCATCCACACCGCGGCCGCGGCCATCGAGGCGGCGGGCGGGCGGGCGCTGCCGCTCCTCGTCGACGTCCGCGACGAGGACAGCGTGGCGACCGCCATCGAGACCACGGCGAAGACCTTCGGCGGCATCGACATCGTGGTGAACAACGCCAGCGCGATCTCGCTGACCCGGACGCCCGAGACCGAGATGAAGCGCTTCGACCTGATGCACGGCATCAATACGCGCGGCACCTACATGGTCAGCAAATACGCGATCCCGCACCTCGCCAAGGCGGAGAACCCGCACATCGTCATGCTGTCGCCGCCCCTCGACCTGTCCGAGAAGTGGTTCGCACCGCACCTGGCCTATTCCATCGCCAAGTACGGCATGTCGCTCTGCGTCCTCGGTCTTTCCGGCGAGCTGCGGCGCCAGGGCATCGCGGTGAACGCCCTGTGGCCGCGCACCACCATCGCCACCGCGGCGGTGAAGAACCTGCTGGGCGGCGAGGCCCTGATGCAGGCGAGCCGCACCCCCGAGATCCTGGCCGACGCCGCCCACGCGCTGTTCGGCCTGCCGGCCCGGGAGGTGACCGGCCGCTTCCTCATCGACGACAGTTTCCTGGCCGAGCAGGGTGTCACGGACTTTTCAAAATACCGCGTCACACCCGGCATCCCTCTTGCGCCGGACTTCTTCGTGCCGGATGCGAGCACACCGCCTCCCGGGGCCTTCGCCTGAGACATCCCGCGTGATCTTCATCCACCAGCCGGTCGCCGGTGCCGGGCAGACCCTGCTCGAGCGCCGTTCCCTCGAATTGCAGGAGCCGATCCCCGACGACACCGTCTGGCTCGACATGGTGCGGCCGAGCCGGGAGGAGGACCTCAAGGTCGAAGTCTTCATGGGCATCTCGGTGCCGACCCGCGAGGAGATGAAGGACATCGAGCCCTCCGAACTCCTCTACGTCGAGGACGGCGCCCGCTACATGACCGGCCGGGTGCTGAGCAAGGTCAGCGAATCCGAGGAGCCGGGGCTGGCCGGCATCACCTTCATCCTGCGCGGCAACCGGCTCGTGACCGTGCGCTACGAGGAGCCGCAGGCCTTCCGGATGTACACGCAGCGGGCCGGCCGCTCCACGGGCAACGGTCCCTCGGCGGTTCCTTCCGGCGAGACCATCCTGGCCGGGCTGATCGAGACCGTGATCGACCGGGCGGCGGACGTGCTCCAGCTCCAGGGCGAGCGCATCGACCGGCTCTCGGGCAAGATCTTCGAGGAGAAGGAGGACCCGAGCGCCCGCAACACCGCCCTGCAGGACACGCTCCGGGCGCTGGGGCGCCACGGCGACCTCATCTCGAAGCAGCGCGAGAGCCTGGTCTCGATGGAGCGCATCCTGCTCTCGCTCTCGGCGACCTACCGCACCGCCAAGGCCCCGCGCGAGTTGCGCGAGGACGTGCGCTCCACCCTGCGCGATCTCCAGTCCCTGGAGGAGCACGCCACCTTCCTGTCCTCGAAGATCCAGTTCCTCCTCGACGCCACCCTCGGGCTGGTGAACCTGGAACAGAACAACATCATCAAGCTGTTCTCGGTCATGGCGGTGGTCTTCATGCCGCCGACCCTGATCGCGTCGATCTACGGCATGAACTTCAAGGCCATGCCGGAGCTGGACTGGGGGTTCGGCTACCCGATGGCGGTGGTCATGATGGTCGTCGCGGCCGTGCTCCCATACGTGTTCTTCCGCTGGAAGCGCTGGCTGTAGCGCGCTGGACCCGGACGGTCGCCGCCGTGGAAAGACCGATCCAAGCCCATCGGGCCTTGCCGATCGCGTCGGATTTGCCGATCGTCCGCCCATGTGTGGACGCTTCTTCATCGCCCAGGCCCCGGAGATCTTCCGGGCCTTCTACGGCTATCCCGAGGTTCCGAACTTCCCGCCCCGTTACAACGTGGCGCCGACCCAGCCGGTGCCCGTGGTGCTGTCGGAGGGCGGCCGGCGCCAGTTCCGCCTGGTGCGCTGGGGCCTGTGGCCGAGCTGGGTCAAGGACCCGAAGGATTTCCCCCTCGTCATCAACGCCCGATCCGAGACGCTGCGGGAAAAACCCACCTTCCGCGGCGCCCTGCGCCATCGCCGCTGCGTCTTCCTGGCGGACGGCTTCTACGAGTGGCGCCGGGAGGGAACGGGCAGGGTCGCGACCAGGACCCCGTTCATGATCCGCCGCGCCGACCGGGCGCCGATGGCCCTGGCCGGCCTGTGGGAGAACTGGCTCGGGGCCGACGGCTCGGAGGTCGACACCGCGGCCATCGTCACCACGGACGCCAACGGCGCGATGGCGGCCGTCCACGACCGCATGCCGGTGATCCTCGCGCCGGAGACCATCGAGTCCTGGCTCGACACCCGCGGCACCGAACCGGATGCGGCGGTGGCCTTGTGCCGGCCCTGTCCGAACGACTGGCTCACCCTCGATCCCGTCAGCGCCCGTGTGAACAACGCCCGCATCGACGAACCGGACCTGATCGAACCGCTCGCGCGGCCGCAGCGCGGCGAGGCCGGACGGGACGCGCCGCCCGCCGCGCAGCCGCGCTCCAGCGACGAGGACGAGCAGGGCGCCCTGTTCTGAGACAGGCTCCGATCCGGAGGGAGCCCGCCTTGCGTTCGGCTCGCAAAGGCCGCATCGCTCCTGCGGCCCTGCCGGGCCGGTTCAGGGGGAACATGGTATGACGTCGGAAGAGATCGAGCAGATGAACCGGGCACGGGACAGCCTCGCCCGCCAGCGCGGCGCGCTCGCCCGTCGCATCGGCAGCAGCGAGGTCGCCGCTCCCTCGGCCGCCGAGGACCTGACCCGGATCCTGCTCGCCATCGAGGCAGTCGACCGCGCCCTCGTCGATGCCGGCCGGCCCTACACACGGCCCGAGGCCTGAGACCGGGCTCATGGACGAGACCCGGGATGCGAACGGCACCAAGCTCGCCGACGGCGACGCGGTGACCCTGATCAAGGACCTGAAGGTGAAGGGGACCTCGACGACCCTGAAGCGCGGCACGCTGATCCGGAACATCCGGCTGACCGACGATCCGGCCGAGATCGAGTGCAACGCCGAGAAGGTGAAGGGCCTCGTCCTGAAGGCGGCGTTCCTCAAGAAGGCCTGAAGGCGGAACCGCCGGCCCGGGGCTGGTCCGGGCGGCGGGGACGGGCGCGGCCTACTCGTCCGAGGCCGTGGAGACGCGGGCGGGCGAGCGGGTCAGGCTGCGGATCGCCCGCAGGGGGCGGCCGGACTTCTCCGAGATGGCGCGATCCTGGTCCTCGATGAGCTGGCGGGCCGGCTCGTCGCCGTCGAGGCCGCCGAGGATTTCCATGGGCACGCGCCGGTTCGAGGCGCGGGACTCGTCGTCGTAGACGACGTCGAACAGGACGGAGCCGCGCTCCTGCGGTTTCGACTTGGTACGCTTGGCCATGACGGGACGATGCTCGAACTGCAGGGGCTGGGGGAAATGCCGACGGCCACGGATGGGACGGGGCGGGTGCGCGTACATCCGGCGTCACCCAGGCCCGTCATCGTGGCCGTCTCCGATCGAGCGACGCGGGGTCGCGACCGGCATGGCGCCTAAATGGTGCCGCGGCGCCGGCTTGGCAACCCGGCTTCCGGGTCGCCGCGCCTGTCGCGCGGGTCCGCGGTCTGGCACGATGCGTGCGCCGCGGGGGTGGCCGGGGCGGCGATGCCGACCCTTCGAGGATCGGGAGACCGCATGACCGACACGCGACCGCTGACGCGCTTCTCCGTCGAACCCTTGAGCCGGATGACACGACACCTCGCGGCCGTGGCCTCGGGCCGGGCCGAGCCCGATCGCGTCCTCACCGGCGCCCGGCTGCTCTCGACCTATTCCGAGCGCATCCTGCCCGACCGCGAGGTCTGGATCGCCGGCGGACGGATCGCGGCGGTGAGGCCGGCGGGAACCCATCGGGGCGCCGCGCCGCGCCACGACCTCGGCGGCGGCCTGCTCGCACCGGGCCTCGTCGACCCGCACCTCCACATCGAGAGCAGCATGGTCACGGCCTGCGCCTATGCCGAGGCCGCGCTCCTCAACGGCACCACCAGCATCGTCTGCGACAGCCACGAGATCGGCAACGTCCTCGATACGGACGGCATCGCCTGGATGCTTGAGGATGCCCGCGCGGCGCCCCTGAACATCTACCTCACGGTGCCCAGCACGGTGCCGGCGACCTCGCCCGAACTGGAGACCGCGGGCGGCGACCTCGACGCGGCCAAGATCGCGGCCCTGTTCGATGCCTGGCCGGAGGCGATCGGCCTCGGCGAGAAGATGGATTTCGTGGCGGTCTGCGAGGGCGACCCCCGCGCCCACGCCATCATCCAGGCCGCCCTGGAGCGCGGGCGCCCGGTCTCAGGCCACATTTACGGGCGCGACTTCGTGTCGGCCTATGCGGCCAGCGGCGTCACCGACACCCACGAGGCCATCGACCGCGACATCGCCGACGACCTCCTGGAGGCGGGCGTCTGGATCTACCTGCGCGGCGGCCCGCCGACCACGCCCTGGCACAGCCTGCCGAAAGGCATTGGCACCATCCTGGATTACGGCGCCGCCGCCAAGCGGATCTGCGTCTGCACCGACGATCGCGACGCGCAGGATCTTCTCGCCTTCGGCCTCGACTGGGTGGTGCGCGAGGCGGTGCGCATGGGCATCCCGAAGGTGCAGGCCTGGTCGATGGGGTCGCTGCACCCCGCCACCCGCTACGGTCTCGACGGCGAGATCGGCGGCTTCGGCGGCGGCCGCCGGGCCGATCTCGTGCTCCTCGACGACGACCTCGTGCCCCATTCCACTTGGTATGGCGGCGAGTTGGTCGTCGAGAACCGGCGGATCACGCCGATCCTCGACGCCGCCCTGTCGCGCCCCTACCGCTACCCGGCGCCGGCCTACGCCACCATGCACCTGCCCGATCCGCTGCCGTCCCTCGTCCCGGACTTGCCGGCGGGACCGTGCCGGATCAACGCGATCCGCACCACGCTCCCGGGCATCGAGCTCACCCACGAGATCGTCGACCTCGTGCCCGGGCCGGACTGGCCTGCGACGCTGGCGGCCAACGACCTCTGCTTCGTCACCGTGATCGAGCGCCACGGCCGGGCCGGAAATCTCGCCCACGGCCTGCTGCGCGCCTTCGGGCTGAAACGCGGCGCGGTGGCGAGCAGCGTGGGCCACGACTCCCACAACGTCATCGTCGCGGGCCTCGACGAGGCGGACATGCGCGTCGCCCTCGACGCCCTGAGCGCGATCCAGGGCGGCGTCTGCGTGGTCGAGGAGGGAGCGGTGGTCGCCCTGGTGCCGCTGCCGGTGGCCGGGCTCCTGTCGGACAAGCGCGTCACGGCGGTGGCCGAGGAGGTGCGGGTGCTCAAGGCAGCGTGGGAGCGAGCCGGCTGCACCATCCCCTATATGGGCTTCAATCTGATCCCGCTCTCGGTGATTCCGGAGATCCGCATCACCGACAAGGGCCTCGTCCTGGTGCCGGGCATGCGCATCGTGCCCCTGTTCGAAGCCGCCTGAGGCGATTCCACGATCCGGTGCGGGAACCGTTGCCGGACGGCGCCGTTGTCAGGCAGGTCTCAACAGCCTCTCGATCCTCCCAAGCTCATACAGCCTGCATGCCGAGATCGGCGCGCGGGCTGTTTCTTTGTCCGGGACTCCCCCCGGAGATGGGGTCTCCCCGAGACCCGGGTGGTGAGAAGGGGCGCCCGACCGGTCCTGGGAGTTGCCCCGATGCGTAGTCTTCTCACCCTCATCATCGTCGGCGCGGTCGCCTTCGTGCTCGTCGGCATGTACGTGGCCCCGGGCCAGCCCGAGTTGCGGGCCTGGTACCTTCGCAATGCCTGCGAGCATCTCGACAAGGTGTCGCCGCAGATCTGCGCCCCGGCCCGCAAGGCCGACACCGGAGTCCCGACCTGAACGCGATCGACTGGTTCTTTCGCAACCGCCAGACGGGTGCGATCACCATCGGACAATGGCCGAACGCCCCGCTGCTGATCTTCATCGGCTGCGCGGTGGTCGGCTGGCTCGATGGGCCGGGCGGTCGAATCGGCCCCTATCTCCGCGTCCTCGGCGCGGCGGCGCTCGCGTGGTGGGCCGTCGACGAGGTCGTGCGCGGCGTGAATCCCTGGCGGCGGTGTCTCGGCGCCGGTGTCCTGGCCTTCCTGGTTTGGAAGTTGGCGCGCACTGCCTTCTGAGACTGTCTTTTCGGTTTGCTTTCCGGCTTGCCGAACCTCGTGCGTCACCTATTCTGGCTGTCGCGCGCGGCGCGCAGGAGGATTTGCAGGCATGACGTTCTTCATCGGGATCGCGGGACCCTGGATCGTCATCGCCGTACTCGAGATGCTGTCGCTCTCCCGTCAGCGCGACCTGGATGCCGGGGGCCTGGAGCCCGGCGGTGCGTCGTCGCTGAGCGTTGCCCACAGCGCCTACCTCGCTTAACCCGCATCCATCCGCGGCGCGCCGATCGGCGCCCGCGCGGGATGCGAGGAACGACGCGGTGCGAGCAGGCGAACAGGCGACCGGCAGGACCTCCGGGCAGCGGGGCGTGCGAATCTGGCTCTACCTGCTGGCCGCCCTCGTGGTCGGCATGGTCGCCGTCGGCGGTGCCACGCGCCTCACCGGCTCCGGACTCTCGATCACGGAATGGCGGCCCGTCACGGGGGCGATCCCGCCCGTCTCGGCCGGGGCCTGGGCGGCGGAGTTCGAGAAGTATCGCGACACGCCGCAATACCGCATCCTGAACCAGGGCATGGGCCTGTCCGACTTCAAGGTGCTGTATGCCTGGGAATGGGGCCATCGCCTCCTCGGCCGCATCGTCGGCCTGGTCTTCTTCCTGCCCCTGCTCTGGTTCTGGTGGCGCGGCGCCCTGACCCGCAGCCTCGGCCTCGGCCTCCTCGGGCTCGGGATCCTCGGCGGCCTCCAGGGCGCGATCGGCTGGATCATGGTCGCCTCCGGCCTCCAGCCCGGCATGACGGCCGTCGCGCCGTTGAAGCTCGCCCTCCACCTCACCACCGCCAGCCTGATCCTGGCCGGTCTCGTCTGGCTCGCCGCCGGCCTGCGCCCGTCGGACGCCGCCGCCGAAGCCGGACCGCCGCGCCTGCAGCGGACGGCATTCGCCATCATGGTCCTCGTGGTCGTCCAGATCTTCCTCGGCGGCCTCGTCGCCGGATCGAAGGCCGGCCTCCTGTACAACACCTGGCCGAGCATGGACGGGCACCTCGTGCCGCCCATGGCGGAACTCTTCGCCGGGACGCCGTGGATCGAGAACTTCGTCGACAACCTCGCCCTGGTGCAGCTCAACCACCGCCTGACCGCCTACCTGCTCCTGGCCGTCGCGCTGGTCCATGCCCTCGATGCCCGTCGGGTCCGGCCGGGCACCGGGACGGCCCGCCGTGCGACCGGCATCGCCGGTCTCGTGCTCGCCCAGGGCGTTCTCGGCATCACCACCCTGCTGCTGGCCGTGCCGCTCTGGGCGGCGCTCTCCCATCAGGTCTTCGCCATGGCGGTCCTCACCATGGCGACGGTCCATGCCCGCCGGACAGGACGAGCCGCCGTCGCGACGCCGCTCGGACGCCCGTCAACGCCGTTCGGCTACGAAGCCCTCACCGGCAAGGCGGCCTGAGGACCCCGCACCTCCACCCGGCATGTGCGGATCGCCACATCGCGACCGCACTGCAACGAACCACGATCGTCCTCGTACGTTCGAACCCCGTCACAGCGAAGCCCGGGCGTCCGACGTCCGCTTCCCGACGCCTCTGAACCGCGAAAGGACGATCCCTGCATGCAGGACACCGAGACTCGGCGCCCGCCCGCTTTCGAGCCGACCCGCCCCGAGGCCCGGACGGCACCCGCCGCCGCTCCGACCCGGCCGTCCGCCACACCCCCTCACAGGAAGCAAGGTCATGGCAAGCACGCTTGGTTGGCGCTCGGCCTGACGGGGCTCCTGGGCGCCGTCTGGGCCATGGCCATCGCGAGCCGCTACCCCAACATCCTTCCTGGTTAGTCCTTACCCGAAGAGATTCCTGTTGATGGCTCCAACTCGGTAGTTGTCGCTGGGAACGCGGCAACAGGTTGAAGCGTAGCCTCTACGGAAATACCGGAGGTCGGCGATGCTTTTAGCGGACGACGGACGCCCAACGGGAGTGACCTGGAACTACACTCGGAAAGAAATCCTGGCGGATGGCGCCGTGCACGTCGTGGGCGTCGCCCTCGGCGTCGCCGGCGCCATCGCCATCGTGGTGATCGCCGCCCTCTCGCCGCTCTCGTTCCTGGAGCGCGCCGGGGTCACGATCTACGCGGCCGGCCTCGTCTCGATGCTCGGCGTCTCGGCCACCTACAACATGTGGCCCGTCTCCCGGCGCAAGTGGCTGCTGCGGCGCGCCGACCACGCCCTGATCTACCTCATGATCGCCGGCACCTACACGCCCCTGGTCGCCCTCGTGGGCGACGGCTTGCCGGCCTGGAGCCTCCTCGGCACGGTCTGGCTAGTGGCGGCGATCGGGATCGCCCTGAAGCTGCTCCTGCCCGGCCGCTACGACCGGGCCTCGATCGGGCTCTATCTCACCCTCGGCTGGAGCGGCGTCGTCGCCTACGACGCGGTGATCGGGCGCCTCAGCAGCGACGCCCTCTGGATGCTCGCCCTCGGCGGCGTGCTCTACTCCCTGGGGGTGATCTTCCACGTCTGGCGGAGCCTGCCCTACCAGAACGCGATCTGGCACGCCTTCGTGCTCGCCGCCACCGCCTGCCATTACGGGACCGTGATGGCGACCGTGATGGGCGCGGGCGCCTGACGCGGGCCGCAAACGCGCATCCCGGCGCGTCGGCGCCGGGATGCGCTGCCCGCTGTTTGCGGTCGGGCGCCCGGGATCACTCGCTCGGGATGACTTCGCCGGGCGATCGGGCGCTCAGCATCACTTGCCGGTGCAGAGGCCGCGATCGGCGAGGTTGCGGTGCTCGCGCGGGTCGCAATCCGTCGACAGGAACGAGGCCCATTCGGCCGGCGTGCCGTAGAACGCGTTGCGGTCGACGTCGCCGCGCACGCCGGGCACCCGCCCGGTGGAGGTGAACTGCCACAGCATCCACTTGCGCTTGGCGTAGCGCTGCTCCGGCTCGGCCGCCGTGGAACGGACCCAGTGCGGGTAGTCCGGCAGCTCGTCCTCGAGCACGTCCTTGTGGAAGGTGATGTCGGTGTAGATGATCGGGCGCTTGCCGGTGTAGCGCTCCATCTCGTCGAGCATGTAGCGGATCATCGACAGGGCCTGGGCCTTCGGCAGCTTCTTCGGGCAGAGCTGCGAATGGCCGTTCCACTCCACGTCGAGGACGGGGGGGAGGGCGGTCGGATCGTTGGGGACGTTCTTCATGAACCAGGCCATCTGGTCCTGCGGCGAGCGGCACCAGAACACGAAGTGATAGGCGCCGCGGGGCACGCCGGCCTTGGCCGCGCCCTCCCAGTTCGTCCGGAAGCGCTCGTCGACGTGGTCGCCGCCCTCGGTCGCCTTGATGAAGGCGAACTGGGTGCCGGCCGCGCGCACGGACATCCAGTCGACGGGGCCCTGCCACTTGGAGATGTCGATGCCCTGCACCGGGTGCTGCTTGGCCCGCGCCACGCCGGGATGGGGCTTGGCGTCACCCTTGGTGGGGTAGAAATCCGTGCTGCCCGAGCAGGCCGCCAGGGCCGAGAGCACGGCCAGGGCCGCGCCCCGGCGCAGGCCGGTCCGGAGGGCCGCAAGCGGCGCACGCTGGTTCTGACGTGCCGGGGCAGTCCCGTTCCACAGCCGCATCGTTGCCCGACCCACCAGCTTCTACGCGCTACCAATGGCTAAGGGATGACCCGGGCGCGGTTAACAGACCTTTGACGGCAATGCGGCGGATTTCCGGAAGCCGTGTCGAACGAGCCACATGAGCGGTGGACGTCCACGCTGGCCCCCATGGCCTCCACTCCCTAAGTGCAGGCTGGGCCTCGGCGTTTGGGGCAGGGGAGGATGCCGTGAAGGTTCTGTTCACCATCGGGTACGAAGGGCTCGATTCCGAGCGCCTGATCGCGGCCCTGCGGGACGCCCAGGTGGGGACCCTGGCGGATGTCCGCGCCGTGGCGAATTCCCGCAAGCGGGGTTTCTCGAAGAACGCCCTGCGCACCAGCCTGGAGGACGCCGGCATCGGCTACGCCCATGCCCGCTCCCTCGGTACGCCGAAGGCCGGGCGGCAGGCGGCGCGCGCGGACGACGCCGCGCTGATGCGCCGGATCTACTGCGAGGAGGTGCTCGACACCGCCGATGGCGGCCTCGCCCTGGACGAACTCTGCGCCCTGGCGGACCGCACCCCGGTCTGCCTCCTGTGCTTCGAGCGGGAGCCGGAGCGCTGCCACCGGCGGGTCCTCGCCGAGCGGATGGCGGCGCGCGGCTTCACCGCTTTGGACCTGTTCGGCTGACGCGGCGCGCGCCGGACCACCCGCCCGACTCCCGATCGCGTCCGCGTTGACAATCTAGAGTTAACCGGCTTTCACTCGGGTGGGGCGACGATGCCGGACATGCCATGACGCGCCGAGCGCTGGATCAGACGTTGGGCTTCCTCCGGGCCCTCGACCGCACCGCGAGCGCCGACGATGTGGGACGGCTGCTGGTGGACGAATTCGCCGCCTTCGGCGTGTCCAACGCCATGGCCGGCACGGTCCCGCGCAAGGGCACGCCGGCCCGGCAGCAGCACGGGCACGTCCTGGTCAACACCTTCCCCGAGGCGTGGAGCCGGCGCTACCTCGCCCGCGGCTACGCCTTCCACGACCCCACCGTGCGGCACCTCGCCGACAGCACGGTGCCCTTCGCCTGGAGCGACCTGCGCGAGCGCTTCGGCGACGATGCCGGCGCCCGCCGCGTCATGGAGGAGGCGGGCGACTTCCGCCTGCGCGATGGCGTCACCGTCCCGCTCATGACGCTCGACGGCGAGATCGCCGGGTTCAGCCTCTCGGGCGAGCGCCTGGCGATGAACCCGGGCGACCGCCCGATGCTGCACCTCATCGCCACCTATGCCTTCGGCCATCTCCTGCGCCTGCGCGGGCCGGCCGCCGCCGCGCGGGCGGCCAAGCTCGCGCCGCGCGAGCGCGAGGCCCTGCAATGGGCGGCAGAGGGCAAGACCGACTGGGAGATCGGCGAGGTCATGGGCATCTCGACCCACGGGGTCGATTTCCACCTGCGCTCCGCCCGCACGAAGCTCGGCACCACCAACCGGACCCAGGCGGTCGCGGTCGCGCTGCGGCGCGGCCTCATCACCTGAGCCGACGCCCCGCCGGGCTTTCGCGCCGGCCCGATCCAGCACGTCCGTCCGCGCCTCCCTACGGATTCCCGTAGGTTTGTGACGGTCCCGTTCATGTCAGAAACGACCTCGGTGACGGGGGTATCGACATGATCCAGATCGTGACACCAGCGAACGAATACTGCTTTCGTGAGGAGATGGAACAGGTCTGGCGCCTGAGACACCAGATCTTCGTCGAGGAGAAGCGCTGGCTCGACCTTGCCCGACCCGACGGGCGGGAGATCGACCAGTTCGACACGGCCCACGCGATGCACTTCCTCGCCATCGAGGCCGGGCGCGTGATCGGCTACAGCCGTCTCCTGCCGACGACCCGGCCGCACCTCCTCTCCGACGTGCTGCCCCAGCTCTGCGAGGGCACGCTGCCGCGCGGCCCGGACACCTGGGAATGGACCCGCCAGGCCGTCGCGCGGTCCCATCGCGGTCGCGGCAAGGCGGTCAACCCGGTCTCGCTCGCCCTGCTTTCCGGCATCGTGGAGTGGGGCCTCGCCAACGGGGTGCGCGAGCTCGTGCTGCAGATGCCGACCCTCTACCTGCTGCACGTGGTGCAGCTCCACTTCCGCGCCCGTCCGCTGGGCCTGCCGCAGTCGATCGGCGGCGAGGACATCATCGCGGCGACCGCCGAGTTCGACGAGCGGACCCTGGCACGGCTGCGCAGCCTCACCGGGCGCACCGGCACCGTCCTCGCCGCGACCTACCCCTACCTCGCCGCCTGACGCGCGGCCGCAAAGGACCCCACCATGCTCATCGCGACCCCGTCCCCGCAGGGCGAAGCCCTCGACGTCCTCGCCGCCCACTGCATCGCGGCGCGCGCCGTCATCGAGGAGGCCGGGACACCGGTGATGCGGCGGCTCATCGACCTGCTGCTGTTCGAGATCGCGGTCGCCATGGCGGACCCTTCGGACAGGCCTTCCCTCGCCCTGGAGCCTGTGGCCTGAGCGCGTCCTCGGGTCAGCGCCCCATCAGCGCATCGACATGCGCGGCGACGGAGAGGCCGAGCCCCTTGAGGCTATAGCCCCCCTCCAGCACCGAGACGACGCGCCCGCCCGCATGACGATCGGCCACGGCCATCAGGCGCCGGGTCGCCCAGCCGAAATCGCCCTCGGTGAGCGCGACATGGCCGAGAGGGTCGAGGTGGTGGGCATCGAAGCCCGCCGAGATGATGACGAGGTCGGGCGCGAAGGCATCGAGGCGGCGCAGGATGCCGGCCTCGAAGGCCTCGCGGAAGGTCTCGCCGTCGTCGCCCGCCCGCAGGGGCACGTTGACGATGGTGTCGTGGTTGCCCCGCTCCGAGACCGCGCCCGTGCCGGGAAACAGCGGCATCTCGTGGGTGGAGGCGTACATCACCGTTCGGTCGTCCCAGAAGATGTCCTGCGTGCCGTTGCCGTGATGGACGTCCCAGTCGACGATCGCGACGCGGCTCGCGCCGTGCGCCTCGCGGGCGTGGCGCGCCGCGATGGCGGCGTTGTTGAACACGCAGAATCCCATCGCGGTCATGCGCTCGGCATGGTGGCCCGGGGGCCGCATGGCCACGAAGGCGTTGGCGCACTCGCCCCCCATCACGGCATCGACCGCGTGCACGGCACCGCCGACTCCGCGCAAGGCCGCCTCGATGGTCCCCGGCGAGAGCAGGGTGTCGCCGTCGATCTGGACGTAGCCCTCCGTCGGCGCCGCCTCGATGATCGCCTGAACGTAGGGGACCGGATGCACGAGGCTCGGCACGGAGGCCTCGGCCCTCGGGGCCTGGCCGCGCACCAGCCCGGCGAAGCGCTCGTTCTCGAGGGCCCGCTCCACCGCCCGGATGCGGTCGGCCCGCTCCGGGTGCCCTTCCGGCATGACGTGATCGAGGGCGGACGGATGGCTCACGTACAGCGTCGTCACGGTCGTCCCTCCGAGCCGCCAATCTGACGCTTCCATGCAACAGATGGTGCCAATGTATCACATCTGACGCGTGATCACGTTGCTGGGATGCGCGCTCGGCTTGGCTTGTGCAAGACCTGTTCGAACACGAATCGATCAGACCGCGTCGGAACAGCGACGGGTCGAGACAGGCCCTGACCCATGCGCGCCCCCGCCACTCTTCTGCTCCTCGGCACGTTGCTGCCGCTCGGCGCCTGCAACACCCGGACGGCGAGCCAGGCCACCGGCCCGGCGGCCCCGCAGGTCGCCGCCGCGACGCCGGTTCCCGCGACCGCCCAGGCACCCCTGGCGGGACCGGAGCGCGACAAGGCCTGGATGAAGCTGGCGCCCACCGCGCCCGTCGATCCGAAGATCGCCCGCGCCACCGTCGACTATCCGACGAAGGAGGCGCCCGGCACCGTCATCGTGGTCACTAAGGAGCGCCGGCTGTACTACGTGCTGCCGGACGGCAAGGCCGTGCGCTATCCCGTGGCCGTCGGCCATGCCGGCATGGCCTGGGCCGGGACGGCCGAGGTCGACCGCAAGGGCGAGTGGCCGGACTGGAACCCGCCGCCGGAGATGCTGGCCCGCCGTCCCGACCTGCCGAAGCGCCTCGAAGGCGGCCCGACGAGCCCGATCGGCGCCCGGGCGCTCTACCTCGCCGAAGGCAAGAAGGACACGCTGTTCCGCATCCACGGCACCAACGAGCCGGAGAAGATCGGTCAGGCGGTGTCCTCGGGCTGCATCCGCATGCTCAACGCCGACGTGGTCGACCTCTACGACCGGGTTCCGATCGGCGCGAAGGTGGTGGTGCGCTAGGGACCTCTCGCCTGAGGGCTGGCGGGCGGCCGATGGCCCGCCGCGGCGCCTGGGGGCGGCGTCCGGCCCTCGGCCCGCCGGCACCGGGGCGGCTCCGGACCGCATCCTGGCCGCACGGGGACGCATCCGGCACGCGATCGCGCCCGGTCGCCCGTGCGGGTGGACCGCAAGGGTGAGACGCACGCCATCGCTCTCCCGAGCCCGGCGGTCCGGTCCGAGGCGGCCGGTCTCCGCTCCATTCTCCCGCATCCGCGACCCGGGGCATCCGGCTGCGGCGGTCGGGGCTGGCGTCGGCTGCCGGCGGCGATTAACAACGCGGCCGCACCAATGAAGGGCCGATCGATGCAGAGTTTCGTCCGCGCCAAGTTGCACGGCCTCAGGGTGACCGGTGCCGACCTGAACTATCACGGCTCGATCACGCTCGACGCGGAGTTCTGCCGGGAGGTCGGCCTCGATCCCCTCGAATTCGTCGAGATCTGGAACAAGATGTCGGGTGCCCGGATCAGCACCTACGTCCTCTACGGCGAAGCCGGATCGCGCTGCTGCATCCTCAACGGCGCCGCCGCCCGCACCTGCCAGGTGGGCGACGAGATCATCATCGCCTCCGCGACCTACGGCTCCATCGACGACGTGATCGCGCAGAAGCCGCGGGTGCTCATCTTCGGCGAGGGCAATACGGTCAGCGACCGCGTGACCTACGACGTCTTCCGCGACGAGGCGGGACGCCTCGACATGCGGATCCTCGGTCCCGGGACCGCCGGCTGAGCGGGCGACCCGGTGCCGCGACCGTCATGATTTCGAAAGGCTCATTCGTGAGCAGGCTTTAACCTGAACATTGATTCAGATTTGCCCGTTAACCGCTTGAGCGATGCCATCCTGCATAGTCGAACCATCGACAGGGACACAGACCGGCCAAGACAAAGCCGGGGAGGCATCAAGACATGATAAACCTTTCGCTTCAGGTTTTCTGTAACCGTATCGTCGCCGCCGACCGCATCACGGTCGAGGATGTCAAGGTCCTGGCCCGGGAGGTTCTCCCCGACGGCTTCGTCTGCCGCGACGAGGCCGACATGCTGATCGCCCTGGAGCGCATCGTCACCAGCGCCGATCCGGCCTTCGGGGACTACCTCGTCGCCGCCGTGGTGGATTTCGCGGTCTGGGGCGAGCGTCCCACCGGCTACATCGACGCCGGGGTCGCGACCTGGCTCGTCGGCTCCCTGCGCGCCGGCTGCGGCCCGACCCGGCTCGCCGCCCGCCTCGCCCGCGAGGTGATCCGCGAGGCCCAGGCCAGCGACGAGGCCCTGATCGCCTTCGCGCTGGCGGCCAATCGTGCCACCGCCGATCACGAGCGGACCCGGGAACTGTTGGCTGCCTGAGAGCCGGCAGCCCGATATTTCGCATTCAAAATGTGATGGTGCATTGCACCGTCGGAATGTCGGCGGCGCACCTACATATTCGGGCCGCTGCCCCGGATCAGTCAGCTTCCCGAAGCCGCATAACTGCTTTAACGGGAACGAGCTTGGGCGTTTGGAGACGCCGCCTGTTCCCTGACTGACCAGAGTGCGCGGAAAGATGTTCGACAAGATCCTGATTGCGAACCGTGGCGAGATCGCCTGTCGCATCATCAAGACCGCCCGCCGCATGGGCATCAAGACCGTGGCGGTCTACTCGGATGCCGACCGCGATGCGGTGCACGTCGCCATGGCCGACGAGGCCGTGCATATCGGTCCGGCCCCGGCCGCGCAGTCCTACCTGCTGATCGACAAGATCATCGATGCCTGCAAGCGGACCGGCGCCCAGGCCGTGCACCCGGGCTACGGCTTCCTGTCCGAGCGCGAGTCGTTTCCCCGCGCCCTGGATGCGGCCGGCATCGTCTTCATCGGCCCGAACCCCGGCGCGATCGCCGCGATGGGCGACAAGATCGAATCCAAGAAGGCCGCCTCGGCGGCGAAGGTCTCCACCGTGCCGGGCTTCCTCGGCGTCATCGAGAGCCCCGAGCACGCGGTCACCATCGCGGACGAGATCGGTTACCCGGTGATGATCAAGGCCTCCGCCGGCGGCGGCGGCAAGGGCATGCGCATCGCCCACTCGTCCGGCGAAGTGGCGGAGGGCTTCGCCCGCGCCAAGTCCGAGGCCGCCTCGTCCTTCGGCGACGACCGCGTCTTCGTGGAGAAGTTCATCACCGACCCGCGCCACATCGAGATCCAGGTGATCGGCGACAAGCACGGCAACGTGATCTACCTCGGCGAGCGCGAGTGCTCGATCCAACGCCGCAACCAGAAGGTCATCGAGGAGGCGCCGTCGCCGCTCCTCGACGAGGCCACCCGCCGCAAGATGGGCGAGCAGGCCGTGGCCCTGGCGAAAGCCGTGAACTACGACTCGGCCGGCACCGTCGAGTTCGTGGCCGGCCAGGACAAGTCCTTCTACTTCCTCGAGATGAACACCCGCCTGCAGGTGGAGCATCCGGTCACCGAGATGATCACCGGCCTCGACCTCGTCGAGCTGATGATCCGGGTCGCGGCCGGCGAGGCGCTGCCGCTGGGCCAGGGGGACGTGAAGCTCAACGGCTGGGCGGTCGAGAGCCGCGTCTACGCCGAGGACCCGACCCGCAACTTCCTGCCCTCGATCGGACGCCTCACCACCTACCGGCCGCCGGCCGAGGGCCGATTCGGCGGCGCCATCGTCCGCAACGACACCGGCGTGGAAGAGGGCGGCGAGATCGCGATCCACTACGATCCGATGATCGCCAAGCTCGTCACCTGGGCGCCGACCCGGGCCGAGGCCATCGAATCGCAGGGCGAGGCGCTGGACGCCTTCGCGATCGAGGGCATCCGCCACAACATCCCGTTCCTGGCGGCCCTGATGGCGCATCCGCGCTGGCGCTCGGGCAACCTCTCCACCGGCTTCATCGCGGAGGAGTTCCCGGACGGCTTCGTCGCCCCGGAGCCGCAGGGCGAGATCGCCCGGCGCATGGCGGCCGCGGCGGCGGCCATCGACCACAAGATGAACCAGCGCAAGCGCGGCATCTCCGGCCAGATGCGCGATCCGGCGCTGCTGGATTTCGAGCGCGACCGCGTCGTGGTCCTGGCGGGCGAATCCTATCCCGTCACCGTCGACGCCGTCGGCGGTACCCTCATCGTCACCGGCGCCGACGGCGCCACCTGGCCGGTCTCCTCCGACTGGCGCCCGGGCGAGCCGGTCTGGCAGGGCGAGATCGACGGCACCCGCGTGGCGATGCAGGTCCGTGGCCTGCTCAACGGCGTCGCCCTCCAGCACGCCGGCGCCGCCGCCGAGGCCCGGGTCTACACCCAGCGCGAGGCGGCCCTGGCCGCCCTGATGCCGGTGAAGGAAGATGCCGGCTCCGGCAAGCAGGTGCTCTGCCCGATGCCCGGTCTCGTCAAGGCGATCCTGGTGAAGGAAGGCCAGGAGGTGAAGAACGGCGAGGCGCTGGCCATCGTCGAGGCGATGAAGATGGAGAACGTGCTCCGCGCCGAGCGCGACGCCACCGTCGCCAAGATCGCCGCCAAGGAAGGCGACAGTCTCGCGGTCGACGCGGTCATCCTCGAATTCGCTTGACGATCTCCCGGCTCCGGAGCGCCTCCCCTGGGGACGCGCTCCGGACCGGAAGCCCGGGACCGGTCGATGCCCCTCTACTTCGCCTACGGCGCGAACATGGATGCCGGCGCCATGGCCGCGCGCTGCCCGCGCTCGACCCTGATCGGGCAGGCCCGCCTCAACCGGCACCGTTTCATCATCATGCGCGAGGGTTACGCCTCGGTCGTGCGTGACCCACGCGCGACCGTGTTCGGTATACTGTGGGATCTGTCCCTGGGAGACGTGCCGGCCCTCGACCGCTACGAGGGCGTCGCCTCGGGCCTCTACACGAAGGCGGTGCAGCCGGTCTCGGTGCCGGGCGGATCGAAGCGGGCGCTGATCTACCTCGGCGGAAGCAGCGCCACGGGCGCTCCACGACCGGGCTACCTCGAATCCGTGCTGGCCGCGGCCGGCGCCGCGCAATTGCCGGCGGCCTATCGGGCGGAACTGCAGACCTGGCAGCGCGGACGTGCCGGCTGACGCACGATCTCGAACCCTCCGGTGGTGAGCCGGCCCAGGATCGCGGCCGGCGGAAGGCGCCGGCTCCGACCGTTTTCGAGCCGTGCCGGTCCGGAACCAGGCCCCTGTTACGCTCGCCGGCGTCGGGCACTTCATCGCGCCGGCGAGGTGTCCTAACGTTCGGCGCAGCACAGCCCCGCCGGCCCGCCGAACCTGGGAAGGACGCCACCGTGACCCCCGAGATCCGAACGGTCGCTATCGTCATCCAGGGCCGGGTCCAGGGCGTCGGCTACCGGATGTGGGTGCGCGGAGAGGCGGATCGCCGGGGCCTCGCAGGCCACGTCCGCAATCGGTCGGACGGAGCCGTCGAGGCCATCCTGTCGGGGTCGCCCGACGCCGTGGCGCGGATGCTGGAGGCCTGCCGCCACGGGCCTCCTGGGGCCCGCGTCACGGAAATCGCAGTGACCGAGAGCGAGGCGGCGCCCCCACAACCCGGCTTCGCGATCCGCTGACGCCCCGCTTCCCGTGACACGTTCCGGCCCCGCTTCCGCTGGACAGGGCGTCGGCATCCGCGCTAGCGCCCGGACGGGACGCCCGCAGATCGGCCGTCCAGAGACCGGACGCGATGCTGACCGCCGACTTCTCCTATCTCGACCTCGCCGCCCTCTGCTATTTCGTGGCGGCCTGGGCCGGCTATGGCATCGCGGTGGCGCGAATGCGCGGCCGGCGGACCAGCCTCAGCCAGATCATGAACGCGCAGCGCGCGGAGTGGACGCGCCAGCTGATCGGGCGGGACAACCGGGTGGTCGACACGACCATCAACGCTTCCCTGCAGAACGGGACCGCGTTCTTCGCCTCGACCTCACTGATCGCGCTGGGCGGCGTACTGACCCTGTCGCGCTCCGGCGATGACGTCCTGACCCTGTTCGGCGCGCTCCCCTTCGGCGCCGTCGCAACGCGGGTGACCTGGGAGATCAAGGTCGCAGGCCTGGCGGTCGTCTTCGTCTACGCCTTCTTCAAGTTCTCCTGGGCCTATCGGCTGTTCAATTACGGCGCGATCCTCCTCGGCGCGGTACCGCCGAAGGGATCGGACGCCACCCCGGAGCAGATGCTCCGTGCGGCCCGCAAGGCCGCCGCGATGAACATCGCCGCCGGCAGCCACTTCGCCCGCGGCCAGCGGGCCTTCTTCTTCGCCCTGGCCTATCTCGGCTGGTTCGTGAGCCCCTGGCTGCTCATGCTGACGACCACGGCGGTGGTGCTGGTGATGTGGCGGCGGCAATTCGCCTCGCGAATTCGCGGGGCCCTGCTGGCGGAAGACGACGGGACAGGGCAGGGATGGCAGCCATGACGATTCCCAAGAAGCCGACGCGCCAGCGCACCTCATCTCCGAAGGCTCCGCGGTCCAAGACGCCGGCGCCGCAGGCACCGGTCTCCCCGCCCGCCCCGAAGGTCGCGGAGAAGCCCGGTGGACGGCCGGAGCGCAAGGGTCCCTCCGAGACGCTGATCGCCGAGACGATTCTGCGCCTCGTCACGGCGCGCGATGCCGGAAAGACGGTGTGTCCGTCGGAGGTGGCCCGGGAACTGGGCGGGCCGCAACCGGAGGAATGGAGCCCCTTGATGCAACCGATCCGCCGGATCGCCGTGCGGATGACGAAGGCCGGGGAGGTCGCAATCCTTCGCAAGGGCAAGCCCGTGGAGGACCCGGACGACTTCCGCGGCATCTACCGGCTCGGCGCCGTCGCGACGGCACCGGACGAGACCTGAGGGGCCGGCAAGAGGGCATCGGTGTAACCGGCGAGCCGGTAGGCGACGAGGCCGAACCATTCCTTCGTGATCACGTCGAGGAGTGACAGCCCTTCCGAAGCGAAGCCGTTGATGCGCCAGACATCGTCCCAACCGCCGGTGCGGTAATCGACCGGGTAGGCCGCAACCGTGAAGCCCGCCTGCCGGAAGCAGCCGACGGCCCGCGGCATGTGCCAGGCCGAGGTGACGAGGAGCCAGCGCTCGTCCGGCTGCGGCTTCACCATCTCCGCGGTGAAGACTGCGTTCTCGCGGGTGTTCCGCGAGCGGTCCTCCAGGATGAGCCGGGTGCGCGGCAGCCCCATCGTGTCGGCGTAGCGCCCGACGAGCTCGGATTCCGAGGCTCTGCTCCCGCCGAGGGCGCCGCTCCCGCCGCTGAAGACGAGGCGGCTCTGCGGATAGCGCCGGGCGAGATCGGCCAGGGCGACCTGACGCTCGGCCGAGTCGTTGAGGAGAAACTGTCCGCGACTCGCCGAGAGCCGCGTCTCGATCGCCCCACCAAGGACGATGATTCCGGTCACCGGCCGGTCGTCCTCGACGAAGGCCGGAAAGCGCTCCTCCAGAGGCAGGGCAACGAAGGCCGAGAGGGGGGACAGGCCGGCCACGAGGAGCAGCAGTGCCGCCAGGCCGCCGAGCCACAACCCCGGTCGAAGCCACCCCGCCGCCGCCAGGCCGGTCCCGGCCAGCGCGAGGAGGATCAGCGCGTTCGAAGGCGTCACGAGAAAGAACAGCAGCTTCGAGAGTGGAAAAAACATGCGCGGGCAACCGAAGCGGGTGGGTGGGTGAGGCGTGATAGCGCAACGCCTGCGGCCTTGTCCCCATCGTGCTCGACGAGTCGGTCGATCGCCTGGACCGGGACCGGGCCGCGACATCGTCATCCGCTTGCGCGGGACCCGGAACTGACAAATCTGTTTCGTATGAGACCTAAGCAGGAACCACCGATTGCACTCGGTTCTCGAACGGCCTAGGTTAACCTTATAGAGTGGGATAAATTCCCACGGGTATCATTGTCAATGCCACGCTTTTTCATCGACCTCCACGACGGAGCGAATTTCGTCAAGGACAAGGTCGGATTCGAGTTGTCCGACGAGGACGCCGTGCGGACCAAACTCGTGCGCATCATGGCCAAGATCGCGCAGGAATTCAGCGTCGATGCCGAACGCCAGGATTATCTGGCGATCGTTCGCGGCGAGGGCGCGCAGGTCCACTTCCGAGCACATCTGTCGCTCGATATCGAACGGGTCACCGGCGCGGTCGAGGTCAATCCCGACGAATCCTGATCGATTTCAGGGCCTTGCATTCCGGTATAGGAACCGGGTCTCGCCCGGTTGCCCTAACGATCAGCCCAGCAAGGCCTTCGTGGATTGGCAGGTCATCGGAATCGTGGGTTCGATCCACCTCGTGCGGCGATGGCGCGCGCACGGAAGCGCTCATGGCTCGGCACCATCCGCAATCGCGGCAGTTCGCATAAAAGCCATGTCTGTGCCGATGCCGCCCCGACCATGTCGTTCCGGCGGATGAGACGAAGCCCAGTGGAAAGCAGACCCTCGCGATGGGCGAGGGTCTGAAGATTTCCCATTGTGCCGATGTCGAGGCGATCCTCGCGGACGCCTCAGCGTCCGTAGATATCCTCGACGCGGATGATGTCGTCCTCGCCGGTGTAGGAACCGACCTGCACCTCGATCAGCTCCAGCGGGATCTTGCCCGGGTTGGTCAGGCGGTGCATCGAGCCGATCGGCAGGTAGATCGCCTCGTTCTCGTGCACCAGCACCACCGACTCGTTGAGCGTCACCTCCGCCGTGCCCTTGACCACCACCCAGTGCTCGGCCCGGTGGAAGTGCTTCTGCAGGGACAGCCGCCCGCCCGGCGTCACCATGATCCGCTTGACCTGGAAGCGCTCGCCGATGTCGATGCGCTGGTACCAGCCCCAGGGCCGGTACATCCGCCGATGCGCGTCCGCCTCCGGATGCGCCTTCTCGCGCAGGCGGTTGACGAGATCCTTGACCTGGCCCGAGCGCGCCTTCGAGGTCACCAGCACGGCGTCGGGCGTGGTCACCACGACGACGTCGTCGAGCCCCACCACCGCCGTCAGGTGCTCGCCCTCGCTGTGGATCAGGCTGCCGCGCGTGTCGATCGTCTCGACCCGGCCCCGGACGGCGTTGCCGTCGGCATCGTGCGCCAGCACGTCCCAGACCGCGTCCCAGGTGCCGACATCCGACCAGGGGAAGGAGACCGGGCGCACGCCGGCATGCCGGGTGCGCTCCATCACGGCGTAGTCGATCGAGGTCTTGGGCGCCCGGCCGAAGGCGGCCGCGTCGAGGCGGACGAAGTCGAGGTCGATCACGGCGGCCTCGAGCGCGGCGCGGGTGGCCGCCAGGATCTCCGGGGCATGGGCCTCGAGCTCGGCCAGCATCACGTCGGCGCGGAACAGGAAGTAGCCCGAGTTCCAGAGGGCGCCCTCGTCGATCAGCCGCAGGGCGCCGTCGCGATCGGGCTTCTCGACGAAGCGCTCGACCGCGTGGTTGCCCGCGCCGCCCGCCAGGGCTGCGCCGACGCGGATGTAGCCGTAGCCGGTGGCGGGCGCGGTCGGGGTGATGCCGAGGGTCATGATCGCCCCGGCCCGGGCACCGGCGGCGGCGGCCTCGGCGGCCGCCACGAAGGCGGGGGTGTCGCCGATGACGTGGTCGGCGGCCATGATCAGCACGACGCCCTCGGGGTCGCGCCGCGCCGCGTGCAGGGTGGCGACCGCGACCGCCGCGGCCGAATCGCGCCGCTCGGGTTCGAGGATGATGTCGGCCGCGATGCCCGCCTGCTGCAGCTGCTCGGCGACGATGAAGCGCGCATCGCTGCTGGTGAGCACGGTGGGGCGGGAGAACACCCGGGTATCGGCCAGGCGCCGGGCCGTGTCCTGGAAGGTCGAGCTGTCCGGATTGACGAGCGGCGTGAACTGCTTGGGCATGCTCTCGCGCGAGGCCGGCCAAAGCCGCGTGCCCGAGCCACCACACAGGATGATCGGATGGATCAAGACGCCGGCAGGCTCAGACATTCGACCAATCGCCTCGTGAATTGCAGGACGCATAGGCCCGACGAGCCCCATACAGATTGCAGTGCAACAATTGCGAGTTCTACCAGTTCAGTATCGGCCACGCCACCTCGCATTGGTCTGGAAGGACCGCCGAGGGCCCGGTTTCCCCAATCCGCCGATCACACGGATCGGAGCATCGATCGGCCCGTCGGGACATCGGGTACGGGCCACGTGGGCACATCCTGCGACGCGTCGTCAGCGCCGCGTCTTCGGGGGGTTGCGCGCCGCCGGCTGCGGGCGCCCGATCGGTTTGCGGGGTGTCTGGGCGGCCAAGGCCGCCCGGGCGATCTCCTGAGGTCTCGGATCGCCCCGGGCGATCCTCTTCAAGGCCTCGGCCATCTCCTCGATCATCTGCGCCGACTCACCCTCCAGGGTTTCCTCGGCGCGGATCCCGTTCAGCTCGGGCGCGATCTCCTCGGCGGCCTCGCGCAGTTCGTCGACGAGTTCGGCAGGCGACCAGCGGGGATAGGATGTTTGCGGCATGGCCCATCATGCCAGGGCATCTGGATGCCGACAACGGTCCGGCGCCTCGGTTCGAAGGCAGGTCATTGAAGCATCCATGCTGCGCAGGCACACCCTGGGTTGCCGCCGGAACAAGGCGGACCCAGGCAGTTTCAATACGACGCCGCCTCGCTCAGGCCGGGTCGAGCGGGCGCGTCGTCAAAGTTCGCGGATTGGCAGGGACCCAGTTCAGCGGCCGCCGGGGCCACCGTTGGCGCTGCCGTTGGGAAATGCCTGCTCCGGCCGACTCGCATTCCCACCTGCGGCCGAGTTGGTGGTCACTGTGTCGGCGCCGGTCGCGCCGTAGGATATGACCACGTCATTACTGTTGCCCGTCGTGTTCGGCTGGTTCTGAATGATGACGCCAGGACGGCCTTCCGGGCCCAGGACACCCTGGGCCAGAGCCGGCTGCGTCGTCAGGATCGCGAGCGCACAAGTACCCGCCACGAAAGCAGAAATCTTCATAGGAAAACCCCGAGGTTCAAGTTCCTCGCATCAACCTGCGGCTCCGAGCGCCTGTTCCTGTGACGAAGACGCGCCCCATTGATGGATCGGGTGCGGAGGCACCCGGCCGTATCGCCGTGATCGCGCGCGTGAAGACCGGTGATCGGCGTTTGAAGATGACGGTTTCCAGTCGGACGAGAAGGGGCCGGCGTCGGGTCAATCGAATCCGTCGTGTTGACGGGTTACGCCCCACCCATCGTCGACCCCTCTGCCGGCTCGATGGGAAATCGACTCGGGCCGCTCTTGAACGGGCCCCCGAGACCAAGGGGGCAACAAGAAAGCCGGACATAGTTTCTGCGCGATGCGTCCTGAGCCAAGCTGTTGCAGGTCAATCACGCTCGGAAGCGGTTGCCATGGCTCTGGCACGACCACGCAACGATGTCGGATTACGCTATGTTGCGCGCGCCATTCATGGCAGCACTGGTCGCGCAACGAGCCATTCTAAGCAACCGAGTTCTTGAGCTGGACGCTTGAATGGCGGAGACGGAGGGATTCGAACCCTCGATACCCCTTTCGGGGTATGCTCATTTAGCAAACGAGTGCCTTCAGCCGCTCGGCCACGTCTCCGCAGGCCGTCGATCTAGAATTTCGCATCCGGCGGGTCAAGCTGCGATTGGTGGCGCCGTGGGGAAATCGAAGCGTTCCGGACCTCCGTGCCGGCTGAGGCACAGGCATCGGCCGATCATCCGGTACAGCATCACGGCCCGACACGGTCGCGTCGAACCAATCCCCCGGCACTGGCGAGGCGCTTGCGTTGCACCTTGCCGTTCGCGGTGCGCGGGAGCGCTTCGAGGAAGCGCACCTCGCGCGGGCACTTGTAGGCGGCCAGGCGATCGAGGCACCAGGCCCGGATGTCTTCGGAGTCAAGATCGGCGTCTGGCTTCGCCACCACGAAGGCGGTGATCACGCTGAGGTCCGCCCGGACGGGCATCTCCGCCACCCCGACCTCGGCGACGTCCGGATGCTCGATCAGGACACCCTCGATCTCGTTCGGCGAAACCCGGTAGCCGAATGCGTTCATCAGGTCGTCGTTGCGGCCATGGAAGGTCAGGTAACCGTCCGCGTCCAGGCTCGCGAGATCGCCGCCGACGAACCAGTCCCCGCGCAGCACCGACGCCTCCTCTTCGGGCCGGTTCCAGTACCCCAGCATCAGCCCGGGCTCGGAACGATGGATGGCGAGGAGACCGATCTCACCGGGAGGCAGCTGCTCGGCCGGGCCTTCCGTCGGCAGGATCGCGACGCGGCGCCCGGGCTGCGGCTTGCCGGGTGAGCCGGGACGCACCGGAATGGTCGGGCCGCTCGACACGTAGGTGGAGCACTCGCTCATCCCGAGGGCCTCGTAGAGGGGTTTCCCGGTCGCCTGCGTCCAGGCCGCGAGGAGTTCCGGCGCCAGCGCCTCGCCCGCCGTCACGCCGTGGCGCAGGGTGCCGAGGTCGACGGCACCGAGGTCGGCATATTTCAGGATCTGCCGGTAGAGGCTCGGCACGGCGGCGAACAGCGTCGCCCCGTGGCGCGCGATGAGCGCCGGCCAGATCGCCGGATCGCGTGGGCCGTCGTAGAGCACCGCGGTGGCGCCGCAGGCCCAGGGGTCGGTGATGCCGACGCCGAGGGTGTAGGTCCAGTTCATCGTGCCGGCGTGGAGCATCACGTCGTGCTCGGACAGGCCGAGCCAGTGCGCATGCATCGGCCGGCGGCCGCGGATGGCCCGGTGGGCGTGCAGGACGCCCTTGGGGCGGCTGGTCGTGCCGGAGGTATAGACCAGGGTCGCCGGATCGTCGGCGCCGGTCTCGGCGTAGTCGGGCAGGGCGGAGCCGGCCTTCATGGCGGCGATGTCGTCGGACCGGAGCAGGATCCGACCGCCGAGCCCGGCCGGATCGACGGAATGGCCGGCGCCGGCGACGACCACCGACGCGCCTGAATTCTCCATCAGGAACGCCGCCTCGGGCTCGGTCAATTGCGGCGAGGAGGGCAGGGCGACGAAGCCCGCCGCCAGGGCCGCGAAATAGACGAGGACGTAATCGGCCTCGTTGCCCATGCGGATCATCACCCGGGCGCCGGGCTCGAGACCCAAGGATCGAAGCCCCGCACCGATGCTGCGCACCGCACGGTCGACCTCTCCGAAGGTCAGGGTGCGGACGTCGTCGCCGGCACCCGCCATGACGAGCGCCGTCTTGTCGGCGCGCAGGCGGGCGTTCTCTGCGAGGCAGTGGCGCGCGCCGTTGAACCGGGAGGTCTCGGGGGCAACGGCATAGGATACGGTCAAGTGAAGGCTCCGTGGCAACCCGCTCAGGGAAGCCGAAAGCGGCCGCTCCGACAAGGGCGCCCGCCTTCCTGCGACGGATTTGCCGGCGGCTGCCGTACTCCTCAGCCGGTGATCTCCTTGGCGGCCGTCAGCATTTCCTTCATGGCCTCGGCGGCGGCCTGGTAAGCCGGCGTTCCGACGTCCCAGTTGTTCGCCTTGAGGGCTTCCAGCATCCGGTTGGCCTCGGCGACGGCCTTGGTTTCCGCGGCCGCGAGGCGGGCGAAGGCCGGATGGGCGGCGGGGGCCGTACCGGCGAGGTCGGCCCTGAGGCTGCGGCCGGGCTGCCCCGACAGGCTCGCCAGGGCCGGGTCGGGCTGCGCCATGCCGACGAGGACGCGCGCGAGCCTCCGCTTCCAGGCGCCGATGTCGGCCGGCAGGCGCACCAGGGCATAGAGCGGTACGTCGCGCGCATTGGCGTTCAGGGCCGTCTGGCCGGTGGCCTCGGCGCGCACGAGGCGGCTGGTGATCTTCTCGATCTCCTCGTGGGTTTTGGAGGCCTTGGCGGCGATGTTCTGGACGCTGGTGGAGATCTCCGAGGTCGCCGCGCGCTGCTGGCCGAGCATCTGGGAAATGGCCTGGTTGAGGTCGCTCGCCTGCGCGATGCGGGCGTTGGTCTCGACGATGCGGTGCTCGAGGTGATCGACGATAGTGCGGCCCGTGGTGACGGCGCTGCGGCTCTCGTGCACGGCTTCGGAGATCGCGCCCATCTCGGCGGTGAGGGTGCTCAGGAGCCCGCGGATCTCACCGGTGGACTTGGCGGTCTGGGCGGAGAGCGACTTCACCTCGGCGGCCACGACGGAGAAGCCGCGGCCGGCCTCGCCGGCCCGGGCGGCCTCGATGGTGGCGTTGAGGGCGAGGAGGTTCGTCTGGGCCGAGATCGCCGCGATGGTGGTGGCCATCACCTCGATCTGGGCGATGGCGCGTTCGAGGACCACGACGCGGTCCGAGATCTGCGAGGTGCGAGTGTCGATCTCGTGCATCGCCGTGCGCGCCTTCTGCGCGTCCTGGATGCAGGCCTGAGTCTCCGCGAGGGCGCCCTGCGCCACGGCCACGACGGTCTCGGAGGTCTGGGCCACCTCCGCCACGGAGGCCGCCATTTCCTCGGTGGCGCCGGCGATCGTCTGGGTGGCGCTCGCCACCTCGCCGACATCGTAGGTCATCCAGCCGGTATTGGTGGCTGCCTCGGAAGCCTCGCGGGCGACGGAAGCGGTGCTGCCGAGGCTGCGCAGCAGCTCGGCTTCGCGGTTCGCGTGCAGCCGTTCGATCGCGGCCCGCAGGGCCCCCGCGGGGAGCTCGACGGCGGCGAGGGACTGGCTCGCCATCAGCGATTCGACCGCTTGCACGAGCCGTGCTTCGTCGCCGGCCTGGATGGTGTCGGGCGCGGCGTCGATGGCGGACGGCTTCGGGGTGGAACGGGCGAAGGGGAGGCCGAGCATCGCGATTGATCCTGTAGGGCGTAGCGATGTGATCTACCGGTCTTCCATTAAAGTATCCTTATTCGGGCTCACATCGGCGCCCCAGCAAGACGCCACGCGAAATCGCGCACCCGAAATTCGATGCAGCGCAAACAATCCGCAGTCCCAGGGGCACAATCGGTGCTTGTCATTTACCCCTCATCTGGACGAATAGAGCCGCACCGGCTCAAGATTTCGACCTGAAAATTTCAGCCCTCGAATCCTGAGGGAGTGCTTACGGATCAAAATTTCGCGATCCGCATTCGGTCCCAAGTCTCGACCGTCGACTGCGTCACCGTCTCGAACCGACGTCGATGTCGGCCGATTGGGCGATCCCACTCGGGGATTGTCAGGTTTAAACCGAGATTGCCCATTCCTCACCGGACCGAGCCTTTCCCTGAATTGAGCTGAAATCGCTCATTTCGCGCTCCGAAGCGCCCACGCCGTCCGCGGAACGCAGACCTCCTCCGGGCTGTATGCGGGAATCGCGGACCGCGGATCAGGCCGAGCGCGACAGCGCGACCTCGCGCGGACCGATGAGGTCGGCCTTCCGCTCCAGGAGGGTCGGCGGCGGCACCGGCGCCTCGATGGTGCAGACGACCCCCGCCGTCGCGAACAGCAGCTGGACCTCGCCGTCGAGCTCCCGGGCTAGGCTGCGCTCGATCAGGCGAGACCCGAAACCGGTCCGGTTCGGCGGGACGACGGGCGGCCCCCCGTCCTCGCTCCAGCGCAGGATCAGCCGGGTCTCCGCCTGGCGCTCCACCGACCAGGCGATCGTCACGGTTCCCCCCTCCTGCGAGAGGGACCCGTACTTCACCGCGTTGGTGCCGAGTTCGTGCAGCGCCATGGCGATCGAGAGGGCGAGACGCGGCGGCAGGCGGAGGGCAGGACCGGACACGAGGAAGCGCGAGCGCTGCCCCTCCGTCGCGTCCAGCGGCGCGATGGCGTCGGCCACGACGTTTCCGAGCTCGGCCCCGTCCCAGCTCTCGCGGGTCAGGACGTTGTGGACCCGGGCGAGGGCCAGCAGGCGGGCCTCGAAGGCGGCCCGGGCCGCACCGGCCTCCGGTCCCTCCAGGCGGCGCAAGGACTGCCCGGCGATCGACTGAACCGTCGCCAGGGTGTTCTTGACGCGATGATTGAGCTCGTGAATGAGCAGTTGCTGGTGCTCCGCGGCGCGCTTGGCATCGGTGATGTCGACGTTGCACCCGGTATAGCCGAGGAAATTGCCGGTATCGTCCGTACGCGGCACGCCCTCGCAGCGGATCCAGCGGACCACGCCGTCCCGGTCGATCACGCGGACATCGGCCTGGAAGGGCACCCGGGCCGCGAAGGCATCCCGGAAGCGCGCCGCGAAGGTCTCGTAATCCTCAGCGAAGATGACGCGGCGCCAATCCTCGCCCGTGAGTTCCGCCGCCGTATGGAGGCCGAACATGTGGTCGAAATGCATGTTGGCGAAGCTGATCTGCGCCGTCTCGTCCGTCATCCAAATCAGGGCCGGCGCGGAATCGGCCATGTGCCGGAACCGGGCTTCGCTCTCGCGCAGGGCACTCAGGCCCCGCTCCGTCTCGGCCAGGGCGCGGTCGCGCTCGTCGCTACGCAGGCGCAGGCGCAGCGAGGCATCCGCGAGCACGTCCCCGAGACGGCGGATCTCGTGGATGGGCGAGGTGATCCGGGGAATGACCTCGCCCCGCGCGAGGGCCGGACCTGTCGCCGCGAGCCGGCGCAGGGGTTGCGAGACTCGCGACCACAGATGGACGGCGAGGATGGACGAGGTCGCCAGCACGAGGAGCCCGAAGCCGCAGAAGGCCCAGATCCAGTTGCGCAGGCGCGCTTCCACCAGGGCCTGAGGGATGATGGCGGCTGCCGTCCAGCCGGTCAGGCGCGAGCGCGCCTCGACGACGGTCACGGCCTTCAGGCGCCGGTCCTTGCCCTCCCAGACGTTCGGCGTCGCGGTCTGATACTGCCGCAGGGTCGCGGGTTGCTGCGCGCCGATGAGGGCGTCCGGATCGGGCACCCGCGACAGGATGATCCCATCCCGGTCGGAGAGCCCGGTGATCCAGCCCTCGACGGCTTCCCGGGCGACGAGGCTCTCGAGACGGCTGATCGGCACGGTGAAGCTGAGGATGTGGCTGATGCCGCCCTCGCCGAGCACCGGCACGGCCACCGCGTAGGTCGCCTCGGTCGGCTTCATGCCCTTGACGTATCCGGAAACCACCGCGCGCTGACTTCCCGATGCGATCTCGCGGTCGAACGGCAGCCCGCTGCGCGGCAGGGGCGCGCCGCGCGGAACCGCCGTGTTCACGACCTGCTGCCCATCCGGACGCCGCAGGAGGATGTCGAGGCCGACGGCATCGCGCACCAGGCGGGCCTGGGCGTCGAAGTTGTCGAACTCGCCATCCTTCAGTCGCGGCGACGTCGCCAGGGTCTGCAGCACCGAGACGAGCCCGGCGGTGTCGCGATCGACGGACAGGGCGATGCCCCGCACGTTCTCGCGAGCATCCTGCTCGAAACGGGCCCGCTCCGTTCCGGCGTATCGGACAAGAAGGATCGCCGTGAAGATCAGACCCGGACCGATCAGCGCCACCACCAGGGCGACGAGGTAGACCTGCGTCGAGAATCCCCGTTGGCGGATATGGGCGTAGGCCGAGGCGAGCGACCTTGGCCTCCACCACCGACGCCCCGTGCGGCGCCCGGTCGTGGATTCTCCGCGTGGCGGGCTGTTCATGGACGGTCGACGCCCGAACGATCGATATGGCCGAGGTCGCGGCCGGGAGCGAGTTGGTCCCGCACCCGCTGCTTCAACACCTTCACGTCGGGAAAACCGCCGTCGCGCGTCCGATCCCAGATCAGGTCCGGTCCGCACCGGATCACGAAGACGCCGCCGGTGCCGGGAACAAGCGCCACCTCACCGAGATCGTCCCGAAAGGTGGAGAGGAGTTCCTGCGCCATCCATCCCGCTCGCAGCAGCCATTGGCACTGCGTGCAGTAGGTGATTGAAACCCGCGGCTTCTCGGGCGATGGGCGGGGCATTTCGTCCATGGCGGGTAAAGCGACCGATCGTTCCCGGCTTGTCAACCGGCGCGCGGCCTGCCTCCGGTGCAAACCGGGGGCGACCCGCTTTCGATTGGGTTTTCCCCGGCGGCCAAGCCGTCTTCCCACCATGCCGTCTCTCGCGGTCAGGGCGTCTCCTGCGGCCAAGTTTTTCGCCGCGCGCCTTTATCGCAGCGGGCGCGCACCTATGTGTCATCACGCGGCGCCCGGGGATCGAACACGGGTGCCGTTCCGCTGCCGAGGAGTCCAACATGCGTTCAGGTGTCGTCACCCCGGCGGCGGGGCCGATCAGGACTTGGCTCGGCCGGGCGCGGATCGCGGTCGCCGCCCTCGCTCTGGGGACGACCCTGACCGGCTGCGGCGCCATCAACCGGGTCCCGACCCTGGAGGAGCGGGCTAAGTCCTCCTGGAGCGAGGTGCAGAACCAGTACCAGCGCCGGGCCGACCTGATCCCGAACCTCGTCGAGACGGTGAAGGGCTACGCCCAGCAGGAAAAGGACGTGCTGATCGGCGTCACCGAGGCGCGGGCCAAGGCCTCCAGCGTCAAGGTCGATGCCTCCACGGTCAGCGATCCGCAGAAGTTCAAGGAATTCCAGGACGCCCAGAACCAGCTCTCCGGCGCCCTCGGCCGCCTGCTCGTCACGGTGGAGCGCTACCCCGACATCAAGTCGAACCAGAACTTCCTCGCCCTGCAATCGCAGCTCGAAGGCACCGAGAATCGGATCGCCGTCGCGCGCCGGGATTACATCGCGGCCGTCCAGGACTACAATACCGAGGTCCGCACCATTCCCGGACGCTGGATCGCGGCATGGTTCTATCCGGAGGCGAAGCCGATGGAGACCTTCACGGCGACGCCCAATTCCGAGCGCCCGCCGAACGTGAAGCTCTAGTTCGCCATGGGCCGTCCGCGCGCGGGACGCCTCGGAACGCCGTCGGGCCGGCTACACCCCGTCCGGCTGTCCATGGCGGGCCTGCTCCTGGGGCTCTGGCTGACCTTCGGCCTCACTGGCGTTGAGGCCCGTGCCGCCGAGCCCACCTTCCCGGCCCTGACGGGTCGGGTCGTCGATGCCGCCGGCATCCTGAAACCCGACGAGCGGGCGGCGCTGGAGGCCAAGCTGAAGGCCTATGAGGACAGGACCTCGGACCAGGTCGTGGTCGCGACGGTGCCAGGCTTGCAGGACCGAACCGTGGAGGACTACGCCAACCGCCTGTTCCGCACCTGGAAGCTCGGGCAGGCCAAGACCAACAACGGCGCATTGCTCCTCGTCGCCCCGGCGGAGCGCAAGGTCCGGATCGAGGTCGGCTACGGGCTCGAGGGCGCCCTGACCGACGCCCTCACCAAGGTGATCATCACCACCGCGATCACGCCGCGTTTCAAGACGGGCGACTTCGCCGGCGGCATCAACGCGGGCATCGACGCGATGCTGTCCATCCTCGCTGGCGACGCCGAGGAATGGCATCGCAAGGCTGAGATACGCAGCGACGAGGCCGATCCCGGACAGGTGGTCATCTTCATCGTCCTGTTCTTCATCGTCCTGTTCGTCGTCTACCGGATGAACCGGGGGCGACGGGGCGGCGGAGGCGGATTCATCGTCCTGCCGGGACCGTCCTCGGGTGGCTGGAGCGGCGGCGTCTCGGGCGGCTTCGACAGCGGCTTTTCCGGTGGCGGCGGATTCTCCGGCGGTGGTGGCTCGTCGGGTGGGGGAGGGGCGTCCGGTGACTGGTGAACGGCGTCCCTTCTTGGACCCGGCGGCGCGGACGCGGATCGGAGAGGCGATTCGCCGGGCCGAGACCGAGACGGCGGGCGAGATCGTGGTGCTGGTCGCCGCCCGCGCCGGGCTCTACCGCTCGGCGCCGCTGCTGCTGGCGCTTGCCGCCGGCCTCGCCGTCCCATGGCCGCTCATCGTGCTGACCCCCTGGAGCGCCGCCGCGATCGCCCTGACGCAGGTCGCCGTGGTCCTGCTGGCGCTGCTCGCGGGTCTCCATGCCCGCGTTCGGATGGCCCTGGTGCCGCGGGCGATCCGCCGCGACCGGGCGCACGAGCAGGCCCTGCGCGAGTTCACGACCCGGGGTCTCAGCCGGACGGTGGGGCGGACCGGCGTACTGATCTACGTGGCCCGGGCCGAGGGCCATGCCGAGATCGTCGCGGACCACGGCGTCGCCGCGCGCGTCCCGCCAGCCGCCTGGGCCGGCGCGATCGGGAATCTGCTGGCGGCCCTGCGGAGCGGCGAGGCGGAGGCGGGACTGACCGCCGTCGTGGCTGAAGTCGGCTCCATCCTGTCCGGGCCGCTGCCGCGGGAGGCGAGGCCCGTCGACGCCCTGCCGAACCGGGTGATCGAACTCGACTGACGATCGGCCGGTCCTGCAACCTCCGGTTACAATTCCCGGATGTGTTATTCAAACCCTAACGATTGAAACCTCCCGCCTCTGGCTCTTCCGCAAAATTTGCGCGAGAAGCACACTTGACGATCTGCCATCAAGGACAGGTCGCTGGAGCGAGACGTCATGAGTGCGGTATCGAAGCACGGGCCCTGGGCCCTCGTGGGAGCGCTGGGGGCTGCCGCCCTCGCCATCGTCGCGACGACGCGCGGCGAAACGGTCAACGCCCTCTGGATCGTCGTGGCGGCGGTGTGCGTCTACCTGATCGCCTACCGCTACTATTCGCTCTTCATCTCCTCGAAGGTCATGCGGCTCGACAACGGCCGCCAGACCCCGGCCCACGTGCACAACGACGGCCTCGACTACGTCCCGACCAACCGCAACGTGCTGTTCGGCCACCACTTCGCCGCCATCGCCGGCGCCGGGCCGCTCGTCGGCCCCGTGCTCGCCGCGCAGATGGGCTACCTACCGGGCCTCCTCTGGATCCTGGCAGGCGTGGTCCTGGCCGGTGCCGTGCAGGACTTCATGGTCCTCTTCATCTCGATGCGCCGGGACGGCCGCTCGCTGGGCGAGTTGATCCGGTCCGAGCTCGGCACCATCCCGGGCGTGATCGCCCTCTTTGGTACGTTCATGATCATGGTCATCCTGCTGGCGGTGCTGGCGATGATCGTCGTGAAGGCCCTGGCCGAGAGCCCCTGGGGCACCTTCACCGTCGCGGCGACGATCCCGATCGCGATGCTGATGGGCCTCTACGCCCGCTACATCCGGCCCGGGAAGGTCGGCGAGGTCTCGATCATCGGCTTCGTGCTGCTGATGCTGGCGATCGTCTACGGCGGCAACGTCGCCGCCGATCCGTACTGGGGTCCGTTCTTCACCTTCACCGGCACCCAGCTCTGCTGGCTGCTGATCGGCTACGGCTTCATCGCCTCGATCCTGCCGGTCTGGCTCCTGCTCGCCCCGCGCGACTACCTCTCGACCTTCCTCAAGATCGGCACCATCATCGGCCTCGCGCTCGGCATCGCCTACGTCGCCCCGCACATGCAGATGCCGGCCGTCACCAAGTTCGTCGACGGCAGCGGACCGGTCTGGGCCGGGTCGCTGTTCCCGTTCCTGTTCATCACCATCGCCTGCGGCGCGGTCTCGGGCTTCCACGCCCTGATCTCCTCCGGCACGACGCCGAAGCTGATCGACCGTGAGTCCGATGCCCGTTTCATCGGCTACGGCGGCATGCTCATGGAGAGCTTCGTGGCCGTGATGGCCCTGGTCTCCGCCAGCGTGATCGAGCCGGGCATCTACTTCACCATGAACTCGCCGGCCGGCCTCGTCGGCACGACGCCGGAGAGCGCGGCCGCCGCGGTCACGAAGCTCGATCCCGCCTTCACCATCACGGCGGAGCAGATCGCCCAGACGGCCAAGGACGTCGGCGAGCACTCGATCATCTCCCGCGCCGGCGGCGCGCCGACCCTCGCGGTCGGCATGGCCCACATCATCTCCTCGGCCATCGGCGGCAAGGCGATGATGGCGTTCTGGTACCACTTCGCCATCCTGTTCGAGGCACTGTTCATCCTGACGGCCGTGGACGCCGGCACCCGCGCCGGGCGCTTCATGCTGCAGGACCTGCTCGGCCTCGTCTCGCCGCGGTTCAAGGACACGACCGCCTGGGCACCCAGCATCCTGGCCACCGCCCTGTGCGTCGGCGCCTGGGGCTACTTCCTCTACCAGGGCGTCACCGATCCGCTCGGCGGCATCTACACCCTCTGGCCCCTGTTCGGCATCTCCAACCAGATGCTCGCTGCCGTGGCCCTCACGCTCGCCACCGTGGTGATCTTCAAGATGAAGCGCGAGCGCTACGCCTTCGTCACGATCATCCCCACCGTCTGGCTCTGCGTCTGTACCCTGACGGCGGGCTGGCAGAAGATCTTCTCGGCGGACCCGAAGATCGGCTTCCTCTCCCATGCCGACCGCTTCTCGGCCGCCATCGCCGAGAACAAGGTGCTGGCGCCGGCCAAGAACATGGCCGACATGCACAAGATCGTCTTCAACGATCGGATCGACGCGGCCCTCGCGGTGCTGTTCGTCGGCCTCGTGCTCGCCATCGCCACCTTCGGCATCATGGCCTGCGTGAAGGCTTACCGGGCCGATCGCTGGACCGCCCTGGAGAGTGGCGGCCCGGCCGCCGTTCCCGCGGAGTAAGCCCCATGGCGCTGTCGTCGACCGAGTTGCGGGACCGTCTCAAGACCTTCTCGAAATGCGTCTGCGACGGCGCCCGTCTGATGGTGGGGCAGGGCGACTACGAGGCCTATGCCGCCCATATCCGCAGGACGCATGCGGATCAGGAGCCCATGAGCGAGCGGGAATTCTTCCGGAACCGGGAGAATGCCCGTTTCGGCGTCGGCAACCGCAGCGGCTTCCGCTGCTGCTGACCGGTTCCGTCTGCCATCCCGGCGGGCATCATCCAAGCTGGCAGCGCCCACTCGTGGCGCTGGCAGCGCCGCGTCCATCCTGGAGCACCTCTTCAGGGATGGCGACCATGGCGCCGTCGCGAGCTTCCTGCGCAGCCATCCCCTGATCCGCGAACGGACGCAGCGGATCCGCACCCTGGCTGGCTCCGCGACCACCGACCGGCCCATCCTGGCGGGCCAGGACTGGGCGTTGCTGAAGTTTATTTCCCGCAACGGCCCGACCACATCGGCCCCCTGAAACAGGCGGCGACGTCAGGGTCCAGGCCGCCGGTTTACACCCGGAAACAAAAAACTCGGGTCCAGACCTCGATTGCGTCGCGTCGTCACGGCTACAGAGGAGCCGGTGGCATGCGACCACCGTGGTACACCAGCCTCGACGCGATCGCGTGGGAGCCGCATGGGCCTCGTTCAGTACGCTCTGAAGTTCCGCATCACGATCTACGTCCTCGCCGTGCTGATGATGCTCGGCGGCGCGGCGGCGGTCGTGGTCGCGCCCAAGGACGTGCTGCCCACCGTGGACATCCCGGTGGTCGTGGTGGTGTGGACCTATAACGGCCTGTCGACCTCCGAGATGGAGCGTCGCATCACCACCTACGCGGAGTTCTCGCTCTCCAACAACGTCAACAACATCGCCCGGATGGAATCCACGACCCTCCAGGGCACGGCGATCCAGAAGATCTACTTCGACGGCTCGGTGAGCATCGATCTCGCCATCGCGCAGGTCGTCTCGGCGATGAACTCGATCCGCGCGACGATGCCGCCCGGCGTGCAGCCGCCCATCGTCCTGCGCTTCTCGGCCTCCTCGGTGCCGGTGATCCAGCTCGCGCTCTCCTCCGACCGCGAGAGCCTGACCAAGGTCTTCGATTACGCCCAGTACCGGATCCGGCAGCGCCTGACCCAGGTGCCGGGTTCGACCCTGCCGTCGCCCTTCGGCGGCACGCCGCGCCAGATCATGGTCGACCTCGACCTGCATGCGCTCCAGGCCCTCGGGCTCACGGCGCTGGACGTCACCAACGCCGTGACGGCGCAGAACCTGACGATTCCCTCCGGGCTCGCCAAGATCGGTGAGCAGCAATACCCGGTGCAGCTCAACGCCTCGCCCGAGGCGATCGAGGCCCTGAACCAGATTCCCATCAAGGTGGTGGGCGGTCAGCCGATCCTGGTGCGCGACGTCGCCAACGTGCGCGACGGCGGCCCGCCGCAGGTCAACATCGTGCGCGCCGACGGCCTGCACTCGGTGCTGATGCGCATCTTCAAGAACGGCACCGCCTCGACGCTGGACGTCGTCAACAACGTGAAGAAGGCTTTGCCGGACATTCAGGCCGCCGCTCCCGAAGGCATGAGCCTGAAGCCGCTGTTCGACCAGTCGGTCTTCGTCTCCGCCGCGATCGAGGGCGTGATCCACGAGGCGATCATCGCGGCAGGCCTCACGGGCCTCACCATCCTGCTGTTCCTGGGATCGTGGCGCTCCACCATCGTGGTGCTGGTATCGATTCCGCTCTCGATCCTGACCTCACTGGCGATCCTGGCGGCTTTGGGCGAGACCATCAACGTGATGACTCTCGGTGGCCTGGCGCTGGCGGTCGGCATCCTGGTCGACGACGCCACCGTGGCGATCGAGAACACCTATCGGCTGTTCGAGGAGGGCGAACCCTTCCGCAAGTCCGTGGTGGAGGGCGCGGCCGGCATCGCCAAGCCGGCGCTGATCTCGACCCTGTCGATCTGCGCCGCCTTCGTCTCGGTCTTCGCCCTCACCGACACGCCGAAATACCTGTTCACGCCGCAGGCCCTGGCGGTCGTGTTCGCGATGCTGACCTCCTACGTCCTGTCGCGCACCCTGGTCCCGGTGCTGATCGACGTGCTGGTGGCCCGGGAATACGATGCCAAGCACGGGCAGGGCGCCGAGCCGCGGCGGGGGCGGGTCGCCCGCGCCCTCGGCTGGATCGGCGGCCCGGTCCTCCGCCTGGCCGGCTGGTTCCGGCACGGCTTCGAGGTGCGGTTCGCACGCTTCCACCGCGGCTATCTCGGCCTGCTCCACGTCGTCATCGCCCGCCGCACCGCGACGCTGACCCTGGTGGCCGTCGTCTTCGCGACCACGGCCGGGCTCTTCGTCTTCGTGGGACAGGATTACTTCCCGCAGGTCGCGTCGAGCCAGATGACCCTGCACCTGCGGACCCGGCCCGGCATGCGCATCGAGACCGCCGAGCAGGTCTTCGCCCAGGTCGAAAACGTCGTCCGCGAGGTGATTCCCGAGGGTGAGATCGACCAGATCCTCGACAATATCGGACTGCCGGCGAACAACTACAACTTCGCCTTCTCGGATGGCTCGTTCGTCGCCTACAACGACGGCCAGATGCTCATCAACCTCAAGGAGGGACACGGCTCGGTGGCCGACTACACCAAGCGCTTGCGCGAGGTGCTGCGTGAGCGCTTCCCCGACGTGGTCTTCTACTTCCAGCCCTCGGACATCATCACCCAGATCCTGAACTTCGGAACCCTAGCGCAGATCGACATCCAGGTTTCCGGTCGCAACACCGCCAAGGACCTGGAGGTGGCGCAGAACATCGTCCGCCGCCTGAAGGCGGTGCGGGGCGCCGTCGACGTGCACCTGCACCAGATCGTCGGCACGCCGCAATTCTTCGTGGACGTCGACCGGCGGCTCGCCTCCGAGCTCGGACTGACCCAGCAGCAGATCGCCCAGGGCCTGAACGTCTCGCTGTCGGGCTCTTTCCAGGTCACGCCGAACTTCTGGACCGATCCGAAGACCGGCATCCCCTACCAGCTCTGGGTCCAGACGCCGGAATATCGCAACGACTCGCTGACGGCGCTTCAGAACACGCCGCTCCTGGTCAATGGCGGCCCCGACGCGCCGGGCGTGCTGACGCTCCTCTCCAGCGTCTCCACCATGCGCCGCCAGGGCTCGCAGACGGTCATCAACCACGTCAACACGCAGCCGACCTTCAACGTCTACGCGGCGGTGCAGGACAGCGACCTCGGCTCCGTGTCGAAGGAGATCCGCCAGATCATCGCCGACGAACAGAAGGCCTTGCCGGCGCCCGACAAGATCACCGTGCGCGGGCAGATCGAGAACATGGAATCGGCCTTCTTCCGGCTCCAGGTCGGCCTCGCGATCGCCCTCGTGGCGGTCTACCTCCTGATGGCGGTGAACTTCCAGAGCTGGGGCGACCCCTTCGTGGTGCTGGCTGCCCTGCCGCTCGCCTTCTGCGGCATCGTCGCGAGCCTGTTCATCACCGGAACAACGTTCTCGATTCCCTCGCTGTTCGGCGCGATCATGTCGGTGGGTATCGCCTCCGCCAACTCCATCCTGCTGGTCACCTTCGCCAAGGAGCATCGCGAGGCGACCGGATGCGGCGCGGTCGAGGCGGCCCTGCTGGCCGGCGAGACCCGCCTGCGGCCGGTGCTGATGACCGCGAGCGCGATGTTCCTCGGCCTGATCCCCATGGCCCTCGGAACGGGAGAGGGCGGCGAGCAGAACGCCGCGCTGGCCCGGGCCGTGATGGGCGGCATCGCGGTCGGCACCCCGGCGACGCTGCTCTTCGTGCCGTTCCTGTATGCCCTTCTGCGCTGGGGCGAGGTCAAGCCGTTGGAGGATTACGCGTGAGCCGTTGGCGGGTCTTGGGCGTTGCTGGCAGGGTGAGGGCCGCCGGTTCGGGGATGGGACAGCCGTGATGCATCAGACCCATGACCCGTCCGACATCCCGCCGCCGCCCGGCAAGGCGCCGTTCCTGATCGCCGCGGTGGCCGCCATCGGGCTGCTCGCCTGGGGCGGGTACGGCCAGATGGAGCGGCGCGCCGCCGCCTCCGAGACCCAGCGTAAGATGAACAGTTTCGTTCCGGTGGTGCGCACCGCCACCGCGGAGCGGGCGGACAAGCCGATCGACATCACCCTGCCGGGCCAGACCGACGCCTTCGCCAAGGCGGCCCTCTACGCGCGCGCCACCGGCTACATCGCCGAACGCCGCGTCGACATCGGCAGCCGCGTCCGTCAGGGCGACATCCTGATGCGGATCGCCGCGCCGGATCTCGACCAGCAGCTGGCCCAGGCCGAAGCGCAGACGGGGCAACTCGAGGCCGCGCTCCTGCAGGCCAAGTCCATGGTCGACCAGGCCAAGGCCAACGTGAACCTCGCCAACGTCACCAACAACCGCACCACGACCCTCGCCGGCCAGGGCTGGGCCTCGAAGCAGAACGCGGACAATTCCCAGGCCAGCGTGCTCAGTCAGGCCGCGACCCTCGCCTCGGCGGAGGCCGGCGTGAAGGTGGCCCAGGCCAACATCAAGGCGCAGGCGGCCACGGTGGAGCGCCTGCGCGCGCTCACCGGCTTCAAGGACATCATCGCGCCCTTCGACGGCGTCGTCACCCAGCGCGGCGTCGATGTCGGCGACCTCGTGCACGCGGACGGAACGGGGACGGCCCTGCTCTCCATGGACCGGGACGACATCCTGCGCGTCTCGGTCAACGTGCCCCAGAACGTCGCGGTCGGCGTGAAGCCCGGCGTCGATGCCTCGATCAAGGTGCCGCAGATCGCCGACCGGACCTTTTCCGGCAAGGTCGAGCGCAGCTCCGTGGCGCTGCTGACCTCGTCGCGCACCCTGACGACCCAGGTCGACGTGCCGAACACGGACGGCGCCCTACGGGCCGGGCTCTACGTCTACGTCACCCTGAAGGTGCCGCGCACCGAGCCGAACGTGCGGGTGCCGGCCGAAAGCCTCGTCTTCAACCAGCGCGGCACGCAGGTGGCAGTGGCCGGCGACGACGGTACGGCGCAGTGGCGCACGGTGACGATCCGGCGCGACCTCGGCACGACCGTCGAGCTCGGCCAGGGGCTGGAGGGCGGCGAGGAGATCGTGCTGAGCCCGCCCGCCGACCTGCGCGACGGCCAGAAGATCGAGCGCAAGCCGCCCGCGGGCGACGGCAAGCCGCTGAAATCGGCCGCCCGGTAGCGCATTCTTCACACCCTCCGCGCCGCACCTTCCATCGGCCGATCTCATCAAGGCGATCGGTTTCTCCGGCCGGTTCGAAGCCGATGGAATCCGGACGGGCGTGGTCCTGGGCGCCGAAGACCTTCTCGACCGCGAAGATCCCGGGATCGTGCCCCTGCGCGACCTCGACGCCTGCGCGCTGTGGTGTCCTTCCTGGGAATCTGCCACCTCGGTGGCCGGCGCGAGGCAGGATGATCGCGCCGGCAGACCCCGCCACGAAGAGAAGACAGGTTGGGCTTCATGAGGTCAGCGAACGGGTCTCGCATCCGACACGTGCTGCTGCTCATTCTCAGTATCTTGTTCGTCGCGGCCGGTCTCGGGATGATCGTCACCGGAGCGGATGGCGGCATCACGACGACGGCGTTCTTCGGGGTCTGCGCGGCCGTCGCCGTCTGGCAGATGTGGCCGGGCCTGCTCGAGACCGAGACCCGTTCCGCCGACGCCCTGCTCGCGCGCTACCCGGGTCCGGTCGTCCTGCGCGCCTCGACGCGCAAGCTTCTGTTCCTGGCCGCTCTGTCGACCGTCTTCGGCGGGGTCATGCTCTGGATGCTGCTGCACGAGGCGGTCCCGCTCGCCGCCCAGGTGCTGGTCTGGCCGGGCGTGGTGCTTTTCCTCGGTGGCGCGCCTGTGATGATCGCCATGGCGATCAAGGGTTCGGCGCTGCACCTGGACGGGGTGGACCTGACGATCGTGCGGGCCGGCCGCTTGCGGCGGGTGCGCTGGCACGATGCCAGCGGATTCACGGCGGTCGCGGTGTCGGGCGCGGCGCAGCGGATCGTCATGTTCGACGACGCCAGCGCCGGCGAGACGCGTCTCGCGGCGATGAACCGCCAGCTCACCGGACGTGGCGTGGGCCTACCGGACACGTATGGATTGGAGCCGGAGGCATTGGCGGACTTGCTGGCGGCGTGGCGGATGCGGGCGGTCTCGGGCAAGCGCCGCCGCCTTCCCGACGCGGATCGAACCTGACTCCTCGAAAGCCCTGCGGCCAGTCGCGGCTCTCGGCACGGCAAGCCGCCATCGGATCATCGCCCTCGCACCCGCGGGTGGTTGCGCGAAGCGAACCCGACATGGACAAGGCGGTCCCGGCGTCGCCCCGGCGACCCGCGATGGACCCCGACATGCCGGCTCAACCTCACAGCGAGATCGCGGGCGGCGCGCGCTTCGCCTCGATCGCCGCCGCCATCACCTGCGTTGCGGTGGTCGGGATCGGGCTCAGCCTGACGATCCCGCTGCTCTCCATCGAGATGGAGCGCATGGGGGCCTCGAGCACCCTGATCGGGGTGAACACCGCCGTCGCCGGCCTCGCGGCCATTCTCACGGTGCCGTTCGTGCCACGCCTCGCCGCCCGGCTCGGCGTCCTGCGCCTGCTCGTCGGCGCCATCGTCCTCGGTGCGCTCTGCCTCGTCGCCTTCAAGCTGCTGCAGGGCATCGCCTGGTGGTTCGTGCTGCGCTTCGTGTTCTCCACGAGCCTCGGCGCCCTGTTCGTGCTCTCGGAGTTCTGGATCAACGCGGCCGCCCCGCCGGAGCGACGCGGGCTGGTGATGGGGATCTACGCGACGGTCCTGGCCCTCGGCTTCGCGGTCGGACCGGCCCTGCTCGCCGTCTTCGGCACGCAGGGCCATGCCCCCTATCTCGGCGGCGCCGGCCTCTTCCTCGTCGCCCTGGTGCCGCTCCTGCTGGCCCGGGAGCTGTCGCCCGTGATCGGCCAAGGGCGTGGCCGGCCCTTCTTCGCCTATCTGCGCCTCGCCCCCGCCGCCACCGTCGCGGCCCTGGTCTACGGCGCGGTGGAGACCGGCGGCTTCGCGATCCTGCCGCTCTACGGCCTGCGCCTCGGCTACGACGCCGGGACGGCGGCGGGGCTCGTCAGCGCACTGGCGCTGGGCAACGTCGTGTTCCAGATCCCCTTCGGCTGGCTCGCCGACCGCATGGACCGCCGCCGCGTGCTGCTGATGGCGGGCCTCGGCGGCGCGCTCGGGTCGAGCCTGATCCCGCTCGCCTCCGCCTCGTTCCCCGCATTGCTGGTCCTGCTGTTCCTGTGGGGCGGGATCGCCGGCACGCTCTACACGGTGGGCCTCGCCCATCTCGGCGCGACCGTGCGCGGGCCGGAGCTCGCAGGCGCCAACGCCGCCTTCGTGGTGCTCTACAATGTCGGCCTGATGCTCGGTCCGCCGATCATCGGGGGCGGCATGGACCTCGCCCCGCCCCAGGGCTTCGCCTACAGCCTCTGCCTGCTGTTTCTCGGCTACGCGGTGGTCGTCGCCCTGCGCATCGTCCAGCATCCGAAGCAGGATGCGCCTTGACGAATCCCGGCCGATAAGGCAATCACCCGCCGGTATTCAGCCGGCCAACGCCGGCCCTTTTGCGTTTCGCTGATGCGGAATGCCGCGATCACAGGAGCGCCGCGTCCATGGCCAAGGCCGTCACCGTTAAAGTCAAGCTGCTTTCGACCGCCGATACGGGTTACTTCTACGTCACGAAGAAGAACTCCCGCACGCAGACCGAGAAGCTGTCGATGAAGAAGTACGACCCCGTCGTGCGCAAGCACGTCGACTTCAAGGAAACCAAGATCAAGTAAGCCCGCCGGCGCGTTCGCGCGCCGCACGGGTGTCCGAGGGGCCGTTTCTCCGGGAGGGGAAGCGGCCTTTTCGTTTGAGTGGCGGGACGGTTGATGTACCGCCGCGTTCGGGCGATGGAGAGCCCTCCGCGTCCCACCCGCAGGATGAGTTCATGGCAGACGATCCGGACCGCACCTTCGACGTCGATCTGTTCGTCATCGGCGGCGGCTCCGGCGGCGTCCGGGCAGCCCGCATCGCCGCCGGGTACGGTGCACGGGTCCAGCTCGCCGAGGAGTATCGGGTCGGCGGTACCTGCGTGATCCGCGGCTGCGTGCCGAAGAAGCTCATGGTCTATGCCGGGCGCTTCGCCGACGACTTCGCGGATGCCGCCGGCTTCGGCTGGTCGGTACCCGAGCCGCGCTTCGACTGGAGCATCCTGAAGGCCCGGCGCGATGCGGAGGTGGCGCGGCTCGAAGGCATCTACGATACCAATCTCGGCCGGGCCGGCGTCACCGTCGTTTCCGAGCGGGCCGTGATCGAGGATGCGCACGCGGTGCGCCTCCTCGGATCAGACCGCCGCGTCACGGCCCGCACCATCCTGGTCGCGGTCGGCGCCCATCCGGTCAAGGAGCCGCTGATCCCGGGCGCCGAGCTCGCCATCACGTCGAACGAAGTGTTCGACCTCGAGACCCTGCCCGAGCGCATCCTCGTGGTCGGCGGCGGCTACATCGCGGTGGAATTCGCCGGCGTCTTCGCGCATCTCGGCAGCCGCACGACGCTGCTGCACCGGGGCGACCGCCTGCTGCGCGGCTTCGACGACGAGATCCGCGACGCCCTCGGCGAAGCCTATGCCGAGCGCATGGACCTGCGCCTCAACCGGACGGTGGAACGCCTCGACCGGACCGATGGCGGCATTCGCGTCACCCTCGACGACGGCAGCCATCTGGAGGTCGATCAGGTCCTGACCGCCACGGGGCGGCGACCGAACATCGCCGGCCTCGGCCTCGATCGGGTCGGAATCGAGCCGGATGCGCGCGGCGCGATCCCGGTCGACGCGTATTCGCAGACCTGCGTTCCGTCGATCTACGCGGTGGGCGACGTCACCGACCGGGCGGCGCTGACGCCCATCGCGATCCGCGAGGGCCATGCCTTCGCCGACACCGTGTTCGGCGACAAGCCCTGGTGCGTCGATCACGGCCTCATCCCCACCGCCGTCTTCTCGACGCCGGAGATCGGCGTCGTCGGCCACAACGAGGACGTGGCGCGCACGCTCTACGGGGCCGTCGACGTCTACCGGTCGAGCTTCCGCCCGATGAAGGCGACTCTGTCCGGCCGCGCGGAGCGTGTGCTGATGAAGGTGGTGGTCGATTGCGCGAGCGACCGGGTCGTCGGTGTGCACGTGCTCGGGCACGATGCCGGCGAGATCATCCAGGCGGTGGGCATCGCGGTCACGATGGGCGCCACCAAGGCGGATTTCGACCGCACCATCGCGGTGCATCCGACGGCCGGCGAGGAACTCGTCACGATGCGCAGCCCCGTGGTGACGAAGCACCCAGTGGGCGTCGGCTAGCGGCGCGGTGAGCGAGACTCCGTCGCCCGATTCGTCGCGGCGCTACATCGTCCGCCGGCGCGTCATCGGCAAGAACGCGCGCAACGACAGGATCCGCTACCGCGCGACGTTCCTGAACACCATCGGCACATCCCTGGTGATGCTGGGCTTCTTCCTGCCCGGCATCCGCCTCTACGACCGCTACGACTATCGCCTGACCCAGAGCGAGGCCCTGGACGTGATCTGGCGTTACTTCCAGACCGAGCCCGGCGTCGCCAGCCTCGGTGCCCTCACCCTGGGCTTTGCCCTGCACTGGATCGCCATCGGGCATCTCGGCAAGCTGGAGGATTGACCACCGGTCAGCCCGGCGGCCACTTGAAGTCGTCGGCCCGGCCCGGTTGGGGCAGGGGCGCGGCGCCCCGCACCAGTGCCCGCTCGACGGTGCCCGACGGATCGGGATCGCGCGGCCGGCCGCTGATGAGGGTTCCACCCGGCGTCACCTCGGCCCGACCGAGGGGCACGACGGGACCGGCAAGGGGCTTGACCGGAAGCGCCGGGATGCCCGGCGGCTCGGGCAGGCTCGGCAGCATCGCGGTGATCTGCCGGTCGATGGCGGCGGCATCGTCGAGTTTGGCCGTCTCGCCCTCCAGCGTCGGCTGCGGCGCCACCGCCACGGGGGCCGCGAGCGACGGCTGGGCCGGGGTGCCGGCCCCCATCATCCGCTTCAGTTCGACGTCGGCGAAATGCGCCATCTTGCGCGCGCCCGCCTTGGTGAAGTGCACGCCGTCCGCGGTGCGCAGCTTCGCCTCCTGCCCTTCGAGATCGGGACCCGTCGCGGTGTAGCGATTGCGATCGTCCACGAAGCCCGGCCAGATGTCGACGTAGGTCTGGCCGGCCTTGGCCACGCGCTCGCGAAAGATGTCGTTGATCGCCGCGATGTCCTTCGTCAGGGATTCGCTGCGCATGGGCGGCGCCCCGACCCAGATCAGCGGGATCTTGGCCTCGCCGAACACCCTGATCAGGGCATCGACCCGCTCGGCATAGAGGGTGCGCCAGCGGTCGCTCAGGGGGTCGAAGGTCTGGTCGCCCTCGCGGATGGGCTGACGATCGTTCGAACCCAGCATGACCACGGCGTAGCTGGTCTTCGGGTTCGCCTTCAGGAACTCCTCGGCGGCCTTCGGCCAATCGACCACGTCCTTGCGCACGAGGCCGCTATCGGCCTTGGAGCGATCGACGACGCCGATCTCGGTGTTGTCCTCGAAGACGTTCGACAGCCCGCTCCCGAGGTGACCCGCGAGCGTGTCGCCGAACACCGCGATGCGGGTCGTCGGCTCGACCTTGGGGACGGCGGGCTTCGGCTGGGCGAAGACCGGAGCGGGGCGGGGGCGGCGGCGGACGGCACGTCCGTCGTCGTGACCCGAGCGCCCATCGTCGGCGTAGCCGCGATTGCGCGGCGGCGCTGGCCGGGCGCTGGGCACCGGGGCGACCTGGGCCGGCGCCGGGCGATCCTCCCAGGGCCAGTAGAACTGGCGCGGCGCCTCCTGCGGTGGCGCCGGCGCATAGCGCCGGTTCGCCTGCCGTGCTCCGTAGCCGTCGTCGTCCCGGTAATAGTCGCGCGCCCGGCGCCGCGAGGACGGGTAGTCGCCGCCCCGCGGCGCATCGTAGGAATCGCCCCACTGCGCGCCTGCCGGCGCGGCGCCCGCGAGGAGCAGCGACAATCCGGAGAGGAAACACCAGGCCGCGCGCGATGCCGGCAAGGTCATGGGACGCCTCGATCGATCAGACCGGAGACCGGTCGGGTGCCATCACCTTAGAGGAGGATGCGGCCGAGGTCTAAGGGCGGCGCCGGAGGTGGTCCAGCAGCGCCGGCGTGGCGTAGCCGTCCGCCGGCAGCCCCTCGGCGATCTGGTACTGGCGCACCGCCTCGCGCAGCTTCGGCCCGGCGCGCCCGTCGCCCTCGCCCGCGTAGAGGCCGCGCCCGGCGAGGCCGCTCTGGAGCGCCTGCAGCCCGGCCTTGTCGAGGCGGGCATCCCTCACGGGCCAGGGCGCGGCGAGGACGGGTCCGCCGGCCAGCCGGTCGGCGAGGTGCCCCACCGCCAGGGCGTAGGAATCCGACGTATTGTAGGCGCGGACCACCTCGAAATTGTCGGTGATCAGGAAGACCGGACCGCCGAGGCCACCGGGCAGGAACAGGCTGCCGAGGCCTGCGCCGGGCAGGGCTTCCCCGTCGGCACGCCTGACGCCGCGCTGGGCGAAATCCGCGAGGTTCCCGCGGTAGCGCGCGAGATCGAACCCCGGCGGCAGGATCACCTCGTAGCCCCAGGACAGGCCCGGGTTCCAGCCCAGGGCCTTGAGATAGGCGGCGATGGAGGCGAGGGCATCGGTCTCGGATCCCCAGATGTCGCGATGCCCGTCCCCGTCGAAGTCCACGGCATGCGCCAGGAAGCTGGAGGGCAGGAACTGCACCTGACCCATGGCGCCGGCCCAGGAGCCCTTCATGCGCTCCGGCGTGACGTCGCCGCGCTCCAGGATGGTGAGGGCGGCGAGGAGTTCGTCGCGAAACAGGGCGCCGCGGAACTTCGCCTCCGCCAGGGTCGCGAGCGCCCGGATCGTCGGAACGCTGCCGGCGCTCGCCCCGAAATCCGATTCGACGCCCCAGAAGGCCAACACGATCCACCGCGGCACGCCGTAGCGCGCCTCGATTCGGGCGAGGACGGGCGCGAGTCGCCTGGCCTGGGCCTGACCGCGGGCAATCCGCCCAGCCGAGACGGCGCCCACCAGATAGTCCCAGACGGGCCGCCCGAACTCGCCCTGCTTGCGCGTGCGGGCGAGGATGTCGGGATCGGGCCCGGAGATCCCCGCGAAGGCGGCCGAGAAGGTCCGGGGCGTGACGCCACGGGCCTCGGCATCCGGCCGCAGCGCGGCGACGAAGGCGGCAAAGCCCGATCTTGCCTCCATCGCCGCCGCGGCCGGTGTCGACGCGGCACCCGCCGCCTGGACGGGGCCGGCTCCGAGCAATGCGGCGAGGACGACGGGCGTCCAGCGCCTCATGTGCGATTGCGCCGGGTCAGGGCCTCTTCCCAGGCGAAGGCCTGGGCGACGATCCGGTCGAGGTCATCGTTCTGCGGGGTCCAGCCGAGATCGCGGATGCGCTGCGCCTCGGCGACGATCTGGGCGGGATCCCCCGGCCGGCGCGGCGAGAGGCGAACCTCGAACTCGTTCTGCGGGGTCCAGCCGAGATCGCGGATGCGCTGCGCCTCGGCGACGATCTGGGCGGGATCCCCCGGCCGGCGCGGCGAGAGGCGAACCTCGAAATCGCGTCCCGAGACGCGCTTGACCACCTCGATCACCTCCARGACCGAGTAGCCGCGGCCGTAGCCGCAATTCAGCGTCAGGCTCTCGCCACCGGACCGGAGGTGGTYGAGGGCCACGCGATGGGCCTCGGCGAGGTCGGAGACCTGGATGTAGTCGCGCAGGCACGAGCCGTCGCGGGTCGGGTAATCGGTCCCGTAAACCTCCAGATGGGTCCGCTGGCCGAGCGCCGCCTGCGTCGCGACCTTGATCAGGTGSGTGGCATTCGGCGTCGATTGTCCGGTCCTGCCGCGCGGGTCGGCGCCGGCGACGTTGAAGTAGCGCAGGACGACGTAGGAGAAGCCATGGGCCTTGGCCGCATCGGCGATCATCCACTCGCTCATCAGCTTGGAGCGTCCGTACGGATTGATCGGCGCGGGCGGCAGATCCTCCGGCACCGGCACGACCTCCGGTTCGCCGTAGACCGCCGCCGTCGAGGAGAAGATCACGTGCTTGACCCCACAGCGGACCGCGGTTTCGATCAATGCCCGCGTCTTTACTGTATTGGCCAAGTAGTAATGCAGCGGATCCGCGACGGAATCCGGTACGACGATGCGCGCGGCGAAGTGCGCGATCGCATCGATACGGTGCTGAAGGATGATTTCCGTGACCAGAGACTGGTCCGCGACATCGCCGACGACGAGCTTGACTTCGGGAGGGAGCGCCCAGTCGAACCCGGTCGAGAGGTCGTCGAGCACGACGACCTCTTCGTGTCCGGCGTCGAGAAGTGCCAGGACCATGTGGCTGCCGATATAGCCCGCCCCGCCCGTGACAAGAACCGCCATGATACACCTTGACCCGGGCTCAGGGGCAGGAAGGCGGTGGCGAAGTGCCGGGCGATGAGTCCGCGTCGAGCACGACGACCTCTTCGTGTCCGGCGTCGAGAAGTGCCAGGACCATGTGGCTGCCGATATAGCCCGCCCCGCCCGTGACAAGAACCGCCATGATACACCTTGATGAGAGTTTGCAGATTGTAGACTAACCCTAGGAGACAATGATCGAGAAATCAAATCGAGACCTCGAGTCATTCAATGATAGTGCATCAAAATTCAGCTACACGTCATATCTTGGAGAATAATATTTCACAAAATTTTTATTCCAAGCAAAAATTAAAAATTAAAACTTCAATTTGGAAAACAATTTATATAGACGCAGAAAATTTTTGATCCCCCCTTGGCCTGCCTCCTGAAAAGTGGTCCTCCCTGAGGTATGATGGTGTGGAATGGTCCTGCTTGCGGCAGTGCTGATCTGGGTTCTCATTCCGGATCAGTTCTCGAACGTAGAGGAACCGATCATGTCTGAGATCCACATAGTCGGCCTTGATCTGGCCAAGCAGATCTTTCAAGTGCACGCGATTTCCGCGGAGGGAGCCGTGGTGGTGAGGCGGCAGTTGCGTCGCTCGCAGGTGCTGGCATTCTTCGCCAAGCTCCCATCCTGCCTCGTCGGGATGGAAGCGTGCGGCGGTGCTCACTTCTGGGCGCGTGAGATCGCGAGGCTTGGCCACCAGGTGCGCCTCATGCCCCCGAGCTACGTCAAGCCTTACGTGAAGCGCGGCAAGACCGATGCCGGCGATGCGGAAGCTATCTGTGAGGCAGTGAGCCGTCCAACGATGCGCTTCGTGCCGGTCAAGACAGCCGAGCAGCAGGCCGCTGCCATGGTGTTGAAGACACGTGACCTGCTCGTACGCCAGCGGAACCAAGCGATCAACGCGCTGCGGGCTCACCTGTCGGAGTTGGGCATCGTGAGCGGCACCGGGGTGAGCAGGGTGGCGGCTCTGATCGGGATTGTCCGTGATCCTGACGATGCGCGGCTTCCGGTCATCGCGCGGCGGGCGCTTTCGGATCTGGCCGATCACATCGAAGCGTTGAGCGAACGCCTTCACCGCTTGGACCGCGAGATCGTGGCCCAGTCCCAGGAAGACGCGGACCTTCGGAGGCTGACGGCGGTCCCTGGTATTGGACCGATCTCGGCAGCGTCGCTGAAGGCCCTCGTCCCTGATCCGAGTGGGTTCGTCTCCGGACGGCACTTCGCAGCCTGGCTTGGCCTGACACCGCGGGCTCATTCCAGTGGAGGCAAGGAGCGTCTCGGCCGGATCTCGAAGATGGGCAATCCGACCTTACGAACCTTGCTGATCCTGGGCGCGACCACGGTCCTGCGCCACGCGCGCAATGGCGGCAAGGCTTCGCCGTGGTTGCAGGCGATCCTGTCGCGTCGTCCTCCGAAGGTCGCGGCCGTTGCGCTGGCCAACAAGACGGCGCGCATCGTCTGGGCGCTCCTCACGAAGGGCAGCCATTATCGGAATCCTGGTCTCGCCGCTTCGAGCGCAATGGACGCATGACGGAAGAAACCAGACAGAGCTGACCGGCGGACCGCTGCCGGGCAGGGACAAGGTGTGCGACAGCAGCGATGAGACCCGACGGGACGTCACCCCGAAGTGAGATAGGCCTCCAAAGCCGATGCGCCTTCCGAGCGCGCAGGTATGATCTGCCACTCACCTCGCGGACTCCATCGAGGCCAGCGGTCTATGACCGCGCCAAAAGGCCGGACATATGACTGCACCGTTCTCGATGGGGATCTGTTGCTGAGCACTCTTGTCCGCAGGGCCGTTTCACATATGGCTTTGCGCCATGTGGAGGATGTTGTCATGGGACGGAAGAAGCATACGGCTGAAGAGATCGTCACCAAGCTGCGGCAGGTGGATGTTCTGGTCTCGCAAGGGCGCAAGGTTGCCGAAGCAATCCGCTCCATTGAGGTCACCGAGGTCACCGAGGTCACCGAGGTCACGTACGGGATGAACTCCTCAACGGCGAGGTGTTCTACACCCTCAGGGAAGCCAGCGTCGTGATCGAGCAATGACGGAAGCACTACAACGGCATCCAGCCGCACTCGTCGCTCGGCTACCAGCCGCCTGCGCCAGAGGTCGTCATCTGGCCAACCGAACCGAGCGGCTCAGGGCCGTCCGCTCGTCCTGCCATCGTCACGCGACCGACGATGCATTAAGTTCGAACCTGGGCCACCGAACGGGGGCAGGCACCTGGGCCACCGAACGGGGGCAGGC
>NZ_LMMZ01000033.1 GCF_001422885.1 Methylobacterium sp. Leaf104 | reverse complement strand
CCAGCGCGGATCGCTTCCCTCGCGAACTGGCGGATGTCACGGGAGATGGCCGTGCCGATATCGTCGGCTTCGGCCTCAACGAGGTCGTTGTCTCAGCATCGCACGACTTCTTCACCGTTTAAACCCCGTTTCATAACGGGCTGAACAGCTTAGCTTTTGGGTGAGCGGCAGGCATCGTGGGTGTTGGGAGAGTGTCTGACGCTCACCCAGGAACCCCAATATGGACGCCCGCCGCCCGCGCCGAGCTTGCGCGCAAGAGCCTGCCCTACGCAACCAGCCTCAGTGATGCCGAGTGGGCGGTGCTTGCGCCGCTTCTACCGGCGCCGTCCAGCACAGGCCGCCGGTGGCGCCGGCCATTGCGCACAGTCTTTGACGGCATCTTGTACGTGCTGTGGACAGGATGCGTGTGGCGGCATCTGCCGCTGGAGTTCCCGCCGTGGAGCACGGTGCATCGCTGGTTCTTGCGCCTTTCTCAGACAGGGGTGTTCGAACGCCTCGCACATGCCCTCACACTGGCCGACCGTGAGCGCGCTGGGCGCGAGGCTTGCCCGACCGGCTGTGTCGTCGATGCGCAAGCCGCCCGCTCGAGTGGCGTGGGGGTGGCCGGCAAGCGCGGTTACGATCCGGCCCGGCGGGTCGTCGGGCGCAAACGCCACGCGCTGAAGGATACGGACGGCCGCCCGCTGTTGGTTGGGGTCTCACCCGCTAACCTGCACGACAGCCACGGCGCGATTGCCCTGCTTCGAGCCTCGCGTGGGTTGTTCCCCTTCCTAGCCCACTGCTTTGCCGACCGAGCCTATCGACGCTAGCGCGTTGGCGCAGCGACGACCACCGCGGTCGAGATCGTCGAACCCAAGGAAGGCAAGGAACGCCAGACGGGTATTTGCGGTTCAGCCCAGGCGGTGGGCCATTGAGCGGAGCTTCGGTTGCATCGCCCGCTGCCGCAGGCTGGCCTGCGACCCTGAAGCGACACCATCATCTGCATTCTCCGTCTTCGTCCTCGCCGCAGCCATGAGCCTCGTCGGACGTATAACCCGAGCCTTATGAAACGGGGATTTATACTAATCCTCAGTGATCGGGGCTCACGGGGTAGCATCGGGGGCTGAGTGGTGATTCTGGCCTGCCCCCGTTCGGTGGCCCAGGTTCGAACTTAATGCATCGTCGGTCGCGTGACGATGGCAGGACGAGCGGACGGCCCTGAGCCGCTCGGTTCGGTT
>NZ_LMMZ01000032.1 GCF_001422885.1 Methylobacterium sp. Leaf104 | reverse complement strand
CCGTTCACATCGGCCAGCTCGCGTGGGAAGCGATCATCGCTGCCCCATCCGCCACTATTGGGCGTGTAGGCCGAGATACCAGTGTGCAGAGCTTCGAAGCGCAGTACTGGAGGAGTTACCAATCCATACAATGCCTGGATCCCCGCGATGTCGCCGGCGCCGAGGGCCGTGACGGAGGGGTTAAGGATCGCGTTCATCACCTCGGGCTTGGCGTTGTAGTGGTCGAGCCCGAGGGCGTGGCCGATCTCGTGCAGGGCCACCACGGCGAGGTCGACGTTCTGATTGCTGACCACGCGGGCGCCGGAGGCGTGCCAGCCCTCGCCGGTGTCGAAGGTCACGGCCGCGGATTGCATGCGCTGGCCGCTGTAGGAGTAGTTGGCGTAGCCGAGGGTGTTGCCGAGACCGTCAATGCCGCCGAGGGTGAAGTCGATCTGGGCCGTCGCCGTTGAGGCCACCTGCTGGAACATGATGTTCGCCGAGGCGGCCCAGGTTGCGAAGGCGCCCTGGAGAATGCCGAGGAAGGTGGTCGGGATCGTGCCGTCGACGGCCCAGGTTACGGTGCCACCGCCCGTTCCCGCCGCGCCCGCGCCCCAGCGCGGCCCCTCCAGTGCATAATCACTCATTGATTGCTCACTCATATGATTAGATTATGATCATTGTATTAAGTTAATAAAAGATGCCAGATTATCGCTTAAGATCCGCGTTATACCAGAAAAAGATTTGATTAATTAGATTGTAAAAGTCCCATAAATTATATCTTAATATTATATAAATATCGTGTTATTTGTTAGCTATTTGAAAATTTTCATTCAACAACCTGATTTCTACATAATATATTTACATAAATAGTAAAATAATAAATTAATTTATTATTTTAGAACATTATTAGGAAATCGTTATACGGTAATTTTGTTGCGCATCGCACTGCTACAAAACTATTTCTTAAATTAGTGAAAGATAGGGTTGCTGACAACGCAATTAGAAAGATGCATGCTTGAGCTTTTTGGACTTCATCTATTTGATATTGAGCATTTAATGCCACTGGATATGCGACGAAATGGGCTCGCTAGCACGACCACGACCCACGGGGTGGGCAAGCAAGCTCAATGCAGCTGAAGCAAGAACTCGGCCTCGGCTACTACAACGGGCTCTCCTGGGCTTTGTCATCACTTGAGCTATTCAAGGGATGGCGCAAGATACAAAATGCTCAAGAAGCTGACGTCGGTTTCTTCCTAGTGCACTGACGCAGTCAGAGGATTCACGCAGGGTTTGATGCATGCGAGTCTGGGCAATGGCTCAGACCGTCTGTTTGCTCCTCGACGACGCCACC
>NZ_LMMZ01000031.1 GCF_001422885.1 Methylobacterium sp. Leaf104 | reverse complement strand
CGCAGCCGCCGGCATCGCGATCCCCCCAAGCCCATCGCCGTGGCTTGCGAATCCGCAAAAACCTACCGTGTTCCCTCAGTCTGCCAAAGTAGTGCTAGTGCATGAGACGCATTCAATGGCCGATCCTTGAGTTCTCACGCGCCCAAAAAATGAACACCACCGGACGCCTCCATCCCGACGAGGCAGGATGACAGCTTGGAAAAGACGTCAGCACCTGCGAGCGACGCAACTGCCGCTTCACCACTACTGCGGCCTCCGAGGAGATCGCGTGCACTTGAAAGATCTGCTTGATTAGATCGAGACCGACGACGTGGATCTCAGACATGTTCGGTTCCTCTGCGTTCGAGAGCTGATCAGGAATCAGAACCCAGATCAGCGCTGCCGCTAGCAGGGCCGTTACACACCATCATACCTCAGGGAAGACCACTTTCCAAAGGGCCAGGCCAGCCGCTCCCTCTGGTATGAATGACAGGCCCCTCTCCCGAAGGACACATTAACCTTCGCCCACCCGGAAGAGTTTTGAAATAACCTGTTCAAGTGTGTTTGTTGAAGGCAGCGGCAAAACATTCTGATAGGGCGTCGAGCCGGGTTTAATTAATACGGTTGACACAGCCCATGCACATTATATAATTTTCAGGAACCCTGCCTGTAAGAGATTCAAGCGGTTGTGCCTGTTCGTTCTATCCACCGATGTTTACTAAGACAAAACTTGCTTAAGATAAAGAATTTTAGTACGGAATATGCTATTATGACTGATTTTTTCTCCAAGGAGATGACGTTTTCCGGCGAGCGCCTGTTATTTCCAGCATGTGCGCACAGGTTTATTGTCACGACCTATGCAGTTGTTAGGCAAGTTTCCCAACGGTCGCCCACTTGACGAAAAGCCAATCTGCGGCTTTGTAGCGTAATGATAGTTGAAAAGCTGGTTAAAAATCGCAAGCCTAACGAACGGAAAATTTACACACTCCTTAATGACAATCTTGACTTTCAGAGCAGTGGGGCGCCGCGAAGACAATAGTGGCTCCAGAATCAGAGCGGAGATCGATGATATGGCGGATGATTATGGTAACACACCTGCCACAGCAGGTCGCCTCACCGTTGGAGTCGACGCGTCTGGCACAATCGATACGGCTGGCGACACAGATTGGCTAGGAATTCAGCTTCTAGGAGGGCACAATTATATTATCCAAGAAAATGGCGCCTCTACGGGTGACGGCACCCTGACAGATCCATTGCTGCGTTTTTACAACGCAGCTGGAACCTTGCTGACCCAGAATGACGATGGTGGCTATGGCCTCAACTCGGAGTTGGCTATCCACGCCAACACTAGCGGCACCTACTACGTCAGCGCCGGTGCGTTCTCCTCAGCTACTGGTACATACCAGCTTGAGGTTCATGATACCGGGACGACCGGGCGCTTCGAAGCTCTGCACACTGGTATCTCGGCCTACACGCCCAATAGTGGCGGATGGGGCAGCGATGATCGCTTCCCACGCGAGCTGGCCGATGTGAACGG
>NZ_LMMZ01000030.1 GCF_001422885.1 Methylobacterium sp. Leaf104 | reverse complement strand
TCCACCAGGGGCTCCAGTTCAGACCACTGCGCGTCGCTCAGCATCGTCCCTCCTGCATCAGAGAGACGAAAACGAAAGCCAAACCAATCCGTTCAGGCGACGACAGACCCTAACAGAACGGCACCGAGCATGGTTTTCAGCGTTGGTTTGGCATGGCCAGACCGCTTCTCCCCGATGATCTCTGGGATGAGATCGCTCCGCTGCTGCCGCCGCCCCGGCCGCGTCCGAAGGGCGGGCGTCGTCCGATCGAGAACCGGGCGGCTCTGACGGGCATCCTGTTCGTGCTGCGCTCGGGGCTGCCGTGGGAGATGCTGCCAACCGAGATGGGCTGCGGCTCCGGCATGAGTTGCTGGCGTCGGCTGCGGGATTGGCAAGCGGCTGGCGTATGGAGCCACCTGCATCACGTGCTCTTGGAGCGCCTGCACGCGGCGGGTGAGATCGACTGGAGCCGAGCTTGCTTGGACAGCGCGTCTATCCCAGCCAAAACGTATGGCCCGCCCCGTCCGCAAGTGGCTTATGATCCGCTGGTCTGAGCAGTCTGCATAAACGTATCCGGCCTTCCGGCAGCGCCGTTGGCCAAGATGGAGATCCGCGCGTCCTGGTCCTCATAAGGGGTCGGCGTCGAGCGCCATTTTACGCCAAAGGCTTCCAGAACACCGATCGACTGTCAGGCCATCTTCCTCTCGCCGGCCGCAGACATGGTGAGGCCGACGAAGGCTTCGCCGACCAAGCTCGGTTCAGGCAGCCACCGCCGCCGGCTCATAGACGCGTTCGTGGCGCAGCAGCGCCCAGACGGTCCGAGCCAATTTAGCCGCCAGCGCAACGACGGCGGTGTTGGCGTGCGCCCGCGCCAGCAGGCCCCGGAGCCATTGGCCGATCCGCGTATCGCTTTTGCGAAGGGTCGGCATCGCCGCCCGTGCACCCTGGATCAGCATCTTGCGCAGGTACTTGCTGCCGCGCTTGGTGATGCCGACGAGTTTGGGTCGTCCGCCAGTCGTGACTTGCCGCGGCACGAGGCCGAGCCAGGTCGCCAGATCACGCCCGCGGGCGAAGGTGGCCACGTCACCGATTGCCGCAACCAGCGCTGTCGCGTTGAGTGCACCGATGCCCGGGATGGTGGTGAGCCGGCGAGCACTCTCGTCGGTCCGGGCCTGTTCGGCGAACTCGCCATCGAGCGTGGCGATGCGTTCGTCAAGGGACTGCCAACGTTCCCGCACGTCGGCCACGAGGCTGCGCATTCGTGGCGTGATGTCTGCGGCGGCGTCGGGATCGAGCAGGGTGTTCAGGCTGGCGGCAAGCTTGGCACGTCCTTGTGGGACGATGTGGCCACGCTCCAGCAGGATGGCCCGGATCCTGTGTCATCGCATGGACCTTAATGAGTCCCCTACCTAGCACTACTTTGGCAGATTGATCTCAAGGCGGTTGATCGAGCACAGCGTCACAGTGTGGGCATCGCCGCGGTGGTGGCCGGCTGAGGTGATCCAGGATGGCTTGCCGGATCGCTGGCATCGAGGGATGG
>NZ_LMMZ01000029.1 GCF_001422885.1 Methylobacterium sp. Leaf104 | reverse complement strand
AAGCCCTCAGTGCGAACCGTCGAGGGACTGTGGTCAGCCATCGGGCACCTCGTCGACACCGTCACGCCCGTCCACTGCGCCAACTTCATCTCCGCTGCAGAATATGCGCAAGAGTAAATCAATAATAATATAATATATTTAAATTTATATTGAGTAAAATTTACATTTAAACCAAGTTTTAAATCTATCTACGATTACCACGTTCGTTGAATTGACATTCACTCAATCGATGACATGATTAAGATGGATGTAGCAGATATACGAGATTAATATAAATATCTCAGATGGAGTGATCGCCTTAACAAAATTTGACTCGTCGGCGCTGATAAACTACCTTACGTTTTTTCGATCATACCGAGAATCTTGAGTTATGGCAATATTAAAACGGTCAACAATTTTTATGTACAAATATCTGAACTAGTTTATCAATCATATTAAGAAAGGTGCGTGATCGTGATCCGCAGATATTTTGTATTTTACTTCCAAATTATTGCATTGTAACTATACATCCATATGGATAGGTATTTTATCTATGATTCATAAAATTAGCTATTGGTTCTACGTTGATCTAAGATCTGGAGGTCCGAGCGGTTATCTCGCTAATCTTCATGTCGGTCTAACCAATACCCAGCTTGAAGAAAAAATCGGGCCTACGATCTGGCTCGATTGCGAACCGCGCTTGGATGGTCAGAATACCGACATGAACATATCGGCCGATAGTCTCCGCAATCACACCAGTTGGTTCGGAAACATCGATGACATTGCTCTTCCGAAACATCATCTTGACCGAGCTCTATCCGGCGGCGCACGATCACTCCACTGCCATACTGTCCCTGACTGTCTGATGACGATCCAATCTTTGGCATCGCGCAACTTACGTTTGCCTGTTCTGTTCTCGTCCCACAGTCCTGAGGCCTATTCGAAAGAGTTTGCTGACAAATGGAGTGATGAAGGACACGATACTGATAAGGTTGATGAGTTGCGAAAAGCGGTGCAAGCGGTTGAGCTTCGTACCTTCGAGCGATCAGATGTGTGGATTTTTCCCTGCGCCGAGGCCATGGATGGATACGAGGAAACGCTCCCAGGCTTCTCGATTTTGCGGCAATACAAGGACGTACGCTTTGTTCGCTCTGGGGTCGTAAGACTAGAGAGCTCTGTAACGCGTCAGGAGAGTCGTAATAGACTTCAAATTAAACAGTCTAAAGTTGTATTATATATCGGTCGACATAACACAACTAAAGGCTATGACGCTTTCTGCGAGGCAGCGTACTGCCTTCTTGACCGCGACTCAGATCTTTTGGTGCTTGTAGCCGGCAGACCTGGGCCTTTACCCACTCTATCCCACCCACGCTGCCTTGAACTTGGCTGGCATCCAGATCCAGGATCACTATTGCAAGCGGCAGACGTCTTTGTGTTGCCCAATCAAATGACCTACTATGATCTAGTACTCCTTGAAGCGATGTCCGCTGGAATACCAGTAGTTGCTTCAGCGACGGGCGGGAACATAGACGCTCGTATGATCTCGAATAGCGCTATAGCTTTATTCGAGCGAGGTGACATCAGCAAGTTTATTGCACAAGTGGAAGCTGTGCTCAACGACGACGCCCTGAGACAAAGAATGAGTCGGGACGCTCTCAACTCATATCGTCAAAACTATACGCCAGAAATTTTCGCATCTAATTACAGGGCTCTGATCAACAAGATATGGTTAGATTATGGTCTATACTATTAAATAATCTAATTTATTTAGGAAAAATTTATTTGGCCTGCCCCTGTAAAGTGTTCCTCCCCAAGGTATAGCTTCGAGCTATGTTGGAGTTGACCACGTTCGTAGTCCACAATTGATGCAAGCTCATGGCATGTGACAGTTTGGTTGGCGAAGGCTCGGGGCGTCAAGCCGCCCAGGGCCGTGTGGGGTCGATATTCGTTGTAGTGGCATCTCCAGTCCTCGATGCGCTCGCGGGCATCGGCCACCGACAGGAACCACGAGGCGTTCAAGTACTCCCCCGTAGACGGCCGTTGAACGACTCGATATAGGCTTTATCCAGCATTATGCTTGGCGGTGCACCCGTCCTTGAGATCAGTTGAAGCCGCTAGAGCAGGCACCGACCGGCTTGAATCGTCTGGGGTTCTCGCTGGGCCGAGGTTGTGATTCGATGCGCGGCTTTCCGAGGAGGAGAGCCGGTGGCGT
>NZ_LMMZ01000028.1 GCF_001422885.1 Methylobacterium sp. Leaf104 | reverse complement strand
CGGATAGCGCTGACTTGGTGGCGTCGTCGAGGAGCAAACAGACGGTCTGAGCCATTGCCCAGACTCGCATGCATCAAACCCTGCGTGAATCCTCTGACTGCGTCAGTGCACTAGCGTTAGCCAATCGAAAGACCTGTGATACTCTGCTTCCGCCACGCACGGCTGTCGGACCAGGAAGCCAAGCGGACAGATTTATTGCAAAAATATTGCTTTAATCGTTAAAATATCTTAATTTACAGTCTAAAATTACAGCTTGTGCGGCCGTTTTTGCGAGGAATACTTTCCTCGATCCGGCGGAACATGGCAAGAGCTTGGCCTACGACCTGATCCATGTTGTAGTAGCGGTAGGTTGCGAGACGGCCGACGAAGCGGACATTGCGCTCGGCAAGCGCAAGGCGTTCGTAGCGCTTGAACAGGGCTTGGTTTTCTGGGTTAGGAATTGGGTAATAAGGGTCGCCTTGGGGTTCCGGGTATTCATATGTCAATGCTGTATGAGGATGGACCTGCCCAGTTATATGTTTATACTCAGTAACCCGGGTAAACTCTTCAGTTTGTGGGTAGTTCATTACAGCCACAGGCTGATGCCACTCTACTTCGCGCGAGACGTGTTCAAATCGCAGGCTACGGTAAGGTAGCGACCCGTGCCGATAATCAAAGTAGGCATCAATGGGTCCGGTGAAGATGGTGCGTCCTGCGGTCTTTCGTGAGCCAAGCGATTTATAGTCAGTGCCTACTGAGACAGTGATGTTGCGATGGTCGAGCATCGCCTCAAACATCGGAGTGTAGCCGTATTTTGGCATGGCCTGATAGCTGTCTGTGAAGTAGCGGTCGTCATGGTCGAAACGAGTTGGAATGCGCGCTGTCACCGACTTGTCGAGCTGCGAAGGGTCAAGGCCCCATTGCTTGCGGGTGTAACCGCGAAAGAATTTCTCGTAGAGTTCGCGACCAACGGTGGAGAGAACAACGTCCTCAGAGGTCCGGATTTCGGTGATTAATTCGGCACGGGCTGCAAGCCACTTCTTGAAAGATTCTGGCGTCAGATCTAGATTGTAGAGCCTATTGACGGTATCGAGATTGATTGGAATTGCGACGCGCTGGCCATCAACCTCTGCGAGAACCCGATGCTCGTAAGGACGCCACTCTGTAAAACGCGAAAGATATTCAAATACAGCCGTTGAGTTGGTGTGGAAGATGTGCGGGCCGTAGCGATGGATAAGCAATCCATCGTCGTTGAGGAGGTCGAAGGCGTTGCCTCCGACATGTTGGCGTCTGTCGATTATTAGCACGCGCTCGTCGCGCTCGCGAGCAAGCCGTTCTGCGAGCACGCTGCCAGCGAAGCCGGCCCCGACGATAAGCCAGTCGTACATGGAATTCTCCTAATCGACCTGATCTGACCGGTATTTTATTTCAAATAGCAACAGTTTATTGCATGGCTATGGCTACGGGTAGTCGGAGGGCTTGATCGAGAAAGGTGACAGGGGCAGAAATTCACCCAAGGAGGAGTGCTATGGAAGGCGATTATAGGTTCAACCTGGGCGGTATTTTCGACCGAGCCAATTGAGAGATTACGGCATGGTGGCGGCCATGGGTAGCCGGAGCACTTGATCAAGGAAGGTGAAAGGCGCGTGGCCTGTCTCCGTTCGGTGGCCCGGGTTCGAAGTTAGTGCATCGTCGGTCGCGTGACGATGGCAGGGCGAGCGGACGGCACTGAGCTCCTCTGTTCTGTTGGCCAAATGACGAGCGCTGGTGCAGGCGGCTGGTATCCGAGCGACGAGTGCGGCCAGACAGTGTTGTAGTGCCTTCGCCGTTGCTCGATGACCACGCTGGCCTCCTTGAGGGTTTTAAAACACCTCGCCGTTGAGATGTGTGTTTCGGCGTGCGACTTTGACCCCGTGAGGCGAGGGATCGGCGTCCAATTTTGGCTCTGACGCACTCTCGCTGATCATCAAGGCGAGAGGCCGATCAGGCGAGCTTGCAGCAGGTCGATCTTGCCGCGGCCGTACATCTGGCGCTTCACGAGCTTGAGTTTCGTAACCTGTGGGATCGTGGCCTGCAGCGCGTAGAGGCAGTCGTCCAGCGGGAGAAGCGTGTGACGCCGAAAGGCGACCACCACCGCTTCGTCTTCGGGTGACAGCACCGTCGAGCGAGGATCCTTTGGACCGGTGCGCTGGTCGGCGACCGAGGTCCCCTGCCGCCACTTGGCAACCGTCTTGGGGTTGATCCCATAGCGCTTCGAGAGCGCCCTCAGGCTCGCTTGACTATGCTGAACCGCTCGACGGATCGTCTCAGTCGTCGTGGCGCTGCCGTGAAGAACCTGCCCAATAGCGCGTCCCCCCACTCCAGTGTGAAGTGTGCACCATCAAACCCTAGGATCAATGGGATTACCCCGTTTCTGTGGACGGTTAGGGGGCTTGGCTGAGCCGGGTCTCAGGTGACGGGTGCGGCCGGGTCTCCTGCTCGTATACGACGGGCGAG
>NZ_LMMZ01000027.1 GCF_001422885.1 Methylobacterium sp. Leaf104 | reverse complement strand
CCGCTGCGCCGGCACTCGGCGCTCGGATACCGCTCGCCCGTCGTATACGAGCAGGAGACCCGGCCGCACCCGTCACCTGAGACCCGGCTCAGCCAAGCGTAACCGGGGCAGATCCCCGGGCGGTGGCGTTTTGCGGTTTGGCTCGGGCGTGATTCAACACGCGGCATGGCGCTGCCGGATCCCGATGGCCTGGATGCCCTATCGCTGAGCGAGCTTCGCGGGCTTGTCGTCGGCCTGATCGGTCAGGTCCGGGCGTTGACGAACGAGAACCGGGCGTTGCACGACGAGGTCGCGCGCCTGAAGGGCCTGCCACCACGGCCGCCGACGCGTCCGACCCCGTCCGGGATGGAGGCGGCGAGCGAGCGGTCGCAGGCCGATCCAGGCAAACGGCGGCGGCGCGGACCGGTGCGGGATCGATGCGTGGTGACGCGCGAGGTCGTGCTGAAGGCGGCGGTCCCGGAAGGCTCGCGCTTCAAGGGCTACGAGGATCTCGTCGTGCGCGACCTGGTGCTGGAGGCGGTGGTGATCCGCTATCGGCGCGAGCGCTGGTGCACGCCGTCCGGGACGAGCGTGGTGGCCCCCCTGCCGCCGGGGCTCACGGGCGGGTTCGGACCGCATCTGCGCCGTTTCCTTCTGGCCGCCCACGTCCAGGGTCAGGTTACGAGCGAGCGCCTGACGGCGATGCTGTCGGGGCTCGGGCTGACGATCTCGAAGCGGCAGGTGGTCCGTCTCCTGTGCGGCCCGCTCGATCGCTTCGTCGCCGAGGACCGGGCGGTCCTGCGCGCGGGCCTGGAGAGCGCGGCCTGGATCAGCGTCGACGACACCTCCGCCCGGCACGCGCGGGCCGACGGCGTGACCACGCAGATCGGCGATGCGCGCTTCACCGCCTTCCACACCGGCACCGCGAAGTCCCGCCTGAACTTCCTCGCGCTGCTGCGGGCGGGATACGAGGACTACGTCGTCGACGATACGGCGCTCGCGTACATGCGTACCCGCGCGCTCGCCGGCCCCTTCCTCGCGGCACTCGCCACGCATCCGGTCAAGATCTTCGCCGATGCCGCGAGCTGGCAGGCGCATCTGTCCGCCCTGGGCTTCGATGCGCGGGCGGTCACCCCCGATCCGGTACGGATCGCCACCGAGGGCGCGCTCTGGGGCGCGATCCGGCATCATGGCCTGCTGCCCGACACGGTGATCGTCTCGGATGGGGCCGGTCAGTTCCGGGTCGGCACCCATGCCCTGTGCTGGGTCCATGCCGAGCGTCTCGTCCACGCCCTGGTCCCCACCACGGCGGCCCAGCGCAGGGCCATCGCCGTCACACGCACCCTGATCTGGTGGTTCTACGCCGACCTGAAGGCCTGGGTGCGCGCCCCGTGTCCCAAACGAGCCCGCGCCCTGCGCGCCCGCTTCGACCGGATCTTCAGACGCCCCACCGGCGCGGTGATGCTCGACCGGCTGCTCGCCCGCCTGCACCGGCACAAGGCCGCGCTTCTGCGCGTCTTGGAGCGGCCCGAAATCCCGCTCCACACCAACGGCTCGGAAAACGACATCCGCGCCTGCGTGACCAAGCGCAAGATCTCCGGCGGCACCATGAGCGAGGCCGGCCGCATCGCCCGCGATGTCATGCTCGGCCTGATGAAGACCTGCGCCAAGCTCGGCGTCTCGTTCTTCCGCTACCTCGGCGACCGCCTCGGCATCCCGGACGGTGCAACCGTCCCGCCCCTCCCGGACCTCGTCAGACACGCCGCAACAGCATGACCGCCCGGGGATCTGCCCCGGTTACAGCCAAGCCCCCTAACCGTCCACAGAAACGGGGTAATCCCACCGGCGTCTACACGACTTGCTGCGACGGGAGGGCTGGAAGGTGAACCACAAGCGCACCTACCAGATCTATCGCGACGAGGGACTGTCGATCCGGCCCAAGCTGCCCAAACGCAAACGGGCCTGGTGCTACCGCCAGGGGCGACCGGCGATTGGCGGCCCCAACGAGGTCTGGGCCATGGACTTCATGTCCGACCGCCTGTTCGACGGGCGTCCGTTCCGGATCCTGACGGTCGTCGATTGCCATACGCGAGAGACGCTCTCGCTCATACCGAGAGCCAACTTCCGCGCCTTCCAGGTGATCGAGGCCCTGGACGCACTGGTGAAGCTCCGCAGTCGTCCAACGAGCCTACGGGTCGACAATGGACCGGAGTTCGCCGGGCGCATGCTCGACCAGTGGGCGTACCTGAACGGGGTCGAGATCGACTTCTCACAACCGGGCAAACCGACAGACAACGGCAACACGCGAGTCGTTCAACGGCCGCCTACGGGCGGAATGTCTGAACGCCTCGTGGTTCCTGTCGGTGGCCGATGCCCGAGAGCGCATCGAGGACTGGAGGTGCCACTACAATGAAGACCAACCCCATACGGCCCTGGGCGGCTTGACGCCCTGGGCCTTCGCCAACCAAGCTGTCACAGCCCGAAAACATGCATAGGCCGTGGACCACAAACCGGGTAAACTCCACAGGTTCAAAAGCCACACCAAAGGGCGGACCAACCGATGAACAAGTACTACCTCTCAGCGGCCGTATAGGACCTAAGGAAGCTCACTATGATCATTCAAATCCCGCAGCCGAGCTCGGCTTGATCGGCAATGGGACACCCGCCGCCTGCGCTGCGCCGGCTCCGAGCAACGCGGCGAGGACGACGGGCGTCCAGCGCCTCATGTGCGATTGCGCCGGGTCAGGGCCTCTTCCCAGGCGAAGGCCTGGGCGACGATCCGGTCGAGGTCGTCGTTCTGCGGGGTCCAGCCGAGATCGCGGATGCGCTGCGCCTCGGCGACGATCTGGGCGGGATCCCCCGGCCGGCGCGGCGAGAGGCGAACCTCGAAATCGCGTCCCGAGACGCGCTTGACCACCTCGATCACCTCCA
>NZ_LMMZ01000026.1 GCF_001422885.1 Methylobacterium sp. Leaf104 | reverse complement strand
AACCGAACCGAGCGGCTCAGGGCCGTCCGCTCGTCCTGCCATCGTCACGCGACCGACGATGCATTAAGTTCGAACCTGGGCCACCGAACGGGGGCAGGCACCGGGACCAAGCAATCCTTCAATAGGCTCGTAGGGCTACCTGCCTTGAAGCAATCATAAAACAGCGATGACATCGACTCGTCGACTGCTGATAGGTTGCTGGTCGGCTTAAATGCCGAGATCTGATAGACCACCTGCTTAGGTAGTCATCTTGTTCTGGACCTATAATATTTTTTAACCAACCCAGGAGACAAGAATGCACCGACCCGTGTTGGCTTTCACCATGTGTCTCTACACTTTCGGATCGACCCATGCATTCGCCCACGTGATGAAATATCCTCAGATAAACGATGAATTTCAGCTCTTCCTGTCCAACGATCGGAAGTTCGCACGAAAACGGGGTGATCAATCCATCCGGCTGTCAAATGCTGTAAAACTTCAAGACGCGGGCTTGACTAGCGGTACTGAAGGAAAATTAGGCAGCACAAAATTCAAAATTAGTATAGATAAAAAAATAAATGATATTATACGAGCTGTCGACTATGGAGTAGTGTGCGATGGTACAACCAACGACTCAGCGGCTAGTGCGCGAGCAATTGCGGCTGCCACCGGCCGCACACTTGTCTTCCCTCGCGGGACCTGTCTAGTCGACACATTATACTATGCGCCTTCCCCACAAAAGCCGATTACAATAAAAGGTGAGGGTCGAGGCGCAACTATTATCCGTAAATTTTCGGCAAGCGCAGCTAGTATTATACAACTCGGTAAAAATCCTTCGACGGGGCCATACTATGACATACGTCTTGAAGGGTTGACGTTCGACGGACTCGACAAATCTGTCACATCCACTGCAGTCCTTGGGTATGATCTTTGGCGCATCACTTTTCGAGACGTCGAAGTACGAAACGCGAAGGTTGGCATCGAATGCAATGGATGTATCTATGTTTATCTCGATAATATACTTGCTACATTAAATGAAACGGGTTTGAGATTTCGACAACTTGTGTCTTCAGGCCATGGCAACACCCCGCCCAACCTTATTCAAGTACAGGCGTCTCAACTTGTTCGAAATTCATTATTGGGCATCGATTTCGACGATGGTGCACTTTTGAGCGTGCGCGGAAGCAGCGTCGAGTACAATGGAACCATCCCCGGGATAGTGGACAGCGGCGGTATTCTCGCAGGTCAAAATCTTGGCCGCCACAATATTGGCACCCACGTTCCCGGCCTTCTTGTCAGCGAAAGTTGGTTTGAGGGAAACTTGGGTGAAGCAAACATCATCCAAAAAAGCGGTCGTGGTGCCTATCGAGACAACTTATTTTGGTCTTCTCCTGCGGAGACAACCTATGATTTTAAGATCACGGGTGGAGTGTACGAGATCTCTAACAATTCCATGGCCGCGCCTTCTAAGCAGAACGTACTTAACGCAGCGGGAGTGTCTGCAGGAAATATAATCATTGGGACAAGCCTGTCCACCCTCACAGTAGATCGAGAGAAGACAACCATCGTGAGGTCTCAGGGACAAGGCGCGCGCTACCGCCTGGACGCCCAGATCATTCCGAACAACCATACGGCGCTAGCTTCGTGGACCACCGCCACTTTCGACCCTCAGGCACTACGGTCGAACGCCAACAATCTATGCGTGCCCTCAGGTTTCGATCGCGCTCGCGTCACTGCTGGTCTAGGCTGGAACTACAATGGCACAGGAATCCGTCAGATTTCTATTTTGAAAAACGGTGTTGAAGTTTCAGTGACATCAATGCCCGGTCTTGGATTCAACTTCCAAAATGTCGACAGTGGGCTTATTAACGTAGCCGGTGGAGATTGCTTTTCAGTAGGATTGTACCAGAATTCAGGGAAGCCTCTTTCTGTTGTAACAAATCAAGGAGATTTTTTCTCTCTTGAATTGTTACGCTAGTGTAGTGACGCCGACGATGGATTCACGGCTGGGATGAGGCGTGTGAGGATGGGCATTGGCTCAGACCGTCTGCGTGCTTCCCAATGCGTCCGACTCGGCCGGCTCTCTGCGATTGCAGAGGATCGATCGCGCCTGCTCAAGCATATTCAACGTGCCCGCATCGTTCTCCTCTCGGCCGAGCGCCTGAGTGTCCAAGACGTGGCCCGGCGGGCGGGAGCCGTCCGGCCGTGTGGCGCTGGCAGCAGCGCTACGCCGATGTAGGGTGTCGAAGGGCTGCTGCGCGACAAGACGTGCCCACCTGGCACGCCACCCCATTCGACCGAAACGGTGGCCGAGAGAACCGTCGTGCGACTGTGGTCAGCCATCGGACGCCTCGCCGGCACCGTCACACCCAACGAGTGCGCCAACTTCTTCGCCGCTGCAGGATACGAACCAAATTAAACCGAAACCGCTGTAGCGGCGCATGCCACAGGAAGCGCTTGGCCAACTTTTCGTCCTCGGAGCTGGGCGGACGGCCGCTTCCGCCCCCAACGCGTCCTTTGCCGCCCGAGTCGTCCCCACTCAGTCCGCTGACGACCATGACGTCGGCCTGCTCCTCGCAGGCCCAGCCGAGTTGGCGCGAAGAGTGCATACCGGAGCTATTAACATAGCGTGGGAGCGCGCCAGCATGTCAAGAAGGAAATGCGGGTATCCACGCTGCCCCCAGTGTAGGTGTCGAGAATGGCCGAGAGGTCGAGCGCCTCTCGCACAGTATCGTCCACAGAAGTGCGCCATCTGCCCGGGTGGCACGAACTCGTGAAGCGAAGGCGGCAGAAGCCATCCCAGATCGATGTCCCAGGAGCGAAACACCTTGGCCACGCGACGAGTGAATCACCCTTGAATCTGCCGTCGAGGCGCAACTAAACGGTGAAGAAGTCGTGCGATGCTGAGACAACGACCTCGTTGAGGCCGAAGCCGACGATATCGGCACGGCCATCTCCCGTGACATCCGCCAGTTCGCGAGGGAAGCGATCCGCGCTGG
>NZ_LMMZ01000025.1 GCF_001422885.1 Methylobacterium sp. Leaf104 | reverse complement strand
GGTCGCCAAGGCCCGCGACGTGCTCTACCTGGGGCGCGGCACCAGCTACCCGATGGCACTGGAAGGCGCCCTGAAGCTCAAGGAAATCAGCTACATCCATGCGGAAGGTTATGCGGCGGGTGAACTCAAGCACGGCCCCATCGCCCTCATCGACGAGAGCGTGCCGGTGATCGTGATCGCCCCCCACGACGCGATCTTCGAGAAGACGGTCTCGAACATGCAGGAGGTGGCCGCCCGCGGCGGGCGCATCATCCTGATCGGCGACGCCAAGGGCGCGGCCGCGGCCGGCCTCGACACCCTGGCCACCGTGACGATGCCCGACCTCGACCCGGTGGTGGCGCCCATCGTCTACGCGGTGCCGATCCAGCTCATCGCCTACCACACCGCCGTCTTCATGGGCAAAGACGTCGACCAGCCGCGCAACCTCGCCAAGTCCGTCACAGTAGAATAGGCCTCACTGGTCAACAGGAAATAAAAATGAAATATCTCAGTTCAAAAATTGATCTACTTCTGCGTTCCGAAGAATGCGCTCAACTCATCGCAAGCAGCAAAATTTTCTCCACATTTGTGTATACTAAAGACGGTATTGATGCGGGAGATCGCCTGACACTTGCAAAAAAATACTTGAAAACAGAGTCTAAGCCTAGCTTATGGAAAAGTCATTTATTTGATTTGGAGTTTTATAAGTCAAATTTGAAGAGAAAAAAAATTCGAGGTGTTGGGAATTATCTTTATCACTATCTTAAATTCGGATGGAAAATGAATCTGTCACCCAATAAATTGATCCACATCGATTTTTATAAGAAACAGGCATCAATAAAACACATAAACATTGATTGCGAGATATTCGAGCATTATGAAACTAGTGGATACATAAACAATTTGTCACCGTCAATGTTTTTCGATAATGATTGGTATCGTAAAGTCAATAAAACAGATAAACAAAACATCACTCCTTTTGCACACTTCTTACTTTCCGGGTCAAATTTAAAATTGAGTCCTACATTTTGTTTTTCAGTCTCTCACATCGAGAGTGAAACGGGAACGAGTTTACCTACAACGATCGACGCACTACAGCTATATATAGACGCTCATATTAAATCATCGCCTATTAATCCGCATATACTATTTGATGAGTTTTTTTATAGAACTGTGTATCCGGACGTAACGCAGAGTAAAATGACAAGTGTAGAGCATTTCACGCATTATGGCATATGGGAAGGTCGCCGGACCAACAACTTTTCCAGCAACAAAGCCGACTTAACTTCGAAGGCAGATAGTGAATTTTTCGTCAATATCGATAAAACTTCTCGTTTCGAACTTAAGGATCTATTTTTTTATTATAACCATCTGGATGGCATAAGGAATTTCCGTTCCGATTTAAGCGTGCGCGATCACAACTCAAGACACAGGCCATTGGCGATAATAACTACTTTCAATGACGCTGACTGTATCAGGTCTATTTTACTAGCAAATATTCGTGAAGGACTTTCTGTCTGGTTGATTGACAACTGGTCCACTGATGGAACATGGGAGATAATTCAGTCCTTACTTCAAGATTCTCATTTATCAACATACATTGAAGGAACAGAACGTTATCCAACGACTGGGGCATCCCAACATTACGATTGGTCGGGAATGTTAGGCCGTAAAGAGAAAATTGCCGAAAATTTTGTTGGCCGATGGATCCTTCATCAAGACAGCGACGAAATTACTGTATCTCCCGTTGCAAATATTACTTGTGCGGAATGTCTTTTCAGAATTGAAGATCGCGGTTTCAACACAGTTAATATGCGGATGTTTGACTTCAGGCCGGTTGACTCTGGGGAGCCGGGAGATGACATAGAAGTTAGCTTTCCCTACTTCGAGTTTTCTAAAAATGTCAGTTATGGCCTCCAAATAAAAGCATGGATTCAGCCTACAGGTCAGGTTGATCTTAAAAGTCATGGAGGACATCGGGTCGAGTTCAAGGACTCAAACGTTTTTCCTCTTCGTTTGCCTCGTAAGCACTATTCAATTCGTTCTGTAGCGCACGGTAGGAGAAAAGTTTTTGCGGAAAGGAAGCCAAGATTCGAAAGAGAGCGTCTCGAAAAAGGGTGGCATACACACTATGACCAAGAGATCTCCGACAAAGATTTCATAAAAGATAAAAGCACCTTGTACAATTACTCCATAAGTGGTCATACTGCTAACTGGTTTGATATGCTCTTACATAAAGATGATTGACTAGAAGGGGTTGTGTTATATGAGTAAGACGTTGACAAAAGTGGTTTGTGTTGGGCATCTCCCCTACTTTGGACTACATATGCCAAGCTCAACTGATAGCCTATCCGTCGAGCATTTGGAATTTTACCACGGCGACTCAAGTACTGTCTTTAATTTATTAGAAAGATTTAAACCCCAAATCCTGTTTGCATTTCGTCCAGAGCTTATACCTGCGTCCGTATTAATGGCCTTTTCAGGATTAAGAATTGGATTTTCAAGCGAGATCTTTCCAAAATTAATAAACTTCCCATCTAAGATCGATCCTGAACATGAAGGCAAACTTCGTTTTTTTCTAGGAAGCTCGATAAATTTCTACGACTATATGTTTCATTACGATGCCGCATCTCAGGAATACAACGAGAGCAAAGGCGTTTTCATGAGCGGATATCCGCCTTATCCATTGAATGACAAGCTGTTTGATGATGTAAACGTTGAGAAAGATATAGATGTACTGTTTATTGGCAGAATCTCGAAACGAAGATATCAAGCCTTGGAAAAAATAAAACGGAGAAAAATTAGATTGGTTAGTATTGATCACGGGTTGTTCGGAGATGATATTATTAATTTACTGAGGAGGTCCAAAGTAGTACTCAATATACATGCAGAAAAACATGTTTCTTTTGAGCCAAGAGTACTTATAGGTGCTGCAGTCGGAGCCTGTGTCGTCACTGAAGAGATTAATATTCCACAGTGGCTGCCCGATAATCCATTTCAGATCATTAATATCGATGACGAAAATTGGATCGACAAAATCGATGAGTCTTTGATTCGTTTCGATCATTCGTTTGTAGAGCGGCAAAATTTTAGAAATGGGTTGCGATCTATATGTTCGGCGAACAAATTCTTGGAAGATATAATAAATAAGGCTCGCTTAGGTGATGTTAATAGATTTCAGCTAATAGCTTAGGTGTTGGTGTATTTGTTCGTTCTAAAAAATTTCCCGTAATTTCTATCGACTGGTCGTTTGTATCGTAACACTCGTCGGCTGCTGCGTAAGGTATCCTTCGTCGATGCTTTGCCAGCAAGCTGGCCTGTCTCCGTTCGGTGACGCGCGTTCGAAGTTAGTGCATCGTCAATCGCGTGACGATGGCAGGGCGAGCGGACGGCACTAAGCTCCTCTGTCCCGTTGGCCAAATGACAAGCGCTGGTGCAGGCAGCTAGCACTACTTTGGCAGACTGAGGGAACACGGTAGGTTTTTGCGGATTCGCAAGCCACGGCGATGGGCTTGGGGGGATCGCGATGCCGGCGGCTGCGACTAGCACTACTTTGGCAGACTGAGGGAACACGGTAGGTTTTTGCGGATTCGCAAGCCACGGCGATGGGCTTGGGGGGATCGCGATGCCGGCGGCTGCGGAGTGGCGTGACGATCTGGATCGATGGCTGCAGCCGTCCCTGGCGGGCCTGTCGCATCCGGCGCGCCGGGCGATGTGCCCGCTCTACGTGGCCGGGTTGATCGGCCTGGGCGACCGCAAGAGCGTCCAGCCGATGGCGGCGCGGGCCGATGGGGTTCCCTATGATCGGCTGCACCACTTCATCGCGGCCGGGATCTGGGATGAGGCGCCGCTGCAGCAGGCGCTTCTCGGCGAGGCCGATCGCCTGGTCGGCGGTTCGGATGCGATCCTCGTCGTCGACGACACCGCCTTGCCGAAGAAGGGCAACCGCTCGGTCGGCGTGGCGCCGCAATACGCCACGACGCTGGGCAAGACCGCCAACTGCCAGACGCTGGTGTCGCTCACGCTGGCGCGGGGCGAGGTGCCCGTGGCGGTCGGCCTGGCGCTGTTCCTGCCCGAGACCTGGACGAGCGACCCGGACCGGATGGCATCGGCCGGCGTCCCCGAGGATCGGCGTACGGCCCGCACCAAGCTGGAGATCGCCGTCGCGGAGATCGACCGGGTTCGGGAGGGTGGCGTGCGCTTCGGCTGCGTGCTGGCCGATGCGGGTTACGGCTGCTCTGCTCCATTCCGGCAGGCCCTGAGCGCGCGCGGTCTGAGATGGGCCGTCGGGATTTCGGGACGCAGCAAGGTCTACCCGGCCGACGTGGCGATGATCTTCCCCGTCGCGGGGCGTGGGCGACCGCGCCAGCATCACGTGCCGGATCAGGTCTCGGTCGCGGCCGAGACGATCCTGGCGGACATGACCGGCCGGTCGGTGACCTGGCGACACGGCACCAAAGGTCGGCTGCGGGCTCGCTTCTGTGCGTTGCGCGTCCGGATGGTCGATGGTCCGACGCAGCGGATCGGCACGATGGGCAATCAACATCTGCCTGGGGAAGCCGTCTGGCTGGTCCGCGAGGAGCGCGGCTCAGGCGAGCGCAAGTTCTACCTCTCGAACCTGCCCGCCGATGCGACCCTCAAGCAGCTCGCCGCCATGATCAAGGCACGCTGGATCTGCGAGCAGGCTCATCAGCAGATGAAGGAGGAGCTCGGCCTCGATCACTTCGAGGGCCGCTCCTGGACCGGTCTGCATCGCCATGCGCTGATGACGATGATGGCCTACGCCTTCCTCCAGTCCCGGCGGCTCGCAGCAGCGGGGCGGAAAAAAAACAATCGCCTGCCCACCGCCCCATCCCTCGATGCCAGCGATCCGGCAAGCCATCCTGGATCACCTCAGCCGGCCACCACCGCGGCGATGCCCACACTGTGACGCTGTGCTCGATCAACCGCCTTGAGATCAATCTGCCAAAGTAGTGCTAGT
>NZ_LMMZ01000024.1 GCF_001422885.1 Methylobacterium sp. Leaf104 | reverse complement strand
CGTGGCCGTGCTGGAGCGGGGCCGGGTCGGCGAGACCTACCTGCTCGGCGGGCGCGCGGTGCGCAACAACCTCGCCGTGGTCCAGGCGCTCTGCGCCGTCTTCGACCGCCTGCGCCCGGAGCAGGCCCCCCACGAGCGGCTGATCACCTCCGTCGCCGACCGGCCCGGCCACGACCGGCGCTACGCCATCGACCCCGCCAAGGCCGAGGCCGAGCTCGGCTGGCACCCGACCCAGGACTTCGAGCGCGCCCTGGAGGAGACCGTGCGCTGGTATCTCGCCAACGAGGCCTGGTGGCGCCCGATCCGCGAGGGCCGCTACACCGGCGAGCGCCTCGGCCTGGGCACCGCCCCCACCGGCCGCGCCTGAGCCGATGCCCGAGACGCGCGACATCCTCATCCTCGGCGGGGCCGGACAGGTCGGCACCGAGTTGCAGGCGCCGGCGCTCTGGGAGGCGGGCACCCGCCTGCACGCCCCGAGCCGCACGGCGCTCGACGTCACCGACGCCGCCGCGATCGCGACCGCCCTCAGCGCACGCCCCTATGCGGCGGTGGTCAACGCCGCCGCCTACACCGCGGTCGACCGGGCCGAGAGCGAGATCGCCGCGGCCTGGAGCCTGAACGCGGTGGCGCCGGCACTTCTCGCCGCGGCCACGGCCAAGGCCGGCATCCCCCTCGTGCACGTCTCCACCGACTACGTCTTCGACGGACGGACCGAGGCCCCCTGCACCCCCGACAGGCCGGTCRACCCGCAGAGCGTCTACGGGGCCAGCAAGGCGGCCGGCGAGATCGCGGTGCGCAGCGCCAACCCGCGCCACGCCATCATCCGCACCGCCTGGGTGGTGNACCCGCAGAGCGTCTACGGGGCCAGCAAGGCGGCCGGCGAGATCGCGGTGCGCAGCGCCAACCCGCGCCACGCCATCATCCGCACCGCCTGGGTGGTGAGCCCGCACCGGGGCAACTTCGTCAAGACGATGCTGCGCCTGGCGAACGAGCGCGAGCGCCTCAGCGTGGTCGACGACCAGCACGGCAGCCCGACGAGCGCGGGCGACCTCGCCGCCGGCCTGGCTCAGATCGCCCAGGCGCTGGCCCGCGATCCCGGCGCGCCCACGGGCACGCACCACTTCGTCAATGCGGGCGCCACCACCTGGTGCGGCTTTGCCCGCGCCATYGTGGCGGGCGCGGCCCGGCGCGGCGCCCGCRSSGTSCCGGTCGACGCCATTCCCACCAGCGCCTTCCCGACCCCGGCCCGGCGSCCGGCCCATTCGGTGCTCTCGACGGCGAGCCTGACGGCCGCCTACGGCCTGCGGCCGCGGCCCTGGGCGGAGGCCCTCGACGACATCCTCGACCGRCTGGTCGGGCCTGAACGGACATACACGGAGACACGGGCATGAAGGGGATCGTTCTGGCCGGCGGCACGGGCACGCGCCTGCACCCGGCCACGCTGTCGATCAACAAGCAGCTGCTGCCGGTCTACGACAAGCCGATGATCTACTACCCGGTCTCGGTGCTGATGCTGGCGGGCATCCGCGAGATCCTGATCATCTCCNTCAACAAGCAGCTGCTGCCGGTCTACGACAAGCCGATGATCTACTACCCGGTCTCGGTGCTGATGCTGGCGGGCATCCGCGAGATCCTGATCATCTCCAGCCCCGAGCACCTCGACAACTACAAGCGCCTGTTCGGCACCGGCGAGCAGTTCGGGCTGTCCTTCAGCTACGCCCTCCAGCCCCGCCCGGAGGGGCTGGCCCAGGCCTTCCTGATCGGGCGCGACTTCGTGGGCGGCGACAGCGTCGCCCTGGTGCTGGGCGACAACCTGTTCTTCGGCTCAGGCATGCGCGAGCTCCTGGGGCGGGCGCGCGCCCGCGAGACCGGCGCCACGGTGTTCGCCTACCACGTCGACGAACCCTCGGNCCAGGCCTTCCTGATCGGGCGCGACTTCGTGGGCGGCGACAGCGTCGCCCTGGTGCTGGGCGACAACCTGTTCTTCGGCTCAGGCATGCGCGAGCTCCTGGGGCGGGCGCGCGCCCGCGAGACCGGCGCCACGGTGTTCGCCTACCACGTCGACGATCCCTCGGCCTACGGCGTGGTCACCCTCGGCCCGGACGGGCGGCCCCTGCGCCTCGTCGAGAAGCCGGTGACGCCCGAGAGCCCCTGGGCGGTGACGGGCCTGTACTTCTACGACAACCAGGTCCTCGACATCGCCGCGGGCGTGACGCCCTCGGCCCGCGGCGAGCTCGAGATCACCAGCGTCAACGAGGCGTATCTCGAGCGCGGGCAATTGCACGTGGAGCGCATGAGCCGCGGCTATGCCTGGCTCGACACGGGCACGCATGACAGCCTCTTGGAGGCGGCCGAGTTCGTGCGCACGCTCCAGCACCGCCAGNTGCACGTGGAGCGCATGAGCCGCGGCTATGCCTGGCTCGACACGGGCACGCATGACAGCCTCTTGGAGGCGGCCGAGTTCGTGCGCACGCTCCAGCACCGCCAGGGCCTGCAGGTGGCCTGCCTGGAGGAGATCGCCTACCTGCAGGGCTTCATCGGCCAGGACCAGCTCATCGCCCGCGGCAAACTCTTCGCCAAGACCGCCTACGGTCAGAACCTCCTCAAACTCGCACAGGAAGACCAGAGCGAACGCCTGATGCGATGAGGCCCGCACGGGACCCAAGCGGGCAGGGGCCTCCCCGAAGCGAGGGCGGTCGCGTATAGGAGCGGAAATGGACAACATCATTCGCCCCACCTTCGGCGTCCCGCGCCGCACGGAAACGACCGATCCCCGCCGCGTCCAGGTCCTCACCCAGCGCGTCTACGGAGAGGCGAATGGCTGCCGCGTCTGCCTCGTGCACGACGAGGGCGCCCCGGAGGGCGACGTCTACAAGGTGGTGGTGGGCTTCCTGACGGACGACGAGGTGAGCACCGTGGCGATCCTCCCCGCCACCCCGGAAGGCGACACCGACTGCGAGATCGTCGCCCTGGCGATCCTGCGGACCCTCGGCATGATCGAGGCCCGCACCGAGCCGCCGGGCAGCGCCTGAAACACGCCCGTTCGCCGCACGCGCGGGAGGTTCGGCGGGAGGTTCAGAAGCGGGCTTGCATCGGTCCGGAAAGCCATGCTATCGCCCCTGCACCGGAACGGACCGGGCCGCAACCGCCATCGGTTGCGATGAAAAACCGGATCCTGCCTCGTGCCACGCGAGGATGTTGGGGGATAGTTTAACGGTAGAACAGTGGACTCTGACTCCTCTAGTCCAGGTTCGAATCCTGGTCCCCCAGCCACTGTCAGAACTAAGTCGCTCCAGGCATTCGATAATTCGCTGAGCCGCCCTGCGGTCTGAGCCCTTTGCTACACACCGCTGCTACACAGGCTGTCCGTGCGGACGGCGGGAGCGCGGTTTGGGTTCGGTCGCCAACGTTGTCCAGCGCGGACGCACTTTCCACTTCAGACGCCGGGTTCCGGCCGACCTACGGCAACGGCTCGGCCGCCATGAACTCGTGCGCAGCCTCGGCACGAGCGATATCCGCACTGCCAAGGTCGTAGCCTGTCGGCTATACGTGGCGGCGGAAGAGCTGTTCTCGACCCTGCGCGCCCTACCAATGCTTACCGACGACCAACTTGCCCACCTCGTCCGTGACTTCTACGACACCATGCTGTCGGACGAGAACGCCGGCCGGCTCACCCGCGGACCGTTGCCCGAGGGCGTACGCGAAGCCCGGGTCACGCAGTACGCGACGATGGCCGCCAAGGGACGCGAGGCGTTGGCCAGCAACCGTCTCGATGAGGCAGCCTTCGTCGCCGAGTCAATGCTGAAGCGTCAGGGGATCGCCATCCGGGATCTGACACCTGCGGAAGCCGCCAAGGCCAAGCAGGCGATGCTGCGCGCTGGCATCGACCTCTCGGAGGCCCTGAAGGCCCGCTACGAGGGTGACTTCAACTATGAACCGCGCGACAAACTTCTGAAGGCGACGCTCACCGAGCCGCACGCACAGGCTTCGGCGACGCCCGCAGCAGCAGCAATGGCCGCAGCCGCCCCCGTCACGCCAGCGGCATCAACACCGCCCAAGAAGGACGACCCAGCTTCCGCGTCCGACGTCCGCTTCGAGGACCGTGGAAAAGCCTTTCGCGACCAGCAGGTCCAGACGAAGCGCTGGGACAACCAGACCGCAGCGCAGGCAGGAGCCACCTATCGCCTGTTCGCAGACGTATGCGGCGACAAGCCCCTCGGCGCCTACACCCGCAAGGACGCCGGACGCTTCCGCGAGCGCGTCGAACGTCTACCCAGCGACTACGGCAAGCACCCGCGGTACCGCGGCCTGAACGTCGAGGCGATCCTGGCCACCTACACGGCCCTGCCGAAGGGCTCGGGTGTCGAGGTCATCACGCAGAAGACCGTCAAGCGCCACTTCTCCGCCCTGTCGACCCTCTGGACGGCGGCAGTAGCGGAGGGTGACGCGAGCGAGAACATCTTCTCCGGCCATCGCTTTTCCGCCACCCGTAAGCCCAGCGAGCAGCGGGACATGTGGGAACAGGCCGACCTCGCACGCCTTTTCACCACTCCGGTCCTTACCGGCTGTCGCTCGGCGACGCAGCGAAGCACGCCCGGCACGCTCGTTCTTCGGGATGAGCGTTTCTGGCTGCCGCTGATCGCAGTCTTCTCCGGCCTGCGCCAAGAGGAGATCTGCCAGCTGCAACTTGAGGACGTCCGTCAAGAGAACGAAATCTGGTACTTCGACATCAACGATCGACCGCCACGCAAGCTAAAGAACACTACGGCGATCCGGCGCGTCCCCATACACTCGGAACTGATACGGCTCGGGTTCATGCAGCATGTCGAACGCCTGCGCCGCAGTCGGCAGACTCGCGTGTTTCCCGCGTTCCGTCCGGGCGGAGCGGACGACCGTTTGGGTCACGCCTTCACCAAGTGGTTCACGCGCTACAGACGGGACGTCGGCCTTTACCGCCCTGGGCTGAACTTCCACTCCTTCCGACACACCGCAACGACCCTGATGCACCAAGCCGGTGTGCCCACGGCCGTAATCGATCACGTGACGGGCCACACCACCCCGGGTGAGACGGCCCGGTACACCAAGCGGTCGACACTCGCGCAACTGAAGGCTGCTGTCGAGACGATCGTGATGGAGCCGGGCCTGTCTCATCTGCTTCCAGGAGGGGGTGACGTGTCACGGCACGCGTCGCTCCAATCCCTCCCGCCGAAACCCTGAAATTGCAGACAAGCGGACTAGACAGCGAAAAGCCGCAGGCCTAAACGTGATATCACCCTTACCACGTGCAAGATATTGGATCTTGTGATGCCGGCCTACTCCATGCACCATCGCGCGAGGCAACTCTCACGTGCCTCGCCCATCCTGGTTCAGATTCAGACCTTCATATCGGGACACTCTCTCGAAGCTCCGCTTCTTGCAGCCGTGTCGGCAGGCGATCCGCCAGTCGGTGCCATCAGCAAGTATCTGGTCGAGCAGTTCGGCCGCGATACGTTCAAATCGCCGCAGACGAAGCAGTTCGTCGGCGTGGCGACCGCCGCCAAGCTCGAGCTGCTAGGATGTGTCGCGACCGGCAAACGCATCCGCATCAATAACGATCCAATCTTCACGACGGGTGGCCTCTTCCGGAAATTGGCCGTTACACCGAGGTCATCGTCCCATGAACTTCTCGCGCGGTTCATAGCTGCTCTGACCGAAGACGAAGCTCTAATTGTCGCGGAACTACTCGCCCGCAGACGCGAGACGGCCGAACCTTCGCGCGATCCGGACGACTGAGGCGGGGATCGTCCTCTCCTCGGCAGACAGATACGGGCTGCGTCCGGCCCAGGAACCCGCACGAGCCTCCACAGGAACGGCTAACCCACCACGATGCCCAATCACCCGGGTCCATCGATCGACCACCTGTGCCGCAAACCCATCGGGAGCGAGCCGACAATGCCGAATGACCCTTCAGTTTCCGCGTGGCGACGCCCAGTCCCCGCACAGGCCGCGTTTCTCGCTCGTCCGCGCAGCTTCGAGGACATAAGCGGTCAGGAGGAGGCCACCGCGGAAATCCAGTCCTTCCTCTACGACGCGCTTGCCCCGGCCAAGCTGAAGCCGGGTTGCCGGACGCTGCTCTTGAGCGGCGAAAGTGGGATTGGCAAAACTGTCCGTCGTCAGATGATTTGGGACATTCAGCGGTGTTCAGGAGCGGAGGCTCTGGTCCATCTGGGGTGAGAGGTTAGGCGGCCTGCGCGTGGTGGCG
>NZ_LMMZ01000023.1 GCF_001422885.1 Methylobacterium sp. Leaf104 | reverse complement strand
GAGGCGGTGATGTTCAGGGCGCCCGTGCCGGCCGCCGAGGCGGTGTAGGCGGTGCCGGCCTTGAAGGCGACGGTGTCACCGGCCTGAAGCTTGAGCTTGTTGACCGCCTCCAGGCTGGTGAGGGGCGCGTCGGCCGACAGGCCGCTCCTGTTCGAGCCGCCGGTGAAGGAAGAGTCGACGTAGTAGATCGTCATCGTGCTTTTCGCTCTCAGGCAAAAACATCTGCGATGACGATCGTATAGATGATACAAATTGCGTTATATTCATTGGAGACGATAAAATTCGAGCTTTCATTTTCGAGTTTGTTAATGATACTGGCGAGCGGGCAGTCGCCATCGCGCGACGGCTTGATCGGCCGGCACGAATGGGGCGGGACCTACGTGGCGCGGAGTGCCTCGGCGTCACGCCTCGTCGGACCGCCGCTTCTGGCGCAGGGTTTCCCAATGGGCGAGGCGCTCGGTGTAGCGGCTCTCCATGCCTCGGTCCGTGGGTTCGTAGAAGTGCTGCCGACCGAGGTTTTCCGGCCAGTAATCCTGGCCTGAGAACGCGTCGGGCTCGTCATGGTCGTAGCGGTATCCCTCGCCGTAGCCGATCTTGCGCATCAGCTTGGTCGAGCCGTTGAGGATGGTCCGGGGCGGCGGCAGGGAGCCGTGCTCCTTCGCCACGCGCGTCGCGGCCTTGTAGGCGGCGTAGACCGCGTTCGATTTCGGCGCACAGGCGAGGTAGACCGTGACCTGGGCGAGGGCCAACTCGCCCTCCGGCGACCCGAGGAAGTCGAAGGCATCCTTGGCGGCGGTGGCGACGACCAGGGCCTGCGGGTCGGCCAGACCGATATCCTCCACCGCCATGCGCACCAGGCGGCGGGCGATGAACAGGCGATCCTCGCCCCCGTCCAGCATCCGGCAGAGATAGTAGAGCGCCGCGTCCGGGTCGGAGCCGCGCACCGTCTTGTGCAGGGCGCTGATGAGATTGTAGTGCCCCTCCTGGGACTTGTCGTAGATCGGCGCCCGGCGCTGGATGATCGCCTGCAACTGCTCCGCATCGAAGACTTCGTCCGTCTTGGCGGAGCGCCAGACCTCCTCGGCGAGAGTCAGGGCCGCGCGCCCGTCCCCGTCGGCCATGCGGACGAGTACGCCCCGGGCCTCCGGGTCCAGCGGCAGCGGCGTCTCCGTCAGCGTCTCCGCCCGCACCAGCAGCTTGGCGATGGCCGCATTGTCGAGCGCCCGGAAGAGCAGCACGCGGGCGCGCGACAGGAGTGCGGCATTCAGCTCGAAAGACGGGTTCTCGGTGGTGGCGCCGACCAGCGTCACCGTTCCGTCCTCCATGACGGGCAGGAAGGCGTCGAGCTGCGCCCGGTTGAATCGATGGATCTCGTCGACGAAGAGCAGGGTACCCCGCCCCATGGCCCGGCGGCCGCGCGCCGCGTCGAACACCTTCCGTAGCTCGGCGATACCGGAGAAGATCGCCGAGATCTGCTCGAAATGCAGGTCGGTCTCGTAGGCCAGCAGGCGTGCCACGGTTGTCTTGCCGGTGCCCGGCGGTCCCCAGAACACCAGGGAGCCGAAGGAGCGCGCGTTGAGAAGGCGGGTCAGGGCCCCGTCCGGCCCCGTCAGCTGTTCCTGGCCGACGACCTCGGCCAGGGTCTTGGGGCGCAGGGCATCGGCGAGGGGACGGGGGGCGGCCCGGCCGAGGCCGGCGGAGGCGAACAGGTCTGACATCGGCGCATCAAAGACGTGGGTGACCGCCGCCCGCAACCGGGAAAATCGCGGGCTCCCCCGCCCGCCGCGTCCGCGCCCGGGCCGTCAGCCCCCGAACATCGAGGTCATCACCTCGCCGCCGCGGTTGATCGAGACTTCCCACATGCTGAGGCTGTTGCGGGTGATCCGCTCCAGATCCTTCGTCGTGGCGATGGGCATGCCGTTGATCGCGACGATCATGTCGCCCTTCTGCAGGCCGGCCCGCGAGGCGATCGAGCCTTCGTCGACGCCGGCGACCGCGACGCCGTCGGCGGGAAAATCGGCCTGAAGCTCCTCCGCCACCGCGGGCGAGGTGTTCACGAGGGTTGCGCCGAGGAACGGCGAGCGGGTGCGCACCTTGAGGGTGTCGCGCGGGCGCGTCTCGGGCGCGGGGCTGAGCTTCACCGCCACGGTCGAGCGCCCGGTGCCGCGCAGGATGCCGAACTGGGTCTGGCCGGTCAGGCCCTTCAGGGCGAAACGGTAGCCGAAGGCTTCCGGGTCGTCGACGGTCTTGCCGTCCACCGTGAGGATGAGGTCGCCGCGCTTGAGGCCGGCTTCCTCCGCCGGGCTCTTGGCCTGGAGGCTCGCCACCAGCACGCCGGTGGGGTGATCGAGCCCCATGCTCTCGGCGATGTCGGGGGTCACGCTCTGGACGCGCGCGCCGAGCCAGGGCCGGCGCACGGCGGTCGCCCCACCCTTGGCGGTCTCGACCACCGCGCGGACCATGCTGGCCGGAATGGCGAAGCCGATGCCGTGGCTGCCGCCGGATTGCGAATAGATCGCTGTGTTGATGCCGACCAGTTGGCCCTGCAGGTTCACCAGCGCACCGCCGGAATTGCCGGGATTGATCGCCGCGTCGGTCTGGATGAAGAACTGGTAGTCGGACGAGCCGACCTGGGTCCGCGCGAGCGCCGAGACGATGCCCTGGGTCACCGTCTGGCCCACGCCGAACGGATTGCCGATCGCCATCACGAAGTCGCCCACCTCGAGGGACTCGGAGTCACCGAAGGCCATCGGGATCAGGCCGCCGGACGGGCTATTGATCCGGACCACGGCGAGGTCGGTGCGGGGATCGCGCAGCACGATGCTGGCCTCGAACTCGCGCCGGTCCGCGAGCGCGATGCGGACCTCGTTCATGTTCTCGATGACGTGGTTGTTGGTGATGACGAGTCCGGATTCGTCCACGATCACGCCGGAGCCCAGGGACTTCTGGGCTCGCTCACCCGGCGCGCCGCCGCGCCCGCGGCCGCCGCCATTGTCCCCGAAGAAGCGCCGCATGAATTCGTCCATGGCACTGCGGCTCTGGCCCCGCGTGTCCACGTGCGAGGCGTAGACGTTCACCACCGACGGGGCCGCGCGCTTCACCACCGGGGCGAAGGAGAGCTGCACCTGGCCCTTGGCGAGGGGGACCACCTTCTCGGGCGCCGCTTTCTCGGCGACATCCGGCGACTTCATCATCTGCGCCGTGGCAGGCACCGCGGCGAGGGGTGCGGTGAGCAGCGGGACGAGCAGAAGGGACGTGCGCAGCATGGAAACTCCCGGAACCAGGGCGTAGCGGCTTTGCCCCGATCTGGGACGATGCCGCGACGGATTCCGGGATATCTAGACGGGTCGGGCCGCCGGCGCGAGGGGCGCCGGCACCGGGCGTCTCAGCGCCGGGCGATCGCGCCGGTGAAGCGGCTGGCGCGCTTGGCGAGGGCCGCGAAGCAGCTCAGCGAGGCGTCGGCGGCCCGCTGCATCTCGCTGACCTGGAGGCGGATGGCATCGGCCGGGGTCTTGGCTCCCGAAAGCGCCTGCCAATGGGCCACCGCCGCGGCACTCTCGCCGCGCAGGTAGGTCAGCACCGTGGTGTTCACCTCGCCGAGTTCACCCATCACCTCGGAGATCCGCGGCGCTGTCGCCAGTGCGTTGAGCTTGCCGAAGGAGGCTGCAACACCCCCGGCTGCGGGCGTGATCGCCGGCAGCGCCACCGCAGTCGTCTCGGGCAGAGCCTGGACGATGGTCTCCACGGTCGCGGTCGCGACCTCGACTGTCTCCTTCGCAGCCTCGACCGTCGCCGCGGCCTCCTCCGGCACCACGGTGAGGTCCTCGACGAGATCGGAGGCCTCGGGTGCGGCGGACACGGATTCGTCCGAGCCCGTCTCGCCTTCACCACCGCCGGCCGCCGTCAACGCCTCCGACGAGACACCTTCGAGAAGCGCCTCATGGACGTTCGGCGCGTGCTCCGGCCCGGACGGGAGATCCTGCTCGCCGCCCTCGACGGTATCCATGGTGTCAGCGTTCATCGGTCCAGCCTCCTGGATGCCTTCGAGTTCCGGCGGCGTTCCGGCCCGGTCCTGCGCTCTCGGTGGCGTTCTGCGCCGTCTTGCCATGACTGTGTCTCCTCGCCGTCTCGGGCTCGAGAATAGCCCGAAATGGTGGATCGGTCTGCGGGGCGTCGCCGTTCCGGCGGTGCACCGGGATGCGGGGGGGCCGGCACTGCCCGCTGGGTTCGAGCGCCGGCCGACCTCAAGCGGACGGGCGCAGGGTGTTCTGGGCCAGCGTGCCGAGATCCTTGGCTTGCGCCTGCAGGTTGGCGATCTGGTTGCGGACGAATTCGCCTTGCAGGTCCATCGCCTCGCGGAGGTCGCGCGTACGGACCAGCTTCTGGGCGAAGTCGAAGGTCGCCACAGCGTTGTCCTGAACTTGATCCAAAGTCTTGGCGACGACCGTCTGCATCGAGGCTTGCACCGAGCCCGACGTGGACTGCATCTGCTCGGCCGTCTTGATGGCGGTGCCGATGAAGGTGCTGACGGCGGTGCGGGCCTGATCGACACTCTTCTCGGCGAACGCGCGCATCTCGGCGGGGATCTCGAAGGTCTGGCTGGTCATCTCGATGCTCTCCAATGCGCAACGAGTCGTTCGATGCGTCGCAAAGTTTTATGTTGCGATGCAACATAGACGTCAAGCCTGCTGACGCGGAAAGATGCAGAATTTTGCCAATTCCCGGCGCCGTCACGCTGCCGAAGCGTTTCCCTTCACGTTTGCCGGGCGGGCGGTCCGGTTTGCAAGGATGCGTTCGTAGACGGCGATCAGCGAAGCGGCATGGGCGCTTAGCGACATGGGAGATGCCCAGTACCTTTCATGGGCTGCCGCGCCGAGTTTCGCGGTGCGGGCGTCGTCCCGAAACGCCGCTGCCGCCGTCGCCCACGCCTCCGGCTCCGGCAAAACGGAAAATCCGTTCACGCCGTCGACGACCTTCTCGCAGGCTCCGGACCGGGCCGAGGCGATCACCGGAATGCCGTGAGCCAGTGCCTCGTAGACCGTCAGCGGTCCGGTTTCGTACCAGCGCGACGGCGCGGCGATGGCCCGAGCCCGACGGCGCAGGAGCGACCAGACCGCCTCCGGTGCCTGCCAGCCGACGAGTTCGACCCCGGCCCGTGCCCGAAGCTCGTCCTCCAGGGGGCCGCTGCCGATGAACAGGGCGGGGAGTCCGGCGGCACGCGCGGCGTCCGCCACGAGATCCGCGCCCTTCTCCCGCGTCAGCCGCCCCACATACGCGAGCGCATCGCCCCGCGCCGGATCGGCCGGTACCTGCTGTGCGACGCGCACGGGGTTGTCGACCCGGTGATGAGTCAGCGCCAGTCCTTCGAGAAGGGCGCCCATGCGGCTCAGGCTCGCGTCGCACACGTGGATGACGTCGAGCCGATGCGGCTTCAGGGCCGCCCGCAGGGAGACCGAGCGGCCGACGCGCACGAGCTTGTGCAGCCGGCTTCTGCCATCGCAGGGCGCTGCGATGCAGGCGGCCGAGAGCGGCTTCAGGGCACAGGGTTCGCCCCGGTCGAAGCGATAGTAGACCCCGTTCGGACAGGCGAAAAAGTAGTCGTGCAGGGTCGCCACCACCGGCAGGCCGCGCCTGAACAGGACCGGGAAGATGCTCGGGGACAGGCTGCGCGTCCACTGGTGGAGATGGATCAGGTCCGGCCGCACCGGCAGGGCGTCGAGGGCGGCCCCGAGGCGCGCGGCAGCCTGCCCGTCCCAAAGTCCCTCGAGGGCGGCGCGATGGGCCGGACGCTGCCAGATGTCGGTGTTGCCGAGGCCGATCCGGCGGATCCGCGGATGGTCGAGGAGTGGATCGACGGGCCCGTCGATGGCCTGGATGTAGGTGACGTCGAGTCCGGCCTCGGCGAGGCCGCGCGCCGATTCGACGGCCACCTTCTCGGCGCCCCCGCTCGCCACCGCGAATTCCGCCAACACGACGATCTGCATGGTCAGCCCGAAGATGCGGCGATGCCCAAGGAATTCGAAGCGGCTCGCCCAAGGACCGCCGCAAGTGCGTGGATTTACCGGAGATCAACGCACGTTCGGTAAAGATCGGTGAAGACCTCGTCGTTGGCCGGGACTGTCCACCATGCATCTCGTCCTCGTCGTGGACCACGCTTTCATCAATGGCGGACAGGCCAAAGTGGCGCTGGATGCCGGTCTCGGCTTGCGGGCGCGCGGGCACAGCGTCACGGTGTTCGCCGCCGTCGGCCCCGCCGATCCGCGCCTGGAGGCGGCCGGCATCCGCGTGGTCTGCCTCGGACAGGATGACGTCGGCACGACGAAGAACAAGCTCGCCTTCGCCGCGCAGGCGATCTGGAACCGTCCGGCGGCCCGGCGGCTGGCGATGGAGTTGCGCGGCCTCGACCCGCGGGACACCGTGGTCCACGTCCATGCCTTCGCCAAGGCGCTCTCGCCCTCGATCGGGCGCAGCCTCGCGGCCTCCGGATTGCCGCTGCTCTACACCATGCACGAGTTCTTCCTCGTGTGCCCGAACGGCGGCTTCTACGAGTATCCGGCCGACCGGATCTGCCACCGCACGCCGATGTCCCTGGGCTGCCTGAGCACGAACTGCGACGCCCGCAGCTATCCGCGCAAGCTCCTGCGGGTTGTCCGCCACCTCGGCCTCGAGCATGTGGCGGGCCTCAAGGCGCTGTTCCCGCACATCGTTACCCTCAGCGCATTGCAGGAACGGGTCGTCGCCCCGCACCTGCCGGACTCGACCCGTTTTCACCGGGTCGACAACCCCATCGCGGTGGACGAGGCTCCCCTCCATGCCGGGCCGCCCGGTGATTTCCTGTTCGTCGGACGCATCTCCACCGAGAAGGGCGCACCGATCTTCGCCGAGGCGGCGCGCCGCGCCGGCGTGCGCCCGGTCTTCGTCGGGGACGGGCCGGCTCGCGCGGATCTTGCGGCGCGCTATCCCGAGGCGGTGATGCTCGGCTGGCGCGACCCGGACGGGGTTCAGGCGCTGATGCGACAGGCCCGGGCCCTGGTCTTCCCCAGTGTCTGGTACGAGGGCCAGCCCCTCACCGTCTACGAGGCTCTCGCCTGCGGTGCGCCCGTGATCGTCAGCGATGCCTGTGCCGGCCGCGAGGCGGTGGAAGATGGCGAGACCGGCTTCTGGTTTCGCTCGGGCGAAGCGGATTCGCTCGCCGCCCACCTCGTGCGCCTCTCCGACGACGGCCTCGCCGAGCGCATGAGCCGGGCCGCCTACGAGCGGTACTGGGCCGCGCCCCTCACGCCCGATGCGCATCTCGACCGGCTGACGCAGGTCTACGACTTCGTTCTGCGCGAGGCGCGGACGGCGGGTGCCCGCACTGACCGGACCACGACCCGCGCCCAACTCCCGGCTGCGTCCTGAAGGATGGGAGCACGGCGCGTCGATCGGGCATCGAAATCCCCGGTCGCGCGGTTCCTCGCTGCAAGCCTCGGCGCCCGGCCTGATTCCGTCCGACGCTCCGGCTAATGGAAACCGGGCGCGCGCCCGACGTTGTCCCGGACGACGTGCCGACAACGGCGCTGGCCCGGAACCGAAGGAGTGCCCTGGATGGCCGAACAGCAGAAGACCGCGGAGACCGACACCATCTCCACGACGGGCCAAGCGGCCCCGAAAGGGTCGGACAAGCACCGTCCCGAGAACCAGAAGGGGGAACTCGATCAGCGCCTCGACGAAGCCCTGGAGGAGACTTTCCCGTCGAGCGACCCCGTGTCGGTGAAGGTCACCAAGTAGCGCAGAGCAGCGCTCCATCCGAGAAACGAGAATGCCGGGGCGATCGGCTCGCCCCGGCATTCCCCTTGGCGATCCGCGTCGCCGCGGATCGCCGATGCCGATCGTTCAGGCGGCTTCGAGCAGGCGGCGGGCGATGACCTGGGCCTGGATCTCGGCGGCACCTTCGAAGATCGAGAGGATGCGCGCGTCGCAGAGCACGCGGCTGACCGCGTATTCCAGCGCGAAGCCGTTGCCGCCGTGGATCTGCAGGGCGTTGTCCGCCGCCGCCCAGGCGACGCGGGCGCCGAGGAGCTTGGCCATGCCGGCCTCGAGGTCGCAGCGCTTGCCCTCGTCCTTCTCGCGGGCCGAGAAATAGGTGAGCTGGCGGGCGATGTTGATCTCCACCGCCATCATGGCGATCTTGTCGGCCACGCGGGGGAAGTTGATCAGGGCCTTGCCGAACTGCACCCGCTCCTCGGCGTAGCGCAGGCCGAGATCGAGGGCGTTCTGGGCCACGCCGATGGCGCGGGCCGCCGTCTGGATGCGGGCGGATTCGAAGGTCTGCATGAGCTGGGCGAAGCCCTTGCCCTCGACCTCGCCGAGGAGGTTGGCGGCCGGCACCTCGAAATTGTCGAAGGCGAGCTCGTATTCCTTCATGCCGCGGTAGCCGAGCACGTGGATCTCGCCCCCCGACAGGCCGGCGACCGGGAAGGGCTCGGCATCGGTGCCGCGCGGCTTCTCGGCGATGAGGAGCGAAAGGCCCTTGTGGCCCTTCTCCTCGGGCTTGGTGCGCACGAGGCAGGTCATGATGTCGGCGCGCACGGGGTGCGTGATCCAGGTCTTGTTGCCCGAGATCTTCCAGACGTCGCCGTCCTTGACCGCCTTGGTGCGCAGGCTGGCCAGATCGGAGCCGGTGTTCGGCTCGGTGAACACGGCGGTGGGGAGCGTGTCGCCCGAGGCGATGCCGGGCAGGAAGCGGTGCTTCTGCTCCTCGGTGCCGCCGCACAGGATCAGCTCGGCGGCGATCTCCGAGCGGGTGCCGAGCGAACCGACGCCGATATAGGCGCGGGACAATTCCTCCGAGACCACGCACATGGAGATCTTGGGCAAGCCCATGCCGCCGTATTCCTCCGGGATCGTCAGGCCGAAGACGCCGAGCTCGGCCATCTTGGTGACGATCTCCATCGGGATGTAGGCGTTCTGGCTGTGCCACTCGTGCGCATGCGGCACGACCTCGGCGAGGCCGAAACGGCGCATCTCGGAGCGGATCGCCTCCATGTCCTCGTCGAGGCCGGACTTGCCGATGGTGGCCGCGCCGCCGTTGTCGCGGATGCGGGCCACCAGGGCGGCACGATTCTCAGCCGTGTTGCCCTCGGCGATCAGGGTCTCGACGGCCTCCGTGCGGAACTTGGCGATCTCGCGCGCACCCAGGCCGAGGGAGCCGGTCGGCCGCACCATCTCGCCCTGGCTCATCGGGATGCCGGAGAACATCTGGTCGAGGTACTCGCCGAGGCCGATCCGGACCAGGAGGCTCTCGGTCTCGCCGAATTCTCCGCTCTCGGTCAGGCGCTGAGCGTAGGCGCCGAGCTCCCGAACGCCCTCGGCGTAGGTGGCGATCCAGGCGAGGCCGTGGGTGGCGTGCTGCTCCGCCTCCATCTTCTCGGCCGAGATCTTGCCCTCGTCCGACAGGATCGTGGCGCGCACGCGCCGGGTCGCTTCGGCGACGAGGCCCTTGGCGGCCTCGGCGGCGTCGCGGGCGAGGGTCACAAGATCCTGCGGTTCGGTCGAGACGACGGGAGAGGCTGACATGGCAAACTCGCTGGCAAAGGAAGGGGGCTTTACCGTCTATTATAGGTAGGTTTGTCACGCCTGTAGAGGCGTCTCGCCGCACTGCGGCACTATCCCGCCCGAATTCATTATTCGCCACATCGAAAAACCCTGATTTCTCTTTGCTCTTCGTGGGGTGATGAATTTTATTGAGATGTTTCTCAAAGAAAAAGTCGTTCTCCGACGCGGTCGATCAGCCACGGCTGGCCAGGGCGACGCCCAGGGTGGCGATGACCATGCCGCCCATCTGGATCGGCGCGAGTGACTCGCCGAACAGGGCATAGGCCATCACCGCGGAGACCGGAGGGACTAGGAACAGCAGCGCGGCGACCCCTGCCACCGCGCCGCGTCGGATCAGCAGGAGCAGCAACAGGATGCCGCCGACGGAGTTGACGAGGACCGACCAAGCAAGGCCGAGCCACAGGGGCGTCGACGCATCGAAGCCACCGGTCCCGAACAGGAGGGCGATCGGTACGGCGAGGACAGCGGCGCCCACGAATTGGATGGCGGCGTTGCTGAGGAGGTCCGCGCCGGCCCCGTGTCGCTTTTGCCAGAGAGTGCCCCCCGTCATCGCCATCATCGCCAAGAGACACGCCGCAAGGGCCGGAACGGGGATGCCGGAGGGATCGGACGTGCCGACCTTCGGCGCCAGGACCAGCAGCGCGCCAGAAAAGCCGGTGCCGATGCCGAGCCAGCGCCGCCGGCTCACGGGCTCTCCGAGGACGGGTCCCGCCAGGGTCGCGGTCAACAGGGGCTGCAGGCTGCCGACGAGGGCGGCGATGCCCGCCGGCAGGCCACGCTGCACCGACCAGAACACGCCGATCACGTAGATCCCCTGCATCAGCAGGCCGGCAAAGCCGGCATGGAGCCAGCCGGCCCGGCCGCGCGGCCAGCGAGACCTTAGAGTCAGGGCAAGGCCACCCAGCAGCAGCGCGACCGCGACCACACGGATCGCCACGAAGGTGAAGGCCTCGGCGTGGGGCGCCACGAAGCGTGCCGCGACGAAGCCCGTCGCCCAGATCAGAACGAAGAGGGCGGGGACGAGGAACGGAGCGGGCGCGGGCATGACGCGCGCCACGCATCACAGGGTCGCGGAGAATTCAAGTCGGCGAGGCCGAGCCCCGCGCACGGCACGTTGCGCGAACCGGCCGCGTTGCGTTTAGAAGACACGCCCGCCCCCTGCCCCGTTCGAGGACGAGCCCGTAACCCGTGAGACCTCTCCGCAAGCCGTTCGAGATCGCAGGCGTCGCCGCCCAGCGCTTCGTCGCCCATGACGGTTGGGCCATCGCCAGCCATATCGCGCTGTCGAGTCTGACCGCGCTGTTCCCGTTCCTCATCCTGCTCGCCGCCCTCGCCGGACTGTTCGGTACCAAGTCCCTGGCCGACGAGGCCAGTGTCCTGATCTTCGATGCCTGGCCCCGCGAGGTCGCGAAGCCCATCGTCAACGAGATCCACCGGGTGCTGACCGAGCAGCGTGGCGGCGTGCTCACCCTCGGTGCCTTGCTGGCGCTCTACTTCTCTTCCTCCGGGGTCGAGAGTCTGCGTGTCGGGTTGAACCGCGCCTACGGCCTGCGCGAGGTGCGCCCCTGGTGGCTGACGCGCCTGGAATCCATCGGCTATGTCGTCTGCGGCGCCTTCGCGATGCTCGCCTTCGCTCTCCTGGTGGTGCTGGGTCCACTGATCTGGCGGAAGGTCATCAACGTCGCGCCGGGCCTCGAGCCCCTGAGCCTCACCGTCGCGATCGGACGGATCGGCATCACCGCCTTCCTGCTGCTCACCGTGTTGGTGATCGCCCACAAGTTCGTCGCCACCGGGCGCCGTTCGGTGCTGGCTGTGGTTCCGGGCATCGCGGTGACGCTGCTGCTGTGGTTCCTGGCCGGCCTCGGGTTCGGCTACTATCTCGACCGCTTCTCCAACGCCTACGCCTCCACCTATGGCGGCCTCGCCACCGCGATGGTGTTCCTCGTCTTCCTCTACTGGCTCGCCGCGATGTTCCTGTTCGGCGGCGAGATCAATGGCACCGTCATTGCAGCGCGGCGCGTGCGGCTCCAGGCGCGGATGCAGCAGAAGCAGGCGCGAGCCCGGGGGCTCTGAGCCCGCTGCTTCATCTGCGCGCAGGCCGTGCGATGACATCCGCCTGTGACCCTGGCGGCCTAGTGTCCGGGTTCCGGCACGGGCAGTGAGGGCGCGAAGGCGGCGGCGCGGCGGCCGGCCCGGGGGAGCTTCGATGCGGATCAGGTTCGGTTGCGAGATGGGCTACGAGTTCCCGCAGCCGACCCCCCTGATCGCCCGGCTCAATTCCTATCAGGCGACCGGCCTCGCCGCGGTGCCGCCGGATGTGCTCACGCTCGATCCGCCGCTGCCGGTGCGGACGTTTCGCGATGTCTTCGGCAACCGCACCGTGCGCTTCGTCGCCCCCGCCGGGGCGCTGACCCTGAGCGTCCAGGCCGAGATCGCGGATAACGGAGACCTCGACGCCGTTGCGCCGGATGCGCAGGAGCATCGGGTCGAGGATCTGCCCGAGGAGGCCCTGCCCTTCCTGGTCGCCAGCCGCTACTGCGAGTCCGATCTGCTCTCGAGCGAGGCCTGGGCGCTGTTCGGCGATCTCACCCCCGGCTGGTCGCGCGTGCAGGCGATCTGCGACTACGTGCATGGTCACATCAGCTTCGGCTACGGCTACGCCCATGTCGACCGCACGGCCGCCGATGCCTTCGCGAGCCGGCGCGGCGTGTGCCGCGACTACGCCCACCTGTTCGTCGCCTTCTGCCGGGCCCTGAACATCCCGACCCGCTACTGCACCGGCTATCTCAGCTTCATCGGTGAGCCTGAGCCGCACGCGCCGGGCGACTTCGCCGCCTGGACGGAAGTCTATCTCGGCGGCGCCTGGCACGTCTTCGATCCGCGCAACAACGCACCCCGGCGGGGCCGTATCCTGGTGGCGCGGGGTCGCGACGCAGCGGACGTGCCGCTCACCCACACCTTCGGCCCCAATCGGCTGACGAAGTTCCGGGTCTGGGCGGAGGACGCGGCGACCTCGGCTTCCATCGACTGACCGCCGCGCGGTCGGTCCGGGCGAGCCCTCCGGAACCCACCACGAATGGCCGGCGATCGGCAAGACCCTCGCCCGAGGCCTCTCATCGCGCCTGACGTCCCTGTCACGGCGCGTCCGGACCGGGAAAAGCCCTCGCCGCGTGGTGGGCCGAGGGCTTTTCGATCGCGTCGACGCGGCAGAATCAGGCGGCGAGCGGCATACCCTCCGGCTCCTGCGCCGCCATGAACTGCGCCCGAGCCAGATCGGCGAAGCGGCCGTTCTGCGCCACGAGGTCGTCGAAGCTGCCCGACTCGACGATCCTGCCCTCGTGGAAGACGAGGATGCGGTCGGCGTTTCGGATCGTTGCCAGGCGGTGGGCGATGACGAAGGTCGTGCGGCCCTCCATCACGGCTTCCAGGGCACCCTGCAGCTTGCGCTCGGTGGTGGCGTCGAGGGCCGAGGTTGCCTCGTCGAGGATCAGGACGGGCGGGTTCTTGAGCAGGGCGCGGGCGATCGAGAGGCGCTGGCGCTCGCCGCCGGAGAGGGACCGGCCGCGCTCGCCGATCACCGTGTCGAGGCCGTCCGCCTGCCGGGCCATGAACTCGGTGGCCTGGGCCCGTTCCAGGGCGTCGAGCATCTCCGCATCCGTCGCATCGGGGCGGCCGACCTGCAGGTTCTCGCGGATCGAGCGGGCGAACAGCATCGGCTCCTGGAACACCACGCCGATGTTGTGGCGCAGCGAGGAGAGGCCGATGTCGCGGATGTCGGTGCCGTCGATGCGGATGGCGCCGTGATCCGGGTCGAAGGCCCGGTGCAGCAGGCCGAGCGTGGTCGACTTGCCCGAGCCGGTGGTGCCGACCAGGGCGACGGTCTCGCCGGCCCGGGCCGTGAAGGAGACATCCTCCACCGCCTTGCGACGGGCATTGTAGGAGAAGCCGACGCCCTCGAAGGCGACCTCGCCGTCGAAGCGGGCGACCTGCTGCGCGCCCGGACGGTCGTGGACGGCCGGCGTCGTGTCGAGGATCTCGAAGAACTCGTCGATCTTGGGCATCTGCTGAAACAGCCCGTTGATGCAGGTGGCGACCTGATCGAGGCGCGAGACCAGCATGGTGGCGAGGCTCATGAAGGCCACGACCTCGCCGACGCTCGCCTGACCGTGCTGGTGCAGGGCGATACCGGTGATGAAGATCGCCGTCATCGTCAGGGTCGCGGAGGCGCGGGTGGCGACGTTGGCCAGGGCCCACCAGGACAGGACCGGGATCTGCGCGGCGAGCAGGTTGCGGATGATGTCGTGCATCGCCTCCTTCTCCGCCTTGGCGCGGGTGAAGGACTGGATGACGGCGACGTTGCCGAGTGCGTCGGAGGCGTGCTCGGCGAGGCCCGACTGGTAGGCCTCGACCCGTCCCTGAAGCGTCTCGGTGCGGCGCATGACCATGGTGGTCAGGGCCGTGAAGGCGAGCACGAGGACGACGAGGATCGAGCCGAGCTGCCAGTTCACGAACAGGGTCATCGGCAGGAGGACGATCAGCGACACGAAGGCCACGAAGTGGTCGCGGAAGAAGCCGAGCCAGAGCCAGAACATGCCGTTCGAGCCCTCCAGCATGGCCTTGAGGACCCGGCCCGAATGATTCGAGGAATGGAACGCCAGCGGCAGCTCGAGCACGTGCTCGAAGTAGTTCGCCATGGCCGACAGGCGATTGCGGTGGGCGAGCCGGTCCGCGTGCAGGGCGATCGTGACACCGGCCGCGATGGTGAACAGGCCGAAGGCGACCCAGGCCCCGATCAGCGGCGCCAGCGTCGCGAAGGCGTTGCTGCTGCTCTTGAGATGGGTGAGCTGGTCGATGATGCGTCCCATCAGCAGCGGTTCGGCGAAGGCCGCCACCGCCAGGGCCACGTTGGCGCAGGCCAGGACGGCGGCCAGACGGCGGTCGGCGCCCAGAAGACCCATCACGCGCACGTAGAGACGAACCAACGACATGATACCGTGTGCTCCGATGCCGGACCGGGTTGCGACGACGCTTCCCGGCGGAGGCCGCCAAACCCTTGGCGTCCCGTGCTTTATGTCGGGACCTCCCTGAACGGTGCATGACGCGATCCCGCAGCGTTTGGCCAGGGTTTTTACGGTTCGTTCAACCTGATTCCGTAATCGTGGGGACGGCGCCTCGTCCTGCGGCGCCGACGCGGCATGCGGGCAGCCGCCCAGGCTCGAGTGATCATGGATCTCGCAACCGGTATCGGCCTCGTCGGCGGCTTCGGCGTCGTCTTCGTCCTGATCATGATCGATGGCGGCAACTTCGCCGCCTATTTCGACAAGCACGCCGTCATCGTGATCTTCGGCGGCGCCACCGCCGCCACGATGATGCGCTTTCCCTTCTCGACCATGATGCACGGGCTGCCGATGGGCCTGCGCTATGCCTTCTCGATGCGCGCGATCAAGCCGCGCGACCTCATCGAGGAGATCACGAAGATCGCCGACGTCGTGCGCAAATCCGGGCCGATGGCCCTGGAGAACATGGAGATTTCCGATCCCTTCCTGGCGCAGGGCGCACGCTACATCGCCGATGGCTACGACCGGGAGTTCATCCGCGACACGATGGAACGCGACCGCGACAACTTCCTGATGCACCTCGACGAGGGCTCGAAGATCTACCGTGCCTTCGGCGATTGTGCCCCGGCCTGGGGTATGATCGGCACCATCCTGGGCATGGTGACGATGTTCGCGAACATGTCGGACCCCTCGAAGCTCGGTCCGGCCATGGCGACCGCCCTCCTCGCCACCCTCTACGGCGCCCTCATCGCCAACATGATCACCCTGCCGCTGGCCGACAAACTCCACGTGAAGCTGGAGGAGGAGGACGTTTCGCGCTCGCTGATCATCGACGGGATCCTGCTGATCCGCGACGCCAAGAGCTCATCCCTGGTGCGCGAGATGCTCATCGCCTACCTGCCGCACAACCACCGCGACGAACTCGCTGCCGAGCCGGCGTGATGGCACGCGCCCGCACCAGCCGCGGCGACGCGCATGGCTAAGAAGAAGCGCGGCGGTGCGCATGGCGGCCACGGCTGGTTCGTGACCTTCGCCGACCTGATGGCGCTCCTCATGAGCTTCTTCGTGATGATCGCCGCCTATTCGACCCAGGATCAGAAGAAGATGCAGGCGGTGGCCGGTTCCATGCGCGACGCCTTCGGCGTCAACAAGGAGTCGCGTTTTGCCGGCATCATCGAGAAGGACGGGTTGCCGTACGCCGACAAGGTCAAGTTCCGCCGCGACGTCGCGCCCGAACGCGCGTCCGACCACACCACCCCGCCCGCCGTCGACGGCAACGTCGACGAGGGCATGCCCGACAAGGGTTATCCGGACGGGGCCGGCCTCGCGGCCGCGAGCCTGCGCCAGGCCTTGCAGGACATGCCGGAGATCGCCGAGCTGTCGAAAAACATCGTCGTCTCGCCCTCGCAGCGCGGGATCGACCTGTCCATCGTCGACCAGGATGGAGCCTCGATGTTCCCCGATGGGTCGAGCCGACCCAATGCCCGGACCCGGCGCCTCCTCGAGCGCATCGCGCTCACCCTGCGCAAGATGCCGAACCGAATCGCCATCACCGGCTACACCGCCACGGACCGGCCCGGAACACGGCCGCCCGCACCGCCCTGGGAACTCTCGACCAACCGGGCGATCAGTGTGCGCGAGATCCTCGCCGGCAGCGGCGTGCCCGACGACCGCTTCGCATCCGTGGCCGGCAAGGCCGATACCGAGCCGTTGTTTCCGGACAATCCTTACCTGCCCGCCAATCGCCGGGTGACGGTGACGCTCCTCAGCGAAACCTCCCCCACTCCGCGGATGAAGACCCTTCCCTGAACGCCGTGGGCCGCGACGGCGTGCACCCAGCCGGGCCGTCCAGCTCTTCAGGTCGTGGTCGCGAAGGTCGGCACAAGCCTCGGGTCGAGATCGGTTTTTCGGCTCGGCGAAGATCACTTCGCCAGCAGCAGCGCCCAGTAGACCTTGTACTTCGAGCCGGGCGCGTAAGCGGTGGCGATTCCCATGCGCTGGGCGCCGGGAGCCAGCATCGCGGCGTTATGGGCCGGGCTGTCGCGCCATCCCGAGAAGGCCTCGGCCAAGGTGTGGTAGCCGGCCGAGAGATTGGCCTCGGCCGCATCGAAACCGAGCCGCTCCACCGCATTCTTCACCGTCTGCGCCCGGCTCGGCTTGTCGGCGGCGGCCATCGCGGCGGCTTCCGCCTCGGCGAGCTTCTGCAGTTCGGGGTCGAGGCGCAAGGCTCCGACGCCGCTCCGGGCGCGATAGGCCGAGATCATGTCGCGGGCGGTCGCCGTGTCCACCTGCGCCGATTGCGTCGTCATCGGCCAATACAGGCTCGGCAGCGTGGCGTTGACGGGCTCGGGGGTGGCGCAGCCCGTGACGAGCAGAAGGCCGCCGGCCGCGAGGCCGGTACCGACATCCCTTAGCGATCTGCGCCCCACGTCACGATCTCCTCAACGTCCCGCGTCAGCTTCCTGCGCGCCGCCGGGCCGCCTCCGCCGAGCGCATCGGCTCGGCTTCGTCGAGCCGGTCCTCGGCGCGCTGCGTCGAGCCTTGCTCCCCGGAGCGTTGCGGCTGCGTAAACACGCTGGCGATCTGCCCCACGGCGCTCTGGAAGGAATCCAGGCCCTGCACGGTGACCACGCTGGAGCCCGGCCCGAGATCCGGGATCATTCCGGCCTTCGACAAGGTCTGAAAGACCGTAAGGTTCAAATCGTTCTGCACTTTCAGACTGAGGCTGACGTCGACGATCATGACGATCAGCTCGAACTCCAGGAACGGGTCGCCGATCTTGCGGAAGACCACGCGGGGACCGGGCTCCTTGAGCACGTCCGGCTGCGCCTGGGCGCAACCCATCAGCAGTTCGGCGGCGTGAACCGGGTCCTGGTTGCGCAGGACGCTGACCGTGATGCTGACGCGGCCGGTGCGGTCGCCCCGCACCCGGTTCTTCACGATGCCGGAAATCAGGTTCGAGTTCGGGACGATCACGGCCGAGCGGTCGAAGGTCTGGATCTCGGTGGAGCGCACGGAGATGCGCTTCACGATGCCCTCGCTGTCGCCGATCAGCACCTGGTCGCCGACCCGGATCGGGCGCTCCCAGAGCAGCAACAGGCCCGAGACGAAGTTGTTGACGATGGATTGCAGGCCGAAACCGATACCGACCGAGAGCGCGCCGGCCACGATGGTGAGCTTCTCCAGGCTCAGTCCGAGGTAGGAGAAGGCCAGCGCCAGGGTGAGCAGGAAGCCGATGTAGCCGGCGATGGTCGAGATCGAATTGCGCAGGCCGGCATCGAGGTCGGTGGCCGGCAGGTAGGTCTGTTCGAGCCAGCGCTGGATCGCCCGCGTCACCGCCATGCCGAGGAGCAGGAGGCCGATCGCGAGCACGATGGTCGAGAGCGAGATCGTGACGTCGCCGACCTTGAAGCCGAAGAAGGCGCTGCGAACCGAACTGAACACGTCCGTCGAGTCGAGCCCCCAGGGAGCCAGGGCCAGGAGCGCGGCGACGAGGACCAGCACCACCCGCGCGAGCCCGGTCGCCAGCACGGCGATCTGGTTGATCGAGCGCTTGCGCAGACCGGTATTGGCCTGGAGTGCGGTCGCGATCTTGGTGTCGTCGCCGAGGGTGCCGCCGATGAAGGTGTCGGCGCTGGAGATCAGGAGGAACAGCAGGACGAACAGGCCAGCCGTCCAGACGAGCTGATCGATCACGAAGGCCGCGAAGGCGACGTAGCCGGTGAGGGGAGCGATGGCGATGACGACCGCCGCCGCCCAGCCGAGCAGCCGCGCCGGACCGCCGATGCCGGTGGTCGCCTCCGGCGCCACGTAGGGGCCGAAGCAGGCTTCCTCCTGCTCGGCGGAGTCTGCGAAGCGGTGCAGGCCGATGGCCAGGATCAGCGCCGTGGCGAGGGCGCCGATGCCCCGGGTCGCGATCGAGACGGGCAGCGCCGCCGAGATACCCGAATTCAGGGCCTCGATCGACTTGACCACCGTGATCACGACCGCGATGCCGACGGCCAGGCGCGTCACCCGTGCCGCGGCGGCGTCGCTCATGGTCGCGACCCGCCAGGACGGCTTGTCCGGCGAGAGCAGCGCGTCGGCCAGCGCCTCCACGAAGGCGATGAAGGCGAGGCCGCCCAGGATGGCGCCCGCCACCGGCAGCAGGCGCAGGGGCAGGAGATCGGTCGCGTCGAGGGCGTAGTAGACCGCGTAGCTGCCGATGAAGGCCGGGATCGTGCCCAGCAGGAAGACCCGCCAGGCCGCCAGCAGTTTCCGGCGCGGCGAGGGGTCGACCGCCTTGGCGTCGCGGCGCCCGAACCGTGGGGCGATGTTGCGCCGGCCGAAATACAGGGCGATCGAGATGCCGAAGGCGATCCCGAGCAGCAGCAGGTTGCCGATGGTGCCGTTGCGGGCGAACAGGGTCGCGGTGTCCTCGACCGCGCCCTGCAGCGCGCGCAGGTCGCGCGGAACGTCGGCGGCGATCCGCATCCACAGGTCTGGGCTGACGAGGGCGGTCGAGCGCTCGAACAGGCCGCGGGTGAAGGCCGCCCGCCGGCGGTTCGAGACCTGGTCGACGATCTGGTCGCTCTGGACGAGGAGCGACTTGGCCAGCCGCTGGGTCTCGTCGATCTCGGCGACGGCGTGTTCGCGCTCCGTCCGCTCGCGCGCCACGTCCTCGCCCTCCTCGCCCTCCTTCGGCTTCGGGCCGAGCTGGGTCAGGCGCTCGCGGGCGGCCTCGAGACGCGGCGTCGTGATGTCGATGACGTGGCGGATCTTGTCGGCGATGGCCTCGATGCCGTCGCGGGCGCGTGTGAGGTCGCCGCTGCCGACATTGGGTCCGGTCAGGATCTTCTCGCGCTGCTCGAGATCGGCCTTGGCGCTGTCGAGCTGATCGCGGACGTTCTGGATCTGCTCGGACACGACCGGCTTCGGAGCCGGCGCCTTCGCCGCCTTGGCGTCCGCCGGCGCCGCGTTCGGACCGGGTTTGGCCTGTGTCGGGGAGGGCTGCGTCGCGGCTGCCGGTGCCGATTGCGCTGGTGCCGCGGGCGCGCCCTGCCCGCTCGCACCCACGGGAGCCAGGACGAGGGCGCCGAGCCAGGCGGCGATCAACGCCGTTCTCCGGATGCCGCGGGTCGTCTGGCCTCTCGGGAAACCGCCCATGATGATCCTTTCGCGCCGCGCTGCCGCACGGTCCTGGCGCGCCGTCGCGCCTCGCCTCGTCGGGCCACTGGCAACCCGCATGCCCGAAGGGCGCGGGCAGGACCTGCGCGACTCGGGACGGCGGGGAGCGACCGGGTCCCGCCCCATCGCCGAGCAATGGGGCGAAAGGCTGACGGCGCGCCGGTTCTGGAGCGAATGCCGTGCTGCGGGGCCGGTCGGTGCCGCCGGGCCGAGGGCCTGTGGGCGCGACCTCGTGGAAAGCGCCGATGACCTTCACAAGCGTGTCACGCTGATATTAGACTAAATCCCGATGGACTTGGCCTTTTCGTTCCCGTGCGAGGAGGTGGCGACGACCATCCGCGCCGATGAGCGTCGCCACGAATCGGGCGTTTCCGCCCGATGCGACGGCTTTTGGCCAATGACCGCTTCTCCCGCGCCCCGCCGGCGCCCGTGCGGAGGCCGGTCCCCGCACCTGTCCCGGTCCGTGCGGCGACGCCCCGGGATGCGGAGATGTCCCATCTTTCACCAACACGGGATGATGCGCCGGCCGACCCCTGCGCGTTGTCCCTCCGTTGACCCGTCGAGAGGGTAGCGCCGATGCTGGATCTCCAAACGCTCGTTCTGAATGCGGATTACCGGCCGCTCTCCTACAATCCGCTGTCCCTCTGGTGCTGGAAGGACGCCTTCACGGCGCTGTTCCTGGACCGGGTCACCCTGGTGGCCAGCTACGACGTCGAGGCTCGGTCCCCGTCCCGGTCACTGCGGGTGCCCAGCGTGGTCGCCCTGAAGAGCTACGTGACGCTGGCCCGCAGCCCCGCCTTCACCCGCTACAACATCTACCTGCGCGACACCTTCTCGTGCCAGTACTGTGGCCTGCGGCTCCCGGCCGGCGGCCTGACCTTCGACCACGTGGTGCCCCGGTCCCGCGGCGGCCTGTCGAGCTGGGAGAACGTCGTCGCGGCCTGCTCGCCCTGCAATCTGCGCAAGGCCAACCGGACGCCCGCGGAGGCCGACATGCCGCTGCTTCACGAGCCGCACCGGCCGACGCGGCACGAACTGCACCGCCGACAGCCGGAATTCGACCACCGGGAGTATCACCACACCTGGCTCGACTACTTGTACTGGGACACCGAGCTCGAGAACTGAGGGGACTTAGGGCACCCGGAAGCGAGGCGGCGGTTCGTTGTAGAGAGGGAGCGCGAGGGACCGCGGTGCGCGCGGAGCCGGAGCGATCAACACAGGCCGCAGCGGTGCGACGTAGGACGGATCGCGGTAGGCGATCTGTGGCGGCGGGAGCGGACGCCGGTAGGACGGGCCGGGTTCACCGCCCGCGCGGACCGGACTGGCGCCCGCGGACACCATCACGGCGCTGGCGAAGAAGACGAAGCGAAGCATCGCGCCCCCTGCGAGAAAAGCGAATCGAACACGGACGTTCACAGTCGGACCTGTGCGCGAACTCACAATTTACGATAACGGTCAGAATTTTACGCCGAGCGCGCTTCGAAAGGTGCTGAGACTCATCTTGTGATCCCCGAATTGGGCGAACCAGACATACTGGTACTCCGCCCTAAGGAATATGTTCTGGGTCACGGCATAGTCGATGCCAGCGCCGAGAGTTCCGCCTAGGGCATACCGTTCCTTGACCGTTCCACCGGAACGGGTCAGGCCGCCAAGCGGTACCGTTTGCAGTGCGTCCTGAAACTCGGAAACCGAGACGAATACATCGCTGCCGACATGGGCTCGCCCGATTGCGAAGCCGCCTGTGAAGTAGGGCAAGAATGACCCGAGTACGACACCACCGCGACCACGGATGGTTGCATAATCCTGGAGTGCAGCTCGGGAATTCGTACTCACGAAATATGACGCATACGTGCCGTCATTGTATACAAGTCTGCGACCTATGCTATCGCTGGATAGGCTTTTCTGATTGAGGCTTGTGTAATCGACTTCGAAGCCGACGACGGCTTCATCGAACTGAAAGTTGTAGCCCGCGAACCCACCGAACGAGAGGCCGTGCCCAACGCCTGGACGAAGGGTGTTGCTTTGAGAAATCTTGAATTCCTGCTCAATCGTCGTACTTCTCAGGGCCTGCTCGAGGTCTGTCCGACCAGCTTTTCCGAAGTTGAAGTCCGTCGACGTATAGCCTGCGTGCCCACCGAAATAGACGCCGTTCCAGTCGATGACCTGGACCTCGGGCTCGTAATCGGCGCCGCGCAGAACACCGTAATCGAGGTCGGCGCTGTGGGCCGGCGCGACGACGCCGAGGGTGAATCCGGCCAGGAGCGCGAGGGTAACGGTACGCATCGATGTCGTCCTCAAGGCACCAGCCCGACGGGTCAGATGGCTGGGCCTGTAGTTTCTTTTTACTTGAGTAACCTTAACGGTCCGTTGCTCTGCGCTTTCAGGCGAGGACGAACCTGAGGTCAAGACGTGTTCCAATCGCGTTCGCCTACTCGTACGGATTGCGGTTCAAACTCGGAATCGGGAGGCCGGCGAGACGACCCGGACCACCCGCGAAGCTGTAGCGCAGGCCGACGCGGACCTCGTGCGAGGCGAGGTCCTTCAGGCGCGAATCGAAGCCGAAGGCGTCCAGCCCCGTCTTCGCGCGGCCGAGATCGACGTAGCGGTAGCTGGTGTCGAGGCTCAGGCCACCCCCGATCTCGTAGGAGACGCCGCCGGTGAGGGCCCAGGCCAGGGAGGTGACCGACCGGCTCGGACGCCGCACCGCATCCCGTACACCGGTGCCCGCATTGCCGTCACAGGAATCCACGGTGCAGGTCGTCTGCGTGTAGGCTTTGCCGAAGCCCTTGTCGGCGAAGCCGATGCCGCCGCCGATATAGGGGGTCAGGCCCCACCACGTCCCGAGATCGGCGTAGACGTTCACGAGCCCGGTCAAGATGTCGATCTGGCCCGCCTCGACGTTGTAGCCGGTGACGAACCCCGAGCCGGACGAATAGGCGGTGTAGCGGGATGGATTGCGCTGATCGATCGTCGCGTCGACGCGCAGCCAGTTGTTGATGCGGTAGCCGATGCCGCCGCCATAGCCGGGCACGGTCTCGAAATCCATGCGGAGCAGTGGCGGTGATCCGGACGGGGGATGGCTCGCATCTCGCGGTTTCGCGTAGTCGCTGACCGTGGCATCTACCCGCAGGTACCAGCCATCCCCGATGACCACGGGGGCTGCGGGCGGAGGCGGAAGGAGGTCGGCAGACAAAGCGGGCCGTTCGAACATCGATCCGGCCAAAGCTACGACGAGGATCGAAATGGTGCAGGATCGCGGTGCGGCCATGACGTCCTCATACAGACAATACGCGTGATGCGCCGGTGCAGTTGCAAACTGTAGGGCGGACCGGTCAGGTGACTGTAGAAGCCGAGTGTTAGAAAAGACTTAACCTTAACGCTTTTCTAGATCTGTTGAGATAAAATTCATCGCAACGAAAGCAGGCGCGGATGCTATCCGCGCCTGCTTTCGTCGGTTCCATTCTCGATTGAGAGCCGGACTGGGGGCCTCGCCTTCAGTATTTCCGAACGAGAGGTCCTGGCTCGGGCGCGTAGCTGGCGACGAGCGGAGCAGCACCTCCGAGAAGCCACCGCATGCCGACCTTCACGTCATGGGACGTGATGTCCTTGGCTGTGTAGCTGTAGGGAAGATCGCAGCCATTATTGAAGCAGTTGATTGCTCCCAGCTTCACGCTGCCGAGATTGGAATAACGATACCCGAGCTCGAGTTTCAGGTTGGGCGTCACGCTGTAGGCCAGACCTGCTTGGGCTGACCATGCGAATGTCGAGGAGTATTTTTCGCGAGCGATTCCGGATCCGGCAGGGCCGATATCATTGAACCCGCTGACGTGGTGGAACGCTGAGCCGACGCCGCCGCCGATATAGGGAGTAACCCCGTACCACGTCCCCAAGTCGATGTAGCCGTTGGCCATGACAACCACAGACGCAAGGTTTGCATTGTAGTAATCTAAGTACTTGTAAGTCGGGGTTTCGAGTGTGCTGTCGCTGAAGTTCAGTCGGCTGCCGCCGCGATATTCGCCGGTGATGTCACCGCGGAGGAAGGCGTTGAACTGATAACCGACGCCGCCACCCGCGAAGAATGAGCCACTCACGGCCTTCTGTTCGATCTGATAGGTCGGCGGCAGATATCCGTCCTGCCGACGCGTGACGATCTTGTTGACCTCGACCGCACCCGCGCCGACATCCCCGCGCAGATACCAGCCACCGCCGATCTCGACTGGCGGGGGGAGCGGCTCGGGCGGCAGCGGAGGCAGAAGATCCGCCGCTTGGGCGAGGCAGGGCGCTGCCACGCTCGCAATGAGCGTGATCGAGCGCGCCAAGGAAGTCAGCTTGGTGCGGCGCATCGGATGTCCTTCAATCGACCGTGTGCCGGAAGCTCGAGACGCCGGCGGGATGACAGGGACATCATGGGCAGCAAGGGTTAAATCGGGTTTAACGTTAAATCTTATCCTTGCCGAAGCGTTGACGGCGTCCCTTGGGCTCTGTTCCCCTATACGCTTCCACTGGCCTGCCGCGCGGTTCTGGGCGGCGATATCCTTGTCGGCTGCTCGGTTACCATGGAGATGCGGCACTCGTGAGCGTGAGACCGGAGGACGTCCGCCGCCTCGCATCGGCCCTGCCGGAGGTGGTCGAGGGCGCGCATAGCGGCCATCCGGATTTTCGGGTGCTGGGCCGGATCTTCGCTACCCTCTGGGTGGACGAGGAGCGCGTGGTCCTGCGGCTGTCACGGGCGCAACAGGAAGCCTGGACCGAGGCCGAGCCCGATCTGTTCGAGGCGGTGGACGGTGCCTGGGGCCGCCGGGGTTGGACGAGCCTTGATCTGTGGGAGGCCGACGAGGAAACGTTGCTCGCCGCCCTCCTGGCGGCGTGGCGGCAGGTCGCGCCGGCGGCCTACGACCGCCTGTGATCCGCTTCAGGCGGCCGCCTTGGCCACGGCATCCACGACGTCGTCCACCACTTCGTTGACGAGGCGTCGATCGTCGCCCTCGGCCATCACACGGATCACCGTCTCGGTGCCGGACGGGCGGATCACGAGGCGGCCGGAATTGCCCAGGCGCTCGCGTGCCTGTGCGATCGCGGTGACGACGGAGTCGGCGTTCAGGGGCTCGCCGGAGCGGTAGCGCACGTTCTTGAGAACCTGGGGCAACGGCTCGAAGCAGTGGCAGACCTCGCTCACCGGTCGCTCCTGGCGCTTGACGACGCTGAGGAGCTGCAGGGCGGCCACGAGGCCATCGCCGGTGGTCGCATAGTCGGACATGATGATGTGTCCCGACTGCTCGCCGCCGAGATTGTAGCCGTGCTCCCGCATGTATTCGAGCACGTAGCGATCACCCACGGCCGTGCGGGCGAGGTTGAGGCCGATACCGCCGAGAAAGCGCTCGAGACCGAGATTGGACATGATCGTGGCGACCAGACCCGGTTGCGTCAGGCGATCGTCTTCCTTCCACGACCGGGCGACCACGGCCATGAGCTGGTCGCCGTCGACGGATTGTCCCTTCTCGTCGATGATGAGGACGCGGTCGGCGTCGCCGTCCAGGGCGATGCCGATATCGGCGCGCAGCTCCCGGACCTTGGCGGCCAGGGCTGCCGGCGCTGTCGACCCGACATCGTGGTTGATGTTGAAGCCGTCGGGCTCCACGCCGATGGCGATCACCTCGGCGCCGAGCTCCCACAGCGTCTCGGGCGCCACGCGGTAGGCCGCCCCGTTGGCGCAGTCCACCACGATGCGCAGGCCGTCGAGGGTGATGTTGCGCGGGAGCGAGCGCTTGGCGAACTCGATGTAGCGGGCGTGCACGCTCTCGATGCGCTTGGCGCGCCCGAGGTCGCGCGGGCCGGCGAGGCGCTTGTGCAACTCGCCGTCGATCAGGGCCTCGATCTCGCGCTCGACCTCGTCGTTGAGCTTGAAGCCGTCCGGCCCGAACAGCTTGATGCCGTTGTCCTCGAACGGGTTGTGCGAGGCCGAGATCATCACGCCGATGTCGGCGCGCATCGAACGGGTCAGCATCGCCACCGCGGGCGTCGGCATCGGTCCGAGCTGGAGCACGTCCATGCCCATCGAGGTGAAGCCGGCGATCAGCGCCGTCTCGATCATGTAGCCGGACAGCCGCGTATCCTTGCCGATCACGACGCGATGGCGATGGTCGCCCCGCTGGAAGATCAGGCCCGCTGCCTGACCGACCTTGAGAGCGAGCTCCGGCGTGATGACGCCGTTGGCCCGGCCCCGGATGCCGTCCGTGCCGAAATACTTGCGCGACATGAGCTTCGCGTCCCGTCTTCTGTCTTCGGTGTAGGGGAGCCGAGTTCGCCTCAAGACGCCATCCTTCAGCTCGCCGTCGGTGACGATGCTTCGATACGAGGTTCGTGGCCGGTCCTGAAGATCCCGTATGCGGACCTCGTCGGGGCGGAACAAATCCGGCGTATCGTTCGGAGTGCCTCGATACGAACGAGCCCGCCAGGGGCGGGCTCGCGCTTCGTGATGGTGGGACGATCGCGACGAGGCGATCAGGCCTGTGGCTGTGGCTCCAGGCCGTCACTGCCACGCGGGCGACCGCGACCGGCGGAGGGAACCGAGGATCCGCGCAGCGTGGTCGGCCCGTCGCCCGCATCGCGGATCGGCGGCTTTCCGGCGATCAGGTTCTTGATCTCGTCACCGGACAGGGTCTCGTATTCGAGAAGACCCTGGGCCAACGCCTCGAGGTCGTCCTTGTGCTCGCCGAGGATGCGGCGGGCTTCCTCCAGCCCGGTCTCGACCAGGCGACGGACCTCCGCGTCGATCTTCTGGGCGGTGGCCTCCGAGACCGTCTGCTGGCGACCCATCGACATGCCGAGGAAGACCTCGTCGTTGTTTTCGCCGTAGGCCACGGTTCCGAGCTCGGGCGAGAAGCCCCAGCGGGTCACCATCATGCGGGCGAGGCGGGTCGCCTGCTCGATGTCGGACTGAGCGCCCGAGGTCACCTTGTCGGCCCCGAAGGTCATCTCCTCGGCGATGCGGCCGCCCATCATGATCGCGAGACGCGAGGTCATCTGCTCGAAGGACATCGAGAGCTTGTCGCGCTCGGGCAACTGCATGACCATGCCGAGCGCCCGGCCGCGCGGGATGATGGTCGCCTTGTGGACGGGATCGGTGGCCGGCACGTTGAAGGCGACGATGGCGTGGCCGCCCTCGTGATAGGCGGTGAGCCGCTTCTCGTCCTCGGTCATGACCAGGGTGCGTCGTTCGGCGCCCATCATCACCTTGTCCTTGGCGTCCTCGAACTCGTGCATCGTGACGATGCGCTTGCCGCGCCGGGCCGCGAGGAGCGCGGACTCGTTGACGAGGTTCATGAGGTCGGCGCCCGAGAAGCCCGGCGTGCCGCGCGCGATGACCTTCAGGTCGACATCCGGCGCCAGCGGCACCTTGCGCACGTGGACCCGCAGGATGCGCTCGCGGCCGACGACGTCGGGATTCGGCACCATGATCTGGCGGTCGAAGCGGCCCGGACGGAGCAGCGCGGGGTCGAGCACGTCGGGCCGGTTGGTGGCCGCGATGATGATCACGCCCTCGTTGGCCTCGAAGCCGTCCATCTCCACGAGGAGCTGGTTCAGGGTCTGCTCGCGCTCGTCGTTGCCGCCGCCGAGGCCGGCACCGCGATGGCGGCCGACCGCGTCGATCTCGTCGATGAAGATGATGCAGGGGGCGTTCTTCTTGGCCTGCTCGAACATGTCGCGCACGCGGGAGGCGCCGACGCCGACGAACATCTCGACGAAATCCGAGCCCGAGATGGTGAAGAACGGCACGTTGGCCTCGCCGGCGACCGCGCGGGCGATCAGGGTCTTACCCGTGCCAGGGGGGCCGACGAGGAGCACGCCGCGCGGGATGCGGCCGCCGAGGCGCTGGAACTTCTGCGGATCGCGGAGGAACTCGACGATCTCCTGAAGGTCCTCCTTGGCTTCCTCGACGCCGGCGACGTCGTCGAAGCTGACGCGGCCGGAGGCCTCGGTGAGGAGCTTGGCCTTCGACTTGCCGAAGCCCATGGCGCGGCCGGCGCCCGACTGCATCTGGCGGGAAAGGAAGATCCAGGCGCCGATGAACACGAGGATGGGCAGCCAGCTCACCAGCAGCTGGATGAACCACGGCGTGTTGTCCGAGGGCGGACGCGCGGTGATCTGCACGCCCTTGCTCTGCAGCTTGGACACGAGGCTCGGGTCATTGGGGGCGTAGGAGGTGAAGTTGCCGCCGCCGACATAGGTGCCGCTGACGTCCTGCCCGGAGATCACAACCGTCTGGATCTTGCCGGAATCGGCATCGTTCAGAAGCTGGCTGTAGGCGATCTCGGAGCCGCCCCCACGATGACCCGGGTTCTGGAACAGGGTCACGAGGGCGAGCACGAGCAGGAAGATGACGACCCACAAGGCGAAATTGCGGAAGTTCGGGTTCATCGATCAATCCCTGGAGGCATCGGGGCCCACCGCGCGAAATGGGGCGGGTCGCTCCTGACGCTCCCCGCCAATGTAGGCAGCGAGTCACCCCTTGCCAAGTCGAAGGGGATGGCGGTGCCATGGCCATGCCGCCGCGGCAAGGCCGCATCGATCGGGAGGGTTACGAAGATCCCCTCGCCCGTCGCGGCGGCGCCGGGATCAGGACGAGATCGCCGGTTCGGGTCAGCTCGAACAGGACCTCGCGCAGGGTCCGGCGAAGTGGCACACCCGCGTGCAGGGCCGGTCGGAGCCCGTCGAGGACGAGGCTCTCCAGCCGGTCCAGCCGCTCCCGACCGCCCGGGGCGATCCGCTCCGCCGCCAGGCTCGCGACACGTAGAAGCACGGCGTCCGAAAGGGTGCCCAGGTGAGCGCCACTCAGGCGCAGGCCCGGGGCCGGCTGGTCCCGAAGCGCCGCTTCGAATGCCGCCTCTGCCAGGGCGCGCAGGGCGGCCTCGTCGCGGGCGCAGCGCGCGGCCAGGCGGCAGAGCCGGTCCGTGCTCAGGCCCTCGCGTTCGAGAGCCGGCACAAGCTGGCGCAGGCGAGCGCGGGCGAAGCGGTCGTCGACGTTGGATGGATCGCGTGCGAACGCGAGCCCGCGCGCCTCGCAATAGGCGACGAGGTCCGCCTTAGAGAGGTGGAGGAAGGGCCTTGCCAGACGAACCGATCGGGTGAGCCTGCGCTCGGCGCGCATGCCGGCGAGGCCGGCCGGTCCGCTGCCGGCCAGGAGCCGCATCAGCACGGTTTCCGCCTGATCGTCGCGGGTGTGACCGGTGAGAACGAACGCGGCCCCGATGGATTCGGCATGCGTCGCGAGGAGGCCGTAGCGAGCGGTGCGGGCAGCCGCCTGCACCCCCCGCACCGGCTTCGGCCCGATCCAGGACAAGGTTCGATGCGGGAAGCCGAAGGTCTCGGCGAGGCGCGCGACGGCCGAGGCCTCCGCGGCCGCCTCCGGTCGCAGGCCGTGGTCGACCGTGGCGACGTGGAAGGTTGGAGCGGGGTCCATCGCGGCGGCCGCGGCCATCAGCGCCGTGGAGTCCGGGCCGCCGGAGACGGCGAGGAGGACCGGTCCACCGGTCAGGTGGGAGCGAAGTGCGGCCTCGACCGCGGAGTCGCGCGCGGTCAGGCGCAGCGTGCGCGCTTCTGTTCGCGGGTGACGCCCTGACGGACGCTGGCGCTGGCCGAGGGGAACTTGCGCTCGAGCTCGGCGAGCGTCGCGCAGGCCTGTTCGCGGGCACCGAGCGCATTGAGCGAAGCGCCGAGCTTCAGCATGGCTTCGGGCGCCTGTGCCGAGCGCGCATAGTCGGTGGAGACCTTCAGGAACTGCTCGGCCGCCTCGCGGTTGCGGTTTCGCTGCAGATAGCTCTCACCGAGCCAGTAGGTCGCGGACGGCACCAGTGCATCGCGCGGATGCGACTGGATGAACTGGCGCAGACCCATCTCGGCCTGCTCGTACTGCCGCTGAAGGATGTAGGCGTAAGCGGCCTCGTAGTCTGCGCGCGCATCCCCCGAGCCCGTGGCGGCCACGCTGCCGGCCCGGGGCGGAGTCGGCAGGGCGCCGGTCGTCGGGACGCGGGCGGGCGGCGTCAGGTCGACCGGACCGCCGAGGCCGGGCGGTGTCAGGCCGGGCTCGTCGTCGTCCGATTCGACGACGGTCGGAGGCACGCTGCGGGCGCGTGGTGCCTCGACGACCGAGGGGCTCGGCGTCGTGGTGCCGAGTTGCATCGGCGCGCCGGGCTGGCCCGGATTGTGGCTCGGATCGAAGGCGTCGCTGCGCTTCTGCGCCTTGGCGGGGGCCGGATTGGAGTTGGCCGGAACCGCCGGACGGCCGCCCTTTGCCTCCTGGAGACGGAACTCCACGTCCTCCTGGAACTTGCGGAGCTGTTCCTTGAGCTGGCGGTTCTCGTACTGCAGCGTCTCGATCTGTCCGGCGGTCTGGCGCGACTGGTTCTCCAGGCGGTTGAGCCGGACGACGAAGTCGGACGCGTCCTGCGCCATCGCCGGGGCCGACGATCCACACAGGATCGATCCCGAGACGAGTCCGGCTGCGGCGGCGAGACGGGTCGCGAGGAGAAGACGGGCAAGCATGGCGGTCGTCACCGGTGGTCGAGGGGGCGGAAGTGCGCTCGCGAGGATCGCGGCCCGCCGATAGCAAATGCTGTCCCCCGCGGCAAAAATGCGGCCATGTCGCGACGCGCCACCTCGCATGCAGGGATCCGGGGGCGGTCGAGCCCCCGGGACCTGTCGCATCCAGACCTCAGGAGCCGGCGCCGCGGTCGAGGACGGTGACGGCCCGGCGGTTCTGCGACCAGCACGAGATGTCGTTGCAGACGGCGACCGGGCGCTCCTTGCCGTAGGAGACGGTGCGGATGCGGCCGCCCGCGATGCCGCGGGACGCGAGGTAGTCCTTCACCGATTGGGCGCGGCGCTCGCCGAGGGAGAAATTGTACTCGCGGGTGCCGCGCTCGTCGGCATGGCCCTCGATCAGGAAGGTGTAGCGCGGGTAGCGCTGCAGCCAGTTCGCCTGCTTGTCGAGCGTGGCGGTGGCGGTGGGCGTCAGGTCGGTGGAGTCCGACTCGAAGAAGACCCTGTCTCCGATGTTCACCACGAAGTCCTGGGCGCTGCCGGGGGTGTTGGCGCCACCGTTCATGCCGCCGGCACCGAACCCGGAGGCATCGGCGAGGTCCTTGTCGTTGGTGCAGGCGGCGACGCTGAGGGCGGCGCAGAGGGCGGCCGCCAGCGGAAACACGCGGAAGCGCGCAATCATGGACATGATCCTGTTCTCCTCGGGCACGGCCGCCGGATCGATGACGATCAGGCCGGCGACGTCGCCTCGCGGGACCCCCTCGGGGCCACATCGGCGGTTCTTATGCGGTCTCGGTTAAGCGAAGGTTCCGTCAACCCTGAGCGAACCTTTCCGAAATCGGCCAAAGCCTCGCGACACGCAGGCGCGACTTCGACCGTTCCGGGATCGGACTCGATTGCGGCATCGGCGCGACGTCCGGACCCGCGGCTGCACTTGCGGTCGAGGCGTGGCCGCACTGCAACATGCGACCGGCCTTCGGTCTCAGGTTCGGTCCTGGAGTGCCCGTATCGCCGCGACGGCGGTGGCCGCGGACTTCCGCGCGGCGGCCAGCGGCGCCGTGAGGTCTGCCCCCTGCAGGCAGGCTCGCTCCACTTCCGAACAGCGGCTGGAGAGATCGAGGAAGCCGAGGGAGCCGCTCACCGAGAGCAGGGTGTGGGCATCCTGGCCGAGGGCAGCGCGTTCCGCGACCGGCGCCTGCAGACGCTCGCCGATCTCGGTCTTGAGGCGGTCGAGGAGATCCATCAGCCGCGTGCGGCCGAAGATGCCTTCCAGTTCCTCCAGGGTGCGGGAATCATAAACCGGCGGTGCGGGCCGGTCCGGCGCATCCTGGACCACGAACCTCCCGGCTTCTCGGGTCGAATGGTCCGGCATGGCATCGTCCAGAACAGAGCGGGGCGTGAGACTTCGCCGACCGTCGCGTCTGTTGATCGGCAGTTAACCGATACAGGACTAAGGCGATCGTGCAAAGAGTTGGTGCGATCCATGCCTCGGCGTCAGATCCTCGTCGTCGAGGACAATTACCTCCTTCTCGAAATGTTGACCGCCCTGTGCCAGCGGAACGGCATCGCAGTTGTCTCCGTCTCCAGCGGCGAGGCCGCGGTGGCGGCCATCCGTCAGGCCGGGACCGCGGCCGGCGGCGCCTTCGCCCTCCTCCTCACCGACATCAATCTCCCCGGGCTCATCGATGGCTGGTCCGTCGCGCAGGCTTTCCGCACCCTCAACCCGGATCGTCCGGTGATCTATGCATCGACGAGCGGCTGCAACGACCGGCGCGCCGTGCCGGACAGCGTCTTCCTGGCCAAACCCTTCCGGATCCAGGACGTGGTCGATCTGGCCACCTCGATGATGCGCGATCCCGAGGCGGATCCGCCGGTCCTGCGCGCGGCCATCTGACGTTCGGGCGCGGTCAGACCCTGAACAGCGCACGCACGGCCGGGTTGGCGCGCCAGCCCTCGACCCGGAGGCAGCCGAGCGCTTCCGGCGGGTGACGCCGGTAAATCGCGAAACTCGCGGCGATGAAGGTCGGCAGGTCGTAGAGTTTCGGACCGCCCCGGCGGCCCCGGTCCTTGAACAGCATCGTGCCCGTCAGGCCGTAGCGTGCGGCGAGATCGGGGTAGAGCGGCCAGACCGCACCGGTGGCGAGATCGTCCGGCAGGTAATCCTCGACCGATGCCGGGCTCGGATTCAGGCCCGCTTCCGTTGCGAGGCGACGGGCGATGTCCGCCAGGACGAACAGCTTGGGATGGTTGAGGACGTGCATGAAGCAGCCGCGTCGCGACCATCGGGCGAGCTCCGACTCCAGCGGGAACCCGAGGTCGCCGGCGGTGCCGAGAAGTTCGGCCGCCGCCACGTTCCAGGCCTCGTAGAAGCCCAGCTGCGCATAGGTGGTGTCCCGGAACAGTTCCGCGGTCTCCCGCGGCCCCCGCCCCTCGAGATAGGCGCACAGGACGATGGCCGAGTGGTAGGGACCCACCGGCGAGGCGACGAGGCGCGCCGCCGACAGCGCGCCGACGTCGCCCACGAGGACCATGTCGGGCTGGTAGCCGGGGAACAGGATGGTCGGATACAGGCGAAGGCGCGGGTCTCCCTCGCCCAGGGCGTGCGCGTTGCCGCCACGGATGAAGCCTTCGGAGAAGAACTGCGTGAAGACGTGATCGAAGGGAGCGAGGTGCGCCTTCAGGCGCTCGAGGGTGCCGTATCGGCGCCCGAGGCCGTCGAACGGGACCAGCTCGACCCGGGCCTGCGGGAGCAACAGGCACAGGGACTGGGCGACGCCCTCCGCCTGGCAGTTCCCCAGCACGGCGATGCGCGGTCCGGTCCGCGACGGATCGATGGCATCGTCGCTGGACCGGCGCCATGCTCTCGCCCAGGATCGCCATGAAGAGACCGGGCGAGCGAGCGAGGCCGCCCGCGCCGCGAGGGAGCCGGAGATCGTGGTGTTGGCCAGGGTCGTGGTCTCGGGGGACGCGTGCGGCAATGGCGTGAGCGATCGGATGGAGATGCCGCCTTGGTGAGGAACCCTTACGCCGATCTACCGGCCGAGCGATTCTGGCGCAAGGTCGTGGCGGGCGTCCCGCCCTTCGCCCTGGCGCCCGGCCCGAGCGGGCACTTCACGATCGGCTCCGATGCCCGCGTGGCGACGGCCGGCTCCTGCTTCGCCCAGCACGTCGCCCGCGCGCTGACCGGGGCGGGGTTCGGGCACTACCTCGCCGAGGCGGCTCCCGCCGACATCACGCCCGAGGCCGCCGCCGAGCGGCAATACGGCATCTACTCCGCCCGCTACGGCAACATCTACACCGCCCGGCAGCTCCTGCAGCTGTTCGACCGGGCCTACGGCACCTACACCCCTGCCCTGCCGGACTGGACCCGTCCGGACGGACGTCTCGTGGACCCGTTCCGCCCCGGCATCGAGCCAACCGGTTTTGCCGACGGCGCCGCGCTCGAGGCCGACCGCCTTCGGCACCTCGCGGCGGTGCGGGCGATGTTCGAGAGCCTCGACGTCCTCGTCTTCACCCTGGGACTGACCGAGGGCTGGATGCACCGGCCGGACGGAGCCATGCTGCCGGTGGCGCCCGGCGTCGTCGGCGGCAGTTTCGACCCCGAGACCTACGCCTTCGTCAATGCGCGCACGTGTGACGTGCGCGACGACATGCTGGTATTCCTGGAGCGGCTTTTCGCGGTCAATCCCGGCGCGCGGGTCATCCTCACCGTCTCGCCGGTGCCCCTGATCGCCACCTATGCGGACCGGCACGTGCTGGTGTCGAACACCTACAGCAAGGCCGCCCTGCGGGCGGCGGCCGAGGAGATCGTCGCCGCCGAGCCGCGGGCCGTCTACTTTCCCGCCTACGAGATCGTCACCAGCACCGCCAACGCGGCGCGCTACTACGACGACGACCTGCGCTCCGTGACGCCCGCCGCGGTCGACCACGTGATGCGGGTCTTCCTCGACGCCTTCACCGCTCGGGCGAAGCCCCCGATCCTGACCCGGCCCCTCGGCATCGAGTACCGCCGGGCGGCCAGCGTGATCTGCGACGAGGAAGCGATCGAGCGCAGCCTGGCGTGAGCGCCTACTGCAGGTGCCGGGCGTAGGTGTCGCCCGCCGCGCGCTTGAGCTCGGCCCCGGCCTCCTGGCCGATCCGCGCGGCGTCGGCGACGGCCCCGGAGCGCTGCACCGCCCAGTGGGCGCTTCCGTCGGGCAGGAACAGCAGGCCGTCGAGGCTGAGCGTATCACCGGTGATCCGCGCCAGGGCGGCGATGGGCGTTCGGCAGGAGCCATCGAGCTCGGCGAGGAGGCCGCGTTCCGCCTCGAGCTCGGCGGTGGCACGGGCCGAGACCAGGGGGGCGAAGAGCGCGCGCACGGCGGCATCGGCCTCGCGGCACTCGATGCCGAGCGCGCCCTGCGCCACCGCAGGCAGCATCTCGCCGACTTCGAGGACGCTCCGGGCCATGTCGGCCATGCCGAGGCGCTCCAGGCCGCAGAGCGCCAGCAGGGTGGCGTCGCAGGTGCCCTCCTCCAGCTTGCGCATGCGGGTGTTGGCGTTGCCGCGCAGGGGCACGATCCGGAGGTCGGGCCGGCGCATCAGGACCTGCGCCGCCCGGCGCAGGGACGAGGTGCCGACCCGGGACCCGGGCGGGAGCTCGGCGAAGCCGGAGGCCCGCGGCGACAGGAAGGCGTCGCGCGGGTCGTCGCGCTCCAGGATGCAGGCGATGACGAGCCCGTCCGGCAGCCAGGTCTCCACGTCCTTCATCGAGTGGACGGCGACGTCGACCACGTCGGCGTAGAGCGCCTGCTCCAGCTCCTTCGTGAACAGGCCCTTGCCGCCGATCTCCGACAGGGGCCGGTCGAGGATGCGGTCGGCCACAGTGTTGACCACCACGATCTCGGTCTCGAGGCCAGGATTGGCCGCCACGATCCGGTCTCGGACCATCCCGGTTTGGGCCAGGGCCATCGGACTTCCGCGCGTGCCGATGCGGAGGGGGCGTTGGATCATGGGCGAGGATCGCTCGGTGACAGGGGGCGGCTGGAACGGCTCGGCGTGCGTCGATCCTAGGTACGCAGTCCGCGGGCGGATGTCACCGGGATCGCGCGCGAACGCAGCCATCGCGTTCAGTATTCCGAAAGCACGCGTCGAGGTCGTGGGCTTCTCGACCCCGCCGTTAGGCGGACCTTATCCGTGTTCGCGCGACCCTGGGGTCGATGAGTCCGGCACGAGCCGGGTCGGCGGACGCTCACCGATGAAGCGCAGCAAGCTCGAAGCCTACTACGAACGGGAGTTCGGACCGCGCGACCAGGAGCCGGACGACTCGCCGGACGATTCGCCGGACGACCAGCCGGTGCGGCGGCCCCGCGATTCGGCCCGGCGCCGCCGCGGCGGATTCGGCATCGGCCGCATGCTCAAGCTGACCCTGATGCTGGGCCCGATGACGCTTCTGCTCGGGGCGGGCTTCCTGATGGACTGCCAGGGCGCGGCGGCGCGCGGGTCCTGGCTTCCCGAGATCGTGCACAACACCGCCTGCGCCCGGCGCAATCTCGCCGGACGCGTCCTCAATCTCGAGGGCGACCTCCGGACCGTCGCCAACGGCCTGCGGTAGCGGCGCGTGACCGGGCTCGGAATGGATCGATGCGGGAGGGCGCGGTGAACCTCGGATCGGAGACACTGACCACGGACGACCTCGGCGCGCAGGCGCGGATCCGGGGCGAATTGCCGGCCGAGGGACCGGCGACCCCGGCGGCCGCCCAGATCCGGCAGGCGACCATCCGCGACGGATTGCGCACGCCCCGGCCGGTGCGCCGCATCCGCGAGGCCGAGTCCGAGGCGCCGAGCCGCGGCTTCACCCTCGGCTGGGCGCCGTCGCTCCTCCTCAACCTCGTCCTGCTGACGGCGCCCTTCGTCCTGGTGATCGCGCTGCCGCCGGTCCTGGCCTGCCGCGAGCGCGCCGAGCAGTTCGGCTTCTTCGCCGGCGAGACCCTGTCGAGCTGCACCGCGCGCGGTGTGCGCGCGCGGATCGGCAGGCTCGACGACCGCATCAAGAGGCTGGTGCGCGGCTCCGGACGGTGAGGCGGCCTCAGAAGGCCTGGAGCGCGAGCTCGGTGTGCTCGACGCTGGGCGGGGCCTCGAAGCAGGGCGAGACCATGGCCCGGTAGTCCTTCCAGGCCTGCGAGCCCGTGAAGTCCACGGTATGGTTCTCCAGGGTCTCCCACTCGATGAGCAGGCGGTAGCGCTGCGGCTTCTCGATGGAGCGGCGGACGGCGAAGCTGCGGCAGCCCTTCGCGGCCTTGAAGATCGCCGCGGCCTTGGCGATGCCGGCCTCGAACTCGGCCTCCATGCCGGGCTTGACGTCGATCTGGGCGATTTCGAGGATCATGGGAGTCTCCGGCCTTACGAGGTTCGAGGCGTCAGCGAAGGGGGCGGCCGAGGGCCTTGGCGAGCAGGCGCTGCGGGCTGCGCTCGGGGCGGGCCTGGTCGGCCACCGCGAGGTAGGCGGTCTGCTCCAACATGTACTGGCCGCCCATGGCGCCGTGCATGACGAGGTCGGAGAAGGTCACCCAGGTCTGGCCGGGCGAGAAATGCACGTCGGCCTGGGGGGCGGTCTCCTGGTAGCGCATGTCCTGCTTCAGGGCGTCGTGCAGGTGCAGCATCAGGTGGTCGTATTCGCTCCGACGCGCCTTGGTGATCTTGAGGAGCGCCAGCATCCGGGCCGAGAGCGGCGAGTAGCCGGGCAGGCGCGGCAGGAACTTCTCCGCCATCGCGGAAAAATCCTCGCCGACCCGCCAGTGGCGCGGCTGGCCATCGGGGTTGATGTTGCGGAAGATGCGCAGGATGCGCTTCTCGCCGATGGGGTTCGACGGGAAGGCGTCCACGTGCAGCCGGGTGTCGTCGCGCCGCCAGCTCAGCTTGCGCCGGTCGACCTCGAAGGGCCGGTAGGAGGTGCCGGCGAAGGAGACCTTGCCGGCATAGGCCGGGAGGTGCTGGGCAACCAGCGCCTCGGCGAAGCCGCGGTAGCGGATGAGGACCTGGCGCAGGGCCTCCTGCTCCTCCGGCGTGCCGGCCGCGCCCCGCAGGGTGGCCTCGGCCCCGCGGATGTTGACGTTCTTGGCCTTGCCGTCGGCGAAGGGGCGCTGGACGAAGCGCTCCTCGAAGGCGCTCAGGGGAAAGTCGAGGTCGGGGAACATCAGGACCGCGCCGCTCTCGAGGGCATCCACCAGGGATGGCGTGCCGGGGGGCGGCCCCGCACGGGAGACGGACACGATCGGGCTGATCATCGGGCGGGGCTCCTCGGGAAAACCGCGGCGGGACCGGCGGTTTAGCCGAACGGCGCGCCGCTGGCCACGGGCTGGCACGCGCCGGCTCCGATGCCTGCGCTGGCCTGCCGCCCGCCCTTCCCCGCCCGGACAGGAGGATAGCGGTGGATGACGGATCTTGCCTGTTGTCAGGGTGCCCGAACCGGCCCAACCCTGAGCCCCTGTCCGGCGCAACCCTGGCGTTTCGGTCGCGTTGATGGAACGGTCGCGGTTCCGGTCTCACGGAACCCTGCGGCGATGAGGATGCCGACGATGGCGACGTTGAAGGAATTCGAGGAGTCCCTGCGCGAGCACGGCATGCACATGGCCCTCGCCCTGCTGGAGCGCCTGCGCGAGCGGGACCGGGCCACGCGCACGATCAAGCCCGCCCGGCGCCTCACCGGCCAGAAGATGACCCCGGAACTGGCCCGCGCCATCCTCGACCTGCACGCCTCCACGGGCATGACCCAGCAGGAGATCGCCTTCAAGGTCGGGGTGAACCAGGGCCGGGTCAACGAGGTGATCAAGCGCGGCAAGTGGCTCGACGACGATCCGCACGCCCCCGAGGCGATCGCCCGCGACAAGGCGAAGGCGCGCCTGCGCGCCGATCCGCCGGCCCAGCGGCCGGCCTTGCGCAGGGCGACGGGCAAGCCGGCCGCCAAGCGCCCCAAGGGCGAGGCGCCGGCGCGTCGGCCGAGCCCGCAGGGACAGCTGATCTTCGGCGACCTGTGACCGCGCCCGACGCCCGGGGCGGGATGCCCGGGGCTGGCGCGGTCGCGACGCGATAGGCCGGTCCGGGATCTGCCGGGCGGGCCGCGCGTTGACCGGCCATGCCGAACCGCGTTCTCGCCGTCGCCCTTGCCCTCTGCGCCTTCACAGCGCCCGCCCTCGCCCAGCGGGCCTCCACCACGAGCATGTCCTGCAGCCAGGCCAAGACGCTGGTCGATCGCCGCGGCGGTCTCGTGCTCGGAACCGGCGGGGCGACCTATGACCGCTTCGTACGCGACCGCAGTTTCTGCGAGGTCACCGAGATCACGGTGCCGGCCTTTGTGCCCGCGGGGGATACGCCGCGCTGCTTCGTCGGCTACCGCTGCAAGGAGCCGAGCCGCGACGACTGGTTCGACGGAGGCTTCTGAACAGGGGAAAGCGCCCCGGCCTCGCGGCCGGGGCGCTCCGGGCACCCATGAGCGCCGATCAGGCGGCCTGCTGCACCGAGCCCTCGATCACCGGGGCCTGCGGGGCGCGGCCGGTGGCGATCTGGATCTGGCGCGGCTTCTTGGCCTCCGGAATCTCGCGGACGAGATCGATGTGGAGAAGGCCGTTCTCGAGGGCGGCCCCCGTCACCTGGACGTAGTCGGCGAGCTGGAACCGACGCTCGAAGGCGCGGGCCGCGATGCCCTGGTGCAGGAATTCCGCCGGCTTGGCCGGGTCGGACTTGCGCTCGCCCTTCAGCGTCAGCGCATTCTCCTTGACCTCGATCGCGAGATCGGAATCCGTGAAGCCGGCCACCGCCACCGTGATCCGGTAGGCGTTCTCGCCGGTGCGCTCGATGTTGTAGGGCGGGTAGGTCGGGGCCGCGTCGGCGCTGACGAACTGGTCGAGGGCCGAGAACAGGCGGTCGAAACCGACGGTGGAGCGGTAAAGGGGAGCAAGGTCGAACTGACGCATCACACATTCTCCGTAAGAAGCAACATGCTGGATTCGGGTCCGCCCGTGGGCCGGACCAGTCGCACCGCCGTATTGGCCGGTGCTCCCGTGATATCGGAGCGGGATTTGAGCCTCGCAAGAGCCTGGGCCGCGGCCGAGGCCAAAAATTTCGGTCCCTTTCTCTGCGTGAGACTTCGTCGATGCTGACCCTGCGTTCCACCCCCGACAATCCCGTTCCGCCGGGCGGTGCCCTCAAGGCGGTGCGCACCGAGGACGGGATCGAGCTGCGGGCCGCCCATTGGCGCCCGACCACCCGCCTGGTGAAGGGCACGGTCTGCCTGCTCCAGGGCCGGGCCGAATTCATCGAGAAGTATTACGAGACCATCGCCGACCTGCGCGGACGGGGCTTCGCCGTCGTCGCCTTCGACTGGCGCGGCCAGGGCGAATCGCAGCGCCAGGTCGACGATCCCCACCGGGGCCACGTCGCCCATTTCGACGATTACCGCCGCGACCTGAAGGCGATCGAGGACGCGATCCTGCGCCCGCTGATGCCCCACCCGCATCTCTGCCTGGCGCACTCGATGGGCGGCGCGGTGGCGCTGACCGGCGCCCATGACGGCTGGCTGCCGTTCCGGCGCATCGTCACCGTGGCGCCGATGCTGTCGATCCGCATGGTGCGCTGGCCCGCGGGCGCGGCCTTCCTCGCGCGCGTCCTGCACGGGATCGGCTGGGGCCGGCGCTACATCCCCTTCGGCTCGGCGGTCTCGATCGCCACCAAGCCCTATCCGAACAACCGCCTGTGCCGGGACCCGGAGCGTTACGCCCGCAACGCGGCGGCGGCCCGCGACGTCGGGGCCGGGGCCGTCGGCGATCCCAGCATCGCCTGGCTCGCCAGCGCCTTCCGGGCCATGAAGCGCCTCGCCGCGCCCGGCGTGCCGGGACGGATCGCGGTGCCGACCCTGATCGTCGCGGCCGGCGCCGACCCCGTCTGCGGCACCCGCACCACCGAGCGCTTCGCCCGCCGCCTCCGGGCCGGGCACATCCTGGTGCTGCCCGGCGCGCGCCACGAGATCCTGTCGGAGCGCGATGCGATCCGGGAGGATTTCTGGGCGGCCTTCGACGCCTTCATGCCGGGCTCGGACGCGGCGGAACCGGCCGAGCGCGCGCGGCTGGAGGCGTGACGTTCGGGACGCGGGGGGCTTGAGCCCCGGGGCCTCTGTGCCTCGGCGGCAGCGAGGCGTCCGAACCTGACGCCGATCCCAGACCGAGAGGCCCTCGACCCGATCACGCCGTGGATGCGGGCGTGCCCTGCTCGCGAACGCGGCTCCCGCCCTGCTTGCGCCGGATATGCGCCGCCCCGGCCGGACACGGGCATTTGTCTTGCCCCGTCGAGGACTGCATGCCTAGCCTCCTCCGCCGAATGGGCCGGATAGCGTGGGATGTGGCCCGTTGACTGCAGACGCGACGGCTGAGGCGGGCCTGCCGTCCTTCTTCCTGACGACGTCGGGCTTGCCTCCGGGCGAGGCTTTCGAGCGATGGCGCACCCTCCTGGCGCCGATGTACGCGGTCAGCCCGACGACGCGATCCGCCCCGCTGCCCTTCGGCGCCAACGTGGCCTACCAGATCAGCGATCTCGTCACCCATCGCTCGCTGCTCTCGACGCAGCGGCTCCAGCGGGACCGCCGACGCGTCGATGCCGGTCCCGACCATTACATGGTCCAGCTCTACCGATCTGGCCGCTTCCAGGGCACCGTCGGTGGCAAGGACGTGTCGGCTTCGCCCGGGGCCGTGACGTTCATAGGCCGCCGTCACCTGCTCGATGGCATGCTCGACCGAGCCGACGCGATCGGCATCGCCGTGCCGACCACCCGCCTTCACGGGCTGCCGCTCGAGGAGCACGGCCTGCGCTTCGATGCGGCCCGCAACCGGCTCCTGGCCGCCCGCATCCTCGACATCTACCGCCGGTTGCCGACCACGCGCGCGGACGAAGCCGAGGCCTTCGCAGATGAGTTCGTCGCCTTCCTGCGCCGTCTCCTCGATGCTTCGCAGGCCACGGATGTGTTGGATGGCCGCGAACTCGACGGCGGCCTGATGGCGCTGGCCAGGATGATCGTGCAGGCCAACCTGTCGCGGAACGACCTGTCGCCCGAGTTCATCGCCGCGCAGATGCTGGTCTCGCGGTCCACCCTCTACCGAATGTTCGAGCCGGAGGGGGGTGTGATGCACTTCGTGCAAAACGAGCGCCTGAGGGCGGTGCGCGACGCTCTGGCCGATCCGATGGAGAGGCGGACCATCGGCCGGTTGGCCGAGGTGTTTGCCTTCAGCAGCGTCTCCCAGCTCAGCCGCAGCTTCCGCAAGCGCTACGGCGCTCCCCCTCAGGCCTGGCGCGGCGAGCGTCGGACGGTCCAGCAAGGCGGCGGTCGAGGGACGGTGCAGCACGTCTGGAAATGGCTGCGCGAGACGTAAGGATCCCGTCGGGATATGCCGGCGCCACGACGCCGTGGGGCGGCGGCCGTGTCTCGCACGCATCGATCCTCGCACGCATCGATCCGGGCCTTCGAGAAAGCACCGGCGGAAGCCTCGCATGATGGTCCGCCGACGGCGTTCCCAGCCTCGGGGTGGACCGGCGGAAATCGCCCCCCCCCTGCGGACCTCGCGCTGTGGACCTCGCGCGCACGTGGCGAGCGTGGGAATCGAACCGCCGGGTGCGTGAACCACGAAGGCGGCGTGAGGGCTGCGCCTCACGGATTGAGGTGGCGCAGGGCCGCCTCGTGCAGGCGGCGGTCCCCGGCGGCGACGATGCGTCCGCCCCCGGTGGCCGGGCCGCCGTCCCAGGTCGTCACGATGCCGCCCGCGCCCTCGATGATCGGGATCAGCGCGACGATGTCGTAGGGCTTGAGCCCGGCTTCCACCACGAGGTCGACCTGGCCGGCGGCGAGCATGCAATAGGCGTAGCAGTCGGTGCCGTAGCGCGAGAGGCGCACCGCGCCTTCGAGGCCGCGGAAGCGCTCGCGCTCCTCGCCTTCGGCGAACAGGCGTGGGTCCGTGGTGGCGAGGATCGCCTGGCCGAGGGCGGTGCCGCGACGGGTCAGGAGCTGGCGCTCGCCGCGCGGCGCGCGCAGGCGGGCCTGGGCGCCGTCGCCGGAGAACAGCTCGCCGAGATAGGGCTGGTGCATCAGGCCGCGCACCGCCGCGCCGTGATGGGTCAGGCCGATCAGCGTGCCCCAGGTCGGCAGGCCGGCGACGAAGGCCCGGGTCCCGTCGATGGGGTCGAGGACCCAGACGCATTCGGCGTCGAGGTTCTCCGAGCCGAATTCCTCCCCGAGGATGCCGTGGGTCGGCAACTGCCGCCGGATCATGCCGCGCATCGCCACCTCGGCGGCCCGGTCGGCCTCGGTCACCGGGTCGAAGGCGGCCCCGCCGCGGGCCTTGTCGTCCATGCCGAAGGCGGCGCGGAAGAACGGCAGGATCGCCTGCCCCGAGGCGGTGGCGAGATCGTCCATGAACCGCGCGAGATCGACGACGCCCATCGGCACTCCCCTCAGGCGAGACCCCGTCCGTCGGGACCCCGGAATGCCGGCGAGCGAAGCGGACGGAGGGGGCGGCGGTCAAGCCCAAAACCGCATCCCCCGGCCGTCAGACCGGCATCGGCTGCACCCGGGCGAACTCGGTCTCCGGCTTCGGCGCCTCGGCGGCCGGGCCGCGGGTTCCGTGCGCGGCGGCCACCACGGCCTCCACGGCGGCCCGCAGGGACGAGACGTGGATGTCGGCATCCACCGCCCGGCGCCGGGTCGCCTCGTCGAGGCCGGCATCGTCCGCCTGCCACAGGCCGAGGACGAAGCAGGCGCCCGGCAGCTTGCGGCGCAGGCGCTCGGCCAGCCGGCGCAGGTGCGTGGGCTCCCCGCTGATCGCCATCGACACGATGCAGACGAGCCGGGCCGGGCCGGGATCGAACGCCCCGATCCGCGCCCGGGCCACGTCGGCGAACGGCACCACCCGGGCGCCGATCCCGCGCTTGGCCAGGAGCTGGGCCAGGATCGCGCAGGCGGATTCGTCGACGAAGCTGCGCCCGGCCACGCACAGGACGGTGCCGGCGGGCCGCCAGGCCTCAGGCACGGGGTCGGGACGCGGCGCGTCCGGATCGGCCTTGGCCTCGGTTTCGCTGCGCAGGTCGTCGCGGTCGGCCATCTCCTCGACGAGGCCGCCGACGCTCGCCCGGATGTCGTTCTTCTGCTCGGTGGTGAGCACGCCCCGGGCGGCGTCCCGGGCGGCGAGCTCGAGGCCCTTCACCACCACCTCGTCGTAATAGGCCGTGAGCGAGCAGGTCTTGAGGATGAGGTCGGCATGCTCCTGTGCCTCCTCCGGGTCGTCGGCCAGGATGCGCTGGTAGAAGTTCTCCACCGGCGTCAGGGCCGGCCGGTCCCCGAACAGCACGTCGAGGAATTCGAGCTTGTCGACGTGGCGCCCGAGCACCACGAGGCAGACCGTCAGCGGCGTCGAGAGGAGCAGGCCGACGGGTCCCCAGAGCCAGGTCCAGAACAGGGCCGAGACCAGGACCGCGAAGGGCGACATGCCGGTGGACTGGCCGTAGAGCATCGGCTCGATGAAGTGCCCGACCAGGGGCTCCAGGATGAGGAACAGGATCAGCGTCCCGATCACCATCGACCAGCCGGGATCGATGGCGGCCGCCAGCGCCAGGGGGAACAGGGCCGACACGAAGGCGCCGACATAGGGCACGAAGCGCATCAGCGCCGAGAAGATGCCCCACAGGACCGGGTTCGGCACGCCGAGGACGTACAGCCCGACGCCGACCACCAGGCCGAACGAGGCGTTCAGGCCGAGCTGGACCAGGAAGTAGCGGCTGAGGCGCTTGGCGGCGTCGTCCATCGCCACCGTGGTGCGGTGGAGGTCGCTGGAGCCGGCGAGCCGGATCATGCGGTCGCGCAGGTCCTCCCGCTGCATCAGCAGGAAGAGCAGCACCACGAAGACGATGCCGATGGTCGCCAGCGGGTGCAGGATCGGCGAGAGCAGCGTGCCCGCCAGGGTCACCGGCCCCGGCACCCGCTCCTTCAACTCCACCAGGATCGCCTTCTCGGGCGGGGCGGGATTGGCCCGGGATTCGGGTTTGGGCTCGGGCTTCGGCTCCTCGTGGCTCTCGTGCATCGTCCGGCCGATGCTGGCGACGTAGCCGGCGAGACGCCCGGCCGGCGTGTCGTTGAGGCCCTCGATCTTGCGCTCGATGGTGCTGCGGTAGCGCGGCACGTCCTTGGCGATGTCGGCAAGCTGGACGCCGATCAGCGTCGCCAGGGCGGCGGCGGTGCCGAGCGCCAGGAGCACCGAGGCCGCCACCGAGAGGAAGCGGCCGAAATGCCAGCGCCGCAGCAGGTTCACCAGGGGGCCGAGGACGAAGGAGAGCAGGATCGCGATGGCGATCGGGATCAGCACGTCGCGCCCGACATAGAGCCCGACCATGATCAGGGCGGCGACGATGATCGGCGAGGTCAGGGCCTGGGTCGGCGTGCCGGCCGCCGCGATGCGGGTCGGTCGCGGCGGGACGAGGGACGGCTTCGGGGGGGATCGCAGGGCCATTCCGAATTCCGTGTTCCAGACGCGACGCGGCGGGGCCGGCCCTCCGGCCGGCATCGCCGCGAGAAGAACGAAGCGCCCCGGACAATCGATCCCTCCCGGCGGTTCGTCGCGTCGCGAAACCGTGATCGAACCGGAGCGAGACTGCATTCGCTGCATGGCTCGGCGGCGGCCTCGCGCAGGCAACGACGCCTCCGGGAGCCGGATGGGCCGGGCTTTCGGAAGATCAGTTCCGAGACGCCGCGACGATCTCGCCCGTATGGGCCAAGAGAAGCGGAGCCGGCGCGGGCCGCGTTACAGGGGCAGGTCTTGCGAGGCAGGCCGCTGTGCTGGCACCCGGTCGCGGTCGGGCACGATCATGGCTCTTCGATCTGCGCGGTCGCCGAAGACTTGTTTCATGATCTCTGTCGACCATCGGGGTCTAGAACGAAACAGCGAAGGATAGGCCCGCCGTTGGACCCACGGGAACTGACGGAGGCGCGGGCTTTAATCGAATGATAAGCTTGTTTTCGTAGGAATTGCCGACGCGCGACGGCGATCGAAGTCCGGCGAAGATTGATTGGAGGCGGTTTTGCACGACACGGCGATGGATGTTGGCGCCGCCCCCGACGCCACGAACTTGCGCGGGATCGCCGCCGAGATCGCAGAGCTCCAGCGGATCTCGTCCGACAAGAGCCGGCGCATCCAGGCGATCACCGGACAGGTCAAGATGCTCGCCCTGAACGCCCTGATCGAGGCGTCCCGCGCCGGCGAGATGGGCCGCGGCTTCTCGGTGGTGGCCCAGGAGGTGCGGGCGATCGGCGCGGAGGTCGAGGGCGTCGCCCGGGCGCTCGAGGTCGAGCTGTCGAACCGCATCGCCGGCCTCCAGGTCCGGGTCCGGAGCTTCGCCGAGGAATCGCAGACCGACCGGCTGATCGACCTCGCCCTCAACGCGGTCGAGCTCATCGACCGCAACCTCTACGAGCGCACCTGCGACGTGCGCTGGTGGGCCACCGACGCGGCCATGGTGGCCTGCGCCGCGGCCCCGACTCCCGAGGCGGCCGCCCACGCCACCCGGCGCCTGGGCATCATCCTCGACGCCTACACGGTCTATCTCGACCTCTGGCTCTGCGACCTGCAGGGCAACGTCCTCGCCCATGGCCGGCCCGACCGCTATCCCGGCCTCGTCGGGCGCAATGTCGCCGACCAGGACTGGTTCCGGCGCGCGGCCGCCCTCCCCGACGGGGATGCCTACGTCGCCGCCGACGTGACGGGCCAGCCCGGCCTCGGCGGGGCGCAGGTGGCGACCTACTGCGCCAGCGTCCGCGCGGACGGCCACAGCCGGGCCCGGCCGATCGGCGTCCTGGCGATCCACTTCGACTGGCAGGCCCAGGCCCGCGCCATCGTCGACGGCGTGCGGGTGGCGGGCGAGGACCGGGCCCGCACCCGGGTCCTCCTCGTCGATGCGCGCCACCGGGTGATCGCGGCCTCGGACGGCCGCGGCGTGCTGGAGGAGACCCTGCCGCTGCCCGCCGACGGCCGCGTGAGCGGCGCCGACCTCGATTCCCGCACCGGCCAGATCGTCGCCTTCCACCGCACGCCCGGCTACGAGACCTATGCGGGGCTCGGCTGGTACGGGGTCATCGTCCAGTCCCCGGGCTGAACCCCGTTCAGACCACCACCGGCATCGCCGCCTGGCCCACGTCGCCGAAGACGCGGGTGTAGCGCGCGATCTCCTCGGCCGGGCCGATCGCCTTGGACGGGTTGTCGGAGATCTTCACGGTGGGCCGGCCGTCGGCGGCGATCACCTTGCAGACGATGGAGATCGGGTCGAGGCGGCCGTCCGGCACCAGGCCGCGGAAATCGTTGGTGAGCAGCGTGCCCCAGCCGTAGCCGATCCGCATCCGGCCGTGGAAATGGGCGTGGATCGCCTCGATGGTGTCGATGTCGAGCCCGTCGGAGAAGATCGCGAGCTTTTCGCGCGGGTCCGAGCCGCGCGAGCGCCACCAGGCGATGGCCTCCTCGCCGCCGGCGATCGGCTCCTTCGAGTCGATGCGGATGCCGGTCCAGGCATTCATCCAGTCGGGGGCGTGGCGCAGGAAGCCCGTGGTGCCGTAGGTGTCGGGCAGCATCACCAGGAGGTTGCCGGCGTAATCCTGCTGCCAGTCGGCCAGCACGTCATAGGGGGCGCGGGCGAGGCCCGCATCGTCGTCGGCCAGCGCCGCGTAGACCATCGGCAGCTCGTGGGCGTTGGTGCCCACGGCCTCGACCTCGCGGCGCAGGGCGATCAGGCAGTTCGAGGTGCCGAGGAAGCGGTTGCCCAGGGCCTCGTGCATGGCCTCGACGCACCAGTCCTGCCAGAGGAAGCCGTGGCGGCGCCGGGTCCCGAAATCCGCGATGGAGAGGCCGGGCAGGCGCTGCAGCCGCTCGATCTTCTCCCAGACCCGAGTCATGGCCCGGGCGTAGAGCACCTGCAGGTCGAGCTTGCCGAGGTGGCGCACCACGCCCCGCGTGCGCAGCTCGTTGAGGATGGCCAGCGCCGGCACCTCCCACATGGTGGTCTCGAGCCAGGGGCCGTGGAAGGTCAGGACGTACTGCCCGTCCCGGGCCTCCAATTCGTAGTCCGGCAGGCGGAACTCCTCGAGCCAGTCCATGAAGTCGGCCGAGAACATCTGGCGCTGCCCGTAGAAGGTGTTGCCGCGCAGCCAGGTGGATTCGCCCCGGCTCAGGCGCACCGAGCGGGCATGGTCGAGCTGCTCGCGCAATTCGCCGGCATCGACGAACTCGGCCAGCCGCACCTGCCGCGAGCGGTTCTGGATGCCGAAGGTGACGCGGGCGTCGCGATGGCGGCGGAAGATCGTCTGCGCCATCAGGAGCTTGTAGAAGTCCGTGTCGAGCAGCGACCGGACGATCGGGTCGATCTTGAAGCTGTGGTTGTACACCCGCGTGGCGAGATCGAGCATGGTTCGGATCACGGCCCCTCTGCGGGCGCTCCCGGCGCCCGTGCGGCCGCAGAGGCGCATGGCAGCGCGGGTCGAGTCAATCGGTCGACGCGGATGGTGCTTCGAGCGCGAGCCCGTCTTCGCCGAAACGTAATTTGGAATTGTTCGCACTTAAGTGCATCCTGCCCGGGCACCGGGCCGGCCCGTCAGGAACAATAAGACGGGACGCTCGGCCGTGGAGGAACCATGAACGAGATCGTCAAGCCCGATTCCCTGCTCGTCGCTCAGGCCGAGAGCCTGACCGAGACCTTCTTCGGCGGTTGTCCGCACGATTGCCCGGACACCTGCTCGATGCTGTTCGAGGTCAAGGACGGGGAGCTGCTCGGCGTGCGCGGCAACCCGGACCACCCGATGACCCGGGGCGGCCTCTGCGTGAAGCTGAAGGACTACGAGAAGCGCCACTACCATCCGGACCGGCTGCTCTACCCGATGAAGCGCGTCGGGCCGAAGGGCTCCAAGCAGTTCGAGCGGATCAGCTGGGACGAGGCGCTCGACACCATCGTGACCCGCTGGAAGGCGATCATCGATCAGTACGGGCCGCAGGCCATCGCGCCCTACAGCTATCTCGGCAACCAGGGCCTCGTGCACGGGCTGAACGGCGGCGACGCGTTCTTCAACCGGATGGGCGCCACGGTCATGGAGCGCACCTTCTGCGGCGAGGGCTCCTGCACGGCGTGGCTGCTGACGGTCGGCCCGACCGCCGGGCTCGACCCGGACAGCTACATCCATTCCAAGTACATCGTCATCTGGGCCTGCAACTCGGTCAGCACGAACCTGCACCACTGGGCCATCGTCAAGGACGCCCAGAAGAAGGGCGCCAAGGTCGTCGTGATCGACACCTACGCCTCGCGCACCGCCAAGGCGGCCGACTGGCACATCGCCCCGAAGCCCGGCACGGACGGCGCGCTCGCCATGGCGCTGATCAATTCGATCATCGAACAGGGCCTGGTCGACCAGGACTACGTCGACAATCACACCGTCGGCTTCGAGGAGCTGAAGGAGCGCGCCAGCACCCGGACGCCCGAGTGGGCCGCCGCGGTCACAGGCGTCCCGGCCGAGGACATCCGCACCCTCGCTCGCGAACTCGCCACCGCGCAGCCGGCCGCGATCCGCATGGGCGTCGCCCTGGAGCGCCACTACGGCGGCGGCCAGACCATCCGGGCGGTCACCTGCATTCCGGCGCTGACCGGTGCCTGGCGCCATGTCGGCGGCGGCGTCACCCAGTTCGGCGTCTGGGAGCACCCCTACAAGTTCGACGTGATGTGCCGGCCCGACCTGATCCCCGAGGGCACCCGCGTCGTCTCGAACCTGCAGATCGGACGCGCCCTCACCGGCGAGCTGAAGCTCGACCCGCCGATCCTGTCGATGATGTGCTGGAACTCGAACCCGGTCACGCAGGCGCCCGAGACCGACAAGATCGTCGAGGGGCTGATGCGCGAGGACCTGTTCATGGTCTCGGCCGAGCACTTCATCTCGGACACCGCCTCCTACGCCGACATCCTGCTCCCGGCCACGATGGGCGCGGAGATGGAGGACATGATCCTGTCCTGGGGCCATCTCTACCTGACCTACAACACCAAGTGCGCGGACGCGCCGGGCGAGGCGATCCCGAACAACGAGATCTTCCGCCAGCTCGCGGCCCGGCTCGGCTTCGAGGAAGAGAACTTCAAGTGGACCGACACGGAGTGCCTGGAGCACTACGTCGACTGGAACGCGCCGGCCTGCGAGGGCATCGATCTCCAGTACATGCGCGAGCACGGCTTCGCCCGCCTCAAGGTCGGCACGCCGGACGACCGGGCGCCACATAAGGAGGGCAACTTCCCGACGCCGACCGGCAAGTGCATGCTCAAGGTCGAGGGCGCCACGAACTTCGTCGCCCCGCCGTTCCGTCAGATGTACGAGGGCTTCCAGCCCGGCGAGGCGCTCGACCCGCTGCCCGACTACCTCGGCCCGCGGGAATCCCACGCCAACGACCCGGAACTGGCCAAGCGCTTCCCGCTCAACATCGTCTCGCCGAAAAGCCACTACTTCCTGAACTCCTGCTACGCGAACATGGAGGACAAGCAGAAGGGCCAGGGCGAGCAGTTCGTGATGATCAGCCAGGCCGACGCCGACGCCCGCGGCATCCGGGACGGCGACAAGGTCCAGGTCGCCAACGACCGCGGCGCCTTCAAGGGCGTGGCGCGCATCACCGACGACGTGAAGGCCGGCATCGTGGTCGCGACGCTGGGTTACTGGCGCCAGCTCAACGAGGGCACGGTCAACAGCATCTCGTCGGGGGCCTTCACCGACATGGGCCACGCGCCGTCCTTCTCGGACAACCTCGTCGAGGTCGCCCGGGCGAATTGAGGGCGCCGCCCCTCGGCCAGGCCGCGCCCGCTGCGTCGGCCCGGACCCGTCTCGGGCTCCGGGCCGGTCCCGGAACGACCGGCGCCTCGCGGGCGGATCGCCGGAGCGAGGCAGGTCCGTGCGATCGACCCGCCGAACGAAAGAGGGCGGCGCGCCCCTCGGCACGCCGCCCTCCGGAAACTCCGGACCGGAGGTTCAGGCGAGGTCGACCTTCTTGGTCTCGGTCTTGGGCGACTCGCCGGTCAGCGCGGCCTTCACGTAGCCGTAGATGTGCAGCATCGTCGCGTTCGGGCTGTCCCAGTACTCGCCCTTCTCGGGGTGGACGCGCAGGAGGGCGACCTCGGAATCGTCCTTGCCGTTGGGGAACCAGGTCTTCAGGCTCTCGCTCCACTTGTCGTTGATGATCGCCTGGTCGGTGACGATCTCGGCCTTGCCGGCGATCGAGACGTAGGTCTGGCTCGACGGATCCGAGTAGGCGAGGTTGATCTGGTTGTCCTTGCTGATCTCGGCGGTCTTCGGGGAGTGCAGCTTGGTGAAGAACCACAGGTCGCCGTTCTCGTCCGCCTCCTGGCACCACATCGGGCGGCTGTAGAGCTTCCCGTCCTGGTCGGCGGTGGTCATCATCGCGACCTTGACGTCCTTGATGAGGGCGAACAGCTTCTTGGCGCCCTCGTGGTCGCGGTGGTTGCCCTGGTGCATGGGATTGCAGTCTCCAACTCGACGAATGGCTTTCCGGCGCGGCGATCGGCGGCCGGATCGTGTGCTCAACGAGCCAGGGCCGCATTGGTTTCGGAGAGGCGCGCCGCCGGGGGCAGCGCGGACCCGCCCTGGGCGGCCGGGCGGGCCGGTTTGCGGCGCAGGGCGCCGAGCCGGCCGAGGCGGCGGTCGTGGAGGAGCACGGCCGCCCCGTCGACCACGCGGACGACGTGGCGGTTCCGGCCCTGCCCCTTGGCCTCGTAGAGGGCGGCATCCGCCTCGGCCAGGAGCTCGGACGGGGACGTCGTGCGTCCGGCCGGGGCCACGGCGACGCCGATGCTCACGGTGACGAAGGGCTCGCCGTCGCCCCGCGCCGCGTGCGGGATCTCCAGGGCGGCGATGCCCGCGCGCAGGCGCCGGACCACCCGGGCGACGGCGCGATCGTCGCAGCCGCGCATCAGCACGGAGAATTCCTCCCCGCCGTAGCGGGCGACGCAGTCCCGCCCGCCGCGCGTCTCCCCCGCCAGAGCCTCGGCGATCCGGCGCAGGCAGGCATCGCCGGCCGGGTGGCCGTAGGCGTCGTTGAAGCGCTTGAAGTGGTCGACGTCGATCATCAGCAGGGCGAGGCCGCGCGCGTCGCCGGCCGTGGCGGACAGGGCGCCGTCGAGGGCGCGGCGGTTGGCGAGGCCGGTGAGGGCGTCCGTCTCCGACAGCGCGGTGAGCACGCGCCGGTCCTGCTCGAGGCCGGCCGAGCGCAGGATCTCCCGCAGGGAGACCAGGTAGGAGCGCCGCCGCACGCCCTCGATCTGGTGGTTGCCGTAGAGGACGAAGAAGGCGCCGGCCACGGTCTGGAACGCCAGGCAGAGGGCGAGCTCGGTGGGCAGGTCGACCCGCAGGGCGATGCTGACGAAGGAGGCCGCCGCGCTGAGGCCGGTGAGGATCAGCGCGTGGGGGAAGCGCAGCACCAGCATCATGGTGGCGAACACCATCATCAGCGGGTACTCGATGTAGCAGATGGCGCTCATCGCCTCCCGCTCCAGGCTGAACAGCAGGATCGGCACCGCGGTGACCAGCAGCATCGTGGCCGTGACCATGCGCTCGCGCCGCGGACCCGGCATCCGGGTGACCGACCAGGCCAGCAGCAGGCCGAGCGGCGTGACCAGGAACAGCCGCAGGGCCAGCGCCAGGGGCAGCATGTCGGGCATCAGCAGGGCGGTCGTCAGGTTGTAGGCGTTGTGGAACACGAGCCCGATCAGGATCGTGCGGCGCAGGTGAAGCGCCCGCTCCCGGCCGGTGTCGATCTCGTAGCGGGCCGAGACCGGCCGGGAGAAGCGCAGGAGATACGGGCTCATGGTCAGGTCGCGATCGGCGACCTCACCGCGCGGGCGGGGCCTCGGCGCCCGAGCGGGTGCCGGAGACCGGGAGCGAAACCAGGGTGGCAGGCGGAACCAGGGGGGCACGGTGGAGGGATCCTGCGGCGGTCGAGGCCGCCGGTGGGCGTCCTCTTCGTGTTGCACCGAACGTCGCGGACGGCCCGGCGGACGCAAGGCGCCGCCCCTCCCCTCGACTCATGCCTACCGGAATCTGAACGAATTGATCGAAATCGGGGCGCGTCGTCCGGGCCGCCCGGATCGGTCGGGACACCTGCCGCGACGAGGGGTCTCGCCCCCGGCAGGTGGGGGAAGCGCTTGCGCTCCGTCACGGCCTGTGCTGTCGCATGGGTTCGTCGCGCGCGGCCCGGCCGGGGCCGCGGCATCCGCGATCCCCGAAGTGACGCCGCGCCTCGGCCCCCGGCCGGACGCGGCCAGGAGCCCGAACCTTGGCGATCACCCGTGACGACGTCCTGAAGGTGCTCTCGAGCGTGACCGTCGATGCCGCGGGCACCACCCTGCCCGCCTCCGGGCGCCTGTCGCAGGTGGTGGTCGACCCGACCAGCCGGGTGATGTTCTCGATCCTGATCGACCCCAGCGAGGCCGAGCGCTTCGAGCCGATCCGGCGCCAGGCCGAGGGCGCGATCCTGGCCACGCCCGGCGTCTCCGGCGTCTTCGCGAGCCTGACCTCCGAGCGCGGCCCGAACCAGCCGGCCCAGCACGCCCCTCAGGCCGCGGCCCCGCAGCCGCCCGCCCCCGGCCGTCTCGCCGCCCCGCCGCCGCCGCGGACCGGCCCGGCCCTTCCGGGCGTGCGCCACATCGTGGCCGTCGCCTCCGGCAAGGGCGGCGTCGGCAAGTCGACGACCGCCTGCAACCTCGCCCTCGCCCTCTCGGCCCAGGGCCTGAAGGTCGGCCTGCTCGATGCCGACATCTACGGCCCCTCGGTGCCGAAGCTGTTCGGCCTGTCGGGCAAGCCGCGCGTCATCGAGGAGCGGCTGCTGGCGCCGATGGAGGGCTTCGGCATCAAGGTGATGTCGATCGGCTTCCTGATCGAACCCGAGACGGCGATGATCTGGCGCGGGCCGATGGTGCAGTCGGCCATCACCCAGATGCTGCGCGAGGTCGCCTGGGGCGAGCTCGACGTCCTCGTGGTCGACATGCCCCCCGGCACCGGCGACGCGCAGCTCACCATGGCCCAGGCGACCCCGCTCTCGGGGGCGGTGATCGTCTCGACGCCGCAGGATCTGGCCCTCATCGACGCGCGCCGCGGCGTCACGATGTTCCGGAAGGTCGCGGTGCCGATCCTCGGCGTCATCGAGAACATGGCGACCTTCATCTGCCCGCATTGCGGCACGGCCTCCCACATCTTCGGGCATGGCGGCGCGCGGGCCGAGGCCGAGCGGCTGGAGGTGCCGTTCCTCGGCGAGGTGCCGCTGAACATGACGATCCGCGAGACCTCGGATGCGGGCCGCCCGGTGGTGGCAGTGGATCCCGACGGGCCGCACGCGCAGGTCTATCGCGGCATCGCCGCCAAGCTCTGGGGCAACCTGACCGGCGGCCCGGCTCCGCGGGCGGCGCCCCGCATCGTCATCGAGTAACCGCCGATGCCGCCGGTGCTGGGCGTGATCCTCGCCGGCGGGCTCGCGCGCCGCATGGGCGGGGGCGACAAGCCCCTGCGGCGCCTCGGCGGCCGCACCCTGCTCGACCGGGTGCTGGCCCGCTTCGCCCCGCAATGCGCGGCCGGCGTGATCCTGAACGCCAACGGCGATCCGGGCCGCTTCCCCGATTTTCCGGGCGCGATCGTGCCCGACGGGGTGGCCGACCATCCGGGGCCGCTCGCCGGTATCCTCGCCGGGCTGGAGCACGCGGCGGCTCACCACCCGACCACGCGCCACGTCGCCAGCGTCTCCGGCGATGCGCCCTTCCTGCCGGTCGACCTCGTCACCCGCCTCGCCGAAGCGGTCGGGCGGGACGACGCCATCGCCATGGCGGCGTCGGGCGGGCGCGAGCACTTCACGGTGGCGCTCTGGCCGGTGGCCCTGCGGGCGGATCTGCGCGAGGCCCTGGTCGCCCGCGGCGAGCGCCGGGTCGGCGCCTTCCTCAGGCGCCACGGCGCGGTGGCGGTGTCCTGGCCGGCGGAGCCCGACGACCCCTTCGCCAACATCAACGCGCCGGACGACCTGGCGGCCGCCGAGGCTCGCCTCGCCGCGCGCGGAGACACCTGACACGGCGGGGTCGGGCCGCTCAGGCCGGGCCATTCCTGGCCGCCGCACGCGCCCGCCAGCGCGGATAGAGCAGCCCGAGGGCGAGGCCGCCGAGGACGAGGCCGGCGGCGCCGAGCTTCCAGGGCGGCAGCGGCTCGCCGAGCCAGAGGGCCGAGGCGCCCATGCCGAAGAGCGGCACCAGCAGCGCCATCGGGGTGATCAAGGCGGCGGGGTGGCGCGACAGCAGCCAGCCCCAGACCGCGTAGCCGAACATGGTGTTGCCCACCGACTGCCAGGCCACCGCGGCCCAGGTCGCCCGGTCGGCCCGCAAGAGGCCGTCGCGGATGGCCTCCCAGCCCTCGAGGGCGAACGACGCGGCGAGGAGCGGCGGCGCCGAGAACAGGCTCGCCCAGACCACGTAGGGCAGCATCGACCGCGCCCCGCTGCGCTTGGCCGCCATGTTGCCGCCGGCCCAGCTCGCCGCGGCGCAGACCACGAGCCCGAGGCCCAGCGGCGTCGTGGTGGCGTCGGTGTGGAGGGCGATGACGGCGAGGCCCGCCGCCGCGAGGCCGAGGGCCGCCCATTGGTGGCCGGGCACCCGTTCGCCGGTGAGGCGCATCGAGAGGCCGATGGTGAAGAAGACCTGGATCTGGATCACCAGGGAGGCGAGGCCGGGGGAGATCTGGCCGCGCATGGCGATGAACAGCAGGCCGAATTGTCCGGCCCCGATCAGCAGGCCGTAGCTGGCGAGGTTGCGCCACGGGACGGCGGGACGGCGCAGCAGCCACACGCCCGGCAGGGCGGCGAGCACGAAGCGCAGCGCCGCGAACAGCAGTGGCGGCAGGTGGTCGAGCCCGATCCGGATCACGACGAAGTTCGTGCCCCAGACGGCCACCACCGCCAGGGCGAGGAGGACGTCGCGAAGCGGGAGGGTGCCGGTCATCGCACGCGGTCTCCCAGGCCGCGCGTGCCGTGCCAAGCCCCGCCGGGTTCGAAAACGAAAGAAGTGTCCGCACCTTCGCGCGGACACTTCCCTCGAAACCGGATTTTCGTGCTCGAGTCGTCCGGGCCGGATCAGGCCGCGCCGACGGTCGCCTTGACGATCTTGTCGGGGGAGCGCGGCGGCTCGCCCTTGTTCAGGGTGTCGACCACGTCCATGCCTTCCACGACCTTGCCCCAGACGGTGTACTGCTTGTCGAGAAAGCGGGCATCGCCGAAGCAGATGAAGAACTGCGAATTGGCCGAGTGCGGGAAGTTGGTGCGCGCCATCGAGCAGGTGCCGCGCACGTGCGGTTCGGCGTTGAACTCGGCATTGAGGTCCGGCAGGTCGGAGCCGCCCGAACCGGTGCCGGTCGGGTCGCCGGTCTGGGCCATGAAGCCGTCGATCACACGGTGGAACGGCACGCCGTCGTAGAAGCCCTGCGCGGCGAGCGTCTTCAGGCGCTCGACATGGTTCGGGGCGAGGTCGGGGCGCAGCCCGATCACGACGCGGCCCTTGCTGGTCTCGAGGATGATGGTCTCGGTCTCTGCCATGGGTCTAGACTCCTTTTCCCTTGGGTCCTTGGTAGATGAAGCGGAGCGCGATGGGGCGCCCCGCGATGGCCGCGCCGAGGGCGGGGGTGATCCGGGCGGGCGTGCAGCGCCGGATCGCCGCCAGGGTCGCATCCGTGAGGATGCGGTAGGCGCGGGTGTCCGAATCCTGCGTCGAGAAGGTCACGCGCGGCGTGCCGATGACGGACCCGTCCCGGCGCAGGGCGAAGCGGGCGGTGATCTCGGTGCGCTCGAAGCGAGCCAGGCCCTCGGGGACTTCCCAGCACGCGGCGAGGACGGGATACAGCTCCCGCAGGGTGTCGGCCGGCTTCTGGCCGTCGGGAGCCTTCTGTCCGTCGGCCATGCCCGTCTGCGGCGCGGCCTGCGGGACCTGGACGGTGCCCCGCAGGGTCTCGGGCAGGGTCAGCGGGCCGGTGGAGGGCGCCGCCCGCACGGGGAGCCCGGCGGCGGCGAAGGCCGCCAGTGCCCCGAGGTGGCGGCCGACGCCCCGCAAACTACTTGGCTCCCTGCGCCATCTGCATCTTCACGATCTTGTCGGGGTTCTGCACCGCCCCGCCCGCGGCGCCGGGCGCCGCCTTCTTGATCGCGTCGACGGCCTCCATGCCCGAGGAGACCAGGCCGACCACGGTGTACTGGCCGTTGAGGAAGGGCGCGTCGCCGAGGCAGATGAAGAACTGCGAATTGGCCGAGTTCGGGTCGGACGACCGGGCCATGCCCACCGTGCCGCGGCGGAACGGCGCCTGCGAGAACTCGGCCGGGATGTTCGGCAGGCTGGAACCGCCGGTGCCGTTGCCCTTCGGGTCGCCGGTCTGGGCCATGAAGCCGTCCATCACCCGGTGGAACTTGAGGCCGTTGTAGAAGCCCTGCTTGATCAGGGTCTTGAGCTGGGCGACGTGCTTCGGGGCGATCTCGGGGCGCAACTCGATGGTGACGCGGCCGTCCTTGGTGTCGAGGTAGACGGTGTTGTCGTCCACCGCCCAGGCCGCGGGGGCCGTGGCGAGCAGGCCGGCGAGGCCGAGGAGGGCGAGGCGGCGATTCAGTCCAAAGGCCATGGGGTCAGCATGCTTTCGTTGGTCGTGACGAGGAGTGGCTCAGGCCGCGGCGAAGCGCTGGGCGAGGCGCGCCGCCACCAGCGGCGGCACGAAGGGCGAGACGTCGCCGCCCATGGCCGCGATCTGGCGGACGAGGGTGGCGGTGATCGGCCGGACGCCGGTGGAGGCGGGCAGGAACACGGTCTGCACCTCCGGCGCCATGGCGCCGTTCATGCCGGCGAGCTGCATCTCGTAGTCGAGATCGGTGCCGTCGCGCAGGCCGCGGATGAAGACGGTGGCGCCGACCCGCCGCGCCGCCGTGACCGCGAGGTCGTCGAAGGTCACGATCGTCAGCGCGGTGCCCTCGGCCTCGGCCAGGGGCTCGCAGGTGGCGCGCAGGAGTTCGGCACGTTCCTCGGGCGAGAACATCGGCGCCTTGCCGGGATGCACGCCGATGGCGATGACGAGGGTCTGCACGAGCCGGCACGCCTGACGAATGACGTCGAGGTGTCCGTTCGTGACCGGGTCGAACGAGCCGGCATAGAGGGCGGTGCGGATCATCGCGGCCCGGGGTAGAACATTTCGTCCCGAAACGGAACCTCCGGCCCGGACACGAAAGCGGCGTAGGCCGCCCGACGCGGCGCGGACGGCCGTGAGGCCCCCCGCGCCGGAGCGTGCGGTCAGGCCTGCACGGCCTCGTCGCCGCCCTCGCTCTCGTCCTCGCCCTCGATGTGCTCGACGGACACGACCTTCTCGGTCTTCTCCGTGTTGAACACCGTCACGCCCTGCGAGGCGCGCCCGACGATGCGGATGTCGTCCACCGGCACGCGGATGAGCTGGCCGCCATCGGTGACCAGCATGATCTGGTCGGAGGGCTGGACCGGGAAGGAGGCCACGAGGTTGCCGTTGCGGGCATTGACCCGCATCGCCGTGATGCCTTTGCCGCCCCGGCCCGAGGTCCGGTACTCGTAGGACGAGGTGCGCTTGCCGTAGCCGCGCTCGGACAGGGTGAGGACGAATTGCTGCGCGGCACCCATTTCGGCGTAGCGCTCCTGCGAGAGAAGCGGAGCATCCGTGGCCACCTCTTCCGAGTCGGCGTCGGTCGTTTCCGTGTCGCCGATCACGGCGCGTTGCATTTTCAGGAATGCCCCACGCTCCTCGGGCGTCGCCTCGAAGCTGTTTAGGATCGTCATCGAGATGACGCGGTCGTCCTTGGCGAGGCTGATGCCGCGCACGCCGGTGGAATCGCGGCCCTTGAAGACGCGGACGTCCTCGACGGGGAAGCGGATGCACTGGCCGGCCAGGCTGGTGAGCAGCACGTTCTGGTCGGCCCGGCAGATCTCCACGTGGACGATGTGGTCGCCCGCATCGAGCTTCATGGCGATCTTGCCGGCGCGGTTCACCTGCACGAAGTCGGAGAGCTTGTTCCGGCGCACGCTGCCGCTCGCCGTGGCGAACATGACGTCGAGGGTCTCCCAGGAGGCCTCGTCCTCGGGCAGCGGCATGATGGTGGTGATGCGCTCGGTGCCGGCATCCATCGACAGGATGTTGACCAGCGCCTTGCCGCGGGCGTTCGGCGCCGCCATCGGCAGGCGCCAGACCTTCTCCTTGTAGACCTGGCCCTGGTTCGAGAAGAACAGCACCGGCGTGTGGGTGTTGGCCACGAACAGGCGGGTGACGAAATCCTCGTCGCGGGTCGACATGCCCGAGCGTCCCTTGCCGCCCCGGCGCTGCGCGCGGTAGGTCGAGAGCGGCACGCGCTTGACGTAGCCCGCATGGGACACGGTGACGACCATGTCCTCGCGCTGGATCAGGTCCTCGTCCTCGACGTTCGAGTCCCAGTCGAGGATCACGGTGCGGCGCGGGGTGGCGTAGGCCTCGCGGACCTCCGCGAACTCGTCCTTGACGATGCCCATGATGCGCAGGCGCGAGCGCAGGATGTCGAGGTAGTCGGCGATCTCGTCGGCGAGCTTCTTCAGCTCGTCGCCGATCTCGTCGCGGCCGAGCGCGGTGAGGCGCTGCAGGCGCAGGTCCAGGATGGCGCGGGCCTGCACCTCGGAGAGGCGGTAGGTGCCGTCCTCGGCGACCCGGTGGCGCGGATCGTCCACGAGGGCGATGAGCGGGGCGATGTCGTGGGCGGGCCAGCTGCGCGCCATCAGCGCGTCGCGGGCGGTGTTGGGATCGGGCGAGGTCCGGATCAGGCGGATGACCTCGTCGATGTTGGCGACCGCGATGGCGAGGCCGCACAGCACGTGGGCGCGCTCGCGGGCCTTGTTGAGGAGGAACTTGGTCCTCCGCGACACCACCTCCTCGCGGAAGTCGATGAAGGCCTGGAGCAGGTCCTTCAGGTTCATCAGCTCGGGGCGGCCGCCGTTGAGCGCCACCATGTTGCAGCCGAAGGACGATTGCAGGGGCGTGAAGCGGTAGAGCTGGTTCAGCACCACGTCCGCCATGGCGTCGCGCTTGATCTCGACGACGATGCGCATGCCGTCGCGGTCGGATTCGTCGCGCAGGTCGGAGATGCCCTCGACGCGCTTCTCCTTCACCAGCTCGGCGATCTTCTCCATGAGCGTCGCCTTGTTCACCTGATACGGGATCTCGGTGAAGATCAGCGCCTCGCGCTCCTTGCGCAGTTCCTCCACGTGGGACTTCGCCCGCATGATGATCGAACCGCGGCCCGTGGCGTAGGCCTGGCGGGTGCCGGCGCGGCCGAGGATCGAGCCGCCGGTGGGGAAGTCGGGGCCAGGCACGATCTCGGTGAGCTGCTCGATCGAGAGGCCGGGATCGTCGATGAGCGCCACGCAGGCGTCGATGAGCTCGCCGAGGTTGTGCGGCGGGATGTTGGTGGCCATGCCGACCGCGATGCCGCCGGCGCCGTTGACGAGGAGGTTGGGGAAGCGTGCCGGCAGGACGGTCGGCTCCTCGCGCGACTCGTCGTAGTTCGGCTGGAAGTCGACGGTGTTCTTGTCGATGTCGGCGAGCAGCGCGTTGGCCGGCTTGGCGAGGCGCGACTCGGTGTAGCGCATGGCGGCCGGCGGATCGCCGTCGACGGAGCCGAAATTGCCCTGCCCGTCGATGAGCATCAGGCGCATCGAGAAGTCCTGCGCCATGCGGACCAAGGCGTCGTAGATCGATTGGTCGCCGTGCGGGTGGTAGAGGCCGATCACGTCGCCGACGATGCGGGCCGACTTGACGTATTTGCGCTCGGGCAGGTGCCCGCTCTCGTAGGCCGAGTAGAGGATGCGCCGGTGCACCGGCTTGAGGCCGTCGCGCGCGTCCGGCAGCGCCCGGCTCACGATCACGCTCATGGCGTAATCGAGGTAGGAGCGCTTCATCTCGTCGGTGATGGATACGGGCTTGATGTCGGAGGCGGGCGGCGGCGTGCCGGCGCCCGGAATGTCGTTCTCTGCCAAGGTCTTCGGTCTCTACCTGTCCGGGGTCCGGAGCGTCGGCGGCAAGGGTCGGTCCCGCCCGCTCACGGCGTTGTCGCGCGCGTCTCCGGCCGCTGAGCCGACCCGTGCGGTGTCCTGCCCAAACCTATAGCGCATCTCGTCGGCCCAAGCCAACAAATCGCGGCTTAACCCCCTGGTAACGAACGGTTTGCCCGCGCCGCTCCGGACTGCCCGGCCCGGCGGTTCCCGGCCCCTGCCCCTAGAGGAACTTCGCCGGGTCCGTGCTCGGCGGCGCCGGCTTCACGTCGGTGCGGTTCCACCAGCCGCCGCCGAGGGCCTGGAACAGGGCCGCGGTGTCGGCATACTGGTTGGCGCGCGCGCCTGCCGAGGTCACCAGGGCCGAGAGGTAGGATTGCTGGGCGATCAGCACCTGGGTGCTGTTGAGGGCGCCCGCCGCGTATTGCTTGCGGATCAGGCCGAGGCTCTCGCCGGTGGCCCGCTCGGCGGCCGAGGCCGCCGCCACCGCCTTGGCGTCGGATTGGAGCGCGCGCAGCGTGTCGGCGACGTTCTGGAAGGCGCCGATCACCACGGCCCGGTACTGGGCCTGGGCCTCGTTCAGCGCCTCCTCGGCCGCGCGCTGGCGCCGGAACAGGGTCCCGGCATCGAAGATCGGCTGCGCCACGGTGCCGACGATGCCGTAGAACGAGGCGGCCGAGGTCGCGAGCTGCGCGATCCGCACCGCGCTGGCGCCGCCATTGGCGGTGATGTTGAACTGCGGCAGGCGGTTCGCCACCGCGACCCCCACCGCCGCGCTGGCCTGCTGCACGTTGGCCTCGGCCGCCTTCACGTCCGGGCGCTGCTGCACGAGGCGCGAGGGCAGGCTCACCGGCAGGTTGGTGGGCAGGCGCAGGGAGGCCAGGGTGAAGGTCGGCGCGATCTCCTCGCTGGGCAGGCGCCCGACCAGGGCGGTCAGGAGGTTGCGCTGCTGGGCGAGCTGCTTCTCCAGGGGCGGCAGCAGCTGCATCGAGACCGAGAGGGCGGCCTGCTGCACCACCACGTCGGCCCCGGCGATCTGCCCGAGGGAAAGCTGCTTGTTGTAGAGGTTCAGGACCTCGGTCTGGGCCTGGATCACCTTGCGGGTGGCGTCGATCTGGGCGCGCAGCGACGCCTCCTGGATCGCCGCCAGGACGACGTTCGTGGTCAGCGTCAGGTAGGTCGCCTCGAGCTGGAAGCGCTGGTTCTCCGCCTGCGCCTCCAGAGACTCGATCTGGCGGCGGTTGCCGCCGAACACGTCGGGGGTGAACGAGACCGTCACCTGCGGCGTGTAGAGGCTGTAGAACAGCTGCCGGGTGTCGTTGAGCGGCCCCTGCAGGGCGCCGCCGGGGGCCTTCTGGCGCGAGCCGAGGCCATTGGCGCCGACCACCGGGAACAGGGTGCCCCGCTGCGCCTCGACGTTCTCCTGCGCGATCCGGAGGGCGGCCTGCGCGGCGTCGAGGTTCGGGTTGTTGGCGAGCGCCTCCGCCACGAGGCGGTCGAGGGCGGGGGAGCGGAACAGCGTCCACCACTGGCCCGGCACGTCGGCGCCCGCGACGAAGTTCTGGTCGGCCGAGCCGCCATGGGCGGTGCGGATGTTGTCGGTGGCGGTGGGGTTGCGCAGGGGCTCGCGGGTGTAGCGGGTGGCCGGCGGATCGGCCGGCGGCACGTAGTCCGGCCCGACGACGCAGCCGCCGACGGCGCACAGGGCCGCGGCGGCGAGGAGCGCGCGGACTGGGGCGGCGCCGGATGCCCGGCCGGCCCGGGCCTCGCTCCGGGAGCTGGCCCGGGTCTGTGTGGATGCCGCCATGGTGTCGGAGAATCCTGTCGCCGTCCGCGGCCGTAGAGGCGCCGGGCCGGCCTCGAAGTCAACGCGGCCGGCGGACGGCGCGCGGGGCTGTGATCGCCGCGTCATGCGTGCTCGGCCTGGGCCATGGCCCGGGCGGCCGCTTCCGAGGGGATCGCGGCCGGCACGCGGCGCGAGAACAGCGCGATCAGGATCGGGACCACCACGAGGATGAGGTTGGGCGCGAGCAGGATGCCGCCGACGACCACCAGGGCGAGCGGCTTCTGCACCTGCGAGCCGATGCCGGTGGAGATCGCCGCCGGCAGCAGGCCGACGCAGGCGGCGACGCAGGTCATCATGACCGGGCGCATGCGGACGTTGGCGGCGTGCCACACGGCCTCGGTCCGGGCCCAGCCCTCGTCGACGAGCTGGTTGTAGTACGAGAGCAGGATCACGCCCTCCATGGTCGAGATGCCGAAGAGCGCGATGAACCCGATCGCCGCCGAGATCGAGAACGGCGTCATCGTGAGGAACAGGGCGAGGATGCCGCCGATCATCGCCATCGGGATCACGCTCAGCGTCAGCACCATGTCGGTGACGGAGTTGAAGTTGACGTAGAGCAGCAGCGCGATGAGCGCGATCGTCACCGGCACCACGATGGTCAGGCGCTGGACGGCGTCCTGCAGGTTGGTGAACTGCCCGACCCATTCGAGGTGGAACCCGGCCGGCAGGGTCACGTCCTGGGCGATGCGCGCCTGCGCCTCCAGCACCGCGCCGCCGAGGTCGCGCCCGCGCACCGAGAACTTCACGGGGATGTAGCGCTCCTGGTTCTCGCGGTAGATGAAGGCCGCACCGGAGACGAGCTCCACGGTGGCGATCTCGGAGAGCGGCACCTGCACCACGCCGCCCGTAGGGTTGGCCGCCCCGATGGTGATGTTGCGGATGGTCTCCAGGCTGCGCCGATACTGGGGCGCCAGGCGCACCCGCATGGGGAAGTGCCGGTCCGAGCCGTATTCGTAGAGGTCGCCGGCGGTCTGGCCGCCGATCGCCGCCTGGACGGTGGTGTTCACGTCGCCCGGCGACAGGCCGTAGCGGGCGGCCTTGCGCCGGTCGATGTCGATCCGCACCGTGGGCTGGCCGAGAGAGGCGAAGACCGAGAGGTCGGCGATGCCGGGCACCCGCGACAGGGCGGCCTTGATCTCCTCGGCGGTGCGGGTGAGGTCGTTGAGGTCGTTGCCGTAGATCTTGACCGAGTTCTCGCCCTTCACCCCGGAGGCGGCCTCCTGGACGTTGTCCTCGATGTACTGGGAGAAGTTGAACTCGATCCCCGGGAAGGCCTCGTCGAGCTTGGCCGAGAGGTCGCGGACGAGCCCCTCCTTGTCGAGGCCCCTGCGCCAGGTGTCGAAGGGCTTCAGGGGCGCCAGGATCTCGACGTTGAAGAAGCCGGTGGCGTCGGTCCCGTCGTCCGGGCGGCCCTGGTGCGAGAGCACGGTGACCACCTCCGGCACCTCGGCGATGATCTTGCGCAGGCGCTCCACGTAGGCGTTGCCGGCCTCCAGGGAGATCGAGGCCGGCATGGTGCCGCGGATGTAGAGGTTGCCTTCCTCGAGCTTGGGCAGGAATTCGAGGCCCAGCGTGCGCGCGGCGATGCCCGAGGCGCCCAGCACCGCGGCGACCACGAGGAGCGACAGCACCTTGTTGCGCAGGCCGAAGCGCAGGATCAGCACGTGGCCGAAGCGTAGGGCGCGCACCACCAGGGTGTCGCGCTCCTCCACGTGCCTGGGCAGGATCAGGGCCGAGAGGGCGGGCGAGACCGTGAAGGTGGCGATGAGGCCGCCGAGCAGCGCGTAGGCGTAGGTCTTGGCCATCGGGCCGAAGATGTGGCCCTCCACGCCCGTCAGCGTGAAGAGCGGCAGGAAGCCCACGATGATGATCGTGGCCGAGAAGAAGATCGCCCGGTTCACCTCGGCGCCCGCGATGGCGATGGTGCCGAGGCGCCCGGTCAGGCCCCCCGGCGGCGTCTGGCCCTCGCCGTGCTCCGGCTCGGCGAGGTGCCGGAACACGTTCTCGACCATGATCACGGTGGCGTCGACGATGAGGCCGAAATCGATGGCGCCGAGGGACAGGAGGTTGGCCGAATCCCCGCGCAGGACCAGGATCAGGATGGCGAAGCCGAGCGCGAAGGGGATCGTCGCCGCCACGATGATCGCGCTGCGCAGGGAGCCGAGGAACAGCCACTGCACCACGAAGACCAGCGTCACGCCGAAGACGAGGTTGTGCATCACCGTATGGGTGGTGGTGTGGATGAGCCCGCTGCGGTCGTAGATGCGCTCCACCCGCACGTCCGGGGGCAGGATGCCGCTGGCGTTGATCTTGTCGATCTCGGCATTGACGAGGCGCAGGGTCGGCAGGCTCTCGCCGTCGCGGCTCATCAGGACGATGCCCTCGACGATGTCGTTGTCGCCGTCATGGCCGACGATGCCGAGGCGCGGTGCGTGCGAGACCCGCACCTCCGCGACGTCGCGCACGAGCACCGGCACGCCGTTGACCTGGGTCAGCATCGTGTCGCGGATGTCGTCCATGTCGCGGATGAGGCCGATGCCGCGCACCACCGCCGACTGCTCGCCCACGTTCAGGGTCTGGCCGCCGACGTTGATGCTCGAATTGTTCAGCGCGGTGACGAGCTGGACCAGGGTGAGGCCCTGGGCCTGGAGCCGGTTGAGGTCGACGGCGATCTCGTATTCCTTGGTCCGCCCGCCGAAGGCCGTCACGTCGACGACGCCCGGAATCGCCTTGAAGCGCCGCTGCAGCACCCAGTCCTGCAGGGTCTTGAGGTCGGTGGAGGAGTAGCCCGGCGGCCCCGTCACCTTGTAGCGCATGATCTCGCCGACGGGGCTGGTCGGCGAGATCTGCGGCTGGGCGCCATTGGGCAGGGGCGGCAGCTGCGAGAGCCGGTTGAGCACCCGCTGCAGGGCCTCCTGGTAGGTGAAGGCGTAGCTGAACTGCACCTTCACGTCCGAGAGGCCGAACAGCGAGATGGTGCGCACCACGGTGGCGTTGGGGATGCCGGCGAGCTGCACCTCCAGGGGAATCGTGATGTAGCGCTCGATCTCGTCGGCCGATTGCCCGGGATTCTGCGTGATGACGTCGACGAGCGGCGGCACCGGATCGGGATAGGCCTCGATGTTGAGCTGCGTATAGCTGGCATAGCCGAGCGCCAGCATCACCAGGAACAGCAGGCAGACCAGCACGCGCTGGCGCAGGGCGAAGACGATCAGGCTGTTCATCGTGAGACTTTTCCGGCCGCGGCCCGATGACGACGAGGAAGGGGCCTCGGGCCCGACGGGTCAGGACGCCTTGTCACCGCTCGTCGCCCGATCCATGAACACGGCCCCGCGCGTGACGATCGCCTCTCCCACCGCGACCCCGGCGGTGACCTGGACCATTCCGCGGGCCGTCATCCCGAGGGTGACGTCGCGGGCCTCGATGGCCCCGTCGGGCCGCGCGATCCAGACATGTGCCCGCGCGCCCTCGTAGACGATGGCGGCGGCGGGCACGGCCGGCGCGCTCCGCCCCGGCCCGGTGAAGATCGTGAAGGTGGCGAACATCTCCGGCTTCAGAACCTGGTCGGGATTCTCGACCTCGCTGCGCACCGCGAGGCGCCGCGTCGCCGGGTCGAGGCTGGCGGACATGTAGTTGACCCGCGCCTTGAAGATCCGGTCGCCGAAGCCCGCCACCGTCGCCTCGACCTCCTGGCCGATCCGGATGCGCGGGATCTCGCTCTCGCGCACGTTGGCCACCAGCCAGACCGTGGAGAGGTCGCCGATCACGAAGATCGGGTCGCTGGCGGTCGAGAGATACTGCCCGAGTCCGACCTTGCGCTGGACGATGGTGCCGGCGATCGGCGCCCGGATCTGGGTCTCGGGGCTGAGCGTGCCCTTCTTCTCGAAGGCGGCGATCTCCGCGTCGGTCTTGCCGAGGAGGCGCAGGCGGTTCTTCACCGCCTCCAGGCCGGCCTCGGCGGTCTTCAGGTCGCTCTGCGCGCCGATGACGTCGTTCTGGGCCGACTGATAGTCCTTCAGGGCCACCGCCTTGGCCTGGAACAGCTCCTGCTGGCGCGTCGCGATGGTCTGATCGAGCTTCAACAGCGCGGTCGCCTTGGCGAGGGTGTTGAGGGCGGTCTGGTAGTCGTTCTGGGCCTGGACCATGTCGGTGGCCTCGAGGGTGAGGAGCACATCCCCGGCCTTCACCGCGTCCCCGGCGCGCACCAGCACCCGGGTCACCCGGCCGGCATAGGGCGAGGTCACCGGCACGTTGTCGTCGTCGTTCAGCGCGATGCGGCCCTCGGCCGTGCCCTCGGGCCGGAACTCGACCGCCGCGATCGGGACGATGTTCAGGGCGGCGCGCTGCGCCGGACTCGGCCGGAACAGCCGGGCCGAACTGCCCTCGCGCGCCTCGCCGCCCGCAGCGGGTTCGGCCTCGCTCGCCCCGAAGCGCTCCCGGACCGCCGCGCTCAGGCCGGTCAGGACGCTCATGACCGGGCCGGGCCAGAGACTAGCGGCCACCACCGCGCAGATCAGCAGTCCGAGAGGTGCGAGAATGGTCGCGATCGTGCGCTTTGTCCCGGTCATGTGCCGCAGGAGAGCTTTCAGGTTGAGCGCCGGAGGACGGGTCGCGGGCGGATGGATGTTTCGGAAGCTTCGGGGAGGATCCGGAGTGCGGTGTTTCAGGATGGTTCTTCTTGGCGAATACGCATCTCACCAGATCTGAGCGTTCCTGTTCGCAGGCCGGACAGGTCAAAGGAATCGGCCGAGATTGTCTTAAATCAAGTCGCTTCGCTTCTGTGTGACGCCATTCGTGGCAAATTTTCGATGGGCTCCCGAGCCCCCGACAGGCGCCGTTCTCCGTCCGCTCGGCGGCCGCTTCGCCCGAAGGCTCGGCCGAGAGCCGAGATCGGTGGCCCGCCCGGCCGGCGCCGCGTGCCCGCGCGGCCTCCGGGGCGGAGTGAGAAGGCCAAGCTTGCCCGCGAGTCAATCCGCCGTCGGCGGGTCCGGAGGGCGCCCGGCCGCCGCGCGACGGGCGGTCGGAAGCGGCTGACGATTTCGTGTTGTCCGAACCGCGTCGGTCCCGGCCGCGTCCGCCCTGCCGCGAGATGCGGACGGGGCGCGCAAAAGGGGCGATTCTCCGTCCGCGCCGGGCCGCCGGCTTACCCGGAGAGTTACGGACGGCCCTGCCGGACTGGCGGCGTGGGGGGGACCTTGGTCAGCACGTGCGAACTGCTCGACCCCGTGATCGTCACGGTCATCTGCTGGCCGTCGATCAGTCCGATGTACTGGCGGGAGCCGATCTGAAACACGATCATGCCACCGGTCACGTCCCGGATGTTGAGCGGGCTCCACTCGAACGGCTTCTCCGGATTGTCGTTCGCCTGAACGGCATCCTGATCGACGCGGATCTGGAGGCCGTCGCCGACCCAGCGGCCTTCGAGGAACTTGCGCATGCTGGGTTCGGCCGCGGCCGGGGCGAGGCCGAGGAGGAGGCCCGTCGCGACCCTGGTCAACCATCGCGTGCCCTTCACGGCATGCCTCCCGTGCCCCCGCGTTCCACGGAGGGCGCCATCGCCCCGTAATCCGGCAGGCATTCTGCGCGCAAGTTCCGTCCGGCGCGAGCCGCTCCGGTTTCCCGGCCGCTCAGGGGGCACGGGGCGGACCTGTCGTCCGCCGGGGCGGCATCGCCATCGGTCGTCCGTCACCGCTCGGAGCCGACGGCCCGTCCATGGCCTGCACCGTCCGCCGCGTGGAAGAGGCCCAGGGTCCCGGGGAGCATGGGTCGTCCCGAAGGCCAGGGCCGGTCGTTCGCGTCGGAGATTTCGAAATGCTGTCCGGCTCGAACCCTGGCTCTCGCCCATTCGGCGATCGCGAAACAGGATGAGCACCGCGGGAACCGGACCGGGCGTGCCGATGGGCCGGTTCGCGGATGTCGGCCACCTGGGGGGTGATCGGCTGATGTGAATGGTCGGAGCGAGAGGATTCGAACCTCCGACCCCTAGTCCCCCAGACTAGTGCGCTAACCGGGCTGCGCTACGCTCCGACGCCCCTGACGGGGTGAGGGGTCTTTAGCTTTCCGGTCTGCGGGGCGCAACCCCCAACGTGAAGCCCGGATGCGGGGTCCGCATCCGGGCTCGGAAGGGTCTCAGGCGTGCGAGGGGGCCGCGTGCGGATCGTGCTTGTCCGGCGTGGTGTTGTGCGGGTCCTTGCCGCGCTTCTTGGCGAGCCAGATCAGGAAGTTCCGGATCACCACGTAGAAGACCGGGGTGAGGAAGAGGCCGAACACCGTGGCGCCGATCATGCCGAAGCAGACGGCGGTGCCGAGGGCCTGACGCATCTCGGCGCCGGGGCCGGTGGCGATCACCAGCGGCACCGTGCCGAGGATGAAGGCGAAGGCCGTCATCAGGATCGGGCGCAGGCGCAGGCGGCAGGCCTCGACGGCGGCGGCCACGGGGCCCTTCCGCTCGGTCTCCTCGAGCTGGTGCGCGAACTCCACGATCAGGATGGCGTTCTTGGCCGCAAGGCCGATCAGCACGATCAGGCCGATCTGGGTCAGGATGTTGTTGTCCTGGCCCCGCAGCTGCACCCCGAACAGGGCCGCCAGCACGCCGGTGGGCACCACCAGCAGGATGGCCAGGGGCAGCGCCCAGGATTCGTACTGCGCGGCGAGCACCAGGAAGACGAGGAGCACGCCGAGCGCGAAGACGTAGATCGCCGTGTTGCCCGCCGCCTTCTGCTGGTAGGCGATCTCGGTCCAGTCGTAGGAGTAGCCGTCGGGCAGGGTGTCCTTGGCGATGGCCTCCATGGCGTCCAGCGCCTGGCCGGTGGAGATGCCGGGCTTGGCCGTGCCCTGCACCGGCACCGAGTAGTACAGGTTGAAGCGCTGGACGATCTGCGGGCCGGTGATCTCGCGGATCGTGGCCAGCGTGCCCATCGGCACCAGAGCGCCGGTGGAGGAGCGGACCTTCAGCTGCTCGATGTCCTGCTTGGAGACGCGGAACGGCGCGTCGCCCTGCACGCGGACCTGGTAGATGCGCCCGAGGGTGTTGAAGTCGTTGACGTAGGCGCCGCCGAGGGCCGTCTGCACCGTCGAGAACACGTTGGAGAGCGGCACGTTGAGCATGCGCGCCACGGTGCGGTCGATGTCGAGGTAGAGCTGCGGCGTGTCGTTGCCGAAGGTGGTGAACACCCGCTGCACGTCGTTGCTCTGGTTGGCCTTGCCCAGCACCTCGCCGACGGCGCCCAGCAGCGGGCCGATCGCCGACGATTGCCGGCTCTCGATCTGCATCTTGAAGCCGCCGCCCTGGCCGAGGCCGCGCACCGGCGGCGGCGGGATGACGATGACGCGGGCCTCCTGGATGTCCGCGGTGGCCTTGATCACGTCGTTGGTGATCACCGCCGCGCTGCGCCCCTGCGTCGCGCGCTCCTTGGCGCCCGCCAGGGTGATGAACATCACGCCCGAATTGGTGGTGTTGGTGAAGGTCGCGCCGTCGAAGCCCGCGATGATGACGGTGTTGGTCACGCCGTCGATCTTGCGGGCCGCCGCCGCCGCCCGGTTCACCACCTCGGTGGTGCGGTCGAGCGAGGCGCCGGAAGGCAGCTGCACCACGCCGATGAGGTAGCCCTGGTCCTGGTCCGGGATGAAGCCCGTGGGCGTGGTCTGGACGAGGTGCAGGGTGGCGGCGATGACGCCGGCATAGACGAGCAGCATCGCGATCAGCCCGACCGCGTAGTTGGTCAGGCCGTAGATGATCCGCCCGTAGGTGTTCGAGAGCCAGTCGAAGCCCTTGTTGAACATGTCGGCGAGCCAGGCGACGAAGCGGAAGAGGAAGAACTTCGGCTTGGCGTGCTCGTGGTGGGGCTTCAGGAGCAGCTTGCAGAGCGCCGGAGACAGCGTCAGCGAGTTGAACATCGAGATGATGGTCGAGGCCGCGATGGTGAGCGCGAACTGCTTGTAGAACTGGCCGGTGATGCCGGGAATGAAGGCGGTGGGGATGAACACCGCCGAGAGCACGAGCGCGATGGCGATGACGGCGCCGCCGACCTCGTCCATGGTCTTGTGCGCGGCGTCGCCCGGGGACAGGCCCTCGGCCATGTTGCGCTCGACGTTCTCCACCACCACGATGGCGTCGTCGACCACGATGCCGATGGCGAGCACGAGCCCGAACAGCGTGAGGTTGTTCAGCGAGAAGCCGAAGGCCGACATGGCCGCGAAGGTGCCCACCAGCGAGACCGGGATCGCGATCACCGGGATCAGCGCGGTGCGCCAGCTCTGGAGGAAGACCAGCACCACGATGACGACGAGGCCGACGGCCTCGAAGAGGGTCTTGTAGACCTCGTGGATCGACTCCTCGATGAACTCCGTCGGGTTGTAGGCGATGCGGTACTCGATGTCCGGCGGGAAGTTCTTCTTGAGGTTGTCCATCACCTTGCGCACCGACGCGGCGGCGTCGAGGGCGTTGGTGCCGGGGCGCTGGAAGGCGCCGATGCCGATGGCGGGCGTGTCGTTGAGGAACGAATTCGTCGTGTAGTCCTTCTGACCCATCTCCACGCGGGCGATGTCCTTCACCCGGACGAGGCGGCCGTCCGAGGCCTTGACGATGACGTCGGCGAACTCCTCGGGGCTCTGGAAGCGCCCCTGCGACTGCACGATGAGCTGGAAGGCCTGGCCGGTGGCGGCGGGCGGCGAGTTCAGGGCGCCGGCGGCCACCTGCACGTTCTGCTCCGAGAGCGCCGTGATGACGTCGGAGGTGGTCAGTCCGTAGGCCGCGAGCTTGTTCGGATCGAGCCAGACGCGCTCGGCGTATTCGTTGCCGCCGAAGATGGTGATGTCGCCGACGCCGTCGAGGCGCAGGAGCTCGTCGCGGATGTTCAGGTAGATGTAGTTGGCGAGGTAGTTCTGGTCGTAGGTCTTCTTCGGCGACAGCAGGTGCACCACCAGCATCAGGTCCGGCGAGGCCTTGCGCACGGTGACGCCGAGGTTGCGCACGTCCGGCGGCAGGCGCGGCTGCGCCACCGAGAGGCGGTTCTGGACGAGGACGTTGGCGATATCGAGGTTGGTGCCGACCTTGAAGGTCACCGTCAGCAGCATGTTGCCGTCGTTGGTCGACAACGACGTCATGTAGAGCATGTTGTCGACGCCGTTGACCTCCTGCTCGATCGGCGTCGCGATCGTGGCCGCCACCGTCTCCGCGTTGGCGCCCGGGAAGCTCGCGCGCACCGTCACCGTGGGCGGAACGATCTCGGGATACTGCGCCACGGGCAGCGACAGGTAGGCGACGTAGCCGAGGATCAGGAAGACGATCGACGTGACCGACGCGAAGATCGGCCGATCGACGAAGAAGTGGGCAAAACGCATCGCTTGAACCTCTCGCCGCGCGCGGCCCGCTCGCGCGGGTCCGAGGCGGCATCGTTTCTTCGTCCGCGGTCTGGTGGCCGCTCCCCGGCCGCGCTCGGCCGGGGTCTATCTCGTCCGGGGCGGCGGTCTCAGGTCTTGCTCGGCGGCAGGGTCGAGGCCTCGGCCGCGACCTTGGCCCCGGGCCGTACGCGGCTCACCCCGTTGACCACGACGTTCTCATCGCCCTTCAGGCCCTCGCGGATGACCCGGTAGCCATCGACCTTCGGCCCGAGCTTGACGTCGCGCAGCGACACCGTGCCGTCGTCGGCGACGACGTAGACGATGCGCTTGTCCTGGTTGGCCGAGACCGCCTCGTCGGGCAGCAGGATGCCCTGGTAGGGCTTGGTGGCGGGCAGCGCGACCACGCCGAACAGGCCGGGCTTGATGAACCCGTCGGGGTTCTCCACCGTGGCGCGCAGGAGCACCGTGCCGGTGGCGTTGTCGACCCGGTTGTCCACGAAGTCGAGGGTGCCCTTGCGGGTCGGCTTCGCCTCGCCGGTGAGCGCGATGAGGATCGGAACACCCTTGCCCTTCTGGGTCTCGCCCATGCCGATGCCGAGGCTGCCCTGGTACTTCAGGAACGAGCGTTCATCGACCGTGAAGCCGAAATAGATCGGGTCGAGGGAGACGATCGTCGTCAGCTGGGTCTGGTCGGTGATGACGATGTTGCCCTCGGTGACCAGGCGCCGGCTGATGCGGCCGGAGATCGGGGCCTTCACCTCGGTGAAGTCGTAGTTCAGCTGGGCCTGGCGCAGCTGCGCGTCGGCGCTGTCGACGTCGGCCTGCGCGGTCTGCGAGGCCTGTCGGCGCTGGTCGGTGACCTGCTCGGAGATGTTGCCGGACTTGCTCAGGGTCTGGGCGCGGTCGAGGTCGGTCTGCGAGAAGTTGAGGCGGGCGCGCGCCGAGACCAGAGCCGCCTGGGCTTGGTCGAGGGCCGCCTTGTAGGGGCGCCGGTCGATGACGAAGAGCAGGTCGCCCTTCTTCACCGTGGCGCCGTCCGTGAAGTTCACCTTCTCGAGGTAGCCGGTGACGCGAGCGCGGACATCCACGATGTCGACGGGGTCGAAGCGGCCGGTATAGGTGTCGGTCTCGACGATCTCGCGCACCACCGGCTTGGCGGTGGTGACCTTCGGCGGCGGCCCGCCGGGCGCCTGGGCCCGGGCGGAGGTCACGAGGGCCGGCGCGACGAGCGCCGACGCCACCAGCCCGAGGGCCGGAAGAAGACTGAAGATCGAGCGCATGCGCATATGGTTGTTCCCTACGCTGCGCCAGCTAGAGGTCTGTCCGGAATCATGTCGTGCGCTGCCACACATGTTCTGCTGATCTTCAGACTTCGACCGGTTCACCCGAACCCGCCCAGTCCTTGAACCCGCCGGTATAATGGGCTTCGATCGGAAGTCCGGCGCCCTGGGCGGCCGCCAGGGCATGGACCGAGCGCACGCCCGACATGCAGGAGAAGACCGGGCGGCGGCCGTCCTGCGCGATCAGCGCCGCGATGGCCCCCGTGTCGAAGGTCGAGAGCGGATGCGGGACCGCCCCGGGAATGTGCCCCTGGTCGAATTCGTGCGGCTCGCGCACGTCGATCACCAATAGGGAGCGGTCGGCGAGGCCGGCCTTGATCGCATCCCGGTCGAGGTCGACAACCTTCATCCGTCCATCCCCATGACTTCCCGCCCGGAGGGGCGACCGTTCTCTGACGGTTGTTCTTATGCGTCAGGTATCAGGACCGCAAATCGCCTGCCCGAGGGCCTCCTCCACGGTGGCGAAGTGATTCGTCCAGGATGGCAGGACGGCTCCTGCGAGCCGGGCGACGAGCGCGTCCCGCAGGGACGAGCCCGGATCGGCGAGGTCCTCCACCGCCCGGCGCCAGCCCGGTCCGTCGAGGGGATCGAGGAACTGCGCGAAGCCGGCGCCGATCTCCCGGTGGACCGCGAGGTCCGAGGCGACGACCGGAAGTCCGGAGGCCGCGGCCTCCACGACCGGCAGGCCGTAGCCCTCCGCGAAGGAGGGCATCAGCAGGGCGGTCGCCGAGCGCAGCAGGGCCGCGAGGCCGTGGCTCGACAACCCGCTGACCTCGCTGATGTGCGCCCGGACGGCGGGGCAGCGCTCCAGCATGTCGACGATGTTCTCCGCTTCCCAGCCGCGCCGGCCGACGAGGACGAGGCGGGGCGTGTCCGGCCCGTGCCGCTCGGCGAGGTCGCGCCAGAGATGCAGCAGCGCCAGGTGATTCTTGCGCGGCTCGATGGTGCCGCAGGCGACGAAGGTCGGACGCGCGGGCGAGAAGGACGGCCCCTCCCCCGCCGGGCGGAACACCGGCTCGACGCCGAGGAGCGCCACCGTCACGGGCCGCGCGGGCAGGCCGCGTGCCGCGCAGTGGCGGGCGAAGCGCTCGCCGACGTCGCGGGAATTGACCAGCACGTGCGCGGCGTGGCGGGCCACGGTCTCCATCCGGATCCGGTGCCGCTCCGCCTCTCCGGGGCGCCCGTATTCCGGGTAGTCGATGGGGATGAGGTCGTGGACGAAGAACACGGGGCGGATGTCGCGCCGGTCGTAGAGCCAGTCGAAGCGGCCGGGCTTGTCGAGGCGCAGGTGCGAGCTGTGCAGGTAGACGGTCCCGGGGGGCAAGATTTCGGGGCCCCGCGCGCGCAGGGTCGTGGCCGCCGTCCGGGCCTGGATCCGGCGCCGGTCCGAGGCACCGCCGCGCGCCGGCGCGGCGGCGGCCGGCATCCCAGCGTCGGTCGCCGCCCCGAGGCTCGCCGCCAGCCGCCGGTAGACCGGGTCCTGCGGCGCGTCGCGATCCTCGACCCAGCCGGCCGCCACGGCCTCGACGATGGCGCGCGCCTCCGCCCGGGCCAGCACCCGGGGGCCGAACGCCGTCGAGACCAGGCCGAATCGGTCCCCCTCCTGCGCCAGGACGTGGCGGGCATAGGCGAGGTCGACCCGGTCGATCCCGCTCGGGCTCGGATGCCGCAGGCGGGTGATCAGGCGGGTCAGGTCGAAGGCGAGGCTCGGGACGGGCATGGTCCTCCGGTGGCGTTCAGGTGCGGGGCCGTATGGCCGCTCTCCACCTCGCGCCTATATGCGCACGCCTCAGCCCGAGGCTACCCGCGGTCCCCGCCGCCAACGCGAGCAATCTTTCGTGTCTCCCGGATACCTGCCCTTCGCCGGCGCCCTCGATCTGCCCGCCTACACCTGTGACAATTGCGGGTTCTGGCAGCGCCATTTCGAGCGGCCGCCGGCCTGTCCGATGTGCCTCGATGCCCGCCACGTGGTGCCGCAGAAGGGCTGGCAGTTCTGGACCGAGCGGGAGGCGCAGGAGCGGTTCCCGTGCCACTGGGAGGAGCTGGAGCCCGGCGTCTGGCGGTTCTGGAACGATCCCGTCTCGGGCATCGGCCCGAGCGCCTACCTCGTCCAGACGCCGTCCGGGAACATGGGCTTCGAGGCCTGCCCGGTCTTCAGCGAGGCGGCCCTCCAGCACATCGCACGCCTCGGCGGGATGCAGGTCCTGTCGTCCTCGCACCCGCACGCCTACGGCGCCCTGGTCCAGCTGCAGGACCGCTTCGACCCGGAACTCTGCCTGCCGGCCGCCGACTTCACCTGGAGCGCGGCGCTGCAGGTCTCCTGGCCCTACGACGATTTCCTGGAGCCCCTGCCCGGCCTCGAGCTCCACCGCACCGCCGGCCACTTCGACGGGCACGCGGTGCTGTTCGACCGCGGGCGGAAGATCCTGTTCTGCGGCGACGCCCTGAAGTTCGAGCTCGACCCGCAGGATTTCCGGCGTGCGCTGACCATCTCGGCCCACAAGGCCTTCGTGCGCGGGGTGCCCCTGACCACGAACGAGCTGCGGCACTACCGCGACGTCTTCGCCCGGCTGGACTTCACCCAGACCTGGACGCCCTTCGAGCCGGCCGCCAATTGCGGCCGGGCCGAGGTGCTGGCGTTGATCGACGGCATGCTGGCGACCCGCCCGCACGCCGCCCCGGTGCCCCTGGACACCCTGCGGCGCTGAGGGCGCGGCCGGCCCCATCCGGCGATTCTCCCGGGACGCGGATCGGCCTTCGCCCGGATGCGGCCCGGATCAGCCCCGCGTCGCCGCGGTCTGGCCGAACATGACCTTCTTGGCCTCCTCGCTCATGGTCTTCCCGAAATCCGGGTTGATCTCGGGGGCGCGGGCATAGGCGGCCTTCGTCGCCGGGCGCTCGGCGATGGCCTCGAACCAGCGCCGGAGGTTCGGGAAGTCCTCGAGCCGCTGGCCCTGCTTCTCGTAGGGCACGATCCACGGATAGCTCGCCATGTCGGCGATCGCGTAGTCGGCACCGGCCAGGAAGGGCCGGTCCGCGAGCCGCCGGTCGAGGACGCCGTAGAGCCGGTTCGTCTCCTTGAGGTAGCGGTCGATGGCGTAGGGCACCTTTTCCGGCGCGTACTGGGTGAAGTAGTGGTTCTGGCCGAGCATCGGCCCGAGGCCGCCCATCTGCCAGAACAGCCATTGCAGCACCTCGGCGCGGCCGGCCACGTCCTGCGCGATGAAGCGCCCGGTCTTCTCGGCGAGGTAGAGCAGGATGGCGCCGGACTCGAACAGCGAGACCGGGGCGCCGCCGCCGGCCGGGGCGTGGTCGACGATCGCCGGCATGCGGTTGTTGGGCGCGATCGCGAGAAAATCTGGTCTGAACTGGTCGCCCTTGCCGATGTTCACCGGCTTCAGGGTGTAGTCGAGCCCCGCCTCTTCGAGGAACATCGTGACCTTATGGCCGTTCGGGGTCGGCCAATAATACAGATCGATCATCGCGGTCTCCGTGCGGCGCGCCGAGGCTCGGTCCGGCCGCGTCGCGGGCGAGGTGGGGTCCGGAGGACGTGGGGTCAAGCGCGGACCCGGCCGCGACGGGTCGCTCAAATGCGCCGGAGTTTCTCAACCGGACCTTCAGGGGCGCGTGGTTGCCTCGGCGGGGACGAGGGGAGGACGGCATGGTCAGCGCGATTTCGGCGAGCAGCGGCGGGCTACTGGCCGCGACCCAGCGTTACGCCACGGCGGCCGAGGGCGTCGCGACGATCGGCACCAGCCTGCCGAGCGCGACCCAGGTCGATCTCTCGACCACCGCCGTCCAGCTCCTGCAGGAAAAGTCCAACATCGGGATGAACACCGCCATCCTGAAATCGACGCTCGACTCCGAGCGCCGGGTCCTCGACATCCTGGCCTGAGGACCGGTGCGCCTCGAAGCCTTCCGAAGGATCGACGCCCATGACGATCACCGTTCCGATCACGCAGGTCGGCATCCTCCGGGCCACCGAGATCGTGCATGGCAGCCGGAACGACGCCGCGCGCCGCCACGAGACCGAGCCCCGCATCGTCTCCGTCGAGGTGGACCGCTCGCGCGCCGGCGAGAGCGACGGAATTCCAAGTCAGCGCCGCGTCGTCGATTTGCGCGTGTAGGGTCTGAACCCGGCTGGCTCCGTCCCGCAGGGACAGCCATCGGTCCGACGAGGCCGGTCCCGTCAGCCGAGACGGCCATGCGGCCTGCCTTGGCGCCGGCGGCGGCCGGCGGCACTGCGGAATGATCGCTGATCGGGGTGCAGGAAGAACGCACCGTGTGGCGCCTGCCCGCCTTCGTCGGCGGCCCGTCCGAGACAGGCGCACAGCCCGCGAGCCCCAGGCCGAGAGGGTTGGCCGGGCTGTCCGGCGCGTCACCGGGCCAGTCGCTTCGTTGCGCGTGCGGTGATTTTCGGGTCGGGTTCGGCCGGCGCCGGGCCGCCGAGGCGCGCCTCAAGCCGCCCTGGAGTTGCCCGCCGCGGGACGCTTCGCGGTCTCGCCGGTCTCGCGGCCCTTGGCAGCGATGTCGCGCAGCATCTTGACCATGGCGTCGGTCTGGTCGCTGGTGGTTTCGTCGAACGCCGCGTCCGTGCTCCAATCCTCGCCCCGGCGCAGCATGATTACGGCGCCAGCCGCGGCGGCACAAAGACTTCCCGTCAGCGGCGCGCACATCAGTGCGGTCCAGATCCCGTACGGCAGAAGCAGCGCCGTCGAGATAATGCCTCCGCCCATGGCGGCCAGTAAGATCAGGAACATCGATCGGCCCTCGTTCGAACCCTAATACCATGGTTCGACGCTCGGGAACGGATTGATTGCCGTCATTGTGACCGACGCGTTAACGAACGGAGTCGAACCCTTACGACCTTCGCGGCGCCTCGCGCCGGTGCCGATCCTCACGACCAGACCCGAAGGATGATCAGGAGCCCGACCGGAACGACGAACATCAGGGCGATCGCCCATTGGATGTCGTTTCGTGCGCGCCTCACCTCGCTTTCCAATGCGTCGATGCGCGCCTCCAGGGCGCGAAACTTCGCATCGTTCATCGGCCGCTCCGTCGTTTCCGTTCGCTGCGCCGATCGTGGCGGGGCGCGACCGGAACTGTCCAGCGAGGCGTGGGCGGAAAAGGATGCGCCGCACCGGCTTCGATGCGGCCTGCGGCCATCGCGGCGCGGGCCTGACCGGCCGTCACTCGCCCGGAGCGACCCGCGACGGCTGGTTCGTGTCCGGTCGCTGGCGCTTGGCCTCCGGCTGGCGCTTGGCCTCGCGAAGCCGGGCCAGCTTCAGGAGAATCGAACGGATGTGCTCGCGAGCGGGAGACGTCTGGGTCATCGCCCAGGAACGGCGATCCTCCAATTATCGTTGCCTCACAAGACAGTGCGTTGGATTTCGAACACTTGCCGATGGCAACGGCCGCGCCTGAAGCGGGATTTTTCGCTCCTCGCGTGTCGCCGGTCGCGCGCAGGCTCGAAGTGCCGGAGCGTTCGGGCGGCGCAGGCCCGATCCGATGCGGCCGACCGCCCTGCCCCGGATCGATCGGGTCTTCAACGGCACGCGGCACTCCGTCCCCGCCTCGGCCGGTGCCGGGCTCGTTCGGCGGTCGAAGACCCGGTCCGGGCCGATGGAATACGGCGGGAACGCAGTCCGGGTCTTCCTCGGGGCTCCCGGTTCCGGCACCCGCCCCTCACGACCGGGCGACGACCTTATGTTCGCCCCGCCCGGTTGCCATTTCACCGCCGAAACCGTACGTCCCCTCTACGCGCAAGCGTGTCGGGGTGTAGCGCAGTCTGGTAGCGCATCTGGTTTGGGACCAGAGGGTCGTAGGTTCGAATCCTATCGCCCCGACCATTGTTTCCCGCCGAGGCTCCCTGGAGTTGGACGACCCGATGTCGAGCGCCCGCATCTACCAGCCCGCGAAGGATCCGACGCAGTCCGGAACGGCGCGCGCCAAGGCCTGGGTGCTGGAATTCGACCAGACCGCGCCGCGCGAGACCGACCCGCTGATGGGCTGGACCGGCTCGTCCGACATGCTGCAGCAGGTGCATCTCGAGTTCGAGACCCGCGAGGAGGCCGTGGCCTACGCCACCCGCGCCGGTCTGTCCTACCGGGTCGAGGAGCCGCAGAAGCCCATCCTGCGCAAGGGCCTGTCCTACTCGGACAATTTCAAGTTCAACCGCACCGCGCCCTGGACCCACTGAAGCGCCCCACGCGGCGCGTCAGAGCTGGATCAGGATGGTGACCGCTCCGAAGATCAGGACGGAGCCCACCGCGACGGCGAGCAGGATCAGGGCGGCGCGCGATTCGCGCAGGTCGTCGTTCGTCATGGGCGCAGGCTAGACCCGGACCGGCGCCGCGCCAATCCGGGTCCGCTCACAAATCCGCTCAGAAGAAGATCGGCCGGGCGCTCGCGTGATGCTCGGCCAGCACCGCGTCGTTGGCCGGATCGATCTCCTTCAGCACCGCGTCGTAGCCCCAGAGATCGGCCAGGTGCTGCAGCACCCGCCGGGCATCGTCCTTCTGTAGGGTGATGCGGTTCAGCGCGCGGTGATGCACGATCAGGCGGCGGTCGCCCGTGAGGTCCACGTCCACCACCTCGATGTCCGGATCGAGCCAGGCCACGTCGTATTGCCGGGCGAAGGAGCGGCGCATCTTGCGGTAGCCGCGCTCGTCGTGGATCGCCTCCACGAAGAGCTCCGACTCGTCGGGATCGTCGACGACGTGGAACAGCCGCATGTCGCGCATGAGCTTGGGCGAGAGGAACTGGGCGATGAAGCTCTCGTCGCGGTAGTTCGCCCAGATGTCGCGCAGGGTCGCCATGGCATCGCCGGTGCCGGCGATCTCGGGGAACCACTCCCGGTCCTCCTGCGTCGGCTGCTCCACGATGCGGGCGATGTCCTGCATCATGGCGAAGCCGATGGCGTAGGGATTGTGGCCGTTGTAGCCGCGCTCGTTGTAGTTCGGCTGGCGCACGACGTTGGTGTGCGACTGCAGGAACTCGAGATAGGCCGCCTCGCCGATCAGCCCCTTCTCGGACAGCGCGTTCATGATCCGGTAGTGGCAGTAGGTGGCGCAGCCCTCGTTCATCACCTTGGTCTGGCGCTGTGGGTAGAAGTACTGCGCCACGAGGCGGACGATGCGCAGGATCTCGCGCTGCCAGGGCCGCAGGCGCGGGGCCGCCTTCTCGAGGAAGTAGAGGATGTTCTCCTGCGGCAGTTCGAGGAGCGCCTTGCGCCGCTCCGCGGCGAGGTCGGGGCGCACGCCGGCGACCTTCTGCGGCAGGGTGCGCCAGAGGTCGTTGTAGATCTGCTCGCCGTGCTCGGCCCGCTCGCGCTCGCGGCGCTGCTCGGAGGCCAGGTCCGGCCGCTTCTTGCGCGGGTAGCGGTGGACGCCCTGGCTCATCAGGGCGTGGGCGGCGTCGAGCACCGCCTCGACGGCGGCGTGGCCGTGGCGCTCCTCGCAGCGCGAGATGAAGCCTTTGGCGAAGTCGAGGTAGTCGAGGATGCCCTCCGCGTCGGTCCACTGCTTGAACAGGTAATTGTTCTTGAAGAAGTGGTTATGCCCGAAGGCCGCGTGCGCGATGACCAGGGTCTGCATCGTCGCCGTGTTCTCCTCCATGATGTAGGAGATGCACGGGTCCGAGTTGATGACGATCTCGTAGGCGAGCCCCATCATGCCGCGCCGGTAGCCGGCCTCGTGCTGGGCGAAGTGCTTGCCGAAGGACCAGTGCTTGTAGAACAGCGGCATGCCGATCGACGCGTAGGCGTCCAGCATCTGCTCGGCGGTGATGATCTCGATCTGGTTGGGGTACCAGGACAGGCCGAGCGCCCGCGCCTCGACCTCGCAGGCATCGTGGATGCGCCGGATCGTGTCGAAGTCCCAGTCGTTCCCGGTGAAGAGCGGCTCCCGGCCGCCGGAGATGGGCTGGGGCTTGGGGCGGATGATGCTGCCGACCATACGATTTACGCCTTCCTCGAAGGGTCCGTGCTCGAAGGGTCCCGTGTCCCGCGCGACCGGCGACGCGACGCGCGGGCGCTCAGGCCTCGGCCTCCGCCCGGGCGTCTTTGCGCCCGAACAGTTCGCGGAAGACCGGGTAGATGTCGCGGCGGTGGTTGACCTTGCGCATGGCGATGGCCGCGCCGGTCTTCGCCAGGCCCTCGTAGGTCCGCCAGAGGGTGGTGCGGTGCTCGACGAAGCCGGCCCGCGGGCCGTTCTCGTCGCCGACCTCCAGGTAGGCGAAGTGCTGGCAGGCCGGCAGGATGTGGGCGCGCAGCAACTCCGTCGCGGTCGGCCCGTCACTGGAGACGTTGTCGCCGTCGGAGGCCTGCGCGGCGTAGATGTTCCAGTCGTTGGGGTCGTAGCGCTCGGCGATGACGCGCTTCATCTCGACCAGAGCCGAGGAGACCAGGGTGCCGCCGGTCTCGCGCGAGCCGAAGAACGTCTCCTCGTCCACCTCCGTCGCCTTGTCGGTGTGGCGGATGAAGACGATCTCCACGTGCCGGTAGCGCCGGGTCAGGAAGATGTGCAGCAGGATGTAGAAGCGCTTGGCGAGATCCTTCATGTGCTCGGTCATCGAGCCCGAGACGTCCATCAGGCAGAACATCACCGCCTGCGCCACCGGGCGCGGATAGGTCTCGAAGCGGCGGTAGCGCAGGTCGAGGGGATCGACGTAGGGGATGCGCTTGGTGCGCTCGCGCAGCGCGGAGAGCGTCAGGAGCAGGGCCGGCAGGTCGGGATCGCTCGACGGCGTCGCGGCGATGCGCGCCTCCAGGGCGGCGATCTCGTCGGGCTTCGGCCGCTTCAGGGCGATGCGGCGCGACATCGAATTGCGCAGGGTCCGGGTGAGCGCGAGATTGGCCGGCGAGCCCGAGATCGTGTAGCCGGCCCGGCGAAGCCCCTCCGTCTCCACCACCGAGAGCCGGCGCTTGGCCAGATCCGGCAGTTCGAGGTCTTCGAGGAAGAGTTCGAGGAATTCCTCGCGGGTGAGCACGAAGCGGAAGGCGTCCTCGCTGTTCTCCGAGCCCTCGCCCCCCTCCCCCGACCCCTTGCCGCCGCCGCCCGAGGGCGGACGCTCGATGCGGTCGCCCTCCACGTAGGTCCTGTTGCCGGGCAGGATGTGGTCGTGCAGGCCGGTGCCGGGCTGGCGGGCGAAGCGGGGCTCGCGGACGCCGTCGGCCGGCACCGAGACGCGGCCGTCCTTGCCGAGATCCTTGATGTCCTTCTCCCGCGCGGATTCCCGCACGGCGCGCTGGGCCACGTCCTTCACGCGCCGCAGGAAGCGCTGGCGGTTCGCGAGGCTCTTGCCCCCGGGGTTCAGACGACGGTCGACGATGTGCATCCGGTATGTGTGCCTTCGCCCTCGGAACCAATGTGGGATCGACTGGCCGGGGCGGCCACCGGCGTGGCCGCCCCCTTCACCCGTGGGACAGGGCGTCTCGCGTCGCCCTATCCGGCCTGCTTCACCCGCATGTACCATTCGACAAGACGGCGGACCTGCCGCTCGGTGTAGCCGCGGGCCACCATCCGATCGACGAACTCGCCGTGCTTCTTCTCGGTCTCGCCGTCCTTCTTGGACCCGAAGGAGATCACCGGCAGCAGTTCCTCCACCTGGCTGAACATGCGCCGCTCGATGACCTCGCGCAGCTTCTCGTAGCTCGTCCAGGAGGGGTTGCGACCGCCGTGCTGCGCCCGCGAGCGCAGGGCGAACTTCACCACCTCGTTGCGGAAGTCCTTCGGATTGGCAATGCCCGCCGGCTTCTCGATCTTGGTCAGCTCCTGGTTCAGGAGTTCGCGGTTGAGAAGCTGCCCCGTCTCGGAATCCTTGAAGTCCTGGTCCTCGATCCACGCATCGGCATAGTCGATGTAGCGGTCGAACAGGTTCTGGCCGTAGTCGTGGTAGGATTCGAGGTAGGCCTTCTGGATCTCGTGACCGATGAACTCCGCGTAGCGCGGGGCCAGCTCGGTCTTGATGAACTCCAGGTAGCGCTTCTCGGTCTCGGGCGGCAGCTGCTCGCGCCGCAGGGCCTGCTCCAGCACGTACATGAGGTGGACCGGATCGGCCGAGACCTCCGTGGTGTCGTGGTTGAAGGTCGCCGCCATCACCTTGAAGGCGAAGCGGGTCGAGATCCCGTCCATGCCCTCGTCGACGCCGGCGGCGTCCTTGTATTCCTGCATCGAGCGGGCGCGGGGATCGACCTCGCGCAGGGACTCGCCGTCGTAGACCCGCATCTTCGAGAAGGCGTTGGAATTGGCGTGCTCGCGCAGGCGCGAGAGCACCGAGAAGCGGGCCAGCATCTCCAGGGTGCCCGGCGCGCAGGCGGCATCGGACAATTCGGAGCCCGAGACCAGCTTCTCGTAGATGCGCTGCTCCTCGGTCACCCGGAGGCAGTAGGGCACCTTGATCACGTAGATGCGGTCGATGAAGGCTTCGTTGTTCTTGTTGGTCTTGAAGGTCTGCCACTCGGACTCGTTCGAGTGGGCCAGGATCACGCCCGTGAACGGGATCGCGCCGATGTTCTCGGTGCCGACGTAGTTGCCCTCCTGCGTCGCGGTGAGCAGGGGGTGCAGCATCTTGATCGGCGCCTTGAACATCTCGACGAATTCGAGGACGCCCTGGTTCGCCCGGTTGAGCCCGCCCGAGTAGGAGTAGGCGTCGGGATCGGCCTGCGAGAGGGTCTCCAGCCGCCGGATGTCGACCTTGCCGACGAGGCTCGAGATGTCCTGGTTGTTCTCGTCGCCCGGCTCGGTCTTGGCGATGGCGATCTGGCGCAGGCGCGAGGGCCGGACCTTGATGACCTTGAACTTCGAGATGTCGCCGTTGAACTCGTCGAGGCGCTTGAGGGCCCAGGGGCTCATCAGGCCGGTGAGGCGGCGCTTCGGGATGCCGTAGCGCTCTTGGATCTCGGCCCCCATCGTCTCGGGGTCGAACAGGCCCAGCGGGCTCTCGAAGACCGGGGAGACCTCGTTGCCGGCCTTCAGCACGTAGATGGGGTGGGTCTCCATCAGGGCCTTGAGGCGCTCGGCGAGCGAGGACTTGCCGCCGCCGACGGGGCCGAGCAGGTAGAGGATCTGCTTGCGCTCCTCCAACCCCTGTGCCGCGTGGCGGAAGAACGAGACGATGCGCTCGATCGTCTCCTCCATGCCGTAGAACTCGGCGAAGGCGGGGTAGACCCGGATCGTACGGTTCATGAACACGCGCCCGAGGCGCGGGTCCTTCGCGGTGTCCACGAATTCGGGCTTGCCGATGGCTTCGAGGATGCGCTCCGCGGCGGAGGCGTACATCAGCGGTTCGTCGCGGCAGGCCTCGAGATACTCGGAGAGGCTCATCTCCGTATCGCGACGCGCCTCGTAGCCACGGGCGAAGCTCTGGAACAGGTCGTTCGTCGACGGCATAGGCTTTCCGATCCCCTCACGACAGCGACAGCTTCATCCTGTCTCGCCTTGGATGCAACTGACAGGCCCAGTTTTGTCGCAGCGCATTCATCACGGAAATCGGGCGTGTGATGCGTGCCACAGTGCAACGGGCGGGCCTGCCATCCGGGTTCGGTGCCGGGGCCACGGCAACGGTCGGTCGTGGCCCCGGGGACGGCTCACAGGTCGGTGGAGTCCTTCTTCGCGGCTGCGTCGGGTTTCCCCCCGTCGGACTTGGCGGCGCCCACCGTGATCTTGATGTTCTGGGTCTGGACGTTCCCGTCGGAATCCTTGACGTCCACTGTCACCTCGTCGCTGCCGGTGAAGCCGTCCTTGCTCTGGTAGAACACCGCCTGCACCGCGGCCTCCTTGCCGGGGCAGCGGTACTTCGCCGGGGTCTTGATCTTGCCGACCTTGGTGATGAGCGAGCCGTTCTTCGGCGCGCCGCTGACCCGGATCTCCGGCATCGGGCCGGTGGAGCAGTCCTTCTTCAGGTTCGGCACGATGGCGAGGCGCACGCTCTTGCCGGTCGCGGCGGTCTCGCTGCGGGTGACCGTGGTCTGCGCCAGGGCCGGCCCGGCCAGAAGGGCGCCGGCGGCCAGGAGGGTGAGGGAACGGGCGAGCAGCATGCGGGACGAACTCCGATCACGCCGGGCGATCCGCGCGGGACGCGGTGGATTCGGCCCAGGTGAATCGGATGTGGGGATCGCGGGCGCGGCCGTCGAGTGGGCGTCGATCCGTCCGCACAGACTCGCGGCGTCAGGTGTCCGCGGCCGGCTCCGGCGGCAGGCGCAGGCGGGCGATGGCCGCGCGGCACGTCCGAAGGTCGTCCAGCGCCGCCTCGAGCACCGCCCGCTGCCCGTCGGTGAGGCCCTCGCCGGCGGGCAATGTGGCCGCCGGTGCCTCGTGCTCGGCGTCCTGGAGCGAGGGCGCGGCCGCCACGGCCTCGCCTCGGCCCACCGACTGGACGAAGCGCAGGCCGCGCTCCCGCAGCACGCGCTGGGCGCCCCGGATGGTGTAGCCCTGCCCATGCAGCAGGCGCTTAATGCCTTTCAGGAGATCGACGTCGTCGGGGCGGTAGTAGCGCCGCCCGCCGGCCCGCTTGACCGGGCGGATCTGGGCGAAGCGCGTCTCCCAGAAACGCAGCACGTGCTGGGGCACGTCGAGCTCGTCGGCGGCCTCCTTGATGGTGCGGAAGGCGCCGGCGCTCTTTTCGGAGGCCTCGCGTACAGGCGCCTCGCCGTCGTGAGGGTCGGACACCGTCTCGTCGATCCGCGCCGCGAGGGACATCTGGGGCCTACTCGTCGTCGTGCTCGGCCGCGCCGTTCAGGCCGTTAATCCGGGCCTTCAGCACGTTCGAGGGCTTGAACACCATGACCTGGCGCGGCTCGATCGCCACCTCGACGCCGGTCTTCGGGTTGCGCCCGACCCGGCGCCCCTTGCTGCGCACCACGAAGGAGCCGAACGAGGACAGCTTCACCGTCTCGCCGCTGGCGAGGCAGGCGCAGATCTCGGACAGGACCGTCTCGACCAGGGCGGACGACTCGGTCCGAGAGAGGCCGACCTGCTGGTAGACGGCCTCGCTCAAATCGGCGCGTGTGACCGTCTTTCCCGTCATGCGATATTCCCCAAGGCGATTCGAGTTTTCTTAGTATCTCTATGATTGCGCACGCTAATCGGCGTTCAGGCCGGGGTCAACTGTGCGTGAGGCCCCGTTTTTCGAACACCGGGCCCCTACCAGCGGATGAGGGCCGCGCCCCAGGTGAAGCCGCCGCCGATCGCCTCGATCATCACGAGGTCGCCGGGCTGGATCCGGCCGTCCTTGCGGGCGACGTCGAGGGCCAGGGGAATCGAGGCCGCGGAGGTGTTGCCGTGCCGATCGACGGTGAGGACCACCTTCTCGCGCGCGATGCCGAGCTTGTCGGCCGAGGCCTCGATGATCCGCCGGTTGGCCTGATGCGGCACGAACCAGTCCAACTCCTCGGCGCTGGTACCGGAGGCCCGGAAGGCGTCGTCGATGACGTCGGTGACGGAGCCGACGGCGAAGCGGAACACCTCCTTGCCGGTCATCCGCAGGTGGCCGGTGGTGCCGGTGGAGCCGGGGCCGCCATCCACGTAGAGCTTCTCGCGGTGGCGCCCGTCCGAGCGCAGGCTTGCGGTGAGCACGCCGCGATCGGCGCTGGTGCCCTCCCCTTCGCGCGCTTCCAGAACCACCGCGCCGGCGCCGTCGCCGAACAGAACGCAGGTCGTGCGGTCCTCCCAGTCGAGGATCCGAGAAAAGGTCTCGGCGCCGATGACCAGGGCGCGCCGGGCGCTGCCCGTGCTCAGGAACTTGTCGGCGGTGGTCACGGCGTAGACGAAGCCGGCGCAGACCGCCTGGACGTCGAAGGCGAAGCCGCCGCGCAGGCCCAGAGCCGCCTGGATCTCGGTGGCGGTGGACGGAAAGGTATGGTCGGGCGTCGAGGTGGCGCAGATGATGAGGTCGATGTCGTCGGCCGTCAGGCCGGCCTCGTCGAGGGCCGCCCGGGCGGCGCGGGCGCCGAGGACCGAGGTGGTCTCGCTGGCGTCCGCGAGGTAGCGCTGCCGGATGCCGGTGCGCTGCACGATCCAGTCGTCGGAGGTGTCGACGGTGCGGCTGAGCTCGTCGTTGCTGACGCATCGGGCCGGCAGGGCCGAGCCGCAGCCGACGACGACGGAGCGCAGGACCTTTCCGGAGGGGGCCGTCCCGGTGGTGACCGTCATGGGGCCGTCCTTCTGTTCGCGGCGCGGCTCACGATGCGGCCGCGGCCGGCGTCAGGTCGAGCATGTCGCGGATGGTGCGCATCAGGTCGTGCCGGGCCATGTCGTGGGCGAGGTCCACGGCCGCCGCGAAGCCGTGCGCGTCCTCGGAGCCGTGGCTCTTGATGACGATGCCCTCAAGGCCGAGGAACACGCCGCCATTGGCCCGGCTCGGATTCATCTTGTCCCGCAGGGCCTTGAAGGCGTGGCGGGCGAAGAAGTAGCCGATCTTGGCCGAGAGGGTCCGGCTCATGGCGGCGCGCAGGTAGCTGCCGATCTGCTTGGCCGTTCCCTCCGCGGTCTTCAGGGCGATGTTGCCGGTGAAGCCCTCGGTGACGACGACGTCCACCGTGCCCTTGCCGAGGTCGTTGCCCTCGACGAAGCCGTGATAGGCGAGGTTCGGCAGGTCGGTCTCGCGCAGGGTGCGCGCCGCCTCCTTGACGGCCTCGTTGCCCTTCATCTCCTCGGTGCCGACGTTGAGGAGGCCCACCGTCGGCCGGTCGAGGTCGAACACGATCCGGGCCATGGCGGCGCCCATCACGGCCATCTCGACCAGGTGCTCGGCATCGGTGCCGATGGTGGCGCCGACGTCGAGGACCACGCTCTCGCCGCGCACCGTCGGCCAGAGGCAGGCGATGGCCGGGCGCTCGATGCCCGCCAGGGTCTTCAGGCAGATCTTCGACATCGCCATCAGGGCGCCGGTGTTGCCGGCCGAGACGGCGGCGTCGGCCTCGCCGTCCTTCACCGCCTGGATGGCGCGCCACATCGAGGACTTGCCGCGCCCCGAGCGCACCGCCTGGCTCGGCTTCTCGTCCATGGAGATCGCCATCGTCGTGTGGCGGATCTCGACGGCCCCCTTCAGGCGCGGCTCGGCGGCCACCAATGGCGCAAGGATTGCTTCGTCCCCGAACATCAGGAACGTCATCTCGGGATGGCGCTCGCGGGCGATGGCGGCGCCGGGCACCACGGTCGTGGGGCCGTGGTCGCCGCCCATGGCGTCGAGCGAGATGCACACTCTCTGGGGCATGGCGGGTGGCCGGTGGCCTCTGAAACGCGGAAGGGACCGCCTCCCGGCGGGGAGGCATCACGATGGGCGGGGTGCGGCGAACGACCGGCCCCCTGCCCGGCGCGGCGGAAAATAGCGATTGAGGCTCGGCGGGCAAACGAAATCTGAGGCTTTCGCCGAACGCCGTTCCGCCGTGAGGGCCGGTCGGCTCAGTCGTTGGCGGGCTTCAGGCCGCGCAGGCCGGCGAGCGGCGGCTCGTCCTGGTCCTCGATATGGGGCTCGAAGGCGACCCCGGGCTTGCGCGGATAGGGGTCGAGGCCGAGGGCCAGGAACTCGGCCGTGATGGTGCCGAAGTCGATCTTGCCGCCGACGATCGGATCGGGGACGTCGGCATCCTCCGCATCCGTCCCGGCGAGCCGGTCGGTGTCGGTGAAGAGCAGATCCACCGGCTCGGAGACGGGGCCCTCGAAGGGCTCGAGGGACACCGTGCAGACCTGGGTCACCTGCGCGGTCACGGTCCCGCGCACCCGGAAGGCCGAGGACGGCCCGCTCGTCTCGAAGTCGCCCTCGAGGTCGCGGATGGCCGGGATCTTGAAGTCGGCGGCGAGGGCCGCGCACTCGTCCGGGGTCGCGGTGACGACGAGGCGGCCGTCGCTCCGGCGCAGGCGGTCGACGCTGACGATCCGCGAGAGCGGGCCCGTCTCGTCGCGGCGGGGCGTGTCGTGGTGAGGCTTGTCGTGACGGGTCATGGGCTTGTCCGTGTCGTGGTGCCGTCCAGCCCGGCAGCGGGGGCGGCGAAGGTGTGCGGCGGCGGGAAGGCCGGGCCGGTGCCGATCAGGCCGTCGAGGTCGGAGCGCGCCAGGGCGGCGTCGCTGGCGCGGACGTAGCGCGCGAGTTCCGCCGCGGCCTCCGGCGCGTCGAGCCCGAGGACGTTGCGGGCGAGCGCGGCCTGCAGCGCCGCGACGTCTCCGGCATCGAGGGCGGCATCGTAGCCCTCGGCGCGGCCGTAGAAGGCCGAGCCGAGCTTCTTCATGCGCTTGGGCACCCCGAAATCGCCGATGCCGGATTCCCGCAGCGACGAATCGAGCTGCAGGAACACCGAGTTCACGAGATCCTGGGCCACGTCCGCCGCCGGCTCGGGCAGGCGGTTGAGCCGCCGCAGCACCAGGATGACGTGCAGGATCAGGCACTCGAACCGGCCCTCCAGCGTGTCCGGGACGCCGAGGCGCAGGTAGAGGTCGGGGTGGCGCGCCGCCTCGTTGATCCGCCCGTGCAGCGTCTCGATCACCTGCTCGCGCGGGCTCGACCGTCCCCAGCTGCGCAGCCGGTCCAGGAGTCCCATCTTCATGCGCGTCTCCTCCCGCCTTCGGGCTTGGCGCAGGTACGGACGGACCGTGGGTGTGGCCGGGCTTGCCTTGTCAAAACCATAACCCCGCGTTACGGCAGCGAACGGTCAAGGTGCAACCTCCATCGGGATTCTTCTGCCCTCGGTGCCGGGTCGGGATCGGGGCCGCAAGACGCCTGAACGGAAGATGCCTTCCGGGAAGTCGCCTTCACGGAAGACGCGTTCAGTTCCTCATTTGCAGCAAGGGTGGCCGATGTCGCGCCGTCTCGTCTCGTCGCTCGCTCGCCTCGCCGTCCTCGGCGTGATCGGAGCTGGTGTGTCCGGCTGCATCGGCGAGGACATCCGCCATGGCTACCAGATCGACCAGGCGGCCCTCGCCACCGTGAAGCCCGGCATGAGCGCCGAGCAGGTGCTGCAGGTCCTCGGCACGCCGTCCACCGTCTCCACCGTCGGCAACAAGTCTTGGTACTACATCAGCCAGAACACGCGCCGGACGGTCCTGTTCCTCGGAGAGCGGGTCGAAGACCAGAAGGTCACCGCCGTCTATTTCAACCAGGCCTTCAAGGTGGAGCGCGTGGCGCTCTACGGGCTGCAGGACGGCAAGGTGTTCGACTTCATCGAGCGGACCACGCCGACCAGCGGCGCCGACCGCGCCTTCCTCAGCCAGCTCTTCCGTGGCCTGACCAAATACGAGCCGTTCGGCAGCGGATCCGGCGCGAGTGTGGTTCCGGGCGCCAACCGCGGACTGTAACCGTCGCGGCCCGCTGCCGGAGGCGGACGGGCGCGGCCGATCGCCCCGGCCACCGGCGGAGGATGCCCCCGAGCGCCAACGCGGAAGATTCGCCGCGCGCTCCCTGAACGGCGCGCCAGGGGTCGCTCCCAGGCGGGCAGAGGACCCGAGGATGCCGTTTCGCGAAGCCTTTCTCGTCGAGGGTGGCGAGACCGGAGCGCTCCTGCGCCGACACGACTGGTCGGGAACCTCGCTCGGCGCCCCGGCCGGCTGGCCGCAGGCCCTCAAGACCCTGGTCGGCGTGATGCTCGGTTCACAGCAGCCGATGCTCATCGTCTGGGGACCGGACTACATCACCCTCTACAACGACGGCTACGCCGCCATGTGCGGCTCCCGGCACCCGGCCGCCCTCGGCGGCTCGTTCCGTGACCTCTGGCACGACATCTGGGCGCAGGTGGAGCCGATCCTCTCCCGTGCCTATGCGGGCGAGGCCACGCACATGGACGGCATCGCGTTCGTCATGCACCGCAACGGCTACCCGGAGGAGACCTATTTCTCGTTCGGCTACACGCCGGTGCGCGACGAGGCCGGTCAGGTCGCCGGCATGTTCTGCGCCTGCGCCGAGACAACGGGCCGGGTGCAGGCGGAGCGCCGGGCCAAGGCCGAGCGCGAGCGCCTCGAGCAGCTCTTCGCACAGGCGCCGAGCTTCATGGCCGTCCTGCGCGGGCCCGAGCATCGCTTCGAACTCGCCAACCCGGCCTACCGGCGCCTCGTCGGCGACCGGCCGGTCCTGGGCCGGACCGTCGCGGAGGCCCTGCCCGACGCCGTGGCCCAGGGCTATCTCGGCCTCCTCGACACCGTCTACCGCACCGGGGAGGCGTTCACCGCGACCGCCTCGAAGCTCACCCTGAAGGCCGCGGCGGAGGGGCCGGAGGTCGAGCTCTACCTCGACTTCGTCTATCAGCCGATCTTCGACGACGACGGCACCGTCACGGGCATCTTCGTCGAGGGCGTCGACGTCACCGACCGGGCGTTGGCCGAGATCGCGCTGCGCCGGAACGAGGCGGAGCTGCGCTTCCTCAACGCCGACCTCGAGCGCCAGGTCGTCCTGCGCTCCAACGAGCGCGGTCTGACCTGGCTGGTCAGCCCCGACCTCCTCGGCGTGTTCCACCCGGACGGCTACTTCGAGCGCCTGAACCCCGCCTGGGAGGTGGTGCTCGGCTGGTCCGAATCGGAGATCGCCGGGCGCCCCGTGGTCGACCTGATCCACCCGGACGACGTCGAGCGCACCCAGGCGGCGATCCGCACGCTCGCGGGCAGCACGCCGGTCTTCCGCTTCGAGAACCGCTACCGCACCCGGGACGGCGGCTACCGCTGGCTGTCCTGGACCGCGGTGCCGGAGGGCGGGCGCTCCTATTGCAGCGGCCGCGACATCACCGAGGACAAGGCGCGGGAGGCCGCCCTGGCCCAGGCCCAGGAGGCCCTGCGCCAGGCCCAGAAGATGGAGGCGGTGGGCCAGCTCACCGGCGGCGTCGCCCACGACTTCAACAACCTGTTGACCGTCATCAAGTCCTCGACCGACCTCCTGAAGCGTCCGGGACTCGCCGAGGATCGCCGCCGCCGCTACGTCGACGCCATCTCCGACACGGTGGCGCGGGCCGCCAAGCTCACCGGCCAGCTCCTCGCCTTCGCCCGGCGCCAAGCCCTCAAGCCCGAGACCTTCAACGTCGGCACCGGCGTCGCCGCGATCAGCGAGATGGTCGGAACCCTGACCGGCGCCCGCATCGCGATCGTGGTCGAGGTGCCCGAGGCGCCCTGCTACGTGCATGCCGACCCGAGCCAGTTCGACACCGCACTGGTGAACATGGCGGTCAACGCCCGCGACGCCATGGACGGTCAGGGCCGGCTGACGATCCGCGTCGCTACCGTCGAGGGCATCCCACCCCTCGACATCCGCCAGGGCGCCTTCGTGGCCGTGTCGCTGACCGATACCGGGGCCGGCATCGCCGCGGGCGACCTCCACCGGATCTTCGAGCCGTTCTACACCACCAAGGGGGTGGGCCAGGGCACCGGCCTCGGCCTCAGCCAGGTCTTCGGCTTCGCCAAGCAATCGGGCGGCGAGGTCGTCGTCGAGAGCGCGCCGGGCCGCGGCTCGACCTTCACCCTGTTCCTGCCGCAGGTCGCGGCCGTGCCGGAGGCCGCCGGGCTCCCCGAGGAGGCCGAGCCTCTGACGGAGGGACACGGCACCTGCGTGCTCGTGGTCGAGGACAATCCGGAGGTCGGCCGCTTCGCGACGCAGACCCTGGCCGAACTCGGCTACCACACGGTCTGGGCGACCTCCGCCGCCGACGCCCTGCGCCAGCTCGAGAAGATCCCCTTCCGCTTCGAGGTGGTGTTCTCCGACATCGTCATGCCGGGCATGAACGGGATCGAGCTCGCCAAGGAGATCGCCCGGCGCCGTCCCGACCTGCCGGTGGTGCTGGCCAGCGGCTACAGCCACGTCCTGGCCGAGGAGGGGGCTCACGGCTTCGAGCTGCTGCACAAGCCCTATTCGGTGGAGCAGCTCTCGCGGGTCCTCAGGGAGGCCGTGGCGCGCAGCCGGCGCGGGCGTCGCGCCCGGACCTGATGGGCTCAGCCCACGCCCGGCTCGCCGGCCTCGAGGCGCGCGATCAGGCCGGCGAACAGGTCGGAGACGTCCGCCTCCGGTTCCGGGGCATAGGTGGCCTGCAGGCCGCCGGCCAGGCAGGCCACGAGAAAATGCGACCGCGCCCCACGCGCCTGGGATCGGCGGACCACCTGGTCCCGGCTCGCGGCTGGTTCCGTTCCGACCGGCTGCGATCGACGTGTCGTGTCCATCTCCGAGCGTCCCGTGCGCCGCAGGTGCCGGCCTATCACAGGTTAATCAGGCGCCCGATGGACGCGGGATGCAACCGGTCCGAAACCTCCGCCGGGCGGTTTCCGGGCGCCTGTGGCGGCGTCGACACGACGCATCGCCGGATCGCGGCCAGTTCGGAGAAGACGTGCGCGGGCGCCCGGGCCGCCAGGGCCTCGGCGCGGCTATAGCCCCAGGCCACCGCCCCGAAGGCGCAGCCGGCCTCGGTCGCGGCCTGGTGGTCGCGGATCTCGTCGCCGACGTAGAGCACCTCGGACGGGACCATCCCGGCGTCGCGGATCAGGGCGCGCAGGCGTCGCGCCTTGCCGAACAGCGCGGCGCCGCAGGCGTAGTGGGTGAAGCGCCCGGCCGCCGGTCCCAGTTTCCGCCGGATCGTCGCTTCCCGGTTCGAGCTCGCGATGCCGAGGCGAAGACCCGCCCCATCGAGCTCGGCCAGCAGGTCCGGGACCCCGGGGAACAGCGGGATCGCCGCGATGTCGCGCGCGGCGAGCCGGTGCATGTGCCGGGTGATCAGCGGAAGCTTCCAGGCCGGGATGCCGAGGTGCCGGACGATCGCCCGCGCATCCATGCTCCGCAGGGTCTCGGTCTCGTGCTCGGCGATGCGGGCGAAGCCGTAGCGGTCGGCCACGCCGTTGATGATTCCGGCGAACCAAGGGAAGCTGTCGGCCAGGGTTCCGTCGAAATCGAAGACGACGAGGCGATACGGACGCGGGCTCACGAACCGAGATTGTCCACCGGCACGACGAGGCGCATGACGAGGCCGCCCGGGGCCCAATCCTGCTCCAGGGTGCCGTCGAGCTGCCCGACGACGCTGCGCTGGGCCAGGACCGTGCCGAAGCCCTGCCGGGTGGGCGGTCCGGTCACGGTCGGGCCGCCGCTCTCCGCCCAGGTCAGGATGTAGGATGGCCCGTCGCGGAGGCCGGTGAGGCGGACGCTGCCGGCCTCGGTCGACAGGCCGCCATACTTCATCGCGTTCGTGGCCTGCTCGTGCATGATGAGGGCGAGCGCGGTTGCGGCGCGCTCTCCCACGGCGACGTCGTCGCCGTCGACGACGATCCGCGCGCGGCCGTCCTGCACGTAGGCCGCCATGATCAGGCGCATCAGGCCGAACAGGGTCTGGCCCTTCACCGCGGGGGCGCTGGCGGGCGAGTGCGGCCGGACGTATTCGTGGGCCTGCGCCAGGGCGCCGAGGCGCTCGCGGAAGGCCGAGACGAAGGGGCGCGCGGCCGGATCGGTGCGGGCCGAGAGGCCGGCGATGCCGCCGACCACCGCGAAGATGTTCTTGATCCGGTGCGAGAGCTCCTTGATCAGCAGATCCTGCGCCTCTTCCGCCCGTTTGCGCTCGCGCAGGTCGCGGGTGACGGTGGCGTAGCCGACGAAGCGGCCCTCGTCGTCGCGGACCGGGAAGATGTTGTAGAGGACCGCGATCCCGTCCCCCGTGCCGAAGTGCCGGAAGGCGAGCTCGCCCTCCCACCAGCCCTGCCGCTCGACGGCGGGCAGGACCGTCCCGGTGACGAGCGCCTGACTTTCGGGCATGAAGTAGTCGAGGATCTGGGTTCCGGCCACGGCGGTGACGTCCGGCAGCCCGACGAGGCGCCGTCCGGCCTCGTTGATGTGCTGGACCAATCCCTCGCGGTCGGCCATGCCGATGAAGTCCTGCGACTGCTCGACGATGGCGGCGAGCTTGCGTGCCTCAGCCTCCGCCCGCTTCAGGTCCTCGATGTCGGTGCAGGTGCCGAACCAGCGCTCGATGCGCCCATCGGCATCCGAGAGCGGCATCGCCCGGCCGAGGGTCCAGCGATAGGCCCCGGAATGGTGGCGCAGGCGGTACTCGACCTCGTAGGGCTCGCCGGTGGCCAGGCTGTGGCGCCAGCGCGTCCAGGCCCGCTCCTGGTCGTCGGGATGGAACATCCCGTTCCAGGCCTCGCCGTCGGTCGAGCCGGGCGGCATGCCGGTGAATTCGTACCAGCGGTCGTTGTAGAAGTCGTGGTAGCCGTCGGGCTGCGTCGTCCAGACCATCTGCGGCATGGCGCCGGTCATCACCCGGAAGCGGCGCTCGCTCGCCTCGAGTTCCGCCTCGCGGGCCTCGACCTCGCCGCGCGTCCGGTTCAGCTCGATCAGCGTCGCGGCCTGCCGTGCCAGGGCCTCCAGCATCTCGGCCTGGACCGGGGTGATCCCATCGGGCCGCGGGACCCGGTCGAGGACGCACAGGGTGCCGAGGGGATAGCCCGCGCGCGAGCGGATGATCGCGCCGGCATAGAACCGGAGCTGGCGCTCCCCGGTGACGAGGGGGTTGTCGCGGGTGCGCGGGTCGCGGGTCAGGTCCGGGATGACGAGGAGCGTCCCGGCCGCGATGGCGTGCGAGCAGATGGACATTTGCCGGGACGTCTCGGGCAGTTCGAGCCCGACCCGGCCCTTGAACCATTGCCGGTCCGCCTCGACGAGGCTCACCAGCGCGATGGGCGCGTCGCAGAGCAGCGCCGCGATGCGGGTCAGGTCGTCGTAGACGGCTTCCCGCCCGGACGCGGCCAGATCGAGGCTGGCGAGCTCCGCCAGCCGATCGGACTCGGTCCATCCGGTCGGTGCGACTGAGCAGGCGTCGGTCGAAGGCAAAAGCGGCTATCCTCGTCGATCGCAACACATAGGGTGTCTCTGGTCCGAGCGATAGCGCCGACCTCTACCGAGGCGATCCGCACAAATTGGCGCAGGGTGCGTCCGTCCTCCGTCGACGGGCCGTCTCCTTCCGAGAACGAAACAGGAGACGGCCGCAATCCCATCGGATCGCCGATCAGGCGGCCTTCGCCGCATCCAGCGTCGGATAATCGACGTAGCCTTCCGGACCCTGGCTGTACCAGGTCTTCGCCACGTCCTTGTTCAGGGCCGCTCCCGTGAACAGCCGCTCGGGCAGATCGGGGTTGGCGATGAACGGGCGCCCGAAGGCGACGGCGTCGGCACGGCCCTCGTCGAGGGCCGCCTGCGCGCGGGGGCCGTCGTAATCCGAGTTCAGGATCAGGGGGCCGTCGAAGGCCGCCTTCATGGTCGGGGCGACCGGCGGATGGTTGGCCGTGCCAAAGGTGCCGTTCGGTCCCGGCTCGCGCAGCTCGAGGAACGCGATGCCGATCTTCGACAGGGCGGCCGCGGCGGCCCCGAACAGGGCGTCGGGGTTCGAATCGTCCACGCCCTGGATCGCCCCGTTGGGCGACAGGCGCACGCCGGTGCGGTCCTTGCCCACGGCATCGGCCACCGTCCGCGTCACCTCGGTGAGGAGGCGGATGCGGTTCTCGATGGAGCCGCCATAGGCGTCGGTCCGGAAGTTCGCGCCGTCGCGCAGGAACTGGTCGATGAGGTAGCCGTTCGCGGCGTGGATCTGCACGCCGTCGAACCCGGCCCGGATGGCGTTGCGGGCGGCGCGGTCATAATCGGCCAGGAGGCGGGGGATCTCGTCGGCGGGCAGCGCCCGGGCCTCGGCGTAGGGCTTCTTCCCCTCGTAGGTGTGGGCGGCGTCCGGGGCCGTGGTGGCCGAGGCCGAGATCGGCTTTTCGCCGCCGAGGAAGTCCGGGTGCACGATGCGCCCCATGTGCCAGAGCTGGCAGACGATCCTGCCGCCGGCCTCGTGCACGGCCCGGACCACCGGCTTCCAGGCCTCGACCTGCTCGTCGGACCAGATGCCCGGCGCGAAGGGCCAGCCCAGGCCTTCCTGTGAGATGCCGGTCGCCTCGGTGAGGATCAGGCCCGCGCCGGCGCGCTGGCGGTAATACTCCACCATGAGGGGGGTCGGGACGTGCTCGCGGGTGGCGCGGCCGCGGGTCAGCGGCGCCATGAAGACGCGGTTCTTGGCGTCGATCGCGCCGATGCGGATCGGGTCGGACAGGGCAGTCATGGGGACGCTCACGTTGTTTCAAGGACAAGCGGCAGGGACGAACGGACGGCGCACGGCCTGCGCCGCGCCCGTCGGTGACCTCATGTGGTTGCCGCGCCGGGCGAGGCCAGACAGGCAGGCCGCGACCGGTCGCAAGCCTGTGCGGGCGCGCACGCGCCGTCCCGTGCGCCTGGAACCCCGGGACGGCGCGTGCGCGCCGCCCGGTCCGGAAGACCCTCCGGCTCTGCGGGGCACCGCCGGTTGTCGATGACGGTCGGCCCCTGCGCCCCGAATGCCTGGCCGTCGGGGGGACCCGTCGCGAGACGGTCGGGCCTCGGAGATCGAGCGCGGGGCCCTCGTCGACCGGTCAAGCCCCGGCGTCGGGGGCTTGCTCGCCCTGGCCTTCAGGATCTCGCCGGTCACGGGATGCGGACGCGGCATCCGGACGGAGAGGCACGTGGCCCGGGGAGGTCACGTCGCCGGTGCAGGCGGTGCGGGCGTCCCGGCTCAGTCGGCCGGAGCCTGAGCCGGATCGTCGACGATGTGCTCCTCCGTGAGGGCGGTGGCTTCCATGGGTCTGATGGGTCGTCTCGCCGCCTGGGCGGAGAGCGCGCAGCCCTGACAGATCGAGCTCATCGCGCGATGGGCCTTCTGCCCGATGCGGTGTTCGAAGGCGTTCATCAGGGCCGCGGCCTTGGCGTTCGCTTCCTGCAACGCGGCCCTGGTCTGGGGCACGGCCGGGCGGCCCTGGTCGCCCTCGACCGCAAGCGGCGGCAATCGGACGAAGAGCGGTTTCAGCCACGGCTCGGAGGCCGACGGCACGGCCGATGCCAGAAGCATCACCAGGCACAGGGCTGTTCGGACCAAGGTATCAATCCCCAACGCAGCGCCGCAGTCTCAGGGATCTTCCTTTCGTGGGGCTTGTGGACCTTGGGGCTTGTGGACCTTGGGGCTTGTGGACCTCCCCTGCCCCATCGCCGCAGAGAGTCGCGATCCGTACCGCACGGCCGCGCTCTCCCTCCGGATAGGCCCCGGCCATCGCCATCGCCATGGCGGTGCCGATTGCCGGGGCGCCGGATTCGTCGAGGCGAACGGTGCCGGCCTCCCGCACAGGCGCTCGGCGGCGCGGCGCCTCGCCATCCTCCCGGCGATGCAGGTTCAGCCGCCTCCGGTCGGTTCTGGCTGCGGCTCCATCCTCACACAGGCGAAAACTTCGCCGTCTTTCCAGATGACTTCGGCCACGGGCGGCGCGTCACCGGCGATGCGGGCCACGATCCGCGACGACAGCAGCCAGATGTTGGCCTCGGCGACTGCATCGGCATCCGACTCAGCCCGCAACTTTCGCGAGGATGATGTGCCGAGCGCAACCGTGACATCCTCTCGGCTGTAAAGATGATGGGCAGTGTAAGGCATTATTCCTCCGGCGAGAGAGTGAATGAGCCGAAGATAGTAGAAATAACGCAAGCAACAAGATCAATTTTTGGTATGTAGTATTCGGAATACCAGGAAGTGGAGTTTTGGTTGTTCTTGCTCCGACGCTCTCTCGGTCAAGATCGGGCCGCCCGCGTCGGCTCTCGCTGCATAGGGCCGGTGCTCCACGCCCTGCATGGTCCGGATCGGACGCTGGCCATTCCGCCGCCTGCTCCACGCATGGTTCGGCAGGGCGGATCGTTCAGCTTCCCGGACTGTCATGCTGGGCGACCGAACAGGGTCGTGGTTGCAGCGATGGCCTCGGTCGCGGTAGCCCTGCGGCCCAACGAGCGAGGGAGGCGACGACGTGTTCAGCCATATGGTGATCGGCAGCAACGACCTGGCCAGGTCGAAGACGTTCTACGACGCGCTGTTCGCAGCCGTCGGCGGCGAGCCCGGCACGACGGATGCCCTGGGACGTCTGGTCTACGCGCATCGCGGCAGCCGGTTCGTCATCACCAGGCCGATCAACGGGGAAGCCGCGACCGCTGCCAACGGAGGGACCATCGGGTTCGCGATGGACGGCCCGGACCAGGCCAGCGCCTGGCACGAAGCGGGTGTCACCCACGGGGGCACCTCCGTGGAAAACCCGCCGGGCGAGCGCCGGACGCCGATGGGCCGGATCTATCTCGCCTACCTGCGCGACCCGGACGGCAACAAGCTCTGCGCACGCTACAAGTTCGCGGACTGACGCCGAGGCCGGCCCGACCGGCCGGCCCTCGACGATCGAAGGCGGGTCACCACCGATAGCTGACGGTTCCGGTGACGCGGCGGCCTTCGCCGTAGTTGCAGCCCACGAAGCCGATCTGCTGCGAGCAGGTGCCGACGAAGACGCGGTCGAGCAGGTTGTTGGCCGCCACCTGGAAGCGCCAGTTCTCGTACTGGTAGCGAATCGCGGCATCGACCAGGAAGTAATCCGGCACCCGGATGGTGTTCTGAGGGTCGCCGAAGCTGGCGCCGACGTAGCGGAAGCCGGCGCCGAGGCCGAGGCCGCGGAAGGGTCCGTCCTGCACCGTGTAGTCGGCCCAGGTGGCGGCGGTGAAGTTCGGCACCTGGATCGGGCGCCGCCCGACCGCGCTCAGGGCGCCGGCAGGGGGTTCGTCCTTGGTCACCTCGGCGCTCAGGACGGTCGCCGAGGAGATCAGCTTGAACCCATTGAGCAGATCCACGGTGGCCTCGGTCTCGAAGCCCTTCACCGAGATCTCACCGACCTGGTAGAACGCCTGCTGCAGCGGATCGGTGGGGTCGAAGGTCAGCGCGTTGGTCTTCTTGGTGTCGAACACCGAGAACAGGATCGAGCTCGCGGCACCCGGCGGCTGGAACTTCACGCCGGCCTCGATGGTCTCGCCGCGCTCGGGCTTGGGCGGGAGGATGTTGTACGAGGTCGGGATCGCGCCAAGGCCCGGAATGGTCTGGGTCGTGCTCTGCTGGACGTAGACCGGCAGCACGTTGAAGGAGCGCGCCGCCGAGACGTAGGGCGTCAGGCCGTTGTCGAAGAGATAGGACAGGCCGGCCCGGCCGCTGAAGGCCTGGGCATCCTGGTTCGCGCCGAAGACGGCGGGAATCGCGTTGGGAATTCCGAAGGCGTCGAGTTGCTGGCGCACGGCGTCGATCGGCGGGTTGGTGGCGGTCGTCTTCGTCGTCACCCAGTCGTAGCGGCCGTTGAGGCTGAGCACCCAGCGGTCGTCGAACTTGACCTGGTCCTGGGCGTAGAGGCCGACCTGCTCCTGGTCGATGCGCGCGAGCCGCGTCTGCGGCAGGGTGGCGACGCCCGTGCCGTAGACCGGGTTCAGGATGTCGAGGGGGCCGACCAGGGGACCGGCGCCGAGGAGCGCGGCGGACGGCCCGCCGAACTGATTGCTCTTGTTGTTGATCTTGCTGTAGTCGACGCCGACCAGCGCGGTGTTCTTGATGCGGCCGAACTGGGAATCGTGCTGGAGCTGCGTGTCGACGGTGAAGACGCCGTACTCCTCCAGCCAGGTCTGCGCCGAGCGCCCCAGGATGTTGGGCGCCGCCGGGCTGCTGTCGGTAGCATAGACGGCGTTGTAGTCCGTCGAGGCATGGGCGTAGCGCAGGTTCTGGCGCACGGTCCAGGAATCGTCGAACCGGTGCGAGAACTGGTATCCGCCCTCGAAGTGCTCGGCGAGGAAGCGCGAGAAGTTCGGCTCTCCGAGAAAGCGGCTGCGCAGCCGCGCTCGATAGGGATTGCTGCCGTTGGTGTAGTCGCGCGGAATGGCCCGGAAGGTGTCGCCCGTGCGGTCCTTCTGATAGTTGCCGAGCAGCGTCAGGCTCGTATCGGCCGACGGCGCGAAGGTGACCGCGGGGGCGATGTAGATCCGGTCCAGCGGCGCATCGTCCACCTGCGTGCCGCCTTCGCGCAGCAGGCCGGTCACGCGGTAGAGGATCGTCTTCTCGGGGTTGACCGGGCCGCTCAGGTCGAAGCCGAACTGCTTGCGGTTGAAGCTGCCATACCCGCCGAAGATCTCGCGATAGGGAACCGCGAGGGGCTTCTTGGTGATGAAGTTGACGAGGCCGCCCGGATCATTGAGCCCGAACAGGCCCGAGCTCGGTCCGCGCAGCACGTCGATGCGCTCGACGCCGTAGGGCTCGATTGGAAAGCCCGAGAAGCTGGTCTGCGGCAGGCGCAGGCCGTCCTTGTAGATGCCGCGCTGGGTCTGGTCGAAGCCCCGGATGATGAGCTGGTCGAATCGCCCGTCCTGTCCCTGCGGCGAGGTGACCACGCCGGCGCTGTAGCCCAGGGCGTCGGCGAGGTTCTGGACGCCGCGGTCCTCGATCTGCTTCTGCGTCACCACCGAGACCGACTGGGGCACCTCGCGCAAGGGGGTGTCGGTCTTGGTGCCGGTGTTCGAATTCGGGACCACGTACGACGTGGCCGCCTTCAGCGCGCTCGCGGTGCCGGCCGGGATGCCGGTCCCCGAACCGGCCACCGACAGGGTTTCGAGCTGCACCGCCGCGGTGCCGCCCGCGCCCTGCGCCAGGGCCGTGGCGCACCCCAGGGCCGGCACCATCGCCGCCAGTGCGAGGGCGGAAACGCCCGCCGCGCCGATCCGGCGACCGGGACGCGCGGACCTGCAGGAAGCGGGAAGGAGGTCGACCTGGATCATGGGGAATGCTTTCCGATGCCGATCTTGACGTCATGCAGCAGACGGGATCAGCGAGATCCGTCAAAAGGGCACTTGCCGAATGCTCCCGACTGAATTCTGGAGTTATTCTAAGCAGGCGAACTTATCTTGCGACGACGAGGTGCGCATGCGGGAGGCTATTGATCAAGCTGACTGTGCGACCGTTTCACATATTTCAATATGGCGTTGTTGATTCAACACATCAACACTTTGGAATAAGTAAAAACTCGAAGACTTACCGTCGGGCCAGCAGCCACATCATGAAAGGCGCGCCCACCAGGGCCGCGACGAGGCCGGCCGGAAGCTGGTCGGGGAAGAACGCCATCCGGCCGACGAAATCCGCCGCCACCATGATCAGCGCGCCGGCGAGGGCGGAGCCCGCGAGATGGGGCGCGGCCCGCGCCAGGCCGGCGAGCCGCGCCACCTGCGGCGCCACGAGACCGACGAAGCTCAGGGGACCGGCGACGAGGGTTCCGGCCGCCGTGAGCAGGGCCGCCAGCGTCAGGATGGCGAGGCGGCTTCCCCCCAGACTCAGGCCGAGGGCCTGCCCGGTGGAGTCCCCCAGCGGCATCAGGTCGAGCCACCGCACCACCGGGGGCAGGCAGGCCGCCCCGATCCCGAGGAGCGCCAGGGCCGCGACGGCATCGTCGGGCGCCACCCGCGCGGTGGAACCCGCCGTCCAGGCCCGCAGCATCACCACCGCCGGATCGCCGCTGATCATCAGGATGGTGAGGAGCGCGCCGAAGCCCGTGGTCAGGGCGATGCCGGCGAGCAGCATCTGTTCCGGTGCGAGGGCGGCCCGCCGGCCGAGCGCCAGGATCGCCAGGAGGGAGACCACGGCGCCGGCGCCGCCCGCGCCGAGGAGCATCGCCCGGTCCGGCAGGGCGACGAGCAGGCTGACGACGATCAGTCCGAAGGCCGCTCCCGCGCTCACGCCGAGGACCTCCGGGCTCGCGAGGGGGTTGCCGGTGAGGCGCTGGACCAGGGCGCCGGCCAGTGCCAGGGTCGCGCCCGCGGCCAGCGAGGCGACGACGCGCGGCCAGCGCCAGGGCATCACCTCGGCGAAGCCATCGCCGAGGCTGACGACCCAGCCGCCCTCCTGCCGGCCGAGCACCAGGGCGCCGACGGACAGGAGCGCCAACAGCGCGCCCCAGGCGGCGATGCGGCGCCAGGGCCTCGGCGCGCGCGCCGTCGCCTCGGTGGCGTGGTGCAGACTTCCGACCCCGCGCAGGCGCGGCAGCAGCCAGAGCAGCAGCGGCACGCCGAGGAGCGCCGCGAAGGCGCCGGTCGGCAGCGAGACCAGGGGGCCGAGGGCCAGCACCACCGCATCGGTGAGCCAGAGCAGGGCGCCCCCCAGCAGCGGCGCGGCGATCAGGCGGTCGCGCAGGCGCCGGGTGCCGGTCAGCCGCACCAGGATCGGCGCGGCGAAGCCGACGAAGCCGATCACGCCGACGCCACTCACCACGAAGCCGGCGAGCGCCACCGCGATCACCAGGGCGCCGAGGCGGGCCGGCCCGAGGCCGAGCCCGAGGCTGCGCGCGTTGGTCTCGTCGAGGTCGAGGAGCGCGAGCGGCCGGACCATCAGGGCCACGAGCCCGGCGGCGACCGCGAGGCGCGGCGCGAGGTAGGCCGGGGCCGACCAGTCGTTCATGGCCAGCGACCCGGCACCCCAGACGAACAGCCCGAACAGGCGCTCCTGGTGCAGGATGACCAGGAGGGTCTGGATCGCCCCGCAGGCGAGCTCGACCACGAGCCCGGCGAGCAGCAGCCCGAGGGGCGCGAAGCCCCGGTTCCGGCCGAGGGCGAAGACCGCGAGCGCCGCGAGACCGGCTCCCGCGAGCGCCACCGCCTCGCGCCCATTCGCGAACAGGCTGGGGGCGAACAGCGAGGCGAGCGCCAGGGCGAGCTGCGCGCCGGCCGAGATCCCGAGGGTCGAGGGCGAGGCCAGGGGATTGCGCAGGACCTGCTGCAGCACGGTCCCGGACAGGGCGAGCGCCGCGCCGGCGAGCCAGGCGGTGGCGAGGCGGGGGGCGAGGCTCTCGTGCAGGATGACCTGGTGGATGTCGGTCCAGTCCGGGGTCCACAGGGCGGACAGGGCCCGCGCCAGGGGCAGGTCCGCCGTGAGGCTGCGCAGGGTGAGGAGCGCGGCCGCGAGGCACACGGCCCCGATGAGCAGCGCCGTGCCGGAGGGGCGGCGCGCGGGGGCGCCCGCGATGGCCCGCGCCTCAGCCACGCGGACAGGTCTCCCGTTGCCGGTCCGCCATCAGACCGGCGAAGCGCGCGATCGCCGGCAATCCGCCGTAGAACCAGACCGGCGGCAGCACGGTGACCCGGTGATCGCGGACCGCCGGGAGCGTCTGCCAAAGCCGGCTCGACGCCAGGGCGCGGGCGGCATCCGAGCGGATCGGGCCGATATGGACGATGCGGGCGTCGGGCGGACCTGCGGCGAGTTGCTCGATGCCGAGGGCGGCAAAGCCGTAGGCGTTGGTCGCCCCGGTCCAGGCATTGGCGAGGCCGAGCCGGTCGAGCACCGTCTGGAACAGGCTGTTGCGGCCGTAGACCACCACGTTGCGGTGATCGACGATCCAGACGAGGAAGACCGGTCGCCGGTCGCCGGGGCAGGCCTCCGCCGCGAGGGTTTCCAGCAGCGCCTCGGTGCGCGTCTCCAGGGCCTCGGCGGCGGACTCGCGCCCGATCAGCGCGGCGATGCGCCGGGTTTCGGCCCGGGCCTGGGCGTAGGGCGTGCCGGCCTGGGCGTAGATCGAGACCGCCTCGGTCGGCGCGATCCGGCGGAGGGAATCGCCCTGGCTGGCCACCTGGAGGGGGTTGCCCAGGATGAGGTCGGGCTTCAGCCGGGCCAGGACCTCGAGATTGGGCTCCACGACGAGGCCGAGATCGGTGACGCCCGGCGGCAGGGCGGGCGCCACGACGGTGCGGTTGTAGCCCTTCGGCTGGGTCACGCCGACGGGCACGACGCCGAGGCCGAGCAGCAGTTCCACCGCGCCCCAGTCGAGGGCGGCGACGCGTGGTCCCGGAGGTTCCCCCCGCGCCGGCAGCGACGCGGCGAGGAGGACGAGAATCCATCCGAGGACGATCCGGCGACGGGTTTCAGCGCGCATCGGCCGGAACCAGCCCGGCATGGCCGGTCTCGGGGCGCTTCTCGGGCGCGAGGCTCGCGCGCCGGAGGCTGGGGATGAGGGCCGCGAAACCGGCCGTCGCTGCGAGGCAGAGCCCTCCGCCCGTCACCAGGGCGAGGCGTGCGGAGGCGAGATGCGCGCTGGTGCCCATCTGCATGCCACCGAGCGCCGGGCCGAGGGTCTCCTCCAGCACCCAGAGGCCCGAGACCCGGCCGAGCATCGCGTCCGGCGTGGCGCGCTGGATCAGGGCGGCGCGCAGGATGCCGGCCAGGCTCGCGGCGGCCCCCAGGATGGCGAGGACGAGGAGGGCCGGGACGAGGCCGCCGACGAGGCCGAGGGCGAGGCAGGCTCCGGCCCAGACCGCCACGCAGGCGAGCAGCCAGCGTCCCGCCCAGGGGCTCGCCCCGGCACGGCCGGAGCCGAGGGCGCCGATCAGGGCGCCCAAAGCGGGCGCGGTGTAGAGGAGGCCGAGGCTGTCGGCGTCGCCGCGAAAGGCGCGGGCGGCGAGTTCGGGCAGGAGCACGTAGGGCACCGCGAAGACCAGGGCGACGAGGTCGATGAGCAGGAGATTGAGGACCAGGGGCGAGCGCAGCAGGAACCGGAGGCCGCCCGTCCGATCCGACGGCGCGTCGCCGCCGGGCTCGCCGCGCGCCGGCGGCAGGCGCGGCAGCCGAGCGAGCAGGATCGGCGTCAGGCCCGAGGCCAGCGCCACCAGTCCGTAGCAGGCGACCAGGCCCATCCGCGCTGTGATCGCCCCGGCGAGGAACGGCCCCGCGATGGCGCCGGCCTGAGCCGCCACGGCGGTGAGAGCGGCCGCCCCGGCGAGGTGCTCGCGCCCGACCAGGGCCGGGGTCGCGGCCATCAGGGCCGGCATGCCGAAGCCGAAGGTCGCCCCGCCCACCACGGCGGCCGCGAAGATCGGCAGGATTCCCGGCTCGGCCAGGGCCGCGTTGCCCATCAGGATCAGGATCGCGGCCAGGTGCGCGGTCCGGGACCACACCATCACGGTGCGCCGGTCGAAGCGGTCGGCGAGCCAGCCGCCGACCATCAGCGACAGGGCCATCGGCCCCGCCACGGCGGCGTTCAGCAGCGCCACCTGAAGGGACGAGTCCGTGAGCGCGTAGGTCTGCAGGCTGACGGCGACGCCGAGCACCCCGAAGGCCAGGAAGGAGGCGGCCCGCGCCGCGTAGAGCAGCCGGAAGCCCGGGCTCGCGCGCAGGGGCGCGACGTCGAGGAAGCCGAAGGCGGCCATCGCGGGTCCCTACGCGTCCGCGTCCTCGCTGTGCCCGCGCCGCCAATAGGCCACCGCGAGGTGCCGGTCGCGGGGCAGGCCGCAGGTCTTGCGCCAATGGGCGCGCAGGGCCTTGAAGGTCTCGAACTCGGTGCCGGCCCAGGCGAAGACGCTGCGGTCCTGCGGAATCGGAACCGCCTTCACGGCCTCGGCCAACCGGAGCGTGGATCCCGCCGGTGCGCCCGTCCGGTGCAGCCAGTGCAGGGCGATTCCCTCCGGATGCGCCAGGTCCAGTTCGTCGGCCACCTCGCCGACCTCGATCACCGCGACGCCGGTGGCCTCCGGGGAGAGGCGCTCGAGGATGCGGGCGATGGCCGGCAGCGCCGTCTCGTCGCCGGCCAGCAGATACCAGTCCGCCTGCGCGACGCCCCGGCCGCCCGGCCCCAGCAACCCGACGACGTCGCCGAAGCGGGCCCGCGCGGCGAAGGCCGCCCCCGGACCGGGCGCATCGTGCAGGACGAAGTCCACCGCGATCTCGCCGGCCGCCGCATCGACCCGACGGACGGTGTAGGTGCGCATAGCCGGCGCGGACGGCCCCTCCGGCCAGACCGGGATCCCGTTGGCGCCCGGCACCGGCCAGACCGGCGGCTGGCCCTCGGGCGGGATCAGCAGGTGGATGTGCATGTCCGGCGCGTCGTAGCGGGCGAGATCCTGGCCCCCGAAGGTGATGCGGCGCAGGTGCGGGGTCAGATCCTCGATCCGCCGGACCCGGACCTCGCGCAGGCTCGGCAGGGTGGTGTCCGCGCAGCCGTCCCCGGTCCAGATCAGCCTGGCCTCCGCCGCACCCGGCAGCTCCTGCAGGTGCTGGGCGAGCATGAACTTGATGGCGGCGAGCCGGGTGGTGTCGTCGGCCTCGGCCCGCAGGGTGAGGCGATCCCGGTCGATCTCCAGGCTACCGGTCCCGATGTCGAAGGCGATCCGGGCACGCCCGGGCGCGGCCTCGACGAGGAAGTCGTGCTCCTCGAAATGCTCGCAGAGATGCGCCACGTGCCGCTCGGCATCGGCGAGATGGACCTGGGCCTCGGCCGCCAGCAATGTCACAGGATGGTCTCCCCGTACGCGCGGATGTGCAATTCGAGCCGATCGAGCGATGTCTCAGATCGGCCAGCCCTAAAGGATGGGCGATGCGGAAACAACAGAGATGCTTGTTTTGTAATCGTTCTAATTAGAATGTCGCAGGTATTGTTCATTCACGAAGCGGTCTCTGTTCTTCGTCTCGTCTGAAGAGATCTTTGCCGGATCGCTGACGCCGATCCGCGCCGGACCTGATCCAGCCTCACGCCGCCGCGGCCCGGCACAGGGCGGTGCCGTCCCGGATCATGAAGTTCACCAGCGTCGGCGAGATGCCGGCTTCCCGGGCCAGCACGTTCTGGGGCACGCCGTCGATGCGGTGGGCGAGGAAGACCCGTCGGGTGCGCTCGGGCGTTTCCGCCAGGGCGGCCAGGACGGCGCGGAGCGCCTCGCAGCGCTCCATGTGCGCCTGCGGGCAGGTGCAGGGCGCCGGCACGGCATCCGCCTCGGCGTCCGGCGCCAGGCGGCAGCGCTCGCGCAGATGGCGGCGGGCGCAATCGATCGCGGCATTGCGGACGATGCGGCGCAGGTACGGCGCGGGCGCCGCGACCTCGGGACAGACCGAAGCCTCGCACAGCTTGAGGACGACGTCCTGCACCACGTCCTCCGCGGTGGCGCGGTCACGCAGGATGCGGGCGGCGACGTCCACCAGGGTGGCCTGCTCGCGCACCAGAGCGGCGAGCAGGGTGGCGATGGCGGGGGAGGAGCCCTGCGGGGGCACGGGAGCCCGGGTCTGTGTCATCGACAGCCTTCCTCATCGTGATGGCCGCGACGATCCTTCGGAAACGGAGCGGGCTCGGCGCCCGGGCCCGCGTTATCCGCGATCGTCGATTTCACAAGCGAGGCTATGTCGGCATATCGCTGACGAATTCAAGCTTGTACTTGAAAATGATATCTGGAATTAGAAGAGTTCCAATTCAAAAATACCCTGTCGATGGGCAATAGTCTTCTGCAGTTGCTATCTATGATACAATCGGCGGACAGGAATCGTCTTGCCCCTGTGCTCCCTGGCGAAGCGACGCGAGAGGCGGAATCCATGGTTCGAACCGAGTTTCGGCCCGAAACGGACTTCACGACGCTGCTTAACGCGCATCTGCGGATGCAGGCGGGATGCTACGTGGCCGGCGTCGAGCCGGCCCCCGCCGGCGGGTGCTACGTCTGGTCCGCCCTGCCCGAGCCGGGCTTCAATCTGGCCATCGGCACGCGGGATCTCGGCTGGATGGCGGCCATGGCCCGCCGGCACGGACGCCGGCCCGCGCGCCTCGCCCTCGACGACGAGGCGCCGGCCGATCCGGATGCGGAGCCGGCCTGCCTCGCCCGCTACCCGACCCGGTGGATGGTGCGGGGCTCCGATGCGTCGGAGGCCGCCCCGCCGGAGGGAATCGACCTGACGGTGGAGACGGCCCCCGCCCCCGGCGACGCCTTCCTCTCGGTCTGCGGCGACCTCTACGCGGAGCCCGCGTTCAACGCCGTGGCGCAGGCGGTCTTCGTGCCGCTCCTGGCCGCGGCGCGGGCAGTGCCGGGGGTCGAGACCCGGCACCTCACCCTGAGCGAGGCGGGCGTGCCGGTGGCCTGCGCTTCGCTCTACCGGGCCGGCCCCCTGGCGGGCCTGTACAATGTCGGCACTCGCGCGTCCCGCCAGGGCCGGGGTCTCGGCGCCCAGGCGACGCGGGCCGCCCTCCGCTGCGCGGCGGAGACCGGCGCCGGGACGGTGTTCCTGCAATGCGTCGGCGAAGGCCCGGTCGAGCGCCTCTACCGGCGCCTCGGCTTCACGGTGGCGGCGAGCCCTGTCCTGGAGGTCTTCGACGAATCCTGAGCGCTCCTCAGGCCCGGCCCGCGTCCAGGCGGGCCGCGAAACTGGCGTGGAAGTCGGCCGAATCGACGATTTCCCGGTGGGTGACGCCGGGAATGACATCGCGGCTGAGCACGTGCCGGGAGTAGCGGCTCCAATCCACGTGGTTGAGCCCCCGCGCGAGCGATTCCCCGGCGAGCCAGACCCGGATCGGGACATCGAAGGCCGCGGCTCGGTATCCCCGGTACAGCAGCGTGTTGTCCACGAAGGTCCAGAGCTCGAATTCCTTGCTGCCGAGGCCCGGCCCGTCGGCGGGCAGCGGGCCGGAGGCGGCGACGTAGGCGAGGAACTGCGCCGTCAGGCCCTCGTCCATGCGCCGGAACAGGTCCTCCCAGTCGGCCCGCATCGGCGAGCGCTCGAGCCAGAGGGCGACCTGCGCCTGCCGGGCGCTGCGCGCCTCCGGCGACAGACGCGGCAGGGCGCCGACCGCGAAGTTCACGTCGATGTCGCAGACATCGAGCATGCCGACGAAGGTCAGGTCCACGTCCGAGCCCAGCATCCGGGCGGCCTCGTAGGCGAGCACCCCGCCCCAGGACCAGCCGAGCAGGGTGCAGGGCCTGCCCGCGCACTCCGCCCGGATGGTCTCCGCGTAGCGCGCGGCGATGTCCTCCACCGAGACCACGCTCTTGCGGGCCTCGGTGAGCGAGTAGCACACGAAGCCGGTCACCGGCTGGTCCGGCCCGAGGCGGCGCACCAGGGGCGCGTATTCGCGGGTGTTCACCATCAGGCCTGGGAAGCAGTAGAGCATCGGGCGGGTCCCGGTGCGTGAGAGGTGCACCACCTGGGGCGTGCCGACCGCGTCGGCGCTGAGCGCCGCCGCCAGGGTCGCCACGGTCTGGTTGTTGAACAGGTCCGCGATGGTGGGCGCGCGGCCCGGAAAGGCCGTTCCCAGGGCGGTCAGCACCCGCAGGGCCGTGAGGGAATGCGCGCCGGCCTCGAAGAAGTTCTGATCGGGGTGGATGGTTGTGAGGCCGAGGGCCTCGGCCCAGATGCGCGCGACGACGGCCTCGGTCTCGCTGAGCGGGCGGGCCGNCGCCGGCCTCGAAGAAGTTCTGATCGGGGTGGATGGTTGTGAGGCCGAGGGCCTCGGCCCAGATGCGCGCGACGACGGCCTCGGTCTCGCTGAGCGGGCGGGCCGRGGCCGCCTCGGCCGGGAGGTCGGCGGGCGCCGGCAGGGCCGCCCGGTCGAGCTTGCCCCCCGGCGTCAGCGGCAGGGCGGCCAGCACCACGATCCGGCCCGGCACCAGGTAATCCGGCAGCCGCCGCGCYAGGGCCGCCCGCAAGGGCSCCTCCGCCGGCGCCGCCCCGGGGGCCGCCACCACGTAGCCCACCAGGCGCGGACCCGCCGGCCCGTCCCGCAGGGCGGCGGCGGCGCCCGCCACCGTCTCCTGGGCGAGCAGGGCCGCCTCGACCTCGCCGAGYTCGATCCGGAAGCCGCGCAGCTTCACCTGCGCGTCCGCYCGCCCGAGATACGCCACCGTCCCGTCCGCCCGCCAGCGGGCGAGRTCGCCSGTGCGGTAGAGCCGYGCCCCGGGCGCCCCGTAGGGGTCGGGCAGGAAGCGGGCCGCCGTCTGGCCGGGCTGTCCGAGATAGCCCCGCGCCAGGCARKCGCCGGCGAGGTAGAGCTCGCCCGTCACCCCCACCGGCACCGGCTCCAGGGCSGCGTCGAGGAYCAGGGCGCGGCGCGGGCCGACCGCCCGGCCGATCGGCGCGTAGGCGTCCTCGACGCCGGCCCGTCCGTCGGTCTTCCAGGCCAGGGGCGAGATCACCGTCTCGGTGGGGCCGTAGCCGTTGACGAGGAAGCGCGGGCGCAAGGCCCGYGCGATGAGCCCGAAGCTCTCGCGCGAGAGGGCCTCGCCGCCGAAGGCGTAGGAGCGCGGGCTGGGGGCGGGTCCGGCGGCGGCCTCGCGGGCCAGGGCGTGCATGTAGGCGGTGGGAAAGCCCGCATGGCTGACGCGGTGGCGCTCCATGGCGTCGAGGGCCTCGCGCGGGGTCCAGAGGCCGTCGGGCTTGAGGACGAGGCAGSCGCCGAAGGCGAGGGGCACCATCCAGCGCTCGTGGGCGCCGTCGAAGCTCATGGAGAGGACGTGGAGTTCGCGGGTGTCGGGTCCGGTCTCGTAGAGGGCGCCGGTGGCGCGCAGATGGGCGGCCAGGGGTCCGTGGGCGACGGCGACGCCCTTGGGCCGGCCGGTGGAGCCGGAGGTGTGGATGACGTAGGCGAGCTGGTCCGGGTGCAGGGGCACGGCGGGGGCGGTGGCGGGCTCGCGGGAGAGNGGGTCTCGAACCACCCTTCGAGCCAGGGGTCCGTGGGCGACGGCGACGCCCTTGGGCCGGCCGGTGGAGCCGGAGGTGTGGATGACGTAGGCGAGCTGGTCCGGGTGCAGGGGCACGGCGGGGGCGGTGGCGGGCTCGCGGGAGAGGTCGAGGGCGTCGAGATCGAGGTCGAGGGCTTGGTGATCGAGGGCGTCGCGGTCGAGGGTCCCGGGCGGGCCCGGGACGGTGGCGAGGCGGGCGAGGGTGTCGGCGTCGCCGAGGACGAGGCGCGGTCGGGCATCGGCCAGGAGGGCGGCGATCCGGGCGGGGGGCAGGCCGGGATCGAGGGGCAGGAAGGCGCCGCCGGCGCGCAGGATTGCGAGGAAGGCGGCGATCTGGCGGGCGGAGCGCGGCAGGGCGACGGCGACGCGGGTCTCGGCCCGGACGCCGTGCCGGACGAGGGCGTGGGCGAGGCGGTTGGCGCTGGCGTCGAGGGCGGCGAAGGTGGTGGTGGTCTCGCCGCAGATCACGGCGGGCGCGTCGGGGCGTGCGGCGGCGGCCTTCGCGATCAGGCCGGGCAGGAGGTCGTCGGCCAGGGGCAGCGGTCCGGGATAGGGGGCCGACAGCGCGAGGCGGGTCCGTTCCGGGACCAGCGGCAGGAGGTCCACCCGCCGCGCCGGCTCCGCCACCAGCGCAGCCAGAAGTCCCAGGAAACCGTCGCGGATCCGCTCCAGGGTCTCCTGCTGGAACAGGTCGCGGCCTATGCGCCCCTTGGTGCAGTCCGATGGACATGATNGCCAGGTCGGATTGCGAGAGGGGCAGCGCGAAGCCCTGCGGACCTGCCAGAACCCGAACGTCGCCGCCGTGGTGGTCATCGGCATCGAGGACCAGTGGACCAACCGGATCGTCGAGGGCACCAGGCGGGTCCGTTCCGGGACCAGCGGCAGGAGGTCCACCCGCCGCGCCGGCTCCGCCACCAGCGCAGCCAGAAGTCCCAGGAAACCGTCGCGGATCCGCGCGACCGCGCCGGGGTCGAACAGCACGGTGCGATAGGCGAAGGTGCAGGCGGGCGCCTCCGCGTTCTCCGCGACTTCCAGGACGAGGTCGAAGGCCGGATCGCCGGTATCCCGCCCGAAAGCCGTCAGGCTGAGGCCACCCGCCTCCCCGAGGGCGCCGAGTCCGGCTGGCTGCTGGCTGATCATGACCTGCGCCAGGGGGGCGCGGCCGGGCAGGCGCTGCGGCTGCAGGGCCTCCACCAGGCGCTCGAACGGCAGCTCCGCATGGGCCTGCGCCTCGGCCAGTACGGACCAGACCCGGGCGACGAGGCCGCGCCCGTCGCCGATCGGCTCGATCGCGACCGGGATGACCAGGGTGTTCACGAAGAGGCCGACCAGGCCCTCCGTCTCCGGGCGCTGGCGCCCGGCCACCGGCAGGGCGAGGCGCAGGGCGCGCGTGCCCGCGAAGCGGCCCAGGACCAGCGCGAAGGCGGCGGTCAGCACGGCGAAGGGCGAGGTGCCGGTGGCGCGCGCGAAATCCGCCACGCCGCGGCCGAGGGCCGGATCGATCCGGAAGGCGAGCCGGCCGGAGGACGCCGTCTCGGTGGGACGGGCACGGTCGCTCAGAGCGAGATCCGGCTCCGTCCCATCCAGGCGCGCGCGCCACCAGGCGAGGTCCTCGGCGCGCGCCGCTTCCCGGGCCGGGTCGCGCTGCCAGGCCGCGACGTCGACGGGCTGGATCGGCAGGGGCTCGAGGGGATCCGCCCGGCCCGCGCGGGCCGCCGCGTAGAGGGCCGGCCATTCGCGCAGGATCACCCGCATCGACCAGCCGTCGGAGACGATGTGGTGCATCGTGACGAGAAGCACGTGCGCCTCGGGGGCGCAGTGCACCAGCCGGAACCGGGAGAGAGCGCCGCCATCGAGGGCGAAGGGAGCCTCCGCCTCGGCATGGATGAGCGCCTCCAGGGCTTCCTCGCGCGCCCGCTCGTCGAGCCCCGACAGGTCCGTTTCGGGCAGGTCGGGCGATGCGGCCACGGGATCGATCACGGCATCCGCCCGCCCGTCCGGGCGCTGGCGCAGCCGCGTGCGGAACGCCTCGTGGCGCCCCGTCAGCGCGGACAGAGTGGTTTCGAGGGCCGCACGGTCCAGGGGGCCGTCGAGGCGCAGGCCGCCGGCGATGTGGTGGCCGGGGCCGTCACCGTAGGCGGCCTCGAACCACAGGCGGTCCTGGCCGGGCGAGAGCGGAAGCGCGCCCGAGCGATCCGCGCGCGGGATCGCGGCCTGGGCGGCGCCGGTCTCGCGCAGGCGGTCCAGGGCCTGCGCGAGGGCGCCGAGGCGCGGATGGGCGAACAGGGTCGCGGCGGGCAGCGACAGGCCGGTCGCGGCGTGGATCTCGGTCAGGAGGCGGATCGCGCTGAGGGAGTCGCCCCCCTGGGCGAAGAAGTGGCTGTCGCGATCCTGCTCCGTCCGCCCGAGGACCCGGGCGAACAGCCCGGCCACCAGCGCCTCGGTGGGCGCGAGCGCCGCGGATTGCCGGTCCCGCGCCCCGGCCGGCCGGCCATCCTCGATCACCGCGTAGGCATCGAGGCTGCCCGCCCGCCAGCCCTCGCGGGTGGCCCCGCGCTGGATCTTGCCGCTGGAGGTGCGCGGCAGGCCGCCCGGATTGAGGAGCACGACGACGCGGGCGGTCTCCAGGAAGGCGTCGGCCACGGCTTCCGAGACCAGGGCCGCCAGCGCCTCGGGCCGCACCAGCTTCTGGACGCTGCGCGAGACTTCCACGGCGACGCCGATGCCCTCGCGGCCCTCGCGTTCCAGGCCGAAGGCGGCGATCCGGCCCTGGCGCAGGATGTCGACCTCCGCCTCGACCACCCGCTCGACGTCCTGCGGATAGACGTTCTGCCCGCGCAGGATGATGAGGTCCTTGGCCCGTCCCACCAGGACGAGCCGCCCCGCCGTCAGGAAGCCGAGGTCGCCGGTACGCAGCCAGCGCCGGCCCTCGACCTCCGGGAAGGTCTCGGCGCTCGCCGCCGGGTTGCGCCAATAGCCCTGGGCGAGGCTGGGACCGGAGACGCGGACCTCGCCGACGACGCCCTCCGGCAGGAAGGCCCCGGCCGGGTCGGCGATCCGGACCGGATGGTCCTCCGGCGACATGCCGCACTCGACGAGGCGGCTCGCCGCCCCGCTCCCCGTCTCCCGCGCCTCGCCCCGGGCCAGGCTCCCGGGATCGAGATCGAGGCTGCGCAGGCCGGCGCCGCGCCGGCCCGCCGAGACGAACAGGGTCGCCTCGGCGAGGCCGTAGCAGGGCATGAGCGCGCGCGGGTCGAAGCCGGCGGGGGCGAAGCGCGCGGCGAAATCCGCCATGGTCGCGGCACGCACCATCTCGGAGCCCGAGAAGGCCACCTGCCAGGAGGACAGGTCGAGGCGCGCCAGGGCGTCGTCGTCGACGCGGTCGTGGCAGAGCCGGAAGGCGAAGTCGGGTCCGCCGCTCACCGTGCCGCGATGGCGGTGGATCGCCTCCGGCCAGCGGGCGGGACGCCCCAGGAAGTGCTTGGGCGACATCAGCACCGCCGGGACGCCGGCATGGATCGGCTGCAGCAGCCCGCCGATCAGGCCCATGTCGTGGTAGAGCGGCAGCCAGCTCACCAGCACGTCGTCCGCGCGGAAGCCGAGGCCGTCGCGGATCGCGCGCTCGTTCGCCATCAGGTTGGCGTGGCTGACCACGACGCCCTTGGGCGAGGCCGTGGACCCGGAAGTGTATTGCAGGAAGGCGATCCCGTCCGGCTCCGGCAGACGCTCGCGCCAGTCCTCGGCCTCCGCCGTTGCGATGTCCTCGACGCCTAAGACCACGGCAACGCCGGCCCCCGGCATGGCCCGGACGATGTCGCCGGCCTCCCGGTGGACCAGGATCACCGCCGGCTCGGAATCCGTCAGGATCGCCGACAGGCGCGCCTGATGCTGGGCCCGGCGCGCCTCGGGCGGGAAGGCCGGCACCGCGATCAGGCCGGCATAGAGGCAGCCGAAGAAGGCCGCCACGTAGTCGAGGCCCGTCTCCAGCATCAGGGCGACCCGGTCGCCCGGCAGCGCATGGCCCTGGAGCCGGGCGGCGACGGCCCGGACGCGCCGGTCGAGGTCCGCGTAGCTCACCGTGATCTCGCCTGAGGCCGGATCGTCGAGGAAATGCAGGGCCGCGACCGGGCCATGGGCCTCGGCCAGCCCGCGCAGGTGGCGGACGAAATCGCGGGCGGGCGCCACCGTGATCGGAGCGCGCGGGACGACGACGGTCATCGGATCTCCTGACGACATGCGGGGCTGGGGAGCGGCGGCGGGCTCAGGTCCGGGGCGCCGGCGCGTCCCCGTCGAGGGCGCGCCGCAGCGAGGCCGGTCGCATGTCGGTCCAGACCGTGTCGATATGGGCGAGGCAGTCGGCCCGGGTCCCTGAATATCCGGTGGCGGCCCAGCCCTGCGGCACCGGCCGGAAGGACGGCCAGATGGAGTATTGCGCCTCGTGGTTGAGGACGACGAGGAACGTCGCTTCGCTGTCGTCGATGGCCATGGGCCTGCTCCCGGAACGCTGCGGTCTCGCTAGGCAGGACGGTGAGGGCCGCCGCGAATTTAGTCCGACGCCGCGAAAAAAGTTCGGGCCGGGCCTAAATCGCGGCGGCGCCCCGGCGTCCTTGTGGGCAACAGGTGCTGCGTCCCCGGCGCGATCGGGGGCGGTCCGCGCCTGACAGCGGAGAACCTGCCGGCGTGCAGACCTGTCAGCCGTGCAGACCTGCCAGCGAAGGCGAGGCCGATGTTGCGAACCCCCATGCCCTTTCGCGCCGGAGAGGCGGCCGGCCGCCCCCGGATCGTCCACCAGGCCGGCGAACAGCTCAGCGTCGTGGCGGACGACCGCGTGGCCCTGCGCCTGCGGCTGTCCGGGACCGGCCCCGTCCGCCTGACCTTCGAGGATGGGGAGGGCCTGGACGCCGCAACCGCGCTGCCCGCCCTGATGGCCGCGTTCGAGGCCGTCTCGGCGGCCCATCCGGACCAGGACCGGATCGGTCTGGACCTCGCGGGCGCCGCGGATCTCATGCCGGCCCTGCTGCCGGCCCTGCGCGCCGCGGGCCTCGCGGTGGGTGACGGGGACGCGCTCGCGGTCCATGCCGCCCTGCTCTGGCAGCGTCCCGAGCCCTGGCTCGCGGACCCGTCGCGCCGGGACTTCCCCGCCATGCCGGTGATGACCGAGGGGCGGCGCCATCCCCTGCGGGCGCCCAAGCCCACGGGACTCCTCTATCGGCGCTTCGTCCCCTGGCTCGGACAGTCGGTTGCGTTCCGGGCGGCGACCCTCGACGACGTCGATCGGCTGCACCGCTGGATGAACGACCCGCGCGTCGACGCGGTCTGGGCGGAGGCGGGTCCCCGCGCCAAGCACGAGGCCTACCTCGCCGGCCTCATCGCCGATCCGCACATGCTCCCCCTGATCGGCAGCTTCGGCGACGAACCGTTCGGCTATTTCGAGGTGTACTGGGCCAAGGAGAACCGCCTCGCGCCGTTCTACGAGGTGCGCGACTACGATCGCGGCTGGCACGTGCTGGTGGGCGAGGACCGGTTCCGTGGCCGGCCCTACGTCTCCGCCTGGCTGCCCTCGCTGATGCACGCCCTCTTCCTCGACGATGCGCGCACCGACCGGATCGTCGGCGAGCCCCGGGCCGATCACGTCCAGCAACTGCGCAACCTCGAACGCTCGGGCTTCGCCCGCATCAAGACCTTCGACTTCCCGCACAAGCGCGCCGCCCTGGTGATGCTGCTGCGCGAGCGCTTCTTCGGCGAGCGGCTGTGGGCGCCGAACCTGCCGCAGGCGCAGCCCGCGCGCGGGGACGACGCGATAATCGCAGACCGCGCGCTGGGAGCCGCCGCATGACAGAAGGCTATCAGTCCGGCGCCGCCCTGGGCCTTCGAAGCCCGGTCCCCGAGGCGGAGGCCTTCACCTTCGGCGGTGAGGGACCGGGCGGCGCCGTGCAGGACGTGATCGGGATCGGCTTCGGCCCGTCGAACCTCGCCCTCGCCATCGCCCTCGACGAGGCCGGCCGCCGGAGCGGGCGTCCCGCCCGGGTGCGCTACCTGGAGCGCCAGCCCGAGTTTCTCTGGCACGGGGGCATGCTGCTGCCCGACAGCGGCATGCAGATCTCGTTCCTGAAGGATCTCGTCACCCTGCGCGACCCGACGAGCCCGTTCAGCTTCATCAATTACCTCCACGTGCACGGCCGGCTGACCGACTACATCAACCGCAAGTCGTTCTATCCGAGCCGGATCGAGTTCAACGACTACCTGCGCTGGGTGGCGTCCCACTTCGCCGACCGGTGCGACTACGGCGAGACCGTCCTGGCGGTGGAGCCGGAGCGGACGGGCGAGACGGTGCGCCACCTCGTCGTGCGCTCGATGGACGGCGCCGGGCGCGAGCGCCGTCGCCGGACCCGGGCCGTCGTCCTCGCCACGGGCGGCGAGCCGCGCATCCCGGAGGCCTTCACGGGCTCTCAGGGCAATCCGCGCGTGTTCCATTCCTCCGGCTACCTTCGGAGCATCGAGGCGCTCCCCCTCGCCGGCCCCTCGCCGCGCATCGCCGTGATCGGCGCCGGCCAGACCGCCGCCGAGCTGTTCCTCGACCTCCAGAGCCGGCTGCCGGGCGCGCAGGTCGACCTGATCTTCCGCGGCCAGGCCCTGAAGCCCGCCGACGACAGCCCCTTCGTCAACGAGATCTTCAATCCCGACTTCACCGACTTCGTCTACGGCCAGCCCGATTCGGGCCGCAGCGCGCTGATCGAGGAATTCCGCGGCACCAACTACTCGGTGATCGACGGGGACCTCCTGACCCGGATCTACGAGATCCTCTACCAGCAGAAGGTCGTGGGCACGGCCCGGCACGCCCTGCACCGGCGGACCCGCGTGGAGGCGGTGACCGACCACGGCCCGCAGGTCGCGCTCGACCTCGTCGACGAGGCCACGGGCGCCCGGCGCCGCGACCGCTACGACGCGGTGATCCTGGCCACCGGCTATCGGCGCGACCGGGTCCAGTCCCTGATGCCGGCCCTGGAGCCCTACCTCGCGGACGGGGGCGTCGATCGCGATTACCGCCTGCGGACCCGGCCCGGCTTCGAGCCGGCCATCTACCTGCAGGGTTTCAGCGAGGAGAGCCACGGCCTGAGCGACACCCTGCTTTCCATCCTGGTGGTTCGCGGGCAGGAGATCGCGCAAGCGCTGCTGAGGGACGCTCCCCCGGTCCGCGCCTCGGCCTGATCCCGCCCCGACCGACCTCGCGCCTCGACGGACCATCCCGGATGATCGCCACGGCCATTCTACCCACCGATGCCCCCGGGGCCGTCCCGCCGGCGGGGGACGCGGTGGGCTACCGGCTCGACGGGGTGTCGTTCGCGGTGCCCGGGCGCCAGCTCCTCGCCCCCCTCACCCTCGACCTGCCGAGCCGGGGCGTCGTCGGCCTCGTGGGGCATAACGGCTCCGGCAAATCGACCCTGATCAAGCTGTTGGGCCGCCAGCAGCGCCCCAGCGGGGGCCGCATCAGCTTCCGGGGTCGCGTCCTCGATGCCTGGGGCGACCGGGCCTTCGCGCGCGCCGTCGCCTACCTGCCGCAGGCGACGCCCCAGGCGCCGGGACTGCTGGTGCGCGAGCTCGTCGCCATGGGTCGCTATCCCTGGCACGGAGCCCTGGGTCGGGTCGGCGCCGCCGACCGCCGGATGGTCACCGAGGCGATGTCCCTCACCGACACGGAGGCCTTCGCCGAGCGTCTCGTCGACAGCCTCTCGGGGGGCGAGCGCCAGCGGGTCTGGCTCGCCATGCTGGTGGCGCAGGATGCCGGCTGCCTCCTCCTCGACGAGCCGATCTCGGCCCTCGACGTCGCCCATCAGGTCGACGTGATGGCCCTGGTCCGGCGCTTGGCCGACGCGCGCGGCGTCACGGTGCTGGTGGTCCTGCACGACATCAACCTGGCGGCGCGCTACTGCGACGAGATCCTCGCCCTCCACGGCGGGCGCCTCATCCGGCGCGGCTCTCCGGACGACCTCCTCACGCCGGAATCCCTCGAAGCCATCTACGGGATTCGCATGGGGATCTTCCGGCACCCGGACACCGACGTGCCCATCGGCTTCACGCGGTGAAGCCCGCAATCGCCGGTGACGGCGGGACGGGCTCGAGGTCCCGGCGCCGAGACCGAAGCGCGTGCCTCCGGCGCGACGCCGGCGCCTCCCTGCCCTTGCGGCCGGAGCCCATCGGCCCTGCGCGACCCTGCGACCTTGCCGAGCACCGCACGCCTCACGGGCGCCGGTACCGGATGCGGACGGTCAGCGCCGCGTCCACCCGTGGGCCTCGCGATCCGGATCTGTCGCAAGCTCCGGGAGAGCCCGTCCGATCCATCCCCCCGGCGGCGCCGCCCAGGGGGGGTGACCTGGGCTCATGGCCAAGCTCATGGCCAAGGTGTTTCGCACGTGGGCTCCGGATCGAGGTTGGATTCCGTCCGCCTTCGCACGTCTTCGTGCCTGCCCGATGTCCGGATCGCAAGACGCCGCGTGGATGTCGGGGCGCGCCCCGACGGTCCGCTTCGAGGCGAAGAAGTCGAGATGCGGACGCCGCGGAGCTCTGAGCCAATCGTCGTGAGCGCCGGCCTGTCACCGTCGAAGCACATGCCAGGGGAAAGCCTCGGAATGCCGTTGACGGCGAACCGCCTCTTCGGGCTCCTTGTCCTCGACGGTTCCTCCCCGGAGGATCAAAAGGGAACGCGGTGAGGGTGGAAGCCCGAAGCCGCGGCTGCCCCCGCAACTGTGAGCGGCGAGCCCATCATCAACACGTCACTGGGTGCCTCGGCACCTGGGAAGACGATGAGAGGGCGGTGACCCGCGAGCCAGGAGACCTGCCGTCAGTCGTGGTCACACGCGAAACGCGCTGGGCGGGGTGCCCCGGCGGGTGCGGGAGCATACGCGTCGCGCGTGTTTCGGCCTCGTTCGCGGTGACGTGCCACTGCCGAGGCCGTCCGTCTTGTCCCGTCGTCCATCGCATCCGTTTTGGCCCGCCCTGGTGTTGACCTGTGCGATCCCCTCCGCCGTCGGGGCCCAGGGGGCGCGCTCCGGCGAGACCGCCGTGGTGCTCGACGCGCTCTCGGTCGAGGGCACCTTCACCGCCACGCCGACCTATCGGGTGCCCGAGCTCCACAGCGGGACCAAGACGGTGACGCCACGTCGCGACGTGCCGCAGCAGGTGGACGTGGTGCCCCGCGAGGTCCTGGTCGACACCGCCGCGACCCGGGTCGAGCGCGCCCTCGACTACGTGCCGGGGGTCGGCAAGCAGAACGATTTCGGCGCCCAGAACCTCGCCCTGTACTCGGTGCGGGGCTTCGCCACCCAGGACATCTTCTTCAACGGCTTCAACATCGCCCGCGGCTACAACGGCGCGCCGGACACCCAGAACGTCCAGTCCATCGAGGTCCTGAAGGGCCCGGCCGGTGCCCTCTACGGCCGCAGCGACCCGGGCGGCACGGTCAACATCCTGACCAAGCAGCCCGTGGCCCGGCCCTTCGTGGAGATGGGCACGCTGTTCGGCAGCTTCGGCACCGCCCGCACGACGGTGGATGCCGGCGGCGCGCTGAGCGAGGACGGCAGCGTGCTCTATCGCTTCAGCGGCGTGCTCGCCCGCCAGGACAGCTTTCGCGACTTTGTCGACGGCGACCGCGTGCTGGTCGCGCCGGTGGTGAGCTGGCAGGTCACGCCCGACACCAAGATCGCCTTCGAAGCCCAGTACCTGCGCAACCGCCAGACCTTCGACCGCGGCACGGTCTCGGTGAACAATCGCCTCGGCCTCGTGCCACGTTCCCGCTTCTTCGGTGAGCCGGGCGACGATTCCGTGTCGGAGAGCGCTCTGCTGCAGGTCCGGCTGGAGCACGCCTTCAACACCGACTGGCAGCTGCGGGTCGCCACCCATCTCAACACCGGCAGCCTCACGGGCCTGCAGACCGGTGCGACCGGTATCCTCGACGACGGCCGCACGCTCCTGCGCGAATTCCGCCGGCACGACTTCACCTGGGGTGTCGCCATCGGCCAGGCCGAACTCCTCGGTCGCTTCGAGACCGGACCCTTCGCCCACACCCTTCTGCTCGGCCTGGAGCACGAGCGCTACAACAGCACCGAGAACCTGCGGCGCTCGACCCCGCGCCTCGACCCCTTCGCCCTCGACCTGTTCGATCCCGTCTACGGACAGGCCAAGCCCCCCTTCACGCGCCGCTACAGCGCCAGCGAGAACGTCGGCAACACGGCCGTCTACCTCCAGGACCAGATCGCCCTGAGCCCGGAATGGAAGCTGCTGCTGGGCAACCGGACCGAGTTCTACAACCAGACCTTCCGGGACAAGGTTGCGGATGAGCGGACCGAGCAGGACCGCACCGGCTTCTCGCCGCGGGCCGGCCTCGTCTACCAGCCGCTGTCGTTCCTGGCCCTCTACGGCAACGTCGCCGCCTCGTTCCGCCCCAACACCGGCTTCGACAGCGCGTCCCGGCCCTTCGCGCCCGAGACCGGGTTCGCCTACGAGGTCGGGGCCAAGCTCGACCTGTTCGACGGCCTCAGCGTGACGGCCGCTGCCTTCCACATCGAGAAGCAGAACGTGCTGACCACCGATCCGGCGGACTTCTTCTTCCAGATCGCCGCCGGTGCCGTGCGCAGCGAGGGCTTCGACGTCAGCCTGGTCGGACAGGTCACGCCCGAGTTCCGGGTCATCGGAGGCTACGCTTTCATCGATGCGGCGGTCACCCGCGACGCGGTCCTGCGGGTCGGCTCGCCGCTCCTCAACATCCCGCGCCACAGCGGTTCCATCCTCGGGATCTACGAGGTCCAGGCCGGGGACTGGAAGGGTTTTGGGATCGGTGGCGGGTTCCGGGCGGTCGGCTCGCGCCTCGGCGACAGCGGCAACGAACGCTTCCGGCTGCCGGGCTACGTCCTGACGGACGCGCTGGCCTACTACCGCTACGGGAACCTGCGCTTCGGGATCAACGTCGACAACATCTTCGACGAGATCTATTACGAGCGTTCCTACAACAGCTTCTGGGTCGGCGTCGGCGAACCGCGTCGGGTCACCGTCAGCATCACGGCATGGTTCTGATGGCCGAACGCGCTCCAACGACCCGCCCGCTTTCGGGGGTTCGCATCGTCTCGATCGATGCCCTGCGCGGCCTCGTCATGCTGCTCATGCTCGTCGACCACGTGCGGGAGTTCGTCTACCTGCATGCCCAGGTCCGCGATCCCATGGACCTCGCCGTCACCCAGCCCGATCTCGTGCTGACGCGGCTGACCTCGCATCTCTGCGCCCCGGTCTTCATCCTGCTCACCGGCCTTTCGGCCAGCCTCTACGCCCGGAAGCATGGCGACCGGCGTGCGGCCAGCGCCTTCCTGCTCCAGCGCGGCCTCCTGCTGATCCTCCTCGAGGTGACGCTGGTCAGCCTCGCCTGGACCCGCAGCTGGGCGCCGCCGATCCTCTACCTTCAGGTGATCTGGGCCATCGGCCTCAGCATGGTGGCGCTGGCCGCCCTGCTCTGGCTGCCCCGCGTGGGCCTGATCCTCCTCGCCCTCGCGGTGATGCTCGGCCACAACCTGCTCGATGGGCTCGTGCTCCAATCCGGCGACACCGGCTACGTGCTCTGGTCGATCCTGCACCAGCGCGGTTTCATCGGATCGCCCTGGGGCGTGGCGCGCACCTCCTATCCCGTCCTGCCCTGGTTCGGCGTGATCGCGGCGGGCTACGCCCTCGGGCCGCTCTTCGCCGGACCGGTCGGGCCGGCCACCCGCCGCGCAGCGCTCCTGGCGCTCGGCGGGGCGGCGCTCGCCGCTTTCCTCATCCTACGGGGCTTCAACGGTTACGGCGATCCGGTGCCGTGGCAGACGGGGGCGACGCCGCTCCTGACGGCCCTCTCCTTCCTGAACCTGACCAAGTACCCGCCCTCGGCCGACTTCCTGCTGCTGACCCTGGGCCTCGGCCTCGGCCTCCTCGCCCTGATCGAGGCCGTGCCGGTGCGAAGCCTCGGAGTTCTGCGCATCTTCGGGGGGGCGCCGCTGTTCTTCTACCTCGCGCATCTCTGGCTGCTGCGCCTGCTCCATGACGGCGCCCTCGCGCTCGGCCTCGCCGGACCCTCCGGTCGGATCGAGGCGGGGTCTCCGGTGCAGATCTGGCTGATCGCCGCCGCCCTCGTCCCGCCGCTCTGGCTCGCCTGCCGCTGGATGGTCGGCCTGAAGCGCCGCGCCGCCTGGCCCGGCCTGAGCTACCTGTAGCCCAGGGCCGAATGTCCGCTTCGCGGGACTCGGAGAAGCCTCCCTGAGGTCGACCCGGGGCGGGAGCGGAGCGAAGGGCTTCGGATGCAATGCGACCTGCCCGCTTCCGGATCGATGTGAGATCCGGGCGGACGTCGGCTGTCCCGGTGACCCGCCGGCGTCGGGTGCCAGGCTTCCCACGCGCCGTCAGCGTCCGGCTCGACTCGGCCAGCCAAGGTGTCGCCATCCCCCTTCGTCCTCGCCGAGAATATCCCCCACCATTCGAACGTCGCCGCTCGTCCGCGTCACCGTGGAGGTTTCCCGCGATCCGGAGCGGCAGGCACGCCCGATCCGGCCGTCCGCTCGTTGAGCGAGGTCGCGCAGTGACTGGCCTGCGCCGGCCTGCCGGACGGGATCGCGCCGGTCGGTGCCGAAGGTCCCGGTCCTGATCTGACCAGACGGAACACCGAGGTCGGGAACGGCGGCGCTGATCAGAGGCCGACGCCGCAACGGCCGGGTCGTGCAGCAGTGGCGGGCCGACGCTGGACGCTCGCACCGGCGCGCTGTAGGCGTCCGCCCGGGCTGCAGGATTGCGGCGCGGGACGAGGTTGGCCACTTGGACGGGCTTGGCAGGATGGGACCGCCGACACTCTACCTCGACGTGGATGGCGTCGTGACGACGGTCGGCTATCAAAGGCAGGCCGGCAAGGACACGCTCAATCCAGCCCAGGTCGCCCTCGTCGCGGCCCTCGTGCGGGAGTTCGACGCCAGGGTGGTGGTCTCGTCGACCTGGCGCGTCGACGATTGCCGTCCGACGCTGGTCGAAGCCGGCCTGCCGGAGAATTGCTTTCACCCGGATTGGAGGACGGCCATCCTGCCGACGAGCCGGGATGCCGAGACGGGGGGGATGCTTCCCGCGGAGCAGGCTGGGCGGGGCGACGAGATCACCGAGCACGCGACGCGCAACCGCATCACCCACTACCTCGTCCTCGATGACGTCGAGGTCGGCCCCGCCCATGCGGGTCGCCACGTCCGGCCGCTCGCGGAGGCCGGGCTGCGCGAGGCGGATGTCGCTCTGGCCCGGAGCCGGCTGGCGAGGATGTAGGACCCGCGACAGGCGACGCGTCGGGCCGGCTCGTTTCGGCGTTGCGCCCGTTTACGCTCCCTTAGGGATTGAACTTTCGAGAGCCGCAGGTCATTCCATGACAGTGGAGTGACACTCGCGTCACGCTGCCCCCGACATCGACAGGGTCACCTCGACCTTCGACGGACATGCCCGTCCGGTTTCGCCTCGGCGCTGCGTCCATGTGGCGGCCGGGAGCGCGTCGTGCCGGGTTTACCCATCGGCAGGAAGGAGGGGCTGTGATGCTCGGATTCTGGACTCGGGAAAAGACGTCCGGTCGCTCGCTCACCGCCCTGGGCATCGTCGAACGGTCGGCGACGAACGCCTATGCCGCGCTCCTCGCCACGGGCTGGGCCGAGATCGGTTTCGGCTACCACGGTACCGTCCATGCGCATCCGGACCATCCGCATGTCGTCGTGCGGTTCGCCCGCAAGGCCGACGGGTTCGGCGATTATGCGGCCCTGCTGCGCAAGGGGTTCGCAGGTTCGGATGGACCGCACGCGCCGCGCATCCACGACATGCATGTCAGCCGCTGCGGCGCCCTGTTGACCGTCGGATCGCGGCTGAGCGATCCCGCTCGGGACACTTGGTGGCTGGCCTATGCCTATGCCGTCATCGCGGACCACCCGGGCGTCGCGATGGACCAAGGGGTCCGGGACCGGTTCAAGGCGGCGTGGCCGGGGCACGAGCCCAGGGTCGACCATCCGAGTTTCGACGGCATCCGCGAGGCGTTCCGGGCGGCGTGGCCCGACTACGAGGCCTATGTCGCGGCCTTACGGTCCGTGTCGCCGCAGGGGCTCGACCCGAACGTCGGCAATGTGCTGGTCGGTGTCGACGGAAGTCCCGTGGTCAACGATCCGCTCTGCGACGATGGCTTCGGCCTGTGGCGTTCGCCATTCGCCCGCGTGCTGACCCGCTTTGCGGACCGCCTGCGTCGGCAAGCGGGCGAGGCACGCGGCAGGGCGCCCGTTCCCGCCTGAGCGGACAGGAACGAAGGTCACCCCGGACCATCGCGGACGGACGGGCCAAATCGACGCCGGCCCGGTGAGCCTCCGGTGCCGCGGCGGCGCGGTTCGTTACAGCGAGACGGACCTTGTACCGAGCCTCGTTGACCAGGGAGTAGCGGGACGGAGCGGGCTGTGATCCGGTCCCTGGATTTGATGCCCGAGGCGGATGCGATGGCTGCTCCGGTGCCGCTTCGGTCGGCTTCTGATGCGCAAGCCTTGCGGCCAAGGGATCGCGCGATCCGGCCCAGGCCCGCCGCCTGTTGGCGCCGTCGACGGCAAGGCTCTCGGTGCCCGTCCGCGCCTGAACGCTGAGCAACGCGATCTCTCCGGACGAGAACCTCTGGCGGTTCAGGGGCGAGACCCGGCTCGGCAACCGGATCTTCCCATCCGATCCCGACATCCTCGACCCGTGCTGCGCGGCCTGGAACACGCTCGTCGCCCAGCCCTGGCGCATCATGTCCATCGGACTGCACCAAGGGGCGCATAGGTTTCGATCAATAAATCTTTTAATAAATACTAATCAAGGTAAGATAGGCGGGACTTATATATCTGTATTTATCAGGAATGATAAATAAATTTAATCTTCGCAGCGGCGCTAATAATCGAATGATTCGTGGAATTGAAACTGTAATGACTTATATGACTTCTTTGAGTGAAGAAAAATTCGGCTTACTGAATCGATGTGCTTGATAGAAAAGGCACAAACCGTCCTGTTTCGGCGCCGATCCGAGTCTTCCCGATAGCGTTCGAAAAATATTCTCTCAAGTGAATGCCCGGCGTCGTCTGTCGTACGAAAGGGCGGGGCATGCTTGCTCGCGACAAGTGGCGAATTTGCCTCGACGAACCATGGTTTCGGTGAGGCTGACATGTGGTCCGGCGATTGGCGCGGGCCGGACCGGATAGCGGTCCGGGACGGCTGGCGAAAGCCCTGATAGGCCCTCCCCTCCCCTTGCCGATGGCTGCTCTTCGCGGTACGCAACGCCAGGGTTTCCGTCGCCGTTTCTGTCACCCGCCGGGTGTCAGTCGTCGCTGGAATAGCCAGAGTACAAGTCGCCACAGCGACTTGGGCCTGTAGCTCAATGGTTAGAGCCGACCGCTCATAACGGTCTGGTTGCAGGTTCGAGTCCTGCCGGGCCCACCATCATTTTCCCTCTGTAGAGCCTCGGAAACCACCCCCGCGACGGGGCGTTCCCGGGGCTACCGGAACCGAAACCGGAACCGCAAACGTGTTCAGACCCCACTCGGAGGCTCTCCGGCGGGGTGGTCGGCGACGCGGCGAGACCGGTTCGATCCGGTCCGCAAAGGCGGCACAGGGCTATTGGAGCACGGCCCCCGTGGCCCGATCAGGGGCACGGTTGGCTCGGTCGCTCGACCTTCCGGTCCAGGACCCTTAGCGGGTGGAGGGCACCTTCTTGCCCTTCACCTTCGGGTCGATCTTCTTGACCATCGATTCGTCATAGGCGGGGATCGAGGCGCGCAGTTCCGCCTTGGAGGGCGGAGCCTCCCCGCCGACACGGGTCACGATGTCCATGCCCGCGGCGATCTTCTGCTGCATTGCTCTCTGCGATTTGTCGCCTCTTGCCATAACCGTATCTCCGTTCGAAAGGCCGAGGCCTACATCACGATGGCGTCGCTCTCGGGCACGACCAGTCCGGCCAGGCGCGGGATCGCCTTGCTGGCCAGTTGGATGTACCGCGCGTCCATCTCCACACCGATGCTCGGGTACCCCACTGCGCAGGCCGCGGCGAGGGTGGACCCCGAACCCGCGAACGGATCGAGGACGACCCCTTCCCCGAGGGGCAGGGACGCGCGCACGATCCGGCGCAGCACGGCCTGCGGCTTGAGGGACGGATGGGGCGCGATCCGACGCTCGCTCGCCGGGGTCGGGTGGGACCGGATCACGTCACCGAACGGCTTGTCGACGGACGGTCGACGAAAGCCTCCGGTCTTCCACTTGCGCAGGTTGTCCTGCACCCGTCCCTCCAGGGGCGAGCGGAGGACGACCCATGGCTCCCACATCGAACGCGGCATGACGCTCACGTCCTGGAATTCCTGGTGCGCGTTCTTCGGGCGGTCGCCCCCGCGCATCGTCATCACGAGACGGGCGATGTACCCGCGAAGCTCAAGCCCGGCATCGGACATGGCGCCGGCGACGATATGGGCGAGCAAGGGGTTCGCCGCCACGACGACGTTGGCGCCGGGGACGGTCACCCGGCGGAGGTGGTCACCGAGCTTGAAGAAGAACTCGTAGAGCTCCGACCGGTCGTCGGCATCGAGGACCGTGAACCGGGGGAGAGGCGCGCGTTGGTGCCCGTCGAACGACGGCGGGACGCGCCAGACGCCGCCGCCCTTGCCGGCGTGCAGCTTCTCCTGTTCCTTCACGGTGTACTCGACGAGACCGTACGGCGGGTCGGTCACCACGGCATGGATCGATTGGTCGGGCTGGCGCGCGAGCCAGTCGAAGCAGTCCGCGTGGTAGAGGCGCGTGAGGTTGTCGACGAAGACGGGGGCCGGCTCGGGGTTCTCGCTTTTGGAATCGCCCTTGGGCGCCGCCTTGGTCTTGGCCGGCGCGGACGGCTTGCCACCGACCAGCATGTACCGGCCGTGCCCCGTCCGGACGAAGGTCCTGCCCGTGTTCAGGCGCAGGTACGAACGGACCGAAGACTTGTTGACCGCACCGATGGAGCGCTCCACGGCGGAATGGATGTCGTCGGACTGGGCATCGGTCCCGATGCTCTTGAGGTAGCCGACGATGGCATCGCGGACTTTGCCGGGGGCGTGCATTGGTCTCATCTCCGTACGTCCGCAGCAAGACACCCACGACGTCCGGACGTCAAACGCTACTTTGTCGCTGAGCCCACTTTGCCGGGACGAGTGTTAAGAACCGCTCGTCCCCCTCCGCCGCTTCGGAGGGGGCGGGGTCGCCGGCATGGCCTTCTCCCGGACGGGTTTTGGGACGAGGTAGACCCAGCTTTGGCGGAGCTTCGCGATGCCATCCCCATGGAGCGTCGAGGTCCTGGTGCCGAGCGCGCCCCGCTCGTTGTGCCGGAAGTCGGTTTCCTCGACCTCGCCGAGGTAGACCTCGGTGAACCGCATTGGCTCCTGGTCGATGGCGGGGAGCTTTGGGTCGAACGAGACCTCGTAGACGAACACGCACATCCATTGATTGCGGCCGCCATGCGTGTCGACGGCGCCGCCCGCCTTGCGGGTGGACTTGATCTCGATGCCGTCGGTGCCTGACTTGGCGCTGTCGTTGGGGTAGCGCCCCCGCACCAGGAGGTCGGGGTGCCCGTTGAAGTGGCCGTTCTCCACGAGGGTGCGTGACTGGCGCGCAACCGAGGCCGTCAGCATGTCGGAGACGATGCCGCTCATGGCCGCCGGCCGGAGCATCTCGTCGAGCCGCTTGAGCCCCTTCGCGATCAGGATCCCGTTCACGTCGTGGAAGAAGTCGTACACGTCCTCCATCGCCGCGACGATGTTCCTGACCCTCAGGTCGTATGGGAGGTCGGCTGCCTTATTGAGCAGGGCGTCGTCTACGGTGGCTCGCTTGAGCGTCGAGGCCTTGGTCGCAGCCGTACTCACTGATTCGCTCTCCCGATTTTGCGGGACTGTATCGATCGCGCGGCGGGCAGGACAACGGCTACGTTAACCAGGATGGCCCGGTGGTACCTGAGGGACACACGTCACGGACGCCGGCGAGCCAGGGACGGCATGCCCGGGGACACGGACGCCCCTCGGAAACCGATCAGGCCAAGCTCTCCCAACGCGCCCGCACGGCCTCTCGATTGGGGGTTCATACGACGGTCCGTCGCTATTCCCCGCAACCCCTGGCGGGGTCGTCCACTCCGTTCCCGCCTTCGGTGCGGGTCGCTCCCGGCCGTCTCCAGGCCTCCCCACGAGGCCGCGATGGGCGGCACGACGGGAGAGCATCATGGCCCAGTTCGACGTTCACCAGGCCGTCACCGACACGATCATCGCGACCCTCGAAGCCGGCGAGGCAGGCGACTGGCAGTGCCCTTGGCACCGGAAGGGCGGCTCCCTCCCGACCAACGCGAGGACCGGCAACGCCTACCGCGGGGTCAACACCCTGATGCTCTGGTGCGCGGAGCAGGCCAACGGGTACGGCGACACGCGGTGGGCGACGTACAAGCAATGGCAGGAGCTCGGTGCCCAGGTCCGCAAGGGCGAGCGGTCCACCATCATCGTCTTCTTCAAGGAGCTCGCCATCGAGGGCGAGGAGGACCGGCGCCGCTTCGTCGCCCGCGCGAGCTACGGGTTCAATGCCGCGCAGGTGGAGGGCGCCCCCGCGGCCGCATCCATTCCGGCCCCCAGCGATTGGGCCACCCCCGAAACATTCGACCGGTTCGTCGAGGCCACCGGCGCCCGGATCACCCACGGCGGGGACGCGGCTTTCTACCAGCCCTCCGAGGACCGCATCGTCCTCCCGAAGCGGGACCGGTTCCCCACGGCGCAGGGCTACGCCAGCACCGCAGCCCACGAGCTCGTGCACTGGAGCGGGGCGAAGGGGCGCCTCGACCGGGACCTGACCGGGCGCTTCAAGACCTCCGCCTACGCCGCGGAGGAGCTCGTGGCCGAACTGGGCAGCGCCTTCCTCATGGCCGAGCATGGCCTGGAGGCGGAGCCGCACCCGACCCACGCGAGCTACCTGGCATCGTGGCTCAAGCTTCTCCGGAGCGACCCCAAGGCGATCTTCACCGCGGCGAGCGCGGCGTCCCGGGCGGCGGGGTACCTGACCTCACTCCGGCAGGAGTTGGCCGAGGCGGCCTAGCCCTCAGGGGCCCCGGGAGACCGGGGCCTCTTAGCCGAGGTAGGTGACGGATCCCGAGATCTCGATGGTATCGAAATCGGAATCATCACACAGACGATGCTCCCCCTGGGGGGTCAACGAGATCCGGAAATTCGGCGGCACGTTGCCCACGCCGAGACTGCGCGTGAACTCCCGCCACTCCTCCTCGGTCTCGAAACTCTCTCGGCCCAGCATCAGGGAGCCATCGGTCTGGATCGTCCGAAGGTCCGCCTGCGTCACCCTGCGCTCGATGGGGAAGGTGTGAAGCCGTGCCAGGGCCGCATCGGCGGCTGCCTTCATGCGGTCGGTCATGCCTGCCTCCTAGCGACCGCCACCTTGTAGATCTCTACCTCGCCCAGGAACTCGAACCCCCAAGGCTTGAGCAGGCCCGCCTTGCGCTTCCCACGCAGGCGACGCCGGCGACGGCGGCTCATCTTGGGGTCCGGCTCATGGAACGGGAGGAACATGAGTTGCCCCCAACCGATGCTATATTTCTCCGAGGCCAGGGGGGCCTCGATTTCATTCTCGTTCACGTCGGCATCTCCGGTTGCGTTCCTGGAGATCCTCCACCCCGGGGAGCGACCGTCACCAGCCCCCTACGGCACGAGCTCGTAGTCCTGAGCCAGGAGGTCCTCGCTGTCCCCGACCCAGCGTGCGTCATCGAGGCGGGGCTCCACGAGGTAGATGCCGTCGCCCTGGTCGTCGGGACGGCGCACGAGGTACCGGTACGCCCGGCGCCACGCGGCCCGGCGGACGCGCTCGCCCTGGCGCAGCCACGTGAGCGCCTGACCGAAGTCGCGTCCGCTCTCGGGGATGGGGCGTATGGTGACGAGGGGGCCGTCCCCGAGGTCGATTAGGCCCACGCTTCTGTCCGCTTTCACGGACAGCCAGTGGTTCTGCCCCTCATCAAGCATCAGTCGGTGCCATGCCAGGAGGCGCTCGTTCGGCATCTCCAGGACGACGCGGCCGCCGACGGCGTTGGCCATCGCCGCCGCGCGGTAGAGCTCCTCCCACCCCGGCCGGGCAGCGTCGAGACGCGCGAGGCGGGCGCGGAGCCCCGGCATGATGGCGTCTGCGTCTCGGATCAGGGCTTCGGACATGAGCTCTCCTGGGGTTAGGAGGGCATCGTCCCCCTCCCGGAGCGACCGTCACAAGTCCCGGTGAACGCCTGTTCATCGGCGCGGCCCAACATCGGACCAAACGCGGCCCATCCGCGGCCCATCCGCGGTACGCAGTTGGACCATCCGCGGTCCACTCGCGGCCTATATGCGGCCCATTCGCGGCCCATGCCCCCGAGCGGCCTCTCGAATTGGGGTCGTCCGACAGCGGTCGCTACCACCCGCAACGGCCTTGCCGTCCTCCACTGCGTTGCGGCCTTGCCGTCCTCCACTGCGTTGCGGCCTTGCCGTCCTCCACTGCGTTGCGGCCTCCGGTGCGCGCCGCGTCCCCCGTCTCCCCAGGCCCCCATCGAGGCCGCACCGGGCGGCCAACGGGAGAGCACCATGAGCGCATTCATCGTCAGCAAGAGCCACATCGACAGCATCATCTCCGCAGGCCTCGCGTACGGGGTCGAGGGCCTCACGAAGCGGAGCGCGATGGACGAGGGGCGCCAACTCTGGGAGGCGAACATCTTGAGCGTGGGTGTCCGCTACCTCGGGGATCCCGAGGCGCTCGTCATCGCCGGCCGGATCGCCGACGTCTACGTGCCCCGCCAAGTGCCGGTGCCCAGCATCGCGGAGGCCGCCAAGCTCGTGGACTGCCTTGAGTACCAGTGCGTCGAGCACGACGGGTGGCCCACGTCCGACGCGGCTGCCTTCCTGAGCAAGGTGCGGGAGGCCCTGCTCCGGAATCTCGAAGGGTACGACGCGGCCGCATGGGGTGTCGCGGGGGCCGCATAGCCCCCTTGTGATGGTCGCTGACGGCCCGGACAATCCATAGCGGTCAGACACCAACGAGGCCGCTATGCTCACCAAACTCCTGCAATTCGCTGGGCTCACGCCCGCCCCCCAGCCGCCCGCGCGGCCCCTCTCCCGGCGGTCCGACAAGCCCGTCGGACCGCGTCCGACAAAGCCGGCGCCGGTGTCCGACGTCGTCCCCCTGACGCCGGCGGAACAGGCCGTCCGTGACGCCGTGAAAGCCGAGCAGCGGGCGGCCACCCTCGCGCGCCAGGCGGAGGAGGCGGACAAGCTTTTCGCCCGGTCGATTGGGGTAATCGTAAGGCATCACAACCCCGCGCGCGAAATGGAGACGAACGCCAAAACCCTTGCGGACGCCGAGCGATTCGTCGGTCCTGAGGTCCTGGAATTCCTGCGCGCGATGCGCCTGGCCGCGGTTCCCGTCCCGTTCCTGGGGCCGGACCTCCTCCTGCTGCCGCACCGGTGCGCAGCCTACAGGATCGAGTTCACGCGCCTCCGCGAGACCTCCGTTGAAGATTGGGATCGGGCATGGCTCGCGTCCCTGCGCGAGCGGTCGGACGCAACGAAAATCGGGGAGACCCCACCCCCTGAGCTCGACGTCCCCGGTCCGATCCAGGAGGCCATCGCCAAGGCCGCCGCAGAGAAAGCGGCCAGGTTGGCGAAGCGGATTGCAGGGGGCACGGGGACGACTGGGACGACCGGCGCAGGGGGGAATGCGGGGGCCACTGGGACGGCCGTCATCCCCCCAGGAACGACGGGCAGCAAGGACCCCAAGGACGCGACGGAGGAGGAGCCGGAGACCTACGTGCCCCCGGGTCCCAAGTAGCGGTGAAGACTTCAAACGGCCGTCCGACAGAGTTCGTCCGACATTCCAGGATCAGGAGCAGTAGAAATGAGTGTTAAGCCAGCCATGGCGGTCGGACACGGGTCCGCCGCCACCCCACCCCCTCCGGGCGTGGGACTGCCAGGGGCTACGCCCCGTGGACCCCAAGTGCCTGCGGCTATCGACCGTCGCAAGCTTGCCTCCAAGGTGGACGTCAGGTTGACCGGCCCTCTCCGCGGCGCCCTCACGGAGGCGGCCAAACAGGCCGGCGTCACGGACGGTGCCTACGTCCGCCGTCTCGTCGCGGATGCCCTCGGGCTCGATGCCGAGGCGGACCGGGGGTCGGGCCCGAGGCAGCGGATCCCCGATGCCGATTTGATGATTCTGTCAGGCCTGGTCAGGGAGGTCGGAGGCCTCTACGCCCCGGCCCGGTCCGGAAAGGCGGACGAGGTCATCGCCGGGTTGGACAGGGTTCGCGCGGCGCTCGTGCCCATGGTCGTCGGGCTCAATGCGAGGTCCGCGTGATCTCGGGCGCCATGCGGGGCCAGGGCGGCGACGCCCTCGCTCACCACCTACTCAAGCCGGAGAATGAGCAGGTCCTGGTCATCCCTGCCCGGGGCCTTGGCTCCCCGGATCTGGTCGGCCAGGTTCGCGAGCTCGTCGCCCTCAGCCTCGGCGGCCGGACGGACCGCCCCGTCTATCACGTGCACTGCGATCCAGACCTTGAGATCGCGGACAACGACGGGGCCAGGCAGCGGTTCTGGGCCCTGTTCGAGGCCGAGTTCGGGCTCGCCGGCCAGCCCGTATGCGGTGCTGTCCACGTCAAACACGGGCGCAGGCACGAGCACCGCGTCTACAGCCTCGTGCGCCCGGACGGCCGTGTCGTGGACGTCGGCTTCGACTTCGCCCGCCGGGAGCGCGTGGCCCGGACGGTTGAGTTCGAGTTCGGCATGCCGGTGCCCACGCCGTCGAAGCACTCGCGCGCCATCGTCAGGGCCCTGCGCGAGGGCGGCCGCGATGACGTCGCCGACTGGATGGAAGCCGCCGGCGCAACGACGGCGGAGCGCCCCGTGGCCCGCCTGTCACCGACCGAGCGCCTGATCCAGGAGCGCACCGGCGTCCCCCTCGACGACCTGCGGGCGGCCGCGCTGGAGGCATGGCGGGTGTCCGACGAAGGCGATTCGTTTCTGGCGGCGCTCCGTGAACGAGGCCTCGACCTTCGCGAGGGGCGGTCCGGTCCGGTCATCGTGGACGGCAGCGGCACTGCCCATCTCGCCACTCGTCTCGTCGGGGCGGCCGCACGCCGGGCAGACGGCACACGAATTCCCGCAGCGGCCGTCAAGGCACGCCTGGCGGGCCTCACCCTAGAGAAGCATGGAGATGGAAATGGACAGCAGGTTGGATCAGATCATTGCGGAGCAAGCCGCGCAGCGCAGGCTGCTGGAGGCCCTGATCACGGCCCTGGCGCCGGACGAGGTGCCGGCGGAGCGGTCCCTGTTGGACGCGTTGGCGGACCTGACGAATGCAGTGGACGAGACGGGGGGAGTAGTGTCGAGCATGCACTCGCACGTATCGCGGCTCGCCCAGGGGCCGCGCGTCTCAGAGCACGCATGAGAATGTTGGGGCCGGATCGAGCCGCGGCTGTGGCCGCCGGCGTCGATGCGGTACGGGCCGGTCGGTGGATCCCCGTCCCTGGCCAGTCAGTCGATATCTGGGGTCTCCCGATCACGGGAGATCGCCCTCGCTTAGGCTAGGGTTTCGTCGCGTCGAGCCAGTCCTCAAGGTCGACTTGCCTGGGATCGCAGGGCTGGCGCTGGGGTGCGGTCGGAGCGGGGGGCTCCGGCGGTGGTGGCGGCGGATCGAGTCTCGCGAGCTCCTCGACCGCGGCCTGGAGCTCCGCGATCCGGGTCCGGCATTCCATGACCAGCCAGTGCCGAGCCGCCCGGGGTGGCTCGGCATCGCCAGACCTCCACCGGCGGACCTGCCTGGGATTCTCGCCGAGGAGCAGCGCGGCGGAGGTCGTGCACCGGCTACCGAGCATCAACTCGGCGACCTTGAGGACCTCGCGAGCACCGAAGCGCAGGTCGGGTCCGACGGGCTCCAACAGGGGCCCTCCGTTGCCGCCAACTTCATGGCGGTCGCGCTTGGCATGCTGCCACTCGCGCTCGGGCTTGGTCTCGGCGGCGGGCTCCATCGCACGAGCGGCGACCCGTGCGGCGATCTCCGCGATGTGCTCCGCGGCGGAGCGAGGCCTATGCGCCATGACCGAGCGCCTTCGCGACGTGGCGCGCCCGGTTCTTGACGCGGAGGCCGAGGGGGCACGGAAAAAGGTGCGCTTCACCGTCAACGCGGTCGAGGTGGACCAGGCCCCGGACATGCAGGGCGCGGGCATGGGCGAGGACCTCGACCTTGGTCATGCCTTCCAGCTGGGCAATCGCCCAGACGGGGAACCCAAGCAGATCGGACGTCGCGAGGGAGAGCACCTTGCGCTGCGGGTACGACAGAGAGGCCCCGGTCGCTCGGCAGTGGAGCGGCCGCCTGGCGAACACCTTGGCCTCGGCCTCGGTGGGGACTCGGGCGCCGGTGGGGCCCAAGGTAGACGGGAAAAGCATTTGCGAGCTCCTGATCGGGCAGCGGGCGGGTGTGCCGGCCCCCGTCCCGACGCCCCATGTCGGAGGCGCCCGGAGAGGGGCCGGGGCGCTGGGCCCCGGCGGGTGGTGGGATCAGGCAGCGCGGCGTTCGAGGTCGATACGCAGGAGCTCCAGCGCGGCGCCGACCGGGTTGCGGCGCGCGTGGGCGACGGTCAGAGCCTGCGCCTCGGGCTCGGAGGGCTCGTCCGAGATCTCGCGGCAGGCGCCGTCGACGGAGGCGTAGACCAGGTCGACCGTGCCCTGGCGGGCGGCGACATCGAGGTTGAGCGAGCCGCCGCAGACGCCCAGCGCCTTTGCGTCCTCCGGGGCGAGGAGGATGTGGAAGTGCCGGCGCGTCTTGGCCATGCCCATCTTGCAGGCGGCCCTGGTCTCGGCAGTCTCGATGCGGGTGTTGAGGTCGATCATCGGAAATGTCCCATGGGGGGGTGCCGGTGCCCTGCCGGCGGATAGGGCTCCCTCATGGGGTGCGTGCGGTGAACCGGAGTATCCGGCCCCCGGCCAGTGTCCCCCTGAGAGGCGACTGGCGGGAGGTCGGGGTGTGTCAGGAAATCTGACACACCCGAGGACGGCTCAGGCTGCGATTCCGGCGAGCGCCTCGGCGTCCTCGCCGGTCACGTCCGCGGTGAGCTCGCCGACGACGCGGATGTCGAGTTCGCGCCTGTTGTGCGGGCCGGTCACGTCGCGGACCTCAAGGTCCGGGCACGCCCGCAGGCGCGCGAGGAGGTCCTGGCGCGAGGCATGGTAGCGCCCGCTGTGCTTGCGAGCGCTACCCTTGAGCGTGGATCCGCTCCAAGCCTCAGAGCCACCGAGAAGGGAATCTTGATAGCGGCCATTGGCCAGGCTCAACGCGATGGAACGGGCCGCGGGGGTGATGTGCGTGTACGACACGAGGGGCTCCTGAGACGGGGGGCAGTTCTAGTATTCGTCGTATTCGTCGAGTGTGCTGGGATCGACTGGTGGTTCGGCGAGACCGTGATGCTTGAGTTGCTCTGCGAGTTCGTAGGCCTCCCGCGACTGTCGCTGGAGCTCTACCGCCCTCATTTCCAGGAGCTCCGTCAGCTTCGGGACGACCCACTCGGGGACCCGGCGGAGGCCACCGGCCCAGCGCTGGATCAGACGCGGATCCATCGTCTCGCGTGGGCCCTCGGGGTGCAGTTGCCCGAGCAGGCGTGCCATCGGGCGCTGCCACTCGCGCCCCAGGATCAGGCGGCCGACTTGAGCGAGGACGGTCGTCGACGTCGGGGGCAAAGGCGGGCGACCAATGCGCTTCGCTGGGGGTTTGTCGGACGGGAGCATGTGAGCCTCGGAGGCTGGCCCCCCGGCGAACCCGGGGGGCTGGGGGGGCTTAGGCCGGGGTGTTTGCCCGGGCGTCCCTGACTATCCGGGTCACCTCGAACGCGGACGCGTTCCGGCAGACGATCCGGGTGCCGGGCCTGATCAGGTCTTGGTCATCGGGCCGCGTGGGCTGGGCGCCCACGCCCTCGGGCTCGCCGTCCTGGGGGTCGTATGCCCAGACGGTCCAGCCGCCGCGGATGACCAGGTGCCCGGTCGGGCCGTAGCCGTGCAGGTCGCCGGCAAGCACGGCCACGATGTCGTCGAGCCCGTGCTTGCTGAGGATCGCGGCTGTGCGCTCCATCTGATCCAGGGTCAGTCGGATCAGGGCGGTGGGCGTCGTGAGCGTGGTGGGAAGGGGGGAGGAAGCCATCGAGGAGGTGTCCATCGTTTGAGGGGGAGCGGCGTAACCGTCTCCTGGACCCAATATGCGGCCCGCCTTTGCGTATAGCAATAGGCGTACGTTAACCCTCGTGCGATTTTTAGCCTGCCACCGGCAGTTGTCCCTGGGCTCGATGTGGGAGGGGGATATGCTCCGTCGCTAGTCTCTATAGAATTGCCGTTTATCAGGATTATTCCTGATGGGAGGGTGGTACAGTGAGTGGATATCAGGGTGTCGACTATGCGCGGATTGGTCTAGTTTGGGCGGCCCGTGATGCTGTCGCGGACCAGGCAGAGGCTACGATGTCGTGGCAGCGCTACGCGGAGCGCTTGGAGCGCCAACTTGCAAAAGCCAAGGCATCTGAGAAAGCTACGGATGCGGGAAGGTTGGCGCAAATACAGATACTGAGCAGAGCGTTAAAGGCATGCGCGCCATCTGACCCAGCCCTCCGGATTACGGGCAGGACGTACGACGATGGCAGCGCCGAGCTTCAATACGAGACGGCGTTTCAAGCAGCGTACGACGATGTCGCCCAGCGCCATGGGCTTCCTCTGTGCAGAATGGCGATGACCGCAGATGAGCGCGCGGACGAGGCCGAGGCGGCGGTCCTGGCGGAGCCTATCAAGAAGACCCGGTTCCTGCGCCTGTTCCACCGGCGCTGGTGGTGGAGGAGCGACGAGTACCGTTCCGAGGCAGGGGCGATCCGTGCCCGCGAGGATGCCGCCCGGGATGCCCGGACGGCGGTGATGCGTAGCTGACCGGGGTTAGCTACGCTTTCGCTGCACGGTCAGGCCGCGTTCCCGAACAGGTCCTGTTCCGACGCCGCGCGCCGCTTCTCGGCCTCCGCCTTGGCCCAGGCCTTGGCCAGGTAGGTCAGGCCCCAGGGGGTCACGAGGGACTGGGACCGCGCGACGTCATTGACGATGACGACCCGAACCTCGAATAGGCCCATCTTGATGAAGGGCGCCTTGGGCACGAGGCTGCCGCCCTGGTTGAACAGGTAGGCCTTGCGGAGCCAGGCGACGAACCCGTTGGGCGGGGCGCCGAGGGCCCGGCCGGCGTTCTGGAGGTTGTAGAGCCCGCCCGCCTCGGCGAACTGGTGGTAGAACTCGACCGCCGGGCGGGTCTCGGCGATGACCGTCTCGGCAACGGCCGCACGCTGCTCCGTGACCACGAGGGCCTGCCGGGTCTGGGCGACCTCGGCCCTGGCGGCGAGGAGTTGCTCGGAATACCCGAGGAGGAGTCCCCTGAGGGCGGCGGGGTCGTTCAGGTCCAGCGCCGGGGCGGGAGCCTGCCGGGCCCGTAGCTCCGTCTCCATCGCGCGGAACGCGGTGGCGTAGGCCACCTTCCACCGGAGCGCCTTGCCGCCGGTGAACCCCATGACCACGAGGCTGAACGCGGCCTCGTTCATCCGGTAGCAGCGGTGGGTGCGGACGTGGCTCCGACCCTCCTCCCCATTTTTGGGGAGCACATCCAGGTCGTAGCTGGCGGGGGCGAACCGGGCGTACCCAAGGTCCTCGCCGGACGCGACCAGGGCGTCGATGCTGCGCAGGACGTGGTCGTGCCGCTTGCCGAACCGCAGCGAGATCTCGCGGCTGTCCGCCATGGGCTCGCCGTCGACGAGCATGACCACCGGCGTGGGCGTGGTGATGGTGGCGGGGAGCGTGGTAGAGTGGTTGTCAGCCTTGGACATCGGGACCATCCGTTGTCTGGGTCAGTCCCTCCGTTGAGGCGTTACAGCGCCTCCGGGGGGACGCCCCTCCGCGAGGGGCTGACAACGAATGATAGCGATTCGTTTTTCGCGTGCTCGATCAGGCCGGCCGGTCCGGGCCAGGGCGCAGCGGCACGACGTTTTCCGCATACGGCCGTCGCGCGGCCTCGGGCTCCGGCCAGGGTTTCCATGTGAGCGCGCGCAGGACGAGCAGGAACCCCAGCCAGAACACGGCCGCGCCCAGCCAGGCAAGGGCCTGCGCGGCGCCCGGGACGTCCGGCGCGGTGACGCCGGCAAGGACGGAGCACACTAGGGCGAGCCAGGTGCCATGCTCTGGCAGCCACTCGTGGAGCACGTAGTCACGCCGCGACACGGGCGTCCTCCTGGAGCACGGCGCGGACCCCGTAGAGGCGATCCAGCCGGTCGAGGGTCCGGCGGTACGCGTCGGTCAGGCCGTTAGCCGCATCGGGCTGCCGGCGATGGGCACGGCGGTCCCCCTTCGCCCGTGCCCTGACGACCACCATTATGACCGACCGCCACCGCATACCGAGAGGGGCGGCGATGGTGGGGGCATCGAGTCCCGACGCCCATGCGTCGAGGATGGCCTCCCGGCGGGCAGGGTCTGGCCTCCCGCCCGGACGTGGAGGGGCGGGCGGCGTCAGGGCTTGCGCAGGCCGTACCGGGGCGGGCGCGGGCGAGAGCCGCACGAGGCCGTGGACGGCGTAGCGATACCCGGCGCGGCGGTCCAACCTCGCCCGGGCGCCGTTCAGGATGACGCCGACGTACGGGCGGGTGATGCCGCATTCGCTGGCGATCTCGGCCATGGCCATGCCGGACGCCCAGCGGTCTAGCACCGCCTCACGGAGCGCCCGGGCCTCCTCCTTCGTACGGGCCATGGCTCAGAAAGGCTCCGCGTATTCTGCGACGTCGAGACCGAGGCCCTGGAGCTCGACGCCGAGGGAGGCGATCCGGCGGTAGAGCTCGTGCAGCAGCGCGCCCGAGAGGGCATCCTCGATGCCGGCATCGAGCTCGATCCCGAAGGCGAACCCCCGGTGAGCCCCGGGTTTGCCCTGGGTGAGCGAGCGGCCGCTCCAGGTCTCCACTTCGTGGATGTAGCCCTGACGCGTCGCGTTGAGCTTGGTGGCGAGTTCGAGGTACTCGGGCTTCACGGGGGGCTCCTGAGTTGGTGAGGAGCCCATCATCCACCGCCCGGAACGACCGTCACTAGCCCCCTGCGGGAGGATCCGTGACGAGCTCCGGGAACAGGGCGGCCGCGGCGAGAACGGTGAAGACCGCCAGCATGGCCTCGCCGGCGGGGACCCCGGGCGCCGCCATCGCGGCACGGGCGGCACGGAGGGCGTCGATGGCGAACAGGCGGGCCTCCTCGACGGGCGTCAGGGCCCTGCGGCAGGGATCCGCGTCACACATGGGAGGCCTCCGCGGCGTTGAGGGCGGCGAGGGCCCGTTCGAGGGCGGCCGCGAGATCGTCCGGCAGGGGCCGGTCGTCGGGCAGTTCGAGGTACCACCGGCGGGACCGCACCAGGGCGTTCGCGGCCTCGATGACGGCACGAGTGGCGATCTCAACGGCCATGACGGTCCCCCTTGCGCATGGCGGCCGCCGCCCGGATGGCCAGGGCCACGTCCGCCTTTGCGGCCGCGGCCGGCACCGGGGCGCCTTGGAGAGCGGCGAGCACGTCCGCATTCACGGACGGCGACGGCGCCGCGGCGACGCAGTAGAGCGCGAGGAGGCCGGCCGCCGGGGTCATGCCGCGGGCCTCATGTCCTCGTCCTCGTCGCCGGGGTTTAGGTCGAGCCACAGGCGGAGGGGTGCGCAGTCTCCGGTGTCGACGGCACGCTGCATCGCCCGGCGCATGGACAGGCACATGCGGACCATGGCCCGGACCTCCTTGCGCAGGCTCGCCATGTCGGCCTTGAGCCCACCGTTCTCCTCCCGGAGGCCGCGCATCTGCGTCGACGCCTCGTCGAGGGACGCCGTCAACGTGACGACCTTCGCTTGTTCCTTGTCCAGGAGCTCGCCCATCTCCTTGCGAAGGGCGTCGCCGGCCACGCGGATGGCCTCGGCATCCGAGATCTCGCGGAAATTCTTCCGGATCCAGGGCCATGCCAGGAGCACGGCCCCGAGGATGCCAGCGATCAGGGCGAGCGGCTTGGCATCGCCAACGAGGGTGGTGAGGATGGCGTCCACGTCAGTGTCTCCCGTACTCGCGCTGGACGTCGGACGCCCAGGCGAGGAGCCGCTCGCCGCACGCCGTCTTGGCGCGGTCCGTGAGCTTGGCGGTTGCGATGATCCGGACGACGTCGGCACGGGACAGGGCCCGATCCGGAATCTCCGGGAATGCCCGCGCAAAGCAGGCGGTAAGGTCGGCAGGGACCGGCGGCAGGTTGGGCCGGGTCGAGAGGTCGAGAGCGGCCTTGTCGGGGCAGCCCCCGAGCATGAGGCCGAGGGCGGCGACGGCGGGCACGAGGGCGAGGCGCATCACAGGTCCCTCAGACGACGCGCGTCGTCGGCCGTGGCGCAGGTCGTGTCCGCCTTTGCGGTCAGGGAGGCCTCCAGATCGCGCAGGCGATTCGTCGAGGCCTCCGCGGCGTCCTCGGCCGCCATTGCCCGACGGGCGTCCGCGGCGGCGATGGAGGCGGCCGCGGTGACCTGGCGGCGTTCCTCGGCAAGGGCGGCCATGGCCCGGGCGGTGTCCGCATAGGCGGTCGCCAGGTCGGCCGCGACGGTGGCCTGGCGGGCCCCGGCGACGTACGCCACGAGCACCAGGCCGAGCAGCGCGACCGCGAGTGCCCCGGCCCGCCCGAGGTAGACCCAGGCGGCGACCGTCGCGGCCACGAGGGCGGCGACGATGCCAGCGGGTCCGAGCCCGGATCCGAGGAGGCCGAGGAGCGCGGTCACCTCAGGCCTCGTTCGTCGAGAGGGCACCGGTCACGGCGAGACGGATGGGGCGGACGCCGGCGGGTTGGGCGATCTTCCAGGGGCAACGGCGGACGGCGAGGAGGCGGCCCTTGGCGATGGGCGCGATGCTGACCGCGTCCCCCTGGTTGCCTCCCAGGACGTAGAAGACGGTCGCGCTCTCGCCGATGTAGAGGCCGACGTGGCCGCCGCCCCCGGCGCGCTCGAACACCAGGACGTCGCCCAGGCTTGGCTTGTCCGCCTTGGTCCCGAACGTTGCCCAGTTGCGGGCCCACAGGGGGTTCTTGACCGGCTCGAAACCGGCGCGCTTGGCCACCACCGCGACGAACAGGCCGCACCAGGCGATGCCGTCATTCACGTAGGCGCCGGCGACGCCCGTCTCGCGAGCCCAGGCCAGGATGGCGGGGTTCGAGGCGGCGCCGGGCGTCTCCTTGGTCCCGTAGAGGGCGAGGGCCTCCAGCAGAATATTCGGGCCGGTCTCGCGAGCCAGCCAGGCGTAGGGAGCGGGCAGGTTAGGCACCGGCGGCCTCCTCGATTGCGAGAGCCGCGTCGAGGGCGGTCAGGCGGGTGTCGTCATGGCCGGCCAGCCCGCAGCGCAGGCAGACCAGGGTGCGTCCCTCGGAGCCCGGGAGCTCGACGAGGTGACCGCAGGCGACCGGATCCCCGCAGGGGTCGGCGAGCGGCCGTTCGGGGAATGGGATGATTTGGGCGGACACGGGGCCTCGGGGGCATGGCCGCCGGTGACGGCCTCAGTGTCCCCAGGGGACCTGCCGCCCCGTGGCCCGTGCAAGGCCACGCCCCGTCAGGCGGCGCGCTCCATGGCCATGAGGTGACGGGCGGGACGGACACGCGGCGGAGGCGTCAGGACGGTCACCACGACGCCGTCGGCCACGCGCACGCGCATGCCCTCCTCAGGCACGAGGACGGTCCCGGTGACCTGCCTGGCGGCCAGGACGATGCCTCCCCAGGCCGCCAGGCGCGCCTGCGCGTCCGCGACGTCTACGCCCTGCGCCAGGAGCGCGCCCACGGCCTGGCGGTCGGTCAGGCCGGCCGGAACGGTGCGGTGCAGGACGCGCTCGGCGAACCGGCGAACGGCGTGGTCGGTGACGCGGGCGCGATGGGACGAGACGTGTGACACGGGAGCTCTCCTGGACAGGTCAGGAGCTCAGCAAAGCCGCGTCGGACCGGCGTCACCAGGGTGCCGGAGCAGGTCGTTCCCCCGGGCGTGGGAACCGGCGAGAATGCACATACCGATTCGTCGCCAAGCGGGCCAAAACCCGAAGGATCGGGCCTCCGGGACCTTCGGGGCCGCCCCTGTTAAGGGTACGCCCCCATGCAATGACGTGGAGGACTTGTGGATGTCGTCCTCGCGGCTAACATAGTCTTCGTTCGCGGGAGTGGTGCCCCGCACAGCCATCGAGAGATCAGTGCAGACCCAATCCCTCCAGTCCCCCTCTCTCCCACCTGCGCACATGATTGGCGCTGGTGCCGGCGCGCATCCGCGTGCCTCGGTGGAGCGTGACGCCCTGGCTGCCCAGATCGCTCACCTGTCCGTGCTGCACCCGGCCCGGAGCCGCGGCCTAGTCACCCTCATGGGGTACAATTTCGAGCAGTCCATCGACGTCCGCCCGCGCGACCTCCCACGGGCCCTGAGGACCTTCGAGGCCACGCACGTCTCGCTCCAAAGATTTCACGACACCCGCCAGGGCGAGGGCCTCGCGAAGATCTCGGCCTTCGCGTGGTTCGATTGCGAGATCACCGAGGCCTCTCCGTTCTTCGGGATGCCCCCCGAGGAGATCGCCGGCATACTCCTGTCGCGGTTCGACGAGAACGGCGTGCCGCGTCCGTCACACATTACGTTCTCGGGCCGCGGAATCTGGGGTGTCTGGCAGCCTGAACGCCCCCTCCCGGCCAGCGCCCAGCGGCGGGTCAAGCGGGCCCTCCACCACTTCTGGGGCGGCTCGCTCAAGAGCGGACGGGGTTCACGCGACGAGGCTGTGCAGGCCAAGGCAGACCGCCTGAAGGCCATGTGGGATGGCATGGACCTCGATATGGCCGTTGGGGACATGCCCCGCGTCTACCGGCTCGCGGGCACGCGCAACGAGAAGTCCGGCGAAACGGTTCGCCTCGTCTGGCCCTCCTCGTGGGCCGAGGTCGAGCGCCAGGATTTCGAGGTGTTCGCTGATGCGGTCATGCCGTTCTCGCGTATGGAGACGGAGGCGTATCTCGCCGAGTGCAACGCGAACCGGGCCGCCCTCGCGGCCCAGGCGGCGGCCGAGGGGCGCACGCAGCAGGCCCCCCGGGTGACGAACCACGGCACAGGGTTCTACGGCGCCATCGCGGACGAGCTCCTGAAGGTCGCCGCCCACCTCGGCCCGCAGGGGCTGAAGGACGGCCGCATTCGCGGACGCATCGCGCACCACATCGCCTCGGCATGGGCGTACTCCGGCGCCGGCGGCGACGCCGAGGAATGGGCCGCCAAACTCGCCCCTTACTGCGTCGGGTACAAGCTCACCGAGGCGAACCTGCGGGCGTACCTGCGTCCCGTCGAGAAGCGTCTGCGTCGGGCCGAGGCGGGCGAGACCTCCACTTGGGGCGACGGCACGAGGAGCACGGTCTACGGCTACAGCACCGCTCGCATCATCGACGAGATCGGCATCACGCAGGCGCTCGCCCGCGAGCTCGGCCTCGTGCGCCTCATGCCGACCGGGGGCGACTATCGCCCCATGACGCCCGCGGAACGGGCAGCCAAGGCCCGGGCGGCCCGGGGCTGCCAGACCAAGGCCGAGCTCGCCAGACTCGATCAGGTCATGGCTCAGACCTGCTGGAAGATGGCCCTGGAGGGGCTCAATGTCACCGAGACCGCCCAGGTCCTCGGCATCACCCGCGCGACCGTACGGCGCTACATCGACATCATCGAGCTCGACGTCTCCATCGAGTACACCGGGCCAGTGACTGAGACGGAGATCGCCCCCCTGGCTGCCGCCATCGATGATACGTCTACGGATGAAGTGGTCACTCCGCGTCACGCTACTCTAGGGGTGGTCTTGCCTGCCTCTGCCGCCCCGACCCTGCCCCCCGCCAAGGCCCCGAACCGCCGGCTCTCAGCGAAAGCGGAGGCCCGGAAGGCCTTGGAACGGACCGCGAGGCTGGCGCTCCTCACCGAACATTTCCTCGTCGCCGACCTTTCCAGTCGCCAGTACATCGAATGGCATCGGGTGGACGTCCAGCAACTGGAGGCGGCACAGGCTGAGGCCCTCAGAACCCTCCAGTGGGAAGTCGAGGACGGGTGCCGTCACATCGTCCAACCCTACCGCAATGCCGAGGTCCGGGCCGCCATGGCTAACCCACGGCCTGCCCCTTGTGGCAGTCGTCCGCGGGTCCTACACTAGCCTCTGAGGTCGCGAGACTCTCACTTGGCTGACTTTGCACCACATCGTCCCAAGCAATGCCCGCCCGGGAAACCGCGGCGGGCATTGTCGTTTCCGGGACCCTTCGCGCAGCGTCAAGGCCGTAGGCACCGGGAGAGCCTCCCAGGGGTCAGGGCGTAGCCTCGGGAGAGCCCGCGCAGCGTCAGGGCCGTAGGCTACCGGGATACCCCTTCCTGCCCTTCCCAGGGCCGTAGGCGTGACCTTCATCGGGCCACGCCATGCCGGGTACGAAACGCCCATGGCAGCCCCTCCCACATACGCCCGGTTCGTCCAGGACCTCACCCGCGCGATCAGGTCGTGGGAGGAGCAGTACGTCTCCGAGGTCTCGTACCGGAAATTCGAGAGGGCGGCCGCGTGGACGGTCGACGAGTCCGCAAAAGCGGTCAAAGTCCATATGCGGGACGCGACCGATGACGTCTTCAAGGACGCCACCCCGTGGATGCTCCAGGCGTGGCAATACCGTCGGAGCCTGGGGAAGGGGCGGTCCCTGAGGGACGGGGTCGAGGCGGAGGCGTACGTAGCGGACCCCCAGAGCGTGGTCATGAAGTACGCGATGGGCGACAGCCGGACCACGCGGTTTCCCGGCGACGTGGGACTGGCTCAGGATCGCATCCTGGTGCCGCACTGGAAGAACCTGGCCCTGACGCAGGGGATACGCCCCAACCGCTCCCACGACCTTCCCGGGGCGACCATGGCCAGGCTCGCGCGCAATGCGGAAGGGCAGTACGCCAAGAGGACCGTGGCAGGGCGCTGGGGGGTCTACAGGGGCGAGGTGAAGGTGGGTGGGTCCCGTCTCATGGGCTACATCGCCCGGCCGCCCAGGGTTCGTGCACAGGCGGACGAGTACGGCAACGCCAAGTCGAGGTTCATCAACGCCAAGGGCAAGGTCAAGGCCTTGCCGAAGGTGGTCAACCTCGGTCGCCCCAGGATTTTGATGGTGGAGATCCCCCGGGCGGAGTACCGGCCGGTGATGCAGAGACCGTTCGAGGACGCCGTGTCTCAGGCCCAGAGGGGGGTCGCGGACCTGATGGCGGGCGAGCTCGCGGAGAACCTCCGGCATCGGGGCTGGCGTTCAGGGGGCGGGTGACCGGTTCCACGGCCCATTTGCGGCCCACGCAACCCGTCCGCGTGGCCTTGCACGGGCCACGCCATGCCGTCGACGCTCCACCGCATCGGATCCCGACCCCGCGCACGCTGGCATGGGGTCGACGGGGTCCCCACGGGCCAAAGGAGACGTGCGGGGAGGCATTCGCCCCCGGACGTTCAACACTTGTGAAATTTTCAAATCACATGCCGCATTCCCCATTCGGATCGCGGCGAAGTCTCTGACATCCAAGAGGGAACCGCTCCCGGGAATGCGGGATCGAGGCACTCATGCGCGAAACCGGACCCAGCATTTCGCCCGATCCGTTCGCTCCAGATTCCGGACCGTCCGCAAATGCGGACACCGCGTCGGATCGCGGGGCCGTCGTCAACCTGGTGGAGCTTGAGAGGCTGACCGGGTTCGACCGGGGGACGCTCTCGGAATGGGCCCTGAAGAAGGGCATGCCGACGGAGCGCACCGGCGCCCGGGGGGTGGGGTTCCAGGTCAACGTCCGGCGGTTCGTGGAGTGGCGCGAGAAGCTCGCCGCGGCGGAGGCCCTGGTGAACGCGCCCGTCCCCGAGGGGCATACCTGGATGGGGATCAAGGACCCGGTCAAGATCATCCGGGCCAAGCGCGATTTCGCCATGACCGCTAAGGTGATCGGGGCCGTCGCCCCCGTGGACGTCATCGAGGCCGCCAGGGAGCGCGCCAACGGCGTCATTCGCCAGACCGTCATGTCGATCCCCGGCCGCATCTTCCGGGACATGGCCGGCTTTCCGGACGACAAGGTCAGGCGGTGGTACGCGCAGGCCGAGAAGACCTGCCGGGCGGCCCTGGCGGAGGCGCAGAAGGCCGAGGCCAAGGTCATCCGCGATGCGCCATAGGGACGTATTCGACGATTACGACCTGGAGGTCCTGAGGGACCTGACGGCCCCGGGCATCGAGGCCCTGTTCGACGGGATGGAGCGTGGGTCCCAGGCCCTGATCCCGAACGAACCGACGCCCATCGCCGACTGGATCGAGGACAACCTGGTCATCCCGACCGGGCCCCGGCCGGGTCCGGTCGAGCTCGACATCGTCCAGCGTTCCGTCGCCGGCGCATTCCAGGAGGAAGGGGCGCGCCGCATCTCGTGGCTCAAGCCGCCCCGTGCCGGGTCGTCCACCCTCCTCGCCCTCATCCATATCTACTACGGGGCCTGGGAAGGCTACGACACGATCTTCTACGAGCGGTCAGACGGCGATGCCCAGAAGTGGCACGACGACCGCCTCTACCCCATCCTCCAGGCCTCGACGGCGTTGACGAGCGTCCTGCGCCCGGACAGCCGTTCGGGGGTGCAGGACGCGTGGACGGACCGCTACCTGCGCAACGGGGCCGTGTTCCAGCAGCGTGGCGTCCAGACCGACGGCGCGTTCAAGGCGATCCGCGGCTTCATCGTCTCCATCGACGAGGCGGGCGACCCCGTGTTCTTCGCCACCGGCAAGGGCAAGGAGGGCAACAAGGTCGGCCTCGCCGGGCGCCGTGCGTCCGAGTACGTCGGGTCCAAGCTCTACCTCGGCGGCACCCCCACGGTGCCCGAGAGCGTCATCGCCGTCGAGCACGCCAAGTCCGACAAGCGCGTCCTCAAGATGCCGTTCGCATGTTGCGGCCACGTGCAGGAGTTCCACCGGAACGTGTCCGAGGCGGGGGCGAAGACCGAGATCGCCGGGCCCGGCCTCAAGTTCCGGTGCGTCGACGTCGTGGTCCGGAACCCCGAGACGGGGGAGGACGAGACGTTCCGCGAGGTCGGAGAGATCGGGTACGAGTGCGCTAACCCCGCCTGCCGCAAGTGGCTTGTCGAGGCCGACCGCGACGAGACCATGGAGGCCGGCGCCTTCACCCCGACCCGGCGCCCGGACGAGCCAGGCCTGATCGGTTTCGAGACGTGGGCGATCCACTCGAAGGACCCCGAGACTCGATGGATCCACATCGTCCGCAAGTACCTGTCCACCATCGTCGACCCGACCCAGCGGCAGGACTACGTCAACCTTTGGCTCGGCATCCCCTACGTCCCGGACGTCGAGGGGAAGCGGGATCCGGAGGGGCTGGAGGCGCGGTGCGAGGACTGGGAGGCTCCGTGCCCGCAGCAGGTCCTGGAGGGGTACTGGGGGGTCGACAAGCAGACCGGCTCGGAGCGGTTCGGAACCCTGCCTCGCCACGAGGCGGTGCTCGTCGGCGTGGGGAAGAACGAGGAGAAGTGGGTCCTCGACCGCCGCATCCTCGACCGGGTGCCCACCATGCACGTGGACGACGAAGGCGTGGTGACCGAGGACTGGGAGCGCCTAGTGCCGTTCGGGCCCGACGCCGCCCGGCAGCTATGGGACATGGTGGACGAGCCGTGGCGGCGCCCGGACGGTAGCCTCCTCAAGATCCAGCGCGTGGGCATCGACGTGTCCGACGAGCAGGAGCGGGGCATGGCGATGGTCGCCCACCCCGAGAGCAGGCGCCGGCGGTTCCTCGCCATGAAGGGCAGGTCCGAGACCTGGGGGTACGTCGGCAAGCGGGCCGAGGCCATCCAGGGATCCGCGACCGTCGCCAGAGGCGCGACCAAGCTCAACCTGATCGGCACCCAGGGGATCAAGGACTACGTGGACATGTGCCTCGGCATCGAGCCCGGGCAGCCGTTCTCGTTCCACTTCGCCCGCTCGCTTGAGGGCACGGATTTCTTCCGCCAGCTCACGGCCGAGACCCTGGTCTTCGACGAGAAGCGGCCGGGCCTGTCCAAGTGGATGAAGGAGTTCGAGCACCATCCCAACGAGGCGCTCGACTGCGTGGTCATGGCCATCGCGGCCATGCGGTACCAGTGGAGGAAGAGCGCCGTGACAAGGAAGGCCATCGGCCTGGATGAGGACGTGAGAGCGATGCGCCCCAACCGCAAACCGGAATCCCCGCCGGAGCGCCCATCGTCCGCAAAGGCGGACATGCCGCGCGCCGCCCCCGTGGCCTTGCACGGGCCACGGCCCAGCGGGAACCGTGCTGGCAGTGAGCCCCGTCCCGCGCCCGCCCCGGCTGTGGCGCCCCGCGCCCTCTCGGGTGTCAGGCGCCTGTCCGGGGACCGGCCGCGAGGGGCAGCCCCCGTTGCCGTAGAGGCCCCGGCGCGGGCGTCCGGACGATACGACGTCGTCTATGCCGAGGCCGATGGGTGAGCGCAGTGGCGACCTGGAACACGTACGCGGAGTACACCGAGGCGCAGTGCGTCGCCGGCATCGCACACATCCAGGGGCAACTGGGGACCAACGCCCGCCAGATCACCGGCCCCGGCGGCGGCGCCGTCTTCGGGGATCGGGACGAGGCCGAGTACGACATCTGGCAGATGCGGTGCCGGCTCCACGAGCTCCGTGGCCTGCCGCGGCCGGTGGCCCCTCCCAAGAGGAACCGGACCATCCAGACGACGATGCGGTACTTCGCCGTCGACTACGACTCGGGATACTGACATGGCCGCGTCCCAGAACCCGGGCCTCATCGCCCGCGCGGCCCACGCGCTCCGGGGGGCATTCGCCACCGTCACCGCGCCCGACGCCAGCCGGGGCGAGGGCTTCTCCATGGGTGGCGGCCGCATCCTCCCGCCGTACCTTGCGGCCTCCCAGCGGGGCAACGTCCCCCAGGTCGCGGACCTCGGGCCCTTCGACGCGATCCGCTTCTTCCGACCCTCGCAACGCCTGGTGCGCCATCAGTACCGGAACGACAACTGGGTCAGGTCCCTCGTCCAGAAGACGGGCGAGTTGATGATCTCGACCGGGCCCATCCCGGTATCCAAGTTCCCCGAGCTCGACGACCTGTGGTGCGCGGCCTCGTCCCAGTTCGACGCCCGCGGCGTGCAGGACCTTGGGGGGTGGCTCCGGGACGACCTTTACCGCGACTACACGCTGGACGGCGAGGCATTCGCCCGGAAGCGGGCACGGAAGGTCAAGCGCCTCCGGGATGGCACGTTCGTGCCGGAGCGCGGGCTTCTGGTGCCGCTCCAGTTCCAGAGCCTTTCGAGCCAGTACCTGACGACGAGCAACACGCTCTCCCCCGGGGCGGGTGAAGGCATCGCGCCCGGCAACCAGTTCGTGCAGGGCGTCGAGCTCGACGGCATCGGGGCACGGGCCGCGTACTGGCCATACCGGCGCCATCCCCGGGACAATTCCGGTTTCGGGTTCAACGCGCCCCTCACGCAGACTCGGGTCCCGGCGGACGAGTTCTACCATCTCCACGTGCCCAGCGAGACCGGCGCCGTCAGGCCCGAGGTCCCCCTCGCGGCCGGCATCCTGCGCTCGCTCAAGAACAGCGACCTGGAGGACGCCAACACCCGCGTCGCCCTGAATGCGCAATGCCTCTCCATTATGTTCGAGGAGGACATCGATGCGCAGAGCTCCGAGGAGGAGCCCACGGAGGCGGACAAGCAGGCCTTCATCAGGTCGATGCGCCTGTCGCCCGGCCTGATCGCGCGGCCGCCCAGGGGCCTCAAGGCGAAGATGATCGCCCCTCCGGCGAACGCCAACTTCCAGCCCACGGTCCGGATCAACCTGCTCTACATCTGCGCCGGCATGGGCACCCCGGTGCACGAGGTGACCGGCGATTACGAGAGCATCACCGAGCGGGCGATGAGCTTCGCCGGCATCTCGCTGCGTCGGAAGGCGGACATCGAGCACGCCCGCATGGAGCACCAGGTGCTCAACCCGGCCCGCATCGCCTTCATCGACCAGGTCGTCGCGCTGGGCCTGTGGACCCCGCCGCCGGGCCGCCCCCTGTGGGAGGCCTATCGGTGCGAGTGGCAGTGGCCTGCCATGCAGATCACCCGCCAGGCGCAGGAGATCTCCGCCCTGATCAAGGCCATCGACGCCAAGGTCATCGACAAGGACACCGTCACCACCTCGATGTTCGGGATGCGTCCCGAGGTCCGGGCCAGGCGCGCGGCGAAGGCGGCCGCCCGGGACGTCGCCCTTGGGTTCAAGGAGAAGGTCGGGGCGGAGACGTGGGCCGGCGGGGTCGAGGCGGCCGACCGGATCCTCGCGGAGGCCGAGGCCGAGGAGGCGCGCGAGAGGGATCTGGTGGAGGCCTCCTCCCGCGAGGACAGCGTCCTGGATCAGGACTGAACGGAACGCGGAGGCGTGGCCTTGCACGGGCCACGCACGAGGGCGGAGCCTCTGGGTAGATACCTGGAGCACCACCTTGGCCAAGCCCCGTTCCGCAGCCCCGAACACGCCCCCGGCGCCACGTGCGCCCCGCGTGAGCCGTGGGATGCGCGATGCCCTCGGGCTCAACGTCCGCGCCGCCGCCGGCCCCTCCGAGAGCTACGACGCCGAGGCGATGACGTTCGAGTTCGTCCTCGCGACGTCCAAGCCCTGCCGGTCATACCGCTACCTGGTCACCGACACCGATAGCTATCCCCGGTGGACCGAGGTCGAGGAGCAGCTTGTCATCGCCGGGGCCGAGGGCCTCGACGGCGACGACGGCCTCGTGGGGTCGAGCATCCTCAACAGCCACTCCTACTGGGACGTGGAGGCAATCGTCGGGGTCATCGAGTCTGCGCGGTTGGCGGACGAGGGCCTGGTGTGCACCGGCCGCCTCTCCCGCCGCGACGGCGTCGCCGACATCGCCACCGACATCGAGGACGGGATCATCCGGTCCGTGTCCGTCGGCTTCGACATCCTGGAGGAGACCGCCTCCCTCCGGGACGGCCAGGTCCCCCTCGTCACCATCAGCCGCTGGCGGCCGCGCGAGGCGTCCCTCGTCGCGGTGCCCGCCGACAGCGCGGCCCGCATCCGTTCAGGAGCCCCCGACGTGTCCCAGCCCAAGACCACCCCCGCGCCCCTCAAGGCCACCCGTTCCGCCGAGCCCGCGCCGGCCTCCACCGAGACGCCGCCCGTGGCCGTCGAAGCCCAGGCGGCCGTTGTGGAGCCCGAGGCCGAAGCCATCGTGCAGGCCGAGGTCGATGGCCTTCGCAGCGCCCTCGCTGCGGCCGAGGCCAAGCTCACGACCCGTGCCGCCCCGCCTGCGGCCAAGCCCGCCCCGGCACCCGCTGCCGATGCGGTCCGTGCGGCCCACGTCCAGATCCTCCGGGGCATCGCCTCGAAGAAGGGACCCGCCGTCCTGGAGGAGTTCGAAGGCATCGCTGCCACGGGCGGCACCGTCGACGAGCTCCGCACCGTTTGCGTCGCCGCCATCCACACCGGGGGTGGCGAGATCGCCGGCGTGTCGATCCCGTCCGGCGGGGCCCGTGCGGCGGAGACCACCCTCAAGACCCGCTCCGAGTACCGCGACGAGCGCGCGGCCGCCCGTCGCTGAACCAGACCACAGGAGAGACCCATGTACGCGACCCGCCAGTCCGGCAGGACCCACGCCGCCGAGTTCATCAAGTCGGATCTCGGCCTCCGTTCCTACAACGTGGGCAAGATCAATCCCGACCGCGTCTACGAGCCCGGCACCCCCGTCGCCCGCCTGACCGCGACCGGGTTCCTCGTTGCCTACGACAACGAGGGCATCGACGGCTCCGAGGTCCTGGAGGGCTTCCTCGTCGACCGCATCCTCGAAGGCTTCGAGGGCGAGTTCGAGGTCGCGACGATTCTGACCCGCGACGGCGAGGTGTTCGCGGATCGCATCCCCTACCCGAAGGGCGTGGATGCGGCCGCAACCGCCGCGCTCAAGGCCGCCCTCATCGCCGAGGCCGAGGCCCGCGGCATCCTTTTCCGCGCCTAACGGCCGGCCCCCCGAACAGTCTGGAGACACGTCCATGTCCGCCGAGCGCAACCCTGATCCCTTCCACTACGAGAACGTCACCGACGCGATCAACAAGCTGCCGGTGGTCGAGGACGGCCTCGCCGGCATCATCCCCGAGAGCTCCAGCGAGTGCATGACCGACCGCGTGCAGGTCGACATGGAGCAGGGCTTCGTGCAGGTCCTGCCGATCACCGGCCGCGGTGGTAACCCCACCCCGAACCTGCGCAACAAGCGCGACACCGTCGACCTGAAGTTGCCGGTCTACGAGGTCACCGACACCCTGCACGAGCGCGAGCTCCTGGTGCCGACCCGCGAGACCGGGTCCATCGCCATGCGGACGGCCGAGACCTACCGCAACCAGATCATCACCCCGATGGCCCAGTCCATCACCCTGACCCGCGGCTTCCAGCGGGCCAAGGGTTGGCTCGAAGGCCGGATCTACGACAACGACGGCGCCGTCTGGATGGACGTGTTCAAGCGCCTCGGCGAGACCCAGATCGTCAACGAGTGGGATCTGACCGACAGCAAGTTCTCGCTGGGCGACACCATCGTCGAGCAGAAGGAGGAGATCGAGGACGAGCTCGGCTCCTACTCGGCCGAGCGCTACGTCATCGTGTCGGGCCGCAACGCCAACCGCCGCCTGCGCAAGAACAAGCAGGCCAAGGAGGCGATGACCGACGCGGGCCGCTTCTTCATCCAGCAGAAGGACGCCCGCAAGGGGATCCCGATCCTGGAGGACGTGGACATCGTCGGCTACGGCCGTACCAACTACAAGAAGCCCGACGGCACCCTGGAGCGCTTCGTCGACGACGACTACGCCTACATGGTCCCCATCGGCCAGGGCCTCGCCCGCGCCGTCGCCGGCCCCTCGGACATGAAGCAGTTCCGCGGCCAGATCCTCGACATGTACGCGTCCATCCGCGAGCTCGACCACGGCAAGGGCGAGGAGATGCTGGTGCAGGCCTGCTTCCTCCACTTCTTCGCCCGCCCCCGCGCGGTCGTGAAGATCCGCGTCATCGGCGACGACGAGTAACCCCGGGCCTCCCACCCGTCCTGAAACGAGGGCCCGTCCGCAACCGGGCGGGCCCTCTCTCGTATCGAGGGGCCCATGGCCGACAAGTACATCGCAGGCGCCCTGTTCGAGCGGGCCGAGACCGCGGACGCCTTTCCCCTTGGCGGCCGCGTCTACCGGGCGTCCGTGAATGCGGACGTTCCGGGCGTCCTCGACGGCGTCGTATCCGGCGCCGCCAGCCTGTTCATGCTGGACGTCCCGGCCGGGCGCACCCTGTACGTCGGCCATGCCGCCCAGGTTGGCGCCAAGCAAGGCGATGCCGCCCGCGCGGTCATGTTCCCGCTGCGCGCCGGCACGTGGACCGTGGCCCTGACGGACGAGGGCCAGGTCCTCCTGCGCCTCCTCGCAGATTCCGATTTCGACCTGCCCATCCTCGCCGCCGCGACCATCGACGGGACCGCCTGACCATGCAGACCCACATCCCCGCCATCATCGCCATCGTCGCCGCGGCCGTCCCCCTGGCTCCCGTTCCGGGCGTTGCCGGGGACACCGTGCAGGAGGCCATCGCCGAGCTCGCGGGACGTCCGTCCGGCGGCTCGTCCGAGGTCGACGCGGCCGCCGTCGCGTTGGCGGCCGTCCCCGGGCTGGACGCCGAGACGGTCCAGGCGGCCATCGAGTCCCTGTCCGCAAAGCCGGTCATCCTGGACCGGCAGGTCACCCTCACGGCCCCCTACGCTTTCACTGCGCCGAGCGCCGTCACGCCGACCGGGAGCGAGCAGGTCGACGTCGTTTTCGAGCTCGTATTCGGGCCCGAGGACAGGATGGAGCTCACGGTCCCACTCTCTCCCGGGCTCGACCAGCAGGGTATCCGAGACGCGTTCGCCGCATACCTGGAGCCCGACGTCTCCGTCACGCTGGGCAATTTCGGGGCCGGCAAACTCACCCTCGCCGGTCTCCTGCGCCTGGATTTCACCCGCACCTCGCCCGCGGCCCGCGTTGCGCTCGGCTTGGATCTGGACACCGCCACGATCCTTGAGCCGGTCGTCGAGGCCCGCCTCCCGCTTTCGACGGAGGACGTGGCACATGGCAACGACAGATTGAGCGCCGTCCTGCCCGTGACCGAGAGTTTCGTCCGCGGCATCGGGGCGCCCTCCCGCTACTACGCCCCTAGCGCCGACGGCGAGGTCACGTTCCTGGCGGGCGGGGTGCCCGTCACGGTCCCGCTCTACGTCACCGACACCACCCCCGACAGGGTCGTCGACAGGCTGAACACGGCCGTCAATGCCGCCGGCGGCTCCCCGTTCGGGGAGCCCACATTCGCCCTTCGGGACAGTCACACGCTGACCTCGACTGGGCACGCATCCGTGAAATTCACCGGCTCGGACACGACCTACGCGGCCGAGGTACTCGGTTTTGATCTGGGCGTTACGTACGGTGCCAGTAGAGGCACGGCACTGTCGGGTACGGGCGTCGCGGTCGACGGGCGTGGTATTGACGCCCTACTCCGCAACCTCGCTGCCGAGGTCGCCATCCTCCGGGCCAGGGTGGTCGCGCTCGAAGGGGCCACCGAGTGACCTCCCCGCTGTTCGCGGTCCTCGCCCGCACTCTGACGCAATCGAGTCTGGCGGAGCCCGCCCGGCTGGAGAGCAGGGTGCACGGCATGGTGCCCCTCCGGGCAAGCTTCATCCGCCGGGAGATCGTCCGGGACCGGATGGGCGGCGAGGTCCCCATGCTGGACGGGGAGCCCCTCGCCTCCATCAACGAGGCCGACGCGCCGCACGTGGAGAAGGGGGACCTCCTCTGGGTCTCCGGCGCCTTGTGGCAGGTCCAGTCGGCGCTCGCAGACGGGGGCGGCCTGGTGAAGCTCCAGTTGATCCAGCCGCAGTACGTCGACGCCACCAAGGACAGCGGCGAGGCAGTGCGGATCACCCTCGCCGGCGAGGGTGACCTGGAGGACCTGGAGGCCGGCGAGGAGATCGTCGCCCTCACGAACTCCACCGCGTTCCGCGTCCGGCAGCGCCGCACGGCCGGCGCCTGCGCCATTGAGGTCGAGGGCGACACCTACCGCGTCCTCATGGTGGAGCCCTGGGAAGGGTCCTGGCGCAGGCTGACGCTAGCCAGGGCTTAGGCCCCTTATCGCATGTACGGCAGCCGCAACCTCCTTCTGGATGCCGGGGATCGATGAGAAATAACGCACGCGAGCGCAAGTGGATCGGCCTAGTACTCTGGTCCCTCGTACTCTGGTCCGTCGTACTCTGGTCCGTCGTCCGGCCAAGCTTTGATCATATCGGTAAGTAGGCCGGAGGTTGCGGACAAATAGTTCGAGATGCCGCGCATCACGTCCCGGAGGCGTTCGAGGTCGATGCGTTCGTGGCCGTCCCGAGCGATGCGGCTGCCATCCCTGTTCACGGGAAACCGGAACGAAAACGATCCAGGGTCGATCTCGGCGAACTCGTTGATGGCCCGCGCGACCGCCTTAGTCGCTTCGACGTCGCCTCCAATCTCATAGTGATCAACCGTCCGCTTGTAGCTCCTCCAGAGCGTGCGGAGGTCATGGGTCGTCCAGTTGGCGTCGATGCCTGCCGCGGCCCCGAAATCCGCGATGCCCTCCTTGAGCTCCAGTTCGAGGTACTGGCGGTAGAGGAACACAATCGGCCAAACGAGCGTGTCACGGCCGAAGTCGTGTCCGACCGATTTCTCGACCAAGAGCCCGGCCGCGGAGAGATAGCCCGTCGCCATGAGGTTTAGGCCGTGATGCGGGGTCAGCAGCGCATCGTCCGGGCCGCCCGACGTGAACAGCTTGTCGCCGGGTCCTGGCCACCGGATCGGCCCGGATCCCAGGGGTCCTAGTTCGTCTGCCATGCTGCGCGGCCTCCAGGGCTCAGGCGTGGCCTTGCACGGGCCACGGGTGACCCTCGAACCTGCCTCTCGTACGACGAGAGAGCAACTCATTGGCCGACGCACTGACACAGATCGAGGACGCATTTCGGGCCCGCATCAAGGCGGCCGTCCCGGGGCTCAAGCGCGTGCTCACGCCGGAGGAGCTCCCGGTCAAGGACGCCCACCTGCCGGCCGCCGTCGTCGGCCTCGGGAACGAGCTCATCCACGACTACCTGGTCGGCGAGCCCGGCGACCGCATCATCGAGCGGCACCAGCAGGTCGACGTCATCGTCGTGCTCGACGAGGGGCGTGAGGACTTCAAGGCGGCGAGCCGTGCCCTCACCAACCAGGTGCGCGCCGCGCTGGCGGATCCCCGGGCCCTCGGCATCGAGGTCGAGGACGTCCGCCTCGTGTCCAGCCAGCCCCAGACATTCCAATCCGAGAAGGGCTCGCAGGGGGGATTCCTCCTCGCCTTCCTCGTCCAGTACGTGAGCCCGGAGAACGATCCGGCCACGATTTCCCCCCGTCAGTAACAGGAGGCCATCATGGCCGGAGCCGTTTTCAAGCCCCTCGACCCCAAGCTGCTCAACAAGCCGTCGGGCCAGTGCGCCTTCCAGCTGCGCGGCACCTCCTCGCTCATCCCGTTCGGGCACGCGACCGCCACGTTCAAAAAGAGCTCGACGAAGACCGAGATCCGGACCCCCGAGGAGCCCGGCAACGGCATCATCGCCACGGATTACGGCCAGCTCACCGGCGGCGTCGACGTTGAGTTCGGCACGATGAACACGCTCGGCCTGGCGCTCTCGCACCTTGCCAATGTGAAGCCGTTCACCCAGGCCCTGGTGCCCGCCAAGGATCAGTCTTTCCCCGGCGTCATGGTCAACGAGTGGCTGGAGCTCAAGGCCGGCGACACCGCCATCGACGAGGCCGCCTCCATTGGCCTGATCGGGACCGTCGTGACCTCGGTCACCGTCGGCGGCGAGGTCATCCCGCCCGCCACCTACCGCCACGACAGCAAGTCCGGCGTCGTGCAGATCGTGGTCTGGCCCGAGGGTGCGGACGTCAACGAGGACGTCGTCGTGTCGTTCTCCGCGCCGGCCGTCATGGGCACCGCCTCCACCAACGTCGTGGAGCTCCTCCAGACCCTGTCCCTGACCGGGCGGTTCTTCCTCCGCCAGAACAACCTGCGCGGCACCAACCGCAAGATCGTCGTGCCGCAGCTTACCTTCGGTGGCGAAGGTGGCGACGTGCAGTGGATCGCCGATGGCAGCGGCGAGGTGGTCAAGGCGACCGCCTCGGGCAGCATGGAGGCCGACTACACGCAGAAGGCCGGCTACGAGTACGGCTACATGATCGACCTGCTCTGAGGACGTGTCTGTGACCCAGAACCTCCTCTCGCGCAGCGAGCTCCTCTCCGTCCTCGCGGTCACCCCGACCGCGAAGGGCGGGACCATCATCCTCCACGGGAAGCATGTCCCGTGGAGGCCCCCGACCGTCGCGCAGTTCACCCAGCACGTCGCAAGGTTCCAGAGCGTCCAAGCTTTCTACACCTTCGGCGCCGCCATCGGGGTGTCCGCAAAGGCGGCCCAGGCCGGCGAGGAGAGCCCGGTCGACCCGGACATCGACGCCTACATGGCGGCCCAGTTGGTGGACGGCCCCCTCGCGGACGCCGCCCATATCGCAATCTGCATCGGCGCCCCGGGCGACGCGGAGATCGAGCAATGGCTCCTGGGCGTCCCGGAGCACGAGTTCGAGCCGGCGCTCACCACCATCCAGCATGGCACCTGGCAGGATGACCCGGCGGGTTTTTTGGGCCGCGTCGGACGAGCGATGAGCGGGACACTGATGCGGGTGATGCAGAGCCAGTCCTCAGCTCAGACGTCGTCCGCCCCGACTACGTCGACGAGGACCGCTGGGAAGGCGACGACCTCTCGGTCCCGCTCGAAGGCCACGCCGAAGTCGCGGAAGCGGACGTAGAGCCTGATACCCGCGACATCCGCCGGAACCTCCTCGTGGAGATCATCCGACAGACCTTGGACCTTGAGGCCGAGATCGGCCCCGGGGCCTGGGACCTCAGCATACCCGAGGTCCGGGCCCGCACCGCCAGGCGCCAGGCCCGGCAGGGTGAGGAGCAGGCCAGGCTCGCCGCCGCCATCGCCGCGGCGATGGGCACCGACCCCGACGCATACCGCAAGTGGGTCCTAGACCGGATCGGTTGAGACTGGAGATGTTGACGCCATGACCATGCGCAGGGAGGTCGCGGACTTCCGCGCGAAGTTCGGCGTCGACGGCCTCGACAAGGTTAAGTCCGACTTCAAGGGCGTCCGCGATAGCCTCAAGGGCATGGACAGCGCCACCGCGGCCACCGCCGCCGGCGCAACGAAGGCGTTCGCAGACGCGACCAAGGCCCAGCAGGCCGCCATGGCAGGCATCGCGGCGAACCGTGCCATCGTCGATGCGGCGAAGCGTGCGGCCGCGGACGACCTCGCCGCGGCGAAGACGAAGGCGGCATACCGGGCCGAGGAGGCGCGCAACCTTCGCGCTGCCGGGACCTACCGTGCCGGCCTCGCCCGCCGGGCCCAGCGCGCTGCCCAGCGCACCCTCGACGACTCTGACATGGACCGCGCCCCCGGCGCCATGGCCGACCTGGAGCGCGCCAAGGCCGCTCGCCGGGTCGAAGTCCTGGAGCGCCTCGCCCGCCGCCGCGAGGTCAATGCAGAGCTCGCGGCGGCCCGTGAGATGGTGGCCTCCGCCGCGACCGCGGCGGACGACAGGATCCGGATCGCCGAGCAGGAGTTCGCCCAGCGCGCGGCCCTGGAGCGTGACCTCACGCGCGTCACGGAACAGCAGGCGGAGATCCGTTCGACCGCGAAGACGAAGGCCCGTAAGCCATCCGCCAAGGTCCGGGCGGCCGCCATTGCAGGCGTCCGGGACGCGCAGGACGGCATCGAGGAGGCGCGCACCACCTCGCGGCTCGCCCGGAACGAACTCCGGTATTACCGCCCCCTCCTGAACTCCAGGGATGCCGACGAGCGGTCTGAAGCGGAATCGGAGACATACCTCGCGGAGCAGCGCAGGCTCAATGCGGCGCGGGCATTCGTGATCCATCGCCAGAGCCGTGCGCAGGCTCGTGCCCGTGCCTCCGGTGCCGGCGTCCTCGACGAGGCGGAGGCGCCGGCCAGGGAACGTGCTGCCAAGACCGCCGCGGACCGGGCAATCGCGTTCGCGAGGTACCAGGTACAGGCCGCAGAGGAAGCAAAGGCCGCCTCCGCCGCGGCAGAGCACGCTGCCGCCCGGCTGGCGGCAGTGGCGGAGGAGCGTCGGGCCGAGGCGATCCAAACGCGGGCCACCGCCGAGGCGCGGGCCTCCGCGACTGACGCCGCCTACAACACCGCCGAGGCTCGCGCCCGGGCGGACGCCCGCACCCAGTTGGCCGCGCTCAAGAAGCCCTGGAAAGCGGCACGCGAGGCCGCCACGGATGCCGACCGTGGTGCCGCCGGCATGGCCCAGGCGCAGGCCGAGCGGCGGGCCCTGGTCCAGGCGCGGCTCGCCGCCCGGGCCCGCATCCAGCGTGCCGTCGCGGCTGCCCGTGCAGCCGGCGTCGAGGACGATACGCCTGGCGACGCGGACACCAGGGCCGCCCGGTACCGCCAGGCCAACCGCGTCTTCATTGCCCAGGCATCCCTCCTCGCCGGTCGCCGCAAGGCGGCCGAGGAGAGGCGCGAGCTCGTTGCGACTCGGGAATGGGCGGCCCAGCCGGCGGACGCCGAGGGCAGCACCGAGGAGCGACAGCAGGAACTCCAGAGCCAGCAGCGCCGCCGCCGTAGGGCGGTCGAGATCGCCCTGGCGCGCCGGACGGACGCACGCAATGCGATGGCCGCCGCCCGGGAAGCGACAGCCGCCGTCGAGGGCGAGGCCATGCTTCGCGCCCGGGCGGAGCGTGCGGCCGCGGCTGAGCGCATGGCGCTGGAGCGCGAGGTCACGGCCGTCGTCGTCGCCGAGGTCGAGGTCCGCGCGGAGGCAGAGGTGAAGGTCCGCAAGCCGCGCAAGCCGCGAGGCCCGTCGGCCAAGGACAAAGCGGCCGCCATCGCCGGTGTCAGGTCCGCGCAGGACGGCATCGAGGAGGCGCGCACCTCCTCGCGCGAGGCCCGGAACGAGCTCCGGTATTACCGCCCCGGCCTGAAATCCCGGGACGCCAGCGAGCGGTTTGAGGCTGAGACGGAGACATACCTCGCGGGGCAGCGCCGTCGCGATGCCGCGCGGGCATTCGTTATCGAGCGCGAGAACCTTCGGTCCGCACGGACCCGTGCCTCCGGCGCCGGGGTGCTCGACGAGGCCGAGGCACCGGCCAGGGAACGGGCTGCCAAGACCGCCGCGGACCGGGCAATCGAGTTCGCGAGGTACCAGGTCCAGGCGGCAGAGGAAGCAAAGGCCGCCGCCGCCGCGGCGGAGCAGGCGGCCGCCCGGATGGCGGCGGAGGCGGAGGAGCGTCGGGCCGAGGCGATCCAGGCACGGGCCGCCGCCGAGGCACGTGCCGCCGCGACGGACGCCGTCTACAACACCGCCGAGGCCAAGGCCCGGGCGGACGCGCGCATACAGTTCGCCGCGCTCAAGAAGCCCTGGAAAGCGGCACGCGCGGGCGCCACGGATTTCGACCGTGGTGCCGCCGGGATGGCCCAGGCGCAGGCCGAGAGGCGCGCCCTGGTACAGGCGCGCCTCGCCGCCCGGGCCCGTGTCCAACAGGCCGTGGCGGCCGCGCGCGCCGCCGGCGTCGAGGACGACCAGCCGGCGGACCGGGACGTCAGGACCGCCCGGTACCGCGGGGCCAACCGCGTCTACATTGCCCAGGGAGGACTCCTCACCGGTCGCCGGAGGGCGGCCGAGGCGAGGCGTGATCTCGTCGCGACCCGGGCATGGGCGGCCCAGCCAGGTGACGCCGAGGCCGGCACCGAGGAGCGTCAGCAGGAGCTCCAAAGCCAGCAGCGCTACCGCCGGAAGGCGGTCGAGACAGCCTTGGCGCGCCGCGCGGAAGTCCGCGATGCGATGGCCGCCGCCCGGGAAGCGACCGCCGCCATCGAGGGCGAGGCCATGCTCCGCCGCCGCGCGGACCAGGCTGCCGCGGCCGAGCGCATGGCGCTGGAGCGCGAGGTCACGGCCGTCGTCGTCGCCGAGGTCGAGACCCGCGCGGAGGCCGAGGTCAAGGCCGAGGCGAAGGTCAGGACGGTCAGGAAGTACAAGAGGCCGCGGCCACCGCAGCCTGCCCCGGTCGAGTCCCCGCCGGTCGAGGCGGCCCCTCCCGTGGTGCCGGCCGCCGTCCGGGCCGATGCCGAGGAGCGTGCCGAACTCACCCGCGCCCGTGCCAGGGCAGCGGAGGCCAGGCTTGCCCTGCGCGAGATCCAGGCCCAGCCCACGTCCGAGGATCCGGACGAGGCGTTCGACCAGCGACGGGCCCGATCAGATGCCGAGCGTGCCCGGCGCCTTCGCATCGGGGAGGCCCTGGAGGAGCGCGCCCGCCTGCGTCCCCCGATGCCCGAGGTTCCCCAGGTGCCGCCGGCGCCGGTGGTGGACACGACCGCGGCGGATGCCAGGGCCCGTGCGCGTGCGGAGGTCATCGCGGCCGTTCGCGCCGCCGAGGACCCCGCCATTCGGGCCGCACGGGACCGCCTCGCGGCCGCCCGCGCCCAGGCGGCCCAGAGCCGCCGGTTCGTTGACGGCATCGACCCGGGCAGCGAGCGCGACCAGGCCCTGCGGCCGCAGGCAATGGCGGACCGCCGGAACGCCGTCGCGTCCGCATTGGCGGCCAGGGCCGCGCTCCGGGCCGAGCAGGGTATCGACGCCGGCGCCCGAGCCACCGCCCAGGCCCAGGCCGAGGCACGCGCCAGGGCCGACGAGGCGCAGCGCCGTCAGGTCGAGGAGGACGCGCTAACCGCGCATGCCCAGCGCCAGGCCGCACTCCGGACCTTGGCGGATGAGGAAGAGGCCGCGGCCGCCGTCCGTTTCGCCACCGAGGAGAAGGAACGCCGGGAGGCCCTGGAGCGTGCGCTCACGCGCGTCGCCGTTCGGGAGTCTGAGCTCCGTGCCGCCGCCGCGGCCGCCCCTGCGGTCCGTTCCCCCGGGGAGGCTCCGGCCGCCCGGGACGCGGTGGTCAACACGGCCCGAGAGAACGCCCGCCTCCTGCGCGAGGCGGAGGAGGAAGGCCGCCGGAGCGTGGGCACCGCCCGAGCCTCGGCCTCCGAGCGCGAGGCCGCATCGAAGCGGGCGTCCGACGAGGCGGCCGCGGCCGCGGATGCTGCCAAGATCAGGCAGGCGGCGGCCCAGCGGGCATACAACCGCCCGATCCAGTCGGAGTACGCCGAGCGTGCGTCCCTCCAGGCGTTGGAGGCCGCGAAGGCGGAGCGCGTCGTCGCCCTGGAGCGAGCACGCGCGGCCGCGGCCGCCCACCGTTCCGAGCTCGACAACGGCCGTGACAGCGTCGCCGCCGCACAGGCGGCCGCCGAGGAGCGCCTGCGCCTGGTGCGGGAGGAGATCGCCGAGCGTGAGGCCCTTGAGAGGCGGGTCACCCGCATCGCCGAGCGCGAGGCGGACTTGCGCGCCCGGGCCGCGGAGCAGGCCGCCAGGGAGGCCGTGCAGGCCGAGGAGCGCGCTGCCCGTGAGGCCATCGCGGCCCGCCGCGAGGCAGAGCGTCAGGCGGACCGTCAGGAGCGCCAGGCCGACCGGCAGCGCGCGGCCGAGCAGCGTGCCACGGACAAGGCCGAACGCGACCGGAAGGCCACGGAGCGCGATGCCGAGCGGGCCGCGGACCGTGCCGCCCGTGACGCGGCCGCGGCCGAGGTCGCTCGCCAGCGCCAGATCGACAAGCAGGCCCGCGATGCGGACCGCGCCGCCCGTGACGCGGTCCGTGCGGCCGAGCGCCAGGCGGACAAGGAGGAGCGCCTCTCCCGCGCCAGGACCATCGACGAGCGCCGTGCCATCGAGGTCGCGGCCCGTCAGGCGGACCAGGCCGCCCGGGATGCCTCGCGCGCGGCCGAGAGGCTGGCCGACCGTGCGGACCGGGCAGCGTCCGTCCGTGAAGCCGCTGCCCGTCGGGCCGCGGACAAGCGTGACCGTGACCTCGCTCGTGCTCAGCGGGATGCCGACCGTGCGGCGGAGCGCGCCGCGGACGCGGCCGAGCGTCAGGCGGACCGGCAGCGCCGTAGCGACGAGAGGGAAGCGGACAGGCAGCGTCGCGACGACCAGCGCGCCGCGGACCGCGCAGCCCGCGAGGCTAGGGAACAGACGCTAGATTCCACCCGTGCCGCGGAGCGCGCGGCTCGTGAGCTCGCCCGTGCGGAACGCGAGGCCGCCGACGAGGCGGAGCGCCTAGCGAACGAGCAGGCCCGCGCGGCCGAGGAAGCGGAGGCCGCGGCAGCCGCCCAGGCCGAGGCGGCAGAGGCGGCCGCCGCGGCCGTCATCGAGACAGTCGGGCAGATCGGGGCCGCCGCGGCGAACGCCGGGCTCGGCCTGGCGCAAGCGTTGGGAGCCCAGGCGACCTCGCTCCTCGCCCGGCTCGGGCAGACGGCCGTCCGTGTCGCCGGCACCGTCGCGCGCACCGGCATCACCACGGGCCTCAAGGCCGCGGCCGGCGCCGCCGCCGGGGCCACCGGCGTGAGCGCGGCCGCCTACAAAGCGAGCTCCGCCTCGACCGACCGCATCCTCGACCAGTATTACAGCAGCCAGACGTCGAGCATGGATTTCTCGACGTACCAGGCCCTGGCGAAGGCCGGGTCTAGCTACGGCATCGGTGTCGACGACATCAGGCAGACCCTCGTCCAGTTCCAGACCCAGGCGAAAGCCGTTCTCTCTGACCCGGCCGGCGACCTCGCCGCCTATTTCGCGCAGATCGGGGTCTCGGTCAGCGGGGCGGATGGCAAGATCCGCAAGATGGATGACCTCCTCGGGGAGGTGATCGTCGCATCGAAGAAGCTGGGCGAGACAGAGCGCGTCGCATTCTTCGCCCAGATGTTCGGCGAGGACGACGTCGTCAAACTGATGCCGCTCCTCAACGACTTGTCGAGCGGCGCCGTCGACCTCAGCAAGGAGCTCGCCTCCCTCAAGGCCAGCGGGACTTTCATCGACGAGGCTGCCATCGCCAGGGCCAGGGCGTTCAAGGGCGCGGTCTACGACGTCGGCACCTCGTTCGACGGGCTCCAACAGCGCGCCCTCGTGGTCGCGGGCCCCGCCCTCCAGGAGTGGCTCCAGGCCCTGTCGGTCGGGATCACCCGGTTCGGCGACGAGACCATGGGGTGGCTCTACAGATTCTCGGAGGACAGCCGCGTCCTCCTGCGCGACCTTGCGCGGGTGTGGTCCGGTGGATGGGAGGGGGCCAACGACGGCGTCGCGAGCTACGAGGACCAGTGGAAGTCGGCGAACGACGAGGTCGCCAAGCACGGCCTCGTCCTGCACTCGTTCGCGCCCCGGCACCCCATCCAGAACCGTTGGCTCATCGAGATGCGCAACGGCCTGTCCTGGGTCAATTACCTCATCCAGAAAGCGACGCCCGGTCTCCAGAAGCTGTATGCCGCCCTGTCCGGGGACAAGGCGACCAGGGCCCAGTTCCCCTGGATCGGTCACCTCCAGACCGGCCTGTTCGCGGCCGGGCGCCTGGCGCGCGAGCTCATCCTGACCATCGGTGGCGACGATGCCATGGTGACCGAGTTCCCATGGCTCCTTGCCTTGCGGACCGGCATCGAGGGGGTGGGCCGCTTCGCACGCGAGAGCTTCTACGCGGCGGTCAACGACCGCGCGCAGGTGACCGAGTTTCCGTGGCTCCTGTCGATCCGGGATGGGGTCGCAAAGGGCGTCGAGGCGGCCAAGCGCCTGGCGTTCGAGCTCAAGTCCGCCGTCACCGGAAACGACCAGGATGTCGGATCCTATGAGTTCGCCTGGATCCCCGGGGCCAGGGACAAGATCGTCCAGTTCGCGACCGACGTGAAGCGTGTGTGGGCCGACCTCGGCGCGGTGTGGGGTGGTGACCGGGAGGCCATGACCGGCCCCGGCCAGGCCCTCGCCGGCATGCTCAAGGACTTCGACGCCGCCAAGGTGGCGGTCGAGGCGTGGGTGATGTGGTTCAGGCAGGTCGGGTCCGACGTGGCCCTTGTCTGGTCGCAGATCGGGGCGCCTGCCGAGCAGGTCACGGCCGCCCTCGCGGGGCTCACCTTCCCTGGGGCCCAGGGCCTGGCGGAGAGCTTCCTTTTCGTGGCCAACGCGGCCAAGGAGGGCTGGGCCTGGTTCAAGGCCGTCTACGATCAGATCTTCGATTTCGTCAAGTATACGACGGGATTGAACTTCGAGACGATACTATTCTTCGTCGCGTTTCTGAAGTTCACTGGAGTATTGGGCGCATTGTCCACCGCCCTTGGGATCGTCCTCGGGCCCCTGAAATGGCTCGCCGCGTTCCTCGGTGTCGGGGCCACCGCGGCCGGTGCGGGCGGGGCTGGCGCGGGTGCGGCCGGTGTCGTCGCGGCCCTCACCACGGCCCTGTCAGGGCTCTGGAGCAAGCTGTCCGCAATTGCGGCCTTCGCGACGAACCCCCTTGTCATGGCCCTCCTCGGGGGCGTCGGTGGCGGCCTCGGGATCTACGCGCTGGCACAGGGTGACGGGCCGCTCTCCGGCCTGCGCATGATGACGGACAAGCTGGCCGACTGGGTCAACGGGACGGACGGCAAGCTTCGCGAGGTCGAGGCCCAGTTCGCACGGAACGCGGAGACGGGGGGTGCCTCAACTTTCGCGAACCAGCTTTCCCAGGACCGGACGCAGGCGCAGCGGGCGTGGGAGGAGCAGCTACGGTCGGAGCGCGGTAGAAACGACGTTCTCTCGTCCGCCTACACCCCGCCCAGCCCGATCCAGACTCCCGTCGCTTCGGAGGTCCCGCGCGTGCCCGTCGTGTTCGAGCTTAAGGCGGCCGACGGCACCCAGACGGCCGTCCCGGGCTGGATGGACCAGGACGCGATCTCGCGCGCCAGGGCGGCGGCCAACCGCATGTGATCCCGCCACCCGTGGCCTTGCACGGGCCACGGGTGGCGGGGTCCGTTGGGAGCATGGCTACGCCCCCGATCCCCTGGCACACGCGCGCGAAAATCTCGGGCGTGCCCCTCGCCGCCGGCGCCGAGCTCGGCATCGAGGAGGCGCACGAGGACCTCCAGCAACACCAGGTCCGCATGACCTGGCGGGGTCTCCCCAAGATTTTCGGGCCCGCCCATCGTCGTGTCCACAAGGTGACCCTGTCCTGCAAGGACAGACTCCCCCCGGCGTGGGAGCACCTGCGCGTCCGGGACCCCGTGCTCCTCCAGAGCGTCCGGTTCGAGGGCGCCGTGATCCCCGCCGGCCTCTCGTCCGTCGCGCTCCGCTATTCGCCGTGCCCGGAAGCCAGGAAGCCGTCCGGCTTTGCGGTCATCGCGCACCGGTCTGACACCAACCGCCGCGTTGCGTTCACGGTCGCCGGCCGCGTCGTCACCCTCGCCGAGCCGGCCGAGGTCGACGTGCTCGTCCGGTACCGCCCCATCCTACCGTGCCAGGTCCTGTCCATCGACCCGGGATCCGCCACGGAGATCGAGGGCAGGCAAGGCTGGGGCCTCGCCCTGGTGGTGCTCGCGTGACCCTGCCGTACCTCATCTGGCTTGATGACGTGCAGCAGCCCGTCACGGCCGACATGCTCTATGTGCTCGACCACGACGACCTGGTCATGGCGTGCACCCTGTCCCGCTCCCGGGACGGCCTCCCCCACATGTCCATCGAGCTCGAAAACCCCGGCTGGTCCGTGTGGGAGACCGGGCAGCCCAGGGCCTGCGCCCTCGTCGAGGCGGAGCATGGCGCCATGCTCTCGTGGAAGGTCCGCGCCCGGGGCATCGTCCGCACCCTGCCGCCCGCGGTGTCCGGCGAGACCCTCACGCTCGACGTCGAGTGCAGCCTCGACAGCGACGCGCTCATCCGCGCGAAGGAGATCGCGGCCGCGGCCGTCCTCGGCGTCGCCGTGCCCAGCGAGTACGACGAGGACGGCACCCTCGCGGACGACGACCCGACGGCAGAGCAGCTTCCCTACCTAGACCGCCTGTTCGGGCGCCTGGAGTACCTGGCGGACGCCGTCGGGCAGACCCGGCATGGGTACTGGCACTACGACCCCGTCACCCACGCCGTGGCCTGGCGCGACCACGCCGCCTCCCGTGGGGTCTGGAACTTGGCGGACGCGTACGACGCGGCGTCCCTCCAGGTCGTCCCGGGCAAGGGTGCGGTCCGGGAGGTCCGGGCCAAGCTGGTCTGCCAACTCCAGGTCAACGCAACCGGGACCTGCGACATCGGATCGTGGATCGGACCCGTGGTCTCCCTGACGGGGTTCTCCGGCCAGGCCGAGGGGTCGCTCGCGGCGAACGTCGGATGGAATCTGGGTTCCCCCATCGTCACTCCGGTCGTCGGCCAGACGGCCCCCATCGAGACCGGCCGGGTCTGGCGGGGTGCGTTCCGCCGCATTTCCTACCTGCAGGTCCTGGTCAACGGGACCCCGAGGACCGACACCTTCTACGGGCCCACGTTCGAGTACGAGAGCATCGCCCAGTACGTCCGTCTCCGGACCGTGACGAGCGTCATGACGGCGTGGCCGGTCACGTACCAGTGGAACCAGAGCATCCGCGAGACGGCCAGGATCACCCTGCGCATGCCGGTCCAGCCGGGCGCCAGCGCGGTGGTCGACTACCTCGACCTGGGGACGATCTCGATCAGCGACCCGCACGGCATCGAGGGGTTCGCCGAGCTCGCGGAGCATGAGGAGGGGCGCGAGTACAACGAGGGCGACGTCGTCCTGAAAGGCGGACAGGCCTACCGCGCGAGCGTCGACGGGCTCACCTCGTTCTGGCTCGTCAAGACCGTCATCAGGAAGACGGTCTACGAGCGGGACCCACGCTGGGTGGACACCGGTTTCGCCCCGGCGCTCGACGACCCGGCCGCCACCGAGTTCTTCGAGCGCCCCCGGGGCCAGGCCTGCATCGCCGGCATGATCCTGCGCATGCGCGTCGCAGGCCTCGACAGATTCCAGGATTGGCAGGTCACGGTCACCTGCCTGCGCGAGGACCTCCTCGCCCTCGGGCCCGCCCTGGATCTGGACTGCGAGGTCCGCATCCTCCTGCCCGGCCGGCAGGGGACGCCCGACCTCAAGCCCGTGCGCGGCCGCGTCATGTCGATAGAAGAGGTGTGGCACGGCGACCAGGGCGAGACGGTCAACCTGACGCTGGCCATCCCGCCCGGCACCGGCGTCGACCTCGCCGCGCGCCTCGCCGCGACGGGCAGCTACGGCGCCAGCGACTATGCCGACGCCGAGTTCATCGAGCAGGACACGACCTACCTGACCGCCGGCGACGACATCGAGTGGACTTGGGAGGCGGACCCCCTGTCCCTGCCGGTCGACCCCAAGCTCCTATCGGAGCCCGGGTACGCCCTCCGGCAGTACCAGAAGAGGGGTCAGATCGACGAGCAGCTAGCGGCGTTCAAGCGCGCGGCCGCCCTCGGGCAGGAGGACCCCGTCGCCGCCGCCGGGAAGGTCGCGACGACGGTGGACGTGGAGCTCGTCCCGCTCGTGACGACCAAGGTCATCGACCGCGAGTACCGCGTGACGGCCGATCTGACGCGGTCCCCCAGGGGGATCCGCCTAACCGAAGAGGGAGAGCCCTGATGCCGACCGATCCACTCGTCAGCCTCATCAAGGACGTCGCCGAGGACGTGAACGCGCCTCTCGCCACCCTGCCTCGCGTGACCGGCGGGTCGGTGACCACCGAGGAGAGCGCCGAGCGGTGGGACGGGTCCACGTTCGCCGGAGGCGATCAGGTCACCGTCGTCGAGACGTCCTACCAGATCCCGCCCCCCGCGGCCGCCATCGCCTCGCCGGCGCCGGACCCCGGGCAACCAGGCGGGAGCGTCGAGTTCGTTTCGTTCCGGCAGGTCAGAGGGCTCAAAGCCCCGGATCCATGGACGACGACCTACCGCTACCCAGTCAAAGGCCAGGTGCACACATGACGGACGTCTTCACCGACTGGAAGCCGGGCGACCCGCCCCTCAAGGGGGGCGTCATCGCGGCGACCCTGCGCTACCTGCGCGGCCGCATCGACGCGCTCTACGCCCAGGGCCTCCAGGCCGAGGGCGTGGCGGACGCCGTCGTCGCCGCGGACCGCAGGTCGTTCCACCTCGTCTCCACGACCGGCCGGGCCCTGTCGGATATCCCCCTCGCGGCCGCCCCCCTCAACGAGCGCCCCGAGGGCTGGCTTGTCGGGACGGTCTACGCGAGTGGCGATTGGTTCTACTACCCGCTCACGCGGTCGAGCTACGTCGCCCGCGTCGCCCACCAGGCGACCACGTTCGAGGGCGATCTCGCGGCCGGCAGGCTCGCGTACATCGCCAGGGGCGGCAAGGACGCGAACCAACGCTACGCCGGGGTCTACTCGGCCGACATGTCCTACCTGATCGGGGACATCGTCACCGTCAACGAGGCGGCGACCCTCGCGTACCAGGCCATCGACGCCGTCCCCGCCGGCCCCGGCAACGTTCCGGGCACGACGTACCGGTGGCAGATCCTGACGATCCAGGGCGTCAACGATTTCCGCGAGCGGTGGCGGGGCCCGGTCGCGACGGGTGACGTCGTGCTGGGCCACGTGCCCCTCCGGTTCCTCTTCATTCCGTCGGGCGCGCCGGGTTCCATCGCCCGCATGAGCCCCGCCCCGACGGCGGCCGTCACGTTCTCGCTCCGGGTGAACGGCTCCGAAATCGGGACCATCTCGTTCGCGGCCGGGGCAACGGCCGGGGTATGGGCTACGACCGGTGCATTCGTGGCGGCCGGGTCCCTCGTCGAGGTCGTTGCCAAGGGGCCGGCCGCGAATTGTGCGAGCCTCATCATCGTGGGTGTTGGGGGCTGATCGAGCCCAGGCCGCGAATGGCCCATTTGCGGACCATCCGCGGTCCACAAATGGCCCGCAAATGGGACGGCGGCGGACCATCCGCGGACCATTGTTGGACCATTCGCGGCCCGTGGTTCCCCAGGACGGGGGAACGACCCTCGCGCGCAGGATTGAGTATGCCGACCTTGGGGGCACAATGGCCCCCATGAGCGATTTGTCCGGCGCCGGCGCCCTCCTGAACGCGGTCCGAGATCACCTCCACGGCGAGGTGATCCGGGTCATCCATGAGCGCGGCTTGACGAACGACGAGGTCGCCGCCCTCACGGGATTGCGGTTCGACCGGCACAAGAAGTGGAAGCTCTTGGAAGGCCCCACGGCGATCCGATGGTCGCCCGCCACCTTCATCGACGTCGCCCAGGCCCTCGGTATCCCGGTCTCGATCACCGTCTCCGGCGCCCCGGTCCAGTCCCGCATGACGAGGACGGCCGCTTCCCGCCCGGCCCGCGCGCTTGCGATGGCCGCCTGAGGCCAGTTTGAGGGAATTCCCCCATTGTGGCAGCGGCTTACGACCGTACATTCTGGTGATAGGCGATTCGCCTCCGGAGCCCTCCCGTGCCCACCGCCACGTCATACGCCACTGAGGCGCGCTACCCCGAACACGCCGCCCTGTGCCGGACGCTGGCGGGGCTCTTGGTGACCACGAAACGCGAGACCCGTACCCGGGGCGATCAGATCATCGCCCGGTACGATGCGGCCGCCGGGGCCCGGGCCGCGGCCTCCATGGAGGACCGGCTCCTCGCCCTCGTGGCAGGCCAGGTCGAGAAGCCCGGCGCCCGGGAGCGAGTCTGCAAACGCCTCCCGTCCGCATATCCGGCCGCCCTCGGCCAAGGCGTCCGGTCCCCCAAGGTGAGGTCAGAAATTCGTGCCGAGGCGTTCGAGGGGTGGGGTCTCGCCCGCCTCCTCGCCGCCCTTGACGCTTGTGGCTACGAGGCCACCCTGACCGTGCAGCCCAAGTCCGGCTAGGACCCGAACACCCGCACCGCCAACTCGGCCGGCAACTGGCGCCTGTGTGTCTTGAGGATCCTCAGGGCGTGGGACGCCTGCGCCTCGTCGAGCTCGCCCATGTCCGCGAGGACGTGCCCAAGGATCGAGGTCGACCTACCCCACCCCTCATGGTTCGTAGTCGTGGCGCGGTCGAGGTCCTTGCCTGTGAGCAGCGCGACCGCTTCCCGGGCAGCCTCCCGGACCCGGGCATCCCCTGCCCGGGAGAGTTCGGCCGTGGAGGCGGTCGCGGCGGTGGCCCGGGCGCGCTCCACGTTCCCGTCCGCCGCACGGGTCAACTTGTTCAACCTCCTCGCACCGGCGGTGTCGAGGTCCTCACGCGCGAGGAGGGCCTCGGCCTCGGCGGCGTTCTCCGCCTTGGTCCATGCCCACGGGCGGGCATCGAGACTCGCTCGGGCCGCGGCGCGTGCGTTCGGGACGAAGGCCGCCTTTGCGGCCCGGTCTGCGGCCCAGCTAGCCTTGATGCGCTCCTGCATCTCTTCGTACTCCGCGACCCTTTTGATGGCGGCCGGCAGGAGCGCCTGGTAGCGCGCCCAGGCCGGGACGCTCCAGCCTGCCTTCGCCAGCCAGAACGTGGGCCTCGACCCCGTCCAACCATCCCCGGGCCGCCCTTCGGTGAGGCTGAAGCCCAAATGCCTGATCTCCATCCCGATCACCTTCCAGGCCTGTTCGAACTCGGGCGTCGACGCCTCCGCGACGTAGAGGACGCGGCCGTCGGGGATCTCCTTGCGGATAGCCCAAGTAAGGTCGAAGGCCTCGGGCGGGCCGGCGGTGTTCATCTCGCAGGTGTTCATCGAATCGTCTCCACAAATCCGCGTACAAGCGAAGGGTAGCGCGGACCTTGGAAACCGCCAGGACTTTGTTTCGACAACGCGGAGGTACGATTTCAACAACGCTTTGGACAACACCGTGTTGTTGAAATGCGGGTGCAAATAAGGGTGCCGGGCGGTTCCGTATGGTAGCTAACTGGAGTTAGCTACCATTGGGCGATTTATTTGAGCTCGACCCCGCGTTGGCTCTGGCATTCTGGTGATTCGCTTCTCACAATCTCTCCAGTACGCGGATAAGCGGAGGGTAATACGGTGCGCATGGCGTCTCACAGGGAGCTCGAACTCGACCAATCCCTCCACCGGCAGATCCCGCCGCTGGAGGCGTACCACCGCCTCGAACAGCTCCACGGCGTGTGGGAGTGCCTCTACGAGAGGTACGGGTGGCTCACTGAGAGCCATGTCCGCGCGCTCGTCGAAGCAGGCCGCGCACTCGTCGAGGGCCGCGCGCGCAACGCAAGCCGCCGCCTCTCGCCCGCCGAGGAGCAGGGCGTGGTCGACGCGGTCTTCAGCCTCGGTGGTGTCGCGTACGCCGCCCGGGCGGCCGGCGTGACGGACAGGCTCGTGCTCAAACTCTTGCGGGAGCGCGGGCACACTGAATGGCCGCGGGCCTCCAGGCGCCCGGCGGACGTCGCCGCCGCCCGTGAGCGGGTCGCCGCTACGAGGAGGGCGGCATGACCGATCTCACGCAAGACGACGTCCGCCTGCGCCTGTCCCGGGCGATCAGGGACGCGGGTAGCCAGCGGGCGTTCGCTACCTCGGCAGGTGTCAGCCCGGCATACGTCTCCGACGTCGTCGCCGGGCGCCGGGCCCCCGGGGCCTCCATCCTCGCCGCGCTGGATCTCGCGAAGGTTGAGCGATTCGTTTCGCTCGGGAGGTCGTGATGGGCGAGGGCTGCGCGAGCATCAACAAGCTCGTCTACGAGACGCCCTCGCCCGAGAAGGTCGCCAGGATCTTCGCCGCCTGCGGGGCGGAGGCGGCCGAGGAGCGCTGGCACTGGATCGAACCTAGGACCCTGGGGGGCCTGGCCCGCGCCGGCCGCGCGATCCTCTCCGGGACGGTCTCTGCATCGAGCCGGGTGCGGACGGCGAGCCCCGAGCAGGAGGCCGTCGCCATCGAGGCGGGGTTCGTTCTGGGATCCCGCAAGGCGGGAGAGCGGGCGGCCGGCATGGGATTGAACACGCTCATGTGCGTCGAGCACGAGCGAGGCATCCTCGACATGCCGCGGATTTCCCCACGAGATCGCGGCCGCAATGCGCAGGATGGCCACGCCGCGAACCGGGGCGATGCCGACGCAGCCGCCCGCATCGAGGCCCGGCATGCCCACGAGCGCGCCGTCGCTGGCGTCCTGCGGGTCGCCCTCGCGATGGTGCCAGATCAGCCCAGCACCGGGCGCTACCGCCTGCCCAAGGCCGACGGCGAGCTCGCGGCCGCACTCGTCGGGCATGACCCAGCCGCCATTGCCGCCGTCTTCCCGGGCCTCGCCGAGGCACCGGTCACCCCGTCAATCCAGGAGCCAGCCCCCATGACCGTCGCCCCCGCCAAGACCGCCACCGCCCCGGCCCCCCGCGTGCGCGGCCGCGCCCCGGATGCCGACCAGATCCGCCTCGATCACGCGGAGACGACGAGCATCCCCGAGCTAGCGTCGCGCTGGGGGATCTCCGAGAGCGGGGCCTACCAGGCCCTCCGCCGCGTGGGCCTGACGGGGCACCGCGGTTTCATGGCCACCCCGGCCCGGTCGCCTGAGGCCCCGGCGGTCGAGGTCGTGCCCCCGGCCGCCCCTGTGCCAGAGCCTGAGACCAACGTCGTCGCTATCCGTCGGGAGGCCGTCGAGCTCCCCGCGGCGCCCCCGCCCCCGTCCCGGGTCGTCATCCAGGCCCGGGCGCCGGAGCCTGTCCGCATTGGCGGACGCCTCGGGCTGGAGGACCTCGCCCTGGCGTACCGCCTCGCGTGCGAGTGTGGGATCCCGCCGGAGGAGGCCCTCCATTTCGTGCGGGCCGACGTCGCCGCGGAGGCGGGACACCCCGGGGTGTACGCGTGACGGCCGCGGAGACTCGGGTCCGGGCGGCCAGGCTCGCGGCCGCATTGGCGGACACGGACCCGCCCGCCGTCCGGGCCGCGCTCCATGGCCTGACACCACTCCAGGCGAACAGGGTCGTGAGGGTGGCCATCCCCCTCATGGGCGGCGAGAGCCCCGCCCGGGGGAACGCGATTAACCCTGCGTAGAGAACCTGCGACGATCACCGTTGACCGGTTCCGGTCTCTCCTGGACTGTGTGCCATGGCGCAGAAGACGACCTTTTCCCTCATCGTGTCAGAGGATGTTTTCGAGGGGCGGCCGCGTACTGCGGCCGCCGCTCTCGACGAGACACCTCTCGACCTGGAGACCGCGGTGTGGCTCCCGGAGCTCCTCGTGCCCGAGACGCATGACGGCGTCTCGGGCACGTTCTGGTGGCCCAGCCTCACGGTACGGCAGCTTCGCGAGGCTATCGACCGGGGCGACCTGCGGCCGGAGAGGCACGGGAGGAAGATCGTCGTCACGCGCCGACACATCCGGGAATGGAGGGAAGCGTGCCGCGCAGGAACAGTGGGCCCAGGCTCTGGCTCAGGCCAGCCGAGCAGGGCAAGGACGGGGGCACCGAGCGCCTCGCCCAATGGCACCTCAAAGACGACGGCGGGGTCCGGAAGCCCGTTGGATGCTTTGCGCGCGATGTCCGCGGCCTCAAGGGCGCCGCGAAGGCCGAAGCCCTAGCCTTCAATGAGGCCGAGGAGGCGCGGGCCCATCAGGCCCTTGCCGCCTACATCACCGCCAAGCACACCCCCTCCGTCCAGAAGGGCCGCGGCGCCGGCGAGATCCTCGTCGTCGACGTGTTGCTCATGTGGGGCGAGCGCGTCGTCCAGAAGAAGGTCGAGGACCTGCGTGCCGAGGACGCCAAGGCGGGCCTCGTCCACGCCAAGCCGGCCATCTACGAGGGGCGCGCCGTCAGGTGCATGGCGCGCCTCGTCCAGCTAGGCGAGTGGTGGCAGGGCAAGACCCTCGCGGACGTCGATGGCGATTCCTGCGACGAGTACGTGGCATGGCGTTGCGGTCAGGCCTGGAAGTCGGCGCGCCCCGACGATACCGGAAACGAGGCGCGGACGGTCTCGCCCCAGGGCGCCCGGCGCGAGCTTGAGGACATGCGCGCGGCCATCAACTGGCACCGGGGCCGGGGGTACTGCCGCGAGATCGTGGAGGTCTCGCTGCCTGCCAAGGGCAAGAAGAAGGAGCACCACCTCACCCGCCACGACGCGGCGCACCTGCTGCTGGGCATGTGGCGCAAGCGCGAGGTCATGTCGGTGCGGAAGGACTCGCCGACGCGCGCCGGCGAGAAGGTCCTATCGAAGAAGCGGCCGCACCGGCACCTGACCCGGTTCACGCTGCTCGGGATCTACACGGGCACCCGCGCCGGGGCGATTGCAACGGCGGCGTTCGAGCGGATCCCGGGCAGGTCCTGGCTCGATCTTGAGACGGGCATGTTCCACCGTCTCGCTGTCGGGCAAGGCGAGACGAACAAGCGGCAGCCTCCAGTGCGGATCCCGGACAGGCTCCTCGCCCACATCCGTCGGTGGAAGCGCCTCGGCGTCTCGAAGGACTACGTCGTCGAGTTCAATGGCGCGCCGGTCGAGCAGGTCAACAAGGGGTTCGGCGTCGCACTCGCGGACGCGGGCCTCCAGGGCTCGCCGCACATGCTCCGCCATACCTGCGCGAGCTGGCTCCTACAGCGCGGCGTGCGGTCCTGGGATGCCGCGCACTACCTCGGCATGTCGGAGCGCATCCTCCTGGAGACGTACGCGCACTGGCACGCCAGCTATCAGGCGAGCATCGCCGGCGGACGGAAGCGGGAGCGGCCGGCGGCTGAGCTCCACGACGCCTTCTCGGTCCACTACCACCGCGACCAGGACCTCGCCCTGGCGATGGCCAACCGGGACGCCCGGCTCAAGCGGCGCGGTCTGAAGCGTCGGTCCCTGACGACCGCGGCGAAGGCCGCCTGAGGGTTTCGGTACCGGAACCGAACCGGAACCGGAATGGGCGGAAACCGGGGGGAATAGCGGTTCCGGTACCGCCTTCGTTCTCGGCCTTCCCTCTGCGGAATTCGGTCCCTACACACCGCTCATAACGGTCTGGTTGCAGGTTCGAGTCCTGCCGGGCCCACCATTCTCCTGTCGCGTGCCCGATCAATCAGGACAAGCCGAAAAATCACCGGCTCGGAGAAGGTGGCTGCGTCACGCGGGCGCGACCCATCGAAGGACGATGACGGGATGGCGGCACTCGGAAAGATCCGCCGAGGAAGAATCTACGTCGGGCGGTGATGCATCTCTGGCGACCGGTGCGCGGGAATGGGTCGGCGTCAACGATCGAGATATTCCGGGGCGGGCGCGGCGCGACGAGCGCCTCGTCATCTGGTTTCCGGCCGTCGCAAGTTCATAACTCCCTCGCGGGACTGACCCGCGTCGGGCCGGCCACTCGACGTGGCACGGCGTCCGGTGCCGGCGACTTCGGGCGTGCGATTGCCGCGTCGCTCCCCCGGACATGTCCATCTGAACGCTCCTACGACAAGCCGGATCGGGTGCACGGCTGCGCGGTCCGCGATCCGTCGACCGACCATGTGTCCTATCGTGTGAGCATGGCTGAGCGAGGTGCAAGAAGATCCGGGCGACGTCCGCTCGGTTTCGATGCCCGGCAACGAAGACGTCGGCCGGCCGTGGCCGACCAGCAGGCTGGAACCGCGCCCTTCCCGTATCGCCCGTCATCCTTGCAGACGCGCGCGAGGCGGCGGAGTGCATCCCGATGAAGGAAAAACCCTCCTGGGAAGGTTTTTTCCCAATCGTAAGGGTTTTTTTACTGATCACGCGGGGGTGGAATCATGCAAGGTTCGCCCTAGCAACTGTCGGACAGGACGGCGGCGGAAGTCGTGGGCTTGAACGCGGTTCAAGGGAGCAAGCGATGACACGCGGATCAGCTTCTCGCGCCGCGCGCGACACTGCGAAACGCGCCGGTTTCGCCGGACACGACGTCCGGGATGCCTCCCGCGGTCTTCCGCGCCGAACGGTCCGCGTTCGGCGGCGTCGGTCCGCCCTACGCGCCGACGCCCCCTAGCCCTTCGAACTCGAAGCCGGTCTCCGCCACGGCGTGAGCCCGGACCTGAATCCCGTCCACCCAGCCGCGAGCCATGGCCTGCGCTGCCGCATCCCTATGGCCAATGGAGACCGCCATGTCCGTCACCTTCACGGTCGACACCAACGACCTCCGTCATATCCTGGCGCAGATCCGGATCGCCGAGGAATTCGCGGCGCCGGGCAATACGCGGACTCTCCAGGACATCATCGGACCGGACGCCGCCCTGCTTCCCGCCGGCCTGCGGGCGGTCGACGGAAGCAACAACAACCTCCTGCCGGGCCAGAGTCTTCTCGGGGCGGCCGACCAGCCGTTTCCGCGGCTCCTGTCGGCCCAGTACACCACCGGCACGGGCGCCTTCGACGTCAACGGGCCGGCTCCCGGCGGCATCGTGACCAACAACGACTACAGTGTCGGTGGGACCGTCATCGACACCAGCATCCGGACGGCCAGCAACCTCATCGTCGACATGAGCCCCCATAACCCGGCGGCCGTGGCCGCCTGGTTCGCCAATCCCATCGCGCAGGCCGCCTATGCCGCCGCCCATGGCGGCGAGGCCCCACCCGCCGGCTACATCCCGACGGCGACCGAGGTCGCCTTCATCCCGAACCAGTCGCCCGACATCGGTCTGTCGCCGCCCTTCAACGGGTGGATGACCCTGTTCGGGCAATTCTTCGACCACGGGCTCGACCTCGTCACCAAAGGCGGCAACGGCTCGGTCATCGTTCCGCTGATGCCCGACGATCCGCTGATCGCCGGCGGCCACGGGGTGGTCGGCACCGCCGACGACCTGCCGGAGGCCCAGCGCTTCATGGTCCTGACCCGCGCCACGCCCGTGGCGGGGCCTGGCGCCGACGGTGTGCTCGGCACGGCGGACGACATCCGCACCGCGGTCAACACCACCACGCCCTGGATCGACCAGAACCAGACCTACACCTCCCATCCCTCGCACCAGGTCTTCCTGCGCGAGTATGTCCGGGTCGACGTGACCCCGGCCGACGGCATCGCCGATCCCGTCACCCTGGCGACCGGAAACCTCCTCAACGGCGGCGCCGACGGCAAGGCCATCGCGAACTGGGCGGAGGTCAAGGCGCAGGCGAAGGCGATGCTGGGCATCGAACTGGTGGACACGGACATCCACAACGTGCCCGTCCTGATGACCGACCCCTACGGCAGGTTCATCCCGGGCGCCCACGGCTACGCGCAGATGCTGATGCAGCCCGACGCGACCCATCCGACCACGTGGTTCAAGGAGGGAACGGCGGAGGGCATCCGCACGGTCGGCGCCGTCATGACCGGCCACGCCTTCCTCGACGACATCGCCCATACCGCGGACCCCATCGTCCAGGGGCAGGCGGTGGCGGCCGACGCGGACACGCTCACCGGCAATGCGGTCGGCGTCAATCCTCAGACCGGGGCGAACCTCGCCTACGACAACGAGCTCCTCGACCGGCACTTCATCACCGGCGACGGGCGCGGCAACGAGAACATCGGGCTGACCGCGGTCCACACCATCTTCCACTCGGAGCACAACCGGCTCGTCGAGGCCAACAAGCAGACCATCCTGGCCTCGGGCGACCTCGCCTTCGTCAACGAATGGCTGCGGGTCGACCTGACCGCCCTGCCGACCACCCCGGCCCAGGTCGCCGCGCTGCAATGGGACGGCGAGCGCCTGTTCCAGGCCGCCAAGTTCGTCACCGAGATGCAGTACCAGCACCTCGTGTTCGAGGAATTCGCCCGGACGGTCCAGCCCAACGTCGACCCGTTCGTGTTCACCAACAGCGCCGACCTCAACCCGGCCATCACGGCCGAGTTCGCGCACGTCGTCTACCGGTTCGGGCATTCGATGCTGGCCGACACCGTCGACCGCATCGGGTTCGACATGACGCCGGTCGACGCCGACCTGACCGTCGCCGGAACCCAGGAACTCGGCCTGATCGAGGCCTTCCTCAACCCGGTGGCCTTCACGGCGAGCGGCGTCGACACCGAGGCCGCGGCCGGTGCCATCATCCGCGGCATGACCCGGCAGATCGGCAACGAGATCGACGAGTTCGTGGTCGATGCCCTGCGCAACAACCTCCTCGGGCTTCCCCTCGACCTCGCGACGCTGAACATCGCGCGCTCGCGGGAACAGGGCGTGCCGACCCTCAACGAGGCCCGCGCGGAATTCTACGCGATGACCGCCGACGCCAAGCTCAAGCCCTACACGAGCTGGATCGACTTCGCCCAGAACATCAAGAACCCGGCCTCGGTGCTCAACTTCATCGCGGCCTACGGCGATCACGACCTCATCACCCAGGAGAGCACCCTCGCGGGCAAGCGCGCCGCAGCGACCGCCCTGGTGTTCGGCGTCTCGGTCGACGTGCCGGACGATCCGTCGACCCCGGTGAACGACGCGCACACCATCGCGCCGCCCGCGGATCGGCTCGACTTCCTCACCGGCACGGGCGCCTGGAACGCGGCCAATTCCGGCCTGAACGACGTCGACTTCTGGATCGGCGGCCTGGCCGAGGAGAAGATGGAATTCGGCGGGATGCTGGGCAACACCTTCAACTTCGTCTTCGAGACGCAGATGGAGAACCTCCAGAACGGCGACCGCTTCTACTATCTCAGCCGCACGCAGGGCATGAACCTCCTCAACGAACTGGAGGCCAACACCTTCTCGGCCCTGGTCCAGCGCAACACCGACCTCGGCGACGAGGGATCCTCGCACCTCAACGGGTCGCTGTTCGGGCGCGCCGACCACATCCTCGAACTGAACCAGGTCAAGCAGGTCGGGGACGACCCGGTGCAGGACGATCTGCTCCTGCAGATCCTGGACCCGAAGGTCGTGCGCGTCGCACCGGGCGCCGATGTCGACGGCGACGGCCATGCCGATGGCGGGATGCTGAAGTTCAGCGGCGGCGAGCACGTCGTCCTCGGCGGGACCGAGGGCAACGACCGCCTGATCGGCGACAAGGGGATCGACACGCTCTGGGGCGACGGCGGCGACGACTACCTCAACGGCGGGATGGAATCCGACCAGATCTTCGGCGGCGACGGCGACGACGTCATCGAGGACCCCTTCGGCGACGAGTTCATCCGGGGCGGCGAGGGCAACGACGCCATCTCGGGCGGACCGGGCCTCGACATCCTGTTCGGCGGCGGGGGCAAGGACTTCATCACGCACGCGACCGATCCGGGCGAGGTCTTCGCCGGGCGCGGGGACGACTTCGTCCTCGGCGGCAGCGCCGCCGACAACCTGATGGGCAACGAGGGCGACGACTGGATCGAGGGGGGCGAGGGTTTCGACGGCCTCTCGGGCGAGAACTCGCAGCTGTTCTTCAACAGCATCATCATCGGCCATGACGTCCTCAACGGACAGGGCAACGACACCGACTACGACGGCGAGTCCGGCGACGACATCATGGTCCAGGGCGCCGGCATCCAGCGCAACAACGGCATGCTCGGGTTCGATTGGTCGATCCAGAAGGGCGACCCGAACGACGGCCTGATCGATCTCGGCATCTCCCAGTTCGCCACCCAGCAGGCGCTCATCCTGCGTGACCGCAACGACTCGGTCGAGGCTGCCTCGGGCTGGAAGCACGACGACACGCTGATCGGGACCGACAGGCCCACGGGCGCGAACGGCCCCGGCCTGGCCGGCATCATCAACGGCCCGGCGACCGACAGCATGCTGCTGTCCCAGAACGTCGCCCTCATCGACGGCCTGGAGGCCCTGCTCAAGCTGACCCCGGGGGCGATCCGCGGTCAGACCGTCGGCAGCGACGCGACGCCCTTCGCGAGCCTGGCGCCCGACACCACCGTGTTCGATCCCCAGAACGGGGGCAACATCCTGCTCGGCGGCGCCGGCAGCGACACCTTCGACGCCAAAGCCGGCAACGACATCATCGACGGCGACCGCTGGCTCAACGTGCGGATCAGCATCCGTGACGCCGGCGGCACCGAGGTGGCCACCGCCGACAGCCTCGCGGGCCAGATGTTCACGACACCGGCCGGGCTCGCGAGCGGCACCGGTCCGCTCTATCTCGGCGGGATGAGCCTGCAGACCGCGCTGATGACGCGGGCAGTGAATCCGGGCCAGCTCAACATCGTCCGCGAGATCCTCGACGCCGGGGCCGGGTCGGACGTCGACACGGCGGTCTTCTCCGACGTGCGGGCCAACTACACCATCACCAACCTCGGCGACGGCAGCTTCTGGGTCGACCACACCGGCTTCGCCGTCACCCCGACCCTAAAGCTGTCGGACGGCATCGACACGCTCCACAACATCGAGCGGGCCCAGTTCGCGGACGGGGCCGTGTTCCTCACCAACGTGCCTGCGACCGGTGCGCCGACCATCGACGACACCACGCCGACCGAACTGGCGGCGATCCGAGCCAACGTGGCGGGCATCGCCGACCTGAACGGCCTGCCCGCGACCTTCGGCTTCCAGTGGCAAGTCCTGTCGGCCGCCGGAACCTGGACGAACATCGCCGGGGCGACCGGCCAGACCTTCACGCCGCAGCAGGCCCAGGTCGGGTTCCAGGTCCGGGTCGCAGTGAGCTTCACCGATCAGGGTGGCTATGCGGAGCGGGTCTTCTCGGCACCGACCGACGTGGTCGGCGACAACATCGTCGACAACGGCGCCGGCAACACGATCAACGGCACGGCGGGGGCCGACCGCATCCTCGGCAACGGCGGCAACGATACGGTGAATGCCGGGGCGGGCGACGACTTCGTCGACGGTGGCGCCGGCGCCGACACCATCAACGGTGCCGCAGGAAACGACACCCTCCAGGGCGGGACCGGCAACGACACCATCGATGCCGGAGCCGGCGACGACGTCGCGACCTGGAACGGTGGCGCCGCGCTCGGGCCGATCACCCTCGTCGCCAACGATGGACGCGACGTGGTGAGGGGCGGCACCGAGGGGGCCGTGGGAGACACCTTCGTGGTCAACGGGACCCTCGGTCTTTCTGAGACCTTCCGGGTCTACACCGTCGCGGCATGGGGACAGGTCGCCGGCAACAACGTCGCCACCCTCAGCCCCGGCACCGAGATCGTCGTCACCCGCACCACGGGGACGGGCATCGGTGCGGTCACCACGATCATCGCCGAGCTGCAGGAGATCGAGGAGATCCGGATCGGGACCGCCGCGGTCTCGGTCCCCAACCCGCCGACCAACGCGGGGGCGGGCGACAGCGTCTTCCTGATCGGAAACTTCTCGACGACGAGCCTGAACCTCAACACCGTGACCATCGACGGCACCGAGGGGAACGACACCGTCGACATCTCCGGCCTGACATCGGCCCACCGCATCGTCTTCCGCTCCAGCGGCGGCACGGACACCATCGTGGGAACGCTGCGTCCGCAGGACGTCATCGAACTGGCGCCGGGCACGACGCGGGCCGATTACGTCGAGGCGCATGCCAACGGCATGACGACCCTGACGCGCGGCGCGCACAGCATCACCTTCGCGAGCACGGGGACGCCCACCTTCGGCACGGTTCCGGCGAACGGCGGACAGCAGCCCGGCGGCAATGGAGAGGCACCCGGACCGGGCGGCGCCTTCGCCCTGACGGTCTCCGACCTCGCCGGGCTCAAGGGCCTCGTCACCGGGCAGCCCGTCGCCGGAGGCGACGACGACGCCAACGGGGCGGCCGGCATCCGGCACCTGTCCGGTGCCGGCAACAACCTGGCGCATCCGGAATACGGGGCGGCCGACCAGCCGTTCATCCGGCTCACCGAAGCCCATTACGGCACCTACGACCCGGCGACGGGCAACAACGCCCTGAATCCGCTCTTCGCCGGCCTCGACCCGCGTGCCATCAGCAACGTCCTCGGGACCCAGGAGCCGAACCTGCCGCACGAGGCGAGCGGCGCGAACATCTTCTTCATGGCGTTCGGGCAGTATTTCGACCACGGCCTCGATTTCCTGCCCAAGACCTCGGCCAACGGCATCGTCGAGATCGGCGGCCCCGGCGCCGTCCGCAGCCCGACCAGCGACAACCCGACGGACCTCACCCGCGGCGAGGTATCGGGAATCGGACCGGACGGCGTCCCGCAGCACCTGAACAAGACCTCCCCCTTCGTCGACCAGAACCAGGCCTACGGCTCGCACGAACTCGTCGGGCAGTTCCTCCGCGAGAGTGACGGGCACCAGGGTGTGGGCGCCCACCTCCTGGCCGGGCTGCCGGACCCGTCCAATCCCGCCTTCAACCTCCTGCCGACCCTGCGCGCGCTGATCGAGCACCATTGGGCCGCGAACACGATCTTCCACGACCCCTCGCTGCCGGGTCCGACCCATTCGGTCAGCTTCCGCGACTACTTCTCGAACTTCGCCATCTCGGAGACGAGGACCGGCTCCCTGCTCGACGCGGCGGGCGCCTTCGACCCGGAGGCGGTCAGCGCCTTCGCCTCGAACTTCATGGGCAGCGGGAACGCGCTGCTCCTCGACACGAACCCCTTCGTCAGCCTGCTCGACCACTTCGTGGCCGGCGACGGGCGGGCGAACGAGAACGTGAGCCTCACCGCGATCCACACCATCTGGGCGCGCAACCACAACTTCCACGTCGACAACCTGATGGAAGCCGGATTCCAGGGCAGCCCGGAGGAGGTCTTCCAGGCGGCCAAGATGATCAACGAGGCCGAGTACCAGCGCGTCGTCTTCACCGAGTTCGCCGACCATCTGATCGGCGGGATGAAGGGGAGCGGCTCGCACGGGCACAGCGACTACAATCCCGGGGTCGATGCCCGCATCTCCGAGGAATTCGCCTCCGCGGTCTATCGCGTCGGGCATTCGCTCATCGGCCAGACCCTGACCGTGATGGGCGCCGACGGCCAGCCGCACCAGGTGCAGCTCGTCGACGCCTTCCTCAACCCGACCAACGACCCGGGCGCCTTCACGGCCCCTCTGCCTCCCGGCTACGTGCCGCAGCCGGGCTACGCCCAGCTCGGGGCGAACGCCATCCTCGCGGGGGTCGCGACCCAGCCGGCCGAGGCCGTCGACTTCAACATCGTCGACGCGGTGCGCAACGACCTGGTGCGGATCAACGCCGACCTGTTCGCCTTCAACGTGGCCCGCGGCCGCGATGTCGGGCTCGGCACGCTGAACCAGGTCCGGGCCGACCTGATGGCGTCGACCGACCCCTACGTCCACGAGGCGGTGGGCTATGCGGGCAACCTCACCCCCTACGCCTCCTGGGCGGACTTCCAGGCGCGGAACGGGCTGAGCGACGCGGTCATCGCGCAGTTCCAGCAGGCCTATCCCGACCTGGTGCTCGCCACGTCCGAACAGCGTGCCGCCTTCGTGGAGGCCAATCCCGACATCGCCATCCACATCCGCGCCGACGGGACCGAGTACGTCTCGGGCATGGACCGGGTCGATCTCTGGGTCGGCGGCCTGGCCGAGAAGCACATCAACGACGGCGTCGTCGGCCAGACCTTCTGGATCGTCCTGCACGAGCAGCTCGACCGCCTGCAGGAGGGCGACCGCTTCTACTACACCGACCGGTTCGACAATTTCGATTTCTACCAGAACCAGGTCGACGGCCAGAGCTTCTCGGACATCGTGGCTCGCAACACCGGCCTCACCGGACTTCAGGAGGACATCTTCGCCGTCGGTCGCGAGGACGGCCCGGGCGATTCCGGATCGGGAACGGGGGCCGGATCCGGTTCCGGAACCGGTGACGGTACGGGCGATGGCGGCGGCGGAACGGGAACCGGGACCGGGGATGGAGGCGGCTCCGGCACCGGGGAGGACACCGGCAGCGGTGCCGGGACCGATACCGGGAGCGGTTCCGGCTCGGGTTCGGGAACCGGGTCGGGCTCCGGGGCAGGCGCGGGCGCCGGGACCGGTGAGGACGACGACGGGGACGCGGATCACGGCACGGCCTGCGGCGACGGCCATGGCGGGACCGCCACCGGAGGCTCCGGGCAGGACGACGGTCACGGCACTGAAGGCGGCACCGCAGGCGGAGGCGCGACGGGGGGCGGCACGACGCCTCCGCCGCAACCGACGACCCACCTCGTCTCGGGCACCGCCCTCGACGACGTCCTGGTCGGCACGGACGGCGCGGACACGATCCTCGGCCTGGGCGGGGACGACAACATCCTCGCCGGCGATGGGGCCGACGTGGTCCGGGGAGGCGACGGGAACGACTTCGTCGACGCCGGCGACGGACGCGACGTCGTCTTCGGCGGCGCGGGCGACGACGACATCCTCGCCGGCGCAGGTGCCGACATGGTCTACGGCGACGGCGGCGCGGACCGCATCCTCGCGGGGGCCGGAAACGACCTCGTCACCGCCGGCAGCGGCAACGACACGGTCATCGCCGGGGACGGCAACGATCTCATCGTGGCCGAGACGGGAGACGGGGACGACACCTACTGGGGTGACGAGGTGGGCGGCGGCGTCGGCATCGATACGCTCGACATGTCGGCCATCACCGCCAACATCACGGCGAATCTCGGCACCGGCCTCGCGGGCCGGGGCGGCGTCGCCAGCAGCCAGTCGGGATCCGACACCCTCTGGGGCATCGAGAACATCGTGACCGGGTCCGGCGACGACCACATCACGGCCAGCGACGCGGTGAACGTCATGGATGGCGGGCTGGGCGCCGACGTCTACCGCTTCGAGTCCGCCGCGGCGGCCAACGGCGACACCATCGCGAGCTTCCAACCGGGGGACAAGGTCGACCTCAGCGGCATCGACGCGAACCAGGGCGTCGCCGGGAACCAGGCCTTCACGCTCGCCGCCGGGGCCGCCTTCACCGGGGTGGGGCAGTTGCTGGTGACCCAGGAGAGCCGGGCCGACGGCGACTACACCGTGGTGGCCGGGAACACGGGGGGCGATGCGGCACCCGAGTTCAAGTTCAGCATCAAGGGAACGCCCGCCGCCACCGCCGCGGACTTCGCGCTCTGACGCCGGCCGGGCCCCGCCCAGGGGCCCGACCCGTTCACCCGGCCGCAGGGGGATTCCGACATGCGCTCCAAGGACCAGAAGCAACTCGCCAGGAAACGCTGCAACGAGCGGCTCACCCGGCATTTCGGGATGCCGTTCGCCTTCGTGTTCGGGATGTCGGGCATCATCAACATCCTCGCCCTGACGGGCTCCTTCTACATGCTTCAGGTCTACGACCGGGCGCTCCCGAGCGGCAGCCTGCCGACCCTGGTCGGGCTCTCCACGCTCGCCATCGGCCTCTACCTGGCGCAAGGCATGTTCGACGTGCTGAGGCTTCAGATCCTGGTCCGGATCGGCGCCCAGCTCGACCGCCGGGTCGCGCCCCTCGCGCAGCGCGTCTCCATCGACATGCCGCGCTTCGGCTTCTCGTCGGCCGAGGCCATGGAACGAAGCCGGGACGTCGACACCGTGCGCGGGTTCCTCGGCAGCCCGGGTCTCGTGGCGCTGTTCGACCTGCCCTGGACTCCGGTCTTCCTCGTCTTCGTCTATCTGCTGCATCCCTATCTCGGCGCCCTGACCGTGGCCGGCGCGGTCCTGCTGACGCTCCTCACCGTCGTGACGGAGTTGCTGACCCGGCGTTGGACCGGGGCGACGCAGCAGGCCGTGGTGGCCCGCAACGCCATCGCCGACTCGAACGCCCGGAACGCCGACGTCCTCAAGGCGATGGGCTTCGCCGAGCGCGCCGTGAACCGCTACCGCATCGCGAACAACGAGCACCTCGAACTCCAGACCCGGACCACGGACATCACCGGCACCTTCGCGGCCGTCTCCCGCGTCCTGCGCATGATCCTGCAATCGGCCGTCCTCGGCCTCGGCGCCTACCTCGTGATCGGCGGCGAGCTCTCGGCCGGGTCGATCATCGCGGCGTCCATCACGTCGGCGCGCGCCCTGGCGCCCATCGACCAGACGGTCGGCAACTGGAAGGCCATCTCGGTGGCCAGGACGGCCTTCGACCGCCTGCGTGAGACCCTGGTGGCCCTGGCGAGTGCCGAGAAGCCGATGCCGCTTCCCCCGCCGCAGGCCTCGCTCCGGGTCGGCTCGGTCACCGTCGCGGCACCGGGCTCGGGGCGCGTGCTGCTGTCGGACATCAGCTTCGAGCTGAAGGCGGGCCAGGCGCTCGGGGTCATCGGCCCGAGCGGCGGCGGCAAGACCACGCTCAGCCGGGCGCTGACGGGCATATGGCCGGTGCTGCGCGGCGGCGTCCGCCTCGACGGCGCCGATCTCCCGCAATGGGACGAGGACAGCCTGGGGCGCATCGTCGGCTACCTGCCTCAGGAAGTCTGCCTCATGGACGCGACGGTGGAGGAGAACATCTCCCGCCTCGCGGAGACCGCGGACCCGGCCCTGGTGGTGGCGGCCGCCCGGGCCGCCGGGGTCCACGAGATGATCCTGCGGATGCCGGACGGCTACCGCACCGAGCTCGGTCCGTTCGGCACGTCCCTGTCGGGTGGGCAGCGCCAGCGCATCGCGCTGGCCCGCGCACTCTACGGCAACCCGTTCCTCCTCGTTCTCGACGAACCGAACTCCAACCTCGACGGCGAGGGCGAGGCGGCGCTCGCGAACGCCATCCTGGGCGTACGCGCCCGCGGAGGCATCGCGGTCGTCATCGCGCATCGCCCCAGCGTGCTGGCGGCCGTCGACACCATCGCGGTGATCCAGGACGGGAAGCTCACCGCCTTCGGGCCGAAGGACGCCATCCTGGGCAAGGCCGCGCGCGAGGTGGCCCAGGGAACCGAGCCCGCCAATGTCGCAAGGGAGCGCTCCTCGATGGAGCGGGTGACGGCATGATGATCGAGACGAAGGGCACCAAGACGGAGACCGGCGCGGATTGCGCGGAGAAGTATGCCTCCCAGGGGGCGGGACCCAGGCCCGGCACGCCCTACTACCTCGCCCTGGCGGTCGCCGCCCTGGCCGCCTACCTGAAATCGCTCTTCCACCAGCCCGTGCATGCCGAGGCGGTGGCCGAGGCGGCGGAGCCGCCGCACGCCGCCGGCCCCCGTCTGGTCGTTCTGCCCGCCTCCGAGCAGGCCTCGGACGAGGGGCCGTCCGAACCCCGGCCGACAGGATCGGCGGGGATCGCGCCGCTGCTGGAAAATCCGGCATCGGAATACGACTCGGCGCATCCCCACGCCCAGGCGCTGCACTTCGCCAGGCACGACCCCCAGCCGAACCTCAACGACTTCAAGGCCTCGCCGGTCATCCCGCGGCCCACCAACGACAACGGGGGACGGCCTTCGGGCGGGGGCGTTCACCGTGGGAGCGGCGGGGGTCGGGACGACGAGCCATCGGGCGAAGCCGAGTCCGAGATCCATCCGCATCCCGAGGAAGGCGCGATCCCGAACGGCTCCGGTCCGGACACGCCGAAGCCGTCCGGCCCGGAGCACCCGGCCGACGCCCAGGGCGATCGCGGCGCCCTCCCCCGCGACGGGGGTGACGGCGGCGGTGCGGGTCCGACCGACAAGGCGCCGGCGGGCGACGGGACCGGCGATCCGGGAAGCCGGCGCAATCGTGCGCCCGTCGCCACCGGACCCGTTCATCTGGCGGACACCACGGCCTGCGCCCTCCTGGCCATCGCGATGAACGACCTCCTGCAGAACGTCCAGGATCCCGATGGCGATCCGCTGACGGTCCGCAACGTCACCGTCTCGTCGGGATCGCTGGCCCGGGACGGCGACGGCTGGGTCTTCGACGGCGACGGACCCGGTCCGGTCACCGTCACCTACGAGGTGACGGACGGCGAGTTCGCCATCGCCCAGACGGCCAGCTTCAACGTCGTTGGCCGCAGCGCGATCGCCGGTTCGGACGGCGACGACATCATCCTCGGGACCCCTTGCGCGGACGACATCGAGGGCGGCGCCGGCAGCGACGTCATCGATGCCCGTGCCGGGGCGGACCTGATCGACGGAGGGGACGGCGACGACCACATCGTCGCCGGCGCGGGCGACGACACCGTCCTGGGTGGGGCGGGCGACGACGTGATCTTCGCCGGCGCCGGTGCGGACGTCGTATCGGGCGGTGCCGGGAACGACCGCATCTTCGGCGAAGCCGGGAACGACATCCTGTTCGGGGATGCCGGGGACGACCTGGTCGACGGCGGAGAGGGCAACGACGTCCTGGTGGGCGGGAGCGGGGCCGATCTCCTGTTCGGCGATACGGGGGACGACCGTCTCGAGGGCGGCGACGGGAACGACCAAGCCTTCGGCGACCTCGGACGCGACATCGTATCGGGGGGCGACGGAGACGACCGCCTGGAGGGCGGCGGAGGGGACGACGTCCTGGCGGACGGTGGCGGTCGGGACGTCGCGCTGGGGCAGGACGGGGACGATGTCCTCGTGGCCGCCCGGGATGGGGAGGAGGACGTCCTCGACGGAGGGGATGGCGCCGACACCCTGGACCTCACGGCCACCACCATGGGGGTCTCGGTCGACCTCGCGTCGGGTGTGTCGTCGGGAACCGAGACCGGCCACGACCGCCTCGTATCGATCGAGACGGTGCTGGGGGGCTCCGGCGACGACGTCCTGCTCGGGAGCGCCGCGGGAGAGGCGCTCTCGGGTGGAGCCGGACAGGACCGTGTGGCCGGGGGTGGCGGCGACGACCGCCTCGATGGCGGCCTGGGGGCGGACATCCTCTCGGACGGGGCCGGCTCGGACGTCGTGTTCGGCGGCGCCGGCGACGACGCCGTCGCGGTGGCGCTGGACGGAGAGGCCGACCGCTTCGATGGGGGCGACGGACGGGACACCCTCGACCTCTCGGCGACCCGCGAGGGCGTCACGGTCGACCTGGCTGCCGGCGCGTCGAGCGGCGCGGAGACGGGCCAGGATCTGGTCTCCGCCCTGGAGGCCGTCATCGGGGGGGCGGGTGGCGATGTCCTCTCGGGCGGCGAAGGGAACGACGGCCTTTCGGGAGGGGGCGGCGACGACCGCCTCGCCGGCCGGTCGGGCGACGACGTCCTCGAGGGCGGCGCGGGAGCGGATACGGTCCTCGACGGAGCCGGATGCGACATCGTCCGCGCGGGCGCGGGAAACGACCGGGTCGTCCTGGCCCTCGACGGCGACGACGACCGGGTCGATGGCGGGGAAGGGTTCGACACCCTCGACGTCGGCGCCGCGACCGGAAACCTGCTCGTCGACCTCGTCCACCATGTGGTGTCGGGGACGGAGCTCGGTGCGGACCGGGTGGAATCGATGGAGGCCATCGTGTCCGGCTCCGGCCACGACCGCTTCGTCATCGGGGACGAGGACGTCGTCCTGACGGGCGGCGGCGGGAACGACGGATACGCCTTCGCCGTGGCGGGAAAGCCGGAGGCGACCCGGGCCGTCCAGATCACCGACTTCTCCGTCGGGGATTACGTCGACCTGCTGAAATGGACGCTCTTCGAGGAAGGCCCGACCACGATCGGTCACTCGCTCGCGGAGGCGATGGAGCGCAGCGACGGGATCATGTCGGGCATTCAGTACAAGTCCGCCATCCTTGACGCGGGCGACGTGACGGTCATCTCGGCCGATCTCGACCACGACGACCGGTTCGAGACGACCATCGTCCTCGACGGGCGTCACACGCTGCTCTTCGTCGAGACGCCGGAGCACGCCGCCGGCATCGCCGCCACCTCGCCGACCACCTGACCGCGTTCCCGGGAGGACCAGATCATGCGCACGCAACCCGTCGGCCGTCCCCGCCCGCGATCCGTCATCGACCTCGACCAGCAGGGAGAGGCGTCCTTCTCGGTCATGCCCCGCATCCTGGTCGGGTTCTCCCTCGGGATGGGTCTCGTGATCGGTGTGGGGGGATGGGCGGCGACGACCGACCTCAACGGCGCCGTCATGGCCCCGGGTTCCGTCACCGTCGAGCAGCATGCCAAGACGGTCCAGCATCGGGACGGGGGCGTCGTCGGCGCCATCCTGGTCCGAGACGGGCAGGCGGTGGTCGCGGATCAGGTGCTCATCCGCATCGACGATGCCCAGACGCGGGCCGAACTGGCCATCGTGAAGGGGCAGCTCGTCGAGCTATCCGCCAAGAAGGCCCGGCTCCTCGCGGAGCGCGACGGGTTGCGCGCGGTGTCCATCCCGCCCGCCCTCGCGGGTGCGGAACCGGAGACGGTGTCCATCGTGGACGGCGAGCTGCGGATGTTCAGGGGCAACCTCGCCAGCCGCGACAGCCAGCGCCAGCAGCTCGAGCTCCAGATCGGCCAGGTCACCGAGGAGATCGCCGGCCTGGTCAAGCAGAAGGACGCCAAGCGCGAGGAGCTGATCATCCTGACGAGCGAGCACGGCAAGCTCCAGGACCTGGTCGACAAGCGTCTCTTCGAGGCCTCGAAGGTCCTGCCCATCAACCGCGACCGCCATCGGCTGACCGGCGAGCAGGGCTCGCTCGAAGCCTCGATCGCGCGGGCGAAGGTCCGGTCGAGCGAGATCCGGGTCCAGCTCCTGGCAATCTCCGATACGGCCCGGACCGAGGCCCAGCGCGAGCTCGGGACCGTCGACGCCAGACTCTCCGAACTGACCAACCGGCGCGTGGCCCTGGAGGACAGGCTGACCCGGACCGAGATCCGCTCGCCGGCCAGCGGCGTCCTGCATGAGTTGAAGACCTACACGGTCGGAGGCGTCATCACCCCGGCGGACGTGCTGGCCACCGTGGTTCCGGAGGATGCCCGGCTGAAGGTCGAGATCCACATCGCTCCGTCGAGCATCGACCAGGTCGGGGTCGGACGACCGGCCAAGCTCAGGTTCTCCGCCTTCAATCAGCGCACGACGCCGGAACTGAAGGGCCGGCTCGTCTACGTCTCGCCCTCGACGACGAAGGGGGCCAGGGACGACGCATACTACGTAGGCTACGTCGAGCTCGACGAGGGAGAACTCGACCGCCTCGGGCAAGGTAAGCGCCTGGTTCCGGGCATGCCCGTGGAGGTTCATGTCGCCACGGAGGAGCGTTCGGCCCTGTCTTATCTAGTCAAGCCGATCCAGGACCAATTCACCCGGACTTTCCGCGAGCGATAGATCCCTTCGGAGGATGTAACCGACGATTGCGCGGCGCACATGCTTTCAACACGACATATACTGGGTGATTGCGTGTTTACTGTACAGTCATGTAGATTTTGTCGAAAGGTGGTGCTATCGATTTGAAAAGCTAAGTGCAAAGGGGGCTTCGTGTTATGGCGAATCAAGCGACCAGCGATTCTGAATTTGGTGAGGCGCCGATCTCGATCGACCGCGAGGGCTATCTCGCCCTGGTCGTCAAGGCGTTGAGCGCGACCCTCGAAGACACCGTCGGAACGCGCGAGGCGAGCGGCTTCATCAACCTCGTCGGCCTTGCGGTCTCCGAGGAGATCCAGAAGCAGTACCTCGCGGCGGCGGGCACGCCACGGCTGAACCGCAAGGTGCTTCCGGGCGCCCTCGTCGACCTGAAGCGACGGCTGGGCGGCGAGTTCTACGTCATCGAGGACTCCGACGACCGCATCGTCCTCGGCAATCACCGCTGTCCCTTCGGAGACCTCGCCAGGGCGTGCCCGGCGCTCTGCAAGATGACCTCGCACGTGTTCGGCCACATGGTTGCGGAGAGCCAGGGCTATGGACGGGTTACCCTCGCAGACACCCTCGCCCGCGGCGCCGACGGCTGCCGGATCGTCATCGACCTCGATGCCGACGCTCCTGGCGAGGGAGGGCAGGCCTATTACGGACGGGGCGACGCCTAGGTCCGACTTCCACGCGCTCTTCGAGTTCGTCCCCGGCCCCATCCTGATCGTGCGCCGTGGGGGGCCGCTGCAGGCCCTCAACTCGGCCGCCCGCGAGTCCCTTCCCGCGCTCCGGGTCGGCGAGATCCCGGTGGCGCATGGCCCGAGGCGGGACGCCTTCCTCCGCTACCTCGATTGCTGCGCCACGACGGGCGCCCTCGTGCCGGGTGCCGTGTTCCTGGAGGGCGTCGACGGCGTCCCGGAGCGCCACACCTGCCTCGGAGCCCGCGCACGCCTCCGGGAACTGGGCGAAGGCGTTTCGGTCCTGCTCCATCTCGACGGAGCGGCCTTCGACCGGCGTTTCAAGGTCCTGTCCGGCAAGCTTCACGACGCCCGGCGCATCATGCAGGAGCGCAGGCGCCGCGCGCGGCAGATGCAGGTCCTCCTGGAGGAGCGGGGACGCCTGCTCGGCCGTCTGGAGGAGGATGCGGCGGCGCGCGAGGCGGCCGAACGCGAGCGCGACAAGGTGCTGAACCGGTTGTACCGCGCGGGACAGGACGAGCGGCGCCGGCTTGCCCGGGATCTCCACGACCATGCGGGACAGCATCTCGTCGCCCTCAATTTCGGGCTGCGGCGCCTCACTTCGCAGCTGGCGGATCCCAAGGCCAAGTCCGAGATCGACCAACTTCTGCGGCAGGCCCAGGACATCGGGCAGGCCCTCCGGCGCGTCACCCTGGAACTGCGGCCGGCGGCGCTGGACGAGTTCGGTGTCGTCACGGCCCTGCGTCATCTCGTGGGTGAATGGGGCCGGACCACCGCTGTCGCGACCGAGTTCCAGATGGTCGGACCCGAAGCGGCGTTGTCGACCGAGGTCGCCATCACGCTCTATCGCCTGACCCAGGAGGCCCTCACGAACGTCGCCAAGCACGCGGGCGCGCCGAGCAGCGTCTCGGTCGTGCTGCTGTTCGGCCCCACCCATCTCACGCTCACGGTCGACGACAACGGCATCGGCTTCGAGGCGGACGATGCCTCGTCCCTCGCCCTCGTCGCCCAGGGCAAGCTCGGGTTGGTCGGGATGCGGGAACGCATGGCCCTGGTCGGCGGCAGTCTGGAGCTGGAATCCTCGCCGGGGCGCGGAACCACCGTCATGGCGCGGATTTGGCTGGCGGAGGAGGCATCCGAGGATGTCTGAGCGGACCCTCATCCGGGCCGTCCTGGCGGACGACCATCCGGTGTTCCGTCACGGCGTGGCCGATCTGCTCGCCCAGACGGGCGAGGTCGTCATCGTCGCCTCCGTGGACAACGGGACGGCGGCGGTCCAGGCCACCCTGGACCTGGCGCCCGACATCGCCATCCTCGACCTCCCCATGCCCGAGCTGAACGGGGTCGCGGTGATCCGCAGGCTCGGCGAGCGGCAAAGCCCGGCGCGCACGATCATCCTGAGCGTCTACGAGAGCCGGGTCTACATCGATCAGGCGTTCGAGGCCGGAGCGGGGGGGTACGTCCTGAAACGCTCGGCCTTCCTCAACATCGCGCAGGCGGTGCGGGCGGTCTGCGCCGGTGGGACCTATATCGACCCCTGCCTGCCGGCCCGCTCCGCGGGGCCTCATCGCCTCGTGGCCGGTCCCGTCCATGACGAGGACAGGGCTTCCCTGACGGACCGGGAGCGGGACATCCTTCGCTACGTGGCGTTCGGTTTCACCAGCAAGGAGGTCGCGGATCGCCTCGGAGCCACCGCCAAGGCCGTCGAAACCCAGAAGGCCAGGGCCTGCTGCAGGCTGGGCATCACCAGCAGAGCCCAGATCGTCCAGTTCGCGATCCTGCAGGGGTGGCTGCAGGGTGACATTCCGGTTCGGTGAGGCCGGGCTCGCGACCGGCGACCTCGGCGAAATGGCCGAGGCTGTCACCGCGCCTTCGCGGAGGGGCCGTTCCCAGGGCGATGTCGGTGTTTCCCGAGGATGTTCCGTTTCCGCAGCCCCGTGGAGCACTCCGCTCATCACCAGCGGCGACGGCTCGGGAGCCCTGGATCGGCGCAGGGCGTGCGGCCGACGCATCCGCTTTCGGGCGGCGCGCGCCGCCCCCTGCCCCGTCGACGCCCGTGCCCGTCACTCAGAATCGTTCGGCGCGGCAGGCCGGGATCTCGGCCCTGGCCATCCTCAGGCGCACTGCCGTGGAGATCCTCGGACCTCCACGACGGCGCGGCGCCGGGTCGGGTTCGCGATCGGCCGCTCAGGCCGCCTCGGCCATCGGAGCGGGGCTCGGAGCATCCATCGCACGCAGGTAGACGTCGAGCAGCGTCTCGTGCTCGTCCCGCGCATCCTGGTCCAGCTTGCGCAGCTTCAAGATCTCCTTGAGGATCTTCACGTCCAAGCCCTCGCCCTTGGCTTCGAGGAAGATCTCCTTCTTGGCTTCCATGAGGTCCTTGATCTCTTCCTCGACCTTCTCGACGCGCTCGATGATCGAGCGGATACGGTCGCCGGCAACCCCAACGGTATCGATGGTGTCGGACATGCTCTCTCCCTGGGCTGTTCCGACCCGCAACCTCGTGGCTTTGGGTAAGCGAGAGGTTAAAGCGCGCCGCGGGATCTGCGCGAATTCCTCCGCGACGCGGGAGCCGTCGCGCGGGCCGCCCGTGTCGCCGTCGTCGGTCCGTGTCGAGCTCGGTCGCGGCGCGCATGAAAAAAGCCCCGCCAGGAACTGGCAGGGCTCTTGGACTTAGAGCTTCAATGGGGCGCCGAGGCTGGCTCAGGCGGCGACCGCGGCCCTGCCGGCCGATGCGTTCTGGTTTCCGACCTTGACGGCGCCGGCCTTGGCGGACGCGCCCAGGCTCGTGGCGACGAGCTCGCCGGCAGAAGCGGCGGCACCGGCCTTGGGGCCGAGGCGATCGGCCATGAAGGCCACCAGCGCGACGTTGGCAGTGCCGGCAGCGAGAACGGCGAGAAGCAGGGTGATCATGGTGCGGGGCCCAGGTGGTCGTTTGCGGTGCAGCATCTATGACACCGACCTCGCGGCTTTGGTATGCCAGATGCCAAATACCAGTTATTCGCTGGACGCATGCACAGGCCCGAAGGCAGGCCCAGCCCCTACTTTCAAGTAGTATAGTTCGACGCTCTCGGCCCGCGACGCGCTATTTTGCATGGACAGGGGGTCGGCGATCTGCTTAATCCGGTTCGGAAACGCGCCCGAGAAACAGCCGAGTTCGTGCGTATCGCGTGGATATCGGTCCTCGCTCGCGAAAGGATTGGAGTTTCTGCATGTCTGCCGTCAGAAATCTCGAAGCTTCTGAGCAGTGGATCACGCCGCCCGAGCCTGCGCTCGATCGCTACAGACTGCATGCTTGCGGCCGTGCTGCCAACGACAACCCAGGTTCCTTTTTCAAGGCGTTGCGGATCTTGCCGATTTCAGCCTGCCTGGCGCTGAGCTGTGCTCTCACGCTCGTGGTGGCCCTCGTTCGCTAGGACTGCGCGGATTGCCCGCTTTTCCATGGGCCTTGATGTGAGGCGGCGATAGATCCGCGAGACGAAATCAATCGTCGCCACCGCCGGACACGCTGAAACGAACGCTTCCGGCTCGAACCCCGCTCGCGCCAGGCCATCAAGCCGCCCCACCCGTCCGGAGCGCCGGCGAGACTGGGCGCAGCGTTGCGGCACACTCGTCGGCCGCAGGCCCCGTCCGTTCCGGGATTCGTCCGCGACGTCGCGCAGAGCCATGCCGCAGGCAGGGCCACGCTCCAGGGAACTCGCCATTCGTTCTGTCGCGGATGCTAACGTGCCTTGAAAACTGCCGGAGCTGGTCGAATTCGGCACGGGAGGTGTGAGCGTGAATCGACCGCAGGAGGGCCGACCGAGACGTGTTCTCGTTCTCGGCGGGACCGGCACGATCGGTCGTGCGACCGTGCGGGCGTTGGTGGCCCGCGGTCACGCGGTCTCATGCCTCGTGAGACGCAGCGCCGAGCGCGCCGATCCTTCGGGACAAGCGGACCTTGCCCGGCTGCTCTCCGGTGCCGCCGTGCGGTACGCGGACGTCACCGATCCCGCGTCGCTCGACCGTGACGGGTTCCGCGGTGAGTCCTTCGACGTCCTGGTCTCGTGCCTCGCGTCGCGCACGGGATTGCCGGACGATGCGTGGGCGATCGATTATCGGGCGCAGATGAGCGCGTTGCAGATGAGCCGGGCTGCGGGCGTGACGCACGTCGTCCTTCTCTCGGCGATCTGCGTTCAGAGGCCGGTCCTCGCCTTCCAGCACGCCAAACTGGCTTTCGAGCGGGCGCTGATCGCATCCGATCTCGACTACACGATCGTGCGGCCCACGGCCTTCTTCAAGTCGCTCTCCGGGCAGCTCGACCGCGTGCGACGCGGAAAGCCGTTCCTGGTGTTCGGTGACGGAATGCTGACGGCGTGCAAGCCGATCAGCGACGACGACCTGGGCACCTATCTCGCCGCGTGCCTCGATCGGGAAGACCGGCGCAATCGCGTCCTCCCGATCGGGGGACCGGGCGAGGCGATCACGCCGAAGGCACAGGGCGAGCGGCTGTTCGCCCTGCTCGGGCGCGAGCCGCGATTCAGGCATGTCCCGGTCAGGCTGCTGGACGTGATCATAGCGGGTCTGAGTGCGTTCGGGCGCCTGGTGCCGTCCCTCGCCGCGAAAGCGGAGCTCGCCCGCATCGGGCGCTACTACGCGACGGAATCCATGCTCGTCCTGGATCCGGCGACGGGTCGGTACGATGCGAGCGCCACCCCTTCGACGGGTTCGCAGACACTGTTCGACTATTATGCGCGCCTCGTCCGAGGCGAAGCCGTGGTCGAGCGCGGCGATCATTCCGTCTTCTGAGGCCGGCGCGCTTCGCTCTCGACGGATCGGGCCTCCGGATCCTACGACCGGAGCGAGTGGTCGGGTGACCGCTCCCGGATTCCACGAAACCTGAATACTGCGTCCTGGTCGGGCCGGTGCCGGTGCCTCGATGCCGGCCGGCCTCTCACAGGCGGACTGGAGACAGCCGATAGGTGTTCGACCGATGGCGGCGGGCGGTTCGCCGCAAGCCGGAAATCTCCGGTTTCCGCCTCACGACGCCGCCAGCAGGGCTGCTGCAGCATCCCGGCGGAACCCGGCGCCGGGATGGGTCGCCTTGAGGAGCGGCCCGCTGCCCGGGAACAGCTTCTCGCGCAGCGTACCCTCCGCGTAGCGGGTCTTGAAGGCGCCGCGCGATTGAAGCTCCGGCACCACGAGGTCGACGAAGGCCGCCAGGGTCTCGGGCGCCACCGCGCGGGTCAGGTTGAAGCCGTCGGCGTCGGTGGCCTCGGCCCAGGCGACGAGTTCGTCGGCGACCTCCGAGGGCGACCCGACGATGAAGGGTGCGCGCGCCCCGCGCGGGCCGAACTCGGCGAAGTCCGCCCGGGTGAAGGGCGGTTCCCCGGCCTGCGTCAGGTTCTCCACCAGGGACTGCATGGCGTTGGTCCTGACGTAGGCCAGGGCCTCGTCGGGCCCCAGGGCCGACAGGTCGATGCCGGTCCAGCCCGAGACCAGGGCGAGCTGGCCCTCGACATCGATGTAGCGCGCATACTCGTCGCGCAGGTTCAGGGCCTCGGCGCGGGTCGGCGCCACGATGACGGTGGCACCGAGGAAGACGCGGATGTCGTAGGGGTCGCGCCCGGCGGCGCGGGCCGCCTCGCGCAGGTCGCGCACGGCCTTGGCGGCCAGCGCCTTCGTCTGGCCGTTGAGGAACACGGCCTCGGCGTGGCGCCCCGCGAAACGCTTGCCCCGGCGGGAGGTGCCCGCTTGGTAGAGCACCGGCGTGCGCTGGGGCGAGGGCTCGGCGAGATGGCGGCCGTCGACGCGGTAGTACGGCCCGTCGTGGCGGATGCGGTGGACCCGTGCCGGATCGGTGAAGACGCCGCCAGTCCGGTCGCGCCGCACGGCGCCCGCCTCCCAGCTGCCCTCCCAGAGCTTGTAGGCGGCCTCGAGGAAGTCGTCCCCCGCCTCGTAGCGGGTGTCGTGCGCCCGGGCCGAGTCCTGGCCCATGCCGCGGGCGCCGCTCTCGAGATAGCCGGTGACGATGTTCCAGCCGACCCGGCCGCCGGTGAGGTGGTCGAGGGTCGTGATCCGGCGGGCGAAGGGATAGGGGTGCTCGTAGGTCAGGTTGGCGGTGACGCCGAAGCCGAGGTGGCGGGTCGCCTGCGCCATGGCGGGCACCACCAGGAACGGGTCGAGGTTGGGCGCCTGCGCCGCCCGCGCCAGGGCCGCGTCGGCGGTGCCGCCATAGACGTCGTACTGCCCGAGCACGTCTGCGAGGAAGACCCCGTCGAAGAGGCCGCGCTCCGCGGTGTGCGCGAGGTCCACCCAATGGTCGAGGCTGTTATAGGCGCTGCCCGTGTCGCGCGGATGCCGCCACAGGCCGGCCCAGGTGTGGCCCGGCGAGGCCATCTGGAAGGCGTTCAGCCGGAGTTCTCGGCGCGTCGTCATCGAAGGATCCGTCCGGAGGGGGCGTGGCCGCGCCGGATCTGGCCCGGGCAGGCGGGAGCCACGGGCAGGCGGGAGGCTGCGAGGTTCAGGGTATTGGTCCCGGCCATCCGGTCAACAAGAACCTTCTTTTTCCGAGCGCATCCTCCAGAGCATGATCGTCCTTCCAAAGATGATCTTGGAGATCTGTGTTCCAAATGCATGCGATTGCACGTCATTCCTGCGACGAAGACTTGAGTTTCTGACGATAATCCCGGATCTCAACGGCTGCTGCCCGTATTGTCCAGCCGGCTCGGGCGGGGTGCGGACGCAGCTCAGGACGGGATTGCAGGATCATGTCGCAAACGGATGCGGGCTGGGGGGCCGGCCCGAGCGCCCGCTACGAGGATCTCGCCGCGCGCTTTCGCCCGGCCTTCGCCGAGATCCGCGCCACCGCCGTGGCGCGGGACGGCGAACGCCGGCTGCCGCATGCCGAGATCGGCTGGCTCAAGGAAGCGGGCTTCACAACCCTGCGCCTGGCCGAGGCGGCGGGCGGGCACGGGGCGAGCCTGCCCGAACTGTTCAACCTGCTGATCGAGCTGTCGCAGGCCGATTCCAACGTCACCAACGCGCTCCGCGCGCATTTCGGCTTCACCGAGGACGTGCTGTGCTCGACCTCGCCCGTCTGGCGGGCGCGCTGGACCGAGCGGATCGCCGCCGGCCAGACCATCGGCAGCGGCGTCTCCGAGACCGGGGAGGCCAGGGTCGGCCAGTTCGACACCGTCCTGCGCCGGCGCGGCGCCGAGCGGGTCGTCGACGGCCGGAAATTCTACACCACCGGCTCGCTGTTCGCCGACTGGATCCACCTCTCGGCCCAGGACGAGGACGGCGCGCCCGTGGTCGCGGCGGTCTCCACCCAGGCCCCGGGCGTGGAGATCGTCGACGACTGGGACGGGTTCGGGCAGGCGCTGACCGCGAGCGGCACCGCGCATTTCACCGGGGTCGTGGTCGAGCCCGACTGGATCAAGCCGGACCCGGCGCGCTTCCCCTACGCCATGGCGTTCTTCCAGCTCGTCCACCTCGCGACGCTGGCGGGCATCGGCCGGGCGGCGGCCGAGGACGTCGCCCGGCTGGTGGCCGAGCGCCGGCGCGTCTACAGCCACGGCAATGCCGGACGCAGCGGCGACGATCCCCAGATCCAGGCCGTGGTCGGTCGCGTCCGGGGCAACGCCTACGCGGCCGGCGCCATCGTGCTGAAGGCGGCCGAGGCGCTGCAGCGGGTGTTCGAGGCCCGCCGCGACGGGGCCGAGACGACGGGACCGGCGGCGCTCGCGGATGTCGAGGTGAACCAGGCGGTCACCGTGGTGACGAACCTCGTGCTGGAGGCCACCACCGGCCTGTTCGACGCGCTGGGCGCCTCGGCGGTGAAGGAGGGGCTGGGGCTCGACCGCTACTGGCGCAACGCCCGCACCATCGCCTCGCACAATCCGCGGATCTACCGCGACCGCATCGTCGGGGCCTTCGCGGTCAACGGGACCGCGCCGCCGCGCGAGTACCGCGTCGGCGCGGCCTGAGGGAGACCCGCGATGCCGGCCCGCTCCGACCGCATGCGCCTCGGCGCCTTCCTGTATCCCGGCGGGCACCACGTCGCGGCGTGGCGCCACCCGTCCGCCGAGGCCGATGCCGGCGTCAACGCCGCGCATTACCGGCGGATCGCCAGAACCGCGGAGGCGGCGAAGTTCGACCTGATCTTCCTCGCCGACGGCGTCGCGGTCCGGGGCGAGGACATCGACGCCCTGAGCCGCACGGCGATCCGCTACGTCGGCCAGTTCGAGCCCCTGACCCTGCTCTCCCACCTCTCGGCGGTCACCGAGCGGATCGGCCTCGTGGCCACCGCCTCCACCACCTACAACGAGCCGTTCCACGTCGCCCGCAAGTTCGCCTCCCTCGACCACCTCAGCGAGGGCCGGGCCGGCTGGAACCTCGTCACCTCCGCCGATCCGCGCGAGGCCTGGAACTTCAGCCGGGAGAGCCACCTCGCCCATGCCCATCGCTACGCCCGGGCGGAGGAGTTCGTCGACGTGGTCCGCGGCCTCTGGGATTCCTACGCGGACGACGCCTTCGTGCGCGACCGGGAGTCCGGCCGGTTCTTCGACCCGGACCGGCTGCACCTCCTCGCCCACGAGGGCGCGCACTTCTCGGTGCGCGGGCCCCTCAACGTGCCGCGCCCGCCCCAGGGCCACCCGGTCGTGGTGCAGGCGGGGTCATCGGAAGCCGGCAAGGCGCTGGCCGCCCGCACCGCCGAGATCATCTTCACGGCCCAGACGACCCTGGCGGACGCGACCGCCTTCTACGCCGACGTGAAGGGCCGCATGGCCGGCTTCGGGCGCGACCCGGATCATCTCAAGATCATGCCCGGCGCCTTCCCGGTCGTCGGACGCACGGAGGGCGAGGCCCAGGACCGCTACGGGGAATTGCAGGAGCTGATCCACCCCGTGGTCGGCCGCTCGCTCCTCGAACAGCTGGCCGGCGCCGACCTGTCGGCCTATCCGGACGACGCCCTGGTGCCCGACCTGCCCGAGACCGAGGGCGGCAAGAGCCGGCAGGCCCTGATGCTGACGCTCGCCCGGCGCGACGGGCTGACCATCCGCGAGCTCTCCCTGCGCATCGCCGGCGCGCGCGGGCACTGGACCCTGGTCGGCACGCCGGAGCGGATCGCCGACGCGCTGCAGGAGCGCTTCGAGGCCCACGGGGCGGACGGCTTCAACATCATGCCGCCGACCCTGCCCGGCGGCCTCGACGACTTCGCCGCCCTGGTGATCCCCGAGCTCCAGCGCCGCGGCCTGTTCCGCACGGACTACGAGGGCCGCACCCTTCGCGAGAACCTCGGATTGCCGCGCCCGCCCCATCGCCACCCCGCCGCCGCGATCCGGGTGCCGACCGCCCCGTGACCCGTCCCTCCTCTCCGCCCCAGGACCCCGAGCCCATGACGATCCGCCCGCGGCACCGCGTTACCTCCCCCACCCGCCGTATTCTCCTCGCCCTCGCCTGCGCGGTCCTCCTGCCGCTGGGCGCGGCCCGGCGGAGCGAGGCCGCCGAGGTGACGGAAGTCCGCCTCGACTGGGCGACCTACAACCCGGTCAGCCTCGTCCTGAAGGACAGGGGCTTCCTCGAAGCCGCCCTGAAGGAGCGGGGCATCGCCGTCCGCTGGACGCAGTCGCTCGGCTCGAACAAGGCGCTGGAATTCCTCAACGGCGGGGCCATCGACTTCGGCTCCTCGGCCGGCGCGGCCGCCCTGCTGGCGCGCATCAACGGCAACCCGGTCAAGGCGATCTACGCCTACTCGCAGCCTGAATGGACCGCCCTGGTGACCACCCGGGACAGCGGCATCCGGACGCCCGCGGACCTCAAGGGCAAGCGGATCGCGGTGACCCGGGGCACCGATCCGCACATCTTCCTCATCCGCGCCCTGCAGGGCGCCGGGCTCACCGAGAAGGACGCCAAGCTCGTCCTGCTCCAGCACGCCGACGGCCGCACCGCCCTGGAGCGCGGCGACGTGGATGCCTGGGCCGGCCTCGACCCGATGATGGCGGCCTCCGAGATCGAGGGCGGCACCCGGCTGTTCTTCCGGGACCCGGCCGCCAACACCTGGGGCGTCCTCGACGTGCGCGAGGATTTCGCCAAGGCCCATCCGGACCTCGTCCGGATCGTCATCGCCGCCTACGAGCAGGCGCGCACCACCGCGATCGCCGACCCGGAGGCCGTGACGCGCGCCCTCGTCGCCGCGACGAAGCTGCCCGAAGCCGTGATCGCCCGCCAGCTCGCCCGCACCGACCTGACCCGGCCCGGGATCGGCCGGGTCCAGGCCGAGAGCATCCGGGCGGCGGGCCTCGCCCTGCAGCAGGCCGGCGTGATCCCGGCGCAGACCGACGTGGCCGCGGCGGTCGACGGGCTGATCGATCCCCGCTTCACCGCCGGGTCCGAGCGGTGAGCGCGGGAGCCGCGTCCCCGCTCCTCGCGTCCGGCGCGGGCGGCGCCGCTCCGGCGACGATGGAGCTGGACCATTCCTGGCGCCGGCATGCCGGGCGCGCGGGCGGCCGCCTCGTCCTCGGCGTGCTGATCCCCCTGGCCCTCGCCCTGGGCTGGGAGCTCGCCATCCGGTCCGGTCTCGCCCAGGGGCGGCTGCTGCCGCCGCCGAGCCGGATCCTCGGCACGCTGCTGGCGCTGGCCCAGTCCGGGGACCTCCGGCTGCATGTCCAGGCGACGCTGCTGCGCGTCGCCCTCGGCTTCGTGGCCGGCGCCGGCGCCGGCATCCTCGTGGGCGCCCTCACCGGCACCCTGCCGGTCGCCCGGCACCTCCTCGATCCCAGCCTGCAGGCCCTGCGGGCGGTGCCCTCCCTCGCCTGGGTGCCGCTCTTCATCCTGTGGCTCGGCATCCTCGAGACGCCGAAGGTGGTGCTGATCGCCGTCGGGGTGTTCTTCCCGGTCTATGTCGGGGTCTCCGGCGCGATCGCCTCGGTGGACCGCAAGCTGGTGGAGGTCGGGCGCATCTTCCGGCTGTCGCGCCTCGCGCTCGCCCGCCGCATCCTGCTGCCGGCGGTGCTGCCCGGCACCCTGGTGGCGCTCCGCACGGGCCTCGGGCTCGGCTTCCTGTTCGTGGTCGCGGCCGAGCTGATGGGCGCCTCGGAGGGGCTCGGCTACCTCCTGGTGGACGGCCAGCAATTCGGGAAGCCCGACCAGATCCTGGCCGCCATCCTGGCCTTCGCCGGGCTGGGCAAGCTCGCCGACGGCCTCCTCGTCCTGGCGACCCGCCCGCTGCTGCGCTGGCAGGACGTCAGCCGCGGCGTCCTCTAGGACCGCCCCATGGACAGTGCCTCGGACACACGGCGATGCTGACGATCCAGGACCTCGCGAAGACCTACGCGGACGGGACGCAGGCGCTCGCCGGCCTGACCCTCTCCCTCGCGCCGGGCGAGATCGTCGCCGTGGTCGGCGGCTCGGGCTGTGGGAAGACCACCCTCCTGCGCCTCGTGGCGGGCCTCGACGCGGCGACGGCGGGTCTGATCCGACTCGACGGCGCGACCATCGCCGGCCCGCATCCCGGCCTCGGCCTCGTCTTCCAGGAGCCGCGCCTGCTGCCCTGGCTGAGCATCGCCGAGAATGTCGGCTTCGGCCTCGCGGACCGGCCGGCGGCCGAGCGCCGAACCCGCGTCGCCCGGGCGCTCGCCCGCGTCGGCCTCGCCGATCATGCGGGGCGTTGGCCGCGCGAGCTCTCCGGCGGCCAGCAGCAACGCGTCGCCATCGCCCGGGCCTTCGTGGCCGACCCCCGGGTCCTCCTGCTGGACGAGCCCTTCTCGGCCCTCGACGCCGTCACGCGCGAGGATCTGCACCGCCACCTGCTGGCGCTGTGGGCCGAGACCCGCCCGACCATCGTCCTCGTCACCCACGACGTCGCCGAGGCCGCTGCCCTGGCGGACCGGGTCGTGGTCATGCGCCCCCATCCCGGCCGCATCCACCGGACGGTCGCGGTCGAAGCGCCGCGCTCGGGGGATGCCGTGGCCCATCTCCGGACCTCGCGGGTCCTGCGGGCGCTGCTGGACGAGTCCCTCGCCCCATCCGCGCGCCGGGCGGCCCTGGCCGTCTGACGGGTATGCCCGGACGCCGTGCGGCGCGTCCGGGCCTCGGCGCCCTACCAGCTCGTGAGCACCGCCCCGCCGAAGGTCGTCTCCACGAAGGCCTTGGTCTCGGGCGTGCGGTAGCTCTCCACCAGGGCCTTGACCCAGGGCTTGTCCTTGTCGGCCTCGCGCACCGCCAGCATGTTCACGTAGGGTCCCTTCGGCGCCTCCTTCAGGAGCGCGTCGGAGGGCTTGAGGCCGGCGGGCGTCGCGTAGTTGGTGTTGACCGCCGCGGCGTCCACGTCCTCGAGGGCGCGGGGCGTCTGGGCCGCATCCACCTCGATGAAGCGCAGCTTGCGCGGATTCTCGACGATGTCGGCCACCGTCGGCTTGAACCCGGTGCCGGCCGCCAGCTTGATCACCCCCTTGTCCTGCAGGAGGAGCAGCGAGCGCCCGCCATTGGTCGGGTCGTTCTGGATCGCGATCGTGCCGCCGTTCGGCACCGCGTCGAAGCTCCCGTGGCGCTTCGAATAGATGCCGAGGGGGAAGTTCACCGTGAGGCCGACGCCGGTGATCCGGTAGCCCCGGTCGGCCTTCTGGTTGTCGAGGAACGGCTGGTTCTGGAACGAGTTCGCCTCGATCTCGCCGGCCGACAGCGCCTCGTTCGGCACGACGTAGTCGGAGAACTCGATGATCTGGAGGTCGAGCCCGCGCGTCGCCGCGATGGGCTTCACCGCCTCCAGGATCTGCGCGTGCGGCCCCGGCGTCGCCCGGATGCGGACCCGCGTCAGGGGCTCGGCCCGCGCGGGTGCGGTCGGGAGCGGCGCGGACACGGCGAGGAGGGCGGCGAGGGTCAGGGCGCGCAGCATGGCGGATCGTCCGGATTGGGGGCGGGAGGGTGATGAAGGGCGAGGGGGGCGTCAGGCCTGCCGGACGCGCCGGTTCAGGCGGCGCGCCAGGCCCTCGCCGACGGTCTGCACCGCCTGGACGAGGACCACGAGGACGACGACCACGGCCAGCATCATCTCGGGCCGGAAGCGCTGGTAGCCGTAGCGGATGCCGAGGTCGCCGAGGCCCCCGCCGCCGACGGCGCCGACCATGGCGGAGAAGCCGAGGAGGGAGACCACGGCCAGGGTCAGTCCCGACACGATGCCGGGCAGCGCCTCGGGGATCAGCACCTTGGCGATGATCTGGCCCGGGCGGGCGCCGAAGGCGCGGGCCGCCTCCACCAGGCCGGGATCGACCTCCCGGATCGCCGCCTCGATCAGGCGCGCCAGGAAGGGTGTCGCCGCCACCGTGAGCGGCACCGTGGCGGCGAGGGTCCCGATGGAGGTGCCGGCGACGAGCCGCGTGAAGGGGATGATCGCCACCACCAGGATGATGAAGGGCGTCGAGCGGGTCGCGTTGACGACGAAGCCCAGGACCGCGTTCGCGATCGGCGCGGCGAGGAGTTCGCCCCGCCGGCTCGTCGCCAGGAAGATCCCCAGCGGCAGGCCGAACAGGGTGCCGAGGGAGGCGGCCAGGGCCACCATCGTGAGGGTGTCCAGGGTGGCCTGGACGAGGAGGCGGATCAGCTCAGGCGACACGGGACGCCTCCTGGGCCGGCGGCAGGTATCCCAGGACCTGGCTCTCGATGCCGTGCTGCGCGAGATAGGCCCGCGCCCGTGCCGCCACGTCGGGCGCCGGCGGCAGCCCGATCGCCAGGGAGCCGAAGGGACGGCCGCCGATCTCGTCCACGGTGCCGGCCAGGATCGCGGCCTCGATGCCGGTCTCGCGGGCGAGCCGCGCCAGGATCGCGCTGCCGTCCGGCGCGTCCTCGAAGGCGATGCGCAGCACCACGGTCGCGCCCGGGCGGCCGCCGGCCCCGATCCGCGCCGCCAGCGCCGGCGGCAGCCCGTGCCCCATCTCACCGGCCAGGAGGGAGCGGGTGATCTCCGCCTGCGGCCGGGTGAAGACCGCGAAGGCCGAGCCCGCCTCGACGATCGCGCCGTGCTCGATCACCGCGACCCGGTCCGCCACGGCGCGCACCACCGACATCTCGTGGGTGATGAGCACGATGGTGAGGCCGAGCTCCCGGTTGATGCGGCCCAGGAGCGCCAGGATCGACCGGGTGGTCTCCGGGTCCAGGGCCGAGGTCGCCTCGTCGGAGAGCAGCACCTCCGGCCGCGTCGCCAGCGCCCGGGCGATGCCGACGCGCTGCTTCTGCCCGCCCGACAGCTCGGCGGGATAGCGCCCGGCCTGGTCCGCCAGCCCCACGAGATCGAGTAGCTCGGCGACCCGCACCCGGATCGCGGCCGGCGCCCAGCCGGCGATCTCCAGGGGCAGCGCGACATTGCCGGCCGCGTCCCGCGACGAGAGCAGGTTGAAGTGCTGGAAGATCATGCCGACCCGGGCGCGCAGGGCGCGCAGGTCCCGCTCGCGCAGGGCCGACACCTCGGATTTCCCGACCCAGACGCGGCCCGCGCTCGGCCGCTCCAGCCCGTTGATCAGGCGGATCAGGGTCGACTTGCCGGCGCCGGAGCGCCCGATGATGCCGAGGATCGACCCGGCCGGAACCGCGAGGTCGATGCCCTGGAGGGCGGCGACGGCCGGGCCGCCGCGCCGGGGCGCATAGGTCTTCGAGACGGATTCGAAGCGGATCGCGGCTTCGGCTGGATGGGCGGTTGACGGCATGGACGGGGATGATCCGCGGCCCGGTCCCGCGCTTGCCAGCCTGAGGAGCCGGAAGACGAGAGCAGGTCTCATGAAGCACAAGACTGGGCTTCATTTATCCGCGTCCGATCCACATCAAGTTAATGAAAGCAGAGACCAAATTACGGTGCCGCCAAGGATGAAGCCATTGGTGCCGGACGGTCGCGCGAGAAGGTTCTTCCCCGGGACCGCGACGCGCGCTGCGCAGACGGCGCCGAGCGGACCGGCCCCGTGGCGGTGGCTGGTGCGGGGCGAGCGCGCCACCGATGCGCTAGGCCGTGCCGACCGCAGAGGTTCGGTCCCGTTCCGCCGCCTCGTCCCCCGCCGCGAGGAGGAACGGGAGAAGGACTGCGGTGAAGGCTTCCGGATGCGAGTAGTTGATGCCGTGGGCGGCGCCCGGAATGACGGCGAGACGGCCGCGCGGCAGGGCGTCGGCGAGGTCCGCGACGAAGGACCGGGGAACGATGTCGTCCCGCGTGCCCCAGACCACGAGCGTCGGCTGTCCGATCCGGCGCACCTTCTCGGCGATGCGATTGTCGACCATGCTGCGCAGGGTCAGGATGTAGCGTCCGATCCCGCCCCGGGCATAATCGGAGAGCGCCACCCAGGCGAGCGACCAGCGCTCGAACGGCGCGATGGCAAGGAAGCCGACGACCTGCCGAACCAGCGTGCGCGCCTCCGGGTCCGGCGTCGGCCCCTGCAGGACGAGGCGGTCGACGAGCCGGGGATGGAGCAGCGCCAGCTCGATCAGCACCTCGCAGCCGAGCGAATTGCCGACGAAGGCCGCGCGCTCCACCCCGACCGCCTGCACCCAGGCCGCCAGCGCATCCGCGAGTTCGCGAACCGTCAGAACGTGGTCCGGCTTCTCGCTCGCGCCGAAACCGGGCAGGTCGGGCGCGTAGACCCGGAGGTGGGGGGCGAGACAGCGCGCGAGCGGAACCATGTAGCGGCTCGACATCCCGAGGCCGTGGACGAGGATCACGGGCAGCCGGTCATCCGGGACGGGGTCCACCGAGACGCGGGCCTGCATCGTCAGGCCGTCGACGCGGATCCGGCTCGCGGCGAGCCGGCCCCGCGTCGCGCTGCGGCCGGTGCCCAGCCGGACCCAGGCCCGGACCGGAGCCAGGACGGCGACGATCGCGCCAGCCGTCACAAGGATTCGTCGCAGGGGCACACGCGTCTTCCCGTTTCAGCCGAGGCCGGCATCGACCCGTGATCCGCCGCGGTCAAGCCGGCGCGATCGGTGCCTCGTGCTCCGGAGGGCAGCGGCGGGCCTGCGCCGGCGGGCTCTCGTCCCGAGCGATGTCGGCCGACGTCAGTCCCGGTCCAGCCGGGCCAGCATGATCGCGGTGCGGACGACGCCGCGCTTCAATCGGGCGACCGACATCGCGTCCGCGTCGGCGACGCAGGCCCATGCCTGACGGGGGGCGCCGTCCGTGAGGTCGATCCGGGCACCGTCCTCGAACGCGAAGGCCGTGATGCTGGGATCCGCCAGATAGGCGTCGATGGCCGCGCCGACATTCTCCTCCGTCAGGGGGCCGGCCAGGAACGTGTTGTCTCGGGTGCCGTCGAGGCGCGTCATTCCGCGATCTTCGCATATGTTGGGCCAACGCGGGCGTCGGAACGACCGAAGCGGTGCGGTGCCGTCGGGCGTGCCGGACGCGCTCCCCGGAATGTCGCATGCGTCGGCGACCGCCGACGCGGATGGCCTCCTGTCCGGGCGCCCGCCTCCGTCTGCGCCGGCCATCGCTCCCGATCGGGCCGGGGCGCCGCCTGCCCGAGCCTGGATCGGACGGAGATCCGCTCGACGGATGGGGCCGGGGATCAGAAGGCGTCGTAGGGTTCGGCCGTCCTCGGATGCGCCGCGAGGGTGAGGTTCCGGATGTCGATCCCCGGGATGGCGCCCGCTTCGGTGACCGGGGGGCTCGTGAACATCACGGCCCAGAAGGCCAGGGTGGCCACGCCCAGGGCCGCGGCGAACAGGGTCGATCGACGCATTGGATGAACCTCTTCAGGGTCGTCGGGAAGGAGCCTCCGCCGGTCTCACGTCCAAGGCGCCGACTCGGCGGATCGCCGAATCACGCGTGGTCAGCGGGGGGCGGATTGCGGGCTGGTCGCCGGTGCGGGGGCGGCCCGTGCGGTGTCACGATCCCGTTCAAGGCGCGCGGTCTCGATGATCGCGAACGGGCTTTCCGCATCGGCCAGAGCCGATACCGTCGACCCCACGGCCGGCATCCGAGCCTGGCCGAACAGCGCGAGGACTGCGAATAATCCCCAGATCGTCACGATCAGAACGGCTGGTTCCTGGCGTCGCATCGGGATCTCCCACCGAACGATCCTCAAGACCTGAGCCAACTCGGGTCGATCCGCCTCCCCCATTCATCGGATTTTCCGATCTAATATTGTATTCCAGGGAATTGATAAATGAGATCTGTTGCCGTCGGCAACGAAGATGCTTGGGGCGGCCGCTCGGAATTTTTGTCACGAGCCCCGTTGCTGCGGCATCTGGTTTGTGCGACGAACCTGTGTCCGTGCAGAGCGAGACGGGAGAGCCCAGGTCGGCGTGAGCCGGTCATGGCGTCCAGGAGCGACCGCCCCCGGGAGCTCCGAGGCACAATCCCGTGGCGCTGGACGATCTGGAGTGCGACGCCGCGTGCGTCACCGACGGGCCGGCTTCGTCCTTTCGAGGGCGGGAACGGCTCGCAGGCACCCGCGACAGAGGGGGGCGACCGAAGTGCTTGGTGCGGGCATTTCGTGCCCGCCGGTCGAGGAGTGTGCCATGTTTCCCGATGACGACGAATTCGAATTCGTTGGTCCAGATCGCGGCTGGAACTACGAGCCCTCGCGGGCCGAGTTGTTCAAGCAGTTCAGGTCGCCGCTCTACACGACCGATGCGGATGGCTGGCTGACCTACTACAACGATGCGGCGGCCGAACTCTGGGGCTACCGTCCGGAGCTCGGCAAGACCCGCTGGTGCGGCGCGTGGCGGATCTTCACGACCGAGGGCGCCCCGCTGCCTCTGGACCAATGCCCGATGGCCGTGGCGATCCGGGAAGGGCGGCTGGTCCGCGGTGTCCAGGCCGTGCTGGAGCGGCCGGATGGCACGCGCATTTCGTTCATGCCCTATCCCACGCCCCTGCGGGACGCGTCGGGCGCCGTGGTCGCGGCCTCCAATCAGCTGGTGCAGATCACCGATCTCGGACGGCGGGACCGCCCGGAGACCCTCGGCGCGGACGGGCCGGAGCCCGGTTTCGACGATCTGACGCGCGATCTCCAATCCACCCTGGCCGCGCGGGCCGATGTCGAGTTCGCGTACCGCGTGGATTGCGAGCGCCTCGAAGGCTGGACCGGCCCCGCCGCCGAGAAGCGGACGATCCTGCAGCAGATCGAGCAGCGGCGGCAGCGCCGGCGTGCGGCCCTGGACCGGCGCCTGGACGAGCTCCAGCGGCGCACGACCGAAGCGATGGCGCCCGAAAGCCCGTCTCCGGAAAGCATGGCCCCCGGTGACGCGATGGCGGCGGCCTGGATGCGGGCCTTCTGGCCGCAGCCGACGTCGCTCCATTGAGCCTGAGGCATTCGCTGCGGCTGCGAGACGGCCCCGCACCCCGTTTAGCGGTGCAGGGCCGTCCGGACGTGGCGCGCTGGCTTCAGGCGTGCAGGCTGGCCGGGACGCCGGTGGTGGCCTGCGCGGCTTCCGCCAGGAAGGCCGGGACGGGCGGCAGGGCAGTCTCCTCCGGGCACGGCACCGCCTCCGCGACCGGACGGATCTCCGCCCGGCTCGCCGCGGCGTTGCCGTGCGCCGCGATGAACGCGCTGATCTCGGGGACGATCTCGGCCCGGAAGCGCGAGCCGTTGAAGATCCCGTAGTGACCCGCGCCGATCTGGAGATGGTAGGCTTTCTTCTCCGGTGACAGGTTCGGCGTCAGGTCCAGCGCCGCGCGCGTCTGGCCGATGCCGGTGATGTCGTCCTTCTCGCCCTCGATCGCCATCACGGCGCAGCGGTGGATCGCGGCGAGGTCCACCGGGCGGCCACGATGCAGCATCTCGCCCTTCGGCAGACGATGCTCGATGAACACGCTCTCGATGGTCTGGAGGTAGTACTCGGCCGTGAGGTCCATCACCGCCAGGTACTCGTCGTAGAACTCGCGGTGCTTGGCGGCCGAGTCGCCGTCGCCCTGCACGAGGTGATCGAACATGTCCCAATGCGCGGTCCGATGCCGGTCGAGGTTCATGCTCAGGAAGCCGGCGAGCTGGAGGAAGCCGGGATAGACCTTGCGGCCGTGGCCGATCTGCGGCCAGGGCACCGGGTGGATGCAGTGCCGCTCGAACCACTCGATGGCGTGTTCCTGCGGGAGCTTGTTCACCGCGGTCGGGGAGCGGCGGGTGTCGATGGGGCCGCCGACCAGCACCGCCGAGCGGGGCAGCCACCGGGAATCCTCGGCCTCCATGCGGGCGATGGCCGCGAGGACGGGCACGGACGGCTGGCACACCGCCATCACGTTCAGGTCGGGGCCCAGCGCCTCGAACATCGCCATGCAGTAATCGATGTAGTCGTCCAGATCGAAGGCGCCGGCCGATTGGGGCACCTGCTTGGCGTCGGCCCAATCGGTGATGAACACCTGATGCGTGTCGAGGAACGCGCTCACGGTGCCGCGAAGCAGCGTGGCGTAATGGCCGGAGAGCGGAGCCACCAGGAGCAGCTTGGGTTTGGTCGAGGGCTCGCCGAAGGCGATGACGCGGCAGAACGGCTTCTCCCAGACCACGCGCTCGGCCGCGGGCAGGTTGAAGCGGGGCTTGGCGTAGCTGCGCGTCGTGCGTTCGAACAATTCGCAGGAGGCCGCCATCGCGCGGCTGCTCGATGTGTAGGCGAAGGGGCTGAAGGGGTTCTGGTAGGCCGTTCTGGCGACACCGGCCGCCATCCGCGCCGGCATGAGCATCAGGTCGCAGACGTCACGCATCAGGTACAGCATACGGGTCTATCCTTCCGGCTCGCCAAGATCGGAGCCGCTCGTCCGACAATGCTCAACGCTCCGGCACTATGTTGCGTTGCGTTCAGGCGGCACGCGCATTCCTTGAGCAATCTGCGCAAGGGTATACCAAGTGCCGCCCCTGTGGTTCCCCGACTTTCGGGGGAGCGGGCGAGATGGCTCGGGGTGGTGCGTTTGTGCAACATAGTTCCGGAGGTGGCCGTGATCCGGCGGGCCGCCCTCCGCGCGAGCCGCGATCCAGCGCCCAGCGGCGCGCCCCGCCCGGACAACCTGTCCGGCTGACGGCCGCGGTCCCGCCATGCGATGACCGGGCATGATCCGGGTCATCAAGCACATCATCGTCGAACCGACGGCGGACCAGCTCCCGCGCCTGAGGCGGATCGAGGCGGCCGTCGTCGCCCGGTTTCCCGACGCGACCACGGAGGTCATTCCCGGCCTCCTGGAGGACGACCTCGTCGTCGAGGTGCGGCTTCCCCTCGTCCATCTGCTGGCTTGGCGGGCGGCCCGCGAGTCCTGGGGCGATTTCCGACCCGACGCGGCGGAGCCGCCGCTCGGATGGGATTCCGAAGGCCGGGGCTGAGCGCCGCGGGCCGGGTCCATCCTGTCCCCCGCTGAGTCTTCACGCTTGCGTGAGTCCGTCCGGGTCCTGGCGCGCCGTTGTGCTGCAGCATCCGGTCGAAGTGCGGCGGTTCACCTTCCCATCGATGAAGCACAGCGCAGCACTCGCAGCACTCGCAGGGTCGTGCGCCACAAAAGCCATACGTTAAGATTTTGCCAACACGCCCCGTGTGGCCTGATTGACAGGCGGAAGAAATTGCAACCCTGATGAATCCACCTCGCGGGCCGTGCGCGAAGAGGATGGACCCTAGAAATGAGTTGGCTTTCACTCCGCAAATCCACCGCAAGTGAAAGCAGGGCGACGTCTTCCCATCAGGTCGATGCGCCGGCTCGTACTCCAATACCCGAGGTGCCTTTTATCCGCATGGGTGAAGAGGTCGAGACGTCTGAGCGTCCATTGGAGAGCGAAGACCTTTCACTGGATTCTCTTGGACAGCACAACGAGAGCCTGCGTTTCCGCGTCGCCGAGATGTCGGAGCGGCTCGACGACCTGAAGTCGCTCCAGACGGATTTCTCGGCCCTGCTGGTGCCGATCGTCGCCATCACCGAGGAATTGCCGCGGGCCAAGGTCCGCACGGCGGAGCTCGAGACCCTGCTGGCGATGGAGCAGGGCAATGCCGCCACGCTGCGGCGCGACCTCGCCGACGCCACCGGCCGCCTCGCCGCGGTGACGAACGACGTCGCGGCCTCCAAGATCCAGCTGCACCACCTGGAGACCAGCCTCCAGGCCCGCGATGCGGCGGCCGAGGAGGTGCGGATCGCCTTGCGCGACAGGACCCAGCAGGCCGAGAACCTGGAGCGGCGCCTGTTCGCCGAGACCGAGCAGAGCCGCGCCCTGCAGGGGGAGAGCAAGGCCCTGCGGGTCGAGGCCAAGGCCCTCGACCAGGCGCTCGCGCGGTCGGACAGCGAGCTGCAGGACCTGCGCGAGAGCCGCCACGCCCTCGACCGCGACAACCTCCGGCTCCAGAACCTCAGCGAGGCGCAGGCGGCGCAGCTCGCCGAACTCATCGCTCGCGCCCAGGAATTCGAGGGCCAGGCCGAGGCCGGGCGCGTCGCCCTGCACACGATCGAGCAGCAGCTGGCGGCCGAGGTCGCCGCGGCCCGGAAGGCGGAGGCTCAGTCCGAGGCCGAGATCGCCAATCACCGCACCGAGCGCGCGAGCCTCGCCATGCGGGTGGAGGCGGCCACGAGCCGGCTCGCCGCCACCGAGCAGATGCTGGCCCAGCTGCGCACCCAGCTGCGCGAGCGCGACGAGGCCGGCCGCTCCGCCGAGCGCGGGCTCAAGGAGGCCTCGATCGAGCGCGTCACCCTGGAGCGCCGGCTGGAGAGCGCCCAGGCCGATCTCGCCCGCCAGAACGAGCGCTTCCTCGAGATGCAGCGGACCCGTTCGGAATTCGAGCACCGCTGCGAGATGCTGACCAAGGCCATGGCCGCCAAGGACGCGGCCCTGGAGCAGGCCCTCGGCCGGGCCTCGAGCCTGTCCGACCGCATCGACCATCTCGTCCACCGCCAGGAGGTGGAGCGCGCCGATTTCGAGACCGTCAACCACCGCCTGATCGAGGAGCTCCAGCACGAGCGCTCGGAGCGCAAGCTCGCGCAGGGCGCCCTCGACATCGCCCGCGAGAGCCGGGTCGCCCTGCAGAAGCAGCACGAAGCCCTGCGCCGCTCGGCCCGCAGCTTCGCGGCGGACGAGGCGGCGCGACCCGAGCCGGCCCAGGCCCAGGTCCCGGCCGAGCCGAGCAACGTCCGCCCGTTCACGCCCGCGCCCGAGAAGTAGGGTCCGCCCCCGACCCGGCCCCGTCGACCCCTTCACCCCATCGAGAGACGGCGCGGCGCAGACCCCGCGCAGGAAAGCCCAGATGTCCGAGACCGCCCTTCGCGACCGAGAGACCTCCTCCGCCGGGGCCTGGCTGATGCGCAGCCTGCCGAGCCCGCACCGCGGCCCGGCCGCGCCGGAGCCGGGGCCGCAGCCGGCCTCCCCGAACGAGGCCGGCATCGGGCGGAAGCGCGACTGGTCCGCCTCCCTCGACCTCATCCACGAGGCCACGGCGGCGATCCGCATCAGCGAGGAGCGCGCCACCGAGCTGGAGCAGGAGCTGGAGCGCACGGTCGCCCGCGCCCTGGAGCGGGCGACCGCCCTGGAGGCCCAGGTCGCCGCCGCCCAAACCCGGGCCGACCTCGCGGAACGCCGGGCCGAGGAGGCCGAGGAATGGCTGGCCCGCCTGCACGACGCGGTGGTGGACGGCTTCACCCGCCGCCCGTCGCAGGACGAGTCCGCCCCGGCCGCGCCCGCCCCGGCGCAGACCGTTCCGGCCCAGGCCGCGTCGGTCTAGGCCGTCCGGTCCAGGCCGCCCGCTCCCGACGCGCGGGGCTCCGGAGCCGCGATCCGCGGACCCGCATCCGCCCGAGACCGTTGGTCACGACCGTTTCCCCCGTCCGGGTCCCCGCCTTCATGCTCGCCTCCGAATCTACCTCCGAATCCACCTCCAAGTCTGTTTCCAAGTCCGCTTCCAAGTCCGCTTCCAAGTCCGCTTCCAAGTCCGCTTCCATGCCCTCTGCCGTCCTGTCCTCTGCCGCCTCCCCTCTCCCGTCGCCCGTGGTCGCCATCGCGCGCGCCCGGCTGCCCCTGCGCCAGGGGGCGGGGAGCGCCGAGACGCACAGGGCCGGGGCGCGCGTGGCCGAGGCGCAGGAGGTCGAGACGGATGCGGTCGAACTGGAGGTCGAGGCAGAGGAGCGGGCGGCGCCCCAGCGTCCCCTCGGCCAGGCCCTGGCCCTGGTACCTCCTGCGGCGGCCACCCCGGCCTCGGAGCTTGGGGCGACGACCCTGCGCCTCGTCGAGCACAGCATGGAGACGATCCAGGCCCTGCACGCGCGGGTCGAGACGATCTCGGACCAGGCGCGCGACCTGATCCGCCTCACCCACCGCGAGCGCGTCGAACAGCAGGGCGAGCTCGACCGCGTCCGCGCCGAGGCGGCGACCTGGCGGCGCCAGGCCATGGAGCTGGAGATCCGGCTGCGCGAGGCCCAGCTGCGGGTCCGCGAGGCCGAGATGGCCCAGCGCGAGGCCGACGCGGCCGCGATCGAGGCCCGCCAGCAGGCCCGCGCCGCCGAGGCGGAGGTTCGGGGCCTCGAATCCTACCTGCGCCGGATCAGCGACTTCCTGCAGGCCAATCTCGGCCGCGGCCCGGTCCGGCCCTCCCGCGGCGGCTGAGCGGCCGTCGCGCGAGAATCAGTGCCGGGCCGGATGCGCCGCGCGGATGGCCGCGCCGGCGTCCCACCTGCCCGAACCGGTCCATCGGGCCACGTGCTCTCCAAAAGAAACGATGCTGCGGTGCAAGCGTGGCCATTCGTTGAGAAGGCTGACGGATTTTCTGGATACGCGTGGAATGCCAGTCTTTCCGCTGCGACGCGGGATCGAATTCTGCCCGCCCCGGATGGCGAGGACTTGCGTAGTCTGAACCGGAAGTTAAGATTTCAACTCCGCCAAAATAATAACGCGTCTAACCTTTTTTGACGGGGTGACAGCCATGTCCAACGTGATTCGCGTGAAGCCGACGCATGACGGCACCTATACGGTCTATCGCGGCGAAGCCGTCCTGGTCAGCGGCCTGACCCGCCTGCAGGCGGAGCGCTATCAGGCCAGCATCGACGCCCAGGCGAAGGTCCTGGAGGACGCCTGACATTTGCCCGAGGCGATGCCCTGGCGGCGTCGCCTCAGGTCCGGGCCAGCGCGAGCGCACCGAGATCCGCGATCATGCCGGTCTCGGTCAGGCCCCGCTCGATACCGGCGACGGCGTAGCCCGTCGCCCCGCGCGTGATCGTGTAGAGGTGGTAGCCCGCCCGGTGATGCCGGGCATCGCCCCGGGCCGAGGCCGAGGCGGCCCCCACCACCGGAATCGACGTGCCCCCCGGTCCCGCCACGAACGCGACGCTGCGCACGTGGTTGTGGCCGTGCAGGATCAGCTCCGCGCCCGCATGGGCGACCATGGCGGTAAAGGCCCCCGCATCCTTCAATTCGCGCCCGGCGCTCGTGCCGCCGGGATGCGCGGGATGGTGGATCATCACCACGCGGAAGGGCGGTTCGGGTTCGGCCCCGAGGGTCCGGAGCAGGGCCTCGGTCGCGGCGATCTGCTGCGGGCCGAGGCGTCCGCTCGCCATCAGGGGCTTGGTCGGGATCGCCGAGGACAGGCCGATCAGCGCCACCGGGCCGCGCCGGCGAAGGTACGGGAAGTGCCCGTGGATGCCGTCGTCCCCCGCCGTCCAGGCGCCGCAGGCCAGCAGCAGGCCTTCGAGGGAGCCGCGCACGTAGGCGTCGTGGTTGCCCGGCACGAAGCTGACGGCATCCGGCGCGCCGAGGGCTTCGAGGAACACCTTCGCGGTCGACCACTCGCTCGGCAGGCCGATGTTGCAGAGGTCGCCCGTGCAGGCGATGTGGTCGTGCCCCTGGGCCTGGAGGTCGGCGACCAGGGCGGCCAGCACCTCCATGTCGTGGGCGTCCTTGCGGCCGCGCTGCCAGTTCACGTAGCCCGTGGCGCGCTTGCTGAGGAGCTGGCGCAGGCGCGGTCGCGTCAGCGGTCCCACATGGGGATCGGTCAGGTGGGCGAGGCGGAACATCATCCCCCGGTGGATGGTCGATGATCGGGATTTCGGGCTCCGCATCGCCCCATCCGGCCCCGGGGGTCAAGCCTCGGGGCGCGAATCCGTGCCGCCGCTTCAGGCGCTGCCGATGGCGATTCCGGCCAGCAGCACCAGGGCGCCGCCGAGGACGACCTGCAGCGCCGCGCGCCAGAAGGGCGTCGCCATGTAGCGGGTGCGGATCGCCGCGATCACCAGCAGCTCGACGATGACCACCAGGATCGCCAGGGCCGTCGCGATGCCGAAGGCGTTCGGCCAGCGCGACGGGATCGCGTAGGGCAGCGTGTGGCCGAGGCCGCCCACCGTGGTCATCACCCCGCAGACCAGGCCGCGCATCCAGGGCGTGCCGCGCCCGGTGATCTGCCCGTCGTCCGAGAGCGCCTCGGTGAAGCCCATGCTGATCCCCGCCCCGATGGAGGCGGCGAGCCCCACCAGGAAGGTGGCGCCGTTGCTGTGGGTGGCGAAGGCCGCCGCGAAGATCGGCGCCAGGGTCGAGACCGAGCCGTCGATGAGCCCGGCGAGGCCCGGCTGCACGTAGCGCAGGACGAAGGCGCGGTGCGCCTCGGCCGCGCCGGCCTCGATGGCGTCGACCGGATCCGGCGCGCCCTGGACGGGAGAGATCAGCATCGTGAGCGCCCTTTCGCGGCCCGAGTCCTGTTTGGATTGATTCTAATCTATAACTTGGAATGGGTCTAAACAAGCGCCAAAGCCCGGTTTCTGTCTCCGAAACGGCGGATCGAGCCCCGCGGACGCCGTTGCGCCGGCCTCGGGATCGGAGCTAGACAGCCCGCTTCCCGCCCGGTGCGCCGGCGTGCGCCGCGCGGGCCGGCCCCGTGGACATCCCCTCCCCGAAGGCATCGCCGGTGCGCCGGCGACGCGAAAGCGACGTGATGAGCCTCGTCAAACGCATCGGCCGCGCGCCCGCGGTCCAGCAGGCCCTCGGCATCCTCGCCGGCGGCTATCTCCGGCTCGTGCGGCGCACCAACCGCTTCACGGTGGAGCCGGCCGCGCCGGATGCCTGGCTCGACGGGCTCAGCCCCTTCATCGCCGGCATGTGGCACGGCCAGCACACGATGATCTCGTTCATGCGCCGGCCGCACGACCGGATCGCCACGATCATCTCGCGCTCGCCCGACGGCAACATCAACACCATCGCGCTCACCCGGATGGGCGTGCGGGTGATCCGGGCCTCCGGCGCCCGCGGCCGCGCCCTGCGGGACGCCAAGGCGAAGGGCGGGGCCGAGGGCCTGCGCGCCATGCTGCGCGCCCTGAAGGACGGCGAGTCGGTGGCCTTCAGCGCCGACGTGCCGAAGGTCTCGCGCCGGGCCGATGCCGGCATCCTCACCCTGGCGCGCTTCTCCGGCCGGCCGATCATCCCCGTGGCGGTGGTGACGAGCCGGCACTGGCGCTTCGACAGCTGGGACCGGGCCTGCCTCGGCCTGCCCTTCGGCCGGGGGGCGATGGTGTTCGGCGAGCCGATCTCCGTGCCGCGGGAGATCGAGCCGGACGCCCTCGAGGCCCTGCGCCTGCGGCTGGAGGCCGAGATGAACCGCGTCCACGACCGGGCCTACACCCTGGTCGGCCGGCCCGACCGGGTCGGTCCCCACGACCGCGTCGCCCATCCCGACCGGGTCGGGGCCGGCCCCGGCACCGGGGCGCCGGCATGACGGCGAAGGCCCCGCCCGTGACGGCGATCCTGCGGGCCTACCGCTCCGGGCTCTATCTCGGCGAACCGGCGGTGGCGGGCCTCCTCGCCTGGCGCGCGCGCCGGGGCAAGGAGGATCCCGGGCGCCTGGCCGAGCGGCGCGGGCTGCCCGGCCGGGCCCGGCCCGTCGGGCGCCTCGTCTGGATGCACGGGGCGAGCGTCGGCGAGGTCCTGTCCCTGGTCGGCCTCGTCGACGGCATGATCGCCCGCGGCTTCTCGGTGCTGGTGACCACCGGCACCCGCAGCGCGGCCGACCTGATCGGGCAGCGCCTGCCCGCCGGGGCCGTGCATCAGTACGTGCCCCTCGACGCGCCGCGCTGGGTCGACCGCTTCCTCGACCATTGGCGGCCCGACCTCGCCCTCGTCGCCGAATCCGAGATCTGGCCGAATACGATCCTGGGCCTGCACCGGCGCGGCATCCCGCTCCTTCTCGTCAACGGGCGGATGTCGGAGCGCTCGGCGAAGGGCTGGGCGCGGACGCCGCGCACCGCCGAGGCCCTCCTCGCCCGCATCGCGATCTGCCTGACCCAGACCGACGCGGATGCCGATCGCTTCCGCCGTCTCGGCGCGCCCCGCGTCAGCATCTCGGGGAATCTCAAATACGATTCCGAGGTGCCGCCGGCGGACGGCCAGCAGCTCGCCCATCTGCGCGACCTCATCGGCGACCGGCCCGTCTGGGTGGCGGCCAGCACCCATCCGGGCGAGGACGCCGTGGCCGCCCGGGCCCATGCCAGCCTGCGGGCGCGCTGGCCCCGGCTCCTCACCATCGTGGTGCCGCGCCACCCCCATCGCGGCGGCGACGTCGCCGCCTGCGCCGGGGCCGAGGGCCTGACGAGCGCCCGGCGCTCGCAGGGCGGTCGCCCCCATGGCGGCATCGACCTCTACGTCGCCGACACCCTGGGCGAGCTCGGCCTGTTCTACCGTCTCAGCCGCATCGTCTATCTCGGCGGCTCCCTGGTGCCCCATGGCGGCCAGAATCCGATCGAGCCGACGCGCCTGCGGGCCGCGGTGCTGCACGGCCCGCACGTCCACAACTTCACCCAGGTCTACGGCGCCCTCGACGGGGCCGGCGGCGCCCTGGCGGTGGCCGATGCCGACGCCCTGTCCGCGACCCTCGACGGCCTCCTCGGCGACCGCCCCCGCATCGAGGCGATGAACCGGGCGGGGGCCGCGGCGCTCCGGCCCTTCGAGGGCGCCGTCGTCCGCACCCTGGCGGTGCTCGATCCCTTCATCGCCCAGATGACCCTCAAGGCCATGGCGGCCTCGTGAGCGCCGGCTGATGCGCCCTCCCGCCTTCTGGGACGCGGCGCCCGGACACCCCGCCGCCCGCCTGCTCGCGCCGCTCGGGGCCCTCTACGGCCGGCACACCGCCGCGCGCATGGACCGTCCCGGGGCCGAAGCCCCCTGCCCCGTCCTCTGCGTCGGCAACTTCACCCTGGGCGGGGCCGGCAAGACCCCGACCGCCCTGGCGCTGGCCGCTTTGCTGCGGGCGCTGGGCGCCAACCCGGCCTTCCTGACCCGCGGCTATGGCGGGCGCCTCGCCGGGCCGGTCCGGGTCGATCCGGCCCGCCAAACCGCCGCCGAGACCGGCGACGAACCCCGGCTGCTGGCCCGGGCCGCCCCGACCATCCTCGCCCGCGACCGTCCGGCCGGCGCCGCCCTCTGCGTCCGCGAAGGCGCCGACGTCATCGTCATGGATGACGGCCTGCAGAACCCGAGCCTCGCCAAGACGCTGTCGCTGGCCGTGGTCGATGCCGGCGCCGGGCTCGGCAACGGGCGGCCCTTCCCGGCCGGCCCCCTGCGGGTGCCCCTCGCGCGGCAATGGCGCCACGTCCACGGGCTGGTGCTGATCGGGACCGGAGCGCGCGGCGAGGCCGTGGCCGAGGCGGCGCGAGCGCGCGGCCTGCCCGTCCACCGCGCCCGCCTGATCCCCGGCGCCGATCTCACGGGCCGCCGCGTCCTCGCCTTCGCGGGCATCGGCCGCCCGGGGAAATTCTTCGCGAGCCTCGAGGAGGCCGGCGCGACGATCGCCGGCCGCCGCGCCTATCCGGACCACCACGCCTACGACGCCGCGGACGAGGCCACCCTCGCGGCCGAGGCGGCGCGCCTGGGCGCCGACCTCGTCACCACCGAGAAGGACCACGTCCGCCTCGCCCCCCCCTTCGCCGCCCGTGTCGCGGTCCTGCCGGTCACCCTCGCCTTCGCCGACGAAGGCCCGCTGCGTGTGCGGTTGCGGAGCCTGATCGGATCGACGCCGGGATAGAGGAATGCGCCCGGTCCGCTCGGGGCGAAGACATCGGAGGGAGGCGGATCGGACAGGCGCGATGGGCGGGCGTCCCGCGGATGACGAAACACTGATTTCCGGCATCCGTCGCGATATCAGGCGGCCCGATCGGTCAAGATCGAAGCGCGTCTGCCTCGGGATCCGGAACGATCTGCGCGCTCGACGACGGCCTCGCCTCGGACGGTGCGCACGTCAGAGCCGGACGGTGTGTGTCGCCCCCCGGGAAGGGGTGGCGCTCGCATCGGATCGACCCCTCGCCGGAGCCGGGACGAGCAGGGATTCGGTCGTTGAGTCGCGCCCGACGGGTGCAAGCTCCACGCTCGCGGCGAGGGGCGTCACCCGAGGCCCGTCCGCACGCAAGATCGCTGTGGCGGGTTCGCCGCAAGCCGAAGCGCGACCTTCTCCGCGTCATGGCTCTCCTCGCGCTGTAGCGGCGCCCTGGTCGAACGACGAGGCGACCGGTCCCGACAGCCGAGAGCTCACCTTTCCGAACCGGCGCCCCCGGTTGAAAGCCGAGAAAGACAATTTCTTCGTTCGTGACCCGCCGAAAATCCAGAGTTGTGCATCCGAAGATTTCGCAGTTCGGAAATCCTGGAGCGTCCATCGCACGTCGAATGTCAGATTTTCGAACCTTTCCTTCGAGAATTCTGTTAGGACTAGCCATCCGGCTCATGAGATAGGGACACCTCCAGGTTCCTGCGGTGAACTCGTCAATCGAGAGAGACACCCCATGACCAGCGAGAAGCCCGATATGGAATTCTCGGACCTGACGGGTCGGGCGACCCAGGGCGGCGTCACCGTGACCGTCTATCGCCTCGCGGATACCCAGGATCCGTGGACGCTCGATGTCATCGAGCAGTCAGGTCGCTCGACCGTCCGGAGCATCACCTTCGCCTCCGATGGAGACGCGCTCGCGGCTTTCCCCGGTGCCGTCGAGGAAGGTGGCGGCATGCGCGCGGTCCTGGAACCGCTGCCAGTTCTCCACTGACACAACAAGCCACGTCCTCCGTTGCGCGTCGACGATCGAGCTCGGGCTCACGGCCCGGGCGTTCCTTCCTTGGAGAGAGCCCATGCGCATCCTTGTCGGCTGCGAAATGACCTACAGCTTTTCACAGCCCACGCCGGTCATCGCGATGCTCAATGTCCATGCGTCGCGGATCTCGGATCTGGAGCGTCCCGATCATCTCGTAGCCATCCCCTCCGTGCCGCTGGAGGGCTACCGCGACAGTTATGGGAACTGGTGTCAGCGGATGACGGCCCCGGCGGGCGCCTTCACGTTGAAGACCGAGACGATCGTGCGCGACGCGGGCCGCGGCGACCGGCCCGTGCCCGAGGCCACCGAGACGCCGATCGCGAAGCTCCCGACCGACAGCCTCCTGTTCCTGCTGGGCAGCCGCTACTGCGAGACCGACCGGCTTTCGCAGATCGCCTGGGATCTGTTCGGACACCTTCCCTCCGGCTGGAGCCGGGTTCAGGCGATCTGTGACTACGTCCATGACCGGATCACGTTCGGCTACGAACATGCCCGCCCGACACGAACCGCGTTCGACGTGTTCGAGGAACAGCAGGGTGTGTGCCGCGACTACGCACACCTCGCCATCGCGTTCTGCCGCTGCCTGAACATCCCGACCCGCTACTGCAACGGCTACGTCAGCGATATCGGACTCCCGCTGCCGCACGCACCGGGCGATTTCGCGGCGTGGATGGAGGTCTATCTCGATGGCCGCTGGCACACGTTCGACCCGCGCAACAACGCCTCTCGGGTCGGCCGCATCCTGATCTCCTACGGCCGGGACGCCGCCGACGTGCCCCTCACGCTGACCTTCGGCGCGAACGTGCTGACGAAGTTCCAGGTCACCACCGAGGAAGCCCCGAACGCCTCGTGAGGCGCCGTCGATCCATGCCGCCAGACCACCTCCCCTCGAATCCATCGGAAAGCAGATCCACCATGACTCAGCCCAACATGCTCGCCCAAAACGTCTCGATCGCAGATCTTGCTGGACGGAGAGCAGACCGGCTCGATTATCTCAAAGGCGTCTACCTCAACATGGTCCCCGATCAGGCCCGCAATCCGACGCTGCGCGTTCGCCTCAGTCGACTCGGGTCGGGCGTCCAGCCGGCCTACCGGATCGAGCGAGACGACACCGATGGCCAGACCGTCGTCATGGGCTTCTACCAGGGCGACAAGCACAAGCCCCTCGCCAAGAGGCTGCATGATTGTGATGGACCGACCTGGAGCAGTGAGACCATGAGCTACGTCGACCTTCGCACGTTGCACAACAGCGAGATCGGGGCTTGAGCCACTCATGATCGAATTCTTCGACAGAGCCGGCAGCGAGGCGGTCTTCTGCCACGACGGACACTCGCTTTATCTCTGGAGCGGCAAAGCTGCAGCCTTCATCCAGGACGATAAGGTCTACGCTTACGATGGCCGCTTCATTGGCTGGGCGGATCGCGGCTGGATCTCGGACGAGGACGGAGCCTGCCTCCTGTTCGAACACGACGCGGTCGGCGGCCCTCAGAAGTCCAAGCGGCAAGCGAAAACGATCCCTGGTCCGAGGGGCGTGAAGCCTGCCCGCGCCGGACTGCAGCCTGCACCGCCTCGTCCCGCCGCATCGACGGCATGGTCCGATCGCGTCTTTTCCGACCTGATCTGATCCCCACCGAACCCATCCGCGCGTCGCCGCTCCGGGTTGCTCGGCACGATCCTACGGTGACGCAATGTCGAGAGAAGAGGAATCTGCATGACCCCGACGAAGAAGCTTGCTCGTGTCCTGACCGACGAGGCGGAAGGCGGTTATCGATTGACGTTCGAAGCCTCGGACGGGGAGATCTTCCGGATCGTCGCCACCGAAGATCAGGTGAACGACCTTATCGACGAACTCGATGAACTGATCGGAGACGATGCCGATGAAAAGCCCGACCTCACCGATGAGGAGGAGCATGTCGGCGAGGAGCAGCCGTCATAGGCCAGGCTCGACCGATCGGGACGCTCGGCAGTCGTCGCTCCGGGCCGGTTCGCCTGTCTCAGGCCTCGTCACCGGGGCACGCCCAAGCGTGCAACAGGGCGAATGCCTGTCGAAGGTCCCATCCCGGACTTGTCAGCCCAGCGGCGAAGGCTCTCGTTTGCATCCCACCGGGTCGTTGAGGTCGGTCTGCCCGGACGACCCCATCCGCAGCGGCCGCTGCCTGAACGGAAGGATCACGAACCGCGCCGCTCGTGGCCCTGTCATCCGCGAAAGACCCTAGCCCGGCCGTCCGGTCTCGGCGAGGCGCTTCATCACTGCCTCGGGGCTGGCATAGGCCTCCTGCAGGGTCGCGCTCCAGTAGCGCAGGGCGTCGAGGGCGATCGCCTCGCCCGTCACGGCGCAGCGCACGAAGCTGCCGGGCTTGATCACCCGCATGGTGCCGTCGCCGTACTCCACCACCGCCTCGCCGGAGGCGCCGCGCTCGAAACGTCCCAACATGATCGTCTGCCTTCCGGGCTCCCGTCCGCTCCGTCATAGGAGCCGGGTCGCGCCCTGTCGATGCGGATCTCCGCGACGGAACCCGGCCCTCGACAGGCCCCCCACTTGGTGCCTAAGTCGGGCGATGCCGCGCAACGTTCCGCCCCGATGAATCCGGACCTGTCCCGCCTGTTCGAGGCCGCCCGCGCGGCGCAGGCGCGGGCCTATGCGCCCTATTCGCGCTTTCCCGTCGGCGCGGCGCTGCGCGACGAATCGGGCGCCGTCCATGCCGGCTGCAACGTCGAGAACGCGGCCTATCCGGTGGGGACCTGCGCCGAGGCCGGCGCCATCGCCGCCATGGTGGCGGCGGGCGGGCGCCGGATCGCCGCGATGCTGGTCCTCGGCCCGGGTCCCGGCCTCGTGACCCCCTGTGGCGCTTGCCGCCAGCGCATCCGGGAATTCGCCGGGCCCGAGGTCCGGGTCCACGTCGCCGACGAGGCGGCCATCCGCACCGCTTTCACCGTCGGGGCGCTGCTGCCCGATTCCTTCGGCCCGGACAACCTGGTGTCCCATGCGTGAGCCGGAGCCGGGCGTCCAGGCCGCCGCCGGCCTGCTGCGCGCGCGCGGGTTCGGCGGACCGTTCGCCTGTGCCATCGTCACCGGGACGGGTCTCGGCGGATTCGTGCGCGACCTCGACGCGACCCTCTCGGTATCCTACGCGCAGATTCCGGGGTTTCCGGCCCCGCGCGTCAGCGGCCATGGCGGCCGCCTCCATGCCGGGCGGCTGGCGGGGCGCCGGGTCCTCGTCCTCGAGGGGCGCGCCCACGCCTACGAGACGGGCGACGCCGCCGTCATGCGGGTGCCCCTCGGCGTCGCCCAAGTCCTTGGCGCAGAAGCGCTTCTCCTGACCAACGCCTCCGGCTCCCTGCGGCCGGCGGTCGGTCCCGGAAGCCTCGTGGCGCTCACCGACCACATCAACCTCTCCGGCCTCAACCCCCTGATCGGCGAGGCCGGCGACGCCCGCTTCGTGCCCATGGTCGGGGCCTACGACGCCGGCCTTCGTGCCCATCTCCTTGAAGCCGCACGGGAATCCGGCATCGCCCTGCACCAGGGGGTCTATGCCTGGTTCTCCGGCCCGAGCTTCGAGACCCCGGCGGAGGTCCGCATGGTCGGCCATCTCGGGGCCGATCTCGTCGGCATGTCGACGGTCCCCGAAGTCATCCTCGCCCGCTTCTACGGCCTGCCCGTCGCCGCCCTCTCGGTGGTGACCAACCTCGGCGCCGGCATCGGCGACGGCGATCCCCACCACGAAGAGACCAAGGCCGCCGCGGCCCGGGCCGGCGACGATCTCGCCCGCCTCGTCGCCGCCTTCGTCGCCCGCCTGTCCACGAGTGCTCCTCGATGACCGACGACGCCTCCATCGCCCGGCGCGCCCTGCCCCTTCTCGACCTCACCGACCTCGGCGAATCCTGCTCCGAGAGCGCCATCGACACGCTCTGCCGCGACGCACGGGCCAGCGTGGTCGCCGCCGTCTGCGTCTGGCCGCACTACGTGAGCCGCGCCGCCCGGCTGCTCACCGGCTCGCCGGTGCGCGTCGCCACCGTCATCAACTTCCCGGCCGGCGGCGACGACATCGAACGGGCCGTCGAGGACACGACCGAGGCGCTCGCCGACGGCGCCCATGAGATCGACCTCGTCCTGCCCTATCGCAGCTTCCTGGCCGGCAAGACCGGCCCGTCGGAGGCCATGCTCGCCGCGGTCCGAGACGTCTGCGATGCCGGTCGGCTGCTCAAGGTCATCCTGGAGACCGGCACGCTGGCGGCCCCGGAGGCGATCACCGCCGCGAGCCGCCTCGCCATCGACGCGGGGGCGGATTTCATCAAGACCTCCACGGGCAAGAGCCCGGTCTCCGCCACCCCGGCGGCAGCCGAGGCGATGCTCCTCGCCATCCGGGACCACGCCGCGGGGCATCCCGTCGGCCTCAAGGTCTCGGGTGGCCTGCGCAGCGTCGCCGATGCCGGAACCTACCTCGCCCTCGCGGACCGGATCATGGGACCGGACTGGATCTCGCCCCGGACCTTCCGCCTCGGCGCCAGCGGCCTGCACGGGGCCCTGGTCGCGGCCTCCGCCGAAGCCGCTCCATGAGGCTGCCTCAGGAACTCATCCGCGCCAAGCGTGACGGCGGGGAGATCCCGCCCGACGAGATCGCGGGCTTTGTCCTTGGCCTGACGGAGGGACGGGTCACCGAGGGACAGGCCGCCGCCTTCGCCATGGCGGTCTATTTCCGCGGTTTGTCGCGGTCGGAACGCGTGGCGCTGACCCGGGCGATGACCGAGTCCGGCACCGTCCTGAGGTGGGACCTGCCCGGGCCCGTCCTCGACAAGCACTCGTCTGGCGGGGTCGGCGATGCCGTCAGTCTCGCGCTCGCGCCCATGGTCGCGGCCTGCGGTGGCTACGTGCCGATGATCTCGGGACGCGGTCTCGGGCATACCGGCGGCACGCTCGACAAGCTTGCGAGTATCCCCGGCTACGACGCGATGCCGGGTCTCGACCGCTTCCGGCGGGTCACTGCGGAGGTCGGCTGCGCCATCATCGGGCAGACGGCGGATCTCGCGCCGGCGGATCGGCGCCTCTACGCCATCCGCGACGTGACCGGAACGGTCGAGTCCCTCGACCTGATCACCGCCTCCATCCTGTCGAAGAAGCTCGCCGCCGGCCTCGATGGACTCGTGATGGATGTGAAGGCGGGCTCTGGAGCGTTCATGGCCGAGCGTGCGCAGGCCCAGGACCTTGCGCGCAGCATCGTCGATGTCGCGGGCGGGGCGGGCCTGCGCACGGTGGCGCTGATCACCGACATGGATTCGCCCCTCGCCTCAGCCGCCGGAAACGCCTTGGAGGTCACCTACACTCTCGACTATCTGACCGGCCGCGCCCGCGAGCCGGCCTTCCACGCGGTCACGCTGGCGCTTGCCGCCGAGATGCTGGTGGTCGGCGGTCTCAGCCCCGACCTCGCGGAAGCCTCCATGCGGCTGGAGGAGGCTCTGAATTCGGGACGCGCGATCGAGATCTTCGCCCGGATGGTCGCTGGGCTCGGAGGCCCGGTCGATTTCGTCGAACGAACGGGGGCTTACCTGCCGCCGTCGCCGGTGGTGCGGACCGTTCTGGCGGAAGCGGACGGCTTCGTCGCCTCCGTCGCGACGCGGGAGTTGGGGATCGCGGTGATCGCGCTCGGCGGGGGGCGGACCCGGCCGCAGGACGACATCGATCCGCGCGTCGGCCTCACCGATCTGCCGCGCGTGGGAGCCAGAATCGCCCGCGGTCTGCCGCTCGCGACGATCCATGCCCGGGATATCCAGACGGCCGAGCGTGCCGAAGCCATCCTGCGGTCGGCGTATCGCATTGCGCCGGCGCCGTCCGGGTCAGGACCCGCAATCCTGGAGCGGATTACAGGATAGGCTGATGCTGAGCTCGCACGCCGAGCTCAGAGCGCCACGACCGCGGCGCTCAGTAGTCGTAGCGGCCGTGTCCACGGTGATGATGGTGGTGATGGTGGTGCCGGTCCCAACCACGGTGATGATCCCATCCGTGATGGCGGTGACCCCAGCCGTGATGGCGGCGATGGTGGCCATAGCCGTGATCGTGATGATGGTGCCGATGATGGCCCCAGTCGCGGTGGCCATCCCAATACTGGACAGATGTGACGACGCTCTGCGGATCGCCATGGATGGGCGCGGTCAGAGGCGCGGACTGCGCCGTGGTCGCTGCGAAACCACCGGCGAGGCTCATCGCGACGAACAGGACCTTCAGTCCCCGAGAGGAGGCTGCGCGTGAAGTGGTCATCGTGAAACTCCTGTTGCGATCGCGAAGGTGAATGGCACCCCTCGGATCATGAATAGGAGGTCAGCACTGAACCGGGCCTGATGGCGCCCTTCAGCCTGCGTTCGGGAAAGCCCTGTTGCGCTTATGGCCGCCGATAGACCCAGACGCGGGCCGGCGGCAGGTTGAGCCAGACCCGGTTCGAGCGGCTGGCGGTATAGGTGCCGGCATCGCAACGCGCCGGGATCGGCGGAACTACGGCGTAGGTGAATTGCACGAAGGGCGCGCTCGGATGCATCATCTCGTGGGCGGCGTTCAGGAGATCGAGGCGCTGTTCCAGCGGCTTCGTGAACAGCGGCAGACTCGAGACCATTGCCGCCGCCTTCTCCGTCAGCATCGCGCCGAAGGTCTCGCGAATGTTGTAGGCGTCGCCCCGCAGGACGGTGGCTCGGGGGAAGCGCTTCTGCAGCAGCTTGCAGAAGTCGGGATTGTACTCGACCAGGATCAGACGCTCCTGTTCAATGCCGCGACGGATCAAGGCCTCGGTGACGGGGCCAGTCCCCGGACCGAGCTCAATCACGGGTCCACCGACGCGCGGATCGACATAGGAAGCCATCGTGCGGGCAAGCATCCTGCCCGACGGCGTTACGGCCCCTGTAACGAGGGGCCGCTCGAACCAGGAACGCAGAAAGCGAGCCTCGTCCTCCAGCGGGTCCCGCTTCGTACGGCTGGCACCGGAGGCGAGGTCGGCTTTTGCGCTGGAGCGGCGTAGCGGCGGCAAGACCCTATGTCCTCAGATCACGGGTTGGGAAGGAAAGGCTAGACGACGAAGCTCTCCGGCAGTCAAGCTTGCAACTCTCGAACACGCCCCAGCGCTCACAAGGATCGCGCAAGCGGTGCCAGACCGCCACATGCGATAACCGTGGCCGAACGACTTTTGATCCGCAGGATATTGCAAGTCTACGTCCTGGCCGCTCCACCGAGCCCATCGAAGAAATCCTTGACCTTGGAGAAGAAGCCCGCGCTCTCCGGGTGGTTCTCGTCAGATGCCGACTGATCGAACTCCTGGAGCAGTTCGCGCTGGCGCTTCGAGAGGTTCTGCGGGGTCTCGACGAAGACCTGGATGTAGAGGTCGCCCACATCCCGCGAGCGCAGTACCGGCATGCCTTTCCCCTTGATGCGGAACTGCTTCGCGGTCTGGGTCCCAGCGGGGATGCGGACCTGGGTCTGCGAGCCGTCGATAACCGGCACGGTGATCTCGCCCGATAGCGCTGCTGTCACCATTGAGATCGGGACGCGGCAGAACAGATCCGCCCCATCGCGCTGAAAGAACTCGTGCGGTTTGATCGAGAGGAAGACGTAGAGATCTCCCGCCGGGCCTCCGCGGAGGCCCGTCTCACCCTCCCCAGCCAAGCGAATGCGCAGGCCATCATCGACACCGGCCGGAACGTTGATCGACAAGGTGCGATCGCGCGTCACCCGGCCCGCGCCGCTGCAGGCGCCACAGGGATCATCGATCATTTCACCACGACCGTGGCAGTTCGGACAGGTCCGCTCGATCGCGAAGAAGCCTTGCGCCGCGCGGACGCGGCCGTAGCCGCCACAGGTTTGGCATGGACGCGGCTTGGATCCGGCCTTGGCTCCCGAGCCCGAGCAGACCTCGCAGGTGACCGAGGTGGCCATCTTGACGGTCTCGGCCTTACCGCTGAAGGCCTCTTCCAGGGAGATCTCGAGATTGTAGCGCAGGTCCGCGCCGCGCTCGCGGGTCGGGCCTCCACGTGCCCCACCGCGCCCGGCAGCGGCGCCGGCCCGACCGTCGCCGAAGAAGTTGTCGAAGATGTCCGACATGAAGTCACCGAACTCGTTGCCGAATCCGGGGCCGCCGGCGCCACCCTGCTGAAAGGCGGCGTGGCCGAAGCGGTCGTAGGCGGCGCGCTTCTGTCCGTCCGAGAGGCACTGATAGGCCTCGTTGATTTCCTTGAATTTGAGCTCCGCCTCCGCATTCCCCGGATTCCGGTCGGGGTGGTAGGTCATGGCGAGCTTGCGGAAGGCGACTTTCATCTCGCCGTCGGTCGCGGTCTTGGAGACGCCCAGGATCTCGTAATAGTCCCGCTTCGACATTCCCGTCCTCAAAGTCCACCGGCGCGCCGATCCAACGAGATCGCGCCGTCCTCGTCACACGCGGTGCTCTTGATACCCGCTCGGCTCCGCCCATGGCGCCAGCCGGACATGGCACGGGGCCGGATCGCTCCGGCCCCGTCCTCAGATGCAGGCGTTATGCCCGCTTCTTCTGGTCCTTGTCATCGACTTCCTGGAAGTCGGCGTCGATGACATCGTCCTTCTTCGCCTCGCCAGTACCAGCTTCGGCACCCGCCTCACCGGCCTGATTGGCGGCGTACATCGCCTCTCCGAGCTTCATCGAGGCCTGCATCACGTCAGTGGTGCGTGCCTTGATGACCTCCACGTCGTCTCCGTCAAGGGCCGTGCGGAGTGCCGTGATCGCGGTCTCGATGGCGCCCTTGTCGTCGGACGAGACCTTGTCACCGTACTCCTTGACCGACTTCTCGGTGGCGTGGATCAAGCTTTCGCCCTGGTTCTTCACCTCGACGAGCTCGCGGCGCTTCTTGTCCGCCTCGGCATTCGCCTCGGCGTCCTTGACCATCCGCTCGATGTCGGCGTCCGAAAGACCGCCGGAGGCCTGGATGCGGATCTGGTGCTCCTTGTTGGTCGCCTTGTCCTTGGCCGTCACGTTCACGATGCCGTTGGCGTCGATGTCGAAGGTCACCTCGATCTGCGGCATGCCGCGCGGGGCCGGCGGAATGCCCATCAGGTCGAATTGGCCGAGCAGCTTGTTGTCGGCCGCCATTTCGCGCTCACCCTGGAAGACCCGGATGGTGACCGCGTTCTGGTTGTCTTCCGCCGTCGAGAAGGTCTGGGACTTTTTCGTCGGAATCGTGGTGTTGCGATCGATCAGGCGGGTGAACACGCCGCCGAGCGTCTCGATGCCGAGGGAGAGCGGGGTCACGTCGAGGAGCAGTACGTCCTTGACGTCGCCCTGGAGCACGCCGGCCTGGACCGCTGCGCCGATGGCAACGACCTCATCCGGGTTGACGCCCTTGTGGGGCTCCTTGCCGAAGAAGGACTTCACGACTTCCTGGATCTTCGGCATGCGGATCATGCCGCCGACCAGAACCACCTCATCGATCTCGGAAGCCGAGACGCCGGCGTCCTTGAGTGCCTTGCGGCACGGCTCGATCGTGCGCTGAACCAGATCGTCAACCAGGGATTCGAACTTGGCACGGCTGAGCTTGAGCGCGAGATGCTTCGGGCCTGTTGCATCGGCTGTGATGTAGGGCAGGTTGATCTCGGTCTGCGTCGCCGAGGACAGCTCGATCTTGGCCTTCTCAGCGGCCTCCTTGAGACGCTGAAGGGCAAGCTTGTCCTTCGTCAGGTCGATACCCTGCTCGCGCTTGAACTCGCTCGTCAGGTACTCGACCACGCGGTTGTCGAAGTCCTCGCCGCCGAGGAAGGTGTCGCCATTGGTGGACTTCACCTCGAACACGCCGTCACCGATCTCGAGGATCGAGACGTCGAAGGTGCCGCCGCCGAGGTCGTAGACCGCGATGGTGCCGGCCTTCTTCTTGTCGAGACCATAGGCGAGCGCGGCCGCAGTCGGCTCGTTGATGATGCGCAGCACCTCCAGGCCGGCGATCTTGCCAGCATCCTTGGTGGCCTGGCGCTGAGCGTCATTGAAGTAGGCGGGTACCGTGATGACCGCCTGCGTCACGGGCTGGCCGAGATGCGCCTCGGCCGTCTCCTTCATCTTCTGGAGAGTGAAGGCGGAAATCTGGGAGGGGGAATATTTCTTACCATCAGCCTCGACCCAGGCGTCGCCGTTGTCGCCACGGACGATCTTGTAGGGGACGAGACCCTTGTCCTTCTGCGTCATCGGATCGTCGTAGGTGCGACCGACGAGACGCTTGATCGCGAAGAAGGTGCGCTCGGGGTTCGTGACTGCCTGACGCTTGGCCGGCTGGCCGACGAGACGCTCGCCTTCGTCGGTGAACGCGACGATGGACGGCGTGGTGCGCGCGCCTTCCGAATTCTCGACGACCTTGGGCTGCGTGCCTTCCATGACGGCCACGCAGGAATTGGTGGTGCCGAGGTCGATACCGATTACCTTACCCATGGTGGGATCCCTCTGTTGTCGTTTGGTCAAGCAGACCGCCGAGCCCCGAAGCAGCTCGGCCCATGGCTGTGCAAAACTGATTGTGTGAGAACGGGTTTGGGCACCGGTTCGCACCCCGGAACGGTGCAGAGCCGGGTCTTAATCCCGCGTCTCGGCCGATATAAGAAGGGTGTCGCGACGCCGCAAGGCGACGCACCGCGACGACGTGCATCGGAACCGTTCGATCTGCGTTATCCCCTTCATCGGCCTGGGCTTCGGGCGACATTCGAATGTCCTAAAGGCCGTTCGCGTGCCCATGGAGCTGGCATCGCTCACCGAACCCTGATCGATGATAACCACCATCGCCGCCGTGGCAGGTTGGTTCGCACATGGTAAGTCGTGTGTGAACGTGCTTGGCTGCGCATCCCGCCGCCTCCACGGAAATGGGCCCGAAAGTCTCGATGCGTCTGACCCGCGTACTCCTTCTCCTGCCAGTGCTGGCATCAGTCCCGCACCCGGCCTGTGCGCAATCGTTTTTCGAGGAATTGTTCGGGATCGGGCGGGCGGCCAGGCCGCCCGTGCCACCGCGTGGGGTTCCCAGCGCTCCGCCCGCGCCGGTGCCGAGTGCGCCGACTGACTCCGTCCCGCCGTCCACCGTCGAGGCGCCCAGGGCGCCACCGGTTCCACGACAGCCCGTCGTTCTGAAGGCTCCGTCCGAGGACAACGTGATGGGGCAGGAATTGCTGCTCAACGGGCTCAACGGCAGCCTGAAGCTGGAGCGCGCGGGCACTGGAGCCACGGCGCGCATCGTGCTGCCGGGTAACAAGATCTCGCAGCCGGTGGAGACCTGCAAGGTGCCGCTGAACGCCGGCTCGCCGCTGACTCTCTCGTCGGAAGGGCGACCCGAGGGCGTAGGCCGGTTCGAGGTTTCGGGGGGCGAGTGTCCCCTGAGACTCGATGTGCTCGAGGGGGCCGTTCTGGTGCAGTCGCTCTCCGGTTCCGTTTGCACCTTCGCGGCGGCCGATTGCGCGACGACACCGACCGGCCTCTGGGGACCAGCCGCCGCGACACTCATCACACGGGCCGGCGAGTTTGAGGCCTCACGGGGGGGCGCCGACCGTGCAGTGCGCGAGAACTACAAGCTGATGAGCCAGCGCCTGCGCGGTCCCGAGCTCCGCCCCGTCGTGACCGAGCAGGCGGCCTTCTCCTCAGATCGCGAGCAGATGTGCCGAACCTATGCCCGCGAGGGCGCGCACGGGTTTTGCAACCTGCGCTTCACCGAGGCGCGGGCCCTCGCTCTCGCTACCCGCCTCGGTGTCAACACCAGCACCGCGGCACCGAGCGCCTCGGCGGCCCCGCCGCGCCCGCGACGCAAGCCGCCGGTCGAAGGCATGAACCCTGATTCGGGTAGCACGCCCTTCGCCGATCAATAGCCAGGAATGCTCAGCCGTGGCCGGCGCTGACCGAGAGCATCGCCAGGTCGATGCCGTTGTTGCGCAGCGTGCGATCGTACTTGGCGTCGAGGGCGGTGTGGAAGATCATGTCGGGGTCGGCGGGGCAGACCAGCCAGCCGTTGGCCAGGATCTCGTTCTCCAGCTGTCCCGCCTGCCAGCCGGCATAGCCGAGGGCCAGGACCGCGCTGGCCGGTCCGTCTCCCGCCGCGATCGCCCGGAGGATGTCCACCGTCGCCGTGAGGCAGATCCCATCGTCGATGATCAGCGTCGACTGATCGATGTGGAAGTCGTCGGTGTGGAGCACGAAGCCGCGCTTCGCGTCCACAGGACCGCCCATCAGCACCGGCATATGACCTACGCGCTCGCGCAGCCGGATCGCGTCCGTCTCGCTCGCGATGTCGAGCTGAATCAGCAGATCGGGCATGTTCAGGTCGGAGACGGCTTTGTTAAGGATGATCCCCATCGCCCCATCGGCCGAGTGCGCGCACAGATAGATCACCGACCGGGCGAAGCGCGAATCCGTCATGCCCGGCATCGCCACGAGGAACTGACCGTCGAGATAGGCGGGGTCACCCGCACGGGCCTGTGAACGCTGCATCAACCCATGCTACGCGGGCAGGCCGCATTGTCCAGGGCATGGCACGGCATCGGATCGATATCCATTGCTTTGCGGCGATCGAACCTCGACAGGCTAACCCCCGCGAGCTAGACGGTTTTCCGTGTGTCGGAACGTCGTGCCGGCCGCGCGCAACGATGTGACAAGGACCGAGACGCCGCTTGTGCGGATGCCTCGACGATCTCAAGGAGACGACGGATGACCATTCAGGTTGGCGACCACCTCCCCCAGGTCACGTTTCGCGTGAGTGGGGCGGACGGTCCGGAAGCCAAGACCACCGACGACCTGTTCAAGGGCCGCCGCGTCGTTCTCGTCGGCGTGCCCGGTGCGTTCACGCCGAGCTGTCATCGCAATCACCTGCCCGGCTTCGTCGAGAAGCAGGCCGAGATCAAGGCGCGGGGCGTCGACGCCATCGCGATCACTTCGGTCAATGACGTGTTCGTGCTGGATGCGTGGCAGAAGGCGAGCGGCGCCGAGGCGCTCGAGTTTCTTGCCGACGGCAATGCCGAATTCGCCAAGGCCGTCGGCCTCGATATGGACGGCGCCGGCTTCGGCCTCGGCACCCGTTCGAAGCGCTATGCCATGCTCGTCGAGGACGGTGTCGTGCGCATTCTCAACGTGGAAGACTCTCCGGCCAAGACGGAGCTTTCCGGCGCTGAGGCGCTCCTCAAGGTCATCTGACCATTCGCCGGCCGATGCCGCACATCCGTCGGCATCCGGCCACACCATCCGAGATGCCGGAAGGCGGGCCGGAAGGGATCGCCGATCGATCCGCGGAGACAGTCAGGAACGCCGGTCCGAGACGGCCCGGCCGTAGTCTCGAGCATCGATCACGCTGCGATGGAATGTCAGCCGGCGGTCGTATTCCAGCGGGTCCTTCGGCTGGACCAAGGCGCCGGCCGGCACGTTAAGCCAGTCGACGAGTCGGGTCAGCATGAAGCGGAGGGCCGCTCCCCGGCACAGGATCGGCAGTGCCGCGACCTCCGCCGGAACGAGAGGGCGCACTGCCTCGTAGCCGGCGATCAGGGCCGCCCCCATGTCGCGGTGGAACGTGCCGTCGGCCTCGAAGCACCAAGCATTGAGACAGATCGCCAAGTCGTACGCGAACGCGTCGGTACAGGCGAAATAGAAGTCGATCAGCCCCGACAACTCATCGCCGATGAAGAACACGTTGTCGGTGAAGAGGTCGGCGTGGATCACGCCGGATGGCAGGCCGGTCGGCCAGGAAGCCTGGAGGACGGCGAGATCGGCGAGGACCCGGTCGGTGAGTCCAAGTGATACGGTGTCCGCCTGGGGTTCCGCGAGGCGGAATAGTGGTTCCCAGGCGTCCACAGACAGGTTGTTGGCCCGTTGCATGCCGAAATCTGCGCCTGCAGCGTGCAGGCCGGCAAGGGCGCGGCCGAGTGCGCGGCAATGATCCAGGCCGGGCCGCTTCACCGAGACGCCGTCGAGGAAGGTGACGATGACCGCGGGCCGCCCGCAGAGCTCTCCGAGCGCCACGCCCGCGCGGTCACGGATTGGCTGCGGACAGGCGAGTCCCCGCGCGGCGAGGTGCTCCATCAGGTTGAGGAAGAACGGCAGGTCGTCGGCCCGGACCCGCTTCTCGTAGAGCGTGAGGATGAACGAGCCACCCGTGGTGTGGAGGTAAAAGTTGGTGTTCTCAACACCTTCGGCGATGCCTTTGTAGGAGAGCAGCGTGCCGATGTCGTAGGCGGACAGGAAGGCGGTCAGCGCCGCGTCGGAGACCTCGGTGTAGACAGCCACGTCACGTTCGCTTGAATTTTCGGGGACGAAATGGACAGGGGCGCCGAACGGCGCCCCTGCTGATGATTGGTGTTCCTGACGGCCTCAAGCCTATTCGGCGGCCTCGCTGCGCAGTTCGCGCGGCAGTGGGAAGGACATGTCCTCGACGACCGTCGAGACCGTGTCCACCGTCACGGTGTAGCGAGCCGCGAAGGCATCAATGATTTCTTCCACCAGCACTTCCGGAGCGGACGCGCCAGCCGTGAGGCCGAGCTTGCGGATGCCTTCGAAGGCGGGCCAGTCGATTTCCTCGGCGCGGAGCACCAGACGGGTGATCGGACAGCCGACGCGCTCGGCGACTTCGCGCAGGCGCTGCGAGTTCGAGGAATTCGAGGAGCCTACCACGATGACCGCATCGACGAGCGGCGCCACCTGCTTCACCGCCTCCTGGCGGTTGGTGGTGGCGTAGCAGATGTCGTCCTTGTGCGGACCAGTGATGGTCGGGAACTTCTTCTTCAGCGCCTCGACGATGTGGTGCGTGTCGTCAACCGACAAGGTCGTCTGCGTCACCCAGGCAAGGTTGTCGCGGTTCTCCGGCTCCAGGGCAGCGATCTGTTCCAGATCCTCGACCAGGGTGATCGAGCCCTTGGGCAACTGACCCATGGTGCCGACCACCTCGGGGTGCCCGGAATGGCCGACCAGCAGCACGTGGCGACCGCGCTTGTGGTGGATCTCCGCTTCGCGGTGGACTTTGGTCACCAGGGGGCAGGTGGCGTCGATGGTGGTGAGGCCGCGGGAATCCGCATTGTGCGGCACAGTCTTGGCGACGCCGTGGGCCGAGAAGATCACCGGAGCGGAGCCGTCCGGAACCTCGTCGAGCTCGCGCACGAACACGGCGCCCTTCCGCTTCAGGCTCTCGACCACGTACTTGTTGTGGACGATCTCATGGCGAACGTAGACCGGGGGTCCGTAGATGGCGAGTGCCCGCTCGACGACATCGATTGCCCGCACGACACCGGCACAGAACCCGCGCGGTGCGCAGAGCAGGATCTCCAGGGGCGGCTTGACCGCATCGCTGGGGGCGGGGGAAGTCGTCAGATTCGCGTCGCTCATGATAGCCGGGATGTGGCGAGGCGGGGGAGCCCCTGTCAACCTGTCATAGCGGAAAACTCCTGCGCGGGCACCCAAGGTCCCATGAAAGCGGGTCCGCGTGGCACGCAGGACCCGGAAGGTCCCATGGAAATCGGCTTCAGGCCGCTTGGGTGGACGTTGCCGCCGCGCATTCGTCGAGGGAAGCCTCCAGCATCGGGATCATGCGCGGGTCGGCACACTGGGCCACGTTGAAGCGCAGGTAATTGTTGCCGAGCGATGATGGGCTGAAGGCGCCCCCCGGGGCGAGAACGAGCCCGCGCGCGAGGGCGTGTCGGGCGACGTCCGCCGAATCTGCGCCGACGGGCAAACGCATCCAGAGGAAGAATCCACCGGACGGCTCCAGCCAGGCACTCAGTCCGCATCCCTCCAGCCGCCGCAGGGCCGGCGCCATCGCCCGCCCCAGTTTCTCTCGCACTTCCGAGAGGTGCCGACGGTAGGTCCCGTCGGTGAGAAGGCCGTGCATGAGGCTCGCCGACAGGTGGCTGTTGCCCAGGCTCATGGCGAGCTTGAGGTCGATGAGGGGCTCCATCCAATCCTCGCGCAGCGCGATGTACCCGCAGCGGACGGCCGCCGAGAGCGTCTTCGAGAAGCTGCCGATCTGAATCACGCGCTCCAGCCCGTCAAAGCCCGCGAGCCGCGGGGACGGTTCACCTTCAAAATCGCCGAAGATGTCGTCCTCAATGATGAGGGTGTCATGCACTTCGGCCAGCTTCAGGATGCGGTGCGCGATCGCCGGTGCCAGTGTTGATCCCGTCGGGTTTTGGAGCGCGGAGTTGATGACGTAGAAGCGCGGCCGGTGCTCGGCCAGCAAAGTCGCGAGAGCATTGAGGTCCGGGCCGTTCGGCGTCATCGGAACGCCGACGATACGCGCGCGCTGTGCGCGAAGCAGGCCGTGGTAGTTGAAGTAACAGGGGTCATCCACCAGCACGGTGTCGCCCGGTTCGAGAAGGAACCGACAGAGTAGGTCGAGGGCCTGCGTCGCGGAGTCGATCAGGACGACCTGATCGGCCCCGGCCTCGACCCCCCTCTCCGCCAACCGACGGGCGATCTGCGCGCGCAGCGGCGGGAAGCCGAGGGGTTGGTCGTGCGAGACGAGGTTTGTCTCCGAGCCGCGTGCGAGCTGGCGCAGTCCGCGCCGGATCGCGTCATCGGGCATCCAGGAGGGCGGCAGCCAGCCGGAGCCAGGCATCACCAGGTCGGGGCCGGCCTGCATGGACTGGCGCGTGATCCAGAGCGGGTCCACTGCCCGATCGAGTTGCGGACCCACCGTTTTGAGGCAGAGCGGACGCGTCTTGCCCGACACGTAGAAACCCGAGCCTCGTCGCGCCACGATGGCACCCTCCGCACCCAATCGATCGTAGGCGTCAACCACCGTCGATTTCGACACGCCCATCGCCGCCGCGAAGGCGCGGACCGAGGGCAGGCGAGCGCCCGGCATCAGCTGGCGGCTCGCGATCCGCTCCGTGATCGCTGCCGCGACAGTCTTGACCAAAGTGGACGCTGACAGGGATGAGGCCTTCATCTGTCCTGTTCCTGGTACCGGACAATTTGATCATATCGTACTGGATTGTCCCTGTCTCGACCAGAAGCCTGCCCGCATGGTTCCGACATCGACACGCGCATCAGGAAAGGACGCGCATCATGGACGGCTTCACCACTCGGCCCATTGCATCCGTCACCCAAGGCAGGACCTCGGCCACCCTGACGTCGGTCAAGGCATGGCTGTTGGGTGTGGCGGCGGCGGCCGCCGCCGGGATGTCGCGCGCCGCGATCAATCGCCGGGTCGTGCGGCAATTGTCGGTGATGTCGGACCGCGAACTCCGGGACATCGGTCTCGTCCGTCAGGACGTCCTCGATTCTGAACTCTTGCTCCTGGAAGGCGATGCGTCGAGCTTCCTAGTGGGTCGCCGAAACGAGCGCCGGGCAGGCCGTCGGGTCCCGCGCGGTCAGTGGCCGCCGCGACGCGCCTGAGACGGACTCTGAGCGGGTGCTGATTCGCACTGCGGAAGGCTTACCGGGGTGTTTGCGGGAGCCTGCCCCGTCTCCCCGGACGTGACGGCTGGTCTCCCACTGGTTAAGACGGGGCCGCTGGCACGCTTGGATCGCTCCGAACGGATCCGGCCTTCGCCGCCTTGGATTCCCATCCAACCTCGGATTTTCATGGCAAGCGCCGCGACCCACGTCAGCTTCCTTCCCCCCGTGCTGACGTTCCTGTCGGCGGCGGTGATCGGCGTGCCGATCTTCCGCCTCATCGGTCAGAGTGCCGTTCTCGGCTATCTCGTGGCCGGTGTGGTGATCGGGCCCTTCGGCTTCTCGCTGATCGCGGAGCCCGAAACAGCCGCGAGTGTCGCCGAACTCGGTGTCGTACTGCTGCTCTTCATCGTCGGTCTCGAATTGCAGATTTCCCGGCTCGTCTCGATGAGAAGGGACATTTTCGGTCTCGGCACCGCCCAGCTGATCGTCTGCTCGGCGGCCCTGGCAGGGGTCGGTATCCTCATGGGCGCCAAGCCCTCGGCGAGCCTCGTCATCGGCATCGCGCTGGCGCTCTCGGCCACCGCCGTCGCCCTTCAGTTGCTGGAGGAGCGCGGTGACATGGGAACGCCCTATGGCGGGCGGGCCTTCGCGGTGCTGCTGTTCCAGGACATTTCCGTCGTCGCCATCCTGGCGCTGATGCCCCTGGCCGCCTCGTCCGGCACGGGCGGTGGCGACGGCTGGCTCCTCTCGGCCCTGCAATCCACCGGTACCGTGGGCGCGGCGATCCTGGCCGTGGTGCTGGTCGGGCGCTACGGACTCAACCCCTTCTTCGGTCTGCTGGCGGCCAGCGGCGCCCGCGAGGTCATGACGGCAGCCGCTCTCCTCGTGGTGCTCGGCACTGCGATGCTGATGGAGCATGTCGGCCTGTCGATGGCGATGGGGGCGTTCCTGGCCGGCGTACTGCTGGCCGAATCCAACTTCCGCCACCAGCTCGAAGCCGATATCGAGCCGTTCCGCGGCATGTTGCTCGGCCTCTTCTTCATGAGCGTGGGCATGTCGATCGACGGCGGCCTGCTCAAGGCCGAATGGCCCACCCTGGTCGGGGCGACGGCGGGCGCGATCCTGCTGAAGGTCGCCCTCGTGGCCGGCCTGTTTCGCCTGTTCGGCTCACCCTGGCTCGACGCTGTGCGGGGCGGTGCCATCCTGGCGCCGGCCGGCGAATTCGCCTTCGTGCTGCTGCCGGCAGGGGGAGAGCTCGGCCTCGTCGACCCGGCCAGCACCCGCTTTGCGGTGGCGCTCGCGGCGCTGACCATGCTGGTCGGTCCGGTGGCGGCGAAGGCTCTCGATGCCGTGCTCGCCAGGCGCCCCGAAGGCCCCGAAGCGATGCCGGAAGCCATCGAGAGCACGGAGGCCCGCGTCCTGGTCATCGGCTTCGGTCGCTTCGGCCAGATCCTCACGCAAGTGCTTCTCGCCGAGGGCATCAGCGTCACGGTGATCGACAAGGACGTCGAGCAGATCCGCAGCGCCGCGCGCTTCGGGTTTCGTATCTATTACGGTGACGGCACCCGCCTCGACGTGCTGCGTGCCGCCGGAATTGGGCGAGCCGAACTCGTCTGCGTCTGTGTCGACGACTCCGAGGCCGCGCTCAAGATCGTCGATATCGTGCATGAGGAATTCGCGAGCGTGCGCAGCTATGTGCGGGCCTATGATCGGATGCACGCTGTCGAACTCATGAATCGGGACGTCGACTTCCAGCTGCGCGAGACGGTGGAATCCGCCCTCGCCTTCGGGCGTGCCACCCTGGAAGGCCTCGGCCTCGGCGCCGAGGCGGCCGCCGCGACCGCCGAGGACGTACGGAAGCGCGACGTCGCCCGGCTCGTGCTGCAGCAGGCGGGGGCGCTTCCGGACGCGATGACCTGGGCGCGCGGCCTCAACGAGATCAAGCCGGAGCCGTTGACCGAGCCGAAGAGGCCCTCGCGCGCACTCAACGCCGAGACCCGCGACATCATCGGATCCCAGCGGAGAGAGGCGGCCACCCGGACTCTGGAGCCCCAGGACGCGCAGAACGACGAGCACCAAGATGCCCGCACGGATGCCTGAGGCGACATCCGGTTCGGCGCGGTTCGTCGAGGGCTCCATCCTGCGTCACGTGGTGACGATGAGCGCCACCGGCTCGGTCGGGCTGATGGCAATCTTCGTCGTCGACTTTCTGTCCCTGCTCTACGTCTCCAAGCTCGGCAATCCAACGCTGACAGCGGCCGTGGGCTTTGCCACCATCGTCCAATTCTTTGCCATCGCTATCAATATCGGCCTGATGATCGCGGCCGGGGCGCTGGTCTCGCGGGCGATCGGGGCCGGTGACGCGGAGGGAGCCCGGCGCCTCGCTACCTCGGGAACCATCCAGGGCATCGTCGTCTCCGGTCTCCTCGTCTTGGCGATGCTCCCGTTCCTACCCACCTTCCTCGGTTGGATCGGCGCCGATGCCGAGACCCTGCCGGTGGCGACCCGCTTCCTCTGGATCACCCTGCCCTCCAACCTGCTGATGGGACCGGGGATGATGTTCTCCGGCCTGCTGCGCGCGGTCGGGGCCGCCCGTCAGGCCATGTACGTTACCCTCGGCGGCGCTATCGTCACCGCCGGTCTCGATCCGCTACTGATCTTCGGCGCCGGTCTGGGCGTCGATGGGGCAGCCATTACCACCTGCCTTGCCCGGGCCACCTTCGCGGTCATCGGCCTATGGGGCGTGCGACAGCATCGCATGCTCGCTCGCCCGAACCTCACCGGCGTCATCGCCGACGCGCCCATCGTCATGCGGATCGCCCTGCCGGCGGTGCTGACGAACCTCGCCCCATCGGTGGCAAGTGCGTTCATCGCTCATGCGCTGGCGCAGTTCGGCGCTGTGGCGGTGGCCGGCAACGTCGTGGTCGACCGCCTCACTCCCGTGGCCTTCGGTGGCCTCTTCGCCATGTCGGGCTCGATCGGCCCGATCCTCGGCCAGAACTGGGGGGCGGCCCGCTTCGACCGGATGCGCGGCGTCTTGCGCGACGGCACCCTGGTGACCGCCGCCTACGTGCTGGTCGTCTGGGTTGCGCTGATCCTGGGAGCCGGTCCCCTGACCCGTCTCTTCGCCCTCGAAGGCGTCGCGGCGGACCTGTTCGGGTTCTTCTGTATGGTCAGCGGAGGCGTCTGGTTCTTCACCGGGCTCCTGTTCCTGGCCAACGCCTCGTTCAACAACCTCGGATTCCCGTTCTACTCCACTGCCCTGAACTGGGGGCGCGCCACCCTCGGCACCGTGCCGCCGGCCCTGATCGGCGCGCATTTCTACGGTCCGAAGGGTGTCATTGCCGGGGTTGGCTTCGGTTCCGTCCTCTTCGGCCTCGTCGGTATCACCCTCGCCTTCCGCACGGTGGTCACCCTAGAGCGGCGCGCCGGTACCGCAGCCCGCCAACTCGACGCCGCGGAGCCGCCCAATCCCGGCACGGATGCAGCGCGGGCTGCCGCACCGGCGCAATCGGGAGCGCTGGTCTGAACGCCGCCACTCGTCAGACTTCTCCGCGAACAACGCCTCAGGACCGTGCCGAAGCCGTCCCTTCGCCGGTATCGAGGACGACGTCGAAAGGGACGAGGCGGCGTTGTCGCGTACATCGGAATCGTGGAAATGGTGGGCAATCGGTCGGCCGCCTCGGATCCAACCATCCCCGACTGGCGCCTGACATCAGGGGTGCGAGCGCATCGCGCAGCCCTCGCATCGACGGGCTTCATGCAACGGGAGAAAACCCCTCCAGCCATCGGATACATTCCCCGTCCGGTTGACCTGTGCGGTGTTTCGGATGACGCGGTGGCAGCCACGGCCGTACGGAGTCGTGGAGGGAGCCCAGCGTCGATGTCCTCAACACCCTGGGTCCTCTGTGACACCAGCGCCATTCCGGGCAGTTCCACCCGCCTGAACCTTCTGCGGCAGGGCGACGCCTACTCGATTCAGGTCGGGACGGCGGAGCTGATGACCAATCTGGACCGCCGCTCGGAGCAGGCGTTGGCGACCATCGCCTGCGAACGCCTCACCGGTCGTTCGGCGCCCCGCATCCTGATCGGTGGCTTGGGCATGGGCTTCACGCTTCGGGCCGCCCTCGGCGCCCTCGGCCCAGATGCGAAGGTCGTCGTCGCCGAACTGATCCCGGCCGTGGTGGCCTGGGCGCGTGGCCCCCTCGCCCATCTCTTCGGCGACAGCCTCGACGATCCACGGGTCGAGATCACCGAGACGGATGTCAATCGCGTGATCCAGTCGGGACCCGAGCTGTTCGACGCGATCCTGCTCGATGTGGACAATGGTCCTTCGGGCATGACCCGGCGGGAGAACGACCGCCTCTACGATGCCTGGGGCTTGAGGCGCGCCCATTACGCTCTGCGGAGCGGCGGCATCCTCGCCGTCTGGTCCGGCAAGCCGGACCGACGCTTCAAGGCGCGGCTGCGCCTGCACGGCTTCGCGGTCGACGAGTTCCGCATCCACGCCAATGGCGGCACGGACGGCCCCCGCCACGTTCTCTGGATGGCGACGCGCCCCGCCGCACCGCTACGGTTCGCGTCGCCCGAAAACAGGGCCTGATGCCGTCTGCCGCCCTGGGGGGGCGCGTCAGTAGCTGTAGTTGCGGCGCGCCGGACCCTGGACCTGCCCGTACCCCGCACCGCGTGGCTCGACCCGAGAGCCGTAGTCGATGTCCCGCTGCCGCTTCGCCTGACGATTCGCGAGGTAGCGACCGCCGAGGCATCCCGCGACCGCGCCGACCACACCGCGTTCGGCGAGGTAGTGCCCGGCGATCCCGCCGATGATCGCGCCCTTGATGCAGCCCTTGGCCTCGGCCGCACCGACACTGCCGAAGGTGAGGAGCGCGAGGGCCGACGCTGTCGCAATGATCCGCATGTTCAATCTCCCGGCTGATGCGTCGAGGAAACCGTCCCGCACTCTTCGCGTTCCGACCGGCCTGGGAGGATCCGAGAAATTCTTGGTCCGACCTCTGCCGGAGCCCGCTCGAGCAGGAAGCTGTGTTCTTAATCCACGGCCATCGCCAATTTCTCGATCTGTGTCTCATTCGCAGCAGGCAGGATAAGCGAGGGCGTGTCTAAGGTGAAGAACAGGGTCCACCAGTCATCGCAGCGGGGGCCGGGACAGGATTTCGCGAGATGACTTCCGGTTGCGTGCGTCCGATCCTATGCATCGTCAGTGTCGTCGTGGCACTGTCTTCACAGACGGTCGGTGCCACTGAGACCGACGCTCCAGCCGCTGCCAAAGCTACGGCGCAAGCGTCGACGGAGAGGCGATCCCGCACGGCACGCCAGGGTGCTCCGGCACGGAAGGATCAGACCGGCGGCCAAGGCTCCAAGGCGGGCGAGGCCTCGAAGGACGCAAAGGGAAGCGGTGGCGACGGCGGGCAGTCCAAGGACGTCGACACAGAGCATCTCTTCGGCTTCACCGAAGGCTCGGACGCAGGAGAGAAGGGAGAGCAGGAAGTCGTCGTCGATACGGTCTCACGGTTGGGTAAGCGGCCGTCCGGACCCGGCGGGGGGCGATATCGCGTCCTCGACACCAAGCTTGGCTATCAGTTCGACCCGATCGACCGCCTGAGCATCGAGTTCGGCGCGTTCGGGACGTTTCGTCAGGTCCGCAACATCATCGATCTCGACGACAAGTCCTACGGGACGTTCGATGGGGTCTCCATGGAGGTGAAGTACCAGTTCCTGAAGGGCGACAAGGATCAGCCGCTCGGGCTCGCCCTCGAACTTCGGCCGCGCTTCTCCCGCGTCCTGCCCATCGAGGGACATGGAGCCGACATCTTCGACATGGAGACCGTGCTCCAGCTCGATCTCCAACTCGTGCCGAATAAGCTCTGGTATGGCAGCAATATCAGCTTCGAGCCGGCGGCCGGTCGTCAGCGCGGCCCGGGTGCACCCGGTTACCGCTCATCGACCTTTCTCTGGTCCAACGCCCTGGTCGCTCGCGTCGGAGAAAACACCTATCTCGGGCCGGAAGTTCGTTACCTGCGCGGCTACAACGGCACCTTCCTCAACGAATTGGAGAGCGAGGCGCTGTTCGTCGGCCCCGCCCTGCACCATCGCTTCACCGAGAAGATCTGGCTGACGGTGGCGTATGCCGGACAGGTCTGGGGTCGCGATGCCGACCCGACCCTGGCCGGTCGTGCCCTCGGACTGAACCAATTCGAGCGGCACAATGTCCGGGTCAAGTTCGGCATGGAGTTCTGAGCGATGCCGGCAGGACCGTCACCGGAGGCGCTTCAGTTCGGCAGCTTCATCTGCTTCCTGAGGCTCTTGTCGAAGAGGTGGGCGGGGACGAAGCGCCGAAGCAGGCTGATCTGCCGCGCGACCTTGCCGGCCGTGTAGCGGCGGCGCGGGACGGAGGCCTCGGCCGCGGCGAGTACGGTATCGGCCACGACCTCCGGCGCGTCGGCCGTCGCCATGGACTCCCGCATCGTCCGGTCGGCACCGGACCGGGCCTCGGCGTAGAGGCTCAGCTGAGCATCGGGAGCGAGCAGGTTCTGGTCGAAGGCCGTGCGCGTATAGGCCGGTTCGATCAGGACGACGCGGATGCCATAACTGCGGATTTCATGGTCGAGGGATTCCGAATAGCCTTCCACCGCGTGCTTGCTGGCGGCGTAGAGCGCCATGTAGGGGGCCGGGATCAGGCCTAGCACGGAACTGATGTTGACGATGCGGCCGCTCTTCTGCGCGCGCATCGTCGGAAGCACCGCACGGATGGCCCGGATCACGCCGAACAGGTTCACGTCGAAGAGGTCCTGTGCCTGGGCGATCGAGGATTCCTCGGCGCCGCCGCTGATGCCGAAGCCGGCATTGTTGACGAGAAGGTCGATCCGGCCGGTCTCGTCGAGGACCGTCTTCACCATGCCGGCGACCGACGCCTCATCGGTGATGTCGCAGGTCAGGAGGGTGCCGGCATCGCCCAGGACCGTGCTGCTGCGCCGGCTCGTCCCGAACACGCGATAGCCGGCCTTGTGCAGGGCCCGCACGCTGGCGAGACCGATGCCGGACGAGGCTCCGGTGACGATGGCGGTCTTCCGAATGACGTGGTTGCGAATGGCTTGGCTCATGACGCTCTCCCGACGGGTCCGATCCGCCGGCCCCTCCCCTTTTAGATGACGTAAATAATTTAAAACAGCAAGCCGATGCGGGTGCCGTGGCACACGCGCATCGTTGGTATCACAGCGGCAAAAAGGGCTTTCCGTTTCGCAACGCGGGCGAAGGACGTGTCGACGTCACGAGGGCTTCGTCGAGAACGCGCGCGACGTGACGTGCGGTCAGACCGAGGCCGTCGTGGATCTGGTGGCGGCAGCTCGTGCCGTCGGCCACGACGAGATCGTCGGGGCCGGCCTGCCGCAGGGCCGGGAACAGCGACAGCTCGGCCATGGCCAGGGACACGTCGATGGTTTCGGCGCCGTAGCCGAAGGCGCCGGCCATGCCGCAGCAGCTCGACTCGATCGGGCGGACGTCGAGACCGGGCACCGCGCGCAGGACCGTCTCCACGGCCCCCATGGCGGCGAAGGCCTTCTGGTGGCAATGGCCGTGGAGATGGGCGACCCGGCCGCCCTGGTCGGCGAGCGGCAGGTCGATGCGGCCCGCCTTGAGGTCGGCGGCGAGCAACTCCTCGAACAGGAAGCTCGCGCGCCCGAGCTCGGCGGCCTCGGCGCCCGGGAGGAGCGAGGCGAACTCGTCGCGGAAGGTGAGGAGGCAGGACGGCTCGAGGCCCACGACCCGGGCGCCGGCGCGGATGAAGGGCAGCAGCGCGGTCAGCGTCCGCCGGGCCTCGGCCCGGGCCCGGTCGGTCTGGCCGGAGGCGAGGTAGGTCCGCCCGCAGCAGAGCGGGCGGCGGCCGCGATGCGGGAAGACCCGGTGCAGGCGGTAGCCGGCCGCGACCAGCACCCGCTCGGCGGCCTCCAGGTTCTCGCGCTCGAAGGCCCGGTTGAAGGTGTCGCCGAACAGGACGACGTCGCGGAAGTCGCCGGAGACGTCGGCGGGATGCGCGGGCTCCCCGGATTCGTGCCAGGGCCGGCGCCATTGCGGCAGGGTCCGCCGGGCCGAGAGACCGACCCAGCGCTCGGACAGCCGGGCCAGGGCCGGCAGGCGGTCGCGCAGGTTGAGGAGGGGCGCCAGCCGCGCCGCCGTGCTCGCGTAGAGCGGGAGCGCCGCCACCAGGCGCTCCTTCAGGGGCAGGCCGTGACGGGCGTGGTAATGGTGCAGGAACTCGATCTTCATCTTGGCCATGTCGACGCCGGTGGGGCATTCGCGCCGGCAGGCCTTGCACGAGACGCAGAGATCTAGGGTCCGCTTCATCTCGGGGCCGGTGAAGGCGTCCGGCCCGAGCTGGCCCGAGATCGCCAGCCGCAGGGAATTGGCCCGGCCGCGGGTGAGGTGCTGCTCCTCCCTGGTCACGCGGTAGGAGGGGCACATGGCGCCGCCGGCGAGCTTCCGGCAGGTGCCGTTGCTGTTGCACATCTCGACGGCCGGGCCGAATCCGCCCCAGTCCGACCAGTCGAGGGCGGGCGCAGCGGGCGCCGTCACCGCGTAGCCCGGCGGGAAGCGCATCAGCGCGCGGTCGTCCATGCGCAGGGGCCGGACGATCTTGCCGGGGTTCAGGCGGTTGCCCGGGTCGAACCCGTCCTTCACCGCCTCGAAGGCGCGCGTGAGCCGGGCGCCGAACATCGGCGCGATGTATTCCGAGCGCGAGATGCCGTCGCCGTGCTCGCCCGAATAGGAGCCCTTGAAGCGGCGCACGGCGGCGCTGGCCTCCTCGGCGATGGCCCGCATCTTGGCGACGTCGCCGCCCTGCTTCATGTCGAGGATCGGGCGCACGTGCAGGCAGCCGACCGAGGCGTGGGCGTACCAGGTGCCGCGGGTGCCGTGTCGGGTGAAGACCTCGGTGACGGTGTCGGTGTAGTCGGCGAGATGCTCCAGGGGCACCGCGCAATCCTCGATGAAGGAGACCGGCTTGGCGTCGCCCTTCATCGACATCATGATGTTGAGGCAGGCCTCGCGCACCTCCCAGACCGATTTCTGGCGGACGGGCTCGGGCACCTCCACCACGGCGTTCCGGAAGCCGTGGTCGCTCATGCAGGCGTCGAGGCGCCCGAGATCGGCCAGCAATGCGTCGCGGTCGTCGCCGGCGAATTCCACCAGCAGCAGGCAGTTCGGCGTGCCGCGGGTGATGTCGGCGAGCGTCGTGCGGAACAGCGGGATGTCGGCGCCGAGCACCAGGACGTTGTTGTCGACGAGTTCCACCGCCACCGGGTCGAGGTCGACCAGCGCCTTCGTGGTCTCCATGGCGGAGCGGAAGGACGGGAAGTGGCAGACGCCCATGACCCGGTGGGCGGGCAGCCGCGACAGCTTCAGGGTGACGCCGGTGGTGGCCGCCAGCGTCCCCTCGGAGCCGACGAGGAGATGGGCGAGGTTCGGCCGGGGCTCGATGAGCGCATCGAGGTTGTAGCCGCCGACCCGCCGCTGGACCCGGGGGTAGCGCGCCAGGATCTCGTCGCGCTCCGACTCGGCCAGCGCCCGCATCGCCGCGGCGAGGTGCCCGGCCCGGGCCGGACCCGTCACGCCGCTGACGTCGTTGCCGGTCAGCCCGAAGCCGAAGGGTGTGCCGTCGGGAAACAGCGCGTCCACCGCCAGGACGTTGTCGCTCATCTTGCCGAAGCGGAGCGAGCGGGCGCCGCAGGAATTGTTGCCGGCCATGCCGCCGATGGTGCAGCGGGTGGCGGTGGAGGGCTCGACGGGAAAGAACCAGCCATCCGCCTTCACCCGGGTGTTCAGGCGCTCCAGCACCATGCCGGGCTCGACCGTGATGGTGCCCCGCTCGGGATCGTAGGCGATGATGCCGTTGAAGTGGCGCGAGCAGTCGACCACGAGGCCGTGCCCGATCGGCTGGCCGTTCTGCGAGGTGCCGCCGCCGCGCATGATGACCGGCACGTCGTGCTCGGCCGCGATCTTCAGCGTCGCGGCGATGTCCGCCGCGGAGCGGGGCAGGACGATTCCGGCCGGCATGATCTGGTAGATCGAGGCGTCGGTGGCGTAGCGTCCGCGGGTGAAGGGATCGAAGCGGGCCTCGCCCTGCAGCGCCTCGGCCAGCCTGCGGGCGAGTCCGGCGTTCTGGCGGGCGGACGCGCGGGGCGTGGTCGATGGCTCAGCCGTGGCGGTCATGGGTCATCGTCCTCGCGTGGCGAATGGGCCATCCGGGTCGGAATGCCGGTGTGCGGCGCGCCGGATGGGGTGGCGGCCGGGGCCACCGAAGCTAAGATACCGGTGATATTTTGAATGCAAACGGGCTTGCAAGATGATCGACCTGTTCAGCGACACCCAGACGCGGCCCACGGCGGGGATGCGGGACGCCATGGCGCGGGCCGAGGTGGGTGACGAGCAGTCGGATTCCGACCCGACGACCCTCGCGCTCTGCGCGCGGGTGGCGGACCTGCTCGGCCAGGAGGCGGGCGTCTTCATGCCCTCCGGCACGATGTGCAACCTGGTGGCGATCCTGGTCCAGACCCGGCCCGGCGACGAGATCATCGTCGACGACCAGTCCCACATCTACAACACCGAGGCCGCCGGCTCGGCCGCCATCGGCGGCATCTCCGTGGCGGCCCTGAAGACGCGAGCGGGGGTCTACACGCCGGAGGCCTTCGAGGCCGCGATCCGGCCGCCGGCCCGGACGGCGCCGCGCTCGGCCCTGGTGTCGATCGAGCAGACGACGAGCTTCTCGGGCGGTTCGGTCTGGGCGCTTCCGGACATGCGGCGCATCCGCGACATCGCCCACGGGAAGGGTCTGCGGGCGCATATCGACGGGGCCCGGCTCCTCAACGCGGTGGCGGCCACCGGCATCGCCGCGAAGGACTATGCCCAGGGCTTCGACAGCGCCTGGATCGATCTCAGCAAGGGCCTCGGCTGCCCGGTCGGCGCCGTCCTGTGCGGGAAGCAGGATTTCATCACCGAAGCCTGGCGCTGGAAGTACCGGCTCGGCGGGGCCATGCGCCAGTCCGGCATCCTGGCGGCGGCGGGCCTCTACGCCCTCGATCACCACCTCGATCAGCTCGCCCGCGACAACACCCACGCGGCGCTGCTGCGCGATCGGATCGCGGGCGCGCCCGGCCTCGCCATCGAGGCCGGCGCGGCCCAGTCCAACATCCTGTGCTTCTCGGTGGAGCCCCTGGGGGTGACGGCCGCCGCCTTCGCGAAGGCCTGCCTCGCGCACGACATCCGGGTCCGGGCGATCGGCGCACATCAGATCCGCGCCACGACCCATCTCGAGGTGGACGAGGCCGAGGTGCTCCGGGCGGCCGCGGTGATCCGCGCCGAGGCCGAGCGCCTGTCGGCGAGCGCCGGCTGATCGGTCCGGCGGCCTCCGGAGGCGATTTCCGGCGCCGCCATCAGGCTTCGGCCGCCGCGGACTCCCGCACCGCCGCGGCGCGGCGCTTGTTGCGCAGGTGGCGGAACAGGATGTCGCTGAGCTCCGGGCCGGCGCGCCGGCGCAGGGCGTCGAGGATCTCCTCGTGCTCGCGCATGGCCTCGCCCCAGCGGTCGCGGTCCTCGTCGAGGTTGGCGGCGTAGCGCACCCGGCGCAGGCGGCCCGCGAAATTGGCGTAGGTCGTCGCCAAGGGCTCGTTGTCGGCGGCCTCGACGATCCGGTCGTGGATCGCCTGGTTGCCGGTGAAGTAGCCGTGCAGGTCGCGCCGCAGGTAGGCGGCGTACATCGCGTGGTGCAGGCGTTCGATCTCGGAAAAGGCCGCTTCGGTGATCTTCTCGCAGGCGAGCCGCCCGGCCAGGGCCTCGAGCCCGCCCATCACGTCGAACAGCGCCACCATCTCCTCGGGTCCGAGCTGGCGGACCCGGGCGCCCCGGTTCGGGAGCAGGTCGATCAGCCCCTCGGAGGCCAGCACCTTGAGGGCTTCGCGCAGGGGCGTGCGGGAAATTCCGAAGCGCTCGCAGAGGAGGCGTTCCGGCACCCGGGCACCGGGGGCGAGGTTGCCCTCGACGACGTAGTCGCGCAGCTGCGCCAGCAGGGTCCCGTGCAGGGAAGCCGCGACCGTTCCCGCGATCCGGGGCAGGGACGGAGCCTCCGGGTCGACCGCGGAATCTGGGGCGGAATCGAGCATCATCGTTCCAGAATTATCAGCCGGCGGCGCCGGGGTCGAGGGCGATCGAGCGCAAAATAATGCTTGTGTCACGCAGAAATGAATGCAAATTTTTGGTCGACCAAATCGGATGCGGATCGTATCGACGACAATACGGTGCCGCTCGCGATCATACGCCCCGGCGCTGCTCCCGTCCCGCGACCTAGCGACCGCAATTTGCCGGCCGCGATCTGCCAGCCGCGATCCGCCAGCTTCCTCTGGCGCCCCTGAAAGCCTGCGAGGCCCCCGATGACGACACGGACCGGACGCCACTTCCTGCACATTCCGGGCCCGAGCCCGGTGCCCGAGCGCGTCCTGCGGGCCATGGACATGCCGGTGATCGACCATCGCGGTCCCGACTTCGCCAAGCTGGGGCGGGCGGTGCTGGAAGGCGCGCAGGCCGTGTTCCAGACCCGCGCCCCGGTGATCCTCTATCCGGGTTCGGGGACGGGGGCCTGGGAGGCCGCCATCGTCAACACGCTCTCGGCCGGCGACCGGGTGCTGATGTTCGAGACCGGGCACTTCGCCACCCTGTGGCGCCAGATGGCGGCCCGCTGGGGCATCGAGGTCGAGTTCGTGCCGGGCGACTGGCGCCGGGGCGTCGACCCGGCCAAGGTCGAGGCGATCCTGGCCGAGGACCGCGCGAAGTCGATCAAGGCCGTGATGGTGGTCCACAACGAGACCTCCACCGGCGCCACGAGCCGCATCGCGGAGATCCGCAAGGCCATCGACCGGGCCAACCACCCGGCCCTGTTCCTGGTCGACACCATCTCGGGCCTCGGCTCGGCCGAGTACGCCCACGACGCCTGGGGCGTCGACGTCTCGGTGAGCTGCTCGCAGAAGGGCCTGATGCTGCCTCCGGGCCTCGGCCTCGTCGCCCTCTCCGACAAGGCGCTCGCCGCCACCAAGACCGCGACCCTGCCGCGCTCCTACTGGGACTGGCAGGACATGCTGAAGCCGAATGCGGCCGGCTACTTCCCCTACACCCCGGCCACCAACCTGCTCTACGGCCTGCGCGAGGCCGTCGCCATGCTGCTGGAAGAGGGCCTGCCCCAGGTCTTCGCCCGCCACCAGCGCCTCGCCGCCGCCACCCGCGCCGCCGTCGAGGCCTGGGGCCTCGAAGTGCTGTGCCGGGAGCCGTCCGAGTATTCGCCGGTGCTGACCGCGGTGGTGATGCCCGAGGGCCACGACGCCGACGCCCTGCGCAACTTGATCCTCGAAAAGTACGACCTCTCCCTCGGAACCGGCCTCGCCAAGGTCGCCGGCAAGGTCTTCCGCATCGGCCATCTCGGCGAGACCAACGATCTCACGCTGATGGCCGCCCTGTCCGGCGTCGAGATGGGTCTCAAGGCCGGCGGCGTGCCCCATACGCGCGGCGGCGTGCTGGCGGCGATGGATGCCCTCCGTTCCGGCCTCGACGATTGAGAGACAGGTTCCCCTCCCCCTCGCGGGAGGGGTCAGGGGTGGGGGTGGCGCCGCCAGCCTTCGCCCCCTGAGGGTCACCCAACCACCCCCACCTCCGACCCCTCCCCGCAACGGGGAGGAGAGCCGCGCCGATCACACCACCCGCGTGCCCTTCGCAGAAAGCCCGGCGATCAGATCGGGCGGGGGGATGCGTTCAACCGGAGGAAACCCCGATGACGCCAGCCAGTGGACGCGTTTCCGCGTCAAAACCCGCCAAGAGACGCGTCTCCGCGTCGAACATGGTCCTGTTCCTGCTCTGCCTGATGTACTTCGTCACCTATCTCGACCGGGTGAACATCGCCACGGCAGGCGGCGAGATCATGAAGGATCTCGGCATGTCGAACACCCAGTTCGGCCTGATCCTGTCCGCCTTCGCCTATCCCTACGCCATCTTCCAGGTCATCGGCGGCTCGGTGGGCGACAAGTTCGGCGCCCGGCGCACGCTGCTGGTCTGCGGCCTGATCTGGGCCTCGGCCACGATCCTGACCGGCCTCGTCGGCGGGCTGGTCAGCCTGTTCCTCGCCCGCGTGCTGCTCGGCTTCGGCGAGGGCGCGACCTTCCCGACCGCCACCCGCGCCATGCAGAACTGGACGGCGCCGGGCAAGCGCGGCTTCGCGCAGGGCATCACCCATGCCTTCGCGCGGCTCGGCAACGCGGTGGCGCCCCCGATCGTCGCGGTGCTGATCTACCATGTGGGCTGGCGCCTCGGCTTCGTCGTCCTGGGTGTCGCGAGCTTCGCCTGGGTCGTGGTCTGGTACCTGTATTTCCGCGACGATCCCAAGGACCATCCGGCGATCACCCCGGAGGAACTCGCGGTGCTGCCCGAACCGCGCAAGGTCGGCGCCAAGCAGACCATTCCCTGGAGCCGCCTGACGATGCGGATCCTGCCCGTCACCCTGACCTACTTCTGCTACGGCTGGACCCTGTGGCTGTTCCTCGGCTGGCTGCCGAGCTTCTTCAAGCTCAATTACGGCCTCGACCTGAAGAACTCGGCCCTGTTCGCCTCCGGCGTGTTCTTCGCCGGCGTCGTCGGCGACACCCTGGGCGGCGTCTTCAGCGACCGCATCCTCAAGCGGACCGGCGATCTCAAGCTCGCCCGGCTCAGCGTCATCGTGGTCGGCTTCCTCGGGGCGGCGGCGAGCCTGACGGGGGTGTTCTTCACCAAGGACCTGACCCTGGTGGCGCTGCTCCTGAGCTCGGGCTTCTTCTTCGCCGAGCTCGTCATCGGCCCGATCTGGTCGGTGCCGATGGACATCGCGCCGACCTATTCGGGCACCGCGGCCGGCCTGATGAACACCGGCTCGGCGGTGGCGGCGATCATCTCGCCGATCGTCTTCGGGATGATCGTCGACATGACGGGGAGCTGGACCCTGCCCTTCGTCGGCTCGATCTTCCTCTGCCTGCTGGGCGCCGGCCTCGCCTTCACCATGCATCCCGAGCGCCCCTTCGTGGAGGCGCCCGCGGCCCCGCTGGCGCGGGCCGTCCCGGCGGAGTAGCGGGCCTCCCCGCCCCGCGAGGGGGAGGAGGGCCGCGTCGCGCAACACACAGGATCTGAGCACGATGGACGAAGCCGTGCACGACACCCCCCGCCCCGGGTCCCGCCCCCTGCCCCTCTCCGGCCTGCGCGTCCTCGACGTCACGCAGGTGATGGCGGGGCCGGTCTGCAGCATGCTGCTCGCCGATCTCGGGGCGGACGTGATCAAGATCGAGCCGCCCGGCACCGGCGACCAGACCCGGGGCGCCATGGGGTTCAAGATGAAGGGACCCGACAGCATGGGCTTCCTCAACATGAACCGGAACAAGCGCAGCCTCGCCCTCAACCTGAAGAGCCCGGCCGGGCGCGACCTCCTCCTCGACATAGCGGAGGGGGCCGACATCGTGGTCGAGAACTACCGGCCCGGCGTCATGGCCCGGCTCGGCCTCGGCTACGAGGCCATGCGGGCGCGCAACCGCGGCCTGATCTACGCCAGCATCTCGGGCTTCGGGCAGACCGGCCCCTGGGCCAAGCGCCCCGGCTACGACCTGATGGCCCAGGCCATGTCCGGCGTGATGAGCGTCACCGGCCATCCCGGCGGGCCGCCGGTGAAGGCCGGCGTGCCGGTGGCCGATATCGGGTGCGCCCTGTTCGCGGTCTACGGCATCCTCAGCGCCTATATCGGCCGGCAGGCCGGCGGCGAGGGCCAGTACATCGACGCCTCGCTGTTCGATTCCGCGCTGGCCTTCTCGATCTGGGACGTGTCCGAGTACTGGGGCACCGGCCGGGTTCCGGAGCCCCTCGGCACCGCCAACCGCATGAGCGCGCCCTACCAGGCCGTGCGGGCGGCGGACGGCTACTTCGTCATGGGGGCGACGAACCAGAAGCTCTGGCGCCTGCTCTGCGACGTGCTCGGCCGCGAGGACCTGCTCGCCGACGACCGCTTCCAGGACATCGCCGGACGGCTCGCCCACCGCGAGGCTCTGATCGCCGAGCTGGAGAGAAGCTTTGCCGCCCGGAACGCCGAGGACTGGGTCGCCGACCTGCTGGCCGCCGGCATCCCGGCCGGGCGCATGAACACCTACCCGGAGGCCTTCGAGAGTGCGCATGGCCAGCACCGCGAGATGCGCATCGCGGTGCCCCATCCCATCGAGGGCAGCGTGCCCAACATCGGCTTCCCGGTGAAGCTCTCGGGCACACCCGCCCAGGTGCGCCGCCACGCGCCGCTGCTGGGCGAGCATGCCGACGAGATCCTGGCCGAGCTCGGCCTGTCCGACGAGGCGGTCGAGCGCCTGCGCGCGGCGGGGGCCTTCGCCGCATGAGCGAGAGTCCCGACGCGGGCGCCGTCCGCTACCGGGTCGAGTGCGGCGTCGCGCACCTCACCTTCGACCGCCCGGCCGCCCGCAACGCCCTCACCTTCGCGATGTACGACGCGCTGGCGGAGAGCCTCGCGCGGATCGAGGCCGACCCCTCCGTGCGCGTCGCCGTCCTGCGGGGCGCCGGCGGCAAGGCCTTCGTGGCCGGCACCGACATCGAGCAGTTCGTCGGCTTCACGGGCGCGGACGGCGTCGCCTACGAGGCCCGCATCGAGGGCTACGTCGCCGGGCTGGAGCGCTGCCGCGTGCCGACCGTCGCGGTGATCGAGGGCTTCGCGGTGGGCGGAGGCCTCGCCATCGCCAATGCCTGCGACATCCGGGTGGCGCAGGTCGGCGCGCGGTTCGGCGTGCCGATCGCCCGCACCCTGGGCAACTGCCTCTCGCCGGCCAACCTGCGGCGCCTGACCGCGACCCTGGGTCAGGGCCTCGTCACCCGCATGATGCTGCTGGCCGAGATGCCCGCCGCCGAGACCCTGGCGCCGCTCGGTTACCTCGCCGCCGTGGCGGAACCGGGCGAGCTCGACGCCGCGGTGACGGCGATCTGCGATCGGCTCCTCGGCCACGCCCCCGTGACCATGCGGGTGACGCGGGAGATGCTGCGTCGGCTGGAGCGCGATCCCGGTGCCGAGGCGACCGACCTGATCGCGGAATGCTATGGCAACGGCGATTTCGCCGAGGGCGTCGCGGCCTTCCTGGCCAAGCGCCCCGCCGCCTGGACCGGGTCCTGATCCGGCCCCCCGAAGCACCATGGATTCCGCATGACCCTCTTCGCCCTCGGCCCCCACCGGCCGCAGATCGCCGACGCCGCCCGCCTCTGGATCGCGCCCGGGGCGCACGTGATCGGGCAGGTCCATCTCGGTCTCGACGTCTCGGTCTGGTTCGGGGCGGTCATCCGCGGGGACAACGACACGATCCGGATCGGCGCGCGCACCAACATCCAGGACGGGGCCGTGCTCCACGCCGATCCCGGCTTTCCCCTGGACCTCGGCGAGGACGTCACGGTCGGCCACCGCGCCATCGTGCATGGCTGCACCATCGGGGCCAGAACCCTGGTTGGCATGGGCGCCACCATCCTCAACGGCGCCCGGATCGGGCGCAACTGCCTCGTCGGCGCCAATGCCCTAGTCACGGAGGGCAAGGTGTTTCCCGACAACAGCCTCATCGTCGGCGCCCCCGCCAAGGCCGTGCGCGCCCTCGACGCCGAGGCCGCCGCGCGGCTCGCGCAGACCGCCGGGAACTACGTCGCCAATGGCCGCCGCTTCCGGCAGGACCTGCACGGACTCGACTGAACCCTTCACCGGTCCCCGCGCGGTGGGAATCACGGCCGGCCGCGATTCCCGATCTATTGAGACCTCATCGCGGATCCGGCAGTCGCGGAAAAACGATCCGTCGATACGACAAGTATCCATGACAGTGCGGGTGTATTGACCCGACCCGGATATTGCCTAACCTCCTGTATGACAGGCTCTGTGCCGAACCGGCATACGGGGGACGTGTCGCGACCATGCTCGTCGGGATACCATTCTTGCAGGTCTTCGACCGGATGGGCTACGGCGGGCTCGTCATCTCGACCGGCGGCGACGTGCTCGCCATGAACGACCACGCGCGGCGCATCTTTCAAAATCTCTTCTGCCTCAGCCGCTCGGAGGTCGAGGTCGATGTGTTGAACGGCCTCGGACGCGGGATCGTCAAGCGGCTGCTCGGTCAGGGCCAGCCCCGCGTCCAGCTGGACGGCGAGAGCTGGATCCTGGTCGAACGCGCCGACCAGCGCCCGCTGATCATGAATGCCGTTCCGGTCCCGCCGACAGGCGACGACGGACCGCGTTCGATCCTCCTCCTGATCGACCTCGACGCGACGCCGGCCCTGAATTGCGGGGCACTCAAGCAGATCTTCGGGTTGACGCCGAGCGAGGCGAAGCTCGCCATCCTGATGGCTCAGGGCGCCACCCTGGCGGAAGCGGCCGCGCTCCAGGGTTTGCGCGTCGCCACCGTGCGGGCGCAGCTCCGTTCGATCTTCACCAAGACGCAGACCCATCGGCAGGCCGAACTGGTGATGCTGGTCTCGCGCCTCTCCAGCCTTCCCTGACGGGAAGGCTGCCTTCACGTCCATCGACGACAGCGCTGCAAGTCTTGGTGTTGATCCGTCTTCGGACTGCCATTTCCAGTCATGATACCCGGCCGGTTGCCGAGATCTGGAATACCAGCGCCTACGAGAGCGTGTATTCGAAAATCGATGCTATATATCTTTTTCCGAATATTGTTCGTCTGTAATCAATATGAGGGATGACAAGTTTTCGGATTGATCGATTCTCGAACTGTCGCAAAGACGACGGGAGGAAGCGATGAAACATTCAGTTCCTGTGATCGTATTGGCCGGCCTGTCCCTGGCCGCCACGGCCTTCGTACCCGCCTCGGCCGCCGCGAAACGTCACCGTCCCCCGGCGCAATACACCTCAATGAACGCGGAGCGCACCACACCGACCGTGCCGGTCCAGCCCATCACCGCAGCCCAGGACTTCGGCGGCGACGGCACCGACATCGCGATCCGCCTGCAGGATAGCCATCACGGCGAAGGTCACCTCTGAAGACGCGAGCCGGTCCGAGACGGACCTGCGCCGAATCAAGGATCCGCACCGGATCGGAGTCCCGCCCCGGGCGACAGGGCGCGGGTCCCTTGCGCGCGTGTCCACCCCGCGGGCAGCCTTGCGGGACGGTCCTGCGCGCCACCAAAGCCCCAGCACCACCCCCTCCGGCGGTTTACAGCCGGGCCGGCTTCCGGGAACATGGCATGTGTTCGGTCGCGGCGACCTTCGGGCCGTTGCGGTCGGGCGCCTGGGAGGCGTGGGCGGGGACGCGACTGTGCGCCTCGCCGCGACCTCCGCCCTCGATTCCAGGGAGGCGGCCGCGCGCGGTCGCGGGACAGATGCGCCGCAACCGCCACGCCAAGATCGTCGCCACCGTCGGGCCGGCTTCCTCGACGCCGGAGATGCTGCACCGCCTGTTCCTGGCGGGAGTCGATACCTTCCGCCTCAACTTCAGTCACGGCACCCAGGACGATCACGCCCGGGTCCACGCGGCGATCCGCGCCCTGGAGCGCGAGACCGGCCGTCCGATCGGCATCCTGCAGGATCTGCAGGGTCCCAAGATCCGCGTCGGTACCCTGGCGGGCGGACGCTTCGACGTCGTGCCCGGCGAGACCCTGCGCTTCGTGCTCGACGGCGCCGAGGGCGACCGGGACGCCATCCCCCTGCCCCATCGCGAGATCTTCCTGGCGGTCGCTCCGGGCCAGGACCTGCTCATCGACGACGGGCGCGTGCGCGTGCGCGTCACCGGCCTGACCGGCGACAGCCTGGACGCCGAGGTGATCACCGGCGGCACGATCTCGAACCGCAAGGGCGTGAACCTGCCCGGCACCCTCCTCGACCTCTCGCCCCTCACCGCGAAGGATCGGGCCGACCTCGCCTTCGGGCTCGAGCTCGGGGTGGACTGGGTGGCGCTCTCCTTCGTGCAGAAGCCGGCCGACCTCATCGAGGCGCGCGCCCTGATCGGGGACCGGGCCGGGGTGATGACCAAGGTCGAGAAGCCCCAGGCCCTGGAGCGCATCGACGACATCATCCGCCTCTCCGATGCCGTGATGGTGGCCCGCGGGGACCTCGGGGTCGAGATCCCGCACGAGGACGTGCCGGGGCGCCAGAAGGAACTGATCCGCGCCTGCCGGCTGGCGGCGAAGCCCGTGATCGTGGCCACCCAGATGCTCGACTCGATGGTCTCGGCCCCGACCCCCACCCGAGCGGAGGCCTCGGACGTGGCCACCGCCATCTACGACGGAGCGGACGCGGTGATGCTCTCGGCGGAATCCGCCACGGGGCAGTACCCGGTCGAGACCGTGGCGATGATGGCGCGCATCATCCACCGGACCGAGACGCACAAGCTCTACCGCTCGCTGATCACCGCCACCGAGCCGGGCGAGGAGGAGACGCCGCCCCACGCGGTCGCCAGCGCCACCGCGACCCTGGCCGACGCGGTGGGGGCGGCGGCGATCGTGGCCTATACCCTCAGCGGGACCACCGCGGCCCGGATCGCGCGGCGTCGGCCGCAGGTGCCGATCCTGGCGCTGACGCCGGACCTGGCGACCTCGCGCCGCCTGAGCCTGCTCTGGGGGGCGCACAGCCTGCGCGCCGACGAGGTGGCCTCCTACGAGGCGATGGTGGAGAACGCCCTCGCCCACGCGGTGGAGGAGGGCTTCGCCCTGCCCCATGCCCGCGTGGTGATCGCCGCCGGCATCCCCTTCGCGGTGGCCGGCACCACGAACAACATCCGCGTCGCGCAGGTTCCCCCCGCCTGAGCGCCGCCACGGCCCGGCAGCACCGGCGCCGCGGGGCTCTCTACACCGGGCACAACGTTCGCCCGCCCACAACAACCTTGCCTTGTTCTTGGATTCCCCAGTTGCTCTCAGGAATTCGTGAAGCAGAGCGGCCGGATCATCTCGGTCGGGTGCGGTGACTTAGCGATGCCTTAAGGGCATCGGCCGTAGGCAGGCGGGACGTGCACCGAGGCCGTCCCGTCCCTCGCCCCAGCGGACGGGCGCGCCGCGCCGTCGACGTGCCCGATTCCCTTCCCCCTTTTTCCTTCCCCTGCTTCGTGGACGATCACCGTGACGATGAAAGTTGCCGGCGCCTTCGCTGCCTTGTCCCTCGCCGCGCTCGCGCCGGCCCAGGCCGCCCCTCAGCAGGTCGGCGTCGTCGCCAAGGTCGACCGCCAGGCCGTGGCCTCTCAGGCCGGCCAAGCCCGCGACATGGCTCCGCAGGGACCGGTGTTCTTCAAGGACATGATCCGCACCGGCGCCGAATCCCGCCTCGAGGCGAAGCTCGCGGACGACACGGTCCTGACCCTCGGCGAGAACGGCAAGATCACGGTGGACGAATTCGTCTACAAGCCCGGCGCCCAGGGCGGGAAGCTCGCCCTCTCGGTGGCCCGCGGCGCCTTCCTCTTCGTGGGCGGCAAGATCGAGGGGCCGAGCGGCGGCAACGTCGCGATCAAGACCGCCGTCGGGACCCTCGGCGTGCGCGGGACCACGGTCTGGGGCGGCGCCATCGACGGGGGCTACGGCGTGCTCGTCCTCGACGGCGAGGTGGTGCTGAAGACCAAGCGCGGCAGCGTCCTGATGCGCAAGGGCGAGGGCACCATGGTGTATGGCGGCCGGGCGCCCGAGGCGGCCGCCCCCTGGCCGGAGGACCGCACCAAGCGGGCCGTGGCGACGATCACGATCAGCGACCAGGCCCGCTTCGTTCCGACCCTGAGGCGCTGACGCCCCGCGCAACCGGATGCCGGGCGGTGGGATTTCGCCTGCCGTTCCGGTAGCCTTTCGACCACGTGGGCGCCGGGCGGTGCGGTGATCCCGGTCCGCCCGACCCCCTGGAGATCGTCCTGGTGCAGGCCCTCGACACGCCCGTCCCCCTGTCGACGCTGGCCGCCCTCATGGTCGCGATGGCGGCCAAGCACTACCTCATCGACTTCGTCGCGCAGACCGACTGGATGGCCCGCGGCAAGGAGCGGGTCGACGGCTGGGCCGCGCCGCTCGCCGTCCATGCCGGCACGCATGCCCTCGGCACCCTGGCGATCGCCCTGCTCTATCGGCCGGCCCTGTGGTGGCTCGCCCTCCTCGACTTCGTCGTCCACGGGCTGATCGACCGCGGCAAGACCCTGGTCGCCCAGCGGACGCGCTGGCCCATGACCGACCCGCGCTTCTGGTGGCTGATGGGCTTCGACCAATTCCTGCACCAGGTCACGAACATCGCCCTGGTGGTGCTGCTGATCGTCGGCTGAGCCGGCGGCCGGGCGCTTCGGGCCGCCGGTCAGGCCGCCATGCGGACCGAGCGCTCGCCGGCGCGGATCCGGCGGGCATGCAGCGCCAGGATCGGGTCGTCCGGGTTGGCCTCGTGCAGGCGCAGCAGGGCCTCGGCGGCTCCCGCTTCGCCGGCGACCAGGCGTCCGAAGGCCTCGCGATAGGCGCCCAGGGTGCCGGCGGCCTGCCGCGTCGGCTCGAACACCTCGACGCCCACGGACTTGCCCTTCAGCATCAGGGTCCCGATCGGGCGGAAGCTGACGCCGGAGACCTGGTCGCAGGTGGTGCGTGCGATGCAGATGCGGGTGCCTAGGGCCTTGTTGGCGGATTCGAGCCGCGCGGCCGTGTTGATGGCGTCGCCGTGGGCCGTGTAGTCGAAGCGCCGCGTGCCGCCGAAATTCCCGACCACGGCTCGCCCGGTGTTGATCCCGATGCGCGTCGCGCCGAAGGGCACGCCCCCGGCCCGCTGCCCCTGCCGGAAGGTCTCCGCGAAATCGTCGAGGGCGAGCGCGCAGGCCACGGCCCGCTCGGCATGGTCGGGCTGGTCGAGGGGCGCGTTGAACATCACGTGCACCGCGTCGCCGACGATCTTGTCGACGGTGCCCCCATGGGCCATCGCGATGGAGCACATCCCGTCGAGATAGGCGTTGAGCAGGTTGACCAGGGCCTCGGCGCCGGAGGCCTCGGTCATCGCCGTGAAGCCCTCGAGGTCCGTGAACAGGAACGTCATCTCGCGGCTCTCGCCGCCGAGCTTGAGCCGGCCGGGATCGCTCGCCAGCACCGCCACGAGGTCCGGCGAGAGGTAGTGCGTGAAGGCCGCGCGCAGGCGCTGGGCCGCGCGCTCCGATCCGGCATAGCGGGCGAGACTCCCGCCCGCATGGGCGACGAGGAGGCCGAAGGTTGGCAGGGTCGGGTCGAGGAGCAGGCCGCCTCGGGCGAAGAGCGCCACGGCGGCGAAGGCCGGCACGGGCGCCAGGAAGGCGATGCCGAGCCCGGCGCTGCGCAGGCGGGCGAAGGCGCAGGCCAGGGCCGCGGCGAGGCCGAGCAGCAGCGCCGCCACGACCTCCGCGCCGAGCGCCCAGGCCGGGCGGATCAGCGCCTCTCCGGTGAGCATCTGGTCGAGGCCGATGGCGTGCAGGTTCACGCCCGGCTCGAACGCCGACATCGGCGTCGGGCGCAGGTCCGACAGGCCGAGCGCGCTGGTGCCGACGAAGATCGCCCGGCCCGCGATCGCGTCGCGCAGGCCGGCGCGCGTCGCGGGATCGAGGACCGTCCAGGCGGGGATCGTGGGCGTCGAGCCGGCCGCCGGGAAGCGCAGGGCCAGGGCGCCGGTGGTGTCCACGGCGACGTCGACCGCGCCGACGCGGATCGTGTAGCCGGTCAGGACCGCGCCGTCGCGCTCGGCCCGCACCTTGTAGATGTCTTCGTCCTGCATCACCCGCAGGGCGTCGAGGGCCAGGGACGGGACCAGGCGCCCGCCGACCGACATGAGGAGCTGCAGGCGCCGGTTGATCTCGTCGCTGCCCGCTCCGACGCCGAAGCTGCCGTGGCCCGCCGCCGCCGCATCGAGCACCGGCAGGTTGGAGACGGAGCCGCCGAAACGCGGGACGGTGGCGACGGGATCGCCGTCGATCGTCGCGAAGCCGGCGCTGCGCGTGACGGGAGCGCCCTGCGTCCCCGGGGTGAGCGCGAAGCCGGCCACGACCCGCCCGCGCGCGAAGACCGCCGCCAGGGCGGCGTCGTGATCCGGCAGGGCCGTCGCGGATTCGGCCGCGCGAAAGCCGAATCGCTGCGCCCATTCCGGGACGAGGAGTGCGGGAGAGGTGCGGTCGGGCTCGGCGAAGACCATGTCGAGGGCGACGACGCCGGCCCCGAGATCCTGCAGGGCCGCGACGAGGTCCGCCACCACGTGGCGGGGCCAGGGCCATTGGCCGTACCGTTTCAGACTCGCCTCGTCGATGTCCACGACCCGGACCGGACTGTCCGGGGTGACCCGGGGGCTGAGACGCTGGAAGCTGTCGAAGGTGGCCTGCCGCAGGCGCTCGAACGGCGCCGGGATCGCGCTGCGCAGGCCGAGCAGCGCCAGAACCAGCGCAAGGGCCGCGCCCACCGGGACGCGGCGTCGTGACAGGATCATCGGGGCGTCGGGCTCCGCGCGGGGACGTCTTCGCGCACAGTCTCGCGCCGCGGTGCTGAGATCCCGTTAAGGATAGGACGCGGCGCGCGGGAGAAAGCGCCTGCCGTTCGCCAGCCCTTAACCGGCGACGGCCACGGTCCGGCGCGGGCCATCCCTGCGCCCTGCCTGGAACCTTCCGTGCCGCGTTCCCAAGCGACGACCCTGGACCATCTTCACCTGCCGGCGGGCGCACGCCTGTTCTCGGCCGGCGACGTGGGCGACGCCGCCTACCTGATCGTCAGCGGCCGGCTGGAGATCGTCCTGGAGCGCCCGGAAGGCGACCTCATCCTCGCCCATCGCGGTCCCGGCGAGATCGTCGGCGAGATGGCGATCCTCGACCACCAGCCGCGCTCGGCCGCGGTCCGCGCCCTGGAAGCCAGCGAGCTCGTCGTCATCACCGAGGAGCAGCTCTCCCACCGGATCGCCCAGACGGATCCGATCCTGCGCATGTGCCTCGGTGTGGTGCTGTCCCGCTACCGCCAGACCGTGACGATCCTGGAGCAGATGAAGGGCGCCGCGCCGCCGCCCATCCTCGGCGCCGATGCGCCGCCCTCCGAAACCTTCGCGGCCGCCCTCGGCGCCCTGTCCCTGGAGCGCGAGATCCGCGCCGGCCTGCGCAACGGCGAGTTCGAGCTGTACTTCCAGCCGATCGTGCGGCTGTCGTCCCGGCGCCTCGCCGGCTTCGAGGCCCTGATGCGCTGGCGCCATCCGACCCGCGGTCTGGTCGCCCCCATCGAGTTCATCCCGGCGGCCGAGGCGTCCGGCCTCATCGTCGACCTCACGGCCTACGCCTTCGACGAGGTCGGCCGCGTCTTCCCCGAGCTGATGCTCGCCGCGCAGAACCATCGGGACGCGCTCGACGGCCCCCTGTTCATGACGGTCAACGTCTCGGGCCGCGACCTCGCCGGCGCCTCGTTCCCGCAGATGATCGCCGACTTCCTGGACCGCACCGAGATCGCGCCCAGCAGCCTCAAGATCGAGGTGACGGAGAGCATGTTGATGGACGATCCGGAGCGCGCCGCGGCCGCCCTCGCCCAGTGCCGGCAGGCCGGCCTCGGCATCGCCATCGACGATTTCGGGACGGGCTATTCCTCGCTGAGCTACCTCAGCACCCTCCCGGTGACGACGCTGAAGATCGACCGGGCCTTCGTGCGGACCCTGCTCGCCGACCAGACCAGCCGGGGCATCGTGCAGACGATCCTGCGCCTGGCCGACGACCTCGCCGTCACCGTGGTGGCCGAGGGCATCGAGCAGGGGGCCGAGGCCGACCTCCTGGCGGGCATGGGATGCGCCTTCGGCCAGGGCTACCATTTCGGACGGCCGGCGCCCCTGGACGGCGCGCTCCAGGCGATCCGCGACTGGCCGGCGACAGAGCCGGCGCCGGCCGGCCTCCGCCTGATCGCCTGACCGACGCGCCGCCCGGAGGCCGGGCGGCGCCGGAATCCGGCGGCGTGCCTGTGCGGGTCAGCCGAACAGGATCATGGCCTTCGAGACCGTGCTCCAGATGCCCCAGGCGATCGGCAGGCCGACGGCGACCCAGGCCAGCACCGCGAGGGGCGTGACGCCGCCGCGGCCGATGCCGTAATCGCCGGCCCGGCCCGCCGTCGCGGTGCCGCCCTTGCTCGTCGCGGCGAGTTCGGCGTCGTTCATGAACCAGCGCGCCGCGAGCGGTCGCACCAGGAGGTTGGCGACGAAGCCCGCCGCCAGGAAGCCCGCCAGGATGTACATCGTGCGTGTGTAGAGCGCCGCACCCTGGATGCCGGCATCGACCTGGGCCTGGCGGATCGCCGTCACGACGAAGGGCCCGACCACGCCCGCCGTCGACCAGGCGGTGAGGAGCCGCCCGTGGATGGCGCCGACGAACTGCGTTCCGAAGATGTCGGCGAGGTAGGCCGGGATCGTGGCGAAGCCGCCGCCATACATCGACAGGATCACGCAGAAGAACGTCACGAACAGCGCCTTCGAGCCGATCGACGCCGCCCAGGGCGCCCCCGCGTAGAGCAGGCATCCGAGGGCGAAGAAGGTCGCGTAGGTGACCTTGCGGCCGATCTTGTCCGACATCGAGGCCCAGAAGAAGCGCCCCAGGATGTTGAACAGCGACAGCAGCCCGACAAACCCGGCCGCCACCGCCGCGATCTGGGTCTTCTGTCCGGCATCGAGCTGGCCGAAGCCGAGCCCGGGCTGGCCGATCAGCGCGCCGCCGAAGATCTCCTGCAGCATCGGCGACGCGAGGGCGAGCACGCCGATGCCGGCCGACACGTTGAGGCAGAGCACCGCCCAGAGCAGCCAGAACTGCGGCGTCCGGTGCGCCCGGTCGAGATGGACGTGGCCCGAGGTGATCATCGCGCTCTTGGCCGCCGGTGCGGTGAAGCCCTCCGGCTGCCAGCCGGCGGGGGGCACACGGTAGCCGAAGGCCCCGCAGAGCATCGCCACGATGTAGAGCCCGCCCATGACCGTGAGCGTCTGCCAGACGCCGGCCGAATCCGGGGTCTTGAAGGTGTTGATCAGCAGGGTGGCGAGGGGCGAACCGATCATGGCGCCGCCGCCGAATCCCATGATGGCCATGCCGGTGGCCATGCCGCGGCGGTCCGGGAACCACTTCACCAGGGTCGAGACCGGCGAGATGTAACCGAGGCCGAGGCCGATGCCGCCGATCAGGCCCATGCCGAGCCAGATCAGCCAGAGCTGGTGGGTGTAGACGCCGAAGGCTCCGATCAGGAAGCCGCCCCCCCAGCACAGGGCCGCGGCGAGGCCGGCCTTGCGGGGGCCGGCCCGCTCCAGCCAGCCACCGAACACCGCCGCCGAGAGGCCGAGCATGACGATGCCGATGGAGAAGACGATGACGAGGTCGCTGACGCGCCAGTCGCAGGTGGTGGTGAACAGCGCCGTGGCGATGCTCATGTCCGGGCAGGCGGCCGGTGCCGGCTGGCCGACGCTGAGCGCCCGGGACAGGGGCAGCCAGAACACCGACAGCCCGTAGGACATCCCGATGCAGAGGTGGATGGCGAGGGCCGCGGGCGGCACCAGCCACCGGTTGAAGCCGGGCTTGGCGACGATCGCTTCGCGGGAGAGCCACCCGGGCGTGTGTGCGTCCGATAAGGACTCGTCTGCTACGCGAACGTTCATCGCTGGCTTTGCTCCCCGGATATGCCGCCATTCGGCTATTTCGAAGGATTAAAGCACGTGGAAAAACGTAACGCCATGGCGGGCAGCCGCGTTCGTCGAACGAATTGCTTGCCCTGTCAGCGTGCCGTGACGGGCTGCGACGGATTGATCGCAGGTCCATCTTGGATTTAGGGCGATCCTCAGCCGCATGCCATGTCGCGGCTCGGGGATGTTTCGCGCTGAAGAGATCAGCCTAAGAGATCAGCCGAAGGGATGTACCGAGGCGACCGGGCGCGGTTCGACGATCGTTCATCGTTGCGCGGCCGTCCTGCGAACATCCGATGCGGGCGGATCGGAGACGCGCACGGAAGCTCTTCATTCCGTGGGCGCCGGTCCCGCTTCCCCGCGCCCTAGTCTCGGGAGCAGCCGCACATAGATCAGCTCGCTCGCCAGTTCGACCAGCGTCTGCGTGACGATCACGGCCGGCAGGAGGGGAATCCCGCCCGGGACCGCGAAGGCCAGCGGCAGGACGACGAGCGAGTTGCGGGTCGCGGCGCTGAAGGCCAGCGTCCGGCCGGCGGACGCATCGAGCCGGAACAGCCGTCCGGTTCCCCAGCCGATGAGCGGCGCCGCGACGGCAAAGGCCGCGTAGACCGGAACGACCCGTGCGGCCTGAGGCAGGGCCGGGCCGAGCTGCGGCAGCACCGCCGCGATGACCACGAACAGGACCAGGGACGTCGCCGGCACCGGCAGAAGCCCCAGCACGGCGGCGGCCCGTCGGCCGGTGCGGCTGCGCGCTCCCCAGACCTGCACGAGGACGCCCGCCGCCAGCGGCAGGGCGATCAACCAGACGAAGGCCTGGACGAACGGCCCGACCCGCACGAACCGCGCCGCGTCCTCGCCGAGCAAGGCGGTCAGGTAGAGCGGCAGCAACGCCATCTGCGCCGCGAGGAGCGCCGGGGTCGCGGCCAGCAGGATCCCGGCATCCGCGCGCCCGAGATGCGCGAACGTCACGACGTAGTCGATGCAGGGCGTCAGCAGCACCATCAGCACGCCGAGACGCAGCATCGGGTCGTCCGGGAGCAGTTGAACCAGACCGGCGACCAGCAGCGGGATCGCCAGGAAGTTGACGGCCATGAGGGCGGCCAGGAAGCGGGCACGGGTGAAGGCACTGCCGAGCTCCCGCAGGGGCACCTGCAGGAAGGTCACGAACAGCATCAGCGCCAGGGCCGGGTTGATCCCGGCTTCCAGCGCGGCGGTTCCCGGCACGGTGAGCGCCGCGCCGGCGGCGGCGGCGATGGCGGCGAAGTAGATCCCGATCTGGCGGCCCTCGAACGCGTCCCGGAGCGTGCCGACGCGGTCGCGCAGGGATCGGTTCTCGCGGGCGGCGGCCATCAGGATCCGTCCGCCGACGCATCGCGCCGGAAGACCAGCGCCAGATTGTTCGCCGGCAGGGTCAGGCGGGAATCGAGGCGCAGGCCGCGCCGTGCGGCCGTCTCGACGACCGCCTCGAGGTCGCGCACGCCCCAGCGCGGATCGCGCGCGCGCAGGTCGTGGTCGAAGGCGGCATTGCTCTCCGCGGTGTGCCGCCCGTTCTCGCGGAAGGCGCCGTACAGGAACAGGACGCTGCCCGGCGAAAGCGTGCGGGCCGCTCCCGCCATCAGCCCCTCGGTGGCGGACCACGGCGCGATGTGGACCATGTTGATGCACAGGATGGCGTCGGCGTGCGGGATCGGCCAGGCCGGTGAAGCGGCGTCGAGGTCGAGGGGCGGCCGGAGGTTGGTGCAGCCCGCGGCCTCCGCATGGGCCGCGATGCTGCGGCGATAGGCCGGCTCGGGGTCGCTCGGCTGCCAGGTCAGCCCTGGCAGGGCGGCGGCGAAGTGCACGGCGTGCTCGCCCGACCCGCTGGCGATCTCCAGGACCGTGCCGGTCTCGGGCAGGACGTCCCGCAGCACGGCGAGGATCGCCGCACGGTTGCGCGCCACCGCCGGCGCGACCAGTGCGCTGTGTCCCACATCCCAGTCCTTCATGGTCCGTCCGATCCCGCTGCCGCGCCGCGCCCGTCATTCCAAATTCGCATCCCTGGCGCAAACGGGCGAGCACGGCTGTTGCATCTCGACGCCGGAGGCATCAAACACCACCCAGATTTTCGGGCCGTTCGGCTCGCCACCCTCCGGGTGCAGCGAGGCGAAGCGCCGGCATCCATCGCCGCCGTCCGTGATCATCACAGCTCTAAGGACAACGCTATGAAGACGCGCGCCGCGGTCGCGTGGGAGGCCAAGAAGCCTCTCACGATCGAGACCATCGACATCGAGGGACCCAAGGCCGGCGAAGTTCTCGTCGAACTGATGGCCACCGGCATCTGCCACACCGACGCCTACACCCTGTCGGGCCTCGATTCCGAGGGCAAGTTCCCGGCGATCCTCGGCCACGAGGGCGCGGGCATCGTCCGCGAGGTCGGCGCCGGCGTGACCGCGCTGAAGCCGGGCGACCACGTCATCCCGCTCTACACCCCGGAATGCCGCAACTGTAAGTCCTGCCTGTCGCAGCGCACGAACCTCTGCACCGCCATCCGGGCGACGCAGGGACAGGGCGTGATGCCGGACGGCACCTCACGCTTCTCCTGCGTCTCCACCGGCGGCAGCCCGAACGGGTCGAACACCCTGTTCCACTACATGGGCTGCTCGACCTTCTCGAACTTCACGGTGCTGCCGGCCATCGCGCTCGCCAAGATCCGCGAAGACGCCCCCTTCGACAAGATCTGCTACATCGGCTGCGGCGTCACCACCGGCATCGGGGCGGTGATCTACACCGCCAAGGTCTGGCCCGGCGCCAACGTCGTGGTGTTCGGCCTCGGCGGCATCGGCCTCAACGTGCTCCAGGCCGCCCGCATGGTCGGTGCCGACAAGATCATCGGCGTCGACATCAACCCGGACAAGCAGGAGATGGCCCGCAAGTTCGGCATGACCCACTTCATCAACCCGAAGGAGGTCGGCAACGATCACGTCGTCCAGGCGATCCTCGACGTGACCGGCGGCGGCGCGGACTTCTCGTTCGACTGCACCGGCAACGTCAACGTGATGCGCCAGGCCCTCGAGTGCTGCCACCGCGGCTGGGGCGAGTCGATCGTCATCGGCGTGGCCGAGGCCGGCAAGGAGATCGCGACCCGTCCGTTCCAGCTCGTCACCGGCCGCGTCTGGAAGGGCTCGGCCTTCGGCGGCGCCCGCGGCCGCACCGACGTGCCGAAGATCGTCGACTGGTACATGGAGGGGAAGATCAACATCGACGACCTGATCACCCACACCATGCCGCTCGACCAGATCAACCACGGCTTCGACCTCATGCACGAGGGCAAGTCGATCCGGTCGGTGGTGGTTTACTAGGAACGACGCGCTTTCCCCTCCCCCTCGCGGGGAGGGGCCGGGGGTGGGGGCGGCTCCGCCAGCCTTCGGAGCGTCAGGATCGCCCAACCACCCCCACCTCCTCCCTGAAAGGGGGAGGAGCGGCGCCGATCCGAGACGCGTTCGGCGACGGCGACAGCCTCGCCCCCATCAGGAGAGCAGCTTCATGGAAACCATCTCGAAGGCCCGCGCCCATGGCGGCACGCAGGGCGTCTACAAGCACGATGCGCAGACCACGGGCTGCCCGATGACCTTCGCGGTGTTCGTGCCGCCGCAGGCCGAGGCCGGTCCGGTGCCCGTGCTGTGGTACCTGTCGGGCCTGACCTGCACCCACGCCAACGTCATGGACAAGGGCGAGTACCGGAAGGCCGCCGCCGAGCACGGCGTCATCGTCGTGGCCCCCGACACCAGCCCGCGCGGTGCCGGCATCCCCGACGAGGCGGATAACTGGCAGTTCGGCTCCGGCGCCGGATTCTACCTCGACGCCACCCAGGCCCCCTACGCCACGAACTACCGGATGTGGAGCTACGTGACCGAGGAACTGCCTGCCCTCATCGCGAAGGCGTTTCCGGCCGACATGTCCCGCCAGGGCATCTTCGGCCATTCGATGGGCGGCCACGGAGCGCTGACCATCGCCCTCACCTATCCCGACCGCTTCAAGTCCTGCTCGGCCTTCGCGCCGATCGCCCAGCCCTCCACCGCCGGCTGGTCGAAGCCGGCCTTCGAGAAGTATCTCGGATCCGATGCGAGCACCTGGCGCGCCCACGACGCAACCGCGCTGATCGCCGATGGCCACCGCTTCTCCGAGTTCCTGGTCGACCAGGGCACCGCCGACAGCTTCCTCGACGACGGTTTGCGTCCGTGGCTGCTGGAGGAGGCCTGCAAGACGGCGGGCATTCCCCTGACCCTCAACATGCGCGAGGGCTACGACCACTCGTACTACTTCATCTCGACCTTCATGGCCGACCACATCGCCTGGGCGGCCGCCCGCCTGAAGTAGGCGCGCCTACCCGGATGCGGCGACCAGGCGGTCGAGGCGCATCCGGGTGATCAGGGCGATCTCGTCGAGGGCGGCCCGCTCCTCCTCGGCGGGGGTCCCGCGCAGGCGCGCCTCGAAGATCGCCAAGATCTCGGCCCGCGCCCGTCCGCGGACCGCGACGATGAAGGGAAAGCCGAAGCGCCGGCGATAGGCGGCGTTGAGGCGATCGAAGGCCTCCGCATCCGCGGCCGGCATGTGGTCGAGCCCGGCGCTGCCCTGCTCGCTGGCCGAATCCGCCGTCATGCCGCGGGCCCGCGCCTCGGGGCCGGCGAGTTCCGGATGCCCGTTCAGGAAGGCGATGCGGGTCTCGGCCGGCGCCGCCCGGACGGCCCGCATCATGGCCCCATGCAGGGCGTCGACGCTGGCGAAGGGGCCATGCGCATGGGCACGCTCGGCCACCCAGGCCGCATGCTCGAACACCCCGCCGAACCGGACGACGAAGCCGGCGGCATCGAGCCGGTTGACGGCGGCGAGGTCGAGCTTCCCAGGATCGGCCATGGCCGTCAGCTGCCCCGATAGGTGGCGCAGGTGCCGGGCGCGCACAGCATCGGCACGTGGTAGTGCTGCGCGGCATCGAAGACCGCGAAGCGCACCACCGGGTTGTCGACGAAGATGTCGGCCTCGGCCACGCCGGGCTTGGCCTTCAGGTAGGCGTCGATGTGGAACTCGAGCTGGTACTGCCCGGCCTTCGCCTCCGCGGCGGGCAGGATCGGCGCGTCGGTGCGCCCGTCGGCGTTGGTGACGACGCTCTTCACGAGGCGCCAGGCGCCGCCCTCCCGCACCGAGAAGTCGATGCGGACCCCCGGCGCCGGGCGCCCGCGATCCGCGTCGAGGACATGTGTGGTGATGCCGGCCATGATGTCTCGGGCTCCGCGAAGGGTCTGGTCTCGGGCGGGTCGGCCGGCGCGTCAGCTGCCGCGATAGTAGGAATAGCCCCAGGGGGTGAACAGCACCGGCAGGTGGTAGCGCTGCCCGGCATCCCGGATCACGAAGCGCACCGGCACGAGGCCGAGGAAGTTCGGCCGGGGCAGCGCCACGCCGAACCCGGCGAAGTACGCCTCGAAATGCATGAGCACCTCGTACTGGCCGACCTTCAGGGCCTCGTCGACGAGGAGCGGTTCGGCCGGACGGCCGTTGGCGGCGGTCGTCACGGTCTTGAGCGTCCGGTAGGCATCGCCCTCGCGGATCGCGAGGTCGCAGACCATGCCGGCGCCGGGGGTGCCGTGGAAGTTGTCGATGGCGTGCAGGGTCAGGCGCGGGCCGAGGCCGGCCTGGGATTTCGGCGCCGTCGCGAGGGCGCTCGGCGGGGCCGGGCCGGCCTGCGCCCGCGCGCCGGGGGCGGCGACGGCGCCGAGGCCCGCCCCGACGAGGCTGCGGCGCGTGAGGGCCGATGGATCCATGGCGTCCGTTCCTCCGGGTCAGGCGGGTTCGTGCGCGGCGCGCGCGGCGGCCCGGCGGGCCAGGGCCGCGGGTTCCGGCGGGATGAAGGCGAGGATGAGGAGGAGCGTCGCGACCTCGAAGCCGGCGACGATCCAGAGGCCGGTCGCGGCCGAGCCGGTCTGCTCGCGCAGGGCTCCCATCAGAGCCGGCGCGCCGAACCCGGCGAGGTTCGCCACCGAGTTGATCAGCGCGATGCCGGCCGCCGCGGCCGACCCGGCGAGGAACCGGCCCGGGATCTGCCAGAAGACCGGGATCGCGCTCATGGTCCCGACGATCGCCACCGTCAGGGCGACGATCGACAGCGCCGGGCTGAGCGGCACGAGGATGCCGAGAAGCGCGATCGCCACGGCGCCGATCAGGGCCGGCACCCCGCAATGGAGCCGCGCCTCGCCCGAGCGGTCGGAATGGCGGCCGTTGAGGATCATCCCGGTCGCGCCGCAGAGATAGGCGCCGGACATGATCCAGCCGATGGTGAGCGGATCGGTGTAGCCCGCCTCGCGGACCACGCTCGGGCCGAAAAAGGTCAGGGCCGAGTTCGCGGTGACGATGCAGAAGAAGATCGCGATGCATTGCCAGACCCGTCCGTCCCGCAGGGAGGCCAGGATGCGGTGCTCGCGCGGCCCCAGAGCCGCCGCGTCGCGGGCGAGGTCCGCGCTCACCAGGGCGCGCTGCTCGGGCGTCAGCCACCCGGCCTTCTCCGGCCGGTCGGTGAGGTAGACCAGCGTGACGATCCCGGCGAGGATCGACGGGATGCCCTCCAGGAGGAACACCCACTGCCAGCCGGACCAGCCGTTCACGCCGTCGAGGCCCGTCATGATCGTGCCGGCGAGCGGCCCGCCGATCACCCCTGCGATGGCGGAGGCCGACATGAAGAGGCCGAACACCTTCGCGCGCCGCTGGGTGGGGTACCAGTAGGTCAGGAACAGGATCACGCCCGGATAGAATCCCGCCTCGAACACCCCCAGCAGGAAGCGCAGGACGTAGAACGGGCCGGCGCTGGTGACGAACATCATCGCCACGCAGCACAGGCCCCACAGCAGGGTGATGCGCGCGATGGTCTTGCGGGCGCCGATGCGTTCGAGGAGCAGGTTGCTCGGGACCTCGCAGAGGAAGTAGCCGATGAAGAAGATCCCGGCGCCGATGCCGTAGACGGTTTCGCTGAATTTCAGGTCGGCGAGCATCTGCAGCTTGGCGAAGCCGATATTCACCCGGTCGATCCAGGACAGGATCCAGAGGACCATGAGGAAGGGGAGCAGCCGCCCGGTGATCCGGCGATAGGTCTCGTCGAGGCCGGCCGGCGAGGGCTGTTCGGGCGCCATCAGGACTTCCGCGGATCCGGCGATTCGCACCGGTGTCACGCAGCAAAATGATGCAAATCGGGGGCCATGGCGATGCCCGGGACGGTCACGTCCCCGTCGAGGCCTGTGCACGGATCGGGCTCCGCGCGGCGGCGATGCGCCGAGCCGGATACCCTTCCGCAATCCGCTCCCTGTAAGAGGGCGCATCGCCCTCTCCCCCGAGCCCCGTCCCATGCGCATGCATTCCGCAGTCGGTCTCGCCGCAGTCGGTCTCGCCGCCGCCGGTCTCGCCTTATCCGGCCGCGCCGCGTGACCGCGACGGTCGTCCTCGCCCTCGTGCCGATCGCCCTGCTGATCGGCCTCGGCATGTATCTGCGCCGCAACGGGCTCCTGGCCGAGTCGTTCTGGGCGCAGGCGGAGCGCCTCGGCTACTACGTGCTGCTGCCGGCGCTCTTCGTACACGGCCTCGCCACCGCTAGACTCGACGGCGTCCCAGTCCTGGCGCTCGCGGGGGTCCTCGTGGCGTCGACCCTCGTGGTGGCGCTGGTCCTGCTGGCGGTCCGGCCGCGGCTCGGCCTCGATGGAGCGGCCTTCACCTCGGTGTTCCAGGGCGGGGTGCGCTTCAACAACTATGTCGGGGTCTCGGCGGCGGCCGGGCTCTTCGGCACGCAGGGGATCGCCCTCGCGGCCGTCGCCAACGCGGCGATCGTGCCCACCGTCAACATCCTGTGCGTCCTCGTCTTCGCCCGCTTCGGTTCGGGCGGCCGGCTGTCACCGCGGGCGATCCTTCGGCAGCTCCTGCTCAACCCGCTGGTGGTCGCCTGCGCCGTCGGGATCTCCCTGCAGGCCGCGGGCCTCGGTCTGCTGCCGGGCCTGGAGCCGACCCTGAAGGCGCTCGGCCAGGCCTCCCTCCCCCTCGGGCTCCTGTGCGTCGGCGCCGCCCTCGATCCCGGCACGGTGCGGACCTGGCTTCGGCCGGTCCTCGTCGCCTCGGCCGCGAAGTTCGTCCTGATGCCGGCGGTGACGATCCTGGCCTGCCTCGCCGCCGGCCTGCACGGCCCGGCCGCCGCCACGGCCCTGCTGTTCCAGACCCTGCCGACGGCCTCCTCGTCCTACATCATGGCTCGGCAGCTCGGCGGCGATGCCCCGCTGATGGCCGGCATCCTCGCCCTCCAGACCGTGCTCGCCGGGCTCGCCATTCCGCTGGTGATGCTCATTCTGGAGGGCTTCACCGCCTGAGGCCTTCAGGCGGCGTAGCGGGCGAGCGCCAGGTCGGAATGGTCGATGTCGGGCGCGCGCCCGGACATCAGGTCGGCCAGCATCCGCCCAGAGCCGCAGGCCATCGTCCAGCCCAGGGTGCCGTGCCCGGTATTCGTGTAGAGGTTGGCGTAGCGGGTGGCGCCGACGATGGGCGTGCCGTCCGGCGTCATCGGGCGCAGCCCGGTCCAGAACTTGGCCGCCGAGAGATCGCCGCCCCCTGGGAACAGGTCGCGGACGCAGCGCTCCAGGGTCGCCCGGCGCGGTGCGCGCAGGGCATCGCTGAAACCGGCGAGCTCGGCCGTGCCACCCACCCGGATCCGGTCGCCCAGGCGCGTCAGCGCGACCTTGAAGGTCTCGTCCATGACGGTCGAGACCGGCGCCTTGCCGGGGTCGGTGACCGGCAGGGTCAGCGAGTAGCCCTTCACCGGGTAGATCGGCAGCCGCAGGCCGAGGGGATGCAGCAGGGCTGCGGTGAACGAGCCCATGGCGGCGACATAGGCATCGGCCCGGAGGGTCTCGCCGCCGCAGACCACGCCCGTCACCGCATCGCCCGCGGTCTCGATGCCGTCGATGCGGGTGCCGTAGCGGAAGCGCACGCCCAGCCGCTCGCACAGGACCGCCAGGCGCTGCGTGAACAGGTGCGCGTCCCCGGTCTCGTCGCCGGTCAGGCGAAGGCCGCCGACGATCTTGTCCCGCACGGCGGCGAGCGCCGGCTCGGCCGCGATGCACCCGGCGGGGTCCAGCACCGCATAGGCGACGCCGTAGGTGTCGAGGACGCGGGTGTCGTCGCCGACATGATCGAGCTGCTTCTGCGTGCGGAAGAGCTGGAGCGTGCCGCGGGTGCGGTGATCGTAGGCGATCCCGGTCTCGTCGCGCAGGTCGCGCAGGACGTCGCGGCTGTACTCGGCGAGCCGGACCATGCGGCCCTTGTTGCGGATGTAGGCGTCCTCGGTGCAGTTCGCGAGCATGCGCGCGAGCCAGCCGTAGAAGCGCGGCTCGAATGTCGGCCACAGCACGAGGGGCCTGTGGCGCATCATCAGCCACTTCATGGCCTTGATCGGGATGCCGGGGGCCGCCCAGGGGGCCGAGTAGCCCGGCGAGACCTGGCCGGCATTGGCGAAGCTGGTCTCCATCCCGGCGGCGGGCTGCCGGTCCACCACCGTGACCGCGTGACCGGCCTTGGCGAGATAATAGGCCGTGGTGACACCGACCACGCCGCTTCCGAGCACCAGAACCCGCATCGCACGTCTCCCGCAGAGCCGAAGGCCCCAAGCATGGGTGGGGCCAGGACGCGTCGGCCTCGATCCCCCCGGGGGAGAGACACCGAATCCTGCGAGCGGTGCCGCGAATGCGTTGCAGATCCTGCGGCACTTGCGGCATTCTGCACACGATCCTGCGAATCGACGCACGATCCTTGTGAAACGGGTTCGGGACCGGTCGTGCCTCTGGACGAGATCGATGCCGCCATCGTCCGGGTCCTGCGCGAGGATGCGCGGATCCCGAACGCCGCCCTGGCCGAGCGCGTCGGACTTTCGGCCTCCGCCTGCCTGCGCCGGCTGCGGATGCTGGAGCGCAACGGCACGATCCGCGGCTACACCGTGCTCCTCGACGGCCCCGGCTCCGCCGGCCTCGTGGTGATGACCCGGATCTCCCTGGAGCGGCAGACGGAGGATTGCCTCAACCGCTTCGAGGCGGCCGTGCGGCGCTGCCCGGACGTCCAGGATTGCTACCTGATGACCGGGGATTCCGACTACCTTCTGAAGATCCGCGTCGCCGACATGGCGGAGTACGAACGGCTTCATCGCTCGGTGCTGTCCAAGCTGCCCGGCGTGGCCCGCATCCAGTCGAGTTTCACCATCCGCAGCGTCGTCGGCCGCTGACCCCCCTCCGTATGGCGTGGCCGTGAACGCGCCGGCCCTGGTCCCGTTCATGCCAGAACCCTAGTTGGCTAACGAAGCGGGTCGAGGCCGGAGTCCGGAATGCTGGGTTGGTTCAAGGCATTGATGCCGCGCGAGGACCGGTTCTTCGACCTCTTCGAGCGGCATTCGCGCACCCTCGTGGCCGGCGCCGAGGCGCTGCAGGGCGTGCTCCAGGGCGGCGACGCCGTTCCGGGCTACTGCCAGCAGGTGGTGGAGCGCGAGCACGAGGCGGATGCGATCACCGCCGAGGTGCTGCTCGCCGTGCGCCGCAGCTTCATCACGCCCTTCGACCGCGGCGACATCAAGGACCTGATCCAGTCGATGGACGACGCCATCGACCAGATGAACAAGACGGTGAAGACCATCGCCCTGTACGAGGTCCGCAGCTTCGAGCCCCTGATGCGGGAGATGGGCGGCACCGTGATCGAGGCGGCCCGGCTGACCGCCGAGACCATTCCGCTCCTCACCGCCGTCGGCACCCATGCGGGGCGGATCAACGCGCTGACCGAGCAGATCACCCGGGTCGAGGGCCTCTCCGACGAGCTACAGGAGCGCGGTTTGAAGGCGCTCTACCAGGCCCACCGCAACGACGGCGGCGACGGCGACACCATGGCCTACCTCATCGGCGCCGAGATCTACGGCCATCTCGAGGACGTGGTCGACCGGTTCGAGGACGTCGCCAACGAGATCAGCGGCATCGTGATCGAGAACGTGTAGGCGACCCGATGAATGAGGCCACCGCGCTCGCCCTGCCCGCCCTCGCCGGCCTGATCGCCGTCGCGCTGTTCTTCGATTTCCTCAACGGCCTGCACGATGCGGCCAACTCCATCGCCACCATCGTGTCGACGCGGGTGTTGCGGCCGCAATACGCGGTGCTCTGGGCCGCGTTCTTCAACTTCATCGCGTTCCTGTTCTTCGGCCTGCACGTGGCCCAGACCCTCGGAACCGGCATCGTCGATGCCGGGATCATCGATCCGCGGGTGATCTTCAGCGCGCTGCTGGGTGCCATCGCGTGGAACATCGTCACCTGGGTCTACGGCATCCCGTCGAGCAGCTCGCACGCCCTCGTCGGCGGCCTGGTCGGGGCGGGCGTCGCCAAGGCGGGCTTCAGCGCGGTGGTCTGGAGCGGGCTGACCAAGACGGCGGCGGCCATCGTGCTCTCGCCGCTCCTCGGCTTCCTCCTCGCCCTGCTCCTGGTGCTGATCGTGTCCTGGCTCTGCGTCCGCGCGACGCCCTTCGCGGTCGACCGGCGCTTCCGAGCCCTGCAGTTCGTCTCGGCCTCGCTCTACTCCCTCGGGCACGGCGGAAACGACGCCCAGAAGACCATGGGCATCATCGCGGTGCTGCTCTACTCGCAGGGCCATCTCGGGACCTCGTTCCACGTCCCGCTCTGGGTGGTGATCTCCTGCCAGTCGGCCATGGCGCTCGGCACGCTGTTCGGCGGCTGGCGCATCGTTCACACGATGGGCTCGAAGATCACCCGGCTGAACCCGATGCAGGGCTTCTGCGCGGAGACCGGCGGGGCGATCACGCTGTTCACCGCGACCTGGCTCGGCATACCGGTCTCGACCACCCACACCATCACGGGCGCCATCATCGGCGTCGGCGCGGCGCGGCGGACCTCGGCGGTGCGGTGGGGGATCGCCGGCAACATCGTGATCGCCTGGGTGCTGACCCTGCCGGCCGCCGCCCTGATCGCGGCGGCCTGCTACGCGCTCACCGCACGGCTCGGGTGAGGCCGTGCCGCGCCCGCTCGCGACCCCTCGACCGGAGGTGATGGAGGCATGCTGAGCAATGTGGAGATCGTCTGGCGCCTGCTCCTGGCCGCGATCCTGAGCGGGCTGATCGGCATCGAGCGCGAGCGCCTGCTCTGGGCCGCGGGCCTGCGGACGCACATGCTGGTCGGCGTCGGCGCCTGCCTGATCATGATCGTCTCGGCCTTCGGCTTCGCCGACGTGCTCGGGACGCAGAACGTCAGCCTCGATCCCTCGCGCATGGCCGCCCAGGTCGTCTCGGGCATCGGATTTCTCGGAGCGGGGACGATCCTGCTGCGCGGCGAGGTGGTGAAGGGGCTGACCACCGCCGCCAGCCTCTGGGCGGTCGCCGCGGTGGGCCTCGCGGTCGGCGGCGGCCTCTACGTGGCGGGCATCGCCACCACGGTGATCCTGCTCGTGATCCTCGCGGGCATGAAGCCGCTGCAGGAGCGCTACCACGACCGGATGCGGATTCGTCCCCTGCGGGTGGTCGCCGAGCCCGGCTGCATTTCCATCGACGTCCTGCAGTCGGTGTCCGGGGTGCGGTCATCCCGTGTGCGACAATTCGTGACCCGGCGCGGAGACGATCCGGGAATCGACGAGACGCTGATCACCTTCGCGCGGCTCTCGCGCCGCTCGGTGGAAGACATCGCACAGAAACTTCGGGATCATCCCGGTGTCATCAAGGTCGAAGATCTTCCGGACGCCGGCTAGGCATGCATGATGGCGCGCGGACGCTGGCGGGACGACGGCGGCGTCAGGCCGGATGGAACACAAGTGCTGGCGAAAGGCTTCGATGCTGTGCATAGCGTTTGCGCTGGCCGGACCCGGATCGGGTGCCCGGCGCAGCGATGCCCTGGCTTCGCCGGAGTTCCGGGGAGCGCCACGCCTCACGCGATCGCGGGAGGCCCAGTCGTGAGGTTTCGAAGCATGGCGGCGCGGACGGCACGGGTCGCAGACCCCCGGCGGATGCCGGTCCATCCTTGAGCCGTCGGAGCACGATCCCGATTCCCACCCTCGAGGACAAGCGCAAGCGGGCCAAAGGTCACGTCTTCCTGGTCGCGGTGAAGCAGCGGCGCGAGGACCTGCGGGTCTATGCCGTGCAGGCGTCCTCCCAGGACGACGCCCTGGCCATCGTGGCCGCCGCGAGCGCCGAGGGGGCCGCGGTCGAGGCGGCGGGGCGCCTCTCCAAGAAGCTGGCGCGGCCGCTCAAGCTTCAGCCGGAGGTGCCGCGCCCGATCTGAGGGTCGCGCCGCCTAGCGCGGCCCGCAGATCGCGCGGTCGGTGTACAGCACCACGTCACCCTGTTTCGGGTTGTTGACGGAGAACGGCTCCAGGCTCTCGCGGGGCAGGAAGCCGCGGCCGAGCTCGCGGTCGAAGAAGTCGTGCCCGATCTCGACGTAGCAGCGGTCGAGGACGGCGGTGTAGCGCAGGGACGTCTGGACCGCGGCCGGCCCGCCCGGGACACCGTAGGCCGAGCAGTAGCCCGACAGGTCGAGGCTGCCGGGACCCGAGAGCCGGATCGCGCGCGAGGCGCCCGGGCGCACCAGGAAGGAGGGACCGCCCTGCTGCGAACCCACCAAGGTCAGGGGCGACCGGTTGTAGACGTGCCGTATGCAATCGGCGCTCGCAGCGCCTGCGCCGACCATCAGCGCGCCGACGGGCAGCGCCATCCGGACGAACCACCGTATTCCGTTTCGCATCACGCACCTTTTGCCAGGACGACTTGCTGCCAGGACGACTTGCTTCGAGATCCTGCGCAGGGAGCTAGGGCGCCCCATCGGTCAGGGCGAGGCCGCGTCGGTTCGCGATCGGCGGCGTCGGCGTGCGGATGGTGCCGAGGGTTTCCAGAGTGTTCCGCCGGCCGATTGCATCCGTCGCTCGCCAGCCGCGATCTTCGCTCTCGTTCCGGCGATGCAGAACCGATTTCGCGAAGATCGGGCGCCCGATTCGGCGTCTTCGTGCGACGCCGCGAAGTGTTCGTGCGCACACGAAGACGCGAGGGCGGTCAGTCTGGAGAAATTCCAGGGACCGGTATCCGCCGTTCCGCGTTCTTCCGTCAGCGCGCCTCGCAGAAGGCAGGCGCACGCCTGGACGGAACCTGCGTGGTGCCGTGTCACGCCTCGGACCAAGTTCGCCTCGTCACGCGTTCTCCTGGCCTGCGACGTATCCGGGCGCCCGTCCGCTGGCAGCCTCCTCCCGCAACAGGTTCAGAGAACGCCATGCCAAGTTTCGGAGAGAACGAATTGAGTCGACGTGACGTCATGGCCGGCGCGACGGCCTGTGCGGCCCTCGCGGCGGTCCCGGCGCGGGCCGAAGGTCGACCCGACGCCGCCGGTCCCGACCGGCCGGTGCTCGCCAAGGTGTCGCTCACGGTGAACGGGCAGCGCCGCGAACTCGAGCTCGACACACGGACCAGCCTGCTCGATGCCGCGCGCGAGCACCTTCACCTGACCGGCTCCAAGAAGGGCTGCGACCACGGCCAGTGCGGCGCCTGCACGATGATCGTCGACGGCCGGCGCATCAATGCCTGCCTGACCCTCGCGGTCATGCACCAGGGTTCGGAGATCACCACCATCGAGGGCCTGGGCCAGCCCGAGAACCTGCATCCGATGCAGGCCGCCTTCATCAAGCACGACGGCTACCAGTGCGGCTACTGCACCCCGGGCCAGATCTGCTCGGGCGTCGCGGTGCTCGCGGAGATCAAGGCCGGTATTCCGAGCCACGTCACCGCCGACCTCAACGCCCCGATGCAGGTCACGGATGCCGAGATCCGCGAGCGCATGAGCGGCAACATCTGCCGCTGCGGCGCCTATTCCAACATCGTCGAGGCGATGACCGAGGTCGCCGGGAGGCCCGCATGAAGTCCTTCACCTACGAGCGCCCGACCTCGCCCGCCGAAGCCGCCGCTGCCGTGTCCCGCGATCCGAACGCCAAGTTCATCGCCGGCGGCACCAACCTGCTCGACCTGATGAAGCTGCAAATCGAGACGCCGACGCATCTCGTGGACGTCAACGGCCTCGGGCTCGACCGGATCGAAGCCACGCCGGAAGGCGGGCTGCGCGTCGGTGCGCTGGTCCGGAACACCGACCTCGCGGCCGATGCCCGCGTGCGCAAGGACTACGCCGTGCTCTCCCGCGCCCTGCTCGCGGGTGCGTCGGGCCAGCTCCGCAACAAGGCGACCACTGCCGGAAACCTCCTGCAGCGTACTCGCTGCCCGTACTTCTATGACACCGCCCAGGCCTGCAACAAGCGCCAGCCGGGTTCCGGCTGCTCGGCCCTCGACGGCGTCTCGCGTCAGCTCGCCGTCATCGGCGCCAGCGAGGCCTGCATCGCCACGCATCCGGGCGACATGGCGGTGGCCATGCGGGTGCTCGACGCCACCGTCGAGACCGTCGATGCCAAGGGCGGGACGCGCAAGATCCCGATCGCCGAGTTCCACCGCCTGCCGGGCGACCGGCCGGAGGTCGACACCACGCTCGCGCCGGGCGAGCTGATCACGGCCGTGACGCTGCCCAAGCCGCTGGGCGGCGCGCACATCTACCGCAAGGTCCGCGACCGTGCCTCCTACGCCTATGCCCTGGTCTCGGTGGCGGCGGTGGTGCAGCCCGACGGCAGCGGCCGGGCGGCCTTCGGCGGCGTGGCGCACAAGCCCTGGCGGGTCGAGGCAGCCGAGGGCGAGATGGCGAGGGGCGCCAAGGCGGTGACCGCGCAGGCCTTCGCCGGCGCCAAGCCGACCCACGACAATGCCTACAAGCTCACGCTGGCCGAGCGCACGCTCGGCGCGGCGCTGACCGAAGCGAGGGCCTGAGCCATGAAGTTCGACACCCCCGCCGGCCAGAACCCGATCGACCAGCTGAAGCGCGTCGGAAAGGCCACGGACCGCATCGACGGCAAGTTCAAGACCACGGGCACCGCGCCCTACGCCTACGAGCGCCACGACGTCGTGGCGAACCAGGCCTACGGCTACGTCCTCGGCGCCGGCATCGCCAAGGGCCGCATCCGCGCCATTGACACGAAAGCCGCGAAGGCTGCGCCCGGCGTCGTCGCCATCGTCACCACCCTCGACATGCCCGCACTCGGCCTCGGCCGGATGAACGCCGCGAACCTCTTCGGCGGGAACGTGGTCCAGCATTACCACCAGGCCGTCGCAATCGTGGTGGCGGAGACCTTCGAGCAGGCCCGCGCCGCGGCCTTCCTCGTCAAGGTCGATTATGCCCGCGAGGCCGGTCAGTTCGACCTCGCCGCCGTGGCGTCGTCCGCCAAGCCCGTGCCCGGCGACAGCGGCGAGGGAAGCGGCGGCGGCGGCGAAGATCGGCATGGCGATTTCGAGGGCGCCTTCGCGTCGGCCGCCGTCACGTTCGACGAGACCTACACGACCCCCGACGAGAGCCACGCGATGATGGAGCCGCACGCGACCATCGCCGCCTGGGAGGGCGACAAGCTCACCCTCTGGACCTCGAACCAGATGATCGCCTGGACCAAGGGCAGCATCGCCAAGATCCTCAACATCCCGGAGGCGTCGATCCGCGTCGACTCGCCCTATATCGGCGGCGGATTCGGCGGCAAGCTCTTCGTGCGCTCCGATGCCGTCGTGGCGGCGCTGGCCGCCAAGGCCGCCGGCCGCCCGGTCAAGGTCGCGCTCACCCGGCCGCTGGTCGCCAACAACACCACGCACCGGCCGGCCACGATCCAGCGCATCCGCATCGGCGCGACGCCGGACGGGACGATCACCGCTATCGCCCACGAGAGCACCTCCGGCAACCTGCCGAAGGGCAAGCCTGAGACGGCGGTGGATCAGACCAAGCTCCTCTACGCCGGGGCCAATCGCCTGACGGCGATGAAGCTCGCCCATCTCGATCTGCCCGAGGGCAATTCGATGCGGGCGCCGGGCGAGGCGCCGGGCCTGATGGCGCTCGAGATCGCCATGGACGAGATGGCCGAGAAGCTCGGCATGGACCCGGTCGCCTTCCGCGTCCGCAACGACACCCAGGTCGATCCGGGACATCCCGAGCGGCCGTTCTCCCATCGCAACCTCGTCGGCTGCCTGAAGCTCGGTGCCGAGAGATTCAACTGGTCGGCCCGCAACGCCAAGCCCGGCCAGGTTCGCGACGGGCGCTGGCTCGTCGGCATCGGCATGGCGGCGGGCTTCCGCAACAACCTGCTGATGAAGTCGGGCGCCCGCGTCCGCCTCGGGCGCGACGGCATCGTCACGGTCGAGACCGACATGACCGACATCGGCACCGGGTCCTACACCATCATCGCGCAGACGGCCGCCGAGATGATGGGCGTGGGCCTCGACAAGGTCGTGGTGCGCCTCGGCGATTCGTCCTACCCGGTCTCGGCCGGTTCGGGGGGCCAGTTCGGCGCGAACAACTCCACCGCCGGCGTCTACGCCGCGTGCGTCCAGCTCCGCGAGGCGGTGGCGCAGCGCCTCGGCTTCAACTCGGCCGACGTCGTGTTCGCGGAAGGGCAGGTCCGCTCCGGCAACCGCACCGAGGCGCTGGCGAAGGCGGCCAGCGACGGCGAACTCGTGGCCGAGGACTCGATCGAGTACGGCGACCTCGCCAAGAAGCAGCAGCAATCGACCTTCGCGGGCCATTTCGTCGAGGTCGGCGTCGACGTCGACACCGCCGAGATCCGGGTGCGGCGGATGCTGGCCGTCTGCGCGGCGGGACGCATCCTCAACCCGAAATCGGCGCGCAGCCAGGTCATCGGCGGCATGACGATGGGGGTCGGCGGAGCGCTCATGGAGGAACTCGCCGTCGACACCAAGCGGGGCTTCTTCGTCAACCACGATCTGGCCGGCTACGAGGTGCCGGTCCACGCCGACATCCCGCATCAGGAGGTGATCTTTCTCGACGAGGTCGATCCGCAATCCTCGCCCATGAAGGCCAAGGGCGTGGGCGAGCTCGGCATCTGCGGCGTCGGCGCGGCAGTGGCGAACGCGGTCTACAACGCCACGGGCGTGCGGGTGCGAAGCTATCCGATCACCCTCGACAAGCTCCTCGGCCAGATGCCCGACGCGGCCTGACGGAACCGCCAAGCAGCGATGATCCGCTGACGCGCCGGGCTGCCTGGGCGACCGACCCCATCGCCTCGTTTTCGAGCCGGAAGGCTGGCCCGAGAACGATGAGATCCGGGGTTGTCCGTCACCGGCCGCGCCCGCGCCGCGCGCCGCGGACGACCTTTGTCGCCGCCGCAACGGTGCCCAGATCCACGACCGCGCAGAACCCGCGCAGATCGTCCAGGGTGCCCCCCGGAGGTTTCCGTTCTCGCAACCATGAAGTGCCGGATATCGGGCTCACACCCAGCTGCGAGCGAGGCTACGTGCAGGGTCGGTCGCGTCGGCGCGCGCCGGCCCCCATGGTGGCGGGGGCCGTCCACATCCAGGTCGGCCGAACGACGGACCCCACAGGAGACATGCGATGACCAAGGTACTGGTGCTCTACTACTCGTCCTACGGCCATATCGCGCAGATGGCGGACGCCGTCGCGGAAGGCGCGCGCGAGGGCGGAGCCGAGGTCGACATCCGCCGCGTTCCCGAGACGGCGCCGAAGGAGGTCGTCGAGGCCGCGCATTTCAAGACGGACTCGGCGCATCCCCTGATCGAGGGTCCCGACGCGCTCACCGCCTACGACGCCATCGTCGTCGGCGCGCCGACCCGGTACGGCCGGATGCCGAGCCAGATGGCGAGCTTCTGGGACACCACGGGCGGCCTCTGGTTCCAGGGCAAGCTCATCGGCAAGGTCGGGGGCGCCTTCACCTCGACGGCCAGCCAGCATGGCGGGCAGGAGACGACCCTGTTCTCGATCATCACCAACCTGCTGCATCACGGCTTGACCATCGTGGGCCTGGATTACGGATTCCAGGGCCAGATGGGTGCCGACGAGGTCCGCGGCGGCTCGCCCTACGGCGCGACCACGATCGCGGGCGACGGCAGCCGCCAACCCAGCCCGGTCGAGCTGGCCGGCGCCCGCCACCAGGGCAAGCGCATCGCCGAGACCGCAGCGAAACTCCGCGCCTGAGGAGGTCCCGGCATGGCCCAGGGCATCGTCACGCCGACGCGGGCTTCCGCCGAGGGAGCCGCTCCGGCCTCCGCCTCGCTGCTCGACACGGCGCCCTACCGCATCGGGAGCGTCACCCTCGTCGTCCGGGACCTCGACGGCCTCGCCAGCTTCTACCGCGACGTCATCGGCCTCGCGACCGTCTCGCGGGAAGCAGGCGTCGTGCGCCTCGGCGTGGGGTCTACGGTGCTGCTCGAACTCCGGCACGACGCGGCCGCCCATCCCTGGAGCCCGCGCGAGGCGGGGCTCCACCACACGGCCTTCCTGCTGCCGAGCCGTGCGCACCTCGGCGCGTGGCTCGCGCATGCGGCGGAGCTTGGCATCCGCCTGTCGGGGGCGTCCGACCACTTCGTCAGCGAAGCCGTCTACCTCGACGACCCGGAGGGCAACGGCATCGAGGTCTATGCCGACCGCCCGAGTTCGGTGTGGACGCGGGACGATAACTCGATCGTCATGCAGAGGGACCGCCTCGACCCTGCCGCGCTCATGCGGGCCGCATCGGGACGCTGGACCGGCATGCCGCCGGGCGGCCGGGTCGGGCACGTCCACCTGCAGGTGGGCGAGATCGAACCGGCGGATCGCTTCTATGGGGGGCTGCTCGGGTTCGACGTGATGATCCGCCTTCCGGGGGCGACCTTCCTCGGCGCGGGCGGGTACCACCACCAACTCGCGACCAACGTCTGGCACAGCCGAGGCGCGCGGGCTCGGCCCGCCGAGATGGCCGGCCTCGTCGAGGTCGAGTTGCTGGCCGATGCCCCGACGCTGGCGGCGGTCCGGGAGCGCTGCCGGGAGGACGGTCTGACGCCGGACGCGACCGACGGTGCCCTCGTGCTTCAGGATCCCTGGGGCACCCGCCTTCGCTTGGTGGCGCAGGGGAGCGAGGGGCGGCCCGGCGACACGCGTTGAGGCGCCCGGGGATCGAACGCCCCGACAGGTCCGTTACGCGCCGGCCTGCCGTCGACGAGACACTCTCCCTTCCGCACATCCTGAGACCGGCGGTCCAGGGGCCGCGAGCGGAAGCTCGGCTCTGCGTGCGATCCGCGCGACACCCCTCTCGCCCTGCCCGGCGGAGGCCAGGCCTGTCAGCCCCGGAATGCCTTGCACCCGGCCCTTGGGACAGCGGCGAGGGACCCGCACCCTCGCGGCGGATTTTCGCCGAACCGGTCGGGTTGTCGGCGGCCGGGTCCAGTTGCTCGCGGAGCGTTTGCTTTTTGCCAGGTCTTCGTCCGAAGCCGGCACGCTGGACGAGCAACCCTCGGCTCGGGAGGCCGTGCGTTCGGCATAGTTCGGACAGGATGGCCCGCTCACCGGACCATCCTGCTTCGCTCTCGATTGATCCGCTACGGAACTCTGGTGTTCGAGAGCGGACCCTGGGATCGGCTGTCGTTCAGCTGTGGGCCAGCACCGCCAGCAGCAGCAGGGCGATGATGTTGGTGATCTTGATCGCCGGGTTCACGGCCGGGCCGGCGGTGTCCTTGTAGGGGTCGCCGACGGTGTCGCCGGTCACCGCGGCCTTGTGAGCCTCGGAGCCCTTCCCGCCGTGGTGCCCGTCCTCGATGTACTTCTTGGCGTTGTCCCAGGCGCCGCCGCCCGAGGTCATCGAGATCGCGACGTAGAGTCCGGTGAGGATGACGCCGAGGAGCATCGCCCCCACGGTGGCGAAAGCCTGGCTCTTGCCGCCGATCGGCTGGATCACGAAGAACAGCACGATCGGCGACAGCACCGGCAGCAGGGACGGGATGATCATTTCCTTGATCGCCGCCCGGGTCAGCATGTCGACGGCGCGGCCGTAATCCGGCCGGTCGGTCCCCTGCATGATGCCGGGCTTCTCGCGGAACTGGCGGCGGACTTCCTCGACGACCGCGCCGGCCGCCCGACCGACCGCGGTCATCGCCATGCCGCCGAACAGGAACGGGATCAGGCCGCCGAGGAGCAGGCCGACCACGACGTAGGGGTTGGAGAGCGAGAAATCGACGGTGACGCCCTGGAAGAAGCGGTACTGGGTCGGGCTCGCATGGGCGATGAAGTAGTTCAGGTCGGAGGTGTAGGCGGCGAACAGCACCAGGGCACCGAGGCCGGCCGAACCGATGGCGTAGCCCTTGGTCACCGCCTTGGTGGTGTTGCCCACGGCGTCGAGGGCGTCGGTCGACTTGCGCACGTCCGGCGGCAGGCCGGCCATCTCGGCGATGCCGCCGGCATTGTCGGTGACCGGCCCGAAGGCGTCGAGGGCCACGATGAAGCCGGCGAGCGCCAGCATCGCGGTGACCGCGATGGCGATGCCGAACAGCCCGGCCAGCGAGTAGGTGCTGATGATGCCCGCGACGATGACCAGTGCCGGCAGCGCGGTGGATTCGAGCGAGATCGCCAGGCCCTGGATCACGTTGGTGCCGTGGCCGGTCACGGAGGCGTCGGCGATGGATTTCACCGGCCGGAAGTTGGTGCCGGTGTAGTACTCGGTGATGACCACGATCAGCGCGGTGATGACGAGGCCGATGACCGCGCAGCCGAGGAGGCCGCCGGAGGTGAAGGTCACGCCCGCATTGGTGGTGAAGGCCGTGCCGAAGCCGCCGAACAGCGCGTAGTTCACGCCCGCGATGGCCACGATCGAGAGGGCGCCGGCGGTGACCAGCCCCTTGTAGAGCGCGCCCATGATCGACTGGTTGGCCCCGAGCCGCACCGCGTAGGTGCCGGCGATCGAGGTGAGGATGCAGGCCGAGCCGATGGCCAGCGGATAGAGCAGCATCGCCTCGAGGACGTTGCGGCCGCCGACCTCGGTCTGGCCGGAGAAGAAGATCGCGGCGAGCACCATGGTGGCGACCACGGTCACCGCGTAGGTCTCGAACAGGTCGGCCGCCATGCCGGCGCAATCGCCGACGTTGTCGCCGACGTTGTCCGCGATGGTGGCGGGGTTGCGCGGGTCATCCTCCGGAATTCCGGCCTCGACCTTGCCGACGAGGTCGCCGCCGACATCGGCGCCCTTGGTGAAGATGCCGCCGCCGAGACGGGCGAAGATCGAGATCAGCGAGGCGCCGAAGCCCAGCGCCACCAGGGCGTCGATCACGTCGCGGCTGGCCGGCGACAGGCCGGCGACGCGGGTGAGATAGCCGTAGTAGAGCGCCACCCCGAGGAGCGCGAGGCCCGCCACGAACATGCCGGTGACGGCGCCCGACTTGAAGGCCACGTCGAGCCCGTCGCCGAGCGACGTCGAGGCCGCCTGGGCGGTGCGTACGTTGGCGCGCACCGAGACGTTCATCCCGATGAAGCCGGCCGCTCCCGACAGCACGGCGCCGATCAGGAAGCCGATGCCGACCTTCAGCCCGAGGAAGTAGGCGAGCGCCACGAACAGCACGACCCCGACGATGGCGATGGTGGCGTATTGGCGCCGGAGATAGGCCTGCGCGCCCTCGGCGATCGCCCCCGCGATCTCCTGCATGCGCTGGGTGCCGGCGTCGCGCTTCATGACGTCGTTGATCGTGATGATGCCATAGGCGACGGCGCACAGCCCGCCCAGGATGATAAGCAACAAAGCTGTCATTCGACCGTCCTTGATTGGCGATGCCCGTGCGGGTCTGTCGTGGCGTTGTTGGACTTTGTGGCCGTGCTTTCCGTCAGTGCGACGCGGATCGTTCGCGCAGGCGTCTCGCGCCGCGCGCCGAACTTTTCGTGGTTGTGCATCTCCTCCCAAGGAATGCCTGCTCTGAGTGCCAAACTTCACCCCCGCTTGCAAATGCTGCTTAGCTTTTTGCGCGACGAATAGTTGTGCGACGCAGCATCGGCCGAGCTTGGCGCAAGTTTTCGCAAGGGTATGGGGCTGCCGCCGGCGGCCTGGACAGGCCGGAAACTGCGGTGAAGGTCCCCTCGCAGGCACAGGCGCGAGGCGTCGGCCCGTCTCAGAAGTGGCTGAAGGACCCGGGACCGAGGGCGCGCGCGGACCCGTCCGCCTCGCGGAAGACCGGTGGCGTCGAGCCGGTCGTGACGCTGCCGATGCAGGTCAGGGGCGTGCCGGCCGCGGCTGCCTCGGCCAGGCAGGCGTCCAGGTTCTCGGGCGCCATGGTGCAGAGGATCTCGTAATCATCGCCGCCGGTGACGATCGGTGTCATGAGGGCGGGGTCCAGCGACAGAGCCCGCGCGGCGGCAGGGGAAAGCGGGACGCGGGCCAGGTCGATCTCGGCGGAGCGCCCCTCCCCCTTCAGCATCTTGGTGAGATCGCCGGCGAGGCCGTCCGAGACGTCCATGGCGGCCCGGGCGTGGCGGCGCAGGACCGGGGCCAGGGCGATGCGCGGGCGGGGATGCCAGTAGCGGTCGACGAGCGCGTCGCGGTCCGCCGCGGCGAGTGCCCGGCCCCAGTCCGGCGGCCGGGGACCGCGCAGGCGCAGCCCCAGCGCCGCGTCCCCGATCGTGCCGCTGACGCAGATCCGGTCTCCGGCCCGCGCGGCTCCGCGCCGGACCAGGCCGCCCGCGGGCACCTCGCCGATGGCGGTCACGCCGATCAGCGCCGGTCCGGCGGCCCGCACCGTGTCGCCGCCCAGAAGGTCGAGGCCGAAATCCGCGAGGCCGTCGCCGAGGCCGGCCGCGAATCCGGCGAGCCACGCCTCGGTCCAGTCGTCGGGCAGGGCCAGGGTGAGCAGGATGCCGCGCGGGCGCGCGCCCTTGGCGGCGAGGTCCGAGACGTTCACGCCGAGGGCCTTTCGGGCGATCGAGCCCGGCGGATCGTCGGGAAAGTAGTGCACGCCGGCCACGATGGCGTCGGCGGTCAGGACGAGGTCGCAGCCGGGGCTCGGCGTCAGGGTCGCGGCGTCGTCGCGCAGGCCATCCGCCCCCGGTCCGGCGAGGGGCGCGAAGTAGCGCGCGATCAGCCCGTCCTCGTCGGGCCGGGCCACGGGTCTCAGGCCCGGCCGGAGGCCGGCAGGCCCGCGAACTCGTTGCCGCGCACGTCGCGGGCGACCTTGTCGAGGACGCCGTTGACCATGCCGGGCTCGTCGCCGCCGTAGAAGCTGTGGGCCACGTCGACGTATTCGGAGATCACGACCCGCGCCGGCACGTCGCGACGGGACATCAGCTCGTAGGCGCCGGCCCGCAGGATGGCGCGCAGCACCGCCTCGATGCGCTTGAGGGGCCATCCGGCCGCCAGCGCCCCGTCGAGGACCGGATCGATCGCGCGCTGCTCGTCGACGACCCCGCGCAGGAGGTCGCGGAAGAAGGCGATCTCGGCGGCCGGATGTTCGATGCCGTCGACCTCACGGCCGATCCAGAAGGTCTCGAACTCGGCGAGCGCCTCGATCACGCCCTTGCCCGAGATCTCCATGTCGTAGAGCGCCTGCACCACGGAGAGGCGTGCGCCGCTGCGCTCTGCGGTCTTCATCCCGGGTTCGTTGGCCATGATGCTCAATCCTCTCCGACCGACGCCGCCGACGCGTCGCGCTTCAGCGACAGCACCGCGAGCGCGGCCTCGGCGGCACCGCCGCCCTTGTTCAATTCGGCGACCCGGGCGCGCGCCTGGGCCTGGGCCTCGGTCTCCACCGTCAGGATGCCGTTGCCCAGCGGCAGCCGCAGGGTGACGGACAGGTCCATCAGTGCCCGTGCGCTCTCGCCCGCCACGATGTCGTAATGCCCGGTCTCGCCGCGGATGACGCAGCCGAGCGCCACGACAGCATCGTAAGGCTGGCCGGCGCGGGCGGCGGCCTCGACCAGGATCGCGATCGCGGCGGGGATCTCCAGGGCACCCGGCACGGTCACCACCGTGGCCACCGCCTCGGCCGCCGCGAGGGCGCCCTCCGCGCCGGCCAGGAGCTCGTCGGCGAGATCCTCGTAGTAGCGGGCCTCGACCACCAGGACGCGCGCGCCCCTGACGTTCTCGGGAGCGGTGCGGGAAGCGTAGGCGAGCGATACCATCGAGGGGCCTTCACGGGACACGGTCGGCGGATGGCGCAGCGGCCGGGACCGGGCGCGCTTGCCGGGACCCACGGGGTTTCCGTCGGCGCGCAAGACTCGACCGGCCGGACGTGCCCTGCGCCCTCAGGCGCGAGCGATAGACCGAAGGCGCCGTGGCGACAAGCGCGGTGCCCGCCGATCGAACCTGCATTCGCGGGCGGGCCGTCGTTCAGCGCTCGACCGCGGCGCGGCTCTCGGACAGGCGCGCGGCATAGCGGGCGATGAGGTCGACCTCGAGGTTGAGCCGGTCCCCGGCCCGGCGTTCGCCCCAGGTGGTCACCGCCAGGGTGTGCGGGATGAGCAGCACCGAGAACAGGTCCCCCTCCACCGTGTTGACGGTGAGCGAGGTCCCGTCGAGGCAGACGGAGCCCTTCTCGGCGATGAAGCGCGCCAGCTGAGGCGGCGCCCGCAGGGTGAAGCGGTCGGAGGGCGCCCATTGCGGATCGCCGTCGCCGCCCGTGACGGGATCGCGGGCCACGAGCTCGGCTAGGCCGTCGACGTGGCCGGTGACGAGGTGGCCGCCGAGCTCGTCGCCGATCTTCAGGGAGCGCTCCAGGTTCAGGCGCCGCCCTTCGCGCCACGACCCCACATGGGTGCGGGCCAGCGTCTCGGCCGCCGCGTCCACGGCGAAGATGCAGCCGCCCTCCGCCGGCTCCACCGCCACCGCCGTCAGGCAGGGACCGGAGCAGGCGATGGAGGCGCCCAGCGCGATGGTGGCGGGATCGTAGTGGGAGCGGATGCGGATGCGGCGCAGGCGGTCGTCGCCCGCGACCGACACGACTTCCCCGACATCCGTGACGAGACCGGTGAACATCTCAGGCACTCCGCTCGTGGGTGACGGCCCGGTCGGGGCCGAGGATCCGGGTCTCGACGATCCGGAGGTGGCCGCCCGCGAGCCGGTCGCGCAGGACCGGGCCGATGGCCGGAAGGCCGCCCGTATCGCCGAGGGTGCCCGGGCCGGTGATGAGCGTGAAGACGTCGACGAGGTCGGCGTCCGCCAGGGCGTCGGCGAGGTGCGGGCCGCCCTCGCAGCAGAGCCGCGTCACGCCACGCTCGGCCAGCGCCCCCAGCGCGGCGCGCAGGTCGACCTGTCCGGCGCCGTCGGCATCGACGGCGATCACCTCGACGCCGAAGGAGGCCAGCATGCGCCTGGCATGGACCGGCGCCCGACGGGTGGTGAGCACGAGGGTCGGGACGTCGCGGGCGCTGCGCACCAGGGTGGCGGAGGGCAGCAGGCGCAGGCTCGAATCGAGCACGACCCGCAGGGGCGAGCGGTCGGCCAGGCCGGGCAGCCGGACCGTGAGCGAAGGATCGTCGGCGCGGGCGGTGCCGATGCCGACCAGGATCGCATCCGCGTGTGCCCGCCAGAGATGCACGGCGCCGTCGGCGATGGGGCCGGTGATCCGCAGGCGCTCGGTGGGGGCTCCGGCGAAGCCATCCTGGGTCTGGGCGAGCTTGAGGTGCAGGCTCGGGCGCCCCTGCGTCACCCGGGTGACGTGGCCGCGATGGTCCCGTGCGGCCTCCGGCGCCAGGAGGCCGGTGGTCACCGCGAGGCCGGCGGCGGCCAGGAGGCCGTGGCCGCGCCCGGCCACCCGCGGATCGGGGTCTTCCAGGGCGGTGACGACGCGGGCGATGCCGGCGGCGACGATGGCATCGGTGCACGGAGGCGTGCGGCCGTGATGGGAGCACGGCTCCAGGCTGACGTAGAGCGTGGCGTCGCGCGCTGCCTCGCCCGCCATGGCGAGGGCGAGGGGTTCGGCATGCGGCCGCCCGCCGGGGGCGGTGACGCCCTGCCCGACGATCCGCTCCGCACCGGGCGGGCCCGCCACCACGATCGCGCCGACGGAGGGGTTCGGCCAGGTCCGGCCGAGGTTGCGATGCCCGAGGGCGAGCGCGAGGCGCATGTAGCGCCGGTCGGTCTCGCCCATCGACGCGCTCCCCATGCCCGTGCTTTCCATGCCGGCGCTCCGTAAGCCGACGCGCGTCACGGCCGGGACTTCGGCTGTCGCTTCGGGCGAAGGGGCGTGACCTTCGCCGCGTGGTCCGCGGCGGCCGGGTCGTCGGTCTCGTCCTCGACGATGAGCGCGTCGGAGGTCGCTTCGGACGGGAGCGCGGCCGGGTCCGAGAGCGTCCCGAGCAGCGCCTTGAAGTCGCTGGCCTCGCGGAAGTTCTTGTAGACCGAGGCGAAGCGGACATAGGCGACGTCGTCGAGACCCTTCAGGCCCTCCATCACCAGTTCGCCGATGGCCTCGCTGCCGATCTCGGCCTCGCCGCCGCTCTCCAGCTGTCGGGTGATTCCGCTGACGAGGCGCTCGATCCGTTCCGGGTCCACGGGGCGCTTGCGCAGGGCCACGCCGATGGAGCGCTGGAGCTTGTCGCGGTCGAACGGGACGCGCTTGCCCGAGCGCTTGAGCACCGTGAGCTCGCGCAGCTGCACCCGTTCGAAGGTGGTGAAGCGGCCCCCGCAATCCGGGCAGACGCGGCGCCGGCGGATCGCCGCCGCGTCGTCGCTGGGACGCGAATCCTTCACCTGGGTGTCGGGACCGCCGCAATAGGGACACCGCATCGGACGGACACCTGGGGAAGGGGACCGTTGGAAAAGACAACGGCCGCGGACCCGATGGTCCGCGGCCGTTGCATGGCATGGTGAGGGGCGCCGGTTCAAGCGCCCCGGTCGGGGCGTTGCGCCTCAGCCGTAGATGGGGAACCGGTCGGTGAGGGCGTGCACCCGCTGCTTCACGTTCGCCTCGATGGCGGCATCGCCCTCTTCGCCCTTGGCCACGAGGCCATCGAGCACCTCGACGATGAAACCGCCGATCTGCTTGAACTCGGCCACGCCGAAGCCGCGCGAGGTGCCGGCCGGGGTTCCGAGGCGGATGCCCGAGGTGATGGTGGGCTTCTGCGTGTCGAACGGCACGCCGTTCTTGTTGCAGGTGATGTCGGCGCGGCTCAGCGCCGCTTCCGCCGCCTTGCCGGTCAGGCCCTTGCTGGTGAGGTCGACCAGCATGAGGTGGTTGTCGGTGCCGCCCGAGGTGATGTTGTAGCCGCTCGACATCAGGGTGTCGGCCAGCGCCTTGGCGTTCTCGATCACCTGCTTGGCGTAGATCTTGAACTCGGGCTTCAGGGCCTCGCCGAAGGCCACGGCCTTGCCGGCGATGACGTGCATGAGCGGGCCGCCCTGGAGGCCGGGGAAGATCGCCGAGTTGAACTTCTTGGCCAGGGCCTCGTCGTTCGTCAGGATCATGCCGCCGCGCGGGCCGCGCAGGGTCTTGTGAGTGGTCGTGGTGACGACGTGGGCGTGCGGGAACGGCGACGGGTGGACGCCCGCGGCGATCAGGCCCGCGAAGTGCGCCGCGTCGACGAAGAAGTACGCGCCGACGGCATCGGCGATCTCACGGAACTTGGCGAAGTCCCAGTGGCGCGGATAGCCCGAGCCGCCGGCGATGATCACCTTGGGCTTGTGCTCGTGGGCGAGGGCTTCGACCTGCTCCATGTCGATGCGCTGGTCGTCGCGGCGCACGGTGTAGGAGACCGGCTTGAACCACTTGCCCGAGACGTTCGGCGGGGCGCCGTGGGTCAGGTGGCCGCCAGCCGCGAGGTCGAGGCCCATGAAGGTGTCGCCCGGCTGCATGAGCGCCATGAACACGCCCTGGTTCGCCTGGGAGCCGGAATTCGGCTGCACGTTGGCGAAGCCGCAGTTGAACAGGCGCTTGGCGCGATCGATGGCCAGATTCTCTGCGATGTCGACGAACTGGCAGCCGCCATAGTAGCGGCGGCCCGGATAGCCCTCGGCGTACTTGTTCGTCAGCACCGAGCCCTGTGCTTCGAGAACGGCGCGCGAGACGATGTTCTCGGAGGCGATCAGCTCGATCTCGTGCTGCTGGCGGCCGAGTTCCTGGGCCACCGCCTGCGCGATCTCCGGATCCGCGTCCGCGAGGGGAGCGGCGAAGAAGGTGTTGGAGAAGTGCTTGTCGGCAGCAGTACCGGCGCTCATGGAAAGCCTCGATTGTTGAACGGGCGGACGCACCCGTAATCCGCTGGCGTAGGGCGGGCGGGCGTTCGAAGGCTGGATTACTACACGCGACGGGTTCCAAGGCCAAGCACAGGCATTTTTTTGCGCCTCATCAAAAAAATTCAGCACAGAGCGCAGCGCGGAGAGTCGAACCAGCGACAGGCCGTGTCGTGGCGTCGCATCCACAATGCAAAAGGCCCGCGCTGTACAGCGCGGGCCTCGTAATTCGGACGGTTCGCCGCGGACGGAAGGGCTCAGTTCTCCTCGTCGCCCGGCTCGAAGCTCTGAACCGGCTCGGCGCTGGCGACCGGGGTCGGTGCGGAGAGGGTCGAGGGCACGTTCACGCCGTCGCGCTTGTAGATGTCGTCCCGGAACTGGACGAGGCCGTCCGGGGTCGACCAGGCGGTGATGTAGGTCCAGTAGACCGGCACCGGGCTCGACAGGGTGGCGTCGACGCGCTTGCCGCTCTCGATGGCCTGCTCGACCTGCTCGCGGCCCCAGCCGGGCGTGTCCTTGAGCAGCCAGGTGATGTACTCGCGCACGTTCTGCACGCGGACGCAGCCCGAGGAGATGAAGCGGAAGTCGTCGCCGTAGACGCCCTTCGAGTTCGTGTCGTGCATGAACACGCCGTAGGGGTTCGGAATGTTGATGCGCACGATGCCCATCGAGTTAAAGTCGGCGCCCGAATCCTGGCGGTAGCGGTAGCGCGTGCCCTCGTCCGAGTTCCAGTTCACCGAGGCCGGCGAGATCTCGTTGTCACCCGCGAAGATGCGGATCTTGTTCTCGGTGAGGTAGGTCGGGTCCTTCTGCATCTTGGGGATGAGGTCCTTCTTCACGATGGAAGCCGGGACCGTCCAGAAGGGGTTGAAGTTGATCTGCGTCGCCTTGGTGTTCATGATCGGCGACTGGCGGTCGATCTTGCCGACGCCGGCGGCGTGCAGGGTCACGACCTGGCCGTTCTCCACCGTCTGGACCAGGGCGGCGGGGATGTTGGTGATGACGAAGCGGTTGCCGAGGTTGCCGGCGTAGGAGCGCAGGCGCACCACGTTGATCTCGAGCTGGTGCAGGCGCACGTCGGCCGGCACGTTCATGGCCGCCTGCGTGGTCTGGCTCATGGCGCCGGTCTGGCTTAGGCCGTGCCGGGCCTGGAAGCGCTTCACGCCGGCCGAGACGTAGGAATCGTAGACGCCCGAGCCGCCGGAGGCCGGGTCGAGGTCGCCCGTGATGATTAGGCGCTGGCGCAGGGCGGCCACGGCCGGACCCTTGGCGCCGACGCGCAGGCGGTCGGCGCCCGAGACCGGCTTCCAGCCGCCGCGATTGACGATGTCCCGGTAGCGCTCGATCATCTGCTCGGTGGCGGCCACGGTCTGCGGCGACAGGATCGGCGTCGAGGAGCGCTGCACCTGCATGGTGGCTGGCGAGGCGTAGTCCTGCGCCCACTCGGCCTGGGCGAAGCCGCCGGCCTCGCGCGCCGTCGCCGACTGGCCGATGACGGCCGCCGATGCGAGCAGTGCAAAGCCGAGGGCGCGGGTGTGGAAAGCCTGATTCAGCATCGGACGTGAACTCTGATCTGATTTACGAAGCGACATGCGGTGTCGTCGGTCCCGGCGTCGCGCGCCGAGGTCTTGGAACACCCCCTGTCACGACCGTGTCGGGGTAGGGTTAAGAACTCATGGGGACCCGGCCACATTGTGGCACGGCCCGGCTTATCCCCGAGATCCCCGGACACATCCTCTCGACTGCGGCCCGTGTGCCACAGCACTGTGTTCTGCCGTGCGATCGGCATGGCGAAACGATGGCCGATGGCGTAAGCCGAACGACGATGACGCTTCCGGCGAACCAGGCTGGCCACGGAGGGTGGGCCCCGCTACGCGCGATCACCGCGGTGATCGCGCTCTATGCGTTCGTCCTCCACGCCGCCCTGAGCGGCCTCGTGCCCCTGCCCGTCTCCGCGTCGCACGGCATCCTGTGCCTTGGGCTGAACGACGATGGCGGCCCGGGCCTACCTGATTCGACCCACGCCCATCACCAGCCCTGCTGCACCGTCGCCGGGCCGATGCTGCATGCGGCGCTGCCGGATGTCTCGGCCCGCACCATCGTCTGGCCGGCCCGCGCGACGAGCCGGGTCACCTGGTCCCGCGCAGCGTCCGTTTCCGCCCGCGGGCCACCGGGCACGATTCCCCATCCCCGAGGTCCGCCCGCCGTCTGATCCGATCGCCGCTTCCCGATCCCATCAGACACGGACCAATCCGATGAACCGCATTCCCCGGGCCGAGCTCTTCGCGGGCCTCGCCCTCACCCTGTCCGCCACCGCCGCCCTCGCGCATGCCACCCTGGAGCGCAAGGAGGCGAGCCCGAACGCCGGCTACCGCGGCGTCGTGCAGATCACCCATGGCTGCGACGGCCAGGCCACCAACCGCGTCAGCGTCACCATCCCGGAGGGCGTCATCGGCGCCAAGCCGATGCCGAAGCCCGGCTGGACCGTGACGACCGAGAAGGGCGCCTATGCCCGCGCCTATCCGTACTATCACGGCGACATCCGTGAGGGCGTGAAGACCATCACCTGGACCGGCGGCAGCCTGCCCGACGATCAGGTCGACGAGTTCACCTTCCTCGCCCGCGTCAGCGACGCCTTCGCGCCCGGCAGCACGGTCTACTTCCCCGTCGAGCAGGATTGCGCCACCGGCCAGTATCGCTGGCGTGAGATCCCGGCGGCCGGGCAGGATGCGCACGCGCTGAAATCCCCTGCCCCCGGCGTCCGGATCGTGGCCGCCGCATCGGGTCCGGCCCGGGCCGAGGCCTCGAGCGTGAAGGCCGGCGACCTCAGCATCGAGTCGCCCTGGATGCGCGCGACCCCCGGCGGCGCCAAGGTGGCGGGTGGCTACGTCCGCGTGACCAACACCGGCACGCAGCCCGACCGCCTCGTCGGCGCCGCGATCCCCCTGGCGGGACGCACCTCGATCCACTCCATGAGCATGGAGGGCGGCGTGATGAAGATGGCGCCGATCGAGGGCGGCCTCGTCATCAAGCCGGGCGAGACGGTGGAACTGAAGCCCGGTGGCCTGCACCTCATGTTCGAGGATCTCGCGAGCGGCCCGAAGGCCGGCGAGACGATCCAGGGCACGCTGCGCTTCGAGCGCGCCGGCACCGTGCCGGTCAGCTTCAGCGTGGCGCCCATCGGCGCGATGAAGCCGGGCGCGCCCGCGGCCGCTCCGTCGGCACCGGGTCACCACGAACACTGACGCTGCCCGCCCTCGCGCTCGGCGCCCAGGCCTGACCGCGCCAAAGACCGACCCACCCAAGACCGACCCGTCCAGGACCGACCTGATCCTGCGCCCTCGCCTCCGCGCAGGGTCGGCTCGGGCCGTGATCCGCAGGCTCTCGGGTTCGTCCGATCGAACGATCCGTCGCGCGAGCCTCCGCGCGGCTTTCACCTCCCCTTCCTTCCCACCGGGATCATGCCCGGCCCCGTCGCGTCGTCGCGAAGCGCGGGCCCCTGATCCGGAGCCCGTCCGATGTCCGCGCCCCAGTCCAGTCGCCCCACCGCCCGCGCCGTCGCCCTTCTGGGCGGCGCTTCCCTCCTGCCCCTGCTCGTCGCCGCCACACCGTCCCGTGCAGAGGACACGGCCGCCGCGACGCTGTCCGAACTCAGCATCGAGGGCGCCTCGGCCGGCTCCCTGACGGTGCCGAGCGTCGCGGCCCAGCGCGCCGCGGTGAACGCCACCGTCGGGTCGGTCGCCTTCGTCGATGCCAAGGACTTCCAGAATCGCTACGCCAACACCCTGCGCGACACGCTCAAGGACGTGCCCGGCGTCTACGTGCAGGAGCGCTACGGCCAGGAATTGCGCCTCTCGGTGCGCGGCTCCGGCATCTCGCGCGGCTTCCACCTGCGCGGCCTCGAACTGCTTCAGGATGGAATCCCGCTGAACCTCGCCGACGGCAGCGGAGACTTCTACCAGGTCGACCCCCTCGGGCTGCGCTCGATCGAGGTCTACAAGGGCGGAAATGCCCTCACCTTCGGGGCGACGACCCTCGGCGGTGCCATCAACGTCGTCACGCCCACGGCCCAGACCGCGTTCGCGCCCAACATCCTGCGCATCGACGGCGGCGCCTTCAACACCATCCGCGAGAACTTCCAGGTCTCGCGGATCGCCGGCCCGGTCGATTTCCTGGTCAACGGCACCATCACGAACTCCGACAGCTACCGGGACCACGAGACCCAGCGGACGCAGAACTTCAACGCCAACCTCGGCTATCAGCTCGCTCCGGGCGTCGAGACGCGCTTCTACGCCGGTGTCTACCTGACGGACCAGAAGCTCCCCGGCACGCTGAGCCTCTTCAACGCCCTCAACAATCCGACCCTGGCCAACCCGTCGGCGATCGCCGGCAACCAGTCGCGCAAGGTCGAGACCGAGCGGATCGCCAACCGCACCTCGTTCCTGCTCGATGTCGGCAAGCTCGATATCGACACCTGGGCGATCCACAAGTCGCTCTACCACCCGATCTTCCAGGTCATCGACCAGGACGGCTGGACCTACGGGATCGCCCCGCACTGGGCCGGGACCTTCGACATCGCCGGCTATCGCAACGACCTGATCCTCGGCCTGCGGGCCTTCGCCGGCCAGAACTCGGCGCTGCAGTTCGTCAACAATGGCGGCCAGCGCGGGGCCCAGACCCTGCGCTCGGTGCAGAGCGCCTCGAACTACGAGGCCTATGGCGAGAACCGGTTCTGGTTCCTGCCGGACGTGGCGCTGATGGCCGGCGCCAAGGCGTTCTCGTCCAACCGGACCTACAGCAACAAGGGCGGCTTCTCGGGCGCCAACGCATTCCCGTCCTCGGCCAACGAGACCTATGCGGGGATCAACCCGAAGGTGGGCCTCCTCTGGCAGCCGCTGCCCGACATCCAGGTCTTCGGTGACATCACCGGATCGCGCGACGTTCCGGACTTCTCCGACCTCGTGCAGATGAATTCGCTCAACAGCACCTTCGTGCCCCTGCGGGCGCAGCGCGCCGTGACCTACGAGGCCGGCACCCGCGGCCGGATCGACCGGCTGTCCTGGGACGTGACCCTCTACCGCTCGGAGATCCGCGACGAGCTGATCAACTTCTCGATCAATCCCGGCCTCAACATCCCGGCCGCGACCTTCAACGCGCCCCGCACCCGCCACCAGGGCGTGGAGGCGGCGGTCTCCCTCGACCTCGCCCGGGACCTGATCGGTGCCGGCGACGGTCTCGTGGTCTCGCAGGTCTGGAACCACAACGACTTCCGCTTCATCGCCGACCCGGTCTTCCGCGACAACCAGATCGCCGGCATCCCGCGCGACGTGCTGCGCACGGTGCTGACCTACCGCAACCGCGACGGCTTCCACGTCAGCCCCTCCGTCGACTGGGTTCCGCAGGGGGCCTTCGCCGACCACGCCAACAGCCTGAAGGTGCCGGGCTACGCCCTCCTCAACATCGCCGCCGGATACGACTTCCAGAACGGCGTCTCGGTGTTCGTCGATGCGCGTAACCTGACCGACGCCCGCTACGTCTCGGACATCTCCGTCGTGACCGATGCGCGTACGGTCGCGGGCGGACCGGTGGCGTTCTATCCGGGCGTCGGGCGCAGCATCTTCGGCGGCATCCGCGCCGGGTTCTGATCGAGTGGCGCAGCCAGCCGGATGAGGGTGCGCCTTTCCCGTGCGCCCGCTAGAACCGCGCGATGACCGAGGGTTCCCCCATCGCACCCGCGTCCGGCGTCCGCGCGCCGGACCGACACCCGGATGTGCATGTCGGCCGCGACGGCTGGCTCTTCCTGACCGGGGGCACCAATTCCGTCCTGGCGCAGTATGGCGAGCCGGGGCTGCCGCGCGCCACCCTCTGGCGCTGGCGCCGCATCCTAGAGGCGCGGGCGCGGCGCTGCGCCGGGCTCGGCACCCGCTACGCCCACGTGGTGGCGCCGGAGAAGCTCACGATCTATCCGGAGGCCTGCGACGGACTGGCCTTCGACCCTGGGCGCGCGCCGGTGCTACGCCTGGAGCGCTGGCTCCGCCTCTCACCGGCTCGGCGCCACTGGATCGACCTCGTGCGGCCGTTCCGGGCCCGCGCCGCCGAGACGCCGCTCTATTGCCGGACGGACAGCCACTGGACCTTCGCCGGGTACCTCCTCGCCTATGGCGAGATCTGTCGCCATCTCGGCCTCGTCCCGCGCCAGGACATCGCCCGGCGCCGCATCGGCGGCGCCGTGCCCTACGCGGGCGATCTCGGCCTGAAATTCGACCCCGTCCGCACCGAGATGGCTGAGGCCTGCCGGTTCGAGACGGCGGCGCGGCGCATCTACGCCAACAGCCTGGTCGCGGCCTTCGAGGCGCAGGGCCGGGGCCAGGAGGCGCATATCGGCGCCCACGTCGTCTACCGGAACGATTCGGCCGAGGCCGACCCGCGCCGGCTGGTGCTGTTCGCCGATTCCTACGGCCATCATGCGTCCACCCACCATACGGGGAGCCTGACGCCGCTCCTGGCCGACACGTTCCGCGAGGTCCACGTCCTGTGGTCCACCAGCATCGACTGGGGCTACGTCGCGCGGGTGAGGCCGGATTTCGTGGTCGCGGAGATCGCCGAGCGCTTCATGATCGAGCTGCCGCAGAGGGGCTTCGATATCGCGAAGCTCGCCGACCTCGCGCTCGCGCGGAAGCCGGTCTGAAACGACGAACGCCCCGGAGCAGGCTCCGGGGCGCGGGGTCGACGGGGATGTGGGCCTAGTAGAGGCCGCCGGCCTGGGCGGCGCGGTCGGCGTCGGGCGGAACCGCGGCCGGACCGCTCGATTGCTGCGCCGGTGCGGCGACATAGGCATCGGGCGGGGCGGTGCCGGGCTTGAAGGCCTCGAGGATGGTGCCGCCGCCCTCGCCCGAACCGGCGCGCATGCCGGAGGAGGCGGAGACGCGGATCAGCTTGATGCCCGGGGGCACGCGGAACGGCGTCGGCGGCTTGTCCTTGAGCGCCTGCTTCAGGAAGTCGAGGGCGATGGGGGCGGCGAGGCCGCCGCCGGTGGCCCGGTCGCCCAGGGAGCGCGGCTTGTCGAAGCCGAGATAGACGCCGACCGCGAGGTCGGGCGAGAAGCCGACGAACCAGGCGTCCTTGGCGTCGTTCGTCGTCCCGGTCTTGCCGGCCAGGGGCTTGCCGATCTGCTTCAGGATGGTGGCGGTGCCGCGCTGGACCACGCCCTCCATGATCGAGACCATCTGGTAGGCGGTCAGCGGGTCGAGGACCTGCTCGGATTCGTCGACGAGCTTGGGCTCGTCCTGGCCGGACCACTTGTCCGCGTCGCAGCCGAGGCACTTGCGATTGTCGTGCTTGTAGATGGTCTCGCCGACACGGTCCTGGATGCGGTCGATGAGGGTCGGGCGGATGCGCCGGCCGCCATTGGCGAGCATCGAGTAGGCGGTGACCATGCGCATGACCGTGGTCTCGCCGGCGCCCAGCGACATCGGCAGCACCGGGAGCATGTCGTCGTAGACGCCGAAGCGGCGGGCATATTCGGCGATGAGCGGCATGCCGACGTCCTTGGCGAGGCGCACCGTCATCAGGTTCTTCGAGTGCTCGATGCCGTAGCGCAGGGTGTGCGGACCGCCGGACTTGCCGTCGTAGTTCGAGGGCGTCCAGGCCTCCTGGCCGGGACCGGCCTCGATGGTGATCGGCGAGTCCTGAACGATCGACGACGGGGTGTAGCCGTTGTCGAGGGCCGCCGAGTAGACGATCGGCTTGAACGAGGAACCCGGCTGGCGCATCGCCTGGGTGGCGCGGTTGAACTGGCTCTCGTCATAGGAGAAGCCCCCGACCATCGCGTGCACGCGGCCGGTATAGGGATCCATCGCCACGATGGCGCCCGAGACCTCGGGCCGCTGGCGCAGGCGGTACTGGTTGCGGCTGGTATCCGTCGCCTCGACGTAGACGACGTCGCCGGGATTCAGCGCCGCAGCGGGCGAGCGCCCGGTCCAGCGGGTGCCCTCGGCGGTGATCGTGCCGGTCTCGCGGTCCTTCGACACCTGGCCGGAGGCCTCGCGACGCGGCTGCAGGCCGATCTGCGCGGAGCCGCCAGTGGTGTTCAGCACGACGGCGAGGCGCCACGGGGCGACGTCGCCGAGGCCGGGCACTTCGGCGACGGCCAGGCCCCAGTCGCGGCCGACGAGGTCGACCTTGGCCTGGGCGCCGCGCCAGCCATGGGACTGGTCGTAGCGGATCAGGCCGTCCACCAGGGCCTTGCGCGCCCAGGACTGCATCTTCGGGTCGAGGGTCGCACGCACCGAGAGGCCGCCCTCGTAGAGCTTCTTCTCGCCGTAGCGCTCGGCGATCTCGCGCCGGACCTCCTCGGTGAAGTAATTGGCGTTCGCTGCGTTGGCGAAGGCGACGCGGGGATTCACGCCGAGGGGCATCTTGCGGGCGGCCTCGGCCTCCTCCTTGGTGATGTACCCGTTCTGGGCCATCAGACCGATGATCTCGTTGCGCCGGTCGAGCGCCTTCTGGGTCTGCCGGTAGGGGTGGTAGTTGTTCGGCCCCTTCGGCAGGGCGGCGAGGTAGGCCGCCTCGTTGATCGTCAGCTCGTGGACCGACTTGCCGAAATAGTCGAGCGCGGCCGCCGCGACGCCGTGCAGGTTGCGGCCGGGCACGATGGTGCCAAGGAAGATCTCGTTGAGGTAGAGCTCGAGGATCTTGTCCTTCGAGTAGGCCGCCTCGATCCGGAAGGCGATCAGCGCCTCCTTGGCCTTGCGCTCGAAGGTCTGCTCGGGAGACAGGAGGAAGTTCTTGGCCACCTGCTGGGTGATGGTCGAGGCGCCCTGCTTCTTGCCGCTCTTGAAGTTCGTCAGCGCGGCGCGCACGAGACCCTCCGGGTCGACGCCGCCGTGCTTGTAGAAGTTCTTGTCCTCGGCCGAGAGGAAGGCCGCGACCACGATCTTCGGCATGGCCTGGATCGGTAGGTAGAGCCGGCGCTCGCTGGCGTACTCGGCCAGCAGAGAGCCGTCCGCGGCGTGGACGCGGCTCATCACCGGCGGCTCGTAATTGGCGAGCGCGGCGTGGTCCGGCAGGTCCTGGCTGAACTTCCAGTAGAAGAACGCGGCCGCGGCGGCGGCGATCACGAAGACCATCGCGCCGACGCTGAACAGGAAGCCGAAGAAACGAAGGATGAAGCGCATCCGGGTCCCGTCCGTCGATGATCCATCGCCGCCGGCCGGCCGCGAGGACACACGCCACGACGGCGCGTGCCTCCTCCGACCGTGTCCCATCCCGAAATGCAAGAGTCCCGCCGCGAGAAATGCGGTCGAGCCCACGATGTCGGCGGCGTTCACTCGAGAGCGCCGCGATCAAGTCCGCCGAGACGATCGGCAGCGGTTCGACCGGAGCGCTGTGAGCCCCGGTTTCACACGCATTCTATGGTGAAACTGGGGCGATTGCCGCCGATCGGCGGGGCGGCTGCGGCCGGGTCAGCGAGGTCCGGTTGCCGAAGAACGCGTCGATCGCCTTGGCCATGCCGCCGGTCACCTCGGCGCGCCAGCCGTCCGATTGCAGCAGGTCGAGGTCGTGCTTGCTCGACAGATAGCCGAGCTCCACCAGGACCGAGGGCACGTCGGGCGAGCGCAGCACCTGGAAGCCGGCCTCCCGGTGCGGCTTGGCGCTCATCTCCATCACCGGGTTGAGATGGCTCATCAGCCCCCTGGCGAAGCTGGACGAGAAGGTTCGGGTCTCGCGCAGGGTGAGCTCCTGGAGGATGTCCGCGACGTGGCCCGGGCCTTCGTTCGATTCGGTGCCGGCGGCCGCGTCGGCGCGGTTCTCGCGCTCGGCGAGCCTGGCCGATTCGGCGTCGGTGGCCTTTTCGGAGCCCGTGTAGATGGTGGCGCCGCGCACCTGCGGGGCCGACGAGATCGAGTCGGCATGGATCGAGACGAACAGGTCCGCCTTGGCCTCGCGGGCGAGGCGCACGCGTTCCGAGAGCGGCACGAACACGTCGCGGTCCCGCGTCATCCGCACCCGGTAGCGGCCGTTCGCTTCGAGCCGGGTCACGAGGGCCTGGGCGAAGCCGAACACGATGTCCTTCTCGAACACGCCGGTGGCCGCGATGGCGCCGGGATCGGTGCCGCCGTGACCGGCATCGACCATGATCAGCGGGCGGGCATCCGTCGCTTCCGGCGCGGCCGCGACCTTGCGCTGGGCCGGGGCCGGATCGCTCGCCACGGCGGCGCGGCGGAAGCCCTCGCGGTCGGAGCGCTGGAACTCGATGCTGAGCAGCACGGCGCCGTCGCGCGGACGCGTGACCGTCTCGATCCGCCCCACGGTGGCGGGCTGGGCGAGGTCGACGACGATGCGCGAGCGGCCCGGCGCGAACAGTCCGTAGCGGAACGACGCGACGACGCCGTCGCGCTTGCGTCCGGTCTCGGGCCCGAGCTGGAAGTTCACTTCTGCGAGATCGATCACCGCCCGGTCGGGCCGTTCCATCACGAAGGCCTTGGCGTCGATCGCCTTCGAGAGTGTCAGGGTGAGCTTGGTGGTGGTGTTGCTGGTCGCGAGATCGGCCGCGATGGCGACCGCCGCCTGAGAGCCCGCACCGCGCAGCTTGTCGGTGTCCTGGGCGAGGCTGCGGGAACCGACAGCCGAGAGCGCGCCGGCGCAGGCCAGGGCGAGGAGGACGGAGCGGAGAAGGCGGGCGCGTCTCGGCATCGTTCCGGCAATCATCCCCGTGAGGACGGGCGCACCCATCGGGGCGTGCTCGCGAGCGGGCTGTGGCGTGAGCCTGCCTCTACGGGATACCGATGGGATGGTTAACCGTTCCTCAAAGGCCCCGCTTCACTTCCGGGTGCGTAGTGTCCCGGCGGCGACAGATCGCCGGAGCGGCGCGTGGATCGCCGCGCCGGCCCGGTGCGTGCGCGCCGCCGCGATGCCTGTCCAAGATTAAGGACCTTGCCAAAACGTCGCGACGCTCTGTAATGATGCGGTCCCCTTCCCGGTGCCGTGCGGTTTGCTCCGCGGCCCGCGGGCGCGGCCCGGCCTCGCGCCGGATCGCCTTCGCAGTCGGTTCCCCGCGTCAGACATGGCGGCATATCAAGGCCGGGTGGGAGTCGGTTCATTCGGTGGCCTTTTTCGGCCGCCGCACCGTTCTGCACATGCCGGCCTGTCCTCGGACGGGCCCATACAGTCTTCGCGAGGTCAGGGAGAGAATGAGCGGACACACAGCATCGGTTGCCGTTGCTCGTGTTCAACGCCTGCGCGTTTCGCGTGGCGCCGCCTTCTCGTCGGCCCTGGCCAGGATCAACCCCACGCGCGCCGAGATCCGGCGCCCAACGGCGGTTGGCGGCAATCCCTTCCCCACAGCTTCCGCGACCCCCTTCCCCGGGTCGTCACGGGCGCCGATCCTCCTGGCCGACGAGCCCGGACCAGACGGCGCCCCATCGGGACCGCGCGGTTCGAGGAGAACGACGTCGACCGCCATGTCGAAAGTTCGTCATGGCCAACAACAACAAGATGCTCATCGACGCGATGCACCCGGAGGAGACCCGGGTTGTCACGGTCCACGGTTCTAGGGTCGAGGAATTCGATTTCGAGGCGGCCAACCGGCGCCAGCTTCGCGGCAACATCTATCTCGCTAAGGTGACCCGCGTGGAGCCTTCGCTCCAGGCCGCCTTCATCGAGTACGGCGGCAACCGCCACGGATTCCTCGCCTTCAGCGAGATCCACCCGGACTATTACCAGATCCCCCTCGCGGACCGTCAGGCCCTGCTCGAGGACGAGGCCCGCGAGGCCGAGGAGCACCGTGAGCGCGAGGAGCGCAAGCCCCGCCGCCGCTCGCGCGGCCGTCGCGACGGCACCTCGGCAAAGAAGGCGCGTACGTCCGAGACGGTAACGTCCGAGGACGTCGTCGACCTGTCGGCCGTCGGGACCTTCGACAATCCGGATTCCTCGAACGATCCGGCGATCGGCGTCGCCGACGCGCTGCTCGAAGGCGGCCTCGGCAACGCGCCGCCGTCGGTCCTGCCCGGCAGCGACGAATCCGCCGACCTGCCGCAGGTCGCCCTGTCCGGCGGCGAGCCCTCGGAGGCATCCGAGGCGTCCAGGTCGGACGCGCCGTCGTCCGACGAGGCGGCCCCCGCCGGCGCCACCGCCGAGGCGCCCGTGGAGCCGGCCGCCGAGCTCGCGCTCGAAGCTGCGCCCATGGGTGACGCCGTTGCCTCCGAGGTCGGCGCAGCTCCCGTCGCAGAATCCACCGCCGAGGACGAGTCGGACGCGGACGATTCGGACGAGAGCGACGAAGATTCCGACGAGGACGAGTCGGATGACGAGTCCGAGGATGACGACGACGATTCGGACGAGGACGACGAGGACGACGACGAGGAGGAGAGCGAGGGCGAGGACGGCGAGCGTCCGCAGAAGATCGCGCAGGTCGGCGGCGACGCCCTGGCCGAGATCCCGGAGCGCCCGCGCACCTATCGTCGGCACTACAAGATCCAGGAAGTGATCAAGCGCCGCCAGATCATCCTGGTACAGGTCGTCAAGGAGGAGCGCGGCACCAAGGGGGCCGCGCTGACCACCTACCTGTCCCTGGCCGGACGCTACTCGGTGCTGATGCCGAACACCGGCCGTGGCGGCGGCATCTCCCGCAAGATCACGTCGGCCGCCGATCGCAAGCGCCTCAAGGAGGTCGCCCAGGACCTGGAGGTGCCCGAGGGGATGGGCGTGATCCTGCGCACGGCCGGCGCCTCGCGCACCAAGCCCGAGATCAAGCGCGACTTCGAGTACCTGATGCGCCTGTGGGAGAGCGTGCGCGAGCTGACGCTGTCCTCCTCGGCCCCGGCCCTGGTCTACGAAGAGGGCTCGCTGATCAAGCGCGCCATCCGCGACCTCTACAACAAGGACATCGACGACATCCTGGTGGCGGGCGACGAGGCCTATCGCGAGGCGCGCGACTTCATGCGCATGCTGATGCCTGGTCAGTCCAAGGTCGTGCAGCCCTATCGCGATTCGACGCCGATCTTCGCGCGCTACGGGGTCGAGCAGCAGCTCGACGCGATGTTCTCCACCCACGTCACCCTGAAGTCGGGCGGCTACCTCGTCATCAACCCGACGGAGGCCCTTGTCTCCATCGACGTGAACTCGGGTCGCTCGACCCGCGAGCACGACATCGAGGACACGGCGCTCCGAACCAACCTGGAGGCGGCCGAGGAGGTCGCCCGCCAGCTGCGCCTGCGCGATCTCGCCGGCCTGGTCGTGATCGACTTCATCGACATGGAAGAGAAGCGCAACAATCGCGCCGTCGAGAAGAAGCTCAACGACTGCCTGAAGAACGACCGCGCGCGCATCCAGGTCGGGCGGATCTCCCCCTTCGGCCTGCTCGAGATGAGCCGCCAGCGCATCCGCACCGGCATGCTGGAGAGCTCGTCCCTGCCCTGCATCCATTGCGGCGGGTCCGGCTACGTCCGGGCGACCGCTTCGGTGGCCCTGCAGATCCTGCGCGCCATCGAGGAATCGCTCCTCAAGAGCACGACCCACAACCTCGTCCTGCGCACCCGCACCGAGGTCGCGCTCTACATCCTCAACCAGAAGCGCGCGCATCTGCGCGAGCTGGAGGTGCGCTTCGGGGTCTCCCTGACCATCGCGGCCGACGAGCGCCTGGCTGCCACCTCAGCCTTCCAGCTCGACCGCGGCGAACCGGCGGTGCGCGCCGAGGGTCCGGTGACCGGCGTCCGCGCCGTGGCGATCAATTCCGCCCTGGAGCCGGAGGAGGATTTCGATCCGGAGATCGAGGAGGAAGCCGTCGAGGCCGAATCCGAGGAGGTCGAGGCCGGCGCGCCCGCCGACGAGTCCCACGAGAAGGCGGCCGATGGCGGCGAGGGCCGCGGCGGTCGCCGTCGTCGGCGTCGGCGTCGCGGCGGTCGCCACGAGACCGGTGAGCAGGCCGGCGGCGAAGGGTCGGCCTCCGAGAACGACGAGGACGGTGAGGGCGAGGAGTCCGAGGACGTCGCTGCGCAGGCGGAGGGCGACGAGACCGTCGCCTCGGGCGAGATGCCGGCCTCCGGCGAGGACGACGGCAGCGGTCGCCGCCGCCGCCGGGGCCGCCGTGGCGGCCGGGGTCGCGACCGCGACGGTCGTGGCCGCGACGGCGAGTCTGCCAATCCGGAGGCCGCGCGTCAGGAGCCGGGCCAGCAGACCTTCGGTGACGACGCTCACGGCGACCGGCCGGTCGCTTCGGTCGAGGGCGACGAGGGGGCGGCCGACGCGCCGTCTGCCTTCCTCGGCGGCGAGGAGCCGGTGAGCGCCGAGGCGGTGTCCGAGGCCGTGGCGCCCACCGCCCCCGAGAGCACCGCGCCGGTGGCGATGGAACTGCCCGTGGATCCCGAGCCCCGGACCGAGGCCGAGCCCCGGGCCGAGTCGCCGCAGGCTGCCGAGCCGGCGCCGAAGCCCGAGCCGGTCGCGGTGGTGCTGACGCCGCCGTCCGATCCGGATCGTCCGAAGCGTGCCGGCTGGTGGTCCCGGACCAAGGCGGCCCTGACGGGTGAGTGATCGTCCCTGAGGGATCGACGGGAAGCGGGGTGGGCGTCGCGCCTGCCCCGTTTCGCGTTTTCAGCGCAGCCAGCCCTTGAGGCGCCGGACTGCGTCGACGCAATCGGCCGTCGAGCCGGCGAACGAGAACCGGACGTGGTGGCCACCGTCCCGGCCGTCGAAATCGAGTCCCGGTGTCGCCGCGACGCCCGCCTCGTCGAGCATGCGCCGGCAGAAGGCGACGGAGTCGTCGGTGAGGTTGGAGACGTCGGCGTAGAGGTAGAAGGCCCCGTCGGCCGGGTGCGTCCGCCCGAGGCCGAGGGCCGGGAAGGCATCGAGGAGCAGGGCGCGGTTGGCGGCGTAGCCGGCCCGCACGGCCTCGACCTCCTCCACCGCGTCGAAGGCCGCGAGGGCGGCGACCTGCGAGAGGTAGGGCGCCGAGATGTAGAGGTTCTGCGCGAGCCGCTCGACGGGCCGGACCAGCCAGTCCGGCACCACCATCCAGCCGATGCGCCAGCCCGTCATGCACCAGGTCTTCGAGAACGAGTTGATGACGATCGCATCGTCGTCGCAGCGCAGGGCCGTCTCGGTCGGCACGCCGTAGGCGAGCCCGTGATAGATCTCGTCCGAGATGAATCGCAGGTTGAGGGCACGGGCCGTGGCGCAGAGGTCGGCGAGGCGCGCCGGCTCGATCACGGTGCCGGACGGGTTGGCCGGGCTCATCACCAGGATGCCGGACAGGCCCTCCCGCTCGTGCAGGGCCCGGAGGGCGGCGCCGGTCGGGGCGAAGCGGTCGGCGTCCTGCAGCATCAGGGGGGCGGGCACGAGGTCGAGGGCGTTGAGCAGGCTCCGATAGGCCGGGTAGCCCGGCTGTGGGATCGCGATGCGGGCACCGGCGTCGAACAGGCCGAGGAAAGCGAGCACGAACCCCGCCGAGGAGCCGGTGGTCACGACGATCCGGCTCGGTGAGACCGTGACCCCGTAGGTGTCGGCATAGTGGCGGGCGATGCGCTCGCGCAGGGCCGGAAGCCCGAGGGCCTGGGTGTAAGGCAGGGCGCCGGTCGCGAGGGCCGCCTGCGCCGATGCGATCACGGCGCGCGGTGCCGGCGCGGAGGGCTGTCCGACCTCCATGTGGACGACGCCCTCCCCGCGCGCCTCGCGGGCGGCGGCGGCGGACATCACGTCCATGGCGAGGAACGGGGCGACGCGGGCCGCACGCTCGGAGGGCAGGTTCGGGGAGAGGATCGGCGGCTGGTTCATCGGCTCCGTCATAGCCGCTGCGCCGGGCCGGGGCCAAACCCACCATTCGGTGATTGACCGGCCGCCGCGAAAACGCCTAACCCGGCCGCTAACCGCATGTCGCACCGACGACGATCCCTGATGGCCGGCCCACGCCTGACCGGTCCCGCCCCGCGAGGACGTATGCCTCTCTTCCGTTCCCTGCTCTCCGCGACGATCCTCGCCGGCACCCTCGGCGCCGCGGTGGCGCAGACCACCCCGACCCAGACCACGCCGGGCCAGACCGCCCCGGCCGCCGTCTTCTCGGATCCGCAGCGCCAGGCGATCGAGGGGATCATCAAGGACTACCTCGTCAGGAACCCCGAGGTGCTGCAGGAGGCGATCGCCGAGGGCGAGCGCCGCCAGCAGGAGACCCAGAAGCTGGCGCAGTCGGCGGCCCTCAAGGAATCCCGCGAGGCGCTGGTCAACTCGCCCCACGGCGTCGTCGCGGGCAACCCGAACGGCGACGTCACGCTGGTCGAGTTCTTCGACTACAATTGCGGCTATTGCCGCAAGGCGCTCACGGACATCCAGGCCCTGATCAAGGGCGACCCGAAGCTGCGCGTGGTGCTCAAGGATTTCCCCGTGCTCGGCGCCGAATCCCTCGAGGCGAGCAAGATCGCCCTCGCCGCCAAGCAGCAGCTCAAGGGCGACAAGATCTTCGAATTCCACACCAAGCTCCTCGAGTCGAAGGGCCGGGTGAACGGTGAGCGGGCGCTGGCCGTGGGCAAGGAGATGGGCCTCGACGTCGCCCGCCTGACGAAGGACGCGCAGGGTCCCGAGGTGAAGGCCGCCCTCTCCGAGAATGTCGGCCTCGGCGACAAGCTCGGCCTGTCGGGCACGCCCGCCTTCATCATCGGCGACGAGATCATCCCCGGCGCCGTCGGCATCGAGCCGATCCGCAAGACGATCACCGACGTCCGCCAGTGCGGCCACGCCAGCTGCTGAGCCGACCCTTCAACGAAGATCCGAGCCGACGCCGCCTTGCGTGTTCCGCGCGGCGTCGACATCTCCGAGCGACACGAGCCGCGCCCTGCGCCTGACCTGAAGACGACCGAGCCGATGCCCAAGGAGCCGATGTCCAAGAACGACCCCTTCGATCCGGAGCTCGTCCGCGAGCTCGCCAAGCTCATCAACGAGACCGATCTCAGCGAGATCGAGGTCGAGAAGGGGGATCTGCGCATCCGCGTCGCCCGCCGCATCGAGGCGGTCCAGGTGCAGGTGGCGGCTCCCGCGCCGGCTCCGGCTCCCGCGATGGCCGCCGTCGCTGCCCCGGTCCCCGGTCCCGGCGGCGGCCTCGACCGCAAGGCCGGCGCCGGACATCCCGGCTCGGTCCCCTCCCCGATGGTGGGCACCGCCTATCGTCGGCCGTCGCCGGAGGCGAAGCTGTTCGTCGATGTCGGCTCGACGGTCGCGGCGGGCGACAAGCTCCTGCTCATCGAGGCAATGAAGACCTTCAACGAGATCCTCGCGCCCCGCGCCGGTACCGTCACCGCCGTCTTCGTCGAGGACGGCCAGCCCGTCGAGTTCGGCGAACCCCTCCTCGTCATCGAGTGAGCAGGGCCGCACCCATGTTCGACAAGATCCTGATTGCCAACCGGGGCGAGATCGCCCTGCGCATCCTGCGTGCGGCCAAGGAACTCGGGATCGCCACGGTGGCGGTCCACTCCACAGCCGATGCCGATGCCATGCACGTGCGCCTCGCCGACGAGAGCGTCTGCATCGGGCCGCCGGCGGCCCGCGACAGCTACCTCAACATCCCCTCGATCATCGCCGCCTGCGAGATCACCGGCGCCGACGCGGTCCATCCGGGCTACGGCTTCCTCTCCGAGAACGCCCGGTTCGCCGAGGTGCTGGCCCACCACAACATCGGCTTCATCGGTCCCAAGGCGGAGCACATCCGCATCATGGGCGACAAGATCGAGGCCAAGCGCACCGCCAAGCGCCTGGGCATCCCCTGCGTGCCCGGCTCCGAGGGCGGCGTCGAGGATCCCGAGGAGGCCAAGCGGATCGCCGCCGAGATCGGCTACCCGGTCCTGGTCAAGGCGGCCTCCGGCGGCGGCGGCCGCGGCATGAAGGTGGCCCGCAGCGAGGCCGATCTGGAACAGGCCCTGGGCATGGCCCGCACCGAGGCCAAGGCGGCCTTCGGCGACGATGCGGTCTACCTGGAGAAGTACCTGGAGAAGCCGCGCCACATCGAGGTGCAGGTGCTCGGCGACGGGCGCGGCAACGCGGTACACCTCGCCGAGCGCGACTGCTCGCTCCAGCGCCGGCACCAGAAAGTCTGGGAGGAAGGCGGTTCGCCGGCCCTCAACGCCGAGATGCGGGCCGAGATCGGTGGGATCTGCGCCCGCGCGATGCAGGAACTGCAGTATCTCGGCGCCGGAACCGTAGAGTTCCTCTACGAGGACGGGAACTTCTACTTCATCGAGATGAACACCCGCATTCAGGTCGAGCATCCGGTCACCGAGATGATCACCGGGATCGACCTCGTGAACGAGCAGATCCGCGTCGCCGCCGGCCTGCCGCTGTCGATGACGCAGGACGAGATCAGGGTCGAGGGGCACGCCATCGAGTGCCGGATCAATGCCGAGCATCCGGCGACCTTCCGTCCGTCGCCCGGCCTGATCACCTACTTCCATCCGCCCGGCGGCCTTGGTGTCCGGGTCGATTCGGCGGTGTTCCAGGGCTACAGGATCCCGCCGAACTACGATTCGCTGATCGGCAAGCTCATCGTGCACGGGCGCACCCGCAACGAATGCCTGATGCGCCTGCGCCGGGCGCTGGACGAGTTCGTGGTCGACGGCGTCGACACCACGCTGCCGCTGTTCCGCACCCTCGTGCGCAACCCGGATGTGCAGAACGGGGACTACGACATCCACTGGCTCGAGGGATTCCTCGCCGACGGCGGCCTCGACGAGCCCTGAGCGTCAGGGGAGGAACAGGGCGGGCGCACACCCGTTTCCCTGCGTTCTCACAGGCTCGGCGGTGTGTTCCGCATCGGCCGAGCCGCATTCGAAGGAACGACTCTCCCGTGCGCCTGACGATCCCTCTCCTCGCCGGCCTTCTCCTCGCCGGTCCCGCCCTTGCCCAGTCGCCGTCCGGCAATGTCGGCCAGCCCGAGCGGGCCGTGCCGCAGGCCGGCGGGACCACCCGCGGTCCGATCGACAATCCCTCGACCCGCGACATGGCCCCGAACCCGGGTGCCGCGACGGCGCCGGTCGGCGAGCGCGGCATGGTCCCTGGCGCCGGCGCGATCGACTCGGCCAAGGGCGGCAACGCCAACGACACAAACCGCGGCGTCCCGAACACCGGCAGCACTTCCGGCGGCCCCGCCCGCTGAGCGCAAGGCCGGTTCCGCCCTGCCACGATCGACGACCCCACGAAGCCGGCCCCGAAACGGGCCGGCTTTTTTCTTGATCTCACTGAATCAACGACCCATGCCGGGTACCGGATGTGCGATTGCGCACAACCGAGTTGCGCGTGAATGACTGCGACCATGAGCTGAGCGGTATCTTTTTGCGGTCAAGCCTCGGTCGCACGGTTCCAAACTGAGCTTTTCGAGGGCGATCGCCGGGCGCATGGGAATGATCTCAGACTCTTCCAGGGCGTCACGCTGCGACCGATTGCCAGCAAAGGACCTTCCGGAACGCTTTGTTCGGTCAGGACTTCTTCCACCACGTCGGTCGGGCGGAGACGGTTTCGGCTTCGCGGCCCAGCGAGCCTCTCTCCACCAGCGACCGAATTTTCCTAACGATCGAACGTCCGAAAGACTTCCATGCGCACCTTCACGCTCACCTTCGTTGCCGCGTCCCTGATCGCCTCGGCCGCCCTCGCGCAGTCGCCGTCCGGCAATGTCGGCCAGCCCGAGCGGGCCTTCCCGCAGGCCGGCGGCACGACCCGTGGCCCGATCGACAACCCGTCGGTCTATGGCGGCTATCGCAACGCCGACGGCCGGCTCGACATGGACGTGACGGGCTCCGTGGTCGAGGCACCCTACACCACCAACCGCGAGGCGATCTTCGAGGACTCGGCGAAGGGCGGAAATGCCGAGCAGCCGAACCGGATCGTTCCGAACCTCGGCACCACTTCGGGCGGCCCGAACTTCTGAGCGGTATCCGGATCCGGGATGCGAGGGCGGGGCCGCGAGGCCTCGCCCTTTTTCGCGTCTGGCCTTTTTCGTGTCTTCGGACGGCCATGCGACCTGCCTGCCTCTGGCCTTCCGTGCGGCGCCGCTTCAAAATCGGACCATGTACGATGGCGACCGCGTCGAGATCACGCCCGAGATCCTGCTGAAGGCGTATGCGGCCGGCATCTTTCCCATGGCGGAGGATGCCGACGACCCGGCCATCTACTGGGTCGAGCCGCGGGCGCGGGGCGTCCTGCCCCTCGATGGCTTCCACGTCGCCAAGCGGCTCGCCCGCACGGTGCGCTCGGACGTGTTCGAGGTTCGGACCGACCGGGATTTCGATGCGGTCATCGCCGGCTGCGCCGCGCCGCGGGGCGATGCCGAGCGGACATGGATCAACGGCCGAATTCGCGAACTCTACGGAGCCCTGTTCGATGCCGGGCACGCCCACACGGTGGAGGTATTCCTCGACGGACACCGGGTCGGCGGCCTCTACGGCGTCTCCCTCGGGGCCGCCTTCTTCGGGGAGAGCATGTTCCACACCGTGCGCGACGCCTCGAAGGTGGCCCTGGTGCACCTCGTGGCCCGCCTGCGCGCGGGCGGCTACCGCCTCGCCGACACGCAGTTCGTGACCGACCATTTGATGCAGTTCGGGGCCGAGGAACTGCCGCGCCACGTCTACAAGCGACGTCTGGCCGAGGCGATCGTCCTGCCGGCGGACTGGAACGTGTGGCCGGGCGACGGGTCCGTGCGCGGGCAGCAGGCCCTGGATGCGCTGGCCCATGGCTAGAGTGCGACGCGGGCCCGTTCTAGCGGAACAGCGCGTCGAACAGCGATTGCGGCTGCTGCTGCGGCGGCGGAGCCGGGGCGGGTCCCTCGTTCGACGGGAAGAACTTGCGCGAAGGCTTCTGCTTGGGCTGGACCGGGACGCCGCGGGGCGCCTCGACATCCACCTGGCCGTTCGGGTTGACCTGCTGGGCGGTGCGCGTCGCGTCCTGGCCGCTCTTCGGGCGCCGGGTCTTCTCCGGCTTCGCGGCCATGGCGGGCATGTCCTCCTGCTCGCGGGCCTCGGCGATGACGTCGGAACCACCCTTACAATCGACGAGCCAGACGTCGTAGATCGGATGCTCGATCGCGTGCAGGCCCGGGCTGGCGGCGAACATCCACCCGGTGAAGATGCGGCGGTACTTGTTGTCGAGGGTGACCTCGTCGACCTCGAGGAAGCCGGTGGTCTTCGGGCTCTCGGTCGGCGGGCGGCTGTAGCAGACCCGCGGCGTCAGTTGCAGCGCGCCGAACTGGACCGTCTCGTCCACCGCGACCTCGAAGGAGACGATGCGGCCGGTGATCTTGTCGAGGCCCGAGAACACCGCGGTCGGGTTCTTGATCTTGTCGGCGGCCGCCGGGAGGCTGCACAGGCCGATCGCGACCGACGCGAGGAGGAGGCGCTTGATCACGGAGCGAGACGATCCTGCTGTGCTGTGGCTCACGGGCGACCCTCCTCGCTGGCGCCCCGGGCGGGCACGACGACGCGAGGTGTTCTTAAGCGCGCGAAGATTGGTGGAAAAAGGGCCGGCCCCGATCGGGAGCCCTGCCCTCAGTTGCCCGGGCTCCAGGGCACGTAGTCGCCGGTGGCGGCGGGGCGCTGGCCGACGTTCAGCTGCGAGCCGCGCGGCCGGTAGGCGCCGCTGGTGCCGGTGAGATTCTCCACGTGGGGCTTCTGCCAGGCGCGCGGGACGTAGTCCTGCTCGCTCGGGGGCACGTCGCCGTTGTGGCAGAGCCAGGCGCGCCAGCCCGGCGGCACCTTCGAGGCATCGGCATAGCCGTTATAGACCACCCAGCGCCGCTCAGTGCCCACCGAGCGGTCGATCAGCGGTCCCTGAGCGCGGTAATAGACGTTGCCGAGATCGTCCGTGCCGACGCGCTGTCCGCTGCGCGCTGTGTAGAGCGCGAGCGACATCGTCTGCCCGTTCCACCAGGTGAAGATCCGCAGGAGCGTGTCCTTGAGAGCCATCGCGTTCGCCTGAATGGGGCGCCCGCGCCCCGCCATCGAGTATCGGCGCGGACTATGGTGAGGCGCATCCCCGAAGTCCAGTCGCGCGGCGGCTCCGCGACGCGACGGGCCGGCAGCGAATGCGGCGGAAATCCCACACCGCCGGCATTAACCATGGCCCAACCGGTGCAGCGCCGGGTGCACCCTGTGGGGAGAAAATTTTTCGCGTCGGAATCCGCCATGCCGAAAGGGCACTTACGAACCGCCCGGCGATATCCACAGGATTAAGACATGACCCACTACATCTAGCCAGGAACATGCAGCCGGCACACTAGTTATTGACGTGAGACCCCCGGCCGGCATACCTTCGGATCATCGCCGAGGCTGTCGCGTCACCGGCGGATCACCGAATTTTCGATACCCGTTCCAGCGCTTCGCGGCGTTCGCGGACGTGTGCCTTCAGCATTCTTCGACACGGCGCCGCGCTTCTACCAGGCGGCTCGGGAGACAGGTTCCATGCGGTTCGAGCGGCGCCATACCACGGCCGGACAATCCCCCTACGCGACGATCCCCTTTCGCAAGACCCTGAGCGAGATCCGCAACCCGGACGGTTCGACGGTCTTCCGCCTCGACGGGATCGAGGTACCGGAAAGCTGGTCCCAGGTGGCCAGCGACGTGCTCGCGCAGAAGTACTTCCGCAAGGCCGGCGTGCCCGCGGCCCTGAAGAAGGTCGAGGAGAACGACGTGCCGTCGTTCCTGTGGCGCTCCGAGGCGGATCTCGCCGCGCTGGCCGAACTGCCCGAGGCCGAGCGCTACGTCTCCGAGATCTCCTCGACGCAGGTCTTCGACCGCCTCGCCGGCTGCTGGACCTACTGGGGCTGGAAGGGCGGCTACTTCACCTCCGAGGAGGACGCCTCGGCGTTCCTCGACGAGCTGCGCTTCATGCTCGCCCGGCAGATGGTGGCGCCGAACTCGCCGCAATGGTTCAACACCGGCCTGCACTGGGCCTACGGCATCGATGGCCCGGCGCAGGGCCACTATTACGTCGATTACCGCACCGGTGAGCTGACGAAGTCCGCCTCGTCCTACGAGCATCCGCAGCCGCATGCCTGCTTCATCCAGGGCGTGCAGGACGACCTCGTCAACGAGGGCGGCATCATGGACCTGTGGGTCCGCGAGGCGCGCCTGTTCAAGTACGGCTCGGGCACCGGATCGAACTTCTCCCTGCTGCGCGGCGAGAACGAGAAGCTCGGCGGCGGCGGCAAGTCCTCCGGCCTGATGTCCTTCCTCAAGATCGGCGACCGGGCGGCCGGCGCGATCAAGTCGGGCGGCACCACCCGGCGCGCGGCCAAGATGGTCATCGTCGACATCGATCACCCGGATATCGAGCAGTACATCGACTGGAAGGTGAAGGAGGAGCAGAAGGTCGCCGCCCTCGTCACCGGCTCCAAGATCGTCTCCAAGCACCTCACCGCCGTGATGAAGGCCTGCACCCAGTGCGAGGCCGAGGGCGACGCCTGCTTCGACCCCGAGCGCAACCCCGTCTTGAAGAAGGCCGTCAAGGCCGCCCGCAAGGATGCGGTGCCGGATTCCTACACGAAGCGCGTGATTCAGTTCGCCCGCCAGGGCTTCACCAAGATCGACTTCCCCGTCTACGACACCGACTGGGATTCCGAGGCCTACCTCACGGTGGCCGGCCAGAACTCGAACAACTCGGTCTCCCTGACCGACGACTTCCTGCGCGCCGTCGAGAACGATGCGTCCTGGGAGCTGAAGGCCCGCACCACCGGCAAGACCACGAAGACCCTGCCGGCGCGCGAACTCTGGGAGAAGATCGGCGAGGCCGCCTGGGCCTCGGCGGATCCGGGCCTGCACTTCAACACCACGATGAACGACTGGCACACCTGTCCGGCGGGCGGGCGGATCCGGGCCTCGAACCCGTGTTCCGAGTACATGTTCCTCGACGACACCGCCTGCAACCTGGCCTCGGCCAACCTGCTGACGATGTACGACCGCGCCTCGAACCACTTCGACGTGGCCGCCTTCGAGCATCTCAACCGTCTCTGGACGGTCGTGCTCGAGATCTCGGTGATGATGGCGCAGTTCCCCTCGAAGGAGATCGCCGAGCTCTCGTACCGCTACCGCACGCTGGGCCTCGGCTACGCCAATATCGGCGGCCTCCTGATGAGCATGGGCCTGCCCTACGACTCGGACAAGGGCCGGGCGCTGGCCGGTGCGCTGACCGCGATCATGACCGGCGTGGCCTATGCCACCTCCGCCGAGATGGCCGGCGAACTCGGGGCCTTCCCAGCCTATGAGGAGAACGCGGACGCCATGCTCAAGGTGATCCGCAACCACCGCCGCGCCGCCTACGGCGAGGCGGAGGGCTACGAGTTCCTCTCCATCGCTCCGGTGCCGCTCGACCTCGCCAACGTGCCCCAGGCCGACATCGCCGAGCGGGCGAAGCTCGCCTGGGACCGCGCCCTGCAGCTCGGCGAAGAGCACGGCTACCGCAACGCGCAGGCCACTGTGATCGCGCCGACCGGCACGATCGGCCTCGTGATGGATTGCGACACCACCGGCATCGAGCCCGACTTCGCCCTGGTGAAGTTCAAGAAGCTGGCCGGCGGCGGCTACTTCAAGATCATCAACCGCGCGGTGCCGGACGCCCTGCGCACCCTCGGCTACCGCGAATCCGAGATCGCCGAGATCGAGGCCTACGCGGTCGGCCACGGCTCGATGGGCCAGGCCCCGGCGATCAATCCCGGGTCGCTCCGCGCCAAGGGTTTCACCGACGACAAGCTCGCGGTGATCGAGGCGGGCCTGAAGTCGGCCTTCGACATCAAGTTCGTCTTCAATCGTTGGACCCTGGGCGACGACTTCCTCAAGGACGTTCTCAAAGTCCCGGCCGAGAAGCTCGCCGACCCGACCTTCGAGATCCTGCCCTTCCTCGGCTATTCGAAGAAGGACATCGAGGCGGCCAACACCCATATCTGCGGTGCCATGACCCTTGAGGGAGCTCCTTTCCTCAAGCCGGAGCACTACGCGGTGTTCGACTGCGCCAACCCGTGCGGCCGCATCGGCAAGCGCTACCTCTCGGTGGAGAGCCACATCCGCATGATGGCGGCGGCGCAGCCCTTCATCTCGGGGGCGATTTCCAAGACCATCAACATGCCCAACGACGCCACCGTCGAGGATTGCAAGAACGCCTACAAGCTGTCCTGGACCCTGGCGCTTAAGGCCAACGCCCTCTACCGCGACGGCTCGAAGCTGTCGCAGCCCCTGAACTCGGCCCTGATCGCCGACGAGGACGACGATGCCGAGGAGATGGTCGAGGCGCTGATCGCGGCGCCTGCCGCCGCCAAGGCCGCGCAGGTCGCGGAGAAGATCGTCGAGCGGGTGATCGAGCGCGTCGAACGCATCCGCTCCCGCGAGAAGATGCCCCATCGCCGGAAGGGCTACACCCAGAAGGCCGTCGTCGGCGGTCACAAGGTCTACCTGCGCACCGGCGAGTACGATGACGGGCGCCTGGGCGAGATCTTCATCGACATGCACAAGGAGGGCGCCACCTTCCGCAGCCTGATGAACAACTTCGCCATCGCGATCTCGCTGGGACTCCAGTACGGCGTGCCGCTGGAGGAATACGTCGAGGCCTTCACCTTCACCCGCTTCGAGCCGGCGGGCTTCGTGCAGGGCAACGACGCGATCAAGAACGCGACCTCGCTCCTCGACTACGTGTTCCGCGAGCTGGCCGTGTCCTACCTCGGCCGTGCCGACCTCGCCCACGTCAACCCGTCCGAGATCGGCGGCACCGTGATCGGCGGCGGCGAGACCGACACCACCCGGGAGCCCGGCAAGTCCGAGACCACGGCGGCCAGCGTCGTCTCCCGCGGTCTCCTCCGCGGCTCGGCCGACCGCCTCACCCTGATCCAGGGCGGCCCGGCCGGCGGCACCGTCGGGGTCGGTGCGGCGACCTCCGGCCAGACCGCCCCGGCCGGCGGGGTGGTCCACGCCCTGCGCGGTGCCACGGCGCTGAAGGCCGAGCCGATGCAGGCCGGTCAGGCCGAGGCACTGGTCAATGCCCTCCCCTTCGCCAAGCCCGATCCGATCAAGCCCGAGCGGACGGTCTCCGACCGCCGTGCCGAGGCGAAGATGAAGGGCTATGTCGGCGAGGCCTGTCCGGAATGCGCGAACTTCACGCTCGTCCGCAACGGCACCTGCCTGAAGTGCGACACCTGCGGCTCGACGACCGGCTGCTCGTAGCAGGCATCCGCCCGATGCCGTGGGCCGAGGCAACGCGGTCGGAAGCGATCTGAGACGATCCGGGCGGCCAAAGGTTTGGCCGCCCGGGCCACAGGATGCGGGATCGAGGTCCCGCAGCCCCCACCCCAAGGCGAACCGCGTGCTCCGGAGGCAGGGGTCCCGGTTCGTGACGGAGCGGCTCTCGAGACCCGGAGCGCGCCGCCGTTCGGATCTCGGGCTCGGGCGCAGAACCTTCGCGATGGCCAGCGATCCCGGATAAGCGTCGGCTGGTTGTCGAGATACGCCGCGCTCCGTCAGCGCCGGGTGCTCGCCCGCAGGACCAGTTGCGGCGTCACCAGCACTTCGGACGGTTCGCCCTCCGCCGCCTCCATCAGGGCGAAGGCCTGCTCCGCGATCCGGTCGAGCCCGACATCGACGGTGGTCAGGCGATAGGGCGGCCAAGCCGAGGCCGCGACGTTGTCGTAGCCGGCGACCAGTACGTCCTCCGGGCAGCGCAGGCCGAACGCGTCCCGGAGGGTGTCGATAGCGCCCATCGCCGTCAGGTCGTTGAGACAGAACAGGCCGTCCAGTCCCGTCGCCGAGCCCGTTTTCCGGGCCGCGCCGTACATCGCGCGCACCGCCGCGCAGCCGCCGCCATGGTGGTGGTCGCCCTGCGCCCGTGCGCATTGCGTGATGCCCAATTCCGCCAGGCCCTGCCGGAAGCCGGCTTCGCGGCGCTCCTGGGCGAGCGTGCCCGCTCGGCCCGCGATGTAGCCGAAGCGGCGTGCGCCCTGCGCGTGCAGGTGCTTCGCGACCGCGATCCCCGCCCCGTGATCGTCGGCCGCCACCGTGCGGACGAAGCGGGTCGTCACCGAGGAGTTCATCGTCACGATCGGCACGGCGAAGCGCGTCAGGGCGTCCGCGACGTCGGCCGCGTTCACCGAGAGCGAGCTGAGCACCGCATCGACCTGATACCCGGACAACAGTTCCACGGCCGAGCCGAGGGCCCATTCGTCAGCGACGACGACCAGCATGACCTGCCGTCCCATCCGCTGGAGGCCGGACGCGAAGCTCTCCAGGGCCATGGCGTGGAAGGGGTTGGAGAGGCCACCCACCGCCACGGCGACGATCCCGGAGCGTCCGGTGGTGAGGGAGCGCGACAGGAGGTTCGGCCGGTAGCCCAGCGCCTCGGCGGCCGCCAGAACCCTGGCGCGCGTCGCCGGTGAGACGATGCCGCCCGGCGTGAACGTCCGCGACACGGCCGATTGTGAGACCCCCGCCAGCCGGGCGACGGCGATCGATGAGGGCGGACGCTGCCTGGTCACCTGTCGCGTTCTCCGGCGCGTCCTGCATGCGGCGCAGGGCATCCATGTGCGCTGGACTGCATCCCTATGCAACATTCGCAGCGGGGCACAGTTGACGGGACACGCATCCCTTCAGCGGTCTGGTCACGGCGAGGCGTTTCCGGCTCGATCCGCTCGCCCGCCGCACGCCCGGAGACCCCATGAGCCTCGCATCCGCCCTCGGCCTGACCTCCGGCAGGAAGGTCCGCTACGCCTTCGTGGCCCTCGGCGACATCACCCAGGAGGCCATGCTGCCGGGGGTGGCGCAAACCGGCAATTCCGAGGTGGTCGCCTTCGTCACCGGCGATCCCGAGAAGGCGCGCGGCGTCGGCGAGCAGTACGGCGTCGACCAGTCCTACACCTACGACCAGTTCGGCGACCTGTTGGCCTCGGGCACGATCGACGCGATCTACCTCGCCACGCCGAACTGGCGCCACGCGGAGTTCGCGATCCCCGCCCTGAAGGCGGGCATTCACGTGCTGGTCGAGAAGCCCCTGGAGGTCACGACCGCGCGATGCCGAGAGATCCTCGACGCCGCGAATGCGTCCGCGGCGAAGCTGATGGTCGCTTACCGGCTGCACTTCGAGCCCGCGACCCTCGCGACCATCGACCTGATCCGCTCAGGGAAACTCGGCGAGCTGCTGACCTTCACCTCGACCTTCACCCAGATGGTCTCGCCCGAGAACCATCGCGCGAAGAGCAGCGTCGAGGCCGGACCGGTCTTCGACATGGGCCCTTATCCGGTCAACGCCGCCCGCTACGTCTTTGGCGACGAGCCGACCGAGGTGGTCTCGGCCGTCGGTGTGCGCCACCCGGAGGCGGGCCTCGGCGACTTCGACGACACGGTCGCGGTGACGCTGCGCTTCCCCGGCAACCGCCTCGCGCAGTTCGCTCTCTCCTACGTCGGCAACACCCTCGACACCTATGCGGTGGTGGGCACGAAGGGCAGCGTCGAGGTGAATCCGGGCTACATGTACGGCAAGCCGCTGGAGCACACCGTCACCCTCGGCGAAAGCAAGACGCATGAGAGCTTCAAGAACACCGACCATTTCGGTGGGGAACTGAAGTATTTCTCGGACTGTATCCTGAACGGCCGGGATCCCGAGCCGGACGGCGAGGAGGGCTACGCGGACGTGCGGGTTCTGGAGGGCATCGTCGAGGCCCTGAAGACCGGCGGACCCATCACACTGGCGCCGTTCACGCGGACCAGACGGATCGACACCGAGGCCCAGCGCGAGACCCTGCGGGCACAGGCATCGCCCGAGCTCGTGAACACCTCGAATCCGGGCAGGGGCAGGGGCAAGGTGCCGAAGAACTGACCGCGGCCCGACCTCGAACCCGCCTCCCCCGAAGGATCCGACGAGACATGATCGCCTATCCGAGGCCCGAGCGGGGCCTGTCGCAGGGCTGCGCCCAGCCCGATCCATTGCGCTTCGCCGGGGCCGGCCGATGAGCCTCGTAGAGTTCCCCAGGGTCGATCTCCCCGGGACCGCCCCGCTCGATGCCGGGGGCGCCGCGGAGGGCGCACCGGTCACGCCGGCGCCCGGGCCGAACCCGACCCTCGTCCTCGTCGCGCTGGCCACGGGGGGATTCGCCATCGGAACCACCGAATTTGCCGCGATGAGCCTGCTGCCGGCCTTCGCGCCCGATCTCGGGATCGATGCCGCCACGGCGGGCCACGTCATCAGCGCCTACGCCCTCGGGGTGGTGGTGGGCGCACCCGTCATCGCGGTGCTGGCGGCCCGGATCGCGCGGCGCACCCTCCTCGTCACCCTGATGGTGCTGTTCGCCCTCGGCAACGGACTCTCGGCGCTGGCGCCGAGCTACCCGTGGCTGCTGGCCTTCCGCTTCCTCGCGGGCCTTCCGCACGGGGCCTATTTCGGGGTCGCGGCCCTGGTCGCCGCCTCCCTCGTGCCGCGCGAGCGTCGCTCGCAGGCGGTCTCGCGCGTGATCGCGGGCCTGACCGTCGCGACGGTGGTCGGCGTGCCGCTGGCCAACGGCATCGGCCAACTCGTCGGCTGGCGCTGGAGCTTCGGTCTCGTCGCCCTCCTCGCCTCGGGCACCGCGATCCTGGTGCGGATCCAGGCGCCGCTGGGTGAGCCGGCACGGGGTGCCAGCGCCCTGCGGGAGCTCGGCGCCCTTCGGCGCGGCCAGGTCTGGCTGACGCTGGCCACCGGCGCCATCGGCTTCGGCGGCCTGTTCTCGGTCTACACCTATCTCGCCTCGACGATGCTGGAGGTCACGCACGCGTCGCCGGGCGCGATCCCGCCGGTGCTCGCCCTGTTCGGCCTCGGCCTCACCGTCGGCAACCTCGTCTGCGCCTGGGCCGCCGACCGCGCACTGATGCCGGCGGCCGGGGCTACCCTGGTCTGGAGCGCCTGCGCGCTCGCCCTGTATCCGTTCGCCACCGGAAGCCTCTGGACCCTCGGACCGGTCGTCTTCCTGATCGGCTGCGGGGGCGGCCTCGCCACCATCCTGCAGACCCGCCTGATGGATGTCGCCGAGGATGCACAGACCCTGGCCGCCGCCCTCAACCACTCCGCCTTCAACGTCGCCAATGCCCTCGGGCCGTGGCTCGCCGGCCTCGCCCTCACGGCCGGGTTCGGCCTGCCCGCGACCGGCTGGGTCGGCGTCGCCCTGGCTCTCGGGGGCTTGGCCACCTGGGCCGCGTCGGTCCTCGCCGGACCCCGCGGTGGCGACCGGGCGGCCCCGGCAGGGCCGTGAGCGGGGAAGTGCCGTGTGGCCGACCAGGCGCCGCCGGGTTACCACGGCGGCGAAGCGGCCGACGCCTCGGCGTCCCGGGGCAGCGCATCGCAGAGGAACCGATATGGTCGGCATCATGATCCTGGATGCGCCCCGCTGTCACCTCGGCGAGGGTCCCTGCTACGATCCGCGCACCGACACCGCCTGGTGGGTCGACATCCTGGAGCGGCGCCTGTTCGCGGCGCCCCTCGCCGGGGGGACCGCCCGGTCCTACGCGTTGCCCGTCATGGCGAGCGCGGTCGCGGCCGTCGACGAGCGCCGCCAGCTCCTGGCGGCCGAGGACGGTCTCCATCTCCGCACGCTCGAGGACGGCGCGCTGACCCTCTTCTGCCCGCTGGAGGTCGAGGAGGCCGGCACCCGGTCCAACGACGGCCGGGTCCATCCCTGCGGCGCCCTCTGGATCAGCACCATGGGGCGCGACGCCGAGTCGGGGCGTGGCACGATCTACCACGTGGCCGGGACGCGCGTGACCCGCCTCTACGGCGGCCTCACGATCCCCAACGCCATCTGCTTCTCGCCCGACGGAGCGACCGCCTACTTCGCCGACACCGCGGCGGGGCTGCTTCAGCGCGTCGCCCTCGATCCCCGTACGGGCCTGCCGGCGGGCGAGCCCGCGACGCTCTACGATCATCGCGGCGGCGCGGGAGGGCTCGACGGGGCGGCGATCGACGCCGAGGGCCGGATCTGGTGCGCCCGCTGGGGGGCGTCCTGCCTCGACGCCTACAGCCCGGAGGGCGCGCGGCTTAAGACGATCCCCCTGCCGGTGACGCGTCCGTCCTGCCCGACCTTCGCCGGCCCCGGCCTCGACCACCTCCTCGTCACCAGCGCCTATGAGGGCATGACGCCGGAGGAGCGCGAAGCCGATCCGGAGCACGGGCGCACCCTGCTGGTACCCGTGGGCGTGCGTGGCCTCCTGGAGCCCGCTTTCCGGCTCTCCGCCTGAGACCAGCGGTCCCGGCGCCTCGCAGGTACCGGTCCGGCGGGGTGACGCGCGCCGGGTGCTTCGGATAAGGGAACCGACACGCGTCAGGGGCACACGAGGATCGAGCCGATGACCCCGTGGCGGCCGAGCCTGCGGGATACGCGCTGGCGGCTCATCTTCTTCACGCTGCTCTACCTCTACCAGGGCATCGTCGCCGGCTTCGCCCTCACGGCGCTCGCCAACCACTTCGCCGCCGCCGGTGCTTCCGCGACCGAGGTGGGCCGCCACCTCGCGATCGTCGGCCTGCCCTGGGTGCTGCAGCCGCTGCTCTGGGGGCCGCTGATCGATCGCCAGACGCCCTATCGCATGGGGCCGTATCGCCGATGGCTCGTCCTCGCCCTGGCCTGCGCGCAGGCGAGCCTCGCCGGCCTGCTCCTCCTCGGGGCCAGCCCAGGCCTGACGGCCGTCAGCCTCGTGCTGCTGCTGCACAGCCTGGCCGCCTCCCTCGCCGACACCGCCACCGACCGGATGATCGCGGGAAGCGTCCCGCCCGGCGAGCTGGGCCGCACCAGCGCCGGGACGCGGGCAGGCTTCGTCATCGGGAGCGCCGCCGGAACCGCGATCTTCGCCTGGATCCTCGACGCCGGCGGTTTCTTCGCGGCGACCGTCGCCCTCGTCTGCCTGACCACGCCGCCGGCGCTCACGGCTCTCCTCGTGCGCGAGGCGCCCGACGACCGGGTCTTCGCGCTGGAGTGGCGCGGTCCAAGGCGCCCGGCTGGCGCGTCGCGGACGGACGAGACGGTCTCCTTCGTGCGCCGGCTCGTCGCCGCCTTCCGGAGCCGGGACGCGGCGATCCTGCTGGCGCTGTGCTTCGCCGTCGACTTCGCCCTCGCGCTGTTCCAGGTGCCCTTCGGGGTCGCGCTGGTGCAGGTCCATGGCTGGGATGCGGGCGCCCTCTCGCGGCTGCAGGCGCTGCTGGCGCTCCTCGCCGGAACCCTCGGCGCGGCGGGCGTCGGCACCGCCGTCGATCGCGTCGGACCGGGGCCGGTCTTCCGCGCGCTCCTCCTCGCCTGCGCGCTGGCGTTCGCGGCCGCGGCCGGGTTGATCGGCGCCGGGCTCGAGGCCGCGACCGGTCCCGTCATCCTCGGCCTGGCCAGCGTCGTGCCGGCCCTCCTCTACGTCGCCCTGCTGCCGACCGTGCTCCTGGCGAGCCGCGCGGGACGCGCCTCCGCCACGCAGTTCCAGATCTACATGGCGGCGATGAACCTCGGCGACGTCGCCGGCTCGGCCCTCGCGGGCGGCCTCGCGGCGGCGGTGTCCCCGACCAGCGTCGCCCTCGGCGTCGCGGCGCTGTTCCTGGTTTGCGCCCGCGTCGTACGTGCGCCGGGCGCCGCCACACCCGCCGGATCCGACCGGCCGGGCTGATCGCGCTAGGGACAGGTCCGCCGGTTCGATGCGCCTTCGGCCGGGGTCGTCGGTACGATGGTGTACCGGGCGGAGCGATCATGCCGACGCCACCGCTTTCGCGCGGAGGATCTCCTGTCACGCCGGGGCAACGGAACGCGGCTTTCCGCGGCCGCCATGTCCTCCGGACTGGGGCGCACCGTGTCGCGACAGGAAGGATGATGCTAGACCGGAGGCGGTCCTGTCGGCCGGGCGATCCGCCCACGACGCGCGGCCAGGAGCCCCATCGTGCCGGATTTCGCTGGCGGTCCAGGCCTTTCCACTTTCGCGGACGCCGGCACCACCGCGCCGCAGAGGCGATTCGCGGTCGCCGTCGCGGCGGCCTTCGGGCTGCTGACGCTCGCGCTCCTGCCCATCGTGGCCGAGCCGGTCGGGGCGATGCCGGGCTTCGTTCCGAGTTATCAGGCCGCGCTGATCACGGTCTATGCCGTCACCACCTACCTGTTCTTCGCGCAATACCGGCGCACGCGCTCGGTTCCGCTCCTGGTCCTGGCCGCCGGCAGCCTCTACACGACCCAGATCGTCGCGATACAGCTCCTGAGCTTTCCCGGCATGTTCGGTCCGGGGCGCCTCGTCGGCGCCGGGCCTGACACCACCACCTGGCTCTGGACCTTGTGGCACATCGGACCGCCGCTCTTCGCCCTGCCCTACGCGATCATGGAAGGCGACCGGCGTCCCCGTCTCGTGCCGCATCCCCGTGTCGGTCGCGTCGGGATCCTGACGGCTCTGGCAGTCACCGTCGGTGTCGTCGCGTTGACCTGGCTCGTCACCGCGTATGTCGCGTACCTGCCGCGTAGCGTGGAGGGAGACAATTACTGGCTGCTGACCACCTCCGGGGTCGGTCCGACCGTGGTGCTCCTCACGGTGACGGCCCTCGCCACGCTGTGCTGGCGCACGCGCCTGCGCAGCGTGCTGCAGCTCTGGCTCGCGGTCTCGCTCCTCCTGCTGATCTTCGACAATGTCATCACCCTGCCGGGCGCCGCACGCGGCACGGTCGGCTGGTTCGCCGGGCGGCTGGAAGCCCTCGCGGCCGGCATCGTCGTCCTGGCCGTCTACCTGCGTGAGGTCGACGTGCTCTACGGCGCCGCCGAGGCCGCCGCGGTCCAGAGCGAACGCCAGCGCGCGGAGCTGGAGATCGCCCGCGACAACGTCACGGTCGCCCTCGAGGCGGCCGACATGGGCAACTGGACCCTCGACCTGAAGACGGGCGAGTCGGTGCGCACCCCGCGTCACGACCGGATCTTCGGCTACGACAGCCTGCTGCCGCGTTGGGGCCTCGCCGAATTCCTCGCCCACGTCGTCGCCGAGGACCGTTGCGCCGCCGAGGCCGCGCTGACGCGGGCGCAGGCGGAGACCACCCTCTGCTTCCAGTGCCGCATCACCCGGGCGGGCGACGGCGCCGAGCGCTGGATCGACGTCCGCGGGCGGCTCCGCCGCGACGCGGACGGCACGCCCGCCACCATGGCGGGCGTGGTGATCGATATCACCGACCGGCGCGAGGCCGAGCAGCGCCTGAGCCAGGCGCAGAAGATGGAGGCGATCGGCCAACTGACCGGCGGCGTCGCCCATGACTTCAACAACCTCCTCACGGTCATCGTTGGCAACCTCGACATGATCGTGCGCCGGCCCGACAACGCCCAGCGGGTCGAGCGGCTGGCGACCTCGGCGATGACGGCGGCCCGTCGTGGAGCCGAGGTCACCGAGAAGCTGCTGTCGTTCTCGCGCCGGCAGGTGCTGCGGCCCGAGACGGTGAATCCCAACCATCTGCTCAAGGACTTCCAGGGCCTGCTGCAGCGGGCCGTCGGCGAGACGGTCGGCCTCGTCCTCGACCTCGACGCGGCCCTCGATCCCGTGCGCCTCGACCCCGGTCAGTTCGAGAGCGCCATCCTCAACCTCGCGGTCAATGCCCGCGACGCCATGCCGGGCGGCGGCACCCTGACGATCCGGACCGAAAACCTCGCCGTCACCCCCGAGCGCCGGGCGGCCTGGCCGGACCTGACGCCCGGCGACTACGTCCGCGTCTCCGTCGGCGATACCGGCCTCGGCATGGATGCGGCCACCGCGGCCCGGGCGTTCGAGCCGTTCTTCACCACCAAGGATGTCGGCAAGGGCACCGGCCTCGGCCTGAGCCAGGTCTACGGCTTTGCCCGCCAGGGCGGGGGGCAGGTCCGGGTCGCGAGCGTGCCGGCCCAGGGCACCACGATCACCATCGACCTGCCGCGCTCGTCCCAGCCGGTGGCCGAGGCGCCGCGGGCGGACGCGCTTATCCCCTTGCGCCGGGCCGCGGAGGGCGAGGTCGTCCTCGTCGTCGAGGACGAGGCGGCGGTGCTGGAGATGGCCGTCGAGAGCCTGTCGGAGCTCGGCTACCGCACCTTGACCGCCACCCACGCGGCCGAGGCGCTCGAGCGCCTGAAAGGACCGGAGCGCATCGACATCATGTTCTCCGACGTGGTCATGCCCGGGGGCATGAACGGGGTCGAACTCGCGACCCACGCCCGCGCCCTGCGCACCGGGCTGCGGGTGCTGCTCGCCTCGGGCTATACCGGTTCCGCCCTCGGCGAGCAGGGCGTGCCCGTCGATCTGCCGCTCCTCAGCAAGCCCTACCGGCGCGAGGATCTCGCCGACAAGCTGCGGCTGGTGATGGGCGGGCGCTGACGCCCGTTCCCGCAGGTCAGGGCTTCGGCAGCATCCGGTCGCTGATGATCCGGCGCTGGATCTCGCTCGTCCCCTCGAAGATCGTGGTCAGGCGCGCGTCGCGCCAGTAGCGCTCCACCCGCCGCTCGGTGGTGTAGCCGTTGCCGCCATGCAGCTGCATCGCCTGGTTCGTCACCCGCACCGCCATCTCGGTGGCGACGAGCTTGACCATGGCCGACTCGCTCTCGGCCGGTTCGCCGGCATCGAGCAGGTGCGCCACCTGGTTCCAGAAGGCGCGGGCCTGCGCGACGTCGGCCGCCATGTCGGCGAGCGCGAAGCGCAGGGCCTGGAAGTCGCCGATCGGGTGGCCGAACTGCTCGCGCTCCTGCAGGTAGGCCTGGCAATCCTCGAGGGCCGCGCGGGCGACCCCGACCGCCCGGGCCGCCGTGTGGACCCGCGCGATGTTGAGCCCGCGCTGGACCGAGGCGAAGCCGCCGGAATCCGCGTCGGCGCCCTGGTCGCCGTAGAGGCCGGTCAGGCGATCGCTCTCCGGCACCCGCACCCCGTCGAGGTCGAGCTCGAAGGTGAGGAAGCCGTGATAGCCGATCTTGTCGATCACCCGGCCGGTCATGCCGGGCGGAAAGGTGCCCGGTTCCTTGACCACGAGGAAGGGTTCGAGCCCGGCCGAGCGCGGCTCGCCGGGTTCCGGATCGCGGGTCCGGGCCAGGACCTCGACGAAGTCGGCGGCCTTGGCGAAGCCCGCCCAGCGCTTGGTCCCGGTCAGCACCCAGGTGTCGCCCTCGCGCTCCGCCCGGGTCTGCACGCCTGCGAGGTCGGAGCCGGCGGTCGGCTCCGAGAGGGCGATGCCGCCGATCCATTGCCCCTTCGCCGACCTCTCCAGCAGAGCCTGCCGACGCTCCGGGTCGAGGGTCTGGGTGCCGAGACCCTGACCCCGCGCCAGGATGCTGCCCACCGAGAGCCAGGCCCGGGCGAGCTCCTCCGAGACGAGGCAATATTCGAACACGCCGAGGCCGAGGCCGCCCTGCTCGGCCGGGATGGTGATGCCGAACCAGCCCTTGGCGGCCATCTGGTCGATGAGGCTCCGGGGCATCTCCGCCTTCTGCGGATCGAGTTCGTCCGCCAGCGGCATCACGACGTCCCGGGCGAACTCCCGCGCTTCGGCCTGGAGCTTCGCCCGCGCCTCCGTGCGCCAGGGGCTCAGCAGCTCCGGCGGAATGGGTTCCATGCGCTCGCGCCCGGCCATGTCGTCCCCCCTTGTCGCCGGTCCGGCCTCGCCGGACCGGATCGTGCCTGTGCGGCAAGCTAGGGCGAACGCCGGCGATGTCGACCGGAGATTGCGCCGGCGCCCCGCGCGGCGCGGTACGGGAGTTCTCGCGGTCTGTTGTGGACTGCGCCCCCCGGGTCGCGTTGCGCCCTCCGTCCGATCCGCGTAACCAACCTCGCGGTGACGCGCGGAGCGGGGACGGCCAGGGGAGGAGACGTTTTGGAGGCGGACTCGCGGGGGTTGGACACGGGCTCGGCGCCCGCCGAAGTGCTGACCGTCTGCGACCGGGAGCCGATCCATCGCCTCGGGACGCTTCAGCCGCACGGCTTCCTCCTCGCGCTCCGGGACCCGGACGGCCGGATCGTGCAGGCCAGCGCGAACGTGCCGGGCGGCATCGAGGCCTGTCTCGGCCGACCCTGCGACGTGGCGTTTCCGGACCTCGAAGGCCTCTTCCCGGCCGACTCGGCCGAGCCCGAGCGCGACGGCGCGCAGTACCTGCGCACGGTCTCGCTGAGCACACCGGAGGGTCCCCTCGCCTACGACCTCGCGATCCATCGCTCGGGCGCTCTCACGATCCTGGAATTCGAGGCGGTGGCGAGCGTCTTCGCCTCCAACCATAGCCTCGACGCGCTCTATCCCCGCCTGAGCCGCTTCGTGGAGGGCCTGCACGAAGCCGCTTCCGTCGCCGAGCTGTGCCACCTCGTAGCCGTCGACATCCGCCACATCACCGGCTTCGACCGGACCCTGGTCTACCGCTTCGACCGGGACTGGCACGGCACCGTCATTGCCGAGGACGGCAACGGCGCCCTGCCCTCCTACCTCGACCTCCGCTTCCCCGCGACCGACATTCCGGCCCAGGCCCGCGAGCTCTACCGCCGGAACCGCCTGCGGATCATCCCGGATGCCGGGTACCGGCCGGTCCCGATCCTGCGGGAACCGGGCGAGGACGCGGAGCCCCTCGACCTCAGCCAGTCGATCCTGCGCAGCGTCTCGCCGGTCCATGTCGAGTACATGCGCAACATGGGCACGATGGCGTCGATGTCGGTCTCGATCCTCGTCGACGGCGCCCTGTGGGGCCTGATCTCCTGCCACAACGCCGCGCCGCGCCGCGTGCCGCTCCAGGCCCGCAACGCCTGCGACTTCCTCACCCGGATCTTCGCACTCCAGCTCGCCGCCAAGGAACGCGGCGCCGAGGCGGAGCAGCGCCTGCGCCTCGGGGCGATCCAGGCCCGGCTCCTCGGCTTCATGGCGGAGGAGGAGAACTTCCTCGACGGCCTGCTGAAGCATTCCGACGACGTCCTGGCCCTCGCCGGCGCTTCCGGCGCGGCGGTGATCACCTCCGACACCTGCCGGCTCCTCGGCACGACCCCTCGGGACGTGGAGGTGCGGGGGATCTACCAGTGGCTCTCCTCCGGGCCCGGCGGCGCCGACCTCGTCGCCACCGACGCGCTCAGCGAAGTCTATCCGCCGGCCCGCGCCTTCGCCGAGCAGGCGAGCGGCCTCCTGGCGATCTCGATCTCGCAGAAATATGCCAGCTACGTGCTCTGGTTCCGACCCGAGGTGGTCCGCACGGTGAAGTGGGGGGGCGACCCGACCAAGGCGGCGACCCCCGATCCGGCCGGCGGCCCCGAGCGGCTGCACCCCCGGCAATCCTTCGAGATCTGGAAGGAGACGCTGCAGAACCGCTCCCTGCCGTGGTCGCGGGCCGAGATCGAGTCGGTGAAGGATTTGCGCGCCTCCGTGCTCGGCATCGTGCTGCGGCGGGCCGAGGAGCTCGCCTCTCTGAGCGAGGAGCTGCAACGCTCCAACAAGGAGCTGGAGGCGTTCTCCTACTCGGTGAGCCACGACCTTCGCGCGCCCTTCCGGCATATCGTCGGCTACGCGGAGCTGCTGCGCTCACGCGAAGGCAGCCGCCTCTCCGACAAGGGCCGGCACTACATCAACACGATCGTCGAGGCGGCCTTCTCGGCGGGCACGCTCGTCGACAACCTGCTGCGATTCTCGCAGATGGGCCGCAATGCCCTGAATCCCGTCGCCGGTGACCTCAACGCCCTGGTGGAGGAGGTCCGCCGCTCGGTGATGCGCGAGGTCCCGCCCGAGCGGACGATCCGCTGGACCATCGGGTCGCTCGGAAAGGTGAATGCCGACCCGGTGATGCTCCGGCTCGTGATCGAGAACCTGCTGTCGAACGCGGTCAAGTACAGCCGTGACCGCGCGGAAGCGGTGATCGAGGTTGGCCGTCTCGACGGGCGCAGCCCCGGCCAGGCCCCGGACGGCGATGGGGCCGAGCAGGCCGTGTTCTTCGTGCGCGACAACGGGGTCGGCTTCGACATGGCCTATGTCGACAAGCTGTTCGGCGTGTTTCAGCGCCTGCACCGGGTCGAGGAGTTCGAGGGCACCGGCATCGGCCTTGCGAATGTCCGCCGCATCGTCGAGCGCCATGGCGGCCGAACCTGGGCCGAGGGTGCGATCGGGGCCGGGGCGACCTTCTACTTCACGCTGCCGACCCCGACGGCGGTGCCCAACCCGAATGCCGCGACCCGGACCCGGTCGCCGCGAAACCCGAGGGACGCGCGCTGAACCCATGCCGGACCTGAAGCCCATCCTCCTCGTCGAGGACAACCCGAACGACATCGAGCTCACCCTCGCGGCCTTGGAGAAGAGCCAGCTCGCCAATGAGATCGTGATCTGCCGCGACGGCGCCGAGGCCCTGGATTTCCTGCATCGGCGTGGCCTCTTCAAGGACCGCGACGCCCGCGATCCGGCGGTCGTGCTCCTCGACCTCAAGCTGCCCAAGGTGGACGGCCTCGAGGTGCTGGCTCAGGTCAAGGGAAACCTGCGCACCCGGGCGATCCCCGTGGTGATGCTGACCTCGTCGCGGGAGGAGACCGATCTCGTGCGCTCCTACGATCTCGGCGTGAACGCTTTCGTGGTCAAGCCCGTTGGGTTCACGGAATTCTTCGAGGCGATCCAGGATCTCGGCGTGTTCTGGGCGGTGCTCAACGAGCCGCCGCCGCACCGGGGAGGAGGTTGGCCATCGAACACGTGACGCAGCCCGAGCCCGATCAGGGATTGCAGGACGGAATCGGCTCCGCCCTGCTGAAGATCCTCCTCCTCGAAGACAGCGACCTCGACACGGAACTCCTCGGCGCGGTGCTCGACGACCTCGGGCACCGCTATACGATCGACCGCGTGATGACTGCGCCGGACTTCACCGCCGCGGCCGCCTCCTGCGCGCATCACCTCATCCTCGCCGACTACGTGCTGCCGACCTTCGACGGCCTGAGCGCCCTGGCGATCGCCCGCGCCCAATGCCCGGGCATCCCGTTCGTCTTCGTCTCGGGCACCCTCGGCGAGGACGTCGCGGTCGAGGCCCTGAAGCGGGGGGCCACCGACTACGTCACCAAGCAGCGCCTCGATCGCCTGCCCCGGACCATCATGCGTGCGCTGGCCGAGACGCGCGCCCATGCCGAACGCGAGCGTGCGCTCCAGGATCTGCGTGACCTCAACGCGACCCTCGAGGCGCGGGTCGAGGCGCGAACGAGCGACCTGGCCGCCGCCAATGCGGAACTGCACCGCCAGATCGCCGAGCGCGAGCGCGTCGAGGAGGCCCTGCGCCAGGCCCAACGCCTGGAGGCCGTGGGCCAGCTCACCAGCGGCGTCGCCCATGATTTCAACAACCTGCTGACGGTGATCTCCGGCAACATCGAGTTCCTGGAGCGCGCCGTCCCGGACGAGCGCTCGAAGCGCCGCCTCCAGATGATGCGCGGGGCCGCCGACCGGGGCGCCCGCCTCACGGCTCAGCTCCTCGCCTTCTCGCGCCGCCAGCGCCTCGAGCCGACGCCGGTGGAGCTGAATCAGACCGTCGCCTCCATGCGCGACCTGCTCCAGAGTTCGATCGGCGGCGCGGTGCGCATCGAGATGACGCTGCAGCCCGACCTGTGGTCGGCCCTCGTCGACGCCACCCAGATCGAGCTCGTGATCCTGAATCTCGCGATCAATGCCCGCGATGCGATGGCGGTGGGCGGCTGCCTCACGATCGAGACCGCCAACGTGGCCCTGGCCCAGGCGCCCGCCCGCCCGGAGGAGCCGGCGCCCGGCGAGTACGTGATGCTGGCGGTGAGCGATACCGGCAGCGGCATCGCGCCCGAGGTGCTGACCCGGGTGTTCGAGCCCTTCTTCACCACCAAGGCCGTCGACAAGGGCTCCGGTCTCGGGCTGGCCCAGGTCTACGGCTTCGTGAAGCAGTCGGGCGGCGGCGTCCGCATCGACACCAGGGTCGGCGAAGGCACCTCCGTGCGGATCTACCTGCCGCGGGCGGAGCTCGCTTCCCCCTCCGGTGAGGCTCCACGGCCCGTGATCGACGGCGCCGCCCTCCGGCACGCGGGAGACCGGCCCGTGGTCCTCGTGGTGGACGACGACAGCGCGGTACGCGAGATCACCACGACGATCCTGTCCGAGACCGGCTACCGCATCCGCGAGGCGGGCTCCGGCCTCGCTGCCCTCACCGCCCTGGAGGGCGATGCCTGCGTCGACCTGATCGTCCTGGATTTCGCCATGCCGGGCATGAACGGCGCCGAGGTGGCCTGCGAGATCCGGCGGCGCTGGCCGCACCTGCCGGTGATGTTCGTCACCGGCTACGCCGACACCGCCGCGCTGATGCAGGCGGGCGAGGTCGGCGCAGAGCGCATCGTCCAGAAGCCGTTCCAGGGCGGCGAACTGGAGCGCAAGGCTGCGGCGATCCTGGCCGGCGCGCCCGCCGACCGAGGTGGGCTTCGTCTCGTGGTCGGGCAGCGCAATTCCGCCTGATCGGCGGAACGCGATGCGCGCTCAGGGGGCGGAGCCGAGAACCGCCCGGGCGTCGCGCCACGGCATGCGCCCGTAGCGGTCGTTGTCGAGGGGGGCGAGTTGACCCCGGCCGCTCGACATGTCGCGCAGGTACTGCATGCCCTGCCAGGCCGGAAACACGGCATCGCTCGCCGGCGTCACCGCCCGTGCGACCCGGATCAGCAGCCCGAGCCGTCCGAGGCCACCGGCGCGCCACAGGCCGTAGGGCCGTCCGGTCAGGTCCGTCATGATCGCCGCCAGGGCGCGCGGCGTCACGGAGTCGCCGGCGATCCGCAGAATGCGCGGCGCCTCGGGATCGAGGGCCGCCGCCGCGGTGTAGCGCGCGACGTCGTCCTTGGCGGTGAAGTCGAGGGGCTGGTCGGCATCGCCCCAGTAGAGGATGCGCCGCGGCGTCCGCAAGACGATCGGCGCCTGCCCGGTGAGCAGGTCGGCGAAGGCGCCGTTGAGGATCGAGGTGGCGCGGATCGGCGTCCGGTCGACCCGGGCCATGAAGCTGCGCCGCAGGTCCAGGTTTCGGTTGTCGCCCAGGCGCGTGCGCGTGAAGTCGAGGGAGAAATCCGACGGAATGAAGCGCGGGACGCCGGCCGCGACCGCCGCGTCGAGCAGCCGGCCCTGTGCCTCCAGGATGACCGGCTCCAACCCGTTCAGGGCCGAGACCACGCAGGCGGCTCCCTCGCATGCGCGCCCGAGCGCGCCCGGATCTGCGTAGTCGACGGCGACCGGGATCACGCCGGGCGGGTGGCTCCGATCCGCTGCGCCGGCACGGACCAGGGCCCTGACCTCAGCGCCCTGCGCGACCAGAGCCGTCGCGATGCGGCCGCCGAGATCGCCTCCGATGCCGGAGAGCGCGATGGTTTCAGCGGAGGGACGGGTCGGATCCATGGGCGGCCGTGGTGCTCCTCGCGCCCGTCCCTGACAGGGAACGCCCGCGATGCCGCGTTGCCCTTAAGGTAGGGCCGACGCCCAAAAGTCCAGGCCTCGGCACGCGATCGGGCGCGGCCCTCAGAAGCCGATTGCCAGGATGGCGAGCGCGGCCAGCACCGCGCCGATGGCCGGACCCGCGACCGGGATCACGGCGTATCCCCAGTCCGAATCGCCCTTGCCAGCGATGGGCAGGACCGCGTGGGCGAGGCGGGGTCCGAGGTCGCGGGCCGGATTGATCGCGTAGCCCGTGGTGCCACCCAGCGACAGCCCGATGCTCCAGACCACCATGCCGACGAGGTAGGGCGCGAGTCCGGTGGGGATGGTGCCGGCCGCCCCCACGGTCCGCGACAGCAGCGCGCTGACGATGAGGATCAGCAGGAACGTGCCGACGATCTCGCTCAGCCAGTTCGCGCCGGACTGCCGGATCGCTGGATCGGTGCAGAAGCAGGCTCGCTTCGCCCCCTCGTCCTCGGTGACCGCCCAGTGCGGCAGGTAGTGCAGCCAGACCACGGTCGCCCCCAGGAAGGCGCCGATCATCTGCGCCGGCACGTAGACGACGAGCTTGGCCATGCTGCCGGAGGTGATCGCCGCCGCGATCGTCACCGCAGGGTTGATGTGCGCGTCGGGGCTGCCCGCCGCGGTCGCGACGAAGATCCCGGCCAGCACGGCGAAGGCCCAGCCGGCGGTGATCGCGATCCAGCCCGCCCCCTCCGCCTTCGATCCGCGCAACAATGTCCCGGCGACGACGCCGTTTCCGAGGATGATCAGCACCATCGTGCCCAGAAGCTCGCCCAGGAACGGCGACGTCATGGCATGTCCTCCGCAGTCTTTTCGCGTTTCTGGATCGATCGATGCCCGCGCGGGCGTCAGTCGTCCTGCATGTCCCAGTCGAAGGAGCGCGTGACCGCCCGGCCCCAGGCCGCGGTGATGCGCTGGCGCTGGGTCGCATCCATGTTCGGCTCCCAGCGGCGGTCGACGCCCCAGTTGCGCACGAGGTCGTCCGTGCTCTGCCAGTAGCCGGTCGCGAGGCCGGCGGCGTAGGCGGCCCCGAGCGCCGTGGTCTCCGTCACCTTCGGGCGCACCACCGGCACGTCCAGGATATCGGCCTGGAACTGCATCAGGGTCACGTTGGCCACCATGCCGCCATCCGAGCGCAGCTCGCGCACGGGGATGCCGGAATCCTTCTCCATCGCTTCCAGCACCTCGTGGGTCTGGAAGGCCGTCGCTTCCAGGCAGGCCCGGGCGATGTGGCCGCGATTGGCGTAGCGGGTGAGGCCGATGATCAGGCCGCGGGCGCCCTCGTTCCAATGGGGCGCGTAGAGGCCCGAGAAGGCGGGCACGAAGTAGACGCCGCCATTGTCCTCCACCGTCGTGGCGAGGCGCTCGACCTCGGCGCTGTCCTGGATCATGTGCAGGTTGTCCCGCAGCCACTGAACCAGGGCGCCCGTGATGGCGATCGAGCCTTCGAGGGCGTAGACCGCCGGCTGTCCGTCGAGCTTGTAGGCCAGCGTCGTCACGAGGCCGCAGGTCGAGGGCACGGGCGCCTCGCCGGTGTTCATCAGCGCGAAGCAGCCGGTGCCGTAGGTGTTCTTCGCTTCGCCGGGCTGGAAGCAGGTCTGTCCGAACAGGGCCGCCTGCTGGTCTCCCAGGATCCCGGCGATCGGCACGCCGGCGAAGGGCACCCGGGTCTCACCGTAGACCTGGGAGGACGAGACGATCTCCGGCAGCATCGCGCGCGGGATGCCGAACGTGGCGAGCATGCCGTCGTCCCAGGCCAGGGTCTCGAGGGACATGAGTTGCGTGCGGCTCGCATTGGTCACGTCGGTGAGGTGGAGCCCGCCGTCCGGGCCGCCGGTGAGGTTCCAGACCAGCCAGGTATCGATGTTGCCGAACAGGACGTCGCCGGCTTCCGCCTTCTCCCGCGCACCCTCCACATGGTCGAGGAGCCAGCGCAGCTTCAGACCCGAGAAGTAGCTCGCGAGCGGCAGGCCGGTCAGTGCCCGGAAGCGGTCGCGTCCACCGTCCCGCGCGAATTCGGTGACGAGGCGGTCGTTGCGGGTGTCCTGCCAGACGAGGGCGTTGTGGAGCGGGGTGCCGGTGCGCCGGTCCCATATCAGCGTGGTCTCGCGCTGGTTGGTGATGCCGATCGAGAGCAGGTCCTTCGGCGTCAGGCCGGCGGCCTCCAGGGCATCCTGCATGACGGCCTGGGTGTTGCGCCAGATCTCCATCGGATCGTGCTCGACATGGCCGGGACGCGGATAGACCTGCGCGTGCTCCCGCTGCTTGCAGGAGATGATGTGCCCTTCGCGATCGAAGACGATGAAGCGGCTGCTGGTAGTGCCCTGGTCAATGGCGCCGACGAACTGGGTCATGGCTGGCTTCCTCCCTTGGAAGGTTCGAAGGTCTCCGGGCCGGTCTTCGCGCCGGCTCCGGCCTATCTCGGGGTCGTCGGATTCAGGCGGCGTCGGCCTTGCGGGTCACGTAGGCGGCGAGGCGCGCGGCGCTCTCCGGGCTCGTGCGCAGGCCGAGCTTGGATCTGCGCCACAGGATGTCCTCGGCGGTCCGCACCCATTCGGCCCGAACGAGATAATCGACCTCGGCCGCCGTCAGACCGCCGTCGAAGGCCTCACCGAGATCCGCGAGGCGGCGGGCACCGCCGACGATGGTCCGCGCCTCGGTGCCGTAGGCCCGTGCGAGCCGTCGCGCGGTCTCTGCGGGGAGGAAGGGGGCGTCCCGGGAGAACTGCGCCAGGAAGGTCTCGAAATCCGCATCCGGCATGGCACCGCCCGGCAGGACCGCATAGCCGGTCCAGGCTTTCTTCAGCCCGGGGAAATGCGGCGCGATCTTCTCGATCGCGTGTTCGGCGAGACGCCGGTAGGTCGTGATCTTGCCGCCGAAGACCGAGAGCGCCGGGGCCTCTCCGCCGGCCTCGTCGAGGTCGAGTACGTAATCGCGCGTGACCGCCGAGGCATTGGCCGCCGCGTCGTCGTAGAGCGGTCGCACGCCCGAGTAGCTCCAGACCACGTCCTTCGGCCCGATCGACTTCGCGAACGAGCGGTTGATGCAGTCGCACAGGTAGCGCGTCTCCTCCTCGGAGATCGTTACCGGGCCGGGCGCGTTCTCATACGGCACGTCGGTGGTGCCGATCAGGGTGAAATCGTGCTCGTAGGGGATCGCGAAGATGATGCGCTTGTCGGGCTGCTGCAGGATGTAGGCTTGGTCGCCGTCGTAGAGCTTGCGGACGACGATGTGGCTGCCCTTGATCAGGCGCACGGCCGCGCGGCTGTTGACGCCGAGCGTCGTTCCCAGGGTCTCGCTGACCCAGGGGCCGGCCGCGTTCACGACCGCCCTCGCCCGAACGGTCTCGGTCCGACCCGTCGTGCCGTCGCGGAGCGTCGCCGTCCAGGTCCCGTCGATGCGGCGTGCCGTGTCCACGCCGGTGCGCGTTCGGATCTCGGCACCGCGCGCCCGCGCGTCCATGGCGTTCAGGACGACGAGACGGCTGTCCTCGACCCAGCAATCCGAATAGACGAAGCCCCTGCTGAGACGATCCTGCAGGGGGGCACCCATCGGGGATGTTCGCAAGCGAACCATTTTCGAGCCGGGCAGCGTGCGCAGACGCGCCAGGTGGTCGTACAGGAACAGGCCGATCCGAAGCATCCAGGCCGGCCGTAGGCCCTCGTCATGGGGCAGCACGAAGCGCAGTGGCCAGATGATGTGCGGAGCCAGGCGCAGCAGGCGCTCCCGCTCGGCCAAGGCCTCGCGCACGAGGCGGAACTCGTAGTATTCCAGGTAGCGCAGGCCGCCGTGGATGAGCTTGGTACTGGAGGACGAGGTGAACTCCGCCAGATCCCCGCGTTCGCAGAGCAGCACCGACAGGCCGCGCCCGGCCGCGTCGCGGGCGATGCCCGTGCCGTTGATGCCGCCGCCGATGACGAGCAGATCGTAGGGGGCGTCCACCGCCCGCAGGGTCGATACTGTCGTCATGATTCGCCTCCCGCTCCGGCCGAGGGCCGGTCAGGCAGAATATTGCCTCATGTTAAGATGTTCGCAAGCGAAAATTTTCAGGTTCGTTTTGGATTGTCCTGATCCGTCACCGCGAGGCTGACGCCGTGGCGTTCCATCAGGGCGACGATCTCTGGCGGCGGCATCCGATCGGTGAAGACCGTGTCGATCTGCTCGAGACGCCCCACCTCGACCATCGGGCGGCGGGTGAATTTGGTATGGTCGGCCACCAGGAAGGTTCGGCGGGCGTGCTGGAGGATGGTCTGGGTCGCGCGCACCTCCTCGTAGTCGTAGTCGAGCAGCGCGCCGTCGGCGTCGATCCCGCTGATCCCGATGACCGCGACGTCGACCCGGAACTGGCTGAGGGTGTCGCAGGTGAGCTGGCCCAGCACGGCGCCGTCGCGATTGCGCATGGTGCCGCCCGCCACCACGATGCGGAAGGCGGTCGTCGCCGCCAGGCCGATGGCGACGTTGAGGTTGTTGGTGATGATGCTGAGGTCGTCGTGGTGCACGAGTTCGCGCGCCACCGCCTCCGTGGTCGTGCCGATGTTGAGGAACACTGAGCAATGCGAGGGGATGCGGCTCGCGGCCAGGCGCCCGATCTGCGTCTTCTCGGGCAGTAGGGTGGCCCGCCGGTCGGCATAGTCGATGTTCTCGACGCTGGATGGAAGGCCGCCGCCGCCGCGGTAGCGCTCCAGACGTCCTTCCGCACTGAGTTCGTTGAGGTCGCGCCGGATCGTCTGGACGGTCACGCCGAACTGACTCGCCAGCGCCTCGATCGTCATGAAGCCGCGCTGGCGCACCGCCGCGACGATGGCGAGGCGGCGCGACTCCACCGCGGAGGCTTCGGCGCGCTCCGTCGCCTTTCGCTCGAAGCCACCCCGTTCGGGCAGACGCGTCATGCCAGATCCTGCCGGAATCCTGCGCGATCGGCGCCTCGCCCTGTCGCGCCGCACCGTTCAAATCATGTTCGAGCGTACAGCGCTATTTTCGGAAATGAAATACGGAAAGGTCGGGCATCGAGACCCATCCCCACCTGTCGCGAACCGGTCCGAACCCGGCGCGTGGACTGGGCGGCGCAGCACGGGACCGCTCACGGTTCGCGGAGCCAGGCTCTCAGGGCTTCGGCGACTGCCTCGGGCTGTTCGATCGGTGTCATGTGCCCCGCGCCCGGCACGATCACGAGGCGGGCACCCGGCGCGAGCGCGGCCATCTCCCGGTGCATCGCGGGCGGCGTCACGGCATCGCTCGCGCCGCACAGGACGAGGAGCGGGCAGGTCAGGCTCCGCAGCGTCTCGCTTCCGTCGCGCCGCACGATGGCGTTCTGGCGGAGGAAGACCTCCGCGCCGAGCCGCTCGGTCATCCCTCGGATGCGGGCGACGATCGCCGCGTCGTCGAGATGCGCCGGGTCGAGATAGGTCGCCAGCAGCCGATCGCCGAAGCCGTGGAAGCGGCCGGGAATGCGGACGGCCTTGTCGAGGGCGCGGCGCGTGGCGGCGCGGTCCTGCCCGTCGGGCCGGATCGAGGTATCGAGCAGGGCGAGCCGCGTGACCCGCTCCGGCGCGCGCCGGACGATCTCCTGCGCCACGTATCCGCCCAGCGAGAAGCCGGCCAGGGCAAAGGTCTCCGGCGCCTCGGCGAGAACCGATTCCGCCAACGCGTCGAGCGTCTCCCCGCGCGTCAGGTCGGCGACGGTGCAGGCCGCGATGTCGGCCAGGACCGCGACCTGATCACGAAACAGGTCCGCGTCGTTGAGGAGGCCGGGCAGGAGCACGAGCGGAATCATGGAAGCCTCGCAAAGACCCTCGCCCGTCACCGGCCGGCCTCGGGGTCGACCGGGCAGCACCGGCGCGCATCGCGATGCCTTGAGCGGGGCGGTCATCCAGGCTCATAGAACGGGACACCGTCCGAAACCACCGAGGTCAGACCCATGATCGGCGACAGCGCGTGACGCCATCGACCGTACCGCCTTCCACCGCGCACCGTGCTCCGACGCTCGCCGGCAACGCCGCCCTCGGCTTCACCCAGATCATCCTGTGGGGCGGCTCGTTCTTCCTGATGGCGGTGCTGGCCGATCCGATCGTCCAGTCGACCGGCTGGCCGCAGGGGGTCGTGGTGGGTGCCCTGTCGCTGGCGATCCTCGTCTCGGGCCTGTGCTCGCCCTGGGTGGGGCGCAGGATCCGGAGCCATGGCGGACGGTCCGTTCTCATCGCCGGCTCCCTGATCATCGCGCTCGGCCAGGTGGTGATGGCGCTGGCGCCGAACCTGCCGGTCTTCCTGCTCGCCTGGGTGATCATCGGCCTGGGCATGGGCGGCGCCCTCTACGATCCGCTCTTCGCCGCCATCGGGCAGGCCTACGGCGCCTCGGCGCGGGGCGCGATGACCCAGATCGCGATCGCCTCCGGCTTCGCCATCACCCTGTGCTGGCCGGCGTCGAGCGGCCTCGTGGGATGGGTCGGCTGGCGCGGCACCTGTCTCGTCTATGCGGCCCTGGCTACCCTCGTCGTGGTCCCGCTCTTCGCATTCGCCCTCCCGGCCGGGGCCCGGTCCCTGCCGGTGCCGCCCGCGCCGTCCGGGGCCACCCCCTTGAACGTCCCGACCGGCCGGGGACCGCTTCCCGGCGAACGCATCCTCGCCGTCACCTTCACGAGCGCGGCCGTGCTGATGACGGCCGTCTCCGTGCAATTGCTGCTGCTGCTCCAGGCCAAGGGCGTCGCGGCGAGCGCGGCCGTGGCCCTCAGCGCCCTGATCGGCCCTTCGCAGGTCGGCGCCCGCATCATCGAACTCCTGTTCGGCCGGAGGGCGCATCCCGCCTGGGCGCTGCTCGTCTCGAGCGGAAGCGTCGGCCTGGGTCTGCTGCTGCTCGCCACCGCCCCCGGCTTTGCCTGGCTGGCGATCGTGCTCTACGGCGCCGGCAACGGGATGCGCACGGTGGTGCGCGGAACCCTGCCCCTCGCACTCTACGGCCAGCACGATTACGCGGCCGTGATGGGGCGCCTCGCCCTGATGCCCCTGCTCGGACAGGCGGCGACGCCACTGGTCTGCGGCTATGTCGGCGCCTGGTTCGGACTCGATTCCCTGCTCGAGCTGATGCTGGCCATCGCGGCGCTCAACATCGCTCTCTCGATCACGGTCGCCCACCGGGCGCTGCGGATCTCCGCCGCCTGACCGCTCGGCCAGGCACGGTGGCATGGCGACCCCGGTTGGGCTCGAACCAACGACCTGCCGCTTAGAAGGCGGCTGCTCTATCCAGCTGAGCTACGGAGTCGGGGGTGCCGTCGCCGGTAAAAGGCATGGGTCCCGCCTGGGGTCAAGCCTCTCGACCCCGGCACAGCGCCACCTCATCGCGGGCGTTCTCCGGCCCGGCGCGGGAAGCGCGAATCGCGAGACCATTCCCGGCGGCGCAAAAATTTTGTCAGGTGCTGTCGGCTGAAGGTCGCCGCGTGCGTCCTGTGAGGAGAAGGAATTGCCATGCTCTATGCCATCCTCTGCTACAAGGACGAGGACGTCGTCAGCGCCTGGAGCGCCGACGAGGACGCCGCCGTCATGGCGCGGCTCGGGCCGGTGCACGAGCGGCTCGCGAACCAGGGCAAGCTCGGGCCATCCCTGCGCCTTCTGCCGACCACCGCCGCCACGACCCTGCGCAAGGCGAGCGACCCGCCCCTCGTCATCGACGGCCCCTTCGCGGAGACCAAGGAGCAACTGCTCGGCTTCTACGTCGTCGACGTGGCGGACCTCGACGAGGCGCTGGCGATCGCCCGCGATCTCGCCGCCGCCAATCCGGGTGGCGCCTACGAACTGCGTCCCGTTCTCCTGTACAATCCGGATCCGCGGGACGCGGCGAGGACGGGCGGATGAGTGCGTCCGGCCCCGACGCGGCCTGGATCGCCGCGTCCGTCTCCGCGGCGCGTCCGCGGGTCCTGGCCGCCCTGCTGCGGGTCTTCCGCGACCTCGACGCGGCCGAGGAAGCCGTCCAGGACGCGACCCTTCGCGCCCTGCGGACCTGGCCCCGCACCGGGCCGCCGCGGGACGTCGCGGCCTGGCTGATCCTCGTCGGCCGCAATGCCGGCCTCGACGGCAAGCGCCGGACCGCCCGGCTCGCGCCCCTGCCTCCGGAGGACGCGCTGTCGGACCTCGACGACGCCGAGGTGCCCCTGGTCGAGGCGCTCGATTCCGACTCCTACCGCGACGATCTCCTGCGCCTGCTCTTCATCTGCTGCCATCCCGAGCTGCCGGCGACGCAGCAGATCGCCCTCGCCCTGCGGGTCGTCTCGGGCCTGAGCGTGACACGCATCGCCCGCGCCTTCCTCGTCAGCGAGGTCGCGATGGAGCAGCGCATCACCCGGGCCAAGGCGCGCATCGCCCGCAGCGACGTGCCCTACGAGGCTCCCGGTGCGGTGGAGCGCGTCGAGAGGCTCGCGGCGGTCGCGGCGATGCTCTACCTCGTCTTCAACGCCGGCTATTCGGCGGCCAGCGGCGCGGAGCGGGCGGGGCTCTGCGGAGGCCATCCGTCTCGCCCGCCTGCTGCTGCGCCTGTTCGGCACCGACCCGGAGGTGATGGGGCTCCTCGCCCTGATGCTCCTGCAGCATACCCGAACGCCGGCACGCTTCGATGCGCAAGGCGGGATCGTCCTCCTCGACGACCAGGATCGCGCCCTCTGGCGCGTCCCGATGATCGCGGAAGGGCTGGCCCTCGTCGACAAGGCGATCCGGCATCGGAGTCCGGGCCCCTACCAGATCCAGGCGGCGATCGCCGCCCTCCATGCCCGCGCGCGGCGTCCCGAGGAGACCGACTGGTCCGGGATCGCCGCCCTCTACGAAGCGCTGGAGCGGCTGCAGCCCTCGCCGGTCGTGAGCCTGAACCGGGCAGCGGCCGTCGGGAGGGCCGCCGGACCCGAGGCCGGTCTCGCCCTGGCGGACCCCCTGGCGCGGCCGCTCGATGGCTACTTCTACTTCCATGGCCTGCGCGGCGCCCTTCTCCTGAAACTCGGACGGTCCGCGGAGGCGCGCGAGGCGATGGGCCGGGCGATCGCGCTGGCCGGTACGCCGGCCGAGGCCGCGCAGATCCGTGCGGAACTCGACCGCCTGAGCCTCCCGGCGCCCTGAACGCCGCGGCGCTTGAAAAAAAATCGTCGTCCCTGTCGGATACCGCTCCGCTCACGCGTCCTTGCGACGAGGCCGTGCGATCGGCACGGGACCGTGCCGGGAACGGTGTCGGGCGGCCCGAGAGGAGAGGACCACGATGAGCAGCACGAACCAATCCGAGCCGCCGACCCCGGCCCCCGTGAAGAGCGGTCTGGTGCCCTACCTGACCGTCGCGGGCGCCATGAAGGCGGCGGAGTTCTACGTCCGGGCCTTCGGGGCCGAGATCGCCACCGCGATGCCCGTCGACGACCAGGGCCGCACCATGCACGTCCACCTCCACCTCAATGGCGCCTCGCTGATGCTGAGCGACGCCTTTCCCGAGCATGGACATTCCCTCCAGCCGCCGCAGGCCTTCACCCTGATGCTGATGGTCGACGACATCGACGCGCGTTACGCGCGGGCCGTCGAGGCGGGCGCGGTCGCGGTGATGCCGCCGGCCGACATGTTCTGGGGCGACCGCTACGGCCAGCTGCGCGATCCCTTCGGGGTCCTCTGGGCGATGAACCAGCAGAAGCGCTGACCGCCTCTCACCCCCTCCGCAACGTCTGAGCTGGAACGCCGCCATGACCGATTTGACCGGACGCGAACTCGTCCTGGAACGCCTCATCCACGCCGCTCCGGCGGCGCTCTACCGGTGCTGGACCGAGCCGGACCTGATCAAGCGCTGGTTCGCGCCGAAGCCCTTCGTCGTGACGGAGGCGCAGACCGATCTGCGTCCCGGCGGCGCGACCCGCATCGTCATGCGAGGTCCGGACGGCGCGGAGTTTCCCAGCGCCGGCGTCTATCTCGAACTGGTGGAGAACGCCCGGATCGTCTTCACGGACGCCTATGTCCGGGCCTGGGAGCCTTCGGCCAAGCCTTTCTTCACCGGCATCATCACCTTCGAGCCGGACGGCGCGGCGACCCGCTACACCGCGCGCGTGCGTCACTGGTCGGCTGAGGATTGTGCCGCGCACGAGGCCATGGGCTTCCACGACGGGTGGGGCCGCTGCGCCGATCAGCTCGGCGAGTTGGCCGCGCGCCTCTAGCGCCGCGGGCGCCTCCGTTGCTACCGGAGGCCATTGGGATGCAGACACGCAGGAGCGGATTCATGTCGAACGTCAGTACCTGCCTCTGGTTCGAGCGGGGCGCGGAAGAGGCCGTGCGCCTCTACGTGTCCCTGGTGCCGGGCTCCCGCATCGGCCACATCCAGCGCTCGCCCGGTCCCTGGCCCGGTGGCCAGCCCGGCGACGTGATCCTGATCGGCTTCACCCTCGGTGACCAGAGCTTCCAGGCTCTGAACGGCGGCGTGCCTGCGGATTACGGCACGGCCGCCTCGATCTCCGTGACCTGCGCCGATCAGGCGGAAGTGGATCGGCTCTGGAACGGCCTGGTCTCTGAGGGAGGGTCGGAGATCATGTGCGGCTGGCTGCGGGACCGCTGGGGCGTGCCCTGGCAGATCGTGCCCGAGGTCCTGCCGCGACTCCTCGCGGATGCCGATCCCGCCGTCGCGGCGCGGGTGTTCGCCGCCATGCAGACCATGGTGAAGCTCGACGCCGCGGCCCTCGCGCGGGCCGCCGAGGACCCGCGGTAACGGCGCTCCTGCTGGTCCTGCCGCAAATATGTCGGATTCATCGGAGGCCCATGGAACCACTGTCCCATGCTTACGCTTGTATAGCAAAGGTTACGGCACAGGTAAGGGATCCAACATGAAGACCTTGGCGACCGCCCTCACAGGCCTGTTCGGTGTCTGCGTCCTCTCCGCGAGCCCAGTTCTGGCAGCTCCCTATGATCCGTTCAGCACGAATGGCAGCGAGGATTACTACTCCTCCGATCCGGCCTATGGTTATGGCCGGACGACCGATGATCCCTACGGCTATCCCGGCACGGTTGGCCAGGGCTACCAGGCGGCGCCCCAGGCCCAGGTCGCTCCGATCCCGCGCGAGATCGTGGCATTCAACGGCAACTACAAGCCCGGTACGATCGTGGTTTCCACGGCCGAGCGGCGCCTCTATTTCGTGATGCCGAACGGTGAGGCCATCCGCTACGGCGTCGGCGTCGGCCGTCCCGGCTTCACCTGGTCCGGCGTGAAGACCGTCACCGCCAAGAAGGAATGGCCGTCGTGGACGCCGCCGGCCGCCATGATCGCCCGCCGGCCCGACCTGCCGCGCTACATGGCAGGCGGCGTCGAGAATCCGCTCGGTGCCCGCGCCATGTATATCGGCAACACCGAGTACCGCATCCACGGCTCCAACGAGCCGGATACGATCGGCCAGGCCGTGTCGTCGGGCTGCATCCGGATGACGAACGAGGATGTCACCGATCTCTACGAGCGGGTGAAGGTCGGCGCGAAGGTCGTCGTCCTGAACTGAGGTCGTTCCGCCCGAACCGCGATGAGAGAAGGCCGCGCCGTCCGGAAGGATGGCGCGGCCTTCGTCGTTCGGAGCGCCGCGTCCGGGTCGGACCTCAGGGCACCACGCGGCCGACCGCGGTCTGCGGCGAGCTCAGGGGGGCGATCGGCATGTCGCAGAAGCAGCGGGCGCCGAGGGGCCGCGGGCTCGTCAGCGGACAGGAATAGGGCTGGTAGCCCGTCAGGCCCGACTGCACCGCATCGCAATTGAGTCCGACCTCGCGGCGGGGCGGCAGACGGCGCTCGTCGTAGGCGCGGCGCGGCGGCGGACGGTCGTAGCCGTCGTCGTAATATTGGGCACTGGCGCCCTGCGCCGCGAACAGCCCGGCGAGGACGGTGAGGATCAGACTGCCTCGGGAGATACGTCGCATGGTCTCACGCCCTGGTTGACGCCACGTCCCGGGAAGCTCGGGCACGCTGCGGCGGTAACGGTTAGGAGACCCGCCCGCCCTCGGCAAGTCCTACCGGCAGTGCTCTCGGCCAGTCCTCTCGGCAAGTCCCAGCGCGATCCCGGACCCCCAACGAGAACAGCCCGCTCGGTCTGGAACCGAGCGGGCTGCGGAGGGGCGCCGCGTGGGCGCCGGTCTATGACGGATTAGGAGTTGGTCGCGTTCCGCATGGCCTGCTCGGCATCGGTGCCGGCCTTGCGGGCCGCCTCGGTGCCCTGCTCCATCGCCTTGCGGGCGTGCTCGGCGCTCTCCTGCATGGCGCCCTTGGCCTTCTCGGCGCTCTGCTGGATCGCCGACTGGGCGAGACCGCCGAATTCCTTGGCCTGGGCCTGGATCGCGGCGAACTGGCTGCGCACGAACTCGGCCTGATGCTGCATCGCTTCCTGCAGGTCGCGCGAGCGGACCAGCTTCTGCGCGAGGTCGAAGGCGGCCGTGACGTTCTGCTCGGCGAATTCGAAGCCGCGGGCGGACACGTCCTGTGCGTTCGTGCGCGCCATCTCGGCGGAGCCCTGCACGGTGTCGGCGGTGCGCCGGGCGGCGCTGATGAAAGTGTCGAACGCCTTGCGCGCCTGGTCGACGCTCTTCTCGGCGAAATCGCGCATCTCGGCGGGAACCTCGTAATTCGGGGTGCTGCTCATTATCCTCTCCTCTTGCTCAATTGTTGACGGCGTGTTGTGCGCTGCACAATAGCACAGCTCCAGCCCTATGCCACCCTGCTCGGGCGCATTAAGGTTGACAACAGGTAAACGTGCGGCGGCCCCTCTCGTGGCTTAAGAGGGGGCGGTGGCGCGGTAAAAAGGACGTCACGTTCCAGGATTCGTCACGATAAACGGGTGCGGATGTTCGAGAGTGGAGCCTCAGGGCCCGGTGAGACCGACGAATCGACCATCGCTGCGCTCCTGCGCCGATGCGCCGATGATTCGCCCCTCGCGCCCCGCATCAACGATCCCGAAAGCGTGATCGTCGTCCTCGACGCGGGCGGGGAGCGGGTGCTCCAGGCCTCGACGCGCGGCGAGGTCCTGCGGCGAGCGATCAGCGATTCGGATGGGCGCGTCGCTCCGGCCCTCGGGCTCCGCGAACAGATCGCACGGGCCCGCCTGCGCCCCGACCGCCCGATGCTCCTGCGCCTTCGGCTGGATGCCCGCCGCCTCGCGCCGCCGGTGCTGGTCACCCTGATGCGCGCGTCCCTCACCGATACGCGGGACGTGGTAGTCCTCGTCGCGAACGCGCCCCTGCCGGATCTGCGCGCGAACCGGCGCGGACGGGAGACCTCCGCACCCGATTCGTCCCCGCTCCGCGCGGAGCGCCGCCCCGAGCCCGCGCCGGACGACCCGAAGGTCCGTTCCCCCGAACCTGCGCCGGAGGCGCTGGAGCCGATCGTCGTGCGGCAGCGCTTCACCTGGGAGAGCGACGCGGCGGGCACGATCCTCCAGGTCTCCCAGGTGGCCGGGTCAGCGCTTCGCCAGAGGCTCCAGGGGCGGACGTGGCACGCGCTCGCGGAGGCGGCGGTTCTGCGCGATGCCGGTGGGCTACTCGCCGCCCTGGAGAGCGGACGCACCTTCCGGGCGATCCCGATCACGATGATCGACGCCGGCGGGGCCGTCTGCGAGCTGGAACTTTCCGGCGCCCCGGCCAGCCGGAGCGGAACCGGGTTTCGCGGGTTCGGCCAGGTCCGCTCGATCAGCGATACGCCGCCTGAACCGGATGTGGAGAGGGCGTCGCCCGTCCCGGAGCCGATCGCGGAGGTTGCCGCCGACGATTCGGAGCCTCCGGTCCCCGCGCCGGACGCCGCTCCACCTCCGGCGGACCCGCACCTCTCGACGCACGAACACGCCGCGTTCCGCGAGATCGCGCGCGCGCTCGGTGCGCGGTTCGCCGGCGACGAGCGCCCCGATCACGCGGCCGAGCCGAGCCTTCCCTGCGCGGTGATGCCGTTCCCCCTCCAGCCGCCGCGCCCGGCCGAGGATGGCGCGCCGGATGCCGCCATGGTTGCGACCCTGGAGCGGATTCCCTCCGGGGTTCTGGTCTACCGCGACGAGACCGTGCTGTTCGCCAACCGGCCCCTGCTCGATCTCGTCGGCTACACGAATCACCAGGAGCTCACGGACGCGGGCGGGATCGACCACCTGTTCGGCGGGCTCGACCCGCGGCAGCGGTCGACGGGCGACGCGCCGCTGGTCCTGGCGACCCGGGCGGGCGGGCGCGCCAGCGTGCTGATCGAGCACTCCGTGCTGGACTGGGCGGGCCGGCCGGCGGACCTGCTGCTCGCCCGCGATGCCGAGCCGAGCGCGGAAGCCCGCGCCGCCACGGCGACGGCGATCGCCCAGGACTTCGCCGCCCGCCACGGCGCGGAGGCCCTCGCGGTCCTCGCCGCCCTGGAGGACGGAATCGTGTTGCTCGACCACCAGGCCCGCATCCTGTCCCTGAATCGAAGATCCGCCGAGATCTTCGGGCTCGATCCCCGGGAAGTGGTCGGGGCGAGCTTCCTCGGCCTGTTCGCCTCCGAGCATGCCGTGGATCTGCTGGCGCGCCTGCATGCCGAGCCCGGATCCACCGGGACGGACGATGCGCCGGTCGCGGCACGCGGCTCGCGCAGGCGCCTACGGGTCCGGGTCCTGCCCCTGGCCGGTGACGCCGAGAACCGTCAATGCGCCGTGATCCGCGACGACGTTCCGACCTCGGAACGCCGCGAGGCGAACGTGCGGGAGCAGACCGCCGCCCAGGATCACGTCGTGCACCGGGCGGAGCTCCTGAGCCAGGTCGGCCGGGCGGTCCAGACGCCGATCAAGGGCATGCTCGCATCGATCGAAGGTCTGATCTCGGAATCCGTCGGACCGCCGGGATCGGAACGCCACCGCGCCTGCCTCCAGGAAGTTCACGCCTCCGGCGCGAATCTGCTCGATCTGGTCAACGATCTCCTGGACCTCGCCCGCATCGAGTCCGGGACCATCGACCTCGCCGTCGCGGAGGTGTCCCTGAACGACGTGGTGGCGCGCTGCGTCGCCCATCTGCAGCCGGAAGCGTCCCGTCGGCGAATCGTCCTGCGCACCAGCTTCTCCGCGGACCTGCCGAACCTGATGGCCGACGAGCGCTCGGTGCATCAGGCGGCGGTCAACGTGATCGCGAACGCCATCGCGCTCACCGAGCCCGGCGGACAGGTCATCGTGTCGACCACCCTGGCGGATCGCGGCGAGATCGCCCTGCGCATCCGCGACACCGGGACCGGCATGACGGCAGCCGAGGTCGAGGATGCGCTCCGGCCGTTCGCGACGGGCGCGACGGCGGTGCCGCGCCGGGGGACGGGCCTCGGTCTGCCGCTGACCAAGGCGCTGGTCGAGGCCAATCACGGCCGCTTCCGGATCTCCAGCCGCAAGGAGGAGGGAACGCTGGTGGAGATGCTGTTTCCGGTCTGCGGCGCCACGATGCGGGCCTGACCCCGTACGGCCGCCGCTGCAACCGGCCCGGGCAGCGCGCGTTGGATCGTCAACGAGGGCGAATCGCCCTCTGCCTCCCATGGAGACGACGATGCGTGCCGTGACTCTGATCGCTGTCCTCGGAATCGGATTGCCGGGTCTGGCCCTGGCACAGCAATCCGGCACCGAGCCGAATCTGAATTCCGCCGGCCAGTTCCGCAACATCACATCCACCGGAGTCACGAAGCCTCCGGGCCGGGCGGAGGCGCCGTCCGACGACCGCCCCTCCGAGACCACCCGCAAGCAGCAGGCGATCGACAGAAAGGTCGAGACCGGCATCTGCATTGGGTGCAATTGACTAGCACGCAAACAAAATATCGGTCCTGTCCCGCACCGAGCCATATGGGTGCTTGCGGGGAATATCTCGTTGAGCCTATGACGGTATTCGGAAGACCCGGCTGCGTGAACAGTCGCGATACGATCGGGCACCGATAGGGAAAACGCGATGGACGAGAAGGTGGTCGAAGTGCGTTCGACGTGGAGCCAGGGTGCCCACGTCGACAACGCGAAGTACCTGGCCATGTATGAGGCCTCCGTCTCCGATCCAGAAGCTTTCTGGAGCGAGCACGGCAAGCGCATCGACTGGATGACGCCCTTCACGAAGGTGAAGAACACCAGCTTCGAGCCGGGAAACATATCGATCAAGTGGTTCGAGGATGGGCGCACGAACGTCGCCCATAATTGCATCGACCGTCACCTCGAGACGCGCGGCGACCAGGTCGCGATCATCTGGGAAGGCGACGACCCGAGCGAGTCCAAGCACATCACCTATCGCCAGCTTCATTCGGAAGTCGGCAAGATGGCGAACGTGCTGCGCAACCGCGGCGTGTCGAAGGGCGACCGGGTCACGATCTACCTGCCGATGATCCCCGAGGCCGCCTACGCGATGCTCGCCTGCGCCCGCCTCGGCGCGATCCACTCCATCGTCTTCGGCGGGTTCTCGCCCGATTCCCTGGCCGGCCGCATCGAGGGCTGCGCGTCGAAGATGGTCATCACGGCGGACGAGGGCCTGCGCGGCGGCCGCAAGGTGCCGCTGAAGGCGAATGTCGATGCCGCCATCGCCCGCCTGCCGAAGGACAGCGTCGACCACGTCGTCGTGGTCCGGCGCACCGGCTCGACGATCGCGATGGAGCCCGGCCGCGACGTCTATTACGACGAGGCGGCCGCCCAGGTGACCGATGCGTGCCCGGCCGAGCCGGTGGAGGCGGAGCACCCACTCTTCATCCTCTACACCTCGGGCTCCACGGGTCAGCCGAAGGGTGTCGTCCACACCACCGGCGGCTACCTCGTCTACGCCTCGATGACGCATCAGTACGTCTTCGATTACCGCGAGGGCGAGGTCTACTGGTGCACGGCCGATGTCGGCTGGGTCACCGGGCACAGCTACATCGTCTACGGGCCGCTCGCGAACGGCGCGACCACGCTGATGTTCGAGGGCATCCCGACCTACCCGTCGAATTCCCGCTTCTGGGACGTGGTCGACAAGCACAAGGTCAACATCTTCTACACGGCGCCCACCGCGATCCGTTCGCTGATGGGCGGCGGCGAAGGCCCAGTGAAGAAGACTTCGCGGGCCTCCCTGCGCGTTCTCGGCTCGGTCGGCGAGCCGATCAATCCGGAAGCCTGGGACTGGTACTACAAGGTCGTCGGTGACTCGCGCTGCCCGATCGTCGACACCTGGTGGCAGACCGAGACCGGGGGTATCCTCATCACGCCGCTGCCGGGCGCGACCAAGCTGAAGCCCGGTTCGGCCACGCGTCCGTTCTTCGGCGTCCAGCCCATCGTGGTCGACGCCGAGGGCAAGACCCTCGACGGTCCTTGCGAGGGCAATCTCTGCATCAAGGATTCCTGGCCCGGCCAGATGCGTACGGTCTACGGCGACCACGAGCGTTTCGAGCAGACCTACTTCTCGACCTATCCGGGCAACTACTTCACCGGTGACGGCTGCCGCCGCGACGCGGACGGCTACTACTGGATCACCGGCCGCGTCGACGACGTCATCAACGTCTCGGGCCACCGGATGGGTACGGCGGAGGTCGAATCCTCCCTCGTCGCGCATCCGAAGGTCTCCGAGGCCGCCGTCGTCGGCTATCCGCACAACCTCAAGGGCCAGGGCATCTACGCCTACGTCACCCTGATGGAGGGCGAGGAGGGCTCGGACGAGCTGCGCAAGGAGCTCGTGACCTGGGTCCGAAAGGATATCGGGCCGATCGCCTCGCCGGACCTGATCCAGTTCGCCCCGGGCCTGCCCAAGACGCGTTCGGGCAAGATCATGCGCCGCATCCTGCGCAAGATCGCCGAGGACGAGTTCTCGTCGCTGGGCGACACCTCGACCCTCGCCGAGCCGGCGGTGGTCGACGACCTCATCGAGAATCGCCAGAACCGGACGCACTGAGCGCTCCGGCCCTTCGATCGCGCGGAGGCTGTGACCCCGCATCCGCGCGGACCTGCCGCCCACCTCTTCCGAAATCCAAGAACCTCAGAAGCCTTCAATCCGGAAGCCGCCCTGCCAAGAGGCGGATCCTTGGGAGAAACACGTCATGGCCGACCTGGAGACTGCGCGCATCGCGCAGAGCCCGCACTTCAAGGAACTCGTTCACGAGCGCACGCGCTTCGGCTGGACGCTGACCATCATCATGCTGCTGATCTATTTCGGCTTCATCGGGCTGATCGCCTTCGACAAGGCGCTGCTGGCCGTGAAGATCGGCGGCGGCACCGCGTCGCTCGGCCTCCTCCTCGGCGTCACCGTGATCGTGCTCGCCTTCATCCTCACCGGCATCTACGTCCAGCGCGCCAACGGCCGCTTCGACCAGCTGACCGCCGCCCTCAAGCGGGATCTCGGCCGATGATCCGCCTCAAGCATCCCCTCGTCCTCGGCACGACACTGGCGGCGCTCGCCGTCACGGCCGCCTTCGCCGCTGGTCCCGACCTCGGCGCGGTCAAGCAGTCGGCGACGAACTGGCCGGCCATCGGCATGTTCGCGTTCTTCGTGCTGTTCACCCTCGGCATCACCTACAGGGCTGCCAAGGGCACCAAGTCGGCGGCCGACTTCTACGCCGCCGGCGGCGGCATCTCGGCCGGCACCAACTCGCTCGCCATCGCGGGCGACTACATGTCCGCCGCCTCGTTCCTCGGCATCTCGGGGCTCGTCTACACCTCCGGCTTCGACGGCCTGATCTACTCCACCGGCTTCCTCGTCGGCTGGCCGATCGTGCTGTTCCTGATCGCGGAGCGCCTGCGCAACCTCGGCAAGTTCACCTTCGCCGACGTCGCCTCGTTCCGCCTCGACCAGACCTCGATCCGCATCATCTCGGCCACCGGCACGCTGGTGGTGGTGGCGTTCTACCTGATCGCCCAGATGGTCGGCGCCGGGAAGCTGATCCAGCTCCTGTTCGGCCTGCCCTACCTCTACGCCGTCATCATCGTCGGCGTCCTGATGATCGTCTACGTCGCCTTCGGCGGCATGAAGGCGACCACCTGGGTGCAGGTGATCAAGGCCTGCCTGCTCCTCGGCGGCGCGACCTTCATGGCCGGCGCCGTGCTCTACAAGTACGGCTTCAACCCCGAGACCCTCTTCGCCGCCGCCGTCGCGACCCACCCCAAGGGGGACGCGATCATGGCGCCGGGCGGCCTCGTCAACAACCCGATCGAGGCGATCTCGCTCGGCGTCGGCCTGATGTTCGGCACCGCCGGCCTGCCCCACATCCTGATGCGCTTCTTCACGGTGTCGGACGCCCAGGCGGCCCGCAAGTCGGTGTTCTACGCCACCGGCCTGATCGGCTACTTCTACATCCTCACCTTCATCATCGGCTTCGGCGGCATCGCCCTGCTGATGTCCGATCCGGCCTACTTCTCCCTCGACGCGGCCGGCGCCTTCGACAAGCTCAAGGGCATGATCGGCGGCACCAACATGGTGGCGGTGAACCTCGCCAACGCGGTCGGTGGCCCGTACTTCCTGGGCTTCATCTCGGCCGTGGCCTTCGCGACCATCCTGGCGGTGGTGGCGGGCCTGACCCTGGCCGGCGCCTCCGCGGTCAGCCACGACCTCTACGCCCAGGTGATCGCCCGCGGGCGCACCAACGAGGCCGCCGAGGTCCGGCTCTCCAAGATCGCCGCCGTGGTCATCGGCATCGTGGCGATCTATCTCGGCTACGTCTTCGAGAACCAGAACGTCGCCTTCATGGTCGGCCTCGCCTTCTCGGTGGCGGCGAGCTGCAACTTCCCGGTCCTCACCATGTCGATCCTGTGGAAGGGCACCACCACCTGGGGCGCCCTCATCGGCGGCCTCGTCGGCCTCGTCGCGGCGGTCGGCATGGTGGTGCTGTCGAAGGCGGTCTGGGTCACGACCTTCGGCAACCCGGTGGCGATCTTTCCCTACGACAACCCCGCCCTGTTCTCGATGCCGCTGGCCTTCCTGACGATCTTCATCGTCTCGAAGCTCGACAACACCCGCAGAGCCCAGCGCGAGCGGGCGCTGTTCGACGCACAATTCGTGCGCTCGGAGACCGGTATCGGCGCCGACGGGGCACACGCCCACTGAAACCGGCGCTTCGGCGAACGGACGGGACCAGGAAGGGCGCGGCGCAGGCCGCGCCCTTTCTTTCGTTCGGACGGCTTTAATCCCGCGCGATGCCAAAAAATACTTCGCTGGTGATTAAAAAAGATCTGAATTCGGTAGTCCGGGGCGGCCTTTCGGACTTGGGCGAAAACAAGGCATCGCTTAGCATCGGCCGGTGGGTATCGGGCACGCGGACAGACTTGTGTCCGCTCGACCGGTCGTGCGGGACGCCAACACCGTGCAGCGATCCCCGCAAGGTCCAACAAGCCACGGGCGGACTACGCCCGGGCGACACAAGACTTGGAGAAACGCCACATGGTTGCGTCGAGCGCAATTCCCGCCAGCGAGTCGGCCACACGGCCGATGAGCGCGGGCGAGAAGAAGGTCATTCTCGCCTCGTCCCTGGGTACCGTCTTCGAATGGTACGATTTCTATCTCTACGGATCGCTCGCGACGATCATCGGAGCGCAGTTCTTCTCGGCCTACCCGGAAGCGACGCGAAACATCTTCGCCCTGCTCGCCTTCGCGGCCGGCTTCCTGGTCCGGCCCTTCGGCGCCCTGGTCTTCGGCCGGCTCGGCGACATGGTGGGCCGCAAGCACACCTTCCTGATCACCATCCTGATCATGGGCATCTCGACCTTCTGCGTCGGCCTGCTGCCCTCCTACGACACCCTGAACGGCTACGGCATCGGCTGGGTCGCCCCGGTGACGCTGCTGGCCCTGCGCATGCTCCAGGGCCTGGCCCTGGGCGGTGAGTATGGCGGTGCGGCCGTCTACGTGGCCGAGCACGCGCCGCGGGGCCGCCGCGGGTTCTACACCGCCTTCATCCAGACGACGGCGACCCTCGGACTGCTGCTCTCGCTGATCATCATCCTGTCGACGCAGGGCTACGTGAACGGCGCCTACGCGCCCACCGTGACCACCGCCGCCGACGGCACCCAGACCACCATCACGGCCTTCCAGGCCTGGGGCTGGCGCATCCCGTTCCTCGTCTCCTGCGTGCTGCTGCTCATCTCCGTCTGGATCCGCCTGCAGATGAACGAGAGCCCGGCCTTCAAGAAGATGAAGGAGGAAGGCACGCACTCGAAGGCGCCGCTCTCGGAGGCCTTCGGCCAATGGCGCAACGCCAAGTGGGCGCTCCTCGCCCTGTTCGGCCTCACCGCCGGCCAGGCCGTGGTCTGGTATGCCGGCCAGTTCTACGCCCTGTTCTTCCTGCAGAGCATCCTCAAGGTCGACCAGTTCACCGCCAACGTGCTGATCGCCTGGTCGCTGCTCCTCGCCACCGGCGGCTTCCTGTTCTTCGGCGCGCTCTCAGACAAGATCGGGCGCAAGCCGGTGATCCTCGGCGGCTGCCTGATCGCGGCGCTGACCTACTTCCCGCTGTTCGAGCAACTGACCGCCAACGCCAACCCGGCCCTGTACCAGGCGCAATCCACGGTGCCGGTGGTGGTGAAGACCAACCCGGAGGCGTGCTCGTTCCAGTTCAATCCGGTCGGGACGGCGAAGTTCACCAAGGAGTGCGACGTCGCCAAGGCGCTCCTCGCCCGCTCCGCCGTGAACTACACCACCGAGCCGGTCGCCGCCGGTGTACCGACCATCGTGACCATCGCGGGCAAGGACTTCCCCGTCGCCGACCCGGCCTTCGCCAAGGCGGTGCCGGCGGCGCTCACCGCGGCGGGCTACCCGGCGCCCGCCGGCAACGCCACCATCGTCAAGGCTGCGAACCCGATCGACATCTTCACGGGCCAGAAGCTGATCGTGGTCGGAATCCTCACGATCCTCGTCCTCTACGTGACGATGGTCTACGGCCCGATCGCGGCGGCGCTGGTGGAGCTGTTCCCGACCCGCATCCGCTACACCTCGATGTCGCTGCCCTACCATATCGGCAACGGCTGGTTCGGCGGCCTGCTGCCGGCCACCTCCTTCGCCATCGTCGCCCAGACCGGCAACATCTATAACGGCCTGTGGTACCCGATCGCGATCGCGGCGATGACCTTCGTCATCGGCCTGCTCTTCATCCCGGAGACCAAGGACCGCGATATCTTCACCTACGACGAGAACCCGGTCCGCTGAGGATCGCGCGCCCGAGGGGCCCCGCCGCGAGGCGGGGCCCTTTTCGTTTCAGTGGCCCTGAGGCTCGGGCGTGGTCAGGAAGTCCGTGACCAGCAGGGCGTGGTCCGCGATGCTCTGGCGCGCATAGGCCATCGCGAAGTCCGCGACCGCCTCGTCGAAGGCGGATCCCTTGCCGAGGTAGCCGGCGATCATCGCCGCGTCGCCGGAGCGCGCATGGGCACGGGCGAGGGTCGTGCCGCAGAGCTGGGCGTAGGGCTTGGCCCCGCTCTCGGCGAGGATCCCGCCCACCGCCGACAGCTTCCGGTTCTTGAGCTGGCGCACGTAGTAGCGGCGGCCGCTCGCGTCGGAGAACGACGTGCCGAGGAACAGGTCGCTCGCCGCCTGCATGATCCGCTGGCCGTCGATCACCCGCTGGCCCTCCGAGACCACGCTGAAGGGGCTGAGCGCGAGCTGGCCGATCACGGAGGGACGGGCTTCCTTGATCTGCAGGAACAGCGGGGCGCCGTCCGCATCGGTGTAGATCCCGACGGCGCAGACCAGCCCCACCGATCCGATGCCGATGACCTTGAAGGCGACGTCGCGCTGCGCGTAGCGGGAGAGCAAGGTCCAGCGGTCGGCGGTGAGGCTGTCCGGATAGGCGCGCAGCGCCTCCGCCGCGTCGCGCACCGCCTCGGTCAGGCCGCCCGGCCCTTCGTGGAAGATCGTCGGCGCCTTGTCGGCGATCCGCCAATCCGCCGGGTCGGTCTCGCCCGGGGCCACCGCGAGGGTGGGGACGTCGCCGCGGCTCAGCCCGTCGGCGTTCTCGGTCGCGGCCTCGGACAGGAGGCGCCGGCACAGGTCGTCGTCGCCGAGGCGGCCGACCTCGTGGTCGAGGTCGATCCGGCTGTGCCAGATCGCCAGGGGCGAGAGGGCCGAGAGCTCGCGCATGTGCTCGCGATAGGCGCGGACGCCGGCCCGCGCCGCGCGGCGGGCCTTGTCCTCGCCCCGCGGCAGGGCGGCCAGGGCGATGCTGGCGGCGAGGCGCTTCACGTCGACGGTGAAGTCGACGTTCCACAGGGTCTCGTCGAAGTCGTTGATGTCGAACAGCGTCTGCCCCTCGGGGCTGCGATAGACGCCGAAATTGCCGATATGGCAGTCGCCGCAGGCCTGGACCGGAATGCCCGGCACCGGCACGCCCTCGAGATCGGCCGCCATCACGGCGGCGGCCCCGCGCAGGAAGGCGAAGGGATCGGCCCGCATCCGCTCCCGACGCAGCGGCAGGAGCTCGGCGAGCCGGCCCGCTTCCCCGGCCTGGAGGATCGCCAGGGGATCGCGCTGCGGCGACGGCCGCCACTCGGCATGCGATTCCCGCGAGACCTGCTCGCGCAGGCGCTTACCCGCCGCACGGCGCTCCTCGCGGCGGGTGGAATGTTGCGTGTGGGTCATGGGGTCGGGCCTCGTGGTACCGGGTCGCAGAGCCGTTCCCGGCGGCCCGAGCGGGAAGTCAGTGCCGGAAATGGCGGTGGCCGGTGAACACCATGGCGAGGCCGGCCTCGTCGGCGGCCTTGATCACGTCGGCGTCGCGCATGGAGCCGCCCGGCTGGATCACCGCCGTGGCTCCGGCCTCCGCGGCCGCGATCAGGCCGTCGGCGAAGGGAAAGAAGGCGTCGGAGGCGACCACCGAGCCTCTGGCGAGGCTCTCCGCCGCACCGAGGCGCCTGGCGCCCTCGGCCGCCTTCCAGGCGGCGATGCGCGAGGAATCCACCCGCGACATCTGCCCGGCCCCGATGCCGACCGTCGCGCCGTCGCGCGCATACACGATCGCGTTCGACTTCACGTGCTTGGCGACCCGGTAGGCGAAGCGCAGGTCGGCGTATTCGCGCTCGGACGGCGCGCGCTGCGTGACGACCGTCAGGGGCATGTCGTCGACCACCGCCGCGTCGCGGGCCTGGACCAGGAGGCCGCCCGCGAGGGTCTTCACGGTCTCGCCGGCCCCGCGCGGGTCGGGCAGACCGTCGGCGAGGAGGAGGCGCAGGTTCTTCTTGCCCGCGACGATCGCGATCGCCTCCTCGCTGGCGTCCGGCGCGATGATCACCTCGGTGAAGATCTCGACGATCTTGCGCGCCGCCTCCGCGTCCAGGGGACGGTTGAGGGCGACGATCCCGCCGAAGGCCGAGGTCGGATCGCAGCTCAGGGCGCGCTCGTAGGCCTCGAGGAGGCTCGCACCCTCGGCGACGCCGCACGGATTGGCGTGCTTGATGATCGCCACCGCCGCCGACCGTGCCGGATCGAACTCGGCCACGCACTCGTAGGCCGCATCGGTGTCGTTGAGGTTGTTGTAGGACAGCTCCTTGCCCTGGAGCTGGCGCGCGGTGGCGACGCCCGGGCGCGGCAGCCCGGAAGACCGGTAGAACGCGGCGCTCTGGTGCGGGTTCTCGCCGTAGCGCAGGGGCTGGGCGAGGCTGCCGCCGAAGGCGCGATAGGCGGGCGTCGCCTCGCTCTCGATCTGTCCGGCGAGCCAGTTGGCGATGGCCGCGTCGTAGGTCGCGGTGCGGGCATAGGCCTTCTGGGCGAGGCGACGGCGGGTCTTCTCGTGCAGGCTGCCGGCATTCGCCTCCAGCTCGGCGAGGAGGTCGCCGTAATCGGCGACATCCACCACGACCGCGACGTCGGCGTGGTTCTTCGAGGCGGCACGGATCATCGCCGGTCCGCCGATGTCGATGTTCTCGACGCACTCGTCGTAGGAGGAACCCTTCGCCACCGTCGCCTCGAACGGGTAGAGGTTGACCACCAAGAGATCGATGGCGCGGATCCCGTGCGCCGCGAGGGCGGCCTGATGCTCGGGGTTGTCGCGCACGGCGAGCAGGCCCCCGTGAACGCCCGGATGCAGGGTCTTCACCCGCCCGTCCATCATTTCGGGAAAGCCGGTCAGGTCGGCGACCTCGGTGACCCGGAGCCCGGCCGCGCTCAGGGCCTTGTGGGTCCCGCCGGTGGAGACGAGCTCGACGCCGAGGCGGTCGAGGGCGCTGGCGAACGCGACGAGGCCTTCCTTGTCCGAGACGGAGAGGAGTGCGCGGGTGACCCGCACCTGGTCATGCGACATGGCGTTGCGTCCGAAGGCAAGCGACGAGGAACTGACGGGCGCCTACCACGAAATTGTGCGCTGCGGCCAGTCGTCCCCACGGCCCTGCCGCGCCGTCGGCCGTGCCGCTCCTTCAACCCTGCCGTGTCGGGGCCCTGGCGAAGCCCCAGCGGACACGGGTGTCCTCGCTCACCGACAGGTAGAGCACGATCTGGTCGGTCCGCCGGGCGCCGGTGATCCCGGCGAAGTAGACGCTCTCCTCCAGGGCGACCGGCGCGCCCTCGGCCCCGAAATGCCAGACCTCGCCGATCGGCGAGGTGAGTTCGAGGCGTCCGTCGTCGAGGCCGCGCGCGGCGATGGCGGGATGCAGGTGGAAGCGCAAAGCCACCTCCTGCGGCCGGTGCCGGACCTTGCCCCGCTTGGCCACCGGCGGGCGCACGAAGGCGTCCTCGCCCTCGAGCAGGTTGCCGTTGCCGGTGAGGCGCCAGCGGCGTTCGTGGATGAGCCCGAGGTCGCGGGCATAGCCGTCGTGGCGCGCCGCCAGGATGGTGGCGCCCTCCTCCTTCGTGCGCTCCGACTTCACGTCGCGCGGGCCGCGCAGAATGACGGGGCCGATCCGGTGCGAGAGCCAGGTCACGGCCCAGCGCTCGTACCAGGCGCCCCCGCCGACCAGGAAACGGCAGGACGAGGTGTCGCCCACCGTGGCGGTGGAGTGGGCGGCCGTGCTGCGGGCGAGGCGACGCAGTTCGGGTCCGCTCGCGGGAAGGCCGCAATTGACGACGATGCGCTGCGGTCCGCTCGACATCTCGAAGGACAGGCACCCGGCGCCCGCGTTGATCGAGTCGGGCAGCGGGGGCGGCGCGCCGACATCGGCGACGACGAGGACGCGCCCGCCCTCCAGGCGCTCGTAGCCGGAATTCGGCGCGTGCATCATCGGCTGGGCCAGGGCGCCGTCGTAGACCAGGAGGGTGGCGAGGTGGTCGGCCGCCGTCGCGCCCATGCCGTTGAAGTGGCTGAGCGAGGCATCCGGATGCCGGAGCAGGCGCAGCAGCGGCAGCATCCGGTCGATGGCGTGCAGGAGCGCTTCCGGCGGGTCGACGCTGCGCGAGAGGAAGCTCTGGCGCAGGGGCAGCAGGTCGAGGAGCAACTCCATGGCGAAGCGCGGGTCGCGGCTGCGGTGGCCGCCGTCGCGCAGGATCTGCCGCTCGAGCTCGCGCACCAGGATGCGGGTGGCGCGGCGCAGGATCGGCTGGATCCCGTCGCAGCACAGGCCCGCGTAGCAGAGCGCCACCGCCGCGAGCAGGCGGCTCTGGGGCGAGATGCCCCGGCGCAGGTCGCCCTCGAGGTCGCGGGCCGTCTTGCCGAGGGCCTTCAGGAAAGCCTGGTAGAAGGCGTGATCGGCCCCCTCCAGGACCAGCGGCGATTGACAGAGGAAGGAGATCAGCCGGCGGGCCGCGACGGGGGTCGGCCGGGCGAGCGCCGCATCGCCGCGGCCGGCGATGAAGTCGGCCACGAAGGCGCGGGCATTGGCGCGGGCCAGGGCCGTGTCGGCGGCCCGCAGGTGGCGCAGCCACCCGAAGCCGTAGAGGATGTCGGCCCATTCCGGCGAGGGAGGCGCGTAGTCGAAGGGCGAGCGGCCGCTGACCGAGAGCGAGCGCCCGGCAAAGACGAACAGGCCGGCATAGATGTCGTCCGCGAAGGTCGCGTCGCTGGTGCGCAGGTCGTGCGGCGCGATGACGAGGGCGGTGACGCGGGCGCGGGCAAGAATGTCGGGCCGGCCGGTCACCCGGGCATAGGTGTCGCGCACCGAGCGCGCGATCTCGCGTCCGATCAGCCGATAGAAGCGCCAGCGATCAGCCCCCCAACGCACGCACTCTCCTCTTCCGCCGGCACGGCCGCGAGCCGGCGCCGCGTGGCGCCATGTCCGTTTGTGACTAGGCCGTGGGCCTTAACCTGCGGTTAACCTCAAGTCACCCGCCCCATCGGTGGCAGGCGACCTCACTCCGCCGGCCGCGCGGCGGCCTGGCGCACGGCCCGGGCGCCGCGGCCATCGGCGGCCTTCAGGGCCTTCCAGCTGTTCGGCTGCGCCACGAAGGCACGCAGCGCCGCGGTGTTGGCCGCGGCCTCCTCCGGCGAGAGGTCCTGGCGGGAGACCGCCTCCGCCTCGGAGAACTTGCCCTGGAGGCCGAGCACCAGGGCGAGGTTCTGGCGCACACGCGCGTCCGCCCGCGGCTGCTCGGCGGCCCGGCGCAGGGTCGCCTCCGCCAGGGGCAATTGCCGGCCGAGGGCGTAGGAGAGTCCGAGGTTCGACAGGATGACCGGATCGTCCGGCTGGATCTTCAGCGCCGCCTCGTAGAAGCCCTGCGCCCGGTTGTGATCGTCGAGCTGGTCGGCGACCGCGCCCTGCGCCGACAGCACGCGCCAATCCGGCCGGGCCGGCGTGTGGGCGTTCTGAAGGACGTCCGCCGCTTCCTGGAAGCGGCCGACCTCGGACAGGCTCTTGCCGTAGGCGGCGAGCACGGTGTTGTTCTTCGGGTTGCGCAGGGCCGCCTGCTGGAGGACCGCGACGGCCTGCGGCTTCTGGTTCGTGGCGCGCAGGGCCTGCGCGTAGCGGAGCGCCAGGGAGACGTCGTTCTGATCGGCGGCGTATTTCTCGCCCAGGGCCTCGACCTCCCGGCGGCTGATCACCGCGGGATTCTGCGGGCGGCCGAAGCCCGGCAGCGAAAGGCCGCCGAGGGAGCCGGTGGTCTCGGGGGACCGGGATTGGCAGCCCGCCGCGAGGGCGGCGAGGAGCGTCGCCGCCAGCAGCGGCATCGGGCGCACCCGGGAGAACGTGAACAGCGGCGTGACCATGACGCGCTCCGCGACGGCCCGATCGGGCGCAGGATTTGCTCGGGCGAACGCTTCGCGCCGCCTTTCCGCCGGTGATAGAGCGTTAACCCTAACCCGCCGTTAATCCGCCGCCCCTGCCCTCGCGAGACCCATGACCCAGACCCTGTCCCGCCTCGTCGCCGATCCGGGCGACGCCGTCCCGATCACCTGCGTCACGCCGGAATCCTGGTCCCGGGTCGAGGACGCGCTTCCGGCATCCCAGGCCGCCTATGCGCGCGCGACGGAGTTCGCGCCGAAGGCCGGGCGCATCGCCCTCCTCCCGGCGGCGGACGGACGGCTCGGCCAGGTGCTGTTCGGCCTGGGCGATGGCGGCGACCGGATGATCGCCGGCAAGCTGCCGGGCGCACTCCCGCCCGGCGCCTATCGCTTGACGTCCATGGACGGGTTCGATGCCGGCGCGGCGGCGCTCGCCTGGCTCCTCGGGAGCTACCGCTTCGGCCGCTATCGCGAGGCCGGCTCCGAACGTCCGGTCCTGGTGGTGCCGGAGGGGGTCGACGGCGAGGCCGTCAGCCGCATCGCCGAGGCGGTGGCGCAGGGCCGCGATCTCGTGAACACCCCGGCCAACGACCTCGGTCCGGCGGAGATCGAGGCGGCGGTGCGCGCCGTCGCCGGGCGCCACGGCGCCACCGTCTCGATCGTCACCGGCGAGGAGCTCGAGCGGGCGTTTCCCCTCGTCCACACGGTCGGGGCCGCCTCCCCGCGGGCGCCGCGCCTCATCGACCTGTCCTGGGGCCCGGTCGATGCGCCGCGCGTGACGCTGGTCGGCAAGGGGGTCGCCTTCGACACCGGCGGCCTCGACATCAAGCCCTCGAGCGGCATGCTCCTGATGAAGAAGGACATGGGGGGCGCCGCGGCGGCCCTCGCGGCCGCCGACATGGTGATGGGTGCGGGACTGAACCTGCGCCTGCGTCTGATCGTGCCGGCCGTGGAGAACGCCGTCTCGGGCGGCGCCTTCCGCCCGGGCGACGTGATCCGCAGCCGGGCCGGCCTGACCGTCGAGATCGGCAACACCGATGCCGAGGGACGGCTGATCCTCGCCGATGCCCTCGCCCTGGCGGATGCCGAAGGCCCGGAGCTGCTCCTCGACTTCGCGACCCTGACGGGCGCGGCGCGCGTCGCCCTCGGACCGGACCTTCCGGCGTTCTTCACCGAGGACGATGCCCTCGCCGCAGCGGTCTCGGAAGCCGGGATCGCCGTCGCCGACCCGGTCTGGCGGCTGCCCCTGCACAAGCCCTACGCGGGCCTGCTCGACTCGAAGATCGCCGACCTGAACAACGTCTCGGGCGGCCCCTTCGCGGGGGCGATCACGGCGGCCCTGTTCCTGCGCCGCTTCGCGCCCGGCACGCGGGCGCACGTGCATTTCGACCTCTACGGCTGGAATCCGTCGACCAAGCCCGGCCGGCCCGAGGGGGGCGAGGTCCAGACCGCCCGCCTCGTCCACGCCCTGCTCGCAGGCCGCTACCCGCGGGCCTGACCCGGCTCAGAGGCCCAGCATCGCCTTCTCGGATTCGTAGGCCGCGCGAACGGGCGCGGCGCCGTAGGTCCGCTCCAGCCGCCGCACGGTGAAATGCGCCCGGGCGGTGGACTGGAAGTGGTCCATGAAAGCGGCATTCACCGCCGCGCCGCCGACGGCGCCGAGGATCGGCACGGCCTGCGCCGCCACCTTCTGCGAGACGACGAGGCCGAAGCGCGCGGCGATCTGCGTCGAGAAGCGGATCAGGGCCGGCGCGGCCTCGTCGAGGAGCGCCCGGTTGCCGGCGTAGCGCGCAGCCTCGACCATCGTCTTGGCCAGCGCCGCGCGCACGGCGAAGTAGCCGCTCTCGGTCAGGGCGCTCCCGGCCGCCTCGCGACCGCCGAGGGCGAAGACCTGCACGCAGGCGAGCGCATTCTCGGGATCGGTCAGATCCTCCCCCTCCTCCTGCGCGATCTGGGCGATCGAGCGCAGCATCAGAGTCGTGGAGACAGGCAGTTCGACCGCGAGGGTGGCGAGGCCGAAGGCGCCCCCGACGGCGCCGGAGACGGCCGCCATCGCCTTGTGGCCGAAGGCGCTGGACGGCAGGTACTTCGCCAGGCGCGTGGCGGTGCGGACCGTAGCCGATTCCGTGCCGGCGGGGCCGGCCAGAAGCGGATCGGACGGGGCCGCGACGGTGATCTCGCCGCCGGTCGGCAGGGTCGCCAGGGCGACCTTGAGCGAGGCGCGCATGGCGCTCTCGGTCGCCTGCGACACCGCGTCGGTCACCGGCGCGGGCAGCGCCCGGCCGATCATGTCGAGGGGCGCACCGGCCACCGCCGAGAGCCGCGCGGCGAGCCCGGGCTTCTCCAGCGCCGCCACGGCGCGCCGGAGCGCCGCGCGATCGGCGTCGCTGAGGTCCGGGGCGCCGGGGGTGACGGCCGGAACGGTGCCGGTGTCGTCGACGAGTTCGATGTTGCTCACGTCTGCGCTCTCATCCGTGTGCCGGGTGGGGGCGTCCGGTCCGGCCCGCCCCGGATTGGTCGTTGCCGGTGGAAGCAAGGCCGGGACCCCGCGCATGGTTCCCGCCGATCTCGTCGCCGGCGGCGGCCTCCGGGCGGACCGGATCGGTCGCGGTCTCCTGCGCCGCGGCCGCCTTGCGCTCGCCCGCCCGGCCGACGAGGAGGCACAGGACGACCACCGGGATGCCGACGGCCGCCGTGAAGGCGAAGAACACCGGATAGCCGAAGGCCGCGACGATGTAGCCGGAGGTTCCGGCCACTAGCTTGCCCGGCAGCGCGTAGAGCGACGAGAACAGGGCGTACTGGGTGGCGGCGAAGCCCGGCGCGGTCAGGCTGGACATGTAGGCGATCAGCGCCATCCCGGCGAAGGACCCGCAGAAATTGTCGATGGAGATCGCGGCGGTGAGGCGCCAGACCTCCGGTCCGCCGAAGGAGAGCCACGAGAAGGAGAGGTTCGAGGCCGCGCCCAGGAAGGCACCGACCACGAGGGTGGGAAACAGGCCGAAGCGCGTCATCGCCCAGCCGCCCACGAAGGCGCCCGCGATGCCGACCCAGATGCCGTAGAGCTTCGACACCGCGCCGATCTCGACCAGGCTGAAGCCAACCTCCCGGTAGAGCGGGCTCGCCATGACGCCCGAGATGAAATCGGGCAGCCGATAGAGGGCGACGAGGAGGAGGATCGCCCAGAGTCCGGCCCCGAGCCGGGTGTGCAGTTCGGTGAGAGGCTCCAGGACGGCGCCGCGGAAGGTCCAGCTCCTCGCCGGTGCCGGCGAGGCCGCCTCCGCGGTCGCGCGGTCATAGGCCGGGGCGAGCAGCGCGGCGACGATGCCGACGCCCATCAGCCCCGCCATCGACAGGTAGGCGACGCTCCAGCCATAGGCGCTCGCGATGAACAGGGCGCCGGCGCCGGCCGACATCAGGGCGAGGCGGTAGCCGAGATTGGAGGTCGCCGCCATCACGCCCTGGAGGTCCGTGCCGGCCGCGTCGATGCGCCAGCCGTCGATGACTACGTCCTGCGTCGCGGCGCCGAAGGCGACCAGGAACGCCCCGAGGCCGAGAAGCGCGAGACTGGTGCCGGGGTCGGCGGAGGCCATCAGCGTCAGCGACAGGGCGACCGCGCACTGGGTCGTGATCATCCAGGCGCGCCGGCGACCCAGCCATCCGCTGAGCACCGGCACGTCGAACCGGTCGATGAGCGGGGCCCAGAAGAACTTCAGCGAATAGGGCAGCGCCAGGTAGCTGAACAGGCCGATGGATTTGACGTCGACGTCCGAGTAGGCGAGCCGCGTCGAGAAGGTTCCGAGCACCAAGAGCAGCGGCAATCCCGAGGAGAAGCCCAGCGCCAGCATCAGCAGGATGCGCGGATCCTCGACGATGTCTTTCAGGCGGAGACGGCGGCTCGGGCTGTCCAGCGCGTCGCTTTGGGCCATGGCATGGAACTCCTGAGGGCCGAAAGGCTTGATGCCCGCAAACCAAGCAGACCTTGGCGCCCGCCTGGGACGGGGGTAGCCGCCGGGCCGGCTTGCCGTGGCACATCGATTACCACCGACAGCATGCCTTCCGAAATCTTAACGCGAGGTCTCGCATCTTCCTGTTAGCGGTCCGACCGCCCTCCAGAGGTTCTCCGATCCAGGTGTTGACGGCGGGTCCGCCCGGCAGTTCAAATCCAGGTTCGCGTTCCAGTCGACAGGCGACCGGCCACCGTTCAGGTCGACAGTGCAGGTGTCTCGTCTTGGCTGAAGTCGATCATGACGCATAGGGAAACGCCGGCGACGGGACCCCGCGAGCTGGGTATCAGTTCAGGCGCGTTCGTGGCGGCCTTCACCGCGAGCCCGACGCCCATGGTCCTGACCGACCCGCATCAGGCCGACAATCCGATCGTGTGGGCCAACGACGCCTTCCTGTCCCTGACCGGCTACGCCTGGGAGGAGATCTCGGGCCGGAACTGTCGGATGCTGCAGGGTCCCGAGACCGATCCGCGCGCGGTGCGCCGCTTGCGCGAGGCGGTGGCCGCCGGCCGCCCGATCGAGATCGAGCTCGTCAACTACCGGAAGGACGGGACGTCGTTCTGGAACGGCATGACGGTGGCTCCCGTGCGCGACGAGACCGGCCGGATCGCGCATTTCTACTCGGCCCAGGCCGACATGACCGGCAAGTACCGGCACGAAGTCGCGATGAAGGATGCGCACGACGAGCTCGAGCGCCGGGTCAGCGAGCAGACGGCGGATCTGCGGGCTGCCCTCGAACAGAAGACGGCGCTGCTCCACGAGGTCGACCATCGGGTCAAGAACAACCTCCAGGTCATCTCCTCGCTGATGCTCCTCAAGGCGCGCCGGACGCCGCGCGGGGAGGCCCGGGACGCTCTTCAGGGCATGGCCGAGCGCATCGGGGCGCTCTCGACGGTGCACCGGATGCTCTACTCCACCGGGGACGTGACGCGCTTCGACCTGCGTGAATTCGCGGACGACTTCGTCTCGGAGCTGGTGGCCGGCCTCGATACCGACCGGACGGCCGTCAGCGCCGAGATCGACTCCATCGCCGTGTCCGCCGCGATGGCGGCGCCCCTGGCGCTGATGATGCACGAACTCGCTACCAACGCCGTCCGGCACGCCTTTCCCGACAGCCGGCCCGGGCGGATCACGATCACCGCCCAGCGCAGCGCGGACGGCCTGCGCATGCTGATCGAGGACGATGGGGTGGGTCTCGCGGGTGGAACGCCGAACCCGGCGGGGTTCGGCCGCTCCCTGGTGGAGATGGTGGTGCGCCAGCTTCGCGGTGTCATCGCCTGGAGCGATGTCGGGCCTGGAACCCGCGTCGAGATCGTGGTCCCCCTCGACGCGATCTCGCTCCAGAGCGCCATCACCGATCGGGCTCCCGGCCCCGAATGGGCTTCCCCATGACCGGGTCGCCGCTGCGCATTCTCGTGGTCGAAGACGAGGTCCTGATCGCCCTCGAACTCGAATGCCTGCTCGACGATCTCGGCCATGTCACCGTGGGTGTCGCCGGCAGTTCGGCCGAGGCGATCGCCCTCGGGCAGGCGACCGCGCCCGACGTGGCATTCGTGGACATCCACCTGATCGATGGTCCGACCGGCGTCGACGTCGCCCGCGCGCTCAGCGCCGACCCGAACGTCACGGTCGTGTTCATGACGGCGAACGCCAAGCGGATCCCCGACGATTTCGCCGGTGCCGTCGGGGTGATCGCCAAGCCCTACTCGGAGCGGGTGGTGGCCGGCGCCCTCCGGTACGTCGCGGACCGGCGGGCGGGCCTGGAAGCGACGGTCGAGGGCCTGGATGGCTTTCGCCTCGCCATCGAGGGAGCGGCAACGCATCGCCATCCGCCCGGCCGGTGAAGCCGGACGCGAGGGACGCGGATCTGTCTGACCGGTATCCGCCGCGGGCGGGCCGATGGCGTCTCGCCGGGGCCTGGACTAGCGGCTCGCGGCGGCGCCGCCCGTCGCCATGCTGCGGCGGCTCTCGGCCTGGCTGCTGACCTCGCCGTAGAACTTGTTCGCGTCGCCGAGCTGGATCGACGGCTGGCAGTTCGGCGTACAGGAGTAGGATTCCCGCTCCAGACCACGCTGGACGGTGATCACGGCGGCCTGCGGCGCCTGGACGCTGATCGTGGACTCCGCCAGCATCTGGCCCGTGGCGTCGAGGGCGATCAGGTTCGTGCTGCCGAAGCTCTTGCCGGTCAGGATCAGGATTCCGTTCCGCTGCAGGGCCACGTCGGCGATCATCGGATTGCCGACGATCACGGTCTGGGTCTTTTCCGGCAGGCGCATGACCTTGGCGTTGTCGACCGTCACCGCGACGGTAGTGGGCGGTGCATCGATCGCCTGGGCGCGCGCATGGGAGCAGCCGAACACGGCGTAGCCGCCCAGCATCAGAGCCGTCAGGACCCGGAGCGGAATATGCGATGGGTTGGATGGGGGGGGCATCGGACGCTCACTCGGACCGGACGGCACGACGCAAATCGTGATCGATCTCGGCGAGGAGGCACGCGCCCGGCTGCCGAGGCTTGATCCTCAGGAAGCACGAGCAGGGTAAACGAACCGATAACCGGACGTCTTCGCCACCGGTCCGGACGCATCGGCACGGATACGGGCACGGCGCCCGAGGTGAACTGAGATCGCGATGCAATCGGCCATCGCCGATCCTTGCGGAGCGGCGATGGCCGCCTGCGAAATCTTGGGCTTTACCAATGCTTCACTACAACGAGAGGCTCGCGGATCTGCCCCCGTTTCGGCGACTGATTTAACGCAATGGCAAGGGCCGTTCGGCAATATGAACCCGTCGCCGATCGAGACGCCCAGAGCGTGAACGGCACATTCACTCCCAGGGGAATTTTGCCATGACCACCATGTTCAAGCGTTTCGTGGCTGACGAGTCCGGCGCCACCGCCATCGAGTACGGCCTGATCGCCTCGCTGATCGCCGTCGCCGTCGTCGCCGTTCTGACCACCGTCGGCACCAACCTCAAAGCGACGCTGACCACTGTGGCGACCAACCTCAAGACCTCGTAATCGCGCTCGGCGCACCGCGCCTGTCGTTACGGTGCTGCGGAGCGCCTTCGATAGCCCGACCTGATCGGTTCCGAGGAGTATTGCGGTCATCCGCAATGCTCCTCGCTCCATTCGGCCGTGATCGCTTCTTCACACCGCGGTGCCCGGCCGATCCTGCCGGGTCCGGCGCGAGCATATCTCCGGAGGCCTCGATCGCTGGACCGATCGGGCCCTCCTCCCGCCTCGTCCGTCCACCAAGCGGCAGGACCGAAAGCGACATGGCCAGCGTCAGTCTCCTCGTCGTGTTTCCCTTCCTGATGGCCTATGCCGCCGCCAGGGACCTCCTGACGATGCTGATCCCGAACACGGTGTCGATCGCCCTGGTCGCGGCCTTCGTGGTCTTCGCCATCGCCGGCGGCCTCGGCTGGGACGACCTGGCGGGCCATCTCGGCGCGGGCGCCGCGACCCTCGCCGTCACCTTCACGCTCTTCGCCCTGGGGTTCATCGGCGGCGGCGACGCCAAGCTCGCGGCCGCGACGGCCCTGTGGATCGGCTTCGACCAGCTGGCCGGCTACCTGATCATCGCGTCCCTCGCCGGAGGCGCGCTGACCCTGACGCTTCTCGCCCTGCGCCTGCAGCCGCTCCCCTCCCCCGTCGCGCGTCTGCCCTTCGTCCGGCACCTGCACGACGCCAGGACCGGCGTTCCCTACGGCATCGCTCTCGCGCTCTCGGCCCTGGTGGTGATGCCCGATACGGCCATCTGGCTCCGCCTTGTCACGGTCTGATCTGCCCCTGCCTCCGGTTTCGGCATTCCTTCGCATCGATTACTCCTTGTTAACCGTAATTTGAGGAATGCGACGTCATTCTCGACCGACACGGCGATGTGCCGCGCAGGTTCGAGTTCGGCGATGAAACCAGCCAGACTGGCCGTCCTTGCCATAGCCCTCGTGGCAGGTGGTGGAGCGGCATTGTTGATCAGTGGGGAGGACAAGCCGGTGGTGCAGCCGGCGGCCGTCGTGCCGCCGCCCGTCGTGCCGATGACCGACGTCCTCGTCGCCGCCGCCGAACTGCCGATGGGGCAGAACATCCAGGCGCCGGACCTGCGCTGGCAGCCCTGGCCGAACGATGCCGTGACGACCGGCTACATCACCCGCACGAACGCGCCGAAGGGCATGGAGGAGATCGTCGGCTCGATCGCCCGGTCCGGCTTCCTCGCCGGCGAGCCGATCCGGCCCCAGAAGCTCGCCCGTTCCGACGGCGGCTTCATGGCGGCGATTCTGCCCGCGGGCATGCGCGCCGTGGCGATCACCATCGACGCGGTCGGCAGCAGCACGGCGGGCGGCTTCATCCTGCCCAACGACCACGTCGACGTGATCCGGACCTACCGGGACGACGATTCGGCACGCGGGACCGCCGAGGTCCAGCTCTCCGAAACCCTGCTCCAGGACGTGCGCGTCCTGGCCATCGGACAGGTCGTCCAGGAGAAGAACGGCAACACCGTCGTCACCGGACAGACGGCCACCCTGGCGCTGACGCCGGGCCAGGCCGAGACCGTGACCCTCGCCCAGAAGGTCGGGCAACTCTCGCTCTCGCTGCGCAGCCTGGTGGACAGCGGACGCAGCAGCGATCCGAGCCTCGAGAGCCGCCCCGAGACGGCCCTGACCGTGGTGCGGTTCGGCGTCGCGAAGCAGCAATCGCGACGCTGAGACCGGCGCCCGCACGATGACAGAGGACGCGTCGATGACCCTCTCCCCCTGGCCGGCCCTGCGGCGCGCCCCGCCGCTCGCCTGGCTCCTCGCCGGATTCCTGCCCTTCGCGGCCGTAAGCCCCGCATCCGCTCAGTCCCATGGCGGCCTGACCGCGGCACCCGTGCTGGCCGTCGGGGCCAACGAGGGGGCGACGTCGCGCCGGGTCGACCTCACCATGGGGCGCTCGCTGGTGATCGACCTGCCGCGCGACGCCAAGGAGGTGTTCGTCGCCAACCCGAAGGTGGCCAATGCGGTCGTTCGCTCGACCCGCAAGGTGTTCGTCATCGGCATGGAGAACGGGGCGACCTCGATCTTCATCATGGATGGCGAGGGCCGGCAGATCACCGCCCTCGACGTCACCGTGGCGCGCGACCTCAACGTGCTGCGCCAGACCCTGAACCAGAGCATCGCGGGCGGACGCTTCGACGTCCGCGCGGCCGGGGATTCGGTCGTCATGACCGGGACGGTGAATTCCGCATCCGAGGCCGCCCAGGCCCTCGACATCGCCAACGCCTTCGTGGGTGTCTCGGGCGTCGGTCCGGCCGCGCGGGGCGCCGTCATCAACAACCTCACGATCCGCGGCAAGGATCAGGTGATGCTGCGCGTCACCGTGGTCGAGGTCTCGCGCACGGTGCTCAAGCAGTTCGGCGTCAATCTGAGCGGCGGCTGGTCCGGCCTCAACCTCGTCAACACCACGCCGCTCGCGCTCAACGGCGGCGCCTTCCCGACCGGCAACCTGCTCGCGGGCACGATCAACGGCCCGGGCGGCGCGAACCTCACGGCCACCCTTCGGGCCTTCGAGCAGGCCGGCGTCTCCCGGGTCCTCGCCGAACCGACCCTGACGGCCATCTCCGGCGAATCCGCGACCTTTACGGCCGGCGGCCAGATCCCCGTCCCCTCGAACCTGAGCTGCACCTCCGTCGGGACCAGCACGATCCAGACCTGCGTGCCGAGCGTCAGCTACAAGGATTACGGCGTCAGCCTCAACTTCACCCCGGTGGTCCTGGCGGAGAACCGGATCTCGGTGCGCGTCGGAACCCAGGTCACCGAGATCGATCAGCAGAACGCCCTGAACCTGAACTTCACCGGGACCACCACCGCGGTGCCGGGCTTCACCGTCCGCAAGTCCGAGACCACGATCGAACTGGCCTCCGGCGCCACGATGATGACCGCCGGCCTGATCCAGCAGCGCAACAAGGCGGCGATCACCGGGCTGCCGGGCCTCATCAACCTGCCCGTCATCGGCGCGCTCTTCCGGTCCCGCGACTACCAGCGCCAGGAGACGGAGCTGATGATCATGGTCACGCCGTACATCGCGAAGCCGATGGAGCCGCGCCAGGTCGCCCGTCCCGATGACGGCTTCGTCGATGCCCAGGATGCGCAGGGCATCCTGCTCGGGCGCTTCAACCGCCTCTACGGGGTCGCCGGCGCCAGCCCGCTCGGCAGCGCCTATCGCGGCCGCGTCGGCTTCATCACCGACTGATCCGGCGCATCCCCGAACGATCAAGGTACCGCGGCCCCGGCCCCAGCAGGACCCTTCCCCGATGTCCCTCCCTTCCCTCCGCACACCGCTGGCTCTGGCAGCGCTGGCCGGCGTCGCCGCCCTGCTCGGGGCCTGCCGCGCCGATCCAGCCGCGACCACCGGCTCGCTCTACCCGGCCGATTATCGCGCGCGGCATCCCCTCGCCCTCGCCGAGGGCGTGCGCACCCTCGACGTCTTCGTGACCGGCACGGGCCATATCGATCCCCGCCAGGCCGCCGACGTCGACGCCTTCCTGCTGGAGTACCGGCGCTACGGGCGCGGCACGCTCGTCCTCGACGTTCCGGCCGGCGGCACGCCCGGGACCGCCGCCGCGGTCGACCGGACGGCCGCGGCCCTGCAGCGGATGAGCCTCGAGGGCGGCGTGTCCGGCCGTCAGGTCGCGGTCTCCCGCTACGTGGTGGCCAATCCGAACCTCGCTGCGCCCCTGCGGCTGAGCTTCCAGCGCATGGAGGCCAAGGTCGCCAGCCAGTGCGGGAACTGGCCTCAGGATCTCGGCGTCGGCGATCCGGCGTTCAGCGGCCGCAACGAGATCTACTGGAACTTCGGCTGCGCAACGCAGTCGAACGTCGCCGCGCAGGTGGCGGACCCGGTCGATCTCGTGCGGGCCCGCCCCGAAGGCCGCATCGACACGATCCGGCGCACCAACGACATCGGCAAGATCCGAGACGGCAAGGATCCGTCAATCGAATGGCGTCAGGATGGGAAGACCTCGATCAAGGCGCAGGTCTCGCAATAAGCGCGCTGGGCGGGCGCCCCGCTTCGCCCGCGACCTGACCCGTCCTCGCATCCGCATCGGCGGCAACCGGAACCGGAATTCTCCTCATGGCGGATCTGAACGAGACGTCCGAGCGCATCATCGCTCCCGTGCCGCGGATCACGATTCAGGCGTTCTGCGAGACGCAGGAAAGCGCGGCGCTGATCGAGTCGGTCGGCGCCGACCGGCGCATGCAGAAGGCGCACGTCAAGGTCCAGATGGGCGGTGGCGCCGCCGCGGTGGAGGCCTACCGGCACGCGCCGACGCCGAACGTCATCGTCATCGAGACGCAGGGCACGAAGTCCCGCCCCCTCGAGAGCCTCGATTCGCTGGCGGAGGTCTGTGACGAGGGGACGAAGGTCGTCGTCATCGGGCACGTCAACGACGTGGCGCTCTATCGCCAGTTCATCCAGCGCGGCGTGAGCGAATACCTCATGGCGCCGGTGCGCCCGATCGACCTGATCCAGGCGATCTCGGACCTGTTCACGGCACCGGGCGCCAAGCCGGTCGGTCGGACCGTCGCCGTCGTCGGCGCGAAGGGCGGGGTCGGCGTCTCCACACTCGCCCACAACCTGGCCTGGACGATCGCCCGGGAGCAGGACACCGCGACCGTCATCGCCGACCTCGACATCGCCTTCGGAACGGCCAGCCTGAACTTCAACCAGGACCCGCCGCAGGGCATCGCCGAGGCGGTGTTCGCGCCGGACCGGCTCGATTCGAATCTCCTCGACCGTCTCCTGTCGAAGTGCAGCGACAACCTCTCGCTCCTCGCCGCGCCCGCCACCCTCGACCGCACCACCGATCTGGCCGAGCCGGCCTTCGATCACCTGCTCGATCTGCTGAGGGCCGCCGTGCCCTGCGTCGTGCTCGACGTCCCCCACCAGTGGACGGCCTGGTCGCGCCGGCTGATGATCAGCGCCGACGAGATCCTCATCGTGGCGAGCCCCGAGCTCGCCGCTCTGCGCAACGCGAAGAACCTCCTGACCCTGCTGCAGCAGAATCGTCCGAACGACCGCAAGCCGCGCATCATCCTCAACGGCGTCGGTGTTCCCAAGCGCCCCGAGATCGCCTCGGCCGAATTCGCGAAATCCCTCGATACGACGATCACGGCCGCGATCCCCTTCGACGCCGCCCTGTTCGGCACGGCGGCGAATAACGGACAGATGATCGGCGAGGTGCAGTCCGGCGCGAAGGCGGCCGAGATCTTCTCCTCCCTCGCCGCCGCGATCACCGGCCGCGCCGAATTGCGGCGCGCACGGCCGAACCTGTTCGAGCCCCTGCTCTCCAAGCTCGCGCGGCGTAAGGCCTCGTGATGCGCCAGCCGGTTTCGCACAACCCGACCGCCAGGAGGCCGCCCCATGTTCGGTAGACGATCCGGCAGTGCGGCGGCGGCGGCGGCGCCGCGTCCCGTAGCCGTCATCGCCACGCCGCAGGTCTCGCTGCCGGTCCACGACGATTCGGCTCTCCGCCCGAAGGTGGAGGCGCCGCGTCGTCCCGAACCCGTGGCCGTCACGGAGACGGTGAAGTCGGAGGACTACTTCCGCACCAAGAGCATGATCTTCGGTGCGCTGATCGAGGCGATCGACCTGTCGCAGCTCTCGCGCCTCGATGCCGAGTCCGCGCGCGAGGAAATCCGCGACATCGTCTCGGAGATCATCGGGCTCAAGAACATCGTCCTGTCGATCGCCGAGCAGGAGGAACTGCTCGACGACATCTGCAACGACGTGCTCGGCTACGGCCCCCTCGAGCCGCTGCTCGCCCGCGACGACATCGCCGACATCATGGTCAACGGTGCCAGCCGGGCCTTCATCGAGGTGGGCGGCAAGATCCAGCTCACCAATGTGCGCTTCCGCGACAACCAGCAGCTGATGAACATCTGTCAGCGGATCGTGAGCCAGGTCGGCCGGCGCGTCGACGAGGCCTCGCCGATCTGCGACGCGCGTCTCCCCGATGGCTCCCGCGTCAACATCATCGCCCCGCCGCTGGCGATCGACGGGCCGGTGCTCACCATCCGTAAGTTCAAGAAGGACAAGCTCACCCTCGACCAGCTCGTCACCTTCGGGGCGATCTCGCCGGAAGGCGCCCGCATCCTGCAGATCATCGGCCGCGTCCGCTGCAACGTCGTGATCTCGGGCGGTACCGGCTCGGGCAAGACCACGCTGCTGAACTGCCTGACCCGCTACATCGACGAGGACGAGCGCATCATCACCTGCGAGGACGCGGCCGAGCTGCAACTCCAGCAGGCGCACGTGGTCCGCCTCGAAACCCGGCCGCCCAACATGGAGGGGTCCGGACAGGTCACCATGCGCGACCTCGTCAAGAACTGCCTGCGCATGCGGCCCGAGCGCATCATCGTCGGCGAGGTCCGCGGCCCGGAGGCCTTCGACCTCCTGCAGGCGATGAATACGGGCCACGACGGCTCCATGGGAACGCTGCACGCCAACTCGCCGCGCGAGGCCCTGGCGCGTATCGAGTCGATGATCACCATGGGCGGCTTCAGCCTGCCCTCGCGCACGCTGCGCGAGATGATCTGCGGCTCCATCGACGTCATCGTGCAGGCCACCCGCCTGCGTGACGGCTCGCGCCGGATCACCCACATCACCGAGGTGATGGGGCTCGAAGGCGACGTCATCATCACGCAGGACCTGTTCCTGTACGACGTGCTCGGCGAGGATGCGAACGGCAAGCTCATCGGGCGCCACCGCTCCACGGGCATCGGCCGGCCGCGCTTCTGGGAGCGCGCGCGCTACTACGGCGAGGACGAGGCCCTCGCGGCCGCCCTCGATGCCGCGAGCGCCGGTGGGAGCGCCCTGTGAACGCCAGCGGCCTCGCCCTCGCGTCCGGCCTCCTCGCGCTCACGGCCGGCGGGCTCGCCTACGTCTTCGTGTTCCCCTACCTCTCCGGCGAGAAGCGGTCCGCCGAACGCCGCCGGACCGTCAGCGTCGTCGCCGCGCCGGGGAGCCGGACCGCGACCGTCAGCCGCCGCGAGCAGGTCGCCAAGAGCCTCAAGGAAGTCGAGGCCAAGCGCGAAGGCACCAAGGTCACGCTCGAACTGAAGCTCGCCCGGGCCGGTCTGTCCTGGTCCCGGAATCAGTTCTTCGTCATCTCGGTGGTGATGGCGATCGTGTTCGGCTTCGCGATCCTGGTCACGACCGGCAATCCGCTGGCGGGTCTCGGCGCGGTGTTCGCCGGCGGCTTCGGCCTGCCGCTCTGGCTGGTCGCCTATCTGCGCAAGCGCCGGATCAAAGCGTTCATCAACGAGTTGCCGACCGCCATCGATATCATCACCCGTGGCGTGCGCGCCGGTATCCCGGTCGGCGACTGCTTCCGGATCATCTCGCGGGAGGCCGAGGAGCCGATCCGCAGCGAGTTCCGGCAGGTCGTGGAGGCCCAGACCCTCGGTCTCTCCCTCGGTGAGGCCCTTTTGAAGATGCACGAGCGGGTGCCGGTCTCCGACGTGAACTTCTTCGCCATCGTGATCAGCATCCAGGCGAAGTCCGGCGGCAATCTCTCCGAAGCATTGGCCAACCTCTCGCGGGTGCTGCGCGAGCGCAAGAAGATGGCCGGGAAGATCCAGGCGATGAGCATGGAGGCGAAGGCGTCCGGCGGCATCATCGCGGCGCTGCCCTTCATCGTCGCGACCCTGACCTACCTGTCGAGCCCGGATTACATCTCGCTCCTCTGGCGCACCGATATCGGCAAGCTCGCCCTGGTGGCCTCCGCGATCTGGATGTCGTTCGGCGTCTTCACGATGAAGAAGATGATCAACTTCGACGTCTGAACCGCCCCGCCGCAAGACGCCCCGCCGCAAGACACCCCGTCACCCAGAATCCTCGTCCGGTCGGATCGTACGGAGACACCGCATGCTGGATCTCATCGCCGCGAAGGTCACCGACCCGCGATTTCTCGGCACCGCCCTGGCGGCGGTCGCCGCGGCTGCCACGGCGTTCGCGCTGCTCCAGCCGATCCTGGAGCCGGACCGTCTCGGCAAGCGCATGAAGCTGCTGGGAGAGGAGCGCGAGGAGATCCGGCGCCGCGAGCGCGAGCGCATGAGCTCCAAGGCGACCCTGCGGGTCGCGCCGAAGGCCTACATGAAACGGGTGGTGGAGCAGTTCAACCTGAACCGCTGGCTCGGGACCGAAACCTCCCGGAAGCAGCTGATGATGGCGGGGTATCGCTCGCCCGGCGCGGAAACCGGCTTTCTGTTCTTCCGTCTCGTGACCCCGATCGTCCTCGCCGTCGTCGCGATTTTCTACGTCTTCGTCCTCGGGGTTCTGGACCAGCCCTTCGCGATCCGGACGATGATCGTGATCGCGGTTCTCCTCCTCGGCATCAAGGCGCCCGAACTCTACCTGCACAACTGCGCCAACAAGCGCCAGACCGAGATCCGGGCGGCCTGGCCGGACGCCCTCGACCTGACGCTGATCTGCGTGGAATCGGGTATGTCGGTCGAGCACGCCTTCCGCCGCGTCAGCACCGAGGTGGTGGGGCAGTCGATCGTCCTCGCCGAGGAACTCGCGGTCCTGACGGCCGAGCTCTCCTACCTTCCGGATCGACGGATCGCCTTCGAGAATCTCGCCAACCGCATCGGCCTCGACCAGATCAAGGCGGTCACGACCGCCCTGATCCAGGCCGAGCGCTACGGGACGCCCGTGGGCCAGGCGTTGCGGGTCCTGTCGCAGGAGAGCCGCGACATGCGCATGAACGAGGCCGAGAAGAAGGCTGCCGCCCTGCCGCCGAAGCTGACGGTGCCGATGATCCTGTTCTTCCTGCCCGTTCTGTTCGTGGTCATCCTGACCCCGGCGATGATCCAGATCTTCCGATAGGGCGCGGCCGGCGACACGGCCTGGACCCGGACGTCTCACAGGATGGGGAGGCGCGCAGACCCTTCGTGAATCGAGGATGTTCGGAGCTTCGGAATCCTGCCATGCGGTCGGCGTGCTTTCTGACCCCGTCACCGGATTCTGCATGAACGACCTGACCTACGCGATCGGCGACATTCACGGCTGCGCAGGCGCGCTGCTCCGGCTGCTGCGCCGGATCAACGTGCATCGGGCCGGCCGTCCCGCCCGGATCGTCTGCCTGGGCGACTACGTGGACCGCGGTCCCGAGAGTGCCCAGGTGATCGCGATCCTGAGACATCTTCAGGGCGACGCCCCCAACGCCATCACCTGCCTCCTGGGCAATCACGAGCAGATGATGCTGGATGCCTATCGTGACGCGCTCGGTGCCACGGTCTGGCTGACCAATGGCGGCCAGGAAACGCTGCAATCCTTCGGGATCGCGGATCCGGAAGATTTTCCGCACGACGTCCTGACCTGGCTCTCCCTCCTGCCCACCGTTCACGAGGATGCCCTGCGCTACTACGTGCACGCGGGCTTTCGGCCCGGACGCCAGGGGATCGATCCGGACGTGTCCGCCCGCCTCTGGATCCGCGAGCCGTTCCTGAGCGCGGCCTTCGACTTCGGAAAGCACGTGGTCCACGGGCACACTCCGCAGACGAGCGGCGTGCCGGACCAGCAGGCGTTCCGCACCAACCTCGACACCGGCTGCGTCTACGGCGGAGCTCTCACCGCCGGGATCTTCGACGAGACCCGGCCCGGCCCCATCGGCTTCCTCCAGGTCGATCGTGACGATGGGTCCGACCGCTGAACCGCGGCCGAGACCTTGCCGTCGCAGGTTTTCGTCGCCGATCGCGCACCGTTCCGCGTGGCGTGATGGGCAGCGGTCGGCGCGACGCCGGGCGCAAGTGCCGCGGGTTTGTCGGAACGCGTCCGCCCGATCTCCGAAAAGCATTGCCTGCCCTGGCGATCGCCCCCTAGTCTCCCGGACATCGGGGCCGACGAACGAGCGCCGGGGCCAGGGAGTCGAAACCATGCCGAGCAGGGCAGTGATCCGCCGTGCGGTCGTGATCCGGGGGCGAGGCCGTGGATGAGCTGACACGCCGTGCCTGGCTCGGCGGCGCGGCCGCGGCCGGTCTCGCCGCCGCGGCCGGCGCACGCGCGGAGCCGGATCCGGACGCGCCCTTCGACCTTGTCATCCGGGGTGGCGAGGTGATCGATCCGAGCCAGTCCCTGCGCGCGAAGCGCGATGTCGGCCTCCGCTACGGGCGGATCGCGGCCCTCGCGCCGGACCTGCCGACGGACCGGGCCAGGCAGACGATCGACGCGTCCGGCAAGCTCGTCCTGCCCGGCCTCGTCGACCTCCACGCCCATACCTTTCCGTACGGCTCGGCGATCGGCATTCCGGCCGACGAGACGGTGCCGTTCTCGGGCGTGACCACGGTCGTCTCGGCGGGCGACGCGGGCGCCAACACCATCGCCGCCCTGCGCCGGCACATCGCCGCCCAGACCCGGACGCGGATGTTCGCCTTCGTGCACATCGCGAACAACGGGTTGTCGGCCTTCCCCGTCGCCGAGCTCTACAACATCGACAATGCCCAGGTGGAAGCCTGTGCGCGCGCCATCGCCGAGAACCCCGACTTCGTCCTGGGGGCCAAGGTGCGGATGTCGGAGAACGTCATCTTCAAGCATGGCGCCGAACCCCTGCGCCGGGCGATCCAGGCCTGCGAGATGTCGGGACGGCCCGCCAAGGTGATGGCGCATATCGGCGGCGTCGAGACCGCCGACCTGATGAGCCGGATCCTCGACCTGCTGCGCCCCGGCGACATCCTCACGCACTGCTATTCCGGCGCGCCCAACCTGGCGGGCCAGTTCACCAACATCGTCCAGGACGGCAAGCTCCTGCCGGCGGCGCTCGCCGCCAAGCAGCGCGGCGTCGTCTTCGACATCGGCCATGGCGGCGGCTCGTTCGACTTCACCGTGGCGGAAGCGGCCATCGCGCAGGGAGCCCCGCCCGATACGATCTCGTCGGACCTGCACGTCGTCTCCGGCAATACGCCGGGCATGCCGTTCCTGCCGCTGGTCATGAGCAAGTTCCTGCCTCTCGGCTTCGGCCTGGAGCAGGTGATCGCGATGGCGACCGCGGCACCGGCCCGCGTGATCGACCGGGACGCGAAGCTCGGAACCCTGCAGGTCGGTGCGCCGGGCGACGTCTCGGTGATGGAATGGGTCGAGCGACCGCTCTCCATGGTGGACACCCGCAACAATCGCCGGGACGGCACAGGCTTCCTCGCGCCCGTCCAGACGGTGAACAATGGCGTCCCGTTCGGGCGCCCGTACCAGCTCCCCTTCTCCGTTCGGTGAGGCCGCGATGATCGCATCGTCCGACGTCCCGGCCGCCTGCACCTGCTGCCTGCCGCGTCGCGGCTTCATGCGGGCCGTGGCGGCCCTGGGCGGTGCGGTGGCCGCCGGCTCGCACGCGGCGGCGCAGCCGGCGGATCGCACGCCCTATCGCGGCCCCGTCATCGATTGCCACGGCCACTACACCACCGAGCCGCCGGCCATGCTGGCCTGGCGCAAGCGCCAGATCGACGCGATCAACGATCCCGCCCAGTCCCCCTCGCCCTCCGCGCTATCCGTCAGCGACGACGAGGTCCGCGCGAGCGTCGCCGGGCGCCAGGTCAAGCTCCAGACCGAGCGCGGCATCTCCCTCGCCCTGTTCTCGCCGCGCGCCGGAGGCATGGGGCACCACATCGGCAATGCCCGGACCAGCCTCGACTGGTCGGTCGTCTCCAACGACATGATCCACCGCGTCGCCACGCTGATGCCGCGCAATTTCGTCGGAATCTGCCAGCTGCCGCAGACGCCCGGCGTCTCGCCGAAGAACTGCACGGCGGAACTCGAGCGCTGCGTGACGCAGCTCGGCTTCGTCGGCTGCAACGTGAATCCCGACCCGTCCGGCGGCCACTGGAGCGATCCGCCCCTCTCGGACCGGTTCTGGTACCCGCTCTGGGAGAAGATGGTCGCGCTCGACGTGCCCGGCATGGTGCATGTCAGCGCCTCGGCCAATCTCAACTTCCATGCGACCGGCGCGCATTACATGAACGGCGACACCACCGCCTTCATGCAGTTCGTCACCTCGGACCTGTTCAAGGATTTCCCGACCCTGCGCCTGATCATCCCGCACGGGGGCGGCGCGGTCCCCTATCACTGGGGCCGCTACCGCGGGCTGGCGCAGGACCTGAAGCGCCCGCCGCTCACGGACCTGCTGCGCAACGTCTATTTCGACACCTGCGTCTACCACCAACCCGGCATCGATCTGCTGCTGAAGGTCGTGCCCACGGACAACGTGCTCTTCGCATCCGAGATGGTGGGCGCGGTGAACGGGATCGATCCCGAGACCGGCCACGCCTACGACGACACCAAGCGATACGTCGAGGCGGCCGCGATCTCCGATGCGGATCGGGCCAAGCTCTATGCGGGCAACGCCCTTCGGGTCTACCCGCGCCTCGCGGCCAGGCTCGCGCAGGTCGGGCCGGCCCCCTGAGCGCCCCGATCCTCATGCGATCCTTATAAGAACGCGCCGGACGCCCTCTCGAACCCTAATGCGGTTCCCGTCCATCCTTCGGGCGAGGCGCGATCGGTCGTGACGACCCGAGACCGATCCGCCGCACCGGATCGGACCCACCATGCTCGACATCACCTTCCTTGCCGCGGGCCTCGCCTTCTTCGGCCTCGCCGCCGGTTACGCCAAGCTCTGCGAACGCCTCTGAGCCGGCTGCCGGGAGCGCGCATCATGACCCTCGACCTGACCTTCGGCGCCCTCGTGACCCTGGGCCTGCTCGGATACCTCACCTACGCCCTCGTGCGCCCCGAGCGGTTCTGACGAACCCTCCGGACGAATTCCCAAGGACCACCTCCATGACCATCAACGGCTGGCTTCAGGTCGCGCTGTTCTGCGCGATCGTGCTGGCGCTCGTCAGGCCGCTCGGCGGGTACATGACGCGCGTCTTCCAGGGGGAGCGCACGCTCCTCTCGCCCGTCCTCGCCCCCGTCGAGGCCGGACTCTATCGCCTCGCCGGCATCGATGCCCGGAGCGAGCAGAGCTGGCTCGCCTACGGGCTCGCCATGCTGGCGTTCCACGCCCTCGGCTTTGCCGCCCTCTACGGTCTGCTCCGGCTGCAGGACGTCCTGCCCCTCAATCCGGCCGGGCAATCGGCGGTGGCGCCGGACCTCGCCTTCAACACCGCCGCGAGCTTCGTGACGAACACCAACTGGCAGAATTACGGCGGCGAGAGCACCCTCTCCTACCTGTCGCAGATGCTGGGCCTGACCCACCAGAACTTCCTCTCGGCCGCCACCGGCATCGCCCTCGCGGTGGCGCTGGTCCGGGGCTTCTCCCGGGCCTCGGCCCGGACGGTGGGCTCCTTCTGGGTCGATCTCACCCGCTGCACGCTCTACGTGCTGCTGCCGATCTGCGTGGTCTACACCCTGTTCCTGGTCTCGCAGGGCATCCCGCAGACCCTCGGGGCCTCCATCGAGGCGACGACGCTCGAGGGCGCCACCCAGACCATCGCGGTCGGCCCGGTGGCGAGCCAGGTCGCGATCAAGATGCTCGGGACCAACGGAGGCGGGTTCTTCAACGCCAACGCGGCGCATCCCTTCGAGAACCCGACCGCGCTGTCCAATCTCGTCCAGATCCTCTCGATCTTCGTCCTCGGGGCGGCGATGACCAACGTGTTCGGTCGCATGGTCGGCGACGAGCGGCAGGGCTGGGCGATCCTCGGCGCCATGGGCGTGCTGTTCCTCGCGGGCGTCCTCGTCACCTATGCCAGCGAGGCCGCGGGCAGCTCCGTGCTGAACGGGTTCGGGCTCGACGGCGGCAACATGGAGGGCAAGGAACTGCGCTTCGGCATCGTCGCCTCGGCGCTCTTCGCGGTGGTGACCACCGCCGCCTCCTGCGGCGCGGTCAACGCGATGCACGACAGCTTCACCGCCCTCGGCGGGCTGGTGCCGATGATCAACATGCAGCTCGGCGAGATCATCGTCGGCGGCGTCGGCGCGGGCCTCTACGGCATGCTCGTCTTCGTCATCGTGGCGATCTTCGTCGCCGGGCTCATGGTCGGCCGGACACCGGAATATCTCGGCAAGAAGATCGAGGCCCGGGAGGTGAAGATGGCCATGCTCGCCATCCTGTGCCTGCCCCTGATGATGCTGGGCTTCACCGCCCTCGCCACCGTGGTGGCCGCCGGTCTCGCCGGTCCCGCCAATGCCGGGCCGCACGGCTTCTCGGAGATCCTCTACGCCTTCACCTCCGCGGCGGCCAACAACGGCTCCGCCTTCGGCGGCCTCAGCGGCAACACCCCGTTCTACAACACCACGCTGGCCATCGGCATGCTGGTGGGGCGGTTCTTCGTGATCATCCCCGCCCTGGCGATCGCGGGCGCCCTCGCCGCCAAGAAGACCGTGCCGGCCTCCGCCGGGACCCTGCCGACCCATGGCGGGCTGTTCATCGGCATGCTGGTCGGCGTGATCCTGATCGTCGGCGGCCTGACCTTCTTCCCGTCCCTGGCGCTTGGCCCGATCGTCGAACACCTCGCGGGCAGCGCGGGTCAGACCTTCGCGGCGGGCGGCTGAGCGATGCGGCCCGCTTTTCCGCCGCGCCGGGGCCGGCGCCATCACCTGCATGTGCCCCGCCCGGGCAGCCGCCCGCCCCTCACGGGTTCCGGAGCCCGGCCGATCCGGCTCTCCGACCTGATCCTGGCGCTGCTCGGGGTCACCCTCCTGGGCGCCCTCGCCCTGGTGCTCGCTGCCGGTCTCGCGAGCCGCGCGCTCGCGCCCTGATCCGCCTCACCGACCCGGCGCCGCGCCCGGTCTCCCCGCGACCCTTCGTGGAAACACCCGTCATGTCTCGCCCGTCCTCCTCCCTCTTCAGCGCCGCCCTCGTCGGCCCGGCGCTCGTCGGTTCGCTCAGGAAGCTCGATCCCCGGATCATGATCCGCAATCCCGTGATGTTCGTGGTCGAGGTGGTGGCCGCCCTGACGACCGTGCTGTTCGTCCGCGATCTGGCGACCGGCGTTCCCGGACTCGGCTTCTCCGGTCAGATCATCCTGTGGCTGTGGTTCACGCTGATCTTCGCCAACTTCGCCGAAGCCCTGGCCGAGGGCCGCGGCAAGGCACAGGCCGACAGCCTGCGCCGCACGCGCACCGAGATGACGGCCAAGCGCCTCGCCGGTCAGGGCGATTCCTGGGATTCCGTGCCCGGCACGTCGCTGAAGGTCGGTGACGTGGTGCTGGTGGAGGCCGGCGACCTGATCCCGTCCGACGGCGAGGTCATCGCGGGCGTCGCCTCCGTCAACGAGGCGGCCATCACCGGCGAGTCCGCGCCTGTCATCCGGGAATCCGGCGGCGACCGGTCGGCGGTGACCGGCGGAACGCAGGTCCTGTCCGACGCGATCCGGGTCCGCATCACGGCCGCGGCCGGCTCGACCTTCGTCGACCGCATGATCGCGCTGGTCGAGGGGGCATCCCGGCAGAAGACGCCGAACGAGATCGCCCTCAACATCCTGCTCGCCGGCCTGACCCTCGTCTTCGTCTTCGCGGTGGCCAGCATTCCGAGCTTCGCGAGCTATGCCGGCGGCGCAATTCCCCTCGTCGTCCTCGTCGCCCTGTTCGTGACCCTCATCCCGACCACCATCGGCGCGCTCCTGTCCGCGATCGGCATCGCCGGCATGGATCGCCTCGTTCGCTTCAACGTGCTCGCCATGTCGGGCCGCGCGGTCGAGGCGGCGGGCGACGTCGACACCCTCCTCCTCGACAAGACCGGCACCATCACCCTCGGGAACCGCCAGGCGACCGAGTTCCGGCCCGTCGGCGGGGTCACCGAGCAGGATCTCGCGGACGCGGCGCAACTCGCCTCCCTCGCCGACGAGACGCCCGAGGGCCGCTCGATCGTGGTGCTGGCCAAGGACCGCTACGGCATCCGCGCCCGCGACATGGCCGGCCTGAATGCCACCTTCGTGCCCTTCACGGCCCAGTCGCGCATGTCCGGCGTCGATCTCGACGGCGCATCCATCCGCAAGGGCGCCGTCGAGGCGGTGATCGCCTCGCTGGGCGGCCAGCCCGTGGTGTCGCGCGGCTCGAATGCGGCTCTCGCCTTTCGCCCGGACGAGGATTCCCGGACCGTCGCCGAGATCAGGGACATCGCGGAGACCATCGCCAAGGCCGGCGGCACGCCCCTGGCGGTCGCCCGCGACGGTCGACTCCTCGGCGTCGTCACCTTGAAGGACATCGTGAAGGGCGGCATCCGCGAGCGCTTCGCCGAACTCCGCCGCATGGGCATCCGCACGGTGATGATCACCGGCGACAACCCCATGACCGCCGCCGCCATCGCGGCCGAGGCCGGCGTCGACGACTTCCTGGCGCAGGCCACCCCGGAGGACAAGCTCGCGCTGATCCGTAAGGAGCAGGCGGACGGCAAGCTCGTGGCCATGTGCGGCGACGGCACCAACGATGCGCCCGCCCTCGCCCAGGCCGATGTCGGCGTCGCCATGAACACCGGAACGGTTGCGGCCCGCGAGGCCGGCAACATGGTCGACCTCGATTCCGATCCGACCAAGCTCATCGAGATCGTCGGGATCGGCAAGCAGCTCCTCATGACCCGCGGCGCCCTGACGACCTTCTCCATCGCCAACGACGTGGCGAAGTACTTCGCCATCATCCCGGCGATGTTCCTGACGCTCTATCCGCAGCTTCAGGCCCTGAACGTCATGGGGCTCGCCTCGCCCCAGAGCGCGATCCTGTCGGCGATCATCTTCAATGCCCTGATCATCGTCGCGCTGATTCCGCTCGCCCTGCGCGGCGTCGCGTACCGGGCGGTGGGCGCCGCCGCGCTCCTGCGGCGCAACCTGCTGGTCTACGGCCTCGGCGGCATCCTGGTGCCGTTCGTCGGCATCAAGGCGATCGACCTCGCCGTGAATGCCCTGCACCTCGCCTGATCCCCTTCCCGCTCCGAACCAGAGTCGCCCCCATGCTCGCGTCCCTACGTCCCGCGCTCGTCCTCTTCCTCGTGCTGACGGCGATCACCGGTCTCGCCTATCCCCTGGCCATGACCGGGCTCGCCGCGGCGATCTTTCCCGCCAAGGCCGCCGGCAGCCTGATCCGCCGCGACGGCGCGATCGTCGGCTCCGGCCTCATCGGGCAGTCCTTCACCAGCCCGCGCTACTTCCATGGACGCCCCTCGGCGACCGTCGCCGCCGATCCGGCCGATGCCACCAAGACCGTTCCGTCGCCCTACAACGCCTCCAACTCGGCCGGCTCCAATCTCGGCCCGACCAGCGCGGCCCTGGCCGAGCGCGTGAAGGGCGATCTCGACGCCTTGAGAGCCGAGAACCCCGGTGCACCGGTGCCGGTCGACCTCGTCACCACCAGCGGGTCCGGGCTCGATCCGGATCTGTCGCCGGAGGCCGCCCTGTTCCAGGTGCCGCGTGTGGCCCGCGCGCGGGGCGTCGGCGCGGATCGGGTGCGCGACCTCGTTGTTGCGCAGGTCGAAGGCCGGACCTTCGGGCTCCTCGGCGAGCCGCGCGTCAACGTGCTGGCGCTGAACCTCGCTTTGGACGCGCACCTCCGGCAATAATCCGTTCCGCGGGAAGCAGACGAAGGGATTTCGATGAACGAGGATGGCCGCGAGCGCCAGCGTCCCTCGCCGGAGGCGTTGCTCGACCGCGCGCGCCGCGACGCGGCGGGGCGCGGCCGCCTCAAGGTCTTCCTCGGCGCGGCACCCGGCGTCGGCAAGACCTACGAGATGCTGACGATCGGCCGGGCGCGGCTGAAGGCCGGGACGGACGTGGTGATCGGCGTCGTCGAGACCCACGGCCGCAGCGAGACCGAGGCCCTGGTCGAGGGCTTCGAGGTCGTTCCGCGACGCAGGGTCGCCTACCATGACGCCGTCCTCGAGGAGATGGACCTCGACGCCCTGCTGGCGCGGCGACCGGCCCTGGCTCTCGTGGACGAACTCGCCCACACCAACGCGCCCGGCTCGCGCCATCCCAAGCGCTATCAGGACGTCGAGGAACTGCTCGATGCCGGCATCGACGTGCACACGACCCTCAACATCCAGCACGTCGAGAGCCTGAACGACGTCGTCGCGCAGATCACCCGGATCCGGGTGCGCGAGACGGTGCCGGACGGCATCCTCGACCGGGCCGAGGACATCGAGGTCGTGGACCTCAATCCCGACGACCTGATCGAGCGCCTGAAGGCCGGCAAGGTCTACGTGCCCGCCCATGCGGAGCGCGCCCTGCGCCACTACTTCTCGCGCGGCAACCTGACGGCCCTGCGCGAACTCGCCCTGCGGCGTACGGCCGAACGGGTCGACCACGAACTCCTGAGCCACATGCAGGCCCATGCCATCGCGGGACCGTGGAGTGCCGGCGAACGGGTGATGGTCTGCGTGAGCGAGGATCCGCGCTCCGCCGGTCTCGTCCGCTACGCCAAGCGCCTCGCCGACCGCCTGCACGCGCCGTGGACGGCCGTCACGGTGGAGGGCGCGCGCAGCCTCGGCCTCAGCGAGGCGGACCGCGACCGGATCGCCGACGCCCTGCGCCTCGCCGACAGGCTCGGCGGCGACGCCGTCACCCTGCCGGGGAGCCGGCGCGTGGCCGACGACCTCCTGTCCTATGCCCGCGGCGCCAACGTCAACCACATCGTCGTCGGCAAGGCGACGCGGTCCTGGATGTTCGAGCTCGTCAACGGCTCCGTGGTATACGACCTCGTGCGTCGGAGCGGGGCCATCAGCATTCACGTCGTCCCCGGCGAGACCCTGCCGATGCCCGCGCCACGAAAGGCGGTGGCGACGGCCCCCGCGCGTCCTGCTCTCGACAGCGCCGGCTACGGCTTCGCGGCGCTCGCGATCCTCTCCGGCCTCGGCCTCGCCCTCGGGCTGCAGCCCTATCTCGGGGTCGAGAATGCCGACCTCTTCCTGCTGACGGCTGTGGTGGCGGTCGCGGCCCGCTTCGGCCTGGGTCCTGCGCTGGCCGCCGTGGTCGCCGCCTCGCTGGCCTACAACTTCTTCTTCCTGCCGCCGGTCTACACGCTGACCATCGCCGACCCGACCAACGTCGCCGCCTTCCTGCTGTTCACCCTGGTCGCCGTCCTGGTCTCGAACCTCGCCGCCCGGGCCCGGACGGTCGCGGTGGTCAGCCAGCGCCGCGCCCGGGCGACGGAGCGCCTCTACGGCTTCAGCCGAAAGCTCTCCGCCTGCGGCACCCTCGACGACGTGCTCTGGGCGACCTCGGCCCAGATCGCAGCGATGCTGCGCGTACGGGTCGTGCTGCTGCTGCCCGAGGAGGACACGGTCACGGTCCGGGCCGGTTATCCACCCGAGGACCGCCTCGATGCGGCGGATCTGGCCGCGGCCCAATGGGCCTTCGCCAACGATCGGCCGGCGGGGCGCGGGGCCGACACGCTTCCGGGCGCGCGTCGCCTCTTCCTCCCGACGCGAACAGGTCGCGGTCCCATCGGAGTCATCGGCCTCGATGCGGATGGCAGGGGACCGATCCTCACACCCGAGGATCGACGCCTGTTCGACGCGCTGGCCGACATGGGGGCTCTCGCCATCGAACGGGTCCGGCTCGTGGAGGATCTGGCGCGGGCAGAACGCGATGCCGAGACCGACCGGCTGCGCCAGGCTCTGCTGACCTCGATCTCCCACGACCTGCGGACGCCATTGTCATCGGTCCTCGGCGCCGCCACGACGCTGCGCGACCTCGACGCCGAGCTGGACCGTGAGGCCAAGGGCGATCTCCTGGCGACGATTATCGCCGAGTCGGAACGGCTCAACCGCTTCATCGCCAACCTCCTCGACATGACCCGACTCGAGGCTGGCGCGGTCGCGGCAAACCTGACCGCGCAGGACGTGGCGGAGATCGTCGACACCGCCCTGCGCCGCCAGGGTCCCATCCTGGCGGAGCACCGGGTCGTGCTGGAACTGGCGCCGAACCTGCCGGCTCTTCGCCTCGATCCGGTGCTGTTCGAGCAGGTCCTGGTCAATCTCCTCGACAACGCCGCCAAGTACGCTCCGGCCGGTTCCGCCGTCACGGTGTCGGCGCAGCTCGTCTTCGGCCAAGCCGGCGCGCCGTCGAAGGTCCGTCTTCAAGTGCTCGACGAGGGCGACGGCCTGCCCGAGGCCGAGCGCGAGCGGGTATTCGACAAGTTCTACCGCGCCCGGAAGGGCGACAGCGTGCGCGCCGGGACGGGCCTCGGCCTCGCCATAGCGCGCGGCTTCGTCGAGGCGATGGGCGGTACGCTGATCGCGGGTAACCGTGAGGATCGAAGCGGCGCCGCCTTCACCCTCCTCCTGCCGGTACCCACCGCCCGTCCCGCCGCCCCAGACCTTGCCGCATGACCCTCGCTGTCCTCGTGGTCGACGACGAGCCACCCATCCGCAAGCTGCTCCGGATGGGCTTGGCAACGCAGGGCTATACGATCTTCGAGGCACCGAGCGCGCGGGTCGCCCTCGAGGTCCTGGCCCGCGAGACGATCGATCTGATCATCCTCGATCTCGGCCTGCCGGACATGCACGGACACGATCTCCTGCGCCGGATCCGGGAGGGTCACCGTGATCTGCCGGTGGTCGTCCTGTCGAGCCGCGACGACGAGCCGGGCAAGGTCGAGGCTCTCGATCTCGGCGCGGACGACTACGTCACCAAGCCCTTCGGCATGGGCGAACTCCTGGCGCGCCTTCGCGCGGCCCTGCGCCACCAGTTGGCAGTCCAGGGCGAGCGCGCCCTGTTCGAGGTCGATGGCCTGAGCGTCGATCTGGTGCGCCGCATCGTCCGCGTTCGCGGCGTCGAGGTGAAGCTGACACCGCGGGAGTACGACTTCCTGCGGATCTTGGTGCAGCATGCCGGCAAGGCCCTGACGCACGCCCAACTCATGAACGCCGTCTCGACCTCGTCGGACCCGCAGTACCTCAGGGTCTACGTGCGCCAGCTTCGCCAGAAGATCGAAGCCGATCCCGAGCGCCCACGTCTTCTCCTCACCGAGACCGGTGTCGGATATCGCCTGCGTGCGCCGGACGACGAGGGCGGGCCGCTCCGGTGAGCCGGTTGAACGCCGGTCCCGTGAGGCTCGAAGCGTTTCCGCCGCCCGGACGTATCCTTTGCGGCCTGCGCGTTGCCGGCAAGGCGGCGCTCCTCGAAGACTTCGCGCACCCGGCATCACTCGCTTTCGGAAGGGAATCCGCACCGATCCGCATGGTCCCGGAGAAGCGCGAGCGCCTTGGCTCCGCCGGGATCCGAGCCGGCATCGTCCTGCCGCATGCCCGGCGCGAAGACCTGGAACGGTTGTTCGGTCTGCTGGCCCACCTGCGTGATCCCATCGAGTTCGAGGCGATCGACGAACCTCCCGTGGATCTCGTCGCTCTGCTGCCCCTGCCGGCTGTCCCGCGGGACGACTCGGCGAATGGCCTCGCCTGCATCGTCCGGCGGCTGCGCGATCCGGCCGTGCCGAGCGCCCAGCTCGCTGCTCGTGATGCGCCCGGCCTTCATGTCGCCCCGAGCCGAGATTGGTGCGAGGCCGACGGCTGAGAGCCCGACCAGCGGCCCGCTCGTCAGATCCGAAGCTCGACGCGGTCCGCCGCAATCCGAACGGCCTCTGGCCGATGCGCGGTCGCCTCGACGGCATAATGCACCGCCGCTTGGCATGTGCGGAACAGACCGCCGGCACGGCCATGGGTCTCGACGGCAACCCAGCAGCCTTGTCCGTCCCGCCCGATGAGGTAGCGCGGCAGGTCGTCGGCGGAGACCGGGCTGTCGATGGCGGCCGGGAGAGGAATGGACATGTTTGTCTCGTCGGTTCGGGCGGTCCAAGTGGCGGAACGCACGGGAAATCTGCGTCGCATCGTGTGAGGGTTCGAGCGGAAAAGCGGTTTCATTTCATAAGGGTCGCATCAGGATCGCCCGCGGAGACGTGGCCGCGCCGGACCGGAGACCACCTCCGATAACCTATGTGGTTTGCAGGGCGGGCGAGCTTTCGCACGATGCCGATAGGGGGCGACGCTTCGGATGTGGCGGACCCCCGAGGCGTCAGGACCCTACCCCATGCACCGGCTCGCGCTCTCGACCTGTCCTCTCCCCCCGAAGAGCGGCGCGCCGAACGCGGTTTCGTGAGGACCGAATCCCCGCATGCCGCCGAATTGACCTGGCGCGGGCTGCTGCTCGGCGCGGTCATCACCGTCGTGTTCATGACGGCCAACCTCTACATGGGCCTGAAAACGGGTGTGACCTTCTCGACCTCGATTCCCGCGGCGATGCTGTCGATGGGGATGCTGCGCCTTGTCGGGGGCAGCAACATCTTCGAGAACAACATCGTTCAGACGCAGGCCTCGGCGGCTGGGACGCTGTGCAATGTCATCCTCGTCCTGCCGGGACTCGTCCTTATCGGCCATTGGGCGGATTTTCCGTACTGGCAGACGACAGGCTTGTGCCTGATCGGCGGACTTCTCGGCATCGCCTATTCGATCCCGCTGCGCCGCGCCCTGGTCATGGGGGCGGGCCTACCGTACCCGGAGGGCACCGCGGCGGCCGAAGTGCTGCGGGCGGGCGACTCCTCCGGGGACGTGAATCATCGCGGCGGTCTGCGCCCGCTGATCGGAGCAGCGGCTTTCGCCGGTCTGATCGGGCTTTCCACCACCGGCTTCCGCATCCTGGCGGACGGGATTCACACGACCGTGGCGGCGGGCTCAGCCCTGTTCCGGCTCGGCACCGGCTTCTCACTGGCTCTCGTCGGCGTCGGCTACCTCGTCGGGATCGGCGCTTGCCTCGCGCTCCTGACCGGCGTCGCCATCGCCTGGGGCATCGCCGTGCCACTGCTCACCGCTCTCGGGTCTGCGGGCGATCAGACCGGAGACGCCGCGCAGGTGGTCTGGTCGGGACAGGTCCGCCTTCTGGGCGCCGGCATCATCGCGGTGGGCGCCCTCTGGACCGTGGCACGCCTCAGCGGCCAGATCGCCGGCAGCCTGCGCTCCGCCCTGGCCAGCGCGCGTCGGGGTGGCACCAGCGGGGATGTCCCGCGCCAGGAACGCGACTTGCCTATAGTCTGGGTCGCCGGCGGGACCCTCGTACTGGCCGTCCTCCTCGCCGGCCTGTTCTGGGTCTTCGCCTCGGGTGCCGCGCTCGGGCGCCTGCACGGCGTGGTGGTCGCGGCCGCGACGCTCTTCGCGGTGCTGTTCGGCTTCCTGATGGCGGCGGCCTGCGGCTACCTCGCCGGGCTCCTCGGCTCGTCGAGCAGCCCGATCTCGGGTATCGGCATCCTCACGACGCTCGTGACCGCGGTCATGATCCCGCTGCTGATCGGTGGCGAGGCCGGGCCGGAGGGCGACCGCTTCGTCATCGGACTCGCGCTTCTCCTCGCGGCCGTGGTGGTGACGACGGCTTCCATCGCCAACGATAACCTGCAGGACCTGAAGACCGGACAACTCGTCGATGCCACACCCTGGCGTCAGCAGGTGGCCCTGATCGCGGGCGTCACCGTCGGCGCCCTCGTCATCGCTCCGCTCCTGTCTCTGCTCTACCAGGCCTACGGCTTCGCCGGAGCCCTGCCCCGGGCGGACATGGAGGCGGGCACCGCCCTGCCGGCGCCGCAGGCCGCCCTGATGACCCAGATCGCGACCGGCATCGTCCATGGCGAGCTGCCCTGGACGATGGTGGCGGTCGGTGCCGGACTCGGCGTGGTGTTCGTCGCCCTGGAAGCCGTCCTGCGGCGGCGGGACCTGTCGTTTCCGGCGCTGACGGTGGGGATCGGGATCTACCTCCCCCTCGAAGTCGTGGTGACGATCGCCATCGGGGGCATCATCGGCTGGTTCGGCCGAAGGCGCCTTCAGGCACACCCTTCGAAAGATGGAGAGACCCTGGCTCGACGACGGGGCGTTCTCGTCGCGTCGGGATTTCTCGTCGGCGAGAGCATCGTGGGCGTGCTCCTCGCCGCTGCCGACACGCTTGCTGGGCGCGGCTCGTCCCTCGTGCTGGTCGGTCCAGGATTTGCACCGGTAGCGACGGGTCTCGGAGCAGCTGTCTTCGCCGCGGCCGCCCTCGGCTTTCACCGCTTGGTGTCCCGTGCGTCACCTGCCTAAGCGCTCCGCGCTGCCTCGGCAGCGCTTGACCCTAGCTCGACTGCGCGGGACAGCAGCGGACCGGACCCGAGCCAAGGATTGCCGCGATGGCCACGCCCCGCGACCTCAAAGTTCAGATGGCGGGCGAGACCCGCGCCCGCGAACGGGCGCAAGCCCTGGCCGCGACGCAGGCGGCGCGTGCCCAGCGTGCCGAGATCGCGGCCCGCGAAGCCGAGGCGGAGCGCGACGGCTGGAAGACGCGGGCTCTGGTGGCCGAGGCGGAACTGGAGCGACTGAAACGAGGCTGAGTTTTTCGCAGGACGACAAGCGCGGCAATTGATTTGCAGACTTCGGCAATGGCGCCGGATGCCTTTCTGTCGCGCGGCTGCGTGCGAAAGACCTCCCGGGCCGGCGCGGAACAGGAGTCTGTGCAGACATCTTCTCGTGACGACAGCGAATGTCTTCGCAAGCGATGAGGAGAACGTCCAGGTGGCCATCGACACGCGCGAAATCTATGTGACTGCCCTGAAGAACACCCATGCGCTCGAGATGCAGGCGCTCCAGATCATGGAGCGGCAGGTCGAGCGCCTGCAGCGCTACCCCGAGATGGAAGCGGCCCTGCGCCGTCACATCGAGGAGACGCATGGTCAGCGGACCCGCCTCGAGGAGGCTCTGCACGGCGTCTCGGAGAGCCCTTCCACCATCAAGGAGGGCGTGCTCGGCTTCGTCGGCAACATGATGGCCCTCGGCCACATGCCGGCCCAGGACGAGATCCTGAAGAATGCCTACGCGAACCACGCCTTCGAGAACTTCGAGATCGCCGCCTACGAATCGCTCCTCGCCATCACCGAGGCGGCGGGTCAGCAGGCGGCACTCACGGGCTTTCAACAATCTCTGCGTGAGGAAGAGGCGATGGCGCGTAGGGTGCGCGAACTCGTGCGCCCCACCACCTTGCGCTACATCGAACTGACCACGAGCGGCGACAAGGCGGATCGCTGAACGGGATCGCGGTATTTGGATACCGTGAGATCGAAGCGTTTCGAATGATTGCGCTTTTCGCTTTCCAAGCGGGTCGAAACGTGCGGAAAGCCGCTTGACGAAACCGCTGCATCTCCCTAATGGAACCTCCAACGCCGCCGCGTCCCGCACGCGGCGGCGCATCGTTTTGTCCAGACACCATTACGGAACGCCACGGGATGAAGACCTTTTCTCTGAAGCCCGCCGACGTCGACAAGAAGTGGATCATCGTCGATGCGGAGGGCCTGGTCGTTGGCCGGCTCGCCTCCATCGTCGCCATGCGCCTGCGCGGCAAGCACAAGGCTGCGTACACGCCCCACGTCGATTGCGGCGACAACGTCATCGTCATCAACGCCGAGAAGGTGAAGTTCACCGGCCGCAAGCGCGAGCAGAAGGTGTATTATCATCACACCGGATATCCGGGCGGCATCAAGGAGCGCACGGCCAAGTTCATCCTCGACGGTCGCTTTCCTGAGCGTGTCGTGGAGAAGGCCGTCGAGCGCATGCTTCCCCGCGGCCCGCTCTTCCGCCAGATCATGGGCAACCTCCGGGTCTACAAGGGCTCCGAGCATCCCCATACCGCCCAGCAACCGCAGGCGCTCGACGTCGGCAGCCTCAACCGCAAGAACGTGAGCGCTTGATCATGGCGACCCTTCAGTCCCTCTCCGACCTGAACCGCGCGAACGTCGAGTCGCCGGAGAACGCCGCCCCGGTCCACGTCCAGAAGCTCGACGCCCAGGGCCGCGCCTACGCCACCGGCAAGCGCAAGGACGCGGTCGCCCGCGTCTGGATCAAGCCCGGTACCGGCAAGGTGGTCGTCAACGGCCGCGCCGTCGAGACCTACTTCGCTCGCCCGGTGCTGCGCATGATCCTGCGTCAGCCCCTCCAGATCGCCAACCGCGTCGACCAGTACGACATCACCGTCTCGGTTCACGGCGGTGGTCTTTCGGGGCAGGCTGGTGCGGTGCGCCACGGCCTCTCGAAGGCGCTGACCTACTACGAGCCGGAGTTGCGCTCGCCGCTGAAGCGCGAAGGCTTCCTCACCCGCGACAGCCGCGTGGTCGAGCGCAAGAAGTACGGCCGCAAGAAGGCGCGTCGCAGCTTCCAGTTCTCGAAGCGCTGATCCGGCCCTTCGATACATGTCCGGACAGGGCGGCTTCGGCCGCCCTTTCCTTTTGAGCCGCGGCAGAGAGACTAGGACCCATGGCGAAGCCCTTCCGACGCGTCACCCGGCCCGACGCCGACGCGGTCACTCTTTGCTTGGCAGAGACGGACGGTGCGACGAGCGGGGAGGTGAAGCTCGCCGACGGGCGCCTGTTCAGCACCACCGGCGTGCTCCCCATTGCTCAGGCCTTCGGCATCGCCGTTCACGTGGCCAACGAGAGCGGGCGCGAGATCGTGGTGATCGATCCCCATAACTTGTGGAAGCCGTCCTGGGGTACGCTCAGCGCTTGAGCCCTCAGGCGTGCAGGGCGTGTTCCAGTTCGCCCTTCGACATCTTCGAGCGGCCAGGAATGTTCTTGTCGCGCGCCGCCTTCATCAGGTCGGCCTTCGTTTTCGCCGAGCCTGATTTTCCTGAAGCGGATCTGCGCGCCGCGGCAGTCTTCTTGGCGACGTCGGCGGGCTGTTTCGAGAATTGCCTCCCCTTGGCCGAATCGACGCGCTTCTTCTTTGTGGACCGGTCGTATTCCGACTTGGACACCGACTCGCGGGCTTTCTTCGGCAGGTAGCGCTCGCCCGTCTCGCCGCTCTTCTTGCCGGACTTGGTGTCCCACTCCTCCTCGGTCCACTGCTTCAGGTGATTGTCGGAGGACTTCTTGCCCTGGTAGCCGCCGCCGGCATCCTTGTAGGCCTTCGTGGCGGCCTGGGCCTTGCGGGCCGACCACTGACCGGGCTTTCCGCCCTTGTCGGATTCGGTGACCTGCTTCTTCACCTTCTCCCAAAGCTTGGGATCGCTCTTTTCTGCGCTGGCTGACATCGGTTCGACCTCGATCGGATGTGTCGTCCCGCGAATAACAGCCGTCCGATGCCGCCGTTCCAGGCCGCTCCGAGCGATACACAGGCTTGATCGAGCGTCATCAAGCCTTGTTCCGGTCGCGAGAAGACGTTGACTTGACGAAGCGTCCCGGTCACCTGCGCTCACGGACCGGTGCGAGACGTATCTTCGTCGGTGCGATCAAGAGGAAATCAGGCAACCATGAGCGAGAACGATGCGGGGCGGAAGCCCACGGTCTTCATCGATGGCGAGGCGGGAACCACCGGCCTCGGAATCCGCGAGCGCCTCGAGCGCGAGGGCCGTGTCGCCCTGAAGAGCATCCCGCATGAGAGCCGCAAGGATATCGCGGTGAAGCGCGACCTGCTGCAGGTGGTCGACCTCGTGGTGCTGTGCCTGCCGGATGCCGCCGCCAAGGAGACCGTTGCCCTTGCCGACACCCTGCTGGGCGGCGGACCTCGCATCCTCGACGCCAGTACCGCGCACCGGGTCGATCCGGCCTGGGTCTACGGCTTCGCCGAACTCGAGCCCGCCCAGGCGCTGGCGATCCGCGGCGCCCGGCGCGTCGCCAATCCAGGTTGCTATCCGACCGGCGCGATCGCGGTGCTGCGCCCCCTGGTGGAAGTGGGCCTGATCCCGTCGAACCACCCCATCAGCATCAATGCCGTCAGCGGCTACAGCGGCGGCGGGAAGGGCATGATCGAGACCTATGAGGCCGGAGAAGGAGAATCCTTCCTGCTTTACGGGCTCGGGCTCAGCCACAAGCACCTGCCCGAGACGCAGGCCTATGCCGGCCTCACGCGGCGGCCGATCTTCATTCCCTCCGTCGGTAACTTCCGGCAGGGCATGCTGGTGAGCGTACCGCTCCACCTCGACACCCTGCCGGGTTCGCCGACGGTGCTGGAATTGGAGAAGGCCCTTGCTGCCTATTACGAGGGGCAGGATCTCGTGCGGGTCATTCCCAACGATGGTGCCGAGCGTCTCGAGCCGGAAGCGTTGAACGACACCGACCGCCTCGAGGTTCGGGTTTTCGGCAACGAGACCTATCGGCAGGCTGTCCTCGTTGCCCGCCTCGACAATCTCGGCAAGGGTGCATCCGGCGCGGCGGTCCAGAATATCGGCCTGATGCTCGGCCTCGACTGATGACCAAACGCGGCCCCGCCGGACTTCCGGCGGGGCCGTCACGCAACTCGGTCCTTCGACCCTGCTCTCCGACCATCGCCTCCACAACCCTTCAGTGGTGAGTGCCGCATCGGACATTCGGTTTCGCTCTCGAGGTCACGCCGATTCGCCAGTATGCGGGCGTGGTGCAGAAGCCTTCATCCGAAGCCTTGATCGACAGAATTTCTTCGGGCCTCCGAACGAGTATCATCCGTGCGAGGTCCTCGACGCGCCCGCGAAGATGAGTGGTGGCCAGGCAGCTAAAGACGCACTGCAGGGCCACTTCGTTTCCATTCGAGTCTGATCGGCATCTCAGCCTTCGCCAAGCATCTGCTGCCAATGCTGTGCAGAGTCTCTTCGCTTCATTGCGAACACCATAAAATTGTTTTATCGAACGAAACGTTATGTCCGCTGATCGGGCAGACGTTCGTTGGAGATCGACGCGGCCGCATAAGTGTCGATGTAGGGAAGCGCGCCACCTGCACGCCTGGAAGCGTAAAGACACCGATCCGCTGAAAACCAGCGGCACCAAGTGGACCGGGGACGAATTCGGATTGCGGTCGAATATGTTGCGCTGATGGAGCGGTTTATCAGCATCGTCGCGAGAATCCATTGAACTCAAGTGAGTCGGCACGAGCCCTCGATGATGTGTTCGGGCAACCGGAGCGCGATCGGCCCCACTAGTGCAGGCGATGCGCGAAAATTTGATAAATGATCCACTTTATGCCGACGGAAAAACGTTCATTCTTCGACGTAACATCTTGCTTGTGAAAAGATCCGAGCCTACGTTTGAAGACAAGATCAACACTTATGCAGATCGGCGAAGTCACATGAATGAAACGGATAACGACGCGGCTCGGCTCATCACCCTGGCGGCCGATATCGTCTCGGCCTACGTCAGCAACAATCATGTACAGAGTGCAGAGCTTCCCAAGCTGCTCAGTGATGTCCATGAGGCGATCCGAGGCGTGACTGCCAGCGGTACGCCAGCTGCGGAGGCTGGTCCGCCGAAAGCGACCCCCCAGGAAATTCGCCGTTCGATCACGCCGGATTACCTGATCAGCTTCGAGGACGGAAAGCAGTACAAGACCCTGCGCAGGCACCTTACCCTGCGTGGCCTGACCCCCGAACAGTACCGCGCCAAATGGGGCCTGGCGCCCGATTATCCGATGACGTCCGCAAGCTATTCCGAGCAGCGCTCCGAACTGGCCCGCGCCCTCGGTCTCGGTCAGCAGCGCCGCAAAGGCGTTGCCAAGAGCGCATCGGAGGAGACCGTGTCGGCTCCCCCGCCCGAGGAAGCTCAGGCCGAGGCTCCGCAGGTCGAGAAGAAGCGGCGCGGACCGCGCAAGAAGGTCGACGCCTGAGTTCTTGATCATCGGCGCGTTGTTCCAGCGCGTGCCGTTCCATTCGTGACCGCAACGCAGGCAGCATGCTGTCTGCGTTGCTTCCGTTGGTGATCGACGTGCACCGGTCGTGCCGGGTATGGGTTCAGCGCGCGGATGACTTGGGTCGAACGGAGCGCCGCTCATCGATTCGTTTCCTGCCGCTCTTCACGCTCCGATCGGCACGAACAGACTTATTTCGGCGACTAAAACTTTGTGGGCGGGCGCATCCATGAGATGGGCTGATTAGGCCGTCCTGCGCGTGAGGTGCTTTGCCCTGAGTGGCCCTATCGATGCTGAAAACATCGTCGCGTCCGTCAAGGAGCTCACCCCAACAACACTTCAGTCGCGGCAATCTGGCGTCACGGGCCGAGCGATCGCCCGGCAGGTGTTTCCACGAAATGTCGCGACCTTACTCGGTCGCTCCCGATAGGGGCGTCGCCAGGACCTTGTCGATGCGCCGCCCATCCATGTCGACGACCTCGAACCGCCAGCCGTGGGACTCGAAGTGGTCGCCCGTTCCCGGGATGCGGCCGAGACGGAAGATCACGAAGCCTGCCAGTGTGGTGAAGTCGTCGGAATTCGGGTGTTCGGCGAAAGCGAGCCGATCGAAGGCCTGCGACGCCGGCATCATGCCGTCGATGAGGAGCGACCCGTCCTCGCGCTCGACCACGCTCGGCTCGTCGCCCACTTCCGGGATGTTGCCGGCGATGGCCTCCAGAAGATCGGTCTGCGTCACGATCCCCTCCAGGCTGCCGTACTCATCGACGACGACCGCCATCCGCACGGGTTTCGCCTGGAAGGTCTCCAGGACCGCCAGGATCGACATGCTCTCGTGCACAACGATGGGCGGCTGAGTGGCCGCCAGGACGTTCACGGGCTTGCCGTCGAGGAGCTGGTTGAGCAGGTCCTGCTTGCGCACGACGCCGACGATCTCGTCGACTTCGCTGCGGCTGACCACGAGCTGCGCATGGTCGCATTCCCGCACCGACTTCAGGACGGCCTCCGGCTCCTCATCGGCGTCGACCCACTCGACCTCGTGGCGCGGCGTCATGATATCGCGCACCCGCCGCTCGCCGATCGAGAAGATGCGCTGCACCGCCTCCTGCTGGGCCTCGCGGATCAGGCCGGCCTCCTGGCTCGCCTGGACCAGGAGGTTGAGCTCCGCCGTGGAGTGCAGCGAACCCTCGCCGTGGCCGGCCTGCAGGCCGAACATCCGCACCACGCCGTTGCCGAGGCCGTTCAGAAACAGGATCGCCGGCCGGAAGACGAACAGGAAGACACCCAGGGGGCGCACCACGGCGAGCGCGGTTCGCTCGCTGCGCTGGAGGGCGAGGCTCTTCGGGGCCAGCTCGCCGAGGACGATGTGCATCGCCGTGATGATGACGAACGAGATCACCACCGCGATCGTGTGGGCGGCGGTTGTGCCGACCGGCTCCGGCAGGAAATGCAGTGCCGGAACAATGAGATGGGCCAGGGCCGGCTCGCCGACCCAGCCCAGGGCCAGGGACGAGATGGTGATGCCGAGCTGAGTCGCGGCGAGGTAGGCGTCGAGCTGGTCGGTGGCGCGCTGGAGCGATCGGGCGTTGGTCCGGCGCTCGGAGACCAGCTCGGCGACGCGGCTCTTCCGGACGGAGACCAGGGCGAACTCGGCGGCAACGAAGAACCCGTTAGCCAGCACGAGGGCAAAGACGGCGAGGAGGCCCAAGCCGGTCACCCATACAGCGTCGGAAATCGTCGTCTCCCCTGGTCAGCGGCGGATCTCTAGCAGCAACGCACGGGGCGGGCCACAGCGAACCCGGGGCCCGGCTCCGGATGGATCGCGGGCGTGCGGGAGGCCGGCGTATACCGCGGGGGTCGTGTCGAGGTCGTGGGGATCGGGCGGCCCACCCGGTGTCATGACGGGGCGCCCGGCGGAATCGCGTAGGTGCCGGTGGCGTGGCAGACCAGGGGGGCGCCGTCCGGGCCGGTGATGTGGACGTCGCCGACGGCGAGGCGCCGGCCGAGCTTGAGCAGGCGGGCGGTGCCGAGGAGTCCGGTGGGGCCGGGCTTGCGCAGGAAGTTGAAGGTCAGGCTGGTGGTGACGGCGAGCGCCACCGGGCCGAGGCTGGCCAGGATCGCCGCGTAGAGGGCGTAGTCGGCCAGCGCCATCATGGAGGGGCCGGAGACCGTGCCGCCGGGGCGCAGGTGGCGCTCGTGGTGGTCCATCCGCATCCGGGCGAGGCCGGGGCCGACCTCGACGAGGTGGTAGGTCCGGCCCCCGGCCTCCATCTGTGGGAAGGCCGATTCGAGGAAGGCCACGGTCTCCGCCAGCGTGAGGGCCTGCGGCAGGGTCTCGGACATGGACGCGAACTCCGGCTCACCGTGACGCGGCAGGCCCGATGACCTGGGGAAACCGCGCGACGTCTTGCGGACGACCCGCGAAGCCTTGCAGCACGCCCCCGCTTGCCCGACAAGATCGGGGATGCGCCAGTCCCACGATGCCTACGACCCCGCCCTGATTCGCCGGGTGCTCGCCGAGACCCGGACCATCGCCCTGGTCGGCGCCTCGGCCAACCCGGCCCGGCCGAGCCACCACGTCATGGCCTTCCTGCTGGCGCGCGGCTACCGGGTGATCCCGGTCAATCCCGGGCTCGCCGGGCAGAGTCTCCAGGGCCAGCCCGTCTATGCCCGCCTCGCCGACCTGCCCGAGCCCGTCGACATGGTCGAGATCTTTCGGAGCTCCGACGCCGCCGGCGGCGTGGTGGACGAGGCCCTCGCCCTCCCCCAGCCGCCGCGCTTCATCTGGATGCAGATCGGCGTGCGGGATCTTTCCGCCGCCTCGCGGGCTGAGGCGGCGGGGTTGATTGTCGTGATGGATCGGTGTCCGAAGATTGAGATTTTCCGTTAGATGGAACACCAATTCTTCTAGTTGAATAATGCGTCGTTGTTGCAATTTATGAAATATAAATTAGGCTGTAGATTGCCTTAGACGCAGGGGTTAGTTTTGACTGGCACGAGAAAAATCACGAATACGGCTCTCGGAGACGAACTAAGAGATTATGTTATAGAAATACTTGAAGCAGATGGACATAGTATTTCGCGAGAGCAGCGGGTAGATACAAAGAAAATAGACATAATTCTTCGTCTGGACGATGATTTCGTAACGCAGACGATTGCGATCGAATGCAAGAATGTTTCAAAAAACTTGAGTCAACAAGATATTACAGAAATATATGCAGATCACCTTAGCTTAATAGAAGCAAAAAAGATAAACCAAATTTGGGTTATTGCTAGGAAAGACTATTCGCCTGAGGCGAAGAACTGGGCGGAAAATCGACCTAATCTATCAATTTTTACTATTGCAGAGTTCGAAGAGCGTGCGCATGGCTTTCGTCGGTATGTAAGGCAGCTAATGGAGGTTTTCAACGAAGATGATCTAAATCATTATTACATTCAACAAAGAGACTCGGAAGGTAAAAAGCTTATAGAATCAGTTATTTCTTGGATAGACAGTGATGAAAATCGTCCACTTGCTCTGCTCGGTGGGTATGGAATGGGGAAAACGTCGTTTTGCAGGTACCTTGTTTCGGAGATTAGCAAGAAATATTTGAATGACGCAGTCAATCGCGTTCCTATCTACGTCAGATTATCCGACATTTCAAAACAACAGGACTTAGACGGGCTTATTGCGAAAACCATTGCTCAGAGATATCGTATAAAAGACTATTATTTCGAAAAATTTCTGAGATTCAACAAGAATGGGAAATTTGTTGTAATATTTGATGGTTTTGATGAAATGAAGCACGCCCTTAACTGGGCGGATTTCAAATATAATTTTTCTCAGATCAATAGCATATTAAAGGGCAAGGCAAAAATCATTGTTGCCGGGCGTCCGAACGCATTTCTCTCAGACGACGAGCATAATTGGGTGCTCCGGGGCATGAGAAGTACAGGCGAGTATGTAGCTAATGTAGCTGACTGGCCGAAATATATTGAAATAGAAATGCAATATTTTTCTATGGAAGATGCCCGACTTTTCCTAAGACTGTATCTGGAAAATCACTGTCGAAATAGAAGTTCTGATGGCGTGATTCAAGCCGATCAACAGGCTTGGATTGATGGCCGGCTGGATGAATTTTCCAAGCTTAAAATCAGAGAAGATCTTTTTCGACCAGTCCATCTCAAGATTTTTTCTGACATTGCAACTGACGAAAGTGTAAAACTTAGGGAATTTAACGTTTTTGAGTTATATAGCGTTTCAACTTCGCGCATCGCTGAGCGCGAATCTCAAAAAGTAGAACGATCGTTTATAGACTCCGCTGTGAGACAGTCTGCTATCGAAGAGATAGCTTGGTGGCTCTGGGAAAAGACAAATGGGCGTTCCTTAAGTTTCAATCCGAGGGAGGTGCCACCCTCATACATTCGACAGGCATTCCCTGCTCAGACAGAAATTTCTGATGAGGCAATGTATCGGGAAATCTTCTCGGGATCTTTCGTCGAGCGAAAATTTGGTGAGAATTATTATTTTTCCCATCGTTCATTCCTCGAATATTTTGTTTCAAAAAAACTTGCTAGAAGTCGAGCATCAAGAATGACTTTGGCTCAGATCAATAATAATATTAATCCTGAGATTATGAACTTTATAGTCCAGGGACGGCTTGTCGATGATTTTATGGGTTATATATTTGAGCTTATGCAGATTTCATCTGCTGAGATAGAAATTTATTTGTTAGCACAAATATGTATTTATACTAACGAAAAAGGAATAGACATTCGAAAATCTCAAGCGGCCGCAAGTATGCTTCTTCGCTATGCGTTTATTTATACCGAGGATATGGACCATGGCAACGGAGAAGACATTGTAAAACTTATACTGGAAGATTTTCAATCTGAAACGGTGGAAAAACGTGAAACTGCATTAGTTTTTGCTGCTGATTTCATTCGGTCGAACACAGGAACTGCAAGCGCGAAGCTATTGGCGGAAGCTGTTATTAGGCAATGTTTGGCAGCTGTTGAATGGAAATATTGGTACTTCAAGCAAACGGAAGTAGCAACATTTCCAAAATTGTCATTTTCGCGAAAGAACTTGTTCGAATTTTTGATATTACGAAATTCAAGAATTGCGGCAGAGGCCAGCTCTGCTGGAAAGCCAGTGATAGTAGTTGATTTCGACAGATTTTATAACGATGTCTATAATATTCGTCCTCCTAGACTGGTGCCGGCTGGCCGGTTGCCCATTGAAAGATCAAACATAAATACTTACAGATTTGAATTTGATCAGGTTATGACTGGGGTTAAATCGACATTATTTAGTAACGCTCTTGATGTTTTGCGCAAAGGTATAGCGGCACGCATTGATATATAGAATGCTTAGTAGCTTTGATATTTTAGATGGTTTCGTTTTTCGTTTCTGTCATCAAAGCCACAGCCACAAAACTAACCCCAGCCGCCACGGCCAGATAAAGCCCCACCCAACCGACACCACCCCACTCCGACAGCCGCTGCGCCAGGTACGGCGCAGCGGAGGCCCCCAAAATCCCCGCGAGGTTGTAGGTCACGCTGGCGCCGGTGTAGCGCACGCGGGTCGGGAAGAGTTCGGGCAGCAGCGCGCCCATGGGGCCGAACAGCCAGCCCATCGCGAACAGGCCCAGGCACAGGAAGCCGAGGACGAGGCCGCCCTGGCCGCTGCCGAGCATCGGGCCCATCAGCAGGCCGAGGCTCGCGGTGAAGATCAGGCCGGAGAGCAGGACGGGGCGGCGGCCATAAGCATCGGCGGCCCAGCCCGAGAGCGGGATGCCGAGGCCCATGAACAGCACGGCCACGCACTCGAAGAGCAGGAAGGTCGGCCGGGTGAAGCCCAGCGTCGAGACGCCGTAGCTCAGGGCGAAGACGGTGGAGAGGTAGAAGACCGCGTAGCAGGCCACCATCGCGAAGGTGCCGAGCAGGGTCGCGCGGATGTACTTCGTGAAGATCACCGCCAGCGGCACCTTCTCGGGGGCGGCCTTCTCCAGGGCGGCCTTGAAGACCGGGGTCTCGGTGAGCTTGAGGCGCACATAGAGCCCGACGCCCACGAGGACGGCCGACGCCAGGAACGGGATGCGCCAGCCCCAGGCCTGGAAGTCGGCGGGGCTGAGCGCCAGGGCGAGGCCGAGGAAGCCCAGATTGGCGGTGATGAAGCCCACGGGCGCGCCGAGCTGCGGGAAGATGCCGTAGAGCGCGCGCCGGCCCGGCGGCGCGTTCTCCACCGCCAGCAGGGCCGCCCCGCCCCACTCGCCGCCGAAGCCGACGCCCTGGCCGAAGCGCAGCACGCAGAGGGCGAAGGGCGCCCACCAGCCGGCGGTGGCATAGGAGGGCAGGCAGCCGATCAGCACCGTCGACAGGCCCATGATCATCAGGGAGGCCACCAGGGTCGCCTTGCGCCCGACCCGGTCGCCGAAATGGCCGAAGAAGGCCGCGCCCATGGGCCGCGCGATGAAGGCGATGGAGAAGGTCGCGAAGGCGGCCAGCGTCTGCACCGCCGGATCGCCGGGCGGGAAGAAGATCGGCCCGATCACCAGGGCGGCGGCCGTGGCGTAGACGTAGAAGTCGTAAAACTCGATCGCGGTGCCGACGAAGCTGGCGATGAGGATGCGCGCCGCCGGCACGGCCGCCTCGGGCGTCGTCTGCGGGCGGGCGAGGGTCGGGCGGGTCGCGGTCTGGCTCATGGCCGGGGCCATAGCTCAGGCGCGACCGGCAGGATAGCGCTGGTTTCGGGGCCGGGCGCGGCTTCCCCTCCCCCTTGCGGGGAGGGATCAGGGGTGGCGGCGGCACCGGCGGCCTCCGCACGCCGCGGGTCACCTAGCCACCCCCACCCGCGATCCCTCCCCGCAAGGAGGGGGACGGCGCGAGCGCCCCGCCTTGACCCCCTCCCCCGTCCGTCATAAAGAACTCTCGTTCGTTTCAGCGGATGGCGTGCTCTTCCGCCGGTGCCCGGTCCGGCGCTAGAAGACAGGCAAGAGACCACACGCGCGAGCGGGCCGGCGGGCCCGGGAGGATTTCTCGATGACCGATCGTCTGCCTGGCTTCAACACGCGGGCCATCCATGCCGGCGCCGCGCCCGACCCGACCACGGGCGCGCGCGCCACCCCGATCTACCAGACCGCCTCGTTCGTGTTCGACGATGCCGAGCACGCCGCCTCGCTGTTCGGGCTCCAGGCCTTCGGCAACATCTACTCGCGCATCACCAACCCGACCAACGCGGTGCTGGAGGAGCGCGTCGCGGCGCTGGAGGGCGGCACCGCCGCGGTGGCGGTGGCCTCGGGCCACGCCGCCGAGTTCCTGGTGATGCACGCCCTGATGCAGCCCGGCGACGAGTTCATCGCGGCCGACCGGCTCTACGGCGGCTCGATCAACCAGTTCAACCATTCCTACAAGAACTTCGGCTGGAACGTGGTCTGGGCGCAGACCGACGACCCCGCCTCCTTCGAGCGCGCGATCACGCCGCGCACCAAGGCGATCTTCTGCGAGTCGATCGCCAATCCGGGCGGGGTCATCACCGACATCGCGGCGCTCTCGGAGATCGCCAGGCGCCACAACATCCCGCTCATCGTCGACAACACGATGGCGAGCCCCTACCTGATCCGCCCCTTCGAGCACGGGGCCGACATCGTCGTGCACTCGGCGACGAAGTTCCTCGGCGGCCACGGCAATTCCATCGGCGGCCTCGTGGTCGACGGCGGCACCTTCCCGTGGGCGGGCGACGCGCGCTACCCGATGCTGTCGGCGCCGCGGCCGGAATATGCCGGGATGGTGCTGGGCGAGACCTTCGGCAACTTCGCCTTCGCCATCGCGGTGCGGGTGCTGGGCCTGCGCGACCTCGGGCCGGCGCTCTCGCCCTTCAACGCCTTCCTGCTGCTCTCGGGCATCGAGACCCTGCCCCTGCGCATGCAGCGCCACTGCGACAACGCGCTGGCCGTGGCGAGCTTCCTGCAGAGCCACCCGGCGGTGGCCTGGGTCAGCTATCCGGGGCTGGAGACGGACAGGTACCACCAGCTCGCCCGGCGCTACACGCCGCACGGCGCCGGCGCGGTGTTCACCCTCGGCCTCAAGGGCGGCTACGAGGCGGGCGTCGAGCTCGTCGCGAACCTGACCCTGTTCTCGCATCTGGCCAATATCGGCGACACCCGCTCGCTGATCATCCACCCGGCCTCCACCACCCACCGCCAGCTCACCGACCCGCAGCGGGTCGCCGCCGGGGCCGGCCCGGAGGTGGTGCGGCTCTCGGTCGGCCTCGAGGATCCACAGGATTTGATCGCCGACCTCGACGCGGCCCTGAGCGCTTGAGTGGAGCCGTGTTAACCCTCCCTTTACCAAGTTGGGCCGAGGCTGGGGCCGCGATCACCGGAGGTGGCGATGTCGGCCTGGGCATTCGTGGAACAGATCAACGACGGACTGGCGTTCCTGGCCATCCTGGCGGCCCTCGTCGTCCTCGCGGTGGCCTTCGCCCCGGAGATGCCGGCGCGGCGCCTGCCGGCCCCGGCGAAACGGATGCGCGACACCGGCCGTTATTGACGCCACCGCCGGCTGGGCCTAGGCCCCCGTCTCACCCCTGTCGCGAGATCGTCCGGCCGCCGATGCAGCAAGACCCGCCAGACCTCCCCGTCGTGCTCCTCGTCGAAGATGACGGCCTGCTCCTGATGGAAGCCGCCGACACCCTCGCGGAGGCCGGGTTCGAGGTGCTGGAGGCCAGCCACGCCGACAACGCCCTGACGGTGCTGGAGAGCCGCGGCGACGTCGGCGTGCTGATGACCGACGTCGACATGCCGCGCGGCTCCATGGACGGCTTCGCCCTGGCCCGCCTGGTGGCGCATCGCTGGCCCGCGATCCCGGTGCTCGTCGTCTCCGGCATGGGCACGCCCGGCCCGCACGACATGCCCGACGGGGCGCGCTTCATCCCGAAGCCCTACGAGCCCTCGACCCTGGTCCGGACCCTGCGCGCCTTCGCCCGCCGCGCCGCCTGACCGCTCCCCCGACCTTCACAGACGGGAGGCCCCGATGGCCACCGAGACCCAGACCCATCGCTTCGCGACCCAGGCGATCCATGCCGGCGCCGCGCCCGACCCCGCCACCGGCGCCCGGGCCCAGCCGATCTACTTCACCAACGGCTTCGTCTTCGAGGACACCCAGCAGGCGGCGGACATCTTCGCCATGCGCCGCACCGGGTTCTCCTACTCGCGCGGCTCGAACCCGACCGTGGCCGCCCTGGAGCGCCGCGTCGCCGCGCTGGAAGGCGCCAAGGCCGCCGTGGCGGTGGCCTCGGGCCAGTCGGCCGTGCTCATGGTGCTGATGACCCTGATGAAGAGCGGCGAGGCCTACGTCGCCTCCTCGCGCCTCTTCGGCGGATCCCTCGGCCTGATGAACCGCCTCGACGGGCGCTACGACCTCAAGCCCCAGTTCACCAAGGGTCTGACCCCCGCCGATTTCGAGGCCGAGATCACCCCGGAGACCCGGGCGATCGTCTGCGAATCCATCGTCAATCCCTGCGCCACCGTGATGGATCTGGCCGGCATCGCCGAGGTGGCGCGCCGGCACGGCCTGCCGCTGGTCGTCGACAACACCCTCGCCTCCCCGGCCCTGATCCGGCCGATCGAGCACGGCGCCGACATCGTCATCCACTCGACCTCGAAGTTCCTCGGCGGCTCGGGCCAGACCATCGGCGGCGTGATCTGCGACGCGGGCCGGTTCGACTGGGCCGCGATCCCCGGCCGCTACAACCTGATGAGCGAGCCCTGGGCCGATTACGACGGCCTCGTGCTCACCGAGCGCTTCCCGGACTTCGCCTTCGCCTCGGCCTGCCGCGTCTTCGGCATGCGCGAGCTCGGCCCCGGCCTGTCGCCCATGAACGCCTTCCTGACGCTGACCGGCATCGAGACCCTGCCGCTGCGGATGGAGCGGCATTGTTCGAACGCCAAGGCCGTGGCGGCCTTCCTGAAGGACCATCCGGCCGTGGCCTGGGTGAGCTACCCGGCGCTGCCTGGCCAGGAGGGCGAGGCGATGGCCGCGCGCTACGTGCCGCAGGGGCCGGGCTCGATCTTCACCGTCGCGCTGAAGGGCGGCGAGGCGGAGGCGGTCAGGTTCATCATGAGCCTGAAGCTGATCTCGCATCTCGTGAACATCGGCGAGATCAAGTCCCTGGCGATCCACCCGGCCACCACGACCCACCGCCAGCTCGACCCCGCCGACAAGGCCGCCGCCAAGGTCGGCCCCGAGACGGTGCGCCTCTCGATCGGCCTGGAGAGCGTCGAGGACCTCATCGCCGACGTCGAGCAGGCCCTGGCGCAGCTGGGCTGACGCGGCCCCGGTCGCGGCGTTGCCGGGACCGGAATCCGCGCCGGGTCAGCGCCCGCTTTCCTGGGACACCTCCATCACCAGGCGGGTCGCGAGGTAGAGCCGCGGCGTGATGCTGGCGAGCACGGCGAACTCGTCGGCGCTGTGATAGTGGCCGCCGACGATGCCGAGGGACTCGAGCAAAGCGGGCTTCGCCGGGCTGTCCGGCTGGAAGGCGTAGCCCGCATCGGTGCCGCCGCCGATCTCCGCCAGGGCGAGCGGGGCGCCCAGCTCGCCATAGATCGCCCGGGCCCGTTCGCCGAGCGCCTGCGTCGCCGGGTTCTGCGGCAGCGGCGGCCGGCCCCGGGCGAGATCGAAGCTGACCTGCGTGTCGGGCACGCGATGGCTGCCGACGATCCGGCGGGCCTGGGTCAGCACCCTGTCGTACTCGCCGGGCACGAAGTAGCGCATGTCGCCCTCCGCCCGGGCCGCCTCCGGGATGATGTTCGGCTTGGTCCCGCCCTGGACCACGGTCCAGTGCAGGCTGGTCCCCTTGCCGGAGTCTCCGAGGTCCTGCAGCTGCAGGATCTGGTGGGCGAGCTCGACCACGGCGTTGCGGCCGGCCTCCGGGGCGCCGCCGGCATGGGAGGCGCGGCCCTTCACGGTCAGGCTCGCGTAGTTGATCCCCTTGGTGGCCACCGTGACGGCATCGACGCCGGCATCCGCGAAGGACGGCTCGAAGGACAGCACCACGTCCTGCTCGCGGGCGACCCGGGCGATCTCGTCGCGCGACCCTCGCGAGCCGCGCTCCTCGTCGGGATTGAACACCACCGTGAGGGTGCCGTAGCGGTCGAAGCGCAGGGTCTCGAGAGCCGCCATCAGGTGCAGGATCATCGCGATCCCGCCCTTGGCATCGGCGACGCCGGGGCCGTAGGCACGGCTGTCGCGCTCGGTATAGGGGCGCTTGGCGGCGTCGCCGGTCGCGAAGACGGTGTCGTAATGCACCAGCAGCATGATCTTGCGCGTGCCCGTGCCGGATCGCGTGCCGATCAGGGTGTTGCCGCCGAAGGCGGGGGCGGCCCGGCTCTCCACCGCGAGCCCCGCCGCCTCCAGGCGCGACCTCAGGACCGCCTCGACCTTGGCGAGACCGGGGACGTCGCCGGTGCCGGTATCGACGTCCACCAGACCCTTCAGGGTCTCGCGATAGGGGCCGTCCTGGGCCTTGACCGCCGCGAGCACGGCCTCGTCCGGCGCGGCCCACGCGGCGACGGGCGACAGGATGACGAGCAGCGCGAGGGCGAGGGCAGCGTTCGGGCGCATGGCGATCCTGATCGGCGAAGGGCGAGGCCGGGCTCGCCTTCTCGGAGCATGGGGCAGCCATGCTCCGAAATCGCCGGGGCATCAACTCGGCGGGAAGCGCCGCACCGGCGAGGCCCGGTCGCCTCAGGCGATGCGCAGGATCGGGCTCGCAGCTTTGTCCAGGGTCTCCGCGTGGTTGCCCAGGAACCAGGGTACGCGGCCTTCCGGCATCGGCTTGCCGTAGAGGTATCCCTGCACGTGGGTGCAGCCGTTCTCGCGCAGGAAGGCGGCCTGCTCCGGGGTCTCGACCCCCTCGGCGGTGACGTCGAGGCCGAGGCTGCGGCCGAGCTGGAGCACCGCCGTGACGATGGCGGCGTCGTTGGCGTCGCGCTCCAGGTCGCGGATGAAGCTGCGGTCGACCTTGATCTCGTGCACCGGGAACTGCTTCAGGTGGGTGAGCGAGGCGTAGCCGGTGCCGAAATCGTCCAGCGCCACCTGGATGCCGCTGCCGTGCAGCTCGGCCAGCACGTCGCTGACCCGGTCGACATGGCTGCCGAGGAGGACGGTCTCGGTCACCTCGACGCCGATCCGGCTGCGCGCAAGTCCGGCGGTGTCGACGTCGTTCAGGAAGGTGCGGGCGAGGTCGCCCTGCGCGAACTGCACCGAGGAGAGGTTGAGGAAGACGCGGCCGGGATCGAGTCCGAGGCTGGTCCAGTGCAGGATGTCGGCGATGATCCGGCGGCGCAGGGCATCGCCCACCGCGACGCCGATCTCGGGATCGTCGAACACCGCCGAGAAGGCGCCGGGCATCAGCAGCCCCCGGGTCGGGTGCTGCCACCGCGCCAGGGCCTCGAAGCCGATCACCGCCCCGGAGGCCAGGTTGATCTTCGGCTGGTAGTGGGGCACGAGCCCGCCGCCCGCGTCGAGGGCGGCGCGCATCTCGCGCGTCACCGTCACCCGGTCCTCGATGCTGGCGCGCAGGGCCGGAACGAACAGGGTCGCGCGGTTCCGCCCCGAGGCCTTGGCGGCGTAGAGGGCGAGGTCGGCATTGGTGAACAGGTCGGCCGAATTGCCGGCATGATCGGGATAGAGGGCGAGGCCGAGGCTGGCCCGGGGCGCCACGACGCGCCCGCTGATCGACATCGGCGGGTGCAGGGCGTCCAGGATGTCCGTCGCGAGGCCGTGGATGCTCGACCGTCCGGACGCGTCGCGCCCGGTGGAGAGGACCACGAACTCGTCGCCGCCGAGGCGGGCGACGAGGTCGTCGGGTCCGATGACGCCGCACAGGCGGCGGGCGACCTCCTTCAGGAGCGCGTCGCCGGAATCGTGCCCGAGGGTGTCGTTGACCTCCTTGAACGCGTCGAGGTCGAGCAGGATCAGCCCGACCGGGGCGGATTCCGCCGCGGCCCGCCCCAGGGCGGCATCGAGGGTCGCCTGGAACAGGGCCCGGTTCGGCAATCCGGTAAGCACGTCGTGATGGGCGGCCGTGCGGATCTGCGCCTCGGCGGCCTTCCGGCTGGTGATGTCGACGAGGCTGGACACGTGACAGGCCGTCCCGTCGATCTGAACGCATTCGATCGACAGGAGGACCTCCCGGCGCTCGCCCGTGAGCGTGACGATGCTCGTCTCCCGGTCCCGGACGACGGCCTGGCGGTCGAGCACGGCCTGCATCTCGCGGCGATCGGCGGAGGCGATGAAGGTCCGGTTGGCGTAGTTCGACAGGGCGTCCCCGGGGGCGAGCCCGAAGAACGCGATCCCGGCATCGTTGGTGCTGATGATCTGCCCGTTGGCCGCCAGCGAGACGACGATCGGAACCGGTACCGCCCGGAACATCGTCTCGAACAGCGCGCGGCTCTCCGCGAGCGCCCCGTTCGTCCGGCGCTCGGCCTCGGTCGCCGACCATTCGAGGCGCCTGAGCCGGTTCGACCACGCCACGAACAGCAGGATCGTCAGATTCGCGAGGACGACCTCGAGGGTCAGGCCGATCACCGTCACCGGCAGGGCCCGCGGCATCAGGTAGCCCGCCAGCAGCACGATCGCCGAGAAGCTGCCGGCGGCCACCGTCCAGGCGAAGCGCAGCGGCAGCACCAGCATGAAGGCGGCCGGGATCATCAGGGTCGCCGCCAGGGCGACGTCCGACTGGGAGGCGCACAGGACGGAGGCCGCCACGCTGAGCACGGCCTGCCAGGTGACGAGCAGCCATTGCAGGCCGGAGAAGTGCCGGATGCGCGGCAGGACGAGGAGGCTCGCCAGCGTTGCCGCGACGATGCCGAGGCGCGCCGCCAGCATCGGGCCGAAGGCGGCCTGACCGCCGGTCAGGGTGCCGTCGGCGGCCAGAAGCAGCACCTCGATGGCGATGCAGACGAGGAAGATCAGCTGCGTGTGGCGCAGGGTCTCCGGCAGCCGCTCCGCCCGGAACGCCGCTTCGCGGGATCGGCAGGCGAATTCGCCCCCGAAGGTCGTGAGACGATCGTTCTGCATGCCGCTGTAGTGTGCCATGCAAATATAGCGCGCGGGTTAAGAGCGCCTGCGCAGTCTCTCCTCACTGCGGCCGGCGGCTCATCAGGGCGCGCAGCGCCCCCCGCATCGTGCGCACGTCCTGCTCGGTCATGGCCATGCGGTGGAGCATGTCGCGCATGTTGCGGGCGATGATGTCCCGCTTCTCCGGCGGATAGAACCCGGCCGCCGCGAGGCTGTCCTCCAGGGTTCCGAACAGAGAGGCCATCGCCTCGCGGGTGGCGGGGGGCGACAGCATCTCGCCGCTGAAGGGCAGCGCCGAGAGGCCGGCCGCCCGGCGCCACTCGTAGCCCATCAGCAGCACGCCCTGGGCGAGGTTGAGCGAGGAGAAGCGGGGATCGACCGGGAAGGTGACGATGGCGTCGGCCAGCGACACCTCGTCGTTGTCGAGGCCGGACCGCTCGCGGCCGAACAGGATGCCGACCCGCTGGCCGGCCCGGGCCGCGACGTCGCGCATCGCTTCGTCCGGGGGAAAGACCCGCTTCATCTGCCCGCGCTCGCGGGCCGTGGTCGCCAGCACGTAGTGCATGTCGGCGATCGCCGCGCCCAGGGTGTCGAACACCACGGCGCCGTCGAGGATGTGGGTCGCGCCAGAGGCCGCCTCGCGCACGCCCTTCTTGGGCCAGCCGTTCTTCGGCGCCACCAGGCGCAGCTCCGACAGGCCGAAATTCGCCATCGCCCGCGCCGTCATGCCGATGTTCTCGGCGAGCTGGGGCTGGACCAGGATGACGACGGGGCCGGCGGGGGACTCGGACGGATTCATCGGGCAGTATTCACCGGGCGGTATTCATCGGGCAGTGTTCATCGGGGTCTGACGTCATCGCATCGCAAGCTTCGGGATCGGCCGGGGCGGGTCCGGCGGCGCCCGGCCGGCCCTCTCGCACGGGCCGGCCGGGAGGGCAAAGCGCCCGCGGCCGGCCCCGGCCGGTCGCGGCCTCAGATCTTTCCGTCGAGGCCCATCTGGTAATATTTGTGGACGATCCTGTCCTGGTTCTCCAGGAGCCAGTCGATGGACGGCTCGTTGGTCATCGCCTTGCGGATCGCCTCGGTCATGCCCCGGCGCTGGATGTCGAACAGCGCCTTGTGGTCGACGCTCTGCGCCTCGATCACGCCGGGGCTGAGCCAGACCGAGCAGATGATGCCGAGGTCGTTCGCCTTCTCCTTCGGAATGTAGCCGGCGCGGACCGCATCGAGCACGCCGTTGGCGATGGCGAACTGCACCGTGCCCATCAGGATCGAGGTGTACTTGCTCTCCGTGACGCTGACCTTCGAGACGCACAAGGTCACCGGCCGCACCATGATGTCGGTGTTCAGGAGCGCGAAGACCCGGCTGTGGCCGACCACCTGGTCGCCCGTGAGGGTGGCGAGCGCGGTGCCCACCGGCCCGTCGAGCTCGCCGATGATCACCTCGGGCTCGGACGCCGTGTTCGGCGGCCCGCCGGCGACCAGGGCCTCGCCGGCCCGGAGGATGATGCGTTCGCTCATGGTGATCTCTCGAGAGGGGGTGCGGAGCCGCCGGAGGCGCGCAGGCGTGCCGTCCGGCCGGTTCCACGGGGACGGCAGAATCCGGGTGTGGCGCCCAATGTCCACCCCCGCCCCCGCATGGCGCCCTGTCGCGGCGCATCCACAGCCCGGTGAGGCGGACCGCGACCTCGAGGGAACCGGGTAATCCGACCTTAAGGCTTGCCGTGCATCGCTGATCGATACGGGACACGGGCATCGCCTGTTCGAGACGACGGTCGTGGAACCTTCGGGTCGGACCGTGATCGCAAGGACAGGCGACCCGCGTCACCAGACAATGATCGATTTCGGCACCGGCATGTCCTGCGCGCTCAAGAAGAAAGGCTGGTTGTGCCGCTTTCGCCGAGCTTCGGGCGGAGCGACCGCGGTCGAATTCGCGCTCGTCATGCCGCTCTTCATCATGGTCTTCGTCGAGATCCTCCAGGCCGGCCTCTACGTGTTCTGCTACGCCGCCCTGGAGAAGGCGACGGCCGACACGAGCCGGACGATCATGATCGGCGCCCTGACCGACGCCGCCTCCACCGCGAACGGCTTCCGCAACTCGGTGGTCTGCACCAAGCTGATCGCCGGCCTCTCCTGCGACAACATCGTCACCAGCCTGCAGACCACGACCCTGTCGGGCTCGGGCGGCGGCTACTCGGTGTTCGTCAGCCCGGACGAGCGCAGCCTCAAGCCCGTCGCCATGGACAACAGCCAGACCTCGTACTGCACCGGGGCGCCGGGCACCTACGGCTACATCCAGGTCTTCTACGCGGTCCCGGTGTTCAGCCCGCTCTGGATCACCCTGAAGCTGAGCTCCCCCTGGAAGGGCGGCTCGGCCGTGTTCGCCCGCGCGGCGGTGGCGTTCCGCAACGAGCCCTTCACCACCGCCAGCGTCTCGACCGGGTGCTGACGCCGCGATGAGCCGCACCCTCCTCAGACGCTTCGGACGGGACGGGCGCGGAATCGCCCTCGTCGAGTTCGCGCTGATCATGCCCCTGCTGATCACGCTCTCGGCGGTGACCTTCGATCTCGTCCGCTACGTCATCTACATGCGCAAGATCGAACTCGCCGCCAGCACCCTGGCGGACCTCGTGGCCCGCAACGACACGGGCAAGATCTCCCAGACCGACATCCTGGCGATCTCGCGCGCGCAGCTGGTCATGTTCCCGGAGGCGATGTCGGCGGCCAAGGACGCCAACGTCTCGGTCTGGACGCTGCTGAGATGGTCGGTCTCGGGCGTCAAGTTCACCCAGACGGTGGCGACCTGCACCGCCAATTGCACCTACACGCCGAAGGTGGCCTGGACCTCGGGCCAGAAGCGCTCCTGCACGACGCCTCCGGTGGCGGCTCCCAACACGGCCGGTCCGAGCCCCACGACCCTGCCGAGCGACACCTTCGGCCCCGGCTTCCTCGTCGTGGCCGACGTGGTCTTCAGCTACAAGCCCCTCATTCTCCAGTCCGTCGTCGGTTCGATCGACATCGCGAAGTCCTTCTACTTCGCGCCGCGCTACGTCGCGTCGATCACCTTCGATCCGAGCGGCGGAACGACGTCCGCCAATGCCTGCCCCTGACTCCGAGGCATTTTCCATGCGCGCCGAACCTGTCGCCCCGATATCCCGCACCCGGCACCTGCTGCGGCGCCTGCGCGACGAGCGGGGCGGCAACGTCCTCATGGTCTTCGCCCTCGCCCTGGTGCCGCTCATCGGCCTGACCGGCCTCAGCGTCGACTACGTCCGCGGCATCAACTACCGCACCCATTTCGACCGCGCCGCCGACGCCGCCACGATCACGGCGATCGCCGCGGCGCGGGACTACATCTCGACCAATCCCAACAACGAGGCCAACCCGACCGCCTCCGCCCTGGCCCTGGGCAAGACCCGCGGTCTGGCGGCCTTCCGGGTCAATGCCGGTCCGATGCTCAACAGCATGCCCCTGACGCCGAACCTGACGGTGACCCGGACCGGCGGCGTCGTCTCGGCGACCGCGACCTACGCATCGAACTACGAATCCCCGTTCAGCCGGGTTCTCGGGAACCTGACCTCCATCGCGGTCTCGGGCGCCTCGACCTCGAGCCTGACGCTGGGCAGCTTCGCCGATTTCTACCTGCTCCTCGACACCTCGGGCTCGATGGGCTTTCCCACCTCCAGCACCGCGCAGGTGGCGTTCGCCAAGCTCAACCCCGACATGGCTGATTCGAAGGGCAACAACTGCGCCTTCGCCTGCCATTTCTCCGGCTACAAGGGCTTCAACCTCGCCAAGTCGAACAACATCGAGCTGCGCATCGCCACGGTCAGCAACGCCGTCCAGGCGCTGATCGCCAAGGCCCAGTCGAACCAGACCCTGACCAACCAGTACCGGATCGGCCTCTATCCGTTCGTCAGCTTCCTGGAGACCGCCGCCGACATCACGACCAATCTCGGGTCGCTCACGAGCGTCAACCTCGAGAACTACATGGATATCGGCGATTCCAACGTCCCGCGCGGGAGCGGCGGGACGCATTTCGAGAACGTCTTCTCCACGATCTCCAGCAAGATCACCGCCGTGGGCGACGGCTCGACCGCTGCCCGACCGCTCCCGTTCGTCTTCCTGATCACCGACGGCATGGGAAACAACCAGTACTGGTACAACAAGACCGGCTGGACCGGGTCTCAGGCCAAGCTGCTCGATCCGAGCCTGTGCAAGTCGCTCAAGGACAAGGGCGTGACCGTCTCGGTGCTCTACATACCCTACGTGCCGCTGGCCCTACCGTTCAACACCAACGTCGGTTACGAGAACGTCGTGGTGAACGGACTGATCCCCAGCGTCCCGGCCACGCTGCAGAACTGCGCCTCGTCGGGCTACTTCCGCACCGCCAGTTCGGCGAGCGAGATCCAGGAGGCGCTGAACGCGATGTTCGATCAGGCGACCAAGAAGGCGCGTCTCGTCGCCAATCCCTGACAGGCCAAAAGGTTTGTCATGGGCGCGGGGCGGCCAGCCTGCTTCCGCCCCGGAAGCGCGCGGGCTAAGAGCGGCGCGAGTTCGGCATCCGCCTTGCGTGGCGCCGGACATCCTGGCTCAGGAAGGCGTGCTGCAGATGGACAAGATCAAGGTTGCGAACCCGGTCGTCGAACTCGACGGCGACGAGATGACCCGGATCATCTGGAGCGAGATCAAGAACAAGCTGATCCACCCCTACCTCGACCTGAACCTGGAATACTACGATCTCGGCGTCGAGCACCGCGACGCCACCAACGATCAGGTCACCGTGCAGGCGGCCGAGGCGATCAAGCGCCACGGGGTCGGCGTGAAGTGCGCCACCATCACCCCCGACGAGGCGCGGGTGAAGGAGTTCAACCTCAAGGAGATGTGGAAGTCGCCCAACGGCACCATCCGCAACATCCTCGGCGGCGTCATCTTCCGCGAGCCGATCATCTGCAAGAACGTGCCCCGCCTCGTGCCGGGCTGGACCCAGCCCATCGTCGTCGGCCGCCACGCCTACGGCGACCAGTACAAGGCCACCGACTTCAAGGTGCCGGGCAAGGGCCGCCTGACCATCAAGTTCGAGGGCGAGGACGGCACCGTCATCGAGAAGGAAGTCTTCAAGTTCCCGAGCTCCGGCGTCGCCCAGGCGATGTACAACCTCGACGACTCGATCCGCGACTTCGCCCGCGCCTCGATGAACTACGGCCTGAACCGGAAGTACCCGGTCTATCTCTCGACCAAGAACACCATCCTCAAGGCCTATGACGGCCGCTTCAAGGACCTGTTCGAGGAGGTCTTCCAGAACGAGTTCAAGGCGAAGTTCGACGCCGCCGGCATCACCTACGAGCACCGCCTGATCGACGACATGGTGGCCTCGGCCCTCAAGTGGTCGGGCGGCTACGTCTGGGCCTGCAAGAACTACGATGGCGACGTGCAGTCCGACACCGTCGCGCAGGGCTTCGGCTCGCTCGGCCTGATGACCTCCGTGCTCCTCACCCCCGACGGCCGCACCGTCGAGGCCGAGGCCGCGCACGGCACGGTGACCCGCCACTACCGCGAGCACCAGAACGGCAAGGAGACCTCGACCAACTCCATCGCGTCGATCTTCGCCTGGAGCCGTGGCCTCGCCCACCGCGCCAAGCTCGACGACAACGCGGCGCTCGCCAAGTTCGCCACCACCCTGGAGACCGTCTGCGTCGACACCGTCGAGGCCGGGTTCATGACGAAGGACCTCGCCCTGCTCGTCGGTCCCGACCAGAAGTGGCTCTCGACCACGGGCTTCCTCGACAAGGTCGATCAGTACCTGAAGACCGCGATGGCCTGAGAGGTCTCGGCGGAGCCATCCGGATAGGTCAGTGGCGGGGGGCGCATCGGCGGGTGCGCCCCCTTCGCTTTTGGGAAGTCGATCCGGTCGCCGCTTCCGGCGAGGAGCGCGTCTGCCCGTGCGCCTGACCCGATGAACCTCCGCGCCACCAGGTCATCCCGGGACCGCGCAATGGAGCCCAAGATCCCGACACGCAGGTCGCGCCAACCTTGAACAGCGTCGGCGGCTCAGGATTGCACGCCGCGAACGCCTCCCGGAACGACGTGGCGACGCGTCGGTCGAGCGACCGCGAACCACCGGATCGGGCGGCTTAGCGGTGCCCGACCCATCGCGACCACGAACCCCTCAGGATGCGTGGCGTGCGGCCTCTGCGTTGCGCTTGCGGGTGGCGGCGGCCTTCTTGGCGGACGCGGAGCGCTCTTCCGCCGTGCGGCCGGCCGAGGCCTTGCCGCCGACCGCTCCGCCGCGATGGGCCGCAGGGTGACCGCTCCCCTTGCCGCGCCCGGACCCGCCGGGCTTCTTGCCGCCGCCATCGTCCTTGTTGACGGTGGCCCAGGCCCGCGCCTCGGCTTCCTTCTCCGGCACCCCACGCGACTCGTACGAATCGGCAATGTGCTCGGCTTTGCGGACCTGCTTGTCGGTGTATTTCGACTTGTCGCCCTGGGCCATGCCTGCGCACTCCGATGGGGTGGACCTGGGCGGGAGCGTCAGCCGGCCGCTACGGGTCCGTCGAGGATCGCCCGGACGCGGCGGACCAGGTCTGTCCGGCGATAGGGCTTGTTCAGGAGATCGAACTCCGAACCCCCGGCATCGGTTCGCTCCAGGCTCGCCTCGGCATAGCCGGTGGTGAGCAGGACCTTGAGGTCCGGGCGCCGGCGCTTGGCCTCGCGCCCGAGGACGATGCCGTTCATGCCGCCCGGCATGATGAGGTCGGTGAACAGCAGGTCGACGGGGCCGCCGCTCTCCAGCACGTCGAGGGCCTCGCGCCCGTTCTGCGCCATCAGGGTGCTGTAGCCGAAATCGCGCAGGATCGTCCGGGCCAGTTCCGCCACGTCCTCGCGGTCGTCGACGATGAGGATGGTCTCCGTACCCGATCCCTCCTGCTCGCCGACCGCGGCCGGGGCCGATTCGAGCACCGCGTTCTCGGTCGCCGGGAAGGACAGGCGCACCACGGTCCCCTCCCCCAGCACGGATTCGATGCGGGCCGCGCCGCCCGACTGCTTGGCGAAGCCGTAGACCATCGACAGGCCGAGGCCGGTGCCCTTGCCCTCCTCCTTCGTCGTGAAGAACGGGTCCATCACCCGGGCGAGGACATGGGCCGGGATGCCGCTTCCGGTATCGCTCACGCTGATGGTGACGTAGCGGCCCGGTGCCAGGGGGCCGGCCAGCTCGCCGGTGATGAGCTGATTCTCGGTCCTGACCGTGAGGCGGCCCCCCTCCGGCATCGCGTCGCGGGCGTTGATGAAGACGTTGAGGAGCGCGACCTCGGCCTGGTTCGGGTCGACCCGGCAATTCCAGAGGTCTGGGCTGAGGTCGAACCCGAGGCTCACCGTTTCGCCGAGGGTCCGGCCGGCCATGTCGGCCATGCCCTCGACCAGGGCGTTGAGGTTCACCGAGCGGCCCTCGAGACGCTGCTTGCGCGCGAAGGCCAGCAGCTGCTGCGTCAGCGTGGTGGCACGCTCGGCCGCGGTGCGGATGTTGTCGGTGGCGCGGCGCAGGCGGTTGCGGTCGGCCGCCGGGTCGTCGAGGCCGGCGCCGAGGATGTCGACGTAGCCGACGATGACCTGGAGGAGGTTGTTGAAATCGTGCGCGATGCCGCCGGTGAGCTGGCCGAGCGCCTCCATCTTCTGGGCCTGGCCCAGGGCCTCCTCGGCATCGCGCCGGCGCGAGACGTCGAGCTGCGAGGCGAAGAAGTACACGAGCGTCCCGCTCGCGTCGTAGATCGGCGAAACGAACAGCGCGTTCCAGAACGGCGTGCCGTCCTTGCGGTAGTTGATGATCTCTGTGGCGAGGTTCTCGCGGGCGGCGATCGCCCGGGCGAGTTCGCGCACGGCCGCGCGGTCCGTCTCCGGCCCCTGCAGGAAGCGGCAGTTGCGGTCCATCACCTCGTCGCGGCGGTAGCCCGTCATCTCCAGGAAGGCGTCGTTCGTGAAGATGATCGGGTTGTCGGGCCGGCGCGGGTCGCTCACCACCATGGGCATGCGCGAGGCGGCCACCGCGGCGAAGAAGAAGGCCGCTTCCGGCTTGGTCTGCGCCTCGTCCGAGGAGAGGATGGGGTCCTGCGCGGGCGCCCCGATGGGCGGCGTCTTGGGCGTGTCGATCATCGTCGCGCAATCACATCGGCGGGGCGTCGCAGGCGGGATCTGCCGCGCGGGACTGGCCGAGCGGGATTCGGCAGGCGGAGCCTGACAGCCCGCCCCTAACACGGGTCAAACGACCGGCGCCATCATCGTTCCCCGCGTTACGCTTCGCGGGCCGCCACGCCGCATGACGATTCGGCGAGGACCGCTGTGCGCGTCGCGCCCAGCGGTCCTCCGGCCGTCAGCGCTGCTCGGTCTCGAAGCGCACGCTGTTGACGTTGGCGCGCTCGAAGGCCTGCATCACGTGCTGGTAGGAGCGCTCCATGTCGGTGGCGTCGACGCCGTCGACCTCCTCCGGCTTCAGCACGAACATCAGCATCGAGCGCCCGGTGACGTCGTAGGTCGCCCCGATCGGCTTGCTCACCACGTCCTGGCTGTCGGGCAGGTTGGTGTCGAGAAGCCGGGTCCAGCCGACGCCGCCGACCGATTCCGGCAGGGTGAACGACACGAGGTCGTGATAGGCGTTGTAGAGCAGCAGCAGGGTGGCGTCGCCGCCGCGCTGATGGATGCCCGAGGCCTGGGCCCGGCCGTCGAGCAGCACCGCGATGGCGCGGGCATCCCCCTGGGACCAGTTCTCGGGCGACATCTCCCCGCCGTCGGGGCGCAGCCAGGTCACGTCCTTGACGCCGAACTCCTCGTCGTAGGCGCCCGTGAGGAAGCGCCCGCGGGTCAGGATCGGCAGGGCCTCGCGCAGCAGGGTTAGGCGCTGCGTAAACTCGGCCAGATCCCGCTCCTCCGGGCCGATGGCCTCCCAGTCGAGCCAGGAGATCTCGTTGTCCTGGCAATAGGCGTTGTTGTTGCCGTTCTGGGTGCGGGCGAACTCGTCGCCGGCCAGCAGCATCGGGGTGCCGCGGGACAGGAACAGGGTCGCCAGCATGTTGCGCATCTGGCGCAGGCGCACGGCCCGAATCTCGGGATCGTCGGTCGGTCCCTCGGCGCCGTAATTGTTCGACAGGTTGTGCGAGTGGCCGTCGCGGTTGTCCTCGCCGTTGGCCATGTTGTGCTTCTCGTTGTACGACACGGTGTCGTTCAGCGTGAAGCCGTCATGGGCGGTGAGGAAGTTCACCGAGGCCCAGGGCTTGCGCCCGCGCTTGTTGAACTTGTCGGCCGAGCCGGTGAGGCGGGCGGCGAGATCCGGCAACATGCCCTCGTCGCCGCGCCAGTAGCCGCGCACGTCGTCGCGGAAGCGGTCGTTCCACTCGGCCCAGCCCGGCGGGAAGCCGCCGACCTGGTAGCCGCCCGGGCCGCAATCCCACGGTTCGGCGATGAGTTTGACGCTGTTCAGCACCGGGTCCTGCCGGCAGGTGTCGAGGAAGCCGCCACCCTCGTCGAAGCCGTGCGGCTCGCGTCCCAGGATGGTGGCGAGGTCGAAGCGGAAGCCGTCGACCCGCATCTCTGTGGCCCAGTAGCGCAGGGAATCCGTCACGAGCTGCAGCACCCGGGGATGCGACAGGTTGAAGGTGTTCCCGGTGCCGGTGTCGTTGATGTAGTAGCGCGGCTCCTTGGGCATCAGCCGGTAGTAGGACGCGTTGTCGACGCCCTTGTACGACAGGGTCGGACCCTTCTCGTTGCCCTCGGCGGTGTGGTTGTAGACCACGTCGAGGATGACCTCGAGGCCGGCGCCGTGCATGCGCGCGACCATCTCCTTGAACTCGGAGAAGGCGAAGTCCGGCACCGCGGCGTAGCGCCGGGCGGGCGTGAAGAACGAGATGGTGTTGTAGCCCCAGTAGTTCACCAAGCCCTTCTCCTGCAGGTAGTCGTCCTGCACGAAGGCGTGGACCGGCAGGAGCTCCACCGAGGTGACGCCGAGGCTCTTGATGTAGTCGAGCACGGCCGGGGTGCTGAGACCCGCATAGGTGCCGCGCAGCTTCTCCGGCACGGCCGGGTGCATCTTGGTGAAGCCCTTCACGTGGGTCTCGTAGAAGATCGTCTTTTCCCACGGCACGTGCGGCTTGCGGTCCCGACCCCAGGTGAAGGCCGGGTCGATGACCCGGCTGCGCCGGGTGAAGGGCGCGGAGTCGCGCTCGTCGAAGGTCAGGTCGTCGCCCGTCTCCATCTGGTAGCCGAACAGGGCCGGGTTCCAGGTGATCGAGCCGACGAGGCCCTTGGCGTAGGGGTCGATGAGCAGCTTGTTCGGGTTGAAGCGGTGGCCGGCCTTCGGATCGTAGGGGCCATGCACCCGGTAGCCGTAGATCGTCCCGGGGCGCGCGTCGGGCAGGTAGCCGTGCCAGATCTCGTCGGTGTACTCGGGCAGCTCGATGCGCTCGATCTCGTTGATGCCGTCATCGTCGAACAGGCACAGCTCGACCTTGGTGGCGTTGGCCGAGAACAGGGCGAAATTGACGCCGAGGCCGTCCCAGTTGGCGCCGAGGGGATAGGGCGACCCTTCCTTGATGCGCGAACGTTTGGCGCGGCCCTGCGGGCTCGAGCGGTCCGCGGGATTCGTCGTGTCGGCCATGTTCGCTCCGGGCGGTATCGATGCGTGCGTCGGGACGGGGCGCCGCGCGACGCCCCGTCCTGGAAACCTCGACAGGAACGCTCACGCTTCGCCGGAAGGTCCGCCTTCGAAGAAATCTTTTTGCGTCGCACGGTCGGACCGACCGCGGCGGCTTCCACGCCGCCCGCGCTTGCGGCAAGACTGTCGCGACGAGACCTGGACGATGGCGCGGCCGGGCCGCGCGCGAGGAGAGCGGCGCATGACGGATCAGCCCAACGGCCTGCAGGCGATCGGCGACCGCTACCGGGTCAGCCTCGACGCCGTGCGCCACCTCGTGCACGCGCTGGAGGCCGGCAACGGCCGGATGGCGCAGTTCAACCATCCCGAGCTCGGCGGCTTCGGCCAATGGTCGGGCGCCGGCATGACCATGATCGGCGACATGTTCAACGCCGACCTCAAGGCCCGGGTCGACGCCCTGTGCACCACCCTCGCCGCGGCGCTCCCCGCCGGCGCCTTCGTGGAGGCGCCCCGCGCCGGCGGATCGCCCTGGCCCGCCGAGTGGGGCGCGCCGGCGACCTCCGGCTCGCAGAACGGCATGCGCTACGCCTACTTCCCGGCCCACCGGCGCCTGGTGGTCGAGGCGGACGGCCGGGCCGCGATCTACGACACCGGCGATCACACGATCAGCGGCGTCTCGCAGCAGCAGGGCGGGAGCACGAACCTGCGCTTCTCCGGCCCCGGCGGCCCCGTGGACCTCGCCAGCCTGAGGCGCCTCGACGAGGCCGAGCGCGGCGAGGCTCGCCCCTTCGCGCCCGAGCCGTTCGAGGCCGGCGCCCCGGGGGCCGAACCGCCGCCCGCGCCCGGTGCCGCCCCGGTCCCGGGCAGCGACGTGCTGACGACGATCGAGCGCCTGTCGGAGATGCGCCGCAAGGGCATCCTCACCGAGGGCGAGTTCACCGCCAAGAAGGCCGAGCTGCTCGCCCGCCTCTGATCGCCGCATCGCGGATCGCCCGCTCCCCCGGGGCGTTGGCCCCGGGCCGGATGCGCGCGCAGGACGCGCATCCCGGCCGATGTCCCAAGGCAGATGGCCCGACCCCGCGACCTTCTCGACGTCTCGACGATCTACCACGAGGCCGCCGTGCCGGACTTCTCGCGCGGGCGGGAGATCCTGGACCGGTTTCCGCAGGCCGAGCGCATCGTCGTGCCCTCGCACTGGAACATCCCGAGCCTGCACGGCAATGCGGGCTCGGTGGAGGACTGGGTGCGGATCAAGCGCTCCACCCTGGTGCTCGGGGTGAAGAAGGGCCTCGCCATGCGGCCCAACGGGCGCAGCGCCCACTTCATCGCGCCCTCGACCTCGAACGGCTGCGCCATGGCCTGCGCCTATTGCTACGTGCCGAGGCGCAAGGGCTTCGCCAACCCGATCTCGCTCTTCGTCAACGTCGAGGCGGTCTCCGCCGCCATCGCCCGCCACGCCGCCCGCCAGGGTCCGCTGCCCGAGCCCGACACGATCGACCCCGCCCTCTGGGTCTACGACCTCGGCGAGAACGGCGACCTCTCGGTGGACGCCATGGTCAGCGACACCGTGCGCGACCTCGTGGCCCTGTTCCGGGACATCCCGAACGCCAAGGCCTCCTTCGCCACCAAGGCGGTGAACCGCGACCTCCTCGCCTACGACCCACAGGGCAAGACCCGGATCCGCTTCTCGCTGATGCCCGAGCGCATCGCCCGCATCGTGGACGTGCGCACCGCGCCGATCCCCGAGCGCATCGCCGCGATCGACGACTTCGTCGCCGCCGGCTACGAGGTCCACGTCAATTTCTCGCCGGTGATCCTCTACGAGGGCTGGGAGGCCGACTGGGCGGCGCTGTTCGAGGCCATCGACGGGGCGATCGGCCCGGCGGCCCGCGCCCAGTTCAAGGCGGAGATCATCCTGCTGACCCACAACGCCGACCTGCACGCGGTCAATCTCGGCTGGCACCCCAGGGCCGAGGACCTGCTCTGGCGCCCGGACACCCAGGAAGCGAAGATTTCCGAGGGCGGTGGCGCCAACCTGCGTTACCGCACCGGGTGGAAGGGGAGATGGCTCGGCCGCTTCAAGGCGCTGCTGGCCGAGCGCATGCCGTATTGCACGGTGCGCTACGCGTTCTGAGGGCGCCTTTCCCGGCTCGGACGTGAGCAGGCGGCCACCGGTGCTTCCCCTGCCCTATCCGGGCGGTCTCGGGGCGTCGCGGACATCCCAGGCCAGCTTCAGCCAGCGCCGGGCGAGGTGATCGATCACCCGGTGGATCCCCGAGCCGATCAGGCCGCCGAGCAGGACCTCGCCGCAGCGCTGGCTGGCCGTGTGCAGAAGGCTGTGGTCGGCCGTCGCCGTGAGGATCACCAGGGGGGCCGTCCACAGGCAGACCCGCAGCCGCGGCCAGCGCCGGGCGACGGCGGCGGCGATTGGCACCGCCAGGGCGATGGCGGCCAGGGGCCGCGCCGGGTCGGGCATCAGCCACAAAGCCGCCGGCACCGCGACACCGGCGCCGAGCAGGGTCCCGGCGCACCGCCACAAGAAGGAGCGCTGCGTCTCCGAAGCCGTCTCCTGCGAGACGATCAGCGTCGAGACGACGGCCCAGAGCGGGTGCCCCAGCCCGATCCCGCTGGCTGCGGCGTAGGACAGAATCGACGCCGCCGTGCACCGGCCCACGAACGCGATCGACCGGATCGCCGCAGGATCGAGGGTTCGCGTGCGGTTCATCGTGCCTCTCCCCCGGCGGCCGACCCGCGCCTTCGCGCCGCCCGGCGCCGAATTGACCGCACGAGCCCTGCCCTGGTCCTGCATGCCGTGCCGGTCGCCACCGGAGGGGCACGGCCTCCCCTAGCGCTCGCGCAAACACGAGGACACCGCAACCCGTCGCACAACGCCATGTTGTGCGGTGCAATACGACGTTGGAGGCATGGCGCTCGGGCAGCGGCTACCGTCAGGACGTCGCGGTGTGGGCCATCCGAGACTATCGAACCCGGTGAAGCGCTAGCTCGCGTTGTCCGCGAAGGCGATCGGCCGGCGGGTCCATTTCAGGCAACGTTCTCGAAGGCGTCCGTTCCGGGAGACATCGGAGGGAACAAGATCGAGGTCAGTACCGAGGATCGGTCCCGGAACGGCGTGTTTTCGTTAGGTAAATCAACGAAGGAAACACATGGCGGAGGGAGCGGGATTCGAACCCGCGATACCGTTTCCGGTATACACACTTTCCAGGCGTGCGCCTTCAACCACTCGGCCACCCCTCCGGTCCCGGCACCGCGTCTCGCAGCCGCCGGGGCGGCCGGGCTTCGCGATCGCGCCGGGAGGCGTCGTGTACAAGCCGCACCGGCGGCGTGCAAGCCTCAGAACGGCAAAGCCGGCGAATCCGTCGCGATTTCGGGTGCGCCGCGGCGGCGACCGCAGCGCGGGTTCTCAGATTCGCCGCTTTTGCCCCCGATGCGCTGGGGGCGGCGTCGCGCCGCCCGAAGGCCCCGGGAGCCGTTCGCCGCCGTGATCCGCTTCGACAACGTGACCAAGGTCTACCGGACGGACGGCCATCGCCGGACGATCCTGGAGCGCGTCTCGTTCACCCTGAAGCCGGGGGTCAGCTACGGCATCCTCGGGATCAACGGCGCCGGCAAGTCGACCTCCCTGCGCCTGCTGGCCGGCACCGAGATGCCCACGAAGGGGCGCGTGATCCGCAGCACGCGCGTCTCCTGGCCGCTGGGCTTTGCCGGCGGCTTCCACCCGGCCATGACGGGGCGCGACAACATCATCTTCGTCGCCCGGATCTACGGCGAGGACCCGCGCAAGGTGCTGGAGTTCGTCGAGGATTTCTCGGAGCTCGGCAGCTACCTCGACGTGCCGATCCGGACCTACTCCTCCGGCATGGGCTCGCGCCTCGCCTTCGGGATGAGCATGGCGATCCCGTTCGACTGCTACCTCATCGACGAGGTGACGGCGGTGGGCGACGCGCGCTTCCAGAAGCGCTGCGAGGAGGCCTTCGCCGCCCGCCGCGAGAACGCCGACGTGATCATGGTGTCCCACGCGATGGACACCCTGCGCACCTGGTGCCAGCAGGGCATCGTCATCATCAACGGGCGCGCGATCGTCTACGAGAACATCGACGACGCCATCGAGGTCTATCGCCGCCTCAACGCCTGAGAGGCGCAGGCCGGCCACGGTTTTGCCGCGTCGAGGGTCCAGAGGTTGCATCGTGGCGGCCGGAGGGCCGCACGACATGGAATACCGGGGCGCATGAGCATCGAAATCCGCAATCCGCAGGGCCAGCCGCTGACCACGGCCGACCGCTCCAACGCGGTCGCTGAATCCCTGAGGCAGATCGCCCGGGTCTCGCGCTTCGCCGACCGCAAGAAGGGCATTCGCTCCTACCAGAGCCACGTGAAGACGGACCCGCTGATCCCGGTTCTGTTCGTGGTCTGCTTCCTGATCCCGACCCTGGCGGCCGTCGCCTATTACGGCCTCATCGCCTCCGACCGCTTCGTCGTCGAGTCGCGCTTCGCCCTGCGCCCCGCCCTGGGCAATGTCGAGAAGGCCTCGCCCGACCAGGTCGGCACCAATTCCGGCACGCCGATGCGCCAGATGGTGGCGCAGGACAGCCTGATCACGACGAACTACATCACAAGCCGGCCGATGATCGAGGCGATCGAGAAGGCCTATCCCCTGCGGGAGATGTTCTCCCGCCCGGGGATCGACTTCCTGTCGCGCTTCGATCCCGGGAAGCCGATCGAGAAGCTGGTGAAGTACTGGCACGAGCGGGTCCATACCAAGGTCGAGGCGGGCTCCGGCATCATCGAGCTGACGGTCAACGCTTTCGACCCGCAGGAGGCGCTCGACCTCTCGAACGCGATCCTGGCCGAGAGCGAGCGCATGGTGAACGCCCTCAGCGGCCGCGCCCGCGAGGATGCCGTCGCCGAGAGCCAGCGCGAGCTCAAGCGCGCCGAGGAGCGGATGGTGAAGATCCGCACCGAGGTCGCCGCCCTGCGCAACCGCGACGGCGTCCTCGACGCCCAGAAGACCAACGAGAGCAACCTCAAGGTGCTGGGCGAACTCAGGACCGCGCGCATCAACCTGGCGGTCCAGCTCATCCAGGGGCAGCGCGACCTCTCGCCGGAGACCCGGCGCATCCAGGACATGAAGGCCCAGCTCAAGGACCTCGACGACAACATCGCCCGGATCGAGCGCCAGTCGGCGAGCGAGGACCCGGAGCAGCGCCGGATTCTGGCCAACGCGCTGACCCGGTTCGAGGCCTTCGACACCGAGCGGACCGACGCGGAGAAGTACTTCGCCAAGGTGCTGGCCTCGCACGAGCGCGCGCGCATCATCGCGGAGCGCCAGATCGAGTTCTTCAGCATGATCGTCCAGCCGGTGAAGCCCGAATCCTCGCAGCAGCCGCGCCGCCTCCTGATGATCTGCCTCATCTCCGGCGGCGCCGCGATCGTGTTCGCCCTGGCGGTGGTCACCCGCAAGTACCTGGCCTGACCAAGTATCTGGCCTGACCAAGTACCTGGCCTGACGCGCGCGCGGCCTCCCGGCCGGCGGCGATCGGCGCGGCATTAACCCTTCGCTAACCCTGCACCCGGCAAATCTTGCCGGGCTCCCGAACCTCGGGAGCAGTGAGGGTGACGATGAGCGAGACGGCCGCCGCCGCGCCGGCTCCGGCGGGGGGCTCCAGCGGGAGCCTCGCACAGTTCGCGAGCTTCGCGATCCCGAACCGGGCGAACCTGAACGCGCTGTCAAAGCGCACCGACCTGTTCTTCGCCACCGCCGTGATGGGCATCCTCACGGTGCTCATCTTCCCGCTGCCGGCCTTCCTGCTCGATCTGCTGCTCGCGGTCTCGATCATCATCTCGGTGCTGATCATGATGACCGGGCTGTTCATCGACAATCCGCTCGAGTTCACGGTCTTCCCGACCCTGCTCCTCGTGGCGACCCTGCTGCGCCTGGCCCTCAACCTCGCCTCGACCCGCCTGATCCTCGGCCACGGGCACGAGGGCACGGCGGCGGCCGGCCACGTCATCGAGGCCTTCGGCAACTTCGTGATGGGCGGCAACTTCGTCATCGGGATCATCGTCTTCGCGATCCTGATCATCGTGAACTTCGTCGTCATCACCAAGGGCTCGGGCCGCATCGCCGAGGTGGCGGCGCGCTTCACCCTCGACGCGATGCCCGGCAAGCAGATGGCCATCGACGCCGACCTCTCGGCGGGGCTCATCGACGAGAAGGTGGCCAAGGCCCGCCGCGCCGCCCTGGAGGAGGAATCCTCCTTCTTCGGCGCCATGGACGGTGCCTCGAAGTTCGTCCGCGGGGACGCCATCGCCGCCCTGCTCATCACCTTCATCAACGTCATCGGCGGCATCATCATCGGCGTGGCCCAGCAGGGCATGCCGTTCATGGGGGCGGCCAAGTCCTACACCCTGCTCACCATCGGCGACGGCCTCGCCTCCCAGGTGCCCGCCCTCATCGTCTCCACGGCGGCCGGCATCCTGGTCTCCAAGGCCGGCGTGAAGGGCTCGGCCGACAAGGCGCTGGGCAAGCAGCTCGCGAACTACCCGAAGGCTCTGGGCATGTCGTCGGGCGTCATGGTGCTGATCGCGCTCCTGCCCGGCATGCCGATGCTGCCGTTCCTGGCGCTCGCCGGCGCCTCGGGCTACGCCGCCTGGCACTTCGCCAGGATCGCCCGCGACGCGCCGCCGCTGGATGCCGACGGCAGCCCGATGGACGCCACCGCGGTCGCCGCCGCGGCCGCCAAGGAGGAGACCGTCACGGATCTCCTCAAGCTCGACGACCTCAAGCTGGAGATGGGCTACGCCCTGCTCGCCCTGGTCAACGGGCCGGAGGGGCAGGACCGCCTCACCGACCAGATCAAGGCCCTGCGCCGCCAGCTCGCCGCGGAGCTCGGCTTCGTCATGCCCTCGGTGCGCATCCTCGACAACGTCCAGCTCGACGCCAACGCCTACGTGGTGCGCGTCAAGGAGATCGAGGCCGGCACCGGGCAGATCTTCCCCGGCCAGTTCATGGCCATGGACCCGATGGGCGGACAGGTGCAGCTGCCCGGCCAGCACATGCTGGAACCGACCTTCGGCCTGCCCGCCACCTGGATCGACGCCTCCCTGCGCGACCAGGCCCAGCTCAAGGGCTACACCGTGGTGGACGCTGCCACCGTCGTGTCGACGCACCTGACCGAGATCATCAAGGCCCACGTCTCCGAGCTCCTGAACCACGTCGAGGTCCAGAAGCTCCTGCGCGAGGTCTCGAAGGACCATGCCGAACTTCTCAAGGAGGTCATGCCGAGCCAGATCGGCACCACCGGCATCCAGCGGGTGCTGCAGTTCCTGCTGGCCGAGCGGGTCTCGATCCGCGATCTCGGGGCGATCATCGAGGGCATCGCCGAGGTGGCCGGCCACGTGAAGAACCCGCGCGACATCGTCGAACACGTCCGCGCCCGCCTCGGGCGCCAGATCTGCGCCCAGTACCAGGGGCCGGACGGCATGCTGCCGATCATCACCCTGTCGCCGGCCTGGGAGCAGGCCTTCCTCGAATCGATCGCGGGCGAGCGCGACGAGCGCTACCTGGCGATGCAGCCCTCCAAGCTCTCGGAATTCGTCAACACGGTCCGCGACCGCTTCGAGACCGCCGCGCGCATGGGCGAGATGCCGGTGCTGGTCACCTCGGTCCAGGCCCGGCCCTTCGTGCGCTCGATCATCGAGCGCTTCCGGCGCGAGACCCCGGTGATGAGCCAGGCGGAGATCCATCCCCGCGCCCGGCTCCGGACCGTGGGCTCGGTCTGAACGCATCCCCGGCCCGCTCAACGAAAAGGCCCATCGCCGATCCCAACCGGGTCTCGGCGACGGGCCTTTTCGTCGTACGGGCGATCCCGCGTCGCGGCGATCAGACCGGCTTCTTCTCCATGCGGCGCTCGATGGCGTGCGCGTCGAGGCCCGGGGCGGTGAAGGGAGGCTCCGGCGCCGACGGGTCGTGGGGCTTGTCGCGCAGGGCCGAGGCGAGGCGGTTGCGCTCGTAGAGGAGCACCACCACCACCGAGATCAGGAACGGGATCCAGAAGTAGAACAGCCGGAAGACGAGCAGGGCGGCGATCACCGACGGGCGGGCGATGTCGGGCATCGCCACCACGAAGACCAGCTCGAACACGCCGAGGCCGCCCGGCGCGTTCGACACGAGCGCGGCCGAGAACGAGGCGAGGAAGACCGCGAGCACGACGAGGAAGCCCGGGTTCCCGGCCTCCGGCAGGGCGAAGTAGATGATTCCGGCGGCCCCGAGCAGCTCCAGCGGCGCGGCGATGAGCTGGCGGCCCATGATGCGTGGGCGGGGGTATTCGAGCTTGAACTTGCGGATCGTCAGCGGCTTGAGGTGCAGCAGCGAACCCGCGACGTAGAGGGCGACGAAGCCGAGCAGGCCGGCGCCGAGGATGCGGGCGGTGGCGGGGTCGGTCAGGATCGCCGGCAGGTACCCGTTGAGGCGCGTCAGGGTGTCGGGCAGCACGGTGAGGACGAAGCCGCCGAGCAGGATCGTCCCGAGGCCGAAGGTGAAGGAGCAGAGGGCCACCAGCACGGCGACCTGGGCCGCCGACAGGCCCTTGGCGGTGTAGGCGCGGTAGCGCACCACCGCGCCGGAGAACACCGAGGCGCCGATATTGTGCGAGAGCGCGTAGGTGGTGAAGGAGCAGACGGAGACGAAGAACCACGAGATGTGGCGCACGCCGAGGTGCAGGAGCGCGATCCGGTCGTACCAAGCCAGGGCCGCGTAGGCGACGAGGGTCGCGAGGCCGGCGAGGAGGAAGCGGTGCACCGGGATCGCGGCGAAGCTGCCCTTGATCTCCGCCACCGAGATGCCCGCCAGCTCCTTGTAGAGCAGGTAGCCCGAACCGATCACGGCGGCGAGGCCGATGATCGGCCAGATGAAATCGCTGATCTTCTTCATTGTGGTCTGGACGAGCCCCTTCTCCGGAGCCCTCCCTGCACGACGCCGCACGGCATCGCAAGCAAGGTTCCGTGCGGCCCCGGCAGGGACGGCTCTTCCCACGGGATCATGACGGTTTCGTGCCGGCCTCCCCCGGGGCCGGCACGCGGGACGCGGTCAGGCCCGGATGCGCGAGAGGCCGATCCCGTCCATGGCCGCCTGGTCCCGGGCCGCCTCGGCGACGCGTTCCGCGGTGCGCTCGCGGTCGTCCAGGATCTCGATCTTCTTCAGGTCCTCGAAGGCCTCGCCGAGCTCGGCCTTGGCCTCGGCCAGCTGCCCCTCGAGGGCGGCGGCCGACTGGCGCATGTTGTCCCGGCGGGTGGCGGCCGCCCGCGCGTAGGTCGGGTAGGCGAAGTGGGCGGGATCGGAGATGCCGGCGCGGCTCTCCTCATGGGCCACCTCGCGGTCGAGCTCCATCGCCATGCGGGTGAAGTCCGCCTTCATCATCTCGATCTGGGTCACGCGCCGACGCTTCTCGTCGACCTGGAAGCGTCGCAGCCGGATCAACGTGTCACGGGATTTCATGGGCGGTCTCACTCCACGCAACGCACGGCTCGCCGGTGCGCGACGGGCCGCACTCCGGGCCCGGCATCGGGAGATGGGGTCGGGGCGTCCCCTCACGGGGCGCCGACGATCTCTGCCAGGCGACGATAACCCTCGCCGATCGAAGTTGCTTCTTCCTTACCCTGACCCAGAAAAGCCTCCATTTCGGGCATCAGCGCGATCGCCTCGTCCACCTCGGGCGAGGCGCCGGCCCGATAGGCGCCGAGCCGGATCAGCTCCTCCATGTCGGCGTAGGTCGAGAGCAGGCGCCGGGCGCGCCGGACGGTGGGCAGGTGCTCCGGGTCGCAGGCCCGCGGCATGGTGCGGGACACGGAGCGCAGGACGTTGATCGCCGGGTAGCGTCCGCGCTCCGCGATGCCGCGCTCCATGACGATGTGCCCGTCGAGGATGCCGCGGACCGCGTCGGCCACGGGCTCGTTGTGGTCGTCGCCCTCGACCAGGACGGTGAACAGGCCGGAGATCGCCCCCTGCCCCGTCCCGGGTCCGGCGCGCTCGAGCAGGCGCGGCAGCTCGCTGAACACGGTGGGCGTGTAGCCCTTGGCGGTGGGCGGCTCGCCGGCCGCGAGGCCGATGTCGCGCTGGGCCATGGCGAAGCGGGTGATCGAATCGATCATGCACAGCACCTGCGCGCCCTGGTCGCGGAAGTACTCCGCCATCGCCAGGGTGACGTAGGCGGCGTTGCGGCGCATCAGGGCCGGCTCGTCGGAGGTGGCCACCACCACCACCGAGCGGGCGAGGCCCGCGGCCCCGAGATCGTCCTGCAGGAATTCCTGCACCTCGCGGCCGCGCTCGCCGACGAGGCCGATCACCGCCACGTCGGCGGCGGTGTAGCGGGCGAGCATCGAGAGCAGCACCGACTTGCCGACGCCCGAGCCGGCGAAGATGCCCATGCGCTGGCCGGCGCACATCGTCAGGAAGGTGTTGATGCAGCGGATGCCGAGGTCGAGGGGCGGTCCGACCCGCTGGCGCGCATGGGCCGGGGGTGGATCGGCCCGCAGGGGATAGATCGCCGGCCCGGGGGGCAACGGCCCGAGGCCGTCGATGGGCCGGCCGAGGGCGTCGATCGTCCGCCCCAGCCAGGCCGCGGAAGGGCGCACGGCACCCGCGGCCTCGTCCCGCACCATCGCGGGGCAGCCGCGCCGGACCCCCTCGAGGGAGCCGAACGGCATGGCGAGCGCCCGGTCGCCCTGGAAGCCGATGATCTCGCAGGGCACCGCCCCGAGGCCGTTCTCCACGGCGATGTCGAGGCGGCCGCCGAGGCGCATCGCCGCCACGGGACCCGCCACCTCGATCAGCAGGCCGCGAATCGCCACCACCCGCCCGTAGGTCTCCAGGACCTGGACCGCGTCGATGGCGCCGCGTGCGTCAGCCAGGCGCAAGCGCGCGCCGCTAGGGTCGCGGTCCGTCATCGGCGGTTCTCTCAACCATTCGTTTACCTCCCTCCTTAACACTGTGTGCATCGGGCTTGTAGCGCGCCGCCGGTTCAGGCCGGGACGAAAAAACTTCTGTCCGGTCGACGACATCTCGATGCCGTTGTACCGGAGAGACAGCACGCGACAAGTCCTTGCGGACAAGGCACTTGAGAGGACATGCGAAGGTTTCGTCTGAAGCCCGGCGACGATCGAACGAGAACAGATCGTCAACGGTTCGAAGCGTGGCCAGACCTCCGTTTCAATTGTGTGCTTGCGTCCGTGAATCAGGGTTTGTTAACGATTAACGAATAGCGTTTCACGTCATTGACGAGGGAGCGTTCGCCACGGGCCGGTGGCGAACGAACGGCGGGGGCTTGCCCGTACGCTGCACACGGCCGGCTGGGCTGGGGACCGACGATGCGGGTACTTCTGATCGAGGACGACAGCGCAACCGCGCAGAGCATCGAGCTGATGCTCAAGTCCGAGAGCTTCAACACCTACACCACCGACCTCGGTGAGGAAGGGATCGACCTCGGCAAGCTGTATGATTACGACATCATCCTGCTCGACCTGAACCTGCCCGACATGTCGGGCTACGAGGTGCTGCGGAACCTCCGCGTCGCCAAGGTGAAGACCCCGATCCTGATCCTCTCCGGCATGGCCGGCATCGAGGACAAGGTGAAGGGCCTCGGCTTCGGCGCCGACGACTACCTCACCAAGCCCTTCCACAAGGACGAGCTCGTCGCCCGCATCCACGCGATCGTCCGCCGCTCGAAGGGTCACGCCCAGTCGGTGATCACCACCGGCGACCTGATCGTGAACCTCGACCAGAAGACCGTCGAGGTCTCCGGAAGCCGCGTGCACCTGACCGGCAAGGAGTACCAGATGCTGGAGCTCCTCTCGCTCCGGAAGGGCACGACGCTGACCAAGGAGATGTTCCTCAACCATCTCTACGGCGGCATGGACGAGCCCGAGCTGAAGATCATCGACGTCTTCATCTGCAAGCTGCGCAAGAAGCTCGCCAACGCCTCCTCCGGCAAGAACTACATCGAGACCGTCTGGGGCCGCGGCTACGTGCTGCGCGAGCCCAACGAGGGCGAAGAGCGGATCGCCGTCTGATCCACCGGTCGGACGACGAAACGGCCCCGCGCGAGCGGGGCCTTTTTTGTTGGCCCCCTCCGTCTGCGCCGCCGCCGTCCCCTCCCCCTCCCGGGCGATGCCGGCCCTCAGACGCGAATGGCGCGGGCTCGCGCCCGCGCCACGATCCGTCCGGCCTCGCGTCGATTCGGGCTCAGAGGCCGACGGCCCGGCGCAGTGGCGGGGCGGCGGGGGCGAGCCCCGGCGCCGGCCGGCCGTGCGGCAGGGACGATGCTCCGGCCTGGTTGTACAGGCCCCGGTGCTTGGTGTTGGGGACGAGCTTCTCGGTCAGGCCGATCACGGTCTCGGCGGCGCCGAGGAGGAGCGCGCCGTCGGCCGCCAGGCTGTTGCTCAGGCGGGCCAGCACGTCGCCCTTCGTCGGCGCGTCGAAGTAGATCAGCACGTTGCGGCAATAGATGATGTCGAAGGTGCCGAGGCCGTCGAAGGGCTGCAGCAGGTTGAGGGGGCGGTAATCCACCATCTGGCGGAGCGTGGCGGAGATGCGCCACTGCTCGCCGACCTGCTCGAAATGCTTGATCAGCGACTGCACCGGCAGGCCGCGCTGCACCTCGAAATGGCTGTAGAGCCCCGCCCTGGCCTTCTCCAGGACCTCGGTCGAGAGGTCGGTGCCGATGAGGTCGACGGTCCAGCCCGCGAGGCGGGGGGCGGCGTCCTGCAGCATCATCGCCAGGGAATAGGGCTCCTGGCCGGTGGAGGCGGCGGCACACCAGATCCGCAGGCGGCGCTGGGCGGCCCGGCGGGCCATGGCCTCCGGCAGCAGCACGTCGCGGAACAGGTCGAAGGGCGTGCGGTCGCGGAAGAAGAAGGTCTCGTTGGTGGTCATCGCCTCGACCACCGCCTTCTCCATGGCGAGGTCGCGGCCGCCCTTGAGGGCGTTCACGAGCGCGCCGAGATCGGCGAGGTTGAAGCGCCGGCAGACCGGCCCGAGGCGGCTCTCCACCAGGTAGCGCTTCTCTCCGCTCAGGGCGAGGCCGGAGCGGGTCTTGAGGTAGGCGCGCAGGAAATCGAATTCGACGTCGGTCATGCGCCCTGTCCCGTCAGAAGATTGCGCAAGGCCGGGCCGATCTCGCCGAGCGGCAGGATCGCCTGGGCGAGCCCCGCCTTGGCGATGCTGCCGGGCATGCCCCAGACCGTGCTGGTCGCCTCGTCCTGGGCGAGCACAGCGGCGCCGGCCTCGGTGAGGGCGCGGGCGCCCCCGGTCCCGTCCGAGCCCATGCCGGTGAGCACCACGGCCAGGGAGGCGGCCCCGAAGATCGCGGCGGCATCCTGGAACAGGACGTCGACGGCGGGACGGCAGAAATTCACCACCGGGCCGTCGTGCAGGCGGATGGTCACGTCCTGGCGCGATCCGGCGAGGCCCATGTGGCGTCCGCCGGGAGCCACGTAGATCCGGCCCGGCTGCAGGCGCTCGTCGGCCTTGCCCTCCGCCGCCGGCAGGCCGGTGCGGACGCCGAGATGCTCGGCGAACACCGCGGTGAAGACCGGGGGCATGTGCTGCACGATGAGGACGGGGAACTGGCGCAGGGTGGCGCTGCCGATCTTCTCCAGGACCTCGCCGACCGCGCGCGGTCCGCCGGTGGAGGCACCGATGAGGAGGACCCGGGGGGTGACGCCGTTGCGGGCCTTGGGACGCAGCACCAGGGGCGACGTCGGCCGCAGGGCCGAGACCGGCGCGGGCGCCGGCATGCCGGGCGAGACCGGGACCGGCGCGCCGGAGGCGCCGCGCTTGCGCGCCCGGGCCGAGCCGAACAGGCGCACCCGCTCGATCAGGTCGGTGCGGAAGGCGTCCGAGGTGGTGACGCCGCGGTTGCTCTCGGGCTTGGGGATGTAGTCCACCGCGCCGAGGGCGAGGCAGCGCAGGGAGATGTCGGCGTTGCGGGTCGTCAGGGTCGACATCATGATGACCTGGACGCCGGGGCTCTTGGCGAGCAGCAGCGGCAGCGCCTGGGTGCCGTCGAGTTCCGGCATGTCGATGTCGAGGAGGATCACGTCGGGGTCGTGGCGCGACATCGCCTCCAGGGCGATCCGGCCGTTGGCGGCCGTGGCGACGACCTCGTAGCCGGCCTCGCCGATCCAGCGGGCGACGAGCCCGCGCACCACGGCCGAATCGTCGGCGATCAGGACCCTCACCCGCTGCCCCGCCAGGGGCGGCGGCGCGGAATGGGTCGACGCGAAGGTCGGTGCGGGAGCGGCCATCATGGATTTCACGCTGTAAGCGACGCGGGAATGCGGTCGAAAGGGGAACCTCGGCCGGACGGGGCGGGGCGCCCGGTCCGCGTCCGCGTCAGGCTGCGTCGGCGTCCGTGGCGAAGCCGACCTGGGCCAGCTTCGCCGTGACGATGTCGCGGTCGAAGGGCTTCATGATGTACTCGTCGGCGCCCGCATGCAGGGCGCGGGCGATGGCGCCGACGTCGTTCTCCGTGGTGCAGAACAGCACCTTCGGCTTCTCTCCGCCGGGGGTCTTCCGCAGGGCCCGGAGGAAGTCGTAGCCGTCCATCGTCGGCATGTTCCAGTCGAGCAGGATCGCATCCGGCATCGTCTTGCCGCAGGCGCTGAGCGCCTTCTCGCCGTCCTCGGCCTCGCCGACCTCGAAGTTCATGGTCTCGAAGATGCGGCGCGCCACCTTCCGGATGACGGCGGAGTCGTCGACGATGAGACAGGTTTTCATCGGTCCCTTCTCCTGGGCTGGGGTCAGGCGGCGCCGGCGGTGCGGGCGTTCGTCCCGAAGGCGAGGAGCGCATCGACGTCGAGGATGACGAGGAGGCGCCCGTCGAGGCGGTGGACGCCGAGCGTGAGGTCGCGCCAGCGGGCATCGAGGTTGATCGGCACCGGCTCGTGGGTCTCGGCCCCGAGCTTGAGCACCTCGCCGACGCCGTCGACGATGAGGGCGAAGGTCTCGCCGCCCTGCTCCAGGCCGATCGCCATCTGGGCGCCGTCCCCGGTGCGGGGCGCCATGCTGAGGCGGCGGCGCAGGCAGAGGGCGGTGACCACGCGGCCGCGCAGGTTGAGGAGCCCGACGATCTCCGGCGGGGCGAGCGGCACCGGCGTGACGCCGGCCGGGATGAAGACGTCGTGCACCCGGTCGATGGCGAGACCGAACATGGTCTCGCCGACGAAGACGGTGACGAAGTCGTGGGTGCCGACGGTTTCCGCGGCGTTGGTGTTGGCGGCCTGCATCATGGGCGTGGACTCCGAAGGGGCTTCGCCGGTCAGGCGGCGGCGGCGAGGCTGGAGACGTCGAGCTCGGCCAGGGCCGAGATCAGGCCGCTGCGGTCGAACTTCGCCACGAGGTCGGCGATGCCGAGCGTCCGCGCCCGCTCGATGGCCTCGGCGCCGATGGTGCCGGAGAGGCCGATGACGGGAAGTCCGGCGACGCGGCCCTCCACCTTGCGCATGGCGCCGACGAGGTCGAAGCCGTTGCGGCCCGGCATCTCGAGGTCGCACACCACCACGTCGATCCGGCCGTTGGAGAGCAGGGCCGCCACCGCCTCGTCGGCGCTGGCGGCGGTGATCACGCTGTAGCCGGCGGCCTTGAGGACGGGGCTCAGCATCTCGCGGAAGAAAGCGGAATCGTCGACGAGGAGGAGGGTCGAGCTCTTCTTGACCGTCTTCTTGGGACCCCGCGCCCAGTCGTCGTAGGCCAGCGGCAGGAAGTGGGCGATGTTGATGATCTCGGTGGCGCGGCCGCGCAGGACGGCGGAGCCGATGAGGTCCGAGCGGTCCGCCGAGATCTCGACGTCGAGGCGCTCCTCGACGATGTCGACGATCTCGTCGACCACGAGGCCCATGGCCCGCTCGCCGTCGGAGAACACCACGAGGGCCTGGGTGCCGGAGGTGCGGATCTCGATCGACGGATCGGCGGGCACCAGCGGCATCAGGCGGCCGCGGTACTGGATCAGCGGACGCCCGCCGACCCACTCGACCTTGGCCGATTCGATCTCCTCCAGGCGGGTGACCAGGGAGAGCGGCACCGCCTTGTAGCTGCCCGCGCCGCCCTTGAAGACGAGGAGCGTGGCCTTGGCGTCGGCAGCCTCGATCTCCTCGACCTCGGCCTCGACCGGGATGGCGCCGGACTGCGAGCCCTGACTGACCTGCTGGGCGATGCCGTTCGGGTCGACGATGAGCACCACGGCGCCGTCGCCCAGGATGGTGTTGCCGGCGAACAGCGGCAGGTGGCGCAGCTTCGAGGACATCGGCTTCACGACGATCTCCTCCGTGTGGAAGACCTCGTCGACGAGGATGCCGAAGCGCTGGCGCCCGACCTGGGCCACCACCACGAAGCCGGAATCCACGGCGTCGGCGGCCTGGTCCTGGCCGAGGACGCCCGTGAGGGTGACGATCGGCAGGAGGCGCTCGCGCAGGCGCAGCACCGGCGAGCCGTTGATGCGCTCGACCTTCTGGGCGGTCGCCTTGTCGACGCGCACCAGTTCCAGCACCGCCACCTGGGGCACCGCGAAGCGCTGCTCGCCGGCCTTCACGATGAGGGCGGCGATGATCGCGAGGGTGAGCGGGATCTTGATGGTGAAGGTGGTGCCGCGGCCGAGCTGCGTGTTGATGTCGATGACGCCGCCGATGAGCTCGATGTTCGTCTTGACCACGTCCATGCCGACGCCGCGGCCGGAGACCGAGGTGATGGCGGCGGCGGTCGAGAAGCCCGGATGGAAGATGAACTTCGCCACCTGGGCGTCGGTCATCCGCTCGACCTCGGCCTGGCTCGCGATCTTGCGCTCCACGGCCTTGCGGCGGATGGCGGCGAGATCGAGGCCCTTGCCGTCGTCGGCGATCTCGATCGTGATCGTGCCGCCCTCGTGATAGGCGGAGAGGCGGATGGTGCCGCGCAGCGGCTTGCCGGAGGCCTTGCGGTCGGCGGCCGACTCGATGCCGTGATCGGCCGAGTTGCGCACCATGTGGGTGAGCGGGTCCTTGATGACCTCGAGGACCTGGCGGTCGAGCTCGGTCTCGGCGCCGCTCATCACGAGCTCGATCTGCTTGCCGAGTTCCGAGGACAGGTCGCGGACCACGCGCGGCAGCTTCTGCCAGGCGTTGCCGATGGGCTGCATGCGCGTCTTCATGACGCCTTCCTGCAGCTCGGCCGTCACGTGGCTGAGGCGCTGCAGCGGAACCTTGTAGGTCGAGTCGTCGTGGCGGCGGGCGATCTCGAGGAGCTGGTTGCGGGTCAGCACCAGCTCGGACACCATCGTCATGAGGTGTTCGAGGGTGTCGACGTTGACGCGGATGGTCTGGACCTTCGCGATGCCGCCCTCGCCCTCGGGGGCGGCGGGCGCATCGGCGGATTTCGCGGGCGCCTCGGCGGCCTTCGCGGGCATCGGGGCCGGAGCCTCGCGCACCGGCTCGGGAGCGGCGGCGACCGGCGCCGGCGCGGGGGCGACGTCGAACGGATCGGGCCCCTCGGCCTCCAGGAAGGCGCGCTCGAGATCCTCCAGGCTGACCTCGCCGGGCTTCAGCTCGCGCACGACCGGGTCGGGCAGCTTGATCTCTGCGACGGGCGCGGGGGCGGCCGGGGCGATCGGGGCGGAGGCCATCTCCTCCAGGGCGCCGATGAGATCGTCGTCGCTGCCGGCCGGCTCGGAGCCGGTGGCCTCGAGGTCGCCGAGGATCGCCTTGAGGCGGTCGAGGGTGACGAGGATGAGGCTGACCGCGGGGCCTGTGACCGGCATGCCGTCGCGGAACTGGCCCATGAGGGTCTCGGCGGCGTGGGCCAGCGCTTCGAGGCGCGGCAGGCCGAGGAATCCGCAGGTGCCCTTGATGGTATGGACGAGGCGGAAGATGTTCCGCAGGATCGTCTGATTGTTCGGATCCTGCTCGAACCGGACGAGCTCGGCATCGACGGTGTCGAGGTGCTCCGCGCTCTCGGTCAGGAACTCACGCAACAAGTCGTCCATGAGAGGTACTCGGTCCATACGCGCACTACAGTCTGTGCAGGACCGACCTTGAACCCGAACCGGTTAGGGAAGGGTTTCATCCCCGAGGACAAAGCGGGAGATCGCTATAATATTTGTCGATCTCCCGATGAACCGCCGAAAGCTCGGTTCGCGTCAGGCCAGCGCCGTGTCCGGCGGCTCGGAATCCGACGGCCGGTCGGCCTCCGGCTCCGCATGCGGCGCCACGGGCGCCTCCGGCCCCGCGGCGGCGGTCGGCGTCGCCGCGATGGTCACGGTGTCGCCCTCGATCGAGAAGCGCACGTCCATGGCCGCGGCGCGGGCGACGAGCCCGGCATAGAACGGCAGGATGCCGTGCGCGTCGACGGTACCGTTCTCGGGCGTGCCGGCGATCATGTCCTCGACATGGGCCGGGATGCGGGCGTGCGAGCCCTTGCTCGTCAGGGTCAGGGTCGGGGCCTCGCCGTCGCCGCGCACCACCACGTCGATGAGGCCGCCGCGGGGAATCGCGCTCTGCGCGATCATCACGAGGTTGAGGAGAAGCTTGACCTTGTTCTTCGGGTAGAGCGCCTGGGGCGCGCTCCAGGCGAGCTGCGTCTTGTCGTCGGCGAACATCCCGCGCGACACCTTCTCGGCATCGGCGAGGTCGATCGAGGCTCCGGCGGAGCCGGCGGCGCCGAAGGCGATGCGGGCGAATTGCAGGCGCGCCGAGGCCTGGCGCGCGCTCTTGGCGATGAGCTCCAGGGCGAATTCCCGCATGGAGGTGTCGCTCTCGTCCTCCAGGACCTCCAGCCCGTTCACGATGGCTCCCACCGGGCTGATCACGTCGTGGCAGACGCGTGAGCACAGGAGGGCGGACAGGTCGAGGGCGTCGAGATTGAGGGGGGTCATGGTGCGCTCCGCGCAGGCGTTTCAGGGCCGCGTCCGGTCTTGAAGGGCACCGATAGACGGCGCCGGATACTTTGAAAAGCACCCGGACCCTTCGCGATCCGGGTCGACAAGGGTCCGTGCCGCGGGCATCATGCCCCGTATCATGTCGATCGATGCGCCGACGCGCGACCGTATTGCGGCCACCCTGATGGAAATCGCCTGCCGGGCGGGCGAGATCCTGAGGCGGCACCATGGCGGCGATTGTCCGCACGTTCTCAAGCCCGACGGCTCGCCGGCCAGCCAGGCGGACGCGGAATCCGAGACCTTCATCATCGGGGAGCTCGCCCGGCACTGGCCCGGCATCCCGGTGATCGCCGAGGAATCCTCCTACGACCATCCGCCGGCGCCGCTGTTCTTCCTCGTCGACCCCCTCGACGGAACCCGCGACTTCCTGGCCGGCAACGCCGAGTACAGCGTCAATATCGGCCTGGTCGCGGGCGACCGGCCGATCGCCGCCGCCCTCGCGGCTCCCGGCCTGCGCCGGGTCTGGGGCGCCGGCGCCCATGCCTTCGGGGCGGAGATCCGCGACGGACATCTCGGCGAGCGGCAGCCGATCGCGGTGCGGCCGCGGCCGGACCAGGGCCTCGTCGCCCTGCGCAGCAACCGGCACGGGGACAGCGAGACGGAGGCCTGCCTCGGCGCCCTTCGGCTCGGGGCGACCCGTTCGGCCGCATCCGCCCTGAAATTCTGCCTCATCGCCTCCGGCGAGGCCGACATCTACGTCCGCTGCGGGCCGACCATGGAGTGGGACACGGCGGCGGGCGACCACATCCTCACGGTCGCGGGCGGTTGCGTCGTCGTCCCCGCCGGCCGGCCGATGACCTACGGGCACTACACCCGCAACTACCGCAACGGCCCCTTCGCGGCCCTGGGCGACGCGAGCTACGCGGACAACCTCGTGCTGCCCGAGCGCAGCCCGGTCGGGCGCGGCCCGGACCGGCCCGCGCCGCAGGGCGAGGGCCGGATCTGACCGGGACGGATGTTCAGTCCGGGAAGTCGCTGTCGATCTGGTCGTGCAGGCTCGGCCAGCGCGCCTCCGCCTCGGCGCCGAGGCGCGGTTCGGCGATGACGCGCAGGCGGTGCGCGTCGTTGCGGAAGAGGTAGAGCCGCTCGGTGCCGTCCGGACCCGGCAGGCGGGCATAGACCAGCGGATCGGTATCGACGAGGCGCCCGGCGAGGACGCCGACCGGGTCGAATCCGCCCAGCCGGGGGGCATAGGCGGCGGGCGCGGCCCGGAACGCCTCCCGGTTCGCGGCCCGCGCGAAGCGCCACGTCCGTCCCGCCCAGGACACCTCGTAGGCCGGTCGCCCCGGCTCCGGGCCGTCGAGGAAGTAGCTCACCACGTCGAAGCCCGCGAGGGCGATGCGGCCGGCCGGAAGCGGCGGTAGCGGAGACGCCCGGACCCCGGCGCCGACCGGCAGCAGACCGCCGATGGCGGCGACGCGAAGCAGGTGACGGCGCGTTAACCACATGTTGCTTTGTTTCGCATCATGATCGCCGCGTATCGAGGCGCACCGGCTGCGGGCCGCGGCGTCCCTAGGATGACAGGATCGTCCATAGCGCGGTCTCGGTTAGCGAGACGATAGCGCCTCCGGGCGGGTGTCGGTAGACAGGAGGGACGAGGCATGACGTTGAACCATCGGGCCGGCCGCGCCCTGCCATCGCGCGAGCCCGCCACCCGGCGCGCCGTCGTCGGCGCCCTTGCGGGCGCGCTCCTCCTCGGCGTCTCGCCCCGCGCCCTCGCGGCGGCCGACGGCGCGCCGGGCAAGTTTCGCCCCGAGGAACTCGTCGATAACGGCCACCGCTTCTTCGGCTCGATGTCGCGCGGCCTCGCCCAGCTGGTCGAGGAGGCGACGCGCCGCTGGGGCGAGCCCAACGGCTACATCCTGGGCCAGGAGGCCTCGGGCGCCATCGTCGGCGGCGTCCGCTACGGCGAGGGCACGCTCTACACCCGCAATGCCGGCCAGCGCCGGATCTACTGGCAGGGTCCGTCGATCGGCTTCGACGTCGGCGGCGACGGCGACCGCACCATGATGCTGGTCTACAACCTGCCGGCGGTGGCGGGCCTGTATCGCCGCTTCGGCGGCGTGGACGGTTCGGCCTACCTCGTGGGCGGCTTCGGCATGACGGCGGTGACGGCGGACGACATCGTGGTGGTGCCGATCCGCACCGGCGTCGGCGCCCGCCTCGGCATCAACATCGGCTATCTCAAGTTCACGGCCAAGCCGACCTGGAATCCGTTCTGAGTCGCGCGAGCGCGGGGGTGTGTCCCCGCACGCCTTGCCCATCCCGGGGGGACATGGGCTAAACAGGCCGGCGAGGGTCGACGGGTCACCCCGTCGTCATTGTCGTCAACGGCGTGTTGAGCGAGCGTTTCCGCGTGATCGAAACCGTGATGATCTTCACGCTCGGCTTCCTGGCCGCGAGCCTGTGCGCGCTGTTGCTTCTGCCCGCCGTGAACGCCCGGGCGGCGCGCCTGTCGAAGCGCCGCGTCGAGGCCCGCCTCCCCCTGTCGATCTCCGAGGTCGCCGCCGAGAAGGACTATCTGCGGGCGCAGTTCGCCGTCGCCCAGCGCCGCCTCGAGCGCCGGGTCGAGGCGGTGAAGGCCCACCGCCACGGCGACCTCGCCGCCATCGGCGCGCGGACCATGGAGGCGGCGGCCCTCACCCGGACGGTCGAGGAGCGGGAGGCCACCCTGGGCGAGCGCGAGGCGGTGCTCGCGGCGACCCGCGCGACCCTGAGCGACGTCGAGCGCGACCTCGAGGCCGCGCGCCAGGACACGGCCCTGGGGCTCGCCACCCTTCAGGTGCTCGAACTCGCCCACCAGGAGATCCTCGACGATCTCATCGCCGCCCGTGCCGGGCAGAGCGGGCCGGAGGTGGCCGAAGCTGGGGTTCCGTCGGGCTCCGAGGTTCCGGACCTCACCGCCACGCTGGTGGCGGAGCGCGAGACCCTGCGCGCCAGCCTCGCTGCGGCCGAGGAGGCCCTGGCCGAGGTGATGGCCCGGCGCGAGGGCGAGGCGGCCGACCTGCGCCGGAGGATCTCCGACGTCGCCGACAGCCTGATGCAGCGCGAGCGGCTTCCGCCCGTCTCGGCCTACCCGATGCCGGCGCGGACCAACTGATCCGCGATCCGGCCGCATTCGCGTCGCGTCATGTGCGGCGGAAAACGCCGCGGACGTTGCGCGGACGGGAAATCGCGGCGTAGAAAGCGGCCTGACCACGCGGCGACCATCCGCGCGCCATGTTTCGACCATGTCGGCGCTTCATCGGATCGCCCATTCCCTGTTTTCTGAGACGGACCGCGCCCCCCATGGCCCTTAAGCTCACGTCGCTTGCCCTCCTCCTCGCCGCCACGGCCGCGGTCTCACCCGCGCTCGCCCAGCCCGCCGCGCAGCCGCAGGGAGCCGCCGCTCCGCAGACGAAGCGCGGCAACGAGACCTTGAAGAAGTATTGCACCGGCGATTACCTGACCTATTGCGGCAACCTCGCCACCGATGATCCGGCTCTCGACAAGTGCTTCCAGACCAACTGGACCAAGCTCTCGGAGAATTGCCGTCGCGCCATCGACGTCTACCAGAAGACGGACGGCAAGAAGAAGAGCTGAGGGGCGCCCGGTTCCGCGCGGGACGCCATCGCCGCGCGGGACAGCGTCGCCGTTTCCCTCGCGTCGCGCGGCCGCAACGGCTATGCTGACGGCCACCGTGTCCCGGACCGCAAGCGTCGATGTTCCTCCGTTCCCGCCCTCTGACGACGATCGCCGCGCTCGGCCTCGTCGCGCTGTCCGCCTCGGCCTGCGGTCGCCGCGGGGCGCTGGAGCCCCCGCCGGGCACCGCCGCCGCGCGCTCCGTGGCGCGCCCTGGCCTGCCCGGCGTCGCGAGCCCGCGCGCGCTGCCGCAGAGCGTCGGCCTCGGCGGCGGGGCCGCGACGCCGGAGCCGGACGCGGTGCGTGCCGGTGACGAGCTCGACACCCTGGCGGTGCCGGGCTCGGGCGCCGAGGCGCCGGTGAAGACGACGCGCGGCGCCAAGCGCGGCTACGTCATCCCCAAGCAGCCTTTCCTGCTCGACCCGCTGCTGTAGAAGCGGCTCACCACAGACCTTCCCCGGCCTCGTGCGGGAAGACGCGCCCGCCCGGACGCGCCGCGCGCAGGCCCGAATCCCCGGGCGGATGCCCGCAGGCAGGCCGATGCACCACTTTCACTACCGCGACGGCCGCCTCCAGGCCGAGGATGTCGACCTGACCGCCCTCGCGGACACGGTCGGGACGCCGTTCTACTGCTACGCCACCGCCACCCTGGAGCGCCATTACGGCGTCTTCGCCAAGGCGTTCGGCGCGGACGACGCCCTCGTCTGCTTCGCCATGAAGGCGAACTCGAACCAGGCCGTGCTCGCCACCCTGGCCCGCCTCGGGGCCGGCATGGACATCGTCTCGGAGGGCGAGCTGCGCCGGGCGCTGGCGGCCGGCGTCGATCCGCAGCGCATCGTCTTCTCCGGCGTCGGCAAGACGCAGGGCGAGATGGCCGCCGCCCTGAAGGCCGGCATCTTCTGCTTCAACGTCGAGAGCGAGCCGGAACTGGCCCAGCTCTCCGCCGTGGCGTCCAGCCTCGGCCTGACGGCGCCGGTCTCGATCCGGGTCAATCCCGACGTCGATGCCGGCACCCACGCCAAGATCTCCACCGGCAAGTCCGAGAACAAGTTCGGCATCCCGATCGGCCGGGCCCGGGCGGCCTACGCCCACGCGGCGACGCTGCCGGGCCTCGCGATCGCCGGCGTGGACATGCATATCGGCAGCCAGATCACCGATCTCGCGCCCTTCGACCACGCCGCCGGCTTGCTCGCCGGCCTCGCCCGCGACCTGATGGCGGAGGGGCACGACCTCCACCACATCGATTTCGGCGGCGGCCTCGGCATCCCCTATCGCGACGACAACGCGCCGCCGCCGGAGCCCGCGGCGCTGTCGGCGATCCTGCGCCCGCATTTCGCGCCGCTGGGCCTGCGCCCGGTCTTCGAGATCGGCCGGATGATCGCCGGCAATGCCGGCATCCTGGTGACCCGCGTGATCTACGTGAAGCGTACCGAGGGCCGGACCTTCGTCATCGTCGACGCGGCGATGAACGACCTGATCCGTCCGACCCTGTACGAGGCCTATCACGGGCTGCGGCCGGTCAGAGAGCCTATGCCCGAGACGCCGAGGATGGTCGCCGACGTGGTCGGTCCGGTCTGCGAGAGCGGCGACTACATCGCGCTGGGCCGTGAGATGCCGGAGGTCGCCCCCGGCGACCTCATCGCCGTGATGAGCGCCGGGGCCTACGGGGCGGTGCAGGCCGGCACCTACAATTCCCGCCTGCTCGTGCCGGAGGTGCTGGTGCGCGGCGCGGACGCCGCCATCGTGCGTCCGCGCCAGACCTACGAGGACCTGATCGCCCTCGACCGGATGCCGGGCTGGCTCGAGCCGCAGCCCTGAACCTCAGGCGGCGAGTTCGCCCTCGATCCGGGCGACGGCCTCCTCCGGAACGTCGAGGGCTTCGGCGAGCCGCTTGAGGAATTCCCGCTCCTGCAGCGTGTCCGCCAGGACGGAGAGGCGCACCGCCGAGTAGATCCGCGTCGCCTGCTCGGGCGTGTTCACCGCATCCGCGATGGTGTCGAGGTCGACCGGATCGGCGATCTCGGCCTCCAGCCAGGCCGCCCCGTCCCGCGCGACCCCCGAGGCCTGGACCGCCGCGTCGAGGCGCTGGCGCTCGTCCTTGTCGATCATCCCGTCGGCCAGGGTCGCCGCCACCATCGCGCGCAGCATCCAGCGCGCCTCGTCCTCGTCGACGCCGGGGGCCGCCGGTGCCTCCTCGGGCTCCGGCAGGGGCGATCCGCGCAGCGCCCGCGCGGCGAGTCCCGCCACCAGGGCGAGGCCGCCGAGGGCGGCGGTGGCCGCGAGGCGGCCGCGGCGCGCGCGCACCAGGGCATCGACGAGGGGCTTCACATCGACCATGGCGGACATCCTTCCGAACCGCTGAAATCGAGGCAGCAACCCGCGAGGGACGCGGCGGGTTCAGATCGGCCCGTCGCCGAGGGCCAGACGCCGGGGCAGGCGACGAGGCACCCTGGGATGATTTGACCCCGTCGCGCGGTGCCGCCACCATGCTAGCCTTGCGGGGAAGGCGCGCCGCCCATGCGACGCGCGAGGAGCCAGACACGATGGGCGAGGCCGACCCGGCGACCTCCACACGCAGCGGACAGGCGTCGGATTCGCGCGCGACGGCCCCCGAGGCACGGGGACCCGCCCTGCGCCAGCGGCTCGACCGGCTGGTCGCCCGCTCGCAGGCCGCCGGGCTCTGGGAGCGGGCCTGGCCGATCCTGTGGCGCGGCATCGGCCTGGTCCTGGCCTTCCTCACCCTGTCCTGGCTCGGGCTCTGGCTCGACCTGCCGCCGCTCGCCCGGATCGCCGGGATCGCGCTCTTCGCCCTGGCCCTCGTCGCCGTGCTCCTGCCCCTGGCGCGCCTGCGGCGCGACAGCCGGCGCGCGGCCCTGGCCCGGATCGACCGCGCGGCCGCCGCCAAGGGCGGTCCCCTCTCCCACAACCCCGCCTCCTCGATCGAGGACACCCTCGCGGTCGGCACCGCCGATCCGGCGACCCGCGCCCTCTGGGCCCTGCACCAGGCCCGGGCGGCCGAGGCCGTGGCCGGGCTGGCACCGCCGCCGCCGCGGCCCGGCATGGCGCGGCGTGATCCCTTCGCGCTCCGGGCGGCCCTGATCGTGGCGGCGGTGGCGAGCCTGTTCGTCGCCGGTGCCGAGTGGCGCCCCCGCATCCTCGGCGCCTTCGACTGGCGGGCGCCACCGGCGCCGGGGCCGACCTTCCGGGTGGACGGCTGGATCGATCCGCCGCTCTACACCCGCCTGCCGCCCCTGGTCGTGACCATGAACGGCGAGCAGCAGCGCCTGCGCGCGCCGGTCAACTCCACCCTGATCGTGCGGATCGCCGGCCAGGGCGAGGCGGTGCTGACGCCGAAGGCCGGGCTGACGGCATTGCCGGGCAAGCCGCCCCATGCGGACCTGCGCGAGGACCGCTTCCAGCTCACCGGCGGCGTCGCCGACCTCACGGTCGCGGCCGGCGGCACGACGCAGCACCTCCTCGTCGAGACGATCCCCGACACGGCTCCCGAGGTGGAGCGCATCGGCGCCCTCGAGGTCAATGCGCGCGGGACCTTCAACCTGACCTACCGGGCCAAGGACGATTACGGCATCGCCTCGGCCGAGGGCCTGGTCGAGCCCCTGGCCAACACCCGCGCCCTGGTGCCGCCGCCGAAGATCGCGCTCGCCCTGCCGGCCGATGCGACCGGCGAGCACGAGACCAAGACCCTGGTCGACCTCACCGACAATCCGTGGTCCGGCGCCCGCGTGCGCCTGACGCTGGTGGTGAAGGACGAGGCCGGGCAGGAGGGCCGCACGCCCACCGCCGAGGTGACGCTGCCGGCCCGGATCTTCGCCCAGCCGCTGGCCCGCGCCCTGGCCGAGGAGCGCCGGCGCCTGATCACCGCGCCGGACGACAGCCGCGGCCGGGTGCAGACCGCCCTCGACGCGCTCCTGATCGCCCCAGACACGTTCACGCCGCAGCCGAGCGTCTTCCTCGGGCTGAAGACCGCCGCCCGCCGTCTGCGCGCCGCCCGCAGCGACGAGGCCCTGATGGAAGTGGCCGACCTCCTCTGGGAGATGGCCCTGAAGATCGAGGACGGCGACCTGTCGGACGCCGAGAAGAGCCTGCGCGCGGCCCAGGACAACCTGAAGCAGGCGATCGAGCGCAATGCGCCGGACGAGGAGATCAAGAAGCTCACCGAAGACCTGAAGCAGGCCCTCGACAAGTTCATGAAGGGCATGGCCGAGCGCCAGCGCAAGGACGGGAAGCCCCAGGCCGAGAAGAGCCAGCCCAACCCGAACGCCAAGACGGTGACGCCGGACGATCTCAACAAGATGCTCAACGACATGGCCGAGGCCATGAAGCGCGGCGACACCGCAGAGGCGCAGCGCCTGCTCGACCAGCTGCGCGAGATCCTGGAGAACCTCCAGACCGCGGAGCCGGGCGGCAAGTCCGACCCGAACGGCCGCGAGATGAGCAAGCAGGCCGACGAACTCGACAAGCTCTCCCGCGAGCAGCAAGACCTGCGCGACGAGACCTTCAAGGACGGCCAGGACAAGCGCGGCCAGCAGGGGCAGGGTCAGCGCGGCCAGCGTCCGCAGCGTGGGCAACAGGGCCAGCAGGGCGAGGGCCAGAAGGGCCAGCCCGGGCAGCAGGGCCAGGGCCAGCAGGGCCAAGGTCAGCAGGGCCAGGGTCAGCAGGGGCAGAAGGGCGAGGGCCAGAAGGGCGGCGCCGGCCAGCGCCAGCAGGCCCTGCGCGAGCGCCTGGAGGACCTTCAGCGCCGCATGAAGGATCTCGGCATGCAGGGCGAGGAAGGCCTGTCGGAAGCCGAGGAGGCCATGCGCGAGGCCGAGGGCGCCCTCGGCCAGGGCAAGGACGGCGAGGCGGTCGACGCCCAGGGCCGGGCGCTCGACGGCCTGAAGCGCGGCGCCGAGGGCATGCAGAAGCAGATGCAGGAGATGGCCGAGGGCGAGGGCGAGGGCAAAGGCGAGGGCGAGGGGGGCGAACAGCCGAGCCAGCAGGGCCAGGCCGGGAATCGCGACGACGATCCCCTCGGCCGCCCCACCAAGGGCCGCGACATGACCAACGGCAATGCCCGCGTGCCCACTGCGGACGAATCCGCCGTTCAGCGCACCCGCCGCATCATGGAGGAGCTGCGTCGCAAGCTCGGCGACCCGAACCGCCCGCGCGAGGAGCTCGACTACTTCGAGCGCCTGCTGCGCCGGAACTGACGCGATGAACCCGCCCCCTGGGCTCCTCCCCTCGCGGAGTCCATATGGGGGGCAACATTCCCCGACCCGACAGAACCGAGACGGACGCCGTGATCTCTTCCAACACTCTCGTGCTCCTCGCCTGCGTCGCGGTGGCGGTGGTCCTGGTCCTCGGCCTGTTCAACATGATGCGCGGGGGCAGCGCCAACCTCTCGCAGAAGCTGATGCGCCTGCGCGTGCTGCTGCAGTTCCTGGCGATCATCTTCATCATGGGCGTGGTCTGGTGGCGCTCGGCCTGATCGCGCGCCGATGGGCGCCGCATCGTTCCTGAGTTCGGTCCTCGACCGACGGGTCGCGGCGATGCTGGGCCTGGGCTTCAGTTCGGGCATCCCCTTCCTCCTCGTCTACGTCACGCAATCGGCGTGGCTGTCGGAGGCCAAGGTGCCCATCGGCATCCTCGGGCTGATGAGCGAGCTCACCCTCGCCTACAAGTTCAAGTTTCTCTGGGCACCCTTCCTCGACCGCTACGATGCGCCCTTCCTCAGTCGGTTCGTGGGGCGGCGGCGCGGCTGGATCATCGTCTCGCAGCTCGGCGTGATGCTGGCGCTCGCGGGCATCGCCTTCGGCGACCCGGGCCATTGGCTCGCCTGGACCATCGCGTTCTCCCTGGCGCTCGGCTTCGCCGGCGCGACGCAGGACGTGGTCATCGACGGATGGCGCATCACCGTGGCGCCGGTCGAGCGCCAGTCGCTGATGTCGTCCTGGGCCGAGATCGGCTGGCGCATCGGCAACCTCGTCGCCGGGGCCGGCGCCCTCTACCTCGCCGACGCCTATGGCTGGCGGGCGGCCTACCTCTTCATGGCGGCGGCGATGGCGCCGGGAGTGATCGCCGCCCTGCTCGCCCCCGAGCCCAAGACCGACCGGACCGCGACGCACGACCATCCGGGCATCGTCGAGACCATCGCGGCGCCGATCCGCGACCTCGTCCGCCGCCTGGGTCCGCTGGCGGTCCCGATCCTGCTCATGGTCGCCGGCTTCCGCATGCCCGGCTACGTCGCCAGCGCGATGGCGATGCCGCTCTTCAAGAGCCTGCACTACTCCAACACCGACATCGCCACGGTGACCAAGCTGTTCGGCTTCGGCGTCGCCCTCGCGGGCACCTTACTGGCCGGCTACGTCGTCCCGCGGATCGGCATGATGGCGAGCCTCCTGGCCGGGACCGTGTTCGGCTCCGCTTCGCATCTCAGCCTCGCCTACCTGGCGCTGCACGGCGGCGACGGCGGGACCGCGTTCTGGACCTTCGCCATCGCGGTGAGCATCGACAGCTTCGCCTACGCCTTCGCGTCCATCGTGCTGATCACCTTCATGTCGTCGCTCGCCGCCTCCGAGCACGCGGCGAGCCAGTACGCGCTCCTCACGTCCCTCTGCGCCCTCCCCGGCAGCCTGCTCGCCGGCGCCTCCGGCTTCGTCATCGAGACGACGGGCTTCGCCTGGTTCTTCGTGGCGACCTCCATCATCGGCGTGCCGGTCGCCGTCCTGTGCTGGCACGTCTGGCACCGCCAGGGCGAGACCGGGGCGATGGCGCCCGCCGCGGCGGCCTGAGGCAGCCGGCACCGGGACCGGTGTTGCCCGGAGGTCTCACCGCACAGCTATCGCCGCCGGGAGGCCCCCGATGTCTGACGGTGTCGCGGGCGGCCATGCTAGACACGTTCGGTCAAACCGGAACCGTCTCGATGCATTCCCACACGTTCCGCCTCGCCGTTGCTGCCGCCGTACTTGCCACGGCCATGCCGGTCCAGGCCGCCGACTTCCCGTCCGCGCCGCCGGCCGCCTATGCCAGCCCGGTGAAGCCCCTGAGCATCGTCTCCGAGGTCCGCATCGGCGGGGCCGTGCAGGATCCCGGCAGCGCCGAGCACAACACCAACAACATCAACGGCGAAATCCTGTTCGCCAAGCCGCTCGTGAGCATCGACCCGTTCTGGCAGGCCTTCGTGCCCCGGCCGACCGTGGGTGGCAGCTACAACTTCGGCGGCCGTACCAGCTACGCCTATATCGGCGCGACCTGGACCGTGGACCTCTTCCCGCAGACGCTGAACAACATCGTCTTCCTCGAAGGCTTCTTCGGCGCCGGCGCCCATAACGGCTATACCGGTCCCAAGCCCACGGCCCCGGCCGGGTTCAACACCCTGGGCTGCAACCCGCTGTTCCGCGAGGCGGCCGCCCTCGGCTTCCGGCTCACCGAGCACTGGAGCATCATGGCGACCGTCGAGCACATGTCGAACGCCGGCCTCTGCGCGAACAACCGCGGCCTGACCAATTTCGGCGGCAAGCTCGGCTACACCTTCTGAGCGCGCTGCGATCCAGCACGCCGTGAGCCCGCGGGGCCGGTTCCGCCGAGGTGGGACCGGCCCTTCCGCTTTTCGCGCGACCCCGTCTCGGGCGACTCCCACCGGCGGCGAACTGCGCTAGGTTCCCGCTCCTGCCAGCCCCGCTCAGGATCGGACGCCATCGTGGTCACCCTCAACCGCATCTACACCCGCACCGGCGACAAGGGGTCGACCGCGCTCGCCAGCGGCGAGCGGCGCTCCAAGGCGGACCTGCGCATCGAGACCTACGGCACCGTCGACGAGACCAATGCCTGCATCGGGCTGGTGCGGCTGCACGCCGATCCGCGCCTCGACGCCCTGCTCGGCGCGATCCAGAACGACCTTTTCGACCTGGGCGCCGACCTCGCGACCCCGGAGAGCGCGGAGCCGCCGAAATACGAGCCGCTGCGGATCGTCGCCGCGCAGGTGCAGCGGGTCGAGCGCGACATCGACGCCCTGAACGCCGACCTGTCGCCCCTGAAGTCCTTCGTGCTGCCCGGCGGGTCGCCGGCCTCGGCCGCCCTGCACCTCGCCCGGACGGTGTGCCGGCGGGCCGAGCGTCTGGCCGTGGCGCTCGCGGCCACCGAGGGCGAGATCGTCTCGCCGGAGGCCCTGCAGTACCTCAACCGGCTCTCGGATTTCCTGTTCGTGGCGAGCCGGACCGCCAATTCCAACGGCGCCGACGACGTGCTCTGGGTTCCCGGCAAGAATCGCTGAGAGCGGGACGCGCGGGGAATCCGTCTCGCCGAGACCCAGGCATCTTGAATACCAACCGGACCGCGAACCGACGGGTGTCTGCCCGGTCGGCGTCCTCGGCGGCCCTCCCCCCGGTGGGCGGCCGCGGGGCGCGTTGACAAGGCGGAAATGAGGCCGTTACGGTCCGCCGCCTCAATGACCAGGGTTCTGGACCTCCGGTTGTCCCGGAGTTCCTTTGCGCGCCGCGCCGGCCTGGTCGAAGAACATCATCCGCGCGGAGGATTGTGAACGCCATGAAGGTTCTGGTGCCCGTCAAGCGGGTCGTCGACTACAACGTCAAGATCCGGGTCAAGGCCGACGGTTCGGGCGTGGACCTCGCCAACGTCAAGATGTCGATGAACCCCTTCGACGAGATCGCCGTCGAGGAGGCGATTCGCCTCAAGGAGAAGGGCAAGGTCACCGAGATCGTCGCCGTCTCCATCGGACCGCAACAGGCGCAGGAGACGCTCCGCACCGCGCTCGCCATGGGCGCCGACCGGGCGATCCTGGTGAAGACCGATGGCGTGGTCGAGCCGCTGGCGGTGGCCAAGATCCTGAAGGCCCTGGTCGAGAAGGAGGCCCCCGGCCTCGTCATCCTCGGCAAGCAGGCCATCGACGACGACTCGAACCAGACCGGCCAGATGCTGGCGGCGCTCCTCGACTGGCCGCAGGGCACCTTCGCCTTCAAGGTGGAGTTCGGCGAGGGCTCGATCGACGTCACCCGCGAGATCGACGGCGGCCTCCAGACCGTGACGCTGACCCTGCCGGCCATCGTCACCACCGACCTGCGCCTCAACGAGCCGCGCTACGCCTCGCTGCCCAACATCATGAAGGCCAAGAAGAAGCCCCTCGAGGAACTGGCTCCCGATGCCCTCGGCGTCGACGTGACCCCGCGGGTCACCGTGCTCAAGACGGTGGAGCCCGCCGGGCGCAAGGCCGGCATCAAGGTCGGGTCCCCGGCCGAACTCGTGCAGAAGCTGAAGGGCGAGGCCGGGGTTCTCTGAGCCCCCACCCCTCCCACGGTTTCAAGAGCCCGCCGCCTCGCCGCGGCGGGTGAGACGGGGTCCGGGACCCTCCCGCTGATCGATTTCGAGGTTCGCACACCATGGCCACCCTTCTTCTCATCGAGCACGACAACGGCGCGGTCCGCGACGCCAGCCTCAAGGCCCTGACCGCTGCCGTCTCCCTCGGCGGCCCGGTCCATGCCCTCGTGGCCGGCGCCGGCAGCCGCCCCGCCGCAGAGGCCGCCGCCAAGCTCGACGGCGTCGAGAAGGTGCTGCTCGCCGAGGACGCCGCCTACGACCATCTCCTCGCCGAGCCCACCGCCGCCCTGCTGGTCTCCCTGGCCGAGCCCTACGACGTCGTCGTCGCGGCGGCCTCGACCACGGGCAAGAACGTGCTGCCGCGGGTGGCCGCCCTCCTCGACGTGGCGCAGATCTCCGACATCATCAGCGTGGTCTCCGCCGACACGTTCGAGCGTCCGATCTACGCCGGCAACGCGATCCAGACCGTGCAGGCCGGGGCGGGCAAGAAGGTGATCACCGTCCGCATGGCGGCCTTCAAGCCGGCGGCCGAGGGCGGCGCCGCGGCGTCGATCGAACCGGTCCAGGCGGCCGCCTCGTCGGGCAAGTCGAGCTTCAAGGGCGAGGAGATCGCCAAGTCCGACCGCCCGGAGCTGGCCGCGGCCAGGATCATCGTCTCCGGCGGCCGCTCCCTCGGCTCGTCAGACAAGTTCAAGGAGCTGATCGAGCCGCTGGCCGATAGCCTGGGCGCCGCCGTGGGCGCCTCGCGCGCCGCCGTGGATGCGGGCTACGCCCCGAACGACTGGCAGGTCGGCCAGACCGGCAAGGTCGTGGCGCCGGAGCTCTACGTCGCCGTCGGCATCTCGGGCGCGATCCAGCATCTCGCCGGCATGAAGGACTCCAAGGTCATCGTCGCCATCAACAAGGACGAGGATGCGCCGATCTTCCAGGTGGCGGATTACGGCCTCGTCGGCGATCTGTTCCAGATCGTGCCCGAGCTGCAATCCGAGATCGCCAAGGCCAAGGGCTGATCCGGAACGCCGGCCCGAAGGGTTCGGGTGGACCGGTGCGCTCCCGGGCGCATCGGTTCACCCGCGCGAACCGCGTCTCCGGCATGGAATTGCTCTAGGACGCTGCCGCCGCGGGACGTTATAAGCGAGGCGGGCGCCCTCGGCGGCCGGGCGGGGGGCCCGGAGCGCGACGGAGGCATGCCCCAGGGGTGCGAGTGCAGACGATGGGCATCGATATCAGGACGGTCGGCATCATCGGCGCCGGGCAGATGGGAAGCGGCATCGCCCATGTCTGCGCGATGGCGGGGCTCGACGTCCGCCTGAACGACCGCGACCCGGCCCGCATCCACAACGGCCTCGCCACCGTCGACGGCAACCTGGCGCGTCAGGTCGCCAAGGGCAGCATCGCCGACGAGCAGCGCCGCCACGCCGTCTCCCGCATCGTAGCGGCCGAGACCTTCGACGACCTCGCGCCCTGCGACCTCGTGATCGAGGCGGCCACCGAGGACGAATCGACCAAGCGCCAGATCTTCAGCACGCTCTGCGCGTCCCTGAAGCCGGATGCCCTGATCGCCACCAACACTTCGTCGATCTCGATCACGCGTCTGGCGGCCTCGACCGATCGGCCGGAGCGCTTCATCGGCATCCACTTCATGAATCCGGTGCCGGTGATGCAGCTCGTCGAGCTGATCCGCGGCATCGCCACGGAGGATCCGACCTACGAGTCGGCGAAGGCCTTCATCGCCAAGCTCGGCAAGATCTCGACGATGTCGGAGGATTTTCCGGCCTTCATCGTGAACCGCATCCTGCTGCCGATGATCAACGAGGCGATCTACACCCTCTATGAGGGCGTCGGCTCGGTGGAGTCGATCGACACGGCGATGCGCCTCGGTGCCAACCACCCGATGGGTCCGCTGCAGCTCGCCGACTTCATTGGCCTCGATACCTGCCTGTCGGTGATGCAGGTGCTCTACGAGGGGCTGGCTGACTCGAAGTACCGGCCCTGTCCGCTGCTGGTGAAGTATGTCGAGGCCGGCTGGCTCGGACGCAAGTCCAAGCGCGGCTTCTACGACTATCGCGGCGAGACGCCCGTGCCGACCCGCTGAGGCGGACCGGCACGGGCGATCCGTCCTACTGCTTGTTGCCGTTGGCGGCCGGCTGGGCCGGGCTCGGATAGGCCGGGTTCGCGGTCGGTACCGAACCGGTGTTCGACGACGACGTGGCGTTCGAGCTGCCCTTCACGGAGCCGGTGACTTCCTGGCGCGAGGCGTCCTGGCTCTGACTGGCATAGTCCTTCGGCGAGTTGGCGCCCTGCCAGGTCATCAGGCCCGTGATCGCGATCGCGAGCAGCACGAGACTGGCGACGAGGACGTAGAGCACCGGCTTGCCGCGCTTGCCCTGCCGGGCTTCCTGACCGTGTAATTTCTCGACCATGCGATCCTCGCTTGAACGGTCCTGAAGACCGACGTTTCGACCCGAGCGTCGATTCCCGTGAATCCCGCTCGTGATTCTGGCTCGGATCTGAAACGCGACGGTCGAGAGCGGAGTTCCGCTCGGCTCCGGCCTTAGCGGCCAGTCACCAGCATGATCTTGCCGAGATGGGCGCTCGATTCCATCAGCTCGTGGGCCTTGCGCGCCTCCTCCAGCGGGAAGGTGGCGTGGATCACCGGGCGGATGGTCCCGGCCTCGAGCAGCGGCCAGACATCGCGGGCGAGGCCTTCGGCGATCGCCGCCTTCTCGGCCTTGGGCCGGGCCCGCAGCGTCGCGCCGGTGAAGGTCAGGCGCTTCATCATGATCGGCGTCATGCTGAAGGCGTCGACCTTGTAGCCCTGCATGAAGGCGATTTGCACGAGGCGCCCCTCGATCGCCAGGGCCGAGAGGTTCTTGGCGAGGTAGGGCGCCCCGACCATGTCCAGGATGACGTCGACGCCGTTGCCGTCGGTCAGCCGCTTCACCGCCTCGACGAAATCGTCTTCGCGGTAATTGATCGCGGCCTCGGCGCCGAGCTCGCGGCAGAAGTCGCATTTCTCGGCCGAGCCGGCGGTGGCGAAGGCGCGGGCGCCGTGGTGCCTGGCGATCTGGATCGCGGTCGAGCCGATGCCGCTCGATCCGCCATGGACGAGGAAGGCCTCGCCGGCCTTGAGGCGGCCGCGCTCGATCACGGTGCTGTAGACGGTGAAGTAGTTCTCCGGCAGGCCGCCGGCCTCGACCAGCGAGAGCGACGACGGCTTCGGCAGGCACTGGCCGATCTCCGCCACGGCGAACTCGGCATAGCCGCCGCTGATCACCAGGGCGCAGGCCTCGTCGCCGATGGCGAATCCGGAGACGCCCTCGCCCAGGGCGACGATGCGGCCGGCGACCTCGAGGCCGGGGATCTCGGTGGCGCCCTTCGGCGGCGGATACTTGCCCTCGCGCTGCTGGATGTCGGGCCGGTTGATGCCGGCGGCCACGACCTCGATCAGGACCTGGCCGGGACCGGGCTGCGGCAGCGGCACCGTCTCCAGGGCCAGCACGTCGGGCCCGCCGGCACCGTCGAAGCGGATCTGTCGCATGGTCTCGGGCAGGCTGGCTGTCATCGGGGTCTCCTCCTCGGAGCCCCGTCATGTGCCGCCGGAGCGGCGCTTGGCAAGGTCGCGCCCGCTCCGGGCCTCAGCGGGTCCCGTACATCCGGTCGCCGGCATCGCCGAGGCCCGGCACGATGTAGCCGTGGTCGTTGAGATGGCTGTCGATGGCGGCCGTCCAGACCGGCACGTCGGGATGGGCCGCCTGGAGCCGGGCGATGCCTTCCGGAGCGGCGAGCAGGCAGACGAAGCGCAGGTCCTGCGCCCCGCGCTGCTTCAGGAGGTTGATCGCCGCCACCGCCGAATTCGCCGTGGCCAGCATCGGGTCGAGGACCAGCACCGTCCGGTCGACGAGGTCCGAGGGGGCCTTGAAGTAGTATTCCACCGCCCTCAGCGTCTCGGGATCGCGGTAGAGGCCCACATGCGCCACCCGGGCAGAGGGCACCAGGGACAGCATGCCGTCGAGGAAACCGACGCCGGCGCGCAGGATCGGTGCCAGCACCAGCTTCTTGCCGGCGATCTGGGGCGCCTCCATCGCCTGGATCGGCGTCTCGATCGTGACGGATTCCAGGGGCAGGTCGCGGGTGACCTCGTAGGCCAGCAGCATGCCGATCTCGTTAAGGATCTGGCGGAAGCCCTTGGTCGAGCGCTCGCGCTGGCGCAGCAGGGTCAGCTTGTGCTGCACCAGGGGGTGATCCACCACCCGGACGGTCGCGGCTTCTGCCTGCATCGCTGATCTCCAAGAAGCCGAGGTCTGAGGCGGCCGAGCTCGGATCCCGGGCAGGGCGGGTCCGAGGCAAGACCGGGACCGTTCCTAGAGCATCGCGGCAGCGCGAGCGAGGGTGTTCGAGTCGGCCGCGCGCACGAAAAAGGGCTCCCGGCCTGCACCGGAAGCCCTCGTGTTGCAGGGAGATGAATCCGCGCGTCAGACCGAGCGGGTGGTGTCCGCGCCGCGGCGCTTCTGCATGAAGGCGTCGAACTGCTCGCGGTCCTTGGCCCGCTTCAGCTCTTCGACGAATTCAGCGAAGGCGCGGCTCTCCTCCTGCAGGGCGCGGCGCTGGGCGTCGAGGCGCTCGATCTCGCTCCGGCGATACTCGTCGAAGGCACGATTGCCCGTGCCGCCGCCATTGGCGGCCTCGAACGCGGCGGCGAAGCGCGAGCGCGTGGCGCCCGCGTTCCACGAGAGGCCGCGGCCGGCCAGGCCCCGCAATTCGCTGAGCGCGGGATACCCCGCCACCTTCCAGGCGACGTAGGCGGCGGCCAGGGGCCACCAGTAGACGAAGGCGACGACGATCGCGCCGATTTCGAGGGACCGCTTGGGGAAGGGGCCGCTACGGCAGACCTTCCCGGTAGTGAAGGGGGAGGAAGAGAAGCTCACGGCTCACGGCTCCAATGTAAATGTGAACGACATTCACTTGCGGATGGTCCCGTGCGCTTTCAAGGGGCGGGCTGTGCCGACGGTCCTTATTCCCGGGACCGGTTGCCGGCCGCCCCGTGGACGAGGGCGAGGACGCCGGCCCGCAGAAGTTCGTACTTGTCCGGCATGCCGGACGCCTTCGGCAGGTGCCCGGAGGCCGAGAGGGTCGCGAGGCCGTGCGCGAGGGCCCAGACCTCCAGGGCGATGAAGCGCGGCGGGGCGCCGCCGAACCCCTCGGGAAACGTCGATTGCAGCGCCTCGACCAGGAGATCGAAGGGGCTCGGCCGGGTCGACGCGGCCTCGTTGGGGATCGCGGCGGCGAGGCCGCGGGTCTCGAAGATCGCCGCGTAGTAGCCCGGCTCCTCCTCCGCGAAGGCGAGGTAGGCCTCGCCCATCCGGGTGAAGCGCTCCAGGGGGGTGCCCTTCGCGGTGAGCGCCCGGGCGAGGCGCTCGGCCAGATCGGCGAAGCCGCGGCCCGCCACCTCTTCGAGGAGCGCTTCCCGGCCGCGGAAGTGGCGGTAGAGGGCCGCGGGCGTGACGCCGACGAGGCGCGCGGCATCCACCAGCGTGAAGCCGCCGATCCCACGTTCGGCGATGAAGCGGCGCGCAGCCTCGATCAGCGCCTCCTTGAGGTTGCCGTGGTGGTAGCTTCGCCGGTCGCCCGGTCCTTCGCGCCAGTGCCGCACGCCAAACTCCCCGCCCCCGCTCCGAATCGACATGACCGGTCGGATGGGCTCAAGGTTCCCCCTGATCCCCTCCCCTAACACGAAGGGCGCAGCTTTCGAGCCCTCCCGAGGCCGGGCGGTTCCGAATCGCCCTCGGTTTCCGTTATCCCATGGGCGGAGCACGGGATTTTGCCGGTGACGCAGCTTGCCGCGAGCCGCGCTTTGACCGCATGGTGTTTACGATCCAGACACATGTGGGTGCAGGGGGCCGTGCAGGATCGATCGGGACCGGACGACTTCGAGGCCCTGACGGACCTCATCTACGAGGCCGCGGTCCTGCCCGAACGGTGGCCGGCGGTGCTCGACCGGCTCGCCGAGATCGCCGGTGCCCAGGGCACGGTTCTGATCGCGGCCGACCTCGAGTCGCACCGGTGGATCAATTCCGCGTCGCTCGATCAGGTCATGGCGGATTTCGCCTCCGGGGGTTGGAGCGGCGCCGGCCAGCGCACGGCGCGGCTCCTCGGTGCCCGGCATGCCGGCTTCATCCGCGAGGAGGACGTCTACACGCAGGCGGAACTGGAGCAGGACGTCCTGATCCAGCAGTTCCTGCGCCCGCGCGGCCTGGGCTGGGGCGTCGCCACCGCCTGCCCGCTCACCACCGGCGACACGCTGATCTTCAGCGTCGAGCGGCGCTACGTCGACGGCCCGGTGCCCCATGCCGTGATCAAGATCCTCGACACCCTGCGGCCGCATCTGGGGCGGGCCGCCCTGGTCTCGGCCCGGCTGAAGCTGGAGCGTGCGCGGGCGGCCGTGAGCGCCCTGGAGGTGATGGGCCTGCCCGCCGCGGTGCTGGGTGCCGGCGGGCGCCTGCACGACCGAAACGAGGGCTTCGCCGGCCTCGTCCCGCGGGTGGTGCGGGATCACCGCGAGCGGATCGCCCTCGCCCATCCGGGAGCGGATGCGCTGCTGGCCGACGTCCTCGCGGGGCGGCGGGCGCAGACGGCGCGGTCGATCCCGATCCCGGCCGGCGACGACGACCCCGCCATGGTCTTGCACCTGCTGCCCATGCGCGGCCTGGCCCAGGATGTCTTCGGCGGCGGCACCCTGCTGATGGTCGCCGCACCGGTCCTGCCGCGTCCGGTCCCCGGCACCGAGCTTCTCGCCGGGTTGTTCGACCTCACGGCCGCCGAGGCGCGCATCGCGCGCGGCATCGCCGACGGCGCCACCATCTCGCTCCTCGCCACGCAACAGAGCGTCGGTGAGGGCACCATCCGCAGTCAGGTCAAGGCGATCTTCGCCAAGACCGGCGTCACCCGTCAGGTCGATCTCGCCCGGCTGATCTCGGGGTTCAGTCTGGTCCGGTGACCGCCCGCGGTCACCGGGCGTCGCGACCGCTGGCCCGATCGAAGGCCAGGGCGCGGAACAGGATGACGTTCGAGAGATCGTACCGGGTGGACGGATCGGCACTCATGCCGGCCTGCCGGATCTCGCCTGCGGGAATTTCGCTCGGCCGAAGCTCCGTGGACGGATCTGCGTCGTTCAGGGTCTGGCTCGGCGGGGCCGCCGTCGCGGGATTGATCAGCAACGCGATCACCCGATCGCTGGTGCCCCGCTGAACGTGCCGTGCAAGTCGCCGGCGCATCCATGGCGCCCTTGTCCATTTCTCTAGCATGACCGCCCTCGCTCATGGTTCCGTGCGACATTGAAGCGCGCGGGCAGCGGCCCTTCATCCCCCATTTGGGGGAGGATGAAGATTCCGTCCTCAAAGCCGGAGGTTTGTCACAAATCCTTCGGGCACAGGGCTTTTACAGGCGAAACAGCGAGCTCGCCCGTTCGAGGGCCGCCTTCTTGGCGAGGCGTGCCGCCTCGAGGCGCTCCACCTCCGAGCGCAGGAGCCCGATTCGCTCCTCCAGATCTTCGACGGACAGCGTGTCGAGGGGTTCGCCGACCCGGTGCGCGATGGTCTGTCCGGCGGCGCGATCGTCCTCGTCCCTCATGATCGTCTCCCAATCGTGCGTCAGAGCCAGGATGTTCCCGCATCCAGCCGGGTCGTTCCGAGGTGATACGCCAGGGTCGCGCCGATATCGGCGAAGCTCTCGCGACGCCCGATCGACCCCGGCGCGATCCCCGGTCCGAAGGCCAGCACGGGAACCTGTTCGCGGGTATGCTCGGTCCCGGCCCAGGTCGGGTCGTTGCCGTGATCCGCGGTGATCACGCAGAGGTCGCCGGGGCGAAGGACGCGCTGGATCTCGGGCAGGCGCGCGTCGAAGCGTTCGAGCTCTGCGGCGTAACCCGCCACGTCGCGGCGGTGGCCGTATTCGGTGTCGAAATCCACGAGGTTGAGGAAGACGAGCCCGCCCTCCGGCAGCGCCGCGAAGGCCGCGAGCGCCGCGTCGAGGCAGGCGGCGTTGCCGCCGGGCTTGATCTCCCGGCCCGTCGCCCGATGGGCGTAGATGTCGCCGATCTTGCCGACGCTGACGACGCTCCGGCCCGCGGCGTCCAACACGTCCAGCAGGGTGCGGCCCGGCGGCTCGACGGCGTAGTCCTTGCGATTGGCGGTGCGCCGGAACCCCTCCGCGGCGCTGCCGACGAAGGGACGGGCGATGACGCGGCCGACCCGGTAGGGATCGCAGAGATCGCGGGCGATCCGGCAGGTGGCGTAGAGGCGCTCCAGCCCGAAGCTGTTCTCGTGCGCCGCGATCTGGAAGACGCTGTCGGCGGAGGTGTAGCAGATCGGCTTGCCCGTCCGGACGTGCTCGGCGCCGAGGCCGTCGATGATCGCGACCCCGGCGGCGTGGCAATCGCCGAGGATGCCCGGCAGGCCGGCCTGCGCGATCAGCGCCTCGGTCAGGGCGGCCGGGAAGGTCGGGACCGCGACGGGAAAGTGTCCCCAGGGATCGCGGACCGGTACGCCGGTGATCTCCCAGTGGCCCGAGGGCGTGTCCTTGCCGGCGGCGGTCTCGACCGCGTGGCCGTAGGCCCCCGCCGGGGCACCGGAGAGGTCGAGGCCCGGCGGCACCGCACCGGTCGCGCCCTTCGCGGCGAGGCCGAGGCCCAGGCGGGTCAGGTTCGGAAGCGCCAGAGGCCCCGCGCGCAGACCGGCCCGGTCCCCGCGCCCCTCGGCGCAGGCGCGGGCGATGTGCCCGACCGTGTCGGACCCGGCATCGCCGTAGCGGTCGGCGTCCGGGGCGCCGCCGATGCCGACGGAATCGAGCACGATGAGGAAGGCGCGGGCCATCGGGCTTCCCTCAGGCCGGGATCGGGTCGGCGACCGCGTCGCTCTGGAGATCGAAGGCGGCGGCGAACAGCGCCTGGGTGTAGGCGGTCTGGGGTGCGGCGAAGATCGCCTCGGCCGGCCCCTCCTCGACGACGTGGCCGTTCTGCATCACCAGCACGTAGTTCGCGAGCGCCCGCACCACCTTCAAGTCGTGGCTGATGAAGAGGTAGGCGAGGCCGCGCTCGCGCTGGAGGTCGCGCAGGAGGGTGACGATCTGGGCCTGGACCGAACGGTCGAGGGCCGAGGTCGGCTCGTCGAGCACCACGAATTTCGGCTTGAGCACGATGGCGCGGGCGATGGCGATGCGCTGGCGCTGGCCGCCGGAGAACTCGTGCGGGTAGCGGTTCATGGTCGCCGGATCGAGACCCACATCGGTCAGCGCCTTGGCGACGACCGCCTGGCGCTCGGCCCGCGTCTTCACCGCACCCTGGACCACGAGCCCCTCGGCGACGATGTCGGCCACCGTCATGCGCGGCGAGAGCGAGCCGTAGGGGTCCTGGAAGACCACCTGCATGTCGCGGCGGACCGGGCGCATGGCGGCGGGCGGCAGGCCCGCGATGGAGCGGCCGAGGAAGACGATCGGCCCCTCGCAGCCGGTGAGCCGCAGGAGCGCCAGGCCGAGGGTGGTCTTGCCCGAGCCGGATTCGCCGACGACGCCGATGGTCTCGCCGGCCCGGACGCGCAGGGAGACCCCGTCCACCGCCTTCACGTGGCTGGTGATCCGGCGCAGCAGGCCCTCCCGAATCGGGAACCACACCTTGAGGGGGCCGGCTTCCAGCAGGGGCGCGGCGTCCGCCGGCACCGGGTTGGCCCGGCCCTTCGGCTCCGAGGCGAGCAGGCGCCGGGTGTACTCGTGCTGCGGCCGGGCGAAGATCTCCGCCACGGGGCCGGCCTCGACGATGCGGCCGGCGAGCATGACGCAGACGTTGTCGGCGATGCGCTGCACGATGCCGAGATCGTGGGTGATGAACAGCATCGCCATGCCGAGGCGCTTCTGCAGGTCCGCCAGCAGGGTCAGGATCTGCGCCTGCACCGTCACGTCGAGGGCGGTGGTCGGCTCGTCGGCCACCAGCAGGTCGGGCTCGCAGGCGAGCGCCATGGCGATCATCACGCGCTGGCGCTGGCCGCCCGAGAGCTCGTGCGGATAGGCGTTGAGGCGGCGCTCGGCGTCGCGCAGGCCGACGAGTTCGAGGAGTTCGAGGATGCGCGCCCGCGCCTTGCGGCCCGACAGGCCGCGATGCACCTCCAGCACCTCGCCGATCTGCCGCTGGATCGTGTGCAGCGGGTTCAGGGAGGTCATCGGCTCCTGGAACACCATGGTGATGTCGGCGCCGCGGATGCCGCGCAGCCGCTTCTCCGGCAGGCTCAGCAGGTCCTCGCCCTTGAACAGGATGCGGCCGCCGGGATGATAGGCGCTGCCGTCGAGGAGGCGCAGGATCGAGAGGGCGGTGACCGATTTGCCCGAGCCGGATTCGCCGACGAGGGCCAGGGTCTCGCCGGCCGTGATCGTGAAGCCGACACGGTCCACGGCGCGGGTCTCGCGCTCCCGCGAGCGGAAGGCGACCGACAGGTCCTGAACGTCGAGGAGCGTTTCGGGCATCGAGGCCTGTTCTGCAGCGCGGCGGAGGTCGTCGCCCCCTTCGTTATAGCGTGGGCATCCCGGATCGGCGAACGCGGATGCGCCGCGGTCGGCGGCCTTTGTAATTGATCGGCGCCGCGCACGCTCTACAACCCGCCGGTGACCTCGTTCCTCCGCCGCCTCCCCGCAGCCCTCCTCGCCCTGCTCCTCGTGCTCCCCCTCGCGGCCCGGCCGGCGAATGCCGCCGCCGAGGCGGCGACCGAGACGGTCGAGCAGGCCCTGTGCCGCCTCATCGAGGGCTCGGCCAAGGCGCGCGGCCTGCCCGTACCGTTCCTGACGCGGCTGATCTGGCGCGAGAGCGCCTTCCGCGTCGGCGCGGTGAGCCCCGTGGGTGCGCAGGGGGTGGCGCAGTTCATGCCCGGCACGGCCCGCGAGCGTGGTCTGACCGACCCGTTCGACCCCGAGCAGGCGATCCCGCACGCCGCCCACCTCCTCGCCGACCTCAACCGGCAATTCGGCAATCTCGGCCTCGCGGCGGCGGCCTATAACGGCGGGCCGGGCCGGGTCTCGGCCTGGCTCGCGGGGACCGGGGGCCTTCCGGCGGAGACCCGCAACTACGTGCTGGCGATCACCGGCTCGCCCGCCGAAGCGTGGCGCCCCGGTGCCGCGGTCGAGATGCCGGAGGGCGACGAGCCGAAGGCGAAGGACCCGGCGGCCAAGGTTTCCGAAACCAAGAGTTCGGAAACCAAGGGTTTGGAAACCAAGGGTTCCGACACCAAGGGTTCCGAGGCGAGGACCGAGACCGAGACGAGTTGCCTGAAGGTGACGGCGGCCCTGCGGATCCCGTCGCGCGGCGACCGCTTCGCCCTCGGCGGCAACGAGGGACCGGCGGCGCCCTGGGGCATCCAGCTCGCCGGAAACTTCTCGAAGTTCCTGGCCCTGCAGAGCTTCGCGCGGACACGGAAGCTCTACACAAGCGTCATCGGCGATGTTCGTCCGATGATCATCGGAACCCGCCTGCGCAGCCGCGGCACGCGCGCCTTCTACCGCGTCCGCATCCCGGCCCAGAGCCGCGAGGCCGCCGACGGGCTCTGCGGAAAGATCCGGCAGGTCGGCGGCGCCTGCCTCGTTCTGCGAACCTGACCGCGACATCGGACCGCGACGCCGTCGGGCGCGCGCCGGGACGGCCCGGAACGCCATGAATCCGCCGCGCCAGCCCTGTCACAGGGGGGACGCGCCCCAACAGAGAGTTGCATGAACCGGGTTCTCGCCGTCCTTGCCAGCCTCGCCGGACTCGCGCTCGTCGCGCTCGGCATCACGGCCTGCTCGCCCCTCGCCTTCTTCGATGCGATCGGTCCGCGCGACCAGGGCGGACGGCTCAGCCTGAAGGACGCGGCCTTCGGCGCGCATCCGCGCCAGCGGCTCGACGTCTTCACGCCCATGGCCGGCCCCACCGGGGCGCCCGTGCTGGTGTTCTTCTACGGCGGCTCCTGGAAGAACGGCGCGAAGGAGGATTATGCCTTCGTCGGCCAGGCCCTGGCCGCCCAGGGCTTCGTGACGGTGCTGCCGGATTACCGGCTCTACCCGGAGGTCCGCTTCCCCGACTTCCTCGACGACGGCGCGCAGGCCCTGGCCTGGGTCGAGCGGAACATCGCCGCCTATGGCGGCGACCCGAGCCGGGTCGTGCTCGCCGGGCACTCGGCGGGCGCCTACAATGCGGTGATGCTCGGGCTGAACCCCGCCTACCTGCGCCGGGCGGGCGTCGACCCGCGGGTGATCCGCGCGGTGGCCGGCCTGTCCGGTCCCTACGACTTCCTGCCCCTCGATGCCGGCACCGCCACGGAGCTGTTCGGCGAGGCTCCCGACAAGGCCGCGACCCAGCCGATCACCTTCGCGGGTCCGCACTCGCCGCCGGCCTTCCTCGCCTCGGGCGACGGTGACACCACGGTACGGCCGTCGAACACCCGCAACCTCGCCGCCCGCCTGCGCGCCGTCCGCGTGCCGGTGCAGGAGCGGATCTATGCCGGCCTCGACCATGCCGACACGCTGCTGGCGCTGTCCGTGACCTTCCGCTCCAAGGCGCCCGAACTCGCCGAGATGGCAGCGTTCCTGCGCCAGCATGCCGGCGACCGGCCGCAGCAGGCGCGGATGATCGCCCGCTAGGGACTCAGGCGCCGCGCAGGGCCGCGCGCGCCTTGCTGTGGTCGGGCGCCGCCGAGAAGGCCCGGTGCATCGCCGACCAGAGCGGCGTGCGCGCCAGCCGCTCGTCGAGCGGCAGGGCGCGCTGGGTCAGGCCGTCGGCGCGTCGGCGTTCCGGGTTGGTGTTCAGCCAGGTGTTGCGGTTGGTGATGTCCCAGGTGAGGACGTTGAGCACGGCCGCCTCGTCCAGCACCACGTCGAGGAAGCGGCGGGCGAGGTCGGACACCGCCCGGTCGCGGGCGCCGAGCTCGGCCGGATAGGTCCGGTCGTTGACGTCGAACTCCGTGACCTCGATGGCCAGACCCAGGCCGGCGACCTCCTTCAGGAAGCGGCGGAGCTTGTCCTGGTTCAGCGGGTGCCTGGCGTAGAGGTGGCCCTGCAGGCCGAGGCGGCGGATCGGCACGCCGCGCCGCCGCATCCCCTCGAGAGTCCGCAGCACCATCGCGCGGCGCTGGTCGATCCAGTCCGCGTCGAGTTCGAGATCGTTCTCGTTCCAGACCCCGGCCGCGCCCGGTGCGACCGCCTGCTGGATGCGGAACGCGAGATCGACGTAGCCGGGGCCGAGCACCTCCAGCCACGGTGTGCGCCGCAGCCCGTCCGCACGCCCGTCCTGGGGACCGCAGATCTCGTTGACGACATCCCAGGCCTCGATCCGGCCGCGATAGCGCCCGGCCATGGCGCCGATCCAGCGGCGCAGGAAGGCCTCGCCCTCGCCCGCCGCGAGCCGGGCCGCGACCCAGGCGGGCAGGCCCTCGTGCCAGACCAGGGTGTGGCCGCGCATGCGCTGGCGATTGCCCTCCGCGAAGGCCACGACCTCGTCCGCGTAGGTGAAGTCGAGGGAACCCGGCGCGCGCCAAGCATAGGTGAGCTTCATCGCGTTCTCGGACACGAGGATGCCGGCCTCGCGCGCGAGCACCCGTCCGTAGGCCGGGTCCTGGCGCAGGGTCACCCCGTTCACCGCCGAGCCGTAGGCGACGCCCGTGCGTGCCGCCGCCGCCTGAAGGCTGTCGGCCGCCCACGACGGCGCTGCGGCCGAAGCGGGGCTCGCCGCGAGGCAGAACGCGCCGCCGACGAGAGCCCGACGGGTGGGACCGGGGGGGATCACGCCCCGGCGGTCTCGCTCTCCGGCGGGATCGCCCGGGGCCGGCGATCCGGTCCGATCGCCACGAAGGTGAACAGGCCTTCCGTCACCTTCATGGTCTCCTCGCCCTCGCGCTCCCGGCGCCAGACCTCGACCTGGATGCGCATGGATGTGCGGCCGACGCGCACGATCCAGGCATAGATGCTGACCTCGTCGCCGACGATGACGGGGCGGTGGAAGGTCATGGCCTCCACGGAGATCGTCGCGCAGCGGCCCCGGGAGCGGCGGGCGGCGATGTTGCCGGCCGCCAGATCCATCTGCCCCATCAGCCATCCGCCGAAGATGTCGCCGGCTGGGTTGGTGTCGGCGGGCATCGCGATGGTGCGGACCACCGGCGGCCCCCGGTCCTCGGGCTGGCGCGGTTCGGGAGCGTCGGTCGTCATGGAAGATGCGGTCTCTGGCTGCGCTGGGGCGGCGCACGCAAGCCATGGGCCGCCTACGCCGTCATGTCACATCGATCCCGCAGCGGCCAGATCCTCAATCCGGCAGGGCGAACACCACGAGCGCGTCGCCCGTGCCGAAGCCCGACCCCTTGGTGAAGGAGGCGCCGCCCGCCGCCACCGCAACGTATTGCTTGCCGTCGAGGGCGTAGGTGATGGGCGGGCCGCCGATCCCGGCCCCGCACTGGAAGCGCCACAGCACGGCGCCGGTCTCGGCATCGTGGGCGTCGAGGTGGCCGTCCTCCTCGCCGGAGAAGACGAGCCCCGAAGCCGTGGCCAGGGTCCCGCCGGAGAGGCGGCTGCCGCCCTTCACGGACCACTTGATCGCCCCGCCCTTGGCGAGGTCCACCGCCGTCAGGGTGCTGAAGCTCGGTTCGCCCCTGGCCTCGGTGGTCTCGGTGTAGCGGATCGCCGGGCGGTCGCCCGACGGGGGCACCGTCCGGACCACGTAGGTGGTCGCCCCGTGGCGGACCTGGGCATAGGCGGTGCCGCCGCGGGGATCGTAGGCCACCGGGTGCCATGAGATCGCCCCGAGGGGGCCCGGGCTCACCACGGTGCCGGCCTCGGTGGGCGGCGCGTAGAGGTTCTTCTGCCGGATCAGCGGCTCGGACTTCGCCAGGAGCTTGCCCGTGCCGCGGTCGTGGACGTAGAGCCAGCCCGTCTTCGAACCCTGCGCCACGGCCTTGACCGGTCCCTGCGGCGTCGGCTGGTCGAGGAGGAAGGGCGGGCTCGCCACGTCGTAGCCCCACTCGTCGTGGGGCACCTGCTGGTAGTACCAGCGCAGCTGCCCCGTGCGGACGTCGAGGGCGACGAGGCTCATGGTGTAGAGGTTGTCGCCCGGGCGCGAGAGGCCGAAATTCTGCGGAGCCGGATTGCCGGTGCCGACGTAGATCAGGCCGAGATCCCGGTCGTAGGCCGGCGTCATCCAGAGCGAGCCGCCGCCCACCCGCCAGGCCTCCGGATGGGCCGGGGCGGCGGCCTTCTCGGCGGCGATGTCCCGGTGCAGCGGCACGCCGTCCGGCGTGGTCGCGGAGAAGTCGCCCTCCCAGCCATCCGCCTTGGTCACGTACCAGCGCCAGCGCTCGGCGCCGGTGGCGGCATCGTAGGCCGCGAGCCAGCCCCGGCGGCCGTAGCCGCCCTCGATGCCCACCACCGCGCCGCCGTCGAGGCCACCCTTGGCATCCTCGACATGGAGGCCGTAGCCGGCACCCGCGACGCCGACGATGACGAGGCCGTCGGCCACCAGGGGCGGCATCTTGAAGCCGAGGCGGCTCGATCCCTGCACCGCGCCGGCCCCGAGCTTGTCGGCCAGGGCCGAGGCGGTCTCGGATTCGCCCTCCTCCGGGCGCACCGCTTCGTGGTCCCACAGGACCTTGCCCGTGGCGGCGTCGAGGGCGATCACCCGTCCGTCCATGGTGGCCTCGAAGACCTTGCCGTCGGAGACGGCAACGCCCCGGTTCGAGGGCGGCCCGAAGATCTTCTCCGTGCGCGCCTTATGGGTGTAGGTCCAGAGCACGCGCCCACTGCGCGCATCGAGGGCGGCGACGTGGTTCTGGGTGGTCGAGACGTAGAGCGTCCCGCCCACCATCACGGGCTCCGCCTGGAAGTAGCCCGTGATGCCGGTCTGGAAGATCCAGGCCGGGCGCAGAGCCTTCACGTTGGCCCGATCGATCCCGGTGAGCGGCGAGAAGTGCTGGTTGGTGTGGTCGCGCCCGAACATCGGCCAGTCGTCGGCGGCCAGGGACGCGCTGGGCAGGCATGCGACGAGGAGAGCGGCGAGGCCGCGACGGATCGTGTTCGGCATGCGCATTCCTCACCTCGGTCGCCCCGTGGCCGGGCGATCCGCCGCAGATCTTGGGACGGGAACGTTCCGGCTTAGCCGGTTGTGCCCGTGCGCTTCGCCCCGGCGAGCTGCGCGGGCGTGTCGGCCGCCCCCATGGATTCCGCCAGGGTGGCGGCGGTCTGGCCGGCGCCATCCCGAGCGTCCGGGTCGGCCCCGTGGTCGAGGAGCAGCGCGACCATCGCGGTTCGGTCGAACATCGCCGCGGTCATCAACGCGGTGCGACTGCCGTGTCCGGTGCCGTCGACCGCGGCGCCGTGGGCGAGGAGCAGGCCGGCGATGTCCATGTCGCCCTTGAAGGCGGCGCCGGCCAGCGGTGTCTGGCCCCGGTCGTTGGGAAGTTCGGGGTCGCCGCCGGCCTCGAGGATCACCCGGGTCGCTTCGGCCTGTCCGTTGTAGGCCGCGAGCATCAGCAGGCTGTCGCCCTTGTCGTTGCGCAGGTTCGCCGGCAGGCCCTGCCCGAACAGCTCTGCGAGCTCCTCCGCGTGGCCCATCCGGGCGTACTGGAAGACCCGGGCGGCGAAGGCCAGGGTGTCGGCGTCGAGCTCGGGTTTCGGCGGCGTCGCGGGATCCATCGGTCCGTCCGGTCTGGGGATGCGGCAGGGGGCTGGCTCGGAAGCTAGCTCCGTTCGGCCCGGTGTCGAGCGACGCGCGCGATTCTCGCCTGCGCCGCCGCTCAGAATCCGTGCCGGTCGAGGGCCTCGCGCAGGATTTCGATCGGGATGGTGTAGTCGGATTGCATGCCGAGTTCCGGCGCGATGCTGTCGCCGTGGATCGAGACGTAGCTCCCGCCGACGAGGCCGGCGAGGTCGAGGAAGAAGTCGTCGAGCATGTCCTGGTTGGTGAGCATCAGGCAGCGCACGCCGGGGTCGGAGAAGGCGAGATTGCTGAGGGCGGCTCCCATGCCGCCGACGACGAAGCGCGCGGCGGCGAAGAGCTGGATCTGACGCGCGAAGGATTCCGCCTCCGGATGCACGGTTCGGTAGCCGCGCTCCGCCAGGAGAGCGACGACCTCCGCCTCGTTGACGAGCCGCCGCCGGGCGTTGCGGTTGCGGCTGACATAGATGCGCTCCGGCAAGGGCTCGGGCGGCGGGCCGATCCGTTCGCGCAGGTCCCGCGCGGCGTCGATGACGAGGGGCGACTTGGTGATCGGCTGCAAGGTGACCGGGGTGGGATAGAGCAGCTCCTCGAACACGACTTCGCGCTGGGTCAGCCAGACGATCCTGTCCGCGCCGATGCCGAGAGCCGAGAGCGACTCCCGGTACAGCGCCTCCATCGACGGGATGGCCTGGACGGTGACCTTGGCGCCGTCGAGGAGGCCGGCCCGGGCGGCCACGTGGAGCCGGGGCAGGCACTCGATGAGCCAGTGCCCGTAATTCTCCGCCCAGAGCTGCCAGAGATGCACGGTGCGACCGGCGATGCGGCGGGGGCGCGGGAGGGTGTGGTGAACCGAGCCCGTCCCGTCGGGGCCGAGCGACAGCGCGCCGAGGTAGCCGTTGCGGTCGCGGTTGATCAGGCTCTCCTCGACCAGGGCGTCGCCGACCTGCACCAGGGCGATGCCGAAGACGATCGCGTCCGGGAACCGGTAGACCCGGGCCTCCGGCGGCACGGCCTCGGAGCCGGAAAACTGCGCGGCGAAATCCGCGACCGCAGGCTGTGCGCCGAGCAGCACGGCCGTCGCCCGGCGATAGCGCGGCGCGTCGATGGCGACGGCCGGAGGCGCCGGGATCTCGGCGGCGGGACGCAGGTGGATCGGTCGGGGCACCGCGTCCGGCTTGCCGGCGATCCGGTCGCCGTCCCGGCGACGAGCCGATCCGCCCGCGGCCGCCAGGCGCCTGTCGAGGGCCCGCGCCGACCGGCTCCAGGCCCGGAGACGGTCCCATGGCCCGCCATGGCCCTGGATCGCGTAGACGCCGCCCTGGGCGAGGACCGGGAAGAGAACGGTGAAGGCCCGGGCCAGTGTCCTTTCGGAAACGGCGCGCTGATCGACGATCAGGCTCGGTCCGTGCGCGACGGCCAGCGCGCGCAGCCATCGGCGGTCTTCGAGGTCGCCGCACGCGACGGTCACGCCGGCCGGTGCGTCCTGCGCAAGGCTCGGATTCCCGGTCGCCAGGCAGATCGGCGCATGGATGAAGCGCCGTGCGAACGCGTCGAGGCCGGGGTCCAGGTGATCGCTCAGGATCAGGATCGCGCTCGGCCGCGTCGCCATCGCGAGCACCGCCGGCAGCGTCGCGAGGCGCGATATATCGCCCCGTGCGGCGCCCGCCGGGCGGGCGGATCGGAGCGCGCGCCACATCCGGCCGGATCGCACCCTTTTCCAAGCGGCCGGCAGAAACCATACTTGCACCATGCCGACTCCGAAGAAGCCACGCGCCGCATCCGACCCAGCTCCCGACGCCGAGGTTCTGAACAGGAACGTCGGGAATTCCAAGGGTGCGGGATCGAAGAGTGCGGGCTCGAGAGGTGGCGCGAAGGCGTCGAGCCCGCGGACGCCGAACTCCAAGGCCTCGAAGCCGGAGCTTCAGCCGCTCGACGAGCACCTGGCGGCGCTGCTCAGCCCGGCGCTGAACCGGAATCGCCTGCCGCCGGTCGAGCCGCCCGCTCCACCGCGTCCGGGACAGCCGAAGCCGGCGCGCGGACGCGGCAAGACGTCCGCCGCCCCCGACAAGACGTCCGGGATGGGCTTCGGCGAGGCCGCGCAGGCGACCTTCGCCCATGGCGAGGCGGCCGACGTCGATCCGCGCCTCGCACAGGCCCTGGGGCTGCGCGCGCCGGAGGACGGCCCGATGCCCGCCGGCCTCAACCCGGCCGGATCGGCGGATGACGGCGATCCGTCGCTGGCCACGGACGGCGTCTCGGCCACGGTGGACGCGCTCTCGCGCCTGCTCACCGAGGGCAATCCGCTGTTCAGGGACGGCCAGACCTGGGTGCCCCACCGCCCGGACCGGCCGAAGAAGTCCGAGGGCGGCGTCGCCTTCACGCTGAAATCCGAGTTCGAGCCGGCCGGCGACCAGCCGCGCGCCATCGCCGAGCTGGTGGACGGCGTCCGCAAGGCCGAGCGCGATCAGGTGCTTCTCGGCGTCACCGGCTCCGGCAAGACCTTCACCATGGCCAAGATCATCGCCGAGACGCAGCGTCCCGCCCTGATCCTGGCCCCGAACAAGACCCTGGCGGCGCAGCTCTACGGCGAGTTCAAGAGCTTCTTCCCCGACAACGCGGTGGAATATTTCGTCTCGTACTACGACTACTACCAGCCCGAGGCCTACGTGCCGCGTTCGGACACCTTCATCGAGAAGGAATCCTCGATCAACGAGCAGATCGACCGGATGCGCCACGCCGCCACCCGCGCGCTGCTGGAGCGCGACGACGTCATCATCGTCGCCTCGGTCTCGTGCATCTACGGCATCGGCTCGGTCGAGACCTACACGGCGATGTCGTTCACGGTGTCGCTGGAGGAGAAGATCGAGCAGCGCCAGCTCATCGCCGACCTCGTGGCGCTCCAGTACAAGCGCATCCAGTCGGACTTCGCCCGCGGCACCTTCCGGGTGCGCGGCGACGTGATCGAGCTCTGGCCCGCCCACTTGGAGGACCGCGGCTGGCGAATCGGGCTGTTCGGCGACGAGATCGAGTCGATCACCGAATTCGATCCGCTCACGGGCAAGAAGATCAACGACCTGAAGTTCGTGAAGGTCTACGCCAACTCGCACTACGTCACGCCGCGCCCGACCCTCCAGCAGGCGGTCAAGGGGATCAAGACCGAGCTCAAGCAGCGCGTCGACGAGCTGACGAAGATGGGCCGCCTCATCGAGGCGCAGCGCATCGAGCAGCGCTGCACCTTCGACATCGAGATGATCGAGGCCACCGGCGCCTGCAACGGCATCGAGAACTATTCGCGCTACCTGACCGGGAGAAAGCCCGGCGAGCCGCCGCCGACCCTGTTCGAGTACCTGCCCGACAACGCCCTCGTCTTCACCGACGAGAGCCACGTCACGGTTCCGCAGATCGGCGGCATGTACAAGGGCGACTTCCGCCGCAAGGCGACCCTGGCGGAGTACGGCTTCCGCCTGCCCTCCTGCCTCGACAACCGCCCGCTGCGGTTCGAGGAGTGGGACGCGATGCGCCCCCAGTCGATCCACGTCTCGGCGACGCCGGCCAAGTGGGAGATGGAGCAGACCGGCGGCGTCTTCGCCGAGCAGGTCATCCGCCCGACCGGCCTTGTCGACCCGGTGATCGAGGTGCGCCCGGCACGCTCCCAGGTCGACGACCTCCTCGGCGAGGTGCGCGAGGTCGCGCAGGCCGGCTACCGCACCCTGGTGACGACGCTGACCAAGCGCATGGCCGAGGACCTGACCGAGTACCTGCACGAGAACAGCGTCCGGGTGCGGTACATGCACTCGGACATCGACACCCTGGAGCGCATCGAGATCATCCGCGACCTGCGGCTCGGCGCCTTCGACGTGCTGATCGGCATCAACCTGCTGCGCGAGGGCCTCGACATCCCGGAATGCGCCCTGGTGGCCATCCTCGACGCCGACAAGGAAGGATTCCTGCGCTCCGAGACCTCGCTGGTGCAGACCATCGGCCGCGCGGCCCGCAACGCGGATGCCCGCTGCATCCTCTACGCCGACCAGATCACCGGCTCGATGGAGCGGGCGATGGCGGAGACCGAGCGCCGGCGCCAGAAGCAGCTCGCCTACAACGCGGAGCACGGCATCACCCCGCAGAGCGTGAAGCGCGGCATCGCCGACATCCTCGACAGCGTCTACGAGCGCGACCACGTCCAGGTCGATACCGGGCTCGCCAAGAACGCCGTCACCATCGGCCACAACCTCAAGGCAGTCATGGCCGACCTGGAGAAGCGGATGCGCAAAGCCGCCGCCGACCTCGACTTCGAGGAAGCGGCCCGGCTGCGCGACGAGCTCAAGCGCCTGCAGGCGACCGAGCTGCTGGTCTCGGACGATCCCATGGCCCGCCAGGGCGACGTCGAGCGCGAGGCCGGGCGCTTCGGCGCCAAGCAGAGCCGCATCTCCAAGCCGACCCTCGACAATATGGGGCCGGGCACCGACCGCGAGGTGCCCGTCGGCGCGCCGGTCTGGCAGGAGCGCCCGAAGGCCCGCTCGACGCAGGGGCTCGGCGGCCAGAAGCCGAAATACAAGGGCGGCGGCGGCCGAAAGCGCGGCTGAGCGCCGGGCCCGCCGGCTCTTTGCCCGCGAGCGGGCCGGAACCCATCGGCGGCGGCAAGGCTTGGTTCGGGATCAGACGTCCCCCCGCGCCCGGAGACCGTCCCGTGACTCGCATTCCGTCTCCCAAATCCCGATCGTCCCGTCCGGTCTTCCGGCCGCGCGCCGGCGGCGCGGTCACCGCGCTGTTCCTGTCCGGCCTCGCCCTCTCGGGCGCCGTCGGCCTGCTCGTCGGCCCCGCGAGCCTGCGCCCGGCCGCCGCGCAGACGGTGGCCAACCCGAACGATCAGCCGACCCCCGGCACCCTGCCGGGCCGCGACGACGCCGCCGGCGCGGCCGAGCGGCCCACCGGTCAGGTCGCGCCGCCGAAGGCGATCTCGGCCACGACCGCCGTCACCGCTTCGGGCGCCAAGTCGGGCGCACGCACCAATCCGCTCGACCACCTTCCGGCGAAGGATCGCGCGGCCACCGGCGGAACCCGCCGCGACTAGGGCGCTGTCCGACGAACGGTCGCCGGTTCGTCGAAGGAGAGCGCGTCCAATCGAAGGTCTCGGGACGTGACCCGACCCGACGCGGTCGGCCACGTCTCTCGCATCACCGCCGTCAGGCGATACAGGGGGAGAAACGCAATGGGTCTGCTCGATCAGGTCATCGGCGGTGTGCTCGGGCAGGTGCTCGGCGGTGGGCGCGAGCCCGAACGGGGCGGCCAGGGCGGTGCTCAGGGCGGCGGCATGCTCGGCGGCGCGATGTCGCCGATCGTCCAGGCGCTCCTCATGCTGCTCATGTCGAAGGGCGCCGGCGGCCTCGGCGATCTCCTCGGCGGCGGCCATCGCGGCGAGGCGCGCGCCCCGCGCGGTGACGATGGCGGCGATCTCGGGGGCTTCGGCCAGGACCGCGGTCAGGACCGTGGCCAGGGCGGTTACGAGCGGGACGAGAACCGCGAGAATCCGCCCCCGTCCGGCCGGGAGGGCGACTTCAGCGACCTCTCCGGCATGCTTGACGGCCCGGGCGACCGTGGTTCGGCTCCGGAGGATCGCAGCGCCGGCGCCGGCCCCTACGCGCATTTCGACGACGAGGCGCAAGATGGCCGCAGCGGCCTCGACGGGCTGATCGACCGCTTCCAGCGGGGCGGCCTCGGCGACGTCATGGAATCCTGGATCGGGCACGGCGAGAACCGCCCGGTGGCCCCCAACCGCCTCGCCGACGCCCTCGGATCGGACACGGTGAACGCCCTGCAGCAGCGCACCGGCCTGAACCGCGACGACCTGCTCGCGCAACTGGCCCAGGCGCTGCCCCAGGTGATCAACGGGCTGACGCCGCAGGGCCGCCGGCCCACGGGCGAGGACATCCGCGGCTGGTGACCGGCCGTCAGGCCGGGCCGAAGCGCATGCCGGCCTCGTAGAGCCGGAAGGTGTTGCGGCCGGCATCCTTGGCCCGGAACAGGGCGAGGTCGGCATGCCGGCACAGGAGGTCGGGATCCGTCCCGTCCTGCGGCGCCACGGCGACGCCGACGCTGACGCCCACCGTCACGCTGGTGCCGTCGAGGTCGATCGGCTGGGACACCACCTCGATCAGCCGCTGGGCGAGGGTGCGGATGCTGCTTCCCACCACCGGGCCGGTCTGGATGATCACGAACTCGTCGCCGCCGATCCGGGCCACGGTGTCCTCGGCGCGGACCAGGGTGCGCAGACGATCCGCCACCTTGCGCAGCAGGGCGTCACCGGCCTGGTGGCCGAGGGTGTCGTTGACGACCTTGAACCGGTCCAGGTCGAGGCACAGCACGGCGAAGCTGGCGCCCCGGCGCTGGCTCACGGCGAGCTCCTGGACCAGACGCTCGTGGAACAGCGTCCGGTTCGCCAGGTCGGTGAGCGCGTCGTGGCGGGCCATGTGGGCGATCTGGAACTCGGCCTCCTTGCGGGCGCTGATGTCGCGCGCCGCAGCGACGTAGCCCGTCGCGCGCCCGCCCTCGGCCTCGTAGGTCAGGTTGAAATTGACCTCGACCCAGATCCAGCTGCCGTCCTTGCGTCGATAGCGCTGGGTCGCCACCGCACGCGTCACGCGCCCGTGGCAGAGGTCGTCGAGCAGCCGGCCATAGGCCTCGGCATCGGCCGGATGGACCTGGTCCAGGGGCTTCGTGCCGATCAGCTCCTCCGCCTCGTAGCCGAGGAGGCTCCGGGAGGCGGGCGAGACGTAGCGGCGCACGGTGTCGAGAGTCGCCCAGATCACCATGTCGGAGCTGTTCTCGGCGAGCAGCCGGTAATGGGCCTCCCGCTCCCGGAGTTCCGCCTTGGCCCGGTGGAGGCTCAGCTGGGCGCAGACGACGGAGGCGAGATCTTGCAGCCGGGCGCAATCCTCCGGCGTGAACCGGCGCGGCACGCGGTCGAGGACGCAGAGGATGCCGACCCGCAGGCCGACCTGCGTGACGAGCGGCGCGCCGGCGTAGAAGCGCACGTGCGGCGGTCCGACGACCAGCGGACTGTCCCGAAAGCGCGGATCCGTCCGCGCGTCTTCCACGACGAATACCGCGTCCGACAGGATGGCGTAGTTGCAGAAGGCGCCCTCGCGCGCCGTTCCGTCGAGGTCGAAGCCGCACTTGGCGACGAAGCGCTGATGGTCCTGCGCCACCAGTGAGACGTAGGAGATCGGCATGTCGAACAGGGCCGCCGCCGTCCGGCAGAGGGCGTCGAAATGCGGCTCCGGTTCGGCCTCCAGGAGATCGAGCTCCTGCAAGGCCCGGAGGCGATCGGCTTCGTTGCTCGCTTTGGGGTACATGCGTGCCCAGGATTCCAGCGGACCGGCGCACCCGACCGAGCCGACCCGGCGCCTCCCGTGGGCCGGAACCGGCCTGATTGTCTCGGGCCGAAAGCTCTCGTCGTGTGGTTGAAGGATAGGTCTCCCGAAGAACCGGGTCGCCGTTCTTCGGACCTGACCCTCGCACCAAATCATCAAATCAGCTTTAACGGACCGGTCCCGACGATTTCTCGAACGAAACGACCGGCCGTCTTCGGACTCGGTTATTTCGCGGGCTGCGTCTGGCAGGTCGCGCAGAAGAACGTCGACCGGCCGGACTGGACGATCCGTTCGATCACACCAGTACATCCCCTGGCCCCGCAAGCATGGCCGACCCGGTCATAGACCCGAAAGGCGTGCTGGAAGGCGCCGCTGGCGCCGTCGGGCTGGGCATAGTCGCGCAGGGTCGAGCCGCCGGCCGCCACCGCCTCCGTCAGCACCTCGCCGATGACCCTGGCGAGGCGCCGCGCCTTCGGGGTCGGCGTCCCGTCGGGCCTGGCGAGGAGCCCGGCCCGCATCTCGGGATGCAGGCCCGCCCGGTGCAGGGCCTCGCAGACGTAGATGTTGCCGAGGCCGGCGATCAGGCGCTGGTCGAGGAGCGCGGCCTTCAGCGGCGTGATCCTGTTGCGGAACAGGCGGGCGACGGCGTCCGGCGTCAGGGCCTCGCTCAGGGGCTCGATGCCCATGCCGGCGAAGTGCCGGCTCTCGGCCAGGGCGGCGGTCGGAACGAGGTCCATGAAGCCGAAGCGCCGGACGTCGTTGTAGGTCACGGTGCAGCCGTTCGACATCGCCAGGACGACGTGGTCGTGCTTGGCGTTGCCCTGCGCGCCCTCGAGGTAGAAGTCGCCGGGCGAGAGGTTGCGTCCGTCCGGCAGGGCCACGTCGAAGCGGCCGCTCATGCCCAGGTGCAGGATCAGCGACTCGCCGGAATCGAGGCCGGCCACGAGGTACTTCGCCCGGCGGGCGAGGTCCGTCACCGTGCGGCCCTCCAGGCGCTCGGCGAACCGGTCGGGGAACGGGAAGCGCAGGTTCGGGCGTCGCAGGATCACCCGGCTGAAGCGGGCACCCACCAGGGCGGGAGCGAGGCCGAGCCGTACGGTTTCGACTTCCGGAAGTTCGGGCATGCGTTCGATCGGGATCTTCGGTGTGGCGTCGCCGATGGGGCACGTGCGGCGTCGCCGATGGGGAATGGGCTTGGATGGCACATGGCGATTTCGGCCACGTTTCGCTATGAGCGTCCGCGAGAGGGTGGTCCATGAGTTCGGTGAAACGGTCGGTCGATCAATCCGCGGACGAGGCGAGCACGCATTTCGGCTTCGAAAGCGTGGCCCTCGACGAGAAGCAGGGACGCGTCGACGACGTGTTCCGTTCGGTCGCCAAGCGCTACGACCTCATGAACGACCTGATGTCGGGCGGGCTCCACCGCGCCTGGAAGTCGCACCTCATCTCGATGCTGCGGCCGCCGCGCAACCGGCCCTTCCGCCACCTCGACGTGGCCGGCGGCACCGCGGACATCGCCTTTCGCGCCCTGGAGGCCGGCGGCCCCGGGACGCACACCACCGTCCTCGACATCAACGAGGCCATGCTGCGCGTGGGCGCCGAGCGGGCGGCCGACCGCTTCACCGGGCGCATCGACTTCGTCACGGCCAATGCCGAGGCGCTGCCGCTGCCCGCGGAGCGCTTCGACGCCTACACGATCGCCTTCGGCATCCGGAACGTGCCGCGGATCGACAAGGCCCTCGCCGAGGCGCACCGGGTGCTGAAGCCCGGCGGCCGCTTCCTCTGCCTCGAATTCTCGAAGGTCGACCTGCCGGTGCTCGACCGGATCTACGACGCCTACTCGTTCCACGTGATCCCGCGCCTCGGCGCGCAGGTGGCGGGCGATGCGGATTCCTACCGCTACCTCGTGGAATCGATCCGCAAGTTCCCCTCCCCCGGGCGCTTCGCCGGAATGATCGAGGCGGCCGGGTTCCGGCACGTGAGCCACCGGGCCCTCACGGGCGGCATCGTGGCGATCCATTCGGGCTGGAAGGTCTCGTGACGGCGGGTCGCGTGACGGACTCGGTCGCCTGATGCTCGGTGCCGTCGTTCACCTGGTCCGGGGCGCGCATGTCGGCTTCGTGCTCGCCCGCGAGGGCGCGCTCGCGCTGGTGGATTCCGCCGACCTGCCGCCGCACCTGCGCTTCGTGCTGCGCATCGGGCGGATGCTGGAGCGTCCCGGCCTCGGTGCCGGCGCCGGTCCCCTCCAGCGCGCGCTCACGCGCCTCGGGCCGAGCTACGTCAAGTTCGGGCAGTTCCTGGCGACCCGCCCCGATATCGTCGGCATGGCGGCGGCCCGCGACCTCGAGACCCTGCAGGACCGCGTCCCGCCCTTCCCGCAGGAGACCGCGATCCGCCTCGTCGAGGCGGCCCTGGGCAAGCCCGTGGCGCATCTCTTCGTCTCGTTCAGCCCGCCCATCGCGGCGGCCTCGATCGCGCAGGTCCACAAGGCCCATGTCCTCGACGCCGACGGCGCCGAGCGGGTTCTGGCGATCAAGATCATGCGCCCGGGCGTGCGCGAGCGCTTCCAGCGCGACCTTCAGGTCATGCGCTTCATGGCCGGCGTGGTGCACGCGCTGTCGCCCCAAGCCGAGCGCCTGCGCCCCCGCGAGGTGGTGGAGATCCTCGCCCGCTCCGTGATGATGGAGATGGACTTCCGGCTCGAGGCGGCCGCGATGTCCGAACTGGCCCAGAACACGAAGGACGATGCCGATTTCCGCGTCCCCAAGCCGGACTGGGAGCTGACCGCCCGCGACGTGCTCGCCAGCGAGTGGATCGAGGGCATCCGCCTGAACGACCGCGCCGCCATCGTGGCGGCCGGGCACGACCCCAGGGCCCTCGGCCGGGCGGTGATCCAGTCCTTCCTGCGCCACGCGATCCGGGACGGCTTCTTCCACGCCGACATGCATCCCGGAAACCTGTTCGTCGATCCGACCGGCACCCTGGTGGCGGTCGATTTCGGCATCATGGGCCGGCTCGGCCAGATGGAGCGGCGCTTCCTCGCCGAGATCCTGCTCGGCTTCATCCTGCGCGACTACAAGCGGGTGGCCCAGGTGCATTTCGAGGCGGGCTACGTCCCGGCCCACCACTCGGTCGAGGATTTCGCCCAGGCGATCCGGGCGATCGGCGAGCCGATCCACCAGCGCAAGGCCGACGAGATCTCGATGGCCAAGGTGCTCACCCTGCTGTTCGACATCACCGCTCTGTTCGACATGAGCACCCGCACCGAACTGGTGATGCTGCAGAAGACCATGGTGGTGGTCGAGGGCGTCGCCCGCTCCCTCGATCCGCAACTCGACATGTGGACCGGGGCCGAGCCCGTGGTGCGCTCCTGGATCGCCCGCAACCTCGGTCCCGTGGGGCGCGTCGAGAGCCTCGGCCGCGCCGCGCTCACCATCACCGACGTGGTCTCGGACCTTCCCGACCTGGCCCAGCGCCTGCGCCGCATCCTGGTGCGCCTCGACGAGACGGGGGCCAGCGAGGCCAACCGCCTCGACATCTTCGCCCGGTCCGAACGCAAGCGCGCGATCTGGTCGACGGTGGCCCTGTGGGGCATCGCCATCGGTGCGCTGGTGATGGCGTTCCGGTAGCCTGCTTCGCAACGATCCGTCAGGCTCGCCTCCCGAGGGGTTCAACCATGACCCGCCCGCTCCAGAACCGCCGCGTCCTCCTCGTCATCGGGGGCGGCATCGCCGCCTACAAGGCGCTGGACCTGATCCGGCGCCTGCGCGAGCGCGGGGCGCAGGTGCGCCCGCTCCTGACCAAGGGCGCCCAGGAATTCGTGACGCCCCTGGCCGCGGCGGCGCTCGCCGGCGAGCGCGCCCATACCGACCTGTTCGACCGGGCCGAGGAAGCCGATATCGGCCACATCAAGCTGGCGCGGGACGCGGACGCCATCGTGGTCGCGCCCGCCACCGCGAGCCTGATGGCGCGCATGGCCACCGGCGAGTCCTCCGACCTCGCCGCCACGGTGCTGCTGGCCACCACCCTGCCGATCCTGATCGCGCCGGCGATGAACGTGCGGATGTGGCAGCACCCGGCGACGCAGCGCAATCTCGCGACCCTGCGGGCCGATGGCGTCCGGGTCGTCGGTCCGAACGAAGGCGCCATGGCCGAGGCGGAGTTCGGACCCGGCCGCCTCGCCGAGCCGGCCGAGATCGCCGACGCGGTCGAGGCGATGCTGGCCGAGGCGCGCCCCGCCTCGGGCTTCGGCTTCCTGGCGGGGCGCGGAGCCACCGCCGATGCGCCGGCCGGCCCGCTGGCCGGCCGGCGCATCCTCGTGACCTCCGGCCCGACCCATGAGCCGATCGATCCGGTGCGCTACCTCGCCAACCGCTCCTCCGGGCGCCAGGGCCACGCCATCGCCGCCGCCGCCGCCGCCGCCGGCGCCATCGTGACCCTGGTCTCCGGCCCGGTGGCGATTCCCGACCCGCCGGGCGTGCAGGTCGTGGCGGTCGAGACCGCCCGCGAGATGCTGGCGGCGGTGGAGGCCGCGCTGCCCGCCGACCTCGCGATCTTCGCCGCTGCCGTCGGCGACTGGCGTCCGGCCGCAACCCGGGAGTCCAAGATCAAGAAGGACGGCGCCGCGCCCGCGCCCCTCGCCCTCGTCGAGAATCCCGACATCCTCGCGACCATCGCGGGGCGTTCGGCCGGGCGGCCCCGCCTCGTCGTCGGCTTCGCGGCCGAGACGGACGCGGTCCTCGACAACGCCCGCGCCAAGATCGCCCGCAAGGGCTGCGACCTCATCGTCGCCAACGACGTCTCGCCCGCCGGCGGCGTCATGGGCGGCACCGCCAACACCGTCCACCTCGTCGGTCGCGACGGCCACGTCGAGACCTGGCCGACCCTCGACAAGGACGAAGTCGGACGCCGGCTGATCCGACATTTCGCCGGCCTGCTGGGCGCCTGATCCACAGCCTCGGGAAAAGCGGGCGGAGCCGATCCGGTGCTGGCGCGTTAAGGCTTGACTAACGTCTCCCGCCGCATCATTTCGGCGTCGTTCGCACGTGCAGCACATTCGCTCGCCCGCGCGGCTCCACAGGAACTCCCGACCCTAATGCCCAGCGACAGTAGTCGATGGACCGCGCCGCCGATGGCCCTCCGCGAGACCCGCGCCTGATCGCTTGATCGGGCTCGCCCGCGACCGGCCGCCGATGGCCCGGTCGAACGAGGTGAGCCGATGACCTTCTCGAATGCCCTTCCACGCCTGCGCGTCGCCGTAGCGCCCGTGCGGACCCTGAGCTTCCGCCGCGCGGACGGCGCGGCGCCGGTCCGCGTCAAGACGCGTCGCCCCAAAGTCCGCAAGGCCGCCTCGGGCGATGCCAACGTGGCCCTGATCATGGCCGTGATGATGACCCTGGTGTTCGGCCCGGTGATCGGCGTCCACCTGATCGCCGCCTACGCCCCCACCGCGCCGGCCTCCGACGTGGCGGCGCGCAGCACGGCGACGTCACTGCCGCCGGGCTGAGGATTCGCCGGGCTCCGTCACACGCCGAGACCCGCACAATCACCCCCTTGCCGCCTCCAGCTCCGCCGAGAGGGCAGCCTCGGCCGCCAGGATCGTGCCGACCGCCGGTCGGGCGTTGATGCGGGCGAGGTAGGCCATGATCGCGGGCTCCTCCGGCACGAGCTTGAAGCTCGTAGTCCAGTTCAGCGCGGACCCCCAGAGCACGTCGGCCGCCGAGTGCCGCGCGCCGAGGAGGTAAGGACCGGGCGTGAGCGCATCCACCACCGTCTTCAGCACCGCATCGAAATCCCCGTAGGGCGACATCGCCTTGGGGCCGGGTTCGCGCTGGAGCGCCCGGTCGACCACGGCCGGCTCGAAGCTCGATCCGTAGAACACCATCCAGCGCAGGTACGGCCCCCGCAGCGGGTCGCCGATCGGCGGGGCGAGGCCCCGCTCCGGAAACAGGTCGGCGAGGTACAGATAGATCGCCGCCTGCTCGGTGATCAGCGCATCGCCGTGGCGCAGGGCCGGGACCTTGCCCAGGGGATTGACCCGCAGGTAGGCGGAATCCCGCCCCTGTCCCGACCGCAGGTCGCGGACGTCGAGCCTGTGCGGCACGCCGAGCTCCTCGAGCAGGATGCGCACGCCCGTCGAGCGCGTCTGGGGCGAGTGGTACAGGGTCAGGTCGGCGTCCAAGGTCGGCTCCTGCGAATCGGTCGGTGCAGGCTTTCCATTCGGGTCCACCGCGTCAATCGCGCCGCGCCGCCATGGCCTCCGCCAGGAGGCACAGGATCTCGAAGGCGAGGGTCGCCCCGGCGAGCGCCGTCACGCCGGAGGGATCGAGGGGCGGGGCGACCTCGACGACATCCGCGCCGACGAGGTCGAGGCCGCGCAGGCCGCGGACGATCTGCAGCGCCTCCCGGGAGGTGAATCCACCCATCTCGGGCGTCCCGGTGCCGGGCGCGTAGGCGGGATCGAGGGCGTCGATGTCGAAGCTCAGGTAGGCGGGGCCGGCCCCGACCACGGCGCGGGCCTCGGCCAGGACCTCCGGCAGCCCGCGCGCGACGACCGCTTCCATCGGCACGATGCGCACGCCCTGAGCCAGGGCCCAGTCGAGCTCGTCCGCCGAATCGGTGCTGCCGCGCAGGCCGATCTGCACCATCCGCCGCGGGTCGAGGACGCCGTCCTCAATGGCGCGGCGGAACGGGGTGCCGTGGGTCAGGCGGGTTCCGTCGTACTGCCCGTCATCCGTGTCGCTGTGGGCGTCGATGTGGACCAGGCCGACGGAACGGGGCCGCCCGAGGGCGCGCAGCACCGGGTAGGTGACGAAGTGGTCGCCGCCCACCGAGAGCGGCACGATGCCGGCCTCCGCCAGGGGCCGGTGGAAGGCCTCGATCGCCCGGGCGGTCGCCGCCACGTCGATGGGATTGACCGGCACGTCGCCGAGATCGGCGCAGGCCGCGAGATCGTAGGGCGCGATGCCCGTGACGGCGTTGCGGGCGCGGGTGCCGGTGGAGGCCTCCCGCACCCCGCGCGGACCGAGGCGGGCGCCCGGCCGGTTGGTCGTGGCGCCGTCGAACGGAATGCCGATGAGGCCGATATCGATTCGCCCCGGCGCCTCCGCGGGATCGACGAGGGGCAGCCGCATGAAGCTCGCGAGCCCTGAGAACCGGGGCGTCGCCATGCCCGAGAGCGGGCGGTGCCGTGCGATCCGTGCCTGATCCGCCGTGCTCAGCATGGGGTCTCCTCGTGACGGGGATGGCGATGGAGGCGAACCGGCTTTCCGGGCCGGACCGGAGACGGCACGATGACGTTCCGTTGACGGATCGGCAACGCGTGGCTATAGAGCCCCCATCGCCGACGGGCGCGCACACCGCGATCGTCGGCTTCGCCATTGCCCGAACAACCTGCACGCGATCCACCGACATCTCAGCCCGCGGGCTCGTCGCGATCGCCTCAAACGTGACGAGGATGCCCCATGGCCAACACCGTGTCGGCCAAGAAAATGACCCGCAAGATTGCGAAGCGCACCGCGGTCAACCGCTCGCGTCGCAGCCGTATGCGCACCTTCGTCCGCAAGGTCGAGGAGGCCATCGCCACCGGTGATCAGTCGAACGCGCTGACCGCCCTCCGCGCCGCAGAGCCCGAGATCATGCGGGCCGCCCAGCACGGTATCGTGCACAAGAACAACGCCTCCCGGAAGGTGTCGCGCCTCGCCGCGCGGGTGAAGGCGCTCGCCGCCTAAGCCATCCTTCCAGCAGTGACGCGAAGAAGCCCGGCAGTGATGCCGGGCTTCTTTCGTTTCGGCCTTCCCGATGCGGCGCGGAAGGCCGCCGCCTGGGGTCGTCCAGTGCCGCACGGTCCGGAGAGGCGCCGCCGCGATCGGACTCCCGAATCAGGACAGTTTCGGTGATAAGGCGTTAACGCTAATCGAAATCTGTTTTGTTGCGACCTGTTCGGGCCGAGTGTAGCTTAACGATGTCTGACGATGAACCAGCAAATCCCCCGCACCTCTGAGTCCAGGCCGAATCGTCCACAAGGTGGGATGGTCGCCTCGACTCTGGCCACGAACCCCAGGCCGGAATTGCTGCAATTTTTGCTGTCCCCATAAGTCCCGTTGTTAGGAGAACCGTAGCTTATTGTTGATAGGCTTGCTTCATCGACAAAAGCCACTCCAGAGCCTGTTGACTCTGGCCCGGCATTATGGGTCTCGCGAATACCTCGCGGGGCGCGACGTCAGTCAAGTGTGCGTACGTACCGGTGGCGGCCCTCCGCTCTCGGCACGAGGAGAGCGATGATGCATGTCGACGGAAGCGTGTCCGGCAATGCCGAGATGGGCATGAGCGGCGTGAGCGGTCCCGATATGGTGGCCGCCTGGGCCCGGGTGAAGCGCCGCCTGCGGGCGGAGCTGGGTGAGGATGTCTTCGCGAGCTGGTTCGCCAGGCTCGAACTGGTGGAGGTCGTCGACGGGACCGCCCGCCTCACGGTTCCGACCCGATTCCTCAAGAGCTGGATCGAATCCCACTACCTCGATCGCGTGCTGACCACCTTCCGCAGCGAGGTCGAGACGGTCTCGCGCCTCGACGTCTCGGTGCGCGGCCCGTCCGCCGCGGCCCGACCCGTGCCGAGCACCCCGAAGACGGCGAGCAGCCCGGCGAGCCCTCTGGCCCGCCTGCAATCCGTCAACGCCGCGATGCCGTCGCACGGCGACGCGATGAGCGCCTCCGAGGGCGAGTCGATCCAGGCCCCGCGCGGCGAGGCCGGCGGGGACCTCAACGGGGCGCCCCTCGACAACCGCCTGACCTTCGCGAGCTTCGTCGTCGGCCGCTCGAACGCCCTGGCCCACGCCGCCGCCGAGCGCGTCGCCCGTCACGACGGCCAGGGCGCGCTCTACAATCCGCTCTACTTCCATGCCGGCGTCGGCCTGGGCAAGACCCACCTCCTGCACGGCATCGGCCACGCGGCCCGCGAATCCGGCCGCCGGGTGATCTACCTGACCGCCGACCGCTTCATGTACGGCTTCGTCAACGCCCTGAAGACCCAGAACGCCCTCGCCTTCAAGGAGCGCCTGCGGGCGATCGACCTGCTCATCCTCGACGACGTGCAGTTCATCCAGGGCAAGTCGATCCAGGCCGAGTTCGGCCACACCATCAACGCGCTGATCGATGCCGGCCGCCAGGTCGTCGTCGCCTCGGATCGCCCGCCCACCGAGCTCGAAGCCCTGGAGGAGCGCGTGCGCTCGCGCCTGGCCGGCGGCCTCGTGGTCGAGATCGGCAGCCTCGACGAGCAGCTGCGCACCTCCATCCTGTCGGCGCGTCTCGCCGCCGTGCAGGTCTCGCACCCGAACTTCGAGGTCTCGCCGACGGTGGCGACCTACGTCGCCCGGGCGATCACGGCCAATGGCCGCGACCTCGAGGGCGCCGTGAACCGCCTCCTGGCCCACGCCACCCTCACGGGCACCGCCGTGACCATGGAGACCGCCGAGACCGCGATCCGCGACCTCGTGAAGAACCGCGAGCCCAAGCGCATCAAGATCGAGGACATCCAGAAGCTGGTGGCCTCGCGCTACAACGTCTCGCGCTCCGACATCCTCTCCGAGCGGCGCACCGCGGCCGTGGTCAAGCCGCGCCAGATCGCGATGTACCTGTCAAAGGTCCTCACCCTGCGCTCGCTGCCCGAAATCGGCCGCCGCTTCGGCGGGCGCGATCACACCACGGTGCTGCACGCCGTGCGCAAGATCGACAAGCTGATCGGCGAGGACAACGTGCTGAACGACGAGGTCGAGCTCCTGAAGCGCATGCTCCAGGATTGAGGCCCGCCGGGGCGTCGCGGCGACCCGCGACGCCCCGAATCATCTGCGGGATAGCCGGCCTCTCGCACTTGCGTTCGCCGGGAGGCTTCGCCAAGTTCAGCGGCCACGGTGCCAGGGCGCACGCGGGACCGGGGCGCGTCGATCGCGCGCCTCCCGGCGACGCCCGACGAGAGACCACGAGTTCAGACCATGAGAGTCACTGTCGAGCGTGCGGCCCTCCTTCGGTCGCTCGGCCACGTGCACCGCGTGGTGGAGCGGCGGAACACCATCCCGATCCTCTCCAACGTGCTCCTGCGCTGCCACGCGGACGGCCTCGAGCTGAAGGCGACCGACCTCGACATCGAGGTCACGGAAACCATCCCCGCCGACGTGGTGGATGCCGGCGCCACCACGGTGCCCGCGCACGTGATCTACGACATCGTCCGCAAGCTGCCCGACGGCGCCCAGGTCTCGCTGGAGACCAGCGGCGAGACCGGCCAAATGACGATCCGCTCCGGCCGCTCGCGCTTCTCCCTCGGCGCCCTGCCCGAGGGCGATTTCCCGGACCTCGCCGCCGGCGAGCTGCCGACCCGCTTCGTCATCGCGGCCTCGGACCTGAAGCGCCTGATCGAGAAGACGCAGTTCGCGATCTCGACCGAGGAGACGCGCTACTACCTCAACGGCATCTACCTCCACACCATCGAGGTGGAGGGCGCGCTGCGCATGCGCGGCGTCGCCACCGACGGTCACCGCCTCGCCCGGGTCGAGATCGAGGCACCCGAGGGCAGCCGCGACATGCCGGGCATCATCGTGCCCCGCAAGGCGGTCGCCGAGATCATCAAGCTGGTCGAGGATGGCGGCGAGAGCGTCGAGATCGACCTGTCGCCGGCCAAGATCCGCTTCAAGTTCGCCAGCGGCGTGGTGCTGATCTCCAAGCTGATCGACGGCACCTTCCCCGATTACCAGCGCGTCATCCCCGCTGGGAACGACAAGTTCCTCACCGTCGAGCGCGACGTCTTCGCCAAGGCCGTCGACCGCGTCTCGACGATCTCGTCGGAGCGCGGCCGCGCGGTGAAGCTCGCCGTGCAGGAGGGCCGCCTCGCCCTCTCGGTGAACAACCCGGATTCCGGCAGCGCCACCGAGGAGCTCGACGTCGACTACGACGCGCCCGCCCTCGATATCGGCTTCAACGCCCGCTACCTCCTCGACATCACCAGCCAGCTCGAGGGCGACACCGCCCTGTTCAAGCTCGCCGATCCCGGCTCGCCGACCCTGATCCAGGACCGCGAGGGCGCGGCGGCGCTCTACGTGCTGATGCCGATGCGAGTGTGACCGGCGCGCTGCCGCGCCGCGATGCGAGACAGGCCCGGGCCGATCGGCTAAGGGCAGACGGGTGCGCCTCACCCGTCTGATCTGCCGCGATTTCCGGAACCACGCCGACCTCGACCTCGCGGTCGACCGCCGCTTCGTCGCCCTGGTGGGCGAGAACGGGGCCGGAAAGACCAATCTTCTCGAAGCGATCTCGCTGTTCTCCCCCGGGCGCGGCCTGCGCCGGGCCGATCTCGCCGCGATGCCGCGCAGCGGCGGGCCGGGCGGCTTCGCCGTCTCGATGACCCTGGCCGGGGAAGAGGCCGAGCACCGGATCGGGACCGGCTACGAGCCGCCGGGCTTCGACGGGCGCGCCGCCCGCCTGTGCCGCATCGACGGTGCCACCGCGCCTTCCCCCGTGGCCTTCTCGGAATTCCTGCGGGTGGTCTGGCTGACCCCGGACCTCGACGGCCTGTTCCGCGGGCCGGCCGGCGACCGGCGCCGCTTTCTCGACCGTCTGGTGCTCGCGGTCGACGCCACGCACGGCGCCCGCGTCAACGCGATGGAGCGGGCGCTGCGCTCGCGCAACCGGCTCCTCGACGAGCGGCCGAATGACGGGCAGTGGCTCGACGCCATCGAGCGCGAGGTCGCCGAACTCGGAGTCGCGGTCGCGCTGGCCCGGCGGGAGACCGCCGAGCGCCTGGACCGCCTCATCGCCGAGGGACGCGACGATGCCCAGCCCTTCCCCTGGGCCGGCCTGCGCCTGGAGGGCGACCTCGACGACCTCGTGGCGGTGTGGCCGGCGCTCGAGGCCGAGGACCGCTTCCGCATGGCCCTGCGCCAGGGCCGCAGCCGCGACCGCGCCGCCGGGCGCACCCTGAGCGGCCCGCAGACCAGCGACCTCGTGGTCCGCCACGGCCCGAAGGACGTGCCCGCCGCGACCGCCTCCACCGGCGAGCAGAAGGCGCTCCTCATCGGCCTCGTCCTTGCCCATGCCCGGCTCGTCCAGGCCATGAGCGGCCTGGCGCCGGTGATCCTCCTCGACGAGGTCGCGGCCCATCTCGATCCGCGCCGGCGCGCCGGGCTCTTCGACGCCCTCGAAGCCCTGCAGGGTCAGGTCTGGATGACGGGCGCCGACCCGGCGCTGTTCGGCGAACTGGACGGGCGGGCGGATATGGTCAAGGTCGCGGACGGGCGGATCGTCCAGGACTGACTCGCGCCGGGACCATGCCCCTTTCCCGCCTCGCCCTCTTCGCGCTGGTCTATGCCGGTGCCGCGACTGCGATCGCCCTGCGCTGAGGGTCAGGCGCGGGCCGACGGGATATCGTCGGATGCCTCGTTCAGGTATCTGCCGTCACCCGACTCGATGCCTGGTGCCGCTCCGAGTGCTTTCCTGGATCGGGCGAATCTGCATGGGACGAAGGCGTGCGGCGGCCCGCGCTCCTTGCGTTCGATCTCGTGCACCCGCGCCCGGTGCGCCGCCTCGGACCCGCTGACCCCGGCCCGCGCCGCCACCTTTTCCGCGAGGCGATTGACCTCCTCGCTTCGGATGGCCAGAGGCATTATGCCGATCGCCGATAGGCCCGCGGCCCGTGTCGACGCCGCGAGCGTATTGCCGACACATCGGGGCCATAAGCCGCCCGTCCGCCCGTACACCGCCAGGCCAGGATGCCCATGACAAGCCGCCTCGACGAGGCTCGCGCCGCGTTGAAGACCACCTTCGGCTACGACGATTTCCGGCCCGGCCAGGACGAGGTGATCGGCGCCGTCCTCGACGGAACCGACGTCTTCGCGGTGATGCCCACCGGCTCCGGCAAGTCGATGACCTACCAGCTTCCGGCGCTGGTGGAATCCTCGCTGACCGTCGTGGTCTCGCCGCTGATCGCCCTGATGCACGACCAGGTGCAGCAGATGCTCGGCTTCGGCGTCGCCGCCGCGACCCTGAACTCCTCGGTGGCCGAGGCGACGTCCCGCGAGACCTGGCGGCAGATCCGCTCCGGCGACCTGCGCCTGCTCTTCGTCTCGCCCGAGCGCCTGATGATGGAGGGCCTGATGGACGCCCTGCGGGGCGCGGGCGTGCGCCGGCTCGCCGTCGACGAGGCGCATTGCGTCTCGCAATGGGGGCACGACTTCCGGCCCGAGTACCGGGACCTCGCGCGGGCTCGGGAGGCACTGGGCAACGTCCAGACCGTGGCGCTCACCGCCACCGCCGACAAGGCGACCCGGGCCGACATAACCGAGCGGCTGTTTCCGGCCGGCCGTGAACTCAAGGCTTTCGTCCATTCCTTCGACCGGCCGAACATCCGCCTGACCTTCGTGCCGAAGGACAACCCCACCCGCCAGATCGAGCGCTTCCTCCGGCCGCGCCGGTCCGAGAGCGGAATCATCTACTGCTCGTCGCGCAAGCGCACGGAGCAACTCGCCGAGGTCCTCTCGAAGGACGGCTTCAACGCCCTGCCCTACCATGCCGGCCTCGACCAGGGCACGCGCATGCGCAACCAGGACACCTTCCTGCAGGAGGACGGGGTGGTGATGACCGCCACCGTCGCCTTCGGCATGGGCATCAACAAGCCCGACGTGCGCTTCGTCTGCCATGCCGACATGCCTTCCAACGTCGAGGGCTACTACCAGGAGATCGGCCGGGCCGGCCGCGACGGCCTGCCCGCCGACACGCTCACCATCTACGGCCTCGACGACATGGCCCTGCGCCGCCGCCAGATCGACGAGAAGGAGGTGCCGGACGAGCGCCGGCGCGTGGAGCGGCGCAAGCTCGAGGCGATGATCGCGCTCTGCGAGGGCGCCACCTGCCGGCGCCAATCGCTGCTCGGCTATTTCGGCGAGGCGAGCGAGCCCTGCGGGCGCTGCGACCTCTGCCGCTCGGGCGTCTCGCTCATCGACGCCACGATCCCGGCCCAGAAGCTGCTCTCGGCCATCGTGCGCACCGGCCAGCGCTTCGGCGCGGCCTATGTCTGCGACGTGGTCCACGGCAAGGAATCCGACACGATCCGCCGCAACGGGCACACCGCGCTCAAGACCTTCGGGGTCGGCGCCGACAAGCCGATCGATGCCTGGCGGGCCATGCTGCGGCAGCTCTTCGCGGCCGGGGCCGTCACCGAGAACGGCGACGGTTTCGGCGGCCTCTCGCTCACCGACAAGGGCGAGGCAATCCTGTTCGGCCGGGAGGCCATCCAGATGCGGCCCGACCCGGAGCCGAAGGTGGCCGAACCGCGCGACCGCAGGCGCGGGCCGGCCCGCGAGGAGGCGAGCCTCGACCTCGATCCGGCCACGGAGGCCCTGTTCCAGCACCTGCGCGGCCTGCGCGCCACCATCGCCCGGGCCGAGGGTATCGCCGCCTTCATGGTGTTCCCCGACCGGACCCTGATCGAGATGGCGCGCGCCAAGCCCGTCGACCTCTACGCCCTGCGCACCGTGCACGGGGTCGGCGAGCGCAAGCGCGAGGCCTATGGTGAGCGCTTCGTCGCCGCGGTGGCCGACTTCCTCTCCCACGCACCGGCCGCCCGGTAGGGATCCGGCTCGCCCGGCCCTCGCCGGCCTGATGCGCTTTCGCACTCGTCTTTCCGGATCGCCTTCGTGTAGGGGACGGGCGCGGCAGGGATCGCAAGCCAAGAATCGAACGGGTCTCTCATCATCACGCCTTCAGCGCCGCCCGCGACGGTCGCCCGTCAGGTCTTCTACATGCCGGGGTTCGACCCCCGCGAACCCGAGACCTATTGGGGCCTGTTCCGGCGCGAGGCCCGGCTGACGGCCGTCCGCCGCGGACTGACGATCACGGTCGGGGACCCGGAGCGGACGGCCGACGGACTCGCCGTCGACTGGCGGGTCGACCTCGACGGGCACACGACGCGCTACACCCTGCTCCGCTGGGACGACATCGTCGGCGCCCGCTTCCCGCGCTCGAACGGGCGCCGGCTCCTCGCCGTGCCGGCCCTGTGGTGGCGCCTGATCCGGTCCGGCTACATCCGGCCCTTTCGCCGCGAGGCCCGGCGCTTCGCCCGGGTCATCTTCGGAGTTCACCTGATCTACCTGTTCCTGGTCGTCCTGAGCCTCGGCCTCGCCGCGGGCGCGGTCGCCCTGGTGCCTGGCCTGGACTGGACCTGGAAGCTCCTCGCGATCCCGGTCCTGGCCTACGGGCTCCTCTCCCTGCTGATGTGGGCGACCCGCGGCAAGCCGTTCTACGTGGCCCACCTCGTCGACGACACCGCCTTCACCCACGATCACGCCGCCGGCGGCGACACCCGCATGCGCGCGCGGCTCGACGCCTTCGCGGCGATCATCCGGGGGGCGGAGGGCAAGGCCTCCGAGATCGTGGTCATCGGCCATTCCTCGTCGAGCTTCCTCGGCCTCGAGGCCCTGGACCGGGTGCTCACCGCCGATCCCGAATTCGGCCGGCGCGGCACGGCGGTGTCCTTCGTCAGCATCGGCAGCGTAATTCCCTGGATCACCCTCGACCCCCGCGCCGCCGAGACGCGCGGCGCCCTCGCCCGCGTGGCGGCGAGCGATGCCATCCGCTGGCTCGACGTGCGGGCGAAGTGGGACTGGCTCTCGGTGCACCAGCGCAACCCGCTCACCGCCTCGAAGCTGCCGGCGCCCTTCGCCCATCGCCCCGTCGAGATCCACGTCCGGATCGAGGACCTGATCGAGAAGCGCATCATCGCGCGGCGCAAGTGGAACCTGTTCCGGATGCACTTCCAACTGCTGATGTCGAGCCGCGACCCGGAGGCGTTCGACTACATCGCCTTCGTGGCCGGCCCGGAGCCGGTCCACGACCTGATCCGGCGCTGGCGCGACGTGAAGGAGCAGCCCAAGGGCCGGTTCTTCGAGGAAGAGCCGGCGGATTAACCCCCCGGGAGCGGGCCCGATCCGCGATCGCGTGTTGCCAGGGCGCGGCGTTCCGCTTTAGAGCCGTCACGCACGGCCGGACCCGGACGGGGGCGGTGCCGAGAGGGTCGCATGTTCCGCAACGATGTTCCGATCACCCCCGAACTGGTCCGCCAGCACGGCCTGACGCCGGACGAGTTTGAGCGCTTCCGTGGCTTGATCGGGCGCGACCCGACCCTGACCGAGCTCGGCATCGTCTCGGCGATGTGGAACGAGCACTGCTCCTACAAGTCCTCCCGCAAGCACCTGCGCGGCCTGCCGACCTCGGCGCCCTGGGTGATCCAGGGGCCGGGCGAGAACGCGGGCGTCATCGACATCGGCGACGGGCTCGCCTGCGTCTTCAAGATGGAGAGCCACAACCACCCGAGCTTCATCGAGCCCTACCAGGGCGCGACGACCGGCGTCGGCGGCATCCTGCGCGACGTGTTCACGATGGGCGCGCGCCCGATCGCGGCCCTGAACGCGCTCCGCTTCGGCTCGCCGGACCATCCGCGCACCCGCCACCTCGTCTCCGGCGTGGTCGCGGGCATCGGCGGCTACGGCAATTCCTTCGGCGTGCCGACGGTGGGCGGCGCCATGGGCTTCCACCCGCGCTACGACGGCAACATCCTCGTCAACGCCATGGCGGTGGGCCTCGCCCGCACCGACGGGATCTTCTATGCGGCCGCCACCGGCGTGGGCAATCCGATCGTCTATCTCGGCTCGAAGACCGGCCGCGACGGCATCCATGGCGCCACCATGGCGTCGGCGGAGTTCGACGACGCCTCCGAGTCGAAGCGCCCCACCGTGCAGGTCGGCGACCCCTTCGCCGAGAAGCTGCTGCTGGAGGCCTGCCTCGAGCTGATGGCCTCGGGCGCCGTGATCGCGATCCAGGACATGGGCGCGGCCGGCCTGACCTGCTCGGCCGTCGAGATGGGCGCCAAGGGCGACCTCGGGGTCGAGCTCCACATCGAGAAGGTGCCGGCCCGCGAAGCCGGCATGACCGCCTACGAGATGATGCTCTCCGAGAGCCAGGAGCGCATGCTCATGGTGCTCAAGCCCGGCATGGAGGCGGAGGCGGAGGCCATCTTCGTGAAGTGGGGCCTCGACTTCGCGATCATCGGCCACACCACCGACACGCTCCGCTTCGTCGTGAAGCATGACGGCGTCGTCATGGCCGACCTGCCGATCAAGGAGCTCGGCGACGAGGCGCCCCTCTACGACCGGCCCCACATCGCCAACACGCACCAGCCGGTGCTCGCCGCCGCCGACGTGCCCGAGAGGGTGGGCAGCGCCGAGGCCCTGAAGCGCCTTGTCGGCTCGCCCGACCTGTCGTCGAAGCGCTGGGTCTACGAGCAGTACGACCATTTCATCGGCGGCAACACCGTGCAGAAGCCGGGCGGCGACGCCGCGATCGTACGCGTCGAGGATGGCCCGAAGGGCCTCGCCATGACCGCCGACGTCACGCCGCGCTACTGCGAGGCCGATCCGGTCGAGGGCGGCAAGCAGGCCGTGGCGGAGGCCTGGCGCAACATCACGGCGGTCGGCGGACGCCCGCTCGCCATCACCGACAACCTGAATTTCGGCAACCCCGAGAAGCCCGAGGTGATGGGCCAGCTCGTCGGCTGCCTCAAGGGCATCGGCGAGGCCTGCAAGGCCCTCGACTTCCCCGTCGTCTCCGGCAACGTCTCGCTCTACAACGAGACCAACGGCGTCGGAATCCTGCCGACCCCGACCATCGGCGGCGTCGGCGTCCTCGACGACGTGACGCGGCACGCCACCCTCGACCTCAAGCGCGCCGGCGACGTCCTCGTGCTGATCGGGGAGACCGCCGGCTGGCTCGGCCAGTCGGTCTACCTCGCGGTCGTCGCCGGACGTGAAGAGGGCGCCCCGCCCCCGGTCGACCTCGCCGTCGAGCGCCGCAACGGCGACTTCGTGCGCGGGCTCATCACAGCCGGGCTCGTCGACACCGTCCACGACCTGTCCGACGGCGGCCTCGCCGTGGCGCTCGCCGAGATGGCGATGGCCGGCGGCATCGGCGCCGTCATTCCCGAGGTGCCGCCGGGCGTGCCGACCCACGCCTACCTCTTCGGCGAGGACCAGGCCCGCTACCTCCTCGCCGTCGACCCGGAGACCGCGCCCGACCTCCTCTACAGCGCCTCCGCACAGGGGGTGCCGGCCGCGGTGATCGGCGTGACGGGCAACGACCATTTGACCCTGCCGCACGGCGAGACCATATCGGTGGCCGAGCTGCGCGAGACCCACGAGGGCTGGCTGCCGGCCTACATGGCGAGCCAGCCGGCGGGCGTTCCCGCCTGAAGCCCCCTTTCCCGATCGTCAGGAGCCAACCCGATGCCGATGGATGCGCGCGAGATCGAGGCGATGATCCGCGAGGCGCTGCCCGACGCCCGGATCGAGATCAAGGACCTGGCCGGCGACGGCGACCACTACGCCGCCACGGTGCTGTCCTCGGCCTTCAAGGGCAAGACCCGGGTCGCGCAGCACCAGATGGTCTACGGCGCGCTCCAGGGGCGGATGGGGGGCGTACTGCACGCCCTTGCGCTGACCACGGGCGTCCCGCAGGATTGAGGCCCCTCCGGAGGCGGACCGCATGGACCAGCCGAGCCTCTACGACGACGACAGCGTGACTTGGGCCGAGCAGCAGGCCTCGACCCTGCGCGAACTCGCGCGGCGGCCCGACCCGGCGAACATCGTGGACCGGGAGAACGTCGCCGGGGAGATCGAGAGCGCGGGGCGCTCGCAGATCGACGCGGCGGAGCGGCAACTGCTCCAGACCCTCGTCCATGTCCCGAAAACGGCCCGACTCCAGGCGGAAGCATCGCGTCGGACGTCCGACGATCGTCGTGTCGCGGGCCTGCCCGGCAGGATGCCGTTCACCCCGGGCGAACTCGTCGCCGAGACCTTCACGATGGATTGGGCGCTCGAACGCTTGGCCGCGACCTTGAACCGGCCGCCCGACCAGCATTAGATCAGCGTCACACGTTAGAGGATCGAGACACCATGAGCGACGCGAACACCACCATCGAGAACGAGATCAAGTCCCAGGACGTGGTCGTGTTCATGAAGGGCACACCGCAATTCCCGATGTGCGGCTTCTCGGGCCAGGTCGTGCAGATCCTCAACTACCTCGAGGTGCCGTTCAAGGGCGTGAACGTCCTCGACGACATGGCGATCCGCGACGGCATCAAGGCCTTCTCCAACTGGCCGACGATCCCGCAGATCTACGTGAAGGGCGAATTCGTCGGCGGCTGCGACATCACCCGCGAGATGTTCCAGTCGGGCGAGCTGCAGCAGTTCCTGTCCGAGAAGGGCATCCCCGTGAAGGCGCCGACCGCCGCCTGAGGCGCGTCACCCCTGCGGGACGGAACGAGGGCGCGGAAGCGCCCTTTTTCCTGTCCGCGGGGCAGGCGACCGAACATCCGCCCCGGTCGAGCCGTTGAGCCTCGGACAGTCCGGACCGGGGAGCGGCACGACATGCGCGACGTCATCATCGTCGGCGGCGGCCCCGCGGGCCTCAACGCGGCGCTCATCCTCGGCCGCTGCCGCCGCAACGTCCTGCTCTGCGATGCAGGGCATCCGCGCAACGCGGTCACGCCGCGAAGCTGGGGCGTCTTCACGCGGGACGGAACCCCACCCCTGGAACTGCGGGCGCAGGCCGAGGCCGATCTCGCCCGCTACCCGACCGTGGAGCGGCGTGAGGCCGAGATCACGCGAGCCGAGCGCCGGGACGACGGCTTCTCGGTCCTGCTCGCCGACGGGACCCGAGAGACGACCCGCAAGCTGATCCTCGCCACGGGCCTGCACCAGGCCCTGCCCTCGGTGGAGGGCTTCGAGGATTATTGGGGTCACGGCGTCCATTCCTGTCCCTATTGCGACGGCTACGAGAACCGGGACCGGCCCCTCGTGGTCTATGCCCATGGCCAGGCCGCCAAGGGCATGGCTCTGGAGCTGACGGTCTGGAGCGACGACGTCACCCTCTGCACCGATGCCCATCCGACCGACTTGTCCGAGCACGACCGGAAGCGCCTCGGCCGCCATGGCGTCCGCATCGTGGAGACGCCGATCCGGCGCCTGGAGGGCGATGGACGCCAGCCGCAGCGCATCCGCTTCACGGACGGCAGCGCCCTGCCCTGCCACGCGGTCTTCCTGATGCCGATGCCCTGCGACCCCTCCGACCTCATCACCCAGCTCGGCTGCGACCTGACCCACAAGGGCGTCGTGCCCACCGGCGAATACGAGACCACCAACGTGCCCGGCCTGTTCGTCGCGGGCGACGCCTCCCGTCGGGTGCAGTTCGCCGTGGTCGCCGCCGCCGAGGGCGCGATGGCGGCCTTCGCGGCGAACACCGAGCTCCTGCGCGAGGACGTCGCCTGACCGGAGCCGCGCGACGGGACCGTCGCCGCCCTCGCCGATCGAGCCACCTGCCCCCGGAGTCCGAGATACGATGACCGTCAGCGTCCATCCGCACACGCCGCGCATCGCCGTTCCCTGCGGCTGCGAACTCGGCGAGGAGGCGACATGGGACGCCCGGTCGGGCACCCTCGTCTGGGTGGATGTCGAGAAGCCGACGATCTGGCGCTACGACCCGGCGAGCGGGGCGACGCAGCACCATCCGCAGGACGAGAAGCTCGGCTTCGCGCTCCTCACCGAAGATCCCGAGACGCTGCTCGCCGGATTCGAATCCGGCATCGCCCTGCTGCACCTCGAGAGCGGCCGGAGACGCCCCCTGATCACGCCCGACGCTCCTCGCTCGGGAAACCGGCTCAACAGCGGCTATGTCGGGCCGGACGGCGCCCTGTACTTCGGCACCATGGACGACGCCGAGGCGGAGCCGACCGGCACCTTCCACCGCTGGCATGGCGGGCGCCTCGATGCCTCCGGCGGCCGGGTGGTGGTCTCGAACGGCCCGGTGGTGACGCCCGACGGCCGCCGCATTTACACCGCCGATACCACCGAGGGGCTGATCCGGGTTCATCGCGTCGATGACGATGGGATCGGGCCACCCCGGCCCTTCGCCGTCTTCGAATCGGGCTGGGGCAAGCCCGACGGCCTGACCGTCGACGCGGCGGGGCATCTCTGGGTCTGCCACTACGGCGGATCGCGCATCACCCGCTACGATCCGGACGGCCAGATCGAGCGCGTCCTGCCGGTCCCGACCGCGCTCGTCACCAAGTGCGCCTTCGGCGGACCCGACCTCACGACCCTGTTCATCACCACCGGAACGCGTGGCCGCGACCCCAGGATCGACCCGATGGCCGGCCACCTCTTCGCCGTCGAGACCGAGGTCGCCGGGCTGCCGTCCGGAATCTACCGCGACGCGCGAACACTGTAATGGGTGCGCTGCCACACGGCGTTAACCTTTGGCGCCGGGCATACGTAAATTAAGGGTAAATAATCGTCGGCTTTCGGAACTTATTGCCGTTGTCCACATTATCTGCCAATGACGGGTCTTGAGGCTCCCTTCCGGGAGCCATTCAGGACCTCGGGTCCGGTGACCGCCATGCCAGTGTTCGAAGCCAAGAACCTCGATGCCGATTTCGAAGGCTTTGCCTTCCTGACGGCGATTCTGCATCCGTCCGCGGAGGCGCAGACCCGGGCACTGACCCACGGCCGCAACCGTGCGGCCCGCGGTTCGATGATCGCCGATCCGCTGACGATCGAGCCGCGGTTTCCCGTGCGCAGCGCCGAGACCGAGATTGAGGCACAAGCTTCCTAGGCTCGCACCGCGCCTCTCCGGCCGGTAGCATCGGCTTGCTTCGATCTCACCACGCCTGCGGCGTGATCGTGCCCTGCTTCGTCACCACGACCCAGGTCTTGCCGCGCCGCTCGATGTTTTCGATCCGTCCGACGCCCGGAACGGTGTCGCCGAGGCCGACCTCGACCAGTCGCCGCTTGCGATCCTCCAGCACCGCCACGCCGTCGTAGACCTCGCGCACGGCCCAGCCCTCGGCCGGTGACGGCTTCGGCTTGTCCGGGATCGTGCCGGTCTCGGTGGGCTCCGCTGGCAGGGCCTTGGCCGCCTGCGGCGCCGCGGCGGGAACAGGAGCGGCGGCGCGCTTCTCGATCTGCGTGGTGAGGGCCGCCAATCGTGCGGTCTGGTCCTTCTCGGCCTGTTCGAGGCGGTCGCCGGTGGCGGCGAGCTTCGTGGTGAGGCTCTGCTCGGCCCGGCCGAGCCGCTCGGCGAGGTTCGTGTGGCGGGCCTTGGCTTCCGTGCGGGCGGCCTCCGCATTGTCCTGAAGCTGCGCGAGTCCCTTGACCAGGCGCTCGACCTGGCGCTCGGATTCGGTGCGGCCGATCTCGATCTGGTGGCGGATCTGCGCCAGGGTCTCGCCGCCTTCCGAGCCGCGCGGGGCGGCCAGGCCCATCGCGCCCGCGCCCAGGAGCGCCCCGAGACCGAGGCTCGCGACGGCGATGGCGAGGAGGCGCGGCTCGACGCGGAACCTGCCCGCCCAGGCCGTGGCGGTCTCGGTCGGCGGCGCCGCGGTCTTCTCGGCCGAGGCGCGGGCGCCGAGGATCGCTTGCTTGAGCAGGGTGTCGGGCGAGGGTTCCGCCGACGCCGCGAGGACCTTATCCGTCATGACCAATGCTTCCTGATGGGGCAGGAAGCATTGGTTAAGGCTGTTTCTTTACGAAACCGTTACCCTGTTCTCAGGCCGCGAGCCCCCGCTGGCGCAGGAGCGGGTCGATGCTCGGCAGGCGGCCGCGGAAGGCGGTGTAGGCCTCCCCCGGATCGCGCAGGTTGCCGGCCCCGTACACGTACTTGCGCAGCCGGGCCGCCGTCTCGGGATGGAAGATGTCGCCGGCCTCGCGGAAGGCGTCGAACGCATCGGCGTCGAGGACTTCCGACCAGAGATAGCTGTAGTAGCCGGCGGCATAGCCGTCGCCCGAGAAGATGTGCGCGAAGTGCGGCGTCCGGTGCCGCATCGAGATCTCCGCCGGCATGGCGATGCGCTTCAGGGCGTCCGCCTCGAAGGCGGTCACGTCGAGGCCGTCCTCGCCGCCGCTCGACAGGTGCAGCGTCATGTCGACGATGGCCGACGACGTGTACTCGATGGTGGCGAAGCCCTGGTTGAAGGTCCGGGCCGCGAGCAGCCGCTTCAGCAGATCCTCCGGCATCGGCTCGCCGGTGCGGTGGTGCCGGGCGTGCTTGCGCAGCACCTCCGGCTGTTCGAGCCAGTGCTCGTAGAGCTGCGACGGCAATTCGACGAAGTCGCCCGCGACCGCGGTGCCCGCCAGAAGCGGGTAGGTCACGTCGGACAGGAGGCCGTGCAGGGCATGGCCGAATTCGTGGAACAGGGTGCGGGCATCGTCGAAGGAGAGCAGCGTCGCCTCGCCCTCCGGGGCCTTGGCGAAGTTCATCACGTTGACGATGATCGGCTTGATGTCGCCGTTGAGTCGCTCCTGCGAGCGGAAGGCGCTCATCCAGGCGCCGCTGCGCTTCGTGGCGCGGGCGAAATAGTCGCCGAGGAACAGGCCGACCTCCGAGCCGTCGGCGTTGCGCACGGCCCAGGCGCGCACGTCCGGATGGTAGCGCGGCACGTCGGGCAGTTCCGTGAAGCGCAGGCCGAACAGCCGCTCGGCCGTGTCGAAGGCCGCCGCGATGACGCCGTCGAGGGGCAGGTACGGCTTGATCTCGCTCTCGTCGAGGTCGTGCTCGGCCCGGCGCAGCTTCTCCGCGTAGTGGCGCCAGTCGTGCTTGGCGAGGTCGAAATTGTGGCCCTCGGCCTGGACCAGGGCCTGGAGCCGGTCGCGCTCGGCGGCGGCCTGGTGGTGGGCCGGCGTCCAGACGTTGCGCAGCAGGTCCATCGCCCGGTCGGGCGAACCGGCCATCGTGTCCGAGAGCTTGAAATGCGCGAAGCTGTCGTAGCCGAGGAGGCGCGCGCGCTCGGCCCGCAGGGAGACGATCTCGGCGATGATGCCGCGATTGTCCGTGGCGCCGCCGCCCTCGCCGCGGCGGGTCCAGGCCTCGTAGGCCTTCTCGCGCAGGTCGCGGCGGGTGGAGAAGACCAGGAACGGCTCGATCAGCGAGCGCGACAGGGTGATGACGTGGCCGTGCGCGCTGCCGCGCTCGCGGGCGGCCGAGGCGGCGGCGGCGCGCAGGAAGGGCGGCAGCCCGGCGAGGTCGTCCTCGCTCTCCAGGGGCAGCGCGAAGGCGCTCTCGTCCGCCAGGAGGTTCTGGCTGAAGGTGGTGCCGAGCTCGGCCATACGCGCGGCGATCTCGGCCATCCGGGCCTTGGCCTCCGGCGCGAGGTCGGCGCCCGAGCGGCGGAAGCGGGTCCGGTAGCGGTCGAGCACCCGCCGCTCCTCCGGCCCGAGCCCCTCGGCCTCGGCATCGACGGCGGAGATGCGCGCCCAGAGGGCCGCGTTCAGGTAGATCGCGCTGCCGTGGCGGGCGAGACGGGGCGTGATGGCGCGCTCGACGGCCTGGAGCTCGGGATTGGTGTGGCTGCCGCTCAGGTTGAAGAACACCGAGGCAACGCGGTCGAGGTCGTGCCCGGCCCGCTCCAGGGCCGCGACGGTGTCGTCGAAGCGCGCCGGGCTCGTCTCCGCCGCGATGGCGTCGATCTCGGCCCGATGGCTGGCGAGCGCGGCCTCGAAGGCCGGGAGGTAATGGGCCGGCGCGATCCGCTCGAAGGGCGGCAGCCCGTGGGGCGTCGACCAGGTCCGCTCCGCGAAGGGCCCGATCTGCGCCGGGGCGTTGGCGATCTGCTGGGCGGTCTCCTGGGGAGCGTCGGGCGTGCCAATGGTCATTCGCGGTTCCTTCGAGCGGTTCGTCGCGCGTCGCGCCGCAAGGTAAGCACGTGGGCGCGAAGCGCAAAGCCGTGGGCGCGGTCGGCGGCGTCGCGGGGCGTCATCCGTCACGCTTCCGCCCGTTCGAACCCTGCGGTCGTCTCGGCCGTTACAGGCCGTCCGCCGAGACGGACCAGTTTCGACGGACCAGATCGGGAACGAGATGCCCCTGCGCCACCGCCTCGCCACGCGCCTCGCCGCGGCCGCGATCCTCGCCCTGTCCGGCCCAGGCGCCCTGTCCGGCGCCGCGCTGGCCGAGCCGAGGGGCGTGCCCTCCGACGCCACGGCGATCCCGATGCCGCCGCCGGAGCCGCCCCAGCGCCCGCCCGAACTCGCGACCCCGGCGCCGGTACCGGCCGAGGCCCCGCGCCCGCCCGAGCGCCCGCCCGAACTCTCCGTGCCCACGACCTCGGCGCCCGCGATCCCGGCGTCCACGGATTCCGCCAAGGCCCGCGAGCCCGAGCCGGTCAAGCCGCCGGAAGGCGCCGAGGTGCCGGCCCCGCCGCCGCGGCCGGCCGATCTCTCGGCCCCCGCGCTCGCGCTCACCGTCGCGCCCGTCGACGACAGCGCCTGCCGCCGCCGCCTGGAGCGCCTCGGCGCCCGGTTCGAACCCCTGCCGGCCATCACGAACGGCCAGTGCGGGGCCGCCAAGCCCCTCAGGGTCACGGCGCTCGCCGACGACCTCGCGCTGACGCCACCCGTGACCCTGGTCTGCTCGGCGGCCGAATCGCTCGCCCGCTGGGCGACGGAGGCGCAGGTCGCCGCCGAACGCGACCTCGGCCAGCCGCTGAAGGGGTTGACGATCGGCACCTCCTACGAATGCCGGGGCCAGAACCACGATCCCGACGCCAAGCTGAGCGAGCACAGCTTCGCCAACGGGGTCGACGTGATGGGCTTCACCTTCGCCAGCCGCCCGGCGATCTCCGTCCTGGCCGCGCCCGAGGGGACGCCCGAGGCGACCTTCCTCGCCGCGGTGCGGGGCCGGGCCTGCGACTTCTTCCGCACGGTCCTCGGGCCGGGCTCCGATGCGGCGCATGCCAACCATCTCCACCTCGACGAGCGGCAGCGCAATGCCGGCCACCGCCTGTGTCAGTGAGGGGCGGAACGCTGACCGCCCCAGCGCGCTTACTTCTGCGCCATCAGGCGGATAGCGCGGGAGTTCTTCGGTGATCAGGTATCCTTCGACACGGATCGGCGGGCGGGCCATCGGCGGCCTCGCGGTCCTGATCCTGGTCACGCTGGCGGGCGGAGCGCGCGCCGAGACGAAGGGCAAGGCCGAGGCGCCGGCCCTGACGCGCGAGGCGGTGGAATCCGCCGCGCTGGCACCGGCCGAGGACGCGACGAAGCCCGATGCCAAGGATGGCGAGGCGAAGAAGAGCGACGCGAAGAAGGCGGACAAGGGCGAGGCGGCCCGGCGCAGCGGCGCGAAGCGGCCCGAGCCTGCCCTGATCAAGGCGCAGGTCCTTCTCGACCGGGCGCACTTCTCGCCCGGCGCCATCGACGGGCGCGACGGCGACAACCTCCGCGGCGCCCTGGCGGCCTTCGCCACCGCCAACGGCCTCAAACCCGAGACGGAGATCAAGCCCGACCTCGCCGACAGGCTGCAGGCCACCAGCCGCGATCCGGTGCTGACCGCGTACGCCATCACGGAGGCCGACGTGGCGGGCCCCTTCGTCGAGAAGATGCCGCCGAAGATGGAGGATCAGGCCGACCTCGACGCCCTGGGCTACACCAGCCCGCGCGAGATGCTGGCCGAGCGCTTCCACATGTCCCCCGATCTCCTAGGCGCGCTCAATCCGGACGCCGATTTCGGCAAGGCCGGCACGACGATCCTGGTCGCGGCGGTGAAGCCGCTGGAGACCGGCAAGCCGACGGCGGAGGAGAAGGCCGCCAAGAAGCAGGCCCAGGAAGCGAGCAAGAAGGAGGCAGGCAAGAAGGACACGAGCAAGGACGCCAGGCGCGACGCGGGCAAGGCCGCGGAGGCGAAGGATGCCGGTGCCCAGGCGCCCGATCTCAAGGATCGCGATACCAAGGACGTGACCCGCATCGAGGTCGACAAGGAGAGCCGCAACGTGCGGGCCTTCGACAAGGACGGGACGCTGGTGGCGTTCTACCCCGCCTCGATCGGCAGCGAGGAGAAGCCGGCGCCGTCCGGCGAGGCGAAGGTCGCGGGCGTCGCCTACGCGCCGACCTACACCTACAACCCGAAATACCAGTTCGCCGGGGTCAAGGCGAAGACCAAGTTCACGATCCCGCCGGGGCCGAACAACCCGGTCGGCGTGGTCTGGATCGACCTGTCGATCCCGTCCTACGGCATCCACGGCACGCCGGAGCCGGAGAAGGTCGGCAAGACCGAATCCCACGGCTGCATCCGGCTGACGAACTGGGACGCGCGCGATCTCGCCAACCGCGTCAGCCGCGGCGCGCAGGTGGTGTTCAAGGACGAGTAGACCGCCACCGGCCGACGCCCGCCAGGAGCGCGGCGTCGGCGAGGAAGGCCAGGGCGGCCGTGGCGGCGGTGCCCTGGAGCATCGCGACGGTGTTCTGGTTCTGCAGGCCGGCCACGATGGGCGTGCCCAGGGTCGAGGCACCAGCCAGGGCGCCGACGGCGGCCGTGGCGATGGCCAGCACCAGCGCGGTCCGCAGGGTCTCGACGATGTCGGGCGCGGCGAGGGGCAATTCGATCCGCCACAGGATCTGGAGCCGGTTCAGGCCGATCGCCCGTCCGGCCTCGCGGATATCGGGAGGCACGCCGGCGATCGCGCCCGCCGTCCCGCGCAGCACCGGCATGATGCCGTAGGCGACGAGGGCGAGCAGCGTCGGCGGCCCGCCGAAGCCGAGCACCGGCAAGGCCAGGGCCACGACGACGACCGGCGGGACCGCCTGCGCCGCCGCCGCGAGGCCGTCGATGGCCGGGCGCCACGGCTCGGCGAAGCGCCGCGTCACCAGGATTCCGAGGCCGATGCCCAGGACGGCCACGAGGGCGAGGCCGGTCCCGGCCAGGACGAGGTGCGCGCGCGCCAGCTCGAGGAGACGTCCCACCGCCAGGGGGCGGCGGGCGGGCTCGCCCAGCGCCTCGGTGATCCAGGCGGCGATGGCGGGATGGCTGGCGGCCGCCAGGGCCAGACCCGTCAGGGCGAAACCGAGGGCGGGCGACATCCGGAGACGCTTCCTGTCCCGGGTTCCCATCGTGTGCCGGATCCTCATGCGTGCCACCGCCGCCGCGCGGCCGCCTCGAGCCGGCCGAGTCCCCGTTCGGCCAGGAGCGAGAGCGCCACCACCGGGATCGCCCCGAGGAGCATCAGGTCGGGAGCGAACTGCGCCATGCCGTCGAAGACGATGCGCCCGAGGCCGCCGGCGCCGACCAGGGCGCCGAGGGTGGCGAGGCCGAGGCCCTGCACGGCGGCGACTCGGACGGCGCCGACGAGGATCGGCGCCCCGATCGGCAGGCGGATCCGGGCCAGGATCTGCCTGCGCGAGAGGCCGAGAGCCTCGGCGGCCAGGAGCGTGTCGGCGTCGGGCGCCCGCAGGGCCAGGGCGAGGCCGCGCCAGAGCGGCAGGGCCAGGTAGGCGGCGATGGCGACGACGGCCGGAACGGGACCGAGGGCCGAGAGGCCGAGGTCGCGCAGGGCCGGGACGGCGCGCAGGAGGGCCGCCGTCGCGGCGACCATCGCGCCGAGGAGGGCGACGGCGGGCACGACCTGGAGCCCGCCGAGGACCAGGGCCACCAGCCCCTGCCCGCGCGATGCCGGCGACAATCCGACCGCCAGCAGGCCGGCGAGGACCAGCGCGGCGCCCGCGAGGGCGAGGTGTTCTCCGATCGCCGCGTTCACCGTCCCGCGCCGGGCCGCGTACTCGACGGCGAGCGAGAGGGCGTCGAAGGCGCCCGCGTGGCCCATCGCGGCCACGGCGAGGCTCAGGAGCACGCCTGCGGCGAGGCCGAGGCCGGGGATGCGGGCGCGCCGGACCGCGAGGCCGAGGGCGCCGCCGAGGAGGGCGAGCGCCAGCCAGCATCCCGAACCGAGGCTGGCCCGGGCCGCCGGGGGAAGGCCGACCAGGGAGAGGGCGGCGCCCCTCCCGAGCCCCTGCCCGAGCAGGAGCGTGGCGAGGATCAGCAGCAGGACGGCCGCCGCGGCGCCGGCCCTGCGCCGCGAAGCGGCGGTGAGGCCGATGGCGCCGGCCGCAAGCGACAGCACGACGAGGCCCGTCGTGCCGAGGGCTGCGAGACCCGTCACCGGATGTCCGAGGGCCAGCCGGTTCTCGGCGACGCTCAGGAGGGGCAGGTGCGTCAGGACGAGGACCAGGGCGCCGAGCCACGCCGTCGCCGCGAGGAGCGGGCGAATGTCGGACAGGTGCGCCCTGCCCTGTCGGAGGCTCGCCATCACGGCAGCGATCCGTTCGTGGACAGGAAGTCCTCCGCCACCGCCTCGGCGACCGCGCCGTCCACGGTGATCCGGGCATTCAGTCGCCGCAAGGTCTCCGCATCGAGGCGCGTGAAGACCCGCGCGAGGGCCGGGGCGATCTCCGGGTGGCGGGCGAGGTCGGCCTGCCGAATCACGGGGGCGACCTCGTAGACGATCTGGGCACCGAGGGGATCACTCATCACGACGAGGTCGAGGGCCGCGAGCGCCCCGTCCGTCCCGTAGACCATGCCGGCATTCACGCCGCTGATGCCCTGCGCGGCGGCCCGCGCGGTCACCGAGGTGTCGCCCCCGGGCAGGCTGATGATGCGGTCGAGAGGCAAGGCGAAACCGTAGGCCGCCTCGAAGGCCGGCAGGGCCGCCGGACTCTCCACGAACTCGGTGGAGGCCGCGAGCGTGATCGCGCCGCGGCGGACCGCACCGGCGAAGTCGGCCATCGTCGCGAGACGCTCGCGCCGGGCGAGCGCCCCGTTGACGGCGATGAGCCAGGTGTTGTCGGCGGGGGCCCGCGTCAGCCAGGCGAGGCCGCGCTCGGCATCGCTCCGCCGGATCGTCTCGTAGGCACCCTGCGGCGACTTCCAGACCGGGTCGGTCTCGGTGCCGGTGAAGAACGCGCCGTTGCCGGTGTATTCGGGATAGATCGAGATCTCGCCCGACAGCAGGCTGCTGCGGACGATCAGGGTCGGCCCGAGCCCGAGCTTGCGCCGGACCGGCAGTCCGAGGCGTTCCAGGACGCGGGCGATCATCGCACCCGTGAGGACCCCTTCGGTGTCGCTCTTCGAGGCCACGACGAGGGGCGCGTCGGCCGCGACCGGACCGGCGGCGGTGGCGCCGGAGAGGCCGAGCCAGAGCAGCGCCCGGCGCCGCGTCGGGTCTCGCACAGGCGCCCGTCCGATTAACATAGGTTGTTGGCGTCCGAGGGGGCGCTGCCTACCGATGGGTGTCGGCGACGCGCAAATGTATCAGACCGTAACATTGCATGCTCTCCGACGGCCTCTGGCGACCGTCAGGTGCTTGACACGCCCCGCGGAACGGGCGACGGCTCGATCTGTGCCGGGCCGGTCAGCGGGCCTTGCGGTCTCGCCCGGACCCTGGATCGTTCGCGAGACGCGGGGCCGTTTGCACACGGTGGGAGCGAACATCCGAAGACCTTCCGCGGAAGGATTTTCGGAATTCCGAACGGATCGAAGGGAAGAAGCCCCGGCGTGAGTGCTCAAGTGGACGAAGACCTTCTCAACGGGGCTCGCGTGCTTGTCGTCGAGGACGAGGCTGCGATCTCGATGCTGCTCGAGGACATGCTGCTCGATTTCGGCTGCACCGTGGTCGGACCCGCCGCGCGTCTGTCGACCGCCCTCGAGATGGCGCAGAACGAGAGTTTCGAGGTCGCCATCCTCGACGTCAACGTCGCCGGCGAGCCGATCTATCCGGTGGCCGAGGCCATCGTGAAGCGCAACCTCCCGATCGTGTTCTCGACGGGCTATGGCGGCGCCGGCATCCGTGAGCCGTTCCGGGAGCGCCCGGTCGTCCAGAAGCCGTTCAGCCAGGCCGATCTGAAGCGGACGCTGATCGCCGCGGTGGCCGCCGCGCGCGCCTGACCTCACCGGATCGGAAAGGCGTCGGCCACGTGCCGGGGCCAGGCCCGCGGCGAGACGAACACCGCATCCGCCCGGAACGTCGCGGCGTCGGTCGACGGATGCCGGCTGATCCAGGCCCTGGCGGCGCGCGAGAAGCGCGCGACCTTGCGGGCGTCGATGGCGCCCTGCGCCGCCTCCAGCGTCCCCCGCGCCTTCACCTCGACGAAAGCGATCGTCGCCCCACGGCGGACGATCAGGTCGATCTCGCCGCCCGCCGCGCGAAAGCGCGACCCGAGCGGGCGATAGCCCTTCAGCATCAGGGCGAGGAGCGCCAAGGTCTCGGCCGTGCGGCCGCGCAGTTCGGTGCTGCGCCGGCGCTCGGCGGCGCCGCCCTCAGCCCTCATCGTCGCGCCGGGCCAGGGCCAGGGCACGGGCATAGACGGTTCGGCGGGGCTGGCCGGTCTCCTCCGCCACCAGGGTCGCGGCGTCCTTGATCGAGTGCCGGGCGAGCGCCGCCGTGAGGGCCGCGTCGATGCCGGCATCGGTCCGCGCCTCGTCCGGAACTTCGTCCTGCGTTCCGATGATCACGACCACCTCGCCCTTGGGCGCGCCCTCCTCCGCGTAGAGGGCGGCGAGATCCGCGAGGCTGCCGCGCCGGATCGTCTCGTAGAGCTTGGTCAGCTCGCGGGCGACGGCGGCCGGGCGGGTCGCCCCGAGGACCTCGACGGCGTCGACCAGCATCTCGGGCAGGCGATGGGGGGATTCGAACAGCACGAGGGTGCCGGGGATGCCCCCCAGCGCCTCCAGGCGGTTGCGCCGGGCACCCGATTTTGTCGGCAGGAAGCCCTCGAAGAAGAAGCGGTCGGTGGGAAGGCCCGCGGCGACGATGGCGGTCATCACCGCCGAGGGGCCGGGGATGGGCGTGACGGCGAGGCCCGCCTCGATCGCCGCCTGGACCAGCTTGAAGCCCGGATCGGAGACGAGGGGCGTGCCCGCGTCGGAGACCAGGGCCAGGGCCTCGCCGGCCTGCATCCGGGCGACCATCCGCTCGCGCACCGCCGCGTTGGAATGCTCGTGATAGGCCACCAGCGGCGTGGTGATCCCGTAATGCATCAAGAGCGTACGGGTGACGCGGGTGTCCTCGGCCAGGACCGCGTCGGCGGCGGCGAGCGTCGCCAGCGCGCGAAACGAGACGTCCTTCAGGTTTCCGATCGGGGTGGCCACCACGTGCAGGCCGGGCTCGATCGCTTCGGCCTCCGCGGCGAGGCCGAAGGCCGTGAAGGTGGCGGGCGGGCGGGCGCCGGAGCCCGTGGCGGCCGGGTCGCGGCGCCGCCGGGGACGAGGATCGATCTTCTGGGTCATGGCCGGACCTTGCCACGATCGGCCCCCGCTGCGGAATGCACGGGAGGGCGTCGGCTCACATTTACTTTTCGCCCCTAGACTGCAAGCGTGGGTCGTCAGCCGGCGACAGGGGGGCCACCGATGACGCGCGCGAACAGGCTGAAATCGGGGCTGGTCGGAATCTCGACCCTGCTCCTGCTCGCAGCCTGCGTCGGCGGTCCCGATGGCGGCGGCCGCTTCTCGAACCGTGCGCCGCCGCCCCAGCCGGACGCCGTGGCCGCGGATGCGCCGGTTCCCGCCGCGGGCGGACGGATCGGCACCGGATCGGTGAAGGTCGCCCTGGTGGTGCCGCTGACCGGGCCGGGCTCGGCGGTGGGCCTCGCGATGCGCAACGCGGCCGAACTCGCCATCGAGGATTTCCAGAAGCCCGACCTGCAGATCCTGGTGAAGGACGATCGCGGCGCGCCGGACGGCGCGCGCGAGGCCGCGCAGGCGGCGGTGGCGGACGGGGCCGAACTCGTTCTCGGCCCGCTCTTCGCGGCCAACGTGCAGGCGGCGGCCGGCGTGGCGCGCGCGGCGGGCAAGCCCCTCATCGCCTTCTCGACCGACGCCGGGGTGGCCGCGCGCGGCACCTACCTCCTGAGCTTCCTGCCCCAGGCCGAGGTCGACCGGGTGGTCGACGAATCCGTTGCCGCCGGCCGCAAGTCCTTCGCGGCCATGATCCCGGATTCGAGCTACGGCAACGCCGTCGAAGCCCAGTTCCGCGAAGCGGTGGCCCGCAAGGGCGCGCGGCTCGTGGCGATCGAGCGCTATCCCGCCGGCAACCCGGCCGCGGCCGTCGGGCGCCTCGGCGGGCTGATCACCGGGCCGGCGGCCCAGGCCGACGCGCTCTTCATCCCCGACACGCCGGACGGTCTCGCCACCGTCGCCCTCGCCCTGACCAAGGCCGGGTTCGTCCCCGGCCGCGTCCGGCCGATCGGCACCGCCGTCTGGAACGATCCCCGCGTGTTCGCGCTGCCCGCCCTCCAGGGCGGCTGGTTCGCGGCGCCGGACGCAGGCGGCTTCAACGGCTTCTCGCAGCGCTACCAAGCGCGCTTCGGCGCTGTGCCGCCGCGGGTCGCCACCCTGGCCTATGACGCGGTCTCGCTGACGGCGGCGCTGTCGCGCCAGTTCGGCTCGCAGCGCTTCGCCGACAGCACGCTGACCAACCCCTCGGGCTTCTCCGGCGTGGACGGGACCTTCCGGTTCCGGCCGGACGGCCCGAGCGACCGGGCGCTGGCGGTCTACGAGATCCGCTCCGGCGCGCCCGCCATCGTCAGTCCGGCTCCCCGCACGCTCGGCCCCTCGGGGACCTGATCAGGCGGCGAGCGCCGCCACCACGGCGTTGAGCACCGGCGCGCCGGCCGGCGTCGCGGCGATGCGGCCGTCGGATCGGCGCGCGATCAGCCCCTCGGCGACGAGGTCGTCGATCCGGGTTGAATCCAGGGCGCGTCCCTTGAGGGCGGCGTAGCGCCCCGGGTCGATGCCCTCGCGCAGGCGCAGGCCCATCATCAGGAACTCGTCGCCCTGGTCGGAGGCCGCCAGCGCCTCGGTCTCGACGATGCCGTGGCCCTGGGCCTCCACCCGGGCGAGCCAGGCTTCCGGCGCCCGCTCGGTGACGGTGCCGATCCGGCCCGTCTCCCCGAGGAGGCGCCCATGGGCGCCGGGGCCGATGCCCGCATACTCGCCGTAGCGCCAGTACAGCAGGTTGTGGCGGGATTCCGCGCCCGGCCGGGCATGGTTGGAGATCTCGTAGGCCGGCAGACCGGCCCGGTCGCAGACCTCCTGTGTGACGTCGTAGAGGGCGCGCGCGGAATCGTCGTCGGGCGGCACCAGCTTGCCGGCGGCGGCGAGGCCGAAGAACGGCGTGCCCGGCTCGATGGTGAGCTGGTAGAGCGACAGGTGCTCCGCCGCCCGGGCGATGGCGTCCTCGAGCTCGGCCCGCCAGGCGGCCGGGCTCTGGTCCGGGCGCGCGTAGATCAGGTCGAAGGAGTAGCGCTCGAAATGCGCCGCCGCGACCCGCACCGCCGCCATGGCTTCCGCCGCGCTGTGCAGGCGCCCGAGCCGCTTCAGCGAGACGTCGTCCATGGCCTGGACGCCGAGGGAGACGCGGTTGACGCCGGCGGCCCGGTAGCCGCGGAATCGCTCCGCCTCGACGCTGGTCGGGTTGGCCTCCAGAGTGATCTCGACGCCGGGCGCCACGGCCCAGGCACCCCCGATGGCGTCGAGCAGCCCCGCGACGGTGGCGGGCTGCATCAGCGAGGGCGTACCGCCTCCGAGGAAGACGCTGGACACGGTGCGGCCGGGCGTGCGGGCGGCCACGTGGGCGATCTCGGTCCGGAAGGCCTTGAGGAAGCGCCTCTCGTCCACGGGCGCGTGGCGCACGTGGCTGTTGAAGTCGCAATAGGGGCACTTCGAGGCGCAGAAGGGCCAGTGCACGTAGACCCCGAAGCCCGCGTCGCGGGTCGGGTGGTCCGGGCCTGTCGGTTCGGTCATGCGGCGCACGTCATGGGGCGGATGTGCGCGCGGGGCCGCCGTTTGGCAATCCCGGCGCCGGTCTCAGGGACGCCGCAGGCAGGTCTGGGCCAGGAGCACGAAGGCGCGGGCGCGGTGCGAGAGGGCGTTGCCGGTCTGCCAGTCGACCCCGTGCTTCTCCTCCGAGGAGATCTCGCCGAAGGTGCGGTCGTGGCCGTCGGGCAGGAACATCGGGTCGTAGCCGAAGCCGCCCGCGCCGCGCGGCGGCACCAGCTCGCCGAAGACCCGGCCCTCGAAGGTCTCGGTGTGCCCGTCCGGCCAGGCGATGACCAGGGCGGAGACGAAATGCGCGCGCCGGGTGGTGGCGCCGCGCTTGTCGAGCTCCGAGGCGATGCGCGCCATGGCGCCCGAAAAATCCTTGGAGGGACCGGCCCAGCGCGCCGAGAACAGCCCCGGCGCCCCATCGAGGGCATTGACGCAGAGGCCGGAATCGTCGGCGAAGGCCGGCAGGCCGGAGGCCGTGGCCGCGGCGAGCGCCTTGATGGCGGCGTTCTCGGCGAACATCGTGCCGGTCTCGTCGGGCTCGGCCAGCCCGAGCTCGCCCGCCGAGACCGCGTCGACGCCGAACGGCGCCAGCAGCTCGCGCATCTCCACGAGCTTGCCGGCATTGTGGGTCGCGATGACGACGCGGCCGGTGAGGATGCGGTGCCCGCTCATACGGAGGCTCCCGGCGCCACGGCCTGCTTCTGGAGGGCGACGAGGGACTGGATGCCGCCCTTGGCGAGCCGCATCAGCTCGAACAGCTCCTCCTCCGAGAACGGCTTGCCCTCGGCGGTGCCCTGCACCTCGACGAGGCCGCCGGTGCCCGTGATGACGAAGTTGGCATCCGTCTCGGCCCCGGAATCCTCGGCGTAGTCGAGGTCGAGGACGGGCTTGCCCTTGTAGATGCCGCAGGAGATCGCCGCCACGTGGTCGCGCAGGGGGTCGACCGAGATCATCGAGCGGCCGCGCATCCAGGCGAAGCAGTCGTGCAGGGCGACCCAGGCCCCGGTGATCGCGGCGGTGCGGGTGCCGCCATCGGCCTGGATCACGTCGCAATCGACCGTGATCTGGCGCTCGCCCATGGCCGGAAGGTTGGTGACGGCGCGCAGGGATCGGCCGATCAGGCGCTGGATCTCCTGGGTCCGGCCGGACGGCTTGCCGGAATTCACCTCGCGCCGGGTGCGCTCGTGGGTGGCCCGGGGCAGCATGGCATATTCGGCCGTGACCCAGCCCTTGCCCGAGCCGCGCAGCCAGCCGGGGCCACGCTCCTCCAGGGTGGCCGTGCAGAGCACCTTGGTGTCGCCGAAGCTGACGAGGCACGACCCCTCGGCGTGGCGGGAGACGGCGCGCTCCAGGGTGACGTTGCGCAGTTCGTCGGTCGCGCGCTTCGAGGGCCGCATGCCGCTCTCCTTCCGGATGTGATGGAGAGCGGCTTTACGGTTCGGGGGGACGTCCGGCAAGAGTCGCCCCCATCCGGCAGGAGTCGCCCCTGTCCCGGAAGGGCGCCCCGACACGCCAGGCGCGCTGCCTGGCGAGCGAGGCCGCGCTTCGGATCAGTAGCGGTAGCGGCGATGACCGTAATGGTGGCCGTGGCGCCGGCCGTAATGGTGGCCGAAGTGGCGGTGGTGACGATGGCCGAAGTGGCGGCCATGGTGGTGATGGTGGCGGAAGCCGCGGCCGTGGTGGCGCCAGTGGCCGCCATATTGCACGTCGGTGATCGTGGCGGCGGGGCCGGCGACCTCGGACGAGACGATGGCGGGGGCGGCCTGGGCGCCCTGTGGTGCCCCGAAGAGCATCGCACCGACCATCGCCAGGACGATGGCAAGGGACTTGATCAGACCGGATCGGGCGGTGGGTCTCATGGGATGGTCACTCCTCTGTGCGATACGCGCAAGCTGGACATCGGCAGGGTCCCGTCGTCGTCGGCCCGGCCTCGCGGCCCGCCTTCGACGATGGGCTTGAGCAACGCACGAACCCCCCGGAACGCCTCACACGGCCAAGCTGTTTCTTCGCCGCCGCGTGATCTCCCCCGGGGGGGCGACCGCGGGAAGCATTGTGTAAAGCACTGGAGATCGTCACACTCTCCCCCTCAGGAATGGATCGTGACAGAGCCCGCCCGCCCCTTCTCGACATCGCAGCAGATGCAGGTGCTCAGTGCGCTGAACGAGCGCTCGCGCGAGATCTTCCGGCAGATCGTCGAGAGCTACCTCACGACCGGTGAGCCCGTCGGCTCGCGCAACCTCGCCCGCATCCTGCCGATGGCGCTGTCGCCGGCCTCGATCCGCAACGTGATGGCGGACCTCGAGCATTCCGGGCTCATCTTCGCGCCGCACGCCTCCGCCGGCCGCCTGCCCACGGAGCAGGGCCTGCGCTTCTTCGTCGACGCCATGCTCGAACTCGGCGATGTCGGCCGCGAGGAGCAGGAGCGGATCGAGGCGCAGATGCGCGCGGCCGCCTCGGGCCACACCTTCGATTCCGCCCTCGCCGAGGCCTCGATGCTGCTCTCGGGCATCTCGCGCGGCGCCGGCGTGGTCCTGACCACCAAGACCAACGTCCATCTCAAGCACATCGAGTTCGTGCGCCTGGATCCGACGCGCGCCCTGGTCGTGCTCGTCTCCGACGACGGCTCGGTGGAGAACCGCCTCCTCGACCTGCCGCCGGGCCTGCCGGCCAGCGCGCTCCAGGAGGCCTCGAACTACCTGAACGCCCGCCTGCAGGGCCGGACCCTCGGAACGTTGCGGGCGGAGATCGAATCGGGCCGGCAGGCGATGAAGCGCGAGCTCGACGTCATCACCGAGCGCCTGGTCGATGCCGGCCTCGCGGTGAGCGTCGGCCCCTCGGATGCCCGTCAGCTCATCGTGCGCGGACAGGCCAACCTCCTCGACGACCTGCGCGCGGCTGAGGATCTCGAGCGCATCCGCCTGCTGTTCAACGACCTCGAGACCCAGAAGGACGTGATCGAGCTCCTGTCCCGGGCCGAGGGCGGCGAGGGCGTGCGGATCTTCATCGGTTCGGAGAACAAGCTGTTCTCGCTCTCCGGCTCGTCGATGATCGCGGCGCCCTTCCGCGACGGTTCGCAGAAGATCGTCGGTGTGGTGGGCGTCATCGGGCCGACGCGCCTGAACTACGCGCGCATCGTGCCGATGGTCGACTACACCGCCCGGGTGGTCTCCGGGCTCCTCGACCGCAAGCGTTGAGCGGACACGCGAAGGGGCGAAGCCGAAGCCCCGCCCCTCCCCGAATCCTGATCGCTCGGATCAGCCGCGGATCACGTCGACGATCTCGTAGGTATCGGGATCGACGATGACGATGTCGTCGTCCACCAGCACGTAGCGGTAATCCTCGTATTCCGGCGCGATCCGGACGATGTCCGGCGGCAGGTTGTAGAGGGTGTAGCTGCGGGCGATGGCCGTGCCGACGGTGAGCGCGAAGGCGCCGGCCGCGAGGCGCGGAACGCCGCGGCGGAACACGCTCTGGCGGAATTCCGTCCGCTGCGGCGCACCCAGGCGGCCATAGGCACCCCGGACCGCACCGCGATCGCCGCGGTCGCCACGACCGCCTCGGCCCTCGCGATCCGCCCGGCCGTCACGGCCCCCGCGGTCATCCCGGTCCCCGCGAACGCCCTTGCCATCCCGATCGGCCTTGCCATCCCGGTCCGCCCTGCCGTCGCGATCCGACCGGCCGTCACGATCGGCCTTGCCGTCACGATCACCCCGCGCCCCGGCTCCGCCGTCCTCGCGGCCACCGCGTTCGCCGGCCGCCGGACCCGAACGGCCGTCCTGGCGACCTGCGCCGCCCTCGGCGCCACGGGCACCGGCTCCGCCGGCCTCGCCGCGCTGTGCGCCACCGGCCGCACCGGCACCGCCGGCCTCACCTCCGCGCATCCCGGCCCCGCCTGCGCCGCCACCCGCACCGCCGCGCATCCCGCCGCCGCCGGCTCCACCGCCTGCGCCGCCACCGGCTCCGCCGCCTGCCCCGGCGCCGCCGCCGGCACCCATTCCGGCTCCGCCAGCGCCACCGCCAGCGCCACCGCCCGCCCCGCCGCCGGCACCGCCGCCGGCACCGCCGGGTCCGCCCTGCGCGAATGCGCTCGCCGCACCAATCACCAGGGCCGCCGCCGTCACCGTGCTCCGAAAGAGCTTGCTCATGGGATCGATTCCACTCTCATTGCCGCCAGACGCCGCTCGACGTCGATGCCCCCCGCAACGGACATCTTCGACAAACCGTTCCCGGTTTTCTTGCGCTGATCTTCAGGCTCCAGATTTCCGACCTGTCGGATCAGTCCAGCCGAGCTCAAGCTTGGGTCTTCCACAGCCTGATTTCATGATGAGCTTGTCTGTCTCCTGCAACCTGCTGATCGCCCTTGTGAAAATCGGCTCAGGCGGTAACGTCCCGCCAAAGCGAGCCGCGGAACGGCGTTGCGCAGAGCACAGGGACGGAACGGATGACAGGTGGGGCCGGCACCATCACAACGAAGGCGGAAGACGCCGCCGACAACCGACGCCGGATCAAGGCGATCGTCGCCTCTTCGTCGGGCAACCTCGTCGAGTGGTTCGACTTCTACTGCTACGCGTTCTTCGCGCTCTACTTCGCGCCGGTGTTCTTCCCGGCCGGCGACAGCACCAGTCAGCTCCTGCAATCTGCCGCGGTGTTCGCGGTGGGCTTCTTTATGCGCCCGATCGGCGGCTGGCTGTTCGGCCGCATCGCCGACCGCCTCGGCCGCAAGACGTCGATGCTGATCTCGGTGCTGATGATGTGCGCCGGATCGCTGATGATCGCGGTGCTGCCGACCTACGCCACGGTCGGGCAGCTCGCGCCGGCCCTGCTGCTGCTCGCCCGGATGATCCAGGGCCTGTCGGTGGGCGGCGAGTACGGCACCAGCGCCACCTACATGAGCGAGATCGCCGTGAAGGGCCGGCGCGGTTTCTTCGCCTCGTTCCAGTACGTCACCCTGATCGGCGGCCAGCTCCTCGCCTCGCTGGTGCTGATCATCCTCCAGAGCTTCCTCACCGCCCAGGAACTGACCGCCTGGGGCTGGCGCATCCCGTTCGTGATCGGCGCCATCGCGGCGGTGGTCGCCCTCTACCTGCGCTCGTCCCTCGACGAGACGGCCACCAAGGAGGACATGGCCAAGAAGGATTCCGGCACCTTCTCGGCCCTGTTCAAGCACTGGCGCGCATTCTGCGTGGTGCTGGCCTACACCGCCGGCGGCTCGCTGAGCTTCTACACCTTCACCACCTACATGCCGAAATATCTCTTCAACACGGCGCATATCGACAAGGTCACGGCCTCGCAGATCTCCACGGCCGCGTTGTTCGTCTACATGATCATCCAGCCGTTCTTCGGCTGGCTCTCCGACCGGATCGGCCGCAAGGCCAACATGCTGCTCTACAGCGGCCTCGGCACCCTCATGGTGGTGCCGTTGATGACGGCGATCGGGTCCACCCAGAACGCGGTCCTGTCCTTCGCCCTGATCATGATCGGGCTGATCGTGATCAGCTTCTACACCGGCATCAGCGGCATCGTGAAAGCCGAGCTGTTCCCGACGCAGGTGCGGGCGCTCGGCGTCGGCCTCTCCTACGCCATCGCCAACTCACTGTTCGGCGGCACCGCCGAGATGGTCGCGCTCTACCTGAAGCAGGTCGGCTCCGAGAGCACGTTCTTCTGGTACGTGACGGTCATGCTCGGCATCGCCTTCATCGGCTCGCTGATCATGCCGAACCCGAAGCGGCACGGCTACCTCGACGGCGACGGTACGGTCGAGGAGGCCCTGATGCGCAAGACCCGGCTCTCGGCCGCCTGAGACGACGATCTTTCCGAACTCCGGGAGCACGCGGTGCCGGCGCACCGCGTGCTTTTTTCATGCCCGGTTTCCGGGCGCCGGCGGCCGCCCGTTCGCGCGAGGGCGGCCGCCCGATCCCGGCCCCTGTCAAGCCGGATCGCATGAACCGAACCTGACGATTCTTTAAGGTGACTTCGAAAAGGAGCGGGATCACAGTCGAGATCAGAAGAGAGCTTCGGCGCGGACAGGTCAAGGTGGCCCGAGATGCTTGGCGCCGCTCGTCTTCGGAGGTATTGCCATGACAAAGACCAGAACAGTCGCCGCTTTCCTCGCCGCCACCTCCCTCCTCGGCGGAGTCGCCCTCGCCAACGACGCCGTGAAGGCCCCGGCCGCTCCGCCGGTCGGCGCCGCGCAGCAGGCGGCCGACACGGACGTGGGCAAGCTGTCGAAGGACGGCGCCCAGGCCTTCCACGACCTGCATCTCGCCCGGATCGCCATCTTCGACGCCGATCCGACCCTGGCCAAGGACCTGATCGGAAAGGCCCAGGCCGCCTTGGCCAAGGCCAAGACCGACGAGGCGGTCTACACCAAGGCCGAGGCGGACCTGCGCGGCCCGGCCAAGCCGACCGCTCCGGCCCAGCCGACCGACACGGCCAAGAAGGCCGACACGACCAAGAAGGCCGACACGACCAAGCCGGCGGATCCGGCCAAGGCGTCCACCCCGCCCACCGCCTGGCTCCCGGTCGACGGGCAGCTGACCCTCGGCGAGGATTTCGTGGCGACGCCGACGAAGGCCGCCGCGGTGGCGAGCGCCAACAAGAGCCTGGAGAAGGGTGACCGCAAGGCGGCCATGGATGGGCTGAAGCTCGCCGGCGTCGACGTGAACTTCGTCCTCGCCGTCGTGCCCCTGAACCAGACCACGACCGAGGTCGACCAGGCCGCCAAGCTGATCGGCCAGGGCCAGTACTACGAGGGCAACGCCCTCCTGAAGAAGGTGGAGGACGGCGTCCGCTTCGACGTGGTCGACGTGCTCGGCACCCCGCAGAAGACCGCGACCCCGGCCGCCGCGACGGCCTCGACCGCGCCGCAGAAGTGATGCTCCGACCCGCCGGCCGCCTCGCGAGGGCGACCGGCCCATCTCGATCGAGAAGGCACTCTTCCCATGGGCATCGGGATCCGTTTCGGGCTTCTGGTCTCCGCCATCGTCACCGGCTTCGGTCTCGTGCTGGCCACGGGGCTCGTCCTGCATCCGGTGGACGGGCAATTGCCGAGCGACTGGGGCTGGAGCCTCGTCATGATGGGCGGGGCGAGCCTGCTCGCCTGCGGCTATGTCGGCTGGCGCCGCGTCACCGGCCGGACGACCTGAGCGCCCTCAACCGGTCTCGCCCAGCACCGCCCGGCGCTGCCGGTCCAGCTCCTCGCTGTAGCGCTTCAGGGTGTGGCTCTCGGTGAGGAGGCCGATGACCTTGCGGGTCTTGAGGTCCTCCACCACCGCCAGGGCCTCGCTCTCGGTGCGGTCGAAGATCGCCGTGGCGACCTTGGCGTTCATGTCGGCGGTGAGGACGTCGTCCGCGTGCCGCAGCAGCCCGGCGAGATCGGGCGAGCCGTCCGCCGCCTCCCGCAGGGCCGCGTGGGCCTCCGGCACCAGGATGATGCCGGCATAGCGCCCGTCGCCGTCCACCATCACCACCCGCGAGGGCGAGCCGAGCGGGTGCTTGCGCAGGAAGGTCGCGAGGGTCTGATCGAGGCTGGCCGTCGGCACCTCGCGGCGCATCAGCTTCCCGACGGTGAGGCTCCGAATCCAGCCGACGTCGTGGGCGCTGCGGATGCTCTCGCCGCGCAGGTGGAAGCGCCAGGTGGCGAAGGAGTAGCCGAAGGTCTTGCGCACCGTCAGGGACGAGGCGATCACCGCCACGAGCACGAGGCCGGTGATCGGGAAGCTCCCGGTGAGTTCGAGGGCGAGGAACGTCATGGTCAGCGGCCCGCCGATCACCGCCACCGCCAGGGCGCTCATCCCGATCACCGCGTAGGCGAGCGGGGTCAGCCCGAAGGCCGCGAGGCCGGGCAGGATCAGCGGCATCCCGGCGGCGAAGATCTCGCCGGCGATTGCCCCCAGGAACAGCGAGGCGAAGAACAGGCCGCCGCGAAAGCCCGACCCGATCGAGATCGCCGAGGCGGTCGCCTTGGCGACGAACAGCAGGATCAGGGCGGACAGGCTCGTGGGGGTGCCGTGGGCGTCGAGGTGCAGGTGCAGCGCCCCGTGTCCGCCCGAGAGCACCTGCGGCGAGGCGAGGAGCGCCAGGCCGCCGACGCAGAACCCGCCGAGGATCGGGACGCACAGGGTCGGCAGGCGGGTGGCGCGGAAGGCCGCCTCCACCAGGGTCACGCCGCGCATGATCAGGATGCCGAGGCCGGCGCAGACGAGGCCGAGGACGAGGCTCGGCACGGTGTCGAGGGTGGTGAGCGCCGTCGTGGCGATGGCGTCGGCGCGCTCGACGGCGACGAGGGCGGTCTGCGCCACCAGGGCGCGGGCGACGACGCTGCCGCAGAGGGCGGCGACCACGACCGGGGTCAGGGTGGCGATCGAGTAGGTGCCGATGATGAGCTCGAAGGCGTAGAAGGCGCCCGTCAGGGGCGCGCCGAAGGCCGCCGCGATGGCGGCCGCCGCCCCGCAGCCGACCAGGGTGCGCTGGTCGGTCCGGCGCAGCTCGAACGACAGGCCGAGGCGGGAGGCGAGGCCGGCGCAGAACTGGGTGTAGGCCGCCTCCATCCCCACGGAGACGCCGCTGCCGTTAGAGATGGTGTTCTGGATCACCACCACGGTGGAATCGCGGATCGACATCCGGCCGCCATGCAGGGCGTTCGCCTCGATCGGGTCGACGACGGCGCGGCGGGGGCGGCCGCGCCAGCGCAGGGCGAGGGTGAACAGCGCCAGCAGCACGCCCCCGAAGGCCGGCGCCAGCAGCATCACCAGGGGCGGAAGGTCGGTGGCCGCGCTGAGGCGCAGGCCGGGCGGCAGGCCGTAGAGCAACTCGCGCATGCTCTGGGTCGCGAGGTTCATGGCCGCCACCGCGACGCCGCCGCAGCACCCGATCAGGGCGGCCAGCACGATCAAGCCGATCTCGCTGCCGCGCACCAGGGCACGAAGCTGCCCGGGCGCCTGCACGAGGACCTGTTGGGCGAGCGGCGGGCGGGAGGAGACGGGTGGCGGTGGCATCGACCGGTGTCGGGGGCGGGCGCCGGGAGGAGAGCGCGCGGGAGACGGACCCGCGCCCTGCTTAGCCTGCCGGCCCGCTCTGCGTCGACAGCTCTGCCCTCCGGCGGGTCTACCTTTGGCAGGTCTATCTTGGGCGCGCCCGCCCCGCCGCAACCGGCGGGGGACGGCCGATACTTTTGGCGGCGATCGGCCGAAGGCGGCTTGAAATGCGGCGCGGCTCGGGATAGATCGCCCGCAGTGCCGCTGTAGCTCAGTTGGTTAGAGCGCTTGATTGTGGATCAAGAGGTCCCCCGTTCGAGCCGGGGCAGTGGTACCATTCCCATCCGATGATGGTTCTGCGGCGGTCGTGCTCGGGCATGGCCGCGTTCGGCGTTTCCCCTCGGCCCGCGCCCGGGCCGCGATGTGCGAAAACGCTCTGGACACCGTGCCAAACTTGCCACGGGATTGCCCCAAACTGGGCCGTGTTGTCGCCACATCTGTCAAGCTAATCTCAATCCGTCGCCAGGGAACGGGGTTGGGTCGCGCAGATGCAGGGTCGGAATGTCGGATCGTCACGGACCGTCTTCGCCAAGGGCTCGCTCGCGCCGCGCTCCGGTTTCGGCACCGGTTCGCCGGCCTCGGATGCCCTGACCCTCGGGGGCCGCGTCGGCCGCGACCATGGCAGCCGCCCCGCGCTCACCCGCTCCGTCCTGTCCATGCTGCTGCTGGCCGGCGGCCTCGGCGCCGTGCTGTCCTACGGGGTCGGCCCGGACACCGGTGTGGTGCAGTCGGCCCACGCGATGACCGAGATCACCATGCCGCGCCCGCGCATCCAGCCGGTGCCGGTGATCCTGCAGGCCTCCGCCCAGGCGATCGCCCCCGCGTCGCGCGCCGTCATCACGGCTTCCTCGGCCTTCGCCCCGGTGCACGACCTCGACACCGAACTCGGCTCCAACGCCGTCGACCGCGTCTCCTATGACTACCTCCTGACCGAGAGCTCGGTGGGCGACCCGAACGAGGTGCTCGAATTCGGGCCGATGAAGATCCGGCGCCACTTGGTGCAGAAGATCGTCCGCGCCGCCCAGGCGGTGCAGACCGACCCCGTCCTGCTGATGGCGGTGGCCGACAAGGAATCCAGCTTCAAGACCGAGGTCCAGGCCCAGACCTCCTCGGCCACCGGCCTGTTCCAGTTCATCGAGCGGACCTGGTTCGGCGTCGTGCGCGACTTCGGGCCGAAATACGGCCTCGCCGCGGATGCGGCCCTGGTGGTCGCCGGCGACAACGGGCGTCCCACCGTCCTCGACGCCGCCGAGCGCACCCGCATCCTCGAGATGCGCCGCGACCCCTACCTCTCCGCCCTGCTGGCCGGCGAGATGCTGAAGCGCGACGCTGCCCGCATCGCCCTGCGCATCGGCCGCGAACTCACCCTCGGCGAGGTCTACCTCGCCCACTTCCTCGGCCCGGACGATGCCGAGGACTTCCTCGCCAGCGTGGTCGACAAGCCGAAGGCGGCCGCCGCCTCGATGCTGCCCGGCCCGGCCCGCGCCAACAAGACCATCTTCTTCGCCGCCCAGCGCGGGCGCCGGAAGGCGGTCAGCCTGTCGGTGGCGCAGGTGCACGAGAAGTTCGAGGCGATGATGAGCACCCGCGGCGAACGCTACCGCGACGTGCGCTCGGTGGCCGGCATCCTCGCCTACGCCGACGCGACGGTGGACTGAGACGGCGGCGTCCGTCCGAGCGAAGCCGCAGGCCGTCGCCGCGACCGCATCGCGCGGAAATCGGATGCCGAAACGCACAGGGCGAACGGCGTCGCGGATGATTTACCGCAACTGACCGTGTCCTCCCGGCTTTAATGTCGGCGAGCCCGTTTCCGGGTTCGTCCCGAGACACGAACCGCGGAGGCCCTGCTTGCCGGACCCGAAAGGTACGAACGCGGATTCACCATCCGCCGTCAGCCGGACATCGCTCGCGGACAGCCTCAGTCCCGGCATGTCGCTGGACCGGATCGGCCAGGCTCTCGCCGCCTTCTACGACGACCTGATCGCCGAGGGCGTTCCGGAGCACCTCGCCGTTCTCGTCCGCAAGGTCCAGCCCGAGCCCGAGGCCCGTCCGGACGCGGACAGGGCACGCTCCTCCAAGCTCGCCCTCGTGGTCGAGGACGACGCCGCCACGCGCTCCCTCGCCGAGGCCCTGCTGAGCGATACCGAACTCACCGCGATCGGCTGCGACAGCGCCGAGGCGGCCCTGAACATCATGCGCGAGCGCGGTGGGGACGTCGCCCTGGTCTTCGCCGATGTCAGCCTCGCGGGCGCGATGGACGGGGTGCAACTGGCCTCCGCCGTGGCGCTGCTCTGGCCGGCGACCCGCATGGTCGTGACCTCGGGCCGGCGGGCCGAGCGGCCCGGCACCCTGCCGGAGCAGGCGGTCTTCATCGCGAAGCCCTGGCGGCCCTTCGACCTGCTGACCGAGGCCGAACTGGCGACGAGCGCGCCGCAGCCGATCGTGTCCTGACGCGAAGCGGATCCATCGCCGGGCCTCCGGTTCCGAAGCCGGCGCTCGGCGGATGACTCCGGGCGCGTCCCGGCGCATGAAGCCCGGTGCGCGAGCCCCGGCGCACGACTTGCATTCCCGAACCCAGCGTCCGTGCCGACCAGACCGCGCCGAGTCCGCGTGGTGGAGCCCCTCGCCTTGCCCATCCTGTCCGTCCGCCACCTCACCACCTACCGCTACCGGCAGCCGGTGGCCTTCGGTGAGCACCGCATCCTGTTCCGACCGCGCGACAGCTACGACCAGCGCCTGATCTCGGCGACCCTGAAGATCACGCCCGAGCCGAGCGGTCTGCGCTGGCTCCACGACGTCTTCGGCAACTGCGTCGCCGTCGCGACCTTCACGGGCCGCGCCGCGCAGCTCACCTTCGAATGCGCGATCACCCTCGACCACACGCCGGAATCGGCACCGAACTTCCCGATCGCGGCCCACGCGGCCTACTACCCCTTCGGCTACGGCGCCGACGACATCCCGGATCTCAGCCGCTCGATGGAGCGGCAATATTCCGACCCCCGCAACGAGGTCGATGCCTGGGCCCGCAGCTTCGTGCCGCCCGCCGGCCGGATCGGCACCCAGGATCTCCTGGCGGAGATGACCCGCAGCGTCCGGCGCAACTTCGCGTATCTCGCCCGCTCCGAGAAGGGCGTCCAGGACCCCGTCACCACCCTGCGCCTGAAGCGCGGAAGCTGCCGTGATTTCGCTGTGTTGATGATCGAGGCCGTGCGCGCCCTCGGCATGGCGGCGCGCTTCGTCTCCGGCTACCTCTACAACCCACGCGGGGATCGCGACCGGCACGTGGGCGGTGGCTCGACTCATGCTTGGGTGCAGGTCTACCTGCCCGGCGCGGGCTGGATCGAGTTCGACCCGACGAACGGTATCGTTGGGAACCGCGACCTCATCCGGGTCGCGGTGGCGCGGGACCCGCGTCAGGCGGTACCGCTGCACGGATCGTTCTTCGGGTTTCCGGCGGACGACCTGGGCATGACGGTGAGCGTACATGTCGATGAAGTCGAGCCGGGAGCCGGGGGGCCTCGCGTGACCGATCCGAACTTGGCGCGTTGACGCACCGGCGCGGCGCCCGCCGCCCGGTCGCAGACGAAGAGCGTGTGTTTCTGGACAGGATCAGGTGGTCGACATGAAAATCAGGACTGGGTTCGACATCGCCTTCGAATCGGTTCAGCCGACGCCGATGATCCTCGCGTTGAGCGTCCATCCCTCCCGGATGCCGGACGTGTTGACCCCCCACGTGATCAGTTTCGATCCGCCGATCCCGTCCCAGGATTACCGCGACGTCTTCGACAACATCTGCACGCGCATCGTCACGCCGCCCGGTCGCCTGACGATCTCGGCCGACTTCGTGGTCCAGGATTCCGGTCTGCCCGACGCCTACGCGCCGTACGCGCAGCAGATCGAGGTGCAGAACCTGCCCAGCGACGTGCTCGTCTATCTGCTGGGCAGCCGCTACTGCGACACCGACAAGCTCTCGGAGACGGCATGGTCGCTGTTCGGCGGGACGCCGATGGGCTGGGGCCGGGTGCAGGCGATCTGCGACTACGTCCACGACCGGATCCGCTTCGACTACATGTGCGCCGACGCCACCCGCACGGCCTGGGACGGGTTCATGCAGCGCCAGGGCGTCTGCCGCGATTTCGCGCATCTCGCGGTCGCGTTCTGCCGCTGCATGAACATCCCGGCCCGCTACTGCACCGGCTACCTCGGCGATATCGGGATTCCGCCGGTGCCCGACCCGATGGATTTCTCGGCCTGGTTCGAGGCCTATCTCGACGGGACCTGGTACACCTTCGACGCGCGCCACAACACGCCGCGCATCGGCCGGATCGTGATGGCGCGCGGGCGCGACGCGACCGACGTCGCGATCACCACCAATTTCGGCTACGCGCATCTCGCCCGCTTCGACGTCCACACCGACGAGGTCTTCTGATCCCGCCGCTGCGCCGGAGCGAGGCATGGCCCGCCCCGTCCCGGCAGGGCCTGCCCTACGTGTCGAGGTCCTGGGCCATCTTCAGGTGATGTTCGAGGGCCGGCTGCGTCTTGGCCGCCCAGGCCTTCAGGTCCGGGTTGTCGCCCCCCTTCGCGTAGCGCTGGAACAGGTCGACGGCGTCCTTGTGCGCCTTCACCTGATCGCCGTGGTACTGCTTCGTGAAGGCGTCGCCCTGAAGGCCCTTCAGGCTGTCGAGCTTGCCCTGGTGGGCGCTGTCGAGGGCCGTCGGCAGGGTCGCCTGGACCTTCCCGCCCTGGACCATCGCCTTCATCTCGGCCGTGGTCTTCTCGTGGTCGGTGATCATCTGCTGGGCGTAGGCCTTGGTCGCCGCGTCGCTGCGCTCGGCCGCGAGCCGGCTGGTCTGGATCTCGAAGAGGTCGCTGATCCCGGCCTGGCTCACGAAATCCGCCGTGGAGGGGCTGACCCCGATCAGCGAATTCACCCCCGTCTTCTCGCCCACCGACTGTGCCGCCGCGGGTCCCGCGAGCAGAACCGTGACGGCGATCATGGCCATGCGTCTCATCACACCCTCCTCAGGCGGTTTCACCCGCGAGAACCTCGGCGCCCGGGCTCTGTTCCCCCGAAAGCGCGGCTCCTGCGGTGGGTCTGGATTCGCTCGGCTTCACCACGAATCCAGGTCGAAGGGACGAAAAGTGCCACGCTGCGCGTTGCACTCCTGCAAGCAGGAGAGATCGAGATGGATGCACGCCTCATCGCGATGAACAACGAGGCCAACCGAATCGCCTCCGAGCGTCTGCTCGAGCAGCTTCGGGACGAAGGCCTGCGCTATCGGCTCTGGGTCACCGGAACGCCGCAGGGCGACACGCTTCACCTGCGGGTGAACCGGCTGTGCCCGGAAATGCGCCAGCGCATCGACAAGGTGCTGCGTGGACGCGGCCTCACCCTCGAGATCGCGGAAGCCTGAGCGCCGGTCTCAGGTCGCCTCCCGCCCCTCGGCCCAGGGCGCGGCCGAGAGCGCCCGGGCCAGATACGCGATCAGGGCGGTGACCCGCGCCGGGCGCGGATCGCCCGGCGGTGTCACGAGGTGGAGGTCGATCCGCGGCGGCGTCCAGCCCGGCAGGACCCGCACCAACCGCCCGTCGCGCAGATCCTCCCACACCATGAAGTCCGGCTGGACCGCGAGGCCGAGGCCGGCGCGCAGGGCCGGCGCCAGGGCGTCGGCATTGTTCGCCCGCAGGGGGCCGTCCGGCACCACCGTGGCCTCCTCGCCGGCGGGGCCGAGGAAGCGCCAGCGATCCGGGCTCGGCAGGTAGGCGTAGCCGAGGCAGGCATGGACCGCGAGGTCGTGCGGATGGGCCGGGCGGCCGTGCCGGGCGAGGTAGTCCGGCGTGGCGACGAGGGAGCGGTGGATGGTGCAGAGCCGCCGCGCCCGGAGCGAAGAATCGGTCAGGGCGGCGATGCGCAGGCCGAGATCGAAGCCGCCGCCGACCAAGTCGATCAGGTCGTCGCCGAGATGCAGATCGATGCTCAAGCCCGGATGGGTCGCGAGGAAGTCCGGCAGGCGCGGCGCCACGTGCAGCACGCCGAAGGACATCGGCGCGGCGAGCCGGACCTTGCCGCGCGGCTGCGCCGCCGCGTCCCGGGCCTGGGCCTCGGCCGCCTCACCCTCGGCCAGGATGCGGGCGGCGGCCGCCCGCGCCGCGGCACCGGCCTCCGTCAGCGCCAGCTTGCGCGAGGTGCGGTGGAACAGCCGCGCGCCGATCCGCGCCTCGAGCCGGGTCACCGCCTTCGACACCGTGCCGGTGGTGATGCCGAGTTCGGTCGCCGCTCGACCGAAGGCACCGGTCTCGACCACCTTCGCGAAGATGGCCCAGGCCTCGAAATCGGGGAGCTTCATACGCTGACTTTCGGAAACGATGCCTTTCCATCGTTTCCATTTTCGAAAGGTGAGGCAAGGGCCATCTTCCGGTCATCGCAGCACGGCCGGTCCCAGGCGCCGTGCGGCCCCGAAGGAGTTCGTCCCATGTCCCCGAACGGCATCCATCACGTCACGGCCTTCTCCGGCGACGCGGCCCGCAACGTCGATTTCTACACCCGGGTGCTCGGCCTGCGCCTGGTGAAGAAGACCGTCAATTTCGACGATCCGGGCACCTATCACCTCTATTACGGCGACGAGACCGGCCGCCCCGGAACGATCCTGACCTTCTTCCCGATCGCGCACGCGGCGCCCGGCCGGGTCGGGATCGGCGAGACCCAGGAGACCGCCTTCCGGGTGCCGCGCGCCGCGATCGGCTGGTGGACCCATCGCTTCATCGAGAAGGGCGTGACCCACGAGGCCCTGGTCCAGGTCCACGGCGAACCGACCCTGCGCTTCCGCGACCCCGACGGCATGATGCTGGCCCTGGTCGGCACCGAGACGACGGACACGGACGCGCCCTGGACCGGCGCCGGGATCCCGGCGGAGTTCGCGATCCGCGGCTTCCACGGCGTCACCCTGCTCCTCGAGGAGGCGGAGGCCACGGCGGCGGTCCTCACCGGCGTGTTCGGCTTCCAGGAGGCCGGCCGCGAGGGGGCTGCGACCCGCTACGCCAGCGGCGCCGCGGAGGGCGGCTTCGTCACCCTGCGGGCGGTGGGCGGCTTCCTGCCCGGCCGTCAGGGCGCCGGCTCGGTGCATCACATCGCCTTCCGGGCGGCGGACGATGCGGAGCAGGCGCGGATGGTGGAGGTTCTGACCCGGACCCACGGGCTCGGCGTCACCGAGCAGCGGGACCGGCAGTACTTCCGCTCGGTCTATTTCCGCGAGCCGGGGGGCGTGCTGTTCGAGATCGCCACCGACGTGCCGGGCTTCGCCGTCGACGAGCCGGTGGAATCCCTGGGCCGCGCCCTCAAGCTGCCGGCCTTCCTGGAGCCGCACCGGGACCAGATCGCGGGGCACCTGCCCGAGATCGCCTGACGCGACGGGCGCCCGCCCCCCGGAGCGGGCGCGCCCTCCCCCGCCATCCACGAGATTGCCATGACCGAGACATCCCTGGGCTTCGTCCATCGCTTCGTGCCCGCCGCCGCGCCCGGCCGGCCGCCGCTCCTGCTCCTGCACGGCACCGGCGGCGACGAGGCCGACCTCCTGCCCCTCGGCCGGACCCTGCTGCCCGGCGCCGCCCTGCTCTCGCCGCGCGGCGCCGTGCTGGAGAACGGCATGCCGCGCTTCTTCCGCCGCCTCGCCGAGGGCGTGTTCGACGAGGCCGACATCCGCCGGCGCGTGGCCGACCTCGCCGGCTTCGTCGCCGGGGCGCGCGCGGCCTACGACCTCGCCGCGCCGGTGGCGGTCGGGTTCTCGAACGGCGCCAACATCGCCGCGGCCCTGCTCCTGCTGCATCCCGAGGTGCTCGCCGGTGCGGTGCTGCTGCGTCCGATGGTGCCTTTGCGCGAGACGCCGCCGGTGGACCTCGCCGGACGGCCGGTGCTGATGCTCTCGGGCGCGGCCGACCCGATCGTGCCGGCCGCCAATGCGGGCGCGCTCGCCGAACGCCTGCGGGCCGACGGCGCCGCCGTCACCCACGAGACCCTGCCGGTCGGGCACGGCCTCTCGCAGGCGGATGTGACCCGGGCCGGCGCCTGGCTCGCGGGCCTCGCCGCCGCCTGACCTCAGGCTGATGCCCGCCGCCCGCCGCGGCGGGCATCGATTAGGGTGTAGCCGACCGCGCCCAGCACCATCAGGGCGAGGACGTACCAGGTCAGGGCGTAAACGAGGTGGTTGTCGGGGAAGTGCACGATCGTCAGCCCGCCCACGGGCCAGCCGCCCGGGTTCGGCGTGGCGTCGGCATCGATGAAGTAGGGGGCGACCCTCGTCAGACCCTGCGCCGCCGCGATGGCGGCGACGTCGCGGGAGTACCAGCGCCCGGCCTCGGGGGCGTTGCTGCGCAGGAAGGCACCGCCCGGTTCGGTCAGGCGCAGCAGGCCGGTGACCGTGGTCTCGCCGCCGATCTGCCCGTCCGCCCGGGCGGCGGGGTCGCGCCGGTTCTGAGGGACGAAACCGCGATTGACCAGGATCATGGTGCCGTCGCCGCGCGCCAGCGGCGTCAGGACCCAGAACCCGGCACCGAGGTCGGTGACGGCCTGGACCAGGGTCTCACGATCGTTGCGGAAGCGCCCGGAGGCCCGCACGCGCCGATAGGCATCGGCCTCCGCCGTCAGGCCGTCCCAGGCGCCGGGGCCGGGTGCCTCGACCGGATCGGCCCGCACGCGGGCTTCGACGCGGGCGACGAGGTCGTGCTTCCAGGCCCGGCGCTGGACCTGCCAGGTCCCCAGCGCCGCGAGACCCGTCGCCATGACGAGTCCCGCGATGGCGATGGCGGCGAGGGCCAGGCGAGAGCGCCGCGCCGCCGGTCGAGGGCCGGCCATCAGCCCATATGCATGTGCTGCGGCATCATGTTGGTGTTGAGGTGGTACATCACCCACAGGGAGCCCGCGAGGGTGATGATCACCAGCGTCAGGGTGAAGATCAGCGCCAGGATGGTCCAGCCACCCTCCGACTTCGTGTTCATGTGCAGGAAGTAGATCATGTGCACGACGATCTGCGCCACGGCGAAGACCATGATGACGATGCCGGTGATCCGGTCGTTGCCGATCACGTTGCCCATCACCAGGATGAACGGGATCGCGGTCAGGATGACCGACAGCACGAAGCCGGTCATGTAGTCCTTGAAGGTGCCGTGGCTGGCGCCGTCGGCGTGCCCGTGCCCGTGGTCGTCGTGTCCTGCCTTCGACGCGGCGCTCATTGCAGGACTCCCATCAGGTACACGAAGGTGAAGACGCCGATCCAGATCACGTCGAGGAAGTGCCAGAACATGCTGAGGCAGAGCAGCCGGCGCTTGTTCTCGGGCACCAGCCCGCGCTTGTGCACCTGCGCCATCAGCGTCACCAGCCAGACGATGCCGAGGCTGACGTGCAGGCCGTGGGTGCCGACCAGGGTGAAGAAGGCCGACAGGAAGGCGCTGCGCTGGGGCGTGGCGCCCTCGTGGATCAGGTGGTGGAACTCGTAGAGCTCGAGCCCGACGAAGGCGAGGCCGAACAGGCCGGTCACCGCCAGCCAGATCTGCACCCGGCTGAGGTCGCCCTTCTCCATCTCCAGCATGGCGAAGCCGTAGGTGATGGAGGAGAACAGCAGCATCGAGGTGTTCAGCGCCACCAGCGGCAGGTCGAACAAGTCCTTCGGCGACGGTCCGGCGGCGTAGTTCCGGCCCACCACCGCGTAGGTGGCGAACAGGGCCGCGAAGATCAGGCAGTCGCTCATCAGGTAGAGCCAAAAGCCGAGCATCGTGCTCCCTTCCGGGTGATGCTCGCCCTTCGCGTCGTAGAAGGCCGTCGGGTCGACCTGGGGGATCGCCACCGACGGGCTTCGGCCCGGCTCGAAGTTCATGGCGGGAGAAGCGTGGGTTGCCATGATCTCAGACGCGCTCCGCCAGCAGGGAGGTCCGCTGGGCTTCCGTCCGGACGACCTCGTCGGCCGGGATGTAGAAGTCGCGGTTGTAGTTGAAGGTGTGGCCGATCGAGACGATCGCGATCGCGGCGAAGCTGACGGCCGCGAGCCACCAGATGTACCAGATCATCGCGAAGGCGAAGACGATGCTCAGCACCCCGAGGATCAGCCCGGCCGCGGTGTTCTTCGGCATGTGGATCGGCTTGAAGCCCTGGAGGGGGCGGGCGTAGCCGCGCTTCTTCATGTCCCACCACGCGTCGTGATCGTGGATCACCGGCGTGAAGGCGAAGTTGTAGTCCGGCGGCGGCGACGAGGTCGCCCATTCCAGGGTCCGGCCGCCCCACGGGTCGCCGGTCGTGTCACGCAGCTGGTCGCGGCGCAGGACGCTCACAACGAGGGTGACCGCGAAGGCGGCGATGCCGCAGAGGATCAGCAGCGCGCCGAAGGCCGCGATGACGAACCAGATCTGCAGGGACGGGTCGTCGAAGTGCTGGACGCGGCGGGTCACGCCCATCAGGCCGAGGACGTAGAGCGGCATGAAGGCGAACCAGAACCCGGTCAGCCAGAACCAGAACGACACCTTGCCCCAGAATTCGTCGAGCTTGAAGCCGAAGGCCTTCGGGAACCAGTAGGTGATGCCGGCGAGCATGCCGAACAGCACGCCGCCGATGATCACGTTGTGGAAGTGGGCGATCAGGAACAGCGAGTTGTGCAGCACGAAGTCGGCCGGCGGCACCGCGAGCAGAACGCCGGTCATGCCGCCGATGACGAAGGTCACCATGAAGCCGACCGTCCAGAGCATCGGCACCTCGAAGCGGATGCGGCCCTTGTACATGGTGAAGAGCCAGTTGAAGATCTTGGCGCCCGTCGGGATCGAGATGATCATCGTCGTGATGCCGAAGAACGAGTTCACGCTGGCGCCCGAGCCCATCGTGAAGAAGTGGTGCAGCCACACGAGGTAGGACAGGATCGTGATCACGACGGTGGCGTAGACCATCGAGGCGTAGCCGAAGAGGCGCTTGCTCGAGAAGGTCGAGACGATCTCCGAGAACACGCCGAAGGCCGGCAGGATGAGGATGTACACCTCCGGGTGCCCCCAGATCCAAACCAGGTTCACGTACATCATCGGGTTGCCGCCGAGGTCGTTCGAGAAGAAGTGCGTGCCGACGTAGCGGTCGAGCGACAGCAGGGCGAGAACGGCCGTGAGGATGGGGAAGGCGGCGACGATGAGGATGTTGGTGCAGAGCGCGGTCCAGGTGAAGACCGGCATCTTCATCATGGTCATGCCCGGCGCCCGCATCTTCACGATGGTGGCGATGAGGTTGATGCCCGAGAGCAGCGTCCCGATCCCGGCGATCTGCAGCGCCCAGATGTAGTAGTCGACGCCGACCCCCGGACTCATGGCCGGTCCCGAGAGCGGCGGATAGGCCAGCCAGCCGGTGCGGGCGAACTCGCCGACGAACAGCGAGGCCATCACGGTCACGGCGCCGCTCACCGTCATCCAGAAGCTGAAGTTGTTGAGGAACGGGAAGGCGACGTCGCGGGCGCCGATCTGCAGCGGCACCACGAAGTTCATCAGGCCCGTGACGAGCGGCATCGCCACGAAGAAGATCATGATCACGCCGTGGGCGGTGAAGATCTGGTCGTAGTGGTGCGGCGGCAGGTAGCCCTCGTTCGGCCCGAAGGCCATCGCCTGCTGCGCGCGCATCATCAGCGCGTCGGCGAAACCCCGCAGCAGCATGACCAGGGCCAGCACGATGTACATGATGCCGATCTTCTTGTGATCGACGGAGGTGAACCAGTCGCGCCAGAGGGGACCCCAGAGGCGGAAATAGGTCAGTGCACCGAGTACCGCGACGCCGCCGAGGCCGACCATCGCGAAGGTGACGAGGAGGATCGGCTCATGAAGCGGCACGGCGTCGAGCGTCAGGCGCCCGAACAGGAGCTTCTGGAGATCCGGATTGGAGAACATGGGACCTGCTCGTGAGAGAAGAGTGCCGAACGGGGGTCGCGGGCGTCCGAGGCGTCCGCGCTATCGATTGAGTTGGCCGGGCGCCACCGGGTCGGACCCCTTCGAGTCCTTCCCGTCGCCGGCGGGGCCGCCGTGGCCCGAGTGGTCCTGGCCCGAGCGGTCTTGGCCCGAATGGCCTTGGCCGGAATGGTCATGGCCCATGGGGCCGTGGCCGGAATGCTCGGGCGCCGCGCCGGGCTTCACCTCGGGGGCGATCGACTTCGGCTTCATGCCCTCGGGCTGCTCCTTGCTGTGCGATTCGCGGCCCGAGCCGCCCACCGTGGCGGCCGGGGCCTCGATGCCCTGCTCGGCGTAGCGGTTGTCGTATTCGAGCCGTGCCCGATTGGCGTGGCTCTCCTTGCCGGCGCCGCCCATGGCGTCGATGTGCATCATCTCGTTCATGCACATCTTGCCCGGCACGGCGCACATGTTCAGCACCGCGCCGTAGAGGCCGTTCTCCACGCTGGAGAAGTAGCGCACCGGCTCGCGCTCGCTCGGCTTCTCGAGGGCGAGATAGCTCTGGCGGTCGAGGGGCTTGCCCTCGGCCTTCACCTTGGCGACCCACTGGTCGAACCCGGCCTGGTCGAGGCCGTGGAACTTGAAGTTCATCCGCGAGAAGCCGGAGCCGCTGTAATTGGCCGAGAGGCCCTCGTAGGTGCCGGCCTTGTTGATCACCGCGTGGAGCTTCGTCTCCATGCCGGCCATGGCGTAGATCTGCCCGGCGAGCGCGGGGATGAAGAACGAGTTCATGACGGTGGCGGAGGTGATCTTGAACGAGATCGGCACGTCGACCGGCGCGGCCAGTTCGTTGACGGTGGCGATGCCCTGATCTGGGTAGAAGAACAGCCATTTCCAATCGAGTGCGACGACCTCGACCGTCAGCGGCTTCACGCCGGCGGGCAGCGGCCGGTCCGCGTCGAGGCGGCTCAGGGGGCGGTACGGATCGAGGGTGTGGGTGCTGATCCAGGTGAGCGCGCCGAGGGCGATGACGATCACCAGGGGCGCCGACCAGATCAGGACCTCCAGCTGCGTGGAATGGTGCCAGTCGGGATCGTACTCGGCCTCGGTGTTCGAGGCGCGGTAGCGCCACGCGAACAGGAGCGTGAAGGCGATGACCGGAATGATGATGAGGAGCATCAGGCCGGTGGAGGCCAGGATCAAGTCGCGCTGCCGGGTCGCGATGTCGCCGGAGGGCTGCATCAGGACCATGTTGCAGCCGGACAGCAGGCCGGACACGGGGAGGAGCGCGAGCGTACGGAGGGTTTTGACCGGCATGGACTCGTCTGGCACCATCTCGGATGAGCGACGTCCGCCGGCCCCGATTGGCCGAGGGAGGAATCGTCGGCTCTCAATTCGCTGCATTGCATCAATCTGACAAGTCGCGCGCGGCGCGTCTGATCAGCGCTAGGCTCATAGCGGGCGCAAGACAAAGCGCGCTATAGACCGAGCCCATCATTTGACGGAAGGCGCGAAGGGACCGCGCTCTTTGTCAGGGGGCGCGTCACGCTGCGCTTTGACGCAGACGAAACGCAGGGCGTACACGTGTCCCCGATCCCTGGGCTCGGCGCGCTGCGGCGCACCCGATTCGCCCTCGAACGCACGAAGCGAGCACGGTTTCCTCGATGAGCGCAGAATACGCAGTGCCATCCTCCACGTCGCTGGAACGCGATGCGCACGAGGCCTCCAGCGACCACCGGGTCGCGCCGGGCGAGATCGCCATCGGCGTGGTGATCGGCCGCGCGGCCGAGTACTTCGACTTCTTCGTCTACGGCATCGCCTCGGTGCTGATCTTCCCCGGCGTGTTCTTCCCCTTCGCCGATCCGCTGACGGGGACGCTCTACGCCTTCGCGCTGTTCGCCCTGGCCTTCATCGCTCGCCCCATCGGCTCGGTGATCTTCATGGAGATCGACCGGCGCCACGGGCGCGCGGCCAAGCTGACCATCGCCCTGTTCCTGCTCGGCGGCTCGACCATGGCGATCGGATTCCTGCCGAACTACCACCAGATCGGCGCGCTCTCGATCTGGATCCTCGCCGCCCTGCGCTTCGGCCAGGGCCTCGCCCTCGGCGGTGCCTGGGACGGGCTCGCCTCGCTGCTGGCGCTCAACGCTCCCGAAAAGCAGCGCGGCTGGTACGCGATGATCCCGCAGCTCGGCGCCCCGGTCGGCTTCATGCTGGCGAGCGCCCTGTTCGCGTTCTTCCTCGGCAACGTCTCCAACGCCGACTTCCTCGACTGGGGCTGGCGCTACCCGTTCTTCGTGGCCTTCGCGATCAACGTCGTCGCGCTCTTCGCCCGCCTGCGCCTCGTGGCCACCGAGGAATTCTCGCGCATGCTGGAGATGCAGGAGCTGGAGCCGACCCCAGTCCTGGAGCTGCTGCGGAGCCATGGCCGCTTCGTGCTGATCGGCGCCGTGGTGCCGCTGGCGAGCTTCGCGCTGTTCCACCTCGTGACGGTGTTCCCGATCAGCTGGATCCACCTCTTCACCCAGCGCTCGGCGGGCGAGTTCCTGCTGGTGCAATGCTCCGGCGCCTTCCTCGCCGCCGGCACCATCGTGCTCTCCGGCGTCCTGGCCGACCGCATCGGCCGGCGCACCCTGGTGGGCGTGGCCGCCGGCCTGATCGGGCTGTTCGCCCTGGCGAGCATCGCCGCGCCGATCATCTTCGGCGACAGCGAACTGGGCCAGACGATCTACGTGCTGATCGGCTTCGGGCTGCTCGGCCTGTCCTACGGCCAGACCTCGGGCTCGGTGACCGCCAATCTCGGCACGCGCTACCGCTACACCGGCGCCGCCCTGACCTCGGATCTCGCCTGGCTGATCGGGGCCGGCTTCGCGCCCCTGGTGGCGCTCGGCGTGTCGAGCCGCTTCGGCCTGTCCTGGGTCGGCGTCTACCTCCTGTCCGGCGCCGTCGCGACCCTGTGCGCCCTCGCCTTCAACCGCCGCGAGACCGCCCGCCTCTGAGGCCGGTTCCGGCCACCCACGAAGGACCCCCGGACGGCGGACCCGCCTCCGGGGCTTCTTTCGTCGTCCGGGGACCCGGCGCGCCGGTGGGCGTTGGGATGTGACGGGGCGGAGACCCCGTCCGGGATCGAGGCGGGAAGCGTCGTGGCGAAGCTGATCTATACCCGCCTAGAGGACCACCCGCGCGAGACCTACGTCATCACGAGCGGGGCGCTGATCGTCGGGCGGGTCGATTGCATCAGCGACGCGCCCGCCCCCGCCGCGCAATGGACCTGGAGCCTGCACCTCGACATCGGCGCGGCGCCGTTCCGGCGGGGCGCGACGGTCTCTTCGCGCGACGCGGCCGTGGCGGCCCTGGCGGAAGCCTGGACCGAGTGGAAGCACTGGGCCGGCTTGCGCGATGCGGACCCGGCCGGGGCGGCCCATGGCGCGCCGCCGCCGAAGGCGCTGCCCTAGCGCGGCGGTCCCGTCGGTCAGACCATGCCGAGCGCCTGCATGTAGAGCTCGAGGATCGCCTCCTCCTCCTGGCGCTCGGCATGGTCCTTCTTGCGCAGCGAGATGATCTTGCGCAGGGCCTTGGTGTCGAAGCCGGTGCCCTTGGCCTCGGCGTAGACGTCCTTGATGTCGGAGGCGAGGCCGGCCTTCTCCTCCTCGAGGCGCTCGATGCGCTCGATGAAGCTCTTCAGCTGGTCGGCGGCGACGGAGGAAGCGTCGACGGCGGGTGCGGCGGATGCGGCCATGGTCGTCTCGTGTCCCTGATCTGCGAGGCGCGTGGGGCCGCGCCGGAACCGCCTCGATAAGCCGTCAAGCTTACCGGGACCTTAGTGCGGCTCCGCCGCGGCTTTGGCGAAGGCCGCCTGTTGCTCCGCCGTCGCCTCCGGCTGGTGCAGGCGCTTCCACTCGGCATAGGGCATGCCGTAGACGCGCGCGCGGCTCTCCTCCTTGTCCATCGGCAGGCCGCGGGCATCGGCGGCGTCCTTGAGCCAGTTCGACAGGCAGTTGCGGCAGAACCCGGCCATGGTCATCAGGTCGATGTTCTGCACGTCGGTGCGGGCCTGCAGATGGGCGACGAGGCGCCGGAACACGGCGGCCTCGAGTTCGGTGCGGGTGGCGTCGTCGATCTCGGTCATGGTCGTTCTCCCAGTCGAGGCCTGAGGTCGGCGCGCGGCGGCCTCCCGTCAAGCGCGGATCGGCAGCATCGGCCGCAGGAGGCGCGCGAATCGCTCCGCCCACTCGGCCTGGCCCGCCTCCCCGACGATGAGGTCCTGGCGGATCTCCACCAGGGCGTTCGGCAGGCCGCGGGCCATGGCGTGGCGGTCGATGGTGTCGCCGGGCAGGCCGCCGCCATAGGGCTCGTTGTCCCCCACCGTCAGTCCGGCGGGGTCGGCCCGCAGGCCGGCGATCAGGGGCGCGCTCATGCGGTCGTCCCGGTCCCACAGGATGCCGACCTCCCAGGGGCGCGGCACCCCGCGCCAGTACGGCGTGAAGCTGTGGATGGTGACGATGGCGGGCCGGATGCCGGTCGCCTCGGCCTGCGCGATCCCGGCCTCGATCGCCGCGTCGAAGGGCGCGTAGAAGCGCCGGATGCGCTCGGCCTTGCCGGCCTCGTCGATGCGGGCGTTGCCCGGCACCACGGCCCCGTCGGAGAGGCGCATCACCAGGGTCGGGTCGGCCCGGCCCCGGTTCGGGTCGATGATCAGCCGCGAGAAGCGGGTCAGGATCGCCGGGGCGCCGAGCGCGGCGGCGAGCCGGCGCGTCACTCCGGCGGCGCCGATGTCGTAGGCGATGTGGCGGGCAAACTCGTGCTCCGGCACCCCGAGCTGCGCCAGGTCCGCCGGAACGTGGTTCGAGGCGTGGTCGCAGATCAGGAGCAGGCCCCCGGCGGGATCGCCCGGGATGGTCTCGACGGGATGCGGTGGCTGCATGGGAGGCACGGTCCGGTTGGGCGCGGGCGGCATCGGGACGACGGCGGCGATGCAAGCCGCCGGCCGCGTCGCGGGGGGAGGTCCCGCGACGGCGCGGCTTGCCGAGGCGGCGAGCGTCGGGCACAGCACGTATCGCGGATCGCGCCGCGACGGCAACAATCCGGCACCATGCCGGGGGCACAACAATCCGGAGGAGAACCACCGGGCCGCCTTTGCGATCGACCATCGGAATACGGAAACGCCATGACCGCACCCGCCATGACCGCACCCGCCTCGACCGGGACCCGCCGCGCCCTCCTCCTCCATTGCCTCGACGAGGCCATCGCCGCCGCCCACCCGGTGCGGTGCCTCGTGCCCCACCTGCCCGCCCCGGGTCCGGGCCGCCTCATCATCCTGGGAGCCGGCAAGGCCGGCGGCAGCATGGCGGCGGTGGCCAGCCGGTTCTACCGGGAGGAGCACGGCGTCGATCCGAACCGCATCGTCGGCCTCGCGGTCGCCCGCCACGGCTACGGCGAGGAGGCGCCGATGATCCGCATGGTCGAGGCCGGCCACCCGGTGCCGGACCAGGCCGGCATCGACGCGACCATCGACGCCCTGAAGATCGCCGCCGATGCCGGGCCGGACGACGACGTACTGGTGCTCCTCTCCGGCGGCGGCTCGGCCAACTGGATCGCCCCGGCCGGGGAGCTCACCCTCACGGAGAAGCAGGCCATCACCAAGGCCCTGCTGCGCTCCGGCGCGCCGATCAACGAGATCAACGCCGTGCGCAAGCACCTCTCGCGCATCAAGGGCGGCCGCCTCGCCATGATGGCGCGCAACGCGCGCTCGATCCTGACGCTGGCCGTCTCCGACGTGCCGCACGACGACCCGGCCGTGATCGCCTCCGGCCCGACCGTGCCGGATCCGACGACGCTCGCCGATGCCCGCGCGATCTGCGAGCGCCGCGGCATCCCCCTGCCCGAGACCGCCAAGGCGCTCCTGAACGATCCCATCAACGAGACCCCGAAGGCCGGCGACCCCGCCTTCGCCCGGGCCGAGTACCGCATCATCGCCCGTCCGATCGACGCCCTGGAGGCGGCGGCCGCCGCCGCCTCCGCGGCCGGCTACGAGCCGGTGATGCTCGGCCCCGACGTCGAGGGCGAGGCCCGCGAGGTCGCCGCCGAGCATGCCCGCATGGCCCTCGACCTGGCGAAGGCCGGCCGCAAGGTCGCGATCATCTCGGGCGGCGAGCTCACCGTGACCATCCGCGGCGAGGGCCATGGCGGTCCGAACCAGGAATACGCCCTGGCGCTCGCCCTCGCGCTCGACGGCGCGGACGACATCCTCGGCATCGCCGCCGACACCGACGGCACGGATGGCGGCCGCGGCGAGGCCACCGATCCGGCCGGCGGCCTCGTCGACCCGACGACCCTCGCCCGCGCCCGCGCCGCCGGGCTCGATCCCGCCGCGATGCTGGCCGACAACGATTCGACGAAGTTCTTCGCCACCATCGGCGACCTCGTGCAGCCGGGTCCGACACGCACCAATGTCAACGATTGCCGCATCATCCTCGTCGGCTAGGGCGTTCGAACGCCCGATCGGCAGCGCGCGCTTCCGCCCCTGGCACGCGCGCATTCCCCTCGCTGTCCGGCGAGGGGAGGCCGGAAGCGCGCCCGGCTCGGCTGCCGTCCAGACTGGGCAGGACATGCGATCGATCGCACGACCGGCGCCTCACCGCATGGCCGCCGGGCCTCAGGTCTCGCGCGGGCTCGGCGTCTCACGCCCGGCGTCGATCGATCCGCCCAGTACGGCGGCCGGCCCGTGGCGGCTGAGCGTGCCTTCCATCCTCCGGAGGCGCGGGACGGACTTCCTCGCACGCGGCGGCGCCCGGATCTTCCGCTGGAGGCCTGGACTCGCGGGCGTGGCCCTCCTGGCCGTCACGCTGCTCCCCGCCCCCGCCCGCGCCGACCTGCGCATGTGCAACCAGACCGCCAGCAAGGTCGGCATCGCGCTGGGCTACCGCGACCCCCAGGGCTGGGTCACCGAGGGCTGGTGGGACGTGGCGCCGAAGGCCTGCGAGACGCTCCTGAAGGGCTCCCTCGCGGCGCGGTTCTACTACGTCTACGCGGTGGACTACACGCGCGGCGGCGAGTGGAGCGGACGCTCCCTGATGTGCACCAAGGATCGCGAATTCACGATCCGGGGCGTCGAGGACTGCCTCGCGCGCGGCCTCGACCGCAACGGCTTCTACGAGGTCGATACCGGCGAGCAGAAGAGCTGGACGATCCAGCTCACCGACCCGAATCAGCCGCTGACGCCGGCGCCCTGAGGCGCGGCCGGGGCGGGTTCGGGTCCATCCCACGCGGGAGATCCGCCGCCCGTCGGGGCGCCCTCCCCCGCGTCCCGGGACTGGCGCAGTCGATCCGCTCGGAGCGACCACGGCATCGTTGTTCTCGAACCGGGAGCGGACGCTGCGCCTACGACCCGGCATCGCCGGCGAACGGCGTCCTTCTCCAGCCCGAAAGCGGACATCGCCGGCGGAGGGGGTCCGCCGGGGTCTCCCCCGAAGCCGCAAGCGCGTGGCAGGGCGTAGGCTTTGACGAAGGCCCCGATAAACCTCGCGTCCAATGTCACACGGGGCACCCCCGCATCGTCCCTCTCGTGAACCGATCACGTGAGGAGCATGCGATGAGCCACGTCATTCCGGTCCTGGCGGGCCTTCTCGGCGCAGGATTTGTCGGCAACGGCATTTTCATGCTCGCCGCCCCCGAGGCTTGGTACGTCGCGGTGCCGGGCGTGACGTCGACAGGCCCGTTCAATCAGCACTTCCTGCGCGACATCGGTCTGATCTTCGTACTGATCGGGGCGGGATTCGCGTATGGGGCAGTGAGGCCCGGCTCGCGTATGCTGCTCTGGAGCCTGGGCGCGATCTGGCTCTCGGGGCATGCGCTGTTCCACGTCTGGGAGGTTGCGGTGGGCATTTGCGGACCGGAGGTCCTGGCCCGCGACTTCCCTGCAGTGACACTTCCTGCGCTGATCGCGATCGCCCTCAGCGCCTGGTGGTTCCGCCATGCCGACCATCGATGATCCGACCCTCGTTTTCGAGCAGGAGCGGGTGCGGCTCGTGAGGCTTGCCTACCGCATGCTCGGGTCCCTCGGCGAGGCGGAGGACGTCGTGCAGGACGCCTGGCTCCGTTGGCGGCAGGTCGACCATACCGGTGTGGCGTCGGCCGGCGCTTTCCTCTCGCGCACGGTCACGCGGCTCTGCCTCGACGTCATGAAGTCCGCCCGCGCGCGGCGCGAGACCTACTTCGGAACCTGGTTGCCCGAGCCCGTCGCCATGGACCCGGAGGAGGCGTTCGGCGACGACCTGACGCTCACGCTGATGCTGGCCCTGGAGCGGCTGTCGCCGCTGGAGCGGGCGGCGTTCCTCCTGCACGACGTCTTCGCGGTCCCGCTCGCCGAAATCGCGACGACGCTCCGGCGCGAGCCGCCGGCGGTCCGTCAGCTTGCCGCGAGGGCCAGGAAACACGTGCAATCCGAAAGGCTGCGTTTTCCCATCGAGAAGGACGAGGGCGCGCGCATCGCGAAGGCCTTCTTCGAGGCGTCGACGACCGGCGACGTCGCGGCGCTGCGCACCATGCTCGCCGACGCCGTCGTCGTTCATTCCGACGGAGGCGGGAAGGTGCATGCGTTCCCCAGGCCCATCGTCGGAATCGACAAGGTCACGCGCATGTTCGAGGGCGTGGTGCGGAAGGCATGGATCCAGCATGCCCGGAAGCTGCAGGATCTCTGGATCGATGGCCTGCCGGGGTATTTCAGCCTGGAGCCCGGCGGGACGTTCCAGACCGTCGCGCTGGATATCCGGGACGGCCTGATCGTCGGCATCTATTTCACGCGCAACCCGGACAAGCTCCAGCGGATGGCGATGCTGTTCGGAGGGGCGGCGGGAGCGCCGACACCTCACGGAATCTCACCGGCGGGCGATGGCGAGTTCCCTGCGGCAGACGGTTGAGAACCTGCAGAGCGGGTCGAGATCGCCGGCCTGGCGGATGTCCGCGAAGGCGGCGAGATCCTTGTTCGGGGCGAAGTAGGTCTCGCCGATGCGCTGCATGACGCGCTCGGCCTCCTCCAACGTCTCCGGCTCCCCGAAAAGCCGGATCTTGTTGACGATGGCATAGAGGTTCACGAGCTTGGCCGGATCGTCGAGGCCGTGCCGGAAGGCGTCGCCGAACAGGGTCGACGCCTCCCGGATGAACTCTCCGTAGAGCGCTTCCCGGCGTGCGCGGTCCTGGACCAGGAGCGTCGCGCGCTCCTGGCTGTGTTGGGTCAGCCACGTGGTCGCGAAGGAGGCCATCGCGCCTATGGCGGACCCCGCGAGCGCGGAGAGCGCCGAGATGTACGCCGCGTCCATCGGGAAGGGGTCTCAGGCCACGCGCTTCGGCTGCGCCGCCAGCCAGTCGCCGTAGCGCCGCTCCGAGAGCCACGCGGGTCCCGCGGGCGTCAGCCAACGGTCTTCGAGGACCACGCCGAAATACGGCGCCGTGTCGTCCGCGATGACGTCGCGCGTCTCACCGATACCGTCGAAGTGGCGCTTTACTAGCTCGACCATCGGCAATCGCTCGGGACCCGCGATCTCGATCATGCCGTTCCGCGGCGCGGCCAGCGCGGCTTCCGCGACCTTCGAAGCCACGTCGGCCGATGCGATCGGCTGGATCGACGCGGAGGTCACCCGCGCGACGCCGTCGATGACGGCCGCTCCCGCAATCGTGCCGACGAACTCGAAGAACTGCGTGGCGCGGACCAGCGTCCAGGGCACGCCCGCCGAGGCGATCAATTCCTCCTGGGCAAGCTTGGCGCGGAAATAGCCGCTGTCGAGCAGGAGCTCGGTCCCGACCACCGAGAGCGCCACGTGATGCGTGACGCCCGCAGCTTTCTCGGCCGCCGCGAGGTTCCGTCCGGCGCGGACGAAGAAGTCCATCGCCGCGTCATCGGCAAAGGAGGGCGCGTTGGCGACGTCGACGACGACGCCGGCGCCCTGCAACGCCTCCGCGAGGCCGTCGCCCGTGACGGCGTTCACCCCCGTCTTGGGCGAGGCCGCGAGCACCTCGTGGCCGGCGTTCCCCAGGGTGGCGACGACCTGCGATCCTATCAGCCCGGTGCCGCCGATGACCACGATCTTCATGTGACGCTCCTTCTCGATTCCGGTCCGATCGGGACCGTCGTGGTGATGACGAGGCGCGCCCCGCGCCGTGTGACATCGGCGCGGAAGATCGATGCGCCCGACCGGGCCGGGCTAGGATTTGACCGTGTGGGGTGCCCAGGACGGGACGGCGCGCGTTCTCGTGGAAGCGCATCCCCGGGACACATCCCGAGGATGGACGATTTTCGATGCGTCATCCGTGCGGAGCCCCGGTTTCGACGGACGACCGGATCGGCACAGGCCCCCTCAGTAGTCCCAGAACGCGGGAACCCAGCGAAACGCGTCGCCATCGACGGCGACCCGGCCGACGGACGGGAACGGCAGATGCGTCGCGATCAATTGCTCGCCGGTTGCTGCCAGTTCCCGCAGAAGCCGGACGCGAACGCGAGCCGCCTCTTCGGGATCGTGTTCGAAGCCGTTGTGCCAGTCGGGGTGTTCGAACCCGACCGTGAACACGGCGTCGCCGGCGAAGGTCAGCCGGTCGCCGCGGGATGCCATGCGGACGACGCTGTGTCCGGGGGTATGGCCGCCGGTGCGTTGGACGATCACCCCCGGCGCGACCTCGTGCTCCTCGTCGAACAGTCGTAGCTGGCTGCGATATTCCTGCGCGAACCGCCTGGCGGCCGCCCGAAGCGCATCCGGGAACCCCTGCGGCATGTCGACATGGGTGAAGTCGGGGTCTTCCCAGAACCTGACCTCGGCCGCCGCGACGTGAATTCGCAGATCCGGGCGCAGCTGCTCTTTCACCCCGTCGACGAGGAGCCCTCCGACATGGTCCATGTGCATGTGGGTGAGCACCACGTCCGTCACGGACGCGAGATCGATGCCTACGGCCTCCAGCCGTCTCACCAATTGCCCGGCCCGCGGCAGGTTCAGGTTCGGGTCCAGTCCCAACCCGGCGTCGACGAGGATGGTCTGGCCGCCGCTGCGGACCACGACCGCGTTCAGCGACCAGTCGAACGCCTCCGTCGGCAGGAACATGTCGTTCAGCCAAGCCGCCCTTACGGTCTGGTCGACGTTGTGTCCCAACATCTTGGTCGGGAGCGGTAGCACGCCGTCGCTGACGACCAGCACGTCGATCTCACCGATCCGCACCGCGTAGCGCGAGGGCACGAGTTCCTCGCGCCCCCCACTTCGAGGGCCAGCGTATCCCGGATCGCTTCGTCCGGCATCGGCGGGTATCACATTCGTCATCGTCATCCCTTTCGTGGGACGCGCGTGCTTCCGGCTCGTCAGGAGCGCGAAACGCGCGTCAGCCGATGAGGACGAGATCGAGCCGACAGATGTGACATGCGCGGTGAGACGTCGAACGCATCGTCCATGGATGATCGTCGCTCCGCGATAGTCATCCGGAGCAGACGTTCCTCGGGTTCGCAATAGACCGGGAGCAACCTGGACGGCGATGTCTGTTCTGGAGCGTTTTCCGCCCGGAAGCGGACGGGCGAGGAGGCACCGAACCCGGACGTCGATCATCCTCGACAAGGCTGCCGCGAAGCGGACCGTCCGAGGGTCCGCGAAGGGTCGTGTGCGGCTGTCGCGGGGTCGTCCGCTCCGATGCCTCCGCCGTCCAGAAGCGGACAGGCCGGAAGCGACGCCGCGTGGTCGTCGGCCCCAGTCTCGACGACGGTTGCAGGCGGACGTCCTCCGAGCCCGCGACCGGCCGAAGGGGACGCGGGCGTCCGATCCGCCCAGGACTCGACCGCGAAGGGTCTGCAAGCGCGGAGGCGCCTCTCGGTCGCCGCTCGAAAAACATTGACAATATTCCTATTCCGTGCTCTCTTCCCGTCACTCGCCTCCCCCGACGGGAGGCCCGTCGGCGGACCGGGCCGGCGGGTTTGGGAGGAGGAGACGGCGCTCGCGTCGATGGCCCGGTTTCGCCATCGCCCCGAGCCGCGCCGCGCGACGCAGGGTGTTCCGGAGCGGGCCGATCCGTCGGCCCGGCATCTGGGGCACCCCCAGAGAACGGACGGCCCGCCCATTACGAGGCGGGTCCGGGGCCGTGGGCCATGATAAGCCGGCCGCCGGGGCCGTCGATCCCGCGAGGGATCGGGGCACCGGAGGGGGGCTGCCACAAGCCGAGTCGCCGGCGCCGTAGACAGACGCCGTGACGTGACGGGTTCGGGCCTCCGGGGCCGGACCCAGGGACGCCGGGAAACCGGCTTTCATCTTGCTCTCATGGTTTCGCGGCGTCCCGCGTCTCCCCCGATCGAATCCCGCGCCCGAAACGGCGGCGGGGCCGCATACCCGTGTCCGCCGCGATCCGTTCTCCCATCGCCCAGGTTCCTTCTTCCGTCGTCCAGGTCGTTTCTCCCATCTGCTGGCTCCCATGTGCTGGCCGCATCGCGTCCGACCGGGCGTCCGCCGGGCGAGCGCGACGTTCTTGACCTCCCGGCCGCTTCGGTGCTTGTGGCCCTCGCTCGAGATCCGGTCGCTTCGAAGCCGGCGGAGCCCAATCCGGGGATGGAGACTGCCTTGAAACGTTCACGCCGCACGAAGATCATCGCGACCCTGGGGCCGGCCTCCGACACGCCGGAGATGATCGAGAAGCTGTTTCGCGCCGGCGCGGACGTCTTCCGGCTCAACATGAGCCACCTGCCCCGCGAGAAGCTGCCCGAGAAGATCGAGGTCATCCGCACGATCGAGCGCGAGCTGAAGCATCCGATCGCGATCCTCGTCGACCTCCAGGGTCCGAAGCTGCGCGTGGCCGCCTTCGCCGAGGGCGCCGCGATCCTGCAGAACGGCGCCACCTTCGTGCTCGACAGCGACCCGACCCCCGGCGACGTCTCGCGCGTCTACCTGCCCCATCCCGAGATCCTCTCGGCCCTGGAGCCCGGCCACGTCGTCATCATCGACGACGGCAAGCTGCGGCTGACCGTGACCGAGGTGTCCGAGGGCCGCGCGGTGACCCGCGTCGAGGTCGGCGGCCGAATTTCGAATCGCAAGGGCGTCTCCCTGCCCGACACCGTGATCCCCGTCGCCGCCATGACCGAGAAGGACCGCGGCGACCTCGAGGCCGGCCTCGCGGCGGGCGCCGACTGGATCGCCGTCTCCTTCGTGCAGCGTCCCGAGGACGTGGCCGAGGTCAAGAAGGTCGCGGCGGGCCGGGCCCTCATCATGGCCAAGATCGAGAAGCCGCAGGCCCTGACCCGCCTGGAGGAGATCATCGAGATCTCCGACGGCCTGATGGTGGCCCGCGGCGATCTCGGCGTCGAGATGCCCCTGGAGCAGGTGCCCGGCGTGCAGAAGCGCATCACCCGCGCCTCGCGCCGCATGGGCAAGCCGGTGGTGGTCGCGACCCAGATGCTCGAATCGATGATCACCGCTCCGGTGCCGACCCGCGCCGAGGTCTCCGACGTCGCCACCGCGGTCTACGAGGGCGCCGATGCGGTGATGCTCTCGGCCGAGAGCGCCTCCGGCAGCTTCCCGATCGAGGCGATCTCGATGATGAGCCGGATCGCCGAGCAGGTCGAGCGCGACGCTCTGTACTGGACGATCCTGACGGCCCAGCGCTCCGAGCCCGACGCCACCGCCTCCGACGCCATCGCGGCCGCCGCCCACCAGATGGTCGACGCCCTGAACCTCACGGCCATCATGGCCTGGACGCATTCCGGCTCGACCGCCCTGCGCCTCGCCCGATCCCGGCCCAACGCCACGATCATCGCGCTGACGCCGAAGCGCGAGACGGCCCGGCGCCTCGCCCTGTGCTGGGGCACCCACCCGATCGTCACCAAGGATGCCAGCGACGTCGACGACATGGCGTTCCGGGCGGCGAAGTTCGCCGTTCGCGAAAACTTCGCCGAGATCGGCGGGCGCATCATCGTGGTGGCGGGCGTGCCGTTCGGGACGCCCGGCGCGACGAACCTCGTGCGCATCGCCTTCGTCACCCGCGAGCACGCCGCCAAGGCGTGATCCCGCCGGGGCGGTCCGGGCCCACGGCCCGAACCGCCTCAGGGCCTGGGAAGCGATTCGGCGAGGCGCGCGACCTCCTCGACCACGGCCTCGGTCGCGACGGTGTGGACCATGTGGCCGATCCCGGGCAGGACCACGAGCCGGGCGCCCGGGATCAGGCCCGCCAGGGGCCTGGCGTGCCGCTCGGCCGGCACGATCGCATCGCGGTCGCCGGTGACGATGACCGTCGGGGCGGCGATGCGCCCGTAATCGACGCTCTGGCGCTGCAGGGCCTCCGGCAGCGCCATGAGATCCTGCACGTTGGCGAGCATCGTCGCCGGACGCAGGACCAGGGCGGCCCGGCTCGCCTCCAGGTAGCCGGCCGGCGCGTCCTGGGGCCGGAACACCGAGCGGCCCGCGGGCGCGAGGTAGGTGAGCCCGATCGGCGTCGCCACCGTGCGGCTGAGGAGCCAGGTCACCGGCGGCACCAGGGCGAGCCGATAATACCAGGGGAGCGGGCCGAGCGCGGGCAGCGGCATCGCCACCGGCGCGAGGAGGACGAGGCCCGCGACCCGGTCGGGATGATCGAGGGCGAGCGCGGTCGCCAGCGCCCCGGCCCAGGAATGGCCGACGACGAGGGCGGGTCCGACCCCGAGCGCCTTCAGCGCCTCGGCGATCGCCGCGGCCTGGGCCTTCGGCGTCGCCATGGCGCCGCCCGCCAGGCGGTCGCTCCAGCCGAAGCCCGGCCGGTCGAGGGCGACGACGCGAAACCCCTCCGCCGCGAGGCGACGGCCGAGATCCGCCATCGGGTCGGCGGCATTGGCCGAGGCGCCGTGCAGCAGGACGACAGTGCCGCGCGCGGACGGGTTCGGGCCGGCCTGGATCGTGGCGATGCGCCCGCCGGTCACCGACGCGAAGGGGCCTGCCGGCGGATAGCGCGCGTCGATCCGCGCCGCGATCAGCAGGGTGATGCCCGCGGCGACGAGCGCGAGGACGAGCCCACCGGCCAGGAGGCCGGCGATCAGCTTGAGGAGGAGCATGATCGTCTACAGGTCGCGGCCGTCGACGTCCGGCGCCAGGCGGTCGATGGCCTGTTGCAGCCGGTCCATCCGTGGGTACAGCGCGGCCGCCCGGCGGAACGCCTCCAGGGCGCGGCGCTTGTCCTCGAGGGTCTGGTAGATCCGCCCCAGAGCCGCCCAGGCCTCGAAATGGCGCGGCTCCAGCACGAGGGTGCGCTGCAGGTCGGCGATCGCCGCGGTGGGGTCCGACAGCATCCAGAAGACCGTCGCGCGCCGGTTCCAGCCCTCGGACCAGCCGGGCTCCAGGGTCGTGGCCCGGTCCATCAGCTCGACCGCCAGGGGCAGGTCCTGACTGGACATGGCCTGGCGGGCGCGCTCGGTCAGGAGGTCGGCCGTCGCGCTGCCGGACCGCCCGAGCCGCTGCTCGATCAGCCGCGCGACGCCCTTCGCCTCGGCATCGTCCCCGGCCGCCTTGAGGCGCGCGTAGAGATCGTCGAGGCTGAGCGGCTGCACCTTCTTCGGCGGCTGCGGATCGCCTGCCGGCCGCGCATTGGCGGAGGGAGCGAGAACGACGCAGAAAGCCGCGACGAGCGCGGCTTTCAGGCAGGATCGATCGGATGAAGGGCGCGACATGGGCGGAGCTTCCTCGCCTCGGATCGCGACGTCAACGTGCGCGCTTGCCGCGTCTCGCGGCGAAGCGCCCCGTGCGCTTCAGCCCTGACGCGCCTTGAAGCGCTTCTGGGTCTTGTTGATGACGTAGACACGGCCCTTGCGACGCACGAGCTGGTTGTCGCGGTGACGGCCACGCAGGGACTTGAGGGAGTTGCGAATCTTCATCGGTCTCACGTCGGTCGGGAACGAACCCGCCGCCTGTCCATAGGGTCTCGGGAACGAGGCACCTGACGGCGGCCTCGGCGATGTGTCGATGCATCGCGGAAAGGCGGTTGCCATATCAGGATTCGCGTCGGCAAGGCAAGGCGTTCGGGGCCATTCCAAGCGGAAGCTTCGCCGGAAAGTCGTTTCTCGCGCCTCGAAGCTGGGGCAGGGTCGCGGCTTTTACGCTTCCTCGAGCCGGCAGATCAAACGGGGGCCTCATCGAGGCATTCGCGCTTCCGTGACCATTGGCCGGCTTGTCAATCACTTGTAAGCCGATGCGAGAGGCTGCCGATATCCGTCTGTAAAGGATTAGGTTGCTATGCTTTTTCAACGCACGTGGGGCGCGGAGACAGAACCCGTGACGACTAACCTGGAGCAATCCGAGACACCGACCGCGGTCCAGCGGCGGGAAGAGCGTAATCCGACCAACTGGATTGCGACGATCCGATTCCGGGACGGCACCGAGATTCCCTGCAGCGTGAAGGACGTCTCGAAATCCGGCGCGCGGATCTGTGTCGGTGCCAGTCAGGAACTTCCGCCCGTCTTCATGCTGAGGATCATCGGGCGCGATTTCCTTTGCCTCGTCCGGATCGCGTGGCGGCGCGGCGACTTCGTCGGGGTTCGCATCGAACGGGTCGGCAAGGTCCCGCCACCCTCTGCCACGTCCGCACCGACCGCGCCCGCGATCGATCCACCGGCCAACCCCGCGACGCCTGGCGAGGTGGAGGGCGGTGGCATCGGCGTGCGCTCGCGGAAGCGTGGCATCTCTTCGTTCTGAAGCCGCGCCTCGTCACTCCTTGAGGCGACGCTATCCTGCGCGACAAGGAAAAACCCCGCCCTGCATGCGCAGGGCGGGGTTTTTGGTGTTGCGGATGCTGCGCCGAGACGACTCAGGCGGCGCTGCGGTTGCGGGCTTCGCGCTTGGTGTCGACGCCAGACGCTTTGATCTCGGACAGCTTCTGGGCGACGTTGCGCGAGAACACGAACTCGGCCGGACGCTGGTTCTCCAGGCTGACCTCCGGAGCCATCTCGCCCTCGGTCTTAATGCCGCGGAGCGCATGCACCAGGGGCTTCCAGGGCTTCTTCACGGAATCGACCACGGAGGAAGCCTCGTAGCCCGAATGGACCATGCAGTCGGCGCACTTCTCGTAGTTGCCGGTGCCGTAGGAGTCCCAGTCGGTCTCCTCCATCAGCTCCTTGAACGTCGCCGCGTAGCCCTCGCCGAGCAGGTAGCAGGGCTTCTGCCAGCCGAACACCGTCCGGGTCGGATTGCCCCAGGGCGTGCAATGGTAGGTCTGGTTGCCGGCCAGGAAGTCGAGGAACAGTCCCGACTGCTGGAAGGTCCACTTTTCGCGGCCCTTCTCCTTGCCGTGGCGGAACACACCGCGGAACAGCTCCTTCGTCGCCTTGCGGTTCAGGAAGTGCTTCTGGTCGGGCGCCCGCTCATAGGCGTAGCCCGGCGAGACCGTGATTCCGTCGATGCCCATCTTCGTCACGCTGTCGAAGAAGTCGGCGATCTTGTCGGCGGAGGAGTTGTTGAAGAAGGTGCAGTTGATGGTGACGCGGAAGCCCATCTCCTTGGCCTTGGCGATCGCCGCCACTGCCTTGTCGTAGACGCCGCGCTGACACACCGACTGGTCGTGCATTTCCTTGTCGCCATCCAGGTGGATCGACCAAGTGAAATACGGACTCGGCTTGTACTCCTTGATCTTCTTCTCGAGCAGGAGCGCGTTCGTGCAGACGATGGCGAACTTCTTCTGCGCGATGATGCCTTCGACGATCTGGGGCAGATCCTTGTGCAGCAGGGGCTCGCCGCCGGCGATCACGACGACGGGTGCACCGCACTCGCGCACCGATTCCAGCGCGTCCGCGACCGGCAGCCGTTTGTTCAGGATCTCGTCCGGGTAATCGATCTTCCCGCAACCGGCGCAAGCCAGATTGCAGCGGAACAGCGGTTCCATCATCATCACCAGCGGGTAGCGCTTGCGACCGGTGAGGTGCTGCTTCAGGATGTAGCCGCCGATCTTCGCGACGTACCGGATAGGGATGCCCAAGACGCGGCTCCTTGTTGTTGGCCCCGATGTATCGGGCTGCTTAGCGTGAAAAAAGGCCAAATTCCAGCGAGGTAGACTGGAACCAATCCGAAAGACCTCGAATGGGCGCCGTTCGCGCACGTTCTTCCGGCGCTGAAACAATCCGGCCACAGACCAGGACTCCAGACCGTCGAACGGCCGGAGCGCTCCAGCGGCATATAACTCAGCCGAGAGCGCTTATTCCTAATCGGTGACTGCATGCCAGGGCCGCAGCTTGACTGTACGTCGAGTCTGTCGCCAGCGAGCAAAGCCTGGATTCTTCGGTCGTTGCGGTGCGAAATCACACTGTCGGGTGAACCGGTGTTGCGTGGGTGCGGTTGCGTTGCATTACGGCCTCCGGACCGCTAGGTGGGCGGGTCGGTAAAGCAAATTCGTGTGAGCGATGCGATTCGGTCGATCATCTCCGACCCCTTCGCGCCTAGGTTCCTCGCGACCAGGCTCGGGCATTGGATTCGGGATTTGCACCAACAGGTGATAACCGGCGTCACTCGACAGATCGGTTCCCGTTCCGCGGCCCTCACCGTCCGCTACGCCGATGATCCGCGCGGCCGGACGGGAACTGGATCGCTCAGGCAGGTAGGACACTCGTGATCGAACGGCTCGTCGCGTTTTCCGTCCAGCGTCGCTGGTTGGTCATAGCTCTCGTCGCACTCGTCACCGTGGCAAGTGCCGGTGTGGCGGCTCATCTCTTCAAGATCAATACAGACGTCGAGCGGTTGATCGACAAGGATGTGCCCTGGCGCCAGGACGAGATCAATTACGAGAAGGCGTTTCCGCAGCGCACCGGCACCCTCGTGGCGGTGATCGACGGCAAGACGCCCGAGGAGGCGGAGGAAGCGGCCGCCGAATTCTCCGCGGCTCTGGCCAGCCACAAGGACATGATCGAGTCCGTCTATCGCCCGGACGGCGGTGCCTTCTACGAGAAGAACGGCTTCCTGCTGATGTCGCAGGAGGAGTTGACCAAGACCACCGAGAAGCTCGTTCAGCAGCAGGGCCTCCTCGGTCCCCTGGCGGCCGATCCCTCGCTGCGCGGCATCATGCGCGTCCTCGGTCTGGGAGCCCGCGGCATCAAGAGCGGCGACGCCAAGCTCGAAGATCTCGAGCGGCCGATGACCCAGATCGACGCGACCGTGCGCAAGGTGCTGGCAGGCGAGCCCGCGCGGATGTCCTGGCAGATGCTGCTGTCGGACGGACAGACGCAGAGCACCGACCTGCGCAAGTTCGTCATGATCCAGCCGGTGCTGGACTACAATGCCCTTCAGCCAGGTGCGAACGCCACCGAGGTCGTGCGCAAGGTCGCCTCCGATCTCAAGATCAACACCCTGGGTGGCCCTGAATTCGCCGGCGCTCCGCGCATGCGGCTGACTGGCCCGGTGGCCGTGGCCGATGACGAGTTCGCCACCCTCTCCGAGGATGCGCTGCTGAACTACAGCGTCACCGTCGGCGCGATCGTTCTGTTCCTGTGGCTCGCCCTCCGCTCCGCGCCGCTGATCGGTGCGGTCCTGATCACCACCTTCGCGGGACTGATCGTCACGGCCGGCCTCGGCCTTCTCATGGTCGGTGAGCTGAATCCGATCTCGGTGGCGTTCGCCGCGCTCTTCGTCGGGCTCGGTATCGATTTCGGCATCCAGTTCGCGGTCCGCTATCGTGCCGACCGCTTCGAGCAGCCCGATCTTCCCTCGGCCATGCGGGCGGCAGCGCGTGGGGTCGGCTGGTCGCTGACACTGGCGGCCATCTCGCTGATCGCCGGATTCTTCGCGTTCCTGCCGACCGCATTCCGCGGCGTTTCCGAACTCGGTCTGATTGCCGGCGTCGGCATGATCGTGGCCTACCTGTTCGCCCTCACCCTGCTGCCCGCGCTCATCGCGGTGTTCAGGCCGAAGGGAGAGCGCGAGGCCGTCGAGACCACTTGGCTGGCCGGTGTCGATCCGTGGATCATCCGCAACCGCAAGCCGATTCTGATCGGCGTGGGCGTGATCACGCTGGCGGGCATCCCGCTGCTCTTCAAACTGCCCTTCGATTCCAACCCGATGCACCTGCGCAGCCCGAAGGTGGAGTCGATCTCGACCTATCTCGACCTGATCAAGGACCCGGCGACGAGCCCGAACATCATCGACGTGATGGCGCCGTCGGTCGACGCGGTGCCCGGCCTGGCCGACAAGCTGACGAAGCTGAACTCGGTGGCGAAGGTGATTGACATCAACACCTTCGTGCCGCCCGATCAGGATCAGAAGCTCGCGACCATCGCGGAGACCGCTCAGCTCCTGGGTCCGGTGCTGAACCCGGGCCGCAAGCCGCCACCGCCGACCGATGCCGACAACGTCAAGGCGATCAAGGACGCCGTAACGGCCCTGCGGGGCATTGCCTCCAGCTCCAGCGCCCCCGGCGCGAAGGCGGCCGGCGACCTCGCCACCGATCTCGAAAAGCTCGCGGTCGCGCCGGTCGCCACCCGTGAGGCCGCCAGCGTCGCCTTGACCACCGACCTCAAGACGCTGCTCACGCGTCTTTCGGGGCTCCTGAACCCCGAGAAGGTCACGCTCGACAACCTGCCGCCGAAGCTCAAGGCGGAGTGGGTCGCCGCCGATGGACGATCGCGGATCGAGGTCCATCCGAGCGGGGATGCCAACGACAACCGGGTCCTGCGCAACTTCGCGAAGGAGGTGCAGAGCGTCGCGCCCCACGCGACCGGTGCGCCCGTGGCCACGACCTCGTCGAGCTACACCATCCTCGGCGCCTTCCTGCAGGCGGCGGTCACCGCCCTGGTGCTGATCTTCATCATCCTCTCCGTGGCCCTGCGCAAGCCGTGGGACGTGGCGATGACCCTCGGCCCGCTGGTCCTGGCGACCCTGTGGACCCTGATGGCCCTGCACATCGTCGGGATGCCGCTGAACTTCGCCAACATCATCGCGATGCCGCTGATGCTGGCCGTCGGTGTGGCCTTCCACATCTACTACGTCATCGCCTGGCGGGCCGGCGTCACGGACATGCTGGCATCCAGCCTGACCCGAGCGATCTTCTTCTCGGCGCTGACCACCGGCACCGCCTTCGGCTCGCTGGTGCTCTCCAGCCATCCAGGGACCGCCAGCATGGGCAAGCTCCTCGCGCTGTCGCTGTTCTTCACCCTGGTGGCTGCGTTCTTCGTGGTTCCGGCCTTCCTCGGTCCGCCGCCGAAGCATCCCGACCCGAAGCGTCCCGAGGGCGATGCAGCCCTGCCGCCGACGGCACGGGCCCCCGTCGCTGAAGCGGTGCCGGCCAAGTAGGCCACCGCTCCCAGCGCATTTATGAGAACGGGCGCGGGCCGAGTCCGCGCCCGTTCTCATGTCGGGAGGCCGATCAGACCCGAGGCTCGCTCAGGCGGTCAGGTCAGAAAATCCGAGAAGCCGCCACGCGGAATGCCGGTAACGGCCGCACGGCTTTCAGGTGCGAGCAGCGCGTCCAGCTCGGCCGCATAGGCGTAGCCCGGTGCCTCGCCCGGGAAACCGCCTCCGGTCGCCGGGTGGGTATAGAGCTCGGTGATGCCGTCCGGCAGATGCGCCAGAAGGCTCGCCACCCGGGCCGGCGTCATCGCGCCCGACCAAGCGAGGCCGAGGGTTCGATCGGGGATCAGGAGTCCGGCCTGGCGCGCCCGCACTGCGAGCAGAGCTGCCCAGGGCGCCGTGTCCAGGGCCGCCTTCGCGCGGGTGCCCGGTTCGGCCGCACGCAGCACCGCACGGGTTTCGCGGGGCACGCGGATCGCTCGCATGCCGTGCCGCCCGCCGGCGGCGAGGACCAGTCCGGCGATCAGCGGATGCACGTGGAAATGCTTGTGGGCGTTGACATGGTCGAGGGGTAGCCCCGTCGCCTCGTAGGCCCGGAACTGCGCCTCGATCTCGGCGGCGAGCTGGCGCCGCGCCGAGCCTTTCAGGGCGAGGTCGAGGCCGAGGCGTCCCATGTCGCTGCGGATGAGGCCGTCCGGCCCGACGAGATCCGGCAACTCGGCCGGCGGCAAGGTCGGCCAAGCCTCCACCATCACGAGGTGGAGGCCCACTCGCAGGGACGGCAGGCGCTTGGCTCGTGCCACCGCATCGGCGGCGGCCGGCGCCGAGACCATCAGGCTCGCGGCGGTGAGGATACCGTCGCGGTGAGCCTGTTCCACCGCCTCGTTGACCTCGAGGCTCAGACCGAAATCATCGGCCGTGACAACCAATCGCTTCACGTCGCGGCTCCGGCTGGCGGGGGCATACCGTCCCGTTGAAAGAGAATTCTCCCCCGAAACGCGAAACGGCCGGGCTTGCCAGCCCGGCCGCTTCACAGGGACTTGGCGTCGCGCTCAGGCGGCGGCGCTGGTCTGGCGCTCCTTGAGGAAGCGATAGAACTCCACGCCCTCGCGCAGGCGGCGCTTCATCATGTCGGGCGACCGGACCATCTCGGAGACGATCGAGGCGATCTTCGGCGCGCGGAAGTAGAACTTCTTGTAGAACTCCTCGACGGCCGCGAAGATTTCCGTGTGCGACAGGTGCGGGTAGTGCAGCGGCGCGATCTGAACGCCGTTCTCATCCACCAGTTCGGCATTCTCGACGTCGAGCCAGCCGTTCTCGACGGCCTGCTTGTAGAGGAACGTGCCGGGATAGGGCGCAGCCAGCGAGACCTGGATCGTGTGCGGGTTGATGCGCTTGGCGAAGGCGATCGTCTCCTGGATCGTCTCCTTCGTCTCGCCCGGGAGGCCGACGATGAAGGTCCCATGGATGGCGATACCGAGCTCGTGGCAGTCCTTGGTGAACTTCTCGGCCACCTCGACGCGCATGCCCTTCTTGATGTTGTTCAGGATCTTCTGGTTGCCGGACTCGTAGCCGACCAGGAGCAGGCGCAGGCCGTTGTCCTTGAGGACCTTCAGGGTCTCGCGGGGCACGTTCGCCTTGGCGTTGCACGACCAGGTCACGCCGAGCTTACCGAGCTCGCGGGCGATCTCCTCGGCGCGCGGCAGGTTGTCGGTGAAGGTGTCGTCGTCGAAGAAGAACTCCTTCGTCTGCGGGAATTCCTTCAAGCAGTACTTGATCTCCTCGATCACGTGCGCGACCGAGCGGGTGCGGTAGGTGTGACCGCCGACCGTCTGCGGCCAGAGGCAGAAGGTGCAGCGCGACTTGCAGCCACGGCCCGAGTAGAACGAGATGTAGGGGTGCTTCAGGTAGCCGATGAAGTACTTCTCCATCTCGAGGTCGCGCTTGTAGACCGACGTCACGAACGGAAGCTGGTCCATGTCCGTCATGATCTCGCGGTCCTCGTTATGGACCACGACGCCGTTGGCATCACGATAGGACAGCCCCTTGATCTCGGACATCGGCGTGCCGTCGGCGACTTCCTTGACGGTGAAGTCGAACTCGTTGCGGGCGCAGAAATCGATGCAGGGGGCCTGCGCCATGGAGCCGGCGGCATCCACCGCCACCTTCGCGCCGATCAGACCGGCGATGAGCTTCGGATTGGCGGCCTTCAGCGCCTCGACGGTCTTCACGTCGGACTTGAACGACGGCACCGAGGTGTGGAGCACGACGAGGTCGAAGTCGTGCGCCTGGGCGACGATCTCTTCGAGCTTGATGTTGTGCGGAGGCGCGTCGATGAGCTTGGAGTTCGGCACGAGCGCGGCCGGCTGCGCGAGCCAGGTCGGGTACCAGAACGACTTGATCTCGCGCTTGGCCTGGTAGCGGGAACCGGCGCCGCCGTCGAAGCCGTCGAAGGTGGGAGCCTGCAGGAAAAGGGTGCGCATGGGGTTCAAGGCCTCAGCGAGATCTAGGGAAAGGTGAAACGAGGGTCGAGGCGAAGATCAGAGCGACGATGCACCAGCATCGCGGCCGAGCGTCGTCTCGGGGATCAAGGTGCCGTCCGCAACCACGCGATAATCATGGCCCTTCCATGTCACCGCACCTGAGACGAAGCTCCAGGTGAAGTTCATGAAGGAGAGGATGTCGCGAATCGGCAACAGCCAGTAGGGGTGCGGGGCGAGACCGAAAGCCCGCTCCAGGCGGACGCACAGGACGATGCGACAGGCCAGCGCGAAGGCCGCCACCGCCAGGGCCGTGGTGCCGGCGCCGGGAATCAGGGCGCCGATCAGGGCGAGCGGGAAGGCATGCGTGACGAAGGACCCGGCATAGCCCGCCGGATCGACGTTGCGGATGGTGCGGTTCCAGCGCAGCTCGTGAGTCCAGAGGCTGGCCAGGTCGGTGTCGACGCAGGTGTGGCCGATCGTGAAGCTCGGGATCGCCACGAGTCCGCCCTGGGCGCGCAGGGCCTCGCCGATCGCATAGTCGTCGGCGAGATCGTCCCGGAACGTCTCGAACCCGCCGATTGCCGCGAGGGCAGTCGCGCTGAACGCAATGGTGGAGCCGAAGCAGGGATTGGCGAGGCCGAGGGAGGTGCCCATCACGACGTTCGGCAGGAACTGGACGTCGATGGCGAGCGCCGAGAGATGGGCCCAGATGCCCCGATGCGCCGGCACGCCGTGGTAGAGGCAGGTGACACCGTTGACGCCGGGCCGCCTCAGGGTGGCGACCACGCGCCCGAGATAGTCGGGCTTCACCACCATGTCGCTGTCGGCGAGTACGATCACCTCATGGGCGATGCGGGCCGACATGTTGATGAGATTCGAGACCTTTCGGTTCGAACCGTGCTGGCGGGCATCGATCACGAGATCGAGCCGCGCGGCCGGATAGACCTCCTGGAGGCGGCGGACCACGGCGATCGCCGGGTCGGCGGCGTTCTGGACGCCGAAGACGATCTGTACCGGACCCGGATAGGCCTGCTGGCAGAAGGTCTCGAGGTTCTCGTAGAGGTTCGGCTCGATACCGCAGAGCGGCTTCAGGATCGTCACCGACGGCGCCTCGGCCCCGAGCACCGGCTCAGCTTTCCGCGCGAACCGGCCCGCGAGGGCGGCTGCGGTCAGGCCGTAGAGGCAGCCGACCAGGGCGATCAGTGGCAGGAGGTGCGAGAGCCAGGTCAGGTCCATGAAGGGCATCGCTCGGTCACGGGTCTCGTGAGAGTGCCGCGGTAGCAAGCGGCGCGAATCGCAACGGGTCGGAAGAGGAACAAAGTCCGGGGTGTCTGGCCGGACTCTAAGGCGCTGGTTTGGCGGCGAGCATCCCCGTGGTGCGATCGCGCATGAATGTCAGCAGGCCGTCCGCGCCGCCGGTCTTCAGCGGTTCGGCGAAGCTGCCGCGCAGGCTCGCCACCTCGCTGACATTGCCGTTCAGATAGACGTCCTGCACGCGGTTGCCGGGACCCACCAGGAAGTCGACCTGGGATGTGTCGCCATCCTTGTTGGCGACTTCCGTCTGGACGACCCGGTTGGGGCCGCGGGCCTCGCTCTGCGGCTTCACGGTGAACTTGCCGCCGGCCGCCTGGGCGAGGCGCGTGGCGTAGGTCGCGGTGAAGTAGCGGCCGAAGGCCTCCGTCAGGGCGCCCTGCTGCTCGGGCGTGAAGGTCTTCCACTTCGGTCCGGCGGCGAGGCGGATCATGGCCGGGAAATCGAAGGTCTCGCTCAGGGTCGAGCCGATGCTCGCCGCGCGGGCTCCGACATCCTTCGGAGCCTCCTTCAGGGCCGACTCGAAGGTCGTGTAGACCTTCGTGACGGAATCGACGGCCGGATCGTCCGCCGCGCGAGCGGCCGGGCTCAGGTGCAGCAGCCCGATGACGAGGCCGGCGAGAACGACGCGATTCAGGCGCACTTCTTGAGGTCTCCCAGATCGGTCTCGACCCGGGCGCGGCCGCCGAAATCGTTGGCGAGCACCGGGACGAGAAGGTCGTGGCGCAGAACGGGCTCGCTTCGGATCTCGGGCACCACCGCGGGCGCCGCGGCATCGCTGCCCTCGAGGGCGTGCCACGCGAAGAGACCGGGGACACCGACGAGGAGGTCGGCCAGACGCTTGACCAGCGAGAGAGCCAGGGCCGCCTCGGCCGGGATGCCGAAGATGGCGCAGAGCGCGATCAACCCGCCCTCCTGGGCTCCGAGGGCGCCCGGAACGGCGAAGGCCGCACCGCGAACCGCCTGGGCCAGGCTCTCGATCACCACCGCCTCGACGATGCTGACAGGGTATCCCATGAAGTGCAGGGCGACGTAGACCTCGATCGTGCCGATGAACCAGCCGACGAGATGGATGCCGAGGCCGCCGGCGACGCGGCCGCGATGGCCGTAGAGGCGCTTCAGGCTGTCGTAGAGCACGTCGATGGCGCCGAGCGCCCGCCACTCGCGCGAGCCGGCGAAGCGGCTGACGAGAGCCTGGATGACCTTGTGTCCGCTGCGGCGCTGGATGAGGTAGAAGGCGCCGAGGGCGGGGGCCGCCAGGGCGAGGCCGCCCGCGACGGTCCGGACGATGGGGCCGTCGCCGGCGATCCAAACGAGGAGCAGCACGCCCGCCACGGTGAACAGGAACTGGGTGACCGCCTGGGTCATCAGGTCGACGAACATGCTGGCTCCGGCGACGCCACCCGGGACGCCGCGCTTGGTCAGCAGGCGGGCACCGACGAAATCGCCGCCGACCTGGGCGACCGGCAGGAGCGTGTTGATGCCCTCCCGCACGAAGCGCAGCGTCATGCAGTCCCACAGGGTCGGACGCGCCATCTTCGGGAAGATCACGTACCAGCCGAGGCCGGCCCAGGCCACCGCGAAGCCGCGGGCGACGACCACGATCAGGGCGCCCCAACCGGCGCTGACCACGGCAGCCGCGACGTCTTCCAGTCCCGAGGACAGGAACAGGCCGACGACCGTGCAGAGGCCGACGATCAGGGCCAGTGTCGTGAGACGTTTCATGGGCCCCTTTCGGCCAACAGCACAGCGGGTCTGAGCTTAGATCCGCCGTGTTTCCGACCGGAAAAAACCGTCGGAAACGGTGAACGTCTCCGGAAGTTGCAGCTTTGGGAACCGTTGTCTATCACCCCGGAGACACAGTCAGAACCAAAGCGGCACAGGGCGGAAGGCCCGCGAATCAGCCGTCGGGGCGGACAGGGGAACGGATTTAGATGGACCGCGAATCACACATCACGGCCGGCGAGGTCGTGCACGATGACGCGCAGGCGGAGCGCTATGCCGGGAGCGTCTACGGAGCGACCCGGGATCCCGCCCCGAGCTCCCCGGTCATGGCTTGGAACGAGTGGGATCCGCTGGAGGAGGTCATCGTCGGAAGTCTCGACGGTGCGACCATTCCGACACACCACCTGACGGTGATCTTCAACCTTCCGCGAGCGGCGCAGCCGTTCTATCGCTTCGCTTCGGGTTTTCGCTACCCGCAGTTCATGAAGAAGCTCGCCCAGAAGGAGCTCGACAACTTCATCTCGATCCTCGCCGGCGAGGGTGTGAAGATCCGCCGTCCCGATTCCCTCGACTTCTCGCGCAAGTACAAGGCGCCGCGCTGGTCCTCGCGCGGTTTCTGCGTCGCCTGCCCCCGCGATCCGTACCTGGTGATCGGCGACGAGATCATCGAGAGTCCGATGTGCTGGCGTTCGCGCTACTTCGAGGGCGACGCCTACCGCTCACTGTTCAAGGAATATTTCCGCAACGGTGCGCGCTGGACGTCGGCGCCGCGGCCGCAGCTGACGGACGAGCTCTACAACTACGACTACCGGGTGCCGAACCTGAAGGCCGGCGAGCCGATGCAGTTCACCGTCAACGAGTTCGAGCCGGTCTTCGATGCCGCTGACTTCGTCCGGTGCGGCCGCGACATCTTCGTGACGCGCTCCAACGTGACGAACCTGATGGGCATCGAGTGGCTGCGCCGCCATCTCGGCTCCGGCTTCCGGGTCCATGAGATCGAGAGCCGCTGCCCGCAGCCGATGCACATCGACTCGTCGTTCATGCCGCTGGCCCCGGGCAAGGTCCTGGTGAACCCGGACTACATCGACGTCGAGAGGCTTCCCGCCGTGCTGAAGAAGTGGGACGTGTTGATCGCCCCCCGTCCCGACCCCGTCGAGGGCTTCATGAGCAAGATCTCGATGTGCTCGCCCTGGACCTCGATCAACGTGCTGGCGCTCGACGAGAAGAAGATCGTCGTCGACGCGAGCCAGCCGACCCTGATCAAGGCGCTCAAGGATTGGGGCTTCGATCCCATCCCGGCGCCGTTCCTGTCCTACGGTCCGTTCGGCGGCTCGTTCCACTGCGCCACCCTCGACGTCCGTCGGCGGGGCACGCTGAAGTCGTATTTCTAGGACCGTCTCGACCGTCGTTCGAAGGAAGAGGGGCGCCGCGATCGGCGCCCCTCTTTTTCGTGGCGCCCGCGGGTCTAGCGGGCGGTTGCGTAGAGGGAGGCGCCTGCGGAGACGGGTGCGGTGATGGTGGAGAAGACGGAGAGGACCTTCTGGACCTCGGTNCGCCCGCGGGTCTAGCGGGCGGTTGCGTAGAGGGAGGCGCCTGCGGAGACGGGTGCGGTGATGGTGGAGAAGACGGAGAGGACCTTCTGGACCTCGGTGAAGGGGGCGTTGGAGACGTAGACGAGGTCGCGGTTGCGCATGCGGAAGGCCTGGGTCAGGAACAGGCTGTTGGGGTCGCGCATGTTGATGCGGTAGACCACCGGCACCAGGGGGGTGCCCAGCAGCGGGCTGCCGGGCTTGAGGCGGCGCACCACCGCGGCGGGCTCGAAGCGGAAGATGAAGGTGCCGGARGGGTCGGCCTGGAAGTCGGACAGGCCGCGCGCCTTGGCSAGSGCCTGGGCGAGCGTGATGCCCTCGGCCTGGAACGGGATCTCGGTGGAGTTGCCCAGCGCGCCCACCGCCAGGAAGGTCTGGGGATCGCGCACCAGGGTCAGGGTGTCGCCCGGGCGCAGGAAGATGTTCTCGGCCGGGTTCGACACCACCGTGGTCAGCGGCACCGTGGCGGTCTGCGGGCCGCGCGAGAGGCGCACGAAGGTCTCGTTGACCGGTGCGCGCACGCCGCCGGCGGTGGCCACCACGTCGAGCAGGCGGTCGCCCTTGCCCGAGAGCGGCACGCGCCCGCCGCCCGTGGCCTCGCCCGTGACGGTCACGGTCTGGGAGACCGCCTTGGTGACCGAGACCAGGACCTGGGGCTGGATCGCCTTGCCGGCGAGTTCGGTCTCGATCAGCGCCTGCACGTCCTGGGGCCGGCGTCCGGCCACCTGGATGCGCCCGGCATAGGGCACGCTGATGGCCCCRTCGCGGGGCACCACCTGCTCGGGGATGAGGGCGGACTTGGAGCCGGCCGAGAAGCGGTCGGCCACCAGCGGCCCGGAGAACAGGCCGCCCGAGCCGGCTTCCCAGACCGAGATCGCCACGTAGTCGCCCACCCCGATCACGGGCTCGAGSGAGGGGCGCCGGTCGCCGAAGGAGGCCAGCAGGCTGTCCAGCGCCCGCCCGCGCAGGGCCTCGATGGTGGCCGAAGACAGGTCCACGATCTCGTAGCGCGCGAACGTGCCCTCGCTCGTCGAGATGTCGGCCCCCTCCACAACCGCACCCGTCGTCGGGCCGGCCGCAGGAAGCAGCGACGAGCAGCC
>NZ_LMMZ01000022.1 GCF_001422885.1 Methylobacterium sp. Leaf104 | reverse complement strand
CGGCCCGCCCGCTCAGCGAGACCGAGGCCGTCGTCGCGCGCATCTGGGCCGAGGCCCTCGGCCTCACAACCATCCACCCCGATCAGAACTTCTTCGAGGCCGGCGGCGACTCGATCCTCAGCCTCCAGATCGTGGCGCGCCTGCGCGAGGCGGGCTTTGCCGCACAGCCCCGGCAGATCTTCGCGCATCAGAGCGTGGCGGCCCTGGCCCGCGTGCTCCGGACGCGCGACACCGAGGCGCCCGCGCCCGCCCTGCCGGAAGGCCCGGCCCCGCTCACGCCGATCCAGGCGTGGTTCCTGCGCCAGGACATGCCGCGCCCGGACCACTGGAACCAGTCGCTGCGCCTGACCCTCGGGGCGGATGTCGACGGCGACCGCCTCGCCGACGCGCTGCGCCGCCTTCCGGCCCGCCACGAGGCCCTGCGCACGGCCTTCCGGCGCGACCGCGAGGGTGCCTGGACCCAGGCGCCCGTCCCGGCCGAGCAGCTGCCCGACCCGGTCGCCCGGATTGCGGTCGCGTACGAGGCCGAGACGGAAGCCTGTTTCCGCGCCGCCGAGCGGGGCCTCGACCTCGCGCGCGGCCGGGTCTTCGCGGCAATCCTCGCCGTGACCGACGACGGCCCGGCCCGCCTCCTGCTGACCGCCCATCACCTCGTCGTCGACGCGGTCTCCTGGCGCATACTCCTCACCGACCTCGAAGCGCTGTACCGCGACGGGGCCGCGCTCGCCGCCCCGGCCGTCCCGTTCCGCGCCGTCGCGCACCATCTCGGCGCGCAGCCGCCGCGAGACCCCGCGCCCTGGATCGCCGCCCTCGGCGCCCCCTCCCGTGCCCTGCCGGTCGACCATCCGGACGGCACCCGCCGGCAGCGCGACGCCCGCGAGATCCGGATCACCTTCGATGCCGGCACCACCGCCGGCCTCGACAGGGCAGGGGGGCCGACGCGCCCGCGCCTGCACGAACGGGTGCTCACCGGCATCGCCCGCGCGGTCGCCGCCTGGGCCGGCGGAGATGCCCTGCACGTCACCGTGGAACGGCACGGCCGCGATGCGGCCCTGGCGGTGGAGCGCACCGTGGGCTGGTTCACCACGCTGGTTCCGGTGCGCCTCGCCCTCACGGGGGACCGCGATCGCGACGTTCGGGTGGTCAAGGAGGCCCTGCGCGGCCTGCCCGGCGCGGCGGACGAATTCGGCCGCCTGCGCGAGCTGGGTCCCACCGAGTCCCGCGACCGCCTGGCCGCTCTGCCGGTGCCGGCCCTGACCTTCAACCATCTCGGCACCCTCGACGGTCTCGCCCCGGGCGGCCTGTTCTCCCTGGACGCCGAGGACATGCGCCTCTCGGCCGACCCGGATTCACCGCTCGGCGCCGAGCTCACCATCAACAGCTACGTGCGCGGCGGCAGCCTCACCCTGCGCCTCGCCTATGCGAAGACGCGCTTCGCGGAGTCCACCATTGGGACCCTGTCGGAGCGCATCCGGGACGAACTCGCGGCGCTGGCATCCGCAACGGGGGCGCCTGGCCTGACCCCGTCCGACGTGCCCCTCGCGGGCCTCGACCAGGACGGGCTCGATCGCCTCGGCCTCGACGACCGCAGCGTCAGCGACCTCTACCCGCTCGCCCCCGCCCAGGCCGGCATCCTGTTCCACGCCCTCGCCGCGCCCGGAACGGGCCTCTACGTGAATCAGCTCGCCGTCACCATCGCGGGCCTCGACGCCCCGCGCTTCGTGGCGGCGTGGCGGGCGGCGCTCGCCCGGCACCCGATCCTGCGCTGCGGCTTTCTCTGGACCGAGGCGATGGGCGCGCCGCTCCAGGTGGTCCACGCGACGGCGGAGCTTCCCGTCGCGTGGCGCGACCTGCGCACGGACGCGGCGCCGGATCTCGGCGCCCTGGCGGAAGCCGAGCGGGCGCAGGGCTTCGACCTCGCGCGTCCTCCGCTGATGCGCCTCCTCATGGCGGCCCTTCCGGACGGGTCCCACCACCTGATCTGGACCTGCCACCACCTCCTCCTCGACGGCTGGAGCAATGCCCGCCTCGTCTCCGAGGTGCTGCGGACCTATGCGGGCGAGGCGGTGGAGCCGCCCCACCGCCTGTTCCGGGAACACGTCGCCGCCCTGGCGCGGGGCGATTCCGAAGGCGACGCGGCCTATTGGCGGGAGGCCCTGGCGCCCCTCGACGAACCGAGCCTCCTCGCTCCCGCCCTCGCGGGCGAGGCGGGGCGGAGCGGCCACGGACTTGTCGACACCCCGCTGGATCGGGCGCAGGTCGCGCGCCTCCAGGCCGTGGCGCCCGCCGAGCGCGTGACTCTCGCGACCCTGTTCGAGGCCGCCTGGGCCCTGACCCTGGCGCGCTTCACCAACCGGTCCCGGGTGGCCTTCGGCGTCACGGTCTCGGGCCGGCCCGCCGATGACGGCGGGATGCATGCGGTGCTCGGCCTGTTCATCAACACGGTGCCGCGCTGCATCCACCTGCCGGCCGAGAGGCCGGTCGGCGCGTGGCTGCGGGAGTTGCAGGACGCGGCCGCGACCCTGCGCGACCATGCCCTCGCGCCGCTGGTGGCGATCCAGGGCTGGGCGGGTTCGCCGGGCCGGCCGCTCTTCGACAGCCTTCTCGTGGTCGAGAACTACCCCGTCGATGCCGTGGTCCGCGACCGCGACGCGGGCGGCCTGCGCTTCGGGCCGGTGACGACCCTGGAGGCGACGGACGTGCCCCTGACGCTCTCGGTCCTCCTCGACGCGGCGCCGCGCCTGACCTGGAGCCACGACCGCGCCCGGATCGGCACCGCCGACATCGACCGGCTGGCGGCGCAGATGCTCGGCACCCTCGCGGCCCTGGTGGAGAACGCGCAGGCGCCCCTCGGGAGCCTGGACCTCGTCCCGGAGGGCGAGCGCCGCGCGGCCCGGGCCGGTGCCCGCCTGCTGGCCCCGGCCGGGCCGGCCCCGGCTGAGCCGGCGATCCACCGGCGCATCGCCGCGCAGGCGCAGCGGCGCCCCCAGGCGATCGCCGTGACCTGCGCGGGCGCGGACCTCAGCTACGGCGCGCTCGATGCCCGCGCCGCGCGGCTGGCCCGTCACCTCGTGCGCGCCGGTGTCCGACCCGGCGCCCTGGTGGGCCTCTGCGCCGAGCGCTCCCTCGATCTCGTGGTCGGCCTGCTGGCGATCCTGAAGAGCGGCGCCGGTTACCTGCCCCTCGATCCCGGCTACCCGGCCGACCGGCTCGCCTTCCTGCTGGCCGATTCGGGCGCCGCACATGTCCTGGTCCAGGGCGACGCCCTCGGGCCGGACGTCCTGCGGCCCGCGCCGGCGCCCCGCCTCATCCGCCTCGACGGCCCGCTTCCGGACGAGACCGACGCCGTGACCCTGCCGGGGCCGCCCCATCCCGACCAGCCGGCCTACGTGATCTACACCTCGGGCTCCACGGGACAGCCCAAGGGCGTGGTCATCACCCACGCCAACGTCGCCCGGCTCCTGGAGACCACGCAGGGTCAGTTCGGCTTCGGCGAGGCCGATGTCTGGACGCTGTTCCACGCCTACGGATTCGACTTCTCGGTCTGGGAGATCTTCGGCGCCCTCTGCCATGGCGGACGCCTCGTCGTGGTGCCCCGTTCGGTCGCGCGGGCGGCGGACGCCTTCCTCGATCTCCTCGTGCACGAGGGCGTCACGGTCCTGAACCAGACCCCCTCCGCGTTCCGGCCGCTGATGCAGGCGGCCCTGGCCCGCACGCCGTCCCCGCCTCTCGCCCTGCGCACGATCGTGTTCGGCGGCGAGGCCCTGGACGTGGGGGGCCTCGCCCCCTGGTTCGCCCGCTTCGGCGACGCGAGCCCCCGCCTCGTGAACATGTACGGCATCACCGAGACCACGGTGCACGTCACCTCGCGGGTGTTGCGGGCCGGCGACGCCGCGGCGCCGGACAGCCCGATCGGCGAGGCTCTTGACGACCTCACCCTCCACCTCCTCGACGACGCCCTGGATCCGGTGCCGGACGGCGTGCCGGGGGAGATCCACGTGGGCGGCGCCGGCCTCGCCAGCGGTTACCTCGGCCGGCCCGGCCTCACCGCCGCGCGCTTCGTGCCCGATCCCCACGGCCCACCCGGCGCCCGGCTCTACCGCAGCGGCGACCGGGCCCTGCGCCGGCCGGACGGCAGCCTCGCCTATCTCGGCCGGGCCGACGGGCAGGTGAAGCTGCGTGGCTACCGCATCGAGACCGGCGAGGTCGCCGCGGCTCTCCGGGCCGAGCCGGAGGTCGCCGATGCCGCCGTGATCCTGCGCGCCGGCCCCGGCGGGCCGCGCCTCCTCGCCTACGTGGTCCCGGCGGATCCGGCGGCCGGGGACCTGGACGAGCCCGGCCTGCGCGCCCGCCTGCTGCGGCGCCTGCCCGAGCACATGGTGCCGGCCGGCATCGTTGCCCTGGCGGCCCTGCCGCTGACCGCCAACGGCAAGCTCGACACGGAGGCCCTGCCGGAGCCGGCCCGCACCGCGGCGACGTTCGAGCCGCCGGAGGGCGAGACGGAACGGGCCATCGCGCAGATCTGGTGCGAGGTGCTGGGCCTGACCGCAGTGGCGCGCGACGACAACTTCTTCGGCCTCGGCGGCCACTCCCTGAGCGCCGCCCAGGTGACGATGCGGATCGGCCAGCGCCTCGCGACCCCGGTTCCGATCCGCACGGTGTTCGAGGCGCAGACCCTGCGCAGCCTCGCCCGGGCGGTGGAGGCGCACCGGGCCGACGGCTCGGACGCGCGGGCCGATCTCTCCGCCATGGACGATCTTCTCGTCGACCTGGAGACCTGAGTGAACGCCCACGCCGCCGATCTCAGCCGCCGCTTCGGCCGCCTCCCGGCCGAGAAGCGCCGGCTCTTCCTCGACGCCCTCGCCGCCAGGGGCATCGATTTCGGGCGCCTGCCTATCGTGGCCGGCGACGATGCGGGGGCCGCGCCGCTCTCCTACGCCCAGGAACGGCTCTGGACGATCGGCCGCATGGGGGGCGACGCGGCCCTCCTGCACATCGCCGGAGGCCTTCGCCTCGACGGCCCCCTCGACCCGACGGCCCTCGCCGGAGCGCTCGCCGCCCTCGTCGCCCGGCATCCGGGCCTGCGCACCGGCTTCCGGGCGGGAGCGGGAGACCGGGTCGAGGCGGCGACACACACGGACGTCATCGTTCCGCTGCTTGAGACGGATCTGTCGGATCTCGCAGCGGCAGAACGGCGGGAGCGGCTCGACGCCCTCTCGCGGGCGGAGGCGCGCGCGGCCTTCGACCTGGCCGCACCGCCGCTCCTGCGGGCGCGGCTGGTCCGCTGCGGCCCGAACCGGCACGTCCTGCTCCTGACCCTGCACCACCTCGTCGCCGATGGCCGCTCGGTGGAGATCCTCCTCGGCGACCTGATGCGGCTCTATGCGGCCGGAGCCTCGGCCGCCCTGCCGCCCCTGCCCATCGCCTACGGGGACTACGCCCGCTGGCAGCGCGACTGGCTGGAGGCGGGCGAACTCGACCGGCAGCTCGCGGGCTGGCGCACCCGCCTCGGCACCGGCGACCCGGTGCTGCCGCTGCCCCTCGACCGGCCCCGGCCCGCGATCCAGAGTTTCCGTGGGGCGGCCGTGGCCTTCGCGGTGGAGGCGGGCGTCGCACAGGCTCTGCGCGACCTCGCGCGGGCCACCGGCGCCACCCCCGCCATGGTGCTCCTCGCCGCCTTCGCTCTGCTCCTGCGCCGGATCACCGGCGAGGCGGACCTGCGCATCGGCGTGCCGATCGCCAATCGCGGCAGGCCCGAGACGGAGCACGTGGTCGGCCTGTTCGTGAACACCCTGGCGCTCCGCCTGACCGTCGACCCGGCCGCGAGCGTCCTGAGCTTCGTCGCGCGCGTACGCGACGCCATGCTGGAGGCGCAAGGGCAGGCGGACCTTCCCTTCGAGCGGCTGGTGGAGGCCCTGCAGACCCGGCGCAGCGTCAGCCACACCCCCTTGGTCCAGGTGATGCACAACCACCGCGTCACGGGTCCGGAGCGGTTCGCGGTCGGCGACCTCACCGTGGCACCGTTCGGCCGCGAGACCGGCAGCATCCAGTTCGACCTCGTGCTGGAGACCGTGGAAACCGCCGAGGGCGGCCTCTCCGGATCCTTCGGCTATGCCCGCGACCTGTTCCAGCAGGAGACCCTGGAGCGGATCCGCGACGGTTTCCTGGGACTTCTGGCTGCGCTGGTGGCGGAGCCGGCGCGGCGGGTGGACCTCCTGCCGCTGGTCCCGGAACGGACCCGCCNCGGATCCGCGACGGTTTCCTGGGACTTCTGGCTGCGCTGGTGGCGGAGCCGGCGCGGCGGGTGGACCTCCTGCCGCTGGTCCCGGAACGGACCCGCCTGGCCCTGTCGGCCCCCTATCCCGGACCGCTGCCCCTGGCCGACGACCTCCTGCCCGGCCTGATCGCGCGGGCCGCCGCCGCACGCCCCGACGCGCCCGCCGTGATCTGCGGCGAGACCGCCACCACCTTCGCCGCCCTCGACGCCAGCGCCAACCGCCTCGCCCACGCCCTCGTCCGGCTCGGCGTCCGGGCCGAGACCCGCGTCGCCGTCGCCCTGCCGCGCTCCGCCCGCCAGATCGCCGCCTTCCTCGCGATCCTGCGCGCCGGCGGCGCCTTCCTGCCCCTCGATCCCGGCCTGCCCCCCGCCCGGATCGCCGCCCTCCTGGCCGATGCCCAACCGCGACTCGTCCTCGGCGACCCCGACACCCGCGCCCGCCTCGCCGCCGTCCCCGACCTGCCCGACGCCCTCGACCTCGACGCCCTCGATCTCTCCCGCGAGCCCGCCACCGCCCCCGCCGTGCCCCTGCACCCGGACCAGCTCGCCTACGTCATCCACACCTCCGGCTCCACCGGCCGGCCCAAGGG
>NZ_LMMZ01000021.1 GCF_001422885.1 Methylobacterium sp. Leaf104 | reverse complement strand
GCGCTTCGAAGCTCTGCACACTGGTATCTCGGCCTACACGCCCAATAGTGGCGGMTGGGSCAGCGATGATCGCTTCCCACGCGAGCTGGCCGATGTGAACGGYGACGGTCKCGCGGACATCGTCGGCTTCGGCCAGGACGGCGTGTACGTGTCCTTGGCCACGGGGAACGGACACTTCGCGCAGCAGACCTTCGAGTTTGCGCAATTCGGCGCCGGCGCCAACGCAGGCGGCTGGGCCAGCGMKGATCGCTTCCCACGCGAGCTGGCCGATGTGAACGGCGACGGTCGYGCGGACATCGTCGGCTTCGGGGAAAATGGCGTGTACGTGTCCTTGGCCACGGGGAACGGACACTTCGGTCCGATGACCTTCGACTACGCGCAGTTCGGCGCCGGCACCAACGCAGGCGGCTGGGCCAGCGCGGATCGCTTCCCTCGCGAACTGGCGGATGTCACGGGAGATGGCCGTGCCGATATCGTCGGCTTCGGCCTCAACGAGGTCGTTGTCTCAGCATCGCACGACTTCTTCACCGTTTANCCAGCGCGGATCGCTTCCCTCGCGAACTGGCGGATGTCACGGGAGATGGCCGTGCCGATATCGTCGGCTTCGGCCTCAACGAGGTCGTTGTCTCAGCATCGCACGACTTCTTCACCGTTTAGCCTCGCTTGCACACGACGATCAATTTAAAGCCTCGATCAGCTAGAGCGGCATCCGATCATGTTGGATCATATGCGTCGTAGCCTGCGGCGGCGAGATACCGGCGGCATTCGGCTGGCGTGAAGCGTCCGAAGGCTTGTCGGATCGTGTCCCAGAGGTCTCTGATCGTTCGAGCGGCCTCGGCTCGAAGAATGGCCTTGAGCTTGGCGAAGGCGAGTTCGATCGGGTTGAAGTCGGGGGAATAGGCCGGCAGGTAGAGCAGCCTCGCCCCGGCCGCCTCGATGCGTTCGCGGATGCCGCTGACCTTGTGGGCGGGCAGATTGTCGAGCACGACAGTGTCGCCGGGCCTGAGGGCTGGGACGAGGGTTTCTTCGACATAGCCGCGGAAGCGAGCGCCGGTCATCGGTCCATCGAAGAGGGCGGTGGCTGTCAGGCCGCTGGTGCGCAGACCGGCGGTGACCGTGATGGTTTTCCAGTGGCCGAACGGCACCGCAACCCGGCAGCGTTCGCCGCGCGGAGCCCGCCCATAGCGGCGGACCATCTTCGTGTTGGTGGCGGTCTCGTCGAGGAACACGAGCTTGTCCGGGTCGAGATCGAGCTGGCGCTCGAACCAGGACAGGCGCGCGGCCTTCACGTCCTCCCGCTCCTGCTCGACGGCGTGGCCAGTGTTTTTTTGCGCGTGATGCCGTGGCGCTTGAAGAAGCGGGACAGGCTGCTGACCCCGACCCGCAGACCCTGTTCGGCCAAACGGTCGCGCAACTCGTGCAAGAACAGCTCGGGCTGCGCTTCGTAGGTCTGCCGGATCAGGTCGGCCTGCGCCTCGATGGTGTGCGAGCGTTGATCGCCGCCCATCGGCTTGGCGTGTGTCCGACCCTCCTGCACGAAGGTCCCGTGCCAGCGCACGGCGCTGGCCGGGCTGACCTCGAAGCGCCGTGCCGCTTCCCGGCGCGAAGCCCCCGCCTCAATCGCGGCCACAACACGCTCACGCAGATCAACGGACAGGGCAGACGCCACCGGCTCTCCTCCTCGGAAAGCCGCGCATCGAATCACAACCTCGGCCCAGCGAGAACCCCAGACGATTCAAGCCGGTCGGTGCCTGCTCTAGGTATGATGGGGCCGTCGCGCTCGGCGATGTCNAGACGCCACCGGCTCTCCTCCTCGGAAAGCCGCGCATCGAATCACAACCTCGGCCCAGCGAGAACCCCAGACGATTCAAGCCGGTCGGTGCCTGCTCTAGGTATGAATGGAGCACGCCATAAACAAAAATTTGTTTGGGAGATCAAATCCTGCTAAGCCGGATCCCTACAGGATTTGTCGAAAATAAAGACACAAAGAATATTTGCATATGAATAAGTGAATCGAAGTAAATAGCTAAGCATCAGCTAAATTCTAAAACTCAATAGGGCATCAGTTTATAATAATACTAATCATTATTAGGTTAGCATATTGGAAATTATAGTATATATTTTTTAAGAAAATTTTTGTCTGGTAAGCAGATCCTAATGCGGAATTATATTTGCATTTTTCTATAATAAAAGAATGCCATATAAATAGTATTTGCCAAGCTGAAACAACGATCGAGATTGAAATGACAGATATTTCTCCAACAAAAACTCGTGGACGAACTGATCTTGCCGTCTATGCCGGCGTCGTCAGAGCTCTCATGCTTCGGGACATGCGTACGCGCTTTGGAGGATCTTACTGGGGTTATTTGGTCGTTGTCTTATGGCCGGTCGTTCACATATTCCTGGTCGTAACTATTATGTATTTTCGTGGGCTGTCGTCGCCTATGGGTAATGATCCAATATTATTTGTTGCTACCGGTGCAGTTCCGACTCTAGTTTTTCAGTATACATCACGGGAAGCAATGAAGGCTATTGTGGTAAATAGACCACTTATGTACTATCCGAAGGTTAAAGCTTTTGATATAATGGTAGCCCGTTTTATTGTAGAGACTATCAAGGGTTTTCAGGGACTTTTAATTATACTAATTATTCTTTTTTCATTTGGAGTCAATCCGATGCCGGAGGAGCCCATATTGGCTATCGGAGCTTATTTTTATGCGTTGATGCTTGGGCTTGGTTTAGGCGCAGTAAACATTGGAATACAATCATTTTTTCCGGGTTGGCTGTGGGGATATGTAGTAGTGACTATTTTAATATATTTGACTTCCGGTGTTTTCTTTCTGCCCCATATGTTACCTGCGGAGATCTATGAGATTACGAAATGGAATCCGGTCGTCCAAATTGTTGAGATGACTCGTCTCGCCTACGATCCAGGTCTAGCAATCAAAATTGATTATCAATACATAGCTGGTTGGACTGGAGGCTCGCTTTGCATTGGGCTGATTATGGAGAGAACAGTAGTACGTCGCTTTATGTAGTATAGATATCTACTCTGAATGTCATATTTGGCGTTCGGTCCTGCGACTTTGGACCCTGTCTCCTAAATAGGTTGAAATGGTTTGTGGTTATTCTTGCTTGTGTCGGATAAATGAAGAGCGACGCATTATAGAGCGAACTGGAATCTCTGATCAGTTTTGCCGGACGAGGCTCAAACACTTCCGCAGGACCTTCAACGCACGATCTCGGCGCTCCTCTGGCAGCATAAAAACAAAGCCAATTGGTGGACCACTCAGGAGGATCTGGAGCCACGGTGGCGGGTCGCCAGGAGCTGAATCCGATTAGGTTGGATTAAAAGCAGCCTCCTCGACGGAGCCGGCTGGCACGCCGAACCCGGATTGCGCGTGCCGGACGGTCTGCGGCTCGTCTCCTTGCCGCCCGATACTCCGGAACGCCTGCACGGCAAACATCTTTGGCGTCTTGTCGACGAATCCATCATCAGCCAGCTTTTCGACCGTAAGCGTTGTTTTTAGGCCACGGCTTTGAGGGCTGGCATGGCCGGGTAGGCCCATGACAGGGGGTCGTTGAGATGACACTGCGGGTGGCCCTCGACGATGCGGGTGATGATGTCGGCGGGGTAGGCATGTGGCTCGACGCCGACGAGCTTGCAGGTCTCGGTCAATGAGGCGCTCACCGCCCAATGCTGGCCGCCGCCTTCCGAGCTGGCAATAAGCGCATTCTTGCGGTTCAAGGCCAGGGGTCTGATCGTACGTTCGACAATGTTGAAGGTACGCCTTCGGTGAAGGCTGCGGTCGTGGTCCCGACGAGATGTCAGGCGGCGGTCTGATGGAGCCGAGAGGGGGGGGCAGTTCCACGGCAGCAGATCGTCGATGCGCCGGGCGGGATGGTCAAGTAGCCGCGCGAGTACGTCGGTGAGCCACGCCTGCGGGTCGATGCCGTTGAGCTTGACGGTCTTGATCAGGGTGTAGAGGGCAGCAGTGCGATGGCCGCCCGCATCCGAGCCGGCGAAGGTCCAGTTGCGGCGTCCCACCGCGATGGGACGGATGGAGCGTTCGGCGGCATTGTTGGACAGGCAGATCCGTCCGTCGTTGTGGAACCGGGTGAAGGCGGCCCAGCGCTTGTGCAGGAAGTCGATCGCCGCTGCTGTGGGAGCCTTGGCCGAGAGCCTGGCGCGGTTCTCCCGCAGCCACACCTCCAGGTCGGCGACGACGGCAGCTGAGCGAGCGCGGCGGTGCGCGCAGCGTTCATCGGGGGCAAGACCGTTGGCGGCGCGCTCGATTGCGAAGATCGCATCGATCCGCGTCACCGCCTCGATGGCGATCGGAGCCTTCCTCAGCTCGGCCAGCTCGAAGAACTTGCGACGGGCATGCGCCCAGCAGGCCGCCTCGCGGAGCGGGCCCGGCTTGCGACCAGGTTCGTACAGCCGGCCGAACCCCGAGAAAGCGTCCGCCTGCACAATGCCGTGGAAGTCGCCGAGCCAGGTCTCGGCATGCGCGCCGGAGCGGTCGGGTGAGTAGAAGTCGGCCGCGGCCGGCGGTTCGGGTCTACCGCAGGGGCGGTTGTCGCGCACCACCGTCCAGAGCCGGCCCGTGCGGGTCTTCCCCTTGGCCAGGACCGGCACCGGCGTGTCGTCGAGGTGGAGGCGCTCGGCCCCCCGGACATGAGCCTCGATCCGGGCCACCAGGGGCGACAGGGCGGTGGTGACGGCCCCGACCCAGCCGGCGAGCGTCGAGACGTCGATCGACACGCCTTCATGGGCGAAGCGCTGGCTCTGGCGATGCAGCGGCAGGTGCAGGCCGAACTTGGCCATCATCACCTCGGCCAGGAGGTTCGGACCGGCCCGACCCCGCGGGATCGGGTGGAAGGGGGCCGGGGTCTGAGCGATGGTCTCGCAGTCGCGGCAAGAGAAGCGCTCGCGCACGTGCTGGATCACCACTCAGCGTGCCGGGATCCGCTCCAGGGTCTCGGTAACGTCCTCGCCGAGAGGACGCAGGTGCGCGCCGCCACAGCATGCGCAGGCTGTCGGGCCGGGATGGACGATACGCTCGCGCGGCAGATGCTCGGGTAAGGGCCGGCGGGCGGGCTTGCGCCGGGAGCCCCCTGAGGTGGCGTGCTCCTTGGGCGCGGGCGCGGGCGCTTGCGCCTCCGTCTCGGCCAGCGTCTCCTCCAGATCCTCCAGGACGAGTTCGAGCTGGTCGATTCGGGTGCTGCGTTCCGAGGAGGCCCCGAAGCGCTCCCGCCGCAGCCGGGCGACTTCCAGCTTGAGCCGTTCGACCGAGATCTCGGACACGAGCCACGCTGTCCGCTCGGCCAGGATCATGGCGTGGGCGGCAGCGAGATCGGTGGGAAGCGGCGGGAGCTCGGGCGCGTTCGGCACACCCTGAGAAGAGCATATTCCTCAGCCTCTGTAACGCGTTATCCTCATCCGACGACGCTCGGACGCCACGTCTCCTGCGGCATCCGCCAGTCGATGCCCGAGAGCAGATAGCCGAGTTGCGCCGTCGAGATCGTCACGGCTCCGTCCGCCACGGATGGCCACAGGAAGCGGCCGCGGTCGAGCCGCTTGGTGTACAGGCACGCGCCCTGGCCATCGTGCCAGATCACCTTGATCAGGTCGCCGCGCCGGCCGCGGAACACGAACAGGTGCCCGCAATGGGGATCGCGCTTCAGCGTTTCCTGGACGATCAGCCCCAAGCTGGAAAAGCCCTTGCGCATGTCGGTGTGGCCGGTGGCCAGCCAGACCCGCACGTTGGCCGGCAGCGGGATAATCGCCCCTCGAGGGCATCCAGCACCCGACGCAGCGCCGCGGCATCGACGTCGGAGCCGACCCGCACGCGCCGGCCGCCGCCCAGACTGATCTCAATGTGCCCGACGGAGCGGCGGGGCCGGGTCAGCTGCGGCTCGGCTTCTACCGACGTCGGGCGTGGTGGGGGCACGACTGCGACCGGCACGAGCGCCGGGACCGGAACCGGCGACACGACACGCTCCCAGAACAGTTTGCGCCAACGGAACAGCTGGCTCACGTGAATGCCGGCCGCGCGGGCAACCTCCGAGGCCGACACACCCGGCTCGAACGAGACGGCAAGCAGCCGCTCCTTCTCCGACCGCGTCCAGCGCCGCCGCTGCTCCGCCCTCACCAGTTCAATGCTCCCCCGCGTCCTGCTCAAGGTCCTAGGATTACTTCTATGACCACAACCCCACCTGACCATCACACAAGGTGGCCCTCGCCAGACGCGTACATTGTCGCCGTAGGTGTGTATGATCCAGCGTAGGAACCACATCAGCAGGTTCGGCTGCGCGGTGACCGCCGGGGCAACTGGCACGATGACCGGCGTCGGCACATCGGTGTGCATCACCTCAATCACGAACCCGGCCACCGCGATGGGCTTGGCGATCGTCGTCGCCCGCGGCATCGCGACAGCGTAAGCGGTGACGAACTGCTGGGCCTCGGCCTGCCGGCGCGTGATGATCGCCGCGGGCTTCTTCCACATCAGGATCGCGTCGTAGGCGCCGGCCGTGTCGCCCGCGTTGATGCGCTTCAGGAAGGTGGAGCCGGCGAAGGCCCCGGGTCCGATGTTGTAGCAGATGGACACCAGGGCATCGAAGGCGTTCTGCGAGACCGCCACATTTAGTACCTTGCGCACCGCGGCCACGTAGGCCTGCTCATCACGCTCGAAGATCGCATCGCACTGCGCCGAGGTGATCGTCAGGCCGGCAGTGACAAGCGGTGCGCCGGCCGCCGAGGTGTGGCCGATGCCGATGGTCCAGATTCCCACCGAATCTTCGTAGGCCTTCAGGCGCCGGCCCGCGCGACCAATCAGCACGGCTTCGCCGATGGACGAGAGGTCCGTGGAGGTCTCTATTCCTTCAGATTTTCGCCGTTATGCTGACGGCAAGCGTGGTCGGCGGGTTACAGGCCTTCGGCGCTAGGCGCGCTATGGAGAGGGCTAACGAGGAGGAGGAAGCATGAGCGCTTCGAAGATGGCCCAGGTTCGGACGGCAGGCGCGAGCGTTAAGACGCGAACGCGTCCCTCAGTTGTCGCTCACGATCCATACTTTCCGCCGCTTCCACCACGCATCGGCACAGGCGGCTCATCTTCCGAGGTCTCGGGCAGGCCGACACTCGTTTACGATCCGCACTTCCCCAAACTGGGAAAAATTGCTTCCTGACTTTGCGATTGGCGCATCCTGTGCGTTGTTGTGGCTCTGGCAAGGAGCGACGGCATGAACGATGTCCGCGTAGAGCGAACTTACGATGGGCTATGCACCGTGTATGTCGGTACTCAGATCGTGGTTTCTGACCTTACAGAGGATCAAGCTGCAGCGCTCGCGAAGGCGTACTCAGCTTGGCCTGCCCCCTGAAAAGTGGTCCGCCCTTTGGTATGGCTTTTGAGTCTGGTGGAGTTGACCCTGTTTGTGGTCCACGGCCTATGCAAGTTCTCGGGCTGTGACAGCTTGATTGGCGAAGGCTCGGGGCGTCAAGCCGCCCAGGGCGGTGTGGGGGCGATCGTCGTTGTAGTGGCACCTCCAGTCCTCGATGCGCTCGCGGGCATCGGCCAGCGACAGGAACCACGAGGCGTTCAGGCACTCCGCCCGTAGACGACCGTTGAACGACTCGATTGTTGCCGTTGTCGGTCGGCTTGCCCGGCCGGGAGAAGTCGATCTCGACCCCATTCAGGTAGGCCCATTGGTCGAGCATGCGACCGGCAAACTCAGGTCCGTTGTCTACCCGTAGATTTTTCGGTCGACCTCGCAGCCTGACCAAAGCGTCGAGCGCCTCAGTTACCTGAAAGGCGCGGAAGTTGGCTCTCGGTGTGAGCGAGAGCACCTCTCGCGTACATCACCCCCGAGCAGGCCGAGCGGAACGCGAGCTAACCCCCGTGTCCGTGGAACCGGGGGAGGATCAGTCTTGATTTCGCAAGGCCGCAAGGTCGCTGAAGCCATCCGCTTCAGCAAGGTGACTGAGGTCAGTTGCGGGATGTACTCCTCAACGGCGAGATGTTGTACACCCTCAAGGAGGCCAGCATCGTGATTGAGCAATGGCGGAGGAACTACAACACCGTCCGACGGCATTCGTCGCTCAACTACCAGCCGCCTATGCCCGAAGTCATCATCTGGCCAACGGAACCGAACGGCTCAGTGCCGACCGCTCGCCCTACGATCGTCACGCGACCGACGATGCACTAACTTCAATCCTGAGCCAACGATTGGGGTAGCCCAACGTTGCTTGTCTGTTGTCCATAATATTTGATGCAAAATCGATAGAAGGATCTATACATTAAATGACATCTCAATCTGGGACCAATGAACAGCGCGCCGGCAATGCTATGGAGGGCGGCTCAGACCCGGCTGATGTTGTTTGCGAAATTCCAGCTCACCTGTATTTTTTATTCAAAGATCGACCGCTTTTGTCAGATGAAGATCCAAGTCAATACCAAAGCATTCTTCTCGGCATCGTTCAGCAAATTTGTCCAAGTGACGTGATTGAAGCAATATGGGTCAAAAACATCGTCGATTTAGTTTGGGAAGCAATTCGGATTCGACGGTGGAAGAGACAGATCATGGTTGGAGCTCAGCTGGAAGCGATTAAAGATTTGATTCGTCCGCCTCTTGAAAGATCATCATCCGCAATAATAGCTCAACTTACCGCACAATCGCCTTATGCCGCAGCAGCGGGGCTCGGTCCCGAAACCGGGTGGGGACAAAGTTCTACAAACGAATTTGTAGTGCCTTCGGTTGATGCACTTGCTGAGGGTTGGATTGCTGGAAATAGTCTAGAGCGAGAACAAGTTAATAAAATCTTAGAAAAGCTTGGTATGACTGAGGAGAATGTCCTAGCGCATGCCTTCTTGTTAAATTTACCCTCTATCGAACGAATTGATCGAATGGTTTCGCTTGCCGACCACCGTCGAGACACTCTCTTCCGGCAGATTGAACGTAAGCGAGCAGATTTTGCATATCCTTTACGTAATGCTGCGGAGGAAATTCTCGTTAAGAGATAGTTATAGGATGATAAATTTCATTATCTTGGCTCTGTGTTAGCGATGACATCTAAACGTGCTAGACGAGCCAATCGGCTGAACTGTAAAAAAAGTACAGGGCCGCGCACTTATGCAGGCAAGGAGCGTTCGAAGCGCAATTCCCTGAAACACGGGTTCTCCCTTGCTACCCGCGATCCACAATTCGAGACAGAGATCGAACATTTGTCCACACTGATTTCGGCTCAGCGTAGTACTGAATTTTTTGTTCTGGATGCAGCTCGTGCTGTGGCGGAGACAGTGGTTTATTTGAAACGAATACAATTATACAGGACAGATTTGATGCAAAGGAGCGAAATAGAAAATATAAAACGATTTAATTCAGACCAAAGCGCGTCCTACGAGTTTCTACTAAAACTGTTTGCTGAGCTTGAGCGATTAGATCGATATGAATCTCGGGCTTTGACGCGAAGGAAATTTGCGATTATGAAGTTTTTATCAATTGCCAACTGAGAGCTAGGGTCTGTCGTCGCCTGAACGGATTGGTTTGGCTTTCGTTTTCGTCTCTCTGATGCAGGAGGGACGATGCTGAGCGACGCGCAGTGGTCTGAACTGGAGCCCCTGGTGGANTAGGGTCTGTCGTCGCCTGAACGGATTGGTTTGGCTTTCGTTTTCGTCTCTCTGATGCAGGAGGGACGATGCTGAGCGACGCGCAGTGGTCTGAACTGGAGCCCCTGGTGGAGGCCTGCCGGCCCAAGGCCAAGACGCCCCCACAGGATCTTCGGCGCACGCTCTCRGCCATCCTCTGGCGGCATCAGAACGGGGCCAAGTGGCGGGCTATTCCGGAGGATCTGGGTCCGTGGTGGCGCGCGGCGCAGATCTTCATCCGCTGGTCCCGTGCCGGCGTCTGGGAGCGRCTGCTYGGCCTCGTGCAGGAGCGCGGCGTCCAACTCGGGATGGTGTTCCTGGACGGCACGAACRTRCGAGCGCACCAAAAGGCGGCGGGAGCTGCCAAAAGGGGGGATCTGGGCCCGAGCGAGATGCTCGTGAAGCTCTTGGCCGCTCRCGTGGCGGCTATGGCACCAAGGCTTGCGTGATCGCCGACGGGCAGGGCCGCGCCATCGCCTTCCGGCTGGCGCCCGGTCAGGCCCATGAACTGCCCCAGTCGGGGATCGGGGCTACACCAGCCACGCCTTTTGTAAGCACATCTGGGACATGGGCGCGCGGCCCGCGATCCCGCCTCAGCGCCACGAAGCACCTGTCGCCTGCCTGGACTGGATCTACAACAACCGCAACCAGGTCGAGCGCCTCTGGGCCAGGCTCAAGGAGTGGCGCGCCATCGCCACACGCTACGAGAAGACGACCGTCAGCTTCATGGGCGTCCTCTGTCTTGCCGCGGCCCTCGATTGGCTCAAGCGATGACAGACCCTAGCGACGAGTGCGGCCAGACAGTGTTGTAATGCCTTCGCCGTTGCTCAATGATCACGCTGGTCTACTTAAGGGTTTGAAACACTTCGCCGTTGAGATGTTTGTAGCGCAGCTTCGTTGAAACTTTTGCAGCAGCCCTTCTCCTACGGACTGCCTGGCTCAATGTAGGCGGTTGCGGATCCAACTGTCGCGATCCAGTCCTGGACGACCTTGGCGATGAACTTAGGTCTATTACGGGCGGAGTGCTTGAACGCCCTGTGGTTCCTGTCGTCGATCGATGCCCGTGAGCGCATCGAGGACTGGAGGTGCCACTACAACGAAGATCGGCCCCATACGGCCCTAGGTGGCTGGACGCCCGGGCCTTCGCCAACCAAGCTGTCACAGCCCGAGAACTTGCATAGGCCGTGGACCACAAACCGAGTCAACTCCAACATGGCTCGAAGCTATACCTAAGGGAGGACCACTTTACAGGGGACAGGGCAGCGGAGGCCGCTGGCCTGAAGCCGCGGGCCTGTACTCGCATCGACGCACTCTCACGCTGGGGATAGGATCGACGTCCAACAGCCTGCTGCGACCCTTGACAGCTCGGGATCGAGACCGGCCAAGGACGGATCAGGTCCACGCCTTCGAGGTCTTTCCGGCATGCAGGTGATCGAGACGGAGATTCCGGCGGTGCGGCGGGTGGTGCCGACGCGCTTCGGCGATGACCGCGGCTGGTTCTGCGAGACCTACCGGGCCGACATCCTGGCGCGCGCCGGCATCGCGGACGTGTTCATCCAGGACAACCAGTCCTTCTCCGCCCCCCGCGGCACCGTGCGCGGCCTGCACTTCCAGCGCGCCCCCATGGCCCAGGCCAAGCTGATCCGGGTGCTGTCGGGCGCCATCCTGGACGTCGCCGTCGACCTGCGCCGCGCCTCGCCCAGCTTCG
>NZ_LMMZ01000020.1 GCF_001422885.1 Methylobacterium sp. Leaf104 | reverse complement strand
TAACCCCGCGCTCGTCTCAGGAGATGCAAAAGCAAGCCGCCAACCCCGTTGGCCGCCCGCCGATGAACCGGTGTATACGGACCACGCCCAAACCCGTCAACACCCTTGTGGAGAAATTTTCGCATCCGCCGCGGCGGGCGTTCTCCCGGTGCCGGTGACGGCGGGTTCGAAACGTGCCTCAATCTCGACATGCTGGGCCACGACATCGTGGGCCGGCCGCGCTGCGGCGCTCCGGGCCTCGATGCCGGACTGGCGAACCGAAGATCAGGAACCACTCCATTGAAGCGCGGCCGTCTGAAGATCGCGGAGCAGGACGGCCCGGGCCAGACCGGCGCCGGCGAGCCCCGAGCGGCCGCCCGCGTGCCCGTGAGCAACCTGCCCCCCCTCGATCTCCTCGGCCCGGACGCGACGCGGATCGACCGGCGCGACGTCAACCTGCGCTGGCTCTGCGCCAGCGCCCTCACGGGCCTGACCGGGGCAGCCCTGATCGGCGCGGCGATCCACGTCTCCCTCCAGAGCGAGGTCTCCTTCGCGGCGATCCCGGAGCGCGCGTCGAACGCCGTGCGGCCGGCGGTCAGCGACGGCACCGCCAACGTGGCGCGCAAGAGCGACCGCCTCGTGCGCAACCTGATGATCGCCTCCGCCAAGCAGAGCTTCCGCTCGCCGGTGACCGTGCGGCTGGGCGACCGCGAGATCATCAAGGTCCGTCCCTTCATGCGGGTCTCGACCGCGCTCTCGATGACGACGGGCGTCTTCGCCACCGAGATGCCCCGCTTCGACCCCATGAAGCTCAGCACCGACGAGCCGCTGGAGCGCGCGCCGGAGCCGGGCCTCGGCGACGCGCCGGGGGCGGAAGTCTCGGTGATCAAGCGCGATCTCGCCGGGATCGAGGTCGAGCCGGGCGCGCCCGCCCTCTCCGACGACGACGTGGCGGCGCAGATCGAGGAAGAGCGGCGCCTCTCGGCCGAGGCGGGACGCCGCGCCGCGATCCCGATCGCGCCGCAGATCATGCTGTCCCGAACCCTGCAGCAGGGCATGGCGACCTCCGCCTTCGACACGGCCGCGCGCCTCGGCGACGAGGGCTCGCCCTTCAAGTCCATCGACGTGCTGGTGGTGCCCGAGAACGTGACCAGCCTCGCCAAGAGCGGCGCCGGGGCCGAGCCGCCCCTCGTGGAGGAGCGCGACCTCGCGCTCAAGCGCGGCGAGACCCTGGAGGCCGCACTCCGGAACACCGCCCGCGCCAGCGACGAGCAGATCCGCGGCATCGTGGCGGCCCTCGGCGGCCGCACCCGGACGGCGGACCTGTCCGAAGGCCAGCAGTTCCGGCTGCAGGTCGCCCCCGGACCCAGGCCCGGCGATCCCCGGCAGGTCACCCGCTTGGTGCTCTACGGCGAGAACGGGATCGAGGGCATCGCCGCCATCAACGACCGCGGCGGCTTCGTGTCGGTGGCGCCGCCGACGGAGGATGCCCCCTCGCGCGCGGCGCCCGTCGTGGCCGAGGCGTCGGACGATGGCGAGGAGGAGGGCGGCACCGGGCCTCGCCTGTACCAGAGCCTCTACGAAACCGCGGCCCGGCACGACCTGCCGCGCGGCGCCGTCGACGACCTCGTCAAGATCTTCGGCTACGACGTCGACTTCCAGCGCCGGATCTCGCAGGGCGACAGCCTCGACGTCTTCTACACCTTCGACGACGAGGGCGCACAGGGTTCCACCGAGCGTCCGGAGCTGCTCTACGCCGCGCTCAATCTCGGCGGCGAGGCCCGGAAGGTCTACCGGTTCCAGTCCCCCGACGACGGGACCATCGATTATCTCGACGAGCAGGGCCGCTCGCTCAAGAAGTTCCTCATCCGCAAGCCCATCGCCGACGGCATCATGCGCTCGGGCTTCGGCTACCGCCGGCATCCCGTCCTCGGCTACGCCAAGCTCCATACCGGCGTCGACTGGGCGAACCCGATCGGCACGCCCATCGTCGCCGCCGGCAACGCGACGGTGCTGAAGGCGGAGTGGGACTCGGGCTACGGGCGCCGGATCGAGCTGCAGCACATCAACGGATACGTCACCACCTACAACCACATGTCCCGCTTCGCCCGCGGCATCACCGCGGGCGCCAAGGTGCGCCAGGGCCAGGTGATCGGCTATGTCGGCTCCACCGGCCTCTCCACCGGCGCCCACCTCCATTACGAGGTCATCATCAACGGCCACTTCGTGGACCCGATGAAGATCCGCGTGCCCCGCGGGCGCGAGCTCGACGGGCGGATGCTCGCCGAGTTCACCCGCCAGCGCGAGCAGATCGAGGGCACGATGCAGAAGTCGCGCACGGCCTCCGCCGTGGCCCAGCGCGACGTGATGCGCTGACCGGCAGACCCCGCCTCCGTCGAGGCCCGCAGGTTCGGTTCAGCGAAAGCCGAGCCGGTCGCGAATGTCCGGACCGGTGGCGCCCGCGGCGCGCAGGTCGGCGAGGGTCTGGGAGCCGCGGGATTTCGCCAGCTTCTCGCCGGAGCGATCCAGGAGCAGGTCGTGGTGATGGTAGCGCGGCGACGGCGCCCCGATCAGCGCCTGCAGCAGCACGTGCAGGTCGGTGCTGGCACGCAGATCGGCGCCGCGGACCACGTGGGTGATCCCCTGCGCGGCATCGTCCATCACCACAGCGAGGTGGTAGCTCGTCGGCACGTCGCGGCGGGCGATCACTGGATCGCCCCAGCGCGTCGGGTCGGCGGCCTCGACCCGTTCCGCACCGGGGCGGCGGACGCCCCCCCTCCCCTCCCCTGCCTCGACCGCGAAGGTCCGGACGACGTGCGGCCCGGGCGAGGCCGCCGCGGCGGCCGCCCCGTCGAGGCGCCAGGCATGCGGCTCACCGGCGGCGCGGCGCCGATCCGAGACGACCCTCGGCAGAACCCGGCAGGTGCCCGGATAGAGCGGCGCGCCGTCGGGATCGCGCGGCGCGGCCGTCCCGCTGGCGACGGCTTCGGCCTCCACCGCCGCCGCGATCGCGCCGCGGGAGCAGAAGCACGGATAGGCGAGACCGCGTCCGGCGAGGGACAGCACCTGCCGGTGATAACCTTCGAGGTGCTCCGACTGGCGACGCTCCGGCGGCGCGAACCGCAACCCGAGCCAGGCTAGGTCGTCGCGAATGGCCTGGACCAGTTCGGGCCGCGACCGGACCGGATCGATGTCCTCGATGCGCAGGATCAGGCGCCCCCCGGTCCCGGCCGCCAGGGCTTCGTTGAGGAGGGCGGAGAAGGCGTGTCCGAGATGCAGCCGTCCGTTCGGGCTGGGTGCGAAGCGGAACACCGGGGCGTTCACGGACGGATCCCTCCGATCGTCGCCCGTCAGCCGCCGGCGCGGCGCAGGCAGCTTGGTTCCTTCGGCACGCAGGCGATGCCCGGCAGCGAGCAGGCGATGCCGTCCGCGCCGCGCTGGCAGACGCGGCAGCCGTCGCCCCATTCGGCGCAGGCCGTATCGGCGCTCGGCTCGGCCTGGGCGCGCGGGTGCGAGGGCGCCGGCACCGCGGCCCCGATCAGGACCGTCGCGGCGGTGAGGGCGACGACGCTCCAGGCGACGCGGCGGTCGTGGCTGCGCGTCGGCGCGTCGGAGGTGAGGTCATCGGCCATGGCGCGGTGTTCGCGCGGGAGGCGCGACGTGTCAACGCTCAAGCGGCGGCCGCACGGCGTGCCAGCAGGTCCGGCAGGGCGCGCAGGTCCAGCGGCTTGGCGAGAAAATGATCGAAGCCGGCCGCCCGCGCCTCGCGCTCGTCGTCGCGACCGGCATTGGCCGTGAGGGCGACGAGCCGCAGGGCCGGCGACCGCTGCTCGGTCTCGCCGGCGCGGATGCGCCGGGCGGTCTCCAGGCCGTCGAGACCGGGCATGCGGATGTCGAGGAGGGCGAGATCGAAGGGCGCTTCCTCCGAGGCCTCCCGGATGCGCGCCAGCGCCTCCTCCCCGTCCCGGGCCAGGACGACCACGGCCCCGAGACGCTGGAGCGCCTTGGTGGCCAGGAGGGCGTTGATCGGATTGTCCTCGGCGAGGAGCACGCGCGGGCCGCCGGTGACCGGAACGCCCCGGGGCTCCCGCCCCGGATGCTCGGCTTCCTGCAGAACGGTCGTCCTCGCCGCCGCGACGCCGTCCATCCGCGAGGAGGCGGGTGCCAGCAGCCGGTCGAACAGCGACCGGGCGCGCACCGGCTTCACGAGGTAGCTGTCGAAGCCCGCGGCCGCCGGGGCCCCGAAATCGCGCCGGTCGAAGGGCGACAGCAGCACGAGGCAGCAGCGCACGCCCCGGCGCCCGGCCTCGCCGGACAGCGTCCGCACCGCGCCGTCCCCCAGGGTTCGATCGGCCAGGACCGCGTCGAAGGCCGCATCGGTTAGGGCGGCGAGGCCCGCCGCGAGGTCGGGCACCACCTGCGCGACGGCGCCCGAGCGGGTGAGCCGGCGGACGAGATAGGGGGCCTGGAACGGGGAACTCGCGACGATGAGGACCCGGCGGCCGTCGAGGCGCGGGGGCGGTTCACGCTCCGCCTCGACGATGCCGAGGGGCAGGGCGACGCCGAAGACGCTGCCTGCCCCGGGCTGGGAGGTGGCGTCGATGCGCCCGCCCATCCGCGTGACGAGGCGGCGGGTGATGGCGAGGCCGAGCCCGGTTCCCTCGTGCCGCCGGCTGGCGCTGTCGTCGCCCTGCTCGAACTCCTCGAACAGGCGCGGGATGCGCTCCTCCGGGATGCCCGGGCCGGTATCCGCGATGGCGATGCGCAGGTGGCCGTCGCCGTAGCCGAGTTCGACGCCGACGCCGCCGGAGGCGGTGAACTTGATGGCGTTGCCGGCGAGGTTGATCAGGATCTGGCGGACCCGGTCCGCGTCGCCGACCACCAGGCGCGGCACCTCGTCGGCGATGTCGACGGCGATCTCGATGCCCTTGTCCTGGGCGCGCGGCGCGAGCAGTTCCACCACGGCCTCGGCGATCTCGGCCGGATCGAAGGGCTCCGCCGCCAGATCGAGGCGACCGGCCTCGATGCGCGAGAAGTCGAGGATGCCGTCGATCAGGGTCAGCAGGGCCTTGCCGGAGGTTCCGATGGCCTCGACATAGGTGCGCTGCTCGGGATCGAGCCCGGTCTCCAGGACGAGGTCGGCCATGCCGAGAATCCCGTTGAGCGGCGTGCGGAACTCGTGGCTGACGGTGGCGAGGAAGCGCGATTTGGCCACGTTGGCCGCCTCGGCCCGGGTCAGCGCCTCGTCGAGGGAGCGTGCGGATTCGACCCGCTCGGTGATGTCGGCGCCGGCGCGAAGCCATTGCGTCTCGCCGGTGCTGCCCGGGACCGGCATCTCGGTGAAGGCGTACCAGCGCGGTGGCCCCGAGACCGGTGCGAGCCGCATCTCGACGAAGCGGACGCCGTCCGCGTGCCGGACGACGGGCCCCGTCTCCAGCACGTCGGGCTGGCGGGTCGTGCCGAGGAGCGATAGGGGCTCGGCGCCGACGAGGCGGCCGAACCCCGCATTGGCGAAGGTGATCCGTCCCTTGGAATCGCGCTGGACGATGATCTCCGTCGTCGCCTCGACCAGGGCGCGGTAGCGCTCCTCGCTTTCGGAGAGGCGCCAGATCCGGTCTTCGAGCAGTTCGGTCCCGGCGCCGTCCTGCAGGACGGGCCGATGGCTGTCCGCGGCCTGACGGGTGCGGGCACGCAGGACCCAGCCCGCCAGGAAGGCGAGTCCGGACGGGAGGAGGACGAGGACGACGTCCTGCAGAGTCATGAAGCCAGCCTCCGGCAGTTCGAGGGCCTGCCGGGTCCGACCATGCCGCCCGAGCCTGAAGGCCGGCTTTCGAAAGGCCGTTAAGGATTGGTAGCCGCGGCGCATCGCCGTCGACGCGACGCCCGGCCCGCTTCACGGGCCGTTCGCGATGGTGTAGGCGCGGCGGCTTGATCCCGGGCCGCGCCAGGGGCGGCCCCGGGGAACGTGAGACGTGAGTGTCATGACGGCTACGAGTTCGGCAAATCCCGGTCAGGCGCGCATCGCCGCCGCCTTCGCACGTTGCCGCGCCGAGAAGCGGGCGGCCCTGGTGACCTACGTCATGGCCGGCGACCCGGATGCCGAGACGTCCCTGAAGGTGCTGGAGGCCCTGCCCGCCTCGGGCGCCGACATCGTCGAGTTCGGCCTGCCCTTCACCGACCCGATGGCCGACGGCCCGGCGATCCAGGCGGCCGGCCTGCGGGCGCTCAAGCACGGGCAGGGCGCGGTGCGGACCCTCGACCTCGTCCGGCGCTTTCGCCGGGGGAACGACAGGACGCCGGTGATCCTGATGGGATACTTCAATCCGATCCACACCTACGGGGTCGAGCGCTTCCTCGACGATGCCCTCGCGGCCGGCATCGATGGGCTGATCATCGTCGACCTGCCGCCGGAGGAGGACGACGAGCTCTGCCTGCCGGCTCTGGCCAAGGGCCTCGCCTTCATCCGCCTCGCCACGCCGACCACCGACGAGAAGCGGCTCCCCGCCGTCCTCGCGAACACGGCCGGCTTCGTCTACTACGTCTCGATCACCGGCATCACCGGCACGGCGACGCCGAACTTCGACCGCGTCGCCGAGGCGGTGGGGCGGATCCGCCGACACACCGACCTGCCGATCGTCGTGGGCTTCGGCGTGCGCACCGGCGCCGATGCCGCCGCCATCGCCCGCGGTGCCGACGGGGTCGTGGTCGGCTCGGCCCTGGTCGACGCCATGCGGGCGACCCTCGACGCGGAGGGCGTGTCGAAGGGCGGCACGGTCGACGCCGTCAGCGCCCTGGTCCGCGAGCTCGCCGAGGGCGTTCGCTCCTCGCCCCGCGCCTGACGCAATTTCACGAGACTTTCCGGCTCGCTCGCTTCGAGCTCGCACAAGGACGCCGTCGGATGATGGTTGAACCGATGAACTGGATCTCGGAGGTCGTGCGCCCCAAGATCAAGACCCTGTTCAAGCGCGAGACTCCGGAGAACCTCTGGGTCAAGTGTCCCGACACGGGCCAGATGGTCTTCCACAAGGAGGTGGAGAGCAACCACTGGGTCATCCCCGGCTCCGAGCACCATCTCAAGATGAGCGCCCAGGCGCGCCTGAAGATGATGTTCGACGAGGGCACCTGGATCGACGTGCCCCTTCCGGAGGTGGCCACCGATCCCCTGAAGTTCCGGGACGAGAAGCGCTACGTCGACCGCCTGAAGGACGCCCGGGCCAAGACGGGGATGAACGACGCCTTCAAGGTCGGCTTCGGCCGGGTCTCGGGCCTCCCCATGACGCTGGCGGTGCAGGACTTCGCCTTCATGGCCGGCTCCCTGGGCATGGCGGCCGGCGAGGCCTTCGTGCGCGGTGCCGAGACCGCCCTCGACAAGCGCACCCCCTACATCCTGTTCTCGGCCTCCGGCGGCGCGCGCATGCAGGAGGGGATCCTCTCGCTCATGCAGATGCCCCGCACCACCGTGGCGGTGCGCCGGCTCAACGCGGCGAAGCTGCCCTACATCGTGGTGCTCTCGAACCCGACCACCGGCGGGGTGACCGCCTCGTACGCGATGCTCGGCGACGTCCATCTCGCCGAGCCCGGCGCGCTGATCTGCTTTGCCGGCCCGCGCGTGATCGAGCAGACCATCCGCGAGAAGCTGCCCGACGGGTTCCAGCGCGCGGAGTACCTGCGCGACCACGGCATGGTCGATCAGGTCGTACACCGCCACGCCCTCAAGGACACGATCGCCAACCTGTGCGGCCTCCTCACGAACCAGGCGCCGGGGATGCAGCCGGCCCGAACGGCCGCCGCTCCGGTTCAGGAGCCCGCCTGAGGCCCCCCGCCCGCCGAACCCCCTTTCCTCCGCGACGCGACGTTCGACCATGGATTCCTCCGACGCGCTGATGGCGCGCTTCCTCGCCCTCCACCCCCGCACGATCGACCTGTCGCTGGGGCGGATCGAGCGCCTCCTCGCCCGTCTCGGCCATCCCGAGCGCAAGCTCCCGCCGGTGATCCACGTCGCCGGCACCAACGGGAAGGGCTCGACCATCGCCTTCATGCGGGCGATCCTCGAGGCGGCGGGGCTGGCGGCCCACGTCTACACCTCGCCGCACCTCGTGCGCTTCCACGAGCGCATCCGGATCGGGGCCGTCGGCGGCGGCCAGTTCGTCCCCGAGGACCAGCTCGCTGATGCCTTCGCGCGCTGCGAAGCGGCCAACGAGGGCGAACCGATCACCGTGTTCGAGATCACAACGGCGGCGGCCCTCCTGCTCTTCTCCGAGGAACCGGCCGACGTGCTGCTGCTGGAAGTCGGCCTCGGCGGCCGCGTCGACGCCACGAACGTGATCGACCGGCCTGCCGCCGCCGTGGTCACGCCCATCGGGCGCGACCATGCCGAGTATCTCGGCGACACCGTCGAAGCCGTCGCCACCGAGAAGGCCGGCATCTTCAAGCAGGGCTGCCCGGCGATCATCGCCGCGCAGGATTACGCCGAGGCCGATTCGGTCCTGTGCCGTCTCGCCGAATCCGTGGGCGCCACGCCGATCCGGGTCGGCAACCAGGATTTCTCGGTCCATGCCGAGCGCGGGCGGCTCGTCTACCAGGACGACGTCGACCTGTTCGATCTGCCGAAACCCCGCCTCAACGGGCGCCACCAGTTCACCAATGCGGGCACCGCGATCGCGGCCCTGCGGGCGGCCGGCTTCGGCGACATCGGCACCGCCGCCATCGAGGCCGGGCTCAACAGCGTCGAGTGGCCCGGGCGCCTGCAGCGCCTGAACCGGGGACGCCTGTCCGAGCTCGTGCCGAAGGGCGCCGAACTCTGGCTCGACGGCGGCCACAACATCGACGGCGGCCGCATCCTCGCCGCCGCCATGGCAGATCTCGGCGAGCGCTCGGACGTTCCGCTCGTCCTCATCGTCGGCCTGCTGGGTACCAAGGACGCGGAAGGCTTCCTGCGCAATTTCATCGGTCTGGCGCGCGTGCTGGTCGCGGTTCCGATCGCCGGGCAGATGGCCGCCCGGCCGGCCGACGAGGTCGCGAGCATCGCCGCGGAGGTCGGCTTGAACGCCCACACCGCGCCCAGCGTCGAGGCCGCCCTCGAGAGCCTGGCGAGCATCGCCTTCGAGCAGCCGCCGCGCATCCTGATCTGCGGTTCGCTCTACTTGGTGGGTGCTGTCCTCACCGCCAACGGCACGCCGCCCATCTGATTTTCTTAACTTTTCCAGCTTCGTTCACGACCACGTCAAGTCTGCTGTGTGACCCTGGCGCTACATCTTGGCTGTGGAAACTGAAGTAGGTTCTCGGTCGATCGGGCATATCGCTGGGGATCAAATAATGAAAAAGCTTCTTACGTCTTTCGCGGCCTTCACGGCCCTCACCGCCGCCGCTTCGGCCGCTGATCTGCCGCGCCGCGCTGCGCCGCCGGTCTTCGTGCCGGTGCCGGTGTTCACCTGGACCGGCTTCTACGCCGGTTTCAACGCCGGCTACGGCTTCGACGTCGGCAACACGCCTGCACGGTGCCGGTCATCGAGTGCC
>NZ_LMMZ01000019.1 GCF_001422885.1 Methylobacterium sp. Leaf104 | reverse complement strand
CCGAGGACGACACCGACGCCGCCGGCCCCAGGCCCGGCGAGGCCTTGTCCTGCACGCTCTTGTCTTGCGAGCCCTTGTCTCGCGAGGTTTCTTGCCGTGACACTGAATCCGCACCCGTTCGTTTGCTGGCATCCGCTCGATCCGGCCCGCCAACTGCGCTCTGCGCGGGCCGACCCTCGAACGATGTACGCCCCAAGACGAAACCGGGGCTCTTCGATCGCACTTATAACGTCATTACGCAGCTTTGCCACGCCAGGGAGTACCTGCGCTTTCCCAGAGGCCGCGCGAGGTCTGCAATACCATTCCGAAAACCCGAGCGCCGAAAGGAACCCCGAAGCCTCGCCGTGACTCCAGGGATACTGGCGCTGGCGCTCGAACTCCGGCAGTTAATCGCCCCGGACGTCCCGATCAACGGTGCGACCGGCTTTTCCCGTCCGCCGCTCCCGCCCCGAGGCCGGTCATGCCGCTCACCCGTTCCCTCGCAGGCCCCGTCCTGATCCTGATCCTCCTGAGCAGCTCGGCCCTGGCGGCGGGAACCGCGGCCGATCCCTCGCTCGTGCGGCGGCACGCCCCGGTGGAGCCCTTCACGTTCCCGTGCGAGACGCCCGGCACGTGCGGCGTCCAGGCCAGCCCCGGCGCGCCCGACCGCGACGTCCGCTCCTTCGAGGGCAGCCTCGGCCGGCCCTGCGGCTATCGTACGCGGGCGACGCCGCAGGGGACGCGCAAGGTCCGGGTCTGCTTCTGAACGGCGAATCCGCCATGGCACGCGCGCTCGTCCTGCTGCTGCCGGTTCTCCTGCTCGCCGCGCCGGCCGGGGCGGCGGCGGAGGGCTGCGCCGATTCGTTCGCCGATGCGAGGCGGCCGGAGATCACCAATCCGAAGCTCGCCGAGCGCGCGGTGCCGCTGTGCTACGACGCCTTCGCGCTGCTGTTTTCCGGCCTATCGCGGACGCCGCTCTATGCGGCCGAGCGCCTGACCCGCGACAGCGTCGCGGCGGCCCGCCGGGTCGACCGGGTCGACGCCTTCCACGACGAGGAGGCGCTGCCGGCGGCCGACCGGGCGCGGCTCGAGGATTACGTCCACAGCGGCTACGATCGCGGCCACATGGCGCCGGCCGGCGACATGCCGACAGGGGCGGCGCAGGCACAGTCCTTCAGCCTCGCCAACATCGTTCCCCAGGACAGGGCGCTGAACCGCGGCCTCTGGGCGGCGATCGAGGAGAGCGTGCGGCGCCTGGCCAGCCGCCGGGGCACCCTCTTCGTCGTGACGGGGCCGATCTATACGGGCGACGCCGTCCAGGCGATCAACGGGCGGGTGCTGGTCCCGACGCAGCTGTTCAAGGCCCTCTACGACCCGGCAACCGGCGAAGCGGGCGCCTATCTCGTGGCGAACCGGGACGACCTGCCCTGGCAGACAATCTCCCTCGACGCCCTGCGCGCGATCTCGGGGCTCGACGTGTTCCCGATGCTGGCCCCGGCCGCGAAGGCGAAGGCCATGGATCTGCCGGAGCCGCGCGCCTATTCCCGGGGCGATCCGGACGGCGACGAGCCTCCGCGCCGTCGCGCGCCCGCGCCGGATTCGTTCGAGGCCTGGGCGAAGGCCGAGTTGCATCGCGTCCTCAGGCGCCTCTGGCACGACCTGATGCGCGCCATCTTCTGAAAAGGGGTGTCGAGATGCCGAAGTCAGCTGCGCCGAAGGCCTCGGACCGGTTCGTGCCGTATGCGGACGATGCCGCGGTCCAGACGATCGGTGGCCTCGCCATCGAGAACGGCACCGGCCGGATCGCCATCCACGGAAGCCTCGATCTGATGCGGGATGCCCTGGGGCTGGAGCGGGCGCGCGCCCTCGCTGCGGCCCTCGGGACGATCGTGGCGGCCCTCGAGGGCGCGCCGCTGCCCGATCGCGTCGCGGAGGCCCCTCAACCCGCCGAGACGGTGAAGAACCCCTTCGCCTGAGGCCGCAACCCACGTCGTTCGTCCGGGGCCGGTCGGTGCCGGTGTTCGCGCCCGCGTTCTTGCCGGTCGGGCGCCGCCCTGATACTCCGGCGCAACACTCTCACGCGAAGCGGTTCGACGACGGCGAGCGCCCGAGGTCCGGCCGCATCGGCGCATTCCGCGCGGTACGCCGGCCGGCTCGAAGCGGTGCCGTCGCGGGACCACGCACACGACGATTCCGACGGCCGAGGCGCAGGACGCGCCGGGCCGCCGACACGACAGGGATACCATCATGGCGCGCGAATTCATCTACCACATGAAGGGTCTGACCAAGACCTATTCGGGTGGCAAGAAGGTCCTCGATAACATCAACCTGTCCTTCTATCCGGACGCGAAGATCGGCGTTCTGGGCATCAACGGCTCGGGCAAGTCGACCCTGCTCAAGATCATGGCCGGGATCGACAAGGAATGGACCGGTGAGGGCTTCGTCGCGCAGGGCGCGCGGGTCGGCTACCTGCCGCAGGAGCCGCAGCTCGATCCGAACAAGTCCGTGCGCGAGAACGTCATGGAGGGCGTCGCCGAGAAGCAGGCGCTGCTCGACCGCTACAACGAGCTCGCCATGAACTATTCCGAGGAGACGGCGGACGAGATGACCGCCCTCCAGGACAAGATCGAGGCGGCGAACCTCTGGGAGCTCGATTCCAAGGTCGACCAGGCCATGGAGGCGCTGGGCTGCCCGAGCGACGAGCAGCCGGTCGCGACCCTCTCGGGCGGCGAGCGCCGCCGCGTGGCCCTCTGCAAGCTGCTGCTCTGGGAGCCGGAGCTGCTGCTGCTCGACGAGCCCACCAACCACCTCGACGCCGAGACGGTGAACTGGCTCGAAGGCCACCTGCGCCAGTATCCCGGCGCGATCCTGATCGTGACCCACGACCGCTACTTCCTCGACAACGTCACCGGCTGGATCCTCGAGCTCGACCGTACCCGCGGCTACCCCTACGAGGGCAACTACTCGGCCTGGCTCGTGCAGAAGCAGAAGCGTCTCGCCCAGGAGGGCCGCGAGGACATGGCCCGCCAGCGCGCGATCAACCGCGAGCAGGAGTGGATCGCCGCCTCGCCGAAGGCCCGCCAGTCGAAGTCGAAGGCCCGCATCACCCGGTACGAGGAGCTGGTCGCCAAGTCGCAGGACAAGATCGACGCCTCGGCGCAGATCGTCATTCCGATCGACGAGCGCCTCGGCAACAACGTCATCGAATTCGAGCACCTGAACAAGGCGTTCGGCGATCGCCTGCTGATCGAGGACCTCTCGTTCAAGCTGCCGCCCGGCGGCATCGTCGGCGTGATCGGCCCGAACGGCGCCGGTAAGACGACCCTGTTCAAGATGATCACCGGGGCCGAGAAGCCGGACGGCGGCACGATCTCGGTCGGCGAGACCGTGCATCTCGGCTACGTCGACCAGTCGCGCGATGCCCTCGATCCGAACGCCACGGTCTGGCAGGAGGTCTCCGGCGGAAACGACATCATCTATTTCAACAAGCGCGAGATCAATTCCCGCGCCTATTGCGCGGCCTTCGCCTTCAAGGGCTCCGACCAGCAGAAGAAGGTCGGCACCCTCTCGGGCGGTGAGCGCAACCGTGTCCACCTCGCCCGAACCCTGAAGGGCGGCGCCAACGTGCTTCTCCTCGACGAGCCCACCAACGACCTCGACATGGAGACTCTGCGGGCTCTCGAAGAGGCCCTGGAGGATTACGCGGGCTGCGCCGTGATCATCAGCCACGATCGCTGGTTCCTGAACCGCATCGCCACCCACATCCTCGCCTTCGAGGGTGAGAGCCACGTCGAGTGGTTCGAGGGCAACTTCTCGGACTACGAGGAGGACAAGAAGCGTCGCCTCGGCGCCGATTCGCTGATGCCGAAGAAGATCAAGTACAAGAAGTTCTCTCGGTAGGGCGGTCGCTCGGCGTCCGCCTCCGGGGCGGGCGCCGTCGTCAGGCCCGGGCGCTCAGCGCCAGGGCGTCGCGCAGGTCGCGCCCGTCCGTGAGCTTGCGGCCGCGGCGGCGCAGGCCCTTCAGCAGAGCGCGGTCGGGAAACGGGCAGTAGGGCAGGATCGGTGCGATCGTCCCCGGGGCCAGCCGTCCATGCGCGAGATCCGCGAGCGCTGCGTCGAGCAGGATCCGCCCGTGCTCGTGCAGCAGCACCGAGGCCCGGGTCGCCGTCGTGTCTCCGGGCAGGTGCACCGCCTCCTGGGCCAGGATCGCACCGGCATCGATGGTGACGGCGAGGCGGTGGACCGTGACCCCGAAAGCCGGCTCGGCCTCGGCCAGCGCATGGATGGTCGGGACCGGCCCACGATGGCGGGGCAGCAGGCCGGGATGGACGTTGAGCCCCCCGAGCGGCGCCCGGGACAGGGTCGCACCGGAGAGAATCTGGTCGAAGTGGAAGGTGACGATGAGGTCGGGCACCTCGCGGTCGAAGGCTCGCGCCACCTCCGGTCCGTTGACGTCGTCGACCCTCAGGGTCGGGATGCCGAGGTCCCGGCAAAGGGCCTTCAGGGGCATGGCGCCGGCCGCCGTGCCCGCCCCGGTCAGCCGGCGCGCCAGTGGCGAGAGCGGCACCAGCAGATCGGGCAGCCCGAAATTGACGCCGAGATAGGGCAGGATCGCCGGGCCGGAGCGCGCGAGATGGCGACGGACCTGTCCCACGAGTCCGCCGGAACTCGGCCGTTCGGCATTCGACAGGCCGACGAAGGCGATGTCCTCGGCATGGTCGCCGACGAAGCGGCGCACCGCGCGGGCATTCGGCAGGGCCTCCAGCACGAACAGGGCGATACGGGGCCGGCTCACCGACCGACCCGGATCTTGAACTTGAACCCGCTCATGCCGAGGCGTCGCAGGAATTCGGGCAGCAGCGCCGCCCCGCGCGCGCCGGCGGCGAGGAGCCAGGGAAAGGCGACGATGTCCCGGTCCTTCGCCAGGCCGCGGGCGATGCGCCGGGCCGCGTCCTCGGCGCTGAGCTCCAGCGGGCGCCAGCCCTGGTACTCGCCGCCCATCGCGGTCTTCACATAGCCCGGCGTGACCACGTTGATCCGCACGCCGTGGGGCTTCAGCTTCTCCCGCAGTGCGAGGCCGTGCGCCAGGAGCGCCGCTTTGGTGCCGCTATAGGCCGGGGCATCGGGCAGCGGTGCGAAGGCCGCCAGGGACGAGACCAGGGCGATCTGGCCCCGGCCGCGGGTTCGCATCAGGGTGACGCAGGGCAGGGTGACGTTGAGGGCGCCCAGGAGGTTCACCTCCACCGTCTCGAAGGCCATCGCCTCGGTTTCCACGTCCCCGCCCGGGTCCCCGCCGTTGATCGCCGCATTCACGATGACAAGGTCGAGGGGATGCGCGCGATCCGCCGCCTGGAGCCAGGTCGCGACGGCTTCGCGCTCGCGGATGTCGAGGCGCTGGGTGTCGACCGTCGAACCCTTGGCGCGGCACGCCTCTGCGATCGCATCGAGGCGGGGTCGGTCGCGGCCCTGGAGGATCAGCGTCGTTCCGGGCTCGGCGTAGTGACGGGCGAGTGCGGCGCCGATGCCGCTCGACGCGCCGGTGATGAGGATGACGGGCATCGGGACTGCTAACGCGGCCTGCCGGGCCGGATCAATAGACCGGTGCCAGTTCCTGAGGCTCGCTGTCCTCCGCGCGGATCGCCCGGGCCGCCGCCAGGGCCGAGGCCGGCAGCGTCGCCTCCAGCCGCGGGATGGTGCCGGCGATCGCACGCTCGATGGCCGGCCGAGAGAAGAAGCCGCCATTGACCTGCGAGCGGTGCAGCACGACGCGCCGGAAATCCGCCATCAGCGCGGCGTCTGGCGGGGTCGGAGCGGTCCAGAACGAATCCACGCCACCCTGGTGCGTCAGGCCGGGGAAATTGTAGATCGCGTTGCCGGCGGCGCAGGTCGGGCGCCCGAGTTCCAGCGAGAGCATCCCGACCGTGCTGTTGATCAGGACGACGCCGCGGCTGCCGGCGATCAGGCTCGGCAGGTCGCCGCCGTCGATGATGTCGAGCCGGTCGTTGACCCCGTGGCGCCGGGCCGAATGCCGGGCGTACTTGCGCCAGTTGATCAGGCCGCTGTCGAGGGGATGCAGCTTGATCAGCAGGCGTGCCTGTGCCGGGGCATGGGCCGCGAAGGACGCGATGGTCCGGTCCATGAAGCCCTCGACCCCGAGGAAGGGCGAATGGACGCGGATCTGGTAGTCGCTGTCGAGCTGCAGCGGCAGCAGGAAGTAATCGACGCCAATCGCCGTGTAGGCCTCGTTCAGGCGCGCCGCCTCGCGCCGGGTGTGGGCGCGGCGGGAGAACTTCTTGATCCAGCCGGCATATTCCACGGCGATGTGATGCGGCCGGTGGCTGCGGAAATGCGGGAAGAAGTACGGGAAGCCGAAATTCGCGATGTTGTAGGCGACGTCCCACAGGCTGCGGCGGGCCATGTCTCCGCTCGATGGCATCGCACGGCCGGGCTGCGGCAGGCGCTGGGCCACCGCGCGAACCTCGTCCGCCGTCTTGGGCAGCGCCGAGTGGCCGTTCACGCCGCCGAGTTCGCAGGTGATCCAGTTCGGCCGGAGATATCCCTCTTCGAAGACGTGGAAGCGGACGCCGAAGGGCCGGGCGGCAGCCGTGGCGGCCACGTGATAGGGGCGGCAATCCCCGAACAGGACGATGTCGGTCACGCCGTGCGCGCGGATGTAATCGGCGACGTAGGCGCCCCACCTGTCGAAGCTGCCGCGGTAATTGTCGGAGGGCAGGCGCCAGAACAGCCAGTCGCCGGACGAGAAGTTGATGCGCCGCACGCGATGTCCGCGCGCCTCGAGGGCGCGGCCGAGATCGGCAAAGAAGGGCGACGCCAGTCCCTGCAGGAAGAGGAACGTCGCCTGTCCGTTGCGATGCATGTCCGTCTGGAGATGCATGTCTGCGCGGGGCTGAAGCATTCTCTCCGACGCCTGCTCCTGCACCCGTACGAAGGCGGGCCACCCTGGACGGTGAAATCCGTCGCACGGGACTCCCATCTCAGCAATTGGGCGCTCGTAGGGCCGAGGTGGAATTTGCGAGCGCTGTGTCCTCGCCGCAACGCCCCCGCACGAATTCGATCCCGGAGGAATGTCTGCTTCTCTGGCCACCCTCGCCCCTTCGCGATGGGAAGATGCTAAGTCAGCGGCCGATCAGGTCGATCCGAAAGCGTGCATGCCCACGAAGTCACCGCAATCCCTGTTGTCCACAGGCCGGACCGTCCACGCTCTGCGGTCGGAGATCGCGGCGGCGTTGGGTGTCGCCTTCGAGCCGCGTTGGCGTCCGGGCACCGCGCCCGTCGTGTGGCAGGACAGCGTCGTCCACCGGGTCCTGCCGCGCTCGGCAGGCCCCGTCGTGGTCGGACCCGGCCCGCTCCTGTCTCCCTACGATCTGCCCGATCGAGGAATGGCTAGCCTCCGGATCGCGTTCGACGGGAGCCCGGTGGCCGCCGGACCGATCGACGCCGCGTCCCTGCTCCGCGCCCGGGCGTTCGGGCGGAACCGGTTCCCCCGCGCGAGCGGCGCCGCCATCGCCGAAGCCGTTGCGGGCCTGACCGATCCGTCCCTCATCCTCGTCGAGGGGGCGCCGGTCCGGTCCGCCGCGACCCTGACGGCCTTCGTGCAGCGGGTGCTCGCGGCCCGGCCCGACGGTACCTTCGTCGTCGCGGGTTCGGAGGGCTGCGCGATCCCGCCATCGGGCTCGTCGCCGAGGCTCCGGGTTCTGCCGGAGCCCATCGATCCCTGGGCCTTGTTCGATCGGCTCCGCACGGTGTTCGTCGACGATTGGGCGGAGGCCTGCGAGGCGCGCCTCGCCGGGTGCGACGTCCTCCGTCCCGACGACGATGCCCCGCCTCCGCCGACGGGCGACCTCGTGGCGCTGCGCTACGGCGCCGGGATCCGCTACTTCGATCCCTGGACGCGGGCGCCGATCGGCTTCGCGGACTGCCTCGACCGCGTCGCGTGGCTGCGCGAGCGCTTCATCGACAACGACAGGCGGACGGTGCTGGTCGGCATCTCGGGCTGGAAACGTCCGGTTCTGGATGCGTTCATGGTCGGCCCGAAGGGGCCGCCGATCCACACCATGACGGCCGAGGACGCCGTCGCGGCCGCGATCCGGCACCAGGCCCAGGTCCGGGTCTGGGCCACGCGGATGCCGGAGCGGCTGGCACCACTCTGCGCCGCGGCGAACGTCCCGCTCGCGCGGGTCGAGGACGGCTTCCTGCGTTCGGTCGGCCTCGGCGCCGGTCTCGCCCCCGGCGCCTCGATCGTCGTCGACGACCGCGGGATCTACTACGATCCGCGCACCGAGAGCCGGCTCGCCTTCCTCCTTCGGACCTCGACCTTCCCGCCGGATCTCGTCGCCCGCGCCAAGGCCCTGCGCGAGCTCGTGATCGCCCGCCGCCTGACCAAGTACAATGTCGGGCTCACCGATGCCGCCGGCGACTGGCCGCGGGACCGCCGGATCGTGCTCGTCCCGGGTCAGGTCGAGGACGATGCCTCCGTGATGCACGGATCGCCGGTGGTGCGCTCGAACCGGGACCTGCTGCGGGCGGCCCGAACCCGCAATCCCGATGCGTTCCTGCTCTACAAGCCGCATCCCGACGTAGAGGCGGGCTTTCGGACCGGCGCCATCCCGGAGGCGGAGGCCCTGACCCTCGCCGACCGGATCGTCGGCGGCCTCTCCATCGTCGATCTCCTCGACCGCGCGGACCACGTGGAGACGATGACCTCTCTCGCCGGCTTCGAGGCCCTGATCCGCGGCCTCTCCGTCGCGGTCCACGGGCGTCCGTTCTATGCGGGCTGGGGCCTGACCGAGGATCTGGCGCCGGGGGCCGATCGCGGCCGGCGGCTGGCCCTCGAAGAGTTGGTCGCGGGGGCACTCCTGCTCTACCCGCTCTACCTCGATCCGGTCTCCCGGAAGCCGTGCTCGGCCGAGCAGCTGCTCGACCGGCTCGCGGCGGCCCGCGACGCGGCCGGCCCGTCGCGTCTGGCCCTGAGCCCGCTCGCGATCCTGACGATGCGAGCCCGCTACGCCCTGCTGAACCCGATCATCCGACGCCTGCGCACACGGCGCGGCGTCGAGCGGTTTCCGGACCGGAAGCGCCGAGCCCCGTGATGACCCTCGTCCTGAGCCTCACCCTCGCTCTGCTCATCAGCCTCGCCATCGAAGCGTGGGAAGGCGCCGAGGCGCGGCCCGTCAGCCAGCGGCCCGGCGATCTCGCGGTCCGCTTCGCGGGTTACGCGTTGGTCGCCCTGTTCTGGTTCCAGTTCTCCTGGCGCCCCTGGCTCGCCGGGTTCTCCTGCGTCCTGACGATCCTGATCCTCACCGTCGTCAGTCGGCTGAAGCGGACCATCATCGGCGAACCGCTGGTGTTCAGTGATTTCGCGCTGCTGCGGCAGGTGCCGCGCCATCCGGAGCTCTACTACACCCGCCCTCTCAGCGATCCCCGCATGGCGGTGCCGCTCCTGACCGGACTGGCGCTCGTCGCCGCGTGGTACGCGATCGAGCCGACGATCCTGCCCGGCGAGCCGAGCGTCGCGATCCTGGCGGTGGCGGCCCTGCCGCTGATGCTGATCAGCGTCGCGATCCTCTCGGAGGAGGGGGCGTTCGCGTCGAGGCTCGCGCGGCTGTTCCCGGCGCCCTCCCTGGAGACCGACATCACCCGATATGGCCTGCCGTCCACCTTGGTCGGCTACGCCCTGCGCTGGCGCGCCGACCGTCGCACCGCGCGGGCGGCCGCCCTGCCGACGCCGCCCGCCCGCGAGGACACCCCCGTGGTCGTGGTGGTGCAGCTCGAGTCCTTCGTCGATCCGGTGCGTCTCGGTGGGCCGCCCCTGCCGCTCATGGAGATCGTCCGCGCGCGCGCGGCGATCCACGGGCGCCTGCGGGTCCCGGCCCACGGCGCCTACACCATGCGCACCGAGCACGCGGTGCTGACCGGCTTGGAGCCCGACGATCTCGGCTTCGGCGTCTTCGACCCCTACCTAACCCATGGCGGAAACGAGCCGACGAGCTTGCCGCTCCGGGCGCGGGATGCCGGGTTCGAGACCGTCTTCGTCCATCCCTTCCACCGCGACTTCTTCAACCGCGCCGAGGTGGTGACGCGCCTCGGCTTCGACCGGCTGCTCATGGAGGACGACTTTTCCGGAGCGTCCCGGGTCGGTCCCTACGTGGGCGACATGCCTCTGGCCGAGCGCGTGCTCGGCGAAATCCGCGAGCGTACCGGGCCGCTGTTCCTCTACGCCATCACCATGGAGAACCACGGGCCCTGGAAGCCCGGCCGGCTACCCGGCATCGACGACCCCCTGGCGCAGTACCTGACCCACGTGGCCAATACGGGCCGCGCGGTGGAGACCCTGATCGCCGGGCTGGAGGATCTGCCGGCCACCCTCTGCGTCTTCGGCGATCACGCGCCGGCCCTTCCGAATTGCCGCCCCGGTTTCGGCGCGACCACGACGGATTACGCGATCTTCGCGTTCGGCCAGGAGGGGAGGGCGTCGCCCATCCGCCGGGACATCGGCGCCGCCGAACTCGGTCGCTTGCTGCGCGATGCCGTCGATCCGCCGCCCGGCACGCCGAGCTTGGCTTTGCCACCGTCGTGACGCATTGGTGACCGATAGGCGGGCGGAACCTGCGCCGTTCGGTCGAGGCTCAGGTTGCGTGCACGACTCGTTAATCCGAACGCAGCCTTTTGCCGCTATCGTCCAGCGCGGCCACCGCTCGGCGGCCCACTTTGCGCGTCCGGTCGTCCAAGTGTTGGGCCGGGCTCCGCATCGCATCGGACACGATGGCGTCGCCCGTACGCCGCTATCCAAGCGGGCGTCGTCGCCGGATCGCACCTGTGCGCGGTCCGGCCAGGAGAGTAACAATGCTTCGTAAGGCGTCCCTGGCCGCCCTGACGGCCTGCCTCGTATCCGGCTGCTCGTCGCTGCTTCCTGCGGCCGGCCCGACGACGGGTGCGGTTGTGGAGGGGGCCGACATCTCGACGAGCGAGGGCACGTTCGCGCGCTACGAGA
>NZ_LMMZ01000018.1 GCF_001422885.1 Methylobacterium sp. Leaf104 | reverse complement strand
CGCCACCACGCGCAGGCCGCCTAACCTCTCACCCCAGATGGACCAGAGCCTCCGCTCCTGAACACCGCTGAATGTCCCAAATCATCTGACGACGGACAACTGAAGGGAGGAGGGCGCTTCTCAGATGGCGCATCGTCCAGCAACTTGGCGTGCCAGAACCTGAGATGCCAATCCTCTCCCAGGCGCCACTCATGCAGCCTCCTAGAAGCTCATCGACTGCGACTGGTCGTCTTCGCCGCGCCTGACGCGCCGCGAGCAAACTCCGCCAGCGTTCGCTGCGGTCCACGTCGCGCGTTGGGGTAAATGTTGGGGCGTGAGACTAGGTCGACTGTTTTAACGCAATTAAAACAACGACTTGCCGGAGCCGAATGGCGGAGAGGGGGGGATTCGAACCCCCGATGCCCTTGCAGGCATGCCGCATTTCGAGTGCGGTGCATTCAACCGCTCTGCCACCTCTCCGCGAAGGCGCCTCAATGAGACGGGCGGTGACTAGCACGAGTGCTCCGGCTTTCACAAGCGGCGGATCGCGGGAAAACGGGTCCCGGACTCAAAAGTCATCCGCAGGCCGGCCCTCAGGATCGCGGGCCTTCAGTCTTGCTTAACCGCAGGCGCGGACAGTCGAAGCGTGGGAATCGAAATCCGTCGGCGCCGGACGGCGTCGCACGAGGTCCAGAATCGGGAATCCGAAGGATGGCACCGGACGCCGGCATTGCCCTGATCGCCATCGTGGCCGGCTCCGCTCCCCTGCACCTCATGCGCGCCCTGTCGCCTCTCGCCTGCGTGCTCCGCCCGGTCATCGGGCCGGCGCAGGATCTATCCCGTGACTTGGCGCAGGATCTGACGTCCCTTCAGGCCTGCGACCTGATCCTGGTCGAGGCGGGCGCACAGGATCATCGCGCGGTCCTGGCACTGGTCGAGCGCGTACGCGGCCTGGCCGAGCATGCTCGGACTCCGATCCTGCTAGTCGCGGCCGAGGAGGCGGCACAGGTCCGGCGCGCGGCCGTCGCCGCGGGGGCCACCGATGTGATGGCCTATCCGGTCGATGCCTTCGATCTGCGGACCCGTGCCGGAAACCTGCTCGAACTCTCCCTGGCCCGCCGTGCCGCCGAGCATCAAGGTCGCTTGGTGGCCCGCACCGTCGAGCGGGCCGTCGTCGAGGCCGCCGCCCGCGAGCGCGAGATCATCCGCCGCCTGATGCTCGCTGCCGAGTTTCGCGACGACCAGGCGGGGGGTCACCTCACCCGCGTCGCGGGCTGCGCGATCGCGATCGCCGAAGGTCTCGGTCTGTCGGAGGAGGAGGCGAACGACATCGCGTTCGCCTCGACCATGCACGACATCGGCAAGATCAGCATCCCGGACCACATCCTGATGAAGCCGGGCGCCCTCTCCGAGCCCGAGCGCGAGGAGATGAAGCAGCATGCCCTGCGCGGCTACCGCATGCTCAACGACAGCCCGTCCCACCTGCTGCAACTTGCTTCCGACATCGCCCTCACCCACCACGAGCGCTGGGACGGCAACGGCTATCCTCAGGGTTTGAGGCGCACGGAAATTCCCCTGGCTGGCCGGATCATTGCGGTGGCCGACGTGTTCGACGCCCTCATCTCCGAGCGGGTCTACAAGAAGGCTTGGTCCCTCGAGCGGGCGCGCCATCACATCGAGGCGCATGCGGGCAGCCATTTCGATCCCGACTGCGTCGCCGCCTTCGTCTCGCGGTGGAACGACATCGTCGTGCTGATCGCGGAGCATCCTCCGGAGAGTGCCGCGGCCTGAATCCGCCGGGAGCCGCTGCGGTCATGCCTCGTCGCACGCGCGATCGAACGAGACGGCGACCCGTGGAAGCCCGTGATCCTGTTACCGCTGCGGCGAAACAGGCATATACTAGAGCCATCTACGTCCGCTATCCTCGATTGTCTCCTGGAGCGTTCCCCCTCGTCCCCGGGATGCTGGGGTCGCGGGCTTCGGGAATTCAGTGGCATGGCATGCATGATCGACGCTCCCCGTAAGGCAACCGCGCCCCTCACCGATCCGCTGCTCCTCGACAATCAACTCTGCTACGCCCTCTACGCGGCCGCTCACCGGATGACGAAGTCCTACCGCCCGATGCTGGAGCGCATGGGGCTGACCTATCCGCAGTACCTGGTGCTTCTGGTGCTCTGGGAAACGGATGGGATCACGGTCTCGGAGATCGGACGGCGCCTGCGCCTCGATTCCGGCACCTTGACCCCGGTGCTGAAGCGCCTGGAGGCTGCCGGCTTCCTCGTCCGCAGCCGCCGGCGCTCCGACGAGCGCGAGGTGGAGATCGCACTGACACCGCATGGGCAGAGCCTGCGGACCGAGGCGACCGCCGTGCGAGAGTCCGTGATGTGCCAGCTCAACATGTCGGAGCCGGAGGTCCAGGCCATGCGGGCCGATCTGAATGCCCTGATCGAGAACCTCAGCGCGGCCGGATGAGGCGCTGCCGCAGGCCGTCCCAATGGTTCCTCCGGCAAGCCTCAGCAGCGGCGACGCCAGCGAGAAACTTTGCCGGGTAAGTTTCCCTTGTGTCGGGCAGGCTGCTCCCGCTAAGGCGGACCCTGCCGGACGTGCATCGACGCGGACGTGCCCGCGTTCACACCTGTGTGGGATTGAGCCTATCGTGAATGACCATCGACCGGTCCAGTCGACCATCGCGACGGGGTTCCCGAGCCTGGCATCGGTCTCCCGTTCGCACGCCCGGCGGGTCGGCGGCGGCTCCGGCGGCGGACGCGTTGCAGTCGAACTTGCCGGGACGTGCCGCGTTTTCGACCGATGAGTGCGCATGCGGGCGACGCGGATCTGGCCCCGCGACGGCAGGTTGGGGTGCTGCCCTTCCGGCGGATGCCCGATGGCAGCTTCATGGTCATGCTCATCACATCGCGCGAGAGCCGTCGCTGGGTGATCCCGAAGGGCTGGCCGATGAAGGGGCGCAAACCCTACGACGCGGCCGCCCGCGAGGCCTACGAGGAAGCAGGCCTCCTCGGAAGCGTCGGTAAGCGCCCGCTCGGTTTCTACCTCTACGAAAAGCGTCTGAAGAGCCGGGATGCGGTCCTGTGCCAAGTGAAGGTGTTCCCTCTCGAGGTGCGCAAGCAGCTCAAGCACTGGCCGGAGCGCCATCAGCGCGAGGACCGCTGGTTCAAACCCTCCGAGGCGGCCGACGCCGTGGCGGAGGCGGGTCTCGCTGCGATCATCCGGGCCGCCTGCAAGCGCGAAACCGGCGCCCTCGCATAGGGCATGCGGCGAGTCTCCCGCGCTGCTCCGCCCTGCAGTCGCTTGGGAATTCGGTCACCGGCCCACCAGAAACCGATACAATCCGCTGCGATGCGATTGCCAAGGGAGTGATGATCGGCTAATTGCCCGTCCGTCCGGTTCGCAAGGCCCTTGCCGCAACCCAGGACATTTGGCTGCTGTAGCTCAGTGGTAGAGCACCTCATTGGTAATGAGGAGGTCGACAGTTCAATCCTGTCCAGCAGCACCACTTTCCCTTCATAATGTCATAGACTTAGGGACGGTGGTGCGAACCGCCGGCCAGCCCCGGATTATCGTGGGCAGCACGCGGGCAGCACAATTTCGAGGCGCTGATCGGCTTGCCTGCGGCAACCGACCACACACCCCGTACGAACCCGCTGTTGCCTGCTCGAAGCCCCCTCCCCCCCGCAGCAGCCGTCAGCAAAGCGGACACGCAGCGAGGCAGGGTGTAGGACTATCCCTGGGCCCGCCCCCGGCCTCGGAGCGTTCCGATGAAACTCGCCGTCCTATCGCTGGCAGCTATTAGCTTGCTCATGGTGGCGCAGGCGGGCGCGCAGAGCCTACAGCCCGCACCAGATGATCCGAGCACGAAGGTAGCTCCTCGTACCAAGCGCGAGCGCGATCTCGGCCTAGATGGGAAGCCGCGCGGTCAGAGAGAACTGTCGGCTCCGGACAGGGATGGGTACTCGACCGAGGAGCCCGACGCCGATGAGGACGACGATCTCGGAGAAGCCCTCCGTGAGGTTCAGCCATCCAAGCCACAGGCTCGTTGATCGGCGGCAGATCCAATGCGCCCTCTGATGCTTGCCCTGCTGATCGCCTGCGCGGCCGCTCCCAGCGCCCACGCGGAGCCGGCATCGACGTTGGCGGGGCTCTGGCAGCGGCTGGGGTCTTGTTCGCAGTCAGTCAGCGGTCCGGCCGGGTCCGTTGGTTCAGAGGTCACGGTCCTATTCAGCATCAAGCGTGATGGCAGCCTGCAGGGGCAGCCGCGGATCACGCATTCGAAGCTCGTGGGTGACGACGCTGCTCAGAAGGAGTTCCTTGCGGGCGTGCTCAGCAGCGTCGCGCGCTGCTTCCCGCTCTCGATCACAGATGGCCTGGGTGGCGCTGTCGCGGGGCGGCCGCTGCGCCTGAGGGTGATGAACCGGGCAAGGGAGCGAGGCGCTTAGCGAGTTCGCGGTGATCTCTCATCCCTGGCCGAAGTCTCAGATCGTTCGAACCCCGCTTCGCGAGGGTCGTTGACCTCCCAAGAGGAGAGACATCGATGCCCGGCGAAACTTTTACGACGACCGAAACCCTGGCCGCTTCATCCTACGATGCCGCGCGCCTGCGCATGCATGCAGGAGCGAAGGAGAACGGTGGCACACCTTCCATCGAGGTCAACGAGGATGACATCGCTGCGCCACGCCTCACGCCACAAGGCCGAACCGATCCTGACGAGGCTGGTGAAGACGAGACCGATCCGATGGGTGGCGCAAAGAAGGGCCAGAGCGACAAGGCTGAAGGATAGCGCCTTCGCTTCCAGCCCAGGTGCTCGACATGGGCCCGAGACCTAGCGATCCTCAATCAGGGCTTCGACCGAATGGATCTTGGTCTCGAAGTCAGCGATCCTCTGCAGGACGCTCTTGCTTGGGAGTGGGCCATTCGCCTCCGCTTCCAGAACCAGGAAGTGCTGTTCAGCTCGCAGGCGTTCGATGAGCGCTTCCAGATCTGACATACCCAGAGGAAGCTCTATCAGAGTAGGCGTGTTCCTCTGCGGAGGCGATCGTCCTTAACGGCAGCCTTCGTTGATCGGCGGGCCTCCGCCCGCGACGCCTTGGGTCTCCATGATCACCGACGGGAAGTGCCTATGCCTAAGAAGCCGAGCCACATAATTGACCGCAACGAGACGAAGGCCGCTAAGGGGATCGAACGCGAGCGTGTGGCGCAGGAAGCCTGGGCCGACGTTCATGATGCTGGCAAGGCTCAAGACGAGAAGACGGAGCGCCTCAAGGCGGCACGGCTTGCGCGCTTGGCCGAGCAGAAAGGATAAGGTGTGCGATGCCTGAAGACACCCAAAAGCTCGGGATCTTGATAGGTCTCTATGAGCTCGCAATCAGCCGGCTGTTCGAAACGGTCCCAAAGGGCGACGAGGCCAAGCGCCTTTTCGTGGATGACGTCCGACAGCTCTTGGACAGCACGAACGAGCTTCAACCGCACTCGCCGGCCGCACAGACCTACGAAGCGCTGCTGCGGCGCCTCGGCGCCGCGCCGCCGGACGCTGCTGGCGGACTGGGCGTTGTGCCTACTCCTGAGCAAGGCCTGCCACCATCAGGCTCCGGTCAGTAGGCTGCCGTTATCTTCATCGAGCAGAATGGCAAGTTACCTAAGGCTTCAGCCAGGAAAGGCAGAACGCAAAGCGTTCAAGCCGATTAACTCCATAGGCATGTAAGCAGCGGATGGGGGAGCGATGGAACAGGACACACCAGACGTCGACCGGGTAGCCCGCACGATCGCCGAAAACGTGTATGCCGCTTACATGCGCCAAGCCGAGGGTGAGATCCCCCCGCAGCTGGAACAGACCATCCTGACCCGTCTGGTTGAGGGCATCAGACCAGAGGTCCCGGGCGGCACGCCCCGAGACATCATCGACGCCGCCAACGCCGTTCTAGACGCATAGGAGCAGAACTCGGAGATCCGGGGACCTCGCATCACCGCTCTCAACCGAGCCGATGGCTCCGTGGCCATAACGCCGCTACCTGAGCAAGGCCTAGCCCTATCTGGCTCAGGCCAGTAGGCGAACCGAAGGGCCCATCACATGGCGACCTCGTTCAAGGGCCTCTACCTCTGCCTGCCCAAGCAGCCCCAGCCAGCGCACATCTGCGCGGAAGACGGCGAGCATGGCCAACTTACGCTGTCGCGTGAGGACTACGAGCTTCGTGGCGGTCAGCCGCCCTGGCAGAGCCTACCGTGGGAAGGCGAGGAAGCTTTTGCCCCCAACGACGAGGGCAGGGACATTCCAGATAGCAGCATGTGAGACGAGCGGTTGTCCGCACCGCGATCCTACAGGTCCAGTCTGAACGGGTATGACGATGACTGACAGCGAAGTGGACGAGGCCCTGTTAAGGCGAGCGTTCCGTTACCTCCTCGAGCAGGGAGCCCCAATCAATCTTCTTGCCGACGCTGAAGTACCGGCATTCGAGATGGAAGGCCGATCCGTCAGCGCGAGCCAAGTGGTCCTGAAGGCTTATGCGGCTGGGATGGCTGGAGCGGCTTAAGCGTGCGCTGTCGGGAGCTCCGTCACCTGCGTGGTATAGCGCGGGCTGCGCATCTCGAACTTCGTCGACCAGGTCCGCTTCTCGGTGAGCCCCGCCCGGGCCGGCACGACGGCGCCCCGACCGAAGCGCGCGTTGCAGGCGTTCATGGCCGCCATCAGCGGCGCGCTGCGCTCGCGGTGCGTCCTCAAGCAGCGTCAGGTCGGTCGTGACGACGCCGGCCTTGCTGTAGCGCCACGGCCGGTCGCCAGGCGCCTCGCGCCAGGTTCGCGCCACGCCAGCCTGCGCTGCCTTGATCAGCGCCATCGTGTCGTTCGTGGCCTCCGGTAGCGTTACGGTCGTCGAGACCGAGCGCATCGGGTCGCCGCGGTCATGCTCGCTCGTGTGGTAGAAAACCGAAACATGCGTGGTCCCAAGGCCGACGCGCCAGAGCTTCTCGCCGAGCCGCGTCGCATGGGCGGCCCCAGCCCCCATAGGGACGGCCTTAATTTAGGTGCCGCCCATTCCACCGTCGTATGCTATGCGTCGGGTATATTGAACGATGCGGACAGCGGAGCTTGATCATACATTCAGGATCACTTCCGCAGATGCGCCGGCCCCGGCTTGCGCTCATTTAAAATTGCGCGCCGTGCGATTTGCGGCTTCGAAGCGATACTGTGGCTGCGCGAGGGCCTCGGCTTTGCTGGCACGTGGATCGTCCGCGATCAGACCCACATGCTCAGGATTGTCTTCGGACCTCCCTGGCGAACAAAGCATGAAGATAGAACCGCAGAGGTCGTTCCACGTCTCTGATTCGAGTTCACTGTACGCCCATACAGCGAGGATTACCCCCTTTACAGCACTGGACGGCTTGACGCACCGAGCTTTCGCCAATCAAGCTGTCGCAGCTTGATAGCTTGCGTAAGTTGTCGACCACCGACGAGGCCAACTCCAAACCGGCGATGCATTAACTTTAAATTTCGGCCACTGATTGGGGGCACACCGTTCTGATTGCCCAGGTCGATCATACGGGCAATTCGACATCGTGTGCGCAACTCTAAATTGAATACCGAACTTGATCAGGTATCGGAGCCTTGTATGAGCGGCAGATTGAACGCGTTACTTCAGGGAATATTTTCGCCCGAAACGCCAGTCTATCAGGGTCGGGAGCAGATCCTCTCGCAGTTCGAAAGCCTGGGCGGTAACTGTGAATTTGGACTGGCACAGCGTTATTCCGGCCTGGAACCCCTAGGCCTGTTCCGATTCACGTCTTCGGAGCTGCCAGAGCTCATTCGAGGCCTCGACACGGACTTTGCTGATTACGGCCGGATGGGCGACCTTGAGCTGTTCGACGGCCCCGAAGGCCATATCTTTTGCCGGAGCCGATCCTTCAGCTACACCTACAACACGCTACGACTATCGGCGGCGACGGATTTTGAGGCGGCACTGGCTCAGGAATATCAAAAAGTCGACTACCTGAAGCGTCGTTTCCTCGAGGAGTTGCGCGAGGGGAACAAGGTTTTCGTGCGCAGCGGCAATCCTTCGGGCGACTCAGTCGGCATCCTCGTGCAGGCACTGCGGCGCCATGGACCAGCGCGGCTGCTGTGGGTGAGCGAGGCAGGCGGTGCCCACGCGGCATGCGATGCGCGCCAGATCGCAGACGGGGTGGTCGAGGGTTTTATGGAACGGTCACGACGCTTCGACATCGCCGCATCGGTGCCGCTTCGCGACTGGATCGACTTGTGCGGCAGGGCCTACGCCTTGCTGCACGGCGAGGCCAATCCGAAGCTCGAGGATCCTGAGCCGCTCGACCTGTCGAACGGCCTGCCCAGGGAGCCGGTTCGGCATGAGGCGGGACCGGAAGGCAGGATCGTCGCCGCGCGGGTCGCGCGGGACCTGACGACGAGTGCGATGCACACCTTCTCGGCCTGGGTCTGGCTTACGAAGGACTTTGACGGCGTACGCGTCGGCGCAGACTTTCGTCCCATCCGGTACGGCTATCAGGAAGCAGACCCGTCGATCCGTGAGCAGTGGCAACTTGTCTGGGCCTCATGCAAGCCGCGAAAGCGGGACAAAGAGGTGGAGATTCTCCTCATCTGCGAAACAGCAGTGAACCAAGCGCTTTGGTCTGCGGACTGGCGGCTCGAGACCGGGCCCCTGCCGAGCGACCGAGCCCCACCGGCCCCGCCCCAGCCGGCCCGGTAGCGCCGCGCCGCGCGGGATCACCGCCGTCTGGAGCTTGCCTGGGGCCAATTCATCTAATCCCGAACGTCCGTTGAGGCCGGTGTGTGCGCCGTAGTCCCGCCCGCGGGGGCGAACCCGAACGTGAAAGCCAGATGCCTTTGGAAAGACGCCTCGCGGCCAAGCGTCCTTACGGGCATCATTGATGAGCAGACAGGAATACTGAAACCATGATGCGTTTTCTGCGGACGAGGAATAAGCGCGTGGAGGTTCATCTCTGGCCCTCGCCACCGGCTCAGGACTGGCTCGCGACGAGCACAACCCTTCGCGCCTTGGCGTTGCGATGGGACAGGTACGAAGCGTCCGACCTCGACGAACACGTTAACGAACACGACGACATGTTCGATAGGGCGGACGGCGACCTCGCGACCTACAGGCATGTGGGCCGCTCCGCCCTGCAGATCATCACTGAGGCGATGGTCGCCTCTGGGCGGACGGACTTCGAAGATGTTCTCGACCTGCCCTGCGGCGGCGGACGGGTGACCCGGCACCTGCGCCCGTTTTTCCCAGAAAGCAATCTGTTCGTCGCCGACATCGACAAGGTCAAGGAATCCGCTGTCGCCGAGCAGTTCAAGGCAACCCCTTTCGCTTTCCCAACCGACTACATGAGCCATCCATCTCAATCGTTCGACCTAATCTTCTCCGGATCGTTACTGACCCATTTCGACATCGAAATGTTCAGGCGCGCGCTGGATTACTTCGTTGCCGCTCTCAAGCCGAAAGGTATCGCTGTCCTGACCCTGCATGGTCGCGGCATGGCCAGCCACTCTCTGGAACCCACAGCCTTAGCGCGACTTCTGGAGAATAAGGACGCCTTTCTGAAGCATTTTAAGACGCTGAAGCGCAGACCGTCGCTCAACATCGACCCCGAGACCGCCATCAAGCGCGACTTCGTAGAGGCAGGCTTCGGATACTTCGCGATGCCGAGTTGGACCGAGACCTACAAGCAGAGCTACGGCGGATCCTATTCCTCTCCAGCGTGGATCATGGGTGAGATCCAGAGCCGAGCCGATTGTGCGATCCTCGGCTACAAGGAGATGAGCTATGGACAATCGCAGGACGCCCTACTTCTACAGAGAATCTGACTTGCCGCATCGCGAGGTCGCGCGCCTGCTGCCAAGGCAGGCCGACGAGGTCGAACGGGCATGTTGTAAGCTTGGACGAAAGGCGTAGAGGAGCCTCAGCCGTCATGCTTTCCCGCTTTGTTCGGCTGAGGATGTCATTGCCGGTCAAAGCTTACCCTCTAGGTGTTACCATTCGCTGTCCTCTTTGCCAAATTTGATGCCGTCACATGTCAATAGGACGAGACCCTTAAGACCCGCTTATTTCGGCTTATCCGATGTTATGCATACCACAGATAAATACCGAAAATTACCTGTTAATCTCACTTAATAATCTTAGTCTGCTATGTCGGAACAGAGGAGCGGCAATTCCTATTTCTTAAAAACGGGCTCGGAGGCTTGAGATTGGAGATAGCCTAAGCGCATTCTCGGTCTGAGTTTCGAAGGATAGCTGGCGCATCGGACATAAAGGGCGCAGGGCTCATCTCAAAACGCCAATTTACTGATCGAACTCCCTCCTCACCTGCACCGACCACGACCAAGCCGACAAAAATCTTGTCGAACGGTTTTGGAATGAGCGCCGATACCCAGACAAATTGCCAAGCATCTCGGATCAATAGGTCCGCGTAGCGCCAGGACAGACGCAGGTGTCCAATAGCAGGCCGAACCTCGCTTCCTTCAAAACCAATTGGGATCCAGATCCACGCCGAAAGAACATAGACCTCCTCTCGATCGAAGGTGCCAACCGCGTGCTGGTAGCCGAAGACCTCAAGGCCAACCTGGGCGTTTCCAGGTACCGAAGCACCGCTGCCGCCCCGATGAACCCGGGCGCGACGATGCCTCCAAGGCAGCAAGTTCGGCGGCTTCGGAAGTGCGCTCACCGGCTCCAGGCCGCGGATGAGCCGATCGGCATTCGTGCAGATCAGCAGCCAGGATCGAAGATCCAAGTCCGCGGCTCGCTCATAGGGGGCAAAGCGCCGAACCACGCCATGCAGAAGCCCGTCGCCTTCCCATTCCACGTGCCCGGGGGTGACCTCTGCTTCGGAGGCCGTCACGTGCAGGAGCGTGGTCCGGCCATGGCGGCGGAGCGCCCGGATGAGGCGTTCCCTAGCCTGGCCAGTGTTCGCTGGATCGCCTTTTCGCACGACGATCTTATTGCCGCTGGCGAGATCCTCCAGCAACCTTCTCTTGAGATAAGCGACTTTTTTGTATTCTCTCCGAATGATCTTATCCGGGCCTTCGTCCGAGCCCGTTCTGTGAACGATATAGGGAAAGCCGAAGTGGCGGCTTCGGCAATAGGTCACGTCGTCGGAGCCGGTATGGAGTTCGAGATCGCCACTCTGGCCGTAATCCTGGAAGTCCGTATCAAGCCCATGGATGAGCTTGTCCAAATCCGAAAAAACAAATCGCAGTAGGCCAAGGGGCTCCGCGCCGCAGTAGCGTTGAACAAGCCCGAATTCGCAGTTGTCGCCGAAGCTCTCAAATTGTTTGAGAAGATCCGAGGGGCGTGGATCGTGCCGCTGGTTGCCGAAGCGTAGCGCGTTCAGTCGATCCGAAGCCATCGCTCTCAAGTGCCTGAGGTATTGCGACATGTACCTGGTCTCATACGGCACTAGCTTTGGGATTGTGCGTCGGACAAACGGTTTCGATAGTCGGACTATCTATCCTCTGGCGATCTCAATCGGGCCACCCTCCGGGACATAGCTGTCTAGGTTGAGACAATACCGCGATCCGTCCGGAGCTTCGGCGATCTCCGTAAAGCCGAGGTTCTCGTAATGCTTTGCGACGATGCCGTTCTTCGCGCTCGGGCGATAACAGCCGATCAGGTGTCGGATGCCCTGCTTGATCGCCACCTGCACCAGGACCTCGAGCATCGCCGCCTCGACCCGGCGTCCGAGCACTCGGCAGCTCATGAGCCAGTTCTCAATCGTAAGGGTGTCTGACGCACTCCGACGCGCCACGATGACCCCGATCATTCCATTGTCCCCGAAGCGGTCCACCAGACGAAACTGCAACCCGATGACCTCCGGGTCATCCATCAGCATGCGGGCTTCGGCGTCGGTCGTACGCCGGGTCGTCAGATTGAACTGATTGGTCTTATTGATCAGCTGTACGATCCGGTTGAGCCCAACATCATCGAACAGCCGCCAGGACAACGTCATGGCGAGGCTGGCAAGATAGGCGGGTAGGTTGGCCGCCTGCGCCACGTCGGCGCTCCGTTCGGTATTGCTCCTGTAGTAGGACGCCCTGGCGCGGTCTTCGGCCGTCACCGACAGGGCCTCGAAATATCCCGCCGATGCGATCAGTGGCGCGTAGAGGGCGGGGTCTTCCGGCAGTTCGGGGACGGCAACCATCGGCAATTCCGCACGGACCAGTTCGCGCTCGAAAGGATTGTCGTCGACGAAGACCAGCGCATCGAGACCGATACCGAGGGCTGAAGCCACGCGGCGGAGATTTTGGGCCTTGTCGTCCCAGTTGGCGAAGAACACCGCGATATCCTCCCGCCGGAGGACCATCTCGGGGTGATCCCGGAAGACCGCAAGGGCATTCGCCTCGTCGTTCTTCGACACGATGGCGAGGATGATCCCGCGCATGGATAAATCCCGCGCATAAGCCTGGAAGTTCACATAGGCTTCGCCCTCAGCGCTTCCCTGTCCGAGAACGATCCCACCAAGGCCGTCGTCTCCGACAACCCCGCCCCACAGGGTGTTGTCCAGATCGAGCACAAGACACTTTTTCGAAAGTCCCTGATCCGCGGCCATCGCGCGAGCGACGAGGTCACCGTATAGGGGAGCCGCTTGAGGAGCGATTTCTTGCTTGGCACGAAACCACCAGACCGGATCGTACCAGCCGTGGAGTCCCTGCCGAACAACCTGATCGTCCACCGCAACGAGAGCGACGCGCGCGGCACGCGCGGTGTCGCGGAGCGCGACGTTCAGTCGGGCGATCGCGTGGTGGGATGACCCCGCGAGGTGATGCTCGTTACCGCCGACTAAGGGCAGAGCGACGGGCATGATGGTCTGCTGAAGGACGAGCCCTGAGAAACGATCCTGTACCAATGCCCAGAGGGCACGCAGTCGTTCCAGCGTTTGCGCGTGGAAAGCGTCCGCGGTCTCCCAGGATGCGCTCACCGGAAGTGCGCCAACCAAGTGCTGGGCGTCGAAGCTGAAGAGCACGACGTCCGGGGCGAAAGCGTACAAGGCAGACGCCGGGTCGAGAAGCTCCTGGTGGTAGGCGCCGAATGCGGCCTCGTAGGTTTCGACCCAGATGCCTCGGCGAAGGGCGCCTACGCGGATCGCCGGCAGGAGGTGGGACACCGTCGACGATGAGAGGACGGCGAGACGCAGCGGCCGCGTCGTGAGTGAACCGGGCCGAACGTGCGGAAAGACCCTGGCTCGGATTCGGTCGATCTGATTTGTTTGTAAAGCGCTGAGTCGGGTGTTCGCGAGGGCAACGAGCCTGCTCCAGGGATCCGCATCGGACTCGATCCGAGCGACCGCCTCTTTCCCACCCTCGCAGGGCGGAAGCCAGTCGAGCGAACTGGACGTCACGGAGCGCTTCCGGTCTTCTGTGCGATGAGCCTCACAAAATCGGCGACCTTTGCCATACCGTCGACGTCACGAGTGGTGAAGCGGATGCCGAACTCAGTCTCGGCCGCGACGATCAGTTCGATCATGCGCCCAGAGTCCCAACCACTGATGTCGCTAGATTTGGTGTCTGGCGTGATCACTAGGGAAGGGTCGGCGAATACCTCACGGAAGATTTCGCCGAGCTGAGGATAGATCGCATCCGGTTGCATGTCATTCCACGAGGATCGATTGCTTCTCTCGCTCTCATATCACTCTCTCTGACAAATCCCAGCCACTAGCTGCCGATTCGTCACGTCGGATCCGCCGGCAAAGATACCGCTTTGAATCTCCCTTGGATCGGATACGAGCACTCTGGATTATCCAGCAGGGATACGGAACGAGAACGCCAAGCTTGCTGGTTCGAGACCAATTTTTGAGCAAGGTGCTGTTGATTAAGCTAGAGAGCCGCAGTCAATTATTTTTGCTCCTCCGAGCCACATTGCGACGGCGTCTAGGGTCTGTCGTCGCCTGAACGGATTGGCTGGGCTTGCGTTTTCATCTCTCTGAGGCAGGAGGGACGATGCTGAGTGACACGCAATGGTCTGAACTGGAGCCCTTGGTGGAGGCCTGCCGGCCCAAGGCCAAGACGCCTCCGCAGGATCTGCAGCGCACGCTCTCGGCCATCCTCTGGCGGCATCAGAACGGGGCCAAATGGCGGGCCATTCCGGAGGATCTCGGTCCGTGGTGGCGCGCGGCGCAGATCTTCATCCGCTGGTCCCGTGCCGGCGTCTGGGAGCGGCTGCTTCACCTCGTGCAAGAACGCGGCGTCCAACTCGGSATGGTGTTCCTGGACGGCACGAACGTGCGAGCGCACCAAAAGGCGGCGGGGGCCGCCAAAAGGGGGGATCTGCGGCCGAGCGAGACGCTCGTGAAGCTCTTGGCCGCTCACGTGGCGGCTATGGCACCAAGGCTTGCGTGATCGCCGACGGGCAGGGCCGCGCCATCGCCTTCCGGCTGGCGCCCGGTCAGGCCCATGAACTGCCCCATGCGGTTCCGCTGCTCGATCACCTGCCCGGCGTGCCCAAGTGGGTCGTCGGGGATCGGGGCTACACCAGCCACGCCTTTT
>NZ_LMMZ01000017.1 GCF_001422885.1 Methylobacterium sp. Leaf104 | reverse complement strand
ACCTTCGTGATCGCCGCCGTCAAAGACGTCTTGCCGTGATCCACGTGACCAATCGTGCCAATGTTGCAGTGCGGCTTCGTACGCGCGAATTTCTCTTTGGCCATGATAGCCTCCGTCTGATCTGATGTTGCGTCTGAAGGGGTGCGGGAGGCGCCCCGAGGGGCGCCGCCGTCTTAGGCGTACTTGGCGACGACCTTCTCGGCCTCGCCGCGCGGCACCTCTTCGTAATGGTCGAACTGCATCGTGAAGTTGGCGCGGCCCTGTGAGAAGGACCGGAGCTGGTTCACGTAACCGAACATGTTGGCCAGCGGCACCATCGCGTTGATGACGTTCGCATTGCCGCGCATGTCCTGGCCCTGGATCTGGCCACGGCGGGAGTTCAGATCGCCGATCACCGAACCGGTATACTCTTCCGGCGAGACGACCTCGACCTTCATCACCGGCTCGAGGAGCACCGAGCCGCCCTTCTGGAGGGCTTCACGGAGCGCTGCGCGCGACGCGATCTCGAAAGCGAGGGCCGACGAGTCGACGTCGTGGTAGGCGCCGTCGATCAGCTCGACCTTGATGTCGACCACTGGGAAGCCGGCGAGGATGCCGGCACCGAGCACCGAATTCAGGCCCTTCTCGACGCCCGGGATGTATTCCTTGGGCACCGCGCCGCCGATGATCTTCGAGGCGAACTCGAAGCCCTTGCCGGGCTCGTTCGGCTCGACGACGAACTTCACCCGAGCGAACTGACCGGTACCGCCGGTCTGCTTCTTGTGGGTGTAGTCGATCTCGGTGCGCTTCGTGAGCTTCTCGCGGTACGCCACCTGGGGCTGGCCGATATTCGCGTCGACCATGTAGGTGCGGCGCAGGATGTCGACCTTGATGTCGAGATGGAGCTCGCCCATTCCGCGCAGGATGGTCTGGCCCGATTCCTGGTCCGTGGAGACCCGGAAGGACGGGTCCTCGGCGGCTAGCTTGGCGAGGGCGATGCCCAGCTTCTCCTGGTCAGCCTTGGACTTCGGCTCGACGGCGATCTCGATCACCGGCTCGGGGAATTCCATCTTCTCGAGGATGACGGCCTTCTGCGGATCGCAGAGCGTGTCGCCCGTGCGGGTGTCCTTGAGGCCTGCGAGCGCCACGATGTCGCCGGTGAAGGCTTCCTTGACGTCCTCGCGGTTGTTGGCGTGCATGAGAAGCATGCGGCCGACGCGCTCCTTCTTGTCGCGCGACGAGTTCAGGACGTTGGCGCCCGACTCGATCTTGCCCGAGTACACGCGGCAGAAGGTGATCGTGCCGACGTGCGGATCGTCCATGATCTTGAAGGCGAGCATGGAGAAGGGATCCGTATCCGACGGGTGACGGACGGTCTCTTCCTCGGTCTTGAAGTCGATGCCCTTGATCTCGCCGCGATCGGCGGGCGACGGCAGGTAATCGACGACGGCGTCGAGCAGGGGCTGAACGCCCTTGTTCTTGAAGGCCGAGCCGCAGAGCACGGGGTGAAAGGCGCGGCGCTGCACGGCGGTGCGGATGAGGCGGTGCATGGTCTCGGCATCCGGCTCGACACCGTCGAGGTAGGCCGACATGGCGTCGTCATCCATCTCCACGCAGGCTTCGACGAGTTTGACGCGGTACTCGGCGGCCTGGTCGGCGAGGTCGGCCGGGATCTCGGTCTCCGAGAAGTCCGCGCCGAGCTTCTCCGACGTCCAGACGATGGCCTTCATCTTGATCAGGTCGATCACACCCTTGAACGTGTTCTCGGCGCCGATCGGCAGCTGTAGGCAGACCGGCTTACCGGCAACGCGATCGATGATGTCGGCCACGCACTTGAAGAAGTCCGCGCCGATCTTGTCCATCTTGTTGACGAACACGACGCGCGGCACGTCGTACTTGTCGGCCTGCCGCCAGACCGTCTCGGTCTGCGGCTCGACGCCCTGGTTGCCGTCGAGCACGCAGACGGCGCCGTCGAGCACGCGGAGCGAGCGCTCCACCTCGATGGTGAAATCCACGTGGCCGGGGGTGTCGATGATGTTCAGGCGCTTGTCGCGCCAGAAGCAGGTCGTCGCAGCCGAGGTGATCGTGATGCCACGCTCCTGCTCCTGCGTCATCCAATCCATCGTCGCGGCGCCGTCATGGACTTCGCCGATCTTATGGGACTTGCCGGTGTAGTAGAGGATCCGCTCGGTGGTCGTGGTCTTGCCGGCATCGATGTGGGCCATGATGCCGAAGTTGCGGTAGTCCTCGATCGCGTGCGTGCGGGGCATCGGATTGCTCCTGAAAGGGTCCGGGTCCGCTTACCAGCGGTAGTGCGAGAAGGCGCGGTTGGCTTCAGCCATCCGGTGGGTGTCTTCCCGCTTCTTCACGGCGTTGCCGCGGTTGTTGGCGGCGTCGAGCAACTCGGCCGAGAGGCGCTCGACCATGGTGCGGTCGTTGCGGCCGCGAGCGGCCTGGATCAGCCAGCGGATGGCCAGCGCCTGGCGGCGCTCGGTGCGCACCTCGACGGGAACCTGGTAGGTCGCGCCGCCGACGCGGCGGGAACGCACCTCGATCGCCGGAGCGACGTTGTCGAGGGCAGCGCGGAAGACTTCGATCGGGTTGGCGCGGGCGCGGTTCTCGACGATGTCGAAGGCACCGTAGACGATGCGCTCAGCGGTCGACTTCTTTCCCTCGTACATGATCGAGTTCATGAACTTGGTCAGCACGATGTCCCCGTACTTCGGGTCCGGGATGATCTCACGCTTCTCGGCAGAATGGCGGCGGGACATCGCTCGCTCCGTCTTAAACTTGGTCTTCTTGAAACCACCCCGCGCAGGCCGCCTTGAGCCTCTGAGAGGCCGGCGACATCCTTACGGGGTGCGCGAATATCGGTCTTACTTCGGCCGCTTGGCGCCGTACTTGGAACGGCGCTGCTTGCGACCCTTGACGCCCTGCGTGTCGAGCACGCCGCGCAGGATGTGGTAGCGCACACCCGGAAGGTCCTTCACACGGCCGCCACGGATCATCACCACGGAGTGCTCCTGAAGGTTGTGACCCTCGCCCGGGATGTAACCGATGACCTCGAAGCCGTTGGTCAGACGAACCTTGGCGACCTTGCGGAGCGCGGAGTTCGGCTTCTTCGGGGTCGTCGTATAGACGCGGGTGCAGACGCCACGCTTCTGCGGGCAGGCGTCGAGCGCCGGCACCTTGTTGCGGCTCTTCTGCGCCTTGCGCGGCTGAGCGATCAGCTGGTTGATCGTCGGCATGCCAATCCTCTCGAAACGCGTCACCTGCGTCGGTGACCGTCGAAATCCAAATCTCGTTCTGGCCGGCCCCGGCATCGCACATGAGCGTGCGACGAAACGCAAAACCGCGCCCCAGGCTGATTTCAGCCTTTGGCGCGCCGTTGCAAGCAGAGGATCACCTGCATCGAAGCAAGCGATCGTGCCGGGCTGACACGTGTTCGTCTGTTGAAGTCGGATGCGTTTAGGAAGCCCGGATCGAGGCCTTGGGCCTCACGATCGATTGCTGCCTACGGCCAGCCGTTCAATGAGGGCCTGATAGAGGCGGATTCGCCCCGCGTCAACCCATTCCGTCACAAGTTCATGAAGTTGCGGGGTCCGGAGGGCCCGCAGACGCGGGCTATCGCCCCTCACGAAAAAGGGGCCGCCCGGCGGGCAGCCCCTTCTTCTCTGGCGCGATGCGCCGATCCGTCTACTCGGCGGCGGGCGGCAACTCGGAGAGGGGCTGCGCCCCGCTCTCGGTGGCTTTCTGCTGCAGGATCAGGTTGTCGCGACGCCGCGCCACGGCGCGGATCTCGGCAGCCATGGAGCCCGTGCCGGCCGGGATGAGGGACCCGACGATGACGTTCTCCTTCAACCCCTCGAGGTAGTCGATCTTGCCGTTGACAGCCGCCTCGGTGAGCACGCGGGTGGTCTCCTGGAACGAGGCCGCCGAGATGAACGACTTCGTCTGCAGGCTCGCCTTGGTGATGCCGAGGAGGACAGGCACCCCGACGACCGGCTTCTTGCCCTCGGCAAGCAGCTTCTCGTTGACTTCCGCCAGCTCCGTCCGGTCAATCTGGTCGCCGGTCAGGATGTCGGAATCGCCGCCGTCGGTGATCTCGACCTTCTGCAGCATCTGCCGGACGATGACCTCGATGTGCTTGTCGTTGATCGACACGCCCTGGAGCCGGTAGACCTCCTGGATCTCGTTGACGAGGTAGGCAGCGAGCTCCTCCACGCCCTTGATCGCCAGGATGTCGTGCGGCGCGGGGTTGCCGTCGACGATGTAGTCGCCGAGCTCGACCACGTCCCCGTCCTGGAGGTGGATGTGCTTGCCCTTCGGGATCAGGTACTCGACCGCGTCGGAGCCGTCATGCGGCGTCAGCGTCAGGCGACGCTTGTTCTTGTAGTCGCGCCCGAACTGGATCGTGCCCGACTTTTCCGCGATGATCGCCGCGTCCTTCGGACGACGGGCCTCGAACAGCTCCGCCACCCGCGGCAGACCGCCGGTGATGTCGCGGGTCTTGGCCGAGTCGGCGGAGACGCGGGCCAGGATGTCGCCGGCCTTCACCTTCGCGCCCGGGTCGTAGCCGATGATGGCGTCGACGGGCAGGAAGTAGCGGGCATCCGAGCCGCGCGGCAGCTTCATCGGCTTGCCGTCGGCATCGAGCACCAGCATCGCCGGCTTGAGGTCGGCAGTGCGGGCGGTCCCCCGCCAATCGATGACGACGCGCTTGGCGATGCCGGTCGACTCGTCGGTGGTCTCGGTGATCGACTGGCCGTCGATCAGGTCCTCGTAGGCCACCACGCCGTCCGTCTCGGTGATGATGGGACGGGTGTAGGGATCCCACTCGGCGATGCGCTGGCCGCGCTTGACGGTGTCGCCCTCGTCCACGCGCAGCTTCGCGCCGTATTGCAGGCGGTGATTGGCGCGCTCGGTGCCGTCGGAGCCGACGATCACGATGGAGACGTTACGGCCGGTGGCGATGAGATCGCCATCCGAGTTCCGTGCCAGGGCGCGGTTCCGGATCTTGATCGTGCCCTCGAAGCTCGATTCGATGAAGGACGAATCGGAGATCTGGGCAGCGCCACCGATGTGGAAGGTGCGCATGGTGAGCTGGGTGCCCGGCTCGCCGATGGACTGCGCCGCGATGACGCCGACGGCCTCGCCCATGTTGACGGGCGTGCCGCGGGCGAGATCGCGCCCGTAGCAGGTGGCGCAGACGCCGCTCTTGGTGGCGCAGACGAGCACCGAACGGATCTTGACCTCCTGGATCCCGGCCGCCTGGATGGCCGGCAGGTGCTTCTCCTCGATCGTCTCGTTGGTCTTGACGATCACCGTTCCGTCGAGGGCCACGAGGTCCTCGGCCGTCGCACGCCCGAGAATGCGGATGGCGAGCGGAGCCACGACCTGGCCCGCATCCACGATGGCGCGCATGCGGATGCCGTTGGTGGTGCCACAATCAACCTCACGGATGACGGCGTCCTGGGCCACGTCGACGAGACGACGGGTCAGGTAGCCCGAGTTCGCGGTCTTCAACGCCGTGTCCGCGAGGCCCTTGCGGGCGCCGTGGGTGGAGTTGAAGTACTCGAGCACGTCGAGGCCTTCCTTGAAGTTCGAGATGATCGGCGTCTCGATGATCTCGCCCGAGGGCTTGCTCATCAGGCCGCGCATGGCGGCGAGCTGGCGCATCTGCTCACGGGAGCCGCGGGCGCCGGAATTCGCCATCATGTAGACCGAGTTGACCTGCTTGTCGGTCCCGTTCTCGTCCTTCTGGACCGCGGAGATCGCGGCCATCATCTCGTCGGCGAGGCGGGCCGAGCACTTGCCCCAGGCATCGACGACCTTGTTGTACTTTTCACCCTGGGTGATCAGACCGTCGTTGAACTGCTGCTCGAATTCCTTGACCAGGTCGCGGGTCGACCCGACGATCGACCACTTGTTGGCCGGCACGACCATGTCATCCTTGCCGAACGAGATGCCGGCCTTGAATGCGTGGTTGAAGCCGAGCGCCATGATGCGATCACAGAAAATCACCGACTCCTTCTGACCGCAGTGGCGGTAGACGGTGTCGATCATCGCCGAGATCTCCTTCTTGGTCATCAGCTTGTTGACGACGTCGAAGGGCACCTTGGCGTGCTGCGGCAGGGCCGTGGACAGGATGACCCGGCCCGGCGTGGTGTCGTAGGTCTTGGTCAGCGGCTCGCCGTCGGGGCCGATGCCGTTCCAGCGCCAGCGGATCTTCGAGTGCAGCTTGACGGTCTTGGCGGCCAGGGCGTGCTCGAGCTCGCCGATGTTGCCGAAGACACCCTGCATCGGGTTCTGTTTGTTGGTCGGGTCGAAGGCGCCGACCGCCCCCTCGGCCACGATCGACAGGTAGTAGAGGCCGAGCACGATGTCCTGCGACGGCACGATGATCGGGTGACCGTTCGCCGGGTGCAGGATGTTGTTGGTCGACATCATCAGGACGCGCGCTTCCAGCTGAGCTTCGAGGCTCAGGGGAACGTGCACGGCCATCTGGTCGCCGTCGAAGTCCGCGTTGAAGGCGGTGCAGACCAGCGGGTGCAGCTGGATCGCCTTGCCCTCGATAAGCTTGGGCTCGAAGGCCTGGATGCCGAGGCGGTGCAGGGTCGGCGCGCGGTTCAGCATCACCGGGTGCTCGCGGATCACCTCGTCGAGGATGTCCCAGACCTCCGGCTTCTCCTTCTCCACGAGCTTCTTGGCCTGCTTCACCGTGGCGGAGAAGCCCTTGGCGTCGAGGCGCGCGTAGATGAACGGCTTGAACAGCTCCAGCGCCATCTTCTTCGGCAGGCCGCACTGGTGCAGCTTCAACTCGGGACCGACGACGATGACCGAGCGGCCGGAGTAGTCGACGCGCTTGCCGAGGAGGTTCTGGCGGAAGCGGCCCTGCTTGCCCTTCAGCATGTCGGCGAGCGACTTCAGCGGACGCTTGTTGGCGCCCGTGATGACGCGGCCGCGGCGGCCGTTGTCGAACAGCGCATCCACCGCTTCCTGAAGCATGCGCTTCTCGTTGCGGATGATGATGTCCGGCGCACGCAGCTCGATCAGCCGCTTGAGGCGGTTGTTGCGGTTGATGACGCGGCGGTAGAGGTCGTTCAGGTCGGACGTGGCGAAGCGGCCGCCATCCAGGGGGACGAGCGGGCGCAGGTCCGGCGGGATCACCGGCACCACGGTGAGGATCATCCATTCGGGCTTGTTGCCCGACATCTGGAAGGCCTCGATGATCTTCAGGCGTTTGAGCAGCTTCTTGGGCTTCAGCTCCGACGTGGTAGTGGCGATCTCCTCGCGCAGCGAATCGGCGATGCCGTCGAGGTCCAGCTCCTGCAGGATCCGGCGGATGGCCTCGGCGCCGATCATGGCGGTGAAGCTGTCCTCGCCGTACTCCTCCTGCGCGCGCAGGTACTCCTCCTCCGACAGGAGCTGACGCTCCTTGAGGGGGGTGAGGCCCGGCTCGATCACGCAATAGGACTCGAAGTAGAGAATCCGCTCGAGGTCCTTCAGGGCCATGTCGAGCAGCAGGCCGATGCGCGAGGGCAGCGACTTCAGGAACCAGATGTGGGCGACGGGCGCGGCAAGCTCGATATGGCCCATCCGGTCGCGCCGGACGCGCGCGAGGGTGACCTCGACGCCGCACTTCTCACAGATGACGCCCTTGTACTTCATGCGCTTGTACTTGCCGCACAAGCACTCGTAGTCCTTGATGGGGCCGAAGATGCGCGCGCAGAACAGGCCGTCACGCTCGGGCTTGAACGTACGATAGTTGATCGTCTCGGGCTTCTTGATCTCGCCGAAAGACCACGAGAGGATCTTCTCCGGCGACGAGATCGAGATCTTGATCTGGTCGAAGCTCTGGGGCTGAGCCTGCTGGTTGAAAAGATTCATGACCTCTTGGTTCATGATCTACTCCTGCTGACGAGGCGCACCCTCCGCCGAGGGGCTGACCACGTGCTGTAAACGGGTGCGGCGCGACGACCGGCCGGATCGTCACTGACCGTAGAACGGGAGGCCCTGCCCCTCCCCGCTCCGACCGCGCCGGGGTCGAGCCCGGCGCGGGAGCGTGATGCGGTGGTTATTCGGCCGCCTCTGCGGGCGGCTCGATCTGGTCGTTGGCGAGCTTCTTCGAGGAGGTGAGCTCCACGTTGAGGCCCAGCGAGCGCATCTCCTTGACGAGCACGTTGAACGATTCGGGGATGCCGGCCTCGAAGGTGTCGTCGCCGCGCACGATGGCCTCGTAGACCTTGGTGCGGCCGGCCACGTCGTCCGACTTGACCGTGAGCATCTCCTGCAGCGTGTACGCGGCGCCGTAGGCCTCGAGGGCCCAGACCTCCATCTCGCCGAAGCGCTGACCGCCGAACTGCGCCTTTCCGCCCAGCGGCTGCTGGGTGACGAGGGAGTACGGACCGATCGACCGCGCGTGGATCTTGTCGTCCACGAGGTGGTGCAGTTTCAGCATGTAGATGTAGCCCATCGTCACCTTGCGGTCGAAGGGCTCGCCCGAGCGGCCGTCATAGAGCGTCGACTGGGCCGACCGGTCGAGACCGGCCATCTCCAGCATCTGCTCGATGTCGGCTTCCTTGGCGCCGTTGAACACCGGGGTCGCCATCGGCACGCCGCGGCGCACGTTGTTGGCGGCCTCGGCCAGTTCTTCGTCTGACAGCCCTTCGAGCTCGGACGGCGAGTAGATCGCCTTCATCTCGTCCCGGAGGGGCTCGATGTCCTGGCTGCGCAGGTAGGCATCCACCGCCTGGCCGACCTTCCGGCCGAGACCGGCCGCGGCCCAGCCGAGGTGGGTCTCGAGGATCTGACCGACGTTCATGCGCGAGGGCACGCCGAGCGGGTTCAGCACGATGTCGGCATGGGTCCCGTCCTCCAGGAACGGCATGTCCTCGATCGGCACGATCCGCGAGACGACACCCTTGTTGCCGTGACGGCCTGCCATCTTGTCGCCGGGCTGGATCTTGCGTTTCACCGCCACGAAGACCTTGACCATCTTCATGACACCGGGCGGAAGCTCGTCGCCGCGCTGCAGCTTCTCGACCTTGTCGAGGAAGCGCTGCTCGAGGCGCTTCTTCGACTCGTCGTACTGCTTCTGCATCGCTTCCATCTCGGTCATGAGACGGTCGTCGATGACGGCGAACTGCCACCATTGCGAACGCGGGTACTCGCTGAGGAGCTCACGGCTGAGCGTGGTCTCCTTCTTGAAGCCCTTCGGGCCGGCGATGGGGGCCTGACCGATGAGCACGGTGGCGAGACGCGCGTAGGTGTTGCGATCGAGGATCGCCTGCTCGTCGTCGCGATCCTTGGCGAGACGCTCGATCTCCTCGCGCTCGATCGCCTGGGCGCGCTCGTCCTTGTCGACGCCGTGGCGGTTGAACACCCGGACCTCGACGATCGTGCCGGTCACGCCCGGGGGGACCCGGAGCGAGGTGTCGCGCACGTCGGACGCCTTCTCGCCGAAGATGGCGCGCAGGAGCTTCTCCTCCGGCGTCATCGGGCTCTCGCCCTTCGGCGTGATCTTGCCGCACAGGATGTCGCCCGCATGGACCTCGGCGCCGATGTAGACGATGCCGGCTTCGTCAAGGTTCTTGAGCGCCTCTTCCGAGACGTTCGGGATGTCGCGGGTGATTTCCTCCGGACCGAGCTTGGTGTCTCGGGCCATCACCTCGAATTCCTCGATGTGGATCGAGGTGAACACGTCATCCTTCACGATCCGCTCGGAGAGCAGGATCGAGTCCTCGAAGTTGTAGCCGTTCCACGGCATGAACGCGACGAGTACGTTCCGGCCCAGCGCCAGCTCGCCGAACTCCGTCGAGGGACCGTCGGCGATGATCTCGCCCTTCTTCACGGCCTCGCCGACGCGCACCAGCGGCTTCTGCGTGATGCAGGTCGACTGGTTGGAGCGCTGGAACTTCTGCAGGCGGTAGATGTCGACGCCCGGCTTGTTGGCATCGGCCTCCTCGGTGGCCCGGATGACGATACGGGTGGCGTCCACCTGATCGACGATACCGGTCCGGCGTGCCGCGATGGCGGCACCGGAGTCGCGTGCGACCACGGCCTCCATGCCGGTGCCGACGAAGGGCGCGTCGGCGCGAACCAGCGGCACGGCCTGGCGCTGCATGTTCGAGCCCATCAGGGCGCGGTTCGCGTCGTCGTTCTCGAGGAACGGGATGAGCGCGGCCGCCACCGAGACGAGCTGCTTGGGCGACACGTCCATGAGGTCGACGCGATCGGGCGGCACGACGATGACGTCGCCGGCCCGACGGCAGACCACGAGATCTTCGGTCAGCTTGAAGTTCTCGTCCATCTGGGCGTTGGCCTGGGCGACGTAGTACTTCGCCTCCTCCATCGCCGAGAGGTAGGCGACGTCGGTGGTGACGACGCCGTCCTTCACCCGCCGGAACGGGGTCTCGATGAAACCGTACTTGTTGACCCGCGCGAAGGTGGCCAGAGAATTGATCAGGCCAATGTTCGGGCCTTCCGGCGTCTCGATCGGACAGATGCGGCCGTAATGGGTCGGGTGCACGTCGCGCACCTCGAAGCCGGCGCGCTCGCGGGTCAGGCCGCCAGGGCCAAGCGCCGAGAGGCGACGCTTGTGCGTCACTTCCGAGAGCGGATTGGTCTGGTCCATGAACTGCGACAGCTGGGAGGAGCCGAAGAACTCGCGTACGGCTGCGGCCGCCGGCTTCGCGTTGATGAGATCCTGCGGCATCACCGTGTCGATATCGACGGAGGACATCCGCTCCTTGATGGCGCGCTCCATGCGGAGCAGACCGAGGCGGTATTGGTTCTCCATCAACTCGCCGACCGAGCGCACCCGGCGGTTGCCGAGGTGATCGATGTCGTCGATCTCGCCCTTGCCGTCGCGTAGGTCCACCAGGGCCTTGACGACCGCGAGCATGTCCTCGCGGCGCAATGTCCGCACGGTGTCCTCGGCGTCGAGGTCGAGGCGCATGTTCATCTTCACGCGGCCGACGGCCGAGAGATCGTAGCGCTCGGGATCGAAGAACAGCGAGTGGAACATCGCCTCGGCGGTGTCCAGGGTCGGCGGCTCGCCGGGACGCATGACCCGGTAGATGTCGAACAGCGCGCCTTCGCGGCCGGAGTTCTTGTCCACCGCGAGGGTGTTGCGGATGTAGGGGCCGACGTTGATGTGGTCGATGTCGAGCACGGGCAGCTCGGACACGCCGACATCCTCGAGGCTCTTCAGGAGCTTGTCGGAGATCTCGTCGCCGGCCTCGGCCCAGATTTCTCCGGTCTTGGCGTTGACCAAGTCCTCGGCGATGTACTGGCCGATCAGGTCCTCGTCGGTGGCCTTCAGGAACTGCACGCCGCGCTCGGCGATCTGCCGGGCGTTGCGGGCGTTCAGCTTCTTACCGGCCTCGAGCACGACCTCACCGGACTCGGCGTCGATCAGATCGACGGACGCCTTGAAGCCCTTCAGGCGATCGGCGTCGTAGGGCACGCGCCAGTCGGCGCCGTCGCGGTCGTAGACCACGCGGTTGTAGAAGGTCGACAGGATCTCCTCGCCATCCAGGCCGAGGGCGAACAGCAGCGACGTCACGGGAAGCTTGCGCTTCCGGTCGATGCGGACGTGCACGATATCCTTGGCATCGAACTCGACGTCGAGCCAGGAGCCGCGATACGGGATGATGCGGGCGGCGAAGAGGAGCTTGCCGGAGGAGTGCGTCTTACCCTTGTCGTGGTCGAAGAACACGCCCGGGGAGCGGTGCATCTGGGAGACGATGACGCGCTCGGTGCCGTTGACGATGAAGGTGCCGTTCTCCGTCATCAGGGGCATGTCGCCCATGTAGACGTCCTGCTCCTTGATGTCCTTGACCGACTTCGCGCCGGTATCCGGATCCACATCGAACACGATGAGGCGGAGCGTCACCTTGAGCGGGGCCGCATACGTGATGCCGCGCTGGCGGCACTCGTCGACGTCGTATTTCGGCTGCTCGAACGTATACTTCACGAACTCGAGGAGTGCGGTCGAGGAGAAATCCGAGATCGGGAAGACCGACTTGAACACGGTCTGCAGGCCTTCGTCGCCCCGTCCGCCTTCCGGCTCGTCCATGATCAGGAACTGGTCGTAGGACGCCTTCTGAACCTCGATGAGGTTCGGCATCTCGGCGACTTCCTTGATCTTGCCGAAGAATTTGCGAATCCGCTTGCGACCGACCAGCGTGTTGGCCATGGGTGACCTCGCTCCTACGTCCCGCGTACCGGGTGCCCGGGGAAGGCGTCTGCCTCCCGCAACCAGGCTTCGGGCCCGCCCCGCCGGACGACGCCCTCCCGAACTGAAAATCCTGTGGCCCTCGCGTGGGCCGGTCGGGCCGCCTGAAGCGACCATGGCCCACGGGCGTGAACCCGCGGGCCGTTGGCGCCGTCAGGCTCCGGGGAGCCTGACGGAAAGTGATGGACCGGTCCGGTCCACCGAAGGGTCTTACTTGAGCTCGACCTTGGCGCCAGCCTTCTCGAGCTGGGCCTTGAGCTTCTCGGCCTCTTCCTTGTTGACGGACTCCTTGACGGCCTTCGGAGCACCCTCGACGAGGTCCTTGGCTTCCTTGAGGCCGAGGCCGGTGATCGCGCGGACCTCCTTGATGACCTCGATCTTCTTGTCGCCGGCGGCGGTGAGCATGACCGTGAACTCGGTCTGCTCCTCGGCGGCGGCAGCGCCACCACCACCGGCGGCCGGGCCGGCGGCCACGGCGACGGCAGCGGCGGCCGAGACGCCCCACTTCTCTTCGAGCATCTTGGCGAGGTCGGCGGCCTCGAGAACGGTCAGCGAGGACAGGTCGTCGACGAGCTTGGCAAGATCAGCCATGTTGGTATTCCCTTGGATATCGGTTTGAACGGATGGGTTGAGAAGGGCGATGCGGCCTCAGGCCGCTTCGCTCTGAGCCTCGTCCTTGGTGGCATAGGCCCCGAACACGCGGGCGAGCTTGGCCGCCGGTGCGTTGACGACCTGGGCGATCTTGGTCGCGGGAGCCTGGATGAGGCCCACGATCTTGCCGCGCAGCTCGTCGAGGGACGGCAGCGAGGCGAGGGCCTTCACACCGTCCGGGTTCAGGGCAGTCGTGCCCATGGCGCCGCCGAGGATCACGAGCTTGTCGTTGACCTTGGCGAAGTCCACCGCAACCTTGGCGGCCGCGACCGGATCGCTCGAATAGGCGAGCAGGGTCGGACCCTTCAGGAGGGGCTTGATGGAGGCGACGTCCGTGCCATCGAGAGCGATGTTGGCGAGGCGGTTCTTGGTGACCTTCACGGTGGCACCGGCCTGCTTCATCTGCGAGCGCAGCTTCTGCATGTCGGCGACCGTGAGGCCCTTGTAGTGGGCCACGACGACGACGGCGGTGTTCGCGAACACGCCGTTGAGCGTCGAGACGAGATCAGCTTTGGCTGTCCTGTCCACTGGGGCTCTCTCCGGTTGGCGGAACCCGAGAACGGGTCCGCCGGTTGCACATGCCGCCCGGGACGGAACTCGGCTTAACAAGAAGCCGGAACGTCCTTGGCGACGCTTCACGGCCCTGTCCCCTATCGCCCCCCGGAACGGGTGGACGACACGGGTGAGATGGTTCAAACCGATGCCTCACCCTGTCCGCGAGATGCGAACCCGGCGAGGGCAATAGAATTTCGGTCTTCCCAGTCTGTGCAGGCTTGTGGATTAAGCCGGTGGCCCGGCGCCTGCAGTCTCGGACAGGACATGGCCGGACGAAGCTCAGAAGGGGTTTTATGCCCCTCGAAGCCTTCCGGCCAACACCACCTGGTTGCCCAGGCGATCTCTCAATCGGAATGCGACCGATCGGCCGATTCCTTTCTCATGTATGAAAACGTTGAGCGGGGTCTATAGAGCCTTGCAAGCAGCCTGCCAAGTGCCCCGGGCGATTATTCCGCCGCAGGCCGCGCATTTTCCTTGACGCCGTCGGCGGTCCCGGACTGCGATCCGGGACCACGCGCGGACAGAGCGTAAGCGCCTGTCAGGTCGGCAGGAATCTGCGCGCTGCCCGCCACCAGGGCTCGCGGGCATTGCGCGTCTGGTCCGCCTTGGCGGCGTAGAACGAGGCGTTGTGCTCTCCGCGCAGGGCCTCGCGGGTGAAGCGGATCAGGTGGTGGGCGACGAAGCCCATGTTGAACACCGCCTCGATCTGACCGCGCTTGAGGGCGTGGCCGGCGGCTCGCCAGAACACTCGGCGGTAATCGGACAGCAGGCCGACGCGCACGGCGATGTTGAAGCCCAGCACGAGGCCGCGGCGCAGGTTGGTGCGGGTCAGCTTTCCCTTCACCGGGGTCTTGATCCGGTTCGGGTAGGTCACCTCCACCTGATGCCGGAAGCGCTCGAAGATCTGCGCTGGCTCGTAGGCATGGGCGATGGCCCGGCGCCAGGAGGCCACCACGTCGTCGTGCGGGCGCTTGAACAGGACGTTCGATTCCAGCGCGGCGTCGTGGACGAGGCGGTTCTCGCGGGTCAGGCGGTCCCAGAGCGGCGTCTTCGGCAGCGCCTGCAGCAGGTTCATGGTCAGCACGGGCACGGCCGACTTGTCGATGAAGTCGATGAGCTTCTGCTCGGACTGGTCGGTGTCGGTGTCGAGGCCGAGGATGATGCCCGAGGTCACCTCGAGGCCGTAACTGTTGAGGGTCTCGATCGCCTCGTACATCGGCACAGCGGCGTTGTGCTTCTTGTCGATTCCCGCGAGGGCGTCCTCCTCCGGCGTTTCGATGCCGACGAAGACGGTCATGAAGTTGGCCTGCCGCATCAGCTCGAGAATATCGGGCTGCTTGGCCATGTTCAGGGTCGCCTCGCAGGCGAACTGGAGCGGATAGGCGTTCTTCTTCTGCCACGCCACGAGGTGGGGCAGCATGTCCTTCGTGGCCTTGCGGTTGCCGATGAAGTTGTCGTCGACGAAGTAGACCACCGCCGGGTGGCCCGGCTGGGCGATGATCGCGTCGAGCTCGCCGAGCATCTGCTCGGGGCTCTTCAGCCGCGGCTGGCGGCCATAGAGCTGCGGGATGTCGCAGAACTCGCAGCGATAGGGGCAACCCGAGGAGAACTGCAGCGAACCGATGAGGTAGCGCTTGAGCGGCGCCGCCTCGTAGGCCGGAGCCGGGAAGTCGGAGAGCGGCAGGCGCTCCTTGGTCTCCAGGCGCACCTGCGCCGCCGGAATGGACACGTCGCGGTCGAGGGTCGCGACCAGTTCGTCGGTGGCGTCGCCGATCTCGCCGAGATGCAGGTAGTCGAATTCGGGATACTGCTCGGGAGAACCGGAGACCGAGGGGCCGCCGAGCACGGTCACCTTACCGGCCGCGTGGGACCGGGCGTAGATGTCCCGGATCTGCGGGGCCTGTATGTGCATGCCGGAGACGAACACCGCGTCGGCCCAGGCGAAGTCCGCCGCGCCGGCCCGCGCGATGTTCTCGTCGATGAATCGGTACTCCCAGGCCTCCGGCATGTAGGCCGCGATGAGCAGGAGCCCTTGCGGGGGCATGAAGGCCTTCACGCCGCCCATCAGGGGGTAGGCGTGAGAGAAGGTCCCGAAGGACGGCGTGTAGGCGGGAAAGACGCACAGGATGCGTCGCTTCGAGGTCACGGAGAGGGTGCATCGCATGACGGCATACCTAGCACAGCCAAGCGCGAAGGCGTCACCCTCCCCTGTTGTTTTCTATGGCTTTCCGTCGATCGCACCCGCTCCCTCTCGGTGGCCGCCCCACCCCTTCACGCGGCTTTGAACGGATCCCCGCGCCGGACGCGGATGCCGACGCGCTTGCCGGCGTCCCACGCGCTGGGTGTCCGGGGCTCACTCGACCTGGGAATCCTCTCCCTCGATGGCGAGCCTCCGGAGGATCTGGAGCGCGCTCGCGAGCCGGGCCATCGGCGGGGACCCGAGGGCCAGGCGGACCCCGTTGGGCGCCGCGGCGGAATCGATGGCGAAGGCGCTTGCGGGCGAGACCGCCACCCCGTTGCGTGCCGCCGCCGCGGCGTAGCGGTCGGCGTTCCAGGCACCGGGAAGCGTCAGCCAGAGGTGATAGGCACGCGGGTCGCCCTGGACATCGAGGCCGGACAGGGCTTCGCGGGCGAGGGTCTGGCGCGCCGCCGCATCCGTGCGCTTGGCGCGGCCGATCCGCTCGGCCAGACCGTCGTTGATCACGTGGATCGCCATCGCCAAGGGAAGGCCGCTCACCGTCCAGGCTCCGTTGCGGATGATGCGGGCCAGGCGATCCACGAGGGCGGCCGGGGCGGCGACGAAGCCGAGGCTCAGGCCTGGCGCCAGCCGCTTCGACAGGCTGTCCACCAGGATCACGCGGTTCGGGGCCATGGCCGCCAGGGGCTCCTCGTCGCAGAGGAATCCGTAGACTGCGTCCTCGATGCCCATGATGTCGTGACGCTCCAGCAGGTCCGCGATGGTGCGGCGGCGCGCCTCGTCCATGGTGTGTCCGAGCGGGCTCTGCAGAACGGTCTGCAGGTACAGGGCGCGGAGGGGTGCCTGCTTCTGTGCCGCCGCGATGGCATCCGGCCGGACCCCCCGCTCGTCCACGGAAAGCGGCACCGGGACGATCCCGAGCCGGGCCGCGAGCCCTCTGATCACCGGATAGGTCAGGGCCTCGACCCCGATGCGCTCGCCGGGCTGGACGAGGGCCGCCATCGCGGCGGCGATGCCCTGCCGCCCCGCTCCCGTGAAGAGGACGCGATCCGGCTCGGACGACCAGCCTCCCCTCTGGAAGAAGGCCGCGGCCGATTCTCGCGCCTGCGCGGTCGCCGCGGGTCGCACCGGTGGGAAGGTCGCCTGCAGTTCCGCCGGGTCCAGCAGGGCCCGGAGGCTGGTGGCGAGGTCGGCGGCCTGATGGGGAAGGATGGAGAAGACGTGTTCGAGGTTGATCAGGCCCGTCTCGGCCTCCGACGCCACCGTCGTGACGATCCCGGCCGGGCCGCGGATATAGGTCCCCCGCCCCACTTCTCCGGTGACGAGGCCGCGCCGCACCAATTCGGCGTAGACGCGGCTGGCCGTCGAGACCGCGATCCCGCGTTCGTAAGCGAACTGTCGCTGTGGCGGCAGTCGGGTTCCCGGCGGCAGGGCGCCCGATGCGATCTCGGCCGCCAGTCCGTCGGAGATCGTCCGGTAGTCGCTCACGTCGATATTGCTCCGAGTGCAATGATTCGATTGATATCGGTCAAAATCGGATCAATGGAGAGGGGCGATCCGATGGAGGCCGTAGATGATATCGAGACCAGACAGTTTGCCAACCGGTCGTTCTCCGGTGGGGGCTCTTCTATCCCACGGGACCGCTAGGTCTCCGGTCCGGCGACTCCGGACATCTCCTGTGGCACGCGCGATTGCCCTCGTCGCGCTGTGGCGTCGCCGCGCCGTGGGGCGCCATGCGATTAGGGCCATGACATCGGAGCAAATGACGGAGCTCGATCTCGATTGCACCGCGTTGCGTCGTGAAGGCGCGAAGCCATTCTGGCGCGCGTGAACCGAGAATCGATCGCTCGGTCGCCATGGAGGGCGATCGCTCGGGGCTGCGTCGCGCGTCCCGGGAAGCGCATCCGCATCCCAACCGCGGCGTTGTCCGAAGCGGTCGGTTTCCGGACGGCCTCGCGAACGGTCGAGCGTCCGAGAAAGTCCTGGTTTTGTTACCAAGTCTACGGAAAGGATGTTCTCTCTCTCAATATATCTTTGAAATAACTTGGTATTGCTCTCGGTCGAATTCAACAACACGATCGTGCCGTCGAGTTTCGGGGCCTGGCACGGGCATGTGTGCGGCCAGAGGGTGCTGTCGGTGATCGCCGGCCCGGCCCGAACCCTGATGCCGTTCCGCCGCTGGAGAGCGACCGTGTCCTACAGAATCCTCCTTGCCGCCCGGGTTGCCCTGGCCGTCCTGGCGTTGCCGACCCTCGGGGCTCGGGTGGCGCAATCCGCCGAGCAGAGCCAAGCTCGGTCGAGTCCCCTCGTCTCCACCGAGTGGCTCGAGGCCAACCTCGCCGACCCGAAGCTGCGCATCGTCGAGGTCAGCGTCGAGCCGGGCGTGTACGAGCGCGGCCACGTGCCCGGCGCACAGAACGTGGTCTGGCACACCGACCTCGTGGAGACCGTGAGCCGCGACATCGCAGGACCGGAGAAGTTCGCTGCCCTGGTCAGGCGCCTGGGCATCGACCGCGACACCACCGTGGTGCTCTACGGCGACAACAACAACTGGTTCGCCGCCTGGGGCGCCTGGGTCTTCGCCCAGTACGGACTCGTGGACAACGTCAAGCTCCTCGATGGCGGGCGCAAGAAGTGGGAGGCCGACAAGCGGCCGCTGGAGACACGAAGCCCGGACGTGGCGGCTTCGCGCTTCCCCGTCACGCCGGTCTCCAGCGCGCAGCGCGCGCGCCTCGCGGATGTGCTCGCCGTTGCCCGCAAGGAGCGCAACGAGGCGATCCTCGACATCCGCTCGCCGGACGAGTTCTCCGGCAAGGTCATCGCTCCGCCCGGCATCCAGGAACTCGCGATCCGGGCCGGCCACATCCCCGGTTCGGTGAACGTCCCCTGGGCCAAGGCCGTCAATCCGGACGGCACCATCAAGCCCGTGGCGGAACTGAAGAAGCTCTACGCGGAGGCCGGGATCGACGGCTCGAAGCCGGTGATCACCTCATGCCGCATCGGCGAGCGCTCCAGCCATTCCTGGTTCGTCCTGAGCCGGATCCTCGGCTACCCGGTGCGCAACTACGACGGGTCCTGGACGGAGTACGGCAACACCGTGGGCGTGCCCGTGGTGAACCTCGCCGGGACCGTCTGGACCGGCAAGTAAGCGCCGTCGAATCCCTGCCTCCCCGTGAGCGTCTCCCCCCTCGCAAATGCGGGCGCGCCCAGGCCCCAGGCCGGGCGCGTCCCCGTTCCGCTGCGCGCCCTCTTCGCAGGCCTGATCGGCGCGGGCCTGCTCTTTGCTGCCTGGTACCTCTCGGGGGAGCCCGGCAGCGGTCGGCTCGCCCTCTCCCTCACCTTCGGCACCGCGTTCGGCTTCGTGCTGCAGCGCGCCCGCTTCTGCTTCCTCTGCCTGTGGCGCGACCTGATCGACCGGGGCGATCCGCGCGGGGCGCTGGGCATCCTGGCGGCTCTGGCCGTGGGCACGGTGGGCTACGGTGTCGTGCTCGGGGCTTGGCTCCCCGACCCCGGTGGCCCGCGCCTCGCTCCGGACGCGCATATCGGTCCCGTAGGCCCGGTCCTAGCCCTGGCGGGCGCCGTGTTCGGGAGCGGCATGGCGATCTCTGGCTCCTGCATCGGGGCGCATCTCTACCGGCTCGGCGAGGGCTCGCCGACGGCGCCCTTTGCCCTCGTGGGCACCGCACTGGGCTTCGTTCTGGGGTTTGTCAGTTGGAACACGCTCTATCTCACCAGCATCAGCGAGGCGCCGGTGCTCTGGCTGCCGCGGTACCTCGGCTATGCCGGCAGCCTGGTCCTCACGCTCGGTGTCCTGGCGGCCCTGGCGCTGCCGCTCCTGCGGCGGCTGCCACCAGCGGTGACAATGGCGCCGCGGCGGGTCGATCCGCTGCGAGCGGTGTTCGCCGAGCGCTGGCCGACCTGGATCGGTGGCCTCGCGGTGGGCGCCATCGGGACGCTGGCCTATCTCCGGGTGGGGCCGCTCGGCGTCACCGCCGAGATCGGCGGGCGCAGCCGGCAGGCAGCGGCAACCCTCGGCCTCCTGCCCGAGCGCCTGGAAGGCCTCGACGGCTTTCGCGGCTGCGCCACGGCGATCCGGGACGCGGTGCTGACCCCGAACGGCTTGTTCGTCGCCGGGCTGGTGATCGCCTCCTTCGCGGCCGCCCTCGCGGCGGGGGAATTCCGTCCTGCGCGTCCGACCCGAAATCAGGCCGCGCGCGGTCTCCTCGGCGGACTCCTCCTCGGCTGGGGCGCGATGACGGGGCTCGGCTGCAGCGTCGGCACGCTGCTCTCCGGCATCATGGCGGGGGCGGTGTCGGGCTGGGTCTTCGGGGCGGCGATGTTCGCCGGGCTCACCGCGACCCTGTTCGTGGGGCGGCGCTTGCGTCTTCTGCCTTAGTTAGGGCCGGACATACGAAAACGCCCGACCATGAGGCCGGGCGTTTCCATCGACTCGCGATCACGCCGGGGCGTGAATCAGGCGGTCAGCACCGTCGAGGGCTCGACCTTCACGCCCGGACCCATCGAGGAGGTCACGGCGACGCGCTGGACGTACTGGCCCTTGGCACCGGCGGGCTTGGCCTTGGAGACCGCGTCGGCGAAGGCCTTGATGTTCTCGACGAGCTTGTCGGCGTCGAACGAGACCTTGCCGATGCCGGCGTGGATGATGCCGGCCTTCTCGACGCGGAACTCGACCGAGCCGCCCTTGGCGCCGGCGACGGCACCCTTCACGTCCATAGTCACGGTTCCGACCTTCGGGTTCGGCATCAGGCCGCGCGGGCCGAGCACCTTGCCGAGACGGCCGACGAGCGGCATCAGGTCGGGCGTCGCGATGCAGCGATCGAACTCGATCTTGCCGCTCTGGACGATCTCGAGGAGGTCCTCGGCGCCCACGATGTCGGCGCCGGCGGCCTTGGCCTCGTCGGCCTTGGCGCCGCGGGCGAACACCGCCACCCGCACCGTGCGGCCGGAGCCGTTGGGCAGGTTGCAGACGCCGCGGACCATCTGGTCGGCGTGGCGCGGGTCGACGCCGAGGTTCATCGAGATCTCGACGGTCTCGTCGAACTTGGCGCTGGCCTTTTCCTTGACGAGCTTGATCGCCTCGTCGATGGGATAGAGCTTGAGCGCGTCGATGCCCTCGCGGGCGGCGCGGATGCGCTTGCCTTCGTGTGCCATTGTGCCCTCCCCTTAAGCGACGACGTCGAGGCCCATGGCCCGCGCGGAGCCACGGATCATGGCGACGGCGGCGTCAACCGAGTCGCAGTTCAGGTCGGGCATCTTCTTCTCGGCGATCTCGCGCAGCTGCGCCTCGGTCACCTTGCCCACGGTCGGGCCCTTGCCCGGGGTCTTCGAGCCGGAAGCCGGCTTCTTGCCGATCTTCAGGCCGGCGGCCTTCTTCAGGAAGAAGGTGACCGGCGGCTGCTTCATCTCGAAGGTGAAGGAGCGGTCCTGGTACGCCGTGATGACGACCGGGATCGGGGTGCCCTTCTCGATCTGAGAGGTCTTCGCGTTGAAGGCCTTGCAGAATTCCATGATGTTGAGGCCGCGCTGACCGAGCGCGGGGCCGATGGGCGGCGACGGGTTCGCGGCGCCGGCCGGAACCTGAAGCTTCACGTAGCCCGTGATCTTCTTTGCCATAGGGACTGCTCCCAAAGAATGCCCGGCATCCGGCTGGCCTCAGCGCGGATGGATCAGGCGGTTGCAGGTCGCGGTTCGGCCCGCAGATCCCGGCGGCGAACCGGGCGGGCCTCCCGCGTGTGACACCGCCGCGGACGACGGTGGTTTCCGACCGAGCAAAGCGCCCGATGGAATTCAGCGAACAATCATGGCTGATCGTTCGAAAGACGCCAAAAATCAGATTTTCTCGACCTGCCCGTACTCGAGTTCGACCGGTGTGGCACGGCCGAAGATCGAGACGGCGACCTTGAGGCGCGACCGACTCTCGTCGATCTCCTCGACGGTGCCGTTGAAGGAGGCGAAGGGGCCGTCGGAAACACGGACCGTCTCGCCGATCTCGAAGGACACGGAGGGCTTCGGGCGATCGACGCCCTCGGCGACCTGACCCTTGATGCGCTCGGCCTCGGCGTCCGGGATCGGAACCGGCTTCGACTTGTCGGCCCCGAGGAAGCCCGTTACCTTCGGAGTGTTCTTGATGAGGTGGTAGACCTCGTCGGTCAGGTCGCACTTCACCAGGACGTAGCCGGGGAAAAACTTGCGCTCGGCGTCGACCTTGCGGCCGCGGCGCACCTCGACGACCTTCTCGGTCGGGACCATGACCTCGTCGAACAGCTCCATCAGGCCACGCTGGGCCGCCTGATCCTTGATGGACTGCGCGACCTTGTTCTCGAAATTCGAGTAGGCGTGGACGATGTACCAGCGCTTCGACACGGTTCTCACCAAATCCTGACGTCAGTCAGCCCGATCACGCCGCAGCGCGCCCGGGCCGAGAAGTTGTTAGGCGCCGACCCCAAGGATCAGGGTCACGAGATAGCGCAGCGCCTGGTCCACCACCGTGAAGAAGATGCTCGCCACCACCACCATGATGAACACCATCACGGTGGTCACGACGGTCTCCTTGCGGGTCGGCCACGTGACCTTGCGGCCCTCGTCGCGAACCTGGGTCAAGAACTCGGCAGGACCGACGCGCTTCTGCGCGGGGCGAACGGGCGGAGTCGCCCGAGGGGGCGTCGGCGTGGTGGAGCCGCGCTGCGGGGTGCGCGCGAGGTCCACTTTCTTCGATGCTTCGTTCGATGCCATGGCGCCAACAACAGGGAGATCGGCCCGAGCTTCGGGAAAGCGCGACGCGGCGGCTCCGGGGAGGAGCCTGCATCGACGGCCTTCATCGATCTCGGAAGGCGACCGCTCTACCGCAAGTCGCCGGGCTTGTCGACTGCGCCCGACCGGACTTCGCTGAGGAGCGATCTGCTGAAAGGGAAGAGGGCTGGGAGGGTCGACAGGTCTGACGCGGCCAAATGGCAGGAGTGGAGGGACTCGAACCCGCAACCTCCGGTTTTGGAGACCGGCGCTCTGACCAGTTGAGCTACACTCCTATGCGGAGGACGAGTCCCCCGCCGCGGCGCTGCTATAGACCGGCCGCGACGGCTTCGCAATGGTCAAACCGCGTCGCCGGCGAAGAACGTTGGCGACGGCTTCCGGGCGGGCGCCGGCCTCGAAAACGGCAACGGCGCCCCGGATCGATCCGGGGCGCCGCGTCCTATCGTGGTGCCGGCCGGGAGCCCCGCGAGGGCCGCCCGAGGCCGGCGCGATTAATCGTTGATGGCGGCGACGACGCCGGCGCCGACGGTGCGTCCGCCTTCACGGATGGCGAAGCGCAGCTTCTCTTCCATGGCCACCGG
>NZ_LMMZ01000016.1 GCF_001422885.1 Methylobacterium sp. Leaf104 | reverse complement strand
GGTCGCTCGCTGCGGACGAAGATGCGTCGACGTAATAGATCGTCATCACACGGTCTCGGTGAATGGTAAAATTGACTTCAGTTCATCGGTAGGTCCTTCGTGCTTATCGAGCGTTAAGCGGCATGCTTAAGCTTTCGTTTTCGGCCCTGTTCCAATTCTCACCGCCACGTCTGCTGCAGCGGATGTCCCGAAATCCACAGGGTGCGCCACCGCACGAGCCTTGTTCTGCCGATGCCGCGGCCAGGCCCGCCCGCCCGCCTGCCCTCGCGGGCCTTTCCGCGCCCTCGTCGGCCGCGCCGCGGGTTTTCGGCCGGCCTCGGGAGCGTCGAACCGAAAAATCCGTCCGCTCCCGGACATGTCGAAGCCCGAGCGGCGGCCCTAGATGTCACGGACGCTCGACTTCGCTGGAGTTCAGGCCCCGATGGATCTCTCACGACGCGCCGTGCTCGCCGGTGCCGGTCTGCTGCCCCTCTCGGTCGCATGGCCGGGACGTCCCGCGATCGCCGATTCTGCGACGTCCACGGGCTTGCTGCGCCGGCCGATTCCCTCGTCGGGCGAAACCTTGCCGGTGATCGGGATCGGCACCTCGCGGCGCTACGAAGTCGAGCCGACCCCGGAGAAGATCGCGCCGCTGCGCGAGGCGGTGCAGCGTTTCGTGTCGCTCGGCGGGAGGGTGATCGACACCGCGCCGAGCTACGGCACCGCCGAGGACGTGCTCGGGCTGATCCTCGGCCAGGACGGCCTGCGCGAGAAGGTGTTCCTGTGCAGCAAGGTCGGGACCCCGGGCCGCGAGGCCGGTGCGGCGGAGATCGCGCGATCCTTCCAGCGCCTGAAGACGACGGTGATCGACCTCATCGCCGTCCACAACCTCATCGATCCGGACGCCAACCTCGCGACCCTGCGCGGGCTGAAGGCCGAGGGCAAGATCCGCTACCTCGGCGCGACGGTCTGGCGGGACAGCCAGCTCGCGGATCTCGAAGCCCTGATGGCGCGCGAGACCCTGGACTTCATCCAGGTGAACTACGCCCTCGACGACCGCGGCGCCGCCGCGCGCATCCTACCCCTGGCGAAGGCGCGCGGCATGGCCGTGATGGTCAACGTGCCCTTCGGGCGCGACCGCCTGTTCAAGGCCGTGCAGGGGCGCGAGCTACCGCCCTGGGCGGCGGAGTTCGACTGCGCGACCTGGCCGCAATTCTTCCTGAAATACGTCCTCGGGCACGAGGCCGTGACCTGCCCGATCCCCGGCATGGCCAAGGCGGCCTATGTCGAGGACAACCTCGGCGCCGCTCGGGGGCGCCTGCCCGACGCCGCACAGCGCACCCGCATGGAGGCCTTCGTCGATGCACTCTGACCCCCTGACCCGCCGCGCGATCCTCGCGCTCGCCGCCGGCGCGACCCTGGCCGTGGCCTTCGCGGGGTCCGCCTGGGCGCAGGCGCCGTCCCAGCCCGCGCGCATCGGCATCATCGGGGCCGGCAATATCGGCGGCACCCTCGGCGGTCTCTGGGCCAGGGCCGGCCATCAGGTCATGCTGTCCTCCCGGCACCCGGAGGACCTGAAGAGCCTCGTCGAGGGCCTCGGACCCAATGCCCGCGCCGGGACTCCGGCCGAGGCGATTGCCTTCGGCGACGTCGTGCTCGTCGCCGTCCCCTACAAGGCCTATCCGCAGATAGCGCTGGATCATGGCGCCGCCCTGAAGGGCAAGATCGTGATCGATGCCGGCAACGCCACCCAGGCCCGCGACGGCGAGGTCTACGGCGAGGTCCAGGCCGGCGGCATCGCCGCCGTGTCGGCCAAGTACCTGGCCGGCGCCCGCATCGTCCGGGCCTTCAACGCGGCCAATTACAAGCTGTTCGCCAAGAACGCTCATCGCGAAGGCGGCCGGATGGCGATCCCCCTCGCGGGCGACGACCCGAAGGCCGTGGCCGAGGTGTCGAAGCTCGTCACCGATGCGGGCTTCGACCCGGTGGTGGTCGGGCCGCTCGCAACGGCCGACAGCTTCGCCATGGGCTCGCCCGGCTTCGGCCTCGAACTCACCGCCCCGGACCTGCGCGCGCGCTTCGGTGTCACGCCTTGAGCGGGGAAACCGCCGCCGGCGCTTCGCCCGAGGCGCCGGCGGAGCGGCCTGCCTCCACCTGGCTCGGGCGTCTCGTCGACGTGCGGCCGGGCGAGGCGCCGGCGCTCGCCTGGTCCTGGGCCTACATCTTCTCGATCCTGGCGGCCTACTACGTCCTGCGCCCGATCCGCGACCAGATGGGCGTGGCCGGCGGCATCGAGAACCTGCCCTGGCTCTTCACGGGGACGCTGGTGGGCATGCTGGCCCTCAACGTGCCCTTCGCCTGGCTGGTGAAGACCCTGCCGCGGGCGCGCTTCGTGCCGCTGACCTACCGGTTCTTCGCGGCCAACATCCTGGTCTTCGCCGCCGGCCTCTACCTCGCGGGTCCGGAGGGCGACATCTGGATCGGCCGGGCCTTCTTCATCTGGCTGTCGATCTTCAACCTGTTCGTGGTCTCGGTGTTCTGGGCCACCATCGTCGATGTCTTCTCGACGGAGCAGGGCAAGCGCCTGTTCGGCTTCATCGCGGCCGGCGCGACCCTGGGCGCCATCGCGGGCTCGGCCACCACGGCGATCCTGGCCCGGGACGTGCCGACCTGGGCGCTGCTGATCGGCGCGGCCCTGCTCCTCGAGGCGGCGGTGTTCAGCATGCGCGGCCTCGCCCGGCTGTCGGACCGCCTGCGCCAGGCGCCAGGGGGCGGCGAGGCCGCGCCCGCCGAGGCCATCGGCGGCAGCGCCTTCGCGGGCATCACCCGGACCTTCCGGTCGCCCTACCTCCTCAACATCGGCCTGTTCCTGCTGCTGTTCTCGATCACCTCGACCTTCCTGTATTTCGAGCAGGCCGGCATCGCCAAGCGCAGCTTCCCCGATCGCGGGGCGCAGACGGCCTTCTTCGCCAGCGTCGACCTCCTGGTGAACGTGCTCACGCTCGGGGTGCAGTTCTTCCTGACCGGCCGGATCGTGCGGCGCATCGGCGTCGGGCCAAGCCTCGCCCTGCTGCCGGCGGCCAGCATCCTCGGCTTCGCGGCGCTGGCCGTGTCGCCGACGATCACCGCCATCGTGGTGTTCCAGGTCCTGCGCCGGGCGGGCAACTTCGCCATCGCGCGCCCCATCCGCGAGGTGCTGTTCACCGTCGTGCCGCGGGAGGATCGCTACAAGGCGAAGAACTTCATCGACACGGTGGTCTACCGCGTGGGTGACCAGGTCGGGGCCTGGTCGTTCGCCGGGATCGCGGCCCTCGGGCTCGGCGCGACGGCCGTCGCCGTGACGGCGGTGCCGCTGTCCCTCGCCTGGCTCCTGAACAGCCTCTGGCTCGGGCGCCGGCAGGCGGAGCGTCAGCGGCGACAGGAAGAAATCCTTCAGGACCCGAGCCGGACGGGCGGGTAGCGACGGTCGAGCGGCTCCCCGCAAGCAAGCGGGGAGCGCCGTGATTCGTCGTCGAGCGGGGCCGGCATGGACGATGCCCGGTCTATCGACGCCGACCCGATGGTTGTGTCGGCCGAACTGCCTGACGACAATAGCAATAATCCCCAGTACGTGCCTTTCTGCAGCGCCTCTGTTGTGCACATCTCTTATCTGTGATGTGCATGTCTGGCATGTAAATCGATCAAATGGTCCGTTGGCGCTTGATAAATGTCTACGGATGGGCGATCTGGTGCCTTGGGGGCACAGGGAAAAGAAAAGTACGCATGTCCGAAAGCACCGAACTTCAAACGACCGACTTCGTCGATCTCGCAGCCGACATCGTTGCGGCTTACGTGTCGAACAATCCTGTCCGGCCCACCGATCTCCCGGACCTGATCCGCAGTGTGCACGCTGCCCTCAACGGCCTGGTCAGCGGCGTCGCGCAGACCGCCGAGGAGATCGCGCCCGAGAAGCCGACGGCCGCGCAGATCCGCAAGTCGGTCATGCCGGACGGCATCATCAGCTTCCTCGACGGCAAGAGCTACAAGACGCTGAAGCGGCACCTGAGCAGCCACGGCCTCGATCCGCACAGCTACCGCCAGCGCTACGGCCTTCCGGCCGACTACCCCATGGTCGCCCCGTCCTACGCGGCGATGCGCTCGGAACTGGCGAAGTCCATCGGGCTCGGCCAGGTCGCCAACCGCAACGAGGACGAGGACGTGCAGCCGAAGGCCAAGGGCCGCAAGCAGGCCGCCTGATCCACCGCTCCACGCCGTGTCGAAGCTCCGTGTCCGTCGATGGCGCGGAGCTTCGTCGGTCCAGCCGACCCGCCTCGCCAGCCCCGCTGCGAGGCTTTTTCATGTCTTGCTAGAGCCAGCGCTCGTCGAGATCCGTCGCATTGCGGTCGGCGACCGGCTGCGACTCGTCGCCTTCGGCGAAGATCACGACATCGTCTGGGCCGACGTCGCGCGTGGCGTAGAAGTCCCAGCGCCGGTGGATCACCCGGGGCCCGCCGAAGACGCGGTAGGCGTTCCAGTATCGGTCGTCACGGAAGCCGACATAGTGGACGCTCCGGGGCGGCCGCGCGGCCCCGTCACCGCCGGAGCCGGCTGCGGGTGGCGAGGCCGAGGCGCGACCGGCCCGCACGGCGGATCCTAGCGTCCGGCCAGGGAAGCGGGCTGGCCGGGCAGCGCCAATCGGGTGCCGGTATCGACGAGGCTGTCGCCCGCGACGCGATAGACGCCCAGGGTCCGGTCGACGTAGTTTCCGACATAGACGTGGCCTCCGGACGGACTGAACGCGATCCCCTGGGTCACGGCACCCGCCTCGGCGGTCGACGCCAGACGGACGCCGTCCGCGGAGATCGTCAGCAGGGCGACGGCGCCGGTGGGCGTGTAGGCGGGGCTGCTGCGCGGCGCGCTCGCACCGCGGACCACGGAGACGGCCGCATGACGGCCGTCCGGCGCGATCGCCAGGGCCTCGGGCGTGTCGCCGATGCCGAGATGATCGATCACGCGGGGGCGCGGGCCATCGGCGCGGATCACGCTCACTGTATCGGCGTGGCCGTCACTCGGCTCGGGTCCGGTATTGCCGGTGAGCGCCAGGGATCCGTCCGGCGTCACGTCGAGCCCATAGACGCCCGGTCCCACCGGCATGTCCCGGTCGCGCTCGTAGCGCACCTGCGTTCCCGCGATGGCGAGGATTCCGATGCGCCCGGCCTTGTTCTTGGCCACGAAGGCCCGTCGTCCGTCCGGCGCGAACGCGACCGCGGCGGCCTCGTCGCCGACGTCGACGGTCGCGACGGGCCGCACCTCGGTGCCCCGGATCGTCAGGACCGTGACGCTGCGTCCCTCGCGGTTCGCGACGAGGGCGAGGTCGCCGGCCTTCGCGATGGCGAGGCCGGAGGGCTGGCGGCCGACCGTGACGGTCTCGACCAGGCGCGCCGGGCTGGCGGACAGATCGATGACGTGCAGCCGGTCGTCGGCCTGCGCATACCAAGCCGCTCCCTCCTGACGCATCAGGACGGAACTCGCCACGAGGCCGAGCTTGCCATCGGGCGTGATCCGAAGGTTCGTCGGTGGTCCGTAGACGGAATTGTCGAGGGGCAGGGTCTGCACGAGCCGGGGCCGGGCCTCGTCGCTGACGTCGACGATGCCGACGGCGTCCTGGCCATTCGGCCCGTTGCGGCCGCCATCCGGCTCGAAGAAGGTCTTGCCGTCGAGGCCCACCAGCAGAAGGGCCGGCGCGTCGGCCCGGGTCGACCCCGGGACCAAAAGGGCGAGGGCCACGAAAGCGGCCATTCGGTAGCGGTGCAACGGCGCAGCGATCATGCCGTGCAGATAGGGCGACGGTCCCGCAAATCTCGGCGACGGCGTCACGACGACGACGACGTCCCGCCCCTGCGCCGGTTTCGCTCACGGCATCGACGGGTGCCGGGCCCCTCGCCACGCCGCTTCGAGCGAGCATCCCGGCCCGCTCGGATCTGGCGAGGATCTATCGGAACAGGCGAAGACCCGCGCCCAGAAGCCCCAGGCCGGCGATCAGCAGGGTGCCGCCAGCCCATTCGAGGGCGGCACGCCGACGTGTCGTGGTCTGCGCGGCCGCCGCGAGGGCGACGCCGGCCAGCAGGCAACTGACGCTGATGGTGACCATCACGAACCGCCTCCCTTTCGTCCTGGAGCCATCGCGGTCCTCATCCTACGATTGCCAGAGTCTCCCAGTGGCTGGGTGCGGTTCTTGTCCGCCAAAGGAAGGACAGCCCGCATACCCCATTTGGGGGATCGAAGTGGCTTCCGCACGCGATAAAATACGTACAGGCACCGCTCGATCGGTCGCCAAATCAAACAGACCGTCAGGTCAGTGGCCGCATCGGCGAAAGTAACGGCCGATTTCGATGGAAGGATCCATCACAAGATTTTGCAGACCTGCCATCGCGTATGGGGGAACAATAATCCCGACGAGGCCAGAGGCGAAGATCATGCCGCGTTGTTCGATGCAATTTGAGCTTGCGTCCTGATATTGAATTCAAGACGAGATAGCAAGGGTACTGGTCTCTGCTTTATCTTGCCTGGCGACAGGCCTCTACGGTTCGACCCTTCGGGTCGGGTGGCAATCGAAACCGTTTCTGGATCGATCCCAGGCATTATGGTGCGACGGCTCGCCGATCGCGGGGCCTGCACCCGGTTCCGGATGGCGTCGCCGAAAGCCATGGTCCGACCGGCCGCCGGCGCGGCCGGCGGGCCATCGCGCGCCGCAATTCGCGGTCGCTTCCGATCGGGGGCGTAGGTCGGGAGCGCACCGGCCGACGGCGGTCGTGGGGACGACCGGATCGCGCTGGATCTCGGCTCAGCGGGCGCCGGGGACCGTGCGGGTGGCGGAGCTGCTGAAGCGGGAGGCCGCGAGGTCGTCGCCGGGGCTGCGGGCGGAGAATCGGGTGGCGACGCCGGCCGGCGGCATGACGATCGCCGTCGGTGCGCCGTCCAGCTTCGCCTTGGCGGTTGCGAGCCTCACCGGAGCCGCGCGGCTCGCCGGTTCCGCGTCCGCCGCCGCGGCGACGAAGAGGGCGCGCAACTGGAGGCGCGGTTCGGCATTGGCCGGAACCAGCGCCGGCCGTGCCGCCACGGGCGTCGGCGGGAGATTGGCCATGCCGGCATTGCCGAGGCCAGCGACCTGCACGGCAGGCCGCTGCGGGGGCAGGGGCATCGTGAGGGCGGCGGTGACGGCGGCGAATTCGGACGGACGCCGGGGCGGAAGCGGCAGGGCGATGGAGGCGACGGGCTCCGATGCCAGCGTCGCCGCCTCGGCCGGCGCCTCGCCGGTCAGCAGGCTCTGCGCATTGCGGCCGTCGCGGCGGAGGAGATTGCCCTTCAGCGCCTCGTCGGTGGCGGGCGCCGCGTAGGCGAGGGCGGCGCGGGCGCCGACCGCGTCCTCCGGATCGGCGCTGGCGACCAGGACCGGCGCCGGCTTGGCCCGCGTCCGCTCGGGCGCCTTGGCCGCCGCCTGGACCGGCGGCGCGCTCTCCTGCGCCCGCCCGCCGCCGAACAGGCTGGCGAAGAACCCCTTGATGCTCGGGCCGTCATCCTCGTCCATCTGCGCCACTTCCGTGACGCCGAGGACGGTGCCGCCGCGCGAGAGGATCTCGGCGCGGGCGAGCTCGTAGCCGGGGAGGGGGCGGTTGTCGGAAGGCAGGTGAACGGTCTTGCCGTCCGGGAACAGGCGCGCCAGTTGGTCGTGCGTCATGCGCGGCCAGGACCGGACGGAGCCGACGTCGAGATGGACGAAGGGTGTGCCGGAACGCGGATACCAGCCGACGCCGCCGCGCTGCATCCGCATGCCCACGGCGCGGATCTGGTCGATCGAGACGTCGGGCAGGTGGAAGTCCATCGCCTTGCCGAGCATGTGCTGGCTGTACTCGGCGACCATCCGCGAGCGCCGCCGCAGCATCGCGTTGGTGCCGGGGGAGCGATAGGCCGAGACGACGTTGATCGGCTGCTGGGAGCCCACCGAGCGGTAGGCCTCCCACACCGTGTCGAACAGCCGGGGATCCATCTTGGTCGGCTCGTCCGCGCGCCAGTCGCGCAGGAGCCAGTTCAGCTGCTCGAGGGCGGCCCGGTCATAGCGTCCGTCGCGCTTGAAGGTGACGGTCAGGCTTTCCTTGGTGTGGGTGTGATAGATCGAGATGGTCCGGGTGTCGCCGTTGGCGACGGCATCCTGGGTGCCGCGGGTTCCACCGACCAGGGCGAGGCCGAAGCTGGCTGCGATGACGGCAAGGCGCCCGGTGCGCTTCGGGACGGAGAGGCGCATGACCGAACGGCCGCGTCGCAGAAGCTCACTCACCGTGGTCTCACCCTCTACCCAGTCGCGCGCGGGGCACGGATCGTGGTGAACGCAAGGTTGCCGAAAACCGTAAACGTCCGGTTTACCGTATCCTCGACGCGTCTCCGCCCATGCGTTAACGGCTAAGTCTCAACCGTGGCAAAATCGTGCCCCGGTGTGCGCCGACGCACAGGGCGGATTTTCTTCCTCGCGGCACGATCCCGAGACGGTGCCGGGACCCGGAATGGGTACGTCGAGCCGCCGGCCGCCCCACCGCCTACCACCAGCCGTTCAAGGGCCGGCCCGGACGCGGCGTCCAGAGGTCGGGTTCGCCGAAATCGGCGGGCGGACGGGCCGCCGTGGTGCGGGTCGCCGCGTCGGTGTCGGAATTCACCTCCCGGACGCGCGGACGGCGCACCTCGGCCATCGGTTTCGGCGTGCCCGTCAGGATCGAGCCCGTCCGCGCGGTCACGGCCGGCTTCTTCTGGGCGGCGCGCCGGGCATCCGGCGTCTTGCCGTCGGTCCCGCGGGCGACGAGGAGGCTGCCCGGGCTGAGACCCAGGGCGACCTTCATGCGCGAATCGTAGCCGTAGAGGTCGGGCAGGGTGCGCACCGTCCCGGCCTCGTCGACCGAGGTGGTGAAGTAGGCGAGGTGGACCGGCAGCTTCTCGGTCAGGCGGATCTGGCGCTCGCCCTTGCCGATGAGCTTCTTCAGGCGCTCGCTCGACCACGCCTCCGGCAGGACCGCGTCGGCGAACCGGAACGGGTCCTCGACCCGCACGCAGCCGTGGCTGAGGGCGCGATGCGCGGACGAGAACAGGGTCCGGTTGGGCGTGTCGTGCAGGTAGACCGCGTGGTTGTTCGGGAACATGAACTTGATGAACCCGAGGGCATTGCGCTCGCCCGGCGGCTGGCGCACCGAGACGTTCCCGTTGCGGTAGACCACCTCGTAGCCGCGGCGCGCCGCGTAGTTCGGGTCGCGGGCGAGCCCGGGCAGGAATTCGTTCTTGAGGATCGAGGGCGGCACGTTCCAGGACGGATTGACGACGGCGTATTCCATCATTCCCGAGAAGATCGGCGTCGGCGATTCCGTCTTGCCGACGATCACCCGCGCCTCGTCGCGCTGGCGCCCGTCCCGGATAACCCGCACGCGGAACTCCGGAATATTGACCATGACGTAGTCGCGGCCGAGGTCGGAGGGCAGCCAGCGCCAGCGCTCCATGTTGACGATGAGCGCGGCCTCGGCGTCGTCGGTGCGCGCCGCGGCCTCCGGCCGGGCGAGGGCGGCCACGGTCTGCGCCGTCAGGGCACCGTTGGCGGGCAGGCCCCGCGCGCGCTGGAAGGCGGTCACCGCCGCGACCACGCCGGCATCGTAGGTGTCCGGATGGCCCGGCGCGGCGTCGAGGGTGCCGGCCGTCCGCGTCTCGAGGCCGAAGCGGCTGCGCAGGGCCGGGACGCGCGGGTCCGTCATGCCGAGCTTGAGCACCGGTCCCGGCGGCAGCTGCACGCTGGGCGCGGCCGGGGTCTGCCCGCGTCCGCGCAGCGTCGCGAGGCGCGCCTTAAGGGCGAGGTAGCCCGGCTGGGCCGGGTTGTAGCCCTGGAGCAGCGCTCCGGCCGACGGGCCGCCGGAGGCGATGCGGGCGAGGACGGCCTCCGGAGCCGGCAGGTCGAGGGCGGGGGTGATCAGGCGCGACACGCTCGCGAGATGGATGCGTCCGCCGCGGGCATCACGGGCATAGAGCACCACGGCGGCCGAGAGCTTGAGGTCGGCCTCGGCGATCTGGGCCTCGGTCGCGCCCTGCGTTCCGAGGACCGGCACCGGGTAGGCCGAGGCCGCCAGCCCGTCCTCGCCGGCGGCGGCCAGGCGCGCCGCGGCGGATTTCGCCGCCGGGGTCAGGCTGCCGTCGACGATCCAGACCGGCTTGAAGGCGCCGAGCGCGTAGAAGGCCTGGATCGCCTCGCGGTCCTTGGTCGAGAGCCTGGCGAGGAGGGGAGCGGAATCGGCGAGCCGGGTGGCGATAGCCGCGGCCTGCGGGTCGCTCGGCAGGGGCGGCGGTGCCGCCGCTTCGCTCGCGGGCGGCGTTCCCGGAGCGGCGGCGTTCGCGTCCGCTCCCGTCGCCGGAGCCGGGTTCGACGCGTTCGCGGCGGGGTCGGGCCTGACCGGCGTTGCCGCCCCCGGATCGACCGAGGCGTTTCGCGTCACCGGGGTCGGGGCGGGCGTGTCCGAGGCCTGCGCCGGCGGCGGCTCGGCCTGGGGCGCCTGGGCCTCTGGGACCTGGGCCTGGGGGACCTTCGCCTCCGGAACCTGGGCGTGAGCCCCGTAGCCGACGCAGCCCGCCAGCAGGGCGGACAGCGCGACGGAGGCGGAGCGCGAAACGCCCATGATGGCAACTCCTCGGAACCGACCGTGCCGGCCGGTGGGATTAGGATACTCGGATCAAGCCGGCGCGTGCGCAATCACACGCTCACCGCAGGAAGATCGTCAGGCGGCGGCCTCGTCGACCTTGTCCTCGTCCGCGAGGCCGAGGTCCTTGAGCTTGCGATAGAGGGTGGATCGGCCGATTCCGAGGCGGCGCGACACCTCCGACATCCGGCCGCGATAGAATTGCAGCGCGAAGCGGATGATCTCCGCCTCGAGCCCCTCCATGGTCTTCATCTCGCCGGTCTCCTCGGCGACGAGGCTCATGGCGTGCGGATCGCGCACCTCCACCCGGACGATCTCGCGCACGGGCTCGGGCGCCCCGCCCTGGACCATGGGCTGGACCGGCGCGGCGGGGATGCGGATGTCGAAGCCCTCGACCTGCGCGGCGATCTGGGGAAACTCGGAGACGGTGAGCTCGTCGCCATCCGCCAGCACCACCGCGCGGAACAGCGCGTTCTCCAGCTGGCGGACGTTGCCGGGCCAGCCGTAGCGGGTGAGCAGCGCCATCGCCTCGGGCGTGATGGCCCGGACCTTCTTGCCCTCCTCGGCGGCGAAGCGCGCGCAGAAGGAGCGCACCAGGTCCGGGATGTCCTCGCGGCGGGCGCGCAGGGGCGGCAGGGTCATCGGGAAGACGTTGAGGCGGTAGTAGAGGTCCTCGCGGAACCGGCCCTGCTTCACGAGGTCGAGGAGCGAGCGGTTCGTCGCCGAGATCAAACGGATGTCGACGCGCACGGCGCGCTTGCCGCCGACCGGGTCGACCTCGCCCTCCTGCAGGGCGCGCAGGAGCTTCACCTGGGCGTCGAGGGGCAGTTCGCCGATCTCGTCGAGGAAGAGCGTCCCGCCCGAGGCCTCGACGAACTTGCCGACGTGGCGCTCGGTGGCGCCGGTGAACGCGCCCTTCTCGTGGCCGAACAGGGTGGATTCGACGAGGTTGTCGGGGATCGCGCCGCAATTGACGGTGACGAAGGCCTTGCCGCGCCGGTCGCCGGAGCCCTGGATCGCCCGGGCCAGCACTTCCTTGCCGACGCCGGACTCGCCCTCGATCAGCACGGGGATGTTCGACTTGGCCGACCGCTCCGCGAGGCGGATCACCCGCTCCATGTCGGGGCTGCGCGAGGTCAGGTCCTTGAAGGTGAGGGCGCCGGAGGCGCGCCGGCGCATGCGCCGGACCTCCTCCTCGAGCTGGTCGACCTTGAGGGCGTTCTTGATCGAGACCTGCAGGCGCTCGGCCCCGGCGGGCTTGACCACGAAGTCGGTGGCGCCGGCCCGCATGGCGGTGACGACGGCGTCGATCGAGCCGTTCGAGGTCTGCACGATCACCGGCACGTCGAGGCCGGTCTTGCGCATCTCGGCCATCACCCCGAGGCCGTCGAGGCCGCCGGGCATGACGAGGTCGAGGAGCACCACGTCGATCGCGTCGCCGGACCGGAGCGTCGCGAGGCCCTGTTCGCCGCTCTCGGCCACCTTCGCCTCGAAGCCCAGACGCCGGACCATCGCCTCGGCGAGGCGGCGCTGCACGGGATCATCGTCGACGATCAGGACCGTTGTCGACATGGGGCAGCCTCGCTGTTCGCAAGCGGTGCGGTGGCCGGCGACGGGGTGTCGTCCGGGCGCCGTCTCCGCCGGCGTGTTTCGTTTCGAACCGTAGGGTGGCCCAAGAGCGTAAAGCCGCGCTTAACGACGATCCGACTTTTCCGGGCGCGGCGGCCGCCGGACCTCGGAACCGGGCAGGCCGCCCCCTGACAAACCGTCTCGGCCCTCAGGATTCTGCCGGTTCCGGATTGATCGGAGGGGCCCTGCACTCGATATCACCGCGCACGGCACTCACCGCGCCCAGAGGAAACCAGATCATCATGCCGAGCCGAGCCGTCGCCCATGCCACTCGTTCCGGCATCGTCGCGCATGCGGAAGGGGCCAGCGCCGCCAGGGCCGCCGCGCACGCGGCCGATCTCGGCGTCCTGCCGGAATGGGACCTGACGGACCTCTATGCGGGGATCGATTCGCCGGACTTCGCCGCCGACCTCGCGCGCGCCGAGGCGGACTGCGCCGGGTTCTCCGAGCGCTATGCCGGCCGGCTCCTGGCGATGGCCGAGGGCGCCGAGGCCTCGGCCGACCTCGCCGCGGCCGTCGCGGCCTACGAGGGCATCGAGGACCTGCTCGGGCGGCTGATGTCCTTCGCGGGCCTCGTCTATTCCGGCGACACCACCGACGAGCTGCGCGAGAAGTTCTACGGCGACACGCAGGAGCGCCTGACCGCCGCCTCCAGCCACCTGCTGTTCTTCGCCCTCGAGCTGAACCGCATCCCCGACGCGGCGATGGACCGGGCGATGGCCGCCGGCCCGCTCGCGCATTACGCGCCCTGGATCGAGGACCTGCGGCGCGAGAAGCCGTTCCAGCTCGACGACCGCACCGAGAAGCTGTTCCTCGAGAAGTCCGTCACGGGGCGCTCGGCGTGGAACCGCCTCTTCGACGGCACCATCGCCGCGCTGCGCTTCTCGGTGCAGGGCGAGCAGCTCACCCTGGAGCCGACCCTCAACAAGCTTCAGGATCCGGACGGCGCCATCCGCAAGGAGGCGGCGGGCGCCCTGAGCGAGGTCTTCCGCGCCAACCTGCGCACCTTCACGCTGATCACCAACACGCTGGCCAAGGACAAGGAGATCTCCGACCGCTGGCGCGGCTTCAAGGACGTGGCGGATGCGCGCCACCTCTCGAACCGGGTCGAGCCCGAGGTGGTCGCCGCCCTGGTGGAGGCCGTCCAGGCGGCCTATCCGCGCCTGTCGCACCGCTACTACCGCCTGAAGGCGAAGTGGTTCGGGCGCGATGCGCTGCCCTACTGGGACCGCAACGCGCCCCTGCCGAAGGTCGACCAGCGCACCATTCCCTGGAGCGAGGCCCGCGACACGGTCCTCGATGCGTACCAGGCCTTCTCGCCGCGCATGGCCGACATCGCCCGGACGTTCTTCGACCGCAACTGGATCGACGCGCCGACCCGGCCCGGCAAGGCGCCCGGCGCCTTCGCGCATCCGACCGTTCCCTCCGCCCATCCCTACGTGCTGGTCAACTACCAGGGGAAGCCACGGGACGTGATGACGCTCGCGCACGAGCTCGGCCACGGGGTGCATCAGGTCCTCGCCGGTCCGAACGGCGCCCTGATGGCGCCGACGCCCCTGACCCTGGCCGAGACCGCCAGCGTCTTCGGCGAGATGCTGACCTTCCGCCGCCTCCTGGCCGCGACCGCCAGTCCGGGCCAGCGCCGCGCGATGCTGGCGGCGAAGGTCGAGGACATGATCAACACGGTGGTGCGCCAGATCGCGTTCTACGCCTTCGAGCGGAAGGTCCATCTCGCCCGGGCCCAGGGCGAGCTGACCGCCGAGCAGATCAACGGGCTCTGGATGTCGGTGCAGGCGGAGAGCCTGGGGCCGGCGATCACCCTCGATGCGGGCTACGAGCCGTTCTGGGCCTACATCCCGCACTTCATCCACTCGCCGTTCTACGTCTACGCCTATGCCTTCGGCGACTGCCTCGTGAACTCGCTCTACGGGGTCTATGCCAAGGCGGAGGACGGCTTCGTGGACCGCTACTTCGCCCTGCTCTCGGCCGGCGGCGCCAGGCCCTACGGCGAACTCCTGGCCCCCTTCGGCCTCGACGCCCGCGACCCGGGCTTCTGGCAGATCGGCCTGTCGATGATCGAGGGCATGATCGCCGAGCTGGAGGCGATGGAGGGGTGAGACCCTCAGCGCTCGCCGCCTTCCGTTGTACATTCTGTACAACGGAAGGCGGCGTCCCATGAAACTCGAAGTCAAGAAGATCGGCAATTCGACGGGGCTGATCCTGCCGCGGGAGCTCCTGGGAAAACTCAACCTGGCTCAGGGCGACTGGCTGTCGGTGACCGAGAACGCCGACGGTTCGGTACGGCTGTCCCCCCTCGATCCGACCTTCGAGAAGGGAATGGAAATCGCCGAGCGCGCGATGAAGACTTACCGCAACGCGCTGACAGAACTCGCGAAGTGAGTGAATCGGAGAGCGAGATCGTCGGGCTGACGAGCGAGCTCGTCCAGGCGATCCATGCCCGCCAACTCAGACTGTTCGGCGGGCCGAGCGGTCTGCGCGACGCGGGCGCTCTGGAATCTGCTCTCGGTCGGCCGGTGAACCGCGCCGCCTATGGTTCGGTCGATCTGGCCGAGCTGGCCGCCGCCTATGCCTTCGGGATCGCGACGAATCCTTCCTTCATCGATGGCAACAAGCGCGCGGCCTTCCTGTCCCTGATCACGTTCCTCGGGCTGAACGGCATCGACTTCCTGGTGGACGAGGCCGAGGCCGTGGTCATGATCAGGGGCCTTTCGGCCGGCGAGATCGAGGAGGCGGGCCTCGCCCGCTGGATCCGTGACAACTGGCCGACGCCCGCGGCGCCGAGCCGCGACCCATGAGCCCGCCGCCCTGGCAGGCCGGGCCGACGCGCTTATCTCGGGGTAAGGATTTCCCGACGCGTTGAAGGATACCGATGGCCGACACCGATCGCGAAGCCAACCGCTTCTCCGCCCGCGCGAGCCGCTATGCCCGCGTCGGCGCCAATGTCGGTGGGGTGGCGGCGCGGATGGCCGGCGCGAAGCTGTTCGGCGGCAAGGAGGCTCCGACCAACGCCGCGGCCCTGGCGCAGGCCCTCGGCGGCCTGAAGGGGCCGATCATGAAGGTGGCGCAGTTGCTGGCCACGGTGCCGGACCTGCTGCCGCCCGAATACGCCACCGAGCTGCAGAAGCTCCAGGCCGACGCGCCTCCGATGGGCGCGGCCTTCGTGAAGCGCCGCATGATGGCCGAGCTCGGGGCCGACTGGCAGGCCCGCTTCCAGAGCTTCGACCTCAAGCCGGCCGCGGCCGCCTCCCTGGGGCAGGTCCACCGCGCCACCGCCCTCGACGGGACCCGGCTCGCCTGCAAGCTCCAGTACCCGGACATGCAATCGGCCGTGGAGGCCGACCTCAAGCAGCTCGAGGTCGCCTTCGCGCTCCACCGCCGGATGTCGTCCTGGCTCGACACCCGCGAGATCGCCAAGGAGATCGGCGCCCGCGTGCGGGAGGAACTCGATTACGAGCGCGAGGCCAAGCACGCGGTCCTCTACGGGAACGTCCTGCGCGACGTCGATGCGGTGCGGGTCCCGGCCATCCACAAGGATCTCTCGACCAAACGCCTGCTGACCCTCGGCTGGCTCGACGGCCAGCGAATCCTCGATTTCGCCGAGGCGCCCGTCGAGATTCGCAACCGATTGGCCCAGTCGATGTTCAAGGCCTGGTGGCATCCCTTCAGCCGCGCGGCGGTCATCCACGGCGATCCGCATCTCGGCAACTACACGGTCTTCTCGGAGGACGGCGAAGCCCAGGGCATCAACCTGCTCGATTACGGCTGCGTGCGGATCTTCCATCCGCGCTTCGTCGGGGGCGTCGTCGACCTGTACCGGGGCCTGCTCACCGACGACAACGCCCGGATCGTCCACGCCTACGAGACCTGGGGCTTCAAGAACCTCAACAAGGAGCTCGTCGAGATCCTGAACATCTGGGCGCGCTTCATCTACGGGCCGATCCTGGAGGACCGGACCCGGACGGTGGCCGACGGCGTCAAGCCGGGCGAGTACGGGCGGCGCCAGGCCTTCGAAGTGCACCAGGCCCTCAAGGCGCGCGGTCCCGTCACGATCCCGCAGGAATTCGTGTTCATGGACCGCGCCGCCGTCGGTCTCGGCGCCGTCTTCCTCCATCTCCGGTCGGAGCTGAACTACCACCGGTTGTTCGAGGCCGAGATCGATCGATTCTCCCTGGCGGAGCTCGAATCTCGCCAGGGCGAGGCGCTGACGACGGCGGGACTTGCGTTGCCGGCTTGAAAGCGTGGCAATAAAAAGCCGTTTGCGCCGATTGCAGAGCGCGCATGTCGATTGCGAGCGACCTTGGCTTGCGCTAAATCCCCTTGGAACAAATCAAGACGACGCCCAAGGGGACGCCCACAAGATGGCCGATACCAAGACCGTGTCCGGCGCGCATTACAGCCCGGCGATGGATGAGAAGACCCACGAGCAGACTTATCGCGGCTTCGTTCGGTTCGTGGAGATCGGCACCGGCGTCGTGCTGTGCTGGGTGCTGGCCCTGGCGGTCGGTGGCATCCGCGAGGCGTGGCTGACGGCCATCTTCGGTGTGATCCTGTCGGGCATCGCCGGTGCGGTGGGCGCCCTCGCGCCCGCGATCGGCTGGAAAGCGCCCCTGGCGGTCGGCATCCTGCTGGCCCTGTACCTCGCCTTCGCCTGATCCCTGTCCGAACATTTCTTGACTGATTTTGCGGGTCGCCTTCGGGCCGTCCTTTAAGGAGCATTCCTGCATGCGCATCGCTGTATTATCGGAGACCGATCCCGCGGAGCCGCGGGTCGCGGCGGTGCCAGAGACGGTCAAGAAATTCATCGGCCTCGGGGCCGAGGTCGCCGTCCAGTCGGGAGCCGGCCTCAAGGCCGGCGTTCCGGATTCCGAGTACGAGGCCGCCGGCGCCTCCATCGCCGGCTCGGCCAGTGACGCGGCCGGCTCGGCCGACCTCGTCCTGAAGGTGCGGCGCCCGTCCTCCGACGAGATCGGGCTCCTGAAGCGCGGCGCCACCGTCGTCGCCATCATGGATCCCTACGGTCACGAGGCCGAACTCGGCGCGATGGCCGAGGCCGGCCTCGACGCCTTCGCCATGGAGCTGATGCCGCGCATCACCCGCGCCCAGGTGATGGACGTGCTCTCCTCGCAGGCGAACCTCGCCGGCTACCGCGCCGTGGTCGACGGCGCCGCCGAGTACGGCCGTGCCATGCCGATGATGATGACCGCGGCCGGCACGGTTCCGGCGGCCCGCGTCTTCGTCATGGGCGTCGGCGTCGCCGGCCTCCAGGCGATCGCGACGGCGCGCCGGATGGGCGCGGTCGTCACCGCCACCGACGTGCGGCCCGCCACCAAGGAGCAGGTCGAGTCCCTCGGCGCGAAGTTCGTCGCCGTCGAGGACGAGGAGTTCAAGCAGGCCGAGACGTCCGGCGGCTACGCCAAGGAGATGTCGGCCGAGTACAAGAAGAAGCAGGCCGACCTCGTCACGACCCACATCGCCAAGCAGGACATCGTCATCACGACGGCGCTGATTCCCGGGCGTCCGGCCCCGCAGCTCGTCTCCGAGGCGATGGTCGCTTCGATGAAGCCGGGTTCGGTCCTGGTCGATCTCGCGGTCGAGCGCGGCGGCAACGTCGAGGGCGCCAAGGCCGGCGAGGTCGTCACGACCGACAAGGGCGTGAAGATCGTCGGCCACCTCAACGTGCCCGGCCGCCTCGCGGCCACGGCCTCCAGCCTCTACGCCCGCAACCTCTACGCCTTCGTCGAGACGCTGATCGACAAGGAGGCCAAGACCCTGGCGGTCAAGTGGGACGATGAGCTCGTCAAGGCGACCAACCTGACCCGCGACGGCCAGGTTTCGCATCCCTCGTTCCAGCCCAAATCCTGATCCCGCCGGAGGATACGATGGCCACGCTTCCCCCCGATCAGGCCGCCGAGCAGGCGCGCGCCGCCGCCGCCGCGGCCCGAACCGCTGCCGACATCGCGCAGCAGCACGCGCTCCAGGCGCAGAAATACGCCGACGGCTTCGGCCACGGCCTCAGCGCCGTCACCCACGGCGCCGTCGACCCCACGGTCTTCCAGCTCGCGATCTTCGTGCTGGCGATCTTCGTCGGCTACTACGTGGTCTGGTCGGTGACCCCGGCCCTCCACACCCCCCTGATGTCCGTCACCAACGCGATCTCGTCGGTGATCATCGTCGGCGCGCTCCTGGCCGCCGGCGTTCCCTACGTCGAGCACGGCACCGGCTGGGCCCGCTTCTTCGGTTTCGTCGGCATCATCCTCGCCAGCGTGAACATCTTCGGCGGGTTCCTCGTCACCCAGCGCATGCTCGGCATGTACAAGAAGAAGGCCTGAGACATGTCCCAGAACGTCTCATCCCTTCTCTACATCGTCTCCGGCGTCCTGTTCATCATGGCGCTGCGGGGCCTCTCGCACCCGACCACGTCGCGGCAGGGCAACCTGTACGGCATGATCGGCATGGGGCTGGCCATGCTCACCACCCTGGTCGGCCATCCGCCGGCCGGGCTCGGCGCCTGGATCCTCGTGCTGCTCGGCCTCGGCATCGGCGGCGGTGCCGGCGCGGTGATCGCCAAGCGCGTGCCGATGACGGCGATGCCGCAACTCGTCGCCGCCTTCCACTCCCTCGTCGGCCTCGCGGCCGTGATGGGCGCGGCCGCGACCCTCTACGCCCCGCAGGCGGTGGGCATCCTCGAGAACGGCCACATCCACAAGGAGTCGTTGTTCGAGATGGCCCTCGGCGTGGCCATCGGCGCCATCACCTTCACGGGCTCGGTCATCGCCTTCGCCAAGCTCGACGGTCGCATGTCCGGCAAGCCGATCATGCTGCCGCAGCGGCACGCCATCAACATCGCCCTCGGCATCGCCCTGGTGGTGCTGATCGCGATCTTCATCGGTACCGAGAGCAAGGCGATCTTCTGGCTGATCGTCGTCCTGTCCTTCGTGCTGGGCGGGCTGCTCATCATCCCGATCGGCGGCGCCGACATGCCCGTCGTCGTCTCGATGCTGAACTCCTATTCGGGCTGGGCCGCGGCCGGCATCGGCTTCACCCTGGGCAACCTCGCGCTGATCATCACGGGCGCGCTGGTCGGCTCGTCGGGTGCGATCCTGTCCTACATCATGTGCAAGGCGATGAACCGGTCGTTCATCTCGGTCATCCTCGGCGGCTTCGGCGGCGATACCGCCGCGGCGGCCGGCGGCGCCGTGGAGACCCGTCCGGTCAAGCAGGGCTCGGCGGACGACGCGGCCTACATCATGAAGAACGCCGAGCGCGTCATCATCGTGCCCGGCTACGGCATGGCGGTGGCCCAGGCCCAGCACAGCCTTCGCGAGATGGTCGATCTGCTCAAGAAGGAGGGCGTGGACGTGAAGTACGCGATCCACCCCGTCGCCGGACGCATGCCCGGCCACATGAACGTGCTGCTCGCCGAGGCCAACGTGCCCTACGACGAGGTTCACGAGCTGGAAGACATCAACGGCGACTTCCCGCAGGCCGACGTGGCCTTCGTCATCGGCGCCAACGACGTCACCAACCCGGCCGCCAAGACCGACAAGGCCTCGCCCATCTACGGCATGCCGATCCTCGACGTGGAGAAGGCCAAGACCGTGCTCTTCATCAAGCGCGGCATGGGCTCCGGCTACGCGGGCGTCGAGAACGAGGTGTTCTTCCGCGACAACACCATGATGCTGTTCGGCGACGCGAAGAAGGTGGTCGACAGCATCGTCAAGAACCTCTGAGGCCGATGCGGGCGACGGCCCGCGGCACAGATCAGGCGGGGCCGGCGTCCGTTCGCCGGCCCCTTTGTCGTTTGGGATGCAGCCCTGCGCCGCGCATGGCGCTATGATCCGCCCCGTGTCAGCCGCCCTCGCCCTCGACGTGCCCCGCACGTTCCTCGACGTCAGCCGCTCGGTCCTCGGCCGGCCCTGGCGTGACCGCTGCGCCGATCCGGCCCTCCAGGCCCATGCGGCGACCATGGTGCAGGCGCATGCCCTGCCCGAACTGCTGGCCCGCGTCCTGGCCGGACGCGGCATCCGACCGGCCGAGGCCGAGGCGCATCTGCGCCCGCGGCTGCGCGACCTGATGCCCGACCCGGACTGCCTGGTCGACATGGCGGCCGCCACCGATCGGCTGGCCCGTGCGGTCGTGGCCGGCGAGCGGGTGGCGGTGTTCGGCGACTACGATGTCGACGGCGCGGCCAGCGCCGCCCTCCTGGCCGGCTACCTGCGCCGGCTCGGCCTGACCGTCCAGATCCATATTCCCGACCGGATCACCGAGGGCTACGGCCCCAACGTCGCCGCCGTCTCGGCCCTGCGCGCGGCCGGCGCGAGCCTGCTGGTCACCGTCGATTGCGGGACGAGCGGGCACCCCCCCCTCGAGGCCGCCGCGGCGCTCGGCCTCGACGTCGTCGTCCTCGACCATCACGGCGCGCCCGAGCACCTGCCGCCAGCCCACGCCCTGGTGAATCCGAACCGCCTCGACGACCTCTCCGGCCTCGGGCATCTCTGTGCCGCCGGCGTCGTCTTCCTCACCCTGGTCGGCCTGAACCGGCGCCTGCGCCGGGAGGCCGCCTTCGCCGACCGCCTGCCCGATCTCGCCGAGTCCCTCGACCTCGTCGCCCTGGCCACGGTCGCGGACGTGGTCCCGCTCACCGGCCTCAACCGCGCCTTCGTGGTCCAGGGGCTGAAGGTGATGCGCGCCCGGGGCCGCGTCGGCCTCGCCGCCCTCCTCGACGCCGCGTCCCTCAACGAGCCGCCGGAGGCCTGGCATCTCGGATACCTCGTCGGCCCGCGCATCAATGCCGGCGGCCGGATCGGGGATGCGGGCCTCGGCGCGACGCTCCTCACCACCGCCGATCCCGCCGAGGCCGCACGGATCGCGGCGGAACTCGACCGGCTCAACCGCGAGCGGCAGGTCATCGAGGCGGAGGCGGTCGCCGCCGCCGAAGCCGAGATGGACCGCGCCCTCGGCCTCGATCCGGAGCATCCGGTGCTGGTGACCGCATCCGCCGACTGGCATCCCGGTGTCGTCGGGCTCATCGCCGCGCGCCTGAAGGAGCGCTTCGGCCGCCCGGCCTTCGCCTTCGCCCTCCGGCCCGACGGCACCGCGACCGGCTCGGGACGCTCCATCGTGGGCGCCGATCTGGGGCAGGCGGTCCGCACGGCGGTCGAGGCGGGGCTCGCCCTGAAGGGGGGCGGCCACGCCATGGCGGCGGGCGTCACGCTGCCGGGTCCGGATGTCACGCGCTTTCGCGATCACCTCGCGGCCGCCCTGGCCGCGCCCGTCAGCGAGGCGCGGGCAGTCGAAGCGCTCCTGGTGGACGGCGCGATGAGTGCGGGCGGCGTCACCGCCGAGCTGGTCCGCACGATCCACCGGGCCGGCCCGTTCGGATCGGCGGCCCCGGAGCCGACCTTCGTTCTGCCGCGCCACCGCATCGTCGATGCCGCGGTCGTGGGTAACGGGCACGTGCGGGCCCGCCTGCGGAGCCGCGACGGCCAGGCCATCGGCGCCATCGCGTTCCGGGCCGCGCAGGGGCCGCTCGGACAGGCCCTCCTCTCCGGCATCGGCCGCGAAGTGCACGTCGCCGGCACGCTCTCGGTGGACACCTGGCGCGGCGCCGAGAGGGCACAAATGCGGATCTGCGATCTCGCGTATTTCGATTGAGCGACGCGGTTGACTCGGCGTCGGGCGGTCATCATAAGGACGGCGCGCCGTCGAGAGGCGGCCGGTTTGGGGGAATGTCCCGAGCGGCAAAGGGGGCGGACTGTAAATCCGCTGCGTAAGCTTCGTAGGTTCGAGTCCTACTTCCCCCACCAAACCTTTACCGAGATCCCGAACCCGTTCGGGCTGTCTCGAGCCTCGGTGACCTGCTACGAAGGTCGGCGATGCGGGTGTAGCTCAATGGTAGAGCAGCAGCCTTCCAAGCTGAATACCCGGGTTCGATTCCCGGTACCCGCTCCAATCTCGCAGTGACGCCGCGAAGCGGTGAAGCGAACCCCTCGCGGTGCACGAGGGCGATCGATCGAGCCCGTAGAAGCACCGGACGAGCCGAGCAGGGGCGCGCTTCGGCCGGCGTGGCGCCGCCGGAGGCCCGGGGCAGGACCCGGCCCGAAAACCAATCGCCGAACCCGAGGGACCGTGCGTCTCATGGATCTCATCTGCGGCCTGCCGGGGCCGCTCGGGAGCGAACGGTTTACTGCGGCAACGTCCGGCAGGGCCTGACCCGCCAGCGACAGGTCCGCCGTATAACGGGCGTGCTCGCGCTCCGAATCCCTCGTCCGGCAAGCCCGATCAACCTGAAGGCCCCCATACCCCTTCACCGGCGATGAGACCTCTTCTCCGCTCCCCTGCAGGATAGCGCCAGACGTCTGCCCTGCGCCGTCCGCCCTGCGATCTGGTGCAGCGTCGGAACTGCTTGCTCCACATCGGTCTCCCGACCGCGCGTCCTGTCGAGGGCCGTTCGTTCTGGCCGATCCTCCCGATCGGCCCGGCCCGGAGCCAGCCTGCTGGGTCCGCCGCGGGCTCGTGCCCCGCAGCACCCGACATGGTCCGAGATGCAACGGGCGCCCGATCCGATCTCGCTGCCCCGTCGAGCGAATCCTGTCCTGGTCTGTCCGGTCCCGCTGTCTTCCCGGCGGCAAACAGGGCCCGCTGCGGCTTCCTTATCGGCCTCACCCGGCGGCCCTGATTCCTGATCTCTCGAAAACAGGCACAGCGGATGTTCGCGCATCGCCGTCCATGCCATCGATGTTTCAACGGGATTACTTATGATGACCGTTATAGCTGCAAACTCATCTTTGGAAATGTAGTTTGTCATGAAAACGAGGGATCGGATCCGGACATTTGAAAGATGCTTTACAGGTCTAGTTCGGATTTAGGAAATATCGTCCCTGTTCGTTGCTGCCGGATACAAAATCCGGAAGTTTTGTGCCGAATGGTGCCGCTGCATTGTCGTATTCTATTCGTATGGTTCACGAGACATTTAGCCTGGTTTCTGCTAAATGATAATCGGACGCCGAAACTTGCCGCGAATTGGGACAGATCTGCCCTGTTTCGCGTCAGCGCCTGCGGATGGATGGGAACCGATGTCTGCTTATCCTGAGGGCTCCGTCACGATGGACACGACCTCTGCCCGCACG
>NZ_LMMZ01000015.1 GCF_001422885.1 Methylobacterium sp. Leaf104 | reverse complement strand
CGTGCGGGCAGAGGTCGTGTCCATCGTGACGGAGCCCTCAGGATAAGCAGACATCGGTTCCCATCCATCCGCAGGCGCTGACGCGAAACAGGGCAGATCTGTCCCAATTCGCTTCGTTGCACGTCTATCTCCCCTAATGAAGCAGAAACCAAGCCAATTATTCGCGAGCCGGCAAATCGACATTTCGGTCGTCACCGACGGCATTGTTCAAATCAAAGGCGCGCGGCGAACGCGACAATTGAAGGTTGTCTTGATAGAATATATAAAAGTTAAATAAATTTATGAAATGCGTATTCGTGATCTTTACAGAGGAGAAGCGATCATTCTGGAAGATCAGTGTCCGGCCTTTTTGCTGCAATGCAACATGCTGGACGAGACGCAGGAAGCGGACGGGTCTCGCGCGGCCATGATCTTCGACGGGCCGTGATCGTGAATGTCGGGGACGGATGGATGGAGACCATCGACGTCGCTTCGGAGCCCCCCGGGCACGCGCGTCGATTGCTCCGGCTGCGACTCGCGCCGGCATCCCTGCCTCCGTCGGGCGGCGGCACGCCCGCGACGGCGGCGGACCAGCGAAGGATTTTGGCCCCGCCGCGCGATGCGGCCCGCCCCGTGGGTTGAACCTTCGCCAGTCTCACCCGGCCGCCGGGGGGGGCGGAGAGATCGGGAGCGGCATTCGGCCCTTACATGTCATCAGGGGCGGGTGGGTCCGGCTGGCGCGCCAGGGCGCTCGCCCGCGCGAATCGGGCCCGCGTTCCGGCCTCGACCCGTGACAGTCCGATCGCCCGGGCCATCAGCCGGACGCGCTCCGCCTCGGAGGCGTCCGGACGCACCGTGTCCGCCAGACCCACGAGTTCCGGCATCGGCGTATCGGCATGGCTGCGCAGGCCGGAGACCGCCGGGCGGTAGGGATGGCGCGGCCGCGGTGCGACGCGGGGCGGCCAGAGGACGGGGCGGCCCTCGTCGTCGCTGCGGGCCACCGAGGCGGGAACCTGCGCGAGAACCGCCGCACGGAGGACGGGGCCCGACCGCTGGAAGCCGTGGGCGCGGGCGACGCGCCGGAGCAGCACGTCCTCGTAGATCGGGCCCTCCTCGGCGATCACGTGCGCCACCAGGGCCGCCAGCACCGGACGGTAGGACGGGTCGTAGAAGCGGTCCTGCGCCAGGGCGACCCCGAGGTCGACCGGGTCGGCGAGGCGGTAGGCCGGATCATGCCCCACGGGCGCGACCGGCGCCTCGCCGCCCGGCTCCGGCGCGCGGTCCGAGCCCGCGGCGGCCGCCGTTCCAGCGAGGGCTGGATGATCCGCCGTCTCCGCGGCGTCCGGTGCGGCGGAAGTGCCCTCGCCGACCGCATCGGTGTCGTCCGCGTCCCCGGGAGCGTGCCGATCGGCCTCCAGATCCTCCCGCAGGCGCCGGTCGAGCTCGGCGAGGGCGCCGTTCGCATCCGCCCACCACGCGGTGCTCCAGACCCGCCGGATGCGCCAGCCGAGGTCGGTCAGCACGTGCTCGCGCAGGCGGTCGCGGTCGCGCGCCGTGGCGGACCGGTGATAGGTCGCGCCGTCGCACTCGACGCCGGCGAGGTAGCGCCCGGGGGCGTCTGGGTGGACGATGCCGAGATCGATCCGGAAGCCCGACACGCCGATCTGCGTGTGCACGGTCCAACCCCTGGCCCGCAACGCCGCCAGCACGGCGGCCTCGAACGGCGATTCCACCCCGCCCCCCGTGGGTGCGGAGGCCTCGGCGAGCGCCCGCGCGCCGCGCTCGGCGAATTCGAGGAAGTGCTTGAAGTCGCGCACGCCCCGCGCCCGGGTGCGGCCGAGATCGATCTGCTCGGGGCGGAGCGAGGTGAAGACCACGAGTTCGCGTCGCGCGCGCGTGATGGCGACGTTCAGGCGGCGGTGGCCGCCATCCCTGTTGAGGGACGACACCGTGCTCACCACCCGGCCGCCCGGGTCGGGCCCGACCGCGACCGAGAACAGGATGGCGTCGCGCTCGTCGCCCTGCACGTTCTCGAGGTTCTTCACGAAGACGGGCTCGTGCCAGCGATCGCGATCGAAGTACGGCTCCAGCTCCGGAGACGACCGCCGCTGCTCGTCGAGGAGGTTCTCGATGAGCCGCTGCTGCTCGCCGTTGAAGGTGACGATGCCGAGGGAGCGCCGCGCGCGTGCGAAGTCCGGATCGCGCAGGCGGCGCACGATGTCGGCGACCACCGCCAGGGCCTCGGGCCGGTTCACCCGGCCGGCCCCCCGCTCGTAGACGCCGTCCGGGACGAAGCTCAGGCGCACCGCCCGGTCCTCGGTCACCGGGGCGGGGAACGTGACCAGGCGCCCGCCGTAGTAACGGGCGTTCGAGAAGGCGATCAGGCTCTCGTGGCGGCTGCGATAGTGCCAGTCGAGGGTCCGCCGCGGGATGTTGGCCGCGAGGCACGCGTCGAGGATCGATTCCTGGTCGGTGAGGTCGTCGGCGTCCTCGACGTCGTCGACGCCGCGATCGCCGCGATCGCCGCGATCGCCGCGATCGCCGACCTGGGTCGGCGGCAGCTGCTCGGGATCGCCGACCACGACCACCTGCCGGCCCCGCGCCATCGCCCCGATCGCGTCCCAGGGCGCGATCTGCGAGGCCTCGTCGAAGATGACGACGTCGAACGCTGCCGCGTCGGGCGGCAGGTACTGCGCGATCGACCGCGGGCTCATCATCACGCAGGGCGTGAGCCGCGTGAGCGCGTTCGGCATTTGGCCGAACAGCCTGCGCAGGGGCGGTTGCCCCCGCTTCCGCGTCAGCGCGTGCGAGAGCGCGCCCCATTCGGGATCGCGCCCGAAGGCCGTCGGCCCCGGAATGCCGCGGCCGAGGCGGTCTCGGACGACCTGCCTGGCGAGTTCGCCCACCTGCGCGTCGGCGGCGCGGAAGCGGGCGATCGCGTCCTCGTGCCGCTCCGGCAGGAAGCGGCGCAGGGCCGGGTCGTCGCCGACGACGCGGTCGATCCACCAGCGGGCATAGGCGGTCTCGAAGGCCGACTCGACCCGGTCGGGTGTGATCCGGCCCGCCTCCAGGGCCTCGATCAGCGGCCCGAGGCCGGCGTCCCGCGCCTCCTGGGCGGCCGCCTGCCAGGCGCACCAGCCCTGGGCACGCGCGAGACCGGAGGCCCAGCGCCGGGCCAGGGCGATGCCGGCGGCGATCCCGTCCGCCTCCGTCGTCGCCTCGGGACCGGACCGTCCGGCCTGCCGTCCGAGCGCCTTCGTCGCGTCGTTCGCCCGGGCGTGGTCCTGCGCGAACGCCGCATAGGCCTGGGCGATGCGCCCGCCCGTTTCGAGGTCCCGGCCCTGTTGCGTGACGAGCCGGACGAGGTGGGAGCGCAGGCCCGCGTCGCCGAGGTTCGGCGGCCCGAGGCCGGGCAGGAGCCGCTCGACCCGCCCGGCCCAGGCGAGGGCGGGCCGGAAGTCGGCGGCCGGCAGATCCGGGTCGCTCCAGGGCGGCCCCAGCCGGGCCAGGGCCGCCTCCTCGGGGCGATCGGCCGTCTCGTGCCGGGCGAGCGCGATCAGGCCGGCGAGGTCCGGCCCGACATCGTCCGGCAGCGCGCCCTCGGCATAGGGCTCGAGGCGCAGCAGGACCGTCCTCAGGCGATGGCGGCGGACGAGGATGTTCGCGCTCCGCGCGGCGACCCACGCGGCGAGGAGACCCGCCAGGTCCTGGTCGAGGATGCCGGGCCGGTAGGTGCCGGTGAGCCGGCCGAGGTGCTCGGCCCGGACGGCCTGGACGCGTTCGCGCGCGGCGACCGCCCGGCGCAGTTCGCCCGCGTCGTCGGCCAGGAGGGCGACCCCGCAGCGGGCCTCGGGACGCAGCACTTCGTTGCCGAGGCCCAGGAGGCCGCGGATCTCCGCCCCGGTCACCGGATGCGATGGAAGCCCCATCGCCTCGGCGAAGGCCCCGCCGCTCGCCGCCAGGGCGGTCAGCGCCTCGACCGTGGCGGTGATCGCCGCGTCCAGGCCGTCGCGCCAGGCCGGCGACCAGTGCGGGGATTCGATGCCCCGCAGCGGGTGGTCGGCGGGGGACCCCACCGCGGCCAGGATCGGTCGCAGGTCGCGGCAGGCCGCCCGCAGGGACGCGAGGATGTCCGCCCCGTGGGCGCGGTGGTCGGGCCAGGCGAGGACGGGACCGGCCGGTTCGGACCCGGACGCGATCACGCGCCCGAAGGCCTCGTAGGCCGAGAGCCCGTTCTCCCGCCGCCGGTGCAGGGCCTGAACGAGGCCGTTCAACTCGGCGCGCAGGTCCGCGAGCGTGCGCGTGGCCCCCTGCCAATCCGCCTGCGCGGGCGCCGCGCGCTCGTGCCAGGCCCGGCGCAGCTGGCCGAGCACGGCCGATCTCTGCGCCTTGGCGGCGTGCACCTCCAGGCAGTGATCGCCCAGGCCGATCTCCTGCAGGCGCCGCTGCACCACCTCCAGGGCGGCCGTCTTCTGGGACACGAACAGCACGGTGCGGCCCTGGGCCAGGCACTGGGCGATCATGTTGCCGATGGTCTGGCTCTTGCCCGTGCCGGGCGGCCCGAACAGCACGAAATCCTTGCCGGCGGCGGCGGCCAGGACCGCGGAGAGCTGCGAGGAATCCGCCGAGAGCGGCGCGAACACGGTCTCGGGGGGATGGTCCCGGTCGAGATGCGCCGGATCGGGGAAGGGGGTGCCGTCCCCGTAGGCGTGCTTCGGCGTCTCCAGGATGTGGCGCACCACCGGGTTGCGCCCGAGGAGGTCGGCCCGGTCGTCGAGATCCTTCCACATCAGGTACTTGGTGAATGAGAAGGCCGAGAGCACGACATCCGGCACCACCTCCCAGCCGCGAAATTCCGTCACGTGCTGGCGAACGATCCGGAAGATGGCGTCCACGTCGATGCCGGACCCGTCCCGCGGCAGGTCGCCCTCGAAGTCCGGTATCCGCAGCCGGAAGTCCTGGCGCAGCATCTCGATCAGGGTCGGGTTGATCCGGATCTCGTCGTCGTGCAGCGCCAGGCGGAAGCCGGCCCGCACGCTGGAGCGCCGGAGCGCGACCGGAACGAGCAGCAGCGGCGCGCGGTTCGCGGCCTCACCCTCCTTGCGGGTCCAGGACAGGAACCCGACGGCCAGGAACAGGATGTTGGCCCCGCCCTCCTCGAAGCCGTTGCGGGCCAGCCGATAGAGCTCGAGCAGGCGGCGCTCGAGCTCGGTCTCCGTCGCGGTGCTGTGGATCTCCCTCCGGGCCAGGGCGGCCGCGAATTCGGCGCCGCGCTCGCCGGGTGTGGCCGACCCTTCGGAGACGGGCTTCAGCCGGAAGTCGTGCCCCGCCGCCAAGCCGTCCGCCAGAGCGCCGGGAGAGACGCCTTCGAGGACGACCGAGCCCTTGCCGGCCTTGAAGTTGAGGAGCTTGTTGCGCAGCGACAGGTCGAGGAGCTTGCGCTTCCAGCGCTCAAGGCGCCCGGCCGGGGTTTCGGGCGCCGCGTCGACGGGCGGAGGACGGGTCGCCTCGTCGAAGGCCGGTGCCGCCGACAGGGTCTGGTTCAGCGGCGCGGCCGGTGCCGCCGTCGCGCTCGCGCCGCCGCCACCGAGATCCATCGGGCGGATGCCTGCCTTGGGCTCCGTGCCGGCATCGGGTTCGTCCGTCGCACCGGTCATGCGGCCGTTTCCCGGCCGGCGCGGCGTGGCACCGAAGCCGGCATCCGGTTCGCCTGCACCGCTCCGGCAGCCGCTCCGCTCGAAGGAACACCGCGCCCGCTGACCCGCGCCATTTCCGTCGCCCACCATCCCTGCCACAGGCTTCTTCGCCTGGGAGGAATGGGTGTTCAAGGTTGTATGTGCGAGGGACGATGAAAATCTAGGATCGCAGGGCCGGCCGGCGACATGGTTGCTCGCCCTGCGCTGGCCCGGGGTGCGGATGGGCGTCCTCCCCCGAGGCCATCCGGTGCTTCCGCGTCATGCCGGGCCGACGGATCGGCCCGTCGGGGCGCAGCCTCCTACGGCGGCGGGCGATAGGCCCGTGCCGGGAGCTCGCGGGCCATGAGGTCCTCGACCTCGGCGCGGTTCGGGGCCGGTCTCGGCACCGTGATCGCGACGGTCCCGTCCGCCTGCGCCGCGTCGGTGATGTAGCGTGGACCCTGCCCCCCGGCCGGCGGCACCGGAACGGGCACCGCGGGCACGGGCGGCGCCGCGCCGGGCCCCGGCACGAGGTAGCGCTGCGTCTCGCCGGACTGCTCGGAGGCCATGCGGCGCGGCGCGGCCTCGGGGCGCTTCTCCGGGCCCGGCCGCTCCATCGCGCCGGGCGGTCGCACCGTGGTCTCCGGCACCTGCGCGGCTTCGCGGGGCGCCCGCGGCCGTGGGGACGCCGCATCGCGCCGCCGCAGCGGCTGCCGGCGAGCGGCCATCTCCTCCTGGGCGCGGGGCGCGGCGTTGGAATCGGCCGAGAACCGCATCTGCTCCACCGCGCGGGTCAGGTCCGCGAGACTGGCCGTCGCCGTGCGGCAGAGCTTGATCCGCATGGAGGCGGCCGGTGCCGCGCCGTCAGCCCCGAACAGGGAGGACGGCCGCCGCCGGCCCGCGTCACCGAGATCGATCCACTGCCAAGCGTAGAGGCAGTCGTTGCCGAGCGCGAGGCCGACCGGACCGTAGGCGTTGCGGTGGGCCTGGGTCACGACCCGCATGGTCTCGCCGGGAAAGCGCGCCCGCAGCTCGGCCGCGATCCCCGTCCGGCTCGGCTTGGCCATGGCGGGGCCGGAGCCCCCCTCCCCGTTGCGGACGCTCACCTCGGCGACAGCGCGCGGATCGTCCCGGAAGGTGATCCGCTGGGAATAGCCGTCGCGAGACGGGTTCTGCGCCACGTCGGACACGGGTCCGGCGCCCGGTAAGTCGAGGGCCGCGCGGCCGGGACGTGCAGCGGCGGGAAGCGCGGGCAGGAGCAGCAGCGCCGCCAGCGCCGCCGCGGTTCCGGAAGGCCGTATCCGACTCATGGCTGCTGTCCGGCGCTGGTGCCGGCCTCGACGAAGTTGGCGCGTTGCGAGCCCGGGACGCCGAAGCGGTCGGATTCGCGGCTCGACCGGGTCTGACCATTGGCGCTGGCGGCCTGCTGGTCCTGCCACTGGGTGCCGGCGGGCGGATCGGACAGGGTGGAAGCCTGGGTCATGCCGTTGTAGCCCGGCAGCAGCGCGAAGCCGTAGCGCTCGTAGGGCATCGGCCCGGCGCCCGGCACCCGGCGGGCGACCAGGGGCGGCGCACCCGTCGCGGGTTCGGCCAGGAAGCCGCCGGGGCTCCGCTCGGGCGCCTGCCGGGACATGGCGGCCGGCAGGTAGCGGAACGGGTTCTCGGAGGCGACGGACAGCGGAAACTCGCTGCGCAGGACCGGAAGCGGGCGCGCCGCCCCGTTGGCCGAGATGTCGGGCTTCGGCACCCGGCCGTAGGCGGCCGGCGCGCGGGCGGCGTTGGCGAGCACGGCGGTCGGCGCGGGGCTCGCGGGCTGGCGCGCGCCGGCGGCCGGGGCCGCCGCGACGCTGCAGGCGAGCGGCGGCCCGTCCGGACCCTCGCGGAACAGCAGGTCCACCACCTTCGGGAACAGGCCGTCGTAGCGGTTGACGATCTCGAGGTACTCGCGCGTGCGCTTCAGGCGCTGCAGCGCCAGGGCATAGCCGAGCACCGTCGATTCGCTCGGCAGCCAGGCGATGCCGTGCTGAAACCACTCCAGGGCGGCCTCGAACTGGCAGGAATTGTAGGCGTACCAGCCCAGCGCCTGGGCACCCTCGCCGGAGCTCGAGGCCAGGGTGACCTTGGCGTAGCGGTTGATCCGGTCCAGGTCGATGAAGGCCGGGTTCGCCTGGGTGAGCTTGCGCTCCAGGAGCTCGATGAAGAGGATGTTGTTGCCGACGTACTTGTCCCGCCAGGCATAGGCCACCTCCTCGGCCTCGCGCGCCATGCCGACGGCGCGCAGCGCGAGGGCGAGCCCGTGGGCGGTCATCGCGTCGCCGCCCCGGCTGATCGCGAGCTTGAACCAGTCCAGCGACTCGCGGAACTGCTGGCGCTTGTAGGCGTACCAGCCGAGGAGCCCGGTCTCCCGCGGATCGCCGGTCTTGCGGGCTTGCGCCTGGAACGCCGCGATGTCGCTGGTGGTCGGCTCGTGCGCGGGGGCGTCGTGCAGGACGGCGACGATCCGCGCGCGGGTGATGTCGATGGCGATGCGGCGGAACTCGGAATTGCCGTCGGAATCCGTCCGGCCGAGGGCGATGAGCTGCTCGGCCGCGGCCATCGGCAGGTTCGACATCGCCTTCTGGATGGTGGCCAGCCGGGCGCCGGTGTCGTTGCTGGTGTCGAGGACGGACTTGTAGAGCGTGAAGGCCTGCGCCGTGACCTCCTCGGCCGCCAGGGCGTCGGCGACGATCCAGATGCTCTCGACGTCGCCGGGATCGAGCGCGCTGGGATCGGCGCGGTAGAGGGCGATGACGTCGAGGTTGCGCTTGGCGCTGGCGAGCCCCTTCAGGCGGCTGCGGAAGCCGGCGCGGCGCAGCTTGCGCGCCAGTTCGTCGGAGGGCTGCCAGTTCGGGTCGACCGTGCGCCGGCCGGCGATCGCCGCGTAGAGGTCGTCGAAGCGGCCGGCCGTGAAGAGGTCCCAGAGGGGCGCTTCCTCGGGGGGGCTCGGCTGCAGGGTGTCGAGGTCGGTGGGCTCGGTCCAGCCCGGATAGAGCTGCTTCAGCCGCGCGGCCTCCGCCTTCATCCGGGCGGTCTGCTTCTGCGCCGCGTAGTAGCGCAGCGCGCTCTCGTCGACCATGCCGTTGGCCGCCGAACCCGTGGGATCGACGACGATGGCGGGTGCCCGGCTGGCATCCTCGCCGGCCGGTCCCTGCGCCAGGGCCGGCAGGGCGAGCGCCGCGAGGGCCACGCCCAGCGGGACGCCGAGGGGCGCGGTTCCGCGGCTCAGCCGGCGCGCTAACGCTTCAAGCATGACGGTCCCCTCATCTGCGCGGCCACCATGGCCAGGAGATGCAGCGTGGTCGGATAGTAGTTCTCGTTGTCTTGCACCTGGCTGAAGCCGTCGGGGAGCGGGGTCCCCTTCACGGCGCAGAGCAGCAGGCTGGACAAGGCGGCGTAGCCGCTCTCGCCCAGCCACTCGACGGTGCGCCCGTCGGCGGTGTCGACGATGGGCAGGCGCTCGCGGTCCGGCCCGGACCAGAGGGCCACGAAGGGCTCGTAATCCTCCCGGCGGCCCACATCGGCCCAGGCCATGTAGAGGGGAATCCGGATCGCGTTGTAGGAGAACAGCGGCGGGAAGCCGTCGGCCGGGCGGGGCTGGTCGCCCTTCAGGGAGATCCATTCCGTGGGCAGGTTGGCGCTGCCGAAGCGGGCGCGGCGCAGGAGCCGCAGGCCGCTCCCGGTCAGGGCGGCCCAGTCGTATTCCGGAGCCACCAGGGGCAGGCGGGCGAAGGCCGGGAAGACCCAGTAGGACAGGTTGATCAGGGGACCATCGGCGCGTTCCGCCGCCGAGAAGCCCGAGACCGCCGGGAGCAGCAACGCGCCGTTGGGGTCCTTGAACAGGACGGTGCGGCGCCCGACCTCGACGGCGATGCGACGGGCCGCGACGCGGTAGCCGGCATCGTCCCAGGCCTCGGCGGCCTCCGTCAGCGCCCAGGCGACGAGGATGTCGCCGTCGGTGGCATCGTTCATGTCCGCCACGGCCGGGCGCTTGCCCGGCTCCCAGCGCCAGGCCAGGAGCGAATCCGGACGCACCATCAGGTTGGCGCGGGTCCAGCCCCAGAGCCGCTCGAAGGTCGGGCGGTCGTTGGCCGCCACGGCGAGCAGCATGCCGTAGCCCTGCCCCTCGCTGTGGCTGATCCCGCCATTGGCGGTGTCGACGACCCGCCCGGCCTCGGTGACGAAGCGGGCCCGGTAGAGGCGCCAGCCCTCCGCGCTCCTCAGGCTCCCGGCGAGGGGCTGGGCCGCGCGGGCGGGATCGTCCTTGGCCTGCGGTGCGGCCGGCAGCGCGATGGCGGGCGGGACGGAGGTCGGCAGGTCCGGCATGGCGGGATCGCGTGTCTGGGGATCCCGGGCCGAGCCGGCGGGAAGCGGCGCGGCGCCGCCCTGAGCCAGACAGGGCCCGGTGACGGATCCGCTCGCGAATCCCGCGGTCAGGACCGCCGCGAGGGCGGCGCCTCGGAGCGACGGGAAGGGGCGCCTCGGGGCGGGGCGTCTCATGCATTCCTCCGGCCGACATTGCGGACCATGAGCGTGGTGGTCAGGCCGAGGCAGAGAGCCAGGGCGAGCGCCAGCGCCGCGTAGACGACGGGATTCATCGAGAGCCACCCGGCCACGACGAGCCGCAGGTTCCAGACCGAGGGCGCCCGCGTCTCGACGATCCGGACGGCGTCGGGCTCGACCGTGTCGAGGCGGCCGTCGGCCGCGTCGAGGAAGGCGAAGCGCCCGCTGATCCGCGACCAGACCTCGGGGTCGACGAGGCAGGCCACGGAGGCCTTGAGCAGGAGCGGGTTCGGGGCGGTGACCAGGGTGGTGGTGTCATCGAACCCGGTGCCCCCGCTCGACAGGGCCTGGGCCAGGATGAGCGAGGCGCGGGGCGGGACGGCGGATCTCCGTTCCGACGCGTCGGCATCGATCCAGGTGCGCGTCTCGCCGAGCAGGCCGCGCACGGTGGCGGAGGCGCGCTCGACGAGGCCGTCGGCCGCCTCGACCAGGGGATGGCGGGCGCGCAGGGTCTCGTCCCACTTCGTCACGAGGTCGCCATCGCTGGCGCGGGCCGTGCCGCCGCGGGCTCCGGATGCGGCGTCCGGAGCGGGGCTGCGGGGCGTCACCGGGCCGGCGACGCGGAAGTTGAGGTCGGGCAGGCTGCAGCGGGCCGGCACGTCTCGGCGCAGGCGGTCGAGGGTCGGGGCCGGCACCGAGCCGGATTGTCCCGCCGGCCGGGCCGTCTCGGCACGGGCCTCCCAGATGCGGCGGATCTGCTCCGGATCGAGGCCGAGGCCGGTCAGGGTCGCGGGTGCCACGGCGCGCACCGGGGCCACCACCAGGGTCGGTCCCGTGCCGCCCTGCGCCTCCGTGGCGAGCTCGAAGTCGATCACCCGCCCGGCCGCGCTCGCGAGCCGCGCGGCGATCATGGCGCCCGCCGCCACGGTGTCGCGGTCGAGGACGGGCAGGACGAGGCGGGGCCGCTGCCCGCCTTCCAAGAACGGAACGGCGCCGCTGGTCGTCGCTGCGAGGTCCGGGATCCGGGCGGCGCGGGCCAGGTTCGGAACGCTCAGGGTCGTGCGGTCGAGGAACAGGAAGCGCTCGCGCTTCGTCTCCGCGGTGCTCGCCGTGCAGGTGGCGTCGCCGGGGGTCGGCACCTGGGCCGAGATCTCGACGCGATTCAGGCCTGGCCGCCACAGGCCGAGGGGCAGCGGGATGGTGTTGTTCTCGAAGACTTCGCCGCGTGCCTGCGGCAAGGGCACGCTGGCGGCGTTGCGGCCGTTGAGGTCGACGAGGACGCGCGCCTCCGACGACAGGCCGGAGGCGTAGGCGCCCGAGAGGTTCAGGAGCATCTTGCCGTAGTCGGCGGGCAGGAAGTCCGGCGGCAGCTGGACGTCGAAGCGGGTCGTCAGCAGGCGCCCGGAGAATTCCCGGGTCGCCACGCCGAGGGATTGCAGCGAGACGCGGTCGCCGCTGTCGAGGGGCGCGCCGCGCAGCAGCGCCGCGGCCTTCAGGCCGCGCGGCGTGCCGTAGGGCTCGGTGCCGCGCGCCAGGGTGGCGATGGCGGATTCGATCTCGTCGTAGCTGGTGCCGCTGACGACGAGGGCCGGGGCACGGTCCTCCCGCGGCGGCAGCATCGCGAGCCGGGGGCCGGTGATCGGACCGATGGCCTCGATATCCGGCGTGCCGCGCAGCTCCGCCGCCGTCCCGACGATGAGGTTGATGCCCGCGCGGCCGGTCATCACCGAGCCGAACTCCACCACCGGGCGGGCGATGCGCCCCACGAGGCCGATCGCCTCGATGGCGTGGAACATCCGCTCCAGGCGGGGCAGGCTCGGCTTGTCGTTGATCACGACGCGGACCGGCAGGGCGCCGCCGTCGTCGGGCTCGAGGGCGGCGAGGTCCTTCAACTCGATCCCGGCGGCGGCGACGGGGGCCACCACGAGGCCGGAGCGCGAGGGATCGATCTGCGTCCAGAGCTCGTAGGTCGCGTCGAGGGAGCAGTCGACCCGGTGGCGCTGGCTCGCCGAGAGGTCGATGGCGTTGTAGCCGAGCTTGAGGCTGCCTTCGGGCAGCTCGAACTCCACCACCTTGACGGCGCCGGGGGCCTGGATGCGGGTGCGGCCGACCACGGCGCCGTTGACGCTGGCGACGAGTTCGGAGGTCTCGGGCGCCACGGAGATGGCCGAGAGGTAGGAGACGCGCAGGCGCGGGCGCCCGCGGCTCTGGGCTTCCGTCACGTAGACCGGGAAGCGCAGAACGTCCTCCTCGCCCTCCAAGCGGAACCCGCCGGTGGTGGCGGGCAGGCGCCGCGCGGGTCCGATCGTCGCCAGGGCGCCGTCCCGGACCGCCGGAGCGGGCGTCGGGGCGACGGAGCCCGCAGGGGCCGCAGAGGTTGCCGGCGCCCGACCGCGGGCGGCCTCTCCCTCCCGGCGCAGGGCATCGCCCGCGGGGGGAACAGAGAAGCGCTCGGCCGGACCGGCCCCGATGAAGCTCTGGGCACGGGCCTCGGCGGCCCCGCCCGCCAGCGCCAGCGCGAGGAGCCCGCGGGTGATCGTCGTAACACGCATGCGAGCCTCCCTCACGACCGGGCGTGGAGGTCGGCGCCGCGCCCACCGCCGCCCGCCGCACCGCCGAGCAGGCGATCGTTCTCGAATTCCAGCATCAGGCGGACCCAGTCGGTAGTCGGTTCGCCGTCGTTGCTGCGCGCGAAGCTCTGCCGGGCCGGCAGGGGATTGTCGGCCGGGCGCGGCCGGGCGGCCGCGGCCCCGCCGGGGCTGCCGCCGGGCAGGAGCGGCGCCCGGGGCGCGGTGCGCGGAAGGGCGGTGTCGGTGGTGGGGGCGGCGGTCGCCTGCGGACGCGGCTTGAACAGGTAGCTGAAGGCGCGGAACGGCTCCACCAGGCCCCACCAGATCAGCTGGAGGGTGCCCGAGACGATGTTCTTGTGCCGGCGCCGGCCCTGCTGGAAGCGCAGGAGGGCGCCCGCATCGCCGTACATCAGGCTCGCCAGGCCGGCATAGCCCTGGGCGTCGAGGGGCTGGAAGCGCAGGGTCACCACCACGTCGTCGCCCGCATGGGCGATCGTCCCGACCTCGAAGGGCAGCACGCCGCCGGCGGGGGCGCCGTCGAGGGGCTGCACCGTGAGCTGGCCGGTGCGGTAGGTGCTGCCGGTGCCGAACGGCAGGGCGTCGGCCCCGAACCGGACGGTGCAGCCGACGGCCGAGGCGCGGTCCACGGCGACGTCGAGGGCGCGGCCGCCCAGCATCATCCGTCCCTGCCGGTTGATCGCCAGGGACGGGCTCGCCTCGGTGACGCGGCGCTCGGCCACCACGCCGAGGGCGGCGCCGGCCATGAGGAGGTTGAAGAAGTTCCACAGGCCGACGACGAGCATCAGGTTGGTGACGCCGGGCTCGAACAGGTAGCGGTAGAGAGCGGTGCCGCAGCCGAGCAGCAGCAGGCCGTAGACGGCGAAGAACGGCCAGGCCAGGGCCGAGAGGTGGTCCTGCTCCAGGGTGGTGCCCTTGGCGGTGACGTTGAAGGTCGGCCGACGGGGCGAGACGATGACCGAGGCGATGGCGCGGAACAGGAACAGGCCCTGGACGTACTCGTACAGCTCGGAGACGAAGGGCCAGCGGAACTTTCCGTAGACGTAGTTCTGCATCATCAGGTTGATGACGACGTAGGTCGCCGTATAGGCGATGGACTCATCCACGCTGGCGACGAAGATCTTCAGATCGAAGAAGATGTGCAGCAGCGGCGAGAACATGAAGATCAGCCGCGGCACGGGGAAGAACCAGAACGTCATGCTCGACAGGTAGGCGACCTTCTGGATCGAATGCAGGCCGCGCTTGAACAGCGGGTTCTTCAGGAGAAGAATCTGGAACATGCCCTGGCACCAGCGCGAGCGCTGGCCGATGAAGGCCTCGAGGGTCTCGGGCTGCAGGCCCGCGATCAGCGGCTTGTCGACGTAGATGCTGTTCCAGCCGCGCGAATGCAGCTCGAAGGCGGTCTCGCAATCCTCCGTGATGGTGACGCCCGAGAAGCCGCCCGCCTCGTCGAGGGCGCGCCGGCGCAGGAGCGCGGCCGAACCGCAGAAGAACGAGCCGTTCCACTTGTCGAGGCCGCGCTGCGTCACCGAGTAGAACATCTCGTTCTCGGAGGGCATGCGGTCGAAGGTGCGCAGGTTGCGCTCGATCGGGTCGGGATTCAGGAAGGCGTGCGGCGTCTGCACCAGGAACAGGCGCGGATCCTGGGCGAAATACCCGATCGTGTCGCGCAGGAACGACCGGAACGGGACGTGGTCGGCATCCAGCACCACGACGATCTCGCCGTGCGAATGCTTGAGGCCATTGTTGAGGTTGCCCGCCTTGGCGTGCTGGTTGCGGGCCCGGGTGCGGTACTCGACGCCGAGGGAGGCGGCCAGGGCCTGGAGCTCCATGCGCCGACGCATCGCGCCCTGCGCCTTCACCGGGTCGGGGTCGGCGCATTTCTGGTCGGTGCCGCCGTCGTCGAGCAGCCACACCGTCAGCTTGTCGGCGGGGTAGTCGATGAGGCGTGCGGCCGCGAGGGTCACCGAGAGGATGCCCGCATCCTCGTTGTAGCTCGGCACGAAGATGTCGACGGTGGGCAGCGCGTCGAGGGCCTCCGGATCGTCGGCGGCCGCCATCGGCGGGGGCGCGCGCCGGAGCGGATCGGCGTTGATGGTCAGGCTGACGAACAGGATGAAGACGCAGTAGAGCTCGCCCAGCAGCAGCAGGAGGCCGAAGCCGAAGCTGACCGGATCACTGACGGAGGGCAGCGTGTTCGTCACGCGCCAGAACATGTAGCGCAGCACGACGAGGCTTCCGAGGGCCAGGAAGACGAAGCGCGCCGGCTGATTGTCGAAGAACACCCACAGCGCTACCATCGCCACCATGGCGCAGAGGCTCATGATCAGCTGATCCTGCGTGCTGACGGGTTGGCTCAGCAGGACGAGGACCGCAGCGGCCGACGCGATCCAGGCCACCCAACGAAATGCACTTGCCACGACCCTGCCCTTCCGCAATCCGCGTCGCCCGCGTTCCTTCCGGACCGCCCTGCGCCCACCGGGCCTTCAGGGTAGCGACCTGCGCGGGAACGGGACGGCGCAATACCTGAGAACCACCTGAGCGATTTGCCTGCCAAGAGAATCCGGGCCACGCGTCGCGGAAATTGCGCATTTCAGGGATGGAATGCGCGCAACTGTTGTAAGATGGCACATATGAAAAAATTGAATTGGCGCGCGACGAAACGTTCCTAACAAGATCTGAAGATCCGGTTAGAATGCCGTTCTCGCTTCGACGGTCGAGTAGTATCCGCTGCCCTGAATGCGATCCTTCACGTAGCCGACACCGACGGCCATCTTGATCGGACCAAAGGAAAAGCCTGTCAGGTGTCCGCCGATGCGGTACTGGTTGAAGAAGTTGTCGCCGAGGAACATGGCTTCGGGGCCTACATAGACCCCATCGGCGACCATGTAGCCGACCCGGAAGCGTGAATAGTAGGCATTGAACTGGGTTGAGTACGAGCCGTAGGCCGAGACCATCGTGTTCTCGGTCGGCCGGGCATAGAAGTTGGCCGCGAACTTGGCGCCCACGCCGGTCCCGACGACGGGGTTGCCCGGGTCGAGGATCGACAGCTGGTTGCTGCGCACGTTGAACCCGACGAAGCCGGCCAGGGCCGCGTCGCGCCAGATCCATTCGTAGCCGCCCGACAGGGCCCCTTCCTGCTGGTAGCCCGTCACCCGCTGCCCCACCTTCTGGCCGGGATAGCTGTAGGTGCCGGCCACGCCCTCGACGCGCAGGCGGGGACCGCTCTCCAGGAGCGTGCCCTCCGTGGCGATCGTCCCGGTGACGGAGCCGAAGGCGGAACTGTTGGAGGTGACGGCGACCGAAGCGTCGACCGCCACCGTCCAGTTCTCGTCCAGGATCACCGGTTCCGCACCGGTGTACCAGTCCGCGGCGATCGCGGTGTGCGACAGGACCAGGGCCAGGGGCAGGGTCGAGGTGAGAAGGGCGATGCGCGACATCGATGCGGACGATCCGTTCCGGTGAGGCATTCGCGCGCGATGGCATGAAAATCGACGCGTCCGCTCGCGGCAATTCATCGACCTTCGGGGTTAATCAATTCTTAACGCGCTCGCGAAAGCTGGATCTCACAAGTCGACGGACCCACCCATGTGCCCCTAGGCAACACATGTTATTCGGGCCGAAGACGGTTAATCTCTGTCTTGCTGATTATCGTGACAATAGAATGAGCAACTGCGCAAATATGCGGCTGCTCGATTCAGTCGGCGCAAGGCTACTCTCACAGCATCGCGGCGCGCGTGGGGCGCGGTTTGTCGGATTTATACAACTGGAACGCGTGACCTGAAGATCCGCAATGGGTTCGCCTGGCCGAAACGTTGGCAATACGGGTTTGCTGGTCGCTGAAACGGCCGCTCGCGGTGTCGGGGCCGCGATCGAGGCGCGTCCGGATTTTTTCGCGCGGATGGCCCTGTGGATTGTTCCGGTGCAGGGGCCACCGGGCCGACGGGGCGGTCCGGACCCGCGTCGCGCGGGCCGACCAAGCCGCGCGGCTTCGGTTTACTGGGGCATGGCGCGGTCGTTTCGCCGACCCCGTCCCGTCAACCCGCTGCATGCCGCGGCGGAGGTCCCGGATCGAGCCGGGTCCTGGTCGGAATCCGGAGGACCTTGCCCGGTGCGGCCTCAGGCCGCCTTCGCGGCGGGGTCGTGGGCCGCACGACGCATCACGGCGGCAAGGTCGCCGTACCGGAACGGCTTGTCGATCTGCAGGAAGGCCCGGGCGCTTTCCGGCAGGTGTCCCTGCGGCCCGGCGAGGACGATGCGGATGCCGGGATGGTGCTGGACCACCGTGGCGGCGAGTTGGAGACCGCTCATCACCGGCATGCGCTGGTCGGCGATCATGACGTCGAACCCTTCCGGCGCATCGAGGAGTGCCAGGGCGTGCTCGGCCGAGCCCGCCTGGGTGACGCGGTGACCGAGGTCCGAGAGGGCCTCGGCGAAGCTCTCGCGGACCAGGGTGTCGCTGTCGACGAGCAGGACGTGCAGGCGCGGCTGGACCGTGGCCGCCTCCTCATGTCCGGTCTCGCCCGGCGCCTCGCCGGCGGGGATCCAGAGCTCGGCCAGGAAGGCGGATTCGCCGCGTCCGTCCGCCACGAGGCGGAATCCGCCGCCGATCCCGCTGAGGAGGTTCGCCACGGCGGCCGTGGAGCGCTCCTCGCCGGGCGGGGTCGCCAGGGGGGTGACCCGCCCGGGCGTGCCGCTGGCCAGCACGAGGCGCACGTAGCGACCGGGCCGCAGGGCGATCCCGTCCTCCTCCGACAGCACCCGCTCGTCGGCGCCGATCGCGAAGCCTTCGGAGCCGAGATCGCGGACATGGAAGGCGAGGTTCAGCAGCACGGCCTCCAGCATGCCTTCGCTGCACAGGGCACGGGCGAGCCCCGGGCGCACGCGGATCTTGATGGGGGCTTGGCTCAGCACGTTGGCGCTGAGGAACGGCGCGAACGCCGTCAGGGCGGTTCCGATCTCGGTCTCCTGGAGGGTGGAATCGTCGCGGCGCACGAACCGGACGAGGCGGCGGGTCAGGCTCGAGCCGCGCTGCGCACCGGCGAGGGCGGCCTCGATCAGGCGCACCTGCTCCGGGTTGAGGCCGTGGCGGCGCTTGAGCGTCCCGAGGTTGCCGCTGATCACGGTGAGCAGGTTGTTGAAGTCGTCGACGATCCCGTCGATGACCTGACGCAGCATGTTCTCGCCGCGCCGCTCCGGAGTCTTGACCCCGGCATCCGCCGTCTCGGTGCCGTCCTGCGCCCCGGTGGCCAGGCCCGCCGGAACCTCGCGGCTGAGGGCGTGGAGGCGGGCCGCGCCCGGCGCGGACACCTCCGCGCTGCCGCGGATGAAGCGGACGAGGAGGCGGCGCGCTTCCTGGCCGTCCGTCGATTCCGCCCGGCGCAGGACCACGTCGTGCGGGCCCTCGCCGTCCAGGGCGGCCTGCATGGTGAACCGCATCAGGTCGCGATCCTGCGGCTTGATGCCGTCCGTGAGGTCGGTCAGCGCGACGGCACGGTCGGTGGCGGCGACGCCGGGGGCGGCGGAATCCACCCAGGTCACGTTGCCCGCCTCGGTGTCGATCTCCCAGTAGGTCCAGCCCGACATCGCCTCGAAGGTGCGCAGGCGCTCGCGCACCCGGGCGAGCGCAGTCCGCGCCTCGGCCAGGGCACGGCCGCGGCTGCGCTCGCGGGCGGCGAGGCGCTCGGCGCCCACGCGGAACTCGGCGATGCGTGACGGAACGCTCTCCTCGCCGTCCGAATCCATAATCTTGGCCAGCCGGCGCGTCAGGCGTCCGGTGATGGCGTAGGCGAGGGCGGCCGCCAGCAGGGCGGTGGCGATCCAGAGCGCGCACAGGCGCGGATCCGGCAGCCCGATCCCGGCGGTGCGCGGCTCGGACGTACGGGCGACCGCGAGCCAGCCCGAGGGGCCGAGGTCGCCGTAGCCGGTGCTCGGCGTGGCATGCTCGACGTTGCGGGCGCCGCCGTCGCCGGCCTGCGCTCCGCCGTTGCCCGCGAGCGCTCGGCCGTCGGGCGCCAGCACGGTGAGGACCAGGGCCGAATCCGCGGCCGGACGGGCGCGCAGGATCCCGCTGCGAAGATCGCCGAGCCAGGTGTCGGCCAGGCGGGCGACGAGGTACTCGGCGTTGCGGGAGCCCGACCCGGCGACGGGAATCGAGACCTCGAAGGGGACGGGATCGCGCGGTGTTGCGGAGGCCGTGACGACGGTCGAGGCCGCGTTGCGCGCGCTGGCGAACCAGGGCTGTCCCGAGACGTCGCGGCCGATCATGTCCTCGCGGCCAGCGGCCCGGATACGGCCGTTTGCACCGACGAGGAGGATGTCGGCATAGGCCGGGCGCAGATCGGCCCAGGCGCGCACAACGGCCTGGGGATCCGCGTCCATCAGGCCGGTGCCGGTCTGGCGCAGCGCGACGGCCGCTGTGCGCAGATCCTGCGACACCTCGAAGAGGCTGCGGTCCAGGGAGCCCGCGAAGGCTTCGGAGGTGCGTCGGAGCTGCGCGGTGTCCGGCCCGGATCCGCGCGGCGCACCCGTCAGGGCGAGGCTGCTCCAGACCACGACGGCGCTGAGCACGGCGACGGTGCCGGCCTGAAGGGCCGCCACGGACTTGAGAGAAACGCGATCCATTCCCAACATGTCGCTGATCGCTCTGCTGCCTGCATATCCGGAAACACGACACAAGGCGGACGGGTCTCTGGTCGTCTCTGCGGACAAGATGGTTAATTTTCCTTTAACCATCTTGTCCGAGGAGGCGCGGGCACAATCGTCGGTCCTGGCTCCGGGATGGGGCGTCCGCCCGCCCGGGAGCGTGCTCCCCTGCCCTCCCGCCAGGCTGCGCGATCGGTGCAGGGAGGGACGGATTCGGGCTCAGCCCTTCACGAAGGCGAGGAGATCGGCGTTCAGGACCTCGGCATTCACCGTGAGCATGCCGTGTGCGTAGCCCGGATAGGTCTTGATGGTCCCGTTCCGCAGCAGCTTGATCGATTTGAGCGCCGCGTCGGCGATCGGGACGATCTGGTCGTCCTCGCCGTGCAGGACGAGGGTCGGCACGCCGATGGCCTCGAGATCCGCGGTCTGGTCGGTCTCGGAGAAGGCCTTGATCCCATCGTAATGGGCCTTCGCACTGCCCATCATGCCCTGGCGCCACCAGTTCTGGACCACTCCGGGCATCACCGTCGCGCCGTCGCGGTTGAAGCCGTAGAAGGGGCCACTGGCGACGTCGAGGAAGAACTGGGCGCGATTCCCGGCGGTCGCCGCGCGGAATCCGTCGAAGACGTCGCGCGGCAGCCCGTCCGGATTGGCGTCGGTCTTCAGCATCAGGGGCGGCACCGCTGAGACCAGCACCGCCTTGGCGACGCGCCCGGCCGGCTCACCGTGCCGCGCGACGTAGCGGGCAACCTCGCCGCCGCCAGTGGAATGACCGATATGCACGGCGTTGCGCAGATCCAGAGCCTCGACCACCGCGAAGGCGTCGGCGGCGTAGTGGTCCATGTCGTGGCCGCTGCCGATCTGGGCAGAGCGCCCGTGGCCGCGCCGGTCGTGCGCGACGACGCGGTAGCCGTGCTGCAGGAAGAACAGCATCTGCGCGTCCCAGTCGTCGGACGAGAGCGGCCAGCCGTGGTGGAACATGATCGGCTGAGCGTCCGCGGGACCCCAATCCTTGAAGAAGATTTCGACGCCGTCCTTCGTGGTGACATAGGTCATGGTGATAGCCCCGATCTGAGAGGGAGGGCGATCTTAGCAGTGGCGTGCGGAGCGAATCCACGCATACCAGGAATCGGCGCGCATGGATTTGGGACGATTGCTTGCATGGCTCGGCGGCGGGTCGAGCCGCGCCTCTGCCCGAATGATACCGGCACCTGGGCGCCATCGTATCCATAGGAACGGCCGCGGCGTTCTCCCGGAACTCTGTAGCGGCGTGCGAGGGCCCGCTCCCCCGGAAGGGCCGTGATGATCGCCCCGCCAAACTGCCAGGACGCTTTCTGACCCATTGGGATAGAGGATCGTGAAAGCGCCAAGCTCCACGCCGGTGAGACCAGGACAGCGTGCTCACGCCGCTGCATCGATCGACGGCGTGGCGGAGGAGATCTGCCGCCGACGGTCGACGATACCGGCGGGATTACGGGGCTTGGCGGGCAAGGTCCCATGCCGAGGTCGGCGCGTCGCGGACCTTCGAGGCGTTCGGACAGCAATGAAGATAGTTCTCGACGAGCACACCCGGCTCATCAGAGGCGCGGCGGACGATGCGCTCGGGTTTCACCCCGGGCGCATCGTCGCGTCAGCCCGTCACGTCACCGGCCGAAGACCGGTGCGAACGGAGCCGGATCAGTAGCCGTAACCGTAGGCCGGGTAGCCATAACCGCCACCGTAGCCATAGGCGGGTGCGTAGCCGTAGCCACCGCCGTAATAGCCGACCGGGCGTCCGTACCCGTAGCCATAGCCGCCGTAGCTGTTCGCGACGATGGCACCGGCCGCGAGGCCCGCGATGCCGAGACCGATGGCTGCGCCGGGACCGATGCCGCGACGATAGCCGTAGCCGCGGCCGTAACCGCCATAGCCACGATAGCCGCCATAGCCGCCCCGGAAGCCAACGCCGCGATAGCCGCCACCGTATCCGTAACCGTGACCATAACCACCATGGCCGTAACCGCCGCCATAGCCCCAGCCGCGTGCTTCGGCCGGTGCCGACGCCAGCAGGCCGAGCCCAAGCAGGGCCGTCGATGCAAGTGCGAGCTTGCGCATGCGATTTCTCCTATCGTGTGGGATGTAGCCTCATAACAGCCTCGCCCTCCGCGTGTTCCGAGCCAGACTATGGTTCAACACGTCACAGGGTCGGTCACCGTTCCCACCGAGGCAGGCATCGTCACCCATCGCGGGCGCAGATCCTGGATTTCCACGGCAGCCCGCGATCGATCGCGGGGGTTCCAGGGATCAACGAGGCCCGGAGCACCGCCCTGCTCCGAAGTCCCCGGCGTCAGGAGCTCGCCAACATGCTCGTGGATTGAAACACCACGAAGACCAGCGTGACGAGGGCCGCCGCAGCCGCCAGGTACGTGACGGATTTCATGAACTTGGACATGGATTGGAAGGCTCCGTCTGGACATTCTCGTGGACGCGCGGCCATTGCCCGCGCCAGTAGGGACGCGGCGCCCGATCGCCGGCTGAGGCTCCGCTGCGCGCGGCCGGGCTTTGGGCACCGGGGCCGCGCGCAGCGCGACGCGGGCCGGCTCAGGTCGGCAGGCGACCGTCGGGCGAGTAGCGGTCGATGGCTGACGGCAGCTCGCGCGACAGCCGTGAGAGGAGCGCGCTGCGGCTCAGGCCGGTCTGCTGGGTGAGATGGTCGAGGGTCTCCGACCCGATCGCGCGCTCGAGATCCGCTTCGGGGAGGTCGCGGTTGGGACCGTGGTTGACCCAGGACGTCGCCGCCTCGCCGTGACCGCCCTTGGTGAAGTGGTCGACGAGTTCGCTCAGACCGCTGGCGATCAGGCCGCCGACGCCCGCCGTCCCGACGCCGCCGAGGAGGCCGGCCAGGCTGCCGAGGCCGCCGCTGCCGGACGTGCCGGTCGCCGACGTGTTCGGGATCGGTGGGACCGTGCCGTGCGTCGGGGCGGTCTCGTGGCCCTTCAGCAGCTCGGCGAGCTTGTCGCGGTTCTGGTAGCCGGCCACGGCCAGCAGGCCCAGCAGCGCAGTCATCGAGGGGTAGCCCTTGCTCATCGTCCGTCTCCGTTCGTCGTGGTGGAAGGAATCCGGGCAGGCACCGGCCCGGGATCTCGTCGTCAGCCCGCCGCAGCGGCCTCCGTCGATGTCGTGCGCCCGGCCAAGTCGCTCGATTCGGCGGCGTATTGGCTGGCGGCGGTGGTTCGTTTGACCGTCGAGCGGGCCGCATCGATGGCGATGGCGGCCGCCGACATGGTGCGGGCCTCGGTCGGGCGTTCGAGGGCGTGCTTGGCGATGTCGCCGGCGAGGTCGTCGATCTCGCGGGCGAGCTGCTCCAGGCGCGGTGCGTCGGCGCTGTCCTGGGCCTCCTGCCGGATCTCCAGCAAGCGGTCGGTGGCCTCCTCGATGCGCTCGCGGCGCAGGCGCGACAGGCGCTGCCCGACCCAGGCGAGGGCCGAACCGACGCCGCCGCCGAGGAAGGCGACGAGATAGATCCAGGTCTCGTAGCGCTCGACGAAACCCTGCTGCTCGCGCTCGAAGAAGTCCACGGCGCCGGGATGGATGGGCAGCCGCGCGCTCGTCGCGCCCGCCGTGCTGTCGTAGCTCGGCGCCTGCACGTAGTCGGCGGCCGGGGTCACGTTGGCCATCCCGCTGCGCATCTCGAACAGGTGCTGGGTCACGTCGGCGGCGACCGGGCGCGAGAGGCTGGTGCGGGCCATCAGGCGATAGGAGGCTCCCACGGTGTGGACGTCCTCGGCCGGCACCTTGGGACTGCCGCCGAAGGTCTCGGCCGGCATGGTCACGGCCTGGAGGCGCGGCAGGCGCGCGATGATGGCGTCGGCGTTCTCCACGTCGACGAAGGCGACCTTCCCGGTCCGGCTGACGCCCTGGACGATGCCGACGATGCGTTGGGCCGTGGGCGAGGTCGGTGCGATCACCGAGACCACCGCGTCTATCCGCTTGCGGGTGAAGGCGCCGGCGAGGTCCGCCTCCGTCATCTCCACCAGTGCCACGTGGCGCGGCGGGATCGGGCCGTCGGGCTCCTTGTCGAGGAGGGTGAGGCCGTAATGCTCCACCATGGCCTTGATCAGGGCCTGGTCGGCGTCGCGGTGGGCCAGGATGGCGAGGCGCTTGCGGTCGAGCTGCGGGAACCGGGTCAGTCCGGAGCCCTCCGGCGAGGCGATGATCATCGCCTGGTCGCGCAGGATCGCCAGGGTCAGGCCGTTGTCGGGCAGGTCGACGTCGGGGCGCACCACGGCGAGGTCGGCTCGTCCGTCCTGCAGGGCGGCGGCGCTGTCGCGCACGTCGTCCAGGGCCAGGACCTTGAGCCGAATCTCCTTGTGGCGCTTGGCGAGGGCGTCGGCATAGGCCTGGATCAGGGCCGGCTCGGTCCCGTCCCGGGGCGCCACCGCGACCGTCAGCACCGTGGCGCGGGAGACCCAGTAGGCCGCACCGGCCGCGAGGCCGAGGAGGACGGTGAGCAGCAGGAACACGAGTTCCGGACGCAGGAGGAGCCTGGCGAACTTCATCGATGATCGTTCGCTCCCTCCCGCCGCGTCCCGCGACCCGGTCATGCGATCCGCTACGGGCAGGAATGCCGCGCGCCGTCGGTGCCGAGGTAGGTCCCGCTGGTCGCATCGTAGGAGCGGAAACGGCGGGCGCAGGCGGCCACGGCCTCGGCCGGGATGCCGCGTGGGGCGGCCTGGGCCTGCGAATTCGCGATGGCGCCGCCGATGATGGCGCCGGCGGCGAGGCCGGCCACGCCGGCCCCGACGGCCGCGCCGACCCCTGGGCCGCGCCGATATCCGTAGCCGTGCCGATAACCGCGTCCCCCGCGCCAGCCGTGGCGATGGCCGAACCGGCGATACTGCACGTAGTCGGTGGGCAACGCGCCCCGCAGGAGGGCCGTGACCGCGCCCTGGCCGGTCGGGGCGGCCGTGGCCGGCAGGCTCAGCAGCGATGCGGCCAGGGCGGCAGCGAGGGCGAGGGGCAGCTTCATGGGGAATCCTCGTTCTGGTGGCGAGCCCGGGGTCGTCCCCCGGGGCTCGATCAGGCTCAGCCCCGGCGGCGCGGCGCTGGGGCGGCACGGCCGCCGAAGCGGCGGCCGGCATAGGCGATGAGCTTGGGCAGCAGGAACGCTGTGAGGAGCTTGCGGATCATGATGTCTCTCCGAAATCGGACGGATCAGCGACGGGGCCGGGCGAGCCAGCCGACGGCGAAGGCCACCGCCGCCAGGCCGAGCAGGGCCGAAGCGCGGTTGTCGTCGGCGTAGCGTGCCGCCCGGCGGCCATAGGCCGTGCCGCGCGTGCGGGCGTGGCGAGCCAGGTCGCGCCCCTCCTCGATCAGGTGCCCGGCCCGGTCGCGGCCTTCCTCGATCAGATGACCTGCGCGGTCCCGGGCTTCGTGGGCGAGATCTCGCCCGTCCTCGGCCCAGTCCTCCGCCCGGTCCCGGGCCCGGCCGTAGGCGTATTGGGCACCGCCGGCCACCTGGTTGACGGCCCCGCGGACCTGGCGGGCGGGATCGCCGGTGACGCCGCCGAGGGCGGTCTGAGCCCGGCCCTTGAGGTGGCGCGTGGCGCCACGGAACTCGTCGCGATTCATGGGATGTCTCCTGGATTGGCGTGGGGTCGGGGGGCGGGCCCGGAGGACCGGCACCCGTGGCGTCAGCGCTTGCCGGTCAGCCTGTCGACCAGCGAGGCGGCGCCCTCCTTGGCCTCGCCGAGGGTGCGCTGGGCCTCGCCCTTGAGTTCCTGGGCCTTGCCCTCGACCACGAGCCGGTCGTTGCCCGTGACCTTGCCGGCGGCCTGCTTGACGTTGCCGGCCGCCTCGTTGGCGAGACCCTTCAGCTTGTCGGTGGTGCTGCTCATGCGAAGATCTCCTGCGGTTCTGGGAACCGGCCGGTCGCGGAGACCGGCCGGGGCTCCGTTCAGGCGCGGCGGGCGTCGTATCCGGCCACGAGGGTGTCGGGCTTGGGGGCGCCGAGGCGGCCGCCGAGGAAGCCGGCGAGCGCGCCGAGGA
>NZ_LMMZ01000014.1 GCF_001422885.1 Methylobacterium sp. Leaf104 | reverse complement strand
CGGATGGCTGCTTCATCTTCGCTCCTCAGGGGCTACGATGAACCAGCCATCCTCCGTTCGGGAAGACCCTCATTCTGTCCCACAGGTGCTGACGTCGGACAGTAGGCCGTCGAGGCCTCGCGGTGCGAATTCGCTGCCTGATCTCTGTCAGGAGCGCGCCCGGCGAAGCCCCGCCAGGTGCGGTGACCTCGCGGGCGATCCGAACGAACTCGGCATCTGACAGGCCCAGGCTCACCGCCAAGGCGTCCAGAGCATGCAGTTCGGCGGCCTGTTCTTCGAACGTCATGGTGGCTCCGCCTACCTGATCATCCACCCTGAAGGCTCTCTGCGAAGTCCTCCGGGATCTCGCCGAACTGCCCAAGGATCGTCGCGGCCTCCAACTCCCCGGTTTCGTCGTCCGCCACGATCTTGAGTGCGGCCGTGCCCGGCATCCGGCTGGCCATCGCCTCAGCCTTCTTCAGCGCTCCGCTCTCGGTTGGGGCCACCTCTCGGTCACCTGGAACCAACCGCTTCCGCTTGATCACGAAGGTCTGGACCACGAACGTCGTCTTCATCGCCACGGTGCGTCTCCTCCGTCGTGCGCCACCCGGCGATCGTATCGAACGTCGGTGAACGCCTTCGTCATCACCGACCAGCCGTCCGCGTCGTAGACCTCGACATGCCAAGCCGACCAATCGAGCCGCGTACCGTGGAGCATGAGCTCGAGCGCGACCCGTTCAGCGTGTAGGCGCACCAATGCCAGCGTCGGCACTCGCCGGCCGCGCAGATCCACGACAAGATCGTGCCCGTCCGTGCAGTGGAAGCGGTAAAGCCGCGTCGGCATTGGCCTTTGACCCCGCACTCCACAGGCGTCCACCGCCGCGTTTCCAGGCGTGGCCGTTTCGATTGAACCACGCGCGCCGATGCGGTTTGTTCCCGTTGTGTTCTAGCGGGAGACAGATCTAAATGCAGGCCCAGCCCGTCGAACCGTCTGTGGACATCCGCCTGAGCGAGGCCGAGGCGATCGCGCTCGCCTATCACCGGGCCGCGCGGGGCGACACCTGGGCCGCCCTCGTTCGGGCAATCGAGGATGCGCTGGCGGACCTCATGGAAGCCGAGCGCCGCACGCTGCAGCGGGACCGGCTGATCTCGCGGGGCTACGTCCGTGGAGTGCCGCCGGCCGGAGAGCGTCGGTGAGGCTGCTGCAGGTCGCGGAGCTTCCGCCTCACAGCGCCAGTACCGTCCGCATCCCCATCCAGGGGGCGGCTCTCTGCGCCGGCTTCCCGTCCCCGGCCGACGACTTCCTGGAAGGTGCGCTGGAGTTGCCGCGCTGGCTCGCGCCGAACCCGCCCGCCACCTTCGCCTGGAACATCTCGGGCGACAGCATGCGCGGGGCCGGTATCTTCGACCGGGATCTCGCCGTGGCCGACCGTAGTCTCGAGCCCGGCAACGGCAGCGTCGTGGTGGCGATCGTCGATGGCACGATGAGCGTGAAGCGCCTCGTCCTCGAGGGGAACGTCGCCCGCCTCGCCTTTGACAATCCCGATCTGCCGGCCTTCGCGGTCGAAGACCTTGTGGAGGGTGAGATCTGGGGCGTGATCCGCTTCTCCATCCGCTGGCACGTGGCGCGTGCCGGGCTGGTGCGATGAGCCGGGCCATTGCGCTGATCGACGGCAACAGCTTCTACTGCTCCTGCGAGCGCGTGTTCGATCCGAAGCTCGCCCGGGTGCCCGTGATCGTGCTCTCGAATAATGACGGCTGCGCCATCGCCCGTACGGCCGAGGCCAAGGCGCTCGGCATCAAGATGGGCGACCCCTTCTTCAAGATCCGCGAGCAGTGCCGGCGCGATGGCGTGCGGGTGTTCTCCTCGAACTACACCCTCTACGGCGACATGAGCGCCCGCACGAACGCGGTCTATCGCGACTTCTCGCCGGCGGTGGAAATCTATTCCATCGACGAAAGCTTCCTGGACCTTTCGGACGTGCGCGACCGGGATCGGGTGACGCTAGCCCGGGATCTGCGCGCCACGGTGCGGGCCTGGACCGGCATCCCGACCTGTGTGGGCATCGGCCCAACGAAGACGCTCGCCAAGCTGGCCAACCACATCGCCAAAACGATCCCGGATTGCGACGGCGTCTGCGACCTGACCGACCCGGTCGCCTACGATCACTGGCTCTGCCGGGTCTCGGTGGCCGAGGTCTGGGGTATCGGCCGAGCCTCGCTCGCCAAGCTGATCGGGCTCGGCGTCGACACGGTAGCGGATCTGCGCGACCTCGACCCTCGGCCTGTCCGAAAGGCCATGACGGTGGTGGGCGAGCGCATCATCTACGAGCTGCGCGGGCTGGCTTGCCTGCCGCTCGAGCTGATGCCGGCTCAGCGCAAGGGCTGCGCGGTCACCCGCTCGTTCTCCCGGCGCATCACCGAGCGAGAGACGCTTGAGCAGGCGGTCGCCGCCCATGCGACGCGGCTTGGCGAGAAGCTTCGGCGCGGCGGCCTCGGCACCACGCACGTCTCGGTTTTCTACCACACGAGCGAGCATGACCGCGGCGATCCGATGCGCTCGGTCTCCACCACCGTGACGCTGCCGGAAGCCACGAACGACACGCTGGCGCTGATCAAGGCGGCCCAGGCCGGTGTGGCGCGCACCTGGCGCGAGGCGCCGGGTGATCGGCCCTGGCGCTACAGCAAGGCCGGCGTGGTCACGACGGACCTGATGGCGCTCGACATGGCGCCACGAGCCTTGATCGGACAACTCGACCGCGAGCGCAGCGCGCCGCTGATGGCGGCGATGGACGCCTGCAACGCGCGCTTTGGCCGGGGTGCCGTCGTGCCGGCCCGCGCTGGGCTCACCGAGAAGCGCACGTGGTCGACAAAGTTTGAAATGCGCAGTCCGCGCTACACCACGCAGGTGACGGAGCTCCCGACGGCGCATGCATGATATGGGCTTGACGGAGCAGAAGGACTGCCGCGGGAGCGACACCTGTCGAGTAATTTTACGACTGGGTTGGGTGGGAAGCGGAATGGCGGCTTACGAGCACGGCTGATGATTGACCGACATTTGATATCGAGGCCGCGTCTTCCGAGCGGCGATGCCTCTACCCGCATGGGGCGCTAATTCTCGTACCGCCCTGCAATCCGGTCGAGGAGGACATGCGGCACGGTCAGGGCCGACAGCATCCGCAGGGTGAGGCACAGAAGGGTGGCGGCGGGGTCGTTCGCGCCGGCGGCGTAGAGCGGCCACAGGGCCGCGCCCAGGAGAAGCGTCAGCCCGAAGACCGGCAGCGAGGCGCGGACAGCCTTGCGCATCGTGTCGATGCCCGGTGCCCGGGTCGGGTCTCGCACCAGGGCGCGCATGTGCCGGGGGGCGTGAAGGCCGACGAAGTACAAGGTGAAGGTCGTCAGCGGCGGCAGCAGCCGGAAGGCGAGCGCCAGGACGGCCATTTCGATCAGGACCGCGCCCCGGCGTCGGCGCACCAGCACCCAGGCGACAGCGATCGCGAGCCAGAGCCAGGCGGCGGCGATCCACCAGGCGGGGAGATGCGCCATCGGCACTCGCGTGACGGCCGCGAACAGCGCGGCGGTCTCCTCGGGCCGCAGCAGCGCCGGCAGCGCGATCGGCAGCCCGCCGCGCACGAGGGCCTCGAACGGCCGGCCCGGGCCGGCATCCTCCTCGCCGAAATGCAGGACCGACAGGGCGAGGAAGCCCGCCAGGGTCACCAAGGGCGCGACCTGCCAGGCGAGCAGGACCAGGGCCGAGAGGCCGAGGTAGGGAACCGCGAAGATCCCGAACCACGCCCAGCCGTAGCGCGGGCGCAGCAGGGGCGCAGCCACGGCGCCGTCGAGGGCGCCGTGCGGCACGCCCAGCACGATCATGATCGCCAGGGCCGCGAGCCAGGACGCCTCGCGCGGTAGGGCGGCCGAGGCGACCAGGGCGAGCGCCACGATGATGCCCGCCAAGGGCAGGAGACCCGCTCCCGCCGAACCCATGCGTCGGCGGCTCGTCCGAACGGAGGTCACGAGGACCGGAATGGACGCACGAGCCGCCATCCGGGTCAGGCCGCCCGGCGCAGCGGCGTGGCGGTGGCGCGGCCCTCGGCCAGGTCACGGTCGACGGCGCGTGTCGTTTCCCGCGTGGCCACGATCCCGTAGACGACCTTTGCGGTCAGGTCCGAAAGGGCGACCACGGCCAGGGCCACCGCCGGCGACAGGATGCCGAGGCCATCCTGGCCGACGAGAAGCACCACGGGGTAGATGCACCAGACCACCGTGAGGAACACGGCGTTGCGCCGGAAGGCGGACTGCACGTCGGCCCGCTCCGCGGCATTCTCCTCGCGCAGCTGCACGAAGATCCCGTAGAAGACGGCGAGGAACGCGCCGCAGGAGATCGCGAACCAGGTCCACTTGATCCAGGCGACCGTCGACAGACCGAAGGCCAGGGCGGTGACGATCATGATCAGGTCGGACCCGATCAGGCCCCAGACGACGGCCGGCCGGCGCATGCCCGAATGCATCGCGGTGCGCGAGAGGCCGAGGAGCAGTAGGGGCGTGGTGAAGGTCCAGTCGACGTAGCGGGCGAAATAGAACTGGCGCGCGGTGTCCGCCGCGTCGGGACCGGCGGGCAGGACGAGGCTTCCCTGCCCCGTCGCCATGGCGAAATAGGAGCAGGCCGCGATGATCGGCACGATCCCGTGGATGATGGTGTCCGCCTCCTCAGCGGGTGTCCGTCGCTTGCCAATGAACAGGATCGCGGCGGCACCCGCTGCCATGCCGGCGAAGCCGAGCCAAAGCCAGAATTGAGGCGTCATCGAAAACTCATCGGTACAGGAGGATGAAAGGCATGCCCCGAACGTGGCCGCACCCCTGCACAAAGTTCACCGACTGTGATCGTTGCTTAGGATGCCTCTCACAGTCACGCGAGCATAGAACCTCCAAGTCGCGTTCGATGCCACCTCGATACGGTCCGACTGGACGCTTCTGCGAAGCATGCCCAAGGGCGAGTTTGCTCGCTAATCAGCAATGTTCCGAATGGCACTTCACGAGCAGGGAAGCAGGTGGCCTGAAGGACCGGGTCGGGTCGAGACCCGTTTGTCCGCTCTACGACCGTGTCGGGTGGAATGCGGTCTGTCCACTTGACGAGAAGAAATCGAAAAGGCGGCCGTTCGCTTACATCTTGAACGCGACCATGCGCTCGGCCGTCTCGCTTCCCGAGTTCGGGAGGGCTTTCACCGGTCGCATCGTCTCGATCGCCTAGACCCATGCTCTCATCACGGAGGATCAGGCCCAGGTCGTCTCGTTCGAGGGCATGCTCAGGGCCAAGCTGGATACGTATCGAAGAGAACGGGCGCATCACGCTTCGGGGACTGACCGTGAGGATCTCATCCGAACTCGCGGTGCCAATCGGCATGGCCTTGCACGAACTCACGACGAACGCCGCTAAGTACGGGGCCCTCTCCGATGAGGCGGGGCGGATGGACATCACGTGGCGCGTGGCGACAACGGAGGGCGCTGCCCACAGGCTCGCGATGGAATGGCGCGAGAGTGGCGGGCCGGCCTTCGCGGTGCCGCACCGCGAGGGGTTCGGCACGCGCCTGATCAACGGTGGCATCAGCCACGAGCTCGGGGGAACGGTGCATCTCGACTTCGACGTCGCTGGGCTGAGCTTCGTCATGGACCTGCCGCTCGACGAGCAGGACCGCTTCACCTCGTTCCGGAAGGGTTCGGGTCAAACTCTCTCTGGGGCCTGATCGGCTACGTGCGCGTGACGCACCGTTCGTACGCCGCAAATCAACCAGGCTGCCAGTAAGAAGGGCAAGGCCGGCCTTTCTTTGGATTCCAGCCCACTCTGCATGTCTACCAGCTGTCCGGACGGGCCATTTCAGGAAGCGAGATAAGCCTTGTTCATCATGAGAGTGGCGATAACACCAGCCGTATTCCATTCCCGATGGATCGAGCCGTCCAGTTGCCGGGTCATGGCACGTTCCAGGAGCTTGCTTCCGTATCCCCCGGGCCCGGAAGGTTCGACCACCGCGGGCCCACCCCTCTCCGTCCATGCGATCACGACCACGTGCTCCTGCGATGAGCAGGACACGTCGAGGGTGCCCGTCGGAACCGAGAGCGCACCGTACTTGAGGGAGTTGGTGGCGAGCTCGTGCACGACAAGCGCTAAAGTCGTCGCCGCGGCCTCTCCGACGCCCATCCGCGGCACGGACACCCGGATGCGGCCGCTGAAGGCACCCATGTCGTCGTAGGGCGCCAGGAGGATCGCGATCAGGTCGCCGAGGAGCGCTGCCTTGCCCTCGCTGCCGGGTAGAGGCCGGACGAGGTCGTGGGCCCGGTCCAAGGCGGTCAGGCGTTGCGTGAGCTCGCGAGCCATGTCGACGGAGGTGGTCGTCGAACGCGAGGTGATGGCGGTAAGGCCGGACGCGATGGCGAGCAGGTTCTTGACCCGGTGGCTCATCTCGCCGGCGAGAAGCTCATGGCCCTCCTCAGCCTGCTTGCGGCCGGTCACGTCAAGAAAAACGCCGAACATCGTCCGACCGACGATATTGTGGTCGTTGCCCTGGCCCCGGGCCGAGACCCAGCGCACCTCCTTGCCGTGCAGGATGCGGAAGTCGATCTCGTAGGTGCCCATCAGGGCCCGCGTCGCCGAGAAGGCCGCACGCACCCGGTCGCGGTCGGCGGGGTGGATGAACGCCGACAGGTCCTCGAAGGTGACCGTCCGATCAAGGGGGGCCCCCCAGAGGCCGTAGCCGCGCGCGTCCATCGTGAAGGAGTCGTCATCAACGTTCCAGGACCACAGCGCCACCCCCGCCGCGTCGACGGCGAGACGCAAGTGATCCGCCGTCCACGCGGACGGGCTCGGGGTTTCAGTTGTCACGGGATGCATCCTGCAGGCAGTTTCATAAGGTCCCCGAGCCAGCACGTGTCAATGAGCGCATCTCGGCTGTCCGAAGGCCTCTGCCAGGCAGTTCACGCGAGGAAAGATACCGCTTGGTCGGGACGAGACGACGTGGGATGACCTAACGATGCGCATTCCCTCGTTGCCCGATCACAGCGTGGCCGTCTCGGCCTGCCGGAGCGAGAAGGGCCGCTTCCGATGGTCGGTCACGACGGCGGGATATCACCCGTACCGGTCCCAAGGTTCCTATCCCTCCGCCTCCGCCGCCCTCGCGGCCGGGATCGCCCAAGCTCACGCCCTGGCGGAGCGGCAGCCGATCAGAGCACGGATCAACGACGGGAGTTGGATGTGACCGTGTCCATCGAGCCGGCGGCCGGGTCAGCGGGGCAATCCGCGATAAGCTTAGGCGAATATCCAATCGTGGCGCATACTCAAATCCTCACAGGATGCCCCATGCCCATCATCGAAATCCGACGTATGCCGCGTTCATCGGCGGCGCGGGCGGCCATCGTTGGAGCGACCCGGGCGTTGGAGATGGCATTCCCGGTCATAATGGATGAGGCCGTGTTGAACAGGCTCGGCAAGGCCGTGACGGCCCTCTTCGAGGCCGAGGCGATTCTTACGTTACGAGGCGTACCCGAGGCGGCCTGAAAGCTTGCCGGAGCATCATGCCGAGGACGTAACGGCCACTTCCGACGTCAGGGTACGGATGGCAGCGTCGTCTTCGGCTGCCTGCCGTCCATCCGGTCGGCGTAAGGGGGAACGTCCACGAGCGTTCCGATCAGGCGGAGAAGCGCCTGCTGCTCGGGCTTGCCCGTTCCGTCGCTGAGGAAGGCCCCAAGCTCGACGTGGCGGAGCCGTCCGCCGGATGGGCCGTTGGGTTGGTGGATGACGAACGCCCGACCATTCGTCGGCTCCCGCCCGAGGTGCCAGGAGTCCCCGTTGGGGCTTTGGTAGAGTTCCCGTCTATCCGACATCAGGCCCACCCCTTCGATAAGGATTAATCCTACATGAAACGGAGGGAGAGTGCGAGATCCGGGCTGGGGCTGACAGAAGTTTAACAAGATGGGCCAATAATCCGCCTCATGGTTTTACACACGCGACGAACGCTTCGTGCTAGAAGGATTCGTCGGCATTGGTCGGCGGGAGGCGATCAATGCCCGTAAGAACAACGATTTCAGGTATTCGGAGGGCGGAATGCCTTGCGGAGTTGAACGCCTGCGTCGCCGACGCGGAAACCTCGACGTCCGCGCAGGCCGACACCACCATGATCCTCGCTGCGACCGGTTTCGATACCTCCGATGCCTTGCAAGGGCTTTGGGCCGACATGGACACGCTGGCAATGTTACGGGACGTCCGGCGCAGCTTCCTGGCATAATCCACTGATACTTAAGGGCGGGTGACAAGCGACACGACTTCGTCGCCGTCCCATCGGACATAGAAGCCGGCCTCACCTGTCGCTTCCGTCACGACAGCCTTCCAATCTGACCTGGCACGGTCGGCGGCACAGGCATGGACGAGTTCGCAGATCCGCGAGACGCTGCCAACCGAGGTCGCGCCGCGGGCGGTCCAATGGCGATTTAGGCTGGCGAAGGCAATATCATACAGCGCCGCCTGTTCGGCGGCGGCAAGGTCCAGTCGCATGTCCTCGAATTCGGCGGGTCCCAGCATCACCTTGCGCTCCCATGTCGATGGCAGGCCGATCCGGGCTGATCCCGGACCGGCCCATTATTCGGTGCCTACGGCAGGGCGCCGATCATGACCTTGGCCTCGCTCATGGTGTTCTCGCAGGAGCGCTTGTCGCCGCGCCGGTCCTCGTCCGTCGCGCGAATGATTAACCCCCTCGCGGACGTCACATGATCAGCCGTCGAAACCATGTCGAGGTCGCTCGGCGCGCCCTTGCGAACGCCTTCGACGCCGCGGGGCGATCCCGTCCGCAGCGTGTGACCCTCCTGCAGGCCGGTGACCTGGACGGCTCCGGCACTGTCGAGACGGCGCTCGATGGTCCCGATCTGCTCGGCGCAGGACGATGCGAGCGCCGGAAGCGGCGAGAGTACGAGGGTAAGGGTCGCGAGGATTGGAGCGAGACGCATCGTGGAGCCTTCCGAGGGTGGCAGTAGCGGAGTTCCCTCCGGCGGACGGGTCTCCTCGTGCCGTCCCTCACGCGGTGATGCGAGGGTAACGGTGTCACAACGAACGAGACCGCATCATGTTGCATCGCAACATCGCGCGCGGGGCTGCTCTGCGTTCGTATCGTGCCAAGCCCCTCGGAAATGACCGCTTTGGGTGGCAAGCGGCCAGTCCGCTTCTCATGAAATTCGGCGAGAAGCGGGCATGGTTGCTCACGTCGTCGGCTTTCGGTAGCTGACCGCGGACAGGGATCAGCGAAGGCGAAACCACGAGAGTAGCGTCGGTTGATGACAGCTCTTGATCTGTGAGCGTTCAACCCGCCTCGTCAGACTTGTGCCTGACCGCCATCGACGAACAGCTCAACGCCATTGACGAAGCTCGCCTCGTCGGAGGCCAGGAACAGGACCGCATTGGCGATCTCGGGCGCTTCGCCGACGCGTCCGAGGGGGATGCGAGAGCCCAGGAAATCAACAAGGCCCTGCTGCTTCTCGGCATCGTCGCCGGCAAGGCCGACGAGGCCCGGCGTGCGCGTCGCACCGGGGCTGACCACGTTGACGCGGATGCGACGCTCCTTCAGGTCGAGGATCCAGGTGCGCGCGAAGTTGCGAACGGCTGCCTTGCTAGCGGAATAGACGCTGAAGGCCGGCGTCCCTTCGCTGCCAGCGGTCGAGCCGGTCAGCACCACCGCGCCGCCATCCTTCAGAAGCGGAAGGGCCTTCTGGACAGTGAAGAGCGTGCCCTTCACGTTGGTATCGAAGGTGCTATCGAACTGCTCTTCGGTGATGGTACCGAGCGGCGCGAACGCGCCACCGCCGGCATTGGCGAAGACGACGTCGATCTGCACGTGCTTCTGCTGGACGGCATCGTAGAGGCGGTCGATGTCGGCGAGGTTCGCCATGTCGCCCCGAACGCCGGTGACCCGGCCGCCGATCTGCTCTACCGCCGCGTCGAGCGCGTCCTGACGGCGACCGGTCACGAACACCGAGGCGCCCTCGCGCGAGAAGGCCTTGGCGGCGGCGAGGCCGATGCCGCTGGTGCCACCAGTCACCACCACCACCTTGTCCTGGAATCTGCCGGTCATCATCGCTCTCCATGGTTCGGCTGCGTGTGAGCCGCTGACGAGAGAGATGCTCCCAGAACGATGATGCGAACAGGCAGTGGAAATGGCACTTAGCGTTCCAATCGGGGAACGATGATGCGCCCAGACCTCAACGATTACGTCACCTTCGCCGAGGTCGTTGCCCATGGCGGCTTCACCGCCGCAGGCCGGGCGCTTCGCGAGCCGAAGTCGAAGCTGAGCCGGCGTGTCTCGGCGCTGGAAGCCCGACTTGGGGTGCGGCTCATCGAGCGCTCCAGCCGGCGCTTCCGCGTCACTGAAGTCGGACAGACCTTCTACGAGCGTTGCCGCGCCATCATGCTGGAGGAGGAGCGGGCCGAAGCGCTCATCGCGGAAGCCCAAGCTGAACCGCATGGGCGGATCCGCATGAGTTGCCCGCGGAACCTCGTGAAGGTCGTCTCCGCTATCGTGCGAGGTTTCCTCGACCGCTTCCCAAAGGTCCAGCTCCAACTCGTCGTGACGGATCGAGCCGTCGACCTGATCGAGGAGCGGATCGACGTCGCGCTGCGCGTTCGACACGAGCTGACGAGCGATGCGTCCCTCACCATGCGGTCACTCGGCCGCTCTCGCTGGATCCTCGTCGCAAGCCCGCGGTTCGCGAACGGCCTCGGCGCCGGCCTTGCCGAACTCGCGTCCGTCCCGACCATGGGCACGAGCGACGAGGTGGGTGAAACCACCTGGATGTTGGAGCGAGAGGACGGAACAGCGCATGTGATGCGCCACGAGCCGCGCCTGACCTGCGCCGACTACGCCGTTCTCTGCGATGCCGCAGCGGACGGACTGGGCGTTGCCTTCCTGCCCGATCACGCCTGTGCAGCACACATCGACGCCGGAAGGCTCGTCCGTGTCTTCCGGGACTGGCGGAGCAGGGACGGCATCGTCCATCTGGTTTTCACGACCCACCGCGGCCTGCCGCCCGGCGTCCGATCCCTGATCGACCACTTGGCAGGAGAGTTTCCGGATCTTTGAGGGTCTGAACACCCCGGTTGACGGTCATTTCCTTGAGGGTAGCGAAACTCAGCCTTGATGGATGATAATCAATTTTACCATCGAATTTCGCTAGGATAGTATCTGAAGCCGTCGCCGTCGACAGCAACATGACCCAAACCAGGCCATGGAAAATGGCATGCAAATAAGCGTGCGCGCGTTTCAGCGATGCTTGATAGCAGGCCTATCCTTGATTTTACTGCCTGATCCGGGTCAATATCAGCAAAAAACTTGAGGTTTGGACTTTCGAAAATCAATGCCGCATGATGCACCAGATCGCCAATAATATACAGTTGCTCATCACCTGAGTGAAGCCGAAAGCAACTATGTCCTGCGGTATGGCCTGGCGTAAAAATGGCCTGTATTCCCGGCAAGAATTCTTCATTGTCTTTGAAGAAAGCAATCCGATTTCTCACTGGCAGCAGGTTGTTTCGCGCTATCCGAACCGCGAAACCAATTGGTGATTCAAAATATAATTCGTCGGTCCAATAATCAAAATCAATCTTTGTCAAATAAATTGTGGCATTTGGAAATTGGGGATTGCCTTTGTCATCGCACAGCCCGCCGATATGATCGGGATGAGGGTGCGAGCACACAACAGCGTCTATGCTTCCTGGATGGATACCAGCTGCTATCAAGCCATCCTGCAATAAGCCATCGCTGCTCCCGAAAATTTTCGAGGATCCGATCCCAGTTTCAAAAATCACATTTCTTCCGTTTATAGAGATAACGGGGATATTCATGGGGATCGTGATGCTTTTGGTCGGCAAGAAATTTTGCTTCAAGCGCCGTTCAAGCTCTTCCGTCGGGCTGCCGCCGAACGCGATGGCCGGAGGCCCAATATCAAGCACCCCGTCGGAGACAACAACGATGTCTGCAGCGCCGATGTTAAATTTGTAGGGAGGCGCTATTTTGGGGGGTGGCCTCAAGCTGGAATGATCGGCCAGAATTTGCATCACCTTTTCCTCGTCCTCGAATGCTATTTGCCTATAATCGAGATGCGTCTGCGCTTCATAAGCGAGACTACCAACCCGGCGATGTGACGGATTAGGCTATGCTCAGATATAGAAGACACCTCGGAATGCGCTCAGAGGGCGACTAACCCTTGCTGCGCCTGTTGAGTGTCTGCCTCCCGCAGATGTCTGCAGCGTTTCATCGGCACGCGGGAGCGTTACGGTCGTAAAATCAAAACACTGGCCATCCCTCTCAGTCGAACCCGCGCGCGGGCGACCGTCCCCGGTTGCTCGCATGATGCCTGCGTCTGGACCGCGGTACCGGTCTCAAACAATTTGCTTTGACTGGATGGTGTCGAGCGTTCCCGAGCGCGGGCTCGTCCGCGCTCGGGGAAAGCCGGGCTAGTTCGGGATCAGCTCACGGGCGGGGCCGCCTGTCTCCTGGCCGCGCCCCTGAGCATAGCCTGGAAGGGCAGGGTTCCGCGCGTTGCCGCTGTCGGTGTCCATCCCGCCGAGCCAGTAGGCTGACCGCGCCTGCGGCAGGACCGAGCCCGTGGTCGACGGGTCCTCGGTGGGATGGGAAACGGTCCGGGCCTGGGAGGCTCCGGTCAAGGCGGCAAGGGTGCAGGCAGACGCGAAAACGAGGGCCGAAACAGTCTTGAGCATCGTCATGTTCAATCTCCAGTATTTCCTGCCTGATCGACCAACGCTAAGCAGGGATGCCGGACAGACGACGTCTTCGGCTGCTTATTCCAGGTCGCGTCGAAGAATTTTGATGCTCGTATTCCTAGCCACATCACCGAGCATGCGTACGTGATGCGAGCCTGAAAAAGATCGCCGCGTGCGTGGAATAATCCCGGATTGGCAGCGTCCATGCCTCCGAAGCCAAGCCCAGAGCAGACTCACATCGTTTGGCTTGCGCACGGAGGGGTCCCGCCCATGCCAGGAGATCGGACATGACGGACATGATGCGCCTCATCGAGCCGCTGATCCCGGTCCTCCGCCGCTACGCCCGTGCTCTCCTGCGCAATCCCACCGATGCCGACGATCTCGTCCAGGATTGCCTGGAACGGGCCGTCGGTCGGTGGCACCAGCGCCAAGTCGATGGCGACACGCGAACCTGGCTCTTCGCCATCCTCCACAACCTCGCCGTGACGCAGATGCGCCAGCGCGCGCGGCGAGGTGCGCACATGCCGATCGAGGATACGGCGGAAGCCAACCTCGCTGTGGCACCCACACAGGAGAGCGGCCTTCGCCACCGCGACTTGATGAGCGCGCTCGATGCCCTGCCGGAGGAGCAGCGCAGCGTCCTCCTCCTCGTGACGGTGGAGGGCCTGTCCTACGCCGAAACGGCGGAAATCCTCGCCATCCCGACCGGCACCGTGATGTCCCGGCTGTCACGGGCCCGAGACCGGATGCTCCAGCTGATGGACGGCGCGGAGGCGGCCGTTCCGGCCAAGCGGCCGCTCCTGCGGAGGGTGAAATGACCATGCGTCCCATCAGCGACGACGATCTCCAGCGCCTCTTGGACGAGCGGCTGGATGCCGCCCGCAGGCGCGAGGTCGAAACCTATCTCAACGACCATCCCGAGGCGCGGGCGCGCGTCGACCGCCTCGTCGCCCTCGGCGAGGAGATGCGGGCCGCCTTCGCGCCCATCGCCGCGGAGCCGGTCCCTGCCCAGCTGAACCTGTCGCGGATCGTCGAGGCACGCCGTCGCCCGCAACGTCCCGTCTGGCAGGCGATGGCAGCCGGTCTGCTTCTTCTCCTCGGCGGCGCCGGAGGCTGGGGCCTGCGCGATGTGGTCTCGTCGGCGCCGGCTGGGATCGAAGCGTTGGCCCAGGCGGCGAGCATGAACTACGCGGTCTATGCTCCGGACCACACCCGGCCCGTCGAGCTCGCTGCCGCCGACCGGGACGAACTCGCGGGCTGGTTCTCGGCCCGGCTCAAGCGGCCGGTGGGCGTGCCGGACCTTAGCAGCTCCGGTTATCACCTTATGGGCGGGCGCCTCGTCGCGACGCAGCAGGGGCCCGCCGGGCTGCTGATGTACGATGACGGGCACGGCGCGCGCTTCGTGATGCTGATGCGGCCGATGTCCGTGCCCGGCGACGCGCCGATGCAGACGCACATCTCCGCGACGTCGAACGGCTACGCCTGGGCTCAGGACGGGCTCGGCTACAGCCTTGTAGGAGCGGCCGACCCGGTGGTCCTTCACCCACTCGCCAATGACATCCGCCGCGCCACCGCGAAGAAGATCTGAAGGCCAGCTATGTCCCTCCTCAACGACCTGACCGGCGCTAGTCCGGCTCTGAACCCGCGCGCCGTCCTCCTGCGGCTCGGTGCCATCGGAGGGCTTGTCGTCGGTGCTGCGGGCGCCTTCGCCTATGTCGGCGGCTGGTTCTCGCCGGGCGCCCTGACCCAGGCTCGGATCGTCGACCGCTTCGAGCGGGTCAACGGCCCGCATCCGGGATTCCGGCGTAACCACGCCAAGGGGCTCTGCCTAGCCGGCCGCTTCGAGAGTACCGGCCGGGGCGCGCGACTATCGAAGGCGTCGCTGTTCGCGGCGGGTCAGATCACCCCGGTCACCGGGCGCATCGCGCTCGCGGGCGGCCAGCCCTACGCAGCAGATGCATCGACCACGGTCCGCAGCCTCGCACTCCGTTTCCAACTTCCCGACGGCGAGGAATGGCGCACCGGCAACAACGACATCCCGGTCTTCCCGGTGCGGACCTCGGAGGCGTTCTATGCCCAGCTTCTCGCCGCCAAGCCCGATCCGGCCACGGGCAAGCCCGATCCCGAGGCACTCAAAGCCTTCTTCGCCGCGAACCCCGAGAGCGCGACGGCGGCGGCCTTGATCAAAGCGCGCACGATCACCTCCGGGTTCTCCGACGACACCTTCCGGGGCTTGAACGCTTTCCGGTTCGTTGCCGGAGACGGCACGCAAACGCCCGTTCGCTGGGCGTTCGTGCCGGAGCAGGCCGTCACAGCCGAGAGTGCGGCCCAGACCGCACGCGCGGACAAGAATTACCTGTTCGACGACTTCGAGTCCGCGGTCCGTCGGGCGCCCGTCCGCTGGCACCTTGTCGCCACCCTCGGCGACGCAGGCGATCCAACAGCGGACGCGACGCGTCCCTGGCCGGCCGAGCGGACGAGCCTCGACCTCGGGACGGTGATCGTGACCGCGACGGAGGCGGAGGCCAGCGGCAATTGCCGCGACGTGAACTTCGACCCCCTGGTCCTGCCCGCCGGCATCGCGGGATCGGACGATCCGCTGCTCAGCGCGCGCTCGGCGGCCTACGCGCAATCCTTCACGCGACGCGCCGGCGAGCCGAAGGCCCCGAGCGCAGTCCACGATGTCCCCGCTGCAGGAGCCGGATTGTGAGCACCACCATGAACTTCAACCGACCGGCCCGGCTGCTGCACTGGGCCATGGCCGGCATGATCCTGGCCATGCTGTTCATCGGCGTGGCGATGGTGACCTCTCTGGCGCACTATGACGCCCTCGTGGCGCTGCACCGCCCCCTCGGCATCGGCATCCTGATCCTCGCGGCGCTCCGCCTCGTCAACCGCTGGCGTCATCCGCCGCCCGAACTGCCGGCGGACCTTCCGGGCTGGCAGCGACAGGCTGCGCACGCCTCGCACATCCTGCTCTACGGCTTGATGCTCGGGTTGCCGCTGATCGGTTGGGCGATGCTGTCGGCGGCCGGGTACCCCATCGGGCTTGGCGGCGCGGTGGTGCTCCCGCCGATCCTGCCGCGCGATCCCACGATCTACGCCTGGCTGCGTCCACTTCACACGGTGCTGGCCTACGCCTTGTTCGGTCTCATCCTCGCCCATCTCGGTGCCGCGCTGATGCACGGGCTGATCCGCCGGGATGGTGTCTTCTCCAGCATGGCCCTGCGCTTGACGACGCCGCGGTCACGATGACGACGGGCCAGGCAACGAGGCGAGACAGCATGGACGACAGCGCAGCGGGCCGGGTGCTTATAGCCGGGGGCGGTATCGCCGGACTTGCCATGCGGCGAGCGCTGCAGCGACGCGGCATTCCCTCGCTGACCCTGGAGCGGCGCCCGACGCCGGCCGATGCGGGCCTCGCCATCAACCTGCCGGGGAACGCAGTCCAAGCTCTCCGCCAGCTCGGCTTGAGCGAAGCCCTGCGCAACATCGGCTCACCCGTCCGTCGGCGCGAGTACCGCACCGAGAGCGGGCGCCTCCTCTTCGGAATCGACGAGGCGGCGTTCTGGGGGGAAGAAGCGTGCCCGCGTTGTGTGCGTCGCGCCGACCTGCTGCGCCTCCTGACGCTCGACCTTCCCCCGACCGATCTCCGGCCGGGATCTGAGATCAGCGCCGTCCGGCAGATGCCGAGGGGCGTCGCGGTCGAGCTTCAGGATGGGACGGCCGAAACCGGCGGATTCCTCGTCGGCGCCGACGGTGTCCACTCGCGGGTTCGAAGCGACACGTTCGGCGCTTCCGCGCTTGGAGCGGCGATGCTGGCCCCAGCGAGCTGGCGCTTCATGGCGCCGAACCCAGGCCTTGACGCGTGGACGCTTTGGGCTGGATCAAACGGATTGTTCCTGCTCATCCCCGTCGACCATGGCGAGGTCTACGGCTGGGTCTCAGTCGGCGAGACCGCCGGACGGGGGCAGGACTTGGCGGCCTTCCGGACTGCCTTTGCATCGTTCCCACCGCTCGTCCGCGACACCCTTGATGCGGTTCTGGCCCAGCCCGAAGCGCTTTATCATTCCCCGCTCAAAGAGGTCCGCATTCCGAGCTGGACCCGGAACCGGGTGGCGCTCGTGGGAGACGCCGCGCACGCGATGGCACCGGTTTGGGCCCAGGGCGCGGCGCTCGCCCTGGAAGATGCGCTGGTGCTGGCCGCGCTGCTTGCCGAGCGGACCGAATGGGGCATGGTCGGTGCCGAGTACGAGGCGCTACGCCGGCCCCGCGTGGCCCATGTCCAAGCGATGACCGATCGCCTATCGCGGACCGCACGGATACCGAGTTGGGCCAGGAATCTACTGCTTCCCGTCATCGGGCCGCGCAGTTACCGGGAGACTTACACCCTTCTGCGCGCGCCGGTCTCGGCTTGAGCATCGGGCTGTGGCCATCCACCCATCCCAAGGGTCGTAGGGCGGGACCTGCAAACCTTGACCGCTAGGAAAGGCGGACGTCGCGATTTGGGAGCTTAGTGGACAGCGGCAAGAAACTGCTCGTTGCAGAGGGCGACTTCTGGATCCGTTAACCGACGAACGACCGCTTCTTGGATCGTGGCGCAGCGACTTCTACGGCAGATTTGGGTCGGCTTCGGTCAGTCCGCACTACGACTGGGTTGGTGGTTTCCTGCCAGTTCGCTTTTGTGGAGCAGCCCCGTGGAAGCGGCAATCAGCTGCGGCGCTAGCTAATTGCGTGCCGGGTTGAAACCATGGATACCCGAAGACAGCGCTCTTCAGTTCGAAGCCTGCCAGCTGGGCAGCAAGACTCGGTAACGGATGCTGTCACCTCGCTACGCGCTCGCGCCTCATGTTCGAGACAGTCCTTCAAGGGGTACGTGAAAGGCGGGATTGGCCGAGGCTGTTCGCGCTGACGGGCCCATCACGCGGGAGAACCCGCGATATCGGCGCAAAGACCTGGGCAACCAAGTCCAGTTTCAAATCCGGTGAGATGCGCTATCCTGCCGTCCTCATGCTGGGCAGAACGGCTCGTCCAGCATCCCTGGAGAGGGTCCACCCATGTTGGACGAATACGGCTTTCTCCGTGGCGCTGAGTTGGACGAAGGCGCTCTGCCCGCTCTGTATCACTTCGTCTACTGCAGCCGTGCCGCCGATGGCGTCGATGACGCGGAGGTCGACCGGATTGTCGAGGCGGCCCAGCGGAACAATCTCGCTCGCGGCATCACCGGAGTTTTGGTCTTCGGCAGTGGCATTTTCTTTCAATGGATCGAGGGGCCGGCGGCCCAGATGCAAGATCTTGTCGCGAGCCTCCAGGGTGATCCCCGCCATCACGATCTCGTCACGCTCAGCCAGAGTGAGGAAGAGCGGGAGCGGCTCTATCCGAACTGGGACATGGAGAAGGTCGAAGCCGAGGACATCCGCGTCGTCTTGCAGGACGCCCTCGAAAGCACCGACGACAAGGACAATATCGCGGCCCTGACGCGCATCCTGCAGCAACTCGACACGGGTCCACTCCATACGCTCGGGCGCCTGTAGTCGCGGCAGCGCTCGGCAACTTTCCAGCCATATCCCTGCAGCGTCGATGTCCTGATCGATGAGCGCGCGCGGGGCGGATACAAGAATACCCCCTCTGGATTGTCGAGCGGACCAAAGCACACGTTGAGCCGGGAACTTTTCGCGAGCGCCTTTACATTCCGTCGGCGCGGCGCTCTGATGGGTCCAAGAGGCGCACGGCCATCGACCGACAATCGCCCCGGCACAGGAAGAGCGTTCGGGGGAGCGGACCATGTCAAACCTCGCTTTGTCCACCACTGCGTGGACTGATCCGTCGGCGCGACCCGCCGGCTGGGTCTCGGAGGTTCGGCTTGCCTATGCGCGCAAACGCACGGCCGAGGACAGCCGCCAGCGCGCCCTAGCTCTCAGCCGCATCGTCGAAACAGACATCATCCCGCGTTTGAAGCTGCTTCACCCGCAGCTTGCGCCCGCGGCGAGCGCTCCGCTCGCCAAACCTGACGCGCAACAGATCGAAGCCTTCACGCAGCTCCTCCTCGGTTCGGATCTCTCGGCCGCTTCGGACGCCGTCAGGGATCACCTGGCCAAAGGCCATTCGACCGAGAGCATGTTCCTCGAACTCCTTGCACCGGCCGCCTCCTTGCTCGGACGCCTATGGGACGAGGACCTCTGCGACTTCATCGAGGTGACCGTGGGCGTTGCCCGCCTCCAGCTGCTCCTCTCGCAATACCGATCCGAAACGAAGCTCTCCGCTCACGACGAGGCCCGGGCGGCCCTCCTGATGGGGGCACCGGGCGAGCTGCATACGTTTGGCGTGGCCGTCGTGGAGCAGTTCCTGCAGGTCGCAGGATGGCAGGTCACGAGTGGCCTGGCGTCCAGCCCGGGGCAGATCGCAAGCCTCGTGAGATCGACGTCGTTCGATGTCGTCGGACTCACGCTGAGCTGCGAGACCCGCATCGAAGGGCTCACGGCCTCGATCCAGTCGATCCGCGACGTCTCCCGGAACCGTTCGGTCGGTATCATGGTGGGGGGGCCTGTCTTCCTCGATAAGCCCGAACTCGTCGAGCGGGTCGGCGCGGATGCCTCCGCCGTCGACGCGCCTACGGCTGTCCTGCTGGCGCAGCGGCTTCTCGAGATCGGCCTCGAAGAAAGGCGGCGGGCTGACACCCAAACCGCCTCCTGCGGGTGACCCCAAGGTTTCGAAGGTAACGCGATCGGAGGCTAGCCAAATGAAGCTCGTGCAGCTCGTCTATGCGTCCCGTCCGTTCGGATTCGATCAATCCACCCTGGATGGCATCCTCACCCAATCGCGGCGCTGCAACACGCGGGACGGTCTGACCGGCGCTCTGGTTTGTCGTGGCGACATCTATCTCCAGCTCTTGGAGGGCAACGCAGACGCTCTCGATGCGACCTATGCGCGGATCGTCCAGGACGAACGGCACCTGGAGATCACGCGACTCGTCTATGCGGATGCGACCGAGCGACTGTTTCCCGCCTGGTCCATGCGGAGCGACCCTGCACGCACCTGGATGTGGTCCCAGGATGACGTAGCCAAGGGGGCGGCAACGCAGGCGTCACCCGAGTCCGTACTTGGAATTTTTCAACGGCTTGCGGCCGAGCCCGTCCAGCCACCTAAGCTCACCCTCGTATAATCTGCAATCGAAGGGCGCGCCTGAGGTGCGCATAGATGGAATTGAGGCCGGGCGTACTGCCTCAATGGCCAAGTAGGTGCGGCTTAACTGGTCCCAGGGACAGGGGCTCCCGCAGCAGCGGGTTGTCGAGCAGGTAGATCTGGCCGACCGAGAGGTCGTTTTCTACCCGCTGGTAGGCATCGATGGCAGCGAGACCTGTCGGTCCCAGCGGTCCGGGCACGAAGCCGGGGAGGAACGGCTTTCCTCCGTGATCCTGGATGACGGCAGGCTTCGGGTCGCTCGCAACGGGCATTTCGGCTTCCCGGGCATTACGGGACAATCCTGCGCCCCATGAGATATTACATAGGAAAGCGGATCAACTGCCGAAGCATCCAGAGACGGTCACTCGGCCCACGACTTTGGAAACCAGTTCCCATGAAAGCCTGGCGGGATCCGATGCCCCAGGTGCACCGCGGCGACGGGCGGCGCCTCGAATGCGCGCGCGTTGAGGATGACGAAGTCGGTCGTATCACTCACCGTGTCGACGACGAGCCCGACGAGCCAGCCCTCGTCTTCTTCAGCCTCGGGCCTCGCCGGCACGAACACGAACTCGCCTGGTACGCGGTCGGGGCCGAACTCGTGAACGCGCCGCTCCCGTGTCTCCAGATCGTGCTTATAGAGTTGCGTCGCGCCCAAGAGCTGCGTGTTGCCGTCGGCGGGGACCGAGCCCGTATAGACGTATCGGTGGGGCTGCCCGAAGCGACGCTCGTCGATCCGGGGGAACTCCTGCGCCGCGGAATCGATCACCCGGCGGTCGACCCGCCCCGTCGTGGCGTCGGCTGTCCAGCGCTCCAGCCGGCCCGGTGCATCGAGGCCGCCACCTGCCGAGGCGAACACCCTCTCGTAGGTGATGACGTCGAGGATCACCCGCCCATCAGCGTCTTCGTAGGCATTGGCAACGTGGAAGACAAAGCACGGCTCGACCGCGCACCAGATGATGTCGGCGGCCGTGCCATGCCGCGGGAGCAGGCCGACGCGGGCGCGGTGGGCCGGGTTCCAGCGGAACGGGAAGCGGTGTCCTGCCAGCACTGCCCGCATCGAGAAGGTGACGGGCAGGTCTAGCACGACGACGAAGCGGGTTGTGATCGCGCAATCGTGGATGCAAGGGCCGTGTTCGACTGGGATTGCTACGTCACGCACGACCTGGCCCAGGGGCGAGATGACGACGTGGCGCACGCTATCCCAGACGCGGCCGTCATAGGCGATGGCATGTGTTTCACCGGTCGCCGGATCGCGATGCGGGTGCCCCGTGAAGGAACCGGCGAGGGTGCCGTCGAACGTATCGTAGCGCTGCGTCTCCAAGTCCTCGGATAAAAAGACGGGAAAGCTGCCAGCTTCGACCACGGCAAAAGCGCGGCCGCCGATCGCGACGACATTGGTGTTGACGGTGTCGTCGCCGCGGCGCGGCCCCGGGGCAGCGGGGCGGCCGAGCGCTGCGGAAACTGCATGCGAGCCGATCCAACGGTTACGGTACCACAGGGCCTTTCCGTCCTCGATGCAGAGACCGTGCACCATGCCGTCGCCCAGGAACCAATCGTGGCCGCGCGTCGTCGGGCGGGCGGGGTTGGCGCCCATCTTGAGGTAGCGGCCCTCGAGCCCCACCGGGATCGTCCCGGTCACGGGCAAATCCCGCAGGGTCAACTCCTCGCGCATCGGCGCGTGGACACCGACTACAAAGGGGTGCTGCCTCCTCGGAAGGCGCAATCGATTGCAGGCCGCCACCAGCGCGACAAGGCCTTCGGCGGCGGCACGCAGGCTGGACTCCATTAAGTTCGGCATCGGGCGCTGGCTCGGGGTGGTCGGAGGAAAAGCGAAGGCCCTCGTGATGGAGGTGTTCCCGTTGCCGGGCAAGAACGACAGCTCTGTTCGCTTGGAACGACTGAGCAACCTTCTCGATGAGCATCTAACTACGTCTGGCCACGCGACGAGAGTGGATCGCTGCGTCTATGGCGCAGTCAGCCAAGCGCTCGGACGCCTCCAGCCGCCGGATGGATGGCTGCTTTTGGGTTTGCTATCGACCAACTTCTACGGCGTGGTTGGGTCGGGAGCGGCTCGTCCGCTTCTGGCGCAAACTGGAACCCAAATAGGCTGCGGTTGAGCTACTTTAGATATGTCTTATCGATCGTTCAAAGGTACGTAGCTCGGCCTTGCGCTCGCGGGCCACGGAAGTGCAACGCATGAGGAGCTGTCGAGTCCTCCTCAATGACGACGGCGAGGGCCGCGTCACCGGCATCTCCTGTCTGCCGAAGCATCTCTGCTGCCTTGGCCAGGCTGCCGTGCTGGGAGACTAACTCACGGTAGCCGTCGCGAATAAGCGCGTAGAGCTGAGCATCTGTAGCCCGCTCGACGTCGCCGCGGATGGTATGGTCTGACTCCAAACGCCGAAGGCGGCGGTCTGCGGTGACGTTCCTCATCGCAGCCCGCGCTCCTCGAGCCTTAGCAAGCGCTGATGAAGGTCCGCGGCCTCAACGGCGCGTACGTGAGCATCAATAGCCCTGCCGAGGTCGGACGCTTCGGATGGCGTGATGTCTCCCGCGGCAACAGCCTGCAAGAGGGCGCTGGTGGCGCGTGGAAGGTCGGAGGCCGTTTCTATCTCGGGCAAATCGAGGATGACGGGCCGATCCTTCCGAGCTGGCGCAAGCCGGTCCAGGCACATGCGCAGGGCTTGCGTATCGCCTTCAAGAGCCAGTTCGATCACCTTGCGAGTGATTGCCTCTGCCTCGCCTTCGAAGATGGCTTCCAGGGCTAACGTAGCGCGGCTGCGTGCCCCCTTCGGGCGCCCGGCTGGGTTGCCGCTCTGTCCAGGCTGAAAACCCGGCTTCCTGCTGGTCATGGCTCGGTCCTACGATCCCGCTACGAAAGCGACGTACTGTTTTGAACAGTGTTTAAATAGTGCGCTTTGCCCGACGCTAACTCAACCCCGTTCGAGATGAGCGTCTGCCCACTTCCAGTGATTTTAGATGACCTCGTCATCTTCTGAGTCGCTGTAGTTCGGCTGCGCACACTTTAGGCAGTCTTCAAGAAATTTCTGGATGCTGTCGAACGAGCCAGTCGGACCGATGCACCGTCCGCTTGGCTCCTGGACTACATAGAGATCGCCCAGAATGGGCTGCAGCTCTCCCGCCGCGGTGATAGGAACTGGAGTCAGCCCACCTCCACGATGGCGGAAGGCGATGATCGTTTCCGAAGTGACACTCCGCCCATCAGGCACAGCAAAGCCAAGCGGCAAGATTGGCCTATTCAGCAGAAATCCCTTTGGTGCTTCGGTGATCGTACCGCACAGCTTACCGAACGACCTAATGCCAACGTCAATCGTTTTCTCTGATCCGTCGGACATCGTTGCGGTACATGATTGCTCGCCCGCATTCTCTCTGATGAAACGAACATGGCTGGTGTTGAGGATGCCATTTGGCGTGCTGATAAACATAAATGTTCCTTGAGCAGGCGAGGTGCAAAGTAGGGAAAGCCGGCAGAGAAGGCAGGCAGCCTGTTTCTGCCGGCAGCCTTCAGCGATAAGCGAACTCAGCAGACTGGCTTCAAAGGTGACGGGTGACGCTTGGTGACGTCACAATCCCATTTCACTGTGTATGCGCGCGCGTACGTGTATAAAGCCTGTAATAGAGATTTGGCGTCACAAAGCGTCACCCGTCACCGTTTGTTTCGGGCTGGTACTTGAGCCTCACGCCTTTGAAGCCGCGTGCTGTGTTTGAGCGATGAGGCAGCAAACCGTGTCGTCGCATCGCTGGCCCGAAAGACTTGAGCGTTCCAGGCACGTCCCCGGCAGTGCGGGCGTACGAGGTCCAAGCCGCGAAAAGGTCCGTTGTTCGGTACCACATATTCGGGTCGTCCAGCCGTACGTCGCACTCCTCATTCAGCCACTGGCCCATGAGATCCTGCTCGGCGAAGTACGTCTCCGTCGCGGCGATGACGCTCTTTGGGCGCACCAGTCCGTGTATCTGCCAGTCGAGACAGCCCTCGATCATCCATCGGAGAATCGCCGGCCACTCGTTCCTGAGTTTCTCCTCAAGATCCTTATCCGGTGCTTTGGGCTTGTGGACGAAGGGCACCATGCTGAAGCGGCGTCGGGCTGCATCATCGACGTTGCGCAGCATCGGCTGGTGATTGCCTACGATCGTAAGCTTGAAGCTAGGTACAAACGTAAAAAAATCTTGCCGCATAAAGCGAGCCGTGACCGGGTCGCCGCCGGTAAGCTGCTTGATGCGTGCCTCGGCCCAGGCACGATCCTCTTCAGTCTCGGAGGCCGTGACAAGGCGGGCACCACGAAGCATCGCCATGTCAGTGGGGTGCTTATCTCCCTTCGAAGCGGTGAACGTGTCCATCGCTGCGACCTTGGCGTACTCGGCCAAGATGCCCATCAGCACGTTGATAAACACGCTCTTACCGTTGCCGCCGGGTCCATAGACGAACACCAAGGCATGCTCACGCGTTGATCCGGTCAGCGAGTACCCACACCACTGCTGCAGGAAGCGGATCAGGCCAACGTCTGATCGTGTGGCTTGATCGAGGAACGCAAGCCAACATGGGCAACTCGTGGTCCGTGATGGAGCGACGGCCGTCAGCTTGGTGATTCGATCACCCGGATCGGCGCGCCGCAAGATGCCGCTGCGCAGATCGACGGTGCCTCCCGGGGTCCCCAGCAACCAAGGATCGCAGTCCCAAACATCTGCTGTGACCGCGAATGCAGAGTCTGACTTGCAAAAGCGTTCAACTCCGGCAGCAGAGGACGTCTTGCCGGCAGTTACACGTGCTCCGGGTTTTTGGCCCCCACCCAGCTCCCGGCATATCTTGCGAGCCCATTGAAATGCCAATCCAACGCGGTTTGGTACCCACGCGGCGCCCGTCCATTCGTGCCAAGTGCCGGAACTATGGCAGTAAAGGAGCTTGCCGGTATGTCGCTCGGCGAAAATGCGAGCGGCATGGTCTTCTGTCACCAGATCGTCTGTGTAGAGGCCCGGGAAAGGGTGGTGCGGCATGATCTCGGCCATGGCGCTACGGCGCGATGGCGCTGCGGTGGGGCAGGTTCGCCAGCCAAGCTGCGAGATCGTCTCTGAGGATCAGCGTACGACGGCCTGCCTTTCGAGCCTTTAGACGACCGGCGCTAATCTCTTCAAAGACGGTCGAGCGACCTACACCAGCAGCACGGGCGGCATCGATGATACCAAGGGCGAGCGGAGCGTCATGTTCGGAGTGGTTCGTTTGAGGCATTTTGATTCCCCGAATTCCCTAGCGAGTTCGCTGGAGTTCGAGGACGTTGGGCCGAGCTCTAGGGCCCGATATAGAGCCCGAAATTCGAAGGCGCCTCGATAATTTCGGGCCCTATTTCAGGCCGGCGGGGAGAAAGGGCTTCGAGCCGCCTTATAGGACTGCCAGAGCGTCCGAAGATCAGGATTGTTCTTCATTGTCTTCGCTGAAGGCACCGCCGCGTTGGGGTGCACTTCCGATAACCACTTCCCTAAACTATCGAAAAACTCTTTCTGGTTCGCGAAATATTCGTTTGCGTCGATACGTTTCCGGGCCTCTCTCAAGATCAGCGGAATAGAGGTCGGTCGACCGGCTGCACCAGTTTTGTAAGTCACCACATCACCTGCGACAACTTCTATTGGAGGTAGTTCAACGTCATCCGTTTGGCGGATGTGGGCCAATTTGATTGGCTTTTTAGGCAAGAGGATATACCGGGTAACAATTGTGTCGACGTCTCCCTCGTCTACCAAAACCATCCCTGCACATAACATGTCCTCGGCCACTGGAGCTGCCCACCAATTACTCGAGATCTCAATCTGCTTTCCTTCATCATCAAAATAGCATCCATATATTTTACCTGAAACAAGTGCATCGCGTAATAGCTTTTGCGCATCGCGGAAGTCGCAATATCGGTCAATCATTTCTGGAGAATTTTCTTCTACAAGAACCTGCAAATGCGTCTCGATCAATTCTGGGCTCAACGAAATCTCAAGTCCGTCCCAAACTAAGATTTCTGCTTCTGGAATGCGCCCTCTTTCCCATCTGTTTGGGTAAAGCTCTGCCGCGAGTATTTTCGCCGCATCGATTAGGCCTATGTAGCCCGGAGGAACATACGGTTTAGCCATAATAAACTTGGATCCAAGCCCACGCATAAAAACGCTATCCAGACCCAAGGCGGAGGGGTGGGCCAGTGATACGTGCTGCACCTAAGCTAAGCTGGGATTCGGAACATTACCTATCGGCCGGCCACGTGCGCTTGCGTGTCCACTGGGTTGCTGGTGCTGATGAAGGCACTCCACGCCTCCATCAGAGCTCGCCGCTTCTCCAATGCATCGCCGCGCCTATAAGCTCGTTCCGTGGCGTCCCCAACGACATGCGCCAACGCCGTCTCTGCGATCTCACGAGGGAAGGCAGTGCACTCGCCGGCCCAATCACGGAAGGAGGAACGGAAGCCGTGCACCGTCACCTCCACCTTCATCCGCCGCAGCATCATCTCCATGGCCATGATGGACAGGGGCCGGTTCGGCTTCTGGCCTGGGAACACAAACTCGCCGCGTCGGACCACTTCGGCTTGGTCGAGGACTGCGAGCGCAGCGTCTGTGAGCGGCACGCGATGCTCCACTCCGGCCTTCATGCGCATCGCTGGAACCGTCCAGACTTTCGCCTTGCGGTCGATCTCACTCCACCGAGCGCCCAGTACCTCACTGGAGCGTGAAGCGTTCAGGATGCAGAACTGCAAGGCAAGCCCTGCCATGGCGTCACGCGATCGAAGATCGGCCATGAAGGCCGGCACGTCGTCGAACGGCATGGCCGCATGGTGGCCGCGCGTCAGCTTCCGACGGGCCGGCAGAAGCTTGTCGAGATGACCTCGCCAAAGCGCCGGGTTCTCACCCGTTCGCAGGCCCTTAGCTTTTGCAGCATCCAACACGCGCTCGATCCGCCCGCGCAGCCGTGATGCGGTCTCGCTCTTGGTCTGCCAGATGGGTGTGAGGACGCTTAGAACGTCCTCGGTGCCGATCTCATCGATGGGCTTGGTCCAGAGCGAGCCTGCGTACGTCGTCAACGTCGAGGACCACTGCGCCTTGTGTTTGTCGTTGCGGAAGCCCTGAGAAAGGGATTTCACCACCTCCTCGGCGAAGACACCGAAAGTCACTGCAGCAAGCCGCTCTTCCTTGGCCGTTCTGCGCTGCTCTATGGGATTCTTGCCGGTTTTGAGGATCTGGCGGGCGGCTGCCGCTTTCTCGCGCGCTTCAGCCAGAGAAACGCTGGACAAGCCGCCGAGCCCCATCTCCTTCAGCTTGCCCTGCCAGCGGAAGAGGAAGAGCCAGCGCCTCGCGCCACTCGCGTCCACAACAAGATAAAGCCCATTCCCGTCAGAGTGCCGGCCAGGAGCAGTGAGCGTTGCCGCCGCTCTCGCGCTCAGCTTCTTCACAGCATGCGCCATACCCGCCACCCCAACAATCACCCCAACGTTTGACGTGGATCGTAGCGGATTCTGGTGGACTTCGGTAGCTTGCAATCTCCGTAAGCCACTGATTCTGTTGGCCCTACTAGACGCAAGCGAACATCTCTGGACCCAAGTATAGCGGACCCCCTCTCCGCCACTACATTCCTAAGTTCCTGAAATCTTAGAAGGCACAAGCATTACAAGTGCCTGCGGCTGTCGTGGCGATACACCGAGGTGGTACACTCGATGATTTTGGCGATGGCCCGGTCATGGCGTCACCTGACCTGACCGGTATATTGGACCGATCCGAGAGGGAGGCTACTGCATGGCCAGTGCCATCGGTAGCTGGAAGGCCAGACCCGGCAATGGGCCAGGTGCGGGCGGCCGATAGCCCGGCGACGAATGCGGCCGGACGCGGTTGTAGGTGTTCTGTTAGAGCCCGATCATGATCTGCGCTTCCTTCAGTGATTAGAAGATTTCCTGCCTCAGGCATTCCTCGCGAAACTTGCCGTTGAAGCTCTCGCAGTAACAGTTTTCCACGGCGCGCCCGGCGCGATATACTGGATCTGCGGGCCGGTCTTGGCGACCCATTTGCGTAGTGCCTTCGCGATCAGCTCGCTGCGCGGTCCTTCCGTTCCGGGCCGTTGTCGCAACGGATGGGCTCCGGGATGCCGTGCAGGCACATCGCATCGGCCAGCGCCTCAATCACGCCGAGGCTGTCGATGCGTCCGGCCACCTTCAGCGGCAAGGACTCCCGGCTGTGCTCGTCGATCAGCGTCAGGATGCGCAGGCTCCGCCCGTCGTGGGTCTGAGCCTGCACGAAGTCGAAGCTCCAGACGTGGTTGCGGTAGAGCGGCCGCAGCCGCACACACGAGCCGTCGTTGAGCCAGAGCCGGCGCCGCGGCCGGTGCTCGTGCGGGACCTGAGCCCCTCGCGACGCCAGATCCGCTGAACCCGGTCCTTGCCCACCTGCCAGCCCGCTGCCTGCAGCAGTGCGGTGACGCGGCGGGAGCCATTGCACCCGGACTCGGACGCCAGGGCGAGGATGGCGCGGGTCAGCGCATCCTCGTCGGCCAGCACGGTCTGCCCGTAGCGTTGCGTGCCCCGGTGCTGACCGACGATCCGGAAAGCGTGACGTTCCGAGAGGACGTACTTCTCCCGGACCCCGTCGACCGCCTGCCGGCGTCGCTCGGGGCCACACGGATCCCGAGGCGACGTCCGCCAGCACCTGCCCGTCCAGGGACAGGTCAGGCACGAGCCGCCGCAGCCGCGCGTTCTCGCGCTTCCAATCCTTCATCTTTCTGGTCTGATCAATCTGGAGGCCGCCGTACTCCTTGCACCAGCGGTAACAGCTCTGCTCGGAGATCTCCGCCTCCCTGCACGCCAGCGACAAATTCTTGCCCTGGCCTGTCGGCACCTCGATCTGGCGCAGCTTCAGCACATCCTGCTCCGCGCTCGTCTTCCGACCTCGCCGCATGTCCGATTCCTTCGGTCCTGGCTGATCCTCTCAATCAGCCCGGTCCAAAGCCAGCCGGTCAGGTCACCGGGGAGAGGCCCGAGAGGCCGACCCGGTTCGGATCGCGGGTGCGCCGCAGGCCGCGACCGTCATCGGCCGGGGCAGCGGTCGCGGCGGCGCACAGGACGGTCGCGAGGCCGACCATCCGAGAGTGCTGCGTCCCCATCGTGCTCGTATCGTCGCTCCCGCTTCGATGCCCGGCCACGAGGGCCGGACCGGTCGTCCTTATCGCTGTTCCTTGCCGAGGGCGTCGAGGGCGGGGCCGAGGCCGCGGAACGAGAGCGGGATCGTCACCTCCCGGCCTCCCGCCTCCGTGAACAGCAGCCGGCCCGGCGTCTCGGCCGTGCGCCAGCGCTTGAGTACCGCGTCCTTGATCGGCCCGTCGGCGAGACAGCCACCGGGCTGGCAGCGCCGCCACGCGGCGTCGAGCGCCCCGGCCTGGGCTTCCTTGTCGTCGAGCCCGATCCAGACGGTCGAGGGGAAGCTCACCGCCACCGGCAGCAGGGCGGTCACCCGCAGGGTGGCCTCGCCCGGCACCCGGCCGATCGCGACCTGAGCGATCGGCGCGGCCTGTCCCTGGACCTGCACACCCTGCGACACCTCGCACAGGCGCTGAGACTTCTCGGCTGTGTCGACGCGCTGGCAGCGCAGGACCCAATCGCCGTAGCTCGCGGTGGTCACGCCCGGTTCGGACGGGACCGGGGCCGGCGCGGCGGCCGGTGCCGCGGGCGGCGCCGGGGCGCCGGACGGTTGCGCCAGGGCGGCACCGAGGGGGAGCGCGCCGCCGGCCAGCAGCGCGGTCGCGGCCAGGAGGGCCGTGGCGGGCGCGAAGCGGGCGCGCCGCCTTCTCCCGGTCGCGGACCGTCGGCGCGGGGGCCGCGGGCGGCGGCGGGGCGAGGCCGAAGCGCCGGAGCCGGGCGAGGTGCCAGCCGCGATGGGCTTCGCGGTCGAGGGGGACGGCGGCGCGGTGGAACGGGGGCAGGAGGGTCATGGCTGCGGCGGGATCCGGATCGGGGTCAGCGGGCGGCGGCCGACCGGCGTGCCTGCGGCCCGGGCGCGGGCGCGAGCCGCGTGAGGAAGCAACCGCCCTGCGGGCCGGTGCAGACGAGGGGGGCGTCGAAGCGCGGGTCGGAGACGCGCAGGACGCCGTCGGGGCCGAGGCCGAGGAGGAGCGGCAGCGCGGAGGCGACCGGGTGGCCCCCGAGGCGGGCGGCGCGCTCGGCGGTGCTGGCGAGGCCGGCGGGATCGATAGCGACCGGCCGCGGCCCGGGCTGGGCCGGCGCCGGCAGGACGGTGAGCTCCGCGCCGACGAAGCTGAGCCGGTAGTCGGCCGGGGCGGACAGGCTGCCCTGCGTGATGGCGTACGCGCCCGGCATGCTGTCCGCCTCGGCCGCGGTGGCCAGCGCGCCGGTCAGCCGGTCGCCGGCGACGAGGCCAAGCCCGCCGACGCCATAGGTGAGGACCGGGTCGGCCGCGCCGTAGACGCGGACCTGGGGGTCGGCGGTGACGGTGATCGGCCGGGCGGCGACGGTGAGATCGGCCCCCCGGTAGCTCACCGCATAGTCGGCCGAGGCGGCCAGCGTGCCCTGCACGATGGCGTAGCGGCCGACCCCGCTGCCGGCAGTGGCGGCGGTGAGGAGGCCTCCGCTCAGCCGGTCGCCGTTGACGAGGCCGCGCCCGCCCAGGGTGTAGCCGAGGACCGGGTCGGCCGCGCCGTAGACCCGGGTGAGCGCGTCGGCGGTGACGGTGGGGGGGCGCCGATCGATGGTGTAGGTGCCGGCCTCGATCGCGCCGAGCCGGTAGTTGCCGTTCCCGAGCCGGCCCGTCACCGTGAGGGTGTAGGAGCCGGCCGCGCTCCGGCCGTCGAGGCCGAAGCTGCTGGACAGGCCGGTGAGCACGCCCACATCCTGGCCGCCGGCGAGGCCGGTGGCGGAGAGGCCCGGGCCGACGGGGGTGTCGCCGTAGACGGAGCGGCCGCCCTGGGCCGTGACGGTGACGGTCGCCGGGGTAATGGTGAGGGTGCCGGTGGCCGGGAGGCGGTAGTTCGAAGCCAGCCCGTTGCCGCCGGCGACCGAGAGACCGAGGCCGGTCAGGTGCGATCCGGCATGGGTCCCGGCATCGGCCGAGGCCGCGATGCCGGATCCGGCGGTGAGGGTGAGGGCCTCGCCGACGACCCCGCCGCTGACGGTGAGCTGTCCGAAGCGGAAGCCGGTGGTGGCGTCGTAGGTCCTCGTGCCGGTGACGGTGAGCAGAGCGGGATCGACGGTGAGCGCGGTCGCGTTGCCCGCGGCCTGGACGAAGACGTAGTTGCCGTCGTTGGCGCTCAATCCGCCGCCGGAGACGGCGTAGCGGCCGACATTGCTCGATGCGCTCGCTGGCGTAGTGAAGGCGAGCGTGCCGGCGGTGGCACTGCCCACATTCTCGCCGGGGACGAAGCCGCTCACCGTCCCGGTCAGCACCGGGTTGACGGCGCCGTAGCTCCGCGCCGCGGGGGTGGCCGTGAAGGTCAGCGTCGCCGGGGCGATGTCGGCGAACAGCGTCGGCAGGCTCAGTTGGTAATTGCCCGCATCCGGGCCCGTCAGGCCGAACCCGGACAGGGTCACGGGGCTCCCGCTGCCGGCGTTGCGGCTGACGAAGGTGCCGATGCCGGTGCCGGTCACCGAGACCACGTCGGCGCCGATCGCCGTGACCGTGGCGGTGCCGCCGAGCGCGGCGGCGGTGGTGCCGTCATAGGTCTTGTCGCGGGCGGTCAGCCCGGCAAGGGCCAGCGGGCGCGGATCGATCGTGCCCGAGCCGGTGACGGCGGAGGAGGACAGCACGTAGTTGCCCGCCTTGGCCCCGCTCAGCGACAGGCCGGCAACGAGCACCGCGCGGCTGCCGGCGCGGGCGCTGTCGTAGACCGCGCTGCCGGCCGAGACCGTGACGGCGTCGCCGAACAGGACGCCCGCGCTGGTGAAGCCGGTGCTGCCGCCCGGGAGGGCGGTGCTCCTGTCGTAGGTCTTGGTCACGCCGGTGGCGCCCGCCACGGTGATCGTGGCCGGGGTGACGCTCAGCGTGCCGGGCAGGAAGAGGATGCGGTAGCTGTTGCCTGCCGGGCTCGTGACGGCGGTGCCGGCGGCGGTGGCGGCGTAGCGGCCGACATCCGAGGTCGCGGTGGCGGTGGTGCTCAGGCTGCCGAGGGTGGTGACGAAATCGCCGGGCCGCAGGCCGGCATAGGAGGCGATCAGGCCGGGACTGGTGCCGTAGACGCGGCTGGAGCTCGGCGTGACGGCGACGACGCGCGAGAGGCTGGCGAGCTGCGGGTAGATGGCGGCGCCCTGCCCGCCCTGTCCGGCTTGGTTCGGCGGCACCCACACGGTCTGGAAGTCGAAGCCCGCGAAGTTGGCGGCGTAGGAGGACAGGTCCTGCATCTGCACCGTGGTCAGCCCCGTCGTGCCGGCGGTGGTGCCGCTGCCTATCCCCGCGGTCTGCCCCGTGGACTGCCTGTCCCAGTAGGTGTTCGTCAGCGTGCCGCCGTTGAAGCCGACCAGCCCGCCCACGTCGTTGCCGCTGCCGGAGACGGCCCCGGTGGCGTAGGCGTTGCTCACCGTACCACCGCCGGCGTTGGAGCCGACCAGCCCGCCCACGCTGTTGCGGCCGGAGACGCTTCCGCCGAGCAGGCCGATATTCGTC
>NZ_LMMZ01000013.1 GCF_001422885.1 Methylobacterium sp. Leaf104 | reverse complement strand
AGCAATCGTCTCACAATCCCCCACAACAGGGGATCCGCAAGAGCAAAATCGCCGCCCACGCTTCTCTTTCTCAGATTCACTTGTCAAAGAACACAAAACGACCACGGACGAAAACAGGTGGTCATCCAGCTTGGCGCCGGATCCCCATCCGATGATCTCTCTGTAGAAGCGCCGACGTGCCGCCAACCCCGTTGGCCGCCGCCGATGAGCCGGGGTATACGGACGCCGCCGGAGCCCGTCAACACCCAACATCACATTTTTACGACGCTCGCGCATGCAGGGCCGCCGCAGCGGCGCGCGCTTGCGACGCCGGAATGCGTTCGACGCCGGCAACCTGGCACGGAGCCGGCGGACAGACGAGTCCATCGCGCCGGCCATCCACCGGGATCGTCGGCGCGGCTCCGCCGACGGCGTGGTCGCCGTCGGGACCGGATCGGCGGCAGGACGGTGAATTCCATTCACCACATCTTCACACGGTTGCCACATGACTGTGGGATGCGCGTCGGCCTCGCCGAAGCGAAGCCGTCGTCGGTGCTTCGTCCGGCCTCGCTCCACCGCCCGGGCACGAGAATCGGGTCCGGACGAGTTCCGAGGCCGGGCGGCTCAAGACCTGCGGGACCTCGGCCGCCGGTGCCGAAACGCTTGCTTCGGCCCGAGCGTCGCGCTCACATTGCAGTCGTCGAGAGGGGCGGACCGCGCCGGCCCCTCCGGGAAGGAAGCAGATCGTGACGAAGGCCCGGGAATCCGCCGAGCTGGTCTCGGCACTGGCGCAGTGCCGCACGGCGTTCATCGGCGTGGCCGCCATGAGCGGGCTCGTGAACGTGCTCTATCTCACCGGCTCGTTCTTCATGCTGGAGGTCTACGACCGGGTCATCCCGAGCCGCTCGGTGCCCACCCTGATCGGCCTCTGCATCCTCGCCCTCGTGCTCTACGCCTTTCAGGGCCTGCTGGAGGCCCTGCGCTCGCGCGTCCTCGCCCGCATCGGCGCGGCGCTCGACGAATCCCTGAGCGGGCGGGTGTTCGACATCGTGGTGCGCGCCCCCCTGAAGGGCGCGGCCCCCGGTGACGGCCTGCTGCCCCTGCGCGACCTCGACCAGCTGCGGGCCTTCCTCGGCGGATCGGGTCCCTCCGCCTTCTTCGACCTGCCCTGGATGCCGATCTACCTCCTGATCTGCTTCCTGTTCCATCCCCTGATCGGCGTCGCCGCCCTGGTGGGGGCGGCCGTGCTCGCGACCCTGGGTTTCCTCACCGACCGGGCGACCAAGCATCCGGCCCAGACCGCCACCGCCCACGGCCTGCGCCGGAACGGCCTCGCGGAGGCCGGCCGCCGCAACGCCGAGGTGCTCGCCGCCATGGGCATGCAGGGGCGCTTCGCCACCCGCTGGGCCCTGGCCAACCGCGACTACATGCAGTCCCAGCAGCGCGCCTCCGACATCGCCGGCGGCTACGGCGCCGGCTCGAAGGTGTTCCGCACCGCCCTCCAGTCCGGGGTGCTGGCGCTGGGCGCCTACCTCGTCATCAACGGCCAGGCCTCCGCCGGCATCATCATCGCCTCGTCGATCCTGGTGGCCCGGGCCCTGGCCCCGGCCGAGCTCGCCATCGCCAACTGGAAGGGCTTCGTCCAGGCGCGCCAGTCCTGGTCCCGCCTGTCGGACCTCTTCGCCCGCATGCCGGCCGGCGCCCAGCCGCACGCCCTGCCGGCCCCCGCCCGCGCGCTCCAGGTCGAAGGGATCAGCGTCGCGCCGCCCGGCACCCCGCGCCTCGTGGTCCAGGACGTCAGCTTCGCCCTCCAGGCCGGCCAGGGCCTCGGCATCATCGGCCCCTCGGCCTCGGGCAAGTCGAGCCTGGTGCGTGCCCTCGTGGGCGTCTGGCCGGCCGTGCGCGGCAAGGTCCGCCTCGACGGCGCCGCCCTCGACCAGTGGTCGGCCGACGATCTCGGCCCCCATATCGGCTTCCTGCCCCAGGAGGTCGAGCTGTTCGCCGGCACCGTGGCGGAGAACATCGCCCGCTTCGATCCGCAGGCACCGTCCGACGCGGTGATCGCGGCCGCGCGCGCGGCGGGCGTGCACGAGCTGATCCTGCGCCTGTCGGAGGGCTACGACACCCGCATCGGCGAGGGCGGCGCCGGCCTCTCCGCCGGCCAGCGCCAGCGCGTCGGCCTCGCCCGGGCGCTCTACGGCGATCCCTTCCTCGTCATCCTGGACGAGCCCAACGCCAATCTCGACGCCGAGGGCGAGAACGCCCTGACCCAGGCGATCATCGGGGTCCGGCGGCGCGGCGGCATCTGCGTCGTCATCGCCCACCGGCCGTCGGCCCTGGGCGCGGTCGACCTCATCCTGATGATGTCCGACGGCCGGGCCCAGGCCTTCGGGCCCAAGGACGAGGTCCTCAAGCGCGTGCTGCGCCCGGCCTCGGTTCCCATGGACAAGCGGGCCGCCCCCGGCGCCCTGCAGGAGAGTGCATGATGGCCGTCGCCCTCAGCCCGATCGATCTGCAGCCCGCCCTCACGGCTCCGCGGCCCACAGCCCAGGGCTCGATCCGCCGCCACCTCGCCCTCAGCCTCGCCCTGGGCGCGGTGCTGGTGGTGGGCGTGGGCGGCTGGGCCACCTTCACCCAGATCTCCGGCGCCGTGATCGCGCCGGGCCAGCTCGTGGTCGAGTCCGACGTCAAGAAGGTGCAGCACCCCACCGGCGGCGTGGTCGGCGAACTGCGGGTGCGCGACGGCATGCGCGTCAAGGCCGGCGACATCCTGATCCGCCTCGACGAGACCCAGACCCGGGCCAACCTCGACATCATCCTCAAGGCCCTGGACGAGCTCGCCGCGAGGCGCGCCCGCGACGAGGCCGAGCGCGACGGCGCCGCCGCCATCACCTTCCCGCCCGAGCTGCTGGCCCGCCGGGACGGCGATCCGGCCGTCGCCCACCTGATCGAGGGCGAGACCCGGCTGTTCAACGCGCGCGTGGCCGGCCGCGAGGGCCAGAAGGCGCAGCTGCGCGAGCGCGTCCAGCAATTGCGCGAGGAGATCAAGGGCCTGACCGAGCAGGTCGCCGCCAAGGCGCGCGAGGTCGGCTTCATCACCGGCGAGCTGCAGGGCGTGCGCGAGCTCTATGCCAAGAACCTGGTGCCGCTGGCCCGCGTCAACGCCCTGGAACGCGACGCGGCCCGCCTCGACGGCGAGCGCGGCCAGCTCCTCGCCGCGACGGCCTCGGCCCGCGGCAAGATCGCCGAGACCGAGCTGCAGATCCTGCAGATCGACGGCGACATGCGCACCGAGACCGGCAAGGATCTCGCCGAGATCCGCGGCAAGTGGTCGGAATACGTCGAGAAGCGCGTCGCCGCCGAGGACCAGCTCAAGCGCGTCGACATGCGCGCGCCCCAGTCGGGCACGGTGCACCAGCTGACGGTGCACACCATCGGCGGCCTCGTGACGCCCTCCGAGCCCGCCATGCTGATCGTGCCGGAAGCGGACCAGCTCGCGGTGGAGGTGAAGATCCAGCCGCAGGACATCGACAACGTCCGCCTCGACCAGGCGGCGGTGCTGCGCTTCTCGGCCTTCAACCAGCGCACGACGCCGGAGATCGACGGGGTGGTGTCGCGGGTCTCGGCCGACGTCACCTCCGACCCGAAGACCGGCATGAGCTACTACACCGCCCGCATCCGGGTGCCGGAGGACCAGAAGGAGCGTCTCGGCGCGGCCCGCCTGGTTCCGGGCATGCCGGTCGAGACCTTCATGCAGCTCGGCAACCGCTCGGTGCTCAGCTACCTGACCAAGCCGCTGACCGACCAGATCGCCAAGGCCTGGCGCGAGAAGTAAGGCTTGGCGCGAGTATCAGGACTTGGTGTGACAAGGAAGACTTGGCGCGTGGAAGCGGGTCGGGTGCCGAGGGTGGTTTCGTGCCCGATCAGGGGGGCGTCGGACGCGCCGGCTTGAGGCGTCCGAGAATGGCCCGGATATGCGCGCGAAGCGCCGCGATTCCCCCGGTTGGCGCTTCGGCATCCGGACTCGCAAGCTGCCCCTCGAGGCCCGTCATCGATCCGCCTCTCCGAACGTCGCGGGACGTTTTTGCAGTGCAACAACTAAGACGTATGATCGCCCTGGGGTTGTCAATACCTGCTTGTAGCTAAATTGCGCATCCGGGCCAGCGACGGCATCGTCCCTGAACGAGACGCCCGATTCCCACCGGAACACGCCGGGATCGGGCAACGACCCCACGCCGACCACGACGCAGCACACATCTGATCGGCACGGCGCTTCCGATCCGCTTCGCATCCTCCCGGCCGGACGGGGATGCGAAGCGGGTCGAGCGGCAGGCCAGCGGAAGCGAAGGCGTCAGGCCCATGCCGATCCCTGCCTCCCAAGGGCCATTTCCCCGATGCGCTTCCACTTCGACCTGACCGACGGCCGAACCACGATGTCCGACGTGAAGGGCGCCGAAGCAGCCGACCTCGGGCAAGCCATCGACCAGGCCGAACTGGTCATTGAGGAACTGCGCGGAGCGGGCGAGTTGCTCGATGTCGACGGCCCCTGGGACCTCCTGATCCGGGACGCGGAGGGGCGGGTCCTGCATCGCATGCCGGTGGTGCGGACGGACTGAGCGTCCGGCGCCGTGCCGCGTCGGCCGGGTCCGGGATCGCCCCTCCGTGAGCCGGACCCGCCGGGGTGACGATGCGGCGCGCCCGATCGGAGCCGCCCCAGGCATCGGGTCGTCGGGCACCGCGCGGGCATCGCGTCGGACCCGGCCCTGCCTTAGGAAGGGCAGACAGGTCTACGAAGGGCGGACATGGACGAGGCGGCGACGGGACGCGCGACGACGAGGCGGATGCGCCCGCACACCGCCTTGGCCCGGATCCGGGCGGGTGCGGGCTGGATCGGCCTGCTCGCGGGCGGCGCGACCCTGGCGGCCGCGGCGGTCCCCGTGCTCGCGCCGGCCTACCTCGCGGGCCGCCTCCTGGCAGCGGCCGAGGATCCCGGTGCCCTGGCGGAGATCCGCCTGGAGCGGGCGGCCACGCCCGAGCGCCTGGAGGCGGGCCTCGACGCCGCGATCGCGGCGGAGGACGAGGACCTGGCCCGGAGCTTCCTGGCACTGGCCGAGGCCCGCGGCCTGCCCGTCGATCCGGCCCGCCGGGCAGGCGCCGAGGCCCTGGCGCAGGGCCGGGTCGCTCGCGCGGCGCGGGACTTCGCCGCCGGCGCGGTCTCGGGCAGCGCGGAGGGAATGGCAGGCCTCGCCGGCACCCTCGCGGCCGACGTCACCGGGATCGGCGACCTGCGCGACCTCCTGCGGGAGGGCGGGCGCTACGCCCGCGCCGAGCCCTACGACCCGCTCCTCCTCGGCATGGCCCTGGTCGGCCTGCCGCTCACCCTCTCGACCTGGACGGCCGGGGCGGGGGCGGGCCCGCGCGCGGGCCTGACCGTGCTGAAGGCGGCCCGGCGCGGCGGCCGGCTCTCGCCCGCCCTGGCGGCGAGTCTCGGGCGCACGGTGCGCACCGGCATCGACGGGGAGGCCCTGGCCCGCGCGGTCGGCGCCTCCGCCCGCCTCGACCTCGCCGGCGCCCGGACGGCCGCGAGCCTCGCCATCCGCCCCGGCCCGGCGACGCGCCTGACGGCCCTCGCGGGCGACGCCCTCGCCCTCGGCCGCCGCACCGGCCAGCGCGGGGTGATGCAGGTGCTCGGGCTCGCCCGGGACCCCGCCGACCTCGCCCGCGCGGTCCGCCTCGGCGAGCGCCTCGGTCCCCGCACCCGCGCCGCCCTCGCGCTCCTCGGGCGCGGCGCCCTGGCCCTCGGCGCCGGCCTCGCGGCCCTCGCGAGCGCGCTGCTGGCCGGCCTGGCCTGGTGCCTCGGCCTCGCCCTGTTCTGCCGCCGCCTCGGATTGCTGATCGGCCGCATGGTCTGGCGCCGCCCCCGGGCATCGGCGGCATGCCCGGGAGAGGTCGGGGCAATCGGGGCCGGATGATCCCGCCCCGCAGGCCGACGCGACGAGGGCCTGCGCCCCCACATGGGCGTTCGGACCGGCGGCAGCCCATCGGCGAACCCGATGCCAGGAGCGGTCGGCTCAGGCCGCGCGCAGGCCGCCGAGGACCACCTCGTCCGCCGGGGCCGATGCGTCGGCCGGCGTCGCGGGCGTGGGAGCCCGGCAGACGCGGTTCCGCCCCCCGGCCTTGGCCTCGTAGAGCGCGGCATCGGCCTGCCGCGTCGCGTCCTCGAAAGTCCCGGCCTCCGGGGACATCATGGCGCACCCGATGCTCACGGTCACCGGCAGGGGGCCGGCCGGGAGGGGAAACGACGCGTCGGCGATGCAGGCCCGCAACCGTTCGGCCACGCTGAAGAGTTCGTTCGCATCGATGCCCGGAAGCACCACGAGGAACTCCTCGCCGCCCCAGCGGGCGACCATGTCCGTCGACCTCAGGACGGCCGTCATCCGGGCCGCGAACGCCGACAGAACGAGGTCCCCGCCCTCGTGCCCGTGGCGGTCGTTGATGGCCTTGAAGTGGTCGATGTCGAGGATCAGGACGCCGCCCGCCGCGCCGGCTCCCGGGTGCGGGAAGCGACGGCTCAGCATCTTCTCCAGGCCGCGGCGGTTGGACAGGCCGGTGAGCGGATCGGTCTCGGCGAGACGCAGGAGGGTGCGATTGGCGCGCTCGGCGGTCATCGCGACGAAGCCGAAGTAGATGAACACTCCCATGACCTGATCCAGGACCATGGAGATGCGCGCGCTCTCGGCCGAGGCGACCGGCCGATCGGTTCCGATCATCATCCCGATGGAGAGCAGGAAGATGAGGGCGTAGGACCCGAACGCCACGGTTTCGATGGACTGCGCCCAGAGCCGTTCGGCCCCGGCCGAGAGGCGGACGGTCTCGAACACGGCGAGGAGGGTCGGCAGGAGGCAGCAGGCGAAGACCGCCGCGAGGGCCAGCCGGGTGGAGATGCCGAGCCCGTGGAGGGCCGGGTAGATCAGGCCGGGGAGGACCGCGAGGACGAGGGCGAGCCCTAGCCGAACCGGTCGCCCGAAGAAGCTGCGCAGGCCGGTCCAGGCGAGGACGAGGCTTCCGCCGTAGATCCCGTAGACGATCGTCGCGACGGGCAGCGGGGGCAGTTCGTCCGGCCCCGCCCACATCATGACGAACGACCCCGTCATCGACAGGCCCATGGCGCCCATCCACTGCCAGAGATGAGTCTGGCGGCGCTGGCTCAGGACCAGCACGAGGAAGACGCACACGTAGGCGCACCGGCTGGCCGCGCTGGAAAAGTGCAGCGTATAGAGATCAAGCGTCATGGAACGACACGCTCCCGGTCAGGAGAGCCCCAAGGCCTCGAAGTACATGCCGACCACGGATCTCTGTCATGTCTAGACTGGTTCGTAAAACGGCGATCGATCCAGACATTCCGGGTCGACCAGGGATGGTGAGCGTTTTTCTTGAAATCCGATACGTTTTTTCAGATAAGACCGGACACCCTGAAGACTAATCCCGCACATATTAAAGATGGCACAATGCCAGGGCATAAATAGTCTGTAAAAGGTTTGGGCCGATAGGATGGGCCTCCCGGAGAGGGAGACCACGGGAGGCACGCCCCCGCGGCCGCCCCCTCGGGGCGGAGAACCTCGACGCCATCGCGCGGCGCATCCATCCGAGAGCAGATATCATGTCGGCGCTGACCCTACGCCCGATCCCGATCCTGGTCGGACTCCTCGCCCTCTTGCCGGCAGCGGAGCCGGCTTCGGCGGCGGAGCCGTCCGCGCCGGGCGATGTCGCGGGCCTTCGGGCCGGGGACTGGCTCGTCCGCGGCCGCGTGTCCGGGTCGATCCCCACGGAGCGCCACTCGCGGATCGACCTCATCGGCGGACGGGTCGACACGCCCGTGGCCATCCTCCCGGATGCCGACCTCTCCTACTTCCTCACGGATCACATCGCCGTCGAGGTCCAGGCCGGCGCGTCCCGGAGCCGCCCGAGCATCCGGGGCACGCTGGTGGGCGACATCGCGGTCGGGTCGATCTGGACCGCGGCGGCGATGGGGATGATGCAGCTCCACATCCTGCCGGGCGCGCGCCTGAACCCCTATCTGGGCGTCGGCCTCGCCGCGACGACGCCCCTGGCGATCCAACCGGCGAAGGGCATCGCCGATTTCCGGCTCAAGTCGCAGGTCAGCCCCGTGCTCCAGGCCGGCTTCGACTATCACCTCGGCGGCCGCTGGTTCGCGAACGCCATGGTGAAGTACGTCTTCGTGCCGAGGCAATCCTACGGCCTCGGCGGCGTGGGGGTGGAGGTCGACCTGAACATGCTCGTCGTCGGCGCGGGCCTCGGCTACCGGTTCTGAACGGCGGGCCGCCCGGCGCGCCTCACAGGTCGAGCACGTCCACCACGTTCCCCAGCCGCGCCCGGGCCAGGTCCGCCACGTGGCGGTGGTGGGTGAACAGGATCGGCTGGATCGTGTCGCCCACCGCCGCCAGGGCCTCCAGGCCGTGGGCGGTGCGGGCGTCGTCGAAGGTCAGGAAGAGGTCGTCGCCGATGAAGGGCGCGGGCTCGGCCCGGGCGGCGTAGTCCTCCAGGTAGGCCAGCCGAAGGGCGAGGTAGAGCTGGTCGCGGGTGCCCTCGCTCAGGCCCTCCACGGGCACGAGCGCGCCCGTGGCGCGGCGCCCGGCGAGGCGGGGGGTGTCGGCGGCGTCGTAATCCTGCGCGAGGCCCGCGAAGGCGCCCCCGGTCAGGGCCCCGAACAGGGCGCCCGAGCGGGCGAGCAGCGGGTCCTGCTGGCCGGCCCGGTGGCGGCCGATGGCGGTGCCGAGCATCAGGCCCGCGAGCTTCAGCACCGCCCAGTGCCGGGCGTTGGCCTGGAGTTCGGCCTCCGCCGCCTTGCGCTGGGCCAGCGCCAGCTCGGCGCCGATGCCGCCCTCGAGCTCGGCGCGGCGGCGCTCGTGCCGGTCGCGGTCGGCGAAGGCGAGCTTGCCCCGCTGGTCGAGGTCCTCCTCCTCCGCCGCGAGATTGGCGAGCCGGCCCTCGATGTCGTCGCCGGTGAGCGCGGCGAGGTCCGCCCGGAGGTCGGCCTCGGCGAGGCCGTCGGCGGCCCGGGCGAGCTCGGCCCGGCGCTCGGCGAGCTCGGCCTGGCAGGCCCGGCGCGCGGTGAGGCGCGCATGGAGCGTCTCCGGGTCGGTGCCGGCGGGAAGCGCCGCCGCCCCCTCGCCCATGAGGGCGGCGAGGTCGGCGCCCGCGGCCTGTGCCGCCCGGGCCGCCTGCGCCCGGGCCGCCTCGGCCGCGTCGCGCTGGCGCGCCAGCTCGGCCCGGCGGGACTCGCCCTTGAGGGCGTTCTGCAGGCGGGTGTGCAGCGCCTTCATGGCGGCGGTGGGGGGCAGGGCGGCGAGGTCGGGCGCCACCGCCCCGGTCAGGCGCGCCACCGCCCCGCGATAGACCTCGATATCGCGAGCGATGCCGTTGACGCGGCCGAGGCGGTTGTCGCGCTCGGACAGGGCCGCGGGCACGGCCCGCCAGGCGGCCAGCGCCGCCTCCGCCTCGTCCGTCGAGGCTGCGCCCATCAGGCCGAGATCGGCGATGGCGGCCTCCCAGGCGCCGCGCCAGGCGGCCTCGCGGGCCAGGGCCTCGGCGAGGGCCGCCTCCGTGCGGGCAATCTGCTCGGCGGCGGTCTCGGCACGGGTCTTGGCCTCGCGCACCGTCTCCCAGCGCAGGGCGAGCTCGGCGACCCGGTCCTCGAGGCGGGCGAGCATCCGGCCGAGATCGAGCCCGGCGAGGTCGGGCAGGCCCGCCCGGCGGCTGAGATCGGCCAGGGGCGCCCGGCAGGCCTCGGCCCGCGCGGCCATGCGGGCCTGCTCCAGCCGGGTGGTCTCCAGCCCCTGCGCGGCATCCTGCAGGGTCTCGACCTCGGTGAGCCAGGCGGCCATCTCGGCCGGGGCGGCGGGGTCGATCCCGCAGGGCGCCCAGGCCGCGCGCCAGGCCGCGGCGCCCTCGGCCAGCCGGGTTTCGCAGGCGGCGAGGGCCTCGTCCGCCGCGGCGGCCTCGGCCTGCTCGGCCGCGAGGCTGCGGGTGTCGGCGCCCTGTTCGGCAACACGGGCCGCGTCGCTCACGAGGTCGTCCGCCGCCCGGTCGGCGGCGGCCAGAGCCGCCCCGAAGCGGGCGAGGGCGTCGGGAGCGCCCCCGGGCAGGTCGGCCAGGAGGGCGTCGCGGCGGGCGCGCAGGTCGAGGAGGTCGGCCAGGCTCGGGATCGGCCGCCCGGCGGCCCGGGCCTCCAGGCGGGCCCGGCGCCGGGCCACGGCCGACCGGGCCGCCGCCAGCCGGTCGGCGGCCCGGTCGCGCTCGCGCAAGGCCCCGTCCAGGGTGCGGCGGTAGCGCGCCACCGCCTCGGCCGAGGGCGGGCGCCCGGCGGTGTAGGCGTCGAGGTCCAGGATCGGCGGGCTGAGGCGGCCGGCCTGGGCGCGGATCGAGGCCGCCTCGCGGGTGAGGGCGGCGTCGAGGTCGTCGCGCCGATCGAGGTCGCGCCGCAGGCCTGCGAAGGCCTTGAGGTCCGCCCGCAGGGGCGCCGGATCGGCGAGGGCGCCCGCCTCGTCCATGGCGGCGGCGAGGCGGTCCCGCTCGGCCTGGCGGGCGGCGCGGTCCTGGCGCAGGCGGGCGATCGTGGCGGCGCCCTCGCGGCCGGCGCGGATCAGGCCCTCGATGCGAGCCCGGGCCGCGTCGGAGGGCTGGCGCGCGCGCAGGGCCTCGGCATCGGGCAGGCCGATCCGCGCCGCGAGCTGGGCGAGCTCGCGCGCGAAGGCGTCGGCCTCGCCCTGGATGCGGGGCAGGTCGATGCCGCCCTTGTCGAAGCGGTCGGTGCCGCGGAACGCCTCCAGGATCTCGTCGGCCCGGGCGAGCACGCCCTCGTCCACCGGCACCTGCTCGAGCACCAGGGCCGCTTCCGCCGCGGCGGCCTGGGTGCGGGCCGCGGCCTCCGCCGTCGTCCGCAACGCCGCCAGGGCTTGGCCGAGGCGGTCGATCCAGGCCTCCGGCACCGCGATCAGGTCGGGCTCGGCCTCGGCGCGGGCGGCGGCCGCATCGATGGCCTGGAGGAGGGGGCCGACCCGGCGCAGGCGGGTGAGCCGGGCCTGCTCGGCGGCGATGCGCCCGCGCTCCGCCTTGAGGGCGGCCAGCGCCGCCCCGGCCGCCTCGATCTCGCCGTTGAGGTCGCGCCAGTCGCCCGCCCGCAACTCCCCGGCGCGGATCGCCTTGCGGGCCTCGTCGTAGCGGCCAAGCGCCTGGTAGAAGGTCCGGCTCTGGGCGGCGCGCGGCATGAAGATGTCGGCGGCCTCGCCCTCCAGCTCGGCCTGGAGGCCGCTGTAGCCGCGCAGGCCCGAGGCCGCCGCGAACAGGCTGGCGCCGACCTCGCCCTCGGCATCCATCATCTCGGCCGCCCCCGCCCGCAGGGCGCGGGCATCGAGGCCGAAGGCGCGGCAGAACACCTCGCGGGAGAGGCCGCCGAGGAAGGGCGCCAGGGCGTCCTCGGGCAGGGGGCCGTCGGCGGCGTCCACGAGGGTGTTCCGGTTGCCCTTGCGCCGCCGGAAGCCGAGGCGGCGCCCGTCGGCGGCGCGGATCTCGGCGCCGATCCGCATCTGCGGCATGTCGTGGAGGAAGTCGTAGCGGGTGCGCGTCTCGATGCCGAACAGGAGGTCGGTGACGGCGCTCAGCGCCGAGCTCTTGCCGGCCTCGTTGGCCCCCAGCACCACGTGCAGGCGCGCATCCTCGCGGAACGTGACGGTGCGGCCCGTGAAGGGGCCGTAGCGTTCGAGGGCGAGGGAGAGGAGACGCATCGGAACCTTGCGGAGGTGCGGGTCTGGAAGTCGTGGTCCGACGTTTGGTCCCGGCCGGGACCATCCGCAAGCGCCGGGACGGACCGGCGCGGCGTCACCCGGCGGCCGGCCGGGATTCACGCCGGCTGCGGACCAGGGACGCGATCGCCCCGCCGATGCAGGCCACGATCAGGAGCGCGATGACCAGGAGGGTGACCGTCCGGTTCCAGAGCCGGTCGAGGCCGAGATCGGTGGTGACGAGGTCCGGTCGCGCCGGGTCGGCCAGGACCGCGAGGCGGACCTCGCCGGCCTGCAGCCCGGCGAACACGTAGTTCACCCGCCGCGTCACCGCGCCGCCGGGCGCGGGCAGGCTGAGCGTCGCATCGCAGATGTGGAGGACGAGCTTGGCGCTGCAGGAGCCGTCGCGCACCCTGGCGCCGGGAACGGGCTGTGCGCTCGCGCGGACCTGCCAGTCGGAGGCCACCACCGGCGCGGTGTAGACCGCGCAGGCCACCAGGATGGCCCCGAGGCACGCGACCCCGAACAGGACCCAGAACGCGTTCATCCAGCCCAGGGCGGGGGACGGCAGGGAGGGGGGAACGGGGGCAGCCGTGGGAGCGGGCGCGACGGGCGGGCGCCGGTCGGCGGGTCCGGCATCGGCCTCGGCCAGGAGCCGCCGCGCCTCCGCCATGGCCCGGTAGCGGCCGATCGCGTCGGCGAAGTCCTGCGGCGTCATCCGGCGGGGCAGGCCGAGGGCGATCGTGACGATCCGGCGCTTCGGGTCGAGGGTCAGGCCGCGCCCGCCCGGCACGCGCCCGGGGAATGGCGTCTGCGGGGACAGCAGCAGGCGGGTGACGAGGCCGGTCCGATTCACCGTCATGTCGAGGTCGGCGATCTCGCCCCAGGCGATCGTGCGGTCGAGGCCGGGCACGGCGAGCCCCTCGGGGCGCAGGATCAGGGTGGTCCGCTCCCCCCGCCACAGGGCGTAGGCGCCGAGCGCGCCCAGGAGGGCGCCGAGGGCGAGCGTCACCCCGGCCACGAGGCCGGCCTGCCCGGTCGCGAGGCCGGGGAAGCCGAAGGCGGCCAGTCCCAGGGCCGCGACGGCGAACAGGCCGCCGGCCGCCAGCAGGACGATGGCGCCGGGACGGCTGTTGTCGCGCAGCACCCAGTCCGCCTCGTCGACGGACTCCGCCGTCGCCTCCAGGTGGGCCCGCACCGCCACCTCGTGGTCCCGGACCGCCCCGAGGAAATCCGCCGTCGCGCCCCGGCAGAGCCCGGCCGGATCGGCGAAGTAGCCGCCGAGCTGCCCGAGGGCGTGGGGCGGCGGCGTGGCGGCGGCCCGCGCCAGGAGGTCCGGGTCGAGGGCGACGCCGAGGGCGGCCACGCGCTCGCGGGTCGGCGGATGGGTGTCGGTGGGGTGGGCCTGCTCCGCCTCCAGGTGCAGGCCCGGATCGTCGAGGCCTCGGGCGACGGCGCGGTCGAGGGCGGCGGCCACGAGGTCGGCGGGCGCCCCGCCGGGCGTCTCGGCCGCCGCGTCCAGGGCCTCGGCGATGCGCGGCTGGACGGCCCCGGTGCGCAGCAGCGCGCGGGCGGCGGCCTCCGGCGTGGTGAGTCCCGCGCCGGCCGCGTCGGCCGCGAATTCCCGGGTCCGGCTCCAGTGGCGCACGGCGAGGTGGAAGCGCTCCATCACGAACAGGCCGAGGCGCAGGGACGGACCGAGCAGCCCGAGCGAGCCCTGGTGGCCCGCCGCCACGGCGTCGAGGGAGCGCCCGACACCGGCATAGATCGGCAGGAAGCGCTGGCTGTAGGCGGTGTCGCCGCCGGCATAGTGGGCGAGCTCGTGGCCGATGATCGCCGCGACCTCGTCGCCCCGCATCAGCGCGAGGTAGGGCAGGGGCAGGTAGAGGATCCGGCCGGTCAGGCGCTCGCCGCCGGGTTCGAGGACGGCCGGGCCGGCGCTGACGAAGAAGCCGCCGGTGAGGCCGACCACGACGGCCTCCGGCCTGAGGGCGCCGAGGCGTTCGGCGAGGCCCTCGGTGAGGCGCCACAGCCCGGGCGCCTCGGCCGGCGAGACGCGGCGGCCGAAGATCGGCAGCGGGTCGGGCTCGAAGGCGGCCAGCGCCCGGCGCAGGCCCAGGACCGTGCGGCCGGCGGCCCACAGGATCGCCCCCACGGCGACCGCGGCGATGCCCAGGAGCTTCATCCCATGGCCGCTCACGCCGGATTGCGCCAGGAGCCCCGCCTCGAAGATCACGGCGGTGACGGTCGCGGCGGCCGCCGCCAGGATCTGGAGCGCGAGGGTCGCCGGCAGCAGGCGCCGCACCAGGGAGAAGCCGCCCACCAGGGCGTCGCGCGAGCCGCGGCCCACCCAGCCGAGCGCGGCACCGGCCAGCAGCACCAGGACCGAGAGGAGCGCGGCGAGCCCGCCCCCCGCCACCACGACGGGGGGCAACAGGCGGCGCCAGTCCATCAGCGTGGTCAGGGTCGCGGCCTGGTCCTCGGCCGTGCGCGCCTTGTCGAGGGCGAGGGGTCCGCCGTAGACTTGGCCGCCCTGGCGGAACTGCAGGCGGAAATCGACGCGCCCGTCCCGCGGCGTCCGCGCGGCGAGATCCGCGACGATCGCGGACAGGCGCGCCTGCTCGGCCGCGAAGGCGGCCCGGTCGTCTTCGGCCCGGCGCCCCTCCCAGAGCCCGAGCAGCACGAAAGCGAGCGGCAGCAGCACCGTCGCGGCGACGAGGCTCGCGAGGGCGCGCAGGCGCAGGGGCGGGCGCGAGAGAGACGAGCTGGAAATCGGACAAACCTCCTCGGTGCGGGATCTCGGGGGCCGGCGGGTTCGGGCCGGGTTCTAGCAGGTCCGCCCGGAGAGGCGTCCCAGGATCACCGCCTCGGCCTCCGCGCAGAGGGCGTCGAGGTCGGCGGCGAGGTCGTCCTCGGCGGCGAGGCCGGCCGGCATCCTGGCGGCGATCTCGGCGAGGGCCGCCCGGGCACGGGCGCGGAATTCCGGCTCGTGGTCCACCGCCGCCAGCAGGGTGGCGGGGTCGATGGCCGCGAAGGCCTCGGGGCGGGCCTCGGCGACGGGCCGGCGCGGACGGGCGGTCTCGATCTTCAGGCGCTCCAGCCAGATGTCCTCGTGGATGCGGTGGGCCGCGGCCTGGATCTCGGCGGTGAGCCCGTCGCGGTCGGCCGCCAGGCGGTCATGGGCCGGGGTCTCCCCCCGCAGGCGCACCCGCACGGCGATGAGGCGCGCCGCTGCGGCCTCCGCGAGGGGGCGCAGGGCCGCCTCCACGGCGGCGACCGCCGCGCGCTCGTCGGCCACGCCGGCGAGATCGACGTCGAGGGCATGGAAGCGGGCCTGGTCGACGATGAGGCGCTCGACGCCCTGCACCCGTCCGTCGGCGACGGACACGGCGACGGCGCCCTTGGCCCCCGATTCGCGGATGCTGCGCCCCTGGAGGTTGCCCGGGAACACGATCCAGGGGTCGCGGGCGAGCTCGGCATATTCGTGCACGTGGCCCAGCGCCCAGTAGGCGTAGCCCCGCCCCGCCAGGTCCGCCACCGAGCAGGGGGCGTAGGTGGCGTGCGCCGCGTGGCCGGTGCAGGAGGTGTGCAGGATGCCGATGTTGAACCAGCCCGGCAGGGCGGCCGGATAGGTGAGGGCGTAGTTCTCCTCCACCGCCCGGTTGGGAAAGCTGCGCCCGTGCAGCGCCACCTTGAGGGACTCGAGGCGGTGGGTCTCGGCCCGGGTCGTCGGGAAGCTGCGCACGGAATCCGGCAGGGTGATCGAGCGGGTGATGACGCTCTCGGCGTCGTGGTTGCCGCGCACCAGGATGACCGGGATTCCGGCCCGGTCGAGGCGGGCGACCTGGCGGGCGAAGAACAGCCCGATCGTGTTGTCGGACCAGTCGCCGTCATAGACGTCGCCGGCCACGATCAGGAAGGCGGCGCCCCGCTCGATCGCCAGGGTGACGAGATCCTCGAAGGCCCGGCGCCCGGCCGAGGCGAAGCGCCGGGCGATGTCGGGGTCCTTGAGGGCGAGGCCGCTGAGCGGGCTGCCGAGATGCAGGTCGGCGGCATGGATGAAGGTGAACGCGGACATACTCTGCGGGGGCGAGGGGCCTCGGGAGGCTTCCGGGGTGGGGACGCGGGCGGCCAGGGTCGCGGGTTTGGCGCCCGATTGCAACCTGGGCGCTCACTCCCGACCCCAGGACCTCGCGGATCAAAGGGTTCCGGCCGCGGCCGCGCGGGCGGGCCTCAATCCTCCAGGGCCATCAGGCTGGCATTGCCGCCGGCGGCCGCCGTGTTGTGGCTGACCACGCGCTCGCGGACCAGCCCCTCGACCGGATAGGCCGCGGTGCCGGCGGCCGGATCGGGGCGAGGCCGGTGGATCGCCACGAGGGGCCCGGGGCGGGCGGCCAGGGCCAAGGCGAAGGCCGTCAGGGCCTCGGACCCGCCTTCCCACAGGACCGCATCCGCCTCGGTCTCCGGATCGGCGGCGCCGATGACGGCGCGCAGATCGCGGGGCAGGGCGGCGAGGAGCGCCTCGGCCGGCCCGGAGGGGCCGAGAACGACGCGGTTGCCGGTGGCCAGCGCCGCGCCGACCTGGGCCGCGAGGCCCGGCCCGGTCTCCGCCCGGCACAGGATCGTGCCGCGCGGATGCAGGCCGTAGCGGTTCTCCTCGCCCACCGGTCCCGGCAGCAGGCGCTCGCCGCCCACGGGGCTTTGGGCGATCAGCGCCGCGGCGGCCTCGGCCTCCCGGTGCCGGCCCTGCTCGCGCAGCCACCGGACCCAGGCCCGGGCCGCCGGAGCGGGCGGCCCGGGGGCCAGGCCGGTTCCGGCCGGGGCGGCGGACAGGAGGCGCCGCAGGATCAGCGGACCGCCCGCCTTGGGGCCGGTGCCGGAGAGGCCGTGCCCGCCGAAGGGCTGCACCCCGACGACGGCGCCCACGAGGTTGCGGTTGACGTAGAGGTTGCCCGCCTCGCTCGCGGCGCAGGCCCGGGCGATCGCCGCGTCGAGGCGGCTCTGGACCCCGAAGGTCAGGCCGTAGCCGGTGGCGTTGACGGCCGCGATCGTCGCGTCGAACGCCGCGCGCTCGAAGCGCACCACGTGCAGCACCGGGCCGAAGACCTCGCGCGTGAGCGCGGCGACGGACGGGATCTCGATCACGGTCGGGGCGACGAAGTGGCCCCGGTCGCAGGCATCCGGCAGGGGCGCCCGGTGCACGGGGTATCCGGCGGCGCGCATCGCGGCGACGTGGGCCTCGATGGCGTCGCGGGCCTCGGCGCCGATCACCGGCCCGATATCGGTGGCCAGCCGGTCCGGGTTGCCGACCCGGCACTCGGCGAGCGCCCCCTTCAGCATGGCCAGGGTCCGGTCGGCGATGTCCTCCTGCAGCGCCAGCAGGCGCAGGGCCGAGCAGCGCTGGCCGGCGGAATCGAAGGCCGAGACCAGGGTGTCGGCCACGACCTGCTCGGGAAGCGCCGAGGAATCGGCCACGAGGGCGTTGAGGCCCCCGGTCTCGGCCACCAGGGGCACGGGGTGGCCATCCGGGTTCAGGCGTCCCGCGAGGGCGGCCCGGATGCCCGCCGCCACCGCGCTGGAGCCGGTGAACAGGACCCCGTTCACGCGCGGATCGGCGACGAGGGCGGCCCCGGTCTCGCCGCCGCCGGGCAGGAGCTGGAGGGCGCCGGCCGGCACCCCGGCCGCGCGCAGGATCCGCACCGCCTCGGCGGCGACCAGCGGGGTCTCCTCGGCGGGCTTGGCCAGGACCCCGTTGCCGGCGGCGAGCGCCGCCGCCACCTGGCCGGTGAAGATCGCCAGCGGGAAGTTCCAGGGGCTGATGCAGGCGACGGTCCCGAGGGGCCGGTGGGTGTCGGGGGCGAAGTCCCGGGCCTGCCCGGCATAGTAGCGCAGGAAGTCCTCCGCCTCCCGCACCTCGGCCAGCGCGTTGGCGGCCGACTTGCCGGCCTCGCGGACGAGGAGGCCGATCAGCGCGGGCCGGCGCGCGCGCAGCGCCGCGGCCGCCCGCACCAGGATCGCTTCCCGTGCCGCGCCCGGCAGCGCGGCCCAGGCGGCCGTCCCGGCCCCGGCCTGCGCCAGGGCCTCCGCCGCGAGATCCGGCCCGGCCTCGACCACGGTGCCGACGCGGTCCCGCCGGTCGGCCGGGTTGCGGAGGTCGCGGGCCGGCCCGGTGCGCTCGGCCTCGGCCAGCATCGGCACCGCCCGCCAGAGCTGCGCGCCCTCCGCTGCCAGGCTGCCCGCGAGGTCGGCGAGGTCCTGCTCGTCGGCGAGGTCGAGGCCGGGCGCCGCCGGCCGGTCGGGGAAGAGGTCGCGGGGCCTGCGGATCGCCGGATGGGGGGCGCCGAGCGGCTGCGCGGCCCGCACCAGCGCGACCGGGTCGGCGGCGAGGTCGGCCACGGCCACGCGCGCATCGGTGACCCGGTTGACGAAGGAGGAATTGGCGCCGTTCTCGAGGAGGCGGCGCACGAGATAGGCCAGCAGCGTCGCGTGGGTCCCCACCGGTGCGTAGATCCGGCAGGGTCGGTCGAGCCCGCCCGGCCCCACCACCGCGTCGTAGAGCGCCTCGCCCATGCCGTGCAGGCACTGGAACTCGTAGCGCCCGATCTGGAAGTCGGGTCCCGCCAGGGTGTGGAGGGCGGCCACGGTCTGGGCGTTGTGGGTGGCGAATTGCGGGAAGAGCGCGTCGGGCGCGGCGAGCATCCGCTCCGCGCAGGCGCGGTACGACAGGTCGGTGTGGACCTTGCGGGTGAAGACGGGGAAGTCCTCCAGGCCCGCCACCTGCGCGCGCTTGATCTCGCTGTCCCAGTAGGCGCCCTTGACGAGGCGGACCATGAGGCGGCGCCCGGAGCGGCGGGCGAGGTCGACGAGGACCGCGATCAGCGTCAGCGCCCGCTTCTGGTAGGCCTGCACCACGAAGCCGAGGCCGTCCCAGCCGCCGAGGGCCGGATCGGCGCAGAGGGCCTCCAGGATGTCGAGGGAGAGGTCGAGGCGGTCGGCCTCCTCCGCGTCGATGTTGAGGCCGATGTCGGAGCGGCGGGCGAGGCGGGCCAGGGCGGCGACGCGGGGGAGCAGCTCGGTCATCACCCGGTCGCGCTGGGCGCGGACGTAGCGCGGATGCAGGGCCGAGAGCTTGATCGAGATGCCGGGGCCGGCGAACGGCCCGCGCCCGGCCGAGGCCGCCCCGATGGTGTGGATGGCGTGCGTGTAGTCGGCCGCGTAGCGCGCCGCATCGGCCGCGTCCATCGCCGCCTCGCCGAGCATGTCGAAGGAATGGGTGAAGCCGCGCGCCTCCTGGCGGCGGGCCTGGCGCAGGGCCTGCCCGATGGTCTCGCCGCAGACGTACCGACCCCCCATCAGCCGCATGGCCTGGTGCACGCCCGCGCGGACCAGCGGCTCGCCGCCCCGGGCGACGAGGCGGGTCAGGCTGCCGGACAGGCCGGCCGCGTCCGCGGAGACCGCGAGGCGCCCGGTGATCACGAGCCCCCAGGTGGCCGCGTTGACGAAGAGCGAGGGGCTGTGCCCGAGATGGGCGGCCCAGTCCCCGTGCCCGATCTTGTCGCGGATCAGGGCGTCGCGGGTCTCCGCGTCCGGGATACGCAGCAGCGCCTCGGCGAGGCACATCAGCGCCACGCCCTCGTGGGTCGACAGGGCGTATTCCCGCAGCAGGTCCTGGACCCCGCCGCCCGGCCCCTCGGCGCGCAGGCGTCCGACGAGATGGTGCACGAGGCACGCGGTCTCCGCCGCGGCCTCGGGCGTCGTCGACACCGCGTCGAGGCAGGCCGCGACCCGGTCCGGCTCGGGCGCGCGCGTCTCCGCGGTCAGGCGCCGACGCAGGGTCGCCGGCGCGCTCCGCGGGTCCAGGAACGCGCCGAAGGGGCGGGGGGAGGACATCACCGGATCGGCAGGGCTCATCGCGGGCTCACGGTGTCGAACGGGTGCCCCAGGCCGCAAGGGAGGGGGCACGAGGCCATGCAGGCCGGGGCCGTCACGGACGAGCGGCGCCACCCGTGCCCGCTTCGGACGTCCGTGACGAGACGACCTGTATCACCATCCGCCGGACGCGCCATCGGCGGACGACCCGCGCCGGTGACAGGCCGGTCTCGTCCGTCCTCGGAACCGCGCGGCGCCCCCCGCTCCACCCGCGAGGCTCCGCGTCCGCGCCTGTCCGGCGCCCGAGGCCGGAGGCGGCCCGGAACCGCGCCCTAGAGGTAGTGCCGATACACGACGTGGGCGTCGGCATCCGGCTGAAGACCCGCCTTGCCGGAGGCGCCGCAGGGTCCCGCGGCGAACGGCGAAACCATGGCGACGAGGGTGAGCAGCCAGCGGAACGGACCTGCGGCAATCATCGGAATCTCCTCGGCCGGGCTTGGATCGGCGGGCTCGGATCGAATCGTCACCTGCGATGGCTGGGGCCCTCAGCTCCGGGCCCCGACCCTCCATGGAACGGCCGGGATCGGCGCGCGGTGCTGAGACGCACCCGCCCCGCCCTGTGGACGGCTCGGTGGACCCCAGGCGCGCCATCGGCTTTGACCGTAGGATGAGGCCATGGCTGCACGGGTCCTGGATCGCGACCGGTTCGCGAAGTGTCGAGCGCTGATGGAGCGCGGGGCCACGCCGGGCGAGCGCGCGGCCGGGCGCGCGGCCGCGACCCGGGTCGCCGCGGCCGCCGGCCTCACGCTGGCCGCGGCGCTCGCGCTGGCGGAGGCCGGGCGCTCCGAGGCGGCCCCCCCGGCCCCGGGCCGCGACCGGCCACGGCGGCCGGCCGAACGCACCTACGCCTGGGCAGAGCCGAGGCCCGCGCCGGAGCCGGTCACCGTGGAGGAACTGCGGCGGCAGAAGGCCGCCGAGGACGCGCGCCGGAAGCGGGCGGCGGCGCGTGCGCGCAAGCGCCCGCAGCCCCCCGATCCGGCCTGGGAGCAATGGTCCGGCGAGGTCCGCGAGGCCCAGGCGGCCCGGGATCGGGACTGGACCCGCCGGCGCCGGCCCGAATCCGACTGACAAGCGGGCCGGCCGCGCCGGAACGGGGGCCCGTTCGGGCTCAGAAAACCGACGGGTCTCGATTTTGGGACGTGACCAAGGGTTCCAGCGCCCCCATCCATGCCGCGAGGGACAACTTCGGATCCGGGGCGCCGTCCGGCGGCGAGCCCGGCCCTCAGACGAAGACGACGTCGAGCCGGCCCTCGCTCTTCTGCACGACCCGGCACAGGCGGGAGAAGCGGTCGGCACCGATGGCGAGCTTGAAGGTCTCCGGCACGCCGGCCGTGCTGTCGATCCTCAGCCCCGCCTCCGTCTCGGACAGGCTGCGCACGGTGCAGTCGAGGACCGAGCGACCGCCGTTGAACGAGATCTGGCCCGCCTTCAGCACGCGGCGGCGCATCGGCTGCTCCGGAGCCGGCGCCGGCTGCCAGGCCGCGCAGCGGTCGCGGCCCTCCGCCTTGGCGGCGTAGAGGGCGGCATCGGCGTTCTCCAGGAGCCCGTCGAGGTGGCCCACCGATGCCTCCAGCGCCGCGACGCCGAAGCTGGCGCTGAGCGACAGGACGCCCAGCGGCGCCGGAATGCGCAACCGCGCGACCGCCGCCCGAAGCTTCCCGGCGACGGTCATCGCGGCGTCCAGGTCGGTGTACGGCAGCAGGACGGCGAATTCCTCGCCCCCCATCCGACCGAAGGCGTCGGAAGCCCGAAGCTCGCTGCGGCAGGCCTCGGCCACGGCCGCCAGGACCCGGTCGCCGACGGGGTGGCCGTGCCGGTCGTTAATGGCCTTGAAGTGATCGAGGTCCAGCATGATGCAGCTGAGGGCGTGCCGGTGCCGCAGCGCCAGGGCCAGGGTTCGGCCGCACTCCTCGCGGAAGGCGCGGCGCGACAGGGCGCCAGTCAGGCCGTCGGTCATGGCGACGCGGCGCAGCGCGAGCTCGCTCATGACGATGTGCGAGAGGTCGGCCAGGGACTCGACGGCGGTCTCGGGAAAGGGCCGGGGCCGCGTATCCATGGCACACAGGGTGCCGATGCTGTGCCCGTCCGGCGTCCGCAGCGGGACACCGGCGTAGAAGCGGATGTTCGGGCTGCCGACCACGAACGGATTCTGCGCGAAGCGATCGTCGGCCCAGGTGTCCGGGATCACCAGGGCACGCGCCTCGCGCCGCGCCAGGTCGCAGAGGGAGGGTCCCTTCGGCGTCTCGCAGGCCTCCACCCCCGAGCGGGACTTGAACCATTGCCGGTGACCGTCGATCAGCGTGATGGTGGACATCGGCATGTCGAAGATCCGGCGCGTCAGCCGGGTGATGCGGTCGAAGGCCTCCTCCTGCGGCGTGTCGAGAATGTCGTAGCGATCGAGGGCCGCCAGTCGGTCCTGCTCCTCGATCCGCGCCCGGTCCTGCATCGTGTGGTCATCCATCATTCCACGAAGATCTGGGCCACGAATGATTACGAAAGGCCTCACCCACTCGCTGGCCTTCGCCGCAATCGCGAGACGGCCGCGGCACCCGACACGACCCGGATCGGTCCGCGCCACGGCGCGGGCCGGGTCCCGGTGGACGCGCGCCGCGCGGGCGGACCTCGACGGGCCGGACACAGCGAGGTCCGGGATCAGTAGCTCTGCGTCGGCCGGTCGAGCACGGTCCGACCCATCAGGCTGGCGGCGAGGTCCACCATGAGGAGGGCCGTCCGGCCGCGTTCGTCGAGGAACGGGTTGAGCTCGACGAGATCGAGGCTGCCGACGAGGCGGGAATCGTGCAGCATCTCCATGATCAGGTGCGCCTCGCGGAAGGTCGCGCCGCCCGGCACCGTCGTGCCGACGCCCGGCGCGATGCCGGGATCCAGGAAATCCACGTCGAGGCTGACATGGAGCCGGCCGCCGGCCGCGGCGACCCGGCCGAGGAAGGCGCGCAGCGGCGCGACGACGCCGGCCTCGTCGATGCTGCGCATGTCGTGGATCAGCACGCCAGCCTCGAGCACCGCCGAGCGCTCCGCCGGGTCGAGGCTGCGCGTACCCATCAGGCAGACGTTGCGCGGGTCGACCGGCGCGGGGGGAGCCGGCAGGTAGCCGGAGAAGCCCCGGCGGCCGGTGGCGTAGGCGAGGGGGACGCCGTGGAGGTTGCCGCTGGTGGTGGTGTCGAGGGTGTGGAAATCCGCGTGCGCGTCCAGCCAGAGCACGAAGAGGGGCCGTCCCTCCCGCGCCGCCCGGCGCCCGAGCCCCGACAGGGTGCCGGCCGACAGGCTGTGATCGCCCCCGAGGAAGATCGGCACCGCCTCGGCGCTGTGCGCATAGGCGGCCTCGGCCAGGGCCTCGGTCCAGGCCGCGAAGGCGCCCAGATGGCGCAGGGCGCCGTTGGGATGGGCCCGCGCCACCGCGGCCGGCGGCGCGAGGTCGCCCGCATCGACGATGTCGAGCCCGAGGCCCGAGAGGGTCTCGGCGAGGCCCGCGGCCCGGTAGGCGCTCGGCCCCATGTCGCAGCCGAGGCGGCCGGCCCCCTCCTGCACGCGGGCGCCGAGGAGGAGGCAGCGTGGGTTCGTCATGGCGTCGTCTCGCTCCGCATCGGGTTGATCGGCGCCCTCGCCAGGGCCGTGCCGCGGCCGGTTCCGCCGCGATCCGGCCCGCCGGACGGGACGGCCCGGGCCGAGACTAGCCGATCCGCGTGACGGTCGTGCCGGGACCGCCGCCGCAGGCTTCCGGCCTCCATGTTTTGTTAACCATTCCGGCCACAGCCTGCGCAGGACCCTCCGGCGCCTCCGCGCGGCCGGGACGGACGCCCCGCCGCCGGGCCGCGAATTCGGCGGCGCGTCCTTAATCCCGCCCGTTTCTCCGAGCCCATTGGGGCGGGTCGGGGCCCTGGATCACGCAGCGGCCGCGACCTCGAACAAGGAGTTTCCCATGATCAAAACGCTGCTGGCGCTCTTCACCGTCGCCGCCGTCCTGACGATCCGGGCTTTCCTGAAGCTTCTCTGGCTGCCGTTCCAAAGCTTCGGCGGCCTCCTGCGCGGCCGTCCGGCCGCCACCTGAGCCGGTCCGCGATCGGACGTCACGACCCGGACGCGGCGCGCGCCGCGGCAGGCCTCCGGCGCGGCTTGCCCGATTGGGACTTGCTGGACTTCGGCTTGCCGGACCGCGATGGCGACGTACCCGCCGGGACCGACATCGGCTCGGCCGGACCCGGCCGCGCCTGGCGCGCCGCGCGCCCCGTCGGCGCCGACGCCGCGTGGGCGTCGAGAAACCTGCGGCAGGCCTCGAACTGCGTCTCGATCTCGGGTGGGCAGTCCAGGCCGCGCTCCGCGGCGAGACTGCGGGCATAGCGCAGCATCGCGGCGCTCGGTGGACGCGCCCCACCGGGCGCCCCCGCCCGCGCCGCGGCGGGTCCGGCCTCGGCATCCAGGAAGGCGCGGCAGCGGGCGAGGCTGCTCTTGCAGCCGCGGGGCAGGGCGATGCCCTTGCGCGCGGCCAGCGACACCGCGAAGGCGGCCATGGCCGGCGTCGGCGGCCGGTCCCCGCCGGCGCGGCCCCGTCCCTGCCCCCGCGATGGCGGCGCCAGGCTCGGATCCAGGCTGACCACCCCCGCCTCGGCGATGGCGGAAATCAGGCCGTCGAGGCGCGCGCGCGTGCGCGCCCGGAAGGCCTCGGCCCGGGCGCGGGCCTCCGCCCGCGTGGGCGCCCGGCCGATCTCGGCGAGCTCCGCCTCGAACATCGCCCGGCCCACCGGGTCGCCGTAGGCCGGGAAGACCCGCCGCACCGCCGCGATGAAGGCGAGCCCCACCTCGGTCACCGTGAGGGCCGGATCCTTGCCCTCCCCCAGGGCGAGGTAGTGGCTCTTCAGGAGCTTGGGCAGGATGCTGTCCCGGGTCGCGGCCGTGCCGAGCCCCTTCGGCTCGTTCGGGTTGACCGGGTTCTCCAGCGCCCGCTTCGCCGCCGGGTCGTCCACCTGGTCGATCAGGCGCCCCATCACCACGGGAAGCTCGCCCCGGGTGATCCGCCGGGGCGGCTCGGTCACGGCCTCGGCGATGTCGGCGCCCGCGGCCGTCGCCGCCTCTCCGTCGTCGACCGCGGGCAGGCGGGCGGCGCGCGCCTCGTCCTCGGGCCGGGCCTTGCCGGGCACGAGATCGGCCTCGACGTCGGCCTCCGCCCCGTAGAGCGCGCGCCAGCCCGGCACGCGCACGACGCGCCCGCTGACCGCGAAGCGCTTCGCGCCGAGCGGCGTCGCCACCTCGGCCGCCACTTCGGTGCGCGCATCGATGCCGTCGGGCAGGTGGGCGGCGGCGTAGGCCTTGGCCACGAGCTCCCAGAGGCGGAAGAGGTCCGCCTCGAGCCGCCCGCGCTCCGGCACCTTGCGCAGGGGGACGATGGCATGGTGCTCGCCCGGGTCCTTGACGTAGTGCCCCCTCGCCCCGCGCCGGATGACGGGCGCGTCCGCCGTGAGGAGGGGCCGGAGGTCCGCCAGCACGGAGCCGATGGCGGCCATCACCGCGCCGGCATCCCCGGCCTGCCCCTCGGGCAGGCTTTCCGACTCGGTGCGCGGGTAGCTGAGATAGCCCTGATCGTAGAGATCCTGCGCGAGCCGCGCCGTGTGCTGCGGATCCCAGCCGAAGCGCTTGGCGCAGCGCCGGGCCAGGGTGTCCTTCGAGAACAGGCGCGGCGGCGCCCGGCGCACGTCCTTCTGGACCACCGCCAGGGGCCCGGACCAGGCGGCCGCCGCCGTCCGGATGGTCTCGGCCGCGGAGCGCTCGAAGATCCGCTCCTTCGGCAGGTGCCACAGGGTCAGGGCCGCCCCCGTGCCGGTCTCGACGTGCAGCGCCACCTTGAAGAATTCCCGCGGCACGAAGGCCCGGATGCGCGCCTCCAGGTCGGCCAGGATGGCGAGGGTCGGCGTCTGCACCCCGCCGAAGCGCCAGGGCTCGCGGAAGGCGGGCGGGCGCAGGCGCAGGGAGATCGCGCGCGTGCCGTTGAGGCCGAGATGGTAATCCTCGTATTGCCGGCACAGCGCCTCGAGGTAGGCGGCGTAGTCCTGCTCGCCGGATTCCGGCTCGCGGGCCAGGGTGGCGAAGGCCCGCCGGACCGAGACGTCGTCGAGGGCGCCGAGCTTCAGGCGGTCGACCCGGCCGCGCCAACCGAGATGCTCCAGCACCTCCCAGGCGATCATCGAGCCCTCCCGCCCCGGATCGGTGGCGATGATGACGCGCTCGACGCCGCGCAGGGCCTGGCCGATCGCCGCGAGCTTGCCCGCATGCGACTGGCCGGAGCGGCCGGTGCCGCAGATCACCGGAAGGGTGTCGAGGACGATGGGCAGGGTCTCGAATTGCCAGGACTTCCATTCGGGCCGGATCCGGCCCGGCTCCTCCGCGGTGAGCAGGTGTCCCTCGGCGGCGACGCAGACGGTGCCGGGCGAGCGGAAGAAGCGCTGGAGCTGGCGCATCGCCGACGGCTTCTCGAAGAAGAACAGCGTGCGGCCGGAGGGAGCGGGGGACTTGGCCGGTGACATGACCGGAGAGTCGGCCGGAGGCATGGACAGGGACATGGGCGCGGGTTCGGGGGGGGCCGCGATCAGGCGGCCTGCCCGAGGACGTCCCCGCCCCGGAGCCGGCCCCCTCGCGCGGTCCGTCCGCGTCGTGGACGCTCGGGCGCCGCCGGCGGATCGACCGACAGGAAGGGCCGGACCAGGACGCGGCGGCCGCGCAGATCGTGCACGGTCACGTGCCACTCCGCCCAGTTCCCCGCCTCGCCGAGGCTGCGCATCACGTCCCGCGCCACCGCCTCGGCCCGGCGCACCAGGCGATGGGGCGCCCGTATGTCGTTCCCGACGGCATCGAACACGCATTCGCGGCCGTTGGTGCAGTGGAAGCGGTAGCGGGCCATGCTGCTCGGACTCCCTCGTCGACGCCCTCGGATTCGCGCCGCGTTCACTCTCTGTTCTGATATGAGGGCAAGGGTGCGCGGATGGCAAGAGCTGTTCCGGCCGGTGCCCACCCGCCACCGGGCACCCTGGCTGCAACGCGAGGCCATCGCCACTTCATTAACATTTGAGAACTACATTTGATATTTTGGCGTGATCTGCATAAGGCTGGGGCTCTTCGGACATGAGGAGCGATTCGCTTGAAGCGCACTTTGCTGAGAGCCGCCGAACCCGGTCGGAGTCCCGAACCGCCGATCGCGCGACGAAGCATCGACTCCATCCAGTGGGCCCGCGGCATCGCGGCACTCGGCGTGTTTCTGTTTCACCTCGACATGAGCATCACCGAGAAGTTCGGTCGGACGTGGTGTTCGGGCTGGTTCTTCGGCGGGGCGACGGGCGTCGAATTCTTTTTCATCCTCAGCGGCTTCATCATCCTCCACACCCACCTCCAGGACATCGGCCGGCCCGACCGCTTTTCCAGCTTCGTCACCAAGCGCTTCATTCGGCTTTATCCGATCTATTGGCTCTGCGTGCTGCCGCTTGGACTCGCGCTGCTCGCCGGAGCGGGGGCCAACGGCCATCGCGACCTGACGGTCGTCCAATTCGTGATGGATCTGCTGCTGATCCCCCGCGAGGGCGTCCGGGTTCTTCAGCCCGCCTGGACTCTGCAGCATGAACTGGTGTTCTACATCGCTTTCTCAGCGATGATCTTTCATGCCAGACTTGGCCTATTGGCCCTTGTGCTCTGGCAAGTCGCCTGCCTCGCGACCCTGATCTTCGATCTCATTCCCGTCGGCTATCAGAACATGCAGCCGCTTGCCCGATTCCTGGGTCACGAGAATTTCGGCTTTGCGATCGGAATGCTCGTCGCCTGGATCTACCGGAAATACGGTCACGGTCAGGCGATGCTGTTCCGCCTCATCGGCGCCGCGGGCGCCGTCGGGGTCGGGGTCGCTCTTTGGCTGCGCGGCGCCTCGGGCGTGGTCATCCTGCCGAACGCGGCCGCCGAGGCGCTTCTGTTCTTCGCGCTCTACGCGATGGTCATGATCGGCCTCCTCACCGTGCGCGTGGCCGGCCCTTCGCGCGTGGGGGCGTCGCTCGGGCTCCTCGGCTCGGCCTCCTACGTCCTCTACCTCATCCACGAGCCCATCATCTCGGCCTCGATCAAGCTCGCCCAGAGCCCGATCCTGGCGGGTCGCGCGATGGGTCTGGTCGTGGGACTGGTGATTCTCCTGGTCGGGATCTCCGCGTCGATCGCGGTCCACAAGCTCATCGAGCAACCCCTGCTCGTGCTTCTGAGGAACGCGGCCTTCGGACGCCGGCCCGCTTCCGGGATGGCCGCCCAGCCGTCGTAGCGCCGCCGTCACAGGCGAGTGTCACCCGATCGGATCGGGAAGGACCGATGGGGACCCGTCGCGGCGAAGCCCGCGCGGGCCGAGGAAGCGACCGCGCCGGTCATGCAGGACGACCGGCGAGGCCGGCCCTCACGATGCGGGCGCGCGGCTCACCGCGCGGTCGGGTCGGGAAGCTTGAAATCCGGTCTGTCCAGGGCGGTGTCGGGGCGAACCTTCCCGATGAAGCCGCCCTTTCCGTTGTCGGTCTCGGGCCGCACGGGAAGCGCGCCGTCCGTTGTCCGCGTGAGGGGATTCTGGCTCCCCGCCGCGATGTCGGGATTGAGCGCGCTGGGATCGACGCTCTTCAGCCTGGGGGCCTCGCCGTTGACGCCCTCCCGTGCCAGTCGATAGGCGAAGGCGACGTCCCTGTTCCCCAGGGCGGTCACCGCTTCCGTGATGCGGCGGCTGACGCTGGCATCGCGCGACTCGCAATAGGCGGAGACGCGCCCGAGGCCGTATCCGATCGCTTGGCGCTGGTCCGGAAGGGCCGTGCGGGCCAGCCGCAGGAGCGCGGACAGGGCCTGAGGGCTCGCCAGAGCCAGCGTGTCGACTTCCGCGGAAAGGCTGCGCTGGTCATTCGGATGACGCGAGAGGAGCTCGGACGGCCGCTCCAGGAAGGCCTCCACGGCCACGTCCGATATCCTGCGCTTGGGTATGCAGACGGCCGACGCGGAGGGCACCGAGACAGCCAGGATCAAGGCGCTCGCGAGGCCTGTCCTTGAGAATGGTCCCAATGCGCGATCTCCCTTCAGCCGGCTCATCGGGACAGACGGCCCTGCGACCTCACCGTCTCCGGTGCGTAGGGATCCCGACTGTCCAGATTGTCCGCGGAGACGGTGTAAGTCATCACCGGACGTACCGCAACGACGGGGGCCTGCCGCGGCGGCGTCTGCGCGCCATCGCCGGCGCCCGGCCATCGACGGAGGACGGGACGGCACCACCGCCCTCGGCAGGTCCGCGTGCCCGGATCCGCCACGCCGTCGGCGCGAGACCAGCGGTGCCCAGGGCCACCGGGCATCGGAGCGAACGGAAGCCGGGACGCGCCCTCGGCCGGGTCGTGCGGCCGTCCAGGCCCGCCGTGTCGCGGCCGGCTGCGTCTCAGGGCGGTGCGTCGCCCGTCCGCTCCTCGACCGCAGCATCGTAACCGGCGGTCCACCGGGCGTGCGCCTCGGTGCCCTCGGCATAGGGGCAGTCCTCGCGGCGCAGGCCCTTGCCGGGCGCGTAGAAGCCCAGCGCATAATGGTCGAGTTTGTCGTCGGGTGGCTCGGTCATGGGCGCTAGGTAGAGCGCCAGGGCGCCGCTCCAAGCGTCGCCTCGCCTCCGCATGTCCCGACGCGCGACCCGGGTCGGCATTTTACTGCGCAACCGACACGCCGATTGCAGCATTATGCATGTAGCCCCTTCATTCCGAACGGGGCAATCGGAGTACGGCAGATGAGTGCTGGCTATCCGCTCCTGTTCCTCGCGCTCGGAACGCTCGGCGGCCTCCTGTTCCTGGCCCTCGGGGCCCGCAAGCAGGTGGCAGACCTGAAGAACGACCCGGCGCGCTCCAGCATCATCCGGGACCACGGGGGCGCACCGCGGCAGAACATGCCGGGCACCGAGCACTGACGCGCCATCCGGGGGCGCCCGCGTCGTGTCCGGCAGGCCATGAGGCTCCGGTCGTCGCGGGCGCGGCGAGGGCAACCCCACCGCCAGCCTTCCGGATGTCGGCGGCCTCCATGCGTCGGCGACGCTCCCGCTCGCGGAGCCCGAAGCGCCGCCGGGCAGATGACAGCCGGATCTGCGGCGAACCCAGCACACCCCGTCGGCCCTGTCCGCGATCTTCCAGGCGATCCCCTTCCGACCGCTGCGGCCCCCGGGAATCACCGCGCAACGCTCAGGGGCACCCCGGCGCGGACCGAGCGGTCCGGCCTCGCGTCGAACGAAGCGGGTCGCGAGGCCCGCCGCGGAGAGCCGCCCGTCGCGAAGGCCTCGCCCAACTCGCTCGACATCGACGCTTCCAGCCCCGTCGCGGGCTCAGGACCGTTCTGGCGGAAGGGGTGGGATTCGAACCCACGGTGGAGTCGCCCCCACGGCGGTTTTCAAGACCGCTGCCTTAAACCACTCGGCCACCCTTCCGTGCCGGCGGTTCTATCGGAGAACGCGGGGCGCGGGAATGGGAAAACGCGGGGTCAGGGCGCGAGGCGGGTGAGGCGGTCGAGGAGGGCGCGGTCGTGCAGGAGGGCCATGCGCTCCTTGGGCGTGAGCCAGGCCCGGGCCTCGGCGATCGTCTCCGCCTCCACCACCTTGGCCTGGGCCAGGGCCCGGTCGGGATCGATGGTCCCGCGCGGGCGCGGGGCGGTCCCGGGCAGCATCGCGGCGTGGGCCGCGGCGAGGCCGGGATCGGCGTGGAGGGCCGTGAGCGCGTCCGCGTCGTCGCGGCCGGATTCGGCGTTGCGCCGGCCGAGGGCGCCGGCCTGCGCGGCGATGGCCGGGGGGGTGCGCTCCTCCGGGGTCATCAGCAGGCCGAGGCGCTTCAGGGCGAGCCCGAGGCCGAGTTGGCCGCTGGCCCAGGAGATCGGGATCGCCAGCACCAGGCCCAGGATGGTGGGCGACATCCAGAGGAACAGCGAGGTGGCGATGGCGAAGGCCGCGATCCCCGTGACCAGCCCCAGCGCCATGTGCCAGCGGTGGCGGCGCACGATGTCGCCCCAGGGGATCGAGCCGTCGTCGCGCCGCTGCGGGTTCCAGCCGGTGTCGCGCCCGAGCAGGATCTGGAACACCGAGCCCGACTGGATCAGCATCGCGATGGGGGCGATGAGCGCCGAGAGCAGGATCTCGATCAGGCTCGACAGGACGAGGCGGATCGCGCCGCCGCAGGCCCGGCGCACCGGGCGATCGATGAGGGCGAGGATCAGTCCCAGAAACTTCGGCGCGAGCAGGATGCCCATGGTCAGGCCGAAGAGCTGGAGCGCGCGCACGGGATCGAAGCGCGGCCAGACCGGGTAGAGCCCGAACTCGGAGGTGAAGTATTCCGGCCGCACCCAGGCGGTCTGGAGCACCAGGGCGATACCGACCACGAGCTGGGCCAGCCACAGGGGCGAGGCGACGTAGCCGGCGATGCCGGTGGCGAAGTGCTGGCGGGAGGCGAGCGCCAGCCCCGCCGTGCCGATGATGCGGCTGTGCTGGAGGTTGCCCTGCGCCCAGCGCCGGTCGCGCACCGCGACGTCGATGAGCGAGGGCGGGCTCTCCTCGTAGGAGCCGGGCAGGGCGGGCAGCATGGTCACGCTCCAGCCGGCCCGCCGGATCAGGGCCGCCTCCACGAAGTCGTGGCTGAGCACGTGGCCGCCGAAGGGGGGCTTGCCCTTCAGGTCGGGCAGGCCGCAGGCCGCCGCGAAGGCGCGGGTGCGGATGATGGCGTTGTGGCCCCAGTAATTGCCGTCGCGGCCCGACCAGACGGACAGGCCCGTGGCGATGACCGGCCCGTAGATCCGCGCGGCGAATTGCTGGACCCGGGCGAACAGGGTGTTGCGGTTGATGATGAGCGGCAGCGACTGGATGATGCCGGCATCCGGGTCGGCCTCCATGGCGGCGGCCAGATGCACGATGCAGGGGCCGGTCATCAGGCTGTCGGCGTCGAGCACCAGCATGTGGTCGTAGGCGCCGCCCCAGCGCGCGACGAAGTCGCCGATGTTGCCGGCCTTGCGGTGGTGGTTCTTCGGACGGTGCCGGTAGTAGAGCCGGGCCGCGTCGCCCCAGCGGGCGCGCAGCTCCAGGAAGGCGCGCTCCTCGGCGATCCAGGCGTCCCCTTGCGTCGAATCCGACAGGACGAAGTAGTCGAAGGCCGCGCCGTGGCCGGTGGCGTCGATCTCGGCCCGCATCGCCTCGACGCCCGCGAAGGTGCGGGCGGTGGCCTCGTTGTAGACCGGCATCACCACCGCGGTGCGGGTGGTCAGCCGCGCCGGCAGGGCGGGGCTCCTCAGCCCGCGCAGGAGCACGAGGAAGCCCAGGATCGCGCCGGTGAAGGCCAGGGCGATCCAGGAGAAGTTCAGGGTGAAGAGGGCGAGGAGCACGTATTGCAGCGCCGTGGTGCCGCCCGAGACCGCCACCACCTCGTACATCTGCATCGCGCCGTAGCCCGTGAGGAGCGCCGCCCCGCCGAACACGAAGGCGCGGGCGAGCCAGGGCTTGGCCTGGCGCGCGGCCGGCCGGTGGCCGCCGGCCGGATCCCAGCGCTCGAGATCCTGCACCGGCATCGGCAGCGGCGCCTCGGGGGGCATCGCGGGGGCGAAGGGCAGGGCGGCGTGAGGCGCCGGATCGGCCGGGGCGCCGGGGGAGAGCGTGGATGCGGTCACGGGGTCCAACGGTAGAGCCAGGTTTCGGTGAGCGGCGTGCCGGCGCGCTGCAGGTTCAGCCGCAATTCGCAGGACTTCTCGCCCTTCGGGTCGAGCTCGAAGGCCACCCGCAGGGTGTCGCGCTCGGGGTACCGGTAGAGGGTGCTCGACGGGATCGCCCCGGAGGCGGCGCTGAGCTGGGTCTGGAGGTCGCCCGGCGCCGCGATGCCCTGGCCGGTGAAGTCCACCAGGAACAGGCGCCGATTCTCGCCGCCGCGCCCGCTGCGGGTGCCCGAGACCAGGGCGACGCGCGGCGGCTCGGGGGGCTGCCAGCACCAGTGCTGGCGATAGCTGAAGGGCATCTCGGCCCCGGCCGCGAGGGTCGCCTTCGGGCGCCAGTAGGCGAGCACGTTCTCGTTGAACTCGGAATCGCTTGGGATCTCCAGAAGGGTGACCGCCCCCGGCCCCCAGGCGCCGAGGGGTTCGAGCCAGAGGGAGGGCCGCCATTCCCAGTGCTGCACGTCGTCCTGGAAGGCGGCGTAGTCCCGCGCCCGCTGCATCAGGCCGAAGCCCTTCGGGTTCTCGTCCACGAAGGAGGAGATCTGCAGGGTCTCGGGGTTGCGCACCGGGCGCCAGATCGCCTCGCCGACGCCCGTGCGGATCTGCAGGCCGCCGCTGGCGGAGGCGCCCGCGCGGGCGTCGTCCGCCCCGCGCCGGTCGTGGGGGCCGAACAGGTAGCTCGTGGTCATGCCGCCCAGGCCCAGATGGTCGATGGCCGCGCGGGCGAAGACCGTGCCCTCGACGTCGCAGAGGGAGGCGTCGCCGGGGCGCAGGCTCATGCGCAGGGCCGCCGCGGCGGAGGGCGAATCGACCAGGGCATGCAGGACCAGGGGACCGCCGGGGCCGGGCCGCTCGATCCAGATCGCGCGGAACTCGGGGAATTCCTCGCCCTTGGCGTCGGCCGGGCGCAGGGTCAGCGCCCGGGCCGTGACGCCGAAGCCCTGGCCGGTGGCCAGCAGCCGGAAGAACGACGCCCCCTGGAACATCGCGAAGTCGCTGAGCTCGCCCCCGCGGAAGCGGGCGCGGATGCGAAACCCCGAATAGCCGGGGTCGTCCTTGAGGACCGGCAGGGCGACGCCGTCCGTCTCGAACCGGGCCGGGTCGTAGGGCAGGGCGCGCACGACGCCCTCTTCCACCAGGGCGAGCGCCACGCGGGAGCGGAACACCGAGCCGCGATGCAGGGGCTCGATGGTGAAGCCCAGGGCCGCGTCGGCCCAGACCGCGCTGCCGGGCCGGGTGCGGATGGCGGCGTACTGCTCGCGGTTGAGGCCGGTGAGGGCGTCGGGCAGGTCGTTGGTGCGGGGGGCCACGTAGGGGGCCCTGGCGAGCGCCCGGGCCAGATCCGTGACGAGGCCGGGCTGGAACGGCGTACCGTCGGCGGGCAGGGCCGGGGCCTCGTCGGCGGCGGCGGCGCGGGGCAGGGCGGCGAGGCCGACGGCCACGGTGGCGAGGCCGGCCTGCCGCAGCACGGTGCGGCGGCTGGGATCGCCGGCGGTCGGGTCGTCGGGAAAATCCGGGTTCGGCGGCGTCATCGGGTCCGTCTGGTCGGCGCGGGCTGCGCGGAGAAGGCGAGGGGCTTGAGGGCGGTCTACCACGCGGAGCCCTGAACCGGTGCTTAAGCCGTCCCGGACCACGGCGGTCAACGCCGGAGGGTTCCGGACCGTTCGTTCGGGGCGCGGTCGAAGCGCGGAAACGTGTCCGGCGCGGGATCCGGACTTGAAACGGCCCCGTCCGCGCTTTAGCCGGCGGGAAGCAAGGGCTTGGGCAGCGGCGGAACGCGCGATGACGGACCAGACGACCAGGATCACGGGGCGCAGCCTCACCGCCATCGTGCTCGCCGCCGGCAAGGGCACGCGGATGCGCTCGGACCTGCCGAAGGTGCTGCACCGGGTCGCCGGCCGGACCATGCTGGGGCACGTGCTCGCCGCGGCGCGGGGCGCCGGGGCCGGCCGCATCGCCGTGGTGGTGGAGCCGGGCCAGGAGGCGGTCGCCCGCGAGGTCGCCGCCCTGGCCCCCGGTGCCGCGACCTACCCCCAGGCCGAGCGCCTCGGCACCGCGCACGCGGTGCTGGCCGCCCGCGCGGCCCTGGAGGCGGGCGACGACGACGTGGTGATCGCCTTCGGCGACACGCCGCTGATCACCGCCGCCACCCTGGCGCGCCTGCGCGCCCCCCTGGCGGAGGGGGCGGCCGTGGCGGTGCTCGCCTTCACGACGCCGAACCCGGCCGGCTACGGCCGGGTTCTGACGGACGGGGCGCGCGTGCTGGCGATCCGCGAGGAGAAGGATGCGAGCGCCGAGGAGCGGGCGGTCACCCTATGCAATGCCGGGCTGATGGCCCTGTCGGGTGCCCGTGCCCTCGCCCTCCTCACCCGGATCGGCAACGCCAACGCGGCGGGCGAGTACTACCTGCCCGACGCCGTCGCCCTCGCGGTGGCGGACGGCCTGCCCGTGGCGGTGGTGCCGGTGTCGGAGGCGGAGGCGCAGGGCGTCAACGACCGGGTCCAGCTCTCGGTGGCCGAGGCCGAGATCCAGGGGCGCCTGCGCCGGGCGGCCCAGGTGGAAGGGGCGACCCTGATCGCGCCCGAAACCGTTTTCTTCAGCGTCGACACGGTGTTGGGGCGGGACGTTCTCGTGGAACCTCACGTGGTGTTCGGGCCCGGCGTGCGCGTGGGCGATGCCTGCGTGGTGCACAGCTTCTCGCATCTGGAGGGTGCCACCCTGGCGGCCGGCGTGCAGATCGGCCCCTATGCCCGCCTGCGCCCCGGCGCGGTGCTGGAGACGGGGGCGCGCATCGGCAACTTCGTCGAGGTCAAGAACGCCCGGATGGGAGCGGGCGCCAAGGCCAACCACCTGACCTACGTGGGCGACGCCGAGGTCGGGGCGGGGGCCAATCTCGGGGCCGGCACCATCACCTGCAACTACGACGGGGTGAACAAGCACCGGACGCGGATCGGGGCGGGCGCCTTCATCGGCTCGAACACCGCCCTGGTGGCGCCCGTCAGCGTCGGGGCGGGCGCCATCGTGGGTGCCGGCTCGGTGATCGCGGCGGACGTCCCCGAGGACGCCCTGGCGGTCTCGCGGACCCGCCAGCGCACCCTGCCCGGCTGGGCGCCGGGCAAGCGCGCGGCCCTGCAGGCGGAGAAGGCGGCACGGGCCGAGACACCGCGGGACGAGACGCCGTAGGACGGGCCATCGGACGGCGGCGAAGCTTTTCGACGGGGCATGCCGACGGAATCTGCGCGGCTCGCCGGCGGGGACGGCGCCCCGGCCGGCAAGCCCGTGTTCAGGATTGCCGGGCCAGACTGCCTCGCTGACCGGCCTCCGGGCCGGGTGGCTGGTGCGCGCCCGTCCCGATCCGGTACAAGCCCGGGATGACGCGGCCGGCTCGTGCCGCGAACCGGACTCTTGAAAGACACGAAAACCCATGTGCGGAATCGTTGGCATCGTCGGACGGGACGCCGTGGCCGGGCAGCTGGTGGAAGCCCTGCGCCGGCTCGAATATCGCGGCTACGACTCGGCCGGCATCGCCACCCTGACCCAGGGCCACCTCGAGCGCCGGCGGGCCGAGGGCAAGCTCTCCAACCTCGAGATGCGCCTGCG
>NZ_LMMZ01000012.1 GCF_001422885.1 Methylobacterium sp. Leaf104 | reverse complement strand
GCGATCGAGGTGATCATCGTCACCACGTCGCCGATGCGCGCCACCGCCGTGTTGAGGGTCTGCACGAAGGTCGCGGTCTGGGCGGCCTCGGCCACGGCGGTCTGGGCCATGGCGGCCGAGTTGCTGACCTGGCGGCCGATCTCCTGCACCGAGGAGCCGAGCTCCTCGGCCGCGGCCGCCACCGTGTTGACGTTCGAGGCCGCCTCGTCGGCGGCCGCGGCCACGCTGGTGGACTGGTTGGCCGTCTGGGTCGCGGTGCCGGCCATGCTCTGGGCCGTGGCCTGCAGCTCGGTGGCCGAGCTCGTCACCATGCTGATGATGCCGCCCACCGCCCCCTCGAAGCTCTCGGCCATCGCCCGCATCGCCGCCTTGCGCTGCGCCTCCGCTCCGGCCCGCGCCTGGACCGTCTCCGCCTCCGCCGCCGCGTCAGGCGTTCCGGTAGGCCGGGTTCCAGGCCAGGAACCGCCCTGGTGCCCCTGAGCGACGCGTTCGGCGCCTCGCTGGCGGACGTGCAGCGCTCCATCGCCGAGGAGGCGCATCTGCGCCGGATCAGGTCCTGCTCGAAAAGGGCGAGGTGGTCGAGGAAGGACGAACCGTTGATCGGTGATGCCGCCCACCGCCCCCTCGAAGCTCTCGGCCATCGCCCGCATCGCCGCCTTGCGCTGCGCCTCCGCTCCGGCCCGCGCCTGGACCGTCTCCGCCTCCAGAGCCCGCATCCGGATCAGGCCGTCCTTGAACACCTGAACGGCGTCCGCGATGGTGCCGATCTCGGTCCGGGCGCCCTGATGCGGGATGGTCGCGGAGAGATCGCCGCCCGCCAGTGCCTGCATGGGTCGGACGACGGCGCCGATGCCGCGCGTGACGCCGCGGATGATGAGGAAGGCGGACGCGGCCGACAGGGCCAGCGCCAGCAGCATCGCGACGAGACCCAAGGTCTGGGTCTGCTCGAAGATGGCCTTGCTGCGGGCCTGGGCCTGGGTGGCGCCGTCGTTGTTGAGGGCCGTGAGCTTCTCGAGGGCGCTCGACGCGGCGCGGCGCACCGGCAGGCCCTTGCTCTCGTAGAGCTCGAAGGCCTGGGTCTTCTGCCCGGCGCGCGAGAGGTCCATGATGGCCTGGCGCACCGGCAGGAAGTTGGCCGCCTCGCGCAGATAGGTGTCGTAGAGGGCGCGCTCCGTCGGTGTGGCGATCATCGGCTCGTAGACCGCCCGGCGCTCGCCCAGCATTTTGTCGAAGCGCACGAGGTCCGCCTCGATCGATGCCGCGAGCTTCGGATCGGTGGCCTGGGTGTGCCGCAGGACGACGGCGCTGATGCGAGCCGTGACGGTGTCGATCTCGCCCAGGACCCGGATGCTCGGCAGCCAGTTCGTCTCGATCTCGACGCTCTGCTCGCGCATGCGCTGCGTGCCGAGGAGCCCGAGGAGGCCCAGTCCCACCGCGAAGAGCGTCAGCAACGAGAAGGCCGCGATCAGCCGGGCGCGAATGGACAAATTCTTGAAGGACACGACGGACCTCGTTCGGGAAGCCGCCCTGGCTCGACTCAGATGCGGGGCAAGACGCGAGGTTTCGCCGAGAATCCTTAAAATATTGCATGCCAATACGGCCCATTCACCTCTGGTTGCAAGTATCCGGTCCGCACAGGCGCCGCTTCCGTCGGACGGCACCGCGATGTCGTGAATTCATCCTGCGATCCTCAATCCAATATCGGCCCCTCTTCTGGGGGCGTTCCCCTCTGAAAGTGCCTTCGGCTCCCTCGGGATATGCCGATCGGCACGACATCGACCCCACCGGGCCGTCCTCGGCGTCGCGATACTGCTACAAATTGAATCGTCTGCTTCACGGGTTCGTGATCGTCTCCCGGCAGGATGGCCCCGATGACCATCGATCCCTTCGCTCCGCGCACCCTCGCCGCCGCCTTCGCCCTGGGCGGGCTCGGCGCGATGATGTTCGCGCCGGAACCGAGCTGGCACTCCGTCGGCATCGGCCTCGCCTGCCTCGCGGCCTTCGGGGTCCTGTCGCTCCTTCCCTCGCCCCGGCCCGCTGGGGATGAGACCGAGACGGCGGCCGCGCACCGGGGCGGCCGGCGGAAGGGGGCGGAGCGTGGCGCGCGCGAGGCTCCGTCGAGGCCGAACCCCGGCAGCCCGGAGCCACCGGCCCCGCGTGGCCTCAACGACCCCCACCCCGCCCTGTTCAAGGGCCTGCGCACCCGCCACAGCGGAACCTCGCGCTGAGTCTCCGGCCGGCAGCGCTCATGCGTCCGGCCGGCTCGGCGCTCCGAGAAACCGCCGGATCAGCAGGCGTGCCAGGTCGCGGGGCGATTCCGGGGTGAGCACCGCGAGCTTGCGCGAGGTCGAGAGGGAGGCCAGCCCGTGAAGGGCGGCCCAGAGGGTGGCCACCGCCTGGCGGCGCTCGTCCGGGTCGGGGATCATCGGCGCGAGCACGCGGGCGACGAGGTCGGTCGTCTGGCCCAGGGCCTCGGCGTACCAGTCCGGGAAGGCGCTGTCCGGGGCGATCTGGTGCTCGTAGACGAGGCTCCAGACCTGCGGGTCCGCGGCGACGAAGGCGAGGTAGGCATCGGCGAGCGCCAGGGCCTTGTCCTGCGGCGCGGCATCGGAGGCCACCGCCGCCTCAAGGGTCGCCTGCAGGCGCGCCAGGGTGCGAGCATTGACCCGCATCGTGACCGCGTCGAGGTCGCCGACCGCGTTGTAGATCGAATTCGGTGCGTAGCCGATGGTGCTGGCGAGTCGCCGCATTCCCAGGCCCCGCAGACCCTCGCGGCGGACCAGGCCCTCCGCCGCCTTCGTGACGAGGGCCAGGAACTCGTCGCGATTATGCTCGCCACGCGGACCCGTCCCGCGCTTCTCCACCCGCGCCATCGCCAATCCCGCTCCGCTGCCTCAGGGTCCGACCGATCGTGCCGGTGCGCCGCCGCACGGGGCCGCCGCCAGGATTGCACGCCGTGCAATCTCGCCATTGAACCCGATCTGCGGCGACGATATGTTTTGAACAACGTTCAAAGAGCGCGCGGTTCACCATTTGACGCTACCGCCGCGTGCGGGCAGTCATGCGTCGTCCGAGGAGACTTCCATGTTTCGTACCTTGATGACGACGCGCCGGTTCGCACCCCTGTTCTGGTGCCAGTTCTTCTCGGCCTTCAACGACAACTTCCTCAAGAACGCCCTGGTGTTCCTGATCCTGTTCAAGGTGAGCGGCGAGGGCGGCGGCTCGCCGATGCTGGTGACCCTGGCGGGCGCGGTCTTCATCGGCCCGTTCTTCATCCTCTCGGGCCTCGGCGGCCAGCTGGCGGACCGCTACGACAAGGCCCTGATCGCCAAGCGGCTGAAATTCGCCGAGATCTTCGCCGCCGCCGCCGCCGCGCTGGGTTTCTGGATGCAGTCCGTTCCGGTGCTGTTCGTGGCGCTGGGCCTGTTCGGGACGATCGCGGCCCTGTTCGGGCCGATCAAGTACGGCATCCTGCCGGACCACCTGCGCCGGGACGAGCTCACCGCCGGCAACGCGCTGGTCGAGGCCGCGACCTTCCTCGCCATCCTCCTCGGCACCATCGTGGCGGGCCTCGCCACCGCCATGGGCGGCGGCGCGCTGGCCTTCAGCTCGATGATCATGGTGTTCGCCGTCCTGTGCTGGCTCTCGGCCCGGGCGATCCCGTCCACCGGCGAGGCCGCCCCGACCCTGCGGGTCGATCCCAACGTCGCCCGCTCCACCGGCGCCCTCCTGCGCGACCTGTGGGGCGACACCCGGCTGTGGCGCGGCTCGCTCATCGTGAGCTGGTTCTGGCTGGTCGGCGCCGTCATCCTGTCGCTGCTGCCCGTGCTGGTGCGCCAGAGCCTCAACGGCTCCGAGACCGTGGTGACGACCCTGCTCGCGGTGTTCTCCATCGGCATCGCGGTGGGCTCGGGCCTGGCCTCCTGGCTCGCCAGCGGCCGGATCGTGCTGCTGCCCACCCCCGTCGGCGCCCTGCTGATGGGGGCCTTCGGCCTCGATCTCGCCTGGACGGTGGCGCATCTGCCCCCCGTCTCGGGCGATCCCGCGGGGGCCCTGGACTTCCTCACCACCGGCACGGGCCTGCGCGTCACGATCGACCTGTTCGGCCTCGCGGTGGCGGGCGGCCTCTACATCGTGCCCTCCTTCGCGGCCGTGCAGGCCTGGACCGACAAGGACAAGCGCGCCCGCGTCATCGGCGCCGTCAACGTGCTCACCGCCGCCTTCATGGTGACGGGGGCGCTGGGCCTCGCCGCCCTGCAGGGTGCCGGCTGGTCGATGGCCGGGCTCCTGGCCCTGCTCGGCGTGCTCAACCTCGTGGCGGGCGTAATCATCCTCGCCGCCCTGCCGACGAGCCCGTTCCGCGACTTCCTCTCGATCCTGTTCCGGGCGTTCTACCGCCTGGAGGTGCGTGGGCTGGAGAACGTCGAGAAGGCCGGCCCGAACGCCATCATCGCGCTCAATCACGTCTCCTTCCTCGACGCGCCGCTGGCCCTCTCGCTCCTCGACCAGGAGCCCGTCTTCGCCGTGGACCACGGCATCGCGCAGCGCTGGTGGGTGAAGCCGTTCCTGGCGGTGACGAAGGCGATGCCGCTGGACCCGACCCGGCCGCTGGCCACCCGCACCCTGATCAACGCGGTCAAGAACGGCGAGACGCTGATCATCTTCCCCGAGGGGCGGCTCACCGTCACCGGCAGCCTGATGAAGGTGTATGACGGGGCCGGCCTCATCGCCGACAAGTCGGGCGCCATGGTGGTGCCGGTGAAGATCGAAGGCCTGGAGAAGACGGTCTTCTCGCGCCTGTCGAAGAATCAGGTGAAGCGCCGCTGGTGGCCGAAGGTCACCGTCACGATCCTTTCGCCGGTGGCCCTTACCGTGGACCCCGCCCTCCGGGGCAAGGCCCGTCGGCAGGCGGCGGGCGCCGCGCTCTACGGAATCATGTCCGATCTCGTCTTCCGCACCACGGATATCGACCGCGGTCTGATGCAGGCCCTGATCGAGGCGGGCGACCGCCACGGCTGGCGCCGCACGGCCGTCGAGGATCCCACCGGTTCCTTGAGCTTCTCCCGTCTGGTGATGGGCGCCAACATCCTGGGTCGCAAGCTGCAGGGGCTCGGCGCCCCGGGCAAGCCGCTCGGCGTGATGCTGCCGAACGCCAACGGCGCGGCCGTCACCCTGTTCGCCCTGGCCTCGGCCGGACGGGTGCCGGCGATGATCAACTTCTCGGCGGGAGCCGCCAACATCCTATCGGCCTGCAGAACGGCCGAGGTCGACACCGTCCTGACCTCCCGCGCCTTCATCGAGAAGGGCCGGCTCGGCGCCCTCGTCGAGGCCATCAAGGGCGCCGTCACCCTGGTCTATCTCGAGGACATCCGCGCCGGGATCACCACGGGCGACAAGCTCCGGGGCTTCCTCGCCAAGCGCGCCCCCCTGGTGGCCCGGCGCGGGGACGACCCGGCCGCGATCCTGTTCACCTCCGGCTCGGAGGGGGCGCCCAAGGGCGTGGTTCTGGCCAACCGCAACATGCTCGCCAACACAGCGCAAGTGGCCGCCCGGATCGATTTCGGGCCGACCGACAAGGTGTTCAACGTGCTGCCGGTGTTCCACGCCTTCGGCCTGACGGCGGGCCTGGTGCTGCCCCTGGTCTCCGGGGTTCCGGTCTACCTCTATCCCTCGCCGCTCCATTACCGGATCGTGCCGGAGCTCATCTACGGCTCCAACGCCACCGTCCTGTTCGGCACCGACACCTTCCTGTCGGGCTATGCCAAGACCGCCCATTCCTACGACCTGCGTTCCCTGCGCTACGTCGTGGCCGGCGCCGAAGCGGTGAAGGATTCCACCCGCAAGACCTGGGGCGAGAAGTTCGGCCTGCGCATCCTCGAGGGCTACGGCGTCACGGAATGCGGACCGGTGGTCGCCCTCAACACGCCGATGTTCAACCGCTTCGGCACGGTCGGCCGACTCCTGCCGGGCCAGGAATGGCGCCTGGAGCCGGTGCCGGGCATCGAGGAGGGCGGGCGCCTGGTCCTGCGCGGACCCAACATCATGCTGGGCTACCTGCGGCCCGAGCGCCCCGGCAGCATCGAGGCGCCCCCCGAGGGCTGGCACGATACGGGCGACATCGTCGCCGTCGACGCCCAGGGCTTCGTCACCATCAAGGGCCGGGCCAAGCGCTTCGCCAAGATCGCCGGCGAGATGGTGTCGCTCGCGAGCGTCGAGGCGATCGCGGCCGAGCTGTGGCCGGACACGCCCAGCGCCGTCGCCGCCGTGCCGGATGCCCGCAAGGGCGAGCGGCTGGTCCTGTTTACGGAGGCCAAGGACGCGACCCGGGCCGCCTACCACAGCTTCGCCAAGGGCAAGGGCGCGCCGGAGATCGCGATTCCCGCCGAGGTGGTGGTGCTGGAGCGCGTGCCCATGCTCGGGACCGGCAAGGTCGATCAGGTCAGCGTGGTCAAGCTCGCCCGGGAGCGCGCCGCCGGCGAAGCGCCCGCGGCGGCCTGAGCCGGGATTCCGGCACAGGTCCGGGCGCTGGGTCCGGCTGTCCGGATCTGCGTCCGGCCCGAGGTCTCTCGCGACCGGCGGCGGGCCGTCGAGCCCAGGACGTCGCCGTTCGGATCTCGGTTTGGGACGCCGAGACAACAGATATGGACTCCCAGACCAAGCAACCGTCTCAACCCGGCGGCGGGATTGATTATGGTGTTGCATACGCTGCAGGACCCGAACGCCGGGCCGCGCGGCGGGACGGGATCACGGGCGCGCGCGGCGCGCCGCGCTGGATCTCGCGCAGGTGGCAACAGGCGAGATGACCGCTGACATTCGCAAGATCCGATCCCCCCGCGTCCCGCCCGGCGACGCTGCGTCCGACCGTCCGGACGTCCAGGCGGACGGCCGCCCCGTCGTGCTCTCGCGCATCGTCCTGCCCGCCAACGGCAACACCCAGGCGTCCCGGGGGAGACTCACGGTTGTGACGGAAAAGACCCATCCCGAAGCCTTCGGTCACGACGAGTCCGCCGACGAGGCCCGCCTCGAGGGCGAGGCAGCGGAGCCCGGCGAGAGCGGGTCCACGGGGCCGGTCGTACGCCGCCGCGGCCCGCTGGTCACGCGCTGGATCGGGTTCTCGGCCCAGCGCCGGCGGGCGCGGGAGCGCTCGAACCAGCTCCGGGACAGGCATCACGGGGCCGGCGAAGCCCGCTCCAACTCCTGAGCTCGCATCCGGCTCAGGGCGCGGGCGCCCTGCGGGCCGATGCCGAGCGCGCGCAGGGCATCGGCGAGGCCGTCGACCTGAGCCGCCTCGTGCGCCGCCGAGAACGCCACCCGCAGCCGGGCCGTGCCGGGCGGCACCGTCGGCGGGCGGATGGCCACGACGAGGTAGCCGTGCGCCTCCAGGGCGGCCGAGAGCGCCAGGGCCGCCTCCGCCGCCCCGACCAGGACGGGCACGATGGGGCTCTCCGCCTCGGGCAGGCCGAGCCGCGCGGTGAAGCGGCGGGCCAGGGCCAGGGGCCGGGCCGCCCGCTCGGGCTCCGCCTCGACGATCTCGAGGGCGCGCAGGGCCGCGGCCGCCGAGGCGGGCGGGAGGCCCGTGGTGTAGACGAAGCTGCGGGCCCGGCTCGTCATCAGGTCGACGACGTCGCGCGAGGCGCAGAGATAGCCGCCGTAAGAGCCCAGCGACTTCGACAGGGTGCCCATTTCGAGGGGCGCCCGGGCTCCCGCCTCCACCACGCCGAGACCGTGGGCATCGTCCACCAGGGTCCAGGCATCGTGGGCGGCGGCGACCTCCAGGATGGCCGCGAGGGGGGCGCGGTCCCCGTCCATGCTGAAGACCCGCTCGGTCAGGATCAACGCCCGCCCGTGCCGGCCCCGGCGCGCGGCGAGGATCTCCTGCAGGTGGCCGACGTCGTTGTGGCGGAAGCGCAGCATCGTCGCCCCCGAGACCTGCGCGCCCGCGAACAGGCAGGAATGGCCGAGCGCATCGACGAGGACCAGATCCTTGGTGCCGGCCAGGGCCGGCACGATGCCGAGATTGGCCATGTACCCGCTGCCGAAGACGAGGGCCGCTTCCTTGCCCTTGTGGGCCGCGAGCCGGGCCTCCAGGGCGGTCAGGACGGGATGGTTGCCGGTGACGAGGCGGGAGGCTCCGGCTCCGGCCCCGTAGCGCGCCAGCGCCTCCTGGCCGGCGGCGATCACCCGGGGGTCGTCGGAGAGGCCGAGATAGTCGTTGCAGGAGAACGAGACCAGGCTCCGGCCGGCGCGGTGCGCGACCGGCCCGGGACCGCGGGCGGTGTCGACGAGACGGCGGCGCAGGGCGCGCGCGTCGAGGTCGGCCAGGGTCTCCCGGGCGAAGGCGTCGAGGCTGGACGACGCGGAATCGGCGGTGTCGGGCAGGCGCGGAGCGAGGGACATGCCGTCCGCATGGGTGCGAGGGCGACGGGCTTGTCAAGGCGGACGCGGTGCATCTCGGCCACGCCGGGTCACGCGCAGGCCCGGACCGCCGGGCAGTTAACCGCTTCGCAATGCGATGCTGCGTAGTTTCATCGCCAAGGGGCGCCCAAACCTTGGCGCTCCGGCCCATTCCCGGAGGGCCGTGCCCCGGCACGGGCCCTCCCCCGACGGAGCACACCGACCCATGGCCCTCGATCTCGGCATGCCGATCCTCGTCGTCGACGATTATCAGACGATGGTCCGTATCATCCGCAACCTGCTCAAGCAGCTCGGCTTCGAGGAGGTCGACGACGCCTCCGACGGCACCGCTGCCCTCGCCCGGCTCAAGAACCGCAAGTACGGCCTCGTGATCTCCGACTGGAACATGGAGCCGATGACGGGTTACGAGCTGCTGCGCCACGTCCGCGCCGACGAGGCCCTGCGCACCACCCCGTTTATCATGGTCACCGCCGAATCGAAGACCGAGAACGTCATCGCCGCCAAGAAGGCGGGCGTGAACAACTACATCGTCAAGCCGTTCAACGCCGCGACGCTCAAGAGCAAGATCGAAGCCGTCTGCGGCGCCTGATCGCTCGGGACCGCAGACCAGGAACACCGCATTCGGGGAGCCGGGAGCCCATGGCACTCGCCAAGCAGGCGCGGACAGTGAGACCCGCGCCGGATAAGCCGTCCTTGATCCGCGAGCTTGTCGAGATCGCGGACTACATCGCCCACCTGCGCAACGAGATCGCCGCGCTGCGGGCCAACGAGCTCACCCGGGACCGCCTGCCGATGGCGCACGAGGAGCTCGGCAGCGTGGTGGCCGCCACGGCGGGTGCCACGAACGCCATCATGAACACGGCCGAGGAGATCCTCGGCCTGCCCGACGACCGGAACTACCGCGCCACCGTCGAGGCGCGGATGAACGACATCTTCGAGGCCTGCACCTTCCAGGACATCACCGGGCAGCGCATCGCCAAGGTGGTGGAGGCCCTGCGCCACCTCGAGAGCCGGCTCTCGCGCTTCGCCAGCGCCGTCAAGGCCAAGGACGAGGGCGGCATCGATCCGGAAGAGGTCGAGCGCCGGGTCCGCAACGAACTCCTCATCCTCAACGGCCCGCAGCTCCACGGCCCGGCCGTCGCCCAGGACGAGATCGACGCCCTGTTCGCCTGATCACCAGATCAGGCGCTCGATCACCGCGTCCGGCCGGACCGCCTGGCGGTCGAGCCAGCCGGCGATGTCGCCGAGGGTCGCGTGCGCCGCGGAGACGCCGAGTTCCTCGGCGTGGATGCCGCGCGCCACCAGCAGGCTGGGAATTCCGAACGCGGACGCGCCCGCGATGTCGGTGCGCAGGGCATCGCCGATGGCGAGGGTCCGGGCCGGCTCCGGCGGCGCCCGGTCGTCCAGGCCGCCCGCCAGCGCCAGCGCCGCCTCGTAGACGGGGCGATGGGGCTTGCCCGCATAGGTCACCGCACCGCCCATCGCCGCGTAGGCTTCCGCGATCAGTCCCGCACAGGGGATGAGCTCGCCCCGGCGCTCCACCACGAGGTCGGGATTGGCGCAGATCATCGGCACGTCCCGGGCCCGCATCTCCTCCAGCGTCCCACGGTAATCCTCGGCGGTCTCGCAGGTATCGTCGAACAGGCCGGTGCAGACGACGCGCTCGGCCTGCGCCACCGCGACCAGGGTCACGTCGAGGCCGTCGAAGATCGTGGCGTCGCGTTCCGGCCCCAGGTGGTGGACGCGCTCCCCGGGGTGAGCCGCGATCAGGCTGCGCGTCAGGTCGCCCGAGGTCAGGATCGCGTCGTAGGCGCCGCGGGGCACGCCGAACCCGTCGAGGATCGCCTGCACGCCGGCCCAGGGACGCGGCGCGTTCGAGACGAGGACCACCCGGCGCGGCCGCCCGGCCTCCGGCAGGGCGCGGAAGCGGATCAGCGCGTCGCTGGCGCCCCGATGCGCGTGGGTGCCGTCGTGCAGCACGCCCCAGACGTCGCACAGAATCAGGTCGTGATCCGTCGCGATCGCGGCGAAGCCGGCGAGGGTCGGGACGGGCCGGGGCGCAGCGGGGCGTGCGGGCGTATCGGGCATGCGGCGGGCCTCAACCTGGACGGCGGACGTGGCGGGGAGCGCGGTCCGGTTAGGCGGGACGTCCGGGAAAATCAACGCCGCACGGATTTCAGCCGGCCCGGCGCAGGAAGTCGCGGAAGGGTCTGCGCTGGGGCGGCGGCTCCGGATCCTCGTTCGGCGGACCCGGCTCGGGCGCCGGCGGGGCCGCGTTGAGCACCTCGGCGCGCACTACCCGGGCCGGCGCGAACACGCTGCCCTGGGCCAGGGGCACGTCGAGCTCGATGAGGTCGGGCACGTCGGTCTCGCGTTCCACCCGTTCGGCGACGAGGCGGATGCCGGCGCGCCCCAGGGCGGCCACGAGGTCCTCGAGGGCGATGTCGGGCATCGCCTGGCGCGAGTCCGGGCGCAGGAGCAGGTCCGCCGGGACCTTCACCTGCGCGACCCCGCGGTCGGCCAGGGCCAGGGGATCGAGGCGCAGGTCGAGGGGCCGGTCCAGGATGAAGCCGATGCGGCCGCGCAGGTCGGCCAGCGCGCCGGCCTGCTCGGCGTCGAGGCTGCGCCAGCTCACCTGGGGCAGGGCCAGCATGACCCGGCCCGACAGGTCCGGCACGCCCTCGACGAGGCGTCCCAGGGAGCGCAGGAAGCCCGGCTCGAACAGGGAACGCGGCGACAGGCCGTAGGCCACCGCCGCCTGGCTGCCCCGTCCGGCGAGGTGCTGCGCGATGGTGGCGACGCGCTGGATCATGCGGCGGTCGAGGTCGGTGGTCCGCCCGTGGCGCTCCAGTACCGGCACGAACGCCTCCGGCATCAGGGTCTCGCCGGCCAGCCGCAGGCGCGCCATCGCCTCGTAGGACACCACCTTGCGCTGGGGCAGCGACACGATGGGCTGGAGGTGGACCTCGAGGCCGGCCGCGTCGAAGGCGGCGATCAGGGCGGCATCGCGCTCGGGGTCGCGGGCCGGGGCGTCGGCCCGGGACAGGGCCCGCGGCGTCCAGGGGGCGGCCGGGGCTGAGTCCGCGCGACGGGGCGGCGGCGCCTCGAAGCGCGGTTCCGCGCGCAGGTCGGGATCGGGGGCGACGACCCGCGGCGCCGGGCGGGGCGGGGGGGCTGAGGGCGGGGCAACCGGAGCCGGGGCGGGTGCGGCCTTGAGGCCGGCGATCTCGCCGTCCTGTGCCGCGACCACGGCCGCGAGCTCGCGCACGATGCCGCTGAGGAGGCCGATCTCGGCCGTGACCTCCTCGATGCCGGCGCTGAGGTCGCGGCTGTCCGGACCGGGCGCGGGTGCGGGTGCGCCAGCGGGGGTTCCGGCATCGACGGCGCGGACCTGCTGCTCGGCCAGGGCGCGGGTGACCGTCTCCAACCGGACCAGGCGCTGCGAGAGCACGTCGACCTCGCCCGACAGCTTCTCGCAGCGGGCATTGAGCCTGCCGGCCCGGCGATGGGCGACGAGGGCCGCCGCCAGCCCGATCCCGGCCAGCCCGAGGCTCGCCCCGAGCGGGGAGAAGACCGCCAGCGGTCCAAGAAGGCAGAGCCCGAGCAGAACGAGGGCCCACAGGCTCGTACGCCGGCCGACGATCCGGGCCATCGGAGTCTTCGATCCTCGAAACCAGGGGAGAATACGGGTGCCGTTCCGGCCTGGGCCGGTCCGCAGCCCCTTTTGTTGCCGAGACGCCGCTGTCCGACAAGCCATGGGCCGGCCCTGGAAACGGATTTTCCCGAACTGTGATTTTCCCGAACCGTGACTTGCGGTTCCGGTCATCGGCGTTGCGGCGCAGCTTGCATCGACGGGTCCGTGCGCCACAATGCGCGTCGCGGAACGAGAAGCCCGGAGCGAACCTCATGGACGCGACGCCATCGGACCTCCTGATGCAGGTGGAGGGCATGACCTGCGACGGCTGCGCGGCGGCGGTGCGCCGGGCCATCCAGCGCCTCGATCCCGAGGCCCGGGTCGCGGTCGACCTCGACCACGGCCGCGTCGCGGTGACGACGACCGCCCAGGCCCTGAGCATCGCCGAGGCTCTGACCGAGGCCGGATACACGGCCAGTGCCATGACGGGCTGACGGAGATCTGATCCCAAACAAATTTTTGCCTGCAAATTCAAAATTTCCGACGCGCTTTTGCTTGTCCGTTCACGCAAACTGATGCGATCGATGATGCGTGGCCGTTCGGCCGATCCGCACGGCCCAACGTCGGCGGATCCGGTCCTGGCGGCAGACGACGAACGCCAGCGGACGGGATGCGGCCACGTGCCGGTCCCGGGCGCACGAGAACAATCCGGGAGAAACGCAACCATGCCCTCAGATATCGAGATCGCGCGCGCGGCCACGCTTCAGCCGATCACCGACGTGGCCGCCAGGATCGGCATCCCGGACGACGCGCTGCACCACTACGGCCGGCACATCGCCAAGATCGACCACGCCTTCATCAAGTCCCTGGAGGCCAAGCCCGAGGGCAAGCTCGTCCTCGTGACGGCGATCAGCCCGACGCCGGCCGGCGAGGGCAAGACCACCACCACGGTCGGCCTCGCGGACGCGCTCAACCGCGTCGGCCAGAAGACGGTGGCGTGCCTGCGCGAGCCCTCGCTCGGCCCCTGCTTCGGCATGAAGGGCGGCGCGGCCGGCGGCGGCAAGGCCCAGGTCGTGCCGATGGAGCAGATCAACCTGCACTTCACCGGCGACTTCCACGCCATCACCTCCGCACACAGCCTGGCGGCCGCCCTCATCGACAACCACGTCTACTGGGCCAACGAGCTCAACATCGACGTGCGCCGCATCCACTGGCGCCGGGTGGTCGACATGAACGACCGGGCCCTGCGCGCCATCACCCAGTCGCTGGGCGGCGTCGCCAACGGCTTTCCCCGCGAGGACGGCTTCGACATCACCGTGGCCTCGGAGGTCATGGCGGTGTTCTGCCTCGCGCGCGACCTCGACGACCTCGAGGCCCGCCTCGGCCGCATCGTCATCGCCGAGACCCGCGACCGCAAGCCCGTGACGCTCAAGGACGTCAAGGCCACGGGCGCCATGACGGTGCTCCTGAAGGACGCCCTCCAGCCCAACCTCGTGCAGACCCTGGAGGGCAATCCCGCCCTGATCCACGGCGGCCCCTTCGCCAACATCGCCCATGGCTGCAACTCGGTGATCGCCACCCGCGCGGGCCTCAAGCTCGGCGACTACGTGGTCACGGAGGCCGGCTTCGGCGCCGATCTCGGCGCGGAGAAGTTCATCGACATCAAGTGCCGCCAGGCGGGCCTGAAGCCCTCCGCGGTGGTGATCGTCGCCACCGTGCGCGCCCTCAAGATGCATGGCGGCGTCTCGAAGAAGGAACTCGGCTCCGAGAACCTCGACGCCCTGGAGAAGGGGTTCGCGAACCTGGCGCGCCACGTCACCAACGTGCGCAGCTTCGGACTGCCCGTCGTCGTCGGCGTCAACCACTTCTACGCCGACACCGATGCCGAGCACGCCAAGCTGAAGGAGCTGTGCCGCGACAGGCTCCAGGTCGAGGCCATCACCTGCAGGCACTGGGCGGAGGGCGGCGCCGGCGCCGAGGAACTCGCCCATGCGGTGGTCAAGCTGGCGGAGGGCGAGCAGAAGCCCCTGAACTTCGTCTACGAGACCGAGACCAAGCTCACCGACAAGATCCTCGCCATCGCCACCAAGCTCTACGGCGCCGGCGACATCCAGGTGGAATCGAAGGCCGCCACCAAGCTCGCCCAGTTCGAGAAGGACGGCTACGGGCACCTGCCCGTCTGCATGGCCAAGACGCAGTACTCGTTCTCCACCGATCCGAGCCTGATGGGCGCCCCCTCGGGCCACCTCATCGCGGTGCGCGACGTGCGTCTCTCGGCGGGAGCCGGCTTCGTCGTGGTGATCTGCGGTGAGATCATGACCATGCCGGGCCTGCCCAAGGTCCCGGCCTCGGAGGGAATCCACCTCGACGCCGACGGGCAGATCGAAGGGCTGTTCTAACCCGCACGGCCCCTTCCCCCCGCGACGCGCGGGGGGAAGGCGTCGGCGTCGCGGTGTCGCGTGATCCGGTCGTCGCGTGCTAGCGGGATGGCATGATCCGTCCCCCCGGCCAGCCCGCATCATGATCCCCTGGGTCGTCCTCGACACCGCGCCCGTCCCGGGCGGATCGGCCGCCCTGCGCCTGCTGCAGCGGGGCACCGAATTCTCGATCCAGCTCGGCCACAACGAGCTGATGAACAGCCGGCTCAGCGGCTCCGAGGAGGCGTTGGCGACCCTGGCCGCCGAGCGACTCGGGGCACGGGCGAAGGCCTGCTGGCTGATCGGCGGCTACGGCATGGGCTTCACCCTCCGGGCCGCCCTCGACGCGCTGCCCGGGGAGGCCCGGATCGTGCTGGCCGAGCTCGTGCCGGCGGTGCTGGACTGGGGTCGGGGACCCCTGGCGCACCTGTCCTCCGGGGCGCTGTCGGATCCCCGCGCCGAGGCACGGGTGGGGGATGTCGCCGAGGTGATCCGCTCCGGGCGCGGCGCTTACGACGCGATCCTGCTCGACGTCGACAACGGTCCCGACGGCCTGACGCGCCGCGCCAACGACCGGCTCTACGACGCCGCGGGCCTCGCCGCCGCGCGAGCGGCGCTGCGCCCGGGCGGCGTCCTGGCGGTGTGGTCGGCCCATCCCGATCCCGCCTTCACCCAGCGCCTGGCGCGGGGCGGCTTCCGAGTCGAGGCGGTCGGCGTCCGGGCCGGGCGGTCGCGCGGCGCGCGCCACACCATCTGGCTCGCCGAGCGGCCGGCCCGGTGAGAGGACCTCAGGCGGAGGCGCTCCGGCGCTCGCGCTGCCGGCTGAGGCGGGTCGCGCCGTAGATCTCGGCGAGGTGGCGCCGGGCGGCCTTCACCGGGGCTTCGTTCCGCTCGTCGCAGGCGGCCCTGATGATGCGCAGGGCATCGGCCACGGAGCGCTCGAGGCGCGCCTCGGCCGGCCGGCTCGCGGGGCGGGTGGTGTGGGAGGTCTCGCTCAGGTCCATGACTACGCCCCGCGTCGGCGAGCCCGTCCTCTGGCGGAACGGGTCTCGGCCGAGAGCATCGGCAGAGGGCGGGGCGGCAACATGGCAGCTTGGCCGTGAGACCCCGTGCGGGGCGGCGACGGGGCCGGGCGCGCCGGTCTCAGTCGCGGCCCTGACCCTCGTTGAACTTGTCGCGGCAGGTGTAGCCGACGAAGCACTTCGGGTCGTCCCGGGTGATCTCCCAGGACGGTTGTGTGGTTTCCGGCAGCGGGCAGAACCCGCCGTCGCGCACGAAGCGCGCGTAGGTCACCGGCCCCGTACTCAGCACGATGGCGCCGGCCCGGGCCACCAGGGCGGAGGCCTCGGCGCAGGTCATCGCCCGGGTATCGGGGCGGGTCTGGGCCCGCGCGACGCCCGGCAGGAGGGCGATGCAGGCGAGGAGGGCGGACAGGCTCCGCCGCGATACGTCGATCATGATGTGCCCTTGGCCGATGCGGACGCGCGGAGCGCGTCCGGGCGGCGTGTCGTGGGCGACGATAGCCCCGGGACGGGGGCCGGCAAAGCCGGGCTCACGCCGCCGTGAGGGCGAGGGTAAAATCCACCGCCTCGGTGACGCCCTCCTGCCACAGGGAGACCGGGGTCGGGCGCGCGAGGTGCAGGGCGCCGTCCGCCTCGCCGCCGGTGATGCGCAGGTCCGCGCCCACCTTGGTGGCCAGGCCCCGCATCGGCCGGTTCCAGGGCAGGCAGCGCACGTGCAGGTCGCGCACGCCGCGGTTGCGCGCGGCGGCGGCGATGCGGCCGAACAGGGCCTGACCGAGGCCGTTGCGGCGAAACGCCCGCTCCACGGCGAAGGCGGCCTCCGCCTCGGTGCCGAGGGCGAAGCCGGGCGGCGGCGCGGAGGCCGGCCGCAATTCGCCCAGACCCCGCAGGGTGCCATCGACGAAGCTGCCATACATCAGGCCCTCGGCGCCCATGGCTTTACGGGCATAGGCGACGGCGGCCGCGTCGCTCAGGGCGCCCATGAAGCGGCTGGCGCGGGTCTCCGGATCGAGCCGCAGGAAATAGGCTTCCACCGCCGGGCCATCGTTGGGCCAGAGGCGGCGGATGAGCGGGTGTAGGGTCGGATGCGTATCGGGCATCGGGTGCCGGTCTCCGGTTTCAGGGCGCGCGCGGCGCGCCGGTTCCGGGCGTAGCCTCCCTCAAGGCGCACCAGATTTGGCATCGCTGCCATGTTTGTGCAATGCAGCAAAGCGACCGGCAGCAGCGCGTCCGACGCCGGAACGGTCTTCGGGACTTGATCCGGGCTGGTGACCGCGTCAGACCGGCGTGCCCGCCGGCCCCTCGGTCCCGAACCCGATCCCTTCGCGAACAGGTCGCCCACGCCGTGAACGCCCCCTCCCCTCCGGGTTTCGAGCCGTCGAGCCAGGCCAAGGCCGGCGCCGCGTCCCCCGGTCCGGTCGCCGACCGCTACGAGGCCCTGGTCCGCGCGGCGGCCATCGAGCGCGACCCGGCGCAGATCCATCTCGTGCGTGCCCTCGACCGCCTGGTGCAGGAGCTCGGCCGGCGCAAGCGCGCCCGCAAGGGCAGCGCCCTCGGCTGGCTGTTCGGCCGCCGGGACGACGCCGCGACACCGCCGAAGGGACTCTACATCTGGGGCTCGGTCGGGCGCGGCAAGACCATGCTGATGGACCTCTTCCACGAGGCCGCCCCCGAGCCGAAGCGCCGGGTGCACTTCCACGGTTTCCTCGCCGACGCGCACGAGCGCATCCACGCCCACCGCCAGGCGCTGAAGGCCGGCACCGCCAAGGGCGACGACCCGATCCCCGTGGTCGCCGACGCCCTGGCCGACGAGGCGACGCTGCTCTGCTTCGACGAGTTCACCGTCACCGACATCGCCGACGCGATGATCCTCGGCCGCCTGTTCGGCGCCCTGTTCAAGCGCGGCGTCACCGTGGTGGCGACCTCCAACGTCGAGCCCGACCGGCTCTACGAGGGCGGCCTGAACCGCGCCCTGTTCCTGCCCTTCATCGCCGAGTTACAGGAGCGGGTCGACGTGCTGCGCCTCGATTCCCGCACGGATTTCCGGCTGGAGAAGCTCGGGGGCGCCTCCGTTTACCACGTCCCCGCGGATGCCGCGGCCGAGGCCGCCCTGGCGGCCGCCTTCAAGGGGCTCACCGGCAAGGCGAAGGGCCGGCCCGCGACCCTGCGGGTGAAGGGGCACGACGTCCCGGTGCCCGAGGAGACCGGCGGCGTCGCCCGCTTCGGCTTCGCCGACCTCTGCGCCCGGCCCCTCGGCGCCTCCGACTACATGGCGGTAGCCCGCGCCTTCCACACGGTGATCGTCTCCGACATCCCCGTGATGGGACCGGAGAACCGGAACGAGGCCAAGCGCTTCATCACCCTGGTCGACACCCTCTACGACGCGCACGTGAAGCTCGTCGCCTCGGCCGCCGCCGAGCCGCAGGACCTCTACACGGGCACCGAGGGCCGCGAGGCCTTCGAATTCGACCGCACGGTCTCAAGGCTGATCGAGATGCACTCGTCGGAATACCTCGCCCTGCCGCATGGCGCGGGTGATTCCGAGGCGTCGGGCGCCAGCACCGGCCTCGTCGAAACCTGAGGGAATACGGACCGGAACGGACGGTTCTTCTCGGATTCGGCCGAGAGGTGGGCGAATGAACGCGCGAACCCGCGCCTGGGATCGGATCTTCTTCCTCGGCCCGTGCGCAACAGCACATGAAAGCCGGATCGACGAATCCGTGACGGATGAGGGCGGGGCTGTCCGGTTGCGCCGCAACGGACCGAGCGTTTAATTGTATTCATTCCGAGGTACGGGGCGTGGGGGCTTCGTGCGCTGCGACGGCTCTCCCGAGAGAGCCGGATCCGCCGCCGTGCCTTCAGGACCCTTCCGGGGGGCGGCCAACGCCCCCGACGCCCGACATGTGACCCCGACGGCTTCCCGCCGGTTGACGGATTGGCGTGACGCCGATCCCGACCGGCCCGTGGCCTGATCCATGACAGGATACACCGATGATCAAACTGACCGTGAACGGAGCTGAGCGCAGCTTCGACGGCGACCCCGACATGCCGCTGCTCTGGTACCTGCGCGACGAGGTCGGGCTTACCGGAACCAAGTTCGGCTGCGGGCAGGCCCTCTGCGGCGCCTGCACCATCCATGTCGGCGGCACGGCCGTGCGCGGCTGCGTCACCCCCGTCTCGGCCGCCGAGGGGCAGACCGTCGTCACCATCGAGGGCCTGTCCCCCGACGGCAACCATCCGGTCCAGGTCGCCTGGCGCGACCTCAACGTGGCGCAGTGCGGCTACTGCCAGTGCGGGCAGATGATGCAGGCGGCCTCCCTCCTCACCGACACCCCGAAGCCCACCGACGCGCAGATCGACGAGGCGATGAGCGGGAACCTGTGCCGCTGCGGCACCTACCCGCGCATCCGCGCCGCGATCCACCAGGCCGCCGGTCAAGCACCGGCCGCGAACAAGGGAGAGCGCCTGTGATCCACGAAGCTCAGACCATGGCGGACCGCGCCGCCGCGCCGGCCGGACCCGAAATCGACCAGACCGCGCCGAGCGCGCTCGCCAATGTCAGCCGCCGCGCCCTGCTCGGCGGCATGGGCGCCCTCGTGCTCGCCCTGTCCTGGCGCGATTCCGCCCGGGCCGAGGACAAGACGGACGAGCCCAAGAAGTACGGCGCCGACGCCATGCCGCATGGCTGGCAGGACGACCCGAAGGTGTTCGTGGCGATCGCCGCCGACGGCACCGTGACGGTGACCTGCCACCGCTCCGAGATGGGCCAGGGCGTACGCACCTCGGTCGCGCTGGTGGTGGCCGACGAGCTCGACGCCGACTGGTCGAAGGTGAAGGTCGCCCAGGCCTGGGGTGACGAGGCCCGCTTCGGCAACCAGGACACCGACGGCTCGCGGTCGCTCCGCCACTTCTTCCCGCACCTGCGCCACGCCGGCGCCGCGGCCCGCGCCATGCTGGTCCAGGCCGCCGCCAAGCAGTGGGGCGTGCCCGCCGCCGAGGTGAAGGCCGAGAACCACGTCGTCACCCATGCCAAGTCGAAGCGCAGCCTCGGCTACGGCGAGGTGGCGGCCGCCGCCGCCGAGTTGCCGGTGCCGGCCCGCGAGAGCGTGACGCTGAAGAAGCAGGACGCCTTCCGCTACATCGGCAAGGGCAAGATCGGCCTCATCGACAACCACGACTTCACCACCGGCAAGGCGCAGTACGGCATCGACACCCGCCTCGACGGGATGCTCTACGCCCTCGTCGCCCGCCCGCCCGTCTACGGCGGCAAGGTGGTGAGCTTCGACGACAGCGAGGCCCGGAAGGTCGCCGGCGTGGTCAAGATCTTCAAGATCGACGCGCCCGAGATCCCGTCCGAATTCCAGCCCGTCGGCGGCGTCGCCGTGGTGGCCGAGAACACCTGGGCGGCGATGAAGGCCCGCGAGGCCCTCAAGATCACCTGGGACGACGGTCCGAACGCCGGCTACGATTCCGTGGCCTTCCGGGGCGAGTTGGAGAAGGCGGCGCGCGCGCCCGGCAAGGTCGTGCGCGACCAGGGCGACGTCGCGGGCGCGATGGCCAAGGCCAAGACGAAGCTCGAGGCCGAGTACTTCGTGCCCCACCTCGTCCAGGCCCCGATGGAGCCGCCGGCCGCCACCGTGCGGATCAAGGACGGGTTCTGCGAGGCCTGGGCCTGCACCCAGGCGCCCCAGGCGACCCATGACCGCCTCGCCAAGAAGCTGAACCTGCCCGCCGACAAGGTGCGGGTGAACGTGACGCTGCTGGGCGGCGGCTTCGGCCGCAAGTCCAAGCCCGACTACGTGCTGGAGGCCGCGCTCTGCAGCCAGGCCGTGGACGGCGCACCCGTCAAGCTGATCTGGACCCGCGACGACGACCTCCATCACGGCTACTACCACACCATCTCGGTGGAGCGCCTGGAAGCCGGGCTCGACGACAAGGGCATGCCGGTCGCCTGGCTGCACCGCTCGGCGGCGCCCACCATCGGGTCGATCTTCGCGCCCGATCCGAAGCACGAGCTGCCCTTCGAGCTCGGCATGGGGCTGACCAACACGCCGTTCGCCGTGCCCAACATCCGCCTCGAGAATCCGGCGGCGGATGCCCACGTGCGCATCGGCTGGTTCCGCTCGGTCTCGAACATCCCGCACGCCTTCGCGATCCAGTCCTTCGTGTCCGAGCTCGCCCACGCGGCGGGCAAGGACCCGAAGGCGTACCTGCTCGCGCTGATCGGCCCGGACCGGGTCATCGACCCGACGAGCATCAGCGACGTCTGGAACTACGGCGAGGATCCGGCCCGCTACCCGATCGACACGGGGCGCCTGCGCCGCGTGATCGAGGCGGCCGCCAAGGGCATCGGCTGGGGCCGGAAGATGGAGAAGGGCACCGGCCTCGGGATCGCCGGCCACTACAGCTTCGTCACCCACACGGCGGTGGCGGCGGAGGTGGCGGTCGGCCCCAAGGGCGAGGTGCAGGTCAAGCGCGTCGACATCGCCGTCGATTGCGGGCCGCAGGTCAATCCGGAGCGGATCCGTTCGCAGATGGAGGGCGCGGTCGTCATGGGCATGGGCCTCGCGCTCTCGGCCGAGATCACCTTCAAGGACGGACGCGCGCAGCAGAACAACTTCGACGGCTACGAGATCACCCGCATCGACGCGGCCCCGAAGGAGATCCACGTCCACCTGCTGCCGAATCCGGACTTCGGCGCTCCGTTGGGCGGCGTCGGCGAGCCCGGCGTGCCCCCCGTGGCCCCGGCGATCGCCAACGCGATCTTCGCCGCCACCGGCCGGCGCATCCGGCAGCTGCCGATTCGCGATCAGCTGAGCGCCTGATCGGGGATCGCCGGCCCCTGCCGGGCGCGCCGTCCGGCGAAGTGGTGGCCGGTTCGTCGGAGGAAAGCGCGTCGAAACGAAAGTCTCGAGACGTGCCCCGACCCCAGGCGGTCGGGCACGATTCTCGGGGAAGGTCCCGGGGCGCAGGGCGGCCGCACGCCGTCCTGCGCCCCGCGTCGTCTCCGGCCGACATCCGCTCCGGGGACCGCCTCGCAGGGGGCGTCGGGCGCCCGGTGAGACGACCTCCATCGCCGTGTCGTGCCGATGGGGCCGCGTCGGCGGGTGTCCTCCCGGCTTCGCTTCTCTGGCCTTGGCTTCCTCTGCCCTCGCATTTCCCGCCCCGCGAAGGGAGCCCGGCCTCCCTCCCGTGGGTTGACCCCGCGACGAAGGCGGCCCGGTCGGGCCGGCCCCACCGTCCGAATCAAGGACAGCAATCGATGACGCGTTTCGTGTGGCCCGCTGCCGGGTGTCTCGCCGCCGGTCTCCTCGCCGCGGGTGCGGCGCCCGCCCTCGCCTCGCCCTGCGGCGACCGGATCGCGAAGCTGGAGGGGCCGGTGAAGGATCTGGCCAAGGAGGCGATTTCCGCCAACACCAGCGGCAAGGCCGCGGCCAGCGCCCGGGGCGGCCAGGGTGTCACGGGAAGCGGCGGCAGCGCCTCGGCCGAGGCCGCGCCCCCGGAGAAGTCGGCGGAGGCCGGGAAGGGCGGCGACAAGGCGATGCAGGCGAAGGTGGCCCTCGACGAGGCGCGGACCGCCGACACGAAGGGCGATGCCAAGGCCTGTGGCGAGGCGGTGGATCGGGCGCAGAAGCAGGTGGACAGCGCGCCCTGAGGCGCCGGTGAAGCGCTGGCCCCGTCATCAGGGGCCGGCGCGGGTGTCGGGCGGCGTTCGCCCCGCGCCCAGGCGACGACGTCAGGCGCTGGTGACGGCCGCGAGGGCGTGATCGTTGCCGTGCAAGCCGGCGCAAAGATCATCAATCTCCGCGAGATCGAGGGCATTGCCTGAATCGCTCGCAATTGCGTCGATCAGGTGATCCTGATGCGGACTGAACGGATGTCCCTGGAGCCGATAGAATTGATAATAGCGAAGCGCGGCTAATACAGCATCACGTTCTCGATCTGTAATGGTAATATTCTGCATGCCGGTTATAATTCCCGTTGTTGGTTGCGGGAGTTCGAAAACAACCACTCTGCGGCGCCGTGAGCTTGGATGTTGTAAGCGAATCTGACCGGATTCGTCCACAACCGGAAACCGTCCGTTAGCCATCCCGACCCTCGGGCGTCCCGGTCCCGAACGGCCAAGTCTTTGTCCGGTCGCTGTTTCCCCATGCGGTCGGCGGCGGAGGTTTTTTTTGCGCTGCCGTTCGATCCGATGCGCTTGACAACCTTTGATAGGGTGTCGCCCCCGCTGGGGCGGCGACCGATGCGGGTCCGCGTAGCGTCAGCCAATCCTTAACCGATCGGTGCGATTGTCACGCTTCGACCGCATCTGCCTCGGGCAGGCCGCGGGTGGCCGAGGCCGGGGTCCGATTGATGCCCAAGACCCGAAGCGAATACGAGCCAGATCCGGATGCGGCGCGTCCCGTCATGCCGACGCTGAGCCCCGGCATCCGTCGTCACCTCGGGCACGCCCTGCGCAGCGTCTACGCCGACATCCTGGCCGATCCGCCGGGCGCCCGGCTCGAGGCGCTGCTCGCGCGCCTCGGCAAGAGCAAGCGCTGAGCGCAGGAGGTGTGGCGCGTTTACCGCGTTTCCGGATGTTTCCCCCTCCTGTGCGGGAATTCACTGACGGTTCACGCCGGGACGGCTAGTTGAGCGTTGATCCGATGCGCGCCTGCACTCCGCGGCGCGCTCACATGAAGCCGCTCCATGATCACGCTCGCCCTCGTCGTCGTCGGCAACATCCTGCTGGCGTCCCTGTTCTCGCTGATCGCCGTCGCGGCGGACTGAGCGGCCGGACGCCTCGCGCCGAAGCGCGAGGCCGGCGCGCACGAACCTTCTAACGCACCGATCCCTTCTTCCGCCCGCGCCGTTCGGTCGCTGGGCCGCGTCATGCGTCGGCCCGGTTTCGGGACGACCGCGGCGCCGGCATCGGCACGCCGCGACGCGTCGCGCTCCGAGAGTCCGGCCCTCGACCGATCGGCGCGCGGCAAAGCCCGGCCGACAGCCGCCCTGGCACGCCCGCGCCGCACCGGCCAGCGTCCCGTGACACGATAAAATCCGACGCAACGTTCTTTCTATAGAACCTTCGGTCGACGAACGGATTTTTCTCTTTGGCCATTCAGGGAGAGGATGCCGTTCTCCATTGCGAAAAATTATCCTCTGCCTGCGCGAGTGCGGGGAACGGAACTGCTCCGACCGCCTTGTTCCGCTGAGCCGCGGCGCTTGACAACGTTCGTTAAAACGAACGAAACCAGCCTCGCCGGAGCCGCGAGGCGATTGCTTCCGCTCCGGCCGCTTAAGCCAGATTCGGAGCCCACCCGTGAGCGAGACTTCTTCCCGGACCACCGGACGCCCCCGCCGCCATGCGCTCTTGCTCGGCGCCGGCCTCGCCGCGGCCTTGCTCGCGCCCACCCTGGCCTGCGCCCAGACCGAGCTCCTGAACGTCTCCTACGATCCGACCCGCGAACTCTACCGCGAGATCAACGCGGCCTTCTCCGAGGAGTGGAAGGCCAAGACCGGCGAGACGCTCACGGTGCGTGCCGCCCATGGCGGCTCGGGCTCGCAGGCCCGGACCGTGATCGACGGCATCCCGGCCGACGTGGTGACCCTCGGCATCCCGTCCGACATCGACGCGATCAGCCGGATCTCGAAGAAGATCGTCCCCGACTGGCGCACCAAGCTGCCCAACCAGGGCCTGCCCTACACCTCCACGGTGGTGTTCCTCGTGCGCAAGGGCAATCCGAAGGGCGTGAAGGACTGGGGCGACCTCGTGAAGCCCGACATCAAGGTCATCACGCCGAACCCCAAGACCTCGGCGGGCGGGCGCTGGAACTTCCTCGCGGCCTGGGGCTACGCCTACGAGAAGGAGGGCAGGAACGCCGACAAGGCCAATGCCTTCGTGGGCGACGTCTACAAGAACGTTCCCGTCCTCGACACCGGCGCCCGCGGCTCGACCGTGACCTTCGCGCAGCGGGGCCTGGGCGACGTGCTGCCCACCTGGGAGAACGAGGCCTATCTCGTCTTCGAGGAATTCGGCCGCGACAAGTTCGATGTCGTGGTGCCGCCGACCTCGATCTACGCCGAGCCGCCGGTCGCCCTGGTCGACGCCAATGTCGACAAGAAGGGAACCCGCAAGCAGGCGGAGGCTTATCTCCAGTTCCTCTATTCGGACCGGGCGCAGGCCATCTTCGCCAAGCACCATTACCGTCCGCTCAACCGGGCGGCGGCCAAGCCCGAGGATCTGGCGCAGCTGCCCGAGCTGAAGCTGTTCAAGATCGAGGATCTGCAGGGCGACTGGGACGAGATCCAGAAGAAGAATTTCGACAACGGGGGTCTGTTCGACCAGCTGAGCAAGGCGGGACGCTGACGCCGCGCCCCGTCGCCCCCTCCCTGTGCCGGGCCCGATGCCCGCGCCCGGAGGGGGGTCGACATCGCAACAGGATACCCCCATGGCTCCGCCCAAGCGCGCCAAGCGGCGCTTTCTCCGCCCGAGCGTGATCCCCGGTTTCGGGCTCGCCTTCGGCTACACCCTCACCTGCCTCGGCCTGATCGTGCTGCTGCCCCTGGCGGCCCTGGTCACCCGGGCCTCCGGCCTCGGCCTGTCGGGGATCTGGGAGGTCGCCACCGATCCGCGGGTCGCCAGCGCCCTGCGGGTCAGCTTCGGCGTCTCGCTGCTGGCGGCGCTGACCGCCTCGGTGTTCGGCTTCCTGATCGCCTGGGTGCTGACCCGCTACCGCTTTCCCGGCCGCAAGATCGTCGATGCGGTGGTCGACCTGCCCTTCGCGCTGCCCACCGCTGTCGCCGGCATCGCGCTGGCCGCCCTCTACGCCCCCAACGGCCTCGTCGGCGCGCAGCTGGCGCGGCTCGGGATCGAGGCGGCCTACACCCCGGTGGGCATCTACATCGCCATGGTGTTCATCGGCCTGCCCTTCGCCGTGCGCACCGTGCAGCCGCTGATCGCCGAGATCGACAAGGAGATCGAGGAGGCCTCGGCCACCCTCGGGGCGGGCCGCGTCCACACCCTGGTGCGGGTGGTGCTGCCGCCGCTGATCCCGGCGGCGCTCACGGGCTTCGCCCTCGCCTTCGCGCGCGGGGTCGGCGAGTACGGCTCGATCATCTTCATCGCCGGAAACCTGCCCTACGTCTCCGAGATCGCGCCGCTCCTCATCGTCATCAAGCTGTCCGAGTACGATTACGGCGGCGCCTGCGCCATCGCGACGATCATGCTCGGCATCTCGTTCCTCACCCTCCTCGCCATCAACCTGATCCAGGCCTGGAGCCGACGGAGATTCGGCTATGTCTGAGACCTTCGCCCCCGCCACCCTGGCCGAGGCCCGGCCGGCCAGCGTGGTCACCGAGGGGCTCTGGGTCCGGGGCCTGCTGATCGCGGTCGCGATCCTGTTCCTGGCCCTGTTCCTGGTGCTGCCCCTGGTCACCGTGTTCGCCCAGGCGCTGGCCAAGGGCTTCGGCGCCTACCTGGCCGCCTTCACGGAGGCCGACGCCCACGCGGCGATCCGCCTGACCCTGCTGACGGCGGCCATCGCCGTCCCCTTCAACCTCGTCTTCGGCATCATGGCCTCCTGGGCCATCGCCAAGTTCGAGTTCTGGGGCAAGAACCTGCTGGTCACGCTGATCGACCTGCCGTTCTCGGTCTCGCCGGTGGTCTCGGGCTTGATCTACGTGCTGGTCTTCGGGGCGCAGGGGCTCCTCGGCCCCTGGCTGCTGGCCCACGACCTCCAGGTCATCTTCGCGGTGCCGGGCATCGTGCTGGCGACCATCTTCGTCACCTTCCCGTTCGTCGCCCGCCAGCTCATCCCGCTGATGCAGGAGCAGGGCACGGCGGAGGAGGAGGCGGCCCTGACGCTCGGCGCCTCCGGCTGGCACGCCTTCCGGACGGTGACGCTCCCCAACATCCGCTGGGGCCTCCTCTACAGCGTGCTCCTCTGCAATGCCCGCGCGATGGGCGAATTCGGCGCGGTCTCGGTGGTCTCCGGCCACATCCGGGGCCTCACCAACACCCTGCCGCTCCACGTGGAGATCCTCTACAATGAGTACAACTTCGTTGCCGCTTTCGCCGTCGCCTCCCTCCTGGCCGGCCTCGCCCTCGTCACCCTCCTCGTCAAATCCCTCCTCGAATGGCGCTACGCCGACGAGATCAAGGCCGGTGCCCGGGGCCACTGAGGGAAGGGCCTCCGAGCGGACGGGCGGCTCCACCGCCATCCGCGTCGAGAACCTCTCGAAGACCTTCGACACGGCCGCCGTGCTGCACGACTTCTCGCTGGACGTGCGGGCCGGCGAACTCCTGGCCCTGCTCGGCCCCTCGGGCTCGGGCAAGACCACGCTGCTGCGCATCATCGCGGGCCTCGATTTCCCCGACGACGGCCGCATCGTGTTCGGAGCCGAGGACGCGACCCGGCTCCCCGTGCAGCAGCGCGCGGTGGGCTTCGTGTTCCAGCACTACGCCCTGTTCAAGCACATGAGCGTGGCCGAGAACATCGCCTATGGGCTCAACGCACGGAAGCGGTCCGAGCGTCCGGCCAAGGCCGAGATCAAGCGCCGGGTCGGCGACCTCCTCGACCTCATCAAGCTCTCCGGCTTCGCCGACCGCTATCCGAGCCAGCTCTCCGGCGGCCAGCGCCAGCGCATCGCGCTCGCCCGGGCGCTGGCGGTGGAACCCCGCGTCCTGCTGCTCGACGAGCCCTTCGGCGCCCTCGACGCCCAGGTGCGCAAGGATCTGCGCCGCTGGCTGCGCGAGATCCACGACCGCACCGGCCAGACCACCATCTTCGTCACCCACGACCAGGACGAGGCCCTGGAGCTCTCCGACCGGGTCGCCGTGCTCGACAAGGGTCGCCTGGAACAGGTCGGCACGCCGGACGAGGTCCAGGAGGCGCCGGTCTCGGCCACCGTGCTGAAGTTCCTCGGCGACACCATCGAGGTCGAGGCGATCGCCCAGGGGGGCGAGGTCCGCGTCGATGGCCGCCTGACTCCGGTGCGGGCCCCCGGCGGCCTCGTCGGCCCGGTCAAGCTCTATGCCCGCCCCTGGCAGCTCCAGTTCGCCGAGGGCGACGGGGCGCATCTCCAGGGCCTCGTGCGCTCGTCCTACCGCACCCAGGGGCGCCAGCGCATCGAGGTCGACCGGCCCGAGGGCAAGACCGTGGTGGTGGAGGCCGCCGACACCCACCGCTTCGCCGCCGGCAGCCCGGTGGGCCTGCGGATCACCGGCGGCCACGTGTTTCCGAACTAGCGCCGGTCTTCCGGACTGACGGGAAAGCGTCTTGCGCTCGCCGGCGCGATCGGGTGTGACTGCCGCCGTCCAAATCAGGAGGAGGCAGCATGTCGGGTGGTCACGGAGCGGGCGGCAGTTCGAACAAGCGCGTGGCGCTGCTGATCTCGGTGCTGGCACTGTTCCTGGCGCTGGCCGAGACCCTGGCGAAGGGTGCGCAGACCGATGCCCTCGGGGCCAATGTCGAGGCCTCCAACCAATGGGCCTATTTCCAGGCCCGCACCATCCGGGGCACCGTCCTCAAGACCGCCGACGAGACCCTGGCGCTGCTGCCGCCGGAGGTGGCGAATTCCGAGGCGGTGAAGGCCAAGCGCGCCGAGTGGGCCAAGACCATGGCCCGCTGGGACAGCGAGCCCGCCACCGGCGAGGGGCGCAAGGAACTGGCCGAGAAGGCGCGGCACTCGCAGGAGGTGCGCGACCTCGCCCTGCACCGCTACCACCATTACGAGTTCGCCTCGGCCGCCTTCCAGATCGGCATCGTGCTGGCCTCGGCGGAGGTCATCACCGGCATCTTCGCCCTGGTGGTCGGCGGCGGGCTCCTGGGCATCGCCGGGCTGGCCCTCCTCGGCTTCGGCCTCTACGCGCCGCACGCGCTGCCGTTCTTCCACTGAGCCTCGACCCGCCCTGAGGCCGTTCCGACCCCGAACCCGTCTCCGGCGGCGACCGCCGGGCGGACGGGCGGCGCTCAGCGCTTCGGCATTCCCTTGGCGAGGGCCGCACGCCGCAGGGCCTCGGCCAGGGCGCCGCCGGCCTCGGGAGCCGGTGCCGCCCGCGGGGCGGGTCGCGCCGGTGGAGCGGCCGGCGCCTCGCGGCGGGGGGCGGGACGCGGCGCGCCGGCCTCGTCCGAGCGCATCGTGAGGGCGATGCGCTTGCGGTTGGGGTCCACTTCGACCACCCGCACCCGCACCACGTCGCCGGGCTTCACCACCTCGCGCGGGTCCTTCACGAAGCGGTCGGCCAGCATCGAGATGTGCACCAGCCCGTCCTGGTGGACCCCGACATCCACGAAGGCGCCGAAGGCCGCCACGTTGGTGACGACGCCCTCGAGGCGCATGCCCGGCTTCAGGTCGGAGATCTTCTCGACGCCCTCCTGGAAGGTCGCGGTCCGGAAAGCCGGGCGCGGGTCGCGGCCCGGCTTCTCCAGCTCCGACAGGATGTCGGTGACGGTGGGCAGGCCGAAGCTCGCGTCGGTGAATTTTTTCGGGTCCAGGCTCCGCAGCGCGCCGGTATTGCCGATCAGCGCCTGGATCGGCTGGCCGGTGGCGGCCAGGATCCGGCGCACCACCGGGTAGGCCTCCGGGTGCACGCCCGAGGCGTCGAGGGGATCGGTCCCGTCGCGAATGCGCAGGAAGCCGGCGGCGAGCTCGTAGGCCTTGGGGCCGAGCCCCGCCACCTTCTTCAGGCTGGCGCGGCTGCGGAACGGGCCGTGGGCGTCCCGATGCACGATGATGTTGGAGGCGACCCGCGCGGTCAGGCCCGAGACCCGCGCCAGCAGCGGCGCCGACGCGGTGTTCACGTCGACCCCGACGCCGTTCACGCAATCCTCCACCACGGCGTCGAGGGAGCGCGCGAGCTTCCCCTCGGCCAGATCGTGCTGGTACTGGCCGACGCCGATGGCCTTCGGCTCGATCTTGACGAGCTCGGCCAGGGGATCCTGCAGGCGCCGGGCGATGGAGACCGCGCCGCGGATCGAGACGTCGAGCTCGGGCAGCTCCGCGCTGGCATAGGCGGAGGCCGAGTAGACCGAGGCGCCGGCCTCCGAGACCATCACCTTGGTGAGTTTCAGCTCGGGCTGCTTGGCGATGAGCTCGGCGGCGAGCCTGTCGGTCTCCCGCGAGGCGGTGCCGTTGCCGATGGCGACGAGCTCCACCGCGTGCGCCCGGCAGAGCTTGGCCAGGGCGATCAGGGCGCCGTTCCAGTCGCGGCGCGGCTCGTGCGGGTAGATCGTGTCGGTGGCCACCACCTTGCCGGTGGCATCGACCACCGCGACCTTCACCCCGGTGCGGAAGCCCGGGTCGAGCCCGAGGGTCGGCCGCGCGCCCGCCGGGGCCGCGAGCAGGAGGTCGCGCAGGTTTCCGGCGAAGACCGTGACCGCACCGGCCTCGGCCACCGCCCAGAGGCGGGCGCGCAGGTCCGTGTCGAGGGCGGGCTTCAGGCGGGTCCGCCAGGCGCGCCGGACCGTCTCCATCAGGAAGGCGTCGCCCGGCCGGCCCTGGTCGCGGATGCCGAAGGTCTTGGCGATGCGCAGTTCCTGCGATCCGGGCTGGCCCTTGGCCGGCGCGTCGCCCAGCGCATCGGCGATGGCGAGGTCGAGCACCTCCTCCTTCTCGCCGCGGAACAGGGCGAGGATGCGGTGCGAGGGCAGCTTCGCGAGGGCTTCCGAGAAGTCGAAGTAATCCGCGAACTTCTCGCCGGCGGCGGCCTTGCCGGCCTTCACGGTGGCGACCATCCGGCCGCGCTGCCAGCCGGTCTCGCGCAACGCGCCGACCAGCTCCGGGTCCTCGCTGAAGCGCTCGATCAGGATGGCGCGCGCGCCCTCCAGGGCGGCCTCGACGTCGGCGACGCCCTTGCCCGCATCCACGTAGGCCCGGGCGGCCCCCTCGGGGGATTGCTCGGGCCGGGCGAGGAGGGCTTCGGCGAGGGGTTCGAGCCCGGCCTCGCGGGCGACCTGCGCCTTCGTCCGGCGTTTCACCTTGAAGGGCAGGTACAGGTCCTCCAGCCGGGCCTTGGTGTCGGCGGCGAGGATGCGGGCCTTCAGGCCGGCCTCGAGCTTGCCCTGGGCCTCGATCGCCTCCAGCACGGCGGCCCGGCGGGCTTCCAGGTCGCGCAGGTAGGCGAGGCGCTCCTCCAGGGTGCGCAGCTGCGCGTCGTCGAGGGTGCCGGTGACCTCCTTGCGGTAGCGCGCGATGAACGGCACCGTCGCGCCGCCGTCGAGCAGGTCGACCGCGGCCTTCACCTGCCATTCCGCGACGCCGAGTTCGGCGGCGAGACTCGTGTTGATGGCGGCCATGGGGCGTCTCCGGGTGGGGCCGGGTGTCTACAGGGCCGCCCACCGGGCGGTCAAACCCGGGAGCGGCCCGGCCGGATCGTCAGGCGACGGCGTCCCAGGTCTCCGTCACGGCGCGGCCGTCCCGGACGAGGCGGGCGCGCAGGATCACGTCGCCGGGCGGGAGCGGCGTCGGCGGCCGCCACTCCACGTAGAGCCGCCAGCCGCCGGTCTGGGGGACGAATTCCACCACCGGGTCGACCATCGTGCCGGCACCGGCGGAAACGTCGGCGGACAGGGTCGCCCCGCGGTCGGACGGCAGGCCCGGCCCTTCGAAATCCACGACGTAGAGGCGTCGGTCCGGGCTCGGCGGCGTGGTCGGGCGCAGGCGCTCGGCCGAACCCACCCGTGTCGAGACCACGCGGCCGAGGGTGCCGGGCACGACGCTCGCCGGCTCCGTGCCGACCGTCGTGAGCGTGTAGGCCAGGCTCCGCTCGCTCCCGGCCGGGACGGGGGCGCCGGGCACGAAGGCCGCCACGATGTTGTCCATGTACTCCTCGCGCGACGGGATCTCGAAGAGCCGGACCGCACCGGCGCCGAACCCCGATTCCGGCGTGACCCAGAGCCCGGGCCGGGCCTCGTGCCGGGCCTGCACGTCGAGATAGGCGGGAAAGTCGCGCGCGCGCTGGAGCAGGCCGAAGCCCTCCAGCGGGTCGACGCCGAAGGCCGAGATCTGCGGCTGCGCCCGGCCGTTGACCAGGGGCCGCCAGAGCCGCTCGCCCCGGGTCGCCACCGCCAGCCCGTCGGAATCATGCACCTGCGGGCGGAAATCGTCGAACGGCTCCGCTCCGCGTCCGCCGGGTCCGTTCGCCCCGTGCAGGAACATGCTGGTGAGGGGGGCGAGCCCGAGATGGTCGAGGGCGGCGCGGGGATGCAGCGACGCCTCGACCCGCATCACCGAGGGGTCGCCCGGCGCCACGCGGAAGCGGTAGGCCCCGGCGAGGCTCGGGGAATCGAGCAGCGCCCAGATCTCGATGCTCCGGGAATCGGCGTCCGGCTCACGGATCCAGAAGGCGGTGAAGTCCGGGAATTCCTCCGCGCCCGGTCCCCCGGTGCGGATCGCGGCGCCGCGGGCCGAGAGCCCGTATTCCTGGCCGAACCCGCGCAGCCGGAAGTAGGAGGCGCCGAGGAAGACCAGGAATTCCTCCTGGTCGCCCGGCCGGTCGGCCGCGAAGGCGTAGTGCAGCCGGAAGCCGGCAAAGCCGAGATCCGGCGCGAAGCTCTGCCCCTCCAGGTCCGGCCCGAGGTCGAACAGGTCCGGCGCGTAGGGGATGGCCCGGGCCGGGCCGTCGCGGGGCTGAAGATACAGGGCGACGCGCTTGCGCTGCAGGAAGCCGCGATGGAACAGCTGGGCCGAGAAGCGGCGCCCGAGGGACAGGCTCGCCTCCGGCCGGAAGGTGATGGCGCGGTAGCCGTCATAGGACAGGCTCGCCAGGGCCGGCGGCAGATCGTCCTGCGGCGCCCGGTAGGGGCCTGCCGCCAGGGTGCGCGCCTTCGCCTTCACGGCGTCGAATGTTATGGGGGCGGGGGCCTCCGCGCGCGTTCGGCCCGCATTCAGATCGTGCGCGGTAGGCAGGATCATCCCAACGGCCGCGCTGAGCGTGGTCCGCAGGGCCTGCCGCCGCGAGAAGGGTACGGTCCACCCGGATCCTTCGAGACCCTCGCCATCGTGCATCGCTTCCCCTTCGCCGGCATCGCGCCCGGTGGTGGAGCGCGGTGTCCCTCCTTCGAGTTTCCCGCGCCCCATGTCCCACAGGTTGTCGCACGACGCTCCGGCGGCCGAAATCCCGGGTCCGCTGGAAATCGCTCCCGGGGTGCCCGCCGGCTCGCCCGTCCCCTCGCCCACCCCCTCGCCCGCCGGCTTTCTGGGCCGCCGCCTGCTGCTGGCCCTGCCGCCGCTCGCCCTGGGGGCGGCCGTCACCGCCCTGGCGCTGGCCGCCTACGGAACGCCGTCCGGCCTCCTCGGGGCAGCTGTGCTGGGGCTGTTCGCCCTCGTCATGACCTGGCAGGCCTTCGTGGCCTGGCAATACGTCTACGGCCTCGTCGCCACAGCCTTCGGCGACCGGGCGAAATCCGCCCTGGAGCGCCGCTCCCTCACCATCCCGGCGGAGGCCTCGGGCCTGAGCCGCACGGCCGCGGTCGTGGCGATCCACGCCGAGGACGCGGTCGCGGTGTTCGCGGCCCTGCGCGTCATGGCCCGCTCGCTGCAGCGGGCCGGGGGCGATGGCGGCGACATCGACATCTTCGTCCTCTCCGACACGCGGGACGGCGCCATCGCGGCGGTGGAGGAGCACGAATTCGCGCGCATCGAGGCCTGGACCCGCCAGCACGGACCCGGCCTGCCGCGGATCCGCTACCGCCGGCGCCGGGACAATGCCGGCCGCAAGGCCGGCAACATCGCCGAGTTCTGCAAGACCTACGGGTCCGAATACGACTTCATGATCGTGCTCGACGCCGACAGCCTGATGACCGGCAGCGCCATGCGCCGCCTGGCCCGGCTGATGGAGGAGAGCCCGCGCGTCGGCCTGATCCAGACCGTGTCCTACGCCACCGGGCGCGACACCCTGTTCGCCCGCATCCAGCAATTCGCCGTGCGGCTCTACGCGCCCCTGGCGATCCGCTGCCTGGAGACCTGGCAGGGGCCGGACGGCAGCTACTGGGGCCACAACGCGATCGTGCGGGTCGCGGCCTTCGCCGACAACGCCGAGCTCCCCGTCCTGCCCGGCAAGGCGCCGCTCGGCGGCGAGATCCTGTGCCACGACATCGTTGAGGGCGCGCTGCTGCGCCGGGCCGGCTGGGAGGTCCGCCTGCTGCCGGAGATGGGCGGCACCTGGGAGGAGATGCCCACGAACCTCGTCGACCTCCTCGGGCGCGAGCGCCGCTGGTGCCAGGGCAACATGCAGCACCTGCGCGTCACCGCCATGCCGGGCCTGCGCCCGGCCAGCCGCTGGCACCTCGCCGTCGGCATCCTGTCCTACATGGCCTGCCCGCTCTGGGTCCTGTTCCTCGCCCTCGGAACGCTCCAGGCGGCGCGGAGCGGCGACCTCGGCCTCCTCGGCTACGGCCTCACCGGCACGGGCGCCGCCGCCCATGCCCTCGCCGCCCTCGTCCTCGCGATCCTGGCCCTGCCCAAGCTCCTCAGCCTCGGCCACGTCCTGGCCTCGCGCGAGCGGCGCGCGGCCTTCGGCGGCACCGCATCGCTCCTGAAGAGCGCCGCCCTCGAACAGGCGATCTGGGTCCTGCTCTGGCCGGTGATGACCCTGTTCGCGGCGGGCGCCGTCGCCACCACCTTCGTCGGCCGCGTGGTGCGCTGGGACGCGCAGGTCCGCGACGACCGCCGCGTGCCCTGGGCCGAGGCCTGCCGGCTCCAGGTCGACACCCTCGTGGCGGGCGCCCTGCTGGCGGCCGGCCTGGCCTGGGCCGGCGATGCCTGGCTCGCCCTCTGGATGGCGCCGGTGGTGCTCGGCCTGCTGTCGAGCCCGGCCCAGAGCGTGCTGACCAGCAGCGCCCGCCTCGGCCGGATCTCCCAGGGGCGCCGCCTGTTCCTGACGGTGGACGACACCGCCCGCGCCCCGGAGCTCACCGCCCTGGCCTACAGCCGGGGCGGGGCGGCCGAGCCCGGCCGCGGCCGGCCGCAGCCGGCCTGGATCGCCGACGAGGTCCCGGTCTCGTCGAGCTGAGGCGGGACTCGTCGGCCTACTTCTGCTCGAGCACCTTGATCGGGTCGGTGCGCTGGGCCGGGCTCGGCTCCTTCGTGGCGCTGCTGGTGCCCCGGCCGGCGCGCGGATCGTCGGGCTGCTTCGGCAGGCCGGTACCGCTCGCGAGTTCGAGGCAGGTCACCATCTCGACGTAGGACGGGAAGCCGCCCGCCTCGAACTGCTTCTCGCACTGGCGCTTGGCGGCGGGGGTGAATTCGCCCCAGCGGCGCCTGACCTCGTCGCGGGAGGCGCGCTCGGAGCGCAGGCACCCCTCCTGGCTGGCATTGTCGCTGACGCTCGCGGAGGCCGCCGACCGGCAGGTCCGCTCGATGTTCAGCTCCGGCGGCCCGCTCTCGGCCCGGGCGGGGGCGCCGAGGAGCAGCAGGGCGAGGGGTCCGGAGAGGAGGACGGGCTTCATCATGGTCGGGCGGTCCCTCGGGGCATGATCCTGCGCCGGCCTCCGGCCGCGGGATCGGGATTTGCCGCACCAACGCGCGAGGCCCCTGCGCGGCACCACCGAAAAGTTCAGGCGCCCCGCAGGGCCTCGTCGAGGTCGGCGAACAGGTCGTCCACCGCCTCGATCCCGGTGGAGAGGCGCAGCAGATCGGGCGGGCAGGGCGAGTCCGGTCCCTCCACCGAGGCGCGGTGCTCGATCAGGCTCTCGACGCCGCCGAGCGAGGTGGCCCGCTTCCACAGCCGCACCCGCGCCGCCGCGCGGATCGCCGCCGCCGCGCCGTCGCGCACCCGGATCGACAGCATGAAGCCGAAGCCGCCCTCCATCTGCCGGGCCGCCACCGCGTGGCCGGGATCGTCCGGCAGGCCGGGATAGAGCACGTGGGAGAGGCAGGGATGCCCCTGGAAGCGGCGCGCGAGCTCGGCGGCACCGGCCGATTGTGCCGCCGCCCGCAACGGCAGGGTGCGCAGCGAGCGCATCAGCAGGTAGGCCTCGAACGGACCCAGGATGGCGCCGCCGCCGGAGCGGATCGCGACGAGGCGCTCCCAGAACCCGTCCGCCCGGGCCCCGGCGAGCACGCCCGCCACCACGTCGGAATGGCCGTTCAGGATCTTGGTGGCCGAGTGCATCACGAGGTCGGCGCCCAGCGTCAGGGGCCGGGTGTGGATCGGCGAGGCCGCGGTGGAATCGACGGCGAGCCGCGCGCCCGCCGCATGGGCGAGGTGGGCGGCTTGCGCGATGTCGGTGACCGTCCAGAGCGGGTTGCCCGGGGTCTCGATCCAGACGAGCTTCGTGGCGCCCGGCCGGATCGCCCGGGCCAGGGCGGCGAGGTCGTCCATGGCGACGAAGTCGACCGCGATCCGCCGGCGCGGCATCTCGCTGGCGAGCCAGCGCTTCAGACCCCAATACATCACGCGGGGCGCCACCACGTGGTCGCCGGGCTCCAGGGCGGTGAAGACCGCCGTGGCCGCCGCCATGCCGGAGCCGAACAGCAGGGCGCCGGCGCCGGCGTCCTCCAGCATCGCCAGCACGCCTTCCGCCTCGCGCACGGTGGCGTTGTCGGGCCGGGCATAGGAGAAACCCGAACTGTAGCCGTTGTCGGGATCGCGCAGGAAGGTGGTGGCGACGTGCAGGGGTGCCACCACGCCCCGCGTCACCGGATCGACCCGGCCGAGGGCCTGCGCGGCGAGGCTGCGCTTGGCGAAGGGAGGCTGCGCATCCGAAGGCCCCGTCGGCGCGTTCGGTTCTGACAGGGGGTCCGGCATGGGCGGGTCCGCAGGGTGACGGTTCGGTTGACCCGCCCTCGCAGACCCTGGCACGGACCGCAAGCCGGGGCGTCAGCGCTCCGTCCCGAAGCCGGATCAGAGGCAAGGAAGACCGTTCTGCATGTCGCGCGCACCCGCATCGTCACCGATCCACGTTCCCGCCGGACCCGCCCTGGCCCTGCCCGGGCGGCTGGCGGCGGCGATCCTGCCCGTGGTGGCGACGGCCGTGCTGGGCTCGGCCGCCACGGGGCCGAACATCGAGGGCTGGTATGCGGGCCTGACGAAGCCGTCCTTCAACCCGCCGAACTGGGCGTTCCCGGTGGCCTGGACGATCCTCTACGCGATGATCGCGCTCTCGGCCTTCCGGCTCCTCGGGGCGAAGCCGCGCACCGGCCCGACGGTGGGGGCGTGGCGCCTGGCGCTGGTCGCCTTCGCGGTGCAGCTCGCGCTCAACGCCGCCTGGACCCCGACCTTCTTTTCCGCCCACGCCCTCGGGGCCGCCCTGGTGGTCTCGGCCGCGATGTGGGTGATGATCCTCTGGACGATCCGCCTGTCCTGGCGCTTCGACCGGGCGGCGGCGTGGCTGCTGGTGCCCTACGCCGCCTGGGTCGGCTTCGCCACCGTGCTCACCGGGGCGATCTGGCGCCTGAACTGAGCCGGCGCGCCCGGCCTATTCGGCGGCCTCGACGAAGACGGTGCCGGCGCGGGGGAGGTCCAGGGTGTCCCAGGTCTCGGTGAGGGCCGCCGTGAGCTTGGCGATGCGGGCGTCGTCGTGGAACGGCGACGGCGTGATGCGCAGGCGCTCGGTGCCGCGCGGCACGGTCGGGTAGTTGATCGGCTGGATGTAGATGCCGTGATGCTCCAGCAGGTGGTCGGCCGCCGCCTTGCACAGCTCGGCATCGCCCACCATCACGGGCACGATGTGGGTCTCGGTGTGCAGCACCGGCAGGCCGGCCGCCTCGAGGGCCGCCTTGGTGCGGGCGGCCTGGCGCTGGTGCGCCTCGCGCTCGCCGTTCGAGCGCTTGAGGTAGCGCACCGAGGCGATGGCGGCCGCCGCGATGGCCGGCGGCAGGGCGGTGGTGAAGATGAAGCCCGGGGCATGGCTGCGGACCGCGTCGCAAAGGACCGCCGAGCCGGTGATGTAGCCGCCGACGCAGCCGAAGCCCTTGGCGAGCGTCCCCTCGATCACGTCGACCCGGTGCATCACCCCGTCGCGCTCGCTGATCCCGCCGCCGCGGGGTCCGTAGAGGCCGACCGCGTGGACCTCGTCGAGGTAGGTCAGGGCGCCGTACCGGTCGGCGAGGTCGCAGATCGCGCCGATGTCCGAGACGTCCCCGTCCATGGAATAGACGCTCTCGAAGGCGATCAGCTTCGGGCGGTCGCCCGCCGCGATCAGCAGCTCCTCGAGATGGGCCAGATCGTTGTGGCGGAAGACGCGCTTCTCGCAGCCCGAATGGCGCACGCCCTCGATCATCGAATTGTGGTTGAAGGCGTCCGACAGGATCAGGCAGTTCGGGATCAGCTTGGCGATGGTGGAGATGCCGGCCTGGTTCGAGACGTAGCCCGAGGTGAAGACCAGGCCCGCCTCCTTGCCGTGCAGGTCGGCGAGCTCGCGCTCCAGGTCGACGAGCGGCGAGTTGTTGCCGGCGATGTTGCGGGTGCCGCCCGCGCCCACGCCGCAGCGGGCGGCGGTGCGGGTCATGGCGCCGACCACGTCCGGGTGCTGGCCCATGCCGAGGTAGTCGTTGGAACACCACACCGTGATCTCGGAGGTGCCGCCGTCGGGCTTGCGCCAATGCGCGGTGGGAAAGCGCCCCGCGATGCGCTCGATGTCGGCGAAGACCCGGTAGCGGCGCTCGCCGTGCAGGCGGTCCAGCGCGGTGCGGAAATGCGACTCGTAGTCGGTCCGGCCCACCGCCCCGGTGTTGCACCCCTGCCCGGATTCCTGGCCCGCTCCCTGCTTGGTGTCGCTGATCTTGATCGTCGCGGGCATGCGGTTCACGGGCATCCGTCCTTCACGCTTGGGCTGAGGGGCCGGCGGTGGGGTCGCGGCCTCCGGCGGGATCGTTTCCACGCGGACCCTCGTGCGGGGGCCCCCGATGCAACCGATCTCGATGGCGAGCCTGGCGCACACTCCGCGGAGGAGTTGCTGGCGACGCTCGCCCTGGCTCGGGTTTCCCCGACGCGGTGGCGACGATACAGGTGAACTTGGAATTGGTTCAAGTCGACATCCGCATTCCTGCTTTGCATCCATCGAACCACGGATGCAAAGCCGACACGACGACGTGGCGACGATGCGTCGCGTCGGCCTTCCCGAGCCTTCGCGCCGCGCGCTATGCTTCACCCGCAGCCGGATCCCGCGACGCATGATGGACGACGAGACCGAGGCCGGGCCTTCCCGCACGGGCACACGCAACGACCCGTCCGGGCAAGCACCGGTGAACGCCGCCGGTCAGAGGGCCGAGCGCCTGAAGGCGGCCCTGCGCGACAACCTGCGCCGGCGCAAGGCCCAGTCGCGCGGCCGGTCGGGTCGGCCGGAATCCGGGCAGGCTCCCGAGCGCGACGGGGACGCATGATCGCGCGCCGCGAACCTCCTTTTCGACAAAACTTGGCTATAACGGTGCCGTTTCCACGTGGACGGCGCAGGTCCCGCCAGGTTTCGATCTGCCGGGTTTCGATGTCGAATGTCTCCGGCCGGCGGCGCGTGATGCGCCCTGGCCGGGCCAGGTTTCAGGCAAGGTTTTAGAACGATGGACCGCATCAACATCATCGGCGGGCGGCCGCTGCACGGGGTGATCCCGATCTCGGGCGCCAAGAACGCCGCGCTGCCCCTGATGATCGCCAGCCTGATGACCGGCGAGACCCTGGAGCTCGGCAACGTGCCGCGGCTGGCCGACATCAACGCGCTCCTGCGCATCCTCGGCAACCACGGCGTCGACCACATGGTGGTGGGCAAGCGCCCGGGCCAGACCACCGAGACCGGCCAGACCATCCGCCTCACCGCCTCCAACGTCATCGACACCACGGCGCCCTACGAGCTCGTCTCGACCATGCGGGCGAGCTTCTGGGTGATCGCGCCGCTGCTCGCCCGCTTCGGCGAGGCCCGGGTCTCGATGCCGGGCGGCTGCGCCATCGGCACGCGTCCCGTCGACCTGCTGCTGATGGCGCTGGAGCGCCTCGGCGCCACCGTCGAGGTCGATGGCGGCTACGTCGTCGCCCGGGCCAAGAACGGCCTGCGCGGCGGCGAGATCCACTTCCCCAAGGTGACCGTGGGCGGCACCCACGTGGCGCTGATGGCGGCGGCGCTCGCCAACGGCTCGACCCTGATCGAGAATGCCGCGCGCGAGCCCGAGGTCGTCGATCTGGCCGCCTGCCTCACCAAGATGGGTGCGCGCATCGAGGGCGCCGGCACGCCCCGCATCACCGTCGAGGGCGTCTCGCGCCTGCACGGCGCCCGCCACGACGTGCTGCCCGACCGGATCGAGACCGGCACCTACGCCATGGCGGTGGCGATGACGGGGGGCGACGTCACCCTGGAGAACACCCGCGCCGACCTGCTGCATTCGGCCCTCGACATCCTCGCCACCACGGGCGCCGAGATCACGAGCGGCACCGACACGATCCGCATCCGGCGCAACGGCGGCGGCATCGCCGCGGTCGACGTCACCACCGATCCGTTCCCGGGCTTCCCCACCGACCTGCAGGCGCAGTTCATGGCGCTGATGACGCTGGCCAAGGGCCAGTCCAACATCCGCGAGACGATCTTCGAGAACCGCTTCATGCACGTGCAGGAACTGGCCCGCCTCGGCGCCCGGATCCGGCTCGAGGGCGACCTCGCCATCGTCGAGGGCGTCGACCGCCTCAAGGGCGCGCCCGTGATGGCGACGGATCTCCGCGCCTCCGTCTCCCTCGTCATCGCCGGCCTCGCGGCCGAGGGCGAGACCAGCATCAACCGGGTCTACCATCTCGACCGCGGCTTCGAGGCGCTCGAGGCCAAGCTCGCCCGCTGCGGCGCCGAGATCACCCGCGTCCGCAGCTGACGGCAGCGGCTCTCCGCCCGGCCGGGGCGGAGAGCCCTCGGAAGCTCAGCCGCCGATCTCGCCGTGCTTGCGGCCGAAGCCCGGGATGTCGCAGCCGCAGCGCGAGCCGTAGGGCTGCGGGCGGGTGATGCAGTTGCCGCGCTGGGTCAGGCAGAGGCGGCCGAACCCGCCGCCGTAGCCGCGGGGACGCCGGTCGTAGCGGTCCTCCTCGTAGCGCCGGCGCTCGTAGCGATCTTCGTCGTAGCGGCGCTCGAAGCGGCGGGGCCGGTCGTCGTCGCCGTAATACTGCGCCCGCGCCTCAAAGGCGCCGAGGCCGGTGCCCAGCGTCGCCGCGGTGGCGAGCGCGAGGATCGTGGTCCTGATGGTCGTCGTGGTCCTGCGCGTCATGGCGGGCGTCCCTCGCATGTGTCGTCTCATCGCCCTCGGATCTAGCGGCCCCGGGCTGAACGCCGCCTGAGGGCCTTGGCCGACCGAAACAGGGCCTGGACGGTCCCGTCTCGGCCGAGGAGCCGCGTCACGAGGCGCACCAGCGGCAGCACGGCCCGGGCGACCCGGATCTGGCCCGGCAGCTGCCGCGGGCCGAGGGGACGATGGACGAGCCGCGGGCTGGCGCGCTCGGCCTCGGCCACGGCGTGGCCGGCGAGCGGATGGGCCGCGACGCGGGCGGCGTCCGCTTCCGCGATCCGCAGGGTCCGGGCCCAGCCCCGCTCGGTGCCGAGGCGGCCCGCGGCGTGCAGCCGGCGCAGGCGGCGGCGCCAGGCGTAGCGGAACAGCGCCCGCGGCACCGATTCGAGGCGGGCGTCGCACAGGCTGTCGGGCTTCTCGCAGCGCGCCCGGATGGTGTCGGCGACGCCGCCCGGCGCCCGGCCCACGATCCGCCCCGAGACCGTGACGAGGATGGAGGGGTCGTGCCGGACGTGCAGCCCTTGCGCGAGCAGCAGCGCCACGAAGGCGCCGTCCTCGCCCAGCGCGATCGCGGGCATGCCGCCCACCGCCCGGTAGGCCGCGACGCTGACGCTCAGGGTGGCGCCGATGGTGGTGCGGTGGCAGGGCCAGGGATCGTGCGGATCGGGATCGATGCGCGCCTCGGCCTCGGTGAGGAGGTCGCTGTAGATGTCCTCCCGGTCGCCGCGCCAGTGCAGGGAGGGCGGCAGCAGGGCGCGCTCGTCCGGATCGAGCCGGATGCGCCCGGCCACCGCGTCGGCGCCCCGGTCGAGGGCGGCCCGGTTGCGCGCGACCCAGTCGGGCGGAACCCGGCTGTCCGCATCGGTCGAGAGGATCATGCCGTCGGCGCCGAGCCAGTCGGCCGCCCGGTTCATCGCCTCGCGCCGGGCCCAGCCCGCATGGGCGCCGGCATAGGTGACGTGTTCGACCCGGACCGGCACCGACATCCGCGGCACGAGCCCGGCCACGATGGCCTCCGTGCCGTCGGTGCAGTTGTTGAGGAACAGGACCACGCCGAGGCTGCCCGGCGCGAGGCCGGTCTGGGCCTCGATCGCGCCGAGGCAGGCGGCGATGCGCTCGGCCTCGTTGCGCACCGGGATCGCGACCACGGCGCGGACCGTGGCGGCGGCTTCGGAAGGCGGGCGGGCCTCGCCGGGCAGGGACAGGGATGCGGCCGACACGTCTCGACTCCGTTCGCCGGCGAAGGGCCGGCGCAGCGAGGCGTCCCTAGCAGGTTCGGCCGGCGGGACAATGGCGGAGTTCGGCCGGACCGGTTGCCGTGGGCGGGCCGCCTCGCTACCTACGGCTCCCACACCCTGAACGGCCGCGCCCCGCACCGGTGCGGGGCCGCCACACGAGCGCGACACCCGATCATGGAGCTTCTCAGGCTCGCCGCCCTCGACGCCGAAGACCTGGGCGTCGTCTCCGCCCACCTGCAGGACGCCATCCTGAAGGCGAGCGACCTCGCCTATCTCGCGGGCCAGCACCGCTTCGTCCTGGTGGCGCGCCGCTTCGACTGGTCGGCGGAGGACGGCGCGCCGCCGCGCCGGCGCCTCACCGGCATGCATTTCGACCGGGTGCTGCGGGTGCGCAGCCGCGGCATCACCCCGGGGGCCGAATCCGACGCGCCCCTCGAGCTCCTCGCCATCACCTTCGCGCCCACCGAGGCGCCCTCCGGCACCGCCACCCTGGTCTTCGCCGGCGGCGCGGCGATCCAGCTCGACCTCGAATGCATCGAGGTACAGCTCAAGGATCTCGGGCCGGTCTGGGAGGTGGAGGGGCGGCCCGACCACGAGGCCGTGGCCGCCGGCCGCGCCGCGATCGCGGGCAACGCCTCCGCGGACAACGTGCTCAAGGGAAACGCCTGATGGTCCGCCTCGATTCCCGCGACGCGGACTTCGCCGCCGCCTTCGCGCGCCTGCTCAGCGTCAAGCGCGAGATCTCGGAGGATGTCGACGAGACCGTGCGCGGCATCATCGCGGGCGTGGTCGCGGGCGGCGACGCGGCGCTGGTCGACTACACCCGCCGCTTCGACCGGTTCGGCGCGGAGTTCACCGTCGACTCCCTGCGGGTGACGCCGGCCGAGATCGAGGCGGCCGTCGCGGCCTGCCCGGCCGAGGCCCTGGAGGCCCTGCGCTTCGCGGCCGCCCGCATCGAGGCGTTCCACGCCGCGCAGGTGCCGGGCGACCACATGGCCACCGACAGCCTCGGCGTCACCGCCGGCTGGCGCTGGACGGCGCTGGAATCCGTCGGCCTCTACGTGCCCGGCGGCACCGCGAGCTATCCCTCCTCGGTGCTGATGAACGCCATCCCCGCCCGGGTCGCCGGGGTGCCCCGGGTGGTCATGGTGGTGCCGATGCCGGAGGGCACGATGAACCCGCTGGTGCTCGCCGCCGCGCATCTGGCCGGCGTCGACGAGGTCTACCGGGTCGGCGGCGCCCAGGCGGTGGCGGCTTTGGCCTACGGCACGGACACGATCGCGCCGGTGGCCAAGATCGTCGGCCCCGGCAATGCCTGGGTGGCGGCGGCCAAGCGCCGGGTCTTCGGCCAGGTCGGGATCGACATGATCGCCGGCCCCTCCGAGGTGCTGATCCTGGCCGACGCGCACGCCAATCCCGACTGGGTGGCGGCCGACCTCCTGGCCCAGGCCGAGCACGATGCCGCGGCCCAGTCGATCCTGATCACCGAGTCCGAGGCCCTGGCCGACAACGTCGCCGAGGCGGTGGAGCGCGCCCTGACCACCCTCCCCCGGGCCGAGATCGCCCGGGCGAGCTGGCGCGACTACGGCGCCATCGTGGTGGTGCGCACCTTCGACGAGGCGGTGCCCCTGGTCGACCGCCTCGCCCCGGAGCACCTGGAGATCGAGACGGCCGACGCCGAGGCGCTCGCCGCCAAGGTGCGCAACGCCGGGGCGATCTTCCTCGGCGCGCACACGCCGGAGGCCATCGGCGACTATGTCGGCGGCCCCAACCACGTCCTTCCCACCGCCCGCTCGGCGCGCTTCTCCTCCGGGCTCGGCGTCCTCGACTTCATGAAGCGCACCACGATCCTGCGCTGCGACCCGGCGGCCCTCCGGGCGCTGGGACCCTCGGCCATCGCGCTGGGACGGTCGGAGGGCCTGGAGGGCCACGCCCGCTCCGTGGCGATCCGCCTGAACCTGTGAGGGCCTGATGTCCGGTGCGGCCAAGTCGAGCGAAGCGAATTCCCAGGACGCCAAGGCGCCGGAGGCGAAGGCGAAATCGCCGCACCGCCTCGCGGTGGTGACCCTCGACGAGGAATCGATCGGACGGGGCAACCCGGACCAGGAGCACGAGCGTGCCATCGCGATCTTCGACATCCTGGAGGACAACAGCTTCACGATCCCCGGCCGCGAGGGCCCCTACGCCCTCACGCTCGGACTCGTGGAGAGCAAGCTCGCCTTCGTCATCAAGCGCGAGGACGGCGAGCCGGTGATGACCCACCTCCTGTCGCTGACCCCGTTCCGCCGGGTGATCCGCGACTACGAGATGATCTGCGAGAGCTACTACAACGCCATCCGCACCGCCTCGCCGACCCAGATCGAGGCGATCGACATGGGCCGGCGCGGCCTGCACAACGAGGCTTCCGACCTGCTGCGCCAGCGGCTCGAGGGCAAGGTCGACCTCGACCACGACACCGCGCGGCGCCTCTTCACCCTGGTCTTCGCCTTGCACTGGAAGGCTTAGAGCCGCGATCGCTCTCGAAGTGCGAGGCTGAGACGACCGGATGGCGGACGCGACCGGCCCGAAGAAGACGCGCGTGCAGTCGGCCCTGTTCATGTGCAACTTCAACGCCGTGCGCTCGCTCGCGGCGGAGGCCATCGCGCGCCACTATTTCGGCAGGTCGATCTACGTCCAGTCGGCCGGGGTGCGCTCCGGCGAGCCGGCCGATCCGTTCATGGTGGCGGCGCTGGACGAGATCGGCATCGACGCGGCGCGCCACAAGCCGCGCACGCTGGCCCAGCTCGAGGAGTGGGAGGGGCTGAACTTCGACCTCATCGTCACCCTGGCGCCGGAAGCCCACCACGCCGCCCTGGAGCTGACCCGCACCAACGCGGTCGAGGTCGAGTACTGGCCCACCCCCGACCCGACCCACATCCAGGACGGCACCCGCGAGCAGCGCCTCGACGCCTATCGCGACGTCCGCGACGGCCTGGTCTACCGGATCAAGATGCGGCTGAAGGGCTGAGCCGCCGGAGCGACGTCACCGGGCCGTAGCTCTTCTCCCGGATGCGGGCGACGGCCTCGCGCAAGGGTTCCACCGCCACCGCCATGTGGTGACCGTTGGCGTGGATCAGGCGGGTGGCGTCGAGCATCAGCCCGACATGGCCGCGCCAGAACACGACATCGCCGCGCTCCAGCCCGTCGAGGTCCAGGGGCAGGGCCTCGCCGAGACCGCGCTCCTGCTGGTCGGCGTCGCGCGGCGCCGCGATCCCGGCCTGCGCGAGGCAGAGCTGGACGAGGCCCGAGCAGTCGAGGCCGAGGCTGGTGCGGCCGCCCCACAGATAGGGCGTCCCGACGAGGCGCTCGGCGGTGGCGGCGTAGTCGGGCTCGACCGCCGCGAGGGGGGCGCAGTGGCCGGCGAAGACGTAGCCGCCCGCGATCCGCAGATAGTCGCCCTGGCTCTCGGTCGGACGGAGGCGGGCGCCCAGGGTGAGCCAGCCGCTGGCGGGCTGCTTCAGGTCGGGCCCGGGGTAGAGGAAGGTCCGCAGGGCGGTGACCCGATGGGTCGGCGCCACGGCGAGCCCGAGGGCCGCCTCGGGCAGGTAGCCGACATAGCCGTCATGGGCGAACTGGACGAAGGCGAAGCCCTCCTCGGCGCCGTAGGCGGTCACCGCGTCGCCCATCACCGCCTCGGTCTCGAGGCCGGCATCGAAGCGGGGCGTGCGGCGCAGGGGGGCCGAGGGCACCACGACGGAGCGGGCCTCGCCCACCACGTAGCGCTCGGCCTCGACATGGCCCCGCAGGCGCAGGTCGGCGATCTCGGGCCGGGCCGGCACGAGGCGGGGGTCGGAGAGATCGAACGGACAGGCCTGCATGCCCGGACTATCCGCCCTTGCCGGCCGCACCGCAACCGGCGGGCGGCCCCGGCGGGCGGCGCGTCATTTCGACGCCCGGACCTGCCCAATCCACCGGCAGGGCGCTTCCGGCCCATGCAGGGTCCCTCGCGGGGGCGCCGGGAGCCTGATCGAAAATCCATCACGGCGCCGCGATGCACCGGGCGCGCGGGTCTCCCGCGAATGTGTGCGGTGCACAAACCCGCGGAACCCGCTTATGATCCGGCGATGCCCCAAGCGAGTCGCGCCGTGAAGAAGACCTCGAAATCCTTCCAGGATCTCCCGCCGATCCGCGTGCGGCGCGAGCCGCCGACCATCCCCGAGGCCGTCGCCGCGGCCCAGGACCTCGCGGACGACATCGAGCAGCAGGTGGAGATCGCCGCCGGGCTCATCGGCCTGCCGGCGGAAGCGGTCCGCGAGCACGTGGTCGCCGCCGCCAAAGCGAAATCCGAGGCCAGGCCCGAACGCCACTCCGAGCGGATGCCGGAGCGCATCCTCACCGCCGCCAGCCCGAGCCGGGCGCCGCGCACGGTCATCGTCGAGCGCCGGACCCGGCCGCCGGTGGTGGTCGAGCGGCGCGGGCGCCCGCCGATCGGGCGCCCCTGACCGCGGGTCCGGCTCGCTACCAGTCCAGCGTCTTGCCGGTGTGGTCGAGATAGGCCGTGCCGGTCCGTCCGAGCTGGGCCGTGATCACGTCGACCATGCCGGTGACGCTGGTGGCGACGTCGAGATCGGCATCGGCTCCGCCCATCTCGGTGCGGACCCAGCCCGGATGCAGCAGCAGCACGCCGAAGCCGGCCTCGCGATGGCGGATCTCGAAGCTGCGCACCAGAGTGTTGAGGGCGGCCTTGCTCGCCCGGTAATTCTCCCAGCCGCCGGATTCGTTGAGGCCGACGCTGCCGAGGATCGAGCTCATGAAGGCGACGAGGCCCTGGGGCGCGAGCCGGTCGAGGAAGGCCTCGGCGAAGCGCACCGGGCTCACCGCGTTGGTGAGGTAGACCTGGGCGGCGACCTCGCGCGGCACCAAGTGCAGCGGCTCGTGCGCCTGGGTCGCGACGCCCGCCACCACGAAGATCAGGTCGAAGCTCCGGCCCGCCAGGCGCTCGTGCAGGGCGGTCACGGCCCGGTCGTCGTCGATGTCGGCCGTCTCGACCGTGAGGGCGTCGGAGGCGAGGGCGGCAAGGCCCGGGGAGGCCGAGCGCTGGGTCGCGGTCACCCGCCAGCCCCGTTGGAGGAAGGTCTCGACGAGGCCGAGCCCGAGGCCGCGCGAGGCCCCGACGATGAGCGCGTTCTTCTGGGTTGCCATGGTGTCCCTCGAATCGGGTGGAGCCCGTAGCGGGCCGTTCCGAACCGGGAGTTTGGACGGACCCGGCCGCCCGGCAATGCGGGACCGTGGCGCCGGGGTGCGCCGACGCACCTGGCGTCGGGATGAACGCGGCACCGGGATCGAACGGCGTGGGCCGGCAGGGCCGCTCAATCCGCCGTCTGGATCGACCAGGTGGCGTGGTCGATGCTCGGCATCGCCTCCAGGGCCGCCACCACGGCGTCGAGTTCGTCCGCCGTCACCGCCGTGGCCACCAGGGTCGCCACCACCTCGACGGTGTCCTCGCCCCGCTCCACCACCTCGATGCCGCCGACGGGGTAGCTCGCCGCCTCCAGGCGCTCCACGAGGAGGTCGCGGGCACGGCCGGCGGCCTCCGCCTGCACCGTGACCTGGACCTCGTAGGTCGCCTCGGTCTGGCTCTCGTCGATCGGCGCGCGGTTGATGGCGTTGACGAGGGGCCGCAGCAGGGTGTTGCCGGCGAGCACGGCCGCCGTGACGAAGGCGGCCTCCAGGGGGAAGTCGGCCCCCGCGAAGGCGCCCACGGCGGCCGAGCACCACAGGGTCGCGGCGGTGTTGAGGCCGCGCACGTTCATGCCCTCCTTCATGATCACGCCGGCGCCGAGGAAGCCGACGCCCGAGATCACGTAGGCCACCGTGCGGGTGCCGCCGGCCGCCCCTTCGAGGCGCATGCCGAGGTCGACGAAGGCGGCCGCGCCCACCGCCACCAGGACGTTGGTGCGCAGGCCCGCCGTGCGCTGCCGGTACTGGCGCTCGGCCCCGATCAGGGTGCCGAGCCCGAAGGCGACGAGGAGACTGATCGCCGAGTTGACGGCTTCGGGCAGCGGCCCGGACAGGAAGGGGATCATCGTCCTGCCCTGACGCGGTCCCGTGACGGGACCATGACGGTGCGGCCGGGATCAGGCCTGCGGCGGGATCAGGCCTGCGGGTAGTCGGAGATGCCGCCATGCGCCGCCGACCACTTGGCGGGCTCGTGCAGGAAGCTCTCGACCTCGGCGAGGATCTTCGGGTCGAAATGGCCGCTCTCCTTGGCCACCGCCAGCACGTCCCACCAGGTGGTGAGGTAGTGCAGCTGGACGCCGAGGTCGGCCATGAGCTCGCGGCTGTTGGGGAAGATGTCGTAGAAGAACATCACGAAGCAATGGTCGACCTGGGCGCCCGCATCGCGCAGGGCCTTGCAGAACAGCGCCTTGCTGCGCCCGTCGGTGGCGAGGTCCTCCACCAGCAGGGTCTTGGCGCCCTCCACCACCTCGCCCTCGATCTGGGCGTTGCGGCCGAAGCCCTTGGCCTTCTTGCGCACGTACTGCATCGGCAGCATCAGCCGGTCCGAGATCCAGGCCGCGAAGGGGATGCCCGCGGTCTCGCCGCCGGCCACGTGGGTGATCGACTCGTAGCCGATGTCGCGCACGATGGTGGCGGCGGCGAAGTCGTTCAGGGTGGAGCGCAGGCGCGGGTACGAGATGATCTTGCGGCAGTCGATGTAGACCGGGCTCGCCCAGCCCGAGGTGAAGGTGAAGGGCTTCTCCTGGTAGAAGTGCACCGCCTTGATCTCGAGGAGCATCTTGGCCGCCTCGCGGGCGATCACGGCGCGGTCGATCGGCAGGAAGGAGGTCGTCATGCGCGGGGTTCGCTCTCGTGCGGGCGGCGGCCGCGGCCCGTCCCGCCTCCGGGAGGGGCCGCGCATCCGTCTGAAGGGTGGGTTCTCCTTCCCGCCAACCGCCAGGGGCGTCAACCCTGGAGATCGCCGGGGGACCGGCACCGCCCCCGAGGTCCGCTCAGGCCGCCTTCACGTCGGCGAGGAATCCGCCGACCTCGCGGGTCAGGCTCTCCGAGTGCCGGGCGAGTTCCTGGGCGGCGCTGAGCACCTGGGAGGCGGCCGCCCCCGTCTGGCCGGCGCCGTCGCGCACGCCGGCGATGTTGGTGGTCACCTCCTCGGTGCCGCGCGCCGCCTCCTGCACGTTGCGGGTGATCTCCTGGGTCGCGGCGCCCTGCTCCTCCATGGCGGCGGCGATCGAGGCGGCGTAGCGCGACATCTCGGCGATGATCCGGCTGATGGCCTCGATGTCGGTGACGGCCTCCTGGGTCGCGTTGCGGATCTCGGTGATGCGCTCGCCGATCTCCCCCGTGGCCTTGGCGGTCTGCCCGGCCAGTTCCTTCACCTCGGAGGCGACGACGGCGAAGCCGCGGCCGGCCTCGCCGGCGCGGGCCGCCTCGATGGTGGCGTTGAGCGCCAGCAGGTTGGTCTGCGCGGCGATGCCGGAGATCACCTCGACGAAGGCGCCGATGCGCTCGGTGGTGCCGGCCAGGCGGCGCACGGTGGCGTCGGTCCGCTGGGCGTTCTCCACCGCCTGGTCGGCGATGCGGGCCGACAGGCTGACCTGGTTCACGATCTCCTGCACCGAGGCCGACATCTCCTCGCTGGCCGCGGCCACCGTCTGGACGTTGGCGGAGGTCTCCTCGGCGGCGCCCGCGACGATCACGGTCTGCTGGTTGGTCTGGCCGGCGACGCTGCTCATCGACTGGGCCGTGGCCTCCATCTCGGTGGCGGCCCCCGCCAGGCCCTGGGTCAGGGTCGAGACGTTGGTCTCGAAGGCCTTGGTCAGGACGTCGAGGCGCTGGGCCCGGCGCATCTTGGCGGCGTCCTCGGCCGCTTGCGCCTCGGCGAGGCGCCGGGCCTCCAGGGCGTTGTCCTTGAAGACCTGGAGCGAGCGGGCGAGGAGGCCGACCTCGTCGCGCCGCGCCGTGCCCGACACCGCCACGGCGAGGTCGCCGGCCGCGAGGCGGCCCATCGCCGCCGTCATGGCGGCGAGCGGGCGGGTGACGCCGTAGATCGTGATGAGCGCGAGCAGGCCGACCGCGAAGCCGAGGCCGAGGATGGCGGTGACGACCAGGGAGCGCGTGGCGTCCTGCGCGGTCTCGGTCGCGGCCCGTTTGGCGGCCTCGAGGTCGCGCAGGTTCGAGGCGACGCGGGCCGCCACGCTCTGGGCGATCCTGAGCCGGGCCGGGCGGACCTCCCGCTTCGAGATCTGGGCGGCCGCTTCGTTCTCGTTGCGCAGGCCGAGGGCGATGGAGCGGTCGGCGGTGGCGAAGAACGCTTCCAGCTCGCCGCGGACGCCCTGCAGGATGCCCCGGCGTTCCGCGGTGTCGGCGAGGGCGATCAGGCGGTCGTTCGCCGCCAGGGCGGCTTCGCGGCTGGCCTGGTAACGGGCGACGTCCTGGCGCATCTGCGCGTCGTCGGTCTCGATGATGGTGTTCTTCTCGGCGATCACCGCCTCGTCCACGGCCAGGGCCAGCTGCTGGGCCACGGAGAGCCGGGTGGCGCGGACATCGACGATCTGGGTCGTGTTCTGCGCGAGGGTGGCGAGGCTCGCGCGGGCCAGGACCACCAGCCCCACCGCCACGAGGATGAGGACCAGGCTCGGAAGCGCGAGCTTCCCCAGGAGCTTGAGATCGTTGAACGCGCGCATGGAGGTCCCCGTTGGACGATGCCGGCGCGGGACCCTGATCGGTCTCTCGTGAACGCGGCGTCCCGCTCACATTCCTGTGATATGGCGCTGAAACAATGATTAACACAGGCAAAATTTGCTGCCGCTGATGGAAGTTTCGCGGGTCCCCGGTTGTATTCCGTAGATCTCCTGCCGGGGCGCGAGGAAAGCGGAACGATCTCGCCTCCGGGCCTGACGGCACGATGCAGGGCGGCGCCCCCCGAAATCATGAGCCTCGCTTTCCGATAGCGGAGGGATACGCTTCGAACCGGCGCGAGGATCGTGCGTGTGGGAACGAGCTCGGGCGAACACCATCACCCGGTGGATATTGCCGCGGCCCAGAAAGGTCAGCCCAGGAAGGTTCGCAGGGCCGCCAGGGTCGCTTCGGGGTTCTCCTCGGCCAGGAAATGGCCGGAGGGGACCTCGGCGGCGACGGCGCCCGGCGCGAAGGTGCGCTGCCAGGCGGCGAGGGGCGTCTCCACGCTGCGGTCGAGGTAGCCGTCGCCGGTGAGGATCAGGGTCGGGCAGGCGAGCCGGCGCCCGGCGGCGAGGTCCGCGAGGTCGGCCTCGCGGTCGCGGGTGGCCCCCGCCCGGTAATCCTCGCAGAAGGCGTGGATGCGCTCGGGCACGCCCCAGGCCTGCCGGTAGAGATGGAGCGCGGCGGGGGCGAAGGCGTCGAGGGACGTGTCTCCGCTCCAGTCGCGCAGGAGCCCCTCGAAATAGGAATCCGCATTCCGGCCGATGGCCTGCTCGGGCCCCGGCGCGGCCTCGGCCAGGAAGTGCCAGTGCGAGGGCTTGCGCGGGTCGGCCTCGATCCGCTCCCACTGGACCAGGGTCGGCAGGATGTCGAGGAGGGCCAGCCGGGCGATCCGCCCCGGCTCGTCGAGGGCGAGGCGGTAGCCGAGGCGGGCGCCCCGGTCGTGCCCGACGAGGGCGAAGTGCACGTGGCCGAGGGATTCCATCACCGCCACCACCTCGGCCGCGAGCGTGCGCTTGGCATAGGCCTCGTGGCGCGGGTCGCCCGCCGGCGCGGCCGACCAGCCGTAGCCCTTGAGGTCGAGGCAGATCACGCGGTGGCGCTCGGCCAGGGCCGGCGCGATCCGGTGCCAGCAGGCATGGCTCTGCGGGAAGCCGTGGAGGAGGAGCACCGGCGTCGCGTCCTCCGGCCCGCCGATGCGGGCGAAGAAGCGCCCGGCCGGAATGTCGATCCAGGGAGCGGCGAAGTCGGGGAAGAGGTCGGTGGTCACGGGCGGCGCCTCCGGCAGGGGCCGGGGGAACGCGCGGGGCCGGGCGCCGGTTCGCGATCACGAACGATGGCGTTTCGGCTGGAAGCGGGCGGTTTTCCAACTAGATCTGCCACATCTTCCCGCCTCAGCAGGACTCATCCCGATGCCGACGTGTTTGACCGCCCTCGCCCTGGCCGCCGGCCTCGCCCTGGCCAGCCTCGTTTCCGCCCAGGCCGCCGGGTGCTGCGGAGGCGGCGGCGCCACGATGTGCGGCAAGGCCAAGATGGACATGCGGGCGGGGGGCATGAAACCGTCCCGGACCCGGAAGGCCGCCTGCTGCTGCGACGGCATGGCCGGCCATGGTGCGGCGCCCATGTCGAAGAAGCTCTGAGCCGGACCGGACCGGCGCTTCCGCGCGGGCCGCGCCCGCAAAGTTGTGTCCGCACAGGGCACCCGGGCGCGCGCCCTGCGGCCTCGCGGATGCCGGGGCGGGATTGACGCCCGGCCTACGCAGCGGGCACACCCGAAGGCGGCGGATCGCGCAAGAATCCGACCCAAAAAAGATCACCGAGGAGACGCGCATGGACCGGCCCACCGTTCCTGCCCCACACATGATCCGGGCGCTGCGTGCGGCCGGCGCGAGCCCGTCCGCATGAGCGGCGCGGCCCTCGCCGAACGGCCGGCCACCGGCGCGCCCCCCGTGGACGCCGCCCTGCGGGCACGCATCCTCGCGCTTCGCGACGGCCTTCTGCACGGGCTCATCGGCGCCGACGCCATGGTCGAGCGCCTCCTCATCGGCCTCCTCACCGGGGGCCACCTCCTCATCGAGGGCGCTCCCGGCCTCGCCAAGACCCGCGCGGTCAAGCGCCTGTCGGACGGGCTCGACGGCAGCTTCGCCCGCATCCAGTGCACCCCCGACCTGATGCCGGCCGACCTCACCGGCACCACGGTCTGGCGCCAGGATGCCGGCGACTTCGAGTTCCTGCCCGGCCCCCTGTTCCACTCCCTCGTCCTCGTCGACGAGGTGAACCGCGCGCCGCCGAAGGTGCAGTCGGCGCTGCTCGAGGCCATGGCCGAGGGCCAGATCACGGTCTCGGGCCACACCCATGCCCTGCCCGACCCGTTCATGGTGGTGGCGACCCAGAACCCGATCGAGCACGCGGGCACCTTCCCGCTGCCCGAGGCGCAGCTCGACCGCTTCCTCCTCCACGTCCTGGTGGAGATGCCCGACGAGGCCGCCGAGCGGCGCATCCTCGATCTCGTGGAGGGCGAGCTCAACCACCACGCCGAGGCGATGCCGGTGCGGCTCTCCGTCGAGGAGATCCGCGCCGCCCGCGAGGCCGCCCTCAACGTCTACGTCTCGCCCGCCCTCAAGGACTACCTCGTGCGGCTGGTGGCCGGGACCCGCACGGACGCGGCGGCCCCCGATCTCCGCGCCGCCATCGAGCACCCGGCCTCCCCGCGCGGCACCCTGGCGCTGATGGTGGCCGGCAAGGCGCGGGCCTACCTGCGCGGCCGCGACCACGTCGTCCCCGAGGACGTGGCGGAGCTCGCCGCGGACGCGCTGGCCCACCGCATCGGCCTGACCTGGCGCGCCGCCGCCGAGGGCCAGACGGCGCGGGGCATCATCCGCGGCCTCGTCCAGCGGGTGCGGGCGCTCTGAGCGGGACCATGACCGTGCCGAGCCCGGCCCCAGCCGCAGCCGCAGCTCCCTTGCCGGCCACCGACCCGCTGATGGCGCCGGGCATCCACCTCTCCGGCGAGGCGCTGATGGGCCTGCGCCACCTCGCCCGGCGCGGCTCCGGCCCGGCCACCCGGACGCTGGCGGGCCTGCCCGGCGGGATCGTGACCCGGCGGCGCGGGCGCGGCTCCGAGCCGGACGACGTGCGCCTCTGGTCCGAGGGCGACGACCGCCGGCACATCGACCGCAACGCCACCGCCCGCACCGGCATCCTGCACGTGCGCACCCACCACGACGAGCGCGACCGCGCCGTGGTGCTGCTGGCCGACATGCGGCCCTCGATGCTGTTCGGCACCCGCCGCGCCCTGCGCTCGGTGGCGGCGGCGGAAGCCCTGGTCCTGCTCGGCTGGCGCATCGTCGGCGACGGCGGCCGCATCGGCCTCGTCGCGATCGGCGCCGGCGAGCCCGTGGTGGTGCGGCCCGCCGGCGGCGAGCGGGCGATGACCGCGCTCACCGGCGCCCTGGCGCTGGCCCATGCCCGCGCCCTGGCCGACGGCGCCGCCGAGGACCCGCCCCTCGCGCCGGCCCTGACCCTCGCCCAGAGCCTGCTGCCCTCCGGCGGCCACCTCGTCGTCGGCAGCGCCCTCGACGCGCCGGGGACGGATTTCGACCCCCTCCTGACGATCATGGCCGAGCGCCTGTCGATCCGCCTCGTCCTCGTCAGCGACGCCTTCGAGCGCGCCCGGCCGCCGGGCTTCTACCCCTTCGCCACGCCGGACGGCCGGCGCGGCACCGTGCAGGCGAGCCGGGCCGAGCGGGCCTCCCCGGGCACCGATGCCCGCCTCGTCGCCTATGCCCAGCGCGGCATCGCGGGCCTGCGCCTCGACGTCGAGGCCGGTCCGGAGGCCTACGCGCCGCTGATGGAGCGCCTCGATGCGATGCTGTAGGGCGCCAGGCTCTCGGATATCAGGGTCCCGGGGACCAAGCCGACAGGGAGGGGCACGGTGACGCCCGAGGCCCCGGCGGGGCTCGAGCAGCTGCGCGGCCTGCACCTGCCCGCCGAGACGGGCGGGGCGCAGGGCGCGGTGATGCTCGCCATCGCGCTGGGCTTCACGGCGGCCCTCGTCCTCGGCCTGCTGCGCCTGTTGCGGGCGCGCCGGCGCGGCTCGGTCCGGCGGGCGGCCCTGGCCGACCTCGCCGCCGCCAACGCCCTGCCGCCGGAGCACCGCCGGGTGGCGCAGGCGCAGCTGCTGCGCCGCCTCGCCCGCACACTCCAGGGCGACGCGGCGGCGGACGCGGAGGGATCGGCCTGGGCCGGCGCCCTCGACCGCCTCTTCGCCACGACCTTCTTCAGCGCCGGCGCGGGCCGGATCTTCGCCGAGGGGCTCTACCAGCGCGGCGCGCCCGAGCCGGCCGCGGTGGATGCCGAGCTGGCGCGGCTGTTCGCCCGGATCGGGGCCTGAGCCATGCTGACGGCCCTCCCGAGCGGATTTCTGCCACACTGGCTCACCGCCCTCGCCTCGGCCTTCGACCTCGCGAGTCCCTATGCCCTGCTGCTCCTGCCCCTGCCGCTCCTGGCGGCGAGGCTGATGCCGCCCGAGCGGGTCGGGGCGAGCGGCGCCCTGCGGGTGCCCCCCTCCCTGGTGGCCGAGGCCGCCCGGGGCGACAGCGTGGCGGCGCGCGGGCGCGGGCGCACCCTCCTGGTCTGGACCCTGTGGGCGGCCCTGGTGGTCGCCCTGGCGGGGCCGCGCCTCGTCCTGCCGGCCACCGCCCTGCCGGCCTCGGGCCGGGAGATCATGCTGGTGATGGACCTCTCGGGCTCGATGGAGCGGCGCGACTTCGCCCTCGACGGCCAGACCGTGACCCGGCTCGCCGCGGTCAAGCGCGTCGGCACCGACTTCATCCGCCGCCGGGCCGGCGACCGCATCGGCCTCGTCATCTTCGCCAACGAATCCTACGTCGCCGCGAGCCCGAGCTTCGACACCGCCACCGTCGCCCGCGCCCTCGACGAGGCGACCATCGGCCTCGTCGGCCGCTCCACCGGCATCGGCGACGGTCTCGGCCTCGCCCTCAAGCGCCTGACCCCGGCCGGGCCGGGGGCCGAGGGCGCGCCGGCCGCCACCGCCAAGGTGGTGATCCTGATGACCGACGGCGCCAACAATGCCGGCCAGACCACGCCCCGGGACGTGGCCGGTCTCGCCAAGGAGCTCGGCGTCCGCGTCCACACCATCGCGCTGGGCCCCCGCGACCTCTCCAACGCCGACGGCGAGCAGGACGTCGTCGACACCGAGACCCTGCGGGACATCGCCGACCTCACCGGCGGCCGGATGTTCCGCGTGAAGACCACCGACGACCTCGTCGCCATGGCGGAGGCCATCGACGCGATCGAGGGCGGGCGCGCCAAGGCGCCGCCGGTGCCCCTGCGCAAGGACCTCTGGCCCTGGCCCGCCGCCCTCGCCTTCCTGGCCGCGGCCGGCCTCCTCGCGTCGCGGCGGACCGCATGAGCTTCCTCGACACCCTCGCCGTCCTGCGGCCCTGGTGGCTGGTGGCGATCCCCCTCGTGGCCGCCCTGGCGCTGCGCGCCGCCTGGCGCTCGGCACCGCTCGGCGACTGGACCCGGGCCGTCGATCCCGGCCTGATGGCGCTGCTGGCCCGGCGCGGGGCGGTGCTCGGTGGACGCCGGCAGGCGAACCTCGCCGCGGCGATCGCGGCCGGGCTCGTCGCCCTGGCCCTGACCGGCCCGGCGGTGGAGCGCCCGGACGCCGCCACCTTCCGCAACCTCGACGCGACCGTGGTGGTGGTCGACCTGTCGCGCTCCATCGCGGAGGGCGGGCACCTCAAGGACGTGCGCCAGGTCGCGCAGGGGGCCGCCGAGGCCGCCGGCACCCGCAGCGTCGCGGTGGTGGTCTATGCCGGCGACGCCTATCTCGCCGCGCCGCCGACCACGGACCGGGACGCCCTGTCCTCGACCCTCTTCGCCCTCGACGGCGACACCGTGCCGGACCGGGGCACCCATCCCGAGCGCGGCCTCGCGCTCGCCCGCCGCACCCTGGAGGAGGCCGGCGTGATCGCGGGCGACGTGGTCCTCGTCACCGACGGCGACGGCATCGGCGACGCGGCCCTGCGCGAGGCCACCGCGATCCGGGCCAAGGGCTGGCACCTGCACGGCCTCTTCGTGCCCGACGGCCCCGGCCTGCCGGCGGGCTCGCCCAAGCCCGACCGGGGCGCCCTCGAGCGCCTGGCCGATGCCGGCGCGGGCCGCTTCGCCCTCCTGGACAGCCCGGCCGCGGTGCTCGACGCGGTGGGCGCCAGCACCGCCCAGCACCTCGCCGTCGGGGGCTACACCGTGCTGGCCTTCGCCGATCTCGGGCGCTGGCTCGTCCTGCTGGCCCTGCTGCCGGCCCTCGTCCTGTTCCGCAGGAGCGCCTGATGGCGACCGGTTCGTTGTCCGCCCGCCTGCCCGCCCTTCCCCGCGGCTGGACCCGCTGGGCGCGCCTCGCCGCCCTCGGGCTCGCCGGGGCCGGCATCCTCGGCCTGACCGCCACGGCGCAGCCGCGCACCAGCCTCGGCCGCGCCCTGATGGGGGCCGGCCTGCCCGGGGCCGCGGCCCGGGTGTTCGACGATCCGGCCTGGCGCGGCCCGGCCCTCTATCAGGCCGGGCGCTACACGGAAGCCGCCGCCCTGTTCCGCGCCGGCGGCCGGCGCAACAGCTACAACCTCGGCAATGCGCTGGCGAAGTCCGGCGACCTGCAGGGGGCGCTGGATGCCTACGACGCCGCGCTCCAGTACAACCCGCGCGATGCCGACGCGCAGGCCAACCGCTCGCTGATCGCCCGCCTCGTCGACGAGGGCGCCGGCGATCCCGGCAAGGGCGGGGGTGTCGCCAACGCCACCGCCACCGTGGGCGCGCGCTACAACAAGACCTCGAACCAGGATCCCAACGACGACACCCAGGCCACCTCCAGCGGCGAGGGCCTGGCCGGCAACAAGGAGGGCGGCACCACCTCCTCGACGCCGGGCAACAGCAAGGTCGCCCGGCGCGGCAAGGCCGAGCAGGTCTCGGTGGATTCCGGCAAGGGCGAGGCCCGGGGCTCCGCCAGCGACGCGGCCGGGCGCGGCCGCACGGGGGCGGGCTCGGCCATGGTCGCGGCGGCCCCCGAGCGCGAGGTGCGCCGGGTGACGAAGAGCTTCGAGGCCCACGAGATCCGCCCCGACCGCCTCTGGCTGCAGACCCTGCCGGACGATCCCGGACGGTATCTCAAGCTGCGCCTGAAGGCGGAGCAGGCGGCCCGCATCGAGGCCGGCACGGCGGTGCCGGGGGGAAGCAACCCATGGTGAATGTGATGCAGCCCCCCCGCTCCCCCGCGCGGGAGAGGGGTTTGACGGCGTGTCTCGCCCTGGTCCTCACCTGCCTCGCGCCCCTCCCCGCCCGGGCCGAGATCGGCCCCGGCGACCTCACCCTCACGGTGACCCCGGAGCGCAACGGCAACGCCGATCCGTTCTCCCGCGAGATGGTGCTGCTGCGCATCCACGGGGTCTACCGGCAGCCGATCCTGCTGGAGGAGGTGATCCAGCCGTCGCTGGCCAATTTCAGCTGGACGCAGCTCGGCCGCGACGCCTGGTCGAAGACCCGGCTGCCCGACGGGCAGGTGGCGATCGCCTTCGACCGGGTCGTGGCGATCTTCCCGCACCATCCGGGCGACTTCACCATCGATCCGTTCCTGCACCGCCTCACCGTCAACGACGGCGGCCAGCGGGTCGTCGTCGACGTGCCCTCGGCCCCGGTGACGCTGCCCGTCGCCACCTGGACGAAACCGGTCGGCGGCCCCGACGCCAAGGAGCCGTGGTGGCTGCCGGCCAAGGACGTCACGATCACCGATTCCTGGAGCCCCGATCCCGAGACGGTGAAGCTCGGCGAGACCACCCGGCGCATCGTCACCCTGGAGGCGCAGGGCATGGTCGCCGAGGGGCTGCCGCCCCGCCCGGTGATGCGCACCCGCGGCATCCTCACCTTCGCCGGGCCGGTGACCCGCGAGACCCTGATCACCCCCGCCGGACCCGTGGCCCGCGTGACCTACCAGTGGGACGTGCGCCCCGCGATCGAGGAGATCATTCCCCTCGACGCGATCGTCATCCCGTGGTTCGACACCGTCTCGCGCACCCTGCGCGAGGCCGAGATCCCGGCCCGCCAGATCGGCGGCGGCCTGCCCGACCGGGACGACGAGGCGAAACCCGTCCTGCCGGCCTCCCCCCTCGTGGTGGCGACGGCGGCCCTCGGCGCCTTCGGCCTCGGCCTCGCCCTGCTTGGCTTCGGCACCGGGAGCCGCCCCGGACGCCGGCGCCTCGACGCCCGGACGCGCCGGGCGCTGGGCCGCGCCGCCGCGGCCCGGGATGCCCGGGCCTTCCGCGCCCATCTCGATCCCGTGCTCCTGGAGCAGCCGGACCTCGCCCGCGCCTGGCGGGCCGAGCCGGAGATCGCCGCGGGCCTCGAGGCTCTCGATGCCAGGCTCTACGGGCCCGGCCCCGCGACCGCGCTGGACCTGCCGGACCTCGCCCGCGCCCTGGGACGTCCCGTCGTCGCGACCGCCCCGGCCGCGGCGGCACCCACCCGCCTCGCCCCCCTCGACGGACGGGCGCGGACCGCACCGTGACCTCGCCGCGACCGTTCTGGAATCCCATGCGCCTGACGCGACGGACCCTCCTCGGGGCGGGGACCCTCCTGCCCGCGCTGCCGCGGCCGGGGGCGGCGCAGGCCCGGCCGGATCGCGGAACCGCCGGCCGGTTCGCCGAGGCCGAGGCGGCGCTCGCGCGGATCGCCGGAGAACTCGGCGGCCGGGCCGGGATCGCCGTCCTCGACACGGGCGGCGGACCCGCCCTCCTGCACGACGCCGAGGCCGCCTTTCCGCTGTGCAGCACCTTCAAGCTGCTCCTCGCCGCGGCGATCCTGGCTCGTGTCGAGGCCGGCCGCGAACGGCTCGACCGGCGCCTCGCCTACGGCGCGGCCGACCTCGACGCCTACGCTCCCGTCACCGGGGGCGCGCTGAGGGCGGGCGGCCCGGAGGCCGGGGGGATGTCGGTGGAGGCCCTGTGCGCGGCCGCCATGGTCTGGAGCGACAACACCGCCGCCAACCTCCTGCTCGGCGCCCTCGGCGGGCCCGCGGCCCTGACCGCCTGGTGCCGGGACCTCGGCGACCCGGCGACCCGCCTCGACCGGACCGAGCCCGACCTGAATTCGGCCGTGCCCGGCGATCCCCGCGACACCACCCGGCCCGCCACGATGGCGGCGACCGTCGCGAAGATCCTCCTCGGCCCGACGCTGACGGAGGCCGGCCGTGCCCGCCTCGAGGGCTGGATGACGGCCTCCCGCACCGGGACGAAGCGCCTTCGGGCCGGGCTTCCGGCGTCGTGGGGCGTCGGCGACAAGACCGGCACCGGGTCCAACGGCACCGCCAACGTGGTGGCGCTCCTGCGCCCGCCGGCCCGGGCGCCCCTGGTGGCGGCGGTCTACCTGACGGGATCGGACGCCCCGAGCGAGGCCCGCGACGCCGCCCATGCGGCGATCGGCCGGGTCATCGCGGAGACGTATGGTTAACGCTCGGTTCACGCCTGCCTGCCACCCTCGTCCGGCGAGGAGTGGACCCGATGCGGCGTGGCTTTGTGGCGATCAGACGGGGCGGCCCGGTGCCGGCGCTCGTGCTCCTGGCCGGGCTGGTGGCGGTCCCCGCCGGTGCGGCGGATTTCGGCGGTCTCGCCTTCCCGACCCCCGGCCGCGCGGCCGAGGGCTACGCGGCGGAGCCCGAGGGCCTGCCGCGCTACTTCCCGCGGGCGGAGGAGGAGGGCGGGGTGGTCCACCGCGCACCGGTGCCGCGCCGGCGGCTGGCCGGCTGCATTCCCCGCCGGGTTCCGATCCCCACCGACGCCCCCGGCGACCCGAGCTACGTCGGCTCGGCCTACGGCCTCGGCAAGCCGAGCTATTACGGCTTCACCCCGCCCCTCGGAGTGGACGATCCCTACGGACGGCCGCTGCGGCCCTATTGTCCCTAAGGCGTCTGGCATCCCCGCGGCGGTGCGATTAGGTCTCGCGCCCGAGGCGCGATTCCCGCCGAAGTTCTGCCGAGGACGAGGTGCCGATGTCCGATCCCACTCCCCTGCTCCGGTTCACGGCCGTCGCTCCCTTGCGGGCGGAGGTCGCCGCCTGGCGGCTTGCCGGCGAGCGGGTGGTGCTGGTGCCGACGATGGGGGCGCTCCATGCCGGCCACGTCGCCCTGATGGCGCGGGCGCGCAGCCTCGGCCGGCGCGTGGTGGCGAGCATCTTCGTCAATCCGACCCAGTTCGGTCCGAACGAGGATTACTCGCGCTATCCCCGCGACACCGCGGCGGACCTCGCCCGGCTGGCGGAGGCGGGCGTCGATGCGGCCTATCTGCCGGAAGTCTCCGGCATGTATCCCGAGCATTTCGCGACCCGGATCGAGGTCGGCGGCCTCACGGAGGGTCTGTGCGGCGCCTACCGGCCCGGCCACTTCTCCGGCGTCGCCACGGTGGTGACCAAGCTCCTCAACCAGGTCCAGCCGGACTGCGCCCTCTTCGGCGAGAAGGACTACCAGCAGCTCCTGGTGATCCGCCGCGCCGTGCGCGACCTCGACCTGCCCGTGGAGATCCTGGGCGTCCCGACCCTGCGGGAGGCGGACGGCCTCGCCCTGTCCTCGCGCAACCGCTACCTCGCGCCCGAGGAGCGGTCCCGCGCGCCGCGCCTCCATGCCGTCCTGACCGAGATCGCCGCGGGCCTCGCGGCCGGCGCGGACGCCGGTCCCCTGATCGAACGGGGCCGGGCCGCGCTGGCGGCGGCGGGATTCGAGCCGGTGCAGTATCTCGAAGTCCGCGATGCCGAGACGCTGGCGCCGGTCGAGCGCGCGACCCGACCGGCCCGAGTGCTGGCGGCGGCCTATCTCGGCCGCACGCGCCTCATCGACAACGTGGCGGTGGGCTGACCCGCCGGACGCTCAGGCCCGGCCCGCCGCCAGGGGATTGGCCCGGAAGAAGTCGAGCATCGCCCGCGTGGCATCCGGTCCGCGCGGATCGGTGTAGCTGCCGGCCGGGCTGCCGCCGGACCAAGCATGGCCGAGGCCGCGCACGATCCAGCCCTCCACCGCGACCCGGCCGTCCGCGTCGGCGTAGCGGGTGCGGGTGTAGGGCAGGCCGCCCGGGCTCACCGCCTCGGCCGCCTCGGGCGTCAGCCCGTCGATGCCGGCCTGGGCCAGCGCCTGCTCGCCGTTGCGCGGGTTGACGGTGCCGTCGCTCTCGCCGTGGAACACGATGGTGGGCACCCGCACCGCGGACGCCGCACAGTCGGCGGCGGCCACGGGGCCCAGGCGCATCACCGTCAGCGCGGTCGAGACGTCGCGGGCACAGCCCGCCGCGAGGCCGGAATGGATCCCCACCGCCGCGTACAGGTCGGGATAGGCCCGGGCGATGTTCACCGCCGCGGCGGCACCCGCCGACAGGCCGGCGATGTAGACGCGCGCCGGGTCGACCCGGTGCTCGGCGATGATCGCGCGGGTGAGCCCGGCGATGATCCCGGCCTCGCCGGAATCCCGGCCCTGGTCGACGGGCTGAAACCAGTTCCAGCAGCGCTGGCCGTTGGCACGCCCGCTCTGCGCCGGATAGGCGACGAGGAAGCCCTCGGCCTCGGCGAGGGCGTTCATGCCGGTGCCGGCGGCAAAGTCGTCCGGCGATTGGGTGCAGCCGTGCAGCATCACCACCAGGGGCAGGTCGGGACGGACGTCGCTGGGAACGAAGAGCTTGTAGTCCCGCGCGCCGGCCGCATTGGCGAAGCTGTGCTCGGTGAAGCTGCCGCCCTCGGTAAGGGGCGCACGGGCCTGGTCAGTGCCCGACGAGCCGAGGCCGCCGGCAAGCCCCGAGACGAGGGTGCCGAGATTGCCGACGAAGCCTCCGCCCGGAAGTCCGGAGCCTGCGGGACCCGAGGCGCCCGGGTTCGGGATGCCGTGGCCAGCCTTCCCGAGGCCGCCGAGAACCGGGGCGATTCCCCGCGTCACCGTCTCGACGACCTTGCGCAGCCTCTCCGGCAGGATCGCGGCGAGACCGGCCTCCTCGCCGGCGGCCGAACCCGGTTTGGAGAAAGCAGCCTTGGAGGAACCCGGCTTGGAGGAAGGATTCGCGGCGGCCTTGACCGAGGCCCCGGACCGGTCGGGGGTGGTGCGCTGGACGGCGGGACCGGTCTCGATGCGCTCGGCCACTAGGTCGATGGTGTGGGGTTCGGCGGCCGGAGCGGTGTGCCCCGCCTGGGGCCGGGACGCGGGCGATGCGCCGGTGAAGCCGCGCTGCAGCAGGTCCGTCGCGTCCTGCAGGCGTCCGGCCGCAGTGAGGCGCGTCGCCTCCATCATGTCGGCGAGGCGGTTCTGCATCCGGTTCGAAGGGTCGGTCTTCGAAGAATCGGTCATGGGTTTCGCTTTCCGGCTCGACGGGGCGTCGAACCATGCGAGGTCGGGAACGCGGGTTGGGACGCAGTCTAGAGAAAGCGGTCGGCGAGGGCCGCCTTCACACCCGGGGTCGCCTGCAGGCTTCCCATGACCTCGATCGACGCGATGGCGTCGCGGGCCAGTTCCGGGCTGACGTCGGGCGCGATGCTGGCGAGCCCGAGGACGCGGATGTCGAGGCGGATGCCGCTGGCGCGGGCCGCCTCGAGTTCGGCCCGCTCGTAGCGGCGCAGGCCGAGTTCGACGCCCTTGCGGGCGACCGATTGTCGTGTGACGTCGCCGTGGCGGGCGATCTGGTTGCGCACGGCCGTGCGGATGAAGTCGCTCCGGTTGGCGTAGACGCTCTCGGACACGAGAAGGTCGATGTGGCCGAGGTCGACGTAGCCGAGATTGATCGTGATCTTCTCGGTGTCACCGACCCGGATCGGCGCCCTGGGCTTGTCCTCGAGATCGAGCATCGTACCTTCCCGCTACCATCCACCAGGATGGTATATGGGAGGTCTTCGCTGCGATGCAACATGGCGGCACGATGCATCGCAGCATCGTGGGACGCCGGATCCGCACCGGTGCGGGCAGGTTCGGCGGCCCCTAGGCCGTCTCCTCTCCGCCAAGGTAGTCGCTCCAGACCGCCCCGCCGCCGAGGGTGGCGATGAAGGTCGCGTGCCGGGCGCGCTCGGTCTCGCTGAGGCGGTGGCGCAGCTGGCGCGGGCCGACCGGCACGGCCTCGCCACCATCCCCGATCACCACCACCGCCTCGACCTCCGTCATGGCGAGCCCGAGACTGGTCTGCTTGCCGCCGAGGAGCTCAACATAGACCTCGGCCAGGATCTGCGCGTCGAGGAGCGCGCCGTGCTTGGTCCGCCGCGTGGTGTCGATGCCGTAGCGCGAGCACAGGGCGTCGAGGTTGTTGGCGGCCCCCGTGTGCTTGCGGCGGGCGAGCTGCAGGGTGTCGACGACGTCGGCGAGGTCGATGGGCGGAGGGGCGGCCGCGCCGAGGCGGGCATATTCCATGTTGAGGAAGCCGACGTCGAAGGGCGCGTTGTGGATCACCAGGGGCGAGTCGCCGCAGAAGTCGCGGAATTCGTCGACGATGTCGGCGAAGAGCGGCTTGTCGGCCAGCATGGCGTCCGAGATACCGTGCACCGCGAAGGCGCCCTGTGAGACCGGCCGGGTCGGATTCACGAGTTTGTGGAAGACTTTGCCGGTCTGGACGTGGTTGATCAGCTCGACGCAGCCGATCTCGATCAGGCGGTCGCCGTTCTTGGCGTCCGTGCCGGTGGTCTCGGTGTCGAGGACGATCTCGCGCAGCATCGAAGGATCCTGGAGGGTGGCGTTCGGCCACCGGACCATGCGCCCTCCCCAGGCCGCGTCAAGGCGCAACCGGCACCGGTCCCGCGGTGAGGTTCCGGATGATCGCCGCCACCTCGGCCTCGGCGTGGTCGAAGCCCAGGCTGGTGTCGAGGACGAAGTCGGCCCGGGCCCGCTTCTCGGCATCGGGCAGCTGCTTGGCGCGGATCGCCTCGAAGGTCGCCGCATCCATGCCGGGCCGGGCGAGCACCCGGGCGCGCTGCACGTCCAGGGGTGCCGTGACGACCAGCACCGCGTCACAGCGGGCATCGGCCCCGGTCTCGAACAGGAGCGGGATGTCGAGGAGTACCAGGGGCGCGTCCGCGTGGCGCGCGAGGAAGTCGCGGGCCGCGGCCTGGGCCAGGGGGTGGACCAGGGCCTCCAGGGCGGCGAGGCGGTCGGGCGCGCCGATCACGGCCTCGCGCAGGCGCGTCCGGTCGACGGCACCGTCCGCGTCCAGGGTGCCGGGGAAGGCCGCGCCGATGGCTGCGGCGGCCGCGCCGCCGACGCCGTAGAGGGCATGCACGGCCGCGTCCGCGTCGTGGACGGGCACTCCGTGGCGCGCGAAGATCGCCGCCGTGGCCGACTTGCCCATGCCGATCGAACCGGTGAGCCCGAGGATGACGGACCGGCTCACGCGGGTGCCAGGTCGGCGACGATGCGGGCGCGCAGGGCCGGCGTCACGCTCGGCGTCGTCCGGAACCAGCGCGCGAAGCCCGGCACCGCCTGGTGCAGCAGCATGCCGAGGCCGTCGACGGCGGGCAGTCCCCGCGCCCGAGCCGCGGCGAGGAGGGGCGTCTCCAGGGGCGCGTAGACGATGTCGGCCACCGTCGCGTCCTCGGGCAGAGGCAGGAGGTCGAGATCGAGGGGCGGGTGGCCGACCATGCCGAGGGAGGTGGTGTTCACGAGGAGTCCCGTCCGCGCCATGGCGTCGGGCAGGTCGTGCCAGGCCACGGCCTCGACCCGGGCGGGATCGAGCGCCGCGAGGGCCTCGGCCCGGGCCAGCGTCCGGTTGGCGACCCAGATCCGAGAGAGGCCGCGCTCGAGCAGGCCGACCACGATGGCGCGGGCGGCTCCGCCGGCACCGAGCACCAGGGCGGTGCCGGCGCCGCGCTCGGTCCAGCCGAGGCCGAGGCTCTGATCGAGATGGGCGATGAAGCCCGGGGCGTCGGTGTTGTCGCCGCAGAGGCGCTCGGACCCGTCGAAGAACAGCGTGTTGACCGCCCCGATCTTCTCCGCGCGCGGCGTCCGGGATTCGACGCGTTCGAACGCCGCCTCCTTGTGCGGGATGGTGACGTTGCCGCCCGCGAATCCCTTCTCGCGCAGGGACGCCAGGAAACTCGGAAAGGCCTCCGGCGCCACGTCGACCCGCTCGTAGCTGCCGTCGATGCCGTGCTCGCCGAGCCAATGGCCGTGGATCAGGGGCGAGCGCGAATGCGCGATGGGATGGCCGACGACGAAGGCGCGGATCATGCGGTGCAGTCTCCGGCGAGCGCGCAGGCGGGGCCGCCCGCCTCCTCGATCTGCAGGGTGGCGTGGCCGATGCCGAAGCGCGTTCTCAGCTCGGCGGCGGTGGCGATGAGGAAGCCGTTGCCCGGGTGTCCCTCCGCCATCACGAGATGGGCCGTCAGGGCGATCTCGGTGGTGCTCATCGGCCAGATGTGGAGGTCGTGCAGGTCCGAGACGCCGGCGCGGTCGCGCAGGTAGGCCCCCACCGCCGCCGGGTCGATGCCGGGCGGCACCGCCGAGAGGGACATCACCACGCTGTCGCGCAGGAGGCCCCAGGTCGCCCAGACGATGAGGCCGGCGATGACGAGGCTGACCAGGGGGTCGATCCAGGCCGCCCCCGTCAGCACGATGATGAGGCCAGTCACCACCACGCCGGCCGAGACGGCGGCATCCGCCACCATGTGCAGGTAGGCACCGCGGATGTTGATGTCGCTGCCCTTGCCGGACATGAAGAGCCAGGCGGTGGCGCCGTTGATGAGAATGCCGATGCCGGCCACCACCATCACGGTCAGGCCCGCCACCGGCTGCGGCTCGGGGGCGATCAGGCGGGCGACCGCCTCCCAGGCGATGGCGCCGGTGGCCACCAGCAGGAACACCGCGTTGAACAGGGCGGCCAGGATCGAGGAGCCGCGCAGGCCGTAGGTGAAGCGGGCGGTGGGCGCGCGCTTGACCAGCACCGAGGCGATCCAGGCGACGACGAGCCCGAGCACGTCCGAGAGGTTGTGGCCGGCATCCGCCACCAGGGCCATGGACTCGCTGGCGAAACCGTAGACCGCCTCGATGATCACGAAGACGATGTTCAGGCCGATGCCGATGGCGAAGGCCCGCCCGAAAGTGGCCGGCGCATGGGAATGGCCGCCATGCGAATGCCCACCCCCGTGGCCGTGCCCGGCATGGGCGGGTGCAGGCCCGTGATGCGCGTGGTCGTGTTCGTGGTGATCGTGCGTGTGCTCAGCCATCGGTCCTGCCTTCAGTCCCGCCTCGGGCCGTGGCGGCCCGTCGGTTCCCCCGTGCCCGGCCGGCCCTTCCTCCCGGGTTCACCGCATCCCGTCGTCCTGTGATCCCGGGAAGAAGGGCGACGGCCCTCATCCGAAACTCGGCTTCACGGCGGCCAGGATCACGATCAGGATCATGAGGAGCGTCGGCACCTCGTTGAGGATGCGGTAGAACTTGTGGCCGCGGGTGTTCCGGTCGGCGGCGAAGTCCTTGACCATCCGGGCGAGCCAGCCGTGGATGCCGCTCATGGCGAGCACCAGGACGACCTTCGCCTGGAGCCAGCCGGCGGCGTAGTAGCCGCTCATCCAGGCGAGGATCAGCCCGAAGATCCAGGTGGCGATCATCGCCGGGGTCATGATCGCCTTCAGCAGCCGCCGCTCCATGACCTTGAAGGTCTCGGACTGGGCCGCCGCGTGCGGCCCCGGCGCCAGGGAGGCGTGATAGACGAACAGGCGCGGCAGGTAGAGCATCGCCGCCATCCAGGAGATCAGCGCGACGAGGTGCCCGGCCTTGAGCCAGGGATAGAGGCTGTCCACCGCCGCCTCAGCCCCGCAGCCGGGCGAGCATGCGCTCGACATGGGCGATCGGGGTCTGCGGGGTGATGCCGTGGCCGAGGTTGAAGATATGCGGCAGGCCTTCGGTGGCGGCGAGCACCCCGTCCACCGCCGCGTCGAGGGCCGCCCCGCCCTCGATCAGCGTCTCGGGATGGACGTTGCCCTGGGTCACCGTCGTGGCGGGCACCCGGTCGCGCAGGGCCTTGAGGTCCACCGACCAGTCGACGCCGACCGCGTCGGCGGCGGTCTCGGGCACCACGCGGGCATGGCCGTCGAGGCCGGAACCGCGGGCGAACACGATGATCCTGGCCCCCGGCACCCGGGCGCGGACCCCGGCGATCATCCGGGCGATGGGCTGGAGCGACCAGCGGGTCAGGGCGTCGCGCTCCGCGGATTCGGGCAGCGCGCTCTCGGCGACCTCGTTGACGGCCGCCTCGCTGGTCTCGCCGGCGCCGCGCGCATCGGGCAGCGCGCCGGCATGGGACTCGAAGATCTGCACCGCGTCGGCCCCGGCCTTGAGCTGGCGCACGAGGTACTCGGTCTGCACCGTGACGAGGCGGTCGATCAGCGCCTCCACCAGGGCGGTGTCGTGCCGGGCCAGCGCGCGGGCGGGGGCGAGGTCCGGCGTGCCGCGACCGCCGATCATGTAGCTCGCCACCGTCCAGGGCGCGCCGCAGAAGCCCAGCAGCGTGGTCTCGTGGGGGAGCTCGGCGCGCAGGCGCCGCACCGTCTCGAAGACGGGTTCGAGATGCGCGAAGATCGCCGGATCGCCGGCCTCGCGCAGGCGCTCGAACTCGGCCCGGCCGGCCATGGCGTCGAGTCGCGGCCCCTCGCCCTCCACGAAGCGGACGTTCTGGCCCAGCGCGTCCGGGATCACCAGGATGTCGGAGAACAGGATCGAGGCCTCGAAGCCGAAGCGCCGGATCGGCTGCAGCGTGACCTCGGTGGCGAAGTCGGGATTGTAGCAGAGGTCGAGGAAGGAGCCGGCCTTCGCCCGAACCTCGCGATATTCCGGCAGGTAGCGCCCGGCTTGGCGCATCATCCAGGCGGGGGGACGGGGCAGGGCTTCGCCCGCGAGAACCCGCAGGACCGCTCGATCCCCTGGAACGCGGTCCCCTGCAACTGCCTGGCTCATCCGATCTCCGACGTCCCGTTCCCTGAGGGCCGGTATGTAGCACCGAAGCGTCGGATGTCCTCCTCTCGAAAACCCTTCCCTCCGAAATCCCTTTCGCTTGAAACCTCCTGCTCTCGCTCGGGTCCCGGAAGGGGGCTTCCGCACTCGTCCCCACACCGGCTCTCTAAAAGGAAAGAGAGATTCTAGGACTCTGTTTTTTCTTTTAGAGGGGCGGATGACGGGAGCGAGAAACCGTCCACAGGGCGTCCCCGCGGTCGCGGCGTTAATCAGGCTTTAACGGATTGGGTCCAATGTCCCGGATAGGTGATGGCCTACAGTGCCTTGCCCATGCCCGGCCGCTGGCGAGGGGGGCTCGGTCCCGGATTCTCCCAAAACCGCGCGGGAATCGCGCCGGTGTGATCGCGTGTTGACGCCGGAGTCGACAAGCCGGCTCGGTCAGCCGCTGGACCGTTCGGGCAAGCCGGCTTATCCACCCTTATCGACTCCCCTGACCGAGCCCGGTGGACAAGACCCTGCGGCGCGCCGTCATGGATCCTCTCCGCCGGGCCGGAGGAGACTGCCTCTCGATGAGCCGTAGCTATTTTCACCTGCACCTCGTCTCGGATTCCACCGGCGAGACGCTCATCAACGTGGGCCGCGCGGCCGCCGCCCAGTACGAGGGCGTCTCGGCGATCGAGCATGTCTATCCCCTGGTGCGCTCCGGCCCGCAGCTCGAGCGGGTGATCTCCGAGATCGAGGCCGCGCCGGGCCTCGTGCTCTACACCCTGGTCGGCCACGATCTCACCGAGCGGCTGGAGGCGGCCTGCCGCGAGACCGGCTCGCCCTGCCTCTCGGTGCTGCAGCCGGTGCACGCCCTGCTGCAATCCTATCTCGGGGCGGATTCGACGGCCCGGCCCGGCGCGCAGCACATGCTCAACGCCGAGTACTTCAAGCGCATCGACGCGATGAACTTCACGCTCCTGCACGACGACGGCAACCTGCCCCTCGACGTGGACGAGGCCGACGTGATCCTGATCGGCGTCAGCCGCACCTCGAAGACCCCGACGGCGATCTACCTCGCCAATCGCGGCCTGAAGACCGCGAACTTCCCCCTGGTGCCGGGCATGCCCCTGCCCGAGAGCCTGGAGACGGCGCGCAAGCCGCTCCTGGTCGGGCTCCTCGCCAGCCCGGAGCGCATCGTCCAGATCCGCCAGAACCGCCTCCTCAGCCTGAAGGCCGACGATTCCTCCCTCTACGTCGACCGCAGCGCCGTAGCCGACGAGATCGCCGCCTGCCGGCGGCTCTGCGCCAAGCACCGCTGGCCGACCATCGACGTGACCCGGCGCTCGATCGAGGAGACGGCCGCCGCCATCCTCGACCTGCACCGCGAGCACCGCCTGAAATTCATCGCCTCGTGAGTGGCCCGAGCCGCCCGATGCCCGCCTCGCCCTGGCGCGGAAGCCGGCCCCTCCTCCTCGCCTCCACCAGCGCCACCCGGCGCGCGCTTCTCGCGAGCGCGGGCCTTGCCGTCGACACCGAGAGCCCGGGCATCGACGAGCGGGCGGTGGAGGCGGCCTGCGCCGGTCTCCCGCCCGAGGCCCTGGCCCGCCGGCTGGCCGAGGCCAAGGCTTCGGCCGTGGCGGCCCGCCGGCCCGAGCGCGTGGTGGTCGGTGCGGATCAGGTCCTCGAATGCGACGGCACCCTGTTCCACAAGCCGGCGGACCTCGCCGCCGCCCGCGCCCAGATCGGCGCCCTCGCGGGCCGGACCCATGCGCTGCGCGCGGCGGTGGCCCTGGCCGTCGACGGCGCCGTGGTCGAGACCTTCGTCGAGACCGCGCAGCTGACCATGCGGCCCCTCGATGCCGCGGCGATCGCCGCCTATGTCGATCTCGCCGGACCCGAGCGGGTGTGCTCCAGCGTCGGCGGCTACCAGCTCGAGGGCCTCGGCATCCACCTGTTCGCGGCGGTCGCGGGCGAGCATTCCACCATCCTCGGCCTGCCGCTGCTGCCGCTCCTGGCCCGTCTGCGGGCGCGGGGCTGGCTCGGCATCTGACGTTCCTCCCGCCCTCGCGAGGCCTGATCCATGGTGACGTTTCTCCGCCCGCTGCTCGGTGTCGTGCTCCCCGTCCTCGCGGCCGGCTCGGCGCAGGCGGCGAGCTTCTCCTGCGAGAAGGCGGAGACCGCCGACGAGAAGGCGATCTGCGCCCACCTGTCCCTGAACGACCTCGACGTGGAGATGGCGACCCGTTTCGAGATCCTGCGGGCGATGCTGCCGATGGGCGGCAACGCGAAACTGCGCGAGGACCAGGAGACCTGGCTCACCGAGCGCCGCGCCTGCGCCGCCGACGTCGCCTGCCTGAGGCAATCCTACGAGGACCGGCTGAAGGTCCTGCGGGCGGTGTTCTCGGAATTCGCCAAGCAGGGTCCGCTCTGAGGCCGGGTCCGGACCGGACGTTCCCGGTCTCAGCCGAGCTGCCAGTCGATCGGAGTGACGCCGTGGGCGGACAGCCAGGCATCGGCCGCGTCGAAGGGGCGCGAGCCGGGAAAGTCCCGCGCCCGGTTGAGCGGCGAGGGATGGCCGCATGCCACGATGCCGTGGCGGCCGGCATCGACCAGGGCGGCGCGGGCGCGCGCCTGTGCGCCCCAGAGCAGGAACACCGCCGGCTGCGGACGGGCCGAGACCGCCGCCACCGCCTGGTCGGTCAGGGCCGACCAGCCGTAACGCAGGTGCGCCCCGGCCTTGCCGGCCTCCACCGTGAGGGCGGCGTTGAGCAGGAGCACGCCCTGCCCGGCCCAGGGCGTGAGATCGCCCGTCCGGGGTCTGGCCGGCGGCGCGCCCGGTTCGGCGAGCTCGGCCAGGATCACCTTGAGCGAGGCCGGAAGTCGGCGCGGGCCCACATACGAGAAGGCGAGGCCGTTGGCGTCGCCCGGCGTCGGATAGGGGTCCTGTCCGAGGATGACGACCTTCACCCGCTCGAGGGGTGTGAGCGCGAGGGCGTTGAAGATGTTCTCCGGGGCCGGCAGCACCGTGGCGCCGGCCGCGATGCGGGCATCGACCCGGGCGGCCACCGCCTCGGCGGCGCCGTCTTCGAAGAACGGCAGGGCGAGCCAGGACGAGCCGCATCTCCGGAAGCGGGCGAGGGCGTCGGCGACGGGCGTCTCGGGCATCAGCGGACCAGGATGCGGCCCTCCGCGGGGGCGGGGAGCGGGGCGTTGGCACGGATATAGGCCATCACCGCGTTGGCCACGAGCTGGCCGTCGGTCCGGCCGATCAGGGTCCGGCCGCGGGCGAGGTCGCCGTAGCCGTTGCCCCCGTCGTACAGGAAGTTGTTCGACGCCACCGTAAAGGTCGCGTCGGATTCGACGGGCACGCCGTCCGCGCTCAGCGCCAGGATCCGCTTGCCCACCGGCGCGGCGGGATCGAGGGTGACCACGAGGCCGGAGACCTGGGGGAAGCGCCCCGCCGGGCGCCCCCAGTCGGCGAGCGCCCCTTCGAGGAGGGCGCGGAGGCGCGCGCCCGTCAGCGACACCAGCACGATCGTGTTGCCGAAGGGCAGCTCGGTGAGGATGTCGCGCCGGGTCAGGGTCGTGCCGGCCGGATAGAGCCGGTTGCCCCGGATGCCGCCGCCGTTGGTGATCGCGACCTGCGCCCCGGTGGCGGCCCGCATGGCGTCCGCGACCAGGCTGCCGAAGCTCGCCTCGCGGACCCGCACCGTGGCGATGCGGCTGTCGAGGGGCGCGCGGGTCACGCCCACCGGCACGTCGAGCTCCCGCGACAGCTCGCTCTGCAGGCGCTGCACCACCGCCAGGGTCTCGGGGTCGGGGGTGACCTGGGCGGAGTCGTGGATGCGGAAGCTCGGGCGCCACGCCACCCGGCGGTCCCGCCCCGTCCCGGTCACCGTCGCGGTGACGTCGATGGCGGTGACGTAATGGGCGTCGAAGCTCGATTCCGCCATCACGGTCTGGCCGTCGTAGCGCACCACGAGATCGTGGTCGTGGCCCGAGAGCAGGATGTCGACGAGGCGGGCGGCCACGATGGCGTCGTCCGTCGGCCGGGCCGTGTGGCAGACGCCCACCACGAGGTCGACGCCCTCCTCCCGCAGGACCTGGACCTCGCGGGCCAGGGTCTCGATCTCGGGGAAAAAGCGCAGGTCGCCCGCCTGCGATTTCTCGGGCGTGCTCGCCAGGGCGATTCCCACCACGCCGACCCGGATGCCCCCGAGGGTCACCACCATCCGGTCGCGCAGGCCCGCCAGGGGCCGGCCGGCCCCGTCGCGCAGGTTGGCCGCCAGGACCGGGAAGCTCGCCTCGCCCATGCGCTGGGCGAAGGTCGCCGGGCCGAAATCGAACTCGTGGTTGCCCGGCACGAACACGTCGGGCGGCGCGCGGTTGAGGAGCTCGACGATGTGAGCGCCGCGGTCGAAGCCCGACAGCAGCGACGGCGAGAGGGTGTCGCCCGCATGGGCATAGAGCATCGGCACGCCCCGGGCGCGCTCGGCCTTCACGATGGCGGCGAGGCGCGCGAAGCCGCCCCGGCCGTCGACCTCGGCCATCTGGTAGAGGTCGTTGACGAGAAGGAGCGTGAAGGTCGGGTCGGGTGCCGTCGCGGGCGCGGCCTCGGCCGGGCTGCCCAGAGCGACGGCGAGACCCGCCCCGAGGGCGAGGGTCTGGCGCCGGTTCGGAACCGGTCCGGCAAGATTCGTTGTGCGAGGATTCGTTGTGTCAGGATTCGTCGAGGGAGCGTTCGTCACGGCGGCGTCTCAGGCGTCGGGCGGGCGGCCGGATGCCGCCGCCCGATCCCGTGTTCTAGGACGCCGTTCGCGAAGGGCCTACGACGGCCGGCCGCCGCCGTGCGAGGGTCCGGCCCCCGTGTCAGGGTTCCGCGGCCGCTTCAGCGCGACACGAAGGTATCGCGCACCGCCTTGGCGTTGCGGCGGACCATCGGCCAGAGCCAGGCGCCGGAGGCCAGGAAGACGGCGGGCGGCATCGGTTTCAGCTCCACGGCCAGACGCTCGGCGAGCCCGGGATTGGCCAGGGTCACGGGCGGGGCGTCGGTCTTGGCGTAGACCACCGCGGTGTTCTCGCGCGGATAGTCCGGATGCGGCACGAGGCCGGCCCGGCGGGCGGTGAGGTCGAAGGTCTCGCGCACGAAGCCGTGGACATGGGCGAAGTGGAAGCGCTCGTGCGCGGGCTTGCCGGTGGTGGCCATGTCGGGCACGGCGGCGAAGAGCACGCCGTCCGGCTTCAGCCAGCGCGACAGGCGCTCCATCACGTCGGCCGGATCGCGCAGGTGCTCCAGCACGTGCCGGGTGGTGATGACGTCGAAATGCGCCTCGGGGAAGCGCTCGTCATCGGCATCGTCCAGAACCTCGACGCCGTGGTGGGTGCGGGCATAGTTGGCGTAGTCCCGCCCCGGCTCGATGCCGATCGCCTCGCAACCCTTCGCGCGGACCTCGGCCAGGAACTCGCCCGAGCCCGAGCCGAAATCGAGCACCCGGGCGCCGGGCTTCAGCTTGGGTGCCAGGAGCCCGGTGCGGAAGGCGGCCTCGCGGGCCGAGCGCTTGAGGTGGACCCGCGGCGGGCCGCCCGCGAAGGCGAGCTGGTAGTCGGCCCGGTAGGCGGTGGCGTAGTAGTCCGCGAGCTCGGCCGGTGTCGGCATCGGATCGGTGCGGATGAGGCCGCACTGGCGGCAGGCGATCGAGCGCAGGGTCTTCAGCCGGCGGTCGCTCTCGGCCACCACCACGGATTCCGCCGAGCCGCAGAGATTGCAGGCGGTCGGCCCCCCCGTATAGGGATAGCCCGTGAAGGGCATGAAGTGGTTGAGGAAGTACCGGGGAGACGGCATGTCGCGCCTTCATCCATCGTGTGATCGCTGGAAGGCTCCGTGCTCTAGATAGATATCCCCCACGACACAACCTTTGTGAACCCGCCGCTCTCAAGCGCTCCCCTCCAGAGCGATACGGAAACCCGATGAACGAACGCGTCGCACCGCCGCTCCCGCAGGACGGCCTGTCGCTCCCGACCCAGGCGGGCGTGCCGCAGGGCGCGCCCCTGCCGTCCGAGCATCCGCCGGTGCGCTGGGGCCGGGTCGGCGTCCTCCTGATGAATCTCGGAACGCCGGAAGGTACGAGCTACTGGCCGATGCGCCGCTACCTCAAGGAGTTCCTCTCGGACCGCCGGGTGATCGAGGTCCCGCGCCTGATCTGGTGGCCGCTCCTCAACCTCGTCATCCTGACCAAGCGCCCGGGGCCGAAGGGCCGCGACTATGCCAGCGTGTGGAACAACGAGCGGGACGAGGGCCCTCTCAAGACCATCACCCGCGGCCAGGCCGAGCGCCTGCAGGCGGCCATGGGTGATTCGGTCGTGGTCGATTGGGCCATGCGCTACGGCAAGCCGGAGGTCTCCGTGCGGATCCAGGCCCTGCTCGACCAGGGCTGCGACCGCATCCTGCTGGTGCCGCTCTATCCCCAATACGCCGCCGCGACCTCGGCCACCGCCTGCGACCAGGCCTTCAAGGCCCTGATGCAGATGCGCTGGCAGCCGACCGTGCGCGTCTCGCCGCCCTATCACGACGACCCGGTCTACATCGAAGCGATGGCGACCTCGATCCGTGAGGGCCTGGCCAAGCTCGATTTCGAGCCCGAGGTGATCCTGACCTCGTTCCACGGGGTGCCCAAGAGCTACCTCCTGAAGGGCGACCCCTACCATTGCCAGTGCGTGAAGACCGGGCGCCTGATCCGCGAGGCGCTGGGCTTCTCGACCGAGCGGATGCGCACCACCTTCCAGTCGCGCTTCGGCAACGAGGAATGGCTGCGGCCCTACACCGACGAGACCGTGCAGACCCTCGCCAAGAGCGGCGTCAAGCGCATGGCGATCGTGGCGCCCGGCTTCACCGCCGACTGCCTCGAGACCCTGGAGGAGCTCGACGGCGAGAACCGCCACTACTTCGAGGACAATGGCGGCGAGCAATTCGCCTACATCCCCTGCCTGAACGACAGCGACCTCGGCATGACGGTGATCGAGACCGTGGTGCGGCGCGAATTGCAGGGCTGGGTCTAGGCGCCCCGGCCGGAGGCCGTCGCCAAAAGCCATCGCCAAGCGCAGGCCCGGTTGCTACTAGAGCCCGCGACGAGGCGGCAGGCGAGACGATGACGAGACCGGAGGCAGGCGCGGGCACCGCGGGGGAACGATCGCAGGACCACCTGCGCCTGCTCGCGCATTTCCAGGAGGCCGGCTACGGCGCGGTGACGCCGCCGGTGCTGCAGCCGGCGGAGCCGTTCCTCGAACTGTCGGGCGAGGACATCCGCCGGCGCATCTTCGTGACCCAGGACGCCTCGGGCAGCGAGCTCTGCCTGCGGCCGGAATTCACGATTCCGGTCTGCCGCCACCACCTCGCGCACGCCCCGAAATTCTCGGCGCCCTCGCCGTCCGCCCCGCAGGGCGCCGATTACAGCTATCTCGGGCCGGTCTTCCGGCTGGCCGGCGACGAGCCTGACGAGTTCCTCCAGGCCGGCATCGAGTCGGTCGGGCGCACCGACACGCCGGCCGCCGATGCCGAGGTGATCGGCCTCGCCCTGGAGGGCCTCGCCCTGCTCGGGCGCAGCGACGTCGCCGTCCGCCTCGGCGACATGGGCCTCGTCGACGCCCTGCTCGACGCCCTCGGCGTGCCCCCCACCGCCAAGCGCCGCACCCTGCGGGCGCTGGCCGCCGGCCGCTCCCTCGACGCGGTCACCAACGGCCTGCGCACCGAGGACCCGCATGCGGGGCTCCTCGCGGCGATCCAGGGCCAGAATCCCGGCGGCGTGCGCGCCTTCGTGGAGGACGTGCTGTCGATCGCCGGCATCTCGCGGGTCGGCGGCCGCAGCGCCGGCGAGATCGCCGAGCGCTTCCTCGCCAAGGCCGCCGCGCAGGCGAGCGGCGGCTCAGGCCTCAACCCCGAGAACCGCGCCATCGTCGACCGCTACCGCGCCATCGAGGGCGACCCCGACAGCGCCGCCGCCGCGGTGCGGGCCCTGGTACAGGAGGCCGGCCTCGACCACCCGCCCCTCGACGCGGCCCTCGACCTGTTCGAGGAGCGCACCGGCTTCATGGCCGCCCGGGGCCTCGCCGTGGAGCGCTTCCGCTTCTCCGGCGGCTTCGCGCGCAACCTCGACTACTACACCGGGTTCATCTTCGAGGGCACGGCGCCGGGTGCGCCGAAGCTGCCCCTGGTGGGCGGCGGCCGCTACGACGGCCTGCTCCAGCATCTCGGAAGCCCCGTGCCCGTGCCCGCCGTCGGCTGCGCCGTCTGGCTCTCGCGGGTCGCCGCGAACGCTCCCAGCGAGAAGGACGCGACCGTTGGCTGAACCGGATTCCCTCGTCCTCGCCGTTCCGTCCAAGGGCCGGCTGCAGGAGAACGCCGCCGCCTTCTTCGCCCGGGCCGGCCTCAAGCTCGCCCAGAACACCGGCGCCCGCGACTATCGCGGAAAACTCGTCGGCGTGCCCGGTGTCGAGGTGCGCTACCTCTCGGCCTCCGAGATCGCGGCGCAGCTCGCCAGCGGCACGGCCCATCTCGGCATCACCGGCGAGGACCTGATCCGCGAATCGCTGCCCGACGCCCGCGGCCAGGTCGAGCTCCTGACGCCGCTCGGTTTCGGTCAGGCCACCGTGGTCGTGGCCGTGCCCCAGGCCTGGATCGACGTCCGCGCCATGAGCGACCTCGACGAGGTCGCCGCCGAGATGCGGGTCCGCCACGGCAAGCGCCTGCGCATCGCCACGAAGTACGTCAATCTCACCCGCCGGTTCTTCGCCGAGCACGGGGTCGCGGATTACCGCATCGTCGAGAGCCTGGGCGCCACCGAGGGCGCGCCGGCCGCGGGCTCGGCCGAGATCATCGTCGACATCACCACCACGGGGGCGACGCTCGCCGCCAACGCCCTGAAGATCCTGGAGGACGGGATCATCCTGCGCTCGGAGGCGAACCTCGTCGCCTCCCTGAACGCGCCCTGGGGCGAGCCGCAGCGCCGGGCGCTGCGCGCCGTCCTCGGCCGCATCCAGGCGGAGGAGCGTGCGCGCACCACCCGCGAGGTCCGTGCCGCCATGCCGGACGACGGCGACATCGACCTGGCCGGCATCGCCGCCCTGCACGATGCCGCCCTGCCCTACGGCGCGCCCGAGGGCCGCGGCGAGATGGTGCTGCACTGCCCGGTCGACGCGGTGTTCGATCTGGCCGACGCCCTGGTCAAGGCCGGGGCGGGCGCCGTGAGCGTGCGCAAGGTCGACTACGCCTTCACGCCGGACAATCCGCTGATGGACCGGCTGCTGGGCCGGCTCGGCTGAGGCCGGGCGTTTGACGCCGGACGCCCGGGGCCTATCTCAGCGCGCAAGCGGAGCGTGAAGCCTCCGCGCCTGAGGAAACCCCACGCATGTCCGCTCGTCCCCCGCTGGCCGCAGGCCTCGCCGCTTGCCTCGCCACCTGTCTCGCGCTGCCGCCGGCCGCGCAGGCCCAGATCCGCAACGCGCCCTCGCCGCGGGCGCTCGAATTCGCCGCCTACATCTTCGCCGCCGCCAATGTCTGCGGCTACCGCATCGGCACGGAGGAGTTCGACGCCCTCCTCGAGAAGCAGAACGTGCGCGCCGCCGACGTCAGTCCGCGCGGGCCGTTCGGCGGACGGGTGCAGACCATGTTCGCCCTGATGTCGAACCAGATGCAGCTCAACCGCGAGCAGGCCTGCATCGCGGTGGCCGGGGAATACGGTCCGGAGGGCAGCATCAGCAAGAACGTCCTCCGGCCCGCGCCGCCCGCCGAAAATCCCGCTGCCGAGAATCCCGCTGCCGGCGCGCCGCCGAGCGAGGCCAAACCGGCGCAATAGGCGATCGCCGGCCGGGCGGTCCCCGCCGGCCGGCCCGTCGGGCGATCCGGGCGGAAGCCCGAAGCGGCGGCGCCGGATCGCATGAGTCCGGCGCAGCCCGTCCCGCATTCGCGTTTTGGACCCGAATCCCCTATACCGGACCCATTCCAAGTCCGAAGGTTCATCCAGATCATGGCGACGGCGTCGTTCGACACCGCCCGGCGCGACGCGAGCGCCGTTCCCGCAATCGAGAAGCTGCCGGAGTTCGAGCCGCAGGCCGGAAACCAGGCGCCGCCCCCCGGGCGCGCGTCCCTGGTGGGGCTCACCCGCGAGCAGCTGAAGGCCCGGCTCGGCGCCATCGGCGTCTCCGAGCGCGAGCAGCGCATGCGCTCCGGCCAGATCTGGCACTGGCTCAACGTGCGCGGCGCCAAGGCCTTCGACGAGATGACCAATGTCGGCAAGGGCCTGAAGGCTCAGCTCGCCGACGCCTACACCCTCGACCGGCCCGAGGTGATCACCGAGCAGGTGTCCCGCGACGGCACCCGCAAGTGGCTGATGCGCATGGCCCCCATGGGCAAGCACGACCACAACCGCGGCGCCGAGATCGAGTGCGTCTACATCCCGGGGCGCGGGCGCGGCACCCTCTGCGTCTCGAGCCAGGTCGGCTGCACCCTCACCTGCTCGTTCTGCCACACCGGCACCCAACGCCTCGTGCGCAACCTGACGGCGGCCGAGATCACGGCGCAGCTCGTCGTCGCCCGCGACCACCTCAACGACTGGGCCGGCCAGAACCCGACCGCCCCCGGCGAGGACGAGACCCGGCGCAAGGTCACCAACATCGTCTTCATGGGCATGGGCGAGCCCCTCTACAACCTCGACAACGTCGTCGACGCCGTCGGGGTCATGGCCGACCAGGAGGGCCTCGGCCTCTCGCGCCGGCGCATCACCGTCTCGACCTCCGGCGTGGTGCCGCAGATGCAGCGCCTCGGTGACGAGGCCCATGCCATGCTGGCGATCTCGCTCCACGCGGTGCGCGACGACCTGCGCGACACGCTGGTACCCCTGAACCGCAAGTATCCGCTCGCCGAGCTGCTGGCCGCCTGCCGGGCCTATCCGGGCCTGAACAACGCCCGGCGCATCACCTTCGAGTACGTGATGCTCAAGGGCATCAACGACACCGACGCCGACGCGCGCGAGCTGGTGCGCCTGCTCAAGGGAATCCCGGCCAAGATCAACCTGATCCCGTTCAATCCCTGGCCGGGCAGCGCCTACGAGTGCTCGGACTGGGAGCGCATCGAGCGCTTCTCGGAAATCGTCTACGAAGCCGGCTATGCGTCCCCGGTCCGGACGCCTCGCGGCCGGGACATCCTGGCCGCCTGCGGCCAGCTCAAGAGCGAGACCGAGAAGCTGCGCGCCCGCGCCCGGATGATGCTGGAGGACGGCATCGGCGCCGAGGGCGTCTATGCGGGCGCCGACGACGGCGACGAAGACTGACGGGTGCGTCTCCTCGGCGACCTGTTCATCGCGAGCCTCGCGCTGGTCCTGGCGATCCCCTGCGGGGCGGCCGTCCTGGCCCTCGGCGCGCTGCTCGACCCGGCCACCAGCGAGACCCTGTCCCGCCTCGGGCTCGTCGGGCTGTTCTCCGGGCTGACGGACCTCGCCTCCGGGATCGGCCCCGAGACCCTGCTGTTCGCCCTCGCCGCCATCGCCCGCGCACTGTTCGTGCTCCTGGTGGTGCCGCCCGTCCTGGTGGCCGTCCTCGGCGCCGTCCTGAACTGGCGCGCCGCCACCTGGTACGGTGCCGGGACGGGCCTCCTCACCGCCGCCGTGCCCTGGCTCGCCCGCGGCCTGTCGCGCACCGGGGCGAGTCCCGAGGCCCTGGCCCTGGAGGGGCGCATCACCGCGGTGCTGTTCCTCACCGGGGCGGCCTCGGGCCTCGTCTACTGGTCGATCGCCGGGCGTCATCACGGCGCGCCCGCTCTCCCGCCCCGCGGCAACGGACGCGCCTGACATGCGGCTGACCCCCTCGCGCATCGCCCTCGCCCTGGTCCTGGCCGCCACCGGGTCGGGTTTCGCGCAAGGGACCGCCGGCTCCACACCGGGCTCGCCCGAGCCGCCGCCGATCCAGTCCGACGATGCCCGCCTGCTGCCGGTGCTCGGCGCCCGGGGCATGGTCGCCTCGCAGGAGGCGCGCGCCACACGGGTCGGCGTCGCGATCCTGCGGGCCGGCGGCAACGCCATCGACGCCGCCGTGGCGGTGGGCTTCGCCCTCGCCGTGACCCTGCCGCGGGCCGGCAACCTCGGCGGTGGCGGCTTCATGATGATCCACCGGGCGGCGGGCGACGAGACGATCGCCCTCGATTACCGCGAGACCGCCCCGGCCGCCGCCCGCTCCGACATGTTCCTCGACCCCAAGGGCGAGCCCGACCGCGCCGCCTCGACCCGGACCGGCAAGGCGGTGGGCGTGCCCGGCACCGTGCGGGGCCTGGCCGAGGCGCATCGGCTCTACGGCTCGGGCCGCTTCACCCTGGCCGACCTGATCGCCCCGGCCGAGGCGCTGGCCCGCGAGGGCATCCCCGTGGAATCGGGCCTCGCCGATTCGCTGCCCCGGGCCGCCGGCCTGCTCGGCCGCTGGCCATCCTCGCGAAAGATCTTTTTTGCCGGCGACAGGCCCCTACAGCGCGGCGAACGGCTGATCCAGGCGGATCTCGCCGACACGCTGGCGGCCATCGCCAGATCCGGTCCCGACGCCTTCCACACGGGCGCCATCGCCGAGCGCATCGCCGCTGCCGTGCGCGCCGCGGGCGGGGTGATGACGGCCGAGGACCTGGCCGCCTATCGCCCGGTGCTCCGCGAGCCCGTGCGCGGCACCTACCGGGGCTACGCCATCGCCTCGATGCCGCCGCCGAGCTCCGGCGGCATCCACCTCATCGAGATCCTGAACGTGCTGGAAGGCTTCGACCTCGCCCGCATGGGCTCGGGAAGCGCCGATGCCCTCCACATCCTGGCCGAGGCGATGAAGCCGGCCTATGCCGACCGCGCGACCTGGCTCGGCGATCCCGCCCGCACGCAGGTGCCGATCGAGGGCCTGATCGCCAAGTCCTACGCGGCCACGGTGCGGGCCGGCATCGATCCCGCCCGCGCCCGGCCCGCCGCCGAGGTCAGGGCCGGCGATCCCCTCCCCTTCGAATCCGACCAGACCACGCATTTCTCGGTGGTCGACGGCGCCGGCAACGCGGTCTCGAACACCACGACCCTGAACTTCTCCTACGGGCTCGGCCTCGTGGCGGAGGGCACGGGCGTGCTCCTGAACAACGAGATGGACGATTTCTCGGCCAAGCCCGGCGCCCTCAACGCCTACGGCCTCGTCGGCAGCGTCGCCAACGCGGTCTCGCCCGGCGCCCGGCCGCTCTCCTCGATGACTCCCGCCTTCGTCTTCCGCGACGGGCGGCTCGTCCTGGTGACGGGCAGCCCCGGCGGCAGCCGCATCATCTCGACGGTGCTGCAGGTCATCGTCAACGTGCTCGACTTCCGCATGAACCTCGCCGAGGCCGTGGCCGCGCCGCGCATCCACCACCAGTGGCAGCCGGACGTGCTGATGGCCGAGGAAGGCCTCTCCCCCGACACCCTGGCCCTGCTCCGGGCCCGCGGCCACACGGTCCGCGTCGGGGCGACCTCCGGCTCGGCCAACTCCGTGCAGGCCGGCGACGGGCTGCTGGCGGGCGCCGCCGATCCGCGCCAGCGCGGGACCCTCGCGGCGGGCGACTGACGGTCCGGATCGTCCCGCGCCCGGATGGCCTGGGACGAGATCGCACGCTACACGGGAGCTGGGCCGCGCCCTGTTCCGGGCTGTCTCATCCAGGTTCCCGATGCTCCTCGTCCGTTCGCTCGCGTTCAATCTCGCTTTCTATGCCGCGACCACCCTGATCGCGATCGGCGGATTGCCGACCCTCGTCTCCCGGCGGGGCGTGATCCGGCTGGCACAGGCCTGGGGGCGCGTGACCCTGTGGCTCCTGCGGGTGGTGGGCGGCATCACGGTGGAGTTCCGGGGCGTGGAGAACATCCCGCCCGGTCCCCTCCTGGTGGCGGCCAAGCACCAGTCGGCCCTGGAGACCCTGGCCCTCGTCACGGCCTTTCCCGACTTCGCCTACATCCTCAAGCGCGAGCTGCTCTGGATCCCGCTGATCGGGTGGTTCCTCTCGCGCTCCGGCATGGTCGCCATCGACCGCAGCAAGGGCGCCCGGGCGATGGCCGCCATGAACGAGGCCGCGGCCCAGGCCATCCGGGACGGGCGCCAGCTCATCATCTTCCCCGAGGGCACTCGCCGCCCGCCCGGTGCGTCCCCCGCCTACAAGCTCGGCATCACCCACCTGTACGCGGCCCTCGGCGTGCCCTGCCTGCCGGTCGCCCTCAACACGGGCCTGCACTGGCCCCGCCGCAGCCTCGTGCGCCGGCCCGGCACCTCGGTGATCGAGTTCCTGGCGCCGATCCCGCCGGGCCTGGACCGGACCCGCTTCCTCGAGGTGGTCCAGGGGCGGATCGAGACCGCCTCGGACGCGCTGCTGGCCGCCGGCCGGAACGAGCTCGCGGCGGCGGGGCACGCCGTCCCCGATGCCGCTCCGGCGTCCCGGACCAAGGCCGAGCGGAACGGATCGCCCGTCGCCTGAGGGGGCCGCCGGACGCGGTTCGACCCTGTGCATGACTTGTGGATAACTCCCGTCGTCCCCATCTGATTGGAAGCCGGGGCGTCGTCCTTGACGCCAACGAAACGTTAAGATTAATGTGGAACAAATGGCGAACAAGAGAGCCCTGTCCTGGTCGGCCGCACTCCGCGACCTGAAGGACGATCGAGCACGGAGACAGGAAGTGCGCGAGGAACGTCTGAGGACGACGGCCGGCCTGCGCGGGACCCCCGCCCTGGTGCTCAGCGCCTGGCGCGGCCGGTCCGGCCGCCGCTACGTCGTCGGCATCCATGAGCTGGCCGAGCCCGAGCTCGACGACATGGGCGAGGCCGTGGTGATGGCCGTGCGTCGCGACGCGGCGGGCGTCGGCGAGCTGGTCTCGGTGGCCTCCGCCGGGCAGAGCCCGCGCGAGCGCCTGCACCGCAACTGGATCGCCCGTGCGCGGCACAAGGGCGCGACCGAGATGCATGTCCACCGGCTCGCCGAGGACGAGGCCGAGCGCGAGGCCATCGTGGCCGATCTCGGCAGCGCGCAGAACGCCGACGCCGCGAACTGATCGCGGCATCGCGCCCCGACGGGCCGCGGCGCCTGCGTTTTGCGGCGTGAGGGCGGCGCCCGCCATGCTTTCGCCGCCGAGACCCTGCCAAGCCTTGCATCCGGGCCGCCCCGACGACGGCTGCAGGTCCGTGACGCGAGCGCAGGATACAGAAGACGCGATGGCGCAGAGCCCGACTCCGACCCGTTCCCCCTCGCGCAAGGGGCTGTTCCTCCCCTACATCCTCCTCGCCATCCTCGTGATCGCCTGGTCGCTCGGCTGGTTCTACATCCGCCACCGGGCCGCTTCCGAGATGGATGGCTGGCTCGCCCAGGAAGTGGCCGCGGGCCGGACCTGGACCTGCGCCGACCGCAGCATCACCGGTTATCCGTTCCGGATCGAGCTGCGCTGCGCCTCCCTGGCCTTCAGCCGCTCCGACAGCCGCTTCACCCTCGGACCCGTGACGGCGGTGACCCAGGTCTACCAGCCGCGCCAGGGCATCCTCGAGGTCGGCGGACCGTTCCACGTCGAGCAGGGCGACCTGACGGCGGATGCGACCTGGACCTCCCTGGAGGGCAGCTTTCACGGCGCCTCCGACGGCTTCGTGCGGGCCTCCGTGGTGGCCAATGGCGCCAAGGGCGTCGTGCACGGCGCCGGTCCCGAGCCCATCGACTTCGATACCCAGCACCTCGAGCTTCATGCCCGCCCGACCCCCGGCCGCTTCGCGTCGGAGGGGGCCATCGACACCAGCCTCCGGGTGAACCGGATCCGCCTGCCCCTGGTCGATGCGGCTTTGGGCAACGCCGACCCGGCCGACCTCGCCCTCGATGCCACCGTGAGCCGCGCCACCGTCCTCGGCACCGGCACCGTGGCCAGGGAACTCGAGGATTGGCGCCAGGCCGGCGGCGGGCTCGACATCGCGCTCCTGTCCCTGGCCAAGGGCGAGCGCCGGATCCAGGCCAAGGGCCGCCTCGACCTCGATGCGGCGCACCGGCTCCAGGGTCAGCTCGACCTGTGGGCGGCCGGCGTCGAGGCCCTGGTCGGTCAGGTCATGGGCCAGCGCTTCGGCGCGGAGAAGGGGGCGCTGATCGGCAGCCTCGTCGGCCAGCTCCTCGGCCGCCGCAGCCAAGCCCAGACCGAGGCCGGCGTCGCGGCCCCGGCCGACGATGCCCTCAAGCCCCTGCCGCCCCTGCGGCTTGCCGAGGGCCGCCTGATGCTCGGGCCGTTCCCGATCCCCAACGTGCAGCTGCCGCCGCTCTACTGAGCAGCGGCGCGGCGTCAGGCCGCCGGGTCGCTCGGGCGGCCGCGCCCGAAATCGGCCTCGGCCGTCTCCTGCCCCATGGCGACGATGCCGCGGCGGATGGCGCGGGTGCGGGTGAAGAGGTCGTGCAGGGCCTCGCCGTCACCCCAGCGGATCGCCCGGGCGAGCGCCGCGAGGTCCTCGTTGAAGCGTCCCAGCATCTCCAGCACCGCGTCCTTGTTGGTCAGGAACACGTCCCGCCACATGGTCGGGTCGGAGGCGGCGATGCGGGTGAAATCGCGAAAGCCGCCGGCGGAGAACTTGATCACCTCGGACTGGGTCACGGCCTCCAGGTCGGCGGCGGTGCCGACGATGTTGTAGGCGATGAGGTGCGGCACGTGGCTGGTGATCGCCAAGACGAGGTCGTGATGCTCCGGCGTCATCGTCTCCACGATGGCGCGCAGGCCCTCCCAGAAGGCCTGGACCCGGGCGGTCGCCGCCGGGTCGGTGTCCTCGGCGGGGGTGAGGATGCACCAGCGTCCGGAGAACAGGGTCGAGAACCCGGCATCCGGCCCGGAATACTCGGTGCCGGCCACGGGATGCGCCGGCACGAAATGCACGCCGGCGGGCAGGTGCGGCGCGACGGCGGCGACCACCGAGGCCTTGACCGAGCCGACATCGGACACGATGGCCCCCGGCTTCAGGGCCGGACCCATGATTTCCGCCACCGCACCCACGGCGCCGACCGGCACGCACAGGATGACGAGGTCGGCCCCGGCCACGCCGGCGGCGAGGTCGTCCGTGGCCGCGTCGGCGAGGCCGAGCGCCCGCACCCGCTCCAGCACCGCGGCGTCGCGGTCGATGGCGACGATGCGGCGGGCGAGGCCGAACTGCCGGGCGCCGCGGGCGATCGACGAGCCGATCAGCCCGAGGCCGACGATGGCGAGGGTGTCGAGGGCGAGGGTGTCGATCTCAGGCACGGGTCTCGCCCTGCACGAAGGCGGTCAGGGCCTGGAGGAAGGCGGTGTTCGCCGCCTCGCCGCCGATGGTGACCCGCAGGGCCTGGGGCAGGCCGTAGGACGAGACCCGCCGGGTGATGACCCCCCGAGCCGAGAGGAACGCGTCGGCCTCGGCGGCCGTTCGGCCTGGCGCGTCGGGGAAGTGCACGAGGATGAAGTTCGCGACGCTCGGCGTCACGGTGAGGCCGAGCCCCTGCACCGCCCGCGTCATCGCGGCGAGCCAGTGGTCGTTGTGGGCGACCGCCGCGGCCACGTGAGCGTCGTCCGCGATGGCGGCCGCGCCCGCGGCGATGCCCGCTCCCGACAGGTTGAAGGGACCGCGGATGCGGTTGATCGCGTCGACCACCTCGGCGGGGCCGACCATCCAGCCGATCCGGAGCGCGGCCAGCCCGTGGATCTTCGAGAAGGTCCGGGTCATCACCACGTTGCCGGCCTCCAGCACGAGGTCGAGGCCGGCGCTGTAGTCGTTCGCCCGCACGTACTCGGCATAGGCTCCGTCGAGGACGAGGAGGACGTGGGGCGGCAGGCCCGCCTGCAGGCGCCGGACCTCGTCGAAGGGCAGGTAGGTGCCGGTCGGGTTGTTGGGGTTGGCGAGGTAGACGATCTTCGTGCGGGGCGTGACGGCGGCCAGCAGCGCGTCGACGTCGGCGCGCAGATCGCGCTCGGCCACCACCACGGGGGTGCCGCCGGCGGCCAGGATCGCGATCCGGTAGACCAGGAAGCCGTGCTCGGTGAAGATCCCCTCGTCGCCGGCGCCGAGATACGCATAGGCCAGGAAGGACAGGAGCTCGTCCGAGCCGGCGCCGCAGACGATCCGGTCCGGGTCAAGGCCGTAGCGGGTGGCGATCGCCTCGCGCAGCACCCGCGAGGTCCCCTCCGGGTAGAGCTCGAGCTTGGCCGCTTCCGCCCGCATCGCCGCCACCGCCTTCGGGCTCGGGCCCAGCGGCGTCTCGTTCGAGGAGAGCTTGTGCACCTTGGCATGGCCGGGCGCGCCGCTCTTGCCGGGCACGTAGGCCTCGATGGCGAGGACGCCGGGGCGGGGCACCGGGCGTGAGGGGGCGAGGGTGGCAGAGGACATGGGGAAGACCTGGCGGCCGCCGCTGGATCGGCGAAGCGCCCGTCTAACAAAGCTCGCCCGGCTTTGCGAGCGGGCCTCGTCGCCCAGGCCCTCTTGCTCAGGCCCTCTTGCTCAGGCCCTCTCGGCTCGGCTTCCCTCGCCTCAGACCCGGAAGCGGGCGGCGTGGCTGCCAATCTCGTCGAGGGTCCGAGGCGCGGCGCCGGCGCGGGTCAGCGCCTCGTGCAGCTGGCGGGCACTGACGCCACCGGGGACGGCGAGGAGCAGGCCGTGCCCGTCCGGTCCGGCCGCGCGGGCGACGACCTCGCCGTAGAGGTCCTGCAGGGCGCGCATGGCCTCCGGCTCCCAGGCGGCCACGCGGGTGGCGTGCAGGACCCAGTCGCGCTGGGCCGCGGCCGGGTCGTCCAGCGGGTTCGAGACCACGAGGACCGGGGTGCCGGCCGGATGGGTGGGCCGCTCGATGAAGGGCAGGCGCGCGATGACCTTGGGGCGTCCCTCGCCGACGAGCCCCTCCCACCAGGGCGCCGCGTCGGTGGCGGCGCCCGAGCCGTCGGGATCGAGGCGGAAGATGCCGAGGTCGCCGCGGGAGGCGGCCACCGCCGCGATCACCGCGAGGCAGGTGGGGTGGGGCCGGTAGGGCACCGTGAAGCCGAAGTGGAAGCGGGCGGAATCGCGCATCGGCGCATCCCCGCCCGAGATGTCGGCATGCACCGAGAACGGCGCCTGCACGTAGGTGAAGGTGGCGATGATGACCCGCCAGATGCCCTCCACGGTGTCGAGGGGCAGCAGCCCGCGATGGCGCTCGGCCACGCGCCGCATCATCGAGGCCTCGCGTCCGGGCCGGAAGGCTGACCCGCTGGCCGAGGTGCGCTTGACCGCGATCAGCCGGTCGATGATCGACCCGCGCTGGATCAGCAGCGCGTGCATCTCGGCGTCGATCCGGTCGATCTCGGCGCGCAGGTCGCCGAGGTTGTCGAGGGGCGGCGCGGGTCTCGTCGTGAAGCGCATCGGGGGCTCGCGAGGCTGCGGTGGGAACGGTCGGGAGAGCCGGCGCCGGGGTCTCGCCTCCCGGGCGCCGCCGCCCGGTCTACGATCGCGCGCGCCGGAGGGCCAGAGCCGTTTGCCCCGAAGCGGATCGACCGCGCGGTTCTGAAACTCCGCGCCGCGCGTGACTCCGGCGCCCTTTCGTTGACGCGTGAGGGAGCGCACACTACCTCAACGCCTCACGACGCATGGTCCGATCTCCGGACGGCGCGGCGAGCCGTCCCTTCCGTCCCGCCCCGACCGATGCGCCGTCTCCTCCAACCCGTTTCATGACCATGTCGCTGGATACCGCCCTCAAGCCAGGCACGCCCGAAGACGAATCGGCGCGCGCCGACGCGCCGGGCGCCGAGCTGTCGCAGGCCCGCGAGCCGAAGGGCCTCGTGGCGCAGTTCGGCCTGGACGAGCCCCTGGCGATGGATGCCGGCGTGCAGCTCGCGCCGTTCCAGATCGCCTACCAGACGGCGGGCACCCTCAACGCGGACCGCTCCAACGCCGTCCTGATCTGCCACGCGCTCACCGGCGACCAGCACTTCGCCCACACCCATCCGGTGACGGGCAAGCGCGGCTGGTGGGAGACCCTGGTGGGACCGGGCAAGCCCGTCGACACCGACCGCTACTTCGTCGTCTGCTCGAACGTCGTCGGCTCGTGCATGGGCTCCACCGGCCCGGCCTCGATCGACCCCTCCACGGGCCGCGCCTACGGGCTCGACTTCCCTCTGGTGACCATCCGCGACATGGTCCGGGCCCAGGCCATGCTCCTCGACCGGCTCGGCATCCGCGACCTGTTCCTCTGCATCGGCGGCTCCATGGGCGGCATGCAGGTGCTGCAATGGGCGGCGAGCTACCCCGAGCGGGTCTTCGCCGCGATGCCGATCGCCACCGGCCCGCGCCACTCGGCGCAGAACATCGCCTTCCACGAGGTCGGCCGGCAGGCGATCATGGCCGATCCGGCCTGGGCGGAGGGGCGCTACCTTGAGGCCGGTACCCGGCCGGCCAAGGGCCTCGGCGTCGCCCGCATGGGCGCGCACATCACCTACCTGTCGGAGCCGGCCCTGCACCGGAAGTTCGGGCGCCGCTTCCAGGGCGGCTCCGCGCCGACCTTCTCGTTCAACGCCGACTTTCAGATCGAGAGCTACCTGCGCCACCAGGGCCTCAGCTTCGTCGAGCGCTTCGACGCCAACGCCTATCTCTACCTCACCCGGGCGATGGATTACTTCGACCTCGCCGCCGACCAGGGCGGGGTTCTGGCCAACGCCTTCAAGGGCACCAGGACCCGATTCTGCGTGATGTCGTTCACCTCCGACTGGCTGTTCCCGACCTCGGAATCCCGCGCCATCGTCCATGCCCTGAACGCGGCCTCGGCCCCGGTCGCCTTCGTGGAGGTCGAGAGCGACAAGGGCCACGACGCCTTCCTCCTCGACGAGCCGGCGATGTTCGCCGCCGCGCGCGGCTATATCGACGCCGCCGCCCGGGACCGCGGCCTGTGACGGGATCGCAGATGTCCGCCCACCGGCCCTGGGAGGCGGCGGAGACCCTGCCGCGGGGCGAGGCCGGCAACACCCGCGTCGATCACCTCGTGGTGCTCGACCTCGTGCCGGCCAATGCCCGGGTCCTCGACATCGGCTGCGGCGACGGCGCCCTGCTCGCCCTGCTGCGGGACCGGCGCGGCGTCGACGGACGCGGCATCGAGCTGTCGCGGGAAGGCGTGAACGCCTGCCTCGCCCGCGGCCTGCCGGTGATCCAGGGCGACGCCGACACCGATCTGGCGAATTATCCCGACGATGCCTTCGACGTGGTCGTCCTGTCCCAGACCATCCAGGCGACGCGCAACCCGCGCATCGTGCTGGAGCACCTGCTGCGCATCGGCCGGCAGGTCATCATCTCGTTCCCGAATTTCGGCCACTGGCGCGTGCGCTCGGAGCTCGCCCTGCGCGGGCGCATGCCGGTCACGGCCCTGATGCCCGAGGAATGGTACGAGACCCAGAACATCCACCATTGCACGATCCGCGACTTCGTCGGGCTGTGCCGGACGGTGAACGCGGAGATCGAGAAGGCCACCGCCCTCGACGCCAGCGGCCGGCCGATGCGGTTCGCGATGCCCTGGTGGGTCTGGAACCTGATGGGCGCGCAGGGCGTGTTCCTGCTGCGCCGAGGCACGGGCGGCGCCCCCAGGCCCATGGCCCGAGACGCTGTTGCACGTGAAAACCCTTAACCCTGTCGGTCGCGTCGGATGAACAGGGTCACGACCTCGTAGGTGACCCGCGCGCCCGTCTCCTCGAAGCCCCGCAGCACCCGCCGCATCGCGCCGGGCGAGAGCGTTCCCGACTGGCCCGGCGTCCCGGCGCCGATCCTCCGCAGGGCGCCGAGGAAGGCGCGGCCATCGGCATGGGCCTCGACCAGGGGGTCGACCGAGACGGCGAGCGTGCAGCCGGGAAACGGCAGCGCGGCGAGGGCGTGCCGGGTCGGATAGAGGGGCGTCGCCGCTTCGAGGCCGAGCGCCGCATGCGCCGCCCGCCACTCGGCGAAGGTGCCCGCGCCCAGGGTCGCCACCGCCAGCAGGCCGCTGGGCGCTAGCAATGCGGCGAGGCGCGCGAGTGTTCCGGGCAGGTCCTCGAACCATTGCGCCGCGAGGCTCGACGCGATGAGGTCGAAGCCGGGCGTGAGGGCGGGCCGCTCGGCATCCATGACGACGACGGCGAGGTCCGGCGCGCGCGCGAAGCGGGCGCGGCAGCGCCGGACCATGGCGGGAGCGATGTCCGAGGCGACGAGGCGGCCGTCCGGCAGGCGCCGGCGCAATTCTGCGGTCAGCAGGCCGGTGCCGCAGCCGATCTCGAGGATGCGCGGCGCCGGCGCCAGGGGCTCGGCCCCGATGCGCTGCGCGAGACGCTGCGCGACCTCGGCCTGGATCGCAGCCGCGCCGTCATAGCCCTCGGCCCCGTCGAAGGCCCGGGCCACGGCCTGCTTCCAGGAATGCATCGGGGCGACCCTCGGTGGCACGGGCGGGAACGAGGGGGCGATAGACTTAGGGCAGTGTCGGCTCAAGGCGCCCGATGCTGAGCCGCCAGCGCCTGCTCGATCATCCGCGCGACGGCGAGGGCCCGGCCGTCGTCGCCGAAGCGGGCGACGACCTGCACGCCCAGCGGCAGGCCGTCGCCAGGAACCGGGACGGTGACGCAGGGCACGCCCATCAGGGTCCAGAGGCGGTTGAAGCGCGCATCGCCCGTGGTGCCGAGGCCGGCCGGTGCCCGGCCCGGGGCCGACAGGGTCAGGATCGCGTCGAAATCCCCGAACAGGTCCTTCAACACGCGCCGGGCCCTATGGGCGGCGCGGCGCGCCGCATCGTACTGGGCGGCGACGAGGCCCTGGGCGGCGTCGAGCTGCTCGCCGAGCTCCGGGCTGAGCTGCGCCCGGTGATGGGCGTATTCCCAGGCCAGCGCCTGGCGCGCCTCGTAATCCTGGATGACGGGGTGCTGGACCCAGGCCTCCGGCAGCGGCGCCGGCAGGACGAGATCGATGATCCGCGCGCCGGCGGCCTCGGCCGCGCGGGCGGCCCGCTGCAGGGCGGCGAGGGCGTCCGCATCGGGGGCGTCCGCGAAACCCTGGAGGCAGAGGCCGAGGCGTGGCGCCTGGGGCGGCGCGTCGAGATCGAGGCCGGGCCGGTCGGCGATCAGGCTCAGGCCCTGGGCGATGTCGCGGATGCCGGCCCCGAACAGGCCGACGGTGTCGAGCGCCCAGGAGAAGGTCTTCACGCCGACCGTCGGCAGCAGGCGGAAGGACGGCTTGATCGCCGCCACCCCGCAGAAGGCCGCCGGGCGGATCACCGAGCCGCCGGTCTGGGTGCCGAGCGCCAGGGGCACCATGCCGGCGGCGACGGCCGCGGCCGAGCCCGCCGAGGAGCCGCCGGGGGTATGGCCCGAATCGCGCGGGTTCACGGTCGCGGTCGGGTCGTGGCTGGCGAAGGGCGAGGTCGTGGTCTTGACCAGGGGCAGGGCGCCGAGCGTCCGCAGGCGCGCCACGATGGCGGCATCCGCCCTCGGCTGCCAGCCGGCATAGATCGGCGATCCCATCTGGGTCGGCAGGTCGGCGGTGTCGATGATGTCCTTGACCCCGACCGCGATGCCCGCCAGCGGCCCCGAGCCGGCGACGACCGGAGCGGGATTTCGGCTGACGATCGCCCCGATGCCGGGGTCGCGGGCGGCGATGGCGGCCTCGGCGAGGCGGATGGCGCCGGCGGGGTCGAGGGTGCCGGCGGCGATGCGGGTGCGGAGATCGACGAGGGAGAGCATGGGGCTTGGTCCGGCCTCGGCCGCCTCCTGTCAACACCCGTCCACAGGGACGCCGCCCGCACCGCATCGTTGACGCAACGTTTACGGAACCCGGCGCATCGTCCGCATCATGTGGCGTAGCGTATTCGCGTTCTCGGCCCTGACGCTGTTCGGCGCGGGCCTCACCGGCTGTGCACTCAACAAGTTTGAGCAGCGCGAGCCCTGGCGTGACCAGACCGAGCAGGCCTGCAACGCCAAGCGTCTCGTCGAGACGACGGAGTTCGTCACTCCCGTCAAGGAGATCAGCGGACCGGGCGTCTGCGGCATGCTGCAGCCCTACCGCGTCACGCGCCTCGGCAAGGGCACCGTCGCCCTGAAACAGCGGGTGACCCTGGCCTGCCCGGCGCTGACCGAGGCCGAGGCCTGGCTCGCCGACACGATCCAGCCGGCCGCGAACCTGTATTTCGGCCAGCCCGTGGCCGAGATCAACGCCGGCACCTATGCCTGCCGGGGCCGCAACAACCAGGCCGGCGCCAAGCTCTCCGAGCATTCCTTCGGCAACGCCCTCGACATCATGTCGTTCAAGCTCGCCGACGGCTACGTCATCACCGTGAAGGGCGGCTGGCGCGGCACCGAGGCCGAGCAGGGCTTCCTGCGCGAAGTCTTCCTCGGGGCCTGCGCCCGGTTCTCCACCGTGCTGGCGCCGGGCTCGAACGTGTTCCATTACGACCACATCCACGTCGACCTCGCCCGCCACGACCCGCGCGGCCTGCGCCGCATCTGCCAGCCGCTGATCAAGTTCACGCCGCAGCTCGGTGCCGACGGCGTGCCGCGCGCCACGGCCCGCCCGCGTCCGCCCGAGCGCCTGCCCGCCCCGCCGCAGGCCCCGATCGACGTCGAGGAGGACGATCCCTACGGCGTCACCCCGATGTCGGCGCGCCAGCCCGCCCGGCCGCCCGCCGCGCAGCTCGCGCACGGACCGGCTCCCGTTGGCCGGTCCGCGCCGCCGGTGGCCTATGCCGCCGCCCCGCGCGCGCCCGTCGCCCGATCCCCGGCGCCTCGGGTCGCGGCCGCCCTGCCCCCGGAGGACTTCGCCGCCGAACCGCTCTCGCTCACCGCGCCCGGTCTCGACGAACCGATCTACTGAGGCCGCGCCGAATCCCGCATCCGGGGTGTGCCCGGCGCACCCCAGGGAGCCCGGAAAGCGACGCCGCCCCCGGTCCCATGCTTGACAGGGCGGTCCGAGGCGCCATCGTTCCGGCACGCTTCACGGACTCCAGCGGAACAAAGACGCCGGCATGCGCCCGAATCCTCTCTCCACCGCCTTCGCCCTCGGCCTCGTCCTGGCGGGCGCCCTCCAGCCGGCGCTCGCCCGCTCCGGCCGCGAGGAGATCACGCCCGCCGAGGAGCGCGAGTTCAACTACGACGCCAACATCCCGGGCTGCCAGGCCCCCGAGGTGCTGGAGCGGCTTTCGACGCACTTCGCCGAGAAGGAGGCGAAGTTCTGGAACTCCTCCCTCACCATCCTGCGCTACGAGCATATCGAGCGCACGGCTTGGCGCCCCTGGGGCCTCGACTACGTGCCGCGCCGCTTCTGCAGCGCCGTGGCCACCACCTCGGACGGCATCCGCCGCAAGGTGGACTATTCGGTGCGCGACGGGCTCGGGATCATCGGGGCCGATTGGGGTATCGAGTTCTGCGTCCACGGCCTCGACCGCAACCTCGCCTACGCCTATTCCTCGGCCTGCCGCGAAGCCCGTCCGTGAGCCGCGCCTCCCGGCGCTCGCGGCGCCTCGCCGGTGCGGGTCTCGTCCTCGCGCTGACGGCGCCGGGCGCCCTGGCTCAGGGCTTCGAGCCCGGCGGCACGCCGGGATCGTTCGACTTCTACGTCCTGGCCCTGTCCTGGTCGCCGACCTACTGCGACGGCCCCGGCGCCCGGCGCGAGGCGGAGGGCCAGTGTCGGCCGGGGCGCGGCCTCGGCTTCGTCGTGCACGGGCTCTGGCCGCAATACAACCGCGGCTACCCTTCGAACTGCTCCTCCGTCGTGCGCGCGCCGACCCGGCAGGCGATCGAGGTGGCGGGCCAGGTCTATCCGAGCGAGGGACTGGCCCGGCACGAGTGGCGCAGCCATGGCACCTGCTCCGGCCTCGACCCGGTCGCGTACTTCCAGGCGGCCCGGGACGCCCGCGCGGCGGTGACCATCCCGGATGCCTTCAAGGGACTGGAGCGCGACACCCGGATGGCGCCGATCGAGGTGGCCCGGCAGTTCGTGGCGGCCAACCGGGGCCTGCGCCCCGACATGATGTCGGTGACCTGCCGGGCCGGCCAGCTCCAGGAGGTGCGGATCTGCTTCGCCAAGGACCTGCGCGGCTTCACCCCCTGCCCCGAAGTGGCGCGCCAGAACTGCCGCACCGGCGAAGTTGCCATCGACGCCGCGCGGTAGATGATGCCGCGCTCCGATCCCGGGCCCGATCGCCGGGGTCCGCGGTGAGACAGGCCCGGACGCCATGAATTACCGCCACGCCTTCCACGCCGGCAATTTCGCCGATGTCCTGAAGCACCTCGTGCTCAGCCGCGTGCTGGCCCATCTCTGCCTGAAGCCCACGGGGTTCCGGGCGATCGACACGCATGCGGGCCTCGGATTCTACGACCTCACCGCCGACGAGGCCGGGCGCACCGGCGAGTGCCACGAGGGCTGGGGCCGCCTCGCGACGCCGTTTCCCGAAGCGGTCGAGGCCCTGCTCGCCCCCTACCGGGCGGCGGTGGCGGCGGTGCAGGAGCGGCACGGGCCCGAGACCTATCCGGGCTCGCCCGCGATCATCCGCGAGTTCCTGCGCCCCAGCGACCAGGGTGTGTTCGTGGAGTTGCACCCGGCCGATGCCGAGACCCTGCGGGCGCGCTTCAACCAGGATTCCCTCTCGAAGGTGATGCATCTCGACGGCTGGACGGCGCTCAACGCGATGATCCCGCCGCCGGAGCGCCGCGGCCTCGTGCTGATCGACCCGCCCTACGAGGAACTCGGCGAGATCGACCGCCTCGGGGCGGCCTTGGCCCGGGCGGTGCGCAAGTGGCCGACGGGAATCTATCTCGGCTGGTACCCGATCAAGGACGTCGCCAAGGTCGACCACATGGTGGCCCAGCTCGACCGGGACCTCGCCCGCCCGGCCCTGCGCCTCGACCTGATGGTCTCCGAGCCCGACCCGACGCGCCTCAACGGCACCGGCCTCGTGGTCATCAACCCGCCCTGGCGCCTCGGCGAGGAGGCGATGCTGTTCCTGCCGGCGCTGGCCGAGCGCCTGGCCCGCACCGATTACGGTGCGTTCCGCTGTGAGGCCTTCGGCGCGGAGGCCTGAGGCCCAGGATCCCGAGGCCCGGAATCCCGAGGGCTCACGCGACCAGGCGCCCCTCCAGAGGGAACACCTTGGCGGGGTTCATCAGCCAGTTCGGGTCGAAGACGTTCTTCACGCGCATCTGCTGCTCGAGATCGGCCTGGGCGTACTGGAAGCGCATGAGTTCGCGCTTCTCGATGCCGACGCCGTGCTCGCCCGTGAGGCAGCCGCCGACCTCGACGCAGAGCTTGAGGATCTCGTCGCCGGCCGCCTCGGCCTTCTCCATCTCGCCGGGCTTGTTGATGTCGAACAGGATCAGCGGGTGCAGGTTGCCGTCGCCGGCATGGAACACGTTGGCGACGCGCAGGCCCTTCTCGGCGCAGATCGCGCCGATGCGCTCCAGCACCCCGGGGAGCTGGCCGGTGGGGATGGTGCCGTCCATGCAGATGTAGTCCGAGATCCGGCCGGTGGCGCCGAAGGCGGACTTGCGGCCCTTCCAGATCGCGGCGCTCTCGGCTTCCGATTTCGAGACCCGGATGCTCGTCGGGTTGAAGTCGCGGGCGATGGCCTCGATGCGGGCGAGCATCGCCGTGCACTCGGCGTCCGACCCTTCGACCTCGATGATCAGCATGGCCTCGGCGTCGCGCGGGTAGCCGGCCTGGGCGAAGTCCTCGGTGATCAGGATCGCCTCGCGGTCCATGTACTCGATCGCCACCGGGATGATGCCGGCGCCGATGATCGCCGCCGTGCAGGCGCCCGCATCCTCCACCGAGCCGAAGCCCACGAGGGCCGGACGCGCGCCCTCCGCCGCCCGCAGGATGCGCACGGTGGCCTCGGTGACGATGCCGAGCTGTCCCTCGGAGCCGCAGACGAGGCCGAGGAGGTCGTAGCCGGGCGCGTCGAGGTGCTCGCCCCCGATCTCCACCACGGTGCCGTCGTTCAGCACCAGGGTGACGCCCAGGAGATTGTTGGTGGTCACCCCGTATTTGAGGCAATGCGCGCCGCCGGAATTCATCGCGATGTTGCCCGCGATGGTGCAGGCGAGCTGGCTCGACGGGTCGGGCGCGTAGAAGAAGCCCTCGTGGCTGACCGCGCCCGAGATGGCGAGGTTGGTGATGCCGGCCTCGACCCGCGCGGTGCGGTTCTCGTAATCGACCTGCAGGATGCGGTTCATCTTGGCGACCCCGAGAATCACCGCGTCCTCCTGCGCGATCGCGCCGCCCGCCAGCGAGGTGCCGGCGCCCCGCGGCACCACGCGCACGCCGTTGGCGTGGCAATAGGCCATCACGGCCGAGACCTCGGCGGTGGTGGAGGGCAGCACCACGGCGAGGGGCATCCTGCGATAGGCGGTGAGCCCGTCCGTCTCGAAGGCACGGCGCTCGTCCTCGGTGATCACCAGGGCCTCCGGCGCGACCAGGGGGGCGAGGCCCGCGATGATGGCGTCGCGGCGGGCGACGATGGCGGCATCGGGCACGGGAAAGGCGATCGACATGGGCGTGTCCTCCGGGCGGCGCGACGCCTTCAGCATCCGCTCAGCCGCGACCGCCTATGCGTGATCGGCGGGGAGAGACTGGCGAACGGGGCGACGCCTTGATGGGAACCCTAGGACAAACCGCGGCGCGGTGCATCCGGTTCGTGGCGGCGAGTTCGTGGCGGCGGAACCGATCGGGTCCGCCGAAGCTTCCTTTGGCCGCAGCGCATCCCGGCGCGCCTCGCACGTTCCTGTCTCAATCTGTTCTAAACGGGTAAGCTCTGCCATAAGCTAGCGGCCTAGACCGCTTCCAAGGAGGAAACACACGATGCGTCACGTCCTGTTCGGCGCCGCCCTCGCCCTGCTGCTGCCCCTGTCCGCCCATGCCGAGGGCGATGCCGCCGCCGGCGAGAAGGCGTTCGCGCCCTGCAAGGCCTGTCACAACTTCGAGAAGAACGGCGTCGGCCCGACCCTGAAGGGTGTCGTCGGCGCGAAGGCCGGCGAAGGAGCCGACGGCTACGCCTTCTCGGCGGCCATGAAGAATTCCGGCATCACCTGGGACGAGGCCAACCTGCACGAGTGGCTGACGGATCCCAAGAAGAAGATCCCGGGCACCAAGATGGTGTTCCCGGGCGTCAAGGATCCCAAGAAGGTCGACGACATCATCGCCTACCTCAAGACCAAGTCCTGAGTCCCGTCAGGTCCCGCGTTCCATCGGGACCCCAGGTCGGCCCGTCCTCCGACGGGCCGACACCAACTCGGTCAGGACGCCGTTCCCGCCCGCGCGGGGACGGCTTTTTTCGTGGTCCGCCCCGCGTCGGGCGATTCCGGACCGGCCTCGCCCGTGCCCGCGTGCAGCGCGCCGCGCAGGTTCATCAGGATGTCGAGGAGCGCCCGGCGTCCGTCGAGATCTAGGCCGGTGAGGCCGCCGACCTCGTCGGGCACGCATTCCATCTGGCCCTTCAGCGCCCGGCTCTTCTCGGTCAGGAAGATGCTGACCTGACGCTCGTCGGCCCGGTCCCGGGCACGCCTGACATGGCCGGCCGCCTCGAGGCGCTTGAGCAGGGGCGTCAGGGTCCCGGAATCCAGGAACAGGCGCTGGCCGATCTCCTTGACCGCCAGCCCCTCCTCCTCCCACAGGACCAGGAGCACGAGGTATTGCGGGTAGGTCAGGTCGTGGGCGGCGAGGAGCGCGCGGTACGTCCGTCCGAAGGCGTGCGCCGCGGCGTAGACGGCAAAGCAGAGCTGGCTGTCCAGGCTCAGGGCGTCGGAGGAGTTCGACGCCGCCACCGGATCCTGGGGCGTGCGGGTCCGCCGTCCCGACATATCGAGCTATCCTTCACGATGCGCGTACGCCCGACAGCGGGCTTCGGCCGCGATCTTATGCAGATTTCATATTGCGCACAATCAAGTTCTGTGCGAGTGAAGAACTAGATTGCGCGCAATCGATATGATCCGGTCCTGGGCCGGGCCATGGCGCCCGATCCGTTCGTTCGACCAGCAGGAGAGACCGACATGAAGGCACTCTACACCGCCCATGCTCATGCCACCGGTGGCCGCGAGGGCTCCGCCGCGACCGACGATTCCAAGGTGGACGTCAAGCTGTCGACTCCGAAGGAACTCGGCGGCGGCGGTGGCGCCGGCACCAATCCGGAGCAGCTCTTCGCGGCCGGCTACGCCGCCTGCTTCCTCGGTGCGATCAAGTTCGTCGCCGGCAAGGACAAGATCCAGGTGTCGGAGGATTCGAAGATCGAGTCGAGCGTCGGCATCGGCCCCCGCGACGACGGTACCGGCTTCGGCCTCGTGGTCGCCCTCAAGGCGACCCTGCCGGGCCTCGACCGGGCGGTGGCCGAGGATCTCGTGAAGCGCGCCGACGTGGTGTGCCCCTACTCGCACGCCACCCGCGGCAACATCCAGGTCGACATCTCGGTCGCCTGATCCCGCGCCGGCCGTGGAGCCCGCCTCCACGGCCCTGAATCGCGCCTGGGACGTCAGAAGTGGCGTCCCAGGACCTCGCGCACCCGCTCGACCATCTCGGCCGTCGGCACCGAGAACTGGGCTGGGCGCGCGGCCTTCCACGCGGCGTTGCTGGTGATGGCGGCGGCCGCCTTGGCGCCCTCGATCAGGTCCTTGATCTGGACCTCGCCGGCCTCGCGCTCGTTCGAGCCCTGGATGATGGCGCAGGGGGATCCGCGCCGGTCGGCATACTTCATCTGTGCCTTCATGCCCGAACCGCCGAGATAGAGCTCGGCCCGGATGCCGGCCTCGCGCAGGCTCGAGACCAGCCGCTGGTAATCGGCGATGTTGTCCCGGTCGAGCACCAGCACCACCACGGGCCCGGGCTTGGCGATGCCCTCCAGGAGCGGGCTCTTCACGAGCTGCAGGGCGGAGAACAGGCGCGAGACGCCGATCGAGAAGCCGGTGGCCGGCACGGGCTCGGTGCGGAAGCGCCCGACCAGGCCGTCGTAGCGCCCGCCCCCCGACACCGCGCCGAAGCGCACGGTCTGGCCCTCCTCGTTGGTGACCGGGAAGGTCAGCTCCGCCTCGTAGACCGGGCCGGTGTAGTATTCGAGCCCGCGCACCACCGAGGGATCGATGCGGATGCGCGCATCGTAGCCGGCCGCCGCGAACAGGGCGGCCATCTCGGCGAGCTCGCGCACGCCCTCCAGGCCGACGGCGCTGCCCGCGAGCGACGTCTCGAAATTGGCCAGGGTGGTGGCGTTGTCGGCGGGGGCCGATCCGGTCCCGGTCCAGCCCGTGAAGGCCAGGACGCGCCCGATCGCCTCCTCCGCCAGGCCGGCGCCCTTGGTGAAGTCGCCGCTCTCGTCCTTGCGGCCGGTGCCGAGCAGCTCGCGCACGCCCGCATCGCCGAGGCGGTCGAGCTTGTCGATGGCGCGCAGCACGGTCAGGCGCTGGCCGGCCTTGTCGGGACCGCTGAGCCCGATCGACTCCATCAGGCCGTCGAGCACCTTCCGGTTGTTGACCTTCACCACGTACTGCCCGGTCAGCCCGAGCTTCTCCAGGGTGTCGGCCATCAGCATGCAGATCTCGGCATCGGCCGCCACCGAGCCGGCGCCCACGATGTCGGCGTCGAACTGCATGAACTGGCGGAAGCGGCCCGGCCCCGGCTTCTCGTTGCGGAAGACGTAGCCCGCGCGGAAGCTCCGGTAGGGCTTGGGGATCCCGTCGAAGTGCTCGGCCACGTGCCGGGCGAGCGGCGCGGTCAGGTCGTAGCGCAGCGAGAGCCAGGATTCGTCGTCGTCCTGGAACGAGAACACGCCTTCGTTCGGCCGGTCGAGATCGGGCAGGAATTTGCCCAGCGCCTCGGTGTATTCGACGAAGGGGGTCTCCAGCGCCTCGAAGCCGTAGAGCTCGAAGCTCTGCCGGATCGTCTCCAGCATGCGGTGCTGGGCGGCGATCTCGTCCGCGCGCCGGTCGACAAAACCGCGCGGCAGGCGCGGCTTCAGGGTGTCGGCCTTCGTTGAATCGGCCTTGGCCATGGTGATCTTCGCGTCCGTCGGGGCTGTTCGGGGTCCCGGGGGCTCTATCGCGGGTGGCCGGGGGCGGCAAGCGCGCCGGGAGCAAGCGCTCCGGGCCAACAGGCGCGCCGGGCCTCAGAGCGCCAGGGCGAGCAGCGCCGCGAGGCTCAGGATGGCGATCGGGATCTGCACCGGGCGCAGACGGGCGAAGAACAGCGGCGCCTCCCCGCGCCGGGCCGCGATCGGATCGAGGACGGCGATCGCGCTGAAGCCGAGGAGGAGCAGGACCAGGGCCGGTACGGCCCGGTCGAGGGTTGCCAGCACCAGGGCGGCGAAGCCGAGGCCGAAGAGCCCGATCATGGTGGCGATCTGGACGATGGTCGCCCCGCCCTCGGTGCGGAAGCTGACGCCCCGGCGCACGCCGGAGAGGAACAGCAGGATGGCGCAGCCCCACAGGACGGTCAGCGCGGCCGCGGCCTGTCCGAGAGGGGCGCCGCGCCAGCCCCAGGCGACGAGCGCACCGACCGCGAAGGGCAGCATGGGGCCGTAGCCGAACACGATGCTGAGCCAGGGCACGGCGCGCGGTTCGGTGACCCGCAGGGTCCGTCCGTCGGGTCGTTCGTCCATCGTCGGGGGCTCCGGTCGGTGAGGCTCTCTCGCCAAACCGGGGCGGCCGCCCGCTGTTCCGCGGGGCGTCGATCGGCCCTCAGGCCGTTTCCGGCCGCGTCTCGCGCCGGGACCGGCCGGGTCCGGTCGCGCGCTCCCGGGACGGCTCCGGCGGGGCCTTGCGCTTGCGCCCGCCGCGGCCCTCACTGGTGGTGTCGAGCCAGAGGACGAGGGCGAGGGCGAGGAGCGCTGGGGCACCCAGCGCCAGGAAGGCGCCGGTCCAGCCGAGCATCGCCTGGGCGAGGCCGCCGTACCAGGCCGAGAGCGCGCCGCCGATGCCCTGGATGGCGTTGAGGGAGCCCAAAGCCGTCTGGGTGCGGCCGGAGCCCCAGGTCAGGTCGGCCACCACCACCGGCACCGCGACGCCGATGATGCCGGAGGCGACGCCGTCGAGGATCTCGGCCGAGATCAGCCAGAGGGGATCGTCGATGAAGGCCGAGAGCGCGGCGCGCACCGGCAGCACCGCGCAGGCGGCGATGAGGAGCTGGCGCCGGCCGCGCCGGTCGGCCAGCGAGCCGGCGAACAGCGCCACCGGGATCATCACCAGCTGCGCCACCATGACGTAGCGCGCGGTCCAGCTCGTCGCGTCGACGGCGGTGGCCACCAGCTTCTGGCCCAGCAGCGAGAGCATGCCGCCGTTGCCGAGGTTGAACAGGGCCAGGGCCACGGCCAGCACGAGGAGCCGGCGGTCGCCGACGATGCTGCGCAGGCCGGCGCGCTCCGGCTTGTCGTCGGAATCCTCCTGCCAGCCCACGGCCCGGCGCTCGCTGTAGCAGTGTCCCGGCGTGGTGACGGTGGCGACGATGGCCAGGACCGCCATGCCGCCGAGCACCCAGAAGGCGATGGCCGGGCCGAACCAGCCGGTGCCGAGGCCGATGCCGCCGGCCGCGAGCAGGATGCCGAGATGGTTGAAGGCCTGGTTGCGGCCCTGCTGCCGGGGGAAGCGGTCCTTGCCGACGATGCCGAGGGTGAGCGCGGTGACCGCGGGCAGCAGCAGCGTGCCGCCCGCGGCGGCCATCATCTGCGCGGCGAAGACCGGGATCACGCCCCGGGCCGGCAGCAGCAGCAGGGTTCCGCACAGGATCGCCCCGCAGGCCAGGGCGATCAGCAGCCGGGGCCGGCCGAGGCGGTCGACCAGGGCGCCGAAGGGCCCGCTGAGGAGGAGGGAGCCGATGCCCACCAGGGTGGTGACGAAGCCCACTCGCGCGGGACTCCAGGAGGCGGCCTCGGCGAGCCAGGTGCCGAGGAACGGGCCGAGCCCGCCCTGGATGTCGCCCGTGAAGACGTTGATCAGGGCGAGGTGATGCGTAGCGAGCATGCGATCCAGGGGCTGGAGCGATCCGGCGACCGGCGGCGCACGGGCCGCGACCGGACGGGCTCCGAGTAACGGCCAAGTCCGGCCTTCGATCCTCCGGCCTTCGATCCTCCGGCTTGGGGTCGCACGGGCCTCCGGGCCCGCCCCGGGCGCGGGCGCGCGCCGGCGGGGCGGGCCCGGAGGGACGGGGCGCCCTTACGAGGCGAGCGGGCCGGTCTCGCCCTGGGCCTGGGCCTCCATGGCCTTCTGGCGGTAGAGGCCGACGAAGTCGATCGGGTCGATGTAGAGGGGCGGGAAGCCGCCGTTGCGGACGGCCTCGGCGACGATCTGGCGCGCGAAGGGGAAGAGCAGGCGCGGGCACTCGATCATCACGGCCGGATGGAGCTGATCCTGCGGGATGTTGCGCATCCGGAAGATGCCCGCATAGGTCAGCTCGAAGGCGAACAGCACCTCGTTGGCGATCTTGGCATCGCCTTCCAGGGTCAGGTCGACCTCGAAATCGAACTCGGCGATCTGCTTGGCGTTGACGTTCACCTGGATGTTGATCTGCGGCCCGCTCTCCTGCGGCTGCAGCGAGCGCGGCGCATTCGGATTCTCGAAGGAGAGATCCTTGGTGTACTGCGCGAGCGAGTTGATCGTCGGCGTCGCGTCGTCGGTCTGCGCCGTGGCGCCACCGTTGCCGTTCGGTGCCGGAGTATCGGCCATGGCGTTCTGTCCTCTTCCTGGGTCGTCGGGGCGCGGTGCGGCCTGGGTCTTCTGCGCTCGGATCCTGAGGGCGAGCCCGTGACAGGCGCCGGTCCCGGTCGCTCCGAGCCGGGCGGACCGGGCCGCACACCGACACGCCGTCACCGCTCGGTCGGCGCGATAGCGCGCTATCACGCTCGTCCGCACGGGACAAGGCGAGGCGGGTCAAGGCGGCGCAGGCGCACGTCCTCGCCTGGAATCGGCGTCCGCGATATCCATATCTCCGCACGACCCCGGAGGTTCGACCCCGATCGAGACTCCGCGCGTGAGGAGCCGGCCCGCGCCTTGCGCAGGAGCCGGCAACTGCGCGACATGGTCGGGACCATTTCGGCCGGGACCGGCTCGGCGGGGCTTGTCCGGGCCGGGCGTGTCTCGGCCACGCTTGTCGGCCGAGGACCCGGGCCGGGTTTCCAGAGCCCCGTGAAGTAACGTATTCGTGCCAAGGCCACGATCGGATCAGTGATGCAGGACTCCTTCGACTTGACGACCCTGATCTTCCTCGCCCTGGCGGTGTTCGTCATCTGGCGTCTGCGCTCGGTACTCGGGCAGAAGACCGGCACGGAGCGCTCGCCGTTCAAGCCGGTGGACCGCAGCCGCACCGAGCCGCCGGCCGCGCGCGGGGACGGCGACAACGTCGTGCGCCTGCCGGGTGCCGACCGGGTCCAGCCCCAGGCCGATCGCGGCCAGACCGCGGTGAAGACGGATGTGCGCGACTGGCGCGGCATCGCCGAGCCCGGCTCGGCCATCGCCCAGGGCCTCGAGGCCGTCGTCCAGGTCGAGCCCGCCTTCGATCCGCGCGCCTTCGTGGAGGGCGCCCGCAGCGCCTACGAGGCCATCGTGATCGCCTTCGCGAAGGGCGACCGCAAGACCCTGCGCAGCCTGCTCTCCCGCGAGGTCTGCGAGGGCTTCGAGCGCGAGATCGATGCCCGCGAGGCCCGCCGCGAGACCGTGGAGACCACCTTCGTCTCCCTCGACAAGGCCGAGATCGTGGCCGTCGACGTGAAGAACCGCGTCGCGCAGATCACCGTGCACTTCCTGTCCCACCTCATCACCGCCACGCGCAACGCGCAGGGCCAGGTGACGGACGGCAGCGCCGAGGCCGTGGTAGAGGTGCCCGACGTCTGGACCTTCGCCCGCACCCTGGGCACCCGCGACCCGAACTGGCAGCTCGTCGCCACGGAAGCTGGCGCCTGAGCCCGACGGTGCACAAGGTCGCGTGAACCGGTTCTCCCGTCCCGCGGCGGTCCTCCTCGCCGCCCGGCTCGGCCGCCCCCGCGGCCGAGCCGTTTCGCGTGGGCGAGGCGGTGCTGGAGCCCGTCGAGGCCGCGACCCTGCCGGGCTTTCCCGGCCCCGACGCCGCCGGGGCGCTCGCGGCCTTCCGCCGGACCTGCCGGACCCCGCCGGCGACGCCCCAGCCCCCCACCGTCACGGGGGCGCCCGAGGCGCTCCGGGCCGCCTGCGCCCGGGCCGAGACCGTGCCCGAGGCCGACGCGGCGCGCTTCTTCGCCGAGGCCTTCACGCCCTACCGGGTCGTGCGCCCCGCGGCCGGAGGCAACCCGGAGCGGCGCACGGGCTTCCTCACGGGTTACTTCGAGCCGGAGCTCGTCGGGTCCGCCACCCCGAATGCGGATTTCACCGCCGCGGTGCTCGCCCGCCCGGACGATCTCGTCGGCCTGGAGCCCGGCGAGACCCGGCCCGGCCTCGACCCGTCCTTGCGCGCCGCGCGCCGGGTCGGCGACGGGTTCGAGCCCTATCCCGACCGGGCCGCCATCGAGGACGGCGCCCTGGGCGCCCGCGCGCGGCCCCTCCTCTACCTGCGCGACGCGGTCGACCTGTTCGTGCTCCAGGTTCAGGGCTCCGGCCGGGTCCGCCTGATCGACGGGCGCTCGGTCCGAGTGCTCTATGACGGCCGCAACGGCCGGCCCTACACCTCCATCGGCAAGCTCATCGTGACGGAGGGGCACCTGCCCCTGGACGGCCTCACCCTGGCGCGCTGGACCGGCTGGCTGCGAGCGAACCCGCAGCATGCCACCCGGCTGATGCGGGCCAACGCCTCCTACATCTTCTTCCGCCTCGCCGAGATCGACGACCCGAATCTCGGGCCGCCCGGCGGCGCCGGCGTGCCCCTGAGCCCCGGCCGCAACCTCGCGGTGGACGCCACCCTCTGGCGCTACGGCCTGCCGTTCTGGCTCGAGGGCCGGATCGCCGGGTCCGCCGATCCAGGGCGGCTCGTCGTCGCCGCCGATACCGGCTCGGCCATCGTCGGCCCGGCGCGGGGCGACCTCTACCTCGGCACCGGCGCGCAGGCCGGGATCGCCGCCGGCAATCTGCGCGACGCCGTCGGCTTCGTCGTGCTGCTCCCGAGATCGGGGACCGGATCCGCCCCATGAAGACGCCCCGGCGCCCGCGCGGCCTCTCCGGCGAGGACGCCTACCTGTGGGGCGAGATCGCCCGGCTGATCACCCCCCTGCGCGGCCGCATCACGGGGCGGGGCGCGACGGGCAAGCCGCCCGCCGCCACGCCCGTTCCGGCGCCGACGCCCGCATCGACCAGGGGCGCGCCACTCAAGCCCGTCGCCGCGAAGCCGGTTCCGGCGAAGCCCGCACCGCCCAAGCCGATGCCGCGGACCCTCGCCAAGCGCGCAGCGCTGAAGCCGAGCCCGCCGTCGGCCCTTCCCGCGCCCGTCCCGGCACCGCCGCCGCCGATGGCGCCGGGCCTGGAGCGCCGCGCCCGCCTCGCCCTGCGCCGGGGCGCCCTCCAGGTGGATGCCCGGATCGACCTCCACGGGATGTACCAGGCGGAGGCGCACGGCGCGCTGGTCGGCTTCCTGATGCGGGCGCGCGCGGCCGGCCATACCCACGTCCTCGTGGTCACCGGCAAGGGCGGCCCGACCTACGACGACGCCTTCTCCGAGCGCGGCGTGCTCCGCCGCAGCGTGCCCCACTGGCTGCGCGCGCCGGAGCTGCGCACCGTGGTCCTCGGCTTCGAGGAGGCGGCCCGCCATCACGGCGGCGCCGGGGCTCTCTACGTCCGCCTGCGCCGCCGCTGAGAGGTGCCGGGCGGTCTCCGGCGGACGGACCTTGCGAAAAGCCGCGAAACGCGCTACCGCTGGGGCCTCTCCTCGTTACGCCGCGTTGCATCCGTGAGCCCCTGGCTCCGCCAAGACGATGCGCGGAGCCGTCTTTCCCCAAGGCGGACCGACTGATCGGCGCCGAAACGGCGCCCGGCGACCAAGCTCCCCGACTGCCATTTCCGACCCTCTGCCCCGCCTCGCCCTTCCCGCCGGTTCTGAATCCCCCATGACGTCACCGTACGAGACCCTCCCCGTGGAAAGCCCGGCCGAGGGCGGAATCGTCGCCGCCGATCTCGACGGCATGCGCGAGGTCAAGCTCCAGGACCTCAAGTCCAAGACGCCGACCGACCTGATCGCCTTCGCCGAAGAGGTCGAGGTCGAGAACGCCTCGACCATGCGCAAGCAGGAGCTGATGTTCGCGATCCTGAAGCAGCTCGCTGCCAAGGAGGTCGAGATCATCGGCGCGGGCACCGTCGAGGTGCTGCAGGACGGCTTCGGCTTCCTGCGCTCGTCCGATTCGAACTACCTGCCGGGTCCCGACGACATCTACATCTCGCCGACGCAGATCCGCCGCTTCGGCCTGCGCACCGGCGACACCGTCGAGGGACCGATCCGCGGCCCCAAGGACGGCGAGCGCTACTTCGCGCTGCTGAAGGTCAACACGATCAACTTCGAGAACCCGGAGAAGATCAAGCACAAGGTCCATTTCGACAACCTGACGCCGCTCTTCCCGACGCAGCGCTTCAAGCTCGAACTGGACAATCCGCCGAAGAAGGATTTCTCACCGCGGATCATCGACATCGTCGCCCCGATCGGCAAGGGCCAGCGCGCCCTGATCGTGGCGCCGCCGCGCACCGGCAAGACCGTGCTGATGCAGAACATCGCGCAGTCGATCACCATCAACCACCCGGAATGCTACCTCATCGTGCTGCTCATCGACGAGCGCCCCGAGGAAGTGACCGACATGATCCGCTCGGTGAAGGGCGAGGTCATCGCCTCGACCTTCGACGAGCCGGCCACCCGCCACGTGCAGGTCGCCGAGATGGTGATCGAGAAGGCCAAGCGCCTCGTCGAGCACGGCCGCGACGTGGTCATCCTGCTCGATTCGATCACCCGCCTCGGCCGCGCCTACAACACCGTGGTGCCGTCCTCCGGCAAGGTGCTGACCGGCGGCGTCGACGCCAACGCCCTGCAGCGCCCGAAGCGCTTCTTCGGTGCGGCCCGCAACATCGAGGAAGGCGGCTCGCTCTCGATCATCGCCACCGCGCTCATCGACACCGGCTCGCGCATGGACGAGGTGATCTTCGAGGAGTTCAAGGGCACCGGCAACTCGGAGATCATTCTCGACCGCAAGGTCTCCGACAAGCGCATCTTCCCGGCCATCGACATCACCCGCTCGGGCACCCGCAAGGAAGAGCTCCTGGTGCCGCCGGATGCGCTCAAGAAGACCTACGTCCTGCGCCGCATCCTCAACCCGATGGGCGTCACCGACGCGATCGAGTTCCTCATGGACAAGCTGCGCCAGACCAAGAGCAACAACGATTTCTTCGACTCGATGAACACCTGAGACCGACCCGGCCGACCCCGGGACCATCATGTCCCGGGTCCGCCAACCCTTTACTTTTGTTCAACGATTTCTGGCCGAAACCAGTTTATTAGCTGGTTAACGATAGATTGACGGCGACTGGTGTCGGCGTCCGGGGCGTCGCTCCCATGCCCGAACAGACCACCCTCTTCGCGCCCGCCACCGGCTCTGGCCGGTCGGCCGTCGGCGTCATCCGCATCAGCGGGCCGGCCTCGACCGCGGTGATCCGCTCCCTCGCCGGTCCCCTCCCCGCCCCCCGCCGCCTGTCCCTCCGCACCCTACGCGCGCCCGACGGCACGCAGCTCGACCAGGCCCTCATTGCCTGGATGCCGGCGCCCGCGAGCTTCACCGGCGAGGACATGGTGGAACTCCACCTGCATGGCGGCGTCGCGGTCCGTGGCGCGGTCCTGCGGGCGTTGGCCGAGATTCCCGGCTGCCGGCCGGCCGAGCCCGGGGCCTTCACCCGCCGCGCCTTCCTCAATGGCCGCCTGGACCTCACCGAGGCCGAGGGGATCGCCGACCTGATCGATGCCGAGACCGAGGCGCAGCGGCGCCAGGCCCTGCGCCAGCTCGACGGCGCGCTCGGCAAGACCGTGGCCGACTGGCGCCATCGCCTGGTCGACCTGCTCGCCGGCGTGGAGGCGGCCCTGGATTTCTCGGACGAGGGCGATGTCGACGACGCGGCCCTGGACGCCACCCTGGCCGACGCGGCGCGGACGATCCGGGACGAAATCTCGGCGGTGCTCGCCGATGCCCGGCGCGGCGAGCGCCTGCGCGACGGCTTCACCGTCGTCCTCGCCGGACCGCCCAATGCCGGCAAATCCACCCTGCTGAACGCGCTGAGTCGGCGGGAGGCGGCCATCGTTTCCCCGACGCCCGGGACGACGCGCGACGTCATCGAAATCCGCTGTGATCTCGGCGGCCTTCCGGTGATCCTCGTCGACACGGCGGGCCTGCGGGACGCGGGCGATGCCATTGAGGCGGAGGGCATCCGCCGGACCCGTATGCGCATGGAACAGGCCGACCTCGTCGTCCTGCTGGAAGGCCCGGAGGGGGAAGCGGGGGTGGACATGCCGCCGCTCGACGGGTCGGTCCTGCGCGTCCGCAGCAAGCGCGACCTCGTGCCGGCCGGAGCCGTCCCGGACACCCAGATCGGCATTTCCGCGTTGACGGGGTCGGGGCTCGATCGGCTGATGGCGGCGATCGAGGCGCGGGCCGCTGAGGCCGTCGGAAGCGGCGATGCCCTCATCACGCGCGAGCGTCACCGGCTCGGACTGACCCGCTGCCGCGCGCATCTCGACCGTCTCCTGGCCGGCGTCGCCTTGCCCGAGCTCGCCGCCGAAGACCTGCGGCTCGCCGTTCGGGCTCTCGGAGAGGTAGCCGGGCATGTGGGTGTCGAGGAGATGCTGGACCGGCTGTTCTCCGGCTTCTGCATCGGCAAATGAGCGAGCCATTCGGCGCCCTGTGACCGCGGGGGCACGAGGCTCCGGTTTCACGTGAAAACCACGCTGCGGCGCATCCATGCGTTGACCATCCGCACCCCAGCCGCTTAATCGATCCCATGCACCACATACCTGATTCCTACGACGTCATCGTCGTCGGTGGAGGCCATGCCGGCGTCGAGGCCGCGGCCGCCGCCGCACGGATCGGAGCCCGCACGGCCCTCGTCACCCATCGAGCCGCCACCATCGGCGCGATGTCCTGCAACCCGGCCATTGGGGGCTTGGGCAAGGGCCACCTCGTGCGCGAGGTCGATGCCCTGGACGGGCTGATGGGCCGCGCCGCCGATGCCGCCGGGATCCAGTTCCGCCTGCTCAATCGGCGCAAGGGGCCGGCCGTGCGCGGCCCGCGCACCCAGGCCGACCGTAAGCTCTATGCCCGCGCCATGCAGGCGGCCATCGCCGAGACCGCGAACCTGCGCGTGATCGAGGGGGAAGTGGCCGACCTCACCCTTGCCCAGGGGCGCGTCTCCGGCGTCATCCTCGCCGATGGGCGCACGCTCCCCTGTGCCGCCGTCGTCCTGACCACCGGCACCTTCCTGCGCGGCCTGATCCATATAGGCGAGACTCGGATCCCGGCCGGCCGCGTCGGCGAGGCCCCGTCCGTGGGCCTGGCCCAGACCCTCGACCGCACCGGTTTCGCCCTCGGCCGCCTCAAGACCGGAACGCCCGCACGCCTCGATGGCCGCACCATCGACTGGTCAGGCCTGGAGATGCAGTCGGCGGACGCGGACCCGGTCCCGTTCTCGACCCTGACGGAGCGGATCACCACCCCGCAGATCCAGTGCGGGATCACCCGCACCACCCAGGCGGTGCACGATCTCATCCGCGCCAACCTGCACCGCTCGCCGATGTATTCCGGCGGCATCGCCAGCCGCGGCCCGCGCTATTGCCCGTCCATCGAGGACAAGGTGGTGCGCTTCGGCGACCGCGAAGGCCACCAGATCTTCCTCGAACCCGAGGGCCTCGACGACCCGACGATCTACCCCAACGGCATCTCCACCGCGCTTCCCGAGAGCGTCCAGCGCGACGTCATCGCCCTGATCCCCGGCCTGGAGCGCGCCGCCATCCTGCGGCCGGGCTACGCCATCGAATACGACTACGTCGATCCCCGCGAGCTCGACGCCACCCTCCAGGCCAAACGCCTGCCGGGCCTGTTCCTGGCCGGACAGATCAACGGCACCACGGGCTACGAGGAGGCGGCGGGGCAGGGGCTGGTGGCCGGCATCAACGCGGCACGCCTCGCCGGCGGCTGGGCGCTCACCACCTTCGACCGGGCCGAGTCCTATCTCGGCGTGATGATCGACGACCTCGTCACCCACGGGGTGAGCGAGCCCTACCGCATGTTCACCTCGCGCTCGGAGTACCGGCTCTCCCTGCGCATCGACAATGCCGACGAGCGCCTGACGCCGAAGGGCGCGGCCCTCGGCTGCATCGGGCAAGATCGAGCCGCCCATTTCGCCGTGGCGCAGACGGCGCTCGACACCGCGCGCGCCCGGCTCGACAGCCTGAGCCTGACCCCGAACCAAGCGCGGGCCGCCGGGATCGAGCTCAACCAGGACGGCATCCGCCGCTCCGCCTTCCAGCTCCTGTCCCACCCCGACATCGACTGGGCGCGCCTCTGCGCGGTCTGGCCGGAACTGTCTCCGGTCCCACCCCGCGTGGCCGAGCGGCTCTGCACGGATGCGACCTACGCCGTCTATCTCGACCGGCAGCAGGCGGACATCGCCGCCTTCCGCCGCGACGAGGCGGTCGCCCTGCCGATCCGCCTGGATTATGCCGGCATCCCCGGGCTTTCGAACGAGATGCGTCTGAAGCTCGAAGCCGTACGGCCGGGGACGTTGGGGCAGGCGGCACGGATCGAGGGCGTCACGCCGGCCGCCCTCACCCTCCTGGCCGCCCATGCCCGCCGGGCGGAGCGCGGGGCCGGCCATGGCCTCTGATCGCGACCGCGACCGCGACCGAGATCGGGTCCTGGCGACCGCGGGTGTTTCACGTGAAACAGCACGGCGCCTCGACCTCTATGTCGAGCAGCTGCGGCGCTGGCAGAATGTGAAGAACCTCGTCGGGCCTGCGACCCTCTCCGAAGTCTGGACCCGCCACATCGCCGATGCGATCCAGCTCCTGGAGATCGCCCCGGAGGCGGAGACCTGGCTCGACCTTGGGGCCGGGGCCGGTCTGCCCGGCCTCGTCCTCGCCATCGCGGGTCACGATCGCCCCCGGTTTCAGGTCGATCTCGTGGAGAGCAACGCGCGCAAATGCGCCTTCCTCACCGAGACCGCCCGCCTCACCGGCGCACCGGCGAAAGTCCACAACGCCCGGATCGAGGGGGTCATCGACGCCCATCGCGGCGTCGCGGTGGTCTGCGCCCGGGCACTCGCGCCCCTCGCCCAGCTGCTCGCCTGGGCGGAGCCGCTGTTGACAACCGGCACGGTCGGCCTGTTTCCGAAAGGACGGGATGTCCAATCGGAATTGACCGAGGCCGCGCAACGGTGGAGATTCGTTTACGATCTCGTGCCGAGCCGAACCGAGTCGGAAGCGCGGATCGTCCGCGTCACGACCCTATCTCGCGTGGATTCATGACAAGCGATCCGACTCCCGTACCGACGACCGGAGGCCATCCGGATCGGCCGCTGCGCATCCTGGCCCTCGCCAACCAGAAGGGCGGCGTCGGCAAGACGACGACCGCGATCAACCTCGGCACGGCTCTGGCCGCCATCGGCGAGAGCGTCCTGGTGATCGATCTCGATCCGCAGGGCAACGCCTCGACGGGCCTCGGCATCGACCGGCGCCAGCGCAAGGTCTCGACCTACCACGTGCTGGCGGGCGAGGCGTCCCTGGGTCAAGCCTGCATCCCGACGGTGGTGCCGCGCCTGATGGTGGCGCCCTCCACCATGGACCTCCTCGGCCTGGAGCTGGAGATGGCGAGCGCGCCCGACCGGGCCCACCGCCTGCGCAACGTCCTGAAGGGCGTCGGCGAATCCGGTGCCACGGGGGGGGTCACCTACGTGCTGATCGACTGCCCGCCCTCCCTGAACCTCCTCACCATCAACGCCCTGGCCGCCTCCGACGCGGTGCTGGTGCCCCTGCAATGCGAGTTCTTCGCCCTGGAGGGACTGAGCCAGCTGCTGCGCACGGTCGAGCAGGTACGCGGCGCGCTCAATCCGCGCCTGACCATCCAGGGCATCGTCCTGACCATGTTCGATCCGCGCAACAACCTCTCGGCGCAGGTGGTGGCCGATGTGCGCAGCTTCATGGGCGAGAAGGTCTACGAGACCATGATCCCGCGCAACGTGCGCGTGTCCGAGGCGCCCTCGCACGGCAAGCCCGTGCTGCTCTACGATCTCAAATGCGCGGGCTCGCAGGCCTATCTGCGCCTCGCCTCCGAGATCATCCAGCGCGAGGGGCGCCTGCCCGTCGCCGCGTGACGATGCGGGGGCGCCCTGCCCCCTTGTGTGACGAGCGTTTCCCGAAGGTTCGGAGTTGAAGCAGGTGGCGATGGCGGATGATGTGGTGCGGCCCCGGCTCGGGCGCGGCCTCGCGGCCCTGATCGGCGATTTCGGCGACGACAACGCGGAGGCGAACAAGTCCCAGGCGCAGCGCAAGGTTGCGGTCGAGTTCCTGCGCCCGAACCCGCGCAATCCGCGCCGCCGCTTCAACGAGGCGGATCTCGAGGAGCTGTCGGCCTCAATCAGGCTGCGCGGAATCATCCAGCCGATCGTCGTTCGGGCCATGCCCGGCGTGCCCGACACCTACGAGATCGTGGCGGGCGAACGCCGCTGGCGCGCGGCCCAGCGGGCCGGGCTCCACGAGGTGCCGGTGGTCACCGTGGAGATCGACGACCGGACCTCGCTCGAATTCGCCATCCTGGAGAACGTCCAGCGCACCGACCTCAACGCCATCGAGGAGGCCGCCGGTTACGAGCGGCTGATGAGCGAGTTCCAGTACAGCCAGAGCGAGCTCGCCGAGATCCTCGGCAAGAGCCGGAGCCACCTCGCCAACACCCTGCGTCTGCTCCAGCTCGCCCCGGCCATCCAGGACCGCGTCGTGGCCGGCGAGATCACGGCCGGCCACGCCCGTGCCCTGCTGGCCGTGCGCGATGCCGAGGGCGTCGCCCGCCGGATCGTGGAGGAGGGCCTGTCCGTCCGCGAGGTCGAGGCGCTGGCCTCCGCCGAGGTGCCCGAGGGCGATGGCCCCCGCCCCGGCCGGCCCCGTCGCGCGGCCGAGAAGGACGCCGAGATCCGGACCCTGGAACAGGCCATGGCCCGGGCGCTGGGCATGACCGTCGCGGTGAAGTCCAAGGTGGCGGGAGCGGGCGAGATCCGCATCCGCTACGAGACCGCCGCCGAGCTCGAGGCCCTGTGCCGGCGCTTCGACGTCGGGCAGGCAGAGGCCTGACGGCCTGACCCCTATCGCCGCCGGGCGGCCTCGGTGGCGATGCGCAGGAGCGTGCTCGATGCGTGGGCGTGGGCCAGGTCCGGGTCCGCGCGGCGGCAGGCGAGCACGGAATCCTGCAGCAGCTGGATCGCGTGCCGCAGGGCCGGGGGCGACCAGCGGGCGAGCTGCGTCTCGACCAGCGCCTTGCGCCGGAAATGCAGGCCGCGCCAGTTGGCCACCATCACACCGGCGCTCTGCCCCTCCCCCGCGAGCCGCGTGGCCAGCAGCGTCAGGGCGTGCCGAAGGGCCGAGCCGAGCATGACGGAGGGGTCCATGCCTTCGTGGCGGAAGCGCCGGTAGTCGCGCTCGACCTCGCCGCTGCGCCCGGCGAAGGCGGCGTCGATCAGCGTATTGAGGACGCTGCCGGCGACGTCGCTGACCACCGCCTCGACGTCGTCGAGGCTGACGCTGCCCTGGCCCCGCGCGTAGAGGGCGAGCTTCTCGATCTCCGACAGGCTGGCGCCCCTGTCGCCGCCGAGGCTGGTGGCGAGGACGTCCCGGGCTTCGCGGGCGATGTGCAGGCCCTGGTCCTGCAGGGTGCGGTCGATGAGGTCGCCGAGCGCCCGTTCGTCGTCCGGGTAGCAGGGCAGGGCGAGGGCCTTCGGGGATTTCTCGCAGAGGGTCCGCAGGGGCGCGCTCTTGGCGAGGTCGCCGCCCTCCACCACGATGCGGGCGTTCCGGATCTCGGCCTTGAGGGCGGCCTCCACGGCGGGGGCGTAGTTGCGGCTCCCGGAGCGGACCCAGATCGTGCGGGTGCCGCCGAACAGCCCGACGGTGCCGGCTTCGTCCACGAGGCGGCCGGGATCCTGGGCCAGCACGTCGCCATCGATCTTCACCAGGGCGAAGGGATCGCCCGGATCGCTGACGAAGGCTTCCGCCAGCGCCTTGGCACGGGTGAAGACGAGGCCCGTATCCGGGCCGTAGACGAGCAGGATGGCGATGCGCGGGTCGGGCCCGCGGCGGATCAGGCCGTCGACGTCGCTGGCCTTGACGGCGGTCACGGGGCGGTCCGGCTCAGGGCTTGGTCACCAGCACGGAGGCGATGCGGGTCTTGATCTGCTCGGCCAGGACCTTGGCGAGGCGGATCTCGGCGTCGCGGGCGGCCCGCAGGCTGGCGAAGCGCTGGATCGAGCGGTCGTAGGTGGCGGTCGAGGTCGCCACGCCCTCGCTGATGATCTTCGTGCCGCTGAGGTCTTCCAGGGCGTACTTCACCGTTCCCACGATGGTGCCGGCCTCGGCGCGGCCGGTCTGCGAGGACACGATCGGGGTCTGCACCGATTCGCTGCCCTGCATCTTCAGGCGGTAGCGCTTGGTCGAGGGCTGGCCCGAGCCGTCGAGGTCGAAGATGAGCTCGCTGCGCAGGTAGTGCCCGAGGCGCTCCTGGCCCTGCGCCATCGCCACGTCGTCGACCTGGACGGAGGCGAGGAGGGCGGCCATCGGCTCGCCCGAGGCGGTGGGGCCGTAGAGGGGGCGGAAGCAGGCCGACAGGTTGAGCGCCAGGACGGCGACGGCGGCGACCCGCACGGCCCGGCCGACCGTGCCGGCCACCGCTGCCCGAACCGCCCCTGCCCCGTTTGCCAAGCGCATCATGCCCGCCGCCGTCCCGCTGTCTCGTCCCGCCCGTCTGTACGGCGAACCGAGGTCCGACGACAGCCTATTCGGCGCAAGCTTTACGTTTCCTATCCGGCAGGATCGTGGTCGCCGGATCGGGGGTGTGGACAGCGGGGGCGTCCCCCTCCCTCGTGGGGGAGGACAGGAACCCGCTCAGACCACGAGATTCACGATCCGGCCCGGGACCACGATGACCTTCTTCGGGTTGCGTCCCTCCAGGGCGCGCTGCACCGCCTCGTCGGCGAGCACCAGGGCCTGAACCGCCGCGACGTCGGCGCTGCGGGGCACGGTGACGTCCGCGCGCTTCTTGCCGTTGAGCTGGACGGGGAGGGTGACGCTGTCCTCCACCAGGAGCGCCCGTTCGACCTCCGGCCAGGCCGCCTGCGCCACCAAGCCGTCGCGGCCCAGCGCCCGCCAGCATTCCTCGGCGAGGTGCGGCATCATCGGGGCGATGAGCTGGGTGAGGATGCCGGCCGCCTCCCCGGCGACATTCCGCGAGACGCTGCCCCGCAGCGCCTCGTCGAGGGCATTGGCCAGGGTGTAGATATGTGCCACGCAGCGGTTGAAGCGCAGGCGCTCCACATCCTCCTCCACGGCGGCCAGGGCCTTGTGGGCGGCCTTGCGCAGGGCGGCGTCGCCCGCGCCCTCCGCCGTCTCCACGGCACTGGCCAGGGAGACGAGGCGCCAGACCCGCTGGACGAAGCGGGCCGCGCCCTGCACGCCGTCCTCGGTCCAGATCACGTCGCGCTCGGGCGGCGAGTCGGAGAGCATGAACCAGCGCGCGGTGTCGGCGCCGTAGCTGGCGATGATGTCGTCCGGATCGACGACGTTCTTCTTCGACTTCGACATCTTCTCGATGGCGCCGATGGAGATCGGCTCCGCCGTTTTCACGTGAAACGCTTCGCGCGTCCCGGATTCGGCCGAGATCCGAATGTCGGCGGGCGGCACCCAGGCCCCGGCGCCGTCCTTGTAGGTCTCGTGAACGACCATGCCCTGCGTGAACAGGCCGTCGAACGGCTCGGAGACCCCCGACCAGTCGGTGGCCTTCATCGCCCGCATGAAGAAGCGGGCATAGAGCAGGTGCAGGATCGCGTGCTCGATGCCGCCGATATACTGGTCGACGGCGAGCCACTGGTCGACCGCCTTGCGGTCGGTGGGCGCGTCCTGCAGCCAGGGCGCGGTGAAGCGGGCATAGTACCAGGACGAATCCACGAAGGTGTCCATGGTGTCGGTCTCGCGCCGCGCCGACTGCCCGCAGGTGGGGCAGGGGACGTTGCGCCAGGCGTGGTCCCGCTCCAGCGGGTTGCCGGGCACGTCGAAGGAGACCGCGTCGGGGAGCTTCACCGGCAGGTCGGCCACCGGCACGGACACGGGGCCGCAGGCCTCGCAATGGATGATCGGGATCGGGCAGCCCCAGTAGCGCTGGCGCGAGACGCCCCAGTCGCGCAGGCGGAACTGCACCTTGCGCTGCGCCACCGGCGCCCCGTCGAGGATCTCGGCCTCCAGGCGGTTGGCCACCGCGTGGAAGGCCTCGTCGGTGGTCATGTCGTCGAGGAAGCGCGAATGGATCATCCGGCCGTCGCCGTCATAGGCGGTGTCGGTGATGACGAAGCTGCCGGCATCCTGGTCCTCCGGGCAGACCACGGGCGTGTTGCCCAGCCCGTACTTGTTGGAAAAGTCGAGGTCGCGCTGGTCGTGGGCCGGACAGCCGAAGACGGCGCCGGTGCCGTATTCCATGAGCACGAAGTTCGCGACGTAGACCGGCAGCAGCCAGGACGGGTCGAGCGGATGGCGGACCGTCAGGCCGGTGTCGAAACCGAGCTTCTCCGCCGTGTCGATGGCCGCCTGGGCCGTGCCCGTGCGCCGGCATTCCTCGATGAAGGCCTGGAGGGCCGGGTGGGCCGGGGCCAGGGCCGCCGCGATCGGGTGGTCGGCGGCGATGGCCAGGAACTTCGCCCCGAACAGGGTGTCGGGCCGCGTGGTGTAGACCTTCACCTCGGGATCGACATGCGCGGGCGCCGCCGCCAGGGCAAAGCGGACCTCGAGTCCCTCCGAGCGGCCGATCCAGTTCTTCTGCATCACCCGGACCTTCTCGGGCCAGCGCTCCAGGCCGTCGAGGGCGTCGTAGAGGTCCTGGGCGAAGTCGGTGATCTTGAAGAACCACTGGGTCAGCTCGCGCTGCTCGACCAGGGCACCCGAGCGCCAGCCGCGCCCGTCGATCACCTGCTCGTTGGCCAGCACGGTGTGGTCCACCGGGTCCCAGTTCACCTTGGCGGTGCGGCGCGTCACCAGCCCCTTGGACAGGAAGTCGAGGAACATGCGCTGCTGGTGCTTGTAGTAGTCGGGGTCGCAGGTCGCGATCTCCCGGCTCCAGTCGAGCGACAGGCCCATGCTCTGGAGCTGCCCGCGCATCGTCGCGATGTTGGCGTAGGTCCAGTCGCGCGGGTTGACCTTGCGCTCCATGGCGGCGTTCTCGGCCGGCAGGCCGAAGGCGTCCCAGCCCATCGGATGCAGCACGTTGAAGCCGCGCGCCCGCTTGTAGCGCGCCACCACGTCGCCCATGGCGTAGTTGCGCACGTGGCCCATGTGGATGCGCCCCGACGGGTAGGGGAACATCTCCAGCACGTAGTATTTCGGACGGCCGTCGTCGTTCTTCGTGGCGTAGATGCCCGCCTCGGTCCAGGCCTGCTGCCAGCGCGGCTCGGTCTCCTTGGCGTTGTAGCGCTCGGGAGCGGGTTTGGGGGCGGGGGTGGTCGTCATGGGCCGGGCGCCGGGGTTCTGAGGGTGAGGGGCGGCCCGCGCGGCGCGAGCCCGCCCTGAGAGGCTGGGGGTCGGACTACCACGGAGAGGGGAGGGGTCAACACGGGCCGCGCGGGTCGCATGCGGGAGCCTCGTCCCGCCCTCCGCGTTCCTTCGCCGAACCGTGCCCCGATACGCGCGCCCCTGCCCGCGGGCCGCTTGCTGAGGCTCCCCTGCTCGCGGCGCCCTTGCGGCGCCCGTCCGGAATGGTAGTCCCCGGGCCGACCGCTTCACCGAACGCATCCCACCGAGGCAGCATGGCCGACACGATCTCCGACGCCGTCCCGACGCCCCCGAACGCCGCCGACGTCGTGGCCGGGCTGGCGGCGGTGCGCCACCAGATCGCCCAGGCGGCGGCGGATGCCGAGCGCGATCCCGCCGCGGTCGCCCTGGTGGCGGTCTCGAAGACGATCCCCGCCGAGGGCATCCTGCCGGCGCTGGAGGCCGGGCAGCGCCTGTTCGGCGAGAACTACGTGCAGGAATCGAAGGCCAAGTGGCCCGCCCTCCGCGAACGCTACCCGGACGTGGAACTCCACCTCGTCGGCCCGCTGCAATCCAACAAGGCCCGGGAGGCGGTCGAGCTGTTCGACGTCATCCATGGCCTCGACCGGCTCTCCCTGGCCGCGGCCCTGGCCAAGGAGATCGAGCGGGCAGGGCGGGCGCCGAAGCTCCTGATCCAGGTCAATACCGGCGACGAGCCGCAGAAGGGCGGCATCGCGCCGGCCCAGGTCGACACGCTCCTCTCCGAATGCCGCGAGACGCACGGCCTCGCGATCCAGGGGCTGATGTGCATCCCGCCGGCGGAAGCCCCGCCTTCGCCGCACTTCGCCCTGCTGGCCCGCATCGCCGAGCGCCACAACCTGCCGATCCTCTCGATGGGCATGAGCGCCGACTATCCCGCCGCCATCCAGATGGGGGCGACGCATGTCCGGGTCGGCACCGCGATCTTCGGCGCGCGCCCGCGCAAGGGATAGGACCCCGCCTCACACCCGCCGCACCACCCGTGCCAGGGCGGCGCGGAGGTCGCAGGCCGCCTCGGCGCCGTAGCGCGCCTCGAACCCCGCCTGGGCCACGCGCCAGAGGGGTTCGGCCTCGGCGATGCGCCGGTGGCCGGCCTCGGTGAGGTGGAGCGCGCGGGTCCGCCCGTTCGGCCCCGGCCCGATGGCGAGGAGGCCGTCGCGCTCCAGGGGCTTGAGCGCCCGTCCCATAGTGGTGCGGTCCATCGCCATGGCATCGGCGAAGGCGTTGATCGCGATCGGTCCGAGCCGGCGCAGGCCCACCAGCATCGAATATTGCGAGGTTCGCAGGCCCACCGCCGCCAGATGGCGGTCGTAGAACTGCGTCACCTGCCGGGCGCCCTGGCGGATCGCGTTGCAGTGGCAGAGCCCGACAGGGGGTGGAGGTTCGTCCATCGGTCCGTTCCCGCGATCGCGGCGCGTGCGATCCTGGCCCTTGTCCATCGTGGCCCTTGTCTATCCTGGCCCTTGTCTAAAGCGTGCATATGCGCCTATGCAAGTCCGGCACTCGCACGGCGAGGCTTCGGAGACGTGCCATGGCCACCGACCCCACCCTGCGGCTCTCCGATGCCGTCGCGACCGGCCTCGCCCGCCGCGGCATCCATTACGGCTGGGCCGTCGCCGCCGTGACCTTCCTGACCATGCTGGTGACGGCGGGCGCGGTCGGAGCCCCCGGTGTCCTGATCCTGCCGCTCCAGAAGGAGTTCGGCTGGGACACGGCGACGATCGGCTCGGCGCTCGCCGTGCGCCTCGTCCTGTTCGGCCTGATGGGTCCCTTCGCGGCCGCCCTGATGAACCGCTATGGCCCGCGCCGGATCGTGCTCATGGCCCTCGCGCTCATCGCGGGCGGGCTCCTCGCGTCCCTCGGGATGACCCGGGTCTGGCAGCTCGTCCTGCTCTGGGGCGTGGTGGTCGGCATCGGCACCGGGCTGACCGCCCTGGTGCTGGGCGCCACGGTGGCGACGCGCTGGTTCTCGCGGTCGCGCGGTCTCGTCGTCGGGCTGCTCACCGCCAGTTCCGCCACGGGGCAGCTCGTCGTCCTGCCGCTGCTCGCGGCCCTCACCGAGGCCCTGGGCTGGCGCGCGGCCCTCCTGGTGATCTGCGCGCTGCTCCTCACGGCGGGCCTCGGCGTCGTCGCCCTGATGCGCGACCGCCCGGAGGACCTCGGCCTGGCGCCCTACGGCGAGACGCGGCCGCCCGCCGCTCCGGCTGCTTCGGCCGCGCCGGGTCCGAGCGCCGGTGGCGCCCTCTCGGCCCTGCGCGAGGCCGCCGCCACCCGCGTGTTCTGGGTGCTGTTCGCCACGTTCTTCATCTGCGGGGCCAGCACCAACGGGCTGATCCAGACCCACTTCATCCCCCTCTGCGCCGATTACGGCATCGGGCCGGTGCAGGGCGCCAGCGTGCTCGCGGCGATGGGCGTGTTCGACTTCGTCGGCACCGTCGCCTCGGGCTGGCTCTCCGACCGCTACGACAACCGCTGGCTCCTGTTCTGGTACTACGGCCTGCGCGGCCTCTCGCTGATGTTCCTGCCGTTCTCGGACTTCTCCTTCGTGGGCCTGTCGCTGTTCGCGGTGTTCTACGGCCTCGACTGGATCGCCACGGTGCCGCCGACCGTGCGCCTGACCGCGGCGCGGTTCGGGCGCGAGCGCGCCAACCTGGTCTTCGGCTGGGTCTTCGCCGGCCACCAGCTCGGCGCGGCGACGATCGCCTACGGGGCCGGCCTCTCGCGCGCGGAGCTCGCGACCTACCTGCCGGCCTTCTTCGCCGCCGGGGCCCTCTGCCTCGCGGCCGCGCTGCTGATCCTCACCCTGGGCCGGCCGGCCGCGCCGGGTGTCCCCGCGGCCACACCGGCCCGCGCCTGAGCCGCGCAGCGGCCCGCCTGCCCGGGCTCTGGTCCGGATGATGCTAGGGGGCGGGCACCGATGTCCCGCCCAGGTTCCCCTTCGAATCGATCCGTGGCCGTCGGTCCGCCCAACCCGGGCGGGCCGGCGGCCTTTGCGCGCCGCAAGCCGGGATCTGCCCGGAAAAGCAGCAAATCTCTGGAAATGTCAGGGAGGGACCGGGGCGCGACCCTCCAGGCCCTGGACCTTCCGGCCAAGGTCTCGGCACTGTCCGACACAGCACCGCCACATTCACGGGCGCTCGCCCGCACCTTCGCCACGGGCGCTCGCCCGGATGCCCGATCACAGGGGACGACGACGCGATGAACTACAACTGGAACTGGGGCATCTTCCTCGAACCGTCCCCGGAAGGGACGGGCACCTACGCCGACATGCTGCTCTCGGGCCTCATGTGGACCGTGGTGACGGCGCTCTGCGCCTGGGTGATCGCCTTCTTCCTCGGCTCGGTCATCGGCGTCATGCGCACCCTGCCCTCGAAGCTCGCCAACGCCATCGGCACGACCTACGTCGAGCTGTTCCGCAACATCCCGCTCCTGGTGCAGATGTTCCTCTGGTACTTCGTGCTGCCGGAGGTGCTGCCGGAAACCTGGGGCGGCTGGATCAAGCAGCTGCCGAACGCCCCGTTCTACACGGCGGTGGTGTGCCTCGGGTTCTTCACCGCCTCCCGCGTCGCCGAGCAGGTGCGCGCGGGCATCCAGGCCCTGCCGCGCGGGCAGAAGATGGCCGGCACCGCCATGGGCCTGACCGTCTACCAGACCTACCGCTACGTGCTCCTGCCCAGCGCCTACCGGATGATCCTGCCGCCGCTGACCTCGGAATTCCTGAACAACCTCAAGAACACCTCGGTCGCCCTCACCATCGGCCTGCTCGAGCTCACCGCCCGCGCCCGCGCCATGCAGGAATTCTCGTTCCAGGTGTTCGAGGCCTTCACCGCCGCCACCGTGCTCTACGTCCTGATCAACGTCGTGGTGATCTTCACCTCCGGCTGGATCGAGCGCCGCGTCGCCGTCCCGGGCCATCGCTGAGGGCACGCCCTCCGCATTCTCTTCCTCAAGGATTGCTCCTCCTCAAGGATTGCCGCGATGCTCGCGAATTTCGACTTCTCCGTCATCACCTCCGCGCTGCCGTACCTGTTCCTGGACGGCATGCGCTTCACCCTGACGCTGACGGCCCTCGCCGCCCTCGGCGGCATCGTGCTCGGCACGCTCATCGCCATGATGCGGCTCTCCAGCATCCCGGTGATTCCGCAGGTGGCCAAGGGCTACGTCAACCTGATGCGGTCGCTGCCCCTCGTGCTGGTGATCTTCTGGTTCTACTTCCTGGTGCCGTATCTCGGGCAGTGGGTGACCGGGGCCGACCGGCCGATGACGGTGGGCGCCTTCACCTCGTCGCTGGTGACCTTCACGCTGTTCGAGGCGGCCTACTTCTCCGAGATCATGCGCGCGGGCATCCAGTCGATCCCCAAGGGCCAGGCGGCGGCGGCCTCGGCCCTCGGCCTGACCTACTTCGCCTCGATGCGCAGCGTGATCCTGCCCCAGGTCTTCCGCAACATGACGCCGATCCTGCTCACCCAGACCATCGTCCTGTTCCAGGACACCTCGCTGGTCTACGTCCTCTCGATCACCGACTTCCTCGGCGCGGCCTCGAAGATCGCCCAGCGCGACGGCCGCCTCGTGGAAATGTACCTGTTCGCGGCCGTGGTCTACTTCGCGGTCTGCTTCGTGGCCTCCATGGCGGTGCGCCACCTCCAGAAGAAGATCGCCATCATCCGCTGACGCTCCCTGCCGAGGCGTCGCCGCATCCCAGACGAGGATTTCCGCCATGACCACGTCGCTCAACACCGCCCAGGCCCCCGTGACCACGGGCCCGATGATCACCATGAAGTCCGTCAGCAAGTGGTACGGGGACTTCCAAGTCCTCACCGACTGCACCACCGCCGTGAACAAGGGCGAGGTCGTGGTGGTGTGCGGCCCCTCGGGCTCCGGCAAGTCGACCCTGATCAAGTGCGTCAACGCCCTCGAGCCCTTCCAGAAGGGCGAGATCGTCGTCGACGGCACCCCGGTCCACAGCAAGAAGACCGACCTGCCGAAGCTGCGCGCCCGGGTCGGCATGGTGTTCCAGCACTTCGAGCTGTTCCCGCACCTCTCCATCACCGAGAACCTGACCCTGGCGCAGAGGAAGGTGCTCAAGCGCGACGAGGACACCGCCCTCAAGACCGGGCTCGCCCTCCTCGACCGGGTCGGCCTCTCGGCCCATGCCAAGAAGTTCCCCGGCCAGCTCTCCGGCGGCCAGCAGCAGCGCGTGGCCATCGCCCGGGCGCTCGCCATGAATCCAGTGGTGATGCTGTTCGACGAGCCGACCTCGGCCCTCGACCCCGAGATGGTGGGCGAGGTGCTCGACGTCATGGTGCAGCTCGCCCGCGAGGGCATGACCATGATGTGCGTGACCCACGAGATGGGCTTCGCCCGCAAGGTCGCCAACCGGGTGATCTTCATGGACAAGGGCGAGATCGTCGAGGACGCCACCAAGGAGGACTTCTTCGCCAATGCCCGCTCCGAGCGGGCGCAGAACTTCCTCTCCAAGATTCTCGTGCATTGATCCGCGTTCCGGGATCCTCCGCACGGATCCCGCCGCAGCGAGGCGAACGGCCGCGAGAGCCGGTTCCGGTGAGACGGAACCGGCTCTCTGTCGTCACAACTCCCGGTTCCGCGCCCCGGTCCGACTCCCCGGATGCGCGAAACGGTCTATGCCGGAAGGGCCGGAATCGACCGGCGGGCGGCTCTCGCGACCCCGGGCAACGGGGCGGGGCGGGCACGCACCTTCAGGGAGAGACACGAACCATGCGGACACGCACGACGACCACCCTGGCCGCGCTCGCCGCGGCCGGCCTGCTGTCCGGCCCGGCCCGGGCCGAGACGCCGGCCTCCCTGAAAGGGCTCTGGAAGCTGGTCTCCTACGAGGTCGAGGCCCGGGCCGACGGGCGGACACGGCCGGTCATGGGCGAGCACCCCACCGGCTTCGCCTACTTCACGCCGGACGACCGCGTGTTCTTCCTGCTCACCGGGGAGGGCCGCAAGCCCGCCGAGACCGATGCCGAGCGCGCGGCCCTGATGAAGACCCTCGTCTCCTACACCGGCAAGATCACGCTGGCGGGCGACCAGTGGACCGCGAAGCTCGATGCGGCCTGGGACCCGAAATGGGTCGGGACCGAGCAGACCCGCAGCTTCACCATCGCGGGCGACCGCCTGCGCGTGCTGACCCCCTGGCGGGTGATGCCGAACTGGGCCGACCAGGGCGAGACCCGCAGCATCGTCACCTTCGAGCGCGCCCGGGACTGAGGGACGCCCTCGCCCGGAGCCCGAGGCCCCGGGCGCCGCTTCCCGGACGCTCCCCGCCGGGCCTGGACTGCCAAAGCCGGCCGGCCGCGTCCGGAAAGTCGGACAAAAAAATTGAAACCCGTAACAAACTTCGCAGACCAAAAACTTTCCGCTCTGCCGAAGCCATTGCCACATAAGACAAAAAGCGCTTGGTTGGCGTTGGCACGAACGCTGCTCAAGGGTGGCGAGTCAAAGAGCGGCCCGTGAGAGCCGCAAAATAATCCCAGGAGGATGCCCATGGAGCGTAGCCGCGACCTCGACCCCGTCGAGACTCAGGAATGGCTTGATTCGCTGGACGGCGTTCTCGACGTCGACGGGCCGGAACGGGCCCATTACCTGATCGAGCAGGTCATCGACGGCGCCCGCAAGAAGGGCGCCCCGGTCCCGTACTCGGCCAATACGGCCTACCTGAACACGATCCTGCCCGAGAAGCAGGATCCGCATCCCGGCGACCGGGCGATCGAGCACCGCATCCGCTCGGCCATCCGCTGGAACGCCATCGCGATCATCCTGCGGGCGAACAAGGATTCGTCCGAGCTCGGCGGCCACATCGCCAGCTTCCAGTCCGCCGCGACCCTCTACGACACCGGCTTCATGCATTTCTGGCGCGCGGCCGATGCCAGCCACGGCGGCGACCTCATCTACGTGCAGGGCCATTCCTCGCCCGGCGTCTATGCCCGCGCCTTCCTCGAGGGGCGCCTCACCGAGGAGCAGCTCCTCGGCTTCCGGCAGGAGGTCGGCGGCAAGGGCCTGTCGTCCTATCCCCATCCCTGGCTGATGCCGGATTTCTGGCAGTTCCCCACCGTCTCCATGGGCCTCGGCCCCCTGATGGCGATCTACCAGGCCCGCTTCCTGCGCTACCTGCACCACCGCAACCTCGCGCAGACCGACGGCCGCAAGGTCTGGGCCTTCATGGGCGACGGCGAGATGGACGAGCCGGAGAGCCTCGGCGCCATCGCGCTCGCGGCCCGTGAGAAGCTCGACAACCTCGTCTTCGTCATCAACTGCAACCTGCAGCGCCTCGACGGGCCGGTGCGCGGCAACGGCAAGATCGTCCAGGAGCTGGAGGCCGACTTCCGCGGCGCCGGCTGGAACGTCATCAAGGTGCTGTGGGGTTCGGGCTGGGACGCCCTGATCCAGCGCGACGGCTCCGGCATGCTGGCGCGCCTGATGGAGGAATGCGTCGACGGCGAGTACCAGGACTTCAAGTCGAAGAACGGCGCCTATATCCGCGAGCACTTCTTCGGGCGCTACCCCGAGACCGCGGCGCTGGTCGCCGACATGAGCGACGACGACATCTGGCGCCTCACCCGCGGCGGCCACGACCCGCGCAAGGTCTTCGCCGCCTACAGCGCCGCCTCCAAGCACAAGGGCCAGCCGACCCTCATCCTCGCCAAGACCGTCAAGGGCTACGGCATGGGCGAGTCCGGCGAGGGCCAGAACATTACCCACCAGCAGAAGAAGATGGGCGAGGCGGTCCTCAAGCAGTTCCGCGACCGCTTCCAGATCGACCTGACCGACGACCAGCTGAAGGAGATCCCCTTCATCAAGTTCCCCGAGGGCAGCCCCGAGCACCGCTACCTGATGGCGCGGCGGGAAGCGCTCGGCGGTCCCCTCCCGGCCCGGCGGCGCAAGTCGCAGGCCCTGGAGATCCCGCCGCTCTCGGCCTTCTCGGCCCAGCTCAAGGAGACCGCGGGCCGCGAGATCTCCACCACCATGGCCTTCGTGCGCATCCTCAACACGCTGCTGCGCGACAAGAACATCGGCAACCGCATCGTGCCGATCGTGCCCGACGAGAGCCGCACCTTCGGCATGGAGGGCATGTTCCGCCAGTTCGGCATCTTCTCCCAGGTCGGCCAGCTCTACCGGCCGGAGGATGCCAACCAGCTGATGTACTACAAGGAGGACAAGAACGGTCAGATGCTCCAGGAGGGCATCAACGAGCCGGGCGCGATGTCGTCCTGGATCGCGGCCGCGACCTCCTACTCGCATTCCGACGCGCCGACGATCCCGTTCTACGTCTACTACTCGATGTTCGGCTTCCAGCGGATCGGCGATCTCGCCTGGGCGGCGGGCGACATGCGGGCGCGCGGCTTCATGATCGGCGGCACCGCCGGGCGCACGACCCTGAACGGCGAGGGCCTGCAGCACGAGGACGGCCACAGCCACCTCATGTCGTCGACCATCCCGAACTGCGTCTCCTACGACCCGACCTTCTCGTACGAAGTGGCGGTGATCGTGCAGGACGGCCTGCGCCGGATGTATGCCGAGCAGGAGGACGTGTTCTACTACATCACCGTGATGAACGAGAACTACGAGCACCCCGGCATGCCGGAGGGCGCGGAGGCCGACATCATCAAGGGCATGTACCTCTTCAAGGAGGGTGCCAAGGAGAAGACCGAGGGTCACCGGGTCCAGCTCCTGGGCTCGGGCACCATCCTGCGCGAGGTCATCGCCGCGGCCGAGCTGCTGGAGCAGGATTTCGGCATCAGCGCCGACATCTGGAGCTGCCCGAGCTTCACGGAGCTGCGCCGCGACGCCATGGCGGCGGAGCGCTGGAACCTGCTGCATCCGCTGGAGGGCAAGCGCCTCTCCCACGTCGAGACCTGCCTGACCGGCCGCACCGGCCCGGTGATCGCCTCGACGGACTACATGCGCCTGTTCGCCGACCAGATCCGCACCTGGGTGCCCGGCCGCTACCGGGTGCTCGGCACCGACGGCTTCGGCCGGTCCGACTACCGGGTCCGCCTGCGCGACTTCTTCGAGGTCAACCGGCACTGGGTCGTGGTGGCGGCCCTGCACAGCCTCGCGGAGGACGGCGTGATCCCGGCCCAGACCGTGGCCGACGCCCTCGCCAAGTACGGCATCGACACGGACCGGCCGGCACCCTGGACCGTCTGATCCGACCCGGCGCCGGCCGCCTCCGCGGCGGCCGGCGCACCAGACTTCCCGACCTTTCACCGAACACACCACCGGACGAGGGAGCCCGCGAGAGGCTCCGACTCAGCCAGGGAGAACGCGCAGTGGGCATCGAGATCCAGATTCCGGACATCGGCGACTTCAAGGACATCCCGATCATCGAGATCCACGTGAAGGAGGGCGACACGATCGGGCCCGACGACCCGCTGGTCTCGCTGGAATCCGACAAGGCGACCATGGACGTGCCCTCGCCGAGCGCCGGCGTGGTCGAGAAGATCCTGGTCAAGCTCGGCGACAAGGTGAGCGAGGGCTCGCCGCTGCTCGTGTTCAAGGGCGAGGCGTCCCAGGGTGGCGCCAAGGCCGCCGAGAAGGCCGCCGACGCGCCCGCCGGCGCCGACAGCGCCGCGCTGCTGGCCAAGCAGGAGCCGGCCCCGAGCGCCGCCCCGGCCGCCCCTGCGCCCGCTCCGTCGGCCGCGCCCGCCGGCAACCTCCCCGACTTCTCCCAGGTCCATGCCAGCCCCGGCGTGCGGCGCCTCGCCCGCGAGCTCGGCCTCGACCTGACGGCGGTGAAGGGCACCGGCGAGAAGGGCCGGATCACCAAGGAGGACGTGAAGGGTCACCTCACCCGCTCGGCGGCCCCCGCCGCCGCCTCCGGCACGGCCGCCTTCTCGGGCGGCGGCATGGGCATCCCGGAGATCCCGGCCGTCGACTTCTCGAAGTTCGGCCCGATCGAGACCCAGCCCCTCTCGCGGATCAAGAAGATCTCCGGCGCGCACCTGCACCGGTCCTGGCTCAACGTGCCCCTGGTCACCCACCAGGACGAGTCGGACATCACCGAGACCGACGCCTATCGCAAGGAGCTCGACAACCAGGGCAAGGAGCTCAAGGACAAGGGCTACCGCGTCACCCTGCTGGCCTTCCTGATCAAGGCCGCGGTCTCGGCCCTGCGCAAGCACCCCGAGTTCAACGCCTCGCTCTCGCCCGAGAAGGACGCGCTGATCCTCAAGCGCTACTACAACATCGGCGTGGCGGTCGACACGCCGGACGGCCTCGTGGTGCCGGTGATCAAGGATGCCGACCGCAAGGGCATCATCGAGATCAGCCGCGACCTCGGGGCGATCTCGGCGAAAGCCCGCGACGGCAAGCTCGGGGCGGCCGACATGCAGGGCGCCACCTTCTCGATCTCCAGCCTCGGCGGCATCGGCGGCACCTCCTTCACGCCGCTGGTCAACGCGCCGGAAGTCGCGATCCTGGGCGTCGCCCGCGCGAAGATGAGCCCGGTCTGGAACGGCACCGAGTTCAAGCCGCGCCTGATCGTGCCGCTCTCCCTCTCCTACGACCACCGCGTCATCGATGGAGCGCTCGCCGCGCGCTTCGCCCGCCACCTCGCCCACGTCCTGGAGGACGTCCGGCGCCTCGTCGTCTGACGGGGCCCGGTTGCGCGGACAAACGAGTGAGGTGAAGCGATGAGCAGCAACGACGTCCACCTGCCGGATATCGGCGACTTCAAGAACGTGCCCGTGATCGAGGTCAGCGTCAGCCCCGGCGACGTGATCTCGGTCGACGACGTGATCATCGTGCTGGAATCCGACAAGGCCACCATGGACATCCCGTCCCCGGTGGCCGGCACGGTGGCCGAGGTGCGGATCAAGCCGGGCGACGCGGTGAGCCAGGGCGACCTGATCCTGGTGATGGCCGAGGCCGCCGGCGCCGGCGCGCCGAAGCCCGCCGTCACCGACACCACCAAGGCCGCCGCGGGTGCGCCCGCGAACGGCGCCGGTGCGCCCGTCCACGCCCCGGGCGAGGGCCAGGCCGGCTACGGCTCCTCGGCCACCGCCACCGGCGGGGCGGCGCCCGCGCCAGCCCCGAAGGGAGCGGCCCCCGTCTCCGGCGAGGAGATGCGGGCCCAGGTCCTCGTCATCGGCGCCGGCCCCGGCGGCTACACCGCCGCCTTCCGGGCGGCCGATCTCGGGCAGTCGGTGGTGCTGGTCGAGCGCTGGCCGAATCTGGGCGGCGTCTGCCTCAACGTCGGCTGCATCCCGTCCAAAGCCCTGCTGCACGCCGCCAAGGTCATCGACGAGAGCCACGCCATGGCGGCGCACGGCATCAGCTTCACCGCGCCGCAGATCGACATCGACAAGCTGCGCGACTGGAAGGACGGGGTGGTCAAGCGCCTGACCGGCGGCCTCAACGGGCTGGCCAAGCAGCGCAAGGTCACGGTGGTGACGGGCGAGGCCCGCTTCGTCAGCCCGAACCAGGTCGCGGTCGAGCACGAGGGCAAGACCCGGGTGATCGGCTTCGACCACGCCATCATCGCGGCCGGCTCCGAGCCGGTGCAGATGCCCTTCATCCCGCACGACGACCCGCGGGTCCTCGACTCGACCGGGGCGCTGGAACTCGACGGCGTGCCGGCCCGCCTCCTCGTGATCGGCGGCGGCATCATCGGGCTGGAGATGGCCACCGTCTACCACGCCCTCGGATCGAAGGTGACCATCGTCGAGCTGATGGACCAGATCATCCCCGGCGCCGACAAGGACATGGTCACGCCGCTGATGAAGCGGATCAGCAAGCAGTACGAGGCGATCCACCTCAAGGCCAAGGTCACCGCCGTGGAGGCGACGCCGGAGGGGCTGAAGGTCTCGTTCGAGGGCGGCACCGCGCCGGCCAGCGACACCTTCGACAAGGTGCTGGTCTCGGTGGGGCGGCGCCCGAACGGCAAGCGCATCGGCGCGGAGGCGGCCGGGGTCGCCGTGGACGAGCGCGGCTTCATCGCGGTGGACAAGCAGATGCGCACCAACGTGCCCCACATCTTCGCCATCGGCGACGTGGTCGGCCAGCCGATGCTGGCCCACAAGGCGACGCACGAGGGCAAGGTCGCGGCCGAGGTGGCCGCCGGCAAGGCCAGCGCCTTCGACGCCAAGGTCATCCCCTCGGTCGCCTATACCGACCCGGAGGTGGCCTGGGTCGGCCTGACGGAGAACGAGGCCAAGGGGAAGGGCATCAAGGTCGGCAAGGGCGTGTTCCCCTGGGCGGCCTCCGGGCGCTCCCTGGCGCTGGGGCGCGAGGAGGGCCTGACCAAGGTCCTGTTCGACCCCGAGACCGACCGCATCCTCGGCTGCGGCATCGTCGGCCCCTCGGCCGGTGACCTCATCGCCGAGGCCGCGCTCGCCATCGAGATGGGGGCGGATGCCGAGGATATCGGCCTGACCATCCACCCGCACCCGACCCTGTCGGAGACGATCGGACTGGCGGCCGAGGCCTTCGAGGGCACCATCACCGACCTCTACATGCCCCGGAAGGACGGTCCGAAGAAAGCCGGTCACTAGGCCGGTCATTCGGGACCGGTCTTCGAGGCCGACCCCCGCGGATCGCGGGCCGCATCGGGAAGACAGGACCGCGCCGAGGCCGGTGCGGTCCTCGCGGAGCCCATTCCGGCTCCGGCTTCGGGAGACGCGCTGATGTCATCGAACGAGCCCGCATCCGACCCGGCCCTCCGGCGCGCCGAGGCCGCCCGCGATGCCGTCACGGAGGCCGTCGAGAGCACCCTCGACCGTCTCGCCACGATGCGCCGCGCGGCGCGCGCCGACGTCGACGCCGACCTGCAGGCCGCGGGCCGGCTGATGGCCCGCAACATCCACCGGCAGATCGCCGCCAACCTCACCCTGGTGCACGGGCTGATGTCGGCGCGCAGCCTGCCGGCGATGCTGCGGCTCCAGCAGGATTACCTGCACCGCCAGATGAGCTGGGCCCGGCGCGACTGGGACCTGGCCCGGGCGCAGGTCCTCGACCTTCTCGCCGAGGGGCGCCGGGCGGCCGCGGGCGGACCCGATCCGGCCCCGCCGGCGGCGGGACCGCCGGAGCCGCCCGAGCCCGAGCCGCCCGAGCCGGAATCGCCGGCGGATCCCGGTCCGTCCTGAGCCGCCGACGCGCAGGACGCCTCCCCCGTCTCCACCCTCCCCATCCGGATGCCACCGTCCCCGCCCTCGGCGGGGCGGACGGCGCCTGTCACCCGAAACCGAAGGATCGCACCATGAGCAAAGACACCGACCTGCGCACCGCGGGCGCCGCCGCGAATGCCGATGCCGGCACCGAGGCCGCCCTGACCCGGGCCGCCCTCGACTATCACCGCTTCCCGACGCCGGGGAAGATCACGGTCCAGCCGACCAAGGACATGAGCACCCAGCGCGACCTCGCGCTCGCCTATTCCCCGGGCGTCGCCGCCGCCTGCATGGCCATCCACCACGATCCGGAGGAAGCCTACAGCCTGACCTCGCGCGGCAACCTCGTGGCCGTCATCACCAACGGCACGGCCGTGCTCGGCCTCGGAAACATCGGCGCATTGGCCGGCAAGCCCGTGATGGAGGGCAAGGGCTGCCTGTTCAAGAAGTTCGCCGGCATCGACGTGTTCGACATCGAGGTCGACGAGACCGACCCGGAGAAGTTCATCGAGACCGTCGCCCGGCTGGAGCCGACCTTCGGCGGCATCAACCTCGAGGACATCAAGGCCCCCGAGTGCTTCGTGATCGAGACGAAGCTGCGCGAGCGCATGAAGATCCCGGTCTTCCACGACGACCAGCACGGCACCGCCATCGTCGCCGCGGCCGCCCTGATCAACGCGCTCCAGGTGGTGGGCAAGCCGATCGAATCCGCCACCCTGGTCTGCTCGGGCGCGGGGGCGGCCGCCATCGCCTGCCTCAACATCCTGGTGGGCCTCGGCCTGAAGCGCGAGAACATCCTGGTCTGCGATTCCCGCGGCGTGGTCTCCACCGACCGGATGGCCTCCCTCGACGAGCAGAAGCGGGCCTATGCCCGGGACACCGCGGCGCGCACCCTCGGGGACGCCGTCAAGGGCGCCGACATCTTCCTCGGCGTCTCCCAGGGCGGCGTGCTCAAGCCCGAGATGGTCGCCGGCATGGCCGACAAGCCGATCATCCTGGCGCTCGCCAACCCCGACCCGGAGATCCTGCCGGCGCTGGCCAAGCAGGTCCGGCCGGACTGCCTCATCGCCACCGGCCGCTCGGACTACCCGAACCAGGTCAACAACGTCCTGTGCTTCCCCTTCATCTTCCGGGGCGCCCTCGACGTCGGCGCCACCGAGATCAACGAGGCGATGAAGCTCGCCGCCGTGCGCGCCATCGCCGACCTCGTCCATGCCGAGCAATCCGACGTGGTGGCCGCCGCCTACGGCGCCCACGACCTGCGCTTCGGCCCCGACTACCTGATCCCGCGCCCCTTCGACCCGCGCCTGATCACCACCGTCGCCCCGGCGGTGGCCCAGGCCGCCATCGACAGCGGCGTCGCCGCCCGGCCGTTCAAGGACATCGAATCCTACCGCCGCTCCCTGGAGCGCCTCGTCTACACCTCCGGCACGGTGATGCAGCCCGTCTTCGCCGCCGCCTCGGAGGCCGGCGCCAAGCGGATCGCCTATGCCGAGGGCGAGGAGGACCGCGTGCTGCGCGCCGCCCAGGTGGTGGTCGACGAGCGCCTCGCCACGCCGGTCCTGGTCGGCCGCGCCGAGGCCATCGCGAGCCGGATCGCCAGCCTCGGCCTGCGCCTGCGCATCGGCACGGACGTCCACGTCGCCGAGACCGGGCCGGAGACCGGCGCCACGGTGCGGGCCGCCCGGCTCCTCGCCGCCGGCGAGGTCGACGGCATGCTCTGCGGCACCACCGGCACCTACCCGGCCCACCTCGCCGAGGTGACCGGGGCGATCGGCCTGAAGCCCGGCGTCCCGGGCCTCGCCGCCATGGGCCTGCTGCAGCTGCCCCGGCACACGCTGTTCATCTGCGATCCCTACATCCACCGCGACCCGAGTGCCGCGGAGATCGCCGGGATGACGGTGCTGGCCGCCGAGGAGATGCGCCGCTTCGGCCAGACGCCCCGCGTCGCCCTGGTCTCGTCGGCGAATTTCGGCAGCGTCGACGATCCGGTGTCGCGCAAGATGCAGGAGGCCCTGCGCCTCATCCGCGCCCAGGCGCCGGATCTCGCGATCGACGGCGAGATGTCGGCCGACACGGCGCTGAGCCCGACGATCCTCGGCCGCCTGCGGCCGGACTCGGCCCTCACCGCCGAGGCCAACCTCCTGGTCATGCCGAACCTGGAGGCGGCCAACATCACCTTCAACGCCCTGAAGGTGGTGGCCGGCCAGAGCGTCTCCGTCGGCCCGATCCTGCTCGGCGCGGCCAGGCCCGTGCACATCCTCACCCCCACCGCCACCGTGCGCGGCATCGTCAACATGACGGCCCTGACGGCGGCCTCGGCCGAGGCGTCGGCCTGAGGGAAGGAGGGGAGGGACCTTCGCCTCTCCCCCTCGCGCCGGTCGCGTGTGCGGGCGCTCCATCCCGTCGGGTGGGGCGCTCGCCGATCGCGCCGCATCGTCGTTCCGGGGCGCCGCGGCAGGCTCCGATCCTGCGCCCCTCGCATGTCCGGATCCTGGGCTCCGCTGCGCGGCCCCGGGACGACGCGGTGCCGCGCGAGATTTCCTCGGATGCGGGCGCCGCACAGAGCCAATATTGCGAAGCCGGCTATTCCAAGTACTGAGCCGGCAACTCGATATAGGTCCGCCGCCGGATGGTCGAGCGGAGCACGCTCCGCCGCCCTGCGCGCCCGGGCGGCCCGAGGCGCTTCAGCCGATCCGCATCCGGGTGCCCGGGCCGACCCGGCGCAGCAGGCGCACGAGGTCGGCCCGGCGCAGGGCGACGCAGCCCTCCGTCGGCAGGAAGCCGCCCCGCGCCACGTGCAGGAAGATCGCCGAGCCGCGGCCGGGCCGGATCGGCCCGCGATTGTAGTCGAGGTCGACCACGAGGTCGTAGAGCCCGTCCTCCCGCCACATCCGCTCGTGCCCGACCCCCGGGGCGGGCAGGCGGATCGGCCGGTTGTAGCGCCGGTCCCGGGCGTCGTCGCACCAGCCGTCGCCGGGGGCGCTCGCCCGCAAGGGGAGGGGGCTCGCCGGCCGGCTCGCGAAATGGTCCGGCCGGTAGACCCCGCCGCGCAGGCGGAACGTGCCGCGCGGCGAGGCGCCGTCCCCCTCGCGCTTGTCCTGTGTGATCCCGCCCCGCCCGAGGGCGCAGGGGAGGACGGCCGTGCCGGCGAGGAGCTGGCCGCGGGTCCGGTCGGTCACGAGCGCGCGCACGCGCAGGCGGGGAAGGATGGTCCGCTTCATGAGGGCGCTTATCGCCCGGCCGCGCAAAGCTGCCAATCCGCTGGTCGACCTGAAACTTTTCGCAGGTCCCGGCCGTTTCGCGGGGGTTAGGCTGCGCACAACCGTATTGTGCGCGGCCGGAATTCTTGGTTTAATGTGCGCGATGCGATTTACATACGGCAAGATAGTGGCCCCGTGTCATCATGGTGCCGTCGAAAGTCGCCGCAACCGTTGATCCTGTTCGCCACCGCCCGCCGATGGTCCTCAGGGACCAGCGGCACGTCCTGCAAACTGCCTGAAAGTCCTTCGGTCGATGCCGAATACCCATCGCCTGCTGATCTGCGACGACGACGCCTCGCTGCGCGAGACGCTGATGGAGCAGCTCGATCTGTACGATGAATTCACCGTCCTGACGGCCCTCGACGGGCAGAGCGCGATCACGCGCGTCACCGAGGACCGGATCGACCTCGCGGTGATGGATGTCGGCCTGCCCGACATGGACGGGCGCGAGGCCGTGCGCGCCATGCGCCGCAGCGGCTATCGCGGACCGGTCATCATGCTGACGGCGCAGGATTCCGAGGACGACACGGTCGAGGGCCTGGAGGCCGGCGCCAACGACTACGTCACCAAGCCGTTCAAGTTCGCCGTCCTGCTGGCGCGCATCCGCGCCCACCTGCGCAGCCACGAGGCCAGCGAGGACGCCGTGTTCCAGATCGGCCCCTACACCTTCCGCCCCGGCGCCAAGCTGCTGGTGGGCGAGCGCGGCTCGAAGCTGAAGCTCACCGAGAAGGAGACCGCGATCCTGCGCTTCCTCTACCGGGCGGGCCGCGAGGTGGTCGGCCGCGACACCCTGCTCGCCGAGGTCTGGGGCTACAACGCGCAGGTCACCACCCACACCCTCGAGACCCACATCTACCGCCTGCGCCAGAAGATCGAGCCGAACCCAGCCCTGGCCGCGATCCTCGTCACCGAGGGCGGCGGCTACAAGCTGCTGCCCTAGGGCCGTGCCCGACCGGGTCTCGCGACCCGCGTCGTGACGCGCCCTCTTTCGGCAATCCGATCCGTCGACCGCGCTATTCGCGCGACGTCCGCGGCATCGGATCGTCGTCGACGGCCTCCGTCGCGTGCCGGATCAAGCGCGCAGGGGCGCGCCGCGGGGCGAACGCTCGGTTCCCGGCATCGGAAACCCCGCCGTTTCACGCGCCCGGCGCTTCGGCTAAGCTGGTCCGGCAGCGCGGCACTGGAAGGGCGGCAGGTGGGGCTCGACGACGACATCGCGATTCTGAGCGCCGCCCCGCTGTTCGGCTTCATGGGCCGGGACGCCCTGCGCCTGCTCTCCTTCGCCGCGGAGCGCCGCAGCCTGGCCGCGGGCGAGCGCCTGTTCGCGCAGGGGGAGCGCGGAGACGGCGGCTACGTGGTGATGTCGGGCAGCCTCACGCTGACCCCGCGGGGCGGACGCGCGGCCCCCGTCACCGTCGGCCGGTCGGGCCTGATCGGGCGCCTCGCCCTGTTCCAGCGCGGCGAGCGCCCCTGCGACGCCGACGCGGCGAGCCCCGCCGAGGTGGTCCGCATCACCCCGACCCTGATGCGCCGGGTGCTGGAGGAGTTTCCCGACGCCGCCCAGGCGATCCACGGCGAGCTCAGCGCCGACCTCGCCACCTTCGCGGGCGACCTCGCCGGGTTGAGCGACCGGTTCGACCGGATCGCGCCCTGAGGAGCAGGGACGGGCCTGCCGGACGCGTTCGGCCGGGAGATCCGAGCCCGCGGGCTTTCGAAAGCCCGGCGCCGTTCCCGATCTCCCGAACGCGACGAACCTCCCGATTTCCGAAACCATTTGTCATGATTTTCGGTGCAAGCTCGGCCCTGCGCGTCGTCCGGCGTGCGGGCGAAGCCATGTCCCGCGCCCTCCGGGCGGCGCCGGCCTGGCCCGCGGAGGTGTGTGACTGCGATGGCGCAAGCCGCTGAGGAGAAACCGAAGGGATGGGCCGCCCAGGCGGCGGTCATCACCTTCTTCGCGACGGCGGTCGCCGGCGGGGGCTACCTGCTCTACGAGCAGTCGACCCGGCTGCTGATCTGCTACGAGACCAACGCGACCCTGCCCGACGAGGCCTATGTCGACATCATGATCCGCGACATCGTCAAGAACGGCGATCACGGCGGGCGGGCCTATGCCAACCGGCTCGACTATCTCGGGGACAAGACCGAGTGCTGCACCATCGAGCGGGTGCCCAGCGCCATCACCGAGGGGCGGCCCGCCAAGCGCGAGGTCTCCGTCTCGGCCAAGTACTTCAACACCACCATGAAGGACTACTTCTTCATCGAGCGCCGCTACGACGCCTGCGGCCATGCCAGCTCCAAGCCCATGACCGCGGGGTGAGCCCGGCCGCCCGGCGCCGTCCCGACGCGCGCCGCCGCGAAGGTGACAGGCCGGACGGGCTTTTGTAAGCACGGGGCCCGTCCCGATCCGTTGCCGGAACCTGCCCCATGTCGCACCACGCGTCCCCCGCCGACCTCGCCGCCACCATCGAGACCGCCTGGGAGGAGCGCGCCGGCATCGACACCGGCACCAAGGGCGCCGTGCGCGAGGCCGTCGAGGAGGCCCTGACCCTGCTCGATTCCGGCAAGGCCCGGGTCGCCGAGAAGGTCGGCGACGACTGGCAGGTCAACCAGTGGCTCAAGAAGGCGGTGCTGCTCTCCTTCCGCCTCAACGACATGGAGATCATCCATGGCGGCCCCGACGGCGCCACCTGGTGGGACAAGGTGCCCTCGAAGTTCGAGGGCTGGAAGAAGAAGCATTTTCGCGAGGCCGGCTTCCGGGCGGTGCCCGGCTGCGTGGTGCGCCGCGGCTCCTACATCGCCCCCGGCGCGGTGCTGATGCCGAGCTTCATCAACCTCGGCGCCCATGTGGGCGAGGGCACCATGGTCGACACCTGGGTCACCATCGGCTCCTGCGCCCAGGTGGGGAAGAACTGCCACATCTCCGGCGGCGCCGGCATCGCGGGCGTGCTCGAGCCGCTCCAGGCCAACCCGGTCATCATCGAGGACAACTGCTTCATCGGCGCCCGCGCCGAGGTGGCCGAGGGCGTGATCGTCGGCGAGGGCAGCGTGCTCTCCATGGGCGTCTATATCGGCGCCTCCACCAAGATCATCGACCGGACCACCGGCGAGGTGATGTACGGCCGGGTGCCGCCCTACTCGGTGGTGGTCTCCGGCACCACGCCGGGCAAGGACCTGCCCGACGGCAGCCCCGGCCCGGGCCTCTACTGCGCGGTAATCGTCAAGCGCGTCGACGCCGGCACCCGCTCCAAGACCGCCATCAACGAGCTCCTCCGCACCTGATCCCGGGGCATCGCCGGATCGATCGACCCGGCTCCGGGCGAAGCCGCTTCCCGAGGCGTCGCCGGATCGCGTCACGAGTTTCCGAGCGAAGCCTCTTTCGGGGCGTCGCCGGATCGCGTCACGAGTTTCCGAGCGAAGCCCCTTTCGGGGCGTCGCTCGGTCGCGTGCCGGTGCGGCCGGCCATGCCCCATCTGGTGCCGGTGGAATCGTCCCGGAAGCGAGGAAGAGGCGTACGATGATCGACCCGGCCCATTCCGCCCGGAGCTTCGCGCTGAAATTCGCCGGGCGCCGCGTCCCGACCCCCTACGACGTCGTGGGCAGCGGCCCCGACGCTCTGCTGCTGCCGGCCCTGTCCTCGATCTCGGCCCGGGTCGAGATGCGGCCCCTGGCCAAGGATCTCGGCCACGCCTATCGCTGCCTCGTGCCGGACTGGCCGGGCTTCGGCGACCATGTCCGCGCCCGGGTGCCGATGAACCCGGAGACGATGCACGCCTTCCTCGACGCCCTGCTGGCGGAGGCCCCCGGGCCCTACGCCCTCGGCGTCGCGGCCGGCCACGCGGCCGGCTACCTCGTGGCCGCCGCCCGGCGCCACCCCCGGGCCTTCGCGCGCCTCGTCCTCGTCGCCCCGACCTGGCGCGGGCCCCTGCCCACCGCCCTCGGGCCGGAGCGCAAGGGCCTGTTCGCCGGCCTGCGCCGGGCCGTCGAGCTGCCGCTCCTGGGCGACGCCCTCTACCGCATCAACATCAGCCGCCCGGTCATCGGCCGGATGATGCGCGCCCACGTCTATGCCGACCCCGACCACGTCACCCCGGGCGTCATCGCCGACAAGCACGCCATCACCCGCCAGAACGGCGGCCGCTTCGGCACCGCCGCCTTCGTCACCGGCGGCCTCGACCCCTTCGCCAGCCGCCGGGACTTCCTCGACCTGTTCGACGCTCCCGGCCTGCCGCCGGTCCTGGTCCTGCGGCCGGAGCGGGCGCCGCGCCGCTCCGGCGCCGAGATGGACGCGCTGATCGCCACCGGCCGGGTCGCCCGGGCCTCGGTGCCGGGCGCGCTCAGCCCGCACGAGGAGTATCCGGGCGAGGTCGCGGCCGCGATCCGCGCCGCCTGAGCGGCGCGGGGCGAAAACCCCGCGACCTCGACACGACCCCGCCGGTATACCGGCGCGTCCGGAGCCTCACATCTGCTGGGTCTGCGCACCGCTGTCGGGCCGCGCCGGACCGAGATCGGGCACCTCGCCCATCGGCTCGTTCTGGACCACCGTGAACGTGCCCTTGCCGTCGAGGGACGGCCCGCTGGTCCAGCGCCCGGCCGGCGGCGGGGCGCCGTCGCGGGTGGTGGCGAAGAAGTTGTAATTGAACTTCTCGTGTTCCTTGCTCTGCGGGAAGCTGTTCGGGATCGGCAGGTTGCCTTCGTCGCCGCCGAGCTCCTCGATCACCGCGAGCCATTGCTGCTGGTGCATGGTGTCCCGCGCGATGAGAAAGTGCAGCATGTCCTTCATGCCGGCATCATGGGCGGCGTTGAACAGGCGAACCGCCAGGACACGGCCCGTCGTCTCGGCGGCGACGTTGCAATACATGTCCGCCGCGAGATTTCCACTGGCGTAGACATGGCTCATGTCGAAGGGCACGCCGTCGCAATTGGCCGGGTAGGCCGCCAGGCCGGTGGAGAGCACGTGCCGGTGCAGCATGCCCTCGATGGCGTGGCGCGGGTTCGCCCCGCCCATCACGGCTCCGACGACGCCATCGGCCGCCCCCTCCTCCTGCAGCGCCGTCGGCGCGGTCTCGAGATTCAGCGCCACCGCGGTGGCCAGCATCTCGATATGGCCGATCTCCTCCGTCGCGGTGTTGAGCAGCATGTCGCGGTACTTGGTCGTCGGTCCGCGCGCCCCCCAGCCCTGGAAGAAGTACTGCATGCAGACGCGGATCTCGCCCTCGATACCGCCGATGGCCTGCTGCAGCATCCGCGCGAAGATCGGGTCCGGACTGTCGACCTTCACGGGGTATTGGAGGCGCTTATCATAGTACAACATGCGGAGATCTCGCCATTCTCGAACAAGAAGAGCCCATTCGTCACGCTGGCGGCGGTGCGATGGGCGTGTACACGGAGACATCGGCCTCCGGATAACCCGAGAACCGACGGGCGCACGTCGTGTTCAGTTTTTGACGGAATGCATTTTATTTCGACAAAGGGAGCCTCTAGCCTCAGGCTCCGGGCATCATTTCACAGAACTCCGCTCCGCAATCGCGGTTGATCCAGACCGGCCCGTCCAGGGCCGGCGGTGGACAAGAGGGGAGGGGATCGTGAGCGAGTGGCGTGCGCGCCCCGGCGCGCCTCGGCGCGCACCAGCTTCACCGCTTCATCCTGGCCCAGCATCCGGGCGAAGGCCGCGGCACCCGAGGCGGCTAGCACCGGCACCGACCTCGATGCCCGCCCGCGGACGCGCGGCATCGACACCCTGGCGATGCCCGGACGAGGCGCACGACGCCCTGCCGACGACGTGTCATCGCCGCGACGGCCAGCAGGTCCACCCCGTGACCACCGAGGAGGTTCTCCTCGCCTGGACGTGACGCGGCTCAGCCCCGTCCGAGCAGGCGTCCGCCGGCGAGGCTGTTGCCCGCGATCACGAGGCCGACCACGAGCGCATGGAGGGCGAGGTCCGTCGCGGTGGCGTCGTGCGGGTGAAACGGCACGAGGAGTGCCGCCGCCGCCGCCGCCGCCGAGAGTCCTGCCAGGGCCGCCGTGAGGTTGGGACGCAGGGGGCAGGCCCGCCGCAGCATCCAGACGAGGACCAGCGACAGCGGGATCGAGACGGTGAGCAGGAAGGCGACGCATCCGCCGGTCTGGTGCATGTCGGCCGAATCGGCCCCGGGCACCACCCAGTCGCGCAGGCAGCCGGCACCGCTGGCGCCGATCCAGAGGGCGACCGGCGCCAGGGGCAGCAACGCCCAGGCGGAGGAGCGTCCCGGCACGCTGGTCTGGAACGCCGCGACGACCGCCGCGACGGCGGTCAGCACCGCGCCGAGGGCGGCGTAGCGCAGGTCGGCCACCGCCATGCGGGCGCGAAGAGCCTCGAGATCGGCGAACGGCATTAGCGCGAGGCCCAGCCCGAGAGCGGCCGCGCACCAGGCGAGCGCCCGCAACGACGGCGCAGGCAGGCGCCGGACCGGCCGCAGACCGCCGGCGAGGGTGTCCACGAGGCGGTCCTGCGCGGGCGTGCGGGGCGCATCAGGCATCGTGGTGTCCTCGCTCGTCCGTCCGGGGGCCACCGGCCGCGTCCTGATCGGTGGATCCCGGCCCGAGCGTCCGGCGCAGGGCCTTGAGCGCCCGGTGCAGGTTCACCTTCAGGGCGCCCTTGCTGCGTCCCGTCAACGCGGCCGTCTCGTCCAGGCTGCGCTCCTGCAGGGCGAGATGCTCCACCGCCTGGCGCTGTCCTTCGGGCAGGGCGGCGACCGCCCGGGCGAGGCTGCGCTGGCGGTCGCGCGCCTCCAGTCCGTGCTCCGGAGCGGGGCCGCGATCGACCTCCGCCTCGTAGGCGATGGGATCATGGACCTCCCGCGGGCGTCGGCCGGCCCGGCGCATCCGGTCGATGGCCCGCCGCTGGGTGATGGCGCGCAGCCAGGGCAGGAAAGGCCGGGCCGGGTCGTAGGTCGCCCGCGCCCGATGGATCGTCAGCAGCACGTCCTGAACGACGTCGTCCACCGCCTCCGGCCGGACGCCCTGTGCCCGCGCCATCCCGGCGATCACCGGCAGGCAGTCGCGCAACAGGCAGCGATAGGCCTCCGCGTCACCTGCCTGGGCGGCCGCCATGCCGGCCGCGAGAGCTTGGTCCGGGGTCATGCGCTCCAGCAGTCCACCACGCACCGCCGGGTGTCGGGGGCTTCGGGGCCAGCCGAAGGCATCGCGGGCACGCGGGGCGGGCAGGACGTGTCCGGCCGGGACGGCACAGGCCATCGGGTGTGCTCCATGATCCGGGGGGTCGGGCCTCCCGCATCACGCTTGTTCGCGCCGGCATCTCCGAAGGTTACGGAGCGCATGGGACCGACCCTCGCCCTGTCCGATGTCTCACGTGTCCATGTCTCACTCGGCAAGACGGAAGCGATCGACGTCGCGCAGGAGTTCGAGGAAGGCTTTTGCGCCATGGTCGAGGGCAAGGGTCCCCGCCTCCGCCGTACCGAGCCGGGCATCGCCGATGGCACCGGCCGGGTTGAGGTCTTCCGCCCGCCAGGCGAAGGCGGCGGGGCGACCGGCGCGCAGGTGCGTGAAGGTCCGCGTCATCGCCAGCGTGCGCGGTGTGAAATCCGTGATCTCCTGACGCCGCACCAGGTCCGGCCGCAGGGCCAGCATCAGGGCGGTCTCGATGCCGCCGCCATGGATGCCGTGAAGAATCTCCAATTCGGGAAACAGTTGATCCGGGTAGCCGAACCGACTCCAGGCGGTGGTCACCGCCACCATCGCGTGGCGCCCGCGCAAGTCCCCGGCCAACAGGTCGATCAGGCCGCTGTTGCCGCCATGCGAGGTGACGATGACGAGCTTGGAGCAGCCGGCCCGGCGGACGGCATCGCCGATCCCGGCCCAAGCCTGCAGGGCCGTCGCCGTGGTCAGCGACAGGGTGCCGGGAAAGCTCTCGTGCTCGTCGGATTTGCCGATCACCTGGATAGGCAGGAGCAGCACGTCGAGATCGTCGGCCGGCAGCGCCATCAGGCGCGCGAGATAGCCCTCGGCGATGATTGCGTCGGTGGCCAAGGGCAGGTGAGGGCCGTGCTGCTCGATGGCGGCGACGGGCAGCACGGCAATGGCGCAACCCATGTCACGATCCCGAATCTCGTCCGTCGTCAACTCGGCCCAGTGGCGTATCGGCATCCCCGCTCTCCTCGGGCGGAGCGATTGAATCGCCGCGCGTCGCCCTGCGTGCCACGGAAACCATCCCTCATCCAAGGGGCGCGATGCCGAACCGTTCGACACGAAGAAGGCCGGGACGCATGGGCGCCCCGGCCTTCGTCAGGTGGTGAATCGACGGCTCAGCGGGTGCGGCGCAGGAGCCATCCGGCGCTGAAGGCGGCAGCGGCCACGAGAAGAAGCGTGGTGGCCTTGTTCTCGTCGGCCCGGCGGGCAACGGCCCGCCCACGACGTATCGCCTCGTCCTGGTAGATCCGGCCGCGCTCCTGCAGGTCGCCGGCGATCGCTCGGCCCCGGTGACGCGCCTCGTCGACGAGGTGGGCTCCATCGCGCTGCAACTCGTCGGCGGTATCCCGGGCTCGGCCATAGGCGTACTGGACGGCGCCGGCAGCCTGATCGTAGGCGCCTTCGGCCTGCGGACGAACCCGCCCGGTCACGGCGCCGAGTGCGGAGCGCCCGCGGCCCCGAATGTTGCGAATTCCGCCCTCGATCTGATCGCGGTTCATGCTGAATCCTCTTCGTCTCGGCCTCTGCCGGAACGCCGAAGCTCTCGTGAGTGGTCGTTCCGGCCGGGCCTCTGTCCATGGCGCGGCAGAGTCAGCCGCGCCGCTCGATCCCCCATCCGTCAGCGGCTGAGGGCAGGGAGACGGATCGCTCAGATCTTCTTGACAGCGTCGGCAGCGCTCTGTGCCGCGCCCTTGATGCCGTCCTTGGCCTCACCGACGGTCTTCTGAGCTTCGCCCTTCAGTTCCTGGGCCTTGCCCTCGGCCTGAAGCTTCTCGTTGCCGGTCGCCGAACCGATGCCTTGCTTGATGTTGCCGACGGCCTCGTTGGCGAGACCCTTGATCTTGTCCGTCGTGCTGCTCATCAAACGCTCCATGAAGCTTGTGTCGGGTTGAACGCCGGGCCGCAGGCCGCAACCCGGCGTCGTCTGGCAAGCGTAACGGTGTGCACTGCCGTTGGTTCCATTCCCGACAGTTTCGCGACGGCCGGGAGACGGCCGGCGGCATGTCGCACCACTGCACCGCAGACGTCGCCTTCGCAGCGCAGCGGGAAATCCAGCTTCGACGCGCATCAGCGTAGCATCTCAAATTTTTTACGGGCTTAACCCAAAAATTTTGCAGAAGAAGTGCAGGTTTGGTCGAGGTGCAGATCCTTGAATTCAAAATAATTACCGATAAAACCAAAACTCGCAAACAAGAGTTGATCCGAGGAAGACGCCCATGACCGCGCGCACTGCTGCGCCCGCTACGCGCGGGGCACCATCGATCGCGCCTGCGGATGCCCACGCCGCCAGGGTCGATGCTCCCGTGAAGGTGGATACGCCGCCTCTCGGCCGCTGGGGACAGCTTGTCCTCGGCGTGCTGTGCATGTCGATGATCGCCAATCTACAATACGGCTGGACGTTGTTCGTCGATCCGATCCAGCAGAAATTCGGCTGGGAGCGCACCGCCATCCAATGGGCCTTCACCATCTTCGTCGTGATGGAGACTTGGCTGGTGCCGATCGAGGGGTGGTTCGTCGACAAGTACGGCCCGCGCCTCGTCACCATCTTCGGGGGCGCCCTCTGCGCCCTCGGATGGGTGATGAACTCCTACGCGGATTCCCTGGGCATGCTGTACGCGGCTGCCGCCATCAGCGGCGTCGGAGCGGGTGCGGTCTACGGCACCTGCGTCGGCAACGCCCTGAAGTGGTTTCCCGACCGTCGCGGCTTCGCGGCCGGCCTCACCGCTGCCGGTTTCGGCGCGGGCTCGGCTCTGACCGTGATCCCGATCGCCAACATGATCCGCGATTCCGGCTACCAGCACACCTTCTTCGTGTTCGGCCTCGGCCAAGGTCTGATCGTCATGCTGGCGGCCCTGCTCCTCGTCTCGCCGAGCGCCGCCTTCAAGGACCGGATGCTCGCCGGCCGCACGGCAATCGTGAACACCGTCACCCGGCGCCAGTACTCCACCGCCGAGATGGTCCGGACGCCGGTCTTCTGGCTGCTCTACCTCATGTTCGTGATGATGGCCGCCGGCGGCCTGATGGCCGCGGCCTCCCTCGCGCCCATCGCCAAAGACTTCAAGGTCGCGGGGGTCGAAGTCTCGCTCATCGGCATCACCCTGCCGGCCCTGACCTTCGCGCTCACCATCGACCGGGTGCTCAACGGTGTGACCCGACCGTTTTTCGGCTGGGTCTCGGACAAGATCGGCCGTGAGAACACCATGGTGATCGCCTTCATGATCGAGGGCGCCGGTATCCTGGCGCTCGGCATGTTCGCACACATCCCGATGGCCTTCGTGCTGCTCACCGGTCTCGTGTTCTTCGCCTGGGGCGAGATCTACTCGCTGTTTCCCGCCACCTGCAGCGACACCTACGGCGACAAGAACGCGGCGGCCAATGCCGGCCTCCTCTACACCGCCAAGGGCACCGCCGCCCTGCTGCTGCCGATCCTCCTGATGATCCAGGCCAAGACCGGCAGCTGGCAGAACGTGTTCTACGCCGCCTCCGGCATGGCCTTCCTGGCCGGGTTCCTCGCGCTCTTCGTCCTGAAGCCGATGCGCGCCCGGTTCATCGCGCGGAGCTGACCCGATGGCTCATTGGCTTCGCTATCTCCACGACGGCGCGAGCGGTTTCGGCCGTCTCGACGGCGAGACCATCGCGGTCCACGAGGGCGACCTCTTCGTCGACCCGGTGCCCACCGGGGCGACCCTGCCGTTGTCCGAGGTCATCCTCGACCTGCCGTGCCGGCCCTCGAAGTACATCGCCCTGTGGAACAACTTCCACGCCTCGGCCAAGAAGCAGGGCCTGACCCGGCCCGAGATGCCGCTCTATTTCGTGAAGCCGGCGAGCTGCTACCTCGCCAGCGGGCAGACCGTCACGGCGCCGGAGGGCGCCGGCCGGCTCCTGTTCGAAGGCGAACTCGGGATCGTGATCGGCCGGCGCGGCCGCGACCTGACCCCCGAGACGGCGGGCGCGCACATCTTCGGCTACACCTGCGTGAACGACGTCACCGCGCTGGAGGCCTTGAAGGCCGATCCGAGTTTCGTGCACTGGACGCGCTCCAAGGGATACGACGGGTTCGGCCCCTTCGGCCCGGTGATCGCCACCGATATCGATCCGGAGGCTCTCGAGGTCGCGGTGCGGGTCAACGGGCGCGAGCGCCAGCGCTATCCCCTCGCCGACATGATGCGCCGGCCCGCCGAACTCGTGGCGGAACTCTCCCGGAGCATGACCCTGGAGCCCGGCGACCTCATCGCCTGCGGCACCTCGGTCGGCGCCGGGCCGATCCCCAAGGGTGCTACGGTCGAGGTCGAGATCGACGGCATCGGCGTGTTGTCGAACGGGTTTTCGTGAGACACCCGAATCGCACGAAGCGGACGTGATCAGGACAGGTTTAGGGACACCCACATGAGCATCGCGATCGTCGGCGCCGGCGCCATCGGAGGATTTCTCGGCGTGCGCCTCGCCCATGCGGGCGAAGACGTCACCTTCATCGCGCGCGGCGCCAACCTCGACGCCATCCAGCGGAACGGCATGCGGCTGATCGAGGAAGACGGCTCCGAGATCCACGTCACGAACCTCAAGGCCACCAAATCCATGGCCGAGGCGGGCCAGCACGACATCGTGCTTCTCACCGTCAAGGCGCATCAGGTCGGGCCGATCGCGGCCGACCTCCACCACCTCATCGGACCCGACACGATGGTGGTGACGATGCAGAACGGCATTCCGTGGTGGTACTTCTCGCAAGGGCACGGCGGAGACCTGACGGGAACGCACCTGGAGACCGCCGATCCGGGCGGTCTCATCGCCAAGCACCTCGATCCCAAGCACGTGATCGGCTCGGTGGTGTACCCGGCCGCCGTACTCACCGAGCCCGGCGTGGTGCAGGTGGTCGAGGGCCACCGCTTCGGCCTCGGCGAACTCGACGGCTCCATGTCCGCGCGCGTGCAGTCCCTGGCCCAGACCTTGATCAAGGCGGGCTTCCGTGCGCCGGTGACCAGCGACATCCGGGCGGAGATCTGGCTCAAGCTCTGGGGCAATCTCAGCTTCAATCCCATCTCGGCCCTGGCCCACGCCACCCTGGTGGACATCTGCCAGTTCCCCGAGACCCGGGCGCTCGCCGCCGACATGATGCGCGAGGCCGAGACCATCGCCAACCGCCTCGGCGTCACCTTCAAGCTCGGCATCGAGCGCCGCATCGCGGGGGCCGAGAAGGTCGGCGCGCACAAGACCTCGATGCTGCAGGACGTGGAGGCCGGCCGGCCCATCGAGCTCGAGGCCCTGGTCGGCTCGATCATCGAACTCGGGCGCCTCACCGACACCCCGACACCGCATATCGACACCGTCTACGCCCTGATGCGCCTCCTCGCCCAGAGCCTGGAGCGGGCGCAGGGGCGCCTCTCCATCACACCGGCCTGAACCCCAGCCATTCGAGGACGATGACCATGGCCGAGACCGCCGCACCGACGACCGCCGCCACCACCCTCCACGCCCTGATCCGGGCCGGAGCCGAGGAGGCCACCGCCCTGTCGAGCCCCGGTGGCGTGCCGCTGACCTTCGGACAGCTCCGTGCGCTCACCGACCGGACGATCGCGGCCCTGAACGGGCAGGGCATCGGGCGGAACGACCGGGTCGGCATCGTCCTCGACAACGGACCCGAAATGGCGGCCGCCTTCATCGCCATCGGAGCGGGCACGACGGCCGCTCCCCTCAACCCGAGCTACAAGGCGGACGAGTTCACGTTCTATCTCTCCGACCTCAATGCCCGCCTGCTCGTGGTCGCGGAAGGCTCCGAGAGCCCGGCCGTGGCAGTCGCCGAGCGCCTCGGTGTCCCCGTGGTCCGCCTGACTCCGACTCCGGCGGAAGGGGCGGGCAGCTTCACCCTGTCCTTCGAGGGCTCCGCCGCAGCCCCGGCCGCCCAGGGCGGCCCGGCCCAACCCGACGACATCGGCCTCGTGCTGCACACCTCGGGCACCACTTCGCGCCCGAAGATCGTGCCGCTGAAGCAGTCGAACGTCTGCGCCTCCGCCCGCAACATCCGCACCACCGTGGCCTTCACGGCCGAGGATCGCGGCCTCAACATCATGCCGCTGTTCCACATCCACGGGCTGATCGCCGGCATCCTGGCTCCGCTCTCGGCCGGCGGCCAGGTCTGCTGCACCCCGGGCTTCAACGCCCTGAAGTTCTTCGGCTGGATGAGCGAGGTTCGCCCGACCTGGTACACGGCGGTGCCGACGATGCATCAGGCGATCCTCGGCCGCGCCTCGCGCAACCGGGAGATCATTGCGGCCAACCCGCTGCGCTTCATCCGCTCGTCCTCCTCCTCCATGCCGCCGCAGGTCATGAAGGAGATCGAGGAGGTCTTCGGTGCCCCCCTGATCGAGGCCTACGGCATGACGGAGGCGTCCCACCAGATGGCCTCGAACCCGCTGCCGCCGCGCCCGCACTACGCCGGTTCGGTCGGTCTCGCGGCCGGCCCCGAGATCGCGATCGTGGACGAGGACGGCGAGCCCCTGCCGGCCGGCGAGACCGGCGAGATCGTCATCCGCGGCGACAACGTGATGTCGGGCTACGAGAACAACGACAAGGCCAATGCCGAGGCCTTCACCAAGCAGGGCTGGTTCCGTACCGGCGACCAGGGATCGCTGTCACCCGAGGGCTACCTGACCATCACGGGGCGTCTCAAGGAGATCATCAACCGGGGCGGCGAGAAGATCTCGCCCCGCGAGGTCGACGAAATTCTGATGGACCATCCCGCGGTATCGCAATGCGTCACCTTCGCAATGCCGCACGACAAGCTCGGCGAAGATGTCTGCGCCGCGATCGTCCTGCGCGAGGGGCATCACCTCGTCGAGAAGGAACTGCGCGGCTTCGCCTCGGAGCGGCTGGCCGCCTTCAAGGTGCCGGCCAAGATCATGATCCTGGACGAGATCCCGAAGGGCGCCACCGGAAAGCTCCAACGGATCGGCCTCGCCCAGAAGCTCGGGCTGGTCTGACGCGGGAACGATCGCGGCGAGCTCTGGGGGGGGCGGGACCTGCTGCCCGAAGTCTCGGAGGATCGCGCCGATCAGGCCGACAGGACCCTGCCGACGCGGCCCTCGATCGCATCCCATACGGAGACCGCCAGGTCCGGGCCGCCGAGGCGTTTGATCGCCCGGATGCCGGTCGGCGAGGTCACGTTGATCTCCGTCAGGTTGCCGTCGATGACGTCGATACCGACGAGGATCAGGCCCCGGCGCTTCAGCTCCGGGCCGATGGTGGCGCAGATCGTGCGCTCGCGTTCGGTAAGATCCGATGCCGCGGCGGCCCCGCCCCGCACCATGTTCGAGCGGATGTCGTTGAGCGCAGGCACCCGGTTGATGGCGCCCATCGGCTCGCCGTCTACGAGGATGATGCGCTTGTCGCCTTCGGTGATGCGCGGCAGGAAGCGCTGCACCACCCATTGTTCGCGGAAGGTCACCGAGAACAGGTCGAACATCGAGCCGAAATTCGCGTCCTCCGGCAGGACCCGAAAGACTGCTGCCCCGCCATGCCCGTGCAGGGGCTTCATCACGATGGCGCCGTGCTCGGCACGGAATGCCTCGATCTCCGCCTTGTCGCGCGTGATCAGGGTCGGCGGCATCAATTCGGGGAAGTCGAGGACGAACAGCTTCTCCGGCGCGTTGCGAACCTCGACAGGGTTGTTCACCACCAGGGTTCGCGGATGGATCCGCTCCAGCATATGGGTCGCGGTGATGTAGGCCATGTCGAAGGGCGGGTCCTGGCGCATCAGGACCACGTCGACGCTCGACAGGTCGATGCGCTCGATCGGCCCGAGGCTGGCGTGCGCGCCCTCCACGTCTCGGACCGTGAGGGCCTCGACGCGCGCTGTCACGGCCTTACCCTGCATCGACAGTCGATCCGGCGTGTAGTGCAACAGGCGATGCCCGCGTGCCTGGGCCTCGAGCAGGAGCGCGAAGGTGGTGTCCCCGGCAATCCGGATCGCCTGGATCGGGTCCATCTGCACCGCGACGGTCAGGGTCATGCTGTCAAACCTCTGTCTTGAGACGGGCATTGTCGATGCCCGTCTCGACCGTGACGCGGTGTGCCGTGTGGCACCTTACTTCTGTGATTTTCCACCGGTGCGGCGGTCATAGTCGCCGATGGCGGCCTTGCACTCCGGTGAGAGGCGGGCGCGATTGCGGTCCATGCAGCGCTCCGCATCCTGGCTGTTGGGATCGACGCCGGCACAGAGGCGGAAATAGTCGTTGGCGCATCCCAGCTGAAGGCCCTGGTCCTCGCGCTGGGCCTGAGCCGGGCTGACCGCCACCATCAGGAGAGCGAATGGCGCGATCCTCAGGGCCTTGCTGAGCCCTTTGGCCGAGCTCAAGAGTCGGGAGATAACCACGCGCATCCGGCGGTGTCCTTCAATCGGAAGTGAGGTGTGCAAAAAGTAGAATGCCTAGGATGGAAGAGTGCGTTCGCGAAAAGGCTGGTCGTTCGATGGGAAGCGACACGGCATATCGGGCGCGACCGGCCCTTAGCAAGCGCTCCGGCCGCCGCGTGTTCCATGGTCGCGGTGCTGGATCCGGCAGCCGTATCAAGATCGCGCCAGCGTCCATCCCGCAAAAAAGCCCCGCTCGCCGGGCGAGCGGGGCCGAGTACAAGGGAGGAAATGCCCGCCATGGGCAGCCCACTGCGAAGCAAGTCGCGGGCCATGCCATGAGTCGCCGACCGTGGCAGGGAAGCCACGCACGCTGCATCCGCCATCGCGTGTTGAGGGAAGACGGGACCGGCCGCAGCATCGCAAGATTCCGTTAACCACCCCATGCTGATCTCTGCGGGCAACACCCCGACACCGGAACGGCCCGGAAGCGGCGGTGGCAGGCCGATAACGGCTCGCCTCAGAGATCGAATGGAATCGGAAATCAGCCGATGAACAGCCACAGGTTGCCCGATGCCGGCGGCATCGATCGCCGTCCCGAGCGTCCGACGGCCACGGTCGTCACGTTCCCGGCCACGGCACGCCGCTTCCGGCGGGCCGACGCGGATACGCCGCGGGGCGCGATCCTGCTCTTCACCGGGATCCGCTACGAGCGCATGCCCGAGCCCGAAGCGCCTGCGCAGCGCTTGCGCCGCCGCTCCTGAAGCCACGACCAGAGCGCGGTCCCGCATGGTGCCCTTCCCCCGGACCGGACGCCGGCACGCCGCGTGGCTGCGCCCGGTAGGCCTGATGCCGCTCGCGACCCTGGCACTCCTCGCCGGCTGCGCGCAGGAGGGCGATTTCGGACGGCCTAAGGCCGGCGCCTGGAACAGCCTGATCGAGACCACGGGAACCCTCGCCGCGCGGGAGCGCGAGGAGCCGGTTTCCACCTTCCCCTTCACGGACGAGGAACGCACCCTGCGCGACCGCGCCTGGCGCTTCCTGATGCCGGCGGCTGGCCATGATGCCTTCACGGACGTCCTCGCCAATCTCACGCGTACCCGCGTGCTGCCCGCCTCCTGGCGGATCGACGATCCGGCGGCCTATCACGACACCTTGATGGCAGAGCGCTTTCGGTCGCCGGTCTCCCGCTACCGGCGCCTGTCGGAGGATATCGCGACTGACGCCCGGCTCATCCCGCAATTCGCCGCCCTGGCTCTGCGGGTGAAGGAGGGCGATGCCCTGCGCCTGCGCAGCTTGCCCTTCGCCAAGAGTCTGGACGACCGCGACGTCCGCCAGGCCGCCATGCGGGTGGCCGAGAACCGCTGCCTCATCGCCTGGGTCCGCTTCGAGACCGGCCGCCGCTCTCATCGCTACCGCTACGCTCTCGAGCATCTGCTGATCGAGGCGCCGGGACCCGAGGCCGTGTCGGTGGAACGGACGCTGGCCGCCCTCGATGGGCGGCGTCCCATGCTCGATCCGCTGGTGCCTCCGGAGGCCGAGGCGCGGTGTGGGCTCCTGCCCGAGGCGGAGATCGCGGTCGCCGCGGCGAGGCCGATCGTCGTCAAGGATTGAGGGCGGCCTCCGGCCGCGAGGTCGACGACGAGTGGCGGCGTCAGCCGCCGGTCCTGTCATCACTGGGGCTGTCGACGGTGCAAGAGACCGCCTGCACCGCTGCATCGGCCGCTGCGCGCTGGCTCGGCAGGGCCGCGATCACACGCACGACCACGAATCCGCGGACCTCACCGGCGACGATGCGGACGTCGTGGCTGACCTCGTCCTCGTCGGCATTGGCGAGCGCCTCGTCATATTGTGCCCGTGTGAGCACCACGAGGTCTAGGGCGCCGCGGACTGCCGCTTGATCGGTCACCGCGTAGAAGGCGCCGCGCGGCCCGTGCACCGCGAGCGACAGCATCAGTGTGCCGGTGCGCGCCGAGACGCGCATGGGTCCCTCGCCGAGATTGTAGGCGCAGAGCCCGACCGCCACCGCAGGATCGGGAATCGGAAGCCAAGCCTCGATCGGCGGAGCGGTGTCGCCGGTGGCCACCGTGTTGACTGCCAAGGGGTGGTCGAGGCTCTCTCCGGAGCGCGCCCGCGACAAGGCGTCGGACTGCGCCAGACCCGGGATGAGCAGCACCGTGGCCACGTGCACCAGGCCAGCCAGCACCAGCCCCGACAGGGTGGCGACGAGAAAGCGTCCCCGCGGCGTCATGGGGTGCATCCGGTACGGGTGATGGCCGGCACCGAGGTGCGGTCGAGGTTTCCCGCGCTGGCCGCCACGGGCGTGTCGTAGAGGCGCAGGGCCAGGCGCACGGCCCCCTTGGCGCGCGGCATCGGCAGCCAATTGCCTGCCTGCACCTCGGGCGACAGGGTGATCACGAACTGCCCGTCGGTCTCGCGCAGGATCTCGGTGGCGGTGAAGCCCTCACGCATCGGCGCGGCCTCCGAATCGCGCGGGCCGCGCCCGGCCACCGTCACGGTCCAGGCGCGGGCCGGCGGTGTCACCCCCGCCACCCGGTAGGTGCAGGTGGCGTCGAGCCCGCGGCCGGACTCGTCCTGCTCCGCTGTGAGAAGCATGCCCTCGCCGACCGCGAGAGGGATTTCGCCCCGCCGGGCATTGACCGCCCGGCTGTAGGGGTCGGCGCCCACCGAGCCGACTTTCGGCCACGCTGTCCAAGCCCCGACCCTGACGCCGCCGAAGGGATAGCCGCCGCGCGTAGCATAATCGGCGGTGACAAGGCCGATCCCCGCGCCGAGGGCGAGGGCATAGAGCACCAGGGACAGGATCGAGGCCCGGTGCACTCCCTGCCGCAGCACGTGCATCGTGCGCTCGCCTGCCTTGGCATCGCCCCCCGGGCTCGTGGTTGCAGAGGAGGGCGTTCGGGTCTGGTCCGGGCGCAACCGCGCGACGACCGTCTCGGCCAATGTCATGCGCATGATCGCCGCTTACGGTGTGCCCATGCGGCCGCCGACGGCGCGGACCCCCTCGGCCACCGCGCCGGGCGCGTGCATCGGCTCGAGGGCCGAGGTCTTCTCGGGCGCCTTGGCGGAGGTTTTCTCCACTTGGCGGAACAGCCCGTTCATGCTGCCGATGACCTCGAAGGAGCGCCGGGAGAGCTTGCCGGCCGCACTCGCCGCCGCGTTGACCGGCGCCGCGCTCTGGCTCGACTGTGCCACCGCGCGCCCCGGATCCTTCAGACCGGGCATCGGCTTCAGCTCGATGCCCTGATGAGCGACTTCCATCACGTCGTGCCAGGTCATGGCGGGGAGCGAGCCGCCGGTCATCTTGTTGGTGGATGTGTGGTCGTCGTTGCCGAACCAGACGGCACCGACGTAATTGCCCGTGTAGCCGACGAACCAGGCGTCGCGATAGGCGTTCGTGGTGCCGGACTTGCCGGCGACCTTGATGCCCTCCAGCGCCGCGCGCTTGCCCGTACCCTCCTCCACCACCTTGGTCAGCATGTAATTCATGTCGGCGACCACCTGGGTGGAGAGGACCTGCTGCACCTGCTCGTCGGCGTGGCGGTAGATCAGATCGCCGGACGAGTTGCGCACCTCCATGGCCGCGTAGGGCTTGGCTCTGCGCCCGCCATTGGCGAACACGGCGTAGCCAGCGGCCTGATCAATCACGTTCACCTCCGCCGAACCGATGGGCAGGGAGACGGAGTCGGTCAACTGCGTGGTGATGCCCATGGCGTGGGCGGTCTCGATGATCTTCTTGCGTCCAGCGGCCGCCGCCCGCGCTTCGTGGGAGATGCCCATCGCTTTGCCCAAGGCGATCGAGACCTGGATCGGAATGGTGTTGATGGATTTCGCCACCGCGACCGTGAGCGTCGTAGCGCCCGAGAACGAGCGTCCGTAGTTCTGCGGGCACCAGTTGCCGATGCAGACGGGCCGGTCGACGACGCGGGTATCCGGGCGGTAGAGGCCTGCGGCTAGACCGGCGGCGTAGACGTAGGGCTTGAAGGACGAGCCGGGCTGGCGGAGCGCATCGGTGGCGCGGTTGAACTGGCTCTCGCCGTAATCGGCGCCGCCGACCATCGCTCGCAGGGCGCCGTCGGGATCGAGGATCACCATGGCGGCCTCGTCGACCTCGTACTGGTCGCCGAAGCGGCGCAGGGTGTTCTGCACCGCCTCGTCTGCCCGACGCTGAATGGTCAGGTCGAGGGGCGTCTTCACGGTGAGGACGCGGTCGTTGCGGAAGCGGCCGGCATCGGCCATCTGCTTGATCTCGCCGAACGCCCAATCGAGGTAGTAGTCAGCCGTGATGTCGCGCGTCCGGGTCACCGGCGTCGCCGGATTGCGCAGGGCGGTCTGGATCTGACCTTCCGTGAGGAAGCCGGCCTCGACCATGTTGTGCAGCACGTCGGCCGCGCGGGCGCGCGCCGCCGGCAGGTTCACGTGGGGCGCGTACTTCGTCGGCGCCTTGAACAGGCCGGCGAGCATCGCCGCCTCGGCCAGGGTGATGTCCTTGAGCGGCTTGCCGAAATAATAGTCCGCCGCCGCCACGGCGCCGAAGGTGCCGCCGCCCATGTAGGCCCGGTCGAGGTAGAGCTTCAGGATCTCGTTCTTGGAGAGGTGGCTCTCCAGCCAGAGCGCCAGGAAGGCCTCGTTGACCTTGCGCTCGAGGGAGCGCTCGTTGGTGAGGAACAGGTTCTTGGCGAGCTGCTGCGTGATCGACGAGCCGCCCTGGGTGTTGCCGCCGCCGCGCGAATTCGACACCAGGGCGCGGGCGGTGCCGATGGGATCGATGCCCCAGTGCTCGTAGAAGCGCCGGTCTTCCGTCGAGACCAGGGCCTTGATCATGATGTCGGGGAAGTCGTCGAGCTTCAGCGAGTCGTCGTGCTTGATGCCCCGCCGTCCGACCTCCGTGCCGTAGCGGTCGAGGAAGGTCACGGCGAGGTCCTGGGCCTTCAGCCAGTTGTCGCTGGTGAGGTTGAAGGCGGGCTGCGCCAGAGCCAGCATCAGCACGGCGCCGCCGGTACCGAGAGTCACCCCCTCGCTGGTCAGGTCGAGGGCGAACCGCTTCCAGCCCCGAACCGCGAAGACGTTCATGCGCTCCTGGAAGCGCTCGTAGGTCTCGCCGGCCGAGCGGCTGCCATCGTACAGGCTGGCGTTCACCCAGGCATCGAAGGCAAGGGCGGCGCGCTTGATCCGTGTCGTGAGGGACTTCGCTTTGGGCAGGCGCACCTGAGTTCCAGTCCTTCCGCACCCTGATCCGGCACGACGCCGATCCGCGCGATCCTACCAACACCTGCGACCCGCCGCGAGGCTTCGTTGACGGGAACGCTCGACAAGGGCAAGCGTCCCGCCGCCGCAGGCCATAACCTGTTCTTAGCCTTGATGCCGGAATGGGGCGGGCCAGTGGCGTGGGAAGTCCGACCCCGCGCGTGGCGTCATGCCCTGCGCCGGCAACGCTTGCTCCGGGCTCCGCGTTGCGGCACAGGGGCGGATCACCCGGATTCTCGCCGCTCCCAGCCCAAGGTGTTCCCCATGCGGGACCGCTCGGCCGCGCGTTCCCCAACGCCGCGGGCCTTTCCAGAAACCGCACCGTCCAAGAGCTCCGCTCCGGCCTCGGAGCCGTTCTGGCGGACCAAGAGCCTGGAGGCGATGTCGCCGGCTGAGTGGGAGAGCCTGTGCGACGGCTGCGGCCGCTGCTGCCTCCTCAAGCTCGAGGACGAGGACACGGCGGAAGTCTACCACACCGATGTCGGCTGCACCCTCCTCGACGGCCATGGCTGCCGCTGCCGGGACTATGCCCGGCGCCAGAAGCGGGTGCCCGACTGCGTGCGCCTGACGCCGGAAGCTGTCCGTACGATCCCGTGGCTGCCGCCGACCTGCGCCTATCGCCTGATCCGCGAGGGCCGCGACCTCTACGACTGGCATCCCCTCGTCTCCGGCCGCGCCGCCAGCGTGCACGAGGCCGGCATCTCCGTGCGGGGCCGTGTGTCGGGCAACGAGGAGGAGTTCACAGCCGACGAACTCCTCGACCGGATCGTGACCTGGCCCAATCGCACACCCGAGACCGAGGACGACGCGGACTGAACGCGCCGCAGGCCGGATCCGGGCGGTCCCGGTGATCGGACCACCATCGGATCAGGCGTCGAACATCGAGGGCACCACGTCCTCGGCGATGATCCGGCGGGCCTCCGCCGCGTCGCGATGCATCTGGGCGATCAGGGCCTCCGCTCCGTCGAAGCGGACCTCGCCACGGATGTAGCCCAGGAACTCCACCGCGATCGTCCGGCCATAGAGATCGCCGGAGAAGTCGAACAGGTTGACCTCCAGGAGCGGAGCGCCGTCATCGAAGGTCGGGCGCCGGCCGTAGCTGGCGACCCCGTCCGTCACCCGGCCGTCGGGCAGGCGCACGCGGACCGCATAGATGCCGTGGGCGAGATTGCAGGCGGTCAGCGCCACGTTGGCGGTGGGATAGCCGAGGGTGCGCCCGCGCTTGTCGCCGTGGCGGACCTTGCCGGAGACGAACCAGCGGTAGCCCAGGAGGGCATTGGCCCGGGCCACCACGCCCTCGGCCAGGGCCGCCCGGATCGCGCTCGACGAGACCGGCTCCGCCCCCGCGCTCAGGCCCACGGGCGGAATGATGCGGCAGCTCAGGCCCGCCTGCGCACAGAGGTCGGCGAGCAAGGCAGGCGTACCCTCGCGGCCTCGTCCGAAATGGAAGTCGTGGCCGATGACGACCCCGGCCACCCCGAGGTCGCGCACCAGCAATCTCTCGACGAACTCGCGCGCACTGGTCCCCGCCAAGCTCGCGTCGAAGCGGCGCACGATCAGCCCGTCGAGGCCGAGATGGGCGAAGACGATCTCCTTGGCGTCCGCGTCTGTGAGGCGGAACATGGGGAGATGTGGCGCGAAATAGGCGCGCGGATGCGGCTCGAAGGTGAGGGCGACCGCCGGGCGGGCGGCCGCCCGGGCAGTCTCGCGGACGGCGGCGATCAGGGCGCGGTGGCCGAGATGCACCCCGTCGAAATTGCCGATCGCCGCGATGGGGCCGGCGATCGCGGGCGGCACCGGCTCGTCCTCGCGGCAGATCGTGAAGCGTCGCTCGGGCGCGGATGCGGCGGGCGGAACGGTGGATTCGTCGCCAGACGACATCGGATCTCAGGAGTTGCAGCGGTCGGGGTCGGGAGCTGTGGCGGCGGAACCTGTCGAAAACCGGTCGGGGGGTCAAGCGCGCGGGCTGAGTGCGGAGCTCGCGGTGCGGCCCGTCCCCGCTTGCACGCGCCGCCGTGCCTTCGCCGCGCGGCGCCCGATGTAGAGCAGAAGTCCCGTCACCAGGAAGAGCGGCATCAGCAGGGCCGCGACGAGGAAGATCGGCGGCCCGAGGAGGCCGAAGATGCGCCCGCTGTGCACGTCGAGCATGTTGGCGGCGATGCGGACGCCGAGCGGGCGCTCCCCTCCGATCTCGCGCACGAGGATGCGCCCGCTGGATGCCTCGATCCGTGTGTCGTCGCGCCATCCGTTCCGATTCTCGGAGCGGATGCGCACCGGCCCGGTGAGGCCCGCGGGCAGGAGCAGGGTGGCACGGGTGAAGTGTCCGTCATCCGCCGTGCGGAAGGCCGACCAGGCGGCGTCGAGCGACGGCGCCCCTGCGCTGCCCAGCCCCTCATCCGTTCGACGGCCCCCACCTGCAACCTCTCCCTTCGCCGCGGCGTCCCTCCGACCGGCGGCCAGCCCGTTCGTCTTCTCTGCCGGCGGTTTGCCGTCCGCCATCCGGGTGATGGTCTCGCCGCGGGTGAGGAGGGCGGTGACGACCTCGCGATAGCCGTCGAAGGACCACCACAGCCCGCTCAGGGCAATGACGAGGTAGACCGGCAGCACCCAGGTTCCGGCCACCGAATGCAGCGACCAGTAGGTCGGCCGGCCCCATTGCCGGAGATGGGGCTTCAGCCAGATCCGCAGGGACATCACCTTCGGCCAGCGCAGGTAGAGACCGGTGCAGAGCAGCACGAGGAGCGCGATGACGCTCGCGCCGGTCAGGGTCCGGCCCCAGCCCTTGCCGTCGCCGGGCAGGAGCAGCCATCGGTGCAGGCGCCGGATGGTAACGAAGGTCTCCTCCATCCGCGCTGCGCCCCGTACGGTGCCGTCATACGGGTCGAGGTAGAGGGAGGGCGGCCGCTGGCCGGTGGCGGGATCGCGCCCGAGCCGCACCATCGCGGCGGTGCCGGGCTCGGCCGAGAGCGTGAGGTTCGCCACCGTGTCGGGACGCTGGGCATGGAAGCGGGCCAGGAGGGCATCCGGCGTGAGCGGATCCTCCGCCCGGGGGGCGACCCGGATCAGGTCCGCGTCGAAGGCTTCGCCGATGGCGTCCTCGTAGCTCAGGAGGGCGCCGGTGACGCCCGCCACGGCCAGGATCAACCCGGCCCCGAGCCCCAGCAGCCAGTGCAGCTGGAACAGGACGGCGCGCAGGTGCCTCACCACGCCACCCGTGCGGTCACCAGGGCCTGGAAGGGCTCGCCCACCGCCACCAGCAGGTTGCTGCCGCCCGAGGAGGGATAATAGGTGCGGTCGAACAGGTTCTTGAGATTGAGCTGGAGCGTGGTCGGCAAGCCGTTCACCTGGGTGTTGTAGGCGAGGAACGCGTCGCAGACGACGTATTCGGGCAGGGAGAAGCTGTTGGCGGCGTCCCCCGGTCGGGCGCCGACATAGCGTGCGCCGAAGCCCGCTTCCAGGAATCCCGCGCCGAGGCGCGTCGCGCCGAACTCGGTCGCCTCGGCGATCGCGCCGAACTGGTGCGTGAGAAAGGCCGAGGCGGTGACCCGCGGGGTGTTGAGGAGTTGCTTGCCCGCCAGCACCGGGTCCTGGGTGACTTCCGCCTGGGTGAAACCGTAGCTGGCGATCACCGCCCAGTCGGGCAGGATCTGGCCGGCGACGTCGAGCTCGAACCCGCGCGAGCGCACCTTGCCGGCGGTGGTCGCCACGGTGAGGCCCTGGCCGTTGACCTGCGTCACCAGCACGTTCGCCTTGTCGATGTCGAACATCGCGCCCGTCACCGTGAGTCCGGCGGCGACGTCCGCCTTCACGCCGACCTCGAAGGCCGCACCCTCCTCGGGCGGGAGGGCGCCGACGATGTTGGCCAGCGACGTGTTGGGTTTGAAGGATTGCGCGTAGCTGCCGTAGAGCGAAAGGTTGGGAGCGAGCTTGTAGACGAGGCCGACCCGCGGCAGGACCCGCACCCCGTCGATGTCGGTATAGGCCACCGCCGGCGTCCCCTTGGCGCCGAACTGGTCGAAGATCTGCGCGCTGACCCCGGCCACCAGGATCCACTGGTCGGTGAGGTGGAGCGAGTCCTGCAGATAGAGGCTGGTATTCACTAAGCGTTCGCGCAGGTTGCTGTCGGCGGGCGAGATCACCGACACCGCCGCGAGGCTGCCGTAGACCGGCCGGAACGGGTTGAACCCCGCCCGGTTCGGACCCCGGATGATGTCGGGCCGGCCGTAGTCGATGTTCTCGTAGGTCACCCCGGCCAGGAGGTCGTTGCGCAGGCCGAAGGCGTCGAAGCTGCCGGTCAGGTCGAGGCGGGCGACGTGGGCGTTGAAGTCCGCGTTGCGGGTGCCGTCGGCCCGGCGGGTGAGGAGGCCGGTGGCCGGGAAGTAGGTGACCGGCCGGATCTGGTCCTCGTCGTAGCCGAGATGGGAGTAGGTGTAGCCGAAATGGAGCTTCCAGGCGTTGTCGAAGCGGTGGTCGACGTCGAGGGTGGCGAGATGGCTGGTGGCCGCGTGCTCGCTCGAACGTTCGTCGAAGCGGCGGTCGCGCGCCACCCGCAAGGCGCGCCCGGTGCGGGGATCGAAGATCGTGCCGCGATCGTAGGGCACGCGGTAATGGCCGAACTCGTAGCCCACCGTCACGGTGGTGTCGTCGCCCTGCCAGGTCAGCGAGGGGGCCACGACCTGCCGGCTGAGATGGCCGAAATTGCGCCAGTAGGCGTAGCTCTGGATGTCGGCCACCATCCGGTAGGCGAGGTTGGTGCCCGCGATCGGTCCGGTGAGGTCGCCCTGCACGAGGCCGCCGTCGAAACTCGTCCCCGTGAGGTTGAGCGAGCCGTGCGCGGTGAACTCGGGCCGCTTCGAGACGAGGTTGATCAGGCCGCCCGGGTCGGTGATGCCGTAGAGGAGCGAGGCCGGGCCCTTGAGCACCTCCACGCGCTCGATGGCGTAGCTGAAGTTCTGCTGCAGGACGGTGCGGCGCCCGTCCCGCAGGATCGAGTCGTCGCGGAAGGTGCCGAAGCCGCGCCGCACCACCGCCTCCTGCGTGCCGCCGACGCTGTTGGTCTGGGCGATGCCGCTGACGTTGCGCAGGGCTTCGTCGAGCGAGATCACGCGCTGGTCGCGCAGCACCCCGGCGGAGACCACGGCGATGTTGGCCGGCGTGTCGAGGATCGCGGTGTCGGCGCCCGCCCCGAAGGTCGAGCGCCTGGGCTGGTAGCCGACGGTGGCGAGTCCGTTGCCCAGACCGGCCACGCTGAGTTCCTCGAGGGTGACGGCGGACGGCGACGCCGCCTGGTCCGAAGCGCCCTGGGCCTGCACGGCGGTCCCGGTGGCGAGGAGCAGGAGAAGGCCGGTCGGCAGGGGCCGCCGCGTGGCGGCGAACGGGCGGGGAGCGGAAGGCATGACGGGTCCGTGCGGAGAAGCCGGTACCTCTACCGGCTCCCCCGCGGAATTTCCATTGTGGATACCAAGATTAGAAACATTCAAAAACAGAAGAGAAGTTGAGCTCTGGAATGATTCTTGGATCTCGTGCAGTGAAAGCAAGATCAGCCCGGCCGGTTCGTCCCGGTATCAGAATCCGAGGTGACCCGGCATCCCGCCCGGCTTCGGCGCACCCGCTCACCAGGCGACGCGGGCGGTGACCAGGGCCTGGAAGGGCTCGCCCACCGCCACCAGCAGGTTGCTGGCGCCGGCGGAGGGATAATAGGTCTCGTCGAACAGGTTCTTCAGGTTGAGCTGCAGGGTGGTCGGCAGGCCGTTCACCTGGGTCCGGTAAGACAGGAACGCGTCGCAGACCACGTAGTCCGGCATGGTGAAGCTGTTGGCCGCGTCTCCGGGGCGGACCCCGACGTAGCGGCTGCCGAACCCGGCCTCCAGGAAGCCAGGGCCGAGGAGGGTCGAGCCGAACGCCGTCGCGTCGGCGACGGCGCCGAGCTGATGGGTGAGGAACAGCGAGGCCGTGACGCGCGGCGTGTTCTGGAGCTGCTTGCCGGCGAGCACCGGATCCTCGGTGACGACCGCCTGGGTGAAGCCGTAGCTGCCGATCACGGCCCAGTCGGGCAGGATCTGCCCCGCGAAATCGAGTTCGAAGCCACGCGAGCGCACCTTGCCCGCGGTCGAGCCGAAGCGGGTGCCGTCGATCACCTGGGTGATCAGAACGTTGCTCTTCTCGGCATCGAACATCGCGCCGGTGATCAGGAGGCCGTCGGCGACCTCCGCCTTGACCCCCACCTCGTAGGCCGTCCCCTCTTCCGGCAGCAGCGCCCCGGTCACATCGAGGTCGGTGACGTTGGGGCGAAAGGACTGCGTGTAGCTTCCATAGAGCGAGAGATTGGGCGCGAGCTTGTAGACGAGCCCGGCCCGCGGCACCGGCTTCACGCCGTCGATGGCGGTCGAGATCACGGCGGGGCGGCCCGCATAGGCGAGCTGGTCGTAGATCTGAGCGCTGATCCCGCCCACCAGGATGAGCCGGTCGGTGAGGTGGAGCGAATCCTGAAGATAGAGGCTGGTGTTGCTGAGTCGGTCGCGGTTGTTGCTGGCCGCCAGCGAGACCCGGTCGGAGGCGCCCATCAGGCCGTAGACGGGGTCGAACGGGTCGAACCCGCCGACGTTCGGTCCCCGCACGCTGGTCTTCCGATAATAGTCGATCCGCTCGACCATCGCCCCGGCGAGGAGATCGTTGCGCAGGCCGAAGGTCTCGAAGCGCCCCGTCAGGTCGAGGCGGGCCACGTGGGCCTCGAAATCCCCGCCGCGCGTCGCGTCCGCCCGGCGCGTCAGGAGGCGCGTGTCGGAATTGTAGGCGACGGGTCGGATCTGGTTGTCGTCGTAGCCGAGCCGCGAATAGCTGTAGCCGAAGTGAAGCCTCCAATCCGCGTCGAACCGGTGGTCGACATCGATCGTGGCGAGATGGCTCTCGGCGTCCACCTTGCTGACGCGCTCGTCGAAGCGGCGGTCGCGGGGCACGCGAAGGGCGCGCCCGGTGCGCGGGTCGAAGGTGGTGCCCCGGTCGAAGGGGATACTGTAATGCGTGAACTCGTAGCCCACCGTCACGGTGGTGTCGTCGCCGCGCCAGGTCAGCGACGGGGCGACGACCTGCCGGCGGATCTGCCCGAAATTGCGCCAGTAGGCATAGTCCTGAAAGTCGCCGACGACCCGGTAGGCGAGGTTGGTGTCCTGGATCGGGCCGGTGAGGTCGGCCTGGACGAGACCGCCGCCGAAGCTCGTCCCGGTCAGGTCGAGGGAGCCGCGAGGCGTGAAGTCCGGACGTTTCGAGACGAGGTTGATCAGGCCGCCGGGCTCCGAGATGCCGTAGAGGAGCGAGGCCGGACCCTTCAGGACCTCGACCCGCTCGATGGCATGGTTGAAGTTCTGCTGCAGAACCGTGCGGCGCCCGTCCCGCAGGATCGAGCTGTCGCGGGAGAAGCCGAAGCCGCGCCGGATGACGGCCTCCTGCGTTCCGCCGAGGCTGTTGGTCTGCACCACGCTGCTGACGTTGCGCAGGGCCTCGTCGAGGCTCAGCACCCGCTGATCGCGCAGCACGGCGTTCGGCACGATGGCGATGTTGGCCGGTGTGTCGAGGAGGGGCGTGTCGGACCCCGCTCCGAAGCTCGTGCGCCGGGGCTGGTAGCCGATCACCGCCCCGCCGTCGCCCGCGACCCGGATCTCATCAAGGGCGACGGACGAGAAATCGGGCTGCTGCGCGGCCGTCGGCCCGGCCTGAAGCAGGAGCGCGGCACCCGAGATCCATCCCGCCGAAATCCACCGCGTCGAGATCCATGGCGAGATCCATGCGGCCGGACCCGCAGGTTTCCGGACGCAGGACGAGATGCGGTGATGACGTCGGGCCTGACGGGACATGATCGCTCCTGGTCGGGGGTCGATCTGCCGTAGGATAGTCTTGATTTCATAACAATAGCCATCGCGTATATTGGAATATATCTAAGTCTGCTGTTATATATGTCAGGATATCAATATATTTCACAAACTAAACTTCATGCCGAATGATCCCGGGTCCCGTGCGGAGCATCGCGCCCCGCCTTGACCCGGGGTCTGCGCCGGCCCATCCCCTGCGGGTCATGGACAGCCCGCACATCCAACATCTCTGGCGGCCCTACACACAGATGCGGGGGGCGGCCCCGCCGCTGGAGGCCGTGCGCACGCACGGGTCGCGCATCGTGCTCTCCGACGGGCGCGAGCTGATCGACGGCATCGCCTCGTGGTGGACGGCGGCCCACGGCTACAACCATCCCCACATCCGCGCCGCCGTGGCGGCGCAGCTCGAAGCGATGCCGCACGTGATGTTCGGGGGATTCACCCATGCCCCCGCGGAGCGCCTGGCCGCGCGCCTCGCGGCCCTGCTTCCGGGCGATCTCGATCACGTCTTCTTCACGGATTCCGGCTCGGTGGCGGTCGAGGTCGCCCTGAAGATGGCGGTCCAGATGTGGATCAACCGGGGCGTCGCCGGCCGCACCCGCATCCTGGCCTTCCGGGAGGGCTATCACGGCGACACCCTGGGGGCGATGTCGGTCTGCGACCCCGACGAGGGCATGCACCGGCGCTTCGGCGCCTACCTGCCGACCCAGGTCTTCTGCGATCTGCCCCGGACGGCGGCGCAGGCCGCCGCCCTCGACGCGACCCTGGCGGCCGAGCGCGAGAGCCTGGCGGCGGTGATCGTGGAGCCCCTGGTCCAGGGCGCCGGTGGCATGCGGATGCACCCCCCCGAGGTGCTGGCGACGGTGGCGCGGCTGGCGGCACATCACGGATTGCCGCTCATCGCCGACGAGATCTTCACTGGTTTCGGGCGCACCGGGACCCTGTTCGCCTGCGAGCAGGCCGGCATCGTGCCGGACATCCTCTGCCTGTCGAAGGCGCTCACCGGCGGCACGATGGCGCTGGCCGCCACCGTGGCCACGCGGGCCGTGTTCGAGAGCTTCCTCTCCGACGATCCGGCCGCCGCCCTCATGCACGGACCGACCTTCATGGCGAATCCGCTCGCCTGCGCGGCGGCCGATGCCAGCCTCGACCTGTTCGCGCGCGAGCCGCGCCTCGCTCAGGCCGCCGCCCTCGCGGCGGCCCTCGCGGACGGGCTCGAACCCCTGCGGGGCCTGCCGCACGTGGCCGACATCCGGGTCCTCGGAGCGATCGGGGCGGTGCAGTTCCGCGAGGCTCCCGATCTCGCGGACTTGAAGCGCCGCTTCCTCGCGCGCGGCACCTGGGTGCGGCCCTTCGGCGACATCGTCTACCTGACGCCCGCGCTGACGATCGCACCGCAGGATCTGGCCGAACTCCTCGACGCCATGCGCGCGGTGGTGCGGGAGACCGCCGCCTGACGGCGAGACCCCGCGCCCGGTGCAACCCACGCCCCCGTCGCTCGTTGGGATGACGTTGCGCTGGCCCCATGTCCAGAATCTCCGGAATCCCCGATCGCGTCCTGCGAGCCTTCCGGCTCCACGCGAGGGGTCCGGTCCCGGGTGGGGCCCGCGGCCAGACAGGCTGGAGGGTGCATCGTGGTGGATGAGGCGAAGGCGAACGACGACCGGCCGGTGATCCTGCTGGTGGAGGACGAGGCCCTGACGATCATGGACCTCGGCGACGTTCTCGAGAATGGCGGCTACGAGACCGTGCAATGCGCCTCGGCCGAGCGGGCACTCGGCATCATCCAGTCTCGCCCCGACATCTGCGGCCTGGTCACGGATGTCGAACTGTCCGGCAAGACCAACGGCTTCGAACTCGCGACGGCGGTGTCCGAGGCCCGCCCGCAGCTGCCCATCGTCATCGTCTCGGGCCGTGCCGCTCCCGATCCCGAGCGCATGCCGAAGGGCGCCAAGTTCATCGCCCGGCCCTGCACCGGCGAGGACATCCTGTCCCAGCTCAAGGGCCTGCTGCCCTGCTGAGGGCATGACCCCTCAGCCTGGCGCGCTCCCCCGGGCGCGCCACCAGGCGACGGTATCGTCGAGGCCGCGCGGCAGATCGAAATGCGGCCGGAAACCGACGGCTTCCGTCAGGATGCGGGTCCCGGCCGCGATGATGGGCGGCTCCGTCGCGCTCAGGGGCCGGGCGCCGAAATCCAGGTGCTCGGCGCCGCCGAGCCGGGCGGCGAGCCCTTCGAGGAGCGCGCGCACCGGAATCGCCGTGCCCGAGCCGATGTTCACCGGTCCGCTCGCGTCGCCCGCCACCAGGGCGGCCAAGGCCTCGGCGGCATCCGCGACGTGCAGGAAGTCGCGGCACTGGCGCCCGTGCGAGGTCGGGAACGCGGTGCCGGCCATCAGCGCGTGGACCGCATCCGATACGAGCCGCCCGCGGCGCTCGCCGGGGCCGTAGAGGTAGAACAGCCGACCCCAGGCGAAGCTCAGGCCGTGCTGGGCGGCATGAGCCGCCAGGATGCGCCGGGTCCCGTCCTTCGCGGCGCCGTAGAGCGTCGCGGGCCGGCAGGGGGTCGTCGCCTCGTCGAAGCGGGGGGCGCCCCAGGCGTACTCGGCGCAGCTGCCGACGCCGACGAAGCGGCGGCCCCCGGCGGCCGTGAAGGCCTGTGCCAGGTCGAGGGTGGCCGCGACCCAGTCGAGGTTGCGGGCCGAGGTCCAGTAGCGGCCGGGCTCCGCGTCCCAGGCGAGGTGGAGGAGATGGCTCGGGCGGATCTCTGCGACCAGCGCGCGCCGGGCCTCGGGCACCAGCAGGTCGGCCGCGTGCCAGTGCGCCTCCGCCGAGGCCGCGCGCCCGACGCCGTGGACCTCGAAACCGCGCGCCCGCAGGGCCGGCACGGCGTGGCGCCCGACGAAGCCGGCCGCACCGGTGACGAGGACGCGCCCGCTCATCGCACCCAGTCGGGATAGGCGAGGTCGCGCTCGGCGATCACCGTGACGGGCTCCGGCCAGACGAGGTCGAGGCTCGGATCGTTCCAGCGCAGGCCCCGGGCGCTGCCGGCCACGTAGGGGCGGTCGATCATGTAGAGCACTTCCGCGCCGTCGCTGAGGGCCTGGAAGCCGTGGCCGAAGCCGGCCGGGATGTAGAGGGCGTGACGGTTCGCGGCGCTGAGCTCGGTCCCGTAGGCCCGGAGATAGGTGGCCGAATCCGGCCGCAGGTCGACGACGACGTCGTGGATCGCTCCGGCCGTGCAGCGCACCAGCTTGGTCTCCCCGTGGGGCTCGGCGGCGAAGTGCAGCCCGCGCACGGTGCCGCGCCGGGCGTTGTAGGAGATGCTGGATTGCGCGAAGGCGCCGATCAGCCCGCGCGCGGCGAAATCCTCCGCGCAGGCGGTGCGGGCGAAGAGGCCGCGCGCGTCGGCATGGGGTTCGGGGACGATCCGGTACGCGCCGGCGAGCGGCAGGGCCTCGAAGCGCATCGGTTCAGAACACGGCCAGATGCGGGATCGCGGTGACGAAGCGCCCGTCCCAGGCACGGATCGCGGCCATCTCGGCCGCGATCTCGTCGCGCAGGTTCCAGGGCAGGATCAGGACGGAATCCGGCCGCAGTCCGAGCAGCGCCTCCGGCGAGACCACTGGGATGCGGCTGCCGGGGAGCAGCATGCCCTGCTTGTGCGGCGAGCGGTCGGCCACCGCCCGCACCAGCTCGGGGCCGATGCCGCAATAATTGAGGAAGGTGTTGCCCTTGGCCGCCGCCCCGTAGGCGCAGACCGTCCGGCCCGCCTCCCGCTCCGCGATGAGGAAGCGGAGCGCCGCGCACTTGATGTCGGTCACCGCCCGCCCGAAGCCCGCATAGCCGGCGGGCTCGAACAGGCGGGCCGCCCGCTCGGTCCGCACCACGCGCTCCAGGGCCTCCGTCGGGGCGTGGGCGGCACCCTCGCGACAGGCGAAGACGCGCAGCGAGCCGCCATGGGTCGGCCATTCCTCGACGTCGAACACGCGCAGGCCGTGCCGGCCCAGGACGCCGATCACCACCCCGAGGGAGAGGTACGAGAAGTGCTCGTGGTAGATCGTGTCGAACTGACGCTGCTCGATCATGCGCAGGAGATGCGGGAACTCGAAGGTCGCGACACCCTCGGGCTTCAGGAGGATGGCGAAGCCGGCCACGAAGTCGTGGAGGTCGGGCACGTGGGCGAGCACGTTGTTGGCCGCCATCAGGTCGGCCGCGTGACCCGCGGCGCGAAGGCGCCCGGCGGTCTCGGCTCCGAAGAACGCGACCTCGGTCGGCACGCCCCGCGCGCGGGCCGCCGCCGCCACGTTGGCGGCGGGTTCCACCCCGAGGGCCGGGATGCCCCGCGCGACGACGTATTGCAGCAGGTAGCCGTCGTTGCTCGCCACCTCCACGACCTTGCTCCCGGCCCCGAGGCCGAAGCGCGCCTGCATGGCGGCGACATAGGCCTCCGCGTGGGCGAGCCAGCCCGCCGAGAAGCCCGAGAAGTAGGCGTAGTCCGAGAAGATCGCCTCCGGCGTCTCGAAGGCTTCGAGCTGCACCAGGAAGCAAGCGTCGCAGACATAGGCGTGGAGCGGGTGGAAGGTCTCGCCGCGGTTGGCCCGGTCCGCCGGCACGTAGGCGTTGGCGAGCGGCGACAGCCCGAGGTCGATCAGGCTCCGGTCGAGAGGCGCGCCACAGGCGCGGCAGGGACGATGTGCGCTCACGCCGGTCACGCTCCGAGAGCCTCGTAGGCGCCGATCTGCGCCAGGGTCAGGTCGCGGGCCGAGCCGCCGCCGGCCTGCGCCCGGTGCCAGGCCGCGGTCCAGGCGAGCGCCGCGTCGAGGCGCAGGCGCCGGTCCCAGCCGAGATGGGCGCGGGCCTTGGCCGAATCGACCTTGAGGAAGGTCGCCTCGTGCGGATGGATCGCCTCCGACAGGTGCCAGAGGGCATCCGACCCCCAGGCCTGGGCGAGCGCGTCGACGAGGTGGGCCACCGGCCGGCAATCCTCGTCGGCGGGGCCGAAGTTCCAGGCCTCGGCGTAGCGGGCTCCCGCCTCCCCGGACAGGCATTCGGCGAGGCGGAGATAGCCGCTCAAGGGCTCGAGCACGTGCTGCCAGGGCCGCGTGGCGTGGGGCGCGCGGATCTCCACGGATTCGCCCCGCGCGAAGGCGCGGACGATGTCGGGCACGAGCCGGTCCTCCGACCAGTCGCCGCCGCCGATGACGTTGCCCGCCCGGGCGGTGGCGACCCGGCAATCGCGCTCGGCGAGGAACGCGTCGCGATAGGCCGCCGCCACCAGCTCGGCGCAGGCCTTCGAGCTGCTGTAGGGGTCGTGCCCGCCGAGGGCCTCCTGCTCGCGGTAGCCCCAGGGCCATTCGCGGTTCGCGTAGGCCTTGTCGCTCGTCACCACCACGACGGCCCGGACGGAGGCGGTCGCCCGCACCGCATCCAGCACGTGGGCCGTGCCCATCACGTTGGTGGCGTAGGTGGCCAGCGGATCGCGGTAGGAGGCGCGCACCAGGGCCTGGGCCGCCATGTGGATGACGATCTCGGGCTCCGCGGCGGCGAGGCACGCGCGCACCGCCGCCGCGTCGCGGATGTCGCCGAGGTGCGAATCGAGGTCGGCACCGATGCCGGCCGCTTCGAACAGGCTCGGCGTGGCGTCGGGGGGCAGTGCCAGCCCGCTCACCCGCGCGCCCAGGCGCTCCAGCCACAGGCAGAGCCAGCCGCCCTTGAAGCCGGTATGGCCGGTGACGAGCACCCGCCGCCCGGCCCAGAAGGCGGGATCGGGATTCGGGTCGCGCGTGCGCGGCAGGGGGAAGGGCGAGGGCTGCACGCTCTGAAACGATCTCCGGTGGTGCGCCAGACTACCAGCACTTCCAGGGCGGCGCGTCCCCGGCCCACAGGGCTTCGAGGTGGTTCTTGTCCCGCAGGGTGTCCATGGCCTGCCAGAAGCCCGCATGGACGTAGGCCGCGAGCTGCCCGTCGGCGGCGAGGCCCTCCAGGGGCTCGGCCTCCCAGACCGTGGCGTCGCCCGCGATCCGGTCGAGCACGCGCGGCGAGAGCACGAAGAAGCCGCCGTTGATGGTCGCCCCGTCCCCGGCGGGCTTCTCGCGGAAGCGCCGCACGGTGCCGTCCTCCAGCTCCAGCGCCCCGAAGCGGCCCGGCGGCGTCACCGCCGTGAGGGTGGCGAGCTTGCCGTGCGCCCGGTGGAAGGCCGCCAGGGCCGTGAGGTCCACGTCGGCCACGCCGTCGCCGTAGGTCATGAAGAAGTCGTCGTCGCCGAGATAGTCGCGCACCCGCTTCAGGCGCCCGCCCGTCATCGTGGTCTCGCCGGTCTCGATCAGCGAGACGCGCCAGTCCTCGGCGGTGCTGCGGTGGAAGTCCACGTGGCCGCGCCCGATGTCGACGGTCACGTCGGACAGGTGCAGCCGGTAGTTCAGGAAGAACTCCTTGATGACGTAGCCCTTGTAGCCGAGGCAGATCACGAACTCGCGCACCCCGTGGGCGGCGAAGATCTGCATGATGTGCCAGAGGATCGGCCGGCCGCCGATCTCCAGCATGGGCTTGGGGCGGGTCACCGTCTCCTCGGAGAGGCGCGTGCCGAGACCGCCTGCGAGGATGACTGCCTTCATGGGGGCCTGCGGGGTCTTCGAATCCTGAGGAATCTCCGGGTCCCGAGAGGTCTTCGCAGATCCCGGGGAGCGTCGGCGGCGGTCCGCAACGCTTAATCGAGGGGTCGGGTTTCGTCCAGGCAGGCGCCCGAACGGACCCTTTAGCCGACTTTTCCCACCCGGACGGCCCCGATCCAGGGGCACTGTCATCGCAGCTTCATACGGCCCGGTCATGCCCCCATCGCGGGGAACGGTCACGGATGCCGGTGGATGCGCCGGGATGGACCGGCGCGGGCCAACCACCCGCGGGTTATCATGTCGGAGAGGATGAGCGATGCGGGCGGCTGACGAGCGCGGGATGGCCGAACCCGGCGAGGGCTCGGCCCGCGCGGCGATGGCCTCGCTCCCCGAGACGAGCGATGACAGGGATAGCGAGCGGAGCATGAGCAAGTCCGACAAGCGCCTGCGGCCTCCGGGCTCGAAGAGCGTCGGCTGGGCCCTGGTCCAGGCTGCCCGTCTGCATCGTTCCCGCGTCGGTGATCGCCTGGCCGCCCTCGACCTCTTCGCCGGGCAGGAACAGGTGGTGCAGGCGCTGGCTGCGGCCGGAACCATGACGATGGGCGACCTCGCCGCGACCCTGCGGGTGCGTCCGCCGACCGCCTCGAAGACCATCTCGCGCCTCGCTGCCCTCGGGTTCGTCGAGCGCCGCGCCGAGGCCGGCGACGGCCGGATCGTACGGGTGCGCCTCACCGAGACGGGCCTCGCCAAGGCCGCGGCCATCGAGCGGCTGTGGGACGATGTCGAGGCCGAACTCCTCGACGGCTTCGACGGCAAGGAGAAGCGCCGGCTGCGCAAGCTGCTGCGCAAGGCGGCGCGCAACCTCGCCGAGGTCTCGGGTGTCACCGGCCACGAGGTCGAGGGCGATTCCGAGATGGACGAGGACGAGCCGGACACCCTGGCGCTGCCGGGCGCCCTGTAGCGCGGCCCGTCGCCGGGGCGGCGACGCTCGATCGGGTGGCAGGCGAGAGCGCGGGGGCGTCTCGGCCTTAAGACGCCTTGGCTTTCGGCACCTTCGCCTTGCGCATCATGCCGGAACCCGCGTGCACGGCCTGCCGGCGCGTAAACAAACGTGCGCCACTCCGCTCCAGGAGAAAGGCCAGGCGTGTGGCGGCCCGGTCGAACAGCCAGATCGCCGCACAGAGCACGATGACGATCGCGCAGCCGAGGCCGATCAGCAGGCCCAGGATCCCCGGCGCGGGTAGAACCATCAGGCAGATCAGCCCGAAGGTGGCAAGCAACGGTATGGCCTTTGCCATGGATGGCCCTCCGCCAGCGACATTCCGGCGACGATGAACCGGACATCGATAAGAAAGCGTGCAGGTGGGGCGATTTCCCCGTGCGCTCGCAACCGGAGGTTCGCGCCGGCACGCGAAAGCGAGGGTCGATGCTTCCGGACCAGGGCGGACCCGAGCCCGACGCGGGTGTGCGCCGCCGCGGCCCTGCTCTAAAGCTTGCCCCTCTTCAGTTCAAACCGGGCGGAATGCCGCCCTGGATCGGGATCGGGTCGTTGGAGTCAGAAACAGGGGGCGCCGCGTCGAAGAACCGGCGCCTGGCCGGCATCGCGCTGATGTGCGGCACGCTGGCGTTCTTCGCCTGCCTCGACGCCTCGGCCAAGACTCTGGCCGGCCGCGGCGTCGATCCGCTGCTCTCGACCTTCATGCGCTACGCCGTCAACGTCACCCTGGTGCTGATGGTCCTCAATCCGATCCGAACCCCCGGGGTGGCGCGGACGAACCGGCTCACGCTTCAGGTCCTGCGCTCGCTGCTGCTGTTCGGCTCGACGGCCCTCAACTTCCTGGCCCTGCGCAAGCTCCAGCTCGCCGAGACCCTGTCGATCCAGTTCGCGACGCCCCTGATGGTGGCGCTGCTCGCGGGTCCGCTGCTGGGCGAATGGTCGTCGCCGCGGCGCCTCGTGGCGGTGGCGGTCGGCTTCCTCGGCGTGCTGGTCATCGTGCGGCCCGGCGTCGACGCATTCCAGCCCGCGGTGCTCCTCAGCATCGGCAACATGCTGTGCTACGCGTTCTACGTGCTGACCACGCGCAAGCTCGCGAGCGTCGATTCGACGGCCACGACGGTGTTCTACTCGGGGCTCGCCGGGCTCGCGGTGATGAGCCCGCTCCTGCCCTGGATCTGGACGACGCCGACGGCGTGGAGCACCTGGGCGCTGCTGGTCGGGGTCGGCCTGTTCGGCACTCTGGGACACTGGCTGCTGGTGCTCGCGCATGCCCGGGCACCCGCCAACGTGCTGGCGCCGTTCATCTATACCCAGCTGCTCTGGTCGGTGATGCTGGGCTACCTGATCTTCGGCGACGTGCCGAACCGATGGACGCTGATCGGCGCGTCCATCGTCATCGGGTCCGGGCTCTACCTCCTGACCCAGGAATCCACCCCCCGTGCGCGGCGCCGGCCGGACGCACGGCCCGCCACGCAGGATCCCGCATCCCCTCAGCGGTGACGGCGGTGATGGGAGTGGCGGCGGGACTTCATGCGGGTGCGGTAGGCGCGACGGCCCGGATCGATGCCGAGCGCCCCGTTCACGGTTCCCACCGCGCCGCCGACCGCGCCGCCGACGATGCCGCCCACCGGACCGGCGACCCGGTCACCCTCGGCCGCACCACGGCGGATGCCGCCCGGAAGGCCCTGCGCTTCGGCCGCGCCCGACAGGGCGAAGGCGGACAGGACGAGGCTGGCGGCGAGCAGAGTTTTTCTCATGATCGTATCTCCCAATGACGCCGCGTCTCGGTCACCCCTATCGGCGTGGTTCCCGGCGGACCGCCGGACGGCACCCGAACGCGTGCGGGACAACGGCCGAGCTTGAAAAAGGTCCCGAGGAAAATGCGCGGCGCGCGGAAGGCGGAAAGCTCGCTGGTCTCGCGCCTGCGCCGCTGCTAGAAGCCGGCGCATGTGCGTTGATGGTGATCCGCGCGGGCGGTTCGGCGTGCCGAGCGCGTCCCGGCCTCGAATTATGAGCCCGGCCTGCGCCTGAGGGCCGCCGCGGCGGACCGATGCGAAGGCCGGGAGGGCGACGACTCGCCTCCGTTCCGCCGGCCCCGGGGGCAGTCCTGCCCACCGACCGCCTCAATGACGACCTGCGCCGAAGACCCCACAGACATCCCATGAGCGACCAGACCTCCCCCGCCGCGGCCCCCGCCCGCGACTATTCGAAGACCCTGTTCCTGCCCCAGACCGAGTTCCCGATGCGGGCCGGCCTGCCGGTGCGCGAGCCCCTGCTGCTGGAGCGCTGGGCCGCCACCGACCTTTATGGGCAGATCCGCGCGCAGGCCGCCGGGCGGCCGAAATTCGTGCTGCACGACGGTCCGCCCTACGCCAACGGCAACATCCACATCGGCACGGCGCTCAACAAGATCCTGAAGGACGTGATCGTCCGCGCGCAGGGCACGCTCGGCTACGACGCCAACTACGTGCCGGGCTGGGACTGCCACGGCCTGCCCATCGAGTGGAAGATCGAGGAGCAGTACCGCGCCAAGGGCCGCAACAAGGACGACGTGCCGGTCATCGAGTTCCGCCAGGAGTGCCGGACCTTCGCGGCCCATTGGCTCGACGTGCAGCGCGGCGAGTTCAAGCGCCTCGGCGTGACCGGCGACTGGGACCATCCCTACGTCACCATGTCGTTCCCGGCCGAGGCCGCGATCGCCCGCGAGCTCATGACCTTCGCGATGACGGGCCAGCTCTATCGCGGCTCAAAGCCGGTGATGTGGTCGGTGGTGGAGAAGACCGCCCTGGCCGAGGCCGAAGTCGAGTACGAGGACGTCGTCAGCGACGCGATCTTCGCCGCCTTCCGGATCACCGAAGGGGCGACGGAAGATCTCGCGGCGGCACGGGTCGTCATCTGGACCACGACGCCCTGGACGATACCCGCCAACCGGGCGGTGGCCTATTCGCGCAAGGTCACCTACGGCCTCTATCGCGTCGTGGCGGCGGCCGAGGACAACTGGGCCAAGGTCGGTGACCGCTACGTCCTCGCCGACGCCCTGGCCGCTTCGGTCTTCGCGAGCGCCCGGGTCGAGGCCTTCGAGCGTCTGCGCGAGGTCGCGCCGGCCGAACTCGCCGGCCTGACCCTGAGCCATCCCCTCGCCGGCCACCTGTCCGGCTACGACTTCGCCGTTCCCCTCCTCGATGGCGAGCACGTTACCGACGAGGCCGGCACCGGCTTCGTCCATACGGCTCCGAGCCATGGCCGCGAGGATTTCGAGGTCTGGATGGCCAATGGACGCGCCCTCGCCCAGCGCGGCATCGAGACCCGCATTCCCTACACCGTGGATGCGGACGGCGCGCTGACCGAAGAGGCCCCCGGTTTCACGGGAAAACTCGTTCTTAACCACAAGGGCGAGAAGGGCGACGCCAACAAGGCGGTCATCGCCGCCCTCACGGAAGCCGGCACCCTGGTGGCGCGCGGCACGCTCAAGCACAGCTACCCGCATTCCTGGCGCTCGAAGAAGCCGGTCATCTTCCGCAACACCCCGCAATGGTTCATCGCCCTCGACAGGCCGGTCGAGTCCCTCGGCGAGAAGACCCTGCGCGACGTGGCGCTGAAAGCGATCGAGGAGACGCAGTGGGTCCCGCCCCAGGGCAGGAACCGCATCAACGGCATGGTCGCCAACCGGCCCGATTGGGTGGTCTCGCGCCAGCGCGCCTGGGGGGTGCCGATCACGGTCTTCGTCAAGCGCGGCACCCACGAGGTCCTGCGCGACGAGGCGGTGAACGCGCGCATCGCGGCGGCCTTCCGCGCGGAGGGCGCGGATGCCTGGTTCACCGATGCCGACGGCGCCCGGTTCCTCGCCCCCGACTACGATCCGGCCGCGTACGAGAAGGTCACGGACGTCCTCGACGTCTGGTTCGATTCCGGCTCGACCCACGCCTTCGTGCTGGACGATCCGGAGCAGTTCCCCGGCCTGTCCGGCGTCAGGCGCCGCCGCGACGGCGGCGCCGACACGGTGATGTACCTGGAGGGGTCGGACCAGCATCGCGGCTGGTTCCAGTCGTCCCTGCTCGAATCCGCCGGGACCCGCGGCCGTGCCCCCTACGACATCGTCCTGACCCACGGGTTCGTCCTCGACCCCAAGGGACTGAAGATGTCGAAGTCGAAGGGCAACGTCGTCGCGCCGCAGAACGTCATCAAGGATTCGGGCGCCGACATCCTGCGCCTGTGGGTGGCGGCCTCCGACTATGCCGACGACCTGCGCATCGGTCCGGAGATCATCAAGACCTTCGCCGAAACCTATCGGAAGCTGCGCAACTCGATCCGCTGGATGCTCGGATCGCTGGCGCATTTCGAGCCCGGTAGCGAGATCCCCCACGCGGAGCTGCCCGAACTGGAGCGCCTGATCCGGCACCGGCTGTCCGAGCTCGACGGCGAGATCCGCGAGGCCTACGCCACCTTCGACACCAAGCGGGTGGTGGCGCTCCTCAACGGCTTCATGACCGGCGACCTCTCGGCCTTCTACTTCGACGTGCGCAAGGACGTGCTCTACTGCGACCCGGCCTCGTCGCCGGTGCGCCGTGCCGCGCTCCAGGTGATCGACGAGACCTTCCGCCGGGTCACGATCTGGCTCGCGCCCGTGCTCGCCTTCACGGCCGAGGAGGCCTGGCTCGATCGCTACCCGTCGGAGACCGGTTCCGTCCATCTCCAGACGCTGCCGGAGACGCCGGCCGCCTGGCGGGACGACGCCCTCGCCACCCGCTGGCAGACCATCCGCCGGGTCCGCCGCGTCGTCACCGGGGCCCTGGAGATCGAGCGCACGGCCAAGCGCATCGGCGCCAGCCTCGAGGCGGCGCCCACCGTGTACGTCGCGGATGCCGAATTGCGCGCCGTGGTCGAGGGCGTCGACTTCGCCGATATCTGCATCACCTCCGCCATCCGCATCGTGGACGGCGAGGGGCCGGCCGAGGCCTTCCGCCTCGACGACGTGCGCGGCGTCGCCGTGGTGCCGGCCCTCGCCGAGGGCCGCAAATGCGCCCGCTCCTGGCGGGTGACGCCCGCGGTCGGCAGCGACCCGGACTATCCCGACGTGACGCCGCGCGATGCGCGCGCCCTGCGCGAGTGGGACGCCGCCCATGCCGGCACGAACGCCGCGTGACGCCCCCGCCGCGCCCTCCCTTCGCCCGCCTCGGGGGGAGGACCCGAGCTTGCGCATGACGCCCTTCCGCCTGGGGCTCGCGGCGCTCCTCGTCACCCTGGTCCTCGACCAGGCCTCGAAGCTCTGGCTCTACCTCGGCACCGACCTCGTGCTGACGCAGCCCTGGCGGATCGCGCCCTTCGCGGAGTTCCTCGTCGTGTGGAACCGGGGCGTGTCCTACGGGATGTTCCAGCAGGAGGGCGGCCTCGGCCGCTGGGTGCTGGTGGGCGTGTCCTGTCTCGCGGCCATCGGCCTGACGCTCTGGATGCGGCGGGCGGAATCGCGCCTGCTGGCGGTGGCCCTGGGCCTCGTCGCGGGTGGCGCCATCGGCAACGCCATCGACCGCGCCGCCTACGGGGCCGTGTTCGACTTCGTGCACCTGCACTGGCGCACCTGGTCCTGGTACGTCTTCAACATCGCCGATGCGGCGATCGTCGCGGGCGTCATCGGCCTCATCCTCGACAGCCTCCGGCCCGCACCCCGGAGCACCGGTTCCGGCTTCTGATCCGTCACCGGCATTTCCGCCCGACCTGTGATCCGTAAACCACAACGGGGATCGTTGTGCCGGCAAGGCTGGTGCACTGCGGTCAAGGCGCCATACGATCGCCCGAAACCGGGATCAGGCCGAGTGAGGTCGGATCAGGATCGCTGCACAAGGCGACCATCCGGGCTCGGGGAACCGGGACCCACAACCGGGCGGAGAGCGGGGATAGCATGATCGGGCATCGCGGTTTGCTGATGGTGGTGGCGGGCGTCCTGACCGCCGGGAGCGCTCAGGCGCAGCAGGGCGTGTTCATGCGCGACGCCCTCAGCAATATCGGCCTGATCGAGCCGGAGAAGCCCGCGATCACCTACCGCGAGCGTGCGCCCCTGGTGATGCCGCCCAAGCTCGACGGCAAGTCCCTGCCGCCGCCGCGCCAGCCGGAAGCCTCGGCGCAGTGGCCCAAGGATCCCGAGATCGTCCAGCGCGAGCGCGAGCGCGAGGAGGCCCGGAAGCCGATCGTGCGCGGCGCGCAGGGCCGGATGAACGACAACAACATGACCCTCTCCATCGACGAGATGCGTGGCGGGCGCCGCGCCGGCGCCCAGACCCGCACCGAGCCGGGCCGGCCCGAGGGCGAGAACGACGACCGCAACTCGTTCTGGGCGAACCCCTTCGGCCTGCGCGCAGCCGAAGTGGCGGAGCCTTCGGCGGTGGAGCCCGACCGCGACGTGCTCACCGATCCGCCGACCGGCTATCGCAAGCCGCCGCGCAAGGTCGCCAAGACCAACGGCGACCCCGTGAACAACCCGTACCGCGAGCGCGAAGAGTCCGATCCGGCCGCCTACATGCGGGCACGGTCCGCGAACTGAACCGCGGGTCCGGCTCGGCGCCGCGCGGGTCGCGTGCGCCGCGGGAAAACCCGTTTCCTGCCCCTCCGACGCACCCCAGTGGTACGGAGCCGGCGCAATGCCAACATGACGGATGGCCCTCGCAAGCGGCCGACCGCGGAAGGAAGAGCTTCGATGCACCTGTTCAGGAAGGACATGCCCCTCTTCGGACCGGCGCGCGGCCACGCGAGCGCGGGCCGGGCGGAAGCCGCGCCCTTCGGGCGCTCCGAGGCGGGCGGTCCCGAGGTCAGTGCGTTCGCGCTCGACAATGGCCTCGACGTCGTCGTCGTTCCCGATCACCGCGCCCCGGTCGTCACCCACATGGTGTGGTACCGCAACGGCTCGGCCGATGATCCGTTGGGCCAGTCGGGCATCGCCCACTTCCTCGAGCACCTGATGTTCAAGGGCACCGAGCAGCACCCGATCGGCGCCTTTTCGAAGGCCGTCTCGGGGCTCGGCGGCCAGGAGAACGCCTTCACCTCCTACGACTACACCGCCTATTTCCAGCGCGTCGCCCGCGACCACCTTCGGACCATGATGGAGTTCGAGGCCGATCGCATGACCGGCCTCGTCCTCGACGATGCCGTGGTGGCGCCCGAGCGCGACGTGGTGCTGGAGGAGCGCCGCATGCGGGTCGAGACCGACCCCTCGGCGCAGCTCTCCGAGGCGATGGCTGCCTCCCTGTTCGTGCACCACCCCTACGGCACGCCGATCATCGGCTGGATGCACGAGATCGAGGAGCTGAACCGCACCCACGCCCTCGATTACTACAAGCGCTTCTACACGCCGGAGAACGCCATCCTGGTGGTGGCCGGCGACGTGACGCCGGACGATGTCCGCCGCATGGCCGACGACACCTACGGCCGCGTCACCCCCCAGGGCACGCGGCCCGTGCGCATCCGCGCCAAGGAGCCGGAGCCCCGGGCGCTCCGCCGCCTCGCCGTGGCCGATCCGAAGGTCGAGCAGCCGACCCTGCAGCGCCTCTATCTCACCCCGTCCTGCATCACCGCGCGGGACGGCGAATGCCACGCCCTCGAGCTGCTGGCCGAGGTGATGGGCGGTGGCTCCACCTCCTACCTCTACCGCAAGCTGGTGATGGAGCTCGGCGTCGCCGTGAATGCCGGCGCCTGGTACATGGGCTCGGCCATCGACGACACCCGCTTCTCCGTCTACGCGATCCCCGCCGAGGGCGTCAGCCTGGAGAAGCTGGAGGAGGAGGTCGACCGCGTCCTGCGCCGCGTCCCCTCCGAGGCCCTGGAGCCCGAAGCGATCGAGCGGGCCAAGACCCGGCTCGTGGCCGAGACGGTCTATTCCTCCGACAGCCAATCCTCGCTGGCGCGCATCTACGGCTCGGCGCTGGCCATCGGCGAGAGCATCGAGGAGGTCCGTCGCTGGCCCTCCGACATCGAGGGCGTGACCAAGGCCCGGCTCGCGGCGGTGGCCGAGCGCTACCTGACGCCGTCCCGGTCCGTCACCGGCTACCTGACCAAGGCCCGCGAGGCCGACGCGGCCTGAGGCCGCTCCCGGCCTCGGGGCCGGGCCACGCAATTCGAGAGGCCGCGGCGCGCGTCGCCGCGCCCCGCGCACAGCATGAGGTTCCCATGAACGTGGCCACCACCGACCTGCTCGACACCTCCGCCACCCGGTCCGCGACCTCGCCGACGCAGGCGGTCCCCGTCGCGGCGGCGCCCGGCATCGAGGCGTGGCACGTCGAATCCCCGGTGGTCCCGCTGATCGCCCTGGCCTTCACCTTCGAGGGGGGCGCGGCGCAGGACCCCGAGGGCAAGGCCGGCGTGGCCCAGATGCTCGCCCGCCTCCTCGACGAGGGGGCCGGCGACCTGTCCTCCGACGCCTTCCAGGAGCGCCTCGCGGCCCGGGCCATCGAGCTCTCCTTCCATGCCGGCTCCGACGCGCTCGGCGGCTCCCTCAAGATGCTGGTCAAGCACGCCGACGAGGCCATCGACCTCCTGGCCCTGGCCCTGGCCAAGCCCCGCCTCGACCCCGACGCCATCGAGCGGGTCCGGGCCCAGACCCTGGCCGGCCTGCGTTACCAGCAGAACGATCCGGGCGTGATGGCCTCGCGCCGCTTCTTCGCCGAGGCCTATGCCGGCCATCCCTATGCCCGCCCATCCTCCGGGACGCCCGAGAGCATCGCGTCGATCACCCGCGACGACCTCGTGGCGATGCATCGCCAGATCATCGGCCGCGGCGGCGTGAAGGTCGCGGCGGTCGGCGCCATCGACGCGGCGCGCCTCGCGGAGAGCCTCGACCGGGCCTTCGGCAGGCTCGACATGGCGGCTCCCCTCAAGGCGGTGCCCCAGACCCGGATGCAGAACATCGGCGCGCGCCACGTGGTCGATCTCGACGTGCCGCAATCCGTGATCCGCTTCGGCATGAACGGCGTGCCGTGGTGCGACCCGGACTTCATCCCGGCCTACGTGCTGAACCACATCCTGGGTGGCGGCTCCTTCACCTCCCGCCTGTTCCAGGAGGTGCGCGAGAAGCGTGGCCTCGCCTACTCGGTCGGCACCTCCCTCGTCAGCCATCGCGCCGCTTCGATGACCTGGGGCTACACCGCCACCAAGAACGAGCGCGTCGGCGAGGCGCTGTCGGTGATCGGCGAGGAGATCGGTCGCCTCATCACGGACGGTCCCTCGGACGAGGAGCTGCAGAAGGCCAAGGACTACCTGACCGGCTCCTACGCACTCGGCTTCGACACCTCGACCAAGATCGCGCACCAACTCGTGCAGATCGCCTTCGAGGGCCTCGGCATGGACTACATCGCCCGCCGCAACGATCTCGTCGCCAACGTGACCCAGGCTGATATCCGCCGCGCCGGGGCCCGTACCTTCGCGGACGGAAAGATGCTCGTGGTCGCCGCCGGCCGGCCCACCGACTTCTGAGGTCTCGCGCGTTTCGGACGGCTCCCGGCCTTCCCGGGAGCCGCGGACGAACCGCCGCGCCGGGCGGCGGCTTCGCGGGACTGTACGCGGGCACGGCGGTTGCTAGTTTCCGCCGGGGCGGCGACGATGCTGCACCGCTGGTTTTCAAGCTCGGGACAGTCCGGATGACATCACGCCTCGCCTCCCTGCCGGCTCGCCTCGCCCTCGTCACGGCGATGGGCATCGCCGCGACGCCGGCCCTGGCCCATCCCGGCCATGAGGCCGCCGCCGGCCTGACGCAGGGCGTCCTCCATCCCCTGAGCGGCCTCGACCACGTCCTCGCCATGGTGGCGGTCGGGCTGATCGCGGCCCGCATCGGCGGTCGCGCCCTCATCCTCGTGCCCCTGTCCTTCCTCGGCATGATGGCCGTCGGCGGTGCCCTCGGGGTCGCGGGCATCGGCCTGCCCTTCGTCGAGATCGGGATCGCCCTCTCGGTAGTGGTGCTCGGTGCGTCCCTCGCCCTGCGCCCGGCCCTGCCGGTCGCCGGCGCCATGACCCTCGTGGGGGCCTTCGCGGTGTTCCATGGCCATGCCCACGGCGCCGAGATGCCGGAGAGCGGGTCGGGCCTCGCCTACGGCGTCGGCTTCCTCGGCGCGACGGCGCTCCTGCACGCGGTGGGCCTCGGTCTCGGCCTCTCGGCCGGCCGGTTCGTGCGGAGCCTCACCGCCCTGCGGGTGGCGGGTGCGGGCCTCGCCGTCGCGGGTCTCGGCCTCCTCGCCGGCGCTCTTTAGACCTCCCTCTGCCCCCGATCGTCGAACGGCCCCCGTGAGGGGGCCGTTCTGTTTTCGGGCATGCCGCCCCATCTGACGGGTCCGCCCGCCGTCCAGGGATCAGCCGATGCAGCTCACCGGAATCCATCACCTCACCGCCATCACCGCGCGGGCGGCCGACAACCTGGCCTTCTACACGCGGGTCCTCGGCCTCCGGCTGGTGAAGAAGACGGTGAACCAGGACGACGTCTCGGCCTACCACCTGTTCTACGCCGACGGCCTCGCCTCGCCCGGGACCGACGTCACCTTCTTCGACTGGCCGGCGCCGCCGGAGCGGCGCGGCACCAACAGCATCAGCCGCGCGGCCCTGCGGGTCGCGGGCGCCGACGCGATTGGCTGGTGGCGCGAGCACCTGGCCCGGCAGGGCGTCACCCATGCGGTGCCCGTGGAGCGCGACGGCCGCCTGACCCTCGATTTCGAGGATGGCGAGGGCCAGCGCCTGATGTTGGTGGATGATGGCGGCACCGGCGAGGCCCATGCCTGGGCGCAGAGCCCGGTGCCGACCCAGCACCAGATCCGCGGCCTCGGACCGATCCGCCTCAGCGTGGCCCAGATCGAACGGACCGAGGCGGTGCTCACCGAGATCCTCGGCATGAGCCACGACCGCAACTATGAGCTTCCCGAGGGCGAGGTCCGCGTCTATCGCATGGGTGCGGGCGGTCCCGCGACCGAACTCCACCTCTTGGCCGAACCGAACCTACCTCTCGCCCGCCAGGGCGCCGGGGCCGTGCACCACGTCGCCTTCCGCATCCCGGATGCCGATCATGCGGCCTGGGCCGACCGTTTGAAGCAGCGGCGCATGCCCTCCAGCGGACCGGTGGACCGCTACTATTTCCGCAGCCTGTACTTCCGCGAACCCAACGGAATCCTGTTCGAGATCGCCACCGACGGGCCGGGCTTCGCCACCGACGAGCCGATGGAGAGCCTGGGCGAACGCCTGGCCCTGCCCCCCTTCCTCGAGCCCCGCCGGGCGGAGATCGAGGCCGGGCTGAAGCCGATCTGACCGGCCCGGACGGAATTAAGAACGATTCCAGGCCGCTGCGCGGTCGTGCGCCTGCGTACGCACGCCGCCTTGACGGGCCTACCGCAGGTGCGAGAAGACCCCACCCAAAGCTTCGAGATTCGAGCGAAATTCGAGACGGACCGTCGATGAGCAAGTTCAACGAGGAGCGTGTGCTGAGCGTCCACCATTGGACCGACACGCTGTTCTCCTTCCGCACCACCCGGGATCCCGCCTTCCGCTTCCGCAACGGCGAGTTCGTGATGATGGGTCTCGAGGTCGAGGGCCGGCCGCTGCTGCGCGCCTACAGCGTCGTCTCGGCCAATTACGAGGAGGAACTGGAGTTCTTCTCGATCAAGGTTCCGAACGGCCCGCTCACCTCGAAGCTGCAGCATCTCAAGGTCGGCGACCCGATCATCGTCGGCAAGAAGCCCACCGGCACCCTGGTGCTCGACAACCTGATGCCGGGCAGGAACCTCTACCTCCTCGGCACCGGCACCGGCCTCGCGCCCTTCATGTCGATCATCAAGGACCCGGAGACCTACGAGCGCTTCGAGAAGGTCGTCCTCGTCCACGGCTGTCGTCAGGTGCAGGAACTCGCCTATGGCGAGACCATCACCCAGGACCTGCCGAACCACGAGTTCCTCGGCGAGGTGATCAGCGCCGGACTGATCTACTACCCGACCGTGACCCGCGAGCCCTTCCGAAATCGAGGCCGCATCACCGACCTCATGACCTCGGGCAAGCTGTTCGAGGATATCGGCCTGCCGCCGATGTCTGTGGAGAACGACCGCTTCATGCTCTGCGGCTCGCCCGACATGATCCGCGACACCCGCCAGCTGCTGACCGACGGCGGATACGAGGAGGGCAATCACGGCGAGGCCGGCCACTACGTGATCGAGAAGGCCTTCGTCGAGAAGTGAGCGACCCCCGCGCCGTCTTCATCGCCGGCGCCGGGACCGAGATCGGCAAGACCTACGTCACCGCCGCCTTGACGCGGCGGCTGTGCGCCCTGGGCCACGGCGTGCGCACCCTCAAGCCCCTGGCGAGCGGCGTTCCGCCCCTCGATGCCGCGGACTTCGCGCAGAGCGACACCGGGCGTCTGCTCGCGGCGCAGGGGCTGGCCGTGACGCCCGAGACGGTCGCCGCCTGCTCGCCCTGGCGCTTCGCCGCCCCGCTGAGCCCCGACCTTGCCGCTGAACGCGAGGGCCGGGCCCTGGCCTTCGACGACCTGGTCGGCTGGTGTCGGGCCGAGATCGCGGCCACGCCGCCTGACGCCACTCTGCTGATCGAGGGCGTCGGCGGCGTGATGAGCCCCGTGACCGGGGAGGCGACCGGCCTCGACTGGCTCAAGGCGCTCCGCCTGCCGGCACTCCTCGTCTCCGGGTCCTATCTCGGCGCGATCAGCCACGCGCTCACGGCCGCCGAGACCCTGCACGCGCACGGCGTCCCGCTGCTCGGGCTCGTCGTCTGCGCCAGCCCGGATGCCCCGGCGCCCCCCGGCTTCGTCGCGGCGGCGATCGCCCGCCACCAGGCCGCCCCGGTCGTCGTCATCGCCCGCGACGGCGATTGCCCGGCCGCACTCGTCGCTCTGGTGCGCCCGCCCTCCGCAGCCTGAACCGGCGTATCGCCTCACAGCACCCGAAGCGCGAGCGCTCCGGCCGGGCAGATCCGCAGCACGCGCGGGCGCTCCGGCAGCACGTCCCAGATCCGCGCCTCCGCGTAGCGAAGCAGCACCGCGCCCTCCGGTCCGGGCCCGTGGAAGCACTCCTCCAGGGCGACCACCAGGGTCGGGCGGGGCGGATGCGGACGCAGGGTGACGTCGACCGCGAGGGTGAAGGTGTCGGCCGCCGCAGCCGGGAAGGTGTCGAGGCTTTGGACCAGGCCGTCGATCTCGTTCCCGTCGAGGGTCAGCACGAGGCAGAGCCGGGGCAGGAAGTCGGGGCAAACCGGGACCGGCACGTCCCGCCGTAGGGTCAGGGCGAAGCGGGACGAGCCCTGCGCCGGATAGGCCCAGCGATGGGCCTCGCGCACGCCCTCGAAGGGCACCCACGCCTCGGGCTGCGAGGCGGACGGGGCGGCGACGCGGCCCTCCGCCCGGCCGTCCTGCCGGTAATGCACCAGGGGGTTGACCCCGGCGCGCCCGACATCGGGGTAGCGCGCCACGTACATCAGGGTGCTGAAGGCGGGGTTCGGGTCGAGGCCGGCCTTCGCCCCCACGCGCAGGTAGTGCCGCACCGGGTCGAGGCGGGTCGGGCCGCTCTGGCGCCTGTAGAAGGCGGTGTCGAAATCGGCGCTGGGATCGCGGTCCTGCGCCGCGCCGCGCCAGACGTAATGCAGGAACGGATCGATGCCGGAGCGGGCCACGTCCGGGTGGTTCGCCCGGTAATAGGCCGCGTCGAACAGGCGGGGGACGCGGCCGAGGATCGCCCGGCGAAGCAGGGTCGTGGCGATGCGGACGGCGCGGGAGGGGAGCGGAAGCGTCATGTGAAGGTCGGCGCCTCGCACAGGCGGCGCAGGACCGCGCGGTAGGCCTCGGCATCCTCGTCGCGGCCGACCTGGGCGAGGCCGGCGCGCTGCACCTGCGTCCAGGCCGCCTCGGTCTCGTGGAGATGGGCCAGAGCTTCGGCGAAGCCACCGGGATCGTGCCAGTCGCGGATCCGGTATCCGGTGCCGTCGGGCCAGCCCATCTGCCCGGCCAGGACGGGGGTGACGACGCTCGGCAGGCCGCGCGCCACGGTCTCCAGGACCTTGTGGGGAATGCCGGCGGCGAAGCGCGTCGGCGCGAGGGCGACGCGCGCGGCGTCGAGGGTCGGGCCGATCTCGTCGATGCGGCCCAGCACGGTGACGCCGGGGCGGGCCAGCCGCTCGGCGATGGAGGGGGCGACCGTGCCGACGATGGTGACGTGCGCCTCCGGCAGGATCGCCCGCAGGGCCTCCCAGGCCTGACCGAAGAACCAGTCGAGGGAGTCGATATTGGGCTCTCCCTCCCGGGCGAGGGAGCCGAGGAAGACGAACCCCCGGCGCTCCGCGAAGCCGGGCGGGTTCGGATGCGGCGTCTGGACGTGGCCGAGGACCACCGGATCGGCGACGCCGGCCCGTCGCAGCAGGCGCGCATCCGCGGGAGAGACGCAGACGACCCGGTCGGCCGCCGCGATCGACCGAAGCTCCAGGGCGGTGGCCCGGGCGAGGGCCGGCCCCGGTGCCGGCCGGCCCTTGAGGGCGTCGACGACGAACTCGCGCAGGGCATAGAGGGATTCGGAATCGAACACGACGCGGGAACGGCCGACATCCCGCGGGCTCAGGCCGAGATCCGCCAGGACCTCGCACACCATGCGGATGTGCGGCGGCCGGCTGACCCAGAGCACGTCGTAGGCGCCCGCGCGCTCGGTGATGAGCCGCCGGAAGCCCTCCCGACCGCAGGGCTCGATGATCTCGATGCGCTCCGAGAGGTCGCGGTAGGTCGCCGCCGGCTCCTCGCGCTCGCCGTAGACCGAGCACACCGTCACCGCGTAGCCGAGACCGGCCATCGCGTTGAGGATGGTGTTGGCCCGCGGCAGTCCGGCCCCGAGATCCTGATGGGGCGCCCGGTCGTCGACGTAGAGGACGCGCAGGGCGAAGGGGGAGTCGTCGCGGGGGCCGAAGCCCGTGCGCTGCGGCCCCTGCCCGAACAGCCAGGCTCCGTGCCGTTCGCGGAAGCGCACCCGGTTGCGGTCGAGGAGCGCCTCCACGTCGGCGCGCCGGACGCTGGTGGCGCTCTCCACGTGGATCGCGATGGCGCGCGGCTGGTAGACGACCCGCCGTCCCGCCTGATGGCAGCGCGCGCACAGGTCCGTGTCCTCGAAATAGGCCGGCGCGAAGAGGTCGTCGAAGCCGCCGAGCTCCGTGAACAGCCGCGCCTCGATCATCAGCAGGGCCCCGGAGACGTAGCCCGCGTCGCGGGTATAGGAGGCCTCCGGCGCGAAGGGATCGAGGCCACCGCGGCCGGCCGGATGGGTCAACTGCGGATCGTCCTGGAAACCCGCCCCGGCCTCCTGCAGGATGCCCCCGGGAAACACCAGGCGGCCGCCGACGATGCCGACGTCGTCGGGCTCCGTGAAGGTGCCGACGAGGGCCGCCAGGGCACCGGGCATCAGGGCGATATCCGGATTGAGGAAGAGCAGGTAGCGGCCGCGGGCTTCGGCGGCGCCCTGGTTGCAGGCGGGGCCGAAGCCGGTGTTCTCCGGGTTGAGGAGGATCCGGGCGCCGTCGAGCCGCCCGAAGAGCGTCCGGGTCTCGGCATCGGAGGCGTTGTCGACCAGGATCACCTCGAAGGACGGCCCGGCGAAGGCCTGCTGCCCGGCGAGCTTGGCCAGGGTCCAGGCGAGGAGGTGCCGGGCGCCGCGCGCGACGATCACGACGGAGATCAGGGGCTCGGCTTCCGCCCGGAACGCGATGCGGATGTCGTTGAGAAACAACGCGTTCCAGATCAGGGCGGCCTCGACCAGGGCGGCCTTCCGGCCCGCGGGGGCGTCGAGGATGTCGGGGGCCGCCATCATGGCAGGGGCTCCGGGATCGGCGCGGTGTCGGCCAGGACCGTGATGCGGCCGATGAGGTCGTCGTGCAGGAACAGGATCGTGGACGCCTCCGCGTGCGCCGCGAGGCCCGCGAAGGTGACGGCCGCCGGTGCGCCTGGGAGGTCCGCACGGGTCGTGGCATACATTAGACCCTGGCCGGTATTCAAAAGGGTGACGCGTCGGAGCGCGAGTTCCCGCGTCGGCGCGCCGATCTCGAAGGCGGCGTTGGGGTGGAGTCCGGATGCCAGGTGACGGGGCAACGTGAGAACCAGGATCGTCCCCTCCGGGGTCGCGCCGACGCGGCGCGCCTGCGCCTCCCAATCCGGCGCGACGGGCGCGAACCGGGTCGCGAGATCCGCCCGGAGGGGTGGGGGCAGGCGCCGGTCGCGGACCCATTCCGGCGACAGGGCGAGGCGGAGCCCGGCCAGGCCGGCCTCCGGGCCAGCGTCCGGCACGCCGTCCCCGGCCTTGGCGAACCAGCGCCGGCGCACGGGCGTATAGGGGGCGTTCCCCGGCGGGGCGACGCGCTCGGTGGCGACCAGGAGCCCGAGGTCGTCATCCGCGCGCAGGTTCGACCGCAGGGAGGTTTCGCAGGTGAGGCATCCGCTCGCGAGGGGCGTGCGTACGCGAATCGGCTCGGACGCCGGCAAAGGATTTTCGGCGGGGGAAGGGTCCGTTCCGGGTTCCGGAAGCATTGCCAGCAAAGCGGTCTCCGCGCACTCCGCGCGCTCGTTGTAGCCGGCAAATAGATCCGTGCAGGCGCGGGTGAGCGCCTCGAGACCGGCCGGATCCGCGGCCAGGGCGAGCACCCGATCCTTGACCGCTTCGGCATCGCGAAGGCAGTGGTCCGGGCACACCGGGTCGAAGCCCTCGAAGCCGAGGGCCGTGCCGATGACCGGCTTGCCGAAGGACAGGGCCTCGGCGACCTTCATCTTCAGGCCGCTGCCCATCAGGATCGGCGCCACCACGAGGTCGACGCCGTCGTAGAAATCCTCCAGCGCGGGCACGTAGCCGGCGAATTTCACGCCGGGCCGCGCGGCCGGGCCGAGGCTGTCGCCGATCTCGCCCGCGATCACGAGTTCGGGCCGGGCCGGGGTCCAATCCGTGCTCCAGGCGGCGGCGAAGCGCCGGATCGAGAACAGGTTCGGGTCGTTGCCGTGCCCGAGGAAGCCGATCCGCTCCACCCGGGCCGGGGCCGCGAAGGGCCGGCGCGCGGGAAAGCGCGGCGGCAGCAGGTGGACGCGCCGGTCGGTGATCGTCCGGAAATAGGCCGCCTCCTCGGACTGGATCGCCAGCACGATGTCGGCCCGGGCGAGGCCCGCCGCCTCGCCGGGGCGGTCGGTGTAGAAGAAGTTCGGCTCGGCCCGGAACGGCCGGTACTGCCGCTGCCGGTCGGCGAAGCGGTCGTGGGTGTCGATGAGCGTCAGCAGGCCCGGGGGCGCCGCCTCCAGCGCCCGCGACAGGAACACGTAGTTCATCAGGATCGCGCGGGTCTCGGGATAGGCTTGCCCGTACCAGGCCACGAAGGCCCCGACCTCCTCGGGACACCAGGCGTCGATGGGAAAGCACCGCGCCCGGGTGGTGAGCGGGATGGTCCCGCGTGGCTCGATCCGGAAGGTGTGCCGGAACAGGCCCGCCGCGGCGGCCTCGTCGGTGGGCGGGTGCTGCCCGAAGCGGCGGTAGATCTGGTCCTCGTGGGCGTAATAGGCGAGGTCGACGGCGTAGCCGCCGCGCTGCAGGGCGGCGCAGGTGGTGAGCAGCCGGCGCCGGTTGCCGGCGCTGGTCGGGAAGGCCGGCATCGGCGCCACCACGAGGATCGCGGGGCCGCTCACCGGCCGCCCTCGCGGCGCAGGGCGGCCGGCGTGACGCGGCCCGTGCCGAGAAGGAGCGCGGTCTCCACGGTGGCGCCGCGGGGATTGCCCCAGGCCGGCGCCAGGGTGAGGCCGATCTCGGGGGCCGGGCCGAAGCGGAGCTCGGCCGCCGCCACGCGGGCGCAGCTCCAGCTGGTCCCGGCCCGCAGCAGCAGGTAGTTCGGCACCGTGGAGCCGGAGAGCGTGGCGCGGTCCGCATCGTCGCCCGCGAGGCCGAGGCGCGGCGCCGCCTCCGGCAGCGCCGCGTCGGCGACGGCGGGCGCCAGCAGCGGGAACAGCGTCGCGAGGACGTCGAGCGTGTCCGGCGTCACGGCCGCCAGCACCGCTGCGCCGAGGGCGGCGCGGTCGGGCCGCGCCAGCTCCGCGACGGGCCGGGGCCTCGGGCCGACGAGCGCCTGATCGCGGAAATGCGTCTCCAGGGTCAGGGCACCGCCCTCCGCCAGCGCCGCCCGCGCATCGTGCAGGACGAGGAGCCCGGCGGGATCGGGCTCGGGGCCGCCGAAGCCGGTGAAGGCCCAGGTCAGGAGGCTCAGGCCGGGCGGCTCCGTGACCGCGAGGGGGATCGGCAGGTCGGTGCCCACCGGGTAGCGGCAGACCAGCACGCCGTGCCCGGCCGCGAACAGGCGGGCCTCGGTGGGCGTGGGATTGGCGGGGGTGGCGGTCATGCGGCCTTGGGACTCGGGCGGAGCGTGGATCCGCGGATCGCGGACGGTCGAAGGTCGCCCGATCCTCCCCGCTCGGCGGAGGCTCGCGCCCCGTCTCGCGCCGGTCGGCGACGGCGCGTCGTCTTGCGCGTCCCCAGGGGGGGCGGCCCCAAGCTCCAGGCTGGGACGCCGCGCGTCACGGGAGACGACGGGGCCGCTCAGCCGGCCCGCTGCCCGCCGAAGGCCGCCAGGATGCGGGCCCAGGAGCGGGTGCCCTTGTGGAAGCTGTTCAGGTCGTACTTCTCGTTGGGCGAGTGGATGCGGTCGTCGTCGAGGCCGAAGCCGATCAGGAGCGTGTTGCGATCCAGCAGGCGCTTGAAGTCGCCCACGATCGGGATCGAGCCGCCGGCGCCGATGGTCACGGCGGGCACGCCCCATTCCTCGGCCAGCGCCGCGCGGGCGGTCTCGAGCTCGGGCATGTCGAAGGGCAGGCTGATGGCGCGGCTGCCCTTGTAGCAGATCACCTCCACCGAGCAGTCGGCCGGGATTCTCTCGCGCACGAAGGCCTCGAAGGTGCGGGCGAGCCGCTCGGGATCCTGGTCGTCGACGAGGCGGAACGAGACCTTGGCGCTGGCTTCGGCAGCGATCACCGTCTTGGTGCCCTCGCCGGTATAGCCGCCGATGATGCCGTTGACGTCGCAGGCGGGGCGCGACTGGATCAGCTCGATCAGCATGCGGCCGCGCTCGCCGGCCGGCTCCGACAGGCCGATGGGCCCGAGGAACGTCTCGGCCGTGAAGTCGAGGCCGCGCCACTGCTCCAGCACCTCCGGCGGCGTCTCGCGCACGCCCTCGTAGAAGCCCGGCAGCGCGACCTTCCCGTCGGCATCGTGCAGGTCGGCGATGATCTTGGACAGGACGTGGATCGGGTTGCGCGCCGCACCGCCGAAGAAGCCCGAATGCAGGTCACGGTCGGCGCAGGTCACCTTCACCTCGAAATAGGCGAGGCCGCGCAGGGAGGTGGTGATGGCCGGCGTGGTCGGATTCCACATGCTGGTGTCGCACACGAGCACGATGTCGGCGGCGAGCTTGTCCCGGTTGGCCGCGACCCATTCGGGCAGGCCCTGCGAGCCGTTCTCCTCGGCGCCCTCGATCAGGATGGTGGCGCCGCAGGGCAGCTCGCCCGCCATCGCCAGATGCGCCCGGCAGGCCTCCACGAAGGTCATCACCTGACCCTTGTCGTCGGACGCGCCGCGCCCGACGATCTGCTTCTCGCCCTTGGCGTTCAGGGCGAGGCGCGGCTCGAAGGGCGGGGTCTCCCAGAGGGCCAGGGGGTCCACCGGCTGCACGTCGTAGTGCCCGTAGAACAGAACGTGCGGGGTGCCGGGCTTCGGCCGATGGGCCAGCACCACCGGGTGCAGGGAGGTCTCGTGGATGCCGGTCTCGAAGCCCAGGGCCGTCAGGGTGCCGGCGAGCCAGGTGGCGGCATCGCGGCACTGGGGCGCGAAGGCCGGATCGGTGGAGATCGAGGGGATGCGCAGGAAGGCGAAGAGCCGCTCCAGGGCGTTGTCGAGGTCGCGGTCGATGTCGTTGAGAACGGGAGCGAGCGCGGTCATCGGGCGTCCTTGATCGAAGGCGGGCGGCACCGGGTTAGCCCATGGGGGATGGGCCAAGCAACCGCTCCAGAGCACCGCTCCAGGCAACCGCCCGAGGCAAGCGCTCCAGGGCACCGCCTCGGGCCATGCGGCCGAGGGACCGGACCTGTCGAGCGGATCGGCGCGCCGGACACCTTAAGTCACCGGTGCGCGTCGACGCCACCCCGCAGCGTATCCGCCGGACCTGCGCGGCATCGGCCCGTGCACGCCCGGCGGGAACACCGGCTTTTTGGAACTGTTATCGAGTGGACCGGCCCGGGGCGGATGATTTTTCCCCGCCACGGCCCCTGCGACCCTGTCTCGAAATCCAGCGGTGCCGTGCCCGTCCCGGCCCGCAAGTCACGGATACCGCCATGCTCATCGAAAGCGGTTCGCCCTCCGCGGCGAACACCATCGGCATCACCCTGACGATCAACGGCGAGGCCCGTGCGCTGCAGGTCGCCCCCTGGACCACCCTCCTCGACCTCCTGCGCGAGGATCTCGACCTCACCGGCACCAAGAAGGGCTGCGACCACGGCCAGTGCGGCGCCTGCACGGTGCTGGTGAACGGCACCCGCATCAATTCCTGCCTGACGCTCGCGGTGATGAAGGACGGGGCCAGCATCACCACCGTCGAGGGATTGGCCGGGACTGAGGGGCTGCACCCGCTCCAGGCCGCCTTCGTCGAGCACGACGCCTTCCAGTGCGGCTACTGCACGCCCGGCCAGCTCTGCTCGGCCGTGGGCATGCTCGCCGAGGGCCACGCCCAGTCGCGGGACGAGATCCGGGAGGCGATGAGCGGCAACATCTGCCGCTGCGGCGCCTACACCAACATCGTCGACGCCATCGAAGACGTGATGCACGCGGGAGCCGCGAAATGAACCGCTTCGACTACGTCCGCCCGACCACCGTGGACGAGGCGGTTCGCGCGATCGCCTCCGGCGCCCAGGCCCGCTTCATCGCGGGCGGCACCAATCTCGTCGACCTGATGAAGTACAATGTCGAGCGCCCGGAGCGCCTCGTCGACATCACCCGCCTGCCCCTCGACCGGATCGAAGCGCGCGACGGCGGCCTCAGCCTCGGTGCCCTGGTGACGAATTCGACCGTGGCCTACGACGCGCAGGTGCAGGCCCGCTATCCGCTGCTGTCGAGCGCGATCCTGGCCGGCGCCTCGGGCCAGCTGCGCAACGCCGCCACCACTGGCGGCAACCTGCTGCAGCGTACCCGCTGCTACTATTTCTACGACGACGCCACGCCCTGCAACAAGCGCGAGCCCGGCACCGGCTGCGCCGCCATCGGCGGGGTCAACCGCATCCACGCCATTTTCGGGACGAGCCCGTCCTGCATCGCCACGCATCCCTCCGACATGTGCGTGGCGCTCGCCGCCCTCGAAGCCCAGGTCCGCGTCGCCGGGCCGGGGGGCGAGCGCACCATCCCGTTCGCGGAGTTCCACCGCCTGCCGGGCGACATGCCGGAGCGGGACACCACCCTGGCGGCCGACGAGATCGTGCTCTCGGTCGACCTGCCCGACGAGGAATTCGGCGCCCACCACACCTACCTGAAGCTGCGCGACCGGCTCTCCTACGCCTTCGCCCTGGTCTCGGTGGCGGCCGTGATCAAGCTCGACGGCGACACCATCCGGAGCGCGCGCTTCGCCCTCGGGGGCGTCGCCCACAAGCCCTGGCGCGATGCCCAGGCCGAGGCCTTCCTGGTCGGCAAGCCGGCCACCCACGAGACCTTCGCCGCCGCCGCCAACATCGTGGTGGCCGAGGCGCGACCCCAATCCGAGAACGGCTTCAAGATCGAACTCGCGCGGCGCGCGCTCATTCGCGGCCTCGCCCAGGCCGCCGCCGGCACGCCCCAGTCGCAGTCCGACAAGCGCATCGCCTGAAGGAACCCCCATGGCCCACAGCATCAGCACCTCAGGCACCGACACCTATGTCGGCACCGCGCAGAGCCGCGTCGACGGCCCGGCCAAGGTCACCGGCCAGGCGAAGTATGCCGGCGAATTCGCCGCCCCCGGCCTGACCCACGGCTACGTGGTCTCGAGCGGCATCGCCCGCGGCCGCATCCTCTCCATCGACACGGCCGCCGCCGAGGCGGTGCCCGGCGTCCTCAAGGTCTTCACCCACGCGAACCGGCCGCGCACCGCCTGGCTCGACTACAATTACCAGGACCAGGTCGCGCCCCCCGGCTCGCCCTTCCGGCCGCTCTACGACGACAAGGTCCATTACAGCGGCCAGCCCGTGGCCCTGGTGGTGGCGGAGGATTTCGGCACGGCCCGCTACGCCGCCTCGCTGGTGAAGCTCACCTACGAGGCCGATGCGCCGACCACCGACCTGCGGACCCTGGAGGACGTGGCCTACGTGCCGCCGAAGAAGCGCTCCGGCATCAAGCCGCCGCCGGCGCCCTGGGGCGATGCGGACGGCGCCTACGAGGCCGCCCCGGTCCGGCTCACCAACCACTACCACATGGCCGTGGAGCACCATAACCCGATGGAGCCCCACGCCTCGACCGTGGTCTGGGAGGGCGGCGGCAAGCTCACCGTCTACGACAAGATCCAGGGCGTCTCGAACAGCCTCGGCTACATCACCGGCGTGTTCGGGATGAAGAAGGACGACGTCCACGTCCTCAATCCCTATCTCGGCGGCGGTTTCGGCTCGGGGCTGCGCCCGCAATACCAGCTCTTCCTCGCCGTGATGGCCGCGCGGGAGCTGGAGCGCTCGGTGCGGGTGACCCTGACCCGCGACCAGATGTTCACCTTCGGCTACCGGCCCGACGTGCGCCAGACCATCGCCCTCGGCGCCGAATCCGATGGCGCGCTGACCTCCGTCCGGCACGAGGCGATCTCCGGCACCTCCGGCTTCGAGGATTACCAGGAGGTGGTCGTGAACTGGTCGGGCATCCTCTACGACTGCCCGAACGTCGCCCTCGACTACCGCCTCGCCAAGATCGACACCTACACCCCCTCCGACATGCGCGCGCCGGGGGCGGTGACGGGCGTGTTCGCCCTCGAGATCGCCATGGACGAGCTCGCCTACGAGACCGGCCAGGACCCGATCGACCTGCGCCTGCGGAATTACGCCGAGAAGGACCGGACCCAGGACAAGCCGTTCAGCTCCAAGTCCCTGCGCGCCGCCTATGCGCAGGGCGCCGAGCGCTTCGGCTGGTCGGCCCGCAACCCGGAGCCGCGCTCCATGAAGGAGGGCCGCGAGCTCGTGGGCTGGGGCATGGCCACCGGCATCTGGGAGGCCCTGATGCAGCAGTCGAGCGCCCAGGCGACCCTCACCGCGGACGGCAAGCTCGTGGTTGGCAACCAGACCGGCGACATCGGCACCGGCACCTACACCATCCTGACCCAGATCGCCGCCGACGCGCTCGGCCTGACGATGGCGGACGTGACGACGAAGCTCGGCGATTCGAAGCTCGCCGACGCGCCCATCGCCGGCGGGTCCTGGACCGCGGCCTCCTCCGGCACCGCGGTGATGCGGGCCTGCCGCGACATCGCCGCCCAGGTCTTCACCCTCGCCCGCGGCCTCGACGATTCGCCCCTGGCCAACGTCGATTTCGACCGCGCGGTCTTCAAGGCGGGGCGCATCTCCGTGGCGGGCGACCCGTCCCGCGGCATCGCGATCACGGAGGTGATGGCGAAGGCCGGGATGGACAGGATCGAGGCCACCGGCTCGGCCGGCCCGGATTCCAACCATTCCCAGGAATTCGCCGGCTACACCCACTCGGCGATCTTCGCCGAGGTGAAGGTCGACGAGGATCTCGGCGTGGTGCGCGTGACCCGCGTCGTCTCGGCGATCGCGGCGGGCAAGATCCTCAACACCAAGACGGCGCGCAGCCAGATCCTCGGCGGCGTGGTGATGGGCATCGGCTCGGCGCTGGAGGAGGAATCCATGCTCGACCACACCATCGGCCGGTTCATGAACCACAACCTCGGCGAGTACCACGTGCCGGTGCATGCCGACATCCACGACATCGACGTGATCTTCGTGGACGAGGACGACAAGGCCAACCCGATGGGGGTGAAGGGCCTCGGCGAGATCGGCATCGTCGGCACGGCGGCGGCGGTGGCCAACGCGGTCTTCCACGCCACCGGCAAGCGCATCCGCGAGCTGCCGATCACGATCGACAAGATCATCGGCTGACCCCGGACCACCCGACCCGACGAACGGGCGCCGCGTCCCCTCGGGGGCGCGGCGCTTTCTTATCGCGTGGCGCGGCCGAACAGGCGCTCGGCGAAGGTCGGGCCCGCATCGCCGCGGCCGGCGACCACGACGAGGCGGCGGACCTCGCCGCGGAGATAGGCCTGGAGGAAGCGGTTGTAGTCCTTGAACGAGACGCAGCCGTTCGAGGCGCCGCTGGGGCCGAGCATGTAGGTGTGGGCCAGGATGCCGTCGCGGCCGTGGATCGCCGCGCTGCCGCCCACCGGGTTGAGCCGGATCGCCCGCACGCCGTGGAACAGGGCCTCGCGCTCGGTGAGGTCGTAGGTGCCGGGCGGGGTCGAGCCGCGCATCCGGCGGTGGACGTGGCGCGGATTGTCCATGCTCTCGCCGAGGCCGGAATGGGCCTCGAGGCGCTCCCCGCTCGGCAGGGTCACGGTGCGGGCGGTGATGTCGTAGACGGCCGTGCCGGCGCCGACCGCGGGGCTGCTCTCGATCACCCGGCGCGGACCCGGATCGACGCTGGGGTCCACCGCCGCGTAGGCGAGGGTGGTCCGCGGCTGGGGCTCGGGGTCGGGACGCGTGCCGAACACCGTGTCGAAGAACGAGCGCTCGGCCGCGGCATCGGCGCTGGCGCGGGCGACCTGGGTCCGGCGGGCGGCGAGCGAGCGCAGGGCCGGGGCGGAGCGCAGGGCCAGGCGCGCCGGCTCGGCCTGCGCCACGAGGCCGGCCGGGCGTGGCACCGGCAGCGGGATGGTCTGGGGCAGCGCCTGCGCGATCCGGACCGGGGCTGCCGCCGGAGCGGGCGCCGGGCGCGGCGGCGCCATCGCCAGTATTGACCTGTCCGCACGGGCGGGCGGCACCAGGGCGGCGCTGAGCGGGGCGGCCCGGGTCAGGCCGCGCGCCGCGGTGCCGAGGGCCGGGGTCGGGTCGAGCATCCAGGCATAGGCGCCGGGCGCGGAGACGGTGGCCAGCGCCGGCCGGCCCGGTCCGGCCGGGACGGGACCGTCCGGCGCGGTCAGGTGCGGGAAGGCGGCGCAGAGGAGGGCCGCCGCGGAGGTCCGCAGGAGCCCCTGCCCGTGGGTCCGACGACGACGGCGGCGGAGGCGGCGGCCGAGCGGGTACACAGCGTCGTTCATGCGGGCGAACTCGGATACGCGGTTCCCGAACCGGCACCCCCTCCCGCCGCGCAGACCTCAAGAAAAGGTTAAGCGACGACGCGAAGTGCAGCAGGTGCCTGTTAGGAAAACATCAACCTTAACTGACGCTATTCAGCCGCAACTTGGTTAATCCGAGATAAACCGCGGCGCATCTTGTGGAGAATTCCTGTTTTCCGCTTCGTAACGCTGGGGGCGGCGCCCCGCCCACGCGATGACGCCGGGGGCGGCGGCCGAGGGCCGGCGCGCGGATCGGTGCGACCGCCGGGCCGTGCCCTGTGAACCTCGGGGGTAAGCCGCGCTCGGCCGGCGAACCGGATGCGTTCGAGGCGTATCCTGTGCGCAGGGCCGGGCCGGCGGCCGGCTTCAGGGAGAACATGCCCGCATGGGGTTTCTCATCGTCTTTCTCGGGGCCGGCCTCGGCGGCATGGCCCGGCACGGCGTCGGCCTCGCCGCCCTGCGCTTCGGCACCGCCTTTCCCTACGGCACGATGGGCATCAACATCCTCGGCTCGATCCTGATGGGGGTACTGGCGGGCTGGTACGCCATGCGCAGCGGCAGCCAGCCCGTGCGGCTGTTCCTGGCCACCGGCGTGCTCGGGGGCTTCACCACCTTCTCGTCCTATGCCCTCGACGGCATCCTCCTGCTGGAGCGCGGCGAGGTGGCGGCGGCCATCATCTACATCCTCGGCTCGGTGGTCCTCGGGTTCGCCGGCCTGCTTCTCGGCCTGATGGTCATGCGGATGATCCTGTGAGGCCGGCCGGACCCTCGTCATGCTGAGCGCGCTGCTGCAATCCTGGCGCTTCTGGGCCCTGCTCTCGGCCGTCTTCGCCGCCCTCACCGCCATCCTGGCGAAGGTCGGCGTCACCGGCGTGCAGCCCGACGTCGCGACCTTCGTGCGCACCGTGGTGATCCTCGCCCTCACGGGCGCGATCCTGGTCGGCACCGGGCAGGCGCCCGGCCTCACGGCGATCCCGGGCCGCAGCGTCGGCTTCCTCGTGGCCTCGGGCCTCGCCACCGGCGCTTCCTGGCTCTGCTACTTCCGCGCCCTCGCGCTCGGGGACGCGGCGCGGGTGGCGCCCCTCGACAAGCTCAGCGTCGTCCTGGTGGCGATCCTCGGGGTGATTCTGCTCGGCGAGAGCCTGACCCTGCCGAACTGGATCGGCGTCGCCCTGATCGCGGCCGGTGCGGTCCTGGTGGCCTATCGCGGCTGAAACTCGCTCCTGCCCGCCCCGTCGCACGGTCAAGCATCGGCCGGCACGCGGCTTTTCCCTTGCGGATGGAATTCTTCCAAATCGAGAACAATAGAAGGTTCGGATTACGGAAGATTCAATCGATTCCAATGTTTGGCGAATTGCTTGCCAAGCGGTGTTTAAGCTTTCAAACCCTCTCCACGGAGCGCCGATCGCAAGAGGAGAGCGGATGATGGAACGCACGCTGGATTGGCTGCGCGGCTACGCGCGGATCGCCTGGTGGGACGGCTCGGCCCTCGACCTGCGCCTGCACCGCTTCTCCGACCTCATCGATGTCCTGGCGGGGGCGCCCGAGACGGATCCCGCCCTGGTGCCCGCCCATTGGCGCGAACGCCTGTCCGACCGCTCCTCGGGATTCCGGGCATGAGCGGGCCGGACGAACGGATGGACGCCGCGTCCCGCGCCGCGCCGGCCTGCGCCGAGCCGGCCTCGCCCGAGGCCCATCTCGACGAGGCCCTGCGCCGCGCCTTCTGGCAGAGCCTGAACCGGGCGCCCCTGCCGGCCATGTCGGCGCTGGAGGTGGCGGCCCGGGTCGTCGGCGCCCTCTACCGGCAGGTGGCCCAGGCGCATGAGGGGCCGCAGGGCTGCCGCTGCGGCTGGGAGCCGGACCCCGATTGCGACCTGATCGTGCTGGAGGCCAACCTGGCGGCGGCCCTGATGCAGCCGCCGGAATCCGATCTCGCCCGCATGACGCCCCTCGGGCGGGCCTGAGCCCGCGCGGTTACGATTCCCTCATACTCCCGGGCCGAACATGCTCCCGGGCCGAACATGCGCCCAGCCGAACAGGGACGGCGCGACGCCGTCGGCGGCCTCGCGTCAGCGCGCCGGGAGTGTGAGATGGACGGGTTCTATCGCGGCATCGAGACGAGCCTCCTCGCCCTCAGCCTCGTCCTCGGGCTCGGCGCCCTGGTCCTGTCCGACCGGGCCCCGCCGCGCCCGGCCGCGACCCAGATCGCGGTCACGCTGCCGATGATCGCGGTCTCGGCGATGCCCTGAACGTTCATCCGGGCGGCCCGAGGATTCCCGATCGGCCGACCTCCTCGACTGCAACCCTTCCGACCTCTCGCGACTTAACAGTCCAAGACGCAGCGCATCCCGCTGCAACATCCTGACATGTTGAGGGCACGTCCGCCGAGGGATGTGCGAGCGAGACTTTCCGATGGTAGCGAATCGACTGCGCATGTCCGTCCTGGCGGGCACCGTTTTCTTGGCCGGCGCCGTTTCGGTCGCGGCCTTCGTTCCCGCTGTGGTGGCCGCCCCGGTCGCCAACCAGGGGCCGGACAAGGCCTCCGTCGCGGTGCCCGCCGTCACCCCCGTGGCGGCCGTCACCGAATCGGACGACGACGCCGTCAATTGCAGCCGCTCGCGCAAGCGCCTCTGGGTCGAGGGCGAGGGCTGGATCGTCCGTCGGGTCACCACCTGCCGCTGACGCCGAAGCCGAAGGTCGAGACGGCGACATTCGAAGCGGTGAAACCCGAACCGGCTCGGGCAGGTCGCCCGATCCCCGTGGCACCCGGCCCCCGCTCGCTTCTTGGAGGCCGGTCCGGACCCGCCGCGGCGCCCCGGTGGCGCGACCGACGGTCGGTGCGTCGGCCCCTTTCGTGGACGACCTACCTCCGGCGCGGACGGAGCGGACCGTAGAAGCCGCTCCATTCCATGCCCAGGGCCTGCGCGCGTTCGGCCAGCAGGCCGGGCACCGACAGCAGGCTCATCACCGGCGAAGCCACGATGTCCGGGTCGTTCAGGAGGCGCCCGACCTGCCGTCCCCGCCACCAGAACAGCCCGTACAGCAGGGCGAGCATCAGGAGCAGGCCCCAGGTCACGAGGCCCTGCCCGAACACATAGACGCCGTAGGGAGGCGCGAGGGCCGTACCGAGCCGGGACAGGCCGATGCAGACGATCGGCAACAGGATCAGGAAGCCCAGCAGCTCCAGCGGCAGCCGGCGAAACACCCGCAGGGCGGCGTTCAAATCCTCGACCGACACAGAGTCGAGCGACAGCTTCTCATCGTTCACACCCGGATTCATACGGCCTCCTGGCTTCGGTCCTGCCTTCGACCATGCCGCGCCCCCATTCCCGGAAGCAAGGCTCCCCGGGGTTTCCGGCCTCCCGGTCCGGATCCGATCGAGCGGGCTCGGACGAGACGGGCCGCAGTTCGATCAACCGGTCCCGGCCTCGGCCCCTTTCGCCGGCCTCCTCGCCCGACCCTTCCCCGCTTCTTGCCCGGCTCGGCGAGCCCCTAAGCAGTCTTCGAGGCTGGAAGCCGGCCGGATTTCTGGAACGACGGGTGTCTCCGCCGGTTCTCTCCCGAATCAGCCAGCGCGGGAGTCCGGCGTCGCATGACCACTCGATCCAAGGTGTCGCCCTCCGGGCTCGTCCCGCTCCGTCTGGCCGGCCTCGCCGGTACCCTGATCCTGTGCGGCCTCGCCGGCACGGCGCAGGGCCAGGATCCGACCTACGGCCGGCCGGTGGCCTACGAATCCGGTTACGCGGGCGGCTACGCCGGCCCGCTGATCCACGGCGACTATGTCGGTGCGCCGCTCACTCGCTTTCCCCGCCCGAGCGAGCTCGTGCCGAGCGCCTGGGGCTACGGCACCTACGGAATCCCCACGGTGGCGGGCATCCGCAGTGCCGCGGTCGGCACCCCGACGGTCTATGTCATCGACGCGCCGCCCTCCGCCCTCCGGGCGGCCGCCGCGGGCCGGTCCCGGGTCCTGACGCGCGGCCGGCAGGGGCGCTGGTCGGGCGCGCCGGAGCGCCCGGCGACCCGGGGCGAGGCCTTCCAGGCGGCGCCCCCGTCCGCCGAGATGAGCGGCGGCGCCCGCGTCGTTCCGGTGCGCGTCTCCCACCGCTGAGCCCCCGCGCCGCGGCCGATCCATCCGGGAGGGCTTTCGCAAGCGGTTAATCTGTTCGTGCCATCCTCACGTCAAGAACCGTGAAGGTGGTCAGGCCGCGCCATGCATATCGTCCTCGTCGATACCAGCCGGGTCGTCCTCAAGATGATCGCGGCGCTGCTCGAACCCAACGGTCATACCGTCTCGGCCTTCACCGACTCGGCGGAAGCGCTCGACTTCGTGGAGAACACCGGCTCGGTGCGGGTGCTGATCACCAGCCTCGAGGTGCGGCCCCTGGGCGGCCTCGAGCTGTGCTGGTCCGCCCGCCTCCTGGCGGAGGCCAACCGCCCCCTCTACGTCATCACCATGTCGTCGGCCAAGAACGCCCGGAACCTGGCCGAAGCCCTCGACAGCGGCGCCGACGACTTCATCGAGAAGCCGCCGGGACCGGAGGAACTGCATGCCCGCCTGCGGGCCGCGGAGCGCCTCACCACGATGCAGAGCGAGCTGATCCGCCTCGCCGACACGGATTCCCTGACGGGCCTGCTCAACCGGCGTGCCTTCCTGCAGAAGTCGCGCGATGCCGCCGAGCGCGTGGGCGACCACGGCAAGATGTCGGCCATCCTCCTCGACATCGATCACTTCAAGCGCATCAACGACGAGTACGGGCACGATGTCGGCGACGCGGCCATCCAGGCCGTGTGCCGCGAGCTGGCCGTCGACGGCATCGTCGGACGCCTCGGCGGCGAGGAGTTCGGCATCATCCTGCCCCACCGCTCCGGCACGGATGCCGAGGGCATGGCGACCCGCCTGCGCCGCTCGATGGAGGCCCTGCGCATCCGCGGGGGCCGGGTGCCGATCCGCCTCACCTGCAGCTTCGGCGTCAGCGAATGGTCCGAGGGCGACACCATCGAGGGGCTGCTCAAGCGGGCCGACATCGCCCTCTACGAGGCCAAGACCACGGGCCGCAACCGCGTCGTGAGCGCCGCCTCCGACCTCGTTCTCGCCCGGGCCGGCTGAGCCCGCGCCTGTCCCGAATCGAGGACGGCCGCAGCTTGGCCGTTGTACCGTAGCGGTACGCCGGGCCGGACGTTGCGCTCGCGCGTCCGTCGCGTTTACCAAAGTCTTGCCGAATTAACCGTGAGTCCTCTTCAGTCTTCGACCAATCCGGCCGGAATCGTCGCCGAGTCTTGGCGAGTAAAGCGCTGGAACGAAACTTGATCTGACTCTCCCAGGGATCGCTGCGGTGTGTCGCGGTGAGACAATGGGGAGTACAGCGGCATGAATGACGCCGTGGGAGTTTTGATCGTCGGCGAGCCCCTCGGAATCGAGCCGGCCTTTCGCGCCGTCATCGAGCACGAGCCGCGCCTGCACACCTTGAGCGAGACCGAACTCTCGCAGGGACCGGCGCGCAGGGTCGCCCTGGTCTTCGTCGGATCGGAGCCGGAGCCGGGTCTCGTCGGGCGGATCGCGGCCCTCAAGGCGCGCGCGCCGGACCTGCACGTCCTCGTCGGTTTCGATGTCCTGCGGGCCGACCTCCTGACCCGGCTGATCGAGGTCGGGGCCGAGGCCTTCATCGCCCGCACGGCGACGCCGCGCGACATGTGCGGCGCGCTCCTGAGCCTCGCCGCCGGCGCCGCCGAATCGGTCCCGGGCGAGGACGCCCCGGTTCCCGTCGCGCCCGTCGACGGCCTGACGCCGCGCGAGGCCGAGATCCTGCGCTTCCTCAGCGCCGGCTTCAGCAACAAGGAGGTGGCGCGCCGCCTGAACCTCAGCGTGCGCACCGTGGAGACCCACCGCCTGAACCTGCGCCGCAAGACCCAGACCGGGCGCCTGAAGGACCTCGTCGCCCTGGCTCGCCACCTCGGTCTCGCCCCGGTGGTCGATGCCGGTCCGGTCCGCGGCAGCGGCGGCGACCGCCCCCGGAGCCAGCTCACGAGCGCGTGCGCGGCCCGGCTCTGAGCCGGGCCGCGATGCCCCTCAGGCGGGGGTGAGGCTCTCGTCGACCGCGGACAGAGGGCGCTTGGGCTTCTGCGCCACGTCGCCGCCGCGGATGGCTTCCTCCAGGGGCTCCGGCCCTTTGCGCAGCAGCTTGGCGAGGTAGTAGCTGCCGAACCCGAAGATGAAGGTGTAGGCGATCAGGAAGGCGATGAGCGAGGTGGTCACCGCGTTGACCGTCAGGGGCGAGTGCGCGTCCGCCGTGCGCAGCTGCCCGTAGACGATGTAGGGCTGGCGCCCGATCTCGGCGGTGAACCAGCCGAACAGCACCGCGCCGAAGCCGGACGGCGTCATCAGCATCGCCGCGTTGAGGAACCAGCGGTTCGTGTAGAGCGTGCCGCGCCAGCGCAGGTAGAGGCTCCACAGGCTCAGGCCCAGCATGGCCATGCCGATCGCGACCATGATGCGGAAGGAATAGAACACCGGCCAGACCGGGGGGCGCTGGTCGCGGGGCACGTCCTTCAGGCCCGGCACCACGCCCGAGAAGTCGTGGGTGAGGATGAAGCTGCCGAGCCGCGGGATGCCGATCTCGAAGTCGTTCTTCTCGGCCTCCATGTTGGGGATCGCGAAGAGCAGCAGGGGCATGTTGTCCTGCCGGTCCCAGTTCGCCTCGATCGCGGCGAGCTTGGTCGGCTGCAGCTTGAGCACGGCGAGGCCGTGGGTGTCGCCGACGAAGATCTGGATCGGCGCGAAGATCACCGCGAACCAGAGCGCCATGGAGAGCGAGAGCCGGGCGCCCGCCACCTTCTCGGCCGGCTCCTTGCGCCCCCGCAGGATCATCCAGGCCGACATGCCCGCCACCGCGAAGGCGGTGGTGAGGAAGCAGCCCAGCACCATGTGGGCGTAGCGGATCGGGAAGGACGGGTTGAAGATCACCTTCCACCAGTCGGTGGCGATGGCCCGGCCGTTCTCGACGGTGAAGCCGTCCGGCGTCTGCATCCAGGAATTGGCCGACAGGATCCAGAAGGCCGAGATCAGGGTGCCGATCGCCACCATACAGGTCGAGACGAAGTGCAGCCGGTCGCCGACCCGGTCCCAGCCGAACAGCATGATCCCGAGGAACCCGGCCTCCAGGAAGAAGGCCGTGATGACCTCGTACTGGATCAGCGGCCCGAGCACGTTGCCGGTGAAGTCGGAGTAGCGCGACCAGTTGGTGCCGAGCTGATAGCTCATCACGATGCCGGAGACGACGCCGAGGCCGAACGAGACCGCGAACACCTTCACCCAGAACCGGTAGAGGTTCCGGTACATCGGGTCGCCGGTCCAGAGCCACTGCGCTTCCAGCCGGGCGAGGAAGCTCGCCAGCCCGATGGTGAAGGCCGGGAAGATGATGTGGAAGGCCATCGTGAAGCCGAACTGGATGCGTGAGAGCAGCAGCGCGTCGACTTCCATAGCGAACCTCGTTCGAAGCGGGACCAGAGAATCAGCGGCCCGCGGAGACAGCTATAGCGTGAAGGCGCCGGAGCTGCACCCGTTTCGCGAACGGCGCCGGCGTCGCATGATCCCCCGGCCGATCAGCGCCGCGGCAGCAGGCGGCGCGGGGCGCGCGCCAGGGTCGCCACCCCGACGAGACCCAGGGCCACCACCCCCGTGAGGCCGGCGACGAGCAGGTCGCGGTCGCGGCTCGTCCAGTAGGCGCTGCGCGTGGCCTTGGTCCGGTCCGAAAAGCGCCCGTCGATGCCGACATGTCCCGGGACCGGCGCGAACAGGTTGCCGGCCTTGTCGGGGGCGGGTTCGTCGGTGAGCTGGGCCGACCACATCGTGGCGGCCTTGGAATCGGCGTAGCCCGGCATCAGGGCCTGGGCGGCGGCCATCATCACCGTGCTGTGGCCGACCCAGACCTCGCGGCTCGGCCTCTCGGCCGTGGCGACGATGGCCTCGGCGCAGAGGCGCGGATCGTAGACCGGGTCGGGGGCGTACTGGCCGTGGCCGGTCCGGTTGCGGGCCCAGTTGAACTGCGGGGTGTTGACGGCGGGCAGGTAGACCACGCTGAGGGAGACGTCCACGCGATCGTGGATCAGCTCGGAGCGCAGGGCGTCAGTGAAGCCCGAGACCGCGAACTTGGCCGCGCAGTAGGGCGCCTGGAGCGGGGCCGCACGGATGCCGAGGCCCGACGAGACCTGGACGATGGCGCCGCGGTTGCGCGGCTTCATGTGGCGCAGGGCCGCCAGCGTGCCGTAGACCTGGCTGAGATAGGTCGTCTCGGTGACGCGCCGGTACTCCTCGGGCGTGATCCGGTCGGCCGGGTTCACGATGGTCGCCATGGCGTTGTTGACCCAAGCCCGGATCGGACCGAACGCGCGCTCGATCCGGGCGGCGGCGGCGTCGATCGCCTCCGCATCCGTGACGTCGGCCGAGATCGCCAGGACGCGACGGCCATAGGCCGTTAGGTCGGCCTCCGCGTCGCGCAGGCGGTCGACGTCGCGGGCGATGACCGCCACGGCCCAGCCCCGCCGGGCGAAGAGATGGGCGGTGGCGAGCCCGATTCCGGCGGTTCCTCCGGTGACGACCGCGACCTTCATGATGTTCCCGTTCCCGTTCCACGACACCTCGCGGCAACGGCCCAGGGGAGCGGCCGTTGCCGCGCGGCCCGCGTGCCCAATCGACACGGGGAGGGCGGTATCCGTGCGGAGGCGGATCCGGGCCTTCCCTCCGCCGGCGATCGGATCGCCACGACGGGGACAGAGCCGACCGCCCTCGGAAAACGGATCGCGAAGGCTCGTCGGCCACCCGCGCGAGGCACGACGGTGATCCCTCTCCTTCCAGGAGAGGGGACCTGCACCGCCCGCGCGATGCGTGAACAAGGCGGCCCGCAGAGGCGGGAGGGCGCCGCGCCGAGGCGGGCCTCCTCGGACCCTCGGATCAGGCGGCGCGGCCCTGCGGCGCGCCCGATGCCGTCGCGCCCGGCTTCCGGGACCGGGCGGACGCCGCCCGCTTCGCGCCCGTCTTCGCGACGGCCTTTCCAACATCCTTGGCAACATCCTTGGCGACCGCCTTGCCCGCCTTCGCGTCCGAAAGGTCGCGGCCCCTGCCGTTCTTCACCGCGGCGAGGCGTGCCTGGAGCAGGCCGAGCACGGCGGCCTCCTCGGGCTTGAGCCCGGTCAGGTCCGCGCGCAGCTCGTCCTCCACCGCGTCCTTGATCTGCAGGAGGAGGGCGCCCTCGAGGTAGCAGTCGAGCACCTCGGGGTGGATGTAGCACTTGCGGCAGATGGTCGGCGTGTTGCCGAGCCGGGCGGCGACGCCCTCGATGGCGGCGCGCAGGTTCTTCTTGGCCTTGGCCTCGCTGTCGAAGGCCTCGAATTCCTGCAGCGCCAGGGCCGCCAGCACCGTCCCGGCCCAGGTCCGGAAATCCTTGGCGGTGATGTCCTGGCCGGTGATCTCGCGCAGATAGGCGTTCACGTCGGCCGAGGTCACGTCGCGCACGGCCCCGTCGGCGTCGCGGTACTGGAACAGCTCCTGGCCCGGCAGGTCCTGGCAGGCCTTGACGATGCGGGCGACGCGCCGGTCCTTGAGGCCGAGATCCCAGGTCTTGCCGCTCTTGCCCTTGAACCGGAAGCTCAGCTCCGAGCCCGCGATCCGGGCGTGCCGGTCGCGCAGCGTCGTCAAACCGAAGCTCTTGTTGGTGCGGGCGTAATCGTCGTTGCCGACCCGGATCAGCGTGGTCTCCAGGAGGTGGACCACGGTGGCCAGCACCTTTTCACGGGGGAGGTCGCGCCGGCCCATGTCGGCATCGACCCGCGCGCGGATGGCCGGGAGCGCGTCGGCGAAGGCCATCACGTGCTCGAATTTGGTGAGGTCGCGGGCTGCCCGGAAATCCGGGTGGTAGCGGTACTGCTTGCGCCCCTTGGCGTCGCGGCCCGTCGCCTGGATGTGGCCGTTGGCCCGCGGGCAGATCCAGACGTCGGTATAGGCGGGCGGGATCGCCAGGGAGCGGATGCGCGCCAGGGTCTTGGCATCCCGCACCGGCTGGCCCCGGGCGTCGCGATAGGCGAAGCCCGTCCCGCTCTTCCGGCGCGTCAGGCCCGGCATGGTGTCGTCGACGTAGCGCAGGCCCGCCTCCTCGGCGGCGTCGCGCGGATCGGCGACCGTGCCCTCTTCGTCGCGCGCCGTGGCCATGCGGGTCCCGTCCCTGCGGTGTCTGGTTCGTCGTCAACGGGTGCGCGCCATGCCCTGTTCCGGACGGGGCATGCTACATCCCGTCCGATGGATACCCCCGCTTCCGGCGCCGCACCCCGCCGCCTCGTCCTCCTCGCCCCCGACGATGCGGGCTTCGCGGCCCGCTTCCTGCCCCTGGTCGCGGCGGCCCGGTCCGCCGGGATCACCGCCACGGTGGTGACGCGGGTGGACGCCCATCGCGGGGCGATCGAGGCGGCGGGCGCCCGGGTGGTGCCCTTCGCGCTGGGGACCTCCCGGCTCAACCCGATGGCGGCGGGCTATGCGGCGGGCCAGCTCGCCGGCATCCTCAAGGCCCTGGAGGCCGACCTCCTGCACGCCCTCGGCCTCCGGGCGATCGTGGTCGGCGGCACGGCGGCTGCGATGTCGGGCATCGCGGCGCGGATCTACCAGCCCGACGACCTCGCGGCCCTGACTGCCCGCACCGATGCCGGCGGGCGCCTGACGCGCTTCGGCCTGCGCAAGGCCCTGCGCGGCCCGCTCGCCACCCGGACCACCCGCTACCTCTGCGAGACCCCGGCCGAGGCCGCCGCCCTGGGCCTCGACCCGGCCGATACGGCCCTCGCGCTGGTGGGCGCCGACGGGCTCGGAGCCGCCGCCGGCACCCTCTACGGCGAGTTCGCCCGCGCATGACGCCCTCGGCCGATCCCCTCGCCTTCATCCGGGCCAACACCCGGCTGCGCCCGGTGCCGCACGCGCCCGAGATCGTCCTGCACGTGGCCGACGAGGCCACCGCGCTGTGGCAGAAGACCGAGGACGAGTTGGAGGCGATCGGCCTGCCGCCGCCCTTCTGGGCCTTCGCCTGGGCCGGCGGGCAGGCGCTCGCCCGCTACGTCCTGGACAATCCCGGCCTCGTGGCGGGACGCCGGGTGCTCGACTTCGCCTCGGGCTCGGGCCTCGTCGCCATCGCGGCGGCCCGGGCCGGCGCGGTCCACGTCACCGCCAGCGACCTCGACCCCTTCGCGATCCCGGCCATCGGCCTCAACGCCGAGGCCAACGGCGTCGCGGAGCGGATCGAGGCGGTGGCGCGGGACCTCATCGGCTCCGATCCGGGCTCGGCCGTGGTGCTCGCCGCCGACATCTTCTACGAGCGGGACCTCGCGGCCCGCGTCACCGGCTGGCTCTCCGGCCTGCACGCGCGGGGCGCCACCGTGCTGGTGGGCGATCCCGGCCGCTCCTACCTGCCCCGCGACCGGCTCACCGAACTCGCCACCTACACGGTGCCGGTGAGCCGCTCCCTGGAGGATGCCGAGATCAAGCGCAGCAGCGTCTGGCGCTTCGGCGCCTGAGCCGCCCCGGGGGAGGCCGGCTCAGAACCGGCCGCGGCGCTGCGCGTCGAGGCTCCAGGGGCCGGCGCCGGCGGCGGCGAGGTAGAGGAAGACGAAGCAGAACAGGATCGCGGCATCGCCGCCGTTGAGCGCCGGGAACGGGCTCTTGGGATGGTGGGCGATGAAGTACGCGAAGGCCATCTGCCCGGAGAGCAGGAACGCCACCGGCCGGGTGAACAGGCCGAGGATGACGAGCGCGCCGCCCAGGGTCTCCAGGACGGCGGCGAACCACAGCAGCGACAGCATCGCGGGGCCGGCCCCGCCGCCCATCCGCACGGGGAAGCCGAACAGCTTCTGGGTGCCGTGCTCGAGGAAGAGCAGGCCGGCCACGATGCGCAGGACGCTGAGGAGGCGCGGGGCCCAGGTCGTCGAGAGGCTGGCGAGGGACATGGGCGGGGGATCTCCGGCGGGGGGCGCGCCGTGCGGACGGCGCCCGCGCGAAGCCGTCGAGCCATAGCGCGCGGCACGGGACGGGGCGAGCCTCGGCGGGCAATCCCGCGGGGATATCCGGCTCCGCTTCCCGCCTACATCCCGTCGTCGAAGTCCGGCGGGCCGAGGCGGCGCCAGGCGGCGGCGATGCGCTCGGGCTTGACGTCGAGGGCCTCGGCGCAGGCGAGCAGCGTCGTCTCGTCGCCCATGATATGGTCGAGGATGCCCGCCAGGAATCCGGGGTCCTGCGCGCTGGCCCGCAGGGTCTCGGGCGTCGCCCCGGTGGCGTTGAGGAAGGCGAACAGGCGCTCGTCGTCGGTCGCCATCCAGGCGAGGGCCGCCAGGGCCAGGCCCTCGGCGGAATCGTCTGCGCTGTTGGGTTTGCGTTTCGTCAACATGTATCCGCTAAATCTCCTGGGGCGGGGCATGCGTCGAACGACAATGGGCCGTCCACGCACCGGGAACAACGGGCCATGAAGAAGACCGTGCTCATCGTCGAGGACAACGAACTCAATATGAAGCTCTTCAACGACCTGTTGGAGGGACATGGCTACGCCACGCTGAAGACGGCCAACGGCATCGAGGCGATCGAGCTCGCGCGGGCGCACCGCCCCGACCTCATCCTGATGGACATCCAGCTGCCCGAGGTCTCCGGCCTCGAAGTCACGAAGTGGCTCAAGGAGGACGACGACCTCAAGGCGATCCCGGTGATCGCCATCACGGCCTTCGCCATGAAGGGCGACGAGGAGCGCATCCGCGAGGGCGGCTGCGAGGCCTACCTGTCCAAGCCGATCTCGGTGGCGAAGTTCCTCGCCACCGTCCGCCAATACCTCGGCGACGCCAGGACCGCCTGAAGCCGCCGCCTCGCTGAGACCGTCCCCGACGGCCCAGTGGAACGACCCTGCGCGAGGAACGATGTCGGCCCGAATCCTGATCGTCGATGATCTCTTCCCGAACGTGAAGCTCCTGGAGGCGAAGCTCTCCCTGGAATACTTCGACGTCGTGGCGGCGATGAACGGCCCCGATGCGCTGACCATCTGCGAGAAGGGCCTCTGCGACCTCGTCCTCCTCGACGTGATGATGCCCGGCATGGACGGCTTCGAGGTCTGCCGCCGGCTCAAGAGCAACCCCAACACGGCCCACCTGCCCGTGGTGATGGTCACCGCCCTCGACCAGCCCTCCGACCGCCTGCGCGGGCTCGATGCGGGCGCCGACGACTTCCTGACGAAGCCCATCGACGACACGGCCCTGTTCGCCCGCGTGCGCAGCCTCGTGCGCCTCAAGGCGGTGACGGACGAGCTGCGCTCCCGCGCCATGGCCTCGCGGGATTTCGGAATCGGCGATCCTCTCGCCCTCGCCGCCGCCGAGACCGGCCTCGACGCCTCGATCCTCCTGGTCGAGGACCGCCCCGGCTCGGCCGACCGCCTCGGGGCGGCCCTGGGCCAGCACCACACGCTCACGGTGGAGGCCGACCCGCACAAGGCCCTGGTGCTGGCGGCGGAGGGCGCGTTCGACCTCGCCCTGGTCAGCCTCGACATCCAGGGCTTCGACGGCCTGCGCCTGTGCAGCCAGCTGCGCTCCCTCGACCGCACCCGCCTGATGCCCGTGATGATGATCGCCGAGGAGCACGACCGCGCCCGGGTGATCCGGGGCCTCGAATTCGGCGTGCACGACTACCTGATGCGGCCCGTCGACCGGAACGAGCTCGTGGCCCGGGTACGCACCCAGGTCCGCCGCCGCCGCTTCTCGGATGCCCTGCGCGGCGCCGTCCAGGCCTCGATGGAGCTCGCCGTCACCGACGGCCTCACGGGCCTGCACAACCGGCGCTACCTCGACAGCCATCTCGGCGCGCTGTTCGGCGAGGCGGCCCTGCGCAACCGCCCGGTGGCGGCCCTGATGCTCGACATCGACCGCTTCAAGACGATCAACGACACCTACGGCCACGAGGCCGGCGACGAGGTGCTGAAGGCCTTCGCCGAGCGCATCCGCACCCATACCCGCGGCATCGACATCGTGGCCCGCTACGGCGGCGAGGAGATCGTCATCATCCTGCCGGACGCCGAGGCCGAGGGCGCCTACGCCATCGCCGAGCGCATCCGCGAGCGCATCGAGGCGGTGCCGTTCGCGATCCACCGCGACACCCGCACGGTGCCGGTGACCGTCTCCATCGGCGTGGCCTGGCGCCGGGCCGAGGATGCCGGGCCGGCCGACATGCTCAAGCGCGCCGACCTCGCCCTGTACCGGGCCAAGAGCACCGGCCGGAACCGCGTCGAGGCGGCCGCGGCCTGACGGCCCGGCGTCCCCTCCCGGTCCCTCTACCCGCGTCCTGGCCGCGGGCCGCTACTGCAGCTGGTGGCCCTTCTTGGCCATCTCGGCGCGCACCCGGACCATGATGTATTCCGACACGTCCTGGGTCCAGGTCTGCATGGCCTGGACCATCTCGTCGAGCACCTGCGGCTGGGTCTCGACGTAGCGCTTGCCGGCGGGCGAGCGGAAGAAGGTCGCGATCTCGTTCAGCTCGGCCTCGGACAGGCGCGAGGCGTAGATCCGGGCGGCGATGTCGATCATCGACTGCTTCTGCATCTCCATCTCGGGCTCGAGGGCGGCCAGCACCCCGTCGAGGTCCTTGGTGAGCTCGGGCCGGGTCACGGAGCCCTGGCGGATGCGGTCGCTGAAGGCCGGGATGATCGAGTCGAAGGACCGGGCGATGCCGGAATTCAGCATGACCTCGCGGGCGAGGGCGAGGTGGTTCGCCGAGTAGGCCGGCGTCTGCGCGGCGGGGGTGCTCGGTGCCGGTGCGGCGGCGGGGGTCGGCGGCTTGGCGCCGGGCTTGGCCGCCGGCGGCTTCTGCGCCGGGGCTTGGGCCAGGGCGCTCAGGGGCGTGCTGGCGAGGACGAGGGCGGCCAGGGCGGCGAGGCGGGGGGACATGGCGGACGCTCCGGGATGGGTTCTAGGAAGGGGACGAGGTGGGGGAAGTGGGACGGCCACCCGCGTTCAGACGGTGCCGAGCCGGCTCACCACCGCCTGCCCGTCCCGCGCCTCGGCCAGGATGGCGCCGGTGGCGAGGCCGAGGAACAGGCCGTGCTCGACGACGCCCGGCACGGCCCAGAGGGCACCCGACAGGGCCTCGGGATCCGGGATGCGCCCGAGATGGGCGTCGAGGATGTGGTGGCCGCCATCGCTGACGAAGGGCGCGCCGTCCCGGGACCGCAGGACGAGTTCGCCGGTGCAGCCGCTCGCCCGCAGGGCGGCGGCGACCGCGCGCCGGGTGGCGCCGAGCCCGAAGGCGTTGACCTCGATCGGCAGGGGAAAGGCGCCCAGGGTCTCGACGCGCTTGGCGGCATCCGCGATCACGACCATACGCCGGCTGGCGAAGGCGACGATCTTCTCGCGCAGCAGCGCGCCGCCGCCGCCCTTCACGAGGCGCATCGCCCCGTCGATCTCGTCGGCCCCGTCGATGGTGAGGTCGAGCTCGGGCATCTCCTCCAGGGTGGCGAGGCGGATGCCGGCGGCCTCCGCCGCGACCCGGGTCGCTTCCGAGGTCGGCACGCCGACGACGTCGAGGCCGGCCCGGACGCGGGCGCCCAGCAATTCGACGAAGACGTTGGCGGTGGAGCCGGTGCCGATCCCGAGCCGCATCCCGGGGGTGACGAGCTCGACGGCGACCTCGGCCGCCGCGCGGCGCAGATCCGGGCCGCTCACGCGAAGGCTCCGGTGTCCGGGTAGGGAAGGGCGTGCGGCATGGGACGGCTCAGGCGTGGGACGAGGCGGCGGGAAACGGACCGAGCGGCGCGCCGCCGCTGGGCGGGCGCGACCGGGTGCCCCTAGCACGCCGGGCCGGCCGGTCCAACGCGGCGCGCGCCGGGATCGGGGGAGGGGGCGTCAGGGACGCGTGCCCTGGGGCGGCGTGGCGCTCGGGCCGGCCCGGCCCGGGGCGGCGCCGGTGGCCGGGGCCTCGTCGGCGCCCGGACCCGCCGGGTTCGCCTGCGCGGTGCAGACCACGGCCTCCTTCTGCAGCTGCACGTAGCAGATGCTCATCTCGCCCGTGCGGTAATTGACCCGGAACACCCCCGCCTCGCGGGTGTGGCGGGAGGCCACGAGGCCGTATTCCGAGGGCGCCTGCGCGCTCGCCCCCTCGCCGGCGCCGTAGCAGACGGTGACGCCGACGCTGCCCACCGCGCCCTCGCGCAGGCCGTACTGGCAGGATGTCACCTCTCCCGTGACCTTGTCGACCCGGTAGACGCGGTTGAGGTCGATCTGGGGCGCCGGCACGAACTCGAAGGAGGCGGCCCAGGCCGGTGCGGCGAGCACCGGGAACAGGCCGGCCGTCAGGGCGAGGACCCGGGCCGGGCGGGAGGACGGCGGACGCAGGAACGAACGCATGGGAATCGAACGCATCGGGGGCCTTCGTGAATGCTGGGGTGCGCGGGGCGGCGGGTTTGGGACGAAAGACGGTGCTGCGCTAGCGCGGCCTTGCGGCGCAACCGTGGCCCGCCGGATCGCCGCGCGCGCGAACGCGGATCGTCGCCGCGGCGGGGAAGCCGGTGAAAACGCGGTTCGATCCCGCACCCGTGCGGCGCCCGCGCGGCGAACCTGCTGGCGTCATTCCGCCAACATGCTAACGGGGTTGGCCATGTTCGACGCCGTCGCCGCCCTCAACGACATCCTCCAGAACCTCGACCGCGACGCCCGCGAGGCGACGCGCCTGCGGGCGGTGCTGGTGCCCGAGCTCAGGCGGGTGATCGAGCTCGGCCGCGCCGATGCCGAGGAACGCCTCCTGGAGGAGCGCGACGGCATCGCCTGCGCCCGGCGCCTGAGCCGGCTCACCGATGCGGTGATCCGCACCATCCACGACGCGGTGGTCTGGCGGCTCTATCCGAACGACAACCCCTCCACCGGCGAGCAGCTCGCCGTGGTGGCCACGGGCGGCTACGGCCGGGGCACCATGGCGCCGGGCTCGGACATCGATCTCCTGTTCCTGCTGCCCTACAAGCAGACCGCCTGGTCCGAGAGCGTCGTCGAGGCGATGCTCTACGTGCTGTGGGACCTCAAGCTCAAGGTCGGCCACGCCACCCGCTCGGTGGAAGAGTGCCTGCGCGAGGGCCGGGCCGACATGACCATCCGGACCTCGCTCCTCGAGGCCCGCTACCTGTTCGGCACCCGCGCCCTGTTCGAGGAGCTGGTCACCCGGTTCGACACCGAGCTGGTGATGTGGACCGCGCCCGAATTCGTCGAGGCCAAGCTGCGCGAGCGCGACGCCCGGGTCTCGAAGGCGGGCGCGTCGCGCTACCTCGTCGAGCCCAACGTGAAGGACGGCAAGGGGGGCCTGCGCGACCTCAACACCCTGTTCTGGATCGCCAAGTACACCTACCGGGTCCGCGACCAGAGCGAGCTCGTGGCCGCCGGCCTGTTCACGCCCGAGGAGTACCGGGTGTTCGAGCGCTGCGACGAACTCCTGTGGCGGGTGCGCTGCCACATGCACTTCGTCACCGGCCGGGCCGAGGAGCGCCTGTCCTTCGGCCTGCAGCCGCGGATCGCCGAGCGCTTCGGCTACGAGCCGCGCGGCGGCCTCTCCGGCGTCGAGCGCTTCATGAAGGCGTATTTCCTGATCGCCAAGGAGGTCGGCGACCTCACCGCCATCGTCTGCGCGGCCCTCGAGGCGCGCCACGCCAAGCGCACGCCGGTGCTGGACCGCTGGATCGGCCGGTTCCGGGACCGCTTCCGCGCCACCGCCATCGAGGCGGAGGACTTCGTCGACGACCACGGCCGCATCAACCTGCGCGACGCCGACGCCTTCAGCCGCGATCCCGTGAACCTGATCCGGCTGTTCTGGCTCGCCGACCGCCACAACCTGCCGATCCACCCCGACGCGACGCGGGCGGCCAACCGCGCCCTGCGCCTCATCGGCCATTCCCTGCGCGCGGACGAGGAGGCCAACCGGCTCTTCCTCGACATCCTGACCTCGAAGAACTCGCCCGAGACCATCCTGCGGCTGATGAACGAGGCGGGCGTGCTCGGCCGCTTCATTCCGGATTTCGGCCGCATCGTCGCGATGATGCAGTTCAACATGTACCACCACTTCACGGTGGACGAGCACCTGCTGCGCGCCATCGGCGTGCTCTCGGCGATCGAATCGGGCCGCGCCGAGGAGGAGCATCCGCTCGCGAGCCGGCTCATCGACACGATCAGCCACCGCAGGGCGCTCTACGTCACGGTGCTCCTGCACGACATCGCCAAGGGCCGGCCGGAGGACCATTCCATCGCGGGGGCGGCGATCGCCGAGAAGCTCGGACCCCGCTTCGGCCTCACGGCGGCCGAGACCGAGATGGTGGCCTGGCTGGTGGAGCACCACCTGCTGATGTCGATGACCGCCCAGAGCCGCGACCTCTCGGACCCCAAGACCATCGAGAAGTTCGCCGGCGTCGTGCAGACCCTGGAGCGCCTGAAGCTCCTCACCATCCTGACGGTGGCCGACATCAAGGCCGTGGGTCCCGGCGTCTGGACCGCCTGGAAGGGGACCCTGATCCGCACCCTCTACGACGAGACCGAGGTGGTGCTGTCCGGCGGCCATTCCGAGATCGCCCGCACCGACCGGGTGCGCCTGATCCAGATGGCCCTGCGCGAGCAGCTCAGCGACTGGCAGTCGGAGGCGTTCGACGCCTACGCGGCGCGGCACAACCAGGCCTACTGGCTCAAGGTCGACACCACGCGCCAGTTCAAGCACGCCGGCTTCGTCAAGGCGCTGACGGCGGAGGGACGCACCGTGGCGACCGTCGCGGAGACCGATCCGGTCCGCGGCGTCACCGAGCTGACGATCTACTCGCCCGACCATCCGCGCCTGCTCGCCATCGTCACGGGGGCCTGTGCGGCGTCCGGCGGCAACATCGTGGACGCGCAGATCTTCACGACCACGGACGGCTTCGCCCTCGACTCGATCTTCGTCTCGCGCGCCTTCGAGCGCGACGAGGACGAGCTGCGCCGGGCGAGCCGCATCACCACCGCCATCGAGAAGGCCCTGCGCGGCGAGATCCGCATCGCCGACCTCGTGGCCGACAAGCACCCCCCGAGCGAGCGGGCGCGGACCTTCCTGGTGCCGCCCGACATGGCGATCGACAACGCCCTCTCGAGCCGCGAGACCGTGATCGAGATCACCGGTCTCGACCGGCCCGGCCTTCTCTACGAGCTGACCACGGCGCTCAGCCGGCTCAGCCTCAACATCACCTCGGCCCACGTGGCCACCTTCGGCGAGCGGGCGGTGGACGTGTTCTACGTGACCGACCTCACCGGCACCCGGGTCACCCAGCCCGACCGCCAGGTGGCGATCCGGACAGCCGTGATGGAGGTCTTCGCCGGCGACGTTGCGGCCCTGCGCGCCGAGGGGCTCGACGCGCTGATCGACTCGCCGCCCCCGCGCGAGGCCTGAGCCGGCGCGGGGGCGGCGCGGTTCTCCGCGCCCGGGCGCCCCGCGCTTGATTTCACGGCGGCACAGCCTGATATCAGCGCGAACCCCGACATTCCCCGACGAACCCACATGATGGCGAACGACATGCACGACGAGCGGCGCGACCCGGCCCAGACGGTCGAGGAGACCCAAGGAGCCGCGCAAGCTGGGGCCGCGCAGGCCGAAGGTCCGGTCTCCGGCGAGGCGCCGCAGGCCGACGCCCTGGCGCCCCTCCTGGCCGAGCGCGACGAGCTGAAGGACCGCACGCTGCGCACCCTGGCCGAGATGGAGAACCTGCGCCGGCGCACCGAGCGCGAGGTCGCCGATGCCCGCGCCTACGCGGTGACGAACTTCGCCCGCGACCTCCTGAATTCCGCCGACAACATCCGGCGCGCCCTGGAGAGCATCCCCGAGGCGGACCGCGCCAGCGCCGACGGCGCCTTCAAGGCCCTGATCGACGGCATCGAGCTCACCGAGCGCGACCTCGCCAAGACCCTGGAGCGGCACGGCGTCAAGCCGATCGAGCCGAAGGGCCAGCGCTTCGACCCCAACCGCCACCAGGCGATGTTCGAGGTGCCCGATCCCGAGGTCCCCACCGGCACCGTCGTGCAGGTGATGCAGGCCGGCTACATCATCGGCGACCGGGTCCTGCGCCCGGCCCTCGTCGGCGTGGCCAAGGGCGGACCGAAGCCGTCCGCCGGCCCGGCCGACGCGGCCTGAGGGCGCGTCTGCGCCCGACCGTCTCGTCGGACGTTCGCGGTCGAACGGCGCCTTGCCGGAGGCCCGCCGCCAGCCCTGCGTCATCCCGGGGCCGCGCAGCGGAGCCCGGGATCCGGAAACGCAGGCGGTGCAGGACCCTACACCGTCGGCGGCGCTCGATCGCACGCCGCCGGCGCGCCCCTGCGGGTCCGGGCGCGCCCGCGGCGCTCCGGAATGACGGCGCGGCATCATCCGCAATCGGCCGCGCCCGCCTGAGGGATTGCGGGTGGAGGTAGGCTCACCTGCCTCCCTGCCGTGACGGACGATGCGACCGTCCCCGCCCGCGGGAGGGGACGCGTGCCCCTACCGCAGCTGCACGCTGTCGACGACCTCGCGGAACTTCGCCAGCACGCCCTCGCGATTCTCGGCCTTCACGACGCCGACGGCGCGCAGGTAGCCGTCGGGGGCGAAGCGGATCGTCTGCGAGATGACCACCGGCGTGCCCGAGGCCGAGTCCACCGCGCGGGCCACGATCTCGTGCCAGTCGACGCCGTTCTGGCGGTAGCTCTGGGCCCGCTCGATCACGAAGTCCTTCATGGTCTGGTTGGAATAGAGCGCGGCGCGCGCGAAGGCGTCGCGCTGCTCCGTGGCCGGCGGCGGCTGCACCGCCTGGGCCAGGACCAGGATCGGCTGCTCCAGGCCGAGCATCTCGTCCTTCGCCCCTTGCGTCAGCAGCACCGAATTGCCGGCCAGGACCCGCACCGGGCGGAAGCCCGCGTCGTTGCCGATCCGGAAGGGCAGCGCGGCGACCTGCTGCTCCAGGGTGAGGGCCGGGCGGATGTGGATGCCGGTCAGCAGCCGCTTCATCGTCTCCTCGGTCTCGGCATCGGGCGTCGCCTGCGCGATGATGATGCCGGTCACGGTCGGATCGCCGACGAGGAGCATCCACTTCTTGATCGCCGGGGTGCCGGCCGATTCCACCGCGGGCTGCTCGCCTGTGAACAGCACCGCGTCGACGTCGCCCGCCACCTTGATGGCCTGCCGGGTGGTGACGACGAAGCCCTGGGCCTTCAGGTTCTCGTCGGTGAAGTTGGTCTCGAGGTCGGCGAAGGCGTTGGCCGGCAGTTCCACCACCGAGACGGTCGCGCCGCCTTCCAGCCGCTCCAGGCCGGAGAAGCGCTTCGAGGAGACCATGTCGGAGGGCGGATCGAAGCCGAAGCGCGAGCTCGGCGGGAAGACCGGGTCGGCCGCCAGCGCAGGCCCCACCAGTCCCAGGGCGAGGACCAGGATGGAAACCGGACGGACGAGGTTACGCAGACGCATCGAATCGGTTCTCCGCAAGGCCCCGGTCTGGTGCCGGGCAGGTCCGCCGGGCCACCCCGCGCGGGGCAGGCCGCCGGTGAGGCTGACGATGGGTCGACCCACGCCCCGCCGCTGTCAAGCGTCCGGGGGCCGGGTCACGCGTCGCAGGGTCAGGTTGCAGCGCCCGCCCGGCGGAAGGAAATCCGGTAGTGGCCCGGGGGCGGCGCCCTGGAGCAGGTCCGGCACCTCCGCGACGAGGCGGTCGACCCCGTGATGGATCAGCCGGGCCGGGCCGCCGATCACGAGCGCGTCACCGGCCCGCAGGCGCAGCGAGCGGGTCGGGTCCGAGCGCTGCGGGCCGCCGTAGCGGAAGAGGGCGGTGGCGCCGAGGGACAGCGAGACGACGGGCGCGTCGCGGGCGTCCTCGTCCCGGTCCTGGTGCAGGCCCATGCGGGCGCCGGGCTCGTACAGGTTGACGAGGCAGGCCTCGGGCGGGGCGCGATAGCCCGACAGGGCCTCCCAGGCGGCGAGGGCCACGGGCGGGATGGCCGGCCAGGGCGCCGCCGTCACGGGGTGATGCGGCTGGTAGCGGTAGCCCGCCCGGTCGGAGACCCAGCCGAGCGGCCCACAATTCGACATCCGCACCGAGAAGGGCCGGTCGGTGCGGGGCATCCGCGGCGTGTAGGGCGGCGCGGCCGCGAGCGCGACCGCGAGTTCGGCGGCGAGGCGCGCCTGCGCCGCGCCGTCCAGGTAGCCGGGGACGTGGACCAGGCCGGGAACCAGGGCGATCCCGGCCGGCACGCGGGCGGCGACGGACGCCAGCGGTCAGACCTTGTGGTCGATGTCGTGCTCGAGCACCGTCTTGCTCTCCACCGTGGTGTCGGCCTTGAGCTGGTAGACGAGCGGGATGCCGGTGGCGATCTCGAGGCTGGCGATGGTCTTCGTGGTCATGCCGTCGAGCACCATCACGAGGGCGCGCAGCGAGTTGCCGTGGGCGGCCACCAGGACGCGCTCGCCCGCCATCACGCGGGGCAGGATGAACTGGATGTAGTAGGGCAGCACCCGGGCGGCGGTGTCCTTCAGGCTCTCGCCGCCGGGGGGCGGCACGTCGTAGGAGCGGCGCCACTGATGCACCTGGGCGTCGCCCCAGCGCTCGCGGGCATCGTCCTTGTTGAGGCCGGAGAGGTCGCCGTAGTCGCGCTCGTTCAGGGCCTCGTTGCGGATCGTCTCGATCCCGCCGAGATCCATCTCCTCCAAGATCAGCGCGCAGGTGCGCTGGGCGCGCTTCAGGTTGGAGGTGAAGGCCACGTCGAAGCCGTAGCCCTGCTCCTTGAGCCAGCGCCCGGCATTGCGGGCCTCCTCGACGCCGAGATCCGTCAGCTCGGGATCACGCCAGCCCGTGAACAGCTTCTTGAGGTTCCAGTCGCTCTGGCCATGGCGAGCGAGGACGAGAAGGCGATCCATCGGGGGATGATCCTCTTGGTCATTGAGACGGCACGGCCTCGGCGAAGGCCCGGGCGGCGGACGATGTTGCAGCGCAGCGAACGCGCATGCGCCGGCTCATGCGCGCGTCAATCTGAACGGCAGATGACGAAACCTACCTGCCGAACGTGGGCTCCGTATCAAAGCCCGAAGACGTCATCAAAGCCCAAGGATGTCATCAAAGCCCGAGGACGTCGTCCATCCCGTAGAGGCCGGGCGGCCGGGCAAAGGCCCAGAGCGCCGCCCGCACGGCGCCGCGGGCGAAGATCGCGCGGTCCTCGGCATGGTGGCCGACGGTGATCCGCTCGCCCGGGCCGGCGAAGACCACGCTGTGGTCGCCCACCACCGTGCCGCCCCGCAGGGTGGCGAAGCCGATGTCGCCGGGCCGGCGCGCCCCGGTATGCCCGTCGCGGGTGGAGACCCGGGAGTCGGCGAGCGAGACGCCGCGTCCCTCCGCCGCCGCCTCGCCGAGGAGGAGGGCGGTGCCGGAGGGCGCGTCGACCTTCATCCGGTGGTGCATCTCGACGATCTCGATGTCGAAATCCTCCCCGAGGGCCGCCGCCATCCGGCGCACGAGGCCGGCGACGAGGTTGACCCCGAGGGACATGTTGCCCGAGCGCACGATGCGGGCGTGGTGGGCGGCCGCGCCGAGCTTGGCGAGATCGGCCTCCTGCAGGCCCGTGGTGCCGACCACGTGGACGATGCGGGCCTGCGCGGCGAGCTCGGCGAAGAAGGTGGTGGCGGCGGGCGCCGTGAAGTCGAGGACCCCCTCGGCCGCCGCGAAGACCGGCAGGGGATCGTCCGTGACCGCGACGCCGAGGGGACCGAGGCCCGCCAGCGTGCCGGCATCCTGCCCCAGCGCGGGGGAGCCCGCGCGCTCGATGGCGCCCGACAGCGTGCAGCCCTCGGTCTCCGCCACCGCGCGGATCAGCATCCGCCCCATGCGCCCGTCGGCGCCGACCACCACGAGCCGCATGCTTGCCCTGCCTCCGTGTCCCTCGCGCGTTGCGGTACAGCCTCCGGCCGCACCGGACAAGGATCAGCGCCCCGCCTGCGCCAGCAGGGGGCCGAGCACGTCGGTGACGCCGTTCACGGTGATCTGGGTGCCGACGCAGAGCAGCAGGAAGGCGAAGAGGCGCCCGAGCACCCGCGCGCCCACGGGGCCGATCCAGGTCACCACCCGGTCGGCGGAGCCGTAGGTGAAGCGCACCAGCACGGCGATGGCCAGCGCCGCCAGCGACATGCCGATGTAGAAGCCGATCCGGTCCGGTCCCGGCGCGGGCCGGTTGGAGCCGAGCGCGATCGCCACCGCGATGGTGCCGGGACCGGTGGTGAAGGGCAGCGTCAGCGGGAAGAACGCGATCTCCGCGAGGTTGCCGGCGGGTTCCCGGGTCGCCTCCGCCTGCTTGCGCGCCTCGCGCGCCTCGGGCGCCGTGAGCAGCGTCCAGGCCGAGGCCGCCACCACGAGGCCCCCGGCGATGCGCAGGGCCGCCAGGGAGACGCCAAAGAAGTTGAGGATCGGCGCGCCCGCCCAGAGGGTCGAGAGCATGATCAGGGCAGCGTAGAAGCCGATGCGCTTGGCGAGCTCCAGCCGCTCGGCATGGGAGTTCAGGGCCGTCACCTGCGCGAAGATCAGCGACGAGCCCACCGGGTTCACGATGGAGAACAGCGAGGAGAAGGCGAGCACGAAGCTCTGGAGCGCCGCCTCGGGCGCGATGAGATCCAGCATCCGTTCAGCCCGGGGAGGGGGCGGGCACCAGCACGCGGGCCGGTGCGAGGCGGGTCGCCCGGCGCACCCGGCGCACGGCGACGGGGCGGTAGAGCTGCTTGGTGGCGTCGACCACGTGCAGGCCGGCGAAGGGCAGCGACAGGCTGGTGCCCATCCGCTCCCAGGCGCTCGCCGTGCGCAGCAGCAGCCGGTTCTCCACCGGCGGCATGTAGAGGGTCTCGGCCCAGCCCTCGGGGGAGAACTGGGTGGTGCGCATCAGGCGGGCGAGCTGCGAGCGGCTGTAGGGCTGGCCGTGGCCGAACGGCGTCGCGTCGCGCCGCGCCCAGACGCCGCGCCGGTTCGGCACCACCAGAATCATGCGCCCGCCCGGGGTCAGCACCCGCCAGACGTCCTGCAGGAGTTCCGTCGGGCTCTCGACGGATTCGAGGGCGTGGACGAGGATCACCCGGTCCACCGCCGCCTCGGGCAGGGGCATCATGGTCGGGTCGGCCAGCGCCGAGCAGGAGCGGCCGCTGCCGGGCCAGTTCACCACCCCCTGCGTCGCCGGCATGAAGGCCAGGGTGCGCTCGGCGATAACGTGGACGGGGCCGAGATAGGGCGTGGCGTAGCCGAGCCCGAGCACGCGCAGGCCGGAGACCGAGCCGAGGAAGCCGTGGATCGCGCGCGCCACGATGCGGTGCGTCACGCCCCCGAGGGGACTCGCGTAGAAGGCGCGCAGGTCGGTGACGTCGAGGCGCATGGATCGGGTTTCGGTACGGTCGCTCGGCGCGGGGAGCCGGCCGGGAGGCCCGCGTTGCGAGAAAGGCCCGCCCGCATCAATGGGGGCCGCGACCCGGCACGACAAGCCCGGATCGGCGGGGGTCCGCGAAGGACCGGGGGAAACGGCCCCTGGACCTGCCCGGTCCCGCACCCATTTCGCCTCGTACCGAACCTGTCCGCGCCGAGGGGCCGCCGCACGTCGCAGCCCCCGCGTCCCCGATCCGGAAGGAAGCCCCATGACCGCCCAGAGGCCCGAGATCCGCACCTTCCTGTGCCGCAGCGACAATATCGGCGTCCTGATCCGCGACCCCGCCACCGGCGCCTGCGCCGCCATCGACGTGCCGGAGGCCGGCCCCGTGCTGGCGGCCCTCGACGCGGCCGGCTGGACCCTCACCGACATCCTCGTCACGCACCGGCACGGCGACCATGTCGAGGGCATCCCGGAGGTGAAGCGCCGCACCGGCGCGCGGGTGACGGCGCCCCTGAAGGCGGGGGAGGCCGTGCCGGAGGTCGACGTCACGGTCTCGGAAGGGGACGTGGTCCGGGTCGGCGACCTCGCGGCGCAGGTCTGGGAGACGCCGGGGCACTGCGCCGACCACGTCACCTACTGGTTCGAGGGGGCCGGCGTGGTGTTCGCCGGCGACACCCTGTTCACCCTCGGCTGCGGCCGGGTGATGGAGGCCGAGCCCGCGACCCTGTGGCGTTCCCTGGAGCGCTTCCTGCCGCTGCCCGACGCGACCGCGGTCTATAGCGGGCACGACTACGTGCTCTCCAATGCCCGCTTCGCGCTGGCGGCCGAGCCCGGCAACGCGGCCCTCGCCGCCCGGGCGGCCGAGGCCGAGCGCGCCGCGGTGGAGGGCCGCTTCCTGATTCCCAGCACCCTGGGCGCGGAGCGCGCGACCAATCCGTTCCTGCGCGCCGGCGAGCCGAGCCTCGCTCAGGGAGTGGATCTGGCGCCCGGCACCCAGCCCTCGGTTGTCTTTGCTGCATTGAGGGCCTGGAAGAACCGGTTCTGACTCGCTAAAGGGGCGTTACAGCGAGGCTGGTGCTGTCATTGATATTGGCCGCGTTGGACTTTCGGACGAGAAACCCACTTCTCCCGAAGTGGACATGTCCGGGAGGTGTCGTCCCGTCCCTCCACGAGCCCTGGTGTCCGATTTGATGCAGCCGCCCGGCCCGCCCTTCGCCTTCGGGCACGAGATCGACCTCAGCGAGAGCCGGGGAAGCGAACCGTCCGAGGATCAGACGGCCCCGGAGAGCGCCGTCCGCATCACGGTGCCCCGCGTCGCCCGTCCGGCGCCGCGGACCACGGCACCCCTGGCGGTCGATGCGCGCCTGCTCGCCGTGGCCACCGAACACCTCCGCCGCCTCGGGCCGAAGCGGGTCACCGTGGTGGCCGTCGCCGCCGAGGCGGGCATGACGCACGCCAACGTCTACCGCTACTTCCCGTCCAAGGACGCCCTGCTCGACGCGGTGGCGGGGCGCTGGCTCCGCGACGTCGAGGCGGAACTCGCCCGCATCGCCGACGCGCCGGATCCCGCCGACGACAAGATCGAGCGCCTGCTCACCGCCCTGGCGAGCGTCCAGCGCGAGACCCTGGTCCACGAGCCGAACCTCTTCGCCGTTCACCTCGACGCCACGGTGGGGGCGCGCCCGATCGCCCGGCGCCACCGGGTGCGCCTGCGCAGCCTCGTCGAGCGCGTGGTCGAGGAGGGCATCGGCGCCGGCGCCTTCGTCGCCCGGGACCGCGAGCGGGCCATCGCGCACATCTTCGACGCCAGCTACCGCTTCACCCATCCGCTGGCGATCCAGCACGATGCCGACCTGCCGCGCGACCTCGTGGAGGCCCGCCTCGGCGCGGTGATTCTGGCCATCCAGAAGGTGTTGCGGACCGGCACCCTCTGAGCCTCCGTGACAGAATTTTGCCTCTGTCACTTGGCCTTGGCTGCAGCGCCGAATTTGAGCGCGCGCGCCTAAGGCACGGCAATGTCTCGGCTTTTCGCGGCGGGTCCCAGAAGCGGTCGCGGACCGGCCTGGCCCGAACCCTGCTTTGGCCTTCGTGTCTCGGTTGAAGCTCTGGGCCTTTTCGGCCACACACCGCGCAGCAACGCGCCGGTGGTTTTTCGAAGCCTCCCAGCGCCGCGACCGCTACGCAAGGACCGGAGGTTCGTTTCCCCCATGGCACGCAGCAAGATCGCGCTCATCGGCGCTGGACAGATCGGTGGAACCCTCGCGCACCTGGCGGGCCTGAAGGAACTCGGCGACGTCGTGCTGTTCGACATCGCCGACGGCGTCCCGCAGGGCAAGGGCCTCGACATCGCGGAATCCGCACCGGTCGACGGCTTCGACGCCACCTACACGGGGGCCAGCGACTACGCCGCGATCGCCGGCGCCGACGTGGTGATCGTCACCGCGGGCGTGCCGCGCAAGCCCGGCATGAGCCGCGACGACCTGATCGGGATCAACCTGAAGGTCATGGAGGCCGTCGGCACCGGCATCAAGCAGCACGCGCCGGACGCCTTTGTCATCTGCATCACCAATCCCCTCGACGCGATGGTCTGGGCCCTGCAGAAGTTCTCGGGGCTTCCCACCCACAAGGTGGTCGGCATGGCCGGCGTCCTCGATTCCGCCCGTTTCCGCCACTTCCTCGCCGACGAGTTCAAGGTCTCGGTGGAGGACGTGACCGCCTTCGTGCTCGGTGGCCACGGCGACGACATGGTCCCGCTGGTGCGCTACTCCACGGTGGCCGGCGTGCCGCTCCCCGACCTGGTCAAGCTCGGCTGGACCAGCCAGGAGAAGCTCGACGCCATGGTCGAGCGCACCCGCAAGGGCGGCGGCGAGATCGTCAACCTGCTCAAGACCGGCTCGGCCTTCTACGCCCCCGCCGCCTCCGCCATCGCCATGGCCGAGAGCTACCTGCGCGACAAGCGCCGCGTGCTGCCCTGCGCCGCCTACCTCAACGGCGAGTACGGCGTCTCCGACATGTATGTCGGCGTGCCGATCGTGATCGGCGCGAACGGCGTCGAGCGCGTCCTCGAAGTGGACTTCAACGGCGACGAGAAGGCGATGTTCGACAAGTCGGTCGGCGCCGTGAAGACCCTGATCGAGGCCTGCAAGGGCGTGAACCCCGCGCTCGCCTGACCACAGTGAGAAGCATCGCGCGCCGGCCGCCTGCGCGGCCGGCGCGACGATGCCGGTGTCGTGTCCTGAACTCCCGCGCCCGGCGCCGGGACGAGGCGGAGAAACGTTCATGAACATTCACGAATACCAGGCCAAGGCGGTGCTGAAGGAATTCGGCCTGCCCGTTTCCAAGGGCGTGGCGATCTTCAAGCCGGAGGAGGCCGAGGCCGCCGCCAAGGAACTCGGCGGTCCGGTCTGGGTGGTGAAGTCGCAGATCCACGCGGGCGGCCGCGGCAAGGGCACCTTCAAGGGCGCGCCCGCCGGCGCCAAGGGCGGCGTGCGCGTCACCAAGTCCCTCGACGAGGTCAAGCAGTTCGCCGGCGAGATGCTGGGCCAGACCCTGGTCACGATCCAGACCGGCGAGGCCGGCAAGCAGGTCAACCGCCTCTACATCGAGGAGGGCGCCCAGATCGAGGCGGAATTCTACCTCTCGATGCTGGTGGACCGCGAGACCGGCAAGGTCGCCTACGTCGTCTCGACGGAAGGCGGCATGGACATCGAGACGGTGGCGCACGACACGCCGGAGAAAATCGTCACCTTCTCGGTCGATCCCGCCACCGGCGTGATGCCCCATCACGGCCGCCTCGTCGCCAAGACGCTCGGCCTCACCGGCGCGCAGGCCAAGGAAGCCGGCGATCTCACCACGCGGCTCTACGAGGCGTTCACCGCCAAGGACATGAGCATGCTGGAGATCAACCCGCTGGTGCTCACCGGCGACGGCCACCTCAAGTGCCTCGACGCCAAGATCTCCTTCGACTCGAACGCCCTCTACCGGCACCCCGACATCGTGGCCCTGCGCGACGAGACCGAGGAGGACGCCAAGGAGATCGAGGCCTCGAAGTACGATCTCGCCTACATCGCGCTGGACGGCACCATCGGCTGCATGGTCAACGGCGCCGGCCTCGCGATGGCGACCCTCGACATCATCAAGCTCTACGGCGAGGAGCCGGCGAACTTCCTCGATGTCGGCGGCGGCGCGTCGGAGGAGAAGGTCACCGCGGCCTTCAAGATCATCACCGCCGACCCGCAGGTGAAGGGCATCCTGGTCAACATCTTCGGCGGCATCATGAAGTGCGACGTGATCGCCAACGGCGTGATCGCGGCGGTGAAGGCGGTCGGCCTGCAGGTGCCCCTGGTGGTGCGCCTCGAGGGCACCAACGTCGAGAAGGGCAAGGAGATCATCCGGAATTCCGGCCTGAACGTGATCCCCGCCGACGACCTCGACGATGCCGCGCAGAAGATCGTCGCCGCCGTGAAGAAGGGCTGAGAGTACCCATGTCCATCCTGATCGACGCGAACACCAAGGTCATCTGCCAGGGCTTCACCGGCAAGAACGGGACCTTCCACTCCGAGCAGGCCATCGCCTACGGCACCAAGATGGTCGGCGGCACCAGCCCCGGTAAGGGCGGTTCCAAGCACCTCAACCTGCCGGTCTTCGACACGGTGGCCGAGGCGCGCGAGGCCACGGGCGCGACGGCCTCGGTCGTCTACGTGCCGCCGCCGGGCGCCGCCGACGCGATCTGCGAGGCGATCCAGGCGGAAGTTCCGCTCATCGTCTGCATCACCGAGGGCATCCCGGTCCTCGACATGGTGCGGGTCAAGCGCGCGCTCGAAGGCTCGAAGTCCCGCCTCGTGGGACCGAACTGCCCCGGCATCGTCACCGCCGGCCAGTGCAAGATCGGCATCATGCCGGCCAACATCTTCAAGCCGGGCTCGGTGGGCATCGTCTCCCGCTCCGGCACGCTGACCTACGAGGCCGTGTTCCAGACCACCAATGCCGGTCTCGGCCAGACCACGGCGGTGGGCATCGGCGGCGACCCGGTGAAGGGCACCGAGTTCATCTCCATGCTCGAACTGTTCCTGGCCGACGACAAGACCGAGTCGATCGTGATGATCGGCGAGATCGGCGGCTCGGCCGAGGAGGAGGCGGCGCAGTTCCTGGCCGACGAGGCCAAGCGCGGCCGCAAGAAGCCCATGGTCGGCTTCATCGCCGGTCGCACGGCGCCTCCGGGCCGCCGCATGGGCCATGCGGGCGCCATCATCTCCGGCGGCAAGGGCGGCGCCGAGGACAAGATCGCCGCGATGGAAGCGGCCGGCATCCGGGTCTCGCCCTCGCCGGCCCGGCTCGGCAGCACCCTCGTCGAAGTCCTGCGCGGCTGACGCGCGGGGATCGCAGGCCTGCATTGCTCCGGCGTTCAGGTCCGCGACCCCATCTACGAACGAGCGACGCGAGCCCGACGGTGCCCGCGTCTTTCCCGATACATCCGATCCCCTCCGCGATCCGCGCCGAGGTGGGTCGGGCAGGGGGCCTCCCCGGCGGAGGACCCCGCACAGCGGCAGGATGACCCGAACGATGGCACGCCAGGACGCGCTCGAAACCTCGTTCCTCTACGGCGGCAACGCCGCCTATATCGAGGAGCTGCAGGCGGCTTACGCCCGTGATCCGAACTCGGTCGACCCCGAGTGGCAGACGTTCTTCCGGTCCCTGAACGAGGACAAGGGGCTCGCGGAGAAGAACGCGGCCGGCGCCTCCTGGGAGCGGCCGAACTGGCCGATCCACGCCAACGGCGAGATCGTCTCGGCCCTCGACGGCAACTGGGCCACCGTCGAGAAGGCGATGGGCGACAAGATCCGCGCCAAGTCCGACACCGCCTCGGCCCCGGCCAAGGGCGTCGTCATCGCCTCCGCCCCCGGCATCTCGGTGGAGCAGGCGACCAAGGATTCGGTCCGCGCGATCATGCTGATCCGCGCCTACCGCATGCGCGGCCACCTGCACGCCAAGCTCGACCCCCTCGGCCTCGCCCCCCGCGGCGACCACGAGGAACTGCACCCGCAGCATTACGGCTTCGAGGAGAAGGACTGGGACCGCCCGATCTTCCTCGACAACGTGCTCGGCCTGGAATTCTCGACCATCCGCGAGATCGTCGAGATCCTGGAGCGCACCTACTGCCAGACGCTCGGCGTCGAGTTCATGCACATCTCCAATCCGGAGGAGAAGGCCTGGATCCAGGAGCGCATCGAGGGCAAGGGCAAGGAGATCACCTTCACGCCCGAGGGTCGGCGCGCGATCCTGAACAAGCTGATCGAGGCCGAGGGCTTCGAGAAGTTCCTCGACCTCAAGTACACCGGCACCAAGCGCTTCGGCCTCGACGGCTCCGAGGCGATGATCCCGGCGCTCGAGCAGATCATCAAGCGCGGCGGCGCGCTGGGTGCGGAGGAGATCGTCGTGGGCATGGCCCATCGCGGCCGCCTCAACGTGCTCACCAACGTGATGGCCAAGCCCTTCCGGGCGGTGTTCAACGAGTTCAAGGGCGGCTCGGCCAACCCGGCCGAGGTTGAGGGCTCCGGCGACGTGAAGTACCATCTCGGTGCCTCGTCGGACCGCGCCTTCGACGGCAACAACGTCCACCTCTCGCTCACCGCCAACCCGTCGCATCTCGAGATCGTCGATCCCGTCGTGCTCGGCAAGGTGCGCGCCAAGCAGGACCAGCGGGCCAAGCCCACGGTGGAGCGCACCCGCGTGGTGCCGCTGCTCATCCACGGCGACGCCGCCTTCGCGGGCCAGGGCGTGGTGGCCGAGTGCCTCGGCCTGTCGGGCCTGAAGGGCCACCGCACCGGCGGCTCGATCCACTTCATCATCAACAACCAGATCGGCTTCACCACCGATCCGCGCTTCTCGCGCTCCTCGCCCTACCCGTCGGACGTGGCCAAGATGGTGGAGGCCCCGATCTTCCACTGCAACGGCGACGACCCGGAGGTCGTGACCTTCGCGGCCAAGATCGCCATCGAGTACCGCCAGAAGTTCGGCAAGCCCGTCGTCATCGACATGCTGTGCTACCGCCGCTTCGGCCACAACGAGGGCGACGAGCCGGCCTTCACCCAGCCGAAGATGTACCAGCGCATCCGCAAGCACCCGACCGCGCTGGAGACCTACGGCAAGAAGCTCGTCGCCGAGGGCGTGCTGAGCCAGGAGCAGCTCGACACCCGCAAGGCCGAGTTCCGCGCCATGCTCGACGCCGAGCTGGAGGTCGCCACGAACTACAAGGCCAACAAGGCCGACTGGCTCGACGGGCGCTGGGCCGGCTTCAAGGCGGTGCGCGAGGACGTGGACGATCCCCGCCGCGGCAAGACCGGCGTGGCCGCCGAGACCCTGCGCGAGATCGCCCAGCGCATCACCACGCCGCCGCCGGGCTTCCACCTGCACCGCACGATCCAGCGCTTCTTCGACAACCGCGCCAAGGCGGTGGAATCGGGCAAGGGCATCGACTGGGCGACGGCCGAGGCCCTGGCCTTCGGCTCGCTCCTCATCGAGGGCCACCGCGTCCGCCTCTCGGGCCAGGATGTCGAGCGCGGCACCTTCTCCCAGCGCCACGCCGTGGTGATCGACCAGGAGAACGAGCAGCGCTACACCTCGCTGAACTCGATCCGCGAGGGCCAGGCCAGCCTGGAGGTCATCAACTCGATGCTCTCCGAGGAGGCGGTGCTCGGCTTCGAGTACGGCTACTCGGCGGCCGAGCCCAACGCCCTGGTGCTGTGGGAGGCGCAGTTCGGCGACTTCGCCAACGGCGCCCAGGTGGTCATCGACCAGTTCATCTCCAGCGGCGAGCGCAAGTGGCTGCGCATGTCGGGCCTGACCCTGCTGCTGCCGCACGGCTACGAGGGCCAGGGGCCGGAGCACTCCTCCGCCCGCCTGGAGCGCTTCCTGCAGATGTGCGCCGAGGACAACATGCAGGTCGCCAACTGCACGACGCCGTCGAACTACTTCCACATCCTGCGCCGCCAGCTGCACCGCGAGTTCCGCAAGCCGCTGATCCTGATGACGCCGAAGTCGCTCCTGCGCCACAAGAAGGCGGTCTCGCCGATCGAGGCGATGGCGGAGGGCTCGAGCTTCCACCGCGTGCTCTGGGACGATGCCGAGCGCGACGAGGACGGCATCAAGCTCGTCAAGGACGACAAGGTCCGCCGCGTCGTGCTGTGCTCGGGCAAGGTCTATTACGACCTCTACGAGGAACGCGAGAAGCGCGGCGTCACCGACGTCTACCTGATGCGCGTCGAGCAGCTCTACCCGTTCCCCCTCAAGGCGCTCGCCAACGAGATGAGCCGGTTCCGCAACGCCGAGGTGGTGTGGTGCCAGGAGGAGCCGAAGAACATGGGCTCCTGGGCCTTCGTCGAGCCCTACCTCGAATGGGTGCTCGGCCAGGCCCAGTCGCCGGTGAAGCGCGCGCGCTACGTCGGCCGCCCGGCCTCCGCCTCCACGGCGGTGGGCATGCTCTCGAAGCACCAGGCCCAGCTCCAGGCCTTCCTCAACGAGGCGCTGGCGGTCTGACCGCCCGCCTTTCCCCCACGTTTCTCGATCCGAGGGCGCCGCGGAGCGGCGTCCCGAACCCTCCGGACGGACACTGAACCATGGCAACCGATATCGTCGTCCCGACCCTGGGCGAATCCGTGAGCGAGGCCACCATCGGCCGCTGGTTCAAGAAGCCGGGCGACACCGTGGCGGCCGACGAGCCTCTGGTCGAGCTCGAGACCGACAAGGTCACCCTGGAGGTGAACGCCCCGGCGGCGGGCCAGCTCGGCGAGATCCTGGCCAAGGACGGCGAGACGGTGGAGCCCGGCGCGCTCCTCGGCTCGATCGTCGAGGCCGGGGCCGGCGGCGGCAAGGCCGCGGCGCCGAAGAAGGCCGAAGCCAAGGCCGAGACCAAGGCCGAGGGCAAGCCCGCGGAGGCTCCGGCCCAGGATTCCTCGGCCGCCTACGGCAACCACGGCGACGCCGCCCCCGCGGCCGCCCGCGAGTCCGGCGACCACGGCCCCGCGGTCGCCAAGATGGCGCGCGAGTCCGGCATCGACCCCGCGACCCTGAACGGCAGCGGCAAGGACGGCCGCGTGACCAAGGGCGACATGCTGGAGGCGACCGCCAAGGGGCCGTCCGCCCCGGCGCCCGCGCCCGCCCGGGAGGCGAAGCCCGCCGCCCCGCGCGCGCCCTCGAAGCCCGACGATGCGGCGCGCGAGGAGCGCGTGCGCATGACCAAGCTGCGCCAGACCATCGCCCGCCGTCTCAAGGACGCGCAGGACACCGCCGCGATGCTGACGACGTTCAACGACGTCGACATGTCGGCCGTGATGGCGATGCGGAGCCAGTACAAGGACATCTTCGAGAAGAAGCACGGCACCAAGCTCGGCTTCATGGGCTTCTTCACCAAGGCGGTGATCGGCGCCCTCAAGGACGTGCCGGCGGTGAACGCCGAGATCGACGGGCAGGACCTCGTCTACAAGAACTACTACCACATCGGCATCGCCGTCGGCACCGACAAGGGCCTCGTGGTGCCGGTGGTGCGCGATGCCGACGACCTGTCGATCGCGGGCATCGAGAAGAAGATCGCCGGCTTCGGCAAGAAGGCCCGCGACGGCAAGCTCTCCATCGACGAGATGCAGGGCGGCACCTTCACGATCACCAACGGCGGCATCTACGGCTCGCTGATGTCGACCCCGATCCTCAACGCGCCGCAATCCGGCATCCTCGGCATGCACCGCATCGAGGAGCGCCCCGTCGTGCGCGCCGGCAAGATCGAGGCGCGGCCGATGATGTACCTCGCCCTGTCCTACGATCACCGCATCGTCGACGGGAAGGAGGCCGTGACCTTCCTCGTGCGCGTCAAGGAGGCGCTCGAGGATCCGGCACGCCTCGTGCTCGACCTCTAAGGCCCGGCAGCTGCCGTCCGCCGGCCGCGCTCCCGCGTGGCCGGACGCTTCCGCGCGCTTCGTCCATCGATGGTGGGGCATGACCCGCCGCCCAATCCAGCGAGTCAGATTCCTATGTCCTACGATCTCGTCGTCATCGGCACCGGCCCCGGCGGTTACGTCTGCGCCATCCGGGCCGCCCAGCTCGGCCTCAAGACGGCCGTGGTGGAGAAGCGGGCCAGCCATGGCGGCACCTGCCTCAACGTCGGCTGCATTCCCTCGAAGGCGCTGCTGCACGCCTCCGAGGCCTTCGAGGAGGCGGGCAAGCACTTCGCCGACATGGGCGTCATCGTGAACGCGCCCGAGCTCGACCTCGCCAAGATGATGACCTTCAAGCAGGACGGCGTCGACGGCAACACCAAGGGCGTCGAGTTCCTGCTCAAGAAGAACGGCATCGACGCCTATCGGGGCACCGCGCGGCTGGCCGGCGCGGGCCGCGTCGAGGTGCTGTCCGAGGACGGCGGCAACCAGCTCCTGGAGACGAAGAACGTTGTCATCGCCACGGGCTCGGACGTCACGAAGCTCCCCGGCGTCACCATCGACGAGAAGATCGTCGTCTCCTCCACCGGTGCCCTCGCCCTGGAGAAGGTCCCGGGCAAGCTCCTCATCATCGGTGCCGGCGTCATCGGCCTCGAGCTCGGCTCGGTCTGGCGTCGCCTCGGATCGGAAGTGACCGTGGTCGAGTATCTCGACCGGATCCTCCCGGGCATGGACGGCGAGGTCGGCAAGCAGTTCCAGCGCATCCTCGGCAAGCAGGGCGTGCAGTTCAAGCTCTCGTCCAAGGTCACGGGCGTCGAGGTCGGCGACGGCGCCGCCACCGTCACGGTGGAGCCCGCCGCCGGCGGCGAGGCCGAGAAGCTGCAGGCCGACGTGGTGCTCGTGGCCATCGGCCGGGTGCCCTACACCGAGGGCCTCGGCCTGGAGACGGTGGGCGTCGGCCTCGACAACAAGGGCCGCATCCAGACGGACAGCCACTACGCCACCAACGTCACCGGCATCTACGCGATCGGCGACGTCATCGCCGGGCCGATGCTGGCCCACAAGGCCGAGGACGAGGGGGTGGCCGTGGCCGAGCTGCTGGCCGGCCAGTCGGGCCACGTGAATTACGGCGTGATCCCGAACGTGGTCTACACCTATCCGGAGGTCGCCTCCGTCGGGAAGACGGAGGAAGAGCTGAAGAAGGACGGCATCGCCTACAACAGCGGGAAATTCCCCTTCACCGCCAATGGCCGCGCCAAGGTGAACCACACCACGGACGGCTTCGTGAAGATCCTGGCCGACGCGACCACCGACCGCGTCCTCGGCGTCCACATCGTGGGGGCCGATGCCGGCAACCTGATCGCGGAGGTCGCGGTGGCGATGGAGTTCGGCGCCTCGGCCGAGGACGTCGCCCGCACCTGCCACGCCCACCCGACCCTCACGGAGGCGGTCAAGGAAGCGGCCCTCGCGGTCGGCAAGCGCGCGATCCACATCTGATCCCCGCACGCTCTCGCGTCCCGGCGGCCGTCGCTCCCCCGAGCGGCGGCCGTTTTCCTGCGGGCGCGGGACCGTCGGGGCTCGCCGGTCCCGGAGACCCGATCAGGGCGCCTGGCAGGCCATCACGTCGGCCGCCTGGGCCACGCTGAGGGCCCGCTCGCGGACCTGGCGCGAGAGGCCGGGCCGCTCCGAGACGGCGGCCGCCTCCCGTTCGAGGGTGACGTTGCAGGCGCAGGAACGATGCCCGGCGGCGTCGAAGCAGGCGTCGTGGCGCATGCAGGCCGCGTCGAGGTCGTCGGTGGGCGGCAGGCCCTCGCCGCGCTGGCCGGCGCCGCAGTAATTGCCGTGAAACAGGGCCTTGCCCTCCAGCACCTGCGCGAGATCGGCCTTGGGCAGCGGCGGCTCGTCGGGCCGGTCGACCTGCGTCAGGTCGTTGGCCGGTCCGCCGGCCCGGTCAGCGGAGCCGCGAAGCGCCCTGGGGATGCCGGAGGCCGGGCCGGGCTGGTTCAGGGGCTCGCCCGCCCGCCCGTTGGAATCGGCCAGATCCGGCAGCGGAGGCGGCGGACCCGGCCGCACGTCCTCCTCCACCGGGACGGCCGGCGCCTCGGTGGCGGTCTGGGCCTGAACCGCCCCCGCCGTCAGCATCAGCAGCGCGGCGATCGCAGCGGCAAAGGCGCGAAACCTGTCGGTCAAGGCTGTCGTCTCCCGTCCAACCGACCGCTCCCCGAACGGGCTCGGAGCCAGGATGCATCCGGTCCCGGATGGGTCAGGGCCGCGGGCCGGGGAGGGGTCCCCAGTGATCAGCAGATACGGCGAAGGCGGCGATTCCGTTCCGCACGGGATGATCCGGCCCCCGGCCTGGCCGAGGGGCGATCACGGACACCGACGACTGGGAACCGGAGGGCCGCATTCCGCGATCCCCGTCCCTGCTTCGACGAAGACTGCCTCCGGCAAAGGACTCGCCGCCGATTTCAGTTTGGGGCGAGCGGGCGGTCCCCGGAGGTGATTGACAGGACAGGACACCTGCCACCTCTGGCAGGACCGTGAAGCGCAGGGAGAAGTATCATGAAGGTCGTGGCGGATCTGTGCATCGTCCCGATGGGCGTCGGACCATCGGTCTCGCCCTACGTGAAGGCGATCAAGGCGATCATCGACGCGAGTCCCCTCGATGCCGAGATGCATGCCAACGGGACGAATATCGAGGGCGAACTCGGCGAGATCTGCGCGCTCATCGAGGCCTGCGAGGCCAAGCTCAGCGAGATCGGCGTCCAGCGCGTCTTCTTCACGATGGCGTTCTCGTCCCGGCGCGACAAGGAGCAATCCATGGCGGACAAGCTGACGGCCGTGCTCTGAGCGACGGCCGCCGAACCGGTCACGGCTTCGACGGATCCGCCTTCGGCCGGTCCAGGGTCTCGCCGGCCAGGCATTCCCGCAGGAAGGTGTCGCGGCCGGCCCCCGTGAGGCCGTTCCTGTCGGCCTGCGCCGCGCACACCGCCGCGCCGCGCGCGTCCCCACTGGAAGCCGGCGGCGTCTGAGCCGCGGCCGGCGTCGCCAGCCCGAGGGCGAGGAGCAGGATGGGGCTGTGCCGGGATGCCATGGCGTGTCCTTCCGTCCGGTTCGGTCCGCTTCGACCGGGCAACGCCGCCGGACGGCCGCTTGATCCGCCCGCCGGGTCGTCCCGGACGGTCCGCCGTCGCGCGGGACGCGCCCGACGGGGGAAGAATTAACCGCTCCCGGGCGATGACTCGGTCCTGCCGGCTCTCGTCATCCTCCCGCCAACCCGTCCGCCGCCGGATCACCGATGGATGCCAGGATCCTGACGATGCCGACGCAACCCCTCCGGATGCGGCACTTTCAGTGGACGCACTCGGCCCGGTGGCTGAGCGCCATCAACCTGCTCTCGGTGGTCGGTCTCTGCGCCGTCTCGGCCTTCATGCTCTGGCAGATGCGCCTCGATGCGGCCCGGCGCTCGGAGATGACGTCGCGCAGCCTCGTGCAGGTCCTCGGGCGGGACATCGCCCGCAACATCGAGATCTACGACCTCTCCCTGCGGTCCGTGGTCGACGGCCTGAAGCTTCCCGAGCTCGCCGAGGCCGATCCCGAGCTCCGGCAGATGATCCTGTTCGACCGCGCCGCCACCGCCGAGAATTTCGGCCACACCCTCGTGTTCGACAGGACCGGCAAGCTCATCATCAGCTCGAAATCGCTCACGCCGGAGCCGCTGAACTACGCCGACCGCGAATACTTCCAGTATCACGTCAGCCATCCGGGAAACGCGCTGCACATCAGCCAGCCGCTGATCTCGCGCCTCACCGGCAGGCGGGTGCTGATCATCAGCCGGCGCCTGTCGGACCCGGACGGCAGCTTCGCCGGAGTGGTGCTCGGATCGATCTATCTCGACTATTTCCGCCAGCTCTTCGCCGCCGTCGGCGCCGATCACGCCGGCACCGTCACCCTTCACGGTCCGGGCGGTGCGATCATCATGCGCGAGCCCTACGACGAGGGCGTGATCGGCCGCAGCGTCTCGGCCACCGACAGCTACCGGCGGTTCCTCGATGCGCCGGAGGGCCGCTTCAGCGGCCCCGCGATGGTGGGCGAGGGCAACCGCGACTTCGTGTTCACCAAGGTCGGGGACCTTCCGCTCCATCTCAGCATCGCCGTGGCGCCCGCGGAGATCTACGCCGAGTGGTGGCACCGCGCCCTCGTTCTCGGCGCGGTGGTGCTCAGCCTGTGCGCCACCACCATCGTCCTGACCGGGCTGTTCCGGCGTGAGCTGCACCAGCGCAAGGCGGCGGAGCAGGCTGCCCTCGACCTCAACGTCCAGCTGGAGAAGCTGGCGACCACCGATGCCCTGACGGGCCTCGCCAACCGGCGGCGGTTCGACGACGTCCTGGGCCGCGAATGGCGCCGGGCTGTCCGCAACCAGCTGCCGCTCTCGCTCCTCGTTCTCGACGCGGACTACTTCAAGGGCTTCAACGATCGCTACGGGCATCAGCGGGGCGACGAGGCCCTGCGGCTGATCGCCCGCTCCATCGAGGTCGGCATCGCCAGCGTCTCCGACACGGCCTGCCGCATCGGCGGCGAGGAATTCGCCGTGATCCTGCCCGAGACCGATGCGGCGGGGGCGGAGACCGTCGCCCAGCGCATCCGCGAGGCCGTGGCGGGCTGGGCGCTGCCCCATGCCGGCAGCCCCCTCGGAATGCTCACGGTGAGCATCGGCCTGGCGCAGATTCCCGAGATCCGGGCGGTCGACCCCGTCGCCTTCGTCGAGGCGGCGGACCAGGCGCTCTACGCGGCCAAGGCGAACGGGCGCAATCAGGTGCAGGTCCGGCGCCCGGACAGGGCCGGCCTTCGCCTGGCGGCCGGCTGATCCCGCAGCGGCCGGTCGCAGACGACCTATCTCGGCCGGGCCGCCGGGGCGCCGAACTCCCGGGCGATGCCGTCGAGGCCCTGGTCGTAGACGCCCTCGATATCGGCCCGGGCCGCGACCTCGCTTAGGCCGGCCGGGTCGAAGGTCGCGCTCCAGACCACCGTCGCGCCGGTGCCGTTCGGCCGGACCTGAAGGGTGGCGTTGTAGGCCGCCACGGGCAGGGGACCCTCGACGAAGGCGTAGCTGTAGCTCATCCCGGCCTCGTCGCGCCGGGTCTCGGCCTCGACGAGGGTGCCGAGGCCCCCGGCGACGACGAGCCGGCGCATCGGCTCGTTGTCCTCCCGGTCCAGATCCTCCCGGGTTCCGGAGGACTCGCAGGCGGCGACCTGCGGATGCCACAGGGCGATGGAGCAGAAGCCGCCGATGAGCGCCCACACGGCGGCGGGCGGAGCCGGGATGTCGCGGCTGCGGGAGACCTCGATGGCGCCGGCCGGGCCGGCCAGGACCGCGAGGACGATCCCTGAGATGGCCTGCCGCATGGTCGTTCTCCCCGCTTCCGCTCAGCGCAACCGGGCGACGGGAGCGAAGGTTGCGCCTTTCCTCAGGGGAGGGCGCCGATGCCGCGCAGGTAGGCGGCGCTCGCCGGGTGCAGCCAGCCGTGGGGCACGGCGTCGACGAGGTTGCGCGGGTCGCTGTCGCCGCCCTGCGGATAGCTCTGCGCGAGGCGCGCCTGACTCCCGGCCAGAGCCGCGACGAAGCGGGCCACCAGCGCTCCGTCGACGTCCGGCCGGGCGAGGACGAAGCTCCACGAGCCCACCGTGTCGATGGGCGCCTGCTGGCCCTTGAGGGCGTTCGCCGGCACGGTGCGGCGGCGCAGCGAGGTCCCCAGCGCCAGGATGCGGTCGATCGCGTCCGGGGCGGGTCCGAAGAAGCGGGCGCCGCCCGGCGCCTCCGCCAGCGTCCGGAAGCCGGGCCAGCCGAGGCCCGCCCCCCAGAGCGCCGCGGCGCGCCCGTCCTGCACCATGACCGCCCCGTCGCCGGCCCGATCGAGGAGGATCGGCTCGATGTCGCGGTCGGGATCGATCCCCGAGCCGGCCAGGACGGTCCGGCCCATGACGGTGAGGCCGGAGGCGTGGGTGCCGAGGACGACGCGCCGGCCCCGGAGGTCCGGGACCCCGCGGATCCCGCTGGCAGCCGGGACGACGAAGAGGCCGGGCGAGGCGTTCACCGGCGCCACCACGGTGAGGCGCGCCCCCGCCGCGGGCTCGGCCCGGAGGGCGTCGGTGGCGTAATCGCCCTGGACCAGGGCGAGGTCGACGGTGCCGCCCTTCAGGAGGCCCACATTCTCGGCCGAGCCCTTGGACGGCCGCAGGGTGATGGACAGGGTCGGATCGGCGGCGCCCAGCGCCTCCACCAGCGCTTGACCGAAGGCCGGGAACGAGCCGCCCGGCGTCGCCGTCGCCAGCACGAGGCCGCCCGGCGCGCCGGCCGATCGCGCCCGCCCGGGCACGATCAGCGTCGCCGCCGTGACTCCGACGAGGAAGGAGCGCCTGAGCATGGGTCCACCCGGTGTTATCAGGGGCCGCGGCACCGCCGCCCCGGGCCGCAGGGTCGCGGACGGCATTCAAGCGGAAGCGGCCGGGCTCGCGCAAGGGTCTGCGGCACGCCGCGCGGGAGCCAAAACCGGTCTCGGAGGCTTGACCCGGTGAGACGTGGCCGCGCGGGCCGCGCACAACGTGCAAGCTGAAGTGATCGTCATGCGGACTCGATCGAAACTCGGCCTCGGCGCCCTGGCCGTCATCCTTCTCGGCGGCGCAGCCTTCGTGCGCTTCATCGTCTATCCGGAGAAGGCCACCCTCGAGGCCTCGGCCGGGCAGGGCGCCAGCCCGACCCTGCCGGCTCCGAACCCGACCCTGATGCCCACCGTGAACATCGCCCGTGTCGCCCGCTGGGAGAGCGGCGCCAAGCCCCAGGCCGCGGCCGGGCTGCAGGTCGCGGCCTACGCGGAGAACTTCGAGCATCCGCGCTGGATGTCCCTCCTGCCCAACGGCGACGTGCTCGTGGCCGAGGCCAACAAGCCGCAGACCGACGATCCCTCGACCGGCGTCGCCGACTGGGTCGCCGACAAGGTCAAGAGCCTGGCCGGCGCCGGGGTGAAGAGCCCCGACCGCATCGTTCTCCTGCGCGACGCGAACGGCGACGGCGTCGCCGAGGAGCGCCACGTGTTCCTCAAGGACCTGCACTCGCCCTTCGGCATGGCGCTGGTCGGCTCGGACCTCTACGTCGCCAATGCGGATTCGCTGGTGAAGGTGCCCTATCAGGCGGGCGAGACCGAGATCACGGCGACGCCGGAGAAGGTCGTCGACCTGCCGTCCGGCATCAATCACCACTGGACCAAGAACGTCATCGCCAGCCCCGACGGCCAGAAGCTCTACGTGACCGTCGGCTCGAACAGCAATGTCGGCGAGAACGGCCTCGACAAGGAGACCGGCCGCGCGGCGATCTGGGAATACACCATCGCCACCAAGCAGATGCGCGAATACGCCACCGGCCTGCGCAACCCGAACGGCCTCGGGTTCGAGCCAGTGACTGGCAAGCTCTGGACCGCGGTGAACGAGCGCGACGAGATCGGCAGCGACCTCGTGCCCGACTATGTCACCTCCGTGCAGGAGGGCGGCTTCTACGGCTGGCCCTACAGCTACTGGGGCAACCACGTGGACGAGCGCGTGCAGCCGCAGAAGCCCGACCTCGTCGCCAAGGCGATCGCGCCGGACTACGCGGTCGGCACCCACACCGCCTCCCTCGGCATCGCGTTCTCGCAGGCCAGCAGCCTCCCGGAGGCCTGGAAGAGCGGCCTGTTCGTCGCCCAGCACGGCTCGTGGAACCGCCGGCCGAAGAGCGGCTACAAGGTGATCTACGTGCCCTTCAAGGACGGCAAGCCCACTGGGCAGCCGGTCGACGCGCTGACCGGCTTCCTCAACGCCGACGAGAAGGCCCAGGGGCGCCCGGTGGGCGTCATCCTCGACAAGACCGGTGCGCTGCTGGTCTCGGACGATGTCGGCAAGACGATCTGGCGGGTGAGCGCCACCAGCCGGACCCAGTAGCGGCCTCCCAGCCGACCGCCGGGGCCGGGCTCGCCCGCATCGGCGTCCGGCTCGCCTCCGACGAGGCGAGCGACGCCCCGGGGCGGGACCCTCGGCGCCGCCGCGGGGGGACGGGGCGCGCCCCTCGGCCGCTGAGGCGGATCAGTGCAGGGTCGGCGGCGGCTCCAGGAACGCGCGCATGCCCCCGCCCTCCTCGACGGCGTCGGTGAAGGCGTCGAGCGCATCCTCGTCGGACTCGAAGGTATCGCTCCAGACCGTCGACCAACCCGCCTGGTCGATGACCTCCAGCGTCCACGGATCCTGCGTGCCCGCGAAGCGATAGACGTTCACGGTCACGGTGACGCCGTCCTGGGTCGCCCGCCCGGTCAGGTCGGAGAATTCCATGTTCGGCTTCTCATCGGTCATCGGTGTCTCTCTTCCCATGACGAGGTCACCGCAGGGATCCGGGTCCGTCCCTGTCTCATGAGCCGAAGGATGGAGCGTATCAGAGTTCTCGACGACGCGGTTCGGAATTGTTCGGGCGCGCTGCGAGCCGTGGCCTGCATCGATTTCACCAGAAGAGACCATCAGGCGGCGACGGGCGGGGGGGGCGGGCGGCTCGTCCGGGAAGCCGTCGCGTCAGAGGCGCGCCTGCTGGCTGAGCAGCAGCAGCAGCTCGCTCTGGCCGGAGGTTCCGGTCTTCGCGAAGATCCGTTTCAGGTGGCTCCGCACGGTGGCCATCGACATCTGGAGAAGGTCCGTACAATCCTGGGGGCCGTGTCCCGCGAGGAGGGCGTTGCAGAGCTCCGACTCCTTCGGCGTCAGGCCGTAGAGTTGCTTGAGAAGGCCCGGATCGGCCGGTGAGCGCGCATCGAGATCGACGATGGTCAGGATGGCCCGGCACCCGTCGAAGTATTCCAGGCCGGTCTTCCGCAGCGGCTGCGCCCGCAGGATCAGGGGCCTGCAGCCCTCACGCTCGACGATGACCGGCGCCAGGGCCGGACTGTCGGGCTTCAGGTCGGTCCAGACGGCGGCCGCGATGTGCCGGCGGATGGCCGCCGTGGCGCGGGCATCGGCCGGAACGACCAACTCGCCCGCCCGGATGTTCAGATCGCGGCCCAGCAGGCGTTCCGCGGCGGCGCTGACCCGCAGGACGCGCCCGGTCCGATCCAGCAGCAGGCTCGGATTGCGGATGGCGCCGAAGGCGTCCGCGAGCCCGTTCAGGCGGGCCTCGCCCATGCTGTGAGCGAGCTGGGCCGCGCGGTTCAGGGGGGCGATCATCCTCTTCAAGGCTTGCTGTTCCTCCGGCGTATAGGGACCCTGGTCGCCGGTCCGCTGCAGCATCATCACCCAGGCGTCGCCACCGACCTCGACCAGCAGGCCGGCGGACCATTGGAAGCCGTGCGGCCGAAGATAGCTCGCGTAGAACGGCTCCGTCCGCATGATGTCCGGCGTCGCGTAATCCTGGTCGACGAAGAGCCCGGTCCTGATCAGCTGGGGCAAGCCGTTGGTGCGGTAATCCCGCTCGGACCAGCCGCCGCGGAAGTAACCGTCGGCCACCGCCTCGAGGCTGTCGCTCATCGGGATGCCGGGAACGCGCCCCCTGAGCGGAAGCGCACCCGCGCCGCGAGCCCCCGTCGCGGCGACCAGCAGGGAAACGGCATCCGTCCACCGCTCCGGCTGAATCGCCGCCGAGATGATGCTGTCTTCGATCCTGCGCACAGCATCGTCGTCGAGGTGCATGGAGACCGTCCAACGGATTCGAGGCGTAAGGCCGGCCGAAACCTCCGGCTGCGCGCACGAATACCGTTACAGACCGCCGCGGACGACGCGTCAATTGCCCGAAGCCTTATCGCGTCGAACGGGACGCGCCGGCCTCGGGCTCACGCCCGGGCCGCCGACCCCCTCATCCGGCGCGCATGGCCTGCAGCCCCGGCACGGCGCCGAGAAGATCGCGTGTATAGGCGTGCTCAGGCGCGCGGAAGAGGTCGGCGGTGGGACGCATCTCCACGATGGCGCCGCGATGCATCACGGCGATGCGGTCGCAGATCTTGGCGGCGACGCGCAGGTCGTGGGTGATGAACAGCATCGCGAGGTTCAGGCGCCGCTTGAGGTCCTCCAGGAGGTCGAGCACCTGCGCCTGGACCGAGACGTCGAGGGCCGAGACCGCCTCGTCGGCCACGAGCACGTCGGGTTCCATGGCCAGCGCACGGGCGATGCCGATGCGCTGGCGCTGGCCGCCGGAGAAGGCGTTGGGGTAGCGCTCGGCCGCGCTCGCCGAGAGGCCGACGAGATCGAGGAGTTCGCGGGCCCGCGCGCGGGCCTCGCGGGCCGGCGTGCCGTGGGCGATCGGACCGGCGGTGATGATCTGCTCGACCGTGCGGCGCGGGTTCAGGGACGCGAAGGGGTCCTGGAAGATCATCTGGATGCGCTTGCGCTCGTCGCGCAGGGCGCGGGGGGCCAGCGCCGTGTAGTCGAGGCTGCCGAGGCGCACCGTACCTTGGTCGGGCTCGACCAGGCGGATCGCGAGCCGGGCGGTGGTGGACTTGCCCGAGCCGGATTCGCCGACGAGGCCGAGGGTCTCCCCGCGCCGGACGTCGAAGGCCACCGCCTTGACCGCCGCGACCACGCGCGGCTTGCCGAACAGGCCGGCTCGCGTGGTGTAGGTCTTGGTCAGGCCGATGGCCGAGAGGGCGAGGGGCTCGGCCTCGCGGGAGGCGCGCGCCGGGGGCACGAGGCTCGGCACGGCCGCGAGCAGGGCCTGGGTGTAGGGGTGCTGCGGGTTCTCCAGGACCGCCTCGGCGCTGCCCTGCTCCACGAGCCGGCCGCGCTGGAGCACGGCGACGTGGTCGGCGATGTCGGCCACCACGCCGAAATCGTGGGTGATGAACAGGACGCTCATGCCGCGCCGCCGCTGCAGGTCGCGGATGAGCTTGAGGATCTGGGCCTGGGTGGTGACGTCCAGCGCCGTGGTCGGCTCGTCGGCGACGAGGATCGAGGGTTCGAGGGCCAGCGCCATGGCGATCATGGCGCGCTGGCGCTGGCCGCCGGAGAGCTGGTGCGGGTAGGCCCGCACGATCTGCACCGGGTCGGGCAGGCCGACCTCGGTGGCGAGCGCCACCGCCCGCGCCCTGCGCTCGGCCGGGGTGAGGAGGTCGTGCGCCTCGAACATCTCGGCGATCTGGTCGCCGATGCGCATGACCGGGTTGAGGGCCGTCATCGGCTCCTGGAACACCATGGCGATGCGGCGCCCGCGCAAGGACCGCCAGCCGCGCTCGTCCAGGGTGAGGAGGTTCCGGCCCTCGAACAGGATCTCGCCGCCGACCGGCTCCAGCGCGCGGGGCAGGAGGCCGGTGAGCGCGTAGGCGCTCATCGACTTGCCCGAGCCCGATTCGCCGACGACGCAGAGGATCTTGCCGGGCATCAGGTCGAGGGAGAGGTCCTCGACGGCATGGGGCCGGTCCGAGCCCTTCGGCAGCGCCAGGGTGAGGTTCCGGATGCGGACGACGGGCTCGCTCATGCTCAGGCTCCCTTGAGGGCTTCGCGCCGGGCGAGCACCGCCGGCCCGGTCTCGGCCAGATCCCAGTACAGGCCCGCCATCAGCATCAGGGCCTCGCGCGAGGGCGGTCCGAGCAGGTGCTCGTCCGGGCCGTGCTGGAGGCAGGCCGGGTAGGAATGGGGCACCCACAGGGTGGGCAGGCCGAGGATTTCCGAGAAGGCGTCGTTGGGCAGGGAGCCGCCGAGGTTCGGCAGCAGCGCCGGCCGCTTGCCCGTGCTCTCGGCGATCGAGGCCAGCGCCCAGTCGACCCAGGGGTCCTCGACGGGGAGCCGGGTGGCGCGGAACACCTCCGTGCGGGCGGCGCGGACCTCGACCATCGGAAAGCCGTGCGCATCGAGGTGGGTGCGCAGCGCCGGCAGGATCGCCTCCCAGTCGGTGCCGACGACGAAGCGCAGCTGCAGGGTCGCCTTGGCGGTGGGCGGCACGGCGTTGAGGGGGCCATCCGGGTCGCCGGTCTTGAAGGCCAGCACCTCCAGGGTGTTCCAGGCGAAGACGCGCTCGGCGGCGCTGAGGCCGGGCTCGCCCCAATCCGCGTCGATCGTCGGCGCGGTCGGGTCGGTGCCGACGGTGATGTCGGCCAGCGCCGCGCGGACGCTGTCGGAGATCGCGGGCGGGCGCAGGGCGTCGAGGAGGATCCGGCCCCGGCCATCGACGAGGGTGGCGATGGCGTTGGCCAGCACCGTGCCCGGATTGCGCAGCAGGCCGCCCCAATTGCCGGAATGGTGGGCGCCCGCGCGCAGATCCAGCAGCATCTCGAAGGTGTAGCCGCCGCGCGAACCGAGGAAGACGGTCGGGCGCTCGGCGCTGACCCGCGGTCCGTCCGAGGCGATGAGCACGTCGGCCTTCAGGGCCTCGGCCTCGGCGCGGCAGAGCTCGCGCAGGCCGGGCGAGCCGGCCTCCTCGCCCATCTCGATCAGCAGCTTGGTGTTGAAGCCGAGGCGTCCGTCCCGCGCCGCCATCACCGCCGCCAGCGCGCCGAGGTTGAGGATGTGCTGGCCCTTATTGTCGGCGGTGCCGCGCCCGTACCAGCGCTCGCCCTCGATGGTGACGGTCCAGGGGTCGAGGCCGTCGCGCCATTGCTCGGGGTAGCCCCGCACGGTGTCGCCGTGGCCGTAGATCAACACGGTGGGAAGCGCATCGCCCTCGTGGCGCTCGGCGATGAGGAAGGGGCCGTGGGTGCCGTCCGGATTGTCGAGGATGCGGCTGGCGAAGCCGAGGGGCGCGATCAGCGGAACGAGGAAGTCGTCGAGGTAGGCGCGCAGCTTCGGCAATTGGCCGGAGGTCTGGCTCTCGGTGGGACGGGCGACGGCATCCTGAAGGACCTCGAGGAAAGCGCCCTCGTCGTAGTGGCGCGCGGCGCGCGCGATCGCATCGTGTCGGGACATGGACTCACTCGGTCTCGGTGACGGGTCGGTACAGGGGCTCAGCGCCGCCCCTCGGGGGCGGTGACGTCGCGGATGCCGTCGCCCAGCAGGTTGATCGCCAGGACGAGGACCAGGAGCGCGACGCCCGGGATGGTGATGACCCAGGGCTGGAAGAACATGTACGGCTTGCCCTCCGCGATCATCAGGCCCCAGGACGGCAGGGGCGGCTGGACGCCGAGGCCGAGGAAGGACAGGGCGGCCTCGAGCAGGATGGCGTGCGCCATCTCCAGGGTCGCCACCACGATCAGCGCGTTGAGGATGTTCGGCAGCACCTCCTGGAACAGGATGCGGGCCGGGGAGAACCCCGTGGCGCGCGCCGCCGCGATGAAGTCCTGGTCGCGGATCTGCCGGGTCGCCGCGCGGGTGACCACGGCGAAACGGTCCCAGAGCAGGAAGCCGAGCACCAGCACCACCACCTTCAGCGAGCCGCCGACCAGGGAGGCCATGGCGAGCGCCACCAGCACCACCGGCATGGCGAGCCGCGTGGTCACGACGTAGCTCACCACCGCGTCGACCTTGCCGCCGAAATAGCCGGCGCAGAGGCCGAGCGTCGTTCCGATCACCCCCGAGATGGCGGCGGCCGCGATCCCGATGAGGAGCGAGATCTGGCTGCCGTAGATCAGGCGGCTGAGGTAGTCGCGCCCGAGCTTGTCGGTGCCGAGCACGTGGTCCCAGGTGCCCTTCTGTTGCCAGATCGGCGGGATCAGGCGGCGGGAGACGTCCTGGGCGTAGGGATCGTGGGGCGCGATCAGCGGCGCGGCGAGGGCGCAGAGCAGGATGATCCCGAGGATGCCGGCGCCGATCAGGAAGCCGCCGTGATGCAGCCCGCGCCGGAGCGCCAGGACGGTGGGCGAGCGGGCGGTGGAGGGCGGCGCCGGGCCGTCGACCGGAAGGGTCGCTGGCGTCTCGGGCAGACCGGCTGCGAGGGGGGAGGCGGAGGGCTGGAGGGTCATTGGCGCAGCCGGGGGTCGAGGAGGGCGTTGAGGAGGTCGGCGGCCAGCGTCAGGGCGATGTAGATCATCGCCAGGACCAGCACGATCGCCTGCACCACGGGGAAGTCGTTGCGGGCGATGGATTCCCAGGCGAGCTGGCCGAGCCCCTGGAGCGAGAACACCGCCTCGATGACGATGGAGCCGCCGAGCATGAAGCCGAACTGGACGGCGGCGAGCGCGATCACCGGGATCACGGCGTTGCGCAGCGCGTGCCGGATCAGGATCTTGCGCGGGGGCAGGCCCTTGGCGCGGGCGGTGCGGACGTAGTCGGAGGCCAGCACTTCGAGCATGCCGTTGCGGGTGAGACGCATCACCGCCGGCATGGCGTAGTAGCCCAGCGCGACGGCCGGCAGCACGAAGTGCTTCCAGGTCGTGTTGCCGGAGACCGGCAGCCAGCGCAGGTTCACCGAGAAGATCATGATCAGGGTCAGGCCGAACCAGAAGCTCGGCATCGCCTGCCCCAGCACCGAGACCGAAAGGGCGGCCCGGTCGATCCAGGTGTCGCGCTTGACCGCGGCGAGCACCCCGAGGGGGATCGCCACGAACAGCGCGACGGCGAGCGCCACCACGCCGAGGAACAGGGTGATCGGCAGGCGGGCGGCCAGGAGGTCGATCACGCTCTCGCGGAAGTAGAACGAGTTGCCGAAATCGAGCCGGATCGCCTTGGCTCCCCAGGCGACGAACTGCGCCAGGAGCGGCTGGTCGAGCCCGTACTGGACCCGGATCGCCTCCACCTGCACGGAGGTCGCCTCCGGCCCGGCGATGGCGGTGGCGAGGTCGCCGGAGAGGTGCAGCAGCATGAAACTCGCCACCGACACCGTCACGGCGACCGCGACGGCCACCAGGCTTCGTTGGATCATGAACCTCAGCATGGTCCGGCTTCCTCGCTCGATGTGGGCGGTTGATCCGGCCTCAGGGACCGACCGTCACTTCCACTGGGCCGCGTAGAAGCGCGGCAGCTCGTCGGGCTGCGCCGTGAAGGCGAGGTCCGAGGTGAAGGCGTAGTTCGTGGAGTAGGAGAACATCGGCAGGGCATAGGCCTGGCCGGCGATGCGCTTGAGGGCTTCGGCGTACTTGACCTTGCGCACGGCCGGGTCGGTGGCGCCGTCCCCGGCCTGCAGCGCCGCGATGGTCTCCGGGTCCTTGGTCAGGTCCTCGTCGCCACCGCGGAAGTAGACGCCCGTGAAGGCCGAGACGTCGAGCACCGAGAACGAGCCCCAGGTCTGGAAGGCGATCGAGACCTTGCCGCCGCGGATCAGGTCGCGCAGGGCCGCGTAGCGCAGGTAGTTCAGGCGCACCTTGATGCCGACCGCGCGCAGGTAGCCGATCACCGCCTCCGCGTAGTCGCGCTCGCGGTAGGCACCCAGATCGATCTCGAAGCCGTCCGGATAGCCCGCCTCCTTCAGGAGCGCCTTGGCCTTGGCCGGGTCGTAGGCAAAGCGCGGCACACCCTCGTCGGTGCAGCCGAACTGGTCGATGAAGCAGGCCGCGTTCATCACCCGGCTGCCGCCGCGCACGAGGTTGTCCACCATGGCCTTGCGATCGATGGCGTAGGAGATCGCCTGGCGGACGCGTACGTCCTTGAGCGGCGAATTGGCGGTGGCGCGTCCCAGGGTGTCGAACTGCAGGAAGCCGACCCGCATGGTCTCGGCGCTGAGCACGGTGACGTTCGGGGCGGCCTTCAACTGGTCGGCCTGGTCGCTCGGCACGCGCCAGATCCAGTCGATGCCGCCGGTGACGAGTTCGGCCATGCGGCTGTCGGCGTCGGGGATGACGCGGAACTCGAGCTTGCCGATCTTTGGGGAACCGATCGGGCTGCCGGGCCAGTACTTGGCGAAGCGCTCCATCTTCACGCCGCGTCCGTTCTCCACCGCGGTGATGCGGTAGGGTCCGGTGCCGACGGGCGCCTTGGCGAAGCCGTCGAGGCCCACCGTCTTGAAATAGGCGGCCGGGAAGATCGGGGTCGGGCCGGCAAGGTATTCGAGGGCCGCCGGGAAGGCGGTCTTCAGGTGGATGCGAACCGTGCGGGCATCGACGACCTCGGTCGACTTCATCCAGTCGACGTTCTGCTTCGTCACCGTGCGGGCTTCCGGCGTCAGCACGTAGTTGAAGGTGAAGGCCACGTCGTCGGCACCGAACGCGTCGCCGTTGTGGAAGCTCACGCCCTCGCGAAGGGTGAGTTCGAGGGTGACGGGGTCGACCCATTTCCAGGCGGTGGCCAGCATCGGCTGGTAGGTGCCGGTCTTCGGGTCGCGGTAGATCAGGGTGTCCCAGACGTTGCGGGCCAGGATGACGCCCTCGCGGGCGCTGTTGTGATACGGGCTGACGTTCTCCGGCTCGGTGTCGGAGGCGTAGACCAGGGTGTCGTTGGCCTTTCCGGCCAGCGCCGGGACGCTGGTCGCCAGCATCAGCAGGGTGAGCGCGGCGCATGCCGCGGAGCTGTGTCTCGCCATGATCCCGGATCCTCTCGCCGCTGAGCCAGCCGGCAAAGCGTCCCACGCCTCGCTGTGCCGCTTTTTTCACCCTGCCATGGTGTTGTGCATTCCACATCGCAACAAGTAGAATTTCGCGATTGCTGCCGTGCCGATCCGGCAACGGAGAATGGATGTGCAGATCGCGAGCCTGCGTTACTTCCTGGCGGTCGCCCGTACCGGCTCGATCGCGGCGGCCTCCACGCAGTTGAACGTCGCCGCCTCGGCGATCAGCCGGCAGATCGCCAATCTCGAGGCCGAGCTCGACTGCGTCCTGTTCGAACGGCGCCCGCGCGGGATGGTGCCGAGCCCGGCGGGCGAACTGCTGGCCGCGCACGCGCACCAGACGCTGATGCGGGCCGAGCAGGTGGCGGCCGAGATTCAGGAATTGCAGGGCCTCGCCCGGGGGTTCATCCGCGTCGCCACCTCGGAGGGCTTCGCCCTCGACCTGCTGCCGAACGCCATCGCGGAGTTCCACGCGGCGCATCCCGGCATCCGTTTCGAGGTGCAGATGCTGCCGCCGGCCCAGGTCACGCACGTGGTGGCGGCGGGCGATGCCGATATCGGCATCACCTTCGCCATGGCGCCGTCGAGCCTCGTGGCGGTGGCCTACGACAACCTGGTGGAGATGGTCGCGCTCAGCGCTCCCGACCATCCCCTGGCGCGCCAGCCCTCGATCCAGCTCGCGGACCTGACGGCCTATCCGATCGCGGTGCCGACCCGCGACACCACGGCCCGCAGGGTCTTCGACGCGGCCTGCCTGGCGGAGGGGATCATCATCGAGCCGACGCTCACGGCCAACATCCTCTCGGCCCTGCTGCCCTTCGTCCGCCGCACCCGGGGATTGGCGCTGATGTCCGCCCTGTCCGTGCAGACGCCGGTGCGTCTCGGCGAACTCGTGTGCATCCCGGTGCGCTCCCGGGCCAGCCTGATGCGGGGCATCCAGGTCCAGGTCATGCGCGACCGCAAGCTGCCGCACGCCGTGCAGGCGTTCCTGCGCCAACTCATCGCGGCGCTGCCGGCCCCGGAGCCCGGCGGCGCGTGAGCCATCCGGCGCCAGCGGACTCGACCCGGAGCCCGGCACCTGAGGCGCGTCGCCGGGCGCCGACGGTTCCGGCGGAGGCTTGCGGGCTCTCTCTTCACGTTAACCAAGCGGCAGCCTCGGCCATCCCCCGCTCAGCGGCACGGCTCCGCCGCGACCGTGCCCCAGCCCGGCAGCGGGAAGGCCCGGTCGTAGGCCAGGTTGAAGACGAAGGCGTAGGCCACGTAGAAGGCCGCGATCGCGAGATCCATGAAGAAGGCCTCGACGAGGCCGATGCCGAGGTACCAGGCGATCGGCGGCAGCAGGATCACGAGCAGGCCGGCCTCGAACAGCACCGCATGCGCCGCCCGCAGCGGGAGGCTCTTGCGCGTATGGCCGGTCAGCCGCTGCATCGCACGGTCGAAGCCGAGATTGTAGACGTAGTTCCACGCCATCGCGATCAGGGCGCTGCCGACGCCGATGACGCCCATGGCGATGGCGTGCAGGCCGAACAGCACCGTCCCGAGCGGAATGATGAGCGCGAGCCCGAACATCTCGAACAGGATGGCGTGGCGGATACGGTCGCGCGTGCTTCGCATGGTCGGTCTCGGTGTGGTCGGATCGCGGAAAATCGCGTTGGTCCGCCGCCTTCTATCTGCGATACGAGGACCAGCAAGTTGGAACGTATCTCGAAAACAGATAGATGCCCGTCTCGCTCGATCAACTCGAGGCCTTCGTCGCAGCCGCCGAGGCCGGGTCCTTCTCCGGCGCCGCCCGCCTGCTGCGCAAGGCGCAGTCGGCGGTCAGCACGCAGGTGTCGAACCTCGAGGCGGATCTCGGGGTGGCCCTGTTCAGCCGGGCGGGCCGGAATCCCGTGCTCACCCCGGCGGGGGCCCGGCTGCTGCCGGAGGCGCGGGTGGTGCTCGATCGGCGGGAGCACCTCGTCGGCGTGGCGCGCAGCCTGGAGCAGCGGGTGGAGAACCGGCTGGTGGTCGCCATCGACGAACTCTATCCCGAGCACGCCCTCGGCGCCCTGTTCGCCGACTTCGCCCGGCGCTTCCCCTTCGTCGAGCTGGAACTGCTGTTCCCGCTGATGGAGGATGTGAGCCGCATGGTGCAGTCCGGAGCGGCCGACCTCGGGGTGATGTGGCGGCAGGAGGTGCTGCCCACGGAACTCGGCTTCCAGACCATCGGCTGGGTGCCCCTCAAGCTCGTGTGCGGGCGCGACCATCCGCTGGCCAAGGCGCGGGTGGAATGGGAGGAGCTGAAGCGCCACCGCCAGATCCTGGTCGCCGCGCGCAGCGACGGGCCGGAGAAGAGCCGCCTGCGGGTGGCCGCCGAGGTGTGGTGGGTGGAGAGCCACTGGGTGATCCTCGAGATGGTGAAGCATGGGATCGGCTGGGCCTTCGTCACCGACCACGTCATCGCCGCGTCCCAGACCGCGCCGCACCTCGTGACGCCGGACCTCCAGTTTGACCAGGGCGACTGGCCCATCGCCCTGGAGCTGGTCTGGCACAAGCAGCGGCCCTGCGGCCCCGCCTCGGCCTGGCTGCGCGAGCGCTTCGCGGCCGAGCGGATCGGGACCCTGGCGGGGAGTGGTCCGGCGGGCTGAGAGGCCGGCGCCGCGAGCCGGCGGCGCGCCTCCCGCGATCGTCCGTCCCGAAGCGGACGGGTCCGACCTGACCCTCCCGGCCCCCGGGCAAACCACCGGCTCCACGGTCCGGGACGGGCGTGGTCGGGGGCAGCGGTCCGGTCCGAGTCGTCGATGCGGCCCCGAACTGCGCGTCACGGGCGGCCTGCGACGACCGAGCGGGGCCGGCGAACCATCCGCCCCATGGGCCATTTTCCAAGGACAGGAGGTATGTCCATGACCGTCGTCGCTTCGAACGAGATCTGGCTCGAGGGCAGTACCGCGCGGACGGAGGGGCAGCCCGTCTCCGCCAACCCCTACCCGGCAGGATCGCAGGAAAGCGCGGATTGGCTGGCGGGTTACACGACCCTCGAGGCCGAGCAGCTCGTCGCCAGTCCGGATGCCGGCGAGACCCTGTAGATCAGCGGCCGGAGAGCCGGCGCCTCACCGGTTCGGGATCGCCCGCACCGATCCGGTCGAGACCGGTTCCGCCAGGGCCGCGGCGAAGGGGTTCAGGCCCTTCCGGTCGGCGATATCGGCCGAGTACAGGGACAGCGCAGCCAGAAGACCGATCGCCAGCGTGGCTTTCAGAACCGTCGCGAGTCGGCCGAGGGCGGATTGCATGGTTCATCCTTGAGACGGCGGTCCGGGTTCATCGGCCAAGTTCGTGGCGCCTTGATGGCCGATGACGGGATGGACCGCGCCGCGGGATCGCCCTGCGACTCCTTGCTTCGCACCCGGGAGGAACGTCGATCGCCGTGGGGCATTGCCTGCTCGCATCCCGACAGCCGTGGCATACCAGTAGGGTCTCCCGCATGCGCAACGCCATCACGCCCGCCCCGCGTCCCCCGGTGACCGCATCCGCGGCGGCGCGCCACGTATCCGGCGCCGCCGACCGCGACGGATGCCCGGACCGGGGCCGGGACGAGCGCCGCTTCGCGGTCGCCGAAGATCGGTCCGGACGGCCGATCCGGGGCGTTTCCCCGGTATCCGACTTCGAAGGCTTCGGCTCGTTCGCCTGATCGCGGCCGGCGGTGACCCGACCGCCTCCGCGACCCTGCCTTTCCCGCTCACCAGGACCTGCCGATGACCACGCTGACCCACCTCGACGCCAATCCGCGCCAGAATGCGGCCGACATTCCCGCTGCCGACCGGGCGGGCGCGGCGAGCCCCTCCATGAACCGCGAGCACCGCCTCGGGCTGACGGTGGACCAGGTGGACCAGGTCAGCAGCGTGACCCTGCTCGGCATGGCGGTTGCCGGCTCGATGGTGATGCTCGCGACCCATTGGCTGGTGGGCTGAGGCCGCACGGGGATCCGCCGGGACTCGCCGGCCCCCCTACGGACCGTGCTCTCGACGGTGCGGCGGGCTAGCGATCCTCGCGAGGGCCGTCGTGAGGCGAGGCGTCCATCGAACCCCGCACCTCGCTGCCGCCGAAGACCACCTGCCGGCGTAGCGGCGGTCGCGAGAGGCCGTAGATCAGGCGCGGTTCGGCAGGCGCACTCGCCGCGTCCAGGGCCGCGCGGTGCTCGGGCGACAGCGCGAGACCGAGGGCGGCCAGGTTGTCGTCCACCTGTGCGGGCCGGCTGACGCCCATCAGGGTCGAGGCCACACCGGGACGGCCCACGACCCATGCCAGGGCGACGCGCGCCACCGGTTGCCCGACCGCATCCGCCACCCGCCGCACCGCCTCCACGATGTCCCAGTTGCGCGGCGTGAACAGGCTGTCACCGAACGGATTGGCGCCGTCGAGGCGTCGGTCCGCGGCCGGCCGCTCGGCGCCCGCCTCCGCGGCCTCCCGCGGCAGACCGGCCCCGCGCGCAGGCGACGCCTCCACGGCCGCGCGCGCGTACTTCCCGGTGAGCAGCCCGGAGGCGAGCGGCGACCAGGGCACCAGGCCCAGGCCGAACTCGGCCGCGAGCGGGACGTGCTCGTCCTCCACCTCCCGGTTCACGAGGGAGTAGAAGTACTGCAGCCCGATCGGGCCGGGCAGCCCGCGCACGCAAGCCAGCGTCGCGAGCTGGGCCGCGTACCAGGCCGGCATGTTCGACAGGCCCCAGTAGCGGGTCTTCCCGGCCCGGACGAGGGCCGCCATCGTGTCGAGCAGTTCCTCCGCCGGCGTCACCCCGTCCCAGACGTGCAGCCAGTACAGGTCGATGCAATCCGTCCCGAGGCGGCGCAGCGAGCCCGCGATCGCCGCGTGGACGTGCTTGGCCCCGCACCCGCCCGCATGCGGACCGTTGCCCGTGGCGAAGCCCGCCTTGGTGGCGAGCACGATCCGGTCGCGCAGGCCGCGCTCGGCGACGAAGCGGCCAACCATGGTCTCGCTGGCTCCGTTGGCATAGACGTCGGCCGTGTCGACGAAGTTGCCGCCGCGCTCGACATAGGCATCGAACACGGCGCGGCTGCCGGCCTCGTCGAGCCCCCAGCGCGCCGTGCCGAAGGTCATGGTGCCCAGTGCGAGCGGGCTCACCGCGAGCCCCGAGCGGCCCAGCGTGCGGTACTGCGTCAGATCCATTGTTGCGCCCCGTCGATGACTGGACCAAGGATGGGGCGCTGTCGCCGGAACGAATAGCCGGGCCGAACCGCAAGGGCCTGTGAGCGGAATGCAGCAATGCGGCGCGGCGACCTCGACGATCTCTCCGCCTTCGCGGCGGTGGCACGGACCCGCAGCTTCACGCGGGCGGCGGCCGATCTCGGCCTGTCGCCCTCCGCCCTCAGCCACGCGATGCGCGGGCTGGAGACGCGCCTCGGCGTGCGCCTCCTCGCACGCACGACGCGCAGCGTCGCCCCGACGCCGGCCGGCGAGCGCCTGCTGCGCTCCCTCGATCCCGCGCTCGCGGAGGTCGCGCGCGGGCTCGCCTCCCTCGCGGAGTGGCGGGGCGCCCCCTCGGGGACCCTCCGCTTGACGACGTTCTCCTACGCGGCCCGCGCCATCCTCGAGCCGTCCCTACCCCGGTTTCTCCTCGACCATCCTGCGGTCTCGGTCGAGGTCGTCGTCGACGACCGCCTGACCGACATCGTCACGGCGGGCTTCGACGCCGGGATCCGCTTCGGCGAGACGGTGGAGCGCGACATGGTGGCGGTGCGCGTCGGCCCCGACCTGCGCACCGTCGTGGTGGGAACGCCGGCCTACTTCGCGCGACATCCCGAGCCGAAGGCGCCGGGCGACCTGGAGAGCCACAATTGCGTCAACTACCGCCTGGTCGGCGGGGGCGGCCTCCTCCCCTGGGAGTTCGCCCGCGAGGGGCGCGAGGTTCGGCTGCGTGCCGCCGGGCAACTGGTGGTGACCGATGGCGGCCTCATCGCCGCCGCGGTGAGGGCTGGGGCGGGGCTCGGCTACATGCTGGAGAGCGAGGTCGCGGCCGACCTCGCCGCCGGTCGGCTGGTGCAGGTGCTGGAGGATTGGTGCCCGCCCTTCCCGGGTTGCCACCTCTACTACCCCGGTCGACAGGTGACGCCGGCGCTGCGCGCGCTGATCGACGCCCTTCGTTGGACGGAGGGCCGCTCGACCTAGCCTCGGGGTCGCGGGCTGACGGAAGCTCAGCCTATCGGGACCGTGGGGCTGTCGTTCGGTTCATGCATCGCGGATCTCGCAGGACGAGGAAGCCATCCGATCCGCGGCGAAGAAGACGCCGTTCCGTTCGCTCAAGTGCAGCGGGCGATCGTGAACGGGCGAGTCGTTCGCCGAGTCTTTCTCTCCTCAAGAGATCGTCCGTCTTCGGAAATCCGAACCAATATTCATCGGCTTTTCCGCCAATCGGCTCGAACCGATGTCTTCCTGCCGAGTTGATCGCGAAAAGGAGTTGCTCATGCGCTTCCGGATCGCTCTTCTGGCCGTCATCGGTTTTGGTGCACCTGCATTTGCGCAATCCTCAGCGCCCGCGCCGGGCGGCGGGGGCAAGATCGACGCCGAACTGGGCGAACTTCGCGCTGCGCCCGTGCCGAGCCAGGCGAAAGACCTGGACACCTTGCAACTGGCATCGGCCCAGCGCGAACGGGCCGCCTCGATCGAGGAGAAGACGAACGGCCTGTGGCAGTCCTGGACCGTGTCGATCTGCGAGGGATGCGGAGCCACGCCATCCTACAGGAAGACGATCGACGACGACTTCGCCAATCGGAAGAGGCTCGCGGATCTCAAGTCCAAGACTGCGCCGTCCAAGACTGCGCCGGCGAAGAGCGCGCGGCAGGCGCCCGAGCCGCCAACCGCTCAGGCGCCGGGACGCAGCCTCTACGCCGATCTCTCGACGGAAAACATCAGCCAGATCCGGCGCATGCCGGGTCGGTGACGCTCCGGCCCGGTGGAATGGCCAAGGGGGACGGCCAAGGGGGACGGCCATGTGAGGCGGGCCTGTGGGGCGGCATCGCAGGTCGTCCGCCCCCTGCGATCCGCGACAGGCCTCCGTTCGATGCCCCGTCCGACCCTGCCGCGGCCTTCGACCTGCCCGACCGGTGACGGGTCGGAGCCGCGCTCGGACCGGGCCTTCCGGCCTCCGTCCTCGGGGACAGGACCTATATTCGTCTCAGGAGAACGTCCTTCATCTTCGTCGTGAGACGGGAGGGCAGCTTGCGCAGGAGAGGCTTGAAAGCGATCTGGCTGTAGGACGCGATGTCTTCGTATTTTTCGGGATGCACCAGGTTCAGGGGGTAGGTGTTCAAGGAATTTTCCCTGATATAGTTCTCGACCGTTTCTATGTGGTCCGATCTTTTTGTGTTGACGTAGAGCAATGCATTTTGCTTGTACCAGTAATGGACGTCGTTCCTGTGCCAGATCTGAGGTCTGACGACGTCGAAATACCGATACCCGCGCTCCGCGAATTTGTCGGCCCACCAGGATTGCCACATCTCGTTGATATGACGGAAGCCGCCTTGATAGGGGATGGCCGCGCCAAACAGCAATAAATCGCTGTGTTGCGTAAGATTGTCGACCATGATGTCCGACGATTCGTTCTTGATATGCTCCGCAACTTCGAGGCTGATCGCGAGATCGAACCGCCGGCCCATTTCAAACCTGTTTTCCAGGTTGCCGATCTTTATGTCCTCTTTCGGAATCTGTAGATCTTCCATTTTCGTCCAAGGGCCGTCGATGCCCTTGCAGACACTGAAGCCCAGGGTTCTGCTCGTCTTCAGCCAAATGCCGTCCCCACACCCGATGTCCAGAATGCTGTCGACGTCGAAGATGTCTCGAATGATCGATAGCGTGAGTTTCGCGGATCGTTCTGTCTTCTCACGGTGCATTCGATGCCAATCAAAATCGTACATTGATTGCATGCTCCTGCGGAGGCTGCCCAGCGCGCGAGACCGCATGGTAATGTCGTTTCGAAGCAGATCAACTGTCGCTCATCCGCTTTCTGCTTCGCCCGATCAGATCTTGGCGTGACACTTCACTGGGGATCTGGCTCCCGGAGACGGCCGCGAAACGTCCCGGGCCTGGGGCAAACGGGCCGGGATCCGTAGACGCCGCCGCGCGAGGGGACCGGTCGATCGCGTGTGGATACGTCGGTGCAATCCGGCGCGGCGCCGAGCGGCGATGCGGAGCACGACCTGCCCGCCGGTGTTCGGGCCGACCTGGAACGCCGTGGCTCACCGGTCCGGCCGCACGATCGTCCGGCGAGGCCGGTGCGGCAGCCACCACGGACGGTGACGCCGCCATGCCCCGATCCCGGGACGTCGCCGCCGCTCAGGTTCGCTCGGTCGGACTCCGCCGCCTGCCGTGAACGGCACGGCGCAGGACGCGTGAGACCTGATCCGCGGAGTAGGGCTTACTCAGGACCTCGAAGCCGTGGGTCCCATCGCGGGCCAGGACGTGGCTATAGCCCGAGGCCAGGACCACGGGCAGGTCGGGCAGGGTGCTCCGCAGAAGCGTGGCCAGCTTGATGCCGCCCATCCCCGGCATCACGACGTCCGAGAAGACGACATCGAAGTCGCCGCCGTGAGGTCCGAGCTTGTCCAGGGCCTCCTCGGCACTGGTCGCCCAGGTCGTCTCGTAGCCGAGGTCATGCAGGATCTGCGTCGCGAAGCGTCCGACCTCGATGTTGTCCTCGACCACCAGGACCCGGTGGCCGGCGCCGCCCGGCTCGACGGGGGCGGGTTCGATGTCCTGCGCCTCGGACGATCCCATCTCGGCGACCTGCGGCAGATAGAGGGTGAAGGTCGTCCCGCGGGACAATGTGCTCTCGAAGGTGACGTCCCCGCCGGACTGCTTGGCGAAACCGAAGACCTGGGACAGGCCGAGGCCCGTCCCCTTGCCGACGTCCTTGGTCGTGAAGAACGGCTCGAACACCCGCGCCTGCACGTCCGGAGCAATGCCGCAGCCGGTGTCCCGCAGCGAGATCGCCGCGAACGGACCGGGGGAGCCCGCATGGCCCCGTATGGCGGGCAGGGACGCGCCGCACGCGAGCCGCAGCGTCAGGGTTCCCTCGCCGTCCATCGCGTCCCGCGCATTCACGGCCATGTTCACCAGGGCGGTCTCGAACTGGCTGACATCCACCTCGATGAAGCAGGGCCGCTCCGGCAGTTCGGTCACGACCTTGATGCGGGCGCCCGTGATCGTATCCAGCAGATCGGCCAGGGCCTGCAGCCGCGCGCCGACGTCGATGGTCACGGGTTGAAGGGTCTGGCGACGGGCGAACGCGAGAAGCTGGCCGGTCAGCCGGGAGGCGCGCTCGACGGTGTCGGAGACCGCGTTCAGGTAGCGGCTTCGACGCGCCTCGGGCAGGTCGGGGCGCAGCAGGAAATCCACGGACGAGCGGATGATGGTCAGCAGATTGTTGAAGTCATGCGCCACGCCTCCGGTGAGCTGTCCGACGGCTTCGAGCTTCTGCGACTGCCTCAGCACCTCCTCCGTCTCGAGGAGCCGCGAGCTCCGTTCCTCGACCCGCTGCTCGAGCGTCGCATTCAAGGCTTCGAGGTCGCCGACCGCCTCGCGAAGCGCCGCCACCGCCCGGACGCGCTCGATATGCGCCCAGGAGCGCTCGGTCACCTCGCCGATGAGGGCCAGCTCGTGATCCGTCCACCTGCGGGGCACGCGATCATGGATGGCCATCAGCGCGGTCAGCCGGCCGTCCTTGACGAGGGGCATGCAGATCGTGGCCGCGATGCCGATGGCCTGGAACGTGGCTGCCTCCTCGGGCGCCAGCTCCGCCAGGTTGTCGTTGATGACGAGCGGCCTGCCGGCGCCGAGATCCTCGACGGCCCGCCGGCCGAAATCCGCGAGGCTGTAATGCCCCACGATGCTCGGGGATCCTTCGGCCGCCCAATCCCCCCGGATGGTGAAGCCGTCCTCGTCCGGGTCCATGTCCGCGTAGGCGCAATTGGACAGTCCGAGATGCTCGGCCACCATGCGGGTGGTCGTCGCGAGAATGTCGTCGGCATCGGTGCTGTTGGCCGCTTCTCGTCCGAGACGGTCGAGGAACCTCAGGCGCGCCTCGTTCTCCCGGAGGGCCGCCTCGGCCAGGACGCGCCCGGTCGTCTCGGTGCAGGCGCAAAACATGCCCGCGACCCTGTCCTGCTCGTCGCGCACCGGGGAATAGGAGAAGGTGAACCAGGTCGGCTCGTCGTAGCCGTGTCGATTCATGGTGAGCGGCATGTTCTCGGACCACGTCGCCTCGCCCGACATCGCCCGCTCGACCAGGGGGATGATGTCGGGCCAGATCTCCGACCAGATGTCCTGGAAGTGCCCTCCGAGTGCGGCCGGATGCTTGTCGCCGAGGATCTCCACGTAGGCATCGTTGTAGAGAAAGCCGAGCTCGGGCCCGAAGGCCACGAACATCGGAAATCGGGATCCCAGCAGAAGGCTCACGGTCGACCGGAGGCAGGGCGGCCAGGTATCGGGGGATCCGAGCGGCGAGCCGGCCCAGTCGTGAATGCGCATGAGCGCGCCCATCCGACCGCCGCCCGCGAGGAAAAGTAGGAATCCGTCGGAGGCGTTCTCAGGCATGGGGCGGCAGCGAGCTCGGATGCCGACGTTCCGCAACGTCGTGGGCGCTGGTCATTCGGTTCACGTTCCGGTTACCGTCCGGCTACCTGAGGGTAGAACATCGAAGGGCGCAAGGTGGCCGAGGCTCCGCGTCCGGCGATCCCGTCCGCGGCATCGCCATGGATCGTTGCGGCGACCGCGGCCGGAGACGGTCGGGCGGAAGAAGACGAGCGCAGGCGGAACGGTGGCAGGTTCGGCAAGCTGCGTGGCGCGGCACCGTCCGTGATCGTGGACGCCTGCCGATCACCGGACGGGATTCGACCTCGTCCAGGCCTTGGCCCGAGCGCCTGCCGGGGCGCGGCAACGGTCTCTCCCGGAGAGCCCGTGGCGCTGCGGCAAGGTTCCGATCCGATACCTGCAACGTCTCGTGCTCTCCATGGTCCCGATGGACCAGGTTCCGGAACGGGCCGAGCAGGGAAGTCTGCAGGATCGCTTCGCTCTATGTCCTGTAGGCTAGGTGTTGGCGAAGCATACCACTATTTTGCATCCATTTGCCTGATTTTTAATCTATCCGGCTCGGATTGTGCGCAATAATCTTTTTGACAATGTTTCGAATGTGCGCGCGGATCACCTCCGCGTGCTGATCTTCGTTCTGAGGTGGTGAGGGTTTTTCGGGATCTGTCACGGCGTGCACGATTATGCCCTCGTCCCTGGTCGGCCAACACAGTTGCATCAATTATCAGTGAATGGGACAATATTCAACGATATCGCCCGCTGCCGAGTTCCTTATTTGATGCGCCCAAGCTGGGCGATCAAGTGATTTTTTAATCCCTGCAGACTTGAAATTACTTAAGTCCCAGAGTTTGACCGTCGCACATGAACCATCCTGGGAGGCTTACGTTGTTACCGCACTTCTTCTTCGATCTCACAGACGGGCAGTCGTTGTTGCGTGACGACTTGGGAATCGAGGTCGAAGACGTGGATACGGCCGTAGAACAGGCCCTCATCGTGATCGACGAAATGCATGCGGATGGCAGCTTGACGGAGGCGGGGGCTGATTGGGATCTGAATATCAGAAATCAAAGTGGCATCATTCTCAAGAAGATCAAGGTTACGTAATCAGAATTGAGGCGTTCCATGTCCTGATGGTCGAATCGTCTCTTGCGATCGACCGGTATTCCGGAGCGGAGCGCGGAATTCCGAGTGTGCTCGGAGACGTCACCCGGACCGTCCCCGGTTCGAGGCGGGCTCTCGAAGACCAGGAAGGATCGGAGAGGCAGGCCGCCCGCTATGCGCGCCAAGGGCCTTTGGTGCATCGGGGCGGCGGTCCCGGCTGGCTCGACGAGGGCAGGGCCTTCACCGTGCGCATCCCGGCCGGCGGCCTGCTGACCGCCTGACCGTCTGCGCAATCCGCGGCTTGCGGCGAGGCCCGCGTCGCGAGCCCACGGAACGCGCCGCCTGTGTCCGAGGTCGTGCCCGGCCCTATTGGGGGGCGAAGAGCGTGATGTTGCTGTTGATCTGGTAGGCGGGCTCGGGGGGCGTGTTGGCCAGGCGCAGCCTCACCGGGCTCTCGCCGAGGATGGCGCCGAAGGCGGGTGTCACAGCCATCGGCAGACATCGAGCGAGCGCGTCGAAGGCGGCGGCCTCGAAGCGCGTCCGGGTCTCCCGATCGCCCGTCAACTGTCGGGCCGTGACGAGCGGGCGGCCGCGCAGGCGACCCGTCTTGTCCAGGCCGAAACGAAGGGCGATCGAGGAGCCCCTCGTCTCCATCGGTACGATCCAGCAGGAGGCCAGTGCCGCCCGGAACGCGGCCCAGTCGTTGACACCGGTGGCGGGCTGCGGCGACTGGGCACGGGACGGCGCGGCGAGTGCCACCGAAGCGCAGAGCGCGAACATCGCGACGACCGGGTGCCGCCCCATGGCGATCTCACCTCTTCGTTTCCCGGAACGGCCAGGCCAGGCCAGGCCAAGCCAGGCCAGGCCGGCCGACCGGCCTCGTCATCCGCGCCGTCGCCGATCCGATCGAGGGGCGACGGCGAGGCGACCGCGTCCTTGGTTCGACGAACGGAAGGCCGGTGCCTATGGGGTGCAGCCCAGGCTCCGCTCCGAGGTGCGGATCCGGGCGACCTGCTCACGCTGGCGCGCCGAGAGAGGCACCTCGGCCTCGTCGTCGTACTGGCAACCGGCATTGCCGAACGCCCGAATGGCCTGCGGGGTGCGAAAGCAGTAGCCGCCCGCTTTGAAGATCGCGTTCCGTTCGGTCCATAGCGCCTCGCACGACGGGGCGGCCGCTCCGCTCGGCGCGCTCGGGCTCATCGCGACGGTACGGCAGCAGCCGACGTGGCGGGCGCTGACCCATCCTGTCTGTCCGGACGGAAGCCGGATGTTGACCCATCCGTCTCGGCGGCCAACCTCGGTGAACAGCGTGTCGGGTCCGAGTCTGGCGATGCGCACGCCTTCGGTACTGCTCGGGAGGCTGCGCAAGGCCAGAAAGTTGTCGCCGTAAGGATCGAGACCGACTGGGTAGCTGAGGGGCTCAGGCTGAACCTGAGCGGCGGTCGGTGCGCAAAGAGCAAGGGCCGCCGCCACAGAGGCAACGCTCGTCCGCGCGAGAACAGAAGGCGTCATTCCAGGTAACCTTTTGCCTTTGGATGCATGGCAGGCCGATTGGGATCGGCGTCATTCTGCACCAAAAGCCCGGCCATGCGCCACTCCGGCCCGCTCGGGCTGACCGCGCGTCCGCGCCGCTGACGGGCGCCTCGGCGTCCGGATGGGCTGGCGCTGCCCCTTCGCAACGGCCACCTCGGCTGAGTTCCGCTCCTCGCTCGGAGGCTCGGACAGGGCGTGCTCCTCGGGTCCGGGTCTGCCACGCCGCCGCGATCGCAGCTCCTGCAGGACCCTGGCAGGGAGGCCTCGCCGAATCGGTTGCGCCTTCCGACGGGATGAGATCGAGCGTATGGCCACACGCCGACTTCTTGCCGCGCGCTTCCGCAGGCCCTCGACGGCCGCGGTGGAAATCAGCTGCGTGATTGGAAGAATTGGCGCACCCGACACGATTCGAACGTGTGACCTTTGCCTTCGGAGGGCAACGCTCTATCCAGCTGAGCTACGGGTGCTGACCGTGTCGCTCTGGTAGCCCATGCGGGGGCTCCGTGCAACGGGTCTGTGGCGGGCCTCGGGACGCGAGGGGGCGTGGTGCCTTCGGTCGTCAGGGGGCGTCACGATGGCGGGTGCGATCCGCCCGGTCGTCCGGGGAGCTGGCGCGCCGGCGGAGGGCGAGCGCGTCGCCGGTCGCCGCGAAGGCGGCGGTGTTGTCGAAGATGCACCAGCTCTCGCATCCCTGCGCGGCCTCCGCCGCCAGGCGGCCGGCCAGCGCGTCGAGAATCCGCGTCGTATAGGCGGAAACGTAGATCTTCGGCGAACCGTGGAGGCGATGGTAGCGCAGTCCGGGCCAGCCGCCAGGCTCCCCCGCGCCGGGCACCGGGGCCGGATCGGCCGCCACGCGCGCGATCCGCAGCTCCGACAGCAGCGCATCGACCTGCGGCGCGAACCAGCTGGCATGCCGCGGCTCGCAGACGATGCTGCCGGCATGGGCGTCCCGAAAGCGCCGCAGGAACCCGGCGCTCACCTGAGGGTCGAAGCGCAGGCTCGGCGGCGTCTGCAGCAGGAGCGGGCCGAGCTTCGGGCCGAGCCCGGCGACCTCGCTCAGGACGCGCCGCAGGGGCGCCTCCACGTGCTGAAGGCGCTGCTCGTGGGTGATCGTGCGCGGGAGTTTGACGGCGAAGCGGAAATGCTCCGGTGTGGCGCCGGCCCACCGCGCATAGGTCTCGACCCGGTGAGGGCGATGGAACGAGGTGTTGATCTCCACCACGTCGAGCCGTCGGGCGTACCGTTCCAGATGGCTGCCGTCGGCGGGAAACGCCTCCGCACAGCCCTTCGGCACGCTCCACCCGGCCGTTCCGATCGCGATCACGCCCTGCCCTCCGTCCGCGCCTTCGCCTCGCGGCCGGCACTGGAGCCCGTCCACGGGGCCGGACGAGGGATCCCCGTCGCTCGCCCGGCGACGCCGTCGGCCGGCGGCACGCCGCCCGCCCCGGCCGCATGCCCGCCCCACACCGGCGCAGGCCGCCGGATGTGATCGAATGCACGGGCCGACCGGACGTTCCGCCTCGCACCCAGGCCGATCCCACGCATCTCGACCAGCGCCGGTCCGGCCTCGTCGCGGCGGTCGAGGGTTTCCGCGCGCATGCCGACGCCCTGAAGGGCGGCGCGCGTCACGCCGCCGCGACGCCCGGATCCGGAGCGGGCCTGCGGCGCCGGTGGAGGCCGCTTCAGGCCAGGCGCAGGTGCCGGATCCGCCGGCCGGGGGCGATCGCCTGGGCCGCCGTGGCGATGCCGCGCGCGTCGATGCCGAAGTGGCGGTAGAGGTCGGCGATCGTGCCGGTCTGTCCGAATTGCGAGACGCCGAGCGCCCGGGTGCGGTGGCCCTGCACCGAGCCGAGCCAGCCGAGGGTCGCCGGATGCCCGTCGAGGACGGTGACGAGGCCGCAAGGGGCGGGCACCTCGGCGAGCAGGCGCTCGATGTGGCTCGAGGCCTCCGGCGATCCCTGCTCGCGCAGGCCCTGGGCGGCATTCCAGCCGGCGTGGAGCCGGTCGGCGGAGGTGACGGCGAGGAGGCCGACGTCGCGCCGGTCCTCGGCCATCAGGCCGGTGGCGGCGATCGCCTCGGGGGCGATGGCCCCCTGGTAGGCGACAACCACTTCCGCGTTCGGGCCGGGCCGGCGCAGCCAGTAGGCGCCCGCCACCATGTCGGCGGCCAGCTCCGGGCCGATCTCCCGGGCCGGCTGCTCCAGGCTCCGCGTGGAGAGCCGGAAATAGGCCGAGCCGCCGGCCGCGTCGGGCAGGCAGGTCACCGGGTCCGGCTCGGCGGGGCCGGAGCGCTGCATGTGCGCGAAGGCGAAGCGCAGCAGCACCGCGAGCTCGTCCACGAAGGCGGGCTCGAAGGCCGAGAGGCCGTCCTGCCCGATGCCGATCAGCGGCGTCTTGATCGACTGGTGCGCCCCGCCCTCGGGCGCGAGGGTGACGCCCGCCGGCGTCGCCACCAGGAGGAAGCGGGCATCCTGGTAGCAGGCGTAGTTCAGGGCATCGAGGCCGCGCTCGATGAAGGGATCGTAGAGCGTGCCCACCGGCAGCAGGCGCTCGCCGAAGACCGAATGCGACAGGCCCAGCGCCGAGAGGGCGGTGAACAGGTTCGACTCGGCGATGCCGAGCTCGAGGTGCTGGCCGGAGGGCGCGAAGGTCCAGTTGAAGGTCGAGGGAATGCGCTCCTTGCGGAAGGTGTCGGCCATCGCCTCCTTGGCGAAGAGGCCGCGCCGGTTCACCCAGGCGCCGAGATTGGTCGAGACCGTGACGTCGGGGGCGGTGGTGACGATGCGGGCGGCGAAGGCCGAGTCGGACTTGGCGATCTCGTGCAGGATCAGGCCGAACCCTCCTTGCGTCGAGAGCGCGGCCTGCTTCGGAGCCGCGAGGCGCTCGGGGACGGGGATCGCCGGCGCCGCGTAGCGGCGGCGGCCCCGCTGCACGAAGGGCACTTCGGAAAGGAAGCGGCGCATGGCGTCGGGGGCGACGGCGAGGCCCTCGAAGGGCTCCCATTCGTGGCCCGGCCGGATCGCCATCTCGGCCCGGAACGCTTCGATCTGGGTCGGCGTCAGCAGGCCCGCATGGTTGTCCTTGTGGCCGGCCAGCGGCAGGCCGTGGCCCTTGATGGTGTAGGCGATGAAGCAGACCGGGCGGTCATGGCTGCGGGCGGCCTCGAAGGCCTCGAGCAGCATGGCTAGGTCGTGGCCGCCGAGATTGCCCATCAGGGCGGCGAGCTCGGCGTCCGAGCGCCGGTCGATCAGGGCCGAGACCTCGCCCTGGTCGCCGAGCTCCTCCGTCAGGCGCCGGCGCCAGGCCGCGCCGCCCTGAAAGGCCAGCGCCGAGTAGATCGGGTTCGGGCAGGCCTCGATCCAGGCCTTGAGGCGCGAACCGCCCGGCTCCGCGAAGGCCGCCTGCTGGAGCGAGCCGTGGCGCAGCACCACCACGTCCCAGCCGAAATTGGCGAACATCGCCTCGAACTTCGCCCACAGCCCCTCGCGCACCACCGCGTCGAGGCTCTGGCGGTTGTAGTCGACGATCCACCAGGTGTTGCGCAGGCCGTGCTTCCAGCCCTCCAGGAGGGCCTCGAAGATGTTGCCCTCGTCCATCTCGGCGTCGCCGATCAGCGCCACCATCTTGCCCTCGGGCCGGTCGCCGCCCCAGCCCTTGGCCCGGACGTAGTCCTGGGTCAGCGACGCGAACAGTGTCTGCGCCACGCCGAGGCCGACCGAGCCGGTGGAGAAGTCGACGTCGTCCACGTCCTTCGTGCGTGAGGGATAGGACTGGGCGCCGCCGAAGCCGCGAAAGGTCTCCAGCTTCTCCCGGGTCTGGTGGCCGAACAGGTATTGCAGGGCGTGGAAGACCGGGCTCGCATGCGGCTTGACCGCGACCCGGTCCTCGGGACGCAGCACGGCTCCGTAGAGCGCCGTCATGATCGCGCACAGGGAGGCCGAGGAGGCCTGGTGCCCGCCCACCTTCAGCCCGTCGGCGGAGGCGCGCAGGTGGTTGGCGTTGTGGATGGTCCAGGTCGAGAGCCAGAGGCTCTTGCGGGCCAGGGCGGCGAGGTAGGGCAGTCGCGGATCGCTCATGACACGATCCTAGGCGCCTTCCCGCGGTGAAACTGGCCAAATCAGCTTGTCGAAACGCCGTTCTCTGGCTCAGATAGCCTGCCCAGGCCGTCTAGAGGCGCCGTTCATGCCAAAACCGGTTCTCGACGCCATCGATCGCCGCATTCTCGCCTGTCTCCAGGAGGATGCCCGCCTGACGGTGCAGCAGATCGGCGACCGCGTCGGCCTCTCCGCCTCGCCCTGCGCCCGGCGGGTGCGCCTGCTGGAAGCGGCGGGCGTGATCAAGGGCTACGTCGCCGTCGTCGATCAGGTCGCGGTCGGCCTGCCGGTCAGCGTCTTCGCCTCGGTTCGGCTCGAGCGCCAGCGCGAGGAGGAACTCGACCGCTTCGCGGTGGCGGTCGCCCGCTGGCCCGAGGTGGTCGATTGCTACCTGATGACGGGGCAGCGCGATTACCTGCTCCGGATCGTGGTCGAGGACCTCGCGGCCTACGAGCGCTTCCTCAAGGAGAAGCTGACCCGCCTCGACGGCGTCGCGGCGATCGAGTCGAGCTTCGCGCTGGGCCAGGTCAAGCGCGCGAACGCGCTGCCGATCCCGCTGATCGAACGGGGCTGAGCGGCCCGGTGCGGGCGTTTTCCGGCGATGCGCGGCCGGTCGGGAGGCGGGAGCAAACGACGCCGGCCGACGTTGTCCATCCTCTCCCCTGCGAGGCCGCGACCATGCACACGAACCGACTCGCCGAGACCGAAGCGGGCCTGGCGCGCGCCGACCAGGCCTGGCGGTTCGAGGTGACCCGTCTGCACGGTCCCGATGGTGTCCTGCACTTCGGCTACAGCCCCGAGGGGCGCGGCGAAGAGGGCTCGCCCATGCGCCGGGCCTACGAGGCGCGCCGACACGCCGTGGCGCTCTGGCGGCACGAGCGGCGGGCCGGGGTCTGAGCGGCCGGACCGTGCGGCACCTCGCGCGAGACCCGGAGGCGGACGCTGGGTCCGAATTCAAAGGTCCGTCGTCGAACGTCCTGCCGTCGGCCTGCACCGACACGCTGTCCCGCAGCGCTCGGCATGCCCGCATCCTCGGAGCGGCGCCGGGCGGCGACCGTTCCGGTCCGAAGCGTCACGCCCGCGCAGCCAGTGCCCGTCGAAAGGGCGAGGCTCCTTACGGCTTGCGGGTGCGGGAGGCTTCCTCGATGGCGGCCTGGTGGTACCAGCTGTCCTGGTAGGCCACCTGAGGCAGGGTCTGCGCCTTCGTCTCGGCATTCGACTTGCCGACCAGGCTCGATCCGAGGGTCGACGATCCTTGCCGCGCGCGGAAGGGCAGGATGGTGGCGGTGTGCTGATGATGTCCCATAGTCATGGATCGTGCGGTCCTTTCGTGCGCTGCCTTCGCAACGCCCTGAACGACGAGTATAGGCACGACCGATACATTTTGCATCACGAAGGACTCGCGAAATCATCAGGATGCGAGAAATATAGGCGTGCCGCATATTCTTTCAGGATCGGTCAATAGGTCTGACCGTTCCAGGCGCGAAAGCGAGCATGATCGTTTCCTGGCCTGTTCGGCTCCACGCCGTGCCGGTTCCGGCACGGGTGCCGCCGGGCGGGACCCGTCGCCGGGAGTGTCCCAGCGGACCATGTGACCCCCGACCCGATTGTCCACACGATCGGCCGCGTCCGGCTCCGCCGCTGCCGGCTCCGGTTTGACGCCTGCGGGAGGGGGCCATACCGTTCCGCCGGGCGAACGGAAGGGGTGTCGTCTCCGCAGCGAAGCCTTCGCCGGGGACGAATGGTCGAGCCCTCGTCATGCCCGGGCGCCGCGAGGGCGCGACGCAGAGTTGTGGGACGGGCGAGATGGCTGGGCAGAAAACCGACGGACGGGACGTGCACGTGGGACAGCGGCTCGCCGAGCAGCGCAAGAAGGCGTCCCTCACCCAGAAGCGCGTCGCCCAGAGCTTCGGGATGTCGGCCGCGCAACTGCAGAAATACGAGAAGGGGACCAACCGAATCAGCGCGATCCATCTCGACACCTTCAGCCGCCTGACGGGGGTGCCGATCGCCTACTTCTTCGACGGCATGGATCGCGGCGACGAGCCGATGTCTCCCGAGGCCGCGCCGCCGGGATTCTCCGAATCGAGTCAGCAGGTCTATGCCGCCGACAATCCATGGCTCGGGCTGGCCGACGTCGTCGTGAAGCACGTGAACAGTCATTTCCCCGAGCAGGACCGGCATCGGTTCGCCGCGATCCTGCACGCGATCGGCGGCCAGCTTCGCGGCTGATTTATCGGTCGGTTCGTTCGCTTTGACGGATTTATCCGGTCTTCCGGCTTGACCCTGCCCGGCCTGCCTGCCAGACACTCGCGCCTGAACAAAAAGGAACGGCGCCGCGACAGCTTGGGCGCTCACAGCATCGGGGGCCTTCAATGCCGCGTTCGAACTACCTGTTCACGAGTGAGTCGGTCTCCGAGGGCCATCCCGACAAGGTCTGCGACCGGATCTCCGACACCGTCGTGGACGCCTATCTCGCGGCGATGCCCGAGGCGCGCCTCGGCGTCGAGACCCTGGCCACCACCAACCGCATCGTCATCGCGGGCGAGGTGCGCGGCCCGGATTCGGTGACCTTCGACCATCTCACCGAGCTGACCCGCGCGGCGGTGAAGGACATCGGCTACGAGCAGTCGGGCTTCCACTGGAAGAACAACGACATCGCGATCCACCTGCACGCCCAGTCCGCCGACATCGCGCAGGGCGTGGATTCGTCCGGCAACAAGGACGAGGGCGCGGGCGACCAGGGCATCATGTTCGGCTACGCCTCCGACGAGACGCCCGAGCTGATGCCGGCGCCGATCTACTACGCCCACAAGATCCTCAAGGACCTCGCCGACGCCCGCAAGGCGAAGCAGGGCGACGCCGCCAAGCTCGGCCCCGACGCCAAGAGCCAGGTCACCGTCCGCTACGAGAACGGCCGCCCGGTCGGCGTGACCCAGATCGTGCTCTCGACCCAGCACCTCGACGAGTCCCTCGACTCGGCCGACGTGCGCGCCATCGTCGAGCCCTACATCCTGGCCGCCCTGCCGCAGAACTGGGTCTCCGAGGAGACCGTCTGGCACGTGAACCCCACGGGCAAGTTCGTGATCGGCGGTCCCGACGGCGATGCCGGCCTCACCGGCCGCAAGATCATCGTCGACACCTACGGCGGCGCGGCGCCCCACGGCGGCGGCGCCTTCTCGGGCAAGGATCCGACGAAGGTCGACCGCTCGGCGGCCTACGCGGCCCGCTACCTCGCCAAGAACGTGGTGGCGGCCGGCCTCGCCACCCGCGCGACGATCCAGCTCGCCTACGCCATCGGCGTCGCCAAGCCGCTGTCGATCTACGTCGACCTGCACGGCACCGGTCAGGTCGACGAGGCCCGGCTCGAGGACGTGCTGATGAACGCCCTCGACCTGTCGCCCCGCGGCATCCGCACGAAGCTCGGCCTCAACAAGCCGATCTACGCCCGCACCTCCGCCTACGGCCATTTCGGCCGCGCGCCGGAGGCCGATGGCGGCTTCTCGTGGGAGCGCACCGACCTCGCCGACAGCCTCAAGTCGGCCCTGGCCTGACCCCATGAGCCTGGGGCGGGACCATCTCCCGCCCCAACCGGGCGGACACGGCTCGGAGAGCCACGACGGGGACGGCGCCGATCGTGCCTTCTACGGCCGCCGCAAGGGCAAGCGCCTGCGCGCCGGCCAGGAGCAGCGCCTGGCCGAGCTGCTGCCGAGGCTTCGCCTGGGCCTGCCGCCGGCCGGCCGGCACCTCGATCCGCCGAGCCTGTTTCCGGTGCCGGTCGACGAGGTCTGGCTCGAGATCGGGTTCGGCGGCGGCGAGCACCTCGCCGCCCAGGCGACCGCCCGTCCCCGCACCGGCATCATCGGCGCCGAGCCCTTCGTGAACGGCGTGGTCAAGCTCCTGCGCGCGGTGGACGAGGCCGCCCTCCGCAACGTCCGGGTCTGGGACGAGGACGCCACGGCCCTGCTCGCCGCCCTGCCGGACGCCAGCCTCGCCCGGGTCTACCTCCTCTACCCCGACCCCTGGCCGAAGCGCCGGCAGCGCAAGCGCCGCTTCGTCTCCGACGCCGCCCTGGCCGAGATCGCCCGCGTGCTCCGGCCCGGCGGCGTGTTCCGCTTTGCCAGCGACATCGACGACTACGCGGGCTGGACCCTCGTGCGCGCCGCGCGCTGTCCCGGCCTCGCCTGGACCGCCGAGGCGGCGCCCGACTGGACGCGGCCCTGGTCCGACTGGCCCGGCACCCGCTACGAGGCCAAGGCCCTGGCGGCGGGGCGTCCGCCGAGCTACCTCGAGTTCCGCCGCGTCGCGCCCTAGCGCCGCGGCTCCCGGGCCGGCGTCATTCTTTTGATGGGGTTGTTCGGGAAACACGCATTCCCCATCTCAGCCCGGCCTTGTCCCGCTCGGTCTTCGGTTGTCAGATGGACGCCGATCGCGTCCGAGCCTGTCGGCGGAGCGCGGCCGCGAGTCCATGACACGACGTCGGACCCGCTGAGCGAGGATGTGGCGTGCACGACGCTTCGGACCAATCTTCCACTGCGGGCGTCGGAGCGGACCCGGCCTCGGAGCCCGATCCGGGACCGGATGCCGGGCCGGGTCGGGACCTGCACGGCACCGCCTTCGCGCAGGCCCCGATCGGCATCCTCGTCGTCGATGGGGCCGGGCTCATCCGCGAGGCCAACCCCCATCTCTGCGAACTCCTCGGCTACGCGCCCGGCGCGCTCGACGGGCGCGCCCTCTCGGTCCTCGGCGCGGTGGCCCAGCGCGTCTGCATCCGGCGCTGGCTGCGCGCGGACGGCACCGGCCTCGACATGCGCATCCGTCCCTCGGCAAGGCGCGACGACCTGCAGGTCCTCGTCGTCGAGGCGGTCGATCCCGACGAGGTCGTGCGGGCCGAGGAGAACCGCGCCGCCCTGACGGCGGCGGGGCTCGGCGAGTGGCGCTACGATTACGCCGACGGCCGGGTCGTCCTGTCGCGCCGGGCCGCCCATCTCCTCGGCCATGCCGCCGACGGCCCCGTCACCTGGGGCCTCCTCCAGGCCGCCATGGAGGGCGGCGAAGTCGCCCGCATCCGCGCCCAGGTCCGCGCCGCCCTGCGCGAGGCCCGGCCCTTCGCCTTCGAGTGCCGCCTGCGCCGCGCCCGCGACGGCGCCGCGATCGACGTCGAGGTCCGGGGGCAGGCCGTCCCGGCGAGCGAGGGGGCCGCGCGGCCGGCGACGCTGGTCGGCGTGGTGGAGGACGTCACCACCCGCGTCGAGGCCCGCGAGGCCCTGCGCGCCGGCGAGCAGCGCCTGCGCATCGCCACCTCGCTCGCCGCCCTCGGGATCTTCGACTGGCACATGCTGGACGACCAAGCCGTCTGGGAGAACGAACGCATGTTCGCGATCTTCGGGCGCAGTCCCGCCGACGGGGCCGTGGGAAAGCGCGAATTCCTGGAGACCCTGCTCCACCCGGAGGACCGCCCCGGCTTCCGGGCCGCCATCACGCGGGCCCTGCGCGAGGACAGCATCCTGTCCGTCTCGGGCCGCATCCGCCGCAGTGACGGCGCCTGGCGGACCCTGGATTTCGCCGGACGCTTCGAGCGCGACGCCCCCGACCGCCTGCCGCGCCGCCTGATCGGGGTCGTGGCCGACGTCACGGAGCGCCGGCTCGCGGAGGAGCGGCAGACCCTGCTGATCCGCGAACTGCACCACCGGGTGAAGAACACCCTGGCCACGGTGCAGGCCATCGTCGGATCGACGGCCCGCACCGCGTCCAGCATCGAGAGCTTCTACGAGGCCTTCGTCGGCCGGATCATGTCGCTGGCCCACACCCATTCGGTCCTCACCGAGGACACCTGGCAGACGGCATCCCTGCGGACCCTGCTCGCCAACGAGCTCAAGCCCTACGCGGAGGGCGCCCTGGACAACACGGCGGAGCGGGACGCCCGGATCCAGCTGTCGGGGCCGCCCGTCGACATGTCGTCCGAGATCGCGGTGCCGATCGGCATGGCGATCCACGAGCTGACCACGAACGCCGCCAAGTACGGGGCGCTGTCGACCCGCGACGGCCGGGTCGCGATCACCTGGGCCCTGGAGGCCGGCGGTCCGGCCGGCACCCTGCACTTCACCTGGGTCGAGAGCGGCGGCCCGGCGGTCAGCCCGCCCAAGCGCCAGGGCTTCGGCTCACGGCTGCTCCAGCGCGTGCTGACGGCGCAGGTGCGGGCGGAGGTCTCGATGGACTACCCGCCGGAAGGCTTTGCCCTGACGATGCGGGCGCCCCTGCCGATCCGCAACGCGGCGCTCAATCCGCTCGCGTGAGGGCGCCGGGGCGCCCGGCCCCTGCCGTTCAGGCCGCGCCGCGGCTGTCGCTCTCCCCGCCCGCCTCGACGAACGCCTTCAGCTCGTCGAGGGAGCCGAAGGTGAATCGGCCGCGCGGCGTCTCCGCCTCGATCACGCCGGTGGAATACATCACGTAGGTGTTGCCGCCCGAGGCGTAGGTGCCCACGACCTGCGGCTCTTCCTCGATGGCGGGCGCAGCCTCCGCGGGCGGCGGCTCCGGGGCCGGTTCCGGCTCGTCGGCCGGCCCCGCCACCGGCTCGCCGGTCTCGACGAGGGACGGGCGCAGGGCGACGGGTTCGGGCGCAGGACGGGGTGCAGGCACGGGCTCCGGCTCGGGTTCCACGAACAGGGGCGCGCTCGCCGGCGGGACCGCCGGCTCGGGCGCCGGGCGCTCGAACAGGTCGTCCTCGGTCGCGCGCAGCTCCGGTTCCGGTGCGGACCCGGCAGCGTGCGGACGATCCAGCGGCTCCTCCGCGGGCAGCAGGTTCGGCAGCAAAGGCTCGGCGGCGGACGGCTCGGGCGGCTTCGGGGCCGGATCGAGGAAGGTCGGTTCCAGGCCGGGGCGGGTGGAGGCGGCGCCCAGGCTCGCACCCAGGCCTGCACCGGCGCCCAGGCTCGCGGCGGTGGCGGCCAGGCTCGGCCGGGCACGGTGGGGGACGCCCGAGCCGTCCGCCGCCGAGCCGGTGGTCCCCGGCTCGAACGGAGCGACCTGGGGCGGCGCGGCGCGCGCCTCGCCGAGGGACTGGGCCAGGCTGCGCAGGCGGGCCGCGACCACCGCCAGGCCCAGCACCACGGCGCCGGCCGAGGCCGTCGTGGCGCCCGCGATGGTCATGGCGAGGCCGCTCTCCAGCCGGACGAAGGGGAAACCCTGGATGACCGATACGATGCCGCCGACGATCATGACGGCGGCCAGCGCGAACAGCGCGATGCTCATGGACTTCTCGACAAACGCCTGCACCTTCAGGTGCGGGGCGCACACTAAAGGCCTGGGAGGCATTTGCAAAATGCGCGGCCGGCCGCCCGGCGCGGTCGCGCGGGCCGCCGTCCCGTCGATGGTGGTCGACTTCGCGCCGGCATCGACTTACGTAACGGCGCGTTGGTGCGAGGGTCGCGCGCAGGTCGCGCGACGTCCCCCGTCCGATGTCTCACGAGCCGGAGAGTTGCCCATGACCTTCACCCTGCCCGAACTGCCCTACGCCTACGACGCGCTCGGCCCCTACATGTCGAAGGAAACCCTCGAGTTTCACCACGACAAGCACCACAAGGCCTATGTCGACACCGGCAACAAGCTGCTCGAGGGCACGGGGCTCGAGGGCAAGAGCGTCGAGGAGGTCCTGACCTCGGCCTACGGCAACAACCAGCCGCTCTTCAACAATGCCGGCCAGCACTACAACCACATCCACTTCTGGCAGTGGATGAAGCCCAATGGCGGCGGCGCCGCCCCGGGTGCGCTGGCCAAGAAGATCGACGAGGACCTCGGCGGCTTCGAGAAGTTCAAGGCCGACTTCATCCAGGCCGGTATCGGCCAGTTCGGCTCGGGCTGGGCCTGGCTCGCCGTCAAGGACGGCAAGCTCGCCATCATGAAGACCCCGAACGGCGAGAATCCCCTCGTGCACGGCGCCAAGCCGATCCTCGGCGTCGACGTCTGGGAGCACTCCTACTACATCGACTACCGCAACCGCCGGCCCGACTACCTCAAGGCGTTCATCGAGAACCTGGTGAACTGGGAGCACGTCGAGAAGATGTACGGCGAAGCCACCGCGTAAGATCTCACGGCCTCGCCGCGAGGCTCGGGACAGGCCCGTCCTCTCGACGGACAGGGCTATCGCCGACGGAGACCGGCTGACCGGTTTTCGCCGGCGGCACGCCGGCATCCCGGCGCCGCGCAGCGGAGTCCGGGATCCAAAAACGCAGGTGGTGCGAGGGTTCGCACGGTCGGCGGCTCTGGATTCCGGGCTCGCCGCCGGCGGCCCGGAATGGCGGCGCGGCGTCCTGGGCGATTGCCCCGTCGAAGGCGCGGGGACCCGCTTCGCAGAGGCGGATTCGCCCGGTCCGGCGATCGCCGGCGGCGGACCGTCCGTCCATCGAAGGCGCAAGGCGCCCGTCCATCGAACGGTTCCGCGTTTGCGCCACGCGCGGCGGCATGGTCTAGGGCTCGCCCGACACTCCCAAGCCCCGCGTCCCGGCAGTCCTGATCCATGATCCGCAGCATCCTCTCCGTCGGCGGCTGGACGCTGGTCTCCCGCGTCACCGGCTTTGCCCGCGACGTGGTCATGGCCGCGATCCTGGGGGCGGGGCCGCTCGCCGACGCCTTCGTGGTGGCGTTCCGCCTGCCGAACCACTTCCGGGCGATCTTCGGCGAGGGCGCCTTCAACACCGCCTTCGTGCCGAGCTATGCGAGCCTCTCGGAGCGGGAGGCGGCCGACCCCGAGGCCGGTGCGGCCCGGCGCTTCGCGGACCGCATCTTCACCCTGATGCTCCTCGTCCAGATCGCCTTCCTGGCCCTCGCCATGCCGGCGATGCCCTGGGTGGTGCGGGCCCTGGCCCCCGGCTTCTCCGAGGACCCGGAGCGCTTCGCGCTCGCCGTGTCGCTGACCCGGATCACCTTCCCCTACCTCCTGTTCATGACGCTGGTGACCCTGTTCTCCGGCATCCTCAACGCCCACCGGCGCTTCGCCGTGGCGGCCGGCGCGCCGGTGCTGCTGAACCTGTCGATGCTGGTCGCCCTGGGGCTCGCCGCGCTCTTCCCCAACGCCGCCTACGCCGCCGCCTGGGGCGTCACCGTCTCGGGCGTGCTGCAGTTCGCCCTGGTCTGGTGGGATTGCCGGCGGGCGGGCATCGCCCCGACCCTGACGTCCCCGACCCTGCGCGACCCGGCGATGCGGCGCTTCTTCACGGTGCTCGGGCCGGCGGTGATCGGCTCGGCCGGCTTCCAGATCGCCTCCTTCGCCGACACCATCATCGCGAGCTTCCTGCCCACCGGCGCGGTCTCGGCCCTGTACTACGCCGACCGGCTCTACCAGCTGCCCTTCGGCGTCATCGCCATCGCGGCCGGCACGGTGCTCCTTCCGGAGATGAGCCGGCGCATCGCCGGGGGCGACGTCGCCGGGGCGCACGCGGCCCAGAACCGGGCGGCGGGCTTCTCCCTCGCCCTCTCGGCGCCCTTCACGGTGGCCTTCCTCACCCTGCCGGCCCTGGTCATGACGGCCTTGTTCCAGCGCGGCGCCTTCGGGGCGGAGGACGCGGCCCGGGCCGCCTCGGTCCTCGCCGCCTACGGCCTGGCGCTGCCGGCCGTGGTGCTCCTGCGCAGCGCGCTCCCGAGCTTCTATGCCCGGCAGGACACGATGACCCCGCTCATCGCCTCCCTCACCGCCATCGCCATCAACGTCGCCCTCAAGGTGGTGCTGACCGGACCCTACGGCGTCACCGGCCTCGCGATGGCCACCGCCATCGGCCAGTGGGTCAATCTCGGCCTGCTCGTGGCCCTGGCCTGGGGACGGGGCTGGATGGCGCCGAGCCGCACCCTCGGGGTCACCGCCCTCGGCGTGGTGGCGGCCTGCCTCGCCCTCGCCGCCACCGCCCGCTACGGCCTGCCCCTGGCCGAGGCCCTGGTGCCGGCCCTGCCGCACCTGCGCGAGATCGCGGTGCTGGGCCTGCTCGGGCTCGCCGGAACGCTGGTCTACGCGGGATTGTTGTTGGCGACGCTGCGCCTGTTCGGGGTCCGCCTGCGGCGCGCCTGAGGAGCCCGCATGGCCGAATCCCCCCGCATCGCCGTCTTCGACGCCTACGGCACCCTGTTCGACGTCCATGCGGCGGTGGCGCGCCATGCGGACGCGATCGGGCCGGACGCCGCGGCCCTGTCCGAGGCCTGGCGCGCCAAGCAGCTCGAATATTCCTGGGTGCTCGGCCTGACGGGGCGGCACGCCCCGTTCTGGGGCCTGACCGAGCAGGCCCTGGACTACGCCCTGGCGCGCCATCCGGCGGTCGACCGGGCGCTGCGGCCCCGGCTCCTCGACGCCTATCGCGATCTCGACGCCTATCCGGAGGTGCCCGGCACGCTCCGGGCCCTGCGCGCGGCGGGCTGGCAGACCGCGATCCTCTCCAACGGCGACGCCTCGATGCTGGAGCGGGCGGTGGCCTCCGCCGGGCTGGCGGACGCGCTCGACGCGGTGCTCTCGGTGGAGACGGCCCGGACCTTCAAGACCGCTCCGGCCGCCTACCGCATCGCCACGGACCGGTTCGGGGTCGAGCCCGGCGCCGTGCTGTTCTGCTCCTCGAACCGCTGGGACGTGGCCGGCGCGGCCGCCTTCGGCCTCCGGCCGGTCTGGGTCAACCGCAAGGGCCTGCCCGACGAGTACCCGGATCATCCGCCCGATCGGGTGATCGGAGACCTCGAGGCCCTGCTCTGAGGATGTGCCCCGGGCGGCGTTCGGGCCGCCCGATCGCGGCTTTCGGGCCGCCCGGATCGCGGCGTTCGGGCCGCCCGGATCGCGGCGTTCGGGCCGCCCGATCGCGGCGTTCAGGCCGCCCGGATCGTCGCGAGGAACTGCGCGACCTGCCCGCCGAGGGCGTCGGACTGGCGCGCGAGGGCGGAGGCCGAGGCCAGCACCTGGGCGGCGGCGACCCCCGTCTGCTCGGCGGCCCCGGCGACGCCCGCGACGTTCTGGGTGACCTCTCCGGTCCCGACCGAGGCCTGGGCGACGTTGCGGACGATCTCCTGGGTCGCCGCGCCCTGCTCCTCCACCGCCGTCGCGATCGAGGTCGCCACCTCGCTGATCTCCCGGATGCGTCCGGTGATGCCACCGATCGCCTCCACCGCCTGGCCCGTGGAGGCCTGGATGCGGGCGATCTGGCCGGTGATCTCGTCGGTGGCCCGGGCCGTCTGGTTGGCGAGTTCCTTGACCTCCGCCGCCACCACGGCGAAGCCGCGGCCCGCCTCGCCGGCCCGCGCGGCCTCGATGGTGGCGTTGAGGGCCAGCAGGTTGGTCTGGCCCGCGATCGTGCTGATCATCGCCACGACGTCGCCGATGCGCTGGGCCGCCTCGCTGAGGTCGCGCACGAAGGTCGCGGTCTGGCCGGCCTCGGACACCGCCTCGCGGGCGAGGGTGGCCGAGCCCTGGACCTGGCGGCCGATCTCGTCCACCGAGGAGCCGAGCTCCTCGGCCGCCGCCGCCACCGTGGTGACGTTGGAGGAGGCTTCCTCGGCCGCCGCCGCCACCGTGACCGAGCGGTGAGCGGTCTCGCCGGCATTGGCCGACATGCTGCCGGCGGTGGTCTGCAGCTGCGTCGCCGCCGTGCCCACCTGGGCCACGACACCGCCCACCGCCGCCTCGAACTGGTCGGCGAGGTCGCGCATGGTCTGCCGGCGCAGGGCCTCGGCCCCGGCCCGGGCCGCCTCGGTCTCGGCTTCGAGCGCGCGGGTGCGGATGATGTTGTCCTTGAAGACCTGGACGGCCCCCGCCATCGCGCCGATCTCATCGCGGCTCCCGGTGCCCGGCACGACGATCGTCGCGTCGCCGTCGGCGAGGCGGCCCATGGCGTCGGTCATCCGGCGCAGGGGGCGGCTGACGCCGAGGGCGAGGCCGATGGCGGCGCCGGCCGCGATCAGCAGGGCGACGCCGACCAGGATCGCGGTGGTGAGGAGGGCGGTGTCGTAGGTGGTCTGAGCCTGCGCGCCGCTGGCGGCGGCGCTGCGTTCCTCGTACTCGACGAGCTTCTGGAGCGGGCCGAGCACCGCGTTCACCCCCGTCGACATCTCGGTGTTGTAGATGCGCTGGCCCGCCGCGCCGTTGCCGGCCTTCACCAGCGCGATCACGGATTCCTGCAACGCCTTGTAGGCGGCCCAGTTCGTCTGGAAGCTGTCGTAGAGGGCGGCGGCCTCCGGCGATTTCGGCCGCGCGGCGAAGGCCTGCAGGTGGCCGTTCATCTCGGCCTCGCGCTTGGCCAGGGTCGCCGAGACCTCGTTGCGCAGCTCCGGCGTATCGGCGGTGATCAGGCGCGCGCCGTTGGTCCGGGTGCGCAGCACCAGCACCTGGATCTTGCCCAGCAGCTGCACGTTCGGGAGACGTTCGTCGCGCATCTCCCGCGCCACCGCGTTCACGGCCCGCAGCTGCATCAGCGCCGATCCTCCGATCACCGCCACGAGACCGAAGACGAGGCCGAAGCTGAGGAACAGCTTGGTGCGGATGGAGAGCGCGCGGAGGGACATGCGGCGAGGAGCCCGTCTGGAGGAAGGCCTCGCATCATTCTTCAGAGGCGTTAAAAATTTCCCCGGATCCGCCTGACGAGGGCGAAGTTCACCGCGAGTGACCATCCTGCGCGGGCATCTTAGATTGAATAGTCAAGGTGATAGTTTCCCGTTCGACTGATGAATGACCAGCGTCATTCCCCGTCCGTCCGGACTCGTCACCGACTGGCTCGTATCATCCGCCGTGCCCGAAATCCCGGCGTACTTGCCCGTGCCGCCGATGAAGACATGCGTGCCCTTGGTGCCCTTGGCCTCGTAGCTGGAGAAGATCTGATCGCCGTCGGCGTCGCCGTCGATGCAGGAGCCGCGGTTCAGCGCCTCGCTGCCGACGACCGCGCGCATCCCGATGCAGCGGGTGCCCATGTTGTCGAACATCGGGCCGCCGGCGTCGTTCCGGGTGATCCCGGAGCTGTCGTAGGTCGTCACCGTGCGCTCCCCGAGCTTCATCGTGACGAAGGAGGAGGTGACGTAGGCGGTCGAGGAGCTGTCGGTGCCGCTGCGGGGCAATTCGGCGGCGTGCGCGAAGGGCGCGGCCAGCTAGGGCGCGGACAGCACGGCCGCGGACAGAAAGACCCAATGTCGTGACATCATGATCAGGTCTCCGTCCGAGAACAGGCGCAGAGACACGCGCATCGATTCGATGTCGCGCAATCATGATCGCGACAGGAATCCATGAAAACTGGAAACTTCGGGTCATGTACTCGAAAACAGGTTTATCTCTCTGTTGTCGACTGTCGGTGAGCGCGCGGCGGGTGTTCTGTCCTAGCGGCAATCCTCGCGGGATTCGACCGAGCCGTTCCGTGGGTCAGGATCGGCCGAGGGCGGCCTCGATCAGCCGGACGCCGTCGGCGCTGTCCCACTCGGCCGGTCCCTTCATCACCCCGAGGGTGCAGCCCCGCCCGTCGACCAGCAGGGTCGTGGGCAGGCCGAGCGACCCCGTGGCCTTCTGGACCGCCGGCAGGACGCGCCCGCCCGGATCGGCATAGTAGGCCAGCCGGGCGATGCCGTTCTGCTTGAGCCAGGCGGGCGGGGCGTCGAGGTTGCGGGTGTCGACGTTGATCGCCACCACCGCGAAGTCCGGTCCGCCGAGGCGGCCCTGGAGCCGGTCGAGGGCCGGCATCTCGGCCTTGCAGGGCGCGCACCAGGTCGCCCACAGGTTCACGAGGCGCAGGCCCGTCACGCCCGCCAGGGTGGCCTCGGCGCCCTCCGGTCCCCGGAAGGCGAGGGCGGGCGCGGGCACCGGCGGGGTCGCGACCTGGAGGGCGGCGATCTCCCCCCGGGCCAGGGGGGCGATGCGGGCCGCCGCGGCGGCCGAGTCCGCGCAGGGACCGGCGGAGTTGCCGCCGGTCGAGCCCGTCCCGTATACGGCAAGCCCCGCCGCGGATGCGGCGACGAGGACGGCCCCGGCGATCAGCGCGGATCGGCGGCCGGGCATCATCGTTGCGTCCGGGGGCGGGCGGGCAGGGCGGCTGGAAGGACGTTTGAGAACATGAGCAACCGGATGTGGGGCGGGCGCTTCGCGAGCGGTCCCGCCGAGATCATGGAGGAGATCAACGCCTCCATCGGGTTCGACAAGCGCCTCGCGCCCCAGGACATCCGCGGCTCGCTGGCGCATGTGGCGATGCTGGGCGAGGCCGGCATCCTGCCATCCGCCGATGTGGCCGCGATTCAGGACGGTCTCAAGGCCGTGCGCGCGGAAATCGAGGCGGGCGGCTTCGTGTTCCGCCGCGAACTCGAGGACATCCACATGTCCGTCGAGAGCCGCCTCACCGAGATCGTCGGCCCGGCGGCCGGGCGCCTGCACACGGCGCGCTCGCGCAACGACCAGGTCGCCACCGACATGAAGCTGTGGGTGCGCGACACTCTGGACGGCCTCGACGCGCAGGCGGCCGACCTGCAGCGGGCTCTGGCCGAGAAGGCCCTGGCCCATGCCGGCACGGTGATGCCGGGCTTCACCCACCTGCAATCGGCCCAGCCCGTCACCTTCGGGCACCATTGTCTCGCCTACGTGGAGATGCTGGCCCGCGACCGCGGACGTTTTCGCGATGCCCGCGCGCGGCTCAACGAGTGTCCGCTCGGCGCGGCGGCGCTCGCCGGCACCTCCTTCCCCATCGACCGGCACGCCACGGCCGCGGCGCTCGGCTTCGACCGGCCGACCGCGAACTCCCTCGATTCCGTGGCGGACCGCGACTTCGCCCTCGAGTCGCTCGCCGCCGCCTCGATCTGCGCCGTCCATCTCTCGCGCTTCGCCGAGGAGCTCGTGGTCTGGACCTCGGCCCAGTTCAACTTCGTGAAGCTCTCCGACGGCTACACCACCGGCTCGTCGATCATGCCCCAGAAGCGCAACCCGGACGCGGCGGAGCTGGTGCGCGCCAAGGCCGGCCGCGTCATCGGCGCGCTCACCGGGCTCCTGATCGTGATGAAGGGCCTGCCGCTCGCCTATTCGAAGGACATGCAGGAGGACAAGGAGGGCACCTTCGACGCCCTCCAGGCGCTCTCCCTGTGCCTGGCCGCCATGACCGGCATGGTGCGCGACCTCGAGCCCAACGCGCCGGTGCTCGCCCGCGCCGCCGGCTCCGGCTACGCCACGGCGACCGATCTCGCCGACTGGCTGGTGCGCGAGCTCGGCCTGCCGTTCCGCGAGGCGCACCACGTCACCGGCCGCCTCGTCGGCGCGGCCTCCGCCCGCAATGTCGGGCTGGAGGAGCTCTCGCTGCCGGAGATGCAGGCGGCCGAGCCGCGGATCACGCAGGCGGTCTACGCCGTGCTCGGCGTCGAGAACTCGGTCTCGAGCCGCACCAGCTACGGCGGCACCGCGCCGGACAATGTGCGGTCGCAGGCGGAGCGCTGGCTCGCGGCGCTCGGGCAGGCCTGAGGCGAAAAGAACCGGACTCGGGGCAGGTGCGTTCACGGCTCAGCTATGTGATGCTGTGTAGGACCCTGACCCGAGCCCCTCGGAGATCTTCCCATGCCCTCTGAAAGCTGGATTGCGCCGGATGACGTCCCCGCCCTCGCGGCCGAGGCCACGGCCCTGATCGACGCGACCCTGAGCCGCCTGCCCGAAGCCGACCGGGCCGCGTTCTGGGCCTCGGTGCGCAAGTGCTACAACACGCCCTACAACGACCCGAAGCCCCGCGCGCTGCCGCGCCTGCAGGTGTCCGAGGCGTCCGAGGCGGCGGGTCCGGCCCCCGCGGACGGCCCCTCCCTGTCGACGCTGGCCGCCCCCGCCCTCGCGAGCGTGATGGCGGCGCTGCCGGGCGTCTTCTCCGCCGAGCCCCACGCCGCCTGAGGGCTGCGGGTCGCGCAATCCTGAAACCGGCGTCCCGCGGCGCCGCACATCCGGACGGTCGGCCGGGTCTCCCGGCCCGGCGATGTCCCGAAGGGTCTTCCATGGTTCCTGTTCTGCGACACGGCCTCCGGCTCGGGGCCGCCTTGCTCGTCCTGTCCGGTCCCGCCGCCCTCGTCGGCGCCCCCCATCCCCTCGCGGTCGGCCGGGCTCAGGCCCAGGAGGCCGCCCCCGAGGAGACGCAGGCTCCGGGACGCAAGACATCGCGCCGGGCGCGCGAGCGGGCGTCGAAGGCTGCCGTGACGGCGCCCGGCATGCAGCAGGCGACGCCGGTGGCGATCTTCGGCGACTGGAACGTCTTCGCCAACGGCCAGGGCAAGGCCCGCGTCTGCTACGCCATCGCCCAGCCGCAGACGCGCTCGCCCAAGACCCTGAAGCGCGACACGGCCTACCTCTTCGTCACCGTGCGCAAGGCCGAGAACGTCGCCAACGAGGTCGCGGTGATGCTGGGCTTCCCGGCCAAGCCCGCCGGCAGCCAGGCCAAGGCCAATGCGGGCGCGGCGCCGACGGACCCGACCCTGAACCTCGGCGCCACCCGCTACGGCCTCGTCACCAAGGACAACAACGCCTGGCTCCAGAACCCGGCGGAGGAGACCCGCGTGGTCACCGAGATGACGCGCACGCCGAAGCTCCAGATCAAGACCACCTCGCTGCGCGGCAATCCCACCAGCGACGAGTACGCCCTGGCGGGGTTCGGCGACGCGATGAAGCGCGCCCGCGAGGAGTGCAAGTAGAGGGGCCTACGTCACCGCCCGGGCCGCCTCGGCCCGGATCGCCGCGAGGGTGAGGTGGGCCGGCGGGCCGTCGCCGGCCAGGTTCAGCCCGTCGGCCCCGGTGGCGAGGAGGAGCGACAGCGCCTCCCGCAGCGAGGCCCCGGCCGCGATCGCGGGGGCGTCCGGCAAGAGGCCGGGGCTCGCCAGGCTCCCGGCGGTGATGAGGGCGAGACGGCGCAGCGCCCGGTCCTGCCCGACGAAGCCGGCGACGAAGGCATCGGCCGGTGCGGCCAGGAGGCGCTCGGGGCGGTCGGCCTGGACGATGCGCCCCGCGCGCATGAGCACGACGCGGTCGCCCATCCGCATCGCTTCGTCGATGTCGTGGGTGACGATCAGCACGGTCTTGCCCAGGCGCCGCAGGATGGCGCCGATCTCGGCCTGCAGGCGGTCGCGGGCGACGGGGTCCACCGCACCGAAGGGCTCGTCCATGAGCAGGACCGGCGGGTCGGCGGCCAGGGCCCGGGCCACGCCGACGCGCTGGCGCTGGCCGCCGGACAGTTCGTGCGGGCGGCGCGCCCGGTACTGCGCCGGATCGAGGCCGACGAGGTCGAGCATCGCGTCGACCCGCGCGGCGATCCGCGCCCGGGGCCAGCCGAGCAGGCCCGGCACGGTGCCGATGTTGTCGGCGACGCTGCGGTGGGGAAACAGGCCGACGCCCTGGAGCACGTAGCCGATGCGCCGGCGCAGGGCGACGGGATCGCCCCGCATCACGTCCTGGCCGGCGACCAGGACGCGGCCGGCATCCGGCTCGACCAGCCGGTTGACCATGCGAAGGGTGGTGGACTTGCCGCAGCCGGACGGGCCGATCAGGGCGCAGACGCTGCCCTCGGCGACCGCGAGGTCGAGGGCGTCGACGGCGGGGCGCTCGGCTCCGGCGAACCGCTTGCTGACGCCCTCCAGGCGGATCACGGGGCCGGCGCGCGGCCCGGCGGCCGGGGCCTCAGCAGCCCCTGCACTCAGCAGCCCTTGCAGATCGAGCCCATGGTGGTGCGCATCTTGGTGTCCCAGGCCTTGTCGCGGGCGGCGGAGGCGCGCTGCGCCTTGGCCATGTCGCCCTCGGTGGAGGCGCGGGTATAGGGGGTCTTGCCCGCCTCCGCGCGGCCCGGCGGCTTGGTCACGCCGGTCGGGGCGACGTTGCGCTGGGGCGTGCCCGAGGACGGCTGCGCCAGGACCGGTGCGGCGCCGAGGGCGAGGGCCAGGACGGAGGCGGCGACGATGCGGGACATGATGGCGGGGAATCCCTGACAGGTGACGCGGTGCCGGGACGACCGAACGTGACAAGTCCCGCGACCCGCTGATCCCACGCGTCTACGACGGGGACCGTTCGGGATTATGGCATCTCGGCCGCACGGCGCGAAGGACGGGCCGGGCAGCGCGTGCGAAATGGCACCCGCGTCGGGGGGCATCGGATCGGACCGTGCTCAAGGTCCGCTGAGGAAGCCGATCCGCTCCCGCGCCGGCTGGCCGAGCCAGAGCAGGACGGCGCCGATCACGAGGGCGATCAGGGCGGCCGGCGCCAGGGTCAGGGGCAGGACCAGGATCTTCCAGAGCCAGGGGGCGACGCTCTCCACCGTGCCCTGGAGGGCGTTCGCCCGGTCCTTGAACAGCGTGAAGGCGAGGTCGCTGACGCTGGTGACCCGCAGGCCGTTGTTCGCGATGGAGCGGGCGCCGTCATAGACGAGGCAGACGAAGCCCGCCGCGAGGAAGACGAGGCCGAGGAAGCGGCTGAGGAAACGGACCATCGCACCCGATCGCACCCGCCGGCATCCGCGCCGGCCGAAGGGCTGAGTAGGAGGGCGCGCCGACGGGCGCAAGCCACCGAGGTCCCGGCCCGCCGGCCGCGCGGTTTGCGCCGGCTCGCGTTCGCGCCATATGCGGGCCTTGGGCCGCGCGGCAGGCGGGGTCCGGCCGCAACCCGAGACCCGACCCGAGCCCATGCGCGACGCCTCCACGCTCCTCGATCCCGCCGACCCCGATTCCGTCCACCCCTTGCCCGCACCCGGCGAGACCGCCCCGCCCCTCGGTCTGGTGATCTTCGATTGCGACGGGGTGCTGGTCGACAGCGAGCCGATCAGCCTGGCGCGCCTCACGGCCGGCCTCAACCGCATCGGCGTCCCCATCGACGTCGAGACCGTGCGGGCGCGCTTCGCCGGCACCTCGATGGCCTCGATCATGGGCCACATCGCGCAGGATTACGGGATCGCGGCGCCGGAGGGCTTCGTCGAGGCGGTGAAGGCGGACACCCTGCGCGCCTTCGACACGGAGCTGCGCGCGGTGGCGGGCGTCGCCGCGGCGGTGTCCGCCCTCGGCCTGCCCACCTGCGTCGCCTCCAGCAGCGATCCCGTGCGGCTGCGCCATTCCCTCGGGCTCACCGGGCTGCTGCCGCTGTTCGAGGGACGGATCTTCTCCTCGACCATGGTGGCGCGGGGCAAGCCGGCGCCGGACCTGTTCCTGCACGCCGCCGCCACGATGGGCGTGGCGCCCGAGGCCTGCCTCGTCATCGAGGACAGCGTTCCCGGGGTCACGGCAGCCCGGGCCGCCGGCATGCGCGTCGTCGGCTTCAGCGGCGGCGGCCACTGGTCCCACGACCCGGCCGCCGCGGACCTGACCCGGGCCGGCGCGGCCCGGATCTTTCGCGATTACCGGGACCTCGCCGCCGTCATCGCGGCCGTCTGACGGGGGTCGCGAAGGAAGCAGGCGTGCCGGGGACCGGGCGGGGCGGTTTCTGCCACGGACTGTGCTGCATTCGGAAGATCGATCCGTTGACGAAACGCAGCGGGATGAGCATCTTTGAGACGTTCGGCGACGCCATTTCGTGTCGCCGGGCCGCGGTGATTTGAAGTGTGTAGCTTGCGCCGCGTCATCAAACGCTAAAGCACCGCGATGCGCTCGCGCCTCGTGGTCCTTCTTGGAAAGGATGACTTGCCGTGACTGTCTGCAACGCATGCTGGCCGCGGGGCGATGCCTCGCTCCCCCGGACCTCGGATCTCCGGTCCCAACGCGGATGCTGTCGACGCTGACCGCCCCGTCGCGTCCCACCATTCGTCTTTCGCCGGCTCCGCGCCGGCCACCGGAGTCCTTGTCATGCCCCATCTTCAGATCGAGGCCGAGCGGGCGCTGAATCGCCTGCACGCGGTCCCCAGCTTCGTGGATCACCGGGCGGAGCGCGCCCGCAACCGCCTCCATGCCGAGCCCGCCCCGGCCCGGATCATCGAGATCGGCGAGGTCACCGCCGGGATCGCCGTCCCGGAACCCGGCGGCGTGCGCTTCTTCTCGTCGAGCCGCGACTTCGCCCCCCTCGACGGCACGGTCTTCCGCAGCGTCGAGCAGGCGGCCCGCGCCGCCCGGGACCGGTTCCGCAGCCGGACCCGTCCGGCCGCCGGCGCGCGGGCGCCCCGGCTCCAGGCCGTCTGACGGGACCGGGCCGCCCGCCTCAGACCGGCCAGGCCGCGTCGCGGTAGGCCCCGTCCCAGAACAGGTATTCGAGGCGGGTGGCCTGGGCGTAGGCGTGGTGCATGCGCGCCCGGACCTCCGGCGAGGCGCCCCGGGCCGCTTCGTCGGTGGCGGCGATCATGGCGGTCACCGCTTGGGCGAAGTCCTCGCCCGCGTAGGTGTCGATCCAGGCGCGGTACGGGTTGTCGGCCCGCACCCGGGAGACGATGTCCCGGCCGATCTCGGCGTAGATCCAGAAGCACGGCAGCAGCGCGCCGAGCACGACTTCGTAGGGCTCCGCATAGGCGGTGGCGATGAGGTAGGAGACGTAGTGGTCGCAGGGCGGCGAGAGCGGGGTCTTGGCGAAGGTCTCGGCGTCGATGCCGTAATCGCGGAAGAAGCCGCCGTGGAGCGAGCGCTCCACCACGATGGCGGTCTCGGCCGCCCGGGCGAACTGCACCATCCGGTCCGGGTTCGGCGCCTTGGCGGCGGCCAGCGCCAGGGCGCGGCCGAAGCCCACGAGGTAGTGCGCGTCCTGCACGATGTAGTGGATGAAGCGCGCCCGGGTCAGGGTGCCGGCGGCGAGCTCGGCGTTGAAGGGCATGGTGCGGATCGCCTCGTAGGCCGCCGCGTTGCGGGTCCAAGCGTCCGGCGAGAAAGCCCCGGATGACGAAGCGTCCGGCGAGAGAACGTCGGTCATGCCCGGCTCTCCCGCTCGAAGGACAGGGTGACGCCGTGGCGGGCGCGGGCTCCCGGCGCCAGCAGGCGCTGCGAATCCCGATCCTTGAGGTCGCCGGCGAAGCCCGCCCAGTCGGCGTGCCCGGTCCAGCATTCCAGCGAGAGGAACGGGGCCGTCGGCTTGGTCCAGACCGCCAGATGCGGGAAGTCCGACGCCGCGAGGCGGATCGCCGTGCCGTCGGGTCCGGTGAAGCGCATCCAGGCACTCGCCGCATCCCGGAAGACCAGGGCCTCGGTGAAGAGGGCCGGATCGAGGGGCAGGGTGTCGCCCGCCAGGGGAATCGGCCGCTCGTCGCGCAGGAGCAGGCCGCCCGGCCCGACCTCCGGCGCGAAGGGGCGCTCCGGGTGCTCGAAGCGGACCGCGTAGCCGCCTCCGGCCGCGCGGGTGCCGCCCGCGAAGGGCCAGGGGAAGGCCGGGTGGAATCCGAGCCCGTAGGGCAGGGGCGCCGTGTCGGTGTTCTCGATCCAGATCTCGAAATCGAGGAGCCCGGGGCCGACCCGCGCGGTGATGTCGAGGCGGAAGGCGAAGGGGTAGTGCACCCGGGTCGCTTCGCTGTCGGTGAGGCGCAGGCTCACGCCATCCTCGGACCGCTCGATCACCGTGAACGGCAGGTCGCGGGCGAAACCGTGCTGGGGCATCGGGTAGGCCGCCTCGCCCACATGGACCGTCGCGTCGGTGGAGGCGCCGACCACCGGGAAGAGCCAGGGCGCGTGCCGGTTCCAGTGCGCGGGATCGCCGCTCCAGAGATACTCGCGGCCTCCGACCTGCCAGGAGACGGGCTCGGCCCCGTCGGCGTCGATGACCGCCTGCGTGCCGTCGCCGGCCGTGATCGTGATCCGTTCGCCCATCGTCGTCCTGTCGTCCGGCTGGCCGCCCCCAGCGCGAGGGCGGCGGGAGAGATCCTCAGCGCGCCTTCAGCACCGCCCGGCAGGCGGCGGGAAGCGCCGCCATCGTCATGGGCGGCCTCGGGCGCGGCGGCGTCGTCGCGGGCTTCGGGTTCAGGATCGCGTCGCTGAACCAGTAGGCCAGCTCCTCGCCGCAACCGTCGCCGGAGGGCGGCGGCGCCTGGTCGCCGCACTGGTCCTGGCCGGCCGGGCAGGCGAGGCGGATGTGGTAATGGTAGTTGTGCCCGTACATCGGCCGCACCTTCGAGAGCCAGGCGCGGTCGCCGCCGGCCTCGCGGCACAGGGCCTTCTTGATCGCCGGGTTGACGAAGATGCGCGCCACCTCGCGCTCCTGCGCCGTCATCCGGATCAGCTTGAGGTGCTCGGGGGTCCAGACCTGCGGGTCGATGTCGAGGCGGTCGGGACGGACCACGTTGGTGGCGGAGGTCTCCTCGCGCTCGGCCCGGCTCATGCGGTGGTCGGGCATCGGGGTGAGCCAGATGTCGGCGTCGAGGCCGAGCTGGTGCGAGGCGTGGCCGGTGAGCATCGGGCCGCCGCGGGGCTGCGACATGTCGCCGACGAGGAGGCCGTTCCAGCCGATGCGGGGCGCCTTGGCGGCCAGGCGTTCCAGGAAGTCCACGAGGGGCGGGGTGCCCCACATCCGGTTGCGCGACAGGCGCATCACCTGCCAGTTCGGCCCGTCGACGGCCAGCGCCTCGCCGCCCGAGAAGCAGCCCTTGGCGTAGGAGCCGTAGGCGTGGGCGGGGCCGGGCGCCGGGGTGGTGGCGCGGCCGAACAGGGCCTTGGCCGGCGTGTCCGGCGCGTCCGGGTTGGCGAGCGGCGGCAGGGGCTTCGGGTTGACGCTGCCCCGGTCCTGGGCCTGGGCGGGCAGGCAGAGGCCGAGCAGCAGGAACGTCGCGAGGCGAAGGCAAAGGGTCAGCGGAGGGCTCCCGGGATCGCGTCCCCGCGGGGCGGGGCGCCGAGGATCTGTGACGGGCGAGGGGCGAAGTCTTGCGAGGAGTCGAGGTCTTGTGAGGAGTCGAGGTCTTGCGCCCACGCTAGTCCATCGGGGATCGCCCCGTCGAGGGTCCGCGGCGCCGCCCTATTCCACCGGCGCCACGGCGATCCGGATCGTGTCGGCGGGCGCGCCGCTGATCAGGAGGGTGATCGGCGCGGTGCCGAGCTGGAACCGCACGCTCTTGGCGAGCATCGGGCAGCCGGGACGCATCGTGCTGGCGGTCGGGGGGCGCGTGGTCCGGCCGTCCTGGCTGACATCGATCCAGGCCCGGTCGGACAGGGTGACCTGATAGGCGCCGGGGGCGAGCGGCGCCTCGAGGTGCAGCGCGCCGCCGTAGGAGCCGGGCGTCGGCTCCCGCGAGGGCGCGAAGGGCGGGGCGACCTCGGCCTGCGGCTTCAGGACGAGGATCGCGGCCGGCATCGCGGCCGGCAGGGTGCCGCCGGCCTCGACCCGCGGCAGGCCGGCGGCCGAGAACCAGGCCTGCTCGCGCAGGAGCGACCAGTCGAACCGGGTGCAGGCCGCCGGGTCCGCGGCCGGCAAGGCGCCGGGCTCGCGGGATGGCGGCTCCTGCGCCCAGGCCACGGGGGCGGACAGGGCGAGGAGCGCGATCGCGGCGAGACGGCGCATCGTCCTCAATCCACCGCGACCAGCACGTCGGAGGACTTCACCACGGCGTAGGCCTCGCCGCCCACGGTCAGCTTCAGGCTGTCGACGGATTCGTTGGTGATCGAGGCGGTGACCAGCTGGCCGCCGGCGATCTCGATCTTCACGTGGGCCGTGGTGGCACCCTTCTCGACCGAGACGACCTTGCCCTTGAGGACGTTGCGTGCGCTGATCCTCATGACGACGGATTTCCTACCTTGTCCCGGCCCGGACGGATGGGGCCGGCGCGGCGGGACGATGCCGTCCGGGCCGGCGCGGTGCAAGCCGTCCGGATGCAACCCAGCACCGGAGCCCACGCGACCGTGACCGGCCTCACGGGGCCTCGTCCTCCTGCGCGCTCTCCTCCGGCGCGCTCTCCTCCTCCGAGACCCGCCGGCGCGAACCCCATTCGGCGAGGACGGCATTGAGGTCGTCGAGCACGAAGTGGCGGGCGCTGTCGCGGTCGTAGCCCTCGTCCAGCAGGGTGTCGTACTCGGTGAAGACGTGGCGGGCATAGGCCACGAGGGCGAGCCAGGCCGCGTTGTCCGGACGCGCGTTGCGCAGGCCGGGACTGGCCAGGGCGCGGTCGATCACGGCCTCCGTCTCGAAGTCGGGCAGGCGCGGGGCAAGCTGCGCCAGGGCCGCCGCCACGGCGTCCCGCCGGTTCATCGCCCGTCTCCCATCAGCGCCGTCCTCCGCCCGTCCCGCTCGGCCACGGGGTGCGCGACGCCGCCGGAAAAGTCCACGCCCGCCGCTCGGGGGCAGCGCCGGCCGGCCGGCGGAAGGGCCGCTCCCGCCCGGATGCGGGCTCGCCTCCGAACCCGGCCGGGCGCGAGTGATTCGACGCTGTTTACAAGGTTTCTCGCCGCCACGGCGGACTGGTCTGTGCCAGGATGGGATTTCGAGAGGGCTGCGCACTTCACCCCTCCGCAGAGACCACGTAGATGATGCGTCACGACTGCCTGATGATTTGTCGTGAATTGTTCGATAATGAATTGGTGTCAAATGTTGAGGGTCGGGCTCAGGAGCCGGACCGCACACCACGTTGACGGACCCTCTCGTGACCCAGGACAATTCCGTTCTCATCGTCTCGGACAGGCCCCAGATCGCGGCCCTGCTCTGCCGCGCCGTCGAGAACGTGGTTGCCTGCCGCTGCATCGAGCCGCGCGAGGCCCTGCCGGCGACGCTGCCCCTCGTCGCGGTGGTCGACGTCAGCGGCGACCCGCGCCTCGCCGCCACCTGGATCGCCCGCTTCCACGGCTTCCGGATCGCGAGCCTGCAACTGACCAACCAGGCGCCCGCCACCCGCGGCCGGGCCGCCGTGGCCACGCGCACCCTGCCGGCGGACGCGCCCCGCACGACGGTCCTCGCCACCCTGTTCGCCCTCGTGGACACCTGGCAGGCGGCCCGCCGGAGCGCCGTCGCCGCCCCGGTCCGGAAGGTCCGCGACATCGCCGAGCGGGCGCGGGCCGCCGTCGGCCTGGTGGCGGGCGCGTTCCAGGCCGCCGGAACCGGGCGGCCCCTCAGCGCCGAGGAGATCGATACCGGGACGGAGCTGATCCTGGAGGCGGTCTCGGATTCCGGCATCCGCACCTGGCTCGACGTCATCCAGAGCCACGACCAGCAGCTCTACCAGCACTCCCTCAGCGTCGCCGGCTATGCCGCCGCCTTCGGGGCCGGCCTGCGCCTCGCCCGCGCCGACCAGAAGCGCCTGGCGCGCGCCGCCCTGCTGCACGACGTCGGCAAGGCGAAGATTCCCCTGGCGATCCTGAACAAGCCCGGCTGCCTCACGGACGAGGAGATGGCGGTGATGCGCACGCATCCGGTCGTCGGCGCCGACCTCCTCGCCGCCCAGGGCGGGTTCGACGAGGCGACCCTCGGGGTGGTGCGCTACCACCACGAGATGCTCGACGGCAGCGGCTATCCCGACGGCCTGAAGGGCGCGGCGATCCCCGACCTCGTGCGCCTCGTCACCATCTGCGACATCCACTCGGCCCTGACCGAGCGGCGCCCCTACCGCGATCCGCTGCCCCACGCGGAGGCCTATGCGCTGATGCAGGGCATGCTGCCCAGGCTCGACGCCGACCTCCTGGGGGCGTTCCGGCGGGTGGTGCTCCAGGGCGTGCTCGACGACGCCGTCGCCTGACGCCCCCGGTCCGGGGTCCGGATCGACCCGGGCGGTGAAAATCCTGGCATCATAATGCCTGTCGAACGGGATCATCTCCCGATGCGGCGCAGGCCGGAGAGATCCTCTCCCGGGTGCCCCGCATTCAAAAGAACGTTTCATTGATTCTCGGGCGTGCAACGGGCACGTTTTCGACAGATCGGCGCCACGGAAGTTCCGCGGCCCAACCTGTTGTTTCAGAGCGAAGACCTTCGAAATTTCCAGTGCCGACCGACGCTCGTCTTGAGCGGAGGCGCAGGCACGTCCGGATGTCTTGGCGCCTACGAGAGTCGTCCCATGTCGCTGCCCCGCATCGTCGGCTTCACCGCCAATCTCCAGCGCCCCTCCAAGACCCGGGCGCTCGCCGAATCCCTGGCCGAGGCGGTCGGCACGCAGGTGCGGGCCGATATCCGCCTCTACGACATGCTGGATGCCGGCACCGGGCTCGGCGCCGCCTGGTCGCGGGACCTGCTGCCGCTCCCGGCCCGCCGCATCGTCGAGGCCATCGAGGGCGCCGACGCGCTCATCGTGGGTTCGCCGGTCTACAAGGGCGCCTATACGGGCCTGTTCAAGCACCTCTTCGACTTCGTCGACCCGGCCGCCCTGGTGGGCAAGCCCGTGATCCTGTCGGCCACCGGCGGCGGCCCGCGCCACGCCCTCGTGGTCGAGCATGCCCTGCGTCCGCTCTTCGGGTTCTTCAGCGCCCACACCATCCCCAGCGCGGTCTACGGCTCCGACGCGGATTTTCGCGACGGAATCCTCGTCGACCCGGGCGTGAAGGCCCGCATCGCCGACGCGGCGGGCCAGCTCGCGGACCTGCTCCAGGCGCGGGCCGCCCGCGCCGGGACGCCGGAGGCCGCGGCCCCCGTCGCCGCCTTCGCCAGCGCCGGCTGACGGCGACCCGGCGATGCTCTCCCGACGCAACCTCGTCGCCGGCGCCCTCGCGGCGGCCGCCCTGCCCGGGCCGGCGCTCCGGGCCGCCGAGGGCGGCACCTTCCGGATCGGCTACCAGAAGAACGGCATCCTCGTCGTCGCCAGGCAGCAGGGCACCATCGAGCAGGCGCTGAAGCCCCTCGGCGTGTCCGTGCGCTGGACGGAGTTCTCGTTCGGACCTCCGGTCCTCGAGGCTCTGGGCATGGGCGCCATCGATTTCGGCCAGACCGGCGCGCCGCCCCCGGTCTTCGCCCAGGCCGCGGGCAACACCCTGCTCTACGTGGCGGCCCAGGATGCCGGCGGCTCCGGCGAGGCCATCCTGGTGCCGCAGGGCTCCTCCCTGACGACGCTCGCCGACCTCAAGGGCAAGCGCGTCGCCTTCGCCAAGGGGTCGAGCGCGCACTACCTCGTCGTCCGCGCGCTCGAGAAGGCGGGGCTCGCCTACACGGACATCGAGCCCGTGACCCTGGCGCCGGCGGACGCGGCGGCCGCCTTCGCGCGCGGCGCCGTCGACGCCTGGGCGATCTGGGACCCGTACTTCGCCATCGCCGAGCGCCAGCCCGGCACCCGCATCCTGGCCAGCGCCGCCGAGATCGAGAAGCCCACCAACTTCTTCCTCGGCAACCGGGACTTCACGCAGGCCAACGCCCCCGTGGTCCAGGCGGCGGTCTCCGCCCTGGCCGAGGTCGCGGGCTGGTGCGAGGCGCATCGCCCGGAGGTCGCCGCCCTGCTCTCGAAGGGCACCGGCGTGCCCCTCGACGCGACCCGGCGGGCCGTCGACCGCAGCGTCTACGTGATCGCACCGCTCTCCGAGCCGGTCATCGCCGGCCAGCAGCGCGTGGCCGACCGCTTCCAGGCCCTGGGCCTGATCGCCAATCCCATCCGCGTCCGCGATGCCGTGTGGACGCCGCCGGCTCCCCCGGCGAGCAAGGGCTGACATCCGATGACGACCTCCCTCAGCACCCGCACCCTCGAGCGCCTGACGCCCTGGCTGGTGCCGGCCGCGATCCTGCTCGGCTGGCAGGTCGCCGCCTCCACCGGCCTCGTCTCCACCCGCTTCATGCCGGCGCCCTCCGGCGTCGTCGCGGCGGGCTGGCAGGCGGCGCGCAGCGGCGAGCTCTGGACCAACCTCTCGATCAGCTTCGCCCGGGCGGCCGTCGGCTTCCTCATCGGCGGCGGCATCGGCTTCGCGCTCGGCCTCGCCAACGGCCTGTCGCGGCTCTCCGAGCGCCTCACCGACACGACGCTGCAGATGATCCGCAACATCCCGCACCTGTCGCTGATCCCGCTGGTGATCCTGTGGTTCGGCATCGACGAGGAGGCCAAGCTCTTCCTCGTGGCCATCGGGGTGTTCTTCCCCGTCTACGCCAACACCCTGCACGGCATCCGCTCGGTGGACCCGCAGCTCGTCGAGATGGGCCGGGTCTACGGCATGTCGCCCACCACCCTGTTCCGGCGCGTGGTCCTGCCCGGCGCGCTGCCGTCGATCTTCGTGGGCCTGCGCTACGCGCTCGGCATCATGTGGCTGACGCTGATCGTCGCCGAGACGATCTCGGCCTCCTCGGGCCTCGGCTACATGGCGATGCAGGCCCGCGAGTTCATGCTGGTGGACGTCGTGGTGCTGGCCATCGTGATCTATGCCGGCCTCGGCAAGGCCGCCGACGCCGTGACCCGTCTGCTGGAGCGGCGGTTCCTGGCCTGGAACCCGGCCTACCGGAACGCCTGACGCGGCGGCACCCCTCCCGAAATCCTCTTCTCCCCTTCGACGGTCCGTCCCATGCTCGCCACCGCCCTCCGCGTCCCCGAGGATTCCCAGATCCGCGACCCCAAACCCCGCGAGGTCGCCGCCCAGCGGGCGCCGGCCCGGACCGCCCCCGCGCCCTCCGCCACGGGCATCGGCGTCACCATCCGCGACCTGACCAAGGCCTTCGACGGCCACACGGTGATCGAGGGCCTCGACCTGCACATCCCGGCCGGTCAGTTCGTGGCCGTGGTCGGGCGCTCGGGCTGCGGCAAGAGCACCCTCCTGCGCCTGATCCTCGGCCTGGAGCAGCCGAGCGCCGGCCGCATCGCCCTCGAATCGCGGGCGGTGCGCACGCCGCCGAAGCGGATCATGTTCCAGGAGCCGCGCCTGCTGCCCTGGGCCCGGGTCGTGGACAACGTCGCGGTGGGCCTCGGCGAGGGCGGCCCCAGGGCGAAGCGCCGCGCCCGGGCCGAGTCGGCGCTGGCCGAGGTCGGCCTCACCGAGAAGGCCGGCAACTGGCCCGCGACCCTGTCGGGCGGCCAGCGCCAGCGGGTGGCGCTCGCCCGCGCCCTCGTCAGCCACCCGGGGCTCCTCGCCCTCGACGAGCCCCTCGGGGCGCTGGACGCCCTGACCCGCATCGACATGCAGGCGATGATCGAGCGGATCTGGCAGGCGCAGGCCTTCACCGCGATCCTCGTCACCCACGACGTCGCCGAAGCCGTGGCGATGGCCGACCGCATCCTCGTGGTGGAGGCCGGCCGCATCGCCCTCGACGTCGCCGTGGACGTGCCGCGCCCCCGCCGGCGGGGTGACGCCGACCTCGCGGCCCTGGAAGGCCGCATCCTCGACCACCTGTTGTCCGAGCGCGCGCCGTCCTGAGCGCCGCGCCCAGCCCCGAGAGAGTTTTCCCATGACCGGACAGACCGACGTTCTCTGGTTCCTCCCGACCCACGGCGACGGCCGCTACCTCGGCGCCCAGGAAGGCGCCCGCGACGTCTCGATCTCGTATCTCCGCCAGATCGCCCAGGCCGCGGACGAGCTCGGCTATTACGGCGTGCTCCTGCCCACCGGCCGCTCCTGCGAGGATTCCTGGGTGGTGGCCTCGGCCCTGGCGCCCCTGACGAAGCGCCTGCGCTTCCTCGTCGCCGTGCGCCCCGGCCTGCAGGAGCCGTCCATGGCCGCCCGCATGGCCGCGACCCTCGACCGGATCTCGGACGGGCGCCTGCTCATCAACGTCGTCACGGGCGGCGACCCCGTCGAGCTGCGCGGCGACGGCGTCTTCCTCGACCACGACGAGCGCTACGTCGTGACGGACGAGTTCCTGCACATCTGGCGCGGGCTGATGTCGGGCGAGACGGTGTCCTACGAGGGCAAGCACCTCAAGGTGGAGGAGGGCCGGGTGATCTTCCCCCCCGTGCAGGCGCCCTATCCGCCGCTGTATTTCGGCGGCTCCTCGCCGGCCGGCATCGAGGTCGCGGCCGAGCATTGCGAGGTCTACCTGACCTGGGGCGAGCCCCCGGCCGGCGTCGCCGAGAAGATCGCCAAGGCCCGCGAAGCCGCCGACCGCAAGGGCAAGACGTTCTCCTACGGCATCCGCCTGCACGTCATCGTGCGCGAGACGGAAGGGGAGGCCTGGGCGGCCGCCGAGAACCTGATCTCGCGCCTCGACGACGCGACCATCGCCAAGGCCCAGGCGACGCTGAAGCGCCAGGATTCCGTCGGCCAGAGCCGCATGATGGCCCTGCACGGGGGCGACCGCACCAAGCTCGAGGTCTCGCCGAACCTCTGGGCCGGCGTCGGCCTCGTGCGCGGCGGCGCCGGCACCGCCCTCGTCGGCTCGGCCGATCAGGTGGCCGACCGGATGAAGGAGTACATCGACCTCGGCATCGACCGCTTCATCCTCTCAGGGTATCCGCACCTGGAGGAGGCCTACCGCTTCGCCGAGCTGGTCTTCCCCAAGCTGCCCCTGCGCGCCACCACCGGCGTCGCGCCCACGGGCGCCCGCAACAACGGTCCGTTCGGCGAGGTCATCGCCAACGACATCGTGCCCAGCCGCCGCATCGCGGCGCATTGAGCGAGCACGCTCCTCGCAGGAGAAGGCAGCTTCCCTCCCCCCTTGCGGGGAGGGACTGAGGGTAGGGGCGCCGCCGCCGGCTTCCGCCCCGCGAGGCTCACCCAACCACCCCACTCCGACTCTCCCCGCAAGGGGGAGGAGGGTCATGCCGCGACGAGGAATCCCCCCATGCCCGCCGCCATCCGCGCCCACGCACTCCGCTCCGACGGCACCCGCCGCGCCTGGATCCTCCTCACCGCCCTGGCGCTCCTGACCTTCGGTGCCCTGCACGCCCGCGCGGACGAGAAGGTGATCCGGATCGGCTACCAGAAATACGGCACCCTGGTCCTCCTCAAGGGCAAGGGCCTCTTGGAGCAGCGCCTGAAGCCGCTCGGCTACCGCGTCACCTGGGCCGAGTTCCCCTCGGGGCCGCCCCTGATGGAGGCGCTGAACGCCGGCGCCGTCGATCTCGGCTCGGCCGGCGAGGCGCCGCCGATCTTCGCCCAGGCCGCCAACCCGGACCTGCTCTATGTCGGCCACGAGCCGGCCGCGCCGAAGGGCGAGGCGATCCTGGTGGCCAAGGACAGCCCGATCCGGACGGTCGCGGACCTGCGCGGCAGGAAGATCGCCCTCAACAAGGGCTCCAACGTCCACTACTTCCTGGTCCGGGCCCTGGAGCAGGCGGGCGTGCCCTACGAGGCGGTGACCCCGACCTTCCTGGCGCCGGCCGACGGGGCCGCCGCCTTCGCGCGGGGGGCCGTCGATGCCTGGGCGATCTGGGACCCCTACCTCGCCTCGGGCGAGCGCAGCACCGGCGGCCGCATCCTCGTCGACGGCACCGACCTCGTGCCCAACCGCCAGTTCTACCTCTCGACCCGCGCCTTCACGGCGGCCAACGGCCCGGCCCTCGACGCGACGCTCGCGGCGATCGGCGAGATCGACGCCTGGGCCAAGGACAACACCGACGCGGTGGCGGCCGAACTCAGCCCCTCCGTCGGCATCCCGGCGCCGATCCTCACGGTGGCCCTGCGCCGCCTCACCTACGGGGTCACGCCCCTGAATGCCGAGACCACCGCCGACCAGCAGAAGGTCGCCGACACCTTCCACCGCCTCGGCCTGCTGCCGAAGCCCGTGGACGTGGCCTCGGCAGTGAGGAAGCCCGGGAGCTGAGGCGGCTCAGCCCGGCAGCACCGGCGCCTTCACCCCCGGCAGGCGGTCGAGGTCGGCCGGGCTCAGGCGGGTATGCGCCGCCACCAGGGCGTGCGGGGTGAGGGCGAGCCACTGGCGCAGGGAGATGTCGGCGTAGGTCGGGCTGCGGAACATCTCCAGGAAGGTCAGGGGCGTCGTGCCGGTGTTCTCGATGTAGTGGCCCATGGCGAAGGGCACGTAGCCGACGTCGCCGGCCTGGTAGTCGAAGGTGCGGGCCTTCGATTCCGAGCCGAACACCGTCATGCGGCCCTGGCCCGCGATGTAGAACTGCCACTCGTCGCCGTTCGGGTGCCAGTGCAGCTCGCGCAATCCCCCGGGCTCCAGCTCCACCAGGGCGGCCGCGATGGTCTTCGAGGCCTTGAACACCGAGGAATCGGTGATGCGCACGGTCCCGCCCGGCAGGCTGAGGGGCGCCTGGGCCAGCATCCGGTGGCTGAAGGGTTCGGGCACCGGGCCGGCGCCGCCCATCCGGTCCGCGTCGAGGGGGCCGGGCGTCGGCCCCGGGAAGATGTAGAGCTCCTTCTCCGGCACGCCCGCGAAGGCGCTCTCCGGCAGGCCGAAATTCTTGGCCAGGATGTCTCTCGGCGTATGCGCCAGCCAGTCGGTCAGGAGGAAGGTGGAATCCTCCGAGAACCCGCCATCGTCGAAGACCAGCAGGAACTCGCAGCCGTCGACGCCGTCGGCCGACAGGCCCTGGATCGAATGCGGGATGCCCGAGGGAAAGTACCAGAGGTCGCCCGCGCCGACATCGTCCGCGAAGGTCCGCCCCTGCGCATCCACCGCGGTGATCCGGGCCTTGCCCTTCAGCATGTAGGCCCACTCGGCCTCCTTGTGCCAATGCATCTCGCGCACCACGCCGGCGCCGAGCCGCATGTTCACGCCCGCCATCGCCGTCGACACGGGCAGTTCCCGGATCGTCGTCTGCCGGGCCCAGCCGCCCTCCTCGAGGCGCATGTGGCTGTCGGCGAAGGACCATTTCAGGTTCGGCATCGTGCCGTGGTCGGTCCGGGGCGGGCGGAGGGTGAAGGGGTCCTCGGCCTCCCGGGCCGGGTTGCGCGGACCCAGGATCGCGGCGCCGTCCTTGCCCCGGATCGGGCTCTGGGCCGTGGGCTGAGCGTTCGCCCCGGCGACGGTGAGGAGGGATCCCCCGGCGGCGGTGGCGGCCAGGAGGCTTCGGCGGGACAGGTCCGTCATGGGCATCGGGTCTCGGGCATCGGGTCACGTGTGGCATCCGGGGACGCCGCTGGGCGCCCCCTCGCCTCCGGTCAATCGGCCCCGGCCGAGGCCGTTCCGTGCCTCACGGCCTCGTGCGGCCGCCCGTCAGGCCGCCATCTCGGCCGGAGCGGCCGGGCGCTCGCCCTGCGCTCGCAGGCGCTCCAGGAAGGCGGCCGCCAAGCGCCCGCGCGTCGCCGGGTCCGCGCTGCCCTGGCGCAGCAGCACCCGGTTGTCCTTGCGCACGATGTGGGCGTGGACGGGCACCTGCAGCGGCGGCGCGTTCGGCCGCAGGTCGGCGGCCAGACCCTGCGGCCCGCCGCTGAGGCGGTGGATGCCCAGCGCCAGGCAGCCGACCCGGAGGCGGGCGAGCGCGATCAGGTCCTCGAAGGGGGCGGGCGGCGGGCCGAAGCGGTCGACCACCTCGCTGCGCAGGGCCTCGACCTCTTCCGGGTTCGCGAGGCGCAGGGTGCGGGTGTAGAGGCTGAGCCGCACCTCCGGCTCGGGCACGTAGTCGGCCGGCACCGCGCCGGAGAGGCCGAGGCGGATCTCCGGGTTCCAGTCCTCGGCGGGCTCGCCCTTGGCGGCGCGCAGCGCCAGGTGCAGCAGGTGCTGGTAGAGCCCGAGGCCGATGAGCTTGACGTGGCCGGCCTGGTTCTCGCCCACGAGGTCGCCCGCCCCGCGCAGATCGAGATCCCGGGCGCTGATGGCGAAGCCCGCGCCGAGGCGGTCGAGGGCCTCCAGCGTCCGCAGGCGCTTCTCGGTGGCGGGCGTCAGCGGGCGGTCGGGGCGGCTGAGGAGGTAGACCACGCCGCGGCGCTGGCCGCGCCCGACCCGGCCGCGCAGCTGGTGCAGCTGCGACAGGCCGAAGCGCTCGGCATCCCAGACCAGCATGGTGTTGGCGCGCGGCACGTCGAGCCCGCTCTCGATGATGCTGGTGGCGAGCAGCACGTCGCCCTCGCCGTCGGCGAAGCGCACCATCACGTCGTCCATCTCGGCGGCGTTGAGGTCGCCATGGGCCACCCGGGTCTGCAGGTCCGGCACCAGCCTGGCGAGGCGGGCCGCCATCGGGGCGATGTCCTCGATGCGCGGGCAGACGACGAAGCTCTGGCCGCCCCGCCGGTGCTCGCGCGTGAGGGCGTCGCGCATCGTCTCGTCCTCGAAGGGCGCGATCACGGTGCGGATCGGCTGGCGCACGGAGGGCGGCGTGGCGATGACGCTGAGGCTCTGGAGCCCGACCAGCGCGCTCTGCAGCGTGCGGGGAATCGGGGTCGCGGTCAGCGTGAGCACGTGGCCGTCGCCCGCCGCCTCCCGCAGCCCCTGCTTGATCCTGGTGCCGAAGCGCTGCTCCTCGTCGACGACCATCAGGCCGAGATCCGCGAAGGCGACGCCCTTGGCCGCGAGGCAGTGGGTGCCGACCACGAGGCGGATCGCGCCGTCGGCCAGCCCCGCCTTCACCCGCTTGGCCTCGGGGGCCGAGACGAGGCGGGAGAGGTGGGCGACCTCGATGCCGAAGCGGGCGAAGCGCCGGGTGAAGGTCTGCACGTGCTGGCGCGCCAGCACCGTGGTCGGGGCCACGATCGCCACCTGCTTTCCGGCGAACACGGCCGCGGCGGCGGCGCGCAGGGCCACCTCGGTCTTGCCGAAGCCGACATCGCCGCAGACGAGGCGGTCCATCGGGCGGCCCGAGGCCAGGTCCGCCATCACGCCGGTGACGGCGCTCGCCTGGTCGGCGGTCAGCGCGAAGCCGAAGCCGGCGGCGAAGCGTTCCATTTCGCGGTCGGGCGGCACCAGCACCGGCGCCCGGACCGCCCGGCGCTTCTCGGCATCGGCCAGCATCACCCGGGCGGCCCGGGCCATGCAGGCCTCCGCCTCGAGCCGGCGGCGCCCCCAGCTCCCGCCCTCCAGCTTGTCGAGGGTCACGGCCTCGACCTCGGAGCCGTAGCGCCAGATCCGGTCGGCCTGCGAGACCGGCACCATCAGGATGCCGTCGCCCGCGAAGCGCAGGCGCAGGGCGTCCTCGCTCCCGCCGTCGCCGGTGCTCACCGCCTCCAGGCCCTCGAACACGCAGAGCCCGTTGTCGCGGTCGACGGCGACGTCGCCGATGCGCAGCTCGACCTCGCCGATGGGCAGGATGGCGCTCGGGCCTCCGGCCGTGACGGTGGCGGCGTGCCCGCCGAAGAGGTCGGCGGCGGCGATCACCGCCATCCCCGCGCCGGGCACCCGGAAGCCCGCCTCGATCGGGGCCTCCAGGGTGAGGAGCGCCCCGGGCTTCGCCGCGACGGCCTCGGCCCAGGCCCGCACCGGCCGGGCCTTGCGTCCCAGCGCCCGCTCGGCGATGCGGACCAGCCGCGCCAGCGGCTCGGCCGGCCCCGTGAGGAGGATGCGGTCGCCCGCCGTCAGGCGCTCGCGCAGGGTCTCGGCCAGGGCCGTGTTCGGCCGGGCCCTGCGCACGAAGACCGGCATGGTGAGGTCCCGGGCCTCGTCCGCCTGGGCCTCCGCGACCCGGCGCGCCGCGAGCTGGGCGGCCCAGTCCTCGGGGCCGAGGTAGAGGCCGCCATCGTCGGCCCCGCCGCGCCGGGACCGGGCCGCGGCCTCGCGGCCGTCCGCGATCTGCTCGAAGAAGGCCTGCGCCCGCTCCTCCGCCCCGTCCTCGACGACGAGGCGCGCCTCGGGCACCTGATCGAGGACGGTGACGAGGGACGGGTAGTACCGGGCGAGGCCGTGTTCCTGGCCGGTGAAGGGCACGAGCCGGCTCTCCGAGCCCTCGGGCAGGACGATCTCGGTGGCGGGGTCGATCACCAGCACGTCGGCATCGGCCAGCGAGCGCTGCGAGACCGGGTCGTAGGAGCGGATCGCGGTGACCCGGCCCGCCTCGTACTCGATGCGGCAGGGCCGGTCGGCGGCGGCCGGGAAGACGTCCACGGTGCGGCCCCAGACCGCGACCTCGCCGGGCTCGTCGACCCGGTCGTCGAGGATGTAGCCGAGGCGCTGCAGGAAGGCGGAGATTGCGGCGGGATCGAGGGCGTCGCCGACCCGCAGCTCCAGGCGCGCCTGCGCCCAGGTCTCGGCCGGGGGCACGCGCTGGATCAGGGCCGGGGCGGTGGTGAGGACGATGTCGGGCAGGGCGGCCGTGTCGGTGAGCCAGCGCAGCACGCCGGTGCGCGCGCCCATCACCCCGCGCGAGGGCGAGGCGCGGTCGTAGGGCAGGCAGTCCCATTCCGGGTAGATCGCGACGCTGCGCTCCGGCGACAGCGCCCGCAGGATCTTCGCGATGCGGTCGAGCCGGTGGCTCTCGCGGGCCATGTGGACCAGGGGCCTGCCGGTCCGGGTCAGGTCGAGGAGGGCGACCGCCAGGGCGCCGGTGGGCACGAGCGGCGCGACGGTCTCCGGGGCGGCGGCCGTCGGATTGGCCTCGGCGGCAGGCTTGGCCTCGGCGGCAGGCTTGGCCCCGGCCGTCGCCTTTGCCTTGGCGGAAGGTTTTGCCTTGGCGGAAGGCCTGGCCTTGGCCGTCGCTTTTGCCTTGGTCGGCCCCTTGGCCGGCTCCTTGGCCGTCGCGGTCGAAGCGGGAGACGACGCGGTCCTGCGTTTTGCCATATGGGGTGTGCGCTGCCCGGCTCGAGGATGGGACTCGGGAAACGCGGCCGGCGGGCCCCCGGCTCCGCGCTTTCGCCGTCCGTCCCCAGTTTGTCGCAGGCCTGTGGATCACATCTCCGGGTCGGGCGCCGCCTCCAGCCGGCCTTGCGCGATGGCGGCCTGGAAGGCGGCGAAGTCGGCCTCGTTCTGGTCGCCGTAGGCGAAGGCCCAGTCCGCCAGGGCCTCGCGCAGGTCGCAGTGCCGGTCGCGGCCGCAATAGCCCGCGATGGCGGCCGCGTCCCCCGTGCGGGCGTGCGCCCGGGCCAGCAGGGCGCCGTAGGCCCAGGAGAAGGTGATCAGCGGCTGCCCCGTGAGCCCGGCCACGGGGATGTCGCCCTTCATGTTCTTCATCTGGCGCACGTAGAACGGCCGGTCGTCGATGGTGGTCCAGCCCAGCAGCGGGTCGCCCACCGCCTGGAGCAGGCGCTGGCCGTAGATCACCCGCTCGCCCTCGTGGTCGCCGTAGGCGTCGGGCATGCCGGCGAGGTAGGGGGCGTGGGCCGGCGTCACCGCCTCCTTGACCTGGAGGAAGAGCACGTCCTGGTCGGAATTCCCGCACAGGAGGGCGACGTAGGCGCGGGTGCCGACGCTGCCGACCCCGACGACCCGGTGGGCGACGTCCACCACGTGGTAGCGGCTGAGCATGAACCGGCGCTCGCGCGGCAGGGTCTCGGCATAGTGCTCCAGGCCGCCGATCACCGCCTCGCGGGTCTCCGCGTCGACGCCGGTGAGGATCGGGGGCTCCTCCTTGAAGCGCCAGCCGCCGTCGGTGCGGCGCTCGCCGACCCGGGCGAGCAGGCTCTTGTTGTGCTTCCTGCGCGCCTTCTCCACCGCCTTGGCGATGACGGCCTCGGAATGGGCGTCGATGGTGAGGCCGGCGAAGTCGAGCTGGTCGGCCCGGGCCGCCTGGTGCCAGACATCGAGGGGTCCCTGCGGCGCCAGCTCGGTCATGGTGTGCTGGTAGCCCGCCACCGCCGCGCGGGTGGCTTCGCGGCGCTCGGCCTTGCCGACCCCGTCGGTGCGCGCCGCCACCTCGATGCTGGCCACGAGCCGCTTCAGGTCCCATTCCCAGGGGCCGATCGTGACCTCGTCGAAGTCGTTGAGGTCGAGGACGATGTCGCGCTGGGGCGTGCCGAACAGGCCGAAATTGGCCAGGTGCGCGTCACCGTTCATCACGACCGCGATGCCGCTGCGCGGGGTGTGGGCGAGGTCCCAGGCCATGACGTGCGCGGCCCCCCGCAGGAAGGCGAAGGGCGAGCTCGCCATGCGGGCGACCCGCAGGGGAATCAGCCGCTCCTGGCGTCCGCGATGCGCCGCCTCGATCAGGGAGACCGGGTCCGGCCGGTTGCCGGGCGGCGTCCAGGCGGCGTGGGCGGCGTGGGGCACGACCGCGCGCAGGGCCTTGCCGGCGTGCCGGCGCGTGTCCCAGGGCTCGCCCGCCTCGCGCAGGTTGATGCGGGGGATGTCGGCCAGGGGCGCCAGCAGGATGTCCTCGGCCTCCTGCTGGATCTCGGTCGCGCTCGATCCGTCGGCGCGAAGGCTGACATCCTGGGGGCATTCCATGCACGGTCCTCACACGCGAATTCGTGAAGGACAAATCTTGACCGTTTGCGATCGTTCCCGGGGCAACACGTCTCAGCACCGGCCTTCATCCCGGCCAAAAGTCGTGCGCACCCGTCGCCGGAGCTTTCGTGCGAGCGGACGTTGCGCCGTCCTGCAACGATCCGGTCGACCGTTCGATCACGTCGAAGATCGGAAGCCTTGCAGGGTGGAGGCCGGGGTCCGGATTTGAACCGGACGTGCGAATCCTTGCGGGGATCCTGGCTCTACACTCACCCACCTGGCCGAAGACCAACAAGCATGGATCTTTCGATGGATCAAGCGGACGACATCTTGGATGCGATGAATCCGTTAGCGAAGCATGAAGATCAATTCGGTCCATGCCGCGCCGCTATTCTGGACGATCCCGATGCCCGTCGGCGCGATGCTTCTCCCGGCCCCCGGCCGCGGCGGCCTGATCCCTGCCGGTGCCTCGCCGGCCATTCCTGCGGGCCGTCGCCGATTGACCCGCGCGGACAAACCGCGTTCTTGAGCGCGGCGATTCAGGAGTGCTCGACCGATGTCCGTAACGTCCGTCCCGACGACGCCCTATGACGACCAGAAGCCGGGCACGTCCGGCCTGCGCAAGAAGGTGCCGGTCTTCCAGCAGGCGCGCTACGTCGAGAACTTCGTCCAGGCGATCGTCGACTGCATCCCCGACCGGGCGGGCACGACCCTGGTGCTCGGCGGCGACGGGCGCTTCCTGAACCGCCAGGTGGTGCAGACCACCCTGAAGATCGCCGCCGCCAACGGCTTCGCCCGCGTGCTGGTGGGCCGGGGCGGCCTGCTCTCGACCCCGGCCGCCTCCTGCGTCATCCGCAAGCACGGCGCCATCGGCGGCGTCATCCTGTCGGCGAGCCACAACCCGGGCGGGCCGGAGGGCGATTTCGGCATCAAGTTCAACACCGCCAATGGCGGCCCGGCCCCCGAGACCGTCACGGCGGCGATCTACGCGCGCACCCGGGCCCTGACCGAATACCGGATCGTCGAGGGTCCCGACCTCGACCTCGACACGATCGGCGAGACCCGGCTCGGCGACATGACCGTCGCGGTCATCGACCCGGTGGCCGACTACCTCGCGCTGATGCGCGAGCTCATCGACTTCGACGCGATCACCCGCCTGTTCGCGAGCGGCTTCCGCATGCGCTTCGACGCCATGAGCGCGGTCACCGGTCCCTATGCCCACGCCATCCTGGAGGGCGTGTTCGGGGCCGAGCCCGGCACCGTCCTCAACGGCACGCCGCGGGAGGATTTCGGCGGTCACCATCCGGACCCGAACCCCGTCCACGCCCACGACCTCTACGCGCTGATGCTGAGCCCCCAGGCGCCGAATCTCGGCGCGGCCTCGGACGGCGACGGCGACCGCAACATGATCGTGGCGCCCGGCCTGTTCGTGACCCCGAGCGACAGCCTGGCGATCCTGGCGGCCCATGCCCACCTCGCCCCCGGCTATGCCGAGGGGCTGGCGGGCGTCGCCCGCTCCATGCCGACGAGCCGGGCGCTCGACCGGGTGGCGGCGTCGCTGGGCATCGCGGCCTACGAGACCCCCACCGGCTGGAAGTTCTTCGGCAACCTGCTCGATGCCGGCCTGATCACCCTCTGCGGCGAGGAGAGCGCCGGCACCGGCTCGAACCACGTCCGCGAGAAGGACGGGCTCTGGGCCGTGCTGATCTGGCTCAACATCCTGGCGGTCACGGGCAAGCCGGCCGACGCCGTGGTGCGGGACCACTGGACCCGGTTCGGGCGCGACTACTACACCCGGCACGATTACGAGGAGATCGATTCGGAGGCCGCCAAGCGCCTGATGGAGGGCCTGCGCGCCAAGCTCGCCGGCCTGCCGGGCCGGAGGCTCGGCGACCTCACCGTCGCGGCGGCGGACGACTTCCGCTACGTCGATCCCGTCGACGGCTCCGTCACCGAGCAGCAGGGCGTGCGCGTCACCTTCGCGGAGGATGCCCGGGTGGTCTACCGACTCTCCGGCACCGGCACGGCGGGCGCGACCCTGCGGGTCTATGTCGAGCGCTACGAATCCGCCCCCGACCGGCTCGAACTGCCGGTGGCGGAGGTGCTGGCCCCGGTGGTGGCGGTGGCCAACGCACTCGCCGACATCGCCGCGCTCACCGGCCGCTCCGAGCCGAGCGTCGTCACCTGAGGCGCGAGGGGGCGCACCGGCGCCCGTGATCCGGCGCCCGTGATCCGGCGTCCGTGATCCGGCGTCGCGGTCCGGAACAGGGCCGGGCGCCGGTGCCTTGTCCCCGCATCGATCGAAACGGTGCGAGGAGACGGGCCGACATGACGCTGCAAGGCAGGCACGCGCTGATCACGGGCGCGGATTCCGGGATCGGGCAGGCGACGGCCGAGCTGTTCGCCCGCCAGGGCGCCGACGTCGCCATCACCTACAACACCGACGCGGACGGCGCCCGCGAGACCGCCCGCCGGGTCGAGGCGGCCGGCCGCCGCTGCCTCGTGATCCAGAACGATGTCGGCGACCCGGCCTCGGTGGAGGCGACCTTCGCGCAGGTGGCCCGGGAACTCGGCGTCCTCGACATCCTGGTGAACAATGCCGGCCAGGCCATGAGCGGCATGCCGGTGGCCGAGATGGACGACGGCAAGCTCGAGCAGATCCTGCGCGTCAACCTGATGGCCCCGGTCTTCTGCGCCAGGGCCTTCATCAAGGTCCGCCGGGCCCAGGGCGGGCGCGGCAAGATCGTCATCGTCTCCTCGGTGGCCCAGCACCTGCCGACCCCGGAGAGCGCCCCCTACGGCATGTCGAAGGCGGGCGTCGGCTCCCTCTGCCGCAGCCTGGCGCGGGAGCTCGCCGAGGACCGGATCAACGTCAACAACGTGGCGCCCGGCCTGATCGAGACGCCGATGACCCGCGACCGCTTCGAGAACCCGGACAAGCTCGCCCAGTCCCTCGAGCGCATTCCCTGGCACCGGGCCGGCCAGCCCGACGAGATCGCCAAGGCGATCCTCTACCTCGCCTCGGACGATGCCGACTACGTCACCGGCCACACCCTGGTGGTCGATGGCGGCCTGACCATGCAGTGGGGCGGCGCCTGAGGCACCAGGCGCGGGAGGACCGGCGCCCCGGTCCGGCCGTTCGCTCGGGGGAAGCCGTCGTGGGCTTCCGGCGCAACGGGTCCCGTGACCGACGGGGGCCCCGGCGGCGCGGGCCGCTTCCTAGCGCGGGTTCCGCCAGGAGGTCGCGGCGGGGGCCGTGGTGACCGGGGCGAGACTGCCGGTGGCGACCGGGGCGGCCGGGCGGACCGGTGCCGCGCGCTCCTCGGCCACCCGCAGCTTGCGCGGCGCGACCGCGGCCCGCCGGGCGGCGCGGACCCGGCGGCGGCGCGGGCGCGGGCTCTCGGAGGTGGCGCCGATATAGCCGCCGACGATGCCGCCCACGACCGCGCCCACCGGGCCGCCGACCAGGGCGCCCGCCACCGCGCCGGTGCCGACGCCCACGGTGGTCTTGCTCGCGGCCATTGCCGCCTGCGGCGCCGCGAGGACGCCGATAAGCAGCAGTGCGGAGGTGAATGCCTTCATGGTACCCGTAACCCCTTGATTCCGGCCGTGGTCCCTGGCGGTCCACCGTGACGAAATCGGGGCCGCACCGGGCGCGGGCGGGGTTTCGGCGGATCGAATGCCGACGACGCCCAGCGGCTGTGCTTTGCGTGCATCAGTCGTCGGGGGCACCGCGCGTGCGCGACGCCTCGATCGTCGGGAGGCGGGCGAGGAGGTCCGGGAAATCCGGGCGCGCGTCGATCCGCGGCACGGTGCAGGCCCGCTCCAGGTCGCGCCAGGGGCCGGAACCGAGGCCCGCGAGGTCGAGGAGTTCGCCCAGCAGCAGCCCCCAGGCCCGCACCTCGACCCGGCGCAGGGCCGCGCCGGCCGCGCCCTCGGGCAGGATCGAGGCGGCGCCGAAATCGCTGACGACGGCCCGCCCGTCCGTGCCGTCCCACAGGATGTTGTGGCCGTAGAGGTCGCCGTGCAGGAGGCCGCGGGCGTGGAGATGGGCGCAGGCCTCCGCGGCGCCGCGGGCGATGCGCAGGGCCGTCGCGGGCGCCAGGGCGAGGCCGGGCGCGTAGACGTCCCGGCTGCAGCTCTCCAGGCTCGGCGGGCCGGCCAGCACCCGCCAATCCGCCGGCAGCAGCGGCATCAGCAGCCCCTCCGTGCCCTCCGGGTGATCGACGACGCGCCCGAGGGCGCCGGTGAGGTGCGGGTGCGCCCCCGCCGCGAGGCAGGCGGCCATCTCGCGCTCGGGCAGGCCGTCGCTGGTCATGGCGCCCTTGAACAGCTTCAGGGCGACTGCCTCGGCCGCGGCCCCGCCGCGGCGCCAGAGCGCCCTGTGCACGCGCCCCGAGGCGCCCTCGCCCAGGAGGTCGCCGGGTTCGAGATCGCCCCAGGGGACGCCCGGCACGTCGAGGGGGCCGGGCGCGTCGTCGAGGGGATTGCCGGCGAAGGAGGTCCAGGCCAGGGCCGGCAGGCTGGTCAGCCAGGCCGGCAGCGCCTCCAGGCGGTTGGCGGCCAGGCGCACCAGTTCGAGGTTCGGCGCCCCCGCCAGGCTCTCGGGCAAGGCCGCCAGGGCATTGCCCGAGAGCATGAGCTTCTGCAGGTGCGGGCGCGCCCCGAGGGCGTCGGGCAGGGTCGCGATGCGGTTGTCCGTGAGCGTGAGCCAGCGCAGGGCGGGGGGCAGGGCCTCGCCCGGCACCTCCACGAGCCCGGTGCCGCGGAAGCCGACCTGACTCAGGGACGGGCACTCCCCCAGCACTGGCGGCAGGCGGGTGAAGCGGCTGCCCGAGCAGAACAGCACGCGCAGGTGTCGCAGGCGCCCGAAATCCGCGGGCAGCGCATCGAGGTGGCTGCCGCTCAGGTCCAGGAGTTCGAGGGTGTCGGCGAGCCCGAGGATCTCGCGCGGGAACTCGGCGAGGCCGGGGGGAAAGCGCAGCGCCCGGGCGCCGGCGCAGTCGCCCCGGCGCAGGGCGGCCAGCAGGTCTCGGGTCATCGCGGGGCGGCGGGGAGGCGGGTCATGCCGCCGGTCCTAGCGCGGGCGGGGGACCGGGCGCACGGCTTTTCTCGCGCAGGACCGCCGCCCGGGCGGGGCCGGTGCCGGCGCGCGGATGGGCGGCGTCGAAGGCCTCCATCAGGCGGGCGGCGTCGATCTTGGTGTAGAGCTGCGTCGTGGAGAGCGAGGCGTGGCCGAGCAGCTCCTGGATCGCCCGCAACTCGCCCCGGCGCGCCAGGAGGTGGGTGGCGAAGGAGTGGCGCAGGGCGTGGGGCGTGGCGCTCTCGGGCAGGCCGAGGCCGCCCCGCATCGCCGCCACCGCGTACTGGATGACGCGCGGCGAGAGCGGGCCGCCCTTGGCGCCGACGAAGAGCGGGCCGTCCGGCGCCAGGTCGTAGGGACAGGCCGCGCGGTACGCCGCCACCGCCGCCGCCACCACGGGCAGCACCGGGACCATCCGCATCTTGCCGCCCTTGCCGAGCACCGTGACGGCATCGACCCCCGGCACCGGTGCGTCCCGGGCGGTGAGCCCGAGGGCTTCCGAGATGCGCAGGCCGGAGCCGTAGAGCAGGGCCAGCACGGCCGCGTCGCGGGCCAGGATCCAGGGCTCGCGGGTCTCGCCGGCCCGCAAATCCGGCCCGGTCATCGCCCGGGCGGCGGCGACGGGGATCGGGCGCGGCAGGCGCCGCTCCACCTTGGGCGAGCGCACGGCGCCCAGCGCCGCCACGGTGCCGTGGCCCTGGCGCTCGAGGTGGCGGGCGAAGGAGCGCAGGCCCGCCAGGGCCCGCATCAGCGAGCGCCCGCCGACCCCCTCCGCCCGGCGCGCGGCCATGAAGGCGCGCACGTCCCGGGGCTTGAGGGCGACGAGAGCGGCGATGCCGGGGGGGCCGTGCCGCCCGGCGCGATGGGCCAGGAACTGGCGCAGGTCCCGGGCATAGGCCTCGACGGTGTTGGGCGAGAGGCGCCGCTCCCGCGCGAGCTCGTCCTGCCAGGCCAGGGCCTCGGCGCGCAGGGCCGCATCCCCCGGAAAGGCCAGGGCGTCGGCGGGCAGCGGGGACGGGCCGTGTGCGGAGGATGCCATCCCGCCACTGAAGCCCGAGAGGCGTTGACGCTCCGTTGCCGTGGCGCGCCGCTCCGGACCCCGGCCGGCCCGTCGGCTTCGGGACGAGGACGGGCGGACGAGGCGCTTAACGTCGCGCCAACCATGTCGACGACTCGGATGGAACCGTAGGAGATCTTGCAACCGCCGGCCGGTAAGCTCTGCTCCGAGACAGGCAGAGCTATGCAGATCGATCTCCAAACCCTCTGGTACTTGACGGTCGGGACGCTGCTGGTGTCGGCTTCGCTGCTGCTCTGGGAACGGCAGGCCCATCCGGCGCGCGCCGGGCTCCTCGGAATCCTGGCCGCGGGGCTCTTCGCCTTCGTCCTCGGCTGCCTCGTCGCGATGAACCGCAGCCGCTTCCCCGTCGCCCTCGGCATGGGGGCGACCAACCTCCTGATGGTGACGGGCTACCTCCTGGTCCTCAACGCCGCGGCGGGTTTCGACGGCCGGCGGCATGTCCGGGCATCCGTCGCGGCGCTGGGCGTCCTGGCCCTCGTCTGGGCGGTCGCCGGCACGCAGTTCCCGACCGCCTTCTGGAACCACGTCTCGGCCCTGCCCATCGCGCTGGCCTGCGGGCTGACGGCCTGGATTCTCCTGCGCAGCCGCACGGTGCGGGGCCTGCGGTCCCGGCCGGTCGCGGCGGCGATCTCGGCCGTCCACGCCGTGTTCTACCTCGGCCGGGCCTTCGTCGCCCCCCTCCTGGTGCAGCGCTACGGGCCGGACATGCTCGCCGTCGTCGCGAAGGCGACGATGTACGAGGCGGTCCTCTACTCGGTGGCGATGCCGATGTCCTTCCTGGCCCTGGTCCGCGAGGAGGAGAAGCGGCACCTCCTGCGCCTGTCGCACACCGACCAGCTGACGGGGCTCGCGAACCGTCACGCCTTCTTCGCGCAGGGCGCCCGGATGCTCGCCGGTCGCCCCGTCTCGCTCCTCGCCTTCGACCTCGACCACTTCAAGGCGATCAACGACCGCTACGGCCATCCGGCCGGCGACGCGATCCTGAAGCTGTTCGCCGAGACCGCCCGCGACGGGGCGGGACCCGACGCGCTCCTGGTCCGGCTGGGGGGCGAGGAATTCGCCGCGCTCCTGCCCGGATGCGACCGCCAGCAGGCGCTGAGCCGCGGCACCGCGATCGCGAGCCGGTTCGCTGCCGCGGCCGCGCGGGCGGACGGCCCCGGAATCCCCGCCACGGTCAGCATCGGCCTCGCCGCCCCGGACGCCCGCGACCTCGCCGAACTGCTCGCGAGCGCCGACGGTGCGCTCTACCGGGCGAAGCTCCTGGGCCGCAACCGGATCGAGGCCGCAGCGCCCCGCGGCTGGGCCGCCGCGGCCTAGGGGCGCGTTCCGGGCCCGCCGCGCCCGCGCCGAGCGGACACGGCGATCCGTGCCGGCACGCCGTCCAACGAGACCGCTCCGGCACTCCGAGGACCGGTGAGTGTCCGATCCTTCTCATGGCATCGGCGTGACACACTTATCAGCGAGCGCCGGGCGATCGAGCGCCGCGTTCGATACCGCCGTCCGGACCGGCCCGAGGGACCAGGGGCCTGCGAAGACTCGGTGAGAAGTCCCGTCGGGCGCTTCCCCGCGAATGGAGCCACCATGCGTGCTTGTGACGTCTCGAGGTTCCGCTCCATCGGAAGACAAGGCCCGATCATCGGGATCGTGGCCCTGAATCTCTTACTCGCGAATATCCCGATCGCGAATTCAGGCGAACCGGCCGACGCGCAGGCGGGAATCATCGCGATTCCGGCCGATGATTTTCTGAACTCGCTCGGAATCTGCATCCATCACGCGCAGGGCGTCGACGCGCAATCCTATGTCGCGCCCTTGAAGTATCTCGGCGTGCGAAACATTCGAGACGATTTCGGCAAGCCGCAAGGTTACGTCTACCTGAAGAAACAAACCGGCGTGAAAGCGAATCTCATTGCGAGCTCGAAGGACCTGGGCGTCACGATCGAGAGCCTGCGATACATCGCCCGCGACGATGCGCTGCTCTCAGTCGAGGGGCCGAACGAGCCGAACAACTTCCCGATAACCTACAAGGGAGAGACGGGCGGGGGCTTTCAAAGGCTGTTCGGGAAGCCGGCGGATTGGACGGCCGTGGCGCGCTTCCAGAGGGATCTCTACAATGCGGTCAAGAGCGACCCGCTGCTGGCGAAATATCCGGTCTTCAATGTTTCGGAGGTCGGCGCTCAGAGTCCGAATCTCGGCCTGCAGTATCTGGAGATCCCGCAAGGCGCGGAGACGGTCTTTCCCGCGGGCACGCGATTCGCCGATTACCTGAATGTCCACAATTACGTCGCCGGGACCCAGAAGCGATACGTCGACAATCAGGCCTGGAACGCCGCCGATCCGCTGATGAATGCAGGCTGGGATGGTCTCTTCGGGAACCACGGCACGTTGTGGGGACACGGCTATCGCGGCTACGGCAGCGCGGAATTGCCTCACGTTCCGAAGGTCACGACCGAAACGGGCTGGGACTCGCATTCGGACTTCGGAGGGGAAAAGGTCCAGGGAACGGTGCTCCTGAACACCTATCTTGCCCAATACAAGCGAGGCTGGAAATACACCTTCCTATACATGCTCAGGGATGGCGAGGGCGGGGCAGGAAACCAGGGGGTCTACAATGCGGATTCCAGTCCAAAGCTCGCCGCGCATTACATACACAATTTCACGTCCATTCTCTCCGACCAGGAAGCGATCAAGACGCCGCGCCGGTTCCGGTATCGGATCGAAAACGCGTCCGGTACGACCCATGATCTCCTCCTGCAGGGAAAGCCGAACGCGTTTTTCCTGGTCGTCTGGGGCGAGCGCACGTCCGGCGGAGAGGATGTGGAGATCAGAATGCCATCCAAGGTGAGATCGGTGAGGATCTATGACCCGACGCTCGGGACCGACCCCATCGAGACGGCGGATGAAACCGACCGTCTGAAGCTATGGCTCACGGATCACCCGATCATCGTCAAATTCGTCGCCGACGCGTCTTGAGGTGCTGCACAAAGCGCCTGGCCACGACCGGTTCCAGCCCTGAGCACGGCGGTGCGAGGGGCGTTTCGTGAGAGACCCTCAGGGCCGGTCGGCGCAGCCCCGGACCGTCACCCCCGCGCCACCCGCGCCATCCGTTCTTGCAGGCATCCGTTCTTGCAGGAACGCCCGGATCCGATCTTCGGCCCGGCGGGATTCCGGCAGGCCCAGCAGCGGGTAGACGTGCATCAGGCCGGGCTCCTCGCGGTAGGCGAGGGGGGCCTCCTCCGCCCGGGCCAGGGCGGCGAGGCGGCGGGCATCGGCCACCAGGATGTCGTGGGTGCCGCAGAAGAGTTCGATCGGCGGCAGGCCCCGCAGGGTGCCGAAGAGGGGGCTCACCCGCTCGTCCGTGGGGTCCCGGTCGCCCGCGTACCAGCGCCCGAGGGTCCGCACGCCCGGGCGCATCAGCATCACGTCCAGGGGCTCGATCCGGGCCTGGGACGGGTCGGAGGTGGTGACGTCGAGCCAGGGCGAGATCAGGACGAGGCCGGCGGGGCCGGGCAGCTCGGCCTGCCCGGCCCCGTCGCGGAGCTGCATCGCCAGGGACAGGGCGAGGCCGCCCCCGGCGGAATCGCCCATCAGGGCGATCGGCGCCGCGGGATCGGCCTCCACGCAGGCCCGGTAGAGCGCCAGCGCGAAGGCACAGATGTCGGCGCAGGCGTGCTCCGGCGTCAGCGGATAGAGCGGCACCGTGACGGTGAGGCCGGTGGCGGCGACCAGCCGGGCGATGAAGCGCCAGTGGATGCGGGTGATCGGGCTCGTATAGGCGCCCCCGTGCAGGTAGATCACGTGGCCCGCCCGGGCGCCCGTGCGCGGCGCGAGACGGTAGACCTCGAAGCCGTCGCGGATCTCCCAGGTCACCGCCAGGGTCCGGCGCATGGCGGGCGTCGGCCGGGCCGGGCGCGGGCGCCCGGCCACCGCCGCCTCGGGGTCGCGGTCCGCCTCGGCGAGGCCGCGCCGGCGCCCGCTGAGGCGGATCGCCAGGCCGAGGAGGCGCGCGGGCAGGCTGGTCACAGCCGGGCCGCGATGTGGTCGCCCACCCGCAGGGCGTTGGCGATGATCGTCAGCGTCGGGTTCACGGCCCCGATCGAGGGGAAGAAGCTCGCATCGGTGACGTAGAGGTTGTCGATGCCGTGGGCGCGGCAATCGAGGTCGAGCACCGAGGTCGCCGGGTCCTCGCCGAAGCGCAGGGTGCCGGCCTGGTGCGCCGTGCCGCCGATCGGCGTGTCCTTGCCCAGATAGAGCGAGCGGTCGAACAGGTGCGGGTGCACGTCGAGCTTGCCGCAGAGGTCGCGCAGCTTCCGTTTCAGGCGGGCATGCCCCTCCATGTTGCTCTCGGTGAGGTCGAGGCGGACCCGGCCGCCCTCGTAGAAGATCCGGTTCTCGGGCCGGGGCAGATCCTCCGAGGTCAGCCAGAAGTCGAGGGAATGCTTCGCGATCCAGTCGAAGGGCTTCTCGGGAAACCATTGCAGGAAGCCCGGCAGGCCCTCGCCGTGGATCTGGGTACCGTCGGACTTGCCGACCATCTGGATGTGGCCCAGCGGAAAGTCCCAGTCGTCCGCACCGAAGTAGAAGTCGTTCAGCCCGAGGGTCTTCTGGAACTTGGTCGGGTTCGGGGTGCGCGAGACGGCGAGCACGGTGGCGTTGTTGTGGCGCATGTAGTTGCGCCCGACCTGGCCCGAGGCGTTGGCGAGACCCTGCGGGTGCGCGTCGTTGGCCGAGCGCAGCATCAGCAGCGCCGAGGAGAGGGCGCCGCAGGCCACCACGACGATGTCGCCCGTCACCGTGCGGCGCTGCCCGTCGCGGACGAGCTCGACCCCGGTGATCGCGCGCCCGCTCGGGCCGGTCAGGAGGCGCTCCACGTAGGCGCCGGTCCAGAGGGTGAGGTTCGGGTGCCGGGCCAGGGCCGGGTCGACGCAGACGACCTGCGCATCGGCCTTGCCGTTGGTCAGGCAGGGATAGCCGTCGAAGGCGTCGCAGCGGATGCAGGCCGAGTGCGGTAGGGCCTTTCCGTCGCGCTCGTCGAGCAGCACCCCCACCGGCAGGTGGAAGGGCCGGTGTCCCTCGCGCTTGAGCCCGTCGAAGAGCTCCTGGATGCGCGGCTCGTGGGAGACCGGCGGGTAGGCGTAGGGCTTGGCCGCCGGCGGCTCGGTGGGGTCTTCCCCGCGCAGGCCGTGCACGTGGTAGAGTTCCTCGGCCGCCTGGTAGTAGGGCGCGAAGGTGTCGTACTTCACCGGCCATTCGGGCGCGTCGCCGTCGGGGTGGCGCACCACGTCGAAGTCGCGGGCGCGCAGGCGCAGCAGCACCGAGCCGTAGACCTTGCTGTTGCCGCCCACGTAGTAGTGCAGGCCGGGGTGGAAGGTGCGCCCGTCGGCGCCGTACCAGGTCTCGGGCGCCTGGTAGCGCGCATCCACGAACACGGCCTGGCTGTCCCAGTTCTCGCGCTCGCGCGGCAGGTAGCCGCCGCGCTCCAGCAGCAGCACGCGCTTGCCGGTCTGCGCCAGGCGCCAGGCCATGGTGCCGCCGCCCGGCCCCGAGCCCACGATGACCACGTCGTACTGCTCGTCGCTCATGGGGGTCCTTCGCGGGTCCATCGAGAATCCGTGCCGCGGCCCGGGCGGGCCACGGATGCCGGCGCCGTGCCGGCCGCCCGGCGGCGGCGCGCGCCGCCGCGAGGCCTCCGACGCTCCGAACGTTTGAACCGGCGCGCGGGTGCCGCGTTCAACCGCCGATGGCATCACGTTCGCGCGCCTTCGTCATCGCCGGCCGACATCATCACCCGTCACCGGCCCGCCAGCGTCCCCTTCGGACCGCGCCTTGGAGGACCGCTCCGTGCTCACCCTCAGCCTCGTCGTCGCCTTCGCGGTCCGGCTCCTCCTGGTGCTGCTGTTCCTGCCCTTCAGCGCCCTCGACAAGATCCTGAACTTCCGGGGCGCCGTGGGGCAGGCGCGCGAGCGGGTCGCCAGTGCCGGGCTCGCCCGGGCGCTCATCCTCGCCGGGCTGTTCGTCGAGATCGTGATGTCCCTGGGCATCCTCACCGGCATCGCCGACCGGGCCGCCGCCTTCGTGCTCGCCGGCTATTGCGGCGTCACGGCGCTGCTGTGGAAGCAGTTCTGGCGCCCCGGCGATTTCTGGGCCGGCGGCGACAGCAAGGGCCGGAGCCTGTTCTGGGATTTCCTGAAGAACTTCGCGCTCGCCGGCGGGTTTCTGCTCATCACCTTCGGCACCGGGGCGGACACCGTGCGGCTCTTCCTCGCCGATCCGCTCGCCTCGTCGCAGCCCTACCGCACCGCCCCCGTTTCCGAGCCCGCCAGGACAAGCCCATGAGTGATTCCACGCGCGACGAGGGCGCCCCCGAGAAACCCCGCGTGCCCTACTGGCACCTCTGGACCGACGCCGAGGGCGTCAGCCACCAGACCCGCTGCGCGCTGACCGACTTCGACATGAAGTCGATGCAGCCGCCGGCCGACCCGCAATGGCAGGGGACCCAGACCCATGACGGCGCCACCGTGATGGTCACGGTGCAGCCGGTGGGCTGGACCGGGGCCTGGCACGAGAACCCGAAGCCGCAATGGATCATCCCGCTCTCGGGCCGCTGGTTCGTCGAATCGATGGACGGCACCCGCGTCGAGATGGGACCCGGCGAGATCTCCTTCGGGGAGGACCAGAACACGAGGCCGCGGGACGGGCGCCAGGGGCACCTCTCCGGCACCGTCGGGTCCGAGCCCGCCGTGCTGATGGTGGTGCAGTTCGATTCGCCGCCGACCCTCGCCACCCCGTGCCGGTTCCGCTAGCGGCATGGCGGGCTTCGAGATCGTCGATCCGCGCTTCGCCGGGTACCTGCTCGGCAATGCCGAACTCGAGGAGATCGCCACCGGCTTCCGCTGGATCGAGGGGCCGGTCTGGTTCGGGGATGCCGATTGCCTCCTGTTCCAGGACCTGCCCCGCGACCGCACCCTGCGCTGGAGCGAGGCCGAGGGGCTGTCGGTCTACCGGGCGCCCTCGCACTTCGCCAACGGCCAGACCCGCGACCGCCAGGGCCGGCTGATCGCCTGCTCGCACCGGAACCGCTGCCTGTCTCGCACCGAGTACGACGGCGCCGTCACCACCCTGGTCACCCACCATGCCGGGCGCCGCCTCAACGCCCCGAACGACGTGGTGGTGGCCTCCGACGGCGGGATCTGGTTCACCGATCCGGTCTACGGCATTGCCAACGACTACGAGGGCGGCCGCCAGGTCTCGGAGCAGCCGCCGGCGCTCTACCGCCTGGATCCGGGCTCGGGCGCGATCCGCGCCATGGCCACCGATTTCGACGGGCCGAACGGACTCGCCTTCTCCCCCGACGAGCGAAGGCTCTACGTCTCCGAGACCGGCGACCAGAGCCGGCCGAACCCGCGCCAGTTCATCCGCGTCTTCGATGTCGGGCCGGACTTCGCCCTCTCGGGCGGCGGGGTCTTCCACACCGTCGCGCCGGGCTATTGCGACGGGATGCGGGTCGACGAGGACGGCAACGTCTGGAGCAGCGCCGCCGACGGCGTCCACTGCATCGACCCGTCCGGCCACCTGATGGGCAAGATCTTCGTGCCGCACCGGGTCTCGAACCTCGCCTTCGGCGGCCGGATGAAGAACCGCCTGTTCATCGGCGGCTCGCACACCCTCTACGCGATCTTCCTCAACCGGCGCGGCGCGCAGACCCCATGACGGATGGCGCGAGGCCGGACATCGGAGCCGGAACGCTGTGCCTGGACCGGATCCGCCTCGTCAGCGCCGATCCTGAAATACTGGCGCGGTATTTCACGGCGGCGCTCGGGTTTTCCCGCGTGACCTCGACACGACCCCTGGTCGACCGGCGAACCACTTTTGGCGAGTCCGTGGTGTCCCTCCGCCTCGGCGCACAGCACGTCGACCTCGTCGGATTCGACCGGCCGGGCCGGCCCTATCCCGACGACGTGCCGGGCTGGAGCCCCCTGTTCCAGCACATCGCTATCGTGGTCTCGGACATGGCGGCCGCGTTCGCACGCCTGTCGGCGACGCCGGGCTGGCGCCCGATCTCCACGGCCGGACCGGAGCGCCTACCCGCGGCCTCGGGCGGGGTGAGCGCCTTCAAGTTCCGCGACCCCGAGGGGCATCCCCTTGAATTCCTTGAGTTTCCGCTTGATGGCATACCCGATGCCTGGCGCCGGGCGGGGCCGGATCCCTGCCTCGGCATCGACCACTCGGCCCTCTCGGTGGCGGACACCGCCGCGAGCCTCGCCTTCTACGAAGCCCTCGGCTTCACGATGGGGGCGCGCTCCACCAATGTCGGTCCCGAACAGGCCCGGCTCGATCGCGTGCCCGACCCGCACGTCACCGTCACCGGCCTGCACCCGCCGGGGGCACCGACGCCGCACGTCGAACTCCTTGACTATGCAGGGAAATTTCCCCGAGGCGGCCAGGCCTGCGGCGACCACGACATCGCCGCCACCGTCCTGGTCTTCGCCGGCGCCGGTGGGGTCCCCCGCCAGATCCGCGACCCGGACGGCCACCGCCTGCGGCTGACCTGAGACCCGGCTCCGGACCGGCGCACCCCCCGGTCCGGTTGGCCGGACACCGGGCGCGACGCTCCTCGGAAGCGCCATTCTCGTCGCTCTCGGCCGGGCTGCGCGGACGCCGTCGCGTACCGGTTAGCCGGTAGAGGGTACGTCCTGCGCCGCGATCCAGGTCAGCGCCTCGGCCAGATCGAGGAAGGGGGCCGGCCGCGGCGACCCCAGCCTGCCGAAACCCACCTCCAGGAACCAGCATCCGGCCTCCGCGCCGTGGTCCGACGAGAGCCGGACCAGGATCGCGACGAGGATCCCTTCGGCCAGCACCAGCCGGCCTTCCTCGTCGCTGCTCTCGGTCCGGATCCGGACGGGCTGGAGGCTCAGGGTCATGGCACGGCGGGCCGCTTCTGATGCAGATAGGCCGGGTCGAACTCAGCGCGGTTCGTCAGCGCGTCCCAGTCGTGGATGACGAGGCGCTGACCCTGGAGCGTCAGCAGGCCCTGCCCGCGCAGTTCCTGCAGGACGCGGTTGACGTGGACGTTCGAGACGCCGATCGCGTCGGCGATGTCGCCCTGCGTCAGGGCCATCTCACAGGTGAAGTCCCGCGCCAGCCCCACGGCATGGAGCTTCAGGTAGATTTCGCAGAACAAGTGCGTGATCCGGCCGAGGGTCGAGCGCCGGCCGATATTGGTCATCCATTCCCGGAAGATCGCGGCATCCACCAGGGTATCGCGCCAGAGGGCGGCCGTGATGCCGGGATGCGTGCGGGTGAGTTCGAGCAGCGCCTCATGCGGAATGAAGGCCAGGGTGCAGGCCGTCAGGGTGCTGAGGCTGTGGTCCATCACCGGCAGGTGGAGGCTCTGCAGGTCGGGGATGTCGCCCGGGATGTGCACCGACAGGATCTGGCGCTTGCCCTCGTCGAGGAGCTTGTAGCGGAAGGTCCAGCCATCCAGCAGGAGGCAGCACTGCTTGGGATGGTCGCCATCGCGCACGATGTCCTGGTGCGCGCCGAGTTGTCGGCGCGTCACCGGCAGGCCTTCGATCGCCCGACGCTCCGCGTCGGAGACCGTGATGATCGTCTCCAACTTCCGAATGAGCATGCTGAGATCGGCGCCAGCGGCGAGGCTCATTGCGAAGATGCCTTTCTTGGGCGGGTCTGATGACGGCGAGTTCGACCGTTCAAGGTTAAACCTCGGACCGTCCAACGCGGGCAGGGATGGCGCATCGGAACCCCGTGGATCGATCGGGCTGTACCGTCGTCACCTTGTAGCATGAAGACCGATGGGGAGGCGCCAACTTTGGCCATCGCCGTCGGTAACGCGGTCGGATCGGTGGCGCTACGGGGTGTCGACGCCCGAATACGCCTGCATTACGCCTTTGTCCCGGTTCCGGGGAGATGCAGGCGATCAACGCCGATCGCCTGATGGCTGCGATGGATGCCGCGTCCCCTCTCCGCACCCATCTGCCTCGGTTCGTCCAAATCCAGATCATACAAATCGGGCAAACCGCCTGCGGGCACGCGACACTGCCTCGGCACGGACGGATCACGGCGCGGGATCGCGAGGGGCCCTGGAGGCCCTCGCCGCCAGCAGCGACGGCCTGCCCGAGGCCGAGTATGACCGTCTGATTCCGCCTGGCCCCAATCCGGAGCGCAACACGGGAGTCCGACGGATGCCGTCGCGCCAGCTTCCGGCAACAGGGCAGGGCCGGGCGGTTGCAGTTGTTGAGACCTGAGCCGCCCGGCCCCTATCGGAGCGCTGACCTTGGGAAGGAGGCACTTCGATCGGGGAAGGGAAGATCCGCGCGCGAGTACGGGATCTCCCGAAGTCACCCGAGAGGTCGGCATCGGGGCTGCGAGATTCAACCGCCCTTGAGGCCTGGCCATGACAGGGCGCTGACGCGTGGCGGAATTCAGTCTTCGCCGACGCTTGTGTTCCTGGATTCATCGATATCTGCGCATCAAATCCGACGTGTTGATACCGAGCGTCGATGAAGATGGACCGGATGACGGAAAAGATGAAGTGAATGCCGTTCGGAGACGTTGCCGTACCGCGGCTCGATCCGGGAGCGTCCTGTCGCGAGAAATGGCTGTGGACTTGGTCGACCACGGCACCGTACAACCATTCCAATGACGGAGCCGCCCCCGCGGAGATCTGGCGGAGCACGGCTCACGACTGGGCGAAACGGCAGGAAACGCATGATCCGGTTGAACCTGAACGGCACCGTCCGCGAGGTCGAGGCCGAACCTGACACCCCGCTCCTCTGGGTCATCCGCGAGCAGGCGGGCCTGACCGGCACGAAGTACGGCTGCGGCATCGCCCAGTGCGGCGCCTGCACGGTGCATATCGACGGCACGGCGGTGCGCTCCTGTTCGATGCCGGTGTCCAGCGTGACGCCGGACCAGAAGATCGTGACGATCGAGGGTCTGTCGAAGGATCGCTCGCACCCGGTGCAGAAGGCCTGGGCCGAGCTCGATGTGCCGCAATGCGGCTTTTGCCAATCCGGGATGATCATGGCGTCGGCGGCGCTGCTGGCCCAGAACCCGCGCCCCAGCGAGGCGCAGATCCGCTCCGAGATCACCAATATCTGCCGCTGCGGCACCTACAGCCGCGTCCTGGCCGGCATCAAGCTCGCCGCCGATGGCGGCCAGGCCGGTTGAGGAGAGAGCCATGAACGCCCCCGTGACGAATCTCTCCCGCCGCGCTTTCGTGGCCGGCACGGCCGCTGCCGGCCTCAGCCTCGGCTTCCACGTGCCTTTCTCCGAAGCCGCCGCGCAAGGGGCCGCCTCTGCGCTCACGCCCGAGGTCAATGCCTGGGTGGTGATCAAGCCGGACGAGACCGTGGTCATCCGCATCGCCCGCTCCGAGATGGGGCAGGGGACCCTCACGGGCCTCGCACAACTCGTGGCCGAGGAACTCGGCTGCGACTGGTCGAAGGTGGTCACCGAGTACCCGACGCCGGGCCAGAACGTCGCCCGCGGCCGGGTCTGGGGCGATTTCGGCACCGGCGGCAGCCGCGGCATCCGTGAATCGCAGGACTACGTCCGCAAGGGGGGCGCGGCCGCCCGCATCATGCTGGTCGAGGCCGCCGCCAAGGGCTGGGGCGTCGCCCTGTCCGAGTGCCGCGTCGAGAAGGGCGTGATCAGCCATGCGGATTCCGGCCGCACCACCACCTTCGGCGCGGTCGCGATGGAGGCGGCAAAGGTCGCGCCGCCGAAGGACATCGTCCTCAAGGATCCGAAGGACTGGACCATCGCCGGCAAGCCGGTGAAGCGTCTCGACACCGTCGAGAAGACGGATGGTAGCCAAATCTACGGCATCGACCTGACGATGCCAGGCCTCCTGAACGCAGCGATCCGCGACTGCCCGGTCTTCGGCGGTACGGTGAAGAGCTTCGACGCCAAGGCGGTCGAGGGTATGCCGGGCGTGAAGAGGGTCGTGGCGGTGGGTGATTCCGGCGTGGCGGTGATCGCCGACACGTTCTGGCGTGCCAAGACCGCGGTGGAGGCCCTGCCGATCGTCTGGGACGAGGGCCCGAACGGCCAGGTCTCGAGCGAGACCATCGCGGCGACCCTGCGCGAGGGGCTCGACGCCAAGGAAGCCTATGTGGGCAACAAGGGCGGGGACGTCACGAGCGCTCTGAAGGGAGCGACCCGGGTCGTGGAGGCGACCTACGGCGTGCCGTTCCAGAATCACGCCACCATGGAGCCGATGAACGCCACGGTGCGCTGGACGCCGGAGCGCTGCGAGGCCTGGGCACCGACCCAGAACGGCGAGGCGGCGCTGGCCGCCGTCGCCGAGGCCGCCGGCCTCTCGGCGAACCAGTGCGACGTCTACAAGCTCCTGCTCGGCGGCGGCTTCGGCCGGCGCGGCGCCACCCACGACTGGCTGCGCCAGGCCGTCCTCATCGCGAAGGAAATGCCCGGGACCCCGATCAAGCTGATCTGGACCCGTGAGGAGGACATGACCCACGGGCGCTACCACCCCATCACCCAGTGCCGGATGCGCGCCGGCCTCGACGAGGGCGGCAACCTCACCGGGCTGCACATGCGCATCTCGGGCCAGTCGATCCTCGTTTCGGTGGCGCCGAACCGGATGGTGGACGGCAAGGACCCCGTGGTGTTCCAGGGCCTCAATCCCGGCGGCGCCGAGGCGGCGATCGGCTACGCCATCCCGAACATCCTGGTCGATCACGCGATGCGCAACCCGCACGTACCGCCGGGGTTCTGGCGCGGCGTGAACATGAACCCGAACGCCATCTACCTGGAATGCTTCATGGACGAACTCGCCCATGCGGCGGGGCAGGATCCCCTGGCCTTCCGGCTGAAGCTGATGGACAAGCATCCCAAGCACCGGGCGGTGCTGCAGGCTGTGGCGGACAAGGCCGGCTGGGGCTCGAAGCCTCCGCAAGGCATCCACCGCGGCCTCGCTCAGATGATGGGTTTCGGCTCGTACGTGGCGGCGGTGGCCGAGGTCTCGGTCGGCGATGACGGGGCGGTCAAGGTCCACCGCATCGTCGCGGCCACCGATCCGGGCCACGCCCTCAATCCGCAGCAGATCGATGCCCAGATCGCGGGCTCCTTCGTGTACGGCCTGTCGGCGGCCCTCTACCAGGAATGCACGGTCAAGGACGGCCGCATCGAGCAGACGAACTTCGACACCTATCCGGTGATGCGCCTCGAAGAGATGCCGGTGGTCGAGACCATCGTGATGCCGTCGGGCGGATTCTGGGGCGGCGTCGGCGAGCCCACCATCGCGGTGGCGGCCCCCGCCGTGCTGAACGCCATCTTCGCGGCAACGGGAAAGCGCGTGCGCCAGATGCCCGTGAAGAACACGGATCTGCGGCGGGCGTGATGCGCGTCGCCGTCGTCGTAGTCTGGCTGCTGGCCGGCCCGGTCGGGTCGGCCTCGGCGGCGGAGCGCCCGCCGCCGGGGGCAACCTCCTGTGCCGGATGCCATGCCGAGGGCGCCGCGATGGGGGCGATCGAGGGCCGTCCCGAGGCCGATATCGCGGCGGCGCTGGCCGAGTACCGCTCGGGCGTGCGACCCGCGAGCGTCATGAGCCGCATCGCCAAGGGCTTCTCGGAGGAAGAGAGCCGGGCCATCGCGGCCTATCTCGCACGGCAGGGGCAGCCATGACCACGACACGCCGTGCGCTCCTCGCCACCGGTGCAGCCCTCGCCTTGGCGCGGCCGGCGCTGGCCCAGGCCGCCGCGAAGGTGGTGGTGATCGGCGGCGGCTTCGGCGGAGCCACGGCGGCGCGCGTACTCAATCGTGGTGGCCTCGACGTGACGCTCGTGGAGGTGAGCCCGACCTACGTCTCCTGCCCGTTCAGCAACGAGGTCATCGCCGGCCTCCAGCCCATGGCGGCGCAGCGCTTCGGCTACGAAGGGCTCGCCCGTGCGGGTATCCAGGTGGTGCACGCCGCCGCCACCGGAATCGAGGCGGGGCCGCGCCAAGTCACCCTCGCTGACGGCACCGCGCTCGCCTATGACCGCCTCGTGCTCTCGCCGGGGATCGACCTGCGCTTCGACGCCATTCCCGGTTACGACGCGGCGGCGGCCGAGCGCATGCCCCATGCCTGGAAGGCGGGCGCGCAGACGCTGCTCCTCGCCCGGCAGCTCGCCGCGATGCCCGACGGCGGTACCGTGGTACTGGCGGTGCCGGGCAATCCTTATCGCTGCCCGCCCGGCCCCTACGAGCGGGCGAGCCTGATCGCTCATGTGCTCAAGACCACCAAGCCGCGCGCCAAGCTGATCCTCCTCGACGCCAAGGACACCTTCTCGAAGCAGCGCCTGTTCCAGTCGGCCTGGAAGGCGCTCTATCCGACCCAGCTTGAATACGTGCCGCTGGCGGAGGGCGGCCAGGTCAGCGCCGTCGACCCGGACGCCATGATCGTCCGTACCGACTTCTCGGACTACAAGGCGGACGTGGCCTGCATCATCCCGCCCCAACGGGCCGGCCGGATCGCTGTTGTTGCGGGAGTCGCCGACCGCAGCGGCTGGTGCCCGATCGACCCCGTCACCTTCGAATCCCGACTGGTGCCCGGCATCCACGTCATCGGCGACGCGGCCATCGCCGGAGCGATGCCGAAATCCGCCTTCTCGGCCAACGTCCAGGCCAAGGTCTGCGCCGATGCGGTGATCGACCTCCTGGCCGGCCGGGCGCCCGGAACGCCGAAGCTGATCAACACCTGCTACAGCCTGGTGGCGCCCGGCTACGGGATCTCGATCGCGGGCGTCTACCACCCGGCCGGCGGTGTCCTCGCCGATGTGGAAGGCGCCGGCGGGATCAGTCCGCTCGATGCGCCGATGGCCCTGCGCGAGCAGGAAGCGCTCTATGCCGCCGACTGGTACCGCACGATCACCCGGCAGGTCTTCGGGTGAGGCGGGTCGCCGGATGGGTCTGGATCGGCTGCACGATCCTCGTCGTGCGGGCGGAGGCCGAGCCGGGCGCGGAGCGCTTGCGGTCCGTCGCCATCGTCGACCACACCATACCGGCGAGCCTGACCGGGGTGCCGGGCGATCCCGCGCGGGGCCGCGCCCTCGTCGTCGACCGCACGAAGGGGCTCTGCCTGCTCTGCCATGCCGGACCGTTCCCGGAGGAGCGCTTCCCTGGTAATCTCGGCCCCGATCTCACGGGCGTCGGCGACCGGTTCGCGCCCGGCGCCCTGCGCCTGCGCCTCGTCGATGGCCGGGTCTTGAACCCGGACACCATCATGCCCTCCTATTACAGTCTCGCGGGTACCACGCGGATAGGTGCGGCGTGGCGGGGCCGGCCGGTGCTGGAACCTCAGGAGATCGAGGACGTCGTCGCCTTCCTGGCGACCCTGCGCGACACCCCTTCGGAGAGGCCGGCGCCGTGAGCCCGCAGACACCCCACGCCCCGAGCCGCCGCCGTCTCCTCGCCCTCGGGCCGGGCCTCGCCGCGACGCTCGCCCTGCGCCCGGTGGCGGCCGGGGCCGCCATCCGCACCGAGAGCACGGCCGAGGCCATCCGGCGCTTCGCGGGCGACGCCGAGATCTACCCGGGACGCATCCGGCTCGACCTGCCGCCGCTGGTCGAGAACGGCAACGCGGTGACGATCACCGTGACGGTGGACAGCCCGATGACCCCGGAGGACCATGTCCGCCGCATCGCGGTGTTCAACGACAAGAATCCGCAGCCGAATGTCATCACCGCATACCTGGGGTCGTGTGGAGGTCGCGCCGCGATCACGACCCGCATCCGGCTGGCCGACACGCAGCGCATCACCGCCGTCGCGGAGACCAGCGACGGGCGCTACTGGTCGACCACGGCCGACGCCATCGTCACCCTCGCCGCCTGCCTGGAGGGCTGAGCCGCCATGGCCCGCACCCTGATCAACGTGCCGAAGACCGCCCAGGCCGGCGAGGTCGTCACGATCAAGACCCTGATCTCCCACCCGATGGAGACCGGCTTCCGGCCGGGGGCCGACGGGCGCATCCGCCCGCGGGACATCATCACCGAGTTCACCTGCCTCTACGAGGGCGAGACGGTGTTTCGGGCCGAGCTGTTTCCCGCGACCGCCGCCAACCCCTACCTGACCTTCACCCTGCGGGCGACGCGGACGGGCACGCTCACCCTGACCTGGCGCGGCGACAACGGGTTTGCGCAGACCGAGACCGCGACCTTGACGGTGACGTGAGGCGACCCGCGCTCCTGATGCTCGCGGCCCTGGCGGCGGGACCGGCGCGGGCGGCCGAGATCCCGCCGGCCGAGCGGCGCTCGAGCTTCGAGACCATGAGCCCGGACATCCAGGCGATGCAGCGCGACGGGATGGCGAACCCGGCCCTGCTCTGGCTCGAGGACGGCGCCGACCTCTGGGGCAGGCCGCCGGCCCCGGACCGGCCCGCCTGCGCGGGCTGCCACGGCGAGGCGGCGGCCACGATGCGCGGCGTCGCCGCCCGCTACCCGGCCTGGGACGCCGAGACCGCGGCCCCGATCGACCTCCAGGGCCGGATCAACGCCTGCCGCCGGCGCCACCAGGGCGCGGAGCCCTATCCGTACGAGAGCCGCGAGCTCCTCGGGCTCACCGCCTACGTCGCCGCCCAATCCGCGGGCCTGCCGATCACGGTCCCGGACGATCCCCGACTCGGCCCCGCCCGGGCGGCCGGCCGGGCGCTGTTCACGCAGCGCATGGGCCAGCTCGGCCTGTCCTGCGCCGCCTGCCACGACGACCATCACGGGCTCCGCCTGGGCGCCGCCCTGATCCCGCAGGGACACCCGACCGGCTACCCGCTCTACCGCCTCGAATGGCAGGGGGTCGGCTCGGTGCAGCGGCGGCTGCGCAACTGCATGACGGGGATGCGGGCCGAGCCCTTCGCCTACGGCGCGGCGGAGTTCGTCGCCCTGGAGCGCTACCTCATGGACCGGGCCGCGCCCCTGCCGGTCGAGACCCCGGCGGTGCGCCCGTGAGCCTCAGCGGAGCTGGGCCAGCACGAGCCCGCCGGCCGCGGTGACGAGGACGACGATCCAGGGCGGCGCCCGCCCCACGGTGAGCAGCACGAAGGCCAGGACCGCGAGGGCGAAGTCGCGGGCATTGCCCACCGCGCTGACCCAGACGGGATCGTAGAGGGCGGCTCCGAGGATGCCGACCACGGCGGCGTTGGTGCCGCGCATCGCCGCCTGGGCCAGGGGCCGGGCACGCAGGCCGTCCCAGTAGGGCAGGGCGCCGTAGACCAGGAGCAGGCCCGGCAGGAAGATCGCCACCAGGGCGATGGCCGCCCCGGGCAGGCCGTTCGGCACCGGCCCGACCGCGGCGCCGAGATAGGCCGCCACGGTGAAGAGCGGCCCCGGCACCGCCTGGGCGGCGCCGTAGCCGGCCAGGAACCGGGCCGGGTCGATCCAGCCGGGGCCGACCACCTCCGCCTGCAGCAGCGGCAGCACGACGTGGCCGCCGCCGAACACCAGGGCGCCCGAGCGGTAGAAGGCGTCGAACAGGGCGAGCCCCTGGCCCGCCGGACCGGCGCCGCCGCTCTGTGCGCCCAGGGCCGGCACGAGGAGAGCCGGGCCGACGAGCAGCCCCGCGAACAGGATGAGCGCCGCCGCGCCGGCCCGGCGCGAGACCGGCACCGCCAGGCGGCGGCCCCCGGTCGCCATGGGCTCGGCCCGGCACAGGAGCAGCCCGGCCGCGGCGCCGAGGGCGATCACCAGCACCTGACCGACGGCCCCGGGCAGGAAGACCACCCCCATCAGCGCCGCGACGGCGATGCCGGCGCGGGGACGGTCCGGGGTGAGCGCGCGGGCCATGCCCCAGACGGCCTGGGCCACCACCGCCACGGCCACGAGCTTGAGGCCGTGCAGCACGGCCCCCGCCCAGGGTCCCGTCAGGGAGCCGGCCCCGAGGGCGAAGGCGAGGAGCACCAGGGCGGAGGGCAGCGTGAAGGCCGTCCAGGCGGCGAGTCCGCCGAGGAGCCCGCCGCCCCGCAGCAGCCCGAGGGAGAATCCGACCTGGCTGGAGGCCGGCCCCGGCAGGAACTGGCACAGGGCCACGAGGTCGGCATAGCCCGCCTCGTCGATCCAGCGCCGCCGATGCACCAGCTCCTCCCGGAAGTAACCGAGATGCGCGATCGGACCGCCGAAGGACGTCAGGCCGAGCTTCAAGAACACGCGGAACACCTCGGCGGCCCGGCCGGCTGTCGAACCGGGGCGGATGGCCGGCTCCGGGGGCTGTCCCTGCAGATTCACCCGTCGCTCCCCGCCGTCCGATACGCTGGCCGGGCCGGACGGCCCGATGCGCAAGCTGTACCGGATCGGAGGCCGGATGCCATGGCGGGATTGGCTTCACCCTCCGCCGACGTCGGCGCGGGCGCTCCGCCGATGCGGGACGCGACGGTCGAGGCGGCCTCGACGAAGCCGTCCGGCACGGCACGCTCCGCCGGCCCGCGCCAGCCCGCTCCTCCGCCGGCCGGTCTCCCCCGGATCAGGCGTGAAGCAGGCCGTGATCCTGGATATGGACGTTCTCGGCCGTCAGCAGAGCCTTCTCCACGCCCTTGAGCAGGATCGTGTCGTGGGCGCCCAGCGTCAGCAGGGTATCGGCTCCCGCATCCGTCATGTGATCCTGAAGCGCCGCGAAGCTCGAGACCTGGGCCTTGTCCAGCCGCAGGATGTCGTGTCCGCTGCCCGCGCCCGCATGGAATCCCGTGATGGTGTCCTGTCCGAAGCCGGACGCGAACACGAACGTATCGCCGCCGGCGCTCTTGAGGATGTCGCTCACGCCGGGCGTGGAAACCAGCGTCTGATCGGCCTGATAGGCGGTCTGGACATGCGAACCGTCCGGTTTCGTCCGGTCCACGAAGCCGATCTTGCCATTGGCAGCGTAGCGGGCGTGTTCGGCGACATGGTCCTTGCCGGTGAGGCCGGCCAGGTAGACATCGGAGGTCTTGTCCGGGTGCTGAACCACCGTCCTGATGGCCGCGCCGCCGGCGTCGTAGGTCTCGGTGGTTATGTCCGTCCCGCTGATCTTGCGCATCATCAGGCTGCCATCGTCACGGAACTGCTCCTGCAGGACGATCTTGCCGGTCCCGTCGTAGCGGGTGTGAGCCGAGGCGTAGGCCTTGCCGGCCAGGCCGTCGACATAGACGTCGTAGGACGTGTCGGCGTGCTGCACGACCTTGCTGGCGAGTTTGCCGGAGGCGTCGTAGGTGGACATGACCCGGTCGCCGTCGACGAGCGCACGCTCGGTTCGGGCCGGTTCGCTCGGGATCGGCGCCGGTGCCGCGGCCTGTTTGAGAGCGGGCTCGAGGGTCGAGGCGGGCGTGGCGATCTGGGTCGAGGCGGATGTCGGCATCGTCCCCGTCACGGCGTGCGATGCGGCGAAGGCCGGCCCCGTTTGCGTCGCGGCGACGAGCGTCGATCCGGCACCACTCGCCTGCGCCGCGAGGGCCTGGACGATCGAGGACGTGCCGGCGGATGCGAGCGTCGCGAATTTTTCGCCGCTCCCGAGCGTCATGCCCCAATCATTGTAGAGATGCGTTGCGCTCGAAAGTTTATAGAAGACATTGTTGCTGTGATAAGCGCCGGACTGCTTGAAGAACGAGTCGCCGGCATTCAGGTAGATGATGCTGTCATGAAAAGAAAGCTGTCCCGCTTTGTAGGCCGCATCCAGGAAAACGCTTGCCAAGCTCTTTGCGGTGTTCTTCTGCTCGACGATCGTATTGTGAGATAGGTCCACGTTCCTGAACGTGCTGGCGAAGTTGCCCCCGCCGTTGTGCAGGACGAGGAAGCCGTTGTTGTTCAGGCTGACGTTGTTCGTGATGGAGATGTTCGTCAGAGAATTCTTGTAACCGCCGGCCTCGATGAAGCCGACGGTGTTCTCGATCCAGTTGTCGTGGATCTTGACGTTGTTCATCGTGCCGAACAGCTCGATGCCGCCGCCATCGTGGCCGTAGTCGAAGCTCGGCGCCTTGGCGTTGACGATCCTGGTGTACGAGACCTCGTTGTTGCTGTTGCCGATCATCACGCCGACCGCGCCGTAATCGTCGTCGTACACGTTGGCCGTGTTCTTGATCATCTTCAGATCATGAAAGTAGCTGCGCGTGACGAGGTTGTCGGTGCCGTTGAGCATCACGCCCTCACCGACCTGGCTCGCCTCCACGTTCCGGATCGTGATGTGGCTGGCCGACTTGGTGACGTTGACGCCGGCCTGCGCGGCGCCGGTGATGGTCAGCCCGTCGATGACGACGTACTTGGCATTGGCCACGTTGATGGCGTCCGAGTAGCCCGCCGCGCTGTTGGCGATCGTGGCGGCCGGCCCCGTGCCGTAGGTGGTGAAGGTGATCGGGGCCTTCTCGGTGCCCGAGGCGGTGATGTTGAGGGCGCCCGTGCCCGCGGCCGAGGCGGTGTAGGCGGTGCCGGCCTTGAAGGCGACGGTGTCACCGGCCTGGAGCTTGAGCTTGTTGACCGCCTCGAGGCTGGTGAGGGGGGCCGCTGCCGATGTGCCGGGATTTCGGTCCGAAGCAAACTTGGAAGACTTATCGACGTAGTAAATCGTCACAATAACGTCCGTTCGCTGGCGTGCTTCCGTGCGATCGTTTTCGCTTTCTGCACAAAACTGCAAATTTGCAAAACATCTTGTCGAGACGAGATGTTTGCTGTGAAACGCATGTTCTCAAACAGAATTGGCAGCATATGGGTAAAATCTGTGCAATCAAGAATATTATTTCAAATATTATACTGCGTTAAAGAGGAGAAAATATGCGTATTCACAGACAATACGCTAGGAATTCTGTTCTCGAAGCAAGGAAAATCATGGGAGTGTGAGTGGAGGCCGGGATTATGGGGCGTGCATTTCCGGCGTGAGATATTCGCACGCGCGAGAACGACCGGTCAGTCTTAGCTTAGCCATTGATGCCTGCAGCAAGACGCGCGTGCCAAGTCGTTTTGCAAATCGCGGCGATCAGTCCGCGCCGCAATACAAGCGCATCGGCGCAAAAGGCATTTTGTCGCACCGGGAATGATGTGCGTCGTCGCTGGCGCGCCGAGCAACCCTCAAGACGAGGCCTGTTGATGCCGCTGCCGCCGGCGGACTTGGTCGTCCGGATTCGGTGGCACAGGCGGACTCGCCGATCCGCAGGTCTCCGCGTCAGCGGACGTATCCGCGTCCGCTCACGACCCCGCGCCGTTCGTTCCCTGCCGGCTCAGCAGGTCCTTGCGGAACTTGGCGTCGAGGCGCTGCATGAAGTGCTCGGCGCAGCACATGTGGTCGTGCATCTCGCGGCGGACGGCCTCGGCGTCCTCGGCGCGGTAGGCGGCCACGAGGGCGCGGTGGCTGGCGAGGTTGTGGGCGCCGAAGGCCTCGTGCTCGGTGAGGCTGTCGCTGCGGAACTCCACGAGGTCGCGCAGAAGGCTGTTCAGGAACCGGCACATGAAGGCCAGCAGCGGGTTGTCGCTGGCGTCGCACAGGATGTCGTGGAAATCGACCTCGACCACGCGGCCGAGGCCCCGGCCATCGCCGGCATTGGCGGCCTCGCAGGCGGCCATGTTCTCCTCCAGACGGCGGAACTCCGCCTCGCCGAGGCGACCGACCACGCTGACGCCGAGCGTCACCTCCAGGCTGCGGCGCAGGGCATAGACCTGGGCGAAGTCGAGCTCCTGGAAGTGCAGGAACCGGCGCAGCTGCTGTGCGGCGGCGTCCACCGAGATCGGGCGGATCTCCGGGCCGCCATTGGGACCGGACTGCATCGTCACCAGCCCCTGGACCTCCAGGGCCTTCAGGGCCTCGCGGATCGTGCCCTTGGCGCAGCCGTAATGCTGCATCAGGGCGCGCTCGTTCGGCAGGCGGTCGCCGGGGGCCAGCCGCTCGCGGGCGATCCGGTTGCAGAGGTCCTCCGCGATCTGGTCCGACAGCTTGATCCGCCGCATCGGCGCGGGCGGGCCGTCCGCTTCCCGCGTGCTCATCGCGCCGACCGGCTCATCGCGGCGTCCAGGCCACGCCGGCATCGAGCGGGAAGATCGGGCGGGCGAGCCTGGCGAACGGGAACAGCCCGTAATCGGAGCTGGTGACGCCCCGGCTCGCGCATTCCACCACCGCCCGGGCGATGGGCTCGAAGACCGGGCGGCAATACATCCGCGACTTCAGGATCAGCACCCGGGCCGCGGCCGGGTCGAGGCCCGAGCCCGTGAACACGCCGAGGTCCCAGGGCTCGTGCGGCTCCTCCGTGACGAGGATGCGGGCCGCACCCGTGTCGAGCACCGCCGCCCGGCCCATGCGGCAGCGCTGGCCCGTATAGGTCGGGCCGGTGATGACGTATTCGCCGTCGCCCAGGGCCGTCACCGTCCCGGTGACGGGGAGGGGGGCCTGGCGCTCGAAGCCCGGCAGGGCCACGCGGTTGCCGAGGCCGCGTTCGACCCGGGCGCCGACGCCCGCCGCGTGCAGGGCCGCGACGGCCTCCGGATCGCAGATCGGGCCGGCGAGGATGCCGTCCATCCCGGCCGCCAGGGCGGCGGCGAGGACGTCCATCACGTCGCAGGTGCCGCCCGACATGCAGTTGTCGCCGTGGTCGAGGAGGAGCACGGGACCGACCCCCGGACCGGCCAGCGCCGCCTGCGCCGCCGCGATGGACGCGGCCAGCGGCGCCTCCGCGTAGACGAAGTCGTCGCGCGCCTCCCAGAGCCCGGCCGCGAGGTCGCGGGCCGCCGCGTCGGCGGCGCCCTGCGTCTCCGCCGTCACCGTGACGGAGACGCCGGCCTCGGCGAGGTCGGCCAGGGAGAATCCGCCGAAGATCGTCGCGGCGAGCACGCCGGGCCGGGCCTCCACGGCCTTGGCCGCCCTCACGGCGTCCCGCATCGGGCCGGGCACGCGGGTGTCCATGCGCAGGGTGTGGGCGAGCATGGGCGGATGGACCCGGGCCCGGCGCGGCGCCAGGCCCTCGTCGAGCATGCGCCCGACGATGCCGGCCACCCGCTCCCCCGTCTCGGCCATGTCGACGTGCGGGTAGGTCTTGAAGCCGGCGATCGCGTCGCAGTTCGCCACCATCCGGTCGGTGACGTTGCCGTGGAGGTCGAGGGCGACGCCGAGCGGCACGCCGGGCGCCAGGGCGCGGATGCGGGCCAGGAGCTCGCCCTCGCCGTCGTCGTGGCTCTGCGTCACCATCGCCCCGTGCAGGTCGAGGAGGATGGCGTCGCAGCCGGGGCGGATCGCGTCGAGGATCGCCGCGGCGAGCGCCTCGAAGGCCGCGTCCGCCACCGGGCCGCTCGGGTTGGCATGGGCCGAGACCGGCACCGCGACGGTGGCGCCGCGCGCCTCCCCGAAGCGGATGAAGGCGCCGAGCGCCGTGGTGCTGTCGCGCCCGGCCGCCAGGGCCGCCTCGCCCCAGAGCGGGTCGAAGGCGGCCAGTGGGGTCGCCAGGGGCGAGAAGGTGTTGGTCTCGTGGTTCACCCGGGCGGTGACGATACGCATGCGCTTCGAAGCCTTGCTGGGATCGGGATCAGGCCGCGGGGGCGTGGCGGGAATCGTAGTCGAGCACCGCGTCGAGCAGGACCTGCGCGCCGGCGGCGCATTCGGACGGGGCGGTCGATTCGGCCGGGTTGTGGCTGAGGCCCCCGGCGCTCGGCACGAACACCATGGTGGTGGGCACCAGGGCGGCCACGTGGGCGGCGTCGTGCCCGGCCCCCGAGACCATGTCGCGGGTGGCGTGGCCGCCCTTCTCGGCCGCGCGCCGGACGGAGGCGATGCAGCCGGAATCGAAGGCGACGGGCGCGGTCCGGGCGATGACCTGGAGCGTGCCCGTGAGCGAGAGGCCGGCCGTGACGCGGTCGAGGGCGTCGCGCAGAGCCGCCTCCATGGCGTCGAGCACCGCGTCCTGCGGGTGGCGCAGGTCCACGGTGAGGAAGACGCGGCCCGGGATGACGTTGTTGGAGTTCGGCGTCACCGTGAGGTGGCCGACGGTGCCGACCGCATCGGGGGCATGCGCCTGGGCGGCGGCATCCACCGCCTCGACCAGGCGGGCGGCGCCGAGGAGCGCGTTGCGCCGCATCGGCATCGGGGTCGAGCCCGTATGGGCGGACTGACCCTCCAGGGTGACCTCGTACCAGCGCATGCCCTGCACGCCCTGCACCACGCCGATGGTGGCGCCTTCCGCCTCCAGGATCGGGCCCTGCTCGATGTGCAGCTCGAACATCGCCCCGAACGGCACCGACCCGGGCCGGGCCTCGCCGCGATAGCCGATCGCGTCGAGGGCCGCGCCGAAGCGCGTGCCGGCGCTGTCCTGGCGCGCCTCGGCCCAGTCGCCATCATAGATGCCCGCATAGACGCCGGAGCCCAGCATGGCGGGGGCGAAGCGCGCGCCCTCCTCGTTGGTCCAGTTCACCAGCAGGAGCGGCGCCTCGGTGACGTAGCCGGCCCCGTCGAGGGTGCGCAGCACCTCGAGCCCGGCCAGCACGCCGAGCACGCCGTCGAACTTGCCGCCGGTGGGCTGGGTGTCGAGGTGGCTGCCCAGGGCGATCGGCTTCAGCTCCGGGTTCCGGCCGGGGCGCAGGGCGAACATGTTGCCGACCGCATCCACCGTGAGGGTGCAGCCCAGAGCCTCGACCTGGCTCCGCAGCCAGTCGCGCACCCGGCGGTCCTCGTCGCTGAGCGTCAGGCGGGCGATGCCGCCGTCGGGGGTGGCGCCGATGGCGGCGGTCTCGGTCAGGCTGTCCCAGAGGCGCTTGGCGTTGATGGTGAGGTTCGACATCTGTGTCCTGGATTCCGTTCTGCTCACGCCGCCTTCACGCCGAGGAAGCGGTCGCGCGCCGCCTCGTCGGCGACGAAGTCGGCATTGCCGGCCGCGTAGGCGACGCGGCCGAGTTCGAGGATGTAGTGGCGGTCTGCAAGGCTCGTGCAGACCGCGAGGTTCTGCTCCACCAGCAGGATCGGGACCCCGGCGTCGCGGATGGCCCGGATCTGAGTGACGATCTCCTCGACGATGACGGGGGCGAGGCCCTCCACCGGCTCGTCGAGCATGAGGAGCTTCGGTCCGGAGAGCAGGGCGCGGGCGATCGACAGCATCTGCTGCTCGCCGCCCGAGAGCTGCGCGCCCCCGTTGCGGCGGCGCTCCTCCAGGCGCGGGAACATCGTGAAGATGTCCCGCAGGCCCCAGGGCGAGCCCTTGCGCACGGCGATGGCCAAGTTCTCCGCGACGCTGAGGAGGCTGAAGATGCCGCGATCCTCCGGCACGAGGGTGAGGCCCGCCCGGGCGATGCGGTGGGCGGGCCAGCCCGCCACGTCGGCGCCGCGGAAGCGCACCCGGCCGCCGCGCGGGGGCAGGAGTCCGCTGATCGCCTTGAGCGTCGAGGTCTTGCCGGCGCCGTTGCGCCCGAGCAGGCAGACGATCTCGCCGTCGCGCACCTCCAGGTCGACGCCCTGGAGGATGTGGCTCTTGCCGTAGAAGCCCTGGACCCCGTCCAGGCTGAGGGCGACGGGGCCGCTCACGAGACGTGCGCCCGGGCAGGGGTCAGGTCGCCCGTGATCATGTTGCCGAGATAGGCCCGCCTCACCTCCGGGTCGTCGCGGACCCGGGCCGGCGGCCCCTCCACCAGGACCCGGCCGGCGCGCATCACCGTCACGGTGTCCGAGATGTTCATGACGATGCCCATGTTGTGCTCGATGAACAGGACGGTGTGGTCGCGGCCGAGATCGCGGATCAGCGCCGTCATCGCGCCGATGTCGTCGATGCCCATGCCGGAGGTCGGCTCGTCGAGGAGGATGACCTTCGGGGCCGCCGCCATGGCCATGCCGACTTCGAGGCGCCGCTGCTGGCCGTGCGAGAGCGCGCCGGCGGCGCGCAGGGCCACCCGGGCGAGGTCGAGGCGCTCCAGCATCGCCTCGGCAACCGCCAGCGCCGGCCGGTTCGCCTCGGCCCGGCGCCAGGGGGCCAGCGCCTGCCAGGGCGTCTTGCCCTGCGCGGCCAGCCGCAGGTTCTCGCGAACGCTCAGCGTCGGGAAGAGGCTGGTGACCTGGAAGGAGCGGGCGAGGCCGAGGCGCACGCGCTCATGGTCGGCGGTGCGGGTGATGTCCCGGCCGGCGAGGGTGATGCGCCCGGCCGAGGGCGCGATCCGGCCTGTCAGCGCATGGAACAGGGTGGTCTTGCCGGCGCCGTTCGGGCCGATGATCGAGTGGACGCTGTTCTCGGCGATGCTCAGGGTCACGTCCTGCAGGGCGACGAAGCTGCCGTAGCGGACGCTCAAGGCGTCGGTGGCGAGGATCGGCGCGCTCATCGGGCGACCTCCGGAGCGCGGCCGGCCTCGACCGCGGGAACCCCCTCCGCCACGGGGGCGACCTCGGGGTTCGCCACCACCGGGCGGTCGGGCGCGGGGTCGTCGGGCGGCGGCGCCCGCGTCACGAGGGCGACGGCGCACTCGATCAGGCCCCAGAGGCCGCGCTGCAGGAACAGCGTGATGACGATGAGGAGGAGCCCGAGCAGCAGGAGCCAGCGCGGCCAGATCGCCGAGAGGGCGTCGGCGGCGAGCAGGTAGGCGCCGGCCCCGAGGAGCGAGGCGAACAGGTTCGCGCTGCCGCCGATGATCGTCATGATCAGCAGGGTCTCGCTGGTGTGGTAGTCGATGTTCGAGAGCGGCGCGACGCCGATCAGCATGGCGTGGAGCGCGCCCGCGAAGGCGGTGACCGCGCCGGAGATCGCGAAGGCCGCGACCTTGAAGGCGCGCACCGGATAGCCGATCGCCCCGGCCCGGCCCTCGTTGTCGCGGATGGCGAGCAGGGTGCGCCCGAAGGTCGAGAGCGCGACCCGCTGCAGGGCGGCGAAGAGCGCGAGGAAGAGCACGGCCACGAAGGCGTAGTAGGTCCAGGGATCGGACAGGACCGTGCCGGCGAGGCGCGGGCGCGGGATGTCGAGGAGGCCGTTGTCGCCGCCGGTGAGGCCGCTGAAGGTGTAGGCCAGGAAGTAGAACATCTGCGAGAAGGCGAGCGTCAGCATCACGAAGTAGACGCCCTGGCGCCGGATCGAGACCCAGCCCACCGCGGCCGCCACCAGGGCGCCGAGCGCCAGCGACAGCAGCAGCATGACGGGGGCCGGCAGGCCGGCCCGGACGAGGCCGAGACCGGCGACGTAGCTGCCCAGGCCGAAGAAGATGCCCTGGCCGAAGGAGAGGAGGCCGGTGTAGCCCAGCAGCAGGTTGCAGGCGGCGACCGCCAGCCCGTAGATCAGGATCTCGCTGGCCAGCGTGCCGGAGCGCATGGCGAGCGGCAGGATCAGCACGGTCGCGACCGCGAGGCCGAACTGCACCAGGGGCCGGTCGAGAAGGGGAATCATCGCCAGTTCCTCCTCAGGCCCGGCCGAACAGGCCGCGCGGCATCGCCATGATGATGCCGGCCATGCCGAGATAGATGACGAGGCGCGCGCCTTCGGGCCACAGGGTGGCCATCAGGCTCTGCGCGATGCCGACGAGGAGGCCGGCGGCGAGCGCCCCGGCATAGCTGCCCATCCCGCCGATCACCACGACCACGAAGGCGATGCCCAGGGCCTCGACGCCCATGAAGGGCTCGACGCCGCGGATGGGGGCGGCCAGCGCCCCGGCCAGGCCCGCCAGCCCGGCCCCGAGGGCGAAGACGGCGGTGTTGATGCGCAGGGTGTCGTAGCCGAGCAGGGCCATGTTGGACGGGGATTCGGAGCCCGCGCGGACGATGGCGCCGAGCCGCGTCCGGTCGAGGAGCCACCACAGGCCTGCCGCCAGGATCGCCGTGAAGCCGATCACGAAGAGCCGGTACTCCGGATAGACGAAGTCGCCGAGGATCATCACGCCGCTGAGTGCGTCCGGCGGCGCGACGTTCCCGCCGAGGGGACCCCAGACGATGATGACGAGTTCCTGCACCACCAGGGCGAGGCCGACGGTGACGAGGATGTGGAAGGTGTGCGGCAGCTTGTAGACCCGGCGCAGGAGCAGCCGCTCGGTCAGGCCCGCCACCCCAGCGACGACCAGGGCGGCGAGCGGCATCGCCACCCAGAAGCTCAGGCCGCGCTCCACGCCCTCGTAGGCGAGGTAGGCGCCGAGGAGGTAGAACGCCCCGTGCGCGAAGTTCACGAATTGCAGCAACCCGAAGATGATGCTCAGGCCCACCGCCAGGAGGAAGTAGAGCATCCCGAGCCCGAGGCCGTTCAGGATCTGGAACAGGTAGGTCACGGGGTCTCCCGTTCAGCCAGGATGTCGTTCGCGTCGCGAGGTTTCGTCCGGGTCGCAAGACGTGGCTCCCTCTCCCCCGCGGAGGGGGGAGGGTTCAGCGGCAGCCCTCACGTCATCTTGCAGCCGGCGGCCTCGGGCGAGAGGAACGACTTGCCGGACTGGATGACCTCGGCGAAATCGTCCTTGTCCTTCATGGCGGACTTCGCCTTGCCCTTGAGCAGGTAGTAATCCTTGATGACCTGGTGGTCGGCGGCCCGGATCTCCTCCTCGCCGGTGAGACCCGCGTAGCGCATCCCTTCGAGCGCCTTGATCACGGCGGGGCCGTCGGCGCTGCCGGCCTTGGTGGCCGCGTCGAGGAGCAGCTTGGTGATCTGGTAGGAGCCGGCGAAGGAGTAGTTCGGCGTCATCTTGGCGGTCTCGCGGACCTTGGCCACCAGGGCCTTGTTCAGGGGCGAGTCGATGCCGTGCCAGTACTGCGCGCCGAAGTAGACGCCCTCGCAGAGGTCGGCGCCCAGGGCCTCGAACTGCTCCAGGCCCGAGGCCCAGGCGAGCACGATGGTCATGCGCTTCTTGAGGCCGAAGCTGACCGCCTGGCGCAGGGCATCCGAGGATTGCGAGCCGAAGTTGAGGAGCAGCAGCACGTCGGGCTTGGCCGCGATCGCGTTGGTCAGGTAGCCGCTGAACTCCTTCTCGGCCAGCGAGTGGTAGCTGTTGCCGACATGCTCGATGCCCTTCTCCTGGAAGACCGCCTTGGCGGCGCTGAGGAGGCCCTCGCCGAACACGTATTGCGGGGTGATCGTGTACCAGCGCTTGGCCTGGGGCATCTGCGCGACGAGCGGGCGCACCGTCTGCGCGATGGCGCCGAAGGTCGGCACCGTCCAGCGGAAGGTGCCGCGGTTGCAGTCCGAGCCGGTGATCTCGTCGGCGCCCGCCGTGGTGATGAAGACGCCCTCGGATTTCGCCGCCTCCTTGCCCATCACCAGCGCCTCGGAGGAGAGGATGCCGCCGGCGAAGAGCCGGGTGCCCTGCGCCATCGCCTCCTGCACCTTGCGGGCGGCCGGGGCCGGCTTGCCCTCCGTGTCGATGTCCGCGACCGTGACGCTGCGGCCGAGGACCTTGCCGGCCTCCTGCGCGGCGAAGGCGGCGCCGAGCGAGGCGTACTTGCCGTTCGCGGCGAACGCCCCGGAGATCGGCAGCGGCGCGCCGACGACGAGGGGGCCATCGGCCGCGCGCGCGCCGCGCAGGATCCCGGACAGCGGGAGCCCGGTAGCGCCCAGGGCGGCCGCCGTCAGCGAGGACTTCAGAAACGCACGACGATCACGCATGGCACCGCTCCTGGCTCTCGCACCGGACGAACTATCCAAACTATACGCATAGAATATGCGCGGTTCGGATCCGTCAAGCCGAGCGGCGATGTTGCACTGCACTTGCGCAGGGACGCTTCGAAAGCCCGGGATGCAGGCAGATGATGATGCGCGCGCAGGCACTCGCGTCTCGCGTTTCGCCCGGACGAGCCGAACCTCCGGGGGCTGCTACCCAGCGGCGCGCGCCGGGGCCGGCCCGCGCCGAAGCCCGGTCCGGCCGATCCCGGCCGGTCGACGCGGGGGGTGAGACCGCGGCGCCGGCCCTCAGCGCTTGGGCGCGACCAGGTCGTCCACGAGGGCGATGTAGGAGGCGAGCATGCGGTCCACGCTGAAGGCCGCCGCGGTCCGGCGGGTCGCCCCGGCCAGGCGCGCACGTTCCTCCGGCTGCGCCACGCGGGCGAGCCGATCGATCAGCTGATCGGTGCGACCGACCTCGAAGAGGTATCCGTTGACGCCGTCCTGCACGATCTCGGAGGCGCCGCCGATATCGGAGAGCACCAGCGGGACTCCGCCGGCGAGGATCTCGAGGGCCGACAGGGAGAGGGTCTCGATCGACGTGCTGCACAGGACGCCGACGTCGAAGCCGGCGATGCTCGGTCGGACGTCGCCCTGTTCGCCCGTGAACACGACGTGCGGCGTCATCCCGGCCGCCTCGACCCCCCGCGTCAGCCGCTCCCGATCGGGACCGTTGCCGACGAAGACGACCTTGGCGGGAGCGCCCCGTTGCCGGAGCGCCACGAGGGCGTCGATCAGCTGCGCGTGGTTCTTCTCGGGCCGCATCGTCGCGACCAGACCCATGACGAAGTCGTCGGGCTGGACGCCCCAGGCGGAGCGGGTGGCCGCACGGTCCGCCGGGCGGGGCGCGAAGTGATCCAGGTCGATCCCGTTGACGATCGCCTCGTCCCGGGCTGACGCGAGCCCGCGCGCGCGCCAGTAGTCTCGCTGGTTGACGCTGACGTAGACGAGGCGGTCGAGGAACCGGGCCGCGATCCGGAACAGCGCCGTGCGGGGACCCTCGCCCGGGCGCGGCACCGTCGTGTGGAAGATGCCGACCACCTTGCCGCGCAGACTCCAGCGAAACGGCAGGGTCATGATGGTCGGGGCTTGGTTGATGACGAAGAGAACGTCGGCGTTCTCCTGCCGCAGCGCTTTCCCGACCCGGAGCCAGGAGCCGATATCGGCGAGGCCGCGGCAGCCCAGCATCCGGGCTCCCTGGGCGCCCGGCAGGGCGACGGTCTGCGCAGACTGGCCGCGACCGAACACGACGACGGAGGTCGGATAGCCTTTTTCCATGAAGCGTGCGCGAAGGTCGAGCGTATGTCGCTCCGCTCCACCCATTGCGAGACCTGGGACGAAAAATGTCAGTTTAGGCTTCACGCTGGTCGCTCGATCTGTCTCATCTGACTATGCATTTGTTTATAGATTGGTGGAAGGACGACATCCACTGGCGATATTATTCCAATCACAAAAACCATTTCCCTGATCTGGAACCAGCCGTATAACGACGTCGCGTTCATCGAATAGACGGAGTGCATGCATGCAGGCTGTGGCTGCCCTCCAGCGGCTTTCCCGGCGCTTTCACCTCGCTGGCCTTCGTCCCCTCTCCCGCATCGTCGACGGCATCGTCCGTGTCGGGTTCGCCGCCTCCATCCCGGGGCGGGCCTCGATCGGGACGGGCGTGATGTTCCATCACAGCGGCATCGGCGTCGTGATCAACGGCGCGTCCGTGATCGAGGATGGTTGCGAGATCGGCGTCCACGTCGTGCTCGGCGGCCGGACCCCGCTGCCGGGGGCCCCGCATCTGGAGCGGGACGTCATCGTCCATGCGGGCGCCAAGATCATCGGCCCCATCACCATCGGCGCCGGATCGGTGGTGGCGGCCAATGCCGTCGTGATCGAGGACATGCCGCCCAATTCGCTGATCGCGGGCATTCCGGCCGTCGCCAAGCGAAATATTGCCGATGTGGATGCCTATCGCCACAATCCCGGCGAGGGGGTGGTCGCGCCCTGAGGGGCGTTCGCGGGAGGGCGGGCATCCGTCCGCCCCGTGGCGTCCGACGGGGGACGGCCCGGCCGTCACCGATCGTCCAGGGCCAGGGTCCGGATCGGGGCTGGGGGAGCGCGGAGCAGGGCGCCGAAGAGCTGCGCGTATTGGTCGACCATGCCCTCCACCGAGAGGCCCCTGACCGACGGCCGGGCCTGCGCGGCGAGGCCGGCCCGGGTCGTCGGGTCGGCGGCGGCGACCAGGCGGTTCACCAGCATATCGGTGTCGCCGCTGGGGAAGAGGTAGCCGTTGACGCCGTCGCGGACGAGTTCCGACGCGCCGCCGATCTCCGACATGATCATCGGCACGCCGCTGGCCAGGAACTCGAGGGCCGACAGGGAAAGGGTCTCGACCGCGTTGCTGCACAGCACGCCCACGTCGCAGGCGGCGATCAGGGGCCGGACGTCGGCCTGCTCGCCGGCGAGGACGATGTGCTCCTCGATCCCGTGCTCGCGGGCCTTGGCGACGATCTCGGCGCGGGCCGGGCCGCCGCCCACGAGCAGGGCGCGGGCCGGAATGCCGTTCCGGCGCAGGACGGCGACCGCCTCGACCAGCTGGCAGTGGTTCTTCTCGGGCCTGAGGGCCGCGACGTTGCCGATGACGTAGTCGGTCGCGGCGAGGCCGAATCGTCGGCGCGTCTCCGGACCTGCGTTCTCGTCCTCGCTGAAGCGGGCGTGATCGACGCCGTTGATGATCACCGCCGTCTTCCGGCACCGGAGATGCCGCTTCGTCCAGTAGGCCCGCTGGTTCGCGCTGACGTAGACGAGGACGTCGGCGAGGCGGATGGCGGCCTGGTACAGGAAGAAGGTTCGTTCCTCGGACTTCCTCAGCACGGTGGTGTGGAAGATGCCCATGACGGGTGCCCGGGACGCCCCGAACATCCGAAGGAGAACGGCGACGATCAGGGGCGCTTGGTTGACGGCGACGATGAGGCCGGGCCGGAGATTCCGCAGGGCCCGCCAGGCGGTCACCCAGCCCCGGAGGCGGGACATCCCGGTGATGTTGAGCTGCAGCACGTCCTCGGCGCCCTCCATGCGGAGGATCGCCTCCGAGCGGCGCGGGCCGTAGACCACGACCTGCGTGTCCCAGCCCCGGCGGCGCAGGCGGGCTCTCAGATCGATCGTATGACGTTCCGCGCCGCCGACATCGAGGCCTGGAAGGAAGAAGACGACGGGTCCCTGATCGGCACGCGATCGCGATTCTATCATATCGACTGCATGCTCCGTTGTCGTATCGTCACTCAGTGGAACACGGATTGATGTTCACACAGCGTTCGCCCTGTAAAACGTCCTCGTGCCGCTTCGAACAGAACCTGCATGTCGTCGTAGAGCTTCTCGATACTTTCGTTCGTACGAAAGGTCGGGCTGCCGTTCGGCATGAACTCCGAGGAGTGGAGCGTGAATTGTACGTAGTCACGCCCCTCCGATTCCGCGATGTCCAGAACTTCGAGCAGATCCTTCAGGTTGCGGCCGTTCGGGCGCAGCCAGAACACCCGGTCCACGGACTTCCCGAGCATTTTCCTTGCCAGCCGCGCCGGAAGCGGACGGCGACGACGGATGATGGTCATCGGAATTTCCAGGAGCCGCGATTCCCCCGGCCTGTCGATCCGCTCGAGGTCGATCCGATAGGCGTGCTCGGGAAACGCCGAGAAGTCGGCCCCGCCCCGGCCGGTCGGCGAGCCGGGATGCGCAGCCCAGGAGACGTTCGGGGTCACCGAGCAGTCGACCAGGTAGCCCAGCGCCTCCAGCGCCCGGGCGGAGACGGCATCGAAGCCGAAGCGACCCGCGCGGTGGCTCAGGATCGGGATCTGGAAGGTATCCTCCAGGCATCGGGTCATGACCTCGATCTTCTGCCTGCGCACCGCCTCCGGGTACTCGAAGAGGTAGGGCTGATGGGTCGCATCGTCGGAGGAGAGCGGGGCGATGGGCGGCGAATCCCATCCGTGGAGGTGCATGCCGATCTCGGCGACGTTTCGGCGGAGGACGTCGCGGCCGAGTTCCTGGAAGGCCGGGCAGTTCGCCATCTCCCAGTTGGTCAGGTAGGTCGGACGCAGGTCATGGCGCTCGCATAGGTGCTGGAAACGCGGGAGCGTCTCGGCATTGCGGGTCTGCACCGGGTTGGGCCTCGACCAGACATCGTCGCCCTCGGTATCGATGGACAGCAGGAAGGACGGGCGCAGCGCGGCGGATCTGGTCTCCGACCTCATAGGGCTTGGCCTCATAGGGCTTGGGATGCCTCGGAGGCGCTGAGGGCCGAATCGCTGCGATTCATGAGTCTCTCTAACAAATGTCTGTAGGCATCCGCCATAGACTCCACGGAAAACCGCGTGGCCGAATGCGTGGCGGCTTCCGCGAAGCGCGCGCGCCGCTCCGGATCCGCCAGGGTCAGAACCGCCCGCGTCAGGCTCTCGTTCGAGCCGGGCTCGAACAGGAGGCCGTTGACCCCGTCCGCGACGATCTCGGATGTTCCGCCGATGGCCGGCATGATCATCGGGACGCCCATGGCGATGAATTCCAGCGCACTCAGGGGAAACGTCTCGGCGTGGGAGCACAGAACCCCGATGTCGGACGCCGCGATCCACGGCCTCACATCGGATTGCGAGCCCGTGAAGGTGACGATCGATCGAAGCCCCAGCGTCGCCGCGAGCGCCTCGATCGCCGGACGTGTGGGTCCGTCGCCGACGAACAGGAGCCGCACCGGCTGACCACGATCCAGCAGACTGCGGGCCGCGTGCAGCAGCTGCTCGTGATTTTTCTCGGGGCGGAAGGCCGCGACGAGGGCGAGGACCAGTTCGTCGTTCCGAAATCCCACCTCGGCCCGGACGCGGGCGCGGGCGGCCGGGTCGGGCTGAAAGCCCGCCAGGTCGACCCCGTTCGGGATGACCTCCATCCGCCGGGCGCTCAATCCGCGCTCCTGCCAGACCCGCTTCTGCGTCGCGCTCACGAAGACGATGGAATCGGCGAGACGCAGGGTCCACTTGAACAGGAAGAACCGCCGCATCTCCTTCTCGAGGAGGTACGTCGTGTGGAAGACGCTGATGACGCGGGCCCGCGTTGCCCCGAGGAGCCGAAGGACGACGGCGACGATCAGCGGCGTCTGGTTCACCCCGACGATGACGTCCGGCCGGAGCTTCTTGAGGGTGAACCAGAGCTTGAGCCAGCCCATGGGATCCGACATGCCGCGCAGGTTGCAGTAGATCGGGTCTTCCGCGCCCTTCGCCTCGGCCATTTCCTGCGACCAGGCCCGGCCATGAACGATGAGCGTGGTAGAAAAACCACGGATCCGCATCAGATTTCGCAGTTGAAGGGTATGACGTTCGGCGCCGCCGAGCGTCAGTGTGGGCAGAAAGAAAACGATCCTTCCCGCCTGACCTCGATCTGTGGCGCCTCTATTCGGGGCCGCTGTCCGGATATTCGGATGCTCGTCAAACATGATGCGCCGCTTGAGACCCGCGATCTACATTACTGGCGATGGATGATGTCGACCGCACTGTTCCAGATCGTAAGGGACGACCTCTTTTTGACTCGCTAACGCATGCAAACCAGCCGTCGGCGACATGGCTACATGACGTCACCATCTCCCAGCTGACGGGCGGCCGGCCAAGCCTCTACTATAGTGAAGCCGATTTGCCCATCGGCCCCTGCGTCGCGCGTAGTCGTCGCGGACGGTATCTCGGAACCCTACGGGACGTCCGAACCGGTGAGGGCGAAGGGGGATCGGGTCTGGAGGGCATCCAGGAATGCTGTCCTGGGCGTTCATACGGGCAGGCGTCCGATTCCGTCGGCGCCCGCGCGGGGATCGACGAAGCGCAGGACCCATCGGGTCGAGCTGCGGCGCCCTGCACCGGAGCGCGGGCCGCGCCCGCATCCACCGGGGGAGCACGGCGGCCGGGGACGGACGAGCGCCGCAGGCATGCGCCCGGTCCTCGACATCCGGGGATCTTGCCGGCGCTGCCCGACGGGCTGCTGGATCGGACACTTTGGCGAAGACTTCGGCGAAGACTTCGGCGAGCGCTTCGAGAAGCGTGCCGCCGGCACGATGGCGCGCGGCGGTGGATGCGCGGCCGGCGCGCCTCGGCCCTGCGGGGGACCTTCACGACATCGTGTTGCTCGGCGCGATCGAACCCGCCCGATCCCTTGCGTGAAACCGGACCGGTTCCGGGCGCCGCCGGGCGTCTCGCCGACGCCCGCCCGTGGCCCGAGGCCGCCCGCCCCGCGGGGCGGGCGGCGCCGCGATCGGATCAGCGTCCGATCAGCGCCGCATCCGAGGCGGGCACCGAGACGCTCCGGAACACCGCGCTGAGCTTGGCGAAGTCCGAAGTCGGGTGCTCGGCGACGTAGATGATGTCCTTGTTCCGGATGTACAGGTCGTTGGTGAGGAAGACGCCGGCGGCCTTGGTCCAGTTCGCCCGGTGGATCGTCGGGATCAGGTCTCCCTGGTAACTGGAGGTGTCGACGCCCATCGCCTGAAGGGCCTCGCGGGATTCGTAGCGGAGCAGGAAGATCGCGCCGGCATCGGCACGCAGACCGTCGAGACCGCCGCTCTTGGAGATGGCCTCGGCGAGGGTCACGTTGTCGTTGTCGAAGGTGAAGCGCCGGTTGTTCGTGCCGCCGATCGCACCGGGCGAGGGCGTCGAGCCGAGCACCATGAAGACCTTCTGCTCCCGCGAGACGTAGATGACGTCGCCGGGCCGGACCGCGACGTTCTGGGAGGCGTCCCGCACGATCGTGCTCAGCGACGATTGTCCGGTGGCGCCCCCGCGCTGGATCGTCACGATGGTCTCGTGGGCCGGATTGCGCGGACCACCGGCGCGCGCGATCGCCCCCAGCACCTTGAGGCCGCCGGGATCGAGCGGGATGCGCGCGGGCAGGTTCACCTCGCCGATCACGCTGATGTCGTTGCCGCGGCGCTCGGCGATGGAGACGACCACCTGCGGTTCGATGGCGCGGTTGCGGAGCTTCTGGACGATCTCGCTGGAGACGTCCTGCGCGGTGCGGCCGCTGACCTTGATGGTCCCGGCATAGGGGACGACGATGTTGCCGGCCGCGTCCACCTGCTGATTCGGAACCTGGACGAAGTTGCCGGCGCGGGACCCGGCTTCGCTCGGGATGAACAGGCCGCCCGACGCGGCCTCGAAGATCGTGATCGCCAGGATGTCGCCGTAGCCGATGAGTCCGGTCCGCGACGACCCGCGATCCATGAAGCCTCGGGAGAAAGCGGGATTCTTGGAGAGCGTGAACCGGTTCGACGCCTGGATCGCCTGTGCGCTGAGATCGACCAGCGCATAGCTGATGGTCGGGGCGGTCTCCTGGACGATCACGTCGGCGCTGTCGATGAAGCTGCTCTTCGTGGGGCCGTCCTTCGCGACGGGCTGGCAGGCTCCGACGCCGAGGCCCATCAGAAGGATTAGAACTACCGACCTCATTCACGAGTCTCCTGAATGCAACATGGAGCGCCGCATCTCATTCTACAAAATGTGGCCTAAAATCAGAAGAGCCCCAATGCGGCTTATCAATCTAGGCTTGACGGAGCTAGGCTGGGATTACAGGTATCCGCCCCACGGTTTCATTTGTCGACGACCGTTACCTTGCCGCAACAGGGAAATCGCGACTCGCGGGTACAATGAATCTGTCGACAGAGTGATTTTTTGATTTGTCTTCGTGGTATCCCGCGCTTAGGAAGTTGGCATGAACAGGATCTGTCTGCTTTTCGCAACCCTCATGGCGTGCTCGGTCGGGCTTCCGATCCATCAGGCGCGGGCTTCGGACCTGCGGGCGGATTACCCCCGCGGGTACGCGCCGCGGTTGCCCGTCCGTGCCGGCGCCATCGCGGTTCCGCCGTGCAAGGACGGCATCGTCCTGCTCCTGCGCTGTACCCCGCATGTCGAGGTTCCCCTGTATCCGGACGATGTCGCGGTCCTGAACCAGGTCGCGACGGCGCCGTTGCTGCGAGCCAAGCCCTACCGGCAACTGTATTCCTGGGATTAAGCAGGAACGGTCGGTGCTGGTGGGATACCGCACGACCCTCGGCGTCCTTCGGGTCGTTCGTTGAGAAGGTCATCATAGGCATTTGCTCTTAAAGAGCAGAAAAGACTTATGGTGAACAATCGTCCGTCCGTTACTGGTCCACGGTTCATTGGGCGTAGTCGTCGACGTCGCACCGGATGATTGCTCATCGGTGCGACGATGTCGGCGACCTCTTGGACAGGGTTCGACGGCGCGCCTCAGCGGCGCGGTTCGATCGTGATGCCGGTGGCGATGCCGCGCGGACCCATGCTGCCGCGCCAAGTCAGGCGCGTCGCCGGAACCTTGAGCCCGAACGCGGGCGAGACCCAGCCTCCCGACACGTTCGATTCCCCTGTGGATGCCGTGACCGTGCCGTGGCTTTCGAAGGTCAGGGCGACGAGCGGCAGGCCGTTCCGGCTCGCCCGCCACGCCCCGTCCGCCAGAATCAGATCGATTCCCGGGGCGAACTGGAACACCAAGTCGGCGGCCAGCGGCTCCGCCGGTGCCGGATCGAGGCGGTCGACGACCTTCAGGCCCGTGGGCGTCGCCGCGACGGTGCGGACATGGTCCGTGCCGAGGCGGCGGCGATAGCCGTCGTGGCTCGCCGTGACCGACCAGTTGTCCCCGGATTGCACATGCTCCACCCGGGCCTTGGCTTTGTGCGACCAGTTGAAGGGGCCGGAAATGGTGCTCTGGTCGAGGCCGGCCAGGGTCAGCGTGCTGTGTGCCGCCGTGCCGCGGAACCAGTCCCGCCACGGTCCGCCCGAATGGTAGAGGTAGGTCCCGGGGTCCACGATGACGGGTTCGCCGTCGAGGGTCAGCATGATGGAATTGGCGTCCGCGTGTCCGTGGGCGGCGATCGTCAGGTAACCGAGCGGGCCGTGGTCGATCACGAGGGTCAGGTCGCGCCCGCAGCGGGCCTCCCGCACCACGGTGAGCCCGCCCGTCGGAAAGGTCTCGAGTCCCAGGGGCCGGATGGTGCCGGCCCGCGGTGCCGCGAAGACCGCGTCCCGCAGTTCCGGATCCGGGGCGACGGGACCGAAGGGGGCCTGCCGGAGATGGCCCGCGATGGCGGCGGCGACCGAGGCGGGATAGGCGGTCTCCGGCGGATGGGTCAGGGTCAGCACGCGGCCCTCGTCGTCGTCGCCGATGGCTGGCACGGCGCCGCCGGGCGTCGCGAGGGTGCCGACGAACCGCGCGAACGCGGCGAGTCGCGTCTCGACGATGGCGCCGAGCGGGCGTCCCGCCGCCCGCCCCGCGGCGCTGGCGAGCATCAGCATCTCGGCGGTGAAGGCCCCGTAGGTCGGCGACTGCTCGGCGGGAACGCCGTCGTCGAGGATCTGGCTGGCGGCCTCCCGCTCCAGCGTCGCGCGGGCCTCGCTCTCGGCCCTGCGCGCTTCGCCGAGCTCCGGCATCGCCAGGGCGATCAGGAATTCCGCCATCGCCTCGGCGACGAGGTGGTTGTTGGCCGAACTGAACCGTGAGGGATAGCGCCGCAGCCAGTGGAGATGGGCCGCCAGCATCACGCGGATCCGCTCGGCGGTCGCGGGCGACAGGGCATCGCCGCAGAGGCTGGCGACGATCAGCAGCGAGACGGCCCGCAGGGCGAGCTCGATGCCCGAGTTCCAGCCCAGGCCCCGGAACGGCGGATTGGCCGCGTGCCAGCTCGCGACGGCCGCCTCGATGGCCGCCAGGGCGGCGCGGTCGCCCTCCAGCGCCACCAGGGCGGCGAGGGGCTGGAGGTGCTGCAGCCGGTTGAACTCCCAGACGTACTTGATGTCGCCCAGGGTCCGCTCGTGCCGGTAGGGGATGTCGAAGCAGAAGCGCTCCGCACCCGGCCAGACGCCGCCCGTCACCGGATCGAGCCGCCAGACCTCCGCCGGGAAGAGCTGCGACGACGACCGCTCCGGCCAGGCGACGCCGAGCGCGCTGAAGCGTCCGGCGAGGAGCGCGCGGCTTGCGGCGCGCACCGCCTCCGTCAGGTCCGGACTGGAATTCTCGAGAAACGCATCCCGCAAGCCCGGGATGACCGGAGCGGGGCCTGCCGTGACCGGGAACGACGTCCAGTCATAGCTGCGACGGCGCGAGAGCGACTTCTTGGCGACTTCGCCGACGCGGTGGGCGATCTCGGCGGGGCTCATCGCGGCGAGGCGGCCGATGTACCATTTGAGCGACATGGCTCGGGTCCCTCTTGAGGCGGCCTCCGGTGGGGAGGCGTGTCGGGGTCGGCGCCGAACGGGGCCGGCGGCGGAGCGGGAGGGCGGGCGTCAGCGCCGGCCGTGTGCGGCCGCCGTCTTCCAGGCGGCGATGAGCCGGCCGGTGTAATCGACGAATTCCAGCCGCTCCTCGAACAGGGCGCGGGCGTGGGTCGCCAGGGACTGGCGCAGGTCCGGCGCGTCGAGGAGGCGGCCCAGGGCAGTGGCGAGACCGGCCGCGTCGCCCGGCTGCACCAGGAGGCCGGTCTTTCCGTCCTCCACGATGTCCGGGACCGCTCCGACCGGCGTGCAGACCACCGGGGTCTCGCGGGCGAAGGCTTCGATCACCGACAGCGGCAGGTTCTCGTCGTAGGAGGGCAGGGTGAGGATGTCGGCCTCGCCCAGGAGCGCCTCGAAGGCCTCGCCCGAGATCCAACCGGGGATCGAGACCCGGTCGGTCAGGCCGAGCGCCGCCACCGCCTGCCGCGTCTTCTCGACGTCGCCGTCGCCCGCGAGGGTGGCCCGCCAGGGGCGGTCCTTCAGGAGGCCGAGGGCCGCGACGAGCTCGACGATGCCCTTCCGCTCGCCCAGGCGCCCGGCGAACAGGATGTGCAGCGGCCGTCCCGCCACGCGCTCCCGGCGGCCGGGGTCGCGGCTCGCGTTCGGCAGGACGAGGATGCGCTCGCACGCCTCGGGCACCTTCCCGCCGACATAGTCCCGCCAGACGCTGCCCAGGACCAGGATCCGCGCGCTGCCGGCGAACATCCGGGCGATGGCCCGGCTCACCGGCTTCGGAGCGCCGTCCCAGAACTGGCGGTAGCGCGATCCGTGCAGGTGGAGGACGTAGGGAAGGCGCAGCAGCCGGCAGAACGCGCCGATGACGAGCTTGCGATAGGTGCTTCCGGTCTGGGACAGGTTGATGTGGACGACATCGACGCGGCCTGTCAGCCGCCGCCGCAGGAGCGCGGCGAGCAGGCGGGCGATGTGGAGCGGCGCCGCGGCCTGGGAGCCCTGGCCCCGGCTCGTCAGGAAGGTCACCTCCGCCTCGGCGAATCGGGGCAGACGCAGCGACACCCGCAGCTCGTCCATCAACCGGTCGATCCCGCCGCGCCCGCCGCGGCCGAGCGGCGTCACGATGACGACCCGCAGGGGCTGCGGCCCGTCCCGTGTCTCCCGTCGTCCAGGTTCATCCATCCGGTCGGCTTCCCTTCGCATGAGCTTGCCACGGGCAGGCGCCGCCGAGGGAGGCAAGGCCGGGCCGTGACGCGGGTTTCGCGTCAGCGTGGCCGGACCCCTCCCGGCCCGGCGGCCGCTATCAACTGTTCTTGGATTTGATGCGCTGAGCCATGTCGGGAAAATCCCGGCCGATCAAGCGCCTCGACCAGATTTCGCTGTGAGCGGTGCGCCGGTGTTACCGGGTCGTGAGCCTGCGCGACGGACCGCGACACGATCCTGAGGTCACCCCGGTAGCGCTCGTGAGCCGGATGTCCCGCTCCCCCGAGCCGCACGAGCGCGGCACCGGCCTCAGCGCAGGACCGGGCTCCAGGGCACGAGCACCTCGCGGTAGCCGTCGGCGGTCCTCTCCAGGTGGGCGGCGGCCGGGAAGGGGTAGTGGAAGCCCTGGAGCAGGGTGCGGTCGGTCGCGATCCGGTCGTAGACCCGGCGCCGGGTGGCCTCGGCCATGGCCGGGTCCTGGTCGTACATCACGTGCCAGCCCGGATGGCGCGCGAACAGGACCGGCACGTTGGTGACGTCGGACTGCACGAACAGGCTGTCGCGCCCCGAGGCGAGCAGGAACGCGGTGTGACCGGGCGTATGCCCGGGCGTGCCCTGCGCCGTGAGGCCGGGAACGACCTCCCGCTCCCAGGCATAGGGCGTCACCTTGCGGCCGAGGCCGTCGAAGACCCGCCGGACGTTGCGGAACCCGTCCTGCATCCGGCCCGCCGGCGCCCGGCTCATGGCGCCGTCATCCATCCAATAGGCCCATTCGGGCTCCGGCACGAGGATCTCGGCGTTCGGGAATGCGGGCTTGCCCTCCGGCGTCAGCAGGCCGTTCACGTGGTCGCCGTGGAAATGGGAGATCACCACGGCGTCGATGGCGGCCCGGTCGAAGCCCGCCGCCTTCAGGTTGGTGTGGAACTGCCCCACGGCGCCTCCACTCGCCAGGAAGGCGGCCTCGCCGTTGCCGGTGTCGATGACGACGCGCCGGCCGGCCGTCTCGATCACCAGGGGGGTGAAGGGCACGGTGAGGGTCGCCCCGTCGCGAAAATCGGCCGTGAGCGCCGCCGATACGTCCGCGCGATCGGCGTTGAGCACGAAGCGCTCCGGGAGCGGCATGGTGTTGGCTCCGTCCGTCACCGCCGTGACGCGGACGTCGCCGACCCGGTAGCGGTAGAAACCGGGCGCCTGCGGCTCGACCGGCGCCGCGCCCGCCGCGGCTGCCGATGGGCCGGAGCCCGCCAGGGCGGCCGCCGCCAGGGTCGAGGCCAAGGTCGAGCCCAGGAGGCCCCGTCGCGTCGCCTCGGTCATCCACAAGCCTCCCCGTCGGCGGTCGTCCGCACCGGAGAACTGGATCCTTCCGGGCGGCCGTCAAGCGGCTGGCATGCCCGAGGCCTCGTCCCTCCGGGCGCGGAGCGCGGCGATCCAGGCCTCGGTGTCCTGGGCGCCCGACACCGCCCAGCGGCGGTCGACGATGAAGAACGGCACGCCACCGATCTGCATCTGTGCGGCCTGAGCCTCCAGGGCCGTGATCCGGGCGTCGAGCCCGCCATCCGTGCGCGCCTGCGCCCAGGCGGCGCCGTCGAGTCCGGCCGCGTCCGCGAGGCGCCGGAGCACCGCCGGATCGCCGACATCTTCGCCGGCCTGGAAATAGGCTCGGAACAGCCCGTCCACCGCGGCGTCTCCGCGGCCCCGGTCCTGCGCCGCCGCGATCAGCCGGTGGGCGTCGCGGGTGTTGGGGGTGACCTGCAGACGCTCGAACGCGAAGGTCAGGCCCTCCGCCCGCCCGAGCTCGGTCATCTGCGCGTCGAGGGCCGCGCTCCGCTCCGGGCCGAACTTGCGCGCCCGGTAGGTGGCACGGGGAAGGCCCTCGGCCGGCATGTCCGGGTTCAGCTCGAAGGGCAGCCATTCGAGGGTGGTGCTCGACCGCAGGTCGAGGGCGTCGAGAGCCCGCTCCAGCCGGTGCTTGCCGAGGAAGCACCAGGGGCAGATCACGTCCGAGAACACCGAGATCGTCAGGGACATCCGTGGTTCCTGGGATTCGGGCGTCACCGCGACGGCGTCGTCGCCAGGCGCCGGGCGGTCACGAAGCCGAGGCCGGCGATGACGGCGGCGCAGAGGCTGAGGGCGGTGAGCTGGCCGAGGCCCTGCAGCGCCCCGCCGAGGATCGCCACGCCGAGCGCCTGCCCGCAGAAGAACGAGAAGGCGTGCAGCGCCACGGCCGAGGCCCGGGCGGTCGGCGCCACCTCGGTCACCTGCACCTGGAAGGTGTTGTGAAGCATGTAAAAGCCGAGCCCCATGGCCACCAGGGCGGCGCAGTCGAGCTGCCAGGTTCCGGCCAGACCGATGGTGACGAGGGCGCCGGCGCAGATGAGGCCGCCGCCGATCAGCATGCGCGACAGGCCGAGGAAGCGCAGGAGCAGGCCGACCGAGAACGAGTAGAGCAGCCCCCCGGCGGCGAAGCCGGCCAGCGCCAGGCCGGCCTCGCGGGCGCCGCCCTCGCCCCGCGCCTCGATCAGCGGCGCGAGGTGGGGAAAGATCCCGAACACCGCGATCGCCTCGACGAACACGGCCCCGAACAGGATGCGGGCGCGCGGATTGCCCACGATCGTGCGGTAGCGCGCCACCGCCGTGCGGAAGTCCGGCCGCCGGGCCGGTGCCGCGGCGCTGCGGTCGAACCCGAAGAGGGCCGCGCCGCAGCCCAGGGCCGCCACCGCCGAGGTGATGGCGAAGACCCCGGCCCAGCCGATCGCTCCCTCGATCAGGCCCGCGAAGGTCGAACCGGAGAGCTGGCCGAGGATCACCGCCACGAGGAAGCGGCCGATGGCGACCTGCCGGCGCTCGATCGGGATGCGGTCGCCCATCAGCGCCAGCGCCAGGGGCACGACGCCGCCGGCGCTGCCCCCGGCGACCATCCGCAGGACGAACAGGGTGTCGAGGCTGGTGGTGAGCGCGCAAGCCGCCAGGGCCAGGGTGAGGATGGCGAGGCAGATCGCGATGATCCGCTCCTTGCCGAGCGCGTCGCCGATCGGGCCGAGGATCGGCTGGATCAGCGCGTAGGGCAGGGCGAAGGCGGTGGACAGTAGCGCCACCGTGTGGGGATCGCTGCGCAGGTCGCGGGCCAGCACGCCGACCAGCGGCTCGATGGAACGGCCCGCGAAGGTGCTGGCGAAGCCGGCGAAGGCCAGGATCACGATCAGGCGCGTGGTCGAGAACTCGGCCTTCAGGTCCGTGATCCTTGATGGCGGCGGGCGGAGGGACGTCGCGCAGGGCAGAGCCCGGGGATGGGCTTCGCCATACGCGGACGGGAGCGGCGCGTCGATCCCGGTTCCGGTGCGTCAGGCCTGGACGCCGGCCCGGGCCACGTCGCCGGCATCGGGCAGCTCGGCAATGCGCCAGCACAGGTCCATGACCCGCCGGACCTGGTCGTCGGGCAGGATGCCGTCCGCGAGGTCGGTGAACTTGGTCTCCAGCGCGGCGTCCGACATCGGTCGCTCGACGCTGCCGATGGCGTGCTCGATGCGCCGGGGCAGGCTGCGGCCGTCCTTCAGCACCACCGTGAGCTCGACCTGCTCGGGCCGGATCGCGGGGTCGACCACCGGCTTCACCCGGGCGCGCAGGGCCACGATGACGGGGTCGGTCACCGCCCGGTCGCTGAACTGCTTCTCGCCGCCGGCTCCCTCCACCAGCGCCACCGCGACGGCGTGGGTGATGCTGAACTTGCCCTCGAGGCCGGTGCGCGGCGCGGTCTTGCCGGTCAACTCGAGAACCAGGGGGTGGACCTTCATGTCGACCCGCTCGATCGCGTCGGCGGTGAGGTGGTTCTCGTTGCGCAGCTGCACCGCCGCGTCGATGGCCGGGTGCATGACGATGCCGCAGGCGAAGGGCTTGTAGGTGTTGAGCGCCGCCTCGTAGCGGGTGCCGAGGCCTTCCGTGATCTCGCGGTAATCCTGCTTCGTCGAGATGGTGTTGGCCCAGCCGCGCTTCGCCTCGATCATCCCGTCCGAGCTCGTGTAGTTCTTCGCGGCGAGGATCGCGGCGAACAGGCCGTTCGAGGCGGCCCGGCCCGGATTGAAGCTCTTGTTCATGGAGCCGAAGGACTCGCGCAGGCCCACCGGCTGCGAGGCGGCGAGCCCGAGCGCCCAGACCATCTGCTGCTCACTCAGGCCCATCAGCTTGCCCGTCGCGGCCGCCGCGCCGAACACCCCGGCGGTGCCGGTGATGTGCCAGCCCACATCGTAATGGTTCGGGTAGACCGCGTTGCCGATCCGGCATTCCGTCTCGACGCCCAGCACCAGGGCGTTGAGGAAATCCGCCCCCGAGACCGGGTTCATCTCGGCATAGGCGAGGATCGCCGAGGCGACCGGGCCGGCCGGGTGGATCACGGTCTTCAGGTGGGTGTCGTCGTAGTCGAAGATGTGGCTGGCGACGCCGTTGAGGAAGGCGGCGTTCATGATGTCGAAGCGCTCGGGGCGCCCGAACAGCCCGGCCTGGGGCGGACCGGAGAACGGCTTCAGGGCCGAGACCGCGACGTCCAGAGTCGCGTGATGCGATCCGCCGATGGCGACGCCGACCCAGTTCAGCAGGGTGCGCGTGCCCTCGCGGCGGACCGCTTCGGGCAGATCCGCGTAGCGCGCGCCGACGACGTAGCGGGCGAGGATCCGGGTGACCTCCGGCGGCACCGGCTTCGGGTCCGGCCTGATCTCGGCTGCCGCCAGCGCGGGAGGCGCGAGGCTGCCGGCCCCCACGAGGGCGAGGCTCGCGGACCCGAGCAGGACACGGCGGTCGATCGTGGGCACGGGCATGGATCTCTCCCTCTCGATTCTTGCGGCCGGCGCCCAAGTGGACGCCGCCGTGCCGGGCGCGCCCGGGGCCGAGGCCGTCGGAGGGACCGGAATCGAGGGATAACCGCATCGCCGCGGCAACGGCTCCCGCCCGATGCGGGCTGCCCACGGCTTTTACGCGCCGGAAACAAGATTTCGCGATTCGGGCGGCGCATCCGGGGAGCGGAGGAGGGAGCACAGCGTGGAACGCGCGGGATCTCGAAAGGATCGAGCGCGGCTAGGTCTTCGTGCTCTGGCGCAGATCTTCGTGCTCCGGGGACGGAGACCTGATCCTTCCGGGACGCTTGGCGCCGGGAACGTCCGGCCTCCCGGTCTTCAGGGCTTGGACGCCGCCTGCGTCGCCGTCAGGTCGATGTCGACGCCGACCTCCAGGGCGACCCATTGGCCCGAGGCCCAGGGTCCCTGGCCGACGCCGAACTGCGTGCGCACGAGGTCGAGATGGCCCACCGCGCGGGCCGTGGCTCGCTCGCGCGTCAGGCGGAAGGGCAGGACCGCGTCGCGGCGGATGCCGCGGATCGTCAGGCTGCCGACGGCCTCGTAGGCGTCCCCGCCCCTGGCGACGAACCGGGTCGCCTCGAACCGGGCCTGCGGCATGGCCTTGACGTCGAACCACTCCGCCTGGGGCAGCGAGGCGTCGCGCTGGGCGTCGCCGGTCTCGGCGCTCGCCAGGTCGATGTCGACCACGGCGTGCCCGGTCTCCGGGGCGGCGGGGTCGAAGTCGATCTGCGCGGAGAATCGCTTGAACCGGCCCTGGAAGGGCGCGCCGACCTGGACGCCCGAGAACCCGATCCGGCTCCTGGCCGCATCGACCGTCCAGGCCGCGGCCTCGGCGCGGGCGGGAAGGGCCAGGGGTGCGACCGCGAGGGCGGTCGCGACGGCGAGACGAACGACGGTCATGGCTGGGCTCCGGACTTGAGCGGGGCGCGGGGCAGCATCCGCCGGAGCGTGTCGTCGCGCAGCACGAGGTGATGGCGCAGGGCGGCGCCGACATGGAGCAACAGAAGGCCGACGAGGAACCAGGCCCCCCAGGCATGGACCTGCTTCAGCAGCGCCTCCACGGCGGCCTTGTTCGTCAGTTCCGGCAGCACCGGCAAGTGCGGCCAGGGCAGGATTCCGTAGAGCACGGTCGGCAGGTTGAAGGGCGAGGCCGAGACCACGGCCCAGCCGGCGAGCGGCAGGCCGAGGAGCAGCCCGTACAGCAGGGCGTGGGCCGCGTGCGCGCCGGCCCGCTCCCGGGCCGGCAGCGTCGCGGGCAGGGCCGGCGGCCGGTGGGCCAGCCGCCAGCCGAGGCGCAGCAGCGTCAGGGCTAGCACCGTGATGCCGACCGACTTGTGCCACTGGTAGAGCTGGAACCGGCGCATCGGCGCCAGATCCGCGTGGGTCATGGCGAGACCGATCGCGATCAGCCCCAGTACCGCCAGCGCGCTGAGCCAGTGCAGCGCGATGGCGATGCGGGTGTAGCGCGGCGGGGGCACGGCGCGGGCGGTCCCGATCATGACGCTCTTCCTTCGGCCGGGTGGACGGCGCGCCCTACTCCTTGCGCTCGAAGGCGCCCGCGATGGTGAGGTGCAGGTCGTCGCCGATCAGCGGCACGTAGGTCTTCACGCCGAACTCCGAGCGCTTGATCGTGCCGGTGGCCTCGAAGCCCACGGTGACCTTCTTGTTCAGCGGGTTCACGCCGGCGCCCACCAGGGTGACGTTCAGCGTCACCGGCTTCGTCACGCCGTGCAGGGTCAGGTCGCCGGTGACCTTCGCCTTGTCCTTGCCCTCGGGGGCGACCTTCGTGGAGACGAAGGTCATCTCGGGAAACTTGCCCGCGTCGAGCCACTGGTCGCCCTTGAGCTCGCCGGTCAGCTTCTCGCTGGTCGTCGTCACGGACGCCACCGGGATCTTGATGGACAGCTTCGAGGCGGCGGGGGTCTTCGGCTGCAGCTCCAGGGTGCCGGACACGTCCGAGAAGCCGCCCGAGTAGTTCGAGAAGCCCATATGCGAGACCGTCCAGCCGACCTGGGTGTGGCCCGGATCGACCGCGTAGGTCCCGGCCTGGATCTGGGCCGGGTCGCGGGTCGGCGGGGTCTGGGCGAGGGCGGGCGCGGCGAGCGCGAGGGTCAGGGCGACGAGAGACGAGGAGAGACGGATCACGGGCTTCACTCCGAGGATGAGGGCGCCGGGGACGGTGACACCCTGGGCGCCGGTTCGGTGCAGCGCAGATAGGCGCCTTCCCGGCGGTGCGATAGCGCGCTAATCGGGGACACATGGTTGCGCATCTGGAAACCTTCGCCGGAAACCTCGACGATGTCCGCGCCTTCTGCGCGGTGGTCGACCTCGGCAGCATGACCCAGGCCGGCGCCTTCCTGCGCGAGACCAAGGGCAGCGTCAGCCGGCGCGTCGCCCGCCTGGAGACGGTGCTGAAGGTGACCTTGCTGGCGCGCACGCCGCGGGCGGTCTCGCCCACCGCCGAGGGGCTCGCCTTCCACGCCCGGGCCCTGGAGAGCCTCGCCCTGCTCGACGAGGCCCTGCAGACGGCGCGGGGCGCCCGCACCCTGCCGCGGGGACACCTGCGCGTGACGGCCTCGATCGATTTCGGCGTCGAGGTGCTGCCGGACCTCGTGGCGAGCTTCCGGGCCAGGCACCCGCAGATCACCCTCGAACTCCTCATCACCGACAGCCGCCTCGATCTCGCCGCCAATCGGGTCGACCTCGCGCTCCGCCTCGGCGGCGGCGACCATCCCGACAGCGGCTACACCGCTCCGATCCTGGCCGACCTGACGATCGGCCTCTACGCGGCCCCGGCCTATCTGGCGCAGCGCCCGGGCCCGGTCGACATCGCCGCGCTGTCGGCACACGACGTGGTGCTCGCCCGCGAGCGCCTCGGCGCCACCCAGATCCTCGTCTCGGACGCCGAGGGACGGGAGGCCGGGATCACCCTGCGCCCGGCCGTGCGGGCCACGGATTTCGCCACGGTGCTGCGCCTGACCCTGGCCGGGGCCGGCATCGGCCATATCCCGAGCCTCGTCGCGGCGCGGTCCCTGGTCCGGGGCGATCTCGTGCGCGTCCTTCCCGACTGGGCGAGCCGGGGCGGGACCCTGCGCGCCGTCACCCTCGCGGGCCGCGAACTTCCCGCGCGGGTGCGCCTGTTCCGCGAGCACGTCCGCACGGAGCTGGCCCGGCAGGCCGCGACCTGCCCCATGGCCGGGCTCGATCGTCCTACACCTGTCCCGGCATCGGTGACGACCTATAACGAGACTTCAGGCAGAGTGTGATCCCGGGAGGGCGAACCCCTCGCGGCGGCGTTCCGGCGACGAGCGGTCCGGCGGGGTCTCGGCATGGTGCGAGAAGAGGAAGAGGGTCAGGACTGGCGCTCGGTCAGCACCCGCGCCCTGAATCCGGAGGAATTGGCGGAGGCGCGCCAGCGCGCGCACGAGCCCGGCCGCGGCCGGGGCGCGACCGACCCCGTCGAGATCCCCAAGGCCGGCTGGCGGGATATCCTCTGGCGGGTGTTCTGGGCCATGCCGCAGGACCGGGTGCTGACCACGGCGGGCGGCGTCGCCTTCTTCGCCCTGCTGGCGGTCTTCCCCGGCCTCGTCGCGGTGGTGTCGATCTACGGGCTGTTCTCGGACCCCCACGTCATCAGCCAGCACGTCAGCCTGCTGGCGGACATCCTGCCGCCGGGCGCCCTCGAGCTGTTCTCGGACCAACTGGTGCGGATCGCGCAGCGCAGCACCGGCTCCTTGAGCACCACGTCGGGCATCAGCCTGCTGATCGCCCTCTGGAGCGCCAATTCCGGGGTGAGCGCGCTCTTCGACGCCCTCAACGTGATCTACAAGGAGCGGGAGAAGCGCACCCTGATCCGCTTCTACGCCACCACCTTCCTGTTCACGATCACCAGCGTGGTGTTCTTCCTCGTCTCCACCAGCGCGGTGGTGCTGCTGCCGGCGATCCTCGACCGCCTCGGCTTCATCACCGCCACCGACACCATCCTGCAGATCGTGCGCTGGCCGGCTCTCCTCGGCGTCGTCACCCTCAGCCTGTCGCTGATCTACCGCTACGGCCCCAGCCGGAACCGGGCGAAGTGGCGCTGGGTGACCTGGGGCAGCAGCCTCGCGGCCCTGCTCTGGGTCACCGCCTCGGGGGTGTTCTCCTGGTACGTGGCGAGCTTCGACAGCTACAACCGCATCTACGGGTCGCTGGGGGCCGGCATCGGGTTCATGACCTGGATGTGGCTGTCCATCGTCATCGTCCTCGTGGGCGCCGAGATCAATTCGGAGATGGAGCGCCAGACCGGCTGCGACAGCACCGAGGGTCGGCCGAAGCCCCTGGGGGTCCGCCAGGCCTTCGCCGCCGACAGCGTGGGGCCGAGCCAGGAGTGAGCTGCGGCACGCCGGCGCCCGGGAACAGCGCCGAGGCCGGGCGGGTTGCCCGACGGCGAAACGTCGGGAGTGGCGAATGGCCGGATCACAACACGCACGACCCTCCCGGCCCGGCGGCGCCGCGCCGGCGCCGCGCCCGTGGTGAGTGCCGCCCCGGTCCTCGCCCGGCAGGACCTCGCCCGGCTGATCGCCCTGGGGCGGCAGAAGGGCGAGCTCTCCCCGGCCGACCTGCAGGCGGCCCTGCCGATCCAGAGCATGAGCGCCGAGGCGATCGCCCAGGTGGTGCTGGACCTCGACGCCGCCGGCATCGCGGTGGAGCTGGAGGACCTGCTGCCCGGGCGGGCGCATCCCGATGGGATAGCGCCGGTGCCCATCGCCCCGGCGCCCGGACTGCCCTCCCACGACGCCGCCTCGGTGGCGCCGCGCCCGGTCCCGCCTCCCGCCCGAGGGGCGGAGGCGACCGTCACCGCCGACGGGGACGCGGCCGGAGCGGCGTCTCCGGCCGAGAGCCGGCGGGTCAGGTCGGCGGTGCTGGTGGCGGGCCTGATCGTGCTGGTGCTGATGGGAGCCGCCCTGATCGCCCTCGGACACTGACACCCGGCACGCGGGAGGCCGACATGGATATCCAGACCACCATCGCGCGGGCGATCATCGCCGAACTCGAGCGCCAGGCCGAGGTGAGCGAGCAGGGCCTGAGCGTCGAGGCCGGCGAACCGGGCTTCCTGACGCTCGACGGCCGGGTCAACCTCGACGAGCTCATCATGGTGATCGAGGGCGCCCTGGCGGGCGGCCCCTGAGGGCGGGGCGCCCACGACCGGAACGCGCCTCCGGGCGATTGGAAACGCGCCCTCGCGCGAGAAGGACCGTGCCGCGATGAAAGCCGAGATCCTCAGCCTGCGGACCCTCCACGAGGGCTGGAGCCGCTTCTCCCTGGCTCGCGTCCGCCTCGCCGACGGCAGCGAGGCCGAGCGCGAGATCGAGGACCACGGCAATTCGGTCGGGGTGCTGCCCTACGATCCCGCCCGCCGGGTCGCGACCCTGGTGCGCGAGCTGCGCGTGCCGGCGCTCTACGTCGCCGGCGAGCAGAGCCAGCTCGAGGCCCCGGCCGGCCTGATCGACGACGGCACGCCCGAGGAGAATGCCCGGCGGGAGGTGCTGGAGGAGGCGGGCCTGCGCCTGGGCGACCTCGACTTCGTCGGCGCCACCTATTCCTGCGGGGGCATCTCGACGGAGCGGATCCACCTGTTCCTGGCCGCCTACGCCGCGGCCGACCGGGTCGAGGGCGGCGGGGGCGCGGACGGCGAGCACGAGAACATCCGGGTCGTCGAGCTGCCGCTGGCCGACCTCGCCCGGATGGCCGATCGCTGCGAATTCACCGACCTCAAGACCCTGACCCTGGTCCTCGCCCTGCGCGCCCGCCGGCCCGACCTGTTCGAGGACTGAGCTTCTCGCCTCAGACCGCGTCGCCGATGACGCCCGCCTCGTCCTGGGCCTGCAGCACGTCGGGACGGGGCATCGAGATGATGTTGTAGCCGGAATCGACGAAGTGGATCTCGCCGGTGACGCCGCCCGAGAGGTCCGAGAGCAGGTACATCGCCGAGCCGCCGACCTCCTCCTGGGTCACCGTGCGGCGCAGGGGGGCATGCGCCTTCTGGTGGTTGAACATCAGGCGGGCGTCGGCGATGCCGGCGCCGGCCAGGGTCCGCATCGGACCCGCCGAGAGGGCGTTGACCCGGATGCCGTCCGGCCCGAGATCCCCGGCGAGGTAGCGCACGGAGGCCTCGAGGGCGGCCTTGGCGACACCCATGACGTTGTAGTTCGGCATGATCCGGGTGGAGCCGCCATAGGTCAGCGTCAGGAGCGAGCCGCCGCGCGGCATCCGCCTGGCCGCGCGCTGGGCGATCTCGGTGAAGGAGAAGCAGGAGATCGTCATCGTCCGCGAAAAATTCTCGCGGGTGGTCACGTCCACGTAGCGGCCCTTGAGCTGTCCCTTGTCGGAGAACCCGATGGCGTGGACGACGAAGTCGAGGCCCTCGGGGAAGCGGGTGTCCAGGGCCGTGAACAGCGCGTCGACGCTGGCGATGTCCTCGACATCGCAGGGCAGGACGATGTCCGAGCCGACGGAGGCCGCCAGCGGCGTCACCCGGCGCCCGAGCGCGTCGCCCTGGTAGGTGAAGGCCAGTTCGGCTCCGTGGCGGTGCAGGACCTTGGCGATGCCCCAGGCGATCGAGTGGTCGTTGGCGACCCCCATGATGAGGCCGCGCTTTCCCGCCATCAAACCCGTCATGCACTTCTCCCGGTCGCGGACCCTGGGCCCCTCGGACCCGTCATCGTTGGCCTGAGGCTTAGCGCGGGGCTCGTGACTCTGTCCAATCCGGGCAGGTCCCTTGGGAGAGGCCCTGTGCGAAACGCGAAGGCCCCGTCCGGGCCATGGGCCGGGACGGGGCCTTGCAGGAATTCCGAGGGAGGCGGCCGGATCCGTCGGCTAGAAGTAGCCGTCCGTGTCGCAGTTGGCGCGGTCGATCATGACCTGCTTGATGTACACGGCCGTGGTTCCGGCAATGGCGAGGCCGCCGACCGTTCCGAGGGTGAACCACAACATGGCGATGCCTTCCAGCAATCCATAGAAACGATGAACCGCGGAAGGCCTCTCCAGTTCCTTAATGCAAAGGTCGATCCCTTAACGCCGAAGCATGATCGGCGCCGTCAGGCGTCGACGTGCTTGAGGACCAGCGTCGCGTTGGTGCCGCCGAAGCCGAAGGAATTCGAGAGGACGTGGCCGAGCTTCGCCCCGTCGCGGCGCTGGCGCAGGATCGGCATGTCGGCGAAGGCCGGGTCGATCTCGTCGATATGCGCGCTCTCGCAGATGAAGTCGTTGTTCATCATCAGGAGCGCGTAGATCGCCTCCTGCACGCCGGTCGCCCCGAGGGAATGGCCGGTGAGCGACTTGGTGGCGGCGATCGGCGGGCAGGCATCGCCGCGCCCGAAGACCTCGCGGATCGCCTCGATCTCCTTGTCGTCGCCGACCGGCGTCGAGGTGGCGTGCGGGTTGATGTAGTCGATCTTGGCGCCCCTGAGGCCCTCAATCGCCTGGCGCATGCAGCGCACCGCACCCTCGCCGGAGGGCGCGACCATGTCGTGCCCGTCCGAGGTGGCGCCGTAGCCGGCGATCTCGCCGTAGATCGTGGCGCCGCGGGCCTTGGCGTGCTCGTATTCCTCCAGCACGAGCACGCCGGCACCGCCCGCGATGACGAAGCCGTCGCGGTTGGCGTCGTAGGCCCGGGAGGCCCGGGCCGGAGTGTCGTTGTACTTCGACGACATGGCGCCCATCGCGTCGAACAGCACCGAGAGGGTCCAGTCGAGATCCTCGCAGCCGCCCGCGAAGATGATGTCCTGGCGCCCGCCCTGGATGACCTCGGCGGCATTGCCGATGCAGTGGTTCGACGTCGCGCAGGCCGAGGAGATCGAGTAGTTCACGCCCTTGATCTTGAACCAGGTCGCCAGGGTCGCCGAGGCGGTGGAGGACATCGCCTTCGGCACGGCGAAGGGGCCGACCCGCTTGGGACCCTTGTCGACCGCGATGGCGGCGGATTCGACGATGACCTTCGTGGACGGACCGCCCGACCCCATGATGATGCCGGTGCGGTCGTTGGAGACGTCGCCCGCCTCCAGCCCGGCGTTCCGGATCGCCTGGTCCATGGCGACGTGGTTCCAGGCGGTGCCGCCGCCGTGGAAGCGCATGGCGCGCCGGTCGACGACGCCCTCGGGGTCGAGGGTGGGACGGCCCTCGACCTGGCTCCGGAAGCCGTGCTCCGCGTAGGAGGCCGAACGCCCGATGCCGGACTTGGCCTCGCGCAGCGAGGCGAGGACTTCCTCGGTGTTGTTGCCGATGGATGAGACGATGCCCATCCCGGTGATCACGACACGCCGCATGGACACGATGCTCTCCGCCGCCGGGGCTTGCTCTTCGCGGTGCTTGTTCTTGAGACGGCACCTGCGCGTGGTTTCAGGTAGGACGCGGACGTCCCGATCTCAACTGCGCCGGCCGACTCGACCGGGCCGGCCTCAGCCGCCGGCGGCGTCGGCCTGCGCCTGGAACAGCGCGACGCGCAGGTCCTTGGCCTCGTAGATCCGGGTGCCGTCGGCCTCCAGCCAGCCGTCGGCGATGCCGAGCACCAGCTTGCCGAGGCGCACGCGCTTGATGTCGATGCCGTAGACGACCTTGGTCACCGTGGGCAGGACCTGGTCGGAGAACTTGACCTCGCCGACGCCCAGCGCCCGGCCGCGGCCGGGAGCCCCGAGCCAGCCGAGGTGGAAGCCGACGAGCTGCCAAAGGGCGTCGAGGCCGAGGCAGCCGGGCATCACCGGGTCGTTCTTGAAGTGGCAGCCGAAGAACCAGAGGTCCGGGCGGATGTCGAACTCGGCGCGCACGTGGCCCTTGCCGTGGGCGCCGCCCTCGGATCCGATCGAGACGATGCGGTCGAACATCAGCATCGGCGGCAGCGGCAGCTGCGCGTTCCCGGCACCGAACAGCTCGCCGCGGCCACAGGCGAGCAGTTCCTCGTAGGAATAGTGCGAGGCCCGCTGGGGCACGGCGGTCGCCGGGGCGGTGCCCGACGGAGCGTTCGGATCGGAAGCGGAAGACATGATGAGCGGATCGGTCCTCAAGGATGGGTCCGGGGCGGAGAAGGCCCCTCGGCCTCGCGCCGCCATCTCCGCGCTGGACCGGCACGGGCCGATCCGGCCGACGACGCGGCGTGAAATCGGCGCTTCGTTAACACAGGGCCTGTGCGCCTCAAAGCTGCGTGCCCGCTCCGGGCGTCCCAATCCGCGGCCGCCACCCGGCCGGACGAGGCCGCAGCCCGGATGGGAGACGGCCCCCGCGCGGCTCAGCGGCTCCGCTTGCGGCTCGGGTTGCGATGCGGCGACGGGTTCCGTATAGATGGAGACTGAGTTTCCAGTTTCCGCGTGGGATGTTTGTACGCCCGATGTCCAACCTTCTGCCCCTGCAGGCCATGCTGAACGCCCGGGCCACCGTTCCCGGCGGCGACGCGACCGCCGGCCGTCGCGGTTGCCCGCTGTCGGATCTGCGCGACCGTCTGCGCCGGGCCGGCCTGCGTCCGACCCGCCAGCGCCTGTCCCTGGGCTGGCTGCTGTTCGGCCGCGGCGATCGCCACCTCACGGCGGAAATGCTCTACGACGAGGCGATGCGCGCCAAGGTTCCGGTGTCGCTGGCCACGGTCTACAACACCCTGCACCAGTTCACCGAGGCCGGCCTGCTGCGCCAGCTCGCCCTCGACGGCTCGAAGGCCTACTTCGACACCAACCCGAGCGAGCATCACCACTTCTTCCTCGAGGACGAGGGCCAGGTGATGGACATGCCCGATTGCGGGATCACCGTGGATTCCCTGCCCGACGCGCCCGAGGGGATGGAGATCGCCGGCGTCGAGGTGATCGTCCGCCTGCGCCGCCGCGGCCCGGTCGCTCGCAAGGCCTGACCGCCCGCCGCTCATTGCGCGCTAATGTCATCGAGGCCCGGGCAACCGGGCCTTTTTCTTTAGGCGCGGTGCCCTGCCGCGCGGCGCAACGATGGCCCGGCTCACGGGGTTATCGCCTGCACGCCACATCCCATCGAAACCGGACCCGTATGGCCCCCTCCCGCATCGTCTGCGTCCGCCATGGCGAATCGACCTTCAACGCCGCCCACCGCCTGACCGGACAGGATCCCGGCCACGTCGATGCCCGCTTGACCGAGCGGGGACAGGGGCAGGTCCGGGCGGCGCGGGCCGCCCTCCACGACATCCCCTTCGACCTCGTGGTGACCTCGCCCCTGACCCGGGCGATCCAGACCACCAAGGGCATCTTCGGCGACCATCCGAGCCGTCCGCGCATCCTCGTCGAGGTCCTGCACCGGGAGTGCCAGGAGAGCAGCTGCGACGTCGGCCGGGCCGCCTCGGTGCTGGCGGCCGAGTTTCCGGACGTCGCCGTCGACCACCTGCCGGAGATCTGGTGGCACGCCGAGGGCGAGCCCGATGCCCGCGGCGTCCATATCGAGCCGCGCCGCCTGTTCGATGCCCGCGTCCTCGGCTTTCGCGACTGGCTCGCGGCCCGGCCCGAACGCAGCATCGCGGTCGTCGGCCACGGCACCTTCTTCTATCACCTGACGGGAGTCTGGCTCGACAACTGCCAGACCGTGACCTTCGACCCGGCCGCGGCGCCCGCTCCGGTCTGACCGAGCGTCTCGGCCGGCTCGGCCCGCGCGGCGTCCAGGCGGCGCTGCACCAGCGCGATCTCGAGGGGAGCCGCCCGGCGCCCGATCCCCAGGGCCTCGTCGAGGATCGCCACGGCACAGGCCCAGGCCTCCGGCACGAAGGGCGCGACGCCCTCCGCGACCTCGGCCGCGCAGCGCGCATCCGCGAAGGCCTTCACGGCGGCGGTGGCGGCCCGGGCGACCGCGGAGGCACGAGCGCCCTGCGCCCAGCCCCCGCGCTGGGAGGCCTCCTGCGCCCGCGCCCCGCCCTGCCAGGCCGCCGCCCGTGCCGCCGCCAGGGCGCCCTCCACATCGGCGGCCCCGTCGCAGGCGGCGGCGAGGGCGGGCAGGCCGGCTCGGTCGAGGAGGGGCGGCAGGAGGCGCCGCACGCTCGCGAGAGCCAGGAAGGCGATGCGCTCGGCCTCCACGGCCGGCGCGTCGGCGGAGCCGGACAGGCGCAGCACGAAGGTCATCAGGCGCGGGCGCTCGGCGTCGGGCATCGCGTCGTTCAGGCCGAGGGCGTAGGCGGTGAGCGGCGGCGAGAAGCAGGGCGGGCAATCGGCCGAGGCGCGGATCGCCCGGTAGGGCAGGCCGGCGGCCACGATGGCCGCCTCGTTGATGCAGGTGCCGCCGTCCGGGCCGGGAAAATCGTGCGAGCCGGCCAGGAGCCGCCAGTTCAGGATCTGCTCGAAGCCCGCCGTCATGCCCGCGCTCCCCCGTCCCTCGGACGCTGAGAGTGCCACGCCCGCACGACCTTGGCGAGGGAGGGCCTTCGGCGGGCGGATGCGCGGGACGGCAGCCCGCCGGAGATTCGCCGCTGCCCGTCAGCCGCCGAGATCGGCCGCGAGCCCCGCCAGCATGGCGAGGCCGAGCACCAGCACGAAGGCGCCGGCCAGGAGTTCGAGGCCGCCGATGGTGAGCGCCCCGGCCCGTCCGCGCCCGCCCGCGAGCCGCAGCGCGAAGGCCTTGGCGAAGACCGCGAGGCTGGCCAGCGTCCCGGTGGTCAGGGCGGTGCCGAGGGCCATGGCGAGGGTCGCGGCGATGCCGGCGGCCAGCAGGCCCTGCGAGGCGGAGAAGACGAGGATCAGCACCGCCCCGGCGCAGGGGCGGGTGCCGGCCGCGAGCACCACGCCGCCCCGCTCGCGCCAGGAATCGAGGCGGGCGATGGCCGCCGCATCGGTCAGGTGGACATGGCCGCAGCCGGGGGCGCAGGCGGGATCGCCGCCCGCCAGCCGCCCGGCCTTGCGCCAAGTCACGGCGAGGCCGAGGAGCGCCACGAGGGCGAAGCTCACGGTCTCGATCACCGTGCCGGCGCGGGTCATGCCCGCGGCGGTGGCGCCGAGCACCAGGGTTCCGATGCCCACGAGGGCGATGGCCACCAGCGCCTGGAGCAGCGCGGCGGCGAAGCTGAGGCTGAAGCCGCGGGTCAGGGCCCGCTCGCCGGCGACGATGTAGCCCGCAATCACCGCCTTGCCGTGGCCCGGTCCGGCGGCGTGGAACACCCCGTAGGCGAAACCGAGGAGCATCATCGGCCCCCAGGCGCCCCCCGCCTTCAGGGATTGCACCGCGCCCTGGAGGCTGCGGGAAAAGCTCGCCTGCAGGGCGAGGATCCAGCCCCCGACGCCGGTGGCGGCGGGGGCGGCCTCGCGGAACCCGATGCCGAACGGCGAGCGCGGCGGCGGCGCGGCGGCGCCCGGGCTCACCAGCCAGGCGAGCCCGGCGACGATCAGGCTCGCGAGGGCGACGGCCGCCAGGGCGAGGAGGACCTGCCGAGCGAGGCGCGACCGCCCGTCCGGCCGGACGGCGTCGAGGGCGCTGCCTACGGACACGCGACGATGATCCGGTTGGCGAACTGGACGCCGTAGTTCGAGGCCGAGGTCAGCGCCTCGAAGAACGCCTCCGACATGCCGGGCTTGGCGTCCGCGGTCCTGGCGTCCGGGGTCTCGGTCTTGGGACGGGTGAGGGTGGCGGCGCAGCCCGCCGGCGCCCCCGCGAGGCGGGCGGCCTCCGCGCCCTCGGCGAGGCTGAAGGCGACGAAGAAGGTCGGGTCGTAGACCTCGAGGGCGGTCACGCCCCGGCCCTGGACGACCGGCGTCTTCAGCGGCAGGAGGAAGCTCAGGGTGAGCTTGTCGCCCTCCATCGCCATGCGGGGCTCGACGGGGTTGGCGAAGGCCTGCTCCTTGCCGCCGACCTTCATCTTCGTGAAGTAGCCGAACTCGGCGAGGTTGGCGGTGTTCTCGGTGGCGAGGCCCGAGAGCTCGTCCGGCGTCAGCTTGCCGTCCTTGTTCGCGTCGAGCCCCTGCGTGACGAAGGCGGAATACGAGGCGTCGAAGGTCCAGGCATGGCGGACGCCGGTGACGCGGCCGCCTTCGCCGTAGGCGATCTCGGCCTTGGTCGTCACCCAGACGTGGGGATGCGCCTGCGCCGGAGGCGCGGCAAGGGCCAAGAGGGCGGCTCCGGCAAGGGCGGCGAGGCGGGAGAGCGAGGCGGTCGGCATGGCACGGGACGCTCGCGAGTCAGGGTAAAGACTTCGTAAAGCCGCGCCGGCCGCGTGGTCCGTCGCCTCGAAACGGTCTCCTGCCTCACTGGGGCGAAAACGAGGCGTCGGCGCCCGGCCGATGGCGCCCCGGTCGCCGTGCCTGTCCGCGGGTCGCGAGGGCGAGCGGGGCCTCCGGCGGCCGGCTCAGTCGCGCCGGGTCAGGGCGGCGATCTCGGCGCGCTCCTCGGCGCTGAGGCCCGCGGCGGCGGTGTCGCCGGAGCGGCGACGGGACAGGCGCCAGAGCCCGAACAGGCCCAGGCCGACCACCGCCACCGGCGTCAGCCACAGGAGCAGGGTGTGCAGGGCGAAGACGGGGCGCAGGAGCACGTACTCGCCGTAGCGCCCGACCACGTAGGCCTGGACCTGCTGGTCGTCGTCCCCGGCGGTGAGCCGCTCGCGCACGATCAGGCGCAGGTCCCGGGCGAGGGGCGCGTCGGAATCGTCGATCGACTGGTTCTGGCAGACGAGGCAGCGCAGGCCCGACGAGATGTCCCGCGCCCGCGCCTCCAGGGCCGGGTCCTTCAGCACCTCGTTCGGCTGGACCGCCCGGGCGCCGCCGGCGGGGACCAGCGCCAGCCCGAGAGCCAGGACGAGGCGCGAGAGCGCGGCCCGGCTCATTCGGCGGGGGCCATGCCGGGCGGGACGGACTTGGCCCGCGCCCGGGCCGGGGCGCCGACGCGCATGCGCCGGTCGGTCAGGGAGATCGCGCCGCCGAGCGCCATCACCACGGCGCCGAGCCAGATCAGCAGCACGAGGGGCTTGTAGTAGAGCCGCAGGCCGATGGCGCCCTCCGGCAGGACCTCGCCGAGGCTGGCATAGACCTGGCTCGCGCCGATGGTCAGCAGGCCGGATTCGGTCACCGTCATCTTGCGGCTCGGATAGAACCGCTTGCCGGTCTCCACCGTACCGACGAAGTCGCCGCCGGCATTGCGGATGGTCAGGAAGGCGGTGGTCTCGGCGTAGTTCTCGCCGCTGCGCGGGCCGACCCGGTCGAGGGTGGCCGCGTAGGGTCCGGAGGCCAGGGATTCGCCGGGCTTGAGGGTCTTCAGCCCTTCCGTCGCCCAGCCCTGGGCCGCGATGCCGAGCACGACGACGCCGACGCCCGCATGGGCCATCGCGGTGCCCCAGGCCGAGCGCGGCAGGCCGGCCGCGCGGCGCCAGATCGCGGCGCCCCGGGCGCGGCTGCCGCCGTAGCCGCGGGCGCGGGACACGATCTCCATCACCGAGCCGATGATGAGGTAGGCGCCGAGGCCGATGCCGACGGGCGCCATCATCGGGCCGCCCCAGGTCAGGGCCATCACGGCGAGGCCCACCACCAGCGCGGCGGCCAGGGCCGCGAACAGGCGCTGCGTCGCCGCGTGCACGTCGCCGCGCTTCCAGGCCAGGGTCTGGCCGAAGGGCACGATCAGGAGGAGCGGGATCGCTAGCGGCACGAAGGTGTAGTTGAAGAAGGGCGGCCCGACCGAGATCTTCTCGGCGGTCAGCATCTCCAGCAGCAGCGGGTAGAGCGTGCCCACGAAGACCGTGGCGCAGCCGGCGGCCAGGAACAGGTTGTTCATCACCAGCGCGCCCTCGCGCGAGATCGGCGCGAAGATGCCGCCCTGGCGCAGCATCGGCGCCCGCCAGGCGAACAGGGTGAACGAGCCGCCGATGAACAGGATCAGGATCGCCAGGATGAACACGCCGCGGGTCGGGTCGGTGGCGAAGGTGTGGACCGAGGTCAGCACGCCCGAGCGGACGATGAAGGTGCCGAGCAGCGACAGCGAGAAGGTGAGGATGGCCAGCAGCACCGTCCAGACCTTCAGGGCGTCGCGCTTCTCCATCACCACAGTGGAGTGGAGGAGGGCGGTGCCGGCGAGCCAGGGCATCAGCGAGGCGTTCTCGACGGGGTCCCAGAACCACCAGCCGCCCCAGCCCAGCTCGTAATAGGCCCAGTACGAGCCCATCGCGATGCCGAGGGTCAGGAAGCTCCAGGCGATCAGGGTCCAGGGGCGCACGGCCCGGGCCCAGACCGCGTCGATCCGCCCGTCGATCAGCGCCGCGATGGCGAAGGCGAAGGTGATCGAGAAGCCGACATAGCCGACGTAGAGGAGCGGCGGATGCACCGCGAGGCCGAAATCCTGCAGCAGCGGATTGAGGTCGTTGCCCTCCGTCGGCGCCGGGCTGACCCGGGTGAACGGATTCGAGGTCGTGATGATGAACAGCACGAACACGAAGGTGATCAGCCCCTGCACCGCCAGGGTGTTCGCCCGCAGGGTCGGCGGCACGGATTCGCGCGCCACCGCCACCAGCGCCCCGAACAGGGCCAGGATGAGGACCCAGAGCAGCATCGAGCCCTCGTGGTTCCCCCAGACGCCGGAGATCTTGTAGAGGAAGGGCTTGGCGGTGTGGGAGTTCTCGATCACGTTGAGGACCGAGAAATCCGACGTGACGTGGGCGTAGGTCAGCGCGCCGAACGAGAACAGGATGCAGGCGAAGGCGCCCAGCGCCGCCGGCGTCGCCACGGCCCGCAGGGCCTGGTCGCCCGAGCGGGCGGCCCAGACCGGCATCACCGCCTGGACCAGGGACAGGGCGAGCGCCAGGGCGAGCGCGAAATGGCCGACCTCGATCAGCAAGGCGGGGTGTCCTTCCGGGGGCTGTGCCGGCGGGGAACCGGCCGACGGATGCGTGGCATCATCGCTCGCTGCGCTGGCCGAGGGTCTTGTCCTCGGCGGCCGTCCTGGTCTCCGGGGCCGTCTTCGTCTCGGAGGCGGCCGCGGCGGGCTTGTCGACCATGCCCTTGCCCTCCTGCCAGCGCCCCTGCGCCTTGAGGGCGTCGGCGACCTCGCGCGGCATGTAGGATTCGTCGTGCTTGGCCAGGACGGTGTCGGCGCGGAAGATGCCGCCCGGCAGCAGGGTGCCCTCGGCGACCACGCCCTGGCCCTCGCGGAACAGGTCGGGCAGCAGGCCGCGATACTGGACCGCGATGGTGGCGTTGGTGTCGGTCACCGCGAAGTCGACGGTCTGGTCCGGGCCGCGCTGGAGCGAGCCGTCCTTCACAAGACCGCCGAGGCGGAAGCGCGTGCCGGGCGCCACGGTCTGCGCGGCGACCTCGGTGGGCGAGCGGAAGAACACGATCGACCCGCTCATGGCCGACAGGATCAGGCCGAGCGCCAGCGCCAGCACGGCGCCGCAGGCGGCGATCAGGATCAGGCGGCGGCTCTTGCGGGTCACGTGGGCAGGGTCCCGGTTGGTGGCACGGACGGTGGGGCGGCGCGCATCCCGCGCCGAGATCTCCGGCAAAGCGAGATTCCCGGCAGGGAATGTCGCGTCCTCCGGTGTCGGCCGGGGCGCCATCCGGGTCAAGGCCCGGGGCCGGGACCGATTGTCAGGGGTGGCGGCTTCGCGCCGCGGATCAGGGCTTCGCCGCTGCTGCGCCCGGCTTCGCGCCGGGCTGGAGGCTCAGCTCGCGCGACAATTCGCCGAGCCGCTCGATGGCCGCCGCGTCGGGGCTCAGGGCCATGCGGGCCCGGTCCAGGGCCTGGAGCGCGCGGTCGCGCTCGCCGAGCACGCTGTAGGAGCGGATGAGGCGCAGCCAGTCGTCGACGCTGCCGCCCTTGGCCGCCAGCCGTCGGTCCAGTCCCGCCACCATGCCGCGGATCGCGGCGTCGCGCTCGGCCGCCGGCATCGCCTTCACGGCGGCGACGGCCGCCTCGGTGCCCGCCCGGTCCGCGTCGTCCGAGGCCGCTCCGGCCGCCGGCGGGACCGACGCGGCGGGCGCGGCCGGAGCGAGGGCCGGGGTGGCGGGCGCCGCCGCCAGGCCCGCCTCGGCGGCGATCGCGTCGAGGCGGGTCTTGGCTTCGGGATCGTCGCCCAGGGCCTTGCGCGCCCGCTCCAGGGCGTCCTTCGCCTTATCGCGATCCTGCAGAACGCCGTAGGAGCGCACGAGGCGCAGCCAATCCTCCAGGCTGCCGCCGCGATCGGCGAGACGCTTGTCGAGGCTGTCGACCATGGCCCGGATGGCCCCGTCGCGGCTCGCCGGCGGCAGCGCCTGGAGGGCGGCCGCGGCGCCGGCCTCGGGCGCCTTCGACGGTCCGGGCGCGGTCTCGCCCGTCAGGCGCGCGAGGTTCTCGCGGACGAGGGGGAGCCAGGGCGCATCGGCGGGGGCGGCGTCGGCCATGGCCCGCAGGCGCCGGACCGCCTGGGGAACGTCGCCGTCGAGCTCGGCCGCCCGCGCGAGGTAGAATTGTGGCTTGGCAACCTGCCCGTCGAGGTCGACCGCACGCTGGAAGATGCCCTTGGCCTGGGGCGTGACCGCGCCGTTGGCCGCCGCCACCAGGGCCTCGCCCCAGTCGGACAGGCGCTGCGGCGTCTCGCCCAGGAGGCGGGTGGCCGCCTCGTAGGCGTGGGCGGCGTCGTCGAAGCGGCCCATCCGCATGTAGACGGGGGCGAGCACCGACCAGCCGCGCCCGTCGGTGGGGTCGGCGGCGAGCCGCGCCTCGATCTGCCCGATCGCCTTGAGCAGATCCTGATCGCCGCTCTGGGCCGCCGCCCGCTCGGCCTGGCCCTGCGCCGGCATGTGCGGCGAGCCGTAGAGGCCGTAGGCGATGAGGGCGACGAGGGGAATGGTCGAGAGGGCGAAGGCCGAGGCCGCCCGGCGCTGGCGTAGGGCCGGCTCGGCGATGTCCTGGGCGGCGGGGACGCCGGCGCGGTTGGCGCGCAGCAGGCGACGGGCCGCCTCGGTGCGCGCGGCCTCCGCCTCCGGCGCCGCGATCAGGCCCCGGGCCTCGTCGCGCTCGATCTCGCGCAGCTGGTCCTCGTAGAAGCCGGTCTCGGTGGCGAGGCCGCCGGCCTCCGGCGCGGCGGCGGGATTGGCCCGGCGCGACATCGGCCAGAGCAGGGCGAACACCGCCGCGCCGGTCATGACCGCCAATATGAACCAAAGTGCCGTCATCACGCCCCAGACGCTGCCCCGCTTGCATGTAGACGCGGGTCCCCGCCGGCACGATGCAGGCCTTGGGCGACACGGTGTCACGCGCAGCACTTCCGGGGGAGGGCGCGACCCTAGAGCATGAGGGCGGGCGGGGAAACCGGGTCCCCACGAGCCCGCCCGCGTGCCCGGCGCCGCCGGGTCGGGCCTCCGGCCGCCACGGGGCGCGATTCAGTGCGGGGCGACGCCGGCCGGCGCGTCCCCCGGCACCTCGATCACCGCCCGCAGGCCCCCCAGCGTCGCCTCCTCCAGGCGGAAGCGCCCGCGATAGAGGGCTGCGAGATCGGCCACGATCGAGAGGCCGAGCCCCGAGCCCGGCTTGGTCTCGTCGAGGCGACGGCCGCGCCCGAGCACCTCCGCCCGGTCCTCCGGGGCGAGCCCCGGCCCGTCGTCCTCGATGGCCACGAGAAGGTGGGGATAATCGTTCTTGCCCACCGCCTCGGCCCGGATCGCCACCCGGCCGTGGGCCCATTTCGAGGCGTTGTCGACGAGGTTGCCGATCATCTCCTCGAAGTCCTGGCGCTCGCCCCGGAACCGCAGGCCGGCCGGCACGTGGACCTCGTAGGCGATGTCCTTGTCGCGGTAGATCTTGCCGAAGGTGCGCACGAGGCCGGCCAGGGCCGGCTCGACCTCCGTGGAGGTGCCGAGGGTGCCGGCCAGCGCCGCCGCCCGGGCGCGGTCGAGGTGGTAGTTCACCTGGTCGCGCATCACGGCGGCCTGCTCGCGGATCTTGGCGGCGAGCTCCTCGGGCGCGTCGGCGGCGCCGACCTCGTTGACGATGATCGAGAGGGGCGTCTTCAGGGCGTGGGCGAGGTTGCCGACCTGGGTGCGCGCCCGCTCCAGGATCTCCCGGTTGGTCTCGATGAGCAGGTTCACCTCGCCCGCCAGGGGAGCGATGTCGCGCGGGTACTCGCCGGTGATGCGGTCCGATTCGCCGCGCCGGATGGCGCCCAGCGCGTTCCGCAGCTTGGCGAGCGGCGCCAGGCCGAAGCGGATCTGCAAGAGGGTCGTGAGGGCGAGCGACAGGCCGAGCAGGCCGAAGGTGACCATCAGCGAGAAGCGGAAGCGGTCGACGTCGTTCTCGATCTCGTCGGCGGGGCCGGCGACCCGCACGGTGTAGCGGCCCTCCTCGCCGAGATCGACGTCGCGCTCGATGACGCGCAGGCGGCGCTCGTCCTGCGCCCGGCCGTAGCCCTGGCGGATCTGGCCGATGCCCGCCTTGGTGTCGGGCGTGCCGGCCGCCTTCAGGGGCACGCCGACGAGGGAGCGCGAGGTGCGCAGGTCGCGCGGCTTCGCGTCGGGACGCCCGATCTGCCAGTACCAGCCCGAGAGCGGCAGGTCGAAGCGCGGATCGCTCAGGGTGAAGGAGCGGCTCTCGGGATCGTTGGGCGAGACGAGGTCGGTGGCGAGGTTGTTGGCGTAGACCAGCAGACGGCTGTCGAAGGCCCGCTCGGTGTTCTCGCGGTACAGGGTCGTGAGGATCCAGGCGGCGATCAGCAGGATCGCCGAGCTCGCCAGCAGGGCCGAGGTGGCGAGGCGCACCGCGATCGAGCGCCGGCGCATCGGGAGCCAGGAGGGGGAGGAGATCATACTGGCCAAGTCTGCGTTTCAGCTGCTGGTCTGCGTTACAGTTGAAAGTCTATGCCACAGCCGCAACTCCACGCCACGTTCACGGGACGATCCCGCCCGCCGATTGCCCAGATTCGGGGTGATCGCCCAGGCGATCTGAATATTACGAACTCGTGCCGCGGCGGTTCTTCGCCCTCGTGCTCGCGTAAAGGCAGACTTTGATCCGGGCGAAGCGCCTCGCGATGAGTCCGCGGCGCTGAGATCACACCCGCGGCGCGGGCTGGTTCGGGTCGACGAGGTAGCCCAGCCCCCGCACGGTCTGGATCAGGTCGACGGCGAGCTTCTTGCGCAGGCGGCCGACGAAGACCTCGATGGTGTTGGAATCGCGGTCGAAATCCTGGTCGTAGAGGTGTTCGGTCAGCTCGGCGCGCGAGACCACCCGGCCGGTATGGTGCATCAGGTAGGAGAGCAGGCGGTACTCGTGGCTCGTGAGCTTGACCGGGTTGCCGTCCACGAAGACCCGGCCGGAGCGGGTGTCGAGCACCACCGGGCCGCAGGCGATCTGGCTGGTGGCGTGGCCGGCCGCGCGCCGCAGCAGGGCGCGCACCCGGGCCATCAGCTCCTCCATGTGGAAGGGCTTGGTGACGTAGTCGTCGGCCCCCGCATCGAAGCCGTCGACCTTGTCGGACCAGCGGTCCCGGGCGGTGAGGATGATGACCGGGGTCTTGATGCCGGCCCGGCGCCACTTCTGCAGCACGCTCACGCCGTCGGTCTTGGGCAGGCCCATGTCGAGGATGATCGCGTCGTAGGGCTCGTTCTCGCCGAGATAGCCGCCCTCCTCGCCGTCGAAGGCCTTGTCGGCGACGTAGCCGGCCTCCTCGAGGGCGTTGACCACCTGCCGGTTGATGTCCCGGTCATCCTCCACGACGAGCAACCGCACGGTCCCGAACTCCTACGATGATGGCCTGGACCCGCGGGTCGGCGCGCCGCGCACGTTAGACGTCTCCGCCGCGGCGCGAAACGGCTTCCGTCCGAAAGCGCTTCACGGTCCGCTGACCTGCCCGGTGGTGGCATCGACGACGACGTGGACGAACTGACCGTCCCGGCGCAGGGCGGTGAGCAGGTAGACGAGGGTCTCGTCGTTCCGGCACAGGCGCGCCCGCTGGATCTCGGCCCGGGGGATCACCTGGCGGGCGGCGCGGATGGCTGCCACAGGCGCGATCACCCGCTTGTCGGCCACGGCCTCGCGCAGGTCCGCCGGGCTGAGGCAGGTCTCGCTGCGCGGGATCGCGGCCAGTGGCGTGGTGACCGTGCCCGCCGTCGTCTCCTCCGCGTAGGTGTCGATCGAGCCCGTCGCGAAACCCGCGACGGTCAGTCCGATCAACAGCAGGGCGAGGAGGATGCGCATGGGCCGACGTTTAGGGAGGAGGCACTGAATGTGCCCTGAATGCCGAGCCAAGCCGAACCTCGGCCATTCGGTTCCCGTCGGCGGCCGGGCCGGGGCCGTTCAGGCCGGTCCGGCGCCCTCGGCGGCGAGGCGCGCGAGGGTCGCCCGCAGCATCGCACCGATCGGGGAGTGGCCGTCGATATGGTCGAGGGCGGCCCGCCGCAGGGCGGCCGAGGAGTGCTCGAAACGCAGGCGGGCGCTGCGCAGGCGCAGGGCCGCCACCCGGCGGCGGTCGCGGCGGCGGTGCAGCAGGAGGGTGATCCGGTCCATGGCGGTCTCCTCAGGGGCGCGTCCGGGCCTCGGCGAGGCGGCGCAGGATGTCGTCCAGCTTCTCCCGCGCCCGCTCGTCGTTGAACTCGACGCTGCGCGCGATCCCGGCCGCCACCCGCGACAGGTCCTCCAGCACGCGGGTGCGGCTCTCCAGGGCGGCGGCCACCGCCGCGTTGGTCTGCGAGGCCCGTTCCAGGGCCGTCGCGGTGGCGCCCACGTCTCCGAGGCGCGCCTCCTGGGCGCGCATCGATTCCCGGTGCAGGTGGACGCAGGCGAGCCCGAGGAGGACGGCGACGATCCAGCCCGCGCCCTCCTGCGACACCAGCAGGTGCGCGGCTTCCTGGGCGATCTTCTCCAAGGCGACCTCCTCCCAAGGCAACCTCGCACTTGGACGTTCCGAACCCGGCAAGGGCGGGTCGTCAGGGGCGATGGCGCGCCCGCTCGGCCCAGGCCGCGCGCAGCGCCGGCGTCAGGGTGTTGGCGACCGTCGCCTCCTCCGCCAGGGGCAGGCTGCGGAACACCTTCTCGCCGAGGCCGTCGATCCCGCCGGCGGCCCGGACGAGCCATCCCGGCGCCGCGTCGAGGCCGCGCTGGACCGCACCCGCGATCACCAGCGACCCCACCGGCACCGTCAGGGTCCGGCCGCGCGCCGCGCCGGCGACCGCGTTGACCGCGTAGTCGGCCACGTTGCGCACGAGGCGCTCCACCAGGCTGGCGGTGATGAGGACGCGCAGGGGGCCGGCGATCCGCGCCAGCGCCGCCGTCAGGGCCGTGACGGCCAGGGGCACCAGCACGCTCCCGGCCGCCTGGAGGGCGGATGCGAGGGCGTCGCCCCACGCGAGGCTGACATCGGCGGTCGCCGCCGCGGCCGGCGCGGCCAGGGCGAGAAGGGCGGCACTGCAGGGGACGAATCGGGTCATCACAAACTCCATCGGCGGGGACACAGAAGCTTCGGCCGTGCGGCGGGGCGCTCAGCGGCTGCCGGACAGGCGGCGGACGACCGACCACAGGCGTTCCAGGACGCCGGGGCGCGGCGCGGCCGGACCGGGCGCGCGGGTCGGCAGCGGCGCCGATACGCGCGGCACCGTCCGGCGCGGCGCGGGCAGGGGCGGCTGCGCGGGACCGGGGACGGAAACCGGATTCGCGTCCCCCCGGCGCGCCCGGGGCAGGGCCCGGTCGTAGGGCGTCAGGAACTGGTCGTGCTCGGCGCCCCGCCGCGGGATCAGCGCGGCGGGGCGGTTCCACATCAGGATCGCGGCGGCGGCGCCGGTCCGGTCGCCGGCCCTCAGGCGCCGGACGACGGTGGAGCGCGCGAAGGCCGCCGGGCCGATGTTGAAGCAGAGGGAGACCAGGGCGTCGACGGCGTGGTCGGGCAGATCGCCGGGCACCGCCTCGGCCACGGCCCGGACGTAGCGGGCGACGTCGCGCCGGAAGAGGGCGTCGCAGGCCGCCTCGGTCAGGCGCAGGCCCGGCGTCACCAGGGGCGGGCCGGCGGCCGAGGTGTGGCCGACGCCGATGGTCCAGATCCCGACGCTGTCGCGGTAGGCGCCGAGGCGCCGTCCCTCGCGCGCGACGAGCACGGCTTCGCCGATGGCACTGAGATTCATGCCCTGTCTCCGGTCGATTGATTGGAGGTTAGACTTGCGCGACACTTGACCCGGCCGCGGCCTGGGGAGGCGGACATGCTGCGAAAGCTCATCTCGACTGCCTTGCGACGCGAATCCGAGGCGGACGACGTCGCCCGGGAGGCACCGCTGCAGCCGCCCGACACGGCCTTCCCGCCGATGCGCCCGCTCGAACCGCCCGCCGCCCAGAACGACAATCCGCTGGCGGCCCTGTGCGAGGCGGTCGAGGCCGACCTGCGGGCGGCGGGGTACCTGCGCTGACCGGGACCGCGCTGACCGGGCCTGCGCGGATCAGGGACCGGCGGCGGCCTCCAGGGCGGCGAGCCGCGCCTCGAAGCCACGGGCGAGGAACAGCAGCAACTGGTCCATGCGGAAGCCGTAGCGCTCGCCGGCCTCGCGGCCCGGAGCCGCGTCCTGCGCCGCCACGGCCGGCACGATCACGGTGCCGTCCGCGCCGATCTCGGCGTCCCTGGCGGCGACGGCCTCCCGCGGGGCCACTGCGGGCCAGGAATCCCGGCAGACGAAGCCGTAGGCGAAGGGATCGAGGCCCTCGTCCGCGAGGATCGCCACCGCCCGCTGGACGGTGAGCCCGACATGGCGGCGGGCCTCGTCCCCCTTCCGCGCCAGGGCCTCGCGGAACCGGAAGGTGCCGATCTCCCCGGCCAGGGCGCGGGCGGCGGCGATCTCGGCCTCGGAGAGCGGCGCGACCGGCGTCTTCTCGCGGGCGTCGGAGGTGCTGATCGCGCCCGTGCCGGCATAGATCACCGATGCGCGCAGCGTCGGCGTGCCGAGGCTCCAGGTGTTGTCGGCGGTGTGGGCGATGATGCCCGCGACCCCGAGCCGGGTCGCCAGGGGGGCACTGGAGCCGAGGCCGAGATTGCCGTCCGGTCCGAAGCGCGCCACCTCGCGCAGGGTCCCGGGGCGGGTCCCGTCCGCCGGCTTGACGAAGATCGCGAGGCCGCCCGGAAAGCCGGCCGTCGCCCCGGCCGTGCCAGCCGTACCGGCGAGCCCGGCGAGGGTCCAGGACAGGCCGGCGCCGGTGGCCTGCATCGTGAGGCCGCCGGCCAGCAGGCTGCCGTCCGTGGCCAGGTCCTGGGTCAGGCGCAGGGCGGGCGCCCCGAGGAGGTTCGCCGGCATCGGCCCCTTGAGGTCGACCCGTCCGCTCGCCCGGTCGATGCGCAGGGCTTCCCGGAAGCCGCCGGCATCGGGCGCCACCTTGATCGTCAGGTCGTCGTTGCCCGAGAGCCCGATCTCGGCCCGTCCGGTGAAGGCGCTCTGGAACAGCAGGGAGAGGACGTTGCCGGCGGCCTGCTTGTTGAGGGTGCAGCGCAGGTCGCCGGTCCCGCCCTCGGCGGTGGTCAGCGCGGTCCAGAGGGCGGTGTTCAGCTTGGCGGCGAACGGGTTGGCGGCGTCCGCCGTGGTGCCGATGCCGAGGCGCGTCAGGTTCTGGAGCTGCCCGAGGGTGGCGCGGAGCCCGACCCATCCCGCCGCCGTGCAGGCGTAGAGCTCGTCCTCGTCGAGGATCCAGGCGAGCCAGCCGGGTTTCGGCACGAGGCCGCGCCAGCGCCCGTCCTGGAATTGGGCGATCTGGCCGGACAGCCCGGCCCAGGCCCCGGTCGGGGAGGGGCTCAGCACCAGGTAGCGGTCCCCCTCCGCGGGGTCGGCGGGCGGCGCGCCGAGATCCTTGTCGCGGCAGGCGAGCTGAACCAGCGCGTCGAGGCCGGTCAGCGCCTCGTTGTGGGTGACGTGCTTCTGCGCCTGGCCCGCCGCGAGCAGCGGCAGCGCGAGGTTGGGGGTGGTCTCGGGCATCGGCCGGCTCCGGGCTGTCTGGGAATGGGCGGGATCGACGGTTCAGGCGGGCTCCACCGGCACCTGCGCCCGGGCCTCCGGGCCGGGGCCGGCCGCGGCGCCGACCTGCGCCACCGCGACGTCGAGGCGGCGCTGGGGCGTGCCGAAATCCGCCGCCTCGTCCGCGGCGGCGTAGAGGAGGTCCGGCGTGGTCGCGGTCAGGGTCCGGAGGCGCAGGCCGCCGGCGGAGAACACCGCGACCCGGTAGGCCTCGGGCTCCTCCGGCGGGATCTCGACGGCGTCCCAGGAATCGCCGTCGCGCCGGACCCGGCGCGTCCAGGCGAGGCGCACGCCCCCCGTCTCCCGCCGCGCCCGGAGGTGGACGGGGCTCAAGGGGGTGAGGGCGGCGAGGCCGGCCGTGGCGCGGAGCTCGACATAGGTCGGATCGGCCGGATCGCGCTCCGCCGGGCCGATGCGGTAGCGGAAGGGGCGGCCGGCCTCGTCGAGGCGCTCGACTAGGGGCACCACCGCCCCGTCGAGGCGCACGATCAGGCTGCCGGCCGGCGCCGTCCGCCCGGCCTGCGCCTCGCTGCCGGCGAGGCCGCGCAGGAGCCCCGTCAGCCGGTAGGTGCCCGGACCCACCAGCGTGACCCCGGCGGCCGCGATCAGCTCGATCGCCCCGTCCGCCGCGCTGCGGACCGCGAACAGGTTGCCGCCGGCGAGCGCCGCCGCCTCGCCGATGGCGCCGAGATCGCCGGCCCGACGCAGGCGGACCACCAGGGCCGCGCCCCGGTCGAAGCGCCAGAGCGGGCCGGGCGGAAGGGCGCCCTGGGTCTCGCCGAGGCAGGCGGGATGATCGACGAAGCCCAGCGGGGCCAGCGGCGCCCCCTCGCCCTCCGCGCGCCAGATCGCCATCGGCCCGGGCCAGGGCTCGGCCGTCACCGCCAGCACCTGCAGGGCGGTCGGGGTGCCGCGGTCGGCCGGCAGGTCGAGGGCGACCGCGAAGGGCGGCCCGGCCAGGGCCGGCACCGTCCGGCGGGGGCGCGATCCTTCGGGCTCGCCGGGCCGCGGCGCCCGGCCGTGGAGGGGGACGCCCCGCGTCTCGATCCCGCGCCCGCGCGGGCTGTCGGCGATGCGCAGGATCCGGTGCGGCAGGCGCTCCCCCGGCAGGGCGAGGAGGTCGCCCGGCCCGAGGTCGATCCGGCGCGGGCTCAGGGTGAAGCGCGCGGTGTCGCGGGCCGCGAGGGCGGCGTCGAGGGCGGCCTCCGCCAGGGCCTCGGCGGCGGCGCGCCGGGTCACCACGGCGGCCTCCATCCGGGTCTCGCGCCGGCGCCGGCCGGTCGGCCGGGTCGCGGCGGCGCTCGCCCGGCGGTACTCGGCGGTCTCGCCGTCGGTGAAGCCGATCTCGAGGGAGCGCGGCAGCTCCGCCTCCTCGGCCCGGACCCGGGCGAGGGGCGCCTCCGCGCCGTCCAGGACCACGAGGTCGTCCGCCGCGATGGGGAGCGCCACCTCCCGGCGCGGCCCGCGCAGGATCAGCGCGCCGGCCTGGGCGGAGACGTCGAGCCCGTAGAGCCGCGCCAGGGGCTCCAGGGCCGCCCGGGCCGACATCGGCCGGTCGATGACGTAGCCGTCGAGGGTCGCGTCGGCGGTGATGGCGGCCGGCACGGTGATCCCGAGGTCGGCCAGGATCGCGGCGACGAGCCGGTCGAGCTCCAGCCCCTCGATCCGCCCGGTGATCCAGTGGCCCACGGACCAGTTGCCCGCATCGGCCCAGACGGTATCGAAGTCGGGAAAGGCCGGGAAGGGCCGGGCGTCCCAGCACCAGACGAAGACCGCGTCCGCCGGCACCATCGGCCCGCCATAGAGGGGCGAGACCGGGTTGTGGGCGGGCTCGAAGCCGGGCAGGCCGGGGTCGAACCGCCCCAGGATCGCCGCGAGGCCGCGGGCCTGGATCAGGTCGTCGCGGGTGCCGCGCGAGCCGGGCGGGCGCGCGTTCTCGGCGGATTTCGGGTCGGGGAAGACGTTGGGGCCGTTGGTGCCCTTGTCCACCGCCGGCACCCCGACCTCGGTGAGCCAGAGCGGCTTGCCGCGCGGCACCCACGCCGTCGTCCGGGTCTCGATTCCGCCGTCCCGCTCCAAGTGCGGGTTCGCCCACCAGCCCACGAGGTCCTTGGCCCGGAAGATCCAGGGCTTGGCGTAGCGCCCGTCGGTGATCGGCGTGCGGACCTGCGCCGCCCGGTCGGCCTCCCCGGCGTAGAACCAGTCGAAGGCCTCGCCGGCCCCGATCCGGCCCTTGAGATAGGCCGGGTCGTAGATCGAGTCGGCCAGTGCCAGGTCGGCATGGGCGGCCCCGTCGCGCCAGTCGGTCAGGGGCGGGTAGTAGTCGATGCCCACCGCGTCGATGGCGGGGTCGGCGAACAGGGCGTCGAGGGGGAAGCGGATCGTGGCGCCGCCGTCGCGCACGTCGGCGCCGTACTCGGTCCAGTCGGCGGCGTAGACGAGCTTGACGCTTGGGCCGAGGCTCCGGCGGAGCGCCGTCGCCAGGCTGCGGAAGCCCTCCACGGCGGGGTAGCGTCCCGCCTCGGCCCGGATCCGGGTGAGGCCGACGAACTCGCTGCCGAGGATGAAGCCGGAGAGCGGGACCCCCGCGGCGGCCCAGGCGGCCGCGAGCGCCGCGTAATGCATCACGAACGGGCGATACTGCGCGAGGAAGGCCGCGACCTGGGTCGCGGCCGCCGCGGTCCCGTCCGGGCTCCCCGGCTCTCCGGGGGCGGGATCGCAGGTGATGCGCCCGCGCCAGGGATAGGCCGGCTGGCCGGCGGCGGCCGGGTCGCGCGGGTCCGGCAGGGCGTTGCCGGCCGGCACGTCCATCATCACGAAGGGGTAGAGCACCACCGCGAGGCCGCGCCGGTGCAGGTCGGCCACGAGGCGGGTCAGGCCGGCATCCGAGGGCGTGCCGCCATAGGCCGGGCCGCCGCCGGGCGCCGTCGAGACGGCCGCCACCTGGTCGCGGCGCAGGCCCGCCACCGACCAGACGTCGCCGCTCGTCGCCTTGGCGGCGTTGTCGACCCGCGGGGCGAGGGTGCAGCGCCCGGCGCGCAGGTCGTCCCCGAACCAGCTCGCCACCACCGAGACCCGGGCGAGCCGCGGGCAGAGGGCCTGGAGCGCATCGAGGGAGGCGGCGACGTCGGTGCCCGCCTGCAGCTGGAACCGGTTGGCCGGGCGGGTCGTGCCGTAGCCCGCCTCCTCGGTGACGCGCAGGGGGTCGAGTCCGAACTCGGTGGAGCCGGGGATGAGGCAGACCGCCCGGATCATCCCGGCCAGCCCCGCGACGGGGCGCAGCACCTCGAAGGCGAATTGCGGGATGCGGTTGCCGAACTCGGCGAGCGCCAGGCGCTCGAACACCACGTAGGCGAGACCGCGATAGGCGGGCGCGTTCTCCGCCCCCTCCTTGGCGACGACGAGCGGGTCGGGCGCCTGGTCCGCGTCGCCGGCGTGCAGGCGCAGGGCGACCGTGGTCAGGTCGAGCTCGCGCCCGTCCGCCCAGACCCGCCGAATGCCTGCCACCGGGCCCTCGCACAGGCCGATGGCGAGGTCGACGAAGTAGGCGTAGGTCGTGCGCTTGACCTTGCCGCCGCCGATGCCCTTGCCGCCGGCCGCGCTGGCCGCGGCGGTGCTCGCCACCTCCAGCGGGCGCGTCGCCCAGATCAGGGTGCCGCCGATGCGCGCCCGGCCGTAGACGCGCGGGATGGGATCGCCCTCGGTGGAACTCAGGCCCGCCACGTCGGAGAGGCGCGGCCCCTCGGCCGTGCGCCCGCCGGCGAGCCCGCCGAACAGCGCCGCGTCGATCCCCGAGCCCGCCGCCGCCCCAAGGGCGCTGCCGATGATCCCGCCGATCGGCCCGCCGAGCGCCGTGCCGGCCGCCGCCCCGGCGGTTTGCAGGATCAGCGTGGCCATGGCGGGCTCCGGAAGCGGGACGAGGGCTCGGGCGGTGCGCCGGCGGTCGCCCTTGCAGAAATATAGCGATATGCTATCATTTGAACGTGAAACGGATCGCCTACAGCAAGGCCGCCCTGAAGACGCTGAGCCGGATGCCGGCCAACGTCTCGGCGATGATCCGATCCAAGATCGCCCTGCTGGCGGACGATCCCGCCGCGCAGGCCAACAACGTGAAGGCCCTCAAGGGCGAGCCCGGGATCTATCGCCTGCGCGTCGGCGACTGGCGCGTCCTCTATACGGACCAGGGCGAGATCCTCGCCGTGATCCGGGTTGCCCCCGGGGCAGCGCCTATGACTGACCCCGACGAACCTGTCGGAACGGAAGTTGCCGGAACGGATCTCCGCCCATGAACGCCCAGACCATCGTCACCCCGGCCGGCGAGCGCCTCGTCGTCCTGTCGGAGGCCGATTTCCGCGCCCTGAGCGAGGCGGCCGAGGACAATGCCGACCGCCTCGCGGTCCAGGAGTTCCGCCGCCGGCTCGCGGCCGGCGAGGAGGAGTTGCTGCCCTCCGCGATGGTGGAGCGCATCCTCGGCGGGGAGAATCGCATCCGGGTCTGGCGCGAGCATCGCGGCCTCACCGCCCGTGCCCTGGCGGAGGCCGCCGGGATCGCCCAGCCCTTCCTGTCGCAGATCGAGACCGGCAAGCGCGAGGGCACCGTGGACACGCTGCGCCGGATCGCCGAGGTTCTGTCCGTCACGATCGACGATCTCGTCGGCTAGGCTCCGCCCTCCACGCCCGGGAAGCGGAAGACCTGGGCGAGGTGGCGCCGCCACCAGCCCGTCAGGGCGACCTCCGTGACGGCGGCGCCGTCATGGGCGTGGATCATGGTGCCGGCGCCGGTGGCGATGGCGCAGTGCCGGGCCGGCAGGTGGGTGCGGAAGCGGAACAGCAGGACGTCGCCGGCCGATGGCGGACCGTCGACGGGCAGGAGGTGGCGCCCGGCCGCCTCCGCCAGGGGATCGCTGCCGGGCGGGGCGGATTCGGCCCAGGACGCGGCGTAGGGCGGGGCCGCCTCGGGCTCCGGGCCGAGGGCCTCGCGCCAGACCCCGCGCAGGAGCCCGAGGCAGTCGCAGCCGACGCCCTTCAGGGAGGCCTGGTGACGATAGGGCGTGCCGATCCAGGCCCGCGCCAGGGTGACGAGTGCTTCCGATTCCATGGGGACCTCACCGGAACAGGCTTCCGCCGTCGAGGCCCGGGCCGGAGCCGGGGACGGGGCGCAGCACGAAGTCGTTGCCCGGCAGGTGCGGGAAGCCCTGGAAGTTCGGCACGTTGGCGAACTTCTCGCGGCAGGTGGCGAGGCGCTTGTCGCAGCCCGCCGTGAGGCGGAAGCGGTCGCCCGGCGCCACCGGACGGGGCGGTGCCTGCCAGAGGTCGAGGCGGATCGTCCCCGTCGCGCCGGCCTGGTCGCGGATCTCGGCCTCCTGCCCGGCCTGGCCCTCGCCGGTCCAGGCGAGGCGCCCCCCGGCGAACCACCCTGGCGCGAACGTCCCCGCGAGACTGACGTCGAGGCGGCCGGGCTCCGGCACCGCCAGCACCGTGCCGGTGGTGGCGAATCGCGGGTCGGCGCGGTCCACGCGGCAGCGGGCATCGCCGAGGTCGGCCCCGCAGGTGGCGCGATAGGTCCGGCCGCGCTCGGCGTCGAGCTGGTCCATCAGCCCGCGCAACTCGGCCACGAAGGCGCTGCCGGCCCGGCGCACCTCGCCCACCGTGCCGATCTCCAGGAGCAGGCGGGTCTCGGGGCGGCTCCAATCCACCAGCCAGGTCTCCACCGAGGCGGCGTCGTAGAGCCCGCCGGCGATGTCGGCATCGGTGAGCCCGGCCGCCGAGAGCGCCCCGGCGACCTCGCCGCCGCCGATGGCGAAGCCGAGCTCGGCGCTGGCCTCGGCCGCCTCCAGCCCGGAGCGGGCGGCGTAGGTCAGGCCGCCGAAGGACAGGTCGCGGTCGTGGTCGGTGAAGCCGAGGCGGGCGCCGTCCCGCCGGGTCAGGGCCCAGCAATGGCAGAGCGTGGTCGCCCCGCCGGCGAGATGCGCGGCGAGGTCGGGGGGCAGGTCGCGCATGGTCTGGAATTCCCGGCGAGATCTTCGGAAGACGGCTCAGCCGCGGGCCGGATTGACCCGCGGGTCGGCCCGCAGCCGCGCCACCGCGAGATCGATGAAGGCCCGCACCTTGGCGGGTGCGCGCCGCCCCTCCGGGCTCACCACGTGGACCGGCATCGCCGCCGCCTCCGGATCGTCGAGGACGAGGCGCAGGCGCCCCTCCGCCAGGGCCGGGGCGACCTGGTAGGACAGGAGCTGCGCGATGCCCTGGCCGGCGAGCGCCGCCGCCAGCACGGAATCGATGGTGGTGCAGGTCAGCCGGGGCCGCAGGGCGACGGCGCCGCCGGGACCCGGGCCGAAGCGCCCGTCGGCCCCGAGGCCCGTGCTCGCCGAGCCGATGACGGCGTGGCCGCGCAGGTCCCGCACCGTCGCGGGGGTCCCGTGCCGGTCGAGGTAGTCCGGCGCGGCGCAGAGCACCCGGCGCACGGTGCCGACCCGGATCGCCGCCAGCCCGGAATCCGCGAGGGGACCGATCCGGACCCCCGCATCGGCGCCCTCCTCGATCATGTTGACGACCCGGTCGAGGAACAGGGCCTGCGCCGAGACGGCGGCGTGGCGCGCGAGGTACTCGGTGATCACCGGCAGCACGTAGAGGCGCCCGAACTGCACCGGCGCCGTCACGGTGAGGGTGCCGGAGGGCGTCGCGTAGGAGCCCGCCGCGGCGGCGTCCGCCTCCTCGATCTCGGCCAGGATGCGCCGGCAATCCTCCAGGTAGCGCCCGCCCGCCTCGGTGAGCCTCACCGAGCGGGTGGTCCGGGTCAGGAGCCGCGCCCCGATCCGCGCCTCCAGGGCGGCCACCGCCCGGGTCACGGCCGGCGGGCTCATGTGGAGCTGGCGCGCCGCTCCGGCGAAGCCCCCGCTCTCCGCCACCCGGACGAAGACCCGCATCGCCTGCCACCGATCCATGCCGTCTCCCACCCGGGCTTCGATTGTTCCATTCTGCGGAACGGTGGCTTGCGGGGAAAGCGCATTCTCGCCGCGGGGCTGATGGTCTTGACTGCGGATGTCGCCGGCGCCCCGGCCCCGTCCCGAGGAGATCTCCCATGAAGCTGTTCCACGTCGCCCTGTCCGGCCACGCCCACCGGGCCCGCCTGTTCCTGTCCCTGGTCGGCCAACCCTGCGAGATCGTCGAGCTCGACCTCGCCCGGGGCGAGCACAGGGCGCCGGACTTCCTGGCGCTGAATCCCTTCGGACAGGTGCCGGTGCTCGTCGACGGCGAGACGGTCGTCCCGGATTCCAATGCCATCCTGGTCTACCTGGCCAAGCGCCTCGGCCGCACCGACTGGCTGCCGGAGGACGCGGCCGGCGCGGCGCGGGTGCAGCGCTGGCTCTCGGTGGCAGCCGGCCCCATCGCCTTCGGCCCGGCGGCCGCCCGCCTGGTCACCGTGTTCGGCGCCGCCTTCAACGCGGCCGAGGTCATCGCCCGGGCCCACGTCATCCTCGGGCGCATCGAGGCCGAGCTCGCCGACCGGGCCTGGCTCGCCGCCGACCACCCGACCCTCGCGGACGTGGCGCTCTACAGCTATGTCGCCGCCGCCCCGGAGGGGAACGTCGACCTCGCCCCCTACGGCGCCGTCCGCGCCTGGCTCGCCCGCATCGAGGCCCTGCCGGGCTTCGTGCCCTTCCCGCAGACGCGCGCGGGCCTGCGCGCCGCCTGAGCCCCACCCCGACCCGAGGAGAACCCCCATGTCCCTCCCAGAATCTCGGTCCCTCTCCGAACCGCGCGCCGCGTCTCACCCCACCGCGCCCTGGCATCCGGGCGAGGTCGCGATCCAGGCGCATCTCGGCGTCGCCGAGCGGATGGCCGAGCTCGGCCCCCGCGTGATCCGCGACCACCTGATCGACCAGCACCGCGCCTTCTATGGCCAGCTGCCCTTCGTGGTCCTGGGCACGGTCGACCCGGACGGCGAGGCCTGGGCGACGGTGCGGACCGGGGCGCCGGGCTTCCTCGACGCGCCCGACCCCGGGCACCTCCGGGTCCGGGTCGCGCCCGAGCCCGACGATCCCGCCGAGGCGGGGCTCTCGGACGGCGCCGCGATCGGCCTCCTGGGGATCGACCTCGGCACGCGGCGGCGCAACCGCCTGAACGGCTCGGTGGCGCGGGACCGGCCGGACGGCTTCGCCATCCGCGTGGCGCAGAGCTTCGGCAACTGCCCGCAATACATCCGGGTCCGGACGGACCCGGAGCCGGTCCCGGCGGCAGCGGCCGCGCCCCAGGTGTCGGATCGACTCGACGCGCAGGCCCGCGCCCTGGTGGCGGGCGCGGAGACGCTGTTCGTGGCGAGCTACGCGGTCGGTCCGGACGGCACCCGGCAGGTCGACGTCTCGCATCGCGGCGGCCCCGCCGGCTTCGTCCGGGTCGGCGCCGACGGGGTCCTGACGGTGCCGGATTATTCCGGCAACCGGTTCTTCAACACGCTGGGCAACATGCTGGCCAACCCGCGCGCCGGGCTGCTCTTCATCGACTTCGCCACCGGCGACCTCGTGCAGATGACCGGGCGGCCCGAGATCGTCCTCGATGCCCCCGATCGCGCGGATTTCCCCGGCGCCGAACGGCTCTGGCGCTTCGCCCCCCGCAGCGTGGTCCGGCGTCCGGGCGCCTGGCCGCTGCGCTTCGCGCGCCCTACGGCACGATCTCGATGAGCGGCACCCGCGGGATCTCCCCCGCGGCGAAGGCCGACAGGTCGATCGTGAGGTCGTCGGTGTCGAAGCGGACCGGTACGTCGAAGTCGAAGCCCGCCGTCACGCGGGAGCCCGCCCCCGGCACGGCATCGCCCGCGAAGGTGAGGCGGCCGGTGGCGGCGTCGCAGGCGACCTTGGCGGTCGGCACCGCGAGGCCGTTCACCGCCACCCGCACGCTCTCGGCCACCGGCTTGGCGATGATCCGGCGATAGGGCGTCGGTCCGCTGCCGTAGGTCTTGGCGAGCTGGAACACCCGGGTGGTCCCGTCGCCGAGGCCGAGGAGCTGGTCGGTGGCCGCGATGGCCCGCGAGGGCGGGCCGGACCGGGCATCGACCCGGTCGCGGTAGCGGAAGCCGTAGAGCCGGCCCCGCCGCTCCTCGAAGAAGCTCAGCACGGCGTGCAGGGCGTCGAGGGTGCGGATGCCGAAGCCGGCATCGTAGCGCCGGCGCGAATCGGCCCAGCGGCTGTTGCGGTGCTCGCGGCCCGAGGCCAGGGTGACGATCTCGGTCAGCCGGCTCGGGCCGCCGCTGCCGCGCAGGGCGACGTCGAGGGGAAAGCGGACCTCGTGGAAGTCGCTGGGCCGGTCGCTGGCCATGGTGTGCTCCTTGATTCCCGGCTCACAGGCCGCGCCGGCCCCGGGCCACCGCCCGGGCGAGACCGGCGGCCACCTGCGCCTCCGAGCGGCGGAAGCTCTCCAGATCGGGCGTGGCGATGTGGATGGTCACCGGGGCGGAGGCCTGGCCGCCCGTCGCGACGCCGAGGCGCCCGTCGCTGCCGCGCTTCAGCGGCAGGATCGCCTCCGGCCCGGCCTCGCCCATCAGGCCGAGGCCGTCGCGCATCGGGAAGTAGGTCGGCGCGGCCACCACGCCGCCGGCCGCGAAGGGGCGCACGCGCCCCTGCTGGAGGACGCCGCCCCGGGCGAAGGCCGTGTCGCCGCCCGTCCCCGCCCCGATCAGCCCGTTCACCAGCCCGGTGATCCCGGCCTTGACCGGGCTGAGGGCCGCCTTGATCGCCACGCTGGAGAGTTTCGTCGCCAGGGTGCCGAGCACGCTGTCGAGCTGGCGCCCGGCCCCGACATTGAGGCTCAGCGCCTTCGACAGGCTCTGGCCGAAGCGCTGGGCGAGCTTGTCCAGGGTCTCCAATTGCCGCGCGCGGGCGGCGCTGGTGCGGTCGGATTCGGTCTCGGCCATGGCGGGGTCCCTCGGTCAGGTCGGATCGGGATAGCGGGCGATCAGGTCCCGCAGGGCCGTCCCGTCGAGGGCGGCGCGGGATCCGGTCAGGCCGGCGGCGGCCATCAGCTCGCGCGGCGTGGCGCGCCAGAAGTCGCGCGGGCGCCAGCGCAGGCGCGCGAGGCCCAGCGCCAGCGCCTCGTCCCACGGGAAGGCGGAGGGCGGCTCCGGCGCGGTCCCGCCCGTGGGGCTCAAGGGTTTTCGGAGGCCTCGCCGAAGGCCGCCGCGAGCACGGCGCCGATCGCCGTGGCGATGGCCTCGAGGTCGCCGGCGAGCGGCAGGGCCGCGACGGCGCCGTCGTCGAGGTCGTGGCCGCCGCCGCGCAGGGCCGCACCGAGGAGCGCGATGAGGTCGCGGCTCTTCAGCCGCCCGTCGCCGAAGCGGGCGGCGAGGTCGGTGAGATCGGCGGCCCCGAGGGCAGCCTCGAGTTCGGCCAGCGCCCCGAGGGTGAGGCAGAGGGTGTAGCGCTCGGCGCCCAGGGCCAGGGCCACCTCGCCGCGCCTGCGGTTGGCCATCAGGCGGCCGTGAAGGTCAGGGGGCCGGCCGAGTCGAGGGCCATGTCGAAGGTCACCTCGCCGGCGTGATCCCCCCGGTATTCGAGGCTGGTGATCTGGAACAGGCCCTCCAGGGTGCCGAAGCCCGGCACCACGATCTGGTAGGTCTCCAGGGTGCCGTCGAAGAACACCTGCCGCAGGCGGAGGTCGGAGGTCTCGTCGCGGAACACGCCGGAGCCCGAGAGCGCGGCGCGGCGCACCCCGGCCCCTGCCAGGAGCTCGCGCCAGCGCCCGGCGGAATCGGCGCTCGTCACGTCCACCGTCTCGGCGTTGAAGGCGATCTGGCGGGCGCGCAGGCCCGCCACCGCGAGGAATCCGCCGCCGTTGGCGATGCGGATGAGCAGGTCCTTGCCGCGTTGGGCTGCCATGGGTGGGCTCCGGTGTTCGGGGAGATCAGGCGGTCAGGCGCTCGGTGACCGCCCGCAGGGTCAGGATGGCGCGGGCCTCGCCGCTGGCGGGGTCGCGCCGCACGGCGATCGCCTCCAGGTCGAGCCGCACCAGGGCGTGGCCCGAGAGGGCGAGCGGCGCGTCGTGCAGGAGATCGGCGATGCGCTCGGCGGCATCGACCGCACTGCGGATCGCGCCCGGCCGGGCGAAGACCGTCAGGCCGAGGGCGTGCCGGTGGCGCCGGGCGCCGTCGACGGAATCGTCGCGGATCTCGGCGTCGCCGAACAGGGCGTAGACCGGCGCGCTGCCCCGGGGCGGCTCTTCGGTGAGGCGCAGGGACCCGCCCATCAGCCGCGCCAGGGTCGCGTCGGCGGCGAGGTAGGTCAGGATGGCGGCGCGCAGGGCCAGCAGCGGGCTGGTGGGCGAGGGGGCCAGGCTCATGCGGCGGCCTCGGCGAGGAGTTCCTCGACCTGGCAGACGAGGTCGCGCCGCCGCCCGTCCGGATCGCCGGCGCTGCGCACGGCGAAGCGGCGCGGGCCGCTGGCGAGGCGCATGCCCGCCGTGATCTCGGGCCCGAAGCGGAACCGGACCCGGTGGGTCGGGACCGTCTCGGGCCGGCCGAAGCGGACCCGGTCCATCGGGCGCAGGGGCTCGATCGCGCCCCAGAGCAGCGGGCCGGCCTCGAACCGGCGCACCACGCCGCCGAAGCCGTCCGGCGTCTCCAGGGGACGTTCGAGCACGAAGCGGCGGCGCCGCGCGCCGATCGGCACGCGGGTCAGGGGCTCGAGCATGGCGGGGTCTCCCGGGGGAAGGGCGCTAGAGGCGCATCCGCCGCAGCGGCGCGACCAGTGCGGCGAGCGCGGGCGGGGGGACGTCGTCGCCCGGCCCGTCGCCGCGATGCTCGAAGGCATGGGCGACGAGGTGCCGGATCGCCTGGGCGAGCGGCGGCGGAAGCGGCGGCCCGGCCCCGCCATAGCCCGCATCGACCTCGATCAGGGCGGCGCGCCGGTGGAGGGCGGGCACCGCCGGGTCGATGACGAGGGCGGGCGCCTCGAGGCCGTCCTCCCCGAGCCGGACGAGCCCGGCGGCGAGATCGGTGACGGTGCCGCCGGTATCGACGAGGCCCGCCCGCGCCACCGCCACCAGGGGGCTGAGCGGCAGGGGCAGCCGGCCGTCGCCGGGCCAGGCGGTGAGCATCAGGCGATAGCGCCCGGGCACCAGGATGCGCCGGGCGGCCAGCTCCACCTGGGCCCGGGCCGCCGCGATCAGGCGCTCCACCAGGGCGTTCTCGGCCCCGCCATCGTCCGGGTCGAGGCGCAGGACGCCCCGCATCTCCGCGAGCGTGACCGGCTCGACGATGGCGCTGTCGACGCGTATCGGGGTCATCGTCGTCTCCGTGTGGGGCCGTCCAGGAAAGGGATCGCGATGGCGCGCAACTTCGGCCGGACCCGCCGCGCGGCGCGGCGCGGCGCCGTGGCGCTGCTGGGGCCTCTGCTGTGCCTGGGGCCGCCGGCCTCCGGGCCGGCCGGTGCGGTGGTGGGCGGCCGCCCCGCCCCCGAGGCGGCGGGCTCGGCCGTGATGGTGCTGTCCTCGAACGGCGGCGTCTGCACCGGCATCGTCGTGGCGGCCGACGCGGTGCTCACCGCCGGCCACTGCGTGGCGGCCCGCGCCGAGCACCGGGTGCACTACAAGGACGAGGCCGGCGCGCCGGTGCTGGCCGAGATCGCCGCCCGCGCGCTCCACCCGGGTTACGATGCCGGCGCGGTGGCCGGGCGCCGCCGCTCGGTCGACCTCGCCCTGGTGCGCCTGGCCGATCCCCTGCCGTCCCGCTTCGTGCCCGCCGCCCTCAGCGCCGCGATGCCGCGGGCGGGCGAGCGCCTGACCCTGTCGGGCTACGGCGTCGCCGCCGCCGGGGTCGCCCGCAGCACCGGGACCTATCGCAGCGTCGAGCTCGACGTGATCGAGCCCTACGGCCCGAGCCGCATCCTGGTCTGGCTCGCGGCGGGCGCCGGCGGCGCGAGCGCCTGCCAGGGCGATTCCGGCGGACCGATCGGCGCGGGCTCCGCGATCCTCGCCGTCTCCGCCTGGGCCGCCGGCAAGGCCTGCGGCGGCGTCTCCCAGGGTGTCCTCCTCGGGCCGCAGCGCGACTGGATCGACCGCACCCTGTCGGGGTGGCGCACCGCCGCCCGCTGGTCCGGGGCCTGAGCAGGTCTACGGATGACGAAGGGTCCGCGGAACCAGAGCTTGGCCGAGCCATTGCCTTCCGATACGCTTGAGACCGTTCTCGTCCAGAACATCGCCGGACGCGGGAGAGACACGATGTTGCCGACCGCGCTGCGCAAGGCCGCCCCCAGCACGACCGTTGCCCGCCGGAGCGCCCGGATCGGAGCCGCGCTCCTGGCCTTGGGCGTGCCGGCTCTGGGCGCCCTGGCGCCGCTGCCGGCCCAGGCGGTGATCAACGGCGAAGTCTCGCGCGACCCCGACGGCCTGCGCGCCTCGGTGGTGCGGATCGAGAGCACCCAGGGCGAGATCTGCTCGGGCACCCTCATCGCCCGGGACCTCGTGCTCACCGCCGCCCACTGCGTCATGCACCAGGCCGGCTACAGCGTGGTGGCGGTCGACCGGGCCTTCCGCCAGCGGCGCATCAACGCGATCGCTTTCGCGATGCATCCCGACTTCGTGCCCGGCACCACGCCGGAGGACCAGCCGGGCATCGACCTCGCGCTGATCAAGCTCGCCGAGCCCCTGAGCGGCGACTTCCAGCCCCTCGATCCCCGCGGCGGCGCCATCAACACCGGCGACGCCGTCGACATCGCGGGCTTCGGCGTGGTCGCCGAGAACCGGCGCAACACCGCCCGCACCCTGCGCCAGGCCCACCTCGTCTCCATCGGCTCGCTCCAGGTCGCCAACCGGGTCACGGTGGTGACCGACCGCCGCCGCATGGCCGAGACGGCCGGCGCCGGCGCCTGCCTCGGGGATTCCGGCGGCCCGATCCTGCGCGGCGGCCCCGGCGGCTACCAGATCGTCGGCGTGGTGAGCTGGTCCAGCGGCGCCATGCGCCAGGACAAGAAGGCCCGCACCGCCTGCGGCGGCTTCACCGCGGTGACGCCCACCGGCGAGCATGCCGGCTGGATCAACGCCCGGGCCGCCGAATTCGCCCGCATGCCCTCCGGTGCCGCCATCGGCGCGACCCGGTCGGACTGGATGGCCAAGCCTGGGCGGAGATAGGGTCCGGCCGGAGATCGGCCCGGCCTCAAGCCGGCCGGCTGCCGGGGCATCATGCCTTTGGTGGACGCATCGGTGGGTGCCCCCGGGCCCGAAGGCCCGGAGGCCGTCCGCTCACGCCGAGAAGGCCAGGAGCTTGATCGCGTCGAAGTCCTGGACGCCGCCGCCGACGCGCTTGGTGGTGTAGAACAGCACGTAGGGCTTCGCCGAGTAGGGGTCGCGCAGCACCCGCAGGCCGGCACGGTCCACCACGAGGTAGCCGCGGCGGAAATCGCCGAAGGCGACCGAGAGGCTGTTCGCCGCCGCGTTGGGCATCGCCTCCGCCTCGGCCACCGGGAAGCCCATCAGGGTCGCGGCGGTGCCCGCGGCCAGGGGCGGCTGCCACAGGTAGTTGCCGTCCGCGTCCTTGAACTTGCGGATCGTGCTCTGCAGGCGCCGGTTCATCACGAAGGTGGCGTTCTGGCGGTAGCCCGCCCGCAGGCCGTAGACGAGGTCGAACAGCACGTCCGAGGGGTTGGCCGCCGGGAAGGCGCCGGCGGCGCCCGTCGACACGGTCCCGATCTTGCCCGGCACCCAGGCGGTGTTCGCCACCAGGTCGTAGGTCAGGAACCCGCGCGGGCGGCTCGCGCCGTTGCCGGTGACGAAGGCGATGCCCTCCTGCTCGGCGAAGCTCGTCTCGACCTCGTCGGCGAGCCAGGAATCGATGTCGACGATGGCGTCGTCGAGGAGCGTCTGGGTCGCCGCCGGCATGGCGTAGAGCTCCATCGCCGGGAAAGTCAGCTCGGACAGGACCGGCGAGTCGGTCTGCGCCCGCGGCGCGGTCTCGGCGACCCAGCCCGCGATCGCGTCGCGCACCGAGACCGCGCGCTTGTACTGCCCGCCGGAAATGACCCGCACGGTGGCGAGGGACCGGATCGGCGACAGGTTGGCGAGCCGCGTCAGCACCATCCGTTCGACCTCGGCCGGCACGAGGTAGCCGCCGTCCGGGCCGGAGCCGGCGGAGAGGGCCTTCTCCTCCAGCCGCTTGAGACCGCCGCTCTCGCCGGCCCGGACATAGAGGTCGAAGGCGGCCTTGTGCTCGATGCCGGCGCCGTCGCGCGCGGCCGCGTCACGTCCCGGGAGGCCGCCGGCCCCCAGGGGCGGGCGGCGGCCCTCGAGGGTGAGGCGGTCGAGGCGGGTGCGCGCCGTGTCGAGGGCGGCGTCGATGCGGGCGAGCTTCTCCTCGGTCAGCACGTCGCCGGGGGCGCGGCCCTCGATCGCGGCCAGCCGCGCGTCGTTGGTCTCCTTGAACGCCTCGAAGGCGCGGGCGAGTTCGGCCATGGCGGTGCCCACCGCCGGATCGTTCGGCGCCGGGTCATGCGGGGCGCGGCCGGCGGCCTTGTCCTCCAGGGGCGGCAGGGCGCCCTTCACCTCGGGGGCGTGCGGTGCGGTGGCGTGGGTCTCGAACGGGACGGGGACGGTCATGCGAACCTCGCGGAGCGGGCGGGACGAATGGCGGCGGGCCGGAACCCGGGCCGGGTGGAGGGGGAAGCCGCGCGCCGGGGCGGCGCCATGCGGTGGGCCAGAGCCCGGATGTCCTGCGCCAGGGCGGTGCCCGCCGGGGAGGCCGCTGCCGGGGCCTGGGCGCCGGCCTGGGCCGGGGCGGCGATCCGCGCGCCCGTCTGGAGCGGGAAGGTGACCAGGGAGATCTCCCACAGGTCGATCGCCTCCAGCCGGCGCAGACCGCCGCGCTGGGGCTGCGCCCGCACCGTGCGGAAGCCGATGGAGAGCCCGTCGAGGCCGCCCTCGCCGAGGAGGGCATCGAGCTCGCGGGCGCGGCGGACGGCGAGGTTGAGCTGGCCCGCCACGCGCAGGCCGCGGGTATCCTCCCGCAGGGAGAGCCAGCGCCCCACGGGCTCGGCCGGATCGTGCTGCCAGAGCATCCGCACTCCCGCGACGCCCCGCGCCGCCAGGCTCGCCGCGAAGGCACCCGGCGCCACCACGTCGCGCCCGAGATCGGGCACGCCGAACAGGCTGGCATAGCCGCTGAAATGGCCGTCCATGGGAGACTCCGGTGACAGGGGCGGTGACAGGCGGCCAAGTTCGGGATATTCTCTCGGCTCTCAAGGATATCCGGAGGCGTCGATGCCGCTCTACATCAAGGACGACCGCACGGCGGTGCTGGTCGCCCGTCTGGCCGAGACAGCCGGGGTGACGAAATCGGAGGCGGTCCGTCGCGCCGTCTCGGCCGAGCTCGCCCGGATCACACCGGCCGTTCCCCTGCGCGAGCGCTTCGCCACCCTCCGCGCCCGCCACCCTCTGCCGGCCCCCACCGGCGAGCCCGCCGACAAGGCCTTCTTCGACGATCTGAGCGGCGCGTGACGATCTTCGTCGACGCCTCGGCCCTGATCGCCATCATCACCGGCGAACCGGAGGCCGATGCCCTGAGCGACCGGCTCGAGGCCGACGCGGACCGCCTGTGCTCCGCCCTTTCGGTCTGGGAGACGGTGGCGGGTCTGGTCCGCAGCTACGCCTTCACGGTGGAGGCGGCCCGGGCGCAGGTTCGCCTCTATCTGGAGGCCGGCGACATCCGATTCGTGCCCCTCGGCGAAGCCGAGGCCGATCTCGCCATCGCGGCCTATGACCGGTTCGGAAAGTGCCGGCATCCGGCTGCCCTGAACATGGGCGATTGCCACGCCCATGCCTGCGCGCGGGCGCATGGGGCGACCCTCCTCTACAAGGGCGACGACTTCGCGCGGACCGATCTCGCTCATCCGACGGGCGCCGGCCCGTAGCCCACCGCCGCGCGCTTCTCCGCCTCGGTGAGGAAATCCGCGGCCTGGACCCGGCGCCACAGGCTCTCGCGCTCGGGGGCCAGGGCCTCGATGGCGTCGAGGTCGGGCTCCAGGCGGGCGGGGCCGAAGGCCGGCGCCAGCCACTGGGCCAGGGCCTCGGCGGTGCGCCGCACGAGCGGAATCACGGTCTGGCGGTAGAAGGCCCGGTTGGCCTCGGCGTAGTTGGCGTGGGTGTTGTCGCCGGGCAGGCCCAGCAGCAGGGGCGGCACCCCGAAGGCCAGCGCGATCTCGCGGGCGGCCCCGCTCTTGGCCTCGACGAAATCCATGTCCTTGGGCGAGAGCGCCAGGGGCTTCCAATCGAGCCCGCCCTCTAGCAGCAGGGGCCGGCCGGCATTGCCGGCGCCCTGGTAGTTCGCCTCGAGCTCGCCCTTGAGCCGGGTGAACTGCGCGTCGCTCAGGGTGGCGCCGCTCTGGGTCGCGAAGACCAGGGCGCCGGAGGGGCGCGCCGCGTTGTCGAGCAGCGCCTTGTTCCAGGCGCCCGCCGCGTTGTGGATGTCGAGGGCGACGGCCGCCGCCTCCATCGGCGAGAGGCCGTAATGGTCGTCGGTGGGGTGGAACAGGGTGAGGTGGAGGATCGGCGGTACGCCGTCCCCGCCCTGGTCGAAGCGCAGGGTGCGGCCGCCCACCGCGTAGTCGTAGGCCGCCGGCCAGCCGTCGGGGCCGGGCACCACCCGCATCCGGTCGGGGCGAAGGGCGTGGAGCTCGCGGGGCACCCCGTCGAGGCCGCTCGCCTGGAGGTAGGCGTTCCCCGAGACCATCAGGTGCCCGTAGAGCGCTTCGAGCAGGGCCGCCCCGCCCTGGCGGGGGTTCGGCCGGGCCAGCAGCGCCTCCAGGGGATGCGCTCCGGCGCCGCCCGTCCCCACCAGCCCGAGCGGCAGGGCGGCGGCGGCCTCGGCCACCAGGCGCACGGCCCGATGCACGATGGCGTTGCGCTGGAAGCCCTCGCGGGCCAGCGCCCCGATGTCGCGCGGGGTCCAGCTGGCCCGGCCCTCGCCGTAGAAGGCGACGCCGATTCCCGCGAGGGGCGCGGCCTTGGTGTCGGGGGCCGCGGGCGCGGCCCGGCGCACGAGCCGGGAGAGGAGGTTCGCCATCGGGGCCTCGCTGGAGGAACGGATCGGTCGGTGGAGCGCCTAGAGGCGCCGGATGCGCGGCTCGGGGCCGCCGCGCAGGAGGAGGTGCGTCAGCGCCCAGACCAGAGCGTCGAGGCGGTCCGGCGAGGCGCCGGAGGAGAGGCCGTCCGGCCCGAAATCGCAGAGCTCGTCCTCCAGTGCCGGCAGGGCGCCGACATGGTGGACGCGCCCCTGCGCGTAGAGCATCGAGACCGGCTCGGCCCGCAGGTACTTGCCGCGCGTGGCCCGCACGGGGGTCACCGGCACCGCGGCGTCGACCTGGTGCAGGACGGCGCTCGCCATCTCGCCGCCCTGGTTGACCTCGACCACGAGGCTGTCGGCCGCGAGGCGGTGGTAGAGGGCCAGCGCCGCCGAGGCCCAGGCCTCGGGGGCGGCCCGGGCCAGAGTGGCGTCGGCCAGCACGTAGGCGTGGCCGGCGGCGTCGAGGCCGGCGGCGACGATCCCGCAGGCATCCGCCCCGGCCTTCGAGGAGGCCGGCGGGTCCACCGCCACGACGATGCGGCGCAGGTCCGCCGGCGCCGCCGGGACGCGGGCCGCCTCCAGGCGGTCGCGGGTCCAGAGGGCGTCGGCGCGGTCCTCGATCAATTCGCCGTCGAGTTCCTGGCGCCCGAGGCGGGTGCCGCTGTAGCGCCCCACCACCGCCTCGAGGAAGGCGGGCGCGAGGTGGGCGGCGTTGTCGGCGGTGCGGGCGCGGCTGATGACGGTCCGCGGATCCGCCAGGATCCGCCGCAGCAGCGGGATCGGCCGGGGCGTGGTGGTGACGAGGCCGCGCGGCCGGTGCCCGAGGCGCAGGCCGAACTGGATCATGTCCCAGGCGGCCTCGGCATAGCGCCACTTGGCGATCTCGTCCGACCAGGCCGCGCCGAATTGCGGCCCGCGCAGGGAATCCGGCTCCTCGGCCGAGAAGGCGAGGCCGACCGCGCCGTTGTCCCATTCGAGGCGCCGGCGCGAGGGCGACCAGCGCGGCCGCCGCCCCGGCAGCCCGAGGAGGCCGGAAGGCCCCTCCACCATGACGTCGCGCACATCCGCGAAGGTCTCGCCCACGAGGGCGATGCGCCCGACCGGCCGGGCCGTGAAGGCCGGGTCGCCGAGCGCCAGCGCGCGGACCCACTCGGCCCCCGTGCGGGTCTTGCCCGCGCCGCGCCCGCCGATCACCGCCCAGGTGGTCCAGTCCGGCAGGGCCGGGCAGGGCGGAAGCTGGTCGGCCCGGGCCGCCAGGAGCCAGTCAGTCGCCAGGGCCCGGATCTGGGAGGGCGGCAGGCTCGCCAGCAGGGCCGGCATCCGCCCGCTCGCCGCCGAGCGCCTCAGCGCGGCGCGCGATCTCCGCGCGCAGGGTGGGCAGATCGCCGGCGGACAGATCGTCGCCCGGCCGGCCGCTCCCGTCGCCGTCGCCGCGGGAATCCGACCCATCGCGTCCTCCTCGCCCGTCATCCGTGGTCTCGTCGAGGAGGCGCTTCAGTCCGCCGAGGTCGCGCAGGACGCGGGCGCTGTCGAAGGCCGGGGCGCCCGCCGCCCCGTTCAGCGCCGCGTCGAAATGCAGGATCTGCCGGGCGATCTGCGCCCGGAGCGCCGCCCGCATCCGGCGGGGATCGGCGTCCCGCCCCAGGGCGCGCCCGACCTCGCCGGGCCGGCGCCCCTCCAGGCCGCACTGGGCGAACAGGGCCTCGGCCCGGTGCCGGGCCACGCCCAGCGCCAGGGCGAGGTCGCCGATGTCGATCCAATCCTCCCGGTAGAGCCGCGCCACCGCCGCCCGCCGCGCCGGCTTCCAGCGCTCGGGGGTGAAGGCCGTGGAGGCCGTCGCCGCGGCCGGGCGCCAGCCGAAGCGCTTGTTCCAGGTCCGGATGGTGGTGACCCGCACGCCGGTCTCGGCCGCGATCGCGGTGACGGGCCGCTGGGTTTCGCGCATGGCCGTCGCGACGGCATCACGGATCGACGCGACGATCGGCACGAGCTTCGCCAAGGCCGCCTCCCTCGCCACTCACACTTCCTGAGCGTGCCCTCCTGATACCTCAGGAGCGTCGCGCTGTCAAACATAAAATCCTATTGAATGATTTTATTCGTAGACTCTGCCGCGCCGTCGCTCCCGTCGCAACCGGTGATTCTTCCGAAGACGGCGACATCGCAGCGCCGTTCAGCGACGCGACCTCGAGCGTCTTCCTGAGGACGCCGCAGGTATTTGCCGGCCTCGGTACGGTATCCGACCCGGGTTATCACCCGGGAGATCTTGGGACGGACGCTTCCGATGACTGCCCACGACGGCAACGCGATCTTAGCACTTTGTCAGCACGATCCCGGTTCCGATCGGCCGCTTCTTGTCTGGGTCTTCCGTTGTCACGCCCGCGCACGTTGAACATGGAGCGTCCGACCCATCTCTCGGGGGTGATCACCGTCTTCAGTGTGGCGGTCGTGGTCGTTCTCTGCGCCATGACCGGCGGCGTCGTCCTGAACATGCGCGAGCATGCCTGGAGCCAGGCCACCCTCACCTCGGAGACCCTGCTCCGCAGTGCCGAGCGCACCCTCGACCGCGACATCGAGCTCTACGACCTCTCGCTCCAGGCCGTCGTCGACAGGCTGCAATCGCCGGAGCTGGAGGGCATTTCCCCGGAGGTCCGGCGGCTCGCGCTCTTCGACCGGGCCTCCACGGCACCGGGTTTCGGCTCCATCTTCGTTCTGGACGCGCACGGACAGGCCTACGTCGATTCCAGCTCGGTCGTTCCGCGGCCCCTGAACGCGTCGGACCGCCGCTACTTCCAGGTCCACCGGGACCGCGCGGATCTCGGCCTGCATCTCGGCCGGCCGATGCGGTCCAGCGTGAGCGGCCGGTTCGTGCTCCCGCTGAGCCGCCGCGTCAGCTACGCGGACGGGTCGTTCGCCGGAGTCGTCATCGGAACCATCGAGGTCGCCTACTTCACGGAGATCTTCCGGCGCCTCAACACCGAGGCGACGGCCGCCATCAACCTCTTCCACGACGACGGCATCCTGATCGTCCGAACGCCGGCCGACTCGCTGGTGCCCGGCCGCGACATGTCCGCCGTGGCGAGCGTCCAGCGCTTCATCCGGGAGGAGGCGGGCCAGCTGATCGCGTCGTCGGCCATGGACGGCGTCGACCGCCTGTACACCTTCAAGCGCGTCGGACGCTGGCCGCTGCGCATCAACGTGGCCCTCAGCGTCGCCTCGATCACCGAGGCCTGGCGGCCCAAGGCCCTCGCCCTCGCCCTCGTCCTGGCCTCGATGTGTGCCGGCACGAGCGTCCTGTCGGTCTTCCTCCACCGGGAGCTTCGCCGCCGGATGAGCGCGGAGGACGCCGCCGAGGGAACGCGCCTCGAGCTCGTCCGCCTCGCCAGCACCGATGCCCTGACGGGACTGGCCAACCGCCGGCAGTTCGACGAGGCGCTGGCGGCGGGCCGCGCGGATGCCCGGCCGGACGCGATGGCGCTGCTCCTGTTCGATACCGACCGGTTCAAGCGCTACAACGACCTGTACGGTCACCTGGCGGGCGACCGGGTGCTGAAGGCCATCGCCGCCACCCTGATGCGGGAGGCCCGCGCCACCGGCGGCCTCGCATGCCGGATCGGCGGCGAGGAATTCGCGCTGATCCTCTCCCCGGCGACCGAGGCGGAGGCCGTCGCCTGCGCCGACCGCGTCCGCCGGGCCATCGAATCGGAGGGGCTCCCCCATGCCGGGCAGGACCACGGCGTCGTCACCGTCAGCGGCGGCGTCGTGCACGCCGCGCACGGTCCCGGCCTGACGACGGAGGCGTGGTTCGAGGCCGCGGACGTCGCCCTGTACGAGGCCAAGCGGCAGGGCCGCAACCGGGTGCTGGTCGCGGGCGCGCCGGGCGAGGGGACCCCGGCGGCCTCCGCGGTGGCCGCCGGGGCCTTCGGCCGCCTCCCGGAAGGCGATGCCGAGGGCGAGTTGCAGCGGATCCTGAAGCGCTACAAGGCCCTGATCGATGCCAGCGCCTCGACGGTCTGGCGGGCCTGCCCGGACGGCCGCATCATCGACAGCGGGGACTGGGAGCGCCAGACGGGCCAGGCCCAGGGGGCCGCCGGGGGCGACGGCTGGCTCGACGTCGTCCATCCCGAGGACCGCGCCCATGCGCTGTCGGCCTGGCGCCGGATCACGGCATCGGCCGAGACCGGCGTCGCCGAGTACCGGGCCCGCCACGCGGCCGGCGGCTACCGCTGGATCTCGGCCCGCGCCGTCCCGCTGAAGGACGAGACCGGCCGGATCGTCGAGTGGGTCGGCGTCGCGACGGATATCCACGAGGCGCGCCAGGCCACGGAGGCGCTGCGCATCCAGGAGGAGCGCCATCGCCTCGCCGTGCTCGCGACCCGCGACGCCATCTGGGACTGGGACCTGGCGACCGACGAGACCCAGTGGAGCGAGGCCGCCCCGCATCTGTTCGGGGAAGGCGATTCCGGAACCGACCAGGGCGGCGAATCATGGGCCGGCCGGATCCACCCGGACGATCGGGCCCGCGTCCTGGCCTCCGTCCAGGACGCCGTCGGGGGACGGGACAGCCGGTGGGACGAGGCGTACCGCTTCCTGCGCGTCGACGACACCTACGCGGAGGTGATCGACCGGGGCTTCATCATCCGGGACGAGGCCGGGCGCGCCCTGCGCATGGTCGGGGCGATGCACGACGTCACCCAGCAGCGCGAGGCCAATTCCGCCCTGCGAAGCAGCGAGGAGCGCCTGCGCCTGGCGCTCCAGGCGGGGCGCATGGTCGCCTGGGAGCGGGACATGACGACCGGGTTGGCCACCCGTTCCGCCAACTCTGTCGCCCTCCTGGGCATCGGCTCGGGCTCGATCGCGCTGCTGATCGACCAGGTCCACCCGGCCGATCGGCCGCAGGTCGAGAACTTCGTCGCCTATGGCGGGACCGCGCACGCGGTCGAGTTCCGGTATCGCCATCCCGCGGGGCCGATGATGTGGCTCATCATGCGGGCCGACCGGGTCACGGACGACCGGATCGTGGGCATCACCTTCGACATCACGGACCGCAAGCGCGCCGAGGAACATGCCTGGTCGGTCGCCCATCACGACGGACTCACGGGCCTCGCCAACCGCGGCTTCTTCCTGCAGCAGCTCGAGGCGGCGCTGACGGAGGCGGAGCGGGCGGGGTCGTGCGTCAGCCTGCTGCTGATCGACCTCGACGGGTTCAAGGACGTGAACGAGACCCTGGGCCACGACGTGGGGGACGCCGTGCTCGTCGAGGTCGCCGAGCGCCTGCGGGCCGGCCTCGGCCCTCGGGACGCGGTGGCGCGCCTCGGCGGCGACGAGTTCGCGCTGCTCCTGACCGAGCCGCCGGAACTCGCGCAGACGGTCCGGCTGGCATCGAGGCTGCTGGAGCGCCTCCACGAGCCCCTGACCTATCGGGGGCAGACGCTCGCCTGCAAGGCCAGCATCGGCATCACCGCGTTTCCCGACCACCATCGCGATGGCCTCGAACTGCTCAAGGACGCGGATATCGCGCTCTACCGGGCCAAGGCGTCGGGCCGGAACCGCGCCGTCCTGTTCGATCCGTCCATGCGCGCCGAGTCCGAACGGCGCGTCGGCCTCATCGCGGAAATCCGCGCCGGGATCGAGGCCGGCGCGTTCCTGCCCTTCTATCAGCCCAAGGTCTGCCTGCGGACCGGGGCCGTGGTCGGCTTCGAGGCGCTGGCGCGCTGGCAGCATCCGACCCGGGGCCTGGTGACGCCCGGCTATTTCGGGCCGGTCTTCGAGGATCCCGAACTCGCGACGGCCCTGGGCGATTGCCTGCTCCGGCAGATCGCCGCCGACATGCGGGCCTGGCTCGGTGACGCCCTCGCCTTCGGGCGCGTCGCGGTGAACTTCGCCTCCGCCGAGTTCCGGAGGGCGGACCTCGCCGGGCACGTCCTCGACGTCCTGGATCAGTTCGAGGTCCCGGCCGCCGCCTTCGAATTGGAGATCACCGAGACCGTCTTCCTCGGGCAGGGCTCCCAGTGCGTGCCGCAGACGCTCCAGCGCCTGCGCGACGCGGGCGTGCTGGTGACCCTCGACGATTTCGGGACGGGCTTCGCGTCCCTGACCCATCTGAAGCAGTTCCCGGTCGGCCACATCAAGGTCGACCAGAGCTTCGTGCGCAACATGGAGAAGGACCGGGACGACGCCGCCATCGTGGCGGCGGTGATCGGCCTCGGGCACAGCCTGGGTCTCCAGGTCACGGCGGAAGGCATCGAGACCCTGGGACAGGCGGAGCAGCTGGTCCGGATGGGATGCGACTACGCGCAGGGCTATCTCTACGCGAAGCCGATGATCGGCACGCGCATCCCCTGGTTCGTGCGGAACCGGAGCGGCGCCGCGCCGGTGGCCCCCGAGGCGCAACGGGCCTCCGCGTGAGGCCGGCGCGCCGCGTTCTTCGGCTCGTGGCGGAAATCCGACGTTTGGTCCCCGACCCTGAACGTCCGAGAAGAGCGGCCGAACATCCGAGAAGGGTGGATTTCCGCGAGCTGGTTCAAGGCTGACCCCTGTACGAAGCGGCCATGAGGCTGATTGACCGCTCTCGCGGCGATAGCGCCTCAGGTCCGCCGGCACGGTGATCCACACCCGCAGAACGGCTCCGCCGAAACAGCGCGGCACTGAGCCCAGCCCAGGGGCCGATCCAGGGGCTCGCAGGCATCAGGGCGGAGACGAGAGGTCCCGAGCGCGTACCGCGCGCTCGGGAAAGGCCGGTTCAGTTCGGGATCAACTCACGGGCGGGGCCACCGGTCTCCTGACCGCGGGCCTGAGCGTAATCCGGCAGGGCGGGGTTCCGGGCGTTGCCGCTGTCGGTGTCCATGCGTCCGAGCCAGTACGGCGACGGCGCCTGCGGCAGGATCGAGCCGATCACCGCCGGGCCATCCATCGGATGGGGGACGGTTCGAGCCATGGAGGCTCCGGTCAAGGCAGCGAAGGTGCAGGCGGACGCGAAAGCGACGGTCGAGAAGGTCTTGAGTATCGTCATATCTGATCTCCTGTGCTTCCTGCCTGATCCAACAGTGTCAAGCAGAGATGCCGGACAGACGACGGCGTCGATCGCTTATTCCATGCGTCGTCGAAAGATTTTCATATCACATCGAAGACTACGGTTCCGGGGGGGCGTTACGCGATGGAAGCCTAAAAAATCCTGATGGATGGAATAATCCAGTTTCGCTGGCGTCCATGCCTCCGTAGCCGGCCTTGAAGCCCGTCCAACGCGGCCAGCGTGCAAGCAGAGGAGTTCCGCCCATGCCAGGACACCGGACATGATGGACATGATGCGCCTCATCGGGCCGCTGATCCCGGCCCTGCGCCGCTATGCGCGGGCGCTCCTGCGCAATCCCACCGATGCCGACGACCTCGTGCAGGATTGCCTGGAACGCGCGGTCGGCCACTGGCACCAGCGCCAGGCCGATGGCGACGCGCGGACCTGGCTCTTCGCGATCCTCCACAACCTGGCCGTGACGCAGATGCGCCAGCGCGTCCGCCGCGGCGCCCACATGCCGATCGAGGACACCGCGGAGGCCAACCTCGCGGTGGCGCCGACTCAGGAGAGCGGCCTGCGCCATCGGGACCTGATGACGGCCCTCGACGCCCTGCCGGAAGAGCAGCGCAGCGTCCTTCTGCTCGTGACGGTTGAGGGCCTGTCCTACGCCGAAACGGCGGACGTTCTCGCCATCCCGACCGGGACCGTGATGTCCCGCCTGTCCCGGGCCCGGGACCGGATGATCCAGCTCATGGAGGGCACCGAAACCTTAGCGCCCACCAAGCGCCCACTCCTGCGGAGGATCAAATGACCATGCATCCGATCGGCGAAGACGATCTCCAGGGCCTCGTGGACGAACGGCTCGATGCGGCCCGGAGGCGCGAGGTCGAGGCCTATCTCGACGCCCATCCCGAGGCGCGCATGCGCACCGCGCGCATGGTCGCCCTGCGGGCGGAGATGCGCGCTGCCTTCGCGCCCATTGCGACCGAACCGGTGCCGGCCCGGCTGAACTTGGCGCGGATGGTCGAGGCACGCCGTCGCCCGGTGCGGCCGACCTGGCAGGCGATGGCGGCCGGGCTTCTGCTCCTCATCGGGGGAGCGGGAGGCTGGGGCCTGCGCGAGGTGGTCTCACCAATACCGACCGGCATCGAGGCGTTGGCTCAGTCCGCGAGCATGAACTACGCCGTCTACGCCCCTGACCATACCCGGCCCGTCGAACTTGCCGCCGCGAACCGAGACGAACTCGCAGGCTGGTTCTCGTCCCGCCTGAAGCGACCGGTCGGCGTGCCGGACCTCAGCGGCTCCGGCTACCATCTCATGGGGGGACGCCTCGTGGCGACGCCCCAGGGGCCTGCCGGACTGCTGATGTACGATGACGGGCATGGTGCGCGCTTCGTCATGCTGATGCGACCCATGAACGTGCCCGGCGACGCGCCCATGCGCCCGCACACCACGGAGACGTCGAACGGCTACGCCTGGATCCAGGACGGGCTGGGCTACAGCCTCGTGGGTACGGCCGTCGACACCGTCCTGCATCCGCTCGCCGACGCGATCCGGCGCGCGACCGCGAAGAACATCTGAAGGTCCGCCATGTCCCTCCTGAACGATCTTACCGGCGCCGCGCCCGGCTTGCGCCCGCGCGCCGTTCTCCTCCGGCTTGGCGCCATCGGAGCCCTGGTCGCCGGCACGACGGGGGCCTTCGCGTATGCCGGAGGCTGGCTCTCGCCGGGAGACCTCACCCAGGCCCGGATCGTCGACCGCTTCGAGAGGGTCAACGGCCCGCATCCGGGGTTCCGGCGCAATCACGCCAAGGGACTCTGCCTCGCGGGGCGCTTCGAGAGCAGCGGCGGGGGCGAGCGCCTGTCGAAGGCTTCACTGTTGGCCGCAGGACAGGTCACCCCCGTCACCGGGCGCATCGCGTTGGCGGGCGGCCAGCCCTACGCGGCGGACGCGACCATGACGGTGCGCAGCCTCGCACTTCGCTTCCATCTTTCCGACAGGGAGGAATGGCGCACCGGCAACAACGACATTCCGGTCTTCCCGGTGCGCACCCCGGAGGCGTTCTACCAACAGATCCTCGCCGCCAAGCCCGATCCGACCACGGGCAAGCCCGATCCCGAGGCGCTCAAGGCGTTCTTCGCCAAGCATCCGGAGAGCGCGAAGGCGGCGGCCCTGATCAAGGCGCGGACGATCACCTCCGGGTTCGCCGACGACACGTTCCGGAGCCTCAACGCCTTCCGGTTCGTCGCGACGGACGGCACCGAAACGCCCGTGCGGTGGGCCTTCGTACCGGAGCGGGCCGCCACGGCTGAGAGCCCGGCCCAGGCGGGGCGCGCGGATAAGAACTTTCTGTTCGATGACTTCACGGCGGCGGTGCGCCAGGCCCCGGTGCGCTGGCACCTGATCGTCACTCCCGGCTCGCCCGGCGATGACAGTGCAGATGCGACGCTCCCCTGGCCGTCCGAACGAGCGAGCATCGACGTCGGAAGCGTGATCGTCACAACGACGGAGGCGGAGGCGACCGGCAATTGCCGCGACGTGAACTTCGATCCCCTCGTCCTGCCCGTCGGCATCGTGGGATCGGACGATCCTCTGCTCAGCGCCCGCTCGGCGGCCTATGCGCAATCCTTCGCCCGGCGTGCCGGTGAACCGAAAGCACCGAGCGCCGTGCTCGACACCCCTATGTCAGGAGCCGGATTGTGAGAAACGTCGCGCACTTCAACCTGCCCGCCCGGCTGCTACACTGGACGATGGCCGTCATGATCCTAGTCATGCTGTTCATCGGCGTGGCTATGGTGACCTCTGTGGCCCACTATCACGCCCTCCTGGCGCTTCACCAGCCGCTGGGTATCGGCATCCTGATCCTCGCGGCGCTGCGCCTCGTCAATCGCTGGCGCAGTCCGCCACCCAAACTGCCGGTGGAGCTTCCGGGCTGGCAGCGCAAGGCAGCCCATGCCTCACACATCCTGCTCTACGGGTTGATGCTCGGGCTGCCGTTCGTCGGCTGGGCGATGCTGTCGGCGGCTGGTTACCCGATCGGACTCGGCGGCGCGGTGGTGCTTCCGCCGATTCTGCCGCGCGATCCGAGCCTCTATGCTTGGCTGCGTCCGCTTCACACCATCCTGGCCTATGCCTTGTTCGGAATTATCCTTGCCCATCTCGGCGCAGCTCTGATGCACGGGCTGATCCGCCGCGACGGGGTCTTCTCCAGCATGGCCCCGCACCCGATCCGTTAGCGGTCCAGGTGAAGCGATTGCCGCCGCGATCCAAGTCGGTCCGAGGAGCACCGAAGGAGGGACGCGAGCCGCAGGCCCGAGTATCGAAAAACCATCGCAAGTGACTTGCGGCCCTGCGCCTTCGCGTCGAATGTCCGATTCTGAGAACCGGGCAGAGACCTTCGACCGGCGAGATTGGGTCGTGAGCGGATGGTCTCGACCGTCAGGCTTCCATCACCAAATCTGTCCGGACTCGGGCGAGGAACGGGAAGGACATGCGGGCGATGAGTACGGACAGCCTGACGGCGCACGGCGTCTTCGACGTGGCGGAGCAGGCCGCGCGCCTGCCCGAGAGCTGCGACACCATGGTGGCGGATCACCGCTTCACCGACGATCCGGCGGCGAGCGCCAGGGTGTTCCGGGTCTACCGCCCGACGCCGCCGCACAGCCACGCCTCGTGCGACGAGTACCTCTACGTCCTGTCCGGGCGCTGCCTGATGAAGTTCGGCGACGAGGCCCCCGTGGAGGTCGGCCCCGGCAAGCTGGTGTTCTTCAAGCGCGGGGTCGTGCACTCGGTGCCGGAGATCCTCGAGCAGCCGATGGTGTTCCTCTCCGTCGACACCCCGCGGCGCGAGCCCCGCGACATCCGCTTCGTCGCCGACGGCACGGGCACGCCCGACACCTTCATGCGGCAATCGTGAGCGGCGGGCGCCCGGCGGACCGGGCCTACTCGACCTTCTCGTTGGGGTAGACGCCCCAGAGCCGGTCCTGGCGGATGTAGCCGTCGACGTCGCCGCGCCGCTGGGGCATCGCCACGATGATCCGGCACCAGGCGCCGGTGCAGGTCTTGACGCTGCCGATGACGCCGGCCTGGAGGCGGGCCTCCTCGCCGGAGGCCTCGTCGGCCCTGGCGTAGAGCGGCACCGGGGCCTTGTCGCCCCCCTTGTCACCCCCCTTGCCGGCGGTGACGATGGAGGTGCGCCGGCCCGAGAGCAGCGAGTGCAGCACCCAGCCCTCGGTGCCCTCCGAATCGCGGATGCGGCGCCAGGTCTCGAACTCGGCCACGATCTCCACCGGCAGGCCGGCGCGCTGGAACACCCAGAGGGTGCGGTGGTCCTTCGAGGGGCCCTCGCGCAGGTTGACCCGGTCGGTCTTCAGGCTGGCGTAGCGCGGCAGCGGCAGCTTGGTCACCGGCCCCAGGGCCATGTCGGGCGAGGCCCCCGGGGCCGGGGCGGCCGCGGCGGCGCCGGCCGACAGGAGGGTCGCGAGGGTGAGGAGCAGGGCAGGCGCGCGCATCGTCCGATGATCCTTCACGCTCTCCGGAGCGGGGGTCGCCGAAGGCTGGCGGCCGGCCCCGGCGTGCATTGTGTTCCGCGGCCTCTCTGGTAGAGAGGCCTTGAGGGTCGAGAGGACCCCGGGATCGTGGCCTTCCGGCCGCCGGCCCGGTCGTCTCGAATGTCTTGACCGGTGCGTGGTTAACGCACGGTAAGCCTGCGGCGTCGCCCCGCATCGCCGATCGCGCCGGAGACCGGCCGGGTCGGATGCGGGCCGGCGGTGCCGTTCGCGGGGAGGGTGCATGTCGTCGTTGAAGCGCAAGCCGCTCGTGGTCGTCACGCGGCGTCTGCCCGAGGTCGTCGAGACGCGCATGCGCGAGCTCTTCGAGATCCGACTCAACACCGACGATGCCGCGATGGCGCCCGACGCCCTGATGGCGGCCATGCGCGAGGCCGACGTGCTGGTCCCGACGGTGACCGACGAGATCGATTCGGGTCTCCTCGCCCAGGCCGGACCGAACCTGCGGCTGATCGCCAATTTCGGCAACGGCGTCGATCACATCGACGTCGCCGCGGCCCTGGAGCGCGGCATCACCGTCACCAACACCCCCGGCGTCCTCACCGAGGACACCGCCGACATGACCATGGCGCTGATCCTCGCCGTGGCCCGCCGGGTCACCGAGGGCGCCCGGATCATCCCGGACGACGCCTGGACCACCGGCTGGTCGCCGACCTGGATGCTCGGCCGCCGGATCACGGGCAAGCGCCTCGGCATCGTCGGCATGGGCCGGATTGGACAGGCCCTGGCCCGCCGGGCCAAGGCCTTCGGCCTGCAGATCCATTATCACAACCGCCGGCGCGTGCCCGCCCAGATCGAGCGCGACCTCGACGCGACCTACTGGGAATCCCTCGACCAGATGCTGGCGCGCGTCGACATCGTGTCGGTGAACTGCCCGCACACGCCGGCCACCTACCACCTGCTCTCGGCCCGCCGCCTCAAGCTCCTGAAGCCCGAGGCCGTGGTGGTGAACACCGCCCGCGGCGAGGTCATCGACGAGACCGCCCTCGCCCGCCTCCTGGAGGCCGGCGACATTTCCGGTGCCGGCCTCGACGTGTTCGAGCAGGAGCCGGCGGTGAGCCCGCGCCTGGTCAAGCTCGCTCGCGCCGGCAAGGTCGTGCTCCTGCCCCACATGGGCTCGGCCACCCACGAGAGCCGCGTCGACATGGGTGAGAAGGTGATCATCAACATCAAGACCTTCATGGACGGGCACCGCCCGCCCGACCGCATCCTGCCGAGCATGCTCTGAAGTTCCTGCCGTTCCACGGCATTCCAGCCGGCTGAGGATAAGGTCCCTCATCACAACGTAGGATCGGAACGGGCCCATGCCCGGCACGTTGACCGGCGCTGGCCACGGCGGGGCCGGTGCTTGGAACGGGTGGATCGAAACATCATGGCCGCGGACACACCGTCGACCGAGGCGGCATCGGTGAGTGTTTTGGGGTGCGGCGAGTTCCGGCATTTCGCCGATTTCGTACCCCTGATGATGTGGCGCGCCGATCCCCAGGGAGCTGCCGTCCACCACAACGAATCCTGGCTCGCCTTCACGGGGCGCTCGGTCGAGGAGGAACTCGGTCACGGCTGGCGCCGCGGTCTCCATCCCGACGACCTCGAGCGTCACGCCGCCATCGTGGCCAAGGCTTTCGCCGCGCAGGAACCCTTCACCTCCGAATTCCGCCTGCGCCGGCACGACGGTGCCTACCGGTGGCTCCTCGACACTGCCAAGCCCTTGCGCGAGAACGGCGATTTCGTCGGGTTCCTCGGCACGTGCTTCGACATCACCGATCGCAAACATGCCGAGGAGCATTCCGAGCGGGCGCTGGTGGAGAAGGAGGCGCTCCTCGCCGAGGTCTACCATCGGGTTCGCAACAACCTCCAGGTCATGGTCAGCCTGATCGGACTCTACGGCCGCGCCGCGCCCGCGCCCTGCCGGGGCAGTTTCGAAGCCCTGGGTCAGCGGGTGCGTGCCATCGCCCTGGTGCAGCAGCACCTGCACGAGGCACCCCACATCGCCTCGATCGACCTGCGCGACTACCTGCACCGCCTCGCCTCCGGCCTCGGCCAGTTGCGCCGGGCCGGGCGGATCGGCGTCACCGTCGGTGGCCACGGCACCAGCCTCGTCGAGCCGCGCACCGCCAACGCTCTCGGGATGATCGTCGCCGAGGTCGTGTCCGAATGCCTCGACACCACGGCCGAGACGGTCGCCTGCACCATCGCGATCCAGATCGATGCTGCGGCCGGCGGCCCCGTGCGCCTGAGCATCGTCTCCGGAGCGGGCGAGGGCGCCGCGCCCGGCAAGCTCGAGGTGCCGAATCTCGGCCCCCGTCTGATCGCCGCCTACGCCTCGCAGGCCGAGGTCGCGGTGCGTGGCATCGGCACCGCCGCCGAGCCGCTGGAACTGCAACTGCCCGAGGTGCTGGCACCAGCCTCCTGAGGATCGCATTGGTGCAGGGATCGACTATATGCGTGGGGGTGCCGCCGCGCAGGAGCCGTTCCCCCGATCATGCTTCCAGACATCGAGACGATCATCGACAATTTCGGCATCCTCGATGAGGGACCGGACCGCTACGAGTACCTGATCGAACTCGGGCGCGCCCTGCCGCCGTTTCCGGAAGAACTGTTGACCGAGGAGAACCGGGTCCATGGCTGTGAGAGCCAGGTCTGGGTCGAATCCCACATCGACCGTTCCGAGACCCCGCCGCGCCTCCACCTGCGCGGGACCAGCGATTCGGTGATCACCAAGGGGCTGATCGCCCTCGTCATGGCGCTCCACGATGGGAAGGCGCCGGAGGACATCGCCAAGGTCGACGTCTTCCAGACCTTCAAGGAGATCGGCCTCGGCGCCCATTTGACCTCGAAGCGTTCCAACGGCGTCCGCGCCATGGCCGAGCGCATCCACCGGGATGCAATCCGACTCACCGCCGCCTGAGCGCTGTTAGGAGGCGCCCGTCAGGCCCGCTGCCTCGGCGGGCTGGCCGGCGCCCGCCACAGACGGGGACGGCTCCGATCCGGTCCCACCGCCTCGCGCTCCAGTCCGTAATGCTCGGCAAGCCGTGCCAGGGCGATGCGGGCGACCACCTTGGCCGAGCGCGCCGGCCAGCGCCGCTCCGCCTCGATCCGTTCGAGGCCCTTGAGAAAGCCGCACAGGTCGATCAGCAGGCCGGACAGATCGCTGCCGACCGCGTCGAGCGCCGATCGGACCCTCTGGCGAGCGGCCAGCATCGCGTCGGAGCCGGCCGCCGGATCGCGCGGCCCCGACCCATCGACCTTCACCCCGCTCCAGTCCTGGCCCATCCGAGGCATCAGAGCCGCCCCGGTCAGATCGCGGCGCAGGCGTTCGCCGGCCTCGAAGCAGGCTGCGTCGATCAGGGGCACGCCGTCGCGGTTCCGCCGCCGCGCCATCCAGGCCAGGGGGCTCTCGGAGGCATCCCGGACCGGCCGGTCCGGTTCGGTCGAGCTGACGACAAGGTCGAGGTGCTGTGCAAGGTAGGGCGTCTGCGGGCCGGCCGTCTCCCGTCGCAGCCGAGCCCGTCCGGCCGGGCTGATTGTCAGCCGGGCGCGGCGTCCGGGTCCCTGCTCCGCCAGATCCTGTGCCAGCAATTCGGTGCCCGCGCTCCCGACGAAGCGGCCACCTCCGACGGAGATGCCGTTGCCGCCTTCCCGAACGATCCAGCCCTCGGCCTCGATGGGATCGGGGAGGGCGTAGGCGCCCTCCTTCGCCAAGGCGCTGAGCAGCCGCCGCGCTTCGGCGTTCATCGGCTCGATCTCGCAGCGGGGATGCGGGGATTTTGCGGGGCGGGAACCGTGCGCCCGAGCCGGACGCAGAACTCCCGGCAACGGAAAAGTCCGATCTGTGTTCATGTTTTGTTCCAGTACTCAGGACAGCGACGGGTCGATCGTCGATTCTACCGTACGGGAAAAATATCCTATATCAAGTCTTGACGGCGTTTTCCGAAACGCCCTCCGGCTCGGGGCGTCAAGTCTCCGACGCGGTAGACAGGGGCTGTTCGGACGGAAGGCGGGCTCCGGAGACAGCAGGTTCTCCGGAGTGGTCGCAGCCTCAGGCGGCTTCGTCGTAGTTCCCGCTGCGGGTCTGGCCGAGGCCGATCGCCTTCGCGAGGTCGGAGCGCGCTTTGGCGTAGTTCGGAGCGACCATCGGGTAGTCGGGCGGCAGGCCCCACTTGGCGCGGTATTGCTCGGGGCTCATATCGTATTTGGCGCGAAGGTGGCGCTTCAAGGACTTGAAGGTCCGACCGTCTTCGAGGCAGACGATGTGATCAGCGGTCACTGATTTTTTCACGGCGATCGCAGGCTGGAGCGGCACTGCGGGCGCCTTCGACTCGACTTGGCCGCTGGCAATCTGCGACAGCGCCCCATGGATGCGCGTGATCAACTGAGCCAGTTCGCCGGGAGGCACCGGGTTGTTGCTCACGTAGGCCGACACGATGTCGACGGTCAGTTCGACATAATCCGTGGAGTGTTCGATATCGTTCATAATTGGAAGAGCTCTCCTGACGCGATGCAGTGAATAAGGCGCGCAAGCAATTCGATCGCCTTCGCGTCGATGCCCACTCGTTCCCCGGATCGATCCCGCAGCGTTACCGTCTGCTCTGCATGCGCTATAGAATGCGCAGCAACTTCATCCGCTACGATTTCTTGATATGCTATTCTCCGTCACGTCGCAAGATGGGCTGGCCCGCCTCGATAACGTCAAGCAACTGTGGCGAACAATATTTCAACCGTGCCGATGTCGTGGGATTTCCATCCCCGTGAGGCGAGGCCGCTCCGTATGCAACCCGAGGACAGATTGCCGCAGAGGCGGTATCGGTCCGTTCGCTCCTCCACTGTCGTCCCGCTTGCTTGCCGTCCGCACCCGCGCCACATGGCACGGCCATATGGAGCAACGCGGCTCCGCGTCTCGACCCTGCGCCAGGATTTTTTGCAATGGCTTCCCAGTCAACCAGCATTTCGGTGTCAGCCGCCGCTCCGGTCGCGGAAGTGCGTCCTCACACCTTTGAAGTCCACGGCCATGTCGTCCACGACGACTATGCTTGGCTGAAGGCTGAAAACTGGCGGGATGTCCTCAAGGATCCGGCTGCCTTGCCCAGCGATATCCGGGAACATCTGGCAAGCGAGAATACCTACTCGGAAGCCGCACTCGCGAGCACGGCAACGCTTCGCAAGACCCTCGTCGCCGAGATGCGCGCCCGCATCCGCGAGGACGACAGCAGCGTGCCAGAACCGGATGGGCCCTTCGCCTACTACACCCGGCATCGCGAGGGCGGACAGCATCCGCTCGTCTGCCGGCGGCCGCGCACCGTCGTGGTGATCCCCGGGCAGGGGGCCGAGACCGCAGCCGATGGCGGTCCGGAAGAAGGCGAGGTCATCCTCATCGACGGCGACCGCGAAGGCGATGGGCTGGCCTTCTTCGAGATCGCGGCCGCGGTCCATTCCGACGACCACCGGCTTCTCGCCTGGAGCGCCGATACCAAGGGCTCGGAGTTGCACAGCATCCGGGTCCGCGACCTCGAGACGGGTGCGGATGCGCCGGATTGGGTCGAGGCGACGACTGGCGAAGTGGTGTGGACCGCTGACAGTCAGGCCTTCTTCTACGTCGCCGTGGACGACAACCATCGCCCCGCACGGGTCATGCGCCACCACCTCGGTACAACGCAGGAGGCCGACACCCTCGTCTACGAGGAAGCCGATTCCGGCTTCTTCGTCCATATCGAGGAGACGCAATCGGGCGACTACCTCGCGGTCACCGCGAGCGATCACGAGACGTCCGAGGTCCATCTCCTCGACCGCCGCGCGGGGGAAGGCCCACTCACCGTCGTGCAGCCGCGCGAGCCGCTGCTGATCTACTCTGTGGAGAACTGGGCCAACCACCTCTTCATCCTCACCAATGCCGATGGGGCCGAGGACTTCAAGATCGTGACCGCCCGGGTTGAGGCGCCCGGGCGCGAGAATTGGACCGACGTGATTGCTCATCGCCCCGGCGTGATGATCCGCCACCAGCACGTGATCGCCGATCACCTCGTGCGTCTCGAGATCGAGAACGCGCGTCCCCGCATCGTCGTGCGCGACACCAAGGGCAACGAGCACGTGGTGGCCTTCGCCGAGGAAGCCTATTCTCTCGGACTTCAGCCGGGGCATGAGTTCGAGACGGCGGTGATCCGCTTCACCTACTCGTCGATGACCACGCCTGCGGAGACCTACGATTACGATTGCGTCACCCGAGCCCGGCAGCTGCGCAAGCGCCAGACCGTGCCGAGCGGACACAATCCGGAGGATTACGTCACCCGCCGCCTGTTCGCGACGGCGCCGGACGGCGAGACCGTGCCGATCTCCCTGCTGCACCGGCGCGACTGCCTCCTCGACAGATCGGCGCCGCTGCTCCTCTACGGCTACGGGTCCTACGGCACGCTGATGCCGGCGGCCTTTCGCACCAACCTGCTCTCCCTCGTCGACCGCGGCTTCGTCTACGCCATCGCCCATGTGCGGGGCGGGACCGAGAAGGGCTGGCGCTGGTACCTCGACGGCAAGCGCGAGAAGAAGCCCAACACCTTCTCGGACTTCGTCGCCTGCGCCCGGGCGCTCATCGACGCGAACTACACGGCGCAGGGCCGGATCGTCGCCCATGGCGGCTCCGCCGGCGGCATGCTGATGGGCGCGGTGGCCAACCTCGCGCCGGAGTTGTTCGCGGGCATCGTCGCCGACGTGCCCTTCGTCGACGTGCTGAATACCATGCTCGACGGCGAACTGCCGCTGACGCCGCCGGAATGGCCGGAATGGGGAAACCCCGGTGAGAGCCTCGCGGCCTTCGAAACCATCCTGGCCTACTCGCCCTACGACAACGTGGCGGCCAAGGCCTATCCGGCGATCCTGGCCCTCGGCGGACTGACCGACCCCCGCGTCACCTACTGGGAGCCGGCGAAATGGGTCGCACGTCTGCGCGCCACGATGACGGGGGGCGGACCGATCCTCCTGCGCATCAACATGGAGGCGGGCCACGGAGGGGCCGCCGGGCGCTTCGACCGCCTGGAGGAGGTCGGCCTGATCCAGGCCTTCGCTCTGCTGGCCGTCGGTAAGGCTTGAGACCGCCGCCTCAGGGCCGAGGCGCCGCTTCGGGCTGCGGCGCATGGGCCTCCGGAGCCGGAGGCCGCGCCCCCTCCTCGCGCTTCTGAGCTTCGCGTGCGGCCTCGTCGGCCGCCTGCTGGGCACGCAGGCGCGCCTGGCGGGCCGCATCCTCGGCCGCCAGCTTGTCAGCCGCGGCCTTGATGGCGAGGGTGCGGGCCTTGTCCATCTCGATGCGGGCGCGGCGGCGCAGGCGCTCGCTCTGGTCGGCCTCGAACACCTCGATCGTCTCGAGTTCGCGCTGGAGCACCAGGGCGGCGAGCCCGTTGGTCACCGGCCCGGCATCAATGGTGCGCTCGGGGCTGCGGAGCGGGCCGCCGAAGCCGAGCTGGATCGACGGGTTCGCCCCGCTCCAGCCCTTCGGCGCCTGGCCGGCGAGGAGGGTTCCGCGTGCATCGAGGCGTGCGTCCCGCAGGTCGATGCCGAGCGTGCCGTTCCAGCGTGCGGAGCCGAGGGGAAGCAGGAGCGGCCCCACCCGCAGGCTGCCCCCGACGAGGTTCGCGGAGGTCGTCACGGGCCCCTTCATCAGGAGCGGTCCTGCACCGAGCTCCTCGACCACGAGGGTCTGCAGCCGGCCCTCCCGCAGGGGATCGTCCTCCGCCAGCGCCCGCGTCAGGGCGCGGTCGAGGCCGGCCGGATCAGCCCCCGGCAGCCGCAGGTCGGCAAGCGTGAGGGTGCCGCTGCCGCCGAGGTTGTTCATCAGTCCGGTCAAGCTCTCGCCCGAGCTGCCGAAGCGCAGCTGGGCCGTGACCCGACCCTCGACCGGTCCCGGGCCGACCAGGCCGGGGATCGCCGCGTCGGTGATCTGGCCCTCGCCGGAGAGCGCGGCGGCGCCGCCCTGACGTGTCAAGGTCGCGCGTCCCGCGACGCGTCCGCCGGCGAGGGTCGCGTCGAGGTCACGCAGGGTCAGGGTCTCCGCGTCGAGGGCGACACCGAGGGTCGCGTCGGTGGCGATGAGCCCGCGGCCGAGGTCGAGGCTGTCGATCCGAAGGCCGAGCGAAACCGGCGGGCGGCCCGTCGGAACCGGAGCGAAGCGGGCGCTCGCCGGGCTCTGTCCCGGTCCTCGCGGCGCCTCGGTGGGCAGGATCGTCGCGCCGACGAGCAGCGGCAGGGACAGCCGGGTCAGGGTCGCGCTGCCGCCGATCGCGCCGTCCGGCGCGGCGGTGAGGTCGGCCGAGACGGGCTGGCCGGCGACCCGGCCGACCAGGCCGAGGCGTGCCTCGCCGCCCGCGCGCGACAGACGCAGGCCGAGTTCGGCCGGCAGGGGGCCGGGGATCGGCACGGCGCTGCCGGCGAGGCTGAGGAGCGGCGCGAGGTCGGGCAGGCCCAGCTGGAGCTCGCCGGCCCGCGGCAGGGTCTCGGCGTCGAGGAGGACCGGCTGGACCGTCGCGACGCTGATGTCGGCGACCGTCCCGCTCAGGCGCAGGGCGAGGCCTGGGCCCTGCGCAGGCCCGTCGGCCGCGGCGGGGGTCCCGGCGATGCGCAGGCGGCCGGGCCGGCGCAGGGCCGGGATGTCGGTGCGCCCGAACCAGGCGGCGGCGTTCGCCGTCGCGATGGTGAGGTCGAGGGCGTCGATGCGGCCCGCCCGGCTCCGCAGGTCGAGGTCGAGGGTGCCGCCGGCGGCGTTGCCCCGCGCGCCGACCCGCAGGGTGTCGGCGGCGCCCGCATCCCGCTCCAGGCTGACGGCGAGGTCGAGGGCGCCCGCCCGGAGGAAGGCCGGGACGCGGCGGGCCTCCGCCACCCAGACCCGATCGAGCAGGGCGAACAGGGGGGCGGCCACCGCTGCCGAGACCTGGCCGGCGATCCGCCCCGTACCGTCCGGGCTGATCCGGCCCGAGAGCTTGGCGTTGGCGCCGGCGAGATCGGTGATGTCGAGGCTGTCGACCACGAGGCTCGGCCCGTCCGATTGGATGCTCGCCGCGATCGTGCCGTTGCCCGAATGTGCGCCGGCGGGGCCGTAGCGGACGTCCCGGGCCTGAAGGGTGATCCCGACATCGTGGCCGCGCAGGTCGGCGAGGGTGCCGCCGAGCACCGGCAGGGCGGCGATGTCGATGCCCTGCGCGGCGAGCTGCGCGTCGAAGCGGCCCCGCGCCGTGCCCTCCGCCGCCGTGTAGCGGGCATTGCCGGTGACGCGGGCCTCGCCGAGGCCGAGGCGCAGGTTGCGCAGGGAGACGGTGCCGGCCGCCACAGACAGGTCGGTGGCCAACTGCACCGGGCGTCCGTCCATCACCGTCACGGCCGGACCCTCGAGCCCGAGGCGGCGCAGGTACCGGCCGAGCCCGTCGGAGGCCGGCGTGTCGAGCGACAGGTGTCCCGTGAAGCGCGCGCCGGCCTCGGTGTCGATCTCGCCGCTGGCGCCCAGGGCCGCGGCGCCCGGGGCGGTCACGTCGAGGCGACGCAGGATCACGCCGCCCGTGCGGTCGAGGGTGCCGCTGGCGGAAAGGCCCGTCCATGCGTCGAGGCCGAGGGCCAGGCTCTCCACTGCGAGGTCGAGGTCGACCATGATCGGCAGGCCGAAGCCATTGCGGCCGCCGGTGGTCGGCACGCCGCGGGCGATCAGGGCCTGCCCGGCCGCCGAGGTCAGGAAGGCGTCGAGGTCGAGGCGCCGGGCGGAGAGGGCGAGGGCGCCGCGCCATTGCTTGAGGTCGAGCTGGCCGGTGCCGCCGAGCCGCAGGGCCTGCCCGCCGGGGTCGATCTCCAGGGCGACGTCGGTGAACCGGGCCGTCAGGCCGCGCCCCTTGAACTTGCCGGCGAGGGAGAAGGGCAGGTAGGCGCCCGCCGCCTGGACGGGCGGCCCGACGACGATCCGGGCGTTGCCCTCGGCGACGGCCGCCATCAGGCGACGGCCGGCCGTACCGGTGCCGGCAGAGGCGAGGCCGATGCGGGCATCGGCCTCGAAGCGGGGCTGCGTATCGCCGCCGCCCGCGATCTTCACGCTGACGCCTTCCGGGCCGAGCTCGCCGGTCGAGACCCGGAAGGGCACGCCCCGGCTGGTTCCCTCGGCCCGCCAGGGTCCGACGAGGGCGGGGGCCGAGACCTGCAGGGCCTCCGCGTAGAACTGCTCGGTCCGGCCCGTCGCCGGGACCTGGGTCGTCAGCACGAACTGCCGGATCGACAGGTCCTCGATGGCGAGGTCGCGCCGCAGGGCGGCCGAAAGGCCGCGCGCGGGCAGCAGGATCGCCTCGCCGTCGGTGACGGGGAGCTTGACCTCGGCCCGGCCGACCCGCGTCTCGGTGAAACGGATCTCGCCCTTCAGGAGCGGCGCCAGGGCGACCTCGGCCTTGATGCCCTGAAGGTCGACCTGAGGCTGGTCGAGGGACGGGTTCTGGGCGGTGCCGGGTCCGAGACGCAGCCGGTCGAGCTTGAGGCGCGGAGAGGGCAGGAGCCGCAGGCCGATGCGGCCCTCGGTCTGCGCCTCGATCCCGAGGGAGCGCGCGATCGTCCGGTCGATCGTGCCGCGATAGCCCTCCCAGGCCACGAAGGGCGGGACGGCGAGCGCCGCGACGAGGAGCAGGACGACGGCGCCCGCCAGCGCGGTCAGGATGTCACGCACCGTCTCTGTTCCGCCTCGTCATCCGGAGCCCGCTCCGCCTGCGGGACCCGCGCCCTCGCTTCCACGGCGGGCATAGCACAGGCGCGGCGGTTTGCGCGCCGCGCGCCGCGCCCGTCTCCGTCAGCGGCGGCCCGGCACGATGATCGGGGCCGCGGGCGCGCTCGGCCGGAACAGGTCGCTCCGCTGGATCTGCATCCGGGTCTGGTTGCTGTCGAACTGCTGGCGCTGCTCGATGCCGCGGATCTCGCTGCGGGTGGAGAGCCGGTCGTTCGTGGCGTTGAGGCTGTTGATGGCGCCGTTGGAGGATTGGGCGAGAGCGGGACCGGCGGCGAGGAGCGCCAAGCCGGCGAGGATCAGGGCGGGGGAGCGATGCATGGCGGTGTCCTTGTCGGGTGCATTGTGATGGCTTGATCTGGTGAGGCGACTCGCCGGTGGGAAGGCGGGTTCCCGAAGCCGGGGTTTCTGCGACGCTGCGTGAGACTGCCGCATCGATCGTCGGCAGAGGCGCCGTAGAGGACGCACGGTCGCCGGCATCCGGCCCTGGTTGGGGGAAGTCCCGGGTTGGGGGAAGTCCCGGGTTGGCGGCAGTCCCGGGTTGGCGGACCGTGCTGCCCGCGGCCGAACACGTCGTGCAGGCGCTTCCGGGATACGGTCTCCGATATCATCCGAGCCGAGGTCGGGCATCTTCCGGAGAGCCCGCGACCCTCGACGCCGTTCGCGTTTTGGTCCAGGGATGCGGGATGACTCAACGCTTCGACGCGGCCGGCCCCACCGCCTCCGACGCCGCCCCGACCTCCATCGCCGCCCGTGCTATGGCCTCCCTGCGGCCGCAGGGCTCGCCCTACCTCGAAGGGCTGAACGCCGAGCAGCGCCGTGCCGTCGAGGCGACGGACGGGCCGGTCCTCGTGCTGGCCGGGGCCGGCACCGGCAAGACCCGGGTGCTGACGACGCGGATCGCCCACCTGATCGCCACCGGCAAGGCGCGGCCCTTCGACATCCTCTCGGTGACCTTCACCAACAAGGCCGCCCGCGAGATGAAGCACCGCATCGGCGGGCTCATCGGGCCGGCCGGCGAGGGCATGCCCTGGCTCGGCACCTTCCACTCCATCGGCACCAAGATCCTGCGGCGGCACGCGGAGCTGGTGGGCCTGCGCTCCGACTTCACCATCCTCGGCATGGACGACCAGCTTCGCCTGATGAAGCAGGTCATCGTCGACCAGAACATCGACGAGAAGCGCTGGCCGGCGCGCGCCCTGTCCTCGGCCATCGACGGCTGGAAGAATCGCGGCCTCCTGCCCGAGCAGGTGCCGCCGGGCGAGGCCCAGGCCTTCGCCTTCGGCAAGGGCGGCGCCCTCTACGCCGCCTACCAGGCCCGGCTCCTGACCCTCAACGCCGCCGATTTCGGCGATCTCCTGCTGCTCTGCCTGAAGCTCTGGCGGGAGAACCCGGACGTGCTGGAGAACTACCAGCAGCGCTTCCGCTACATCCTCGTGGACGAGTACCAGGACACCAACGTCGCCCAGTACCTCTGGCTGCGGCTGCTGGCGCAGGGCCACCGCAACGTCGCCTGCGTCGGCGACGACGACCAGTCGATCTACGGCTGGCGCGGCGCCGAGGTCGACAACATCCTGCGCTTCGAGCACGACTTCCCCGGTGCCGTGGTGGTCCGCCTGGAGCGCAACTATCGCTCCACCGGCCACATCCTCGCCGCCGCCTCCGGCCTGATCGCGAAGAACGAGGGGCGGCTGGGCAAGACGCTCCGGACGGAGGACGTCGCCGGCGAGAAGGTGACCGTCTCGGGCGCCTGGGATTCCGAGGAGGAGGCGCGTCAGGTCGCCGAGGCGATCGAGAGCCTCCAGGCCAAGCAGCATCCCCTGTCGGAGATCGCCGTGCTCGTGCGCATCTCGGCCCAGATGCGCGAGATCGAGGACCGCTTCGTCCAGCTCGGCCTGCCCTACCGGGTCATCGGCGGCCCGCGCTTCTACGAGCGTGCCGAGATCCGCGACGCGCTCGCCTACCTGCGCGTCACCGCCAACCCGTCCGACGACCTCGCCTTCGAGCGCATCTTCAACACGCCGAAGCGCGGCCTCGGCGACGCCACCCTGCAGGCCCTGCACGCCTACGCCCGGGCCGAGCGGGTGCCCCTGCTCCAGGCGGCGCGCCTCGTCGTGGAGACCGACGAGCTGAAGCCCCGCGCCCGCTCCGGCGTGCGCGCCCTGGTGGAGAGCTTTTCGCGATGGTCCCGGCTGGTGGGCACCCAGCCGCATCCCGAGGTGGCCCAGACCATCCTGGAGGAATCCGGCTACACCGAGATGTGGCAGAAGGAGAAGTCGGCCGACGCCGCCGGGCGCCTGGAGAACCTCAAGGAGTTCGTGCGCTCCATGGAAGAGTTCCCGGACCTCGCCGCCTTCCTCGAGCACGTCTCGCTCGTGATGGAGGCCAGCGAGCAGGAGGGGGCCGACCGGGTCTCGCTGATGACGCTCCACGCCGCCAAGGGGCTGGAATTCGACACCGTGTTCCTGCCGGGCTGGGAGGACGGCCTGTTCCCGAACCAGCGGGCGCTCGACGAGAGCGGCCGCGCCGGCCTGGAGGAGGAGCGCCGCCTCGCCCATGTGGGCCTGACCCGGGCCCGCAAGCGCGCCAAGCTGTCGTTCGCGGTCAACCGGCGCATCCACGGCCTGTGGTCCTCCACGGTGCCGAGCCGCTTCATCGACGAATTGCCCGAGGGCAGCGTCGACGTGATCGACGCGCCCGCCCACTTCTCGGCCGGGGCCTCGCGCTTCGACCGCAACCCGACGCCCTTCGGCTCGTCCTACGGTACGCCCGGCTGGCAGCGTGCCCAGGCCAACACGGCGCAATCCGGCAACGCCAACGGCTACGGGGTCGGCAATCGGCCGCCCGCCGGCCGCGGTGGCCCGCGCCAGATTGAGGGCGAGCTCATCGCCAAGTCGACGGGCGCGCCGTCCGCCTTCAGCGTCGACATGCGGGTGTTCCACACCAAGTTCGGCCCCGGCACCGTCGCGGGTGTGGACGGCAACAAGCTGACCGTTGATTTCGACAAGGCCGGCCGGAAGATGGTCCTCGACAGCTTCATCCAGGCGGCCTGATCGCGGGGCGCCGGTGGCTGCGAAGGGCGGGGCGCGGATGCGGACTGCGTCTTCTACGACACAGCACCGGACAATCGGCCGCGGCGGCGCATTTGTTCCCGCAGCGCAGCATCGGCGTAGAATTTTTACATCATTCCCAAGAATAGTTGCTGTCACGCCCCTGTCGCGCCCGGCGCGGCATGGTGCGTGCAACGCGAAATCCTGCGGTCATCGGGACCGCATCGGGAATCCACAGGCTTGATGGACCCGCCCGGAACTTGAGGGCGGTCTCCGGATTGGCTGTGAAGCGGGCGAGGCAGAAAGGATCGCCGGAACGGGATCGGTCAAAGAATGATGCGAAGCAAGTTCAGCAAGTCAGGCTCAGATTAAATCCAGGTTGGCAAGTCCGGTTGGAGTGTTGATCGATGAAGAGACGCCGCGCACGACTTGAACTCGTTGAGGACCGTCCGGTCCGACTGCACAAGACCCGCTTCGACGAAGAACGCAACCTCAGTCCGATCCAGCCCCTCACCGACCGGCAGGCGCAGTATCTCGACGCCCTCGCCCTTCACAAACAGGTCATCGTCCTCGGACCCGCCGGCACCGGCAAGACCTTCATCGCCGGGACTCGCGCCGCCGATCAGCTCCGCCAGCGCCGCATCGCCAAGGTGATCATCACCCGGCCGAACGTTCCCTCGGGCCGTTCCCTGGGCTTCTTCCCCGGTACGCTGGAAGAGAAGATCGCCCCCTGGGTCGCGCCGCTGACCGAGACCATGAAGGAGCGCATGGGCGAGGCCGCCTTCGAGATCGCGGTGAAGACCGGCGACATCGAGGTGGTGCCCTTCGAGGTGATGCGCGGGCGCACCTTCAAGAACTGCCTCGTGATCCTCGACGAGGCGCAGAACACCACCACCGCCGAGATCAAGATGTTCCTCACCCGCATCGGCGACGATTGCCAGGTGATCATCAACGGCGACGTGTCTCAGACGGATCTGCGCGAGACGTCGGGGCTGCGCACCGTGATCCATCTGGTCAAGAGCCGGATGATGCCGATCCCGGTGGTAGAATTTACCCTCGACGACATCGTCCGCTCGGGAATTTGTGCTGAGTGGGTCCGGGCTTTCGAGGAAACGAATCTCTGAGTTGCGGGTTGTCTGCGGCGGGCCGGAACGGGGCCTGCCGCTCACTCCGGTGCGCGACCTCAGTTTCTCGGCATCCTGTGCGAGAGATCCAACCGGGTGCCGCGCTCGGACAAATGAGAATGGGAGTCTTCACGTGAGGAAACTGACCCTTGCCTTCGCCGTGCTCGCCTCGCTCGGCGGTGCCAGCCTCGCCACCTCCGCCTCGGCCGCGCCCGGCGCGCCGATGGGCGTCACCGCCCCCGAGACCGTGTCCACCGTGCAGATGCGCATGGAGCGCCGGATGGAGCGTCGGATGATGCACCGTCGCATGGAGCGCCGCATGATGCGCCGTCACATGGAGCGCCGCATGATGCACCGTCGGATGGACCGTCGGATGATGCACCGGATGTGATCGGTCGCCCGATCTGACCGGTCTGGAGAAGGGTCCCTCGCGGGACCCTTTTTCGTTGGGCGCCGGGCTGCCCCGCGTCGCGGCCGGGCACCGCCTCGGGCCGCGGTCTGCTAGGAGGCCCCCTCGTCGCGCCGGGGCGCGACCGATCGGGAGCGGCCGACCGTGACCTTCCAGACCTGGTGGCTGTTCCTCAGCGCCGTCTTCCTCCTGTCCGGGACACCCGGACCGAACATGCTGCACATCCTGGCCCGCAGCGTCCGCGTCGGCCTGCGCCGCAGCCTGGCCGCCATGGCCGGCTGCCTGAGCGCGGTGATCCTGGTGCTGATCGCCTCGGCCGCAGGCCTGAGCGCGGTCCTCCAGGCCTCACCGGTCCTGTTCGATGGCCTGCGCTATGCCGGCGTCGCCTACCTGATCGTCCTCGGCGTCCGGGCCTGGCGCGGACGGGACGGGGCGCTGGGCGTGCCGGGCGCGGAGGGGCGGCCGATGCCCCGCGTCGGGCCGGCGCGCCTCTACCGCGACGGCCTGCTGATCGGCCTGAGCAATCCCAAGCTCCTCCTGTTCGCCAGCGCCTTCCTGCCGCAATTCGTCGAGCCGACGCGGCCGCAGGTCCCGCAATTCGCGATCCTCGTCGTGACCTTCGCGGGGGCGGAACTGTTCTGGTACGCGGTCTACGCGCTGGGCGGGCGACGGCTCGCCGCGTCCCTGAGCCGCCCGGCGCTGCGGCGCGCCTTCGACCGGATCACCGGCGGGATCTTCCTCGGCTTCGGCGTCATGCTCCTCGGCACGCGCTGAGCCGGGGCGCCTCAGTTCTTGGACGTGGTGGAGCCGGTGGTCTTCGGCGAGGCGGCCGCGGCGGCCTTCTGCGCGGGCCTCGCGACCTTCTCCTCGTCCGCCTTGCCGGCCTTGGCCGGGGCGAGCGCGGCGTGGGCCGCCTTCGCGGGGACGTGCTTCGCGGCCGGCTTGGATGCGACGGGCTCCGGCTCGGCCGCGGCCACGGCCGGGACGGTGGCGGCGTCCGTCGCCGGGGTCGCCGGCGTGCCGTTGCTGAACAGGTTGCCCAGGAGCTTCCTGTAGGCGGCCGGGTCGCCCTCGGCATCGGCCACCATCACGCGGGCGGGCTTGGCCGGTTCGGCGACCACGGGTTCGGGCTTGGGCGCAGGAGCGGCCCCCTTCCGGGCGAGGCTGGCGGCGGCGGCCTTGGTGGGGATCGGGGCGGCCGCGGCCATCATCACTGGTCGGCCCTTGGCGTCGACCTCGATCTCGCGCTCGCCGGCGGCCAGGCTCTCGGGACGGCTGACGTCCCCGAGCTTGTGCTGGGCGTAATCCTTCGGATCGAAGGGCAACTCGGGCTCGGCCGCCGGCTTGCCGAGGCTCGCGAAGGTCAGGGTGTTGGCGGGCGTCTGCGGGCCCCGGAACACCGGGTTCTGGCTGCCGTCGTCGTAGACGAGGCGGGTGGCCGGCGTGCCCTTGGCGATCAGCTCGGCGATCTCGCGGTTGTCGCGCTCGCGCTTCTCCGCCACCTGGGGCTCGACCTTCGGCGTGCAGGCGCCGGCCGCCGCATCGGCGCCGCCGAAGACGTACTTCGTCCCGCACAGGCCGACGCGCGGCTCCTCGCGCAGGGCCTCGAAATAGTCCGAGCCCTCCTTGAGGTTCTTCCAGAACGGGGCGTTGGGGTCGTTGCGGAACTTGGCGATGTTGGCCGCCGTCATCCGGAACGGGTAGGACTGGAACTGGAACGCGCGCTGGCCGCCCGCGAAGGAATCGCGCGCCAGGGCGTAGATCTCGCCCATCGACTCGTCGGTCATGGCAAAGCAGCCCGACGACGAGCAGGTGCCGTGCACCATGATGTAGTTGCCGGTGCGCCCGTTCGCCCGGTCGTAGGCGTTCGGATAGCCGGTGTCGAAGGACAGGTAGTAGGACGAGTTCGGGTTCATCTGACCCGGCGTCACGGTGTAGAAGCCTTCCGGCGCCTGGCGGTCGCCCTGCTTGGTCTTCGGGCCGAGCTGGCCGGACCAGCGGCAGATCGGGAAGGTCTTGAGGAGGGCGTACTGGCCGTTGGTGCCGCGCTTCCACACCTCCATCTCCGCTTCCCGCTTGTAGGCGCGGATCAGGATGGGGTCGTTCTGCGACATGCCCTTCTGGGCCATCAGCGCGAGGGTCTTGGGAGGCACCGGTGCCAGGGCCCGCAGCGGAACGCCGCCGCCCGTCGATCCGTCCTGGCAGGCGCCGAGTGACAGAGCGATCAGAGCGAAACCGGCGGCCACGAGTGGGCGCATAGCCATGGGGAACCTATCCTCAGTCACGCAGTCCCGGGCTCGCGCCCTGGCATGCCACTCCCCAACCCCTTAGCGTCGTTAAACTTACCCGGTTGTTACCGCAAGGCGACGCCGTCCGCGGCCCGGGCGGGGTGTGGATTGCGGACATCACCGCCTGTTCGACCCGATCCTGCCGCATTCGGTGCCGCGCACGATGCGCTCGCGGAGAGAGGATTGATTCCGCAGGTGTTTCCCCGATCAGGCGCCGTGCGTCGGTATGGCGAAACCTTGGCAGGCTCACCTGAACGAAACCGTCTTTGGTTCCGCGCCCGATGAGCGACGGAATGTCGCGGTCTCAGAGTTTGCGACCGATCTCCAGGAACTTCGCCGCGCGCCGATCGCGGATCTCGTCGGCACCGAGCCCCTGGAACTCCACCAGGGCGCTCTCGATGGCGGCTCCCGTCGCCTCGATGGCGGCCTCGCGCCCGCGATGGGCGCCGCCCGTGGCCTCGGGGATGATGCCGTCGATGATGCCGAGGCGCAGCAGGTCCTGGGCGGTGATCTTCATGGCGGTCGCGGCGTCCGAGGCCCGGCCCTGGTCGCGCCACAGGATCGAGGCCGCGCCCTCCGGCGAGATCACGCCGTAGATGGCGTGCTCCAGCATGAGCACCCGGTTGGCGGTGGCGAGGGCGATGGCGCCTCCCGAGCCGCCCTCGCCGATGACCACGGCGACGTTGGGCACGCCGAGGGCGAGGCAGGCCTCCGTCGAGCGGGCGATGGCCTCGGCCTGCCCGCGCTCCTCCGCCTCGATGCCCGGGAAGGCGCCGGCGGTGTCGACGAAGGCGAGCACGGGCAGGCCGAAGCGGTCGGCGAGCTCCATCAGGCGGACGGCCTTGCGGTATCCCTCGGGCTTGGCCATTCCGAAATTGTGCCGCAGGCGGGTCTCGGTGGTGGAGCCCTTCTCCTGGCCCAGCACGCAGACCGGCCGGCCCCGGAAGCGTCCGAACCCGCCGACGATGGCCTGGTCCTCGCCGAAGGCGCGGTCGCCGGCGAGCGGGCTGAAGTCGGTGATCAGACCGGCGCAGTAGTCGATGAAGTGCGGCCGCTGCGGATGCCGGGCGACCTGGGTCTTCTGCCAGGGCGTCAGGGCGGCATAGATGTCCGACAGGGCGGCGGCGGCCTTGGCCTCCAGGCGCCCGACCTCCTCGCTGATCGAGACCGCGCCGTCGCGGGCGGCCATGGCCCGGAGCTCCTCCAGCTTGGATTCGAGCTCGGCCACCGGCTTCTCGAAATCGAGATAGGAGCGCGTCACCGACATGGGTCAGGGATCCTTGTTCGTCGCCATCGCGCGCGCGGCGGCCGGGGCAGGGACGAGTGCGGCGGAGGGCGTGCGGGAAAAGCCGCGACTGGGCGGGGGGTGTTGGCGAAGGAACTCCGCCTGTCAACCATCGAAGGAGTTCGGCCGGTCGGTCACGACGGTGCGACGCCTGACAACGGACCCGCTTCGTCCGGTCCGCCGGATGGCGATCACACCGGCCTTCGGTCATGGTGGCGTCACCCGCATCGGGCAACCATCGGTTGGGCGTTCGCCGACCGGCGGGTCGGCCCCCGCGACGCGCGCAGGATGGAGTGTCCCGGCCGATGAGAGAGTACCGCTCGTGACGACCTCTTCCGGCGGCACCAACGTCCTCGTCCTCCAGGGCGGCGGGGCGCTGGGCTCCTATCAGGCCGGGATCTACGAGGCGCTGGCGGCCGACGGCCTCGGGCTCGACTGGGTGGCCGGCATCTCCATCGGCGCCATCAACGCGGCCCTCCTCGCCGGCAATCCGCCGGAGCGCCGGCTCGACCGCCTGAAGGCCTTCTGGGAGCTGGTCTCCTCCGGCGTGCCCGGAACCCCGTGGCTCCCGGGCGATCAGGCCCGGGCGGCATTCAACGAGGCGAGCGCCGGCTGGATCGCCACCTTCGGCGTGCCCGGCTTCTTCAGGCCCCGGTTTCCGCCCGCGACCTTCTTCCCCGCCGGAGCGCCGGAGGCCCTCAGCTACTACGATACGGCGCCCCTCAGGGAGACGCTGGAACGCTTCGTCGACTTCGACCGCATCAATGCCGGCCCGGTCCGCCTGAGCGTGGGCGCAGTCAATGTCCGCACCGGCAACTTCGCCTACTTCGACAACCGCCGCGATCGCATCACCCCGGAACACATCATGGCCTCCGGCGCCCTGCCTCCGGGCTTCCCGCCGGTGACGATCGATGGCGAATCCTATTGGGACGGCGGCATCGTCTCGAACACGCCGCTGCAATACGTCCTCGACGTGGAGCGTGGGCGCGATCTCACCGTGTTCCAGGTGGACCTGTTCCCGGCGCGCGGGGCCATGCCGCGGTCGCTGGTCGATGCCGCCGAGCGCGAGAAGGACATCCGCTTCTCCAGCCGGACCCGGCTCAACACCGACATGAGCCTCCAGATCCGCAAGGCCAAGGCGGCCACGCGCAGCCTCCTGGCCAAGCTGCCGCCGGAACTGTCCGACGATCCCGACGTCGCGTTCCTGAGGGACATCAGCCACGACAACGTCGTGACGATCCTGCAGCTGATCTACCGGCGCAAGGCCTACGAGCGGAACTCGAAGGACTACGAGTTCTCGCGCGCGACCATGCGGGAGCATTGGAGCGCCGGGCTCGACGACATGCGGCGCTCCCTGCGCGCGCCCGCCTGGCGCGACCGCCGGGCGGATGCCGGCGGCATCGCCGTGTTCGACCTCACCCGCGACGGGGCGACCTGAACGGCCCCACCTTCCGAAGGGAGACACGCCCGTGACCCGCGACGAGATCCTCCAGGTTCCCTCGATGCCGGCCTTCAGCCCGAGCTATCCGCGCGGACCGTATCGCTTCCTCCGGCGCGAATACCTCATCGTCACCTACGAGACCGATGCGGACGCCCTGCGCCGGGCGCTGCCCGAGCCCCTGGAGCCGCACCCGGACAACCTCGTCTACTACGAGTGGATGAAGATGCCGGATTCCTCCGGCTTCGGCGATTACGAGGAGAGCGGCTCGGGCGCCCTGGCCACCTTCGACGGCGAGCCCTGCAACTTTTCGATCCAGATGTATCTCGACGACGAGCCGCCGATCACGGCCGGCCGCGAGATCTGGGGCTTTCCGAAGAAGTGGGGCGTGCCCCGCCTCAAGCTGACCAAGGACACCCTCACGGGCACCCTGCACTACGACGACGAGCGGGTCGCGATGGGCACCATGACCTACAAGCACCGCAGCCTGGAGCATGACCTGCCGGCGGTGAGGCAGGGTCTCGGCAAGCTCAACGTCAACCTCAAGCTGATCCCGGATGTCGGCGGCGGCCCGAAGGTCGCGCAACTCGTCGGCTATCGCCTGGAGGACATCACCGTCCACGGCGCCTGGGAGGGCAAGGCCCGCCTCCACCTGATTCCGCACGTGAACTGCCGGGTGGCCGACCTGCCGGTGCGCCGCATCGTCGGCGGCCGGCACATGGTCGTCGACTTCACATTGCCCTACGGGCAGGTGCTGCACGATTATCTCGCCTGACCGGACTGCCGTCCGCGTCGTGCCCGCCGGTCGGCCGGGTACGGGGCACGGATGGTGTTCGACCCGATGAACGTCCGACGAACCAGCACCCCCGCATCGGACGAGCGCTTCAAGGAGGCTTCCATGATCCTGAAATCCAAGACCGCCGTCGTCACCGGCTCCACCAGCGGCATCGGCCTCGCCTGCGCCCGGGCCTTTGCCAAGGAGGGGGCCAACATCGTTCTCAACGGCTTCGGCAAGCCCGAGGACATCGAGGCGGCGCGGGCCGGAATCGAGTCCGAGTTCGGCGTGAAGGCCGCCTATTCGCCGGCCGACCTGACCAAGCCGGGCGAGATCGAAGGACTGATCCGCCTCGCGGAGGAGACCTACGGCTCCGTCGACGTGCTCGTGAACAATGCCGGCGTCCAGCACGTCTCGCCGATCGAGGACTTCCCGCCGGAGAAGTGGGAGCAGATCATCAGCCTGAACCTGTCCTCGGCCTTCTACACCATGCGGGCGGCGATCCCGGGCATGAAGCAGCGCGGCTGGGGGCGGATCATCAACACCGCCTCGGCGCACTCGATGGTCGCCTCGCCCTTCAAGTCGGCCTACGTGGCGGCCAAGCACGGGCTCGTCGGTCTGTCGAAGGCCGCGGCGCTCGAGGTCGCCACCCACGGCATCACGGTCAACTGCATCTCGCCGGGCTACGTCTGGACGCCCCTGGTCGAGAGCCAGATACCCGACACCATGAAGGCGCGGGGGATGACCAAGGACGAGGTCATCAACGAGGTGCTCCTGAAGGCGCAGCCGACCAAGGCGTTCGTGACCATCGACCAGGTGGCGGCCCTGGCGGTGTTCCTCGCCTCCGACGCGGCGAGCCAGATCACCGGCGCGAACATGGCGATGGATGGCGGCTGGACCGCACAGTAGGGCGGTCGCATAACGTCCCCGCCCTGTCGGACGGGGACGCGGATCGGGTTCAGCGGCGCCCGTGCAGCAGCAGGGCGAGGCCGTAGCCGACGGCGCCCGCGATCACGAGGGCGATGAACGGATTCTCCTCGACGCGGTGGCCGACCACCCGGCCACCGTCGCGCAGGTAGCCGCCGCCGCGCTCGTAGGCGTCACCGGCGTAATCCGAGACGTTGTCGGCGACGTCGCGCAGGGTGTCCTTGGCCTGCCCGTAGATGTCCTGCGCGCGGCCCTCGGCCTCGCGATAGCGGCCCTCGGCCGAGCTGCGCGAGGACCCCGCGAGGTCTCCCGCGGCGCTCTGAACCTTGCCGCCGAGCTCCTTGGCGGTGCCGACGATGCGATCCGTATCGACCATGGTCTCTCTCCTGAACGCGGATGATGCGGGCCACCCGTCCGGGGTCGGGGGCGCCCGCATCCGACGTTCACAGAACGCCCGACGGCGCGAAGGGGACCCATGCGGCGGCTGAAAATCTTCCGGCGCCGGCGAAGGATCGCGGGGTGTTCCGCTCAGCGGCCTGCGCGGCCGCGCAGCACGAGCCGGCGCGCCACCTCGGCGCAGCCCCGGGCGAGAGCCTCCTCGGGGGCTTGGCGACGGGGCCGCACGGGCGCCTTCGCCGGCCGCCGTGTCCGGGGCGGCAGCGGGATGTGCACGAACAGCGCCGGCGGACCGTCGCGCAGGGCGCGGAAATAGGTGGCGTTGCAGAGGTAGCGCCCCGCATCCCGCGAGGGGATCGCGGCGATCCCGTGCCCGCGCAGCGCCGCGAGCGCGGGACCCGCCGCGGAGGAGCGGCGCGCGGGCGGACCCTCCGTCTCAAGGGTGAGGCGCGACGCGATCCGGCCGGAGGCATCGGGGAAGAGCCGGCTGGTGCGGTTGCGGCCCTGCAACTCCACCCGGGCCCGCCTGGCGCGGGTCGCGACGCCGAGCATCAGGATCGCGGCCGGCGCCCCGGCCAGGGCCGGCTCCAGCATGTCGGGGATCGCCGCGTAGGTGGTGGATAGGATCAGCACGCGCACCGGAACGCCGCCGAGCTTCGGGCGCGCGAGTGCCCCGATGCGCCGGGCCAGGGCCGCGCTCGGATTGCGGGGCACGCCGGGAAACGGACCGAAGCCGGTGATCAGCAGCGGCCCCGCCATGGAGGTCAGAGGCCGATCAGCGTGGCGATGGCCTCCGCCCCGGCGGCCGGCGAGGCTTCCCCGCGCCCGACCGCGGCCTCGGCCTCGGCCGTCTGCCGGCGCACGTCAGCCGAGCCGACGAGGCGCTGGTGCAGGCGCTCGTGCACGAGGGCCCACATCCACTTCACGTCCTGGGCCCGGCGCTTCGTGGCGATCTCGCCCGTGGCGGTGAGCTTGTTGCGGTGGTCGACGATCCGCTCCCACAGGCCGTCGAGGCCCTTGTTGTTCAGGCCCGAGATCGTGACCACCGGCGGCGTCCAGGTCGCGCTCGGCGCGGAGAGGATGTGCAGGGCCGCGCGGTACTCGGAGGCGGCGGCGCTGGCCCGGCGCTCGCCCTCGCCGTCGTCGGCCTTGTTGACCGCGATCATGTCGGCGAGTTCGAGGATGCCCTTCTTGATGCCCTGGAGCTCGTCGCCGGCCCCCGGCAGCATCAGGACGAGAAAGAAGTCGGTCAGGTCCGCCACCGCCGTCTCGGACTGGCCGACGCCGACGGTCTCCACCAGGATCACGTCGAAGCCCGCCGCCTCGCAGAGCAGCATGGTCTCGCGGGTCTTGGCCGCGACGCCGCCCAGGGTGCCGGAGGAGGGGGAGGGGCGGATGAAGGCGTTGGGATCGAGGGCGAGGCGCGCCATCCGGGTCTTGTCGCCGAGGATCGAGCCGCCGGTGCGGGTGGAGGAGGGGTCGACGGCGAGCACCGCCACCTTGTGCCCCGCCGCCGTCAGGTTGGCGCCGAGCGCGTCGATGGTGGTGGACTTGCCGACGCCGGGCACGCCGGTGATGCCGACGCGGATCGCGGTGCCGGTCCGGGGCAGCACCGCGTCGATGAGGCCGCGCGCCGCCGCCCGGTGGTCGGGCCGCTTCGATTCGGCCAGGGTGATCGCCCGCGCCAGGGCGGCGCGGTCTCCGGCGAGCAGCCGCTCGCGCAGGGCATCGATGTCGAGGGCGGGAGCGGGGGAGGCGGCCATGGCTGTCTTCTTTGCCGGTCCGGCCGGGTTTCGTCGAGGGGGGCGGCCCTGCGCGCGGGCGCTTCTCCCGCAAACCGGCGTGATCCCGCGGGCGTCCCGGCCTGTGGGTCCGGGGCCACAGCCCCGCCTCTGCCCGCAATCCACATCGCCACGGCCACGCTTCCGCCCCGCCATGGTCACGATCCTGATCGACAGGGTAGCGACGCGCTGCGCCCGTCCCGGGGCCACCACGTTCAGGGCCGCCTTGCACGACATGATCCGACCCATGATCCGCCGCCAGCCTCCCACCCGTCGCGCGCTGCTGCGCCTGGCCGCCCTCTCGGGGGTGGCCGGCCTCGCGTCGGGCCTGGCCGGCTGCGTCGCCGACGGCCTCGTCACCGATGCCGTGGGCGGGGGCGCGCCGGAGCGGCAATCCGCCCTCGACGTCAGCCCGGTCCTGCTCGTGGCCACCACGCGCAGGCCTGTCGGCTCGCCGCCGAAGAGCCCCTACTTCACCTCCGAGCGCGGCCGCGGCCTCAGCTTCGCCGAGGTCCGCCTGTCTGCGCCCGACCGCTCGCTGATCGGCAAGGTCTCCTCCGTGGTGACCGGCGACTGGGCGGTGACGGCGGTGCCGCAGGTCGAGACGGGGCCGGGGGCCGCCGGCGCCTTCGCCCAGGCGGCGCTGGGGCGGGACGTGCTGATCTACGTCCACGGCTACCGCGAGAGCTTCCAGTCGGCGGCGGTGAGCGCGGCCAAGCTCTCGGACGGCATCCGCTTCCGCGGGGCCTCGGCCCTGTTCACCTGGCCCTCGGCCGCCGCGACCTTCGACTACGGCTACGACCGCGAGAGCGCCCTGTGGTCGCGCGACGGCTTCGAGGATCTCCTGAAGGCCCTGGCGAACTCGTCCTCGGGCGGGCGCATCAACATCGTCGCGCATTCCATGGGCACCCTGCTAACCCTGGAGACCCTGCGCATGCTGCGGGCCGAGGCCGGCGAGGCCGCGATGGCCCGCATCGGCGCCGTGGTGCTCGCCGCGCCCGACATCGACATCGATCTCTTCACCAGCGCGGTGGAGCGGATGGGGCCGGATGTGCACAAGATCACGGTGATCTCGTCGACGAACGACCGGGCCCTCGAGCTCTCCGGCGCCATCGCGGGTGGCATTGTCCGGGCCGGCGCGGCCGACCGCGAGCGCCTGGAAGCCCTCGGCGTGCGCGTGGCCGACGCCTCCGATTACGGCGGCGGCCTCATCAACCACGACCTGTTCCTGTCGAATCCCGACGTTCAGGGCGTCGTCAAGCGGGCGATCGCCCGGGCGAGCGGCGGGGCCTGAGGGCCGGCCACCCACCGCAAACCGGACGCGGCCCGCCCGGGCCTTGGCCTGCGCCCCGTTCGCCCCTAAACGGACGGCGGCCCCGAGGCCGCAGACAACAAGGATTCGCGATGTTCACACTCGAGATCGATGGCGTGGCCATCGCGGTCATCAACGGCTCCGAGGAGGTCGCCAACGACCTCTTCACCTGCGATGGCTTCAAGGACGACATCCAGACCATGAAGAGCGACGGCAAGGTGCTGTGGAACGGCACCTCCCCGCTCAAGGTCCGGGCGGCCACCGAGGAGGAGATCGAGATCTTCGAGGACGCCCTCGCCGAGGACGATTCCGAGGAGGACGAGCCCTACGAGCCGGATGCCCGCCATGCCGAGGCCTCGAACGACGACGAGGCGGACGACGAGGACGAGGACGATGCCGACATCGTGTTCCTGGTCGATATCGACGAGGACGGCGGCCTCGATTCCTGATCGACCGCGCGGGAAGCCCCGGCCCGGGATCTCAGCCCCGGGGCGGCGTCGCGCCCGGCGCCGGCCGCGGCCCCTTGGTGGGGATCAGCCCGGGGGGAACCGGTCCGTCGCTCGCTGACCGGGCCGGGGCGGCACGCGCCGGCTCTGGCCTGACCGCCTCGGGCCTGGAACCGTCCGGCTTGGCCGTGTCCGGCTTCTGGGCCGGGCTCCGGCCGGTATCGAGCCGGGCCGGGCTGGCCGGGCTCGGAGCCGCCTTCGGCTTCGGAGACACGATCGTGCCCGTCGCCGCCACGTCGGGCATCGGCACCGCCGGGCTGTCGATGCCGTAGATGTCATCGCGAAAATGGGCGCGGCCGTCCGGGGTCGCGTAGCCGGTGAGGTAGACGAAGGTCACCGGGATCTGCTTGGGCAGCTTGATGTCGAGGCGCTCGTTGGTGGCGATGCTGGTCTCGATCTCGATCGGACCCCAGGTCGAGCCGGGACCGTTGGGGCCGGGCGTGCCCTCGAGCAGCCAGCCGGCGAGTTCCTTCACCTGCGCGACGCGCACGCAGCCATGCGAATGGAACCGCACCTCGCGGGCGAACAGCGACTTCGACGGCGTGTCGTGCATGTAGACCGCCTGCTTGTTCGGCATGTCGATGCGCACCTGGCCCAGGGAGTTCTCCAGGCCGGAATCCTGCCGCAGGGTGTAGTTGGCCGCCTTCTCGCTCGACCAGTCGATGGCGGTGGGGTCCACCTCCACGCCGCCGGGGCCGAGGATGCGGATGCGCTCCCGGGCGAGATAGCCGGGATCCTTGCGCATCTTGGGGATGATCTCCTTCTTGATGATGGAGACCGGCAGGGTCCAGGTCGGGTTGAGGTTCACGTCGGTGATGCGTGCCTCGATCCGGGGCGTCGCCTTGTCGGGCTTGCCCACCACCGCCACGTAGCGGCGCACCACGACCCCGTGGTCCACCGCCTCCACGGTGGCCGAGGGGATGTTCACCACCACGTAGCGGTCGCCGTAGGCGAAGTTCGAGCCGATCTGGCGCGCGGCCGAGGCCGCGAGCTGGCGCTGGCGGGTCGCCGCCGGCACGTTGAGGGCCGCCACCGTCTGGCGCCCGATCAGCCCGGTCTCCGGCAGGCCGTGGCGCGCCTGGAACGCCTTCACCGCCGCCGCCAGGGGGGCGTCGAGCTGGTCGCTCACCGGGGCGTCGGCGGCCAGATCGCCGACGAGCGCGAGGTGCTTGCGCAGGGCCGGGATGGACGGGTGGCTGGCCCCGGGCTTGACCACGAGATCGGCGGGCAGGGCGCTCCAGCCCCCGGCATCGACCATGGCCTGGTAGTGGTCGGCCATCCGCAGGGTGTCGAGGAAGGTCGAGGGGCTCAGGGTCGGCACCGGGTCGGCGGAGACCCGGGCCACCACCAGCGGCGGCAGCTCGCGCGACTTCTTGGCCGGGGCGGCGGCAGGCGCAGGCGTCGCGTCGGCCGCGCTCGGGGCGATGGCCTGCACGGCGGGGGTCGCCGGAGCGGTGCTGGTGAGATTCTCGACCCTGGGGGGCTTCGCGGAGGCGGGCGCGTCCGGCGCGCCCGAGACCTGCGCCGTCGCGGCTCCGCCCAGGGCCAGGAGCAGGGCCAGGGGCGACAGGCCCGCGCGGAGGCGGTGCGGGCGGAGGGCGACGGTCCTGTGGCGCGAAAGCATCGCGAACCTTTCGAGTGGAATGTCTCCCCGACCATGCGCACAGAGGGTTACCAATCTCCTGTCGTGCGGTGACGGAGGCCGGCGGGCGCCCTAACTCCCGCCCCGAAGCGGCAGGGGAGAAGCGGCCATGACCAACCATCCGGCAATCCAGGCGGGGCGGACGGCCGTCGTCACCGGGGCGGCGAGCGGCATCGGACTCGCGGCCGCCCGACGCTTCGCTGCGGCCGGGATGCGGGTCTGGCTCGCCGACCTGCCGGGCGACGCGCTGGAGGCTGCGCGCGCCGAGGTCGCGCGAAGCGGGACGGCGGGGTCCGTCCACGCGATGGCCACGGACGTGGCGCGCCCCGAGGCCTTCGCGGCCCTGAGCGCGGCGGCCGGCGCCGAGGGGCCGCCGGCCGTGGTCCTGCTGAATGCCGGGATCGAGGCCGGGGGACGGCTGTTCTCCGATGCCGAGACCTGGCACCGCATCCTCGACACCAACCTCTGGGGGGTGATCAACGGGATCCAGGCCTTCGCGCCGGCGATGACCGCGGGCATGGAGCCCGGCGCCATCGTGGTCACGGGCTCGAAGCAGGGCATCACCACGCCACCCGGCAACACGCCCTACAACGTCTCGAAGGCGGGGGTGAAGGTCGTGACCGAGGCCCTGGCCCACGACCTGCGCGGCCGCGAGGGCGCCCGCGTCAGCGCCCACCTGCTGATCCCGGGATTCGTCTATACCGGCCTGGCGCGGGCGCGCGGCGTCGACGAGAAGCCGGCCGGCGCCTGGACGCCCGACGAGACGGTGGATTTCCTGATGGCCGGGCTGGCGCGGGGCGACTTCTACATCCTGTGTCCCGACAACGAGACCACCCGGGCCCAGGACGAGAAGCGCATCGCCTGGGCCGCGGGCGACATCATCGAGAACCGCCCGGCGCTGTCGCGCTGGCACCCGGACCATGCCGAGGCGTTCAAGCGGTTCGCCGGGTCGTAATCGGGTGCCGTCTCGCACGCCGCACGGGTGGCGGATGCCTTGCATAGCGCTGCCGGGAAGCCGACACAGCGGGGGCGATTCTTCGCGACCGGCTCCTGGCCGCACAGCCGCGTGCAGCACGACCCGTGGACCGGCCGCCAACCGAACGACCTGCAAACCGAACGGGAGCCGCCCTTGGCCACCATCATCCCCGTCGCCTCCTTCGACTGCGTCGTGTTCGGCGCCACCGGCGACCTGACCACGCGCAAGCTGCTTCCGGCCCTGTACTATCGCTTCAAGGATGGGCAGATCCCGGGAACGAGCCGGATCATCGGTGCCTCGCGTTCGGAGATGAGCGCCGAGGCGTTCCGGGAGCGCGCGCGCGACGCGGTCAAGCGCTTCGTGCCGGCCGGGGACATCAGCGAGGACAGGCTCGCCGCCTTCCTCGACCATCTCGACTACGTCGCGGTGGACGGGGCCGGCGATGACGGCTGGGAGGATTTGGCCGCCAAGCTCGCCGAGCGCCCGGACCAGGTGCGGCCCTACTACCTCGCCACCTCGCCCGACCTCTACGGCTCGATCTGCCAGAACCTGTCGAAGCACGGCCTGATCGGCGAAAAATCCCGCGTCGTGCTGGAGAAGCCCATCGGCAAGGACCTGAAATCCGCCCGCGCGATCAACGACGCCGTCGGCAAGGTGTTTCCGGAAGAACAGATCTTCCGCATCGACCACTATCTCGGCAAGGAGACGGTGCAGAACCTGCTGGCCCTGCGCTTCGCCAACACCATCTTCGAGCGGCTCTGGACGGCCGACGTCATCGACCACGTCCAGATCACGGTCGGCGAGACCGTGGGCGTCGAGGGCCGCGCCGGATATTACGACACTTCGGGCGCCCTGCGCGACATGGTGCAGAACCATATGCTGCAGCTCCTCTGCCTGATGGCGATGGAGAGCCCGCTCTCGCTGGACGCCAACTCGGTGCGCGACGAGAAGCTGAAGGTCCTGCGCGCCCTCAAGCCTATCACCCCGCACGATGTGCAGACCGTGACCGTGCGCGGGCAGTACACGGCCGGCGCCATCGGCGGCAAGCCGGTGGACGGCTACCGCACCGATCTCGGCAACGACGCCGACAGCCGGACCGAGACCTTCGTCGCCCTGAAGCTCGAGGTGCAGTCCTGGCGCTGGGCCGGGGTGCCCTTCTACCTGCGCACCGGCAAGCGGCTGCCCCAGAAGCTCTCCGAGATCGTGGTGCAGTTCCGCGCCTCGCCGTTCTCGATCTTTCCGTCCGAATCCTTCGGGCGCGAGCCCAACCGCCTCGTCATCCGGCTCCAGCCGGAGGAGGGGATCAAGCTCGAGGTCATGACCAAGGATCCGGGACCCGGTGGCATGCGCCTGCGGCCGACCAACCTCGACATCTCCTTCGAGGAGACCTTCAAGCAACGCTATCCCGACGCCTACGAGCGCCTGCTCATGGACGTGGTGCGCGGCAACGCCACCCTGTTCATGCGCCGCGACGAGGTCGAGGTGGCCTGGGCCTGGGCCGACTCCCTGCTCAAGGCCTGGGCCGACCGGCCCGAGCCGCCGCGCCCCTACGCCGCCGGCAGCTGGGGACCCACCGCCGCCATCGCGCTGATCGAGCGCGACGGCCGGACCTGGCACGAGGAGATCCGCTGATCCGGCCTCCGCCCGATCGCCGCGGAGAGGTGGCGCGGGCAGGCCCAAGCGCCGCCTGAGCGACGCCGCGCGCCGCTACCCCATAGGGATCGAGCGCCGAAGGGATCGAGCGGATCTGCCGGAGGCCTGTGCGCAGAACAGGGGTATAGTTCCGAACTCCCTCGACAGGTTCCAGTCGAGGGATTACCAAAGGGGAGTATTTTTCATTCCTGCTGCAGACGTCGCGGACCCATGAACAAGATCGAGACGGGCCTCGGCATCAACCGGCGCTATCTCCACGATGAAGTCGTCGATCGAATGCGCGACCTCATCCGCTCGGGTGAGCTGGAACCACGCGCGCGGATCAACGAGAGCGAGCTGACCGAGCGCTTCGGCATCTCCCGCACGCCCCTGCGCGAGGCGATCAAGATCCTCGCCACCGAGGGCCTGTTGGAACTGCTGCCCAACCGTGGCGCGCGGGTCGCGAGCCTGTCGCAATCCGAGATCGAGGAGATGATCGAGGTCATCGCCGGCCTGGAGGCGACGGCGGCCGACCTCGCCTGCCGCATCATCACCGATGCGGAGATCGACGGGATCTCGCGCGACCACGAGGCGATGGTCGCGGCCTGGCGGGCCGGCGAGGAGGGGGTCTATTTCGCCCTCAACCGGGAAATCCACGAGGCCATCATGCGGGCCAGCCGCAACGCCACGCTCGGAAGCATCTACGACAGCCTCTCGGGCCGCATCCAGCGCTCGCGCTACGCCGTGCACCAGACGCCGGAGCAATGGGAGCAATCGGTGGCCGAGCACGAGCGGATGATCACCCTGCTGCGCGCCCGCGACGGTGAGGCGCTGGCTCCGCTCATGCGCGCCCACATCCGTGCCCGGACCCCGGTGATCGCCGAGAACTTCGGTGCCTCCAGCCGCGAAGCCTCCGGCTCGGCGGCCTGAGACCGTTCATCCTGGGCCGCTCGCGGGCCGACCGGCCTGGACCGAGGAGGGGAGCCGGGACGGCGCCAAGTGCCGGCCCGGCCCTCCGTCCCGAGACGAACCCCTAATTCCAGGTGTGCAGCACGGTGCGCCAGCCCTCGGGACCGCGCTCCATCACGTTGACCCAGTTACCCTCGAACTTCTTCCTGGCCCCGCCTTCGCCGGGACCGTTCATCTCCCAGCGCCCGGACAGCACGAGGACGTCGCCCTTCTCCCGCGCGGACTGGACGGTAATCTTGTGATCGTCGAAGCCCTTGGCCTTCACGCCCGAGAAGAATTTCCTGATGTCGGCCGGTCCCGAAACCGCCGCGCCCTTCGGGATCACCTGCGCGTCCGGGGCATAGAGCGTGCCCAGGGTCTCGATGTCGCCGCCGTTGTAGCTCCTGTCCCAGGTTTCGGCGGCGCTGCGTCCTGCCGAGGCGGGGGTCTCGGCGCGGGCCGATACGGGCAGGACGAGACACGCAGTCAGAGCCGCACCGAGAAGTTGTCCGGTTGTCAGCATAGATACCTCCCAAGCGAGGTCAGGTCGACATACCTCGCGCGAGAGATTTGGCAACGCAAGTCGTCGCAAGTAAAGCAATTTTGCGAAGACTTCCGTGTTTTGGCGGGTCGCCCGGGTAGACGGTTCAGGCGGCCCGGACCGTGCCGAGGAACCGCGCCAGTTCCTGCGTCAGATGCTCGGCTTCGCGCGAGAGCTCCGAGGCCGAGGCCAGGACCTGGGACGCGGCCGCGCCGGTCTCTTCGGCCGCTCCGGCGACTCCTGAGATGTTGGCCGTGACCTCCCCGGTCCCGGTGGCCGCCTCGCTCACGTTGCGGACGATCTCCTGGGTCGCCGCGCCCTGCTCCTCCACCGCCGCCGCGATCGAGGTCGCCACGTCGCTGATCTCGCGGATGCGCCCGCTGATGCTCTCGATCGCGGTGACGGCTTGGCCGGTGGAGCCCTGGATGCGGCCGATCTGGCCGCTGATCTCCTCGGTGGCCCGCGCCGTCTGGTTGGCGAGTTCCTTGACCTCGGCGGCGACCACGGCGAAGCCGCGGCCCGCCTCGCCGGCGCGCGCGGCCTCAATGGTCGCGTTGAGGGCGAGCAGGTTGGTCTGGCCGGCGATGCTCGCGATCATGGCGACGACGTCGCCGATCCGCGCGGCGGCCGCGCTCAGTTCCTGAACCTGCGCGGCGGTCCGGGCGGCTTCGTCCACCGCCCGCTGGGCGAGCTGGGTCGAGCCGTCGACCTGGCGGCCGATCTCCTGCACGGAGGCGCCGAGCTCCTCGGCGGCCGCCGCCACCATGCCCACGTTGGAAGCCGCCTGGTCCGCCGCGGCCGCGACCGTGCTCGATTGGTGGGCCGTCTCGGAGGCCGTGCTCGCCATGCTCTGAGCCGTGCCGCGCAGCTGGCCCGCCGCCGTGGTCACCCGGCCGAGGATGCCGCCGACGGCGCCCTCGAAACCATCCGCCATCTCGCGCATCGCGGCCTTGCGCTGCGCCTCGGCGCTGGCGCGGGCGAGGTGGGTCTCCTCCTCCAGGGCGCGGCTGCGCAGGAGATTGGCCCGGAAGGTCTCCAGGGTGTCGGCCATGGCGCCGATCTCGTCCTGACGGCCGACGCTGGGGATCTCGGTCTGCGCATCGCCGTCGGCCACGCGCCGCATGGCCGCCGTCATCGCGCCCAGCGGCCGGGTGATGCCGCGGATCGTGTAGGCCATGGCGGCGAGGGCCATCAGGACGGAGAGCCCAAGCATGACCTGGGTGGTCCGCACGGCGCTCGCCTGCTCGTCGCGCGCCGCCGTCTTGGCGGCCTCGCCGGCCTCGCCGTTGAAGGTCACGAGCTTCCGCATGCTGGCGCTGGTGGCGAGGTAGTTGGCATTCATCGGGCCCCGGAACAGGGTCAGGACCTCGTCGCGCCGGGCCGGGTCGATGGCCTGGAGCTGGGTCCAGTCCTGGCCCATCTGGGCGATCTTGGCCGAGACCTCGTCGTAGAGGGCGTTCTCCTCACGGGAGTTCACCAGGGCCTTGTAGGCCACGCGCCGGGTCTCGAGCTCCTTGGCCAGGGTCGCGGCCTGGCCGACGCTGTTGGCGCGCTCCTCGGCGGTGTCGGCGACGATGTAGCGGAACTGCCAGAGACGGATCCGCATCACCAGGGCGTTCATCGCGTGTGCGGCATCGACCGAGGGAAGGGCGTTGTCGGACAGCACTGCCATGCGGTCGCCGATGGCATCCATCTTCGACAGGGACAGCAGACCCTGTCCCGCGGTGATGATGGCCAGCAGGCCGAAGAGGCCGATCAGTGTCGATTTGAGCGAGAAGCGCATGGGAAGCACCGCGTGGCGAAGAGATGCGTCCTCGAATAATCGATCCGCCTTAAGATTGACTTGCGCTTCCCATCGATACAACCAATAATTGTTATTCCATTTCTCGTAATGACTTTGATGGCATGCCTGCTCGGCCGTTAGGCCGCGGCATTGATCGAGCGCAGGCCGGCCACGAGATCCGAGAAGCGGTCGCCCTGGACGATGACGTGCGCCCGCAACCGGTCGGAGGCGCCCGCCTCGTCGCCCGACACGATGGCGGCGACGATGGCCTCGTGTTCGGCCAGGGACTGGCCGAGACGGTTGCGGGCCCGCAGCTGGAGGCGGCGGAAGGGAGCGAGCCGGCGATGCAACTGGCGCGCCTGCTCCTCCAGGAAGCCGTTCCGGCAGGCCCGGTAGACCACCGTGTGGAAGATGTAGTTCTCCGCGTAATAGGTCTCGGGATCGCCGGCGGCGGCCGAGGCGGCGCAGGCGGCCAGGGCCGCCTTGAGAGCGGCCTCGTCGTCGGGGACGAGCCGGCGCGCCGCCAGCCGCCCGCACGAGGCCTCGATCTCCGCCATCGTCTCGAACATCGCGATCAGGAGCTGCGGATCGGGGGCGCTGACGATCGCCCCCCGGCGGGGCTTGATCTCCACGAGTCCGGTCATCGCCAGCTGCAGGAGCGCCTCGCGGATCGGCGTGCGCGAGACCCCGAAGCGCTCGGCGAGCTCCGTCTCGTCGAGGCGCGCGCCGATGGAGAGGCGTCCATCCACGATCTCGGTCTCGATGGTCTGCCTGAGGCGGCGCGACTGGTTCATGCGCTGAGGTCCCGGCCCGTTTTAATCCCGCCGACTCGCAAAAATCAGGCGTCCACTATTATTCAATCGCATTGACAAAATATACAAGACATCGTTTCATGTATAACGAAGACGCGGCGCAGTATAAATGCTGCGCCGCAAAACGACGCGGCCGCGCACCGGCCCAGGGAGAGACACGCCATGATGCTGACACGCCGTGCCCTCGTGGCCGGCGGCCTCGCCGCCCCCGCCATCCTGTCCCTGGGCTCGCGCGCCCGGGCCGCCACCACCCTCAAGCTCTCGCACCAGTTTCCCGGCGGCACCATCGACGAGGGTGATTTCCGGGACCGCATGTGCCGCAAGTTCGCGATGGCGCTGGCCGAGCGTTCGAAGGGCGCCCTGGAAGTGCAGGTCTATCCCGGCTCGTCGCTGATGAAGACGAACGCCCAGTTCGCGGCCATGCGCAAGGGTGCCCTCGACCTGTCGCTGTACCCCTCGCCCTACGCCGGCGGCGAGGTGCCGGAGCTGAACATCGGCCTGATGCCGGCGCTGGTGAGCTCCTACGAGCAGGCCATCGCCTGGAAGAAGGCGCCGGTGGGCCGAAAGCTCACCGAGATCCTGGATTCCAAGGGTATCATCCTCGTCTCCTGGGTCTGGCAGGCCGGCGGCGTCGCCAGCCGCGAGCGCCCCCTCTACGCGCCGGCCGATGCCAAGGGCCTCAAGGTCCGGGGCGGGTCGCGCGAGATGGACCTGATGATGAAGCAGGCCGGCGCGGCGACCCTGTCGATCCCCTCCAGCGAATCCTATGCCGCTATGCAGACGGGCGCCTGCGACGCGGTCATCACCTCGTCCACCAGCCTGATCTCGTTCCGCCTGGAGGAACTCGGCAAGGCGCTGACCTCGGGGCGCGAGCGCTCCTACTGGTTCATGCTCGAGCCGCTGATGATGTCGAAGCTCGCCTTCGAGCGCCTGCCTAAGGACCAGCAGGACCTCATCATGGCCATCGGTGCCGAGCTCGAGCCGTTCGGGCAGGCCGGCGCCAAGGCGGACGACACCAAGGTCGAGGAGATCTTCGCCAAGGCCGGCGCCAAGGTCCAGAACCTCGACGAGAAGACCCTGGGCCAGTGGCGCGACATCGCCCGGGACACGGCCTGGAAGGACTTCGCGGGCAAGTCCGCCGGCTGCGCCGAGCTCCTCAAGCTGGCGGAGCAGGTGTCGTGAGCCACGCCTTCGACGCGGCCTCGGCCGCCGCCGAGACGCACACCGTATCCGAGCCCCGGGTTCCGGGGCTCCTCGGCACCATCGACCGGGCCCTGAAGGGGGTCAACCACGTCATCATGCTCCTGGGTGGCATCGCTCTCGTCTGCGCCTGCCTGGTGCTCAGCTACAGCGTGGTGATCCGCTACGTCCTGCACGAGCCCACCGACTGGCAGGACGAGATGGCGGTGTTCCTCATCGTCGGCGCCACCTTCTTCTCGGCCGCCGCCGTGCAGGCCAAGCGCGGCCACGTGGCGATCGAGGCCCTCACCGGCCTGCTCTCGCCGCGGGTCAACCGCGCCCGCCTGCTGATGGCGGACGTCATCAGCTTCGTCTTCGTGGCGTTCTTCGCCTGGAAGAGCTGGACGCTGCTCCACGAGGCCTGGGTCGACGGCCAGGTCTCGCAGTCGAGCTGGGGGCCGCCGCTCTGGATCCCCTACGTCCTGATGGCGATCGGCATGACCCTGCTCGGCATCCAGTTCGCCCTGCAGATCGCCGAGGAGATCCTCTACGGCGCCGAGAAGGCCGGCTGGGCGAACCCGAAGATCGGCCTCGGTGCCGATCTGAACCGCGACACGCAGGCGCGCGCCGGCCTCGCGCCGGAGGGCACCCGGCCCCTGGGCGATCCCCTCGCCAACACCGTGCAGGACACGAAGGTCACCGGGAGGCATCCATGAGCGTCGCGGCCATCGGCTTCCTCTACGCGGGCGCCACCCTGAGCGCGATGCTCGCCGGCATCCCCATCGCCTTCGCGCTGGGCTTCGTGGCGCTCGCCTTCATGTACGTCTTCATGCCGGGCGCCTCGCTCGATACGGTGGCGCAGAACGTCTACGAGGAGATGGCCTCGATCACCCTGCTGTCGATCCCGCTCTTCATCCTGAAGGGCGCGGCGATCGGGCGGTCCAAGGCCGGCCAGGATCTCTACTCGGCCATGCATGCCTGGATGCACCGCATCCCCGGCGGCCTCGGCATCGCCAACGTCTTCGCCTGCGCGCTCTTCGCCGCCATGGCGGGCTCAAGCCCTGCGACCTGCTCGGCCATCGGTTCGGCCGGCATCCCGGAGATGCGCAAGCGCGGCTACTCGCCGGGCTTCGCCGCCGGCATCATCGCGGCGGGCGGCACCCTCGGCATCCTGCTGCCGCCCTCGATCACCATGATCCTCTACGCGGTGGCGGCCGAGCAGTCGCTGGGACGCCTGTTCCTCGCCGGCATCGGGCCGGGCCTCCTCCTCGTCGGGCTGTTCGCGACCTGGTCGGTCTACCGCTTCCGCTCGGAATACGCGGCCGCCAAGATCGCCTACGAGCGGAACGGCACCGCTTCGGCGATCCTCGCGGAGGACACCTACAGCATGCGCCAGCGCTTCTCGACGCTGCCGCGGGTGCTGCCCTTCGTGATCCTGCTCACCGGCGTGATGGTGGCGCTCTACGGCGGCTACGCCACCCCGTCGGAGACGGCGGGCCTCGGCGGCCTCCTGGCGCTGGGCCTGATCGCGGTCATCTACGGTGTCTGGCGTCCGCGCGATGTCAGCCCGATCCTGACCGCGACCCTGCGGGAATCGACCATGCTGATGCTCATCATCGGCATGTCGCTCCTCTACGCCTACGTGATGAGCTACCTGCACATCTCGCAATCGGCGGCGGCCGCGATCGTGGCGATGCAGCTGTCGAAGTGGGTGCTGCTGGTGACGATCCTCGGCCTCGTGATCCTGCTGGGCTTCTTCCTACCGCCGGTCTCGATCATCCTGATGACGGCGCCGATCATCCTGCCGCCGCTGAAGGCCGCCGGGTTCGACCTCGTCTGGTTCGGCGTCGTGATGACCATCACCATGGAGATGGGCCTGATCCACCCACCGGTGGGGCTCAACATCTTCGTCATCAAGAACATCGCCCCCGACATTCCGCTGAAGGACATCATCTGGGGCACGCTGCCCTTCGTGATCCTGATGGCGGTGGCGATCCTGATCCTCTGCTTCGTGCCCGGCATCGCCATGTGGCTGCCGAACTGGCTCCTGCCCACCACGCGGTGAATTGCGGGCGTCGCTCGAGCGACGACCCTCCGAGACGGAACCGGCCCCGGACGGGGCGCGCGACAGGCCGAGGCCGTCGCGCGTCCCGTCCGGGGCCGCTGCGTTTGGCGTGCCCGCCGCATCCCTGGATCACCGGATCAGAGGAAAATGTGCGCCTTTAATCCTTTGAACACGGGTTGTTAACGAAGCGGTAACCATACCGGGCATCAATGGTCTGGTAAGGAATCGCGAGAGCCCGTGACTGACACAAGCCCTCCCCGCAGACCCGTTCAGCTTCGCGGCCGCGCCTTCAAGTCCTTGGTGCTGGCCCCGGAGACTCCGCTTCCCGATTGGTTCGCCGATCTGGACGAAGCGCTCAAGCGCTCGCCGACCCTGTTCGACGGGCGCGCCCTGATCCTCGACGTGGCGGGGCTGGCGCCCGCCGCGCCGGACCTCGACAGCCTGCTCGCCGAACTCGGCAGCCGGCAGATCCGCATCCTCGGCATCGAGGGCACGGACCTGTCGCTCCTCGGACCCGGGCGCCCGCCGCTCCTCGTCCAGGGACGGCCCTCGAGCACGATCGAGATCCCGGCCCAGCCGGAGCCGGAGCCCGAGCTGCCGCTGGCGCCGCCCGAGCCGGCGACGACCTCTCTCACCATCGAGGGGTCGGTCCGGTCCGGGCAATCCATCGTCCACCCCACCGGCGACGTCACCGTCATGGGGTCGGTCTCCTCCGGCGCCGAGATCCTCGCCGGCGGCTCCATCCACGTCTACGGCGCTCTGCGCGGCCGGGCCATCGCCGGCGCCGCCCGCAACCCCCGCGCCCGCATCTGCTGCCGCAAGTTCGAGCCCGAACTTCTCGGCATCGACCGCCTCGTCCGCACGGCCGAGGAGATGGGCAACCACCTGCGCGGCAAGGCCGTGCAAATCTGGCTCGATGGCGGCGCCATCAAATTCGCATCCTTGGATTGAGGAGACAGCTCATATGGCCAAAGTTCTGGTCGTGACATCTGGCAAGGGCGGCGTCGGCAAGACGACGACGACCGCGGCCCTCGGCGCGGCGCTCGCGCAGGCCGGCAAGAGCGTGGCGGTGGTCGACTTCGACGTCGGCCTGCGCAACCTCGACCTCGTGATGGGCGCCGAGCGGCGCGTCGTCTACGACCTCATCAACGTGGTCAACGGCGACGCCAAGCTCAACCAGGCCCTCATCCGCGACAAGCGCCTGGAGAAGCTCCACCTGCTGCCCGCCTCGCAGACTCGCGACAAGGATGCGCTCACCGACGAGGGCGTCGCCCGCGTCATGGACGAGCTCCGCGAGAAGTTCGACTGGGTGATCTGCGACTCCCCGGCCGGGATCGAGCGCGGCGCCACGCTGGCCATGCGCCACGCCGACGTCGCCGTGGTGGTGACCAACCCCGAGGTCTCCTCGGTGCGCGATTCCGATCGCATCATCGGCCTGCTCGACTCCAAGACGCTCAAGGCCGAGCGCGGCGAGACGATGGACAAGCACCTGATCCTCACCCGCTACGACCCTGCCCGGGCCGATCGCGGCGACATGCTCAAGATCGAGGACGTGCTCGAGATCCTCTCGATCCCGCTGCTCGCCATCATCCCGGAGAGCATGGAGGTCCTGCGCGCCTCCAACGTCGGCTGCCCGGTGACCCTGAACAACCCGCTCTGCGCCCCGGCCCGCGCCTACACCGACGCCGTGCGCCGCCTCAACGGCGATGCGGTCCCGATGTCGGTCCCCACCGACAAGAAGTCCTTTCTCGACAAACTCTTCACCCGGAGGGCAGCATGAGCCTCCTCAACATGTTCAACCGGCGCGGTTCGGCGCCGGTCGCCCGCGACCGCCTGCAGCTCATCCTCGCCCATGAACGGGCGGGGGTCGGCGGCTCCGATCTCGTGATGGTGCTGCGCGAGGAGATCCTCGCGGTCATCGCCAAGCACGTCGAGGTCAACAGCGACAAGGTCCAGATCCGCCTCGACCGCGGCCAGGACATGTCGACGCTCGACATCGACATCGAGCTGCCGCTCACGGCCATCACCAAGGCTGGTCCCGCGAAGGTCAAGGCGGCGAAGCTCGCCGCCGCATGAGCCTCTCCACGCCCGTCCCGGCCGGCACAGCCGTCAGGCACCGATGAACAACCCGGCGAGCGTCGCGCTCGTCAGGTTGGACAGGGTGCCGGCCAGGATCGCGCGCAGGCCGAACCGGGCGATCTCCGCCCTGCGCTCCGGTGCGAGGCTGGCGAGGCTCGCGAGCTGGATGGCCACCGAAGTCAGGTTGGCGAAGCCGCAGAGCGCGAAGCACAGGATCGCGGCCGTCCGCGGGTCCAGGGTGCCGCCCTTCAGTACCGGCGAGAGTTGCGCGTAGGCCAGGAACTCGTTGAAGGCGATCTTCTGGCCCAGCGCCCCGCCGACGAGGCCGGCCTGCTCCCAGGGCACGCCCATCAGCCAAGCCAGGGGCGCGAACACCGCGCCGAGGATGCCCTCCAGGCTCAGGGCGGGATAGCCGGCGAGACCCCCGGCCCAGCCCATGAACCCGTTCAGCAGGGCGATCAGGCCCGTGAACGCGATCAGCATCGCCCCCACCGACACCGCCACGGCCAGCCCCTTCTGGGTGCCGTCGGCCGCCGCCTCGATGACGTTGACCGCCCGCGTCTCCGCGAAGGTGACCCGCGTGGAGGTGACCCGGCTCGGCTCCGTCGTCGGCACCAGGATCTTGGCGAAGAGGAGTCCGCCCGGCACCGCCATGGCGCTGGCCGCCAGCAGGTACTCCATCGGCACGCCGAGGGCCGCGTAGCCGGCGAGAATCGTGCCCGCCGTGGACGCGGCCCCGCTCGACATCACGGCGAACAGCTCGGCCGAGGTCAGGGCCATCAGGAACGGGCGCAGGGCGATGGCGATCTCGCTCTGGCCGATCGCGATGGTGATCACTGCCGAGAAGGTCTCGATCCGCGACGTGCCGATCACCCGCTGCAGGACGGTGCCGATGGCCCGCGCCGCCGCCTGCATCACGCCGAAATGGTAGAGCACCGCGATCAGCGCCGAGACGTAGAGGATCTGCGGCAGGATGCGCAGGGCCAGGATGAAGCCGCTGCCGCCGAACAATTCGAACATGCGCGGCTCGACGAGGCCGCCGAACAGGAACGCGGTGCCCCGGTCGCCGTAATTCAGCACGGTCTGGACGAAGGAAGCCGCCGCGGCGAGGCCCATGCGGCCCGCCGGGACGAACAGCACCAGGGCGCCGAGCGCCACCTGCAGCGCCAGGGCCGAGAGCACCACCCGCGGCGAGATCGCCCGCCGATTCGTCGAGAACAGCACCGCGACGGCCAGCAGCAGGGCCAGGCTCGCGCCTGCGTGGAAAAGTTTCTCGACCATGCCGCCCCGCTGTTCTGGCTCAAGCGGAGCAAGCCCGATGCCGGGCCGCTTGTCGCGGGGGAAGTGGCGGCATCCACCGCTGCTCGCCCCGGAGGATTCGCCCATGGCGGCGTGCCTCCCTTCGCCGCTTCGTCGGGAGGCGAGACGGCGGGCGGTCGCCGTCCCATCTCCCGTGCCGGCCACCGTCATGACAGTGTCGCCCGCACTTGCGATCCAGCGCGGCGACCGTCGGCGGTTTGCCGGCAACAGGGCCGCCCGCATGCAGCGCCTTCTCACCGATACCACCGCCCTCCCGTGCCTGCTTTTCGCGATCGCGTTCGACGCGGAAGGGCGCGGGCGCCTGCTGGAGGCGGATGGCGGCCTGCCGGCGCCCGTCGCCGAGGGATTTCTCTGGCTGCATCTCGACCTGGTCGATGCACGCCTCGACGGGCTGATCGCCGCCGGGCGCCTCGGCCCGCCCGCGCTCGCCGCCGCCACCTTCGCCCGCGACGGGCATCAGCGCGTGGTGATCGAGGGCGCCGATCTCGGCCTCGTGATCGCCGATCGGGAGCGCGAATTCGGCGGCCGGATCGAGGACGAACCGGCCGGGCGCCTGCACTGCGTGCTGGGCGCGCGCCTTCTCGTGAGCGGACGACGGCATGCCACCGCCGCGGCGGAAGCCGCCCGCGACGCGGTGCTGGCCGGGCGGCGCGTCTCCAGTCCGGCGGGACTTCTCGAGATGTTCGTCACCGGCGTCGCCGCCTCTCTCGACGCCTCTGCCCGGCGCTTCTCCGACGCCCTCGACGCCATCGAGGACCGGATGCTCGACGAGGATCAGCCCGACGATCCCCGGCCCCTGGCGCCGATCCGCCGGCAGGCCGTGCGCCAGCATAGGCAGCTCGCCGGCCTCAGCGCGGTCTTCCACCGCCTCGAATCCGAGACCGAGGAAGAGGACGACGCCCTGCCGGAGGCGGTGGTGACCATGGCCGCCCGGGTGGTCCAGCGCCTCGATTCGCTTCACCGCGACATGCTGGTCCTGTCCGAGCGCAGCCGCCTGCTGCAGGACGAGATCGCCGGGCGCACGGCGGCCGAGACCAACCGCCAGCTCTTCACCCTCTCGATCCTCACGGCCCTGTTCCTGCCGCCGACCTTGGTGACCGGCGTGTTCGGCATGAACACCAAGGGGTTGTTCCTCGGCGATTTCGAGAACGGCTCGTTCCTCGCCCTCGTCATCTGTGCGGCGGCGGCCCTGGCGGTCTACGGCGTGATCCGCCGCCTCGGGCTCGTCAAACGGCGCGGCTGATCGTAAGCCGGCTCCCCGTCGCGCCGCGCGGAGCCAGAAAACACCGCGGCCGCCGCAAGATCGTCATCGAAGCGTCACGTCCCGTCGCGAACGGTGCGCCAAACGCCCCTGGGAGCCTTTTCCGCATGGATTTCTTTCGCCGCTTCACCGTCCTGATGTGCGCGCCGAACTTCGACCCGGACGATCTCGAGGGCGTGCGCGTCCAGCAGATCATCGGCTCCGTGGAGAAGCTCGGCTTCGAGGTGGTGCGGGCCCGGCGCGTCGAGGACGCGGCCATCGCGGTCCAGACCGATTCGGCCATCGGCTGCATGGTGGTGGATTGGGGCAAGCGCGGCCTCGACGGCAAGGCGGCCGCCCTCATCAACCTCATGAGGAAGCGCGGGCTGGAGATGCCCATCGTCATCATGGTCCGCCGCAAGCGCCTGGAGGACATCCCCGTCGAGGTGCTGGACTTCATCGACGGCTACATCTTCCTCGCCGAGGAGACCCCGGACTACATCGCCCGTGGCCTGGTGAGCCGGGTGAAGCAGTACGCCGAGACCCTGAAGACGCCGTTCTTCGGCGCGCTGGTCGACTATGCCGAGCAGGGCAACCAGCTCTGGACCTGCCCGGGCCACAACGGCGGCATCTTCTACAACCGCTCACCGATCGGGCGCATCTTCGTCGAGCATCTCGGCGAGGCGGTGTTCCGCGACGATCTCGACAACTCGGTGCTCGATCTCGGCGACCTCCTCGTCCACGAGGGCCCGGCCCTGAAGGCGCAGAAGGAGGCGGCCGTCATCTTCGGGGCGGAGAAGACCTACTTCGTCCTCAACGGCACCTCGGCCTCCAACAAGATCGTGCTCTCCGCCCTGGTGGCCGAGGGCGACCTCGTGCTGTTCGACCGCAACAACCACAAGGCCGCGCATCACGGGGCGCTGTTCCTCGGCGGCGCGATACCCGTCTTCCTGGAGACCGACCGCAACGCCTACGGCCTGATCGGCCCGATGTACCACGAGGCCCTCGACGAGACCGTCATCCGCCAGAAGATCCGCGACAACCCGCTGATCACCGACAAGGAGGCCTGGCGGCGCGAGCGCCCGTTCCGCGTCGCGGTGATCGAGCAGTGCACCTACGACGGCACGATCTACAACGCGCAGATGATCCTCGATAAGATCGGGCATCTCTGCGACTACATCCTCTTCGACGAGGCCTGGGCCGGCTTCATGAAGTTCCACCCGCTCTTCGCCGGCCGCTTCGCCATGGGACTCAAGGGTCTCGACGAGACCTCGCCCGGCATCATCGCCACCCAGTCGACCCACAAGCAGCTGGCGAGCTTCTCCCAGGCCTCGCAGATCCATACCAAGGACAGCCATATCCGCGGCCAGACCCGGCGCATCGAGCACCGGCGCTTCAACGAGACCTTCCTGGTCCACGCCTCGACCTCGCCGTTCTACCCCCTGTTCGCCTCCCTCGACGTCGGCGCGCAGATGATGAAGGGCCGCTCCGGCGTCGTGCTGTGGGACGACACCATTCGCCTGGGCATCGAGTGGCGCAAGAAGGTCCGCGCCATCCGCCGCGAATTCGAGGAGAAGGAGGGCGATCCCCTGCGGCGCTGGTTCTTCGACCCCTTCGTGCCGGACACGGTCAAGGGACCCGACGGCAAGGTGCCGTGGGAGAGCCTCTCCACCGACGAGCTCGCCGGCAACGCGAAGTACTGGGAGCTGACGCCGGGGGCCGACTGGCACGGCTTCACGCACGTGGCACCCGACTATGCCATGACCGACCCCAACAAGCTCACCGTGCTCACCCCCGGATTCAACCGGCACACGGGCGAATATGCCGAGCACGGCGTGCCGGCGCCCATCGTGGCGCAGTACCTGCGCGAGAACCGCATCGTGCCGGAGAAGAACGACCTCAATTCGCTCCTCTTCCTGCTGACGCCGGGCGTCGAATCTTCGAAGGCCGGCACGCTGATCTCCGGGCTCGTGGCCTTCAAGCGCCTGCACGACGACAACGTGCCCCTCGAGGAGGCGATGCCGGAATTCGTGCGGCGCCGGCCCAATCGCTACAAGGGCGTGCGCCTGCGCGACCTCTGCGCCGACTTCCATGCCTTCCACCGCGAGCACGGCACCAGCACGCTCCAGCGCAAGCAGTTCGAGCCGGGGCACCTGCCCGAAATGGTGATGACCCCCAAGGAGGCGGTGCAGCAGCTCACCCGCAACAACGTCGATTACGTGCCGATCGCGGAGGCCGAGGGGCGCGTGGCGACGACCTTGCTTCTGGTCTACCCGCCGGGCATCGGCACGGTGCTTCCGGGCGAGCGATTGGACGAGCGGGCCAAACCCATGCTGGACTACTTCAAGATGTTCGAGCGCTCCGCGAACCTGTTCCCGGGCTTCGAGGCCGAGATCCAGGGCGTGTTTCGCGATGTCGATCCGGATGGGACCATCCGGTTCTACACCTACGTCATGCGCGAGGGCCGCTGATGGCGGGCTCGTCCGAGAGCGACCCCGACCTCGTCATCCGGCCCTCGTCGGATGCCGACGTGCCGGATATGGTGGACATCTACGCCCATCACATCCGGCGCGGCGTCGGCGATGTCGGGGATTTCGAGGCGGACCCGCTCCATCCCGACGACCTGAAGAAGCGGCGCAAGGCCATGCGCAAGAAGCGCCTGCCGCACCTCGTGGCCGACCGGGACGGGATCGTGGCGGGCTATGCCTACGCGGTGCCGTTCCGCAAGCGCCCGGCCTACCGCTACACCCTCAAGCACTCGATCTACGTCCATCACGAGCACCTGCATGCCGGCATCGGCCGGCGTCTGCTGCCAGCGCTGATCGAGGCCTGCGCGGCGGGGGGCTACCGCCAGATGATCGGCTACATCGACGCGCAGAACGAGGCGTCGTTACGCCTCCACGAGGCCTGCGGCTTCGTTCGCGTCGGGCTGCTGCCGGCGGTGGGCTACAAGTACGGGCGCTGGAGCGACAGCGTCATGGTCCAGTGCGCCCTCGGAACCGGGGCCACCGACCAGCCCGGCACCTGGACGCGCCCGGTCGAGGCGGTGGTGGCCGGGCACGACTGGATCGGGAAGTAGGGATCGACGGGATCGGTTTAGCCTCACAGGGCACCGGACCGCAGACTCTATTGCTGCGACCGGTTGATCAGCGCCTGCAATGCCCGGGCCACCGCCTCGCTGACGTTCTTGCGGTACTTGCGGTGGACCAGCTGGCCGTTGTGATAGATGTCGTGTTCGACGTAGAGCTTCTCGCCGTCCCAGCGGACGACGTTGTCGGTCTCGGTGGTCTCCTCGACGCCGAGATCCTCGCGAAAGGTAACGCCCCCGGCTTGCGCAAACATGGCTCGTCCCTGGTGATCGAAGCGACTTTCCGGCTTCCTGGAGCCGCATCTTAGGCAGGCGGCGCGCGCCGCGCTACCCGAAACGGGCTTCAGCGCACCGTGACCTGATCCTTGATCCGCTCGTAGACCGCCCGGCTGAGGACGCGCTTCGACAGGAGCTCGCCGACGGAAGCGTAGGGACGCTTCTGCACGATGGCCCGCCCGATCATGCCGCCGCCCCGCAGGCCGTTCAACTCGGCGACGCTCCCCGTATTGAGGTCGACGATCGCAATCCCGCGTGGCCCCGCCGTCTCGGCGGCGTTGTCGATCTCCTGCTCGCCGGCCGATGGGGCCGCCGGGCGAGCCGTATCGACGAAGCTCCTGTCGGGGGGCGAGGGCGCCTGGATCGGCCCCGGGAGGCTCGGCGGCAGGGGCACGTTCGGCGATGGCGCCGGCCCGGCCGGCGGAGACGCGGCGGGGGGAATGGCGGCCTGTGGCGCCGGGGCGGGGCTCGGCTGGGGCGCGGGCGCCGGGGCCACCGGGGAGACCGGACGCGTGACGGCCGGCGGCACCGCCGCCTGGGTTCCGGCCTTTCCGGTCTCGGGGGTCGTCCGGACGGTGGGGGCGTCCGCCGGTCCGCCGTCGTGCGGACGCAGGACCTGGACGATTCCGGCGAGGATGGCCGCCACCACGATGAGAACGCCGACCCGCAGGACCGCTGAACCGCTGAGCATTGAGGGCGGCCTCGCGCCTGTGGACATGACGAACGCCTAACATGGGCGATAAAGTGAAGTCTCGCCGTCGAATCGGCTGTCCTCAAGAGCTTGAACACTTCGGCCGGTCACCCACTGACATCTGCGCGACCGCGCGGGTGCGGCGTCTGCGGTATCGACGGAGGTGCCGGCCCCGGTCATGGTCCCGGCCGATGCCCGACCACCTCTCCCCCCTGACGGCCCTATCCGCGCGCCTCGGCGCCCTGCGTCACCTGCCGGCCCTGGCCCGCCTCGTCTATTCCGCCAGTCCGCGCCTCCTGGTGGCGAGCCTCGGCCTGCGCCTCGCGCGGGCGAGCCTGCCGGTCCTGATGCTCTACCTCGCCAAGCTCATCCTCGACGCGATCGTGGCCGAGCATGCCCGGCCGCACCCGATCGGCCTCGGGTTCGAGGCATGGCTCGCAGATCCCGCCCTGCGGCACCTCGCCCTGCTGGTGGCGGCGGAGTTCGGTCTCGCCATCCTGGCCGACCTCCTCGGCCGCGCCAGCACCTTGGTCGACGGTCTCGTGGCCGACCTCTACGGCAACGCCGCCACCCTGAAGCTGATGCGGCACGCCGCCGACCTCGACCTCGAACAGTTCGAGGACAGCGCGCAGCAGGACCGCCTGGAGCGGGCACGGCGTCAGGTCACGGGCCGCTCCAACCTCCTGTTCCAGCTCTTCGGTCAGGGGCAGGACCTCATCACCCTGGTGGCTTTCGCCCTCGGCCTCGTGGCCTTCGCGCCCTGGCTGATCCTGCTCCTCGTGGTGGCCCTGGTGCCGGCCTTTCTCAACGAGACCCACTTCAACCGCGAGGGCTACCGGCTCGCCTGGACCCGGACGCCGGAGCGGCGCGAGATCGACTATCTGCGCTTCCTCGGAGCCAGCGTCGAATCCGCCAAGGAAGTGAAGCTGTTCGGGCTGAACGGCTACATCGCCGAGCGCTATCGCGGGCTCGCGGCCCGGCTCGTGGCCGACAACCGCGCCCTGGCCCTGCGCCGGGCCGGCTGGGGCGGGGCCTTCGCGGCGCTCGGCACGCTGGCCTACTACCTCGCCTACGCCACCATCGTCTGGCGCACCGCCGCGGGCCAGTTCTCCATCGGCGACCTCGCCTTCCTGGCGGGCTCCTTCCAGCGCCTGCGCGGCCTGATCGAGGGGCTGCTGCTGGGCTTCTCGCAGATCGCCTCGCAGGCGCAGTATCTCGACGACCTGTTCTCGTTCTTCGCCGTGGTGCCGGCGATCCGCTCGCCGACCGACCCCGTTTCCCTGCCGCGCCCGATCCGGAGCGGGATCGTGTTCGAGGATGTGGGCTTCCGCTATCCCGGCACCGAATCCTGGGCGGTGCGACACCTGAGCTTCCACCTCGCGGCCGGCGAGGTCCTGGCCCTGGTGGGCGAGAACGGGGCGGGCAAGACGACCATCGTCAAGCTCCTCACCCGGCTCTACGACCCGACCGAGGGCTGCGTGCTCCTCGATGGCCTGCCCCTCTCCGCCTACGACCTCGACGACCTTCGCGGCCGCATCGGCGTGACCTTCCAGGATTTCGTGCGCTTCAGCTTCACCGCCCGCGAGAACGTGGCCGTGGGCCGGATCGAGGCGCGCGGCGACGCCGGCCGGGTCGCCCGGGCGGCCGGACGCAGCCTCGCCGACGGAGTCATCGGGCGCCTGCCGCTCGGGTACGACCAGCCCCTGGGCAAGCGCTTCGCCGAGGGCGTGGATCTGTCGGGGGGCGAGTGGCAGAAGATCGCCATCGCCCGGGCCTACATGCGGGAAGCCGAGATCCTGATCCTCGACGAGCCCACCGCCGCCCTCGACGCCCGAGCCGAGTTCGAGGTGTTCCAGCGCTTCCGCGAGCTGAGCCACGGGCGCACGGCGGTGCTGATCTCGCACCGCTTCTCCACCGTGCGCATGGCGGATCGCATCCTGGTGCTCTCCGGTGGACGCGTGATCGAGTCGGGGAGCCATGCCGAGCTGCAGGCGCTGGGCGGGCGCTACGCCGAACTGTTCGAGCTGCAGGCGGCCGGCTACCGCTGAGCGCGCCTACCCGCCGAGGGCGGCGCGATAGGCCGGCGCGAGGCGCAGGCCGAGGGGCACGGCGGAGCGCGGCGGCGGCTCGCGCACGCACTCGCTGAAAAACGCCATCGTGTCGAAGATGACGGCCTCGGTGAAGGGCTTGGCGATGACGCCGGCGGCCCCTTCGAACCCCTCCGGCAGATGCTGGGCGTTGGCGGTGACGAAGACCAGCACCATGGCGGCATCGGCCCGCAGCGCCCGGACGATGTCGATGCCGGACGAGCCGCCGCGCAGCTGAAGGTCGACGAAGACGAGGTCCGGGCGCACGTCACGGGCGATCCCGATCGCCTCGTCCGCGGTCGCCGCGGTGCCGACGACGAGGTGGCCGGCATCCTCGACGAGGAATTCCAGCTGCATGAGGATGAGTGCTTCGTCTTCCGCGATCAGGACCCGGAGAGGTTCGCTCACGTGCTGTCCTTCGCGCCCGGCGATTCGCGCGGGAGGCGAATATCGATCGAGGTCCCGGGATGTCCCGGTTGCCAAGCGATACTGGCATTCAGCTGGCGGGCCAAGCTCTCGATCAGGCGCTTGCCGAAGGACCGCGTACCCACGACCTCCTGGGGCATGCCGATGCCGTCGTCGATGATCCGGATGCCGAAGTAGCGCCCGTCGGGCTGGACGCGGATCGAGAGGCGGCCGGGGCGGTTGTCGGGGAAGGCGTGCTTGAGAGCGTTGGTGATGAGTTCGTTCATCATCAGCGCCACCGGGGGCGCCTTCTCCACCGGCACCTCTACGGGTTCGAGGTCGAGGTGCAGGCTGATCTCCGAGCGGCCGGATCCGCGCACGAGGTCGGTGGCGAGCTCGCGGGCGAACTCGGCGACGTCGAAGCGCTCGACGTCGTGGGACTGGTAGAGCCTCTTGTGCACCGTCCCGAGCGCCTCGACCCGGGTCAGCATCGACTTCATCGCGTCCCGCGCCGTGGGATCGGAGATGCTCCGGGTCTGCATGGTGAGGAGGGAGGCCACCATCTGGAGGTTGTTCTTCACCCGGTGGTCGACCTCGTGCACGAGCATGGTCTTGGCCGCCAGGGCATCGGAGAGTTCGCGCGTCCGCTTGGCGACTTCGCGCTCGAAATGCTCCTTCTCGTTCTGCGTCCGCATCTGCGCGTCGACCCGGTCGGTGACGTCGAGCTGCGAGGCGAAGAAGTAGTGCAGGTCACCGCCCTTGGTGACGACCGGGCTCATGTACAGGGCGTTCCAGAACGGGCTGCCATCCTTGCGGTAGTTCAGGATGTCGACGGCGATGTCGCGCCGGGCATTTACGGCCTCGCGGAGCTGCTGGATCGCATTCGGATCCGTGTCCGCGCCCTGCAGGAAGCGGCAGTTGCGGCCCATGATCTCGTCGCGCTCGTACCCGGTGAGGCGCAGGAAGGCGTCGTTGACGAAGACGATCGGGTTGTCGTCCCGGCGCGGATCCGTGACGATCATGGGCATGCGGGTCGCCCGGATGGCGGCGGCGAAGGGGTCGCCCTTGCCGTCCTCGACCATCAGGTCGTCCGTCATGTGCCACGCGTCGTCTCGTTCCATCGCCTCTGCCTCCTCCTCGTGCCACCGACCTGCGGGGCCGCCCCGCCCACGCCGACATCGTCAGGACCATCGGCGGCACGTGCGGCCGGCGCGGCTGGCCTGCGCGGGCGCGACCGGTCGGCTGGAGCAGGTGTCGTGAGGTGTGTGGGATGTCGGGCCGTGACCGTGACGGTCAACCGTCACCGTATGGTGCTCCAACGGACGTGTGCCCGGGAAGTTCATTTGATGCCGCAGCCGACCGCGCAGCGCCGGGATGCCTACACGCTTTCGCGAGTCCGGGCGAGATCGGCCCGATTGCTGCGCGAATGACACACCGGTGCGACGTCGGGAAGCGTAGCCGGAACACGGGAACGGCCAAGCTCGTTTTTCATGCTAGGGTCGCGTAGGGGTCGGGCTCCGGAATCTTGGCAGTGAACATGTCGAACATGCGTCGTCTCCGATGGAGCCGGGGGCTCTTGGCCCTCGTCGCCCTCGGCCAGCTCGCGGCCTGCGGCACCACCCCGCGCACGCCCTACACGGCGAGCGAGGCCGCCGCCGCGGTCCTGCCCGGGCTGGATCCGAATGTCCGCGCCTACGCGGACGCCTCGGAGAAGACCTTCACCGAGATGTCGGCGCGGCCTCAGAACAGCAAGGTGCCGTTCGCCTACCTTGCCCTGTCGGGCGGTGGCGGCGACGGGGCCTATGGCGCCGGCCTCCTCAACGGCTGGACCGAATCGGGCAAGCGCCCGGAATTCTCCCTGGTCTCCGGCGTCTCCACGGGTGCCCTCATCGCCCCCTTCGCCTTCGTGGGCCCGGAATACGACGCCTACCTGAAGGACATCTACACCAGCGGCGTCGCCTCGACGCTGGTGCAGTCGCCGAGCTTCGCCAACGTGCTGTTCGGCTCGGGCCTGTTCGGGGACGGGCGCCTGCGCGATCTCGTGCGCCGGTACGTGACGCCGGACCTTCTGGCCGCGGTCGCGGCCCAGCACGCCAAGGGCCGTCGTCTCCTCGTGGTGACGACGAACCTCGACGCCCAGCGCGCCGTGATCTGGAACATGGGCGCCATCGCCACCAGCGGCGGCCCGGCCGCGCTCGACCTGTTCACCGACGTGCTCACCGCCTCGGCCAGCATCCCGGCGGTGTTCCCGCCGCAGCTCATCGACGTCCAGGCGGCGCAGCGCACCTTCCAGGAGATGCATGTCGACGGCTCGGTGGTGACGCCGGTCTTCACCCTGCCGCAGTCGTTCCTGCTGCGCGACGGCCGGTTCAAGGCGGGCGCCAAGTCGGACATCTACGTCATCATCAACGGGCGCCTGGAGCCGGAATTCGACCTCGCCCAGAACAACACGCTCTCGATCGTCGAGCGCTCGTTCACGACGGCCAGCCGCGCCCGCAGCCGCGCCACCCTGGCCTCGACCTACGCCTTCACGCGCTCCAACGGCATCGGCTTCAACCTCGCCTATATCGACGAATCCGCGCCCAACACCTCCACGGCCCGCGGCTTCGACACGGGCTACATGCGCAGCCTGTACGAGACCGGCTACCAGACCGGGCGCTCCGGCAGCTTCTGGCACAGGAACGTGCCGGTGGCGCCGCTGGTGAAGGCCTCCGTGGTCGCCGCGCAGTAGGGCCGCCTCCGGCTGGCGCGGCCGGGAGGGCGCGTGGGGCGAGGGGGCCGGTTGCACCGGGCGCCCCTCGCGCCGGATGGTGCGGTGCGGTAGGGTCCGGGACGCGTCCGGGTCCGTCCGGTGCCCGCACCCCCGACGAGCCCCAGCATGATCCAGATCGAAGACCTGACGTTCAGCGCCTGGGGCCGGCGCTTCTTCGATCGCGCCAGCGTCGCGGTTCCGCCGGGCTCGAAGGTCGGGCTCGTCGGCCGCAACGGCGTCGGCAAGTCGACCCTGTTCAAGATCATCCTCGGTGAGTTGCAGCCGGACGGCGGCGCCATCCTGCTGCCGAAGACCGCCCGCGTCGCCTCCGTCGACCAGGAGCATCCCGCGACTCCCGTCAGCCTGATCGACACGATCCTGGCCGCCGACGTGGAGCGCGAGGCCCTGAACGCCGAACTCGAGACCGCCGCACCCGAGCGCATGGGCGAGATCTACGGCCGCCTCATCGAGATCGACGCCGACCGGGCGCCGGCCCGGGCCGGCGAGATCCTGGCCGGTCTCGGTTTCTCCGTCGAGGACCTGGCCCGGCCGATGGCGGAGTTCTCCGGCGGCTGGCGCATGCGCGTGGCGCTCGCCGCCGCGCTCTTCGCCGAGCCGGACATGCTGCTCCTCGACGAGCCGACCAACTACCTCGACCTGGAGGGCGCTCTCTGGCTGGAGGCGCGGCTCAAGCGCTATCCCCATTCGGCCCTGATCATCAGCCACGACCGCGAATTGCTGAACAACTCGGTGGACGCAATCCTGCACGTGGCCGGGGGCAAGCTCGAACTCTACACGGGCGGCTACGACGATTTCGAGAAGCGCCGGGCCGAGAAGGCCCGTCTGCAAGCCTCGACCAAGCAGAAGCAGGAGGCCGAGCGGGCGCATCTCCAGAGCTTCATCGACCGGTTCAAGGCCAAGGCCTCGAAGGCCGCACAGGCCCAGTCCCGCGTCAAGCGCCTCGCCAAGCTGGAGCCGATCGCCACGACCATCGAGGAGCACGTGGCCCCGTTCCATCTGCCTTCGCCGAAGCGCCCGCTCGCCCCGCCCCTGATGCATCTCACCGACGCCACCATCGCGTATGGCGACGACGCGCCGGTACTGCGCGACCTCAACCTGACTCTCGACGTCGACGACCGCATCGGCCTGCTGGGCGTCAACGGTGCGGGCAAGTCGACCTTCGCCAAGATGGCAGCGGGCGCGCTTCAGGTGCGCGACGGCCGGATGGTGCGGGAAGGCCGGGTGCAGGTCGGCTGGTTCCACCAGCACCAGATCGAGGCCCTCGATCCCAAGGACACGCCGCTGGCGATCATCCGGCGCGAGCGGCCCGACGACAGCGAATCGGCCCGGCGCGCCAAGCTCGCGAGCTTCGGGCTGGCCTTCGACAAGCAGGAGACGACGGTGGACGCGCTGTCGGGCGGCGAGCGGGCGCGGCTGCTCCTCAACCTCGTGGCGATGCAGGCGCCGCACCTGCTGATCCTCGACGAACCGACCAACCACCTCGACATCGACAGCCGGCGGGCGCTCCTCGACGCGCTCAACGATTACGGCGGGGCGGTCATCCTCATCACCCACGACCGCTCGCTGATGGAGCTGGTGGCGGATCGCCTCTGGCTGGCGGCCGACAACACGGTCAAGCCCTTCGCCGGAGACATGGACGACTACGCGAAATTCGTGCTCGACCGGACCCGTGCCGGCCAGCGGGCGCCCGGACAGGGACGCGAGAAGAAACAGAAGCGCCGGGCCGCCTGAGCCGCCCGGCCTCCAAACCTCACTTACGCAGGATCTTAGTCACGAGGCGGCCGAGCGGCGTGCCGGAATCGTAGTTGCGGTCGTCGCGGACCACGGGACGGTCCTCGTTGCCGAGGAGCTTGGTGACGATGCGTCCGATCAGGCTCATGGGTGGACCCTCTGGCTGTGTGGGGCGCCGGGCGAGCCGGGCTCGCGGCCCGCGAAATGGCGCAGCTTGCCCTTTAACCCGCAGGGGTCGGTCCCCGTTCCCTCGACCGACGCCTCGTGTGCGGTGCCGTATCAAGCCTGTCATGAATCCGTGATCTAAGCCGGGCGGTATTTCGGCAGGGACGGGGCTTCCACATGGACAGCGCGCAGCGAGCGGCGGAGGTCGAGGCGATCCGTCGGGAAGTCGCCGACGACTTCGACGAGGAACTCGAACTCGAGATGGAGGACGAGCGCCTGGAGCGTCTGGCCGACGAGCTCGGTCAGCCCGCCCGTCCGCCCGGCCTCGACCGCAAGGTCTATTTCCGCGAGCTGTTCCGCCTGCAGCACGATCTGGTGCGCCTCCAGGACTGGGTCCAGGCGCACAAGCTGCGCGTCGTAGTGATCTTCGAGGGGCGCGACTCCGCCGGCAAGGGCGGCGTGATCAAGCGCATCACCCAGCGGCTCAACCCGCGCGTCTGCCGCGTCGCGGCGCTGCCGGCGCCGAGCGAGCGCGAGCGCACGCAATGGTATTTCCAGCGCTACGTCACCCACCTGCCGGCCGGCGGTGAGATCGTGCTGTTCGACCGCTCCTGGTACAACCGCGCCGGCGTCGAGCGCGTGATGGGCTTCTGCTCGCCCGACGAGGTCGAGGAGTTCTTCCGCTCGGTGCCCGAGTTCGAGCGCATGCTGACCCGCTCCGGGATCATCGTGCTGAAGTACTGGTTCTCGATCACCGACGAGGAGCAGGAATTCCGCTTCCACATGCGCATCCACGACCCCCTGAAGCAGTGGAAGCTCTCGCCGATGGACGTGCAGTCCCGCCGCCGCTGGGAGGACTACACCAAGGCCAAGGAGGACATGCTCGCCCGGACCCATATCCCGGAGGCCCCGTGGTGGGTGGTCGAGGCCGTGGACAAGAAGCGCGCCCGCCTGAACTGCATCAGCCATCTCCTGACGCAGATCCCCTACGGCGACGTCGAGCATCCGCCCGTGCACCTGCCGGACCGCGAGCGCCACGACGCCTACACCCGCCACCCGGTGCCGCCCGAGATGTTCGTCCCCTCGGTGTTCTGAGACCGGGGAGGGCGTAGGCCGGCCGCTTGCTCCGGCCGGCCCCGATGGGCGAGAGGGAGGGATACGCTTCCGTGCCTCGCACCCAGGAACCTGGCATGACCCAGACCGACGAGCTCCTCTTCACGGTCGAGGGCGGCATCGCCCGCCTCACCCTCAACCGGCCGCAGGCGCGCAATGCGCTCACCTTCGGCATGTATCAGGGCTTGATCGATGCCTGCGCGCGCATCGAAGCGGACGGGGGCGTCAAAGCCGTGATCGTCACGGGGGCGGGCGACAGGGCCTTCGCGGCCGGCACCGACATCGCCCAGTTCCGGAGCTTTGCGAGCGCACAGGACGCGATCGACTACGAGCGCTTCATGGACCGGGTGATGGGCGCTCTGGAGCGCCTGTCCGTCCCGACGATCGCGGCCATCGCGGGCGCTTGCACCGGCGGGGGCGCGGCCATCGCCGCCACCTGCGACCTGCGGATCGCGACCGGTGATGCCAAGCTCGGATTTCCGATCGCCCGGACCCTGGGCAACTGTCTCTCGCTCGGCAACCTGCGCCGCCTCTCGGCCCTGATCGGCCCGGCGCGGGTCAAGGACATGATCTTCACCGCCCGCCTCGTCGGGGCCGAGGAGGCCCTGGCCATCGGTCTCGTCGGCGAGGTGGTGGCCGACGCGGAGGCCCTGGCCCTCCGCGCCACGGAGCTCGCAACCCTGGTGGCCGGCCACGCGCCGCTGACGCTCAGGGCGACCAAGGAGGGCCTGCGCCGCCTCCAGATCGAGGACGAGACGGGCGAGGAGCGTCCCGGCGATGACCTCATCCGCCTCTGCTACACCAGCGCGGATTTCCGGGAGGGCATGGAGGCGTTCCTCGCCAAGCGCCCGCCGAACTGGACGGGGCGCTAGCGCCTAGTCCAACGCCGCCACCTTGATCGCGTCGCCCTCGAGCCGGACCTGGGCGGGCAGCCCGCGCTGGACCGGGCCGAGGTCGTCGGCTGTGCGGTAGAGGCCATCGATGGCGATGAGCTCGGGCTCGAAGCGACGGCAGGTGATGCGCGCCTCCGGGTTGCCCGCCGCCCCCGCGATCGCCCGGCCGCGCAGGGCGCCGTAGACGTGGAGCGAGCCGCCCGCGATCACCTCGGCGCCGGAGGCCACCGAGCCCATCACGGTGATGTCGCCCTCGAGATGCAGGATGGTCTGGCCGGAGCGCACCGGTGCATCGAGGATCAGAGAGCGGAAAGGGGCCGGCGCGGACGGCACTACGGGCGCATCCGGCCCGGCGTCCGGTGTCGCCTCCGGCGCCGGGACCGCGTCGACCGGACGCCCCCCCGCCGGAGGCGGCGGCAGACCAGGTCCGAGCTGCCCCGGATCCGCGCCCTCGATGCCCATCACGGCGACGTCCCGGGCGGCGAGATCGGCCACCAGGGCGACGAAGGCCTCCCGCTCGAGCCCGAGCCCGGCCACGTCGAGGATGACGGGCCGCCCGACGAAGAAGGCCGGCGAGCGCCGCGCCAGCGCGTCGAGGTCGTCGAGCCAGTCCGAAACGGGCAGCACCGGGGCGAGCACCAGAGCCATGAACGAGCGGCCGCGGAAGCGGATCGGGGGACGTGGGGAGCTGGAGGTCACGATCGGGTGTCTTGTTCTCGGGCGGTGTTCGCGGGAAGCGGGCGCTGGCCGTCACCTTATCCTAACCCGCGTTCCGGGTGCACAGGGCGCGACCTGCGGCCCGTCAACACGATTTCCGCCGGACCGCCGGCATAGGGACATCCAGCATAGGGACATCCAAAGGGTGTCCGGGGCTCGACGAAGTCGCAGGCAATCCGCCGCGTGCCGCGGCCGAATTGGAATGATTCCATAACATAGCGTTTGCGAGCCCAAGACCAGGATCGCTATAGCGGGGCGATCCCCGTGAGATCGGGGGCCGGTCCGGCAGGTTGTCCCGGTAGGAACTGCCGATTCTGCCTGCCATTGTGGGGCTCGTCTCCGCCCTCGTCTCGCCCGCGCTCGTCTCGAAGGTGTTGCCCGTGACGGATGTTTCCAGTCTTCCCGACAGGGTCCGCCTGCGACGAGGCTGGCGCTACCGCTCGGAGGTGGCCGCGCGCGTCGGGCTGGCGGCTTTCGGGGGTTATGCGCTGGCGGCGCTCGCGACCGCCTTCCTGTCCCTGACCCTCCCGATGGTGCGCTCGGAGGCGGTGGCCACCGCGACCCTGATCAGCTTCGCCATCCTGGCCGGCGCCGTGATCTGGGTCTTCGCCGCCCGCACCCTGCTGCTTGCCGCCTTGGGCCTCGGGCTTCCGATCGCGCTGCTGGGCCTCGGCCTTTGGCTCGCCTTCGATGGCGCTTCGATGGGGCCGCCCGCATGAGGCAGGGTTTTCGCCAGTCCATGGCCTGGCTTCACACCTGGGCCGGGCTCGTCACCGGGTGGGTGATGTTCGCCGTCTTCCTCACCGGCACCGCCACCTATTACCGCACCGACATCTCGCTCTGGATGCGCCCGGAGCTCCGCGCCGGCTCCACCGATTCCGTCCCGGCCGCCGAGCGGGGCGTCGCCTACCTGAAGGCCCATGCACCGAGAGCGATGGCCTGGTACGTCTCGGTGCCGCAGCCGGACCGGCCGGTGATCGGCGTCTACTGGATGGACAGCCTCGAGGCGCCCCTCGGCCAGGCCCTGCTCGACGTCGAGTCGGGCGCGCCCACCCGGGCGCGGGACACCCAGGGCGGCGACTTCTTCTACCGCTTCCACTACGAGCTCCAGATGATGCCGACGCTCGGCCGCTGGATCGTCGGTGCCGCCGCGCTGATCCTCTTCGTCGCTCTGATCTCCGGCATCGTCACGCACCGGCGCATCTTCGCCGACTTCTTCACCTTCCGGCGGGACAAGTCGGCCCAGCGCGGCTGGCTCGACGCGCACAACGTCACCGGCGTGCTCGCCCTGCCGTTCCACCTGATGATCACCTATACGGGGATCGTCACCCTCGGCGTGATGTACATGCCCTGGGGCGTGTCGGCGGCCTACAAGGGCGACGAGCTGCGCTTCTACGTCGAGGCGGCCCAGACCACGACCTGGCGCGCGGGCGCGGGCCGGCCCGCCGAGGCGCTGCCGCTGGCGCCGCTCCTGGCCCGGGCCCAGCGCGAGGTGGCCGAGCCCCTCGAGATGGTCATCGTGAACAATCCGGGCGACGCCAACGCGACGGTGGTCGCCGTCTTCGAGGAGCCCCACGGGCTGGCGCACCAGCACCCGCAGGTCGCCTTCGACGCGGTCTCCGGCGCGGTCGTCGAGCGGGTGGGCACGCTGAAGCCGGCCGCCCGCGTCTTCACCAGCTTCATGGGCCTCCACGAGGCGCATTTCGCCAGCTCCGCCCTGCGGGCGCTGTTCTTCCTCTGCGGCCTGCTCGGCGCGGCCACCATCGCCACGGGCCTCGTGCTCTGGACCGTCGCCCGGGCGCCCAAGGCGGGCGAGGCGCCGGGCTTCGGCCTGCGCCTGGTGCGCGGCCTCAACATCGGCACGGTCCTCGGGCTGCCCATCGGCATGGCGGCGTTCTTCCTCGGCAACCGCTTGCTGCCCGTCGACCTCGCCCACCGGGCGACCTGGGAGGGCGCCGTGTTCTTCGGCGCCTGGGCGCTCGCCGCTCTCGTGCCCCTGGTTCGCCCGCACCGCCGGGCCTGGACCGAGATGGGCCTCGCCGCGGGCCTCCTCTTCGGGATCGTCCCGGTGGTGGGCGCCCTGACGACGGATCGCGGCCTCGACTTCCTGGCCTTCGACGCCGCCATGCTGGGGCTGGGCCTCGCCCTCGCCCTCGGGGCGCGCAAGGTTTCCCACTATGAGGCCCGCCGGCAAGCCGCGAAGGCCGCGCGCCCCGGCCCGGCCCGGGTGACCGAAGGTCTCGTCGAAGCATGACGCCGCTCTCCATCGCCCTCAACCTCGCCCTGAGCTTCGCCGGGCTCGCCGCCCTCTGCCTCGCCATGGACCGCCACCACCGGACGATCGTGGGGCGTGGCCAGAGCCGGGCCCGCGCCCGGGCGCTGCGCCTCGCCGGCTGGGCCGCCATCGCGGCCTCCTTCGCGGCGGCTGTCGTGACCGCGGACTGGAACTTCGGCCCGGTGCAGTGGATCGGCTCGCTCACCGGCGCGGCGCTCCTCGTGGTCGCACTGGTCTCCTACCGCCCGGCCTGGATCCGCCCGGCGGCCCTCCTGGCCCTGCCGCTGGCCCTCGCGGCGGCGCTGCTCGCCTGAACGCCCCGGCGTCGCTATCCTCGGCGCAGACGCTGCCCGCGCAGGAGAGCCGATGCCCCTCGATCCCGCCCTTGCCGCCCGCATCGCCGAGGCCGTCGCGGCGGGATTTCCCGAGCAGGTCGCCTACACCCAGGCCCTGGTGCGGTTCGGCTCGACGCGCGGTGCCGAGCACGCGATCCAGGACTTCGTCTTCCGAGCCTTCCGCGCCCGCGGCTACGCCCTTGACCGCTTCATCATGGACGGGGCCGCCCTTGCCGCCCATCCGGGCGCGGCGGCGATGTCCGAGACGCATTCGCAGGCGCCCCTCGTCGTCGGCATCCACCGGCCCCGGATCGAGACGGGGCGCTCGCTGATCCTCCAGGCTCATGTCGACGTCGTGCCGCCCGGCCCCGCCGACCTCTGGACCCACCCGCCCTTCGAACCCGTCATCGACGGCGACTGGATGTACGGACGCGGCGCCGCCGACATGAAGGCTGGCCACGCCGCCAACCTGTTCGCCCTCGACGCATTGGCCAGGATCGGCCTGCAGCCGGCCGCCACCGTCACCCTGCAATCCGTGGTCGAGGAGGAATCCACCGGCAACGGCGCCCTGATGACCCACCTGCGCGGCTACCGCGCCGACGCCGTGCTGATCCCCGAGCCCGAGGACGAGAAGCTCGTGCGCGCCAATGTCGGCGTGCTCTGGTTCACCGTCGAGGTCCGCGGCCGCCCGGTCCATGTCCGCGAGATGGGCGCCGGCGCCAACGCGATCGACGCCAGCTACCGGGTGATCGGCGCCCTCCGGGCCCTCGAGGCGCGCTGGAACGCCGAGAAGGCGGCCCATCCCCACTTCGCCGACCAGCCCGACGCCATCAACCTCAATGTCGGCCGGATCGAAGGCGGCGACTGGGCCTCGTCGGTACCGGCCTGGTGCCGGATCGACTGCCGCATCGCCCTCTATCCGGGCCTCTCGGCCCGGGAGGCCGCCCGCGCGGTCGAGCAGGCGATCACCGATTTCGCCCGGGACGACGCCTTCCTGTCGAACACGCCGCCCCGTATCGCCTTCAACGGCTTCTTTTCCGAAGGCTACGTTCTGGCGGAGGGGTCGGAGGCCGAGGCGGTGCTCGGCCGTGCGCACCGGACCGCGACGGGGACGGAGCTGCAGAGCTTCATGTCGCCGAGCTACCTCGATACCCGGGTCTACGCCCTCTACGACCGGGTGCCGGCGCTGTGCTACGGACCGATCAGCCAGAACATCCACGGCTTCGACGAGCGGGTCAGCCTCGCTTCCGTGCAGCGGACCACCACCGCGATGGCGCTGTTCATCGCCGAATGGTGCGGGACGGAGAGCCGGGACGCCGGCTGACCCGGGGGCAGCCGCGACATTGTGAGGAATGGCGATGTGGATGGCCACGGCGAAGCCTTGCTGAACCGCGGGGCTACGCTAACCCTCTCCCCCGTGACACATTCGCGTATCCGCTCCCTCGCCGCGCCGCCCGGCGTCCTGCGCAAGCCGCTGCTCCTGTCGGCGTTTCTTCCGCTTCTCCCGGGACTCGCCGCCGGTGGTGCGGGCGCGCAGACCACCGACACGAGCTGCTACGTCACCGGTGGCGGCACCCTGGAGATTTGCCGCGGAAGCGAGGCCGAGGGGGTGTTCTTCGCGCCCCGGGCCTGTGAATCCGCCAGCGGCGTGCAGGTCGTCCGCACGACGCCCGGCACCGGTCCGCTCCAGGCGGTGTACCAGGCCGAGACCCCGTCGGCGGCCGGAAAATCCCGGCGCGCCGAGGCCGCCGAGTCTTGTGCGCCGCGGCGAGCCACCGATCCCCTCGACGGCGGTTCGGTCCGCTCCGGTGCGATGCCGGAGCAACTGGCCACCACGATGCCGCCGACCCAGGGACGCCTGTGGGAGATGGCCCGCGAGGTCGCCCGCAGCCAGGAGGGCCGCCGAGAGCGTGGCCGTCGCGGCCGTCGCCGGGCCGAGGTGTCGCCGCCGCACGAACCGGCCGGCGAGGGTGTCGCGGCCCGTCACCCGATGACGGTGTCCGGACGCGCCTGGGGCGGAGACGCCTATAGCTACGTGTTCTTCCTCGCGGCGGTGCCCACGGAGGCGGGCAACCGGCACGCGCTGCTCCAGGCCCAGACGCTGGACTTCACCAGCTTCGACATCCGCGGCCGCACCGAGGCGGGGACGGTCTGGACGCCGTTCGGCGGTGACCGTGCGGAGGGGCGCTCCCGCCGCGGCCGGTCCCGGCCGCCCGAGGCGCCCAGCCCCAGCGCCGTCCTCGACGAGACCGGGGCGGCGATCATTGGCAACTGCGCCGGCCAGGGCTTCGACCGCACCGATCTGGTCGGCGCGATCAGCGTGGTCGATCAGGTCTACCACTACCACTACACCGACGTGCTGCCCTCCGACTGCAACGAGCCGGTGGCGACGCGGCGCATGGGCCTCTACCTGCGCACCAGCCGCGACCTCGCCGCCGACCGCGTCTGGTCGCCGGCCCGCACCATCGTGGAGCCGCTGCCGGCCCAGAGCCTGGTGCGGGTGGCCAAGGCACGGGACATGGACCGGTGGGTCGCGGCCTATCGCTGCAACCGCCCCGCCAACACCATGGACGGACCCGTCGCCGACATCTGCGTGCAATACACCGCCGACCTCGCGCCCGGCTCCCTCGCGGCCCTGACCTGGTTCTCGGAGCCGCAGGCGATCATGCGCTCCACCGCCTATCTGGGCCTGCGCTCGGGCGGCGACGGGTCGGGCCGATTCGGGCGCAGCCAGCACTTCTGGATGACCGACCGCTTCGGCAATCTCGCGACCCCGACGAACTACCGCGCCAAGGCCGGCTTCCTGACCTGGCTCGACCGCCTGGCGCCGGGACCGGGCGGCGCGAACGCGTCCAGCGTGTTCGGCCGCCCGGTCTACTGGGCGACCTGGTCCGTCCGGCCGGTGGCGCCGAAGTAGCGCCTCAGGCCCGGGCCGGGGCCAGCATCGCCCCCGCCTCCGCCGTCGGCGCGTCCGTTCCGGTTTCCCTCTCGGCATCCATCTCGCCCTGCCACTGGGCGACGGCCGCCGTGGCGAGGCCGTTGCCGAGGACGTTGGTGACGGTGCGGCCCATGTCGAGGATCTGGTCGACACCCATGATCAGCAGGATGCCGGCGGCCGGCAGTCCGAACATCGGCACGGTCGCGGCCACCACCACGAGGGAGGCGCGCGGCACACCGGCGATACCCTTGCTCGTCACCATCATGACGAGGAGCATGGTGAACTGCTCGGCCACGCCGAGATGGATGCCGAAGGCCTGGGCGATGAAGAGCGCCGCCATCGCCTGGTACATCATCGAGCCGTCGAGGTTGAGCGAGTAGCCGAGCGGCAGCACGAAGCCGGTGACGCGGGGGCGCACGCCGAATTTCTCCAGCACCTCGACGGTGCGGGGGAAGGCGGCCTCGCTCGAGGCGGTGGAGAACGCCAGGATCATCGGCGCACGCAGGAGATCCAAGAGGCGCACCACCCGGTTGCCGAGGACGAGCCAGCCGGCGCCGATCAGGATCACCCAGAGGACCGCCAGGCCGAGGTAGAACGCGCCGATGAACTTGCCGTAGTCGATGAGGACGCCGAGGCCCTGGACGGTGATCACCGCCGCGATCGCGGCGAAGACCGCCAGGGGTGCCAGCCGCATCACCGCGTCCGTGACGGCGAACATCACGCGGGCGAGGCCGTCGATCATGTGCACCATCGGATCGGCGTAGCGCCGGTCGATCACGCTGAGGCCGGAGCCGAAGAAGATCGAGAACACCAGGATCTGCAGCACCTCGTTGGTCGCCATGGCGGAGACGATGCTGGTCGGGAACACGTGGGTGAGGAAGTCGCGCAGATTGAGCGAGGCGGCCTTCAGCCCGGTCTGCGTGCCGGCATCCGGCAGCGGCAGGGCGAGCCCGGCGCCGGGCTGGAACAGGTTCGCCACGAGGAAGCCGAGGGTCAGCGACACCACGGAGGCGGTGAGGAACCAGCCCATGGCCATGGCGGCGACCCGTCCGACGGAGCGGGTGTCGCCGAAGCTCGCGATGCCCGACACGATCGTGGCGAAGACCAGGGGCGCGATGATCATCTTGATCAGGCGCAGGAAGATGTCGGTGCAGAGGGTGAGGTAGCCGGCGATCTCCTTGGCTTCCGCCGGCCCCGCCGCCATCCCGTGCAGGATCGCCCCGACGAGGATTCCGAGCACGAGGCCGAGGCCCGTGTAGAGGGTCAGGCGGCCGGGTTTCTTGCCGTCCGCCTTGGTGTCGCCGTGGGTCATGGTGTGCCTCCCGAGGTTTGATTGGCGCGCGTCATCGAGGCGCTTGGATTCGAGGTCTCGTCGCGGGTCATGGCGTGACCCGAGGTGTCGAGCTTGACGGTACGCGGCTCTCCTCCCCGGTGGATCTCGGACCTGTCCGAGATCGACCGGGCGTGCGGGGCGCCGTTGGAAGCGAGGGCGGTCGGGTGGCCCTGACGGTGCGAAAGCTGGAGGAGCCACGCCCGGCCCCTCCGCGCGAGGGGGGTGGGGAGGTCCGCACGATCACCGAAGGCGTCTGGCTCAGGCCGCTGCGAAGGCCTGCGGTCGCGTCAGGCGGTCCGGCTGGAGCACGGCGTCGAGCTGCGCCTGGGCCATCAGGCCCCTCTCGAGGACGAGCTCGTAGACCCCGCGCCCGGTGGCATGGGCCTCCAGGGCCACGGCGGTGGCGTTGCGATAGCCGATATAGGGGTTGAGGGCGGTGACGATGCCGATCGATTGCTCGACGCTGGCCCGCAGGCGCTCGCGGTTGGCGGTGATGCCCTGGATGCAGTGGACGTCGAGGGTGATGCAGGCCGCGCGCAGGTGCGTGAGGCTGTTGAACAGGCTGTAGGCGATGACCGGTTCGAAGGCGTTGAGTTGGAGCTGGCCGGCCTCGGCCGCGAAGGTGATGGTCACGTCGTTGCCGATGACCTCGAAGGCGACCTGGTTGACCACCTCGGGGATCACCGGGTTGACCTTGCCGGGCATGATCGAGGAGCCCGCCTGGCGCGCCGGCAGGTTGATCTCGTTGAAGCCGGCCCGCGGGCCGCTGGAGAGGAGCCGCAGGTCGTTGCAGGTCTTCGACAGCTTGACGGCCACCCGCTTGAGCACGCCCGAGAGTTGCACGAAGGCGCCGCAATCCTGGGTCGCCTCGACGAGATCCTCGGCGGTCTGGAGAGGGATGCCGGTGATCTCGGACAGGCGCGCGCAGACGAGGGCGGCGTAGAGGGGATGTGCGGTGATGCCGGTGCCGATGGCGGTGGCGCCCATGTTGATCTCGCGGATCAGCAGCGCCGCTTCCCCCAGCCGGGCCTCGTCCTCGCGCAGCATCAGTGCGTAGGTGCCGAATTCCTGGCCCAGGGTCATCGGTACCGCGTCCTGCAGCTGGGTGCGGCCCATCTTCAGGATGTCGGCGAACTCGGTCGCCTTGGCGGCGAAGCTGCCGCGCAGGGCCGCCATCGCCTCGATCAGCCGGCGGATGGCGCCGGTGGCGGCGATCTTCAGGGCGGTCGGGTACACGTCGTTGGTGCTCTGGCCCATGTTGACGTGCTCGTTCGGGTGCAGGTGCTCGTAGGCGCCGCGCCCGTGGCCGAGGATCTCCAGCGCCCGGTTGGCGATGACCTCGTTGGCATTCATGTTGGTGGAGGTGCCGGCCCCGCCCTGGATCAGGTCCACCACGAACTGGTCGTGCAGGGCGCCGGCGCGGATCTCCTCGCAGGCCGCCACGATGGCGTCCGTGCGGGCCGCGTCGAGGAGGCCGAGCTCGCGGTTGGCCAGCGCCGCGGCCTGCTTGATCGCCGCGAGCGCGTTGATGAGGTCCGGGCAGTCGGCCAGGGTCCGGCCGGTGATCGCGAAGTTCTCGACCGCCCGGAGGGTGTGGACGCCGTAATAGGCCCCCTGCGGCACCTCCCGGTCGCCCAGAAGGTCGTGCTCGGTGCGGGTCGGATGGTCGGTCACGGCTCTCTCCTGGTGTCCGGCTGCGATCGGCGTGCTCGGCGGGAAACGGCCACGCGGACGCGTCGGCGCAGCCGCGCGGGCGGCTTCGCCTGGGGTCTTCGTGGAAGGTCGGGATGTGTCGCGCCCGGGGTTCGCGGCGGGGCGGCTGCGGCTCGGTGCGCCGCCGAGGAGGGCAGTAGTCCCGTGCCTTCGCGGACGCCAATGCTAGTTTCGACCGAGTTTATTCCTGCAATGCATAGTTTGGCTCATCGAGGGCGGCGGCGGCCCAGACCGCATCGAGGAAGGGCCGGGCGCGCTCGGCGCTGCGGTAGAGCCGGATCTCCATCAGCATCTCGGAACTGACCACTTCCAGGGCACCGGCGGCGATCTCGCCCGCCACCAGGCTGACGGGGAGCCAGGCCACGCCGTGGCCGGCCAGCGCCATGGAGCGCAGGGCCTCGGCCATGGAATTCTCGTTCGTGTGAATGGGGTAGGTGACCGGCGCGCCTTCCCTGGACTGGGCGATGGCGGCCAGGAGACCGAGGAAGGAGCCGCGCGAATACTGCAGCAGCGGCAGCCGGCCGTCTCGGTCGGGCGGGAGGCCGTCCGGAGCGGCCACCGCCACGAGGCTGTCGCGCCCGATGACCCGATGCGGGTATCGCTCCGGATCGAGGGGCATCGGGATGCCCGGATGGTGATAGGTCAGCAGCAGGTCGTAGCCGCCCTCCACCAGGGCCTGGACGCAGATGTTGAAGTTGTCGGGCAGGACCCGGCTCGCCATGGGCCCCACCGCCTCGCGGATGCCGTTCAGCCAGCGGGGCAGGACGGACAGGCAGAGGGAGTGGAGCGCCGCGATCGTCACCACCGGCAGGCTCGAGCGCTCGCTCCGGTTGCGGAAGTCGGTGCGGCTGAGGGTGAGGAGGCGGAGGACCTCCTCGGCGGTCTCAAGGAACTGGCGGCCATCCGCCGTGAGGGTGATCGGGTAGGTGCTGCGGTCGAGGAGCACGGTGCCGAGCCAGACCTCCAGGGAGCGGATGCGCCGGCTGAAGGCCGATTGCGTGACGAAGCGCGCTTCGGCCGAGCGCGAGAAGCTGCGGGTCTCGGCGAGGCTGATGAAGTCCTCGATCCACTTGAGTTCCATCGTCGTCCTTCGGCGCCGCCCCCTGCCGCTCCGGAAACCGGCCGCGAACTCTCGCATCCAGGCGCGCGAACCGGCAAGGTGGAGGCCGCTCCGACGCCGTCCGGCCGATCGGTCCGTCCCTTGCTGGGTGCCACGGCCTTGATGCCCCGAGAGAATCGCGCATGCGCCCGACCCCGATGACAGACCCTGCGCCGCGCCAGCCCGCGCGGGCCGCCGTCGCCGCCTTCGTCGGCACCACCATCGAGTGGTACGACTTCTTCATCTACGGCACCGCCGCCGCCCTGGTGTTCGGACCGCTGTTCTTTGCCGAGGCGACGCCCTTCGTGGCGACGCTGGCCGCCTTCGGCACCTTCGCGGTGGGCTTCCTCGCCCGTCCCCTCGGTGGGTTGGTGTTCGGCCATGTCGGCGACCGGCTCGGCCGCAAGAAGGCGCTCGTCGTCACCCTGGTGATGATGGGGCTGGCCACCACCGGCATCGGCCTGCTGCCGACCTATGCCAGCATCGGGATCTGGGCCCCGATCGCGCTGGTCTGCCTGCGCATCCTCCAGGGCATCGCGGTGGGCGGCGAATGGGGCGGGGCGGTGCTGCTGGCCGCCGAGCACGCGCCGAAGGGTCGCTCGACCTTCTTCGCCTCCTTCGCGCAACTCGGCAGCCCGGCGGGGCAGATCCTGTCGCTGCTGGCCTTCCGCCTCGCGGGGCTGATGGACAAGGGGAGCTTTCTCGCCTGGGGCTGGCGGCTACCCTTCCTCGTCAGCATCGTCCTGCTCTTCGTCGGCCTGTTCATCCGCCTCGGCGTCGGCGAATCACCGGATTTCGAGGCGAACCGGGTGGCGCGCGGCCCGGTGCCCGCGCCCATCCGCGAGGTGCTCGCCACCAGCTTGGCGCCCGTCGCCCTCGCGACCGGCGCCAACACCTTCGCCATCGGCTCGGTCTATCTCTTCAACACCTTCATGATCACCTACACGACCCAGTATCTGGGCCTGCCGCGCGCCACGATCCTCGACGCGCTGCTGGTGGCGGCCTGCGTCCAGTTCGTGATGACGCCGGTGGGCGCGCGCCTCGCGGAGGCCATCCGCAACGAGCGGCTGTTCCTTCAGGGCACCCTGATCTGGGCGATGCTGGCGCCCTATCCGCTGTTCCTCCTCGTGGACCTCGGCTCGGTGCCCGCCCTGATGCTGGGGCTCGCCCTCAACGTGGTGGGCAGCGCCACCTTCTACGCGGTCATCGCCGGCTACGTGGCCGGCGCCTTCCCGACGCGGGTGCGCTACACCGCGATCTCGGTGGCCTATCAGGTCTGCGGCGCGGTGGCGGGCGGGCTCACCCCGATCATCGGCACCGTCCTGGCCGAGCGCTTCCAGGGCCATTGGTGGCCTATCGCCGCCTTCGGCACCACGCTCGCGGCGATATCGTTCGTCTGTGTCACGGCCCTGGGCCGCTACCGGGCGCGCACCCCGCGCCCCGAGGCCGCTCGCGCCTGACGAGGGTGGGGCATGCCCGGTCTCTCGGCGGTCGCCCCTTGCCCCGGAGCCCCACACCTTATATTGCGACGCGATAGCTCGATCCCGTGACCCGGCGCTGCCGGCCGCATTCTTGCGGCCCGTCGCGTGACGGGCTCTTCTCGCTTCCGGATACCCTATGAAGCTTCGCAACATCGCCATCATCGCCCACGTCGACCACGGCAAGACGACGCTCGTCGACAAGCTGTTGTCGCAGTCCGGATCGTTCCGCGAGAACCAGCGCGTCGAGGAACGCGCCATGGACTCGAACGACCTCGAGAAGGAGCGCGGCATCACCATCCTGGCCAAGGCGACCTCGGTCGTCTGGAAGGACACCCGCGTCAACGTCGTCGACACCCCCGGCCACGCCGATTTCGGAGGCGAGGTGGAGCGCATCCTCTCGATGGTGGACGGCGTGATCGTGCTCGTCGATGCCGCCGAAGGCCCGATGCCCCAGACCAAGTTCGTGGTCGGCAAGGCCCTCAAGATCGGCCTGAAGCCGATCGTGGCGATCAACAAGGTCGACCGTCCGGATGCCCGCATCACCGAGGTGGTGAACGAGGTGTTCGACCTCTTCGCGGCCCTCGACGCCACCGACGAGCAGCTCGACTTCCCGATCCTCTACGGCTCGGGCCGCGCCGGCTGGATGGCGACCGCCCCCGATGGCGACCAGAGCCAGGGCCTCGCGCCGCTGTTCGACCTCGTGCTGGAGCACGTCCCCCAGGCCAAGGTCGAGGAGGGTCCGTTCCGGATGCTCGGCACCCTGCTGGAGGCCAACCCGTTCCTCGGCCGCATCATCACCGGCCGCATCGCCTCCGGCACCGTCAAGCCGAACCAGGCTATCAAGGTCATGGACCGCACGGGCAAGCTCGTGGAGACCGGCCGCGTCTCGAAGATCCTGGCCTTCCGCGGCCTGGAGCGCGCGCCCATCGACGTCGGTGAGGCCGGCGACATCGTCTCGATCGCGGGCCTCGTGAAGGGCACCGTGGCCGACACCTTCTGCGACCCGCAGGTGGACACCCCGATTCAGGCCCAGCCGATCGATCCGCCGACCGTCACCATGTCGTTCATCGTCAACGATTCGCCGCTGGCCGGCACCGAGGGCGACAAGGTCACGAGCCGCATGATTCGTGACCGCCTGTTCAAGGAGGCCGAGGGCAACGTCACGCTCAAGATCGAGGAGGCGGCCGACAAGGATTCGTTCTTCGTCTCGGGCCGCGGCGAACTCCAGCTCGCCATCCTGATCGAGACCATGCGCCGCGAGGGCTTCGAGATCGCGGTCTCGCGTCCCCGCGTGGTGCTTTCCAAGGACGAGGACGACAACGTTCTCGAGCCGGTCGAGGAGGTCGTGGTCGACGTGGACGAGGAGTATTCGGGCGTCGTCGTGCAGAAGATGTCCGAGCGCAAGGCCGAGATGATCGAGATGAAGCCGTCGGGCGGCTCCCGCCTGCGCCTCGTCTTCCATGCGCCCACCCGTGGCCTGATCGGCTATCAGGGCGAGCTCATGACCGACACCCGCGGCACCGCGATCATGAACCGCCTGTTCAAGGCCTACGAGCCCTACAAGGGCGAGATGCCCGGCCGCCGCAACGGCGTGCTGATCTCGAACGACAAGGGCGAGGCCGTGGCCTACGCCATGTGGAACCTCGAGGACCGCGGCCCGATGATGATCGAGCCCGGCGCCAAGGTGTACCAGGGCATGATCATCGGCGAGCACAACCGCGAGAACGACCTCGAAGTGAACGTGCTCAAGGGCAAGAAGCTCACCAACATCCGCACCACCTCGAAGGACGAGGCCGTGCGCCTCACCCCGCCGATCCGCATGACCCTGGAGCGCTCCCTCGCCTGGATTCAGGACGACGAGCTGATGGAGGTCACGCCGAAGTCGATCCGCCTGCGCAAGACGTATCTCGACCCGAACGAGCGCAAGCGCTTCGAACGCTCGGGCGGCGTCGCGTAAGCGCGCGCAGCCACCCCACGCACAGACGACGCGAGGCCGGGCGAAAGCCCGGCCTTTTTTCGTTCTGTCTTCCAGATTCCGGTGCGTTCGACAGCGCCCAGGACGATTGGAAAATAATACCTAGAATAAATTCGTATCCAACGTTAGGTTGGCTCATGCGTAGCGTTTCCGCCAACGATCGCCCCGACCTCGCAGGCTTCGCCGGTTCGCCTGTGCGTCGGATCGGATCCCGCCCCGGCGGAGTACCGGTCCCTTGGATTCCACCCGGTCCCTTCGGACGCAGGTCGATGCGGTCTGCGCGGCAGCGCCCTGCACCGCCGAGTGGGAAAGCCCGGCGGGCAGCGAAGCCTGTCCTTCCTCGCCCTGGTGCCGGTCCGGCGATCGGCTGACCCCGGAACGCTCGTTCGAGACGGATGCGGATGCGTTGGAGTGTGTTGGATGGACCTGCAGCGAGGCCGCGAGTTCGATCAATTTCTCCAAGTGCTGGACCGGTTGTGCCAGCGCTTCGCGAAATATCGTCCGGAGTATCGCAAGGGCATGGACGAATACTCGCTGCGAAACGAGTACCTGGATCCGTTCTTCGAGGCCTTGGGCTGGGACGTCAGGAATACGAAGGACGATCCGCCCTTCATGCGAGACGTGCGGGTCGAGTACAGGGCCTATGATGGGATCATCAACGGCAAAGCCGATTACGTGTTTCGGATCGGCGGGTTCGATCGGTTCGTCTGCGAAGCGAAGAAGTTTCCCGAGAAGCTCGAGAACCACCGGTTCCAGCTGCAGAACTACGTCTACAATCTGCGTCTCTGGATCGGCCTGACGACGAATTTCGACGAGCTGAACCTGTTCGTCGTCGGGGGGAAACCGAGCCGGGAGAAGCCGTTCAGCGTCGTGCCGGGCTGGCGCCTCTGCTACCAGGATTACCTGGATGCGGCGCCCAAGATCTGGGATCTGCTGTCACGGCAAGCCGTCGCGGCCGGATCCCTGGAAGCCTTCATCCAGAACCTGCCCAAGGTCACCTCCCGGACCGACCGACAACTCTGGCTGATCAAGCCGGACCGCAACCGGGCCGTCGATACCGATTTCCTGCAGTATCTCGAAGGCGAGCGCGCCCGGCTGGCCAAGTCCCTGATCCGGCACAATGCCGCCCTGCACTGGGACGTGGACTCGATCAACGAAGCCGTCCAGGTGATCCTCGATCGCCTCATCTTCCAGCGGGTCTGCGAGGATCGCGACATCGATACCTTCCAGACGCTCCGGCAGGCGCTGGCGCTCTGGGAGCGGCACGGACGCCGGAAGGGTGAGTTGTGGATCCTGATCGTCGGCAACCAGGCGAACATGCGGGCGGCCTTCAACGGTGGGCTTTACGGCCGGGCCGGAACGCCGTCCCACTTCGTCGAGTCCTGCGTGGTCGATGACCGGTGGCTCGCGGATTTCATCGATCATCTGGCCGGGGACGAGTCGCCCTACCTCTTCAGCACCCTGCCGATCGAGATCCTGGGTTCCGTCTACGAGCGCTTCCTCGGCTCGATCATCGACGCACAGGGGAACGTGACCCCGAAGCCCGAAATTCGGAAGCAGGGCGGCGTCTTCTACACGCCCGAACACATCGTCGCCCACATCGTCGACGGCGCCCTGGCGCCGCTCCTCGAGGGCAAGACCCCGGAACAGATGCGCCGGATCCGGATCCTCGATCCGGCCTGCGGCTCCGGGACCTTCCTGATCCGTGCGTTGGAAAAGCTCTTCCAGGCGCATATCCACTATTACCATCTCAACGTGGACAAGCGGGACGGGAAATCCATTTATATCGACTCGCATGGCGACCTGAAGCTGACCAGCGAGCTCAAGAAGCGCATCGCCAAGGATTGTATCTTCGGTGTCGATATCGATCGCCAAGCGGTCGAAGTCTCGGAGATGTCGATCTATCTCAAGATCCTCGAGGGCGAGACCCAATCCACCCTGGGGCGGCAGAGGGTGCTGTTCCCGAACGAGACGTTTCTTCCGGACCTGTCCGGCAACATCCATGTCGGAAACAGCCTCGTCGGACAGGATGCCTACGCACTTCTGCCGGCCGACCTGCGGATCACCGAGGCGAAACCGTTCTCGTGGGAGCTGTCGTTTCCGGAGGTCCGTGCCCGCGGCTGGTTCGACGCGGTCATCGGCAATCCGCCCTACGACGTCATCGAGAAGGAGCGCGGCGCGGCCTCCTGGCCGCACGACGTCTTCCGCGCCTACCTCGCCCGGACGGACCGCCTGGACGCTGCGAAGGGCGGCAAGCTGAACCTGTTCCGGTTCTTCCTGATCCAGAGCCTGGAACTCGTCAGGCACAACGGTTCCCTGGGCATGATCGTACCCATGGCAATCCTGGCCGACTTCAGCTGCAAGAAGACGCGCCTCTCGCTCCTGGATCAGGTCGACGAGCTGAGCGCGCAGGCCTTTCCGCAGAAGGACATCCGCCAGCATCGCGTCTTCTACGATGCCAAGCTGTCGACGGTGGTCGTGGGAGGCCGCAAGCGCTCACCGTCCCGGCGCAAGCACAATCCGCGCATCGGCCTCCAGGTCTATCCCCGGGCGTCCTTCGATGATCCCTCCCGTGACGTCACGATGCGACGGAGCGAACTGGCGGCCATCGATCCCCTGGGCCTGCCGATCCCGATCACCGATCAGGCCTCATGGGAGCTGGCCAAGAAGCTGCATCAATCGAACTCGGTCGCGCGCCTCGACGGGATCGAGGGCATTCGGATCGCCCGGGGCGAGATCAACCAGACGGTCTACCGCGCCTACATCACGGACGATCCCCGACACAGCCGGCTCCTGAAGGGCGTCGAGGTCTCGGCTTACGCGATCCATCGCACCTTGAGCCAGGGCCGGGTCGAATGGTTTGACCGTGTGCGGTACGAGCGAACCCACATCACGCCGGATGCCGTCGGCGTCCGGCGCATCGCGACCCAGAGGATCACCGGCGTCGACGAGCGACATCGAATCGTCGCGACCCTCTCGGAGCCGGGCTGGTACTTCGCCGATTCGACCAACGCGGTCGTCGTCGCTCCGACCTGTGACCTGTCGCCGGAATACATCCTCGCCTGCCTGAACAGCCGGCTGCTGCAATGGCGATTTCAGCTCACCAGCTCCAACAACAACGTCGGGACGAACGAACTCGCCGCCCTGCCTATCAGGCTGCTCGACCTGGGGGATGCCGGCGAGGCGCGGACCCACGCCGCGATCGTCGCGCAGGTCGGGCACCTGCTGCAGCTCGGCGCGCACCTCACCGCCCATCCGAGTCTCAAGGTCCGGGCCGAGGCGATCCCGCGCTTCCGGGAGGTTCGTTCCGGTCTCGATCGGACGATCGAGACCCTCTACAACCTGACGGCCGATGAGGCCGCTCTGGTCCATCGCAGGTTCGCGGCCCCACCGTGAGCAGCGACGAACGGGACCGTCGATCGCTCACTCTTCCTTCGCCCGCTCCCGCAGCAGGTACTTCTGCACCTTGCCGGTCGAGGTCTTCGGCAGTTCGCCGAACACGATGTGGCGCGGGAGCTTGTAGCCGGCGAGCCGCTCGCGGCACCAGGCGATCAGGGCGTCGGCTTCCACCGTGGCGCCGGCTTTGAGTTCGACGAAGGCCATCGGCGTCTCGCCCCATTTTTCGTCGGGACGGGCGACGACCGCGGCGGCGGAGACGGCGGGATGGCGGAACAGGGCATCCTCGACCTCGATGGAGGAGATATTCTCGCCACCCGAGATGATGATGTCCTTCGAGCGATCTTTCAGCTGGATGTAGCCGTCGGGGTTCTTGATCCCGAGATCGCCGGAGCGGAACCAGCCGCCCGCGAAGGCGGCCTGCGTCGCCTTCGGGTTCTTGAGGTAGCCGCGCATCACCACGTTGCCGCGGAACATCGCCTCGCCCATCGTCTCCCCGTCGGCCGGCACGGATTCGCAGGTTTCCGGGTCGCGGATGTCGAAGCCCTCGAGAACTGGGTAGCGTACGCCCTGGCGCGCCATCTTGGCGGCCCGTTCCTCGTCGGCGAGGGCATCCCAGTCCCGGTGCCAGGCATTCACCACCGCTGGGCCATAGGTCTCGGTGAGGCCGTAGAGGTGGGTGACGTCGAAGCCGGCCGCGCCCATGGCACCGAGGACCGCCTGGGGCGGGGGCGCCGCCGCCGTCAGGAAGGCGACCCGCCGGGGCAGGGGACGGCGCTCGGCCTCGGAGGCGTTCAGCAGCAGCTGCATCACGATCGGCGCGCCGCAGAGATGCGTGACACCGTGCTCGGCGAGCGCCTGGTAGAGTGCGCCGGCGCGGACTTGGCGCAGGCACACATGCGTGCCGGCCACCACCGACAGGGTCCAGGGGAAGCACCAGCCGTTGCAGTGGAACATCGGCAGGGTCCAGAGATAGACCGGGTGCTGGCCCAGGGCGCCTGTGATGACGTTGCCCAGGCAGAGCAGGGCGGCACCCCGATGGTGGTACACCACCCCCTTCGGATCGCCGGTGGTGCCCGAGGTGTAATTCAGGGAGATCGCGTCCCACTCGTCGCCGGGCATCGCCCAGTCCCAGGCCGGGTCGCCCTCCGTCAGCAGGGCCTCGTAGGCGAGACTGCCCAGCGACTCGCCGGGACCGTCGAATTCGGGGTCGTCGACGTCGATCACCAGGGGCTTCACCCGCGCCTGGGCGAGGGCCGGACCGACGACCTTGGAGAACTCACGGTCGGTGATCAGCACCCTGGCCTCGCCGTGGTCGAGGCAGAAGGCGAGGCCGGCGGCGTCGAGGCGGGTGTTCAGGGTGTTGAGAACGGCGCCGGTCATCGGCACTCCGTAATGGACCTCGATCATCTCGGGCGTGTTGGCGAGGATGACCGCGACGGTGTCGCCGCGCCCGATGCCCCGCGCCGCGAGCGCCGCGGCAAGGCGGCGGCAGCGCGCGTAGAGCTCGGCGTAGCTGCGCCGCAGGGGGCCGTGGATGACGGCGCCGTGGTCGGGAAACACCCGCGCCGCCCGGTCGAGGTAGCTCAGGGGCGTCAGCGGCTGGTAGTTCGCCGGATTTCGGTCGAGATCCCGGTCATAGATCGATGGCGCGGCCGTGTCGGCCGTCGTTGAAGTGGTCATCGGCGTGTCTCCCTGAGAGGAAGAGTACTCCGCCGGGACCATCCGACAAATCGTTCCGGAGGATCGCCCACAGCGGGGCGTCGCCAGGCGGAAGGTTTCAAGAGTTGGCCGCGGCGCGGCGCCAGATCAGATGGTAGGTGACCTCTCGGCCGCCGGACCGGATCGGTGCCGCCGTGCTCAAGCGAAGAACATCTCCTTCGATGGAGACGAGGCGCGGCTGGGTCTGCCCAAGCCACTTCGGGAACAGCGACACGGTCATCGTGTGGGTGAGCTGTCCGGTATCCGCTTCCGTCCCGAACGGTCCCGAATAGGCGATGTAGCCTGTCGCCTCCGCGGCGAATTCTTCCGGCGTGCCCACGAACCAGTCGCCCGATGCGAAGTCCGGCCGGTCCGGCCGCATCAGTTGCGCCGACATGTAGCCGTCCGGTGTGTACAGGATCAGTCCCTGCGGATTCTCGCCCATCGGATAGGACGGCGCCGAGCCGTCGGTGGGCTCCTCGACATAGGACACCAGCGTCCAGGCCCCGATCAACTGCTCGCGCAAGGTCTTGGTCATCCCGCTTCCCATGCTGGTCTTAACCCGCCCCGTCACCGCCGGGCTGCCGGCGGACGCACCGGCGGTCATCGAAACGCATCGTCCGAGAACCCGCTCCGCCTGGCCGAGGCGATGGTCGAGGGCAAGCGGGCGAGCGTCGAGCAGGCGGCGGCCGACCATGCCCGCTACGCCAAGCTGAGCGATGCCGCCGTGTCCCAGCAGAAGGTCGAGGCGGCCCAGGCGACCGGCCTCGAGGCCAAGGCGACCTACGATCAGGCCATGGCGGACCGCGACGTGGACAGGCTCAATCTCGCGCACTCCGCCGTGAAGGCCTCGGCGAACGGGCGCATCACCAATATGGGCCTGGCGCGCCACGCCAGCTGCGGGCCGCTGAGATTCCCGGGCACTTCAAGAATTCTCACGACGAAGCCCGCATCGCGGGCGAATGAACCGAACTCGGCCTTGTCCGCGCACCGTATCGGTGCCGTGACCCTTGTCTCGCGCGATCCGGCGTCGCACGCAGTACGGATCGTCGCACGGCCGATCCGCGATCCGGCCTAGTTGGCCATCGAACTCCCGTTGGCGGTCAGGGTCATCTTCACCTCCACCACGTCACCGGGTTCGAGCGGTGTATCCGCATCCGCGGAAAGCGATTTGGCGGTTCCTGAGACCTGTCGAACGACTGAGATCTGCGGGGAATTCACCCCGGACCCGAGCAACTGCGACCGGAGGGCGCTCGTATAGACAAGCTTCTCGGTCAGGGCGTCGATGCGGGACTGCGTCTTCGAGATCAGGTCGTTGGTTTCCTTGAGATCCTTCAAGACCTGCTCGGACCGATCGCTGATCAGCTTCTGAAGTGCCTGCTGCGCGTCGCTGCGCACTCTCCTGTCCGCCTCGAGCTGGGAACTGACCTGCAGGGAGCGGGTCGCCGACAACAGGGCCAAGCGGCGCGCATCGGCCACCCGGTTCGCAGGCAAGGTCCCCTTCGCGAAGAGATCGTTGATCCGGGCGGCTTCCGAGTTGTCGAGCTTCGCGTTCTCGTCCTCGTTCTTCTTCTGTTTTTCGAGTGCCTCGAGACCATCGTTCAGGAGCGTGATCTTGCGCTCGAAGGCGACGCGCTCCGCGTTGAAGGCATCGAGGCTCGCGCGCAACTGGTCTGTCTCGGCCTTCGCGGCCTGGTCGCGCAGGCCCTTGGCCAGGGGAGATCTCAGGGCGAAGGGTTGAGTGGCTTCCTTGGAACGATCGAGGAGCTTCTGCAGGAAGTCCCGACGCGCATAGGCGTGCTCGAGATCCATCCACTTCGTCCTGAGTTCATCCTCCAAGTCGACATTCGCCATCATGGGATTCTCGACGCGGAATCTCACGACATCGTAGCCCCCTGCGAGCGAGATCGATTGTCGAACTGTCATGCCGGGCCGGAACTTCTGTTCGCCCGGACGGCTCACATCGCCGTTGACGTAGACCGGGACATAATCGGCGATCGAGAGGGAGATCTCCTGGGGATCGATGATCGTGATCTGGTCTCGTCCCTCGGGAGTTCTCAGGTTCAGCGACTTCTTCGGCAACTCGCGTCGAAGGTAGGTGAGGATTTCCGTCAGGGTCTTTCCCTTCGCGTCCAAGGGGCCGACGAGCGGAAGCGACACGCGGCCATCCGTATCGACGGTCGCGGTCCGCTGGAGCGATACGCCTGCGACCGAGAAATCGAGGGTGTCACCGATGTGCAGGCGATACTCGTCCGCCCGTGCCGCCGATTGCAGGCACAAGGCAATCGCAACACATAGGACGAAGCTCCAGCATCTCATCGAAGTCTCTCTGTTCATGCGTTTCCGCCTGATCCTGGATGCACGCCGGCCGGGCTCAGGGGCAAGGAGCCCGGAACGCCGATCGGTAAAGGACGGATTTCGGCCTCGATTGGAACGATATTTACATAATACAGACGCGGCCTGTCTTATTTTTCATCTCTGGGATCGCCCGTACCTTGTGTCCCGGATCTCGCTTGCTTGAGATATCAAGCCGGCTTCTACGGCCACATCGCCCGGAGCATTGGAACAACGCCCACGCTCACATGGAACTCCCTACACATCAAGCTGCCGGAGGGTCATCGCCGATCCTGTGTCCCGAGGGAAGACGTATGTCCGCTCGCGTCCAATGGCGGGGCATCGCCGTCCAGGGTTCGACCGTGCCCGAACCGGGCGCCGTCCGACCGGGGATTGGTCCTTCGAGGGCCACAAGGCCTTCGGGATCTGCCGTTGCGCTCGCGCCGATTTCGCAGAGAGCGACCAAGCGACGTCGGCGCCACCGGTCCCGTCCTATCCGCCCTGGCGCTCGGCGCGCGGGCTGACGCTCCCTCCGCCCGGCATATGCCGGTTCGCGTGACGCAGGCGCATCCGACGCGCGCGGGGCGACTCTATCGACACCCATCCCTTCGGCGCCGGAGGCCGTCCCGAACCTCCGGCGAACGTCCCGGCATCCTCGAACCGTAGGGGTCGGGTCAGCCAGAACGACGCTCGAGGGCAGCTCAGGAGTTCTGGACGCCGTGGAAGAGGTCGGCTTGCCCCGTCTGCTCAGCCGCCAGCGATCGAGCGTGCCGGGCGCGCCGGCGCGGAACCATGTTGAGGACCAGCGCGAGGATATCGACCTGAGCGGCCTCGAAATGCGCGGAGAGATCCCCGAAGGTGCGCCGCTGGGTAACCCCGGACCGGGCAACCAGGATCACGCCGTCGAGCATCGGGCTGAGGATGAGAGCGTCGGCCACGTGGTTCGTGGGTGGAAGGTCCAGGATCACCGCGTCGTAGGTCCTGCGTGCCTCTTCCAGAACCTGCTGCATCTGGCCGGACCCCAGGAGATCGCTGGAATGGGCGATCAGGGTGCGCTTGGGTGCCGGAAGGATATCGAGCTTCGGAATCTGCGTCCGCTGGACCACTCCGGCGAGGCCCTCGCCACCCAGGAGCACCTCGACGAGCCCCTTGTCCGCCCGCGGAGCGAAGCGGTGCGTCAGGGCACTGTCACGGATGTCGGCGTCGATGACGAGGGTGCGCGCGCTCGAATAGGCGAACAGGGCAGCGAGATTGCTGACGATCGTGCTGCGGCCCTCACCCTCCGCACAGGAGACGACGCCGATGATCTGCGCCGTTCCGCGGGACCTGCGATGCATCGCGAAGGCCTTGACCCGGCGAAGTTCGTCGCTGAATTCCGAGAAGGGGGCGAGGAGAACTTCAACGAAGGCGGCGCCCGGCTTGCGCCGCAGCTTGCGCAACCGAGACGGGTCGCCCGAGACGGAGCCGATATGAGGCAGCTCGACCGTTCCGATATGGCCCGGATTCGCCATCATCTGTCGCGCGTTGGAAATGCTCGAGTCACGGCCCTGCCGAACGATCGCGCAGATGATGCCGCACACGCCGCCGAGGAGGATCGCGAGGGCGAGGATGAGAATCGTCCGCGGATGACTGGGCATCAGCGGACGGGTCGCCTGCGTGATGACGCGGGCGCCGGCAATCGGAAAGCTCTGACGCTGCACCGAATCGGCGAAGGCCTGAAGGAAGCTCTCGTAGATGCGCCGGGATGTCTGCGATGCGGTCTCCAACTCCTCCAGGGTGATCGACTCGTCCGGATCGAGCAGATTCGCGGGCTTGGTGCCGTTCGAGGCGTCGGATGATTTCCGGGTGGGAATCCGGTAATCGTGACTGGCCTTGAATTCCTGGACGAGCCGGGACGCCGCATTCATCTCGCGCCGAAGCTGTTGAATTCGCCCCTCCAGCCACGCACTGCCCTGACGAGCCGCTTCCGACCGGCTGTCGAGTTGGTCTCGGACATACGCATCGGCGATCGCGTTCACGATCTGCGCCGAACGCTCAGCACTGGGGGATGTGAAGGCGATCTCGAAGGCGTAGGAGGTTCCAAGCCGCCTGACACTCAAGCCGTTCTCGATCATCCCGATGGCGTCGCGCATCCGCTCATAGGGCGTAGGCGGGGATGGGGGCGGGTAGTCGAGCCAGCGAAGCACGTGCGCCTTCAGCTTCGCACGCAGGCCCACTTCCTTGGGAAGCTCTTCGATGCGCAGGGTCTCGACCACGGCCGTTGCGATCGTTTCGGACCGCATGACGATCATCTGGCTCTCGACGAGCGCTGCGTCCATGGAGGCTGCGATCTCCGGAGTCTGATCCCGCGTCGGGATCTGCGGCATCCGCGGATCGACGATGATCTGTGCTCGGGCCTGATAGAGCACGGTGGTTTGATGGATGTAGACCGCCGCCGCGACGACGGCGAGAAGCACGAAGGCGAGGATCGTCCAGCGGTAACGCTGGAGGAAGGCGACCATGTCGACCTCCCTGGCGGCGATCGCGTCGGACATCGCCCCGGCGCGTCGATCGTCGAGCAGTTCGGTCGGTGTTTGCTTCAGCACGGTCTGCTATCCTCAGCTACGTTGAGCAAGGAGCGTCAGCATCGCTTCCGTCGAGATCCGTGACGGGCCGGTGAAGGGAGCGGCATCGACGACGACCGAATAGCCCCCGCGCTGGGATCGCTCCGCTGCCCGCAGCAGACGAGCCGAGCCGTCCGGACCGAGATGCGCGACCAGGAGTGCGGCGGAGGCGTCGGCGACTGCGTTCGGCAGATCCGCCGTCGACCCGGTCATCAGGTCCGCCAGGGGTTCCGCCAGACAGGGCGGCAGAAGGGCCGGGCGTCCGCGGAGCAGATGGCCCATCCAGGCGCCGACGGCGAGGGTCTCCTGAAGGGGCGCCAGGTCCTCATAGACATAGGCCGCGTTGATTCCCGAGTGGATCGACCGGAACAAGGCCTGGGCGCCCGTCACGGGACCCCGTCGTTCCGCCGCGAGGCATGCGTCTTCGTGGAACCGGTCGAGTTCGGCCATCACCAGACGGGCGAACGGATCCGCGCCGGCGTGGGCGATGGCACCCGCCGGCCATCCGGGAATCCGGCTCTCGGCAGGGCTCGCCACCACATGCGCTGTGTCGAGGCGCCAGCTCGCGCGCGTCGCCGGCGGCCGGACCGGAACTCCGGAACGCGCGCGGGAGGCCAGGACGCGCCGGATGCGGGCGGCGGCGCCATCCAGGCTGTTTGCCTGGGCACGGAGCACACCCGGCATGAGGAAGACGAGTTCATCGTCGGATACGTCGCTCCAGCCCCGCGCCGACCAGAGGCCCGCCAAGCCGCTCTCGACGATGCCGTCGCCCCAGAGATCGGGCCTGGCCGTCGCGGGATGTTCGTCCCGCATCGGCCAAAGCATCTTGGATCTGCCGTGCCAGGCAGCCAGCGTTGTTTTGAATATGCCAGCGAATGTCATCGGCTCACACTTCTGCGACACCCGACCATCAATCGTTGAGACGCGCACGTGAACCGCACCAATTGAGGTAGCGATCCTCCTTCCGGATGAGGCCGGCGGTCCTCGGTGATCCGAGGCTGCGCAGTCCGCCGCATCGGTTGGCGTCGCCTGATCGCGAGGCAAGATCAGCATTGCTCAGGACCGGACCGGGTACAGGCGTTCGTAAAAGGCACTCTTACGCCTAAGGCAGTAGTCACAAGACCCAAATTCCACCCTTTGAGGTTTTGACGCTGTGCAGCTAGATGCAGTGAATGGACGTCTGAGACAGTTTGATTTCGGAAATCGCGTGAACAGCAATGAAAACGCTCAGTTTCCCTCTTTTCGGTTTTCGTGGGCAGTCACGGCGTGACCAAGTTGCCTCCGTGACAGTGGAAAGCGATCTGGAAGGCCGGTTTTCCACGCCCCTACCGATGGAGGCGCTCACGATCACGGCGCCGCGCGATCCTGCATTCTTATCGAAGCTGATGACGCAACCGGTTCCGAGTGCCGGCTCCGGCCAAGTCCGCTCCCGGATCGCTCCGCTCGGAGGCTTGCGGAAGCGCTACGTCGACTTCGCTATCGCCGTTGGGGTCCTGATCCTCGTCCTGCCGCTGCTCCTGATGATCGCTCTTGCGATCAAGCTGTCCATGGGTGGACCCGTCATCTATCGCCACCGCCGGATCGGGTGTTACGGGCGCGAGTTCGATTGTCTCAAGTTCCGAACCATGGTGACCAACGCCGACGCTGTGCTCGAGGCCCTGCTCCGCACGGATCCGGCGGCCGCTGCGGAATGGCGTCGGACACAGAAGCTCGTTCGCGATCCGAGAATTACGTGGATCGGCCGCACGCTGCGGCGCACGAGCCTCGACGAGTTGCCGCAGATCTTCAATGTTCTGCGTGGTGACATGAGCTGCGTCGGCCCGCGTCCGATCGTGCGCGCCGAGTTGATCCGGTATGGCGCCCACGGCGATCTTTTCCAGAGCGTGAGACCCGGCATGACGGGTCTGTGGCAGGTCAGCGGGCGCAACTCCCTCGCCTATGAGGACCGGGTCATGCTCGATTGCCAGTATGTCAAAGACTGGTCCGTCTGGAGTGATCTGAAGATCTTGATACGGACGATCCCTGCTGTTCTCAATACGCGACAGACCTGTTGAGCAGGTCCCGGCTCGACGCGCGAAGTCAACGCGCGGAGTTGATGAGCAGAGCCATGGCGAAATAGGACAGCTGAAGCGTTATGACACAGACCAACAGCTGCCACCACGCCAGTCCCAGCCCAATTCCCGCAACGACAACGAAGGCTGAGCCGGCGATCGCCGCGGGTGCCTTGTACCGCAGGCTTCCGAGGAGGCTCGCGACCACCGAGAAAGCAAGAAGCCAGATCATTCCGCCGCCTTCGTTCCGAGACGCGATTGGCCGCGTAGATCGGTGCCCACTGGTCGAGGATCGCATCGGGTCCCGCTTCGGTCAACGCGGCGGGCGCGGTCCGTCGGGGGCGAAGGCCCGTGCCGCCCGGCAGCGCCGACATGGGCCGCCGGTGCCCGTCTCGCGCTCGTAGCAGCAGGTCCTGACCTCCATGGATCTCTCCCTGATCGGCATCGTCGTCGCAGCGATCCTCCTCTGCGTGTCGGCCTTCCTCGGCCCACCGCTCATCGTCGCCACCATCGCGTCCTTCGCGTTCGGCGCGACCGCGATCGGGTCACTTCCGGCGCTCGGCGGATCTTCGCCCCTGATCTACATCGTGCCCGGGTGCATGCTGATCGCCGCGCTCGCAGTTCGGCGCGGAACCATTCCGAAGCTTGGCATCGTGCTCATGCGGGACCAGACCACCTGGGCTGTTCTGCTTCTGGCGGTGTACGCCGCCGCCGGAGCCGTGATCCTGCCACGGCTCTTCGAGGGGGCGACGACGTCCTTCGTCACGTCCCGGCTGGTCGGCGTCTTCGAAAGCTCCCTGGCGCCGGGCCCCGGTAATATTTCGCAGACGGCATATTTTCTCTTCGGCGCGTTGATCTTCGCCGCCTTTTCCATCCTGCTGCTGCAGCCTCAAGCGATCAGACCCGTCGCCCGGGGCTTCTTCCTGTGGGCTGCGCTGACGGCCACCTTCGGCGTGATCGACCGCGTCGGTAAGCTCATCGGCGCGGGCGACGTGCTCGAGCCGATCCGGACGGCCTCCTACGCGATGCTGACGGGTGCCGATCTGACGCTCGGGAACGTGACGCGCATCTCGGGTGCGTTCTCGGAGGCGTCCGCCTTCGGTGGGGCCGCGCTGGCGAGCTTCGGGTTCAGCTTCGCCTATTGGAGGAGAACCGGCTCGTCCCGCGCCCTCGGCCTCGCCATTGTGCTTCTGATTCTCGTACTGCTCTCGACCTCGACCACCGCTTACGCGGGCTTCGCTTTCCTCGCGAGCGTCCAGATTGCCATGCTTGCCCGGACTGCGGTGACGAACCGCCTGATCCGCAGCGATCTCGTGGTCCTGATGGCTCTGGCGATCGGTGGAGCTCTGGTTCTGCTTCTGTATCTCACCACTCCGGGCGTCTTCGATCCGGTGTACGAACTGTTCCGCGTGACGATTCTGGAAAAGGACGAGTCTCAATCCGGGATCGAACGCAGCTATTGGAATTCCCGCAGCCTCGACAGCTTCGTCGATACCTTCGGCTTCGGCATCGGGATGGGAAGTTCCCGCGCTTCGAGCTGGGTGATCGCGATCCTGTCGCAACTGGGCTTCGTCGGCACCGCGCTCATGGCAGCGATCGTCGTCAGCCTGCTGAGACCATGTCCGCCCACTCCCTCCGATCCGTCGATGCAGTGGATCGCCGGCCTCCACGACGGAGCGCGCCTCGCCGCGCTCACGCAACTCTTCACGGCGACGATCTCCGGCGGTCAGGCGGATCCGGGATCCCAGTTCTTCATTGCGCTGGCGACAGTGCTCGCCTGCCGCGCGCATCTGCGTGCAAAGCTCCATCTACGGAACGAAATGATCGCGGCTGAGCCGCCCGATCTCAGCCGGTACGCGGGCGCATTCACCTACGCCACGAGGTCATGATGCTTGCGGGACGGGTCGTTACGGGAGCCATGCTGCTCGTCGGAGCCCGTCTGATGGGGCGCCTCATCGATTTCTGTGCTCTCCTCGTCTTCGCTCGGCTGCTGACCCCGAATGATTTCGGAGTTGTCGCGGCGGCCATGACGTTGATCTCGCTGATGGAAGCCATCTTCGAATTGCCGGTCGGCCTGGTCCTCGTCCGGACCCCGAATGTCGAGTCCGACCATTACGACACGGCCTTCACGCTCTCGATGCTGCGCGGTGTGTTGCTCGGCCTGCTGATCGCCTGCATCGCGTGGCCCTATGCCTGGGCCTTCGACGACTTCCGTCTCGTTCCGATCATCCTCTGCCTCGGATGGGCACCGATGATCCGCGGATGCGTGAGTCCCCATCTCTGGGTCAACCTGCGCCAGCTCCAGATGGGTCCCGACTGTCTCGCGCAGACCGTGGGCAAGATTGGCGCCTTCGTGGTCGCGATGCTGGTCCTCGCCCTGGAGCGGAACTATTGGGCGCTGGTCGTCGCGACGGTGAGCAGCCCGGCCATCATGGTCGCGACCTCCTACTACCTGGCGCCGTACCGACCGAGGCTTTCGCTCAGGCAATGGCGGGTCTTCTGGGATTTCCTGTCCTGGCTCGGCGGTGCGCAGTTCCTCGCCGCGCTGTCCTGGCAGTGTGATCGCTTCGTCCTCGGTCAGTTGTCCAGCCGCGCGGAACTCGGCCGATACACCATGGCGGATTCTCTGGCGGCGCTGCCGATCCAGGCTCTCGCCGCTCCCGCCGCCGCGATGCTCTTCCCGGCACTCGGCGCGATCCACGTCCAGCACGAGCGGCTCAGGCGCGCATTCCTGATCGGCCTCGGTGGCGTCTACATCCTCTGCCTCCCGATCATGGTCGGTCTCATCGTGCTGGCCGAACCCTTCTGCCGAACGGTCCTCGGGCCGCAATGGGGCGAAGTCGTCCTGCCCATGCAGATGCTGACCGCCGCGGGCGCGCTGAGCCTGATCGCGCAACCGCTCGGGGCTCTCTACAACGCCTTGGGTCAAACGAAGGCCGGGATGGTCCGCAGTATCCTGGGCTTGTCGATCAAGCTCCCGCTGGTTCTCGCGGGCTGCTTCGCCGGCGGCCTCGCCGGTGTCGCACTGGCACGGCTGGTGACCGAGTTCATCATGTTCGTCGTGTCCGCCTACAGCATTCGCCAGTTGACCGGCGCATCAACGAAAAACATCCTGTCGGTCCTCGTGAGGCCCGTCGGCGCCTCGGCTGCAATGATATTGGCCTTGGTGGTCATCCAGCCCCTGATCGGAGCTTCCGACGACCCGACGATCCGCGGGCTCATTCTCGCAGCCCTCGTCCTGGCAGGTGCACTTGTCTATTCCACGACGATTCTGATGCTCTGGGTTCTCGCCCAGCGTCCCGCCGGTTTGGAAGCGAGGCTGATGGCCATCGTGCACGAGGCGCTGCGACGCATAGCGAGCAGGCGGGGCGGCCTTTCCCTTGATTCTCAGGCGATTGTGCCGGTTGAAGTGCACGGCCGGCCCAACCGGCCCGGATGACCCTGCCGATCATCGATCTGACTGGCATGGGACCGGGCTCTGAAGAGGATCGGCACGGACCGGAGGTGCTGGACGTCAAGCGCGGCCAGAGAGACCCGTGCACAGCTCGCGTCGACGCTCAACCATATCGAGGTGCAGACAGCCCGGGTCAGGATGCTGGGACTGGCGTGCCGAGAGGCGGAGATCTCTGCGCGGAGCGATGACCGCTGATGAAGGTTCACGGCAGACTCGGGTCGATCGGACGCGGACGAGGAAGGATCCGGAGCACGAACGCTCGATTGCGCCGCCCCGTGGCCGATCTAACTCGCGACCGTGGTCACCGGCTAAGTCGTGGCCTGCAGGGTCGGTACGGCCGTGCTCGAGCCGCATGGACCGTGACCGGTCTTTGACCGGGCCGTGTGAAGAGCGACCGCGCGGTGGCGGCCACGGCCCGTCGTCAGCTCGATCCGGCGCCACGTGAGCCTTCTGATCCAGACTCGCCTTCCGGCCCTGCCGTATCTCCGCCGGCTTCGGTTCCGGCCAAATTTCTCGATCATCTCGATCGAAAGCCAGACGGTCAGGTCGAGGGCCTCCTTCGCGTTCTTCTGGTATATTGAATAATTGCCGTACTTTATCGATATACGAACAGGAATAGGCTATAATCCATGACAATAATTTCAACTGTCCTCGGGAACATCACCGTCTTGGCAGACTTACAGCCGCACTGTGCCGCTCGTGAGCACATGATCGGAAGTCTAACATGAAGACCCTCGCACTGGTTCTGGCCACTGGCGTGATGCTCGCCAGCTTTTCCATCGGCTCAGCCTCGGCTGCTCCCGGAATGACGCACGCCGAGCGGATGCGTGCCAGCTCGTCGATCGGCTATGCCGGCAACTACAAGGCCCGCAAGCATCACATGCGCCACCACGGCAATCGCCACGACGCGATCCACCATTCCCGCGCCAACCGGACCTATCACACCCGCAATCGCCTGATGCATGGCGACCCGAACGCGCGGAACCCGATGCAGCCCGGTTACGCGCAGCAGCGCGGCACCACCTCGGGTGGCCCGCGCTACTGAAGCCGGCTCGACAGGCCCGAGGGCGGTGGTCCCATCGCGGCGCCGCCGCCCGATACCATGCTTGCCTTGGTGAAGCCGCGGAGCGGCGCCCCACGCCTACACAAGGCTAGGCCACGCCACAGGGCCTCGTCATTGGTCCAAGCCTTGATTCGAAGGCGCGTACAGAGCACACGATGCTCGGTCGTCAGAGGCATTCATGCAGCTGTGACAGAACATCGTCGAGGTGATTGGATGGCTCCGATCGCGTGAGCACATGCGGCCGAGATCGAACGCGGCAATTGTCCAGTTGCGGAGACTGCGATATTCGAGCCTCGCTCTAAGCCTATCGGAAGCGTGATGCTATCAAGGCTCCCGAGAATCATACGATTTGCCTCTCAGATGCTTTGATCTGTTTCGAGGAAGCATAGCGTTCGATCCACTGGACGCATGACGTCATCGACAAGATCGCGACAGCCGCCCAACGCGTCCGCACCTGATCGGTGGTGGAATCGAGCGCTCGAACAACGTCCGGTCGAAGCTGTATCGACTGTCGATGCTCTTCCAACTCCGCCAATCGCTCAGTGCCTCACTGACGGCGGAGTTGGCTTCAGATAGAGAAAGCTTCGCTCTCCTGTGGCAGCCTCAGTGATATGATCGATCGCGTTCAACAATTCACCGAGGTTCTGGTCGAGTGCGGGTTGAAGGAGAACACGTCGGCCGGTCGTGCGCCCGGCGATGAGTTGCGCTTCGGTCAGGGGATCAAAATCGGGTCGAACCCGTCGCTTCTGACTCATCGGTCTTCCGGTTCACTGATGGCTCCAGCCGCCGCAGCGCTGAGGGCAGCGGTCAGGGCTATGAGCAAGGCCGCCTCGATCATGATGGGGTCCTCCTCGTCGACTCGTCCCTTGGGGCGACCGCGGGTTCGACTAGGACTGCCTGCTGCATGGTTAACGAAACGTTAGCCGCCATACCCGCGCGGTAATCTGATCCACATCTCCAGCGGTCTCGCCTCGGTCGGGGGACGATGGAAAAGTACGTCATCGACGGAGTACGATAAGCGCATTCTCGCGACGCCACACGGCTCGCGGCCCTGCGAGCTGAGCTCCGTCAAGAACACTGGCCGTCGATGCGGCGAGAAGCGACGTCAGACCTGGGCCGCGAGCACGGCTGGAATGGCAGCGCGCAAGCGAGAATACCCGCGTGTGGATCGCGGCCAGGCAGCCTCGTCCCAGGCGCGGCGCACGCGCAGGCACCTGTCCGGCAGGGCCGCTGCTGACGGCCCAACGGGTGCCCAGGCCGTCACCACCGGCAGGTCGCCTGCCCATCCGCCCTCGACCAGTCCGACCGGGCAACCGAAATGCACCTCGGCCCGGGCCAGGGCATCCATCATCGCGGCCGTATCCGCGGACCTGACGCGGTCGGACGCCCCAACCGCATGGGCGATCAATCCGCCGACGCGCACGACCGTCGCACTGTCCATGGGCAGGCTCTCCGGATGCAGGTCGTCGAGATGCAGGAGCAGCGCGACGGTGCCTGATGGCGGAGTATCGGCCGCGGGCAGCGGGATTTCGCGCGGCGACATCGGCTCCTCCAGCGCATCGGGGTACTCGTCGAGACCGGCCGGATCGTAGCGGCCCTCCGTGTACCGGCGGATGTTCTCAGCCCGGGCGACGTAGTGCTTGCCGCGGGTGTGCAGGCCTGCCACCCAGCGCCACGACAGCGTGTTACTCGCCGGATCGCCGTCGAGAAGATGGCGCATGAAGAAATCCGCCCCGAGGGTCCAGGGCAGCCGCAGGGTGAAGATCCAGATCGAAGCGAACCACATCCGGGCATGGTTGTGGAGCCACCCGGTCTCGACGAGGTCCCGCACCCAGTCGTCGAAGCCGTCGATGCCGGTCCGCCCGTCGACCGCCGCCTCGTAGGTCCGACGCAGGCCGGGCTCGGCTGCCAGGCGCTGATGATCCGCAACGGCCAACGTGCGTGCGTTCGTCCAGGCGGACGGGTGAGTCTCCAGATGGCCTTTGAAATAGGTCCGCCAAAAGACCTCCGATACGAACTTCTCCGCGCCCCCGTCGCCGAAGGCGCTGTCGGCGGCGGCCACGACCTCAGCCTCGGTCACGAGGCGGCGGCGCAGGTAGGGCGAGAGCGCCGATGTCGTCGGTGGGTGGCCCGGCCCCCGATCGGTGTTGCGGTCGGCAGCGTAGGCCGCGCCGGCGCGGGCGAGAAAATCGGAGAGGCGCTCGAGCCCCGCGGCACGGGTCATGGGAAAGCTGGGATCCATGCCATTTACCTAGGGTGAGGTCCAATCTGGCCGATGCGACCCATTCCCCAGTGATCGGACCTGCGCGAGCTGAGCTTTAAGCCCTCTAGGGTCTGTCATCGCTTGAGCCAATCGAGGGCCGCGGCAAGACAGAGGACGCCCATGAAGCTGGCGGCAGTCTTCTCGTAGCGGGTGGCGATGGCGCGCCATTCCTTGAGCCTAGCCCAGAGGCGCTCGACCTGGTTGCGGTTGTTGTCGATCCAATCCGGGCAGGCGACGGGCGCTTCGTGGCGCTGGGGTGGGATCACCGGCCGCGCGCCCATGTCCCGGATGTGCTTGCGGAAGGCATGGCTGGTGTAGCCGCGATCCCCGACGACCCATTTGGGTACGCCGGGCAGGTGATCGAGCAGCGGAACCGCATGGGGCAGTTCATGGGCCTGACCGGGCGCCTGGGATTACCCCGTTTCTGTGGACGGTTAGGGGGCTTGGCTGAGCCGGGTCTCAGGTGACGGGTGCGGCCGGGTCTCCTGCTCGTATACGACGGGCGAGCGGTATCCGAGCGCCGAGTGCCGGCGCAGCGGGNGCTTGGCTGAGCCGGGTCTCAGGTGACGGGTGCGGCCGGGTCTCCTGCTCGTATACGACGGGCGAGCGGTATCCGAGCGCCGAGTGCCGGCGCAGCGGGTTATAGAAGCCCTCGATGTAGCTGAAGCAGGCCATTCGTGCCTCGGCCTGCGAACGGAAGCGGCGGCGGGCGAGCAACTCGCATTCGAGGGTCGAGAAGAAGCTCTCGGCCATGGCGTTGTCGTAGGCGTCGCCGACCGAACCCATCGAGGGTCGCACGCCCGCCTCCTGGCAGCGGCTGCCGAAGGCCAGCGACGTGTACTGCGATCCTTGGTCCGAGTGATGGATCACGTCGCGGGGCCTGCGCTGTGTCACGGCCATCTCCAAAGCGTCCAGAACCAACTCCGAACGCAGGTGATTGGCCATGGTCCAGCCGACGATCCGGCGGCTGAAGGCGTCAAGCACGATGCTGAGGTAGAGGAAGCCCGCAGCAGTCGGCACGTAGGTGATATCCGCTACCCAGAGCCGGTTCGGGGCAGCGGCGGCAAAGTTACGGTCGACCAGGTCGGGAGCCGGGCGCGCCTCTCGATCTCGCCGCGTCGTGACAGGGCCACCACGCCGATGGCTGGCTCCGACAAGGCCAGCCTCGCGCATCAACCGGGCTATGCGTTTGCGAGAGTGCCGCTCGCCCTGTTCGCGCAGGTCGGCGTGGACGCGTGGCGCGCCATAAGTCTCGTGCGAGCCGAGATGGACGGTGCGGATTCGCTTGAGCAGGGCTGCGTCCGCTGTCCGACGCCCCGAGGGCTGCCGGCCAGCCCAGGCATAGTATCCCGCCTTCGACACGCCGAGCATGCGTGCCATGGCAGCGATCGGGAAGTCGGCCTGGTTCGCGTTCATGAACCGGAAGACCCCGACGGCAGAACCCCGGTCTCCCGAGCAAACCAGGCCGTCGCGCGAGAGAGGATATCGCGCTCCAGCTTCAGCTGCCGGTTCTCGCGCCGTAGCCGGACGAGTTCATCGCGCTCAACCGCTGTCAGGCCGGGGTCGGCAGGCGGTGGCTTCGCATCACGCCGTCCTTCGCTGCGGTCGGCCTCGGCCACCCAGTTGCGGATCGCCTGTGCGGAGGGCTCGAACTCGCGAGCCAGATCGTTCGGATCACGGCCGGCGCGGACCAACTCGACCATCTGTCGGCGGAACTCGGCGGGGTATGGGGGACGGCTCTTGGGCATCGGATAAACACCTCACGCGAAAGCGTTGTCGGTGTCCACCAAACCGGGGCAATCCCAATCCCAGTTGCCGACGTCCGGCGTCGTCGCCGCGATGACCGTTGCCGAGAGCTTGCCGACGCCCGGGATCGTCGCCAGACGCTGGCTCGTCTCGCTTTGGGCGNATCGCGCTCGCCGACTTCATGACCGCCATGATGGCGCTGTCAATCCCAATCCCAGTTGCCGACGTCCGGCGTCGTCGCCGCGATGACCGTTGCCGAGAGCTTGCCGACGCCCGGGATCGTCGCCAGACGCTGGCTCGTCTCGCTTTGGGCGTGGGCCGTTTCGATCTCATGCGTCAACCGCTCGATCCGCGTGTCGGTATCGACCAACTGTTCGAAGAGCAGGCTGATGGGCAATCGGGCCGCTTCCGGCAGTTCGTGCAGTTGCGTCTTCAGCCGATCGACCTTCTGTGCGCCTTTCGCTGCGATGACGCCGAACTCCGTCATGTGGGCGCGGATCGCGTTGCAGATTTGCGTGCGCTGGCGGACCAGAAGATCCCGTGTGCGGTGGACGACCAGGACCGACGAGCAGGCTTCGCTCTTTACGGCAACGAACCGCATGGAGAGACGCGTGACCGCTTCACAGATGGCCGCCGCGTCGGCTGCGTCCGTCTTCCCGCGCTTCACGTAGGGCTTCACGTAAGACGGCGGCATCAACCGGACGTCATGCCCCAATTCCTGAAGCTTCCGCCTCCAGTTGTGAGCGCCTCCGCAGGCCTCCATGCCGATCAGGCATCGCGGCAGCTTCTCTAAAAAACGCGAGCAACTGACTTCGACGCAGTTGGCGACGCACGAGAACACGACTGTTCTCATCGACACCGTGGATCTGGAAAACACTTTTCGCGAGGTCAATTTTCGCGAGGTCAATCCCGACCGTAACAAGCTCGGACATGAGTGGCTCCTCAGCTTGAGGCGACAACATCCTGACTATGCCCCAACGCAAAGCCGGGAGCAGGAGCCATCCACACCATCAATCGAGATGGCTTTCTCGAAGCTGAAAGCGCTGTTACGCAAGCCCTCAGTGCGAACCGTCGAGGGACTGTGGTCAGCCATCGGGCACCTCGTCGACACCGTCACGCCCGTCCACTGCGCCAACTTCATCTCCGCTGCARRATATCCTTGCTCGGGACGGCGCGGCGGG
>NZ_LMMZ01000011.1 GCF_001422885.1 Methylobacterium sp. Leaf104 | reverse complement strand
CGGCGCAGAGCGCCTGGACCACGGCGAGGTTGTTGCGCACCGCGCGCCCGCCGAGCAGGTAGGTCTCGCCGACCCGGCCCCGCTCCAGCACGGCCACGAGGCCGCGGGCATGGTCCTCCACGTGGATCCAGTCGCGCTCGTTCAGGCCGTCGCCGTAGACGGGCAGCGGCCGGCCCTCCAGCGCGTTGAGGATCATCAAGGGGATGAGCTTCTCGGGGAAGTGGCGCGGGCCGTAATTGTTCGAGCAGTTGGTSACCAGCACGGGCAGGCCGTAGGTCTCGTGCCAGGCGCGGGCCAGGTGGTCGGAGGCCGCCTTGGAGGCCGAGTAGGGCGAGCGCGGGTCGTAGCGGCTGGCYTCGGTGAAGAAGCCGTCGGGCGGCAGCGAGCCGTAGACCTCGTCGGTGGAGACGTGCAGGAAGCGGAAGGCCGCCTTTTCGGGTCCCGCCAGCGTCTCCCAGTGGCTGCGCGCCCCGTCGAGCATGACCTGGGTGCCGACCACGTTGGTGCGGATGAAGGCGCCCGGATCGGTGATCGAGCGGTCGACRTGGCTCTCGGCGGCCAGGTGCATCACCGCCTCGGGCCGGAAGTCGGCGTAGAGGGCGTGCACGGCCCCCGGATCGCAGATGTCGGCCTCGACGAGCCGGTGSCKSGGGTCGYCCGCCAGCGGCTGGAGCGAGATCGGGTTGGCCGCGTAGGTGAGCGCGTCGAGGGTCGCCACCKCGTGCCCGAGCGCCTGCACCAGGTGCAGCACGAGCGCCGATCCGATGAAGCCGCAGCCGCCGGTGACCAAGATGCGCATGGGATGACGGGTCTCTCGTGAGGCCGGATCGRYGGACGATCCGGCGATGGGGTGGTGCGGCGGGACCGGCGCCGGCCGGGCCGTCCGCCGCARGAATCGTYCGCCGCAAGAATCGTYYGCCGCARGAGCTTCAGAATCGTCTGCCGCARGAGCTTCAGAAAAGCGGCGGAAGATCGGCCAGGCGCGGGGCGACCCGGTCCTTGGCCGAGAGCTGGGCCTCGGCCTCGCTCACCGGCCAGGCGATGGCGAGGGCCGGATCGTTCCAGAGCAGGCCGCCRTCGTGCTCGGGGCTGTAGACCCCGCCGGCGACCTTGTAGGCCACCATGGTGTCGGGTTCCAGGGTGCAGAAGCCGTGCCCGAAGCCGACCGGGATGTAGAGYTGCTCGCCGGCTTGCGCRTCGAGGCGCACGGCCACGTGCCGGCCGAAGCTGGGCGAGGCGCGGCGCAGGTCGACGGCGACGTCCAGGATGGCGCCCGACAGCACCCGGATCAGCTTGGCCTGGGCCATGGGGGCGCGCTGGAAGTGCAGGCCGCGCACGGTGCCGCGNTCGACGGCGACGTCCAGGATGGCGCCCGACAGCACCCGGATCAGCTTGGCCTGGGCCATGGGGGCGCGCTGGAAGTGCAGGCCGCGCACGGTGCCGCGSGGGGCGGAGAAGGACTGGTTGTCCTGGATGAACACGTCCGCGATGCCGGCGCGCGCCAGGATGTCGGCCCGGTAGGTCTCCGAGAACCAGCCGCGGTCATCGCCGAAGCGCGTCGGCACCACCCGCCGCACCGCCGGAATCTCCGTCTCGATCACCTGCATGCCGGAAAGACCTCGAAAGCGTGGACCTGATCCGTCCTTGGCCGGTCTCGATCCCGAGCTGTCAAGGGTCGCAGGGGGCTGTTCGACGTCGATCCTAGCTCCACGGCAATCGGAGGTCGAATGCGATCCCGGGCGCGCGCCCTGTTTCCGACACAGGGCCTCGCGACACCTGACGACGTTCGACGTTGATGGACCTCTCAACCCCCGGGCATCGGGATCGGCTCGGACGGAAAGTATCGATGATCGCCATTCAGATCACCGCCGGAACCTTCGGCCCTGGGCCGGGATCCTACGAATTCGGCGTCTTCGGCTTGCCCGACGGAAGCCTGCGGGGGGTCGAGGACCTGGAGGCCCTGGTCCTCGCGCCGCCTGAGCGGCAGGCCCCGCGGCGCAGCGGCATCGCGCGGGGCTTGCGGGAGGCCCTGGCGGCCACCGGCCCTCTGCCGAACCCGCTGGGCCTCGCCGCTGCCGTCGCGCAGGCTGGCCTCGACGTCCTCGGCGGCGACGCGCGGCCGGCCTGGTCCGTGGAGATCCGGTTCCGGGACGGCGCCTCCGCGCTGGTCTTGACCGACGCCGAGACGGCGGCGCAGATCGAGCGGGACCGGGAGGTGGTTCGGCGTGCCGGCCTGCGCCTGCCGCCCCTCGGCACGGCCCCGTCCGGGACGGAGGCCCCGACGCCTGAGGCGGACTGGGAAGGCACCCCGGCCGATGCCGCCGCGCCCGATGGACAGAGCCTCGCTGCGCTCTTCGCCTACGAGAAGCGCGGGGGGCGCGTGCGCCGCCTGTCCAAGGCGCTCGACGGCGCCTGATCCGCCGCCCCGCCGACGGATCAGCCCTCGATGACGCTGACATGGGCGGCGACCACCTTCCAGCCGTCGGGAAAGCGGATCCAGGTCTGGCTCTGGCGCCCGATGCGGCCCGGCGCGCCCGGCCGGGTGAACAGCGTCATGGCGATCCCGGTATCGGCACCGTAGGTGGTGATGACCGTGTCCCTGAGCGCGCGGGCCAGGCCCTCGGGCGCGCGCGCCCGGCGGAAGGCCCGGATCGCGTCCATCCCATAGAGGTTCTCGCCGCCGCCGTAGCGGATCGTCCGCGGATCGTCGTGGAACAGGGCCTCCAGGGTCGGCACGTCGTTGCCCACCAGGGCCGCCTCGTAGGCCGCGAAGGCGGCCGCCACCTCGGCCTTCACGGCCGGATCGTCGATGATCATCGCGGCCTCGCTCACAGGTTCGCCACGGGGGCCTGGACCACACCGTCCCGCTCCAGCTGGTGGGCCACCCGCAGGGCGTGGTCCTCGCGCCAGGGGGCTGCGATGACCTGGACGCCCAGCGGCAGGCCGTCGTCGAGGCGCACCGGCACCGCCACCACCGGCAGGCCGATGAAGGAGATCGGCTGGGTGAACACGCCGATATTGGCCCGCACCGGCAGGGTCACCCCGTCGAGGACGAAGCTGGTCTGCCCCGAGCGGGGCGCACGGCACGGGGTGGCGGGCGCCAGGATCACGTCGACCTCGCGGAACAGCGCGTGCACGGCGGAGCGGTACCAGCGGCGGAAGCGCTGCGCCCGCTCGACTAGCGGGGCGGGGATCATGGCCCCGGCGATCAGCCGGTCGCGCACGGCCGGGTCGAAGTCGTGCCCGCGCGTGCGCAGGCGCTCGAGATGGAGGGCCGCGCCCTCGGCCGCCGTGATGAGATAGGCCGCCGCCCGGGCGCGGGCCGCCTCCGGGATCTCGACCGTGCGCGCGGCGCCGAGGGCTCGGGCCACCACGGCCACCGCCGCGAAGGCCTCGGGGTCTCCGCCGCGGGCGAAGTAGCCGCCCGCCACCGCGACGCGCAGGCCGCCGAGACCCTCGCCGAGGCCGGGCAGGACCGGCTCGGCGGCCCGCGTCGTGGCCACGGGATCGTCCGGGTCCGGCCCCTGCATGGCGTCGTAGCCGAGGGCGAGGTCCGTGACGCTGCGGGCCATCGGGCCGAGATGGTCGAGGCTGCCGACGAAGGGGAAGCTGCCCGCCCGCGTCAGGCGCCCGTAGGTGGGCTTGAGGCCGAAGCAGCCGCAGAAGGCGGAGGGCACCCGGATCGAGCCGTTGGTGTCGGAGCCCAGCGCGAGCGGCACCAGGCCGGCCCCGATGGCCCCGCCGGAGCCGCCCGACGAGCCGCCGGACATGTGGCCCAGCGCGTGCGGGTTGCGGGTCGGCCCGTCATGGACGTTCTCGCCGGTGAAGTCGTAGGCGTACTCGCCCATGTTGAGGCCGCCGACCAGGATCGCGCCCGCCGCCTCCAGCCGGCGCACCAGGGCGCCGTCGCGGGCCGCCGGGGCGCGGTCGCGGTTGATCTTCGCGCCGGCCCGGGTCGGCAGCCCGGCGATGTCGAACAGGTTCTTGACCGCGAAGGGCACGCCGGCCAAAGGCCCCGCCGGCTCGCCGCGGGCCTGGGCCGCGTCAACGGCCGTGGCGCGGGTCCGCGCGCGCTCCGCCAGCACGTCCGTGAAGGCGTTCACCGCGCCGTCGACCCGCGCGATGCGCGCCAGGGTCGCGGCGACGTTCGCGGCGGCGGTCGTGGTTCCGTCGCGAAACGCCGTCGCCAGCGCCTCGGCCGTCAGCGTGCTCGGATCGGGCCGCGGGTCTGGCATCGTGTCCGAACCGCTCATGCTTCGTAGACCGGGGCGGCGTCCGCCTCGTCGGGCAGGGGAAACGCGGCCACGTGGTCGGCCGCGGCGCGCAGGACCGCGAGGTTGCTGCCGATGGCGCCGATCCAGGCCGGATCGAGGGGAATGGCGAGCAGCCCGGCCGCCGCGTCGATATAGGCGTCGAGGCCGCCGGGCGGCGGGTCGTTGGGCTCCGACATGGGCGTCCTCCCGAGATGTCCCTCCGCGGGGCCGGACTCCCGGCCACGCGGAGCGGTGTCTATTCTGCCGGCACGGCGGCGTGTGTCGAGGGCGGCCCGGCGGGTGCGGTCGCCGTGGAGCGCGCCGCGGCGTAGAGCAGGGCCGCCACCATCGCGTACGCAAGCGCCAGGCCGGGCGTGACCGCGATGCCGACGGCGGGGCCGTGCATGAAGCCGAAGAAGGTGAGCGCCGCCCCCGCGAGGGCGAAGGCGGCCGCCTTGGCGAAGTCGCGCTCGATGATGAACACCGCGATGGCGCCGAGGATCAGCCCGCCGAGGATCGCGCCCTCGCCGAGGACGCCGAGGCCCTCGTAGAGCACCCCCGCCTGCCCCAGCTTGGCGAGGCCCACCGCCGCCGCGCTGGTGCCGGCCGCGCCCAGCGCCCCGTCGATCAGGGTCTTGGCCCAGGCGGCCAGGTGCGGCGCGAAGGCGAGCACGATGGCCGGCGCGTGGGAATGGGGCGTCTCCTGGAAGGCCTGCGCGCCGATCAGCATGCCGATGTAGAGCAGGATCGGGGCGATCGCGACCACGGGCACGAGGCTGGAGAGCAGCGAGACCAGGTTGAGCCAGCACAGGAGCAGGACCACCGCCCCGGTGGCGAAGGAATAGCCGATGCGCCCGCCCATCGCCTTCCAGCCGGGATGGCCGATATAGACCGCGTTGATGAAGGGGTTGCCCATCAGGCAGCCGATCAGGCTGACGACGCCGTCGGCCGTGAGCACGCGGGTGGTGGGATAGGGGTCCCCCGCCACCTCGGCGCTCTCGACGTTGTCCATGGCCTCCACGAGGTCGTAGATGCCGAACGGGATCGCGGTCACGAGGATCATCCCGATGAAGTCGAACCCCGAGAAGACGTGACCGACGGCGGGCAGCGGCACCGAGAAGCCGATGCCCTGGAACGCCGCCGCCAGGCCGGGGCCGCTGACGCCGCCCATATCGAGGCCGAACAGCTTGGCCCCCCAGGCCACCACCATCCCGAACAGGATCGCCACCAGGCCCGCCGGCAGGCGGCCCGGGTAGCGCAGGCCCCCGAACCAGGCGAGCAGGATGATCGCGAAGGCCACGACGCCGATCACCGGGGTGGTGATGAGTTCGAGGGCCGGGCGCATGGCGATGAAGGTGACGGAGACGCCGGCCAGCGTGCCGAGCAGCGCCGCCCGCGGGGTGATCCGTCGGATCACCGGGGCGGCGAATCCGCCGATCATCAGGATGAAGCTCTGGATGAAGACCCAGGCGAGGCCCGCCTCCCAGGCCTTCAGCGGATCGCCGGTGGCGAGCTTGATCGGCAGCATGATCACGAAGACCACGATGAACATGTGCGGCACGCTGATGCCCGACGGCAGCGCGCAGACGTCGTCGCGCCCGGTCGCCTCGGCGAGCCGGTAGGCGAGCCAGCCGTAATAGGCCGTGGAGAGGCACAGCATCAGCCCGATGGCCGGCAGGATGCGCCCGAAGGTGATCGCGTCGGGCATGCCGAGCACGAAGCGCAGGAGGCCGGTGAGCACCAGGAGGTTGACGAGGATGTTGGTGCCGAAGCCGAAGAAGGCGTTCCAGTCGCCCGGCACCCAGAGCCCCGGACGGAAGCGCCCGCCGATGCCGGATGTCGCCGGCCCCGTCCCGTGTGTGTCCGCCGCCATGACCTGGGTCCTTCCTGCTGGTGTGCCGCTCCCGCGTGCCTGCGCGTGCCTGGACGTGGTTTCGGTCGGGCGCCGGCCCCGCGCTCAGCGCGCGGCGCCGAGGACCGCGATCACCGCCGACGAGGCGGCGACCCAGCCGAAGATGCCGCCCTGTGCGGCGATCATCGCGAGGCCGACCCGGTGGAATTCGGGAAAGTACGAGGCGCACCCGTCCCCGATCGCCACGCAGCGATAGCCGCGGTCGTTGCCCTCGCGGATCGTCGTGTGGACGCAGACCTCGGTGGTGACCCCGCAGACCAGCAGGGTGCCGATCCCGCGGGCGGCGAGGACCGCCCCGAGATCGGTGGCGTAGAAGGCGCCCTTCCCCGGCTTGTCGATGACCACCTCGCCCCGCATCGGCGCCAATTCGGGGACGATGCCGTGGCCCGGTTCGCCCCGGATCAGGATGCGGCCCATCGGACCCGGCGCGCCGATCCGCGCGGAGGGCTCGCCCCGCTCCAGCTTGGCCGGCGGCGCATCGGAGAGATCCGGCTTGTGACCCTCCCGTGTATGCACGATGAGGAGTCCGGCCCGGCGCGCGGCGGCGAGGACGGCGCGGATCGGCGGCACGGCCGCCTGGAGCAGCGACACGTCGTTGCCCAGGGTCTCGCCGAAGCCGCCCGGCTCCAGGAAGTCGCGCTGCATGTCGATGACGACCAGCGCCGTGGTCGCGGGATCGATGGGCAGGGGGGCGGGTTCGGCCGCGAGGATCTGGGACATGCCGGGGCACCGGGTCGGAGGGTCGTTCCCGGCGACGGGCGTGCAGAGGCTGCGCCCGACCGCGAATCTGCCCCGATCATGTATGCACCGGTGCCGCTCGACACGCCCAAATTATGCCCGATCCTGCCTCGTTGTCCGGCAGGCTGCGACATTCGACGGCGCGGTCAGCGGCGCAGCCGCTCCAGGCGGAGGCCGGCCGGTTCGTCGGCCGGACGCTTCCGCCGGTCCGGGGCCTCGCGGGCCGTCGCACGGTCCTGGGCCGGGACCGCGTCCACGGTCTCGAACGCGTCCTCGACGATGCTCATGTGGATCAGCATGGCGGCGTTCGCCGCGGACGCATCCCGCGACAGCACGGCGCGGACGACGGCACCGTGCTCCGCATGCGAGCGCTGCAGGCGCCCGGGTGCCCGGAACTGTGCCCGCCGATAGGGCGTGAGGCGCTGCCGAAGAGAGATGGCGATCTCCTCCACGACGCTGTTGTGCGCGCCCGTGTAGAGGGCGCCGTGAAACGTCTGGTTCGCGTCGGCGTAGCCCTCCCGGTCGCCCGCCTCGGCGAGGCGGCCCATCGCCTCGTGCAGGTTCTGCAGGGCGGCCCGCTCGGCGGGGGTCATGCTCAGGGTGGCGAGGCGCGCGCAGGTCGCCTCGACCTCGCCCATGGCGATGAAGAGCATGTCGAGCTCGTCGGGCGTGATCGTCCGCACCGTGGCGCCGATGCGGGGGCGAAGGTCGATCAATCCGGTCCCGCTGAGCAGGCGCAGGGCATCGCGCACCGGCGTGCGCGAGACGCCGAAGCGCCTGGCGAGGACCTGCTCGTCGAGATGAACGCCCGGTGCGAGGGTTCCTGCGAGGATGTCGCCGGCGATCGCGTCCGCCAGGCGTTCGGCACGGGTTTGGGACGCGGGCACGGGCTCTCGATGGACTCGCCTTCGCGGCCACGAGGCAAGCCGGAGGTCGTGGACGCATCCTAGTGCGGGTTTCGCGAAGCACCAGGGCGCCGCGCCGGCGGAAGCGGCGATTCGGTCCCGGTCCCGCGCGGTTCCGGCTGTTCCGGCCCCGAAACGGGGAGGCCGCCGCCGCCGCCCGGGCGCGGCCGATGCGATTGTTGCAGATTTGTCCCCGGCGCGAACCAACGCCCGGATGGCTCGCGCGCTGGCATAACGGTTGCTGCAGTGCGCTCCCGACGGGCAAGCAAGCCTCCGGGGGACGACATGACCATCACGAAGTTCGCTCTGCCCATGGCGGCCGCGGCCCTGGGCCTCTCCGCCCTCGCGCCGGCCGCCGGAGCCGATCTGAAGAGCGAGAAGGCTCCGGTGGCGCCCGCCGAGGTCCCCTCCGCCTTCTTCCTGTTCTCCGACACGCAGGTGAGCTACCGCTACCAGTTCCCGGCGGCCAACCCGGGCAGCCAGGTCCAGCGGGCCGATGGCAGCTTCCGCAACCAGGACGCGCCCAAGCACATCCTCAATATCTCCCATGCCGATGCCTGGGAGTACGGGACGAACTTCTTCTCCCTCGACATCCTGAAGTCGGGCGCCCAGTTCCCGGCCGGCAGAACCGACGGCTTCGGGGTGCCGACCTTCTACGATTACGGGAACACCGAGGCCTACGGCCTCTACCGCGGCACGCTGAGCCTGAACGCGCTCACCGGCACCAAGGCCTTCGTGGTGCCCGGGATCGTCAAGGACGTGTCGCTGGCCTTCGGCTTCGACGCCAACGCGCAGAACGACGCCTTCGGCTCGAAGAAGCGCGACGTGGTGGGGGGCTTGAACTTCGCCTTCGACGTGCCGGCTGGCTTCCTCAACGCCTCGGTGCACGCCTACAAGGAGTGGAACCGCAACGGATTCAACGTGGCGCCCAACCGCGACGTCAGCTTCGACGTCGTGCCGGAGTTCGAGATCGTCTACAATTTTCCGCTGACCTTCACGGGCCTGCCCCTGAGCATCGCGGGCTTCAACAACATCGTCCTGCCCAAGGGACGGGGCGTGAGCGATCCGGGGGCCTTCGCCTTCAATCCGAAGACGGGCCTGGAGTTCCTGTCGCGCACCAACCTGGTTCTCGACGTGGGCAAGCTGATCTACGATCAGCCCAACCGCGTCGATGTGTTCGTCGGGTTCCAGTACTGGCACAACAAGTTCGGCAACATCGAGCGCTTCAACTTCAAGGGCACCGAGGAGAAGAGCTTCCTGGCCGGTGTCGCCTTCCACGTGCTGTAGGAGCCGGGTGCCTCGCGTCGACCGATCCTCGCTCGCCATGCAGGATGTCCGCGCCGGCGCGCGCGGACCTTGAGGAGAAGACGGACAGAATGGTCGAAGGCAGCCCATTGAAGCGTCTCTGGATCCGCAACCCTCTGGCGATCCTGGCCCAGGATTCCGGCGGCGGCCTCGTCGTCGAGGGCACCCGCATCGTCGAGCGGGTGCGGGCGGGCGCGGCGCCCGCCGCCCCGGTGGACGAGACCTTCGATGCCGCGCGCCACGTGGTCATCCCGGGCCTCGTCAACACCCACCACCACTTCTTCCAGACGCTGACCCGCGCCCATCCGGTGGCGATCAACAAGCCCCTCTTCCCCTGGCTGAAGGCGCTCTACACCGTCTGGGACCGCATAACCCCGGAGGCGTTCCGGCTGGCGACGCGGCTGGCCTACACCGAGCTCCTGGTCTCCGGCTGCACCACGGCGGGCGACCACCACTACCTCTTCCCCAAGGGGCTCGAATCCTCCGTCGACATCCAGGTCGAGGAGGCCGGGCCGCTCGGCATCCGCGCCTTCGTCACCCGCGGCTCCATGAGCCTGTCCGAGCGCGACGGCGGCCTGCCCCCCGAATGCCTGACGCAGGACGACGACACCATCCTGGCCGACAGCGAGCGGGTCCTGCGCCTGTTCCACGACCCGAAGCCCGGCGCGATGGTGCAGATCGGGCTGGCCCCCTGCTCGCCCTTCAACGTCACGAAGCGCCTGATGCGCGAGAGCGCGGCGCTGGCGGACGCCCACGATTGCCGCCTGCACACCCATCTCGGCGAGACGCTCGACGAGGACCGCTACTGCGTCGCGATGTTCGGCCAGCGCCCGGTGGACTACCTGGAGGAGGTGGGCTGGTTGGGGCCGCGCACCTGGCTCGCCCACGGCATCCACTTCAACGATGCCGAGGTGAGGCGCCTCGGGGCGGCCGGCGTCGGCGTGTGCCACTGCCCGACCTCGAACATGACCCTGGCCTCGGGCCAGTGCCGGACCTGCGAATTGGAGGCGGCGGGCAGCCCCGTCGGCCTCGGCGTCGACGGTTCGGCCTCCAACGACAGTTCGAACCTGATGGAGGGCGTGCGCCACGCCCTGATGATCAACCGCCTGACCTACGGGGCCGAGGCCGTGACCCATCTCGACGCCCTGCGCTGGGCGACGGAGGGCTCCGCCGCCTGCCTCGGGCGCAGCGACATCGGCCGGATCGCGGAGGGCCGCGAGGCGGACCTCGCGCTGTTCACCCTCGACGAACTGCGCTTCTCCGGTGCGCACGATCCCCTGGCCGCCCTGGTACTCTGCGGCGCCCACCGGGCCGACCGGGTGATGGTGGCGGGCGCCTGGCGCGTGGTCGACGGCCAGCCCCTGGGAATCGAGACCGGGCAATTGCGCGAGGCCCATACCCGCCTCGCCCGCACGCTGTTCGGGACGCTCTAGGGTGGCGCCCGTCGCGCCCCCGGGACGGACGGAGGGGCCGACGCCCCTGTTCGGCGCCTACGGCATCGTCAAGCGCTTCGGCGACTTCACGGCCAATGACGGGGTCGACCTCGAGATCCGTGCGGGCGAGATCCACGCCCTGCTGGGCGAGAACGGGGCCGGCAAGTCGACCCTGATGAAGATCCTGTACGGGCTCCTGGAGCCCACCGAGGGGGTGGTCACCCATCGCGGCGACGTGGTGCGTCTGGGCAATCCGGAGGCGGCCCGGGCGCTCGGCATCGGCATGGTGTTCCAGCACTTCTCCCTGTGCGAGAATCTCACCGTCGCCGAGAACATCGCCCTGGTGATGCCCCCGGCCCTGAGCGGAGGCACCCTCAAGGCCCGCATCGGCGCGGTCGGCGCCACCTACGGCCTGCATCTCGATCCCGACCGTCCGGTCTGGTCGCTCTCGGCCGGCGAGCGCCAGCGCATCGAGATCATCCGCTGTCTGCTGCAGGATCCCAAGCTCCTGATCCTCGACGAGCCGACCTCGGTGCTGACGCCGGGCGAGGCGGAGCTGCTGTTTTCCGTGCTGGAGCGCCTGCGGGACGAGGGCCGGGCGCTCCTCTACATCTCGCACCGGCTCGACGAGGTGCGCCGGCTCTGCGCGCGCGCCACCATCCTGCGCGGCGGCCGGGTGGTGGGCACCTGCGACCCGCGCGCCGAGACCGCCCGCTCGATGGCCGCCCTGATGGTGGGCGCGCAGGTGGGCGAGGTGAAGCCGCCCTCGGGGATGCTGGCCGGGCCCGAGCGCCTGGTCCTGTCCGGGCTCACCCTCGCCGCCCCGGGCCTGCACGGCACCGCTCTCGGCGGCGTCTCGCTCACCGTGCGCGGCGGCGAGATCGTGGGCATCGTGGGCATCGCGGGGAACGGCCAGGCCGAACTGTTCGACGCGCTCTCGGGCGAGGCCCTGGCGCCCGAGCCCGGGATGGTGCGGTTCGACGGCGTCGCGTCCGGGCGCCTCGGCATCACGGCCCGGCGGCGGGGCGGAGCCGGCTTCGTGCCGGAGGAGCGCAACGGCCACGGCGCGGCCCCGACCCTGAGCCTGTCCGACAACGCCATCCTGTCGCGCCACGCGACGGCCGGCTTGAGCCGCTTCGGAATCCTGCGCCGCGCCGCCGCGAAGGCCCTGGCCCAGGCCGTGATCGGCGCCTTCGACGTGCGCAAGGCCGGACCCGACCCCGCCGCCGGCACCCTGTCGGGCGGCAACCTGCAGAAGTACCTGATGGGCCGCGAGATCCTGGCCGAGCCCGGCATCCTCGTGGTCAACCAGCCGACCTGGGGGGTCGATGCGCTGGCCGCCGCCCATATCCGGCAGGCGCTCCTCGATCTGGCCGGGCGCGGCGCCGCCGTCCTGGTGATCAGCCAGGACCTCGACGAATTGTTCGAGATCGCCGGGCGCATCGCCGTGCTGCACGACGGCGCCCTGTCGCCGGCCGTGCCGGCCGCCGAGACCACCCGCGAGACCCTGGGCCTGCTCATGGGCGGGGGGGAGCCGGTGCCCCCGGCCCCGCCGCCGGCGGCGATCACCCCGGACCTCGCCCGGGAGCCGACCCATGCGCATTGACCTGACGCCGCGCACCGACCGCTCGGCCCTGATGGACGCGCTCTCGCCCGTCCTGGCCTTCGCCGCCGCCCTGGTGGTCGGGGGCCTCGTGGTCGCCGCCATGGGCCGCTCCCCGGCCGCCGCCTTCGTCACCTATTTCGTGGCCCCCTTGAGCGAGGTCTGGTCCCTCCAGGAGGTGGCCCTGAAGGCGGCGCCCCTCGCCCTCATCGCCACCGGCCTCGCCTTCTGCTTTCGCGCCAACATCTGGAACATCGGCGCCGAGGGCCAGTTCGTGGTCGGCGGCCTGTTCGGCGGCTGGATCGGCGTCGCCACCCACGGGGCTGCCGGCAACACCCTCTGGGTGCTGCCCCTGATGCTCGTCGTCGGCACCCTCGCGGGCATGCTCTACGGGCTGATCCCGGCCCTGCTCAAGGTCCGCCTCGGGGTCTCCGAGATCCTGACCAGCCTGATGCTGGTCTACGTCGCCGAACTGCTCCTCGACTACATGGCGCGCGGTCCCCTGCGCGATCCGGCCGGCTTCAACTTCCCCCAGAGCGTCACCTTCGATGACGCCGCCCGCCTGCCCTACCTGATGGAGGGCGACACCCTGCATGCCGGCGTGGCGATCGCCCTCGCCGCCATCGTCGTCGCCACCCTGGTGCTCGCCCGAACCCTGTTCGGCTTCACCGTGCGGGTGGTGGGCGCCAGCCCCCGCGCGGCGCGCTTCGCCGGCTTCAGCGACGCCCGCCTGACGCTCGCGGTCTTCGCGGTTTCCGGGGGCGCGGCGGGGCTCGCCGGGATCGCCGAGGTGGCGGGCAAGATCGGCCAGCTCCAGCCCTCGATCTCGCCGGGCTACGGCTTCACCGCCATCATCGTGGCCTTCCTCGGCCGGCTCTCCCCGGCGGGAATCCTGGTGGCGGCCCTCGTCATCGCGCTGACCACCATCGGCGGCGAGGGCGCGCAGATCGACCTGAAGCTGCCCCTCGACCTGACCCGGGCCTTCCAGGGCCTTCTGCTCGCCCTGGTGCTCGGGGCCGACGCCCTGTCGCGCTATCGGGTCCGCCTCGTGCCGGGAGCCGCCGCGTGAGCCTCGACATCGTCCAGATGGTGCTCGTCACCATCGTCGCCGCCGCCACGCCGCTGATGATCGCGGCGCTCGGCGAACTCGTCGCCGAGCGGGCCGGCGTGCTCAACCTGGGCGTCGAGGGCATGATGGTGCTGGGCGCGGCCACCGGCTTCGCGGTGGCGGTGGAGACCGGCTCGACGCTGGTGGGCGCCGCCGCCGGCGCCGGCGCGGGCCTCGCCCTCTCGGCCCTGTTCGGCATCCTCACGGTGGTGCTCAGCGCCAACCAGGTCGCCTCCGGCCTCGCCATGACGATCCTCGGTCTCGGGCTCTCGGGCCTCGTCGGCGCCTCCTATGTGGGCCTGAAGCGCGAGCCGGCGCCGCATCTCCGGATTCCCGGCCTCACCGACCTGCCCGGCATCGGCCGCCTGCTCTTCGGGCAGGACGGCTTCGTCTACCTCGCCTTCGCGCTGGTGGCGGGCGTGGGGTGGTTCCTGTGGCGGACCCGCGCCGGCCTGATCCTCCGGGCCATCGGCGACGACCACACCGCCACCCATGCCCTCGGGCTCAAGGTCCGCAAGGCGCGCTTCCTCGCCGTGCTGTTCGGGGGCGCCTGCGCGGGTCTCGCAGGGGCCTACCTGTCCCTGGCCTACACGCCGTTCTGGGCGCCCGCCATGACGGCCGGGCGCGGCTGGATCGCCCTCGCCCTCGTGGTCTTCGCCTCCTGGCGCCCGCTGCGGGTGCTGGCCGGCGCGATGCTCTTCGGCGGCGCCACCGTGCTCCAGCTCCATGCTCAGGCCGCCGGTCTCGGCCTGCCGGGACAGGCGCTCTCCGCCCTGCCCTACCTGGCCACCATCCTGGCCCTGGTCTTGCTCTCCCTCGGCAGGCGGCAGGGCGGCTCCCTCGCCCCGGCGGCCCTCGGCCGGGTCTTCACCCCGCACCGCTAGGCGTGCGTCACACCTTGAAGGACATCGGATCGATGCGGATTGTGCAGGGTGCCCTGTTGGCCGTTCTCGCCCTCGGGATCGGTGGAGCGCAGGCGCAGGAGAAGAAGCCCGGCGAGAAGCTGAAGGTCGGCTTCGTCTATGTCGGCCCGGTGGCCGATTACGGCTACTCGTTCCAGCACGACCAGAGCCGCAAGGCCCTGGCGGCGGCGCTCGGCGACCGGGTCGAGACCAGCTTCCTCGAGAACGTGCCCGAGGCCGACAGCGAGCGCTCGATCGAGAGTCTGGCCCGCTCCGGCCACGGCCTGATCTTCACGACCTCGTTCGGCTTCATGGAGCCGACCCTGAAGGTCGCCAAGAAATTCCCCAAGCTGAAGTTCGAGCACGCCACCGGCTACAAGCGCGCGGCGAACGTCTCGACCTACTCGGCCCGGTTCTACGAGGGCCGCTACATCTGCGGCGAGATCGCGGGACGGCTCTCGAAGACGGGCACGCTGGGCTACATCGCCTCGTTCCCGATCCCCGAGGTGGTGAGCGGCATCAACGCCTTCATGCTCGGCGCCCAGTCCGTGAATCCCAACATCAAGCTCAAGATCGTCTGGGTGAACACCTGGTTCGACCCGGGCAAGGAGGCCGAGGCCGCGAAGGCCCTGCTGGCCCAGGGCGCCGACATCCTGTCGCAGCACACCGATTCCGCCGCGCCGTTGCAGGAGGCGGAGAAGCAGGGCAAGCTCGCCTTCGGACAATCCTCCGACCAGATGCGCTTCGCCCCGAAGGCCCAGCTGACCTCCATCGTCGACGACTGGGACGGCTACGTCATCCAGGAGGCCAAGGCCGTCCTCGACGGCACCTGGAAGAGCCACGACACCTGGGGTGGCATCAAGGACGGCATGGTCGTGCTGGCGCCCTTCGCCAACATGCCCGACGACGTGAAGGCCAAGGCCGAGGCCAGCAAGAAGGCGATCGCGGACGGCACGCTGCACCCGTTCCACGGCCCCGTGTTCAAGCAGGACGGCACCGAGGTGGTGAAGGCGGGCGAGAACGCGCCCGATCCGATGATCCTGGGCATGAACTGGTACGTGAAGGGCATCGACGACAAGCCGCCGCAATAGGCGGATCGAGAACCCTCCCCCTTCGCGGCTGAGGGCGGTCGCGGAGCGACCGGGAGCGGGGGGACGTCTCCGGACCCGGTGCTCCCCTCTCCCGCTCCGGGGAGAGGGATCCGCGTTCCACCATGAGAGGCCGCATGAGACACGCCATCCGCTTCCTCCTCGGCCACGAGGCGCGCACGATCGAGGCCTGCGACCCGACCCTGACCGTGCTCGACTGGCTGCGCGGGTCCGAGCGGCTGATCGGCACCAAGGAGGGCTGCAACGAGGGCGATTGCGGGGCCTGCACGGTGGTCGTGGTGCGTCCCGAAGGCCCGGTCGGCGCCGAGCGTCTGCGCTACCGCACCGTCGATGCCTGCATCACGTTCCTGGGCATGCTCGACGGCTGCCAGCTCCTGACCGTGGAACACCTGCGCGCGGCCGACGGGACCCTGCACCCCGTGCAGCGCCTGATGGTGGAGGAGCACGGCTCGCAATGCGGCTTCTGCACGCCGGGCTTCGTGATGTCGCTCTTCGCCCTGACGAAGGACCTGCCCGCGGCGGCCGGTGAGGTCTGGGTCTCGCCGAGCCCCATCGACGACGCGCTCGCCGGCAATCTCTGCCGCTGCACCGGCTATGCCCCCATCGTGCGCGCCGCCGAGCGGGCGCTGGCCGCTCCCGAGGCGGACGCCTTCGACGCCGCCCACGACGACACCCTCGCCCGGCTGCTGGCCCTGCGCGACGACGAGACCGTGGCGGTCTCCGGGCCGAAGGGCCGCTTCCTGGCGCCCGCCACCACCCGCGCCCTCGTGGATCTCGTGGCCGAGCATCCGGAGGCGACGATCGTGGCCGGCGCCACCGACGTCGCCCTCTGGGTGACCAAGGGCCTGCGCGTGCTCGACCCGGTGATCTGGCTCGGGCGGGTGCGCGACCTCGCGACCATCGCGCGAACGCCGCAGGGCCTGCGCATCGGCGCGGGCGTGACCCTGGCGGCGGCCGGCGCGGCCCTCGCCGAATTGCATCCGGATCTCGGCGAGCTGTTCCGGCGCCACGGCGCGGCCCAGACCCGCAATGCCGGGACGCTCGGGGGCAACATCGCCAACGGCTCGCCCATCGGCGACGCGGCGCCCGCCCTGATCGCGCTGGGCGCCACGCTCCATCTCGCGAGCCGGAGCGGCACCCGCGACCTGCCGCTCGAAGCCTTCTTCGTCGCCTATGGCCGCCAGGATCGGGCCGCCGGCGAGATCGTCACCGGCGTCACCGTCCCGGCGCTGCCGCGGGGGGGGCGCCTGGCGGTCTACAAGGTCTCGAAGCGCTTCGACGAGGACATCTCCGCCGTGCTCGGCGCCTTCCGCCTGACCCTCGACGGCGGCCTCGTCGCAGAAGCGCGCATCGCCTACGGGGGCATGGCGGGAACTCCGAAACGGGCCGCGCAGGCCGAGGCCGCCCTGGTGGGCCACCCCCTCGACGCGGCCGTGGTCCCGGCCTTCAAGGCGGCGCTGGCCCGGGACTTCACCCCGCTCACCGACATGCGGGCCTCGGCCGCCTACCGCCTCAGGGTCGCCGGCAACCTCATCGAGCGCCTGATCCACGAGGCCGCGCCGCGGGCGCCGGAGACCCGTCTGGCTCCCGTCGGAGCCCTGGCCCATGCCTGATCGCGCGCCCCCTGCCCCCAGGGCGGGCGACCGGATCGCGGGCGGAGCCCACACGCCGCGCATCCACGACAGCGCGGCGCGCCACGTCAGCGGCTCGGCGGTCTACATCGACGACGCGGCCGAGCCGGCCGGCCTGCTCCACGTCTGCCTGGGACTCAGCGCGCGCGCCCATGCCCGCCTCGCCTCGGTGGACCTTTCCCCGGTGCGCGCCGCGGAGGGCGTGGTGGCGGTGTTCACGGCCGCCGACGTGCCCGGCGTCAACGAGATCTCCTCCTCGCACCGGGACGACGAGCCGATGCTGGCCGAGGACACGGTGTCCTATCTCGGCCAGCCGATCTTCGCGGTGGCGGCCCTGACCCGGGACGCCGCCCGCCGCGCCGCGCGCCTCGCCGTCGTCGCCTACGAGGACCTCACCCCCATCCTGACCTACCGCGAGGCCCGCGCCGACGGAACGCTGGTCTGGCCGCCGATGACCCTGGCGCGCGGCGATTCCGACGCGGTGCTCGCCGAGGCTCCGGGCATCGTCCGGGGGCGCATGGCCATCGGCGGCCAGGAGCACTTCTACCTTGAGGGCCAGATCGCGCTGGCGATCCCGGGCGAGGACGACGAGGTCACGGTCCACACCTCGACCCAGCACCCTTCCGAGGCCCAGGCCCTCGTCGCCAAGGTGCTCGGCACGGTGAATTCCGCCGTGACGGCGGAGGTCCGCCGGATGGGCGGCGGCTTCGGCGGCAAGGAGAGCCAGTCGAACCTGTTCGCCTGCGTCGCCGCGCTGGTCGCCAAGAAGACCGGCCGCGCCGCCAAGATCCGGCCCGACCGCGACGACGACATGGTCATCACCGGCAAGCGCCACGATTTCGAGGTGGACTACCTCGTGGGCCACGACGCGGACGGCAAGATCCTCGCCGTCGACATGCAACTCGCCGCCCGCTGCGGCTGGGCCGCCGACCTGTCCGGGCCGGTCACCGACCGGGCGCTGTTCCACGCCGACAATTGCTACCACTACCCGGCGGTGCACCTGACCTCGCGGCCCTACCGCACGAACACCCAATCCAACACCGCCTTCCGGGGCTTCGGCGGACCCCAGGGCATGGTGGCGGCCGAGCGGGTGATCGAGGAGGTGGCCTATGCCTGCGGCCTCGATCCGCTCGAGGTGCGCAAGCGCAATTTCTACGGCACCGAGACCGACAACGTCACGCCCTACCACCAGACGATCTCCGACAATTGCATCCGGGACCTGGTGGGCAGACTCGAAGCGGATTGCGACTATGCCGGCCGCCGCGCCGCCCTGCACGCGGCCAACGCGACGAGCCCGGTGATCAAGCGCGGCATCGCCCTGACGCCGGTGAAGTTCGGCATCTCCTTCACCTCCACGGCCTACAACCAGGCCGGCGCCCTGGTGCACATCTACAACGACGGCTCGGTCGGCCTGAACCACGGCGGCACCGAGATGGGCCAGGGGCTCTACGTCAAGGTGGCGCAGGTGGTGGCCGAGGAATTCCAGATCGACGCCGACCGCGTCCGCATCACCGCGACCACGACGGGCAAGGTGCCCAACACCTCGGCCACCGCCGCCTCCTCGGGGGCCGACCTCAACGGCATGGCGGCCCGCGCCGCCGCCCAGACCCTGAAGGGCCGCCTCGTCGCCTTCGCGGCGGAAGCCTGGAGCGTGCAGCCCGAGACGGTGCTGTTCCTGCCCAACCGGGTCCGCGTGGGAAACCAGGAGATCGCCTGGGGCGAGCTGATCCACAAGGCCTACCTCGCCCGCATCCAGCTCTCCGCCACGGGCTTCTACAGGACGCCCACCATCCACTGGGACCGGGACGCGGGCCGGGGCCACCCGTTCTACTACTTCGCCTATGGCGCGGCCTGCGTGCAGGCGGCGGTGGACACCCTGACCGGCGAGTACCGGATCGAGCGGGCCGACATCCTCCACGATTGCGGCCGCTCCCTGAACCCGGCCGTGGACAAGGGTCAGATCGAGGGCGGCTTCATCCAGGGGCTCGGCTGGCTCACCACCGAGGAATTGTGGTGGGACGGCAAGGGCGCCCTACGCACCCACGCGCCCTCCACCTACAAGATCCCGGCCTGCGGCGACCGTCCGCGCATCTTCAACGTGGCGCTCTACGAGAACGAGAACCGCGAGGAGACGATCTACCGCTCGAAGGCGGTGGGCGAGCCGCCCCTGATGCTCGGCATCGCCGGCCTGCACGCCCTGTCGGACGCGGTGGCGAGCGTCGCCGGTCATCGGCACTGTCCCCGCCTCGACGCCCCGGCGACGCCCGAGCGCGTCCTCGACGCCGTCGACCGGATGCGGGCGCTGGCCGAACACGCCCCGTCCGCGCAGCCGTGAGCTCCGGCCCCTCGGAGACCTTGTCGGAGGTTCTGGCGACCGCCCTCGCGCTGGGCGAGCCGGCGGCCCTCCTCTCCCTCTCGGAGGCGCTGGGCTCGACGCCCCGGGAGGCCGGCACCGCCATGCTGGTGATGCCGGACCGCGTCGCCGGCACCATCGGGGGCGGTACCTACGAGTGGGCGGGCATCGCCCGCGCCCGGGAACTCCTGGCAGCGCACGCGGTCGAGGCCTCCCTGCGCATGCCGCTGGGACCCGAGACCGGTCAGTGCTGCGGCGGGCACGTGACCCTGGCGATCCGCCGGGCCGATGCCGAGACGCTCGCCGCCCTGCAGGCCCGGGAGGCCGAGGGCGCGGCGCAGGCGCCCCTGGTGACGATCTACGGCGCCGGCCATGTCGGCCGCGCCCTGGCTCTGGCCCTCGACCCGCTGCCGTTCCGCACGCGGATCGTCGACGAGCGCCCCGAGGAGATCGCGCGGGTCTCGGGAACGCGCGTCGCGCGCGTCGTCGGCTCCGCCAGCGCCACGGCGGAATCGGCGCCCCCGGGGGCCGCCCATGTGGTGGTGACCCACAGCCACACCCTCGACAGCCTGATCTGCGCCAGCCTGCTCGAAGCGAACACCTTCGCGTATCTCGGCCTGATCGGGTCCGCCACGAAGCGGGCGACGTTCCTCTCGGCCTTCCGGGCGATGGGCCTCGACGAAGCGGCGCTGGCCCGCCTCGTCTGCCCGATCGGGGGGCGCCAGGTGCGCGACAAGCGCCCCGCCGTGATCGCCGCCCTGGTGGCGGCCGAACTCATCGCCGCCTTCGCGGCCTGAGCGTCAGGGACGCGTCGGCGGGGCCTCGGTGGCGCGCGCGGGCCTGTCCTCGGCCGGAACGCCGCCGGCCGGGGGCGGGACCGGGATCGCTTCGCCGCTGCGGATCGCCTCCGCCTCGTTGCGCGGGCCGGCCCGGCCCTCGGTTCCGCCCGGCGCGGTGGCGCCCTCCATGCCGGCCGGCGCGCCGACGCTCTGGGCCAGGACCGGGCCGGCAAGGCCGAGGGAGAGAACGAGAAGGCTGAGGACACGGGTCATGCGGTCTTGTCTCCGGAGGGCTGACGGGTCGGGGACGATTCAGCGGTGGCGGCGGTGGAGCATCGGCCTGTGGCGGGCCTTGTGGCGCTGGCGCAGGGCGGCCCGTCCGCGCAGGCCGCCCGGGGCGGTGACCCGGGGCTGGCCGCCCGGCGCGATCAGCGTGCCCTGGGCTCGGGCGGCCGGGGCGAGCGCCAGGAACCCGATCGCGACGAGCGCGGCGGCGGCGCCGCGCCCGATCAGGCTCCGGACCGAAAACCAATGGATCAAAGCCCGTCCTCCCCGCGTCTCGCCCGGCCGGCCGTCGATCAGGTTGCACGCAAAGAATATGCCGGAGCCGGCTGGAATCGCAGGGTTTTGCGGATCGGCGTGACGCGGGCGATCTGGGAGCCGACGGCGCTCAACTGCCGCGGTAGGTCTGGTAGCTCCACGGACTCGCCACCAGCGGCACGTGGTAATGCCCCTCCGGATCGGCGACGCCGAAGCGCAGCGTCACGATGTCGAGGAAGGGCGGCTCGGGCAGATCCGGGCAGCTGGCACGGAAGTAATCGCCGATGCGGAAGCGCAACTCGTAGGCGGCGATCGGCACCGGGCGGCCGCCGATCAGCGGCGCGTCGGTGCGCCCATCGGCATTGGTCACGGTGCGGGCCACCAGGGCGGTCTCGGTGTCGGTCACCCATTCGTGGAGTTCCACCGGGACGCCCGGCGCCGGCCGGCCCGCGACGGTGTCGAGGACGTGGGTGGAGATCCGGCCCGTGACGCGGGGTGCACCCGGCCCGCTCACCAAGGCGCAGAGACGGAGGGCGGCGATGCGGAACACCTCGGACAGGGCGGTCCGGCGCTCCGCCTCCGGATCGGCGGCGAGGCGCGCCTGGAAGGTCCGCAGCAGCGAGGCGCGGCCGTGTCGCTTGATGCAGAGGATGAAGGGAAACCCGAAGGTCCGGCCATAGGCCGCGTTCAGGGCCGCGAACCGCTCGTACTCCGCCTCCGACAGCCGGTCGAGACCGGCGCCGGCCTGCTCCGCCAGGGAATCGGGCGCGATGGTCCCGGCGCGGGCGGCGCGTCCGGCGAGCTCCGGGTGGTTGGCGAGGAGCGCGTGGCGCGCCGCCTCGGGCGCCGCCTCCACCGCCCCCTGCATCGCGGCGAGCAGGGCCTCGACCGTGGGGAACGGCCGCTGCGCGGCGACGGCCTCGGCGACCCAGGGCGCGTGCTCGAACACCGCCCCGAGGGCGGCGACGACGTCCTCGCGCGGGGCCTGGTTCAGGTCGTCGAGGGTCGGCATCGTGATCCTTCTTGCGCGGGGCCGGCGGCCGGGCGGGCATAGCAGGCAACGGGCCATCCGGGGCCGGCCTTCCGCCGCGCATGGATCGCCAGAGGCGCGAAAATGTGGTCTGGGCGGCGATCATCCCGGCCGATGGGCGCCCGACAGGCAGCAGGACCAGCCATGATCCGCAAGACGCATCTCCCGCCCGACGCGACGCTGATCCAGGTCGCGGGCGACCTGGCCGAGCCCGAGGAGTACCTGCGCCGGCTCCTCGGCAACATGCGCTTCTGCCAGAAGCGGCACGGCGACGCCCTGGTGCGGATCGGGGTCACCGGCAAGGGCAGAGGTTCGGGCAAGGGAGCGGGCCTCGCCCCGTCCTACCGCATCGACTACCGGCTCGACGGCGCCGAGACGGTCTTCAACGGCTTCGGCGGCAGCTCGCACAGCGCCTTCACCGAGACCAATGTCCGCGAGACGAACTGGAGCCGGGGATCCGCGACGATCCAGGAGGTCCAGCGCCTCTATGATGACCTGCGCAAGGAAGACCTGCGCAAGGGAGCGCCCCGCGCATCGGATCAGGGTTGAGCCTCCGCCGCGCGGACCGCGGCGACGAGACGCTCCGCGTCCTCCCGCAGGAGCAGCCGCTCCGCCACGAGTCCGTCCGCCGCACGGGCGAAGGCCGCCGTGCGGGCGCCCTGGTCCGGGTAGCGCTCGGCCAGTGAGCGGCGCGGGTCGCCCTTCGCCTCGCGCTCGGCCCGGGTCTCGGCCAGGGGCAGGCGGCTGCCCTCGCGGTCGCAGAGCTCGCCCGCCGGGAAGGGCTCGGCGTAGAGGTTCCACCCGGTCTGGGTCGCGAGCGGCGCGGCGACGTCGGGCAGGCGGATGCCGGCGATGTCGTGGCCGTCGGCATCGACCTTCGGCACCAGGGGCCGGTACTGCGGACCGCTCTCCGGATGGGGATCGACGGCGCTCGCGAAGCGGGCGATCGCGTTCGGGGCGTCCGGCAGGCGCAGGCCCGGAATGTAGGGGAAGCCCGTCTCCGCGGCCGGCACCAGCGTCCCGTCGGCGAGATTCGGCACGCGGCTCGGCGGCGGCGCGACCCCATGGGAGACCCATTCCTCCAGGGCGACCAGGAGGGCGCGCAGGGCCGGGGCCGGGCTGAGCGTGTTGCGCGGATGGAGGCACGGCCCGCGGGCCGCGTTCAGGCCGGCGCGCCCGTAGTGAAACCCGCTGGAGACGAGATAGGCCCGGGCGGTCTCCGGCAGGGCCGTGTCGCTTCGGCCCAGGGGATCGGTGGTGAGGAGCGAGGCCCCCTTCTGCCAGTACTCGGTGCTGGTGTTGACCTCCATCAGCAGCGGGTCGAACCCGTCCCCGCGCAGCAGCGAGCCGGTCCGGCCCGTCACCGGATCGTGCTGGGGAGCGGCCGAGAAGGGAAAGGCGTTCTCAGGGTAGAGGTGGTCCTCGTGCTGGGTGTTGGTGCGCGAGGGCTGGCCGAAACGGGCGTTCAGGTAGACGCCGCCGATGCCGGAGATGTGCAGCAGCATCCCGTTGAAGACGCGCCGGCCGTCCTCGTCCTGGTTGAAGCCCTGATGCACGTAGTCCCGCAGGAAGCGCCCGCTCTGCGAGATGCCGAGCGCCACCGCGTGGCGGATCGCGCCGCCCGCCGGGTTCCCGGGCGAGGCCGGCCCGCGCAGATGGGCGACGACGTCCCGGGTGGCGGCGAACCCGATGCCGAGCACCTTCGGGTTCGCCGCCGGGTAGGTCAGGGTGTAGAGCGTGCCGGGCTCCGGCTTGACGGTCGCGGGCAGGAGGCGGAGTTCGCCCGGCCCGGCGAAGGTCCAGGCGCCGTCCGGGACGGGGCGCGGCGTGTCCGCCTCCCGGCGGCGAACGGTGAGGCGGGCGCCCGCCCCGTCGGTGTTCGCCGCCTTGAAGGTGAGGAAGAAGGGCGCCTCGGGCGGCCCCCGGGTGGCGCTCACGAGCTCGTCGCGCACGGTCTCGACGATGGGGACCCCGCCCTGGGTCGCCACCGGCACGTCGATCGCCATGCCGCCCTGCTGGCGCAGGGCCTCCGCCTCCCAGCCCGACCAGACCACGGTGTCGCCCCGGCGCAGGACCAGGGCGGTGCCCGCATCCTGGGCGGTGCGCGGATCGTTCACCGCCTGGGCGGCCTGCGGCGGCGCGTCGAGGACCCAGTTGAAGAGGAACTTCCGGCCGCGGTTGAGCACCTCGTAGAGCAGCGTGCCGCTGGCGCGGGCCGGATCCTTCGGCCGGAGCATGAAGAAATCGGTGCTGTATTCCACGAGCCCGCGCGCGTTCCGGGGCGCGCGTACGAGGTCGACGATGCCGGCGTTGCGCGGGTCGGCCGGGTCGAGCTCCCCGCGCGCGACGCCGATCACCCGCTCGTAGGCGCCGGCCTCGCCGAAGCCCTGGCCGTCGGCGAAGGGCTCGACGGTCCGGATCTCGAGGGCGGTGACCCGGGCCAGGGCCGGCTGGCCGAGGCCCGCGCAGAGGAGCGCTCCCGCGAGAGCGGTGATCCTGATCATGTCCCTGTCCTCGCCCGACCAGCGTCAAGCCGCGCTGTTGGGCCGGATCTTACACCGGAGCGCTGCGCGGTCGAGGGCGCCCGCGCCCCCGGAACGGCGGCCGGGGATGGCACGTGGCTTGCGGACCCCGGGAGCGGCAGCCCCACGGGGCTCGCGGGACGGGAGACCGACGCGTGGATCACGGCTCTGCTCAGACCATCCCGGCCGGGCCGGCCGCCCGGGTGCCGCCGGTGGCCATGGGCCTGCTCGGCCTCCAGCACGTCCTGGTGATGTATGCCGGGGCCGTCGCGGTGCCGCTCATCGTCGGGCGCGCCCTCAAGCTGCCGCCCGAGCAGGTGGCGATGCTGGTGAGCGCCGACCTGTTCGCCTGCGGCCTCGCCACCCTGATCCAGAGCTGGGGCCTGCCCGGCATCGGCATCCGCATGCCGGTGATGATGGGCGTGACCTTCGCGGCGGTGACGCCCATGATCGCCATGGGCACCAACCCCGCCCTCGGGCTCGCCGGCATCTACGGCGCGGTCATCGTCGCCGGCCTGTTCGCCCTCCTCGCCGCGCCCCTGGTGGGACGCCTGCTGCCCCTGTTCCCGCCGGTGGTGACCGGCACCGTCATCCTGGTCATCGGCATCTCGCTGATGCGGGTCGGGGTGAACTGGGCCGCGGGCGGGGTCGGCAACCCGCGCTACGGGGCCCTGCTCTATCTCGGCCTCGCGCTGTTCGTCCTCCTCGTCATCCTGGCCCTGACCCGGTACGCCCGCGGCTTCGTCGCCTCGGCCTCGGTGCTCATCGGCATCGTGGTCGGCATGGCGGCGGCGGGGGGCTTCGGACTCGTCGACCTGTCGCGGGTGGCGGCCGCGCCGTGGTTCGACCTGGTGCGCCCCCTCGCCTTCGGGGTGCCGAAATTCGACCTCGTGGCCAGCCTCACCCTCTGCCTCGTCATGGTGGTGGTGATGATTGAATCCACCGGCATGTTCCTGGCGCTCGCCGAGATCACCGGCGAGACCGTGGACGAGACGCGCCTGATCCGCGGCCTGCGGGCCGACGGCCTCGGCACGATGCTCGGCGGCGTGTTCAACACCTTCCCGTACACCTCGTTCTCGCAGAACATCGGCCTCGTCGGCGTCACCGGCGTGCGCTCGCGCTGGGTCACGGTGATCGGCGGCGTCGTGATGCTCGTCCTCGGCCTGATCCCGAAGCTCGCCGCCCTGGTGGAGGCGGTGCCGCCATGCGTCCTCGGCGGGGCCGGGCTCGTCATGTTCGGCATGGTGGCGGCCACGGGCACGCGCATCCTCGGCGCGGTGGATTTCGCCGGCAACCGCAACAACCTGTTCGTGGTCGCGGTGTCGGTGGGCTTCGGGCTGATCCCCCTGGTGGCGCCCGCCTTCTTCAAGCAGATGCCCGACGTCCTGCATCCGCTGCTGGAATCCGGCATCCTGCTGGCCGCCCTGTCGGCGGTGATCCTGAACCTGTTCTTCAACGGGCTCGGCAGCCGGGCCGGCGCCCAGGCCGAGGCGGCCCGCCTCGCCCACGCCGCCGAGGCGTGAGATCCTCGCATCCCATCACCGGAGGAGACCCATCATGGCGCTGACGAAGGCACGCTACGGCAAGGGCCGCGTGCGGGTGCTCCGGCTCGCCCGGGGGAGCGCCCGCCACGCGGTGCGCGAGCTCACCCTCACGGTGCTGCTGGAGGGCGATTTCGGCGCGGCCTGGACGGCGGCGGACAACCGGCAGGTCATCGCGACGGACAGCATCAAGAACATCGTCAACATCACGGCGGCCCAGTACGTCGAGGCCGAGACCGAAGCCTTCGTCGGACACGTCGCGGCCCTGTTCCTGGAGCGCTACCCGCAGGTCGCCGCCGTCACCATCGAGGCCCTGGAGACGCGCTGGCTGCGCCGGGCGGTCGATGGCGCGCCGCATCCCCACACCTTCACCCTCGACGGCAACGGCCAGCCCTTCGTCCGGCTGGTGGCCGACCGGGACGGGTCGGTGCTGCAATCGGGCCTGCGCGGCTACACCCTGATGAAGACCACCGAATCCGGCTGGTCCGACTTCGTCGACGACGCCTTCCGCACCCTGCCGGACACCGACGACCGCATCTGCGCCACCAGCATGGACGCGACCTGGACCTGGACCGCGCCGCCGGACGAGCCGGTGGCGGCCAACGCGGCCATCCTCGACACGCTGATCACGGTCTTCGCCACCACCTACAGCGCCGGCGTCCAGGACAGCATGTACCGGATGGGCGAGGCGGTGCTGGCGGCCCGCCCCGACATCGCCGAGATCCGGTTCGCGATGCCCAACAAGCACTACATCCCGATGAACCTCGCGCCCTTCGGCATCGCCCATGGCGGACAGGTCTTCCTTCCGACCGACGAGCCCCACGGCCAGATCGAGGCCACGATCGGCCGCGCCGGATGACGGGCGGCCGTCCAGGGGGCGAGGTGAAGCCCCCGATCCCGGTCTGCCTGCGCGCTTCGCGGGCCGCGTGAGGGCGGACGCGTGTGCCGTGCCGCACCTGCCGTTCCAGGATCATGCCAACCCGCCGCGAAGGCTGCGGGAATAAGAGGCATTCGCGCAAGGCCTTGATCGAGCGCGAGGAATTAGAGAACGACAGGTCTCGGTCTCGCTGCTGGCCGGGCTATTGCCGGCCCAACCACGCTTCATTGCACAGTGGTCAGGCATTCTCTGTTGTTTCATGCGGCAGACATGCACAAATTCTAGGAACTCAGCAGGTGCGCTTCGCGTCTCCACGGCACCCGTTCGATCCAGGATGACCGCCATGATCCATCGCCGTCTCACCGCCGCCCTCGCCATCGCCCTCGGCCTGTCCGCCTCGGGGGCCCTTGCCCAGAGCTACAATGCGCCCGCCGGCATCCCCGCCGCCGTGGCACCGGGTGGCCTCGAAGGCCAGGCTGGCGCCCGCAATGTCCACGAACTGCGCGACGGCCGCGCCCGGGCCGCCGTTTCCCAGGGCTACCAGGACGAGATCGGCACCGGTTCGGTCCGCGCCCGCCGCGGCGACCGCTGGTAGGCCTCGCCTCGGCGCAGCCGGACCGCTGCGGCGGACCGGCCCTCAGGCGGCGGCCTCCCGCGGAGCCGCCGCGCCGAGCGGCACCGTGTGATAGCCCCGGTCGGCGTAGACGAGCCCGTGCCCGTCGCCCGGCTCGGCGAGGCCCACGACCTCGCAGTAGAGCACGTCGTGGGTGCCCACCGGGTGACGGCCGACGATGCGGCAATCGAACGCCGTCAGCGCGCCGAGGAGGGCCGGCGCGCCGGTGATCAGCGTGGTCCAGGTGCCGGCCTCGAAGCGCGCCGCCATCGGGGTCCGCCCGCCGAAGGCGGCGGCGACCCCGGCTTGGTCGTGCGCCAAGGTGTTGACGCAGAGGCCTTCGTTGGCGCTGACCGCCGCGTAGGCGGAGGACGACCGGTTGATGCAGACCAGCAGCGTCGGCGGCCCGTCGCTCACGCTGCACACCGACGAGGCCGTGAAGCCGGCCCGGCCCCCCGCGCCGTCGGTGGTGACGAGGTGGACCGCGCTGGCCACGCGCGCCATGGCGCCGCGGAAGGCGCCGGGCGCGACGGCACAGGCGTCGGCCCCGACGGCACAGGCGTCGGCCTCGACGGATGTGGGCGCCGCCTCGCTCGGCCTCGTCTGGCTCACGGTGATCACTCCTGTCGGTCGAGGAACGCCACGAGCGTCCGGTTGAAGGCATCGGCGCGGGTGACGCTGTGTGCGTGGCCGCCGCTGGGGACCCGGTCGAGGTGCGCGTTCGGCAGGCCGCGCGCAAGGTCCTCCGAGCACAGATAGGGCACCAGGACGTCGTCATCCGCTGCCATCACCAGGGTCTCGTGCCCGATCGCCCCGAGATCCGCCGTCAGGTCGAAGGCCTCGAGGGCGGCGATCCGGGCGAGGACGGTCTCGCGGCCGGGGAAATGCGCCAGGGCATGTGCCTCGTCCTCCGCCACGCGGGCCGCGTTCTGCGAGAGCCACGGTGCCGGGTAGAGGAAGATCGCCTGGGCGCGGACATATGCCTCCGGGCTCTCGGCCAGCAGCACCTTGCGGGCGGCAAAGCAGCGCTTCGTCGCGGAATCCGCCCTGGCCCAGCCGTTGACCACCGCGAGGCGGCCGACGCGCTCCGGATGGGTGCGGGCGAGTTCGAGGCCGATCAGCCCGCCGAGGGCGTGCCCGACGACGTCGCAGCGGGCGACGCCGCAGGCCTCCATCACCGCGAGGGCGTCGCGGGCCATGGCGGCGATGTCGTGTCCGGGTTCGAGGGGGCCGCCGGAGCGGCCGGTGCCGCGATGGTCGTAGGTGACGACGCGGAACCGCGCGGTCAGCGCCGCCATCTGCGGCGCGAAGTAGGCGGCCGAGCCGCCGAGGCCCGGCGACAGCAGCACCGTGCGGTCGCCGGTGCCGTGCACGGCATGGTGGATCGTGCGGCCCATCGCGAAGCCTCAGGCCCCGCCCACATGCGCCACGGAGGCGATCTCCACCAGGGCGTCGGGCTTCACGAGCCCGCACTGGATGCAGTAGCGCGCCGGCTTCTCGCCGGGGAAGTACTCGGCATAGACCCCGTTGATGGCGGCGTAGTCGGCCCAGTCCTTGAGGAAGACGTGATTGAAGGTGACGTCGTCCATGGTGCCGCCCGCGGCGGTGACCACGCCCTTGATCGTCTCCAGCACGTGGCGGGTCTGAGCGGCGGCGTCGCCCGCGTGGACGACGTTCGCGTCGGCATCGAGGGGCAGCGTGCCCGAGACGTAGAGCACGCCGTCCGCCAGGGTGCCGGGCACGTAGGGCGCCAGCGGCTTGCCGGTGCTGGGCGGGATGATCACGGTCTTGGGCATCGTCGGGGACTCCTGGAGGGCGACTCGATCGGCCAGGACATCGGCCGGGCTTGGCGGTGGCGGGACGCGCGACGGGGCACTCCTGCCCCTTGCCGGCGCGCTGCTTCAGACGTTCTTCTCGGCCGTCCGGACGAACCTCGCCCGAGGGCCTGTCCTTCCTCCCGCAAGAGGGAAGTGGGACACGCGCGGGCCGCCTCCACGCTCGAGAGCGGACGGGCCCCCGCGCGAGGACGGATCGGCCGCCCTATTCCGCGGCCTCCGGTCGTCGAAGGTCCGGCCCGAGGGCCGCCTCGAAGGCGGCGACGTCCGAGACCCAGCCGAAGAAGGTCTCGATGTTGGACAGCGCCCCCGCCTGCAGGGCCGGCGGACCGGCCTGATGGGTGGCGTCGGCCAGCACGATGCCGAAATATTCGAGGAAGAAGCCGTCGCGCAGGGTCGATTCCACGCAGACGTTGGTGGCGATGCCGGTGAAGACCAGGGTGCGGATCCCGGCCGCGCGCAGCAGGCTGTCGAGCTGGGTGTTGTAGAAGCCGCTGTAGCGCGGCTTGCCCAGGACGAGGTCGCCGGGCTCGGGCTTGAGGGCATCCACCAGGGCGTAGTCCCAGGTGCCCCTGGCGAGCAGGCGCTCGTTCATGCCGGGCTGGGCCCGCATGGTCTTGAGGGCGTTGGACTTGTGCCAGTTCGGCGAGCCCGGTCCGCCGGCCTCGACGTAGTCCGGGTCCCAGCCGTTCTGGAACCAGACGATCCGGATTCCGGCCGCCCGCGCCGCGCGGACCGCCCGGGCGATCTGCGCCACCACTGGCCCCGTTCCGGAGACGTCGAAGCCGGCGAGATCGAGGTAGCCCCCCTTCGTGGTGTAGGCGTTCTGCATGTCGACGACGATGAGCGCGGTGGCGCCCGCGTCGAAGGCGATCGGCTCGGGCCGGGCCGCCAGGGTGATGCCGCCCTGGCGGCCCTGCGGGTCGGTATAGCCGGCGGGCTTTGCTGCTGCGCCCTCCATTACGCCACCTTCGCCATCGGCTCGGCCCCCGCTTCAGCCCCGGCTTGGATGTGTGCGCGGCTCTTCATCAGGGGCTGGATCCGGGTGCCGTAGGCGTCGAGCCCTTTCAGGAAGTCGTCGAACACCAGGAGCACGCCCTCCGTGCCCGGCACGGTGGCGACCTCGTCGAGCATCCGCGCCACCTCGGCATAGGAGCCAACCAGCGTGCCCATGTTGATGTTCACGGCCGAGGTCGGGTCGACCATCTGGCGCACGTTGGTGTCGGCACCCGACTTGGTGTCGGCCGCGCCCTGGATTCCGAGCCAGGCGATGGCCTCCTGGTCGGCGCCGGCCTTGTAATGCTCCCAGGTGGCGCGGGCGGCCTCGTCGGTCTCGTCGGCGATGATCATGAACAGCACGTAGGAGGAGACGTCGCGCCCCGTGGCGGCTTTCGCCGCCTCCAGGCGCTCCACCGTGGGGGCGAAGGCCGTGGGGGTGTTCACGCCCTTGCCGAAGCAGAAGTTGTAGTCGGCGTATCGCGCCGTGAATTCCATGCCGGCCGCGGACTGGCCGGCGCAGATGATCTTCATCTCGGCCTGCGGGCGTGGGCTGAGGCGGCAATCGTCCATCTGGAAGAATTCGCCCTTGCGGTCGCAAGTACCGGTCTCCCACAGGTCGCGCAGCACCTGGGCGTATTCCGAGAGGTATTCGTAGCGGCGGGAAAAGTACTCGTCCCCCGGCCAGAGGCCCATCTGCGAATATTCCGGCCGCTGCCAGCCGGTGACGAGGTTGAGGCCGAAGCGCCCGTTCGAGATCGAATCGATGGTGGCGGCCATCCGCGCCGTGATGGCGGGGGGCATGCACAGGGTCGCGGCCGTGGCGAACAGCTTGATCCGGCTGGTGACGGCCGCCAGCCCCGCCATCAGCGTGAAGGATTCGAGGTTGTGATCCCAGAACTCGGTCTTGCCGCCGAAGCCCCGCAGCTTGATCATCGACAGCGCGAAGTCGAGGCCGTAGCCCTCGGCCTTGAGGACCACCTGCTTGTTCAGCTCGAAGCTCGGCTTGTACTGCGGCGCGTTCTCCGAGAGGAGCCAGCCGTTGTTTCCGATCGGGATGAAGACGCCGACATTCATGGCAACCTCGCTCGCACGGGCCTGACCCGGATAAAGACAAGACTTTGAGAAAGCGTGACCCGGACAGTTCAAGTCCAGGGATGGTCGAACACGGTGCGGAGACTGTGAATCGCCCCCGGCGGCGATGATCCAATCCCATTCGGACCGAATGGTCAAACTCTCACGGACGGTTTTGGGCCGCTTGCCTAAACTCTCTTCGTTCTGCCGGCCGTTTGGGCGCTCCCTGCCCAGGCCGGGGGCGGACTTTCCGGGGTCAGTGCAGGCCGAGGCCGGCCAGGATCAGGGCCTGGGTGCTGGCAACCACGCCTTCGAAGAAGTCCGGGTCGTCGAGGCCGCGCCCGGTGACGGCATCCACCTGCACGGCGAAATCGGCATAGTGCTGGGTGATCGCCCAGATCGAGAAGATCAGGTGGTGGGGGTCGTTCGGGCCGATCCGGCCGGCCGCGCTCCAGCCCCGGATGATCGCGGCCTTGGCGGCGACGAGGTCGCGCAGGGGTCCCTCGAGCTCCGGCCGCAGCAGCGGCGCGCCCTGGACGATCTCCAGGCAGAACAGCCGCGAGGCCTGGGGCGCGTCCCGCGACAGGGTGAGCTTGGCGCGGATGTAGCCCCGGAACGCCGCGGCCGGCTCGCTGTCGGCATCGAGGGACTGGAGGGGATCGAGCCAGACCGCGAGCACCCGGCGCAGCACCGCGACGTAGAGCGCCTCCTTCGAGGGAAAGTAGTAGAGCAGGTTGGTCTTCGAGAGGCCGGCCCGCTCGGCGATGCCCTCGACGCTGGCCCCGTGCAGCCCGAGGCTCGAGAAGACGGCGAGCCCGGCATCGAGGATGGCTTCCCGCCGCGCCTCGCCGTCCTTGCGACGGCGGCGGGCGGGGGGTGGGGCGGCGTCCCTGCGGATCTCTCTCATGGCGGAGCCTCAGGCCGGCGGGTGGTGCCGGATCCAGTGCTCGGCGATGTCGATGCGGCGGGCGACCCAGACGTGGTCGTGGGCGGCGATGTGGTCGAGGAAGCGGACCAGGGCGCCGATCCGCCCCGGCCGGCCGACGAGGCGGCAATGCAGGCCCACCGACATCATCTTGGGCGCCTCCGCGCCCTCTTCGTAGAGCGCGTCGAAGGTGTCGCGCAGGTAGGCGAACAGGTGCTCGCCGGTGTTGAAGCCCTGGATCGCCGCGCATTTCATGTCGTTGGCGTCGAGGGTGTAGGGCACCACGAGGCCCCGGCCGCTGGGCTCGTCGATCCAGTACGGCAGGTCGTCGGCGTAGGAATCGGCGAGATACGTCATCCCGGCCTCGATCCCGAGATCCAGGGTGTGGGGCGAGGAGCGCCCGGTATACCAGCCGCGCGGGCGCTCCCCCGTGATCTGGGTGTGGATGCGGATCGCCTCGTCCATGTGCGCCTTCTCCGCGGCGCGGGTGAAGTCGCGGTAGTCGATCCACTTGAGGCCGTGGCAGGCGATCTCCCAATCGGCTTCCCGCATGGCGGCGGCGACGTCCGGGTGGCGGGCGAGCGCCGTGGCGACCGCGAAGGCGGTCACGGGGATGTTGCGCGAACGGAACAGCCGCCAGAGCCGCCAGAACCCGGCGCGCGAGCCGTACTCGAACAGGGATTCCATGCTCATGTGGCGCTGGCCCGGCCAGGGCTGCGCCCCGACGAGCTCCGACAGGAAGGCCTCGGAGGCCGCATCCCCGTGCAGGACGCAGTTCTCCCCGCCCTCCTCGTAGTTCAGCACGATCTGCACCGCGATGCGCGCCCCGTCCGGCCAGCGCGGATGCGGCGGGTTGCGGCCGTAGCCGACGAGGTCGCGGGGATAGGTCAACGGCCGGCCCTTGGCTGCGGGTGAGGGTCGGTCCCGCTGTTCGGCCGGGGAGCCGCGTCCTGTCAACCGGCGGGCGGGCCGCGGGGCGCTTGCGCTCGCCCGCCAGGGATGCATCCATGCGCGCCGCGTCGCCGAGGCGCGGCCCCGCCGCGCACGGTCCTTGCCTTCCCCCGGGACGTCCGCGTCAGAGACGTCCGCGCCCAAGCCCCGAGGTTCCCCGTGCTCCTGACCCCACGCGAAAAGGACAAGCTCCTCCTCGCCATGGCCGCGCAGGTGGCCCGCAACCGGCTCGGCCGCGGGGTGAAGCTGAACTATCCGGAGGCGGTGGCGCTGATCAGCGACTTCGTGGTCGAGGGCGCCCGCGACGGGCGCTCGGTCTCGGACCTGATGCAGGCCGGCGGGCACGTGCTGACGGCCGAGCAGTGCATGGACGGCATTCCCGAGATGATCCACGACATCCAGGTCGAGGCGACCTTTCCGGACGGCACCAAGCTCGTCACCGTGCACCATCCGATCCGCGGCGCGGCCTCGGCCGAGGTGCCCGGCACCGTGACCACGCTGCCCGGCGAGATCGTCTTCAACGCGGACGCGCCGCGCACCCTGCTGAGCGTGTCCAACGTCGGCGACCGGCCGATCCAGGTCGGCTCGCACTACCACTTCTACGAGGTCAATCCCGGCCTGACCTTCGAGCGCGAGAAGGCGCGCGGCCAGCGCCTCGACATCGCGCCCGGAACGGCGGTGCGCTTCGAGCCCGGCGTGACCCGCGACGTGGTGCTGGTGCCGCTGGGCGGAGGCCGGACCGTCTACGGGTTCCGCGGCGACGTGATGGGAGCGCTCTGACACCATGGCCACCCTGCCCCCCCGCGCCGCCCTCCCCCGCGCCGCCTATGCCGACATGTTCGGCCCCACCACCGGCGACCGCATCCGGCTCGCCGACACGTCGCTGGTGATCGAGGTCGAGCGCGACCACACCACCTACGGCGAGGAGGTGAAGTTCGGCGGCGGCAAGGTGATCCGCGACGGCATGGGCCAGTCCCAGGTCACCAACCAGGACGGCGCGGTCGACACCGTCATCACCAACGCGGTGGTCCTCGACCATTGGGGCGTGGTGAAGTGCGACGTCGGCCTCGTGAAGGGCCGGATCGCCAAGCTCGGCAAGGCCGGCAATCCGGACATCCAGCCGGGCGTCGACATCGTGGTCGGCCCCGGCACCGAGGTCATCGCCGGCGAGGGCAAGATCCTCACGGCCGGCGGGTTCGACAGCCACATCCACTACATCTGCCCGCAGCAGATCGACGAGGCCCTGTGCTCGGGCGTCACCACCATGCTGGGCGGCGGCACCGGACCGGCGCACGGCACCTTCGCCACCACCTGCACGCCGGGACCCTGGCATCTGGCCCGGATGATCGAGGCGGCGGATGCCTTTCCGATGAACCTCGCCTTCGCGGGCAAGGGCAACGCCGCGCGGCCCGAGAGCCTCGTGGAGATGATCCGGGCCGGGGCCTGCGCGCTGAAACTGCACGAGGATTGGGGCACCACGCCCGCCGCCATCGACACCTGCCTCACCGTGGCCGACCTCCACGACGTGCAGGTGATGATCCACTCCGACACGCTGAACGAATCCGGCTTCGTCGAGGACACGATCAAGGCCTTCGCGGGCCGCACCATCCACGCCTTCCACACCGAGGGCGCGGGCGGCGGCCACGCGCCGGACATCATCAAGGTGGCGGGGCTCGCCAACGTCCTGCCCTCCTCGACGAACCCGACGCGGCCCTACACGAAGAACACCATCGACGAGCATCTCGACATGCTGATGGTCTGCCACCACCTCGACCCGGCCATCCCCGAGGACCTCGCCTTCGCCGAGAGCCGCATCCGCCGCGAGACCATCGCGGCGGAGGACATCCTGCACGACATCGGCGCCCTCTCGATGATGTCCTCGGACAGCCAGGCCATGGGCCGGGTCGGCGAGGTCGTCATCCGCACCTGGCAGACGGCCGACAAGATGAAGCGCCAGCGCGGCGCGCTGCCCGGCGACACGAGCGGCAACGACAACCTGCGCGCCCGCCGCTACGTGGCGAAGTACACGATCAACCCGGCGATCGCGCACGGCGTCTCGGCGCATATCGGCTCGGTGGAGCCGGGCAAGCTCGCCGACCTCGTGCTGTGGACGCCCGCCTTCTTCGGGGTGAAGCCCGACCTCGTGATCAAGGGCGGCGCCATCGCCACGGCGCCCATGGGCGACCCCAACGCCTCGATCCCGACGCCCCAGCCGGTGCATTACCGCCCGATGTTCGGGTCCTTCGGCCGGGTGCCCTTCGCCACCGCCCTGACCTTCGTCTCGAAGGCGGCGATCGAGGACGGCCTCGGCGAGCGCCTCGGGCTCCAGAAGCGCCTCGTCGCCGTCGAGAACGTGCGCGGCGGCATCTCGAAGAAGAGCATGATCCTGAACGACGCCACCCCGACCATCGAGGTCGACCCCGAGACCTACGATGTCCGCGCCGACGGGGAACTGCTGGTCTGCGAACCGGCCGACGTGCTGCCGATGGCGCAGCGGTACTTCCTGTTCTGAGCGAGGGTGGCTCCGCCGCGGGGGAGCGCCCTTCCGGAGACACCGGCCCCTGTCCCGGGGCGCCCATCCTGGACGAGGATTCAAGACCCTGGCCGCCTCGAACCCGACCCCGCAGGACCCCGCCGCCTCAGCGCGCGAGACCCTGCCGAACGCTCCTTCCCCGGCGCTGATCCGCGCCACGAAGGTCCTGCGCCGCGACGCGCTCGCCGGCGAGATCGCCGACCGCATCGTGCTCGACCACGGGGACCGGCACCGCCGGCGCATGACGATGCGCACCGTCGGCGGTCTGGCGTTCCTGCTCGATCTGCAGCAGCCCACCGTACTCGACGACGGCGACGCCCTGGTGCTCCAGGATGGCCGGCTCGTCTGGGTCGAAGCCGCGCCGGAGCCGCTGCTGGAGATCCGCGCGCCCGACGACCACGCTCTCAAGCGCCTGATCTGGCACATCGGCAACCGGCATATCCCGGCCGAGATCGGGGCCGACGCGGTCTATATCGGCTTCGACCACGTGCTCGCCGAGATGGTGCGGGGCCTGGGCGGCAGCGCCGAGGCGGTGGAGCGCCCGTTCCGGCCGGAGGGCGGCGCCTATGCGGGCGAGGCCGCCGGCCATCACCACCACGGCCATTCGCACCACGACCACGCGCACCCCCACGACGACCATCACCACGACCAAGCGCACGCCCATGATTGAGGCCCTGCGCCTGATGGCGTGGCTGTCGCCGGGCTATCCGGTGGGCGCCTACGCCTATTCGCACGGGCTCGAGGGCGCGGTGGAGAGCGGCGAGGTCGGCGACGAGGCCTCCCTGACGGACTGGCTCGCCGACGTGCTCGAACACGGCTCGGGCCGCAACGACCTGATCCTCCTGGCAAAGGCCCACGCGGCGGCGTTCGCCGGGGATGCGCCGGCGCTGGCCGAGGTCAACGCCCTCGCCCTGGCGCTGGCCCCCTCGCGCGAACTGCACCTGGAGACGAGCCAGCAGGGCCGCAGCTTCCTCGACGCCACCGTGGCGGCCTGGGGCACGCCCGGGCTCGACCGCCTCGCCGCCGCCCTCGACGGTGCGGTGGCCTACCCGGTGGCCGTCGGCCTCGCGGCCGGTGCCCACCGCATGGCGCCGGCCCCGGTGCTCGCCGGCTTCGGCCTCGCCTTCCTGCAGAACCTCGTCTCGGCGGCCCTGCGCTGCGCGCCGGTCGGCCAGAGCGCGGGCACCCGGGTCATCGCCGCCCTGACCCCGCGGGTGACGGCGCTCGCCGGCACGATCCCGGGCCTGACCCTCGACGATCTCGGCAGCGCCACCCTGAACCTCGACCTCGGCTCGTTCCGGCACGAGACCCAGTATTCCCGGATCTTCCGCTCCTGAGGCCCCCTCTTGAGGACCCTGTGATGACCTCTCCCAACGGCCCCCTCCGCGTCGGCATCGGCGGCCCCGTCGGCTCCGGCAAGACCGCGCTGATGGAGCAGCTCTGCAAGCGCTTCCGCGACACCTACGAGATCTGCGCGATCACCAACGACATCTACACCAAGGAGGATGCTCGCCTCCTCACCGTGGCCGGCGCCCTGCCGGAGGAGCGGATCATGGGCGTCGAGACCGGCGGCTGCCCGCACACGGCGATCCGCGAGGACGCCTCGATCAACCTCGCGGCGGTGGCCGAGATGCGCCGGCGCTTCCCGAAGCTCGACCTGATCCTGATCGAGTCCGGCGGCGACAACCTCGCGGCGACCTTCTCGCCGGAGCTCGCCGACATCACCCTCTACGTCATCGACGTGGCGGGGGGCGAGAAGATCCCCCGCAAGGGCGGCCCCGGCATCACCCGCTCGGATCTCCTCATCGTCAACAAGACCGACCTCGCCCCCCTGGTGGGCGCGGATCTCGGGATCATGGAGGCGGACACGAAGCGCATGCGCGGCGCCCGGCCCTACGTGTTCGCGTCGCTCCGCGACGGCCACGGGGCGGATGCCATCGCGCGCTTCGTGGTCGAGGCCGGCGGCCTGAACTAGTCCGTCGGCCGAGCCCGAAACGCCGAAGGGCCCGGCTTACTCGGGCCCTTCCGTGCCGAGGGTCGTGCGGCCTTGCGCGAGGCTCGCCCGGTGGCCGGGCGAGGCCCTCAGGCGGCGCGCACGGTGGCGAGGAAGCGCTGGACCTCGGCGCTGAGATGCTCGGACTGGCGCGACAATTCGGAGGCGGCGNGCCGCCGAGATCGAGGTGGCCACGCCGCTGATCTCGCGGATGCGCGCCGCGATCCCGCCGATCGCCTCCACCGCCTGGCCCGTCGAGCCCTGGATCTGGGCGATCTGCCCGCCGATCTCCTCGGTGGCCCGCGCCGTCTGGTTGGCCAGCTCCTTGACCTCGGCCGCCACCACCGCGAAGCCCCGCCCCGCCTCGCCGGCCCGCGCCGCCTCGATGGTGGCGTTCAGGGCCAGCAGATTGGTCTGGCCCGCGATCGAGGTGATCATCGTCACCACGTCGCCGATGCGCGCCACCGCCGTGTTGAGGGTCTGCACGAAGGTCGCGGTCTGGGCGGCCTCGGCCACGGCGGTCTGGGCCATGGCGGCCGAGTCACATCAACGAGGGTTTCAGGACGCTCAATTTCCGG
>NZ_LMMZ01000010.1 GCF_001422885.1 Methylobacterium sp. Leaf104 | reverse complement strand
ACAGGTGGCGCGGGGTGGAGCAGCCCGGTAGCTCGTCAGGCTCATAACCTGAAGGTCACAGGTTCAAATCCTGTCCCCGCAACCAATACACAAAGCCCGTCACGCCCAAACGCGTGACGGGCTTTGGCCGTTCAGGATCCGACTCAGGTCCGGCTGCGTCGGTGCAGCACCAACATGCCGAGGCCGATCGCCAGCACCGTCGCGGCTCCGGCGAGGCTGAGAATGCGCTCGATCAGGGGCGTGTAGACGCCCCGCACGGCGTCGTAGCCGTAGCAGAGCAGGGTGAGCCGATCGGCGAGCGTGCTGCCCCGGCCCTCCCCCGCCTCGATCAGAGCTAGGCGCAGGTCGCGGCCGTTGAGCGCCAGGGGCGACAGGATGCGGGCGACGCGGCCCTCGGGTGTGAGTAGGATCGCGGCGGCCGGATGCGCGATGCTGCCGGTGCCGCCGTCGACCACGAAGCGGTAGCCCAGCGCCGCGGTGAGGTCGGTGATGGCCGGTGCCGTGCCGACGAGCGCCCGTGCCGCGGAGGCTCCGCCGCCTTCCTCCCGCAGCATGCGCCGGGCCGCCGCGACATCGTCTCGCGGATCGAGCCCCACCAGGACGAAGCCGACGTCGCGTCCCGGCACGAGCCCGGTCGCCGCGAGGGCCGCACCCGTCATCGCCAGCATCGGGTCGCAGACATTGGCGCAGGTGTAGTCGACCGGCAGGAGCAGGGCCGCCCGTCCTCCGAGGGCGGCGCCCAGGGTGGTCGGCCCGCTCCCGGCATCGGTGAAGGCGAGACCGAGGGGCACTCGGGCGTCGGGCGCCGGCGTGACGCCGACGCGCGCCAGATCGTTCTGGGCGAGGCGTGCCTGGCCCGGTCCGGGCAGCGTCCCGGATCCCACGAGGACGAGCAGGAGAACCGCCGGCCAACGGGGCCGCATCCGGATCGAGCGCCTGCGGCCGTGATGTCGCATGGACCCCTTCATGCCCGATCCGGAGGGGCGGCACAGCCCGGCGTGGCGCCGCACGGCCCTCGGCTTCCATCGCGAAACCTGCGGTCGCGAGATCTTGCGTCGCGCCGCTCCCGCTCCTGGGGCAACGCTCCTCGGAGAGGCCGGTGTTCCGCCGGATCGGCGCGCGGCCGGTCCGGATCGCGTAAAGTTTCGCGGGATGAAATCGCGCACTGAACCGTAGCCGTCAGGTCGCGGTTATCCAGGCGGACCGGGAGGCGTGAGAGCGGATGAGACGACCCCGTGACATCCGGCATCCGGCCTTGCCGCGCCCGGCCCTGCGTTCCGGCGGGCGCCGCGCCTGATGGCGCAGCTGTTCGCGCCCGGGGCCGACGCGCTCCTGCGCTTGGCCATCCTGTCCGGTGCGGCCCTGATCGCCGGGGGCGCCGTGGTGGTGGCCGGGATCGCGCGTTCGGATTACGTCACCGGCGTGGGCATCGCCCCGGCCCAGCCGGTGCCCTTCAGCCACAAGCACCATTCGGGCGAACTCGGCATCGATTGCCGCTACTGCCACACCACGGTGGAGACGCAGGCGACGGCCGGGCTGCCCCCGACCCAGACCTGCATGACCTGCCATTCGCAGATCTGGACCGGCTCGGACATGCTCAAGCCCGTGCGCGACAGCTACGCCAGCGGCGAGCCCGTGCGCTGGGTTCGCCTGAACAAGCTGCCGCAATACGTCTCCTACAACCATTCCGTCCACGTGACGAAGGGGATCGGCTGCTCCACCTGCCACGGGGACGTCACCACCATGCAGATGACGTTCCGGGCCAACGCCTTCGAGATGCAGTTCTGCCTGGACTGCCACCGGGCGCCGGAACGCTGGGTGCGCATGCCCGACCAGGTCTGGAACATGAACTGGACCCCGCCCGCCGACCAGGCGACCCTCGGGCCGCAGCTCGTGGCGAAGAACCATATCCACGGAGGCGACCGGCTCCTCGAATGCGGGATCTGTCACCGCTGATGGATCAGGACCTCGATCTCCCGCAACTGCGCCAGCGCCTCGCCTCCGGCGACGGCCCCGCCTTCTGGCGCAGCCTCGACGGGCTGGCCGGGACGGAGGCGTTCCAGGCTTACCTGCGAACCGAGTTCCCCGGCGCTCTGCCCCTGGCGCAGGGGCCGGAGCGGCGCGGCTTCCTCAAGCTGATGGCGGCCTCCTTCGCGCTCGCCGGGCTCTCGGCCTGCGACGCCTTCGACGGGCGCGGGCGCGAGGTCCCGTACGTGGTGCAGCCCGAGCGGATCGTCCCCGGCGCTCCCCTCGCCTACGCCACCTCGGCCCTGTTCGACGGCTTTGCCAACGGCATCCTCGTCACCACGCGCAACGGCCGCCCCCTGAAGGTCGAGGGCAACCCGGAGCATCCCTGGAGCCGGGGCGGCACCGACGTCCTGGCCCAGGCCTCGGTGCTCGGGCTCTACGACCCCTTCCGCAGCCAGGCGGTGCAGCATCTCGGGCGGCCCGCCGCCTGGTCGGCCTTCCGCGGCGCCCTGCTGGCGCGGCTCGCGGCCCTGCGCGACACGGGCGGCGCGGGCTTCCATCTGCTCACCGGGCCGGTCACGTCGCCCTCGCTGGCCGCCGAGATCGACCGATTGCGGTCGGCCTATCCGGGCCTGCGCTGGCACGTCTCGCAGACGGTGCCGCGGGACGGGCTCTATGACGGCGCGCGGCAGGCCTATGGCCGGCCCCTGGAAACCCAGTTCCGGTTCGAGGCCGCCCGCACCCTCGTCAGCCTCGACGGGGACTTCCTCGATGTCGGGCCGGGCCAGGTCGGCCTGTCCCGCCGCTGGATCGACGCGCGCCGGGCCGGGCAGGCGCAAGGCCGCCTCCTCACCCTGCACGCGGCGGCACCGACCCCGGGGCTGACCAGCGTCAAGGCCGAGCACACCCTGGCGGCCGGCTCGGACGATCTGGCGCGCCTCGCCGCGGACCTCCTGCGAATGGCCGAGGGCGGTCGGCCCGACACCGCCGACGGGCCGAGGGCGGCGTGGCTCCGTCGGGCCGGGGCGGCGCTGCTGGCCGACCGGGGCCGGAGCCTCGTCACCGCCGGCATCGGCCAGCCGGCCGCGGTGCACGCCCTCGTCCACCGCATCAACGGCGCCCTGGGCAACACCGGCACCACGGTGGTGCACACCGCGCCGGTTCCGGCCTCCGGGGCCGAGGGCCTGTCCGACCTCACCGAGGCGATGGCGCGGGGTGCCGTCGGCACCCTGCTGACGCTCGGCGTCAACCCGGTCTACGAAGGGCCGGGCGATCTCGCTTTCGCCGAGCACCTGGCACGGGTGCCGTTCAAGATCCATGCGGGGACGTATTTCGACGAGACCGCCGCCCATGCCGACTGGCACCTGCCGCTGGCGCATCCCCTCGAGAGCTGGGGCGATGCCCGCTCCCTCGACGGCACCGTGGGGTTGATCCAGCCGACCATCGCGCCGCTCTATGGCGGGCGCTCGGCCCACCAGATCCTGGCCCTGTTCGGGGCCGAGGCTCCCGCACGGGAAGGCCCCGAGCAGGGGCTCGATCTCCTGAAGCGCCGGTGGCGCCGCCCCGGCGAGGCGGACGCCGCCTTCGAGGCCCGGTTCGCGGAGGCCCTGCGCCTCGGCTTCCTGCCCGACACCGCCCTGCCCGTGGAGACCGTGGCCCTGACCGGGCGCGTCGCGGACCCTGCGCCGGCTCCCGCGACGGAGGACCGGATCGAGGCGGTCTTCCGGCCCGACCCCTGCGTCTGGGACGGAGCCTTCGCCGATCTCGGCTGGCTGCAGGAACTGCCCAAGCCCCTGACCAAGGTGGTCTGGGAGAACGTCGTCGCGATCAGCCCGCGTCTGGCCGAGCGCCTGCACCTCGCCACCGGCGACGTCGTGGCGGTGGAGGCGAACGGCCGCCGCCTCGAGGGCGCGGCCTGGATCCTGCCCGGCCAAGCCGAGCGCACCGTGACCCTCACCCTCGGCTACGGCCGCCGGGTGCCGGACCACCTCGCGCAGGGCCTCGGCTACGACGCCCAGGCCCTGCGCCCCGCCGCCACGCCCTATCGCCTTCCCGACGTCACCCTGACGCGGACCGGCCGTCGTGCCAGACCGGCGACGACGCAGGATCTCGGCACGATGCAGGGACACGACTTCGTGCGTGTCCAGGCGCTGGGCGCCCCGAGCGTCGGCGACCCGCCGGGCGCGGCGGTGCCGTCCTTCTATCCCGAGCCGCCCGCGGCGGGGCGCGGCGAGGGATCCGCGGACGCGGGCGCCGGCGCCGGCGCCGGGCGGGCCTGGGGCATGGTCATCGACCTCGATGCCTGCATCGGCTGCAATGCCTGCCTCACGGCCTGCCAGTCCGAGAACAACATCCCGGTGGTGGGCCGCGAGGAGGTCGCGCGTGGGCGCTGGATGAACTGGCTGCGGGTGGACCGCTACTATTCCGGCGACCTCGACGCGCCGGCGACGCATTTTCAGCCGGTGCCCTGCATGCATTGCGAGGCGGCCCCCTGCGAGCTCGGCTGCCCCGTGGAGGCGACGGTGCACGACAGCGAGGGCCTGAACCTGCAGGTCTACAACCGCTGCATCGGCACCCGCACCTGCCAGAGCTACTGTCCCTACAAGGTCCGGCGCTTCAACTACCTCGACTATACCGGCGGCATGGCGCCCGTGGCGCAGCAGCAGCGCAACCCCGAGGTCACCGTGCGGGCGCGCGGCGTGATGGAGAAGTGCACCTACTGCCTCCAGCGCATCGCGGGCGCGCGCATCGAGTCCGCCAAGGATGCGCACGCGCCGATTCCCGACGGGGCGGTGGAGACCGCCTGCCAGGGCGCCTGCCCGACCCGTGCCATCGTGTTCGGCGACCTCTCGGACGCGGGCAGCAAGGTCGCGGCGGCGCGCCGCGACCCGCGCAACTACGCGCTGCTCGGCGAACTCAACACCCGGCCGCGCACCACCTACCTCGCGCGCCTGGCGCCCGGCGCCGAGCCGGGCCAGGAGGGCTGACGCGCCATGGCCGGAGCCGTGCTCACGCCCGACACCCCGACCCGCCCCGGCGGGACGGCCCGCGCCGTCTCCGACGCCGCCCTGCACGACCCCCTCGGACGGCGCTGGTGGATCGCCTTCGCGGCGGCCTCCGGCCTTTTGGCCCTGTTCTTCGGGGTGATCCTGTACCTGCTCTTCACGGGCGTCGGCATCTGGAACAACAACAACGCCGTCGTCTGGGCACTCGACATCGCCTCCTACGATTGGTGGATCGGCATCGCCTGCGGCAGCCTCACGCTCGCCGGCATCCTGCGCCTCGCAGGGGGAACGGAGGGGAGCGTGCTCGGGCGCGGGGCGATCAGCCGCCTCGCCGAGGCCAACGCCCTCCTGTGCACGATCGCGGCCGGGCTCTACCCGATCATCCATCTCGGGCGGCCGTGGTTCTTCTACTGGAACCTGCCCTACCCCAACACGCTCGGCCTGTGGCCGCAATTCCGCTCGCCCCTGGTCTGGGACGCCATCGACATCGTCAGCTTCCTCGTGGTCACCGTGAGCCTCTGGTACATCGGGCTGCTGCCGGACCTCGCGACCCTGCGCGACCGGGCCTTCGCGGAGGCGCAGTCCGAGCGCGCCGGGCGCCCGCGGCGCTGGCCGATGCTGAAGGCGCAGGCCTACGGGGTCGCGGCCGCCGGCTGGCGCGGCTCCGCCTCGCACTGGCAGGTCTGGGCGCAGGCCTACCGCATCGTCGCGCTGCTCGGCATCCTGCTCGTGGTCTCGCTCCAGACCGGAGCCTCGGTGATGCTGGCGGGCTCCGTGCTGCCGGGCTGGCACGACACGATCCTGCCCGTCACGTTCCTGGTCAACGCGGTGTTCTCCGGGGTCGCCGTCACCGCCGCCCTGACGATGCTGGTCCGTGCGCTCTATCGCCTCGATGCGGTCGTCACCCTGCGCCACGCCGAGATCCTGGCCCGGATCCTCCTCGGCCTCGGCCTCGCCAGCCTCTACGGCCACACGGCCGAGCTCGTCTCGGGCTTCCTGCACGGCGACGCCTACGCGCGCGCGACCCTGGTGCGCCGGTTCGCCGGTCCGCAGGCCTGGGCGGCCTGGACCGTGCTGACCTGCGCGCTGCTGCCCGTCCACCTGTTCTGGTGGGCGCGCCTCCGGCGCTCGCCCGGGGCGCTCGCCCTCGTCGGCTGCCTCGTGGCGGTCGGCGCCTATGCCGACCACGTCATGGTGCTGGTGGTGACGCTGTCCCACGACTTCCTGCCCGCCGCCGCCCTCGACTACCGGGTCGGACTCTGGGGCATCGCCACCTTCGCCGGGTCGGTGGGGATGTTCCTCGTGCTGCTGCTCCTGTTCCTGCGCGCCCTGCCGGTGGCCTCGATCACCGACCTGCGCCGGCAGGCGGGCCTGGGCGACGGCTCCGCCCGCGCCGGGGCCGAGGCGGACGCACCCGAGCCCGGGGCGGGAACGCCGCTCTGGGGCGTCAGCGCCGAATTCGCGACGCAGGCGGACCTCGCCGCCGCCCTGCGGGCACTGGCCCGGCGCCATCCCCAACACGACGACCAGCCCCGGCGCGGCAACACCATCCGCCTCGACGCCTTCGGCCCGGTGCCGATGCCCGACGCCCTGAAGGGGCTCGGCCGCCACAACCGCTCGATCCTGCCCTACGCCCTCGGCGCGGCGCTCGCTGGCGGCGCCGCCTTCTACGGGATGTGCGTCTACGCCACGGCCTACGGCTACGTCCTCGACGTCGGCGGGCGCCCGCGCTTCTCCTGGCCCTCCTTCGTGGTGCCGAGCGTCTCCTTCGCGATGATGAGCGGGACGCTCGCCGTGCATGCGGTGTTCCTGTTCGTGAACCGCCTGCCGCGCCTCAACCATCCGGCCTTCAACATCCCGGGTTTCGGGCGGGCGATGCAGGACCGCTACTTCCTGGCGGCGGAGGCGCGCGGTCCGGATTTCGATGCCGCGCGCATCGCGCGCCAGCTCGCCGCCCTGCCCGAGGGCGCCGGGCGGCCGCTCGCCATCGCGCGGGTGCCGCGATGAGGCGCCGGTTCGCACTCCGGCCCGGCCTGGGGCTGCTCCTGCCCGCCCTGGTCCTGGCCCTCGCCGGCTGCGGCGAGGCGAACATGCGCGACCAGCCCAAGGCCAAGACCTGGGACGTCAACCGCTTCTTCCCGCAGGGCATGACCATGCGCCCGCCCGTGGCCGGCACCGTGCCCCGCACCGACCCGGCGCGCTTCGTGCCGCGCCCGGCCGTCATCGACGCGGCCCTGCTGGACCGGGGCCGGGAGCGCTACGGCATCGCCTGCACGCCCTGTCACGGCGCCAGCGGCGACGGACGGGGCATGATCGTGGCGCGCGGCTTCCCCGCCGCCCCGCCCTTCGCGGGCGAACACCTGAGGGCGGCGAGTTCCGACCGGCTCTACGCGGCGATCACGCAAGGGCACGGGGCGATGTTGCCCATGGGCGCGCAGGTGGCGCCGGCCGACCGCTGGGCCATCGTCGCCTATCTGCGCGCCCTGCAGCTGAGCCAGGGGGCCGCGGTGGCGAGCCTGCCGGCGGAGGACCGCGCCAAGCTGCAGGACAGCCCGATGGGGGCCGCCCGATGAACGCCGGCCGTCCCCTGCTTCTCCTCTGCGCCGGCCTCGCCGCCCTCGGCCTCGCCGTCCGCCTCGGCGACTGGCGGGCCGGCTACCTGGCGGCCTGGCTCGCCCTCCTGGGCCTTCCCCTCGGCGCCCTCCCCCTGGTCGCCGGCCTCGACGCCCTGGCGCCGGAGCGGTTCGCGTCCCTGCGCCCCGCGCTCGTCGGGTGCCTGCACCTGATGCCGGTGGCGGCCCTCCTCGCCCTGCCCCTGGCGGCGGTGGTGCCGGCGCTCTACCCCTTCGCGACCGGGACGCCCGCCGCGACCCCGCTGGCCGGGATCTGGCTGACGCTGCCGTTCCTCGCCGCGCGGCTCGTGGCGGCGCTCGCCCTCTGGCTCTGGCTCTGCCGCCGGGTCGCGGCGGGCCGGGGACCCGTCGCCCTCGCCCTCGGACTCCACGCCGTGCTGGCGACGCTCGTGAGCTTCGACCTGATCACCGCCCTCGACCCGCGCCTCGGCTCCAGCCTGATCGGGCTCCTGACGATGGCGGCCTGGAGCGGCGCGGCGCTCGCCGCCGCCCTCCTCGTCACGCCCTCCGTGCACCGGTCCGAGACCGGGCTGCTGCCGCTCGCCCTGCTGACGGCCGCCTGGGCCTTCCTGCACTTCGTGCAGTTCCTCGTGGTCTGGTCGGCCAACCTGCCCGCCGAGGTGTCGTGGTACCTCGCCCGCGGCGGCCCCCTCGGGCGGGGCTTGAGCCTCGCGGGCGGGGCCGCCGCCCTCCTCGCCGCCGCCCTCACCCTGCGCCCCGGCCCGTGGACGACGCGGGCGCTGGCGGCTTCGATCCTCGCGGTCCACGTCGTGGAGATGGCCTGGCTCGTGACGCCGGCCGGGCGCGGCGCCTTCGTGGTCACGGGGCCGGACGTCCTGGCCGGGCTCGCCATCGCCGCCCTCGCGGCCGGCCTCGTGCGCCTGCTGGCGCCGCTCCGGGCGCGGCGCGCCCCGATCCCGGACGCCAAGGTCGCCGCATGATGGATCGCCGCATGAGCCCGCCCGATGCCCCCCGCCGCGCCAGCCTCGCCCTCGTCCCGGCGATCCTGGCCGGCCTGATCCTGCGCCGCACCGGCGCGGTGCCGCCCGCCCCCGGGACCCCCGCCGAGGCTTCCCGCGCGGAGGACTGGGATTACGAGCGCACCGACGCCGAGGCCGGTAAGACCGCCTGGGTGATGCTCGGCCTCGCCGGCGCGGTGCTCGCGACGATCGGGGCGGTGCTCGCCCTCAACCACGTGGTGCTCGGGCGCCAGCGGGCCGCCCTGCCGCCCCTCACCGCCCAGCAGACGGCCGCGATCCGGCCGCCGCCGCCGAACCTGCAGCCGGACCCCTACGCGGAGATCGACGCCCGGCACGCCGAGGCGGCCGGCCGCCTCTCCGGCTACGCCTTCCTCGACGCGGACCGCACCCGCGCCCGCATCCCCATCGACCGCGCCATGGCGCTCATGGCCGGCCGGCCCTTCGATGTGGAGACGGCCGCGGAACCCCGGGAGGCGGCCTCCCCATGAAGGCCGAGTCCGCCCTCGCCCTGTGGCCGCCCGCGGCCTCCGCCGCGGCCGTCGAGACCGACCACATCATCCTCGGCTTCACGGTGCTGACCCTGCTGCTCACGGTGCCGGTCTTCCTCGCGATCACCTACTTCGCCCTGCGCTACCGGCAGGGCGAGGAGGCCGACCGCAGCACCGACGAGCGCCGCAGCGTCCTCATCGAGATCAGCTGGATGTTGATTCCCTACGTGCTGACGCTGTTCTTCTTCGGCTGGGGCGCCAAGCTCTTCATCGCCTCCCGTCATCCGCCGCCGGACGCCATGGTGGTGGAGGCCGTGGGCCGGCAGTGGATGTGGAAGTTCCAGCACCCCACCGGGCAGTCGGAGATCAACGACCTGCACCTGCCCATCGACCAGCCGGTCCGCATCCGCATCACCAGCCAGGACGTGATCCACGCCCTCTACCTGCCGGCCCTGCGCCTGCAGATCGCCGCCCTGCCCGACCGGACGACGGAGATCTGGTTCAAGGCCGACCGCACCGGGACCTACCGGCTCTACTGCTCGGAATATTGCGGCACCGACCACTCGGTCATGGACGGCAACCTCACCCTGATGACCCAGGCCGAGTACCAGGACTGGCTGACCCACGGGCACGCGCAGCAATCGAACGTGGCGGCGGGCCGCGCCCTCTACGAGTCCTACGGCTGCGCCGGCTGCCACGACGGCGCGGTGGCGGGCGTGAAGGCGCCCGGCCTCGCCGGCCTCTACGGCCGCGCGGTCCACCTCGCCGACGGCCGCACCATCACGGCGGATGCGGACTACATCCGCGCCAAGATCCTGAACCCCAACGAGAACCGGCTCGCCGGCGGCGGCAAGCAGGTGATGCCGAGCTTCCGCGGGGTGATCCGGCCCGACGACCTCGACCGCCTCGTCGGCTACCTGAAGGCCACCGACCGCGTCGCAGAGGGAGCCCAACGATGAGCAGCGCCGGCACCCTGCACGGCGACGCCGCCGCGCGCGATCCCCACATCCCGCCCCCGACCCTCGACCGGCCGGACGACTACCTCCACGCCCAGTCGACCCTGCGCTCGTGGTTCCTCACCACCGACCACAAGCGCATCGCGCTCCTGTACCTCGCCAGCATCACCGCGTTCTTCGTCATCGGCGCGGTGGCCGCCGGCTTCGTGCGCCTCGCCCTCGTCGTGCCCGACGGCGCGATCATGACCAACGACACCTACAACAAGGCCTTCACCATCCACGGCGTGGTGATGGTGTGGTTCTTCCTGATCCCGTCGATCCCGGCGACCTTCGGCAACTTCCTGATCCCGCTGATGATCGGGGCCAAGGACCTCGCCTTCCCCAAGCTCAACCTGACGAGCTGGTACGTCTTCATGACGGGGGCGCTGTTCACCCTGGTGGCGGTGGTGCTGGGCGGCGTCGATACCGGCTGGACCTTCTACGCGCCGCTCTCCACCGCCTTCTCGAACACCTGGGTGCTGCCGGCGCTGATCGGCGTCACCATCGTGGGCTTCTCCTCGATCCTGACGGGGCTGAACTTCGTCGTCACCATCCACACGATGCGGGCGCCCGGCATGACCTGGTTCCGGCTGCCGATCTTCGTCTGGACGCACTACGCCACGAGCCTGATCTTCCTGCTCGCGACCCCCGTCATCACCCTGGCGCTGATCCTGCTCATCGCCGAGCGCGCCTTCCATGTCGGCGTGTTCGACCCGGCCTATGGCGGCGACCCGGTGCTGTTCCAGCACCTGTTCTGGTTCTACTCGCACCCGGCGGTCTACATCATGGTGCTGCCGGGCATGGGCGTGATCTCCGAGATCGTGCCGGCCTTCGCCCAGAAGAAGCTCTTCGGCTACCGCTTCGTCGCCTACGCGGCCATCGGCCTGGCCTCCGTGACGTTCTTCGTCTGGGGCCACCACATGTTCGTCAACGGGCAGAGCGACCTCGCCTCCCTCGCCTTCTCCGCCCTCTCCTTCGCGGTGGCGGTGCCCTCGGCGGTGAAGGTCTACAACTGGACCGCCACCATCCATAAGGGCAGCCTGCGCCTCGACACCCCGATGCTGTACGCCATGGGGTACATCGGCCTGTTCGTGCTCGGCGGGCTGACGGGGCTCTACCTCGCCACGCTGGCCATCAACCAGCACATCCATGCCACCTACTTCGTGGTGGCGCATTTCCACTACATCATGGTCGGCGGCACGGTGCTGGCCTTCCTCGGCGGGCTGCACTTCTGGTGGCCGAAGATCACCGGGCGGATGTACAGCGAGCCCTGGGGCCGGATCTCGGCGCTGTTCATCTTCATCGGCTTCAACGTCACCTTCTTCCCGCAATTCATCCTCGGCTACCTCGGGATGCCGCGGCGCTACGCGACCTACCCGCCGGAATTCCAGCTCCTCAACGTGCTCTCCTCGGCTGGCTCGACGATCCTGGCGGCCGGCTACCTCTTCCCGATGGTCTACCTCGTCCATTCCCTCTGGTTCGGGCGCCGCGCCCCCGGAAACCCCTGGGACGCCAAGGGCCTGGAATGGGAGACCGCCTCCCCGCCCCCGCCGCACAACTTCGCGGGCGTGCCACGGGTGCCGAAGGTGCCCTACGACTACCCGATCCAGGCGCAGGAGACCGGGAGGCAGCACACGTGAGCGCCGAATTCATCGGTGCGAACCCCGCCGAACCCGTCGGCGTGACGCGCGCCGGGCACTTCGCCACGGACGCCCAGCAGCGCCACGCGGCGACGTTCGGCATGTGGGCCTGGCTGCTCACCGAGCTGCTGCTCTTTGCCGGGCTGTTCCTCACCGCGCTGATCCTGCGCCTGCTCCACCCGGAGGCGGTGCAGGCGGCGGCCGGCCATCTCAAGTTCTGGATCGGGGCCGCCAACACCGTGGTGCTGCTCTGCTCCAGCCTGACCATGTCGGCGGCCATCGAGCTCTCGCGGCTGGGCTGGCAGCGGATGATGGTCGGCTGCCTGCTCGCCACCGCGAGCCTCGGGGCGCTGTTCCTGATGCTGAAGGGCTACGAGTACCACGCCGACTACGAGGAGCAGATGATGCCCTTCCTCGCCCGCCGGCCCTACGCGCTCGCCGAGCAGCCGGCGACGCGGCTCTTCGTCAACCTCTACTACGTGGCGACCGCACTCCACGCCCTGCACCTCTTCACCGGCATCGCGATCCTGCTCGGGCTCACCTGGAAGGCGTCGCGCCCGGGCTTCCTGCAGCGGCACCAGAACTGGATCGAGGTCTACGGCCTGTACTGGCACTTCATCGACCTGATCTGGATCATCGCCTTCCCGGTCCTCTACGTGGTCAACCGGTAGGAGGCGGCGCTGCGCAATCCCCTCCACGCCCTCGGCCCCGAGGACCGCGCCCTCCTCCGGCGCCGCCTGCGCAACCCGGTGCGCACCTTCCTGGCGCTCCTGGCGCTCCTGGCCGTGAACGTGGCGCTCGGGGCGACGCGGCCCTTCGAGCAGGTCTGGCTCGTCGAGCTCGGGGTGGTCGCCGTCATGGCGGCGATCATCGTCCTGGTATCGATGGAGGTCCGCCGGGAGCCGCCCCTGGTGCGGCTGTTCGCCGGCGTCGGGTTCTTCTGGGCCGCGATCCTGTTCGGGATGACCCTGACCGACTATCTCGCCCGCTGAACCCCCCTGACACGCGAAGACGGCGGGGCTCGCGCCCCGCCGTCTTCGGTTCGGATGGTTCTCGGCGCGGTCCGGCGAGGCGTGACCTCAGTAGGCCGGGCCGCCCGACGTGGTGCCGTAATTGGCGGTGGGCTTATTGTTCTGCTCGGCGTTGCCGGCCTTGGCCGAGTCGTCCGCGCGGCGGGTGATCGAGCCGGTGGTCACGTCGTCGAAGGCGCCGACGACTCGGCTGCCGGGCGCCGTGGCGGCGGGGATGCCGGCCGGGGCGTTGTAGCTCTGCGCGAGGGCGGACGAGACGGGCGCGCTGAGGGTCAGGACCAGGGCAGCGGCGGCGGAAGCAAGACGAGTCTTCATGGTCGTGGTATCCAGATGTACAGGTCCGGTCTCCGTCAAACATTCGAGGATCGGGTCCAGGATGTCCGGGGGCCGTTCTTCTTGGTACGATCTCGATATAGGACCGGGTTTTCCGGCACGGCGTGCGCTGGAGCACCCGGTGCATGTGTTCGACGCATTTCCAGCGCCGTCCGGGCACTTCTTTATGCGCGTGCTGCATCACACGTCGGAATGGGCCTCGATGTAGTGGCGCAGGGCGCTGGCCGCATTGAGCATGTGGGCGCGCATGCGCCGGGCGGCCGCCTCGCCGTCGCCCTCGGCGATCGCCGCCAGGATGGCTCCGTGCTCCTCGCGCGAGCCGTGGATCCGCTCCCCGTGGCGCAGCTGCGTCCGTCGGAAGCCCGAGAGGCGGGTGCGCAGCGCCAGCGCCTGCTCCTTGAGGAAGCCGTTATGCGTGGCCCCGTAGAGGGCCTCGTGGAAGCTGCGGTTCAGGGTGTCGTAGGCGTCGACGTCGCCGGCCGCGACCATGTCGCCGGAGCGGGCGTGCAGGTCCATGAGGTGGTTGCGCTCCAGGGGCGTCATCCGGTAGGTGGCGAGCCGCACGCACATCGCCTCGAACTCGGCGGTGGTCTCGAACATGTCCATGATCCGCTCGGGGGTCATCCGCGTGACCACGACGCCCCGGCGCGGGCGCAACTCCACCAGCCCGTTGAAGGCGAGCTGGCGCAGCGCCTCCCGCACGGGGGTGCGCGAGGCACCGAAGCGGTCGGCGAGGTCCTGCTCGTCGAGGGCGGTCCCGGCGGCGAGGCGGCCGGCCGCGATCTCGTCGGTGAGCGCGTTGCGGATCTGGTCCGACAGGAGCCCACGCTCCGTCCCCTGCTCGTCCATGCCGCCCTCGTCCATCCCTCGCTCCCTCCACAGGACGCGCGACGCCCCGTCCGTCATCCCACGATCGCCCGGACCGTGAGGTAGAACAGCGAGGGACCGACGAGGCAGCCGATGCCGGTGTGGAAGGTCGCCGTCAGCGCACCGTAGGGCACCAGCTTCGGGTCCGTGGCGGCGAGGCCCCCGGCGACCCCGCTCACCGTGCCCATCAGGCCGCCGAAGGCCATGGCCGAGCGCGGATTGTCCAGGCCGATGAGCTTGGCGACGAGCGGCGTCCCGACCATGACCATCACGGCCTTGGTGACGCCGGTGGCGATGGAGAGCGCCATCACGGCCGAGTCCGCGCCGAGCGCCGCCCCGGTCACCGGCCCGACGATGTAGGTCACGGCGCCCGCGCCGATCGTCGTGATGCTGACGGCGTCGGTGTAGCCGAAGGCCACCGCCGTCAGGGCGCCGACGATGAAGGGGATCACGGTGCCGAGCGCCAGGGCCAGGACGCCGAGGAAGCCGGCGCGGCGCGCCTCCACCACTTCGACCTCGAAGGCGGTGGCCACGATGGCGAAGTCGCGCAGCATCGCCCCGCCCATGAGGCCGATCCCGGCGAAGACCGGCAGGTCGGCGACCCCCTTCTTGCCGCCCGTATAGAGGCCGGCGATGTAGGCGAGCACCAGCCCGAGCACGATGGCGATGGCCGAGCCGTGGACCCGGCCGCCGGTGAGGCGCCTGCCGGCGAAGTTCGAGATCAGCATCAGCCCGCCGACGACCGCGAAGGCGGCCACCAGGCTCTGCTCGACGAAGACGTGTTCGATCATGTGCAGCATGGGGTCACGCCTTCCTGACGGCGTGGGGCGGCGCGACGGGCGCCGCGTCGTCGTCGAGGTCACCGCCGATGACCGCGCCCCCGTGTCGGATCTGGGCGTCCTCCGCCCGCTCGCGCCGCCCGAAGTGGCCGAGCAGGGCGACACAGGCGAAGCACAGCAGCAGCGAGACCGTGGCGGCGATGAGCACGATGGGGCCGCCGCGCACGGCCGCCACCACGTTCTGCTGCGCGGCCATCGCCACCACGATGGGGATGTACATGGTCGACCAGAACTCGACCCCGAGCTTGATCCCGCCGCCGAGCTTGCCCCGCGCGAGGAGCCAGGCGCGGGCGGCGATGAGCAGGATCATGGCGAGGCCGACGCCGCCGACATTCGCCTTCACCCCGAGGGCGACGCCCAGAAGGTCGCCGAGGAACACGCCGATCAGCGTGCAGAGCGCGAGGAGCGCGACGCCGAAGATGGTCATCGGGCGTTCTCCCGCGTTGTCGGAAGCGATGGGCGAAATGCACGCGGCATGGGGCGTCCCTCCTGGGTATGCGGTGATTCGTTTTTTGCTTGGGTTCAGTATACAGTTGATTGACAAAAACGCAATTTGGAATACTGATCGATGTCGATAGAGAAGTCCGGCATGTCGTGAGGCGCCATTTGCGCCGGGCCGTATACGTGGGGTGGGGCGGAGGAGCGGACGGGATGATGGATTGGCGCCAGGAACGCACCGCCCGCGAGGCACGCCTCGAACGGGCGCGGCGCTGCGCGGACGGCAAGGTCGTGCCGGCCGCGCGGGTCGTCGACCTCCTCGAGGCGATCCTCCAGCCGGGCGACCGGGTCTGCCTGGAGGGCGACAACCAGAAGCAGGCCGATTGCCTGGCGCGGGGCCTCTCCGCCTGCGACCCGGCCCGTGTCCACGACCTGCACATGGTGCAGTCGGGCATCGTCCTGCCCGAGCACCTCGACATCTTCGAGCAGGGCATCGCGAAGCGGCTCGACTACTCGTATTCCGGGCCCCAGGGCGGGCGCATCGCCAGGATGCTCTACGGCGGCCAGATCGAGCTCGGGGCGGTGCACACCTACCTCGAACTCTTCGCGCGCTACTTCATCGACCTGACGCCGAACGTGGCCCTGATCGCCGGCGTCTCGGCCGACCGGGACGGCAACCTCTATACGGGGCCCAACACCGAGGACACGCCCACCGTGGTGGAGGCGACCGCCTTCAAGAACGGCGTGGTGGTGGCGCAGGTCAATGCGATCGTCGACCGGGTGCCCCGGGTCGACATCCCCGGTGACCGGGTCGATTTCGTGGTGGAGGCCGACAAACCGTTCTACGTCGAACCGCTCTTCACCCGCGACCCCGGCGCCGTGACCGAGACGCAGATCCTGATGGCCATGATGGCGATCAAGGGCATCTACGCCGAGTACGGCATCCGCCGCCTCAACCACGGCATCGGCTTCGGCACGGCGGCGATCGAGCTGCTGCTCCCGACCTATGCCGAGCGGCTGGGCCTGAAGGGCCGGATCGCGACCCACTGGGCGCTCAACCCGCATCCGAGCCTGATCCCGGCCATCGAATCCGGCTGGGTGAAGCAGATCCACTGCTTCGGTTCGGAAGTGGGCATGGACAAGTACATCCGTGCCCGGCCGGACGTGTTCTTCACGGGCTCCGACGGGTCCCTGCGCTCGAACCGGGCCTTCTGCCAGACGGCGGGCCTCTACGCCTGCGACCTGTTCATCGGCTCGACCCTGCAGATCGACCTCCAGGGGCATTCCTCCACCGTCACCACCAACCGCGTCGCGGGCTTCGGCGGCGCGCCGAACATGGGCTCGGACCCGCATGGGCGGCGCCATCCCTCCGACACCTGGATGAAGGCGGGCCAGGAGGCCGGCGGCACGGGCGATCCGGCCCTGCGGCGCGGGCGCAAGCTCGTGGTGCAGCTCGTCGAAACCTTCGGCGACAAGCTGGTGCCGGCCTTCGTCGAGCGGCTCGACGCCCTCGAACTCGCCAAGAAACTCGACCTCGAGCTCGCCCCCGTGATGGTCTACGCCGACGACGTGACCCACATCGTCACCGAGGAGGGCATCGCCAACCTGCTGCTGTGCCGGACGCTCGATGAGCGCGAGCAGGCGATCCGGGGTGTTGCGGGCTACACCGATGTGGGCCGTGGCCGCGACCACGCCGAGGTCGAGCGTCTGAGGGCGCGGGGCATCATCCGGCGCCCCGAGGATCTCGGCATCGAGCCCCTCGACGCCGACCGCTCGCTGCTGGCGGCGCGCTCGATCAAGGACCTCGTGCACTGGTCGGGCGGCCTCTACGAGCCGCCGGCCAAGTTCCGGAACTGGTGAGGGATCTTTTCGCCATGGAGACGCTTCGCTTCCGCCACGCCACCACGCGCCCGCTTCCCGGCACCCGCCCGAGCGCGATCACCGGAGTCGTGGCCTCCGGCAATCTCGAAGTCCTGCTGGAGCGCAACCTTCCCCCCGACGCCTGCCACGTGGAGATCGACACCGCGATCAACGGATACGCCGAGGTCTGGGCCGCGGTGGTGGCCGATTTCGTGGCCCGTCGGCAGCCGGGCGGGTTGACCATCACTATCAACGACGGGGGTGCCCGCCCCGACACCGTGTCCCTGCGCCTCGCCCAGGGCGCCCGCCTGATGGAGCTGCCGTGATGGATTGGAAGCCGGTCGCCCTCTCGGCATCGCCCCTCGCCCAGAGCTGGTACGAGGCGAGCGCCCGCGCCCGCCTCGCCGGACTCCTCGACACGGACACCTTCGAGGAATTCATCGGTCCCGAGCAGCGGATGATGAGCCCGCACCTGCCGCTCTTCGCCCTGCCCCGCGCCTTCGACGACGGCATGATCGTCGGGCGCGGGCGCCTCGACGGCCGGGACGTTCTGGCCGCCGCCCAGGAGGGCCGCTTCATGGGCGGGGCCTTCGGCGAGATCCACGGCGCCAAGCTCGTCGGCCTGCTGCGGGCCGCGCTGGCCGTGAAGCCCGCCGCCGTGCTGATCCTGTTCGACACCGGGGGCGTGCGCCTGCAGGAGGCCAATGCCGGCGAGACCGCCATCGCCGAGATCATGCGGGCGATCACCCAGGTCCGGGCCGCCGGCATCCCCGTCATCGGCCTCATCGGCGGCCGGGCCGGCTGCTACGGCGGGGGCGGCCTCATCGCCGGCACCTGCGTGCGCCTCGTCATCTCCGAGGGGGGGCGCCTCAGCGTCTCCGGCCCCGAGGTGATCGAGACCAACAAGGGCGCCGAGGAATTCGATTCCCGTGACCGGGCCCTCGTCTGGCGTACCATGGGCGGCAAGCACCGGCGGCTGCTGGGCGCGGCCGACGCCTTCGCGGACGACACGATCGGGGCGTTTCGCGCGGCGGCCTCGGCCGCGATCCCGGCGGCCCCGGCCTTCGACCTGGAGACCCTGGAGGCGGAGCAGGCCCGGCTCGCGGCGCGCATCGCGCGCTTCGGCGACGCCCGGGACGCCACCGAGATCTGGAGCCGCCTCGGCGTCAACGACCCCGACGCCGTGCCGGGCCTGACCACCGAGGGCTTCGACGCCCTGCTCGACAGCCTGCCGGAGGGCTCCCACGATGCCCGATAAGATGCCCCTCGACACCCTCCTTGCCTCCCTCTTCCCGGCGGGGCACGCCGTCACGGTGGCGGACGGCCTGATCACCGGCGAGGGACCCTTGAACGACGGCCGCCTCGCCGTGATCGGCATCGACGGCGACACCGCCCTCGGGATCGAGGGGGCCTGTCTCCTGGCCGGGCGCGTCCTCGACGTGGTGCGGGCCGGCGGCTCCACGCCGATCCTCGTCCTCGTCGATTCCGACAGCCAGCGCATGAGCCGGCGCGACGAACTCCTCGGCCTCAACGAATACCTCGCGCATCTCGCCAAGGCGCTGCTGCTGGCCGACGCGCAGGGCCACCCGACCATCGGCCTGCTCTACGGCCACAGCGCGGCCGGTGCCTTCATCGCCACGGCCCTGGCCACCCGCGTCCTCGCGGCCCTGCCCGGCGCCCATCCGAGCGTGATGGATCTTCCCTCCGTCGCCCGCGTGACCAAGTTGCCCCTGGAGATCCTGCAGGACATGGCCCGCACGACCTCGGTCTTCGCGCCCGGCCTCGACAACATGGTCCAGACCGGCGCCGTGCAGGCGACCCTCGACCCCGACAGGCCCCTCGGTCCCCAGATCGCCGCCCTGATCGCGGACAGCCCGGCGGCCGATACCCGCGACGCCCTGGGCCGCGAACGCGGCGGGCGTCCGCTGGCCCACGCCATCGCCGCGCGCGTCGTTCGTGAGGCGCAGGGTGCGTGAGGTCGCGCGCCACGACCTGCTCACGGTGGCGCCCGCCGCCTGGGGGCCGCTGCTGGCGCAGCGGCCGGACCTCGACGGGATCCCACACCTCGCGGATTGGGCCGCGCGCGGCTGGCCCGTGATCGTGCGCCGCCGCGTGCCCGGCGAGGATGGCGCCCTGGTTCCGGCCGGGCTGCCGCTGCCGCCCTCACTCGGCAAGCGCCGCATCGGCCTCGCGCTCCCGCCCGAGGCGGTGCGACCGCGCCGGGGCGTGACCCTGGCCGAGGCCCGCGCGACCGCGCCCGCCGCCTGGCACCCGGTGCTGGACGCGCTCTTGGCCCACGGGGCCATCCATGGCCGCGCGCCGCGCGTGTTCGGCGGACTGCTCTGGCAGGCCCTGACGGGCCTTTCCTACCTCTCGGCCACCTCCGACCTCGACCTGCTCTGGCCCGGCCCGGTCGACGAGGCCTTCCTCGACGGCCTCGCCGGCATCGCGGCGCGGGCGCCGATGCGCCTCGACGGCGAGATCGGCCTCGCCGACGGCTTCGCGGTGAACTGGCGCGAGCTGCACGCCGCCGGACCCGGCGACTCGGTCCTGGCCAAGGGCCTGGAGCGGCTGGAGCTCCGGCCAGTCCCGGCCCTCCTGACCGCCCTGCCGCCGGCGGCTTGAGCCATGCCGATGACCGCCCTCTCGCCGATGCCCGCTCGCCCGTCGGAGACCCGGTTCCCCGCTCCGGATTCCGGCTGCCCGGATCGGATCGCCCGCCTCGCCACGCAATGCCTGCGCCTGGAGCTCGCCACCTATCCCAAGCCCGGCCTCGTCAGCCACGTGGATTGCGGCAGCCATTCGGACATGGATGCGGACACCTTCCGGGCGAGTGCCTCCGCCCTGGAGCCTTACTTCGCGGACCTTGCCGTGGCGGGATCCGCCGGGGCCGCCATGGCCGAGCTGCGCCGCATCGGCCTCGCGGCGGAGGCGGCGATGCGGGCGGCGACGGGCGGCGTGAACACCCACCGCGGCGCCATCTTCGGCCTCGGCCTCCTCAGCGCCGCGGCCGGTGCCCTGGGTCCGCACCCCGTCGCCGGGGCTCTCGGCGCCCACGTCCGGGCACGCTACGCCGCGGCCATCCTGGACGGCCCCGAACTGCTGCATGCGCCGGGTGCGCGGGCGCGCCGGTGCCACGGCGTCGGCGGCGCGCCGGCCGAGGCCGCTTCCGGGTTTCCGACCCTCTACGAGATCGGCCTGCCGGCCCTGCGCCGCGCCCGTGCCCGGCGCCCCGAGGCGCCCGAGGCGGCGCGGGTGGAGGCCTGCCTCGCCCTCATCGCGCGCCTGGAGGACACCAATCTCCTGCATCGCGGCGGCCCGGAGGGCTCTGCCTTCGCGCGGGCGCGGGCCGCCCGGTTCCTCGCCGAGGGCGGCATCGCGCGGGACGACTGGTTCGCGCGGGGGGAAGCCCTGCACCGGGCCTTCGTCGCCCGCCGCCTCAGCCCCGGCGGGGCGGCCGACCTCCTCGCCATGACGCTGTTCGTCGATGCCTGGGAGCGGCCATGACCCTCGCGGTCCTGCTCTCCGGCCAGGGCGGCCAGCATCCCGGGATGTTCGACCTCACGGCCGACCTGCCCGAGGCTCAGGGCCTCTTCGCGGCCGCGACTCCCTTGCTCGGGCGGGATCCGCGCGACCTCGTGCGCTCGGGAGAGGACCTGCACGCCAACCGCACCGGGCAGATCCTGTGCTGCGTCGCCGGTCTGGCCGCCTGGACCCTGGTTCGGGCGGCGCAGCCCGCGCGCGCCGTGGTGGTGGGTTACAGCATCGGCGATCTCGCGGCCTTCGGCTGCGCCGGCCTGTTCGCGCCCGAGACGGTGCTGCAGCTCGCCGCCGCCCGCGCCGAGGCGATGGATGCGGCGGCCGGTCCCGGCTACGGCCTCGCCGGCCTGCGCGGCCTGCCCGCCGCGCGGGTCTTCGCGATGGCGGAGGGGCATGCGTGCCATCCGGCGATCCGCAACGCCGCCGACAGCGTGGTGGTGGGCGGTCCCGTCGCGGCGCTGGACGCCCTCTGCGCGCAGGCCCTGGCGGCGGGCGCGGCCCGGGCCGTTCGCCTGCCCGTGCACATCCCCTCGCACACGCCGCTGCTCGCGCAGGCCGCCGACGCCTTCCGCGAGCGCCTTCGGGCGGCCCCCCTGGCGGCCCCGCCGCGTCCGGCTCCGCGCCTCCTCAGCGGCCTCGACGGGGCGGCGGTGTTCCGGCCGGAGGCGGGGCTGGCCAAGCTCGCCGCGCAGGTCGCGCAGACCCTGGACTGGGCCGCCTGCCTGGAGGGCGTCGGCGAATTCGGGGCCGGCAAGGTGCTCGAGCTCGGCCCGGGCCACGCCCTCGCCACCATGGCCCGCACGGCCTTGCCCGAGGCGCAGGTTCATGCGCTGGAGGATTTTCGCCGGTCCGACGGTGTGATCCAATGGATCAAGGACGGGGCCTGACCCCCAACGGAGTGAGACGCACACGATGCAGTATCGCAATCTCGGCCGCTCGGGCCTCAAGGTCTCGCCGCTCTGTCTCGGCACCATGATGTTCGGCGGCCCCACCGACGAGGCCACCGCCGGCCGCATCATCGACAGCGCCCGGGGCGCCGGCGTCAACTTCCTCGACACCGCCGACGTCTACAACGAGGGCCGGTCCGAGGAGGTGGTGGGCCGGGCGATCGCTCGGGACCGCGAGGCCTGGGTGCTCGCCACCAAGGTCGCCAACCCGATGGGTCCGGGCGTCAACGACCGCGGCCTGTCGCGCGCCCACGTGCTGCGCGCCGCCGAGGCCAGCCTCCGGCGGCTCGGCACCGACGTCATCGACATCTACTACCTCCACAAGGAGGACCACACGACGCCGCTGGCCGAGACCATCGGCGCCATCGCGCTCCTCGTGCGGCAGGGCAAGATCCGCTACTTCGGCGTCTCGAACTACCGGGCCTGGCGCGTCGCCGAGATCTGCCGGCTGTGCGACGATCTCGGCATCGACCGGCCCGTGGTGAGCCAGCCCTACTACAACGCCCTCAACCGGATGCCCGAGACCGAGCACCTGCCGGCCTGCGCCCATTACGGCCTCGGCGTGGTGCCCTACTCCCCCCTCGCCCGCGGCGTTCTCACCGCCAAGTACGACCCCGCCGCCCCGCCGCCCGAGGGCACCCGCGCCGGCCGCCAGGACACCCGCATGATGCAGACGGAATGGCGCCCGGAATCCCTGGTGATCGCCCGGACCTTCCAGGCCCACGCGGCCGAGCGCGGCCTGACGGCGGGGCAGTTCGCGGTGAACTGGGTCCTGGCCAACCGCACCGTCACCTCGGTCATCGCCGGGCCGCGCACGGAGGCGCAGTGGGACGAGTATCTGGGCGCATTGGGCTACACCTTCACGGACGCGGACGAGGCCCTGGTCGACGCCCACGTGGTCACCGGCCACCCCTCGACGCCGGGCTACAACGACCCGGCCTACCCGATCGAGGGCCGCGTGCGGGGGTAGAGCCCCGTCTTCGGGAGCGATGCCGGGCGGCAGGCTCGCATCCTGCGCTCCACCGCGTGGAGTGGGACCGCGGGTGAGGGCCACCCGACCACCCCGATTCCCGACCCCTCCCCGCGAGGGGGAGGGGAACGTGCCGGCGCCCGCGCTCAGACCTGCGTCTCGGCCAGATGCAACTCCACCAGCGCATCGAAGCTGGCGTCGCCCTCGAACCCCAGATCGAGGGCGCGGCGCGTATCGAAGGCCTCCGGCCAAGTCTCGACGATGGCCTGGATCGCCGGGTTCGGCTCGCGTCGGATCAGCGCCACCGCCGCGTCGCCGGCGACCCGGCGCAGGGCCTCGATCTCGTCGGCCACCGTCGCCGAGAGACCCGGCATGGTGAGGCTGCGGCGCAGGCCCAGGGGCGCGAGGTCGATGCGGGCGGCGTGCAGGAGGTACTCGGTCGCCGAGCGCGGGCTGGCGAACCAGTGGCGCACGGTGTCGGGCACCGGCAGGATCGCCTCCTGGCCGGCCAGCGGCTCGCGGATGATGCCCGAGAAGAACCCGGAGGCCGCCTTGTTGGGCTTGCCCGGGCGCACGCAGATGGTGGGCAGGCGCAGGCCGATGCCGTCGAGGAAGCCGCGTCGGCTGTAATCGGCCAGCAGCAGTTCGCCCATCGCCTTCTGGGTGCCGTAGGAGGTGGCCGGCGTCAGGATCATGTCGTCGGGGATCACGCCCGGAAGCGGCGGCCCGAACACCGCCAGCGACGAGGTGAAGACCACGCGCGGCCGGTAGCCCTCGGCGGTGTGGGCCTGCCGGATCGCGTCGAGGAGCAGGCGGGTGGCGTCGAGATTGACCCGGTAGCCCTTCTCCAGGTCGGCCTCGGCCTCGCCGGAGACGATCGCCGCGAGGTGGAAGATCACGTCCGGCCGGCCGATCAGCGCGGCCTCCGCCGCGCCCGGGCTCGAGAGGTCGGCGGCGGCGGTGACCACGGAGCCGGCGAAGCCCGCGGGCGCCGTCGGCTCCACCACGTCCACCAGGGTGAGGGCGCGGGCGTCGCCCTGCGCAGCGAGGGCGTCGGTGAGGCGCCGGCCGATCATGCCGGCGGCGCCGAGGATGAGTGCGTGCATGGGTGGTCCGTCTCCGGAAGTCGGGTCAGCGCATCAGGTCGAGGGCGCGGGGGAAGAAGTCGCGGCCGCCGAAATTGCCGGATTTCAGGGCGAGCAGCATGTCGTCGCCCTGCCCCAGCGTGCGGAGCACCGGCACCCCGGCGGCGATCTCGGGTCCGAGCCGGAAGGCCTTCAGCCCGAGCCGGTCGACGACCGCTCCCGACGTCTCGCCGCCCGCGACCACGAGGCGGCGCACGCCCCGCGCCACCAGGGCTTCCGCGATGCGGGCCAGTGCGCCCTCGATGGCGTGGCCGACCCGGTCGCCGCCGTGGCGGGCCTGGAGCGACCGCACCGTCGCGGGCTCGGCGCTGCTGGCGACGAGGACGGGACCGGTGCCGATATGCGCGCCGGCCCAGGCCAGGACGGCCTCGATCTCGGCTTCGGTCTCGGACTCGCCGGCGAGCAGCCGCTCGGGGTCCAGGCGGCGCACCGGCATCAGGGCCTCGGCCGCCGCGATCTGGCCCAGCGTCGCCTGCGAGCAGCTGCCGGCGAGGCAGGCGGCCAGGCCGCCCACCGGCGCGCCGAGATCCGCTGCGCGGCCCGGTGCGGAGGCGCGCCCGGCCGCGACCAGGGCACGGGCGAGGCCGAGGCCGAGGCCCGAGGCGCCCACCGAGACGCGGTGGCCGAGCGCAGCCGTGCCCAGGGTCTCGAGGTCGGCCTCGACGACGGCGTCCGCGATGGCCGCGCCCACGCCCTCGGCAGCGAGGGCATCGAGGCGCGCGGCCACGGCCTCGGGACCCCGCGCCACGGTGGCGAAATCCACGAGGCCCACGGGCGCGGCGCTCTGCCGGGCCAGCACGCGCACCAGGTTGGCGTCCCGCATCGGGTTGAGGGGATGGTCCTTGAGGGGGCTCTCGTCCAGCGGCACCGCGCCGACGAAGAGGTTGCCCTGGTAGACGGTGCGCCCCGTCTCCGGGAAGGCGGGGGTGACGAGGGCGATGGCCGCGTTCGCCTCGGCCCGCAGGGCGTCCATCACGGGGCCGATATTGCCCGCGTCGGTGGAATCGAAGGTCGAGCAGATCTTGAACAGGACGTGGGCCGCGCCCCGCCCGCGCAGCCAGGCCTCGGCCGCGCGGGAGCGCGCCACGGCCTCCGCGGCCGGGATGGAGCGGCTCTTCAGGGCCACCACCACGGCGTCGACGCCGGCCAGATCCAGGTCGTCGGCGGGGATGCCGATGGTCTGCACCGTGCGCAGGCCCCCCTTGGTGAGCGTGTTGGCGAGGTCCGAGGCGCCGGTATAGTCGTCGGCCACCGATCCGAGGGCGAGGCTCATCGGCCGGCCTCCCGGGCCTGGGAGGCACGATAGGGCGCGAACCAGCCCAGGCCCGCCTCCGTGCCGCCGGCCGGGTTGTACTCGCAGCCGACGAAGCCCGCGTAGCCGAGCCGGTCGAGCTCGGCGAACAGGAAGGCGTCGTTCATCTCGCCGGTGCCGGGCTCGTGCCGGGCCGGGACGCTCGCGGTCTGCACGTGCCCGACCATCGGCATCAGGTCGCGCAGGCGCGTGGTCACGTCCCCGTGCAGGATCTGACAGTGGTAGAGGTCGAACTGGAGCTTGAGGTTCGGCAGGGCCAGATCCCGGATCAGGCGGGCGGCCGCGTCGAAATCGTCGAGGAAGTAGCCCGGCATGTTGCGGGCGTTGATCGGCTCCAGCACGAGGTCGAGCCCTTCGCGCGCCACGCGCTCGGCGGTCCAGGCCACGGCCCGGCGATAGGCGTCCTGCGCCCCGCGATCGTTCGCGTCGGCCATACCGGCCATGAGGTGGAGCCGGTCGACGCCGGTGGCCTTCGCGTAGTTCAGGCCGGTCTCGACGCCCGCCTGCAGCTCCGCGAACCGGTCGGGCAGGGCCGCGAGGCCGCGCTCGCCGGCCGCCCAGTCGCCGGGCGGCAGGTTGAACAGGGCCTGGGTCAGGCCGAACCGCGCCAGGCGCTCGGCGATGGCGTCCGCCGGATGGTCGTAGGGGAACAGGAACTCGACCGCGGTGAAGCCGGCTTCCGCGGCGGCGGCGAAGCGGTCGAGGAAGGCGTGTTCCGTGAACATCAGGGTGAGGTTGGCGGCAAAGCGCGGCATCGGTTCCTCCCTCAGGCCTTGGGCGACGGCAGGGTGACGCCGGCCACCTGCGCGTAGAGGCGGGCCACCGAGGCGTCGTCGTCCCGGCCCATGCCGGAGCCCGAGGCCATCAGGAACATCTGGAGCGCGGCGGCGGCCACTGGGACGGGGTACGTCTCCGCGCGGGCCATGTCCTGCACGATGCCGAGATCTTTGACGAAGATGTCGACCGCGCTCTTGGGGCTGTAATCGCCCTCCAGCACGTGCGGCATGCGATTCTCGAACATCCAGGAATTGCCGGCCGAGGCCGTGATCACCTCGTAGACCTTGCGCAGATCCAGGCCCTGCTTGGCGGCAAAGCTCATCGCCTCGCTGGCGGCGGCGATGTGCACGCCGGCGAGCAGCTGGTTGATCATCTTGAAGGCGGCGCCCTGCCCGGCCGCGTCGCCGAGTTCGTAGAGCTTGCCCGCCATGGCGTCGAGCGCCGGGCGGGCCGCCGCGAAGGCGGCCTTCGTGCCGGAGGCCAGGAAGGTGAGTTCGCCGTCGGCCGCACGCACGGCGCCCCCGCTCATCGGCGCGTCGAGGTAGTGGCGCCCGGTCTCCTCGAGCCGGGCCGCGAGGCGCCGGGCGATGGCCGGGTCCATGGTGGCGGAGGAGACGAACACCGCGCCCCCGGCCATGGTCTCGGCGGCGCCGCCGGGCCCGAACAGCACCGCCTCGGTCTGGGCGGCGTTGACGACGACGCAGATCACCACGTCGGCGCCCTCCGCCGCCGCCGCCGGGTTCGCCGCCGCCCGCCCCCCGCTGGCGGCAAAGCGCGACACGGCCTCCGCGTTCACGTCGCAGGCCGCGACGTCGAAGCCGGCCCGGAGGAGCGATCCGGCCATGCCGGCGCCCATGGAGCCGAGGCCGATCACGGCGGCCCGCTGGTTCTGGGTGGTGATGCTCATGGGGACCTGTTCACTGGATGTCGGGATCGGAGGCGGGGATATCGAGACGACGGCGCCGGGACCCAGCCCGTCATCCCGGGCTCGCCTGCGGCGCTCCGGAATTCCGGTGCGGGATTCGGAGCGCCGGCCGTCGGCGCAGCCGTTTCAGCGGTTGACCACGTGCTTCGGGGTGACGAACACGCAGACCGAGCCGATCACCAGCATCACCGCCAGCGCGTACATGCCGGCGGCGGTGCTGCCGGTGGAGTCGCGCAAGGCCCCGATGACGTAGGGGCTGGCGAAGCCCGCGAGGTTGCCCACCGAGTTGATCAGTGCGATGCCGGCCGCGGCCCCGGCGCCGCTGAGGAAGGCGGTGGGCAGGGACCAGAACAGGGGCGCGCAGGTGAGCACGCCGCCGGCGGCCACGGCCAGCGCCGCGATGGCCACGACGGTGCTGCCCGTGCTGGCGGCGACCACGAAGCCCACCGCGCCGCACAGAGCCGGGACGATGAGGTGCCAGCGGCGCTCGCGCATCCGGTCGGCGCTGCGGCCGAGCAGGATCATCACGAAGACCGCGAACAGGAACGGGATCGCGCTGACGAGGCCGATGTTGAGGTTGCCCTGGATGCCGGAGGCCTTGACGATGGTCGGCATCCAGAAGGTCAGGCCGTACTGGCCCGTGACGAAGGCGAAGTAGATCAGGCTCATGAACCAGATCCGGCCGTTGCGGAACACGGTGGCGATGGAATGCGGGCTCTGCTCCTTGCCGGCGCCGTCGGCGGCGATGTCGCGCTCGATAACCTGCTGCTCCGCCGGATTCAGCCACTTGGCCTCGGAGGGGCGGTTGTCGAGGTAGAAGAACACGGCCAGACCCACCAGCACCGCCGGCACCGCCTCGATCACGAACATCCACTGCCAGCCGGAGAGGCCGTAGGCGCCGTTGAAGGCGTCCATGATCCAGCCGGAGAGCGGGTTGCCGAAGATGCCCGAGACGGGAATCGCCGACATGAACACCGCGATCACGCGGGCACGGCGATGGGCCGGGAACCAGGTGGTCGTGTAGAGGATCACGCCCGGGTAGAAGCCCGCCTCGGCCAGGCCCAGCAGGAAGCGCATGATGTAGAACGAGGTGGCCGAGTTCACGAACATGAACCCGGCGGAGATGATGCCCCAGGTGATCATGATGCGGGCGATCCAGACCCGGGCGCCGACCCGGTGCAGGATGACGTTCGAGGGCACCTCGAACAGGAAGTAGCCGATGAAGAACAGGCCGGCGCCGAGGCCGTAGACGGTCTCGCTGAAGCCCAGCTCCTGGGACATCTGGAGCTTGGCGAAGCCCACGTTCACGCGGTCGAGATAGGCGACCACGTAGCAGAGCATCAGGAACGGCACGAGCCGCCAGAACACTTTGCGGTAGGTCTGTTCGACGAAGTCCCCTGCGGGCGCATCGATGCCCCGCGCGCTGGCGGCCTGCACGCTCATGTTTCCTCCTGCCGGCGCGCTTCGCGCGTCGCTGTTCTGGCGTTGCATCATCTTATCGCGGCGCTACTCTCTTTGGCAGCGCTTGCATCTTGCCTAACAGACATTGGCAGCGCTGCCAATCTGATTGTTGTCGTCGCCTAACCTTGCTATGGGCTTTTCCGCTCCCGTCTTCGACGAGCCCGGAAATACAGGACGAATCCGCCGATGAACGTCCGTGAGCCGCCGCCCGAACCCGAACGCCGCCTCGTGACCCTCTCCGACGTCGCCCGCGAGGCCGGCGTCGGCGAGAGCACGGTCTCGCGGGTCCTGCGCAACCAGGGCTCGTTCTCGAAGCGCACCCAGGACCGGGTGGCGGAGGCGGTGGCCCGCCTCGGCTACGTGCCGAACCGGCTGGCCGGCATGCTGGCGGGCTCGGGCACGACGGCGGGCGCCAAGCTCGTGGGCATCATCATCCCGTCGCTGAACAACATCGTGTTTCCGGACCTCCTGCGCGGCGCCAACGCGGCCCTCGACCGGGACGGCTTCCAGAGCGTGATCGGGGTCTCGGACTACGACCCCGAGCGCGAGGAGGCCCTGATCGGCGCCCTCCTCTCCTGGCGCCCCGCCGGCCTCATCGTCACCGGCCTGGAGCACAGTGCGGGCGCCGTCGCGCGCCTGCGGGCGAGCGGCATCCGGATCGTCGAGATGATCGACACCGATGGAGCCGGCCTCGACATCGTGGTGGGCTTCTCGAACCGGGCGGTGGGCTGCGACAGCGCCCGGCACCTGCTCGCGCGGGGCTACCGCCGGATCGGCTATGTCGGCCACGACATCGCGCGGGACCTGCGCGCGGCCAAGCGCCTCGCCGGCTTCCGCGAGACGCTGGCCCTCGCCGGGCACCCGCTGGCGGAGACCGAGATCGCGCCGGGTCCCTCCTCGGCGGCGGCCGGGCGCGCGGCCCTGGCGCGCCTGCTCGTCCGCCGGCCCGACCTCGACGCCATCTACTTCTCCAACGACGACATGGCGCTCGGCGGCTACTTCCACTGCCTCGCGGAGGGGATCGCGGTGCCGGGGCGCCTCGCCCTGTTCGGCTTCAACGCCCTCGACATCGCCGCCGCGATGCCGCAGCCGCTGACCACCATCCGCACGCCGCGCCTGGAGATCGGGACCGCCGCCGCCGAGCGCCTCGCCGCCGACGGTCCGGCCGAGACCGTCGACCTCGGCTACGAACTGATCGCGGGCGCCACCGCCTGAGACCGCCCCTTCCTCCGGTGACCTGAAGGACCGCCATGAGCGAGACCCAGCTGAGCGAGACCCGGCTTCGCGAACAGATCTGCCGGTTCGGCCGCTCGCTGTTCGAGCGCGGCCTGACGCCGGGCTCGTCGGGCAACATCTCCCTGCGCCTCGACGACGGCGGCTGGCTGGTGACGCCGACCAACGCCTCGCTCGGCTTCCTCGACCCGGCCACGATCTCGCGCCTCGACGCGACCGGCACCCTGGTCTCGGGCCACGCGCCCACCAAGGAAATCCCGCTCCACGCGGCCCTCTACGACAGCCGCACCGAGGCCCGCGCCATCGTCCACCTGCACTCGACCCACGCGGTGGCGGTGTCGATGCTGCCCGAGATCGACCCGAAGGCGGTGCTGCCGCCGCTCACGCCGTATTATCTCATGCGGGCCGGGGCCACGGCCCTGGTGCCCTATTACCGGCCGGGCGACCCGGCGGTGGCGGACGCGATCCGGGGCCTTGCCGGCCGCTACGCCTCGGTGCTGCTGGCCAATCACGGCCCGGTGGTGGCCGGCTCCACTCTGGAGAACGCGGTCTTCGCCACCGAGGAACTGGAGGAGACGGCCAAGCTCTATCTCCTCCTGCGCAACCTCAATCCGCGCCATCTCAGCCCGGGCCAGGTGCAGGACCTCGTCAGCCATTTCGGCCTGACCCTGCCGGAGCCCGACGGGCACGACCACGACCACTGAGCGTCGCGCTCGAAATCCTGCGCCGCCGCGCACCGCTTCAGGCCGCGACCTCGATCTGCGCGGTCGGGAGCGCAGTGGCGATCTCGGCGGCGATGCCGGCCGAGGCGATGTTCTTGGATTTGGCCTCGATCTCGAAATCCGCCCAGGCCATGTGGCGGGCCACCAGGGCGTTGACGGCGCGGTTCCACATCATGTCGGAATGGGCGGCCAGATCCCGCCAGTTGTGGCCGGCCTCGGACAGGGCGGCGAAGTCCGGCAGGGCGTCGGGGTCGTGGCCCTCCAGCAGCCCCTCCCGCGAGACGCTGATATGGGCGACCGGGCGGACGCCGCGCCAGGATTCGCGCACCCGGGCGACGCGGGGATCGTCCGGCGCGATGTATTCGCCCCGGCTCTCGACCCAGTGGTGGTGCAGGTCGAGCACCACCGGTACGGCGTCGGCCAGACCCAGCACCGTGTCCAATCCGAAGAAATTCTCGTCGTTCTCCACGGTGAGGAGGTCGCGGGCGGTCTGGGAGAGCCTGGGCAGGCTGGCGCGGAACCCTTCGAGGCCGGGATCGCGGGCTCCGACATGGATGTTGATGTGCGCCCCGTGCGGGTGCCAGCCGCTTCCGTAGCCGAGCATCGCCATGAGCTCGGCATGGTGCTCCAGCTCCTCGATGCCGTTGCGCTGGGCGGCCGGGTTCTGCGAGGCGATGACGCAGAACGGTCCGGGATGGAAGCTGAGCCGCACCGCACCGGCCCGGGCGATGTCGCCGATCCGGGCGAGGCCGTCCTCCACGAGGCGGCGCATCTCGGGCTCGGCGTAGACGTCCTGCGCCACCGCATGGGTGTAGCCGGGCAGGACGTTGCTGGCGATCCGCAGCAGGCGCTCGATCGGCGGGCGTGCGGCGACCCAGGTCACCTGGCGCTCCAGCGCACCGAGGTTGTGACGCACGAGGCCCTCGATCTTCGCCCGGCGCGCGGCCGGCGCCAGGGTCTTCAGGTGCGCCATGGTGGCGTGGGTGAGGTTCATCTGCAGGGTCGCCTCGCGGGCGGCCTTCAGGGTCTTGAAGGGCTCGGGCGGCGGCTCGAGGATGAACTTGCAGCAGAAGCCGAGGCGGGGTGTCGTATCGGTCGGGACTGGATCGGTCATGAACCGACAACGCGGCGGAGCGCCTTTGGTGCAGGGCCGGAACCGGCGACCGGAGGCGGTGCGTTGCTCCCGCGCCGTCGGCCCCGTCGGCGCCGGAGACTTCCATGGACGCCAAGCTCGCAGACCAGGTCCGCCGCGCGGCCGACCTCGCCCGCCGCCTGACCCTGGCCTATCCCCGCGGATCCCGCCGCGACGACTTCCCCTTCGCGGTGGTGGCGGCCTTCGATGCCGAGATCCGGGGCCGCGTCGAGCGCGACCGCCGGATCGAGGACGAGCGCGACCGGGTGCTCATCGCCGCCGTCAACTTCGCCGAGACGCCGCCCGAGGACGAACCGGAGGCCGTGGAGCCGGCCCGGCGCGCCCTCCTCGCGGCGATCGACTATCTCGAGGAGGCGACCCTGCGCTTCGGGATCGTCAACCGCGAGGGCGCCCGTCTCGGCTACGGCGAGGCCGGGCAGCGGGTCACGACCCCGTCCTGACGGAGCCTTCGGGGCGTGCCGCCGAATTTGTGAGGCTCCGCCCTGCGACCACGCGCCCGTCCCGCGCGTTACCCGCATCCGCCGGCGCGGTCCCGGCGATCCGTCCTGCCAGCGTGGTTCCCTTCCGATGCGTCGCCTGTTCCCCGTCTTCATCGCCGCCGTCGCTCTCCTGGCGGGGCTGATCCTGTTCACCTTCGTCAAGCACGGCGACACGGCCCACACCCAGCCGGTGCCGGAAGCCGGCGCGAGCGCCCGCTGATGCCGCGCTGGCTGCCGCTGGCGGGCGCCGCCCTCCTCGCCATCCTGGTGGTGATCGGCCTCGGCCTGTGGAAGTACGACCGCCTGCAGGAGGCGCGCATCGAGAACGGCGGGCGCCCGGCCATTCTCGCCTGCGCGCCCAACCGCGTCGGCGAGACGGGGCTGGCCGCCAATTGTCCCGGCACCGCCTTCCCGCCCGCGAAGGCCCCCTGAAGGACCGGACCCGGCATCCGAGGACCGCAGCGGAGAGAGGGAGCCTGGACCGATGCGTGGTCTCCCTGCCCGATCCGGGCTCGGCTCCTTCCCGGCCTTCGTGTTCCTGCAGGGCAGCCTCTATGCCGCCTACGGGATGGTCTCGCCGTTCCTGCCGAGCTTCCTCGGCGAGCGCGGGCTCGACGCCTCCGAGATCGGGATCGTGCTCGCCGCCGGCACGCTGATGCGCCTCGTGGCCGGGCCGGTGGCGGGGCGGATCGCGGATCGCCTCGACGCCACGCGGACCGTGGTGGCCGCCGGCGCGGCCGCCGCCGGGCTCCTGGCCTTCGCCACGCTCCTCGGGCACGGCTTCCCCGCGCTGCTCGTCCTCGGCCTCGCACAGGCCATCGCCCTCGCGGGCCTCGCGCCCCTGGCCGATGCCCTCACCCTCGCGGCGGTGGAGCGGGAGCGGACCTTCGCCTATGGCTGGGTCCGGGGTGCGGGATCCGCCGCCTTCATCCTGGCGACCCTGGCATCCGGCCAGGCGGTCGCCTGGGCCGGCCTGTCCAGCGTCCTCGTCTCGAGCGGCCTGCTGTTCCTGCTCACCGCCCTGGCGGCGCGCCAGGTGCCCGCAGCCCCGCGTGTCGCCGAACCGGACGTGCCGGCCCCGCAGGACTCGTCTCGCCACGCCCTGCGCGCGCTCCTGGCCGCGCCGCTCTTCCGGCGGGTGCTCCTCGTGGCGGCCCTCGTGATCGGCAGCCATGCCCTGCACGAGGCCTTCGCGGTGATCCGCTGGCGCGCGGCGGGTCTCGGCCCCGGCACCGTCAGCCTGCTCTGGTCGCTGGCGGTGCTCTCGGAGGTCGCGGTGTTCGTCCTGGGCGGCGCCTGGCTGCTGGAGCGCCTCGGCACCGCCGGGACGGCGATGCTGGCCGCCGGCGCCGGAATCCTGCGCTGGGCGATCATGGCGACCACGGTGGCGGTACCGATGCTGGCGATCGGCCAGGCCCTGCACGGCCTCACCTTCGCCTTGCTGCACCTGGCCAACATGCGGCTCCTCGCCGACCTCGTGCCCGCCCGCGACGGCGCCACCGCGCAGACGCTCTACGCGACCCTCGGCCTCGGGCTCGCCAACACCGTCCTGACCGGGCTCTCCGGATGGCTCTACGGACGGTTCGGGGCGGACGCGTTCTGGAGCATGGCGGCGCTCTGTGCCGTCGCCCTACCCCTGGCGGCCGGCCTCCGGCGCCCGCCTTCACGCCCCGCCTGAGGCGTGATCAGGGCCGGCATGCCCGCAGGAAGAAATCGAGCGACCGCTTCAGCGTCTCGCGCTTGACGTGGGTCATGCCCGGCCGCTCCAGGCCGAGCTCCGTCCGGTCGACGAAGCCCCGGATGGTCAGGCCCAGGAAGGCATCGGCCGCGTGCCGGACATCGTCCACCGCGAGGGCGCCCGAGCGCACGCCGTCCTCCAGGCAGCCCTCCACCAGGGGCACCACCCGCGCCAGTCCGAAATCGTGGAGAGCCCGGGCGAATTCCGGGAAGCGGCCGGCCTCGGCCACCATGACCCGCCGGAACGCGATGCAGTCCGGCGTCACCACGGTCTCGAGGATCGCCAGGGCGATGCGGTGCAGGCGCTCCTCCACGGAGCCGGCCTCCGCCGCCACCTTCTCGATGGAGGGTACGTTCTCCTCGATGAAGCGCACGCACACCGCCTCGAAGAGATCCACCTTGGAGGCGAAGCGCGTGTAGATCGTCTTCTTCGAGAGGCCGGCGGAGCTCGCGATCGCGTCGATGCTCGCCGCCTCGAAGCCCTCGGTGAGGAACACGGCCTTGGCGGCGGCGAGGACGCGCAGCAGCACGTCGCCCTCGGTCCCGCGGGGCGGGCGACCGAGGCGCCGGGATGGCGACGGCATCACGTCCCTCTGAGCCACGGCGCGGTGTCCTCCCCTCGGAAAACGATGCCAGTCCTCTCCGGAGAAGGCCAGGGAGGCGGGGCCTTCGCCGTGTGGACCGAGGGCCGGGGACGGGGGGCGTCCCCCGCCCCCGCTCTCCGTCAGAAGAACGCCTGCAGCCCCGTCTGCGCCCGGCCGAGGATCAGCGCATGGACGTCGTGCGTGCCCTCGTAGGTGTTCACCGTCTCGAGGTTCTGGGCGTGGCGCATCACGTGGTACTCGCCCATGATGCCGTTGCCGCCGTGCATGTCGCGGGCGACGCGGGCGATGTCGAGGGCCTTGCCGCAATTGTTGCGCTTGATCAGCGAGATCATCTCGGGCGCCATCCGGCCTTCGTCGAACAGGCGGCCGACCCGGAGCGCCGCCTGGAGCCCCAGGGCGATCTCGGTCTGCATGTCGGCGAGCTTCTTCTGCACGAGCTGGGTCTGGGCCAGCGGCCGGCCGAACTGCTTGCGCTCCAGGGTGTAGGAGCGGGCCCGATGCCAGCAATCCTCCGCCGCGCCCATGGCGCCCCAGGCGATGCCGTAGCGCGCCCGGTTGAGGCAGCCGAACGGTCCCTTCAGGCCGGAGACGTTGGGCAGGAGCGCGTCCTCGCCCACCTCGACGTCCTCCATCACGATCTCTCCCGTGGTGGAGGCGCGCAGGGAGAGCTTGCCCTTCAGGGTCGGGGCCGAGAGCCCCTTCATGCCCTTCTCCAGGACGAAGCCCCGGATCGCGCCCTCGTGCGCCTCGGACTTGGCCCAGACCACGAAGACGTCGGCGAAGGGCGCGTTCGAGATCCACATCTTGGCCCCCGACAGGCGATAGCCTCCCTCGGTCCTCACCGCCTTCGTCTTCATCCCGGCCGGGTCGGAACCGGCATCGGGCTCGGTCAGGCCGAAGCAGCCGATCCACGCGCCGGAGGCGAGCTTGGGCAGGAACTTCCGGCGCTGCGCCTCCGAGCCGTAGGCGTGGATCGGGTACATCACCAGGGAGGATTGCACGCTCATCATCGAGCGGTAGCCGGAATCCACCGCCTCGACCGCGCGGGCCACGAGGCCGTAGGCGACGTAGGTCGCATCGGCACCGCCGTATGCCTCGGGCAGGGTGACGCCGAGGAGCCCGCGCTCGCCCATCTTCCGAAACAGGTCCGGATTGCTGGTCTCGTGCGCGTAGGCCTCGACGATGCCCGGCAGGAGTTCCTCCTGCGCGAAGGCCCGGGCGGCCTCGTGGATGGCGCGCTCGTCCTCGCTGAGCTGGTCGTCGAGGCGGAAGGGGTCGTCCCAGGCAAAGCTCGCCGAGGCGGGGGCGGTGGGCGCGGCGGAGCCGGGCGGGCGCGTCGGGGCGTTCATGGGCGGTTCCTCGGGGCTTCTTCGTGTTCCCCTGATCCTAGCAGGCCGCGCCGCGGAGGCCACCTGTGCGACCCGGACTCCGCTGCGGGCTCGGGGCGGGCCGAAATCCTGATAGACAGGCGCGGCTCGAAGCACCGTCGCGGATGCCGGACCCGGTGCCGCCTACACGAGAGGGAGACCCCACCATGGCCGAGACGACGGCGCGCGAGGACGGCCCCCGTACACTCCCGCGGCCCCTGCCGCTCGACGGCATCCGCGTGCTCGACCTCTCGCGCGTGCTCGCCGGACCCTGGAGCGCCATGTGCCTCGGCGATCTCGGCGCCGAGGTGATCAAGGTCGAGCACCCCGAGCGCGGCGACGACACCCGCGACTGGGGCCTGCGCACGGGGGCGACCAACACCTCGTACTTCGACGCCGCCAACCGCAACAAGCGTTCGATCACCCTCGACCTCGCCTCCCCGGAGGGCCTGGCCGTGGCGCGCGATCTCGCCCGCACCTGCGACGTGGTGGTGCAGAACTTCAAGACCGGGGGCGCGGATCGCCTCGGCCTGGGCTACGCGGCCCTCAGCACCGAGAATCCGCGCCTGATCTACTGCTCGATCTCCGGCTACGCCTCGGACGGCCCGGAGGCGACCCGCCCGGGCTACGACATCGTGGTCCAGGGCGAGGCCGGCCTGATGGCGCTCAACGGCGAGGCCGAGCGGCCGCCCCTCAAGTTCGGCGTCGCGGCGGTCGACCTCTTCACCGGGCAATACGCGGCGCAGGGGGTGCTCGCCGCCCTGTTCGAGCGCGAGCGCACCGGGCGCGGCCGCCACATCGAGCTCGCCCTGTTCGATTGCGGCCTGGCGCTCACGGCCTATTGCGGCCTGGAGGCGATGGTGCGCGGGCACGACCCCGTCCGCGCCGGCAACGCCCATCCGTCGATCGCGCCCTACGGCGTGTTCCAGGCCGGGGACGGGCCCATCGTGCTGGCGGTGGGCAACAACGGCCAGTACCGCCGCCTCTGCGACGAGGTGCTGGCGCGCCCGGACCTCGCCAGCGATCCGCGCTTCTCCACGAACCTGGAGCGCTCGCGTAACCGGGCGCAGTTCCTGCCGGCGATCGAGGCGGAGCTCGCCCGCTGGACCCGGGCCGACCTCCTCGCCCGGCTCGATGCGGCCGGCATCCCTTGCGGAGAGGTGCTGGGCCTGCACGAGGCCCTGACCTCCGACCGGGCCCGCGCCGGCGACCTCGTTCTGCCCCAGGGCGGCGACGCCTCGCCCGCCGCCCACGTCCTTGCCCCGCCCTACCGCCTCGACGGAGAGCGCCTGCCCGTGCGCCGCATGCCGCCCGCCCTCGGGGCATCGAGCGCCGAGATCCGGGCGGAATGCGAGGCGCGGCGGGCGGCGGAAGCGGAGCGCCCCATGGGCGGCCCGCTCAGACCGGCAGGAGCGTGAACCCGAGGCTCTGGCCCAGGAACCGGGCTGTGATCCGGCCCGGTCCCGTCAGGTCGAAGGGCACCGAGAGCGTGCCGGTGGAGGCGATGCTGCCGGCGGGGATCGTCAGGCCGCGCTCGCGCGCCACGGCCATCAGGTCGGTGAGGGCGGCCAGCGGATCGGTCTCGTCCTCCCCCGTCACGGCACGGACCCGCTCCACGCCGTCGACCTCGACCACGAGGCTGCGCCCCACCTCGGCGAGGTCTCCCGTCGCGAAGACGGGACCGAGAACCAGGGCCTGGAAGGCGGAATTGTCGGCCGCGAAGCTCGGCCAGCCGACGGCACGCCGATCGAAGTAGCGGGACAGAACGAGTTCGAATGCCGCCCGGGTCTCGCCGACGACCTCGGCGGCCGGGACCGCGGGGGCGTCGGGGGCGATGTCGCGGGCGATCACGTAGGCGATCTCGAACTCGATCGTCACCGCCCCGGCATGCGGCATCCGGAGTTCGGCCCCCTCGCCGTGGAGCCGGTTCCGCAGCACCCGCCCGGCGATGGAGCGGCCGACCCCCGAGCCGCGCTTGCCCCTGTGGCTGCCGATGGCGAGCTTCCAGCCGGCGGTCTCGGCGCCCAGCGCCGCCACCAGCCGGTCCTGGACGTCGTAGCCCTCGGCCATCGTCCGCGGACGCACGGCCTCGGGCAGTTCCGCGAACTGCCGCCCCTCGCCATAGGCGGCCAGCAGGATGTCCGCGGCGGGCTGGGGATCGAAGGCTTCGGGGATCGCTTCGGACATGACTTCGGGCATGGCGGGCCTCTTTGCGGAGTCGGGAAGGCCCAGGCTCTAGCGGATTTTTCGTCCTCGCGGAGGCAAGAATCGTCCGTCTTGGTGCCATTCCGATTGCGAAACCGCTCAGGAGCCTGGCACGCCGTCCGCAGAGCCGATTGAACCGTACGTCCATTCATGAGGACCGGTATCGAGGCAAACCTGCTTTTCGATTGTCAAATGATGGCTTGGATATAGTGAGATGGATCCTTGATTTTGTTCCTGGCAGACCTGATGGTGATTCTAGGGACTCGTGAGCGCAAGGAAATGTCCTTGGAAATGCTTGTCTCTGATCAACCTTTGGGCATCAGGGCCTGTAATATGTCAGTCATCAGTTTTGTCAAAGACAAGCCGCGGATCTTGCTCGTGCTTGTCGCCGTTCAGGCTATGTCCCTGGCTTTTCTGATCGCCGCCACCCTATTCGTGGTCAACAAGCTTGGCGGACCATCGTATCTTCTCTTCAAAATCAGGTATGGCAGCGACGTATCGGGATGGAGCCAGGGACGGAGGGAGATGCTGGAAGCCGTCGACGTCCACGATCCGGAGGCCATCATCTTCATCGGCGATTCCATCACGCATCAGGCGGAGTGGAGCGAGTTGCTGCACGATCCCCACATCAAGAACCGGGGTGTCGACGGCGAAACGACCGACCAAGTGCTGAGCCGACTGGATGGCCTCAAGAAGATCCAGCCGCGGACGGTGATGCTCATGATTGGGATCAACGATCTGGCGTCGCGAAAGCCGGAGCAGGTCTTTGCCAATATCGCGTTGATCGTGAAACGGATCCTGTCAGACAGTCCTTCCAGCAAAATCGTTATCCAATCGGTCCTGCCAGTCAACAATCAGGTCAAGTTTCAGTATCGCAGCAACGATGATGTCAGAAAACTGAACTTCTTGCTGATCGATTACAGCAGGCAGAATAAATTCCAGTTTATCGACGTCCATCGTGTTCTGGTAGATCAGGATGGGGATCTAGACAGGGCCTATACATTCGACGGCATTCATCTCAACGGCGCGGGGTATCAGCTCTGGGTGGATCTGCTGCGAAGCATCCGATAGGCCTTCCCGCATCGCGTCGACCGGAGAGGCTGTGCCGGCCGGGATGAGCCTGGCAGCTCCGATTGCGCTGAGACCGGATCAGGGCGCGTTGTCCCGCGCCGGCGCGGCGCGCAGGAAACCGAAGTCGCAGCCCTCGTCCGCCTGCAGCACCGTGTCGTAGAACAGGTGCGCGTAGCCGCGCCGCGCCCAGTCCGGTCTCCGGGCCGGGCCGAGGGCGGCGCGGCGGGCTTCGAGCTCCGCGTCGTCCACGAGCACGTCGATGCGCCGGCCGGCGGTGTCGAGGCGGATGCGGTCGCCGGTGCGGACGAGGCCGAGGGGGCCGCCGACCGCCGATTCCGGCGTGATGTGGAGGACGATGGTGCCGAAGGCCGTCCCGCTCATGCGGGCGTCGGAGATGCGCACCATGTCCTTGATGCCGCACGCCAGAATCTTCTTCGGGATCGGCAGGTAGCCCGCCTCCGGCATGCCGGGCGCGCCCTTCGGCCCGCCGTTCTGGAGGACGAGGACGTCGTCCGGCCCGACGTCGAGGTCGGGGTCGTCGATCCGGGTGGTCATGTCGGCGATGGAGCTGAACACCACCGCCCGGCCGGTATGCTGGAGCAGGTCCGGACTCGCGGCGCTGTGCTTGATCAGGGCGCCCCGCGGGGCGAGATTGCCGCGCAGGACCGCCATGGCGCCCACGGGCTTGATCGGATCACCGGCGGCGCGGATCACCGTCTGGCCCGGTACCGCCTCGGCCGCCGCCACCACGTCGCGCAGGGTCCCGCCCGCGACCGTGCCGGCCTCGAGGTCGATCAGCGATCCCAGGTTCCGGAGGAGGACCGGCATGCCGCCGGCATGGTGGAAGTGTTCCATGTAGTGCTGGCCCGAGGGCTTCAGGTCGACGAGCACCGGCACCGCGCGCCCGAGAGCGTCGAAGGCGTCGAGGTCGATGCCGTGCGGCGTCCGGTTGGCGATGGCGGTGAGGTGGATCAGGCCGTTGGTGGAGCCGCCGATCGCCTGGAGCACCACCTGCGCGTTGCGAAAAGCGGCGGGCGTCAGGAGTTCGCTCGGCCGGGGCCCGCCCGACACCGCCATCTCGGCGGCGCGGCGCCCGCTGAGTTCCGCGATGCGGATGCGCTCGGCATGCGGCGCCGGCACGGTGGCGCTCAGGGGCAGGGCGAGGCCCAGCGCTTCCGTCACGCAGGCCATGGTGCTCGCCGTGCCCATCACCATGCAGGTGCCGACGGACGGGGCGAGCCGGCTGTTGACGGCCTCGATCTCGGCCTCATCGATCGCGCCGGCCCGGTGCGCGCTCCAGAGGCGGCGGCAATCCGTGCAGGCGCCGAGCACTTCGCCCTTGTGGTGGCCCACCACCATGGGGCCGACGGCGACGACCACGGTGGGCAGGTCGACGCTCGCCGCGGCCATGATCTGCGCCGGCAGGGTCTTGTCGCAGCCACCGATGACGATGACGGCGTCCATCGGCTGGGCCCGCAGCATCTCCTCGGTGTCCATCGCCATGAGGTTGCGCAGGAACATCGAGGTCGGGTGGGCGAAGCTCTCGTGGATCGAGATCGTCGGGAACACCATGGGCAGGCCGCCGGCCAGCATCACCCCGCGCTTGGCCGCCTCGATCAGGGCCGGAGCGTTGCCGTGGCAGGGATTGTAGTCGCTCGCCGTGTTGGTGATGCCCACGATGGGCCGGTCGAGGGCGTCGTCCGAGTAGCCCGCGGCCTTGATGAAGGCCTTGCGCAGGAACAGGGAGAAGCCCGCGTCGCCGTAGCTGGTGAGGCCCTTGCGCAGACTCTTGGTCATGATGCTCGTCCCGTTCCGGGTGTCAGGGAGCCACGCGGGCGCGCGGATCGACGCGGGCGATGCGCGACAGCAGGTAGTCGACCTCCGCCCGGCCCTGGGCCGACAGGCTCGCGGCCGGCTTGCGCTGGGCGTCCGAGGCGAAGATCCCGCGCTTCTGGAAGACGTACTTGCGCACCGCCAGACCCAGGGGGCCCTGCTGCTGCTCGTATCGCAGATACGGCAGGTGCGCGTCGAAGAGGTCGTGCGCCGCGTCGCGCTCCCCGGCCCGCGACAGGCGCACGACCTCGACGAGCATCTCCGGGAATGCATAACCCGTGTTGGCCCCGTCCGCGCCGCGCTCCATCTCGAAGTCGAGGAACAGCCCGCCATTGCCGGTGAGGATCGCGATGTGGCGCATCGAGCCGTCCTGCTCGAAGCCGCGCAGGGCGGTGATCTTGTCGAGGCCCGGCCAGTCCTCGTGCTTGAGCATGACGCAGGACGGGTTCTCGGTGACGATCCGGCGGATGACGGCGGGCGTCATCACCACCGAGAAGGTCAGCGGATAGTCCTGGATCACGAAGGGGACGTCGGGGCCGATCGCCTCGGCGGCGTTGCGGTAATAGGCCACCACCTGGTCGTCGGTGCGCAGGGTGTTGGGCGGCCCGATCATGACGCCGGCCGCACCCAGCTCCATCACCTCGCGGGCGAGCGAGCGCATGGCGGCGAAGCCTGGGGCCGAGACGCCGACGAGGACCGGCACGTCCACGCGCCCGATGACCCGGCGGGCGATGGCGACCGCCTCCGCAGGGTCGAGCTTCGGGGCCTCGCCGAGCTGGCCCAGGATGGTGAGGCCGTCGATGCCCGCGCCGAGGAAGAACTCGGACATCCGGTCGAGGGAGGTGTCGTCGACCCGGCCGTCGGGGTGGAACGGCGTCGGGGCGATCGGGATCACCCCCTTGATCGCGCTGGTGAGAGCCATGGTGTCCTCCATCGAAAGGCCTGTTCGCCCCCGCGCGGCCGCGCCGGGGCCTCGCGCGTCAGACGCTCGGGATCATCCCGCCATCGACCCGGGCGCCCGCGGCCGCCAGGGCCGTGGCGGTGGCGCGCAATCCGGGATCCATCGGCCATGTCCTCCGCGTCGATCGCTCCCGACGGACGGTCGAGGCGTGGTCCGGGGGCGGTCGGTTCCTCCCTCCGGCGGAAGGCCGTTCTACAGGCTTGCGGAGGCGACGATAAGCGGGGGCCGGCGACGTTCTGCCGGCCCGGGCGAACGGACCGTCGGCGGCCCGGCTGCGCGAGCGAGCGGCCGTGATCAGTCCCTCCGCCGAAGGGCCTCCGGATTGACGAGGTTCGGCGGCTCGGCGCCGCGCAGGATGCACAGCATCGCCTCGGCGGCCCCGAGGCCCATCACCCGCAGGCTCTCGGCGCTGGTGCCGGCGACGTGCGGGGTCAGGAGCAGGTTCGGGCAGGCGAAGTAGGGATGGTCCGCGGGCAGCGGCTGGGTCGCGAACACGTCGAGGGCCGCACCCCCGATCGCTCCGGCCCGCAGGGCCGCCGCGAGGGCCTCGTCCCGCACGATGGGGCCGCGCGCCACGTTGATCAGCACGGCGTCGGGCCGCATCCGGCCGATCAGCCCGGCATCGACGAGGCCGCGGGTCTCGGGCGTCAGCGGGCAGGCGACGACGACGGCGTCGCTTCCGGAAAACAGGGTCTCGCGGTCCACCGGCTCGATCAGGCCGCCGGCGGTGCCGCCGCTGCGGGAATGGCCGAGCACCCGCATGCCGAAGCCGTGCCGGGCGATGGCGGCGACGCGGCGGCCGATCCCGCCGGTGCCGAGGATGCCGATCGTCGTCGCGCCGATCTCGCCGAGATCGCTCGCCAGGGATTTCGCCGGGAGCCAGCCGCTCTCGCGCAGGGTCCGGTCCAGGGGGCCGAGCCGCCGGCGCAGGTGGAGCAGGGCCGCGAAGACGTACTCGGCCACCGCCCGGGTGTTGCTGCCCGGCAGGTTGGCCACCGGGATGCCGCGGGCGGTCGCCGCCTCCAGGGGCACGAAGTCGAGCCCGACGCCGTGGCGGACGATGCCGCGCAGGTGCGGCGCATGGTCGAGGATGTCGTCGGGCAGCTGCGCCCGCACGATCAGGCCCGCCGCCTCGGCCGCCAGGACCCGCAGGGTCTCGGGCCGGGTGTCCGCGGCGGTGACCACCCGGGCCGCGCCCGAGAGCAGGGCGACGGCGTCCGGGTGGATGGGATTGGTGAGGACCACCAGGGGGCTGAGGCCGGGCGATCGGTCGGGCCGGGATGCGCTCACGCTCTGGCTGCCTTCGGGGATGGGGGTGGATCGGGGATCGCTCGTCGTGCGCCGGCGCCGGCTCAGGGGTCGTGCCCGGCCACCTCCGTGCGGGCCTTGAGGATCTCGATGAGGGCGCGGTCGCGGCGCTCCGCCAGGACCGCGAGCGAGCGGCCGGCGGCCTCCGCCTCGATCCCGGCCACGATCCGGTCCTTCACGGCCTCGGTCAGTTCCGGCGTCCCGAGGCTGGCCCAGCGCCGGACCTGGCTGGGGCCGAGATGGTCGAGATAGTGCCGGATGCCGCCCTCCCCGCCGCCGAGATGATAGGTCATGTGCGGCCCCATCGCGGCCCAGCGCAGGCCGGGGCCGTTGCACAGGGCGGCGTCGATGTCGGCCACGCTCGCCACTCCTTCGGCCACGAGGTTGACGGCCTCCCGGTAGAGGGCCGAGGCGAGGCGGTTGGCGATGTGGCCCGGCATCTCGCGGGTGAGCACCACCGGCCGGCGCCCGAGCCGGGCGTAGAAGGCGGCCGCCCGCGCCGCCACCGCGGCCTCGCCGGCCACAATCTCCACCAGGGGTACGAGGTGGGGCGGGTGGAACGGGTGCGCCACCAGGATCCGCTCGGGCCGGGCGCAATCCGCCACGAGGGCGCTGCGCAGCATCGCCGAGGTGCTCGACGCGACGAGGATCGCGGGAGGCAGCAGGCGATCGACCTCGGCCAGCAGCGCGCGCTTGACCGCCTCGTTCTCCGGCGCGTTCTCCTGCACGAAGCCGGTGCCGGCGAGTGCGTCCTCCAGGCGGTCGTGGAAGCGGAGGGACCCCTGCCCGCTCAGGCCGAGCTCGGCCAGCTGCGCCCGCGCCGCCTCGATCGCGCGGGCGGCGCCCGCCTCGAACCCGGGTGCCGGATCGCAGGCCGCCACGTCGAGCCCGTGGGCGAGGAACAGGGCCGCCCAGCTGGCGCCCAGGGTGCCGCAGCCCAGCACGGTGACCCGCTGAATTTCATCCGTTTCAATGGCTGTCAAAACTCTCTCCCCGGCGGGTTTACTTTCGAATCCAGAATACGCTTATTCAACCGCGTACCGACCGTTTTCCCGTCGGACGAAGTGGGCGACACGACCCGCGACCGGAGGACACCGATGTTCAAGCGCCACGCGACCACGCGCGCCGCCCTGCTCGTTCTCGCGACCCTGGGAGCCCTCGGCAGCGCCCGGGCCGAGGACGTGGTGCGCCTCGGCAACCTGAAATTCGCCCATTACGGCGCCATCTCCTACATGAAGGAGATCGCCCCGAAATTCGGCCTGAAGATCGACGAGAAGGTCTTCGCCAAGGGCGCCGACATCTACCCCGCCATGGCGGTGGACCAGATCGACATCTCCGCCTCCGGCGCCGACGGCGCGGTGGCCGCGCGCGGCAACGGCGTGAAGCTCTACGTGGTGGCAGGCTTCGCCAATGGCGGCGTGCGCATCCTGCGCCGGCCCGACCTCGACAGCGTCAAGACCCTGAAGGACGTGAAGGGCCTCAAGGTCGCCACGGTCCGCGGCGGCACCCAGGACCTGATGCTGCTGGCCGAACTCGACAAGCACGGGATGACCTGGTCCGAGCGGGCCGGCAAGGACGTGCAACTGATCTACTTCAACAACTACGCCGACCTGAACCAGGCCCTGTCGCAGAAATACGTCGACGTGATCTGCCAGAGCGAGCCGCAATCGACCCAGGCCATCAGCGCCGGCTACGCCACCGAGGTGGTCAAGCCCTACGACACCCCCATCGGGGTGCCGGTGCGCCCCCTGGTGATGACCGAGAAGATGTACAACGAGCGTCCCGAGGTCGCCGCCAAGGTGCTCAAGCTGTTCGTGGCCGCCACCAAGGCCTTCATCGACGACCCGGCGCTGGCCGAGAAGTACGTCCGCGAGACCGTGTTCAAGGGCCAGCTCTCGAGCCAGGATTTTCGCGACGGCATGGCCAACGCCAAGTATACCTACGACGTGCCGGCCGGGCACATGCAGACCACGACCGACTACATGATGAAATACGGGCTGGGTAAGATGGTCAACCCGCCGAAATCCGACGCCGAATGGGTGAAGACGGACCTGCTCGAAAAGGCCAAGGCCGAACTCAAGACGAACTGAGCGCCAGCATGAACCGGCTTCGCGGCGCCATCGTCCCCCTGGTCCTACTCGTGCTGTGGGAGATCCTCAGCCGGGTGGGGGTGTTCTCCCCCGTCGTGCTGCCGCCGCCGAGTGCGGTGGCGATGAAGTGGTATTCCGGACTTCTGCCCGGCCTGCCCTACGATCCGGCCACCGAGAGCTACTGGCACTGGATGTTCTCCGGAGAGATGCCGCACGACGCCGTGGCGAGCCTCACCCGCGTGATCATGGGCTTCTGCGTCGGCGCCGGCCTCGCGGTGCCGGTGGGCCTCCTCCTCGGCACCAGCGACCGGCTCTATGCGCTGTTCAACCCCCTGCTCCAGATCCTGCGGCCGATCCCGCCCATCGCCTACATCCCGCTCGCCATCGTCTGGTTCGGACTCGGCAACCCGCCGGCCCTGTTCCTGATCGCGCTGGGCACCTTCTTCCCGGTCCTGGTCAACACCATCGCGGGGGTGCGGCAGGTGGATTCGATCTACATCCGGGCGGCCCGCAACCTCGGGGCCAATTCCTGGACCATGTTCCGCCGGGTGATCCTGCCGGCGGCGAGCCCCTTCGTGCTCGCCGGCATGCGGATCGGCATCGGCACCGCCTTCATCGTGGTGATCGTGGCCGAGATGATCGCGGTCTCGGACGGGCTCGGCTACCGCATTCTGGAGGCCCGCGAATACATGTGGTCCGACAAGATCATCGGCGGCATGCTCACCATCGGCATCCTCGGCCTCATCATCGACGGGGCGATGTCGCGCCTCAACGACCACCTCCTGCGCTGGCATCGCGGCCTTGAACGCTGAACCGGGACGCCTCACCATGTCGGCGCAGATCGAGATCGCCCGGGCCAGCAAGGTCTTCGGGACGGGAGCCGGCGCCGTGCCGGCGCTGGACGACATCTCCGCGACGGTGCCGGAGGGGCAGTTCCTCTGCCTGCTCGGGCCGTCCGGCTGCGGCAAGTCCACCCTGCTCAACGCCATCGCGGGCTTCACGCCGCTGAGCGAAGGGCGGATTACCATGGGCGGGCGCCCCGTCACCGAGCCGGGGCCGGACCGGGGCATGGTCTTCCAGGAATATGCCCTGTTCCCCTGGATGAACGTGGAGGACAACGTCCGCTTCGGCCTCGACATCCGGGGCGTGCCCCGCGCCGACGCCACGGTCACGGTGGACCGCATCGTGGCGACCCTGGGCCTGTCGGATTTCCGCAAGCGCTATCCGAAGGACCTCTCCGGCGGCATGCGCCAGCGCGTGGCCATCGCCCGCATCCTGGCCCTCGACCCGCCGGTGATGCTGATGGACGAGCCCTTCGGAGCCCTCGACGCCCTGACCCGGCGCACCCTGCAGGACGAGCTCCTCCGGATCTGGGCCGAGTACCGCAAGACGGTGATCTTCGTCACCCACTCCATCGAGGAGGCGATCTACCTCGCCGACCGCATCCTGGTGATGACCTACCGGCCGGGGCGCATCAAGCGCGACATCACGGTGGAGATCCCGCGGCCGCGCGACACCGCTTCGGGCGAGTTCAACGCCCTGAAGCGGGAACTCGCCGGGCTGGTGATGGCCGAGCAGCAGCGCTTCACCAGCGCGGAGCTGCACGGCACGGCGGTGGACTGAGGGAGCGTCGCCGTCGGAAAGTCGGGGTCCGGCCCCGGACGTTCCGGGCCATGGATCTGCCCTCCGGCGATTCGCCATCCGGAGACAAGAACGCCCGCAGGCCGGTGGGCCGCGGGCGCCGAAGGTTGTTGCAAATCACCCGAGGACCAGCACGGGCAGCGCGAAGATGAAAGCCGTTCTCGCGGTGGCTGGCAAGAAGAAAAACGGAGCCTGATCGGCGAACCCTGTTCAGTACCGGTCTGGTCGCAGCCCCTCGGACAACCGAAGCGCTTCGAGGACGGCCTTGCCGATGCGGTCCGCCTCGTCCTCGCCCGCGGCGTTGGCCAGCACGACGGCCACGGGCCGCGGAACCGACAAGGCCTGCGCACCGACCGTGATCTGAAGCTCGTCGCCGTGCGGCGCCTCGATGCGGCGCAGGCCGACGCGCAGGCCGGCGGCATCTCCGAAGACGCGCTCCAGGCCCGCCAGGGCCTCCCGGCTCGTGCCGAAATCACCCGTGATGACGTCAGCCATGCGTTCTCCTCCTTCGGGTCGGCGCCACGGATGCGCGGGCCCGGTCGCCCGCGGACTCGGCGAAGCGGCGTAGGGCGATCAGGAGGTCGACCATTCCCGCTTGACCTCCTCGGCCGAGCGGTCGAGCCGCACGGTGTCGCCCTCGACGGACTGGACGAAATCCACCGGGATAAAGTGGTGGAGGCCGCCCGCCTCCGGGTCCTTCTTCGTCAGCTTGATCTCGCCCTTGTCGACGTGATCGACCGTGCCGACATGCGCACCGTCCGAACCGACGACGTCGGCATGTTCCTTGATCTGCGAGACATCGACCATCGGCATCACTCCCTGTTGCGAGGTCAACGGGAGCGGCGTGGCGGTGTTCCAGCCGCCGGACGGGGCTGCGTCAGGGATCGGCGCCGGTCGGGTCCGCACCGTCGCGCCGCGCTGCGCGGGCCATGTTGATGAGTTCGCGGGCCGTGAGCCCGCGCGCCGGGACTTCGGACGCCTCCGGCCCCGCCATGGCCGGCCGGATCGTGGCTAGAACCGGCCGGCCGAGGGCGAGCCCGCTGGACCGCAGCGTGGCGTCCTGGCTCCGCCAGAGCCGGCGCAGGCGCATCGCCCGCGAGTCGCTCGCCCGGATGCCGCTCACCCGCCTGTCGATCTCTGCCGCCATTCGTCCTCGTCCCGTCCTCGTCTGGGGCGAATAGCAAAGCTTGATCGCAGGCGACATTCTTGAAGTGGCCGGCCGCCGCTCTACGGAGCCTGATGGCCGGGCCTATCCGCCCGGCGGTGCGATCAGGTCGTCGGGCGTGACGCCGAGCGCCCAGGCCAGCCGGCCGAGGGCCGCGAGGTCGACGGCGTCGCCCTCGCCCCGCTCCACGGCCTGGATCGTCGAGATCTCGACCTCCGCGAGGTAGGCGAGGTCTTCGAGGGGCAGGCCGAGGCGCAGCCGGGCGGCGCGCAGGTTCCGGGCGAGGTTCATCAGGAGGGTGCGCGTTTCGGCGGCCCGATCGGACATGCCCACCATATGGCGTGCGGCATCGACCGGCTGTCAGGCTCTGCGGCGTTTGGCGCGTGGCCGGGCGTTCGGTCCTCCCGCGCCGTCATCGATCCTTAACCATGATGCGTCAGGGTCCGATCAAGCCGGTGGCGGCCTCGCGGCGCCTGACCGGCGACGGCCATGCCGCCGGATCGGGTGACGCCGGATGTACGCGCACCCGGTCCCGGCGGCATGCCCGTCGGCCCTCCGCGCCGAGGCCGGGGCGTGCGCGAAACCCTCTCCCCCGGTCCGGCGTTGACGCTGATCCCTGGGCAGGATCCGGCCTCTGGCTCGTCGCCCGGACCCGAGCAGCCTGCCTCGAACCGACGCATCGGACGGTCCCGCATGTCTCTCTTCTTCGCCCTCGCCCTCATCGGCATCCCCATGGCTCTCGCGGCGATGGAACTGGTCCGCATGCGCGCCTCCCGCCCTCTCTGAGACGGGCAAGCCGGGATCGATCCGCCGGCGGCTGGCCTCACTCGCGGTCGATTGGTAGAACGCGGAGCGGGGCCTCGACTTTCGGCGGGCGAATGGCCAGCCGTCGCGCCCGCATCCGGCGCCGGGATCATCGGTGCCGCCGCGGCGGGCGGCGTCGCCCGCCGGGCATTGCGGGTTGGCAGTGCGTTCGGGCGCGCGCAACAGGGCCACCTGATCGTCGGCCGATCAACCCTGCTTCGCGCCTTCGAGGTCGACGTTCTGAGTGGTGGCGGGATGGGCAACCTGGCCGCTCCGCCCTCCTCCTTTTCCGACGAGCGTTCCGCGCGAGCGGATCAGCGCATCAGGCGTTCCTGGATGAAGCGGTCCCGGCGACGCTTGGAGACGTAGGAGCGGGCCGCGTAGCCCAGCGCGTAGCCCAGCGCGATCATCACCAGGACGGCGAGAAACTGGAGCAGGAACGAGATCAGGACCCCGAGCGCGACGCCCACGGCGAGGAGCGCGTAGCCGGTGCCGCGCGTGCGCGGCTTGCTCATCTCCACGGCGGCGGCCAGACGGACGACCTGAACGTTCCGCCGGATCGCCCCGCGGAGGGACTCGAACTTGGCGCCGAAGGCGTGGGAGGCGTGCATCGAGGGCGCTCTGCGTGAAGGCGGGTCGTGAGTCGGCTGCAGGCCAGCATATCGTGATCGCGCCGGCTTGGTGAAGTCCGGCTTCGGAGACGTCCGGCCGGTCGCGTCGGCGCGCGGCCGGGATGTCGGGCGATGCTCGGGCCGGGCGTGAGGATCCGCTCAGAACGCGTTGGTTCGGCGCGTGATTTCGGCCAGGACGGTGCGCACGAGGATCTGGATGTCGAGGCGCAGGCTCTGGTTCTCGATGTACCAGA
>NZ_LMMZ01000009.1 GCF_001422885.1 Methylobacterium sp. Leaf104 | reverse complement strand
CAACCAGCTTTGGCAGACGGACTTCACCTACCTGAAGGTCGTTGGCTGGGGCTGGTACTACCTGTCGACGGTCCTGGACGACTTCTCACGCTACATCGTTGCCCGGAAGCTGTGCGCGACGATGCAGGCCAGCGACGTCACCGCCACGCTCGACCTGGCGCTGGGTGCGGCTGGGCTCGATCAGGCGCGGGTGATGCCGTGGCCACGCCTGCTCTCGGACAATGGGCCGAGCTACGTCGCCAGCGACCTGGCCGACTGGCTCGGCAGCCGGGGCATGACCCACATCCGCGGTGCGCCATGCCATCCATAAACGCAGGGCAAGATCGAGCGTTGGCATCAGACGCTCAAGAATCGCATCCTGCTCGAACACGCCTACTTGCCCGGCGAGTTGGAGACGCAGGTTGCCGACTTCGTCGAATACTACAACCATGCCCGAGCCCATGAGAGCCTGAGCAACCTCACGCCCGCCGACGTCTACTTCGGACGCGGCGAAGGGATCCTGGTCGAGCGGGAACGCATCAAGCGCCAGACCCTGATGGATCGCCGCTTGCGACACCACGCGCAGGCCGCCTAACCTCTCACCCCAGATGGACCAGAGCCTGCGCTCCTGAACACCGCTGACTGTCCCAAATCATCTGACGACGGACACTCTCAATCAGCCCGGTCCAAAGCCGGCCGGTCGGGCCAGTGACGGCCGGTAGAGATCTCAAACAGGCTCGAAGGCGAGGATCGGCCGCCAGGTCTTGCCCCAGGCGGCCAAGGACGTGGCGTCGCCACGGAACGTCAGATCTAGGAAGGCCATCGCTCCTTCCGCAGTCGCCTGCTTCACCTGCGGATTGAGTGTCACGCCGCCCGTCAATGGGCGGTCGGTGAAGATACTGTGTGATCCACCTCTGAAGACCGCGAGCGCTTTCTTCGAAGTTCCGATGGCCTCGTAGACGTCGAGGCGGTCCTGCACCGGTGAGCGTCGCCCGGGCAATTCGATGACATCTTCGGTCGCGGTCACGTGGAAGGTCGGCATGCTGACCGATGCGAGCACGGCATGCAGGTCGCGCTCGCCGTAGAAGGGCGGCGCCGAGATGACGATCCCGGCCTTGAAGCGGGCATCCCTCCGGTCGAGCGGCCTGCCGTTGCGGATGACCCGCGCCCCGCCGACGATCAAGGTCGTGTTCGCCCCGTAGGAATGTCCGGCGGCGGCGATACGCTTCCGGTCGATGAAGGTGGCGAAGGCGCTCGTGGACCCATCGAGTATGCGGTCCAACGCGAAGCTCAGGTCGGCTGCTCGAGCGATGGCTTCCCGCTCGGCGGCGGCATCGTTGACCCGATCGAGAATCTCGAACGGATTCCCAGCCCACACGGAGTTATCGCTCCCAATGTGCTGAACGTGGAGGCTTGCATACCCGTTGGCGGCCCAGTGACGCCCAAGATAGCTGTAGCCCGTCCGCGACTGACCGAGACCGTGCGAAAACACGATCAGCGGAACGGGCCGCGTCGGCATTCCCGCGGAAGGCCAGTACAGGCGCGTCGGGACGCGCCGGTTACGCACGGAATCGCTCCAGTCGAAATCGGCGACCCGAACATCCTCGGCCGCTGCCCTTGCCGGGATGATAGCCTGCGGCGATGCGCTCGCCGCTAGAGTGCCCACGACCATCGCGCCGAAGCGTCTCCGGCTGATGCCGGCAGGTGGTGTTGCTTCATCCTTCACGAGGTCATCCCCTTTCGAAATGGTGGTCACGTCGACGTCTCGCGGGGCTTCCCGCGAAGGCTCGAGGCCGGGGCGTTTCGGCGGTCGAAAGGTGACGGGCCGTGCAAGGTCCGCACGGCCCGCCGGCCGGGAGCTCGCCGAGGAGCGCAGGACGTGGTCCTGGCGTTCGCAAAGCTCACGCGAAGAGATCCGCGACGTAACGGCCGGTCTCGCGCTCGACCTCCTCGGCCCAGGCCTCGGCCGCCTCCTGCGTCACGCCCTTGGCCTCCCGGTAGATGCGCACGCAGGTCTCCCGCACGGCAGGGGCCATGCGCTCGCCGTCACCGCAGACGAACACCGTCGCGCCCCTGCGGAACAGGTCGGCGACGTCGGCCCGGTCCTGCCAGACCCGGTGCTGGACGTACGTCACCTCGCCCTCGGGGGCCTTCGAGAAAGTCGGGCGGACCGAGACGACGCCCTCCTTCTCCCAGGCGGCCAGTTCGTCCCGATAGAGGTAGTCCACCTCCGGGTGGGTGACGCCGAGGAAGAGCAGTGCCGGCCCGACCTCGCGACCGTTGGTCTTCTGGAGTGCCCGCTCCTGCAGGAAGCCGTGGAACGGGGCGATGCCGCTGCCGGCGCAGATCATGACGATCGGTACGGATGGGTCCTGCGGCGGGTGGAAGGCGGCTTGCGAGGGCCGCACCGCTACCGAGAGGCGTGCCCCCTCCTGCAACCCCGCAAGGTACGTCGACGCGACCCCAAGGTGCCGGCGGCCGCCGGCCAGCGCCGGCGCATCGAGGACCGACACCGTGAGCGAGCATTGTCCCGGGTCGCGCAGGGGCGAGGACGAGATCGAGTATTGCCGCGCCCGCATCGGCGGCAGCGTCGCGAGGAACGCCCCGAGCGTGAAGTCGCAGGCCGGGAAGCGCTCCAGCAGGTCGAGCACGCTGACGCGCCTGGCCAGCACCTCGGCGGCATAGGTTTCCGGCTGCGCGAGGGCCTCGAGGGCCGTCCGGTCCGGCGGGCAGCGCGTGGCCCCGGCGAGTTGCCCGACCTGCGCCCGTGTGGCCGGCTGGCCGAGTTCGACGTAATCCTCCAGCACCTCGGCGATGGAGACCGGATGGTTGTCCGGCAGGGCCGAGGACGCTTCGGCCCCCTTGTGGATGACGACCTGCGTGTCCCCGGCGAGGCCGAAGCGGCGCAGGGCGCGCTCGACGTCCGGGCGCGGGTTGCGCGGCAGGACGGTGAGGTAGTCCCCGGTTCGGTAGTTCATGCCCTCGGGCAGCGCGATCTCGATGTGGCGCTTCGAGCGACCGAGCGGCGAACTCATGTCGACGAGTTCGCGGTTCTCCAGGACGCGGCCCTGGTCGAGATCGGTCAGGCGCAGCGCGGTCTCGCGGCCCGAGCGGACGATCTCGACGTCGAGGCTCGCCGCGGACGGGTCGCCCGCCTCCTTGCCGAGCGCTCGGCCGAGATCCTGCCAGAGCCCGGCGTACCACTCGTCGAAACCGCCGAAGAAGTCGCCGTCGGCGTCGGTCTCGCCGCGGTCCCGGAAGCGGGTCGCGCCGGCCTTCTCCAGCGCCGCGTCGGTGCGCTTGGGGATGGCCTGGTAAGTCCGCGCCCATTGCCGGTTGCCGCAGCCGAACACGGCGAACCGCACGCCCTCGAGAGCGCCAGGACCAAGGTCCTCGATCCAGGCCAGGAAGCGCCGGGCGTTGTCGGGCGGGTGGCCCTCGTAGGAGGCGGTGACGACGACGATCGCGCCGTCGGTCGGCAGGCGCTCGACGTAGTCGTCCAGCGGCGCGGCGCTCGCGGCGTAGCCGTGGCCGCTCGCCTCATCGGCGATGCGCCCGGCGAAGGCCTCGCAGGAGCCGGTGTTGCTGCCGTAGAGCACGAGGAGCGGTGTCGTCGCCTCCGGTGCGGGACCGTTTCCGACCTTGGGGGCGAGGCTGCGCTGCGGAGCCGAGGGTACGGCGCTGCGCGGGCGGGCGGCGACCTCGCCGCGCCGACGGGCGAGAACGCGGAACCCGTGCGGCTTCAGCGTCAGGGTCTCGGCGATCTCCAGCTTGTAGCCCGGGTCGGCCATGGTCAGGTCGAAGCGCTGCAGGATCATGGAGAGCACGAGCTGCGCCTCCTGGAGTGCGAAGCCGCGGCCGATGCAGGAGCGCATGCCGTTTCCGAACGGCTTCCAGGCGTTCGGCGGCAAATTCTCGGCGACCTCGGGGGCGAACCGCTCGGGCCGGAACGCCTCCGGATCGTCCCAGACCTTCGGATCGCGGTGCAGGGTCGGGATCAGGACCAGCAGGGTGTCTTCGGTCCCGACCGGATAGCGGCCGCCGATCACCGTCGGCTCCTTGGGCGCGACCGCGAAGGCCGGGGCGGTCGGCCACAGGCGCAGCGTCTCCTGAAGGACCTGCTCGACGTAGCGCAGCTTGGTCAGGTCCTCGACTTGAGGGCGCTCGTCCCCGAGCACCTCGTCGACGAGATCGCGGGCCCGGGCAAGCACGGTCGGGTTCCTGAGCAGAAAATAGAGGGCGAACGAGAGCAGGCCGCTCGTGGTCTCGTGCCCCGCGATCAGGAAGGTCACCATCTGGTAGCGGATGTTTTCGTCCGAGAGCCCCTCGCCGGTCTCCGGGTCGCGTCCCTCCAGCATCAGGTTCAGGAGGTCGTGGCGCGAGGCGGCGTCCGGGTCGCGCCTGCGCTCGGCGATCAAGGTGTCGGCGACCCGGCTCATCAGCGCGACGTCGGCCTCGTAGCGGCGCTTGGTGCGCAGCAGCAGGTTCGTCGCCACATCGGGCCGGCGAGCCCGCGAGCCGGCTTCGTCCAACGCCCCCACCATGGCGGCGACGAAGGGGTGCATCTCGTTCTGGTAGAAGCTGTTGAAGCGGTAGTCGAAGGCGCAGAGCGCGATGGTGTCGAGGGTGAGCCGCGTCATGTTGTCGGCGACATCGATGGCGGCTTCGGGACCGAACCGCTCCCAGCGCAGCAGCATCTGATCGGCGATGTCCTCCATCTTGTCGAACATCGAGCGGATGCCGAGCGGTCCGAAGGCCGGCATCAGCAGGCGGTGCGCCTTGGCCCAGTTCGGCTCGTCGCTGCGGGCGGTGAACAGGCCGTCGCCGGCGAAGTCGCGGACCATCTCCAGGGCACGGCTGAGTTTCTTCCCGAAGCGAGCCTCGTCGCAGACCTCGTTCACCAGGTCGTGCGAACTGACGAGGGTGAGGGTCCGCCCGCCGAGCGACAACCGATAGATCGGCCCGTGCGCCCGAGCGAGGCGCATCAAGCTCTGGACGGGCGCCTTCGCGTCGATGTCCGGCAGGTTGCCGATGACGGGCAGGGGGCGGGGCTGCGGGATGGTCGCGGTGCTGGTCATGAGGACGCTCCTTGCGGCTTCGTGCAAAGCGTGAGGTGAGCGGGGGGAGGCGACCCGACGGGCGCGTCAGTCCAGCCAGGCAGGATCGGTCAGCGTGAGGGTGGCGTGTTCGCCTGCCGCGCCTCGTAGTCGCCGATGCTCGCCGAGCAGCCGTCGGACAGGTTGGCGCGGTTGCGCTGGAAGCAGGCGCGCACCTCGGGACCGCCGGGGCTCATGCCGGCGCAGAACCGCAGGTAGTCCATCCGGCAATTGGCCCGGATCGCGGCCATCTCGTCGGCATTCTGGGCCGAGGCCTTGCCGCTGAGGGCGACGACGAGGGCACTGGTCGCGGCAACGCCGAGCGTGAGAAGGGGCGTGGAGAACATCGCAGTCCTGTTCGTTCCGAAGGAGAGGAAGAGCTGATCGCTCGGCGGTGGCGGATGCGCCCGGCTCGGGCTTCGACGGGCGTGAACAGGACTTGCTTCACACGCGCGGCAAACGAGGGGTCGTTTCGCTGCGTGTCCGAGGCGAGGCGCGGACACAGGGTCAGTGCATAGGCGCGGCCGGTTCCGCGCCTCGTCGAGGGCGCTGAGGCTTTCGAGCGCCTTCGCCTCCATGCCGCTGAACGCGCACGGGGCGAACGGGTAGGCATTCACCGCGGAACATCGAAGAATGACGCGTGATGAACCCTGGCGCGCCATGCCGAGGGACACTTTTACAATGCGTTGCCCGGGATGGGGGCCCCTTGGTCCGTCCAGTCCGGCGGGAGCCCGATCCTACGGCCGGCCAGACCCTTCAATCCCGGCGGTGATCCGTAAGCCCGGCACGCCTCGACGCCCGGGCCAATGCCAAGCGCATGCGCCATTTCCTTGAATGGCAGCCGAGGCTCTCCGTTGAAAGGACTCTCACCTGTTACGAGTAGGCTCGCGAAGTCCGCGCCAAAGATGCCAGCGAGGTCGTAGGCATCACCGTCGGTTGAGACGCGTGGCGAGCTCGTGATGATGTCCGCAGTGCGCTCCCACATCATAGCGGCTGCCCGTCGCCCGCGCCGGTCCCGTGCGTCCGCCTGAACGGACAGGCTGCCCAAGCCAATCGGCAGCCGTGGCACATACACGGGTGTGCCCGGGAGCAGGAGCGGAACGGCCAGGGAGGCCGCTTGAGAAAGACCGGCCGCAGCCGTGTTTGTCGGCGTCGCGCGGGTCACGGTCGCGCGCACGGTGATGTCGGCACCGTCGCCCGCGACAATCTGCAGGCGTTCACCAAGAGCCATACACAGAGCCCGATCGACGGCGTTTGCCACGAGGGCGTGCTGGCCGGTCCCCATGCCGGTGTCCCCGATGGTCGACGAGAACTGGGTTGGCACGATGCGAACCGTGCGTGCGGAGAGGACGGTCTCCCTGCTCACGTTGAGCAGAGATTTCGTCAGCAGGCCGTCCGAGCGCACCAAACCGTCGGTTCTCACGGAGTTTGTTTCTTCCGTGGCCGCCGTTACGCAGCCAGCACTCAGGAACAGCGGCGCCACGATACCGAGAATGTGTGCGAGCCTCGCCGAACCGAGGCGGTTCGCACATACCCGACGCGCAGAAGATGGAAGGTTGCAAGAGTTCATTCTGTTGCCTCGATCTGAGCCGTTCCGCACGACGGAGCTGGGTAAGCGCAGCCGATTACGGATGGCCACGCATTGGATCAATTATCGGCAAGCAATAATCTTCTTATTTTTAGTCAGAAATACATCGGGAATAATTTCAATACTGCCCTAGCTGACAGCCCTCCAAATCGCGTCAAATCCCGCCGCGCAATGTCTGTCGGCGTTGGCTGGGTCTTGGATCATGAAATCAACTGTCGCATTGGCGACAGCAATAATAACGCTCGTGACGAAAGACATTGACGTAGCGCGCATCGGACCTTGCCGATGAGTCCGCTCCAACATTTGGGTGATACCGGCCATCGCCAATTGCCCGATCTCTCGGCTTTCTGGCGTAACTTCATTGGATACGATGAGATACGCGAGCACTCTGTGTTTTTCAGGAGACGAGAAAGCCCAGTGCAGTCGCTGTGACCAGAGCTGCCGCATTTGCTCCATGGGCTCGCCGTCAGCGCATAGACCTTTATAGGAAGCTGCCGCCATTTCCTCTTTCAGCTCTATATAGACCTGATTGAGTAAAGCGGCCTTCGTGTCGAAATATGTGAACAAAGAGCCGTTAGAGATTCCGGCCTCCCTCGCGATCGCTGCCGTCGAGGCCTCAAGTCCATGCGCAGCGACCACACGGATCGCTGCAGAGAGAATTGCACTTCGACGATCATCGCTTCTCGGCCGAGCCATCGCCTCCTCCGTCCTTCATATCAGTTTTTAAGAGAGCGACCAGTCGCTCATTCGTCGTTGGTCCGAATGGTGTGCGCTCAAGCACATTGGGTCAAAAAGATTTTCGCTGAATGTCTGCACGTCGATCACCGGCAGACGATGGGGATGCCGCTGACCGCAGCGCCCATCTCGGCCATCGCGGCCATCGCGGCCATCGCGGCCATCAAGGATGACGGGTTGGTTGCGGTAAGCGGCAAACGCATTCTGGACCACCTCGCGTGGCTCGCGGAAGGTGATTCTGACCCAGAAAACTGCTCCACCACGATCCTGGTCACCGTTCGAGGGTGGGCGTCGCGCCCTCCACGGTGCCGGCGAGGCCACCGTCGAGGGCCGTGCCGAGGCAGAGGTCGATAGGCCGGAGGGTCGGATCCCGGTTCGGCGGGCAGGAGGGGAAAAAGCAGGAAGGCCGGGGCGAGGCCAAGGGCTGGAAGCAGCCCGAAAAGCGGGACGTGCCGCACGTCGGACGCGGCGGCGAACCGGATCGCCCGCCTCGGGACGCCGCACGATCTCCCGCATCGGCGGCCCGGTTGATGGCTTCAGGGGCGCCGGATCGCGTCGGTGGCACCATTTCAGGGCTCGCCCGTCCGCTTCGGCGGCATCGCAGCGCCGGCGCTCCGCCGCCATGGCCCGGCCGCGCGCCGAGTCCGTGGCCTCTTCCCCGCCCAATGGTTGCAGTCCCGCAGCCGCCTCACGTAGGCTTGGACGTCGTCGGGCAGCGTTGGCTCGGCCCGGACGGCCGGCGGGACGACGAGTGGGGTGGCAAGCCGCGTGGCGAGAACGGTCCGCATGGCACTCCGCCCTTCCGGCCGGCGTCGTCCCCCATAGCGGACGATCGGACGGCGGTGGAGCCGCCGATCCCGTGAGCCCCTCCCGTCATCGAACCGTCACGCCAAGCCCGCATCCGGGGCAGCCGCATTCGAGGAACCACCGCATGATCTCACGCCGCCACGCCCTCGCCACCGTCCTGATGGTGCTGTCCGTCCCCGCGCGGGCCGAGCCGACCATCGGCCTCGCCGAGCGCCGGGCGATCGCGGCCTACCGCCAGGACCGCTACCCCGCCCTCGAGAAGGCGATCCAGGAGGCGGCGGGCTTTCCCGTGCCGGTGGAGGTGGCGTGGGACCAACTCACGATTCCAGGTGACGCGAAGTATTATTCGGACCCGGGCTTCTTCGAGAAGACCATCTTCGAGCCCATCGCCGCCGGTCTGAAGGAGGTGGCCAAGGACACCATGGGCCGCGAGGCCCTGGCCCAGAAGCTCAAGACCATCCGCGTCCGCTTCGACGAGAAGACCGCTCCCGCCTCGAACTACCCCAATGGCCTCACGTTCACCGGCGGGGTCCTCGACGTGAACTGGCGGCCGTTCGCCAACGTCGCCGACTTCAAGGACCGGGTCGAGGCCGTGGTGAAGGTGCTGGAGAAGGGCCTCTGACGGTTCGGGGGACGGCCCTCGGCATCGCCGTCCTGCTGGCCGCGGGCGGAGCGGCGGCCGAACCGGTGGCGCGGTCCGGCAGCTACGACAGTCTGGCCCTAGCGGTCTCCGGGGATGCGGTGGCGGGGGTCTTCGCCGAGCAGCGGGGGGCGGCCGATGCCGGCGCGCCGCAATTCAGCTGCCTCTTCCTCCTGCGCGGGACCGTCGCGGGTGGCCGCGCCAAGGTCGAGACGTGGTTTCCGGGCGAGCCGGAGCGCATCCCGGGCGACCTCGTCTTCACCCCTGACGGCGCCAGCCTGACCCTCGCGGAGGATCACGGGGGGTGCGCGATGACCACGGGCACCATGGTGGGCACGCCCTACACCCTGTCGCGGAGCACGGGGGGTCCCTCGGCCGACTGGATCGGCGTCGGCCTGGTGACGGCCAGGCGCACGGCCTTCCGGCCGGAACCCGGCCCGGCTCCGGCGCGGGCGCCCTACCTCGTCCGATTCGATCCCGTCGCGGTGCTGGAGACGCGGGACGCCTGGGTCCGCGTGCGCTACCGGGGTGAGAAGGCCCCAGTCATCGGCTGGCTGCCGGCGGCCGACCTCGCCGTGGTGACGCCCTGACCCCAGGATCACTCGAACGGACCGGAGGCCAGGCCCCGATCAGGAGGATACCCGATGCGCCGATCCCTCGTTCTCAACGCCGTCCTATCCGTTCTGGTCCTCGCGGCCGGGCCCACCTTCGCCCAAGCGCCCGCCGCGCCGCCGCGCCCGGCCACGACCTGGGTGCCGGTGGAGGAGCCGATGAGCGCGCTCCTCAACGGCGGCCACCGCATCGTCTCCGCCTCCGGTCCGAGCTTCACCCTGGAGCGGGGCGGCAAATACGTGGTCTGCGAGGTGAGAACGGCGGGCGGGATGCGCGGCACGGCCGAGACCACTTCGACCTGCCACCGCCTGAACTGAGGCCGGCGGAATGGAAGCCGGGGACGCGTCCCTCCACGCGCGGTTCGACGCCTTGTGGACACGCGCCATCGCCGCGCCAGGCGCGGCGGCGTGGCGTGCCCTCGACACGGGATACGGCGCGGCGGACCGGCACTATCACGGCTGGCCCCACGTCGCGGCACTGCTCGCGGGGCACGATTCCGTCCGGGCGCATCCCGATTTCGCGGGTCTCGACGGCGACGCCATCGACCTCGCCATCGTCTTCCACGACGCCATCTACGACACCGCCCGCGCCGACAACGAGGCCCGCAGTGCCGATCTGCTCCTTGCGGAGGCGGGACCGGCCTCCGGGGATGCGTGCGTCCGATCGGCGGCCGCGATGATCCGGGCGACGGCGGCGCACGGCCCGAGCGCGGACCCGGCGACCCGGCTTCTCCTCGACCTCGATCTCGCCGTGCTCGGTGCGCCACCCGCCGCCTACGCGGCCTATGCGGCGGCGATCCGCCGGGAATACGCCGCCGTTCCCGAAACGGGGTGGCGGCTCGGGCGCGCCCAGGTCCTCGACCGCTTCCTTGCCCGGCCGCGGCTCTACCAGACCGATCTCTTCCACGATCTTTTGGAGGCGGCCGCCCGCGCCAACCTCGCGACGGAAGCGGCCGGGCTCCGCGCAGGACCCACGGACTAGGGACGTCCCGCATGCGTCCCTCGCGTCTCGCCGCCCTCCTCGGCCTGTCACCGGTGCGCGCGGCCTTCGCGGCGGCGGCCGGTTCGGCACCACGCGGTACCGCCTCGCTGGGACCGACGACGTCGTGCCCCACGCCCACGAATTTTCCCGAAACGTCCACCTGCCCGGGCTCGATGCGCTGCCGGGGCCCGATCGCGTGCCGGCCTACGTCCTGGCGCGGCTCGCCGCCTGGAAGCGGTCGGCGCCGGCCCGGGAGGAAGCGCCCTGATCCGCCGCGACCCGGTCGACTGGGGCGCCTGCACGAGGGTCGACCCCCGAACATGGCGGCCGGGCCCGCCCTCGTGGCCGGCGCCGGGGCGGGTGACATCTCCGCGCCGGACGCCCATGTTCACCCGACGATGCAAGGAATCCGAAACGTGCTGGCGATCCTGGGGCGCTCGGACTCCCGATCCGCTGCGCCGGCGCCCGCGACGGGCCGGCTCACGCCCGAGCACGCGGCGGCGATCGCCGCGCGCGCCGCGGCGGGAACGGGCGCCGCCACCACCGGCGTGGCCGTGCCGACCCGGACGGACACCGGCCCCGTCTGGGACGTCTGCGAGGTCGCCTATGGCGGCTGGCGCGTGTGGGTGGACGACGCCACCGGCGAGCCCGGCCCGGCCGGGCGCTGGGGCCTCCGGTGAGCTGGGGGACACGGGGACGTGCCCTCGGTGTGCTCGTCCTCCTCGGTCTGGCGGCCGGCCTCGTGCCGCAGGCCGTGCGGGCGGGCGACGCGGGCGCCTACCCGCTCGCCTGCCGCAACGTCCACGCGGATTTCGCCCGGTTGGAGCACTGCGCCCGGCGCGCGGGGGAATTCGTCCGCATCGACCCCGCCCGCCTCGCGCGCATGCCGTTCCGGGGCGGGGTGACGGAGATCGTCGTCGACGGGATCGGTGCGCTCTGGGCGCGCCGCGATGGGCTGGCGCTGCCGGTGTTCCCCCTCGACAACGGGCCGGACCCCTTCGCGCAGGGATTGGTGCGAAGCTGGCACGCCGGCAAAGTCGCTTTCCACGACCGGCGCCTGCGCCGGGTCCTCGCCACGGATTTCGACTGGTCGTTTCCGTTCAACGCCCGCGGCGAGGCCCTGGTCTGCCGTGGCTGCCGCTCGGATGGGCGCCAGCCGGCCTCCATGGTCGGCGGCCGATGGGGGCTGATCGACCGGCGCGGGCGGCTGGCGAGGCCTTTGGAGGATGGCCAGGACGCCGCCCGGCGCTACTTCGCCTGGGACCGATGAGCGGCAGACGCCGAACCTCCCGGCCGACACGGCACGACCTGTGCTGGCAGGCAGGGTCGCCGGGTATCGTCGGCACCAGGAGGCCGAGTTTCTTAGGGGCTCGCTGGCCGGATCGCCTTCCGGACGAGAGCGGATGACACGGCGCCTCGATCGGGCTCGACATCGGTCCGCGCTCCTCCCGCTGGCTTACGCAACCACCAGGTTCAGCGCGCGGTCGGCCGGCCCGAGTTCGACCCGGCGGCCCCATTCGAAGGCGATGAAGTCCTGCTCGATCCCATCGGCGAAGACCACGCCGCCCTCGTTCATGCGTGAGGTGACCGCGAGGACCGTCCCGGCGAGCTTGCCTGCCCGAAGGGTCGTGCCGGTGGCGACGCTCGGGAACGGCTCTCGCACCCAGTAGCCGACGGCGGGCTCCTCGGTCCCGATGCCGAGGGTGAGATGCGTCGCCTCCGCGATCGAGCGGGCCCAGCCGGTGAGGCCGGTCCCCGTCGCGACGATGAGGCCGCTTGACGAGTGGTCCTCCGCGTCACCGTCCGCCTCGATCCGGTAGCGCGCGGATTGATGGCTGCGATGGCCGACGAAGATCTCGTTGAGCGCCAGCAGCTGCTCGCCGGTGTCGAGAACGGCCTTTACCATGGTGCGCCGTTCTACTTCGGCTGCTCTGGCGAGGCTGGCCGGGAACAGAGCGCCCAAGCGCTCCACCGCGATCCGGGCCAGCGCGCCGTCGTAGAGGTCGGGGGCTGGATTGACGCCGATCACGGGCTGATCGCGCAAGTACTTCGCCACGTTGGCGACGAGGCCGTCCTGGCCCACCGTCACGACGATGTCCTCGGGGGCGAACAGGAAGCGGTCGAGGTCGGCGCGCCGCGCCAGAGCCTGCCGCCAGTCCGCCGGCACTGCGGCCCGTGCCTGCCCGAGCACGGCCTGGAAGCGGGCGTGACGGTCCTCGACGTCGGCGAGACTCTGGCCTCGAGTTTCCAGGAAGAAACGGGCCTGGCCGCGGGTGGCGTGCCGGGCGAGCAGGACCTCGTAATCGGTCTCGCGAACGACGAACACAGCGCGCGGGGTGATGACCGACACGGGGGGGTGTCCTCAACGCGGCATGGAGGGTGGCGCAACCGGCGAGGGAGCCACCCCGCGGAAAGCGCCGAGGGCACTCGCCAGCAGATCCGGCGTGACGTTGACGTGCTCGATGGTCTCGAGCTTGCCCGCGAGTTCGCGGGCGGCCAGCCCGAGGAGGACGGCCGGCGGCAGGTCGCGGTAGATGGCGGCGCGCCGCTGCTCGGCCTCGGCCCGGGCGCCCTCGACGAGGCGGATGCGCTCCGCTTCCGCCGCCGCCTCCAAACCCTGCGCCTCGGCGAGCCCCGCCGCACGGTCGCGGGCGTTCTCCGCTTCCCGCGCGATGAGCACCGCTTCACGCCGGGCGAGTTCCGTGCGCGTCTCCAGCTCGTTCTCCGCGATGGCCCGCTCCTTCTCCACGGCCAGGGCACGTCGCGCGAAGGTCGCGGCATCGGCCTTCTGCTGCAGGGCCTCGAAGGTCGGCGTCTGGAGCGCGCGTTCCAACTCGCTCGACGGCGCGAGGTTGGTGAGCCGGACCGAGACCACCGCGATTCCGATCTCCGCCAGCGCCGGGGCCGCGCCCAGAACGGTCTCGAGGGCCACGCGCAGGGGCTCGGGCCCTGCATCGAGGAGCGCGCCCACCGGATCGTCGCCGATCGCCTGCAGGACCGCCTGACCGGCGATGCCGCCGAGACGCGCTTCGATCCGCTCGATCGGCTGGCCCTGTGGCTTGCCGGTGCGAAGCCCGAGGGAGAAGTCGACCCGGCTCGCCAGCAGTTCCGGATCGACGACGCGCCAGCCGATCGTCCCCTGCACCACCACGGCTTGGAAATCCCGGCTGCGGCCGCGCACGAACAGCGTCATCTCGCGATCGTCCATGGGCAGCTCGCTGATGCTCGCGGTTTCCGGCCGGAACCAGAAGACGAGGCCGCGCCCGCTCTGCCGGATCCGCCCGTTGCGGTAGCGGATGACGTGGCTGCTCGCCTCGCTCCTGAGCTGAGCGACCGGACCGATGGTGCGGATCGTAGCCATGGAATCCTCCTTCTGGGGTACGCCGGAATCAGGGCATTTCCTGGAAACGGTAGAGCTCGGCGGGACGGAACGAGGTGCCGCCCTCCCGCGAGCCCGTCGGTGCGAGCCAGCCCCGGTCGAGCATCCGGCGGCGGAAGGCGGGCTTGTTCAGGGACGTACCCAGGATCGCCTGGTGCACGTCCTGCAGCTGCCGGAGGGTGAAGACCTCCGGCAGAAGGGCGAAGGCGACGTCGGAATAGTCGAGCTTTCCCCGCAGGCGCAGGATCGCCACGGCGAGAATCTCGGCATGGTCGAAGGCGAAGCTCAGCGGTGTCGCGCGGTCGCGGTCGCCGAGCGAGAAGGCCTCGACGATGCCGCCCGTCGTGCCGTCCCAGGGCACGACGAGGATCGCCGCCGAGAGCCGCGCGTCGCTCTCCAGCGCCTTCATGAAGGCGGCCTCCGGCATGAGCGCGAGATAGGCGACGGTGACGATGCGCATGCGCGGGTCCCGGTCCACTGCACCGAAGGTGTAGAGCTGCTCCAGGCGCGTGCGGGCCGCTTCGACCGGGGAGAAGCCGGCCTTCTCTCTCAGGACGCGACCGGCCGCACCGTCCAGCGTCTCGTCGAGGCCCACGAAGCTGCCGGGCAGCGCCCAGCGACCGGCATGCGGGTGCTCCTTGCGCTCGATCAGGAGTACCGCCGGACGGCCCTCGCGCAACCCCATCAGGACGAGATCGACGGTCAGTGCCGGTCGCGCGAATGCGGCGGGATCATAGGCTTCGAGAAAGGCCTCTTCGGTCACGGCAGCACCATATATCTGTTCTGCATATAACTAAGATGCCGAAAAGATATAAGTCAAGTGGTCTCACGCTCGGTCATGACGTCGCGATCCCCGAGTGCCCGTTCCGAAGAGGCGCGACGAGAAATTTGCAGGTGTCCGATCGATGGACCGCGAAAACGGCTCTGGCCCACCCATGAGAGCCGTGAGGGCGGCCGACGCCGCTCGATGATGGAGACGTCAGATGCGCATGATCGCGATCCTCACCCTTGCCGGCCTGCTGGGCGGCGTCGGCTCCGTGGAGGCGCAGGAGCCGGGCCGGGCCACGGGGGGCAACCCCGAATTCCTCGGCGTCGATCTCGACAACGGCGGGGTCTACTACGACGGCCGCAACTCCGGACGGTACTGCCTCTATCGCACAGTCGACGTGTTCAACCGGTACACCGGCTACGTCGAGGCGCGCCGGGTGCGCCGCTGCGGCCGCGGCCTCTACCTGCCGTAGGGCCGGCGCGATGCTGACGGTCCTCTCGCCGATCCACCTCGCCGTGCTCAGCCTCGTCGTCGGGCTGCTTGTCGGGTGAGTGCCCGGCACGCCATGGTCCGGCCGGATTCCTTCGCAAGGTCCGGCCGGGTAGAGCCCCAGCCTACGCCCCCATTATGGCGCAGGGAGACGAGCGCATGAGGCCAGAAGCCCCCGTACCGGCGAGACAGCGGCGCTTCCGCCGCCTTCTCATCGCCATCCTGGCGCAGGTCGCTCCCTGGCTCGTCGCTCCCGGCCCGGTCCGGGCCGCGCCCGACCCGGCCGTCTTCTCCGACAACGCGGATTCCGTCGCGGTCGTGATCGGCAACCGCAGCTACAAGCAGACGGTACCGGTGGATTACGCCCACAACGATGCCGAGGCCATGCGCGCCTACCTCGTCCAGCGGCTCGGCTATCGCGAGAGCAACGTCTTCGTCCTGAAGGACGCCACCCTCAACGAGTTCAATCAGGTCTTCGGGACCGAGCGGAACCCGCAATCGGGCCGCCTCTGGCGTAGCGTCCGCGAGGGTCGCTCGAACGTCTTCGTCTATTATTCGGGACACGGGGTGCCGGATTTGGCCACCCGCCAGCCGTTCCTGCTTCCGGAGGACGGCAACCCCAACCAGGGCGAGAGCGGCTACAGCCTGGAGACCCTCTACCGCAACCTCGACCTCGTGAAGCGCAAGATCGGATCCGAGCGACAGCTCGTCGTGATGGTGGATGCCTGCTTCACCGGCGAGACCGGCCGCAAGGGCGAGAGCCTGCTGGCGGTTTCCGCGCCCGGCTTCGCGCCCGCCCGTCCCAAGTCCGAGAGCGGGATCGTGCGGCTGGTGGCCACCTCCGGCGCGACGCCGGCCAACTGGGACGTGACGAACCGGCTCGGCCTCCTCACCAGCCGCTTCCTGATGGGCGTGTCCGGCCTCGCCGACGGGACGGACCAGCAGGGAGACGGCGACGGACAGGTCGCGTGGCCCGAACTGCAGCGCTACCTGCGGCGCGAGGTGGAGGAGGCCGCACGGCGCACCTCCGGGCGCGAGCAGGTCCCGGAGATCGACGACGCCCCGATCGTGCTGAAGGCGGCGCTGCCCGTGGAGGCGATCGCCAAGGGAGTGGCCTCGGTCCGTGACGAGGCGGCTTGGCGCCGGGCCGAAGGCCTCGGCACCCGCGAGGCCTTTGAGGGCTATGTCGGCACCTGCGGCGAGGTCTGCGCCTATCGCGAACGGGCGATGGAACGGCTGTTCACCGACCGTCGCCGGGATGCGGCGACCCGGGACCAGGAGAACTGGGCCCGCCTCGGCCCGGCCAAGCGCTACCGCGACTACCTCGAGATCTGCGCTGAGGTCTGTGCCTATCGCGGCCTCGCGGAAGGATATCTCGGGGGCACCGGAGCCGGTGCGGCTTCGGGAGACCCGAACGTGCGCCGCTGCGACGAGCTCGCCGCCGGCACCGACGATCCCGACCGGCCGCCGGGCGTGACGGGGGTGAAGCTCGGCCGGATCGAAGCCTCGGCCGCCACCGAGGCGTGCCGGGCGGCCAGCGCGGCCCATCCCGACCTGCGCCGCCTCGCCTATCAGCTCGGCCGCACCCACGATCGCGCCGACCGCTACAAGGACGCCTTCGCCGCCTATGAGCGCGCGGCCAAGGCGGGCAGCATCTCGGCGATGAACAACCTCGCCACCCTCTACGAGAACGGACAGGGCGTGAAGCGCTCGCAGGCCGAGGCGTTCCGCCTCTATCGGCAGGCCGGCGAGGGGGGCAACATGATCGCGCTCGCCAACGCCGCTCGCATGCTGGAATACGGCAACGGCATCCCGAAGAACGAGGCTGCGGCCGTGGCGCTCTACAAGCGCGCCGTCGAGGGGGGCGACGTCGCTTCGATCTCGAAGCTCGTGCCGCATTACACCACCGGCGCCTACGGCTTCCCGAAGGACCTGCGCCAGGGCCTCGACCTGTTCCGGCAGGCCGCCGACAAGGGCGACCCCGTCGCCATGGCCACGATGGCGGCCCTGATCGACAACGGCTTCGGCCGCTACTTCCCGGGGGTCAGCGCCCCCGGCATGGTGCTGCGGGCCCTGAAGCGCGGGGAACTCGGCGCGGCCTCGGTCTCGGCGACGGACACCGGCGCTCAGAAGCTGAAGCCCGAGACGATCCGCGCCGTCCAGCGCGCCATCAAGGAGGCCGATTACTATTCGGGCGCCCTCGACGGCCGCTTCAACCCGGTCTTCGTGCGCGCCCTCGACCTCTACGCCAAGGCGAACGAGACGGAATGAGCCCGGATCGGTTCGAGCGCGCGGCCCTGCCTGCGCCCTTTGCGCGAGCGGCGTCGCACGATCTTCCCCGCCCCGCGGAGGGGAAAGGGAAGGCCGCGCGGTTCGGCCGACCGCTCGCACTTCTGGGCGCCTTCCTGCTTCTCTCGACCCCCGTCCGTGCCGATCCCGGCACCGCTGCCCTGGCGCCCTTCCTCGACGCCGTGGCGGCCTGCGCCGGCCGGTCCGGCCTCACCCTGGCGGTGGTCGGCGTCGAGCCCGGCCAGACCGTCCTGTCGCGGGAACAGGCCGAGGAGGTCCGCCTCGCGGCCGAGACCCGGCTCCAGGCCACGGGACGGGTGCGCCTCGCGGCGGCCGCCGACGTGGTCCGGATCAAGGCCCTGCGCGAAGGCACGACCGGTCTCTCCGGCGCCGAGGCCGAGGCTCAGATCCGCGACGCCTTCGCGGGCGATGCCAGCGTGTTCCTGGTGGAGCCCCGGCGGGCCGGCGGGACCGTGGCGTTCCGCCTCCAGGCGATCACCCGGAGCGCGGCCTGCAAGGCGACGAGCGAACCCGTCATCGTCCCGGTCCGGATCGGCCCGGGCGTCGCCGATGTCGACGCGGTCATGGAGCAGGCGGTGCGCGCCTTCGCCCAGGCCGCGCCGCAGGCCGGCGCCGTCGAGATCTGCCCCTTCGTGGCCGAGGGCGGCCACTCGACCTGCGCGGGCGTGCTCACCGACCGGCTCGCGATCGCGCTGGACGCCGAGGCACGCAGCGCCAACCGCGTGCTGAAGGGCGCGCGCCTCGATATCCGCCGAAGGCCCCCGGGAACCGCCTGCGAAGGGCCGGTGACGGCCCGGGGGCGCTTCCTGCAGGACCGCGACGCGGGGGGCGCCCCCCGGGCCTGGATGGAGTTGGAGTTCCGGCGCGACGGCGCGATCCTGGCGCCCACCGGGCGCCGGCGCATCGGCGTCGAGGGACTCGGCTGCGATCCGACCCCGCGTCCCTTCCTCGACCACCTGGCGGCGACCGCCCGCACGGACGGGGGGCGCCTCGCGGTCTCGGCGACCGCCACACCCTATACGGCCGGACAGCGCCTGGAGATGCGCATCGATTCCAAGGCGCGGCAGAACCTGTATTGCTGGGTCGTCGCCCCGGACGAGACGGCCTACGTCGTCCTGCCGGTGCGCGGCAACGCCGCTTCCGCCGCCCCGCTGACCGCGGGTGACGTCCGGCGCTACCCGCGCGGCTACGGCCTCGACGAGATCGTCGCGGGCGAGCCTTTCGAGAATCTCTTCACCTGCTTCGGAGTCGAAGGGGGTCTGCCGCCGGAACTCGCCGCGCGCTGGCTCGCCGCCGCGCCGGGTACGGATTCCGACGCGACGCTGCTGTCGCCCACCGACGTGCTCGACCTCGTGGACCGGATCCGGGCCACACCCGGCGTGACGGAGGCCGCAGCCCGGATCGTGGTGCGGTGAGGCGCGACGCCGTCGTCGCGGGCGACACAGACTGGAATTCTCCCATGCGTATCCTCCTCTTCGCCCTCCTGTGCCTGGTAGCCGTGAAGGCCCAGGCCGAGGGTTTCGCGGTCCGCGACCTCTCCACCGTGGCCGACGAGGCCAGGGCGGCGCTCGGCACCGGCTTCCTGGCGCGGGCCGAACCCCGGCGGCTCATCCTGTCCTGCCCGGACTGCAAGGGCGCACCGATGATCGACCTGCAACTCGGCCGCCAGACCGACGGGACGGAGGAACGGGTGCGCTCGGGGCAGACGTCCCTCGACCAACTCGAAGGCCTGTGCCGGGCGAGAAACCCGGCCTGCCGCCTGTCCGGCCTGTCCCTGGCACCGGCCCTCGGCTGGGTCACCAGCTATCCCATGGGAACCGGCTCGGGGGCCACTGCCGTGATCCTGCGCGACGGCGACCTCCTGACGATCCGCGCCCTCGCGGGCAGCGGGGAGGTGGCCGCGGGCCATGTCGCGGCGCTGGTGCGGGCTGTCGCACCGCGCATCATCGGCCGCTGAACATTGTTCGCCGAGGCGGGTACCGGTTCGGCAGAGACGATGAGGCACGAACCAGCAGCGGGGCCGGGTCGCGCGATGCAATTCCGGCCGGATCGGTCCGGGGTGACGCTTGTCCCTGCAGGCGCTAACCATAACCCCGTCCGGAACAGCGCGAAGAGGATCGGGCGGACACATGACCGGCGGATACGACGAGCGCTGCGCGGCCGATCTCGCCGCCGTCTGCGAGGGACGCGACCTGTCCCGGGAGGACCGAGCCTGGCTCGCGCGGGTGGTCACCGGCGCCGTGCGGCCGAACCGCGACAAGCCGCTCTGGGACCTCGGCCACGCGCTGGCGGCCCTCGCCCGTCTCACCGGCGCGACGAAGGGGCGCGACCTCGTCTCCCTGGCGCTCGATCCCGGCCTGGCGAGGCCGGCACTGATCGCGGCGCGCCTCGGCGCGGCGCGGGCGGAGGGAGCGGCCCTCGACGCGCGCGGCCTGGTGCTGACGGGCGATGCCGGCTGGCGCACCACCTGGGCCGGGCTCTCGCGCCTGCTGGCGCTCGCCGAGTTCCTGCTGACGGCCGAGGATCTCGGCCAGTTCGCCACCGTCTCCGGCTGGTTCGGGGACCTGGCCGCCGCGCCCGACGGCGAGGCGGCAGCCTTCCTGGGCAAGCGCCTCGCGCGCCACCTCGCCGCCTACCGCAACGAACACCTGCCCCTGGCAACGCTGGAGCGGCGCTTCCGCGCCCTGTTCGGCCACCTGCGCGGGCGCACCGATTTCGAGGACGACGACATCCTGGCCTTCTGGTGCGCCGAGATGGAGGGGGGCGAGCGGCCGGGCTTCCGGACGATCGCCGAGCACTTCGTCACCTTCGAAGCTGCTGCGAGCCTGCGCGGAGGCCTCGACGGCCTCACCGGGGCCGAGTCCCTGGAGGCGCATGCGGGTTGGGAGGAGCGCCTCGACGCTTCGCTCGCCGACCTCGTGGCGGACGAGCCCGCCGAGGCCCTGGTCGACCTCCTCGCTGGATTGGTGGACGGCCCCAAGATCCTGACCGGCGCCGAGCGCGACGATCTCGGAGATTTCCTGCGCCTGGAACCCTTCCACCGCAGCCGGCCTCTCACGACCCTCCGGGCGACCAGCTTCGGGCGAGTCCAGTCCGGTCTCGCCAACCGCCTTCGCCGGGGGGGCGGCGGCCCCGACATCGCCGAGCGGGTCGCCTGCGCCGAGGCCGAGACCTATCCGGCCCTGGCCGAGCGGGTCGGATCACTCGCGGCCCATCTCGACCGGATGCTGCGCATCGCGGCGGCCCTGCGGGTGCCGGCGGATGCTGAAGGCCTCGGCCCGGAGGTGCGCGATGCCCTCGCCGCCGCCGTGGCCGATATCCGCAGAGTGCGGCGCGCCGGCTTCGACGATCCAGACCTGCTGACGGCGGGTTTCGCCCGCGCGGACGCCGCGCTCCTGCGCCTCGCCGAGGAGGTCGCACGCCTGCAGCGAGCCGTGGCGACGCTCGCCCGGCAGCGTCCGCTGGCACCGGCCTTCGCGTCTGACCGGGACGTCTTCGCGCGCACCTTTGCCCGCGCCTATGCGCCGGAGGCCGCGGCATGAGCCCCGAAGGTGAGCCCGTGAGCGACGAGGCGGCCCGGCTCCTCGCCGAGATCCACGCAGCGCGCGGCTTGCTGCGCACGGCCTCGGATGCCGTCCGCCCGAGTGCCGCCGCCCTCTGGACCCATGTCCTGCGCGAGCCGGGCGCCCCGGTCGACCTGGCGTTGGTCCGGGCGATCCGGACCGATCCGGAGACGGCGCGGCGCTATCGCGCCCTGCTGGCCGGTCAGGCTCTGGCGCACGCCCCCCTCGCGATCGCCGCCGCACACGGACCGGTCTCGTCGCGCCGCATCGGACCCTTCGCCCTGCAGATCCTCGCCGGGACGGAGGATGCGCCGCCGCTGCTGATCGTGCAGACCGTCGGCATCCGGCCGCCCCGCCTCATCGAGGCGATCCTCGGCGACGAGACCCGGCGCCTGGCGCTGCCGCCCCCCGTCAACGGCGTGATCCTCCTCGCCCTCGATCCGGCCGTGCCGGAGGCGTCCCGCCTCGGGGACATGCTCCAGGATCCGGCCTGCGCGGTCTTCCTGCTGTGACGGCGCGCCCGGCATGAGGCCGGCCTCGATCCTGGTGGTGGTCCCGACGACGGGCGGCCCGCTGATCCTACAAACCCTGAAGGCCCGGCCCGGCTTGCCGATGTCCGCGGCCTTCGCGGCGGGCGATTACCGACCCTTGCCCTGGTCGGGCGACTACGCGCGACTCTCGGCCGAGGGCGGACCGCTGTCGCGTCTGGCCGGGCTGGATTCCGGCCCCTACGAACTGCGGCTCAGCGGCTCCTTCGAGGCCGGACGCTCCTGGGAAGCGCCGGTCTGCCTCGCACACGGGCTCCTGGCACGGGGGCACGCGCTGACCCCCGACCCCGCCGAGGCCGAGATCGTGGTCTGGGCGACCGGCGCGGTCGATCTCGACCTCGCCATCCTCCCCGGCGCCTACGCCCTTGTCGACAAGATCGAGCGCTCCCGCGATCTCCTGGCGCGGGCGGGGCGGGCCGAGCTCGTCGTCCTGCTCCCGGCCGGCCCGGAGGCGGCGGAGGCCGAGCGGACCCTGCGCGAACTCGGGCGCTCACGTCCGCCCGTGATCCTGCCTTCCGGGTCCGTGATCGCGGCCCTCGCCGCCCTCGCGCCTCCGGCGGTGTCGGCCCCGGTCGGACGGCGCGTTCACCGCCGGGCGCTCGCCGCCGGCCTCGCGGGGCTTGCCGCCCTCGTCGCCGTCGGGCTCGCCCTCGCGCCCCTGGCTGTTCCGCGCGGGGCGGAGACGTCGTCGGCCGTCACCATGAACGCCAACGTGGCCCCGCCCGCCATCCTGGCGGAGGAACTCGTCGCGCCGGCGGGCTCGTCCTGCCGGCGGGTCGCCTTCGGAGCGGATCCGCCGGAGCGGCGCCCCATTCCGGCCGAAGCGCTCGGAAAGCTGCGCGCGAGCCGCCTCGCGCCGGACCTGTGCGGCCTCGCCTTCCGCCCCGGGCGCACCGGTGCGCGCCTCGCGGTCGACCCTACCCTGGCCGCCGCCACGCTGCCACCGACCCGGCTGCCCGATGGAGCCCAGGCCTACTTTCTGCGCGAGGGCGCGCGCCAGAACCTCGTCTACGCGGTCCAGGCCATTCCAGATGCGGGCGCCGCCGGGTCGTCGGAACGATATGAGCACGCCCTGGTGCGGTGAGCTTTGGCCTCCGATTGGAACGGCTGCTTTTTGACGCAGCGCCGAGCGCCGGGCATAACCCCGGCGCCGAGAGGAGGACAGCGATGGCCGCACGCCACCGGATACGCCGCTCGAACCTGGGGGAAATCTGCCTGCGAGGAGCCTGCCTCGTCGTCGCCCTGTGTGCCGCCGACGGCGCTTGGGCGCAGAGCGTCGGGTTCGACCCCGCCGATTACGGCCGGGCCCAGTTGCCCCTGCGCCAGACCACCGGCGATGCCGCTGCCTACGTCGACCGCAACAAGGGCGCCTTCGAGCCGATCGCGGAGCTGGACCCGAAGGACGGGCTCGCGGCCCTGGCCCGACCCATCGGCCGGGTGGACATCGTCCTGCGCAACAATCGCAGCGGCCAGCAGGTTGGGGCCTCCTGCACGGGCACGCTCCTGCCCGGCGATTACGTGCTGACGAACCACCACTGCCTGCCGCAATCGGGCGACCTGACTCCGGTCAAGGCGTCGATCCTGATGGATTACCTGACTCTCGACGGCCAGGGCTCGCGGCGCTTCGAGATCGATCCGAAGCCGGTGGAGTTCGACGCACCCCTCGATTTCGCCCTCGCCCGCGCCGCCGGCAACCCGACAGCCACCTACGGCAGCGCCCGGCTCTCGGGCGAAGCGGTTCCGGGCAACCGGTCCATGCTCGTGATCCATCATCCCCTGGGCCGGCCCAAGGTGATGAGCCGCTTCCGCTGCTTCGCCGTGAAGGAGCAGGGCGCGGGCCCCGACCTGCGCCACCGCTGCGACACCCTCGGGGGCTCCTCCGGCTCGCTGATGTTCGACGCCTCCGTGGCGGGCGTCGCCCTGCACAAGGAGGGCGGCCTCGATCCGAAGGACCCGTCGAGCTTCAACAGCGCCACGCGCCTCACGGCGATTCTGGCCAAGAGCCGCATCCTGGCCGAGATCGCCGCCGCGCAGGGCCGTCCGACCGCCGCCGCGGCTGCCGCAGACCCGCCGCGCCCGTCGGCCTCCACTCCGGCGCCCGCTGCCGCCGTGGACGCCCCCCTCGATCCCGGCCGGATGAACGCGATCCTGCGCGGCCGCTGAAGCGATCCGAGAAAATCCATGCAACAGGCTGGGCCGGGCGACGAAAGTCGCTCTGGACCGTCCAGGGACAGGGTGTGGGGGCCGGAGCAAGGCCCGGAACGTCGAGGAGAACCGACCCATGCGGATCGACCAAGCGCGCGCGCGCGGCCCCGCGCCGTCAGACATCGCGCGGAGCACCGGGACCGTCGCCCTGGGGCGTGCCGCCCAGACCCGCATCGGTCGCTCAGGCCTCATCCTCGCCCTTGGACTCGCCGCCATGCTGGCCCAGGCGGCGCGCGCCAACCCCCTGACGGAGGTGCCGGGCGTCAGGCCGGAGGTACCGGTCTCGCGCGACGAGGCCACCGAGCGGTCGGAAGGGCAGGCGCGCAATCCCGATGCGACCGCGATCATCCGCTCCCTGGCTCCCTTCGCCGACGGCAATCCCGGCGCCCCGGCCCAGACCCTGGCGCCCGATGACGGCGGGCCGGCCCTGCGCGTCGTCGCGGCGCGCTCCGTCGATCTCACCGTCTTCTTCGCCTACGACAGCGCCCGGCTGACGCCCGAGGCCCGCATCCAGCTCGAACCCCTGGGGCAGGCGCTCCGCGCCCCCGATCTCGCCGGCCACGGCTTCCTCATCGCCGGCCATACCGACGCGGCGGGCGCCCCCCTGCACAATCGCCGCCTCTCCCTGGCCCGGGCCCGCGCGGTGAAGGCACACCTCGTCGAGACCTACGGCATCGCGCCGGAGCGCCTGCGGGTCCATGGCTGGGGCCCGAGCCGGCCGAGGAACCCGGCCGCCCCCCTGTCGCGGGTGAACCGCCGCGTCGAGGTGAGCCTGATCGCACCGGCCCGCACCGGCGCGCTGCGCTTCGTCGTGCCCGTGGCGGAGACGGCGTGCGGCGGTCCCCTCCCCGATCCGCGCCTGCGGGTCGACCTCGACCTCGATGATTTCGAGGCCGCGCCGACCGGGCTGCGCTGCGCCCCGTGATCCGCCATCCGCAATCCGGCTCGCCCGGTTCCAGACCTTCGCGTTTCAGGAGAGAGACGATGCCCTTTCGTGCCACGGTGCTCTGTACCGCCCTCGCCGCCGCGTTCCTGTCCGGCCTCCTCGTCCCTGCGCAAGCTCAGCCGAGGCCCAATGTCGTGGTGATGGGCGAGGATGCCGACGAGGATTCGGTGCCGCGCGGCAACCGCATCTTCCAGCGGGTGATCACCGAGCTCTCCGAGACGATGAACCTGCGCGGCTACAACGTCTACGACGAGACCGCCGTGGCGATGGGGTTCACGCAGCCCAACCGCGTGCGCCGCCGCGACGCAGAGCTGATCGAGGTCGCCCGCGCCGTGCAGAACCCGCCGCTCGACGTGGTGGCGGTGTTTCAGATCTACGCCTCGGCCGCGAAATCGGCCTATTCCGACATCGTGCGGCCCGAGGTGCGCATCCCGGGCCGCCTGCTCAACGTGCGCACCGGCCAGTCGCTCGGTGCCTTCGAGGTGGCCGGGGTCCAGTTGCCGCCCCTGCCCCAGGGCTGCGACCGCGAATGCCTCCTGGAGCGGGTCGGCGCCGAGGCGAAGGCGATCGCTGCCGACGTCGCCTCGGCGCTGACGGCGAAGCTCGACGGGGTCATCGCCACGCGCCGCGGCGCCGATGCGGGCGCGACCCTGCCGGGCGTCGCGTCCCCGGCGGGCGGCGCCGTCGCGGCTGGCCCCAGCGGGGAGGCCTGCGGCGGCCTGCCGACGGCCTACACGGTCAAGCTTACTGGCTTCTCGGCGCAGGAGGTCCAGGCGGCCGAGGAGTACATGGCGGCCTTCCGCTGCTACGAGCATCACCGCCCGGTCCGGGCCGGAAGCGCCAGCGCCGAGTACTGGTACGAAACCCGCGCGGATTCAGCCCGGCTCGGCCGCAACCTGCGCCTGATGCTCGACCACATGAGCGCGCCCGGCCAGGTCCAGTTCTCCGGCAACACCTTCGTGATCAACCGCGTCGCGACGCGCTGATGCGCTCGGAGGACCGTCCCATGACCTTGATGCGCTCCCGCCGCGCGGCCCTGCGCCTGTTGACGCTTCTGGGCCTCCTCGCAGTCCCAGCCCGGGCCGCCGAGCCGATCTTCCCGCCCGCCGGGGCGGTCGGCCTCGTACCGCCCCCCGGCATGGTGCTCGCCAAGACCTTCGCGGGCTTCGAGCATCGCTCAGGCGCGTCGATCGTCATCGTCGAGATGCCGGCCGAGGCCTACGGACAACTCGTGGCCACGTTCACGCCGGACGCCCTCCGCGCCAAGGGCTTTCGCGCCGAGGGCGGCAGCGAAGGGCTGCCCGTGGCGGGGGGCGAGGGCCAGGTCCTGCGTGGCAGCCAGGCGGCCAACGGGGTCACCTACGCCAAGTGGGTCGCGGTGGTCCGCGGTGGGGCCGGCACCGGCCTGGTCACCGTGCAGGTTCCGGAATCGGCACGCCGAGAGGTGCCGGACCGGGCGGTCGAGGCGGCCCTGGAGACAATCGCGTTTCGCTCGCCCGGCAGCGTCGACGACCAGATCGCGGCCTTGCCCTATACGGTCGGCGACCGCGCGGGCTTCCGTCCCGTCCGCACGCTGATGGGCAATGCCCTCCTCCTCACCGACGGCCCCAAGGACGTCGATCCCGAGGGAACCCAGGCCCTGGTCATCGTCGCACCGGCCCTGGGGCAGGTTCCGGTCGCACCCGGACAGGAGAGCGCCTTCGCCCGCAAGGCGCTGGGCACCATCCGCGAGGTTCGGGACATCGTAGTCGCGGACGAGGACCGCGCGACCCGCGACGGAGCGGTCGTCATCCGCCTGCGTGGGACCGGCAAGGACGTGCGCTCGGGCCGGGAGGTCGGCGTCATCCAGACGATCCGGTTCGCGGAGGCTGGCTACCTGCGCGTCATCGGTCTTGCGGGCGCCGACCGGCCGGACATTCTCGCGCGGGCCGAGCGCATCGCCGCCTCGGTGGCGCCGCGCGGCGGGCAGGCGGGCGCACCATGAAGCGCCTGGGTCTCCTCCCGACCGCCGCCATGCCGGGGTGCGGAGCTCCGGGACAGTGCGGACCCGGACCGACGACCGGATCGCGCCGCGGACCCTTGCCGCTCGCCGCACCGGGTGCCTTCCGTTGCGTCACGCGATCAGCCCCGGCGCTCCTCTTCCTCTGTCCTGTCCCCCTCGCCGCTCCGGACGCCCAGGCCTGGCAGGCCGCCGACGCACCGCCTGCGCTTCTGCAGGACTGGGCGGCCCTCAATTCCGCCTGCCGGGGCGGGCGCGGCGACGATCCGCGTACGCAGGAGGCCTGCGAGCGGCGCTACGCCCTCGACCGAAGGCTCGTCGCAGGAGGCTGGTGCTACGGGCGACCTGGCGATGCCGGCTACCAGCGGGTCTGGCGACGCTGCGCGGACGGCCCGCGCGGCACGCGGTGACCCGGGCCGGAGCGATGCGCCGTGACGATGCGGAGATGGTCCCATGACGCACGGGGGCAAGCGCCCGCCGGGCGTCCCCGCCGGATCGGGAGCCTGGTCCGACTGCTCCGCTTCCTGGTCACCGTGGGATGGCTCACCGTCCCGCTCCTGCCCCTGTTCGCGCTGACCGGATTCGGCCGGATGGTCAGCGGTGCACGGGCGCTCCTCCGGGCCTGGTCGTCGTGAAGCGGACCGTCCCCGGCAGCGCAAGGCCCGCGCGGACGGTGCTCCGGGACTCCGCGATCGTCCCCGGGGCGATCCATCCGGCCTCCCACGACGCGGCCGGAGACGCCCGTGAGCCGCATGACCGACCACGGAGTACGCCATGATGCCCACGATCCGCCTCGTCTGCGCCCTTCTCTCGCTGTTTCCGATCGCGGCGCCGGCCCAGGATGTCGGCACGAACCTCCTCCAGGGCCTCCAGCAGCAGCAATTCCAGACCCTCGACGCGACGATCGGCGCCCAGTCGCTCGAGGATACCGCCCGGCCGCCGCCTGGGGATGCCGCAAGGCCGGCGGGGGCATCCAGCCTGTCGTTCGTCACCAGCGCGGACCTGCGCACCGCCACCGTCGCCCGCCAAATCCGCGAATTGCGCGCCACCAACCCCATCGCGGCGATGGAGGTGGCGCGGGAGATGGCCAAGTACGATTACGACGCGATCTTCCGCAGCCTCGTCGCCGACACCGGACTGCGGACGGACGATGCCGGCGACGTGCTCACCGCCTTCATCACCCTGCAATGGATGGTCGCCAACGACACCCAGGCCGAGCCGGGGCCGGCGGCCCTGCGGGCGATCCGGCGGAAGATGGTCGAGCCGATGGCCGGCAAGCCGCCGCTGTCGCGGCCGGCCACCCGCGCCGCCTTCGCCGAACAGGTGAAGCTGCGCACGGTCCTGCATCATGCGGGCTGGCAGGCCGCCCGGCGCCTCGGGATGATGCCCGACTTCCTGGCCGGGCTGTCCAAGGACTTCATCCCGGTGACGTCGCTGCGCGCCGTCGCGCTGACCGACGACGGGCTGGTTCCGAAAGGCCAGCGGACCGCGGCAGCGCCGAGCTCGATCCGCCCGGACCCGGCACCGGCCGATGCCAGGGTGGCGTCGCCCGGCCGCGACGTCGACCCGCCCGCCAGCCCGCCTGAGCCCCTCGGAGAACCACGCCACGCCGCCAACTGGTCTCAGGTCGAGGGCGTCTACTTCCGAGCCGCCACGGGCGTCGGGGTCGGCGGCATGGTCACCATCGCGTGGGAGCCGGTGATCCTCCTGCGCGACGGCACCAGCTACGAGATCGACGAGGCGGCGTTGGAGGATGTCGATCTCGCCGCCGAGCGGATCGCCAAGCCGCGCCGGTTCGGGCGCTGGACCCGCTCGGGCGACCGGTTCGTCCTGACGCGGGCCGGAGGCACGCCGCAGGACGAGACCCTCCAGGGCGGCTCGTTCTTCCAGGCCTTCCCGGCCGAGGCCGGCGAGCGGACGATCGTGGGCGCCTACCGGCGGCTGTCCGGCGGCGGCACCAGCGCGATGGGCGGCGACGTGACGGTGGCGGTCTCGAATCGCTACGAGTTTCGCGCGGATGGCACCTACGGCCGGGGCGGCTCGGTGGGGGCGATGAATTCGGGAGCGACCTCCGGGGCCGGCTCGACGGTGAGCCGCCGCCACGCTCCCGAGGGCGGACGCTATAGCCTCGACCGCCACACCCTGACCCTGATCGGCGATGACGGGCGCAGCCGCCGGCTCTTCTTCGCCTTCGGCTCGCAGAAGACTCCGCCCCGGCCCGCCCGCGCGATGGCCTTCATCGGCGGCAGCGTGTTTTCGCGGCCGGACTGATCCGGTGCGTGAGCGAAGCCGGGCTCGGCCCACCAGAGGGACCCGAACGGAGTTCACAGGATCCGGGCTTCGGGGCTCGCGCAGCCTGCGATCGGTTCGCGGATGGCGGCGACATCGCCGCGCACGCCCTGGCGGGCGATCCGGCCGCCACCATCGGAACCGTCGAGGCGGGCCGTCGAGCGGCCACGGCGCAGGATCGCGCGCAGGGCGAGGGGCGAGCCCGACCGGGACGAGGCCGCATTCTCGGAGTCCAAAGGCTCGGACTCTCCCACTTGGACGTCCATCGCCGCCAGGTCTGGCCCGCGCCGGTAGGAGGCGCCCGTCACACCGCGCGCCCGGGGCCGTGGGCCATCAGCGCCGCGAAGGCGGCGAGGGCCCCGAGCAGCAGCATCAGCACCGAGTAATACTGCATGGGGATCCAGAACAGCGTGTGCCGCGCGCGCAGGACGACGCGCTCTCCGGTGCGCGGATCGATCAACTCACGACCGGGCCGCCCGTTCAACCGTATGCCGAGGGTCCAGTTCGCGAAGGCCGCGGCCAGCCAGACGAGGACGACGCCCGTCGGTGTCGGCACCCCCAGCCGTGCCAGAGCGGGATCGAGGAGGACGCTGATCACCAGCGCGGCACCACCGATCAGCGCGGAGACCATACCCCAACCGGACCAGATGATCATGCGCGTATTCCCTTCGTGTCGGCTATGAATCCTAGGGCGGACCGCCGTCCGGTCGTTCCGGCCGTGGCGTCGCCCGAGGCGACAGTGGCACGGCCAGACGCAGTCTCGCCATCGCGCTCTCGGGATTTGGCTGGAAGCGGAACCGGCGACGATATGCGCCGGTGATGCGGTCGAGGGTTGCTCCCCCGCTCCCAGGGCGGGTAGAAATTCCTGCCGATCGAAAGCCCGCGGAGACGCGCGGGTGTCCGGAACCCGTCTCGTCGCCGCGAGGAGCCACGATGCCCAGATCCCCCGATCGCAGCGCCGTCCGCCCCGGAATGCCTGCATGAAGGTTGTCCGTTCGACGCGCCTCCACCTGCGGGCGGGTACCTCCGACAAGGTCTACGAGGTGGATCTCGTCGAGAACGACGCGGTCCCGGCGCCCGAGCGCTTCCTGGTCAATTTCCGTTACGGGCGCCGGGGCGCGGCCCTGCGGGAAGGATCGAAGACGGCGGAGCCCGTCGCGCGCGAGGCGGCCGAGCGCGTCTTCGACAGCGTCGTCGTCTCGAAGCTCAATGGCGGCTACAGCCGCGGCGACCAGCTCGCGGCACGGCCGGGAGTGGCGGCCGACGGAGAACCTGCCGAGGGCCGGGCCGGAATTCTCCTGGCGCGCCTTGCCGGCTGCCGGCGCTGGGCCTGGCCGGAGGCGGACCGGGAGCGCCTGCTCTGGCGCATCGGTCAGCTCCGGCTCGCTGCGGCGGGGCCCGACCTCGTCGCCCTGGCGGAGGAGCGCGGCCCGGCCGCGGCGAGTTACGCCCTGGTCTGGGCCCTCGCCCGCGCCGTCGGCGCTCCGGCGGTGGCCTTGCTCGAGGCCGTGGCTGCGGGCACGCCCAGCGTCGTGGTCCGGGATCTGGCCCGGTTCGCCCTCGCCTCCCCTCTCATGGGGGACCAGCGGCAGCCGGCGGACGAGGCGGCCGGTCTACCCGCCGAGATCGCCCGAGCCGCCGGCGCCGGGGACGGAGCCGGGCTCGCCACCGCGCTGACCACCCTCGCCGCACAGCGTCCGGCCGAGGTCGGGCCGGCGCTGGTGGCGCTGGGCCGCTGCGCGCAGGGCGATTCCGTGCTGCATGGCGGCCTCTGCGCCGCCCTCCCCGTCCTGCCTGCGCGGCCGCCCTTCCTCATCGGCCTGCGCCGCCTCCTGAAACACGCCGAGATGGCCGACGATGCCGGCCTCTTCGCGGCGGCAGGCCGCCGCTTCGAGACCGCGACGGCGATGTACCGGTCCGGAGACAGCCACGTGTACTGGGCCAAGCGGATGATTCCGATCCGCGAGGAGCGCGGCACGCCGCAGGCGCGGATCGGCCTGTCCTCGGCGACCCGGCTCTACCTGAAGCGCCGAATCTGGCGGGGCCTGCGCAAGCGCGGCGAGGTCGGCGATCCGCATTTCGCCGATATGGCCGCCGCCTTCCTGCTGGGTCTGCATCCCGGGGAAATGGGGCCGCGGACCCATGTCTATACTTGGACGCGCCAGCCCAACGGCAGCTGGGGCCGCGACCGGCGCCTGCGCGGACCGCTCTCGACCAACTGGACCGCGAGCCAACTTCTCTACCGGCACGCCGCGCAGGCCCGTCCGCGGCCCGGCACTCTGACGTTCTACCTCGCGGACGAACCCGATCCGGAGAGCCGCGACGAGGCGTTCCCGGACTTGTGGAGCGCGCGACCGGACCTGGCCCTGCGGCTCGCGGCCGAGGGGCTGATCGAGCCCGTATCGATGCTGGGCCTGCGGGTGCTGCGGGCCGATCCCGCGGCCCGCGCATCCCTGAGCGCCGCCGATCTCGGCCGCCTGCTCGGGGCGGCCTGGCCGGCGGTGCCGCGGCTGGCCCTGGAGATCGCGCGCGCGCGGCTCGCCGAGGGCGAGGCCGACCCGCACCTCCTGGGCGTCCTGGTTCGCGCGCCCGTCCCGGAGGCGCGGACGCTCGCCCTGCGGCGGATCGAGGCCGAGCCGGAGCTGCCGTGGTCGAGCCCGTCCCTGGCCTTCCTGCTGCTGACGAGCCCGGAGCCGGAGGTCGTGGAGGCGGTGGCGGTCCATGCCCGCGCGCGGCCACTCCCGCTGGCCAGTTCGGCCCCGCTCACCGACCGGCTGATCGCCTGGCTGCGGGCGATGCCGACGGACCTCGATGCCGACGCCGCCGCGGCGATCCGGGCCATGCGGGCCGGAATCCCGCTCCTCTGGCCAGACGGCGACATGCCGGTTTCCGAGGCGGACGCGGCCGCCCTGGTGGCGCACCCGGTGCCCGAGGTCGCCGCGGCGGGCATCGCGCTCCTGGCGCAATCGGGAGTCGATGCCGACGGTTTCCCGGCCGAACGCTGGGACGCCCTGATCGGATCGGACTCGGTGGACGTTCGCGAGGCGGCGCTCGGCCTGATGGCCAGGCTCGAGGATGCGGGCCTCGCCCGGCACGCCGAGCGCGTCCGTGCGCTGGCGATCGGATCGTCGCCGCCCCTGCGCAGGGCGGCACGGCCCCTCGTGCGACGGCTCGTCGAGGCCGATCCGGGCAGTGCCGGCGATCTGGCCCAGGCCGTCATCGCGGCCCTGTTCCGGACCGCGCCCGACGATGACTTCGCCGCCGACATGATCGCGCTGCTCCGGGAGGCGGCGCCGGGCGAGCTCGCGGGCCTGGATACCGGCACCCTGTGGCGTCTTCTGCAGGCGCGGGCCAAGGGAGCGCAGCGCCTCGGAGCGGCCCTGCTCGCCGAGCGGACCCCCGATCTCTTCAGCGTGCGCCAGATCGCGCGGCTCGGCGGCCATCCACACCTGTCGGTCCGGCAATGGGCGATGGGGGCTTACGCGGCCGCGCCCGCCCGTTTCCAGGCCGAGGCGGCCGACGCGGTGCTCCTCGTGGACGGCGACTGGCCCGACACGCTCGCTTTCGCTCGGGCTCACTTCGCGACCTGGCCGGACGAGGCCTGGACGCCGGCGGCCCTCGCCGCCGTCACCGACAGCGTCAAGCCGGAGGTGCTCGCCTTCGCCCGCCACCTCCTGCGCACCCGGCTCCGGCCCGGGGACGCGGATGCGCAGGTCCTGCGCCTCCTGGAGCATCCCTCGCCCTCCATGCATCTCCTGCTCACCGAGCTCCTGAGCGAGCAGGCGGTCGCGGGCGAGGACGCCTTCGCCCGGCTGGTGCCGCTCGCCCGCATCGTCATGCTGCAGGTGCTGACGGGGCGGACCGCCAAGGATCGGATGGCCGCTTTCCTGAAGGCGGAGGCCCTGCGGAGCCGGGCGCGGGCCGCGCGGCTCCTGCCACTCTTCGCCGACCTGTCGCTGAGCGGAACAGCCCGGGACCGCAGCGCCGCCATCCTGACCCTGCGCGACCTCGCCGCCGCCTATCCGGACCTCGGCACGCCGCTCGTGCGCCGGGCGCCGGCGGCGCGGCGGACGCCCGAACCCCGCGCGGAGGGCGCTCGATGAACGTCGTCCACCGCTATCTCGGCGAGAGCCAAGCCGTCACGGAGGCGGGGGCGACCCACCTCGGCTTCGTGCCCGATACCCTGCGCGAGCCGACCTACTTCACCGGACGGGTCGCGCGCCACCTGCCCTTCCGGGAGGCGATCTCGGCCCTGCACCACGTCGTGGTGTCGGACCTGCGCTTCAAGCCGAAGGACCGCACCGCCTACCTCGCCTGGCTGCAGGCCAACGAGCAGCAGCTCCTTGCGGAGGCGCTGACCGAGAGGGACACGATCCGCGCCGAGATCGAGGCCCTGCGCGGCGAGCTGCGAGACATCGACACCCGCTTCGGGGCGGTGATGGCCCCCTTCTACGGTGCGCGCCAGCGCTACTTCGACCGCCTCTACAAGGAGGACCTCGACGCCTGGATCGTGCTCGACCCGGTGATCACCGTGCATCCCGACGAGATCTTCTTCGAGTGCTTCAGCCTCGACGAATCGACCTACGGGCGCCTGTCCTGTGACCACGACGTGTTCGAGCGCATGGGCGCGATGGCCTTCGGCACCACCAACATCGACTACAGTCACGCCCTCTACGACGAGTTCCAGAAGATCCGCAGCGACCGGGACACCGACCTGTCGATCGATCCGGAGGGCTTCACCGTCGCGACCTCCGGAGAAGCGGAGTTCCGCGAGGACAAGATCGACCTGCCCGATTCCTGGGTGCGTGGCTTCCTCCAGGTCTCGAGCGCGATGGCCCAGCCGGCGCACATCGTCGACCTGCACCCGGTCGACATGCACGCGATCCTCACGCGCCTCGCCGCACGTCGAGAGCGGCACGGTCCACGCTCCCTGCGCTTCCTGCTCGAACCCGGCCAGCCGGTGAGCGTGCTGATCGAGCCCTGGAACGAGCGCCTGACCTTCCGCCGCTCGATCTATCGCGGCGCGACGGGGGCCGAGATCCGGCTCTGGGGCCGGCGCCGGCTGGCGATCCTCGGACGCGCCCTGCCGCTGGCCCGGTCCGTGCGCCTCCACCTCCTCGGCACCGGCTTGCCCGCGTTCGCGGTGGTGGATTTCGGGGGCCTGCGCTTCACCCTCGGCCTCTCCGGATGGACCGCCAACGACTGGTCGCGCGCGGGGCAGTTCGACCTCCTCGCCCCCCGCACCGATGTGGATGCGGGCACCGCCGCGGGAGTCTTCTCCGCACTGGGCCGCCACCACGTCGTCGATGCCGGCCGTCTCGCCGCCGAGACGGGGCTCGACAGGGGGATCGTGGAATCGGCGCTGGGAGGCTACGTGCAGGCCGGCCGCGCCATGTTCGACCTCGACAAGCGGGTGTACCGCCTGCGCGAACTGAGCCGCGAGCCGCTGGATGCCGGCGCCCTGCGCTTCGCCTCCGAGCAGGAGGCCAAGGCCGACCGCTTCCTCGCCGCCGGGCTCGTGAGCCTGGGTCCCATCGGGCACGCCGAAGGCCGTCGCAGACTCACCGGGACGGTGCTGGACGACGGCCGGTCGCTCGCCCCCGCGGTCGAGATCGACGCGGACGACCGCATGGTCGACGGCCGCTGCACCTGCGGCTTCTTCATCCGCAACAGGCTGGCGCGCGGCCCCTGCGAGCACATGCTGGCGCTGCGCCGGTCCTTCCACATGCAGGTCGAGGGCAAGCCCATGGGGAGGCAGGCATGAGCGGCCGGAAACGATTGCCGCCCGTGGTCGGATATCCTACAGTTTCGGCCCAGAGGGGCGTCGGCCGGAGCGGACCTTGCACCCTGGGCGGCGCTTCGCCGTCCCTGCACCCTGCCCGGCAAAGCGTCACTGGCCCGCTCTTCACTGGGCCGGCACTGACCTCCCCCGCGCGCTTTCGGTTTGGGTTCCTTGAACCCAAGCGCGCGGGGGAGGTCGTGCCGGCATCGAGTGGACCGGGCCAGTCCCGAGACTTGACGAAGGCTTTCCGGCCGGCGTCCCTCGCTCAGCCGGCCGCACGCCCATGACGGTCCGGCCCGGCTCGCTGACACGCCAACAGCTCTACGACCGCATCCGCGAGAGCTCGAAGGACGAGGTCGTCCTCGAGGAGATGATCCGCCTCGGCTACTGGCCGGACGGGGTCGACCAGCCGAATCTGCCCGACGACCTGATCCGCCGTCGGGGCGAGATCACGCGCGAGATCAGCGACCTGCACCGGCGCGAGGCCCTCTGGCGCGATCCGGAGGCGGCCCTCAAGGCGATGCACAAGCGCCGCAAGAAGGCGGCCCTGGTGCGGCGGGCGGAGACCCGCCTGCGCGGCGCCCGCGATCGGCACGAGCGGGCGCTCGCCTGGCACGAGCGGCGCAAGACCGAGATTCTCTACCTGGGCGAGGGCGTCTCGGCCGGTCTCTCCGCGCAGGAGGCAGCCCCCGTATCCCCGGCGAACGGCCTGCCGCCGCTCGCCAGCCCCGCGGCGCTGGCGCGGGCGATCGGGATCAGCCTCGGCGAGTTGCGCTTCCTCGCCTATGACCGGGCGTTGACGTCGGTGAGCCACTACCAGCGCTTCACGATTCCGAAGAAGACGGGCGGCGTGCGCGCTATCTCGGCGCCGATGCCGCGTCTGAAGCGTGCGCAGTACTGGGTGCTCGACGTGGTGCTCGCCCAGGTGCCGGTGCACGAGGCGGCCCACGGCTTCGTGCCCGGCCGCTCGATCCTGACCAATGCCGCTGCCCATGTGGGTCGCGACGTGGTGGTCAACCTCGACCTGAAGGACTTCTTTCCGAGCCTCGACTACCGCCGGATCAAGGGCAAGTTCCGCGGTCTCGGCTATGCCGAGCCGGTCGCCACCGTGCTCGCGCTCCTCTGCACCGAGCCGGACGTGGACGCGGTCGAGATCGACGGGCAGCAACTCTACGCGGCCCGCGGGCCGCGGCGGCTTCCGCAGGGTGCACCGACCAGCCCGGCCCTGACGAATCTCGTCTGCACCCGTCTCGACGCACGGCTCTCGGGCCTCGCCCGCTCATTGGGCTTCGCCTACACCCGCTACGCCGACGACATGACCTTCTCGGCTTCGGGCGAGGCGGCGGCCAAGGTCGGCCCCCTGCTGAAATACGTGCACGAGATCGTCGCGAAGGAAGGCTTCACCGTGCATCCCGACAAGACCCGGGTGATGCGGCGGGGCCGCCACCAGGAGGTCACCGGACTGACGGTCAACGAGCGGGTCGCGGTGCCGCGCGAGACCCTGCGCCGCTTTCGTGCGCTGCTGCACGGAATCGAGCGGCACGGGCCCATCGGTCGGCGCTGGGGCCGGAGCGCGGACGGGGCGGTGCTCGGCGCCGCCCTCGGCTTCGCGCGCTTCGTCCGGATGGTCACACCCGAGGTCGGCACGCCCCTGGTGGCACGAGCCCGAAGTCTCGCCGAACGGCACGGAACGCAGCCGGAGCAGGCACGGCCCCGGGTCGCCGCGTTCCGCGAGCGCTCCGCGCAGGGCGTGCCACCACGCGAGGGCGGGTGGGTTCCGGCGGAGCCGCCCGTCCCGCACCCCGATCCGCTGCTGGTCCAGGCGGAAGCGGCCCAGGCCGAAGCGGCTCGTCGCGCGGAGGGCGCGGCCGACAGGCGCGTCGTCCCGCCCATCGGTCGACAGCCCCCGGCGCCGCAACCGGTCTCCGGGCAGGCGACGGATGACGCCGACGCGGCCGGGATGCGGCCCTGGATGGTCGTCGTCGGCGTGTTCGTCCTGTTCCAGGCAGCCGCCCTCCTGCATCCCGGCCTCGGACTCTTCGTCCTCGCCGCCGCGCTGACGATCGGACTCCGGCGCTGGCTCCGCCGCCGTCGCGGCAAGTAACGGCCGGCTGTCCGGGAGGTCTGGGAAAGCGGGGAGCTGCGGTCGCTCCTGCCGCTCCCCGACCGGCCATGTCGGGGTGGCACGTCACCGACGGCCGATCACGACCTCACGCGAGGCCGTCCCGTCAGGAGCATGAGGAGACCGAAGTCCGCCAAGACGACCGGACGCGAGGTGATCGCCATGGATGGCGGGCCACCCCACCATCCAGACAGCACCGAGACGAGCAACGCGCCGCTCTGCGGAACCGGTTGGTCGAGAAGGACGGCATCGGCCCCCTGCGATGTCGTCATGACGGAACGATCGATCGACATCTCCGAGACGATCGCCGACACCTGAAGCTGATCGATTCCGACAAGACGACCATCGGCCGGATCCAACCGTCCGACATACGAGTTCCAAGGCCCGGCCTCTCCGGGCTTGGAAGCCCGCGAACACCGCCCGGTCCGGCGTCAACCCTTCTTCTTGTAGGCCTGGATCGCGTTCTGGCAGCCCGGCGAGAGCTTCGACATGTTCTTCTGGAAGCAGGCCTGCGTCTCGGGGCCATCCTCGGGCGGCAGGCCGGCGCAGAAGGTCGTGAAGTCGCCGGCGCATTGCTGTTGCAGGGCGGCCTTGTCCTCGTCGCTCATCGGTGCCGCCATGGCAGCGCTGGCCGCGGCGGCCGCGAGGACGAAGCTCAACCCAAAACGTACCAGCATGATCTGCTCCCATGGCCCTCGGATGTTGGGGGCCGCGACCAGGAACGTCGGCGCAGGCTTAACCGTTGCACCCTCAGGCGCGATGTCCTCGGCGCGTTACATCGGAGATGATCATGACCGAGAAGAAGGGTCACGGCAGCGAGACGGCCAAGAAGGCGAATGCGAAGGCCAGCCACGAAGGCAAGTCGAACCCGCGCACCTCCTCGTCCGCCCAGGCCGAGCTCGGCAAGAAGGGCGGCAAGAGCAAGTAAGGGGTCGCGCCCGCTCATCGCCTGCACGCGCTCCATCATGGCCGCATCGGTCGCGCGATCCGGATGGAGCACGCTCAGCACGCGCCGCGGCCCGGGACGTGGAGCCGGTCGGGATCGAGGTTCCGTGCAGCGGACGCCTTCCGTCGCAAGCGGGGCATCGGCCCGAGCCGACATCGCCACGAGCACCAGAGCTTGTACCCGCGCGGGCGCAAGACGCGCGGTCTCGCGGGCGACGTCGTACGCCATCGAAAACCCGCCCTGAGCGAACCGCGCGAACGACGGGCTCTGCCTTCTGCTCGATGCTCGCCTCCCCGGTGAGGTCACCATGCGCGCCTTCACCCAATTCCCACAGGTCGGCGACACGGTGATCCCGCAGCGAGGCATCGTCATGAAGACCGGGATCAGGAGGATGTTCAGGCCTGAACAGTCGCCGTCATCGTTTGCGGGCGCATCGCGTCCGACGGGACCGATATCACGGACCGAGCCGATCGAGAGGCTCCCGCGTCGGGGCAGCCATCGGTCGCCGGAGGCGAGATCCGAGACGGTGGAGGGCACGGGCGGCAGTAGGGCCTCCGGGCTCTCGCGCCCCCGGCTGCGCCGAACGCGCCTCTCGCACGCCGCCTCCCTGCAACGCTGCGGCGGCGCCGCGAATCGGCGCATCCTCAAAGGATGAGTAATGCCGATGCGATCGGCGATCCCCTCTCGTTTGCACCTCACCGCGACGACGGAGACGCCCGACCGATGGTTCGGGCTGGACACGGGATGCCTCCCGACGACCGTCACGTCGCTGCGGTCGACCGCCCATCCAGACCATAGCCCTGACATTCGCCACTGATCGGGTCACGGAATGCGATTTCGCGGGTCGAAGCCTGCCGGCCCAAAGGTTCGCGCGGCCAAGTACGTAGTGTTCAAAAGTCGACCTCCGGATCCCGCGATCACAGCATGAGGTAGTTTTCCTACTTTTCGAAAAAATCCACAGCTATGAATGTTGGTTTTGTAACATTTGAATATTCATCTCGAATGAAATGATGATAAATCGATGGAAATCGGTAACTTCCGTTAAGTTCCGAATTCAGTGGCGTCAGCAGTCCGGCAGATATGGCAAATCATCTCATCCAGAAGCTCGAAAGCCGTTTTGCGCTCACCGACAGCGATAAGACTGCGCTCGTCAGCCTGACATCCAACACACGCACCATCGAACCGCGCGCGACCCTGATCCTCGAGGCGTCTGTTTCGGAAAACGTTCACATCATTCAGAGAGGCATCGCCTGCCGCTATAAGATCCTCCCCGACGGCACGCGGGCGATCTTCGCCTATCTGATCCCGGGCGACATCTGCGACCTCAACATGCCGCTGTTCGGCGGCATCGATCATTCCATCAGCACGTTCGGTGCGTGCGAGGTCGCGATCGTTCGCCGGGAAATCCTCGACGATTGCATCGCGACCCATCCGACCCTGGGTCGCGCCTTACGCTGGGCTGCATCCCTCGACGAAGCGATCCTGCGTGAATGGGTCGTACGCAAGCGTCGCCCCTCAGCAGAGAAGCAGGCCGCCCATCTCTTCTGTGAATTGCTGGTCCGCCTCGGCTTGGTCGGACTAACATCGAGAAACAGCTTCGACTGGCCAATCACGCAAGCGGATTTTGCGGATACACTTGGCCTGTCGGGAGTCCATGTAAATCGCACACTTCAGAAACTTCGCGGGACAGGCCTGATCGAGATCAGGAGCAAGCGAGTATCAATCCCAGATCCACAAGCTCTACAAACCTATGCAGGTTTCAATTCAAATTACTTAAATAGTTCATATTTTCGAGCCTAATGTAAGTCGATAAGACCATATACTTTCTTTGCAATGTAAATATATATCACACAAGAAAATCTGATTTGACAAATCCGCTCAATCCTGATTCATGGCAGGCTCCGAACGGTGATTTGAACACATCTTTAGATGTAAAAATTTAAGCTTCATGGGTCTGCAGAGTTGAATGCCTCGATTTTTCTTTGACATCACTGACACCATCTCGATGCGTGATGAAGAAGGAATGGACTTTCCCGGGCCATCGGAGGCCGTGGAAGAGGCCAAGAAGTTCCTGCCCCTCGTCGCCTCGGAAGAAGCGCCCGGGGGCGGCGATGTCCAACATTTCAGTTTGACGGTGCGCGACGAAACGGGCCGGGCGATCTACTCCGCGGTCGTCTCTTTCACCGGGACTTGGCTGGCCGCTTAGTCTTCCGCGCTGATCGCATGATGTGGAGGTGCGCGCTTCCGATTTGCTTCGGTGCGTCTCGGCAATCCAAGACAGTCGCTGGCACAGGCCGGCCGGAAGCGCGTCTCCAAACCTGGCCCTGCCCCACCCTCCATGCCGCGCGGGTCACGATCGCGTATCCCAATCCGACTCTTCGCGGCTTCGGGCATTCCGCGCCCGATCCCATCTCGGATCTGGCGTTCCGGCTATCCCATGGTCAGCGCCACGCAGCAGCCTTCCAATCGGCCCGGTCAAATCGCTGGCAACGGCAAGTCTTGATGAGACGGCACGATGGGAACGCGAACCCCATCGATCGCGCCGGCGGCCGGACGCCTGCCGGGAACCCGAGCCGCGGGACGGGGTGGGGGCATCCAGCCGTCGTCGCTCAGCCGCGCCCATTCCCACAGCGCACGCTCCAGGATCTGCAGGGTGACGCCGCAGCGGAGCGCGATGTCGCGGCAGAATCCGAGGTAGTGAAGGTAGAGGTCGAGGGGCAGGGACGCCTTCGCGCCGATCTGCAGGGGGCCGCAGCCGAGGGCCTTGAGGCCGCGGGGATCGATGACGGTGTAGTGCTCGGGCCGGATCGCCGCGAGGATCGCCGAGGCGACGGGCACCGCGACGCCGGAGAGCCCGGTCAGGACCGAGACGGCCACGCGCGGGGTCGCGGCAAGGAGCGCGATGCGCAGGGCGTCGGCGACCTCCTCGTCGCTGTTGCGTTGCGGGCGGCTCCGGCCGCGGTCGCTCACCTTCCACGTCAGGATCGGCGCGAGGTTTTCGCGGGTGCAGGCTCCGTTCCGGATGCGGGCACCGGCCGCGCAGGCCGCCCGTTCCTTCGCGTCGAGGCGGTAGCCCGACGCGAGACGCGCGATCTCCGAGGGCGGGAAGGGCAGGTGGAGGGGAGGCGCAGCGCCGCACCCCGGTCCGGCGGCCCGCCGGGCATTATGGTCGCGTCTCATCGGGTCGAGTCCCTGGTTCGTGCCACCCGTCCGGCCGGTCGCGACGCCCGCGTGACGCAAACTCGTAGAAAGATGTTATGACCCCATCAATATGACGCAAGCATCCGATACACCGTCTCTGCTCATCGACCTCGGCCTCGGCGGCACGATCACCGTCGGGTCGCACCGAGTCTCGGTCTCCGAGGCCGTGATCGTTCTCGAGGCGATCGCCGCAACCGGGTCGGTTCAGGGCATCGCCACCGCGCTCGGCCTGTCCTACCGGGCGGCTTGGGAGCGGCTTCGTGCCCTCGAGGCCGGGCTCGGACATCAGCTCGTCCAGAAGACGCGCGGGCACGGCAGCGCGTTGACGCCGACGGGCCAGGTCCTGCGCGAGGCCCTGGGGGCTGCCGCCGGCAGCCTCGCCGAGCCGATGGCGCGCGAGGCGCGTGCCCTGCGCGCGCGCCTGGGGCCGGTCCTGTCCGAGGACCAGTGCCCCCTGACGCTGGTCGCGAGCCACGACCTCCTCCTCATGGAGGTCGCCGCGGCCTGGCCCGGGATCACCCTGGCGGTCGCGGGCAGCGAGGATGCGGTGGCGCGCCTGACCGAGGCCCGCGCCGATGGGGCGGGGTTCCACTGCGGTGCCCTCGACTGGGCCGCCGCCGGACCGGCCTTCGCGGCGCTCGCGGCCGATCCGGGCTTCCGCGTCAGGCCGCTGTTCGAGCGCGAACAGGGACTGATGCTCGCGGCCGGCAATCCCCTCGCGATCACGGATGTGGCCGACCTCGCCACGCGCGACGCCCGCTACGTCAACCGGCAGAAGGGGTCGGGCACCCGGGTCTGGTTCGACCGTCTCCTGGCCGAGCACGAGATCCCGACCGAACGCATCCGCGGCTACGCCACCGAGGAGTTCACCCATCAGGCCGTCGCCGCCGTGATCGCCTACGGGGCCGCCGATGCCGGCCTCGGCGCCCGGGCAGCGGCCGACCGCTTCGGCCTCGACTTTCTCTCCGTGGGCTGGGAGCGCTACTACCTCGCCACGTCCAGTTCGCTCGCAGACGCGGCCTTCGATGCCCTCGCCGAGGCCCTGGCCGAGCGCGCGGGCCGGACCCCGGGCTACCGGCCCGCCGCCCCGAAGGACGCGGCCTGATCCGGCAGGATCGGCGCACAGACCGCGTGGGCGTGGCCCGGCAGCGGCACCACCGCGACGGCGACGCCGTAGATCCGCGCCAGGGTCGCCGAGGTGATCGTGGCGGCGGGCGTGCCGAGGGCGATCAAGCTGCCCTCGTGCAGCAGGGCCACGCGGTCGGCGCAGAGGAAGGCGTGGTCCGGGTCGTGGGTCGAGAGGATGACCGCGATGCCGGCCCGCGACAGGCGCCGGATCTGGCCGAGCACGCGGGCCTGATTGCCGAAATCGAGGCTGGCGGTCGGTTCGTCCATCACGACGATCCGGGGCTCGCCGGCCAGCGCCCGGGCGATCAGCACCATCTGGCGCTCGCCGCCGCTGATCTCGGTGTAGGTCCGCTCCGCCAGGTGCCCGATCTCCAGGGTCGCGAGCACCCGCTCCGCCACGGCGTGGTCGGGCGGGCCGGGGCTCGCGAAGGTGCCGAGCCGGCTCGCGCGCCCCATCAGCACCACGTCGCGCACCCGGAACGGGAAGTACGCGCCTTGCGCCTGGGGCACGTAGCCGAGGCTGGCGGCGAGCCGGCGCCGGGGCCAGCGCGCGATCTCGGCGCCGTCGAGGCGAATGCGTCCACCCAGGGGCGGCAGCAGACCCAGCAGCGTCTTGAACAGCGTGGTCTTGCCGCCGCCATTCGGCCCCAGCAGGCACAGCACCTCGCCGGGCTCCACCGTGAAATCGAGGCCGGAGCCGACGAGGCGGCGTCCGTAGCCGAAGGCGAGGTTCTCGACGCGGAGCATCAGGCCCAGCCTCGCCGGCCGCTGGCGAGGAGCCAGAGGAAGAACGGTGCGCCGATGAGCGCGGTCAGGATGCCCAGCGGCACCTCGATGGGGGCGATGGTGCGGGCCACGAGGTCGACGGCGAGGAGGTAGCCGGCGCCCAGAACGAGGGAAGCCGGCAGCAGGCGCCGGAAATCCGGGCCCACCAGGAGCCGGGCCACGTGCGGCACCAGGAGGCCGATCCAGCCGATCACCCCCGTCACCGAGACCGAGGCGGCGGTGACCAGGGTCGCGGCGGCGATCAGGACCGGGCGCAGGACGCGGGTCTCCACCCCGAGGGCGCGGGCCTCTTCCTCGCCGAGGCTCATCAGGTTCATGCGCCAGCGCAGGAGCACCAGGGGCACGAGGCCGAGGCCGATCGCCGGCAGGATCGCGCCGAGATCCGCCAGGGTCGTCGAGGCGAGGCTGCCGAGGAGCCAGTAGGTGATGGCGGGCAGCTGATTGTAGGGGTCCGCCAGAACCTTCAGGAGCGAGATCGCCGAGCCGAGCACCGCCCCGATGGCGACCCCGGCCAGCACCAGGGTCAGGACCGGATCGTGCCGGCGCACCGCCGCGCCGACGGCATAGACGGCCGCGACCGCGCCGAGGCCGCCGGCGAAGGCCAGCCCCTGGATCGCCGCCACCGGCAGGGACAGGAAGATACCGAGCACGGCGCCGAGGCTCGCCCCGGCGGAGACCCCGAGGATGTCCGGCGAGACCAGGGGATTGCGGAAGAGGCCCTGGTAGGTCGCCCCGGCGGCGGCGAGGCTCGCCCCCACCACCAGGGCGGCGAGGACGCGCGGCAGGCGGACCTGGAGGATGACGGTCTGCATCGCCGGGTCGGCCCGCACGGGCAGGCCGAGAAGCCGGGCGCCGAGGATCTCGACCACGTCGCCAAGCGGAACGGCGAAGCGCCCGGTGGCCAGCGCCAGCACCACCAGGGCGAGCAGCCCCAGCCCCGGCAGGAGGATAGGCCAGATCCGCGCCCATGGCCGGCGGCGTACGGCCTGCGGCGGGGCGAGGGCCTCGGTCCCGGGGGTCAAGGCTTCGGACCGGCCGCCGCGCCGGAGAGGAGCGTCGCGACCTGCCCATCATCGAGCTCGACATGGTAGAAGCGCCGGTAGAAGTCCCGCGTCGCCGCCTCCAGGCCGGTCGGGAACAGGTCCGGGTAGAGCACCTGCGCCAGCCAGCGGATTCCGATCAGGCGATTGGCGCCGGGCGGGGCATCGAACCAGCCGAAGGGCAGCGCCGGCACCTGGTAGACCCGTCCCGCCCGCACGGCCCGGAGGCCGGACCAGAGCGGATCCTGGCCGATCCCCTGTCGGAAGCCGGCGTCCTGGGTGAGGATCACGTCCGGGTCCCAGGCCAGCACCTGCTCCGGCGAGACGGTGGCGATCCCACCGGGGCCGGCCGCGGCCGCGACGTTGCGGGCCCCGACCACGCCGAGGAGCTCGACGTTGATCGATCCGCCGAGGCCGGTCTCGAGCCCCTTCGGCCCGCGGGCATAATAGACGCGCGGGCGCCGCTCGTCCGGCACGGTCGCGACCACCCGCGCCACGTCCGCCACCGCGGCCTCGGCCACGCCCGCGAGATCTACGGCCGTCGCCTCCAGGCCGAGGAGAGCGCCGAGGCGCCGGTAGGTCTCCGCCGTCCGCTCGAAATGCCCGTCGAGGAGCACGTAGGGAATGCCGGTCTGGGTCTGGACCCGGTCGGCCAGCGAGACGTAGGTCGGTGCGATGCTGCCGACATCGATGATCAGGTCCGGCCTGAGGCCGAGGACCGCCTCGACATTGGCGGTCCCGCCGCGCCCCGTGAGACGTCCCGTGGCGGGCAGGTCCCGGGCCGCGGGGGCGAGATAGGCCTTCTCCGCCGGAGTCGGGCTGCGGATCCAGCCGATCATCCGGTCCGGTGCCAGGGTGTAGAGCAGGACGGAGGCCGGCGGCCCGGCGGCCAGGATGCGGGTCGGGCGCTCGGGCACCTCGACGGTGCGGCCGGCGGCGTCGGTGAAGGACCGCGCCGCGGCGGGCAGGGCGAGCACCAGCCCCAAGGGCAGGACCAGGGCGACGCGGCGGAGGATGGATCGGAGCCGAAGGCCGCGGCGCGGGAACGATGCCGTGTTCACAGTCAAAGAGCGATCCCCAGCCGAGCCGGCCCCGACGCGCGTGCCACGCGAGGCCAGTGTAAACGGTCCGGCCCAGCACGCCTATGGATTGGTGGGTCCGAGCCACCGGGTTGGCGCGGTCACGGCGACGCGCTTCGGGTCGCGGACACGGTGTCCGGAATGCGGCGCGGCCGGTGGCCGAGCGTCACCGAGGGCACCGGCCGCCGGACTCCTTCCGGAGCCCCAGGCCGACCGAGCTGCGCCTTGATCGTCCGGCCCGCCTTGAACGAGACGATGCGCTTCTCGCCGACCTGCACCACCTCCCCCGACGACAGGTTCCGCCCGGGGCGCGGCGCCCGGGACACGGCCGAGAACACCCCGAGCCCCCGAAGCTCGACCCGGTCGTTCACCGCCAGGGCGTCGCCGATCCGCGTCAGGATGGCGTTCACCACGGCGTCCACCTCCGCGACGTCTAGATGGGGATGCAGCTCCGAGACGCGGGCGATCAGTCCGGACTTGATCATGCTCAAAACTCGCGGGGATCCGAAGGATGTGCTGTCAGGGTTTGGTCGTGACGGAGACGATGCGACGTGGATCGCGTGGGACGGCGCGCGGCGCCGCGCCCGGCAGGCTGTCCACGCGGCGTCATGGGACGCCCGCCCGGCGGGCCTCGACCGCGCAGGCGCTCGCCATCGGCGCGGTCTCGTCGCCCCCGAGGGTCCGGGCCACCTGGCGGCCGATGCCCACCAGGGCGGCCACCATCGGGGTCGCGGGCTCGCGCTGCGGCACGACGAGGCCGATCGTGTGCCGGATGTCGGGCTCGACGATGGGGATGGCCCGCAGGCCCGGCATCGGCCCCAGGGCGTCGGCCAAGACGGCCGGCATGATGCTGGCCCAGTGCAGCGTGCGGACATGGCTCATCAGCACGATCATCGAGTTCGACTCGAGGGTCGGCGCGGGTTCGCTTCCCGAGGCCCGGAGCTGCTGGTCGATGATGCGCCGGTTCTGCATGTCGGGCGTCAGCAGGCAGAGCGGCGTCCGGCTCACCTCGGCCCAGGTGATGCTGGCGCGGTCATCGTGGCGGCCGCCGATCGCCGTCAGTAGCTGGTAGCGCTCCTGGAACAGCGGAATCGCGGTGACCCGGCTGAGGGGCTCGTTGTCCAGGTAGGTGAGGCCCGCATCCGCCTCCAGGTTCTCGATGAGGTCGAGGAGGCTCGCCGAGGTCGCCGACAGGACGCTGAGGCGGACGTCCGGGTAGCGGAGGTGATAGGGCGTGGTCAGCGCCGCGACCATCGGCAGAACGGTCGGGATCGCGGCGATCCGCAGATGCCCCGCCGGCCCCCGCCGCAGGGTCGCGACGTCCTCGCGCATCGCGCGGGTGTCGGCGACGATCCGCCGTGCCCAGGTCAGCACCCGCTCGCCCTCGGGGGTGAAGCCCTGAAATCGGGAGCCGCGCTGCACCAGCCTGGTCCCGAGCTGGTTCTCCAGGCTCTTCACGCCGGCCGACAGGGTCTGCTGCGTCACCCCGCACGCCTCCGCGGCGCGTCCGAAGTGCTGCTCGCGCGACAGGGCGAGGAGTAGATCCAGCTTGTCGATCACGGCCTCGGACGGGGAAGCGCGGCGCCCTCAGGCGCCGAAGCCACCGGTGGTATACATCCGATCAGATCGCTTCAATAAGAAGAAGACCTCCAATGGTCAGGAGGCATGGGCGAGCGCCCACGCAACCGGACCTGGCCGGTCGCCTTCGCGTCCCGGGGGCTTCGCTCCCGCGTGTGGACCGTCTTCTCGGAACCCGAGATCGTGCGTCGCGGATGCTCCACAGGGTGTCCGGCCGCACCGTGGAGTCGTGCAAATCCCGAAGAAGCGGGGCGCGTCTCCTCCCGGGTAGTGACGTCCTCGACGTCGGATCAGCGCGCGCAGGAACGGTTCGTGCGGGTCGAGCTTCGCGCGGGCGTGCCGGCCCCTGGGGACGAAGGGCCACCGTCCCGCTCGTCGCGAGGGCGGCCCTTCGGTGGATCGGCGCGGCGAGCCCTGCCCAAAGCGCGCGGCCGTTTGCAGACGCGAGGTCGCCCCGGCCGCGTCCACGATCCGCTCACGTGGAAGATCTCGGCGAGCCGCCGCTCGTCGCGCGGGCAAGGCATCACCAGGATGGCTCGGAACGATCGGGGCGACGTGCCGGTGGACCCGTCAGGCAACGAGGGGAATGGCGTCCGGGGGCACGGTGCTCTGGGCAAGTTCGATCTCGAGCGGCGGACTTGGCCGTAAGATCTCGGCACCGTCCACGCCCATCACCGCATAGCAGGTCCGGTTCCGCCCCCCTGCCTTGGCCGCGTAGAGAGCGGCGTCGGCCAGTCGGAAGAGATCGGCCGGGCTCCCGCCCAGGCGAGGCAGGGCGTAGGCGAGCCCGATGCTGACCGTGATCCGGCCGACATCGGTGCCGTTCGCCGCGACGACCAGGCGGGCGACGGCCCCGTGCACCTGCTCGGCGAGGTGAGCCGCATCCTCGGGATCGATGTCGGCGAGGAGATGGGTGAACTCCTCGCCGCCGACCCGGGCGACGAGGTCGCCCGGCCGTTGGACGCAGGCGGAGAACGCGCCGGCGAGCGCCTGGAGCACGCGGTCGCCGCCGGCATGACCGTGCCGGTCGTTGTAGCGCTTGAAATGGTCGGCATCGAGGACGAGCAGCGCGAGAGAAACGCGACGCCGGCGTGCCTCGGACCAGGCGCGCTCGAACGCCTCCTCGAAGGCGCGCCGGTTGGGCAGGCCGGTCAGGGCATCGGTGCGCGACTCGCCCGCCAGTTCGGCCTCGGCCGCGTTGCGCCGCTTGAGCTCCCAGGCGACGAGGAGCGAGAGCCCGACCGTGATCCCGCACAGGGCGAGCACGAGTGTGCCGATCACCAGGGCTCTGGACCGCCACTCCGCCTCGATTTCGCGGGTCGAGAGCGCGACGTTGAGGATGAGCGGCAGATTGCCGACCCTGGTGAAGCTGTAGAGGCGCTCGATGCCGTCGGATTGGGTCGCGGCGACGAAGCTGCCGCGGCCCTCGCGCTGGAAGCGCAGGAAGTTCGGCGCGTTCGCGAAGTTGGGCGCGGGTCCGAGATCGGGCTCGGGATAGCGCACGATCCGGGTGCCGTCGCCGAGGAAGAGATTGATCGTGCCGGCTTGCCCGAGCTCGAGATGCGCGAACAGGCGATCGAAGTAGGACAGGGACAGGCTGCCGAGGACGATCCCGCTGAACGAGCCCCCGGGCAGGCCCGTGCGGCGGCTGAGGACGATGACCGGCTTTCCCACCGACCGGGACATCATGGGTGGACTGATGCCAAGCCCGAGGTCCGGATTGGCCTGATGCGCCTTGAAGTAGGCACGATCGGCGTTGTTGAACGATCGGGCCGGCCAGCCCGCTGCGTCGTAGATGCAATTGCCGTACTGGTCGAGGACCAGCAACGCGTTGAGATCCCTGGCATTGATGGCGCCGTCGAACAGGATGCGCTGACGGAACTTCGGGCTGAGTTCTTCGAGGTCGTACATCTTGAGGTTCTCGACGAGGCTTTCCAGTGCCCGGTCGATGATCTCGACGTTGCGGTCGATGTCGCGCTCGATCACCGTGAGCAAGTTCTTCGCGGTCTGCTCGGCCTTGTCCCAGGCATCCTGGCGCAGTTGCAGCAGCATCATCGAGCAGACCGCGACCAGGCCGACCGGTACGAGAATGCCGAGCCCGATCCAGGTGCGGGGCGAGCGGAGCCAGCGGTGAAAAAGACGCGCGAACACGCTCATGCATCCTGCGGGAAGCGCGGGATGAAGGCGGCGGCGACCGGCCGGAAGGCATCGACGACGGTGGCGTCGAGCCGCCCCGTCATGCTCTCCAGGATCGCGAAGGCCTTCCCGCTCGCCATCGGCGCCTTGTAGGGCCGCCGCTCGATCAGCGCCGCATAGATGTCGCAGACGGTCAGCACCCGCACGAGGTCGGGGATCTCGGCCGCCTTGAGCTTGTCGGGGTAGCCCGAGCCGTCGAGCATCTCGTGATGGGAGCGCACGACCTGCAGCATCTCCGGCTGGAAGCTCTGGCCGGCCAGCATGGCGTGGCCCATCTCCGGATGACGCTTCATCACCGCCATCTCGTTGGCGTCGAGCTTGCCCGGCTTGTTCAGGATCGCGGTGGGGACGTGGATCTTGCCGACGTCGTGAAGGAGGGCGGCCCTGGTCAGGCGGTGGCATTCCTGTTCGCCGAGACCGAGGGCCTGTCCGAATGCGGCGGCGAGGCCGGCGACCAGCAGGCAGTGCTGGTGGGTGATGTCGTCGAAGCGGCGCACAGCCCGGATCCAATCGCGGATGCCGGTGTCCTGGATCGCCTGCTCGATGAAGGCGCTGCCGGTGTCGACGACGGCCGGGGTGAGCGGTCGGTCCGGCACGAACACGGTCGTGAGGAAATTGCGCGCCTGGGAGGCCACCTGGAGGGCGCACCAGGGTACGGGTTCGGCGTCCGGAACGACCGCGGGCCGTGCCAGGGAGGCGCGCAGGCGGGGAATGTCGAAGGGCGGGCACAGGGTCCGGGTCGCCCCGAGCGCCAGGGCCAGCATGCGCCCGCGCGGATCGTCCTTGTGCAGCAGGACGACCAGGGGCGCGCCGCGCGGCGTCCGCGTGAGAACATGGCGGAGGCGGGCAGCCGTGTCCGGGCGCAGATCGAGGACATCCACGAGGAGGGTGGAGGCGGGTTCGGACGGGATCGACGGGTCGTAGAGGTCGACCAGCGCGATCGGCGCACCGGCGGCCAGGTCCTGCGCCAGACCGGCACTGCGTCCGGTATCGTCCGTGATCACGAGCATGCAGCCCATCTGCATGACCACCTATGCGGCCTCAGCCGAACATCGCGTCGACGGCATCCTGCGAGACGGCCGCCGTACCCGGAAGGGCGGGTCCGTTCAGGAGTCCGTCCTCCGCGTCGCGCCGATGTCTATCGGCTTCCGACGCGGCCGGCCGCTTCGCGACGGACTTGGCGACCGCGGGCGTCTCGGCCGAACCGGCCCACAGGTGCAGCATCTCGGCCACGCGCTCCTCGACCAGCACGACGGTGCGCACCACCTTGGAGATGCGCTGGCCGGTCAGATCCTGGAAGTTGCAGGCCTCGAAGACGGTCTGCATCTGCGCCTGGATCGCCTCGGCATCCGCCCGCGTCGCCGCGTCCTCCGTTCGACCGGCGATGCCGCGGGCGAGCGTGTCGACGGTCTCCGCTGCGGTCAGGATGGTGTCGGTGGCCTGCTCGGTGCTCTGGACGACCGCGTGAAGCTCGTCGCGGGTGCGGCCAGCCTCCTGCTCCTGACGCAGGTCGGCGATCTCCCGGCGCGTCTTCACGATCGCCTCCGAGATCGAGACCAGATGCTGCTGCAGGAGAGCGGTCTGCTCCTCGAAGAGAGCGGGCATGGCCGGACCTTTGGGCATGATGGGTATCGCTGATCGGCGTTATTCACTCGGTCAGGCTAACCCGGATACATTAAACAAATCAGAATTTGAAAGTGTCGATCGAAAAGGGTTAACTCCTTTCGATCCGATGGCTATTGCACCAATAGAAAATTTGCGCGCGCTGTTGCACTGTGCGGCGGCTCATCCCGCTCACCCAAAATAATCACGGCGCAGCTCAATTCGAGCCGCCGAGAGATCGTCATTCAGACGAAAGGAGATCGGAATTCCACAGCGTGGTTCGGCGTTTTAGAAAAGATCTAAGAAATACATTTAGAGATGAAGCCGGCTCCGCACCGCAGGATCACCGTTGTCGAGCGGCGCCATTGCAGAGGCCCAGGCAAGCCCACCGAAGCCGAAGCTTGCAGCGATGAAGAGAGATTGCCGTCAACCGCCGAAGTGCGGCCCGAGCATCAAACGACCGAGCCGCAACGGCTTCCAAGTCATTGAGTTGTTTGGTGGGTGCACAAGGGTTCGAACCTTGGACCCGCTGATTAAGAGGCCTCTGAAAGCCCAACAGTCTCAAAGACCATTTCGACAAATTCCCTCTTCGTTCCTGCATTGTAGGAAAAGGGAAATTTGGCTTTGTCGAAACGATTTTACCCCGCCCACCCCACTGGTGAAAACAAGAACGCCGTCACGGGGGTGAAGGCCCGCAACGGCGCTGATGAGAAGCCCTCGGGGAAGAACTTCGGCGCAAAGAATACGGCTCAGCGCCCTCCCCTGGCAAGCCGCCTGGTCGCCCTGATCGGACGGGATGGCACGGTCACCGCGCTCTTCAACCGGCCCGACGAGATGCGTGCCTTCCTGCAGGGGGGCCAAGCATGAGCGACCTCCGCACCATCGCCACCGTCCGCAAGAACAACTCGGAGGAGATCCGGGTCTCCTGAGGCGCTCGAAGCTGCCGGTCTCCCCTGCAATCTTATAGAGGCGACCGACCCAGCGAGCATCCTGGGCGCAAAGCTGATGCTGGCCCTTCGGCAGACCCAGCAGGAGATGCACGGCCCGGGAACGGGGAGAGGCTACGTTGTTGGGGGCTTCATCCAGCATACGCACTTGCAGCGAGGGCGCGCCGACAGCCGCATTATCTACCGCTGGCCGGATGAAATCGGGCGCGCGATCGACCCTTCTCAGGATCCCATCGTCGAAGTCGGCTCACCCGATCAGGCTGAGGCGGCAGCATGAGGATTGCCGCCTCTCACCGAGGTCACTCTGCGGCAGCGGCCTTGCGCGGCCGTCCAGCGCGCTTCGGCTTCGCTTCCGCGGACGCCTCCGAGACCGTCTCCTCCGGTACTGCGGCCTTAGCCGCCGCCTTAGTCTGACCCTTCCGGCTGTTGCCCAGACCCAGAGCGCGGGCCAGCTCAGAGCGTTGCGCAGAGTAGCTGGCAGCTGTCATCGGGTAGTCGGCAGAAAGGCCGTGCTTCGCTCGATATGCCTCGGTGTCCGTCGTCAGATGATTTGGGACATTCAGCGGTGTTCAGGAGCGGAGGCTCTGGTCCATCTGGGGTGAGAGGTTAGGCGGCCTGCGCGTGGTGGCG
>NZ_LMMZ01000008.1 GCF_001422885.1 Methylobacterium sp. Leaf104 | reverse complement strand
TGGCCGCCTGCGGGTCCTGGCCGGCCGCCTGCTGGCGCACCGTCTGCTCGATGCCGTCCAGCGGGTTGGTGATCTTCGACAGGGAGGGGGCGGCCGCCTGGGCGGCCGTCTGCACCGTGCCGCCCACCAGCGAGCCGGCCCCGCCGAGCGTGCTGGTCACGCCCGAGAAGGCGCCCCCGATCAGCCCGCCGGCCGCCGAGGTCAGGAGGTAGAGCACCACCAGGGTGGTCACCGCCCAGGAGACCAGCCCGTGCAGGCCGGCCGCGCCCGCGACGGGCTTGCCCGAGAGGCGCCCGGCGATGAGGCCGCCGGCGAGCGCGGCGACCACGCCCGAGCCCACGAACCAGAGGCCGGCGCCCAGCGAGAGGGTGGAGGCGGCCGGGTTGTCGGCGGCGTGGGCGCCGACGCTGGACAGGCCGACGCCCACGCCGACCATGTTGAGGATGACCTGGCTCACCAGGGCGGTGACCGCCCCGGCGAAGATCGCGCCCCACGACACCTGATGAAGCAGGACCGTGCGGACGTCGGCTGAGGCGGCGGGAGTCGAGGTCGCGAGAAGGGGAGAGGTGGACACGTAGAGGTACTCCGGATCGTCGGTCGTCCGAGAAGCTCGGTCGTTCGAGGGGTCAGTCGGGGTGGAAGTCCAGGCTCCGGCCGCGCTGCGGGCGCGCAGGCGGCCGGACGCGCTGCGTGGTTCCGTTCAGTCGCGGCCGTGAATGAGCAGGCCGAGGCCGTAGCCGAGAAGGCCGGCCACGAGCAGGGCGGCGATCGGGTGCTCGGCGACCTGGTTGCTGACCTCACGGCCGCCCTCGCGCAGGTACCGCCCACCGTTCTCGTAGGCGTCCTCGGCACGGTCGTAGGCCTCGTCGGCGGCGTGGCGCACGGCGCGCTCGGCCCGTTCGTAAGTGTCGCTGGCCGCGCCCCGCGCGCGGCGGGCGCGGTCCTCGACCTCGCCGGACCCGGTCAGGTTGCCCACCGCGTCACGGACCTGGCCGCCGATCTCGCGCGCCGTGTCGGCGACGTGGCCGGCGGCCTCGCGCACACCGTCCTTGGCCTGGCCGTAGAGAGTCTCGGCCGCCCCTTGCGCCTCGCGCGCCCGGCCCTCGAGCGAGTCCCGCTTCGAGCCGGTGAGGTCGCCGACGGCGCCCTGGACCTTGCCGCCGAGTTCCTGGGCGGCGCCCGTGATCCGATTGGTATCGACCATGATCCTGTCCTTGTTCGTCGTGGTTCGTGACGGGTTTGCGCCGAGGCTCGACGCGGGGGTGTAAGGTGTGACTTGGGTGGAGTGGCTTCGCTCGATGATGCAGGGCGCGAGCGCGGGGGCGGACGCCCCTACGGCTTGGCCGGCCTGACCACCTTGGCCGATTTGGCGGCCCCGCCGGCCTTCGGCGTCCCGGCCTCATCCTCGGATTTGGTGGCGGACGTGCCCTCGGCCTCGCTGCGGCCCTCGGCCTCGACCCGGCCGTCACCGGTCAGCTTGCCGATGGCTTCCTTGACCGAGCCCTTGATCGCCTGGGCGGAGGTGGGCGGCTTGGTGGCGGTCATCGTGGCCCTCTCGCGTAGCGCAGGTGCCGGACCGGACGAGTCGGGTCGCGGCAGGCGAAGGTCGGGCGGCGGGGTCTCGGCCCAACGCCCGTTGTTCGAGAAATGGTCCCTGATCGCGCCCCATCAATGATGCAGAAGTACCAGTAAACTGAGTTTTTTTACCCGGGTGGCGCGGTCGGGAAGCCGTTGTTGCGGCCCCACACGATCGCCTCGGAGCGCTTGTGCACGTCGAGCTTGCGGTACAGCGCCGCCGCGTGGTTGCGGACCGTGTTCTTGGACAGGCCGAGACGCCGGGCGATGACCTCGTCGGAGAGTCCGGCGCAGATCAGGTCGAGGATCTGGCGCTCGCGCACCGTCATGTTGGGTGAGACCGCGTCCTGGTGCCCGGCACCCGGCTGGCGCAGGTGAGCCAGCTTCTCGATCAGCCCCCGGCTGAACCAGGAGGTGTCGGCCATCACCGCCTCGATGGCCTCGAACAGCTCGCGCTCGCTGCGCTTGCGCTCGGTGATGTCCTGCAGGACGAGGAGCGCGAAGGATTCCGCGCCGATCTCCACCCGCTCGGCCGAGACCAGGCAGTCGAGGCTGCTCCCGTCCTCGTGACGCAGGCAGACCTCCAGGCCCAGCACGTAGCCGGTCCGGGCCAGGGCCGTCTCGAACCGATCGCGCTGGGGCTGCGAGACCCACAGATCGAGATCCGTCGGCGTGCGGCCGGTCACCGTCTCGGCGCCGAAGCCGAAGACCCTCGTGAAGGCCTCGTTGACGCCGGTGATCGCCAGCCCGTCGGCGCGGGCGAGCAGGGTGGGCACGGGGGTGAGCCGGAACGCCTTGGCAAAGCGCTCCTCGCTCTGGCGCAGCGCCGTCTCGGCCTTCCGCCGCAGTTCCAGGTCGGCAAAGGTGAAGAGCATGCAGGGCTCATCGCCGAGCTCCATCGGCTGACCCGCCACGATGACAAAGCGTGTGCCGCCGTCGGGCAGGTCGAGGCAGGCCTCCATCTGTGGGATGGTCCCGCCCTCGTTCAACCGCGAGATCGCCAGGTCGCGGCTGCGGGCATTGGCCAGGACGTCGACCTCGTAGACGCTGCGGCCGATGACGGCGTCGCGCGTATAGCCGGTCATTTCCAGGAAACCGAGGTTCACCTTCACGAAGCGCAGGTCCGCGAGCCGGCAGATCACCGCCGGGGCCGGGTTGGCGTTGAAGGTGGCCTCGAAGCGCGCCTCGGCCTCGAACTGGTCCGAGACGTCCTTGAGGATGAGGGCGAGGCAGCTCGGCTGGCCGTCGCGGTCGGTGGCGACCAGGCTGCGCAGGGAATGCACGAAGTCGGTGTCGGGCCGGTCGGTGCGCGTGACCTCCACGACGACGTCGTGGAAGCGTTCCCCGGCCACCACACGCTCGATCGGGTATTGGTTGGGAGCGTGGTTGTTGCGGTAGCGCAGGGAGAAGCGAGCCCGGTAGGCATCCACCGTCCCGCCGAGCTCCTCCAACGTCTCGGCCCCGTGCATCTCCAGCGCGGCGGCGTTGGCATAGGCGATGGTCTGGTCCGGCTCGACGAGGATCACGCCCTCGCTCAAGCCCGCCACGATCTGCCGGAGTTCATGCCTGTCGACGCCGAGTGTCACCGGGGCTCCCATGGCGCGTCGCGCCGCTTGCAAAGTCCAGCTCGTAACAAGTGCGTGGGAGGCCGGTTCCGCGTCCGATAAGCGATTGTCTGGTATATCTGGATCATTGACGTGAATGTGATTGCCCAATCACAAGCCTTCGGGTGACCTCGCTCGTGAAGGGTCGCGCAAGTCATCGCCTGATCGAGACAAGAGGGCACTCATCCGTGCAGCCAGACCTCAAAGTGTTCAGCTCCTCTTCGGATGACGTGGAAGCGCAGCGCCGGATTCCGGATTGGATCGGCCGTCGACTGAACGAGATTTTTCCGTTTCCCGATGGCGTCGAGGAGCAATCCAGGCTCGGCCAGGTGCTGGTCCGGCTCGGGACCGCCTTGTCGGCGGCGCAGGCCGACGGGCAGGTGCCCGACTCGTTCCGGGCCGACCTGATCGCCGCCGTTCCGCGCCTGCGCCGGTACGCCTTCTCCCAGTGCGGGAACGCGGCCGAGGCGGACGACCTGGTCCAGACCACCCTGATGCGCGCCTGGGAGAACCGGTCGCGGTTCGAACCGGGGACGCGGCTGATCGCCTGGCTGTTCACGATCCTGCGCCATGCCTTCCTCAACCAGCGCAAGCGGCTTCGCCGCGAGGTCGAGGATGTCGATGGCGCCTTCGCCGCCACCCTGCGCCTGGAGCCCGAGCAGGAGCATCGGATCGGCCTGATTCAGCTTCAGGCCGCCCTGAACAGACTGACGCCGGAGCACCGCGAGACGCTGCTCCTCGTGATGGTCGACGGCTTGCTCTACGACGAGGCCGCCGCCGTCCTGGGCTGCCAGACCGGCACCGTGAAGAGCCGCGTCAGCCGTGCGCGCGAGCGTCTGGTCAAGGCCATGGGGACCGCGTGATCCCGCCGGACGCGGCCTCGCCGCCGTTCGACCCGGACCCCATCGGAGCATGGGTCCGGGCGGCTCTCGACAGCTCTCTGCGCGAGCGCGCACCCGACCAGCGCGAGGCCTTCTGGAAGGCCGTCGCCCTCGGCTACGGCGGGATCTCGACGAGCCCGCCCGCCCCGCGCCCAGCGAGGTCCCCCGCCCCCGACGGCGTGCCGCCCGTTGCCGGGCAGGCCTGAGACCGCGAAGCCGGATCTGCCGCCGCGACGGGCGCCGCACCGGATCCCGGACACCGACGTGTGTCCCGACAATGGAGTGCAGCCTTTGTCCGCGCTCGCGGCGCGCTGAACCATGGGGATGGCAAAGAGAATCGCACGAATCTGCGTGCTGACGCCGAAGTGATCCGCCGCGCGAAGTTTTCGGAGAAAAGATCGACGCACTGGTACGGCTGCATCATTGTTCTAGGCAATCGGGTTCATCAGTCTTGGTCGTAAGGGCAGGTCGCAGGTCCGCGATCGTCTGTCGGTGCGCATCGATCGATTTCCATCCCATGCGGGTACGACGTCGCCTCTCCGCGCTGCGCAGGAGGACATCTTCATGAACAATGATCTCGGTCGGCGCGTCATCTCCGAATTCTTCGGGACATTCTGGCTGACCTTCGGCGGATGCGGGGCGGCCGTGATCAGCGCCGCGTTTCCCGAACTGGGGATCGGCTTCCTCGGCATCGGCTTCGCCTTCGGACTCACGGTCCTGACGATGGCCTACACGGTCGGCCACATCTCGGGCGGTCACTTCAATCCTGCCGTGACCGTCGGGCTGTGGTCCGCCGGCCGCTGCGCGAACCACCACGTGGTGCCCTACGTCGCCGCCCAGATCCTCGGTGCGATCCTGGGCGCGGCCATCCTCTACCTGATCGCCTCGGGCAAGGCCGGCTGGCAACCGGGCGCCTTCGCGGCGAACGGGTACGGACCCCTCAGTCCCGGCGGCTACGCCCTGCCGGCTTGCCTGATGGCGGAGGTCCTGACGACCTTCTTCTTTCTGATGATCATCATCGGGACGACTTCGAAGGGCGCGGCCGTAGGGTTCGCCGGCATTCCCATCGGCTTCGCCCTCGTCCTCATCCACCTCATCACGATCCCGATCACCAACACCTCGGTGAACCCGGCCCGCAGCACCGGCCCGGCCCTGTTCGCGGGCGGCGCGCATCTCGGGCAGCTCTGGCTGTTCTGGCTCGCGCCGATGATCGGCGCGGTCATCGCGGGCAGCCTCGCCCGCTGGCTCTACGAGCCGGTCCCGGCGACCGAGACCGAGGTCCTGGAAAAGCGTGCCTCCTGATCGCCGCCGCCTCCGTCCGAGGCCATCGCGATGGGCGATGACGGCAAGCAAGACCGACCGATCATACCAGGAAAAAAACGAACAAACTGATGCATCCGCATCATTGAGCCCAGCATCGCCGCACATATCTCGACGCCAGAGCCGGTGATCGGCAGGGCTGCTTCGCAGTCCAGACAAATCCAGAGTTATGCCGGGCCTCGTAAGTCCCCCCGATCAGGTTCGGCATGGCCGCAGGGCCGGGCGTCGTGCCGCTCCGGGCACAGGCCCGGCCCAAGGTCCCCCTTTCGAGAACATCACGCGCAAACCGCGGCACGCGTGGAGGAGAGTCCCATGGCCTATCCCGGCATGCCCGAGCCCATCCCGGGCGGCACTCCGTCGGAGCTGCCGCCGCGGCCCTATCCGGGCGAGCGACCGCTCGGGTCCGACGAGCCCTCGGCCCCCTTCGAGGAGCCGCCGGGCGAGATCCCCTCCGAGCCCGTCATCGGCCCCGATCCCCGTCCCGGTGCGCCGGTCGATCCCGGAGTCCGGGCCTGATCCCCGGCCGATCCGTCCCGTCCCCCATCCCGGACGCGCGGCTCTACGGCGAGGGCGTCGTCCGCGAAGCCGTCGAATCCGGGATGGCGCGCGCGGAACTCGCTGCCCTGCTCGGCGGACGCCCCGTGACCGACGTGGTCCCGCCGCGGACCGGCGAGACGGTCGCGGATTACGCGGTTCGGGCGACGGGCGAATTGATGATCCGCTACCTCGCCGGGGGGGTGGACGAGAACTGACCGCCATCGCGACGGTCGCACAGAGAGGAGAGCATGACACCCATCTCACGGTGGCTCGCGACGACGGTCCTGATCGTCGTGGGCGTCTCGGCGGCCGAGGCCGCCACGCGCTTCGATGGAAACTGGTCGGTGACCGCGACCGTCGACGACGGCAACTGCACCGGTCCGTACCGGTATCCCATCGTCATCCGCGACGGCGTCGTGGACGACGCGGGCGGCAGCGGCGTCGATGCGTCCGGTCGGGCCGGATCGGACGGCCGCATCGTCGGCACCATCCGCAGCGGCCTGGCGAGCGTGGCCGTCGAGGGCCTGCTGCGGGCCTCGGACGGATCCGGGTTCTGGACCCTGTCCGGGCCGGTGAGCTGTTCGGGCCGCTGGACCTCGCGCAGGAACAATTGAGGCTCCGTGCGGCAAGGGCATGTCTGTTGTCGATCGTGACAGCGAAGATGAATGTTCTTTAATATCTAGTGATTGATGCGTTTCGTTACAAAATGCAGCCTATAGATCTACAACGATCCTAATCGATTTCGTGTTTTTTGACCATCGCAACAGAGGGGATGCGAATGCGATTGAGGCTTGCTGGCGCAGCCATCCTTGTGCTCGGTACGATTGCTGCAAATACCGGCGCCGCCGAGGCGCGCGACGGGTGCGGGCCCTGGGGACATCGCGGCTATTACGGATATTGCCGTCCGAACGTCGTCTACCGCCCCATCGTTGTCCGTCCGATCGTGTACGGCCCCCGCTGGCATCGCTGGGGCGGCTACCGCCATCCCTGGGGCTGGCACGGCGGCTACCGCCATGCGGGCCGGCACCATCGCTGGTGAGACGGCACCGATTTGAGGCCGGGGCGCCCGTCCTCAAGCGGGCGCCCTTCCCCGCGTCGAGACGGCTTCCGACCGGCCGGCCGCGTTTCCGAAGCCTCTCATGCCCCCAGGCCTGAGGCCGGACGAGTCTCGGCCAGGGGCCTCACGCGCCGCAGAAGCCGAGCGTGAGGCCTGTCAGATCGTATCCGGGCCGTGGATCGTCCACGGCTCGTCGAACACGTATTCCTCCAGGTTCGCACCGAGGCCGCCGCGGTCGACGACGAGGAAGTTCTGGGGCGCGCCGAACGGGGTGAGCACCCCGTGCCACGTGCCGATGGCGTAGCACACGCCCTGGCCCGGTGCGGTGACGAAGGCGCGCGGCCGGCCGGGGCGGCCGCCCTCGTCGGAGCAGGCCACCACGAGGAACGGCGCGGCATTCAGGGGCAGGAAGGCCTGCGCGCCCAGCGGATGGCGCTCGACGAGGCTCACCGCGAGGGGCAGGCCGTAGGGCTCCGCCTCGACGTAGCCGATGACCACATGCCCGTCCTCGCCCGCCACCCGCACCTGCGCGAGGTCGTGGAAACGGCGGGCCTTGCCGGCGTTCATCGGGCGCGGTGCGACGGCCGCCTTGTCGATCACGGTGCCGAACGGAGCGAAGGCCTCCGCCGTCAGCGGCGCGGCGACGATCCGGCGGCCGCTCATCGGGGCGCCCGGAAGGGCGCGAGCGGGGCGTGCCGGTTGACATCCTTGTAGAGGAGGTAGCGGAAGGGGCCGGGGCCGCCGGCGTAGCAGGCCTGGGGGCAATAGGCGCGCAGCCACATGAAGTCGCCCGCCTCCACCTCGACCCAGTCGCGGTTGAGCCGGTAGACCGCCTTGCCCTCCAGCACGAACAGGCCGTGCTCCATGACGTGGGTCTCCTCGAACGGGATCGAGGCACCCGGGCGCATCGCCACGATGTTGACGTGCATGTCGTGGCGTACATCGTCGGAGGCGACGAAGCGGGTCGTGGCCCAGGCGCCGTCGGTGCCGGGCATCGGCGCCGGGATGACCTCCGATTCGTGGGTGACGAAGGCAGGCGGCACCTCGATGCCCGGCACCCGCGCATAGGCCTTGCGGATCCAGTGGAGGCGGGTCGACCCGGCCCCGTCGTTGCGCAGGCTCCAGGTGGCCCCGGGCGGCAGGTAGGCGTAGCTGCCGGGGGTCAGGTCGTGGGGCCGGCCGTCGAGGCGGAGGCGTGCCCGTCCCTCGACCACGAACAGAACGCCTTCGGCTTCCGCGTCGGGCTCGGGCCTTTCGCTGCCGCCGCCGGGGGCGAGCGCCACGAGATACTGCGCGAAGGTCTCGGAGAAGCCCGAGAGCGGGCGGGCCAGCATCCAGGCCTGGGTGCCCTCCCAGAACGGCAGCACGGAGGTGACGATGTCGCTCATCACGCCCTTCGGGATGACGGCGTAGGCCTCGGTGAACACGGCCCGCCCGGTCATCAGCGCGGTCTGGGGCGGCAGGCCGCCGCAGGGCGGGTTGTAGGGCGATGTGGTCATCCGCGGGCTCCGGTGTCGGGCCGATGTGGCGAACTTCGCCGCAGCGCGTCAAGCCGCCGGCGGGCCGGATGCCACCGCGAACCGCCGCAGGAAAAAACATCCCGGACGATGGATTAAAACACCAGGATCGATGCTGATCATGATCGGAAATTACTTTGCCGTGACCTGATCGGCGAGCAGATCGTGGTTTCGATTTGCTTTCATCGATCTGTCACGTGGCGGATCTATTGGCTGCCAGAACCTGATCTGTCCTGATGCGGCGGAGCGGACGTCCTGACCGGTGGCGTGAAGCCCGCGGCAGGGGCGGCCTGCTCGCGCGCCGCCGACCGACCGTGCGGGCTCGCGACCAGGTCGCCGGTCACCGGCGCGTCCGCCTCCTCAGAGTGTCCGCATGACCACGACGCCGCACGTCCTCGCGAACGGTCCCCTGCTCCAGGCCTGGACCGATACCGGCGCGATCACGACGAACGACGACTGGAGCAGGGTGCCGGCCATCGTCGGGTACCTGGGTCAGGACCTCACCACCGTCACGGGCACCGACCCGCAGGGCATCACCGGTGATTCGGCCCTGCCGAACGATGCGGACGTCGTCGCCAACCAGACCAGTCCCGCCACCCTGGGGTCCGGCGGCGTCGCCGAGTTCGAGCTCGCCGACCCGACGATCGCCCTGCAGGGCTCGGGCACGGCGGATGCGCCGAGTCTCGTGCTCTACCTCGATGCCACCGGGCGGCGGGACATCACGGTGGCCTTCAACGCCCGCGACATCGACGGCTCGGCCGACAACGCCGTCCAGCCCCTCGCCCTGCAGTACCGGACCGACGGCGGCGCCTGGAAGAACCTGCCGGCCGGCTTCGTGGCCGATGCCAGCACCCAGGGCAGCGCCACGCAGGTGACCCCCGTCAGCGTCGCCCTGCCGGCCGACGCCGACGGCGCGGCGGGCCTTCAGGTTCGCATCCTGACCGCCAACGCAGTGGGCAGCGACGAGTGGATCGGCATCGACGACATCGCGGTCTCGAGCCTGAGCGCGTCGGCCACCCTGCCGGCCCTGTCGATCGCCGATGCGCAGGTGACCGAGGGCCAGGCGGGCACGGCCGGCCTGACCTTCACGGTCTCGCTCAGCGCCCCCGCCCCGGCCGGCGGCGTCACCTTCGACCTCGCCACCGCCGACGGCACCGCCCGGGCCGGTTCCGACTACGTCGCCATCGCCCTGACCGGGCAGACGATCGCGGCCGGCACCACCTCCGCCACCTTCAGCGTGCCGGTGACCGGCGACAGGGCCTTCGAGACCAACGAAACCTTCGCCCTGCGGGTGACGAACGTCGTCGGCGCCACGATCGCCGATGGCGAGGCGGTCGGGACCATCGTCAACGACGATGCCGCCACCGTGATCAACGGTGTGGCGGTGTTCGATGCGGCTCCCTCCCTCCAGGGGGTCGAGGGGGCGACCGCGACGACACCGCCCTCCCCCACCGGCGCGCTGCAGCTCGTCCGCCTGGGCAGCTACGCCACCACCAACGACCCGGCCACCACCGCGGCGGCCAATGCCGAGGTGGTGGCCTACGACCGCTCCACCGGCAGCCTCTACATCCAGAACACCAACGAGAACCGGATCGAGATCGTCGGCATCGGCGCCGACGGGCAGATGGCCAAATCCGGCGAGATCCGGCTCGCCGGCCTCGACCAGTACGGTTCCGTGAACTCGGTGGCGGTCTCGAACGGCGTCGTCGCCGTGGCCTACGCCAATGCCGCTGGTGACCAGCCCGGCCGCGTCGCCCTGTTCGACCGGGCCGGCGCCCTGCTCAAGTCGGTGACGGTCGGTGTCGGACCCGACCAGATCGTCTTCACCAGCGACGGCACGAAGCTCCTCGTCGCCAACGAGGGCGAGCAGTTCACGAGCGCCATCAACCCGGTTGGCAGCGTCTCGATCCTCGATCTCTCCGGGGGCGCGGCCCGTGCCAGCGTCAGTGCCACCGTGGGCTTCGACGCCCTCGACGGCAGCGAGGCGGCCCTGCGCGCCAAGGGCCTCGCGATCACCGCGGGCAAGAGTGCCGCCGCCGACATCGAGCCCGAATACATCGCGCTCTCCCCCGACAACCGCTTCGCCTACGTGACCCTTCAGGAGGTCAACGGCATCGCGGTGATCGACCTCGCCAATCCCGGCACCGCCCCGATCGCGATCCAGCCGCTCGGCTCCGTCAACCATTCGCTGCCCGGCAACGAATTCGACGCCTCCGACCGTGACGGTGCGGGCGGCACGGCCTCGATCCGCATCGCCAACACGCCGGCCAACGCGCCGATCTACGGCTTGCTCCAGCCGGACGGTGCGGCGAGCTTCGCCGTGAACGGCGTGACCTACGTCGTCACTGCCAACGAGGGCGACCAGCGCGTCATCGGCGGCGCCGACGATTCGGCGGACGTGGCCCGCCTCTCCAGCATCGCTAACAGCCGCCTCACCCCGGAGCTGCAGGCGCTGAAGGCCGATCCCGCCTATGCCCGCCTCAACGTCCTGCTGCGCACGGGTGACACCGACAACGACGGCGTCATCGACCAGCTCAACACCCTCGGCGGCCGCGGCATCTCGATCTTCCGCCAGGAGGCCGACGGTGCGCTGACCAAGGTGCGCGAGACCGGCGGCGAGTTCGAGAAGATCTTCGCGAGCCTCAACCCGCAGCGCTTCAACAACGACCAGGTGGTGGCCAACACCCCCGACGACCGCTCCGACAACAAGGGTCCCGAACCCGAGGGCGTCACGATCGGCACCGTCGATGGCCGCACCTACGCCTTCGTGGGCCTCGAGCGCCAGAGCGGCGTGATCGTCTACGACGTCACCGATCCCGCGAACGCGGCCTACGTCTCCTACGTGCCGCCGCTGGCAGGCGTCTCCGCCGATCTCGGCCCCGAGGTGCTGACCTTCATCGCCGCCGACCGCAACCCCACCGGCACGCCGCTCCTCGTCACCGCCAACGAGGCCGGCGGCGGCGCGACCCTCTACGCCGCCCTGTCCCAGGGCTACACCCAGTCGATCGCCTTCCAGCCCGGCTCATTGGCCGTGGCCAAGGCCGAGGGCGACGCCGGCACCACCACCTTCGCCTTCACGGTGGAGCGCACGGGCGGCACGCTGGGCAGCCTCGCCTTCACGGCGGAGCTCGCCGGCGCCGGGGCGGACGGCGCGGACTTCGCCGGCGGCCCCAGCCTGCCGGCGAGCATCTCCGGCATCATTCCGGCGGGCGCGGCCTCGGCCATCGTCACCGTCACGGTCCAGGGCGATGCGCTTCCGGAGGCCAATGAGGGCTTCACGGTCACGCTGAAGGGCGCCAGCGCCGGCCAGAGCGGAGTGACGGCGGCCCTGGCCACGACCGGCATCGTGGCCACCGGCACCATCCTCAACGACGACGTCACCCTGATCTCCGCCGTGCAGGGCACGGGCAGCGCGAGCCCGATCGCCGGCCGCACCGTCACGGTGGAGGCGATCGTCGTCGGCGACTTCCAGACCGGCGACGCCGACGCCAAGCGTAACCTCGGCGGGTTCTACCTGCAGGAGGAGGCCGCGGATGCGGACGGCAACCCGCTGACCTCCGAGGGCGTGTTCGTCTACGAGGGCGCCGGCAGCCTCCTGAAGGATCTCCAGGAAGGCGATCGCGTCCGGGTCACCGGCACCGTCGGCGAGTTCGGCGGCGAGACGCAGATCACGGTCACCGACGCGGCCCAGATCCAGGTCGTCCAGGCCGGCGCGCTCTCGGCCGCCGCCCTCAAGGCCGCCGCCACGGTGGTCGACCTGCCCGCCGCCGCCACGATCGGCACCGGCACCACGGCGCAGCCCGACCTCGAGCGCTACGAGGGGATGCTCGTCCGGTTCGGCCAGGCGCTCACCATCACCGAGCAGTTCAACCTCGACCGCTTCAACGAGATCCGCCTCGCGGCCGGCGGGCGCCCGGAGACCTTCACCAACGCGTTCGAGCCGAACGCCGCCGGCTACGCGGCCTACCTTGCGCAGGTCGCGGCGCGCTCGATCACCTACGACGACGGGCTCAACGTCCAGAACCAGCCCGTCGATCTCCTCGACGGCTTCGGCCCGGCCTATTCCACCGCCACCGCACCCCGGATGGGCGACACGGTGACGGGCCTCACGGGCGTGCTCGGCTACGGCCCCGCCAGCGCCTACCGGGTCCGGGCGATCGACGACGGCGACAATGCTGTCGCCAGGGCCAATCCCCGCCCGGCCGCCCCCGACGATGTCGGCGGCAGCCTGAAGGTCGGCAGCCTCAACGTGCTGAACTACTTCCGCACCCTCGACAGCGACGGCTCCGCCACCGGCGTGAAGACCGCCATCGGCCTCGACCCGCGTGGCGCCAGCAATGCCGCCGAGTTCGACCGCCAGACAGCCAAGCTCGTCACCACGGTGATCGCCTCCGGGGCCGACGTGTTCGGCCTCACCGAGCTGGAGAACCAGTTCCAGCCCGGCAACCCGGGCAACGCGCTGGAATACCTCGTCGCCCAGCTCAACGCCCGCGCGGGCGCCGGCACCTACGACTGGGTCCGGCCCGGCGCCCAGCTCGACCAGGGCCAGTTCCTCGGCGGCGACGCCATCGCGGTGGGCTTCGTCTACAAGCCCGGCAAGGTCTCGGTGGCGCTGAACACCACCATCGAGAAGCTCGACGATTCGGACGTGCAGGCCTTCGATCCGGCGCTGCTTCAGCAGAGCACGATCGGCCACCTCTTCAACGGCGCCAACACCAGCCGTGCCGCCCTCGCGGTGACCTTCCGCGAGACCGCCACGGGCGAGGACTTCACGGCGGTCATCAACCACCTGAAGTCGAAGAGCGGGGCCGGCACGGGCGCCGATGCCGACCAGGGCGACGGCCAGGGCGGCTGGCAGCAGCAGCGGGAGCTGGCCGCCACCGCCCTCACGAAATGGCTCGCCCTCAAGCCGACGGGGACGCCGGACGGCGACGTCGTCCTGCTCGGCGACTTCAACGCCTACATCAAGGAGGATGCCCTCGACGTCCTCAAGGCCGGCGGCTTCACCAACCTCGCCGAGGACCGCCTCGCCGACCCGTATTCCTACGTCTTCGACGGGGCCTACGGCGCCCTCGACCACGCGCTGGCCAATGCGAGCCTGAACCGCCAGGTCACCGGCGTCACCGAGTGGCACATCAACGCCGACGAGGCGGATGCCATCGACTACAACCTCGATTTCGGCCGCTCCGCCGCCTATTTCGACGGGCTCGTCCCCGCTCGTGAATCCGACCACGACCCGATCCTGGTCGGCCTGCGCCTCGACCAGACCGCGCCGCGCCTCGTCTCGGCGACGCCGGCGGACAACGCCCTCAAGGTGGCGGCGGGCGCCAGCATCGTCCTGACCTTTAGCGAGGCGGTGCGGGCCGGCAGCGGCGCCCTCACGATCACGGACGGGTCCGGCGACACCCGTGCCATCGCGGTCGGCGACACCTCCCAGGTTTCCATCAGCGGCGCCACGGTGACGATCGATCCGGGCACCGACCTCAAGGCCGGCACCGCCTACGACGTGATCGTCCCGGCGGGCGCCCTCCTCGATACCGCCGGCAACGCCTTCGCCGGCATCCCCCAGGACCAGCTCGACTTCACGACGGAGACCCCGCCGGCCATGACCTACACGCTCCAGATCCTGCACGCCTCCGACTGGGAGGCCGGCCTTCTCGCCACGCAGCGCGCGGCGAACTTCGCCGCCATCGTCGACAAGCTCGAGGACGCGACCCCGAACTCGATCACCCTCTCCACCGGCGACGGCTGGATCCCGAGCCCGTTCTTCATCGCGGGCGCCGATCCGCAACTGGCCGCCACCTATAACGGCGTCTACAACCAGCTCTACGAGCTCACGGGCTCGGCGGCGTACACGAAGCTCGCGGCCTCGGTCGGCCGGGCCGACATCACCATCCAGAACATCATCGGCGTCCAGGCGGCGGTGTTCGGCAACCACGAATTCGATTCCGGGCCCACCGAGGTCGCCAACATCATCGGGGCCAATCTCGGCACCGCGGCAGGCAACGCCGACGACACCTGGGTCGGCGCCCAGTTCCCCTACCTCTCCGCCAACCTGAACTTCTCGCGGGAAGCGGCGCTCTCGGGGCTGGTCAACCCGAACGTCTCGAACGCCACCTTCGCCCAGACCGGCCCGGCCTCGACCCAGACGGGCACGGGGGCGGACAAGATCGCCAAGTCCACGATCCTCGTGGAGAACGGCGAGAAGATCGCGTTCGTGGGCGCCACCACCCAGCTCGAGCCGCTGCTGACGACCCTCGGCAACGTCACGCTGGACGGCTTCACCGGCCAGGACAACATCGCCCTGCTGGCCCAGCAGATCAACGCCGAGGTCGACCGGGTGCTCGCCGCCAACCCGGACGTGAACAAGGTCATCGTCGGCACGCACCTGCAGCAACTCGCCAACGAGCAGGCCCTGGCGCCGCTGCTGCGCAACGTCGACGTGCTCATCGGCGGCGGCTCGCACACCCTGCTGGCCGACGGCGACGACCGCCTGCTTCCCGGCGACACGGCCGCGGGTGGCTACCCGCAATTCTACACCAATGCCAGCGGCCAGACCCTGCTCCTGGTGAACACCGCCTCCGAGTATTCCTATGTCGGCCGCCTCAACGTCACCTTCGACGAGCGGGGCAACGTCATCCGCGAGTCGGTGAACCCGGCCACCAGCGGCGCGGTCGCGGTGGACGACGCCACCGTTGCCGGGCTCTACGGCTCGACGGCCGCCGCCTTCACCCCCGGCAGCAAGGGCTTCCTCGTCCGCGAGGTGATCGAGGGGCTCGACGCCAACAACGACGGCGTCCAGGAGACGGCCGGAATCGCCGACGTGATCCGCCAGCAGGACGGCAACATCCTCGGCCGCACCAGCGTCTACCTGGAGGGCCGGCGCGGCGAGGTCCGCACCGAGGAGACCAACCTCGGCGACCTCTCGTCGGATGCCAACCTCTGGTACGCCAAGCAGTTCGATGCGGGCGTCACGGTCTCGATCAAGAACGGCGGCGGCATCCGCGACTCGATCGGTTCCTTCTCCACGGCCGGCGGCGGCACCAGTGAGCTGCCCCCGGCGGCCAACCCCTCGGCCGGCAAGCAGGCCGGCGACATCTCGCAGCTCGACGTCACCAACTCCCTGCGCTTCAACAACAACCTCGCGGTCGTCACCGTCACGGCCGCCGAGCTGGAGCGCATCCTCGAGCACGGCGTCGCCGCGGTGGCGCCGGGTGCGACCCCGGGCCAGTTCGCCCAGGTCGGCGGCATCTCCTACAGCTTCGACGCCACCAAGCAGGCCCAGACCCTCGACGTGAACGGCAACGTCACCCGCGAGGGCCAGCGCATCGTCAACGCGGCGATCATCGATGCCGACGGCCGCGTCCTCGACACCCTGGTCCAGAACGGCCAGGTCGTGGGCGATGCCGGCCGCGCCATCAAGGTCGTGACGCTCGACTTCCTGGCCACCGGCACGGCCTCGGCGCCGGGCCTCGGCGGCGACAACTATCCTTTCCCGGCCTATGGCGAGAACAAGCTCACCCTGACCACCGCCAATCCGGTCTCGCTCCCCGACACCGAGACCTTCGCGGCCAAGGGCTCCGAGCAGGACGCCTTGGCCGAGTACCTCAAGGCGTTCCATGCCGTCACGCCCTACGGCACCGCCGATACCGGACCGGCCGGCGACCTGCGCATCCAGAACCTCTCGGCCCGGGCCGACACCGTGTTCCAGCGCGGGACCGCCAAGACCGGCACGGATGGCGCGGACACCCTCCAGGGCACGGCCTTCGGCGACGTGCTGGCGGGCGGCGCCGGGGACGACATGATCGTCAACAGCCTCGGCGACGACATCCTGTTGGGCGGTGGCATCGCCGGCGCGGTCGGCAACGACACCCTGATCTTCCAGTCGCGCCTCGCCGACGCGCAGGTCACGCAGGACGGCAACTTCACCATCGTCACCGGGCCGGAGGGCCGGGACACGATCGGCGGCTTCGAACGCATCCTGTTCTCGGATACGACCATCGTCCTCAACGACGCCAACCCGCTGGTGAACGACCTGTACTACCTCGCCCGGTACAAGGACGTCCTGGCCTCCGGCCTGGACGCCGACGACCACTATGCCCAGTACGGTGCACGGGAGGGCCGCGACCCGAACGCCTTCTTCTCGACCAAGGGCTACCTCGCCGCCAACCCGGACGTGGCCGCCTCCGGCGCCAACCCGCTGACGCAGTACGCCCAGGCCGGCTGGAAGGAGGGCCGCGACCCGGGCGCCGCCTTCGACGACGAGGCCTACCTCGCCCGCAATCCCGACGTGAAGGCGGCCGGCGTCAACCCGCTGGCGCATTACCTCGAGTTCGGACAGGCGGAGGGGCGCGCCACCTTCGCGGCGGTGGGTCGGCCCACCGACATCAAGGGCGGCTTCGATGCGGAGTACTACCTGCTGGCCAACCCGGACGTGGCCGTTGCGGCCTCGCGAGCGGGCGGCGACACCTTCGCCTTCGCCCGCCAGCACTTCGACGCCCTCGGCTGGAAGGAGGGCCGCGATCCCAACGCGATCTTCGACACCAAGGGCTACCTGGACGCCTACAAGGACGTGGCGCAGGCGGGCGTCAACCCGCTCGCGCACTATGACGGTATCGGCTTCAAGGAGGGCCGCGACCCGGCCGCCGACTTCGACACCAAGGCCTACCTCAAGGCCAACCCGGACGTGGCCCAGGCCGGGATCGACCCGATGCAGCATTTCCTGCAGTTCGGCCTCGTGGAGAACCGCACCGTCTTGAACGACGGCCTCTTCGGCTGAGCCCGGGCGTCCGCATCGAAACCCGAACCTGTGTCTCGGCCGGGGTAAGCCCCGGCTGACCGGCCTGTCGCCGGTCAGCCTGCTGTGCGGTCGAACTAGGCGGAAACATCAGCCCCACCGGACCCTGGGATCATGACGTCCAGAATCGGGGCCGATCGAGACGGGTGGACCGATTCAGGATCCGGGCGGCGTCCTGAGCCCGCCGGATCGATGGGAGATAGAGCTTCGTCGTACACCGTGGCCGGCGACAGGAAATCCGGGATGATCAGCGGAGGATATCTTGGCAAATCCTGTTGCCGAACGATCCGTCGCGGCCGGGAACCGAACTCCCGGTGCGGAATTATACTTCGCGATACCATCTTCGGAGGAACGCCAAGTGAAATTCTCGACGATTGCCGGCGCCGCTGCCATCTTCGCGCTCACCGCCGGGACCGCGCTCGCCGCCCCCTGCAACACGGGTTCGACGAAGGGCAACAGCCCCGGGCAGCAGGCTGCGAACGACAAGAGCTCGGCCGCCGATCAGGGTAGCAAGAATCTCGCCGGCGGCCAGCAGCCTGCCTCTCCCGGAACCGTCGGCGCCATGAACAACGTCGGTGCCAACCAGATGGTCGGCGACAAGCCCGGCTCGGACGCCAAGAACGACCAGGGCGACGGCGTCGGCACGTCCAGCAAGAACCTCGCCGGCGGCCAGCAGCCGGCCTCTCCCGGAACCGTCGGCGCCATGAACAACGCGGGCGCGAACCAGGAGCTCGGCAAGAAGGGCGACGATTGCTGATCGCCTGATCGTCACGGATCGATCCCAATGCCCGCCCGGTCGCCGACCGGGCGGGTTTTTTCTTGGGCCCGGCCGCAGCCCGGACCTTCCTGCCCACGACAGGCGTCGCTTCAGGCGTCCCGCGCGCTGCCGACCAAGGCATCCGTCCTGTCTCGCAGGGCCTGAAGGCTGCGGTAGCCGACCGAGGCCGCGACCTGGCGCGGGGGCCGGCCGTCGGCGGCCAGGGCCAGGGCGCGCACCACGCGGGCCCGCGCCCGCCATTGTCCGAAGGTCAGCCCCGTCTCCCGGCGAAATCCCCGTGTCAGGGTCCGGCGGCTCAGGCCCGCCTCCTCGGCCCAGGCGTCGAGGTCGAGCGCCCGGGCAGGGTCGCCGATCAGGCCAAGGCAGACCCGGCGGATCCGGGGATCGCGCGGCAGGGGCAGGGCCAGGCGCGTCTCGGCGGCGCAGCCGATCTCATCGAGAACCAGGGCCGCCAGGTGCCCGCCCCGCCCGGACTCGTCGTAGAGCACGGGCTCGTTCGTCAGGGCGACCAGGGCGGCCGATAGCAGTGCCGAGACCTCGATCACCCGGGCCCGGCGGGGAAAGCCGGAGATCGCCTCCACCGCGAGGTAGGCCGAGCACATCGCCACATCCCCGTGCATAACGACCGCGTGCGGCAGGCCGGGTGGGATCCACAGGGCATGCCCCTCCGGCACGACCCAGGTCCCGTCCTCGGCGGTGGCCATCATCAGGCCGGCGGTGGCGTAGAGCAGTTGCGCCCGTGGATGCCGATGCCGGTCCGTGCTGCTGCCGGCCGCGAAGGTCTTGGGCATCACCGCGACGGCACGCGGGACATCCTGATAGTCCTCCGCCCGGATCGAACGCATGGCCTCGCCCTGGCCCGATTGCGTACATCTTCGGCCCGACGCCATTCAACGGGTCAGGTAGACAGGAGGCAAGCCCCCCGCAGAGGGCTGCCGGAGTGGGGATCCGAAAGGGTCCCTGCCAGAGGAGATGCCCGACCGATGGATGCCGAGACCCTGTCCCGCCGCACCCTGCGCTTCGTCAACGTGGCGCATGCCCTCGATCATTTCGTCCTGCTGGTCTACCCCACCGCCGTGATCGCGATCGCGGCCCAGACCGGCCTCGGCTACGGCGAACTGATCAAGCTCGCGACCGGCGCTTTCGTGGCCTTCGGCCTCTGCGCCCTGCCGATGGGCTGGCTCGCAGACCGGTTCGGGCGCCGCAACATGCTGGCGGTCTTCTTCCTCGGCTACGGCCTGTCCTGCCTCGGGGTGGCGAGCGCGGCCAGCCCGGCGGCGTTCATGGGGTGGCTCTGCGCGCTCGGGCTCGCCTCCGCGATCTACCACCCGGTCGGCTCGACCATGCTGGTGAGCCACGCGCGCCGCCTCGGACGCGATCTCGGCGTGAACGGCGTCTGGGGCAATCTCGGTGCCGCCACGGCTTCCGGAGTGACGGCGCTCCTCGCCACGGCCTTCGGCTGGCAGGCAGCCTTCATCGTGCCCGGCCTGTTCTGCCTCGCCTGTGGGGCGGCGTTCCTGGCCCTCGTACCCGGGGACGGTGCCGGATCGCAGGGCAAGGCCGGCGCGAAGCCCGTCATCCCGGTCGCCCGCCCTATCTCCCTCCTCGTGGTCTTCGCCTTCGCGATCGTGGCGGGCGGAATGACCTTCAACATCACCACGATCGCCCTGCCCAAGGTGGTCGACGAGCGCGTCGGTGACGGCTTGCCCCTCGTCCTGATCGGCTCCGTGGCCACCCTGGTCTTCGTCTTCGGAGCCCTGACGCAGCTGCTGATGGGACGCCTGATCGACCGCTACAGCCTGCCGGCGCTGTTCCTCGGCCTGTCCGTCCCGCAGCCGCTGGGCCTCGGCATCGCGGCGTCGAGCACGGGCCTGCCGCTCCTGGCCGGCCTCGTGCTCACGATGGCGGCTCTCTACGGGCAGGTCGTCATCAACGACGCGATGGTGGCCCGCTACGTGCCCCCGCTCTACCGAGCGAGGGCCTACAGCGTGCGCTACTTCCTCGGATTCACCGTGAGCGGGTTCGTGGTGCCGATGATCGCCCTCCTGCACGACCGCGGCGGCTTCAGCCTGGTCCTGGGAATCGCCGCCGCCTTCGGCGCGGTGATCTTCGCCGCAGCCCTGGGCTTCTACGTGCTCGCCCGGCAGGCCGGATCTCACGCGGTCGCCCCAGCGACTTAGGCGGTCAGGCAGCGTTGTCTCGGGACGCAATCGGACGGGGCGTCGCTTCGCCTCTCGCTTTTCCGGGACCGACGAACAGTTCAGGCACCTCTGCACGGCGGAGCCGGAGCCAGCATGGGCGTTTTGGGGGAGTCCCATCGGAACGAGGGCTCGGGCCGCTCGCCGGAGAGGCCGAGAAACCGTCCGGGAAGCATCATCAATGCAACTGGTTCGTCGCCCGGCCGGAAGAAGCCATTCGACGCAGTGAACAGGTGAGTCTCGCGAGACCGGGACATCACCCGACCGCACGAGCCCAATCCCCGACCTTTCGACACGGCCTGGACCCAACCCAATCATGCGGCTGTCGGAGGCGCGGCCCGCTTGCGGACCTTAGACGTCGGACCTCGCAGGACAAAGGCCGAGGCGATCCTTCTGACTTATCGTCGCGGAAGGCTGTGCAGGCCTTTCAGGAACGCATCGACATCGGCACGCGTGTTGTAGAAGGCCAGGGAGGCCCGCACCGACTGGTCGACGCCGAAGCGGCGCAGGGCGGGAAGGGCACAGTGATGGCCCGAGCGGACCGCGATGCCGCTTGCGTCGAGGTGGCGGGCCACGTCCTCGTTGGCATGGCCATCGATGACGAAGGACATCACGCTCGCCTTCCGCCGTGCTGTGCCGATGAGGCGAAGGCCCTTCACGTCGGCAAGTCCGGCCTGGGCATAGTCGAGGAGATCGTGCTCGTAGGCGGCGATGCCGGGAAGCCCGACGCCCTCCAGGTAGTCGAGGGCGGCGCCGAGGCCCACGGCGCCGGCGATGTCGGGGGTGCCGGCCTCGAACTTCTCCGGCGCGCCCTTGTAGACGGTCCGGGCGAAGGTGACGTCCTCGATCATGTGGCCGCCGCCCTGCCAGGGCGGCATCGCCTCGAGCAGATGGGCCTTGCCGTAGAGGGCGCCGATGCCCGTCGGCCCGAACACCTTGTGACCGGAGAAGACGAGGAAATCGGCATCGAGCGCCTGCACGTCGAGGGGAATGTGCGGCGAGGACTGGGCCGCATCCACCAGCACCGGCACGCCGTAGGCATGGGACAGCGCGATGATCTCCGCCACCGGGTTGATGGTGCCCAGCGCGTTGGCGACGTGGGTCACCGAGACGATCTTGGTGCGGCCCGAGAGCAGGGCGGCGAACTGCTCGAAGATGATCTCGCCGCGGTCGTCGACCGGGATCACCCGCAGGGTCGCGCCGGTGGCCTGGGTCAGGAGCTGCCAGGGCACGATGTTGGCGTGGTGCTCGATCTGGCTGACGATGATTTCGTCGCCCGGTCCCACATGGGCGCGGCCGTAGGAATTGGCCACGAGGTTGATCGCCTCGGTGGTGCCGCGCAGGAAGACGATGTCGTCCTTCGACGGTGCGTTGAGGAAGCGCCGCACCCGCTCGCGGCCACCCTCGAACAGGTCCGTCGCGCGGGCCGCCAGGGTGTGGGCGGCCCGGTGGATGTTCGAGTTGTGACGGCCGTAGAACTCCGACGTGGCGTCGATGACGCTCTGCGGCTTGTGGGTGGTGGCCGCGTTGTCGAGCCAGACCAGCGGGTGGCCGTTCACGCTCTGGTGCAGGGCCGGGAAGTCCTTGCGGACGCGCTCGACATCGAAGGGCGCCGCGACCGGGCGCGACCCATGGGAAGTCACGCGCGGGGCCGGCCCGCCGTGCCGCGAGGGCTCGGCGCGCGGGGAGGCGTGCGGCTTCGAGGGGCGCCGCGGGGCCGTCTGGACGGAGTCCGTCAGGAAATAATAGTCGCCCGATGCGGACGCCGCGTCGTCGCTCCGCTGGGCCGCGTGCACGGGGTCGTCCGAGACGCGCACCGTGCGTTGAGATTTTTCGCGTTGGGATTTTTCGCCTTGGAAGCTTTCCTGGGCGACGTCCCCGCCGCGCGTCGAGGGATCGGCCGGTACGAGGCTCGGCGCGATCGCGTGCGCGAAGGCGTTCGCGCGCGGATGGTCCTGGGCGATTCTCCGGTGCAGGTCCGGGCCGCCGGGTAGGAAGGCAGCTACCTCCTGGACGGTGGGCACGAAGAACTCCGGCAGCCCGCGTCCTACCGACAGGGGATCGGCGAGGGGATGAACCGAGGGAATCGTCGCCGTGTCGAGGAAGCCGGCACCCACCGGAGTGGGCGTTGCGCCAAACGGGTTGGCGGCCGATGGCCCGGTCAGGCCCGGTAGCCCGACGCTCGGGCCACCGAAGTTGCGGGCCCTGAGGGCCGAGGCGTCGGGTTGGAGGCCCGACGGCAGGGCGCCCGAGGGCGCGCCGATTACGGCACCCGGCGCAGGCTGTCCAGGGGCCTGGGGAAGACTCTCCAGACCCTGGGGAGCTTGCGGCACGACCGGCAGCGCGGGCGCCGCTTGGCTCTGGCCGTAGATCTCGCGGGCGAGGCGCCCGACCAGGTCGGCATGCGCCGTGTCGCCGGCTGCGCCCGTGGGGAGGCCGAAGGCGGACGATCCCAAGAGACCGGCCTCAGGCGTAGTCATGGTAGTTGCCCAGGAGCACGTTATCGAGGCGGGCGATCGCGTCCTCCACCAGCACGGCGGCGGAGAAGTAGCGGGTCACCAGGTGCGAGGCGATGGAATGGTCGTTGGTGCCCATGTAGCGCACCGACAGGCCGGGCTCGATCTCGCCGGTGACGCCGGATTTCTGCAGGCCGACCACGCCCTGCTCGCCCTCGCCGACGCGCAGCAGCAGGATCGAGGTGGTCTGGGCGCCGGTGACCGGATCGGTGTCGATGGGCAGCTTGTCGCTCGGTACCAGCGGCACGCCGCGCCAGGTGAGGAAGGGCGCGCTGAACAGGTGGATCACCACCGGGGGGACGCCGCGCCGGGTCGCCTCCCGGCCGAAGGCCGCGATGGCGCGGGGGTGCGCGACGAAGAAGGCGGGCTTCTTCCAGACCAGCGTCAGCAGTTCGTCGAGGTCGTCCGGGGTGGGCGGGCCGCCGCGGGTCGGGATGCGCTGGCGACCACCGACCTCGTTCAGAAGGCCGAACTCGGAATTGTTGAGCAGCTCCCACTCCTCCCGCTCCTTCACGGCATCGACCGTGAGGCGGATCTGCTCGCGCAACTGGTCGATCTCGTTGGAGTAGAGGTCGGTGACGCGGGTGTGGGTGTTGAGGATCGTCTGGATCGTGGAGAGGTGGTACTCGCGCGGATCGATCTCGTAATCGACGAAGGTGGTCGGCAGGCGGGGCGCACCGGTCTGCACCGCGAGCAGCTCGATGCCCTGCTCGCCGTGGCTGTTGGTATGCCCCGCCAAGCGGTCGCGCTCCTCGACATACTGCGCGATGCGGTTCTTGACGGCGTCGTCGTCGAGGGCCGCCCGGTCGAGGGTGAGCAGCGTGACGGCCGAGAGCGCCGTGACGGCGGGGGCGGGCTGGCCGGCCCCCGTGAGCGTGTCGTCGCCGAAGAAGTCGCCGCGGGTGGCGAGACCCGAGCGCAGGCGGTTCTTGTAGGGGCCGGACAGGGACAGCTCGACGGTGCCGTCGGCGACGATGGTCAGGCTGCGGTCGCCCGCGCCGCCTTCCGAGATCGTCTCGCCGGCTTTGTGCTTGCTCTCTGTGAACCGGTCGGCGAGGGCCGCGAGCTCGGCATCGCCAAGCCGGCTGAACGGGGGCACGGCGCGCAGGGAAGCCGGGCTGATCGCACGCGCCTTGTCGGCGGCGGCGAACTCGATGCGGCCGGGCTTGGCCAGCACGACGGCGCGCCGGTTCACGCGGTAGACGCCGCCATCCACGTTGACGAAGGGCAGGAGCCGCAGGAGCCAGCGCGGGGTGTTGGCGAGGTTCTGGACCGACGTGACGGTCGCCGTCGATAGATTGCGTGCTGCGGATGCGCCCACGCTCTGCCCCTGTCCGCTCATGGTTGGTCGTCTCCGTCTGGATTGTCGAGTGATGTCGTGCGCATCAGGCCACGGCTCAGCGCAAACACAGTCGATCGACTACGCGATCGAGAACAGAGCCGCGGAGTCTGCGGCAAAGTATTGCTATTTCCGGCGTGAATATTTGTACGGTGCCGGAAGTGGCGCGGTTCTAGCCGCGGTGCCGATATGGCGTCAATGGAATAATAATCCATTTTTGAGGTTGTTTTAGTTTAGCGAACTCCTCCTGCAGACGTATACAAAATTACATGCTTTTTAATTGAATAAAAAAGAAGATTATTCCATAAGAATAGGGTTCTGGGGGAATGGTTGGAACGATCTGGCGTAAGACTCGGCCCACCCGGGCGGGGCGACCCGCGCACGGCCGGTCACAGGAACCGGTCGGACATCGGAAGACGGATTCGCGGCCGCCCTGCGGGCCGCTGGTCAGGCCCTCGAATCCGTCAGATCCCGTCTCCGAAGAACTGATCCATGGTCTGGGCCGGATCCTCGGCGGCACTGATTCGCGACACGACGCGGGCCGGCACGCCCGCCACGGTGGTGTGGGCCGGCACGTCGTGCAGGACGACCGCCGCAGCCGCCACCTTCGCGCCCTCGCCGACCCGGATGTTGCCGAGTACCTTGGCGCCGACGCTGAGCAGCACGCCGCGCTCGATCTTCGGGTGGCGGTCGCCGCTCTCCTTGCCGTTGCCCCCGAGCGTCACCGATTGCAGGATCGAGACGTCGTCGGCGATCACCGTGGTCTCGCCGATGACGACGCCGGTGGCGTGGTCGATGAAGACGCCCGAGCCGATCCGCGCCGCCGGGTGGATGTCGGCCCCGAACACCTCGGAGATCCGGCTCTGGATGTGGAGCGCCAGGGTGGCGCGGCCCTGGTGCCAGAGCCAGTGCGCCACCCGGTAGCCCTCGAGAGCCGCCAGCCCTTTGTAGAACAGGAAGGGGTCGAGGTAGCGTCGGCAGGTCGGGTCGCGCTCGCGGATGGCCACGAGGTCGCGCACCGCATGCTCGCCCGCATGCGGGTCGGCCTCGAAGGCCGAGAGGCAGAGGTCGCGGGTGGAGAGCCGCGCCAGGTCGCCGTCGCCCAGGCGATGGGCGAGGCGGTAGGCAAAGGCGTGGATCAGGCTCGGCTGGTCGAGCACCGTCGCCTGGATGATGCCGGCATAGAGCGGCTCCTCGATGAGGGCCGCCTCCGCCTCGGCGCGCATCGCCCGCCAGACGTCGGAGCCGGCCGTGGTCTGGCTCACGCTGCGCAGGGGCGGACGGAGGAGGTTGCTAGGAACCCGCGAGGCCTGGCTGCCGGCGGTCATGCGGATCGGGACGTCCGGGCGGCGCGCGGCGGCATCGGCTTCAACCGACGCGCTGGAAGAGGGCGGCGATGTAGCCCACGAGGAGGCCGTGCCCCTCGAACTGGACGTCCACGACCTGCGCCCCGTCTCGGGACGGCAGGATGTCGACGATGCGCCCGGTGGCGTGGCGCCAGATCCCGAGTGCATCGGCCACGTCGAGCCGGGCGAACACAACCTGATCTCCGAGAACCATCGCTATCTCCGGTCTGTACGTCATCGCTCGAGGGGGTGACTAGGAGGGCGTCGGTGGGGCGGTCCGGGGCCCGCGGGCGGGCCGTCGCAAGGCGCGGACGGGAGCGTCGAACCTGAGGGAAGTGTGCCGATCCGGGCCGTTCCGGGTCAATGACAGCGGTTTCCAAAGATCGGCCGCTTGCGGGCACAGCCTTCCTCCCGGACGGGTCCCGGGAGCAGGCTTGTCCTGCGCGGCCGATTCCGGCCGGCTCAGCGGGCCGCAACCGGGATGTCGGGGCGTGCTTCTCCGGTGAAGCCGTGCCGGTTCGGCATCGCCACCTTCGGGAGCGTGCCGGCGTCCAGCACGGCGTCCTCGGGCAGGAGGCCGTTGAGGTGGAGGACGTAGGCGCTCAGGGCGTAGGTCTCGTCCGCGCTGAGAGATTGCGGCGCGTCGAAGGGCATGGCGCGGCGAACGTAGTCGAACAGGGTGGTGGCGTAGGGCCAGTAGCTGCCCACCGTCCGGACCGGTTTCGGCGTGGCGAGCGAGCCCTGGCCGCCGGCGAGGGCGTCGGCGCTGCCGCCCTCGCCCATTGCTCCGTGGCAGGCCGCGCAGCGCGCCCCGAACAGGACGGCGCCGTCGCGGACACTGCCGTGGCCCGGGGGCAGGCCCCGACCGTCGGCGCGGACGTCGATGTCCCAGGCGGCCAGGACCTCCGGCGTGGCCGCGCGGCCGATCCCGAGGTGGGCCGGCGGGCCGTGCAGGCCCGCGACGGGGCCGCCGGGATCGGCCAGGGCCGCACCGGTCAGGACGAGGCAGGCGAAGGATCCGAGGAAGCTAACCCGCATGGCTGACGCCTCCATCGGCGGCGACCCGCCAGCCGAACGTCGCGTTGTTGTGGTAGAAGGACTGTGTGCCCCGCACCGAGACCAGGGCGGCGCGGTCGGGCTGGACGTAGCCGGTCTCGTCGGTGGCGCGGCTGAGGAGCTGGGCCGGACCGCCCTCCCAGCGCCAGGGCAGGCGGAACCGGGTGAGGCAGCGCGGCAGGATCGGGCCCTCGAGGGTCGCCGCCTGCCAGCGGGCGCCCCCGTCCGTGGAGACCTCGACCCGAGCGATCCGGCCCCGCCTGGTCCAGGCGAGGCCCCGGATCTCGCGGAAGCCCGGTCCGCCCAGGCGCTCGCCCCCCGAGGGTGCGGTGATGACGGATTTGGCCTCCATCACGAAGGTGAACTGTCGCGCCGTGCCGTCCGGCATCAGGTCGGTGTACTTCGCGGTCTCTTCGCGGGTCTGGAACGGCTGGTCCCCGATCTTGAGGCGGCGCAGCCACTTGACGCTGAGGTTGCCCTCCACGCCGGGCACGAACAGCCGCAGAGGATAGCCCTGCTCCGGCCGCAGACGCTCGCCGTTCTGGACATAGGCCAGGATCGCGCCGTCGCGGGCGAGGTCGAGGGGAAGGCTGCGGGTCATCCCGGAGGCGTCGGCGCCCTCGGCGAGGATCCAGGCGGCGCCCGGCCTCACGCCGACCTCGTCGAGCAGTGTGGCGAGCTCGACCCCGGTCCACTCGGAGCAAGAGAGCAGGCCATGGCTCTCCTGCAGAGTCCAGGATGGCTTGGCGCCGAGCCAGGGCGTGTTGCCCGAACATTCGAGGAAGTGGATGCGCGACACGGCGGGCATCCGCAGCAGGTCGTCCATGGTCAGGACGAGGGGGCGTTCCGCCAGGCCGTGGATCGCCAGCCGGTGCCGCTCCGGGTCGATCGCCAGCACGCCGGCATGGTGGCGCTCGAAGTGGAGGCCATTCGGGGTGATGATGCCGTGTAGGTGCTGCAGCGGCGTACCGGTCGAGGCCGCTCCCGGAAAGGGCGGCGGCGTCCGCGGCCGGCGTCCCAGCCGCTCGAAGGGAGACGGCTGACCATAGGCCGGCGAGGCCACCGGCGCCCCGGGAGTGCGGCTCCACGGGGGAATCTCCAGGGGCTCGGCGGCGCCCGCCGCGCGGGCTGCCGTCGCGATCCCGATCCCACTGGCAGTGGCGCCGGCCAGGCGAAGGAAACCGCGTCGATGCGCGGGCCGGCGCAGGGCGTCAGGGGGCATGGGATGGAATCCGGACGAGGGTGGAGGGAGGTTCAAGGCGCGGAGGCCACACGCGACCGAGCGTGAGCGGACAGGATCGACGGCGCCTCGAAGACCCATATTCAAACGTATTCAGAGGAGACGATCAACGGAACCGTCTTTCCTTCTTCAATCCAGGACGAGGGAAACGGTCTCCAGATGGGCCAGGGCGGAGACTATCCTCGGTCGGGACGCTCGATCGCATGTCGGCTCGGCCGATGGCGGAGCGTCGGGGCAGCGTTCCCTCAGGCTGGGCGTGCGGCCGGCAAGACTGACCAACCGGATTGATCAGCAAGAGAAGGCGGCACTTTCCCGTGTCGGAGCAGGGCGTCCGGCGCTAAATTGCTCACTGGGAGAAATACCCTCCGGAACCCGAAGCCCGGAGCATGAACGGTCTCCGGCAATTCCGTAATAAAGACTTCACTTTTATTGACGTGCACCGGACGCGGGATAAGATCTTCGGCGTCGGTCCGGAGCGCAGTATCGGCCTGGATTGCCTAATTCTCTTCAGACGATACGGCTTCTCCGAGTAGGGCTTCTGCTTCGAGCAGGGTCGCTCCTCCGGAGCACGAAATCGTCTCCAAAAAAGTCGCGGCGGGCAAGATGACAATCAGGCAATACACGATCCTCTCGCGACGGCTGGCGGGTGCCCTGCTCGGCGGGCTGGCGCTGTGCACGGCGCTCTCCGGCGTCGCGGCGGCGGCCGAGGGCCAGTTGCGGATCGCCAAGCAGTTCGGCGTCGTCTACCTGCTTCTCAACGTGGTCGAGGACCAGAAGCTCATCGAGAAGCACGGCAAGGCGGCCGGCCTCTACATCAAGGTCGACTACGTCCAGCTCTCGGGCGGGTCCGCGGTCAACGATGCGCTGCTGTCGGGCAACATCGAGGTCGCCGGGGCCGGCGTCGGGCCGCTCTTCACCCTCTGGGACCGCACCCGGGGCCGGCAGAACGTCAAGGGCGTCGCCTCCCTCGGCAACTTTCCCTACTACCTCGTCACCAACAATCCCGAGGTGAAGAGCATCGCCGACTTCGGCGAGAAGGACCGGATCGCGGTCCCCGCGGTGGGCGTCTCGGTGCAGTCGCGCATCCTGCAATGGGCCTCGGCCAAGCTCTGGGGCGACAAGGAATTCGCCAAGCTCGACCGGATCAGCGTCGCGGTCCCGCATCCGGAGGCGGCGGCCGCGATCATCAAGGGCGGCACAGAGATCTCCGGGCATTTCGGCAACCCACCCTTCCAGGAGCAGGAGCTGGCCGAGAACCCGAAGGCCCGCATCGTCCTGAACTCCTACGACGTTCAGGGTGGGCCGGCCTCCTCGACGGTGCTCTACGGGACGGAGGCGTTCTACAAATCCAGCCCGAAGACCTACAAGGCCTTCCTGGACGCGCTCGACGAAGCGGCGAAGTTCATCACCGAGAACCCGGAAAAGGCGGCCGAGATCTACATCCGGACGACCAACAGCAAGCTCGACCCGGCGCTGCTGAAGACGATCATCACCAACCCGGCCGTGACCTTCAAGGTGACGCCGGAGAACACCCTGGGCCTCGGCCAGTTCATGCATCGGGTCGGGGCGATCAAGACTGCGCCCCAGGCGATCGGCGACTACTTCTTCGCCGATCCGCGCATCACCACCGGCAGCTGAGCGGCCGCCCATGATCTCCGCCGCCACCCTGTCCGACCTGTCGGTCCTCGAACTGGCGAAGGCGCCACCGCGCGGCGGCGTCCGGCGCGCGGTGGCCCCTGCCCGACCGGCACCGGAGCCCGCGCCCGCACGGGACGCGTCGCCCCTGCTGCAGATCCGGGGCGTCACCCTGGAATACCGCACGCCCCAGCGGGTCGTTCGCGCCACGCACCGGATCGACCTCGACATCCATGCGGCCGACCGCTTCGTCCTGCTCGGGCCGTCGGGCTGCGGCAAATCCACCCTGCTCAAGGCGGCGGCCGGCTTCATCACCCCGGTGGAGGGCTCGATCACCCTGGCGGGCGCGCCGGTGCGCGCGCCCGGGCCCGACCGTATCGTAGTGTTCCAGGAATTCGACCAGCTGCCGCCCTGGAAGACGGTGGCGCAGAACGTCGCCTTCCCGCTGCGGGCCGCCAAGGCGCTGGACCGGCGCGAGGCGCAGGAGCGTGCGCGTCACTACATCGACAAGGTCGGGCTCACTCCCTTCGCCGACAGCTACCCGCACCAGCTCTCGGGCGGCATGAAGCAACGGGTCGCCATCGCCCGCGCCCTGGCGATGCAGCCCCGGGTGCTGATGATGGACGAGCCCTTCGCGGCCCTCGACGCCCTGACCCGGCGCAGGATGCAGGAGGAACTGCTCGCCCTCTGGGACGAGGCTCGCTTCACCCTGCTGTTCGTCACGCATTCCATCGAGGAGGCCCTCGTGGTCGGCAACCGGGTGGCCCTGCTTTCGCCCCATCCCGGCCGAGTCCGGGCCGAGTTCAACAGCCACGCCTTCGATCTCGCCAGCATCGGCAGCGAGGCCTTCCAGGCGGCGGTGCAGCGGCTACACGCGCGCCTGTTCGACACCGACGCCCCCGGCGGAGGCGGTCCAATGACTGTCTTGGCGACGCGCCCCGATCTCGTGTCCGGCGATCGGGTGCCGCCGATCCGTCCGGAATACGACCGGGTGCTCGCGCCCTTCGTGGAGGCTCCGGTGGAGCGCACGCTTCCGCTCGGCGTGCGGCTGTGGCAGCAGGACTGGCTGCGCAAGGGCCTGATCATCGCCGCCCTGGCTCTGCTCTGGGAGGGGCTGGCGCGCTGGCAGGACAACGATCTGCTGCTGCCCGGATTTCTCGCCACGATGACCGCGCTCGCGGATGGCCTCGCCCACGGCGAACTGCTGGACCGGGTGCGGATCTCGCTCACCGTGCTGGTGCAGGGCTACGTCGCCGGCATCGTGCTCGCCTTCGGGCTGACGACCCTCGCGGTCTCGACGCAGTTCGGCCGCGACCTGCTCTCGACCCTGACGGCGATGTTCAACCCTCTGCCGGCCATCGCCCTGCTGCCCCTGGCCCTGCTGTGGTTCGGCCTGGGCTCCGGCAGCCTGATCTTCGTGCTGATCCATTCGGTTCTGTGGCCGATGGCGCTCAACACCTATGCGGGCTTCCAGGGCGTGCCCGAGACCCTGCGGATGGCAGGGCGCAACTACGGCCTGCGCGGGCCGTCCTACGTCCTGCAGATCCTGATTCCGGCCGCTCTGCCGGCGATCCTGTCGGGCCTCAAGATCGGCTGGGCCTTCGCCTGGCGCACCCTGATCGCGGCCGAGCTGGTGTTCGGCGCGTCCTCGGGACGGGGCGGCCTCGGCTGGTACATCTTCCAGAACCGCAACGAGCTCTACACCGACCGGGTCTTCGCCGGCCTCTTCCTCGTCATCGTCATCGGCCTCGTGGTCGAGAATCTGGCGTTCGCGGCCTTCGAGCGGCTCACCGTGCGGCGCTGGGGCATGGCCCGGTAAGGCATGACGCGCTAAGGGGCGACTTACGGTGGCGGAGCAGGGGCGATTCCCATGAGCACCTATGCGTCCGGGTTCGCGGGCGGCGCGCTGATCGGCCTGTCGGTCGCGCTCCTGATGCTCCTCAACGGGCGCATCGCCGGAATCAGCGGCCTCGTGGCCGGCCTCGGCCGGGATCGCGGTCTCCGCCGGTGGGTCGATGCCGCCTTCGTCGCCGGGCTCATCGCCGGGCCGCCCGCCTTCGCCCTCGCCACCGGGGCCTGGCCGGCGATGCGCTTCGTCGCCTCCCTGCCGGTGCTCGTGGTCGCCGGCCTCCTGGTCGGGTTCGGCACCCGCCTCGGCTCGGGCTGCACCAGCGGCCACGGCGTCGCCGGCCTCGCCCGGCTCTCAGCCCGCTCGCTGGCCGCGGTCCTGACCTTCCTGGGGGCCGGCATGCTCACCGTGGCGCTGCTGCGGGGGCTGGCATGAGCGCGGCGCTCCGCCTGCTCGCGGCCCTCGCCGCCGGGCTGATCTTCGGGCTCGGCCTGTCGCTCTCGGGCATGCTCGACCCGGCCCGCGTCCAGGGCTTCCTCGACGTGACCGGCGCCTTCGACGGCCGGGCGGCCTGGGACCCGACCCTCGCCTTCGTCCTCGGGGGCGCGGTGAGCGTCGCCGGCCTCGGCTACGCCCTGGCCCGCCGCCTGCCGCGCCCGGCCTTCGCGGGAGCCTTCGACCTTCCAGCGAACCGCCGGATCGACGGACCGCTGATCGGGGGCGCCGCCCTGTTCGGCATCGGCTGGGGCCTGTCGGGCCTCTGCCCCGGGCCCGCCGTCGCGGCCCTGTCGACGGGAGCGCCACCAGTGGCGACCTTCGTCGCCGCCATGCTGGTGGGCATGGCCGTCCACCAGCGGTTCGTCGCCCGCGCCTGAGCTTCAGCGCACCCGGGGCAGGACCTGCTCGGCGAAGCGCCGCATCTCGGCCTCGAACGGCTGGAATTGCAGCATGAACAGCTCGATGCCGGCGGCATGGAAGGCGCGGATGCGGGCCGCGACGGTCTCGTAGCTGCCGACGAGGCCGGCGGCGGTCCCGCCGTTGGTCCCGACATGCCGCGAGGCCGCCGCATCGGTCTTGGCGAACATCACGCTCGCCGTGTCCGTGCGCGCCCGGGTGTCGGCCCGCAGCGCCGCGTCGCGGTCGGCCAGGGCCAGCAGGCGCGCGTGCTCGCTCTGCGCCGCCGCATCGGTGTCGCGGGCGATGACGAAGGCCGAAAGGCCGTAGCGCAGGGGCCCGTTGGCGGCGGGTCGGCGGGCGACGTCGGCGATCAGCGCCGCGACCTCCGCGAGGGGCTGGCCGTTGATGAACCAGACGTCGGCCCGCTCCGCCGCGAGGGCGCGGGCCGGCTCGGATTCGCCGCCGAGATAGATCGTCGGGCGCGGCCGGAAGCTGCCGGCCGGGCGCAGCTGGTAATCCGCGACCCGGAAGTGCGGCCCCGCATGGGTGACGCGCTCGCCCCGCATCAGCCGGTCCACGAGGCCGATCCACTCGGCGCCGTAGGCGTAGCGCGCGTCATGGGCCGGAAAGGGCAGGCCGGCCCGCTCGAACTCGGCCCGGTTCCAGGCATTCACGAGGTTGAGGGCGAAGCGCCCCCTTGCGATGTGCTCGATCTGGAGGGCCATCTTGGCCAGCACGACGGGATGGTAGAGCCCGGGCTTGATCGCCGCGATGATCTCGATGCGCCGGGTCAGGGCGGCCAGCGCGGCCGAGGCCGTCCAGGCCTCGAGCTGGTCGCGCCCGTCGTCGTAGGGATTGGCGGTGTGCTGGGCGACCAGCACGGCGTCGAAGCCGAGGGCCTCGGCCTCCAGCACGAGGGCGCGGTTGCGGTCCCAGCTGGCGTCGTCCGGCTCGTCCGGATCGTGGTGGGAGGCACGGGCGCCGTGGACGGCGGCCCAGATCCCGAAGCGGAGCGGATGGGTCATGCGCTCAGCCCCGCTCCGCCGGCGGCTGCCAGGTATTCACCGCGGTCGCGTCGAGGTCGCGGGGAATCAGCCTGGCGGCGCGGAAGGTGTCGGCGATGGCCTGCTGCTCGCCGAGCTCGGCCCGCACCACCGGCGTGACGTCGTAGGTCCGGCGCCGGTTCACGGTGGCGACCACCTCCGGGGAGAGGTCGCCCCAGATCGGCGCGAGGAGCGCCACCGCCGCATCGGGCTCGGCCTTGGCCCAGCGGCCCGCCTCCCGGAGCGCCCGGTAGACCACCTCGAGCACCCGCGGGTTCTCGGCCACGAACCGGTCGTTGGCGAGGTAGTAGCGGTGGTAGCTCGACAGGCCGGTGGCGTCGGCCAGCACCCGCACCGGCCGCTTGGCCTGGGCGATGGCGAGGAACGGGTCCCAGATCACCCAGGCGTCGAGGCTGCCCTGGCCGAAGGCCGCGAGGCCCTCCGGCGCCTGGAGATAGGCCGGCTTGATGTCGCCGAAGGCGAGGCCCGCGCGTCTGAGGGCGGCCGCCAGGATGAAGTGGCAGCCCGACCCGCGCGAGACGCCGACGGTGCGCCCCTTCAGGTCGGCGATGGAGCGGATCGGCGAGTCCTCGGGAACGATGATGGCCTCGGCCGCGGGGGAGCCGACCTCGCGGGCATAGAAGGTCAGCGGCGCGTTGGCCGCCTGGGTGAAGATCGGCACCGCGTCCGCGACGTCCGCGTGGAGATCGACGGCCCCGGCATTCATCGGCTCGATCACGCTGGTGAAGAGGTGCCAGGAGGGCGCGAAGCCCAGGGGCTTCAGGCGCGCGTCCAGGGTGCCCTTCGCCTTCAGGATGGTGAGCAGGGTCGAGGAGCGCTGGTAGCTCAGGCGCACGGTCCGCTCGGCCGCCCGGACCGCCGGCATCCCGAGGGGCGCCAGCGCGGCGGCCCCGAGGCCGGCGCGCAGGATCGTCCGGCGCGACGGGGCTGCCCCGCGCGGCGTATCGTCGGTCATCGATCGTCTCCGGAAGGCCAGTCTTGTCGAGGGAAGGTCTCGCGGGGAAAAAGTCCCGCGCCGCGCCGCCGAGGGTCGCCGCGGGCCCGCTCGCGGATCGCCGGCACCGTGGCGGTGCGATCACGATCCCGTGCCGACGATTTACGGACGCCCGCCAAGATTTGGCAAGGAAAGGGTTTTTCGAATTTGCGCGCTTTCGCGGAGGAATGTTTTTGCCGACCGAAGCAGATCCAGGATGCCGCCGCGAAGTCCGTCGGCCCGCAGCCCGGCCTCACCGTGAAGGCCGGAATCGCGCCTCCGGCGCGCGGATCGAGCGCCGGCGGACGAACCTTCGCCCGCACCCGTCACCGTCCCGGATCCGGCCTGCCGCCACCCCAGGGACGCCACCCTGCAGGCGCCCCGCCCTTGGCCCGGGCCGGCCACCCCGATCCGTTCGTAGAGCGGACGGTCAGGTCCCGAGCCTGCGCGGTAGCCAGGAACGTCCGCTTGCAGGCTTCTCGTGGCGGCAGAAACCCTCGGCAGCTCCGGGCGGATCGACGTTGGTCCGCTTTCAGGCGATGGTTGGGGAAAGCGGACGCCGCCACGCCGGCTCGCAACCCGACCTAGCCTGCGAGGGCATTCCCCTCTGAACGCCGTACCGTTCATGCAGCCAACCCTGAAGATACCGCATTGGCAGCCGGTTCAACCTAACGAGAGCGGCCACACTCGGCGGCGCGGGTCGGCGGCGCTCGCGCCGGTCGCAACCAATCTCCCGGGTGACGCCGTGTCGGCCAGTCTCGTCCTTGAGCGCTCCGTGCTCGAGCGCGTTGGTGGTCCGTTCCTGGAGGGTCGGGCCGAGGTTCCGCGCCTGTCGATCGGTCACTTGCACCGCACGGCCAGCGATGGTTACGCGGTCAGACGTTCTCGTGACGTGGGCGAACAACGCGGCTCGCAGCGGCGCTCGGACCGAGACCGTATCGCCGCACGACTGGCTGAGCGGACCCTGTGCACGCCTGAGCGCTGGCAACCCTTCCTCAAACGCCTCGACCGAACTGCCCTGCCGCAGCGTTCTTCACGCACCATCAAGCGGTTGATCGTCCTATTTTGGTTCTTAATCGAATGTTTACCCTGCTCATCCAGCCTTCGTCGACCTAACGCGGCGGATGCAAACGGAGACGTTGTGGGGAGCAGCTTGGAGCCGAGCGAGGCCGACCGGTTCGCACGGGTTGCCCGCGAACTCACCGCCCTGCGCCAGACGTCGGACGCATCGCCGCGCGATCCGTTTCTGATCGCCATTGTCGTGCCCGTCTACAATGATTGGGCCGCCTTTCGGATCCTGGCACGCGCGATCGACACCATCCTGGTCGCGGCCGACCTCTACGCCGAGCTCATCGTCGTCGACGACGGCTCCTGGCAGTCGGGTGAGAGCGTGCTCGCCGAGATTGCAGGTGCGGCCCGGCGGCTGCGCGTGCGACCGGCCGTGCTCGCCACCAATCTCGGCCACCAGCGTGCGATTGCCGTCGGTCTCGTGCAGGCGAGCGCGCGGGCGAACGTCTACCGCGCTATCGTCGTGATGGACGGCGATGGCGAGGACCAGCCGGAGCATATCCCGCTCCTCGTCGCGGAGGCCATGGCCCACCCCAACGCCGTGGTTTGCGCCCAGCGCCGACGGCGCTTCGAAGGCTCCCGCTTCGCCCTCGGCTACGGCCTGTTCAAACTCGTCTTCCGGCTCTGCACGGGACGGCACATTGATTTCGGCCATTACTGTGCGATCCCGCCGGCGCACCTGCCGCGGCTCGTTCACACCCCGGCGCTGTGGAGCCACTTCGCCGCGAGCCTGATCCGTTCCGGCCTGCCGCTCCACCGCGTCCCCCTCGACCGCGGTCGGCGTTACGCCGGGCGTTCGACCATGAACGCGACGGCGCTGATCCGGCACGGGCTCAATGCCATCGCCGTGTTCGAAGACGTCTGCCTCGTGCGCCTCCTCGTGCTGCTCGCGGCGTTCGGGTGCGGGGTGATCGTCGCGATGATCGGCGTGGTGGCGGTCCGCTTCTGCACCGACCTCGCCATGCCCGGCTGGGCGACGAACGCGGGCGGGCTGCTCCTCGTCGTGCTGTTCCAAGCGGCACTGCTCGCGGCGACGGCGGCCGCCGCCCACCTCAACCGTCGCGCCCTGCCCGAGATCGTGCCGGCCCGCGACGCGCCCTGTTTTCTGCGCGCCCCCGCCGCCCCCGCGGACGACAATGGAGAAGCGAATTGGCCACCGGATCGGCGGGCGGCGTGCTGATCACACAGTCCGACTATGTCGGGACTGAACTTGAACTCTTCGCTGCCGCCCGCAACTGGAAGCGCTACTGGTCGGACGTGATCGCGCCGTTCGTCGGCGGCCGTGTCCTCGACGTCGGCGCCGGGCTGGGCGCGACGGCGGACGTGTTCTCCACGCGGGCGACCATCGAGGCCTGGACGTGCCTGGAGCCCGACGCGCGCTTCGCCGGGCGCCTGGCCAGGCGGATCGCGTCGGGCGGGCTGCCCGCGCGCACGCAGGCGCGGCAGGGAACGGTCCGGGACCTTGACCCCGCCGAACGCTTCGAGACGATCCTTTACATCGATGTGCTGGAGCATATCCGCGACGATCACGGCGAGCTCGCCGTGGCGGCCGCGCGGCTCGCGACAGGCGGCCACCTCGTCGTGCTCTCGCCGGCCCATCCCTGCCTTTACTCGCCTTTTGATGCCGCGATCGGCCACGAGCGGCGCTACACCCGTGCGACCTTGCGCGAGGCTGCGCCAGAGAGCCTGCGGCGGGTGCGGCTCGACTACCTCGATGCCATCGGGTTCTGCGCCTCGCTGGGCAACCGCCTCGTCCTGCGGAGTGCGATGCCGAACGCGGCGCAGATCGCCGCCTGGGACCGGCTGATGGTGCCGCTCTCGCGTCGCCTCGATCCCTGGTTGGGGTTCCGGGCGGGCAAGTCGGTGCTGGGGATCTGGACGCGATGAGCGCTGGGCTCATTCACGGGGCGTCGCCGTCCGTTCATCCGCCGCGCAGCATGCCGCGCGGGGCCGAGCTCGGCTGGGGATTGCTGACCGCCGTACTCGCCATTGCGACCGCGGCCATTCCGCTCGTCCACGAGCCGGCCTTCTACTTCACGGACGACTACCAGTCGTATTTCCTACCCGGCTTCCTGGAGATCGCCCGGCTGATCAAGGCAGGGGAGCTGCCGTTCCTGACGCCGCGGCTGTTCCAGGGCGGGGCATTCCTCGCCGAATACCAGTACGCGCTGTTCAATCCCGTCAGCCTGCTGCTCTACCTCGCGCTCGACGGGTTCGCGCGGCTCGATCACGCCGCGGCCTTCTTCGCGCTCGTTCACGTCGGCCTGCTCGCCGGCGGCACCCACGCGCTGGCGCGCCTGGTCGGCGTGAGCCGACCGGCCGCCGTGCTGGCCGGGCTGACGGCCGCGACCAGCGGATGGATCATCTACTGGGGCGCGATCACTTGGATCCCCGGCCTCGTCAGCACGGCCTGGCTATCCTGGGCGGCCGCCGCGTTGATCCGTGCCTACCGGGATCCGGGCTTTGTGCCGCTGGCAGCGGCCGCCATCTACCTGACGATCACGAGCGGGTGGCCGTTCTCCGACGCGGCGCTCATCGTCGGTCTCAGCGTTGGACTCCCCCTGGCCTTCTGGGTCGGGCGTGATCGGCACACCTGCCTGCGCATTGCGCTGACGGCCGGGCTCGGTGGGCTGCTCGCCGCCCCGTCCTGGATGCCTCTCGCGGCCGCCCTCGGGTCGAGCTCCCGCCAGCCGGAGAGCTTGTTCAGCGGGATGCTGTCCACGCCCCCCTCGGTCCTGCTGGCGCTGGGCGTTCCGATCTGGCCGGAGACTTGGCTCGGGTTCAGCGGCGCAACGACGACCGCTGGGCCGCCTACCCAGTACGTCTCCTGGTGGGTGCCGGCTGCCATTGTGATCATTTCCCGGGCGCGGCTGAGTGAGCCCGAGGGCCGCGGCGTCGCCCTGTTGCTGGCGGTGACGGGCGTGATCGCGCTGCTCGCGATCTCGCCGGGCGTGTCGCAGCTGCGCTGGCCCTTCCGCTTCCTGCCATACGTCCAGATCGGCTTCACGATCGTCGCGGCCTGGCTTGTCACCCGCGATCGCTGGGCGCTTGGCCCGACACTGGCGCTCATCGCGGTCGGTGGCGCAGTCGCGCTCGCGCGCGACCCCGACCTCCTCCCGCTCCAACTCACGCTGACGGCGCTCGTCGCCCTGGCGGCCGTTCTGGCGCTGCAGGCGGAAGGGACGGCGCGGCTCGCCGTCATCGCAGCGAGCCACGCCGTCGTCTTCGCCATCCTCACCGCGGTCATGCCGTTCAATGGCCAGGCCGGCACGTGGCCCGCGCCGATGGAGCGCTCGGCCTACGGGGCTCCATCCATGCGCCCGGGCGACACGATGGTGGTTCTCCACGGCAAGGGCTACCACCGAGCGCCGATGACGCCGGAGGCTCAACGCGCCGTGTTCACCGAACTGCCCCATTCCAACACGCCGCTGCTCATGGGAGCCGCAGTGGTCGGCGGCTATTCGCCCATGCCGGTCCGGGGCTTCCGCGCGATCTGCATGGGGTATGTCGGTGTAACTTGTCCGGAGGCCGCCGAGCGACTGGCGCGCCCGGATCCCGTAACGGGCGCCAGCACGCTCGATCTTGCGCGCGTGGTTCGGGTCGCGGCGGAAAAAGGGCCGCGCGCGGACGGCTTCGCGTCCGTCGCCGGACCTGACTGGACCCGGCGCAGCGGCGCGGCGGCCGAACTGTTCGAGCGGGTGGCCGGCGCACCCGTCCTCCCTGGAACGCTCTCGGCCGGGCCGGCGGGCTTCCGCGTCGCCGCGGCGGCGGAGGGGGCGGCGTCCGGGCGATACAAGGTCGCCTCGCCAGCGGGCGGCCGCATCGTCTGGGCGCGCGCGTGGTACCCGGGCTACGCGGCGTCCTGGAACGGCGCACCGCTGGCAGTCGAGATCGTCAACGACTTCCTCGTGTCGACGGTCGTCCCAGCGGGAGACGGCGTGCTGGACCTGCGATACGTACCGGCCGGCCTCTTTACCGGCCTCGCCGTCTCGGCGCTGGCCGCGATCGCGCTCGCCGTTCTCACAGTGTCGGGCCGGCGTACCCGCGCCTGACATCTCACCGCCCTGCAACCGGCCCTTGAGGGGCGCTGTCATTGTCGGCCGTCCTCGAACGTTCGCTTCTCGGCAGCGCTTCGCCGATCCAGAACATCCGGCATAGAGGCGAAGTCGAATGTCGCCTTGCGGGTCGCGACCCCAATACTGCTTGCCACCTGTCACGGACATCGCCGCAGGCCGCCGTGAGCCTCGGCACGACGGCCGGCCTTACGGCACGCAGCGCCTGGAGATCCCGTGGCCGACGTCGTGGAGCATCTTCCCGATCTGCCACGCACCGGAACTCGGCGAATCGTTCGTCGCGGCGCCGTCGTGGGCCGCTCGCGTCCGGCTCAACCTCACGCGGGCGGCGGCCGTCCGAGAGAGGACCGCGCGGACTGGAACGGCCCAGATACGCTCGAGGCTCCGCCTCGCAGCGGGGGATCGGCGATCGACCCTCTAATCGAATCTGTCGCGCGCCCGTGCCATGCGCTCATCCATGCGCGTCCAGCCCGAGCTCCGCTTGGGTGCTCGCCGATCGGTAAAGATAGATGCTCGCAATGCGCTGGATGCGAAGGACAATACGGTAGCGATACGCTCGGAAAACGTCTGGTTGTAGGTCATGTTCAGCTGCCGCCGCCTGGGAAAAGACCTCCGCCACCGAACCGCGATGGCTCGTGAGATCTATGCTGAACTTTTTTATTAGTGTCTTCTCGTTTTGATTGCTTTGGTAAACGTCCGAAGTAGGCCTTGGCAGCTGGTTCTGCGCGCGGACGGTCCCGCACCGATGAAGCCGAAGCCCTTGCGCGGCCGCCGGGTACAGGGGCCGCGTGAGGCGGCTCCCGCTCGCGACGGCGTTCACGCCGCCGCCTCGTCCCCGCGCGGGCAGCGTTCCGCCTGCCTCGGCGTAGGAGAGCGAGGGGACGATCGTGGACGGGCGAAGTGCCGCCCGGCTTCGGCGTCGCTCGCGCCCTCACCGAGCATCCGCCCCGGTGGCACGCCGTTCGATGTCACGCTGGACGCGGGCTTCGGCCCACAGGAACCGCGCGGCCTCCGGTCAGCGCTGCCACAGGCACCACGATCGGCCGGAACACCGGCGCCGACGGTGGTATACCTTGTTCGGACGCAAGGCTTTAGGCGGCCTCTTCCGCGGCCCGTACCAGAATAGCCAAAGATCGGATGCGCGGCGCTCGGCCTTAATCCCGNATGTCACGCTGGACGCGGGCTTCGGCCCACAGGAACCGCGCGGTCTCCGGTCAGCGCTGCCACAGGCACCACGATCGGCCGGAACACCGGCGCCGACGSTGGTATACCTTGTTCGGACGCAAGGCTTTAGGCGGCCTCTTCCGCGGCCCGTACCAGAATAGCCAAAGATCGGATGCGCGGCGCTCGGCCTTAATCCCGCGCAGCGCGTGTCCTCCGACACGTCGAGACGGGAAAGTCATTCCCATATGAGGTTCAGACAGAGAGAAACGCACCAGAGACCTGGTTCGTACTGTGAAGGAGCTCGYAARCTTTCATGAAGACCCGTATCGCCGCCCTCGCCACCGCGYTTGTCCTTGGCGTCGCTCCGATCTCGTCCGCAATGGCCTATGACAGCCCCTCCCGCTACACGGCGTTCGCGCYCGACGATGTCGAGACCACCGGCTCGCTCACCGATCTGCGCCGCCCGCCCGCCTATCGCGGCTGCCCGATGAGCTCGGCCGCCGAGGGCAACGCCAACCAGCAGAACTTCCCCACCCAGCAATACGGCCAGACCTCCGGCGGAAACCGCTGCTGATCGGCGGAGACGCGTCGATGCTGCTGRAGGGCTTCTCCGTGTTCCGTCCGGCCTGGACCCGTCCGGCCCCGGCCATGCGGGAACGGGCGCAGAGNCAAGCACCTCACCGCCGTGATGAAGGCCTGCACCCAGTGCGAGGCCGAGGGCAACGCCAACCAGCAGAACTTCCCCACCCAGCAATACGGCCAGACCTCCGGCGGAAACCGCTGCTGATCGGCGGAGACGCGTCGATGCTGCTGAAGGGCTTCTCCGTGTTCCGTCCGGCATCCTGACGGATCCGGTCCAGGGGCCGGGTCCAGGGGCGACGCCCGGGCACACTGCCGGGTTCTTCCGGCGCGTAGGGAATTCGGGGACGGGGTTTCGCCGGAGGCAAAAGCGGGACGCCGCCATCGCCGCCGAGCGCGAGCCGCGTGCCGAGAGCGACTTCGAGGGCCGTCCCTGCGAGACGGCGCTCATCGTCGAGGCCGCCTCACGGCCCCTGCGCGACCCGCCGCGCGACCGCGACGGTGCGGAGCCGTTCCCGGAAGCGGGGCCTGGAGGTCGATCACGGTCCCCGACATGGTGGGGCCTGGCCTCTGGGGCGGTGATCGGAAAGCGGCGGCGCCAGGTCCGCAAGCCACAGTGCGGGTCGGTGCGCATCGACGAACCGTCCCTCCGGGTCGACGCGGAACGGCCGTCAGCCGCCTGGCGCTGGCCATCGCGCAGTTCGAAACCGGATCCGCTCTTGCCGACCGGGCCTGGCGGGTCTCAATCTGAAATGGAAAGGGCGTCGTTCAAGCAGTGGCTGGGGGACCAGGATACTGACCCACGAGACCGCTGCATAAAAACATAAGCCACTACAGTCAGTTAGCTTCGCTGCCGCCATAGGATGTGTAGCAGCAGGGTGGAGCGGCGGCAAGGAGGATCGGTCGCCCTCCCCTCCCCCTTTGTGGCTTGCAAGCTGCCCTCCCCGGTCAGCGCGTCAGTTGAGCCCTTCCGTCGGTTTACCGCATTGCTTCTCACGCCTCAGCTCTCTGTTCTGATTGATCTGGGCGACGTCGCCGGGCAGCGCGTCCGGCAGCCGGCGCGAGGGGGTGGGACGGTGGCGCTTACGCGGCGGCCTGTTCTTGGGCAACACGCGCCTCGGCATTCGTCAGCATTGTGTCAGCCATTGCCGCAGCGGGTTTTGTTGCCTCGGATGAGTAAGCTTTGCGGGCTGCGGGCTGCAGCGCGGTGAGGTAGTCGGCCGCGCGCGAGCCCTGCGCGGCAGCGTGGCCGAGTGCGCGGGGGTCGGCGCGTAGTAGCGGCGCCCACGAGGCGCAGTAGGCGGCGTGGTCGGGGTGTGGCGAGCGCGCGAGTCCGAGGTCGGCCAGCACGAAGGCGGCGCCGAGCTCGGCCACGAGCTCCTCGGCAGCATAGGCGCGGGCCCCGAACCGGCCCGTGAGGTCGCGGGCGAGGCGGTGGGGAGCGCCGGTCCAGTGCACGAGTTCGTGGGCGAGCGTGCCGGCGTGGCCTGTACCCGTGTGGAAGGCCGCACGGGGAGGTAGATGAATCGTGTCGGTGGCCGGGACGTAGCAGGCGCGGATGCCACCTTCGAGGATTGTCGCGCAGGTGGCCGCGACGAAGGCGTCGAAGGCTGGCAGCGGCTCGGGTTGCAACGTGACCGTATCGATGTCCGCAGTCGGCGGGGCGGCGTCGACTTGGGCTGCGTTAAAGACGTAGGCAGCGCGGGCGACGAAGGGGGCACCGTCCGGCGGGTCGCTGTCGCCGGTCTCGGCGCGGGCGCTGCGTGGCAGGTCCTTGTAGAACAGGACCAGCGTGCCGCGCTCAGCCTTACGAACCTGTGCGCCAAGGGCGGCCCATTGCCGGTAGGTCGCCCAGCGCGCGTCGGCGTAGCCTTCAGCCTGCGCCGCGCACCAAAGCGCCAGGACATTAATGCCACGGTAGCGTCGGCCGGTGCGGGCGTTATGCGGCATTGGGTCAGCGCCGTGCCAGGGTGGGGTCCACGAAGCGGGGTCGGCGGTCTCGAGTTGGGAAAGGATGGCCGCGGCGACGCGGGCGTGCAGGTCGTGTGAGGGCATGAAGGGCGAGGCTCCGGGGCGCCGCGGTCTCGACGGCTCGGCCGGGGTTTCCCGGAACGGTAGGCGGCGTTCACCGGGTCTGTGGGGCTGGTGCGTGTTGCTGCGGGCCGGTGGTAGCCCGGGGGTAGCGAAGGGGGGCACGGCCTCGGCCCATGTCAGTTCGAAGGCCCGCGCTGTCTCTATCTGCCTGCTCGTTCTGGATCTTGGTGGACGTTTGAGGGAGACCGGTTTGCCTTTAGGGCAAGGCTTTGCCGGTGAGGGCAAAGCATCGCATCATCCCGAAGGAAGTGGATCTTGGAGCCACGCTGTCGGTCGACCGGCGGATCGAAGTGCAACCTTGTGACAGGCAGGCCGGGGCTGCGCGATCGGCCTTTACGCACCGCTTCCCGTCAACTTGGACGGCCAGCGCCGACGGACCCCTCCGCTCGATCCGCGGGGCGTTGGAGTCGTCGAGGAGGGTTGGGGCTACCCGTCTACCTCCATCCTGCGGTCTCGTAATATCTGCGACCGCTTGCAACCGATGCCCTTCGGTGGATTCTCCGGCTGGTTCCCATCACGCCTGGCTAGCGGTTGAGGCTCGGAGGCTCATAGGGAGCGTGGCTCTTACCCTAAGCTAGGTAAATGCTGCGCCCCATATTCGGTGGTCGGAGGAGCGCTTCGGAGGCCCCAACCAATTGTTATGCGCTATGAGTTCCAGTCCTCAGTGGGACTTAAAAGCGTCTGCCTTCGGTCAGTCTGATGAGCTGACTTGTATGACCAGATTGGGTGGGTAGCGGAAGGTCCACTTCCATCCATCACGAGAGCAATTGCGGACGCGCGAAACAGCCTTGCCCGAGTGGGCCGTTTATGATGCCTGCTTTAACGTCGGTCACTCAAACGCTCACCACGATCTTTCCGACTTGCTCATTGCTCTCCATGAAGCGTGTCGCTTCCACGATTTCGTCGAGGGTGAAGGTCTTGGCGATGACGGGCTTCAGCGCGCCCGAGGCCAATCCCTCGACGATGAACGCCTTGGCGCGCTCAAGTCGTTGCGGGTCCGTCGTGATCTCGAAGAGCTGGTAGCCCCGGATGGTGAGGTTCTTCCCGAGGAGGGAGAGGACCGGCACCGGCACGTCGGCGACGTCGAGGGCGCCGTACTGGAAGAAGATGCCCAGGTGCGAAAGCGCATCGAGGATCTTCGGGACCTCGGGCCCGCCGACCGGGTCGAAGGCGATGCGGGCGCCCTTGCCGTGGGTGATCCTTCCGACCTCGGCGACGAGGTCCTGCTCGGACGTGGCGACGACGTGCTGCGCCCCTGCTGCGAGCAGGGTTTCGCGCTTCGAGCTACCCCGCGTGAGCGCGACTGAGACACCGCCGAGCATGTTGACGATCTGGATCGCGGCGAGCCCAACGCTCGACGAGGCCGCCCGGATCAGCACCACGTCGCCCTTTTGCATCCTGGCGATGTCGACCAGGGCGCCGTAGGCAGTGACGAACATCATCCAGGTCGCTGCGGCGGCCTCCCACGACAGGCTCTCCGGGTGCTTCACCACGCCGAAGGCCGGGGCGTTCACGAGTTCGCCGTGCAGGCCGTATTCGCCGAGCATGAAGCAAGGCACGACGCTGACCTTGTCACCGACCGAGAAGCCTTCGACACCGGGACCGACCTTCTCGACGACACCCGCGGCCTCGTAGCCGGTGGTGGCGGGAAAGGCCGGCTGGGTGACGTACTGGCCGGTCCGAAACATGACCTCGGCCCGGTTCAGGCCCATGGCCTTCACCCTGATCTGCACTTCGCCGGCTTTTGGGGCGGACACTTCGACATCCTCGACCTTGAGGACCTCGGGGCCGCCGATCTCGTGGAAGCGTACGATGCGTGACATGAGGGTCTCCTTGAATGGAATGAAGGGAGCGGCTCAGGCCGCCTTGATCCAGGCCGGCGCCGCCGAGGTGCCCCAGCCGAGGAAGAACCCGAAGTGGATGTTGATCTCGCCGACCGGCTCCAGGTAGCGGGCGTTGCTCAACGGGCCGGCGTCTACGGGGGTGAACCCAACTGAGGATGCCATGGCCGAGACGGCCTCCTTGGCGGCGGCGTCGTCGCCGGCGACGAAGACCTGCACCTCCCGGCCCACGCGTGCCTCGGCAGGGAGGAGTTGGGCGAAGATCGTGTTGAACGCCTTCACGACCCTCGCGCCCGGAACCAGCTTTTGGATCTCCTCGGCGGCCGACGTGGTGTGACCGACGGTGAGCGCCTTGTAGTCCGGCGTGATCGGGTTCGAGATGTCGATGACGATCTTGCCGGTGAGGTCGCCGGCACCCTTCAAGGCCTCGCCGGCCGAACCGTAGTTTACCGCCAGGACGACGATGTCGGCCAGCTTCGCGGCGGCCTGTGCACCCCCGCCATGGGCGCGAGGGCCGATCTCGCTGGCGAGTGCAGCAGCCTTGGCCGGGTCCCGGTGACCGATGGCGACGTCGATGCCCTTGGAGGCGAGAAGCCGGGCCATGCCGCTCCCCATGTTGCCGGTGCCGATGATCGCGATGGTCATTTGCTCAACCTCCGAAACGCCGTCCGATGGGCGTTGGAGGGGTTGTGAGGCATAACGGATGATGGATAAATCGCCATCCGTTGCAAGCACTTGAAACAAGGAGTTTCAAATAATGGACCGGCTGGCGAGCATGGCCATTTTCGCCAAGGCCGTCGAGGCGGGGTCCTTTTCGGCCGCCGCCGACGCCCTCTCGATGTCGTCCCAGATGGTCGGCAAGCATGTGCGGACCCTGGAGGAACACCTCGGGGTCAAGCTCATCAACCGCACCACCCGCCGCCAGAGCGTCACCGAGATGGGACGTGCCTTCCACGAGCGGGTTCGGACCATCTTAGCGGAGGTCGAGGCGGCGGAGGCCCTGGCGGCGGAGAGCTTGGCCATCCCGCGCGGGCGTATCCGGGTGAACGCCCCGGTGACGTTCGGGGCCCATGAACTGGCCCTGGTGCTTCCGGGGTACCTGGACGCCAACCCTGGGGTCGACGTCGAACTGACGCTCGCGGACCGTACGGTCGACCTGATCGACGAGGGATACGATGCCGTTTTCCGTGTCGGTCCTCTTGGTGACAGCGGCCTCATCGCCCGGTCGCTGCGGCCCATGAGGATGGTCCTGTGCGCGGCCCCCGCCTACGTCGAGGCACGGGGCACGCCCACGACGCCCGCTGACCTGCGGGAACAAGAATGCCTCGGCTTCGCCTACGGCTCGACGCGGAACCAGTGGACCTTCGTAGGGCCGACGGGTGCGGTCACCATCGATGTCCCCTGTCGGCACATCGTCAACAACGGCCAGGCCTTGCTGACCATGGCGGTGGCGGGAATGGGCATCCTGCTGCAACCGGCATCGCTGGTCCGGGACGCTCTCGCATCGGGAAGGCTCGTCCACCTGCTGCCGGACTATGAGCCCCCGACGCATCCCATGCACATCCTCTACGCCCCGGATCGGCGCATCACTCCGAAGCTACGCTCGTTCGTCGATTTCATCGGCACACGCTTCGGCGGCTCGAACCAAGAAAATGGCCAGTGGTCCGTTGCGGAGACCCCCAAAGGGGATCTGCGGGGCTCCATCCTGAGCTAACGGTCGTCCAATCCTGCGGCTGCGGCGGCCATCGGCGCGGTCGATCTCGACTCCGAGGAACGCGGAAAGCAGGATGCGCCTCCTGATGCCCGCTTCCCGAATCGAAGGGATCCCCTAACCATGATGGAACGTTCGCCCGACATGCCGCCCTGGGGGGGGACCAGCGGATCGCTCAGTCGGCGGCGATCAGTTCCTTGATGCGTGAGGCGAGCGTCTCCAGCACGAACGGCTTGGTCAGGATCTGCATGCCGGGCCGGAGGTAGCCGTTCCCGAGGACGGCGTTCTCGGCGTAGCCGGTGATGAACAGCACCTTCAGGTCTGGTCGCCGCTCCCGGCCGGCATCGGCCATCTGCCGGCCGTTCATACCGCCCGGCAGACCAACGTCCGTCACCAGCAGGTCAATGCGCACGTCGGACTGGAGAACCCGCAGGCCGGCGACGCTGTCGGCAGCCTCGATGGCGGTGTAGCCGAGATCCTCCAGCACCTCGGTCACGAGCATACGCACCGAAGGTTCGTCGTCGACGATCAGCACCGTCTCACCCTGCTCGGCCCGCTCGACCTCGGAGAGTTTTCGCGCGACCTCGTCCTCGTCGGCCTCGCCGTAGTGCCGCGGCAGGTACAGGCAGACCGTGGTGCCCTCGCCGACCTCGGAGTAGAGCCGGACCTGTCCGCCGGACTGGCGCGCGAACCCGTAGACCATGGATAAGCCAAGACCCGTGCCCTCGCCGAGCGGCTTGGTGGTGAAGAACGGCTCGAACACCTTGGTCATGAGGTCCGCCGACATGCCGGTGCCGGTGTCGGACACGCAGACGCTGAGATACTGGCCCGGTGGCATGTCGTGCTTGCGGGCCCCGGCGTCGTCCATCCACTTGTTGGCCGTCTCGATGGTGATGCGGCCACCGTCCGGCATCGCGTCGCGGGCGTTGATGCACAGGTTCAGCAGCGCGTTCTCAAGCTGGCCCGGGTCGATCAGCGCCGGCCATACCCCGGCGAGACCGACGGCCTCCAGGTGGATCGACGGCCCGACCGTTCGCCGGATGAGCTCCTCCATGTCGGTGACGAGACGGTTCACGTTGGTGGGCTTCGGGTCGAGGGTCTGGCGCCGTGAGAAGGCCAGTAGGCGGTGCGTCAGGGCGGCGGCGCGCTTGGCGGCTCCCTGCGCCACCGTCATGTAACGGTCGAGGTCGCCCAGCCGCCCTTGGGTCATCCGGGTCTGCATCAGCTCCAGCGATCCGGAGATGCCCGCGAGCAGGTTGTTGAAGTCGTGCGCCAGGCCCCCGGTCAATTGACCGACCGCCTCCATCTTCTGCGATTGCCGCAGCGCTTCCTCGGTGAGGCGGAGCACCTCCGCCTGTTCCTTGATCTCCGTGACGTCGCGCACCGACGCGTAGACCAGGCCGTCGCGCGGGACCGCGTTCCAGGACAGCCAGAGGTACCGTCCGTCCTTGTGGCGATAGCGGTTCTCGAACGTGGTCTGAGCCTCGCCGCGCGCAAGGCCGTTCGCCGCCTTCAGCGTCGGGGCGACGTCGTCCGCGTGGACGAAGTCGAGGAAGGGGCGTGCCTTCATCTCGGCGTCGGTCCACCCCAGCTTGCTCGGCCAGGCCGGGTTGAGGCTGACGAAGTAGCCGTCGAGGTTGGCGACGCAGAGCATGTCTGAGGTCGCCTGCCAGATCCGGTCGCGCTCGGCCGTGCGGGCGGCGACCTGGCGCGCGAGTTCGGCTTCCGTCTGCTTACGCGCGGTTACGTCCTGCACGAATACATGGAACCCGTCGACGCGGGCGTCGGCGGTCCTGCGGGGCAGGTAGCGGATCTCGGCGACGCGGGGACGTCCGTCTCGTTGCGGCCAGTCCAGCTCGAATGTGACGGCCTCCCCGCTCAGGGCTTGGTCCATGAAGGGCTTGCGGGCGGCGTAGCCTTCCGGTCCGAGCAGCACCCTCACGTCCTGGCCGACGACCTGCTCGGGCGGCATGAAGAACCAGTCGTCGTACGCCTGGTTGGCGAAGCGATAGACGTAGTCCGCGTCGATGAAGGAGATCAGGACCGGCAAGGCATCGGTGATGAGGCGGAGCTCGCGCTCGCCCGCTTCGGCGCGCTTCTCCATCGAACGGCGTTCGGTGATGTCCGAGAAGAAGACCGCAACGCGGTTCGCGCCTGGCTCGCCGGTCCGCAGGGCGCGCACGTCGAACCAGCGCCCGAAGACCTCGGCATAGTGCTCGAAATGCGCGGGTGCGCCGGTCTGCGCGACTCCCCCATAGGTGTCGAACCAGTGGCGCTCCAGGTCCGGGGCGAATTCGCTCACCCACTTGCCGGCGACGTCGGCGCCGGTCTGGCGCACGAAGGCGGGGTTCGCCTCGACGATGCGATAGTCGACGGCGCGGTCACCCTCGAACCTCATCTCGATGATGCAGAACCCGACCTCGATACTCTCGAACAGGGTCCGGTAGCGTGCCTCGTTCTCGCCTAGGGCGACCTCGCCGAGAGTGCGTTCCGTGACGTCGTGCCCCTCGACGAAGATGCCGGTGACGGCACCGTCCGCATCCGTGATCGGCTGGTAGACGAAGTCGAGATAGCGTTCGTGGACCGTGCCACCCGGGGTCGCCTGGACATCGTAGCGGGAACCGGTCGCCCTGTGCGTCCGGCCGGAACGGAACACCTCGTCGAGGAGGTCGACGTAGCCTTGCGCCGCCGCATCCGGCAGCGCTTCCGCCACGGTCCGACCGACTACATCGCGATGGTCGATAGCCCGCTGGTAGGCGGCGTTGGTCAACGTGAAGCGATGCTCCGGTCCGCCGAGGAGCGCGATAAAGCTCGGCGCCTGCTCGAACATCTCGGCGAGCGAGGCCGACTGAGAACGCAGGCGAAGAACCTCGGCTACGAGTTGTTCGCGCGAAAGGGCTTCGGGGTCTGGCGTGGCGGTGGCAGGCATGCGCGCCGGTTACCCTTCGATTGTGTTTCGCGCGAGTCGCAATGCCGGATGTGAACGGCATCGGTGGGTTGCCAGGCCGAGATACGCCACACCTGGAGAGCCATTACCCGACCTGGTTGCGCCTCGCCTTGATCCGAGTCTTCACAGGCCGTCGACCGCCCGAGACGGATGGAGTGATCCGCGAGCCGGACCCGACCGTGCAAATGACGCGTCGGACGGTCGGCAACCAATCGCCTTGAACCTGTGTTGCGAAACGATGACCGCGAAGCGCTCCATGAAAGCCTCGGCCGTCCTCGTGGTCGAGGATGACGACCTCGTACGCCTTTGCGCCGTCGAGATGCTGGAGGATGCTGGCTTCACAATCGTCGAGGCGCGCCATGCCGACGAGGCATGGTTCATCCTCCACGAGCGCTCCGACATCGGCGCGCTGTTCACCGATGTCGACATGCCGGGCACCATGTGCGGGGTGACCCTGGCCGGACGCGTCCACGACGCCTGGCCCGACATCCGTCTTGTCGTGACCTCGGGACGCCAGCGGTTCGCCGACGGAGAAATCCCCGACCACGGCCGCTTCGTACCCAAGCCCTACAGCTTGGACCAGGTCGTCGACGCCATCCAGCACGCGGTCTGACCGTCGGTCGGCCGCCTTTGATCGCATGCAGCAGGATCGCCTTGGTCGAAAGCGCCACCGCATCGATCCATCGTGTGGGACGTTGGCCTTGGATCTGATCATCCGAGGCGGCGGAAAGCCGTGCGTTCGCCGAGAGCGGCCGGATGGGGGAACGGAAGGAAACGAGATGCCCAAACCCATGTTCGACGAGAGCAACATCACCTGGCGGACCCTCGACTGGCTGCCGCACATCGCCTTCTTCGTCTACAAGGTCGACGAGGAGAACCGCATCGTCGATGTCGTCTTCAAGTTCGCGGCGAACCAGAAGGTGATGCTGCATCGGCACAAGAGCCCCTACGTGACGCTCGTGATGCAGGGCGAGCTCAGGTTCTATCGTGAGGACGGAACTCACAAGGAGACGCGCCCAACAGGCAGCTACGTCTCGGGCGTGGCGAACGGCGACCCGCACATGGAGGGCGGCGGCGACGAGGACGCCATCGTGTTCTTCAGCAACCGCAATATCGAGGACGCGCTCTACGAGTTCCTCGACGAGTCCGGTAATCCCTTCCAAGTCCTTGGTATCGCCGACTTCAAGGCCCAGCTCGAAGACCAGGTCGCGACCGGTACCTTCGAGAAGGTGACCGCCCGGGCCGCTTGAGGGACGCTCCGGACGCTACCAAGCGTCAAGCTTGGGCAGTTCGCGACACGAGAAGCTCAATCGCCAAAGCCGAAGCCAAAGTTTTTCATTCGACATATTCGGGGCGCCCCGTCCGACGGGGCGCCCCGCCTCATTTTAAGTTGGTAGCGCACGGAACACCAAGGGACGAAACCGGACCCTTAGGTCAGCTATCGCCGGTCACCGCCCTCGAACAAGCTTTTGGCGGTCCTGAAACTTATCGCCGACCGATCCCGTAGCCATACGTAACGACAAATGATCCCCGTGCTCGAAGCCCTGGCTTGAGCGCGCGAGGAGTATTGCCAAGAGATTTAATTAAAAGAAATCGATCTAATATTTCTCGGAACAACGATAGAATAATCCTGTTTCCCAGTAGGATGAATAAGTCATTCGCCTCTACGGGAGATATCTCATGAAGAAGTTCTCGCTCGTCTTGACCGCGCTGACCGCCTTCAATGGCATCGGCCTCGCGGCCGGTTCGGCCACGGCTGCACCGATGTCCGTCAACGGCCTCCAGTCCGAGAGTGGCGTTACCCAGGTGCGCATGATGCACGGCGACCGGATGATGATGAAGAAGCGCATGATGCGGAAGCAGATGATGAAGCGCCGCATGATGAAGAAGCGGATGATGAACCGCGGCATGTGATCGCCAACGCTTTCGGAGGCCCCGTTACGGGGGCCTCCGCCCTGGACGACAAGCATCGTGAGGGAGACCGCGTGCCCCGTACCTACCTGACGCGTTCCGCGCCCGACACGGGTGAGGTCGAGCGCCGCCGATGGATGTTCCGGCACCCAATCGTGATCCGTGTCACCCACTGGATCAACGCGATCTGCCTCCTGGTGCTGCTGATGAGCGGCTTGCAGATCTTCAACGCTCACCCAGCCTTATATTGGGGGAAGGTCTCGACCTTCGACACGCCGCTGATGGCGATGTCCTCCACCGAAGACGACCCGCCCAAGGGCACGACGACGGTGTTCGGTCACGTCTTCGACACCACGGGTTGGCTCGGCTCCTCTGTTGGCTCCAACGGCGAGGCGGCCGACCGCGGTTTCCCGGTCTGGGCGACACTGCCGAGCGACCAGGACCTCACCGGCGGTCGCTCCTGGCACTTTTTCTTCGCCTGGGCCTTCGTCCTGAACGGCCTTGCCTACCTGCTCTACGGACTGGTCAGCGGACAGCTTCGGTTCCGCGTGATCCCGTCGCGCGACCAGATCCGGCATTTCGGCACTTCGATTTGGGAGCACCTGACGCTGCGCTTCCCGCAGGGCGACGAGGCCAAGCGTTACAACGTCATCCAGAAGCTCACCTATCTTGTGGTGCTGTTCGTGCTCCTGCCGGTGCAGGTCCTGGCCGGCCTCGCGATGTCTCCGGCGATGGACGCGGCCTTCCCGTTCTTGCTGACGCTATTCGATGGGCGCCAGTCGGCCCGCACGATCCATTTCGTCGTGGCGGCCCTGCTCGTCCTGTTCGTGGTCGTGCACGTCGCCCTCGTCGTCCTCTCCGGCTTTTGGAACAACATGCGCGGCATGGTCACCGGCTGGTTCGTGATCGAGCGCAAGGTCGAGCCGGCACCGGTCACCGGGGAGACCCGGGCATGAGCCGCCTTCCCAGCCGACGGGCCCTCCTGACGGGAGCGTCCGCCATGGCCGCGGCGGCCATGCTCGGCGGGTGTGACCGCCTCGGCAACGCCGAGTGGTTCAAGCGCACGCTCAAGACCGGCGAGGACGCCAACCTGTTCGTCCAGCGCCTGCTGCTCACCGACCGGGCGCTGGCCCCAGAATATGCCGAGGCGGACATCTCGCCGTGGTTCAAGCCGAACGGCACCGAGGACCCGCCGGACAAGGCATATAAGGTTCTGGCAAAGGCTAAGTTCGCCAAGTACCACCTGGAGGTCGATGGCCTCGTCGAAATGCCCCTCAAGCTTTCCCTGGCCGAACTCCGCAAGCTTCCCGCCCGAACCCAGATCACCCGGCACGATTGTGTTGAGGGCTGGAGCGCCATCGGGAAATGGACCGGGGTGCCACTCGCCGACCTGCTGTCCCGGGCCAAGCTAAAGCCGCAGGCGCGCTACGTGGTGTTCCACTGCGCCGACACCATGGACCAGGGCAATGCTCTCGAAGGCGGAGGAGACGGTGAGGAGACCGACGAGGTCCCCGCCGGCAACGCCAACCCGAGCATGACGAAGCAGTCGGGCGGCGACGAGAGCAGGAAGGATTCCGGCGGCCAACAGGCGACGGAGGACGATGAGGCGAGCGGCGGAACGCCGGTTCGGTTCTACGAGAGCATCGACCTTGTCGACGCGTTCCACCCGCAGACCATCCTGGCCTACGACATGAACGGGGAGGCGCTTCCCGTGTCGAACGGCGCACCGCTGCGGCTGCGCGTGGAGCGCAACCTCGGCTACAAGCAAGCGAAATACGTGATGCGCATCGAGGTGGTCGAGAGCTTCGCCCACATCGGCGATGGCAAGGGCGGCTATTGGGAGGACCAGGGCTATGCCTGGTACGCCGGCATCTGAGTTGGCGTGGACGTGACGTCTACGTCACTGCGAGCATTCAAAGCGCCACCCTCTCTTGGCGAACTCCGGTGGGGTTTTCCCGGTGACATCCGGCGCTCGCAAACTGCGGAGTGGGTTCGGCCCCGCGCCATGTAGGTGGCTATCAGACCGGCGACGCGGCCTCGAAGCGTCCGATTTGAGCGGCCCGCGGACTAGACCGGCACGCCCGGCCTGACGAAATCTGCGACGGACCGATGTTCGGACCGCAGCGCGAATACTGAAGGGCAATGTCGTCATGTCCCTACATTTTGAACGCCTCGGCAACGGCAGGCCGCTACTCATGGTCCACGGGCTGGGGTCCAATCTCCGCACCTGGGACCCGCTCTTGCCCGCATTGCGCGACTCACGCGAACTGATCTTGGTCGACCTACCGGGACATGGCAGCTCGGCACCACTCGCGGGCCGGCAGACGGTGGAGGCCCATGCGGACGCCCTTGCCGGCTTCGTGCAGTCGCAAGACCTGACGACAGCGGACCTTGTCGGCAGTTCGGTGGGGGGCCGGCTGGTTCTGGAGTTGGCGCGGCGCGGCGTCGGTCGGCACTGCGTGGCGCTCGATCCCGGAGGTTTCTGGCAAGGGTGGGAGACGCGCTGGTTACACTGGTCGCTCGCGGCATCGATACGCCTGGTGCGGTTGCTGCGGCCCTTCCATGCCGGGCTGTCGCGCCACGCCATCACCCGCACCCTGTTGCTGGCCCAACTGTCTGCCCGTCCGTCGGTGCTGCCACCACAGCTTGTCGAGAAGGAGTTGCAGAGCCTGGCGGCCACACCGGTGTTCGATGCGATGCTGCGTGAGCTGGCACGCGGTCCGTTGCAGCAGGGTTCGGCAACGCCCCCCGGCCGGGTCACCATAGGCTGGGGTCGCCAGGACCATTTGCTGCTGCCACGCCAGGCTACCCGCGCCCAGAAAGCTTTCCCAACGGCCCAGCTGCACTGGTTCGAGCGCTGCGGCCACTTCCCGCATTGGGATCGGCCTGCCGAGACTGCGCGCGTTATCCTTGAAACGGTCGGGAAGGATGCGCCCTGAAACGGCTTGTCGCACGCCCGAGCCCGCGCTCGTCCACGGGACGTCTAGCATACCGTCCGAGCTTGCCTCCTTCGCCCCGCAACCAGTCCATGGCCCAGTCTTCTGTTGCTGCGAAGACGAAGCGGCGCTTCGAAGCCGACCCATAGCGCAGCCGAACTCAGGCAGACTTTCGACGGTCGCGAAGTTCCCAAGAACGGCCCGCTGCCCCCTCGATGTTCGGAACAGGATCCCGTTTCCGACTCAATACGTCGACCCCCGAGTCCGCAGCGCTTTCTCCTGCCGCGGTCCGCCTCAGTTCCCCGATCACCGTGAGGACGATCATGACCTACCTTCGATACGCCCCCGACATCGAGAAGCCCGCCGTGGACGAGCAGAAGACGATTGACGGCATAATTGCCGGCATGACGCAGCAATCGGAGACGGTCGAGGCACGCGAGCACCATGCGGTGCGGGCTAGCCACGCAAAAAGTTCGGCCTGCGTCACCGGCGAGTTGACGATTTGCGCCGGCCTGCCGCCCGAACTGGCGCAGGGATTGTTCGCCACGCCAGGTACCCATCCAGTTGCGGTTCGCTTCGCTCAGGGGCCAGGCGAGACCCTAGGCGATCGTGTGTCGACCCATCGCGGCATGTCGATCAAGGTGTTCGACGTCCCCGGCGAGAAGCTGCCCGGCCACGCGGCCGACACCCAGGATTTCGTTCTTGCGACCGGGACCACCTTTCCCTCCGGTACGGCGGCGGGCTTCCTGCGCGACGGAACGGTCATCGGCAAGTCGACCGGTCTGCCGGAGGGCGTGAAGAGCGCGGTGTCCTCCACCATGCGCAACCTCAACAAGGCGCTGCATGCCTTCGGCACCGAGAGCGCGCTCGCCGACTTCTTCGGCCATCCCTACAGCCACCCGCTGGCCGACAGCTATTTTAGCCAGGCGCCCGTGCGCTTCGGCTACCACGTGGCCAAGCTCGGGGCCGTGCCGACGGCCGAGGCCCAGCGCGCGCTGTCCGAGTGGCGGCTCGACCCGCATCAGGACGAGGATGGCTTCCGGCACGCCACCGTCGCGTTCTTCCGAGACAACGACGTGGTGTTCGAGATCAAGGCGCAGCTCTGGGCCGATGCCGAGCGGCAACCCATCGAGGACGCCTCGGTGGACTGGCCGGTCTCGGTCAGCCCCTACCGCACCGTGGCGACGCTCCGCCTGCCGCGCCAGGACGCCTACTCGCCGGAGCGGGTGCGCTACTTCGACGAGGTCATGACCTTCCGTCCAGCACACAGCCTCGCGGCGCACCGGCCGCTCGGTTCGGTGATGCGGGCGCGCCTCCAGGTCTACCGGGCGCTGAGCGACTTCCGCCACCGCGAGAACGGCGTGGCGGCCGAGGATACCGCCGGCATCGACCGCATCCCGGCGTGAGGAACGGCGCGACCTGCGCCTCCGTTGAAACCTGACATCCAGAAAGACGATGACATGAGCTTACAGGGTAAGAAGATCGCGATCCTGATCGCACCGCGCGGCACCGAGGAGCCAGAGTTCGCTAAGCCCCATGAGGCGGTGAAGCAGGCCGGGGCGACAGTGACGGTCATCGGTCTGGAGCCCGGCGAGGCCGAGACGGTCAACAACGACCTCGATCCCGCCGGCCGCTACAAGGTGGACCGGACCATCGATGGGGCCTCGGCCGCGGACTACGACGGGCTCGTCATCCCCGGCGGCTGCGTCGGCGCCGACAAGCTCCGGGCGAGCAAGGATATCGTGGCGTTCGTCCGGGACTTCTTCGCTGCGGGCAAGCCGGTCGGGGTCATCTGCCACGGGCCATGGACGCTGATTGAGGCCGACGTCGTGAAAGGGCGGACGCTGACCTCCTATCCTACGGTCCGGCGCGACATCGAGAACGCCGGTGGCACATGGGTCGATGAGGAGGTCGTTTGCGACAAGGGGCTCGTCACGAGCCGCACGCCCAAGGACCTGCCGGCCTTCTGCGCCAAGATCATTGAGGAGTTCGGGGAGGGCCGTCATCCCGGCCAAGCCCGGAGCGCCTGAGGGGTCGGGTAGCCAGCGATCGGTCCGTGAGCGTCCGGGGCGGTCCATCGGCCGCCCCGGGCTGAGCCTTGACGATGTCCCGTGGCCGGGACGCCCTCGCCGAAGCCTCCATCAGCCCTCGATGGCGCCGATCTGCTTGAGGATGCCGAGCTCGTCGGATGAGCCCCACCGCTCAACCATCTTGCCGTCGACGAAACGGCCGATCTGCATGCCACGGACCTTGATGGCCTTCCCGGTCGGCTTGTGGCCGTTGAAGTCGCCCTGGTGTGTGCCGGTGAGCGTGTAGGCGAAGGCGACGCTGTCTCCGTCGGCGACGAGCTTCTTCACCTCGACCTGCATGTCGGGGAAGGCGGAACGGAGCTGCGTGAAGAAAGCCTTGTATCCCTCGGGACCCATGTGCTGGCCCGGCGCAGGGTCGTGATCGTGGCAATCCGGGGCGACGACCTCGGGGAAGGCATCGAACCGACCGCCGTTGACGAGTTCGCCGAACTTCTCGGTCGCCTGGATGCTGGTCTCGCGGGACATGATGTTCCTTGGGGCTCGGGGCTGGCAAAGGCGCGTCCGGCGCCTCGATGCACTGGAAACTCCCGTCACGGTCGGACGTTGCCGGCGCCGCGCACGACAGGGACGGGATGACTGCCGGGCATGACGTCGGATCGTAGCGGGGTGGCTTGGTCAGCCGCTGGCCTGACGTCGACCAAGAGGGCGGAAGTTATTGATACTCTAGGTCGCCCGTACTTTTAGAACCCTCAAAATTGAGCGCGTTCATCCGTTCGCAAATCACGCGAATGGAGGCGTCGCTACCTGACATTGTTGGCGATGTCCGACGCCGCGAGGCGGTCGGCACCTATGGCGTCATGCTCGCGGCATCGATCCTGGCACGACATGAGACGTGAGTGACAGCGAGGCTGCTTTCCCTCGAAAGCAGCCTCGCCTGACGTCCGGCAACTATCCCGTGTGAAGAAAATGCCTCGAAACGGGGCTTTGATCACAAAAACGGATCATTGCACCGGAGAACATCAAGACCTTCGCGAGCGGATCACCGGTGCCGACGTCACTTCCGCTTTGGAACTCGAAGCAGACCTTCGATGGAATTATGTCGACAATTTGTAAGGGGCCATTTTTTGCTGTTCGGCAAAGGCTGGGTCTATGTCCGCTATCGGGTGACGCTCGCAACAACATGTACGACTATATTGGGTCGGAGGCGGAGTGGCTGCTTGGGGTGGTTTTCAGTCTGTCTGCTTACTGTTCGTAGGACGCGGAAAGCTGACGTTCTGCCATGGACGATTGATTAACCCGTATGTCCATTGGCGCCTACAAGCTCGATTTTTGGCGTCAAGCGTATCTGGGTAACCAGGGGACCTTTATGCTTCGATGATCGAGCGGATCTTGCTCGCAAGTCCTTCGACCGGAAAAGGCTTGGTGATCATCTGCATACCGGGTGCGAGGTGGCCTGCACCGAAGGCGGCGTTCTCCGCGTAGCCTGTCATGAACAGCACCTTCAGGTCCGGCCGCCCGGTTCGGGCCTGGTCCGCGAGCTGTCGGCCGTTGAGCCCAGGCAGACCGACATCCGTGACCAGGAGGTCGATGCGCGCGTCCGACTGCAGGATGCGGAGACCGGAAGGTCCGTCGGGCGCTTCCCGGGTGGCGTAGCCGAGTTCACCTAGCACCTCGACGACGAGGGTTCGTACCGTATCGTCGTCCTCGACAACCAAGACCGTCTCGCCAAGTTCGGCACGGGGCGTCTCGCCCCTGGTAGTGCCAGGCTCTTCGAACTCACCGAAAAACCGTGGCAGGTAGAGCTTCACCGAGGTCCCTTTATCGGCCTCCGAGTAGATCTTGACGTTGCCCTCTGACTGCTTGGCGAATCCGTAGATCATGCTCAGTCCGAGGCCGGTGCCCTGCCCGATGGGCTTCGTTGTGAAGAACGGATCGAACGCCTTGGCGATGACGTCCGGAGGCATACCCGTGCCCGTATCGGTCACGCAGACGCATACGTACTGCCCGGCTCGGACCCCGATCTCGCGTGCGGCGTAGGCGTCGTCGAGGAAGCTGTTCACCGTCTCGATGATGAGCCTGCCCCCTTCCGGCATCGCGTCACGGGCGTTGATGGCAAGGTTCAGGAGGGCGTTCTCCAACTGGTTGGGGTCGCAGAGAGTCAGCCAAAGGCCACCCGAGACCACGACCTCAAGGCGGACGCGCTCACCGAGCGTGCGGCGCAGCAGGTCGTCCATGGACCCAACGAGCCGGTTCACGTCGACGGCCTTCGCCTCAAGCGGTTGCTGGCGCGAGAACGCGAGAAGGCGATGGGTGAGCGCTGCGGCCCGTTGCGCCGAGGCCATGGCGAGGTTGGAGTAGCGTGACAGATTTTCGGTGCGGCCCTCGTTAATGCGGGTCTGCATCAGGTCGAGTGACCCGACGATGCCGGTGAGCAGGTTGTTAAAATCGTGCGCGATCCCCCCGGTCAGCTGTCCGACGGCCTCCATCTTCTGGGACTGGCGCAACTGTTCCTCGGCCTGCTCGCGTTCGGCGATGGCCTCTTGGACGCGGGCCTCCAAGGTGTCGTTCATCTCTCGCAAGGCGACCTCGGACGCCTTCGTCGCGGTCACGTCGTAGATCACGCCGACGTGTCGCAATTCGGAGGATTCGTCGTCGCGAACGGCCTCGCCACGCCGGGCGAGCCAGCGCGTCTCGCCCATGTCCGCCAGCCGGATACGCATCTCGGCGTAGGGAAGCTCCCCGGCCTCGCGGAGGCCCGGATCCAGCAAGGGACCACCGTCGATGACAAGGGCGTTGACTGCGCTAACCGACAGATTGACCGCTGGGACGACGCCAAGGAGGGCGCAGAACTGGGGAGAGACTTCGACGGTGGCGAACCCCGGTACGAACTCGAACGTCCCGATGCGGCCGGCGGTCTGGGCGATGCGCAATCGCTCGACGACCCGCTTCTGTTCGGTGATCTCGACGAGGGCGCCGGTGAAGCGTAAGGGGTTGCCGTCGGCGTCATAATCGCACCGTCCGCGGGCGTGGACCCAGCGGATCGCTCCGTCCGGTGCCTGGAGGCGATATTCCCTGTCGAAGACCTCGGCGCCATTCAGGATGCCGCTGACCGCCAGGCGCACCCTCGGTAGGTCCTGCGAATGGATGCGGTTGAAGAAGGCGCCGGTTGGAACGCCATCGGTGCCTACATCTTGTTCGATCCCGTTGAGCAGGGCGAAGCGTTCGTCGACGTGGAGGCGCTTTCCCGGAATGTCCCAAGCCCAGGTCCCGGCGATACCCGCCGCCGCGACGGTGATCTTGAGTTGACGCTGCGCTTCGGCCAAGCGCCGCTCGATACTAGCCAGTCGCTCTCGCGCGACCGCCCCCTGGCGCGAGGGCGTGACGTCCACCTGGGAGGCGAAAAAGTACATGAGCCTACCGGTCTCGTCGAAGACCGGGCTGAGATAGAGCTCGTTCCAGAACGTACCGCCGTCCTTGCGGTAGTTGAGGATCTGGACCTTGATTTCCCTGTGCCCTGCGACCGCGCTTCGAACGAGCGCCACGGAAGCCGGGTCCGTGTCGGGACCCTGGAGAAATCGGCAGTTGCGTCCAAGGACCTCGGTTGAGTCGTACCCTGTCAACGACAGGAAGGAGCGGTTTGCGAAGACGATGGGATTGTCCGGAAGGCGCGGGTCCGTGACCACCATCGGCTGGCGGATGAGTTCCAGCGCGGCGATGAACGGGCCAGCCAAGCGACGCATCTCATTCGTTGCTTGGCGAAGCGAACCAAGCTCCTCGGATCGATGCGGTTCGATGCCTGCGCCTCCCGGGTCTTCCGTCACGCTTCCGTCTCACCGATTGCACGTTCGACGAATTCGTCGATCAACACCTTGAGGCTTTCCAGCGAGGGCAGGTCCATGAGCATGGCGATGTAGCCACGGATGTCGCGCTCCCGCACCGCGAAGTTGATGTAGAGGAACAGGACAAGCGCGTCGGTCCCGTCGTGGCCGACCGTCCGGAAGATCCGGGGTCCGTCGCCCCGCATGACCTCCGGCAGCGACATCGTCAGGGTTCGCTGCAGCAGGTTCGCCATCGTGGCGAGGCATCCGTTGAGGATGACGTTGCCAGTCTCGGTGAGGGCCTCGTCCTCAAGCTCCGCCACCTCCTCCGGTGTGAGTTCCTCCCCGGCCACCGCACGCACGAGCTCACGCCCGTTCTCCTGAGGGAAGATCAGGAGGGCGCGTCCGGCGAAGGCGCCCGTGAAGTCCTGTTGGACCACGACGAGTTCGGACGCCTCGCGCTCGCCGATCATGCGCGCGGCCTGAGCCTGCGACACGATCTCCACGGCCGGCACAGAGAGGAGCACCTGGACGCCGATCATCTTTCGCAGGCTCGCGGCGGCCTTGCTAACCCCGATGTTCACGAGCTCGGTGAAGGCGTCGCGCTGCAGTTCCGTGAGGTCGACGGTGGCCGTCGTCACGAGGCCGTCCTGCGCAACCTGAGCGCGGCACCCGACAGGAAGCCCGCGAGCGCCTCCTCGGTGAGGGGCTTCGGCAGGAAGGTGGCATCGACGCTTCGGGCCCGTGCGATGATCTCGTCCTGAATGTTCGCCGAGACCACGGCGATGGGCATGTGGAGTCTGGATGCCCGCAGGTCGGCGGCCAATTCGAGGCCGTCCTTTCCCGGCATGTTGAAGTCGAGCAGCGCCACGTCAACCTGACGTTCGTCCATGACGGCCATCGCCGCATCGGCGTTGGCCGCCTCCGCCACCTCCCAGTCCGGCTTGAGCTGGCGCAGGAGCTTGGCGCCGACAAGGCGGGCGAGCTTGCTGTCGTCGACGATGAGGACTGTGGTCGGCATGAAAGGCGATGGTGCCCTGATTTCGCTTGAAGGCATGAGGATGCCGGGCACTATGCGTCGGGACCATCCCCAGTCAAAGCCGTAAGTATCGGTGGCGTTGGGTTATCCTGGGCTGGGCGGGGTCAGCCAGCGGCCGACGAACGGATCGCCACTGGTACCGAGGATGGTGGGCCGCAGCCGAAGCAGGACTTGGTACACCGCCGTGTGCATGCGCGTGCAGGCGGTCCAGTCCACCGGTGCACTCGGGTCTTCCAGGATGAGGGAGGCGAGCGTCTCGGCGTCCTCGACCGGGCAGACGCCTTCCAATCGTACCGGCGTCCCCGGCCCGGCATCGACTCGACGAACGACGGCCATCACCTATCCTCCGCCCTGGCGGGTACTGACGCGTCCGCGAGGATGCCGCCAGGGTCAAGCACGAGCAACACGCGGCCGTCGCTGAGCAGGGTCGTCCCCCCCACGCCCGCCACGGACCCGACGAGGCCCGCAGGCGGCCGGACCACGGTGTCGATGTGGTCCTCGAAGCGGTCGACCTCAACGGCGATCGTCTCCCCGTTCGCTCGGACGACCAAGAGTAGCGCATCGTCGCCGTCGAGGGGACGATCTCTCCGACCAAGCAACTCGACGAGCCGGAACACCGGAACCGTCCGGCCTCGCAGGACCGTCGCGTTCCCGCCTGCGACTGCGTGGATGCACGTCCGGGGCCTGCGTACGACCTCCACGACGGCGTCCATCGCGATGCCATACGATTCCGTGCCCGCACCGACGACCATGATGCGTGCCAGGGCGATGGTTTGAGGCAGGTGCAGGCGGATCGTGGTACCGAGGCCGACGCGGCTTTCGACCGAGACGCGTCCCCCCATGCGCGCCGCCGCCGCCCGTACCGCATCCATGCCGACACCGCGCCCCGACAGCGCCCCCACGCTCTCGGCGGTCGAGAAACCGGGGGCGAAGATTAGCTCTGTGACGGCGGCATCATCCATGCTCGCGACGGCTTCGGGCTGGAGAAGCCCGCGATCGACGACCCGGCGCCGGATGAAGGCCGGGTCGATCCCCCGCCCGTCGTCGGAGACCGACACGACGATGCCGTTGCCATCCTGCTCGGCGGCAAGGCAGATGCGTCCAGCTTCGGGCTTGCCGACCTGACGCCGGTTCACCGCGTCCTCAAGCCCGTGATCGATCGCGTTCCGCACGACGTGCAGGAGCGGCTCGAACAGGTTCTCGACGATGCCTTTGTCCGCTTCCGCGGCCTCGCCTTCGACTACGAGGACGACATCCTTGCCGAGGCCGCGCGCTGCGTCCCGCACCTGGCGCCCGAATCGGCGGAACACACTCGACAGCGGCGTGAGCCGGAGTGAGATCGCGCTCCGGTGCAACGACGTCGAGAGGCGTCCGATGTTCGCATCCGCTTCCCGGATCGCCCGGGCCAGCATGCCCGCATCCTCGCCGGCCTCGGCCCGGGCGGCGAGATAGCCCAGGCCGTTGCGCGCGACGACGAGCTCGCCGACCAGCGCGACGAGGGCGTCGACCCGAGCCGCGTCTACCCGCAGGGTGCGGACCGCGTCACCGCCGAGCGGCTCGGACGCTCCATGATCCTCCTCGCCATCCGTTGGCGACGCGGCGTTCGACCGGTCGGTCAGGATGGCTTCGATGGTCGCTCGAAGCGCATCCGGACCGCTTCCGAGTGCCTGTCCACAGCGGTCGGCGTCACCGGATCGCCCGGCCGACCGCAGGGTATTCATCACCGAGCGCGCGCAGGCTTCCAAACGGCCCGCGTCGGTTTGCGCCTCTCCCGCTGCGGCCAGCACCCGGACCTGTTCCGCGAGTATCGCGGCAACGACTGGCTCCATCGCGGGTGCGCTAGCCGATATCGTCCCGCCCGACGCGTTTCGCTGGTCGGTTGCGGTCGGCAAGTCCACGACCGTGACCTGATCGCCCACCAGACGGAAAACGGCCTCGATCTCGGCGCGAGGCGCATCCGAAATCAGCGCGATGGCGAGGTTGCAGGCGAAGGCGTCGAACTCCTCGTCCGGGGACCACGGCGCCGCCGGCTCGACCGAGACAGCGAGCAGGCCGGGGACCTTCCGGACGAGGCCGAGGGGATCATCACCGGAGAAGAAGCAATCACTGCGAGGCTGGTACCGCACCGCGATCCGCGGCCTTCCCTCGACACCGCGCAGGGGCTCTGCGAGGCGTGACGCCCAGCCCGGTAGCGCCGAGGCGTCCATCGCGCGAGCCTCCGGTCCTGACGAGAGAAGGGAACGGTATCGTCCGGCAAGGACGCTTCCCTCGGCGTCGGCAGTCCCCGGTAGTGTCCCTTCGGTCTCGACGGCGTCGGCCCAACGTCCGGTCGCGTCGAGGGTCTCCAGCGAGAGATCAATCAGCGCGGCATCGACGGCGAGGGTCCCGGCCCGTGCTGCGGACAGACCGTCCTCGGCGGCGTGCAGGAGCGAGAACCATGGCGGGAAATCGAAGAGCCCGACGGACCCCTTGAGCGTGTGGAAGGCGCGGAACACCCGGTTTACCGCCTCGGTATCATCCGGCGCCGCCTCCAGCGCCAACAGGTCCTCGGTGGCCGACTGGACGAGCTCGCGCGTCTCGTCGAGGAACTGTTCGAGCAGGTCGTTCACGGACGGGAGCCTACAAGCGCCCTGGCATGCGCGACCAGCACGTCCTCGGACAAAGGCTTCACCAGGTAGAAGTTCGCGCCCGCGATCCGCGCCGCTTCCCGGTCGCCATCGGCGGCCTCCGTGCTGGTCATCAAGGACGGGATCGAACGTATCGGGGGCTCGCGACCACGCACGGCGCGAAGAAAGCTGTATCCATCCATCTTCGGCATGTTCACGTCCACGACGAGGAGGTCGTAGGTCGCGCCCAACACGCGCTCCAGCCCCTCGATGCCGTTGAGCGCCTCGTCCACCACGAAACCCGCCCGCTCAAGGATGCCGCGATAGTACATCCGCACGAGAGCTCCGTCGTCGACGACGAGCACGCGTGGCGCCTCAACGCGTAGGGAACCGGTGTCAGACATGCTCGCCCTCACGCGGCCGCCGGTAGACGATGGCGTCGTCGTAGCGGCAGACCCTGAACAACGGGGAAATCCGGCTCATGCTCTCGGTATGACCGAGGCAGACGAAGCCGCCCGGAACCAGGGCATCGTAGATGTTGTCCGCCGCGAGCCGCCGGGAGGCGTCGTCGAAGTAGATCAGCACGTTGCGGCAGAACACGACGTCGAAGCGGCCGTGGACAGCCATCGTCGTCGCATCGGTCAGGTTGCAAGGGGTGAAGCGCACCGAGCCGCGCAAGTCCGCTAGGATGCGCCATGCCGGGCCGAGCCGCGTCTCCTCGCGCACGAAATAGCGGGCGACGAGTTCCGGGCTCAACCGCATCAGAGCGCGCTCACCGTACAGACCTGCCTCGGCCGCGGCGAGCGCGCGGGTATCGATGTCCGATCCGACGATCTCGATGTCGTAGCGGTCGACCTCCGGCCAGTTCTCCAGCAGCCAGAGCGCCACCGAGTACGGCTCCTCCCCGGTCGAGCAGGGCATCGACCAGATCCGCACGGTCGATCCTTCCGGTCGGTGGGCGACGAGTTCCGGTAGCAAGGAGGACGTCAGGCAGCGGAGTTGGTGGTCCTCGCGGTAGAAGTAGGTCTCGTTGATGGTGAAGGCGTTGATGAGGTTCTCGACCTCGCCGTCCAGGTCGGCGCGCAGGCGGGCGAGATATACCGTGAACGAGCGGGACGCGGTCGCCTGCATGCGCTCGGCGAGCCGGCGGTCAACGAAGTAGCGCTTGGCCGGCGTGAACAGGATGCCGGTGCGCCGGTAGAGGAACTCGCAGAAGCGCGCGAAGTCGGCGTCGGTGACCGTCGATGGGGTATCGACCACGCGCTCAACGACCCTTGTCGAGGCGCGCGAGCACGGTATCGATGGCCAATGGCAGGAATGCCTCCGAGGCGAACCGTGTCCGGGCGGCCAGCAACGCCGATATCGCGTCCGGCGTCCCGACCTCGGCCAAGACCTCGACCGCCGCGCCGCAGACGTTCGGGTGCGTCTCGACGTCGAGCAGGCCCGCCAGCCATTCGTTTGCGAGTCCGGTCCGCTGCGTCCTCACGATCTCGGTTGCGAGGATTCGGACGTCGGGGTCGGGATCGGAGAGTAATCCCGGAAGCACCGAGCCCGCTGCGGCGGGCATCGACTGAAGCGCCTCGATACACGCGTTGCGCAGCCCGGCATCCTCCGAGCGCAGGTGCCGGGCGAGCGCGACGGCAGCGGATGGATCGGCGATGGCCACTAGCGTCGCAAGCAGGGTTTCGCGGGCGCGCGGGTCTTTTTCTGTTCCGAGGTCGAAGCCGAGATCGTCCGCATCCCTTTGTAGGTCAGGCGTGGACGCGGTCGCGGAAATCGTCGGAGAAGTTGGATCTCGGCGGACGAGCGGCATCAGAGCACCATATTGAGGAGTGCGTCGGCGATGCCGTCGAGCGGGACGACGACCGTTGCGCCGCCGGCCTTGACGAGTTCGCCCGGCATGCCCCAGACCACCGCCGTCTCCTCGCTCTCGGCGATGGTGCGGCCGCCCTTCGCCCGCAACTCCGCCATCGTCGCCGCGCCGTCCCGACCCATGCCCGTCATGAGAATACCGATCAGCCGTGAGGGCTCGACCAGTTCGAGGGCACTGGCGACGAGACGGTCGGCGCTCGGGTGCCAGGGATAGTCGGCATGGGCCGGCACCGGCTGCACGACCAATCCGGAGGGCCGGCGCGCGAGCGTCATGTCCGCGTCTCCCTTGCCGACGTAGACGTTGCCCGGGGTCAGCGGCATCGGCCGCGAGGCTTCCTGCACTTTCAGGGCGCACAGGCCGTCGAGCCGGCGTGACAGGGGACCCGTGAAGTTGCCGGGCATATGCTGGGCGATCACGACCGGCCACGAGAAATCCGCGGGCAGACGCGACAGCAAGGCATCGAGCGCAGGCGGCCCGCCCGTGGATGTCCCGACCAGTACGATGCCCTCGATGCGCCCGGGCGTGGGAGACGGGTCGGACGTCGGGCCGGGCGAAGGTAGGGACTTCGGCCTCGGCGCACGTGTCACCGCACCGCGTGCCGAAGTAGCGCTCCTGGCCCGGATGCGCTCGGCGAGGCGCAGAGTTGGACGAAGGCGGGCGCGTGCAGCCGCCCGTACCCTTTGCACGATTAGCGGGCCGAGACGGTCCATCTCCAGGGAAACCGCTCCGCCGGGCTTGGCGACAAAGTCGACGGCACCGCGCTCCAACGCATCGAGGGTGACTTCCGCGCCGTCCGCGGTCAGGGACGACAGCATCACCACCGGGGTCGGTCGATCCAGCATGATGCGGTCGAGGCAGGCGAGACCGTCCAGGCCCGGCATGTTGATGTCGAGCGTGATGACGTCGGGGCGGAAGCTGGCATGCTCGGCCAGCGCCTGTTCGCCGTCACGGGCGAAGGCCACCTCGAAATCCGCCTCTTGCGCGAACACGCCGCCAAGCAGCTTACGCATCAGCGCGGAGTCGTCGACGACCAGGAGGCGGATCATTCCGCGGTATCCGTCCCGGCCTCTCGCACGCCCGACCGCTTATTCGTCGCGCGCACCCTCCGCTCGGTCCCGGCAAGCAGGGCCGATGCGTCAACGATGGGCAGGAGGCTGCCGTCATCCAGGGTCGCGACCCGGTCGACCCCGTTCCCAGCGTCGCCGGAAAAATCGGGCGTCGGCCGGATGGCGTCCGCTTCGAGGCGCAGCATCCGCGAGACGCCGTCGACCAACAGGCCGGCGACATTGGCCCCGGCTTCGAGCACGACGATGCGTCGCCGCGGACTTGCCTCGCCGGGCGGAAGGCCGAAGCTCCGGCGCTGGTCAACCACGGCGAGCACAGTGCCGCGCACGTCGATGGCGCCTACGACGATATGCGGCGACCGGGGCAGACGCGTCATCACCTCGGGTACGCGCAGCACCTCGCGCACCGACCCGACCGAGACGCCGTAGCTCTCACCCGCGACGTCGAAGACGACGAACTGTTCCGTCGCTCCCGCCGCCTCGGCGTTCTCGGTCCTGGCGTCGGAGGAACGTGCAGGCGAGGCGGTCACGGTCGTTCCTTCGATCAAACGGTCGGCGGAGAGCACGGAGATCAGCGTACCTGCCTGGTCGATGCGGCAGATCGCGTCGATTGCGGTCGTTCCGCCTCGACCCAGCGCCGCCGGCACCGGATCGACAGCATCGGGCGCCAGCCGCAGGATCGGACCCAGCGCATCGACGACGAGGCCGATCTCCGTTCCCCCCATCCGCGCGACGACGATGCGCGCCTCCGCCCCTGGCGGGGGAGCGGCCAGGCCGAGCAGGACCGGCAGGCTCAGCAACGGCAGCACTCCGCCTCGCAACGCCATGATGCCCAGGGCGGCGGTCTGGGCACCCGGCACCGGCACGACGTCCGGCGGCAGCGCCAGAACTTCCGCGACCCGCTCCAACGGCAGGGCATAGGATCGCCCACCCGCCGTGAACGAAACCAACGCGACGCGCTCCGCCTCCGCCGCGCCCGAAAACTCCTCTCGTGAGGGCCGAACGCCAGCTACCGCTGGCGTTCCGGCCCGGCGTCGGGGAAATGCGGCGGTGATCAATGTCCCGAGATCGAGCACGCGAATCTGCCCCGACCCGACCGCGGTGGTGAGATGCCGGGTCTTGGATGCCTCGTCCCCCTCGAACGATTCCGTTCCCCCCAAGAATGACACGACACGGTCGACCATCAGCCCGACCGCCTCGCCCGCCTCCGCCACAACGACCCGGGTTGGTTCCGTGGGGGGCTCCAGATCGGGGCGGACAACGCGACGGAGGTCGAGCACCGGAAGGGCGGTGCCGCGAAGGTTGGCGAGCCCGGCCAAGGCGGACGGGGCGCCGGGCACCCGCGTCAGCCGAGGCGGACGAAGCAGTTCGCGGACGAGGCCCGCATCGAGGGCGTAATCGTCTGTGCCCAGCGTGAAGACGAGGTAGCGCCTGTCGCCCGTGCCGTCTGCCTCAGGCATCCGTGGCCTGCAGCTCGTCGGCGAGCGATGCGATTTCCTCGATGCTCGCCGCGAGATCCTCGGCGCCCTTCGACTGCTGGCGTGCGGCGGTGGCGGCCTCGCCGGAGGCACGGTCGGCCTGCTCCGCCGCGGCGGCGATCTGCTGCGAGCCCTTTAGTCCCTCTCGGGCTGCGACGACAATAACGTCTGCGGCGGCCAGGATATCGGTGTTGCCTGCCTCCAAACGTACGACGTCCCCCTCTACGCCGGCGAGGGTGGCGAAAAGCACTCGATTGCGTTGCATCTCCGTCTCGGACGCCGCGACGACCTGCTCAAGTGCCCTGCGGACACCGCCGACCCCGTCCTGGATGTCGCGGACGGTGTCGCGGATGCGGTCGGCGTTCTCCGAGGCGTCGCGGGCCAAGGCGCGGATGTCGTTCGACACGACGGCGAAGCCTCGACCCCCTTCGCCGGCACGCGCAGCCTCGATGGCGCCGCTGACCGCGAGCATGTTCACCTGCACGGAGACGAGGGCGATTGACCCGATGATCTTCTCGATGCGGCGATTGCTGGCTTCCAGTGCACCGACGCGTCCTAGGCAGGCGCGGGTCTCGTCGAGCGAGCGCGCCACCCCGTCGACAAGTGAGCCCACCCCGACCCGCACGTCCGCCAGGGTTGCGGCGATGCCCGCGACCGTCTCCCGGGCAACCGTCGCGTTCGCCTTGAAGACCGCGGCGCTGCGCTCGACCTGTTCCATCGCCACGCTGGACTGATGTGCGGCGGCGCTCTGGATGCCGGTGCCGCGGCTGATCTGGTCGATGGCGGCGAGGATCTCGCTCGCCGCCCCGGAAAGCTCCTGGACCGTGGCGGAGAGTTCCTCGGCAGCCGAGGCGACCTCCTCGGCCTGCCCCTGAACCGACCCGCTACCCGTCAGGTCGTCGGCAAGGCCCGCCAACGCCTGAGCCGTCGTCTGGGATTGGTCGAGGGATTGAGTCTGCTGCGCCACCGCCTGCTGAGCCTGGCCAGCGGCCGCCGCCTGTTCCTCGGCCGCGGCGGCGATCTGTTCGGCGCCACGTTGCGCCTCCCTGATGGCCGTCTCGGCCTCGATTGCTGCGGCGAGGATCGCCTGTGCGCCGTTCGACACCGTGCCGAGCTCCGACCGCGCCGCCTCCAACCGCTCGGTCACCTGCGCGCCTGCCTCGGCCTCGGCCGTCGCCGTGCGGGCTGCAGCGCGGATGATCTCCCCAATGCCCCGGACCTCGGTGCGGATCGCCTCGGCCAGCGTCCGGACCTCGGCCGCGCTCGCCTCGGATGTCTCGGCGAGAGCCCGCACCTCATCGGCGACGACAGCGAAGCCCCGGCCGTCCTCGCCCGCCCGCGCTGCCTCGATGGCGGCGTTCAGGGCCAGAAGGTTGGTCTGGTCGGAAACGTGCTCGACCGTGCCGGTGATCTCGCCGATGCTCGTGGCCGCGCGGTCGAGCTCGTCGATCAGCGTGACCGAGGCGGATTGCCGTTCGGAATTGGCCTGTACGGCGGCGACCGACGTGGTGATATGGACCCCGGTCTCCGTGAGCAGCGTCTGGAATGCCGTGGTCGACTGGCGCGAGGCGTCCGCCCGCCCTCGGGCCTCGGAAAGGCGACTGGAAATTCCGGCGATGGCACCGAGGGACTCCTGAGCGGCGCCGGCGGCTTCCTCGGCACCGGAAGCGATCTGCTCCATCGAGCGTCGCAGTTCCTCTGCGGCCGACGAAGCCTCGATCACCCCGGCGGCGAGTTCCTCCGTCGCCGCCGCAAGCCGTTCGGATGCCTTCTCCCGTCTGGCGCGGGACCGTTCGCGCGAACGTCCGGCTGGGATGGGCGCGACGGGCGAAGGGTTCGGAACGGTCGCGCCGGCATCCGCGGCCTCTCCCTGCGGCGCGAGCCGCGTCCTCTTCACCAGCGCCATGGACGGATCACCTGCGTTCGACCGTCCCTCTTGCCGGACGCAAGGGTGAGGAAGGCTCGGAAGTAGACTTCGCGGTTCTAAGCCGGGGAGCGCTGCGGTCAAGAAGCGTCGGAAGGTCCTGCCTGATCGCGACGGTTGGATCCACATCGCTATGCCGCATCTTCCACGAACCTCGAAGGGTTAGCGGCCCCTGCAGGATTCCGTCGCCCAGCGTTAGAGGTGCGCGATGCCGGATATTAACCTTGTTTCGATAGTGCGGTGGATGCGGATCGTTCTCCTCGATCCTAAGTCAGCCGCGGCGGAGTGACCGCGGGTCGGAGCCGGCCGTGACCCTGACGACCCGCATACTGCTGCTGGTGATGCTCGCGCTCACGCCGGCCCTCGCGATTCAAGGATATAACGAATACGCCCTGCGTACCTCGCGCGACGAGGCGGTGCGCGCCGATGCCATGGCCACCGCCCGGACCGTGGCTGAAGACCTCTCGCAGGTCGCCGAGACGGCACGCCAAGCGCTAAACTTCGTGGCGCAGGACCCCTCCGTGCGCTCCATGGAACCCGCAGGTTGCACCGAGTACCTTCGCCGTGCCGCGACGGACAATACTCATCTCGCGGTCCTCGCGCTGACGCGGATCGACGGGACCGTCGTATGCAACAGCGTGGGATCGCCCGCCGGCTCGTATGCGGTGCCCGACCGCAGCTACCAGCGTCGTGCGGTCGCTGAAGACACGTTCGTCATGGGCACCTATGCCCGAGGCAACGCCTCGCGGAAGGACTCACTACACTTCGCGCAGCCCCTTCACGGTGTAGACGGCCAGACGGTCGGCGTCCTGGCCGCCGCCATAGACCTCGACTGGCTCGCTAAATATCTGCGGCGCAACCTGCGTCTGTCGAGCACCTCGGTCACCGTCGCCGACGAGAACCATGTGATCCTGGTCCGCTACCCGGACGGCGATGGTTGGATCGGAAAGCCGATCCCGCCTGAGCGACTACGCATCCTTATTGAACGGGGCGAAGGTGTCCGTGTCGATCTCGGGATCGACGGACGCGAAAGGGTCCTGGCAAACACCCAACCTTCCGGCCCGACCTCGGCGGCCTGGGTCACCGTCGGCCGCGACCGCGACCTTGCCTACGCCGACGTCGATGCGGCGACACGTCGGGGAGTGGTCCTGATCGCGCTAGGTGCCATCATGGCGGTCGTGGCCGCGCTTTTTGCCGGGCGCTTCTTCATCCGGCGTCCCTTCGGTCGCCTGCTTCGGACGGCGTCCCGGTGGCAGGCCGGCGATTTCGCCGCCCGCAACGGGCTTGAGGGGGGAGATGAGTTCGGCAGGCTCGGGCGCAAGCTGGATGCCATGGCGGGAAGCCTGCAACGCAACGAGGCGGAGCTGCGAGAGGAGATCCGCAACGGCCGGGCGATGCAGGAACGGCAGGTGACGATGCTGCACGAGTTGAATCACCGCGTGAAGAACACACTCGCCACGGTCCAGGCATTGGCGCGGCAGTCGACCCGGGGCGGCGACGCACCCGGGGAGCGGCTGGAGGCCCGTATCCTGGCGTTATCAAAGACCCACGACCTGCTGACGCAGGACGATTGGTCGAGCGCCCCCCTTCGCGCGGTGCTGGAGAATGAGATTGGGCCATACCGGGGCGGCGATTGCACCTTCGTGATCGAGGGACCCGACGTCGACCTGCCGCCCCGTCACGTCCTATCGCTCGGCATGACACTGCATGAGCTCGTCACCAACGCAGCCAAGTACGGCGCGCTTTCCGTGCCGGGGGGCGAAGTGCGTGTCGCCTGGTCGATTGCCGGCACTGGGCGCAGCGAGCGGCACCTGCTCCTTGATTGGATTGAGGCTCGGGGTCCACCGGCAGCTTCTCCCGAACGTCGCGGTTTTGGCACGCGCTTGATCACGATGAGCATTGAGCGCGAACTCGACGGCAAGGTCACCCTCGATTACGCGGAGAAGGGCTTACGTGTCGGCATGGAAGTTCCGTTGACTGAGTTAAGTCGAGCACATCTTAGCCCACTCGCCACTGCTCATTAAAATCTACCGCAGGAGGCTAGCCCCAGCACTTGGTAGCCCCCGGTCCTGTCGGCAAAGGGTAGATTTCACTGCCTCGCTTCGAGGGCGATAAAAGCAAAAGGCCGGGCGTTTTTTTAGGAATGACCCTTGGCGACCTTGTGCCGAAACCATTCGTCCGGCCTGTTCAGGCTGGACTGCTAAACCCGCATTCTGCAACGACGGTCATTTCGTTTGGAAGCAACCGGCAGCGGGAATCGTTCGCTTTCCAAAGCCCCCGGGCCGTGACACTCCCCTTCCATGAGCAGCTTGCACAAACTGATCGGGACCGTCGCCCGCCGACGTCATTCACCGGTTACCGATTACGGCGTCACGTTGCTGCTCGTGGGGGCCATGACGTTCGTCCGGTTCCTGGCCCCGGCCCATGTCGCACCGTTCCTGCTGTATATTCCCGTCCTGCTCGTTGTCACCCTGGCTTTCGGCTGGAGTGCCGGGACGATGGCACTGTCTTTGTCCACCCTGATCGCCGCGTGGTTCTACACCCGCGATGGGATGCTCGGCAGTGTCGACGTCGCCCTGCTATGCCAGTACGCGACGGTCGGCGCGACCATGGTGTGGATCTGCCATGCCCTGCGTCGATCCGTCGTGCAGAACGAAGCCACACTGGAGAGGCTCAACGCCGCGAACCACGTCCTCGTTGACAGGGAAACGGCGTTGACCGACGCCAACGCCGTGGCGAAGACCGCCAAGGAAGCGGCCGAGCAAGCCAACGCGGCGAAGAGCGACTTCCTCGCGAACATGAGCCATGAACTCCGCACCCCGCTTTCCGCAATCATCGGTTACAGCGAGATGATGGGAGAGGAGATCGCGGACGGCTGTGCGGCGTCGGACCTCGTGGCCGACATTGGCAAGGTCGAGCGCAACGCCCGCCACCTGCTCGGGCTCATCAACGACGTGCTGGACCTCTCCAAGGTCGAGAGCGGCAAGATGGATGTCTATGCCGAGGATTTCGCGGTGGAGGACATGCTCCGCGACGTCGCGGGTTCTGTCGCGACGTTGGTTGGCAAGAAGGGCAACAGCCTTGAAATGCAGTTCGCCCCCGGGCTGGGCCGGATGCATTCAGATCTGATCAAGACGCGGCAGGTGCTGTTCAACTTCCTGAGTAACGCAGCCAAGTTCACGGACAAGGGGACCATCACGGTTGCCGCCTCCCGCATCACGGACCCCTCGGGTGGAGACCAGCTATCGTTCTCCGTCTCGGACTCGGGAATAGGCATGACGGCCGAGCAGGTGTCGCGTCTGTTCCGGCGCTTCGAGCAAGCCGATTCCTCCACGACGCGCAACTTCGGCGGGACCGGCCTTGGTCTTTCGCTCACGCGTGCCTTCGCCGACATCCTTTTCGGGACCATCACGGTGTTCAGCGTGCCCGGCCAGGGCAGCACCTTCACGTTCACCGTGCCGGCGATCTATGTTCCACCCGTCGACGAGCAGGCCTCCTCCGATCCGGACGTCATCGGCGATGGCGGGGCGGAGGGTGACATCATCCTGGTCATCGACGACGATACAGATCAGCTCGCCCTCACGACGCGGTTCCTCTACCGCGAGGGCTTCCAGGTCCGGACGGCCACGAACGGCAGGAGCGGGCTTGACCTTGCCCGGAAGCTGAGGCCGCGAGCCATCCTGCTGGACGTGATGATGCCGGGCGTGGATGGATGGTCGGTGCTGAGCCAGATCAAGTCGGACGCGTTGCTGGCGCCAATCCCGGTCGTGATGGTGACATCCGTCGACCAACGCAAGCTGGCGGCGTCCCTCGGCGCCTCGGACTACATGCTGAAGCCGGTCAACTGGGCTCGGTTCGGCAAGATCGTGAACCAGTTCAGGCTGGCGGAGCCGGACCGGCGCGGCACCGTGCTCTTGGTCGAAGACGAGGCCATGACCCGCATGGCGATGCGCTCCACCCTGGAGGAGGACGGCTGGTCGGTCGTGGAGGCCTCGAACGGCCAGGAGGGCTTGCAGCAGGTGATCGATAACAAGCCGGACGTGGTGATCGTAGACTTGAACATGCCCATCCTGGACGGCTTCGGCTTCTTGGAAGGCGTTCGAGCCGTGCCCGGAAGCGCGGACATCCCGGTGATCGTGCTGACGGGTCGAGAGTTCTCGGCGGACGACCGGAGTAAGCTTCGCGGCGCGAGCCAGATCCTCAATCGCGGCGACCTTGCCTCGGCAAGCCTGGCCGAAAGGCTGAGAGACCTTACGGTCTAGCAGGGGGCGAGGATGGCTCAGCACATTGGCGTCGAAGCCACATCAACGTCTGCTTCCGAGCATCTGATTTCGCAGCCTGAACGACAGGGTTGGGTCGACAACCACCGGTCCGCTCTGGGTGGATTTCTGCCGGTCGGCTCCCGAGGCGGAAATCACTGAAGCGGACGTTGAGCAAACAGCCTAGTGTCTTCCGGATGGACATAGGCAGCTTCGATCTTAACTTGCTGAAGGCGTTCGACGCGCTCTATGCCGAGCGCCACGTGACGCGCGCAGGTCTGCGCATCGGTCTCAGCCAATCGGCAATGAGCGGAGCGCTCACCCGCCTGCGCGAGTTGCTTGCGGATGAACTGTTCGTCCGGACACCGTTGGGCATGCAGCCTACAGCCCGTGCCGACGACGTTGCTGGTCCCGTCTCCGAGGTCCTACGCTTGGTTCGCGGCGTGCTGCGGGCTGATGGCTTCGATCCCGCGACCGCCGAGCGTGCCTTCACGGTCGCGATGAGCGACTACGCCGCGTTTGTCCTTTTGCCGCCGCTGCTCGCACGCCTTGGCGTCGAGGCACCCGGCATCGACTTGCGTGTCTGCGGGATGTTCAGCCGAGGCGAGGCTGTGGACCTCCTCGACAGCGGCGAGGCGAACCTCGTGGTCGGCGTTCCGGTCGAAGCATCGGCACGCATCATCACACGTCCGCTGCTCAGGGAAGGCTTTTCCTGCATCGCGCGGCGCGGGCACCCCGCCTTCGTTGATGGCATCAACCTTGAAGCCTTCCTGGCCGTCCCACACCTTCTGGTCTCTCCCGAGGGTGACCGCGTGGGACTGGTTGACCACAAGCTCGCTAAGCTCGGGCTCGAACGCCGCGTGGTGCTGAGCTTACCGCAGTTCTTGGTTGCGCCTTTCGTCGTCGCCGAAACCGACCTTATCGCGACACTGGCCGCCCGCGTCGCTCACCGGTTCGCGGCCATGGACATTGGCATCGCCGTGCATGAAACGCCTGTCGCCCTGTCGGATTGGCCGCTCGCGCTGATGTGGCACCGACGCGCGGATGAGCACGCGGCCACGATCTGGCTGCGCGATATCATCGCCGAGGTTTCCGCCGGGGCCTAATGGCATCAGCGTGAGCGATGTCGCCTAATCAGAACGCACGATTTCCCTTCGAAACGCCAGTCCGCTTCAACGGCCTCACCGAAGATCGAAGGGGAGATGGACATGCGGGTTTTGATGACCGGAGCTACGGGTCTGATCGGAGGCGCCGTAGCCCGCCGATTGCGTGAGAACGGGCACGAAGTCGTGGCGCTCGTTCGTTCCGATACGAGCGCCACCAAGCTGAGGGGCGCAGGCTTCACGGTGGTTCATGGCAACCTCGCCGATCCTGCGAGCGTCGCAGAAGCCGCGCGCAGCGTCGATGCTGTCGTGCATGCCGCTTCGCCGAACGACCAGAATACGGCGGCCTACGACGAGACGGCGACGCGTGCGATCATCGTTGCGCTTCGCGGTACCTCAAAGCGGTTCATCTACACGAGTGGTTGCCTAATCTATGGACCGACCGGCGACATGCCGGTGACTGAGGACGCTACGCTGAACCCCGTCGACCTTGTACGCTTCCGCGAGGCGCTGGAAGCCGAGATCCTGGCCTCCAGGTCCGATGGTGTCCACCCCATCGTGATCCGACCGGGCTGGGTCTATGGCAACCAGGGCGGCACCGCGATGATGATGTATGGCGCAGCCAAGGAAGGCGGTGCAGCGCGCTACATCGGCGACGGACGGAACCGCTGGACGACCGTGCACGCCGAGGACCTTGCTGACCTCTACGTGCTCGCGCTCGAAAGGGCACCGGCAGGTTCGATCTTCAACGGTGTCCACGGAGCGGCGATCCCCCTCGTGGAGATTGCACGCGCGGCAAGCGAGGCGGCTGGTGCCGGAGGCAAGGTGGAGGCGTGGCCCCTGGAGGAGGCACGCTTGGTACTGTGGGCGTTCGCGGACGCAATCGCGAGCGATACGGTAGTTTCTGGGGAGAAGGCAGAACGCCAACTCGGCTGGCATCCATCGCGCCACTCCATCGTGGAAGAGTTCCGTACTTACCGGCTGGCGGCGACCTGAGCGCTTCGTAAGCCAACGTTAGCTGCCGGCATTTCAGCGGCTGGGCCGACGTTGGCTGCGAACAGCAGTATGTCCGCAGTTTGAACCCCCCCCCCACCGAGCCTGGATGGCCTTAATAGGTCGGGGCCCGCCTGTCCGTTCTACGGCTGAATCGGGTGGATTTGCGACAGTCCGTTTGCGGGCGGGAGTTTGCAGAAGCAGACTATGCCGTCGCGCCCGTGCACGGCTCTATGCAGACCCTCGGAAGGTCCGCTTCCCGGCAGCTTGGTGGAGGCCGACCTGATCCGGGCCGGGCGGATAGCACTCCGTTCGCTTCCGCGTGATCGGGCCATCGAAGCAGAGTTCGCTCCTTCCGGCCGCGCATACCCTTTCGTGGTGACCTCTTGCGCTGGCCAGACCGACCTGCAATGATCAACCAAATGGTTGAGCATTCGCCCCAGAAGCTTGATGGCGTCTTCCATGCCCTCGCGGACCGAACCCGCAGGGCCATGGTCGATCAGCTTGCATCTGGACAACGCACGGTTTCCGAACTGGCCGCGCCCCACGCCATGTCCCTGGCTGCCGCCTCCAAACACGTCCGTGTTCTCGAAGAAGCGGGCCTTCTGAGGCGCGCGGTCGAAGGGCGGGTGCATCGCTGCTCGCTTGAACGGCAGCCCCTTGTTCAGGCCCTCTCCTGGCTGCGCACCTACACCGCTTTCTGGGACGAGCGGCTCGATGCTCTCGATGATCTGCTGAACGACGAGCACGATGATGACCGAAACTGAACCCGCCGTCGTCCTCGTCCGAACATTTCAGGCGACCTGCGACAAGCTCTACCAGGCCTGGACCGACCCGGTGATGATCCAGCGTTGGCTCGCGCCTGGTCAGAACGTGGTCGAGCAAGCCGAAACCGATCTTCGAGTGGGTGGTCGCTTCCGGTTGCAGACCCGTGGGCCTGACGGAGCCGAACATCGCATCAGCGGCTGCTACCGAGAGCTCGAACCTGGTCGACGTATCGTCCAAACGTGGACCTACGACGGCCCCCTCGACCTCCTGCGCGGGGAGGAGACGCTTCTGCAGATCGACTTCATCCCACGGGATGACGGCACAAGCGAGATGCGCCTGACCCACAAGCGGATCGCCCGCGCGGACATCCGGAAGGCCTACGAGGAGGATTGGCCGAGCTGCTTCGACAAGCTCGCCCCCCTTCTCCACTGAACAAGAAAACGAGGAAACGCCATGCTGCAACAAGGCTCACCTGCGCCATTCCGGCGCGGGATCGTCAAACTGTGGTTCGTGCTCGACGCCATCGTCGCGCTGGCCCCGCCGCTCTACTGGGCAGCCGACGGCCAAACGGCCCCGATTGCCGGGATTCCGATCGCGTTGTTCTACTTCCTGGCCGTCAGTCTGTGCATCACCACAAGCTTGATCGCCGCCTACCTGCTCGACGTGGCTGACGAGGGGAGCGCGGCATGATCATCACCTTCGGTCTGCTCGCCCTGTTCTTCGCCGCCGTCGTCTGGGTACTCCAGCACAATCGTACCGTCGATCAGTCCTTCACCGATTATGCCGTGGGTGGCCGCTCGTTCGGAGCCCGCTACCAAGCGATGTCGTTCCTCAACACCTGGTATCCGGGCTCGATGTTCACCGCCTTCGGCGCCCTCTCGGTGACGGCCGGCGTGATGTCTTTCTACGTCCTGTCCTACTCGCTCCTGACCGTCGTGCTGCTCTTCGTGCTGGCCCGGCCGGTCTGGGTCTGGGGCAAGGCCTACGACCTACGCACGCAGGGCGACCTGTTCGCGCTGCGCTACGGCTCACGCCACATCCGGACGGTTGCGGCACTGATCGGCATCGTGTCCGGCCTACCCTGGCTGGTGCTCGGGATGCAGGCCCTGGGCAACCTCTTTCAGGCGATGTCGCTGGGTGCCCTGTCCTTCTCCAGTTCCGTCGTCGTGGGCGTCCTCGTCATCGCGATCCGTCAGATCTGGACGGTGCGCATGGGCATGCGCGGCGTGGTGATCTCCGACTACCTCCAGGGCATCGTCGCCTATATCGGCGGTGGTCTGATGCTCCTCGGATTGATCGTCTGGCTCGTGGTCGTCAAAGGCAGCACGCTCGCCACCCTCGATCCGAAGATGTTCGCGATCCCGAGCTTCGGCTCCAAGGAAGGCCCGCTCTACCTGTTCGCGCTGATGTTCACCGGCGCGCTCGGTGGCTGGTGCTGGCCTTACATCTTCGTGCGGCTGTTCACGGCTGATGGCGTGCACAGCCTGAAGAAATCGGCCGCCCTCGCCGTGCCGCTGACGTTCCTGTTCGGGGTGGCGCTCCTGATCTTCGGCATGCTCGCCTCCAAGGTGCCGGAAGCGGTGGCCAAGCCCGACGACGTCTGGTTCATCGTCTCCCAACAGGCTGGCGGTCTCGTGTTGCTGGGCCTCGCCGGCGTCGTGCTGCTCGCCGCTTCGATGGGGCACACGGACGGCAACATCCAGGCCTACGGCGCGCAACTCGCCAACGACCTCGTCGGCAACTACGTCGAACTCGACCAGAAGCGGATGATCGTCATCGCCAAGGTCGGCATGCTCCTTCTGACACTCCTGGCGTCCTGGTTGGCGACCCTGACCTTGCCGGCGCTCTTCTCGCTGGCGGTACTGGCCTACCAGGGCATCATCCAGCTCTCGGTCCCGCAGTTTCTTGGCATCTTCTGGAAGCGCGGGAACCGGCAGGGTGCGTTCGCCGGCATGATCCTGGGCTTCGTCACAGCGGTCGGGCTGGAGGTCATCCATGGTGGTCAATTGCCCTTCGGCTTCGGCCTGACCTCCGGCTGCTTCGGCTTGGTCGTCAATCTGATCGTCTACGTCTCTTGCGCCTATCTACTTCCGCACTCGGTCGAGGAACGACAGCGGATCGAGGACCTGTTCGCCATCGTTCGGGCCAGGAGGGACGGTCGGATGGGCGTCGGCTCCCAAGCCCAACCGGTCGTAGCCTGAGAAGAACCGTCATGGGCAGCTTCTACACGGCCCAACACCGGGCGTTGCAGGACCGCTTCGGCACGCGCCGGCTGGCTGACGCACAGGAGCGCGCAATCGTCGGCGACCGGCTCTCGGAGGCCGACCGGACCTTCATCGCGTCGCGCGACATGGTGTTCCTGTCGACCATCGATGCCACCGGCCAGCCAACCGTTTCCTACAAGGGCGGTGCACCGGGGTTTGTGTTGCTCCAAGGCGATGACTTGCTGCTACCCTGCTACGATGGAAACGGCATGTTCCTGTCGATGGGCAATGTCATGGGGGAGGTCCGCGTGGGTCTCCTCTTCATCGACTTCGAGACACCGCGACGTCTGCGGGTGCATGGGGTTGCCAGGCTGGAAGAGACCGTCCCGATTCCGGGCGCCGACATCGTCATGCGGATCCGTCCAACCCAGATCTTCTTGAACTGCCCGCGCTACGTTCACCGTTACCGACGTGATGCCAGCTCGCGCTACGTGCCCGACGCGCTGGGAAACGCACCCGTAGCCGAGTGGAAGCGGCTGGACTTTTTGCAGGAGGACCTGCCGCAGCCTGATCGCGAGAACGTGGCGGCGGTTGGAACCATCACGCAGGACGAATACGACTTAAGAATCATGAACGGTGAGGGATAGCGGCACCGTGATGGACGGCTGGGTTGGGTCGAAAGCCGAGAGACCGCTCGGGGTGGTTTTGCGACGATCTGCTTTCGGATCACGATACGGATAAGCAGACATTCGGCGAGAGGCGATTTGCTCAAAAGGGGATCTGACCCATTTCGAACGGCCGAATGGCCTTTGATGCTCGCCTTCCCCGAAAGCCAGCCTGCGCCACGTCGACCTCCCACGGATCGCGCATACCGAATGGCAATTATTGCAAGTCGATTGGCATGACGCGCTAGTTCGAAGACGATGCAAACCGTCGATGTCTTGGTTGATCGCCCCGGGCACTTCGGAGGCGGCATCCATGGCTCAGACACGAACGGACCCATTCATGACCGACAAGATCGCGCTCATCACCGGTGGAGCGACCGGAATCGGCAAGGCGACGGCGCTGATCCTCGCGCGTCGCGGCGTCAAAGTCGTGCTCACCGGCCGTCGCGATGACCGCGGACGCCAGGCCGTCCAGGAGATCGAGGCCGCCGGTGGCGAGGCCTCCTTCGTCACCTGCGACGTGGACAGCGAGGAGGCCGTCGGCCGGACCATCGCGGACATCGTCTCCCGCTACGGCAGGCTCGACCTCGCGGTGAACAACGCGGGTATTTCGAACGAGAACAAGACCATCGGCGCTTCGGACACCGAGGCCTTCAACGGCATGCTGCAGACCAACGTCCTGGGCCTGTACTTCTGCATGAAGCAGGAGATCCATCAGATGGAGCGACAGGGCGGTGGCGCCATCGTGAACCTGGCGTCCATCGCCGGCCTGAACGGCATTCCCTGGGCCGGCACCTACGCCGCGACCAAGCATGCGGTGGTCGGACTGACGAAGTCCGGCGCCCTCGACTACGCAACCAAGAACATCCGCATCAACGCCGTCGCGCCCGGAGCCATCAAGACCGACTTGATCGAGAAGCAGATCGAGCTCGGGCAGTACGACGAGACGATGATCTCCGGCATGCACCCGATGGGCCGGATGGGCCGTCCCGAGGAGATCGCCAACGGTATCGTTTGGCTGCTCTCCGACGAGGCGTCCTTCGTCACCGGGCACGTCTTGAACATCGATGGCGGCTTCCAGGCCAAGTAGGGAAACCTGAGATGGCGTCGTGTCCCCCCGACCGATTCAAGGTCGCCCCGGCCTTCTGGCAAGGGCTCGACGCCGTCGGGCTCACCCCGACCGCGGTACTACGACATGCGCGGCTTCCGGCGACCCTCGCCGCCGATGCCCGCGCGCAGGTCACCACAGCGCAATACTTCTCGCTGTGGCGATCCTTGCAGGCGCTGTCGTCGGATTCCGGCGTCGGGTTGAGGTTGGTGACCGGCATGGAGCCTGGCACCCTACCGCCGGCCTTCCTCGCCGCGTACTACGCGCGCGACCTCCGCGATGCACTCACGCGGGTCGCCCGCTTCAAGGCACTGTGCTCGCCCGAGGAGATGATCCTGGAAGAGGACGGCGACACATTCAGCATCACTCTCGCCTGGCCGCTCGCCAGCGAGGAGGCGCCGCCTGTGCTCATCGACGCGGCCTTCGCCGCGTTCGTCGAGCTCGGGCGACGTGGGACGGGCCGGGATATCCGGCCCCGTCGCCTCGAACTGTCGGGGACCGGCCGGGACGTGGCTCGGCATGCGGAATACCTCGGCTGTCCTGTGGTGCAGGGCGCGGACCGGAGCGTGCTCGTCCTGAACCGGTCGGACCTCGATGTGGCGATGGTCTCGCACAATCCCGAGATGCTCGACGTGCTCGACCCTCATCTCGCACGTCAGAGGCAGGAGCACCTGTCCAAAGTCTCGATCACTGAGCAGGTGAAGTGGGTGCTGAAGCGGCTCCTGGCCGGTCAGGCGCCCGACGTCGGCGCGGTGGCGCAGGAACTGGGATTGACCGCCCGAACCCTTCAGCGGCGCATCACCGAGGAGGGCGGCAGCTTCCGACAAATCCTCGCCGACGTTCGCCGGGAGCTGGTGCGCCAATACCTCGCCGATCCCGCCCTCGACATGAACGAGGTCGCCTACCTGCTCGGCTACGACGACACGAACTCGTTCTACCGCGCCTTCCGGAGCCTGGAGGGCACGACGCCGGCGCGCTGGCGCTCCCTGCACTAGGATCGGCCCCATGAGAATCCTGCTGTTCGGCGCCACCGGCATGGTCGGTGCGGGCGTCCTACGCGAATGCCTGCTCGCCTCCGACGTGACCGAGGTCAGGGCGGTCGGACGCACCCCGACCGGACGCGCGCATCCCAAGCTGCACGAGACCATCGTCCAGGACCTATTCGATCCCGGACCGACGGCATGGCGGGAGATGATGGGATACGACGCCTGCTTCTTCTGCCTCGGGGTGACGTCCTCCGGCCTGACCGAGGCCGAGTACGTCCGGCTGACCCACGACCTGACGCTGGCCGTGGCGGAGAGGATGGCCCTGCTCGATCCCGACATGACCTTCGTATACGTGTCCGGGGCCGGCACTGATGGTGGCGGACGCGGGCGGAGCATGTGGGCGCGTGTCAAGGGACGCACCGAGAATGCGCTGCAAGCGTTGCCGTTCGCGGGGGCTTTCATGTTCCGGCCGGCCGTGATCCTGCCGATGCACGGCGAACGTTCGAAGACCACGTCCTACCGTCTTCTCTACCGGTTGGCCGGCCCGGTGCTGCATCTGCTGCGCCGCATCGCCCCCTCGCAACTCCTGACAACCGAGGTGATCGGCCGCGCCATGCTCGCCGTCGCGCGCCGCGGCCAGGGCCGTGCGGTCATGGAAGCTTCCGATATCTACAGGGCGGCCACGGCCGCCGTCCCATCGATCCACGGGTGACCCATGACAGACTCCGTCAGCGCGATTGCCATACCGTCTTGGAAACGGATCGTGGCGGCGACGTTCGCCGTCCAATCTCCGGCTTCAGCGGGAAGCGGAAGCGGTCTCGAATGATCCTCGCCAGCGGGACGATCTCCGAGCGAGGGCAGGTCTCGTCGCCATCGGAGCATCCATGATGTTTTCGGCGCGCGAACCTACGACGAGCTTTGCTGCGACGTCTCCAGAGTTCGACCGGGATGCTTCAGTGCGGTGGTCCGGAATGGTCGAGGGCGGTGCAACCGAAGAGTAACGACCGTCAGCACTTTCTATTTAAGCCACCGGATATCTTTCCAATGAAGCATTATGGGCTGGACGAGGGTAAAGCGTTCCCCCGTATGGTCGAGCTTACATTTCGCATGTTTGATCGGCGGTACGAAGAGCGTCCGCTTTGGAGAATGCGATTGAATGCCCGCTATGACGAGCTTGGGTCGGACGCGGACTGCCCGCTCTACTAGCGAGTCGGGTGACTCACTGCCTGTCCGCTTCCGCAAACAGTCTTGCGGAAGCGGACACCTATAGAAGGTCCGTCCGAGCTTTGGGGCGCCTACCTATAATCAGGCCATGGTAGAAGGAGTTTTAATCCTCAGAGCTTCTGGTCCCGAAAGGTGTCTACTTGATGTCGCGGTTGCCGTAATCCTCAGGCACCCAGGTAAATCCGTGCCCTGCCGCTCGAACGTGCCCGACGCCGGGGAAGGGCATACAGCCCCTATGAGCGCGATAGGATGTTCTGTCGCTCCACAAGCAGGGCCATACGTTCGGTGGCATCAATCCAAAAGGTGTGAATGTCGACGCTGCTCGTGAGCCTCCATAGTTTCGCGGTGTGAAAATGCAAATCCATTGTGTATTTAGTTGCCTCTTGATTATAAGGCGACTGTATTTCTTCTAATTCGAACATTATATGAACAGGGTGCGAATTTTCTGTGTCAGGAACTTGCGACATTGAATACTGAAACTCAAGACAATTATTTTCGAGATTTGTTTGGCAGTCCAAAATGTGCTCGACGCATATGGCGCCTTCAGATTGGCTCTTCACTTTCCAGACACTCTTGTCTCTAGATCTGACAGAGCAGAAAACCAGTTGATGATTGGGAGGCGCGATCCAGCGCTTGAATGTCTCTTCCTCAGTCCACGATCGAAAGACCTCGCATTTCCGAGCATGGATTTTCCGTTCTATTCTGAACAAGATAGAAGGGTCAGGCCTCTGGTACCTGTCGGCGTCGATGGGCTCCAACGGCACGAACGTGCTATTCGTATTTTTCATCTTTGCTTCCTGACCTAAATCTTATTCGGAGACTTATTTGCTATATGGATCCATTGTTACTGACCGGCCTCAGTGGCTGTATTTTTTATATAGCTAAGTCTGGTCATTTCACGCAGCGGGCCTCGGTACATATTTGCTGCAATTTGCCCGGTCTGTTGCTGGCTTCTCGGTGGGATGAGCTACAGCTCGCTGGAGGCAAAGAAGGCCGAATGTCGGCAGAAGGATTGGGTCGACGGCTCCATAGTTTCAAACACTTGGCCGTGCCCAATTTCGCGAGAATCCTGAGATGTGGTTATCTGGGTGGTGAGCGTCTGGTGGCGTGGTGGGCCGGCGTAGGGGCAGCGTCGGCTCGGTAAGTGATGGCGTTGAGGGGCCGGTGGTCAGGCGGTGGTACCGCCGGCTACCGTAGCTTCCCGAGCGTAGTGAGATAGGGGTTCGCTTGGCTCGAAGTAGGCGTCGCGCTCAATGGGAAGCTGAAAGCAGCCGCGAATCATCGCGAGTTCTGTGAGCACGACATAGCCGAGTTCTGGCGTGCCATGGCCGAGGTCACAGAGGCCAAACGCGCGTTCGGGCTCGTGTGGATCGAGTTAGGTCAGGAGCCAAGTGCCGGGACCGTCGGGCATGAATAGCTTCAGTACCGGAGGTGGGTCGAAATCAGGATCGCGTTGGGATGCACAGCCGTGGGCCAGGAGCTGGGCGCGGTCGTGATCGGTGAGCTGCAAAACGGTCATGGCAATAGCCTCGGTTGCGTCGACAGCGCGTGGCCTCGGCCCGGTGGGTGTGATGTGCCTAAGCCGAGACCGTGCTGCTGAAATGAAGGAGGTTGGGGCGGCTTAGGCGGCGCGTGCGGACCGCCGTGTCGCTCGGTCGGCGAAAGCAGCGGCGGTGAATAGGTTGCTGGCCGCGGCCGAGACGTCGTCGAGGTGAAGTTCGCCGTCCACAAGCCACCAGTCGAGGTAGCGGCGGTGAAGCGCACGGGCGTGGTCAGGGAGCCCAGCAGTGGCCAAGGCTGCGATTGTGCGTTCCAACGTCAGGGGAATGAAGGGGATGCGGCCGGTCGCGGCTGAGTGGAGGTGGCGGACGTAGGTCGTGGCCGCGGTTTGGGCCAGGTGATTGTGGCTTGGCGCGATGAAGGCGAGGATGGCGTGGTCCGCTAGGCCTTGGTCGAGGATCGAGGCGGCGAGGCAGTGCTGGCGGTAGAGTTGTTGGCAGGGATTGGAGACAAGGCCGGGGTCGGCTGCGTCGATGAATAGGTCGGTGGTCGGTGCGAGGGTCGCGTATCGTTCGTTGCAACGCGGGGCTGGTTCGTAGGCGCTCTCGCTGTATTTCACCTCGATGCCGATGAAGACGCGCTCTCCTGTGGCTGAGCGGCCGCGGATGGCAAGGTCGAAGGCAGTGCCATCGGCGGTGAAGCGTGGGTCGCCGCGGCTTGGACTGTGCTCGAAGAGAAGGTCTGTCACTTCGGCCATGGCCCCTGGCAGAAGGTCGGCGATGAAGCGGGTAGCAAGGTCGAAGTCGCGGGCGAGCAAGCCGAACAGGTTGAACGTCAGGGGTTGAGACGAAAGCAGGTTTGTCTTGAGCCGGTCCACGTCATAGACCGCCCCGGGTTCACGGTAGTGAAGGGCCTGCGCCACGACCGGAATGATGCAGGGATGAAGGAAGTTCGCGCCGTCCCCGCCGGCAGACATGCTGATGCGTGAGCCTAAGCGTCGGCGTCGGCTAGTGGTGTTGTCGGGATAGCGGCCGATGGCGAGGTTACGGTCCTCGCGCCACAGTGCTTGAAGAAAGCGGGCCGCTGCCTTGAAACGGTGATCAGCGGAGACGAAGACATGGTGCTGGCGGCGCTGACGCTCGGGGATGAGCGGTACCCAAGGCAGTGTTCCGAGGTTGCTGGGATCGAGTAGTGCCAGGGCAGCAGATGAAGCAGCGAGGTCGCTGGCAGCGGGCAACGGTATGAGGGCATTGGTGGCCATAATGAAGTCCTGACATGCGGCCGCGGTTTGCGGTCAAGTCAGGGTTCCCGTCTGGGACGAAGAACTGAACGCGATTAGATCAGCAGCAGGGCCTTCGGGATGGCAACGAGGGTCAATTTCGTCGTGCACCTGCAAGGTGTCAGTCGAGCGCGTCTGTAAGGTGGACCCATACGGCCACGTTGTACTCATTGCTTTGGTCATCGAGGTCGTAGGCGGAGTCGGCCGCAGGGGGGCTTGGAGCTCGGCCGGCTGATCTGTGTCGGCCGGCAGGTGGCCGTAGCTGGAGCGGGGGCGTGCGGGCGGACAGGGGGAGTGGGTGCGTACAGGGGGGTGATACTTTTATAGTCGGTCAGGACGCTCGCACACAGTAGGACAGATCGTTACCCTTCGCAGCGATACGGTCTGCCGCGTATAGAAACGGAACTCGTACAATTGGCCAAAGCTGATTGAGTAGCGGTCGGCCGGGGCGGACGGTCATGGCTCCCTTCAGCTATGATGGTCCACGCTGAGGGCAACGCGCCCCTGAACAGCCGGGGGGTACAGCTTAGAGGGCTACACCCTCTACGTCTCCGGCCTGCCGCCGTGCTGCAGCTTCGCCTCGAAGATCATCTAGAAGGGCATCAGCCGGGTGGTCGCACACAACCGGCTCGTGCCAGCGCGCTGGGCCTCGGCGAGCATGCTTCAGAAGGGCATCGCCATCGATCTCTACAGCCCGTCCCTGGGAATGTGGCGGGCCGTGGAATCGCCGGGCGATCTCTGGATCGAGGGAGCGTCCGACAGAGTCAGTGATCCAACCCAGCTCTGCGGGTGTGCAGCGTGAGGATCGCCGACTGGCCCCTCTAAGAGGTCAAGATCGAGTGCGTGAAGTGCGGCCTGAAAACCACCCTCCTCCGCGAGAAGCTGGAGGTAGTGTTCGAGTCGGACGCCGATCTGTTCTCCACCAGCAAGAGCGTCCGTATACGGGTGCCCGCGTCCGGGCGTGGTCGAGGGCCGGCCGCGTTCGGACTCGACGGAAGGGCCGTCTGACCGGCGGGGGCGAGCTGCACCTCGCGGGCCGCGCCGGAGACCGCATGTCGGCAGAATGCCCGTGGTCAGACATGCCAAGTTTCAAACACTTGGCGTGGCCGGGATCGGCGCGAGAACGTCGATGGTCCGGGTCGGGTGGTGCTGTGTCCGACGGCTCCGGTGGTCCGGGGCTGTCGCGTGTGCCTGGCTCCGCCAAGCGCCGGAGCCAGAGGTCGGCGAGGGCGGCACGAAGTGGACGGACAGGGTCGCGCGGGTGGAGATCGTCGGCCCCGGCTGGATCTGCGGCGTCAGATCGATGGTGAGCGCCAGGACGGGTGTCTCGCTGGCGTTGTGGATATCGGCGCCACGGTCTGTGTTTCCCAGGGCAGCGGCAGTTCACAGCAGTAATCGGTGCCAGATAGTCCTTAGAGGCACCAAGCTCGAGGCTGTAGTCATCACTATGTTGCGTGCCGGGACGCCCCGGTCGGAGGTGGGGGTCATCTGACACTTGCCACACAATGCCGGCCGCAAACGAAGCGCGACCAAGCGGTAGATCCGGCGGCGCATTGCCTTCCGTAAAGACGCCGCGCTGCCATCTCCGACGACTTGCCCCGGAGGGGCGCGCTCACACTCGTTGCGGGACCGAGGACCGGTTCAGCTTCGCTCGCATGCCCGTCTCGACGGCCGCGATATCCTGCGCTAGCTGGTGACGGGGCAGGGCGGCTTTCTCGACATGATCGCGCACTTCGGCGAGGTCTCGAAGGCGCCTTTCGAGAATGTCGTGAGCCGACTCGTCCCGCTGGGATCGTCTCTCGACGTCTGCGAACCAGGACTTCAGGCTGTCGAGAGCTACATGGATCATCCAAGTCTCGGTCACGTGGCAGTGGAAGGCATCAATGACCGCGTTGAAGACGTCGATCTTATCGCCCGGACGTGCGTTAACCGTCGCCGCGATCTGAACGTAATACTGCGCCGCAGAGCGGCACCTCTCCCGCAACTCGACGATCATGTCTCCGGCCCGCCCCTGGGCGATCGCACGGCTTGCCGCGAGCATCGCATCGCGCATCTGCTCAAGAGCACGCGGACCGTCGCCGCGCCCGGATACCTGGCGGGCCAGTTCCAGCATCGCATCGACCGCGATCACGGCTGAACGTCCCCTGATCTCGGGGGGAGGAACCGTATTGGTGAGGTCGACGATTCCGTTCCAATCCCGCGCGAGGCGCTTCGCCTCGAGCCAATTCGGCACAAGTTCTGGCCGAGTGCAACCGTTCGCGTGTGCCTGCCGGAACGCCTTATCCGCCTCGTCGGGCTTCGCGGGCTTGACCTTGAGGTGGCATTGTCCGAGGACGCAGTTCAGGTCACCGCTTTTCGGGTTCTCTTTGCGCGACTGCTGCGCCTTAAAAAGCGCGGCGTCATAGTCGTCGGCCTTCCACAAAGCCAGGATGCTCGCGATGGCGACCGCCACCTTGTCCTGAACCTTCGGGACCTGAGACCGCGTGCGCGCGCACTCCTTTTCAATACGGACGGGGTCCTGGACGCGGTCCCGCAGTATGCGACTCATTAACCGTAGAGGTTCCGGCGCCTCCAGCTTCGTTCCAGTGCTCGGATCACCTCGACTGGCGAATAGATGGTACTCCCGCAGCTTCGCTAGATCCCTGGTGATCTGCTCGTCGTCGACTAGCAAGACCTGCTTCAGCTCCAGTTGCGTCGTCTCACCCAGAACCGACAGGGCAAAGAGGGTGCGCGCTTGCGGGTCGGTCAGTTGGTCGAGTTCGCGTTTGAAAGCGAAGCGGCGAACGTCCTCGCCGGCTTGGTCCTTGTACTGATTGATGGCTGTGTTGATGTCGGCTCCAAGGCTGACCAGCCGCAGGATCGACGCGCAGAACACCGGCGAACCCAATGAGACGCGGTGGAGGCGACGCAGGACGCCGTCGTCGAGCGGCAGGCCTCGCTCGAGGGCCGTCATGCGCGCGTACTCGGCGAATTCCGCTTCGTCGAAGCCGCCCACCACGACGCGCTGGTCGTCACCGGCACTAAGCTCAAGCCGGGAGGTGAGCAGGAACCGCGCGCCCGCGTCGAAGGCGCGACCCGCGAGGACTTGCACCGTCGAGAACAGGTCGGCTTGCTGGTCTAAATCAAGGCTGTCGATGTCGTCGATCACAACCAGGGGCGGGAACATACGCAGGCCGGGGAGCACCAGGTCCAACAGCTCGGTGCGATCGTGGGCTTCCTCGACTTCCTCGGCCGTCGCTCCAAGTTCTCGCGCGAGCGCTCCGAAGAAGCCGTCGACGGTATCGAAGTCAGTCCGGGTGACGCCCACCCACTGGCCCAGGACCGCCGAATAGGCTTGCTTCTTCGCCGTAAGCCACACGACCTTCGAGAGCCACGACGGAGGACCGGACAGGATCTGCTTGCAGAACTCGAACGCAATACTGGTCTTGCCGGTCCCGCCTAGCGCCGTCAGAACCTTCACCGGCGTATGCCGCTCCGTGAGCCAGCCCCAAAGCTGCAGGAGGTAACCCGCTCGGCCGACGAACCTGATCAGATGAGGATCTTTGACCGGGAGATTGTTCTCCAGGTAGGGCGTTCGCTCCTCCGCGTCTTTAAAACGGCGCTGTGAGCAAACGAACTGGAGGCCTTGGAGGTCCGCCTGCACCGGCACGCACGCGTCGTCGATCCGGGCCAGGATGTCGTTCTTCCTGAACGCGGGCGACCGTTTGGGGCGCTCCGGCGCACCCCGCGCCATCTTGAGGACTGGGTCTCCGGCGCGGCGCATGGGGATGAATAGGAGGCCGATAGAGGGCCCGGAGCCGTCTGGGCCCGTAGGCAAGGCACGGAAGCGACAGGTAATCTTGGTCCTAGTGTAGGCGAGAAGCTGCTCGTTCAGCTTCTCGACCGTGAAACCCTCGGCGCCCAGGTTGGGGCAGCCGACCACCGCGGCGGGCGCGTACTGGTCGATCCCAGCCACGATGTAACCCCCGTACGAGTTGTGGAAAGCGACTACATCTTTCACGAGTTCAGCGAGAGCGTCCTGGTCGGCTGCCCTCTGCTCGGGCGTTCCGCGCCCGGATGTCGAAGGCAGCTCCCGCTTGTAATCCCACAGGCATGCCTCCCATGCGTGGGGTCGCCCCTGAGGGAGCAAGTAGGCGACCACCTCGTCGTCGAGGCACTCGTCGAGAACGAGCCGGTGCAAGGCCGCTTCGGCTCTGAGCCCCGTGAAGGGCGCTGCAGTTCCTCCGGCCGCGGAAGCTATGGACATCAATGGTCTCTCCGGCTCACCAATTACTATCGGCGCTCACACCGTCCGCGACGCCGGTGACGTGCTCGCTACCGTCAACAGCGGTCCCTGAGCAGTGAGCGCGCCGTCGCGCGTCAGCCCCTCGATTTGCGCTCCAATGATCTCCCGCAGCTGCGCGCTCGTCGCCTTGAACCCGAGCATCCGCGCGACCGCCGGGACGATTTCTTCGGCGCTCGCCCCGAAACTCCCCGCCACGATTTCCTGGATCGCCGCGCGCAGCTCGAACGGCGGCAGCATCTCCGGCCGCCGCAGCGTGCCGGACCCCGCCAAGCTGCGGTCGCGCACGGTGATCGCCTGGCCTGGTAGCGCGAGGAACGGGCCGTCCCGCTCGATTCCCCCGCGCGCGCGCGCCGCCTCGATGCCGCGCTCGACGGCTGCCTGGATGCGGGGGCCACTGCGCTGCAGGCCCCAGGCCTGACGCACGCGGGCGGTCACTTCGTCGACGTGTACCGGCCCTTCGACCGCCACAACCTGCTCAACGAGGCCGGCCAGCAGTCCCGTGGGCGTCTCGTGCAGTTCGGGCTGGCCGCGCGGGGCGTTGGGCACCAGTTCGACGTAGAGGCGGCTGGGCTGCTCGTCTGTGCGCTCGCTCAGACCCACTTCGATGACATCGGCCCGCTCGATCGTTACGACCTCGATAGGGACGGCTCGGGTGTGCGCCCCGCCGAACTCCAGGCGTGCGTCGAGTTCGATCTTGGCAGCCTCGACCGCCGCGACCGTCCGCTCGAGCTGCTCCTCGGGGCGCTGGAACCAGTCCGTGCTCCAGATCCGGTGGATGATCCAGCCGTGGTCCTCGAGCACGGCTTGGCGCAGCCGGTCACGGTCGCGCGCCGAGCGGGACGCGTGATAAGCCGCCCCGTCGCACTCGATGCCCAGGAGATAACGCCCCGGCCGCTCTGAGTCGGCGATGGCGAGGTCGATGAAGAAGCCCGCCAGACCGACCTGTGGGTGAACCTGGTAGCCGCGAGCCTGCAGGGCGCGTGCGACCTGCGCCTCGAACACGCTGTCGTGGTCTCGCCCCGTCGTCTGCGCGACTCCGAGCCGCCCTGTACGGGCGTAATGCAGGAACAGCTTGAAGGCTAGCACGCCCCGGCCCTTGGCGCGTTCGAGGTCGATGTCCTCATCGGTGATCGAGGCGTAGACTTCGCAGCGCCGCTTTGCTCGGCTGATCAGAACGTTAAGTCGCCGCTCGCCTCCCTCCGCGCTCAAGGGCCCGAAGCGCATGGCCATGTAGCCTTGCGCGTTGCGCCCGTAGCCCACCGAGATCATTACGACGTCGCGTTCGTCGCCCTGTACGTTCTCGAGGTTCTTAACGAAGAACGGCTCGTTCGGGTGATCCTGGAAGAACGCCTCCGTCTCTGGGTTAAGCCGGCGCAGACGCTCGACCTCGTCCTGAATGGCGCGGCGCTGACGCACCGAGAACGCCACGACGCCCAAGCTGAGTTTCGGGTGGGCTAGCGCGTGCCGGAGCACGGCCTCGGCCACGGCCTTCGCCTCCACCGGGTTGGTGCCGGTGTTGCCGCTGTCGAACACCCCGTCGGCCACTTCGTGGTAGCGCAGGCCCATCCCAGCTTCGCCGGTGTAGGGGCTCGGCACGATGAACAGCTTGTTCTCGTAGAACTGGCTGTTCGAGACGGCGATCAGCGACTGATGTCGGCTGCGATAGTGCCAGCGCAGCATGCGCTGGGGCAGCCCGCGGGCGGTGAACAGGCCGAGTACGCTCTCTACGTCAGCGACCTGGGCAGTGCCATCGTCGTCCTCATCGCCCGCGCCGCCGGTCATCTTGGAGAAGAAGCGGGTCGGCGGCAGCTGCTTCTCGTCACCGACCACGACGACTTGGCGCGCGCGGGCGATGGAGCCCAGCGCGTCGACCGGCTGGATCTGGCTCGCCTCGTCCATCACGAGGAGGTCGAACTCGATCACCCCCGGCGGCAGGAACTGCGCCACCGAGAGCGGGCTCATCATCAGGACAGGCTTGAGCGCCTGGATTGCGGGAGCGGCGCGCTGCACGAGCTGCCGGATCGGCATGTGCCCGCGTCTCCGCGCCATCTCGGCCCTCAGGACACCGAGCGGCCCGACCCCGCCTGCGACCTTCGGAATACGTCGGTGGTGAGCGCGGGCAACCTCGACGCGGGCTAGGGCGATACGCTGCCGGTCCAGATCGGCGAACTGGGCGGCCAGTCGCCCGTGCAGCTCGCCGTCGAAGCGGACGAGCGCCGGATCGTCCTTCGCGAGCTTGCGAAACAGTGCCTCGAAGTAGGCCATCTCGAAGGCGGGTCGGGCGGTATCCGGCGCGAGTCGGCCGTCGGCGAGTCGGTCGACAAGCTCGCCGAGCCCGAGCTCTCGGGCGCGATTGGCGCGCTCGCGATAGGCGACCCATTTCGACAGACCCTCGATCCCCACGCTCCAGCGCGCAAGACCGGCGGCCAGCGCCTCCGTCGGGATTGTGGTAGCACCTGCCTGGGTGAACAGCGCGACCACGTCGAGCCTCAGCTCCACGAAGAGCGCGTCGAGGCTGGCGGCCAAGCGGTTGGCCTCAGCCGCGGCCGCCTCCGCCTGCCTAGCCAGTGCGGCCCGGTCCGGGACGCGGGCGGCTTGCTCGCGAATCTCGGCGTTGTCCCAGATCCAAGCTGCGGCGGCTTTGAGGGCAGGCCAGTCGGAACTCGGGCCGCGCCAAGCAGGCCCGAATGCGGTGCGGCCGAGGGCGTCCGCCGCCTCGAGCGCGTCGGCGGCCTCCTGTGCGGCGGCTAGGCGCGCGAGCAGGGCGAGGCGGTGGGCAACGGTCGTGTCGGCCGCGATCATCACCGCACGGCACCCCACGTCGAGGGCGGCGACGGCCCCCGCGCGATCGGCCAGCCGCGCGAGGGGAGCCCGGTCGACGCCCGTCACGTCCGGGAAGGCCGAACCGTTCGCATCGCCGAGGTCCGCCCAGTGGCGGAGTGCGAGCGGGGTGAGCTCCTCGTGCAGTCGCGCGAGGGCGGAGGCTCGCGCCTCGAGGTCGGCACGGTCGGGTAGGCGGCTCGCGATCAGGCGCGGTTCGGCACCGAGGCCGCGCAGGCTGCGCATCCAGGCGACGAGGGCCTGGAGTGGCTCGGGCCGGGACCGTTCGGCTCGCCAGTCGGCGCCGAACGCCGCCCGTCCAAAGGCGTCCTCGGCCTTCAGGAGCGCGACCGCCGTTTTGCCGGCCTGGAGCGCGTCGAGGGCGGCGAGCACAGCGGGCAGCGGGGTGTTGGGCGAAGCGAGCACCGTCTTCACGAGGCGGTTGGCCGCGCGCCACTCGCCCGATAGGAACCGGGTGAGGCCCGTACCCTTGGCTGCGAGAACTTGGCGAACCACGGCGAGTTCCGTCGTCCAGGCGGCCTCGGTCAGGACGCCCGCGGTCGCCGCACGGTTCTGGGCGAGCGTGACCGCCGCCTTGGCGAGGTCTTCTGCCTGATCGATCCCCCGCTCCCAGACGGTCGCGGCGAAGGCCTCGGGGCTCGCGTCTGGGGCATCCGCCACGCGCCGCGCGGTGGCAACAAGCCGCTCGATGTCATTTAGGGTCTCGGTGGCTCCCGCGGACCCGAGCCGCCCCTTCAGGTCGCGGGCGGCGGTCAGCACTCGCGGGACCTGCGCCTCGATTGCGGCCGCGCGGGCGAAGCCTTCGGCCGGGAAGGCTTTCGGCAGGGTCTCGAGCCCGGCGCGCAGGCCTGTGAGGTCGATCCCGTAGGCCTCTGCCCGTACTACGCCGGAGAGTTCGGCGACGAGCGCGGCGTGGGCACTCCCGCGCTCGAGCAGCGTGGCGAGCTCGGGTCGATGCGTACTCCACGCGTCGCAGCCGAGGGCTGCGTCGCCGAGAACCGTCGGTGCCCCGGCGAAGCGCTCGGCCAGCGCGGCGGCGAGCTCAAGGTCGCCGAGGGACGCGAGCCCCGGTCGCCCGAGCGGGCCGCATACAGCCTCAGCCTCGTCGCGCGCTGCCGCCAAAGTCCCCCGCAGGTCGGCGAGGCGGAGCTTCAGCCGCTCGACGTCGGTCGGCAGGATCGCCTCGAGGCCCACACCGCGCCAGGGGTGGTCGTCCGGCCGGCCGATGTCGGAGACGCGCTGGGCGAGCTCGGTCAGTAGATCGTCGCGCCGGCGTACCCCGTCCGCGTCCCAGGACGGCGCCGCGGACAGTTCGAGATCCGACGGGCGTTCGCCATCCTGGCGCAGGCGCGTGAGGTGCCCAATAACTTGGTACGGAGTGAGACCTGAGGGGGTGTGCTCTTGGTGGAGCCTCGCCGGATGGGCATTCAGCGCATCGCGCGCCTCCGTCAGGCGGGCGATCAGGTTCGCCTCGGCACCCGATTGGGGGGCGCCGAGCTCCCATGTGCGGCGCAGCTCGTCGAGCATTGCGCGCTTGTTGGCCTTGTTGGAGTGCAATTCGAGACAGGCGTCACCGACCCCCGCACCGTCAAGGCGCCGCTTGACCACCTCGAGCGCAGCCATCTTCTCGGCGACGAACAGCACGCTGCGCCCGTCGGCGACCGCCGCCGCGATGATGTTGGCGATCGTCTGTGACTTGCCGGTCCCGGGCGGTCCCTGGATGACGAGGTCGCGACCGCGCCGCACCTCGTGCACCGCCACCGATTGCGAACTGTCGCAGTCGACGATGTGAAGTTGGTCGGCCGGCCCGATGTGCGGGTCGATCGACGCGTCCTCGCTGATGAGGTCCTCGGCCGCCGGGAAGCCATCGGACAGAAGTGCCCGGATGTTCGCGCGATCCGTGAAGCGGGCGCCCACTGGCCAGTTGGCCGGGTCGAGGTCGCGGTACATCAAGAATTTTGCAAACGAGAAGAAGCCGAGCACGATGTCGTCGGGCAAGACCTCCCAGCCCGGCTTCAGCGCCACCGCCTGCGCCACATTGGCGGCGTAGGCGGTCGGGTCGAAGTCCTCGCCAAGCTCCATCCCGGGCAAGCGGATCGTATGAACGCGCTCGAGATAGACTTCGAGCGAGAGGTTGGGAGCTTGCTCCTCGCCACGCCACCGCAGGCGAAAGCGCTCGGCGGCCGAACCACGCTCGAGCCTGACTGGTAGCAGGGTCAGGGGCGCGTACCGGACGTTGGCCGCATTATTCGGGTCGATCCACTTCAGCGTGCCGAGCGCGAGGTAGAGGACGTTGACGCCCTGCTCCTCTTCGAGCGTGCGTGCATCAACGTAGAGGTCGAGCAGGCGCTTCTGCAGCCCCTCCGAAGTCAGGCGGGTCTGTAGTTTGGTGTCGGCGTGGCGACTGTAGACGCCGCGCTCATTGAGGGTGTCGGTCTCGGGCTGAGGCAGCGCATCGACTTCGTCCGGCTCGGCCTCGGCCTCGGGGATGTCAGAAGCGTCTGGTTCGGCCTTCGTCCGGCTGACGCGGCCGGGTAGAAAGGTAAAGGTCTTGCCATCATGCAGAAGCATCCGAAACACCTCGGACGCCTTCTCGTCGACGATCTCAAGGGATTTCACGCTCTTGGTTGAGCGCGGCATATTGAGCAGACGGTTGCGCGCGGAGAGGTCGAGGAGCTCGGCGCGCGCCCGCTCGACCTTGGCGTCTACGGGCAGATCTGACTGGAAGACTGACCCGGAGCTATCGTCCTTCATAGCTGACGCCGTTCCCGCCATTTTTTCCTCCGTCGAGGAACTTGAACGATATTCCGGCCTAGTTTGTCTATGGCCATTTAGACACGGGTCGGCGAACGGATTGGGTCGTCGATGTTGTGTCGGTGGATCGGCGGGGGCGAGCTGTAGCTCGTTGGATGCATTCGAGGCGGTTTGTCGGCAGAATGCCCGTGGTCAGACGTGCCAAGGTTCAAACACTTGGCAGGGTGCGTAAGGGCGCGACTTCAGCGAGGTGCCTACTTGGGCGTCCTCTCCCGTCTGCAGTACGTTTGTCAGCATCAAGCTGTCGGCAGTTCCGCCAAGCGCCGGAGCGCACGAAGTGGACGGACAGGGTCGCGCGGGTGGAGATCGTCGGCCCCGGCTGGATCTGCGGCGTCAGATCGATGGTGAGCGCCAGGACGGGTGTCTCGTCCCCCTCAGGAAGGGCCGCCTCGTCGTCGGCTGCGGCCGTGACGCGGGTGCTCGCGTCATGCCGGGTCCGGAGCGGGCGGCGCTCGCTGATGTAGCCGCACTGACTGTGCAGCGTAAGTGCGCCGCATCTGTCGGGAGCAGGATTGAGGTCGATCGCGATCGGGGGTGGCCGCTGCGGCTCCGCCGCTGGTGGCCTGAACAGCCATGGATGCTGCAGGGCTCGCGCGAGGTGGCGTGGGGCGGTGTCGATCAGGCGGCTCGTCGTGAACGTCGCGACGGCGCGGCGGTGATAGATTTGGTGGTGGGTGAGCATGAAGGGGCGCCCGCTGAAGGGACGCCGCACCGGGACTGCGGCGACGGTTCTGGGTAAGGGTGCTAGGAGGTGGCGCTCGTTGTGAACAGGCGTATAAGTGCAGATCAGGTAAGTCGTGCCTGCAGCAGGGTTCCGGTGCGGCGCCGTCGATCGACAGGTCCTGTTTTAAACTACAGTGATTCGTTTTGATATAGAGCAGCTTCGCAGAACTCTGATGAAGCTATCGAGGTTTTGTGCCAGGTGGGGGACTGTGGCAGGTCTGTGCTGAGCTCGCTGCCTGAACCGAAATCTATATGCTTCTGTGGTGAGCGCGGGTGGCAGTGGTCCACTGCGGAAGCCCCGGCGCGGTTCGTCTGCCGTGCCGGGGATGAAGCGGGGTGCGGTCGCCCGCCCGCTTAGGGCGGGCGACCGCTATAGTCGGGCCGTGTCAGGCGGCGTGAGCGACCCGCTTGACGAAGTGGCGGGTCGCGTGTGGCCGCGTCGGCCGCGATGGGGCGGAGGGTATGTTGGTCATGGTCCGTGCGCTCGGTACCGGGGTGGGGACGGGCACGGGTGCGGGCGCGGTCGCCGCGACGAGGTCGAGTTCGCCGTCGACGAGCCACAGGTCGGTGTAGCGGCGGTGCAGTGCGCGGGCGTGGTCCGGGACGCCGGCTGCCGCTATGGCCGCGAACGCGTGCTCCAGGGTCAACGGGACGAACGGGATCGGGCCGGCCTGCGGGTCGATGAGTTGGTGCGTGTAAGTTGCCGCCGCTGAGTGCGCGAGCTGGTTGTGGGTCGGGGCAACGAAGGCCAGCGTCGCCGTGTCTGCGAGTCCGGCCGTGAGCATGGCGCTCGCGAGGCAGTGCTGGCGGTAGAGTTGCTGGCAGGAAGAGCCTGTGAGGGTCGGGTCGTCCGGGTTTACGAACAGGCCGGGGGTGGTGCGGGCGATCTGTGTGTGCTGAGGGTGTGGCGGTGGCGCGGGCTCGTGACCGGCTTCGCTGTACTTGATCTCGACGCAAAGTAGCGCCCTCGCCCCGGTCGCGTCCCGGCCGCGCAGGACGACGTCGTAGGCAGTGCGGTCGGCGGTGAAGTGGTGGTCGCCGCGGCCGGGCGAGTGCTCGAATAGGATGTCTTGGACCTCGGTCAGAGTCTTGGGGAACAGCTCAGCGACGAACCGAGTGGCCAGTTGCAGGTCGCGAGCGAGCAGGCCGAACAGGTTGAAGACCAGCGGCTGCGAGGACAGCAGGTTGGTCCTGAGGCGGTCGATGTCGTAGGCAGCGCCTGGCTCGCGGTAGGCGAGCGCCCGGTTGACCACCGGGACGATGTCCGGATGAAGGAAGTTGGCTCCGAGGGTGCCAGCTGCGGTCGAGATGCGTGAGCCGAGACGGCGGGGGCGATGCGGCTCGCGGCGGTCGAAGTGAGTGCCGATCGCCAGGCCGCGGTCCTCGCGCCAGAGCGCCTGCATGAAGCGGGCGGCGGCCTTGAAGCGGTGGTCGGCGGGGACGAAGACATGGTGCTGGCGGCGCTGAGCCTCGGGGATGAGGGGCACGCGTTCGATCGGTCCGAGGCCGCTGGGGTCGAGGAGTGCGCGGGCGGCGTCCGCGACGGGCGTGGGGTCGTTGGCGCTAACGGGCGGCAGGGGGGCGGTGATGTCCATTGGGGTGGTCCTGAGTCACGGCCGCGGTGGTGCGGCTGGACTGGGTTCCCGGACGGGGCAGCGCGATTAACGATGGAGGAGGAAGTGCGGCTTGGACTCCTGCCAAACGGCCGGCGCGCATCGGTGTAGCCGGGCGGGTGCCTGGGCGTCGTCGCCGGTCGAGGTGCTAGTCCGCCAGGGGGGCGCAGTCGCCGTCGTCCGCGTCGGCGGCGGTACGGCAGAATGCCGGCAGGGGGCGTAGGGAAGGTAGGCGCAGGTAGTGCACTACCACCGCCACCGCTCGGCCGGCTGCGTACGCCTCGTCTTGGTCTGGCTGATGTTTTCGCGAAGATAGCGGGTTCGATAGCCGGGATGCACTTGCTACCGTGCGTCAAAGCGCCGTCGCGCCTTCCGAGATGCGCCATCAGCGGACCTTCGGGCGAAATCATCTGAATCGCCGCTTGGAGTCCGACAGCTGCCGTTGAAATGGAATGGTCAGTCCGGCGACCACAATGTCCCCATGTCGTGCCACATAAAGTTGACCCTGACCTTTGGGTGTCGATACGGTCGCCGTCATGGCCAGGGCATACTCATACATCCGCTTCCCGCGCCCGGGGCAGATGCGTGGCGAAAGCCTCCCCCGGCAGCGCGAGGCCGCAGATAAGTGGGCGGCCGAGAAGGGGCTCGTGATCGACGAGAGCCTCACGAACCTTGGGCTTAGCGCCTAGTTGTAGCTGTGGCGTGGGTGAGCTGCCGGCATCCCGGCCGCCCAGGCATCATCGCCGATTCGTCTCCGAGAGCGCCGTCGAGCATGTTGATCCGACTGTGGGGGAATTGGCTCAGGGCGAGTGATGTCGACAGGGCGGTACGTTCGGCGAGAAATCCCGTCGCCTCGCCTGCGCTAGTCACCTTCCAGGTGACGAGCGGGACCAAGATGCTGCTCGACGCTTGCGTCCGCCTCCTTGCCTATTCGAATCAGTTTATCGCGGAAGGCATCCCAGTCCGGCTCCTGTTCGAAGACGGTCCTGCGATGGGGTACCTCGACCGGATGGGGTTTTTCGATCACCTCTCGCCTGCGGTTGAGGTGTCGCCGGATCGCCCTGCCGTGTCCGGCGCTTATGTGTTCGGGGGCAACAATCGGGGTCTCGTAGAAATCTGTGCCATCCGCCCGGGGATGGATGCCCACGACCTGATCCTCAAGCTGAAGGGGACCATTGGCGCGACCTGCGGAGGTCGGACCGATTTTCCGCAATTTGAGGATGCGATGACGACGATCCTCTCGGAGCTCATCGGAAACGTGTACCTGCACGGTGGTGTCGGTGCGACCGGGCATGCAGCCTTCCAATCGTACACTGCCTCCAACAAGGCGCGTGTCGTGGTCTCCGATAATGGGCGGGGGCTGATGCAAACCATCCGGCCCCCTTTGGAAGATCGAGACCCGAGCTATCGCCACGTTCGGGACGTAGACCTGCTTGTGGAGATGTTTCGCGATGGCCTGTCGCGTTTCGACGACCCCTCCCACGGAAATGGGCTGAAGGGGTGCGCGACCAAGGCGATCAAGTATCGAGCCACGCTCGACGTGCGGCTCAGGTCGCAAGCGGTGACGCTGGTGCCATCGGGGCAGGCGTACCTTCCGAACACCGCCATCCTCTCATCGGAGTTGCCGGAGCTCGCTGGAACCCACATCGCTTTTGAGCTGTCTCTTGTCTGACGCCATCATCACCGCTTAAATGACGGACATGAACCAGGTGCTAAGATGATCGTGCTTCGCGATATGATGCCCAAGTCCGAGGGCTGGGGCCGGGAGATGGGTCGACCGGTTTTCTCGAAGCTCGTCGAGCATGTCGAACGCAATCCCGATCAGACGATCTTCCCGATCTCCTTCAAGGGCGTGAAGCAGGTCGACTACTCCTTCGCGTCAGAGACGGTCGTTCAGCTCGCCCGCCGCTACAAGGGTGAGAAGGGGTTCTACCTTTTCGAGATCGCCACGCCCTACATCGAGGAAAACGTCGACGCGGCCGCCCGGCGTGTCGAGCAGCCGCTGGTCATCGCCGACGCGAAGGGCCATCGGTTCATCGGTTCCGAACCCAGCGCCGGATCGAAGGCTGCCCTTGATTTCGTCGTGGCACGGTCGCACGCACGTGCCGCCGAAATTGCGGACGCTATCCACGTCACGGTGGCGAACGCCTCCATGAAGCTCAAGCAGCTCTGGTCGAGCGGCTTCCTGCTTCGGCGGGAAAGCGTCGCCGATACAGGCGGCGTCGAGTTCATCTACCAGCGCATCGCCTAGGTCATCGAGGACCGTGGCAAACGGGCCCTTGACGACGTTCGGCCGCGTCCCCATAAATGGCTTAACTTATGGAGATTGGCGCGCTGCCCATCTCGATGGAGATGCGCATGTTCCTCGATCACCGCCTGGCCCACCGCAAGGCCTACCTCATCAACCTGCTCGCGCGCATGTGCGCCGAGCTCGACATCACCGAGAGCCGGCTACAACAGGCCAAGGAGCGATACGAGGGCGTCGCCCGGTGGCTCGCCGACGGCGAGCACTTCCTGTTGCACGACCTCTCCATCTACCTGCAGGGCTCCACCGCCCTCGGGACGTCAGTGCGTCCCATCGGCAAGAACGAACACGACGTCGATCTCGTCGCGTTCATGCCCGCGGGGACCACCGTGTGGACGCCCGCCTACATCAAGAAGGTGATCGGCGACCGCCTCAAGGCGCACGCCACCTACGCCCGGCTGCTGGAGGAGAAAATCCGGTGCTGGCGGCTGGTCTACGCAAACGAGTTCCATCTCGACATCACGCCGGCGATCCTGAACATCGCCTGCCGCAACCAGGGTGAACTCGTCCCCGACAAGAGCCTGCGGGAGTGGAAAGGCAGCAACCCGCGCGGGTACCGCAAGGCGTTCGAGACGCGTGCGGCGCTGGTGCCGGTCATCATGCTTACGAAGGCGTTCGACGAATCGATCAAGAGCCGCGCCGACATTGAGCCGTTCCCCGTCACCTCCAGTGGCCGCAGCATCCTGTGCAGGATCGTGCAGGTGGCCAAGCGGCACCGCGACGTCCACTTCGAGGCTCGGGATCTCGCCCTCTGGCCGATCTCCGTCATCCTCACTACGCTGATCGCGTGGAGCTACGAGCGCTGCGTCAGGGCGGGGGTCTACGACACCGAGTTCGACCTCATAATCGCCGTGCTGCGGGGGATGCCGGACTTCATCGGCCGGACGCTACCGGACGGATCCCCGGGCTGGCACATCCCGAACGAGACCACCGTCGACGAGAACTTCGCGGAGCGCTGGAACGACGACCCGGACAAGGCGCATGCCTTCTTCACCTGGCACGCCAAGGCGGTCGCCGACATGGAGAACCTCGCGCACGTCGATGGCGCCGACCAGGTGCGGAAGCGGATGGACGAGTCGTTCGGCCCCCGTCCGGTCGACGCTGCCTTCACCGCGCTGGACAACGAGATCGCCAGCGCCCGCCGCTCCGGTCTGCTGGGGGTAGCGCCGCTCGTCGGGCTGACCGCCGCGCCGGCCATCGCGGCCGCAGTCCCCGTCAGGAACAACACCTTCTTCGGGCGGGACTGCGGATGAGCGCCCCCTCCCGTCCGCGGCGCCTCACGCTCGCCCAGCAGCACGTCAACCTCAAAGGCAGCCCCATCACCCGGGGCGATGGCGGCATCGCGGGCGGCGCGCTGACATGGCGGTTCAAGGCCTCCCCGTCGCCTATCTCGCGCATGTACGATCTGCGCCTGATGTATCGGGTCAACGGGGTGCCGGCCACCTTCGTCGATCAGCCCGACCTGACCTCCCTCGCGAGCGGAGCGAGGATTCCGCATCTCTACTCCGAGCGGCCGGCGCGGCTCTGCCTGTACCTTCCCAGCGCCTACGAGTGGCGGCCCTCAATGCTGCTGGACCGCACCATCGTGCCCTGGGCGGTCCTCTGGCTCTGGTACTTTGAGGACTGGCTGGCGTCCGGAGAGTGGCGGGGCGGAGGCGTCCATGTCTCCCCCGATGTCGAGGCCGAGATCATCGCCAACAATCCCGGCCTCATCGAGGTCCCTCAGCCCGAAAAGGAGGCCGCGTGATGGAAGCCGGCATCGACGCTCCCGAATTCCGTAAGATCCTCACCCTCGACGGCGGCGGCATCCGCGGCGTCTTCCCGGCCGCCTTCCTCGCCAAGCTCGAAGAGCATCTCGACCAGCCCATCGGCCGCTACTTCGACCTGATCGTCGGCACCAGCACCGGCGCGATCATCGCTGCGGGGCTTAGCCTCGGCCTCAGCGCCGGGGAGATCCTTCGCTTCTACGAGGAAAAGGGTCCCGCCATCTTCGACCAGCACCGCGGCCCGATCGCGAACTGGTTCACGAGGCGGGCGCGGTCGGCTCGCCACTGGATGGGTACGAAATATTCCAACGCCAGCCTTCGAGAGGCGCTGGACGAGGTGATTGGCGGTCGCCTGATCGGCGAAAGCCATACCCGCCTCGTCATCCCGGCCTGGCATCCAATTCTGGAGCGCGTCTACCTCTACAAGACCGCCCATCACCCACGCTTCGAGACCGACTACCGCCAGCCGGCGGTCGACGCTGCAATGGCGAGCGCCGCGGCGCCGACCTTCCTCGACCCATATCTTACGAAGGAGGAGATCGAACTGGTCGACGGCGGCGTTTGGGCAAACAATCCCATCGGCGTCGCAGCGGTCGAGGCGGTGGGTGTGCTGCAGTGGCCGGGTGACCGGCTCAAGATCCTAAGCATTGGAACGACCAACGACGTGAAGGCACCTAGCCGGATTGGAGGCAAGCTCGGTGCAGCGCCGAACCTCGCCCGACTCTTCATGGCCGGTCAGTCCCACAGCGCCCTCGGCGCCGCGAAGATCATCACGGGCGACGTGCACGACCGCAAGGCGATCTGGCGGATCGACCAGACCGTCCCGCTGGACCGCTACACGCTCGATGACGTCTCGCGCATCGCCGAGATGAAGAATCGGGCCGTCGTCGAGGCGCGCGAGCAGCTTCCCGACCTACGCCGTCACTTCTTCGGGGAGGTCGCCCCGGAGTTCGAACCCTTCCACCGGCTGCCAGCCGTGAAGGCCGCGGCGTAAGGAAACGCAGGATAGCATGATGGCGAATACACCGCCGAAGTCCGGGCAACCCTGGACGCCCCAGGACACGCGGACCCTGCGCTACCTGGCCAACGAGAACACGCCGACGCGTGTGATGCACATGCCCGTGGCTCCATAGGTCCCGTCCGCGATTCCAGAACAGGTCCGTTTGGTCCGAGGCGTAGCGTCAGCTTCCAGGGCCGCTTCGCCTTCCGAGCGGACATTTGAATAGGCGGGGCGGGAGGTCCGCAACGGGTCACGAGTTCGCGTCAGCCTTGCTCAACTCGGCGGGGTGGTAATGCGCTTCTCTCGCGGGGGCGAGCTACAGGTCGCAGGCGAGATCGAAGGTGTCATGTGGCCAGAACTAACCCGGCGAGTGGTGCCAAGTTTCAAATACTTGGCAAGGCCAGGATCGGTGTGGAGAACGGCGATGGTCCGGGTCGGGTGGTCGGTGCTGAAGTCAGCTGAGGCGTAGTGCTCAGGGGCACCCAGCCGTATGGTCGTGGTGGCAGGTCACGGGGCCAGGGGGTAACTCATCCGCCCGCCGTGGCATTCGGCGGCGCCCACCGTGGGGACGCCGTAAGCAGTTGGGGGCGGCCCTGCCGGGCCACCTTCTCTACCGCCGGCTGGGGTAATTCTCGCTCTGATGTAGGGGTCGTGATGGCCGCGCGGCAGGCGTCGACCCCGTCGCCCTACTCAGCGATACGGAGTTGCGGCATGTCGAACGGCCGCGCTCTCAGCGGTCGCCGCCATCCGTGGCCTGTGCCCGTTGCAGGCGCCAGGCCGGCACTTGGTTTGGGTCGAGCCGGGCACTCCGCTCCATCATGAACCGGCTGAATGAAGACGTTGTTGACAGGACCGCGTCGCCGATTGCCAGCCGTAGCCGCCGCTGACCGCTCTCCTCAATGTCGTCGGTCTTGCGCAGCAGGCTCTGCACTCGGTGGAGGTCGACCGTGCCGCCCGCGATCAGCGCCGCGGCGTTCATGGCATGGTCGGGGGCCTCGGTGAAGCACCATAGCCAAAGCAGGTGCTCTGCGCTCGCCAACCGCGTCGGCACGCCGAACCATGGGCAGGTGATTGCCTCGGCCAGCAGCATCGTCTCAGTCGCACCGGTGCAGGGCCCCAGCGTCAGGGTGATGGGTCGCCGGCACTGGTGCGGGTCCATGTGTGCTGCGAAGCGAGCCCGCGTCGCTCGTACGAACTCCGTGGCGCGCTCGCCCCCATCCGCTCCGAGGTCGGCGACGATCTCGATCTCGCCGACGAAGCGGGCCTGCTCGTGCAGCGTCAGGGCGATGCGGCCGACCACGGCGTAGGCGAGCCTGGCCGCGTCAAGCCGCCCAATGACGTCGCAGAAGATCGCCGGCAACATCCCGGGCGTCGGGTTGCCCGGGTCGGTGACGTCGACCAGCAGCGCCTTGATGTCGGCCCAGCAGCCGCCCATGCTGCGTGTCCTTCGTCTCAGGCGAGCGTGCGGTAGTGGGCGTCCGAGCGCACCGTGTGATGCTCCCCGGTCAGGCCGAACAGCCTCAGCATTTCGGCGATCATGTCCGGCCGCTGCAGGCGGCGGTCGGCATAGAGGGTGAACAGCGCTGGTCCGCGCATGTAGACCACCCGCCCACGCGGGAACGTTTCATACTCGTGACCCGCAATGGCCGGCGGCAGGCCGCGGCGGCGCAGAGCGGTCGCCCCGAGTCGGCGCCACGCCTCCCAGACCTTGTGGTGCCCGCGCGGGTGGGTGAGGCAGTCGCCGTAGGGCTCCGCCTCTGCCAGGGTCGTGCGGTCGGTGACCAGCACTGTGTGCTCACCATCCGGCACGCCCCAGAAGATGCCGACCGACGGCATGGTCGCTGGCTCGTGTTTAGGGCACTTCAGCCCACGTCCATCCGCGAGGTGCATAGGTTGTTCTTCCGGGAGGCGGGTCGTACTCATGGCTTCAGGATGTCCTCGGGCCTTGTGATCGGCTTGTCCGCTGGTCCTTCCTCCTCCTGCTCCGGGTAGCCGAAGCGGCGGGCGAGGTCGGTGGCGCTCTCTCGATTTCCGGCGCCGATCGCATGGCAGGCGGCGAAGTAGATCGTCGTCGCCGTCTCTAGCGCGCCCGGTGGCCCGAACGCGGCGTTGATGGGTAGGTATTCTGCCGTCCAGCGACCCTGTCCATCGCGGTCGATCAATGCCGGCTTGGTCTTCGAGCAGAAGGCGTAGCTGATGCTCGCCTGCCCACCCTGTCGCGGCGTCTTGCGGCCGTAGTTGCCGTCCGGGTGATGCGACTGCCAGCGCTTGAGCACGACCTTGAACAAAGCCTCCGCCTTCGCGGTGCCGGCCAGATCCTTCTCCTCAATACTGAACCAGTTGCAGGTGTCCATGTGGCAGCGCCCGGGGATCAACTCGGCCGCGTTGGTCGTCGCAGGCGTCAAGGTCAGGCAGGCGAGGAGAGTCGCGAGCTTTCCGGTTCTCAGTCTGTGCATGGAGCCACTCCGATCACGGTTCTGGGGGCTTGGCCGGGCATCGTCAGAACACGAACTTCCAGTCGATCCGCCGCATCGGTGCATCGGCGTCGGCGAGGGCCGCGGAGCACATCACCACGATGTCCTGCCGCACCGCCTTCGCGCCGGCCCGTACTGGGTTCGGCTTGACCAGAAAGCACAGGCCTTTGGCCGGCCAATGCCGCTGCTGGTCGGGGGAGCCGACCGTCATCAGTGTCACGTGAGTCAGGCGGAGCGCGTAGCCGTAGGCGTTCTGCATATCTGGCGCCTGGGCGGTCGCGAAGTTGACCACCATCTCCGGCTTCGCCTGCCCCTCCCGGTAGCCGGTGACGAAATTCACCTTGCCCTGCCCGTCGTCGACGAAGCGGAAGTCCTGGTTGCAGGGGGCAGGTCTCCCGTCGAGCTTGAGTTCGAGGCACCCACCGGTCTTGGTCTCGTCGACCGGCGGGTTTGCCCAAGCCGGCGAGATGGCAAGAACGAGGGACAATGGCAGGATCGCGCGCATCATGGGGGTGGTCCGTCGAAGGGGGAGAGGAAAGGCATGTGGTCCGGGCGCTAAGGCGGCGGACCGACACGGCTTGCGGTCAGCGGCGCGTCAGCGCGCCGTCGAAGCTACAGGCAGGCCCATGAAAATCGCCGCAGCCTTGCTCCTCCATCCGCACGCGCTTACGGTCTGCGCCGAAGCGCAGAGTGAGCTCGCAGGCTGCCTCGTCTTCCTTCAGGCTGAGCCGTAACGTGTCGGTATTGATCCGGCGGGCAACGCCCGAGACGGTGCCCGAACACGCGTTGGGGATGCCGGTGAAGGCCGCGACCGAGTACATGGCAGCCGATCCTGCCTGATGGACCGAAGATACTTTGAGGGTGAGGCGACCTTCGCCTCGCCCCTGGTAATGTCCTTCGAAGGACGGGTTCGCCTGTATGGGTGTCACCGAAATCGCGAGGAGGACGCCGAGGCACATCATGGTCGGGATCGAGTGCACGGGCCGGTGAAGGTGCAGCACTCGACGGATCTGGGCAGCATGACGGGGTAGAGTGGACATGACGAAGGGGTCTCGCGGACGCTCCGGCGGAGCTGAGGAGAGGTATTCCCGTTGCCCCTTCGCGAATTTACAGATGGACGCAGATTCCTGCCGCGGCCGGCGGTCGCACCCCTTCCCGAGCCGCAATTCTCAGACTGGGTCGGACGGCCGGCGAAAGGCAGCACTCGTCCGTCCGCTGGGCCGGCCGACCGCGTAGACCTGCAGCCCGTGCCGGCCGCGCAGGTCGTCGGTGATCGCCCGCAGCGCACCTGTCCGACGTCAGCACCTGTGGGACAGAATGAGGGTCTTCCCGAACGGAGGATGGCTGGTTCATCGTAGCCCCTGAGGAGCGAAGATGAAGCAGCCATCCGNCTGTCCGACGTCAGCACCTGTGGGACAGAATGAGGGTCTTCCCGAACGGAGGATGGCTGGTTCATCGTAGCCCCTGAGGAGCGAAGATGAAGCAGCCATCCGGACCGGCCAAGAAGCCGGCAGAAGCGGTGATCAAGGACATCCGCCGGGCCACACGTCGGCAGTTCTCGTCCGAGGAGAAGATCCGCGTGGTGCTGGAAGGCTTGCGCGGCGAGGACAGCATCGCCGAGCTGTGCCGGCGCGAGGGGATCGCCGCCTCGATGTACTACGGCTGGTCGAAGGAATTCCTGGAGGCTGGCAAGAAGCGCCTGTCCGGCGACACGGCGCGTGCGGCAACGACGGACGAGGTGCGGGATCTGCGCCGCGAGACGGGGGCGCTCAAAGAGGTCGTGGCTGATCTCGTGCTGGAGAATCGCCTGCTCAAAAAAAGTATGAGCGGGGCTGGGGGCGACGAGGCATGAGGTACCTGGCCCCCGAGAAGCTGGAGATCATCCGGCTGGTCGAGCAATCCCACCTGCCGGTGCGTGCCACCCTGGACAAGCTCGGCATCACGCGCTCGACGTTTTACCGCTGGTACGACGCCTACCAGCGCGGCGGCCCAGAGGCATTGAAGGACCATCCTTCGCAGCCGAGCCGGGTCTGGAACCGCCTGCCTGCGGAGATCCGCGAGCAGATCGTTGCCCTGGCCTTGGAGCAGCCTGAACTCAGTCCGCGTGAGCTGGCGGTGCGCTTCACCGACGAGCGGCGCTACTTCGTCTCGGAAGCGACCGTCTACCGGTTACTCAAATCTCAGGACCTGATCACAAGCCCGGCCTATATCGTCATCAAGGCCGCCGACGAGTTCCGCGATAAGACCACCGCGCCCAACCAGCTTTGGCAGACGGACTTCACCTACCTGAAGGTCGTTGGCTGGGGCTGGTACTACCTGTCGACGGTCCTGGACGACTTCTCACGCTACATCGTNCAACCAGCTTTGGCAGACGGACTTCACCTACCTGAAGGTCGTTGGCTGGGGCTGGTACTACCTGTCGACGGTCCTGGACGACTTCTCACGCTACATCGTTGCCTGGAAGCTGTGCACGACGATGCAGGCCAGCGACGTCACCGCCACGCTCGACCTGGCGCTGGGTGCGGCGGGGCTCGATCAGGCGCGGGTGATGCCGCGGCCCCGCCTGCTCTCCGACAACGGACCGAGCTACGTCGCCAGCGACCTGGCTGACTGGCTCGGCATTCGGGGCATGACCCACATCCGCGGTGCGCCATGCCATCCGCAAACGCAGGGCAAGATCGAGCGTTGGCATCAGACGCTCAAGAACCGCATCCTGCTCGAACACGCCTACTTGCCCGGCGAGTTGGAGACGCAGGTTGCCGACTTCGTCGAACACTACAACCATGACCGAGCCCATGAGAGCCTGAGCAACCTCACGCCCGCTGACGTCTACTTCGGACGCGGCGAAGGGATCCTGGCCGAGCGGGAACGCATCAAGCGCCAGACCCTCATGGAACGACGCTTGCGCCACCACGCGCAGGCCGCCTAACCTCTCACCCCAGATGGACCAGAGCCTCCGCTCCTGAACACCGCTGAATGTCCCAAATCATCTGACGACGGACA
>NZ_LMMZ01000007.1 GCF_001422885.1 Methylobacterium sp. Leaf104 | reverse complement strand
CCTGAAAGCGCTGTTACGCAAGCCCTCAGTGCGAACCGTCGAGGGACTGTGGTCAGCCATCGGGCACCTCGTCGACACCGTCACGCCCGTCCACTGCGCCAACTTCATCTCCGCTGCAAGATACGAACCAAATTAAACCGAAACCGCTATAGCGCGGTGTTGCTTAGTTTCTTGCTTTGTGATTGAATTAAACAGCGGTTCGCTATCATAGCTAATATGATGAAGCACAAATCATAATTACTCGGTTAGCTGCGCAAAATATTATTGTAATTGGTTATTTACTTAGCCTAGTTAGTTACAAAATCACCAATTAGATAATTATACACACGTATTATGAAGTTATTATTATTTCAAAAAAATCGATAAAGCGTATATAAAATATAAATAAAGCATATCAACAGTAGAGGCAAGTAGAACGATATGTCAAGCAGATCAATTCGTCTAAAAGAATTTGATTTCAATCTCGATTATGAGGCATGGCCCAGTAATGATTACTCAAACCTGCGAGGTGGAAAACCTGAGGTTAAGGGGTATAGGATACGAACCGATGAAGATGGGTTCATTACTTCGGGCACTCATAGCGATGGGGTAAAAATCATAGGGCTCGGAGACAGTGTCCTTGAATGCATGTTCATCGAAGAAGACTGCCGAATTTGTGCTTTGTTAGAAGAAAAACTTAATAAAACTGGTGGCAAAAAATTTAGAATTTTGAATGGCGGATATAGCGGAGCGACGACACTTCATATACTAAACAATTTTATTAATAAAATTGTCCCAATTAGGCCAGCAGGTGTATTCGTTATGACTGGCATTATGGATCTTGAGGCAATGTTTAAGGTAGATAGTTTTTGGAGTAAAGATGCGTATTTACGCCCAGTGACAGATATCAATGGAAAACCCGGTGAATGGGACCAAAATTTTCGTGACACCATGGATGCGGCAAGTCGGATCAAGCTAACAAGCAGTCTCGTAAGCATTGCGAGATTATTCCAAATTCCGATTTGGTTTATAGGATCACCCCATTTACAGATCTATGAAGGAGATTATATTCATAACACATACCCATCTAAGGAAAATTATATGCTCAGGGTTATGAATAGGAATGACGCTAATAACAGCGTAAAATTATTCTGTGAAAATAACGGAGTTAAATATATTGGAGCAGAAGATGCGCTCAGAAATAATGAGAAATTATTCTGTGACGATATACATTTGAACGCCGATGGCTCCAGATTATTTGCTCAAGAACTTTTCAGGCTTGGTTTTGAAGAGCAAGTAATCGCTTGCATAAAAAACTACGGCACGTAATCACAATGTACGTTCAAATTTCTGTGTCAAATTGATAACTATCTGCTGTCCGGACCATATAGTCGTTCATCATTCGTCGCTGTGTAGATCTCGGCGGTGATCCGGGCGCTGAAGGGTATGGGATGATCGGACCGTCCGGTGTGGTGCGAGTGATGATGGCGGCGTGGCCGGTGTACTTCCGCAAGGGCATGGATGGGTTGGCCGCTCTGGTACGGGATGCGATAGGCGCGGATCCGTTCTCTGGCACGGTCTACGTGTTCCAATCGAAGCCAGCGGACAGGGCCAAGCTTCTGTTCTAGTGCACTGACTCAGACGGATGGTTCAGGGGCTCGGTTGAGGGCATCGAAGATGGCGGATGCGGGTTTGGTCCAGACGAAGGGTCGTGGGCTGCGGTTGTGCTCGGCGATGTAGCGTTTGATGGCCGCCTGCAGATCGATGACGCCAGTGAACGTACCCCGCTGGAGGCGGCGGCGCGTGAGCGTGGAGAAGAAGCCCTCGACCGCATTCAGCCATGAGGCCGAGGTCGGAGTGAAGTGGAAGGTCCGGCACGGGTGGCGGGTGAGCCAAGCACGGACCTTCGGGTGTTTGTGGCTGCCGTAGTTGTCAAGCACCACGTGGATCACCTTGCCCTCAGGGACCGCAACCTCGACGGCGTTGAGGAAACGGATGAACTCACTGTGGCGATGGCGCTGCATGCAGCGGCCGAGCACCATGCCTTCCAAGACGTTGAGGGCGGCAAACAACGTCGTCGTACCATGGCGGGTGTAGTCATGCGTCTGAGCGGCAGGATGTCCGGGACCGATGGGCCGGTTGGGACRGGTTCGCTCCAGAGCCTGGATCTGGGACTTTTCGTCGATGGACAGCACGACGGCGGGGGCCGGCGGATCCATGTAGAGACCGACCACATCTTCCACCTTCTCAGCGAAGGCTGGGTCATGCGAGCGCTTGAAGGTACGCACCCGATGCGGTTGCAGGCGGTGCTCTTGCCAGATCCGCTGCACGGAGCGGAGTGAGATGCCGGTCCGCGCGGCGACGGCACGGCCGGTCCAGTGTGTGACCTCGTCCGGCGCCTCCGAACAGGTTAGCGCCAGCACCGCCACCACCGTTCGCGTGGAATGCGGCGGGGTGCCGGGTGGGCGGGTCTTGTCGCGCAGCAGGCCCTCGACGCCCTCTTCGGCAAAGCGCTGCTGCCAGCGCCAAACGGCGGGCCGGCTGACGCCAGCCTGCCGAGCCACGTTCTGCACGCTCAACCGTTCGAACGACAGCAGGACAATGCGCGCCCGCAGGATGTGCTTCAGGGGACGGGATCGATCTCCGGCGATCGCGGATAGCGCTGACTTGGTGGCGTCGTCGAGGAGCAAACAGACGGTCTGAGCCATTGCCCAGACTCGCATGCATCAAACCCTGCGTGAATCCTCTGACTGCGTCAGTGCACTAGCCGGATAGCGCTGACTTGGTGGCGTCGTCGAGGAGCAAACAGACGGTCTGAGCCATTGCCCAGACTCGCATGCATCAAACCCTGCGTGAATCCTCTGACTGCGTCAGTGCACTAGAAACTTTAATAGCGCTCGGGGTTCTATCCCAGCAGGCCAGCTGGACCGTTAGTCAGCAGCTCAACCTGAGAATCACGTGATGGTGGCTAGGTCGGCGCGAACCATTTCCTCGACAAGCGCCGGAAACTGAATGGTGTGTATCCAACCGAGCTTCTGACGCGCCTTTGTCGGGTCGCCGAGGAGTTGATCTACTTCCGTCGGCCTGAAGTAGACCGGATCGATCTTGACGAGCACTTGGCCGGATTTTTTGTCGAGGCCCTGCTCCTCGATCCCTTCCCCCTCCCAAACAATAGTCCGGCCGACCACCGCGAAGGAGCGCTCCACAAACTCCCGCACCGAGTGCATCTCTCCGGTAGCCAACACGTAGTCGTCCGGCACGTCCTGCTGCAAGATACGCCACATGCCCTCCACATAGTCGCGGGCATGACCCCAGTCGCGCATGGCGTCGAGGTTGCCGAGGTAGAGCGTTGGCTGCAGGCCTACCTCGATCGCCGCTACCGCACGAGTGATCTTGCGGGTAACGAAAGTCTCGCCGCGCATCGGACTCTCGTGGTTAAACAGGATGCCGTTCGAAGCGTGCATGCCGTAGGCCTCACGATAGTTGACCACGATCCAGTAAGCGTAAAGCTTAGCTACGGCGTAGGGGCTGCGCGGATAGAACGGAGTTGTCTCCCGTTGGGGCACCTCCTGAACCTTTCCGTAGAGCTCGGAGGTCGATGCCTGGTAGAAGCGTGTCTTTTGACTTAGGCCGAGGATGCGGATCGCCTCTAGGATGCGCAGCGTGCCGACGGCGTCGGAATTAGCGGTGTATTCGGGCGTCTCGAAGCTGACTTGGACGTGGCTCTGAGCACCAAGATTGTAGACCTCGTCCGGCAGTGTCTCCTGCATGATCCGGATTAAGTTGGTGGCGTCGGTCAGCTCACCATAATGCATGTAAAAGTTGGTTAAGGCGAATCGGGGGTCATCGTAAAGGTGATCTACCCGCCCTGTGTTGAAGGACGAGGACCGGCGCTTGATGCCGTGGACGATGTAGCCCTTCTCTAGTAGGAGGGCCGCGAGATAAGCGCCGTCCTGCCCCGTGACACCCGTGATCAGAGCCGTTTTTTGTTTCTTAAACATGCGTCACTCCTAACGGGTCGTACAGAATTTGCGGAAGTGCAGGCATACCAGATAGCCGACCTCATTCCAGAGATCGTCTGCTGGAGGCCCTGTCAGGCCTCGGGATGATGATTGCGGAACCAAGAGTAGGCGTCGGCGATTCCCTCACTCAGGCCGATCCGCGGTTGCCAGCCGAGAGCTTCTAAGTGGGTCGTATCCAGGCGCTTGCGCGGCGTGCCGTCGGGTTTAGTCGTGTCAAAGACCAGTTGACCCCGCCAGCCCAGCACCTCGGAGATTGTTTCTGCTAGTTCTCGGACGGTGAGTTCTTGACCCGAGCCAACATTGATCGGACCATCCTCTGAATAAGTCTTGATCAGATGTACGCAGGCATCGGCGAGATCGTCCACGTGTAGAAATTCTCGAAATGGCGTCCCCGTCCCCCACAGCGTGACAACCTCCCGGTTCTCGCGCTTGGCCTCATGTACCTTGCGGAGCAGGGCCGGCAGGACATGGCTTCCTCGAAGGTCGTAGTTATCCCCTGGCCCGTAGAGGTTGGTCGGCATGGCTGCGATAAAATCGGATCCGTGCTGCCGACGGTATGCTTGGCAGAGCTTGAGGCCAGCAATCTTAGCGATAGCATACCATTCGTTGGTTGGTTCGAGCGGCCCGGTGAGAAGCGCGTTCTCGGCCATCGGCTGTGGTGCCATCTTCGGGTAGATGCAGGAGGAGCCGAGAAACACCAGTTTCTCGACCCCGACAGCGTGCGCGCTTTGAATTATGTTCGCCTCGATCATCAGGTTATCGTAGAGGAAGTCGGCAGGGGCGCTGTCGTTGGCAACAATTCCCCCGACCTTAGCGGCGGCGAGGAAAATCGCCTGCGGCCTTTCCACGGCCATCCAGCGCTCGACCTCAGCCTGCCGCCGCAGATCGACCGTGTCCCGGCCCAATGTCAGGATCGTACAGTGCTCAACGGCAAGCCTTCGCACGAGAGCCGATCCGACCATGCCTCGATGACCTGCGACCAAGACACGTTTGTCGGAAAGGGAGTAAATCGAATTCATCGGACAGCCGGATCCTCAGTGATGTATCGGTCGGTAGGTCTCAGCATCGGTTACGAAAATTGATTTAACCTGGACGTATAATTTTACGGCAGCCTATTTCGTTTGGCCTAGCATTGTCCCTGATCGAACACTGTATATGAACACGAGCTTCGATAAATTAGTCAATTCGATTGTGATCCCTGTCAGATTCTAGCTCGATTCAATTTCACAATTAAACAAGCCATGTATAATTTCATAGTCAGCTTTATGTGGATACGCGAAGCTCGGATGCGCTGCTTTTTTACATAACTCGTTCGGAAATACGGTAACGCATAGTGAGGCTGCAACCGTGTTCGTTCATCAAAATTTTCGCTGCCTCGGCGTCTCAGTGCAGCTCAATCGCGAAATCCTCTCCCCAGAAGCATTCCTCGTTCGTCGAGCATGGGGCGACCATCAACAAAAATCTTGGCATTCATTAATCGCAGCGGTGCCACCCAGGTACGATAGATCTCGTCTACCGCCTATGCCGCCGCGAGCCGCCTGGTCGCAGCGCAAGCTTCGAGCCTCTCCGGGTGCTTCCAAGGCCAGGCCCTGAGTTCGACGAGGGGCTGTCTGGCCGCATGCTCGGTGCGCACCAGCGGGCGGCTCGATGCGTTTCGCCCTGTCCTCGTTCGAGCCGGAGAGCGATCCGGTAGGTTCGGGGGCGGCTTAAGCTTCTCCGGGCACGCCCCGTATCTCGGCCGCCCGAACCAGCGCCGTCAGCGCCTGATTGACCGGCGTGGCGAGGCCGGCCGCCTGGCCTTTTCGAAGGATGAACCCGTTGAGATGGGCGATCTCGCTGGGCCTGCCCCGCGCCAGATCCTGGGCGGTGGAGGAGACCTGGTCCGGCATGGTCGCCGCGAGGGCGAGAACCTGGGCCAGGATGTCGGGCGACACGGTGATACCCGAGGCTTGCGCGACGGCGACGCATTCGGCCACGAGATCGGACATCACGGCATCGATGCCGGGTACGGCGAGCAGGCGCCCGTAGGGAAGCTGCGTGATCGCCGAGAGGGCGTTGTAGGCGCAGTTGACGATCAGCTTGCCCCAGAGGGCGTCGAGGGCGCGCTCGGAGACCTCCGTCGGGATGCCGGCGGCGGCGAACAGGGCGGCCACCGCCTCGCTGCGGGGGAACGGACCCATCACCACGTCGCCGCGGCCGTGATGGCGGACGTGGCCGGGTCCCGGCATCCCGGTGGCGACGTAGACGGCCACCGGGACCACCGGCCGGCCGAGCACCGCCCGCAGCCGCTCCGGATTGTCGACCCCGTTCTGGAAGCTCAGCACCGCCGCGTCGGGCGCCAGGAACGGGGCGATCGCCCGCCCGACCGTCTCGGTGTCGCCGGACTTGACGCAGAACAGGACCAGATCGGCGCCGGCCACCCCCAATGCCTCGGTCGTGGCCCGCAGGGGCACGGCTTGCCGACCGGTCGCGGTCTCCAGGAGAAGGCCGCGCGCCTGGATCGCGTCCACGTGGACCGCCCGTCCGACCAAGGTGACGGTCGCCCCGGCGCGCGCCAGCAGCCCGCCATAATAGCATCCGACCGACCCCGCCCCCATCACGGCGATCTTCATCCCGTCGTCTCCCCGCGTTCGATCCGGCAGCGAAGGCTTAAGGGAGGGCGATGCCCGCGGCCAGCGCGCCCCCCTGCCCCGTTTCCCGCGGCCTTCGGCCGGGCGGCCGTCCTGCCCGCGCGGACATCGCCAGGACGACGGACAGAACCGGGACGACGGACGGAAGAGGTCGCACCGGGATGGGCAGCCCGACCGGAGCAGGCTCGGCCAAAAAAGTTGGTTCCGGCAGGAACCCGGCCCAGGCATCCGCGTTACGCGCGTGCGAGGCTCGATGGCTCGCGATAGGGCGCCGGCTCTCGGGGCCGGTATCCCTCGTCATCACGTTGCTCAACGGAGGATGTGGTCATGAGGACTTACGATGTGTCTCCCCTGTTCCGGTCCTCGGTCGGTTTCGACCGGCTGTTCGACCTGCTGACCCAGGCCGAGCGCGTGGAGGCTTCCACGGCCTGGCCGCCCTACAACATCGAGAAGGCGGCTGAGGACAGCTATCGCATCACCATGGCGGTGGCCGGCTTCACGCCGGATGAGATCGAGCTCGTCCAGCACGACACCACCCTGCTGGTCTCGGGCCAGAAGAAGGGCGCGGAGGGCGAGCACCAGTACCTGCATCGGGGCATCGCCGCGCGGTCGTTCCGCCAGACCTTCAGCCTGGCCGAGCACGTCACCGTGCTGGGGGCCTCCCTCGAGAACGGCCTGCTCACCGTCACGCTCAAGCGCGAGGTGCCCGAGGCCCTGAAGCCGCGTCGCATCGCGATCGGCTCCACGCCGGGCGCCGTCGGTCAGGATAATGCGCCCGCCCGGATCGCGGAGGCGCCGGCCGACGCGGCCGAGGACGGCCCGCGCGTCGGGCATCCTGAGGCGGCCTGAGCGGGCGCGCGGTCCTGGCATGCAGCCCGTCGATCCCGTGCGGATCGGCGGGGCCGCCACACCACATGAATACGACGCGGCGGACGCGGACCCTCGATTCGCGCCCGCCGGTCCCTTGGTCATCCAGCGATGCCTTGCTCACCAGAGAGGAGGATACCATGCAGCTGTCGGACACCACGATCGAGCGCCTCGGACCGCTCGCCTCGGCCACGCTCCGGGCGACGGCCGTCGACCCCTTCGAGGCCTTCGTCGCGCCGGGCGACGTCTTCCGGCACCCCCGCGAGGTGCTGACCTATCCCGGCCTGTCGCAGGCGGAGAAGCGGGCCGTCCTGGCCTCCTGGGCCTCGGATTCCCGCGCCGTGGATTCCTGCCCGGCCCTGCGCTGCCTCGAAGGGTGCCGGGCCGAGCCGGTGCCCCTCGATGCGGTGCTCGCCGCGCTCCAGGCCCTGGACGGGGTCGCGCCCGCCCCGGCCGATGGCCTCAACTGAGCAGGGAGGTGCGGCATGCCGACCTTCCCTTTGCCGACCTTCCCTTTCAGGAATCAGCCGCGCGGAACCCGGCCGATCCGGATCCGGCGTCGACCGGATGCGCGCCGGTGGGTGGCCGGGCCGGGACGCCGAGCCGATGCGGCGCGCCTCGTCGACGGAATCCTGACGACGGGCCTCTGCGTCGGGCTCGCCGCGCTCCTGCCGGTCGCGCGGGTGGGGCCGGCGCTCGCGGCCCTTCTCGGTGCGGCCGGCGCCCTCTGGCTTGCCGTGGCGATCTCCGGCGACGCGATGGCCTTCGGTGCCCGGCGCGAGGACGCCTGGGACGCGACGGCCTGGGATGTGACGGCCTGGGACATGGCCCTGGTCTCCCTCGCCGCCAGCGTCGGCGTGCGGATGATCGCGCCGCTCGGCCCCTGATCGGACGCGCGAGGCAGCCATGAACACACTGACGAACACGCGCGATCTCGCAGCCCGACCCGGGCCGTCGGAGCCCCGGCGCGCGCTCGTGCCGGGGCGCGCCCCCGTGGCCGGTCCCGTACGCCGCGATCCGGATTGGGAGCGGGCGCTGATCAACCCGGCCGCGGTGTTCGGCACCGTACGGGCCGTGCTCGACCACCCGCGCCTGATGCGCGGCTTCAAGCGGGAGATCCTGCGGCGCTGGGCCTGGGACGAACATCTCAAGGAGGTGGCGGCCGCCGAGGGCATGGCGGAAGGGGAACCCTCGCGCCTCGACGAGGTCAGGGCCGCGCTCCTCAGCCTCGACGCCGTCTGGCGGCCGAAGCCGTCGGCCCCCGCGGCGGCGATCCCGCTCCGGCGCGAGACGGACGAGCGCCTCGCCGCCTGAGATCCCCCGTCGCAGCCGAGCCATGGGCCGGTACCGCTCGGGCCTGTCCGGCCGGCTGCGCGCGCGAACGCGCCCGCCCCGGCCCGCTCCTGCCGTTGCCGCGGGCGCGTGCGAACGAGGCCGCCGGCAGCGCCGTGCGTCGGGGTCCCGGGCCGGCAAGCCGGCCGCGAGACGTGAGCGAGGCCGGCGGCGCGGCGGGTCAGTCGTAGGGATCGTAGGCCGGTCCGTAGCCGTAGCCGACCGGGCGCGGACCGAAGCGGCGGGGGCCGTAGAAGCCCTCGCGCTCGACCACGACGTCGCGGACCACGGGCCGAGGCCGATAGACCACCGGCGGCTCCTCGATCACCTCGCGCACGATGCGGCGCGGCGGCGCCGGCCGCTCCACGACGACCTCCCGGACGATCTCGCGGGGCGGGAGGACGACGCGCCGTTCCACCACCGTACGGCGGGTCACCACCGTCTCGGGCGCATCGTCGGCGTCGTAGCCGTAATCGGCGGCCCGGGCGGCCGGGGAACCCAGGAGCGCTCCGGAGAGGAGTCCGGCGGCGGCGAGCCCAGCCAGTGCGATCTGTCTCATGCTCTCGAATCCTTATCGTCATCGAACAGGGCCGCGGGGGGGGCGGCCATGCTCGATAACGCGAAGGGACGGCGTTTGGCCGACTCCCGGTTTGCACTCGGCTTGGAATCCGGCGTCGATCAGTCGATGACCTCGACCACGCGGCGGGTGCCCGGCTCGACCAGCACCGGATGGTCGTTGACGATGGTGTAGTTGTAGCCCTTCAGCGCGAATTCCGCCGGGACGTCGTAATAGACCACCCCGTCCTCGGGCAGCACCGCGCCGACCCGGACGGGGCCCTGGTAGGCGTAGGACGGGCGCCGCTCGGCGCTGGCATAGATCCGGAAGCGCTCGCGCCGGTCGACGCCGAGGATGCCGTTGGCCGTGCCGACGGCGGCGCCGATCGCGCCGCCCAACACCGCCCCGAGGGGGCCGGCCGCCATCTCGCCCCGGGCGGCCCCTTCCTGCGCGCCCTGGACGAGACCCTGCGCCTGGGCCGAGCCGAGACCGGCCAGGACGAGAGCCGAGGCGGCGGCGAGACACTTGAGCATCATGGGGACGGTTCTCCGGTCGGATCTTCGCGCAGGCGGGGCTTGTGTGCGGGCAGGGGCTTGGGTGCAGGCAGGGTTCGGGGCATGCCTGCGAGCGGGCAACGCGGGTCGCCGCCTCCGGTGCCGGCGGCAAGGCCGACAAAGTCGGCCCGTGGCACGGCGGACACAGCGGCGTCATGGGCCTCCGTCATGGCTGAATCCAACCGGGTTCGGCGGGCGCGCCCGCGCCTGCCGCGCACCGAGCAAACGGGGAGAGGGACCGATGGCGGCCGTCGTAACGATCGAAGAGCTGGAGCGCATCTACGGAGCCTTCGGCGCCGTCGGCGAATCCTCGACGGCCAAGGTCGCCGACCACATCACCGCCGATTACGGGCGCTTCATCGCGGTCGCGCCCTTCGTCGCCCTGGCGACCGTCGGCCCGGAGGGGCTGGACTGCTCGCCGCGCGGCGACGTCCCGGGATTCGTCCGCGTCGCCGACCCCCGCACCCTCGTCCTGCCGGACCGGCGCGGCAACAACCGGATCGACAGCCTGCGCAACGTGGTGCGCGACCCGCGGGTCGGCCTGATGTTCCTCATCCCGGGCATCGGCAACGCGCTGCGCGTCAACGGCCGGGCCGTGATCGAGGACGACCCGGCCCTGCTCGACTCCTTCGCGGTCGACGGCAAGGCGCCGCGCACCGCGATGGTGGTCACGGTGGGCGAGGTCTATTTCCAGTGCGCCCGGGCGCTGATCCGCTCGGGCCTGTGGCGCTCCGACAGCCAGGTCGATCCCCGATCCCTGCCGAGCCCTGGCCGGATCCTCGCCGGGCTCAGCGACGGGCGCCTCGGCGGCGAGGCCTACGACGCGGCCTGGGCCGAGCGGGCGCGGCAGACGATGTGGTGAAGGCCGCGGCGTGATCCGTTCGGCGCGGGGATGCGAATTCGCACCGCGCCTGGCCGGCTTGGCGCTGATGATGCATCAGAGCCGCCTCCGTCCCGAAGTCCCCCGGACCCGATGATCGCCCTCCTCTCCCGCGCCCCTGCCGATTCGGCCGACCGCCCTGCCCCGCCCGCGACCGGGACGGCGCGCGGCGCAGGGAGGCCCGCATGAGCGAGCTCGACGGCTGGGCCGAGCGCCGCCGCATCGCCGAGCAGGGGCGCGGGGAGCGGCCCTGGTCCCTCTGGGGTCCGTATCTCAGCGAGCGCCAGTGGGGCACGGTGCGGGAGGATTACAGCCGGGACGGCAATGCCTGGCGCTCGCTGCCGCATGACGAGGCGCGCTCGCGGGCCTATCGCTGGGGAGAAGACGGGCTCGCCGGCCTCTGCGACGAGCGCGGGCAGATGTGCCTCGCCCTCGCCCTGTGGAACGGGCGCGACCACATCCTCAAGGAGCGCCTGTTCGGCCTCGCCAACGAGGAGGGCAACCACGGCGAGGACGTGAAGGAGGTCTATCACTACCTCGACGCGGTCCCGAGCCACGCCTACCTCAAGTTCCTCTACCGCTATCCCCAGGGGGCCTACCCCTACGACGAGCTCGTGCGCGAGGGCCTGCGGCGCGGCCGCGACCAGCCGGAATACGAGATCGAAGAGACCGGGCTGTTCGCCGAGAACCGCTTCTTCGACATCACCGTGGAATACGCCAAGGAGGATGTCGACGACATCCACGTGGTGATCACGGCGGTGAACCGCGGCCCCGAGGCGGCGGAGCTGCACATCGTCCCGCAGCTCTGGTTCCGCAACACCTGGTCCTGGCGCGAGGAGGCGGCGCAGAACCGCCCCAGCCTCACCCTGCACGCCGATGGCGGCGTCGCCTGCGACCATCCCCGCCTCGGGTCCTACCGCCTGAACTTCGACGGCTACCCGGACCCGCTGTTCTGCGAGAACGACACCAACCTGCGCCTGCACGGCTGGGAGCCCGACGCCCCAGGGCCGTTCAAGGACGGCCTGCACGCGGCGATCGTCGACGGCGACGACGGCGCCGTGCGGCGCGATGCCGGCACCAAGCTCGGCCTGCACTACGAGCGGCAGCTCGAGCCGGGGGAGACCACCCGGGTCACCTTGCGCCTCTCGGCCGGGCCGCGCCTGCGCCCAGTCGATCGCGAGGGCACCATCGTCCATCGCCGGATCGCGGAGGCCGACGCCTTCTACGATTCCCTCCAGGACGGCATCGGCGACGCCGATTCCCGTGCCATCTACCGGCAGGCCGCCGCCGGCCTGATCTGGTCGAAGCAGCTCTACGCCTACGACGTCCGGCTCTGGCTCAAGGGCGACCCGCTCCAGCCGGTGCCGCCCAAGGAGCGCGACGGCGGCCGCAACGTGCACTGGCGCCATTTCGCGGCGGCCGACGTGCTCTCGATGCCGGACAAATGGGAATATCCCTGGTTCGCCGCCTGGGACCTCGCCTTCCACTGCCTGCCGCTCGCGCTGCTCGACCCGGACTTCGCCAAGAAGCAGCTCCTGCTCCTCACCCGCGAATGGTACATGCACCCGAACGGCCAGCTGCCGGCCTACGAGTGGGAATTCGGCGACGCCAACCCGCCCGTGCATGCCTGGGCGACCTACCGGGTGTTCGAGATCGACCGCGACCGGCGCGGCGGGCGCGGCGACCTCGCTTTCCTGGAGGGCGTGTTCCACAAGCTCTTGATCAACTTCACCTGGTGGGTGAACCGCAAGGATGCGGACGGCCGCAACGTCTTCCAGGGCGGCTTCCTCGGCCTCGACAATGTCGGGGTGTTCGACCGCTCGCGCCCGCCGCCGGGCTTCGGCCGCATCCACCAGGCCGACGGCACCGCCTGGATGGCGATGTACGCCCTCAACATGATGCGCATCGCCCTGGAGCTGGCGCTCCACAACGACGTCTACGAGAGCACCGCCTCGAAGTTCTTCGAGCACTTCCTCCTCATCGCCGAGGCCATGACCGACATGGGCGGCGAGGGCTTCGGCCTCTGGGACGAGGAGGACGAGTTCTATTACGACGAGGTCGACATTCCCGGCGGCGGCATGCTGCCCCTGCGGGTCCGCTCGGTGGTCGGCCTGGTGCCGCTCTTCGCCGTCGAGGTGATCGAGCCCTGGGTGCTGCAGCGCCTGCCCGACTTCGCCCGGCGCCTGAACTGGCTCCTGGAGAACCGCCCCCACCTCGCCCGCTTGGTCTCGCGCTGGGACGAGGGCGGCGTGCAGGACCGCAAGCTGCTGTCGCTGCTGCGCGGCCACCGGATGAAGGCGCTGCTGCGCCGGATGCTCGACGAGGCCGAGTTCCTCTCGGCCCACGGCATCCGCTCCCTCTCGAAGGCGCACCGGGACCAGCCCTACGCGCTCAACGAGTTCGGGGCCTCCTTCACCGTGCGCTACGACCCGGCCGATTCCACCTCGAACATGTTCGGCGGCAACTCGAACTGGCGCGGTCCGGTCTGGATGCCGATGAACTACCTCATCATCGAGGCCCTGCGCCGCTTCCACACCTATTACGGCGACGACTTCCTGGTGGAATACCCCACCGGCTCCGGCGAGCACCTGACCCTGGCCGCCATCGCGGACGCCCTGGAGGACCGGCTGATCGCCCTCTTCGCCAAGGACGCGGAGGGCCGCCGCCCCGTCTTCGGCGACCGCCCGCCGATCCCGCCGGCCCCCGGCGCCGAGGAGGCGCTGCTCTTCCACGAGTTCTTCGACGGCGACACCGGCCGCGGCCTCGGCGCCTCGCACCAGACGGGCTGGACGGCGCTGATCCTGAACCTGCTGCACACCCGTGCCCGCCGGGCCTCCGCGCCGGCGCCCGGCGGCCCGTCCTAGGCGTCGTGCCCGAGGATCGCCAGGATCTCCCGTCGCCGGCGGATCAGGTCGGGATCGTCCCGGTGACGCGGATAGGGCGCGTCGTTGGCGATGTCGGCGCGGATGCGCGCCGGGCGGTCGCTGAGGACGATGACCCGCTGGGCGAGCACCAGCGCCTCCTCCACGTCGTGGGTGACGAGGATGGCGGTCAGCCCGGTCTCCTGCCAGAGGCGGACGAGCTCGCCCTGCAGGGTCAGGCGGGTCAGGGCGTCGAGCTTGCCCAGGGGTTCGTCGAGGAGGAGCAGGCGCGGATCGTTGACCAGTGCCCGGGCCAGCGCGGTGCGCTGGGCCATCCCGCCGGAGAGCTGGTGCGGATAGGCCTCGGCGAAGCCCGAAAGGCCGACCCGCTCCAGCGCGGCATCGACCCGGTGGCGGTTGTGGCGCAGCAAGCCGCGCGCCTCGAGGCCGAGCGACACGTTCCCGCGCACCGTCCGCCAGGGATAGAGCGTCGGGTCCTGGAAGACGAGGAGCCGGCTCGGATCGGGGCCGGCGATGGCCGCGCCGTCGAGGTCGAGGCGCCCGGCATCGGGCGGTTCGAGGCCGGCCGCGAGGCGCAGCAGGGTCGACTTCCCGCAGCCCGAGGGTCCCAGCAGCGCGACGAAGGCGCCGGGCTCGATCGTGAGGTCGATCCGGTCGAGGACGGGCAGCGGCGCGCCCTTGATCCGGAAGGCGTGGGAGACGGTGCGGATGTCGAGCGCCGCGCCGCGGGGCGTCACGGGCGCGAGCGGGGCGGCTACCATTGGACGAGGCCTTTCTGCCAGGACAGCACCCGGTCGCGCAGGCGGAACAGCAGGGTGATCAGGCTGGAGCACATCAGCGCCATGGCGATGAGCGCGGCGTACATGTTGGCGTAGGCCGCCCAGCCCTGCGCCCATTGTAGGTACCAGCCGAGGCCGGACTTCACGCCGAGCATCTCGGCCACCACCAGCACGGCGAAGGAGGCGCCGAGCCCCATGAACAGCCCGACGAAGACGTGCGGCAGGGCCGCCGGGATCGCCACCTTGCGGATCAGGAAGCTCTGCGACGCCCCGAGGGTGCGGGCGACGTCGTAGTAGGATCTGTTGGCCGCCGCGATCCCCGACCAGGTCAGGACCGTGACCGGAAAGCCCGTGGCCAGTGCCACCAGGAAGGTCGAGGCCGACCAGGACGAGGGGAACACGAAGAAGGCCAGGGGCAGCCAGGCGGTGGCCGGTAGCGGGCCGACGAAGCGCAGGACGGGATGCACCCAGTAGCCGGCCCTGCGCGACCATCCCACCGCGACGCCGAGCCCGAAGCCCGCCAGCGCCCCGAGCACGTAGCCCCCGGCCAGGAGCTTCAGGGAGGCCAGGATGCTCCCGCCGAGCTTCGGCCAGTCCTCGAGGAAGACCTCGAGGATGGCCTGGGGCGGCGGGAAGAACGGCATCGGCAGGAGGGCGTACTTCGCCGTGACCAGCTCCCAGGCGATCAGGCCGAGGCCGAGCACGAGGAGCCAGGGCCCCCAATGCCCGAGGCGTGCGCCGGGGCGCCCGAGCCGGGTCCGGACGAGACCGGCCAGGATCAGGAGGCCGCCGAGGGCCGCGGCGCCCTGGGCGAAGACCGCCGTATAGGGAAAGTCCCCGTCCTCGGGCAGACCGAGGCTGACCGCCGCGACGCTCAGCCAGGCGGCCCCGGCGGCGACCAGGATCCACCCGATCGCACCGGTGCGGCGCAGGCCCGCGGCCGCATCGCCGATACGCGGCCGGGCCGGATTCTTCGCAGCGCCCCGTTCGGCGGCTGGCCCGGCGGAGCCACGTCGCGGCAGGGCGTTCGAGAGGGCGCTCGTCATGCTCGCGCCCCTCAGCTCAGTACGTCGGCATAGACGCGATCGGCGAACTTCGCCGTGTCGGTGCTCCGGCGCAGGACGTTCACGCGCTTCAGCTCGTCGCCGTAGAGGGCGATCTCCTGCTTCAGCGTGGCGCCCACCGGGGCATGGCCGTGTGTGTGGCTGCGCAGCATCGCCGCGAGATCCGCCACGGAGCCCTTGCCGCCGTAATTCGAGAAGACGCGGGCGGCCTCCTCCGGATCGGCATGGACCCGATGGCCGCCGGCCAGCACCGCACGGGTGAGCGCGGTGGCGACGGCCCGGTCGTTGCGGATCAGGCTGCCGCGCAGGGCCACGACGCAGCAGGAGCGGTTGGCGTAGATCCCGGTCAGGTTGGTGGCGACCTCCGTGAGGCGGGAATCCTTGAGCCAGATCCAGGTGCGCGGATCGGAATCGGCCAGCGCCTGGGCCTCGCCCTTCTCCACCGCGAGGTTGAGGAGGTCGGAGGGGTAGGGCCGCCACTCGACCTCGCGCTCCGGGTCGATCCCGGCATCGGCGAGCAACAGCGCGAAGAAGTTCTTGGCCGGGCTCGCATGATCGCTGATCGCGATGGTCTTGCCCTTCAGGGAGGCGACGTCGCTGATGCCGGCGGACTTGGCGCCGAGCAGGCGCAGGCAGCCGCCATGCAGGCCGGCGGTGATCTTCACGTCGAAGCCCTGTTCCAGGGGCTTGAGCCAGCGCAGGGCCATGCCGATGCCGGCATCGGCCTTCCCGGTGGCGATGGCCTCCAGCAGGGCCTCGGTCGAGCCGCCGAAATTGATGAATTCCACGTCGAGGCCGTGCGCGGCGAAGATCCCGCTCTCCTTGGCGACCGGCGCGGAGGCCGTGCAGATCGCGTTGGCGTTCCAGGCCAGCTTGATCGGCCGCAGGGGACCGGTCGCGGCGCCGGTCTCGGCCGCGGCCCGGCACAGCGGCCCCGGATCGAAGGGCAGGCCGGGACCGGGTCCCCAGGCTCGCCCCGCGCCGGAGGCGAGGCCCAAGGGCAGGGCCGCCGCGACCGAAGCGCCGGCGCGCAGGAGGCAGCGCCGGGACAGGAGGGCATGCGTCATCGTCGTCTCCGAGGCTCGCGGGAGCCCGATCCGTCAGGTTGGTCGGCAGGTCGGTCTGGGGGGCGTCAGCCGATGGGCTGGCTCAGGATGGGCTGGCTCAGGTAGGCCACCATCATCTCGGCGACGGCCCGGTCGGCGTAGTCCGATTCGCTCTCGCGCCAGGCGACGGGAAAGGCCTCGACGACCCGGCGGCCGGCCAGGAGCGCCGAGAGTTCGTCGGGCAGGAGCCCGTTCTCGATCGCCGCGGCGACGGCGGCCCGGCCGTAGCTGCGCCGGGCTTCGCGCGATCCGAGCAGGAGCGCGGGGCCGGCCGGCCCGGCCGGCTCAAAGGCTGTGGTGTGAAAGCTCATGGTCGTCGTCCCTGCCGAAATGTCTGCCTCTCTCCGTCGCGTCGGTGTCTACGCGGCGGCAACAGAGGGCGGGACGGCGGGATTGATGAAGCGGCTGGGTCATCGGATCGTCTCTGGTCGGTGGCGTGTGGGGACCGCCGATCGTCTTGAGAATAGCCGCGCTGGACGGGAATGTGCTTCCAAAGATCTGCCGGAACGGAGAGCGGCGTCGCACTGAGGGGCGATTCGACGAAAGGCTCAGGCCGCCAAGCGATCGCCCAGCCGGTCGGCCACCGCGCGGGCCAGGGGGCGGGCCGCGTCGCGAATGTCCGGCACCGCGATGCATTCCCAGATCACGCCGCGCAGCATCGGCCCGAAGGCCCAGACCGGGGCATCGGTCGGCTGGCCGGCGACCCTGCCGTCGGGGCCGGCCGCGATCCCGAGGCCGAACGGACCGGGCCGGACGAGGCCGCGGGCCAGCAGGTTGCGGATCAGCGGGTCGCCGGTCTCGGCGAGCCGGCTGAAGCCGGTGGCGTCGAGGATGCCCTGGGCCTCGATCCGCTCGCGGTCGTCGGTGCCGCGCGGGCGGATCGTCACCAGCGCCCGGTCCGGCGCGTCGTCGATGGCGAGGATGCGCGCCGCCCGGACGACGAGGCTCCCGCGCCGGATCTCGTCCGCGATGGCCTCCGCCGCCGGGGGCGCCGTGCGGTGGCGGTGCACGTCCCAGTAGGGGCGCACGTGGCGCAGGATCCGGGCCTGCTCGGCCCGCGGCAGCCCGGTCCAGAGGGAATCGGTGATCGGGCGCAGGGCGTCGATGACCCCGCGCCAGTCGGCGCCGGCCTCCCGGGCCGCCGCGACCTCGCGCCGGACGGCGGCGAAGAGCCGTCGCGCCGAGGCGCGGATCTCGGGCGTGAAGCGGATCTCGGGGCTGAAATCAGGGCGCCGGCCGACCGGGACGGCGGCGTGGGGCTTCGGCAGCAGCCCCCGGCGGGACACGGCCACGACCCGGCCGGCGAAGCCCTCGCGGCGCAGGGCCGCCACCGAATCCATCATGGTTAGGCCGGTGCCGACCACCAGCACGTCGCGTCCCGGATACAGGGCGCCGAACGCCTCCGGGCGCCACGGATCGAGCCGGTGCCGGCTCGGCGTGATCGCGGGACCCGGCAGGTTGCCCATGGCCAGGACGAGGCCGGCGACCCGCCGGGGCGAAACGCCCTCCCCGTGCAGGACGAAGCCCTCCGGCACCGGCTCCACATCGACGATCGCGGCCCTGTCCGCGACGAGACGGTCGCCGGCCGCTTCCGCCAGCCGGGTCCAGCGCTCGGAGAGATAGCGGCCGTACAGCCCCCGCGACGCGAAGGTGCCGGCCTCGGTCTCGCGCAGGCCCAGGCGCTCGGTCGGGTCGAGCTCGGCCCGGACCAGCCAGTCCGAGAAGGCCCCGGGTTGCTCCGGGTCGGCGCTCATCTGCGTCGCCCGCAGGTTGAGGAGATGGTCCGGGTTGGGGGTCGAATAGGCCAGCCCGAGACCGAAGGGATGGCCCCGCTCGCAGAGCACTACGGCGCGGTCGGGCGGCAGGGCGCGCAGCAGCTGCTCCGCCGCCATCATGCCGCTGAAGCCGCCTCCGATGACCGCGATCGGCAGCGTCCGGAAAGTCGGTCTCATCGTCATGGCTCCCGCAGCGTCGCGTCCTTGCCCGGCTCATACGGGCGTTCTTTTTAGAGAACAAGCGGCGAGGCCGGCGGGTGAGCTGCGAAAGCTGCCGCGGGGTTCGAAGCGCAGATCTCGCCAAAAAACCCGATCTGCGTGAGATCTTCTCGATCGGCTCGGTTTCTTGAAAGGCTTTCCTCCGAACGCGCGTTCTGAAAAACGAACGTTCTCGTTGACTCACGGCGGCGGGAACGGGACGATGGAGACGTCGCACGGCCCTCCGAACGGGCCGGCGAGATCCCGCTCCGGCGGCCCCCGAAACGTCGAGAGCACACACCCGCCCGATGCCGCCCGTTTCCACCCCGCCCGCGTCCGTCGCCGGCCTCGCCGCGCGCTTCGCCGCGCGGGCGGAAGACCACGACCGCGCCGGGCGTTTCGCGCACGAGAACATCGCCGACCTGCGGAAGGCCGGGCTCCTCGGCCTGACCGTGCCGGAGCGGCTGGCCGGCGCCGGGGCCGGCCTCGAACGGGCCGCGGCGACGATCGGAGCCCTCGCGCAGGGCGACCCGTCGACGGCCCTGGTGCTGGCGATGCACCTCATCCAGCAAGCGCTGATCGCCCGCGCCGGATCGTGGCCCGCCGGCCTCGCGGACCGGGTCGGGCGGGCCGCCGTCGCGGAGGGCGCCCTGATCAACGCCCTGCGGGTCGAGCCGGATCTCGGGACGCCGGCGCGCGGCGGCATCCCGTCGACGGTGGCGCGGGAGACCGCCGACGGCTGGCGTGTGACGGGCCGCAAGATCTACTCCACCGGCAGCCCCGCCCTGGCTTACGGGCTCGTCTTCGCCCGCACGGAGGACGCCGCGCCGCGCATCGGCAACATCCTGGTGCCGATGGATGCGCCGGGTGTGCGCGTGGTCGAGAGCTGGGACCATCTCGGCCTGCGCGCCAGCGGCAGCCACGACGTGATCCTCGAAGATGTCCGGGTGCCGCACGACCATGCGGTGGACCTGCGCGCGCCCGAGGGCTGGCGGGCCCCCGATCCGGACCAGCAGGCCTGGAACGCGGTGCTGATCGCCGCCCTCTACGACGGCGTCGCGCGGGCGGCCCAGGACTGGCTCGTCGCCTTCGCCACCGCACGCCGTCCGGCGAGCCTCGGCGACAGCCTCGCCGCCCTCCCCCGCTTCCAGGAGGCGGTCGGCGAGAACGCGCGTCTCCTGTCGCTCGACGCCCGCCTCATCCGCGCGATCGCCGCGGAGGTGGATCGCGGTTCCACGCCCGAACCGCAGGAATCCGGCTTCCTCAAACTCAACGTGACCGAGAACGCCATCGCGGTGGTGCAGCGCGCGGTGGAACTCTCCGGCAATCCCGGCCTGTCCCGCGCCAACCCGCTGGAGCGCCACCTGCGCGACGTCCTGTGCGGGCGCATCCACTGGCCCCAGGGCGATGCCGTGCGCACGGCCGCCGGCCGGGCCGCGCTCTCCCTCTGACCCCGGCTCTCACGCCTCCGCCCCACGCCGCAAGGAGATTCCATGAGCTTCCTCAGCCCGGACGCCGTCGAGTTCATCGGCTTCGCCGCCCCGCGCCACCAGTCCGAGATCCGCGCGCCCGCGGGTCCGGCCATCGACCGGGACTACCTGCGCCTGCTCGCCCAGGCGCATGAATGGGGCGGGTTCGACCGCATCCTCGTGGCGTTCTACGCGACCGCGCCCGACGCGATCCTGCTCTCGGCGCAGATCGCGGCGGTGACCGAGCGCATCGGCCTGATGATCGCCCACCGCACGGGCTTCACCGCCCCGACCGTGGCCGCGCGCCAGTTCGCCACCCTCGACCAGCTCACGGGCGGGCGCGTCGCCATCCACGCGATCAGCGGCGGCGGCGACCGCGAACTGGCCCAGGACGGCGACCACCTCACCAAGGACGAACGCTATGCCCGGACCGACGAGTTCCTGACGATCGCCCGCCAGGTCTGGACCGCCGAGAGCCCCTTCGACTTCGCGGGCGCGCATTACCGGATCGCGGGCGGCTTCTCCGCGGTGAAGCCGGTCGATCCGCGCGGCATCCCGGTCTATTTCGGCGGCGCCTCCCCGGCCGCCATCGCGGTGGCGGGCCGCCACGCCGACACCTACGCCCTCTGGGGCGAGAGCCTGGACCAGGTCCGCGAGGCGATTCGGAAAGTCCGCGCCGCGGCCGCGCCGCACGGGCGCTCTCCGCGCTTCAGCCTGTCGTTCCGGCCGATCCTGGCGGCGACGGAGGAGGCCGCCTGGGCGCGGGCGGAGGACATCCTGGCCCGGACCCGCGCCACCCGCGCCGCGCAGGGGCTCGGCCCGGCGGCCGCTCCGGAGAACGAGGGCTCGCGCCGGCTGCTGGCGGCGGCGGCGCAGGGCAACCGCCTCGACACAAGGCTCTACACCGCGATCGCCCGGGAGACCGGGGCGTCGGGCAATTCCACCGCCCTTGTGGGCACGCCCGAGCAGGTCGCCGAGGCGCTGCTGGCCTATCACGACCTCGGGGTGCGCACCTTCCTGATCCGCGGCTTCGACCCGCTGGAGGACGCCCTCGCATATGGCCGCGACCTGATCCCGGCCTTCCGCCGGCTGCTGGCCCGGCGCGGCGCCCAGGCGGAGGCGGCGTGATGCGGCGCGTCCTCGCGGTTCTCGCGCTTCTGGCCCCGGCCCTCTTGACCCTCGCGGGGCTCGCCCGCGCCGACGAGCCGGTGTTGCGCGTCGGCGACCAGCGCGGCAACGCCCGCGCGCTGATGGAGGCGGCCGGCGTATTGGCCGATCTGCCCTACCGCCTCGACTGGAGCGAGTTTCCCGCCGCGGCGCCGCTTCTGGAAGCGCTGAATGCCGGGGCGATCGATGCCGGCGGGGTCGGCGACGCACCCTTCACCTTCGCGGCCGCTGCCGGGGTGCCGGTGAAGGCGTTCCTGGCCTTCCGTAACCGGCAGGACGGCCTCGCCATCCTGGTGGCGAAGGATTCGCCGATCCGGTCCGTGGCCGAGCTGAAGGGGAAAAGCATCGCCACCAACCGCGGCTCCATCGGCCATCAGGTCGTGCTTGCGGCCCTCGAGGAGGCGGGCCTGCCGGCGAGCGCCGTGACCCTGCGCTTCCTGCCGCCCGCGGATGCCAAGATCGCGCTCGCCAGCGGCAGCGTCGATGCCTGGGCGACCTGGGAGCCCTACACCTCCACCGCCGAGCTCACCGGCCTCGCCCGGGTGGTCCGGGACGGCAACGGCATCACCCCGGGCCTGAGCTTCGCGGTGGCGAGCGACGCCGCCCTGAAGACCAAGCGGGCGCAGCTCGCCGATTTCGGGCGCCGCCTCGTCGCCGCCCGCGACTGGGCCCTGAAGGACCCGGCCCCCTACGCAGCCGTCTGGTCGAAGCTCATCGGCCTGCCCGAGGCGGTGCCCCTGCGCTGGTTCTCCCGCGCCCAGTACCGGGCCGTGCCCATCGACGAGGCGGTCGTCGCCGACGAGCAGCGCAACATCGACCTCTACGTCCGCTCCGGGCTGATCCCGCAGGCCCGGGCGCCGAAGGCCGAAGCGATCCTCGATCGCAGCTTCGAACCGGCCGCCGCTGCGGTACGATGATCCGCGACCCCAGCGCGAGAGGCGAGCCATGCACGGCGACCACGACCACGACCACGACCACGACCACGGCGATCACCACCACCCCGACGACCCCGCGCACGCCTCCCCGGCCGAGCGCTGGAAGCACGACGGCGTGCGGGTGATCCCGGGCGACAGGCTCGATGCCAACACCGCCCAGACGCCGGGCATGTTCCGGCAGGCGGCGATCAACCATGCCCGGGTCGGCGCCCAGAAGATCTGGGCCGGCACTGTGGCGATCGCCCCCGACGCCAAGACCGGCGTCCACCATCACGGCGCCCTGGAGAGCGTGATCTACGTGGTCTCGGGCCGCGCCCGGATGCGCTGGGGCGACAAGCTCGAATACGTGGCCGAGGCCGGCCCCGGCGACTTCATCTTCGTGCCGCCCTACGTGCCGCACCAGGAGATCAACGCCGACCCGGACCAGCCCCTGAACTGCGTCCTGGTGCGCTCCGACAACGAGGCGGTGGTGGTCAACATCACCGATGTCGAGCCCGTCGAGCGGCCCGAGACCGTCCACTGGGTCGATCCGATCCACAAGCATCCCGAAACCTGAAGAGACGCCATGATCCATCGCCGCCACGCGCTGCGCGCCGCCGCCGCCGCGCTCAGCCTCCTCGCCCTCGCGCCCGGCGCCGGCCGCGCGGCCGACGCGGACAAGCTCCGCATCGGCTTCCAGAAATCCTCGGCGCTGATCGCCCTCCTCAAGGAGGATTCCGCGCTGGAGAAGGCCCTGGCCCCGCTGAACGTCACCGTCTCGTGGCACGAGTTCACCAGCGGCCTGCCGATCATGGAAGCCCTCAATGCCGGGCAGATCGACGTCTCGGCGGATGTCGCCGACACCGTGCCGATCTTCGCCCAGGCCGCCCAGGCGCGGATCGCCTACATCGCGCAGGAGGCCCCTTCGCCGAGCGCGCAGGCGATCCTGGTCGCCGCCGATTCGCCGATCCGGTCGGTGGCCGACCTGAAGGGCCGCAAGGTCGCGGTCACCAAGGGGGCCGGGAGCCACTACCTGCTGCTGGCCGCCCTCGCGGCCGAGACGCTCCCCTTCAAGGCGATCCACCCCGCCTACCTGACGCCGTCGGACGGGCGCGCGGCGCTCGCCAGCGGCAGCGTCGAGGCCTGGGTCGCCTGGGACCCGTTCCTGTCGGCGGCCGAGCAGCAGACCGGCGCTCGCATCCTCCGGGACGGCACCGGCCTGTCCCAGTACAAGCGCTACTACCTCGCCGGCGCCGACTACGCGACGCGGCGCGCCGACGTGCTCGCGCTCCTGTTCGGCAAGCTGCGCCAGACGGGGGCCTGGGTGAAGGCCGAGCCGGAGGCCGCCGCCGCCCGCCTCGGCGCCCTGTGGAAGCTCGACCCCGCCATCGTCCGGCAGGCGAATGCCCGGCGCAGCTACCAGGTCGAGCCCGTGACCGGCGCCGCCCTCGCCGAGCAGCAGACCATCGCGGACGCCTTCCGCACCGAAGGCCTGCTGCCCCGCGCCGTCGACGCCGCCGCCCTGCCGATCTGGGTGCCGCCGGGCCTCTGACTGGGCGGGCTCCGGCCGCGGACGCCCCGTCGGGGCATCCGGGGCCGGACCGGGCGGCTCAGCGGAGGCCGCCGCTGGCCGTGATGTTCTCGCCGGTGAGCCAGCGCGCGTCGTCCGAGGCCAGGAAGGCGACGACGTCGGCGATGTCGCCCGGGTGTCCGGCGCGGCCGAGCGGCGTCTGGGCGATGAGCCCGGTCTCCATCTCCGAGCCGGCGACGCCGGCGCTCTGCGTGCCCTCGGTGGTCACGTAGCCCGGGCTGACCGTGTTGACGCGGATGCGGCGCGGGGCGAGCTCGTTGGCGAGCACCCCCGAGATCGCGTTCACCGCGCCCTTGGTCCCGCTATAGACCGCGGCGGCCGGCGTGCTGACATGGGTGATGGCCGAGGAGATGTTGACGATGCTCCCGCCCTCCCCGAGGTGCTTGGCCGCCGCCTGGGAGGCGAGCAGGACACCGAGCACGTTGACGTCGAAGAGCCGGTGGTAATGCGCCTCCGTGACCTCCTCGATCGTGGCGAATTCGTAGACGCCGGAATTGTTGACCAGCACGTCGAGCCGGCCGAACTGCGCGACCGCCGCCTCGATCAGGGCCTGCGCCTCCGCCGTCTTGGAGACGTCCGCCCGGACCGCGATCGCCCGGCCTCCTTCGGCGGTGATCGCCGAGACCACGGCGTCCGCCCCCGCCTGGCTCGAGGCGTAGTTGACCACCACCGCCGCGCCGTCCCGTGCCAGCGCCTTGGCGATCCCCGCGCCGATCCCCTTCGATGCGCCGGTCACGACCGCGACCTTGCCCTGAAGCTTCGACATCTGTGCATCCTTCCGACATGGGCCGGTGCCGATGCGGCACCCTGGATCCCATAGTTCGAAAGTTCGGAACTACCGAAGTCTCGGTCAAGGGTCCATATGTCGAAAACATGAGACCGCTGTTCCATCCCGCCCCCGAGGACCTGCAGACGCGTGCGATCCTGCACGCGCTGGCCGACCCGGATCGGGCCGCGATCTTCGCCAACATCATGCGCGCGGGGTGCGTCGAGGCCTGCTCGGCGCTCTCGGCGGTCGGCGACCGGGTGATTCCGAAATCCTCGCTCTCCAACCACTTCAAGGTGCTGCGCGAGGCCGGGCTGATCCGCAGCGAGCGCCGCGGCGTCGAGATGCGCAACCACTCGCGCTGGGCGGAGGTGGAGTCGCGCTTCCCGGGCCTGCTCCCGGCGATCCTGAACGCCTATGCGGGCGAGTGTGCGCGGGTCGCGGATGGGGCGCCGGCGGAGCCGTAGGCGAACGCGAAGCTCTGGGCGCGCCTCGCCGGCAGGCGCGGGTTCCCTGCCCCGCCGGGACCGGGAGCGCCGTTGCGTTTCGGCGCAGGCTCACTCGCTCATCGAACATCGCCGCCGCTGACAGCCGAAGAGGCACCTGAATCCGGTATCGCGCTGGGGGCTCGGGTCCCTCTGCTGAAAGGAGAGGAACAGGGTGAGGTGTGTGCTTTGTCCGGAAAGGTCACACACCTCACCCCAACCCTCTCCTTTCAGGAGAGGGAGCGCCGTTGCGTCTCGGCGCGACCCGACTCGCTCATCGGACATCGCTGCCGATGACAGCCGAGGAAGCCCGGATGCCGGTATCGCGCTGGTCGCGCGGGTCCTCTCTCCTTCCAGGAAAGAGAGCACCGTCGCGTCTCGGGTCGTGCGTCGGCGACCGTCCGGTTCGGGATGCGGGCAGGGCCGCCCCGCTCCCATCGCCTCGCGATCCGGTGCAGCCGGTCCGGTCTCCGGTGGATTCGCACCGCCGTTCCGGCGCGCCAACCGGAGCCGCTGACGGCGTCAGGCTCGGCACCACCCGCGTGTCCGGATCCCGGGCTCCGCTGCGCGACCCCGGGATGATGCGGTGCCGCGCGCCGAGGACGGCGGAGCCCCCGCCCCAAACCCGTCACGCCGCGGCCGCGAGCGCCTTCCGGAACTCCGCCTCGGGCAGGAGCGCCCCGCCGGTGGTCCACACCACCTGGGTGGCGCCGCGCAGGTCCGGCCGGGCCGCCAGGGTCGGGCGGACGGCCGCGAAGGCGGCGGCGGCCGAGGGTTCGAGGCGCAGGGCCGCCCGCTGCCAGAGATCGCGCACCCCGGCGAAGAGCGCGTCGTCCGCCACCGTGACGACAGCCGCGATGAGCGGGCCGACCGTGCCGGCGACGAGGAGCGAGGCGCTCGACACCGCGAGGCCGTCGGCGGCGGTGCGGTTGTCGAGGCCGATGTCATAGACGCTGAGCGGCCGGTCGAGCCCGGCGGCGAGCTGCACCAGCATGCAGGGCGCGGCGACGGGCTCGACGAAGACGCAGTGAACGGCGTCGCCGAACAGGAGTTTCAGCCCCAGGGTGACGCCCCCCGGCGCGCCGCCGACGCCGCAGGGCAGGTAGACCACCAGGGGATGCGCGGCATCGACCCCGATCCCGGCCGCCGCCAGCTGGCGCTGCAGGTCGAAGGCCGCGGCGGCATAGCCGAGGAACAGGTCGACCGAGCTCTCGTCGTCGACGAAATGCGCGTCCGCCCGGCCCGCGAAGGCGTCCCGCGCCGCCGCGACCGCGCTGCCGTAATCGCCGGCATGCTCGACCACCCGGGCGCCGATGTCGCGCAAGCGCTGCTTCTTCCAGGCCTTGGCATCGTGGGACATGTGGACCTCGACCTGGAAGCCGAGGGCGCGCGCCATCACCCCAACGCTGAAGCCGAGATTGCCGGTGCTGCCCACCGCGACCGTGTAGGCCCCTAAGGCGGTCCGGATCTCCGGCTCGGTCAGGCGCGCGTAGGAGTCGCCGTCCCGCAGCCAGCCCTGCGCGAGCGCCAGGCGCTCGGCGGTGACCAGCACCTCGTAGACGCCGCCGCGCGCTTTGATGCAGCCCGTCACCGGCAGGTCATGGTCGGCCTTGACCCAGACCGCCGGACCGTCGCCGCCGCGGACATGGGCCGCGACCTCCGGGGCCAGCGGCAGCAGCGGCGAATCGATCCGTCCGGTCTCCAGTTCGGGGAACAGGGCCGCCAGCAGCGGATCGAACCGGCGCCAGCGCGCCTCCGCCGCGCGCACCTCGGCGAGGCCGTAGGCGAGGCCGGGCAGGACCTCGCCGGCCGGGCGGCTCCCCGGGTTGCGCCAGACCGTCGGACGTCCCGCGCGCACGGCCTCCGGAATCCCCTGCGGCAGATCGGACATGGGCGTGACCCTTCTTCCTGGACTGATCGGGCGGACGTCCCGCGCCTCCGTGCCCGCCGCCTTCGTATATCCCATGGGCCGCACGAGTCCTCGCTACCTTCCAGGAGAGGGAGCGCCGTCGCGTCTGGCGCAGCCCAACTTTCTCATTGAACGTCGTAGATGACAGCCGAAAAAGCCCGGATGCCGGCATCGCGCTGGTCGCGCGGGTCCCCTCTCCTGGAAGGAGAGAGACAGGGTGAGGTGTGTGGTTTGTCCGGAAAGGTCACCCACCTCACCCCAGCCCTCTCCTTCCAGGAGAGGGAGCGCCGTTGCGTCTCGGGTCGCTCGTCGGCGAGCTTCCGGTTCGGGATGCTGGCAGAGCCACTCCCGTCTCGATTTCCTTCCGACGAACTGCCGCCGGTCTGATTGCCGATGAAGTCGCGGCGTCCGACCGCGTGGGGTTCCGGCGCGACCCTCCGTCGAATGCCACCCCGTCGACGCCCCGCTCAGAGGTCGAGCGGCGCGTTGTCGACCACCTCCTTCATCACGAAGAAGGTCCGGGTCTGGCGGACCCCCGGCAGGGCGATCAGCGTCGCGCTGTGGAGGCGGTTGAAATCCGCCATGTCGGAGACGCGGATCTTGAGGAAGTAGTCGAAATCGCCGGCCACGAGGTGGCAGTCGAGCACCATCGGCATGGCCCGGGCCGCGGCCTCGAAGGCGGCGAAGCTCTCCGGCGTCGAGCGGTCCAGCACCACGCCGACCATGACCAGGGAGCCGCGCCCGACCTTCTCCGGCGCGATCTGCGCCCGCACGCCCCGGACGTAGCCCTCGTCGAACAGGCGCTGGATGCGCCGGTGGCAGGTGGCCGCGCTGGTGTTCACCCGCTTGGCGATCTCGGCATTGCCCATGCGCCCGTCGGCCTGGAGCAGGCGCAGGATCTTCAGGTCCATGCGGTCCAGCCCAGCGTCCATGAAAGATCCTTTCGCGAGAGGGGACAAAGTCGCAACCGATGTGCACCGATGCGGCCTGCCGGCTCCACTCTGCAAAATCCGAGCCCTGATTTCGAGAGCACCTTTCGCGAAGCGTTTGCTAACTTTGCCGGGCTGACCACGAAGGATTCCGCCCATGCTGTCGAAATTCGAGCGCTACCCCCTCACCTTCGGCCCGACCCCGATCGAGCACCTGCCCCGCCTCACCGCCCATCTGGGCGGCGACGTGCTGATCTACGCCAAGCGCGAGGACTGCAATTCCGGCCTGGCCTATGGCGGCAACAAGCTGCGCAAGCTCGAATACATCGTGCCCGACGCCATCGCGAGCGGGGCCGACACCCTGGTGACCATCGGCGGCGTCCAGTCCAACCACACCCGCATGGTGGCGGCGGTGGCCGCCAAGATCGGCATGAAGTGCCGGCTGATCCAGGAAGCCTGGGTGCCGCACGAGGACGCCGTCTACGACCGCGTCGGCAACATCATGCTGTCGCGCATCATGGGCGCGGAGACGCAGCTCGTGGATGACGGCTTCGACATCGGCATCCGCGAGAGCTGGACCAAGGCCCTTGAGGACGTGAAGGCCAAGGGCGGCAAGCCCTACGCGATCCCCGCCGGTGCCTCGGTGCACAAGTTCGGCGGCCTCGGCTTCGTCGGCTTCGCCGAGGAGGTCCGCGCCCAGGAGGCCGCGATGGGCCTCCACTTCGACTACATCGTGGTCTGCACCGTCACGGGCTCGACCCATGCCGGCATGGTGGTGGGCTTCGCCGCCGATGGGCGCGCCCGCAACGTCATCGGCATCGACGCCTCCTGCACCCCGGCCCAGACCAAGGCGCAGGTGCTGGAGATCGCCCGCAACACCGCCGAGCTCATCGGCGCCCCAGCCATCGCCGCCGACGACATCGTGCTCAACGAGGACTACGCCTACCCGGTCTACGGCGTGCCCTCGAAGGAGACCGTCGAGGCCATCCGACTCTCGGCCCGGCTGGAGGGCATGATCACCGACCCCGTCTACGAGGGGAAGTCGATGCAGGGCATGATCGACCTCGTGCGGAAGGGCTTCTTCCCCAAGGGTTCGAAGGTGCTCTACGCCCATCTGGGTGGCGCCCCGGCGCTCAACGGCTACAGCTATACCTTCCGCAACGGCTGAGTTGCTGGGCCGGTCCGGGGGCTGACAGGTCTCCTCCGGTTGAAAGGCGAGCGCTTTCCTTCGGCGCCGCCGCGCGACATGGTTCGACCGCGAAGGCCGAACCTGCGCGCGGCCAGCCACGACGCGCCCTGCCGGAAGACCCCCCATGCCGGAATCCCTGTCGGATCGCGACGACCTGACCCCGTTCAAGGCCCTCCTCGGCGCCGGCGGTGTCCTCACGGACCCGGGCCTGACGGCGCGCTACACCCGGGACCAGCGCGACCTGATGCAGGGCGAGACGCCCGCGGTGCTGCGCCCGCGCAGCGTCGAGGCGGTCCAGGGCATCGTCGGGCTCGCCCGGACCCACGGCTTCGGCCTCGTGCCCCAGGGCGGCAACACGGGCTATGTCGGCGGGGCGACGCCGGAGCCCGGCCGCCGCCAGCTCGTGGTCAACCTGGAGCGGATGACCCGCATCCGCGGGGTCGACCCCCTGAACTTCACCCTCTCCTGCGATGCCGGGACCATCCTGGCCGATGCCCAGAAGGCGGCCGAGGCGGAGGGGCTGTTCCTGCCGCTGAGCCTCGGCTCCGAAGGCAGCTGCCGCCTCGGCGGCAACCTCGGCACCAATGCGGGCGGCCTCCAGGTCCTGCGCTACGGCATGGCCCGCGACCTCGTCCTCGGCCTGGAGGTGGTGCTGCCGGACGGATCGCTGTTCTCCGACATGCGGACCCTGCGCAAGAACAACATCGGTTACGACCTGAAGCAGCTCTTCATCGGGGCCGAGGGGACCCTCGGCATCATCACCGGCGTGGTCCTCAAGCTCTGGCCGGCCCAGGGCCAGCGGGCGACCGCCTGGCTCGAACTCGCCGCCGGGGCGCCGATCCCCGAGATGGCCGCCCTGGTGCGCCGGGAGACCTCCGACCTCGCCTCGACCTTCGAGCTGATCTCCGCCTCCTCCCTCGGCCTCGTCACCGAGATGCGCGGCGCCGAGACCGGACTGAAGGCCGGACCCGGCGGGGCGGTGCTCCTCGAGCTCACCGCCTCCTCGGACCGCATCCCCCTCGACGACGTGCTGACGGGCTGCCTCGAGGCCCTGATGGAACGAGGCTGGGTCGTCGACGCGGTGCTGGCCCAGTCCGAGACCCAGCGCCGCGCCTTCTGGGCGGTTCGCGAAACGATTCCCGAGGGGGAGAAGCATGCCGGCGGATCGGTCAAGCACGATATCGCCGTGCCGATCTCCCGCCTGACCGATTTCCTCGATCGCGGCGCCGCCCTGCTCGCCGAGCGCCTGCCGGACGTCCGCCTCTCGGTCTACGGCCATGTCGGCGACGGCAACCTGCACTACAACCTTGTCGTGCCGGCGGGCCGTGACCGGGTCGCGTTCACGCGCGAGATCGAGGCGGGTTTCGCCCACGACCTCTACACGATCGCGCTGGAATACGGCGGTGGATACAGCGCGGAATACGGCATCGGCCGCTTCAAGCGCGACCTCCTGGAACGCTACTCCGATCCCGCCCGCTTGCGCCTGATCGCGGCCGTCAAGCACGCCCTCGACCCCGACGGGATCATGAATGCCGGCGCCCTGGTCTGAGGAATCCTCAGCCCTGGAACGAGAGGGTGGCCCGGGTTCCGATCGGGCCGCCGCCATAGACCAGGCCCGAGCGCAGGTTCGCCGCCATCGCCCGGATGATGCGCGAGCCGAGGCCGGTGCCCCGCGGCTGGCCCTCGCCGGTCCAGCCGATCCCGTCATCCTCCACCGTCAGGGTCAGTCCATCGGCGCCCTCGCGCGCGACGGAGACCCGGATTTCTCCTGGAACTTCCGGTGGATAGGCGTATTTGTAGGCGTTCGTCACAAGCTCGGTGACGACGACGCCGATCGAGACCGCCTTGTCGGTGGCGAGCCGCACCGGCGCCGCGTCGAGGCGGATGGCATGGTCGCGCCCGGCCGCCTTCATGGCCGCCTGGAGCTCCTCCACGAGGCTCGCCAGGTAGGCGTCGAGGTCCACCGCCTCGACGTCGTCGGAGGTGTAGAGCCGGCGATGGATGCCCGCGATCGCCGAGATCCGGGCCTGCATCTCCCGGAGCGCGGCCTTCGCGGCCGGGTCCGTGACCGCGTTGGTCTGCATGTGCGCCAGCGCCGCCACCAGGGCCAGCGAGTTGGCGACGCGGTGGTTGACCTCCCGCAGCATGATCTCCGCCCGGTCCCGCGCCTCCCGCACAGCCTGCTCGGCCCGCTCCTTGTCCCGCCGCAGCGCTTCCTGCCGGAGCGCCGTGTCGATGGCTTCGCCGAGGAGCTCTCGGAACTGGCCCTGGAGGTCCTTCCAGACGTAGTCGACGGCGCCCGCCTTCAGGGCCGCCACCGCGACGCGGCTGTCCTCCGACCCGGTGACGTAGACCACCGGCGGCGCGTCTGGCAGCGCGCGGATCGTCGGCAGGATGTCGAGGCCGGTCTGGCCCGGCATGTGATGATCCAGCGCGACGACGTCGATGCCACCCTGTCCGAGACGCAGGAGGCCGGCATCGCCGTCGACGGCGATCTCCACGGCGTAGCCCCGGGCCGCGAGGGCACGCTGGACGAGCCGCCCCAGGCCGGGGTCGTCGTCGATGTAGAGGACGCGACCGCGGCCTGCAGGGGCGGGCTCGGTCATGAGCGTGCGGACGTCATGGGTTTTCCGGCACCTGCATGACCGAGAAGAACAGCCCGAGCTGCCGGATGGCGTTGGCGAAGCCCTCGTAGTTCACCGGCTTGGTGATGTAGACGTTCGCCCCGAGATCGTAGCAGCGCTGGATCTCGCGCTGGTCATCCGTGGTGGTGAGGACGACGACGGGCGAGCGCTTGGTGTGGGTGTTCGCCTTCACCTTCTCGAGGATGTCGATGCCGGTCATGTCCGGCAGGTTCAGGTCGAGGAGGATCAGCAGGTGACGCTTGGCGCTCGCCTCACCCGTTCCATCGGCGCCGAGCAGGTACTCGAGCGCCGTCGTCCCGTCCCGGAAGGGCAGGATGGTGTTGTTCACGCCGGCACGGCGGATGTTGCGCTCGATCAGGCGCGCATGGCCTTCGTCGTCTTCGATCATGACGATTTCGACGGCGTTCACGCTTCGCTCCGCACCTATTCCGCAGCGAGCCGCATCGGCGGCTCATCCTGTCCCCGACCTGTAGCGGTCTCGCGCGGCAGCGTCACGCTGAAGGTTGTACCGACCCCCAGTTCCGACGCGACCTCGATCCGACCCCCGAGCGAGCGCACCAGCGCCTTCACGTGGGCGAGTCCGATGCCCTCACCGGGCTTGTCCTGAGCGCCGGAGCGCCGGAACAGCTCGAAGACCCGCGCGTGGTCGCGTTCCGCGATGCCGCGGCCATTGTCCATGACGGTGTAGCGGATGCGACCGCCTCCCAGCGCCTGTCCCTTGATCTCGATGCGGCCCGGCCGCGCCGGGTCGAGATACTTCACCGCGTTGTCGATGAGATTGCCGAAGATCTGCTCGATCGCCAGCCGGTCGGCGACGAGGCGGGGCAGGTCCGGTGCGATCGTGACGCGGGCGTCTACCCGATCGATCTGATGCTGCTGCGCATCCGCGAGGCGGCGCAGGAGGCCCGTCATGTCGAGACGTTCCGGCGTGAAGCTGCGCCGGCCCTCCCGCGACAGCTTCAGGATGGCGGCGATCAGACGCTCCATGCGCGTCACCGCAGCCTTGATGAAGCCGAGAGCCTCGCCGAGATCCGCGTCGATCCGCTCCGCCTGCGGATGCCCCTGGAGGGCGGCGCGCACGTCGTCCCGTGTCGTCTCCAGCTCGCTCGTGAACCCCATCACGTTGACGAGGGGCGCGCGCAGATCGTGACTGACGATGTAGGCGTAGCGCTGGATCTCCTCGTTGGATTCGCGGAGTTCCGCCTCCGCTTGTCGCTGCTCGGTGATGTCGGTGTGCACGCCGACCCATTCTCGGATCGACCCATCGGCATTCAGGACCGGCACGGCACGGATGGCATAGTGCCGCCAGGCGCCGTCGGCGGAGCGAACCCGATGCTCGTGCACGAAGGTCTGGCGCGCCCGGACGGTCTCGTTCCAGGCCTCGATACTGGCCTGCTGGTCGTCGGGATGAACCGCGTTGGCCCAGCCGTAACCCTCGTATTCCATCTGGGTCTGGCCGGTGATGGCGCTCCAGCCGGGCTGCTCGCCGAGCATCCGGCCCTCAGCATCGTTGGTCCAGAGGACGCCGCGCACCGCCTGCACGGCGGCACGGAAGCGCGCCTCGCTGGCCTGCAGTTCGCCCTGGACCCGCTGCTGGTCGAAGGAGGACGCGAGCATTGCCAGGAACAGGATCAGGAAGGTTGCGCCGGCCACGGCCAGGGCGAGGTTCTGCTGCGCGGCGCTGAGGCCGGACGCGTGCCCGGCAGCGCCCTCGGCGGTGAAGGTCGCTGCAGTCATGCCGGTGTAGTGCATGCCCGCGACAGCGAGGCCCATGACGCCGGCAGCGATGAGTGTCTGCGACACGCTGTTCTGACGCAGGGTCAGCCAGAGGGCCGCAGTCGCCGCCGTGACCGCGATGACGACCGAGAGCGCAACCAGCGGCCAAGCATAGGTGAGGTGGCCCGGCATGCGCATCGCCGCCATGCCGGTGTAGTGCATGGCGGCCACCCCGACGCCCATGACCGGCCCTGCGACGAACAGGTCGCGATGCGTCGCTCCCTGCCGGCCGATCCAGCCAAAGGCCGCTCCGGTGCAGACGACGGCGAGCAGAAGGGACAGGGCCGTGGCGCCGAGATCGTAGGCGACCGGCATGCCCATCTCGAAAGCCAGCATTCCAACGAAGTGCATCGACCAGATGCCTCCGCCCATGGCGCAGGCGGCGGCAGCGATCCAAGCCCAGCGGCGCCTGCCCGCCGAGACCCGGCCGCGTCCCCCAAGATCGAGGGCGGTGTAGGAGGCGAAGATCGCGATCGTGACGGACAGGGCGACGAGCGCCGGATTGTAGCCGGTGTGGACCATCGGAGGCGCGAAGAGACCGTTCTGACCGTGAAAGCGCCAGCCTAGCCGGTCTTCGCCTCAAGGACCATCGGCACCGAACCGGGAGAAGGCACCGGCCCGGTGCCGCCCTGCACTACCCCTTGGCGCCCGCATGCCGTAAGGCCGCTGCATCCGCCCGAACCTCTGTGAAACCATGATCCGCCTCGAAAAAATCGGCAAGCAGAACGGTCGCCAGATCGTCTTCATCGAGGCTTCCGCCGCGCTGCAGCGGGGCGAGAAGGTCGGCCTCGTCGGGCCCAACGGTGCCGGCAAGACCACGCTGTTCCGGATGATCACCGGCGAGGAGCAGCCCGACGAGGGCCAGGTCGCAGCAGATCGGGGCATCACCATCGGGTACTTCAGCCAGGATGTCGGCGAGATGTCCGGCCGGACCGTGGTCTCCGAGGTGATGAACGGTGCCGGCCCGGTCAGCGAGATCGGGGCCGAGTTGAAAGAGGTCGAGCAGGCCCTGGCCGATCCCGAGCGAGCCGACGAGATGGAGGCGCTGATCGAGCGCTACGGCGAGGTTCAGGCCCGTTTCGAGGAACTCGACGGATACGCTCTGGAAGGCCGTGCCTACGAGGTTCTGGCGGGCCTCAGCTTTTCCCAGGAGATGATGGACGGCGACGTCGGCAAGCTCTCGGGCGGCTGGAAGATGCGCGTGGCGCTCGCCCGCATCCTTCTGATGAATCCGGACGTCATGCTCCTCGACGAACCGAGCAACCACCTGGACCTGGAGAGCCTGATCTGGCTCGAGGCCTTCCTCAAGGGGTACGAGGGCGCCCTGCTGATGACCTCGCACGACCGCGAGTTCATGAACCGCATCGTCACCAAGATCGTCGAGATCGACGGCGGGCAACTCACAACCTATTCGGGCGACTATGCCTTTTACGAGCAGCAGCGGGCACTGAACGAGACTCAGCAGCAGGCGCAGTTCGAGCGCCAGCAGGCGATGCTCGCCAAGGAGATCAAGTTCATCGAGCGTTTCAAGGCGCGGGCCTCCCACGCCGCCCAGGTACAGAGCCGGGTGAAGAAACTCGACAAGATCGAGCGGGTGGAGCCCCCCAAGCGCCGTCAGAGCGTCGCCTTCGAGTTCCTGCCCGCCCCCCGCTCCGGCGACGACGTCGTGATGCTCAAGAACGTGCACAAGCGCTACGGCAGCCGCACGATCTACGAGGGCCTCGATTTTTCGATTCGGCGTCGTGAGCGCTGGTGCGTGATGGGCATCAACGGGGCCGGCAAGTCGACGCTCCTGAAACTGGTGACCGGCACCGCGGAGCCGGACGACGGCAGCGTCGCGGTGGGCGGGAGCGTGAAGCTCGGCTATTTCGCCCAGCATGCGATGGATGTGCTGGACGGCGATCGCACGGTGTTCGGTTTTCTCGAGGATTCCTTCCCACAGGCCGGCCAAGGCTCACTCCGGGCGCTGGCGGGCTGCTTCGGCTTCTCGGGCGACGATGTGGAGAAGCGCTGCCGGGTGCTCTCGGGCGGCGAGAAGGCCCGCCTCGTCATGGCCCGGATGCTCTACGATCCGCCGAACTTCCTCGTTCTCGACGAGCCCACCAACCACCTCGACATGGGCACAAAGGAGATGCTGATCGCCGCCTTGGCGAACTATGAAGGCACGATGCTGTTCGTGAGCCACGATCGGCACTTTCTCGCCGCCCTGTCGAACCGCGTCCTCGAACTCACTCCGGACGGGATCCATCAGTATGGCGGGGGCTACACCGAGTACGTCGCCCGCACGGGCCAGGAGGCACCTGGACTGCGAAGCTGACGTCGGGGAACGGGTCGGCCGAGGCTCCGTCGAGCCGACGCCGGCTCGGCGATGCCGGATCGACCGTGATCCATATGGTGAGTCTGTCGGCCTCACGCGGAGCAGAAACGATCGCCCGGAAGACACTCTGCGAGTGCCATCGGACACAAAGCGGATGATCCGCGAAAGGCGCATTCCGACCCTGAACTTGAAATGAACAAAATGTCAGATTAACTGAACGTGAACGATCAGCCTCCCACACTCGGCTGCCACTCACCAACCAGGAGTACGGATATGTCCAGCGGACTGTTCCAGAACCTGCCGGGCGCTCACGAAATGGGAGGGCTTCAGGCCCTTCCGAGTGAGCCGTGGCTTCTTCCGATCTCGGACCGGATGAACTCCGTGACGACGGATGCCGATCGATTGGAAGCGGCCGTTCGATTGTCCGTTCGTCCGTTCCAGCGAGCGGCGAACGTGCTGGTGGCGGCGCTTCTGCTCCTGCTGTCTGTTCAGATCGGCGCGGATTGGATGAGTGCGCGCACCCCGCATCCAACTACGGGCCAGATCGCGGACGCCACCCCGCCAGAGATGCCGGTGACGAAAGCCACGCTCACCATCAACAACTGAACGCTCACTCCGTCGGTCCCATGGCCGACCCGCTTCCGAGCGGGTCGTGGGGATGTCAGAGCAAGCGTCGCGTCAGCCAGATCTACCCAGCCACCTGAGCGGCCTCGCTATCGCGCCGGGTCCGTGCGTCGACCCGGTCATTACCGCGAGAGCGAGGCGATCGATCGCGTCCAGCTGCGCCTTTAAGCGTCTCCTGATCACCCGCGTGAGACCCGTCGGCGGCTCCATGCCGCCTCGCGGTTTTGGGCGGGATCAAGCGGTGATCGAAGCCGAGTGTGAAGCCGCTGTTGCCGGCACATCCCCATCCTCATCCTTGGCCAGTCCGGGCTTCCGCCGTGACAGGGTCAGGATGAGCACCGGCAGGATCAGCAGGATCAGGAGCGGCGCTAGGCTCATGCCGCCGACGACCACCAGCGCCAGCGGCTTCTGAACCTGCGAACCCACGCCGTTGGAGAAGGCAGCCGGCAGGAGGCCCACGCCGGCGACCACGCAGGTCATCACCACTGGCCGGAGTTGGGTGTGGCAGGTCCGCAGCATCGCCCGCACACGCTCCTCGCCCTCGGCGATGAGGCCGTTGAAATGCGAGAGCACGATGATGCCATCCATCACGGCGATGCCGAGCAGCGCGATGAAGCCGATGGCGGCGGACACACTGAACGGCGTGTCGGTGATCACCAGCGCGAGGACGCCACCGGCCGCCGCCATCGGGATGACGCTGAGCGCCAGCAGCATGTCGATCACCGAACCGAAGTTCATGAAGAGCAGGATCGCGATGAGGCCGATGGCGATCGGCACCGTGACCGACAGGCGCGCCAGGGCGCCCTGCATGTTGTTGAACTCGCCCACGAGTTCGAGGCGATAGCCGCGCGGAAGGGTCACTTCGGTATTCACGCGCTCGCGCGCCTCCAGGATCGCGCTGCCGAGATCACGGTCGCGGACGCTGAACTTGACCGGCAGGTAACGCTCCTGGCCTTCGCGGTAGATGTAGGCCGGGCCTGAAACGAGAGCGACCTGCGCGACCTCGCTCAGGGGCACCTGCATCAGGGTACCGTTCGGCCCCTGCCCCGAGATGCGGAGGTTGCGGATCGAGGCCACGCTCTGGCGGAATTGCTCGGCCAGGCGGATCACGATCGGATAGTGCCGGTCCGAGCCGCTGTCGTAGAGGTCGCCGGCGCTGTCGCCACCGATGGCGGTGCGCACGGTGGCGTTGATGTCACCGGGGGTGAGCCCGTAGCGAGCCGCACGGATGCGATCGACATCGATCTGGACCGTCGGCTGGCCGAGCGACGTGAAGACGCCGAGATCGGTCACGCCGGGGACCTTGCGCAGCACCGTTTCGACCCGGTTGGCGACCTCCGTCAAGGTTTCGAGATCCGGCCCGAACACCTTGAAGGAATTCTCGCCCTTGATGCCCGAGACCGCTTCGGCGACGTTGTCCTGCAGGTACTGCGAGACGTTGAACTCGACGCCGGGGAAGTCGGTGCGCAGTCGGTCCAGGAGATCGCCGACCATCCGGTCCTTGCTCATGCCGGGACGCCACTTCTCGGCCGGCTTGAGGGGCGCGAAGAATTCGCCGTTGAAGAAGCCGGCCGCATCCGTCCCATCATCCGGCCGGCCGTGCTGGGAGACCACGCTCTCGACCTCCGGCACCGCGGCGATGATGCGGCGGATGCGGTTGACGTAGAGGTTGCCCTCCTCCAGCGAGATCGTGGCCGGCATGGTGGCACGAAGCCAGAGATTCCCCTCCTCGAGCTTGGGCAGGAACTCGAGCCCGAGCTGGCGTCCCGCGACGCCGACGCCGGCGGTGAGCAGCAACGCGAGGCCGAGGGTGAGGATGCGGTTGCCCAGGGCGGCGCGGATCGCAGGCCGGTAGAGCCGGTCGAGCGTCCGTACCAGGATCGTCTCGACCTCCTCGACATGGGCCGGCAGCAGGTAGGCGGAGAGGACCGGTGTCACCGTGAACGTGGCGATGAGACCACCGAGCAGCGCATAGGCGTAGGTCTGTGCCATCGGCCCGAAGATGTGGCCTTCCACCCCTGTGAGCGTGAAGAGTGGCAGGAAGCCGGTCACGATGATGATCGCCGCGAAGACGATCGAGCGACTGACGTCGCCGGAGGCCTGACGAATGCGTAGGAGCTTGCCGGCGAGGCCCGGCCGGACGACCTCCCCGGTCGGGGTGCCGTGACCGGAGAGCCGCCGGAAGATCGCCTCGACCATGATCACCGTGCCGTCGACGATCAGCCCGAAATCCAGGGCGCCGACGGAGAGCAGGTTCGCCGACTCGCCTCGCACCACCAGGATGATCACGGCGAAGAACAGCGCGAAGGGGATTGTCGCCACCACGATGAGGGCGCTGCGCAGGTTGCCGAGGAACAGCCACTGGACGATCAGGATCAGGACGATGCCGACCAGCATGTTGTGCAGCACGGTGTGCGTGGTGACAGCGATGAGATCGGCGCGGTCGTAGATCCGCTCGATCTTCACGCCGGGCGGCAGTAAGCCCATGGCCTCGATGCGTCCGACCTCCGCCTGGACGGCCTCGATGGTTGGGGTGCTTTCCTCGCCACGCCGCATCAGCACGATGCCCTGAACGATGTCGTCGTCGTCGTTCATGCCGGCGATGCCAAGGCGCGGCTGATGCCCGATGGTGACGGTGGCGACGTCCTTAACCAGCACCGGCGCCCCGCCCGACTGGGTCAGCACGGTCTCGCCGATGTCGTCCGTCGAGCGAATCAGGCCGACGCCACGCACCACCGCCGACTGCGTCCCGAGATTGATCCGGTTGCCGCCGACGTTGAGGTTGCTGTCGTTCAGGGTCTTCACCACGCCCGAGAGGGTCAGGCCATAGGCAGTGAGCCGGTCGAGGTCCACCGCGATGTCGAAGGTCTTGGTCTTGCCGCCCCAGCCGATCACGTCGATCACGCCGGGCACGGCGCGGAAGCGGCGGCGCAGGACCCAATCCTGGAGGGATTTCAGGTCGAGAACGCTGTAGCCAGCTGGAGCAGTCAGCTTGTAGCGGAAGATCTCACCGATCGGGCTCACCGGAGAGATCGTGGGTTTGGCGCCGTTCGGCAGGGCATCGAGCTGGGCCAGCCGGTTGAGCACTTGCTGCTCGGCCTCGCGATAGCTGAACTCGAATCCGAACTGCAGCTTCACGTCGGACAGGCCGTAGAGCGAGACGGAACGGACCTGCTTCAGGTTCGGCAGGCCCGAGGTGATCACCTCGATGGGCACGGTGACGTAGCGCTCGATTTCCTCTCCCGAAAGGCCCGGCGCCTGCGTGATCACGTCGATCATCGGCGGCGTCGGATCCGGATAGGCTTCGATGTTCAGGGTTCGGAAGGCCACCAGCCCGCAGGCCAGCAACAGGACGAACGCGAGCACCACCAGGGCACGCTGGCGCAGCGCGAGATGGACAAGGCCGGTCATGCGTGGGATTCCTGTTGCCGAGGGCCGACGGATCAGCCCCGGGTCACCATCCGGTCGATGAATAGGGAACCGCGCGAGATGACGCGCTCGCCCGTCGCCAGACCTTCGAGGATCTCTATCTTCGCTCCGTCGATGATGCCGGGCTTGACCCGGCGGTTCTCGACGGAATTGTCGGCCTTGAGCACCCAGACGCTCGCCTTGCTGCCCTCGAGGACCACGGCCGCCCGCGGAACCGACTGCGACAAGGTCTCCCGCTCGTTAATGACGCGCACGGTGGCGTACATCTCGGGCTTCAGCAGGTTCTGGCTGTTGTCGATGTCGGCCCGGACCGTGATTCGGCGGGTCGCGGGATCGACCGATGAGCCGATGAAATTGATCCGACCCTCGAAGGTCTTGTCGGGATAAGCCAGGACACGAAACTTGAGGCGGTCGCCGAGGTCGACCTTGGCCGCATCCGGTTCGCGCAACTGCGCGATGAGCCAGACCTTGGACAGGTCGCCGATGATGTAGGAGGGGTCGCTGCCGCCGGTGCCGACATACTGGCCCGGTCCGATCTTGCGCTGGATGATGGTTCCCTTCAGGGGCGCATTGATCGCCGTCTCCGGGTTGATCGAACCCTTCTGCAGATTGGCGACCTCGTCGTCGCGCAGCCCGAGGATGCGCAGGCGGTTGCGCACCGCCTCGAGGCCGACCTCGGCCGTCCGGGCATCGTTGCTGGCGGTGTTCAGGTCGTTCTGCGCGGACTGGAGCTCGCGCAGGGTGGTGACCCGCGAATCATAGAGGTCGTGCAGGCGCTTCTCGGCCGCCTGGGCGTAGCCGAGCTGCGAGCGCGCCTTGGCCAGGACGTTCAGCGCCGCGAGATAGTCGTTCTGAGCCTGAACCATCTCGTTGGCCTGGATCGAGAACAATCGCTCGCCCTTCTGCACCTGTTCGCCGGTGCGCGCGAAGATGGCGATGACACGACCAGGATAGGGCGAGAACACCGGGGTCGCCTGATACTCATCGACGCCGATTTTACCCTCGGTGGTGATCTCCTCGTAGAAGAGGCGCTGCTCAACCGTCTCCGTGTCTATGGCTGCGAGCTGGTCGGCGCTGAGGACAAAGTCGCCAGGGCTCGAGGGCGCGGCCGTGACGGCCGCCGGCGTCGAGGATGTCGAAGCACCCGCGAATGTGCCCGGAAGCCAAAGAAATCCAGCAGCGAAAAGAATTAAGGCAACTAACAGAATTGAGATCTGTGTGCGATGCTTCAGGCCGGCGAGTGGAGCGAACGAACCCTGAGGGTTAGTCATCTGATTAATCTCGCGCGTCATCGCATCTATGCACTCATCCGACCCGACCGAATGGCGCGTCGGTCTGTAGAGGGCCGTCGCCAGAGATACAAGCGTGCCCGATTCACGTTTTGATCGCCTCGCGCGACGCGCGATCGGTGTGGCTTCCTTGCCTACTCCGGCAGGTCATTCCGTTACGCGGAACGCTTCCTGAAAACGAGGCCTTCACTCGAACCTCCCGTGACGCGGAATGTCAGGACGACAAAACCCCGCGGACCCTAGGGTCTGCGGGGTTAAAGTTGCGTCACATGAATCCCTGGGAGGGATCATTGGTATACTACATGCCAACCGCAGCACTGCAAGGGTCATCCGGCCCAGATGCGCTTTATTTTGCCGATCGCCATGTCGCCGACAGAACGATTGTTCAGCTTCGACGGAATCGCCTCGAACTCACTCCCACTCGATCGTCCCGGGCGGCTTCGAGGTGATGTCATAAGTCACCCGGTTGATTCCCTTGACTTCGTTGATGATCCGCGTGGCGACTCGGCCCAGGAAGGTCATGTCGAAGGGGTAGAAATCTGCGGTCATGCCGTCGACCGAGGTCACGGCGCGCAGAGCGCAGACGTGGTCATAGGTGCGGCCGTCGCCCATCACGCCGACGGTCTTCACGGGCAAAATGACCGCGAAGGCCTGCCAGATCGTGTCGTACAGACCGGCCTTGCGGATCTCGTCGAGGTAGATCGCATCCGCCTTGCGCAGGGCTTCGAGCTTGTCGGGGGTGATCGTGCCCGGGCAGCGGATGGCGAGACCCGGGCCCGGGAAGGGGTGACGCCCGACGAAAGCCTCCGGCAGGCCCAACTCCTTGCCCAGTACGCGGACCTCGTCCTTGAAGAGCTCACGTAGGGGTTCGACGAGCTGCATGTTCATGCGCTCGGGCAGACCACCGACATTGTGGTGGGACTTGATGGTGACGGAGGGGCCGCCGGTGAACGATACGCTCTCGATCACGTCCGGGTAGAGTGTGCCCTGGGCGAGGAAGGCGGCGCCGCCGATCTTCTTCGATTCGGCCTCGAACACGTCGATGAACAGGCGTCCGATCGTCTTGCGCTTCTGCTCCGGGTCGCTGACGCCGGTCAGCTCACCCAGGAACAGATCCTGGGCCTCCACGTGGACGAGGGGAATGTTGTAATGGTCGCGGAACAGGCGGACGACCTCCTCGGCCTCGCCCATGCGCAGGAGGCCGTGATCGACGAAGACACAGGTGAGCTGCTCGCCGATCGCCTCGTGGATGAGCACCGCCGCCACGGCGGAATCGACACCGCCGGACAGGCCGCAGATCACCCGCTCCCGGCCGACCTGCGTGCGGATCTTCTCGATCGCCTCCTCGCGGTAGGCACCCATGGTCCAGTCGCCGGAGCACCCGGCGATGTCGCGCACGAAATTCCGGATCAGCAGGGCTCCGTGCGGCGTGTGTGCCACCTCGGGGTGGAACTGCACGGCGTAATAGCTGCGTGCCTCGTCGGCCACCGCCGCGAAGGGAGCGTTCTTCGACATGGCAACGGTGGTAAAGCCGTCCGGCAGCTTGGTGACGCGGTCACCATGGCTCATCCAGACAGGGTAATGCTCGCCCACGTGCCAGACGCCCTTGAATAGGGGACATTCCGAGAGGATCTCGATCTCGGCCCGGCCGAACTCGGCGTGATGCCCACCTTCGACCTCACCGCCGAGCTGGGCCGCCATGGTCTGCTGGCCGTAGCAGATGCCGAAGACCGGAACGCCGGAATCGAACACGATCTGGGGCGTCCGTGGCGAGGCCTCGGTGGTCACCGATTCGGGACCACCGGAAAGGATCACGCCCTTGGGCTTCGTCTCGGCAAAGGCTTCGGCGGCCTTGGTGAAGGGAACGATCTCGCAATAGACCCCCTCCTCGCGCACGCGGCGCGCGATGAGCTGCGTCACCTGGCTGCCGAAATCCACGATGAGGATCTTGTCGTGTTCTGTCGTCATGGAACCGGAGTTAGACGAGGCCTCGATCCGGTGCAACGGATCGGCCCGCAGAGTCGTCACGCGATCGGCATCGGACTGGGGATGCGGGGCTCCCAGGCGTTAACCGTTCGTTCACCGCCCAGCGACGACACCGTGCGCCCCCAGCAACGAACAGGAGCCTCAGCCATGAGAGCCACCATCTTCGGGATCGCCACCCTCGCCCTCGCCGGTTTCGGAACCACCTCGGCCTCCGCCCTGCCCGTGCCGGCCGGGATTGCACTGGCCAGCGGGCTGGAGCAGGTCCGCGTCGTCGAGCGCAGAGTGATCCGCGGCCCTCGTTGCACGACCGTCGTCACCAAACGCCGCGGGCCGCTGGGCCGGGTGGTCGTGGTGCGTAAGCGCCGCTGCTTCTGAGACGTGCGCCGCCGCGCCTCAGCGGCAGCGGCTTGAACTTCCGGAATGGCCCCTCGCGGGGCCATTTCGCGTTTCAGTCCCTGCGCTGGAGGGTGGCGACGTAGAAGCCGTCGGTGCCGGTCCGGGCGGGACTCATCTGAAGGCCATGCTGCGTCAGGCGAATAGCCGGGCCGAGGTCGGGCGCGTATGCGGCGAGGACCTGCGAGGCGGAGACCGCTGTGAGATCCTCCGAACGACGCCCGAGAAAGCCGGCGATGGCTGCGTCGTTCTCCTCGGGCAACAGGGAGCAGGTGACATAGGTGATGCGACCACCGGGGCGCACCAGCCGCGCTGCCCGGTCGAGCACTGTGGCTTGGTCGGCGCTGCGGGTGCTCAGGGCATTCGGGCGCATCCGCCACTTGGCATCGGGATTGCGCCGCCAGGTGCCGGAGCCGGTGCAGGGGGCATCCACGAGCACTCGGTCGGCACTGCCGTCGAGGTCGGCGAGGACGTCGGTGCGGGCCTTGCCGGTGCGGGGCGTGCGAATCTCCGCGGTGGCACCCGCCCGGCGCAGGCGCTCATGGATTGGGGCGAGCCGGCGCGGATCGTCGTCGCTGGCCACCAAGCGACCCGAATTCTCCATCATCGCGGCCAGACTCAGGGTCTTGCCGCCGCCGCCGGCGCAGAGGTCGATGACGGTCTCGCCGGGCCGTGCGCCGCACAGGAGGCTCGCGAGTTGCGAGCCCTCGTCCTGGATCTCGTACCAGCCGTCGATGAATTCCGGCTCGACATGGAGGGCGGGTCCCCGCCCGTCCTCGCCGATGGGGATGCGCAGCCCGTTCGGCGCGTGCGGGGTCGGCTCCGGGGTCAGGTGGGCGAGGCCTGCCAGGGCCTCCGCACGGCTGCGCTTCAGGGTGTTGATCCGAATGTCGAGGGGCGCGCGCCGGCTCAAGGCACGCAACTCGTCGAGGGTCTCGGAGCCGAAAGTCGCTGCCAGTGAGGGCAGAACCCATTCGGGCACGTCGCCGGCGACATGCAGCGGTGCGTCGGCCAGGGTCCCCTCGGCCAGACGCCTCCGCTCGTCGTCGGACAGGGGCGCCGGGGCGAAGCGCTCGCCACTGAACATCTCTGCGATGGTTGGGGCGGCGCGGCCGTATTGCAGCCGCAGCATGCCGATGACGAGACTGCGCGGGCTTTCGTCCGCCATGATCCAGGCGGCGGAGGCGCGCCGGCGCAGGGCGTCGTAGACGAGGCTGGCGATGGCGGCCCGGTCGCCCGAGCCAGCGAAGCGGTGAGCGAGACCCCAGTCCTTCAGGGCGTCAGCGGCGGGGCGGCGGCGCGCGGCGATATCGGCGAGGACCTCGATGGCGGCGGAGAGGCGTGCGGGGGGCGTCAGGGCAAGATCCTCGGATTCATCGGCGGGCGCCGCGATACGGCCACGCTTCGGGCGGCGGCCGGACACAATACAGTCGAGCTTCCGGCGCGTTTACGGCTCAGCTTGAACCTTGGAGCCGCGCGGAGCGGACGTCCGGAGCTTTAGAGAACCCCATGTCTCCCGTCATCCATCTCAGCCTCGCCGGCCTCGTCATGCTCGCGGTCGCCGCCTGTTCCCCGGCGCCGGACGCCCCCGACCTGTCGGCCCCGCCTCCGCGCCGGCTCGATGCCAAGACCCAACTCGAATACGGGGCGCCCCCGCCCCCGCCGCCCAGCCCCCGCTACTGAGCCGACCCCTCGCGGCCGCGGCGGTTCTCGTAGGCCTTGAGATGCGTGTAGACGCGGTCGAGCATCGGGTGCCCGGCCGCGTCGGGCGCCCGCGCGATCAGGTCGCCGATGATGTGATCGGCCTCGATCCGGGCGCCGCCTTCGATGTCGCGCAGCATCGAGGCGGTGAAGGCCGAGCCTTCGGCGGTAAGGGTCTTGCGTGTGTTCTCCAGAGCGGTTTGCCGCGGCGCGTAGCCGGCGGCCTCGGCAATGGCGCGGCACTCCTCCATCAGCGCCTCGATGAAGGCGAGGCCGCCCGGAGCGGCGACGATGTCGCCGATGGTGGCGCGCATCAGGCAGGTGGAGCCGGCCAGCGTCGCCAGGAAGCTCCATTTCTCCCACATTTCCAGCACCATGGTCTCGCTGAGGCGCGGCTGGAAGTTCGCGCCCCGCATCAGGGCCTCGATGGCCTCGACCCGGGCGGAGCGGCTGCCGGCCCGCTCGCCATAGGTCAGGGTGTGGAGTGGATTCATCTGGCGGATCTCGCCCGCAGGGCCCAGGGTCGCCACGATGGCGCAGGCGCCGCCCAGTACCCGGTCCGCACCGTATACCATGTCCAACGCGTCGAGGTGGCGCATGCCGTTGAGCAGGGGCAGGATCGACGTGTCGGGACCGACGGCCGGAGCGACGTCGGCGATGGCGCTGTCGAGATCGTACGCCTTGCACGAGAACAGCACGAGGCCGAAAGCGCCGCCCTTGCCGGCGGCGAGGTCGGCGGCGGTCACCGTCCGAGGCGCCGGAATGTGCAGGTCGCCGGCGGGGCTCTCGACCGTCAGGCCGGCGCTGGCGAGCTTGGCCGCGCGGGCCGGACGCACGAGGAAGGTGACGTCGCGACCGGCCTCGGCGAGGCGTGCGCCAAAGTATCCACCGGTGGCTCCGGCGCCGACAACGAGCACGCGCATGGTCTCATCCCTTTCGTCGTTCGGGGAGCGAGCCCCGACGTGGCTCTGATCCCGTCGCTGCCGCGTCTTCGGAGCGGCTCAGACGCCGATCGGCGCCAGGAATATCCGAATCGCGTAGAGGATCCACATCGCCAGCAGCACCAGCGTGCCGATGGCATAGGCGCGGAAGCGGTGGGGGATGTGATTCGTGGTGAGGTAGACCCCGGCATGGACGAAGCGGGTCGCGACGAAGACCCAGGCCAGGATCACGAACAGCAGGTCCGCCTTGCGCGTCGCCAGGGCGAAGCCGACGAGGACGTAGAACAGAACCGGGATCTCGAACTGGTTCGAGAAGGTGTTGGCGGCCTGCTGGGCCGGGGCGGGCCAGTTGCGCTGGCCCAGGGAGAGCTCGCGGCCCTTCGCAGCGCCGCCGCGCACGGCGGAGAGGCGCCGGCGCCCCGTCCAGAACAGCAGCGCGAAGGTGAGGAGGACCTGCGCGAAGACGGGCGCCAGGATGGCTTGGACGGTCACGGCGGTTCCTTCGCGCGCTGGCCCGGCCGGACGTCCGGCACGGGCGCCCCAGGGCTGTTCAGGCGCGACCGGGATAGTTCGGGCTCTCGCGGGTGATGGTCACGTCGTGGACGTGGCTCTCGCGCAGGCCCGCATTGGTGATGCGGATGAACTGCGCCTTCTCTTGGAAGTCGGGGATCGTCGGGGCGCCGACATAGCCCATGGCGGCCCGCAGGCCGCCGGCGAGCTGGTGCAGCACCGCCGCCACAGGGCCCTTGTAGGGCACCTGCCCCTCGATGCCCTCGGGGACGAGCTTGTGGGTGTCGCTGACCTCGGCCTGGAAGTAGCGGTCGGCGGAGCCGCGGGCCATGGCGCCCACCGAGCCCATGCCGCGGTAGCTCTTGTAGGAGCGGCCCTGGTGCAGGAACACCTCGCCGGGCGCCTCGTCGGTGCCGGCCAGGAGCGAGCCCAGCATGGCGACGGAGGCGCCGGCCGCGATCGCCTTGGCGAGGTCGCCCGAGTACTTGATGCCGCCGTCGGCGATGACCGGCACGTCGGCGCTTTGCGCAGCCTCGACGGCCTCCATCAGGGCGGTGAGCTGGGGCACGCCGACACCGGCGACGATTCGGGTGGTGCAGATCGAGCCGGGGCCGATGCCGACCTTGATCGCGTCCGCGCCGGCATCGATCAGGGCCTGGGCGCCGTCGCGCGTCGCGACGTTGCCGGCCACCACCTGCACGGCGTTGGAGAGCTGCTTCACCCGGCGCACCGCGTCGAGGACCTTGATCGAGTGGCCGTGGGCGGTGTCGACCACGATGACGTCGCAGCCGGCATCGATGAGGCGCTCGGCCCGCTCGAAGCCGCCGTCGCCCGTGGTCGTGGCGGCGGCGACCCGCAGGCGGCCCTGCTCGTCCTTGACCGCGCCCGGATAGGCGACCTGCTTCTCGATGTCCTTGACGGTGATGAGGCCGATGCAGCGGTAGTGGTCGTCGACGACGAGCAGCTTCTCGATGCGGAACTGGTGCAGGAGGCGCTTGGCCTCGTCCTGGCTCACGCCCTCGCGCACGGTGATGAGCCGGTCGCGGGTCATCAGTTCGGCGACGGTCTCGGTCGCATTGGTGGCGAAGCGCACGTCGCGGTTGGTGAGGATGCCGACGAGCTTGCCGCGCGAGCCGTTGGGGCCGCGCTCCACCACCGGGATCCCCGAGATGCGGTTCTGCTTCATCAGCGAGAACGCGTCCGCCAGGGTCTCGTCAGGGTGGATGGTGATGGGGTTCAGCACCATGCCCGACTCGTACTTCTTGACGAGGCGGACCTGCTCGGCCTGCTCGGCGGGCTCGAGGTTGCGGTGGATCACGCCCATGCCGCCGTTCTGCGCCATGGCGATGGCCATCGGCGCCTCGGTGACGGTGTCCATGGCCGAAGCCAGGATGGGCAGGTTGAGGTGGATCGAGCGGGTCAGCCGGCTCGCGATCTTCACGTCGGCGGGCATGACCGAGGAGGCAGCGGGGCGCAGCAGGACGTCGTCGAAGGTCAGGCCCTCGATGATGGACTCAGCGGTGATGCGGGCCATGAACCAACTCCGGAACGGGTGCTGCGTCGGGCCCTCGCGGGCGTTCCGACGTCACTGGGTTGGCACGGGCCAGTATCATGCGCGGGGAACCGGCGCAAAGCCGCCGGTGAGCCCGTCCGACAGGAAAATGCGCCCGCGGCGCCGTTCTCCGGTGGGGGTTGCGCCTAGCGCACGCCTCGCGGTGCGCCCGGCAGACCCTCGGCCGGTCCCTTGTCGGTCCATTCCGGCGGCGCGCCGACATAGTCGCCCAGAATGCCGTCGAGGCCGGGGGCGCGGCCGAAGGCCTCGCAATCCGGGTCGAGGGGCGCTTCGCCGAGGGTGGTGATGCGGACGCGGTCGTAGGTCGGCAGCGTGAGCGGCGCCTTGAACGGATCCTGCCCGGTGGCGAGGTAGAAGCCGAAATCCTGGCCGAATTCGCCGGCGAGGTCGTAGGCATCGCTGGCCGGCGAGAACCGGGCTTGGTTGGTGAAGGCGTTGCTCGCCCCGCCCCAGACCATGGCGGCCCGCTGCACGTTGCGGCTGTCGAGCGCCTCGGCCTCCACCGTGAGGCTGCCGAGGCCGATCGGAATGCGCGGGATCGGGATGCGGCCCACCGCCGTCGCGAAGCCGGCGCCGAGTTGGGACGCGATGGTGATGCCCGCCGAGGTCGCCACCGTGGCGCCGGCCGCCGGCACGTTGGTGAGATCGATCCGGGTCACCGCCGAGCGCACGGTGAGGTCCGCTTTCCGGCCGGAGACCACGTCGTAGCGCAGGGAGAGTTCGTAGCAGAGAGCGCGGTCGGCCGCGTTGGCGACGAGCTTGCGCTCGGCCGGGGTCAGCCCCGGCGCCACGACCTCGGAGAAGGTGGTGGGCACGATCCGCACGGTGCGGGTGGCCGCGAGGGCCGCCGGATCGACGAAGATCCTGGAGGAGCTGGCCGTCTCGTCGCTGCTGGCGAGGCGGTCGTATCGGGTCAGGGCGCCCGATTCGGTGAGCACGACGGTGCCGCACCCGGCGACCGCGGCCGCCAGGGCGAGGCAGGAGACGAAGCCTGCCAGCCTGCGTCGATGTTCGAACCTCGGAAGCATCGGTGACTTTCTTGGGGACGCGCGGGTGGACGCTCGCCAGGCCTCCCGGAGGAGATCTGCGGCGTCCAGATCATGCCGTCGAGCTTAGCGGCTCCAGCAACATTGTGGAAAGGTGAGCGAGGCCGCCGATCGTCCGAAGCTGGGCTGATGTGGCCGCAGGGCCACGCCGTCGGAAGCCCCAGGCTCTGCACGTGCGGCATGCCCATTTCATCCGGTGCCATTCGTCACCGGGCGCGCACTCGCCACGGCGCAACTTTTCGAAGGTGTGAGGCACTCGAACGGCCCGACCCGACCTATGTCTCGCCGATGCGCACGTCCCAGATCGTTCCCCTCGTCGTCGCCACCGCGCTGTTCATGGAGAACACCGATTCCACCGTGATCGCCACCGCGCTCCCGGCCATCGCCCGCAGCCTGAACGAGGACCCGATCGCCCTGAAGCTCGCGCTGACCGCCTATCTCGTCAGCCTCGCGATCTTCATTCCGATCAGCGGCTGGATGGCCGACCGCTTCGGTGCCCGCACGGTGTTCCGGGTGGCGCTCGGGGTGTTCATGGCCGGCTCGCTGGCCTGCGCGGCCTCGAACTCGCTCGTGGGCTTCGTCGCGGCGCGGTTCTTCCAGGGGCTCGGCGGCGCCATGATGGTGCCGGTGGGACGTCTGGTGATCCTGCGCAGTGTGCCCAAGAGCGAGCTCGTCAGCGCCCTGGCCTACCTGACGATTCCCGCCCTGATCGGGCCGATCTTCGGCCCGCCGTTGGGCGGCTTCATCACCACCTACTTCGACTGGCGCTGGATCTTCTTCATCAACATCCCGATCGGGATCGCCGGCATCGTGCTGTCGACGATCTATTTCGAGAACGTCCGCGAAGCCGAGCGCCCGCCCCTCGACGTCCTCGGCTTCCTGCTCTCGGGGCTGGGGCTCGCCACGCTGATGCTCGGGCTCGCCTCGACCGGGCGCCACCTCCTGCCGGACGGCGTCTCCTGGGGCTGCCTCGTGGCCGGCGCCGTCCTGCTGGTGCTGTATTTCCGGCATTCGCGCGGCATCGCCCATCCGGTGATCCGCCTCGACCTGCTGCGCTATCCGACCTTCCGCGCGGCGGTGACCGGCGGCAGCCTGTTCCGGATCGGCACCGGGGCGATCCCGTTCCTGCTGCCGCTGATGCTGCAGATCGGCTTCGGCCTCGATCCCCTGCGCTCGGGCCTGATCACCTTCGCGGCGGCGGCCGGCGCGCTCCTGATCAAGATCGTCGGCCCGCGCATCCTGCGCGCCTACGGCTTCCGGCGGGTGATGCTCGTCAATGCCCTCGTCGCCTCGGCCTTCCTGGCGGTGAACGGCCTCTTCACCGCGGAGACTCCGCACGCGGTCATCGTCTGCATCCTGCTGATCGGCGGCTGCGTGCGCTCGCTGCAATTCACCTGCGTCAACGCCATCGCGTATGCCGAGCTGGAGAACCGCGACATGAGCGCCGCCACCAGTCTCGCCAGCGTGGCGCAGCAGCTCTCGCTGAGCCTCGGGGTGTCCCTCGGGGCGCTGGCCCTGGAGGGCGCCGCCGCCGCGCATGGCCGCACCGAGATCGCGGCGCAGGATTTCGCCCCCGCCTTCCTCGCCGTGGCGCTGATCTCGGTGATGTCGTTCTTCGCGTTCCGGCGGCTCGGCCCGGATGCCGGCGCCGAGGTCTCGGGGCACCGGCTCGTGGCCACCGCCCCGCGCAACGCGATGCCGTAGGACCCGAAGGGGTTCGGGGCTCAGGCCGCGGCCCGGGCCGGAGCGCGCCCGGGGGCACGCTTCGGCTTCTGCCCGCCCCGTGCGGCGGGTGTCGGCTTGGCCGGTGCCTTGGCCGGGTTCGCGGCGGCGCGGGCGCCCTGGCGCCAGCCCTGCCAGCTCCAGCGGCCCGGACCCGTCATGGCGTACATGAGGAAGCCGCCCGCGAGACCGAAATCGGCCAGCAGCAGGGTCCGCTCGGCCACCGCGCTCGGACCCACGAACTGCCAGAAGGGGTGGAGCAGGACCGCCATCACCCCGGCGAAGGCGGCGAGGGCCAGGCCGCTCAGGCGCGGCAGCACGCCGAGGATGAGGGCGACGGGGCCGAACACCTGCACGATCACCGCCGCGGTGGCGACGGCGTTCGGAGACGGCAGGCCGGTGGCCGCGAGGGTGACGGCGAAGCCGGAGACGTTCAGGGCCCGGGCGATGCCGGTGGGCAGCAGCGCGGCGGCGAGCAGCAGCCGGGCGAGGAGGAGCAGTCCGTCTTGGGCTCGGCCGGTCACGTCTGGGGCTCCGTCTGGCATCCTGGAACGCCGAGCTTTGTCGCGACCGGCTGAAGACGGCGTTAAGGCCGCCGCGCCCTCAACCGGAGACGCCGCCGCGGAACAGGCGGCCCCGCTCGGTCCAGGCCACCACCGCGAGGGCGAGGCCGCCGAGGAGCGCGTAGCCGATGCCGATGGGCAGCACCGAGCCGTCGAAGGCGTGCCCGATCAGGAACCCGCAGAAGGCCCCGAGGATCGTGGTGTAGAAGCCGAGGAAGGACGAGGCCGTGCCGGCGATCTCGCCGAGGGGCTGCAGGGCCAGGGCGTTGAAGTTCGGCATGGCGAAGCTGATCAGGAACTGGTTGGCGGCCAGGATCCCGAGGAACAGGGCCAGGGGCGGGTGGCCGTGATAGGCGAGGCCCGCCACCACCTGCCCCACCGCCACGACGACGAACAGGCTCAGGCCCGCATGGGAGAGCGGGCGCATGCCGAGGCGCCGGACGAGGCGGGCATTCACCAGGGTCGCCGCCCCCATGGCGCCGGCGATGAGGCCGAAGGCCAGGGGGAACAGGCCCCCGAGATGATAGAGCCCCGTGTCGAAGACCTGCTGGGCGGAGCCGACATAGCCCATGATGCAGCCCGTGAGCAGGCCGAGCGCGGTCGCGTAGCCCACCGCGACGCGGTTGCGGAAGGTGATCGCCACCGCCTGGGCCACGGCCCCGAGGGAGAAGGGCCGCCGGTAGGCGGGATGCAGCGTCTCGGGCATCCGCCAGGCGAACCAGACCACCAGGATGCCGGCCAGCGCCAGCATCGAGACGAACACGTAGACCCAGGAGCCGAACAGCAGCATCGCGCCGCCGATGGCCGGCGCGATCATCGGCACGATGAGGAACACCATCATGATGAGCGACATCACGCTCGCCATCTCGCGCCCCGCGAAGCGGTCGCGCACGATCGCCGTCGACAGGACGCGCCCGCTGGCGGCGCCGATGCCCTGGATGATCCGCGCCGCGAGCAGCCAGCCGAAGGACGGCGCCACCATCGCGAGGCCGGTGCCGACGACGTAGATCGCCAGGCCCGCCAGCAGCACCGGGCGCCGCCCGTAGGTGTCCGAGAGCGGCCCGTAGACGATCTGGGCCGTGCCGAAGCCGATCATGTAGACGTAGACCAGGAGTTGCAGGCTGTTGGGATCGGCCACGCCGAAGCGGGCCTGGATCGCCGGAAACGCCGGCAGCAGGTTGTCGATGGAGATCGCCGTCACCGCCATCATCAGCGCGACGATGCCGACGAACTCGCCGAAGCCCGGGCCCTTCCACGGCCGGGCGGCGGGTTCGGAAAGCCGCGCCGTCGGGGCGTGCGCATTCGTGGCCGGGGTGGTGCTCACCTGGGACGGTCCTCGGGGGCTGGGGCGGCGCGGCGGGTCACCCGTCGAGCCAGAACGCTTCGTCCGGCTCTTGGTGCCTTCGGCGCGGCCGGGCCATCGGGGCCGCCGCATGGCAGCCGCGCGGGCGCCTCGGCGCGTTCGCGCCACAATTCCGGAGAACCGTGCCCGGGCGCCGGGATCGCGGCGCGGCTCGGAGCGGACCCGCGGCAGCATGTACGAGACGCGTCGCCGCATCGTTCAGTTCGCGCTCCTCGGCGCCCTCCTCTCGATCCACTCCGCATCGGCCGAAGCCGAGGCCGTCGCGGGCGAGGCGCCGCCCCCGGGCGATCTCGCCGGCCGGGCCGACGCCCTGGTGCGGCCCTATGCCCGCGCCGGCATCTTCTCCGGCGCCGTCATCGTGGCCCGGGACGGCGCGGTGCTGTTCCGCCGGGCCTACGGCGCCGCGCAGCGCGAATGGTCCGTGCCGAACACGCCCGAGACCCGCTTCCGCATCGCGTCCCTGACGAAGCAGTTCACCGCCGCCGCGATCCTCAAGCTGCAGGAGGCGGGGCGGCTCGGCCTCGCCGATCCGGCCGCGCACCACATGCCCGGCCTGCCGGCGACCTGGGCGCCCATCACCCTGAGGATGCTCCTCGACCACACCGCCGGCCTGCCCAACGTGACGGCGCTGCCCGACTTTCCGACCACGATCGCCCGGGCCGCCCGGACGCCGATGGAGGTCGTCGGCCGGCTCTTCCGCGAGGCGCTGCTGTTCCCGGCGGGGACGGCGCAGGAATACAGCAACACCGGCTACATCCTCCTCGCGGCGATCATCGAGCGGATCACCGGCGCGCCCTTCGCGGACGCCCTGCGCAGCCTGGTCCTCGCGCCGGCCGGGCTCGCGGAGACCGGCGATGCCGACCCCGACACCGTCGTCCAGCAGCGCGCCGCCGGCTATCACCGGGTCGCCGGGCAGTGGCGCAACGCGCCGCCCGTGGTGCCGGCGGCGGCCCTCGGGGCCGGCGGTCTCGTCTCCACCCTCGACGACCTCGTGGCCTGGGACGCCGCGCTGCTCTCGGGCCGGGTCCTTCGGCCGGCCTCTGTGGCCGAGATGGTCCGCGACGGCGGCCACGGCTACGGGCTCGGCCTCTATGTCGGCCAGGCCTACGGCGAGCGGCTCCTGTCCCATGGCGGGTTCCTGAACGGCTTCTCGGCGATCAAGGACACCTATCCGGATCTCGGCCTCAGCATCGTCGTCCTGGGCAACACAGAGACCGGGCCGGCCCAGACCCTGTCCCGCCGCCTCGGCGCCCTGGTCCTCGGCCGGCCGGAGGCCACCGAGATCGCGGTGCCGGCCGCCGTGCTCGACCGCTACGCCGGGTTCTACCGGACGGGACCCCGGGCCGTGGTGTCCCTCGCCCGCGAGGGGGAGCGCCTCGTCGCCCGCGGGGCCGGCCCGGCGCGGCTCGTCCTGGCTCCGGAGAGCGACCGCGTCTTCGTGGCCGAGGACGGGACCCGCGTCGCCCTCGACATCGAGCCCGACGGCCGGGCGACCGGCCTCCTCCTCGACCTCGCCGGCGGCGCCCGCTCGGGACCGCGCATCGACCCGGCGAAGGCGCGCCGCATCGGCAACCGCCGCCTGGCCCGCCTCGGCCCGCGCTGAGCCCCGGCCCGTCCGGGTCGCCAACCCGGCCGAACGGGTCTACCATCCCGCCCCGCGCCAGGACGCCATCCGGCGCGCCGAACATTCGGGCCGCGCCCGTCCGTTGGCCAAAAGTCCACCTTGATTTGACCCTGCGCCTGGCTTTGACTGCTGCCCATAAGAACAATCAGGAGGATACGCGATGAACAAGCCGGAATTTCTCAACCAGGGGACGAAGGCACCCTTCTCGGCGCGCTACGACAACTTCATCGGCGGCCAGTGGGTCGCGCCCGTGGCGGGCCGCTACTTCGAGAACACCTCCCCGATCACCGGCCGGGTGATCTGCGAGGTCGCCCGCTCGGACGCCGCCGACGTCGACAAGGCGCTCGACGCCGCCCATGCCGCGAAGGAGGCGTGGGGCCGCACCGCGCCGGGCGAGCGCGCCCGCATCCTGAACAGAATCGCCGACCGGATGGAGGAGAACCTCGACCTGATCGCGCTCGCCGAGACCTGGGACAACGGCAAGCCGATCCGCGAGACGACCCACGCCGACATCCCCCTCGCCATCGACCATTTCCGCTACTTCGCCGGCTGCGTGCGTGCGCAGGAGGGCTCGATCTCCGAGATCGACCACGACACCGTCGCCTACCACTTCCACGAGCCGCTGGGCGTCGTCGGCCAGATCATCCCGTGGAACTTCCCCATCCTGATGGCGGTGTGGAAGCTCGCCCCGGCGCTCGCGGCCGGCAACTGCATCGTGTTGAAGCCCGCCGAGCAGACCCCGGCCTCGATCCTCGTGGTGGCCGAGCTCATCGCCGACCTGCTGCCGGCGGGCGTGCTCAACATCGTCAACGGCTTCGGCCTCGAATGCGGCAAGCCGCTGGCCTCCTCGCCCCGCATCGCCAAGATCGCCTTCACGGGCGAGACGACGACGGGCCGGCTGATCATGCAGTACGCCTCGCAGAACCTGATCCCGGTGACGCTGGAGCTCGGCGGCAAGTCGCCGAACATCTTCTTTTCGGACGTCGCCAACGAGGATGACGACTTCTTCGACAAGGCGCTCGAGGGCTTCACGATGTTCGCCCTGAACCAGGGCGAGGTCTGTACCTGTCCGAGCCGCGCCCTGGTGCACGAGTCGATCTACGACCGCTTCATGGAGCGGGCGATCAAGCGCGTCGAGGCGATCACGCAGGGGTCGCCCCTCGATCCCGCCACGATGATCGGCGCCCAGGCCTCCTCGGAGCAGCTGGAGAAGATCCTCAGCTACGTCGACATCGGCAAGCAGGAAGGCGCCCAGTGCCTCACCGGCGGCGAGCGCAACCTGAAGGACGGCGAGTTCGCGGAAGGCTACTACATGAAGCCGACCGTGTTCCGCGGCCACAACAAGATGCGCATCTTCCAGGAGGAGATCTTCGGCCCCGTCCTCTCGGTCACGACCTTCAAGGACGACGCCGACGCGCTCAGCATCGCCAACGACACCCTCTACGGCCTCGGCGCCGGTATCTGGACCCGCGACGGGACTCGTGCCTACCGCTTCGGCCGCGCCATCCAGGCCGGCCGCGTCTGGACGAACTGCTACCATGCCTACCCGGCCCACGCGGCCTTCGGCGGCTACAAGCAGTCCGGCATCGGCCGTGAGAACCACAAGATGATGCTAGATCACTACCAGCAGACGAAGAACATGCTGGTCAGCTACTCGGCCAAGAAGCTCGGCTTCTTCTAGGACCCGTTCGAGACGCGCAGACCCGCGTGAGACTTGCCCCGGCCGGACGACGGCCGGGGCTTTTTAGTCTCCCGCCCTATCTCTCCCGAAAGGCCCTTCCCGGAGACCGCCCCATGAGCGAGACCGCCCTCGACCCGACCACCGCCGATCAGGCCGGCGCCGACGGGACGCCCCTGCGCGTCACCGCGACCCCGGCCGCCATCGACCTCATCGAGGAATTGCGGGCCGATCACGGTCCGGTCATGTTCCACCAGTCCGGCGGCTGCTGCGACGGCTCGTCGCCGATGTGCTATCCGGTCGGCGACTTCCTGACCGGCGACAGCGACGTCCATCTCGGCACCGTGGCGGGGGCGGATTTCTGGATCAGCCGGCCGCAATTCGAGGTCTGGAAGCACACCCACCTCATCCTCGACGTGGTGCGCGGCCGCGGCGGCATGTTCTCCCTCGAGAACGGCCGCGACAAACGCTTCCTGATCCGGTCCCGAATCTTCACCGAGGCCGAGAACACGGCCCTCGCGGGCGCCTGCCGGATCTGAGGCGTCAGGCGCGCGGCTTCGGCGCCTCGCCGGCATTGCAGCGCTTCATCGCCGCGAAGGCCTCGGAGGCTCCGCTGAGGTCGAAGCCCGCCTTCCAGCCCTTGCCCTTGAGCAGAATCTCCTCGGATTCCGCGGCCTTCTCGACGAGGTTGGCCGGCAGGGTTCCGACGAGCCGTGTGCCGTTGCCGGTCCAGGTCGCCTTGGCGTTCACGGTCTTGCCGCCGAGCTCGGTGGCGGCCACGATCTTCTCGTCCTTGTCGTGCTGCCACTTGCTGTAGGTCAGCACCACGACGAGCGCCTTGTTCTCCAGCGCGAAGGTGACGGAATTGTCGGCGTCGTCATCGTCCTCGTCGACGTAGGACCGCACGATCACGCAGGCATTGGTGCCGGTGATGCTGCCGGCCCGCTCGACCTGCCAGCCGTTCAGGCTCTCGAACAGGGGACGCTCCGGGAGACGACTCTCCTGGGCTGCCGCGACCGCGGGGGAAACGAAACTGGCGAGGAGGCCGAACAGGCAGATCCGGGCCGGCGACGGGCGCTTCATGACGGGGTTCTCCGGTTGGGGCGGGGACGGTCGCGGTTCAGAGCTTGGCGCCGGGCACCGGCGTGTCCGCCGCCTTGGCCGCGGACTTGGCGGCCTCGCGGGCATCCATGAACCCGGCGAAGTCCTCGGGCGTCTGGGTCGAGAACGCCACGATGGGCTGCGGATCCTCCGACAGGTCGCGGAATGCGCCGCAGAGTTCGGCAACCGGCTTCGTCAGGGTCGGCTGCAGCTTGCCCTGAACCTCGTCCAGGACCGTCGTCATCTCGGGCGCCAGGGCCGCGAGCTTGGCATCGAAGGCGGCCCGCTGCCGGGCGGTGGTCGGGATCTCGCAGCTCCCGAGAAGCTTCTGGAAGATCAGGCCCATGCCGTAGACCTTGATCCGGGTCTCCGAGGGCCGCGCGGCCGCGTTCTTCTTCTCCTGGCGCCGCGCCGTCTCGGCCGCGAAGGCCTCCGGCGGCAGGACGAGGTACTGGTCGAGGGCGGTCCCGAAAGCCGCCGCGTCGGCCGGCTTCGGGCAGAAGGGCTCCTTCGGGTCGCTGAACCGCTTGGCGAGTTCGATGTCGATCAGGGCCTGGATCGGGCTCATCTCCGGGCGCATGCCCGCCAGCTTGGCGTCGAGGTCGGCGCGCTGCTTGCCCGTGCTCGCCACTTCGCAATCCGTCAGCGCCTTCTGGAAGTAGAGCCCGCTCGCGTAGTTGGCGATGCGGCCTTCCGACGGGATCTCCGTCGCGACGGGCGCCGTGTCCCCGTTGCAGCGCTTCAGGGCCTCGAAGGCTTCGGCGAAGGCCGGGATCTTGAAGTCGGCGTCGCCGTCCTTGAAGCGCAGCACGAGGGCGTCGGCGCCCAGGAGATGCGGCAGGAGCGTGTCCGGGAACTCGCCGGTGAGCTGGGTCTCGTCCGCCTTCCACTTCGAGCGCGGAAGGACGACCTTGCCGCCGGCCAGGAGAACCACGGTGCGGTCCCCCTTGTCGTGCGACCAGCCCTGGTAGCCCAGGGAGAGGATCAGGAAGCCCGGAGAGGTGGCGACGACCACCGAGCTGGCATTCTCGTCGTCCGGATCCTGGTAGCCGCGGGCCATGAGGCACTTGGCCTTGTCGCCCTCCCCGCTGCGGCTGATCTCCCAGTCCTTCACCTTCGCGAAGGGAACGTCCTTGGCCGCCGCCGCGGTCGCGGCGAACCCGATCCCGGTCGCGAGCAGGGACACCAGAAACCGGGAGACCATGGGCAACTCCACATCGCCTGTGCGTCCGGGGCCAAGTGCCCGGACCAGCTCCGGTCGCTATAGATGGTGGAGCGTGGACGATGTCTTGATTTCACCGAGACCCTCGAACCTTCGTGCGGATCAGGGCTAATGAAAGCGTAATCACGCGCGACCCCGATGCCGGTGATCGTCCGTTTGGGCAGAAATCGAGACGGGTCCTGCGCCCGATCATCGGTCGGAGCGGAGTTGTCGCGCCGAACCCGGTCGGACCCGGAAGTCGAGGATCGACCCCGGTCCAGTTCAGGCCGGGTGAAGGGAGAGCTCCGTGCAAGACCGAGGACCGACGCGCTCGGTCCGCTTCGGAGGGGGCCGAAACGCCCATCGCTCCCCGGGCGGTCCGGCCCGGGGAGCGATGTCCTGGCGGCGCGGTGAAATCTGCCGCGCGGCCCTCGGGATCAGGCGCGGCTGACGCTGGCCGGGGTGATCTCGGAGAGCTTCGTGGCGCCGACCTGGCGCATGATCGTCTCGAACTCGCGCTGCATGATCGCCAGGACCGCCGTGACGCCGGGCTCGCCGAAGGCGGCCAGACCCCAGACGTAGGGACGCCCGATGCAGACCGCGTTGGCGCCCAGCGCCAGGGCCTTGATCACGTCGGTGCCGCGTCGGAAGCCGCCGTCGATGAGGACGGGCACCTTGCCGTTGACCGCCTGGACCACCTCCGGCAGCGCGTCGATCGTCGCCTCGAGGCTCTCCTCGGCGCGGCCGCCGTGATTCGACACGATCAGGGCGTCGACGCCGTAATCGAGGGCCTTCTTGGCGTCCTCGTGGGTGACGATGCCCTTGAGGACGAGCTTGCCCTTCACGATGCCGCGCAGGCGCTTCACGTAGTCCCAGGTCATGCCGGTGCCGTAGAGGTTCGTCACCTTCGACACGTCGATGTCGTCGAACATCGGCTTGCGGCTAACCTCGTTCTTAAAGCCGGGCGTATGGCAATCCGAGCAGTTGCGGGTGTCCATCCGCCGCTCGCGGAACAGCGTCTCGGTGTTGCGGCCGCCCTGGCGGTCGACGGTGAGCACGATCGCGGGGGCGCCGGCTTTCTCGGCCCGCTTCACCAGCGCTTCGGTCACGGCCCAGTCGTCGGTGGGGTACAGCATGTACCAGACCGGGGCGCCGCGCTCCTTGATGACGTCCTCGATCGAGGTGCTGCCCACCGTGGACAGGATCATCTGGTGACCCTTGACCTTGGCGCCGCGCGCCACGGCCGACTCGGCCTCGGGGTGGAAGGCTCCCTGGCTGCTCACCGGGGCCAGGACGATCGGGCTCGCCCAGGTCTCCCCGAAGATCTTCACCGTGGTGTCGATCTTGCGCACGTCGATGAGGCGGCGGGCACGGATGCGGATCTTCTCGAAGCCGTCGCGGTTGGCCTTGAGGGTCTCGTCGCCGTCGACGCCGCTGGCGAGGTAGCCGTAATGGGCCGGGGGCAGGGCCTTCTTCGCGGCCGGCTCGAAGTCGAAGACGTTCAGCGCCTGGCTCGGGGAATCGATGATCTCGCCGACATTGCCGGGGGATTGGCGCAGGACGTCGTAGCTCTGGGCCATGGCCGAATCGGTGCCGAGGGCCGACAGGCCGGCGAGCGCGCTCACCATCGACGGCGCCACCACGGGGCTGGCCGACAGGAATTCCAGGAACTTGCGGCGATGGAACATTTTTTCAGTCTCAGGACCGGGCTGAGGTTGAAAAGTCTCGGACATGGAACGGGCTCACACAGCAATCTCGCGAAGCCGCCGTCCTGCACCAGAAATGTTGCACTGCGCAAGATCGCAGCGCGGATCTATAGTTCTACAGTTTCGGACGCGAACCACCCGATATAATTCCGGCCCGACTTTTATAATGAGAATAAGATGACGGGAGGCCGGCGTAGACAGATCCTCACAGTGGAGAGGTCTGCACGGGACTGCATGCTGCATTGCACCCAGCGCATTATGGTCACGCTTCACGCGCCCCAGGATGGCCCGGTTCAGCCGTCCCGAGGATCGACGGCGGCCCCGGCCGGGCCGCGATAGCCCGAAGCCAGGACGTAGAGTTCGCTCGAATCGGCCCGGCTGGCGTTCGGCTTCACGTGGCGCACGCTGGCGAAGTCGCGCTTCAGGTCGGCCAGCAGGGTCCCCTCGGTTCCGCCCTGGAACACCTTGGCGAGGTAGGAGCCGCCCGGCGCCAGGATCTCGCGGGCGAATTCCGCCGCCGTCTCGGCGAGGCCGATGATGCGCAGGTGGTCGGTCTGCTTGTGTCCGGTGGTGTTGGCGGCCATGTCGGACAGGACGAGGTCGGCCGGCCCGCCGAGGAGGTCGGTGAGCAGCTTCGGGGCTTCCGGGGCGAGGAAGTCGAGGGTGATGAAGTCGACGCCGACCATGGGCTCGATCTCGAGAAGGTCGATGCCGACGATCTTGCCGCTGGCGCCGACGATCTTGGCCGCCACCTGCGACCAGCCGCCGGGGGCCGCCCCGAGGTCGACGATGCGCTGGCCGGGCTTCAGGAGCTTGAAGCGCTCGTCGATCTCGATGAGCTTGAAGGCCGCGCGCGAGCGGTAGCCCTCGCGCTTGGCCCGGGCCACGTAGGGATCGTTGAGCTGGCGCTCGAGCCAGCGCTTCTGGGAAGCGGTGCGGCCCCGCCCCGTCTTGACCCGCTGCTTGAGTTCGCCGCGCAGACCCGCGCCGGCACCACGCCTGTCACTCACCGGTAGCTCCCACGGCGCCAGACGCCGTCCTCACGCATCATGTTCATCAGGAGACCCTCGCGCAGGCCGCGATCGGCGATGCGCAGGCGGTCGGAGGGAAACGCCCGGCGGATCGCCTCCAGGATGGCGCAGCCCGCGAGCACGAGGTCCGCCCGGTCGCGCCCGATGCACGGATTGTCCGCGCGCTGCTCGAGCCGGGTGTCGAGGAGGTCGTCGATGGCCTCGCCGACATCGGCGTCGCTCATCCACAGACCGTCGACCCGCCGGCGCTCGTAGCGGGCGAGACGCAGGTGCATCGCCGCCAGCGTCGTCACCGTACCGGAGGTGCCGAGCAGGTGGAAGTGCCGGGCATTGGCGGCGGGCGCGGCCCGGATCGCGAAGCGCGCCAGCAGGTCGGCCACCTCCTCGACCATGCCCTCGAAGGTCAGGCGCGTGACGTCGGAGCCGCCGTGCCGCTCGGCCAGGGTGACGACGCCCACCGGCAGGGAATCCCAGGCCCGGATGCGCAGGGTCGGGTCGGCGGACGGGTTGGTCGCCGCCCCGTCGAGCCAGGCGATCTCGGTGGAACCGCCGCCGATGTCGAAGATCACCACCGATTCGGAATAGGGGTCGGCCAGGGCGGCGCAGCCCGTCACCGCGAGGTAGGCCTCGGTCTGGCGGTCGACGATCTCGAGGTCGAGCCCGACCTCGTCGCGGACGCGCTCGACGAACTCGGCCCCGTTCACCGCGAGGCGGCAGGCCTCGGTGGCGATGATCTTCGCCCGCACGACGCCGCGGGCCTGCATCTTGGCCTTACAGACCCGCAGAGCCTCGATGGTCCGCTCGATCGCCGCCTCGCTGAGCCGGTCGGAACTGCCGAGGCCCTCGCCGAGGCGCACGATGCGCGAGAACGCGTCGATGACCCGGAAGCCGTGAGCGGCCGGCTCCGCCACCAGCAGGCGGCAATTGTTGGTCCCGAGGTCGAGGGCGGCATAGGCGCTGCGCCGGCTGGCGCGCCCCGGGGTTCCCGGCGCGTCGGCGCGCGAGGCGGGGGCCGGTGACGGCGTCTTCCCACCGCTCGGGCGGGCCGGCATGGTCGCGGCGCTCTCTTCCCTCATCGGCCGAGCCGAAATCCCCGATCGTGGTCCCAGGCGGAGAGCCGGACCAACACGTCCCCGGGACGCTACAGGTCTCCCCGGCAAACTGCAAAGCCTCGATCACGAGGGCGCGTGGATCGGGGATGATTTCGGCCGCCCGAACGGAGCGGCCGGCGGGTCAGCCGAGCTTGCCGGCGGCGGCCATGCGCGGCACCGGCCTGAGCAGGCTCTTGACCTGCGAGAACGGGCGGGGCCGGTTGATCACCTCGTCGAGGCGCGACCAGAGGGTCTTGGGCGAGAACGGCTTGGCGATGATCTCGTTGACGCCGAGCGAGATCGCCCGGTCCACCACGTTCCGGCGGGGCTGCGCCAGCATCAGGATGATCGGGACGGTCGGCGACGGCGAGGTGGTGGGGGTCCGGGCGAGGCGGATGAACTCCTCGCCGGAGAGGATGGCCAGGTCCCAGTCGATGATGGTCAGGTCCGGCTTGCTCTCGGCCAGGACGCCGAGGGCCTCGGCCCCGTCCGGCGCCTCCAGGACCCGCTTGATGCCGACGCGCATCAGCATGTCGCGCACGATGCGGCGGATATAGAGGCTCTCGTCGACCACGAGTGCCGAGAGGTCCGGAAAGCTCGGAGTGGCGATCATCGATGCGGCGTCGGGCCCGGCGAGTCGGGGCGAGCGTGCCCCGCCGGCACCCTACCTCCCCGGGGCTTTGCGCTTTGCTAACGTCGGCCAGCAAATCGACTCGATCGCGCCCGGCGGAAACTGCTCAAATGGCAGGCACGGGGTGGGCCGCCCACGCGGCTGCGCGAAAAAGCTACGCATTTTGCCGCAGGAAAGTTACGGAACTCTCGCCAAGCGGGACAGAAGCATCTTGCGATCAAGGCGGCTTTCAGTCAGGACTAAGGCGTTATTCTTGGTCACCGCTGCTGGGAGTAATGATAGGGCGGAGCGTGGGCTGTCTGGGATGGCGCGCACGCGGTTATCGAAACTGATGGTCGGCGGACGGTTTTTGCGAGCTTTCTATGGGACGTGGTCGTGATTTTCGGGGGCCGCAGAAGCGCGGCTTCGATGAGGGTGGAGCCGAGCCGCGTTGGCCGGATCAGGCTCCCCCGAGCGGCGGTGGCTACGGTGGCGGTTTCGGCGGTGGCGGCGGTTTCGACCGTGGTCCGTCGCGCGCCGCCGCGGCACCCTCTGGGCCGGAGCGCGATGCGACGGTCAAGTGGTTCAACAAGGAGAAAGGCTTCGGTTTCGTCGAGCTGGCTGACGGCTCGGGCGATGCCTTCCTCCACATCCGCGCCGTCGAAGCAGCTGGCCATGCCGACCTTCTCCCCGGCACGCGCCTGACGGTCCACACCGCGCAGGGCCAGAAGGGTCCGCAGGTGACGGACGTCACCAGCGTCGACACCTCCACGGCCGAGGCCGCTCCCATGCGCGACGCGCGTCCGCCCCGCAGCGGCGGCTTCGGCGGCGGCGACCGCTTCGGCGGTGGCGGCGGTTACGGTGGTGGCGGCGGTGGCTACGGCGACCGCGGCGGTGATCGTGGCGGCGGCCGCTTCGCCAGCGGTCCGTCCACCGAGATGACCGGCACCGTGAAGTGGTACGACCCGGCCAAGGGCTTCGGCTTCGTCTCCGTCAACGACGGCGGCAAGGACGTGTTCGTGCACCGCTCCGCCCTCTCCCGCGCCGGCCTCGACTCCCTGGCCGAAGGCCAGCAGGTCGTCCTCGGCGTCGTCGAGGGTCAGAAGGGTCGCGAGGCCCAGAGCATCAACGTCGACGATTGATCGTCCCGGGGCTGGCCGCGCTGCGGCCACCTTTCACGGCATGACTGAAACGGCGGCCCCCACCGGGCCGCCGTTTCACGTTTCGAGACCTGACTTGCCTTCGGAGATTGCGATGCGGACCGCCCTCCTCGCGCTGATCGGCCTCGCCGGCCTGGCGATGCAGCTCCCGGCCTCGGCCGAGGACTTCACCGGCTTCTATGCCGGCGTGAATGCGGGCTACGGCTTCGAGACCGGTGGACGCGACAAGCGCGGCTTCGTGCCCGGCCTGCCGGGCGACGAGTCGGGAACCGCCGCCGAGACCGGACTTCCGCCGAGCGCGCGGGATGCGTCCCGCGCCCTGCAGTCGCGCAACCGGGCGTCTCAAGGGGCCGGCGCCGTCACCCGCTGACATCCCGCGCATCCGCCCCGGCCGTACGAACCCGCAACGAGAAAGGGCCGCCCTCGCGGGCGGCCCTGTCGTATCGTCGCCGGTGATCCGTGGGGATCAGCGCGAATAGAACTCGATCACGAGGTTCGGTTCCATCTGGACCGGGTAGGGAACCTCGCCGAGATTCGGCACGCGGGTGACGCGGGCGGTCATCTTGGAGTGATCCACCTCGATGTAATCGGGCACGTCGCGCTCAGGGAGCTGCGCGGCCACGACCACGATCTCGAGCTGCTTCGACGAATCCTTGACCTCGATCAGGTCTCCCGGCTTCACGAGGTAGCTGGCGATGTTCACGCGCTGGCCGTTGACCTTGACGTGGCCGTGATTGACGAACTGACGCGCCGCGAACGGAGTCGGAACGAACTTCGCGCGGTACACGACGGCGTCGAGGCGGCGCTCGAGCAGGCCGATCAGGTTCTCGCCGGAATCGCCGCGCAGGCGGATCGCCTCTGCGTAGTAGCGGCGGAACTGCTTCTCGGTGATGTTGGCGTAGTAGCCCTTGAGCTTCTGCTTGGCGCGCAGCTGCGTGCCGAAGTCGGACATCTTGCCCTTGCGGCGTTGGCCGTGCTGGCCGGGGCCGTACTCGCGGCGATTGACGGGGCTCTTCGGGCGGCCCCAGATGTTCTGCCCCATGCGGCGATCGAGCTTGTGCTTCGCCTGAATGCGTTTTGACATCGCGGTTCCTCTCGCAATGGAGATCTATCGAGGAACGCGCCCTCCTCTCTTCGCCCCCGGCCTCGGTCGGGGACGGAGCGACAGGACGGACATTGCCGCCCACGGGTGCGCTGGAAAATGCTTCGGGGCCCCTCGTCGGAGCCCTGTCACCGGCGCCTCGTTAGAGCAGGTCGACCTCCGCGTCAATGCCGAGCCGGCTCGGTTCAGACCGACGCTGCCGGGCGGATCGGCCCCGAGCGGGTCAGGCGCGGTTCGCGGTAGGTCATCGCCGCGTGCCGCGCGCTCGGGTGGTGGACCTTGGAGGGCCGGCCCTCGGCGCGCATGCGCGCGTCCGCCGCCGCCCAGGACGGCAGGTCCGCCGCGTCCTGGACCCAGTGAACGATCGAGGCCTCATCGCACCAGTGGACCAGGCGCGGCATGGCACGCCGATGCGCGCCCGCCAGGATGTAGGCGCGCATGCTGGCCTCGTCGGTCCAGGCCGTCATGGTCCAGAAGGTCCAGCTCCGGTCCGGCAGCAGCGCCCCACCTATGAAGCCCGGGGCCGCCCGAACCTGGTTGCGGGTCCGGACGGCGTGGAGCGCGAAGCCGGGCAGGAAGCGCAGCGCGCGGATGCGCAGGCGGGTGACGCTGATGAACGGCATGGTGGGTTCGTTCGCCCCGGAAATTCTTGCGCCCGCGCAGATGTCGCGCACCTGCGCAGACCTGGAGGCCGGGCGCCAGCGCCGCGTCGGCTATTGCAGGCCCAGCGGCATGCCCTCCACCGCGATTCCGTCGATGCCGCGCGCGGCCAGGGAGCGGCGTAGCGACGGGGTCAGGCCGGATCCGCCGGTGAAGGCCCCCTGCACCGGAGCGGAGGCCGGGGCGCTGCGATCGACGGGTCCGAGGAGCTGGATCACCCGCCGGGCGATGGCCGGGGCGGGGTCGATCCAGGTCACGGGCCAGGGAGCGAGCGTCTGGAAGCGGGCGAGCAGCAGGGGATAGTGCGTACAGGCGAGGCAGATCACGTCGGTGCGCCGGCCGTCTTCGAGGGTGACGAAGCAGGGCGCGATCTCGCGGGCCAAGGCGTCGTCGTCCACGGGCAGGCCGGCAAGCTCGGCCTCCGCGAATCCGGCGAGGTTCGGGGCGCCCACCAGGGTGACGGCGCAGGCGCTCGCGTAGGATTCGATGAGTTCGTGGGTATAGGCGCGGGCCACGGTGCCGGGCGTCGCCAGCAGGCTGACGACCCGCGAGCGGGTCGCTTCGGCCGCCGGCTTGATCGGCGGTACGACGCCGACGAACGGCGTCGCGAAGCGCTGGCGCAGGGCGGGAAGCACCAGGGTCGAGGCGGTGTTGCAGGCCACCACCACGAGATCCGGCGCATGCAGGCCGATCAGGCGCTCCATGACGCCGAGCACCCGGTCGATTAGCACCGGCTCCGCCAGGCGGCCATAGGGAAAAGCGGCGTCGTCGGCGGCATAGACGTAAGCGGCATCCGGCCGGGCGCGCCGGACCTGCTCCAGCACCGTCAGGCCGCCCAGCCCGGAATCGAACACCAGGATGGTCGGCGCCGGCGCGACGCTCCGTGCCACGGCCGCCGTGGTCGCTCCTGCCATGAGATCGATCCGCATCCGAGTCCGGCCCGACTGTCCCGCGTGAACGGCGAAGTGTCGGCCCCGGAGGGTTAAGGGGAGGTCACCGTGGCCGGAAAAAGGCGATCGATCCGCCGGTCCGAGCGTGGCCGCGACGAACGACCCCGATGCGCCTCCGTTGCCGAATGCGCGCGCGGCCATATCTCCTCCTGACGTTCGAGTCCGAACCTTCAAGTCTGGGAGTGGTCGCCATGGCAGCGACGGCAGCGTTTCGCGAGACCCTTGAGGCGGAGCCCGGCCGATCCGCGTTCCCGCCCCCGCCCCTCTCGGCCAGACCCGTCGACCGTGCAGCCTGGATCGCGGCTTTCCACCATGTCCGTGACGAGACCGAGCGCCGCGCCGGGCCACTCTCTCCGGAGGACCAGCAGGTCCAGTCGATGGCGGATGCCAGTCCGACCAAGTGGCACCGCGCGCACACGACCTGGTTCTTCGAGCAGTTCCTGCTGCGCGAGCACCTGCCGGGCTACGCCATCTACGACGAGCGACTGCACTACCTGTTCAATTCCTACTACGTCGCCGCCGGCCCGCGTCAGCCGCGGATCCTGCGCGGCCTGATCACCCGCCCGACGGCGGACGAGGTCGCCGCCTATCGCGCGCATGTGGACCGGTCCGTCGACGCCCTGCTGAGCCAAGCTTCGGCGAGCGCCCTCGAAGCGGTCCTCCCAGTTCTCGAGATCGGGCTCTATCACGAGCAGCAGCACCAGGAATTGCTGGTCACCGACATCCTGCACGCCTTCGCGCAGAACCCGCTCGGACCGGCCTACGACGCGGACTGGCGCTTTCCGCAGGCACAGGGCGCGACGGGCCGCACCGACCTGCGCCGCGGCATCGCGCTCATCGGCCACGACGGCGAGGGCTTCTCCTTCGACAACGAATCGCCCCGGCACGACGCGCTCATCCAGGGCGGCACCATCGACCGGGCCCTGGTGACCAATGCGCAGTGGCTCGAATTCATGGCCGATGGTGGTTATGCGCGGCCCGAACTCTGGCTCTCTGACGGCTGGATCGCGGCCCAGGCCGAGGGCTGGCAGGCGCCGGGCTACTGGCGCGAGGCCGATCACGGCTGGGCGAGCATGACGCTCGCGGGGATCCGCCCGGTCGATCCGGCGCTTCCCGTCACCCATATCAGCTACTACGAGGCCGACGCCTATGCCCGCTGGGCCGGGCGCGACCTGCCCACGGAGTTCGAGTGGGAGGTGGCAGCGCGCGCGGGCGATCTCCCCGACGCCTTCGGACTGGTCTGGCAATGGACCCGAAGCGCCTACACGGCCTACCCGGGCTACCGCCCGGTGGACGGGGCGCTCGGCGAGTACAACGGCAAGTTCATGTCCAACCAGTTCGTCCTGCGCGGCTCCTCGGTGGCGACGCCGCAGGGCCATGCGCGGGTCGGCTACCGCAACTTCTTCTACCCGCACCAGCGCTGGCAGTTCACGGGCCTGCGCCTGTCGGACGCCCGGTCCTGATCCTCGAATCGTCGCGCACCCGGAGACGTCCCTTGACCATCAACCCCGTCTTCACGGACGCGACCCCGATCGCCGCCATCGACGCCGAGCGTCAGTTCCTGGACGACGTGCTGGCCGGCCTCTCGGCGCCGCAGAAGTACCTTTCGGCGAAGTATTTCTACGACGCGGCGGGTTCGGATCTGTTCGAGGCGATCACCCGGCAGCCGGAATACTACCCGACGCGTACGGAACTCGGCATCCTCGAGGCGCAGGGCGCGTCCATCGCCGCCACCCTGCCGGCAGGGGCCAACCTCGTCGAACTCGGCAGCGGCTCGACGGTCAAGGTCCGGCGCCTGATGGTGCACCGGCCGGATCTGGCCGCCTACGTCCCGGTCGACGTCTCGGAGAGTTTTCTCCTGCGCGAGGCCGAAGCCCTGGCCCGTGACTTCCCGAACCTGACGATCGCTCCGGTGGCGGCCGATTTCACGCGCGCCTTCACCCTGCCCGACGGCCTGTCGGACGGCCCGGTGGCCGGGTTCTTCCCGGGCTCGACCATCGGCAATTTCGAGCCGCCGCAGGCGACCCGGCTGCTGGCCCATTTCGGGCGTGTGCTCGGTGCGGGCGCCGCCCTGATCATCGGCGTCGATCTCGTGAAGGCGAAGGTCGTGCTCGATGCGGCCTATGACGACGCGGCCGGCGTGACGGCGGCCTTCAACCGCAATCTTCTCGTGCGGATGCGCCGGGAACTCGGCGCCGAGGTCGACCTCGACGCCTTCGCCCACCGCGCGTTCTTCAACGCCGAGGCCTCCCGCATCGAGATGCATCTCGTCAGCCTGAAGGCCCAGACGATCCGAATCGCCGATCGCGTGATCGCCTTCGCCGAGGGCGAGACGATCCACACCGAGAACAGCTACAAATACACGGTCGAAGGCTTCCGCGCCCTGGCGCAAGAAGCCGGATGGAGCGCCGAGGCGGTCTGGACCGATCCCGACCGGCTGTTCTCGATCCACGCCCTGCGGCGGTGCTGACGGATCAGCTCCGCTTCTCCATCATCGCCTTGACCTGCATCAGCTGGTCCCAGAGCTGGCCCGGCGAGGTTCCGAGGAAGTCGAGGCCGGCGGTCACGCCCCAGTAGATCCCAACGACGATCACCGGGACGAGGATCCAGCCCAGGATCTCCTCACCGCGCCGGCGCCGCCTGCGCCGCAGGCGGCGCTGCTCGCGGGCCGTGAGCTTCGGGGCCGGCGGCTGCTTGGTCGCGATGGGCGTGAGGGGTCCCTCCTGCAAGTCGTTCATCGGGGACGCCCCTCCTCAACCGATCTCAGCGTTGGGGAGGCGTATCCGGCCAGTCTCTCGCAGTGCCCGCTCTCCGTTCCCGCGCTTGCTAACCATCCGGCGACCGCGTGTCGACCGCCCGATGTCGTTTTCCGCACCCTCAAGACGTGACGAACCGGCCCCTCCCCCACGGGCGGGGCCGGTTCGACGGATCGCGATCAGGCCTTGACCAGCGGCACCTTCGGAACGGTTCGGACGCCACCGGAGCCGCCGCTCGGGCCGCCCTTGTCGTCGCGCTTGTCGTTCGTCTTGCGTGCGCCGGCCTTGGCCTTCGTGCGCTTGTGCTTCTTGGCCGCGTTGGCCACGTCCTTCTCGGGCTTGGGCGTGACCGGGCCGGCCGGGAACTCGAAGCCGAGTCCGTCCTTCTCCGCGCCCTCGCCCTTGCGCAGGACCACCCGCACCGCGCCGCCATCCTTGAGCCGCCCGAACAGGACCTCGTCGGCCAGCGGGGTCTTGATGGTCGACTGGATCAGGCGGGCCATCGGCCGGGCGCCCATCGCGTCGTCGTAGCCGTTCTCGGTCAGCCACTCGCGCGCCTCGTCGGAGAGCTCGATGGTGACGTTGCGGTCGGCGAGCTGCGCCTCGAGCTGGAGGACGAACTTGTCGACCACCTTCGCCACCACGTCCTTCGGCAGGTGGCCGAAGGAGATGATCGCGTCGAGACGGTTGCGGAATTCCGGCGCGAACAGCTTGTTGATCGCCTCGACGTCGTCGCCCGTGCGCTTGGCCTGGGTGAAGCCGTAGGCCGAGCGCGCGAGGTCGGAGGCGCCCGCATTCGTGGTCATGATGATGATCACGTTGCGGAAATCGACCTGCTTGCCGTTGTGGTCGGTCAGCTTGCCATGATCCATGACCTGCAGCAGGATGTTGAACAGGTCCGGATGCGCCTTCTCGATCTCGTCGAGCAGCAGCACGCAATGCGGGTGCTGGTCGATGCCGTCGGTGAGCAGGCCGCCCTGATCGAACCCGACATAGCCGGGCGGCGCGCCGATGAGGCGGCTGACCGTGTGCCGCTCCATGTACTCCGACATGTCGAAGCGCAGCATCTCGACGCCGAGGGACGCGGCGAGCTGCTTGGCGGCCTCGGTCTTGCCGACGCCGGTCGGACCCGCGAACAGGTACGAGCCGATCGGCTTGTCCGGATCGCGCAGGCCGGCCCGGGCGAGCTTGATCGCCGAGGTCAGCGCCTCGATAGCGTTGGGCTGGCCGTAGACCACGCGCTTGAGGTTCTCGGTCAGGTTCTTGAGAACCACCGCGTCGTCCTTCGAGACGGTCTTCGGCGGGATGCGGGCCATCGTGGCGATGGTGGCCTCGATTTCCTTGACACCGATGGTGCGCTTGCGGCGCGCCTCCGGCACCAGCATCTGCGAGGCGCCGGTCTCGTCGATGACGTCGATCGCCTTGTCCGGCAGCTTGCGGTCGTTGATGTAGCGCGCCGACAGCTCGACCGCGGCCTTCACGGCCTCGGTGGTGTACTTGAGCTTGTGGAACTCCTCGAAATACGGCTTCAGGCCCTTCACGATCTCGATCGCATCGGGGATCGACGGCTCGTTGACGTCGATCTTCTGGAAGCGGCGCACCAGGGCGCGGTCCTTCTCGAAGTACTGACGGTATTCCTTGTAGGTGGTCGAGCCGATGCAGCGCAGAGAGCCGTTGGCCAGCGCGGGCTTGAGCAGGTTCGAGGCGTCCATTGCCCCGCCGGAGGTGGCACCGGCACCGATCACCGTGTGGATCTCGTCGATGAAGAGCACCGCGTTCGGATGCGCCTCGATCTCCTTCATCACCTGCTTCAGGCGCTCCTCGAAGTCGCCGCGGTAGCGGGTGCCCGCCAGCAGGGTGCCCATGTCGAGGGAGAACACCGTGGCCTCGATGAGGACCTCGGGAACCTCCTTGTTGATGATCTTGCGGGCCAGGCCCTCGGCGATGGCGGTCTTGCCGACGCCGGGCTCTCCCACGAGGAGCGGGTTGTTCTTCTGGCGGCGGCACAGGATCTGGATCGTGCGCTGCACCTCGGCCTCGCGGCCGATCAGCGGGTCGATCCGGCCGTCGCGGGCCTTCTTGTTGAGGTTGACGCAATAGGCGTCGAGGGCATCGCCCTTCTTCTTGGTGCGGCCCTCGCCCTCGTCGCCGCTCGGGCGCTCGGAGGCGGATTCCTCGTCGGCCCCGCGCACAGGCTTGGCCTCGGAGGCGCCGGGGCGCTTGGCGATGCCGTGGCTGATGTAGTTGACCGCATCGTAGCGCGTCATGTCCTGCTCCTGCAGGAAGTACGCGGCATGGCTCTCGCGCTCGGCGAAGATCGCCACCAGCACGTTCGCGCCGGTGACCTCCTCGCGCCCGGAGGACTGCACGTGGATCACGGCGCGCTGGATGACGCGCTGGAAACCGGCCGTCGGCTTGGCATCCTGGCGGCCGTCCCCGATGAGGTTCGACAGTTCGGTGTCGACGTACTCCACGAGGGCGCGCTTGAGGGTGTCGACCTCGACGTTGCAGGCCCGCATGACGGCCGCCGCGTCCTGATCGTCCACGAGGGCGAGCAGGAGATGCTCCAGCGTCGCATATTCGTGCCGGCGCTCGCCGGCGAGCGCCAGGGCGCGGTGGAGAGCTTGTTCTAGGCTGCGAGAGAAGCTGGGCAAAGCGTGGCCTCTGTGTGGGGTGCCTATTTCTTTTCCATAACGCACTGGAGAGGATGTTGGTGTTTGCGGGCGAAGTCCATGACCTGCGTCACCTTGGTCTCCGCAACTTCGTACGTGAAGATGCCGCACTCGCCGACACCGTTGTGGTGCACGTGCATCATGATCTGAAACGCGGCTTCCTGCGACTTGTTGAAGAATTTTTCGACGACGTGAACGACGAATTCTTGCGGTGTGTAGTCGTCGTTCAGCAAGAGAACCCGGTAGAGGCTCGGTCGCTTGGTCTTCGGCTTGGTGCGGGTGATGATGGCGGTCCCGGAACGTCCGTCATCCGCACCACCCGGTTCGCGCGGCTCGTCCGCCGCCCGCACATCCGTGCGGTGACGGTAATGCGGGAAGGTTTCGGGGCCGCCCGCGCGCGAGGATTCGCTGCCCCGTATCAGGACGTCGGTCATCTGAATTGCATCGACCCCTTGGTGCGGCATGCTGCTCGTTGGCTGCTCATCCGCGGGTCGCGCCGGCGAGGCGCGCTCGCATCGCCGGTAATCTATAGGGCGTTCGGCCGCTTCGCCAGTCGGCTGCGCGCACTTGTCCGAGACCGTCACGGTCCGGGTCCGCGCTGGTCGCCGAGCGCGTAGCCGCGAACGGTCGGCGTGAAAACGGAAACGGCCCCGTGCGATGGCTCGCACGAGGCCGACTGGGAGGCTTCGAGGCCGGGTCCGCGAGCGGAGCCCTCCGCTTGCGGAACGCCGGGTGTCAGGCGGCCTTCTGCTCGGCCGCGGGGAAGCCCGGGAGCTTCGGGAAGGACTTCAGGTCGAAGGCCTTGGGATCGAAGAACGTCTTGGGGTCGAAGAACGCCTTCGAGTCGAAGAAGGTTTTCATGTCGAAGGGAGCCTTGGCCTGCAGCGGCGCGCCGATCTCCTGGGCGAGGCCCTGATACAGATCGGTCATCACCTTGGCCTGGCTCTGGAAGCGCTCGTAGAAGGCCTTCAGGTAGTCGGCCTGGATCTCGAGGGCGGACTGGAGCGTGCGGGCGGCGGCCAGCTTCTTCATCGCTTCGGCGCCGGCGCTGTAGGATTCCTTGGCGAAATCGGCCATCTCGATGCCGGCGGTCTGGTTGGTCTTGGCGAGCGACGAGACGCTCTTCATCACGGTGGCGAGACCGGTCTTGTTCATCTCGGCGGCCTTCTCGTAAACTTGGCTCATCTGATGATCCTTTCGCCCCGATGGGGCTTACCCTGACGTGTCGGGCAGATGCCCGCGAGGCCGGATGCGGCCCGTATCGCCTATGTGTGCGATGCAATATGGAACGTCAAGCGATATATTGCACTGCACCATGCCGATCGATTTCGAGAATCGGTCGCATGGCATTAACCGGGCCGTAACTGCGTCCACCTAGCCTGATTGACAGATGTTGCGGGGTTACGGCGGCACGGCCGCACACCCCGCCGAGATGTTGCGGTGCAAGCCGGCCCGCGGGCCGTGCATGTCGAGGCAGTGAGTCGTGATGCGTAGCCATACTCCCCGCGTCGGCCGGGTGCCCGCCCTGTCGGCCGCGATCGCGGCGGCCGCCGTCCTGGCCGCCCTCGCCTCCCCGGCCGAGGCGCGGCGCGGCCACCATCACCGCGGTGGCGGCGGTGGCGGCTACAACCCGCCCTATGCCGCCATGGTGGTGGACGTGAAGACCGGCAAGACGCTGCACGCGATCAACGAGGATTCGCTGCGCCACCCGGCCTCGATCACCAAGGTGATGACCCTCTACATGCTGTTCGAGCAGCTGGAGCGCGGGCGCTACACCCTCGAGTCGCCCCTCACCATCTCGTCCTTCGCTGCCTCCCAGGCCCCCTCGAAGCTCGGCCTGCGCCCGGGATCCACCATCGAGGTCGAGGACGCCATCAAGGCGATCGTGACCAAGTCGGCCAACGACGTGGCCTGCGCCATCGGCGAGAACATCGCCGGCTCGGAGTCCCGCTTCGCCGAGATGATGACGCAGAAGGCCAAGGCGCTCGGCATGAGCCGCACCCACTACGCCAATGCGTCCGGCCTGCCGGATGCCGACCAGATCACCACGGCGCGGGACCTGACGATCCTCGCCCGGGCGATCCAGGATCGCTTTCCGCGCTACTACAAGTATTTCCAGACCCGCTCCTTCGCGTTCCGCGGCCGGGTCATCGGCAATCACAACCGTCTCCTCGGCAACGTCCAGGGCGTGGACGGGATCAAGACCGGCTACACCCGGGATTCCGGCTTCAACCTGATGACGGCGGCCAGGCTCGACGACCGGCAGATCGTGGCGATCGTGCTCGGCGGAAAGTCCGGCGCCAGCCGCGACCGCATCATGGCCGACCTCGTCCGCCAGTCCCTGCCCCGCGCCTATGCCGGCTCCCGCCAGACCCCCGCGACCACCGAGGTCGCCGAGCGCGCCCGCCCCGCCGTGGTCGCCGACGGCGCTTCGCGGACCCGGACCCAGGTCGCCTCCGCCGATGACGAGGCGGACGTGGAGACCACGGCCTCGACCCTGCGGGCCGGGCAGCCCCTGGACATCTCGCCCAACCGCTCCGCCACCACGACGCCCGGCAGCGCCGGCATGAAGTGGCGCTCCGGTGCCCTCCCGGCGTCGGCGCAGGCCTATGCGCCGTCGAACGGCCAGGCCGCGTTCCCGGCCGGCGGCAAGACCGACGCCCGCCTCGCCTCCGTCGATGGCCCGCGCACCGAAGGTCCGAAGCCGGTGGCCGGTGCGCGGATCACGCCCACGGCCTGGGTCATCCAGCTCGGCGCTATGGACGACGAGGACAAGGCGAAGTCCATGCTCTCCGACGCACGCAGCCGGGCCGGCGGCGCGCTGGCCAAGGCCTCGCCCTACACCGTGAAGGTCGAGCACGGCGGCGCCACGCTGTTCCGCGCCCGCTTCTCCGGCTTCGCCGAGCAGGACACCGCGCAGGACGCCTGCAACGCCCTGAAGCGCAACGGCTTCAACTGTTTCGCCACCCGCAGCTGAGTTCGCGCTGACGGCTTGGCAAGGGACCGGAGCCGCCCGCGGGCGGGCCGGCACAGCACAGCTACGCCCGGTTCGTATCGCCGGACGTCCGCACCCTCGACATTCCCTGTCTGGCAACGCGCGTGGAGTATCAGCGATGTCGGTTGTTAAGCCTGTCACGGGCCGCGTTGACGCGGGCCGCCTGCTCGGCCGTGCCTCCCTGGTCGGGGTGCAGCCGCTTCATCAGCGTCCGATGAGCCGCGCGGACCTGCTCCAGGGACGCCCCGCGCTCAAGCCCCAGGATCTCATAGGCCTCCTGCTCCGTCATCGCCCCTGGATACGCCGCGCGGCGCGGCCCCGGGTCGGAATCTCCCTGAGCGTCTACACGCCAGGCGGGATGCCGGCGGTCGAGATACGCCTCTAGGCGCCGCGTCGTTTCCGCGTCGCGTCCGAACAGGGCGACCAGGGCGGGCAGCGGGATCACCGAGAGGGGCTGTCCCGCATAGGGTCCCGCAAGGGCAATTCCCTCTCCGACCCCGTCGAAGCGGATGGTCGCGCCCGTGAGGCGGGCTGGATCGAAGCGGGCGGCAAAGGCCCGGCCCCGGCTCCGAAGACCGTCCGAGCCTTCGAGCAACCAGACGGCACCCCCGCCGAACAGGATCGCGAGTTCGACGCGGCCCCGCACCAGGAACAGGCCCGCCCCCGCGAGAGCGGCGTAGCCTCCGACCCGGCGCAGGACGCGCGTGGTCAGAGCGGGATGGCGAAGCCAAAGGTTCCGCCCGAACCACCAGATCAGGAGAAGCGCGACCGCACCGGCGAGGAACGTCACCGGCCGGTGCCGTATTCGGCGCTCACCCGGCCTCCGACCCGCAGCGTCACCCCGCCGAGGTCGCGAAAGCCCTGCGCGTCCGATGCCGCCGGTCGCGCGCGGGCGGTCCCGCAGCCGGGGCGCCGCGGAAGCCGGACGCCCTCCGGTGCGTTCTCCGGGCAGAGATGCGGCGGGGTCCGCTCGGCCGCGCCGGCGGCGAGGGCGCCGGCGAGCCAGAGCAGGACGACGGGGGGAGAGCGGTGCCGGGCCATGGATCGCCTTCGCTGATCGATGCGCCGCTTTAGCGAGCGCGGCGCGCCGTGACGAGGGGGCGGGCTCAGAGCCGGCTCTCCGCCACGTCGGTGGTGGTCAGGCGGACCCGGCGCGTGCGCCCGTCGCGCTCCACGGTGAGATCGATCGAGGCGCCGAGGCCGGCAGCCTCCATGGCGGCCGTGAGATCGGCGAGGCGGTGCACCGGCCGGTCTCCGGCGCCCACGATGATGTCCCCGATCTCGCCGGTCTGCGGATCGACCCCGCGCAGGCCGGCCGCGGCGGCGGGCGAGCCGCGCAGGACGCGCAGGACGACGACCCCGTCGATGCCGAGGCGAGCCGCGGTGGCCTCCTGCCCCGCGATGATGCCGATGCCGGGATTGCGCGTCCGGCCGTTGCGGATCAGCTCGGGCACGACGCGGTTCACGACGTCGACGGGGATCGCGAAGCCGATCCCGGCGCTGGCCCCGGAGGGCGAGAAGATCGCGGTGTTGACGCCGATGAGCCGCCCGGCGGAATCGAGGAGGGGGCCGCCGGAATTGCCCGGGTTGATCGCCGCATCGGTCTGGATCACGCCCGAGAGCTCGCGGCCCGCGCTGGTGGGCAGGCGCCGCTGCAGCGCGCTGATCACGCCGGTGGTCAGGGTGTGGTCGAGGCCGAAGGGGTTGCCGATGGCGAAGGCCGACTGGCCGACCTTGAGGTCGGCGGAGGTGCCGACCGCCAGGGGCTGCAGCGGGGCGGTCGTCCGGCCGAGGCGGATGACCGCGAGGTCATAGCTCGGCGCCGCGCCGACGAGGCTCGCCGAGACGACCTCGCCCGAGGACAGGCGCACCGCGATGGAGCCGCCGCCCTGGGCGGCCGCCGCGACCACGTGGTTGTTGGTGACGATGTGCCCGGCCGCGTCCCAGAGGAATCCCGTTCCGGTCTGCGAGCCACCGCCCTGCTCGCCGTTCTCGCTGTCGACCCCCATCAGGGCCCGCCCCTGCGCCGCCGCCTGGACGAAGACGTGGACCACCGACGGGCTGGCGCGGGCGAAGAGGTCCACGGTCGCCGTCTCGGCGGGCGCGAGGTCGCCCCGGGCGGTGACCGCCCGCGGGCTCTCGGCCGAGAACAGGAAGCCGGTCAGGTAGGGCTGTGCCACGAACAGCGCGAGCAGGATGAGGGCCGCCCCGGCGGCCCAGCGCAGGAAGCGATCCGCCGGCCGCGGCGGATACCGATCGGGCATGTGTCATCCTCTTCACCATGCTGCGAAAACCGCATCGCCTCGCAGGTCCATTAACTGGGCGGTGACCCAATGCCCTTCAACTGGATGGGTGGCGTGACGGATCAGGGTGCGACAGCACACGGAAGCCGGACGCGACCAAAGATAAACATCGGCTCGATATTGTCAGCCGAAGCGACAAAACAGAACGAGAGGGCGTCCAAAAGCAGCCATATTCTGCGCGCTGATCAGCAACGGCGCGCTTTATGTGAGGGAGGGAGCGTTCTGGCCGGAATGAGCTTTTCATTCTTGCCTGATTTGACCTCAAAGCTGCCTTAGAGATGCTTCCATTCACCCGGATAGACGTCCCGCAGCAAATGTTCAGGTTCGAGGTCGTACAGACTTCTGGCCGGACATCCGGCATCGCGGGGAACGACCCTCACGATTGAAGGAATCGAGACCTATGGAAACCCAAGCCCTGGAACGCCCCGCCGATCTCACGATCTGGCGCACCGCTCCGGTCCCGGCGCCCCTCGCGCAGCCCGCCCGCTACCGCACCCTGCGCGAGGCGATCGAGGCCGCGGCCGGCGCCCTGTCCGATCCGGCCAAGCAGCCCTGGATCATCACCGAGGATGGCGAGGTCCTCTCGCCGAACTGGATCCGCACCTACCTGAACTGAGCCCGTCGGCGCTTTCGCGCCCGTCGTCCCGCGAGCCGACCGCCGCCCCGTGCGCGGCCGGCCCGCGCGCCGCTTCGCGGCGCATGATCGATCCCTGCGGCACCACGCCGAGCCTTCGCTCCGCGACTCCCACATCGCGTGCAGATCCGTAGCCTCCCCTGCCCCATCCTGACGCGCCCGCATTCCAGCGATGTTCTCGGAGCCAGCCTCACGGCGTTGGCTGGCCCCATCGCCGCCGTGACGCGCCGGACACCGGACGAAAAAAAGGCCGCTCCGAAGAGCGGCCCGAAGTCTAGGGAGGAAACGCCCAAGAAGGGCTGCTGAACCGCGACGCCATCGCGGTCCCGCAATGCACAATCTAAAGTGCGCCGCACAAAATGCAAGGGCTTTGAACGTCGTTCAACGCAGATTCTCGCCGCGGCGTGTCACGTCTCCCGCGGCGGCGCCTCGTCCCTAGTGCTCGCTCAGGAGCTGCGCGATCTCGGCCTTGAGGGCATCGGACAGGTCCTTGCGCTCGAGGGCGTAGGCGATGTTGGCCGTCAGGAAGCCGAGCTTGGAGCCGGTGTCGTAGGTCCGGCCCTGGTAGTGCATGCCGAAGAAGGCCTGGTCCTTGGCGAGCTTGATCATGGCATCGGTGAGCTGAATCTCTCCGCCGGCACCGGTCTCGCCGTGCGCGAGAATGTCGAAGATCTCGGGCTGGAGGATGTAGCGGCCCGAGATGATGAAGTTCGATGGCGCCGTGCCGGCCTTCGGCTTCTCCACCATGCCGTTGATCTCGAAGGTCTGGCCGAAGGTCTGGCCGACGCCGACGATGCCGTACTGGTGCGTCTCCTCGGGCTTGACCTCCTCGACCGCGATGACGTTGCCGCCGTGGCGCTCGTAGGCGGAGAGCATCTGCTGCATGCAGCCCCGGCTCAGCATGTCGGGCAGCAGGACCGCGAAGGGTTCGTCGCCGACGATCTCGCGGGCGCACCACACCGCGTGGCCGAGGCCGAGGGGCGCCTGCTGCCGGGTGAAGCTGGTCTGGCCGGCCGCCGGCAGGTCGCGCTTCAGGGCCTCGTAGGCCTCGGTCTTGCCCCGCTCCTGCAGCATCCGGTCGAGCTCGAAGGCGACGTCGAAGTGATCCTCGATCACCGCCTTGCCGCGTCCCGTCACGAAGATGAAGTGCTCGATCCCCGCTTCCCGAGCCTCGTCGACGACGTGCTGCACGACGGGACGGTCGACGACGGTGAGCATCTCCTTCGGAACCGCCTTCGTGGCCGGAAGGAAACGGGTGCCCAAGCCGGCAACGGGCAGGACGGCTTTGCGAATCGGTTTCATCAAGCGGGACCCGGTAGCGAGGATAGGGTGAGGAGAACCTCGAATGGATTGACGTCGCCCCGCTACAACCTCCACTGACAGAGGTGATCGAGGCGTCGCCGCTACGGGCATAACCGACAAGCTCGATTTCCGATATATCGTCGGTGAGACGTTTGGGGAGAAGGTGTCATGGCGGTTCTTGTCACGGGCGGGGCGGGCTATATCGGCAGCCACATGGTCCTGGCACTTCTCGACGCCGGACACGAAGAGGTCGTCGTGCTCGACGACCTCTCGACCGGGTTCGACTGGGCGCTCCCTCCCGAAGTCAAGCTCGTCGTCGGCGATGTCGCGGACCAGTCTCTGGTCACGGAGCCGGACACGAAGAGGTCGTCGTGCTCGACGCCCTCTCGACCGGGTTCGACTGGGCGCTCCCTCCCGAAGTCAAGCTCGTCGTCGGCGATGTCGCGGACCAGTCTCTGGTCACGGACCGGCCGGCCCCGCGGCTCTTCGCCCGTGGGAGATTCATCTTCTCTC
>NZ_LMMZ01000006.1 GCF_001422885.1 Methylobacterium sp. Leaf104 | reverse complement strand
GTCGCGTCGGCCATCAGGCCCGGCACGGTGATCAGCGCGTCGACCAGGCGGCGCTCCGCCTCGGCGCCGAGGGTGCCGCGCGCCCGGCCCGCATGGATGGCCAGACACAGCAGCACGGTGAGCTGGCACGAGAACGCCTTGGTGGAGGCGACCCCGATCTCGGGGCCGGCCAGGGTCGGCACGGTGGCGGAGGCCTCCCGGGCGATGGTGGAGGTCGGCACGTTGACCACGGCCAGGGTGTGCTGGCCCTGCGCCTTGGCGTAGCGCAGCGACGCCAGGGTGTCGGCGGTCTCGCCCGATTGCGAGATGACGAGGGTGAGCCCGTCCCGGTCGAGCGGCGGCTCGCGGTANCTCCTCGGTCTTTCGGCACGCCCTGAAATCGGAGCGCCGTTGACCACCGCCAGGGTGTGCTGGCCCTGTGCCTTGGCGTAGCGCAGCGACGCCAGGGTGTCGGCGGTCTCGCCCGATTGCGAGATGACGAGGGTGAGCCCGTCCCGGTCGAGCGGCGGCTCGCGGTAGCGCGCCTCGGAGGCGACGTCGATCTCGACGGGGAGCCGGGCCAGGCTCTCGAACCAGTACTTGGCCACGAGGCCGGCATAGTAGGCCGTGCCGCAGGCGGTGATCGAGATCCGCGAGAGCCGGGCGAAGTCGAAAGGCAGGGCCTCGGGCAGCGCCACGCGGCCCTGGGCGAGGTCGACGTAGTGGGCGAGCGTGCGGCCCACCACCTCGGGCTGCTCGTGGATCTCCTTGGCCATGAAGTGGCGGTGGTTGCCCTTCTCCACCCGGAAGGCCTGGGCGACGATGCGCTGGCGCTCGCGGGTGACGGGCCGGCCGGCCTGRTCGCGGATCTCGGCGCCCGCGCGCGACAGGATCGCCCAGTCGCCCTCGTCGAGATAGGTGATCGCTTCCGTGAAGGGSGCCAGCGCCAGGGCATCCGAGCCGAGATAGGTCTCGCCCTCGCCGAACCCGATGGCCAGCGGCGCCCCGTGGCGGGCGCCGATCAGGAGGTCGTCGTGCCCGGCGAAGACGAAGCCGAGGGCGAACGCCCCGTGCAGGCGCGGCAGGCAGGCGGCCACCGCCTCGACGGGACCCAGGCCYCCSTCCATGGCGTGGCTGACGAGCTGGGCCACCACCTCGGTGTCGGTCTCGCTCTCGAAGCGCACGCCCTGCGCCTGGAGCTCGGCCTTCAGCTCGCGGAAGTTCTCGATGATGCCGTTGTGCACGACGGCGAGGCGCGCCGTGGCGTGCGGGTGGGCGTTGGTCTCGTTGGGGCGCCCGTGSGTGGCCCAGCGGGTGTGGCCGATGCCGATGCTGCCGGCSAGCGGCGCGTCGCGCAGGCGCATCTCGAGGTTGGAGAGCTTGCCCTCGGCCCGCCGGCGCTCGAGGTGSCCCTGGGTCAGGGTGGCGATGCCGGCCGAGTCGTAGCCGCGATATTCGAGCCGGCGCAGGGCTTCCACCAGCTGCCCGGCCACGGCGTCCCGTCCGACGATGCCAACGATTCCGCACATGGGTTTAAGGCCGTCGAGGTCACCGAGGCCGAGACCTTCCAGTGGGATTNCGCAGGCGCATCTCGAGGTTGGAGAGCTTGCCCTCGGCCCGCCGGCGCTCGAGGTGCCCCTGGGTCAGGGTGGCGATGCCGGCCGAGTCGTAGCCGCGATATTCGAGCCGGCGCAGGGCTTCCACCAGCTGCCCGGCCACGGCGTCCCGTCCGACGATGCCAACGATTCCGCACATGGGTGTAAGTCTCTCAAGGTTAGGTTTTCGTTACCCCGTGAGCGCCTAGGCAGCCCTAATCTCGTAGGAGCATGAAAGAATGCTTGATTAGATTTCTGGCCAATCACTTTGTATGATGATTCAAGTCAGTGTTAATCGTCATCCAAGTATCACGCTTCTGAAACATGAACGTGGTAACGCCACGAGTCGAACTGATCGATTTGCGTTAAAGGGTCGGGGACGCTGTTAACGCTAATGCGTCGCTGCATCAAGCGACTGGGTCAATGTCAGCCCCTGAGGAGCATACGCATAGGGAGACTCAAATGAAATTCGCAATTATATAACTTCGCTCGGTATAATGACGTACTAATCGTATGAAAATTTAAATTTAATTTCCTTCAACATTAATTTGTAAAAACATCAAACAGGTTTTAATTATATATGTGTTATAAATTATAAAATTCGACAAATTATATGATGTATATCTATGTCCTCTAGCGATATATAGAATTTATTGTTTTAAATTTTTAACGCTGCTACCGGCCTGGGCGGCGTAAAACGAGGGCCTTTAAGCCTCTTTCCATTTCAAGCTCAGTACCGCTATAGCGGTTTCGGTTTAATTTGGTTCGTCTCTTGCGGCGGAGATGAAGTTGGCGCACTGGACGGGCGTGACGGTGTCGACGAGGTGCCCGATGGCTGACCACAGTCCCTCGACGGTTCGCACTGAGTGCCTGTTTGAGCCCCTCAGCCGTCCGTCCCCATCTGCCTCGTGTGCAAACACGAATTCCGCCTGGCGGGGCGGAGTGGAGAGCAGATGTGGACGGACCGACATCGGGCGCGTCATGAGGCGCGTCTGAAGGACATGGTGCTGCAGGCAGGCTTGGACGAGGTCACTCGCTTCGTGGAGCGGGCAGATCCGCCAAGCAGTCCGGGAGCGACGCCTGCGCGCCAAGTGCTAGAGCGTTTTCGGCTTTAGCTGAGTCGGGGTTTTTGGGTTCACAAGGCTTTTGCGAACTGATTCCCTTGACGCTTCGGATGAGGAGCGCGACATGGGGCGACCCTACAGCCTGGACTTGCGCGAGCGGGTCGTGGACGCGGCGGCGGCAACCTCTCGGCGCCGGGCCGCCGCCCGCTTCGGGGTCGGGATCGCCACTGCAATCCGCTGGGCTGCCGCCGTCGAGGCTACCGGTACAGTGGCGGCCCATCCCCAGGGACGTCCGCGCACGTCGAAGCTCGATCCGCACGAGGCGTTCCTGCGGGGGCTGATCGCGGAGAAGCCCGATCTCACCCTGGAGGAGATGCGCGCCCGGCTACTGGCCGAGCATGACCTCGAGGTCGGGCTGGGGACGCTGTGGGCTTTCCTCGACGCCCGCGACCTCACGTACAAAAAAAGACAGCCCATGCCGCCGAGCAGGAACGGCCGGATGTGAAGGCGGCCCAGGAAGCCTGGTTCGAAGCTCAGCCAGACCTCGAGCCGGCCCGCCTGATCTTCATCGACGAGACCTGGACTGCCACCAACATGGCCCGCACCCACGGGCGCTGTCAGCGCGGCCAGCGGCTGCGCTCCGCCGTTCCGCACGGCCATTGGAAGACCACGACCTTCGTGGCGGGCCTGCGCCTGACGGGGGTGGCGGCTCCGTTCGTCCTCGACGGACCCATCAACCGCACGGCCTTCCAAGCCTATGTCGATGAGGTGCTGGTGCCCGAACTCACGCCCGGCGACATCGTCGTGATGGACAACCTCGGAAGCCACAAGGGCGCGGGCGTGCGGGCCGCCATCGAGGCAGCTGGCGGGCGACTCCTGTTCCTGCCGCCCTACAGTCCGGACTTCAACCCGATCGAAATGGCGTTCTCCAAGCTCAAAGCCCTTCTGCGCTCGGCGGCTGAGCGCACGCGCGATGGCCTATGGTCGGCCATCGGAAACCTCATCGACACCGTCACCGCCCGCGAATGCGCAAACTTCTTCAAAGCCGCTGGATATGATCCTGATTAAACCGAAAATGCTCTAGCAGCGATTGCTTGGCACCTGCGGGTTGGCGGCGCGTGGCGGGCGCTGCCGGGGAGCTTTCCGCCCTGGCGTACGGTCTACGGCTGGTTCCGGCGCTGGATCGAGAAGGGCCTGTTCGAGGACCTGATGCGAAATCGACCCGCCGGCAACGACAGCGTTGCGGACGCCGGCCGGAGCCGCGGCTGGCAATCGTCGACACGCAAAGCATCAAGTGCATCGGTGTGCGCGGACCACGCGGTTATGACGGAGCCAAGAAGCTGGTCGGGCGCAAACGCGTCGCATTGGTCGATGCCGAAGGGCACGTGCTGGCGCTCGCCGTCGTGCCAGCGAACGTGCAGGATCGCGACACGCTCCCGGCTCTCGATAATGGCAAGGAAACGTGGCCCAGCCTGCGATTGGCCATCTTCGACGGTGCCTTCACAGCCGAGCGCGGCCAAGAATGGTGCCTCGTCCATGGCATGCGCCACCGCGTCGTCGAGAAATTGCCGGACCAGAAGGGCTTCGTCGTCTTGGAGCGGCGCTGGGTCGTGGAGAGGACCTTCGGCTGGCTCAGCCATTGGGCCGGCCTACACCGCGAGCGCGCCGGTCGCCTTGACGTCGCAACAGGTCGCCTCGCCTGCGTCGCCAGCCTGATGGCCGCCAACGCCCTCAACAACCCAGCCTAAAAGAAACCGCCTCAAACAGGCTCTGATGATCGGCCCCCACGCGGTGGTCCAAGGGTAAAGTTAGTGCGCGGTAGGCCTGAGGGTCCCCCGGATCTTGGTCCGGCCGAAAGGTGAGGTTCCGGGTCTCATTTGGCGGCCCGCAGGGCCGCCGCCAGGGCGAATTCCTGGGGCGTTCGCCACCCCAGGGCGGTGTGAGGACGGCTCTCGTTGTAGTGCCGCCGCCACGTCTCGATCTTGCTCCTCGCGTCGGCCAACGACAAGAACCAGTTCGCGTTCAGGCACTCGTCGCGCAGGCGACCGTTGAACGACTCGACCAGCGCGTTGTCGGTCGGCTTGCCAGGGCGCGAGAAGTCCAACGTGACACCGTTCTCGTAGGCCCAGCGATCGAGTGCCTTCGAGACGAACTCAGGCCCGTTATCGACCTGAATCGCGCACGGTGCTCCGCGCAGCAGCGCCAAGCGGCCGACAACTGCCGCGACCTGCTCGCCCTTGATGCCTTGATCGACCTCGATCGCCAGAGCCTCGCGCGTGAACGCATCGACGACCGTCAGGGCCCGCAGCCGGCGGCCGTCGAACAGCGCGTCGGAGACGAAGTCCATCGACCAACGTTCGTTCGGCCGGAGCGCAGCAGGCTGACGCTCGCGACGAGCCGTTCCACCGGTGAGGCGCCCACGACCTGCGCCGTTGCGATGACTTCGCGTAGGATTCGTTCGAACGTAGCACTGGTCATTCCCAGGCTCATTGCGACGGCCTCGATCCCATGCAACTCGGCCGCCTCCTCGCTGAAGGTCATGGCTGCCTCAGGCGTTCTGCAATGCCTCGGCAAAGTCGTCAGGGATCTCGCCGAACTGTTCGATCCCAAGCTCGCCCGCGTGCCGGTCATCGTGCTCTCCAACAACGACGGCTGCGCCATCGCCCGGACGGCGGAGGCCAAAGCGCTCGGGATCAAGATGGGCGATCCCTGGTTCAAGATCCGCCAGCAGTGCCAGCACGAGGGCGTGCGCGTCTTCTCGTCGAACTACACCCTCTACGGCGACATGAGTGCCCGCACGAACGCGGTCTACCGGGACTTCTCGCCAGCGGTGGAGATCTACTCCATCGACGAGAGCTTCCTCGACCTCTCGGACGTGCGCGACCGGCACCGGGTGGCGGTGGCCCGGGACCTGCGAGCCACGGTGCGGGCCTGGACCGGCATCCCGACCTGCGTGGGCATCGGCCCGACGAAGACACTGGCCAAGCTCGCCAACCACATCGCGAAGTCCATCCCGGATCTCGACGGTGTCTGCGACCTGACCGCCCCGGTCGCTTACGACCACTGGCTCTGCCGGATCTCGGTGGCCGAGGTCTGGGGCATCGGCCGGGCCTCGCTCCCCAAGCTGATCGGCCTCGGGGTCGACACGGTGGCGGATCTACGCGACCTCGACCCACGTCCGGTGCGCAAGGCCATGACAGTGGTGGGCGAACGCATCATCTACGAGTTGCGCGGACTGGCCTGTCTGCCCCTCGAGCTCATGCCGGCCCAGCGAAAGGGCTGCGCGGTCACCCGCTCGTTCTCCCGGCGCATCACCGAGCGCGAGACCCTGGAGCAGGCGGTTGCCGCGCACGCGACGCGGCTCGGCGAGAAGCTTCGGCGTGGCGGCCTTGGGACCACGCATGTCTCGGTTTTCTACCACACGAGCGAGCATGACCGCGGCGATCCGATGCGCTCGGTCTCGACGACCGTGACGCTACCGGAGGCGACGAACGACACGCTGGCGCTGATCAAGGCAGCGCAGGCTGGCGTGGCGCGAACCTGGCGAGAGGCGCCTGGCGACCGGCCCTGGCGCTACAGCAAAGCCGGCGTGGTCACGACCGACCTGACGCTGCTTGAGGACGCACCGCGGGCGCTGATCGGCCGGTTGGACCGCGGGCGCAGCGCGCCGCTGATGGCGGCCATGGACGCCTGCAACGAGCGCTTCGGTCGGGGCGCCGTCGTGCCGGCCCGCGCCGGGCTTACCGAGAAGCGAACCTGGTCGACGAAGTTTGAGATGCGAACCCCGCGCTACACCACGCAGGTGAGCGAGCTCCCGACGGCCCATGCCTGAGGGAAGCCGAAAGCTCGCGCTCGAAGGCTCAGTTCGCCGGCTGCTCGACCGGCGTGGGCGACCGCAGGAAGATCAGCACGCCGCCGACGACGGATAGGCCGAGGGCGATGGCGAATAGGAGGAAGAACCAGCGAGGCATGCCACCGGATAGCATGCTTCGGCCCTCAGCTTTTGCCCCCACTCACGGTTTCTTCGCTGGCTTGGGCGCGGGACTGTCCTGCTGTCCGCCAATCTTCCAGCCTGCCATCACCGCGTGCCGCACCACGTCGTGCCCGGTGCTGATGTGCCCGTCGATCTTGTAGAGCCCTGCCTTGTCACCTGGGATGGGCTCGACGTTTCGGCCACGCTTTTTCAGGAACGCGGCCGCACGCAAGATCTCGTCGGACGTGGGGGCTTGTTGAGTCATGCTTTCTCCAAGCGGGGCAGACGGATCACGTTGTGCACGACGACACTCTCGTTCTCGGCTACGGATGGCGCCTTGTAGAGCCCACTGATCATCGCGTGCGTATCAGGCTTGCGATCGATTGCATCGTCATCGAACCCGCTTGGGGTGAGATGCTGCAGCAATCCATTTCTTCGGTCTGCCAATGTTCACGCTGGCGGACCCGACGCGGTATTCTGGCAATATCGCTTCCTCGGCATATGCCAGAGCTTCGGCTTCGCTCGTGAAGACCCCTTCAAACTGCCCCTCGTGGAAAAGCTCCACCCTTCCTAGAGCGTCAGCTGCCGGACGCAGATTGAAGCGCGCTCCCTCAACGACTTTCCGGTGCCCCCGCATTCCGCTTCAGCCCTTCTGCGGCCGGGCCAAGAGGATCGCGGTGCGCACAGCCATCTGACGATAGCTGGCGTCGGCGTTGAGGCTGGCAACGGCCCGGCTGGCGAAATCGTCAGCTCGCACCACAGCGGCGACGTCGATGGTTCGGCCTTCGCTAGAGATGATCACGTAGGCTCTCGGGTTTTCCAGAAATGCTGCAACGGCTCCGTCGAGATCGTCGACGGCAAAGACGAGCGGCGGCAGTGGGTGATCAGCGGGCAGTGACGAATCCATCGGGGCTGAATAACATGTGATGGCACGCCGTCACCGACCGAACAGCCAGATCGGCACTGCGCCCTCGGGCCGACCGGGCTTGTCCCAATAGAACGTCATATTACCGAATCGCATGTGCTTCTCGGAGACTCCGGACACCCGTTCCGCGCTGAGCACCATAGCGCCGCAGAAGTCGACTGGGATGGTGCCGATCTCCGGATGAACCCCGAACACCTCCAGCGTCGTCCATCCGAGGGCCACGGCCTCATCCGCCCAGCGATCGAGGAAGTCGACGCACGCCTCGTGCGCGCCGCCCCAGGATTGGAGCGTGAAGCCAGGGCACGGGACGACGCTGGACCGGAGGTTCAGGAAGGCCTCGCGCCAGATCTTCGCATCGGCGGGGACGAGTTTCAGCTTCGGTGAGGCTGGCATGGGATCCGGCGGCTGATGCGGGCCGGACGGGATAGGGGAGGTGGGCCTGCGAGCCTATGGCGGGAGGGCCACAGAAGCCGTTTCGTACGCCTCAGTCGACTGTGCCGACTCTTGTGCGTCTCAAAAACACGGTCTGTTCCGCTGTGGCCGAGAAGTCCGCGCGGCCATCTCCCTGAAACACAAGGAAAGTTTGGCTGGGGCGCCAGGATTCGAACCTGGGAATGGCGGTACCAAAAACCGCTGCCTTACCACTTGGCGACGCCCCATCGCGCTCGGCGGAGGTGTGTCTAGACGCAGTGTCGGGTGCTGGCAACAGGGGGAGGGGGCGCTTATGGCTCTCGCGGGTTCGGCAGGAGGGATCGGGACATGAGCGGGCGGATCGCGGTGGTCACGGGGGCGGGGTCGGGGATCGGGCGGGGCGTCGCCTTGGCGCTCGCCGCGGCGGGCTATGACCTGGCCCTGGCGGGGCGGCGCCTCGCGCCCCTCGAGGAGGTGGCAGGGCTGGCCGGGGCCGCGGGTGTTACAGCGGAAGCCGTGATGACCGATGTGGCGGATGCGGAGTCGGTGGCGCGGCTGTTCGCCCGGGTGGGCGAGCGGTTCGGGCGGCTCGACCTCCTGTTCAACAATGCGGGCGTGTTCACGCCCGCGGCGGCGATCGACGCGGTCGCCCTCGACGACTGGCGGCGCTCCGTGGACGTGAACCTCACCGGCGCGTTCCTGTGCACGCAGGGCGCCTTCCGGATGATGAAGGCGCAGGATCCGCGCGGCGGGCGCATCATCAACAACGGCTCCATCGCCGCGCAGGCGCCGCGGCCGCACTCGGCCCCCTACGCGGCCACCAAGCACGCGATTACCGGACTGACCAAGGCGACCTCCCTGGACGGGCGCCCCTACGACATCGCCTGCGGACAGATCGACGTCGGCAATGCCGAGACGGAGATGACGGCCGGCATCGCCAAGGGGGCCCGGCAGGCGGATGGCAGCATCCGCCCCGAGCCCGTGATGGATGCGCGGCATGTGGCCGACGCGGTGGTCTACATGGCGGGCCTGCCGCTCTCGGCCAACGTCCAGTTCCTGACCGTCGTCGCCACCGCCATGCCCTATCTCGGACGCGGCTGAGTTTTGCGCATCGCGCCCGAAACGCCTACAGAACAGCCCTTCGTCGCTTACCCGTCGCGAACGCAAAGCCGCCAGGCGCGGACCCGGAAATATTTGCCCGCCATGCTGATGCAGTCTGAGATCAAGCCGCCGGAGGCGAAGGCCGACCCCGTCGCCCGCCGCCGCACCTTCGCGATCATCTCGCACCCGGATGCCGGCAAGACCACGCTCACCGAGAAGCTGCTGCTGTTTGGCGGCGCGATCCAGCTCGCCGGCGAGGTCAAGGCCAAGCGCAACCGGGTGTCGACCCGCTCGGACTGGATGGGCATCGAGAAGGAGCGCGGCATCTCCGTCGTCACCTCGGTGATGACGTTCGAGTACGGCGACTGCGTCTTCAACCTCCTCGACACCCCGGGCCACGAGGACTTCTCCGAGGACACCTACCGCACCCTGACGGCCGTCGACTCGGCCGTGATGGTGATCGACGCGGCCAAGGGCATCGAGGCGCGCACCCGCAAGCTGTTCGAGGTCTGCCGCCTGCGCGACATCCCCATCGTCACCTTCATCAACAAGCTCGACCGCGAGGCACGCGACCCCTTCGAGCTCCTCGACGAGATCGAGAAGGTGCTAGCCCTCGACGTGGCGCCGGTGACCTGGCCGATCGGGCGCGGCCGGAGCTTCGCCGGCACCTACGACCTCGGCAACGGCCGCGTGCGCCGCCTCGACGCGGCCGACGATGCCGGCACCGTGGCGGTCACCGGCGTGGAGGATCCGCTGTTCGACCAGTTGCTGACCGAGGACGGGGAGGCCGCGACCTGGCGCGAGGAGGCGGAACTCGCCGAGACCGGCCTGAAGCGCTTCGATCTGGCGGCGTTCCGGGAAGGACACCTCACGCCGGTGTTCTTCGGCTCGGCCCTGCGCAATTTCGGCGTGCGCGACCTCATCGACGGGCTCGCCCGCTTCGCGCCGCCGCCGCGCGGCCAGGATGCCGACAAGCGCCTCGTGGTGCCGACCGAGCCGAAGATGACCGGCTTCGTCTTCAAGATCCAGGCGAACATGGACCCGAATCACCGGGACCGCATCGCCTTCATGCGAGTCTGCTCGGGGCGGCTGAACCGGGGCATGAAGGCCAAGCTGGTGCGCACCGGCAAGCCGATGTCGCTGTCCGCGCCGCAATTCTTCTTCGCCCAGGACCGCGCCATCGCCGACGAGGCCTTCGCGGGCGACGTCGTGGGGATCCCGAACCACGGCACCCTGCGCATCGGCGATACCCTGACGGAGGGCGAGGAGATCGTTTTCCGCGGCGTGCCGAGCTTCGCACCCGAGATCCTGCGGCGGATCAAGCTCACCGATGCCATGAAGGCCAAGAAGCTGAAGGAGGCCCTGCAGCAGATGGGCGAGGAGGGCGTGGTGCAGGTCTTCCGCCCGCATGACGGCTCCCAGGCCATCGTCGGCGTCGTCGGTGCCCTCCAGCTCGACGTGCTGAAGGAGCGCCTCCAGGCCGAGTACGGCCTGCCGATCGACTACGAGCCGACCCGATTCTCGATCTGCCGCTGGATCACCGCCGAGAAGGAGCCCGAGCTCGACAAGTTCATCGGCAGCCACGGCTCCGCCATGGCGAGCGACCTCGATGGCGCCCCGGTCTTCATGGCGACCACCGCCTTTTCCCTGCGCTACGAGGAGGAGCGGGCGCCGGACGTGCGATTCAGCGACATCAAAGATTACCAGAAGCGTGCGGCCTGAGCCGCGGCGCCAAACGTCAAGCTTTCGCACCGCAAGATCAGTATCCGAAAATCTTCGCCTTCGGACTTACATCCTAAAGACAGGATCACGAAAAGGGATTAGCGTCGGGGACATCCGCTCTCGGCGCCACCACGCACGGGCACGCGCGGCAGGAACCGCCCGGATGGGCGCGATCTGTCGAGACATCGCTTGGGCGTCGCCGTCGTGAGCTTTCCTCCTGCGTGAGGGCTTGAGCCATGACGACCCTTCCCGTCCACGATTTCGGCCACAGCATGGCCCGCCCGGTGGTGAACGCCATCGACGGGCGCGACCTCTCGACGGCCCTGCGGCGCGGCGTCGACGACTTCCTGACGATGCCGACCCACGCCCTGTTCATCGGGCTGATCTACCCCATCGTCGGCATCGTCCTGGCCACCGCCGCCTTCGGCACGGAGGTCCTGCCGCTGGTGTTTCCGCTGGCGGCGGGCTTCGCCCTGATCGGCCCCTTCGCAGCGATCGGCCTCTACGAACTGAGTCGCCGCCGCGAACAGGGCCTGCCCACCGACTGGGCCTATGCCTTCGCCAACCTGACGCGGCCGGCGGCGGGCGCGCTCGCCGGGCTCGGGCTGCTCCTGGCGGTGGTCTTCGCCTGCTGGCTGGTGGCGGCTCAGGGGATCTACTGGGCGCTCTACGGAGCGAGCGTGCCGGATTCCATCTTCGCCTTCGCCCAGGACGTGCTGACGACGCCGCGGGGTTGGGCCCTGATCGTCATCGGAAACCTCGTCGGCTTCGCCTTCTCCCTGGTGGTGCTGGCGGTCAGCGTGGTCTCGGTGCCGATGCTGGTGGACCGGGATGTCGACATGCTGACCGCGATCGAGACTTCCCTCGCCGCCTTCCGGCGCAACCCGCGCACCCTCACGGCCTGGGGCTTCGTCGTCGCCGGGCTGCTCGTCCTCGGCTCCCTGCCGCTCTTCGTCGGACTCGCCGTGGTGATGCCGATCCTCGGTCACGCGACCTGGCACCTCTACAGGCGGGTCATCCCCGCCTGAGACGTTCGCCGCGGCCGGCGCCTCGATCGGCGAGGGTTCGCCCGTCCCCGTCGATAAGACCCGGGTGCCTGGACCGATCCGGCCTGGCGCCGGATCCGAACGCCTGAGAACTTTCCCTGTTTCAGAACTTGCCCTGTTTCAGAACTTGCCCTGCTTCAGAACTTGCCCAGCATCGGAAAATCGATGCTGATCGCCGATTCGGCGGCGAGCGGCGCCTCGCGCCGGCGCGGCTTGCGGTTGATGACCTGCTTCAGCTTGGCCTTCAGCACCGACATGTCGAAGGGCTTGAGGATGAAGGCGTCGGCGCCGGCCTGGTGCGCGAGGTTGATGTCCTCGAAGTCGAAGGACGCCTCGGTCAGCAGGAAGGGCGTGTTCATCAGGGCGTCGTCCGCGCGGATCTCGCGCAGGAACGAGAGCCCGTCCATGGGCTCCATGTCGAGATCCGAGATCACGAGGGCGTAACGCCGCTGACGCATGCGCTCGAGGGCCGTGACCGCGTCGGTCACACCCTCGACGTCGGGAAAGCCGAGCCGGTTCATCAGCAGGATGACCAGCTTGAGCAACTTCTCCTGGTCATCGACGATGAGGATCGCGGGCGTATCGCTCATGGAATTTCACGGGTTCTCGAGAACGGCGCGAGGACGGCGCGCCAGGCGACCGCAGGATCAGACGAAGAGGTGGTCGATACCCTGCTTGGTCATCGACTCCGCCTGAAGCGTCGCCGCGAGGGCATGGATGGCCATTCCCTTCGGGGTTCCGCGCTGGAACATCGGGAGCAGGTTCGCCTTCTGGAAGATCGCGTCGTTCACCGGGCCACGGATCCCGGTGGTGAAGGAGTTCACGAACTCCCGCTTCAGGATCTCGCGCCACTCGACGATCTGCACGTCGCGATGCCGCGAATCATTGCTGATCCGGGCGAAGGTCTCGCTCACGGACGTGCGCTCGCCCTCGATGACCTGGGCGGCGAAGTTCTGCTCGATGACCAGGAAGCTGGTGATCACCGAGAATTCGTTCTTCTTCTGCGCCTGCCGCGTGATCTCGCCGATCTGTCGGGTGCGCGTGGGCGCATCCGCCGCGAGGTTCAATCGCGAGAAGTAGATCAGATGGACGAGGGTCGACCGTTTGGCTCTCATGATCGCGATCCAACACCTTGGTCCGGCGACCATAGGCGGGACGACGATAACGCCGCGTAAACGTCCACCTCCGCGCCGGGCGACCCGGCAAAACCTGCCGTGTCGCCACGCGGTAGGCGGTTCCTGCCGGGTCTACGTCTGAGAAAACCCTTTAAAAACAGCTATTTGTCGCTGGCACACCGATTGCTCGACGGCCTAGGGACCCGGGCGGGAACGCGCCGGCACCACCACTGTGACGCAAGGTTCTCGGCCATGGATGTCTTCACCGCGATGCAGACGGCCGTTTCCGGCCTGAAGGCGCAGTCCTTCGCCCTCGACAATATCTCGGGCAACATCGCCAACTCGCAGACGACCGGCTTCAAGCGGGTCGACACGAGCTTCGTCGATCTCGTCGCCGAGCAGCAGACGCCGAGCCGGCAGGTGGCCGGGACGGTCGCGGCCAATTCCCGCCAGACCACCACGGTGCAGGGCAGCCTGAACGCCACCGACATCGGCACCAACATGGCGCTCAACGGCGAGGGTTTCTTCGCCGTGACGTCGAAGTCCGGCGACGCCAACGGGCAGGCGAACTTCGCGAGCGGCGACACCTATACGCGCCGCGGCGACTTCGCCCTCGACAAGGACGGCTATCTCGTCAACGGCGGCGGCTCCTACCTGAAGGGCACCAGCCTCGACCCCGTCACCGGGCAGGCCACGAGCGAGGGTCCGATCCGGGTCGCCAACACGATCCTGCCGGCCCATCCGACCTCGACCATCACGTATTCGGCCAACCTGCCGAAGACGCCCGCCACCACCAACGCCAAGGCGAACGTGGCCGGCTCCGAGCTCCTCGGGACCCTGGCCTCGGGCGCCAACCCCGCCATCCTCTCCGGCACCGGCGCCGCGACGGTGTCGGCGGCCGATGCGTCGAGCTTCATCAACGGCAGCATCGCCGGCCCGTCTCTGACCGCCTACACGGCGAGCGGCGGCCCCGTCGGCATCCAGACCCGCTGGGCCAAGGTCCAGAACGCTGACACGGCGAGCGGCACCAGCGACGTCTGGAACCTGTTCTACGCCAACCAGAGCACCGTCACGAGCACCGCGACCCCCTGGACCAATGCCGGCACGGCCTTCCAGTTCAACAGCAGCGGTCAGCTCACATCGCCCTCCGCCACCGGCGTGACGATCCCGGCGCTGACCGTGGACGGGGTCAACCTCGGCAACATCCAGCTCAGCTACGGCAGCGGCGGCCTGACCGCCTACACCGCAGCGGCCGGCACGGTGACGACCAACACGCTGACCCAGGACGGCTACACCTCCGGCACGCTCAACAATCTCAGCATCACCACGGACGGCAAGGTCTCGGGCACCTACAGCAACGGCAACACGATCGCGCTGGCCAACATCAAGGTGGTGCAGTTCACCAACTCGGACGGCCTGAAGGCGAATTCGAACGGTACCTACCAGCAGACCCTCGAATCCGGCACGCCCCTCGTGGGCCTGAATGGCACCACCGTCGTGGGCAGCAACGTGGAGCAGTCGAATACCGACATCGCGAGCGAATTTTCTAAGATGATCGTAACCCAACAGGCGTATTCGGCCAACACGAAGGTCATTTCGACCTCCCAGGACATGATGTCCGCGCTGATCAACATCATTCGCTGAGGACGCCTGACACCGGACGCGATCCGACACCCAGGGGAGGGGCTTCGTGAGCTTCAACGCCATCAACACCGCCTCCGCCGGCCTGAAGGCGACTCAGGCCGCGATCGGCGTCGTCTCGCAGAACATCGCCAATGTCGGCACGGTCGGATACACGAAGCGCACCCTCGACTCGGTCTCGACGGGCGTCGGCAATTCCGGCGTCTCAGTCGGTACGATCGGCCGGGCCCTCGATGCGGCCTCGCTCAAGCAGCTGCGCATGGAGACTTCGGGCGCCGCCTATACGGGTTCCCTCTCGGCGGTGCGGACGCAGCTCGACCAGCTCTACGGGACACCCGGGACGGCCACCGCCCTCGACGGCGTCGTCAACGACTTCGCCCTGTCGCTGCAATCGCTCGCCAGCGACCCGACCTCGGCGCCGGCCCGGTCCACGGTGGTGACGAAGGCCGCGAACCTCGCCTCCACCATCGGCACCATCGCGCAAGGCGTGCAGGACCTGCGCTCGGCCACCGAGAGCCAGCTCGGCAGCGATACCGCCAAGGCGAGCGAGTATCTCGCCTCGATCGCCAAGCTGAACATGCAGGTCACCGGCACCACCGACGAGGGCGCCCGCGTAAGCCTGCTCGATCAGCGCGACCAGGCCATCACCGGCCTGTCCGCCTTCCTCGACGTGCAGACCGTCGACCAGCGCGACGGCACCGTCTCGGTCATCACCACTTCGGGCATGACGCTGGTCGACCGCGGCGCGGCGGCGATCCTGAGCTTCGACGGGCGCGGCACCCTGTCACCCGATTCGGAATACACCGACAACCCGGCCACGCGCGGCGTCGGGACGATCACCGCGACCACGCCGGGCGGCTCCCGGATCGACCTCATCGCCACCAAGGCGATCCGCTCGGGCTCGCTCGCGGCCGGGGTCGAATTGCGCGACGCGGTCCTGCCGCAGGCCCAGCGGCAGCTCGACGAACTGGCGGCCGGCCTGTCCCGCTCCCTCTCGGATCGCAGCGCCGCGGGGACGGCGGTGACGTCGGGGACCTCCACGGGCTTCGACATCGACCTCGGCGGGCTCAGCGCCGGCAATGCCGTGACGGTGAGCGTGCGGGACGCCGCCGGCACGCAGCGCAACCTCGTGCTGATGCCCTACACCTCGGACCAGCCGCCGAGCATCGACCCGGCGGACACCAACGATCCGACGGCGACGATCCTCCCGATCAAGCTGACGGGCACGGCGACCGGGCTGCGCGACGCGATTCAGACCGCCCTCGGGTCGAGCTTCAGCGTCACCAGCCAGCCCAGCGCCGGCACGGGCGGCCTGCGCATCCTCACCAATCCGACGGGCGGGGCACCGACCCTGCTCGGTGTGAGCGCCAGCGTTACACAGCCCCAGACCACGGCGGACTTCCAAAGCGGGCAGCTGCAGATTCCGCTCTTCGTTGACGGCGATGGAAAGGGCACGCTCTATACGGGTTCCTTCGACGGCGGCTCGCAGCTCACCGGGTTCGCGCAGCGCATCAGCGTGAACCAGGCGGTGGTCGGCACCACCGCCAACCTCGTGAACACCTCCTCCAAGACCCTGGCTTCGGACGCGTCGCGGCCGCAATACCTCTACCAGGCCCTCACCGGCGCGAGCCGGACCTTCGCGGCGGCGAGCGGCATCGGCGGCGTCGATGCGCCCTACACCGCGAGCGTGCAGGATTTCGCCCAGCGCATCATCGACGCGCAGGGCGCTGGCGCGGCTTCCGCGCAGAATCTCGACGAGGGGCAGGGTATCGCGCTCGCCACCGCCCAGTCCCGCGTCGCCTCCGTGTCCGGCGTGAGCATCGACGAGGAGATGTCGAAGCTCGTGCAGCTCCAGACCGCCTACAGCGCCAATGCGCGGGTGCTCACGGCCGCCCGCGACCTCCTCGACACCCTGCTGCGGATCTAGGCCGAGACCGCCATGTCCGGATCCCCCCTGCGCCGAATCCCACCGAGGCCCCCCACGCTTCAGAGGCATCGATGAGCATCGCTCCCTTCAACGCCAGCACCTATCTCGGCGACCGCAACACGGCCAACCTCGTCGGGCTGAAGAGCCGCCTCGACACGCTGACGAACCAGCTCTCCAGCGGCAAGGTCGCCGCCACATATGGCGGCCTCGGCACCGGCCGGACCACCAGCCTCAGCGCGCATGCCGCTCTCAGCGCCCTCGACGGCTACGACGCGGCCATCACGAACGCCACCACCCGGGTCACCCTCGCCAATGCGAGCGTGACCCAGATCAACACCCTCGGTGCCGGGCTGCAGCGCTCGCTGACCGCCAGCAACAACTCGACCGTCGCCAACACGCCGCAGATCGCCCGCAACAGCCTCGACGCGGCGGTGGACGCCCTCAACGTCGATCTCGCGGGCCAGTACATCTTCGGCGGCCGCGCCACCGATTCGCCGCCGGTGGTCGCCTCGGACACGATTCTCAACGGCGACGTCGCGAAGGGCCTCGACGGTCTCAAGACTCTGATCGCGGAGCAGAAGAACGCCGATCTCGGAACCGGCACGGGACGTCTTAGCGCGAACGTGACCGGAACGACGGGCCAGACCGTCACGATCAGCGAGGACGGCACCGGGGCCGCCGGGACGGAGACACGCGCCAATTTCGGCTTTCGCCTGCTCTCGGCGACGAGTTCGAACGCGGCGGCGATCGCCGCGAGCGCGACCACGCCCGCGACCGCGCCGGCCGTGACCTTCACCCTCGCGAAGCCGCCGGCCGAGGGAGACCGGCTCCGGATCGCGGTCAACCAGCCGGACGGAACCCAGAGCTTCGTCGATCTGACCGCGAAGGCGTCCGCCACCCCGGGTGCGACCGACACCATGCCGGTCTTCGCCACGGCGGCCGAGGCACAGACCTACCTCAACGACCGCTTCAAGACCGCGACCGTCGCCAGCATCCAGGGTCCCGCCGGCCTCGGGGTTCAGGCCGATTTCGGGACCGGAACGCCGGCCTCGCTGACGCTGGGCGTGACCGGAACACCGGTCGCGGGCGATACCGTGACGGTGAGCGTCGCCCTGCGCGACGGCACGACCCAGACGCTGACCCTAACGGCCGCCGCCACCGCAGACCCCGCCTCCGCCACCACGTTCTCCCTGGCGGGCGACCAGGCCGCCGTCGCCAAAAGTCTCAGCAATGCCGTCACCAACGCCCTGAAGGGCGCGGCCTCCACGAGCCTGGCGGCGAGCTCGGCCTCGCGCGCCGCGCAGGATTTCTTTGCCGGATCGCAATCCGCCGGGCTCGCGCCCCGCCGCATCAGCGCCGACGGTAACGGCTATGCCGAGCAGGCGAGCACCAAGACCGTGATCTGGTACACCGGAGACGATACCTCGGCCGATCCGCGCGGCACGGCCACGGCGCAGATCAGTGGGAACCGGGTCCTGAACATCGGCGTGCAGGCGAACGAAGCGCCCATCCGCACCGTGCTCGCCGGGCTCGCCATGATCGCGGCCGATGCGGGCACCACCGCCGTGAGCGGAACGCCGGAGGCCCAGCGCTTCAGCGCCCTGTCCGATCACGCCCGCACCCTGCTCGTCTCGGACAACACGACGGGCGGCGTGCCCGGCATCGCCAGCGACCTCGCCCTGGCCGCCAGCACGCTTTCCGACACCAAGACGGACAACCGAACCAGCCGCGCTGCGCTGCAGGGATCCCTCGACGGCGTCGAGAACATCTCGGCCGAGGACGTGACCGCGCAGTTGCTGCAGCTCCAGACCCAGCTCCAGGCGAGCTACCAGGTGACCTCGATGCTCTCGAAGCTCAACCTGGTGAATTACCTCAGCTGAGGAGCGTGACGGGCGAGCGTTGGTCCGGCGGCCGGGATGGCTTAACCAGGGCCGGTTCGAACGCGGGAGCCCGGTCATGAATCACAGGATGCGCACCGCACTGGCCGTGTTGGTGCCGGCAGTCTGCGGCGGCATGAATGGAGCCGGCGCGGCGGAGCGGCCTCGGCCGCAGGCGCAGGGGGAGACACGCCTACCCTGTCCGAAGCAGGGGGCCGGCTTCGTTCGCGTGCCGGGCTCGCCCACCTGCATCCGCCTCAGCGGTCGCGCCGTGGGCGGGATCGCGATCGGTGGCCACGGCGCCGCGCCGGTCACCGCGGGACAGCTCTCCATCGATACGCGCAGCGAATCCGAACTCGGGCCCGTGCGCGCCTTCGTCCGCATGGGCCACGGGCGACCCTGACTTCGCGCGGATCGGCCTCCCCTCCGCGCGGCGCAGTCGTTCAGAGGCTGCGCGACAGCACGAGGGGCTGGCTGCGCGCGACCCCGCTGCGGCTGTAGGGGGAGGGCGCCTGTGACGGGCGGCCATAGACGGTCGGCGTACGGGTCCGACCGATCTCGTCCGCCAGGGTCTTCACGAGGCCCTCCGACACGGTCCGGGCCGTGGCCAGCACGGCCTGGTTGGTCTCCAGCGCCTGGGTGAAGCGGGCATGGGCGGCCTTGAGGGTGGCGATGCCCTCCGGCGCGAAGCGGGCGAGCGCGATGGCGTTGGCCTTCGTCGCCTCGAGGCCCTGGAGATAGGCGGCGGCGAGGGCGGATTTCCGCTCCGTGTCGGCGAGACCCTCCCGCAGCCGGCCGACCCGGATGTGATCGCTCTCCCGCGCCAGTACGGTTTCCAGCGCTTCGAGGCTCGCGATCACGCCCGCCACCAGGGCCGTCGCCCCGGCCCGGTCGGACACGCGGGGCGGCGGGGCGTCAGCTGACCTTTGCACCGGTGCCCTCCTGCATCTTCATCATCTCGCGGAACACCTGATCGGCGATCCCGACGCCGCCGCTCTTCACGATCTGGCCGGCATATTCCTTGGTCAACATCGAACGATAGACGCCGCCGCCGGTGCCGTTCTCGCCGAGCAGGCCGTCCGTGCCCTCCGATTGCGACAGGCGGTCGAGGGACTGCTCCAGGAACATCGATTCGAAATCGGTCGAGGCCTTCTTCGCCTTCGCCTCGGCGGCCGACTTGGCCGCGGAGCCGGCGCTGGAACCGACCGCGCTCTGCACGGTCTTGGCGATGTCGCCGACGATGGCCTTGCCGACCCCGAGGGCGGCACTGGCGGCGAGGGGCGCGAACAGCATGGGATCAGCTCTCCGTCTGAGGATGGGGGAGGGTGGCGGCGATCATCACATCACCTCGATGTCGGCCTGGAGGGCACCGGCGGCCTTGATCGCCTGCAGGATCGAGATCAGGTCACGCGGGCCGATGCCGAGGGCGTTGAGGCCGTCGACGAGTTCGCGCAGGGTCACGCCCTCCTTGACCAGGGCGAGCTTGTTGCCGTCGCCGGTATCGACCTTGACGCCGGTGCGCGGCACGACCGTCGTGGTGCCGTTGGAGAACGGGGCCGGTTGGCTCACCTGCGGCTGCTCGGTGATCGTCACCGTCAGGTTGCCCTGGGCGATCGCCACCGTGGAGACCCGAACGTCGCGGCCCATCACGATGATGCCGGAGCGCTCGTCGACGATGACCCGGGCGGTCTGGTCGGGCTCGACCTTGAGCTGCTCGACCTCGGTCACGAGCCGGATCATGTTGCCGCTGTAGCGGGCCGGGATCTGCAGGGTCACCGTCGCCGGATCGGTCGGCTCGGCGGTGTCGGCGCCCATGAAGTCGTTGATCGCGGCCGCGATGCGCTTCGAGGTGGTGAAGTCCGGGTTGCGCAGGGACAGCCGCAGCGAACGCATGTCGTTCATCTTGAACGCCATCTCGCGCTCGATCATCGCGCCGTTGGGTACGCGCCCATTGGTGGGAACACCGCGGGTGATCTTGGCGGCGTCGCCCTCGGCGGAGAAGCCCGCGATGGCGACGGAGCCCTGCGCGAGGGCGTAGACCTCGCCGTCGGCGCCGAGCAGCGGGGTCACCAGCAGGGTGCCGCCCTGGAGGGACTTGGCGTCGCCGAGGGACGAGACGGTGATGTCGATGCGGTTGCCCTGCGTGGCGAAGGGCGGCAGGCTCGCCGTCACCATCACGGCCGCTAGGTTCTGCGTGCGCATGGTGGCGCCGCGGGTGTTCACGCCGAGCCGTTCCAGCATCGCCTGCAGGGACTGCTTCGTGAACGGGATGTTGTTCAGGGTGTCGCCAGTGCCGTTGAGCCCGACGACGATGCCATAACCCACGAGCTGGTTCTGGCGCACGCCCTCGACGCTGGCGAGGTCCTTGACCCGTGACAGGGCGGAGGCGGGCGTCGCCTGGCCGACCAGCATCGCCCACCCTGCCAGGATGCAGAGGGCGAGGCGCCGGGTTCGCGTGGGGCCGTTCGGAGCGTCGGTCATGGAGCACTTTGCGGCGGGAAGGTCTCCCAACAGTCTGCCAGGGCCATGCCAACCGGACGATTGCGCCAATGCGTTGGTTTTGAATGATCTTTTTTGAAGGCACCGGCATCTGTCCGCTGCGCGACAGGGGCGCTTCGTGCCGGGTCGGCAGGTTCTGCCGGGCCGTTTACGACCGGTTAACCAGGGCGGACGAATTCTGCCGGAGCCGGGCGGACCTTCGCCCCGATCGGTCCCACCTCATGCGCGTCGACACCCGCTTCGTCATTGCCCCCACCAGCCCGAATGCGGGACCACGCCGGAGCGAAGGCGCGCCGGCCTTCGCCGTCGCAGGTCCGGCCCCCCAAGCCAGCGGCCCGGGCGCGACGGCGGCGGCCTCGCTGGCCGGCCTCGACGCGATCCTCACCCTCCAGAGCAACGCCGACACGCCGGAGGAGCGCCGGCGTCGGTCGGCCCGGCGCGGCAACGACCTGCTCGACGGGCTCGACCGGCTCAAGGCCTCGCTGATCATGGGCCGCGTCTCGACACGCGACCTGCAAGCCATTGCCTGGCGCCTGGCCGAGCGCGGAGGCAGCAGCGGCGACCCGCGCCTCGACGCCCTGATCGCCGAGATCGAGTTGCGGGCCGCCGTCGAGCTCGCCAAGCTGTCCGCCGCCCGCGCCGCCTGAGACGGGAGAGGGACCGGCGCGGGCCGAACTCAGCCCTTCTTCGTCTTGGCGCGCGGCCTGTCGTCCGCCTCGTCGCCGGACTCGCTGCCCTCGGTGTTGATCCGCTCGGCGATCTGGCTGAGCAGTGCGTCGGTCTTCTTCTCTTCTTCGAGCGTCTGCTCCAGGAGCTTGGCGGCATCCGCGTAGCCGAGCTGACGCGCCCAGGTCTTCAGTGTGCCGTAGCGGGCGATCTCGTAGTGCTCGACGGCTTGGGCGCAGGCCGCGAGTACGGCATCGGCGGCCGGACTGTCCCCGAAGTCTTCGAGGTCCTCCTCCATCTCGGAGGTGATGCCCTGCATCGCCTCACAGGTCTTGGCGCGGGCCGGCTTGCCGATGATCTCGAACACCTGCTGCAGGCGCTCGACCTGCTCGGCGCTCTCCTCCGCATGGGTCTCGAAGGCGCTGCGCAGCTCCTCGTGCTCGGCCGCCTTGGCCGACTTCTTCAGGGCTCGCACGGATTGCTTCTCGGCGTAGTAGACGTCCTTGAGCGTCTCGTAGAACGCGTCGTGAAGGGTCTTGGCCTTGGCTGCCATGGGGCGGTCTCCTGATCGAGGATGGTGCGGAAGCGGCGCGCTCGCGAGGAGGGTCCCGAACGGGGGACCCGCACGCCATAGCCAGCATCGCCTCGGGTGAACCGCACGGCTCGATGCCTGTTCCCTCGTCTCCGTCGGCCAATCGGAGACGATCGCAGGAATCGATCAATCCATAATCCATCGAATAATTCGATTATCGTCGACCAAAGTAAATCGATCCATGAAAGAGAATACAGCTGAATCCGCCAGAGTTTTTACTTGAGCCATATCGGTCGGACCAACCTCATGGAAACCGCGGAATCCTGCGCGCCAGGGTATCTCGGAGTTTCGATTTAACGGACGGCCCGCCGCGATCGATCGGACACCTGCAATTTAACGCAAGATGGAAAGTGAGTGACAAAGCAGGGCCAGTGTTGCAGTGCACAGCGTCCAGTGGCGTCTTTGCAGCCGTTGCGTGTTTGCCGCAGCGCGCAAAACATCCGAGAGGATTGCGGTGCGCAGGGACCACGATGCGTTGTCGTGGCCTGCCCCCTGCATTATAGCCACGCAAAATGATCGCCGCGGACCGGCTGCAAGAGGCGCGAATGGCGAAGGTCACGATTGAGGACGGGTACGTACCGAGCGAGAGCGAGCCGTTCATGAACGATCGGCAGCGGGAGTATTTCCGCCGCAAACTGCTCGGATGGAAGTCTGATATTCTGCGCGAGGCTCAGGATACGCTGGTCGCGTTACAGACCGAGAACGAAAATCATCCCGACCTAGCGGATCGGGCCTCGTCCGAGACCGACCGGGCGATCGAGTTGCGGGCCCGCGACCGGCAGCGCAAGCTGACCGGCAAGATCGACGCCGCCCTGGCGCGGCTGGAGGACGGGTCCTACGGCTACTGCGAGGAGACCGGCGAGCCGATCTCGCTGAAGCGCCTGGATGCCCGCCCGATCGCGACCCTGTCGCTCGAGGCGCAGGAGCGCCACGAGCGCCGCGAGCGGGTCTACCGCGACGACTGAGCGGAGCCACACCGCGGCGCGGGCCTCGAACCTCGAGCGCCCGCCCCGAGGCTCAGAACGGCAGCAGCACGTCGACCAGCTGCTGACCGTAGCGCGGCTGCTGCACGTCGGTGATCTGGCCGCGTCCGCCGTAGGCGATCCGCGCCTGGGCGATCTTGCTCGAATCGATGGTGTTGTCGGATTCGATGTCCTCGGGCCGGACCACGCCGGCCACGATGAGTTCGCGCACCTCGAAGTTGATGCGGATCTCCTGCTTGCCCTCCACCACGAGGTTTCCGTTGGGCAGGACCTGGGTGACGATCGCCGCGACGCTGGTGGTCACGGTCTCGTTGCGCTGAACCGACCCGGCGCCGTCGCTCGAGGTGGTCGAGGTGGCGTTGAGGAGCTTGTCGGGGGTGATCCCGGCCGCCGCCACCCCCTTGCTGCTCTCCAGGCCGAAGGCGTTGGGCAGGCCGAAGCCCTCGGCGTTCGAGCGCGAGCGCTTGGTCTCGTTGTTGAGGTTCGCCTTGTCCGTGACATTGACCTTCACGGTCACGAGGTCGCCGATCCGCGCAGCCCGCTGGTCCTTGAAGAAGGCGCGGGAACCGGTCCGCCACAGCGAGTTCGGGGCGTAGGAGACCGGCTGGATCTCCGGCATCGGCAGGCGAACCGGCTTGTAGCCGGCCTGAGCGGTCGGGTCCTCGATGGCCGAGAGGGCCGGCGTCGCACCGATCTGCGAGAGGCGGTCGGCGGTGTTGCAGGCACCGAGGCCGGTGCAGAGCAGCGCGACGGCGAGGACGGGGGAAGCGCGGTGGGTCATCGGGACCGGACCTTTGGCAAACCGGAAGGGGACGCGGACGAAGCGGATCAGCGCTGCAGCGCGGAGCCGTCGAGGGCGGCATTGGCCTGTCGCACCAGGGGCGCGGGGCCGACGGAGACACGGCCGGGTCCGGTCACGGTGGCGGAGAGGATCTTCTTCGAGACCGGATTGGTGACGGTGACCACGGCACCGAGGCGGCCGCTCTCGTTGGCCTGACCCCGGAGGGAGAGATTGAGCCCCGGGGAATCGAACACGATGGTCACGGCCTCGCCCCGGGCCACGAGGTCGGGCGGCGCGAGGTCGCCCGCGCGCAGGATCGCGCCGGCGCTGAGGCCGCGCTGGGCCACCTGCCCGGCGAGGTCGCCCAGCGACCCCTGCGCATCCGACGGCGTCGCCTCGCGGGGGCGGCGCTCCAGGGAGAGGTCGGCGGCGTTGATCGTCTCGCCGCGGTTGAGACTGCGGCCCAGGATCGCGACCTCGCGGATCTCCATGACCTGGCCCGAGACCCGAAGTGAGGCCTGCCGTTCGCCCAGGGTGATCAGACCGGCGATCCGGCGCGATCGTGGATCGTAGCTGAGGTCGAGGGCGACCGCCTGGCCGTTGAGCTCCAGGGGCGCCAGGAGGGTCGGGGCCTCACCGTCGAGACGGATGGCGAGGTTGCGCGGATCGACGCCGAAGCCCGATTCCAGGGCGCGCTTCAGGGCGGCCTCGATCTCGGGCTGGGTCACCCGGCGCGCGGCGCGCTGGACCGAGACCTGGACACGACCGCCGGTCTCGACGGGGCCGAGCCCGAGGCCGGCGACCGCGTCGGCGATGCGACGCGCCTGGATCGTGCCGGTGGCGCCGAGGGCCGGCGCCCGGAACAAGGGACGCTGTGCCACCTCGGGCGCCGCCCCCTCGACGAGGTCGCCGAGGGTCAGAACGTCGCCGCGCGCGGTGACGTCGCCGCGCAGGCGCAGGCTCGCGGCGCCGGACCGGACCTCCTGCGCCAGCACCTGAAGGGTGAGGAAGGAGAAGGCCAGCACGGCCAGCAGGGTCCGGCCGACGACGGAGACGCTCAGGGTCGAGACCCGGGGCCGGCGGCGAGGCGTGATCTGTCTGAGGGCATGCATGGTCAGGACCCCGGTCAGCTGCGGAACATCTGGGAGGTGGTCGAGAGCATCTGGTCGGCGGCGGTCACCACCTTCGAGTTCATCTCGTAGGCGCGCTGCGCCGCGATCAGCGACGAGATCTCGGTGACGGCGTTGACGTTCGCCTCCTCGAGGTAGCTCTGCTGGAGGTTGCCGAATCCTTCCGCACCCGGCAGCCCGTTGATCGCCGGGCCGGAGCCGGCGGTCTCGATGAACAGGTTGTCGCCGATCGATTCGAGGCCGACCTTGTTGACGAAGCGGGCGAGCTGGAACTGGCCGAGCGCCTGCGGCGCCGTCTGTCCCGGCACGGTGGCCTGGACGGCCCCCTGGGCGCTGATGGTCACCGAGGTGGCGTTGTTCGGCACGGTCACGCCGGGATCGACGAGGTAGCCGTCGCGGGTGACGAGCTGGCCCTGGGCCGAGAGGTCGAAGGATCCGTCGCGGGTGTAGGCGGTGCGCCCGTCCGGCAGGGTCACCCGGAACAGGCCCTCGCCGCGGATGGCGACGTCGTATTCCTTCTCGGTGCTGGTCAACGTCCCCTGCGACATCACCCGCGCGGTCGAGGTCGTCTTCACGCCCGAGCCGATGGCGAGGCCGGCGGGAAGCTGGGTGTTCTGGTCGGAGGTGGAGGAGCCGGCCCGGCGCAGGTTCTGGTAGAGCAGGTCCTGGAAATGCGGCTGCTGCCGCTTGTAGCCCGTGGTGCGCAGGTTCGCGATGTTGTTCGAGATGACCTGAACGTTGAGTTCCTGGGCCGCCATGCCGGTGGCGGCGGCGTAGAGGGCACGCATCTGCGGAGATCCTTACGCGACGTCGGCGAGACGGCGGATCGCCGTGCCGCGCAGGTCGTCGAGGCGCGAGATCACGCCCGAGACCATGGTGTAGGTGCGGTTCACGTCCATGAGCCGGGTCATCTCGAGCACCGGCTTCACGTTCGAGCGCTCCAGGGCACCGGCCTCCACCCGGCCGGCGAGACCCGCCGCCTGGGGTTGCGCGGTGGAGGCGTAGAGGTTCGCGCCCTCGTTGGTGAGAGCCTGCGGATTGGCGAAGGTGACGAGGCGGACGCGGCCGCGGATTCCGAGATTGGTGGAGACCGTGCCGTCGGGGCCGATGGCGATCCCGGTCTCCTGCTGGCCGATCTGGATCGGACCCGCCTCGCCCTGGACCGGGTAGCCGTCGCTGGTCACTAGAGTGCCCTGCGCGTCGGTCTCGAAGGCGCCGTTGCGGGTGTAGCGGTCGCCGTTCGGCGTTCGCACCACCAAGAACGCCTCGCCGCGCACCGCCACGTGGAGCGGGTTGCCGGTCTGCTCGATCGGTCCCTGGGCGAGGTCGAGAGCGGTGCCCTGGTCGATCACGTAGGAGACGCGCCGGTCCGGCTTCTGGAACGAGTCCGCGCTCGCCACCGGCATCAAGTATTCCTGGAAACGGCTGTTGCGCCCCTTGAAGCCGTTGGTGGAGATGTTGGCCATGTTGTTGGCGATCACGTCCAGTTCGCGCTGGAGCGCGACCTGGCTCGAAACCCCCACGAACAATGCGTTCTGCATGACACTCTCAGCTCCGACGAGCGACGACGCCTCCATCTCTGCACGGGCCGTGCCATTCCATCGCGAAACGAATTACCATTCAATTTCATGGATTTACATCTGATTCCGCTGGGCGGCAGCGCCTGCCGGTCCCGGCCGCGCGGCAACTCCGACCCGGCAGCTTTTGCCGCCTTAACGACACGTTAACCCTGTTCGCCCGATACCTTCTGGAGTGCCGACATTCTGAGATGCCGACGCCGTCGAGCGGCCGTCGCTCACCCCACCGCGCAGTCCCGAGGTCCAACGATGGCCAAGAAGCCGAAGAAGGCCGCCGCCGAGGGTGAGGAGGGCGCCGAAGGCGAAGCCCCGAAGGCCGGCAAGAAGAAGCTCGTCATCATCGGCGCCGTGGTGCTGGCGCTCGCCGGCGGCGGCGGTTTCTTCTTCATGAAGAAAAAGGCCGGCGACGGACACGGCGAGGCGGTCGCCGAGGTCAAGAAGCCGGTCGTGTTCCTGGATGTCCGCGAGATGATGGTCAATCTGGCCAACGAGCCGGGCCAGGACCGGACCCGCTTCGCCAAGATCAAGGTCGCGATCGAACTCAAGGACGCCAAGGTCGAGGGAGAGGTGAAGCCCCTGATGCCGCGCATCGAGGACGCCTTCCAGGTCTACCTGCGTGATCTGCGCGCGAGCGATCTCGCCGGGTCGGCCGGCATCTACCGCCTGCGCGAGGAATTGCTGCGCCGGGTCAACGTCGCCATTCAACCGGCCCGGGCCGAGGCGGTCCTGTTCAAGGACGTGGTCATCCAGTAGGCGGCCGCGGCCTCGTGCCGGGAGTTTTTGAGTTTTGCAGGTGACGAGAGTCTGATGGCCGGACCGGACGACGAGATCGACGAGGACGACTGGGCCGCCGCACTCATCGCCCAGAACGGCGAGGGCGGTGAAGCCTCGCTCGCCGACGAGTGGGGCGCGGCGCTGGCCGAGCAGGGCACCACGACCCATGCCAGCGACGTCGCCGCCGAATGGGCGACGATGATCGAGGACGGGGAGACCGACAATCTCCCCGAACTCGCCGGCAACGACCGCATCCTGAACCAGGACGAGATCGACGGCGTCCTCGGCTTCTCCCTGCGCGAGCTCTCGGCCTCCGGGGCGGGCGGCGTCCGCGCCATCGTCGATTCCGGCGTCGTCCAGTACGAACGCCTTCCGATGCTGGAAATCGTCTTCGACCGGATGATCCGGTTGTTGTCGACGAGCCTGCGCAACTTCTTCCAGGACAACGTCGAGGTGACCCTCGACAACATCACTTCGGTGCGCTTCGGCGACTATCTCAACGCGATTCCGCTGCCGACCCTGCTCGGCGTCTTCCGCGCCGATGCCTGGGAGAATTCAGGGCTCGTCACCGTGGAGTCGAACCTCGCCTACTCGACCCTGGACCTGCTCCTCGGCGGCAAGCGCGGCGGCTCGTCGACCCGCCTCGACGGGCGGCCCTTCACCACCATCGAGATGCAGCTCGTGCGGCGCCTCGTGGAGATCATCCTCACGGACCTCGAGCTCTCGTTCCAGCCGCTCTCGCCGGTGCGCTTCGCCATCGACCGGATCGAGACCAACCCGCGCTTCGCCACCATCACCCGGCCCGCCAACGCCGCGATCCTGATCAGCCTCAAGCTGGACATGGACGGGCGCGGCGGCCTGCTGCAGATCCTGTTCCCCTACGCCACCATCGAGCCGATCCGTGAACTGCTGATGCAGAGCTTCATGGGCGAGAAGCTCGGCCGCGACCACGTCTGGGAAAGCCACCTCGCCACCGAGATCTGGCAGGCCGACGCGACCATGGAGGCGGTGCTGCACGAGATGATGCTGCCGCTCAAGAAGGTGCTGTCGCTCAAGGTCGGGGACACCCTGATGTTCGACACCAAGCCCTCGGACCTCATCGCGGTCCGCTGCGGCGACTGGGCCCTGACGCAGGGGCGGATCGGCCGGATCGACGACAACATCGCGGTGCAGCTCACCCGGCCCCTGCGCCGGTCGCGCACCACGCTCCAGGCCTTCGAGGCCTCCATGAACAACCGCAACGACGGGTGACGCGACCAGCCATGAGTCTCCTCGTCACCCTCCTCGCCGACGGCCTCGTCGCCGTCCTGCTCGTCGCCAGCATCGTCTCCTCGATGCGCCTGAGCGGCCGCATCACCAAGCTCAAGGCCGACGAGGCGGCCCTGCGCCAGACCATCGGCGACCTCGTCATGGCGAGTTCCACCGCGGAGCGGGCCATCGTCGGCCTGCGCGCGACCCTGGACGAGTGTGACCGGACCCTGGCCGACCGCCTCGGCACCGCCGAGCGCTACGCCACGGATCTCGCCGCGCACGTGGCGGCCGGTGAGACGGTGATCGCCCGCATCGCCTCCATCGTCGCCCAGGCCACCCCGGCCCGCGAGATCGCGCGGACCGCGAGCCCGGCGCCGGCGTCGGAACCGCGCGATCTCGAGCGCGTGGTTCCGCCCGTCCGGGTCGCGCCGCCGAGCCCCAACGGCGAGCGCCTCGGGGTCGCAGCCGCGGCCGCTCTCGCCATGTCCGAGCGCGCCCTCGGCCGGCTGCGGAGCAAGGCCGCATGACGAAGCCGGCGCCCGCCAGGCGATCCAACAGCTTCGTCCGGTTCCGTCAGACGCGGCCGCTGAAGCTGCGCCTGATCGATGCCGTGACCCTCGCGGCCGCCGGGCTTCTGGTGCTGAAGGTCGCGGCCATCGCCGTCGAAGAATCCAAGCCGGATCTCACGGCGCCGCTGCCCGAATTCGCGCGCGTCCTCGCCAAGGCCCGCACGAACTACGAGCCCGCCGATCCCTCCACCACCGGCTCGGTCACCCCGAAGGAGCCGGAGAAGCCTCCGGAGCCGGAGAAGCCGGCCTCCCGTCCGCCGCCGCCCCCGGAGCCGATGCCGGCCTCCGAGCGCGCGATCCTGGAGCGGCTCGCCGCGCGGCGGGACACCCTGAAGCAGCGCAGCGACGCCCTGGACCTGCGCGAGCAGCTTCTCGGCACCGCGGAGCGCAAGCTCGAGGAGGGCGTCGACACCCTGAAGCAGGGCGAGGACAAGGCCGAGGGAGGCGGCTCGCAGCGCGCGGAAGCCGAGCGCGCGGCGCTGAAGAACATCGTCACGATGTACGAGACGATGAAGCCCAAGGACGCCGCGCGGGTGTTCGACCGGCTCAGCCTCGACGTGCTCGTGCCCATCGTCCTGGCGATGAACCCCCGCAAGATGGCCGAGGTGCTGGCCCTCATGCAGTCGGAACCCGCCGAGAAGCTCACCGTGGCCCTGGCCAACCGGGCCCGCGGGCAAGGCGGCGGCCCGGCCGCGACGGTCGCGGCCGGGCTCGGTCCCAACGAATTGCCGGCGATCGACGCACCGATGCAGCCCCCGCCGCGGCGCTGAGCCTTGCAGGCGCTCGTCCACCGGGTTGTGCCGGCGTCCATTGCGCGTTCGGCCGCGCCCGACTAGGGGCAGGCATCCCGGGCGGGTCAGGTCCCCGCCGCGCGGATTCCGGGAGCCAAAGCACGTGCCGTCCACCAGCCTGATTCGAGTCCTCGCCGCCTTTGGCCTCGCCCTCCTGACGACGGCCCCCGCCCGCGCGCAGGACGCCGAAGTACCGGAGGCCGCCGAGGCGCCGGCCAAGCCGAAGCCGCGCAAGCCCGCACCGCCGAAGCCGGCGTCCGCCAAGCAAGCGGCGCCCACCCCGACCGCTGCCGCGACACCGGCGCCCGTCGCCGGCTGGCCCGCGGGCGCGACCTCCCTGAGCGAGGTCTATGGCGACTGGACCGTGACCTGCGCCAGGGAGGCCAAACCCGAGGCGAAGGCCGAATGTGCGATCATGCAGGCCCAGGGCGCCAAGGGCCGGCGGGAATTCGCGCTGGAGATCCGGCCGCCGAGCGAAGGCCGGGCCCAGGGCTTCATCCTGATGCCCCTCGGCCTCGCCATCGAGCCCGGCATCTCGTTCAAGCTCGACGAGGCCGTGCTCGGCAAGGGCGCGCCCTATCTGTCCTGCAGCCAGGAGGGATGTCTCGTCCCGATCAGCCTGCCCACCCTGGCGACCGACACGATGAAGACCGCCAAGAGCCTGCTGGTGTCCGGGATCAAGCCGGAGGCCAAGGACCCGGTGACCATCACGGTTCCGCTCGAAGGTTTCGCCAATGCGCTGGCCCGCGCCGCCGCCCTGACGAACTGAGCCGGACCGTGGCGGGGCCGAACCCGAGGAGCGTACCCGTGAAGAGATCGGCCCTGCTGACCCGAAGCCTGACCGCCCTGCTGCTGGCCGGATCGCTGGCGCACTCCGCGCGTGCCCAGGAGGAGCAGCCTCCGGAGAAGCCGCCCGGCCCCCCGCCGACGGCGGCCGAGGCCAGGGCCGAGCGCCAGAAGAACAGCGCGGCCAAGCTCGCCGGCCTGCTCGCCTTCGTGGAGACGTCCTGTCCGGATCTCAAGCCGAACACCGAGCGCTTGAACGCCGTCGTCTCGGGCCTCGGTGTCGCGCCGGACGATCTCGCGCAAGGCGACCTCAAGCTCCGCAGCCGGGCCTATACGGAGATCTACGGCAAGGACGTTCCGGCCAACTGTGCCCGCGCCGCCGAGAATTTCGGCGAGACCGGCCGGACGATCCCTGGCCTGATCGCGAAACGTTAGCGGTCGGGACAAAGCCGCCCGGCGTCTTAAGCGCCCGTTAGCCTCGACGGGCGAGAGTACCCGGACAGTGCGGCGTAAGGCGAACCGGCTCGGGTGCGAGCGGGTCCGTCCCATGGGTTTGGCGTATCCTGCGATGGCTCTCGGTGCCGGAATTCCGACACGACGGCGTCGGCTTCGGGCTGGACTCGCCGCGATGTCGATCGTGGCCGTGACCCTGTGCGGGGGCACGGGCGCGATCGCCGCCCGCCTCACGGCGATCAAGGGCGCGCAGATCGAGCGCTACGGTCGCCTCATCCTGACCTTCGACGCCCCCGTTTCGGTCAAGGCGCGCATTTCCGGATCCGTCCTCGTCCTCGGCTTCTCGGAGAAGGCGAGCGCCGGTCCCGAGCAGATCGCCGCCGAGATGCCGGACTACGTTTCCGCCGTCCGACGCGATCCCGACGGCCTCGGCCTGCGCCTCGCGCTGCAGCGTCCCTACCGCGTCAACGTCCAGGACGCCGGCGAGACGGTGTTCGTCGACCTCCTGCCTCAGGATTGGACCGGGCTGCCTCCGGCGATGCCGCCGGAGGTGGTGGCCGAGCTGTTTCGGCGGACCCAGGCGGCGGAAGCGGCCCTGCGCGCGGCGAGGCCGCCCGCCGAACCGAAGACCCTGCGGCTGGAACTCGCCCATCTTCCGACCCTGACGCGCCTCAGCCTGCGAGCGCCGGCATCCGCCGCGCCGCAATTCGGCGCCGTCGGCCCCGCCACCCGCCTCGCCATTCCGGGCGCGTGGCGGATCGACGATGTCGCCACCCGGGGGCGCTTGAAGCCAGCGATCGAAGCCCTGGCGGTCGAGGGCGACGAGACCGGTGCCCGCCTCCTCGTCACCCCTGCCGCCGGCTACGAGATCCGGACCTTCCACGACGAGGACGGGGCGACCCTCGACGTCGTCCGTAAACCCGCCGAGAAGCCGAAATCCGCCGCGGCAGCGGACGCGAAGGCCGGGGAGGGGGCGATGCCCGCCGGCGAGGCCAAGGTCGTCGAGAGCAAATTCGACGAGAGCAAGTCGGCCGACCCCAGGACCGCAGAAGTCAGGTCCGACAAGCCTCCGGTGCGCATGCCGGGTCGGAGCGCGGAGCCCGCTGAGAACAAACCGACGGCCCCCGCTGTGGTGACGGTCCCGCGCCCGAGCGGTCCGGGCCTCGTCTTTCCATTCAAGATCCTGCCTCCGGCCGCCCTGTTCGAGCGGGCCGGCATCGCGAACCTCGTGTTCGAGACCGCGGAGGACGTCGGGGCGCCTCCCGGCGATCCGATGCTGACGCCCCTCGGCCCACCTCAGCGGACCGGGCGCGTCGTGACCTTGCGCTTTCCCGTCCCGCGCGACCGCCTGTTCGACCTCGTGCCCGTCGGCCCGGCCGAAGCGCCCACCGGGTGGGAACTGGTCGCCGGTGAGAATCTGGCCGCGAGCGAGGCCCTCGCGGCGATCCGGATCACCGACCCGGCCGGTCGGATCGGCATCGGCGTACGCCTGCCGAACCCCGGCATCGCATCCTGGCTCAAGCTCGACGGGGAGCGCATCGCCGTCGTCACCGGTCGCGGCCCGAAGCCGGCGGGCATCCCGAAGCGACAGGCCTTCGTCGATTTCGAGCTGTTGCCGAGCCGCCAGGGCGTCGCGGTCCTGGCGCAGGCCGACGACCTCCTCGTACGACCGGATCTCGACGGGGTCGCGATCGGTCGCGAAGGGGGCATGGCGGTCTCGGGCGTGGCGCGCCCGGCCGAGGTCCCCCTCACGACGCTTAGCGATCTCGCCGTCGACCGGGGGCCTTGGGAATCTTCCCAGCGGGGCGACATTCGCGAGTTGATGCGCGACCAGCTGCAGGCGGCCGCCGAGGCGCCGCGTGCCTCGCGCGGCTCCCTCCGGCTGGTTCTGGCCCGGACCATGCTGGCCAATCGGCTGTCGTTGGAAGCCCTCGGCGTCCTGAACAGCATCTATTCGGACGATCCGGTCCTGGCCGGCCAGCGCGACATTCCGATGCTGACCGTGATCGGCAACGCCCTGATGGGGCGCACCGGCGACGCGCGCGCGGGCCTCGCCGTCGACATCCTCAGGAACGATCCCGAGGCGCGCCTGTGGCAGGGTTACGTCGAGGCCCTCGAAGGCCGCTGGAGTGCGGCGGACGGCTCGTTCCGCGCCACGGCGAGCGTGCTCGACCGCTATCCGACCGATCTCCAGGCCTTCCTGCGCACCGCGGCGGCCGAGGCTGCGGTCGAGACCGGCGACTGGGATTCGGCCAACCGCCAGATCATTGCGGCCGCCCGGGTCGCCGACCGGCCGACCCAGGAAGACCTCTCGCTGCTGCGGGCGCGGATCGACGAGGTCACGGGCCAGACCGTGGCCGCCCTCGATGCCTATGAGCGCCTCGGCGAAAGCAGCGAGGCGGACGTCGCCGCCGCGGCGCGCCTGCGCGCCACCCTGCTCGGCCACGCCGCCGGCAAGCTCCCGACGGCGGACGCCATCGAGCGCCTCGAGCGGCTGGCCCTGGCCTGGCACGGCGGCGACATCGAGCCGCGGACGATCGCCGGCCTGGCCAAGCTCTACATGGAGGCGGGGCGCTGGCGCCAGGCGCTCCTCACCGCTCGTCGCGCCGATGCCCTCGGGACGGATACGCCCGTGGTGCGCGAGGTGCACGACATGGCTCAGGCGCTCTTCGACGACCTCTATCTCGGCGAACGAAGCCTCAAGGTGCCGGGGGTCGAGGCCCTGGCGATGTATTTCGACTTCAAGGACTTCGCACCCCTGGGCCGACGCGGCGACGAGATCGTCCGCCGCCTGTCCGACCGGCTCGTCGAACTCGATCTCCTTGATTCGGCGGGCGAGCTGCTGCAGCATCAGGTCGATCACCGCCTGACCGGCGCGAGCCGAGCCGGTGTCGCGGCGCGGCTCGCCGCGATCCGCCTCATGGACGAGAAGCCGCTCCAGGCCCTCCAGACGCTCGACGTCACCTACCTGCCGGAACTGCCGGAGGACCTTCGCCGCGCGCGGGCCCTGCTGCGGGCCCGCGCCCTGTCCGACCTGTCCCGCACCGACCTCGCCCTGGAGACCATTGAGGGCGAAACGGGGGCGGATGCCGAGCGCCTTCGCGCCGACATCCTGTGGACCGGGCGGCGCTGGCGCGAGGCGGGGGAGGCCCACGAGGCGCTGGTCGGCGATGCCTGGCGCCGGCGCGCCCCCCTCGACGACGCCGCCCGGACGGACGTGCTGCGGGCGGCGATCGCCTACGGGCTCGCCAGCGAGACCCTCAGCCTGGAGCGCCTGCGTGCGAAGTTCGCGGGTCCGATGGCCGAGAGCGTCGATGCCCGCACCTTCGCGCTCCTCAGCCAGTTCAACGCCACCCGCACCGCCGGCTTCCGCGAGATCGCGCAGAAGGCCACCAGCGCCCAGACCCTCCAGGCGTTCCTCTCGGAGTACCGCAAGCGCTATCCCGAGAGCGCCGTTCCGGCTCCGGGCAAGGGCGAAGCGGATGCGCTTGCCGACGCGCAGACCCCGGCGACACCGCCTGGCTGAACCGCGCCGACGCCGCTCGGAGGCGCCGGACGCGCGTTTCGGGAGCGGGTCCACCATGCGGCGTAAAAGCTTGATGCGATTCGGCGAATTCTGTTCGCGCGAGCGCAACAAACGCGTCCGCGCCACGTTCTGCCCTCAATCGCTATCACCCGTGCGGCGCACGTTCCAGCCGGCACAGCAGAGGCCTCCCCATGCTCACGGAACCGCTCGACACCAAGACCGGAAAGACCCACCTCGACATCTTCGACAGCCAGCAGCGCACCGCGATGGCCACACGCCTCGGCGTGTCGGAGGACCGCCTGAAGCGCGCGGTCCGCCTCGTCGGCAACCGCATCTCGACCCTCAAGAGCTATCTCGAGCGCTGATCGCTCGCACAGTTCGCTGGCTGGCGGTGAAGGGCGCTCTCGGGCGCCCTTTTTCCTGTGCGCTCGCCGTCCGCGCTGACGCTCAGGTGCCGTAGCTCTGCACCAGGGAGCCGGCCACCAGGGTCCAGCCGTCGACGAGAACGAAGAAGATCAGCTTGAACGGCAGGGCCACGGTGGCGGGCGGCACCATCATCATGCCGACGGCCATCAGGATCGAGGCGACCACGAGGTCGATGATCAGGAAGGGGATGAACAGCAGGAAGCCGATCTCGAAGGCTCGGCGCAGCTCGGAGATCATGAAGGCCGGCGTCACCACCTCCAGGCCGACGGCTTCGGGTCCCGCCGGCACCGGGGCCTTCGCCATGTCGAGGAAGAGCTTGAGGTCCTTCTCGCGCACGTTCTTCAGCATGAAGGTCTTGAACGGGGCAGAGGCCCGCTCGAAGGCGACGCTCTGGGTGATCTGCCCCGCGATCAGCGGCTCGATGCCGGTGCGGTAGGCTTCCCGCCCCACCGGCGCCATGACGAACGCGGTGAGGAACAGCGCGAGGCTTGTGACCACGGCGTTCGGCGGCGCGCTCTGGGTGCCCAGAGCCGAGCGCAGGATCGACAGCACCACCACGATCCGGGTGAAGGAGGTGGCCATCACCAGAACCGAGGGCGCCAGGGCCAGAACGGTGAGGAGCGCGACGAGCTGCAGCGCCCGCTCGGTCACCCCGCCCGTGCCGAGATCGACCGAGAGGCTCTGAGCCCGTACCGCCGCTGTCGTGCAGGCCAGCGCCAGACCGACCAGGATCGGCAGGCGCAGCCGTCTTTGCAGCGAGGGGCGGGGTTCGGACATACCGGCTCCGGATGATGCGGCGCGACGCGACCGCGCCCCCTCTTATCATCCACGGCCCGGCGCGCATCCCCGAACGAACCCGGGACGCCCCGTTCGGCAGCGACACCCGGGCGGGTTCCGGCCCGCCGGTGCCGATCTACTGCTTGCGATCGAGAGGGCGGCCGAGGAGGCGCGCGAACTCCGCCTCGATCTCTTCCACGGAGAAGGGGTTGGGACTGGCCGGAGCCTTCGCGGGCGCCGCCGGGGAAGGCGGCGGGGCCTGGGCAGGGACGGGCGCCGGCTCGACGGCAGCCGGCGGCGCCTCCGGTTGCGCGATCGCCTCTGCCTTCGCCGCATCGGCCAGCGACGCACGAAAAATGGGAGGCGGCTCGGCCGGGGCGGATGCAGGAGGAACCGGTGGCTCCGCCGACGCGACCTCGACGTCCCGGTCCTCGGGGCGTTCGGCGAAGAGCGCGTCGTCCGTGGCCGGCTCGGGCTCGATTGCCTGCGCTTCGGAGGCCGGAGCCTGCGCCGTGGCGGCCATCGCGGCCGCCATCGGATCGACGTCGGGCGGCCCCGCGAGCGTTTCCCGGGTCGGCTCGGGTTGCGGCGCCGACTCCATGCGTGCGGGAGACTGCGGTGCTGGGGGCGGTAGGTCCGGCTCGCGCGCCGCGGATTGATCCGCAGCGGCCGGACGGACAGCCGCGGACGGCCGGCGCAGGGCCTCCTCCAGTTGGCGGGCCATGTCGGAAAGGATCGCGGCATCGATCGCGCGGGCCGCCGGTGCCGGAACGACGGGCGGCGGCGCGGCGGCACTCTGCGTGTCGCGGGCGGGCTCGGCCTCGGATCCGCGTTCCGGCAGGCCGACCCGCTCCGCGATCGCGGCCGGGACGAGGTTCGCAAGGGTGGGTGGGGTCCGGCGGATGACGCGCGCGAGCTGCGAATCGCGCTGGCGGGGTGCAACCGCCGGATCCGGGACCGCGAGGCTCGGGCCGGGCTCGGGGACCGCCCCGCGTCCGCGCGCGATCTCGGGCGGTGCCGCCGCGACCTCGACGACGGGCGCGACCGTCACCGGCATCTCGAAGGACGGCTCGCGGTAGGTCGGGACGGGCGGGACCACCGGTGCCAGGCTCGGCATCGAAGCCTGCTGGCTCACCGGCGGCTCCGGCATCGGGTTCAGCACCGACTCGGGCGCTTCGTCGAAGGGGGCTTCCTCCGCCGCCAAGCGGGCGCTCATGCCCCGCAGAATATTGCGCTCGATCACCACGTCATTGGGTCCGCCGACCAGGAGCAGGTGCTCGACGTTGTCGCGGCGCAGGAGGATCAGCTGACGCTGGCGATCGAGTTCGTAGATGTCGACGATGCCGAGCCGTGGCTGACGGCCCCGCGGGGAGTTTTTGCCGGAGAGGGGTGAACCCTTCCCACCAACGCGCCGGACCAGGAAGACACCGGCCGCGAGGACGAGGAAGATGACGACGAAGATGATGGCGAACTGGAGGGGAAAGGAGCCATCCGAGCTGAAGAACGATGACAAGACCGGGGTCTCTCGCTTTTGGGGCTCGTGGCCCGACGCAACATTTGAGCACCCACTATCATGTCCGGCGCCAGCGCGGGCAACTCCGTTAAGACTTCGTTAACAGCTCCTTTGCCCGAACGGGGTTCGGCAATGGCTGACGGGGCTTAGGGGTCGTGCGGTGCCCCACCGCCCGGGTTCGGGACGGCGGGGCGTGCCGTGTCTCCACGACGGAGCCGATACGCAACGCGGCCTGGAGCAACCGTGCGGCGACCGCGGTTAGCGGCCGATCAAAGGCTCGTGCGTGGGCCGTCTCGAATCGGGACCCGCCGGCGTTCCTGGAGCGTTGGCGCAGCGGCATCGCCGTATCGGGTCGAGGTGGAACCAGTGGAAGACGAGCATCAGGCACACCTGCGCGACGCGGTCGCGCTGGCCCGGGACAACGTTCTCCAGGGCGGGCGTCCCTACGGCGCGGTGATCGTGCGCGACGGTGCGGTGCTGTCGCGGGCCGTCAACACCACGGCCGTGACCAACGACCCGACCGACCATGCCGAGATGGTGGCGATCCGGGAGGTGAGCCGGCATCTCGGCCGCACCAAGCTCGACGGCTGCATCGTCTACGCCAGCGGGCGGCCCTGCCCGATGTGTCACGCGGCCATGCGCCTGGCCGGGATCACGCAGGCCTACTTCGCCTACAGCGCGGAAGAGGGCGAACGCTACGGCCTGATCGGCGCCGGCATCTACGCCGAACTCTGTCGGTCCCCGAGCGAGCAGCCGATGCGTGTGGAACATCGCCCCGTCGCAGTCGACGACCATCCGTACGCGCTCTGGCAGAGCCGACAGGGCCTGTCCGAGAAAGGCTGACATCGATGACCGTTCCGCGCTGGATCCCGTTCCTCGCAGCCGCCCTGTTCGTCGCGGCGGCCGTCACCATGGGGCTCCTCTGGAGCCGAGGCGCTCTGCGCCATCCGAGCGAGGATGCGCGGACCGCCGGCGCGCCCGTCGCCTGCGCCCCCCTCAACCCGAGCGGGCCGGCGCCGCCGGAATGCCCGCAGGCGCAGCAGCCGACCCAGAGGGCGCCCTGAGCCCTGCCTCCACGCGGACGCGCCCGAAGATTTAACCGGGCGTTAACCATGGGGGCGGCAGATTTTGCCGGTCCCACCGGGCAGATTCTTCCGGGTGAGGCGAGGGTCCAGCCCATGTCCGTCACAGACCTGCCCATCCTCGGCATGCTGCGCACCCGCATGCAGTGGCACCAGACCCGCCAGAAGCTGCTGGCCGAGAACGTCGCCAACGCCGACTTGCCCGGCTTCAAGCCGCGGGACCTCGCGAGTCCGGAGCTCGGGCGTTCCGGCCCCGTCCTGGCGCAGCCCTCGGGCGCCACGACGAGCAGCAGCCTCGCGGTCACCAACGCGTCCCACATCGCGCCGGGCGGAGGCCCGGACGGCCCCGGCGCCGATCCGCGCCGCGTGAAGGGCTTCGAGATCCGCCCCAGCGGCAACGGGGTCAATCTCGAGGAGGAGATGATGAAGGCCGGCGACAACCAAGCGGACTACCAGATGGCCGCCTCGCTCTATCAGAAGAGCCTCGAGACCATCAAAATCGCCATCGGCAAGCGCTGAGCGGCAATCCATCGTCTCACGGAGCGCGCCATGGACTTCCTGAAATCCCTCACCACCGCCGCCTCGGGCCTGAAGGCCCAGTCGAGCCGGATGCGGATCATCGCCGAGAACATCGCCAACGCGGATTCGGCGCCCACCTCGGTCGGCGGCCAACCCTACCGGCGCAAGATCCCGACCTTCACCCAGCAGGTGGACCGGGAGACCGGCGCGTCGCTGATCGAGGCGGGCCGGGTGCGCCGCGATACCTCGCCGTTCCGGACCAAGTACGACCCGGGCAATCCGAGCGCCAACGCCAAGGGCGAGGTGGCGATGCCCAACGTCAACGGCCTGATCGAGAACATGGACATGCGCGAGGCCCAGCGCTCCTACGAGGCCAACCTCAACATGGTCACGGCGACCCGCCGCATGGTCGCCAAGACCCTCGAGATCCTCAAGGCCTGATCCCCGCTTCCGACCCGCCTGAAAGTCCGCCGCCATGACCACCAACGCCTTCGCCGCCGGCGCCTACGCGGCGATTCAGAACATCGGCGCAAAGGGTGCTCCGAAGATCGCGCCGGCCACCGGTGCCTCGGGCTCGAACTTCACCTCGCTCCTGACTTCGACCCTGGACAACGTCGGCGAGGCGGGGCGCAAGGCCGACAGTCAGGCGCTCGCGGTGGCCGGTGGCAAGGCGAACGTGGTCGACGTGGTGACGGCCGTGGCCGAGAGCGAGACCGCCCTCCAGACCCTCGTCGCCGTCCGCGACCGGGTGATTTCCGCCTACGAGGAAATCATGCGGATGCAGATCTAGCCCGTCGCCGCCTCGCTGCGCCGGGCCACCCGCCCTTGCTCGTCCGACACCTCCGCCCTGACGCGAGATGACATCCCCCTCATGACCGGTCTCGCCATCATCGACGTCGCCCGCGACGGCATCTTCGTCTTCCTCAAGGTGGCGGGGCCGATCATGCTGGTCGCCCTCGTGGTCGGCCTCGTGGTCTCGCTGTTCCAGGCCCTCACCCAGATCCAGGAGCAGACGCTGATCTACGTTCCCAAGATCGTGGCCGTGTTCGCGACCTTGCTACTCATGCTGCCCTTCATGGGTGATGCGCTGGGCAGCTACATGACCCGGATCGCCGCGCGCATCGTGTCCGGCGGCTGAAGCCCTGCTATGAGAGGGCATGAATCTCCTCCTGCCGGGCATCGCGGCGGCCTTCCTCCTGACCTTCGCGCGGATCGGCACCCTGGTGATGCTGATGCCGGGGGTGGGCGAGCAGCTGGTCTCGCCGCGGCTGCGCCTCGCCTTCGCGCTGCTCCTCTCGCTGATCCTGTTCCCCACGGTGCGGCCGCTCCTGCCGATGCAGGGCGGCGCCATCGCGGGACCCGGCCTGATCGCGCTGCTCATCGGCGAGTTGCTGGTCGGCCTGGTGCTCGGCCTCACCGTGCGGATGGTGCTCGCCGCCCTTCAGACCGCCGGCATGATCGTCTCGCAGCAGCTCGGTCTGTCCTACGCGATGACGGTGGACCCGACGCAGGGCGGACAGCAGACGGCGATCGGAAATTTCCTGGCGCTTCTCGGCGTCACCCTCATCGTGGCCACCGACCTCCATCACGTCGCCCTCGGGGCGATCGGGCGCAGCTACGTTCTGATTCCACCGGACGGGGTGCCGGGCATGGGCGAGGCGGCGAGCCTCGCGCTGAAGGCCATCGCCCGCGGGTTCTCCCTCGGGGTTCAGATCTCGGCCCCGTTCATCGCCTTCGGCATCCTGTTCAATGTCGGGCTCGGCGTCCTGGCGCGGCTCATGCCGCAGATGCAGGTCTTCTTCGTGGCCGTCCCGGCCTCGGTGCTGATCGGCATGGTGCTGCTGCTGGGCAGCCTCGGCGTCATGATGGGCGTCTTCCTCGACGATATCGGGCGCTACCTGGCGGATCTCGCCGGGCGTTGAGCCGCGCCAGGGAGGCCTGAGCGGTGGCGGACGATTCCGATCCGGAAGACAAGACCGAAGACCCGACTCCACGGCGGATCGAGAAGGCGATCGAGCAGGGCAACGTTCCCAACAGCCCCGAGATCAACACCTTCTTCATCCTGGCCGCCTTCACCATGGCCCTGCTCATGGCCTCGGGCATGATCGCCCAGAACCTCGTGGCGAGCCTGCGCGGCTTCCTGATGAATGCCCACATGGTTCCGTCGGACCCGACGGCCTACACCGAGATGGGCGTGCGCACGCTCATCATCTGCGCCCAGGCGCTGGCGGTGCCGATCGGCCTCGTGGTGGTGGCCGGTCTCGCCGCCGGCCTGATCCAGCATCCCTTCGTCTTCAGCACCGAGGCCCTCGGGCCCAAGTGGGACCGGGTCTCGCCGATGGCCGGCGTGAAGCGTGTCTTCGGGATGGAAGCGCTGTTCCAGTTCCTGAAAGGGCTCGCCAAGCTCGGCATGGTCGGCGTGGTGGCCGGCACCATCCTGTGGGGCGAGCGCGACCGGATGGAGGTGTTCGCGCGCCTCGATCCCGCCGCCGTCCTCGCGGCGATCCTCACCCTGGCCCTCAAGCTGATGGCGGGCATGCTCGGGGTCTTCATCGCCATCGCCCTCGGCGACGCCCTCTACCAGCGCTTCCGCTGGCGCCAGCGCCTGCGCATGTCCAAGGAGGAGATGAAGCAGGAGCACAAGGAAAGCGAAGGCAGCCCCGAGGTGAAGGGCCGCATGAAGCAGATCCGCGCCCAGCGCGTGAAGAAGCGGATGATGGCCGCCGTCCCCACCGCCACCGTCATCGTGACGAACCCGACGCACTACGCGGTGGCCCTACGCTACGAGGCCGGCATGGCCGCGCCCATCTGCGTGGCCAAGGGTGTCGACTCGCTGGCTCTCAAGATCCGCGCGGTGGCCAAGGACCATGATGTCCCGATCCTCGAGAACCCGCCGCTCGCGCGCGCGCTGCACGCCACCGTCGAGATCGACCAGGAGATCCCGGCGGAGCATTACCGCGCGGTGGCCGAGGTCATCGGCTACGTCATGCGCCTGCGCCGGCGGGCCGCGTGAGGATTGGCGCTTGCGCTCGCCACGCTTTATGCACCCTCTTTCGTGAGAATTCTCGGCGACATACGCCGGTTTGCCCTTGCTGCGAGCGGAAGCGGGGCGCTAACCGGATGGGCTTCAGGGGTGGGTCGGCGGCGGATGGTTGAGTTCAGCGGACACGGCAAGCCCGCGTCGAACGCGATCGATCGCTCGGAGCGGCCCGGACGCGTCGGGCTCCTTCTCGTCCTCGCGGGCCTCCTCGTCGGGGCGGCCGTCGGCCTGTCCTTCGTCGCGAGCGAGCAGGCGCAGCCGCTGATCCTCGGCCTCCTGGCGCTCCTCGCCATGGCGGGCGTGTTCTGCCTCTTCGCCCTCGCCATCGGGGCGATCCAGTTCGCGGGTCAGACCACGCGCGACGACATCACCAAGGCGATCGTCGACGCGGCGCCCGAGGGCGCGATCGTGGTCGAGGAAGGCGGGCGCCTGATCTACGCGAACGAATCCTACCTGCGCCTCGCCGGCGGCGAGACCTTTGCCAGCCTGCGGCCGGTGGAGCGGGTCTTCGTCGGTTCGCCGGAGGTCTCCGAGGCGGTCTATCGCCTCGCCCAGGCGTCCCGCGACGGCCTCGGCCACGCCGAGGAGATCCGGATGGCTCCGCCGCCCGGAAGTGCCGCCGAACGCGCCTTCGCGTGGTTCCGCATCGGCGTACGCCCGATCGAACGGCCCCGGCGCGCCGCGACCCTGTGGACGGTGAGCGACATCACCCACGAGCGCGAGCGCCAGGAGAACGTCTTCCAGGAGCTCCAGCACGCGATCGACTACCTCGACCACGCCCCCGCCGGCTTCCTCTCGATCGATCCGGCCGGCTCGATCGTCTACATGAACGCGACCCTGGCGGCCTGGCTCGGCTACGACCTCGCGACGGTCGGCTCCGGCGGCCTGCGCCTGCCCGAGATCGCCCCCGGCGCCGACGTCCTCACCGCCTCCGAGGGCTTGCCGGGCGAAGTCCGGACCGACCGGTTCGACCTCGACCTGCGCCGCCGCAACGGCCATCCGCTCCCGGCGCGCCTCTACCATCGCGTCGCCTTCGGCCAGGACGGCCGGCCCGGCCCATCGCGTACCTTCGTGCTCAACCGCTCGGCCGGCGCCGAGAGCGACGAGCCCCAGCGCGTCGCCGAGGTGCGGCTCGCGCGCTTCCTGAACAACAGTCCGATCGCCATCGCGACCCTGGACCAGGGCGGCCACATCGCCCGCGCCAACGCCTCCTTCGCCCGCCTGTTCGGCGGCCTCCCGCGCCAGGCGCTCCCCGACGGGCGCAACGACCTGCAGGGCGAACCCACCATGTGGGACGCGGTCGCCGAACGGGATCGCGCGGGCCTGGAGGCGGCCCTGGGCAAGGCCGCGGCCGGCCTCGTCGAGGTCGAGCCCATCGAGATCGCCCTGTCGGGTCCCGGCAACCGGTCGGCCCGCGTCTGGCTGAGCCCGGCAGGCGGCGAGGCGACCGGGGTCGGACGGGACGAGGCCGAGCAGAGCGACCGCGAGCGGGTCATCCTCTACGCCCTCGACACCACCGCGCAGCGCCAGCTCGAGCAGCAGGTGGCGCAGGCGCAGAAGATGGACACGGTGGGCCAGCTCGCCGGCGGCATCGCGCACGACTTCAACAACGTCCTGCAGGCGATCATCGGCTACTCGGACCTGCTCCTGGCCAGCCACCGGCCGACCGACCCGGCCTTCCAGGACATCATGCAGATCAAGCAGAACGCCAACCGGGCCGCGAGCCTGGTGCGCCAGCTGCTGGCCTTCTCGCGGCGCCAGACCCTGCGTCCGGAGGTGATGAATGTCGGCGAGGCGCTGTCCGACCTGACCTTGCTGCTCAAGCGCCTGCTCGGCGAGCGCGTCGACCTCGACCTGAAGCACGGACGCGACATCTGGCCGATCAAGGCCGACGTCAACCAGTTCGAACAGGTCATCGTGAACCTCGCGGTCAACGCCCGCGACGCGATGCCGGAGGGCGGGCGCCTGCTGATCCGCACCGCCAACGTCGCGCACGAGGCCGTGCCGAGCGAGAACCGCGTCGGCATGCCGGTGGGCGACCACGTGCTGATCGAGGTCCTGGACACCGGGCAGGGCATCCCGCCCGACGTCATGGAAAAGATCTTCGAACCGTTCTTCACCACCAAGGAGATCGGCAAGGGCACCGGCCTCGGCCTCTCGACGGTGTTCGGCATCGTCAAGCAGAGCGGCGGCACCATCGACGTGCGCTCCACGGTGGGCGAGGGCACCGCCTTCCGGATCTACTTCCCCCGCCACGAACCCACCGCCGAACCCGCGCCCGAGACGGACGTCGCGCTGGCGCCCCCGTCGCAGCAGACGACCGCCGCCATCGCGGCCGGCCGGCTCAAGGGAACCTCGGACCGCGCGCGACCCGACGGCGAGAAGCCCGCGCCCCGCAAGCCCGCGCCGGACCATACCGGCCAGGGCGTGATCCTGCTGGTGGAGGACGAGGACCCCGTGCGCGCCGTCAACAGCCGCGCGCTCTCGGCCCGCGGCTATACGGTATTGGAGGCCGCCTCCGGCCTCGACGCCCTGCGGATCATCGCCGAGACTACCGAGACCATCGACCTCGTCGTCTCGGACGTGGTGATGCCCGAGATGGACGGGCCGACCCTGCTGCGCGAGCTCCGCAAGCAATCCCCCGACCTCAAGGTGATCTTCGTCTCGGGCTACGCGGAGGATGCCTTCCGCAAGAACCTCCCCGACGGCGAGGATTTCAACTTCCTGCCCAAGCCCTTCAGCCTGAAGCAGCTCGTCGAGACGGTGAAGGAGATCATCGCCCGCTGAGGGGCGACGCCGGCGAATTCGTGGCCCCAGAACCGCGAATTCTCCGGCGCAGCCCTTGTCCGATGAGAACAAAACGGGTACACAATCGGCAACCGAGGCGCATTGAGCCTTGCTCCTCCCCCATGCATAAGGATGCCGACGAATGGCCCAGCCCGCGCTGAAAGTTGTGGAATCCCCGATGGTGGACAAGGACAAGGCGAAGGCGATCGACGCCGCGCTGTCGCAGATCGAGCGGGCCTTCGGCAAGGGCTCGATCATGCGCCTGGGCAAGAACGACAAGGTCCAGGAGGTCGAGGTGGTCTCCACCGGCTCGCTCGGCCTCGACATCGCCCTCGGCGTCGGCGGCTTGCCCCGTGGCCGCGTCATCGAGATCTACGGCCCGGAATCCTCGGGCAAGACCACGCTCGCCCTGCACACCATCGCCGAAGCCCAGAAGAAGGGCGGCGTCTGCGCCTTCGTCGATGCCGAGCATGCCCTCGACCCGGTCTACGCGCGCAAGCTCGGCGTGCAGCTCGACGACCTCCTGATCTCGCAGCCCGATACCGGCGAGCAGGCCCTCGAGATCACCGACACCCTGGTGCGCTCGGGCGCCATCGACGTGCTGGTGGTCGATTCGGTGGCGGCCCTGACGCCGCGGGCCGAGATCGAGGGCGAGATGGGCGATTCGCAGCCCGGCCTCCAGGCCCGCCTGATGAGCCAGGCCCTGCGCAAGCTCACCGGATCGATCTCGCGCTCGAAGTGCATGGTCATTTTCATCAACCAGATCCGCATGAAGATCGGCGTGATGTACGGCAGCCCCGAGACGACCACGGGCGGCAACGCCCTGAAGTTCTACGCCTCGGTGCGCCTCGACATCCGCCGCATCTCGACCCTGAAGGATCGCGACGAGGCCATCGGCAACCAGGTCCGCGTGAAGGTCGTCAAGAACAAGGTCGCGCCGCCCTTCAAGCAGGTCGAGTTCGACATCATGTTCGGCGAAGGCGTCTCGAAGGTCGGCGAGCTCATCGACCTCGGGGTCAAGGCCGGAATCGTCGAGAAGTCCGGCGCCTGGTTCTCTTATGCCAGCCAGCGCCTCGGCCAGGGCCGCGAGAACTCGAAGGGCTTCCTGCGCGACAACCCGGAGATCGCCGGCAAGATCGAAGCCTCGATCCGCCAGAATTCCGGCCTCGTCGCCGAGAAGATCCTCGAGAATGCCAAGCCGACCGAAGACGAGCTCGACGAGGGCGAAGCCTGAGGAAGGTACTCTCCGCCGAGCGGCGGAGAAGTGGTTGCTCGCAGACGAGGAAGGCCGCCGGGACACACCCGGCGGCCTTCTTCATTTGAAGCCTTCAGCGTCTCGGCCAAACGGACCTGCCGCCTATCCCGGCGGAAGAACGTCGATCTGGATCCCCGCGTAGTGGGCGGCCAGATCGGCGATCTCCGCGTCGGTCAGGGGCTTTGCCACGACGTTCATGATCTCGTTGCGGCGAACGCCATCCCGATACTCCGTCAGCGCCTTGACCAGGTAGGGCTCGACCTGACCCGAGAGATTCGGGGCTTCGGGCAGCTTCGAGACTCCGTCGAGGCCGTGGCAGGTCTGGCAGGCGATGGCGGCCTTGCGTCCGGCCTTCGCGTCGCCTGCCTGTGCAGCCGACGGGATCGTGGCGGATGCGAGCAGGCAGAGCAGCGCCGTGGTGTGACGGGCGCGGATCACCCTCACTTTCCCTCGTACGAGATGCGGTAGATCGCGCCGGCCGTGTCGTCGGCCACGAGGAGCGAGCCGTCGAGGAGCACCGCCACGTCGGTGGGGCGGCCGAGATACTCACCGTCCTGGGTCAGCCAGCCTTCGGCGAAGGGCTTCGGCGCGCCGGCCTTTCCATCCTTGTCGACGGGCACGAACATGATCCGGGCCCCGAGCGGCTGAGTCCGGTTCCAGGAGCCGTGCTCGGCGGTGAAGATGCCGCCCTTGTAGGCGTCGGGGAACATGCGCCCGTTGTAGAAGGTCATGCCGAGATCGGCCGCGTGCGGCGGCAATTCGGCCTGCGGGAAGACCACGTCCTTCGGCGGCGTCTCGTCCTTGTACTCGACGGTACGGACATGGCCGCCGCCGAACCACGGGAACCCGAAGTTCTCGCCGGCCTTCGAGATGCGGTTCAGCTCGCCGGGCGGGATGTCGTCGCCCATGCCATCGACCTGGTTGTCGGTGAACCACAGCGCCTTGTCGGCGGGGTTGAAGTCCATGCCGACCGAATTGCGGATGCCGGTCACGTAGACCTCGCGGTTCTTGCCGTCGGCATCCATGCGGACGATGCCGCCGATGCCGGTCTTGGCGTAGAGGTCGCGCTTGGCCGCGGGCGGCACGTTGTAGGGCTGCCCGAGGGAGATGTAGGTCTTGCCATCGGGACCGACCCGGCACATCCGGGCGGTGTGATTGTAGCTCTCCTCGGCGGCCGGGATCAGGTCGCCCTGCTTCACCAACACGCCGGCGGCGACGTCGGGGCTCTCGTAGAAGAACTCCGCTGCCGGGAAGGACAGGACCCGGTTCTGCTCGACGATGGTCAGGACGCCGTCCTTCGAGAAGCAGACGCCGTTGGGGATCTTGAAGTCGATGCCGGGCGCGAAGGCCCGGACCTCGTCGCCGACGCGGTCCTTGTCGCGGTCGGTGACCGTGTAGACCTTCGACTTGCGGGTTCCGACGAACAGCACGCCGGCATTGGGCCCGACCGCGATCGAGCGGGCATCCGGCACCACGGCGTAGAGGTCGATCTTGAAGCCCTCGGGCAGCTTGATCTTGGCGAGCGTCTTGCGCAACGCGTCGGCGCGGCGGCCGGTCTGGGGAATCTCCGGCGCCTCGGCTGTGCCGGTGCTCTGCATCCCCCCGAGCTTCTCGAGGGCGTCGGCCTTCGCCTTGGTCTCGGCGGGGGCCGCGCCCTGCGCGAGGGCGCCGGCTGTGAGCGCCAGCGCGGCACAACCGGCCAGCAGCGTTGCGGTGAGGACCGATCGCATGGATGTCTCCCGGAATCCGCCCGCATGATCGGGGCGGTTGAGCTCCGACGATATGCGCCTGCCGGGCGCGCCGACAAGGGGAGGAGCGCGGTCGCCGTGCCGCCGGTGCCTCAGGGCGTGTAGGGCAGAAGCTTGATGAACAGGCCCCACAGCACGAACAGGATGCCGGCGATCGAGACCAGCCAGACCAGGGACCGCACCTTCGGAATGCCGAAGCCGTAGACGGGCAGGTAGACCAGCCTGGCGAAGAAGTAGAGATAGGCACCGAGGACCACCGCCGTATTGTGCCGGCCGGTCGCCACGCAGGCGAGGACGAGGGCGGCGAAGATTGGGAAGGTCTCGAAGAAGTTCTTCGACGCCTTCTCCAACCGGCTCGCAGCGCCCGTCACCTCGGGCGTCGGGCCCTCGCGGTTGCTGGACGCCCACCCGAAGCCGCCTCGCTGCTGCACGCCGCTCATGGAGGCGGCGATGACGTGGACGAGGCCGAGCAGGCAGGACCAGGCAAGTAGGCGTATTTCGACCGGCATGGCGGGATGTCCGTGTTGGAAAGAGAGATGCGTTCCTAGCTCGGCGGTGAGCAAAAGCGAAACGACCGTGACTTGCGCCGGAACGCTCCTTATGAGTGCGCCAGCGTGGGACACCTCCAAACTGGCGGGGCGCTCCGCGCGCGGCATGCGTGCGCATCGGACGAGCCCGGCGCGTCCGCATCCGGCGGCACCCTACGATAGAGTTGTGATGCGATGAGCGGCGTCAACGAGATCCGGTCGACCTTCCTCGACTACTTCGCAGCAGCGGGCCACGAAGTGGTGCCGTCCTCCTCGCTCGTGCCCCGCAACGACCCGACGCTGATGTTCACGAATGCCGGGATGGTGCAGTTCAAGAACGTCTTCACCGGCGTCGAGAAGCGGCCCTACGACCGCGCGACCACGGCGCAGAAGTGCGTCCGCGCCGGCGGCAAGCACAACGATCTCGACAATGTCGGCTACACCGCCAGGCACCACACCTTCTTCGAGATGCTCGGCAACTTCTCCTTCGGCGATTATTTCAAGCCGCGGGCGATCGAACTGGCCTGGAACCTGATCACCAAGGAGTTCGGCCTTTCCAGGGACCGGCTCCTGGTGACCGTCTACGCCGACGACGACGAGGCCGCCGAGCTCTGGCGCAAGATCGCGGGCTTCTCGGACGACCGCATCATCCGCATCGGCACCTCCGACAATTTCTGGCAGATGGGCGATACCGGCCCCTGCGGGCCGTGCTCCGAGATCTTCATCGACCAGGGGCCGACGCTGCAGGGCGGCCCGCCCGGCTCGCCGGACGAGGACGGCGACCGCTTCCTCGAATTCTGGAACCTCGTGTTCATGCAGTACGAGCAGGTGGAGCCGGGCAACCGCTTGGCACTGCCGCGCCCCTCCATCGACACCGGCATGGGACTGGAGCGCATGGCCGCGATCCTCCAGGGGGTGAAGAGCAACTACGACACCGACCTGTTCCGGGCGCTCATCGACGCCGTGAGCCACGCGGTCGGCCGCCCGCCGGAGCCCGGCAACGTCGCCTCGTATCGGGTCATCGCCGACCATCTGCGCGCCGCCGCGTTCCTCGTGGCCGACGGCGTTCTGCCGGGCAACGAGGGCCGCGGCTACGTCCTGCGCCGCATCATGCGCCGCGCCATGCGCCACGCCGAGCTCCTCGGCTCGCGCGAGCCGATGATGTACCGCCTCGTGCCGACGCTCCTGCGCGAGATGGGCCAGGCCTATCCGGAACTGACCCGCGCGGAGGGACTCATCGGCGAGACTCTGCGCCTCGAGGAAACCCGGTTCCGCCGCACCCTGGAGCGCGGCCTCGCGATCCTCGACGCCGAGAGCCGCGACCTGAGCAGCGGTCAGAATCTCTCGGGCGAAACCGCCTTCACCCTCTACGACACCTACGGCTTTCCCCTCGACCTCACCCAGGATGCCTTGAAGGCGCGCGGCATCGGCGTCGACACGGAAGCCTTTGGCCAGGCCATGGAGCGCCAGCGCAACGCCGCCCGTGCCGCCTGGACAGGCTCCGGCGAAGCCGCCACCGAGACGGTCTGGTACGGCCTGAAGGAGCGCGTCGGTGCCTCCGAGTTCCTCGGCTACGAGACCGAGAGCGCCGAGGGCATCGTCACCGCCCTGCTGCGCGACGGCGCCGAGACGGAAAGCCTCACGGCGGGCGAAACCGGCCTCGTCCTCGTCAACCAGACGCCGTTCTACGGCGAATCCGGCGGCCAGGTCGGCGATACGGGCACCCTGTCGGCCTCGGGCCTCAAGGCACGCGTCGCGGCCACGGAGAAGAAGCTCGGAGACCTGTTCGTTCACCACGTCACCGTGGATGCGGGCACGCTGTCGCTGAACCAGGCCGTGGAACTCGCCGTCGACCACGGCCGCCGCTCCGCGATCCGCGCCAATCACTCGGCCACCCACCTGCTGCACGAGGCCCTGCGCCAGGTGCTCGGCGACCACGTCGCCCAGAAGGGTTCGCTGGTTTCCCCGGACCGCCTGCGCTTCGACTTCAGCCACCCGAAGCCGATGGACGAGGCCGAGATCCGGGCAGTCGAGGACATCGCCAACGCGGTGCTGCTGCAGAATACGCCGGTGGTCACCAAACTGATGGCGGTGGACGAGGCGATCGAGTCCGGCGCCCGCGCGCTGTTCGGCGAGAAGTATGGCGACGAGGTCCGCGTGGTCTCCATGGGTGAGCCGGTCGCGGGCGAGGGCGGGCGCACCAAGGCCTTCTCGGTGGAGCTCTGCGGCGGCACCCATGCCGGGCGCACCGGGGAGATCGGCCAGGTCTCGGTCGTCGCCGAGAGCGCGGTCGGTGCCGGCGTGCGCCGCATCGAGGCGCTGACCGCGGATGCCGCGCGGCGCCACCGTGCCGAGGAGAGCCGGACGCTCGCACAGATCGCGGGCCTGCTGAAAGCCTCCCCTGCCGACGTGCCGGACCGCCTCGCGTCCCTGATCGAGGATCGCCGCCGCCTCGAGCGCGACCTCACCGACGCGCGCAAGAAGATCGCCATGGGCGGCGCCGGCTCGGGCGGCGACGACGGCATCGCGGAAATCGCCGGCGTGAAGGTCATGGCCCGGGTGGTCGAGGGCGTCGAGATGCGCGACCTCAAGAGCCTCGCCGACGAGGGCAAGACCCGCCTCGGCTCCGGCATCGTCGCCATCGTGGGCGTCGCCCCCGACGGCAAGGCCGGTCTCGTCGTCGGCGTGACCCCCGATCTCACCGAGCGCTACGACGCCGTGGCGCTGGTCCGGGCCGGCGCGGGGCATCTCGGCGGCAAGGGCGGCGGCGGACGCCGCGACATGGCCCAGGCCGGCGGCCCGGAGGGCGCGGGCGCCCAGGCGGCCATCGACGCGATCCGCGCCGCGCTCGCCGCCTGACCCTGGAAGGACCGCCCCTCCGCGCAATCCGGAGGGGCGGACGGTCGCTCAGTTCACGCGCTTCCAGCTCTGGGTCTTGCAGAAGACGCTCATCACGCAGCCCGAGACCTCGACGGTGTCGGGACCCTTGATGGTCATGGTGCCGGCGTAGGTCTTGCCGTCGTTGGGGTTGTACAGCGTCCCCTCGTAACCCTTCGTCCCGGCGGTGCGGGTGTTCATGATCTGCACGCCGACCAGGCTGCGGGAGCGCAGGGCTGGATCCGGATTCTTGGCGTCGAGCCCCGGACCGGCGACGCTCGTCAGCGTGCCGCAATAGCCGTCGCCGCAGCGGCTGATCCGCACCTTCGACGCACCGGTCTCGGTCAGCCACAGGCCCGAGGCGTCCTTCCCCTGCTGGGCCGTCGCCACGCCCTCGAGAAGGACCGTGAGCGCCACCGCGCATCCGACACTCCGCAGCACCCGTCCCGTGATCGCCATGTCCGAATTCCTCGACCTGAGCCCCTTCAGGGCGAGGGGCATAGCGCGAGGCCTCGGCACTGGCCAGACCTCATGCGAGAAGGCCATGGCCCCTGGTTCAGGCGGCCCCTAGGACCGCCCCGGTATAGACCTCGCCGACCTCGCACAGGGGCAGGCCGTCCTTCCGCAGGAGCAGCGCTTCGATCGCGAAGAGCGGTTCGGCGAGCCCGGCCTTGTCCGGGATAGCGGCAGCGGACAGGAGGCGGAGGGACAGGGTCCGGCGCGAGGGCGACAACGCCTGCACGACGCGCCCGAAGGGCACCTCGCTGGTCTCAAGGAGCCAATTCATCGCCGGTGTGAGGCGCGACGGGACGTACCAGTTCTCGGCCTCCGACAGGACGAGGGGTCCGCAGGTCAGGCGGACCCGGCGATAGCGCACGAGCGCTTCGGGGGGCACCGCGAGGCGTTCCCGCTGAGCCGGGCTTGCGGGGCGCTCGGGCGCCGGGACCGCATGAGCGACGAGACCCGGGTCCTGCGCGAGACCGCGTTCGAGGCACCATTGCTCCAGGACCGCCGTGGCGCTCGGGCCGGCGAGCAGGCGATCACGGAGGTCGGTCAGGAGGGTCGACGCAGCAGGGATCGTGACCGGGTCGCCGGGGAGGGACGTCGCCATGAACACCGAAGCCCTGAGCACCGAACCACGTCCAATTCACCTGCATCGCGCGACGTCGTGGCCGTCGCGCGTGCTCATACCGCACCGCCATACGCAGGAGGTGCGGAAAGGTCCACGTCGATGTCGAGGCATTTCAGGGAAGTTTTGGTGGAGCCTAACGGGATCGAACCGATGACCTCTTCCATGCCATGGAAGCGCTCTCCCAGCTGAGCTAAGGCCCCACTCTCAACACCTTGGCGTCTGGACCGCTCAAGATGGTCGTTCGCACCGGAAGGCCCTGAGCCGCACCGGCGATGGCGGTGACATACTGGGATCGGGCCGCCGCCTCAACCCCTATTTCGCACGCATGCCGTTTTCCTCGGGATCGAGACCGCGCCGCGACGAGGCAGGCGAAACGCAAAGAACCGCACGACGCGGGCGCATCGGGCGGGTGGCGGCAGGAGGGATATCAAAGTGTCAGAGCGAGATTGGTGGAGCCTAACGGGATCGAACCGATGACCTCTTCCATGCCATGGAAGCGCTCTCCCAGCTGAGCTAAGGCCCCACTCTCAACACCCCGGATCCTGGAAATCCCGGGGTGGTCTTCGTCGGCGGGCGCTTCGCCCGCCGTCGATAGCGGTCATGTACTGGGGCTTGTCCGCCGCCTCAACCCCCTTTGTGCCCCGCCGGCAAACTTTTTTCCCGGCGAGTTCGAAAGGGGTGGGCGAAGATCAGCTCTCCTCGTCGTTCTCGATGTCACCGTCGATCAGGTCGGCCACGTCATCGTCGCCGGTGTCCTCCTCCTCGAGGAAGGTGTCGTCGGCATCGTCGTTGCTGTCGCCGTCGACGTCCTCGGTCGTCGTATCGGCGTCATCCTCGGCTGCTTCGACCTCGTCGAGGGACACGATCTCCGGACCACCCTTCTCGGCGTCCGTATCCTCGTCGTCATCGGCAGGGGCCGCGGATGCGCGTGCCGCCAGAGCCGGAGCGGCACGGCCGGAGACCGCGGCGACCTGGTAGATCGTTCCGCATTTCGGGCAGGTCGGCGGGTCGTTGTCGAGGTCGTAGAACTTGGCGCCGCAGCTCATGCATTGACGCTTCAAGCCGAGTTCCGGTCTGGCCACGGGCGAACCTCTAGTACGTGCGATCTTTTGGGAGAGGCGCCCCGTTAGTCGCGTGGGACGCTCCTGTCAAATTCTCCTGCGAATCGTGGGCGTTCCACGCCCGGAACCGCCTTTCCGTGGGGGTTTCCGGACGCGGGGCACCCCGGAAGCGCACCGGTCGGATGACGGCGACAGCGACGCATGTTAACCGGCCCCATGAATTAACCGGCCCCCTGATCGATGCGCCTGCCGGCCAGCCCGCAGGCGCTGCAGCGCCCAGCCGAAAAGTCGACGCCCGTGTCTCATGATTCTCCGCCGCAACCCCTGACCGCTCATGCGGGCCTGCCCCTGCAGGGCAGCCTGCGACCTCCGGGGGACAAATCCATCTCGCATCGCGCGATGATCCTCGGACTCCTCAGCATCGGCGAGACCAACGTCGAGGGACTTCTCGAAGGCGACGACGTCCTGCGTACCGCCGCCGCCGCCCAGGCTCTCGGCGCCGACGTGGAGCGGGTCGGCGAGGGGCACTGGCGCCTCCGCGGCGTCGGGATCGGCGGTCTCAGCGATCCCGAGGACGTGCTCGACTTCGGCAATGCCGGAACCGGCTCGCGCCTGATGATGGGCGTCGTCGGCGGCCAGCCCGTCACCGCGACCTTCGACGGCGACGCCTCCCTGCGAAAGCGGCCGATGCGTCGCATCCTCGATCCTCTAGTGCGCATGGGCGCCGAAGTGGTGAGCGAGGAGGCGGGCGGGCGGGTGCCCCTGACGCTGCGCGGGCCGCGCGAGGCGATCCCGATCACCTACGAGACGCCGGTGGCCTCGGCCCAGATCAAGTCGGCGGTGCTACTGGCTGCGCTGAACGCGCCCGGGACCACGACGGTGATCGAGGCGGCCGCCACCCGCGACCATACCGAGCGGATGCTGCGCCTGTTCGGGGCCGAGGTGACGGTGACGCCCCACGGACCCGACGGGCACGGTCGGACGATCACCCTCACGGGCCAGCCCACTCTGCGCGGCACCAAGGTCGTCGTGCCCGCCGACCCGTCCTCGGCGGCCTTCCCCCTGGTGGCGGCGCTGATCGTCCCGGGTTCCGAGGTGACGCTGGAAGGCGTCATGATGAACCCTCTGCGGATCGGGCTGATCACGACCCTGGTCGAGATGGGCGCCGATATCGAGCGCCTGCGCGAGCGGGAGGAGGGCGGCGAGACAGTCGCGGACCTGCGCGTGCGTGCGAGCCGCCTGCGCGGCGTCGAGGTGCCTCCGGAGCGCGCGCCTTCCATGATCGACGAATACCCGGTGCTCGCCGTTGCCGCCGCCTTTGCCGAGGGCACCACGCGGATGCGCGGCCTGCACGAACTGCGCGTGAAGGAATCCGACCGTCTCGCCGCGGTGGCGGACGGCCTGAGTGCCAATGGGGTCGCCTACGTCGTCGAGGGCGACGATCTCATCGTCCACGGCACCGGCGAGCCGGCGCGGGGCGGCGGCACGGTCGCGACCCATCTCGACCATCGCATCGCCATGGCCTTCCTGGTGATGGGGCTCGCCACCCGCGACCCGGTCACCGTGGACGACGGTGCGATGATCGCCACCAGTTTCCCGAGCTTCCTGCCGACGATGCAGGGCCTCGGCGGCCGGATCGAAGGGTAATCGCGATGCCGATGGTGATCGCGATCGACGGACCCGCCGCCTCGGGCAAAGGCACCCTGGCCAAGCGGCTGGCGACACATTACGGCCTGCCGCACCTCGATACGGGTTTGCTGTACCGGGCCGTCGCCCTGACGGTCATCGACGCAGGCCGCAACCTCGACGATCATCAGGCGGCGGCGCGAGCGGCCGCCAGCCTGATCGCCGACCGCCTCGCCGACCCGCGCCTGCGCGAGCGCGCCATGGGCGAGGCGGCCTCACGCATCTCGGCGGTGCCGGCCGTGCGAGCGGCCCTCCTCGCCTGGCAGCAGCGCTTCGCCGGCAATGCCACCGGCGCGGTGCTGGATGGGCGGGATATCGGGACCGTCGTCTGTCCGAATGCGCAGGTGAAGTTGTTCATCACGGCCAGTCCCGAGGAACGGGCACGCCGGCGCCATCTCGAATTGCTGAGGCGGGGCGAATCGGCAAGTCTCGGGGCGATCCTGGCCGACATCGTCGCACGGGACGCGCGAGACGCGCAGCGCTCCACGGCGCCGCTGAAGGCGGCGGCGGACGCGGTCATCCTCGACACCACCGATCTCGATGCCGACGAGGCCTTCGCGGCCGCCCGCGAGGTCGTGGATCGCGCCCGGCCGCACTGAGAGCGGCCACATCCCCGCCGTTTCGCTGACGCTGTCTTTCAGGAACGAAGGACGCCTCGCCGGATGGTCCGGCGAGGCGGGAACGGATCAGCTGCGCTGATCGATCGGCGTGTACTCGCGCTTGTCGGGACCGATGTAGAGCTGACGCGGACGGCCGATCTTCTGCGAGGGATCCTCAATCATCTCGGCCCACTGGGCGATCCAACCCGTCGTGCGGGCCAGGGCGAACAGCACCGTGAACATCGAGGTCGGGAAGCCCATCGCCTTCAGGGTGATGCCCGAGTAGAAATCGATGTTCGGGTAGAGCTTCTTCTCGATGAAGTAGTCGTCCTTGAGCGCGATCTGCTCGAGCTGCACCGCGACCTCGAGCAGCGGATCGTCCTTGATGCCGAGCTGTCCGAGCACCTCGTGGGTGGTCTTCTGCATGATGCGCGCGCGCGGATCGTAGTTCTTGTAGACCCGGTGACCGAAGCCCATCAGGCGGAACGGGTCGTTCTTGTCCTTGGCCTTCGCCACGTACTTGGCAACGTTCTCCGGATGCCCGATCTCTTCGAGCATCTTCAGCGCCGCCTCGTTGGCGCCGCCATGGGCGGGGCCCCACAGGCAGGCGATGCCGGCCGCGATACAGGCGAAGGGGTTGGCGCCCGAGGAGCCGGCGAGACGGACCGTCGAGGTCGAGGCGTTCTGCTCGTGGTCGGCATGCAGGATGAAGATCCGGTCGAGCGCGCGGGCGAAGATCGGATTGACCTTGAACTCCTCGCAGGGCACCGCGAAGCACATCCGCAGGAAGTTCGAGGTGTAGTCGAGGTCGTTCTTCGGATAAACGAACGGTTGGCCGATGGAGTACTTGTAGGCCATCGCAGCCAAGGTCGGCATCTTGGCGATCATCCGCATCGAGGCGACCATGCGCTGCTGGTCGTCCGAGATATCGGTCGAATCGTGATAGAACGCCGAGAGCGCGCCAACGCAGGCGACCATGATCGCCATCGGGTGCGCGTCGCGGCGGAACCCTTGGAAGAAACGGTTCATCTGGTCATGCACCATGGTGTGGCGCGTGATCCGGTAGTCGAAATCCGCCTTCTGGGCCGGGGTCGGCAATTCGCCGAACAGCATCAGGTAGCAAGTCTCGAGGAAGTCGCCCTGCTCGGCGATCTGCTCGATGGGGTAACCGCGGTAGAGAAGGATGCCCGCATCGCCGTCGATGTAGGTGATCTTCGACTCGCAGGAGGCGGTGGAGGTGAAGCCGGGGTCGAAGGTGAACTTGCCCGTCTTCGCGTAGAGCTTCCCGATGTCGATGACGTCCGGACCGATCGTGCCGGTCTTGATCGGAAGTTCGACGTGGTCGTCGCCCACGGTGATCGTGCTGGAGGCGCTCATGGAGACCTGGACCCTTTCGTGGCAGCGGGGCGGCGGCGGCCCGCGTGGCGATGCAATCGACCACCCGGGTCCGGGATGCAAAGGCAGCGCATGCTGCACTTGCTCACACGAGCATGGGGGTAGCGGATCGGCGGACCGTCATCAACTGACGGCCCGTCTCACCTCGGCGTCGGAGCGAAATCCAGGCCGATTTGTCATTCTTGCGCACGAAATGCCGAACCGAATCGGCAATTTTGTGCGCTGCGATCTCAGCCGATCTGGTCGCGCAGGCGGCCGAGGCATTCCTCGCGACCGAGAACGGCCATTACGTCGAAGACGGGCGGCGAGGTGGCGCGCCCGGTGAGCGCAGCCCGCAGGGGCTGCGCGATCTGGCCGAGCTTGAGCCCGTTGGTCTCGGCGAAGTGCCGGACCGCGCCTTCGGTGGTGGCGGCGGTCCAATCGGACAGCGCTTCGAGACCGGGCAGGAGCGTGGCGAGACGATCCCGAGCCTCGTCGCCGAGAAGCCCCTTCGCCTTCTCGTCGGGTACCAGGGGGCGGGCGGCGGTGAGGTAGTAAGCGCTGTCGAGAAGTTCGACGAGGGTCTTGGCGCGCTCCTTCAGACCCGGCATCGCGGCGGTGAGCGTCGCGCGCAGGGACGGGCTCATGGGCACCGCGATCCCCCGTGCCGGACCGAGGACCGGCAGCACATCGTCGATCGCCGCGACGAGGTCGGCATCGGCGGCGCCCCGGATGTAGAGTCCGTTGAGATTCTCCAATTTGGCGAAATCGAATCGGGCCGGCGAGCGACCGATCGCCTTGAGGTCGAATGCGGCGACCATCTCCTCGGTGGAGAACACTTCCTGGTCGCCATGGCTCCAGCCGAGGCGCACGAGGTAGTTGCGCAGGGCGCTCGGCAAGTAGCCGAGGTCGCGATAAGCGTCGACGCCCAGGGCGCCGTGGCGCTTCGAGAGCTTGGCGCCGTCGGCCCCGTGGATCAGCGGAATATGCGCCATGGCGGGCGCCTCCCACCCCAGGGCGTCGTAGATCTGGCGTTGGCGCGCGGCGTTCGTGAGATGGTCGTCGCCTCGGATGACCTGCGTCACGCCCATGTCGTGGTCGTCCACCACCACGGCGAGCATGTAGGTCGGATTGCCGTCCGAGCGCAGCAGCACGAGATCGTCGAGATCCTTGTTCTGCCAGACCACGCGCCCCTGCACGCCGTCCTCGACCACCGTCTCGCCGGCGGTGGGCGCGCGCAGGCGAATCACCGGCTTGACGCCGGAAGGCGCCTCCGACGGATCGCGGTCGCGCCAGCGGCCGTCATAGCGCAGGGGCCGTCCCTCCGCCCGGGCGGCCTCGCGCATGGCCGTCAGTTCCTCGGGCGTGGCATAGCAGCGATAGGCATTGCCGGAGGCCAGCAGAGCCTCGGCGGCCTCCCGGTGACGGGCGGCACGGGCATACTGGTAGATGACATCCCCATCCCAATCGAGGCCGAGCCAGCGCATGCCGTCGAGGATCGCGTCGATGGCGCCCTGGGTCGAACGTTCCCGGTCGGTGTCCTCGATACGTAGCAGCATGCGACCGCCGAAGCGGCGGGCATAGAGCCAGTTGAACAGGGCCGTGCGAGCACCGCCGATGTGGAGGTAACCCGTAGGCGAGGGCGCGAAGCGCGTGACGACGGCTGACGACATCAATCTGGACTTGAATGGCTCGTGAAACGGGCGGGAAGCGGATCGACCGGCCCGGAACCGCGCGTGTAGCATGCGCGAGGGCCAGCGTTAAGAAATCGTCCAGTTCCCCGGGTCGCAGGACCCGAGGCTCGCCGCGCACATCGCTGCCTCCTCGATAGGGACATGGGCCGGAGGTTCACGCGATGGCACAGGCACGTGCGGCGGCTGCGATGGGGCGCATCACGCGCCACCTCGCCGCGCGTCGACCAGGTGCCGGCCTCGTCGTCGCTTGGCTGCGCACCGGGTGGACCCGCGAGATCGAGCAGCGCCGCCTGTTCGCATGGATTGCCGTCGCGTTCGGCTGTGGCATCCTGGTGTTCTTCCTGGGCACCCGAGGGACACCGTCGCTCCTGGCGCCGCTCGTGGCGGCGGCCCTGTTGGCCGGGACGACTCCGTTCCTCGCGAGCCGTCCGATCGGGCTCGCCCTCGCGGTCGCAGCCATCGCGGCGTTCCTCGGCTTCGCGGCGGCAACGGCGCGGGTGCAGCGCGTCAGCGGTCCGATCCTGGCCCGCACCACCATCGCGCCCCTGCTCGGAACCATCGAGGGGTTGGACGAGCGGGAGGAAGGCGCACGCCTGATCATCCGCGTCGAGCGCTTCGGCACGCTTGGCTCCGAGGTCCGGCCGGCCCGGGTGCGCGTCTCCTACCGCAAGGCGAACACCTTGAAGCCCGGCGACCGCATCGCCGCGACCGCGCGGCTGCTCCCGCCACCGGAAGCCGCCCGGCCCGGTGGCTACGACTTCGCCCGGGATGCCTTCTTCCGCGAGATCGGCGCGGTCGGCTCGCTCGTCGGTAAGATCGAGGTGCGGCCGATGCCCGAAACCGCGGATCGGCAGTTCCGCCTCGCCGCCGCCGTCGACGCGGCGCGGAACGCCCTGACGCGCCGGATCACGGATGCCAATGGCGGGCAGGCCGGAGCCGTGGCGGCAGCCCTCGTCACGGGCAAGCGCGGACTGATCAGCGGCGAGACCAACGATATCCTGCGCGCCGCCGGAATCTACCACGTCGTCTCGATCTCTGGTCTGCACATGGTCCTGGCGGCCGGCGTGGTGTTCTGGCTCGTGCGTGCGCTGCTGGCCATCCTGCCGTACGCAGCGTTGCAGTGGCCGATCAAGAAGCTCGCGGCGATCGTCGCCATGGTGGGCGTGACGGCCTATTGCGTCTTCTCCGGCTGGGACATCGCGGCCGAGCGGTCGCTGATCATGACCCTGGTGATGCTCGGCGCGATCCTGGTCGACCGGCCGGCCCTCAGCATGCGGAACTTGGCGATCGCCGCCCTGATCGCCCTGGCGCGCGAGCCGGAGGGGCTCCTCGGCCCGAGCTTCCAGATGTCGTTCGGAGCGGTCACCGGCCTGATCGCCTGCGCACCGCTGATCGGCGGCCGCGGGCTGCGCCGCGATGGGATCGGCCTGCTGCCCCGCGCTTTCGCTCTGGTGGTCACGGCGATCGTCGGCACCCTGGCGACGACCCTCGTCGCACAGATCGCCACGGCCCCCTTCGCGACGTATCATTTCCAGACGATCCAGCCCTTCGGACTCGTGGGGAATGCGCTCACCCTGCCGCTGGTCTCCCTGGCCGTGATGCCGTCGGCCGTCCTCGGCATCCTCGCCTATCCGTTTGCCCTGGATCAGCCGGTCTGGTGGGCGATGGGCCTCGCTGTACGAGGGATGCTGACGATCTCCACCTGGATCGCGGGCTTCGGGCACGCGGTCGTGGTGATTCCGGCGTTCGGCGCGGGTGCTCTCGGTCTCATGGCAACCGCGCTGATCGTCCTGACCTTCCCGGCCTCGTCGTTGCGCTGGCTCGGCCTGCTTCCGGCGGCAATCGGCATCGCCTGCGCGGCCACTCCGGATCGCCACGACATCTACATCGATCGCGAGGGGGCGGGTGCGGCGATCCGGGACCGCAGCGGGCGGCTCGCCACTCTGGGGCGGCCACCCTCCTTCGTCCTCGGGCAATGGCTGAAGGCCGATGGCGACGGCCGCAAGGTGGAGGACGTCCCAGCGTTTCAGGGCGCGCGCTGCGATCGCCTCGGCTGCACCCTGATCACGCCAGACGGCCGCGCGCTCGCGCTGACCACCGACAAGCGCGCGCTGGGGGAGGATTGTGCCAGGGCCGAGATCCTGATCTCCCGGCAATCCGCCCCTTCAGGCTGTGCCGCGCCGATCATCGTCGATCGGAATTTCCTGCAGTCGCACGGCGCGACGTCGATTCGCCTCGCCCGCGATGGCCCGGCGCTCGCGACGGCCAAGCGTCCCGGTGACCTCGTCCCCTGGCGCGCGAATTGGTCACGGAAATCGACGGAAGCGGTAGCGACCCCATCGGACCTATTCAGCCCGCCGAAGCCGCGGGCGGCGCCGGACCGAACTGGCGATCCGTCGGATCCGTCCGGTGACGAACCGGACGGCGAGAGCCTTCAGTAGCGACGTACCAAGCTGACCAGGCGCCCCTGGATCTGGACCCGGTCCGGACCGAGCACGCGCGTCTCGTAGGCCGGGTTCGCGGCTTCCAGGGCGATGGATGAACCGCGCCGACGCAGGCGCTTCAGGGTCGCCTCCTCGTCGTCAATGAGCGCCACGATGATGTCGCCGGTATTGGCGGTGTCCTGCTTGCGGATGACCACGAGGTCCCCATCGAGGATTCCCGCCTCGATCATCGAGTCGCCGCGCACCTCCAGGGCGTAATGTTCGCCGCCGGCGAGGAAGTCCGGCGACATCGTCACCGAGTGACTCTGTTCCTGGATGGCCGAGATCGGCGTTCCGGCCGCGATCCGGCCCATCACCGGGATGGTCACCGCCCGGCCACTCTCATCGGTCGCCTGCGTCGTCGGCAGGCGGGACACCGAGGCACCCGCCGGCAAGCCCTTGCCCTTGCCGCCTTCGACCACGCTCGGCGTGAAGCGGCGCACCTCGGGAGCCGGAGCGGCGCGGGACACACCCGCGCTCCCGCCCAGGCTCTCCGGCATGCGGATCACCTCGATGGCGCGCGCCCGATTCGGCAGCCGGCGCAGGAAGCCGCGCTCCTCGAGGGCCGTGATCAGGCGGTGGATACCCGATTTCGACTTCAGATCGAGGGCGTCCTTCATCTCGTCGAAGGACGGAGGAACGCCGCTCTCGCGCATCCGAAGCTGGATGAACTGGAGCAGGTCCAGCTGCTTACGCGTCAACATGCGGGACACTCTTCGTTAGCGCCACGAAACGCGGCGGATGGCACCAGAAACAAACCACGAACACGTTAAACGTTCCGTAAGTGTTCTGCAAGGGTTCCTGTCAAGCGCCCTCGAGATGCCGGGGGTAGCCGGAACCGCGCCGTGGGCAGATCCCGTCACGGACGACCTTTGCCGCGGATGCGTCGCGGACCTGGCCCGATCGGGAGCGGCCCGTCGCCGACGACCGTGTGGTGGCGCTACGACGTCCGGGTCCGTCCGCTCCGGGGCTTGGCACCGGGGGCCTCGCCCCGCGCCTCGGTGGAAGCGCGGGGATCCTGCCAGAAGGTGTCGAACAGGCGCTGCATGGCGCGCGCGTTTTCCTGCTGCACCTCCAGGCCGGTCTGGAACATCTGCTGCATCACGTCGAAGGGGGCGTCCGCAGCAGCCTTGTCAGGTGCATCGGCCCCTGGTCGTGACGGGGCCGTGAGCCGGGGCGGCGTCGGGCGCGCCCGCGCCTGAGGCGGCGAGGGCGGGGGACTCGCGGCGGAGGCGCCCGATTTCAGGAATGCCTCCATCATCTCCGACCAGGCGTTGGGGGGAAAGCCGAAGGGATTCGCCTCGGCGCGCGGGGACGGCGCAGGCGCAGGCGCAGGCGCCTGATTGATCATGACGTGGACGATCCCAGCCACCACCATACCGGCCATGACCGGCAGCATCTGCTTCAGGGCCGGCATCGCGACGCCGCTGACGGTCGCCGCCTGCTGCAGCACCGCCTGGCTGAGATGCGGCGAGCCGAACAACTGCTTGACCAGCATGTCCATCTGCGGCGTCGCGCTCGGTGCCATGGGGGCAGTCGGCCCCACGAGGTTGAACAGGTGGGCGAAGCCGGTGGGATCGTGAGCGACGTTGCGCTGCAGGCCCATGGTCAGCGCCGGCATCAGAGCCTCCATCGCACGCAGGCTCTGTTCCGGCGACAGGCCGAATTGCCGTCCGAATCCCTGCGCATTGGCGCCCGCCTGCGCCTGGAGAATGTCGAACAGATTGAACATGGCGGCCTCGCGGACGAACAGCGGCTTTCCCGGCTAACGACCCGGGGCGCGCCCCACGAATTCTGTCGCATCCGGGAAGCACTGACCAGCCCAGGCGCCTCAGGACTGCCCGATTCCGCGCCGACGGGAGCCCGCATCAACCTGTTTCTTGCCCCGGATCCGCCGATGCGCTTCTCCGCGCCCCTGATCGAGGCGCGCCTCGTGCGTCGCTACAAGCGCTTTCTGGCCGACATGGAACTGGGCGACGGCTCCCTGGTCACCGCCCACTGCCCCAATCCCGGGGCGATGCTGGGCCTCGCGGTTCCGGGCGCGCGCGCACTCGTGTCCGAGACCCGCAGCCCGACGCGCAAGCTGGCTTTCTCCTGGGAACTGGTGGAGGCGGACCTGCCCGGCGGGCGGCAATGGGTGGGCATCAACACGATGCGGCCGAACGCCCTGGTGGCGGAGGCCTTCGCGGACGGCAGCCTGCCGGTGCCCGGCGGCTACACCGTCCTGCGCCCGGAAGTCCGCTACGCGCAGGCCAGCCGCGTCGACTTCCTCGCCACGGGCGAGGGAATGCTGCCATGCCACGTCGAGGTGAAGAACTGCCACCTGATGCGCCGGGCCGGCCTCGCGGAGTTCCCGGATTGCGTCGCCGCTCGCAGCGCCCGCCACATGGCGGACCTGGCTGCGGTCGTGGAGGCCGGGGGCCGCGCGATGGTCGTCATCGTCGTGCAGATGTGGGCCGACCGCTTCGACGTGGCCCGGGACCTCGACCCAGCCTTCGACCGGGCGTTCCAGGCCGCACGGGCCGCTGGCGTCGCCGTGCACGCCCATCGTTGCCGCATCGGCCCCGGCGGGATCACCATCGCCGACGCCATCCCGGTACTGTAGGCCACTCGGCTCGGCGAGAGCCGGCTCGGAAGAGGGGGAACGACGCGCCATCAGGCGGCCCGCTCGAAGATCAGGTTGAGGCGCGTGCGGGCGATCCGGCGATAGCCGTGCTGTTCCAGGAGGGCAGGCAGGTCGATCTGCCACTGATCGGTGCCGTTCTCGACGATGAGCAGGCCCGGCCTGAGTGCGGCCGGGGCCGCCCGCAGGAACGGCTCCAGGATCAGGTCCTCGGCCCCTTCGACGTCGAGTTTCATGGCGTCGATACGCTCGATCCCCTCGCCGCGGGCAAGATCGAGCAGTGGCAGGGCCGGCACCCGGATCTGCGCGCCTTCGTTCGTCCCGACGATCTTCAAGCTCGATTCGCCCCGGTTGCGCGGATCGACGAACAGGGTGAGTTCGCCGGCCTTGTCGGCGACGGCACACGCCACCGCCTTCACCGTCCCGAACGGATTCTGAGCGATGTTGTAGGTCAGGCGGTCGAATACGTCCGGCTGCGGCTCGACTGCGAGGATGCGCGCGCGCGGCCCTGCGAAGGCTGCCACGAACAGCGCATAGGCACCGATATTTGCGCCGATATCGAGGAAGGTGCAGCCCGGCCGAAGCTTCGAGCGCAGGAGTTCACGCTCCTCCGGATCGAAGAATTGCGGCGTGAAGAGCACCTTCTTCTCGCAGTTGTTGTTGTAGGGGTAGAGCCGCATGCGCGCGCCGTAGCGCTCGACGTCGAGGGGGGCGCCCCGCAAAAGGCCGATCGCCACCCGGCGCAGGAACAGGGCGAGGCGCCGGCCCGCCCAACTGGCGTAGGAGATCCGCCCCGTCTGCTGGGCGATGCGGGCGACGAGGCCGGTGGGAGCGTAGGTGCCGTAGGGCTGCGTGTGTTTCATCGTGCCTGCTGATGCCAGCGCGCGGGCGCGGCGGCAAGCGAAGGCGACACGATCGCGTCCGCACGGAGTCGATGCCGGACGCCGAAACTCTCTCAGCGTGCGAATGGAAACCGGGGAACGGCTGCGCCACCTGTCCAGCTAGAAAACCTTCCTGCAAGCTGGGCCAAATTCCCGGAATCGGCCTTCCAAGGCCAAAGCTGTTCCATTGTGGCAACACCACGACCGAAACCAGTATGGGCGGGGCTAGATTGCCTTAAAAGTAGGCGCATGCACAAAGGATAGCTTTGCCGTAGCAGGGAACCTTTGAGAACGTCGCCACAACGCAGATTCCTCCGCAGAGTTCCCCATGATCATGCACCGCTCGCTTCTCGTCCTCTCGGCCGTCCTGCTATCGTCGGTCTGTGCCTTCGCAGCCGACATCCCGGCGAAGGTGCTGGCCGTTCCGGCTTCCCCGGCCTCCTGCAAGGCCGAGATCACGTTCCCGGCCTATGGCGGCTTCATCAAGCAGAACCCGAACCCGGCCTGCCTGACGCTGGGCGGCTTCGGCGACATCTATGTCGGCGGCGCGGTGAGCGGGTACTTCTACGATCAGAGCACCGTGACGACCATTGCGCTCCCGGGCATCGCCGCCGATCGCTATGCACGCGCCGACTTCTCGAACCTGATGGGCTTCATCCAGAAGGCCGACGGTCCGTTCCAGTTCTACGCCGCCTTCGGCGCCTACTCGATCCCGGGCCTCGGCGCGCCGATCTTCAGCGCCATCGACCAGACCAACGTGCTCTTCTCGCCGGCTCCGATCGTCTTCGGCAAGTACGTGATCAACGACAACTGGTCGGTCCAGGGTGGCCGGATGCCGACCCTGATCGGCTCGGAACTGCCCTTCACCTTCCAGAACCTCAACATCTCGCGCGGCCTGCTCTTCGCGCAGGAAAACATCATCAACCACGGCGTGCAGGTGAACTACTCCGACGGTCCGTGGGCCGCCTCGTTCGCCGCGACAGACGGCTTCTTCTCCGGCGAGATCAACTGGGTTACGGGTGCGATCACCTACAAGATCGACTCCGCCAACACGATCGGCATCAACGGCGGTACGCATTTCAGCAAATACAACGGCTTCGACTTCTCCACGCCGGCCGGCAACCGCAACCTGTTCGCCACGCCCACGACGCTCCAGAACAGCAGCATCGTCAGCGCCAACTACACCTACGCCGACGGCCCCTGGATCGTGACGCCGTACATCCAGTACACCAACGTCGAGCGGAACGACGCGCTCTTCCTCACCGGCGCCGAGACCTTCGGCGCGGCCCTGCTCGCCGGTTACGCCTTCACGGACAAGTTCTCCCTGGCCGGGCGCGTCGAGTACATCACCCAGAGCGGCAACCGGAACAACCCGTTTGGCCGGACTAACATCCTCTACGGCGCCGGCAGCTCGGCCTTCTCCTTCACGGTGACGCCGACCTTCACCCTCGACCGCTACTTTCTTCGCGGCGAGTTCTCGACCGTGCAGCTCTACGACATCACCGATTTCGGTGGCTTCGGCACCGGCTTCGGCCGCAACGGCCTGAAGACGTCGCAGGAGCGCTACATGATCGAGACCGGCATCACCTTCTGATCCCGGCATCCGGTCCAAACAGTCCAACGCGGCGGCAGGGGCGACCTGCCGCCGCTTTCATTTCGGGGTCAGCGTCACGCCGGGGCTTCCGTCCGCGCGCGCGCCGGTCCAAGGAGACGGGCACCATGCCCCGACCCATAAGGCCCGAGCCCATGCAGAGCTTCGATTCCGACGGCGTCGCCATCGCGTATATCGACGTGCCGGCGGTGGGTGGCCCCGGCGACCCGGTCCTTCTGATCCACGGCTTCGCCTCGAACCACGCGGTGAACTGGGTCAACACCCTCTGGGTCCGCACCCTGACGCAGGCCGGCTACCGGGCGGTCGCCTTCGACAACCGGGGGCACGGCGAGAGCCAGAAGCTCTACGATCCGGAGGCCTACGGCGCCGACCTGATGGCCCAGGACGCGCGCCGCCTGCTCGACCATCTCGGGATCGAACGCGCCGACGTGATGGGCTACTCGATGGGCGCGCGCATCGCCGCTTTCCTTGCCCTCGACGCGCCGCAGCGCGTGCGCTCGCTGCTCCTCGGCGGCCTCGGCCTGCACCTCGTGGAAGGCAAGGGCCTGCCGGATGGGATCGCCGAAGCCCTGGAAGCGGATCCCGGCGCACCCGCGCCGAACCCGACGGCCGCCGCGTTCCGCACCTTCGCCGAGCAGACGAAGAGCGACCTGCGGGCGCTCGCCGCCTGCATGCGCGGCTCGCGCCAGGCCCTGTCGCGCGCCGAGGTCGCGGAGATCCTGACACCCACCCTGGTCACGACGGGCACCTTCGACATGGTCTCGGGCTCTGGTCCGGCGCTGGCGGCCCTGTTCCCGAACGCCACCGCTCTCGAACTGCAGAACCGCGACCACAGCACGGCCGTGGGCGATCGCGGCCACAGGACGGGCGTGCTCGATTTCCTGTCCCGGCGCCCCTGACGGGACGCCCGGCGCCTCAGCTCTTCAGACGGTAGCCTGTCCGGAAGATCCAGGTCACGCCGGCCAAGCACAGAACGAGGAAGACCAGCGCCATGGCGAGGCTGATGCCGACGCCGACATCCGAGGTGCCGAAGAAGGCCCAGCGGAAGCCGCTGATGAGGTAGACTACCGGGTTGGCGAGACTCACCGCCCGCCAGAACGGCGGCAGCATCTCGATGGCGTAGAAGCTGCCGCCGAGGAAAGTCAGCGGCGTCACGATCAGGAGCGGCACCAATTGCAGCTTCTCGAAGCCGTCGGCCCAGAGGCCGATGAGGAAGCCGAACAGGCTGAAGGTCACCGCGGTGAGGAGCAGGAATAGCACCATCACGAACGGATGCTCGATGCGCAGGGGCACGAACAGGGCGGCGGTCGCCAGGATTATCAGCCCGATGAGGATCGATTTCGAGGCCGCGGCACCGACATAGCCGAGCACGATCTCAAGGGGCGAGACCGGAGCCGACAGGATTTCGTAGATCGTTCCGGCAAAACGCGGGAAGTAGATGCCGAACGAGGCGTTGGCGATGCTCTGCGTCAGCAACGAGAGCATCATGAGCCCGGGCACGATGAAGGCGCCGTACGCCACACCGTCAACCGAGGCGACGCGCGAGCCGATGGCAGCGCCGAAGACGACGAAGTACAGCGAGGTGGCGATGACCGGGGCAACGATGCTCTGCAGCGCCGTGCGCCAGAAGCGCGCCATCTCGAAGCCGTAGATGGCGCGGACCGCGTACCAGTTCATGCGCGTTCCTTCACGAGGTCGACAAAGATCTCCTCCAGCGAGGACTGGCTGGTCTGGAGGTCGCGAAAACGGATGCCGGCGGCGGCGAGGTCTGCCAGCAGCGCGGTGATCCCGGTCCGCTCGCCCTTTGTGTCATAGGTGTAGACCAGGTCCTGGCCGCCCGGCTTCAGGGTCAGGTCGTGCCGCGCCAGGGCCGGGGGCAGGGCCGCAAGGGGCTCCTGCAAGTTCAGGGTCATCTGCTTCTTGCCGAGCTTGCGCATCAGCTCGGCCTTCTCCTCCACCAGGATAATCTCACCCTTGCGGATCACTCCGATGCGATCGGCCATCTCCTCGGCCTCGTCGATGTAGTGAGTGGTCAGGATGATGGTGACACCCTTGTCGCGCAGGGAGCGCACGAGGCGCCACATGTCCCGGCGCAACTCCACATCGACGCCGGCGGTGGGCTCGTCGAGGAACAGGATTCGCGGCTCGTGGCTCAGCGCCTTGGCGATAAGCACCCGGCGCTTCATGCCACCCGACAGGGTCATGATTCGCGCGTCGCGCTTCTCCCACAGGGAGAGGTCGCGCAGCACGCGCTCGATATGCGCAGGATCCGGCCGCAGTCCGTAGAGCCCGCGGCTGAAGCTCGTCGTGGCCCACACCGTCTCGAAGGCATCAGTGGTGAGCTCTTGCGGCACGAGACCGATGAGGCGGCGGGCCTGGCGGTAATCCCGGCCGATGTCGTGCCCACCGGCGAGAATGCGGCCGGCGCTCGCCGTCACGATGCCGCAGAGGATGCTGATCAGCGTTGTCTTGCCAGCCCCGTTTGGACCGAGCAGGGCGAAGATCTCGCCCTCCGCAATCTCGAGGTTGATGCCGTTGAGGGCCTTAAGGCCCGAAGCGTAGACCTTGGACAGATTCTGGATCGAGATGATCGGCTGCATCGGGACTCCGCTGCGGCATGGTGCCGGCGCGATCGGGGCGGCCTTTTAGCACGCCCACCTCGCAAGTCGGTCCTGAAAACGAGAAAGCCGCCTCGCGGCGGCTTTCCCTGGGCTCGTGATGATGGCGATCAAGCCCACAGGCGGGTCCGGACTTCGCCGAGGCTTTGCCGGACAAGATCCTGGGCCGCGTCGCCCTGCATGCGCTCGCGCAGGATCACCTCGGAGACCTTCACCGCGGCATCGGCGGCAGCGGCCCGGACCTGGGCGGTCGCCTGAATCTCGGCCTGGGCGATCTTGGTCTCGGCCGACTTGGTGCGGCGGGCGATGAAGTCGTTCAGGCGGGCATGGCCCTCGTCGGCGATGCGCTGAGCCTCCTCGCGGGCGGAAGCGACGATGGCCTCGGCCTCCCGCTCGGCCTCGGCGCGACGCTTCTTGTAGTCGGCGAGGACGCCGGCGGCCTCCTCACGCAGGCGACGCGCCTCGTCGAGTTCGTGGCGGACGCGCTTGGCGCGCCCATCGAGGCCCTTGGTGACCTGGTTGAAGCCGCCGACCTTCCAGACCACGGCCATGAACAGGACGAAGGCGACTGCGACCCAGAATTCGGCTTCCAACAACATGCTCGTCGTCCCAACTCGATGGTGTCCGGCGGGGTCTTCCGCGTCAGGTGGCCCTGCCGGTCAGATATGGTTTGGCGTCCCGCCTCAGTGCGGGAAGGCGACGCTGTCGAGAGCCTTGGCCAGGGCGGCCTCGTCCGGGCTGCGGCCGGTCAGGCGCTCCACGATCGCCGAGGCGGTCTCGCCGGCGATGCCGCGAACGTTGCCCATGGCCTCGGTGGTGCGCGTGCGCAGGGTCGCCTCGGAGGCGGCGATGCGCGCGTTCAACTCAGCCTCGAGCGCCTTGCGCTTGGTCTCGGCTTCCTGCGTCAGCGCCGTGCGGGTCTCCAGGGCGATGGCCTGGGCCTTGGCCTGCGCGTCGCTGAGGGATTTCTCGTAGGCCGCACCGGCGGCATCCGCCTCGGCCTTCAGGCGCTGGGCCTCGTCGAGGTCGCTCGACAGGCGCACGGCGCGGTCGTGCAGGATGGCCTGGATGCGCGGCAGCGCGATCTTGTCCATCAGGTAGTAGAGCAGCCCGAAGGCCAGAGCGAGCCAGATGAGCTGGGACGCGAAGGTGTGGCTCTCGAAGGGCGGGAAGCCGCCGCCGTGCTCGGCGGCCGGCGTCGCGGCGAAGCCTTCATGCGTTGCGGTCGAATGGGCCGGCTGAGCCATGACGTCCTTCGCGTAAAATCAAGGAGTGGGGACCGGACACCTCTGCCATCCCTGCGGGAGGCGGCGTCCGGTCCGGTATCGGTTCGAGATCCGAGACGACGAGCGTGTCTTAGACGGCGAACAGGAGCAGCAGCGCGACGAGCAGCGAGAAGATGCCGAGCGCTTCCGTGAGGGCGAAGCCGAGGAGCAGGTTGCCGCGCTGGCCGTCGGCGGCCGACGGGTTGCGGAGCGCGCCGGCGTAGAACTGGCCGAAGAGGTTGCCGAGGCCGATGGCGGCCCCCGCCATGCCGAGACAGGCGAGGCCGGCACCGATGTACTTGGCAGCTAAGGGATCCATCAAATTGCTCCTGGTGTCCGTGTCGTCGTTGCGTGGAGAGAAATCCGGCCTGCGACCGCGGACCGGGGACGGAAGGGGGTATCCCGGCCGATGGCCGGGAGGCCCCGGCTCAGTGGCCGGGATGCAGGGCGTCGCTGAGATAGATCGAGGCGAGCGTCGCGAAGACGTAGGCCTGCAGACCGGCGACGAGGAATTCGAGGGCCGTGACGGCGACGCTGAGGGCCAGCGGCAGCGGCGAGATCGCACCCCAGGCACCGGCGGCGAGCAGCGCCGGGACGAAGCCCGCGAAGATCTTGAGCGCGATGTGGCCGGCGAGCACGTTGGCGAAGAGACGGACGGCGAGGCTGATCGGGCGCGAGATGAAGGACACGATCTCGATGGCGACGATCATCGGCATGAGCCACCCGGGCACGCCCGAGGGCACGAACACCTTCAGGAACTTCGTGCCGTGGGCCATGAAGCCGTACACGATGACGGTGCCGATCACGAGCAGCGCCAGCGCGAAGGTGACGATGATGTGGCTGGTCACCGCGAAGGCGTAGGGGATCATCCCCAGCATGTTGAGCACGAGCACGAACATGAAGAGCGAGAAGATCAGCGGCATGAACCGCTCGGAACCGTGTCCGGCAGACTGGCGCAGGGTCGAGCCGATGAACTCGTAGAAGAGTTCGGCCATCGACTGCATGCGGCCCGGCACCACCGAACGGCGGGCGGTGGCGACGACGGTGATCAGCGCGATGATCCCGACGGCCGCGAACATGTAGAGCGCGGACTGGGTGAACGCGATCTCCTGGTTGCCGATATGACCGAAGGAGACCAGCGGCTTGAGCTCGAACTGGTGGATCGGATCCATCTTTACGGCCATTGCCGCTCCCGTCCTTCTGAATCTCGGCCGGCCAGACGGCCCGCCACCACCGGTGCCGCGTGAGCGGCATGCTTCGCATTCGATCCGCCGCAGACGCGGCGCTTCCAGAGAACCGCTAGCGGTCCCGATCCTTCGTCGGCGCCTTGGGAAGAGACCCCGAGACGCGCATGACGTTGTAGACGCCGGTGGCGAACCCCAACATCAGCAGGACGATCAGTCCCCAGGGTTTCGTCCCGAGGTAACGATCGAACATCCAACCGAGAATGCCCCCGGCGAGGACGCCCGCGATGAACTCGGTCGAGAGCCGCATCGCCTGGCCGAGAGGAGAGGGCCCGGCCGCAGAACCGGGACGCGTCGAATGATCGGGAGTGGCGCTCGGCCGCTTCCGCTCAATCTGCGTCTCAAGACGTTTGAGCCTCTGAGAGAGGTCCGCGTCCAGTGCTTTCTTCCGCCCGTCCCCGCCTTCGTCCGCTGTTTCGTTGCCGCTCACGGCGAGAACTCACATTGGCGAGAGCGGAGGGAACCGGCGGAACGCCTCCTTCAAGCGGGGCGCACCATAGTTTCGCCCACCTTGGGTGTCAAGGCGCCCTCCACCTCACGTAAGATCTTGTCACGCCAAGAGAATTCGGTGTTTTGCAGAACCGCCCTCAGGTGTTCGCCGAAAGGGTCGGCGAGGGGACGAGAGACCGACACCGCGGGCACCGATAATTCGGGCTCGTGGGTATCCACGGATCCTCGGTATCCAGGGATCAGGCGCCCAGAAGGGGCTTGATCACCTTCTCCATGCCCTCGATGGTCATCTCGCCCTTGAAGCGCTCTCCGTTGATGAAGAAGGTCGGGGTCGAATCGACCTTGAAGGTGTCCATGCCCTTCTGCTTCACCGCGTTGACGGCGCTGTAGAGCTTCTGATCCTTCAGGCAGGCCTCGAATTTCTCCTTCGAGAAGCCGGCCTGGCGCAGCATCTGCTCCATGGCATCCACCGGTGATTGCGGCTTCTGCACGTAGGCCCAAGCCTGCTGCTGGTCGAAGAGCAGGCCGGTGATGGGGTAGTACTTCGCGTCCCCGTCGCAGCGGGCCAGCATGAAGGCGGCGGTGGCGAGCGGATCCAGCGGGAACTCGCGCAGCGTGAAGCGCACCTTGTTGGTGTCGATGTAGCGCTCCTTCAGGGCCGGCCAGGTGAACTTGTGGAAGGCCGCGCAGTGGGAGCAGGTCATCGAGGCGTACTCGATGATGGTGACCTTGGCGTCCTTCGGACCGAGCCAGACGTCGCCGAGGGGGCCGGGCTCCATCAGGGTCGCGAGGTTCGCCTCTTCGGCCAGGGCCGGCAGGGTGAATCGCGGCAGGAGGACCGCGGCGCCGACGGCAAGGCCGGTGGCTTTCAGGGCATCGCGTCGGGTGATCATGATCGGGAGGGCTCCGGTCGCGGACCAAATCTTCTGAAGCGATGCGGTAGAATCCTGCAGGCGTCCTGACAAGGCGGAGCGCGACTCCCTAGCGCTTGTGTGTGGTCGCGACGATCGCCGTCCCGAGGCGGTCGAGGGCGTCCCGCAGGCCGTCGTGCTCGATCGCCTCGACCGCAAGCGCCACTTCGCCGCGGCGGACGGGATCGATGACGGGCGGTGCGGGGCGGCGCCCGATCCGATCCACACGGCCCTGTCGCATCACGATCTTTCCGACGCAGGCCCAGCCGTAATGGGCGTTGATGCGCTGGATCACCACCGGTGCGAGATGCTGCAATTCGAGGGCGAACACCCCCTCGACCCGGACCACGAGGGTACCGGGATCAGGCCGCCCCTCCTCCTCGCGCCGGCGCCGGCGCGGCCATTCGAGCTTCGAGGGCTGGCAGTAGCGCGCGAGCCGCTCGCCGACGATCTCGGGCCAAGCGGCCAGGATATCGGTGGAGGCGAACCCTTGCGCCGCGAAGGCGGGGCCGATGCAGCCCTCCAGCAACTCGGCGAGGGGTTTGACACGCGCCATGCGCAGGGATTCCGTGTGTCCGACAGGGACGGGACCGAGGCTCCGGTATCGTGCGCAATGGTTAGCATGCCGTTCCGTCCGGCCGAAGCCGGGCGGCGGGATCGGGCTGGACAGGCCGGCCTTGGACGCATCGGGCCGGCGGTCTATGCACGGGCATCCCCACCATGCGCCGGTGCCCGTGCCCCACACCACAGCTCCCGCCCCCGAGGCCGCGGACCTCCTGACCTGGTACGACCGGCACCGCCGCGTCCTACCCTGGCGGGCACTCCCCGGCGAGACGCCCGACCCGTATCGGGTCTGGCTCTCGGAAGTGATGCTGCAGCAGACCACGATCGCGGCGGTCAAACCCTATTTCGCGAAGTTCCTGGCCCGCTTTCCCACCGTCGAGGACTTGGCGGGGGCGCCCGAGGAGGCCGTGATGTCGGCCTGGGCCGGGCTCGGCTACTATTCCCGCGCCCGCAACCTGCACGCCTGCGCCAAGGCGGTGGCGGCGGCCGGGCGATTTCCCGACACGGCCGCATCCCTGCGCAAGCTGCCGGGCATCGGCGCCTACACGGCGGGTGCCGTCGCCGCGATCGCGTTCGACCGCCAGGAAGCGGCGGTGGACGGCAATGTCGAGCGGGTGATGACGCGGCTCTTCGCCATCGAGACCACCCTGCCGGCGGCCCGGACCGAGATCCGCACGGCGACCCAGGCCCTGGTTCCGGAGGATCGGCCGGGCGATTTCGCCCAGGCGGTGATGGATCTCGGCGCGACGCTGTGCACCCCCAGGCGCCCGGCCTGCGCGCTCTGTCCCTGGATGGCGCCCTGCCGCGCCCGGGCGCTGGGCTTGCAGGAAACTTTCCCTAGGAAGGTCAAGGCGGTGAAAGGCACCCTGCGTCGTGGCGCGGCCTTCGTGGCGATTCGCAGCGGCGACGAGGCAATCCTGCTCCGCACCCGGCCGCCGGAAGGATTGCTCGGCTCCATGGCCGAGCCGCCGATGAGCCCCTGGGAGCCGGATTACGATCCGGCCCAGGCCCTGCTCGACGCGCCCCTCGATGCGCGCTGGAAGCGGCTGCCGGGCCTCGTGCGGCACGGCTTCACGCATTTTCCGCTGGAGCTGACGGTGTTCGTCGCCAAGGTGGCGCTCAGCACGACCCCGCCGGCGGGCCTGCGCTTCACGCCGCGGCGCGACCTCGACGAGGAACCGCTGCCGGGTGTGATGAAGAAGGTCCTGGCGCACGCCTTCGACCCGAAGCCCGAGGCGGCCGAGCCGGGAGCGGACAAGCCCGCAAAGCGCGGCCGGCCGAAGGCGATGCGGAGTGTGGCCGACACGCCGCTCTTCGCCGAGCCCGAACCGGAGGCGCCAGCCCCGTCGCCGCGCTTTCGCCCGGTGCCGAAGCCGGCCCCGCGCGCGGCGCCGTCCCCGATTCATGACGAGCCCGTCGATGAGTTCGAGGAGCCGTCCGAGGTAGTCCCTTCGCCGAGCCCCCGCAGGCGGGGACGGCCGCGGATCCGATGACCGCGGGCGCTCAGGCGGCCGAGCCCATGGCGGAGCGCATCTTGGCCCGGAAGACGTCGATGAGCACCGGCTTGCCGTCGCGGGTCGCGTGCCAGAAATCCCAGCCGTTGCAGGCCGGGAAGCCCTGCACCAGGGCGCCGATCTTGTGGATCGAGCCCGTGGCCGGTCCGGCCATCAGGGTGCCGTCGGGCCGCACGATGGCGCTGTGGCGCCCACGGGCGTCGGTGAGGGTCTCGCCGGCCCGGATGTGCCCGGCCTCGATGACGCTGAGGAAGGCGACGCGGGGCTCGGCGCGCTTGCTCGGAGCCACCAGCAGGGCGGCCTGCGACAAGGGCTCGACGGCATCGATGCGTGCGCGGGCGGCCTGCGCATAGGCCGTCTCCCGCTCGATGCCGATGAAGCGGCGTCCGAGGCGCTTGGCGACGGCCCCGGTGGTGCCGGTGCCGAAGAAGGGGTCGAGCACCACGTCGCCCGGGTTGGTGGCCGACAGGAGGGTGCGGGCCAGCAGGGCCTCCGGCTTCTGGGTCGGATGCACCTTCTGTCCGTCGGCCCCCTTCAGGCGCTCGTCGCCCGTGCAGAGGGGAATGAACCAGTCGGAGCGCATCTGGACGTCGTCGTTGCCACCCTTCAGCGCCTCGTAATGGAAGGTATAACCCTTCGATTCGGCCGAGCGTGAAGCCCAGATCAGGGTCTCGTGCGCATTGGTGAAGCGCTTGCCGCGGAAGTTCGGCATCGGATTGGCCTTGCGCCAGACGATGTCGTTCAGGATCCAGTAGCCGAGATCCTGCAGCGTCGCGCCGACCCGGAAGATGTTGTGGTAGGAGCCGATGACCCACAAGGTGGCGTTCGGCTTCATCACCCGACGTGCGGCGGCGAGCCATTCGCGGGTGAAGGCATCGTAGGCGGCGAAGGTCGAGAACTTGTCCCAGTCGTCGTCGACCGCGTCGACTCGGCTCTGGTCGGGACGCAGGAGCGAACCTTCCCCGAGCTGGAGATTATAGGGCGGATCGGCGAAGACGCAGTCGACGCTGGACGCCGGGAGGGCGTTCATCGCGGCGATGCAGTCTCCAACGAGAATCTCATCGAGGGGGAGACGCTGAGCGGGGGGTACGAGACCCATCCGCGGCGCCGACACGGGTCGCCCGGTACGCGAGACACTTTTCCGGGCGACGGTGTCGGCAACCGCGGTACGCAGGGAAGCCATGGCAAACACCGGTTACGCGACTGACCGGCAGACCTTGGCCCCGTTAACGTAAAGGCCGAGTTGCCGGGATGCCGACAAGGCGTCTCGATTTGGGGCTGCAATTTTTGCCGGGCTGGTCTTTCTGTGCACGGCGAGCTTTGTTTCAAAACCTCGTAAAGTCGATCGATCGTATCCGGTACTATTCGCGAACAGGTTTTTCAGATGACGACCGTGCGGCCGCCCCCGGCGCTCGCGTCGTGAAGAGGCCGGGAATTACCGGCCGGCGTATTGAGAAGAGAACTTTCTTCTTCCAAAGCGTGTGCCGGCCCTTCGCAGGACAGGGTTTCGCTCAGCGCAATGCTGGTTTCGTTTTACTCGCCCAGACGTTGCGAGCCAGCGCCGAACGCGAGGCGATTTCGGAGCCCCTCAAGGTCATCCAGAATTCCCAATTCACCAGCGAAAATCAGACGGTCCGTCGACAATACGGCCACACACAACCGGAGATTAAAAAATCGTTATAGCCTCGAATTTGACGGCTGTTGCCACATTCGACCGGTCTCATTTTGGCCCTGATCCGCTTCATTTTGCCGGCCATCCGAAACAACAAAGGGAATGCGGATGACTATCAAGCCTGTTCGTGGGGCCGCTGCCATCATCGGGACCGTCGTGACACTCGCCGCCGTTCATCCAGCCAGCGCCCAGAGCGGCGCCGCCTCCTGGTATGCGAGCGGCCATCGGACGGCGAATGGCGAACGCTTCAATCCGAACGGGATGACCGCCGCCCATCGCACGTTGCCGTTCGGCACCCGGGTCCGGGTCGAGAACAAGCGCAACGGCCGCTCGGTGGTGGTGCGCATCAACGATCGCGGCCCGTTCGTCCGCGGCCGGATCATCGATCTCGCCAAGGGCTCGGCCCGCGCGCTCGGCATGGGCGGCACGACCTACGTCGCCCTGAGCGTGGTGAACTGAGCGAATCGGGCCGGTCGGCGTTGTGAGAGGGACCGGCCGGCCCCATCTGGCAGGCGGAACCGAGAGCTCAGACCCCCATGGCAAAGCCGCTGATCGTCGAAATCCCCCATGAACTCGGCCTGGCCGAGGCCCGTCGGCGCATCGCGGACGGCATCACCCAGGCCGACGGTCTGTTCGCCAAGGCGGGCGTCGCCGTCGAGAAGATGGCCTGGACAGACGACCGCCTCGACTTCGCCATGGCGGCCCTGGGTCAGAAGGTCGACGGGCAGGTGGATGTCCGCCCCGAGACCGTGCGGGTCGAGGTCCGGTTGCCCCTGCTCCTGGCGCTGTTCGCCCAACAGATTCAGAAGAAGCTCGGCAACGAGGGCAACCTGCTCCTGACCAAGAAGTGACGGAAACCGGCCGCGTCGCGCCCGGAACCTCCCTCGGCGGCGGACTGTTCCACCGGTCCGTCCCTGAGGCTCTTGAGAGGCGCAAGCGATGTCGAACCCCGGCCCGATCCCGGAAGCCCCAATCCCCGAGACGCCCTACGAAGCCCCTCAGACACCGGCGCCCGGCCCCGATACCCCCGGCACCGACGTGCCGGGCACGACGCCGACCGAAGCGCCCGACGTGACGCCCACCGAGATCCCGGTCAACGATCCGGATATCGGGCCGGCGATCGCTCCCGACCCGATGCCCACGGGGCCCGCCAACCCCACGATGTGAGCAGGACGCGCCGGGGGATTGGTCCGGCACCCCCATTGCGGGTTTGTCCGGCGACGCGGTCGCTGCCATAAGCCCGCCCCATGGCCGCTCCTCCGCTCCTCACCCTCCAAGACGTCGCGCTCACCTTCGGCGGAACCCCGCTGATCGAGCGCGCCGAGCTCGCGATCTCCCCCGGCGAGCGCACCTGCCTCGTGGGCCGCAACGGCTCGGGCAAGTCCACCCTGATGAAGATCGCCGCGGGGCTCGTCGAGCCCGACCGCGGCGTGCGCTTCGTCCAGCCCGGCACCACGATCCGCTACCTGGCGCAGGAGCCCGACTTCTCCGGATTCGAGACCACCCTCGACTTCGTCGAATCCGGCCTCACCCAAGGGGACGACGCTTACCGGGCGCGCTACCTCCTCGAGAATCTGGGGATGACCGGCGCCGAGAATCCGAAGAGCCTTTCGGGCGGCGAGGGGCGGCGGGTGGCGCTCGCCCAGGCCCTGGCGCCGGAGCCAGACATCCTGCTCCTCGACGAGCCCACCAATCACCTCGACCTGCCGGCGATCGAGTGGCTCGAAGCCGAGCTGAAGAGCGTGCGCGGCGCCCTCGTGCTGATCAGCCACGACCGGCGCTTCCTCTCGGCCCTGTCGAAGACCACGATCTGGCTCGACCGCGGGGTCACGCGCAGGATCGAGCAGGGCTTCTCCACCTTCGAGGCCTGGCGCGACGCCTTCTTCGAGGAGGAGGAGCGCGACCGGCACAAGCTGGAGCGCAAGATCGCCGACGAGGAGCACTGGCTGCGCTACGGCGTCACCGCGCGCCGCAAGCGCAACGTGCGCCGCCTCGGCAACCTTCACGCCCTGCGCAAGGAGCGGCGTGAGGATCGCCGGCCGGTCGGCACCGCGACCATGACCTCGACGGAGGCCGAGAGCTCCGGCGCCCTGGTGATCGAGGCCAAGCACGCGGCCAAGGCCTACGGCGCGCGCGAGATCGTCGACGATCTCTCGCTCCGGGTGATGCGCGGCGACCGCCTCGGCATCGTCGGAGCCAACGGTGCCGGCAAGACCACGCTGATCAACCTGCTCACCGGGCAGCTCGCGCCGGATTCCGGTTCGGTGGCGCTCGGCACCAATCTCAAGATGATGCTCCTCGACCAGGCCCGTGCGGTGCTGGAACCGACCATGACGGTGACGGAGGTGCTCACCGGCGGCAGCGGAGATTCGGTGATCGTCGGCGGCGTCAGCCGGCACGTCATCGGCTATCTCAAGGACTTCCTGTTCGCCCCCGAGCAGGCCCGGACTCCGGTGAGCGTACTCTCCGGCGGCGAGCGCAACCGTCTGCTCATCGCCCGCGCCCTGGCCCAGCCCGCGAACCTCCTCGTCCTCGATGAGCCCACCAACGACCTCGACCTCGAGACCCTCGACCTCCTGCAGGAGATGCTGGCGGATTACTCCGGCACCCTGATCCTGGTGAGCCACGACCGGGACTTTCTCGACCGGGTCGTGGGCAGCGTTCTGGTCAGCGAGGGGGAGGGCCGCTGGGTCGAATATGCCGGCGGCTACACCGACATGATCGCACAGCGTGGTGAGGGCGTGCAGGCCCGGGCGGCGGCCGGGCGGGCCGAGAAGGCCGAGGCCCGCGCCGATGCGAAGGATCGCGCCAAGTCCGGCGATGCGGTTAGCCCTGTCGGCAAGCCGAAGCTCGGCTTCAAGGACCAGCACGAACTGAAGACCCTGCCTGACCGGATGAGGAAGCTGGAATCCGACATTGCCAAGCTGCGCGATGTCCTGGCCGATTCGGGCCTCTACGCCCGCGACCCGGCCCGCTTCGCGAAGGCTTCGGACCTCCTCGGCGTCGCCGAGACCGAATTGGCCAAGGCCGAGGACCGCTGGCTCGAACTGGAGATGCTGCGCGACGCCTGAGCGGCGCCCGGCCTTCATGATGCCGCGAAATGCGTGTGGGATACCATCCTGGCGTTCGCTCCCGCGCGCCGCCTGCCATCGGGGTCCGACGTGTCCGCCGCTTCCGTACTCCGTGACCGATGCCGCCGTCTCGGCTGGGCCGCCGGCCTGCCCGGGCTCGCGCTGATCCTCGGCCTTTCCGCCGCCTGGATCACGCCGCGCTTCGAGACGCAGCTCGGCGTCGAGGCCGACGCGATAGCCCGGGCGACGGCGGCGGCGGGCGCAGAGCCGTGGCTGCGCGTGGCCGTCGACGGTCGCGACCTCCTGGTCACCGGTGAGGCGCCCGATGCCGCCACCCGCGATGCGGCCCATCGGCGCCTCGCCGCCATCGAGGGTGTTCGACGCGTCGTCGGCCCGGTCGGGGTGGTCGAGCTGGCCTCGCCCTTCGTCTGGATCGCGACCCGGGAGCGGGACGGCGTCGCGCTCACGGGGGTCCGGCCGGCCGAGATCGGCGCAGGCGCCCTGGCCGAGCAACTCACACCCGCCCTCGAGCCGGGGATGGTCCTGCGCGATCGCGCGCGCGCCGCTCTCGGGGCGCCCACGGATTTCGCCACCGCGGCCGCCTACGCCCTGGCACGCCTGCGCGCCCTCGCCCCCGGCGGCCGGGTGATGCTGGAAGACACGCGCCTCTCGGTCGTCGGCGAGGCGGCCTCGATCGCCGACGACGCGGCCGTGCGGAGCGCCCTGACCGATCTGCCCACCGGCTACAACCTCGGCCGGATCGAGATCCTTCCGGCCATCGTCCCGGATTTTCGCTTCGTGGTGATGCGCGAACCCGGTGGCGCGGTCACGCTCTCGGGTCACGTGGTCTCGGAATCCGTCCGTGCCGAGATCCGGGCCCAGGCGGCGCAGGTGTCCGAAACCGGGCAGGTCGAGGACCGGATGCGCAACGCCCGCGGGCTTCCGGCGGACGTGAACGCCGGCGCCATGGCCCGCTTCGTCCTGCAACTCGCAGCTTTGATCCAGGAGGGCAGCGTCGGCGTCGCCGATGGGCGCGTGGCCGTGAATGGGGTCGCCCTCGACGCGCAGGCCATTCCCGAGATCGAGGCCTTGCTGCGTGACGGGATGCCCGCCGGTCTGGGTCGGGGCGGCACCGCCCTGACGACGCGGCCGCTGTCGCCCTACCGCGTCGCACTTCGGCGCGATGTCGAGGCCGTGACGGTGACGGGCCACCTGCCGGATGCCGAGACGCGGGAGATCCTGCTCGGGACTCTGCGGCCGCGGCTGTTCCGCGAGCGCCTGATCGACCGCACACGCCTCGGCGAAGGAGCTCCGCACGAGCTCGCCCGGGTGCTCCGGTCCACCGCGACGGCCCTCGCTCTGCTGGCGCGGGGCGAGGCCCAGATCGCCGATCGCTCCCTGACCCTGACGGGCGAGAGCCCGTATGCCCAGGGCTCCCGGCGGATCTCCGACGATCTGTCGTCCGCCATGCCGCCGGGCTGGACCGCAGAAGTCGCCGTGACGACGCCCGACGCGGCACCGGCCCGTACACCGGAGGCCTGCGCCGCCGCGATCGAGGGCCGTCTCGCCGCGGGCCAGCCCCTCGTGTTTCCGCCCGGAAGCACGACCCTGAAGCCGGCCTTCTACCCGCTCCTCGACGGGATCGCCGCCCTCGGCAAGACCTGTCCGACCCTGCGCCTCGTGATCACGGGTCACCTCGACCCGACCGGGGCCGCGGCCCCCAAGCCCGTCGCCGAGACCGCGGTGGAGAGCACCGCCTCGCTGGAGACGTCCAAGGACGCGACCAAGGATTCTGCCAAGGCATCGATCAAATCCTCCGGAGACAAGGCATCCGGCAAGACGGCCTCGAAGGACAAGGCCGCCAAGCCGGAACCCAAACCCGCCATGCCCACGGAACCCGCCCCCGACCTCGCGCAAGTGCGCGCCCTCGCCATCGTGGAGTACCTGCTCCAGGCCGGACTCCGCCCGGAGCAGGTCACGGTCGCACCGCCGGGCCTGCAGCGGCCGCCTGGGCAGGGTGTCGGCATCGCGGCGCGATCATGACGATTCAACCGAGGCCGATGGCGTGACCCTCCTGGCAACGACGCTCTGGCCCCTGGCGATCGCCAGCGCACTCCTCGGCTGCACCGTCGGCATGCTGACGGGCCCGCCACGCACGCCGGCTGCCCGATGGAGTGCCCGCGCGCTTGTCGGGGCAGCGGCCCTGGCCGGCTGCCTCGCCGCCTCCGGAGTGGTTCCGGGCCGCACAGGCTTCTGGTTGGAAGGCGGAGCGCTGGGTCTTGCCACCTATCTGATCGGAGCCGCCCTCACGGCTGGACTCGCGCACCGGATCGGAACCCGGTCCGATGGGGGTCGAACGGGCTGAGTCGGCGGTCGCCTGTGGCGCCTCGAACACGGTCGACCGGGAACTGTGTCCGTTGCACGACTATCGAGGAGACTTTCGCGACGGTCCGTCGTTGTTCTCGACGCGCCACTCGGAGCGGACTTGGGACCGACGAACCAGAAACCTGATGACCGATCATTTAGAATCAGCCCGGCTCGTCGACCTGACCTCCTGCGATCGCGAACCGATCCACATCCTCGGCGCGGTCCAGCCCTTCGGCTTCCTGATCGCCGTCTCGCCGGATTGGATGGTCGTCCGGGCCTCCGAGAACGCGGGAGAGTGGCTCGGTCATGGCGGGATGGACCTTCTCGGCCTTCCGTTGGCGGATCTCGTCGACGGCGAGGCGATTCACCTGATCCGCGGCCATCTCCAGGCGCTTCGCGGGCCGGATGCCATCGACAGGATCTTCGGCACCGCCCTGCAGCCGGGGGGTGCCCCCTTCGACATCGCCCTGCACCTGTCGGGCGGCACCATCGTCATCGAGGCCGAGCCGAGCGTCAGCGAGCACCTGAACGCCGGCAATCTCGTGCGCAGCATGGTCGGGCGCCTCCAGCAGACCGTCGGCTTCGAGCCGTTCTGCCGGGAGGCCGTGCGCCAGATGCGGGCGCTGACGGGGTTCGACCGGGCCATGGTCTACCGCTTCGACCCCGACGGCTCGGGCGTGGTGATCGCCGAATCCGCCCGTTCCAGCCTGCCTCCCTATCTCGGTCTGCACTACCCGGCCTCCGACATCCCGAAGCAGGCACGCGCTCTCTACGAGCGCAACTGGCTGCGCATCATCGCCGACGTCGATGCGCAGGCCGTCGCCGTCCTGCCACAGCGCGATCCGGACGGGCGTCCGCTCGACCTGTCGTTGAGCACCCTGCGCACGGTGTCGCCGATCCATCTGGAATATCTGCGCAACATGGGCGTAGGGGCCTCGCTCTCCGTGTCGATCCTGCGCGGCGGAAAGCTCTGGGGCCTGTTCGCCTGCCACCACACCGAGCCGCGCCACATTTCCCTGGAGCGTCGGACCGGGGCCGAACTGTTCGGACAGATGTTCTCCCTGATCCTGGAAAGCCGCGAGCGCGAGGCGGAGGCCGCCTACGAGGGCAGTTCCCGCGCGCTGCACGACCGGCTGATGGGCGCGCTCGCATCGGGCGGGACGAGCCTGGAGAACATCACCGACTTCCTCGACGATATCGCCGGCATCGTCACCTGCGACGGCATCGGCGTCTGGGTCAACGGCGAGATCACCCTGCGGGGCGCGACGCCGACGGCGGAGGAATTCACCGGACTCGTGCGCTTCCTGAACCGTACGGCCACGAGCCGCGCCTTCGCGACCCACGAGATCGGCGCGGTCCATCCGCCGGCAGCCGATTACACCGAGCGTGCGGCCGGCCTCCTGGCGATCCCCATCTCCCGGGCACCGCGGGATTTCCTCGTGTTCTTCCGCCGCGAGATCGCCCGCACCGTCACCTGGGCCGGCAATCCGGAGAAGCCGGCGAGCCTCGGGCCGAACGGCCTGCGCCTCACCCCGCGCAAGAGCTTCGAGGCTTGGACGGAGGTGGTTCGTGGTCAGGCCGCGCCCTGGAGCGCGGCCGACCTGCGCATCGCCGAGGCCCTGCGCATCACGCTGCTCGAAGTCATCCTGCGCCTCACTGATTCCGCCGAGAAGGAGCGCAAGACCGCGCAGGAGCGCCAGGAGCTGCTGATCGCTGAGTTGAACCACCGGGTCCGCAACATCCTCAACCTCATCCGCGGCATCGTCGCGCAGAGCCGCTCCGGGGCCGACAGCGTCGAAGATTTCGCAGGGGTCATCGGCGAGCGCATCCAGGCGCTCGCCCGGGCGCACGACCAAATCACCACCACCAACTGGGGGCCGGGCTCCCTGCGCGACCTCATCACCCTCGAAGCCGAGGCCTACCTCGACCAGCAAGCCGGCCGCGTCCGCCTGGACGGTCTCGACGTGCTCCTCGAACCCCAGGCGTTCTCCACCCTCGCCCTCGTCATCCACGAACTGATGACGAACTCGGCGAAGTACGGCGCCCTGTCGGAGGCGGCTGGGGAAGTCGACGTGTCTTGGGAGCGCGACGCCTCGGAGTGCCTCGTCATCCACTGGCGCGAGAGCGGCGGCCCTCCGGTGAAGCCGCCCCGCCGGCGTGGATTCGGCACCACGCTGATCGAGCGCTCGATCCCCTACGAGTTGAAGGGTGAGGCGGAGATCGCCTACGAGCTCACCGGCCTGCGCGGCCGTTTCGCGGTGCCGGCGCGCTACGTGCGTGCCGCCCCGGCCGCCGTGGCATCGCCGTCCCGGGAGCGCGAGCGCTCGCCCGAGCTCGACGCGAAGGCGCTGTCGGGCTCCGTCCTGGTCGTCGAGGACAACATGATCATCGCCCTCGAAGCGGAGGAGATCCTCGCAACGCTGGGAGCGAGCGCGGTGGACATGGCAGGCTCCGTGCACGAGGCCCTGCGGCAGATCGAGGCGGCCCGACCGAGCTTCGCCCTGCTCGACGTCAATCTAGGCGCTGAGACGAGCCTGCCGGTGGCCCGCCGCCTGGTCGCGGCCGGCGTGCCCTTCGTCTTCGCCACCGGATACGGCGAGAGCTTCCGCATCCCGCCCGAACTGGGTGCCGTGACGATGATCAAGAAGCCCTACACCGCCGACACGCTGCGGCGAGCCCTGGCGAGCCCCCCCGTCCCAGCCTAGCCCCGGGCCTGGGCGGTCTCGAACAGCGCGAAGGCACGCAGGGCACCGCGGATCGCGGCGGCTTCGGCGTCCGCTGGGCGAGTGGCGAGCCAGGCCGCGAAGCTCGGCCACAGGCGGGCACCCTCGCCATGCCGAAGGAAGCGGGCATTCCCTCGGACGTCGGGGTCGGAACTGGCCAGGACCTGTCGCAGCAGGACCTTCCCGCCGAGGCGGGAGCCTTCGAGCACGTAGAGAAGGCCAGGCGCCTCGGCCCCGGCCAAGCCCTGGGGCAGGGGCTCGGGAAGGGTGTCGGGCGCCCCGATCGCCAGACCCCGTAGGTCGGCAAGGAGAAAATCGGCGCGCCGGCGCGCCGGCCAGTCCGGCGGCAGGTCCGCCGCATCGGCTCCGTCGAGCCAAGCCTCGATCTGCACGAAGGGATCGCGCATCGCCGACAGGAAGGTCGCATAGTCGGTCCGCCGGCTCAGATCATGCGCGGCAAACCCCGCATCGAGGCGACGGTGCGCCGCGTCGGTCGCCGCGCGCAAGGCGAAGCGGAGATCGCGCGGTTCGGTCGCGCTGCTCTCCGCAGGTCCCGGCTCGACGGCGTCCGCCGACGAAATGGCCGTCCCGTCCATGCCCGGATCCTCGATGTTCTGCGGCATCGGCGTTCTTAGACGATCCCGAACCCTCGCCAAGGACTTATCGCAGGCTACCTTCCAGACCCGGCCACGCCCCCGCGGCCCGGTCCGCAACGCTGAAGGCCGAGGATCGTCCATGTGGTTCCTCTACGGTTTCGCTCTCCTGGCCGGCATCGCCAATGCGGTCCAGTCGGGGGTGAACGCGACCCTTTCCAAGAACCTGACGCAGCCCTTCGCCGCAGGGATCGTCGTGTCGCTGGCCGGTGGAGTGACTCTGCTCCTGATCGGACTGGTCCTCGGCCGTTTCGCCCTGCCGAGCCTCGGCGACATCCGGGCCGTACCGCTCTGGGCCTGGTTCGGCGGCGTGGTGGGCGCGTTCCTGATCCTGTCGCAGCTCTTCGTCGCCCAGCAGATCGGCGCCGCGCCCTATCTCGGGCTCCTCGTCACCGCCGGTGTCATCACCTCGATCCTGCTCGACCACTTCGGGTGGATCGGATTCGAGCAGCATCCGCTCACCCTGTGGCGCGCGCTCGGAGGCGTGCTGATGATCGGCGGCATCGCCCTGGTGGCGTTGTTCTGAGCAGGGGCAGCGGCTTGTCTTCGGCGCGCGGAACCGCGATGCCTGCCCCGGCGTGGATGCCACGCAGCCCCCCGATGCCGTCCGCTTCCAGAGTCCCCATGAACATCTTCCAGGACATCGTCAGCCGGTTCAGCCAGACCGTGACCGCCTATGCCGGCGACAAGGCCCTCATGCAGGCGATGGTCGCGGCCGCCGCCAACGTGATGGTCGCCGACGGGGAGATCGCCAGCGCGGAATTCGACACGGCCCTGGCGGGCCTGCAGGCCAATCCGATCCTCGAGAAGGGCTACGACCGGCTGATGCTCGAGAGCGAGCTCTACGACGGTATCGCCCGCGCCCGGACCCGCGCCGGCCGGGCCGAGAACCTGCGCCGCGTCGCCGCCATCGAGGGGCGCGGACAGGACGAGCGCGAGGCGACGTTCCTCGTCGCAGCGGACGTCGCCGACCTCGACGGCATCGCCGACGTGGAGGCGCGGGCGCTGGAGGAAATCGCCGCCGCCCTGGGACTGGACCGGGCCGCGCTGCTCGCCGCCTCGCCCGTCCGGCGCCCGGTTCCGTAGCCGGCCGGAGCGGCTTATCCCGCAAGGCCCTTGATCAAAGGACGGCAAGCCTCTAAGCGGGCCCCCGTCTTTCGCCCGGCTCGACACCTTGTCGAGCGACAGCCCGGGCGACCGCTCGTGTGAGCTTGCCGCAGGAAAGAGACGATGGCCAAAGAGAAATTCGCGCGTACGAAGCCGCACTGCAACATTGGCACGATTGGTCACGTGGATCACGGCAAGACGTCTTTGACGGCGGCGATCACGAAGGT
>NZ_LMMZ01000005.1 GCF_001422885.1 Methylobacterium sp. Leaf104 | reverse complement strand
CACAGGTGGCGCGGGGTGGAGCAGCCCGGTAGCTCGTCAGGCTCATAACCTGAAGGTCACAGGTTCAAATCCTGTCCCCGCAACCAATACACAAAGCCCAACCATACAAAGCCCGCCCCGGTGAAAACCAGGGCGGGCTTTGGCCGTTCAGGCCTCCGGCAGGCCCAGGACAATGCGCGCTTCCGCGGGCGTCGCGACCCGACGACCGTGGCGCGCGACCCTCTCGGCCGCCAGGGCGACGAGCTCGGCGTTTCCGCTGGCGAGCCGCTCGCGGGTGATCCGGATGTTGTCCTCGAGTCCGGTCCGGACGGCATCCGCTCCGCGGGCAAGGGCCCAGTCCATCACCTCCGCCTGGTGCCGGCCGATCCCGGCGGCCGTCCAGGTCGCCTTCGGGAGGATGCGCCGCATCTCGCCGAGCATGAGGTCGAGGAGGCGCGGGTCCGCCGGCATCGCGTTCTTGACCCCCATCACGAACTGCACGTGCGGGCGATCGTCGATCAGCCCGGCCTCGACGAGGCGCAGGGCGCCGTGGAGATGGGACAGGTCGAAGATCTCGATCTCGGGGCGCACGCCGAAGCGCTTCATCTGGCCAGCCAGGTCCGTCACCAGCGTGGCGGGGTTCTCGTAGACGATGGTCGGGAAATTGACCGACCCGGTGGAGAGCGAGGCCATGTCGGGGCGGTGCTGCAGGGACAGGCCCCGGCTCGCCGGATCGCGTCCGCGCCCGCCCGTCGAGAACTGGACGATCAGGCCGGGGCAATACCGGCGCAGGCCGTCCTGCACGGCGGCGAAGCGGTCTGGGTCCGAGGACGGTGTCTCGTCGTCGTTGCGCACGTGGACATGGGCGAGGGTGGCGCCGGCGGCATAGGCCTCCCGGGTCGAGGCGATCTGCTCGGCCACGGTCACCGGCAGGGCGGGATTGTCGGACTTGCGCGGCACCGAGCCGGTGATCGCGACGGCGACGACGACGGGCGCGTTCATGGGGTCTCCTCCTGTGGGGGCAATTGTCGGTGCCCCTCCCCGCCCGGCATGGCCGGCAATGGCGGCGACCGCAAGCGGGGGCGCCTCAGGCGCGACCGGACCCTTTCCGGACCCGCGCTCCGGCCTTATGACGGGACACCATGAGCGACACGATCCTGATCCTGAACGGCCCGAACCTGAACCTGCTCGGACAGCGCGAGCCGCACATCTACGGGCACGAGACGCTCGCGGACGTGGAGAGCCGCTGCCGGACCCTGGCGGCGAGCTTCGGCCTCGCCCTCGCCTTCCATCAGAGCAATGCCGAGCACCAGCTCATCGACTGGATCCAGGCCTACCGGGTCGACTCGGCCGGCATCGTGATCAATGCCGGCGCCTACACCCACACCTCGGTCGCGATCCTCGACGCGCTGAACGCCTGCACGGTGCCGGTCATCGAGTGCCACATCTCGAACGTGCACCGGCGCGAGGCCTTCCGGCATCATTCCTACGTGTCGCTCGCCGCCACGGCGGTGATGGCGGGCTTCGGCACGCACGGCTACGAACTCGCCATCCGGCACCTCGCCCACCTGCGCGGCGCCCCGTAGGCTCAGGCGGTCTTCGTTCGCAGGCGGGCCACGCGGTTCCAGGCCGGTGCCAGAACGAAGCTCGTCACCGGGATCAGCGCCGCACCGACCACCAGGCCGACGAGGCCGGAGCCGGCGGCGGTCACGAGCCACTCCACCGTTCCGGCGAGGGGTCCGGCCGCGCTCGCCGCCCCGGCCGCCGCCGCGTGGATGGCGTGCCCGATCTGCGGCAGGCCGTAGGTCTCCAGCCCGTGCACCAGGATGCCGCCGCCGACCCAGATCATCGCGGCGGTGCCGACGATCGCCAGGATCTTGAGGAAGCCCGGCATGCCCTTGACCAGCGCGCGGCCGACGCCGCGCACGAGGCCGCCGAAGGCCGAGCGCGACCCGTTGGCCGCCATGGCGACGCCGGCATCGTCCGCCTTCACGATCAGGGCCACGCCGCCATAGACCGCCACCGTGATTCCCACCGCCACCACGGCGAGGACGGCGGTCTTCATCCAGATGGAACCCTCGGGCAGGGCCGCGAGGGTGATCGCCATGATCTCGGCAGACAGGATGAAGTCGGTCTTGATCGCGCTGGAGACCTTCTGGTCCTCCAGGGCCTGGGCGTTGCCGGCCGCCCCATCGCGCGCGGCCTCGTGGGCGTGGGCCCGGTGCGGGAACAGCGCCTCGTAGACCTTCTCGCTGCCCTCGTAGCTGAGATAGGCGCCGCCGAGCATCAGCAGGGGCGTGATCGCCCAGGGCGCGAAGGCGCCGAGCGCCAGGGCGGCGGGCAGCAGGAACAGCAGCTTGTTGCGCAGGGATCCCAGGGCGATGCGACCGACGATGGGAAGCTCGCGCTCGGCGGCGAAGCCCACGACGTAGCGCGGCGTCACGGCGGCATCATCGATGACGACGCCGGCCGCCTTCACTCCGGCGCGGCCCGCCTGGGCCGCGACGTCGTCGAGGGAAGCCGCCGCCACCTTGGCGAGACCCGCGATGTCATCGAGAAGCGCGATCAGTCCGATGCTCACGGGACACCCCTGCCTGCCGAGCCACAGTCCCCGCGCGGAATGGCGCGGCGAGCTTGGCCTTTACAGGAGACGAACGAGCGGGGGATTTGATCCCTTGTCGCCGTCGATGCCCTTGTCGCCGTCGATGGCTTTGCCGCCGTCGATGCCGCCGGCAGACCCTCCTCGCGCCTGGTCGTCGGCGATCGTGCCGACCCCGGAAGGCCCGAGCCCGGGCGGAGCGGTCCCTGCCGTCCGGCCTGGCGGATCGGGAGGGCGCGCCGGCGATGAGCGCGGATCGGGTTCGGCGACGGCCTTTAGCGGAAATCCGCCGAAGGCCGGCTTCGGATCGGCGGATGTCCGCCGATACGGGCTTTCTCGTCTTCGCTTAAGATACTGATTAAAAAGCGTTTCATGGATTTTTTCGACCTGGCATCAACGTTGCCGAAGCGGTTCTGCGCATCTTGATGCCGCTGCCCGCAAGAGGCCGAAGGTCCGGGGACGGTGAAGGTGCGTCGATCCCGCTCCGCAGCGGCGCGGGATGAAATCCAGAGACGGGAGAACGCACATGAATACGGCTGCAACCGCGATGCTGGGGGCTGTCCCAGCCGCCGAGACGTCGGACCGCCAGAAGATCAAGGCCATCTTCGCCGCCTCCTCCGGCAATCTCGTCGAATGGTATGATTTCTACGCCTACGCCTTCACCTCGATCTACTTTGCCTCTGCATTCTTCCCGAGCAGCAGCCCGACCGGACAGCTCCTGGCCACCGCTGGGATCTTCGCGGTCGGGTTCTTCATGCGTCCCCTGGGCGGATGGATCTTCGGCCGCATCGCCGACCGCCGGGGCCGCAAGTCGTCGATGGTCTTCTCGGTCCTGTTGATGTGCGCCGGCTCGCTGATGATCGGCCTGCTGCCGACCTACGAGAGCATCGGCGTGCTGGCCCCGGTGCTGCTCCTGGTGGCGCGCCTGGCACAGGGGCTCTCCGTCGGCGGCGAGTACGGCACGGCCGCGACCTACATGAGCGAGATCGCCGGAAACGGCCGCCGGGGCTTCCTGTCCTCGTTCCAGTACGTCACCCTGATCGGCGGGCAGCTGCTGGCGGTCCTGGTGGTGTTCGCACTCCAGCACGCCCTGACCGGCGAGGAGATGCGGGCCTGGGGCTGGCGCATCCCGTTCCTGATCGGCGCCGCGGCCGCCATCGTCGCGATGATGCTGCGCGGTTCCCTGAAGGAATCGATCTCCCACGAAACGATGAAGAGCAAGGAGGCGGGCTCGCTGCGGGCGCTCCTCCAGCACAAGAGGGCGCTGCTCATCACGTTCGCCTTCACCATGGGCGGGTCGCTCTACTTCTACACGATGACGACCTACATGCAGAAGTTCCTGGTCAACACGGTGAAGCTGGACCTCAAGACGGTCTCGACCGTGATGACCCTGGCGCTGGTCGTGTTCATGCTGCTCCAGCCTCTGTTCGGCATCCTCTCGGACCGGATCGGGCGGCGCAACAACATGATCCTGTTCAGCGGGCTGGCCACGCTCGGCGCGGTCCCGCTGCTCTCCTCCCTGTCGCTGGTCACCAACCCCTATGCGGCCTTCGCCCTCATCCTGGTCGGCCTCGTGATCGCGACCTTCTACACCTCGATCAGTGGCGTGGTGAAAGCGGAGCTGTTCCCGGCCGAGGTGCGCGCGCTCGGCGTGGGCCTGCCCTACGCCATCGCCAATGCCATGTTCGGCGGGACGGCGGAGTACGTGGCCCTGTCCTTCAAGTCCTACGGCAACGAGACCCTGTTCTTCTGGTACGTCGCCGCCATGGCGGCCGTGGCCTTCGCCGCCTCGCTCTGGATGCCCGACACGCGCAAGTACGGCTACCTCGACGGCAACGGCCGGATGAGCGGCTGAGCGCCACCGCGCCGGTCCGACGACGCGCCGGTGCCGGGCCCACCCGAGGCGGGTGGGCCCAGGAAGGCCGTCGCGCCAAGGTCTGAGAAAACCGGCCGGCGAGGGTTCAGGCGCATCGCCGGCTCGTGCCACGGCCGTCACCGGGCATCGTCGCACCGATCCCGGCCGTGCAATCTTCGAAATCGACACAGCTCTGAACTGGAGAAACCCATGCCGAAAGGCTCCGATCTGCTGGTCCAAGCCCTGGAGAACGAGGGGGTCGAGCGCATCTTCGGCATCCCCGGCGAGGAGAACCTCGACATCGTCGAGAGCCTGCGCAACTCCAAGATCGCGTTGATCCTGACCCGGCACGAGCAGGCCGCCGCGTTCATGGCCGCGACCTACGGGCGCCTCACCGGCAAGCCCGGCGTCTGCCTCGCGACGCTCGGGCCGGGCGCGCTGAACTTCTCCACGGGCGCCGCCTACGCGTATCTCGGCGCCATGCCGATGCTCATCATCACCGGCCAGAAGGGCATCCTGAAGGCCCGCCAGGCCCGCTTCCAGATCGTCGACGTCATCGCCTCGATGAAGCCGATCACCAAGATGGCCCGCCAGATCGTCTCGGCCGCCTCCATTCCCACCATCGTGCGCGACGCCTTCCGCGTCGCCATGGAGGAGCGGCCCGGGCCGGTCCTCCTGGAACTGCCCGAGGACATCGCGGCGGAGGAGGCCGAGCCCTACACGGTGCCGCGCCACCCGATCGACATCCCGGTCGCGCACCCCTCGGCGATCGAGCGGGCCGCCGAGATGATCGTCGCCGCCAGGCGGCCCCTCGTCATGCTGGGGGCCGCCGCCAGCCGCCCGCGCTCCACGAGCGACCTCGGCGGCTTCGTGCAGCGCACCGGCATCCCGTTCTTCACGACGCAGATGGGCAAGGGCACGGTCGCGCACGGGACCGAACTCTACATGGGGACCGCCGCCCTGTCGGAGCGCGACTACGTGCACGAGGCGATCGACGCGGCCGACCTCATCATCGCCATCGGCCACGACACGGTCGAGAAGCCGCCCTTCTTCATGGGGCAGGCCGACCAGAAGGTGCTGCACGTCAGCTACACCTCGGCCAATGTCGAGGAGGTCTACTACCCCGATGCCGAGGTGGTGGGCGACCTCGGCCCGACCCTCAAGCTCCTGGCGGACCGGATCGAGGGCCGGCTGCCGAATGCGGGCGCGCTGCTGCCCCTGCGGGAGCACATCCTCGGGCGGATCGCCGACCGGGCAGACGAGGACCGCTTCCCCGTGACCCCGCAGCGGCTGGTGCGCGACGTGCGCCGGGTCATCCCGGAGGACGGCATCGTCTGCCTCGACAACGGGATGTACAAGATCTGGTTCGCGCGCAACTACCGCACCTACGTGGCCAACACGCTGCTCCTCGACAACGCCCTGGCCACGATGGGCGCGGGCCTGCCCTCCGCCATGATGGCCGCCCTGCTCCATCCGGAGCGCCGCGTCATGGCGGTGTGCGGCGACGGCGGGTTCATGATGAACAGCCAGGAGATGGAGACCGCCGTCCGGCTGAAGCTCAACCTCGTCGTCCTGATCATCGACGATTCCGCCTACGGCATGATCCGCTGGAAGCAGGCGGTCGACCGGTTCGCCGATTACGGCATGACCTTCGGCAATCCGGATTTCGTGACCTATGCCGCGTCCTACGGCGCGACCGGGCACCGGGTCGAAGCGGTCGAGGACCTGGAGCCGACCCTGGAGAAGGCCTTCCAGGCCGGGGGCGTCCACCTCGTGGCCGTGCCGATCGACTACTCGGAGAACACCCGCGTCCTCGTCGAGGAACTGCGCGCCAAGGTGAAGAACCCGCACGCCGCCCCCGCCGGCTGACTCCGCCGCCCGAATCCCTCGCCTCCCGCTTCGCGACCTTCCTGCGAAAGGCCTTCCGTGATGCCCGACACCGAGACCCTCGCCCTGAACGACCCGAGCCTGCTCGTCGATGCCTGCCCGATCGGCGCGGACTGGTCGCGCGCCGGCCCGGACCCGATCGCCGTGACGAACCCGGCGACTGGGGGCCTCCTCGCCCACGTGCCGAACCTCGGCGCGGAGGAGACGCGACGGGCGATCGAGGCCGCGCACGCGGCCTTTCCGGGCTGGCGGGCGAGGACCGCGGGCGAGCGCGCCGCCATCCTGCGCCGGCTCGCCGCGCTGGTGAGCGAGAACGCGGAGGACCTCGCCCGCATCCTCACCGCCGAGCAGGGCAAGTCCCTCGCCGAGGCGCGGGGCGAGATCGCGATGTCGGCGGCCTACGTCCTGTGGTTCGCCGAGGAGGCCCGCCGCGTCTACGGCGACGTGGTCCCCTCGCCCTGGCCCGACCGGCGGATCCTCGTCACCAAGGAACCGGTTGGCGTGGTGGCGGCGATCACGCCCTGGAACTTCCCGTCCTCCATGATCGCCCGCAAGCTCGCCCCGGCCCTGGCCGCCGGCTGTCCGATCGTGATCAAGCCCGCCGCCCAGACGCCCCTGTCCGGCCTCGTCTGGGGCCTCCTCTGCGAGCGGGCCGGGGTGCCCGCCGGCCTCGTCTCGATCCTGACCGGGTCGGCGACGGGGATCGGCGGGGCGATGACGGGCAACCCGCTGGTCAAGAAGATCACCTTCACGGGCTCGACCGGGATCGGCAAGCTGCTGATGGGGCAGGCCGCCGGTACGGTGAAGAAGGTCTCGATGGAACTCGGGGGCAACGCGCCCTTCATCGTCTTCGACGACGCCGACCTCGACCGCGCGGTGGCGGGCGCCATGGCGTCCAAGTTCCGCAATTCGGGCCAGACCTGCATCTGCACCAACCGCTTCCTGGTTCAGGACGGCATCCACGACGCCTTCGCCGCGCGGCTCGCGCGGGCGGCCTCGGCGCTCAAGGTCGGAAACGGCATGGAGGACGGGGTGGAGCAGGGGCCGGTCATCGACGACGCCTCCGTCCGGAAGGTCGAGGCGCATATCCGGGACGCGACGGAAAAGGGCGCGCGCGTCCTGGCGGGCGGCCGGCGCCATGCGCTCGGCGGCACGTTCTTCGAGCCCACGGTGCTGGTCGACGTGGTGCCGGGCATGGACGTCGCCAAGGAGGAGACCTTCGGACCCCTGGCGCCCATCTTCCGGTTCCGGGACGAAGCGGAGGCCGTGCGGATGGCCAACGACACCGAGTTCGGCCTCGCCTGCTACTTCTACACCCGGGATCTCGGCCGGGCCTTCCGGGTCTCGGAGGCGCTCGAGTACGGCATGGTCGGGGTGAACGAGGGCATCATCACCACCGAGGTGGCTCCCTTCGGCGGCGTGAAGGAATCGGGCGTCGGCCGCGAGGGCGGCCATCAGGGGATCGAGGACCACCTGCACACCAAGTATGTCTGCGTCGGTGGCCTCGGCGATTGAACCCGACCCCGGCCGCCTCGCGCCACGACGGCGGCCGGGGGCTGGATCGATCGCGATCCGCGACGCTATATCGATGCCGCAGCCCCCGCCGGACGGCGCGGGTTCGACGCGGTGCCCGCCATGTCCGACGACGTCCGCTCGGTCCGGTCAGGAGCCCGACCGATGAAACGCATCACCAGCCTCGCCGGGGCGGTCCCGCGCCGAATGACCCGGGCGGGTTCGGTGCTCAAGTCGATCTGGCTGTGGCGATGGATCCTGGCGGCCGTCACGCTGGCCGCCACCCTCGTGGTCTTCGGCCTCTCCCTCGAATCCGGTCTCGACCTGGCACGCCGGCAGGCCCGTCAGCGCCTCGTGATCGCCGAGGCCGTGCTGCGCGCGGCGATCGCCCGGTACGAGTACCTCCCGACGGTCCTCGCCCTCGACACGCAGGTGCAGGCGCTCCTCGCCGACGTCGACGCGCCGGACCGCGTCGCCGCCGTCAACGCCAAGTTCGCGGCGATCGCGACGGCCTCCAACGTGGCCGCCATCTACCTGATGGACCCGGACGGCCTGACGCGCGGCGCGAGCAACTGGAACCAGCCGCTCAGCTTCGTCGGGACGTCCTACGCGTACCGGCCCTACTTCACCGCGGCTAAGGCCACGGGGGTCTCGCACTACTTCGGCATCGGCACCACCACCGGCGTCCCCGGCCTGTTCATCGGCAAGGCGGTTCCGGGCGCGGACGGACGGGTCGCGGGCGTGGTCGTGCTCAAGGTCGACCTGGAGGGCCTGCCGAACGAATGGCGCGAGGCCGGCGAACAGGTCCTGGTCTCGGATGCCGCCGGCGTCGTCTTCCTGGCCAGCGAGCCGGCCTGGAAGTACCGCCCGCTCCATCGCGTCGGCGCGGCCGAGGCGGCTCGCATCCGTGTCGAGCGGCAATACGGCGACAGTGCTCTCACGCCGCTCCTGGATCAGGATCGGGATCCCGCCGGCATGATCGACCTGCCGACCGGCGACGGGACCGTCGGCGGGCTCGTGGAGCGCACCGCGCTGCCCGAGTTCGACTGGACGATCTGGTACGTCGCGCCGACCGGCGCCACCCTCCGTCAAGCTGGGCTCGCGGCGCTGGCCGCCGGGATCACCTGCCTCGCGCTCGCCTTCGCCCTCGCCGCGCGGAGCCAGCGGCGGCGGCGGCTGCGCAGCGAACAGGCCATGCGCCTAGCCCTGGAGCAGCGCGTCACGGAACGCACCCGGGAGCTGAGCGCCGCCAACGACCGCCTGCGCAGCGAGATCGCGGAGCGGGAGCGCACCACCGCCGCCCTGCGGTCGACCCAGGACGAACTGATCCATGCCGGGCGCCTCGCCGCCCTGGGACAGATCTCCACGGCCATCAACCACGAGATCAACCAGCCGCTGGCGGCCCTGCGCACCTTCCTCGCCAGCACCGCGGTGTTCCTGGAGCGCGGCGACGGCGCGACGGTGCGGCGGAACCTGGAGCGGATGACCCAGGTGACGCAGCGCATCGCCGAGATCATTCGGCACCTGAAGGCCTTCGCGCGCAAGACCGGGACGGAACACCGCGAGGCGGTCAAGCTTCGCGCGGCGTCGGAGGCCGCCCTCGACCTGCTCCAGGCCCGCATCCGGGCGGAGGCCGTCACGGTCACCTGTACGATTCCGCCCGAAGCCCTGGTATGGGCCGAGCCGATTCGCCTGGAGCAGGTCCTGCTAAACCTGATCGTCAACGCCCTCGACGCGATGCAGGACGCGCCCGAGCGTCGGCTCGATTTGACCGCGGCGCGCGAAGCGGGTTCCTGTTGGCGCCTCGCGGTCGCCGACAGCGGCGGCGGGATCGCCGAGGAGCACATGGGGCAGGTCTTCGATCCCTTCTTCACGACGAAGTCGGCCGGCGAGGGGCTCGGCCTCGGCCTGTCGCTGTCCTCGCTGATCGTCCGCGACCTGGGCGGCAGCATCGCCGCCGCGAACGGCGCGCGCGGCGCGGTGCTCGCCATCGTCCTGCCCGCGGCGGACGCATGAACGCGATGGCGGGCCGGGCGACGCGGGTCCTCTTCGTCGACGACGAGGAGACGGTGCGCGAAGCCCTGCACCAGTGGCTCTCGCTCGCCGGTTTCAAGGTCTCGACCTTCGCGGAACCGCGGGCCGCGCTCGGCCTGATCGATGCGGGCTTTCCGGGCATCCTCGTCAGCGACGTGCGGATGCCGGGGACCGACGGCCTCGACGTGCTCGAACGGGCGCTGGCCCGCGATCCGGACCTGCCGGTCCTCCTCGTGACCGGGCACGGGGACGTGCCGATGGCGGTCGAGGCGATGCGGCGCGGCGCCTACGACTTCATCGAGAAGCCCTTCGTCCCGGAGCGCCTCGTCGACGCCATCGGCCGCGCCTGCGAGAAGCGACACCTGACGCTGCGCCTGCGCAGCCTCCACGTCGTCGACGACGCGCAGGGCATCGAGAGCCGCCTCATCGGCACGTCGCGCGTGATGGAGACCCTGCGGCGCGAGGTGCTCGACCTCGCCGCGACGCCCGTCAACGTCGTCGTCAACGGGGAGACCGGCTCCGGCAAGGAATTGGTGGCGCAATGCCTCCACGCCTTCTCCGGCCGGCGGGACGGCCGCTTCGTGGCCGTCAATTGCGGGGCGATTCCCGACACGATGATGGAGAGCGAGCTGTTCGGCTTCGAGGCCGGCGCCTTCACGGGAGCGCTGAAGCGCCGGATCGGCAAGCTCGAATACGCTCATCGCGGCACGCTCTTCCTCGACGAGATCGAGGCGATGCCCCTGGCGGGCCAGGTCAAGCTCCTGCGGGTGCTGCAGGAACGCAGCCTGGAGCGTCTCGGCTCGAACACGGCGGTGCCCGCCGACCTGCGCACGCTCTGCGCCAGCAAGGTCGACCTGCGCGCGCAGGCCGCGACCGGGCAGTTCAGGGCCGACCTCTATTATCGTCTCGGCGTCGCCGAGCTGCGGATCCCGCCCCTGCGGGAGAGGCGGGAGGACATCCCGCTCCTGTTCGAGGTCTTCGCCGCCCGCGCCGCCGAGGCGCACGGGCGGACGATGCGTCCCCTGAGCGCCCGGCTCCTGCAGGAGATCGTGGCGCGCCCCTGGCCCGGCAACGTGCGGGAGTTGCGCAACGCGGCCGAGCGCCACGCCTTCGGCCTCGATCAGCAGGACGGGCCGCTGGACGCGACGGCAGCCGGGCCGCAGTCGCTGGCGACGCGGGTCGAGGCCTACGAGCGGGACCTGATCCGGCAAGCCCTGCAGCAGGCGCAGGGAAACATCACCGAGATCATGCGGCTGCTCGATCTTCCCCGGCGTACGCTCAACGAAAAGATGCAGCGCTACGGGCTGAGCCGCGCCGACTTCACCGAGTAGACGGTATCCGGCGGGCGTATCGGAGCCGTGAACGCGCATCGGCGGGCCGCCCGCGAAGCGCGCCCGAATTCGCCCCCGTCCTGATCCCGCGCCACGATCCGTAAAGAAGGTCAGGGTGACGACCCTGACCTCAATGGGCATTGCGATCCGGGTGATCGTTCCGGTTCGGCCCAATCCTAGAACGGGATGTCGTCGTCGAGGTCGAAGTTCGGCTTGGAGCCGCCACCGCCACCGCCGCCCGAGGACGGCCGGCGCTCGCCGCCGCCACCCGAGGAACGGCCGCCGCCGTAATCCCCGCCGCGGTCGCCGCCGCGTCCGCCACCACCGCCACCGCCGCCGAAATCGCCGCCCCGGCTGATCTGGCCGCCGCCCTCCTCGTCCATGCCCATCTCACCGCCGCCGCTGCGGCCGTCGAGGAGGGTCAGCTCGCCGCGGAAGCGCTGGAGCACCACCTCGGTGGTGTACTTCTCGACGCCGGACTGGTCCGCCCATTTGCGGGTCTGGAGCTGGCCCTCGATATAGACCTTCGAGCCCTTGCGCAGGTACTGCTCCGCCACGCGGGCGAGGTTCTCGTTGTAGATCACCACCGAGTGCCACTCGGTCTTCTCCTTGCGCTCGCCCGACATCTTGTCCTTCCAGGACTCCGATGTGGCGATGCGCAGGTTGACCACAGGATCACCGGAGGCGAGGCGCCGTGTCTCGGGGTCGCGCCCGAGATTGCCCACCAGGATCACCTTGTTCACGCTGCCGGCCATGCCGCTCTCTCCTACCGATCGATCTCACTGCGCGCTGCGGCCCCGAACGACCGGGACGCCGCCCTGTCATGGGCCTCTCGGGCCCCGGCGGCAATCGCGGTCGGCGGGCTGTCCCCGTGACTCTCAGGGAATCGGGGGGACTCGCATGTTCTATCTTTGTTCTGTTCTGGGGGCAAGGCGCCCCGGAGGCGCGCCCTGCCCTTCGCTCAGCGGATGCGGACGATGAGCTTGCCGAAGTTCCGGCCCTGCAGCAGGCCCGCGAAGGCCTCCGGCGCGTTCTCCAGCCCGCCGACGATGTCCTCGCGATGGACCACGAGGCCGTCGCGCAGCCACGCTCCGACCTCGCGCAGGAACTCGGCCTCCTGGGCGGCGAAGTCCCAGACGATGAAGCCTTGGACATGCAGGCGCTTCGACAGGATCGCGCGCATCAGCACCGGCACCCGGTCCGGTCCGGGCGGCAGCTCGGTGGCGTTGTAGCCGGAGACGAGGCCGCAGACCGGCATCCGGGCGAAGTTGTTGAGGAGCGGCAGCACCGCGTCGAAGACCGCGCCGCCGACATTCTCGAAATAGACGTCGATCCCCTCCGGGCAGGCGGCGGCCAGCGCGTCCGGAAAATCCTCGGCGCGGTGGTCGATGGCCGCGTCGAAGCCGAGCGTGTCGCGCAGGAAGGCGCATTTCTCCGGGCCGCCCGCGATGCCCACCGCCCGGGCGCCCTTCCGCCTGGCGATCTGGCCGACGAGGGAGCCCACCGGGCCGGTGGCCGCGGCCACCACCACGGTCTCGCCGGGTTTCGGCTGGCCGATGTTGAGGAGGCCCGTATAGGCCGTCATGCCGGGCATGCCGAGGATGCCGAGGGCGGTGGTGACGGGGGCGGCCTCCGGATCGAGGCGGCGCAGGCCGCGCCCGTCCGAGACGGCGAAGTCCTGCCAGCCGCCGAAGCCCACCACGGTCTCGCCGACCCGAAAGTCGGGATGGCGGGACTCGATCACCTCCGCCACGGTGGCGCCCACCATGGTGTCGCCGATCGCGACCGGCTCGGCATAGGATTTCGCCGCGCTCATGCGCCCGCGCATGTAGGGGTCGAGAGAGAGGTAGCGGTTGGCCAGGAGCACCTCGCCCTCCTTCGCCACCGGGACCCGGCCCTCCTCCAGCCGGAAGTGGGAGGCGTTCGGCTCGCCGTGCGGACGGGCGGCGAGGACGATGCGGCGGTTCACGTGGGTCATGGCGAATTCCGGAGTGTTCGCGAGGTGCGAGGGGCGTGCGGCGGGCAGGCGCCCGGTCGGGAGGTTCCCCGACAGATGGGACGGCCGCGGCCGATGACAATTCCGCGCGGGACCGCGTGCCGCTCCGGCGCGTTGTCCCGGATCGGTGAACGGCACGGGAGTTCGGCGATGGCGCGCGGTTGGCGGATGGTCGGGGCGATGCTCGCCGGCGTCACGGCGGCTCAGGCGGCGGAGAACCCGCTCGCACGCGACCGCTGGTCGTCGCGCGTGCTGGTGATCTCCGCCCCCGAGCCCGGCGATCCGCGGGTGGTGGCCCAGCGTGCCGAACTCGACAGGGCCCGTGCCGGGGCGACGGAGCGCGACCTCGTCATCCGCGAGGCCTTCGGCGACACCGCGGAGGCGCGGCGCCTGCGCGCCGCCCTCGGCCTTCCGGCGGACGGCTTTCGCGTGGTGCTCGTCGGCAAGGACGGCGAGGCCAAGCGGACCGGGACCGCGCCGATTCCGGCCGATGCGCTGTTCGAGACCATCGACGCGATGCCGATGCGTCGGGGCGAGCGAGGGCGCTGAGCGCCGGGCGGTCCGGCCACCGAGGCGTGGCGCATCGACCGGCATAGGACGCCGACCGGCATCGGAATCGACCGACATGAAAAAGGGGCCGCACGCGGCGGCCCCCGGCGCTTTCCGAACCGGTGGATCCGGTCAGTAGCAGCGCTCGACCAGCACCCGGCGATAGCCGTACGGCGTCCAGCGCACGCGCGGGACGGTGTAGCAGCCGCCGCCGTAGCCGTAATCGTAGGCGCCGTAGCCGACCGGGGCGTAGCCGTAGCCGTAGCCGTAACCCGGGCCGTAGCCGCCGTAGAGGCCGCCCGCCGCCAGGCCGAGGCCGACGCCGAGACCCAGGCCGCCGAGACCGTAGCCGTATCCGCGCCCGTAGCCGCGGCCGTAATACCCGCCGCGATAACCGCCGAAGCCACCGCGATAGCCACCGAAGCCGGCATGGCGGAAGCCGCCGCCGCCGAAGCCGCCGCGGAACCCACCGCCACCGAAGCCCCCGCGGAATCCACCGCCGCCGAAGCCGCCGCCGTGGAAGCCACCACCGTGGAAACCACCGCCGCCGAAGCCACCGCGCGCTTCTGCGGTGGCGGGAATCATCGCGAGCGCGCCGATCATGGCCGCGGAGGCCAGAACAACTCGTTTCATCACATCGTCTCCGAAAGAAGCCGAAACGTCCCCTTGACCCTCAAACGCGGAGGCACCCGGAAGGGTTCATGCACCTTTTGCCTCTCCCGTCATCGTGAAGCGCGAAGGCCGCCCGCCCCGCCCCCGCGCACCCGCCCTTGAAATCGCCGCGGGTTTCGGGCGAGGAAGCGGACCCGGCCGCCACGATCCTCCGGCGAGCGGGCTCAAGGGCGATGCGGGTGATCATGGTGCAGGTTGTCGTGCGGGCTCGCGTTCAGGCGGGTCGTTCCCCGGTCACCGCCCTCCTGCGTGCCGCCTGCCTCGGCCTCGCCCTCGCCGGAACGGCGGTGGCCGCGCCGGCCGCGCCCGGCCCCGCCCCCTGCCGTGCCGTCCAGGCGGAGGGCGAGGCCTACACGGTCTGCACCGTGGACCTGCGCCGCGAGCGGGTCCGGGTGTTCTGGCTCGGCGCCGACGGGCTGCCCTACTCCTCCCTCTCGACGCTCGCCGAGAAGCAGGGGACGGGGCTGCGCTTCGCGATGAATGCCGGCATGTACGACAAGGGCCAGGCCCCGGTGGGGCTCTACATCGAGGACGGGCGCGAGCTGAAGGGCGTCTCCACCGCCAACGGGCCGGGCAACTTCCACCTCAAGCCCAACGGCATCTTCTGGGTGAAGGGCGAGCGCGCCGGCGTGATGGAGACCGGCCGCTACCTGCGCAGCCCTCCGAAGCCGGACTTCGCCACGCAGTCGGGGCCGATGCTGGTGGTGGACGGGCACATCCACCCCAAGATCTCCGCCGACGGCCCCAGCCAGAAGATCCGCAACGGGGTCGGCGTCCGCGACGACGGCCGCACCGCCGTGTTCGCGATCTCGGAGCGCCCGGTCAGCTTCGGCGCCTTCGCGCGGCTGTTCAAGGACACCCTCGGCTGCCGCAACGCGCTGTTCCTCGACGGCAGCGTGTCGAGCCTCTACGCCCCGTCGATGAACCGCTCGGACATCAGCCGGCCCCTCGGCCCGATGGTCGGGGCGGTGGCGCGCTGAGGGCGCGGCCGCTCAGGCATCGTCCTCGCGGCCGAAGACCTCGCCCTCCGCCGCCAGCCTCGCGTCGGCCTCGTCGCTCCGGAGGATCTGCAGGGCCTGGTACTGCTGGAGCAGGCCGCGCAGGCGGATATTGGCCTCGGTGCAGTCGGCGGGCTCCGGGCTGTTCGCCGCGCAGCCCGCGATGGTCTCGTCGGTCTGCCGGTCCACCACCGCCCGGTCGGCCGCGCTCAGCGCCTCGAGGTCGCCGAGGCCGAGCTCCAGCGCGATCAGCTCGGCGATCTCGCGCCGCTTCTCCTCGATCTCGGACATGTCCCCTCCGGCTCTGTGCGCAGCCCCGCCTACAGAACGGTCAGCGCCGTCAGGTCGATCCAGGCCTCCTGCTCGTCGCCGTCGACGTCGCCGTCGACGAACCAGCGGCAGAGCGCCCGGTCCCCCTCCAGGGCCACCACCGTCATGGTGGCCTCGTTGTCGTCGGATGCGACGAAGTCGCCGACCTTGATCGCCACGGAATGCCTCTTCGCCTCGATGATGGTGGGTCGCGTGCGCGCTTCGCGCTCGCTCGGGTCTCAGGCCCGCTTCGCGCGTTTGCCGAAGGCCACGGACAGGCGGGCGCGCACGCCCTCCGGGATCTCCGTGCGGGACTCGATGCGCACCGAGGGCATCTCGGCCCCGATGGTGCTGCGCGGGTCGAAGGCGAATTGCAGGTGGCGCAGGCCGAGTTCGAGGTGGGTGACGCCGTCCGACTGGGTCAGGTCCTCGCCGAAGACCTCGATCAACGGCCCGTCGGGATCGCCCTTCTCGATCTGAATGATGAAGTAGCCCGCCGGCTCCTCCTCGTCGTCGGCGCCCGAGATCAGGGTGATGCCGTTCTCGATGTCCAGGCGGACCCGCTCCACCGCGAAGGTCGTGACGTCGTCGTCGTCCATGCTGCGTGTCTCTTAACGATACGCCCGCCGGGGCGGGCTGAGAAGGAAAGCGGGCGGTGCCCGGGCGTCCCGCGCCGCAGGCTCAGCGCTGTCCGTGCTGTGTGTCGGCGAAGAGGTCCTTGAACTGGCGCGGCTGCGAACGCCAGTACTGGCGGGGCGCGCGCACCTGCGCGCCGAGCTCGGCCGCCGCGTGCCAGGGCCAGCGGGGATCGTAGAGCAGGGCGCGCGCCAGGGAGACCGCGTCGGCCTGGCCCTGGGCCAGGATCGATTCCGCGTGGGCGGCCTCGGTGATGAGCCCGACCGCGATCGTGGTGAGCCCGGTCTCGGCCTTGATCCGCTCGGCGAACGGCACCTGGTAGCCCGCCGAGAGCGGGATCTGCTGGCGGGTGGAGAGGCCGCCGGTGGAGACGTGGATCGCGGCCGAACCCCGGCGCTTCAGGGCATGGGCGAGCTCCACCGTCTCCTCCAGGGTCCAGCCCGCCTCGACCCAGTCGGTGGCCGAGACCCGCATCCAGACCGGCTTGCCCGCCGGGACGGCGTCCCGCACCGCCTCGAAGCATTCCAGCGGGAACCGCATCCGGTTGGCGAGCGCGCCGCCATACTGGTCGGTGCGCCGGTTGGAGAGGGGCGAGAGGAACTGGTGCAGCAGGTAGCCGTGCGCCCCGTGCAGCTCGAATCCGTCGATGCCGAGGTTCAGGGCGCGCTTGGCCGTGGCGACGAAGCCGTCGCGGATGCGCTTCAGCCCCTCCGAGTCGAGGGCGTGGGGTGCGACCTCGCCCTCCCCGTGCGCCAGCGCCGAGGGCGCTTCCGTGCGCCAGCCGTCCGGCGCCTCGGGGTCGATCTGGGCGCCGCCGTCCCAGGGCGCGCGGCTGGAGGCCTTGCGGCCCGCATGGTTGATCTGGATCGCGATCGGCACCGGCGCGTAGCCGCGCACCGCGTCGAGGACCCGGCCCAGCGCCCGCTCGGTCTCGTCGGAATAGAGCCCGAGATCGGTGGGCGAGATCCGCGCCTCGGGCGAGATCGCGGTCGCCTCCAGGGTGAGGAGCCCCGCCCCCGACATCGCCATCTGCCCGAGATGCATGAGGTGCCAGTCGCCGGCCTGGCCCGCATGGGCCGAGTACTGGCACATCGGCGCGACGATGATGCGGTTCTCGAGGGTGAGGTTGTCGAGGCGCAGGGGCTCGAACAGGCGGGCGGTCATGCGGGGCTCCGGCTTGGCTGCATCCCGCATAGGTGGCGCGCCGGCGCGCGCTTGGCTAGCCGCCGCGCCTAGCCGGCGCCGATCCCGCGCTCCTTGAGGCTGGCGCCGATCTCGTCGAGGACGCCGGCATCGTCGATGGTCGGCGGGGTGGTCCAGGGCTCGCCGTCGGCGATGCGCTTCATGGTCCCGCGCAGGATCTTCCCCGACCGGGTCTTGGGCAGCCGCTGCACGGTCAGCGCCAGCTTGAAGGCCGCGACGGGGCCGATCTGCTCGCGGACCAGGGCCACGAGCTCGCCCTCGATCGCCTGGGTCGGGCGGTCCACCCCCGATTTCAGCACGACGAAGCCGCAGGGCTGCTCGCCCTTGAGGGCGTCGCGGATGCCGATGACCGCGCATTCGGCGACATCCGGATGGCTCGCCAGCACCGCCTCCATGCCGCCGGTGGAGAGCCGGTGCCCGGCGACGTTGATGATGTCGTCGGTGCGGCCGAGGACGGTGACGTAGCCGTCGGCATCGACGAGGCCGGCATCCGAGGTGTCGTACCAGCCCGGATAGGTGGCGAGGTAGCTCGACCGGAAGCGCTCGTCGGAGCCCCACAGGGTCGGCAGGCAGCCGGGCGGCAGGGGCAGCCGCAGGGCGATGGTGCCCATCGTGCCGGCGGGCACCGGCTTGCCCGCCTCGTCGAGGACGGCGAGGTCGTAACCCGGCATCGGCACGCAGGCGCTGCCGTGCTTGACCGGCAGCTGGCCGAGGCCGACCGGGTTGCCCGCGATGGCCCAGCCGGTCTCGGTCTGCCACCAATGGTCGATGACCGGCCGGCCGAGGGCCCGCTCGGCCCAGGCCACCGAATCGGGGTCGGCCCGCTCGCCGGCCAGGAACAGGGACCGGAAGGCCGAGAGGTCGTAGGCGCCGGCGCGCTCGGCGCGCGGGTCCTCCTTCTTGATGGCGCGGAGCGCCGTGGGCGCCGTGAACAGGCAGGCGGCGCCGTACTCGGACACCACCCGCCAGAGGGCTCCGGCATCGGGCGTGCCCACCGGCTTGCCCTCGTAGAGCACCGTGGTGCAGCCGTGCAGGAGCGGCGCGTAGACGATGTAGGAATGCCCCACCACCCAGCCGATATCGGAGGCGCAGAAGTAGGTCTCGCCCGGGGCCACGTCGTAGAGGTTGGGCATCGACCAGGCCAGCGCCACGCAGTAGCCGCCGGTGTCGCGCACCACGCCCTTGGGCTTCCCCGTCGTGCCGGAGGTGTAGAGGATGTAGAGCGGGTCGGTGGCCGCCACGCTCACGCATTCGGCGCGCCGGCCCTCGGCCCTCGCCCGCGCCACCCTGTCGGCCCAGTCGTGGTCGCGCCCCGGCACGAGGTCGGCCGCGGCCTGCGGGCGCTGCAGGATCAGGCAGGCCGCCGGCTTGTGTGCGGAGGCCGCGAGGGCGGCGTCGAGGAGGGGCTTGTAGGCGACGACCCGGCTCGGCTCGATGCCGCAGGAGGCGGCGAGCACCACCTTGGGCGCGGCATCCTCGATGCGGATCGCGAGCTCGTTGGCGGCGAACCCGCCGAACACCACGGAATGGACCGCGCCGAGGCGGGCACAGGCCAGCATGCCGAACAGGGCCTCGGGCACCATCGGCATGTAGATCACCACCCGGTCGCCCCGGCCGACCCCGAGGTCGCGGAGCACCCCGGCGAGCGCGGCCACCGAATCGCGCAGGTCCGCATAGGTGATCCGCCGCTTCGTGCCGGTGACGGGCGAATCGTAGAGGATCGCGGCCTGGTCGCCGCGGCCGCCCTCCGCGTGCCGGTCCACGGCGTTGTGGCAGGCGTTCAGGGTGGCGTCGGGGAACCAGCGGCCATAGGCCCCGGCCGCCCCGTCGAAGGCGCGGTTCGGCTGGCTCGTCCAGTCGATCGCCCGGGCCGCAGCGAGCCAGAACGCCTCGGGATCGCGCAGGGAGGCCGCATGGACCTCGGCGTAGGAGCCGGGCAGCGGATTCGGGGCGGGGGGCGTGGCGTCCATGGCGTCTCCTGCGCGGACCGGTCGTGGATGCCGGTTTCTCCGCACTCTACCGGAATTTACGCCGCCGGACTGCTTCGCCATCCTGCCGGGACCGGTGGACAACAAAGCCGCCGCCCTGGAGACCGGCGGCGCGAGACAGTGGAAACGAAAACCGCCGCCCTGGAGACCAGCGGCGCGAGGCAGCGAAACGAGAACCGCCGCCCTGGAGACCAGCGGCGGCGGCGAACGCTCTAGAGACTACGAGGTGGGGCCGGAACGGCCGCTAATGCAGCTGGTCGGATTCGCTTCGCAGGCGGTTCATCACATCCTTGAGGTGGAGCTTGCGTCTCTTGAGTTCTGCGATTTGCAGATCGTTCGCCGATGGGCGGAGGGTGGCGTCGTGGATTTCCCGCTCGAGGGCTTCGTGCTTCCGGGCGAGCTGGGTCAGGTGCGTCTGCAGTGACATGAGCTGTGTCTCCTGTCTCGTTTCGACGGGGCCAGACTGCCATATGATCAGCCGGCTGTCGAAGCCTATCGACGGCTAGGCTTGACGGATGTTTGTGCAGGCGGATGTTTGTGCAGGAGGGGCGGCGGGTTCTTGCCCAGGCCGGCCGGCTGTCGCATGGTCTGCCGCGAAAGCGTCCCGGGACATCAGGTGCGATGGCGGTCCAGTTCGACAACGATGCATCGGTGGAACCGGCCGACGAGCTGGCGCGGCTGAAGCAGGAACACCGCGACCTCGACGGCGCGATCGACGCTCTCGAGGTCGGCGTGGTGGCCGACCAGCTGCAGATCCAGCGCCTGAAGAAGCGCAAGCTCTCCCTGCGCGACCGGATCTCGTATCTCGAGGACCAGATCACCCCCGACATCATCGCCTGACCGGGCGCGGCGCGGCGCCGGCCCCGCCTTGCGGGCGCGCCACCGCTTTTGTATTCGGCGTTCCAGGGGCCGCGGCGCGTCGCACGGCCCGTCTCAACACCGCTTCGCGAAGGGATCTGACGGCCATGGCGGGAGCCTCCCCGGTCGCGATCATCATGGGCAGCCAGTCGGACTGGGCGACCATGCGGCATGCCGCCGAGACGCTGGATGCGCTCGGCGTCGCCCATGACGACCGCATCGTCTCGGCCCATCGCACCCCCGACCGCCTCGTGGCCTTCGCCAAGGGCGCCAAGGCCGAGGGATTCCAGGTGGTGATCGCGGGCGCCGGCGGCGCCGCCCACCTGCCCGGCATGACGGCGGCGATGACCCCCCTCCCCGTCCTCGGCGTTCCGGTGGAATCGAAGGCCCTGTCGGGCCAGGACAGCCTGCTCTCCATCGTGCAGATGCCCGCCGGCATCCCGGTGGGCACCCTGGCCATCGGCCGGGCGGGCGCGGTCAACGCCGCGCTGCTCGCCGCCGCCATCCTCGCCCTCACCGATCCGGCCCTCGCCGCGCGGCTCGAGGCCTGGCGCACCGCGCAGACCGCGGGCGTCGCCGAGACTCCGCAAAGCGACCTACCGTGAAAAGCACCTTGCCTTGACCCCGATCCCCTCCCTTCGCCCCGGCGCGACCCTCGGCATCGTGGGCGGCGGCCAGCTCGGCCGCATGATCGCCCTCGCGGCCGCGAATTACGGCCTGCGGGTCCACGTCTTCGCCCCCGACGCGGACAGTCCGGCCTTCGACGTGTCGGCCGAGGCCACCGTCGCGGCCTATGACGACGTCGAGGCCCTGGCGCGCTTCGCGGCGAGCGTCGACGTGGTCACCTACGAGTTCGAGAACATCCCGGCGCGGGCCGCCGAGGCCCTGGCCGCGAAGGCGCCCCTGCACCCGAACGCCGCCGCGCTCGCCACGACCCAGGACCGGCTGACCGAGAAGCGCTTCATCAACGAACTCGGCATCGAGACCGCGCCCTTCCGCGCCGTCGACACGGCCGAGGACCTCGCCCGGGCGCTGGCCGAGATCGGCCGCCCGGCGGTGCTGAAGACCCGCCGCTTCGGCTACGACGGCAAGGGCCAGCGCATGATCCGCGCGCAGGGCGAGGCCGATCCCGCCGCGATCCTGGCCGACTTCGACGGCGCGCCCTGCATCCTCGAAGGGTTCGTGCCGTTCGAGGCGGAGGTGTCGGTGGTCGCCGCCCGCGGAGCCGACGGGGCCTTCGCGGCCTACGATCCCTGCGCCAACGAGCACCGCGACCACATCCTCGCCGTCACCCGCGTGCCCGCTCCCGGCATCGCGCCGCAGACCGAGGCCGCCGCCATCGGCATCGCGCGCCGCATCGCCGAGGCGCTCGACTATGTCGGCGTGCTCGCCGTCGAGATGTTCCTGGTGCCCCAGGCGGACGGTCCCGCCCGCGTCGTGGTCAACGAGATCGCCCCGCGGGTCCACAATTCCGGGCACTGGACCCTCGAGGGCGCGACGACCTCGCAATTCGCCCAGCATGTCCGGGCGGTCTGCGGCTGGCCGCTGGGCGATTCGGCCCGGGTCGGCGGCATGGCGGTGGAGATGCACAACCTCATCGGCGACGACGTCGACGAGTGGGCCGCGATCCTGGGCCAGCCGGGGGCGCAGCTCCACCTCTACGGCAAGGGCGAGGCCCGGCCCGGCCGCAAGATGGGCCACGTCACCCGGCTGCTGCCGAAGCCCTGAGGGGCCTTCCGAAAACCGCGGCCCGATTGCGACACGGGTCCGGCAACCGACGGCTCCGCCGGCCGTTTCGGGCCGGTGCGCGCGGCGGGCCATACCTTCGCCACATCCAACCGCTTGAGCGGAACCCGTCGCCCACTTTAAGCGCCCATTCACCGCGATGCGGGATGGTGCCGGCGCGATCGGCCCCGACCATGCGGGCGCCGGCGAGGGATACGATCGATTCGGGGGCGGTGTCGCGCGCGGCGCCGGGGGGAGCGAGGACCATGACGGTTTTGAAGCTGCGGGCATCGAAGGCGGGGCTGATCGGGGCCACGGCGCTCGTGGCGGCCGCCCTGGCCGGCTGCGAGACCTATGGCGGCGGCGCCACCGCATCGCGCCAGTTCGCCGTGCTCGAATCGGACCAGACGGGGGCCACCACGGTCAACATCGCGTCGCTCAGCGAGGTGATCCAGCGCAACCCCAACGACGCGGCGGCCTACGTCACGCGCGGCGCGGCCTATGCCCGGTCCGGCCAGTTCAACGACGCCATCGGCGACTTCACCAAGGCGGTGCAGATCGATCCGAACTCGGCCTCCGCCTACAACAACCGCGCCCTGGCCAACCGCCAGATCGGCCGCAACGACGCCGCGCTGCAGGATTTCTCGAAGTCCATCGCCGCCGACCCGAACTATGCGCCCGCCTATATCGGCCGCGCCAACGTGCTGCGCGCCCATGGCGACCTCGAGGGCGCCACCTCCGACCTGAACCAGGCGATCCGCCTCGCGCCGGAATCGGCCGAGGCCTATCACGCCCGCGGCCTCGTTCGTCAGAAGCAGGGCCAGAACACCCAGGCCATCGCGGATTTCGACGCCGCCATCGACCGCAATCCCTTCGTGGCGGCCCCCTACGCCGCCCGCGGCCAGAGCCTGATCGCCACCAACCAGTACGACAAGGCGATCGAGGACTACAACGCGGCGCTCAACGTCAACAACAAGGACGCCACCTCCTGGGCCTATCGTGGCCTCGCCTACGAGAAGTCCAACCGCAAGAAGGAGGCGGTGGAGAGCTACCAGCGCGCCGCGCAGATCGAGCCCGGCAATCCGGTCGCCAAGCAGGGCCTCGGCCGCGTCCAGGGCGGCGTCGGCTCGCTGTTCAACTAGGCCTTCGTCGTAAAGCCGGGAGATCCGGCCGGAGGATCCGGCGCGCCGGCCCGGGTCCTGGAAGGATCGGGGGGGCGCGGGCGGAGGCCGAGGTTTCCGCGAACGTGAGCGTCCGGCGGCGCTAGCCGCCGGCGACCACGACCAGGCGCTGAACCTCGCCGCGCAGGTAGGCCTGGAGGAACTTCTCGTAGTTCTTGAACGAGACGCAGCCGTTCGAGGCGCCGCTCGCCCCGAGCATGTAGGTGTGCGCCAGGAGGCCGACCCGGCCGTGCACCGCCTCCGGCCCCCCGACGGGATTGAGGCGCAGGGCGCGCACGCCGTGGAAGGGCTGCTCGCGCTCGGTGATGTCGTAGGTGCCGACCGGGGTCGGTCCCTTCATGCGGACATGCACGTGCGCGGGATCGTCCATGCTCTCGCCGAGCCCCGAATGCGCCTCGAGCTTCTCGCCGTTCGGGAGCGTCACCACCTTGGCGCGGATGTCGTAGACCGCGACGCCGCCGGTGCCGCTGCGCGGCACCAGGTTCAGCGCCCTGCGGAAGACGTCGTCGGCGGGCTTCGTCTCCAGGGCCGCGTAGGCGAGCCGCGGCGGCTCCGGGTTCTCGATGCCGAACAGCTTCTCGACGAAGGAGCGGGTGTCCTCCGGCGGGGCCGCGGCGGCGGGCGGGGCCTGGCGCGCCGCGGAGCGCGCCGGGCGGGACGAGGCCCGGCCCGAACGGAATTCGGGGGGGCGCGGCACGGGAAGCGGGACCAGCCGCGGTGCCAGGGGTTCGGCGACGGCGGCGAGGGTGGATGGCGCCGGACCGGCGTCCGGCGGCGAAGGCTCGGGGATCGCCGCCAGGGCGGTCTCCTTCGCGGCGGCGGGCGCCTCGCCCTGCTGCGCGAGGCCGGCGGGTTCGCCCTCCGCCTGCGTCGCGGGTCCTGGCCCGCCGGCGACCCCCGCCGCGTCCGGCGGCGCCGTCGTCGCCGGGCCGGCCACCACGGCATCGTCCCGGACCGGGGCCGGTTGACGGGACCAGTGGGCCAGGCCGCCGCCGAGGAGGACCGCCAGGGCCAGCGTCCCGCCGACGGCGATGCCCGACCGCCGCGCGGAGGCCCCGGCCTCGCCGGTGCTCGGATCGCGGCGCGCGGTGACGTGACCGGTCGTGGCGTCAATCTTGGCAAGGTCGATCATGATCAGCGCGATCCGCCGTTCCGGGCCGGCGCCGATGCCGGTCCCTCCATCCGCGCCAATTCGGGCGCGGGCGACGAACTCGGAAGTATTCGGCCGTCACGATGGCCATCTCAGTCGGCCGAATCGGCAATTTGATGGCGGCATTGCGCCGACTTTGGGCGCCTATACAGGCCGAGACGGCGTCGATCTGGCCGATAGTGCGGCCGCTCGCGCCCCGGCAGGCGGCCGAATGCAGTCGATCCGGCCTCGAGGACATCGAATCCGGCCGAGTTCGGGCTGCGCGCATCGCGCCGCCCGCGCGCTGACCCTCAGCCGGCTCTGCCCGCCTCAGGCCTCCCCGAGCAGGCGGTGCTCGCAGAGCATGCGCCGGACCGTGCCGCTGGCGGAGCGGTAGACCACGGTCTCGGTCTCGATCAGGGCGGGCCGGAACCGCACGCCCCTGAGCAGGGCGCCGTCGGTGACGCCGGTGGCGGCGACGATGACGTCGCCGCGGGCCATGTCGTGCAGCTCGTACTTCCGGTTGGGATCGCTGATGCCCATCCGGGCGGCGCGCTCGCGCTTGTCGTGGCTGTCGAGGATCAGGCGGCCCTGCATGTGGCCGCCGATGCAGCGGAGCACGCCGGCGGCGATGACGCCCTCGGGGGCCGCGCCGATGCCGAGATAGATGTCGGCTCCGGTCGCATCGGCATTGGCGGTGTGGATGATGCCGGCGATGTCGCCGTCCGAGATCAGGCGGATGCCGGCCCCCGTCGCGCGCACGGCGGCGACGAGCTGCATGTGGCGCGGGCGGTCGAGGATGATCGCGGTGATCTGGGCCGGGTCGACGCCCTTGTGCCGGGCGAGCGCGCCGATGTTGTCCGCCGGGCTGGCGTCGAGGTCGACGAGGCCGGCCGGGTAGCCGGGGCCGATGGCGATCTTCTGCATGTAGACGTCGGGGGCGGCGAGCAGGGAGCCGGCCTCCGCCAGGGCCGTCACCGCGATGGCGCCGGGCATGTCCTTGGCGCAGAGGGTGGTGCCCTCCAGGGGATCGACGGCGATGTCGACCTTCGGGCCGTCGCCGGTGCCGAGGCGCTCTCCGATGTAGAGCATCGGGGCGTTGTCGCGCTCGCCCTCGCCGATCACCACGGTGCCGTCGATGGGCAGGAGGTTGAGTTCGAGGCGCATCGCGTCGACGGCGGCCTGGTCGGCCTCCTTCTCGCGGCCCTGCCCGCGCAGGCGCGCGGCGGCGATGGCCGCACGCTCCGTGACGCGCGCCAGTTCGAGGGTCAGGGACCGCGCCACCGGCGCGCGCGATTCCAAGTTGCCACCGGACATGTGAGCCTCGCGCCCCTGCGCCTCTATCGGGCGCTCCTTATGAACTAAAATGCGAGTGAGGCATTAAGTTTCGCCAATCGCGCGCACTTTTCTTCTGTCGTCCACCGAATGTACGCTGCCCGACGGAGGGGGCGCTACTCGCGCTCGATCCGGATCAGCTGGGGCGCCTCGGCGAGCAGGCCGTCGCCCGCGATGGCGTCGAGGGCGTCCCGGATCGTGCCCTCGGTGGCCGCGTAGGTGATGAGGACCAGGGGGACCGGCTGGCCCGAGCGGCCGTGCGGGTCCTTCGAGGCCGCGCTCTCGGACCGGCGCTGCAGGATGCTCTCGATGGAGATGTCGCGCTCGGCCATCCGGGTGGCCACGCCCGCGGCGACGCCGGGGCGATCGTGCACGGTGAGGCGGATGTAGTAGCCGCCCTCGTGCCGCTGCATGGCGACGCGCTGGGACGGGCTCAGGGCGGCCGCGGCTCGCCCGAAGGTCGGGCGACGGGTGCCGGCGGCGATGTCGGTGATGTCGGAGACCACGGCCGAGGCGGTGGCCTCGCCGCCGGCGCCGGGGCCGATCAGGGTGAGTTCGCCCACCGCGTCCGCGTCGATGGTGACCGCGTTGGTCACGCCCATGACCTGGGCGATGGCGGAGGATTTCGGCACCATGGTCGGGTGCACCCGCTGCTCGATGCCCCCGGCCGCGACCTGCGCGACGCCCAGCAGCTTGATCCGGTAGCCGAGCTCCTCGGCCATGGTCAGGTCGAGGGGCTGGATCGCCGAGATGCCCTCCACGGAGACGCCCTCGGCATCGACCTCGGTGCCGAAGGCGAGGCTCGTCAGGATCGCGAGCTTGTGGGCGGTGTCGAAGCCCTCGACGTCGAAGGTCGGGTCGGCCTCGGCATAGCCGAGCGCCTGGGCGTCCTTGAGGCAGGCCTCGAAGGTCAGGCCCTCGCGCTCCATCCGGGTGAGGATGTAGTTGCAGGTGCCGTTCATGATCCCGTAGACGCGCGAGACGGCGTTGCCGGTCAGGCCCTCGCGCAGGACCTTGATCACCGGGATGCCGCCGGCGACGGAGGCCTCGTAGGCCAGCGCCACCCCCGCCGCCTCGGCCTGCCGGGCGAGCGCCGCGCCGTGCTTGGCCAGCAGGGCCTTGTTGGCGGTGACCACGTGCTTGCCGGCGGCCAGGGCCGCCTCCACCGTCGCCCGGGCCGGCCCCTCGGCGCCGCCGATGAGCTCGACCACGCAATCGACCTCACCCGAGCGCGCCAGGGCGACGGGATCGTCGAACCAGGCCACGCCGGCGAGGTCGAGACCGCGGTCGCGGCTGCGGTCGCGCGACGAGACGGCGGTGACCCGAATCGTCCGACCGCTGGTCTGGCCGAGGGCCTCGGCCCGGCGGGCGACCATCCGGACGACGGCGGCGCCGACGGTGCCGAGGCCGGCAACGCCGAGGCGAAGGCTCTGTGTCATGGGTGTGTTCCGTCACTCTGTCGCGCCGTGGACCTGCCGCGTCCGGCGGCGGCGCGGGGCCCGGCGTCGATCGGCGGAGGCGATTGCCGCGCTCGACGCGGCCCGATCTTCTGCAACGATTTGCCGGGGGGCGCAACAAAACGGCCGGCCGTCGCGGACCCGCGGCGTTACGATCGGCGTTCGCGGTAGCGGGCCGCGACGGCGATCAGCCCGTAGAGCACCCCGGCGTTGAGGACGTGCCAGAGGGCGTGCGTGCCCAGCGGCCAGACCGGACAGACCGCCCGGTCGAGGGTGCGGAAGGCGAGCGAGACGGCGAACAGCGCGGCGATTCCGAGGAGCGCCCGTCCGGCCTCGCGCCGGGCCGGGCCGAGGGAGCGGCCCTGCGGCGCCAGCAGGCCGGCGGCGACGCCCGCCAGGGCCAGGATGGCCGGCGCGTAGCCGATCGAGCCGTTGGTGAGCGCGTCCATCGACCGGCCCGTCAGCCCGTCGAGGGCCGGCTCCAGGCCGATGCCGAAGGCGGCGAAGGCCAGGGTGGCGGCCAGCGCCGCCGCGGGGCCGAGGCCGAGGAAGCGGCGCATCGCCAGGAGGAAGTAGGCGTAGATGAACAGCGCGATCGGGATGACGTCGGCCAGCAGCGCCCACTGCACCGCCAGGGTGTGGAACAGGAACGAGCCGAGGCCCACCACCGCCACCAGGGCGCCGAGCAGGAGGGCCGGGGCATCCGCCGTCCCGGCCCGGCGCACGCGCCACGCCGCCAGGCCGGCGGCGACCAGGAAGGCGCCGTTGGACAGGGCGTTGACCGGCTCCGCCCAGAAGCCGGGATCGCTGCGCTCGCAATAGGCGTAGATCGGTGTCAGCCAGTGCCCGGCCATCCGGCCCCCATCCATCCGTCCCCGCGAACCGGGACGCCTTGCCAGCCCGAGGCGAAGGCCCGATGACGGACACCCTCGCGCAAAGACCCTCAGAGATTCCCAGCCCATGCGGATCGCCACCTGGAACGTCAATTCGATCAAGCAGCGCGTCGGCCACCTCGTCGGCTTCCTCGACGAGGCCAAGCCCGACGTGGTCTGCCTGCAGGAGCTGAAATGCCAGGACGAAGGCTTTCCCCGGGCGGAGATCGAAGCGGCGGGCTACGCCGTCGAGACCCTGGGCCAGAAGGCCTATAACGGCGTCGCCCTGCTGGTGCGCGCGCCCCTGGCGATGTCCGAGATCCGCCGCGGGCTGCCCGGAGACGACGGCGACGAGCAGGCCCGCTACATCGAGGCGCTGATCTCCGGCGACGATGTGCGTCCCGTGCGCGTCGCCTCGATCTACCTGCCCAACGGCAATCCGGTCGACAGCCCGAAATACCCCTACAAGCTCGGCTTCCTGGAGCGGCTGCGGCGCCACGCGCAGGGCCTGCGCGAGGCCGAGGAGGCGGTGGTGCTGGCCGGCGACTACAACGTCATCCCCGAGCCGGAGGATGTCGCCGACCCCGAGGCCTGGCGCGCGGACGCCCTGTTCCTGCCCCGGAGCCGGGCGGCGTTCCGCGCGCTCCTGGCCGAGGGCTACACCGACGCCCTGCGGGCCTGCGACCCGCGGCCGGGCCTCTACACCTTCTGGGACTACCAGGCGGGGGCCTGGAACCGGAATGCGGGCATCCGGATCGACCACCTCCTGCTCTCGCCCCAGGCCGCCGACCGCCTGGTCTCGGCCTCGGTGCAGAAGCACCTGCGCGGCCTGGAGAAGCCCTCCGACCACGTGCCGGTGACGGCGGAACTCACCGACGCGTGAGCGAACGATCCCGCCTCCCGCGGGTTGGGCCAGCACCGATCCCCCCACATGGAGGCAGTCCCGCGTGAAACTCTACGGCACCGGCTATTCGCCCTACGTCCGCAAGGTCCTCGTCGCCCTGGCCGAGAAGGGCCGGGAGGCGGAGCACATCCCGCTCTTCTTCCACGCCAAGGACCCGGCGTTCCAGGCGGCGAGCCCGCTCGGCAAGATCCCGGCCCTCGACGACGACGGCTTCCTGCTCGCCGATTCCTCGGCGATCCTGACCTATCTCGAGGCGAAGTTTCCGAGCCCGGCGCTGTTTCCGTCCGAGGCCAAGGCGCGCGGCCGCGCGATCTGGTTCGACAAGTACGGCGACACCGAGATGTTCGACGTCATCATCGTCCCCTTCGCCAACCGGGTCGTGAAGCCGAAGATGTTCGGCAAGCCCGGGGACGAGGCGGCCGTCGCCAAGGCCCTGAGCGAGGACCTGCCGAAGATCTACGACTACCTCGAGGGGCAGATCGACGGAGCCTACCTCGTGGGCGACGCCTTCAGCATCGCGGACATCTCGGTGGCGACCGGTTTCCACAACCTGCATCTGGCCGGCGAATCCGTCGATGCCGGGCGCTGGCCGAAGCTCGCCGGCTACGTCGCCGCCACCCTGGCCCGGCCGTCCTTCGCGACGGCGCTCGCGGCCCGGACGTCCCCGAACTGAGCGCCCGCAGGGGCGGCGCCTTTTCGCGGGGTCAGCGCCGCCGGCGCGCCGACCCGGTGACCTGGGCGGACGTCTGGGAGGCCTGCGCCATCGCGGCGGCGCGGTCCTCCTCGCTGGCCGAGGCCCAGGTCTTCTCGTAGAGGGCGACGATCCAGTCGTCCTTGCGGCCCTGCGCGGCGTCCCGGGCCATGGAGAGCCACATCAGCCCGCGGGCCCGTTGGGCCGGCACGCCCTGGCCGTTGACGAGAAGCTGGCCGAGCAGGGCCTGGGCCGGGGCGTGGCCCTTCTCGGCGGCGAGGTTGAACCAGCGCGCGGCCTGGCGCGCATCGGTGTCGACGCCGGTGCCGTCGAGGTAGAGCCGGCCGAGGTTGTACTGGGCGTTCGGGTCGCCGAAATACGAGGCCGCGTAATTGAACATGTCGTAGGCGCGCTCGGGATTTGGGCGCACGTAGGTGCCCTTGATCCCGTCAAGGAAGTAGGCGCCGAGCGCCGTGAAGGCGCTCGCCACCACGCCCGAGTTCTGGGCGTCCGGACCCTCGTCCGTGGTGTCGTCGGCGATGCGGGAGAAGAACTCGAACGCCTTGAGGTCGTCGTGGGGCACGCCGTCGCCCTCGGCATACATGCGCCCGAGCTTCCACAGCGCCAGGGCATGGCCCTGGTCGGCAGCGTATTCGAGGGCGCGGGCGGCGCCTTCCTTGTCGCCCGCATTGTAGTCGCGCACGCCCATGCGCAGGGCCTCGCGGGCGCTGCGGTAGCTGCCGCTCGGAACGGGCGTCCGGGCGGTGGCGTCCAGCGCCGCCGCCGGAGCCAGGCCGAGGAGCACGAGCCCCGCCGCCGCGGCGAGGCGCCGGCCCATGCGTGCCAGCGGCCGATCCCGGGCGGCCCGCGCCGGCCGCATGGCGCGGCCGTGGGCTGTCCTAGATGTCCGCATAGGTGTGCGTCTCCTCGGCGCCGCCCGGATGGGTCACCGCGCCGTTCACCGCCGGACCCACGGTCTGCTGGTACTTCCACAGGTAGCCGGAGGTGGCCGAGTTGGTGCGCGGGGTCCAGGCGGCCCGGCGCTGTGCGAACTCTTCGTCCGAGACCGCCACGTCGAGGGTGCCCTTGATGGCGTCGAGGGTGATCACGTCGCCGTCGCGGATCAGGCCGATCGGGCCGCCGATGGCGGCTTCGGGCCCGACATGGCCGACGCAGAAGCCGCGGGTGGCGCCCGAGAAGCGTCCGTCTGTGATCAGCGCGACCTTGTCGCCCATGCCCTGGCCGTAGAGGGCCGCGGTGGTGGAGAGCATCTCGCGCATGCCGGGGCCGCCCTTCGGACCCTCGTAGCGGATGACGAGCACCTCGCCCTCCTTGTAGGTGCGCTTCTGGACGGCCTCGAAGCAGGCCTCCTCGCCGTCGAAGACGCGGGCCGGGCCGGTGAAGACCTGCTTCTCCTCCGACATGCCCGCCACCTTCACGATGGCGCCCTCCGGCGCGAGGTTGCCGCGCAGGCCGACGACGCCGCCGGTGGGGGTCAGGGGCGTACCGGCGGAGCGGACGACGTCCTGGTCCGGGTTCCAGTGCACCTTCTCCATGTTCTCCGCCATGGTGCGGCCGGTGACCGTCATGCAGTCGCCGTGCAGGAAGCCGTGGTCGAGGAGCGTCTTCAGCAGCAGCGGGATGCCGCCGACCTCGAACATGTCCTTGGCCACGTAGCGTCCGCCCGGCTTCAGGTCGGCGATGTAGGGCGTCCGCTTGAACACCTCGGCCACGTCGAACAGGTCGAACTTGATGCCGCATTCGTGGGCGATCGCCGGCAGGTGCAGGGCCGCGTTGGTGGAGCCGCCCGAGGCCGCGACGGCGGCCGCCGCGTTCTCCAGGCTCTTGCGGGTGACGATGTCGCGCGGACGGATGTTCTTGGCGATGAGCTCCATCACCTTCTCGCCCGCCGTCATGCAGAATCTGTCGCGGATCTCGTAGGGCGCCGGGGCGCCGGCCGAGTAGGGCAGCGCCAGGCCGATGGCCTCGGAGACGGTGGCCATGGTGTTGGCGGTGAACTGCGCGCCGCAGGCGCCGGCCGACGGACAGGCGACCTGCTCCAGCTCGTCGAGATCGTCGAGGGACATGTCGCCGACCGCGACCTTGCCGACGGCCTCGAACAGGTCCTGCACCGTCACCGGGCGGCCGCGGAACGAGCCGGGCAGGATCGAGCCGCCATAGATGAAGATCGCCGGCACGTTGAGGCGCACCATCGACATCATCATGCCGGGCAGGGACTTGTCGCAGCCGGCCAGACCCACGAGGGCGTCGTAGGCGTGGCCGCGCATGGTCAGCTCGACCGAATCGGCGATGACCTCGCGGGAGGGCAGCGAGGCGCGCATGCCGGCATGGCCCATGGCGATGCCGTCCGTCACCGTGATGGTGCAGAACTCGCGCGGGGTGCCGTTGGCGGCCGAGACGCCCTTCTTCACCGCCTGCGCCTGGCGCATCAGCGAGATGTTGCAGGGGGCGGCCTCGTTCCAGCAGGAGGCGACGCCCACCAGCGGCTGGTGAATCTGCTCGCGGGTCAGGCCCATGGCATAGAGGTACGAGCGGTGGGGAGCGCGCTCGGGCCCCTCCGTGACGTGGCGGCTGGGAAGCTTCGACTTGTCGGTTTTACGCGCGTCCATCGTTCGTCTCACCACCCCGGCCTGATACGCATGTGTGGGTTCGGAGCGACCGCGAACAGATGGGTGCGCTCCGTGGACAGCCACGGCGCGCGGCCCCACCGGACCGTTTCTCGGAAAGCGTCTGAACTCCGCGGTAAAGCGTTGGGGGAACTATCGTTTACCGCGCTTGCTGAGGTGGTCCCGGTTTATGGCGGGATCGCGGCGGCGAGAGGGGTCTCCCAAGGCAAAGTCGGGATGCTTTCGGGGTGTTGCGACCCCGCCACAGCCACGCTTCGGCGCGGCAGATCTTCCGAGCGAGCCGATGCGATGGCGGGAGCGGGGGGCCCGCGGGCGACGGATCGCCGCCTCAGGCCGGGTCCGCCTCCGCCGGCGATCCGTCGCCGAGCCGGGGCAGGCCGGGGGCCGCGTCCAGGGCCGGCCCGCTGCCGTCCTTCAGGTTCACGCCGGAGAGGCCGAGGGCGAAGGCCTGGGTCAGGAGCCAGTCGAGCTTGAACGCCGCGAGATCGTGCGAGAGCCCGGCCGGGCGCACGTTCGAGATGCAGTTGCGCTCGGCGTCCGAGCGCCCCACCCGCGGGCCGAAGGTGAGGTAGAGCCCGAGGCTGTCCGGCGAGGACAGGCCGGGCCGCTCGCCGATGATCATCACCACGGCGCGGGCCTTGAGCGCCGCGCCGATGCCGTCGCCCAGGGCCACCCGCCCCTGCGTCGCCACCACCACCGGTGCGAGGCGCCAGCCGGCGCGGTCGATGTGCGGCTTGAAGGCGGCGAGGAAGCCCGCCGCCCCCTCGTGCACGGCCCGGGCCGAGAGCCCGTCGGCGACCACGAGGGCGAGGTCGACCGGGCCGTCGCCGCGGGCGGCCAGCGCCGCGGCGCCCGCCTCCGTCAGGGCGCGGCCGAGGTCGGGCCGGCGCAGGTAGGTCGCCCGGTCCGGGGCGGCGGAGGCCACGGGAATCGTCTCGAACCCGAGGGCGGCGATGCCGGCGGCCACCGCCTCGGCGTCGAGGGGCGTGTGCACCGCGTCCCGCGCCTGGGCGTGGGCGAGGCCGAAGCGCAGCACCTCCCGGGTCGGCAGGCCGGAGCCCACCCGGCCGAGGCCGATGCGGGCGGGCGTCAAGCGGGCGAGCCGCGCCCAGGGATCGGGTGCCGCCCCGGGGCGGTCGGCGCTCATGCGGCGAGGCCCGACCGGGCGAGGCCCGGCGCGGCGGCGATGAGCCGGGCGCTCGGCCCCTCCGGCAGCAGGGCGCCGTCGGCGTCGGTGAGCCCGATCCGCGCCAGCCAGGCCTCGAATTCCGGGGCGCGCTTCAGGCCGAGCACCTCGCGCAGGTAGAGGGAGTCGTGGAACGAGGTGGACTGGTAGTTCAGCATCACGTCGTCGGCGCCGGGGACGCCCATGATGAAGTTGCAGCCGGCCGCCCCCAGCAGGGTCAGCAGGGTGTCCATGTCGTTCTGGTCGGCCTCGGCGTGGTTGGTGTAGCAGACGTCCACCCCGAGCGGCACGCCCATCAGCTTGCCGCAGAAGTGGTCCTCCAGCCCGGCCCGGATGATCTCCTTGCCGTCGTAGAGGTATTCCGGCCCGATGAAGCCCACCACCGTGTTGACCAGGAGGGGCCGGAACGGCCGCGCCACCGCGTAGGCCCGGGCCTCCAGGGTCTGCTGGTCGATGCCGTGGTGCTGGCCGGCCGAGAGGGCCGAGCCCTGCCCGGTCTCGAAATACATGCAGTTGTCGCCCACCGTGCCGCGCTTCAGGGCGAGGGCCGCCTCGTGCGCCTCCTTGAGGATCGGCAGGGTGACGCCGAAGCCGGCATTGGCGCCTTGCGTGCCGGCGATCGACTGGAACACCAGGTCGACGGGCAGGCCCCGGTTCATGGCCTCGATCGTCGTGGTGACGTGGGTGAGGATGCAGCCCTGCGTCGGGATCTCCAGGCGCCGGATCAGGTCGTCGAAGAGGTGGAGCAGGCCGCTCAGGGTCGAGACGGAATCGGAGGCCGGGTTGAGGCCGATCACCGCGTCGCCGCAGCCGTAGGACAGGCCGTCGAGGATCGAGGCCGTGATGCCGGCGGCGTCGTCGGTGGGGTGGTTGGGCTGCAGCCGCACGGCCAGGCGCCCGGGGAGCCCGATGGTGTTGCGAAAGCGCGTGACCACCCGGCACTTGCGGGCCACCAGGATCAGGTCCTGGTTGCGCATGAGCTTGCAGACCGCCGCCGCGATCTCGGGCGTGACGCCGGGGGCGATGCGGGCCAGGGTCTCCGACGGGGCGGTGAGCAGGAACTCGCGGAAGTCGCCCACGGTGAGCGGGGCGATCTCCGCGAAGGCCGCCGCGTCGTGGGTGTCGAGGACGAGCCGGGTGACGTCGTCGGCCTCGTAGGGAATCAGGGGTCTCGCCAGGATCTCGCGCAAGGGGACCTCGGCGAGGCACCAGCGCGCGGCCACCTCCTCCTCGGCGGATTCGGCGGCGATGCCCGCGAGCCGGTCGCCGGACCGCACCGGCGTCGCCTTGGCCATCAGGGTCGCGAGATCGGCGAAGACGTGGGTCCGCGGACCGACGACGTGACGATAGGCCATGGCGCGATGCCCTCCCTGAACGATCCACATCGCGCCCGGGGCCGCTTCGGCAAGGCCGCGGAGCTTCTTCGGCAAGGCCGCGGAGCTTTTGCGAGGCCGCGGCAGCCTCCGAGGAAGCCGCCTCTTTCCGTCAGGCCGCGCCCGCGTGCGGGGCCGGCTCCTCGGTGGAGATCGCGTCGACGGTGCGCTGCGCCGGGCTGCCCTGCCCGTCCGCCCGCACGATGCGGATCTGCTGGTTGACGGGCTGCATGTTGCCCCAGGGCGTCGAGAAGGCGATCTCGGCGGCGTCGCGGCCGACGCCGATCCGCACGAGGCCGTCGAGGTCGGCCTGGCGCGTCGCGTCGAACAGCCACCAGCGCCCGTCGAGATAGGCCTCGAACACCGCGTGGAAGTCGCTCGGGACGAGGCCGTGGGCGTAGCAGCTGACGAAGCGGGCGGGGATGCCCAAGGCCCGGCAGAAGGCGGTGCCGATATGCGCGAAGTCGCGGCAGACGCCGGCCCGCTTCAGCAGGCTCTCGTCGGCGGTGGTCTCGCCGTCGCTGGTGCCCGGCTGGTAGGTCAGGTGGTCGTGGATCCAGTTGCAGATCGCGTTGACGCGCTGGTGGCCCTTCGGCAGGGCGCCGAACTCGGCCAGCGCGAAGGGCGTCAGCCGGTCGGAGGAGACGAAGCGGCTCGGCAGCAGGAAGGGCAGGATGTCGAGGGGGAGCTGCGCGATCGGGGTCTCGTCGATGGTCGCCGGGTCGGCCCGGTGCACGGTGAGCTCGACCTCGGCATTGTATTCCAGCGCGAACTGCCCCACCGGCACGTTGACGCCGAGATAGCGGTTCTGGAGATCGGGCGTGACGTAGATGTCGCGCTTCAGGTTCGGCGACAGGACCAGGCTTTCACTGAGGATCTCGACGCTGCGCAGGCGCGCGACCTCGAGGTTGAAGATGAAGGTCGTGTCCGAGAGGATGTTGTAGGATAGATTGCAGCCTAGTTGATAGCGCACCATCCGCTCCTTGCTGTCGGGTCCTGGCCGTCGGGTATGGCCGTCAGCATAGCAAGGATCGCGCCTGTGGGGGCAACGTCGCGAAGCGGATCCTCAGCCCCGCGGGGCCAGGATCACGGTGAGCGAGCGCACCCCCTGCGCGCCGTGGATCAGCACGCCCTCGATGTCGGCGGTGGCCGAGGGGCCGGTGTGGAGCACGGCGTAGGCGGCGCGGGCGAAATCCGGGCGGCGATAGGCCGCCTGGATGTTCACCAGGATGTCGGCCGGGTCGAGGAGCACCACGAGGTGCTGGGCGAGGTAGGCGACCGCGTTCACCCGCAGCTCGGCCTGCGTGAACAGCACCGAGCCGGTCTCGGCCACCCCGAACACCGCCCGCACGATGGCGACGTCGACGTCGGCGAGGTCCTGCGGCCTGGCGACGGCGCCGAGGTCGCGGTTGCCCGCGATCTCCGGCACGGCGGAGGCGATGACCGTCGCGCCGTCCAGGCGCTCGCGCACGCTGGCGAAGAGGTCCCCGCCCGGGTTCGCCTCGGCGAGCGTGCCGCCCATGCGCTTGAGGCGTTCGCCGAACTCCGCGACGTGGTCGTCGCCGACGAGGGGCGCGAAGAGCGGCACCTCCGGCAGCGGGTGCTCGCCGGCCGGGCGGTTCCGGCGGATGCGCGCCAGGGTGGCTTCGCGGACGCTCACTTGGTTCCCTCGGTGTTCCTGCTGGCCGCGGTCTTGCCACCCGTCGCCTTGCCGCCCGTCGTCTTGGCGCCCGTCGCCTTGCCGCCCGTCGTCCTGCCGCCCGCCTTCGCCATGCGGTTCTGCTTGTACCAGGCGTGGAAGGTCTGGCGCGGGGCCTCGGGCATCTCGCGGCCCTTCCCCCAGGTGTTGAGCGGGTTGTAGACGGCGAAGCGCGGCAGCACCTTGAGCGCGGAATCGGCGGCGCCGATGGCCGCGCGGTAGGTCGCCGGGCGGCTCAGCACCTGACCCGCCGCCTTCATCATGCCCTGCTTCAGGAGCGGGATCTGGTGCTCCTCGGCCAGCACCTTGCGCCAGGCGAAGATCTGCTCGTGGATGTTGATCTTCACCGGGCAGACGTTGGTGCAGCTCCCGTTCATGGTCGAGGAGAACGGCAGGGTCGAATACTTCCGCTTGTTGAAGGTCGGGTCGATGATCAGCCCGATCGGCCCCGAATAGGTGGCGCCGTAGGAGAGGCCCCCCGAGCGCCGGTAGACCGGGCAGGTGTTCATGCAGGCGCCGCAGCGGATGCATTTCAGCGAGGTCCAGAACTCCTCCATGCCGAGGCGCTCGGAGCGGCCGTTGTCCACCAGCACGTAGTGCATGGCCGAGCCAGTCCGCGGTTTGCGGAAATGCGAGGTGTACTGGGTGATGGGCGAGCCGAGCGCCGAGCGCGAGAGCAGGCGCAGGAACACGCCGAGATGCTCGATGCGCGGGATCAGCTTCTCGATGCCGATGGAGTGGATCTGGAGCTTGGGCACGTTGCCCGAGAGGTCGGCGTTGCCCTCGTTGGTGCAGGTCACCACCGTGCCGGTCTCGGCGATGGCGAAGTTGCAGCCGGTCAGCCCCGCATCCGCCTCCAGGATGAGCGGGCGCGTGTGCATGCGCTGGCTCTCGGCGAGGTAGTGGGCGTCGTCGTTCTCCGGGTCGGTCCCCATGGTGCGGGAGAAGACCTCGGCCACGTCGAAGCGGGTCTTGTGCACGGCCGGCACCACCACGTGGCTCGGCTCCTCGTTGTCGAGCTGCTGGATGCGCTCGCCGAGATCCGTCTCGATCACCTCGATGCCGGTGCCGGCCATGTAGTGCCGGAAGCCGCATTCCTCGGTGAGCATCGACTTCGACTTGATCAGCGACTTCGCGCCGTGATCCTTGAGGAGCCCCAAGACGATGCGGTTGTGCTCGGCCCCGTCGGCGGCCCAGTGCACCTGGACGCCGTTGGCCTTGGCCTGCGCCTCGAACTCCTCGAGGTAGCGGTCGAGATTGGCCAGGGTATGCGTCTTGATCTGCGAGGCGAGCTCGCGCAGCTCCTCCCATTCGGGGATGCCGAAGGCGGCGGTGTCGCGCTTCGAGCGCAGGTCCCAGAGCCGGGCGTCGTGCGCCTTCTGGTGCATCGGCGCGGCGAGGAAGCGCTCGGCGGCCTCGCCCTGGTCGATGGGGCGGTCGCCGCGGATCTTGGCGCCGCGCGGCTGCGGCTCCCGGGGGGCCTTCGGGGAGATGGCTCCGGCCGAGATCGGCCGCGAGGCGCCCTCGGCATGCTGCAGGCGCCGGCCGTCCTGGCCGCGCTCGCTCTCGTCGGTCGGGGCCAGCACCTCGGGATGGATCACGCCGTCGCGGCGGGACGCGTCGCCCGGCCGACGGTCGTCCGGGCGTAGTTCGTCGGAGGCGCTCATGCGATCGCTCCATTGAGGATGCGGGCGATGTGGATGAACTTGAGGGGCACGCCGATCCGGTCGGCGCAGCCCTTCTGGTGCATCATGCAGGAGGAATCGGCCGAGACGACGTATTCGGCCCCCGCCTGGGCGTGGTCGGAGACCTTGTCGTAGCCCATCTTGGCCGAGACGGCGGGCTCGAACACCGAGAAGGTGCCGCCGAAGCCGCAGCATTCGTCGGGCCGGGCCGGCGCCACGATCTCGATGCCCTTCACCTTCTTGAGGAGGTCGAGGGGCTTGGAGAAGAATGGCGCGTTGAGTTCGGAGGGCCGGGCATGGTGGATGCCGCGCAGCGCGTTGCAATTGCCGTGGTAGCCGACCTTGTGGGGAAACTCCGCCCAGGGGAATTCCTCGACCTTGAGGATGTCGTGCAGGAACTCGACGAGCTCGAAGGTCTTGGCCCGCACGGCCTTGACCTCGTCCGTCTGCGGGATCGCCGTGAGGTGCTCGCGCACCTGGTGCACGCAGGAGCCGGACGGGGCCACGACGTAGTCGAACGGGGCGAAGTTCCGGACGAACAGCGCCTCGGTGGCGGCGGCTTCCGCGTGGCAGCCGGTGTTCGTCATCGGCTGGCCGCAGCAGGTCTGGTCGAAGGGGTAGTCCACGTCGAGGCCGAAGCGCTCGAGCAACTCCAGCGTGGCGATCCCCACCTCGGGCTCGAAGGCATCGACGTAGCACGGCACGAACAGTCCGATGCGCATGGCGTTCCCTGGTCCCGCGCCCACCGGGACGCCCCGCCGGCCGCTTTGGAAATGTTCTACTCTTGGCCCGGGTTTAGAGCATCGGGTGGGAAAGGGGAAACCGGATTCGCGTGCGCGGACCCGTGGGATGGTGTCCCGGCGGCCGCCGGAGCGGGCCGCCGGGTCTTCGTCCTCGGCTCCGCGCGCATCGTCTGAAATGCGTCGCGCCGGTTGCTTGCCGCCGGGCTCCGCCGACCTGCCCGGACCCGGGTGCACGATCGGAATCTTGGCAGGCTGCCGATGGGCTCGTCCGACATCGGACGAGCCGTCCGCGCTGGCTCGCCGGAAGGCCTCGCCATCGGGGAAGACGATCGAGGCGAGGACGGCTCCCGCGCCTTCGATCCGACGCGCGCCGGGGGCGACCGCCATCCTTCGATCCTCGGATCCGCGCTCTCCAAGTCGATCCGTCGAGAGCGATTGCACCTCGGCCGCAATTCGGAGACGTTGACAGCATCGATCGGGAATCGCCGACAGATCGCCAGGAATCTCGGGACCTGCGGTGAAAACAGGTGATGTTTCCATGCCGCAGATACGTGGTCCGCTGGCGTTCGCGGCGCCAGCTTTTCTGTCCATAATTGCTGTACTTGTCGTCTGTGATGGCGCCGCGGCGCAAGGTCTTCAGCCCAATGTCAGGGCTCTATGCACGGAATCACAAACCCGGGAATGTGGCGCGAGCGTCATCGCGTGCCAGAGGAAATCCTGCGCGAACATACCGAGTCAGAACCAGGCGCAAGCCGAGAACTGCCAGGCCGAGTGCTTCCGGTATTACGCCAATTGCCTCAGCAACCAGGGCTGCAAGCGGTGAGAACCCGCAGGCGCGCCCCGGCCGCCGCCTGCCGTCGCGGCTGCGCGGGATGGGCCGCGTCGGCGATCCCGCCGAACGCCGTCTCCGAGAGCCCGGGTTCCGTTCGCCGGAGCGCCTGCTTCCCTCACGACCGCGCCCGGAAGCCGAGGTCCTTCTGCCCATCCACGTCGAAGGCGCCCAGGGGCGTCGGGCACGGGTCCGTGGCGGCGGGCTCCGGCGTCAGGGTGGGGCGCGTCGGGCCGGGGGCCAGGGCGTAGGTCGCCCAGGCATCGTGGACGAGGAGCGTGCCGGTTCCGGTCCGGCAGACCGTGACGCGGGTCAGGCCGCCCGTGTCCATCCCGAGGTCGATCCGGGTCGCGCCGCCCTGATCCTGCGTCGCGGTCAGGCTGCGGTGGTACTCGGCCAGGAACGGGTGGGCGAAGCGGCGCTCCAGGGTGAGGCGCAGGCCGGGCAGATCCGCCGTCGCCGCATCCCGGACGGTGCCGATCCGGTCCTCGCCGGCGGTCATGATCCCCAGGAGGAGGACGAACGGCAGGGCCGCGAGGACGAGGACGAGCGCGCCGGCGGCCAGCAGCGCGTAGGTCAGGCGGCGCGACACGGGACCCTCCTCCGGCCGTGGGGACCGGGCCGAGGCGTTTCGGGTCGCACGATCCCGGCACGGGCTCCATGAGCGGGGCTCCATGGGCGGGGCGCCATGGGCGGGGCGCCCGTCCGCCGCCCTCCCCTCCGACCGCCGGTGGCGCGCGCGGCTCAGCCGGGGATCGGGCCCGCGGTCGGGACGCTCGGACCCGGGCCTGGGAGCGGCCGGTCCAGGCTGCCGGCCAGACCCCGGGCGAGCAGGCTCAGGGCCAGGGCGGCGAGGAGGAGGCCGGCGGCCTTGTTCATCCGGTTCAGGACCCGGCTGGTCACGCAGCCCCGGAACAGCGAGACCGCGGTGTTGAGGGTGACCCACCAGCCGAACGACCCCAGGAACACGCCGGCCACCAGCACCGGGAGCGGCGCCGCCCCGTGGGCGAGGAGGCTCGGCATGGCGGCCAGGAACAGCACGGGGGTGACCGGGTTCGCCAGGGCCAACCCGACGGCGCTGGCATAGCTCGCCGCCAGGGTGCGGCGGCCCTCGCCCGTCGCGCCCAGGACCGAGACGCTGCGCAGCACCCGGACCGCGAGGGCGAGCAGCACCGCCCCCGAGACGAGGGAGAACAGGGCGAGATTCGACCAGGCCGTGACCAGGTCTGTGCCCCAGCCCACCACCACGGTGCCGTAGGTCAGGTGCACGGTGGCGACCCCGAGGCCGGTGGCGAGGCCGGTGGGCAGGCCGGCCGCCAGGGTGCGCTGGACGCAGAGCAGGCTCGTCGGGCCGATCGGCGCCGCGATGGACAGGCCGAGCCCCGCGCCGGCGAACAGGGCCGTGGCGATGACGCTCATGGCGCCCCGCACGCGCGCTCAGTCGTCCTCGGCCCGGTCGAGGGGCGATGCGGGGCGCCCGCCGCGCGGTTCCGCGGTCGCGTGATTCGCGTCCGGGCACCCGATCTGCGCGCGCTCCACGGCCGACGAGGCCTGCGCGCAGGCGAGGTCCGGCAGGTCGTTCAATTCGTCGGCCCGCGCGACGGTGCAGGACAGGGCGACGATGACGCTGGCGACGAGCATTCTCATGATTGTTTCCTCCCGAATGCGCGCAGTCTCGGGGGCGGCCGGAAGGCGGGCATCATCCATCCGGCGGAGGGCGCCCCCGGTGCCCCGGCAGCCGCTCCGGTCGGCAGGGAAAAACGCCGTGCCCCCAGGGCTTTGCCCGGGCGCGCCCGGTCCCCCGGAGGCCGGGCCGGCCCGCCCCGTCCCGGCCCGCCGCCGCGTCGGGACCGCGAGGGCCGGACCCGGCCGACCCCTTCCCGCCCACGGCATCCCCCATTTGGAGGATACCGTCGCAGGTTTTGGACTGATATTGGTCTTATCGCGATCAGCCAGATCAGCGTGGAGCGAGCCGGTGCGGGAAGCTCTTATCGACCGGATCTACGAGGCCGCGGGCACGCCCGACCTCTGGCCGGACGTCCTCCAGTGCCTCGGCGACACGGCGAACTCGGATGGCGGCGTGCTGATGGTGCTGCCGCCCGTCGGCATGCCCCGCTGGATCGCCTCCCCGGCCCTGGAGCAGCGCCTGCGTCACCGCACGGCGGCGGCCTCCTGGCGCGGCAGCGGGCGCACGGCGCAGTGGCGCACCCTCGCCCATGCGGGCTTCGTGCGCGACGTCGACCTGGTGCCGGGCTCCTATGACGGACGGCCCTGCCGGGTCGACGAGCCGTTCTGGCAGGCGGGGACGACGATCCCCCTGCCCACCGGCGACGTGGCCATCGTCACGGTCGAGCGCCGGGCCGAGACGGGACCGCACGAGCCCGCCATCCTGCCCCGGCTCGACGCCCTGCGTCCGCACCTGGTGCGCGCCTGCCAGCTCAGCGCCCAGTTCGGCTCCGAGCGGGCTCGCGTCACCACCCGGGCGCTCAACCGGATCGGGCTGCCCGCCGCGATCCTGTCGGCCTCGGGGCGGGTCCTGACCATGAATGCCCGCCTGCAGGAGCGGGAGGAGGTGCTGACCTCGGGCCAGCACGGCGGCCACGTCTTCAAGAGCCTGATCAACAGCAAGCTGCTGCAGGACGCGATCGCCAACGTCGTCGGCGGCCGGCGCGCGGTGCAGACCATGCCGGTGCGCAGCTATTCCGAGAACCGCGCCCACATCGCCCACATCCTGCGCTTCGACCGGCACCCGGGCGACGTCTTCGACGCCTCGGCGGTGCTGCTCATCCTGGTGCAGGTGGGGGCGCGGGCGGCCCCGGACGACGGCCTCCTGAACCTCCTGTTCGACCTCACCCCGGCGGAGGCGCGCCTGCTCCAGGCGCTCGCCGGCGGCCTGCGCCTGCAGACCTACGCGGAGAGCGTGGGCGTCCAGACCAGCACGGTCCGCACCCAGCTCACCTCGATCTTCATCAAGACGGGCACCAAGCGGCAGGCGGAACTCCTGAGCATCGTCGCCTCGCTCTCGATGTTCAGCGGGCAGCCCGCGCAGTGCTGAGGGCCGGCGCGGGCCGCTGCCCGGCACCGCCCAGGAAGGCGGTCATCGCCCCGGCGGTCGGGAAGGCGTCGAAGGCCCCGAACTGACCGGTGGCGAGCGCTCCGCAGGCCGCGGCCTGCCGCAGGGCCTCCTCGACGGGCGCTTCCGCCAGGAGGGCCGCCATCAGGCCGGCCGCGAAGGCGTCGCCCGCCCCGACCGTGTCGACGGCCGCCACCGCGAAGGCCGGCCGGCGCAGGGGCGGCGCCCCGGGGCGGAAGGCGATCGCGCCGCGCGCGCCCAGCGTCACCACCAGAAGTTCGAGGCCCCCCGCGAGGAGCGCGGCGATGGCCGGCGTCGCGGTGCCGGCCGCGGCGATGGCCTCGGGCGGCCCGAGGCCGAGCGCGGCCGCCTCGACGGCGTTGACGACGAGGATCGCGGTGTCGGCCAGGATCGCCGGGTCGAGGGCGCGCACCGGCGAGGGGTTGAGCAGGGTGCGGATGCCCCGCGCCCGGGCCAGGGCGAAGCCCTCGCGGATGGGGGCGTCGGGGGATTCGAAGGTCGCCGCCACGAGGTCCGCGCTCCGGATGCGGGCGACGGCGGCCCGGACGTCCTCTGCCGTGAGGGCGAGGTTGGCGCCGAGGCAGACCGCGAGGCAGTTCTCGCCGGCCGGATCCACGAAGGCGACGCCGGCGCCCGTCGAGCCCTCGTGCGGCACGAGCATGTCGGCCGGGAAACCGACCCGCGCGAAGGTCGAACGGACCACGGGGGAGAACACGTCCTCGCCGACCGCGAAGAGCCCGTCCACCGCGACGCCGAGCCGGTGCGCGGCCAGCGCGAGGTTGAAGCCCTTGCCGCCGGGCTCCGCCAGGAAGGCCGAGCCGCCGAGGGATTCGCCCGCCTGCGGCAGCCGCGGGACCTTGACCGAGCAGGCGATCACGAAGCTGCCGATGACGAAGACCCGCATGGAGCACCCCGAGCTGATCCGGTATAAGCATCACGACCGGAGGTCGATTGGAAGTGCGCCCCAGGAATCGGACGATGGACGGCGCGGACGGGCCGGATGCCGCCGGCGGCGACCGCCCCTCGGTGCTGTCCCTCCTGCGGCTGCGCGGCGACACCGCGATGCCCCTGTACCGGCAGATCGAGGAGCAGCTGCGCGAGCTGATCCTGTCGGGCTCGCTGCCGCCGGGGGTCATCCTGCCGGCCGAGCGCCAGCTCGCCGACAGCCTCGGCGTCAGCCGCGTCACGGTCCAGCGCGCCTATGCCGAGCTCAGCGACGACGAGCTCCTGGTGCCGCGCGGGCGCTCGGGCTTCCTGGTGCGGCGCCGCCCCGAGCCGGTGCGCCCGGGCATGGACCGCCTCAAGGGCTTCACCGAGGAGATGCGGGAACTGGGGAAGATCCCCTCCTCGCGCATCCTGGAGCGGGTGGTCACCGAGGACCGCTCGATCGCCTCGATCTTCGGCCTGCCCTCCACGGCCCCGTTCCTGCGCCTGACCCGCGTGCGCGCCGGCGACGGGGTGCCGATGTCGCGCGAGGTCGCCTGGTACAACATCCGCGCCGTGCCGGCCCTGGAGACCGGCGACCTCTCCGGCTCGGTCTACGCCTTCCTGGCCGGGCACCCGGGCGGCCGCCTCGTGCGCTGCGAGCAGACGGTGGAGGCGACCCTGCCGACGGCGGCCGAGTGCGAGATCTTCGCCTTCGCGCAGCCCCTCCCCTGCCTGCTCATCAAGCGCCACAGCTACAACCAGGACTCGGTGATGATCGAGTATGTCGAGGGCCTGTTCCGGGGCGACGCCTATCGCTACCGGCTCAACCTGAGCACGTAGGGGAACGGCCTCCGGCGCTCGGTGCCCCGCACGACGTCTGCTTCAGCGCCGAGCGAACGAGCGGGGTGAGCGGACGCTGGCCCGTCGTGTCAGAGCGCCTGCACCAGGATCGGAACCTCCGGCCGGTCGCCCTGTCAGGCAGGGCTGGGGCCGCGCCTTCGCGCCTGAAGCTTGCAGAGACCGAACGCGGCGACGGTCTCGCCGCCGGTTCGCAGCAGTCTGGCTCGTGAGAGGAGATCGGGATGGCAGGCTTCGGGGCGCGCTTCATCCTCGCGGCCGCTGCGGCCGGTGCTGCCAGGGCCGCTCGGCGAACCGGCGCGGGCACGGTCGCCCTCCTGCCGTGCCGCGCTCGGCGGGCCGTCGCGAGGGCGGCGTCCGGGCGCGGCGCGCGAAGGCCGCTTCGCTTCCGGTTCCGGCAAGCCGATCCCTCACCAATGCGTGCTGTGCGGTCTGAAGTGATCCACAAGCTGACGATCGCGCAGAATTGGTGAGAATCAGGATTTGGATTTAATCCCACATCACGTAAATTTCATGGACGATTGAATTACTCGCTGTTTATGTTGCATCGAAGGCACGAACGCGCCTGAAATCAGAGCATTTTCTTTCAGAACAGAGATAAAATCACAGCAAGATCTATGCAGGGCTTCATGGGAGGGGCATGCCGAGTTCAGGCGGGCGCCGTTTCGCCACCCCAGAAGTCCTGAACACGAAAGCCCCTCAGATGCTCAAGACGCTGCTCCTTGCCGGCAGTGCTGCTGCGCTTCTCACGAGCGCTGCCGCGGCCGCCGATCTGCCTCGTCGCCAGGCTCCGCCGCCGGTGTTCACGCCCATTCCGGTGTTCACCTGGACGGGCGCCTACTTCGGTATCAACGCCGGCTATGCCTTCTCGGACGATCAGACCATCCGCACGGTGGGCAACAACGGTCCCGGCGCCGCAGCCGTCGTGGCGCCCTTCAACACCAGCACCGTCGGCAACGTAGCCACCCTCCGGCGCACGCCGGCAATCCGCTCGGAACAGGAAGGTTTCACGGGCGGTGGCCAGGTCGGCTACAATTTCCAGCTCACGCCCGGTTCCGGCATCGTGATCGGTCTCGAGGCGGATGCGGCCTACACCGATCTGGCTCGCACCCGCTCCTACCTGAGCGCCCTGAACGATCCCTCGACCTTCCGGCAGAGCCTCGACTTCCTCGGCACCGTGCGCGGTCGCGTCGGCTACGCCTTCGACCGGTTCATGATCTACGGAACCGGCGGCTTCGCCTACGGCAATGTAGGCTACGACGCGCAGTTCTTCGGCAACGCGGCGGCCCGTCCGCTGGCCTATGCCGGCACCTTCAGCGGCATCGAGACCGGCTACACCTACGGTGGCGGCATCGAGTACGCCCTCGCCACGGACAGCGTCTTCAACTTCTTCAAGTCGAGCGCCGTGACGATGAAGGTCGAATACCTTCACTACGACCTCGGCTCGCGCAACGTGCTCGTCAACTTCACCGGCGCAGCGCCCGTCAACGGCTCCTACACCAGTCGCTTCACGACGGAGGGCAACATCGTCCGCGCCGGCTTGAACTACAAGTTCGGAGGCTTCTGAGCCCTGTTCGGCCTGCACCCTGGGTCTAGCCCAGGGTGCTCGCCCAGATATCCTCTGACACCGACCGTTTCCGTGGGGCTGGCGATACGATGAAACCGAACCTTGTTCTTCTCGGCTGTGTTGCCGGCCTCGTTTGGGCAACGAACGCGGTCGCCGAGCCCGAGACGCAGGCCATCGTTGACGCGCTGTTCAAGGCCGGCGGCAATCAGCCGAACGTGCGGGGAAGCGGGGCCAAGGGCGTCTGCGTCAAGGGCAGCTTCACGCCCTCGGCCGAGGCGGCCGGCCTGTCGAAGGCACCGCATTTCAGCAAGGAGGGAGCCGGAAAACCCCTGCCGGTGACGGCGCGCTTCTCCATGGGCGGCAGCAATCCGAAGGTCTCCGACAAGGCCAAGCCCGTCACGCGCGGCTTTTCCATGCGGATCGCCGACCCCAGCGGAGACATGGTCTTCGTGTTCATCTCGGCGCCGGTTTTCGGAACGCGCACGCCTCAGCAACTGCTCGATTTCGCCACCGTGCGGGCGCCCGGACCCGACGGGAAGCCGGATGCCGAGAAGATCAAGGCGTTCTCGGCCGCCAACCCGGAGACGACGCGCCAGGCCGCCTGGCTCAACGCACGCCCGATCCCGGCGAGCTACGCGGGCGTCGATTACTGGGGCGTCCACGCCTACACTCTCACGGATGCGAAGGGGACGGCAACGGTGGCCAAGCTGAAGACCGTTGCGGCGGCGGGTCAGCTCGGGCTCAGCGACGAGGAGGCCAAGGCCAAGCCCGACACCTTCTACGCCGACGAGTTGAAGGAGCGCCTCGCCCAAGGCCCGGCCCGCTTCGACCTCGTCGCCATCCTCGGCGAAGCCGGGGACCCGACCGCTGATCCGACCGCGCCATGGCCGGAGGCAGACCGCAAGTCGGTCACGCTCGGCACCCTGTCGATTGCCGCCCTCGAGCCGGCGGCCACCTGCGACGCCGCCACCTTCGACCCCGTCGTCGACCTGCCGAACGGCGTCGCCGGGCCGGCCGACGACCCGATGTTCGCCATCCGCTCGCCGGCCTACGCGATCTCGCTGTCGCGACGCGCGAACTGAGAGCCAGCGCCCGGCCGCGACGCGGGACCCGTGGCTCGGGCCGGCTGCCTCCGGACGGGCCTGCCGAAGCCGGACCGTCCGGGGCCTCCCCTCACCGCAGCAGGTTCGTCTTGGCGAGGTCGAGCACGGAATCGCCCCGGCCGCTCATCACCGCGCGCAGGACGTAGAGGCTGAAGCCCTTCACCTGCTTGCCGTCGATCTTCGGGGGCATCGAGAGTTCCTGGCGGGCCACCACGCAGTCGAGGAGGGCGGGGCCGGGATGGGCCATCACCTCGCGGACCGCCGCCTCCAGCTCGGCCGGGTCCTCGACCCGGACGGCGTGGATGCCGGCGCCGCGGGCCATGGCGGCGAAGTCCGGGTTGTCGAGGGACACCCCGGTCTCGAGGTAGCCGGCGGCCTTCATCTCGAGCTCGACGAAGCCGAGGGTGCCGTTGTTGTAGACCACGATCTTGAGGGGCAGCGTCTGCTGGCGCAGGGTGAGGAGGTCCCCCATCAGCATGGCGAAGCCGCCGTCGCCGGAGAGGGACACCACCTGCCGGTTGGGATAGGCCGATTGCGCGCCGATGCCCTGCGCCATGGCGTTGGCCATCGAGCCGTGGACCCAGGAGCCGATCAGCCGGCGCCGGCCGTTCATCTTGAGGTAGCGCGCCGCCCAGATCGTCGGGGTGCCGACATCGGCCGTGAACACCGCGTCGTCGGCGGCCGCCTCGCTGACGAGCTTCGTCAGGTATTGCGGGTGGATCGGCTGCTTGGCCGACTTGCGGCCGAACCAGCCCGTCGCCGGCGCGCCCGTGGCGAGGTCGTCGAGGTCCTCCCGCGCCTTGGCGTAGTGCTTCAGGGCCGCGTCGAGATGCTTGCGCTCGGCCTTGTGGGTGAGCTTGGGCAGCAGCGCCCGGATGGTGTCGTCGACGTGGCCGACGAGGCCGAGATCGAGCCTGCACCGGCGCCCGAGCTGCTCCGGGCGGATGTCGACCTGGGCGATCTTGGCGTCCTGCGGGTAGAACTGCCGGTAGGGAAAGTCGGTGCCCAGCATCAGCAGGGTGTCGCAGGACATCATCGCGGCATAGCCCGACGGGAAGCCGATCAGCCCGGTCATGCCGACATCGTAGGGGTTGTCGTACTCGACCACGTCCTTGCCGCCCAGCGCATGGACGATCGGGCTCTTGAGGGCCTCGGCGAGCCGGAGCAGCTCGGCATGGGCGCCTGCGCAGCCGCGCCCGCACAGGAGGGTGATCCGCTCCGAGCCGTTGAGCAGTTCGGCGAGGGCGTCGAGCTCGGTCTCGGCCGGGCGCACCACGGGCCTGGGCGGGATCAGCCCGGCATTGGGGGCGACCCCGCGGGTCGGCGCATCCATCAGGGCGACGTCGCCCGGGATGATCACCACGGCGACCCCGGAGAGGCCGATCGCCGCCCGCATGGCGTTCTCCAGCACCTGCGGCAGCTGGGAGGCGTCGCCCACCATCTCGCAATAGTGGCTGCATTCGCGGAACAGCTCGCCCGGATGCGTCTCCTGGAAGTAGCCCGAGCCGATCTCGGAGGAGGGGATATGCGCCGCGATGGCCAGCACCGGGGTGCGGGTGCGGTGGCAATCGTAGAGGCCGTTGATGAGGTGGACGTGCCCCGGCCCGCAGGACCCGGCGCAGACCGCGAGCTTGCCCGACAGCTGGCTGTCGGCCCCCGCCGCGAAGGCCGCCACCTCCTCGTGCCGGACATGGACCCAGTCGATGGTGCCCCGCGCCCGCAGCGACTCGGTCAGCGCGTTCAGGCTGTCGCCGACGATGCCGTAGATCCGCTGGACGCCGGCCTGGTCGAGGGTGTCGACGATGAGGTCCGCGACGGTGACGATCTTCATGGCGTTCGGCTCCGGTTGTCCCCCTGCCGAACCGGTCGTCCTGCGGCCCGGTTCCAGCCGAGGGTTGTGCTCCGCGCGCATCTGTCATCCGGCAGTACGGGCACGGCGCGACCTCGACGCGACCCTGTCGTATACGCCGCCTCCGCCGATCCCGGACTTTTTCGTGGGTGCCGACAATTTGAGCAACCGGGTTAGGCGGTCCTTGCTGCGCGCCAGCGGATCCTGCCTCGTCAGACCCGCCTCGGGACCCATTCCATGCAAGCATCCCTGCAAGCGCCCCCCTCGGAGCGCCGTGCCGAACCCCGTTTCCGATCCGATGAGACCGGCAGCATCACCGTCGACGAGCACACCGAGATCGCCTGCCTGGTGCATGATTTCTCGCTCGGCGGCGTCAAGATCACCCTGCCGGATGCCGCTCTCGTGCCGACCACCTTCCTGCTCACGGCCCCTCCCCTCGATGGCGTGAAGGTTTGCAGCATCGTCTGGCGCACCGATGAGATGATCGGCGCACAATTCCGATGATGTCCCATGGTCCGGTCCGCGATACCGAGTCGTAACCACTTCGACCCTACGAACGGCCGACCCGAAACATCACGGCGCCGAGCGATGGAAGAGAGACGATCCGAGCCCCGCGCCCGCACGTTGCTGGCGGGCAAGATCGCGTTGGACGGCGGCGGCGTCATCGACTGCACGCTGCGCAACCGCTCGCCCTCCGGCGCCCGCCTGCGGGTCGCGAGCGTCGTCGGGATCCCGGACCGCTTCACCCTGCTGCTGGAGCCACAGGGCGAGCGGCACCCGGCCCGGGTCGCCTGGCGCAAGCTCGGCGAGATCGGTGTCCGGTTCGTGGACGAGACGGCGCCCTGAGGGCCCCTACCAGACCTCCAGGACGGCGAGCCGGTCGCTGGCCGCCACGGTGGGAATCTGCGTCGGCGGCAGCGGGCTGACGCGGACGCTGCCGTCGTCGCCGAAGCGGTGCAGGCGCAACCTCCGGGGCGGGCTCGAGAGGCGGACCTCCACGGACCGCGGTGCGATGTCCGGCCGGGGCGCCCGGGCGCTGCGGTCCCAGCCGTCGATGCCGAGCCAGATCGGAACCAGCAGGGCGCCGTCCGCGCGCCGGAAGCTCGCCGCCACGAGGTCGGGCACCCCCGCCGGAAGCGCGACGTCGATCCGGTCCCGGGCGCTGCCCGCCTCCTCCGCCCTCCCGCCGAACAGGCGCATCAGGCCGCGCACGGCGGCGAAGGACGGGCTCGCCGTGCCATCGTGGGCGAGGAGTCCGAACCGGCTTTCCGGGTCGGTGTCGCCCCGTTCGAAGGACGCGATCAGCTCGTAGAGGTAGGTCCGCCGCACGCCCTGGAGATAGCTCCACAGCAGCATGCGCGGCAGGTAGCGGGCGCGCATGCCCTCCGAGACCGGCAGATGCGCGCTCGTGGACGCCAGGGCGGTGTGATAGCCGTTCTCGGTGACGATCGCGCGGGCGGTGCCGAAGACCGGCCGCACCGCCGCGAGGAAGCCTCCGAGGCTGCCCGCTCCCCGGGTTTCGGGGTGCTCCGACCCCGGATAGGCATGGACGTTGGCGAGATCAACCGAGCCGGACAGGTTCTCCGCGGCCGCGATGTTCGCCTGGATGTAGCTCGGGCCGGCGACCTGGACGGAGCGGTGGCGCAGGTCGCTCCGCACCGCGCGGAACAGGGCCGCCTGATGCTCGGCGGAGAGGCGGGCGAGGCCGGGCCTCGCGGCCACCGGCGGCTCGTTGCCGCCCTCCGCCACCACGAGCCCATCCTCCGCCCAGTCGGCGATCTCGGCGAAGCGCTCCGGCGACACCCGCGGACCGGGCGTCAGGCCGTCATAGAACACCAGGCTGAAGCGGTAGCCCCGGCGGGCGAGCTCCGCGATCCGCGCGAACTGCCCGGCCGGTTCCGTGCCCATGAGGACGATGTCGTCGCGCAGGTGGCGCACGCCGAGGTCGTCGAGCGCGGCGGCGCAGGCGGAAAAGCGCTCTACATAGGGCGAGCCCCCATGGCCGAAATGCACGTTGATGCCGACGGCGTCGATCAGATCCTCACAGCGGTGCACCGGCGAGGCTGCGGCCTCGGCCCGCGCGGCGAAGATCCCGGCCGTCAGGGCCAGGGCCGCCCGCCGGGTGAGGCCGCTCACGCGAGGCCCGCGACGGCGGCGGTCCGGGAGCGGGCGTCGGCGGGTGTCCGGGCCTCGGTCCGGGAGGCCCGGGCTTCCTGAACCGCGCGCAGCAGGTCACGCAGGTGGGTTCCGAGCATCGCCTGCGCCGCGGCCGAGCTGAAGTTGTGGTCCACATCCGGCACGATCGCCACCGGCGTGCCGAGGCGCCGGTCGGCTCGGCCGGGCGAGCGGCCGAGATGGCGGCGCAGGGCCGCAAGCCCGGGATCGTCGGCGCTGTAGACGAGGCGGATCTCGGCGCCGCGCCGCCGCAGCCGGGCCACCCGCCGGGCGACGGAGCCGCCGGGAGAGATCGGGTTCATCAGCCGCCGCAGCCGCCGCATGGCCGTCTCGAGCCCCCGCCTGGCGAGGGTCCCGCCGATCGCCCGCACGTGGATCTCGCCGCGCAGGAGCCGCCGCCACGTCGCGCCCCGCTTCAGGAGCGACGCGTAGGTGCCGGTGCTGCCGACGGTCTGGCGGATCACGGCGTCGACATCCTCGTTCGGGTCCCAGTCGAAGCAGTAGAGGTTGACGAGAAGTGCGCCGTCGACGCGCGCATCGCGGCAAAGGGCCTGGAACGCCGCGTAGGCGCCGCTGCAATTGCCCACGAGGACGATGGGGCCTCGGGCCTCGGCGAGGTGATCGAGGGCCCGGCTCACATCCGCGAAGCCGTCGGGAGCGTAGGGGGGCTTGCGTGCATCCGGCCGGCGACCGCTGTCGCCGATGCCGGCGAGGTCGAAGCGCAAGGAGGGAACGCCCTCCCCGGCGAGCCTGCGGGCGAGGTCCGTGGTCTGGCGGCCCCAGCCGGAATGCACGGTCATGCCGGTGGAGACGAACACCACCGTCGGTGCGCCGGGGTCCTGCCGCCGGGGCAGGCAGCGGATGCCGAACAGGTCCGGCTCGAACCGGGCGGGCGTCTCGGACCAGCCGGCGCCGTCCAGGCGCGCCGGGGAAATGCGGCGCGGCGCGGCGGTGCCCGCGATCGTGAGGCCGTCCGTCGCAAAGGCGGTGATGCGTTCGAAATCCGCCTCCGGAACCTCGGCGAAGATCGGGTCGCCGACGAGGAGCGAAAGTCCGGGAAGCGGCCCGGTCTCCACGATGCCGCCGAGGGCGGTCAGCCTGCCCGTCAGCGTCCGCGTCTCGGGCGCGAGGAGCAGTGTCCGCGGCGCCGGTGCGTGTCCGATCGCGCCGGCGTCCAGGGCGGTGAGATCGGCCAGGAAGGCCGAGCCCATGCGGAAGCCGCCGACGGACAGGTCGTGGGCATCCGCCTTCGGGGTCGCGCCCTCCGCGACCCCGCCGACCGTCCGGGCACGCAGCCGCATCTCGCGGAGATAGGCCCGCCCCGTCGCCGCCGGCGCCAGCAGGACCAAGCGGTCGACCGCCTCCTCCTGGGCCGACAGCAGGGCCAGGTTGGCGCCGAGCCGCAGGCCGACGAGGACGATCTCTTCGACGCCGGTCGTCTCGCGCAGGTAGCGCACCGCCCGGCGGATCGCCGCGACGTGGTCGGAGAGCCGTGCCTCGCCGGCATCGCCCGAATTGCCCTCCCCCGGATAGTCGAACCGCAGGGTCGGACAGCCGGCCGCGGCGATCCGTTCCGCTAGGGCGCGCCAAGGCCGGTGGGCGGCCATCTGCTCGAAGCCACCGGCGCCGCACAGGACCACGCCGCGCCGGCCCGCGGCCGGGTGGATCCAGCCGAACAGGTCGTCGAAGGTCACGGGCACGGCGGCCTGGGGCGCCGTATCCGGGGCGGTCATGGAACGGACGTCAGGCATCATGACCGAATCTCACGATCTCTCGGCTGTTGAGGGCCCCGACCACGCCTTGCGGAACCTGGTGGTGACCGGGGAAGCTGACGAGCCTCTCCGTGCCCGGCGCCAGGTGGAAGCCGCTGTCGCAAGGCCGCGCCTCCGGGCTCCGCACGCTCACTGCGAGGGCGAGGTGGTCGGTGGCGATGCGCAGGGTCGGCACGGGTGCGTCGGCCACGGGCGCGACCTGCAGGCCGATCGCGTCCGGGGCGACCGGCCGGAGGCCGGGAAAGTGGAAGCTCTCGGCGATGACCGTCCCCTGCGCGTCCGCGAGGCGGGCATGCGCGACGTCGTGGATGCGTGGGCCGAAGCGGTAGCTGTCGGTGGCATCGAAGAAGCGGCCGAGCATCTCGGCGGAGGACAGGGTCAGGGACGCCCGCGGACCGATTGTCAGGTCGCGCTCGGCCCGTGCCGCGACCTTGCCGGTGCGGTCCGCGAAGGTCAGTCCCAAGCGGAGATCCAGCCCCGCGGCGGTCTCGTTGTGGACGTGGAGGTGCAGCCCGCCCAGGCCTTCGTCCGACAGGGTCACCTGCACCGGGCGGAAGGCGCGCTTCAGGGCGTACCAGCCGGATTTCGGGGCCTGGGTTGAATCGATCACCCCCCAGCCGGTGCCCGGCCCGAGGTCGCGCAGGAACCAGACGAGCCCGCCGGCCGTGGGCGAGCGCGCCCTTCGCCACTCGGCGAAGGTGGCTTCCATCACCTCGGCGACGGCGGCGCGGCCGAGTTCGAGGTAGCGCTCCGGATCGTCGATGCGCACGGCTGCGGGATCGACGCCGTAGAGCAGGCCGACATAGTGGTCGCGCACCTGCTCGAAATCCCAGTCGGCGCCGCGGTCGCGAGGAATACCCCGGTCCCACAGCGGGTCGGCCGGGCTCGTCCGTCCGAGGGTCGCCGGCTCCGGCAGGTTGGCGAAGGCCAGGCATTCGCTCGCGAAGCCCACCTCGGCGCGGCGCGCATCCTCCAGGGGGCGGCGATAGGCGCCGACGCCGTAATAGTGGGTGCAGCCCGCGCTCGGAGAGAACGGCAGGTCGCCGCCCGACGGCGAGTTCGGCACGACCACGAGGTCGGGCCGGGTCTCGCCGACGAGCCCCGGCAGGGTCTCGGCACAGAACGGGTCGGCCCAGACGCTGCGCGGCGCTCCGAGCATGGCGGCCTGCTGCCAGACCTCGCTGCCGCCGCAGATCACGGCGAGAGAGGGGGCGAGCTGCGCCTGCTGGAGGACGCCCGTCACCTCGCGGGCGAGCGTGGCGGCGAAGCCGGCCGCATCGTGCGGATAATCGAAATTCGCCAGCATCAGGTCCTGCCAGACCAGGATGCCGGCGGCGTCGCAGAGGTCGTAGAATCCGGGCGCCGGGTAGAGCGTGGTGCCCGAGACCCGCAGCATGTTCATGCCGGCCTCGCTCGCGAGGCCGACGAGGGCGGCGCAATCCTCGGCTCCGAGGCCGACGAGGTCCGAGGGTGTCCAGTTGGCACCGCGGCAGAAGATCGGCACGCCGTTGACGGCCAGGGCCAGGCCCTCCTCGAAGGGCCGCGCCAGCGATAGGGTGCGAAAGCCCGTCCGGCCGAGATCGACCGTCACGCCGTCGACCTCGACGCTGACCGGGTGCAGATGGGGCGTGCCGTGGGTGTGCGGCCACCAGGGCGCGACGCCGGGCAGCGCGAGCGTGCCGATGAAGAGGCCGGTCTCGGATTTCGCGAGGGCCACGGCGCGGCCGTCGCAGCGGAGGGTGACGGAGGTGGGTTGGCCGGAGATCCGCAGACGCGCGAGGAGGCGGCCGGTCTCGCCATCGTACGTGGCCCGCAGGTCTGCCTCCGTCACGCCGGGGCGCAGGGGCTCCACGGTCACCGGGCGGTAGGGACCCACGAGGTCGATTTCCGGGCACCAGCCCGGCATGAAGCCGAGGAGGCTCGTGCGGACGTGCCGCAGGGAGCCCGGCGTGATCATCCGGGGGCGCCAGCGCCCGCGTTTGCCCGGGCGATCGAGTTCCGCCTGGAGCGACCGGAAGCAGAGGACGATCTCGGCGCCCGGCCGGAAATTGACCTCGAGGGCGTGCGCCTCGAACATCGAGTGGGAGACCAGCACGGACACGCCATCGAGCCAGACCTCGGCGAGGGTCGCGAGGCCTTCGAAGCGCAGGCGCAGGGAGCCGCCCTGGATCAGCCGGGTTCGGTACCACACGTCCCGGTCATGGATCGGCGTCGGCGCCGCCTCGGACCAGCGGCCCGCGTCGCGCAGGGCGGCGGCACCGGTGCCGGGCACCGGTGCCGGGATCCAGTCAGCGGCCTCCGACAGGTCGCCCGGTCCGGCCCAGGCGCCCGGCGGCGTGAGGGCAAGCCGCCAAGGGCCGTCCACGGCCTGCGGAGCCACACCGTCGATGGACCGGATCCGGGCCATGTTCCGCCCCTATCGGCCGAGGGCGCGGTCGAGAGCCGCGAACACGTCCGCGTAGGTGGCTGCGAGCCGGTCCAGGCGCGGCGCGAGTCCCTCGGCGCTGCGGCGATGGAAGGCCCGGGCGAGCTGGAACTGGAAGGCCTTGGCCTCGACGGCGAGCCGAACGGCCGTGTCCGAAGCGGAGGCGAAGGGGCCGGCGCCCGCTGCGTCGAGCCAGGCGAGATGGCTCGCGAGCATCTCGAAATTCGCGCCGAGCTGGCGGGTGGTGTTGAAGGCATAGGCGTGGAAGACGCCGAGGGGCCGCTGCACCAGGGCCGGTGCGGTCCGCGCGAGGGTGTCGCGGAAAGCCAGCACCGGATTGTGCCCGGGCGCCCGGGCGCGGTGGCGTCGCAGCAGCTCGAGCGCGGCGCCCGGCAGCTCGGCCGCGTTCATGGGCGGTGCGACCGCCTTCACGAACTCCGCATAGGGGGGCAGCACGGCTTGCCCGAAGATGCCGTGGTAATCGCCGCCGGAGAGGTGGAAGCGACCGGCATTGTGCAGGTAGTCGAGCTCCTCCGTCTCTGGGTCCAGGGCCAGGATGCCGATCGTGGTCTTGCCGTGCTCCCGGCCGTAGGTGGTGCCGTGGGTGTCGGGCAGATGGATCGCGTCGACCTCCACCAGCACCGGCCGGCCCCGAGGCACCTGGACCAGGGCCTGCGCTTCGAGGCTGTCGTAGACCGCGAGCTCCAGCACCTCGAGCCCGTAGAGCCGCTCGATATCGGCCGCCGGCGGCTTGAAGAAGGTGAATTGGTCGCCCTCGAAATCCTGCCTCAGGGTGAAGCCCAGCATCGCCTCGGGCACGAGGCCGCGCCCGTGCAGAAGCTCGATCCAGAGATCGACGTAGCAGTTCGTCTCCGGCCAGTTGCGGTCGGCCGCGTGGAGCGGGTGCGGCACGTAGGGCGTCGCGGGGCCGAGGCCCGGTGCCGGCCGGAGAAGTGCGGTGGTCACCAGCTCAGCCCCACAGGGTGGCGCGCACGGCGTCCGGCCAGGCGGCGAGGTCCAGGCCGTGATGGCGCAGCAGCGCCAGGGTGATCCGCTCCAGGCCGAAGCCGACGCAGGCGGTGTGAGCGACGCTGCCGTCGGCCTGGCGCAGGTCCCAGGTCGTTCCGAAGTGATCCTGGTGGTAGTTGAAGCTGAGGCAGGCGGTGGGCTTCTCGACGCTGTTCACCGGCACGTTCAGCTCAAACTTCAGGTTCTGCTGGCGCTGGTTGTTGGCGAGCATCCGCCCGGCCCGGCCGAAGAACGGGTCGTTCGCCACGTCGATGGCCAGCGGAAGGTCGAGGCTGCGGATCATCTCGGTGCCGCGGGCGAGCCAGGATTCGCGGAAGGCGAGCACCTGCTCGGGGCTGCCCATGCGGACGTATTCGCGCATCCGGAAGAGTTGCATCCGGGTCGGCTCAAGGCTGGGCTCGCGCCGGAAGCAGTAGGATTGCAGGTCGAACAGGCCGCCCCCTTCGGGCAGCCGGCCGCGCGCGGCGGCGGCCGGATACAGCGGGTAGCAGGCCGCGGGCGTGAGAACGATGTCCGTCGCCTGCTGGTGACCGGTCCAGTCGCTCCGGGCCTCGACGCAGGCGAGGAGCTCGGCATGCTCCGCCTCGTTGCCACAGAAGCTGTGCACCGTGCCGGCGAGGTTCGGGAAGCCCTTGAGGTAGCCGCTGCGCTCGAAGGCCGGCCGGCTCATGCCGGGAGGAAAGCGCATCACCTCGGCCCCGTCGGCCGCGCCGAGGCGGCTGATCAGGCGCTCGAGGGCGTCGACGACGCTCTCGAAGGCACCGCTGCGGCCATAGAGACCGTCTACGCCGGTGCGCACCAGGAGACCCTGGTCGAACAAACGGTCGAGGAAGCTCGGGACGGCGTCCGCGGCCTCGTCGAAGATCTCGGTGGCGCGGGCATCCGCCGGGGTGGAGAAGGTCGAGTCCATCACGCGCTCATGAGCTGGCCGCCGCCCTTCTGCACGAGCAGAAGCTTGGCGGTGTTGGCGAGGATGCGGTCGTTTCCGATCATCAGCGGCGCCGAGAGGACGTCGCGCAACGGGCGGCCGAGGCTGAAGGGCGTGCCGTTCTTGTAGCCGGCGAGGCCGACGATCGAGAGGGCGCGCTGCACGATGTCGACGGCCATCTCGGAGGCGGTCGTCTTCAGGTTGTTGAGCATGACCGAGAAGCCGATCGACCCGATGGTATCGGCGTCCCCGTGCGCGTCCTCGTAGCGGCGGAGCGCCGAGACGATGGCGGCCCGCATCGCCTGGAGCGCGTTGGAGACCTCCGCGAGGCGCAGGGCGGTGGGGGGCACCTGTCCCGGCTGGCGCCGGGCCTCGGCCTGCACGAAGGTGCGGGCGCGGTCGACGGCGGAATTGGCGATGCCGTACCAGACGCTGCTCCACAGGAGATGCGAGGAGGCCAGCATCGACTGGGCCGCGATCTCCGCGAAGGGCTTAGGCAGGATCTGCGCGACGGGAATATCCCGAGCCTCCAGGCGGAAGCCGTCGCTGCAGGTGCCGCGCATGCCCAGTGTGTCCCACACGGTCTTGCGCTCCAGGGAGATCTGATCGGCGAACAGGGCCACCAGCACCTGGTCGGAGCCCACGGCCTCCGGGTGGCGCCGGGCTGTGGCGAGGATCAGGTCGGCCTGGGTCCCGTAGGAGATCACCGAGGCGTCCTTGCCCAGGGCGAAGACAGTCCCGGTGGTCTCGACGGCACAGAAGCTGGTGCGCAGGTCGCCGCCGATCCCGGCCTCCGTGGTCGAGGAGGCGACGAGAAGCTGTTCCTGGGCGATCCGCTCCATCAGGTGGCAGTGCCAAGTGCTGTCGAGGCCGTGCGCCACCAGGCTCGCGACCTTGATGTGGTGCATGGCGAAGACCATCGCCGCGCTGCTGCAGGCCTGCCCGAGGGTGCTGCACACGTCCGCGATCTCGCGCAGCCCTGCGCCCTCGCCGCCGAACTGGCTCGGGATCTGAAGGCCCAGCAGGCGCTCCGCCTTGAGGGCCGTGACCGCTTCCAGGGGGAAGCGGCCCTCGCGGTCGACGACGTCGGCATGGAGCGCCGCGACCGCCGCCGCACGCTGCGCGCGCTGGGCCAGGGTGCTCATGCGGCCTGCGGACGGATCACGGCGGCGACGGTCTCGCGGATCGCACCGATCGTGGCGAAGGACTTGCGGCTCAGGAACTCGTCCGGGAACTCGATGCCGAACCGCTCCTCGAGCGCGAGCATGAGCTGGACCGATCCGAACGAGTCGAGGCCGCGATCGAACAGGCTCTCGTCGTCCGAAATCTGATCGGCGATCGGCGCCAGCGCCTCGTTCGAGGCGAGGATCTGACGAATGTCTTGGGAAGTGACCAAGGTGCGGCTCCTTTCTAGGATCAGGCCATGTATTGGCCGAAAGCGGAGATTGTCAAATGGCAAGATTGACGATGGTAAATTCCGATCTGTGTTGCGAAAGGTGGGGGTTATCGACTCCGGATCAATCTTCGGCCTTCGGGTGGCGGCATCGTTCTTGTGACGATCGCGGCGCGCAGCTTTACAGGCGCTTTCCGTAAAGGCCCGAAACTGCGAAATTCACTACGATTCGGTCGGTCAGCAGCGAGAGCTTCCGTCGTGATGAACAAAGTCTGACGAGAATTGTAGAAAAGCCGGATGATTCAGGATAATGGCTGGAATAGCGTGACTTTAGGGCCGGCGGTGCGTTCAGGTCCTGCGATCGGGCGTTGAACGGACGCCCTCCCAGTCCGGCGGGCGGCGACATGCGATCCTTCGGCGAGAGATGATCTACAATCTGCAGATCCTGCGCGCCCTGGCGGCCTATGCGGTCTTCCTGACGCATTTCGGCCTCTACGCCGGCCCCATCCTGCCGCTGCCCGACGCCCTCGCGTTCGGCGCGGCGGGCGTGGACGCCTTCTTCGTCCTGTCCGGCTTCATCATGTTCGTGAGCACGGCGGGGCGGGGCGAGACCCCCGGCTCCTTCCTGCTGCGCCGGGCAATCCGAGTCGTGCCGCTGTACTGGCTCGTGACCCTCGCACTGGCGCTTGTGGCGCTCGCTGGCCTGAAGCCGATCGGCATCGTCGAACTGCGACCCGACTATGTGGTGCAGTCGCTGCTGTTCCTGCCGTTCTCGCGCGGCGGCTATGTCGAACCCCTGAATTCCGTCGGCTGGACGCTCAATTACGAGATGTTCTTCTATGCCGTCTTCGCCGCCCTGCTGCTAGTGACGAGCCTGCGGGCGCGGATGACCGGTCTCGCCCTGGCCTTCGGCGCCCTGGTCGTTCTCGGCCTCGCGCCAGTGCCGGGACTGTACTGGGCCTATTACACCAAGCCGATCGTGCTCGAATTCGTCGCCGGTGCAGGCCTCGGCTACGCCTATCACCACCTCGGCGTGCCGCCGCCTGGCTTCCCGGTTCGGCGCACCGCCGGGGTGGCCCTCGCGGCCGCGGCGTCGATCGTCCTCGCAGGACAGGCCGCGGCGATCACCCTCGGCGCCGACCTGGAGATGACGGGGTTCCTGCGCCCCTTGGTCTGGGGGACCGCCGCTTTCTTGGCGGTCGGCGCGCTGGTGCTGCTGGAGCGGGGCGGCGTCGTCCTGCGGTGGCGCTGGCTCCTCTCCCAGGGGAATGCCAGCTATGCATTCTACCTTATCCACAACTTGATGTTGCATGTCGGTGGCAAGGTGGCGGCCGTCCTGGTGGCGCCCGGCCCGTTGCGGGTCGCCTTGGTCTTCGTCCTGGCGCTATCGGCGTCGATCGCTCTCGGCGAGTGGCTGCACCGCGTCGTCGAAGTGCCCCTCGGCGCAGCACTGCGGCGCTGGTGCGACCGGGGAACCGGCCCCGCGCCGCTGGCCGGCGCCGTCGTACCGTGAACGACTCGCACCGTCCCGGACGGCCAGGATGGTTTTTTAGGCCCGATCGTTAATGAGGCCCTACAGTCTGTCAAACAATTTTCGACAAAGCGGACGCTAGACCATTATCTCTAAGTACTAGTCTCTCGAGATACTGCTTTTACCTCCGGGTTGGTCGTAGTATTTTGCCTTTCGGGAGTAGCGCTCCGGCCGGTCGGCGTTCGGGCCGACAGTCAGCGGAAATTCACCTCGTGTCCGGCGTGCCGGCAAGGATGGTTCGGATGCGTGTCGCGATCGTTCACGACTGGCTGTATGTGGTCGGAGGCGCCGAGCAGGTGCTGCGTCAGCTGCTCAAGATCTATCCCCAGGCGCACGTCTATACGCTGTTCGACTTCCTGCCCGAAGCTTCGCGAGCGCATCTCGGCTACGATCATGCGCGAACGAGCTTCATCCAGCACCTGCCCTTCGCGCGCACGCGACACCGGCACTACCTGCCGCTGATGCCCCTCGCGATCGAGCAGTTCGACCTGTCGAGCTACGATCTGGTCATTTCCAGCAGTTACGCTGTCGCCAAGGGCGTGCTCACCGGGCCCGACCAGCTTCACGTGTCCTACGTCCACTCGCCGATGCGCTACGCCTGGGACCTCCAGCACACCTATCTGCGCGAGAGCAACTGCGAGAGGGGCCTCAAGGGCCTCCTCGCGCGCCTCGTCCTTCACCGCATGCGCCTGTGGGACTACCGTACGGCGGCCGGGCCGAACGCGATCATCGCGAATTCCGGCTTCGTGGCCCGGCGCATCCACAAGGTGTACGGACGCAGCGCCGAGGTGATCCCGCCGCCCGTCACCCTGTCGAGCCAGCGCTACGACGGGCCGCGGGCGAACCACTTCCTCGTGGCGAGCCGCCTCGTTCCCTACAAGAACGTCGAGGCGGTGGTGCGCGCCTTCGCGCAACTGCCCGGGCTCGACCTCGTGGTCGCGGGCACCGGTCCAGAGGCCGATCGGCTGAAGGCGATCGCGACCGCGAACGTCTCCTTCTCGGGCTTCGTGTCCGACGAGGAGCTGCGCCGCCTCATGGCCACCGCCCGCGCCTTCGTCTTCGCGGCCGAGGAGGATTTCGGAATCATCGTGGTGGAGGCCCAGTCGGAGGGGACGCCGGTCCTCGCCCTCGGCCGCGGCGGTGCCCGCGAGACCGTCCAGGTCCGCGGACCGAACCGCACGGGCCTGTTCTTCGACACCCCCGAGCCCGGCGCCATCGCGTCCTGCGTCTGCGACTTCATCCGGCAGGAAGAGAGTTTCACCCGCGAGGCCTGCTGGAATCAGGCGGAGCCGTTCTCCGCCGACCTGTTCCGCATCCGGTTCTCGCGATTCGTCGACGAGCAGCTCTCGATGCACCGCGCCGCTTGCGAGCCGCGCCTACGCCCCTTCTCCCGGCTCGAGCCCGTTCCGCGCTTCGAAGCCGTGTCCTGACGAGCGGCGCGCATGTCCCTCCTCACCCTCGACATGCCCGAAAGGGTTCCGGCCGCCGGGCGCGCGTCCGAGCAGGACCGTGAGCGCGGCGGCGCATTGATGGCGCTGCTCCTGAAGATCTGGCGGCGGCGCATCCTGTTCGCGAGCGTCCTCGTCGCCGTCCTCGGGCTCGCGGTGGCCTTTCTGATCCGTACGCCCGCCCAGTACGTCGCCAGTGGCTCCGTCATCGTGGCCGAGCCCGAGCCCGGCGCGAACAACGCCTCCATGGCCTGGATCCAGAAGCTCGGCGACCCTGCCGATCTCGAGAGCCAGATCCTGGTGATCCGGTCGCCCCGCCTCATGCGCCTGGCCGCCGAGAGCGGCCTCGCCGAGGCGGTGATGGCCGAGTGCCGCCATGCCATGACCCGCGGACGGCCCGACCGGATCACCGAGAAGAACGACGCCGTCTGCGCCAAGCTCGGCAGCGATCGCGACGCCCTCGTGGAGTACCTCCAGAAGCGCTACATGGTCGGCAGCGCCGGTCGCTCGCGCGTCATCGCCATCGGCTACAAGTCGCCGCTGCCCGAGGTGGCGCAGACGATGGCCAACGCTCTGATCAACGCCTTCCTTGAGGACCAGCGCAACGCGCAGGCCTCGAGCCGCAAGGCCGCCACCGATTGGCTGTTCACCGAGATCAAGCAGCTCGATGCCTCGATCCGCGACGACGAGGCGCGCATCCAGGCCTTCCGCCGCCGCAAGGGTCTCGTGAAGGGCGCGACCGGGCCGATCAGCGCCGAGCGCCTCACCGGCATCAGCCAGCAGCTCGCGGCGGCCGAGGGCGCCAAGGCGGATGCGGCCGCGCGCCTCAAGGAGATCGAGGCCGACCGGCGCCGCGGATCCGACAGCGCCCCGGCCGCGCTCGCCAGCCGCGCGGTGGGCGACCTCAAGCAGCAGATCAGCGGCGTCAGCGCCCAGCTCGCCAACCAGAGCACCCTGCTCGGTCCGAACCACCCCACCGTGCGCGCCCTCCAGACCGAGCAGGCCAGCCTGCGCGCCCGCATCGACCGGGAACTCGCCAACGTCGCCGACGGCCTGCGCAAGACCTACGAGGCCTCCAGCACCCTGGCCCGGTCCCTGCGGGCCCAGATGGAGAGCGCCAAGTCCGAGGCCGCGGCCGCCATGGACGACGAGGCTTCGATCGAGGGCATGGTTCGCAACGCCGAGATCAAGCGCGCCCGCTACGCCGACCTCGTGAAGCGGGCGAGCGAACTCGAAACCGAGCGGCGGATCCTCACCGGCAGCACCCGCCTCGTCAGTCTGGCCGAGGTGCCGCAGGAGGCGTTCTCGCCCAAGCCCGTCCCGTTCCTCGCCGGTGCCTTCGTGCTGGCGACCGTGCTGGCCGCAGGCGCCGCCCTCCTGCGCGACCTCGCGGACCGTCGGGTCCGCACCCCCGCCCAACTCGTGGCCGGCACCGGCGCCCCGGTCTTCGCCCAGCTGCCCTGCCTCACGCCCGGCGGCCTGATGGGTCGCCTGTCCGACCGGCGCCGCGAACTGCCCCTGGCCGAGGCCCTGCAGCGGGCGCAGGCCGACCCGGGCATGCGCAACGTTCTGCGCACCCTGCACGCCCACCTGTTCCTGGCGGGCGGCGACGGCTCGCGCACGGTCCTGGTGACTTCGGGCAAACCCCGTGAAGGCAAGTCGTTCACGACCTTCGCCATCGCCGGCCTCAGCGCCGCAAGCGGCCGCCGGGTCCTGGTGATCGAGTGCGACCTGCGCCGGCCGAACTTCGAGGCCTCCCTCGGCCTCGGCCGCTGCGCGGGCCTCACCGGCATCCTGCGCGGGGAGATCGATGCACCCGGGGCCATCATCGCCAAGGACGGCTTCGACGTCATCCCGGCCGGCATGCCGACGCCGGACTCGACCGAGCTCCTGATGAGCCAGCGCATGGCGCACCTCCTGCGCTGGAGCCGCCGCTACGACCTCGTGCTCCTCGACAGCCCGCCGAGCAGCCTGCTGATGGATGCTTGCATGCTCGCCCGCCACGTCGACGGCGTGCTCTGCTGCACCCGCTACGGCCGCTCGCAGCTCTCCGACACCATCGAGACCGTCGCGAGCCTGCGCAGGGCCGGCGGCGCCGTCCTCGGCATCGCCATGACGATGGTGAAGCCCGGCGGCCAGCCGACCTACGACGCGATGCCCCGGTCCCTGCCGAACCGCGTGGAAGCCGCCTGATGGCCGGAACGCTCGCCACTGCCGCCGGCCTCGACCCGGCGCGCGCCACGGTTCCGGTCGAGACGCGCGGCACCCGCCCGCGGGTGCTGTTCGTCAGCCACACCGGCACGATGTCGGGGGCCGAACTCGTCCTGCGCGACGTCGTGCGGGCTTGGCCAGGGTCCGCGGCCTTCCTGTTCGAGCGCGGCCCCCTCGCCGAGGCCCTGCGGGAGGCCGGCCTGAGCGTCCAGCTCGCCGTGCCCGGCGCCGACCTCTCGGGCCTGCGCCGGGACGTCTCCCCCTTGCGTGCCCTTCCGGTGCTCGGGCGCCTCGCCCGGCTCGGGCTCGACCTCGCCCGGGCGGCGCGGACCTGCGACGTCGTCTACGCCAACTCGCAGAAGGCCTTCCTCCTCGCGGCGCTGCCCGCCCGCCTCGTCGGCCGTCCCCTCATCTGGCACCTGCACGACATCCTCGACGGCGCCCATTTCGGCCGGGCGCAGCGGATCGTCCAGGCACGGCTCGCGAATGCCTGCGCGGCGCGGGTGATCGTCCCCTCGCAGGCCGCCGCCGGGGCCTTCGTGCGGGCCGGCGGGCGCCGGGACCGCGTGACGGTGGTGCCGAACGGCCTCGACCTGACCCTCGACCCACGCCCCGCGGCGGCCTTGCGGGCGGAGCTCGGCCTGCCCGGCGGACCCCTCGTCGGCGTGTTCAGCCGTCTCGCGCCCTGGAAGGGGCAGGATGTCGTGATCGAGGCGCTGGCGCGGGTGCCGGGCTTGCGCTGCGTGGTGGTGGGCTCGGCCCTGTTCGGCGAGGATGCCTACGCGGCGGGGCTGCGCGACCTCGCGGCGGCCCGGGGTGTCGCCGACCGCGTGCTGTTCCTCGGCCAGCGCAGCGACGTGCCCCGCCTGATGCAGGCCGTCGACGCCGTGGTCCATCCCTCCGTCGATCCCGAGCCGTTCGGCCGGACCCTCGTGGAGGCGATGCTGGCGGGCGTGCCGGTGGTCGCCACCGATGCCGGCGCCTCCAGCGAGATCCTCGACGGCGGCGCCCTCGGCACCCTTGTGCCGCCGCGCCGGCCCGACCGCATCGCCGCCGCCCTCGCCGAGATCCTGGCGCGCCCGGCGGCCTTCGCCGGACGCACCCGCCTCGCCCGCGAGCGCGCCCTCGCCCGCTACGGGGCCGCCCGGATGCAGGACGATCTCGCCGCTCTGGTCCGCCAGGTCGCAGCCCGCGCGTGACGCGGACAGGCACCCCTCTCCTCCGGAGCCGCCGAGCCACGATGACCCGCGTCCTCGTCAACATGCCGAGCCAGCACGGCGGCCGCCCGTCCGGCGTGGCGCTGGTCGCCTTCCGGGTGATCGCGGGGCTGCTCGGCCGGGGCAACGTTTCGGTCGTCCTGCGCTCGCCCTGGACGCGCGCACAACTGCCCGAGACGATCCGCGACCGGGTCGAGGTCGTCACCGTGCCGCGCCCGCGCCTGATGATCCTCGACGTCCTGCGCCAGGCATTCACCGTTCCTGCCCTGTGCCGGGCGCAAGCGATCGACGTGGTGCTGAACGCTGACCCCTACGGCGCGGCCTTCGGCGGACGCTCCCGGGTCAGCGTCGTGCACGACCTCTATTTCCGCACGATCCCCGAGAGCACCGGACGGCGCGAAGCCGTGACGACCGACCTGATCTTCCGGCTGGTTCTCGGCAACAGCGCCCGGGTGGTCGCGGTCTCGGACGCCACCCGGAGGAGTCTCGAGCGGTTCTACCCGTCCCTGCGCGGCCGGGTCAGGACCGTTCCCTCGGCGGCGATGCTCGACGCGTCGGCGGCGGGCGCCGCGCCGGAGACCGCCCTCGGCGCCTACGTCCTGGCAGTGGGCAACGCCACCCACAACAAGAACTTCGCCACCCTGGCGCAGGCCGTCGCGGCCCTTGCGCAGACCCATCCCGACCTCGCCATCGTGCATGTCGGCGATGATGAACGGGAGACCATCGCGGCCGCCCTGGCCGGGGCACCGGTGCAGCTGACACGGCTCGCGCGCATCGGCGAGGACCGCCTTGCCGCCCTCTACCGCGGCGCCCTGTGCCTGTGCGTGCCGTCCTTCGCCGAGGGGTTCTGCCTGCCGGTCCTGGAGGCGCAGGCGCTGGGCTGCCCGGTGCTGTGCTCGGACCGCTCGGCGACGCCCGAGATCGCGGGCGCCGGGGCGCTGACCTTCGACCCCGCCGACCCCGGTGCCCTCGCGGCGGCCCTGCGCCGCCTCCTCCGCGAGCCCGGCCTGCGCGCCGCGCTGATCGCCCGCGGCCAGGCCAATGTGCGCCGCTACGACTGGGCCGAGACCGCGAGGCGCTACGAGGGCGTGCTCCTCGACGCGGTGCGGGACGCCACCCGCCCGATCTCCGCCGGGGAGGCCGCCGATGCGCATCCTGCACCTTAGCTCCCTCTACGCGCCCGAGCAGGTCGGCGGCGCAGAACTCATGGTCGAGACCCTCGCCCGGACCCAGGCCGGCCTCGGCCACGCCGTGGCGGTGGCCTGCGCCTCGCGCCGTGTGGAAGCGCCGGCCCTCCAGGACGGGGTCACCGTCTACCGGACCGGATACGGCACCCCCTTCCACCGCCTCGACTGGCCGCAGCACGGGCGCCTCGACCGCCTCCGCTACAAGCTCGCGACCCAGTGGAACCGGCACACCCTCGACGGGCTGCAGGCGGCGGTCCGCGACTTCGCACCCGAGGTGGTGAACACCCATTCGATCTCGGAGATCCCTCCGGCCATCTGGCCGATGCTCCGGCGGCTCGGACTTCCGGTGGTCCACACGCTCCACGACTTCACCAGCCTGTGCACCAACGGCGCGATGTCCCGGCACGGACGGGCCTGCGCCGGCCAGCACCTGAAATGCCGTTTCTACGCGACGCCCCATCGCCACTGTCAGCAGGCCGTCTCGGCCGTCGCGGCGGTCGGCACCGACATCCTGGACCGACACCTGGCGGCCGGGTTCTTCGCGGACGTTCCCGAGCGGCTCCGCCGGGTGATCTGGAACCCGATCGCCGCCGGCGGCCCCTCGGTCCGGCAGCCGCGCCGGCCGGGTGCCCCGGTCGTGTTCGGCTGCCTCGGACGCATCGAGCCCTCCAAGGGCACCGACATCCTGCTGGAGGCCTGCCGCCGCCTGCCGGCGGAGGGCTGGCGCCTCGTCGTCGCCGGCCAAGCTGCGGACGGCCTCGACCGCTACCGCGCCCTGGCCGAGGGGTTGCCGGTAACGTTTGTCGGGTATGCCGACAAGGATGCCTTCCTCGATGCCATCGACTGCCTCGTCGTCCCGCCGGTCTGGCCGGAGGCGTTCGGCCGGACGGTGGCCGAGGCCTATGGCCGGGCCGTGCCGGTGATCGGCACGGCGGTGGGCGGGATCGGCGAGCAGGTCGGCCCCGGCCCCTGGCTCGTGCCCCCCGGCGACGCTCCGGCCCTCGCCGCCGCGATGGCGCGGCTCGTCGACGAGCCGGGCCGCCTTCCCGAGGGCCTGGCCCGCGCCGGAGCCGTTCGGGACGGCACCGACCCGGCTGCCGTCGCCGACGCCTATCTCGATCTCTACGCCGCCGTTCGCGCCCGCGGCGCGGCGCGTTCCCATCCTCTCCCGCCGGCGGCCTTCCCCGAGCCCCCGCGTCTCGACGAGTGCCGTCCATGACCGCTTCCCCCATGACCCCGTCGGCGATGGCGACCCCGGGCCTCGCCCGCGCCCTGCTGGAGCCCTCGCCCGCATCCACCTCCGAGATGCGAGGCGCAGGAAGCGCCGCCCGGACCGCCGCGACCGGCCCCTTGCGCATCCTGCATCTCAGTGCGCTCTATCCACCCTACATCGTCGGCGGCGCCGAACGCTCGGTGGAGCATCTCGCCGAGGAGCTGGTGGCGGCCGGCCACACGGTGGCGGCGGCCTGCATCGCCCGGGAGCCCGAGCCCAAGACCGTGCGCAACGGCGTCACCGTCTACCGCATGGCCCACAACAACGACTTCTGGCTGGAGGACTGGCCGAAGGCGACGCGGGTCGGTCGCACCTGGGCGAAGCTGAAGCAGCAGTGGAACTTCGCCATCGCCGCCGAGTTCGGCCGCGTCCTCGACGATTTCCGGCCCGACATCGTCAACACGCACTCGCTCCTCGACGTCTCGACCCTGGTCTGGCGCGAGGCGGCCAAGCGCGGCATCCCGATCGTCCACACGGTCTGCGAGTACGACTTGATCTGCGGCAATGCCGCGATGTTCCGGCACGGCAAGCCCTGCACGCACTGGCACCTGGGCTGCAAGGTGGTGAACGCCACCAAGCAGATCACCAACCGAGCGGTGGGCGCCGTGGTCAGCGTCGGGACGGAGATCCTGAAGACCCACGTGAACCACGGCCTGTTCCGTCACCTCGCGCCGGAGCGCCGGCGGGTGATCTACTATTCCTGCACGGTGCCGGACGGCGACCCCGAGGCGCGGCGGCGGATCGACCGCACCGGCCGGCCGATGACCTTCGGCTATCTCGGCCGCATCAACGTCGAGAAGGGCGTCGGCACCCTCGTCGACGCGTTCCGCGCGGTCGGGCCCGGGGATTGGCGCTGCCTCGTGGCCGGCCAGGCGATGGACGACTCGATCGACCGGTTCAAGGCGCGGGCCGAGGGCCTGCCCATCGAGTTCGTGGGCTGGGCCAAGCCCGCCGACTTCCTCAGCGAGATCGACGTGCTCATCGTGCCCTCGTTCTGGGCCGAGCCCTCGCCGCGGACGATCTACGAGGCCTACGTCATGGGCGTGCCGGTGATCGGCGCGGCCTCGGGCGGCATCCCCGAACTGATCGGCGAGGACAACGCCGAGTGGCTCTTCACGCCCGGCGACGAGGCCGAACTCGCCGAGCGCCTCCGGGCCGTGATCGCCCGTGGCCGCGTCGGCCTGCCGGACGAACGCAGCTTCCAGCACGTCATTCGCGAATCGACCTCGGAGCGCGTCGCCGAGAAGTACCTGGACCTCTACGCCGAGCTTGTGGACGAGCGCCGGGCCGACCGCGCGTGAGCGCCACCGCACTGCTTCCGGGACAGGCTGCGTCCGCGCCGGCCTCCCTCGGCGTCACCGACGAGCCGGACGTCTCGGGCCGCTCCTTCGCGGCGGCACGCTGGGTGGCGCTGGCCTCCGTGGGCAACGTCATCCTCAGCTTCGGGGTGTTTCTGGTCCTGGCCCGACTGATCGAGCCCGCCGAATTCGGCCTCGTCGCCGTCGCGGCGGTCTTCATCGACATCCTGCAGATCGTCGCCCGCGGCGGCCTGCCCGACGCGGTGGTCCAGCGGGCGGACCTCGACGAGGACTTCGCCGCCACGGCCTTCTGGGTGACGCTGGGCTCCAGCGTCGTCTACGCGGCGGCCCTGGTCGGGCTGTCCTGGCCGATCGCCTGGCTGCTGGACCTGCCCGAGCTGCGACCGGCCCTCTGCGCCCTCTCCGCCTGCTTCGTGATCTCGGCCTTCGGCGCGATTCACGAGGCGCGCCTCCAGCGCAGCTTCGGCTTCCGCAAGCTCGCCCTCCGGGCGCTCGGCGCCAACCTCCTCGGGGGCGCCGCCGCCCTGGCGCTGGCGCTGGCGGATTACGGAGTCTGGAGTCTCGTGGTCCAGCGCCTCGTCGCCACCGGCGCGACCACGCTCCTGACCTGGGCGGCGATGCCCTGGATCCCGGCCCGGCGCCTGGACATCCCGGCGGCGCGTCGACAGATCGCCTTCGGCTCCCGGGTCTTCTCCACGAACCTGCTGCTGGTCTTCTCGATTCGCAGCCAGGAGGTGATCGCCGCCTACTTCCTGTCGACCGCCGATGTCGGGCACCTGCGCCTCGCCTGGCGCTGCATCGACCTCGTGAGCCAGGTCGCGGTCATCCCGTTCTCGGCCGTGGGGCTCACCACCTATGCCCGCCTGCAGGACCGCCCGTCCGACCTCGCCGCCGCCTTCCACGACTTCACCCGGACCTCCGCCTTCCTGGCGCTGCCGGCCTTCTTCGGCATGGCCGCGGTGGCCCCGACGCTGATCCCGTTCCTGTTCGGCGACCAGTGGCACGACGCGGCGCCGGTGCTGCGCATCCTCTCCCTGCTGGCGCCGGAATTCGTCGTCACCTCCATGCTGTGGATGATCTTCACGGCCTTGGGGCGCAGCGGAACGGCCCTGAAGCTCGCCGGGGCCCAGTTCGGCCTCGGCGCCGTGGCGGCGATCCTCACCGGACCCTTCGGGCTCCCGGCCCTCGTGATCGGCCACGTGGTGCGGGCCTACCTGTTCTCGCCCCTGATCGTCCTGCGGGCCGGACGCTTCGTGCCGGTGAGCAACGGTCGCCTCGTCGGGGTGCTGATGCCGGCCACCGCCTGCGCCGGCGCCATGGCGGCCCTGGTGCTGCTGGTGCAGGCGCCGATCCACGACGCTCTGGGCGACCGCCTCGGGCTCTTCGGCTGCGTGACCCTCGGCATGCTGGCCTATGGCGCCCTCGCCCTGATCTTCCTGCGCCCGACCGTCCGTTCGGCCCTCGGGTTCTTCGTCCGCCGGGGCGGCTGAGCCGCCCGTGCCCGGGCGCCTGCACGCTTCACAAACCTTTGCGCGCGAGACTGCGCGCGGCGGAGCCCAGGCGCCCGGCCGGGTGGCGGACAGGCGAGAGGGTCCGGGACGATGACGGGATCAGCGGGGCCGGCCACGGCGGGCAGGGCGGGAGCGCGGGCCGTACCGGTCGCGGCCGACCGCGCGGCCGTGTTCCTGTTCGGCGTCGCCCTGCAGCTCAACGTGCTCACCTCGAGCTTCGGGCTGCCGTTCCAGCGCCTGTCCGACCTCCTGCCCTTCCTCCTCATCCCCTGGTTCGGCCTGCGGCGCGCGGTGATCGCCGAGGGCCTGCGCCAAGCCGTGCCGATGGGCGCCGTCGGCATCCTGATCGCCCTCTCGCTGGTGCTGAAGGCCGAGATCCAGGCGGGCGACGTCTACCTGACCCTCGTCCTGCTGCTCTACTTCGTCCTGGCGATGATCTTGCTCGTGATGTTCCGCGACCGGAGCCTGGAGAACGCCTTCTGCTGGGGCCTTCTCGCGGGCCTCGGCGGCTCTCTCGTCGTCCTGCTGCTCTCGTCCTCCGGACTGCCGCTGGACCGCTTCGGCCTCGGCGTCCCGACCGACGGCCTGGACGAGGAACTCAAGCTCTTCGTCGAGGACAAGCAGGGCGGCCTCTGGGCCTCCGGCAACGAGACCGGCCATGTCTTCGCCCTCGGGGGAGTCGCGGCCCTCCTGCTCAGCCTGCGCTATCGCCTGAACCTGATCTACCTCGCCTATTTCGTGGCCCTGCTGGCGAGCTTCCCCCTGACCAACAACCGTTCCGGCCTGTTCATGCCGGTGCTGATCCTGCTGGTGCTGATGCGCCGCAACGTCCGTCTGCAGGTGGTGCTGCCCGTGCTCGGCGTGGTCGGCATCCTGCTCATCGCCTTCTCGATGACGGGCGAGATTCCCCTGCCGCAGAAGCTGGCGCAGACGATCGAGGCGCGCTTTGCCGGCGACGGGAACGTCTCGGGCAATGCCGATGAGCGCTTCATCTCCGGCTTCACGGCGCTGCAGCTCGTGGCCGAGTATCCGTTCGGCGTCGGGGAGACGACCCGGCGCGAGGAACTCCGTGCCCTCACCGGTCTGGTGACGCCGCATAACGGCTTCATCTCCCTCGCGCTCCAGAGCGGCGTCGCGGCCGCCCTGCTCCTGCTCGCCGCGCTGGTGCGCATCGCCCGCGCGCCCGCCGCCGTCGGCCCCCTTGTCGCCTACAGCGCCCTGTTCCTGGTGCCCTCGATGATGTTCGAGGAACTCTCGGTCAACCAGTACTTCCTCTTCTTCACGGCGATGGTGCTGGCCTCGCTGGTGGTCCGGCCGGCGCCCGCAGGAGCGGCCGGGCACCCGTAGGAACGCGGGCCGCGCGACGGCGCAGCGGACGGAAGCGCTCCGGTTCGTCCCCTGCCCGCGTGTCGATCCGCACCTGCGGCATCCGACGGCCCTTGACCCCTGCTTCCGTTCAAATAGATTACGATCATAATTTTAAGGCGGCGGCGGTTCGGCTGCGGAGTATCGGTCATGCAGAAGTGGTTCGCGCCCGGATTCGCCGCGTTCGCCCTGGCGGCCTGCTCGCCGGCGGAGACGGCGGTGACGCCGGAGCCGCCCCTCGTCCAAGTCGCCGAGGTCGCGGCGGGACCCGGCGCGGTCTCGCGCTACACCGGCGTGATCCGGGCTCGTACCGAGAGCAATCTCGGCTTCCGGGTCGGCGGCAAGATCTTCGAGCGCCTCGTCGATCCGGGCGACCGCGTGCGTCTCGGCCAGCCCCTGATGCGCCTCGACCGCACCGACTTCACCCTCGCCCTCAACGCCGCCCGCGCCTCCGTCGAGGCCGCCCGCGCCCAGATGATCAAGGCCAAGGCCGACGAGGAGCGCAGCCGCAAGCTCGTGGCCGACGGCTGGACCTCCCGGCAGACCTACGACCAGAACAAGGGCGCGGCCGATGCCGCGATCGCCCAGTTCGCCAATGCCGAGGCCCAGGCGAGCCAGATCCAGAACCAGGCGGGCTATGCCGAGCTCCAGGCCGATGCCGACGGCGTCGTCATGGAGGTGCCCTCCGAGCCCGGCCAGGTGGTCGCGGCCGGCCAGACCGTGGTCAAGCTCGCCCGGGACGGCGCGCGCGAGGCCGAGGTGTTCCTGCCCGAGGGCAGCCGCCGCACCGCCGAGGGCGAGGCGTCCGCGACCCTCTACGCCGAGGGGGCGGCGACCTATCCGGCACGCCTGCGCGAATTGTCCGCCACCGCCGATCCGGCCACGCGCACCTACCGCGCGCGCTACATCCTCTCGGGTGGCGGCGAGGCCGCGCCGCTGGGCGCCACCGTCACCCTGCAGCTCAAGGAGCGCGCGACGACCCGCACCGCCAGCGTGGAGGTCCCCCTCGGCGCCCTCTTCGACCAGGGGCGCGGCACCGCGGTCTGGCGCTACGACGCCGCCAGCGAGACCGTGCGCCCGCAGGCCGTGCAGGTCGCCCGCATGGGCGAGGAGCGCGCCGAGATCGTCGCCGGCCTGAGCCCCGGCGACCGGATCGTGGCGCTCGGCGCCCATCTCCTCAAGGCCGATCAGAAGGTGCGCCGGGCGCCCACCAGCATGACGGGGGTGGTGCGATGAGCGGCTTCAATCTCTCGGCCCTGGCCGTCCGCGAGCGGGCCGTCACGCTGTTCCTGCTGATCGCGCTGACGGGCGCGGGTTTCTTCGCCTTCGAGAAGCTCGGGCGGGCGGAGGACCCGGCCTTCACCGTCAAGGTCATGACCGTCTCGGCCGCCTGGCCCGGCGCCACCGCCGAGGAGATGCAGCGACAGGTCGCCGATCCCCTGGAGAAGCGTCTGCAGGAACTCGTCTACTACGACCGCGCCGAGACCACGGTGCGCCCCGGCCTGATGGTGACCAAAGTCATCTTCAAGGATTCGATGCCCCCGGCCAAGCTCCAGTCGGAGTTCTACCAGACCCGCAAGAAGCTCTCCGACCAGGCCTCCAGCCTGCCGCGCGGGGTGCTGGGGCCGCTCTTCAACGACGAGTTCTCGGACATCTACTTCGCCCTCTACGCCGTACAGGCCAAGGATCTGCCGCATCGCCAGCTCGTGCTGCGCGCCGAGGACCTACGCCAGCGCCTGCTGCGGGTGCCGGGTGTCGAGAAGATCAACATCCTGGGCGAGCAGGCCCAGAAGATCTTCGTCGAGATCTCCTATCAGCGCCTCGCCACCCTCGGCATCACCGGCCAGCAGCTCCTCGCCGCTTTGGCCAACCAGAACGACGTGACCCCGGCCGGCTTCGTCGAGGCGGCGGGCCCGCGCGTGTACCTGCGCCTCGACGGGGCCATCGACGGGCTCGACGCCATCCGCGACCTGCCCGTGGCCGCCGGCGACCGCAGCCTGAAGCTCGGCGACATCGCCGAGGTCAAGCGCGGCTACGAGGACCCCAGGACCTTCGCGATCCGCAACGACGGCGAGCCGGGCCTGATGCTCGGCCTCGTGATGAAGCCCGGCTTCAACGGCCTGAAGCTCGGCGAGGCGCTCAACGCCGAGGAGGTGGCGATCCATCACGAGACGCCGGTCGGCATCGGCTTCACCAAGATCACGGACCAGGCCAGGGTCATCGACGACGCCATTCACGAGTTCATGGTCAAGTTCTTCACCGCACTCGGCGTGGTGATCTTCGTCTCCCTGGTGGCGCTCGGCTTCCGGGTCGGCATCGTGGTGGCGCTGGCCGTGCCGCTCACCCTGTCGGCGGTGTTCGTGGTGATGATGGTCACGGGGCGCGACTTCGACCGCATCACGCTGGGCGCCCTGATCATCTCGCTCGGACTCCTCGTCGACGACGCCATCATCGCCATCGAGATGATGGTGGTGCGCATGGAGGAAGGCGCCGACCGCATCGAGGCGGCGACCTATGCCTGGAGCGCCACGGCCGCGCCGATGCTCACCGGCACCCTGGTGACCATCGCGGGCTTCCTGCCGGTGGGCTTCGCCGCCTCCACGGCGGGCGAGTACGCTGGCAACATCTTCTGGGTGGTGGCCTTCTCGCTGATCATCTCCTGGATCGTGGCCGTGACCTTCACGCCCTATCTCGGCGTCAAGCTCCTGCCGAACATCAAGAAGGTGGAGGGCGGGCACGAGGCGATCTACGCCACGAAGAACTACGAGCGCCTGCGCCGCGTCGTGCGGATGTCCGTCGACCACAAGTGGCTGGCCGCCGGCATCACCGTGGGGCTGTTCGCGCTGGCCGTGGTGGCGATGGGCCGTGTCGAGCAGCAGTTCTTCCCCAATTCCGAGCGTCCGGAGCTCATCGTCGAGGTGACCTTGCCGGCGGGCTCGGCCTTCGCCACCACGGAGGCCAGCGTCAAGCGGATCGAGGCGGCCGTCCGCGATCTGCCCGAGGCCGGGGAGATCACGAGCTACATCGGCCAGGGCATGCCCCGCTTCGTGCTCTCCTTCGACCCCGAGTTGCCCGATCCGGCCTTCGCGCAGATCGTGGTGCAGACCGCCGATGCCCCGGCCCGCGACGCCTTGCGGGGCAAGGTGCGCAAGCTCGTCGAGGACGGCCGCTTTCCGGAAGCCCGCGTGCGCGTGCTCCAGATCGTGTTCGGCCCGCCGATCCGTTTCCCGGTCGCCTTCCGGGTGGTGGGACCCGATCTCGACGTCATCCGCGGCATCGCCGCCGAAGTCCGGGAGGTCATGGCGGCCAATCCCAACATGCGCCTCGTCCACCTGGACTGGGGCGACAGGACCCCGAGCCTGCACCTCGCCTTCGACCAAGAGCGCCTGCGCCTGATCGGGCTGACCCCGAAGGAGGCCGGCCAGCAGCTGCAGGCCTACCTCAACGGCACGCCCGCCACCCAGGTGCGCGAGAACCTGCGCTCGGTCGACGTCGTCCTGCACAGCCCGGGCCCCGAGCGGCGCTCGCTCGGCGAGATCGGCGACCTGACGCTGACGACGAAGGACGGGCGCCAGGTGCCGGTCTCGCAGGTGGCACGCCTGGAGAGCCGCACCGAGGACGCGGTGCTCAAGCGCTACAACCGGGAGACCTACATCCGCGTTCAGGGCGACGTGCTCGACGGCCGCCAGCCGCCCGACATCCACGCCCAGGTCTTCCCGCTGCTGGCGCCGATCAAGGCCAAGCTTCCGCCGGGTTACCGCATCGACACGGCGGGCGCGGTGGAGGAGAGCGAGAAGGCGATGATGTCCCTGGTGGCGGTGTTTCCGATCATGCTGATCGTGACGCTGACGGTGATCATGATCCAGGTGCGCTCGTTCGCCACCATGTTCATGGTCTTCGCCACCGCGCCGCTGGGCCTCGTGGGTGCCGCACCGACCCTGCTGCTCTTCCATCAGCCCTTCGGCTTCAACGCGATCCTCGGGCTGATCGCCCTGTCGGGCATCCTGATGCGCAACACCCTGATCCTGGTGGACCAGATCCACCACGACCAGACGGCGGGTCTGGGCGATTACGACGCCATCGTGGAATCCACCGTGCGTCGGGCGCGCCCCGTGATCCTGACGGCGGCCGCCGCCATGCTGGCCTTCATTCCCCTCACCCACTCGGTGTTCTGGGGGGCGCTGGCCTACGTGCTGATCGGCGGCGTCGGCGTCGGCACGCTCCTGACCCTGCTGTTCCTGCCCGCCCTCTACGCCCTCTGGTTCCGCGTCGGGCGGGCCTCCCGCGGCCCGGAGGGCGCGGTCGGGGTCGCGGCGACGCCGCACGCGAGCGGAACCTGACGGCGATGCCGGGTCGGATCTGTTTTGATGACGGTCCGCATCTATATAAGGCTGCTCAGGCGGCAGGAGGGCCACGATGCCGAGAGTTTCGCAGGAGCAGGCCCGGCTCAACCGCCAACGGGTCGTCGAGGTCGCCGCGGCCCTGTTCCGGGAGCGCGGCCTGAACGGGGTCGGGGTGGCCGACATCATGGCCTCGGCCGGGCTGACCCATGGCGGATTCTACGGCCAGTTCGCCAGCAAGGATGCCCTCGCGATCGAGGCGTTCGACGCCGCCCTGGGTGAGGAGAGGCGCGGAACGGTGGACGCTCTGATCGGCAACTACCTGTCCCTCGGGCACGTCCAGGCGCCCGGCATGGGCTGTCCCCTCGCCGCGCTGGCGAACGACGTCGCGCGCGAGCCGGCGGACAGCCTCCTGCGCGGGCGCTTCACCCAGGGTGTCCGCAACCTCCTCACCCTCCTGACCGAACTCTCCCCCCAGGGCGCGAAGGAGCGGCGCCGGCAGCGGGCCCTGGCCAAGCTCGCGACGCTCGTCGGCGCCGTCATCCTGGCCCGGGCGGTGGATGACACGAGCCTGGCCGAGGACCTCCTCCAGGCCGCGCGGGCCGCCACCGCCGAGCGCGGCGAACCGGCCGTGCCGACCCTTTAGGACCGCGCGCTCCGAGGCCTTCGGGCAAGCCTTCCGATCTCGGAAGGTGCGCGCGGACCTCGATCGACCTCGCTCCGGGGGAGCCGGGCTTCCGCACGCGTGCGACCGAGCGAAGCGGTTCGATGCGGCGGGCACGGGCATCGATGTCCCTCGAAGCGCACCGATCGTCGGCGCTCGTTTTCAAGGCAGAGACCCGGACCTACCCTGTCAGAAGTCAGAAAAGGACGGACGAAAAGGATCTTTCGTTTCTTGCAAAGAAAGAAACCTTTCCGTGTCGTTGGAACACTGAATGCGACCCGCAAATTTATTGCGTAATAGTAACAATAGATATAATCATTTGATATGTGAATGTATTCGTGGGTTTTGAAAATTACCAAATGTGATTGACATGGCATTCTATGATTTTGAAGAAAGGATTTATCGATAAAATTTGCTTAGGGCGACGGACATTTGATCGATAAACAGGCCTTCGATGGTGGTCGCATAGCCGCTTCGGGCGTGAAAGTTCCCAGTTTTCGTAAAGACATCAACTTCATCCGTGCGACCGCCGTCGTTGCTGTCGTATTGTTTCATTATAAAGTTTTTGGATTTGCGGGAGGATATGTCGGGGTCGACATCTTCTTCGTGATCTCCGGCTTCCTGATGACGCGGATCATCGTCGGACGCCTGCAGGAGCACCGGTTCGGATTCCTGCGGTTTTACGCGGCGCGCTTCGATCGTATCGTACCGGCACTGTTCGGCCTGTGCGTGGCCTTGCTCGTATTCGGGATCGTCCTCCTCGATCCGCTCGCGCTCAAGCAATTGTGCCGACATATCATCGGCTCGCTCGGCTTCTACTCCAACGTCCAATACTACCAGGAAGCCGGGTACTTCGATCGGCAGAGCGATCTGAAATGGCTGCTGCACACGTGGTCGCTTTCGGTCGAGTGGCAGTTCTACATCCTCTACCCGGTGGTTCTCGCGGCCGCATGGAAAGTCGCACCGAGCCTGCGCCTGTTGCGGATGTTGATCTGGCTTGGTTGCGGAGTGTCGCTGGCCCTGTGCATCGTGACGCCGTTGGCCTACCAATCGGCGGCCTTCTACCTCTTGCCGACCCGTGCCTGGGAAATGCTCGCCGGCGGTCTCGTCGCGCTGCACCCGGTCGTCTGGTCGCGCGAGGGGACATCGCGGGCGCTCCAAGTCGCGAGCCTCGCCGTCCTGCTGTTCTGCATCGTCGGCTTCGATGCCTTCATGCCCTGGCCCTCCTATCGGGCCACGCTGCCCGTGGCGGCGACCTGCCTGTTCCTGCTGGCGAACCGGTCATCTTCGCAGCTGGTCGCGTTTCCGGCCGCCCAGCTTCTCGGAGACTGGTCCTACGCGATCTACCTGTGGCACTGGCCCATCGCGGTCGCGATCCATTACTTCTCGCTGCCGGTCCCGCCCGTCGCGGCAATCGGTCTCCTCGCCCTGATGGTCCTGATGGGCCGGTTCGTGCAACGGACGCGGTTCTCCGACATGTCCTGGCAGGGCAGCGGTCGCCTCGGTCTGATCGTCATGATCGGGGCGGTTGCCGGTTTGTCAGGCTACGCCGTCCGCAACCAGGGTCTTCAGGAGCGTCGGCCGGACCGCGTCGCGGTCTTCGCGGATCTCGCCGTGGCCAGTTCGGACTGGGCATTCCCCGCACATTGCGAGCGGCTGGAGCAGGATCGGGTGCTGCGGGGCTGCCAGCAGCCGGGCGGGACGCGGGGTGACATCCTCTTCCTCGGCGACTCGATCGCCGAAGCGATCTATGGCCGTTGGGCTGGGCGCGCGGGAATCGCCCGCCCGAACCTGACCTTCGTGACTCAGGGCGGTTGTCCGATCCTGCCCGGCGCCAAGCGCCGCGGGCCGGGGGAGGTGTGCGGAACCTTCCTCGATCATGCCCTGTCCCTGGCGGAGATGGGGGCGTATCGGCGCGTGGTCGTCACCTCCCTGTGGTCGGGCTATTTCCGCCCGGGAGAGACCGTCTGCTTCGTCGAGGGAAACCGCTGCGCGGATTGGACGGCGGAGACCCTGCCCGGTCAGCTCGATGCGTCGATGGGGCGCCTGAAAGAGCGGCTGGAGCGGGTGCGGCGATCCGGGGCGGAGGTCGTCATCCTCCTCACCTATCCGTTCAGTAGCGTCGACGTTCCTCAGGAATTGGCCAAGCGCCTGTACCTGGGCCAGGATACGACGGACGTGCAATCCATCGATCTGGGAGCTTTCCGGCGACTCAGCCAGCCCATCCACGATCGGCTGAGAGCCGTGGCGCAGGAGATCGGTGCGGAGGTGCTCGACCCGGCACCGTGGATGTGTGAGGGCGACGTCTGCCCGGCGGCGACCGCCGCGATGCGACCGCTCTATCGTGATCAGGTCCACCTTCGGTGGAGCGTCATCCAGGGCCGGCAATTCGACTTCCTGGATCGCCTCGTGCGCCCCTTCCCGCAGGAAATGGCCCGTCCGCGCGGCGAGTGAGAGATGCCGCCGGGGACCCGTTCGGCGCACCGGGGACCCGTTCGGCGCACCGGGTAACCGGTCGTACGCCGTCAGGATCCCTTGTTGAGGCCCGCGCTGATGTAGTTGTACATCGCGCCCGTCTGATCCGAGAAGTACCGCATCGCCGTCACGATCGCCAGGAAGATCATGGCCATGATCAGACCGTACTCGATCACCGTCGAGCCGGACGTGTCATCGAAGAAGCGCCGGGTCAGGTCCTGGAGACCATGTCGCGTCCGAGAGTTCCGCCGACTCCTGGAGTGTTCGATGTCCAGTTCGGTCATGGCCCCGTGACGTCTTTCGCCGAATTCGCTTCGGGGAGAGGATACGAGACCTTCGTTGCGGAGGACTTAAGCGGATCGTCGAAGGTTCGGCTCGCTGGAGTGAAACGCCTTCGGGCCGCCGGACGGTGCCGGCGGCCCGAACGGCCCGATCAGGCCTTGCCGGATTCCTTGCGCAGGGCGTCGATGCGCTGGGAGGCTTCGGCCTTGTCGAGATCGGGGTCGAAGGCCTCCGGGTCCTTGGCCTCCTCGGACAGGGTCTTCAGGTAGGAGGCCTGCGCGCCGGTCATCGGCTCGCCGCCGGTGGTCCACTGGCTCGGGTCCTTGATCTGGTTCGACACGTCCTTCGGATCGGTCTTCGGGTTCTCGTCCGCCTTCGACTCGGAAGCCTTGGACTTGGATGCCTGGGGGCTGGCCATGATGTGGTTCTCCGGTTCACGAAATGTTCTGGTGAACGCGGAGCCCGCGCACCGGTTCCTGATGCCGGTTCGCGGCGGGAGCCTTGTCCCGCGGTCCGTTGTCTCACGGAGCCGGCGGCGCGCCCGGCCGCGGTTCGGACCGCGACGGTCGTGCGGGGACGGGACCGCCCGGATCGATGGTTCCGGGCCGCGGTATCGGGCCAGTCGCGAGACTTGACGGGTCGCGACGAGGCTGGAACATGTCAACAACGCTGACGTAAATCGAGGTCGCCCCAGACGTGACTGCCCACGCGATGCGAGATGCCGAGGCCGACGCGCCGCCCGCCTCCGGCTCCGGCGACGACCTCATCGAACTGCTGTTCTTCGCCTACCGGGATTTCGTCGGCGACCCCGACCGCATCCTGGCCCAGTACGGCTTCGGCCGGGCGCATCACCGGGTGCTGCACTTCGTCGACCGCTATCCGGGTCTTACGATCGCCGAACTCCTGGATATCCTGCGCATCACCAAGCAGAGCCTCAACCGGGTGCTGAAGGATTTGATCGAGCAGGGCTACATCGCGCAGAAGACCGGCACCAGCGACCGGCGCCAGCGGCTGTTGTTCTGCACCGCCGCCGGGGCGGACCTGGCCGGCGACCTCATGCGGGTCCAGAGCCGGCGGGTGGCGCGCGCCCTCGCGGCGTCCGAGCGCGGTGGCGAGACGCCCCTCTCCGCCGAGAGTTTCCTGTTCGGCATGATCGAGCCGGACGCCCGCGCGGCCGTGCAGCGCCTGATGTCCCGGCGTGCCCGGAGTGCCGCCTGATGGCCATGGCCGGAGCCCGCGCGAACGCCGACCTGCCCGACCACGCGCCGCACATCCTCGTGGTCGACGACGACCGCCGGGTGCGGGAACTCCTGTCGCGCTTCCTCTACGAGCAGGGGTTTCGCGTGACCGCCGCCGGCAATGTGCCGGAGGCCCGCACCAAGGCGCAGTGCTTCGTCTTCGACGCCCTGGTACTCGACGTGATGATGCCGGGCGAGAGCGGCTTCGACTACGCCCGTGAGGTGCGCCAGACCTCGCGCGTTCCGATCCTGATGCTGACCGCCCGCTCGAATCCCAACGACCGGGTGATGGGCCTGGAGATCGGCGCCGACGACTACCTGCCCAAACCCTTCGAGCCGCGGGAGCTGATCCTGCGCCTGTCGAACATCATCAAGCGCCGCAGCGAGCCGGGCAGCGGGCGTGCTCACACCCACGACACCGTGACCTTCGGACCCTTCGCCTACCGCATCGACCGCGGCGAACTGCGCCGCGAGGACGAGGTCATCCGAATTACCGAGCGCGAGCGCGAGATCCTCACCATCCTGGCCCAGGCCGGCGGCGCCAACGTCGAGCGCGAGGCTCTTGCGGGGAGCGGCGGCCTCGCAGCCGAGCGCAGCATCGACGTGCAGATCAACCGCCTCCGCCGCAAGACCGAAGTCGATCCGGCCAATCCCCTGTTCCTGCAGACGGTGCGGGGCGTCGGTTACCGCCTCGCGGTGGATTGAATCCATGGCCGCCACCGGCCTCCTCCAGCGCACGGCGACGCGCCTCGCCGCCCTGCCCCGGCCCGGACGGATGTGGCGGCTGGTCAGCCGCGCCATCGGCGACGTCCTGCCCAAGGGGCTCTATGCGCGCTCGCTGATCATCATCATCGCGCCGGTGGTTCTGCTCCAGTCGGTGATCGCCTACACCTTCATGGAGCGCCACTGGCAACTCGTGACGCGCCGGCTCTCCTCGGCCGTCACCGCCGACGTCGCCGCGCTGATCGACATCTACGAGAGCTATCCCCAGGACAAGGATTCCGAGACCCTGACCCGGATCGCCAACGACCGGCTCAACCTCGACGTCGACATCCTGAAGGGAGCCAAACTGCCGCCGGCGGGACCGCGGCCGTTCTTCTCAATCCTCGACGAGGCGCTCTCCGACGAGATCCGGCGCCAGATCCGGCGTCCCTACTGGATCGATACCGTGGGCCGCTCCAGCCTGATCGAGATCCGGGTCTCGATTCCCGATGGGGTGATGCGCGTCACCGCCCGGCGCAGCATGGCCTACGCCTCGAACTCGCACATCTTCCTGCTCTGGATGAGCGGCTCGTCCCTGGTGCTGCTCGGCGTCGCCATCCTGTTCCTGCGCAACCAGATCAAGCCGATCCTTCGGCTGGCCGCCGTCGCGGAGAGCTTCGGCAAGGGCCGCGAGATCGAGTTCCGGCCGCGCGGCGCCCGCGAGGTCCGCCAGGCCGGCCACGCCTTCATCGAGATGAAGCGGCGCATCGAGCGGGCGATGGAGCAGCGCACGACGATGCTCAACGGGGTCAGCCACGACCTGCGCACCATCATCACGCGGTTCAAGCTCTCCCTCGCCCTGGTCGAGCAGACCCCCGAGGTCGAGGACCTGCAGCGCGACGTCGACGAGATGAGCCGGATGCTGGAGGCCTATCTCGCCTTCGCCCGCGGCGATTCGGGTGAGGTGGCGGTGCCCACCGACATGCGGGCGCTCCTCGAGGATCTGCGCACCGACGTCGAGCGCCTCGGCGCCCATGTCGAGGCCGTGGAGATGGAGGACCATCCGCAGCTGACCCTGCGGCCGGATGCCATGCGGCGCTGCCTCTTCAACCTCGCGGCCAATGCCGCCCGCTACGGTGAGACCGTCGCCATCACCGGCCGGCGCGAGGCCCGCGCCTTCCTGGTCTCCATCGACGACGACGGACCCGGCATCGCGCCAGAGCAGCGGGAGGAGGTGTTCAAGCCCTTCGTGCGCCTCGACGACGCGCGCCAGGATGCCGGCGGTTCCGGCCTCGGGCTCTCCATCGCCCGCGACATCGCCCGGGCGCATGGCGGCGACGTCAGCCTGCACGACAGCCCGCTCGGGGGCTTGCGCGCCACGGTCCGGATCCCGGCCTGATCCGGGCTCATCGACCGCAGGCAAGCGTGGCCGATCCGTCTTCGATCCGTCTTGGCGCCGGGTGCGGGGCGATGCTATGAGGGGCGCACAAACGCCACAGGGGCCGGTGAGCCGGGTCCGACAGAGGTTGAGAGACCCGCCGATGAACAGCCCGCTGACCCCCCTCCTGATCCTGCTGCTCCTGCCGATCACCGCCATCGGCGCCGTGCTCTACACGGATGCGGGCATCGAGCCGGCGCTGTTCTACGCCACCGTGAAGACCTTCGTGGTGCTCTTCATCGTCGCCGGCGGCCTCTGCTTCGCCGCGAGCCGCCTGGCCGCCCGCAGCGAGGGCTGATCGCACCCTCGAACAGTCGCGTGCGGACGAGAAGGCCCGGACCGAAAGGTCCGGGCCTTCTCGTTTCGTGCGTCCGCCGCCGGCCTACTCGGCGGCGATGCGCGACGGCGGGAGCGGCTTCGGGTCGTTGGCCGTGTGGGTCGGCGGCAAGGCGAACGCGCCCTCCGTCGGCTCGTCGACCGCGCCGACGAAGCGGCCGAAGGCGCGCACGAACAGCCGCGAGAGGTCGTCGACCAGGATGAAGATCGCCGGCACGAAGACGAGCGACAGGCCGGTGGAGACGATGAGGCCGCCGATCACCGCGATGGCCATGGGGGCCCGGAACTCGCCGCCGATGCCGAGCGCCATGGCCGAGGGCACCATGCCGGCCGCCATGGCGATGGTGGTCATCACGATGGGCCGCGCCCGCTTGCGGCCCGCATCCACGATGGCGGTGACCCGGTCGACGCCGCGGGCCATCTCCTCGACGGCGAAGTCCACCAGCATGATGGCGTTCTTCGTGACCACGCCCATCAGCATCAGGATGCCGATCACCACCGGCATCGAGATGGGCTTGCTGAAGATGAGCAGGCCGAGGATCGCGCCGCCGATGGAGAGCGGCAGCGAGAACAGGATGGTGAGCGGCTGCAGGAACGAGCCGAACAGCAGCACGAGCACGCCGAAGACCATCATCAGGCCGGCGCCCATGGCGAGGGCGAAGCCCTCGAACACCTCGCCCATCACCTCGGCATCGCCCGTCTGCCGGATGGTGACGCCGGGCGGGAGGTCCTGGGCGGTGGGCAGGGCGAGCACCGCGCTGATGAGCGCCCCGAGCGCGTCCGAGCCCTCCATGTCGGCCTCCAGGGCGACGCGAACGGCGCGGTCGTAGCGGTCGATGGCGGTCGGGCCGCGCCCGAGGCTGAGATCGGCCACGGTGGAGAGCGGAACCGCCGTGCCGCCCTTCACCGGAACCTTGAGGGTCTCGATCTGCGAGAGGTCGCCGCGCAGGCGCTCGGGCAGCTGCACCCGGATCGGCACCTGCCGGTCGATGGTGTTGAACTTGGCCAGATTCGCCCCGATGTCGCCGATCGTGCCGACTCGGACCGTCTCGGCGATGAGGTCGGTGGAGACCCCGAGATCGGCCGCGACCCCGGCCTTCGGCCGGATGCGGATCTCGGTGCGGTCCAGGGGCGCCGTCGAGAGCACGTTGACGAGATGCGGCACCCCCGCCGCCTCGCGCTGGAGCCGGGCCGCCGTCTCGGCCACCACCGCCTTGTCCGGGCCGGAGACGATCAGGGTGACGTCGCGCTGGCCGCCCTCGCGCAGGGCCCAGAACCGGATGTCGGGCACGGCGTGCAGGATCGACCGGATCGCGATGTCGACCTGCTTCTGGGTCCGGTGACGGGTGTTCTTCGGGGTGAGGTTGATGGTGAAGGTCGCGAGGCGGACCTCCTTCTTGGCGGGCAACTGGCGGCCGCCATCGACGAAGACGCTGCGCACCTCCGGCAGGGCGCGGATGCGCTCCACGAGGCCGTCGGTCACCTGCGTGGTGTCGGACAGGCGCGCGCCCGGCGGCAGCTCGACCACGAAGATGGTGCGGGCGGCGTCCTCCGCCGGCAGGAAGCCGGCCGGCAGCAGGCCGGTGGACAGGATCGAGCCGGCGAAGCAGGCGAGCCCCAGCACCAGGGTGATGAACTTGTGGCGCACGGACCAGGCGACCACGCGGGTGTAGCCCCGCATCACCGGGCCTTCGCGGCTGTGGTCGGGGCCGTGGTCGCGCAGGAAGTAGGCGGCCAGCAGCGGCGTGATCAGGCGGGCGACGAGGAGCGACATGAACACCGCCGCCGCGATGGTGAGGCCGAACTGCTTGAAGTACTGGCCCGCGATGCCGCTCATGAAGGAGACGGGGGCGAAGATCGCCATGATCGTCGCCGTGATGGCGATGACGGCGAGCCCGATCTCGTCGGCGGCCTCCAGGGCGGCGCGGTAGGGCGACTTGCCCATGCGCATGTGCCGGACGATGTTCTCGATCTCCACGATGGCGTCGTCGACCAGGATGCCGGTAACGAGCGTGATCGCCAGCAGGCTGACGGCGTTCAGGGAGAAGCCGAGGCTGCTCATCACCCAGAAGGTCGGCAGCACCGAGAGCGGCAGGGCGATCGAGGCGATCAGGGTGGCGCGCCAGTCGCGCAGGAACAGGAATACCACGATGACCGCCAGGGTCGCGCCCTCGACGAGGCTCAGCATCGCCGAGTGGTAGTTGCCGACCGTGTTGGTGACCGAGGTGTCGATCAGGTCGAAGCGCACGCCCGGATGACGGGTGCCGAGTTCCGCGATGCGCTTGGCGACGCCGACCGCGACCTCCGCGTCGCTGGCCCCGGTGGAGCGCGAGATCGCGAAGGCCACCACGGGCTCGCCGTTGAAGCGCGCGAAGGTCCGGGGCTCCTCCGAGCCGTCCACGAGGCTGGCGAGTTCGTCGAGGCGGACCTTGCGGCCGCCCGGCACGACGATCGAGGTCTCGGCCAGGGTGTCGAGGCTGGCCGCCCCCGCCAGGGTCCGGATGGATTGCTCTTGCCCGCCGAGCTCGCCGCGCCCGCCGGCCATGTCGGCGGCGGTGAGGCGGAGTTGCCGGTTCACGTCGGCGGCCGTGATCCCGAGCGCCAGCAGGCGGTCGGGCTTCAGGGTCACGCGGACCTCGCGGGCGACGCCGCCGAGGCGCTCGACGCCGCCGACGCCCTTCACGCTCTGCACCTGCCGGGCGATGACGTCGTCGATGAGCCAGGACAGGTCCTCCGGCGTCATCGCGGGCGCCGAGGCGCCGTAGATCATGATCGGCAGACCCGCGATCTCGACGCGGTTGATGATCGGCTCCTCGATGGTGCGCGGCAGGTTCACCCGCACCTTCGAGATGGCGTCCTTGACGTCGTTGACCGCCCGGTCGCTGTTCACCTCCAGGCGGAACTCGATGGTGGTGCTGGAGACGCCCTCCGAGATCGTCGAGATGACGTGCTTGACGCCCTTCACCCCCGCCACCGCATCCTCGACCACCTTGGTCACCTGGGTCTGCAGTTCGGAGGGCGCGGCGCCCGATTGCAGCACCTGGACGGAGACGATGGGGATGTCGATGTTCGGAAAGCGCGTGATCGGCAGCGCGCGGAAGCTGACGAGCCCGAGGACCACCAGCACCAGGAAGAGGACGAGGGACGGGATGGGCTTGCGGATCGCCCAGGCCGAGATGTTCAGGCGCATGGGATCATCCGATCAGCGGGGAGCGGCATCGGCCGCCGTCACGGGCGGGATGACGGGCCGGACGCGGTCGCCGTCGCGCAGGAAGCTGCTGGCCCGCGCCACCACCACCTCGTCGGCCTTCACGCCGGAGCGGATCTCCAGGACGCCGTCGGCCGCGAGGCCGGGGACGATCCGGCGGGCTTCGACGCGGTCCCCGGCGACGATGAAGACGCTCGCGCCGCCATCGGCCCCGTAGAGCACGGCCGAGAGCGGCACCGCGACGCCGGTGCGGCGCGCGACCTCGACCTTGCCGCGGGCGAAAGCGCCGATGCGCAGGCCCGGATCGGGGTCGAGGCCGATGCGGATGCGCCCGAGGCGGGTCGTGCGGTCGATCTCAGGATCGATGCGCCGCACCCGCCCCTTCAGGGTCCGTCCTTCGTCCCAGTCGAGGCGGGCCGGATCACCGACATGAAGCCGCGGCATCCAGACTTCCGGCACCTCTCCTTCGAGTTCGATCTCGCCGCGGGCGATCAGGCGGAACATCGGCTCGCCGGCGGCGGTCGCCGTGGCGCCGACCCGGGCGGTGCGACGGCTGACGATCCCGGCCTCCGGGGCGCGGATCTCGGTCCGGGCGCGCCGCAGGGCGATCTCGGCGCCCTGCGCCCGCGCGGTGGCGAGATCGGCCTCGGCGAGCTGGAGCCCGCCGCGGGCGGCCGCGAGGCGGCCCTCGTTGCCCTGCGCCGCGGAGACGCGCTGCTCCAGGGTCACGGCGGTGGCGTTGCCGGTGCGGATGAGGCTGCGCGTCCGTTCGAGGGCGAGGTTGGCCTCGACCTGCGCGGCCTCGGCCTGCACGATCTGGCTGCGTGCCTGGATGATCGCGGCCTGCGCCTTGGCGATGGCGGCGGCATTGGCGGCCTCCTGGGTCACGATCATCTCGAGGGAGAGCCGCGCCAGGGGCTGGCCACGGGCGACCTGGGCCCCCTCCTCCACCAGGAGCTCGGTGATGCGGGTCCCCTCGATCTCGGGCGCCACCAGGATCTCGTCGCGGGGCACGAGCGTCCCGGTCACGACCGCGAGCTCCACGACCTCGCGCTGGACCGCCGGGACCACCGTGACCGCCGGTGCGACGGCAGCCGGGTCCGGTACGGCCGCCGGCTCGGCCGCATGGGACTTCGGAGCTCCCAAGGCAAGCATCCCGAGGGCGGCCAGCATCCCGAGGGCGAGCAAGGGTGCGCCGGCGAACGACGCGGGCCGAAGGGATCGCAGGAGGGATCGCATGGCGGGTCGCTCGTCGACGTCGGAAATCCGGGGCATGCAGCGCGAGACCGGCGTTTTCATGGCGCACCTCGTGGGCGGCGTCCGCGACGCGCCCAAAGCGATCCCGTTCGGTGCTGCCGCCGGCAACTTTCGGCGCGTCGTCACGTTAGAGTGACTATAGACCTTTCGCCTTAGAGGGTTAACGAATCATGAGTATCTTCGAGGTTCGCCAGCAGACGAATGGGGCCGTCCTCTGGACCGGCAGCGCGTGCGACGCGGCGTCCGCCCTCGACGCGATGGCCCGCGAGGCCGGCTACACCGATTTCCAGGCCCTCCCGGAGGACATCCGCGCGGCGCACCCCGTGGCCCGTCCAATCCCGTAATCGGCCCGGCCATCGCACCTGCCACGTCTTCGCGACCGGGCGGCCCATCGATCCCATAGGGGCGGCCGGTCAGCGACCGACCGTCGGTCCCGGCGCGAGGTAGCGCGGGTCGAAGCCGCTCAGGCTCGTCAGGCCCGGGACGTTCCGGATCTGCAGGATGCGGGAACGCATCTCGATCAGGCCCCGGCGCTTCAGCTCCTGCAGCGTGCGGTTGACGTGAACAGTCGAGAGGCCGGTCGAGTCGGCGAGATCGACCTGGGAGGCCGGTAGGTCGTATCCGTCGGCCCGCGCCAGTCCCACCGCCCGCAGTCGCATCAGCAATTCGAGGAACAGGTGTGCGATCCGCTCGATCGCCGAGCGGGAGCCGAGATTGATCAGCCATTCGCGCAGGATCGCGTCGTCGACCAGGGACGCCCGGCGCATCAGGGGGATCAGGGCGCTCCGCGCAGCGGTCAGGTCCCGGATCGCATCGAACCCGATGCGCGCGACGCGACAGGACGAGAGGGCGGCGATCGCATGGTCGCGGCGGTCGAGCAGGGCGCCGTCCAGGTCGCAGAAATCACCCGGCACCAGATAGGCGAGGATCTGGCGGGTTCCGTCCGCCCGGAGCTTGGAGCGGCAGGCCATGCCGTCGAGGAGGACGAACGCACCGGTCGGCCGCGCGCCGTCCTGAGCGATCTCCGTGCGGGCGCCGACCGCGAACGGATCGGCGCAGAACTCCGACAGGATGGCGCGATCCTCGGCCGTCAGGGCACCGAAATGCTCCAACCTGCGGATCAGCGGGTTCGTCCCATTCCCGTCACGCGGATCGTGGATGCCCGACCCCTGTCCTGGATTGCTGAAGGGCGCCCTCACCGCGCGCGCTCCGGCGCCCGCGGCAGGGCACGATCCCCGCCATCCGGCCTCGGCTTCACAACATCCGTCACAGCACCCCTAATCCTCGATCCGACCGATCACCGGGCACGCAATTCGGTGCGTGATCCGCCCATGCACCGGGATGTGCGATCTCCTCGCCGTCACGGCCGGAACCTTGTGCCGCCGCCCCTCGGGTCGTGGTCCCGCTCCCGTATTCCCTGAACCGCGCGTTTTATAAATCCCCAATCGATGGCTCCGGCAGCGCGTCGGGCCTTTGGTGCGGTGCCCGACATTCGGGGAGTGTCGACTACCCGACAGATGCCCGGCCAGGCTTGCCTTTGTCTCGCATCGTACAGATAGTCGAGAAATCGCTTGTATATATTCCTGATTGTGGGTCCGTGAGAGACTATTTATGCTCTTGCCCCAAGGGACAGGGCCGTGTCGCTGTTAGAGCAATCTGTCGTTCGCAACCGTTTGCTCAAACGTCTCTCGCCGGGCGATTACAGCTTGCTTCAGCCGCACCTGCGGTCGATGCCGACGGAGTTGCGTCAGGGGCTGATCTATCCGCACCAGCCGATCCAGGACCTTTACTTTCCTGAGGCCGGCTACGCGTCGATCACCACGGCCGGGACGAGCAAGGTCGAGGTCGGCATCATCGGGCCCGAGGGGGTGGTCGGGGCCGCCCCGGTGCTTCTCGGGAGCGATCGCACGCCCTACGACCACTTCGTCCAGAACGCGGGCGAAATGCTGGCGATCGAGGCCGCCGCGCTGCTGGCGGCCGCCGAGCACAGCCCGACCCTGCGCAACCTGCTGCTGCGCTTCGTCCAGACCCTGCTGGTCCAGACCGCACAGACGGCCTTCGCCAATGCGAGCTACAACATCGAGGTGCGCCTCGCCCGCTGGCTGCTGATGTGCCACGACCGCGTCCTCGGCGACGAACTCACCGTGACCCACGACTTCCTGTCGTACATGCTCGGTGTGCAGCGCACCACCGTGACGCTGGCCCTGCAGATGCTGGAAGGCAATCGCCTGATCAAGGCGCGGCGCGGCCGCATCGAGGTCCTCGACCGGGTTGGGCTCCTGTCCGTGGCGGGGGACAGTTACGGCGTGCCGGAGGCCGAGTATCGCCGGCTGATCGAGACCGCCTGATCCGGGCAGCGTCTTCCGCTCCCCTTCGCGCGGAGGCGGCTCGCAGGTGCGTCGCGCGAGGAGGGCTCGGGGCGGCACGATCGGATCGGCCGCTCTCCGCCATGGGGTTGGCCCTGGCCGCCGGATCTTCGCCTCCCGCCCACATTGAACACTCTTCGGTCCGGCGGGTTGAAGGATTACGCACCATGCGTTCCTCCCTGGACTCGGCCCGCCCGGCTATGGCCGCGGCGGGCTCTTTGTCGTATTCCGATAATAAATTCTAAGAATAAGCTTTGCAGTATCGTTGTCGTATGCAGGCTTGACTGTACGAAAGCGCGCAAAGACCTTTGAATGTCTTCCCATTAACCTGTGTTGATGCGAGTGTGTTCCTTGTTTTGCACACTCTCTCGGACTGAAGGGGTGGGCCAGTGCCCGCCTCGATAGGCTGAGAAGACACTGGATGACATCGCAATCAGGATCTGCCGCCCCGACCCAGACCGCGCCCCTGCTGGAGCCGGCGGTTCGACGATCCCTCGGGCAGCACCTGCGCGATGCCTACGCGTCCCTCGACGACGACCAGCCCGATCGCTTCGCCGTCCTGCTGGCCCGGCTCGAAGCGGCACTCGCGGCCCGGGGCGAGACCCTCACGGCGGAGGTCCGGCAGGGCCTGCAGGACCATGCGGCGGGCCTGCGCAAGTACGCGCTGTCCCTGACCCGCGACGCCGCCCGCGCCGACGACCTCGTTCAGGACACGATGCTGCGGGCCTGGATGTACCGCGAGAGCTTCACCCCTGGGACAAACGTGTGCGGATGGTTGACCATCATCATGCGCAACACCTTCTATTCCGGCAAGCGCAAGCGCGTGCACGAGGTGGAGGACAGCGACGGCAGCTACGCGGCACAGCTGGTGACCCTGCCGGCACAGGGGTCCGTCCTCGACCTCGAGGACGTCAACGCCGCCATCGGACGGCTGTCGACGACCCTGCGCCAGGCCCTGACGCTCGTGGCTATCGACAACATGACCTACGACGAGGCCGCCACCGTGATGGGCTGCAAGATCGGCACGGTGAAGAGCCGCGTCTGGCGCGCCCGCGAGAGCCTGGCCGCCCTCGTCGGCTACTCCGCGAATGAGATCGGGCCGGACCGCCTCGCCAACTCGGTGCTCAGCGACACGAGCCTCCGGCCCCGGATCTGAGGCCGCCTACAGCAGCGTCCCGCGCAGGATCAGCATCGCCACCGAGAAGTAGATCACGAGGCCGGTGACGTCGACGAGGGTGGCGACGAAGGGGGCCGAGGCGGTGGCGGGGTCGAAGCCGAGGCGCTGCAGCAGGAAGGGCAGCATCGAGCCGGTGAGCGAGCCGAAGGTGACGATGCCCACCAGCGCCGCCCCGACCGTGGCCGCCACCAGGGGCCAGTGCACGCCGTAATCGTAGAGCCCGGTTTTCTGCCAGACCACGATCCGGACGATGCCGATCGCGCCCAGGATCGTGCCGAGCACGAGGCCGGTGGGGAGTTCGCGCAGGGCCACCCGCCACCAGTCGCGCAGGCGCACTTCGTGCAGGGCGAGGGCACGGATGAGGAGCGAGGTGGCCTGGCTGCCGGAATTGCCGCCCGAACTCATGATCAGCGGGATGAACAGGGTCAGGACGATGGCCTTCTCGAGCTCGCCCTCGAAGCCCTGCATGGCGGTGGCGGTCATCATCTCGCCTAGGAACAGCGCGCAGAGCCAGCCCGCCCGCTTCCGGATCATCGTGGGGAAGCGGATGTCCATGTAGGGCTCGGGCAGCGCCTCCATGCCGCCGAAGCGCTGCACGTCCTGGGTCTGCTTCTCCACCATGGCGTCGATCATGTCGTCCACCGTGACGATGCCGATGAGATGGCCGACCGCGTCGATGACGGGCAGGGCGAGGAGGTCGTATTTCGAGATGAGGCGGGCCGCCTCCTCGCGGCTCGCAGTGGGCGAGACCGCCAGGGGACGGCGGTTGGGCGCCACCGAGAGCACGTTGTCGTCCGGCCCGCCGGTGATCAGCCGGCGCAGGGGCACGGCCTTGGTGAGGGCGCGGGTGCGGGGGTCGAGGACGAAGATCGCGTAGATGGTCTCGCGCGTCTTCTCCACCTGCCGGACGTGATCGAGGGTCTGCTGCACCGTCCAGCTGCCCGGCACGGCGACGAACTCCGTCGTCATCAGCGAACCGACGGTCTCCTCGCCGTAGGTGCTCAGCCGGTCGACGGCGCCGCGGGTCTCGGCGTCGAGGCGGGCGCGCAGGTCCGAGCGGCCCGGCTCCTCGATCTCGCGGAAGAGGTCGGTGATGCGGTCGGCCGACATGCCCGACAGGAAGGAGGCGACCCGGTCGCGCGGCAGCATCTCGATGATGTCGGCGGCGCAGTCGAGTTCGGGCTGGTCGAGCACCTCGATCGCTCGCTCCACCGGCAGGCCCAGCAGGATGGCGGCGGCGACCTCGGGCGCCTCCTCGTTCAACGCCTCGACGATGTCGGGCGCGCGCTCGTCCGACAGGCGGGCGGCGAGCACCGCCGGATCAATGCCGGTCGGGAAGGAAGCGATCTCGTTCATGGGCTCACCTCGCAGGGCGCGCGATCCGGCCGTGTGGGGCCGTCCCGCGCCGGGCCGCCGGAGCCCGGTCAGCGGGGCGTCAGGCGGAAGGAGCGGAGGCGGCCGCGCACGGCGCGGGCGATCGGTCTGGATTGGCGCTGGGCATCGGAATCGTCGAGAGGGAGCCGAGGCGTGCCGCCCGGTGAGTCGTGACCCCCGCGCGGGCCCGCTCGGCGGCGCGTCAGTGCGCCTCCCCTCCCTGGGGCGTCAAGCCGAAACCGGCGCCGGCCGGATCTTTCCTTTGCACCCGTGCCGTCGCCCCCTCATCGCGGCTGCCGCCATTGCCCTCATCGAGCCGAGTCGCCGGCATCATATCACTGGTTTTCCGGTCCGAGGACGGCGCACGGACTGGGCAGCGGGGTCGGGGCCGGCACTTTCTCGCGATCCTATGAGAAATATAAGTGTAGTGCCCGCTTGTATTGTGCCCAACACAACGGCATATCGAGGGTGTCGAACACGAAGGAGTTTCCCATGAAGTGGTCCGCCCCCGTCGTCCAGGAAGTCTGCGTCGGCATGGAAGTCACCAGCTACGAGTCCGCCGAGATCGATCCCTTTAACTAAGGTGCGGCCTTTCGAGGCCTGTCCTTAGCCGTAAGGCGGATCGAACCCGACCGGGTTCGGCTTTCACCCCCAAAACCAACCAGGAGAGACGTCATGAAGTGGTCTGCCCCCATCGTCCAGGAAGTCTGCGTCGGCATGGAAGTGACGAGCTACGAGTCCGCCGAGATCGATCCCTTCAACTAAGGGAGATCGCGGGTCCCGCCCGCGGGACCGGCTGATCCGAAGGGGCGTTATCCGAGAGGGTAGCGCCCCTTTCGTTTGCCTGCGGCGTGCCGGCTGCCGGTGATCCGTTCGGCCCGCGCAGGGCCTCCGCCAGGAAGTCGATGAGCACCCGGACGCGCGCCGGCATCGCCGCGCCGCCGACGAAGACCGCGTGGATGGCCTCCCGATCCTGCGGATTGAAGCACTCCAGCAGGGGCACCAGGCGCCCGCTCGCGAGTTCGTCGGCGATGTGGAAATTTCCGACGCGGGTGATGCCGACCCCGCCGAGGGCGAGCTGGACCAGCGTTTCGCCGTTGTTGGCGGTCATGTTGCCGGAGACCGCCAGCAGGTGGTCCCGTCCGTCCGCGCGGAATGGCCAGCCGGGCTCGGCGCGTCGAAAGTTGAAGTCGAGGCAGTTGTGCCGGGCGAGATCCGCCGGGATCTCCGGTGTCCCGGCCCGCGCCAGGTAGGCGGGCGAGGCCACGACGGTGCGGCCGGTATCGCCGAGCCGGCGCGCCGTGAGCGGGCTGTCGGGCAGGGTCCCGAACCGGATCGCGACGTCGGCCCGGCCGCCGAGAATGTCGGCGACCTGATCACTGAGGTCGATGTCGACGCTGATGCCGGGATGGCGGGCCACGAACGCCGCCAGCAGCGGCACGATCACCAGCCGGCCATGGGCGGAGGCGGTGCTGATCCGGACCCGTCCGCGCGGGCAGGCCTGATCGGCGATCGCGCTCTCGCTCTCCTCGATGTCGGCGAGGATGCGGCGCGCGGCCCGGGCGTAGGCCGCGCCCTCGGCGGTGAGGCGCAGCGTGCGGGTGGTCCGCACGATCAGCCGGACGCCGAGTCGGGATTCGAGGCGGGTGACGATGCGGCTGACGGCGGAGGCCGTCAGCCTCAGGCCGCGGGCCGCCGCGGACAGGCTGCCCTCCCGCGCCACGGCCAGGAACGCCGCCATCTCCCTCGTCCGGTCGATCCGATCGCGCTGCATTCGTGCTCCTCATGCACAGATGTCGGTCCGAAAGATCGGCTACCGACCTGTGTCGCGCTGCATCATGTGCCTGTCGGGAACGATTACCGAGAGGCCTCCCCATGACAATCCATCCACCCCTGCTGGCCCTGGCCATCGGCGCCTTCGGGATCGGCGTCACCGAATTCTCGCCGATGGGCATGCTGCCGCTGATCGCCAGCGATCTCGGCGTGTCGATCCCGGCCGCCGGCCTGCTGGTCAGCGCCTATGCGCTCGGCGTCCTGATCGGGGCCCCGCTGATGACCCTCGCCTTCGCGCGGGCGCCGCGCCGGGCCCTGCTGGTGGGCCTCATGGGCATCTTCACGGCGGGCAGCGTGATCTCGGCCCTCGCCGACGGCTACGCGATGCTGCTCGCGGCCCGGATCGTCACGGCCTTCAACCACGGCGCCTTCTTCGGGATCGGATCGGTGGTGGCTGCCGGACTGGTGCCGCCCGAGCGGCGCGCGGCCGCGGTGGCCGCGATGTTCTCGGGCCTGACCGTCGCGACGATCGGCGGCGTGCCCGTCGCCGCCTGGGTCGGGGAGGCGCTGGGCTGGCGCGCCGCCTTCTGGGGCATCGCCGGCATCGGCGCCGTCGCGATGCTGTCGCTGCGGCTCGCCCTGCCGCCCCTGCCCGTGGACGGCGCCCCCGATATCCGCGCGGAGCTGCGGGTCGTGGCGCGGCCGGCCGTCCTCGGTGCCCTCGCCCTCACGGTCCTCGGGTCGAGCGCGATGTTCACGGTCTTCACCTACATCGTCCCGATCCTGCGCATCGAGGCGGGGGCGGACACGTCCTTCGTCACGGCCATGCTGGTGACCTACGGCGTCGGCCTGACCCTGGGCAACTGGGCGGGCGGACGCCTGGCCGACCGCACGGTGGACGGAACGATCATCGCGTCCCTGGTGGCGCTGGTGGTGCTGCTCGGGGTGTTCGCCGTCGGGATGGAATCGCGCTGGGTCGCCGCTCCGCTCGTCCTGCTCTGGGGCGTCGCGAGCTTCGCCCGCCCCTGCAGATGCGGGTGATGGCGGAGGCCGACGCGGCGCCCAACCTCGCCTCGGCACTGAATATCGGCGCCTTCAACCTCGGCAACGCCATCGGTGCGGCTCTCGGCGGCCTCGTGATCGATCTCGGCGGCGGCTATCCGGCGGTCTCGGTGGCCGGGGCCGCGATGGCGGCGTTCGGCCTCGCCTTCATCCTGATCCTGCGGCGCGGCCAGCGCATCGTCGCCGCGCCGGCCTGTCCCTGAGCCGGGCGGATCCGGATCACAGGCCGAGGCCGAGCTGGCGCGGTTCGGGGGCCGGGCCGTGCTCCAGGGCGGAGAGGGAGACTCCGAGGAGGCGGACGCTGCGCCGCAGGGGGAACAGGTCGCGCAGGAGGGTGAGCACGGCCTCTTCCAGGGCGGAGCGGTCCGGCACGAAGCCGGGCAGCGAGCGGGCCCGGGTGATCTGCTCGAAATCCGCGAACTTCACCTTCAGCGTCACCGTGCGGGCCCGGACCTCCTTGGCGGCGGCGGCCCCCCAGACCTTGTCGAGGATCGGCGTCAGGCGCCCGGCGAGCACCGCGTAATCGGCCGAATCCTCCGAGAAGGTATTCTCGGCGCCGATGGACTTCCGGATCCGGTTCACCCGGACCGGGCGCACGTCGATCCCACGCGACACCCCGTGATAGTAGGGCGCCGAGGCGCCGAACCGCGCCGTCAGGGTCTCGAGGCTGAGGGCGCGCAGGTCGCGCCCGGTCAGGATGCCGAGCGCCTTCATGCGGGCCTCGGTGACGGGCCCGATGCCGTGGAAGCGCCCGATCGGCAGGTCCTCGACGAAGGCCGGCCCCATGGTGGGCGTGATCACGAACAGGGCGTCGGGCTTGCGGAAGTCGGAGGCGACCTTGGCCAGGAACTTGTTGTAGGAGACGCCCGCCGAGGCCACGAGCCCGGTCTGCGCGCGGATCGAGGCCCGGATCGCGCGGGCCACCGCGGTGGCGGTCGGCAGCCCCTGCCGGTTCTCCGTCACGTCGAGATAGGCCTCGTCGAGGGCGACGGGCTCGATCAGGTCGGTGTGCTCGGCGAAGACCGCCCGGATCTGCTCGGAGATCGCCCGGTAGACCTCGAAGCGCGGCTTGACGAAGACGAGGTCGGGGCAGAGCCGGCGCGCCGTCACCGAGGGCATGGCCGAGCGCACGCCGAAGGCCCGCGCCTCGTAGCTCGCCGCCGCCACGACCCCGCGCTCGCGCGATCCGCCCACCGCCACCGGCCGGCCCCGCAGGGCGGGATCGTCGCGCTGCTCCACGGAGGCGTAGAAGGCGTCCATGTCGATGTGGATGATCTTGCGGATCGCGCCCGCGTCGTCCGGGTCCATCGCGGACGCCCCTCCCGATCGGTTGTCGGCCCGTGTTCGTGTTCTGTTCGCAGAATCCCGGTTCGAGCGCGGGAATCAAGCCCGGCCTTCCCACGATCCACCGCGGAACCGACGCAGGCGCGGCAGGGCTCGCCCCGGAGGCGGGCGTGGCCCATAAGGGCGCCGAGACCACGCGACGGACGCCGCACGACACGCGGCGCCCCCGCTTCGCGACCCGCCCGAGGACAGGCACGTGCACATCACCCAGCTCACCCACCACGACCTCGACGGCTACGGCGCCTCCACGGTGGTCGGCCAGTTCGCCGACGTCGCCCGGATCGTGCACGTGCCGCGCTATTCCGATGTCGGGCCGGTGGTCGAGACCGAGCTGAAGCGCCTCGGCAAGACCGCGGCACCCGAGATGATCCTGATGACCGATCTCGGCCTCGAGGCGGTCGCGGTGACGTTCATCCGCAACTTCGCCGCCCTCAACCGCCGGCGCGAGCCGGAGGCGCGCCACCGCCTCGTCGTGCTCGACCACCACGCCTCGTCGGTGGACCAGCTGCGCGACCAGGGACTGGCGCCGCAGGCCGATCCGGACGTGCCGGGCCTCCTGCGCTTCGATCTCGAGGACCCGAACATCGTCGTGCTCATCGACGAGGCCCGCTGCGCCACCCGCATGGCCTACGAGCACCGGACGCTCTACGCGACCCGCGCGGCCGGCGAGGACCCGATCCTCGGCGCCCTGGTGACGGCGGTGGATGCGGTCGACCTCTGGCGCAAGGACCGCCCGGAATTCCGCAGCGGCCTCAGCCTCGACGAGATGTTCTGGGACAACGTCTCCAACCTCGTGCCGATCGGCCATCCCTGGCACGACCGCTTCGTCGGCGACCTCCTGCTCGGGGTCGCGCGCCTGCTCGGCGACGGCGCGTCCCCGGCCGTGATCGAGGGCCAGGTGCCGGCCCTGCGCAAGGCCATCCTCGACGCCTACCTCGCCGACGACGATGGCGACGACCGCACGCTCACCACCCGCATGCGCATCGCCCGGGTGCTCGCCCGCTCCGACCTGTTCCATCCCCTCTCGGACGGGACGCTGATGTCCTTCGGCCTCGATTCGGGCACCTTCCAGCGAGTCTCGGACCTGATCATGGAGAGCGGTCGCGCCAAGCGGGTCCTCAACGTGCAGCGGGCCGGCACGATGTCCTTCCGCTCCAACAACGAGACCGCCCTCGACGGCGCGCGGCGCTTCCGCGGCGGTGGGCACAAGGACGCCGCCGGCGGGAAGCTGACCAGCGGCTCGGCCTTCTCCCTGGCGGACGCCATCGCGCAGGTCGAGCCGGTGCTCAACCCGCCGGCGGCCGACCCGGCGCTGAGCCCGTTCGCGGCCCTGAAGAACTGGAAGGGTTGAGGCGGAACGCGACCGCCTGAACCGCCGAAACCTCCCTGCGCTGCCTCCGGAACGCCATGCCGCCGATCGACATCACCCGCCGCGGGCCGTGCCCGTTCCTGTCCGGCTTCGACCTCGCCGACGTGGCGCTGCCCGATATCCGGCTCCGGGTCGCCCGGTCCCCCGACGGTCACCGGCTGCCGGTGCTGCTCCTGCACGGCCATCCCCAGACCCACGCCACCTGGCACGCGGTGGCGCCCCGGCTGCGGGAGGCCGGCCATCCGGTGGTCGCCCCCGACCTGCGCGGCTACGGCGATTCGGATCGCCCGGCCTCGGCGGCCGATCACGCGCCCTATGCCAAGCGGGCCATGGCGGCCGACGCCGTCGCGCTGATGCGCGCCTGCGGCCACGAGCGCTTCGCCGTGGTCGGGCATGATCGCGGCGGGCGCGTCGCACACCGCATGGCCCTCGACCATGCCGCCGCAGTGGACCGCCTCGCCGTCCTCGACATCGCGCCGACGCAGACGATGTACGCCCGCACCGACCGCGCCTTCGCGACCCGGTATTTCTGGTGGTTCTTCCTGATCCAGCCGGCGCCTCTGCCCGAGCGGATGATCGGCGCCGATCCGGAGGCGTACCTGCGTCACCACCTCGCCGGCCAGAGCCGGACGCCCGGCATCCCGAGCGAGGCGCTGATCCGGGAATACCTGCGCTGCTACCGCGCCCCCGGCGGCATCCACGCGATCTGCGAGGATTATCGCGCCGCGGCCGGCATCGACCTCGAACACGATGCCGCCGACGAGGCGGCCGGGCGCCGGGTCACCGCGCCGCTCCTCGCCCTCTGGGGTGCGCAGGGCACGGTCGGGCAGCTCTACGACGTCGCCGCGACCTGGCGCGAGAAGGCCGACCGGGTGGACGGACATGCCCTGCCCTGCGGGCACCTGCTCCAGGAGGAGGCGCCCGAGATCGTGCTCGACCACCTGCTGCCCTTCCTCGCCTGAGGGCCGGCGTCGAGCGACTCGGGGTCGCGCCCGGATCGGGCGGGCCGGTCCTGCGGTTACTCCTGCGGTGAGGCGAGGAGAGGCCGATGGCGATACCGACCGACGCGCTCGACCATCCGGCCTGGCTCGGGCATCCGCATCCCCGCGTCGAGGGCGCCGCCAAGGTCACGGGCCGTGCGACCTATGCCTCGGACACGCGCCTGGAGGGCCTCGCCCATGCGGCCCTGGTCACCAGCACGATCCCGCGCGGACGGATCATCGGCTTCGACCTCGCCGCCGCGGAGGCGGTCCCAGGCTGCCTGCGCATCTTCACCCACCGGGACCTCGCCGGTGCCATCCGGCCGGTGAAGCACCTGATGGCCGGGGGCTTCGCCAATAGCGGTCACCTGCCGCTGGGCTCGGATGCGGTCGCCTATGCCGGCCAGATCGTCGCCCTCGTGGTGGCGGAGACCATCGAGGCCGCCCGGGAGGCCGCCCGGGAGGCCGCCGCCCGGACGATCGTGCGCTACGCGGCCGAGGATTTCGCCGACGGGTTCGACGCCCCCCTGGCCGAGACCCTGCGGCTCGCCGACCTGAAGCGAGAGCACCACGACCCCCGCACCGGAGACGCCGACGGTGCCCTGGCGCGGGCCGCGGTGACGGTGAGCGCCCGCTACGGGACGCCGATCCAGCATCACAACCCGATCGAGCTGTTCGGCACGACCTGCGCATGGGACGGCTCGCGCCTCACGATCCACGAGCCCTCGCGCTACATCGGCGCGGTCCGGCACGGCCTGGCCGCGCAACTCGGCCTCGACCCGGCCGACATCCGGGTGGTGTCGGGCCTGATCGGCGGCCATTTCGGTGCGAAGCTCGCCCTCGCCCAGTACACGGCGCCGGTCGCCCTGGCGGCCCGCGCCCTCGGGCGGCCGGTTTCCCTGGTGGCGAGCCGCCGGGACGGCTTCACCATCGCCAATTACCGTCCGGAGACCCGGCACGACATCCACCTCGGGGCGACCGGCGACGGGCGCTTCACCGCCCTGGTGCACGAGGCCGAGGTCATCACTTCGCGCTTCGACCCCTTCGCCATGGAGGGCACCGACGTCACCGCGAGCCTCTATGCCTGTCCGGCCGTGCGCACCGACGAGCGCGCCGCGCGGGTCGACCGCAACACGCCGGGGCCGATGCGGGCGCCGCCGGAGGTGCCCTATCTCTTCGCCCTGGAGAGCGCCGTCGACGAGATGGCGGTCGCCCTCGGGCTCGATCCCATCGCCCTGCGCCGGCGCAACGACACGGCCACGGACCCGATCTCGGGCAAGCCGTTCTCCTCCCGCCCGCTGATGGCCTGCTTCGACGCCGGCGCGGAGGCCTTCGGCTGGCCGGAGCGCGATCCGGAACCGGGGCGGATGCGCGACGGCCCCTGGCGGGTGGGCCTCGGCTGCGCCGCATCGGCCCGGCCGGTGAAGATCTCTCCCGCCACCATGCGGATCCGTCTCGGGGCCGATGGCCGCGCCACGGTCGCCAGCGCCCACCACGAGATCGGCAACGGGATCACTACGCTCCTGGCCCTCGGCGCCGCCGAATGGCTCGGGATCGCGCCCGAATCGGTCGACATCCGCCTCGGGGACACCGATCTGCCCGCCGCCGGCCTCTCAGGGGGATCGTCCACGACGACGAGCCTGCTCCACACCCTGGCGCAGGCCTGCGAGACGCTTCGCGCCCGCCTGGCACAGGCCGCCACCGGGGCCGGACCCCTGGCCGGCGCCGATCCCGCCGCTTTGCGTCTGCGGGCGGGCGCGCTCGTCGCGCCGGACGGGCGGACCTGTCCGCTGGGGACCGTCGTCGCGGGGCTCGACCCCGCCGGGATCGAGACCGTGACCGCCTTCACGCCCGAGGGGTCGGGGCCGGAGGCGCTGGCGGCGATCGAATCGGGCAGGATGGCCCTCGGCACCGGGGCCGGCAGCAAGGCGGTGTCCTGGGCCTTCGGCGCCCAGTTCGCGCGCGTGCTCGTCCACGAGGAGACCGGCGAGATTCGGGTTCCGCGCCTCCTCGGCGCCTTCGCGGCCGGACGCGTGCTCAACCCGCTGACGGCGCGCAGCCAGCTCACCGGCGGGATGATCTGGGGTCTCGGCTCGGCGCTCCTGGAGGAGACGATCCTCGACCGTGGCCACTACCGCAACGCGGATCTGGCCGAGTACCTCGTCGCGACGGCGGCCGACGCGCCGGCGGTGGAGGCCCTGCTGGTCCCCGACCCGGACGACGCCGTGAACCCCCTCGGTCTCAAGGGCCTGGGCGAGCTCGGGATCATCGGCGTCAACGCCGCGATCGCCAACGCGGTGTTCCACGCCACCGGCCGCCGCATCCGCACCCTGCCGATCCGGGTCGAGGACATGCTGTGACCCCTGAAGAGCCCCCTCGCCCGCCTTCCGCACGATCCTGACGCGGTCGTGATCCCGCCGGCCGGCCTGCCCGGGCCGGACGGAGGGGTTTCGAAGCCCGCCCACGCTGGACGCCCCGGCGCCGATCCTGTCTGATCGTCGCAACCAAAGGGGGAGAGCGTCATGTCCGACGACCGGGAGGATCAGGGCCGGCTCACGCGCGCGGCGAGCTTCGTCTTTCTGCACACGGAGCACGCGATCTACGCGGCGCTCGGTCTTCTCCTCGCGCTGACCGCCCTCGTCGCGCTGATCGATGCCTCCGCGCTGACCTGGGAAGCCTTGCGCCACCTCGGTGGCGCCGACCAGATCCTCGAGGTGGTGGATCGGCTGTTGTTCCTGCTGATGCTGATCGAGATCCTGCACACGGTGCGGGTGTCGATGCGCTCGGGCAAGCTCACCTGCGAGCCGTTCCTCATCGTCGGGCTCATCGCCTCGATCCGGCGCGTCCTGGTCATCACCCTGCAATCGTCGGAGATCACCCACGCCAAGGACTGGTCGCCGGAGAAGCAGGCGCTGTTCCAGGCCTCGATGATCGAGCTCGGCGTCCTCGCCGGCCTGATCCTCACGATGGTGTTCGCGATCTTCATGCTCCACCGCGCCCGCGACGACGGCAAGCCGGCCGGCGAGGAATCGTCCGAGCACGCCGGCTCCTGACCGGCACGGCACCCGCGGTCCGTCGGGGGCCTCGTACCGGGTCCCGGTGAGCCGGCCCCACGGGTCGGGTCCAGCGTGGTCTGGTCTCGAACGCGAACAAGCCCGGCGAACCGGGCTTGCTGGGTCGTCGGGGTCGCGGGCGCGTCCGTCCTCAGAGGCGGTAGCGGATCTGGTCGGTCCAGAAGCGCTCCAGGCGGCTGAGCGCGGTGTTCAGGCGGCCGAAATCGTCGTCCGAGATGCCGCCGATCGGCTGGATGGTGCGGGCGTGCTTGTCGTAGAGGCTCTGGATGATGTCGTGGACCTGGCGGCCCTTGTCGGTCAGGCTGATGCGGACCGAGCGGCGGTCGGTCTTCGACCGGGCGTGGTGCAGGTAGCCGGCCTCGACGAGCTTCTTGACGTTGTAGGAGACGTTCGAGCCGAGATAGTAGCCCTTCGTGCGCAGCTCGCTCGCGGTGAGCTCCTTGTCGCCGATGTTGTAGAGCAGCAGCGCCTGGACGCTGTTGACGTCTTCGCGGTCGCGCCGCTCGAACTCGTCCTTGATGACGTCGAGGAGTCGGCGGTGCAGGCGCTCGACGAGGTGCAGGGCCTCCAGATACGAGCCGTGCGCCGGAGCGGTCTCGGGAGCGGTGTCGGTCTTGCTAACCTTGGCAGCCTGGGACTTCATCATGGGCCTCTTCAGGTCTCTGGTGTTTCAGGGCCGGTGTTCTTCGCCACCGCTCATGAAGCCAACCTAGGAGTCGCAGATGAAAGACGGTTTAAGCGATAGGATGAATTTGCGATTTACCTCTCTCGGTAAATGCAAGATGAAGCGATTATCGTAACACGCCGTTTACCGGATTTCCCGCGCCGCCAGGAAAGACAAGATAAAATACAACGCAATAATTCCGCCCTGTATTGCGAGGTATACGGGCGCTATTGGCAGGAGCTGCGGCGTTAGGACGGCGAGGGTCAAGGCACTCGTGGCGGCCAGCAGCCAGACCACGCCGCCCCAGGCGCTCGTCAGCCAGAGGCCGACCGCCGCCATCGGGTCGATCACCGCGAAGTAGACGATCACGCTCTGGCGCCCCAGCGTCTCCGATTCGAAGGGGCGGCCGCCCGGCAGGATGTCGAGGATGCCGGCCCAGGTGGCGACGGCCTTGCCCAGCCAGAACAGGGCGATCACCCGCATGAACCAGACCAGCACCACGTCCCAGCCGGTCTGCGGCACCTGAGGCGTGCGTTCGATCCGGTCGCCGCCGCCCTCCTGGTTGCGGCCGCGGATCTCGCGGGGACCCGGGACTTTCGTCAATCCGCGCACGCGTGACCTCTCCTCATCGCTCGGGCGATCCTGCGAAGTCCGGTTCGGGGCCGGCGGACGGCGCGAAGGCCGCGGCGATCCCGGCGGGATCGACGGCATCCAGGGTTGCGGGATTCCAGGCCGGGGCGCCGTCCTTGTCGATGACGGCGGCGCGTACGCCCTCGAAGAAGTCGTGGCCGCGCATCAGGGCGCTGACCATGCGGTATTCCGTCAGCATCGCCTCGGCGAAGCCCAAGCGCGCGCCCCGGCGCATCTGCTCACGCACCAGGGCCAGGCTCGTGGGCGAGCGCGTGCGCATCAGCGCGGCGGTCTCGGCGGCGAAGGCGGACCCGTCCGCATCGAGGCGCGCCAGGATCTCCGCGACGGTGTCGGCGGAAAAGCACGCGTCGATGACGGCCCGCGCCGCGACCAGGGGCCCGGGTTCCGGCACCGGCCGGGCATGCGCGGCGAGCGCCGCGTCGACGGCGTCGCCGGCGGCGAGGGCGTCCACGATCGCGTCGAAGTCGTCCGCCGCCGCGTGGTGTGTGGCGAGGCCCACCGCGTGGGCGTCCCCCGGTCCGATGCGGGCGCCGGTGAGGGCGAGATAGGTCCCCGTGCATCCGGGAAGGCGCGGCAGCACGTAGGTCATGCCGACATCGGGAAACAGGCCGATCCCGACCTCCGGCATCGCGAAGCTGTAGCGCTCTGACGAGACCCGGTGGCTGCCATGGACCGAGATTCCGTTGCCCCCGCCCATGACCAGGCCCTCGATCAGGCTGACCACGGGTTTCGCGAACCGTTTCACGCAGGCGTCGAGTCCGTACTCCGCGCGCCAGAACGCATCGACGGCCGCCTGGTCGCCGGCCTTGGCGAGGGCGTAGATCTGCCGGATGTCGCCCCCGGCGCAGAAGGCGCGCCCGCCCCGGCCCCGCAGCAGCACCCGCGTCACCGCGGCGTCCGCGGCCCAGGCATCCAGCTGCGCCTGCATGGCCTGCAGCATCGCCAGGGACAGGGCGTTGAGGGCGCGCGGCCGGTTCAGCGTCACGAGGCCCACCGCGCCGCGCCTCTCGAACAGGATCTCCGCTTCGCCCGATTCCGCCATGGGTCCTCCCGCCTGGATCGCCCGCTTAGACGAGGTTTTGGCGGGCGGCGTCAATCGGAGCGGCCGCGCCCGGGCCGGTTCCGCTGTGGGCGCGAGACGCGTCCGCCGCGGACGAATCCCCGCCATCCCTGCGTCGGCATCACGGCTTTCGAAGGCTTTTGCCGATGTGTTAGGCCGGTTCCCGCCCGCCCCGGCCCGAGGCACGGGCCGAAAACCATCGAGTCCGAGCACGATGACCCACGAACCCCCGACTCCGCGTCCCCTGGCGGTCGAGACGGCCCAGGAGGCCGCCCGCCCGGTGGCCCTCGGCATCACTCAGCGCCCGCGTCGCAACCGCAAGGCCGAGTGGTCGCGCCGCCTCGTGCGCGAGCATACCCTCACGGTCGACGACCTGATCTGGCCGCTCTTCGTGATCGAGGGATCGGGCCGGCGCGAGCCCATCGCGTCGATGCCCGGCGTCGAGCGCCTCAGCGTGGACGAGATCGTGCGCGACGCCGAGAAGGCCGCCCGCGCCGGCATCCCGGCGATCTCGTTCTTCCCCTACACGGAGCCGTCCCTCCGCGATCCCACCGGCTCGGAATCCCTCAATCGCGAAAACCTCGTCTGCCGGGCGGTGCGCGCGGTGAAGGCGGCGGTGCCGGAACTCGGCATCATGACCGACGTCGCCCTCGATCCCTATACCAGCCACGGCCATGACGGTCTGCTCGAGGACGGCGCGATCCTCAACGACGAGACCGTGGCCCTCCTCGTCGAGCAGAGCCTGATCCAGGCCGAGGCCGGCACCGACATCATCGCGCCCTCGGACATGATGGACGGGCGTGTCGGCGCCATCCGGGCCGGCCTCGACCGGGCGGGCTTTCGCGACGTGCAGATCATGGCCTACGCGGCCAAGTACGCGAGCGCGTTCTACGGCCCGTTCCGGGACGCCATCGGCACCCAGGCGGCCCTGGTCGGCGACAAGCGCACCTACCAGATGGATCCGGGCAATTCCGACGAGGCGATCCGCGAGGTCGCCCTCGACATCGCGGAGGGCGCCGATTCCGTCATGGTGAAGCCGGGCCTGCCCTACCTCGACATCATCCGCCGGGTGAAGGACGAGTTCGCCGTGCCGACCTTCGCCTACCAGGTGTCGGGCGAGTACGCGATGATCGAGGCCGCCGCCCGCAACGGCTGGCTCGACGGCGAGCGGGCCATGGTCGAGAGCCTGCTGGCCTTCAAGCGCGCCGGCGCCGACGGCGTGCTCACCTACTACGCGCTGCGGGTCGCCGAGCGGCTGCGCGCCGGCGCGTGAGCCTCGGACGTGCCGCGCGCGGGCTCATGCCTGCGCTCTTGCCCGCGCTCCTACCCACCCTCCTCGGGCTCGCCGCCTGCGAGAGCTCCGTCGACCGCCAGCGCGCCCTGATCTGCCGGCGCGCGGTGCCGGCGCTGGCGCCCCCCGACACCGCGGTGAGGCTCCTGCGCATCGGCGCGGGCGCGACGCCGGACGACGTCCGGGTCGATTATGCGGTGGCGGGCCGGCCCGGGCAGGCGGCGCGCCAGCGCTGGGTCACCTGCCGCTTCGGTCCCGGGGCCGAACTCCTCGGCCTCGCCACGGAGGGCGGCCCGGTCAACGGCGCCCGCCTGTTCCTCCTGCGCCAGTACTACCTCGACACCCCGGAGGCCGCGGCCGCCGACCCGGGCGCGGAGAAGGCGCCGGCCGATCGCGCCGCACCCTGAGCCGGCGCGATCGTGAGCGTTCCCGATCTTGAGAGTTTCCGGGGCCGCGCCCATCTCTCGCGGGAGAGGTCCGCCGCTCCCTCCCGCGAGCGACCCCAGGAGCGCCCCATGCGCGAGACGCAAAGCCCCTACGCCGATCGCTTCCAGACCGGCTACGCCCCCCAGTTCCCCGTGCCCTACGTGCGGGGCAGCCTCGGCGCGCGCTTCGTCGCCTACCTGCTCGACATCCTGTTCATCTTCGGCTTCACGGCCTTCCTGATGCTGGCGATCACCGTGATCGGCGTCCTCACCTTCGGCCTCGGCTGGACCCTGTTCGCGATCCTGCCGGCGAGCGGCATCCTCTACAGCGCCATCACGGTGGGCGGCTCCGGACAGAGCACCTGGGGCATGCGGATGATGGGCCTGCGCGTGGTCGCGCCGGAGAGCGGCGCCCGGGTGGACTACCTCACGGCCGCGATCCACGCGCTGCTGTTCTACGTGGCGGTCGCCTCCGCCTTCGTGCTCTGGATGCTCGATGTCAGCATCGGCCTCGTGCGCGCCGACCGCCGCCTCGGCCACGACCTGCTCCTCGGCCTCGCGGTGGTGCGCGCCGGCTGAGGCGCCGCTCCGGGTCGTCCTCGGCCGCTCAAGTCTATCCGGGGCGCAAGCCTTGCTGGAGACGCGCCTCGTGCGCGCGGGCTGATCAAGGTTTCGTACGAAATCGTCGCGGAACCCCCCTCAGGGTGTTGAGCCCGCCCGCGTTGCGGATACACTCAAGTCTTGGGGTGCGCGGGGCGCACCCCGCGTGGCGGGCGACAGACAAGCGTGACGAGCCATTCCCGGGACACCCCGCAATTCTACCTCACGGCGCCCTCCCCGTGCCCCTACCTGCCGGGCCAGGAGGAGCGGAAGGTGTTCACCCACCTCGTCGGGCGCCGCGCGCGCGATCTCAACGAGATCCTGACCCAGGGCGGCTTCCGCCGCTCGCAGACCATCGCCTACCGGCCGGCCTGCGAATCCTGCCGCGCCTGCATCTCGGTGCGGGTGGTGGTGTCGGACTTTAGGCCCTCGGGCAGCCAGCGCCGCATCCTCCAGCGCAACGCCGACCTCGTCGGCACCCCCGAGCCCAACCGCCCGGCCTCGGAGCAGTACGCCCTGTTCCGGCGCTACCTCGACGCCCGCCACGGCGACGGCGGCATGGTCGACATGACCGTGCTCGACTACGCCATGATGATCGAGGACAGCCACGTGGACACCCACCTGGTGACCTATCGCCGGCGCGGCCCCGACACCGCGATCAACGGGCGGGGCACCGGGCCGACGGTCGCCCTGTGCCTGACCGACGTCCTCGCGGACGGCCTGTCGATGGTCTACTCGTTCTACGATCCGGTCGAGGCGCACCGCTCGCTCGGCACCTACATGATCGTCGACCATATCCGGCGCGCCGCCGATCTCGGCCTGCCCTACCTCTATCTCGGCTACTGGGTCGAGGGATCGCGCAAGATGGACTACAAGGCCCGCTTCACCCCGCAGGAGCGCCTGATGGGTCCCGGCTGGCAGCGGGTGGAGTAGCCACCCGCCGCCCGCGGCGCCGACGCCTCAGAACTTGGCGATGATCTGCGCCCGGATCGTGCGCGGCGCGCCGGGCGTGATGTTCTGGTTGTTGTCGGCGGTGTAGATGTAGCGCCGGTCGAACAGGTTCTCGATGTTCACCTGCGCCCGGACCGACTCGCTGACCTGATAGAACAGCCCGAGGTCGAAGCGCGTGTAGCTCGGCAGCCGCACCGTGTCGTCGGAGGTGGCGAAGGTGTGGGTCTGGTGGATCACGCCGATGCCGATGCCGAATTCCGGCGTGACGTCGAACTTGTTCCAGAGGGAGACGCTGTTGAACGGCACCAGCCCGACGGTGTTGCCCTTCACGATGGTCGCCGAGGTGTCGCTCGCGATCCTGGCATCGGTGAAGGCGTAGCCGCCGGCGATCTGCCACCAGTCGGTCAGGTAGCCGTTGGCGCCGATCTCGGCACCCTGCGTGTTGGTCTTGCCCGACAGGATGAAGAAGCCGGCATTGTTCGGGTCGGCGAGGCGCTGGTTGGTGCGGTCGAGGTTGTACAGGGCGCCGGTGACCTGGAAGGCCGGCGTGACGTCGTACTTCACGCCCACTTCGAGGTTCTGGAAGCCCTCCGGCTTGGCGATGGCGAGGCCCGGCGAGAACGTGCCGATCTGGTCGCCCGAGGACGGCAGGTACGACACGCTGTAGCTGCCGTAGAAGGCGAGGTTCGCCAGCGGCTTGATGACCAGGCCGGCGCGCGGCGAGACGAGGTTGTCGACACGCGCGTTGACCAGCCCGGTGACGCGGCCCTGCGACGAGAAGTCGAAGTAGTCGTAGCGCAGGCCGCCGACGATCTGGACGTACTCGTTCAGGTCGATCTGGTCCTGGGCATAGGCCGCGGCCAGCCCGAGATCGTAGCGGAAGTTGGCGTCCGTGGTGCCGTTGTTGTGGAAGGTCACCGGTGCCCGGGTGATCGGCGACATCGGGTTCACCACCACGCTGGTGACGAGGCTGTTGCCGGTGTTGAAGAACGCCGTCTGCCGGAAGGCGAGGCCCTCCTGGTAGCCGAGCTCGAAGCCGGCCAGCAGGGTGTGCTTCACGTCGCCGGTGAGGAACTTGTAGGTGAAGTCGTTCTGGCTGAAGTAGTTCGTCCGGTCGGTCTCGTTGCGGTAGCCGGTGATCGGCACCTGCGTGCCGGCGGCGTTGACCGGCGCCCCCGGAAGGGTGTTGGCGTAGAAGCGGTTGTAATCGGCGAAGCGCAGCTGGTTGCGCATCTGCACGCCGGACTCGAATGTGTGGTCGAGGGTCGCCGTGGCGATGTTGGCGTCGACCCGGGTGGTGTTCACGTCCGGGTTGCCGAAGAAGGTGCGGATGTTGTTGCGGTAATTGTACGGCCGCCCGTTCTGCGAGGGGATGCCGCGATCGGGGAAGCGATCGTCGTGGAAGAACTCGTAGGAGAGCTTCAGCGTCGTCGCCGGGCCCAGCAGGAAGGTCATCGTCGGGTTGATGCCGTAGCGCTGCAGGTCGCCGAACTGGCGGTAGGTCTGACTGTCCTCGAACACGCCGTTGAGGCGGAAGAACACGCTGTCGCTGATGCGGTCGCCCACATCGACCGCCACGCGCTTCTGGTTGAACTGCCCGCCACCGGCCGTGATCTGGCGCACCCGCAGCCCGTCGGCCTCCTTCAGGACGCGGTTGATGACGCCACCGCCGCCGCCGCGGCCGAAGATCAGCGAATCGGGACCCTTCAGGACCTCGATCCGCTCGATGTTGTACAGGTCGCGGAAATACTGCACGTCGTCGCGCACGCCGTTGACGAAGAAGTCCGCGTTGGTCTTCTGGCCGCGGATCACGACCTCGTCGCGGTTGCTCTCACCCTGGGCCGGGATCACGCCGGGCACGTAGCGCAGCTGGTCGGTGAGGTTCTGGAAGTTCTGGTCCCGGATCTGTTCCTGGCTGACGACGGTGATCGATTGCGGCGTGTCGAGGAGCGCGGTGTCGGTCTTCGTCGCGCTGCGGGTGGCGCGGGTCAGGTAGCCCACCGTGTTGCCGCGCAGGCCCTCGACGCTGAGCTGATCCAGCGTGACGGCCCTGCCCTCCGGCAAGATGGCGGGCTGTGCCCGGGCGGCCGTCGCCAGCGGCGTTCCGCACAGGAGGGTGGCGAGGAACCGCGATGCTGCTCCAATGTTCATGATCGTACCGTCCGCTCGAGAGACCGTGTCTTTTTGATTTTGCGTCCCCGTATTCAGTTGCGGGGCGTGGCGCCCCCCTTGAAGGCGAGCTAAGACCGGATCAAGCGAGCGCGGCGGTGTTTCCTGACCTTTGTTTTAAAGGGTTTCTAAGAAGCACTCGAAACAGCGAGCCAACGCCCTCGCAACATTCGGCAAAACTGTTTCGGCTTTTAATCCTGGAAATGTTCCAGGGTTGGATGATCTGACAAGGCGTGTTGCGTCGATGCCACACGCCGTCGGCCGTCTCGGAAGCCGCGACGCCGCCGGCGGGCGGCCACCGCCTCAGAAGCGGGCCACCACCTGTGCGCGGATCAGGCGCGGCGCGCCGGGGCTGATGTTGTTGTTGCCGTCGGCGGTGGCGATGTAGCCGCGGTCGAACAGGTTCTCGATGTTGATCTGCGCCCGGATCCCGTCCGTGACCTGGTAGAACAGGCCGAGGTCGAAGCGGGTGTAGCCCGGCAGCCGGACCGTGTTGTCGGCGCTGGCGAAGGTGTGGGTCTGGTGGATCGTGCCGAGGCCGACGGCGAGTTCCGGCGTCAAACTGAACTTGTTCCACACCGTGACGGCGTTGAAGGGGACGACGCCGACCCGGTTGCCCGGAAGGATCAGCGCCGAGCCGAAGCCGTTGACGATGCGCGCATCCGTGAAGGCGTAGCCCCCCGCGACCTGCCACCGGTCGGTGAGGAAGCCGTTCGCGCCGACCTCGACCCCGCGCGCGTTGGTCTGGCCGCTGAGCAGGAAGAAGCCCGGGCGGTTCGGATCGGCGAGGCGCTGGTTGGTGCGGTCGAGGTCGTACAGCGCGCCGGTGAGCTGGAGCGCGGGCGTCACGTCCCACTTCACGCCGACCTCGCGGTTCTCGAACCGCTCCGGCGGTGCGATGGCGAGCCCCTCGGACAGGGCGGTGAACTGGTCTCCGGCCGACGGCAGGTAGGACACGCTGTAATTGGCGTAGAAGGCCAGGGCGTCGAACGGCTTGAGGACCGCGCCGATCCGGGGCGACAGCAGGTTGTCGATTCGAGTGTTGCCGACCCGGGTGCGCCGGTCGGTGGAGTTGAAGTCGAAATGGTCGTAGCGCAGGCCGCCGATGATCTGCAGGTGCGGCCCGATCTCGATCTGGTCCTGGGCGTAGACCGCTGCGAGGCCGAGGTCGTAGCGGCTGTTGGCGGCCGACGACAGGTTGCGGAAGCTCACCGGCACCCGCGAGACGGGCGAGAGCGGGTTGACCACGAGGGTTTGCGTGTCCGTCGTCGCGAAGAACCCGTCCTCGCGGTAGGTGATGCCCGACTGGTGGCCGAGTTCGAAGCCGGCGAGCAGCGTGTGCGCCAGGGGGCCGGTGGTGAAGCGGTAGGTGAAGTCGTTCTGGTTGAAGAGGTTCGTGCGCGGCGTGTCGTTGTTGAAGGCGCTGAGTTCGAGGCGCGTCCCGGCCGCGTTCACGGCGCCCCCCGCCCGGATGCTCGGGTACACGATCTGATAGAACTTGTCGTAATCGGCGAAGCGGACCTGAGACCGCATCTCCACGCCGGACGCGAAGCGATGCTCGAGGCTGGCGGTCGCGATATGCGCGTCGACCCGGGCGGTGCTGAGGTCGGGATTGCCGAAGAAGGTGCGGATGTTCTGGCGGTAGCGGTAGGGCCGCCCACCTTGCGAGGGGATGCCCCGGTCGGCGATGCGCGCGTCGTGGAAGTACTCGTAGGAGAGCCTGAGTGTCGTGTCGGGGCCGAGCAGCACGGTCGCGGTGGGGTTCACGCCCCAGCGCCGCAGATCGACGAAATCGCGGAACGTGCCGCTATCCTCGAACAGGCCGTTGAGGCGGAAGAAGACGCTGTCCGAGACCCGGTCGCCGACATCGAGGGCGAGGCGCTTCGTGCCGAACCGCCCGGTCTGGAGGAAAGCCTCGCGCAGCGGGATGCCGTTGGCCTCCTTGAGCACGCGGTTGACCACGCCGCCGCCGCCGCCGCGCCCGAAGATCATCGCGTTCGGGCCTTTCAGCACCTCGATCCGCTCGACGTTGTAGAGGTCGCGAAAATACTGCGCATCGTCGCGGATGCCGTTGACGTAGAAGTCGGCGCTCGATTGCTGGCCGCGAATCACGATCTCGTCGCGGTTGGCCGCGCCCTGGTGCAGGAACACGCCGGGCACGTAGCGCAGGGCCTCCGTCACGCCCTGGAAGCCCTGATCCTGGATCTGCTCCCGCGTGACGACCGTCACCGCCTGCGGCGTATCGATCAGGGCCGTGTCCGTCTTCGTGGCGCTCCGGGCCCGCGCCGCCCGGTAGCCGGCGCCCGCACCGGCCGGGCCCTCCACGTGGAGCTGGTCCAGGCTGACCTCGGCATGCCCGGCGGGCGCGTCCTGCGCGACCGCGGCGCGGATTTCGACGAGGCCGGTCTCGCCGAGCAGCACCGCGAGAAGGCCGAGGTGACGGTGGCTGAACATGGAACGCCTCATCCGGATAAGCTGAAATATTTCTCTCGCCGGGCCTGTTGTGGCGGGAAATCCGGCGATATATAGTTATATCTCCTTACCTATTCGAGTTAGTCTAGGCTCTCTAGCCTCGATTGGCGTTGATAGTCTTTAATCGTTATAAGTATAAGTCCGGACTGTGCAGCAGGTGCCTGAGCGGCTTCGCGAATCCGGTCGCCGGTCCGCGCCCCCGTATCGATTCGAACGCGCATGGACCGTCGACGGTGGCACCGGAAAGACACACCCGCTCGTCGGGCCGGGCGGTCGCTGCGCGTTGAGCGGCACCCGCACCCGTGCTAGGCGCCAGCCACATCACCATCGTCGCGTTGACCGAGGCGCCCGCATGATCCCCCGCTACAGCCGCCCCGAGATGACCGCGATCTGGTCCCCCGAATCGCGTTTCCGAATCTGGTTCGAGATCGAGGCCCACGCGACGACCGCGCTGGCCGAACTCGGCGTGGTTCCGAAGGAGGCCGCCGACACGATCTGGGCGAAGGGCCGCGACGCGGTCTTCGACGTGGCGCGCATCGACGCCATCGAGGCGGTGACCAAGCACGACGTCATCGCGTTCTTGACGCATCTCGCCGAGATCGTCGGCCCCGAGGCCCGCTTCGTCCACCAGGGCATGACCTCGTCGGACGTGCTCGACACCTGCCTCAACGTCCAGCTCGTGCGCGCCGCCGACCTCCTCATCCGGGACGTCGACGCGCTGCTCGCCGCGATCAAGCGGCGCGCCTTCGAGCACAAGCTGACCCCGACCATCGGCCGCTCGCACGGCATCCACGCCGAGCCCGTCACCTTCGGCCTCAAGCTGGCGCAGGCCTATGCCGAGTTCGAGCGCAACCGCGCCCGCCTCGTGGCCGCGCGGGAAGAGATCGCCACCTGCGCCATCTCGGGCGCGGTCGGCACCTTCGCAAACATCGACCCCCGCGTGGAGGAATACGTCGCCAAGGCCATGGGCCTGACCCCGGAGCCGGTCTCGACCCAGGTCATCCCGCGCGATCGCCACGCCATGTTCTTCGCGATCCTGGGCGTCGTCGCCTCCTCGGTGGAGCGCCTGTCGATCGAGGTCCGCCATCTTCAGCGCACGGAGGTGCTGGAGGCGGAGGAGTTCTTCTCGGAGGGGCAGAAGGGCTCCTCGGCGATGCCGCACAAGCGCAACCCCGTGCTCACCGAGAACCTCACGGGCCTCGCCCGCATGGTGCGCAGCTACGCCCTGCCCGCCATGGAGAACGTCGCCCTCTGGCACGAGCGCGACATCTCGCACTCCTCGGTCGAGCGCATGATCGGCCCCGACGCCACCGTGACCCTCGACTTCGCGCTGGCCCGCCTCACCGGGGTCATCGACAAGCTGCTGATCTATCCCGAGACCATGCAGCGCAACCTCGACAAGCTCGGCGGCCTCGTCCACTCGCAGCGGGTGCTGCTGGCCCTGACCCAGGCCGGGGTCTCGCGCGAGGATTCCTATCGCCTCGTCCAGCGCAACGCGATGCCGGTCTGGCGCGGCGAGGGCGACTTCCTCGCCCTCCTCAAGGCCGATGCCGACGTCACCGCCGCGCTGACCCCGGAGCAGATCGAGGAATGCTTCGATCTCGGCTACCACTTCAAGCACGTGGACACGATCTTCTCGCGGGTGTTCGGCGCAAGCTGAACACCGCACGAATCCCGCCTGTCCCGAACAGCCCCACCCGGACCGAAGAGGTAATTCCGTGTCCCAGGCCCGCATCGTCTACCTGAACGGCGACTTCCTGCCCTTCGCCGAGGCGCGCGTGCCGATCATGGACCGGGGCTTCCTCTTCGCCGACGGGATCTACGAGGTCTCGGCGGTGCTCGATGGCCGCCTCGTCGACAACGAGGCGCACCTGGCCCGCCTCGACCGCTCGCTGGGCGAGATCGACATCGCCAACCCGCACACGATGTCCGAGTGGATCGGCCTTCAGACCGAACTCGTCGCCCGCAATGGCCTCCGCGAGGGGCTGGTCTACATGCAGGTGACGCGGGGCGTGTACGAGCGCGACTTCGCCTATCCGCCGGCCGGCACGGCGCCCACCGTGATGATGTTCACGCAGGCCAAGACCGTCGCGGCCAACCCGTTGGCCCAGACCGGCGCCAGGGTCATCACCGTGCCGGACCTGCGCTGGAAGCGCCGGGATATCAAGTCGGTCGCCCTCCTCGCCCAGGTGCTGGCCAAGCAGCAGGCCGCCGCCGCCGGCGTCGCCGAGGCCTGGATGGTCGAGGACGACGCGGTCACCGAGGGCTCGTCCTCGACGGCCTTCATCGTGACGAAGGAAGGCGCCCTGGTCACCCGGCCCCTGTCCACGGCGCTCCTGCCCGGCATCACCCGCAAGGCGGTCCTGCGTCTGGCCGAGGAGGCCGGGCTCGCCCTGGAGGAGCGGCTGTTCAGCGTCTCGGAGGCCCTCGCGGCGGCGGAGGCCTTCTACACCAGCGCCTCGGCCTTCGTGATGCCGGTGGTCGAGATCGACGGTCACGCCGTCGGCGACGGCCGCCCTGGCCCGCACACCCGGCGCCTGCGCGAGCTCTACCTCGCCATGGCGCGCGAGGGCGCCTGACGTTTCAAACCACGGCACGTGAGAGCGCGTGAGGCGTCGTCCCAGGATCCTGTTCCCATCACGGGACCGACGGGACAGGAACGCTTCGGCCCCGGGTCTGTTCTTCTCCAAACCTCGTATCCGAGACAGGGAGACCCTATGCGCTCGATCCTCACCCTCGCGGTCGGCCTCGGCTTGGTCGCCGGCGCGGCCTTCGCACAGTCCCCCGACGCGCCGCTGAAGGGCCGGGACACCGATCCGGCCCTGCCGCCGCCGAACCAGACCATCCCCGACAAGATCCGCCCCTCCGAGGGGACCGCCGACAAGGGCACTTCCGGCGACACCGGCACCCTCAGCGACAGGCTCGAGAAGAGCGACGGCGTGATCAAGCCACCGGGCAACACCGCCCCCGGCATGGTGGTGACCCCGCCCGATCCGAATCCGGGCGGAATGCCGGTGATCAAGCCCGGCGATCTGCCCGGCCGCCAGCCCGGCACGGAGGCCCGGTGAGGCAGCGCTGCCGGGGTGGCATGGCCGCCCCCGCAGGAGCGGGCGGCCCCCTTGCTTGATTTCCGCGCACGGATCGCGGAAAGACCCGAGGACAGCAGGAGCGGTTCGCCCGTCGGGTCGGACCGCTTTCGCGCGGGTTACGGCACAGGTTTTCAGTGAATGGCAAACGTCGTCGTCGTAGGCGCCCAGTGGGGTGACGAAGGCAAGGGCAAGATCGTCGACTGGCTCTCCGAGCAGGCCGACGTGGTGGTCCGCTTCCAGGGCGGCCACAATGCCGGCCACACGCTCGTGGTCGACGGCGTGACCTACAAGCTTGCCCTCCTCCCGTCCGGCGTGGTGCGCGGCGGCAAGCTGTCGGTGATCGGCAACGGCGTCGTGGTCGATCCCTGGCACCTCGTCGACGAGATCGCCCGGCTCCAGGCCCAGGGCGTCGAGATCTCGCCCCGCACCCTGCGCATCGCCGACAACGCCACACTGATCCTGCCGCTGCACCGCGAGCTCGACCATTTCCGCGAGACCTCGAACGCGGGCCTGAAGATCGGCACCACGAAGCGCGGCATCGGCCCGGCCTACGAGGACAAGGTCGGCCGCCGCGCCATCCGGGTCGTCGACCTCGCCGACGAGTCGACGCTCGAGGCCAAGATCGAGCGGGTGCTCACGCACCACAACGCCCTGCGCCGGGGCCTCGGCATCGCCGAGGTCGATGGGGGCGCCCTGCTCTCCGAGCTGAAGGCGATCGCGCCGACGATCCTGCCCTACGCCGATACGGTCTGGAAGCTGCTCGACGATGAGCGCCGCGCCGGCAAGCGCATCCTGTTCGAGGGCGCGCAGGGTGCGCTCCTCGACGTCGACCACGGCACCTATCCCTTCGTGACCTCCTCGAACATCGTGGCGGCCCAGGCGGCGACCGGCTCCGGCATGGGTCCCTCGGCCATCGGCTACGTGCTCGGCATCGCCAAGGCCTACACCACCCGCGTCGGCGAAGGCCCCTTCCCCACCGAGCTCTTCGACGAGATCGGCGAGACCATCGGCTCCCGCGGCCGCGAGTTCGGCGTGAACACCGGCCGCAAGCGCCGCTGCGGCTGGTTCGACGCGGTGCTGGTGCGCCAGACCGTGCGGACCTCGGGCATCGACGGCATCGCCCTGACCAAGCTCGACATCCTCGACGGCTTCGAGTCGATCAAGGTCTGCACCGGCTATCGCCTCGACGGCCAGGTGGTGGATCACCTGCCCGCCAACCAAGCGGCCCAGGCCAAGGTCGAGCCGATCTACGAGACCATCGAGGGCTGGTCGGGCACCACGGCGGGCGCCCGCTCCTGGGCCGACCTGCCGGCCCAGGCGATCAAGTACGTACGCAGGATCGAGGAACTGATCGGCGCGCCGGTGGCACTGCTCTCGACGTCGCCGGAACGCAACGACACCATCCTCATGCACAACCCCTTTGAGGACTAGGGCCGTTTTCGCTTGATGGGGGCAGGGCCGCGTGGGGAAGATGCGCCCACGCTGGTACCGCGGCGGTCGGCCGGTGCGCGTCCGTCCGTGGGGCTGCGGGACGAGGCGGCCAGCCAGCCGCCGGTGAGAGGGCGGACCTGAGGCACGATGGCCGACTATTATCCCCTGCTGGCACGGGCGCTCGACGCGATGCCCGACCGCTCCCCGGCCTTGCGCCAGGCCGTCTACGAGCGCGCGCGCGGCGCGCTGATCGGGCAGCTCCGGTCCCTCGATCCGCCCCTGTCCGAGGACGACATCGACCTCGAGCGCAACGCCCTCGAAGCCGCGATCCTGCGCCTCGAGCGCGACCACGGCGGTGCGGCGCCCGCCGCGCCGGCTCCGGAGCCGCTCGCCCCCGAGCCAGAGCCCTTCCTCCCGCCGCCGCCGGCCAACGACCCCATCGACCTGCCGGAAGCGACGCTGCCCGAGGCGACCCTGCCGCCCGCGCCGCCGCCGGTTTTCGGCGCGCCGGCCGCGACAGCGCCCGAGCCCGCGCCCGCCTCCCCCGAGCCGCCCGTTCCGGTCGCGCCGCCGATCCCGGTCGCGCCGCCGCGCGAGGCCCCGGTTTCGCCCGCGCCGAGGGAGGTCGCCCCGAACCCCGACACCATCCCGCCGCCCGTCCGCATCCAGGCCCGCAAGGCCAAGTCCCCGCCCTTCATGGCCGCCGAGGCGCCGGACGAGGCGGGGCAGCCGGTCCCGGCCGCCGACGAGGCCGGCTCCGAACTGCCGGCGCCGGATGGGAACGGCCAGCGCCAGCGACCGCGGATCGAGGTGGTCGGCCCCCGGCACGGGCGCTCGCGCCTCCTGCGCAACGTCCTCGTCGGCAGCATCCTGATCGCCGTGATCGGGCTCATCGCGGTGGCGGCCTTCCTCCTGCGCGACAAGCCTGCCGACTTCCAGCCGATCGCCACGGAGCAGCAGGCCGCCCCGGACGGCGCCGACTCGAAGTTCGCCGACCGGGTCGGCGGCGACGCGGCCCCGTCGGCTCCCGCCGCGCCGGCGCGGCGCGCCGCACCCGCGCCGACCCCCGCGCCGAGCCCCGCCGCTCCGAACACAGGCCAGCCCGACCTCGCGGTGACCCAGCGGGCCATGCTCTACGAGGAGGTGATGGGCGGTGGCGCCAACGCCGCACCGACGACCACCCAGGGCCGGGTGGTCTGGCGCCTCGACACGGTGCCGGGCGAGCAGGGCCAGCAGCTCGAGACCGTGGTGCGGGCCACGGCGGAGTTCGCGGATGCGGGCCTGACCCTCGTCATGACCCTGCGCCGCAACCTCGACGCCACCCTCCCGGCCTCGCACACCGTCGAGCTCGTCTTCACGCCGAGCGGTCCCACGGCCGCGCGCCACAACGTCCAGGACATCGGCCTCTTGCAGGGCAAGGACGAGGAGGGCGCCCGCGGCTCGCCGGTGGCCGGCCTGCCGGTGCGGGTGCGCGAGAACCTGTTCCTGATCGGACTCTCGTCGCTGCCCAACGACATCGAGCGCAACACCGACATCCTGCTGCACAAGAACTGGTTCGACATCACCCTGAAGTTCGCCGCCGGTCCGCGCGGGATCATCGCCTTCGAGAAGGGCAGCGCCGGCACCCAGGTGCTGCAGAGCGCCTTCGATCAGTGGCGCTGAGGCCAGACCTCACCGCACGGGCGCTGGTGGGTTCGCCCACGGGACGGCTCTTCCTCTGAACGAGAACGGCCCCCCGGCATCGCTGCCGGGGGGCCGTTCTCTTTTCGGAACCCTCGATTCGTGAGGGATCGTCTCAGGCGTGCGCCTCGGCCCGCGGAGCCTCGCGGGTGGCGAGGTTGCGCTTGACCGCCTCCTGGATCTTCTCGAAGGCGCGCACCTCGATCTGGCGGACGCGCTCGCGCGAGACGCCGAACTCGCCGGAGAGGTCCTCCAGGGTGATCGGGTCGTCGGCGAGGCGGCGCGCCTCGAAGATGCGGCGCTCGCGCGGGTTGAGCACCGAGAGCGCGTCGCGCAGGGCCGTGAGGCGGTTCTGACCCTCCTCCTCGCGGGCGAGCACGGTCTCCTGGCTCGGGCTGTTGTCCACGAGCCAGTCCTGCCACTCGCCTTCGCCCTCCTCGCGCAGGGGCGCATTGAGGGAGGTGTCGCCCGAGAGGCGACGGTTCATGTCGATCACCTCCTGCTCGGGCACGCCGAGCTTGACGGCGATCTGCGCGACCTGGTCCGGCTTGAGGTCACCCTCGTCGAGCGCCGAGATCCGGCCCTTGGCCTTACGCAGGTTGAAGAACAGCTTCTTCTGGTTGGCGGTGGTGCCCATCTTCACGAGCGACCACGAGCGCAGGATGTATTCCTGGATCGCCGCCTTGATCCACCACATGGCGTAGGTGGCCAGTCGGAAGCCCTTGTCCGGCTCGAAGCGCTTGACCGCCTGCATCAGCCCGACATTGCCCTCGGACACCACCTCGCCGATCGGCAGGCCGTAGCCGCGATAACCCATGGCGATCTTGGCCACGAGGCGCAGGTGCGACGTGACGAGGCGGTGGGCCGCGTTGCGGTCGCCCTTCTCGCGCCAGTCCTTCGCGAGCGTGAACTCCTCGTTCGGCTCGAGCATCGGGAACTTGCGGATCTCGTCGAGGTAGCGTGAGAGGCCACCTTCGGTGGCGAGCACTGGCAATGCGCCGGCCATGATCTTACCTCCTTGAAAGGACCCCCTGAGGGGCGGTCCGAAGCGAACCGCCGCTCCCTTGAGCCGGCCGTCCGATTCCCGAGTGTAGCGGGAAACCGGCGGAGACGGAAAGGTGACGCGTGGGACGCGTTCGTCATCAACGCGCGGGATCTCGCTTGGGTCTGTGATGGCACGAATGGCCGCAGCCCGCCGTGTCCTGGCGCACGCCCATGCGGCCTTGACTGTGTCGGCCGCGCTACGCCCCCGCCTTCAGCGTGGCGACGAGCGCCTGGAGATCGGCCGGCAGCGGGCTCTCGAAATGCAGGGTCTCGCTGGTGCGCGGATGGGCGAAGCCCAGCACGCTGGCATGCAGCGCCTGGCGTCCCAGGGTGGCGAGGGCCTCCCGCGCCGCCGGGCCGAGGCGGCCCGCCTTGGTCTTGAAGGCCCCGCCATAGACCGCGTCGCCGAGGAGCGGGTGACCGCGATGGCTCAGGTGCACGCGGATCTGGTGCGTGCGCCCCGTCTCCAGCGTGCAGCGCACGAGCGCCACCGGCGCGTCGCTGCCCAGCACCGCCTCGACGCGGTAATGCGTGATCGCGTGCCGCCCGCCCTCGCCGCGCACCACCGCGATCTTCTCGCGGTTGCGGACGCTGCGGGCGAGGTTCGCCTCGATGGTGCCGGCCCGCGGCTCGGGCACGCCCCAGGCCAGGGCGAGGTAGGCCCGCTCCAGGGGGCCGGTGCGGCCGTGATCGGCGAACTGCGCCGTCAGTCCCGCATGGGCGAGGTCGTTCTTGGCCACCACCAGCAGGCCGCTGGTGTCCTTGTCGATGCGGTGGACGATGCCCGGCCGGCGCACGCCGCCGATCCCCGACAGGCTGTCGCCGCAATGGGCGATGAGCCCGTTCACCAGGGTCCCGGATTCGTGGCCGGGGGCCGGGTGGACCACGAGCCCGGCCGGCTTGTCGATGACGATGAGGTCGTCGTCCTCGTAAACGATGGCGAGGTCGAGGGCCTGGGCCACCGGCTCGGGCGCCACCGCCTCCGGGATCGCGACGGCGAGCGCGGCCCCGGGGCCGACCTTCACGGACGGGTCGCGGCTGACGGCGCCGTCGCGGCGCACCTGCCCGGCGCGGATGAGGTCCTGCAGGCGCGAGCGCGAGACGTCGGGAAAGGCCCGGGCCAGGGCCCGGTCCAGGCGCTCGGTCGCGGCGTCCTCGGCGAGCGTCGCGCACCTTTCCGCAGATCCCGGCGCGTCCGCGAGTTCCGGCAAATCCTCGAGTCCCGGCAAAAAGGCGATCCTTCGGTTCAAAATGTCGCTTGCGCCGCGCCGGCGCGATTTCGGCCCTTGTCGGGCCGTGCGACCCTCGCTATACGATCGCCCATCGGCCGGGAAGCACGGATCGCCGCAGCGATCTCCAGGCGCTTCCCTCCGGTCCGCGCCCATCGTCTAGCGGTTAGGACAGGTCCCTCTCACGGATCAGACCGGGGTTCGATTCCCCGTGGGCGCGCCAAGAACTTTCGTTCCCCGACCTCTGTCCTCTTCCGGCGGCGTCCGATCGCGCGTGCCCCGTGCTCGTGGCCGGATCGATCCGGTGCCTGGATGGAAGGTCGATGCCGTCGGTACGCGAGGTCCGGAGCGAGCCGCCCCTGACGCCCGTCCGGGCGCCGCGCGCAACCGTTCACCACGAGGAGGGCGAAGCTCTCCGATCGCCGCCGTCGCGGCCGTCCGCCGGACCCTCTCATGCAGGCGGGCCGGCCCGTCCCGTCGCACGCTCCTTCTCGAGACGGCGACCGGAGCTAGGCGGCTCTCAATCCGACCTTCGTCAGGTAGTCGTTCAGCGCCGAATCGTCACCGGCGGAGATGATCGCCCCGACATAGCCGTCCGGACGCACCAGCACCCGATCACCGGGCGTGGCGCCATAGGTCGCCGGAAACTGTCCGGCACCGTCGGTGAGATCGCCATGCACGCCGATCGTGTGGACCTGCAATCCCGGCCGTGCGGCGATGGGCTCACCGCCATAGCTGAGCAGCGTCCAGTGCGGCCCCTTGAACAGGTCGAACAGGCGATGCGGCTGGCCCGCCGCGCCTCGGACCTGCGCGTCGGGCGCGCGGTCGCCTGCGAGGAGAACACCCTGCCGCCCGGGTGATTCCACCGCCAGTGGGGATTCGGGATAGCCGATATCGAGTTGATGCGTGCCGCGCCCGCGCCGCATCTCGCCACGCCTCGACGCATCGAGGAGGCCGGTCGTGAGGCCGAGCATGGCCTGTGCGATGGGGCGGCGCTCCGCCTCGTAGGTGTCGAGCAGGGCGTCCCCCGCGCCGCGCATCACCGCCCCGAGCTTCCAGCCGAGATTGTAGGCGTCCTGTACGCTGGTGTTGAGGCCCTGCCCGCCAGTCGGGGGATGGATATGCGCGGCATCGCCGACGAGGAACACGCGGCCGACACGGTAGCGGTCGGCGAGCCGCGCGTTCATGTGGTAGGCCGACGCCCAGGAGACGCTCCGGACGCGGAGATCGTCCCGGCCGGTCCGCTCGCGCAGTAACGCGGTCAGCCCCGCGGCCGAGAGATCGACGTCGCCGTCAAGCGCGATCGGTCCCTGAAGCTGGAAGAGGTCGGTCCCGGCCAGGGGGCAGGCGGCGATCCGGCGCTGCATGTCGCCTTCGCCAAAGTGGTGCCACGCGTCGCGCGACAGCCCCGACAGGATCACGTCGGCAACGATCGCCCGCACGCCCAGCGTCTTGCCCGGAAAGCCGATCCCGAGCGCGTGGCGGACGAAGGAGCGCCCGCCATCCGCGCCGACCAGCCAGCGGACGCGGATCGTCTCCGTGTCGGTCTTCGTGGCGACCCGGGCTGTCACGCCGTCGTCGTCCTGCGTGAAGCTGAGCAGTTCGCAGCCGAACGCGGGCGAATGGCCCAGCACGGCGAGGCGCTCGCGCATGACGCGCTCGGTCAGGAACTGCGGCACCATCAGCGGCAGGGAGTACGGCTCCGCGGGGGTCGCAGGCCCGGCTTCCATCACGTCGGTTTCGGTGAAGCGACCGCCATCCTGATAGGTGCGCTCTTTGGGATAGTGGCCTCCCGCCGCGGCGATCCGGTCGAGGATGCCGAGGTCTTCGAACACCTCCTGCGTGCGGGGCTGGATGCCCTTGCCGCGCGAGCCCCGGAACGGCTCGTCCAGCTTCTCGATCAGGCGAAATGAAATGCCGCGTCGGGCCAGATCGATCGCCAGCGTCAGACCGGCTGCGCCCGCGCCGCAGATCAGCACGTCCGCCGAAAAATCGTTTGTCATGCCACTCTCAATGCGTGCATTATGCACATACATGACGGGGCGGGTCCGGGTCAATGAAAAACGTGCATAATACACTTACACCGGAGCTGTTGCAGGATTTGCATGGAGCCATGATCGACATCACCAGCGTGATGAACCGCCCCCAGCGTGACGCGGTGATGGTCCGTGAGGCGGGCATCGTGCTCGATCGTGCGCTGTTCCCGCTGCTGGTGATGGTGCAGCGGCTTTGGCCGATCGGCATCGTCGACCTCGCCGACCGGGTGGGACGCGATCACACGACGGTCAGCCGCCAAGTGACCAAACTGGAAAGCCTCGGCCTGGTCGCGCGCCGATCGAACGCGGCGGACGGGCGTGTGCGCGACGCCGTGATCACGGCCAGCGGCAAGGCCCTGACCGACAAGATCGACGCGGCGCGCGAGGCGATGGCGCACAAGGTCTTCGCCGATTGGACAGACCAGGATGTTGTCGATCTGGCCCGGCTGATGCGCCGTTTCGCCGATGCCATACGGAAAGACCCCGAGGCGCAGAGCTGACGCTCTGTCCCGGTGGCGGCGGTCCGTGATGGGTGCGCGATATCCGCGGCGTTCGGCTTAAGGACAGCCTGCAGACCGCCCGACCCGGTCATGACGCGGACGGGCGGGTTCCGACCGGACCGGGGTCAGGATCCGCGGCTCGTCCCGAGTCCCGACCCGTCCGCAACCGTCGAGTCCCCGGCTCGGCGCCTCGCCGCAGAAGCGGGCAGGGTCACCTCCACCCTCAGGCCCCTGCCCTCCCGGTTGCGCAGGGCGATCTCGCCGCCATGGGCGCGGATGCCCGAGCGCGCGATGGCGAGGCCGAGCCCGACCCCGCCCGTCTCCACGCTGCGGGAATCGTCGAGGCGGGTGAAGGGAGCGAACATCTCTTCGATCCGCTCGGACGGGATGCCGGGTCCCTCGTCGTCGATCGTGCCGACGACGCCGTCATCCCGGTGTTCGAGGACGATCCTGGCACATCCGCCGTAGCGGACGGCATTGGCCACGAGGTTGTCGAACGCGCGGCGCAGGGCGGTGGCGCGTCCGTGAAACGGGAGGACATCCGGGGCGGACAGGGTCACGTCGTGCCCCAGGAGCCTGTGCTCATCGACGATGGCCGCCAGCAGCCCGGCGAGGTCGAACGGGGCGTCGTCCTGGCCGAGCGCGTCATCGCGCGCGAAGGCGAGCGTCGCCTCGACCATGTCGCGCATGTCCGCGATGGTGCGCACCATCGCACCGCGCAGGTCCGCGTCCTCGACCATCTCCGCGCGCAACCAGAGCGAGGCGATGGGGGTGCGCAGGTCGTGGCTGATGGCGGCCAGCATCCGGGTGCGGTCCGAGACGAAGGCCCGGGAGCGCGCCTGCATCAGGTTGAAGGCGGCCGTCATGGTCCGCAACTCGCGCGGCCCCCGCTCCGGCAGGGGCTCGACGGCCACGCCCCGGCCGGCGGATTCGGCGGCCCGGGCCAGGGCCTGCACGGGTCCGACGATGCCGCGCATGGCGATGCCGGTCACGACCAGGACGGCGACGACGCTGGCTGCGACCTGGATCAGCCCGATGCGGATCCAGGGCGGCGTCGACAGCGCGAGCGGCGCCTCGCCGTTGAGCCAGCGGCCGTCGTCGAGGCGGACGGAGACCCGCAGGACCTGCGGTCGGGCGGCGAGACGGTCCGACGACGCCCCGGGCTGCCGGTCCGGATCCCGCTCGACGAGCAGGAGCCGGGCCTGGCTCGCACCGTCCCGCATGCGCCGGTCGAGGCGACGGGCGAGCCTGGCCTCGTCGGCATCCATCGCGTTGTCCGGCACCAGGCTGGCGGTGTCGATGGTGAAGCGATGCCGGGGCGAACCGTAGGCTTCGATCACGCCGGGGACGGCGTCCGGCGGCACCGTCTCCAGCAGGCGAACGAGGATGGCGACGCGGTCGACGACCTGGGTGCGGGCCGCCGCACGACCGACCAGGGACGATTCCCGCGTGAACATCACGAAGGCGGCGGCCTGCGCGCCCACCACCGCGAGCACCAGCAGGAGCGCCAATCGGCCGGCGAGGGAGCCCTGACCCGGTCTCACGGCGCGGCCCTGACATCGGTCGCGAGGACGTAGCCGCCACCCCAGACGGTCTTGAGAAGCTCCGGATGGGCCGGGTCGCGTTCCAGCTTGCGCCGCAGCCGGCTGACCTGGTTGTCGATGCTGCGGTCGAACCCCTCGGCGGCCCGGCCGCTGGTCAGGTCGAGGATCTGGTCGCGCGAGAGGACGATGCGCGGATGCCGGGTCAGCGCGCAGAGCAGGCGGAACTCTGCGGTGCTGAGGGCCACCGTCCGACCCGCCTCGTCGATGAGTTCGCGGCGGTCGGTGTCGAACACCCAGCGGTCGAAAGCGAGCCGGCTTCCGTCGCCAACGTCGCGGAGGCGGGGAAGCGCCCGGGCGCGGCGCAGGAGGTTCTTGACCCGGGCCAGGAGTTCGCGCGGGTCGAACGGCTTCACGACGTAGTCGTCCGCGCCGATCTCCAGGCCGACGATGCGGTCCGTCCGCTCGGCCAGCGCGGTCAGCAGGATGACGGGCGTGTCGTGGACCTCGCGGATGTGCCGGCAGAGCGAGAGCCCGTCCTCGCCCGGCATCATCACGTCGAGGATGACGAGGTCGATGGCGGAGCCCGAGAGGACGGCACGGGCCGCGGCCGCGTCGGCGGCAACGCTGACGCGCAGGTCGTGCCGCTTGAGATAGGCCGCGAGGGGGTCGCGGATGTCGCGGTGGTCGTCGACCACCAGGACATGGGCGTGGTCCATGGCTGAGTGTCCCATCGGCGGGTTCTAGCGCGGCCGGAGATCCGGCTCTCGACGAAGTTGTCGCAACCTGTGCCAGGCCGCCCGGATCCGCGACCCTTCGCGACACAATCGGTGGCTCCCGGCAAAGTCCTGCGACAGGAGGCGGGCAATCTCGCCGCATCGCAATCACCCACCAGGGAGACCCTGCAATGACGGGACTGACGAACATCGCCTCCAGCGGACTGAAGCGCTTGGCTCCGGCGGCCCTCCTGGTCGCGGGGCTGGCGGCGCCGCTGGCCACCGCCGGCACGGCGGAAGCCCGCGACGGCTGCGGCCTCGGCTTCCACCGCGGCCTCTACGGCTATTGCCGCCCGAACCTCGGACCGCGCGTCGTCTACGCGCCCTACGTCGTTCGGCCCGCCTTCTACGGACCCCGGTTCTACGGTCCCCGCCGAATCGGCTGGGGCGGCCCGCGCTGGCACCGTTGGGGCGGCTACCGCCACGCCGGCTGGCATCACCGCTGGTGACGCGGCTGGCCCGGCCTTCCCCGCGCGGGATCGCGCCCGAGAGATGCGATCCCGTCCCCTCCCTCCAGCACAGGGGTGCCGCTATGGCCCGTCGAACCTTATGCCTGACGCTCGCGGTGTTCCTGTCGGCATCCGCCGCCATCGCCCAGACTTCCGGGGGCCAGCCCCCCGGGGCCCAGACTCCCGAGGCGCCCTCGCCACCGTCGAGGCTCGAGGACCGCAAGCCCGATGGTGTCGACCTGGCGACCTTCCAGGCGCGGCATCGGATGCGCCTGATGCGGGCGGACACCGACCACGACAACCGGATCAGCGAAGCGGAATGGACCGCCTGGTGGGCCGCCCATCCGGGCAAGGGCCCGGCCGATCCGGCGAAGCGCTTCCGCCGGCTCGACGCCGACCGGGATGGATTCGTCACGGCCGAGGAGATCGACGCCGTCACGGCCAAGCGCTTCGCGCGCTTCGACGACAATCACGACGGACGCGTCACGCGCGCGGAGCGCCCCTGCCGGACACGCTGAACCGGCCGGACCGGACGGACCCGACCGGCAGGCGTCGACCCGTGCCATCCACGCCCCGGCCCCGGCGTCTGGACGCGACGGCGACAGCCGTCGCGTCACCGGGCTTCTCCAGGCCGCGGGCTGGCAGGCCGGCAAGGCTCGGGTTCGACGCATCCGGCGTCGCGAGGAGATCCCGCGGAAACGCCGGCCGCGAAGCCGGCCGTGGCTGAACGATGGGCCGGGCGGACGGCGTCGGCCGCAGCCTCGCAATCCCGGTCGGCGCCTCGAACCTCGTCCAGGGCCGAACCCGTGACGGTCGAGCCTGGCGCATCCCGTCGCTGAGGCAACGGCTCGGAGACGATCGCGACGGCTTTGCGCGAGGGGTCGCCGAGACAGTCCCGCCGATTCGGTACATGGCGGCGAGATCGCCGTGGGCGACCGGCTCCCCCGAGAGCATCGACGGCAAGCGCGAAGACGAAGACCGGAAACAGGCGCTCTTCGCCTCGTTCGAGACGGTGCGGAGCGTGATCGGCCCGTGGCGGAACACCGACCAGCGCATTCGGCCGACGCATCGCCGGGATGCCGTGCACCGATGCCTGGGCCATCCCGATTCGCCCTTGAAAGATACCAAACAGTCGGTATTTATGGCGGCAACGACTCACCGGTGGGATCATGCCGAACCAGACCCTCGCCGACCCGGCGCCGCGTGCCGCCCGGCCCCGTAAAATCACCGACACGACCACGCTTCAGACCTCGGGGCGATGCAGGAAGGCGGTGCCGACGCTGGCCATGGTCGCTCGCGATCGTGTCGCATTCGACCCGATGTCGCATGCCCGCAGGGCGATGCCCCTCGCCGCGACCGAGACGGGACACTGAGCATGGACGCCGCCCGCCGCAGGAAGCAGCCCGAACGCGTCCGGCGCAGCCTCCTCGATTGCGCCGCCGCCCTCGCCCTCGAACAGGGACTCGCCGCCGTCACCGTGCAGGCCGTCTGCGAGGCGGCCGGCGTCACCAAGGGCGGGCTGTTCCACCACTTCGCGAGCAAGCAGGCCCTGATCGACGCCGTGGTCGCCGAGCTGCTCGAGAAGCTCGACGCCGACATCGAGGCGGCCATGGCCCGGGACCCGGAGGCCTGGGGACGCTTCACCCGCGCCTACGTCACCGTCACCCTGGACGACCTGATGCTCAACCAGAGCAGTCAGTGGACCGCCCTCTACATCTCGTCCCTCACCGAGCCGAGTCTGCGCCGGGTCACGGCGGCGTGGTTCGCGCGCTTCGTCGAGCGCCACCGCGCCACCGACGACGATCCGACCCTGGAGATCGTGCGGCTCGCCACCGACGGGGCCTGGCTCGCCGCCCTTCTTCGGGAGGATGGCGGACCGATGCCGGACCTGCCGGCTCTGCGCGAACGCCTCCTGGCGATGACCCGCCGGGCCTGACGGCCCGCGCACTCCTTCCTCGAGCCAAGGACCCGGACAGCCATGCGTGACCTCGCGCGCCGACGGTGGCCCGTCATCCCCCTCGTGACGCCCTGCATCGTGCTGCTCGCGGTGTTCGGCTGCAAGCCGGCGGCGAACGGCCCGGCCGAGCCCGGGGCGGAGGCCCCGGTGCCGGACGTCTCCACCGTGACCGTGGAGGGCACCACGGTTCCGCGCCTGCTCGACTTCGCCGGGCGTCTCGCCTCGACCCGCGTGGCCGAGGTCCGTGCCCAGGTCTCCGGCATCATCCAGGAGCGCGCCTTCGAGGAGGGCAGCCTCGTCGCCAAGGGCGACGTGCTCTTCCGGATCGATCCCGCCATCTACCGGGCCGAGGTCGACGCCAAGGCGGCGGCCCTCGCCCGGGCCGAGGCGACGCGCGTGCAGGCCCAGCGCCAGTCCGAGCGCACCGAGACGCTGGTGGAGCGACAGGCGGCGAGCACCGCCCAGCAGGACGTCGCCCTGGCCAGCCTGCGCCAGGCCGAAGCCGACGTCGCCAGCGCCCGGGCGCAGCTCGCCCGTGCGCGGATCGATCTCGACTTCGCCACCGTGCGCGCGCCCATCGCCGGGCGCATCGGGCGTGCGCTGATCACCGAGGGGGCGCTGGTCGGCGCGGCCGACGCCACCAGGCTCGCCGTCATTCAGCAGATCGACCCGATCTTCGCCGACTTCAACGCGCCGGCCACGCACCCGGACTCGCTGGCCGGACCGGCCGGCGACAGGCCGGCGACCGAGGTCCGGCTCCTGCAACCCGATGGCGGCCTCTATCCCGATGCCGGCCGCCTGCTGTTCACGGATGTCGGCGTCGATCCCGGCACGGGCCAGGTCTCCCTGCGCGCGACCTTCCCCAACCCGAAGGCCGCCCTGCTGCCCGGCACCTACGTGCGCGTGCGCGTCGGCCAGGGCCAGAAGGCCGATGCGGTCATCGTCCCGGCCCAGGCGATCCAGCGCAGCAGTGCCGGCGAGGCGCAGGCCTACGTGGTGACGGAGGGCCGGACCGCCCTGCGGCCCCTGCGCACCGGCCCCCTCACGGAGGCAGGCTGGATCGTCGAGGAGGGGCTGAAGGCCGGCGAGACCGTAGTGGTCGAGGGCTTCCAGAAGATCCAGCCCGGCATGGCCGTCAAGCCGGTGCCCTGGGCGGGCGCCCGCGCCGCCGCCCTTCCGGCGCCCTGACCGAACGCGCCGTCCACCCTCCCCCCGCTCCCGCAGGCGCAGTCCCATGACCCGGTTCTTCATCGACCGCCCGATCTTCGCCTGGGCGATCTCGCTCTTCATCGTGCTGGTGGGGGCGATCTCGCTCGTCGTGCTCCCCGTCTCGCAATACCCGGACGTGGCCCCCGTCACGATCCAGGTCACGGCGAGCTATCCGGGCGCCCCGCCGGAACGGCTCTACGACGGCGTCACCCGCATCATCGAGGAGGAGCTGAACGGCATCCCGGGGCTGATGTACTTCGAGTCCACCAGCGACACTTCGGGCCAGACCCAGATCATGGCCTCCTTCGCGCCGGGCTCGGACGCATCGCGGGCGACGGTGGCGGTCCAGAACCGGATCAAGCGCATCGAGGCGCGCCTGCCCCGCGCCGTGACCCAGCAGGGCGTCATCGTCGAGGAAGCGAGCACCAGCTTCCTGCAATTCATCACCCTGAGTTCCCGCGACGGCTCCCTGAGCGAGACGGATCTGGGCGACATCGCCGCCCGGCGGGTCCTCGGCGAGCTGCGGCGGGTGCCGGGCGTCGGACGCGCCACCCTGTTCTCGTCGGAGAAGGCGCTGCGCATCTGGATCGACCCGGTCAAGCTCGTCGGGTTCAGCCTGACGCCGGCCGACGTCACGGCCGCGGTCGGCGCGCAGAACGCCCAGATCGCGTCGGGCATCGTCGGCGCCCAGCCCGCCCGGGACGGCCAGCGCATCGCCGCCAACGTCCTGGTGAAGGGACAGCTGACCTCCGCCCGCGAATTCGGCGCGATCGTGCTGCGCGCCAACCCGGACGGTTCGCTGGTGCGCCTGCGCGACGTCGCCGAGGTGGAACTGGCGGGCCAGTCCTACACCATGCAGACCCGCCTCGACGGGCGCCCCGCCGCCGGCATCGGCATCCAGCTCAGCCCCGGCGGCAACGCGCTGGCGGCGGCCACCGGGGTCCGGGCCCGGATCGCGACCTTGGCGAAGACGCTGCCCGCCAACGTGGCGATCACGATCCCCTACGACACGACGCCCTTCGTCGAGGTCTCGATCCGCAAGGTGCTGGTGACCCTGGCCGAGGCGATGGCCCTGGTCTTCGCCGTGATGTTCCTGTTCCTCCAGAACATCCGCTACACCCTGATCCCCACCATCGTGGTGCCGGTGGCCCTGCTCGGCACCTGCGGCGCCCTGCTGCTGGCGGGCTTCTCCATCAACGTGCTGACCATGTTCGGCATGGTGCTGGCCATCGGCATCCTCGTCGACGACGCCATCGTGGTGGTCGAGAACGTCGAGCGCATCATGGCCGAGGAGGGCCTGGCGCCGCGCGAAGCGACCGCCCGGGCGATGGGCCAGATCACCGGCGCCATCGTCGGCATCACCGTGGTTCTGGTCGCGGTGTTCGTGCCGATGGCGTTCTTCCCCGGCTCGGTCGGGGTGATCTACCGCCAGTTCGCGGTCAGCATGGCGACCTCCATCGCCTTCTCGGCCTTCCTGGCCCTGTCGCTGACGCCGGCGCTCTGCGCCACGCTCCTGAAGCCCATCGCGCCGGGCCACGGCCACGGTGGGCACGGGGTCTTCGGCTGGTTCAACCGGTCCTTCGCGGCCGGGACCCGCGCCTACCGCTCCGGCGTGGACGGGACCCTGCGCCGGCCGCTGCGGGCACTCGTCGTCTACGCCGGGCTGATCGCGGCGCTCGGCTGGGGCTACGCGCGGATGCCGTCGAGCTTCCTGCCCGTCGAGGACCAGGGCTACATCATCGTCGACGTGCAGACCCCGCCGGAATCCGCCACCGGGCGCACGCTCGACGTCGCTCAGGCGATCGAGGCGCATTTCGCCCGGGAGCCCGGCGTCGACAACCAGACCTTCCTCCTCGGCTTCGGCTTCTCGGGCCAGGGCCAGAACGCGGCGCTCAACTTCATCGGCCTCAAGCCCTGGGGGGAGCGCGGGCCGGCGGACAGCGCCGACGCGATCAGCGCCCGCGCCAACGCCATGCTGGCCGGGCTGCCCGACGCCGTCGCCATGTCGCTCGCCCCGCCGGCCATCGATTCCCTGGGCAATTCCAGCGGCTTCAGCTTCCGCCTCCAGGACAAGGCCCAGCAGGGCTACGCCGCCCTGGCCGCCGCGCGCGACCAGCTGCTGGCCGCCGCCACGAAGAGCCCGATCCTGCAGGGCGTCTACGTGGAGGGCCTGCCGACCGCGCCGCAGGTGGAGCTCCTGATCGACCGCGAGAAGGCGAACGCGCTGGGCGTCACCTTCGCGGACATCAACGACACCCTCTCGACGAGCCTCGGCTCGGCCTATGTCAACGACTTCCCGAACCAGGCGCGCATGCAGCGGGTGATCGTCCAGGCCGAGGCCGGCCGGCGGATGAAGGCCGAGGACCTGCTCGACCTCCACGTCCGCAACGCCAGGGGCCAGATGGTGCCCCTGCAATCCTTCTCGCGCCTCGACTGGACGATGGGGCCGGCCCAGGTGGTCGGCTTCAACGGCTATCCCAGCATCAAGTTTGGCGGCACGGCGGCGCCGGGCTTCGCCAGCGGCGACGCGATGGCGGAGATGGAGCGCCTCGCCGGGCAATTGCCCGCCGGTTTCGACTTCGCCTGGACCGGGCAATCCCTCCAGGAAAAGCTCTCGGGCTCCCAGGCGATCTACCTGCTCGCCCTGTCGCTGGTCTGCGTGTTCCTGTGCCTGGCCGCCCTCTACGAGAGCTGGTCGATCCCGCTCGCCGTCCTGCTGGTGGTGCCGACCGGGATCGTCGGCGCGGTCTTCGCCATGCTGATGCGCGACATGCCCAACGACGTCTACTTCAAGGTCGGCCTGATCACGGTGATCGGCCTGACGGCCAAGAACGCCATCCTGATCATCGAGGTCGCCAAGGACCGCGTGGCGCAGGGGCGGCCCCTGCACGAGGCCGCCCTGGAGGCCTGCGCGCTCCGCTTCCGGCTGATCGTGATGACTTCCTTCGCGTTCATCCTCGGCGTGGTGCCGCTCGCCATCGCCACGGGGGCCAGCATGAACAGCCAGCGGGCCATCGGCACCGGCGTGCTCGGCGGCATGATCAGCGCGACGGTGCTGGCGGTGTTCGTCACCCCGCTCTTCTACGTGCTGATCGCCTCCGCCTTCCGGCGGCGCGCGCCCTCCGCCGGCGCCGAGGCACCGCCGCCTTCGGCGGATCGCCACGGGGAAAAGGCACCCGCATGAGGCGCGGGCGCGGGACGCCGGCCGGTCGCGCAGGGCCGTCGGCGCTCCGAAGCCGAAGGAGCGGGTGACCGGCCGGACGGGGACTTTCCGAGGTCCCGCGAAGACCCTCAGCTCGGCCGCATCCGGTCCTCGTTCCTCTGGCAGGATTCCAGGTCGCGGACCGAACGATTGTAGGCCTCGTTGAAACGCTGCGCCGGCTGGCTCGGATCGCCCTTCGCGCGAATGTCCCGAGCGACATCCCGGCCGTGGCCGATCAGGCGCGCGACCGTGTCGGTGTAGCCGGTGCAGGATGCGTTCGCCTTCGGGCTCATGCCGTCGAAGGTCGTACCGAGCTGGCGATTGGCGTTCGATACCTCGCCGAGGGCGGCCAGGAAGGGGGCGACATCCGCCCTGGGACCGAGGGCCTCGAACTGGCGGATCGCGCGGCGCAGCGTGAGGCTGGTGGCGACGAGACTCCGCGCCGGCGCATCCTCCGACAGGGCCGACAGGCGGCGCTCGTCCCGGGCGATCTCGCGCTCGAACAGGGCCGTGCCGTAGGCGTCCATCGCCTTGGCCGCCGCCTCGACCCGCGGGACGAGGATCGCGTGCTGCTCGCGCGCGAACTTGAAGCCGTCCTCCTTGAACGCCCGCGTGGTCTGGTAGCGCGTCAGCGCCTTCAGGGTCGGATTGACCTCGCGCAGGGCCGCCAACAGCCGGGCGGCCTGGGCATCGACCTCCGGCACGGCGCCCGGCAGCGCGACGGCCTTCTCCAGCTCCTCGATGACGCCGTCGAAATCCACGATGCCGAAATGGTACCAGGCATTGGCGCCGAGCTTCGTGCCGAGCCTGAGCACCCGCTCGTTGTCACGCCGGTAATCGGCCAGGTGTTGCGTCAGAGGATGCGACCGGACGAGGTGGTTCTGGGCCTCGGTGTAGGCGTTCGCCTTCGCCAGATTCTGAGACTCGGGCGATTGCGTCGGCGCCGGACGGGCGGGCGCCCGAGCCGAGGCGGGCGGCGGTGGCGGGCTCTGCAAAAGGGCCTGGGAGGCCGCGGGTGCGGCGGGGAAATCGCACTTGAAGGCCTCGACCAGGCTCTTGCGGACGGCCTCGTGGGCCTGTGCGCACTGATAGGCCACGGTCGCCCGCGCGGCTTCGTTGCGCGCGACCGAGTCCCGGAAGCTCTCGCGCATCGTCCCGATCCCCTGACGGATGCCGGGGCGGGCGGCCTCCGGCACGTCGGGGCTGGCGGCGCATTGGGCATAGGCGGCGAGGAAGGCGTCGCAGCTCTCGACGCCCACCGGTGTCACCGGCGTGACTGCGTGAGCGGGCGTCGGCGCGCACCCGACCAGGATGGCCACCACGGGGAGGACGTCACGAAACGATCCGATCCCGAATGCCCCTGCCCCGAGTCTCCGTGCCGGTCCTCGCATCCCCGTTCCTTTCCTCGAAGCGCCGATTGCGTTGAAGCGTCGCGCGGGACCCCGGCAGGGTCCCGCCGCTCGCCGGCCACCGGATCCGGTTGGCCCGAGCCGTTGGAGCCGTCCCCGTGCCATGCGCGTGTCGCCCGGCTCGCTCAACCGCGGCGGCGGGAAACGGGTCTCACGCGCCTGACGTTCAGCCGATCACCGCCGTCAGCGGATCGCCGAGGCCATGTTCCGGGATCGGTGCGTGCACCGCGGTCCGCGCGAAGCCGGCATCCTGCAGATAGCGCTCGACCAGTCGCGCGCGCCCCGCCCCATCCAGAGCGTTCCAGATCGCCACGGCCTTGGTCGGGAAGCATCGGTTCGAGAAGCTGATGACCACGGGCGCTCCCGGGCGCGACACGCGCGCGACCTCGGACAACACCGCGATCGGCTTCTGCAGGTACTGGACCGAGACGCACAGCAGCGTCGCGTCGACGCTCGCGCTATCCAGGGGAAGCCGGGGCGCGGCGTTCAGATCCTGGACGAAGTGCTCAGTGAGGCGGGGGTTCGCCGCAAGTTCCGAGGCGTTCAGCGCGTGGCCGATGACCCGCGCGAAGGCCAGGTCCTCGGGCAGGTGGCTGACGCAGCTGGACATCAGGTCGAGAACCGTTCCTCCGGCCGGAACGACCTCCCGGTAGAGGCGCGTGACCGCGGCGATGGCGTCGTCGTCGATATGCGTGACGAAGCGCGGTTGCCGGTAGAACTGCGGATCGGGGCTCGGATCGTCCTTGGCGAACGCCTCGGGCGGAAAATCTGTCACCGGTGTCATCGAATTCTCGCGCTGCCTGTCGCCGACACGCTGGCCGAGGCCGGATCACGGAGCGCGATCCGGCCGGAGCCCATCGTGGCGAGGTCCAACGGTGCTGCGGGGCGATCGATCCTTGTCCACGGAAGGGACGAGTCGCGTGTCGGGGGGGGGGCGTCGCGCCACGGGCGGGCGACGCACGGGATCTCAGCGGTCTCGCTGCAGGGATTCCGGTCTGAAGAACAGGCCCGCCTGCAGGCTGTCGCCGATCCGGTTCGCGCGCTCGGTGAGAAGCGCCGCCACGTCGGCGGGATACATCTGCCGGGCCGTCTCCTCGAAGAGAGCCAGCCAACGGGCAAAGTGGGCGGGGGTCAACGCACCGAGCCCCTGGTGCTTGCCGAACGGATTGCCCTTGTAGCGGCCGGATCGCAGCAGCAGCGAGGACCAGAAATCCTGGATCACCGCGAGGTGGCGGGGCCAGTCCCCATCCGGGATGGCGCGGGCAAAGACCGGCCCGATCAGGGGATCGCGCCGCACCTTGGCATAGAAGGCGGCCAGGAAGGTTCGAAGGCTCGCTTCCGTCAGGGTGTCGGTGAGCATCTGGAACCAACCCGTTGCGACTCGAGGCGGGGCTGCCGAGCCTGTAACCGGAAATCGTTGTCGGGAGCCAGAGCATCCCGGCGCGAGTGATGCGATGCCGGCTCGGCGAGCCTGCCGGCGGAGCGAGATGCGCGGACATCCTCGTCGGGTCGGACGTCCCTGCGCCTGCCCGATCCAGGCATGGCTCACGGATAACCACCGAGGACCGGCCGGCGTTCACGACGCCGCCACCTGTTCCGCGATGGGGTGGACAGGCCGTTGGACCGTCGCGTCGCGACCCTCAGGATCCGTCGCCCGGGTCGTAGCGCCGCAAGCTCTGCGCGGCGGCATCGAAGGCCGCCCAGGTCCTGCGGGCGAGGCTTCCGCCCACGCTGCAACGACGAACCCCGAGTTCGGCGAACACCCGGATCGCCGCGTCGTACTCGTGCACCACGACGTTGACCGGCTTCGGGGCGACGGCCGCGACGAGTTCCGCGACGGCACCGTGATCGAGGATGAAGGGCACGAAGAGGCAGTCGGCGCCGGCCTGCGCATAGGCGACGGCGCGCGCGATGCTGGCACCGACCGACAGGTCGGGGACACGGAAGTTCTCGTTTCGACCGACGAGCATCACCGTGGGATCGACGGCGTCGATGGCGCTGCGTGCGGCGGCGATCCGTTCGACGGCGTGATCCGTCTCGTACAGCGCGGTTCCGGACCAATCCTCGATCGACAGGCCGGCCACGCCCGTCTCGACGGCCAGGGCGACGGTCCGCGCGACATCCTCCGGACGGTCGGCGAAGCCGTTCTCGAAATCCGCGTTGACCGGCAGGTGGGTGCTGGCGACAAGCAGTCTGAGGTGGTCGAGGGTGGCCTCCAGGCCGAGTTCCCCATCCTGCTTGCCGGCGGCCCAGGCCGCCCCCGCGCTCGTCGAGGCGATGGCCTTGAAGCCGAGCGTGGCGAGCCGAACCGCGCTGCCGGCATCCCAGGCGTTGGGCAAGAGGAAGAAGCCGCTGTCGTGAAGACCGCGAAAGGCGCTCCGCTTCTCCGCCGTGCTGGCCATCGCTTGCTCCATCGTCGTCAGGCCCGACGATCGTCCCGTCGCCGCCGCCGCGCCATGGCCCGCCCCCGAAGGAAGCGGCCGATCCCGATGATGCCGTGGGTCGGATCGCTCCGCATCCGGGCCGGGCGCCCTTCGGCGCGTCGCATCGCTCGATCGATGACATCCCGGCAGGACGAGGTCCACCTCCAGGGCAGCCGGTCGTGGCCGCAGGACCGGAGCCGGCCCGGGGGCTCGGCCGCCGTCGTCGATCGCTCGTGTTCCGGATGCGGACGACCCGGACGCGGATGGCGCGGTCCGCCGGGGAGCGCCGGGGGGCGTACGGCGCCGCACCGGCCCCGCACAGATCCGCCCGGGCGCGGCGGGCGGGTGCGGTTCCGGCCCGGGAAAGGGCGAAGTTTCTCGTGGTGGCGGAGAGGCCGGCGCGGGAGCTTCAGCGGCGAGCCGGCCCCGATCCGCCGGCGCAGGAGGTTTCCCCGATGCCGTTCTCTTCGCCACGATCCGCGGTCGAGCTCCCCCGCAACGCCGCGCCGTCGCCGCTCTTCCTCGCGCTGCTGGCGCTCCTCGTCCTGGTCGCCTCGGCCCAGGCGTCGCCGGGGCCGACCCGGGGCGGCCTGACGCTGCGCGGGTCGGCCGGCGGCGCGCCGGCCGAGGCCGTCCAGCTCGCGACCGACATCAGCGTCGATGTCAGCGGCCCGACCGCCCGGGCCGTCGTCACCCAGGCCTTCCGCAACACCGGTGCGGACTGGGTCGAGGGCACCTACGTGTATCCCCTGCCGGAGGACGCGGCCTTGGACGGCATGAAGCTCGTCGTCGGTTCCCGGGTGATCGTCGCCGACATCCGCGAGCGGGCGGCGGCCAAGCGCGCCTACGAGGCCGCGAAGGCGGCCGGGCAATCGGCGGCCCTGACCGCGCAGGCGCGGCCCAACATCTTCACCAACGCGGTCGCCAATATCGGCCCCGGCGAGACGGTGCTGGTCCAGATCACCTATCAGCAGACGATCCCGGTCTCCGGCGAGACGCGGATGCTGCGCCTGCCCCTGGTGGTCGCGCCCCGCTACAATTCCGCCCCCGCCGCGCTGGACGCGGTCTCCCTCGACGGCGTGGCCGAGGCGGCCCGCGACCCGGTTCCCGATCGCGCCCGGATCAGCCCGCCGGTGCTCGACCCGTCGGTCTCCCGCCCGACCAATCCCGTCGCCGTCACGGTGCGGCTCCGGGCGGGCTTCGCCGTCGGCAGCCTTCGCAGCGCGACCCACGCGATCCGCGTGACCGAGGCGGGTCCGGAGGCCCGGACCGTCACCCTGGCCGACGGCGTCGTGCCGGCCGACCGCGACCTCGAGCTGACCTGGGCGCCGGTCCCCAGCCGGATGCCCGGCCTCGGCCTGTTCCGCGAGACCGTCGCCGGCCGCACCTATCTGCTGGCCGCCGTGAACCCGCCGGAGACCGGGCCCGACGCGGCGACCAGGCCGATGCGCGACGTCACCTTCGTCATCGACAATTCCGGCTCGATGTCCGGCGCCTCGATGCGGCAGGCCAAGGCCGGGCTGCTGGCCGGCCTCCGCCGCCTGACCCCGCAGGACCGCGTCAACGTCATCCGCTTCGACGACACCTGGGACGCGCTGCATCCCGAGCCCGTCCCGGCGACGCCGGATGCCCTGGCGGAGGCCGAGCGCTTCGTCGCCGCCCTGGAGGCGCGCGGCGGCACCGAGATGCTGGCCCCGCTCGAGGCGGCCCTGGCCGATCCCCACCCGGAGGACGGGCGCGTGCGCCAGGTCGTGTTCCTGACCGACGGCGCCGTCGGTGACGAGGAGCGGATCTTCGCGGCGATCCACGCGCATCTCGGGCGCTCGCGCCTGTTCATGGTCGGCATCGGCTCGGCGCCCAACGGCCACCTGATGCGCCACGCCGCCGAGATCGGGCGCGGCAGCTTCACGGAGATCCGCGACCTCGCGCAGGTCGGGGAGCGGACCCGCGCGCTCTACGAGAAGCTCGAATCCCCCGCCGTCACCGACCTGACCGCGACCTTCTCGGTCCCGGGCGTCGCGGTGACGCCGGGCGCGCTTCCCGACCTGTACCGCGGCGAGCCGCTGGTCTTCGCCGCGCGCCTGCCGGGGGAAGCCCAGGGGACCGTGACCGTCGCGGGCCGGGTGGGTGGCCGGGCCTGGAGCCGGACGCTGCCGCTCGCCGAGGCGGGCGCGGGCGCCGGTATCTCCAAGGTCTGGGCGCGCTCCCGGATCGGCGGGACCGAGACGGCGCGCATCACCGGGCGCCTCGGCCCGGACACGGCCGACGCCGCCATCCTGGCCCTCGCCCTGGAGCACGGCCTGACGACGCGCCTGACCAGCCTCGTGGCGGTCGACGCCACCCCGCGCCGGGCACCGGGCACCCCCCTCGTCGCCGCCGACCTGCCGCTGAACCTGCCGGCGGGCTGGGACTTCGCCAAGGTATTCGGCACGGACCGGCCCGGCGCGGAGCCCGCCGACGACGGGGCGGCCCGGATCGTGCCGATCGGCGCCGACGGCGCGGCCGTCGACCTGCCGCAAACCGGGGCCGGGATCCTCGCGCAGCTTGGTCTGGGTCTGCTCCTCGCCCTCATGGGCCTGCTGCTGTGCGCCGGTCTGCGGACCGGGGACCTCCGATGAGCCGCCGCCGCGCGACGAGCCGTCGCCTCGGAACCGGACTGCGGACCGGGGACCTCCGATGAGCCGCCGCCGCGCGACGAGCCGTCGCCTCGGAACCGGACTGCGGAGGGCCCTCGCGGCCCTCCTCACCCTCGCGGGCCTCGGGCTGACGGTGCAGGCCGCCTGGATCCCCGCCAAGGCCGCCCTGGCGCAGGGGCTGCTGGAGCGTGCCTTCGCCCGCAGCCTGGCCTCGGGGCGGCCCGCCCGGCCCTGGCCCTGGGCCGATACCGAGCCCGTCGCCCGGCTCACCGTCCTGGGCCGCAGCTTCGTGGTCCTGCGAGGCGGGAGCGGGCAGGCCCTGGCCTTCGGCCCCGGCCATCTGGACGGCACCCCGGAGGCTGGCGCACCCGGCACCGCGGTCTTCGCCGCGCACCGCGACACGCAGTTCGCGGGGCTGGGTCGGCTCGGTCCCGGCGATCCGGTGGTGGTGACGGGCCGGGACGGCCGAACCCGGCTCTTCCGCGTCACCGGCACGCGGGTGGCGCGCTGGGATGCCTCGGGCATCGACCCGCAGGCCCCCGGCCGGCATCTCGACCTCGTCACCTGCTGGCCCCTGGAGGCGCTGCAGGCCGGCCCGCTGCGGCTGATCGTGGAAACCGCCTTGGTGCAGGAGGCGGGGCGTCCCTGATGGGTCGGCGGGGATGACCGGCTTGGCCGCCCTTGCGCAAATGTGCGGTTTCGTGCGGATCTGTGCGGGTCGAGCCTGCGCGAGCCATGTCCGTGAGCGATGTCGAACTGTCCGAGGCGCAGAGCCGCGCCATTGCCCAGATCGTGCGCGAGGCGCTGGCCCGCCGGCGCATCTCCCGGCAGACACTGGCCGAAGAGGCCCGGATCAGCCTCTCGACCCTGGAGAAAGCGCTCGCCGGCCGCCGGCCGTTCACCCTCGCAACCACGATCCGGCTGGAGGAAGCGCTTGGCCAATCCCTGCGCCAGCCGGCGGGGCAGGCACCGGCCTCGGAACCGCCCCGTCACGCCCCCGACGAACTCGGGGCCTACGCGCGGCAGGGCGTGGCCTGGCTGGAGGGCCGGTACCTCACCCTGCGCCCCTCCTTCGAGACGGCGGGCGTGATCTTCGCCTACCGGACCGAGATCGCCTGGGATGCCGACAGCGCGCGCCTGGTGTTCCGCGAGGCCGAGCGGATCGATGCGCCGTTCGCACAATCCGGCAGTGTCGCCGTCCCGAGCCAATCCGGCATGATCTACCTGGTCACCAACTGGCACGGGCAGCATCGTCTGGCGGTGTTGTGCCGTCCCAATATCCGCGGCGAAATGTACGGGATCCTGACCACCCTGCACGCGGGCCGCGGGACCCAGCTCACGCCCGCATCGGCACCGCTCGCCCTGCTGCCGGAGCGCGACGCGGCCGAACTCCGCTACGGCCGCGTCGCTCCGCACGAGCCGGCTTACGCCGCCTATCGGGCGCATCTCGATCGCGTCCACGCGGACGGATACGCCACGTTCTTCACGAGCGCGTCCTAGCCGGACCGACAGCGGTCGCGGCCGACAATCCGGGCGGACGCCTGCGGCGACCCTGTCGACCGCCCACCTTCGAGCGCGCGATCGAAGCGCGCGCCTGTCGGGCTGTCCGACGGGCGGGCCACCGCAATCCCTAACCGGTGCGGTGCTCGATCTCGCCCTCGAGGTCTCGGGCGAGCCTCTCGTCGATCGCCTCGGCCCGGACGATGGCGGACCGGGTGCGGAAGCGCTCGACATACCGCAGCAATTCGAGGTTCGGCGGCACGAGCTTCCGGCGCGTCGTCCAGTCGAGGGCCGTCGCCCAGAGGACGTCGGCGGCCGTGAACCGCTTGCCGAACAGGTAGGGTCCCCGGCGAAGCTGCGCCGTCAGCGCGTCCATCACGGCGTCGTAGCTGCCATACGGCGACATCGCCGGAGGTCCCGGATCGCGCGTCATGGCGCGATCGACGATCGCGGGTTCGAAGGAGGCGCCGTGGAAGGCGAGCCAGCGCAGGTAGGGACCGCGCAGGGGGTCGTCGAGCGCCGGGGCGAGCTTCGCCTCGGGGTAGAGGTCGGCGAGGTAGATGACGATCGCCGCCTGCTCGGTCACGACCACGTCGCCGTGCACGATCGCCGGCACCTTGCCGAGCGGATTGACCGCGAGGAACGCGGGTGCGCGGTGTTCGCCCGCCTTCAGGTCGAGGGTGCGGAGCCCGTAGTCGGCCCCGAGCTCCTCCAGCAGGGCCAGGACACCCGACGAGCGGGTGCGCGGCGCATGGTAGAGCGTGATCCGGCGGGAATTCATCGCGAACAGCTCCGTCGTTCGATGATCATGGCGTCGCACAAGACACTGCGCGGCTCGAAGGCGACCTGCCTGCCGTCCTTATTCGCCATCGGCGGGGATGGAGACAAGCGACGCGCGTCCCCGACGATGACGGGTGTCGCATGCAATCTCGACGGATCGTCGGGAACCCGCCGAGATCTCGGCGCACCCCGACGGCCCGGATCCGCGGGTTCGTGTTGCCGCAAAGGCCCGACGGCATCTCGCATCCAGGGGCCGCGAGAACCCGGAAGCGGGTGCCTCCGGGCGGCGGGATGGGGTCGCGGGCAGCCCGCGACCCCCGTCTCTCAGGCCGCCATCGGCCCGGAGCGCCGGTGGCCCCTGACGTCGAACCGGTCGAGCATCATCACCTTGTCCCAGACCCGGACGAAATCCGCCACGAACCGGGCCTGGCCGTCGCTGCCGGCATAGGCATCGGCGATGTTGCGCAGCTGCGCGTTCGATCCGAAGACGAGATCGTTGCGCGTGGCCTCGAACTTCGCCTGGCCGGTGTCGCGGTCCTTGAGGGCGAAGGACGTGCCCGTCGCATCGGTCTTCTCCCAGACCAGGTTCGTGTCGGTCAGGTTGCGGAAGAAGTCCGTCGTCAGCACGCCCACCCGGTCGGTGAAGATGCCCCGGTTCGACCCGTCGTGGTTGGCGTTGAGGGCCCGCAGGCCGCCGGTCAGCACCACCCATTCCGGCGCGGTCAAGGTCAAGAGATTGGCCTTGTCGAGGAACATCTCCTCCGGGGACAGGCGCTGGGCCATCGCCCCGAACCCGTCATCGACGTAGTTGCGGAAGCCATCGACGACGGGCCTCAGCCACTGGAACATCTCGATGTCGGTCAGGTCCTGGGTGGTGTCGACCCGGCCGGGCGTGAACGGCACCTGCGCCTCGACCCCGGCATCCCTGGCCGCCTTCTCCACGGCGGCGCAGCCGGCGAGCACGATGAGGTCGGCGAGCGAGACCTGCCTGCCGTCGCTCCGCCCGGCGTTGAACGCGGCCATGACACCGCGCAACGCCTCGACCACGGGCGCGGCCCGGCGGTTGACGGCCCAGTCCTTCTGCGGGGCGAGGGCGAGCCGCCCGCCATTGGCGCCGCCGCGCTTGTCGCTGTCGCGGTAGGTCGAGGCCGCCGAGAAGGCCGTGAAGGCCAGGTCCGAGATCGGAAGGTTCGTGGCCAGGATCGCCTGCTTCAGGGCGGCGATCTCGGCCCCGCCGATCGGCGCATAGGCGGCATCGGGGATCGGGTCCTGCCACAGCAGCCCGTCCTCGATCGTAACCTCCGGGCCGAGGTAGCGGTGCTTGGGTCCCATGTCGCGGTGGGTGAGCTTGTACCACGCCTTGGAGAAGGCCTGCGTGAAGGCGTCGAAGTCGCCGAGGAACTTCTCGCAGACCTTGCGGTATTCCGGATCGACCTTCAGGGCGATGTCGGAGGTCATCATCATGAGGGGATGCATCTGGCCGGCGACATGGGCGTCGGGGGTCTTGGGCGCGTCCGGATCCTTCGGGGTCCATTGCAGGGCGCCGGCGGGGCTCTTGGTCTGCTCCCAGTCGAACCTGAAGAGGTTCTCCAGATAGGCGTTGTCCCACCGGGTCGGATCGGGGGTCCAGCTGCCCTCGATGCCGTTGGTCATGGTGTCCTTGCCCGAACCCGCACCCTTCGGGTTGTGCCAGCCGAGACCCATCGCCTCCATCGGCGCCATCTCCGGCGGCGGCCCGATCTCCTTGGCGGGGGTCATGCCATGGCTCTTGCCGAAGGCGTGGCCGCCCGCGATGAGCGCCACGGTCTCCTCGTCGTTCATGGCCATGCGGGTGAAGGTCACCCGGATGTCGTTGGCCGAGCCCTGCGGGTCGCCGTTCGCGTAGGGTCCCTCGGGGTTCACGTAGATCAGCGACTGGTGGGAGGCGGCGAGCGGGTTCTCCAGGTCGTACTCGGCGTCGCCGTTTTGGCCGCGCCAGCGCTGGTCGCGATTGACCATCTCGTCGAAGCTCGAGACCGTGCCCATCTCGACGACCTCGGGACCCCAGTAGGTGGCGTTGTCCGCCTCCCAGGCGTCGAGGCGCCCGCCGGCGAATCCGTAGGTCGGCAGGCCCATGATCTCCAGGGCGCAGTTGCCGGTCAGCACCATCAGGTCGGCCCAGGAGAGGGCGTTGCCGTACTTGTGCTTGATCGGCTGCAGGAGGCGGCGCGACTTGTCGGTGTTGCCGTTGTCCCACCAGCTCGAGATCGGCGCGAAGCGCTGCATCCCGGTGCCGGCGCCGCCGCGCCCGTCCGCGATCCGGTAGGTGCCGGCCGAGTGCCAGGCCATGCGGATCATCTGCGGTCCGTAATTGCCGTAGTCGGACGGCCACCACGACACCGACGAGGTCAGGAACTGCTTGATGTCGCTCTTGAGCGCCGCGAGGTCGATCGTCCCGAAGGCGGTGGCATAGTCGAAATCCGGCCCGAGCGGATCGGCCGCGAGCCCGTTCTGGTGCAGGAGCTCGACCCGCAAGCGGTGCGGATACCAGTTCTCCAGCGCCGGACGGCTGCCGAGAGCCCCACCGATCCGGTCGCCTCCGAACGGGCACCGGCCCGCCATCGGATAGGACTCGGTGTCGGTCTTGTCGGTCGTCATCGTGTTCATCAACATTCCCCTGGGCGCGGGATCGGCTTCACCGGAGGGTCGGGGCCTCCGGTCCGCTGCCGACGGAGGCGTGAGGCGCGCAGCACCTCACGAAAAGCAACTTTTGCGCGATCCGGCCGAGAGCGAAATCAGGCGATCTGATCAAAAATCAAGGCGCCGCGGACCTTATGCGCCGGGCGGCGGCGGGATCGCCCTGGAAGCGACGGCCTCACGTTTGCGCGAGTCCGCGACGCGCGATCCCTCGGTGGCCACGGCCACGCCCTGGCCACGCGCCGGAGGCCCGATGGTCGAGCCGTCATCGCAAGCCGATCCTTCGGCGGGCGCCGGCCTCGGCAGCCAAAGCCGTCCCGGGAGCAAATCGCACGCGATCGGCGATCCCGCGTGGGACGGCCGCCCGCGGTCTCACACGTCGAGGTTGGCGACGCTGAGCGCGTTGTCCTGGATGAACTCGCGGCGGGGCTCCACCACGTCGCCCATCAGCTTCACGAACAGGTCGTCGGCGTCCTGGGTGTCCTTGACCTTGACCTGGAGGAGCGAGCGCACGTCGCGGTCGAGGGTGGTCTCCCAGAGCTGCTGGGCGGTCATCTCGCCCAGGCCCTTGTAGCGCTGGAGCTGCAGGCCCTTGCGGCCGAAGGCCATCACCGCCTCGAACAGGCCGACGGGTCCGTGCAGGACCGTCTCGTCGCCCTTGCGGGCGTAGGTGACGGGCTGGTCGTAGATCTCGCGCAGGGCCTCCGCCCGATCGGCGAGGCGGCGCGCCTCCTGGGAGGCGAGCAGCGAGGCGTCCAGGGTCGCCACCTGGCGCACGCCGCGCAGGGTGCGGCTCAGGACGTAGCCGCCGTCCGAGACGGACCCTTCCCAGCCGCGCTCGATGTCGTCGGCGATCCGGTCCATGCGCCGGGCGACCTCCTCGGCCAGCACCTCGGCCTCGGCCTGGGCCTCGTCGACATTGGCCCGGAAGGCGCCGGCGATCAGCGCCTGCTCGACCACGGCCCGGTCGTAGCGGGTGTGGAGGGCCTGCATCAGCCCGCGGAACTGGCGGGCCTCCTCGACCAGGGATTTCAGCTGCGCGCCGCCGAACTCGGTGCCGGAGGCCAGCCGCAGCACGGCGCCGTCGACGCCCGCATCGATGAGGTAGTCCTCCAGCGCCCGCTCGTCCTTGAGGTAGATCGCGGACTTGCCCTTGGCGGCTTTGTAGAGCGGCGGCTGGGCGATGTAGAGGTGCCCGCGCTCGATCACCTCGGGCATCTGCCGGAAGAAGAAGGTCAGCAGCAGGGTGCGGATGTGCGAGCCGTCGACGTCGGCATCCGTCATGATGATGATGCGGTGGTAGCGCAGCTTCTCGGGGTTGAAGCCCTCGCGGTCCGTCGACGAGCGCCCGATGCCGGCGCCGAGCGCCGTGATCAGCGTGCCGATCTCCGCCGAGGACAGCATCCGGTCTGCCCGCACCCGCTCGACGTTGAGGATCTTGCCGCGCAACGGGAGAACCGCCTGGAAGGTGCGGTCGCGGCCTTGCTTGGCCGAGCCGCCGGCGGAATCGCCCTCCACCAGGAGGATCTCGCATTTCGAGGGGTCGCGCTCCTGGCAGTCGGCGAGCTTGCCGGGCAGCGAGGCGATGTCGAGGACGCCCTTGCGGGTCACGGTCTCGCGGGCCTTGCGGGCGGCCTCGCGGGCGGAGGCCGCCATGATGACCTTGGCCATCACCGAGCGGGCCAGCGCCGGGTTCTCCTCCAGCCAGTTCGAGAGACCCTCGTTGAGGACGTTCTCGACGGCCGGGCGCACCTCGGAGGAGACGAGCTTGTCCTTGGTCTGCGACGAGAATTTCGGGTCCGGCACCTGCACCGAGATCACGGCGGTGAGGCCCTCGCGGCAATCCTCGCCGGTGAGCGAGATCTTTTCGCGCTTGGCGATGCCCGACGACTCGGAATAGCCCGTGATCTGCCGGGTCAGCGCCGCGCGGAAGCCCGCCATGTGCGTGCCGCCGTCGCGCTGCGGGATGTTGTTGGTGAAGGGCAGCACGGTCTCGTTGAACGAGTCGTTCCACCAGAGGGCGACCTCGACGCGGATGTTGTCGCGCTCGGCCCGCACCATCACGGGCTTCTGCATGCCGTCGATGGGTTTGCGCGAACGGTCGAGGTAGCGCACGAAGGCCTCGATGCCGCCCTCGTAGAACAGCTCTTCGCGCTTGTGCTCGGCGTGGCGCGCGTCGGTGAGCACGATGCGCACGCCGGAATTGAGGAAGGCGAGCTCGCGCAGGCGCTTCTCCAGCGTCGCGTAGTCGAACTCGATCATCGTGAAGGTGTCGGTGGAGGGCAGGAACGACACCTCGGTGCCGCGCCGGCCGTTGCCGTCGCCCACCACGATCAGCGGCGAGACCGCGTCGCCGTGGCGGAACTCCATCGCGTGCTCCTTGCCGTTGCGCCAGATGCGCAGGCGGAGCCATTGCGAGAGGGCGTTGACCACGGAGACGCCGACGCCGTGCAGGCCGCCGGAGACCTTGTAGGAATTCTGGTCGAACTTCCCGCCGGCATGGAGCTGGGTCATGATGACCTCGGCCGCCGAGACCCCCTCCTCCTTGTGGATGTCGGTGGGGATGCCGCGGCCGTTGTCCGAGACCGTGACCGAGCCGTCGGCGTTCAGCGTGACGGCGACGAGGTCCGCGTGGCCCGCGAGCGCCTCGTCGATGGCGTTGTCGACCACCTCGTAGACCATGTGGTGCAGGCCCGAGCCGTCGTCGGTGTCGCCGATATACATGCCGGGGCGCTTGCGCACCGCGTCGAGGCCCTTGAGGACTCGGATGGATTCCGCGCCGTAGGCATCGGCCGCGAGGTTATGGGAGCTGTCGGACATGAACTTCCTCGGGCAGGCGGGCATTCAGGCCGGGCTTGCCGGCCCAGGCCGGGCCCCCGCCGCCTGCGTTTCTTCTTGACCCACGCAATATAAGCATTTCCCACTGGAAATGCATCGTTTTCGGGCGCTCGGGCGCCCGCGATCGCGACCACGATGCCCCGTCCGCGTTAACCGCCCGTCAAGGCCCCGCCGGGATCCGGCCGACGGGGCCCGGCGGGACTCAATCCTGCAGGAAGGGGTTCGACACCCGCTCCTCGCCCAGCGTGCTGGTGGGGCCGTGGCCGGGGATGAAGGCGACGTCGTCGCCCAGGGGCAGGACCTTGTCCCTGATCGCCCGGATCAGCTGCTCGTGGCTGCCGCCGGGCAGGTCGGTGCGCCCGACCGAGCCCTTGAACACCACGTCGCCCACCAGAGCGAAGCGCGCGTCGCGGCTCATGAAGACCACGCTGCCGGGGGAGTGGCCGGGGGCGTGCAGGACGTCGAAGGCGAGGCCGCCCACCTCGACCAGGTCGCCGTCGGTCAGCCAGCGGTCGGGCGTCACCACCCGGGCGCCGTCGATGCCGTAATTGGCCCCCGTCTCCGGCAGGCTGTCGAGGAGGTAGCGGTCGGCCTCGTGCGGGCCCTCGATCGGCACGCCCAGGCGCTCGCGCAGCTCGGCCGCGCCGCCGGCATGGTCGATATGCCCGTGGGTGAGCAGGATCTTCTCGATGGTGATGCCCTGGGCGGCGATGGCCGCCTCGATCCGGTCGAGGTCGCCACCCGGATCGACCACGGCCCCGACCTTGGTCTCGTCCGACCAGATCAGGGTGCAGTTCTGCTGGAAGGGGGTCACCGGAATGATTCCGGCGCGGGGCGTGCCTGGCATCGGGAGTCTCGCGGGATGGCGCCGCGGCGGTCCGGACTGGCCGCCCGCCCCGGCAGGGGGTCGGCGCCGCTCCGGTGCCGATGGAGGCCTGTCTAGCCCGAGATCGGCGCGGGCGCGAATCCGCCGCGAGTGCGATTCGGCCGCGCTCGCCGCGGCCTCATGGTCAAACTTCGGCCTCGCCACGGGCCTAACGGAGCCTTAACCACGGTCCGGCCGCACCGCCTCGCCGGCCGACCCGTTCCGCTTCCCCTCTCCCCATCCGGGCCCCTTGCGCACATGCTGAAAACCGCCTTCGTCGCCGCACGGGACCGGCAGCGCCTCGGGGAGATCGCGTCCGTCCTCATCGGCTTCGGCGTCACCAAGGTGGTCGAGCGCCTGGGCCTCGCCCAGGTGGCGCGTCTGGCCAAGCGCCGGACGCCGCAGGTGGACATCGCCCGCCTGTCGCAGCCCCAGCGGGTGCGCCGGGCGATCGAGACCCTGGGGCCGACCTTCGTCAAGCTCGGCCAGATCCTGGCGAGCCGGCCCGACCTGCTCACCCCGGAATGGACCGAGGAGCTGGAGAAGCTCCACAGCCAGGTCTCGCCGATCCCGTGGGAGCGCATCCGGCCCCAGCTCGAGGAGGATCTCGGGGCGCCCCCCGCGGAGGTCTTCGCCGAGTTCGACACCACGCCGCTCGCCGCCGCCTCCATCGCCCAGGTCTACCGCGCCCGCCTGCAGACGGGCGAGGAGGTGGTGGTGAAGGTGCTGCGGCCGGGCCTGCGCAAGACCATCGAGGCGGACCTGCGCCTGATGGGCCACGCCACCCGCATCGTCGTGGACGAGTGGCCGGAATTCGGCCGCTACCAGCCCCAGGAGCAGATGCGCCACCTGGCCAGCGGCCTCTACGGCGAGCTCGACCTCATCAACGAGGCGCGCAACTGCGAGACCATCGCGGCGATCTTCGCCGACCGCGACGACATCGTGGTGCCCAAGATCCACTGGGAATGGACCTCCGAGCGCGTGCTCGTGCAGGAATTCGTGCACGGCATCCCGCCCAACGACCATGCCCGCCTGGACGCCGCCGGCTACGACAAGGTGCTGCTCGCCCAGAAGGGCACCGACGCCTTCCTGCAGATGGCCCTGATCGAGGGCGTGTTCCACGCCGACCCGCATCCCGGCAACATGCTGATCATGCCGGACAACCGGATCGGCTTCATCGATTTCGGCATCATCGGGCGCCTGTCCCAGCGCCGGCGCACGCAGCTCCTGATGCTGATCGGCGCCATGCTCAAGGAGGATTCCGACGGGCTGATGGCCGTGCTCCTCGACTGGAGCGGCTCGAGCAACCCGGACCTGACCAAGCTCGAGGCCTCCTCGCAGGCCTTCGTGGCCCGCCACACCGGCGCCACCCTCGATTTCGGGGCACTGCTCACCGACTTCATGACCATGGCCCGCGAGAACGACCTCGCCATGCCCACCGACCTCGCCATCCTGTTCAAGGGGCTGGTGACGGCCGACGGGGTGATGCGCCAGCTCGATCCGGGCTTCGACCTGTTCTCGGCCGCCGGCCCCACCGTGCGGCGCAAGCTCGCCTCGCAATTCTCGATCAAGGGCCTCACCCGCAAGGTCGAGGCGGTGGGCGCGGGCCTGTTCGGCGCGGCCTCGGAGCTGCCGACCCTGATCCACCTGATGCTGGTGCGCCTGAAGCAGGGCCGCGTCACCGTCGAGATCGAGCTCAAGGGCATCGAGAAGCTCACCCGCGGCATCGAGCGCGCCGCCGCCCGCATCGCGGTGGCGCTCATCGTCGCCGCCTTCGCGACGCAGCTCGCCCCCCGCTTCATGGACCTCGGCACCCCCGCCTTCATCACCGTCGGCGCCATGGTCTGCGTGATCGGGATCGGCTGGCTCGTGCTGCTCGGGCGCAACAAGTAGCGGATCGGGCGATCCTCAGGACGTCGCGGCGGCCTCGGTCTCCCGGGGTCGGATACCGGAATAATCCACCGTCGCGCGCGCCTTCGACAGGTCGTGGGCGTTCTGCAGGTTGAGCCAGAATTGCGGCGCGGTTCCGAAGCGGACGCCGAGCCGGATCGCGGTATCGGCGGTGATGCCGCGCCGCCCCCGGATGATCTCGGAGACGCGATTGGGCGGCACGCCGATCTCCGTTGCGAACTGCCGGGCGGAGAGGTCGAGCGGCGTCAGGTATTCCTCTACGAGGATTTCGCCGGGATGGGTGCGGATGCGGGCCATGGCCGATCTCCTGGACGGTCTTTCAATGATAGTCGACGATTTCGACGTACTCTGGACCCTGTTCCGTCCATGCGAAGCAGATCCGCCACTGATCGTTGATGCGGATGCTGTACTGGCCGGCGCGGCTTCCCTTCAGAAGCTCCAGCCGGTTTCCCGGCGGTGAGCGCAGATCATCCAGGGTCGTCGCCGCGTCGAGCATGTCGAGCTTGCGCGTCGCGACCTTTTCGAAGGCACGCCACTGACGATGGCATGGACCGCCATCGAAGAGTGCTTCGGTGTGCTTGTCTGCGAAGCTCTGGATCATCAGTCTGGTACGCGATACGTTAAATGTATCGCTTGGGCGTGGTGTTTGCAAGCGTGGGATGTCGGACCTCCGTTGTGTATTCCACATACGAAGGACCGAGCACGCCTTACGCCTCGCGTCCGTACCTCAGGCCGGAGAAGGGGGCGGCTGGCTGGTCCTGCTCGGGCGCAACAGGAGCGCTTCACCCCACCCGCCGCTTCAGCGGCGCGTCGAGGCCGCCGACGCGGAACCAGTGGTAGCCGTAGCGCTCCATCATCAGGCAGTGGCGGCCCGCCTCGTCCGCCTCGCAGCGGCGGCCGGTGAGGAGGTCGACGAGGATCCGGCCCTCCGGCCCCTCGATCCCGGCCGAGAGTTCGATCTCCATCGGCGTGCCCGCGAGGTTGTGCACGCAGAGCACGGAATTGCCCTCCCAGTCGTAGCGGATCGCCAGGATCGCCGGCGAGGCCGTCTCGATCACCACGAAGTCGCCCCAGCCGATCTCCGGCACCTCCTTGCGGGTGCGGATGATGCTCTCCATCCAGTTCAGGAGCGAGCCGCGGTCGTGGCGCTGGCGCGCCACGTTGACGTGGTCGAAGCCGTAGGCGCCGTGGTCGATCACCGGCAGGGTCGGGGTCTCGCTCTTGGTGAAGCCGCCCTGGGCCTCGGCGTTCCACTGCATCGGCGTGCGGGCGCATTCGCGCTCCTTGAGCGCGAGGTCGTCGCCCATGCCGATCTCGTCGCCGTAGCGCAGCACCGGCGTGCCCGGCAGGGTGAACATCAGCGAATAGGCGAGCTCGATGCGCTGCTGGTCGCCCCCGAGCATCGGGGCGAGGCGCCGCCGGATGCCGCGGTCGTAGAGCTGCATCCCCCTCTCGGGTCCGAAGGCGGAGAACACCGTCTGGCGCTGGGCCTCGGTGAGGCGCCCGAGGTCGAGCTCGTCGTGGTTGCGCAGGAACACCGCCCACTGGGCCGAATCCGGCCGGTTCCAGGTCTTGCGCATGGCCTTGGCCAGCGGGCGCCCGTCGCCGGAGGCGAGCCCGTAGAACAGGGCCTGGTTGACCTGGAAGTTGAACAGCATGTGGAGCCGGTCGGCGTCGTCGCCGAAATAGTCCAGGTCCTTCCTGGGCAGGATGTTGGCCTCGCCCAGGATGATGGCGTCGCCCTGGCGCCATTGCAGGAACTCGCGGAAGTCGCGCAGCATGTCGAACTGCTCGTCGGGCTCGCCCGTGACCTCCGGCCCCTTCTTGGCGATGACGAAGGGCACCGCGTCCATGCGGAAGCCCGAGACCCCGAGCTGGATCCAGAAGCCCATGATCTTCTGGATCTCGGCCCGCACCGCCGGGTGGGCGGTGTTGAGGTCCGGCTGGAACGGCATGAAGCGGTGGAAGTAGTAGGCCCCCGCCTTGGCGTCCCGGGTCCAGGTCGTGGTCTGGACGCCGGGGAAGACCATGCCCTCGTCGGCGTGCGGCGGGCGGGTCTTCGACCAGACGTACCAGTCCCGGTAGGGTGAGTCGGGGTCCGAGCGGGCCGACTGGAACCAGGGATGCTGGTCCGAGGTGTGGTTGACCACGAGGTCGATCAGGACGCGCAGGCCCCGCTGCTTGGCCGCGTGGGTGAAGGCGACGAAGTCGCCGAGCGAGCCGTAATCCGGGTCGACGCCGTAATAGTCGGAGATGTCGTAGCCGCCGTCGCGCTTGGGCGAGGGCTGGAACGGCATCAGCCAGATCGCCGTGATGCCGATGCCCTGCAGGTAGTCGAGCCGGCGCTCCAGCCCGGCGAAGTCGCCGATGCCGTCGCCGTTGCCGTCGAGGAAGGTCCGGACCGACAGGCAGTAGACGACGGCGTTCTTGTACCAGAGGTCCTTGATCATGCCGCCATCCCCGGGGGCCGATGCCCCGGGCCCAACGCGGATCCCCGGGAAAGCGTTGCCGTGCGCGGCGCCGGGGGCGGGAGGCGTCGAGCTTGGCCGCGCCGTCCTTAAATCAGCCGCCTTGTGCAGTGCATCTGCCACGCTCCGGCGCGCGGTCTCGGCTATGACCGTGCGGCCCCGACCGCGCCACGCCCAACCTCCGGTATCCCGGCCCGCATGAACATCATCCTGATCAAGCTGTTCGCCACCGCGCTGACGCTCAGTCAGGTCACGACGCGGCCGGACGCGGTGAAGACGCAGTTCGATCCCGTGGCCGACAAGGCCCAGGTGGTGCAGATCCTGCGCGACGGCTGCGCCCACATGCGCAAGGCCTTCGACATCGAGGACATCAACCTCGACGAGCTGATCTCCACCGCCATGGAGGACCCGAGCGCGGTGGCGGGCGCCAGCGCCCCGAAGATCCTGCACGGCCTCGACATCGGCGAGCTGAACGTCAGCTACCGCCAGTTCTGCAAGGGCGAGAACCCGAAGGACTCGCCCTTCGACGCGGCCGAGGTCATCGCCTTCTACAACAAGGCGGTGGCCGACCTGCCCTCGGCCGAGGCCCTGAAGGAGCGCAAGCTCCCCGGCGCCAGCCTCATCCTCGACGGGGCGGGCAAGCGCTACGCCGAGGCCTTCGAGGCCAACGGCCGGCGCCTCAGCGTGCCGATCGCCGAGGTGCCGACGCTGGTGCAGAAGGCCTTCGTGGCGGCCGAGGACAAGCGCTTCGAGACGCACAAGGGCATCGACGAGCGCGGGGTGATCCGGGCCTTCATCGGCAACCTCGCCTCGCCGGGCCGCCCGGCCGGCGGCTCCACCATCACCCAGCAGGTGGTCAAGAACCTCTCGGTCGGCGACGACGTCACCTACGAGCGCAAGATCCGCGAGATGATCGTGGCCTCCCGCCTGGAGCACATCCTGGGCAAGCCGCAGATCCTGGAGCTCTACCTCAACGGCATCTATCTCGGCCGCGGCGCCTACGGCATCGAGATGGCGGCGCGCAGCTACTTCGGCAAATCGGTGGGCCAGCTCACCGTGCCGGAGGCCGCGCTGCTCGCCGGCATGCCCAAGGGCCCGAACTTCTACAGCCCCGACAAGTATCCCGACCGGGCGCGCGAGCGCCGGGCCTACGTGCTCGCGCGCATGAAGGAGGAGGGCCTCATCACCGAGGCGCAGCTCGGCGAGGCGGCCAACGCGCCCCTCGGCCTCAAGCCGATCGAGGCGGCCCGGCGCGATTCCGGCTTCTACTTCGTCGACCACCTGGCCCGGGAGGTGCGCACCTTCGCGGGCGTCGAGTCGCTGACCGCCGCCAGCCACGTGGTGCGCTCCACCCTCAATGCCGGCCTGCAGACCGCCACCGAGACCGCCCTGCAGGAGGGGCTCTCCACCTACGAGCGCTCCACCGGCCGTGCCCGCTACGAGGGGCCGGAGCTCAACCTCGCCGACGCGGTGCGCAGGCTCGAGGCGGCGGTTCCCGCGGCCGAGGCCTCGCCGCTGGGCGTGCCCCTGCTCACCGGCGATCCGGTCAAGCCGGCCCCGGCCGCGAAGCCGGCCCCGAAGACGAAGGCGGAGCGCAAGGCCGCCGCCGCCGAGAAGGCGGCCGAGCAGGCCGCGCCCAAGGTCGAGCGCCCGAAGCCGGCCTGGCAGCGGGCGCTGGAGACCGCCCGCCCGGTCCTCTACGACGTGCACTGGCCTCTCGCCGTGGTCCTCGAGGCCGGCCGCGGCGGCGCTGCGAAGGTCGGCCTCGCCGACGGCCGCACCGCCAGCCTCGAGCCGGGGCCGGCGCGCGGCAAGCTCCAGCCCTACGACGTGGTGCGCGTGAAGCTGCGCGATCCGAACGCGAAGGTGCCGCGCGCCGACCTGCGGGTCCGCCCGAGCGTCCAGGGGGCCGCCCTGGTGCTCGAGAACCGGACCGGGCGCATCCTCGCCATGGCGGGCGGGTTCTCCTATCCGGTGAGCCAGCTCAACCGCGTCACCCAGACGGTGCGCCAGCCGGGCTCGACCCTGAAGCCCCTGACCTACCTCGCCGCGCTCAATGCCGGCCTGCAGCCCAACACCCTGGTGATGGATTCCGCCATCACCCTGCCGCCCATCGGCGGGGTCGGCGATTCCTGGTCGCCGAAGAACTACGAGGGCGCGGGGGCCGGGGCCACGACCCTGCGCCGGGGCCTCGAATTCTCGAAGAACCTCGTCACCGCCCGCCTGCTCCAGGGCGGCATCGCCGACAAGGCGCCGGCCAGCCTGCAGAAGGTCTGCGACCTCGCCCTGGAGGCCCAGATCTACGCCGAGTGCGAGCGCTACTATCCCTTCGTGCTCGGCGCCCAGCCGGTGCGGATGGTGGACCTCGCGGCGTTCTACGCGGCGGTGGCCAACGAGGGCGCCCGCCCGGCGCCCTACGCCCTGGAATCCGTCGAGCGCGACGGCAAGACCCTCTATACCCGCGAGGCGCGAGCGCCGACCCGCATCGGGTCGGCCGACCGGGTGGCGTTCTACCAGTTGAAGACCATGCTGCAGGGCGTGACCAACCACGGCACCGCCGCGGCGCTCAGCCGGTTCTCGTCCTCCATCGCCGGCAAGACCGGCACCTCCGAGAACGAGAACGACGCCTGGTTCGCGGGCTTCACCAACGAGATCACCATCGTGGTCTGGGTCGGCTACGACAATGCCGACGGCACCCGCCGGACCCTCGGGCGCGGGCAGACCGGCGGCCACCTCGCGGTGCCCATCGCGGGCACCATCCTCCAGGCGGCCTGGGCGAACGGCGTGCCGCGCACGTCGCTGGCACCGCCCTCCCCGGAGGCGCGCCCGTACCTCGCCGATGCCGGCATCGACCCGCGCAGCGGCGAGCGCGTGGAGGGCGGCGGCTTCCAGGAGCATTTCCGGATCAAAGACGGCCGCATGGCCGACACCCAGTACAAGCTGCTGCCGCGCGAGACCCGGACCGCCATGCGGCCCGATCCCGAGGACGGCGACCTCGGCGCCGCGGACGAGGCCCCCGACGTGGCGGGCGGCCTGTTCGGCGACCTCGACGGCGGCAGGCGGGTGCAGCCGGATTACGATCGGCGGCGCTCGCAGCCCGATTCCGATTTCCTCGATCCGTTCGGCGAGCGGCGCAATCGCCGGGCGCAGTCCGAGACCTACCAGCCCTGGCCGGGCACGCAGCGCTCGCCCTTCGGCGACGAGGAGGAGGTCCGGCCGCGCCAGCGCCGCCGCGATCCCGACTACCTGTTCGGCGACGAGCCGCGCTTCTGAGGGCGCTCCGCCCCGGGCGCGGCCCCCGATTCCCTTGTTTCCGACCTTTTCTTGCCGACCTCCGAGGCCCCGACGTGCACAGGCAACTTCCGGCGACCCTTCTCCTCGCGCTCGCCCTGACGGGCGGCGCCCTCCGTCCAGGGCTCGCCCAGGAGGGCATCAAGCTCCAGCCGCCCGCCGCCCCGGCGGTCTCGGAGCGGATCAAGGATGTCCCCGCCATCGAGGCGGCGGGTCTGGCGAGCCTGAAGCCCGGCACCATCCTGTTCACCGACCATCGCGACGATCCGGCCAAGCCCGAGAACGGGCTCGTGCCCTATCTCGACTGGGGCAAGCTCCGCCCCGGCGAGCGCGCGGTGCTGGCGCCCCACCCGGACTACGCCGAGCCCGACTACGTGCAGACCCTGAACGGGGTCGCCAAGCGCCGGCACGAGACCCTCAAGGTCTACGTGGCGCAGGGGCGGTTCGTGGTGGCCAAGGCCCCGGAGAGCATCGACCTGGCCTCCTACGCCACCCTCGGCTTCGTCTCGAAGATGGACCCGGTGATCAAGCACAAGGCGCTCAACCCCGCCGACGCGACGCCCAACAAGGACCCGGCCGCCGCCTTCGCCAAGCGGCCGGACCGGCCCTGGTGCGAGGTCGGCACCACCTGCATCGAGTCGCGCTACGATCTCGAGGGCAAGCTGCCGCTGGGCGTGAAGCTCGCCAACCGGCTCGAGGATGGGGCCGCGAAGAAGATCGCCGAATTCGTCTCGTTCCAGAGCGAGCTGCGCACCCTCCCCCCGGCGGAGATCGCGGCGCTGGGCAACCTCACCAAGGTCGACACGCCGGTGACCGGCGGGCTGGAGCAGACGATCTTCTGGGTCAACCAGATCCTGCGCTTCGGCAAGTTCCTGGCGGTGTTCCAGCCCATGCCGGGCGACCCGGGCAAGACCGTGGTGACCACCTACATGGCGCTCGCGATCAAGGGCGACGTCCTCGACCGCAAGCAGGAATACGCCCGCGTGCCGGTGCTCAAGAACCTGCTGCCGGCCCAGGTGCTGATGGGCAACTCGTCCTTCAACACCGGTACCTCGATCAGCGCCGGCCTGCCGACCTACGCCCGCAACCGCATGATCGCCTTCGCGGACGCGCTGGCCAAGAACTGAGGCAGCGGGGGATGGGCGGGAGCGCTGGCCTCCTGTCCCTCGTGGGGCGAAGTCGGAGGCGGGGGGCTCCGCTCGGGGTCGAAACCCGATCCGCTCGGCCCTGCGCGGGGCTGCACACGACCTTTTGCAGACCCTAGGAACGTCCGCTTCGCGGCAGCTTGGTAGAAGATGACCGACGTCCGGGCTGGGTGGATTTGAGACGGACTGCTTCTGAGCTGAAAAGGGAGAAAGCGGACGCCATCCTCGCGCTCATCCGTGATCCCTAATGCTCACGATAGCTGAGGCGCGAACATCGCGGCGACGCTGTGAGGGGCCTCCGCGCCAAAGAACCGGGCAAGGTTCCCAGCTGAGGCGTCGGCGATCCCGGCGCTTCGGGGGAACAGGTTGTGCTCGTAAGCGGTCAGCGCGGCGGTGATGTCGTCGGGCGATGCGATGATCGCTTTCGCGAGTTCGGCACCGTCGTAGAGCGCGAGGTTGGCTCCCTCCCCCGCGAAGGGCGACATCAGGTGCGCCGCATCGCCTAGGAGGGTCAGGCCGGGCACGCGGTCCCACCGGTAGCCGACAGGCAGCGCGTAGATCGGACGAAAGATTGGGGCCGTGTCGCTGGTCGTGAGGAGGGCGGTCAGGTGCGGTGCCCATCCCGCAAACTCGGCCGCGATGCGGGCCAGGGCCGCCCCCGTGTCGCCGAAGTCGATTGCGCCGAACCACCGCTCCGGCCTGTTCAGAGCCGTATAGGTGTGGAGCCGCCCATCCGCATGGCGGTGCGCCAGGATGCCCAGACCTGGCCCCACAGCCATGAGCGTGCCCATGCCGACCGCGTCCGTGCTGGCCTCGAGGCGTGCGTCACCCGTGCGGATGGTCGTCTCTACGAACGAGGTGCCTGTGTAGGTGGGCGCTGTGCCCGAGAGCAGAGGACGCACCTTCGACCAGGCGCCGTCCGCGCCCACGAGCAGCTCGGTGGTGATCGTCGCCCCGTTCGCGAAGGCGACTGCGTGCCGGCCGCCCCCGCATGTGGCGACCGCCACCGCCTTGTGGTTCCATCGGATCGTCCCTGCCGGGAGCGAGGCGATCAGCATCCGTCGCAGGTCCCCGCGATCGACCTCGGGCCGATGCCCCACGGCTGTGCCGGGTCTGTCGAACAGGACATGGCCGTTTTGGTCGACCACGCGCTTGGCATCTTCGCCCGGGCGGACGAGGTGCAGGAAGGCGTCGGAGAGGCCCGCGGCCTTCAGGGCAATCTGGCCGGTGTGCTCGTGAATATCGAGCAGGCCGCCTTGTGACCTTCCGTCGGCCGACAGTTCGCCCTCGTAGAGCGCTGCTGCGATCCCGTGAACGTGGAGGATGCGGGCCAGCGCGAGGCCACCGAGGCCTGCGCCGAGGATCGTGATCGACGGTCGCATAGGTGCGCTCCTGAGACCGCAGGCGCGCAGCACGCGTCGGTGCTAGTCGCTGCGGCTGCCCGTCTGTCGGGCATTTGCTTCGGAGACGCTGGCCGACCCGCGCGGGGCGAGGATGGCGTGTATTCAACAGCCCAAACCGGACCGGCGTTTTTCGCGACACCGCCGAGGTTACCTCCAATCGCATGGTCGAGCAATTGCCCGACCGCCACGGCGAGCTCAACCCGCACTGCTTCACTGCGGCTGCAGAGGCGTGACCGCTTTCGGGAAGCCTCACGGCCTCTCCGAATGCCCGGCTTGGGTCGGATGCTGTCTGACCGGATCGGGTGGCTTTATGCCGGTCCGCTTTCAGGCAGTAACGCACGAGACCGGACGTTGCGACCGCGCCCGCTAACGACCCTTTGCAAAAGCCCGTGACGTCCGCTTGCGGGCGGCATGGTGGGGCATCGTCGTGCAGCCGGAACAGTCGGCTTTTTGTTGTTTGATCCCGTTTTCGCAAACAACCGCAGCAGACGTTCGAGCGCCTTCTCTACAATCAGCGATGATACGCCACTAACACTTAGTTGACCGTCTGTGTGATCGCGCGGTCAACGTTTATGCGGGCCGACCAGTCCTTGGCGTTATCCTGGCCCTTGAGATCGATGAGACGGGCGGCGCTGACATCGACGTTCTTGAAGTCGGCCCCTGCGATGGTCGCGCCTGTTAGGTTGGCCCCCGACAGGTCGGATCCCATCAGCACCACGTCGGTGAGATCGGCATCAGTGAGGTCGGCGTATTCCAGGCGCGAACGCCCGAGGTTTGCTCCCTTCAGTTTGGCGCCCCTGAGGTTCACCGAGACGAACACCGCCCGCATCAGGCCCATGGACTGGTTCTTGATGTCTGCTCCGCCCTTGAGGTCGACCAGGGTCGCCCCGCTCATGTTGGCACCCTTGAAGTCGCCGATGGGCATCGACCGGCTCAGGTCGGCTCCGCTGAGGTTGGCGTCGCGTGCCGTGATGCCGAACATCTTGGCGCCGACGAGCTTGGCTCCCGACAAGTCTGCCTTGATGAACCAGGCCTGTTCCAGGTTCGCCCCGGTCAGGTCGGCGCCGCGCAGGTTGGCCTTGTTGAGGCGGGCGGTCCGAAGGTTCGCTCCCCTGAGGTTCAGGCCGGAGAGGTCGAGGCCAGCGAGTGCCCTGTCCGACAGGTCGACGGGCTTGCCGTCCGCCTTGGCAATCAGGGCTTCAACGTCGGCTCGGGTCATCTCGGCCCGGGTCATCGCGGCCGAGCCCATGTCGGCCCCCAGGAGCAGATCCTGCTCCGCGTGGGCCGGAGCCGCCAGAAGAACGGAGGCGACCAGAAGGGGGGCGAGACGGCGCATGGTTTCTCCCTATGGTTCGCCTCGGCCCGTCGAAGGCGCTCGCCTCCTCACGGTAGTGCCCAAGCGGTTTTTTGTTCAGTTCTGACAGTGATACGAGGAGCCTGTCCAAGCGTATGTGACCGAGGTCACCGAAGGCTGCGGATTTGGGGGCGGCAACGTTTGAAACAGGGTCATGGCGGAATCCGACGACCGCCTGTCTCGGGGGAACATCATGCGGAGCGCCCATCAGGTCGAGCGCTGGATCGAGCGTTTCCCGCTCGTCCGGAATTTCAGTGCCGCCCATCTCCAGATCGCGCGAGGTACGGTCAGCTTTCCTGTGCTTGAGGCTGGTGCGATTGCCTACGAACTCCAGGACGCCTGCGCGAACTACCTGATGTGCATCGACGGCAGGACCCGCGTCTTCCGGATGTCTGAGAGCGGCCGCGAAATGCTCATCTACAAGGTGGGTGCCGGCGGCACCTGCGTCCTCACCACCCAATGCCTCCTGTCGGGCGGCGGCTTCCCGGCGCAAAGCGTGGCGGAAGCTCGGACCGAGCTCGCCGCGTTGCCAGCGGACACCTTCCGGCAGCTGATGCGCGAGAGCGAGGCGTTCCGGGACTTCGTGCTCGACGACTACACCAAGCTCCTGTCGGGGATGTTCGATCTGGTCGAGGAGGTCGCCTTCGCCCCCTTGGAGCAGAGGCTTGCGCGGCGCCTTCTGGTCGAGGCCGACGCGGGCGGCATCGTCTGGAAGACGCACCAGCAACTCGCGTCGGATCTCGGGAGCGTGCGCGAGGTCATCAGCCGCCTTCTCGGGGAATGGGCGGATTCGGGTCTCGTTGAAATTCGCCGCGGCCAAGTGCAGGTGATGGACCGCGCGAGCTTGGCGGCGAAAGGGCCGAACTGACCCTTTCGACCCGTCGAGCGGAGGAACTGACCACTATGCTGCATGCCTATCTCGCCGCCCTGATCGGCATCTCCCTGGCCCAGGTCAGCCCCGGTCCGAACCTGTTTGCCATAGTGGGTGCCGCTCTCGGACGAGGGTTCAGGACCGCCCTGTTCATCGTTGCCGGCATCGCGACCGGCACGGTGGTCTATGTCGCTGCGGCGGCCCTGGGCCTCGGGGCGCTCATCACCCTCTACCCGGCCATCCTGACCGGAATGAAGGTTCTCGGAGGCGGCTATCTCTGCTTCCTGGCGTTCAAGGCTCTCAGGTCCGCCGTCGTCGGAGGCGGGTCCTCGATTCAAGTCCGTTCGGACGCGTGGACGCCCTTCTCCGCCTGGCGGCACGGGTTGCTCATCACGTTTTCCAACCCGAAGGCCGCACTGGCCTATGCCTCGGTTGCGACCTTCCTCTACGGCTCAGGTCTGACGCCGTTGCAGGTGCTCGGCTTCGCGCCGATCGGCTGCGCCTCTGCGCTCGTCATCTACGGCATCTATGCGCTGCTGTTCTCGACGGGGCCGGTGCGTCGGATCCAGGCGCGGTTCGCGCGCACCACCGAGGCTCTGTTCGGACTGGCCTTCGGTGCGATCGGCGCCCGCATCCTCACGGATGGTGTGCGGGAAATCGTTCGGCGCTGACAAGAGGACGGCCAGTTCGGGACCGTGGCCGTCGAGCCGGTTCAGAACGTTCACTTCGAGCCACAAGGCCAAAGTCCGCTCCCCACCCGCAGCAACCCTTCGCAGGGTCGCGCGGATCGGGTTTCGACCCCAACCTCCGCAGCCCGAGAGTCACCCAGTCATCCCGACGCCGGACCTCTCCCCCGCGCGGCGGAGAGGGATGCGCCCTGCGTCCAGGACGGGCGTCACGGGAGGCCGGCCGCTTCCAGCCCTCGAAGGCGCCCGGCGGGCGGCCTCCCGGGCCGGACCGTGGGCGGCCCCGGAATGCGCCGGGGCGAACCCCGCCGGCTCAGTTGCCGCGGAACGCGATCGAGGGAATCGAGGGCTGGGTGTACTGGCGGTTGACGTCGCGGCGGGTCTGGGTGCCGTTGGTGTCGCTCGACTGGCGGTAGTTGCTGGTGTCGAAGGCATCGGAGATGCCGCTGCGCCCGCTCGGGCTGTCGCTGTTGCAGGCGCAGAGCCCGCCGAGGAGGGCGGCGGCGAGGGCGAGGGAAGCGAGGCGCATCGGTGTTTCCTGTGACGAGAGCAGCGTCCGTGGTGCTGCCCTGCCCCCTCGCCCGTCAAGCGAAAGGCTAACGAATCGTCGCCGGTTCCTGCCGCACTGATGTCGCCGTGCCACGAAAATGCTCACCACCTCGGCAAGGAAGCAGCGGTTCGGGGGGTGTAGATGTGGAATCCGGGGGTTCCCAGGCTGGCGCTTTGCCCGCGAACACGCGAGACATGGTGCCAATGAGCAACGTCGTCCCCTTCCTCCGCCGCCCCGCCGCTCCGCCGGTCGTCGTCACCGACGTGGTGGCCGTCGCCGACGACCTCTTCGCGCTCCTGGAGCAGCTGGAGCTCGTGAGCGCCCGGGCCGCCGCCATGGGACGCCCGGCCCGCGAGGTCGAGCGCACGGTCCAGAACCTCCTGGACGCGGTGACCGCGGTGGAGCGGGCGCTCGACTGCATCGGCGAGGGCGACGAGGCCGGACAGGCCCGCTGAGCCCGCAGCGAATCAGCTTTTCCCACGGCCGACGCCTCCCGGATCGGGATTTCACCGCACTCGTCAAACATTCCGCCGGCCTTCCCATCAAAACGACAAAATTGTCTCAGCAAAGGTCTACTTGTAGACAGACGGATGCGACGGCTCTGCGCTAGAGGCCGGAGAGACAGACGGTGAACACAGCGCGTTGCATGGGCCCGGCCTCCGATCGACTCACGGGCAACCTTCTCCTCGACGGCCTCCGGCCCGAGGACCGCGCCCTGCTCGACCCCCATCTCGACCCCCTGCCGCGGGAACGCGGCGAATCGCTGTTCCAGGCCGGCAGCGACGTCACCACCATCGCCTTCCCGTGCCGGCAGACGGTGGTCACCCTCATCGTCGCCATGCGCGACGGCCGCAGCGCCGAGGTCGCCACGGTGGGACGGGAGGGCGCCGTCGGCGGCGTGGTCAGCAGTGGCTTCCTGCCCGCCTCCTCGAACGCCGTCGTTCAGATCGGCGGCCCGATCCTGCGCATGGACGCGCTGCGCCTCCAGGAGGCCAAGCGGCACTCCCCGGCCCTGCGCAACCTGTTCACCCGCTACGCCGACTGCCTGCTCGCCCAGGTCCTGCAATCGGTGGCCTGCAACGCCCTGCACCCGATCGAGTCGCGCTGCCTGCGCTGGCTCCTGACCCTGCAGGACCGCATCGGCACCGACGTCCTGCCCGTGACCCACGAGCTGCTCGCCGCCATGCTCGGGGTGCAGCGGACCTACCTCACCCGCATCCTGCGGGCCCTGCAGCAGCAGGGCCTGATCGAGGTCGGGCGCGGCCGCATCACCATCCGCAGCCGGGCGCTGGCGGAGATGGCCGCCTGCGAGTGCCACGGCGTCGTCCGCAACCATTACGAGACGGTGCTCGGTGCGGTCTACGATCCCGGCGGCGCCCTCGTGGCGGTGGAGCCGCCTCCCGACCGGCGGGAGACCGAGGCGCCGCGCGAACTCGCGACGCCCGAACCGGCCTGACCCCCTCTCTCGCGACGATCCGATCCCCCGCCCGCCCCCGATGACGAAGCGCGCCGCAGACCAGAAGCCCGGCCCGGCCTCGGTCGTCCCGTCCCCGGCCGACGGAGACGGGACGACCGCCGTCGACCCCGCCTTCGATCCCGCCGAGGCGGCGGTGCTCCTGCGCCTCGCGGCGGACCCGACGGGCCTCGGTCTGTTCGCCTACGACCCCGCCGCCGGGACCCTCCGCGGCGACGCCCGCCTCCAGACCCTGCTCGGCCTCGCCCGGGACGGACCCGTCGCCTATGCCGGAGGGTTCCTTCCGGCCCTTCACTCCGAGGATCGCGCCGTCGTGAACGCGGCTTTCGGCGCCGCCCTCGATCCGGCGGGTGCCGGGACGCTGGACTGCACCTTCCGGAGCGCGACCTCGACACGACCCCGCTGGATACTGGCCCGCGCGCGCCGCGTGGTCGACCACGCACACCCGGCCCGCCTCGTCGGCACGATGCGCGACGTCACCGCGTCGAAGACGGCCGAGCGGACCGTCCGTCCCACCCGCGACGCCATCCGCGACTGGGACCTCGCCACCGGCACCATGCGGTGGAACACCGACCTGGCCGCCTACGGCTGGGCGCCGGACGCGGTCGCGCCGACCTGCGCCTGGTGGCTCGCCCACATCCATCCCGGCGACCGGTCCGGCGTCGAGGCCGGCCTGCGCAGCGCCATCGCGGGCGACGGCGAGACCTGGAGCCACGAGTACCGCTTTCTGCGCGCCGACGGCAGCTACGCCGACGTCCTCGACCGGGGAGCCCTGGTCCGCGACCCGGACGGGACTGCCCTGCGGGTGGTCGTCGCGATGCTCGACCTCACCGAGCGCAACCGCGTCGGTGCCCAATTCCGTGCAGTGTTCCAGGGCGCCAATATCGGCATCGTCCAGTTCGATCCGCGCACCGTCCGCGCCTTCGCGGTCAACGCCAAGCTCTGCGAGATCTGGGGGGCGCCGGAATCCGAGATCCTCGGGCACTCGCTCGCCCGCTGGACCCCGCCCGAGGACGACGACGCCCGGGCCGCCCTGCACGCGCGCCTCGCCAACGGGGAAACCCTGCAGCTGCGCCTGGAGAAGCGGTACCGCCGCATGGACGGACGCATCATCTGGGCGCGGGTCAATCTCGTCTCGCAGCGCCTGGGGGGCGAGGTCCACGCCACGGCGATGATCGAGGACATCACCGAGGAGAAGCGCACCGAGGCCCGCCGCGAGGCCCTGATCGGTCTCAGCGATCGCCTCCGCGACCTGCACACCCATGTGGACGTGGTGGCGGCCACGGCCGAAAGCCTGGGCCGGACCCTCGCCGTCGCCCGCGCCGGCTATGCCCAGGTCGATCCCGGCGGCCAGATCGCCTCGCTAAATCCCGACTGGACCGCCGAAGGTGTCGCGGACCCCAACATCGCCCTCGGCCTGCCGACCGCGTCCCGCTCGACCCTGGCCGCGAGCGTCGACCGATTGGGTCGCGGCGACATCATCAGCGTCGCCGACGTGGCGGCGACCCCCGAGCGCGTCGACGATCCGGAGGGCTATGCGCGGCTCGGGATGCGGGCGGTCATCAAGGTACCGGTCCTGCGTCGGGGACGGCTGGTCGGCATCCTGTACGTTCTCGACCGGGAGCCCCGCGCCTGGAGTGCCGGCGAGATCGCCTTCGCGCGAGAGGTGGCCGATCGTGCCTGGGGTGGCCTGACCCGGATCGAGGCGGACGAGCAGCAGCGCACCCTCAACCGGGAGCTGAGCCATCGCCTGAAGAACACCCTCGCCATGGTCCAGGCCATCGCCTCGCAGACCCTGCGCAGCGTCACCGATATCGAGGCGGCCAAGGAAGCCCTCGCCGCCCGCCTCATCGCCCTGGGCAAGGCGCACGACATCCTGCTCTCCGGCGCGCACGAGAGTGCCGAGATGGAGGCGGTGATGCGCGGTGCCCTCTCGATCCACGACGACCGGCAGCCCGGCCGCTTCCATGTCTCGGGGCCGCCGGTCCTTCTCGGATCGAAGGCGGCCCTGGCTCTCGCGCTCATGCTGCACGAGTTGGCGACCAATGCGGCCAAGTACGGTGCCCTCTCGGTTCCCGATGGCCGCGTCACCCTGGATTGGAGCCTCGACGACGGCGCCGCCGGCACCATTGTCCGGCTGATCTGGTCGGAGATGGATGGGCCCGGCGTCACCCCGCCGACGCACAAGGGGTTCGGCTCGCGGCTGATCGAGCGCGGCCTCGTCGGGGCCGTCGGCGGCACCGTCAGCCTCGAATACCTTCCGGGCGGCCTCGTCTGCCGCGTCGTGGCTCCGCTCGATGGCTTCCAGGCCGGCGGGTGAGCGCCTGAGAACGTGACCGGAATCGCGCGTCCTGCGCGTAACCCACGCATTGCTGCTGCACCGCACCTTGGGCTAGAGGGCCGGACCATGTGGACACGCATCGCCCATCCCGGCCACTTCCTGCGCTGGACTCAGCCCGCGATGCCCTGGCTCGCCGGACTGTCGGGTTTGCTGCTCGTCATCGGCCTGTATCTGACCTGGTTCGTCGTGCCGCCCGACTACCAGCAGGGCGAGACCGTGCGGATCATGTACATCCACGTGCCGGCGGCCTGGCTCGGCGTCTTCTTCTACGGCGCCATGGCGATTTCCGCCGTCGGAACGCTGGTCTGGCGTCACCCCCTGGCGGACGTCGCCCAGCGTGCAGCCGCTCCGATCGGAGCGGCCTTCACGCTGATCTGCCTCGTGACCGGGTCGCTGTGGGGCAAGCCCATGTGGGGCACCTACTGGGTCTGGGACGCGCGCCTGACGTCGATGCTCGTGCTGTTCCTGATCTATTGCGGAATCATAGCGCTGTGGCGAACGATCGAGGACCCGAACCGGGCCGCACGCGCCATTGCCATCCTCACTCTGGTCGGCGCGGTGAACCTGCCGATCATCAAGTTCTCGGTGAACTGGTGGTCGACCTTGCATCAGCCCGCCTCGATCATGCGGATGGGCGGTTCGTCCATCGATCCGAGCATGCTCTACCCGCTGTTGGAGATGATCCTCGCCTTCACACTCCTCGGCGTCACACAGCATCTCTACGCCATGCGCACGGAAATCCTGCGCCGCCGCGTGCGTGCCCTGACCCTTCGTGAGGCCGAGCGCCTGGATGCCGGTCCGGTGCCGGGCCGTGACCTGCCGATGGAGCATGCGCCGATCGGCCGGGTGGTCGAGGGTCTGTGAGCCTCGCATCGATGTGCGCCCGGAAATTGAGCGTCCTGAAACCCTCGTTGATGTGGTCCCGACCATGAATCTCGGCCAACATGCCGGCTACATCCTGGGCGCCTACGCCTTCGCGACCCTGGTGATCGCTGGATTGGTCGTCCACGGTTTGCGCGATCATCGAGCCCAGAAACGGGCCCTGGAGCGTCTTCAGGGCGAGCTGAAGGATGATGCGGGAGGCCGGTCTTGAGCGCGTCGGAGCCCACCGCGCAGGCCCCGGAGCCGGCCCGACGGTCTCTCCTTGTGATCCTGCCTCTCGTCACCTTCGCGGTCCTAGCCGGGATCTTCTTTCTGCGGCTGCGCTCGGGCGCTGATCCGGCGGCCATTCCCTCCGCACTGATCGGCAAGCCGGCGCCCGCCTTCACCCTTCCCGGCATGCCGGGCCTTGCCGCCGACGGATCGCCGGTCCCCGGCCTGTCGCACGCCGATCTCCTCGGACAGGTCACGGTGGTCAACTTCTGGGCTTCGTGGTGCGCGCCCTGCCAGGTCGAGCACCCGCAGCTCATGCGGCTGGCGCGCGAGCCCGGCGTCCGCTTGGTGGGCATCGACTACAAGGATACCGCGGAGAACGGGCGCCGCTTCCTGACCCGGAACGGCGTTCCGTTCCAGGCGGTCGGCATGGATTCGGAGGGGCGAACCGGAATCGATTTCGGCGTCTACGGCGTCCCCGAGACCTTCATCGTCGGACCGGACGGTATCATCCGCGACAAGCTCGTCGGCATCCTCACGCCGGAGAGCTATCCGAGCGTGCTCGACAGAATCCGCGCCATCGGAGGCCCCCCCACGTCCCGCTGACCCGCCGCGTGGTCAGCGACCCGACCGGATCAGTCGTCGGTACTCGGTCTCGGGCACACCGTAGCTGTCGCCGGCTGCGGCCTTCAGCTTGGTCCGGTCGAGGACCTGTACGTACGAGCGCCTGGCCTTGATCATGCCGGCCCCCTCGAGGCTGTGGATCGCCGTCGTCACGCCGGGTCGCCGTACGCCGAGCATCGTCGAGAGGAACTCGTGGGTGACCGGAAATTCATCCCCGTCCACGCGGTCGTGGCACATCAGCAACCAGCGAGCGAGGCGTTCCTCTAGGGCGTGACTGCCGTTGGAGAGCGCGGTTCCAGCGGTCTGGAGATGGGCCACATAGGCATAGTGAGCAAGGATCCGACGCAGGCTCTGCCGATCCTCGATGAGGCGCCGAAAGATTGCGGCTTCGATCCGTAAGGTGTCTCCCTCGATCTGCACGAATGTCTCGTGTGGCGTCCGGTCGACGTCGAGCAGAAGCGGGACCCCGATCATGCCCTCCCGGCCGGTGATGCAGACCTCGATGCGGCGTCCCTCCGGCGTTGCGGCCACCTCCGAGGCGATGCCTGACTCCAGGAAATGGACATGCGTAATCGGTTTGTTGGCAGCGATCAGGATGTCCCGACGCCCCATTGCCACGCCCTCCGATGCAGCTTGAATCGCCTCATAATCATCGGAATCGAGGATGCTGAGGAGGTGGTTTCGAACGTATCGCTGGGACGGCACCGACATGAAACGTAGCGGCTCGGTAGAGCAGCTACTGAACGTTTTGCTGCTCGGATAGGGGACGGATGTCTCTCATAGCCGGATCCAGGTTCTAAGGAACCGCGTAGGAAGGCATCTGTACTATGTCGTACAATCCGCATGGCCAGGCTTCGTCTGGTTCTGCTTCGTCCGGTACGTTACCGCACGCTGGAAAAGGCGATTTCAAGCAAAATCTCGCCGGATTGATCGGTGACTTCAAAACTGCGGCTGTTCCAAAGGTCTGGGCAGCCGTAAGTTTCCGGGCGCCTGCGGATGTCGCGGACGGTTCGCTCGACCAGATCACGCGCTTCGCGTAGGCCGGGAAGGACGTCGCCTTCGGGATCAAGGATCAGGGTGCCTCGGTCCCGGATGTTCAGGAAATACTGGGGCATCGTGGCTTCATCCGCCAATGGCCTGGATATCCTCGCATCATACGGAGGTTGAACGGTGCCGCGCCATGCGTGTTCCCGAGATCGAGCGTCTACTTCGTGGTCCGACGAATCAAGTTTCCCCTCCATCTGAGTCCCCTCCGAAGACATATTGGAGCTCGAGGACCGCGCTTCCGAGTATTGTCGGGCATGCATTCCTCCAGGCCTTGCCCGCGATGGCGAATACAATTTGAAATAGAACGAATTATTGGTAGTTTTATTATTATATTACTGTAGAAATCTATACTATCTCAACGTACTGGTTGGGCTTGCGCGCTTAGGGTTGTGTTCGTAGTTCCAAGAAGTGCTATTTGTCTGATGGCGGACTGAGATACGACTCGGCATTCTCTTTCCAATAGAGAGCTGGTGTGTCATGTCCGCTCCGTCGCCCACAGGAAATCCGGGCTGCGGGTGACCTTGCGTTCGCACTCCCGCTTATCGATTGCCGGAATTGTGACGTCGATCATCCTTCAGTCCGAGGTTCGCAACCGCCTCCTTCGCGCATTGCCCCCACGTGAGTTCGAGCGTCTCCGACCATCTATGGTGCGATGCTCGTTCGACCAGGGCGCGCGTCTGGAAGCTCCTGGCGAGTCGATCGCGGCAGTGCATTTTCCCGAGCCGGGAATGATCTCCGTCATCGCCCACACCGTGGACGGATGCCAAGTCGAGGCCGGTATAGTCGGGCCGGAGGGGATGGTCGGCCTCGCCCTGCTGAATGGTGTCAGCGCGTCACCGCACACCGTCTTGGTCCAAGTGCCGTGCCGGACCGTGCAGATCGACGCGGCTGCGTTCCGAGATGCCCTGGCCGAGAGCCGGGCCTTGCACGAACACCTGCTGCGCTATGCGCAGTGCTTCACCGTGCAACTCGCTCAGGCCAGCCTCTGCAACGCGCATTTCACGATTGAGCGGCGCCTCGCCCGCTGGCTGCTGATGTGCCACGACCGCGCTGACCGCGAGGATCTGCCCCTGACGCACGAGACGCTCTCCCTGATGCTTGGTGTGCGCCGCGCCGGGGTGACCACCGGGCTGCGTCTACTTGAGCTCGCCGGAGCCCTGAAGATGCGGCGGGGTGGCATCGGAATTCGCGATCGTGCCGTTCTCCTGGCGATCGCCGGTGCGTCCTACGGTGTTCCGGAAGCCGAGTACGCTCGCCTTCTCGGGGAGGTCTGAGGACCGTCACCCGACCTGATATCCTCAGGCTGGCCCAGCACCCGCATCTGGCGCTTTGCGCTCATGGCGCATCAGGAGCGGCGTTTGAGCCAGTGCGAACGCGATGGTCAGCGGCATGATGCCGAAGACCTTGAAGCTGACCCAGAAATCTTCCGTCTGGGTGCGCCACACCACCTCGTTGATGGCTGCCAGAACGAGGAAGAACATGCCCCAGCGGAAGGTGAGCTTGCGCCAGCCGTCCTCCGTGAGAGCGAACATCGAGTCGAGTACCACCGAGAGCAAGGACTTGCCGAAGGCGAGGCCGCCCAGCAGCACCAGGCCGAATAGCGTGTTCACGATGGTGGGCTTCATCATGATGAACGTCTTGTCCTGGAGCGCCAGGGTGAGGCCGCCGAACACCACCACCACCACGCCGGACACCAGAGGCATGATGGGCAGGCGCCGCATCAGTGCGTAGTGGATGCCGAGCGCCACCACGGTGGCGGCGATGAAGATGCCGGTGGCCACGAACAGCTTCTGGTCGGGATGCACACCGAGGCGCTCCGCGTAGGCGTTGCCGAAGAAGAAGACCATCAGTGGCCCGAGCTCGAGGGCGAGCTTGAGGAGGGGCGGAAGGTGGCGGCGCGGGGGAACGGCTTCGATCTGCATGAGGTCCATCTTAGGGGATTGCGGGCGATGACCCGCCGCGACAAGGCGCTTCAGGGGCGAGTGCTGGCTCAGCCGGCGTCCAGCCCCGCGATGGCGCGGGCGAAGTCACGGGCCGCGAAGGGCTCCAGGTCCTCCACCCCCTCGCCCACCCCGATGAAGTGAACCGGCAGACCGAACTTGGCCGCCAGTGCCACCAGGATTCCGCCGCGGGCCGTCCCGTCGAGCTTGGTCATGACGAGGCCGGTCACGTTGGCGGCCTTCGAGAACAGTTCGACTTGGCTCAGCGCGTTCTGGCCCACCGTGGCGTCGAGGACGAGGATAACGGCGTGGGGCGCCTGCGCATCGATCTTGCGGATCACCCGCAGGATTTTCTCCAACTCCGCCATCAGCCCGGCCTTGTTCTGGAGTCGTCCGGCGGTGTCGATGAGGAGCACGTCGGTGCCCTGGGCTTTCGCCGCCTCGTAGGCGTCAAACGCGAGGCCCGCCGCGTCCGACCCTTGCGCCCGGGCGATCACCGGGGTCTGCGTGCGCTGGCCCCAGACCTTGAGTTGCTCGATGGCTGCCGCCCGAAAGGTATCGCCTGCCGCCAGCATCAGGGAGTGCCCCTCCGCCTTGAGTTTGAGTGCGAGCTTGCCGATGGTGGTGGTCTTGCCGGCCCCGTTGACGCCGATCATCAGGATCACGAAGGGCTTCTTCGTGGAATCGATGTGGAAGGGGATCGCCACGGGGGTGAGCGCGCGCTCCACCTCTGTCGCCAGGATCTCTCGCACGGCATCTGGCGAGATGCCCTTCTCGTAGCGACCCTTGCCCACGGCCTCCGAGATCCGCATCGCTGTCTCGATGCCGAAATCGGCCTGGATCAGAGCGTCCTCCAGTTCCTCCAGGGTATCGGCGTCGAGCTTGCGCTTGGTGAACAGGCCGGTGACCCGCTCGGTCAGCGCCGTGGAGGTGCGCTTCATGCCTCCCGTGAGGCGACTCCACCAACCACGCTTGGGCTCCTCCCCCGCCATGTCGGGCTCGGGCATGAAGATCTGTGTCGAGACCTCGGGCTCGGGTTCCGGCATGGGCGCCGGCTCGGGCACGACGGCAGGTTCCGGGGCGAAGGCCTCGCTCGTCGTGTCGGCGGCCTCGGCGCCCCGATGCGGATCGTCGCCGGCCGTGCCGGCGGGCGGACGCTCTTCGGCTCCCTCCACGGGCTGCAGGTCGGCCCCTTCGAGTTCGTCCGGCACCGCGTTCTTGTCGGGCGTGCCTGTGGCAGGCTCGCCGGGCGGTGGGGGCACGTGGGAGACATCCGTCGCGGCGGTGGCGAAGTCCGGCTGGCCTTCGGAGAACGAGGCCGGGGAGTCCGACGGTGGCGCGGTCGGGACGACGGCCGGCTCGGGCTCCGCCGCGGGCGCAGGACGTTGTCTCTGGACCGGCTTCGGGTCCGGCGGCTGCACCGGCACCGGCGCGGGCCGCTCCTCCTCCTTGGTGCCGAACATCTTGCGCAGCAGCCAGCCCGGCCTCTTGTCTTCGCTCATTCCCGCTTGCTCCCCGGACCCGGCATGGTTAGCGCGAGGGTATGCCCCCAGCCGATGCCCTCCTAACAGACATAGGCGCGCGCCTCCTCTATCGCGATGCCCTTGTGCTCGTCATCGACAAGCCGGCCGGTCTGCCCGTGCATCCCGGTCCCAAGGGGGGCGAGACCCTCACCGATCACCTCGACGCCCTGCGCTTCGGGCTGCCCCGCCGGCCGGAGGCCGCACACCGCCTCGATCGCGACACCTCCGGCTGCCTCGCCCTCGGGCGCCACGCCAAGGCGCTCGCGCGCCTCAACAGGCTGTTCGCCGCCAGCGGTACGGTGGAGAAGACCTACTGGGCCCTGGTGGAGGGCGGACCCGAAGAGCAAGCCGGCACGATCGACCTGGCGCTGGCGCGACGCTCCGACGACCCGCGCTCCTGGTGGATGAAGACCGATCCGACCGGCGACCCTGCGCTGACCCGCTTCACGGTCCTCGGACGCGGCGGCGGCCTGACTTGGCTCGCCCTCTCGCCGGTCACCGGCCGGACCCACCAGTTGCGGGTCCATTGCGCCGCGATGGGATTCCCGATCCTCGGCGACCCGATCTACGGCACCGCGCCCCGCAGCGGAGGGCCGGGTCTGCAACTGCATGCCCGCGCCCTCAGGTTGCCGATCTACCCGAAGAAGCCACCGATCCGGGTCGAGGCACCTGCACCGGCGCATATGCGGGCGGGCTTGGCGGCCTGCGGAATCGAGCCCTCGGGCGCGTCCTGAGGGAGGTCGGGCCGCCTTCCGGAGACCGCTCAGGCGGCGATCAGCACCCTGCCGTCATGCCCCCCGATCGTCACGTCCGTGAAGATCCCTGGCGACGTCCCGGAGGGGAGCCGGACCGGCGTGAAGGCTTCCGTGCGGCCGAGGCCGCCCCGCTCGGTGAGGACCCGGTGCGTGCGGCCCACTTCGCTGGCGAGGTGCGTCGCCAGGGCGGCGTCGCCGGCAGCACGGAGGCGGGCGGCGCGGGTCCGCACGACGTCGCCGGGCACCGGCGGCATCCGGGCGGCGGGCGTGCCGGGGCGGGCGGAGTATGGGAAGACGTGGAGATGGGTCAGGCCGCATTCCGCGACGAGATCGAGGGAGCGGGCGAACTGCGCCTCGGTCTCGGTGGGGAAGCCTGCGATGAGGTCGGCCCCGAAGACGGCGTCGGGGCGCAAGCTCCTGACCGTGCTGCAGAATTCGATCGCATCGGCGCGGGTGTGCCTTCGCTTCATCCGCTTCAGGATGAGATCGTCGCCAGCCTGGAGGGAGAGGTGGAAGTGCGGCATCAGCCGCCCCTCGTGGGCGATCGCCTCCATCAGCGCCGCGTCGGCCTCGATGGAATCGATGGAGGAGAGGCGCAGCCGGGCAAGGCCGGGGACGCGCGCGAGGATGGTCTGTATTAGGAATCCCAGTCTCCCGGACGCGTCGAGGTCGCGCCCATAGGCGGTCAGGTCGACGCCCGTCAGCACCACCTCGCTCCCGCCGGCCTCGACGATGCGGGCGACCTGGTCGACCACATCCGGCACTGGCACGGAACGCGAGTTTCCGCGCCCGAACGGAATGACGCAGAACGTACAGCGATGGTCGCAGCCGTTCTGGACGGGCACGAAGGCGCGGGTCTGTCCGGCGATGCCGGCGATCCGGGTCGGGCTGGCCCGACGCACCGCCATGATGTCGTCGACACGGGTGCGCGCCTCTGGCCGGACCGGCAGGGACCAGGTCTCCGCCCGGCCCTTCGCATCGTTGCCGACGAGGCGCGCGACCTCCGGCATCGCCGCGTAGGCGTCGGTCTCCACCTGGGCGCCGCAGCCGGTGACGACGATCTCCGCGCCGGGCCGTGCGCGGGCGAGCTTGCGGATGGCCTTGCGGGCCTGGCGTCCGGCCTCCGCGGTCACCGCGCAGGTGTTGACGATGACGAGATCGCCGGAGGCGGCGCCCGCCTCCGCGTGCCCACGCATCACCTCGGACTCGACGGTGTTGAGGCGGCAGCCGAAGGTCAGGGTCTCGACCGCCATCTCAGGCCGCATCTCCATCCGGGCCCTTGGCCGCGAAGATCCCGGGTGGCAGGCTGCCGTCCCATTCCAGGGCCACCGGGCCGGTCATCAGCACGTGGTCGTCGGCGCGCCACTCGATGACGAGGTCGCCGCCCGGAAGGCCGACGGTCGCGCCGCGGCCGATCATGCGCAGGCGTGCGGCGGCCACCACGGTGGCGCAGGCGGCGGTGCCGCAGGCCAGCGTCAGTCCGGCGCCACGTTCCCAGACCCGCAGCTTGACCCGGTCCGGCCCGACGACCTGGGCGACCGAGATGTTGGCCCGGTCCGGAAAGATCGGGTGGTTCTCCAGCATCGGGCCGATGCGGGCGAGGTCGTAGGTGTCGGGATCGCGGTCCACGAAGAACACCGCGTGCGGATTGCCCATGTTCACGACGCCGGGCGAATGCAGCACCGGATCGTCGATCGGGCCGATCTGAAGCTCGATCCGGCGGGTGTCCTGGAACGGCTCGGCCAGGGGGATCTCGGCCCAGGCCAGCTTCGGCCGGCCCATGTCGACGGTGAAGGAACGCTCGGAGACGCGCTTGACGCCCACGAGGCTGCCCCGGGTCTCGAGGAGCAGCCGGCCGCTCTCGGCGGGCCGCGCCATGGCGGGGTCGTCGAGCATCGCGTAGGCGACGCAGCGCGTGCCGTTGCCGCAGGCCCCCGCTTCCGAGCCGTCGGTGTTGTAGATCCGCAGGAATGCGTCGGTGGCGGCTGTGCGGGCATCGTGGATCACCATGAGCTGATCGAACGACGCACGCGGATAGGCTGCGATGGCGCGCGCCTCCCCGGCCGTGACCTGCGTCTGTGTCCCGCGCAGGTCCAGGACCACGATCTGGTTGCCGGCTCCGTGCATCTTCAGGAACCGCCGATGGGCAAGTTCGCTCATGCCGCCTCGTCTCTGTGCCTTGCGTCCGGGGTATCCGATCGCGCGGAGCTCCGGTCCCCATCGGGGCCGAGGGCTCCCGCGGGGCTATAGGCCAAAGCGACGGCGCACGCACGGGCCTCCGGGGGCGCGGCTGCGTTGCAGAAGCGCCGCGCCCCGCCAGCTTCGTGCGGCGCGACACCCGGGACGTCTCGCCGGGCGGAGGCATCGCGCCTAGTTTCCCGGGACGGGCCCGGAGGCATGCGATTCGACCTGCCCCGCGCCGATCCGGAGCCACCGCCTTGACCCGCCCAAGCTTGAAGATGCTCGCCGGGGGCCTCGTTCTCTCGGTTGCCTGGGCCGCGAGCCCGGCTCCGGCTCAGCCGGTAACGCCGCCGGCCACGGCCGATCCGCTGCCGACCACCACCAATCCCGATCCGAAGACGCCGGGCACGGCGGACATCCCGGTGCCGGCCCAGGCCGGCGCGGCCCCCTCTGCGACGCCGCCGGCCGGCCCGCGCCAGACCCTGGTGGCGACGCCCGGCGACGCCAACGACGTCGACGAGGTCTCGCTGCCCGCCAAGCCGGCCGCGATCCTCGCCGGGCGGACGAAGTGGGAGGAGGCGGTGCCGAGCCTCAAGGCGGCCTTCCAGCGCATCGAGGCGGATCTGGCCAGGGCCGGCATCCAGGCGGTGGGACGTCCGATCGCGGTCTTCGCCAAGACCGACGACGATGGCTTCCAGTACGACGCGATGATCCCGATCGCCGCGATGCCGGACCCCAAGCCCGCCGAGGCCGACGGTCTGCGCTTCGGCTCGACACCGAGCGGACGCGCCCTGCGCTTCCCGCACAAGGGCTCCTACGACGAGATCGACGGCACCTACGAGACCCTGACGGCCTATCTCGACGCCAAGGACATCGTGGTGCAGGACCGGTTCATCGAGGAATACGTGACCGACCTGAACGACAAGGCCGACGAGAAGCTCGACGTGAACATCTACGCCCTGCCGAAGTAGCGGGCGGTCACGGCCGGGCCGCATCCGAGGCGGCCTCGCGCCGCCGGCCGCCTTGGAGTTGGATCACGCGGGTCCGCCGCCTCGACGGGGCGGTCGTCCCGGCTGAAGACCATCAGGGTCCGTCCTGCCCGCCTCAGGTCGAGGCAGCGACGGCCTGGGGAACGGCGCCGGCAGGCGATCTGCGCCCGGGCGGAAACGGGCAGTCAGGCCAGGATCAGGCAGGCGAGGACGGAGCTGACCGGTTGAGTCCGCGTCGAGCAGCTCCGGGGCGAAGCCGGACAGCACGGTGTCGGCGATGATCGCCGCGAGGGTCGCGACCGAGGCGCAGTTCTCGATCAGGCGAGAGCAGTCGAAGGAAGAGGGGCTCCAGCTTCCGCGGCTCGTCGCGATGGGCCTCGATACCGCCGGCCGGCCCCGCGTTCCGCAACTCATCCGCCGGCGGCGATGGAGGCACGACGGGCGCACTGGCTGAGTCATTGAGATCGAGTGGTCAAAATCCGACGGATGGTATCCGCCCTGAATGTCCGAGAAGGGTGGATTTCTGCCGGTCCGTTTTTGGGAAGGGAGATGCATCGAAGCGGGCATAGCCGCAGGGACCGCTCACGACCCTCTGCTGACGCTGGGAAGGTCCGCTTGAAGGTTCTCATCCAGGGCGGCGCCTACAAGCGGACTATGTGGCTTCGAGATAATGCGTTTTGAACACGAGGATTTATAGCATGCTTATCCCAAATAAGCGCCGATAGATACGCCTCGACGGTACGAAGTTGGCTGACGGCATCACAGACTTCGCCTTGGACTGTCTTTCCTTCGTGAAAGACCTAGACCGATGGCATAAGCGAAGGTTAGAAACAGGATCAGAGCGGCGATGGCGTCCCGGTCGGCCTCCTCGGTCAGCAGTGCCCCGATTAGGCTGCCCAGCGTGACGGCAGCGATGATGGCCGGCGCCGTCCAGATACGGCGTGCTTGACCGGTGGAAGGCATCACGCGTCGGGTTCCAGGAATGAGGAGCGGTTGCCAGAAACGGCGGATGCCGCACATGGAACGACTGAGCGTTTGCGCGCGATCCAGAGATAGATTCCGCTGCCGAGCACGACGACCGTCGCTCCATCTAGAAGCGCCCAAACGACCTTCAGCGGCAGGCCACCGTAATCGCCGAAATGTAGTGGCTGCGACAGGAACAGAGCCTGCACGTACCAGGGCATGGCCCGCATGTCGGTGAGGCGTCCCGTCTCCGCGTCGATCAAGGCGGGCTTGAGTAGCCGCGCGGTGAGCGGCGTATTCCCGGCCATGAAAACTGCGTAGTGATTATCGCTTGAAAAGGCCGTGCCGGGAAACGCGACGAGGCGCGGCGTCATGTCGGGAGCGGCCGCCTGGGCCGTGGCCACCGCCGTGTCGATCGAGACGCGCGTCCGAGGGCGCGGCACGCCACGATAAGGCGCCGTCATTTCGGCGAGTTGGCCTCTTTGCCAGAGCGTCAGCATCAGGTCGGCCCAAGTGTTGATCGTGCCCGTCGCGCCGACGACGAGGGCCCAGGCGACCGTCGCGACCCCGATCAGGTTGTGCCAGTCGAGCCAGCGGATGCGCGCACTGCGTGTGCGGCGGACGGTGGCGAAATTGAGTTTGCGCATGAAACGGCCGTAGAGCACGACGCCCGAAACAATGGCGACGACGAACAGCAGCCCCATTACCCCGAGGAACAGCTTGCCCGGCAACCCGAGGAACATGTCGGTGTGCAGCTTGAGGAGGAAGCCCATCGGGCCCGCCCCGGGATGCGCCTCGATCAGAACCGTGGCCGTCCTGCGATCGAGCCCGACAAAGTAGTCGCTCGGAACCTGCTGGAGAGCCCGGGCGAGGCCGACCAGCGCCGCGTCCGGCTCGTCCTTGTCGAAGGACACGAACTGCACGACCACGCCCGGCCTCTTCGCCTCGGCCGCCGCGACGAGGCTGCAGAGAGGGAGATGGGGCGTTCCAGCGGGCATCTCCGGCAGCACGGGCTCGTAGCCGAGGGCATGATCGATCTCGTGATGGAAGATCAGCGGCAGGCCGGTCAGGCAGAGCATCAGCAGGAATGCCATGCTAAGCAGGCTGGTCCAGGTGTGGACCGCCGACCAGATGCGGAAGCTGCGAACCCGCGGCGTGCCCGCGGCCATGGCGGTCTCTCTCGCTTCACCCACCCTCAAAAATCCATCTGAGCCGAGAACAGGTAGGTCCGCGGCGTGCCGAGCGACAGGATCCCGGAGAAGGCGGATGAGTTCCAGTACCTCGTGCCGGCGACGTTCACGACGTCGGCACGCAGGGTCACCGGCTTTCCCCACGCGCCGAGGAACGTGTGGCGCAGTCCGACATCGAAGCGCGTCCAGTCCGGGATGCTCTGGGTGTTGTCCTGATCGTAGAACTGCCGACTCGTATGGATCACACGGCCAGTCGCCGTCAGACCCGGAAGCAGCCAGGGGGGCAGGTCGTACTCGCCGTAGAGGTTGAGCGTCAGTTCAGGCACGCCGGGAGCCACGTTACCATCGAAGGCTCCGGCCGCCGTTCGCACGAGGCGACCGTCGATCGCCGCGACGCCGCCGAGCAGACGTATGCCGGGGACCGGCTCGCCGAAGACGTTGAGCTCGATGCCGCGGTTCCGTTGCAGTCCGTCGGCCGTAAAGGCCAGCGAGACCGGGTTCAGCACCGCGTTGGGACGGTTGATCTCGAAAAAGGCAAGGCTCGCACCCACGGGACCGAAATCGTACTTGATGCCGACCTCCTTCTGGTCGGCGACGATCGGCGGCAGCACCGTGCTGGGTACGATCGGCGAGACCGGTGGCGCAACCAGCGCCTCGACGTAGTTGCCGTAGATCGAGAAATGCTCGGTCGGCTTGACCAGGAGCGCGGCGGCCGGGGAGATGACCGTCTTGTCGTAGCTCGACGTGGCAAGACCGAAACCCGGCGTGTCGGGTGTAAAGTTGAAGCTCTTGCCGGCGAGTTGCTGGACGCGTGCGCCGGCCGTGAGCTGCACTCGGCCGTCCAGGGACGACAGGGTGTCGGCGACGGCAAGGCTCCGGTAGATCTGCGAGGTTCCGCGCGCGTCGCCGATGTTCCGGTCCGTAAAGCTCGGGATCGCGATCGGCACGGGTGCATAGATGCTCGACGGGGTGGCGCTCGGCAGGAACTGCACCGCAACCGGATAGCTGACCTCGTTCCAGTAACCCGTTGCCGCGAGCGACGCCGTGTGGCGGACCGGACCGGTGTCGAAGCGGGTCCGCACGCCCGTCTCGGCCGTGTAGGTCTCGTTGTCGAACTTCTGCCGGACGAAGGTGTTCGAGAAGGCGCCCGTCGACGAGGTCAGGAACTTGAAGCTGGAGAGGTCGTCCTCGTTCAGGACGCCAGCACCGAACGCCGCGTAGACGGTCGTATTCTCGGTGACATCGTACTCGAAGCGCGTCGCACCGAGGAACGACTTGGTCTTCTGGTACTGGCCCGGCTGATCGAGGTTGCGCGACAGCCTAGGAGCGGACGGGATGTCGATGCCGGGCCCAACGAACAGGAAGCCGCGATTTCGGGTGTAGGTGCTGTCCTGGTAGGCAAAATCGAGGGAGGCACGGAAACGGTCGCCGCGATAATCGACGGCGAGCGAGCCGAACCCGAGATCGAGCCGCTCCTTGTCGATCGCGGTCTCGCCCTTCTGGTAGACGCCATTGGCGCGGACGCCCCATTCCTTCTGCTCACCGTAGCGGCGGCCGACATCGACCATCACGCCGCCTTGGCCCTGCGAGAGGAAGAACGGCGTGATGCGCGTCAGCGGTTCGTCGTAGGCCCGCTTCGGGACGATGTTGATGCTCCCGCCGACGCCGCCGTTCGGGGCAGCGCCGTTGATTAAGGCGCTCGGCCCTTTCAGGACCTCGACGCGCTCGGCGTTAAAGACGAACGGCCGACGAAAATCGCCGATGCCGAACAGTCCGTCGAAACCGTAATCGGCTGGTTGCAGGATGAAGCCGCGTACGAGAACCGACGACCCGTAAGCGTCGCTGAGCGATCCGACCGCCCGCACCGACGGATCGTTGGCGACGACGTCGAGCAGACTCTTCGCCTGCTGGTCGCGGATCAGCTTCTCGGTATAGCCCGCCGTATTGAACGGCGTATCGAAGACGCCTCGGTTGCCGAGCACGCCGAGTCGGGTGCCGGAGCCGAGCTGGCCGCCCGCATAGGCCGGCGGAGGCTGACCGACGATACCGGTCGGCAGAGGCTGGCCGTTCTTCGCCACCGACGATCCCTGTCCGATCACGGACAACTCTTCGAGGTCGACCTGCGCTTGGGCGGAAACCTCCGTGACCAGTCCGATAGAGGCGAGGCCGCCGACGAGAACGAGGTGCCCTACGGCGGACGGTTTGGCGGGTTGCTGCCGCCGCCCATTTCGCGGGCACAGCATGTCGAGTGTGCCTGCGCACGTTGGGACCTGCTTTGCCATATCGCATCAACCTCCGAGAGATTGAAGCGATAGGCGAAACGGGACGTTCGAGTCCAGTTAATTTCCAAGCAATATCAAAGATCTAACTTGGAATAATTCCATTTTTTGGTTGTGCCTGTGTCATGTAGATCGATGGGATGACCGGGCAATCAATTCAACCCTCGGTTCTGGAGTTCGCTGTCGCCTCGCCACCAGTCGGGTCTGGCATCAAGCTCACTTGCCGAGGGGCTGCTCCAGCCAGGAAAAAAGTCCAGGCTGCTGTGAAGTATTCCTCCCGTGCACACATCTCTCGGTATCGGTCATCGCCGAGCATCGCCGCGATCAATGGCTTGATCGAGGTCGCGTAGAGCAACTGATCCGCGAGAAAGAAAGCCTCATCGCCGACGAGATGACCCGCAGCCTGCGCATTTTTGACGAGGATGGCAAAACGTTCCATCACCGGATCTTCCCGGGTCGGAATGGGCTTGATTGCACCGAATGCCATTGCCTCACCGAGGGCGACACGGTTGAGCGCCAGGAACTCCGGGCGCAGATTGATGTCCAGGATGACGCGCGCGTATGAGCGCAGCTTTTCCATAGCAGTCCCGTCGGTGCTCACGGCTTGATCAAGTTCGGGGATCAGCGTTGCATGCAGGCGCGCCATCAGGGCTGAAAAAAGGGCGGATTTTGTCGGATAACGTCGATAGACCGTATCCTTGCCAGCTCCACATGCGGCGGCGACCTGTTCCATCGAGGTTGCCGCAAAGCCCTGCGTCGCGAATAAATTTGAAGCGACATCCAGGATGCGCGACGCGAGTTCCGCACTTTGATCTTTCGTCGGCCTTCCTCCCCGCGAGGTCTTGATCGCGGAGCGTATCGCTCCCGAAGCCCGCTCGTGGGAGACCGGCGTCCGCTCTCGTGATCCTGCTTTAGGCAACTGGAAGCCCTCATCTCTTCAAAGCCTACGGATCGACGGTTTTCGTTTGGAAGCGGTCTAACCTGCTGTTGCGACCAACGGCAATCGGTCTGTTGGTGGGATGCGTCCGCGAGGGTGGTCGGGGTCAGCGATCGCTTTCGCGCGACGCTGGACGGGTTACGAATGGCAAGTCCGGGTCGAAATCGGCCCCGGCAGCGGGTACCAAGCGTCAGATTTTTGCCGCTGGTTCGACGTTGTATCGATACGCAAATGCCTGCGAAATCTGGAGGAAGGCGATAGTTTCGCCGCGCCTCCGAAAGGCGCCAGGATGCGACGGTCTCCTCAGAGCAGACGGGCCTGCGCGGATGGCCCGGCGCCCTGGCGCCGTTCCAGTTCCAGCAGGAAGCGCTTCGTCTCGAGGCCGCCAGCAAACCCGGTCAGGGCTCCGCCGGCGCCGATGACCCTGTGGCACGGCACCACGATGGGCAGTGGGTTGGCGCCGTTGGCCGCACCCACGGCCCGGCTGGCGCTCGGGCGCCCGATCCGGCGAGCGAGTTCGCCGTAGCTGATCGTCTCGCCCGGTGGGATCTCGGCGAGCGCCTGCCAGACCAAGTGCTGAAACGGCGTCCCTCGTGGTGCGAGGGCGAGATCGAAGCGGGTGAGGCGCCCATCGAAATAGGCAGCGAGCTGGGCGCGAGCCTGTGCGAAGGCGCGGTCGTCGCGCTGCCAGTCCGGGGCCGGCGTCACCGCACCCCGCCCAACGGGAAAGCCGATGCGGGCCAGCGCCCCATCCGTCCCGGCGAGGACCAGCGGACCGATCGGGGTCGGAAGGATCGTGTAGCGCAGTCCCGGCATCGTCGACCCCGTCCGTAAAATCCGTCACGCGCGACGGCCCTGCCGGCCGGCTGCGGGCGCTATCGGGGCGCCGGTCCACCTTTCGTCCTGCGCCTACAACTAAAAGAGGAGAAAGCCAACCTAGAGTCTGTGTTCCATCCGGCTCCTCCACAGATGCGGGCGAGAGCCTGGTCGCAAATCATCAACGTATCGTAGGAAAATAGCTTGCGTGTGCAGGAGGTGCTGTCCTTACGTGCAGGCAAGTCTTGATTCCTCGTCCTGACATGAGAGCGCCGCGCGACATCTCGGCGATCGACAGGATTTCAGGTGCGCACGATGGCGGGTCATCCGCATCCCGAGCCGATCGTCCGGCTTCCTCGGATACATTTCTCCGCGACGATCGCCTCGCCGCGTCAGCTTCAGCGATTCAACGATCACGGGGGCATCGCGGTCAATTTCGACACGCAGCACTCGACCACGCCCGAAATCACGCTCACCGGCTTCCACAGCGAGCCCCTGAGCCTGTGGCGGACGCACTCCGCCAGCGGGTTCGTCACCAAGCCGAAATACGATGCCCGCCTGCTCTCGATCCGGTTCGTGACGGCCGGGCACATCGTCTATCGGCGCCGGAGCGGGGCGGTCGAGGGGATGCCGACGCATGCGACGCTCGTCAATTTCGACGATCTGCGCGAGACTGAAGCCTCGAGCGCCTTCAGTGCGGTCAGCGGAACCTTTGGGGTCGATGTCCTGATCGCCGCGCAAGCGGCCCTCACGGGCGGCCGCGAGCCCGACTTGGCCCAGCTCGCTCCCGTCGCCGACGTGGCGGCGCCCGGCATACGGTCCCTGTTCCTCACGCTGCGGCAGGCCCAGCATCGAATCGAGGAAGCCGACAGGCACGACGACCTGATCTTCCCCCTTATCCAAGAGGTCCTGAGCTACCAGCTGCTGTCGGCCTGGCCGAGGCGCGTCGCATCGGTCCCGTCCAGTGCCATGGACATTTCCTCCCGCAGCCTCCGGGCGGCACTGGATTACATCGAGGCAAATCTGTCGCAGGCCCTGACCTTGGCCGATATCGCGGCGGCTGCCGAGATCAGCGTCCGCTCGCTCCAGGACAAGTTCCGGCGGGAGATCGGATGCACGCCGGTCCAGTTCATCATCGAACGGCGCCTGGCGCGGGCCCACGCGGATCTGGTCTCGTCCACCACGGAGCCCCTGTCCATCGCCGACATCGCGCGCCACTGGGGTTTCGTGCACATGGGCGACTTTGCGCAGAGGTACCGCCGCCTCTATGGCCGCACGCCCACCGAGACGCGCCGGAATAACGGCCGCCCGGCGTGAGTCCGTCAACGGTACGATCATGCTTGTCAAGATTGCGCAGGTTCGTATCGATATCGCGAAAACTTGACACTTACCTTAATCGGCCATACTATAACCGAAGTAGGACGCTGTTGACTTTCCGATGGTGGTAGCCAGAGTACTTCGGGGTTTGGGCGAAGGGCGTGTCGATGTGCTTTCGCGATCCCGGTTGTATCTGCTGCCCAAGCCTATGATGTGCGTTGTGAGCTCTCCGTCGATGGTCAAGCCGCACGTGTCGCCAGATGCCGTATACTGAACCCACCCTCGCTTGGCTCGAGAATCTGAATCGGCGCGAACTCGTCGCGCCGCAGGCGTATGCCAAGGACGCCGCCGCGGGCCCGATCGGGACCCGAATGCCGGCCGTCGACGTCGTTCCCCCCGGCCTCGAGGACGAACTCCAGAAGCGCCTCGGACAGGTCGTGTTCTCGACGCTCTGCGAGAAGCTCGGCAGGCCGAATGTGGTGCCGACGGAGATGGTTCCGACGGAGAGCGATGCCGAGGCCGACGGTCTGACGGCCGACCACCTGCGGGCCGCGCGGGCCTTGCTCAACTGGTCGATGTCCGACCTGGCCCTGAAGAGCGGTCTGTCCATCTCGACGATCAAGCGCGTCGAAGTGGAACCGCAGGACGTGACCCGGCGGAGCTATCGACTCGTGGTCGAGACGTTCCGGCTGGGCGGCATCCGCTTTCTCACCCTCGATGACGGCACCATCGCGGTCGCCAAGGTCGTCCCGGCCACCCCCGGCGTCGCTTAACTCCCGCAATCGCAAGGCTCCACGTCTCGGCGCCCCACCGGGTGATCCGATCGCCCGGACCCGGCTTGGCTTGGCTTCCCCGCGGCGTCGTCGGCCGGGTGCGCTCCCGGATCGGAAAATCGCGTTCACCGGTGACGACGTCGCGTGGTCCGCGCATCCGCGCGTTTCCCGACCTTCGATGCCGGTGGTCGGGAGACGGGTTTCGCTGCGCGGATGGAATGTATTCCCCGGTGATCAACAGGCTCGATGCTTGTGGATAACCCTAAGGTCAAGTTGCAGCCACAATCGAGCGGAAGGTTCGGCGCTCGGCTGTTTCAGCGGAGGCTGTCATGACAGTGACGATCTTTGATCCTCTGACCGGGAAGATGGTAACCATCACGCTGCCCGACCGTGTCTAGGACGGGTCGGCGCTCCCGCCCCGGGGTGGGACGGGAGCGTTCGACGGACGGGCGCTACTCTGCCGCCTCGCTGTAGGACTCCACGGGCGGGCAGGCGCAGACGAGGTTGCGGTCGCCATAGGCGTTGTCGACCCGGTTGATCGGGGGCCAGTACTTGTCCATCCCTAGGCTTCCGGAGGGGAAGCACGCCGCCTCGCGCGAATAGGGGCGTTCCCAGGTCCCGACGAGATCGCGCACCGTGTGGGGGGCGTGCTTGAGGGGATTGTTCGCCTTGTCCATCCGCCCCTCCTCGATCGCGCGGATCTCCTCGCGGATCGCCAGCATGGCGTCGCAGAAGCGGTCGATCTCGCCCTTGGTCTCGGATTCGGTGGGTTCGATCATCAGGGTGCCGGCCACCGGCCAGGACATGGTCGGCGGGTGGAAGCCGCAATCGATCAGGCGCTTGGCGATGTCGTCGACGCTGACGCCGGCGCTCTTCTGGAAGGGCCGCACGTCAACGATGCACTCGTGCGCCACCCGGCCGTTGGCACCGGAATACAGCACCGGGTAGGCGCCCTTCAGGCGGGACGCGATATAGTTGGCGTTGAGGATGGCGATCCGGGTTGCCTGGGTCAGGCCGCGACCGCCCATGAGCAGGCAGTAGCTCCAGGAGATCGGCAGGATCGAGGCCGAGCCGTAGGGGGCGGCCGAGACCGCGCCCTCCTCTCCGTTGCGCGGGTCGGAGGGCAGGAACGGGATCAGGTGCGCCTTGACGCCGATCGGACCCATGCCGGGGCCGCCGCCGCCATGCGGGATGCAGAAGGTCTTGTGCAGGTTGAGGTGGCTGACATCGGCGCCGATGTCGCCGGGTCGGGCGAGGCCCACCAGGGCGTTGAGGTTGGCCCCGTCGAGGTAGACCTGCCCGCCATGGCCGTGGACGATGTCGCAGATCGCGCGGACCTGGACCTCGAACACCCCGTGGGTCGACGGGTAGGTGATCATGCAGGCGGCGAGCTTGTCGGAATGCTGCTCGGCCTTCCGGCGAAAATCGTCGAGATCGACGTTGCCCTGCGCATCCGCGCCGACGACCACCACGCTCATGCCGCACATCTGCGCCGAGGCCGGGTTGGTGCCGTGGGCCGAGGACGGGATCAGGCAGACGGTCCGGTGCGCGTCGCCCCGCGACAGGTGGTAGGCGCGGATGGCCAGCAGCCCCGCGTACTCCCCCTGCGCGCCGGAATTCGGCTGCATCGAGATCGCGTCGTAGCCGGTGATGGCGCAGAGCTTCTCGGACAGATCGCCGATGAGGACCTGATACCCTTCCGCCTGATCCACCGGCACGAAGGGGTGGATCTCGGCGAATTCCGGCCAGGAGATCGGCAGCATCTCGGCGGTGGCGTTGAGCTTCATCGTGCAGGAGCCGAGCGGGATCATCGCCCGGTCGAGAGCCAGGTCCCGGTCGGCGAGGCGGCGCATGTAGCGCGTCATCTCGCTCTCGGCCCGGTTCATGTGGAAGATCGGGTGCGTCAGGTAGGGCGAGGTCCGCACCAGCCCGGCGGGCAGGCGGGTCTCGGGCCAGGCCTCGTCACAGGCCGGGTCCGTGGCCCCGAAGGCGCGCCAGACGGCCTGGAGGATGTCGGGGCGGGTGCGCTCGTCCACCGTGATGCCGATGCGGTCCGCGCCGACCTTGCGCAGGTTGACGCCGTTGGCCACCGCCTGTCCGAGGATCAGGCCCTGGAAGGCGCCGACCCGTACGGTGATCGTGTCGAAGAAGTGCTCCGGCTCCACCGTGAACCCGAGGGCTTCCAGGCCGCCGGCGAGGCGCACGGCGTCGCGGTGGACCCGGGCGGCGATGGCCTTGAGCCCGCGCGGGCCGTGGAACACCGCATACATCCCGGCGATGACGGCGAGCAGCACCTGCGCGGTGCAGATGTTCGACGTCGCCTTCTCGCGGCGGATGTGCTGCTCGCGGGTCTGGAGCGCCAGGCGGTAGGCCCGGTTGCCGCGGGCATCCACCGAGACCCCGACGAGCCGCCCCGGCAGGGTGCGCTTGTGCGCGTCGCGGGTGGCCATGTAGGCCGCGTGCGGGCCGCCATAGCCCATCGGCACGCCGTAGCGCTGCATCGAGCCCACGGCGATGTCGGCGCCCATCTCGCCCGGCGAGGTCAGGAGCGTCAGGGCCAGGGGGTCGGCCGCCACGACCGCGACGGCACCGGCCGCGTGCAGGTCGGCGATGGGCCGGGTCAGGTCGCGGATGCCGCCGCAGACGCCGGGATACTGGAAGATCGCGCCGAAGACCTGGGCGGGGTCGAGGTCGCTGGCCGGATCGCCGACCACGATGGTCCAGCCCAGCGGCGCGGCGCGGGTGCGCAGCACCGCGATGGTCTGGGGCAGGCACTCGGCATCGACGAAGAAGCTGGTCCTTCCATTGGCACAGATCCGCTGGGCCATGCCCATGGCCTCCGCGGCGGCGGTGGCCTCGTCGAGGAGCGAGGCATTGGCGATGTCGAGCCCGGTCAGGTCGCAGACCAGGGTCTGGAAGTTCAGGAGCGCCTCGAGGCGGCCCTGGCTGATCTCGGGCTGGTAGGGCGAGTAGGCGGTGTACCAGGCCGGGTTCTCGAAGATGTTGCGCTGGATCACCGGCGGCATGGTGGTGCCGTGGTAGCCCTGCCCGATCAGCGAGACGAGGAGCCGGTTCTTGTCGGCGATGCCGCGCATGTGCTCGATCACCCGGCGCTCGGTCATGGCGACCCCGAAATCGAGGCGCTCCTCCTGGCGGATGTCGGCCGGCAGGGTCTCGTCCATCAGGGTGTGGAGGCTCTCGGCGCCCACGACGCCCAGCATCGCGTCGATTTCCTGCGTCGTCGGGCCGATATGGCGGCGGTTGGCGAAATCGTAGGGGTCGTAGCGGTCGTGGGGCATGAGGGCCTCGTCGGGAGGGATGAATTCAAATGCGCCTCGTGCGCGTCCCTCTCCCCACCGCAAGTCGGGCCTGCCCGACTTGCGCACGCGAGATCGGTAGGGGGAGGGTTTGGGGTCCGCGCGTTACTTCGCGAACTCGGCGTAGGCGGCCTCGTCCATCAGCCCGTCGAGGCTGGCCGGATCGTCGAGGCGGATGCGATAGAGCCAGCCGGCGCCCTGCGGGTCGGCGCCGACGCTGGACGGGTCGGCCACCGCCGCCTCGTTGACCTCGGTCACCTCGCCGGAGACCGGCGCGTAGACGTCGGAGGCCGCCTTCACCGACTCGACCACGGCCGCGGCCTCGCCCTTGGTCAGCTTGGCGCCGACCTTCGGCAGCTCGATGAAGACGAGGTCGCCGAGTTGCTCGGCCGCATGGGTGGTGATGCCCACCGTGGCGACGTCGCCGGCGCAGTCCAGCCACTCGTGCTCGTCCGTGAACTTCCGCATCGCTCTCTCCTGGTTGATGGCAAGGTCGGGGTGATGGAACGGGCCGGATCAGGTCCGCTTGAAGCCCGCCGGCACGAAAGGCAGGCCCGCCACCGTGACGGCGAGGCGCTTGCCGCGCACCTCGGCGAAGACGCGGGTGCCGGGGGCGGCGAGCGCGGCCGGCAGGTAGCCCATGGCGATCGGCGCCTGCAGGCTCGGCCCGAAACCGCCGGAGGTCACTTGGCCGACCGCCGCGCCGGTCTCGTCGGCGAAGAGCGGCGCGCCCGCCCGCACGGGCGTGGGTCCGTCGGGGGCCAAGCCGACGCGCCTGCGGGCCGGGCCGGCCTCCAGGGCGTCGAGGATGCGCCCGGCGCCGGGAAAGCCGCCGGCCCGGGCGCCGCCGCGTCGGCGCACCTTCGGAATGGCCCAGGACAGGCCGGCCTCCACAGGGTCGGTGCCGGGATCGATGTCGTTGCCGTGCAGGCACAGGCCCGCTTCGAGGCGCAGGGAGTCGCGGGCGCCGAGCCCGATCGGCAGCACGGCCGGATCGGACAGCAGCGCTTCGGCCAGGGCCTCGGCCCTGTCCTCGGGGACGGAGATCTCGAAGCCGTCCTCGCCGGTATAGCCGGAGCGGGTGACGATGGCGGATGTGCCGAGGAGGCCGAGCATCCGCACGTCCATGAAGCGCATCTCGGCCACCTCCGGTGCCAGACGGGCGAGGACCTCCTCCGCACCCGGCCCCTGCAGGGCGACGAGGGCTCGGGCCAGCACGGTCACCTCGCAGATGTCCGACAGGTGCGCTCGGAGGTAGGCCTCGTCGGCCGCCTTGTTGGCGGCGTTGACCACGAGGAACAGGCTGTCGCCGCAATGGGCGACCATGAGATCGTCGCGGATGCCGCCCGAGCCGTCGAGCAGGAGTCCGTAGCGCTGTCGGCCCGGCTTCAGGCCGAGCACGTCGATGGGAAGCAGGGTCTCCAGGGCGCGCGCGGCATCGTCGAGGTCGCCCGAGCGCGGGGTGAGCCGGATCTGGCCCATGTGTGAGACGTCGAACAGGCCGGCCTGGGCCCGTGTGTGCAGGTGCTCCTTGAGCAGGCCGGCCGGGTACTGCACCGGCATGGCGTAGCCCGCGAACGGAACCATCCGGCCGCCATGGCGGAGGTGCAGGGCATGCAGGGGGGTGCGGGCCACATCAGGGGACATCGGATCTCTCCACGACACAAAGCCTCCGGAAGCGCGAATGAGCGTTTCCGGCTGCCCCCATCTGTCGCGGTTACCTGAGAGCTTCTCCCCAACCGCGAATGCGGTTCGGGATTTCTCCTTCGGTGGACGCCGTCAGGCGCCTCTCTCCAGATTGTCCAACGGTACGGTGATTGTGCCTGAGAGTTTCCGGGGGTGGTTGCTCCGTCGGCGCCATGGTTCAAGGCTTCTGCGTGTGAAACGCTCGACCTGGGCTCTCCCGTATCGTCTTTGATGACCGGTTCAGGGTTTCACATTGCACTGCATCATGCAAGGCGCTCTACCCGGCTGGCACGTTACGCTTTGCCAGATCCGTCAGCACCGGCATGGCCGTCGGGAACCACGGAGACTCGGGCTGGATTCCTCCAGCATGCCGATCGCATCAGGGCACGACCTCGCCGGCCCCCGCCCCCGCCGGACCCGCTCCGCAAAGCCCGCAGCGGCTGCGGTCGACCCGGCCCTGACCGACAAGGCGCTGGCGATCCACGCGCGCCTCTGTCCGGTCTACGGCTGCCCGATCCCGTACTTCCATAGCCTCGACCCGTTGAGCGAGCTCGTGTCCTCACTCCTGTCCCATCGGACCCGCAACGCCGAATCCGGCCGGGCCTTCAAGGCCCTGCGGGCGCGCTACCCCGACTGGGCGCGGATGCTGGCCGCGCCCGTCTCCGAGATCGAGGCGACGATCGCCGGGGTGACCTGGCCCGAGCTGAAGGCGCCACGGCTCCAGGCGATCCTCTCCGCCGTGCAGGCCCGTCACGGCGCGCTCACCCTCGACTTCCTGGAGGACATGGCGGTGGAGGAGGCCCGGGCCTGGCTCGAGGCGATTCCCGGGGTCGGTCCGAAGACCAGCGCGGCGGTGCTCTCCTTCAGCGTCCTGCGGATGCCGGCCCTGCCCGTGGACAGCCACCACCACCGGGTGGCCCAGCGCACCGGGCTCATCGGGCCCCGCGTCGATGTCGGGCCGTCGCACCCGATCCTGCGCGCGCAACTGCCCGCCGACTGGAGCGCGCAGGCCCTCTACGACAACCACGAAGTGCTGATGCTGCACGGGCAGAAGGTCTGCCACCACCGCAATCCCGCCTGCGGGCGCTGCGTCCTCCTCGACCTCTGCCCCGAAGGACAGGCCCGCATGGGCGCCGGCGGGGCGATCCGCGAGCCGTGACGGGGTCGGCGTGATCGGCGCCTCGCCTGGACCGATCAGCCTTGACCGGTTCCGGCGCGGCGTTCAGAAACCGGCGCTCGGCCGTGCCGGTCTTGCCGGCGGCCGCCTCACCCCAATCCGCACGAGGACCCCGCCGCGATGACCGCGTTCAAGGAACTGGTGTTCTCGGGCGTACAGCCGACCGGGAACCTGCATCTCGGCAACTATCTCGGCGCCATCAAGCGCTTCGTCGAGATGCAGGCACGCGATGCGCAGTGCCTGTACTGCGTCGTCGACATGCACGCGATCACCCTGTGGCAGGACCCGGCCGCGCTGAAGGGCCAGATCCGCGAAGTCACCGCCGCCTTCCTCGCGGCCGGCATCGATCCGAAGCGATCGATCGTCTTCAACCAGAGCCAGGTGCCCCAGCACGCCGAACTCGCCTGGATCTTCAACTGCGTGGCGCGGCTGGGCTGGCTCAACCGCATGACCCAGTTCAAGGACAAGGCCGGCAAGGACCGGGAGAACGCCTCGATCGGGCTCTACGCCTATCCGGTGCTGATGGCGGCCGACATCCTGGCCTACCGCGCCACCCACGTGCCCGTGGGCGAGGACCAGAAGCAGCACCTCGAACTGACCCGCGACATCGCCCAGAAGTTCAACAACGATTTTTCGGATTCCATCGCGGCGCATGGACACGATGCCGGGGAAGGCTTCTTCCCCGTCACCGAGCCGCTGATCGGCGGTCCGGCCGCCCGGGTCATGAGCCTGCGCGACGGCACCAAGAAGATGTCGAAGTCGGACGCCTCCGACAATTCGCGCATCAACCTCACGGACGACGCCGATGCGATCGCCGCCAAGGTGCGGAAAGCCAAGACCGACCCGGACGCCCTCCCCTCCGAGGTGGCCGGCCTCGCCGGTCGCCCCGAGGCCGACAACCTGGTGGGCATCTTCGCGGCCCTGAAGGACGTCTCCCGGGAGGATGTGCTGCGCGATTACGGCGGCGCGCAGTTCTCGGCCTTCAAGGGCGCGCTGGTGGAACTCGCCGTCGAGACCCTGGCGCCGCTCGGCGCCGAGATGAAGCGCCTCGTGTCCGACCCGGCCGAGATCGACGCGGTGCTCGCCGACGGCGCCGAGCGCGCCGAGGCCATCGCGGCCCCGACCCTGGACGCCGTCAAGGACATCGTCGGCTTCGTCCGGCGCGGGCCGCGCCTGCGGATGGTCTGAGGTAGCCCGCCCTCTCCCCCGACGAAGAGAGGGCGGGCTCGCTGTTTCAGCTCTCGCCGCGCGCCACCCGAGCCTCGTACTCGGGCAGCTCGATCTTGCCCTCCTTTGCCACGCGGGCCTTGTCCTCCTCGGGGATGACGTCCGCGACCATGTCGAGGCGCTTCCAGAGGGCGAGCGGCGTCTCCTTCTCGGGAGTCGGGACGTATCGGTTCTGCGCCACCTTCTGGTACTTGTGGATGTAGCGCGGGCAGTTGACCCAGGCCTTCGTGACCTCGACGCGGACGAGGTACTTGGCTTCCGTGTACTCGGCCAACAGGGGATCGTCGCGCAGCATCCGGGCATGGCCCTGGACGCGGACCCGGTGCGGGGTCTCGAAGTCGATGAACAGCAGGCCGACCTTGGACTGGCCCTCGATGTTGCCCATCGAATACCACATGCCGTTGCCGTCGAAGCCGGGGAACACCAGCGTGTTGCCGTCGATCACCTTCACGAATCCCGGGCTTCCGCCCTTGTAGGAGACGGTGGGCATGCCGTCGGGGTCGACGGTGGAAAGGAAGAACATGTCCCGGCTGCCGATGAAGGCGGCTTCGGTCTCGCCGATCCCGTCCTGCACCCAGCCCGTATCCAGGCGCTCGGCGAGCTTGACGGTCTTGAACTCTTCCTGCAGCGCGCGATGCGCGTCGTAGTAGAGCGATGCCATGGGGGTCCTCCGCGTTTCGGCTGCTCTCGTCTGGGCGACCGTTGCGCGGGATGATCGCGGGAAACCCGCCCGAGCACAACAGCGGTGCGGATCCTTCAGCCCCTCCGCGGGAGAATGGGGTCCGCAAAGGAGGTCGGCTGGGGAATCCCCGACCGGAGACGATGCTTCCCTCGCCCCGCTCGGCAAGGTGTCCGCCCCCGCCGGAGAGAGACGGTTCGCACGGCCGTGAAAAAGCCGGCGCCGATTGCGCGGCGCCGGCTTCATCCAAGACGCGCAGCCGAGCCAAGCCCGACCGCGCCTTCGAAGAAACAGGTCTTGGAAAAGATCAGTTCTTGGACTTGTCGACGAGGGCCTTCTCGGAGATCCACGGCATCATGCCGCGCAGCTTGGCGCCGACTTCCTCGATCGGGTGGGCGGCGAGCTTGGCGCGGGTGGCCTTGAACGAGGTCTGGCCGACCTTGTTCTCCAGCATCCAGTTGCGAGTGAAGATGCCCGACTGGATGTCGTTGAGGACGCGCTTCATCTCGGCCTTGGTCTCCGGCGTGACGATGCGCGGGCCGGTGACGTACTCGCCGTACTCGGCGGTGTTCGAGATCGAGTAGTTCATGTTGGCGATGCCGCCCTCGTAGATGAGGTCGACGATGAGCTTCACCTCGTGCAGGCACTCGAAATAAGCCATCTCGGGGGCGTAGCCCGCCTCGACCAGGGTCTCGAAGCCGGCCTTGATCAGCTCGACGAGGCCGCCGCAGAGCACGGCCTGCTCGCCGAAGAGGTCCGTCTCGCACTCCTCCTTGAAGGTGGTCTCGATGATGCCGGCGCGGCCGCCGCCATTGGCCGAGGCGTAGGACAGGCCGAGGTCGTGGGCGTTGCCCGAGGCGTCCTGGGCGATGGCGATCAGGGTCGGCACGCCGCCGCCCTTGAGGTACTCGCCGCGCACGGTGTGGCCGGGACCCTTCGGGGCGACCATGAGCACGTCGAGATCCTTGCGGGGCTCGATGAGGTTGAAGTGCACGTTGAGGCCGTGGGCGAACAGGAGGGCGGCGCCCTGCTTCATGTTCGGCTCCAGCGACTCCTTGTAGATGTCGCCCTGGAGTTCGTCGGGGGTGAGCATCATGACGACGTCGGCCTGCTTGGCGGCGTCGGCGACGTTCATCACCGTGAAGCCCTCATGCTCCGCCTTCTTGGCGGTGGCCGAGCCCTCGCGGAGCGCGATGACGATGCCCTTGACGCCCGAGTCGCGCAGATTCAGCGCGTGGGCATGGCCCTGGCTGCCGTAGCCGACGATGACGACCTTCTTGCCCTTGATCAGGTTGAGGTCGGCGTCGCGATCGTAATAGACCCGCATGGGTTGGTTCCTCTTCTCGTGGGGTGTCAGGGTCGGGCCTGGCCGTAGAGGGCCAGGAACTGATCGACGGCACGGGCCGCGTCGCGTCGGATCTCGGCGGCGTCGAGGTCGAGGGCGTCGCCGAGAAGAAGTCTGATCTGGATGTCGCGCCCGACCAGACCCAGGAAGGTCCGGAAGGCCGTCTCGCTGTCCTCGAAGGTCAGGAACCCGGCCGCGCGTCCCGCCTCGAGCACGGGCTTGACCCGCCCGCCGATGGCGAGCCGCCCGTTCGCCAGCACGATGCCACCGAGGTTGCTCTTGCGCGAGCCGGCATGCGCGATGGCGATGCGGTTGAGCACCACCGAGGTGCGGCCCGCGATGACGTCGAGCCAGGTCACCGCGAAATCGAGCAGGCGGTCGCGCAGGGTGGCCGCGTCGAGGGCGCTCCCGGCGTCGCGCCCCGCATGGACCCGCGAGGCCTGCCAGCGCACCGTGGCGGTGAGGAGACCGTCCCGGTCCCCGAACCACTTGTAGAGAGTCTCCTTCGAGCAACTCGCGCGGCGCGCCACCGCATCCATGGTGAGCTGGTCGCCTTCCTCGACGAGGAGGGCGAGCACTGCATCGAGCACCGCCTGCTGGCGGGCCGAGGGCGCGTCGTGCACCGTCTCGTCAGGGAGTGCCGAACTCGGGGTCATGCTTCGAGGGTGCCAGTACCGTACCGTACGGTACGCGGCTCCCTAAGCCGATTCGGCCGTGCGGGCAAGGGGCCTCGCCCAATCTCAACCGGGCAGTCTGAGGCCTTCGCGGGCGAAGACCGCCTGGACGGCGGGGCGCGCGGCCATGGCGCGGGCATGCGCCGTCCAGGCGGGAAAGCGCTCGGCCATGTCGAAGCCCAGCGCCGGTCCGCGGCCCCAGATCCAGAACAGCAGCAGGTAGGGATCGGCGACGCTGTAGGCTTCGCCGACGGCCCAGCCGCCGTTGCAGAGCTTGACCTCCGTCATCGTGAACAGGTCGCCGCAGGTCTCCACCCCCTTGGCCTGGATGCCTGGGACAGCGGACTCGTCACCCGTGTAGCGCTCGGCCCGGCGGATATGTGCGTAGGCGATGTGGTGGCCGGTGGAGAGCCAGCCGAGCCATTCGTCCACCCGGGCCTGGTCGCGCGGCGCCTCCGGCCAGAGGCCGGCCCCGGGATGCGTGCGGGCGATGTGGCGCAGGATCGCGGTGTTCTCGGTGAGAACCCACTCTCCCTCCACCAACGCCGGCACGCGGCCGCGCTCGTTGACGGCGAGGTAGGCAGGCGCCCGCTGGTCGCCCTTGGCGAGGTCGAGGCGCACGGTCTCGTAAGGCGCCCCCGTCTCCTCCAGGGCGATGTGGGAGGCGAGCGAGCAGGCGCCGGGGGCGTAGTAGAGCGTGGTCATGAAGGTCCTTCCAGGTCGCTTCAATCGGCGTCGAGGCCAAGTAGGGCAGCGGGCCTGTGCTGGACGTTCGCGAGCATCTCGTCCGGCCTATGATCCAGGATGCGGAGCGTGCGCTCCTGCCAGGCGATGGATCGCTCCTGATTCCGAGGCACTCGACTTCGATGGATTGCCCGATCCTGAAGCCGCACTGCGATCCGAGCCCGCCGAGAGTCCGAAGAACAAAATCGTGCGCGGATCGCGTCAGCCTGGCTTCCGACGCGCGATCCTCCACCAGAAGGGCGGCGCATCACGCGCAGGTGCGCCGAAGCTACATCGGCTCGGCGCCGCGCCCCATCGCGGCGATGCCGGTGCGGGAGATCTCCACGAGGCCGATCACCGTCATCAGGCCGATGAAGCGGTCGATCTCCTCGGTGGTGCCGGTGACCTCGAACACGAAGGAGTTCAGCGTCGCGTCCAGGGTCTTGGCGCCGAAGGCGGCCGCGAGGGTCAGCGATTCGGTGCGGTGCTCGCCGGTGCCCGCCACCTTGACCAGGCAGAGCTCGCGCTCGAGGGCCTTGCCCTGGAGGGTGAGGTCGACGACCCGGTGCACGGGCACCAGCCGGTCGAGCTGCGCCTTGATCTGCTGGATCACCGCGTCGGTGCCGGCGGTGACGATGGTGATGCGGGAGAGGTGGCGCGCCACCTCGGTCTCCGACACCGTCAGGCTCTCGATGTTGTAGCCCCGGCCCGAGAACATGCCCGAGATCCGGGCGAGCACGCCGGGCTCGTTGTCGACGATGACCGCCAGGGTGTGCCGGTTGATCGGCTCGACCCGGCCGGCATCGGGATAGTGCGTGTTCATGGCGTTCATGGCGTGCCCCGGATCTAGCGTCTTGCGATGGCGTGTCGTGTGCGGCCCGGCCGGGCCGATCGGATGAGACCGGGTGCGGCGGCGCCCGGTCCGAGTGCGTCAGGATGGGTCCGGAGGCTCAGACCAGCATCTTGCCCTCTGCGGAGATGACGTCGCCGAGCTCGACCCCGGTCTCGCCGAGGTAGTCGGACAGCAGCATCTCGTTATGCGCCTTGCCCGACGGGATCATCGGGAAGCAATTCTCCTTCTTGTCGACGACGCAATCGAAGACGACCGGGCCGTCATAGTCGAGCATCTCGGCGATCGCCGCGTCGAGGTCGCCCGGCTTCTCGCAGCGGATGCCCTTGGCGCCGTAGGCCTCGGCCAGCTTGACGAAGTCCGGCAGGCTCTCGGAGTAGCTCTGCGAGTAGCGCGAGCCGTGCAGGAGCTCCTGCCACTGGCGCACCATGCCCATGTACTCGTTGTTCAGGATGAAGATCTTGACCGGTAGGCGGTACTGCACGGCCGTGGACAGCTCCTGCATGTTCATCAGGATCGAGGCCTCGCCGGCGATGTCGATGACGAGGCCGTCCGGGTGGGCGAGCTGGGTACCGATGGCCGCCGGCAGGCCATAGCCCATGGTGCCGAGGCCGCCGGAGGTCATCCAGCGGTTCGGCTCGTCGAACTTGAAGTACTGCGCCGCCCACATCTGGTGCTGGCCGACCTCGGTGGTGACGTAGGTCTCCCGATCCTTGCAGGCCTCGTAGAGGCGCTGCACGGCGTATTGCGGCTTGATGATCGTACCCGACGGCCAGTAGGCGAGGCAGTCGCGCGCCTTCCAGGTGCGGACCTTCGTCCACCAATCCTCCAGGCGGGCCTTGTCCGGCTGGCGCGGCAGCGCCTTCCAGGCGGCGAGCATGTCCTCCAGCACCGAGCCGCAATCGCCGACGATCCCGACATCGACCTTGACGACCTTGTTGATCGACGAGGCATCGATGTCGACGTGGATCTTCTTCGAGAACGGCGCGAAGGCGTCGAGGCGGCCGGTGATGCGGTCATCGAAGCGCGCGCCGATGCAGACCATGACGTCGCAATCATGCATCGCTAGGTTGGCCTCGTAGGTCCCGTGCATGCCGAGCATGCCGAGGAACTGGTCGTCGGACGCCGGGAAGGCGCCGAGACCCATCAAGGTCGAGGTGACGGGAAAGCCCGTTTCGGCGGCGAGCCGGCGCAGCAGGGCCGAGGCGTGCGGGCCGGCATTGATGACGCCGCCGCCGGTGTAGAGGATCGGTCGGCGGGCCGACGCCATCAGCTCGATGGCGGCCTGGATCTGACCTGCATCGCCCTTGAAGGCCGGCTTGTAGGTCTTGTGGCCGTTCTGGGTCGGGCGCTCGTAGACGCCGGACGCGAACTGGATGTCCTTCGGCAGGTCGATGACGACCGGGCCGGGGCGGCCGTTGGCGGCGACGTAGAACGCCTCGTGCAGGATGCGCGGCAGGTCGTCGATCGATTTGACCAGGTAGTTGTGCTTCGTGCAGTGGCGCGTGATGCCGACCGTGTCGCATTCCTGGAAGGCGTCCGTGCCGATCAGGTGCGTCGGAACCTGACCGGTGATGCAGACCAGCGGGATGGAGTCGAGCAGCGCGTCGGTGAGACCCGTGATGATGTTGGTGGCACCCGGACCCGAGGTGACGAGCACGCAGCCGACCTTGCCGGACGAGCGGGCATAGCCCTCCGCCGCGTGGACGGCGCCCTGCTCGTGGCGCACGAGGATGTGCTTCAGGGTCTCCTGGTGGAAGAGCGCGTCGTAGATCGGCAGTACCGCGCCGCCGGGATACCCGAACAGCGTGTCGACACCCTGATCCTGAAACGCCCGGATGACCATTTCGGCCCCGGTCATGACCTCGCCGCCCATCGTCCTGCTCCTTGAAACTGTCTGTGCTGCTCGTGTCGTCCGGCGCGTCGCGGCAATAAAAAAGGGTCCCGAGGGACCCTGCATGCGCCACCATTCGGATCGCGGACCCTGTTGTCAGGTCCGCCCCGTCGGTGGCGCTTTCGTTACGATAAGGATGGCACGCATCGCGTCTTCGTCTGCCTCGTTCGTCCGCCCGAGAGAGCGAATCGAAAAATCGTGTGGGGTGTCATACCGGAGGCCGAGACACCGGTCAACGCCGGGACGCACGATCTTGCCGGTTCCGGCGTCATGCGGTCCGGGATAACGGGCGTCGGACGGAGGCCGACCTACTCGACCGGAACTTCGCCCAGGATGGCGCCGGTCTTCGGATCCGCATCGAACCGCATGCGCCGCCCGTCCTTGATCCCCTCGCCGTCCCAGTGCCCGTCATCGGCTTCGAGCTTGGTGATCTCGCTGTAGCCGGCACGCGTCAGGGCCTGCTTCGTCTGAGCCGGGGTCAGCCAGTCCGCGCCGGGCGTATCGGCCGCCGCCACCCCGGGACCCGCCAGGAGGACGGTCAGGAGAGCGGCACGGGCGGCATGGGCGTGTCGGGACATGCGAAGGCTCCTGGGACGGGACGGTGCGGCGAGCGCCGGCGCGGAAGAGTCTAGGGGCGATCGAGCGGCTTCGCGAGTGCGGAGTCCGGAGCGAGACCACGGATTCGTGTTTGCCCCCTCGCGCATCGCCGTCCTATCAAGGCCGAGGTCCGCGCTCGGATCGCGTCCGGTTCCGTCCCGCCCACGAGGATATTCGCCCCTGTCCGAGACCAGCGCTTTCCTTCTCCTGGACGTGGCGGGCGTCCCCTGCGCGCTCGCGCGGACGTCGGTGAGCGAGGTGCTGCCGCTCCCGGATCTGCACCTGCCGCCGGCTGGGGGCGGGCCCTTGGCGGGCTTCCTCAATCTCGGCGGCACCCCCGTGCCTGTGGTCGACCTCGCCCGGCTCCTCGGTCTGCGCACCGACGCTGCGCGCGGCGCAGCGGAGGATGCCTACCGGCACATCCTCCTCGATGCGCCACGGGGCACCGGTTTCCTGGTCGACCGCGTCGAGGACCTGATCACGGTCGAGGACGCGGCGCTCCGCCCGATCGTGGCGGAGTGCACGCTCAACGGCTGCGTGGTCGCCGAGATCGCGCGCGCGGACGGATTGGTCCACGTGCTCGGTATGTCCCGCCTCCTGACGGCGGAGGAGCAGGCGCGCCTGTCGGCCCTGGCCGATGCGGCGGCCGAGCGCCTCTCCGCGCTGACGGCCGCCTGACCCGGTCGCGACCCGGCATGCCGCGCCCATGACGCGTCCGCCGCGCTCCGGCCCGGAGGTCGATCCGGGCTTCCCCGCCCTCAAGGCCCGGATCATCGCGCGCACCGGCCACCACTATTATGCCGACAAGGACGACCTGCTGTTCGACCGCTTGCGCAAGCGCTTCCGGGCACTCGGGGTCGCGGATTCGACGGCGTATGCCGCCTGCCTCGACGACCGCCTGACCGGCGGCCCGGAATGGGCGGCGCTCGAGGCCGAGATCACCATCAGCGAGACGTTCTTCTTTCGCTACGCGGAGCAGTTCGCGGCCCTGCGCAGCACCATCCTGCCCGCGCTGCTCGCTGCCCGTGCGGCCGAGCGCACCCTCCGGGTCTGGAGCGCCGGCTGCTCCACGGGAGCCGAGCCCTACTCGATCGCCATCCTGCTGCACGAGCTCCTCGGGTCTGCCCTGCCCGAGTGGCGCGTCTCGATCCTCGGCACCGACATCAGCACCGCCGCCCTCGAGACCGCGCGGGCGGGAATCTACGGCCGCTGGGCCCTGCGCACCCTGCCCCCCGGCGAGCGCCTGCGCTACTTCGTGCCGGGTCCGGCGGTCGCGGGGCCGGGCCGCGACGGCACCTACGCCCTGCGTCCGGAATTCCGCCGGATGGTGCGCTTCGAGCGACGCAACCTGATGGACCTCCTCGATGTCCGCGCCGCCCCGCCCATGGCCGAATTCGACCTCATCCTCTGCCGCAACGTGCTCATCTACTTCGAGACCGAAATCGTCCTCGGCATCGTCCGTGGGCTTGGCCGACGCCTGACCCGCGAGGGCTGGCTCCTCATCGGCCATGCGGAACCGAATCCCGCCATCGCGGCGATGCTGGAGCCCGTGAACCTGCCCGGGACCGTCGCCTATCGCCCGCGCGGCGCGGTTCCGACCGTCGTCTCGCCGGCGCCCTGGGTGCCGGCGCCGATGCCCGACCCCGAGCCGTCTCCCGGTCCCGCCTTCGCGCCCGCCATCGCGGTGCCGGTTCCGGCAGAGGTCGGACCGTCCGGGGCCGGGATACCGATCGAGCCGGAGGCCGACGGGACGCCGGGCGATCTGGAGCGGATCCGGCTGCTGGCCGATGCCGGCGAGACCGCGGAGGCCTGGCGGGCGGTGCGGGGGGCGATCCAGGCGGCACCGACCGATCCTGTCCTGCACTACTACGAGGGCCTCCTCGCTCACAGCCTCGGACGGGAGGCGGAGGCCGAGCGCGCCTGGCGCGGCGCGCTCTACCTCGACCGCGCCTTCGTGATGGCGCATTACCAGCTCGGTCTGCTGATGATCGGCCTCGGCCGGCGCTCGGACGCGGCGCGGGCCCTCGACAACGCCATCCGTCTGGCCCAAGCCCTGGCCCCCGATGCGGTGGTGGCCGAGGGGGATGGGCTCGGTCCGCACGAGCTCGCGCGCAGCGCCGCCCTTGCCCGTGCCGGCGTGACAGGAGAAGGGCCGTGACGCAGACCCGGGCCGAAGCCCCCGCCGCCCGCCTGCAGGCCCTGCGCGCCGAGCGCTCCCGCCTGCTCGCCCGGCGCCGACTCGCGACGGCCGAGGCGGGGACGCCGACCCGCGCCGTCCTCGTCTGTGCCTGCGGCGACGACCGCTTCGCCCTCGCCCTCACCCAGGTCGCGCAGGTGCTGCCGGCGCGGCCCGTGACTCCCCTACCCGGGGCGCCGCCGGCGATCCTCGGCGTCATCGCCATCTCCGGCCGCGTCGTCAGCCTGATCGCCCTGGGGCGCGCCCTCGGACGCGGCACCCAGGCGGCGAGCGGCGAGGGCCACGTGGTCCTGCTGCGCGGGGGCGCAGTTCCGGTGGCGCTCGCCGTCGACCGCGTCCTCGGGGTCGCCGAGATCGCCGAGGCGGCGGAGGCCCCGACCTTCGGCGAGGCCGGTTTGAGCACCGAGGCGGTTTCGGGCTATGCCCCGCCCGGCGCCGGACCGGATGGGGAACCCGGCTTCGTCATCGTCGATGTGGCGCACCTGCTGCGCCGCTACCTGACGTGACCGACCCTGCCCCGTTGCCGCTCCGGCGGTGAGACTTCTCGTGATGCCGAGACCCCGGGGCGCCGCCTGCCACGGCCTCGGTCGATTTTCCGAAGCCTGGAGCCCCACGTGTCGATCTCGATCGGAAAACGCATCCTCCTCGGCTTCGTCGCCATCACCGTCGTCATCGTGGCGCTCGGCTTCTATGCCCTCGGGCAGATCGGCGTGGTGCGCGACACCACCGATGCCATCGTCACCCGCGACCTCCTGGTGGGGCGCCAGCTCGACGACCTCGCCAACAAGGCCCGCGACATGGGTCTCCAGCGCCGCAACGCGATCATCGCGCTGCTGATGCGGGCCCGGGGCGGCCCGGAGCGGGATGACGGCTCCGCCTCGTGGCGACGGACCGCTACGGAGGCGGACGCGATCCTGGCCGAGCTCGTCCGCGCCACGGAGGGCTATCGGGCCCGCTCCGCATCCGAGGAACGCGCCCTCGCCTGGCGCAAGATCAACGGCGTCGCCATCGAAGCCATGGCCGAGCTGCGCGAGCTGCGCAGCGCGAGCGAGGCGCAGCTCGCCGCCGTCGTCGCCAAGGATGTCGATGGGGTCGAGGCGCGCAACGAGGCGCTCAACCGCAGCCAGGAGATGTTCCTCAACGACATCGAGCGGACCCGCAACGCCCTCGACGAGGGCATCGCCGCCGGGCAGCGCAGCGTCGCCGATCTCTACGAGCGCAGCCGTCTCTCCATCCTGCTGACGCTGGCCGCCTGCATCGTTCTCAGCATCCTCATCACCCTGCTGATCAGCCGCGCCGTGGTGCGGCCCCTGGAGGCGGTGATGGCCTTCGCCGAGCGGGTCGGCGAGGGCGACCTCTCGGGCACCCTCGACGCCCGCGGCAAGGACGAGATCGGCCGGCTCGGGCGCACCCTCAACCGCATGGTGGCGGGCCTCGCCGATCTCGCCCGGACCAACCGGGCCGCCACCTCGGACCTCAACGCAGCGGCGGCCGAGATCCGCGCCTCCGCCCAGGAGCAGGCGGCCAGCGTCGAGGAACAGTTCGCCGCGGTGCAGGAAACGGCCGCCACGGTCGACGAGATCACCCATTCGGGCGCCCAGATCGGCAAGCGCGCCGGCGAGGTCATCGCCACCGCGCAATCGACCGCCCAGACCTCGAGGGCCGGCCTGCGCGCGGTGGCCGACACGGCCCGCGCCATGGACTCGATCCGCGAGCAGGCCGAGGCGGTGGCCGGAAACATCGTCGCGCTCTCCGAGAAGACCCAGGCGATCGGCGACATCATCACCACGGTCAACGACATCTCGGAACGCACCCACCTCCTGGCGCTGAACGCCGCCATCGAGGCGGCGGCGGCCGGCGAGAGCGGGCGCAGCTTCGCGGTGGTGGCCTCCGAGATGAAGCTCCTGGCCGACCAGGCGAAGGCGGCCACCGGGCAGGTCCGCACGATCCTCGGCGAGATCCAGCGCGGCATCAACACCTCGGTCATGCTCACCGAGGAGGCGGTCAAGCGCGCCGCCACCGGCAAGGCCCGCTCCGACACCACGCAGCGGACCATCGAGGAGATCACCGCCCGGGTCGAGGAGAGCGTGCAAACTTTCCAGCAGATCGTCGCCTCGACGAACCAGCAGCAGCTCGGCATCGAGCAGGTGATGGGCGCCCTGCAAAACATCCGCCAGGCGAGCCAGCAGACCGCCGCCGGCACCCGCGAGGTCGAGGCGGCCTCCGCCAATCTCACCGAACTCGCCCAGGCCCTGATGGCGCTGGCCGAGCGCTACCGGCACTGACACGGTTTTCGGATTTCCGAAGCGCCGGAAGGATCTGGAAGCGCATGGTTCACGAATGGCTTCGCGCGGATTCCGTCGGTTCGGAACCCGCCGCAACCCTGGGACGGCCTTAGGCGACCGATGGACATTCGCCAGCTTCTTCTCGCGGCGTTCGAGGTCGAGCACCGCGAGCACATCGATGCGATCCGCGCCGCCCTGGGGGGCGAGGGCAGCGAGCATGTCCCCGATTGGAACGACGTCTTCCGGCGGGCGCACAGCCTGAAGGGCGCGTCCCGGGCCGTCGACCTTCCGGCGGTGGAAGCCGTTGCCCATCGCCTGGAGACCCTGTTCGAGCGCGTGGTGGCACAGGAGGGCGGCCTGTCGCGCACGGACACCGCCGCCGTCCACCTCGCCCTCGACCGGGTCGAGGCCTACGTGGCCGGGCTGACGGACGGTGCCGGTCCGGACATGCCGGACGACGCCCTCGCGGCCCTCGACCGTGCCCTCGACCCGCAGGCCATCGCGGTGCCCGAGCCGTCGCCCCCTGCCCCGCATTCCCCCGGTGTCCTGCCCCCTCCTCCGGCACCGAAGCCCGGTCCGGCGGAGGCTCCTGGCGAGGCTGCGCAGACACTCTTGCGGGTCCCGGCCGACGCGGTCGAGGCGCTGACGCGGGCGACGCACGAACTCGCCAGCGCCCTCGGCGGCGAGGCGGTGCTCGCCGAGGGCCTCGCCCGCCTCGGCCGCCGGGCCTCCGACCTCGCCCGCCTCACCGAGCGCCGGCGCGGCGCCCGAGGTTCGGAAACCGAGGTGGACATGCGGGCCCTGGAGACCGGGCTCCTCGCCCTGGCGCGCGACGCTGCCGATCTGGCTCGGGTTCGCAGCGCCCTCGCCTCCTCCGTGGACGGCGCCATGAGCCGGGTCGCCGGCGAGGCCGAGCGCCTGGCCCTGGTCCCGGCCGAGACCGCCTTTGGCGGTTTCGCGCGAGCCCTGCGCGACCACGCCCGTGAGGCGGACCGGACCATCGAGGTGACCGCGCGCGGCCTCGATCTCCCCGTCGACCGGGGGATGCTCCAGACCCTCAAGGACCCCGTCCTACACGCCCTTCGCAACGCGCTCAGCCACGGCGCCGAGACGCCCGACACGCGCCGGCGCCTCGGCAAGCCGGATGCTCTGGCCATCGGCCTCGACGTCGAGGTCCAGGGGGGACGCCTCGTCGTCCGCGTGCACGATGACGGCCGCGGGCCGGACCTCGCCGCCATCGCCGAGACCGCCCGCCGCCGCGGCCTGCTCAGCGCGGACGCCGATCCGGAACCGGAGGCGCTCCTCGCCCTGGTGTTCGAGCCCGGCTTCTCCACCGCCTCCGCCGTCGACACCCTTTCGGGTCGCGGCATCGGCCTCTCGGTGGTGGCCGACGCCGCGCGTCGGCTCGGCGGAACGGTCCGGCTCGGCCCGCGCAGCCCCGTCGGAACCGAGCTCGTGATGGCGCTGCCGCTCTCGGCCGCCCGGCGGGCGATGCTCCTCGTCCGTGCCGGCGGGATCACCTACGCGATCCCGAGCGCCTCGGCCGAGCGCCTGCTGCGCCTGGATCGTGGCGATCTCGCGCAGGTGATGGGCCGCACGGTGGCGCAGGTGGAGATCGACGGCGGCGCCGTCAGCCTGCCGGTCCTCGATCTGATGAACCTCCTCGGCCTTCCGGCCCCGGCGGAAGGGGGCGAAGCCGGCCGTTCGGCGATCCTGCTCCGCGGCAACGGGCGCCGATGCGTGCTCGCCGTGGATGGGCTGTCCGACGTGACGACGCTGCGGGTGCTGCCGGCCCCGCCGATCGGAATCGATCCCCGCCTGATCACCGGAACGGTGATCCTGCCCGGGGACCGGCCCGCCCTCGTCCTCGACGCCGAGGGGCTGATCGCACGCGCGGGCGAGGCCGGCGCGGCTGCGGCGCCGCAACCCACGGGCAACCGCGGAACGATCGCGCAGGCGCCACGTTCGACGATCCTTGTCGTAGACGATTCCATCACCACGCGAACCTTGGAGAAGGGTATCTTGGAAGCGGCAGGGTACCGCGTCGTCGTCTGCGTGGACGGCCAGGACGCGCTCGACCGTCTGCGCGCGGGCGTCGAACCCGTGGATCTCGTCGTCGCCGACGTGGAGATGCCGCGTCTCGACGGCTTCGGCCTGCTCAAGGCCCTGCGCGCCGATGAGGCCTTCGCGCGCCTGCCGATCGTCCTGATGACGTCCCGCGGCGATGCGGAGGACGTGGCCCGCGGCCTCGACCTCGGGGCGGACGCCTACCTGACGAAGCAGACCTTCGACCAGCGCAAGCTCCTCGACACCATCGGACAATTGCTGTGAGCGGACACGGGCGGGACGAAACGACGCCGGGGGCGCCCGCGCGCGTGCGGGTGATGCTGGTCGAGGATTCCCTGGTGGTGCGTCAGCTCCTCATCCACATCGTCGGCCGGGATCCGCGCCTGGAGGTCGTCGCGGCCGTGGCCTCCGGTGAGGAGGCTCTGGCGACGATCGGGCAGATCCGCCCGGACGTCGTCTCGATGGATATCCGCCTGCCCGGCATCGACGGTCTGGAGACGACCCGGCGGATCATGGCCGAGCGACCGACGCCCATCGTGGTCATCGCCGATTCGATCGAGGATTCCTCCCTGCGGATCTCCATGAACGCCCTGCGGGCGGGCGCCCTATCGGTGGTCGAGAAGCCGGTGGCCACCACCCACGCCGGCTACGATGCCGCCGCCAGCGAGATCTGCACGCAGCTGCGCATCATGGCCGCCGTGCCGGTGATCCGGCGCCGGCCGATCGGTTCGGAATGGGCCGGTCGCGTCGCTACCCCGCCGCCGGTGGCCGCGGCCCTGAGGGTACCGGAATCCGCCAGCGTGCTCGCCATCGCGGCCTCGACCGGCGGGCCTCCCGCCCTCGCCCGGGTGATCGGGGCGCTACCCGCGAACTTTCAGCTTCCGGTCCTCGTCGTCCAGCACATGGGGTCCGCCTTCATGGAGGGCTTCGCCACCTGGCTGAACGGGGTCGTCGGGCTGCCGGTCGCCCTCGCCCGCGAGGGCGAGCGCGCCGAGCCCGGCCGCGTCTACGTGGCTCCGGGGGACCGGCACCTGGAACTCGGCGGCGGCGGTCACCTGCGGATCAGCGACGCCGCTCCGGTCGGCGGCCAGCGTCCGGCCGCCACGGCCCTGTTCCGCTCCGTCGCCCGGCATGCCGGCGCCCGCGGCATCGGTGTCCTCCTGACCGGGATGGGCGAGGACGGCGCCCTCGGCCTCCTCGACATGCGTCGCGCCGGAGGCCACACCGTGGCCGAGGACGAGACCACCGCGGTGGTGTTCGGGATGCCGGCCGCCGCCATCCGCCTCTCGGCCGCCGGAACCGTCCTGCCCCTGGACCGGATCGCCGCCCATCTCGCCCGCGTCGCGGAGGCCGCGCCGTGACCGAGGCCGCTCCGCCCCGCCTCCTCCTCGTCGAGGATTCCGAGACCCAGGCCCTCGAATTGCGGCTCCTGCTCGAGTCGAAGGGCTACGCGGTGGAGCGCTGCGCCACCGCCGAGGCGGCCCTCGACCACCTCAACACCCGCCTGCCCGATCTTGTGGTGGCGGATCACCATCTCCCCGGCATGAACGGCGACGAGTTTGCCCGCCAGCTCCGGCTCTCCCTGCGCACTCGCGCCCTGCCCTTGCTGATGCTCACCGGCGCGCGCGATGGCGAGCGCCAGGGCCTGGAGAGCGGCGCCGACGCCTACGTGGCGAAATCCGCCGATCGGGACCTCCTCGTGCTGCGCATCCGCGCCCTGCTGCGCGAGCGCATGGGCGGCAGCGACGGGCCGGGTGTCTCAGCCTTCCGCCGCGGCCGCGTCCTCGTGGTCGATGCGAGCGCCACCTATCGGACCTTCCTGGCCAGCCTCCTCGCCCATGAGGGCCAGGAGGTCACCACGGCCGACAGCCACGACGCGGCCCTCGCGGCCCTCGCGACGGAGGGCGCCGCCTTCGACTGCGTGACGATCGACCTCCTCGCCACGACCTATGACGGCCTCGCCCTGTGCCGGGCGATCAGCGACCACCGCAATGCCGGGCTCGCGGGCCGCGAGGCCGGTGCCCCGACCTTCCAGGTGGTCGGGATCGCCGGTTCCAATCCGGCCAAGGACTTCCTCGTCGAGGCCTTCGCGGCGGGGGCCGACGATGTCGTGTCGAAAGCCGACGGCGAGATCCTGGTGATGCGGGTGCGCAGCCTCGTGCGCCGCAAGCTCCTGGAGGAGGACAACCGCCGGATCGCCGGGGAATTCGGTGCCCGCGAGCGCGCCCTGGAGCGCGCCCGGGCGGAGGCCGAGGCGGCGGAGGCTCGCGCTGCCCTGGCCGGGGCCCTCGAGCAGGCCAATGCGGACCTCGCCACCGCCAACCGCAAGCTCACCGACGCCCAGGCCAAGCTCGTCCAGGCAGCCAAGATGGCCTCCCTCGGCGAGCTCGTGGCGGGCATCGCCCACGAGATCAACAATCCTCTGGCCTTCATCCTCGCCCATCAGGGCACCGTGGAGCGCATTCTCGGCGAGGTCGCCGCCGCACCCGATTCGCCCGACAGCCCGCGCCGGCTCAAGAAATGCGGCGACCGCGTCGGGGCCATGCGGATGGGCCTCACCCGCATCCAGGACCTCGTCCTCAACCTGCGCAAGTTCTCCCGCCTCGACGAGGGCGAGCGCACCCTGGTGCACGTGCCGGAGGCGATCGAGACCGTCCTCGCCCTGATCCAGCACAAGCTCGGCGACCGGATCGCGGTGGTGCGGGAGTTCGGCGGCCGGCCGGAGATCCACTGCACGCCCGCCCTCCTGAACCAGGTCGTCATGAACATCCTCGGCAATGCCGCGGACGCGATGCCCGAGGCCGGAACCATCACCATCGAGACGCGCAGCCTTCCCGACACCGACGTCATCCGCATCAGCGACACCGGTCCGGGCATTCCCGAAGCGCTGCGCGAGAAGATCTTCGAGCCGTTCTTCACCACCAAGCCCGTCGGCTCGGGGACAGGCCTCGGCCTCGCGATTGCCTACAGTGTCGTCCAGGCGCATAGCGGCACGCTCAGCGTCGAGGCCGCTCCCGGAGGTGGGGCCTGTTTCGTGATCGGCATTCCACGGCAGACGGGTTGAGCATGTCACTGGGCACGATCCTCGCCGTCGACGACGAACCGGACATCCTCATCGCCCTCGAAGACCTTTTCGAGGACCAGTACCGCGTCCTCACGACGACGAAGCCGGCCGAGGCGCTGCAGATCCTGGCGGCCAACCCGGACGTCGCCGTCATCCTCTCGGACCAGCGCATGCCGGGCATGACCGGCGACGCCATGCTGGCCGAGGCGCGCAAGGTCCACGACGCCCAGGCGATCCTGCTCACCGGCTACGCCGACATGAGCGCGGTGGTCGCGGCCCTGAACCAGGGCGGAATCACCGGCTACGCGACGAAGCCCTGGGACGCGAACCTGCTGCGCAACACCGTGCGCCAGGCCTACGAACGCCACCAGCTCGGCCGGGACCTCGCCACCGAGCGGGCGCTCCTGCGCGGCCTCCTCGACAACGCCGAGGACGCGATCTCCTTCAAGGATGCGGACGGACGCTTCGTGCGCCTCAACGCGCGCAAGGCCGCCCGCCTCGGCGGCGACGTCGCCGGCTGTCTCGGGCGCACCGAGGATGCGGTCCTCGACGGCGGGGAGGCGATCCGCAGCGCCGATGCCGCCGCCATCGCGGCCGGAGAGCCGAGCGACAGCCTGGTCGCCGAGGGCGCGATCGGGGCGGAACGCTGGCGCCACGTCACGCGCGTGCCGATCCGCGACGCGGCGGGTGAGATCACTCACCTCGCCACCATCGAGCGCGACGTGACCGAGCAGAAGACCCTGGAGGCGCGCCTGCGCCAGTCGGACAAGATGCAGGCCCTGGGCACCCTGGCCGGCGGCATCGCCCACGACTTCAACAACCTGCTGATGGCGATCCTCGGCAGCCTCGAACTCGTCGCGCCCAAGGTCGCCGAGCAGCCGCGGGTCCAGCGCCTCGTCGGCAACGCGATGCAGGCGGCCCAGCGCGGCGCCTCCCTGACCAAGCGCCTCCTCAGCTTCAGCCGCTCCCGCGACCTGCGCCCCCGCGCCGTCGACGTGAATGGCCTCATCACCGGGATGCACGACCTGCTCGCCGGGAGCCTCGGCGGCCTCGTCACCGTCGAGACGATCCTCGCGCCCGAGGCGCCTGCCGCCTGCGTCGACCCGGACCAGCTCGAACTCGCGATCCTCAATCTCTGCATCAACGCCCGCGACGCGATGCCGGAGGGCGGCCGGATCGTCGTGGCCACCCGCAGTCTCGCCCTCGAGACCGATCCCGACTTGCCGGCCGGTGCCTACCTGTCCGTGGAGATCGTCGATTCGGGAAGCGGCATCGCACCGGAAATCCTCGCCCGGGTCTGCGAGCCGTTCTTCACCACCAAGGCTGTGGGCCAGGGCACGGGACTCGGCCTCGCCATGGTGTTCGGTCTCGCCCAGCAATCCCGCGGGCGCCTTCGCATCGAGAGTGCGCCGGGGGAAGGCACCCGCGTCCAGATCATCCTGCCGCGGGTCGAGGCGGCGAGCCCGAGCGAAGTGCCATCGCCCGGGGCCGCCTTGCCGGCCGCCCGGGCCGCCCGCATCCTCGTCGTCGACGACGATTCCGAGGTCCGGCATGTGACCGCCTCGTTCCTGTCGAGCTTCGGCTACAGCGAGCGCGAGGCCAGCGACGGCTCCACCGCCCTGTCGCTGATGGAACAGGGTCGCTTCGACCTCGTCGTCGCCGACCTGGCGATGCCCGGCATGACCGGCGTCGAGTTCGCCGAGATCGTGCGCGCGCGCTGGTCCGATGTGCCGGTGCTCATCGTCACGGGCCACGCCGAGGCGATCCCGATCCCGGCCGACCTGCCCGTGCTGCGCAAGCCCTTCGAGTCGGCCGAACTCGCGGCGGCGGTCTCGCGGCTCCTCGACCGGGCCGCCTGAGGCCGACACGGCGGCCAACAAAAAAGGCGGCCCGGAGGCCGCCTGATTCGTCGTCGGATCGCGGTGCGGCTTACGCCGCGTCGTCCACCAGAACCGGGCCGGAATCCTTACCGCGCGCGTCGACGTCACGGTCGACGAACTCGATGACGGCCAGCGGGGCGTTGTCGCCGTAGCGGAAGCCGGCCTTCATGATGCGGCAGTAGCCGCCCGGACGGGTGTTGTAGCGCGGGCCGATCACGGCGAAGAGCTTGCGGACCATGGCCTCGTCGCGGATCTGCGACATGGCGAGGCGGCGGGCATGCAGGCTGTCGGTCTTGCCGAGGGTGATCAGCTTCTCGATGACTGGACGCAGATCCTTGGCCTTCGGCAGGGTGGTGACGATCTGCTCGTGCTTGATCAGCGCGGCCGACATGTTGGCGAACATCGCCTTGCGGTGTTCGGTGGTGCGGTTGAAACGACGACCGCGAAATCCATGACGCATGATGGCTGTCCTTGGTTGATGGCCGCCGTGCCACGGTACGGCCAAGCACCCCTCCGAATGGTTCTTCGGGGCTGTTCATTCCGCATGACCCCGCGGCGGGATTCGTTTGGGAGTTGGCGTGAAGCGAACCCCGATGGCGTCGGCCGAACCGGCGGCGCCGAGAGGCGCCGCCACGTTTGGCTTGCGACGGCTCGCCTCAGTAGTGCTCTTCGAAGCGCTTGGCGAGATCCTCGATGTTCTCCGGCGGCCAGCCGGGGATGTCCATGCCGAGGTGGAGGCCCATCGCGGCGAGGACTTCCTTGATCTCGTTGAGCGACTTGCGGCCGAAGTTCGGGGTGCGCAGCATCTCGCCCTCGGACTTCTGGATGAGGTCGCCGATGTAGACGATGTTGTCGTTCTTCAGGCAGTTGGCCGAACGCACCGAGAGCTCGAGCTCGTCGACCTTCTTGAGAAGGGCCGGGTTGAAGGGGAGTTGCGGCGCGAGCGGCTGCGCCTCCTCCTTGCGGGGCTCCTCGAAGTTCACGAACACCTGGAGCTGGTCCTGGATGATGCGCGCGGCATAGGCCAGGGCATCCTCCGGAGACACGGCGCCGTTGGTCTCGATCGTCATCGTCAGCTTGTCCTTGTCGAGATCCTGACCCTCGCGGGTGGTCTCGATGCGGTAGGACACCTTGGTGACGGGCGAGAACAGCGCGTCCACCGGGATCAGACCGATCGGCGCGTCCTCGGGACGGTTGCGCTCGGCCGGGACGTAACCCTTGCCGGTCGCAACCGTGAATTCCATGCGGATCTCGGCGCCGTCATCGAGGGTGCAGATGACGAGGTCGGGATTCAGGATCTGGACGTCGCCCACCGTGCCGATGTCGCCGGCGGTGACGATTCCGGGGCCGGTCTTGCGCAGGGTCAGGCGCTTGGGCGCCTCGGTCTGCGAGCGGATGGCGATGGTCTTGATGTTGAGGACGATGTCGGTCACGTCCTCGCGCACGCCGGGGATCGACGAGAATTCGTGCAGCACGCCGTCGATCTGCACCGAGGTCACGGCTGCGCCCTGGAGCGAGGACAGCAGCACGCGGCGCAGGGAGTTGCCGAGCGTGGTGCCGAAGCCGCGCTCGAGGGGCTCGGCGACGACGGTGGCGACCCGCTTGGGGTCGTGCCCGGTCGAGACCTGGAGCTTGTTCGGCTTGATGAGCTCTTGCCAGTTCTTCTGAATGACCACGATGCTACCTCTCGCAAGATCGGCGCGGGCCACACAGGTGGTCCACGCATCGCCCGTCGACGCCGCGCCATCGGCGCCCGGCGGGCTGGAAACTGTTGCGTCCGCGTCGAGCGCGGACCGTTACTGGGCCGCGACCCAGAGTTCCGGAACGAAACTGTAGGCGGCCCCGTCCCGGGCGACGTAGCCCAGGGCCGGAAACTCCAGGTGCGCACCCGCCACGAAGGTCCGGTCGGCCGCGACGGCGTCGAGCATCCGGCGGCGCACGGCGCGTGCCTGATCCACGTCTGTGTCGAAGACCATACCGGCTTCCGGCTGCTTGAACTGGATCGCCGGCAGGTGAACGATGTCCGCCCACATCAAAAGCGACGCGTCGTCCGACGTGATGCGATAGCCGGTATGTCCCGGCGTGTGCCCCGGCAGCGGGACCGCCTCGATCCCGGGGGCGACGCTGCCGCCCACGACGGTACGAAGGCGCCGGCCGTAGGGTGAGGTCGCCTTCCGGGCCATCTCGAAATACGGCTTCGCCCCGTCCGGCGCGCGGGCGAGGGCTCCGTCGTCGAGCCAGTGCGCCGCCTCGTCGGCATGCACCACGAGCTCGGCATTCGGATAGGCCGCGGCGCCGTCATCCGTGATCAGGCCGCCGGCATGGTCGGGATGCAGATGCGTCAGCAGCACGGTCTCGATGCTGTCCGGCGAGACGCCGGCCGCCGCGAGGGCCGCCGGAACGCGACCGAGGGACGGGCCACCGAAATGGCCCATCCCGCTGTCGATGAGGAGCGGCTTGCGCCCGGGACCCGTGATCAGGAACGCGTTGAGCGTGATTCGGGGATCCTGCGCGCGAAAGCCGGCGGCCTGTAAGGCGCCGGCCTCCGCACGATCGATCCCGGTGACGAGATCCAGCGACCCCTGAAGGTAGCCGTCATTCATCACCGTGACCGTCAGATCACCCAAGCTCCACCGCAGCACACCCGGAAGCGGATTCTGAGCATTCGACACGCGCGTCTCCGTGACAGGTCCCAAAAGTTCGCGACGGCGTCCGCTCAGACGCGACGACGCTTGCGCGGGCGGCAGCCGTTGTGCGGGATCGAGGTCACGTCGCGGATCGACGTCACGGTGAAGCCGGCGGCCTGCAGGGCGCGCAGGGCCGATTCACGACCGGAACCCGGGCCGGAGACCTCGACCTCGAGGGTGCGCATGCCGTGCTCGGCAGCCTTGCGGGCGGCGTCCTCGGCCGCGACCTGGGCAGCGTAGGGGGTCGACTTGCGCGAGCCCTTGAAGCCCATGGCGCCGGCGGACGACCACGAGATGGTGTTGCCCTGGGCGTCGGTGATGGTGACCATCGTGTTGTTGAACGAGGCGTTCACGTGGGCGACGCCCGAAACGATGTTCTTGCGTTCGCGGCGACGAACGCGGGTTGCTTCCTTGGCCATGTGTTCTCTCGTCCTTCAGGCGCGCCCGTCATTCCAGGCGCTCGGGAGTCTTCTAGGGTGCCGGCGGCGCGGGCTTGGATCACCGTGCCACGTGGCGGGATCCGCCGCGCGGGAGGTCCTGCGCGACGGGCGGGAGGCCGAGCAGAGCCTCCCAATTCGATCCGATTACTTCTTCTTGCCGGCGATCGGCTTGGACTTGCCCTTGCGGGTGCGCGCGTTGGTGTGCGTGCGCTGGCCGCGGACGGGCAGGTTGCGGCGATGGCGCAGGCCACGGTAGCAGCCGAGATCCATCAGGCGCTTGATGTTCATCGAGACTTCGCGGCGCAGGTCGCCCTCGACGATGTAGTCGCGGTCGATGGTCTCGCGGATCGACAGCACTTCGGCGTCGGTCAGCTGGTTGACGCGGCGCTCGGCCGGGATCCCGACCTTGCCGGTGATCTCCTCGGCCTTCTTGGGGCCGATGCCGTGGATGTACTGCAGCGCGATGACGACGCGCTTGTTGGTCGGGATGTTAACGCCAGCGATACGAGCCAAGATGTCTCTCCATGGGGGCGCCGGACCTGAGGCCGGGCCGGGTGTCACGCGCGTCCGGTGGAGACCGGCCCCTGCGCGCCGTCCAAAACGACAAATCGGCCCGCATCGGCCTCTTGGAGAGGCGATCCGGACCCACTTCCTCTGAACGAAGACCGGCCCACTAGCGCGGGCCGGAGGATGTGTCAACCCGGGAAGACCGCGGCCGAAGGGCCGCGCCACCCGCGCCTCGGGTCAGTTCGCGGGGGCGGTGTGGCGGTCGAGGATCGCCACGAGATCCTCGGAGACCGCGTCGACCGGCTTCATGCCGTCGATGGTCTGCAGGAGCCCGGTCCCGGCGTAGTAGTCGGACAGAGGCGCCGTCTGCTTGCGATAGGCATCGAGGCGGGTCTTGAACACCTCGGGTGTGTCGTCCTTGCGCACGGGCTGACCGCGGGCCGCCGTTTCCTGGGCGCGCTTTGCGATCCGGCCGACCAGGGCATCCTCGTCCACGACGAACTCGATGACGGTGTCGAGAGCGATGCCTTTCTGCGCCAGCATCGCATCGAGGGCCTTGGCCTGCTCCACGGTGCGCGGAAATCCGTCGAGGATGAAGCCCGTCTTGGCGTCCGCCTCCTCGATGCGGTCGGCGACGATGCCGACCACGATCGCGTCCGAGACGAGGCCGCCCGATTCCATCACGCTCTTCGCCTGCAGGCCGACCGGCGTGCCGGCCGCGACGGCGGCGCGCAGCATGTCGCCGGTCGAGAGCTGCGGAATGCCATAGCGTGCCACGATCCGCTCGGACTGCGTCCCCTTCCCCGCGCCGGGCGGCCCAAGCAGGATGATGCGCATGGTGTCGTTTCCTCAGGTCCGTTCGGCTTGGTTATCCGGCGATCCTGCGCGGGGCCGGGTCTCTGAACTCTAGCGAGGGCGGCGGTGGGCGCGAAGCCCGCCGCGCCGTCAGCGCCGGCGCGTCGCCCCGCGCAGCTTCGCCTTTTTGACGAGGCCTTCGTACTGGTGGGCCATCAGGTGACCGTGGATCTGCGCCACCGTGTCCATGGTCACCGAGACCACGATCAGCAGGGATGTGCCGCCGAAGCCGATGGCGGCCGACGAGTAGGAGGCCAGGATCTCGGGTACTAGGCAGACGAAGGTGAGGTACAGCGCGCCGATCAGGGTGATGCGGGTCAGCACCTTGTCGATGAAGGCCGCGGTGCGCTCGCCCGGCCGGATGCCGGGAATGAAGCCGCCATGCTTCTTCAGGTTGTCCGCCGTCTCCTCCGGATTGAAGACCACGGCGGTGTAGAAGAACGCGAAGAAGATGATCAGGGCCGCGTAGAGCACCATGTAGAGCGGCCGGCCATGGCCGATATAGGTGGTGATCGTGGCCAGGATGCCGGTGCCGCCGTTATTGGCCGAGAAGCTCGCCACCGTCGCGGGCAGGAGCAGCAGGGACGAGGCGAAGATCGGCGGGATCACGCCGGCGGTGTTGAGCTTCAGCGGCAGGAACGAGGTCTGGCCCTCGTACATGCGGTTGCCGACCTGGCGCTTCGGGTAGTTGATCAGCAGGCGACGCTGGGCCCGCTCCATGAACACGATGAAATAGACCAGGGCGATGGCGGCCACGCCCATGCCGAGGATGACGGCCGAGGACAGCGCACCGGTGCGACTCAGCTCGAGCGCGCCGACGATCGCCACCGGCAGATGGGCGACGATGCCGGCGAAGATGATCAGCGAGGAGCCGTTCCCGATGCCGCGCGACGTGATCTGCTCGCCGATCCACATCAGGAAGAGCGTGCCGCCCGTCAGGGTGATGACGGTGGACAGGATGAAGAACGGACCGGGCTCGATCGCGGCGCTCGATCCCTGCAGGCCGAAGGCGATGCCCCAGGACTGGACCAGCGCCAGCACGACCGTGAGGTAGCGGGTGTACTGGTTGATGACCTTGCGGCCGGACTCGCCTTCCTTCTTCAGCGCCTCGAGGCTCGGGATCACCGAGGTCAGGAGCTGGATGATGATGGAGGCCGAGATGTACGGCATGATGTTGAGCGCGAAGATCGCCATGCGCTCGACGGCACCGCCGGAGAACATGTTGAAGAGCCCGAGCACGCCGCCCGATTGCTGCTGGAAGTTCCGCGCGAACTGCTCCGGATCGATGCCAGGGATCGGGATGTAGGTTCCGAGGCGGAACACGATGAGCGCGCCCAGCGTGAACCAGATGCGCTTCTTGAGCTCGTCGGCCTTGGCGATGGCCCCGAAATTGAGGTTCGCGGCAAGCTGCTCGGCGGCTGAGGCCATGGCACCGGTTCCTGATATCGATCCGTACGGGAGCCGAGGCTCCCCTTAAACTGATACGGCGGCCACGCGCGAGGTTGCACGGGCCGCCGCTCAGAGCTTCGACTTAAAGTCTGGCGTTGGGCTACGCAACCACGCGGGCGGGCTTGCCCCGGGTGGAGACACCGTCGCCATAGGTCACGGCGACCGTGCCGCCGGCCTTCTCGACACCCTCGATCGCCGACTTCGACGCGCGGGTGACCTCGAAGGTCAGCTTGGTGGTCAGTTCACCGACGCCGAGGAGCTTCACGCCGTCACGGGCGCGAGCGCAGATGCCGGCGGCGATCAGCGTCTCGACGGTGACGGTGGCGCCCGCCTCGATGCGGCCGGCATCGACAGCCTGCTGGACGCGACCGAGATTCACCTCGTTCAGGTCCGTGGAATACAGGTTGTTGAAGCCGCGCTTCGGCAGACGACGATGCAGCGGCATCTGGCCGCCCTCGAAGCCCTTGATGGAGACGCCGGTGCGGGCCTTCTGACCCTTAACGCCGCGTCCCGCGGTCTTGCCCTTGCCGGAGCCGATGCCCCGGCCGACGCGCATCCGATTCTTGGTGGCGCCGTCGTTGTCGCGAAGTTCGTTGAGTTTCATGATGCCCTCCCTCAGGCCGCGTCGCTGAGAACGCGCACGAGGTGCTGCACCTTGCGGATCATGCCGCGCACGGAGGGGGTATCCTCCAGCTCGGAGACCCGGTGCAGCTTGTTGAGCTTCAGGCCGATCAGCGTCGCGCGCTGGTCGCCTTCGCGGCGGATGGGCGAGCCGATCTGCTCGACCCGGAGAGTCTTCTGTGCCATCGGACCCTCCCCTTACGCGACTGCGGCTTCGGACATGTCGGACGGATCGGCATCGCGGCGACGGGCCTGGAGAGCCGACACCTTGAGACCGCGACGGGCCGCGACGGAGCGCGGGCTGTCTTCGTTCTTGAGCGCCTCGAAGGTGGCGCGCACGAGGTTGTAGGGGTTCGAGGAGCCGAGGCTCTTGGCCACCACGTCCTGCATGCCCAGCGTCTCGAAGACGGCGCGCATCGGACCGCCGGCGATGATGCCGGTGCCCTGGGGGGCGGCGCGCAGGATGACCTTGCCGGCGCCGTGACGACCGTAGACGTCGTGGTGCAGGGTGCGGCCCTCGCGGAGCGCCACGCGGACGAGACCACGCTTGGCGGCTTCCGTGGCCTTGCGGATCGCCTCGGGCACTTCGCGTGCCTTGCCGTGGCCGAAGCCGACGCGGCCCTTCTGATCGCCGACGACGACGAGGGCTGCGAAGCCGAAGCGACGGCCGCCCTTCACCACCTTGGCGACCCGGTTGATGTGGACGAGCTTGTCCACGAACTCGCTGTCGCGCTCCTCGCGCTCATCGCGGCGGCCGCGGCCCCCGCCTTCACGTTCACGTGCCATACTGAATGTCCATCTCACTGGCGCGGGTGGCGGACCCGCTCGCTTGAATCGTCTGGAACGGAGAGCGGCGCGAGCCGCCCTCCTCCGCCAATCTTAGAACTCGAGGCCACCCTCGCGGGCGGCTTCGGCGAGCGCCTTGACGCGCCCGTGATAGAGGTAGCCCGAGCGATCGAAGATCACCTGGGTGACGCCGGCGGCCTTGGCGCGCTCGGCGACGAGCTTGCCGACGGCCTGCGCCGCCGAGACGTCGGCCCCGGTCTTCAGGCCGGTGCGGAGATCCTTGTCGAGGCTCGAGGCCGCAGCGAGGGTCTTGCCCGCCGCGTCGTCGATGACCTGGACGTAGATCTGCTTGGACGAACGGAACACCGAGAGCCGGGGCCGTCCGTTGGCCGCCGCCCGCAGCGCGCGGCGCACACGCGCCTTGCGGCGGTCGAGTGCATCGATTTTGCGTGACATGTTCGGCGGCCCTTACTTCTTCTTGCCTTCCTTGCGGAAGATGAACTCGCCCGCGTACTTCACGCCCTTGCCCTTGTAGGGCTCCGGGCCGCGATAGTCGCGGATCTCGGCGGCCACCTGGCCGACCACCTGCCGGTCGATGCCGGAGATGACGATCTCGGTGGGCTTCGGCACCGCGATCGTGATCCCCGCGGGGATCTCGTACTCGATGTCGTGGCTGTAGCCGAGCGAGAGCTTCAGAGCCTTGCCGGCCATCGCGGCGCGGTAACCCACGCCGGTGATCTCGAGCTTCTTCTCGAAGCCCTTGGAGACGCCCTCGACGAGGTTCGCCACCTGTGCACGGGAGGTCCCCCAGAGCGAGCGGGCCTCCTTGGTCTGGTTCTTGGGCTGCACCGAGACGGCGCCGTCCTCGAACTTCACGTCGACCACGTTGGGGACAACGTACTGGAGCTCGCCCTTGGAGCCCTTCATCTTCACCGTTTGACCGGTCACCGTGGCCGTCACGCCGGACGGGACGGGAACGGGCTTCTTGCCTACGCGAGACATCGCCTTATTCCTCCAAGTCCGAGATCAGAACACCTTGCAGAGCACTTCACCGCCGACGTTGCGCTCACGCGCCTCGTGGTCGGCCATGACGCCCTGCGGGGTGGACACGATGGTGACGCCGAGACCGTCGGCGACGCGCGGCAGCTCGCCGACCGACGAGTAGACGCGGCGGCCAGGCTTCGACACGCGCTGGATCGAGCGGATGACGGGCTGGCCGTCGTAGTACTTCAGCTCGATCGCGAACTCGGTGCGGCCGTTGCCGTAATCCGTGGTCGCGTAGTCGCGGATGTAGCCCTCGGACTTGAGGACGTCGAGCACGCTGGCGCGCAGGCGGGAGCCGGGCGTCTGGACGACGTTGCGGCGGCGCTGCTGACCGTTGCGGATGCGGGTGAGCATATCACCCACGGGATCGTTGACCATGGTGGTTGCTCCTTACCAGCTCGACTTGACGAGACCGGGGATCAGACCCTGGTTGCCGAGTTCGCGCAGCGCGATGCGCGAGATGCCCATCTTGCGATAGAAGGCGCGCGGACGGCCGGTCATGCCGCAGCGGTTGCGGATGCGGGTGGGGGACGAATTGCGGGGCAGTTCCGCGAGCTTGAGGCGCGCCTCGAAGCGCTCCTCCATTTCGAGGGACTCGTCATTCGCCGTGGCAAGCAGCGCCTTGCGCTTGGGAGCGTAGAGCTTCACCAGCGCTTCGCGGTGCTTGTTCTTCTCGATCGAGCTTTTCTTTGCCATTTCTCTCTCCGGTGTCCGCGTCTGAGACCTTAGGAAGGGCTCACTGCCGGAACGGGAATCGGAACTGTGTGAGGAGCGCGCGCGCCTCAGCATCGGTGCGGGCCGTCGTCTGGATGACGATGTCCATGCCCCAGGTGGCCTCGGCCTTGTCGTACGAGATCTCCGGGAACACGAGGTGCTCCTTGAGGCCCAGCGCGTAGTTGCCGTTGCCGTCGAAGGAACGCGGGTTCAGACCGCGGAAATCGCGGACGCGCGGGAGCGCGATCGTGATCAGGCGATCCATGAACTCGTACATGCGCTGCTTGCGCAGCGTCACCTTGCAGCCGATCGGCATGCCCTCGCGGACCTTGAAGGTCGCGATGGCCTTGCGGGCCTTGGTGATGACCGGCTTCTGGCCGGCGATGAGAGCGAGATCGCCGGCGGCGACGGACGCCTTCTTCGAATCGGCGGTCGACTCGCCGACGCCCATGTTGATCACGATCTTCTCGATGACCGGAACCTGCATGGGGTTCTTGTAGCCGAACTCTTCGATCAGCTTCTGGCGCACCACTTCGTCGTAGTGCTTGCGCAGGCGCGGGACGTACCCGTCAGTGTTCTTCTCAGCCATCGATCAGATCCCCCGAGCGCTTGGCGAACCGGACTTTGCGGCCGTCGTCGAGAATGCGGAAACCAACGCGCGTGGGCTGACCATCCTTGGGGTCGGCGACGGCGATGTTGGACAGGTGAATCGCAGCTTCCTTGGAGACGATGCCGCCTTCCTGGTTCTGCGTCTGCTTCTGGTGCTTCTTGACCAGGTTGATGCCGCGCACCAGGGCGCGGTCTTCCTTGGGAAGCACCTGGATGACCTCGCCCGAGCGACCCTTGTCGCGACCAGTGAGGACGACGACCTTGTCGCCTTTCTTGACCTTGGCGGCCATTACAGCACCTCCGGCGCGAGCGAGATGATCTTCATGTGGTTGCGGGCGCGCAGCTCGCGCGGAACCGGTCCGAAGATGCGGGTGCCGATCGGCTCCTTCTGATTGTTGATCAGAACGGCGGCGTTCTTGTCGAAGCGGATCACCGAACCGTCGGGACGCTTCACTTCCTTCGCCGTGCGAACGACGACCGCCTTCATGACGTCGCCCTTCTTCACGCGGCCCCGGGGAATGGCTTCCTTGACGGAGACCACGATGATGTCGCCGACGCCGGCGTACTTACGCTTCGACCCGCCCAGAACCTTGATGCACATCACGCGGCGCGCACCAGAGTTATCGGCGACGTCCAGATTCGTCTGCATCTGGATCACGGGCAGTGACCTTTCCATTGTTTCAGGCGGGTTTCCGCACGCGGACGGTATTGTCCGGCGGACGACGCCTGATGGGGATCTGATGTCCCCGGCTCATATGAAACGCCGCGCAATCGGTGTCCGTGGACTCCGGCGCGGTCGCCGCGTACGAAGGGTGCGGACACCCCTCTCATCTGTCGCGAAGGCATGCCCACTACACCGGGCGGCACCAACGCGCAAGGTCTATTTGCGGATCCGCGCGCTCCGACGGGAACGCGCGGCTCGCACGATTTCTGGCCGCCAAGCCGAAGGTGGCAACGAAAAAGCGGACGCCCCGACGAGCGCCCGCTTCAACGTCCGTGCATGACGCTCAGGCCTCGGCCGGAGCAGCCCCGGTGGCGGCGGCGCCCTCGACCAGCTTCCAGGTCTTGGTCTTCGAGAAAGGACGGCATTCCTCGATCGACACGGTCTGTCCGACCTTGGCGACGTTGGCCTCGTCGTGGGCGTGGTAGTTCTTCGAGCGACGGACGGTCTTCTTCATCACCGGATGGGTGAAGCGGCGCTCCACCTTCACGACGATGGTCTTCTCGCCCTTGTCGCTGACGACGACGCCCTGCAATACGCGCTTCGGCATGGTGTACTCCTCAGGCCTGCGCCGACTTCAGCGTCTTCTGACGCTGGAGCGTACGGACGCGGGCGATATCGCGGCGGACTTCGCGGACGCGCGCGACGTTCTCGAGCTGGCCGGTGGCGCCCTGGAAGCGCAGGTTGAACTGCTCCTTCTTCAGGTTCAGCAGCTCATCGTTCAGCTGATCGGGCGACAGGGCGGCCAGATCCGACTGTCTCTGCGACGACTTCATGATCCCCTCCCTCTCAATCAGCGATGCGCTGAACGACGCGCGTGCGGATCGGGAGCTTCGCCGCGCCGAGGCGCAGGGCCTCTTTCGCGACGTCCTCGGCCACGCCGTCGACTTCGAACATGATACGACCGGGATGCACGCGGGCAGCCCAGAACTCGGGTGCACCCTTGCCGGAGCCCATGCGGACCTCGGTGGGCTTGGCCGTGACCGGAACGTCCGGGAAGATCCGGATCCAGACACGGCCCTGGCGCTTCATCTCGCGGGTGATCGCGCGGCGGGCCGCCTCGATCTGGCGCGCGGTGATGCGCTCGGGCTCGACGGCCTTCAGGCCGAACGTCCCGAAGTTGAGGTCGAAGCCGCCCTTGGCCGCACCGTGGATGCGACCCTTGAACTGCTTACGGAACCTGGTCTTCTTGGGTTGCAACATGGCAGCCTCTCAACACCTTTCTGGGTGACGGGGTCACGAACACGCCGTCAGGCGTGCTCGCGCCGGCCGCGCTCGCGGCCACCCTCACCATCGCGCTCGCGACGGCCGCCCGAACGGCCACCCTCTTCCTGCGCCTTCTTGTCCTGTGCCATCGGGTCGTGCTCGAGGATCTCGCCCTTGAACACCCACACCTTGATGCCGCACGTCCCGTAGGTCGTGAAGGCGGTGGCGACGCCGTAATCGACGTCGGCGCGGAGGGTATGCAGGGGAACGCGGCCCTCGCGGTACCACTCCTGGCGGGCGATCTCGGCGCCGCCGAGACGACCCGAGCAGTTGATACGGATGCCTTCGGCTCCGAGACGCATGGCCGACTGCACGGCGCGCTTCATGGCGCGACGGAAGGCGACGCGGCGCTCGAGCTGCTGGGCGATCGAGTCGGCCACCAGGGTGGCGTCGATCTCGGGCTTGCGCACCTCGACGATGTTGATCGTCACGTCGGCCTTGGTCAGCGTCCCGACCAGCTTGCGCAGCTTCTCGATGTCCGCGCCCTTCTTGCCGATGACCACACCCGGACGACCCGAGTGGATGGTGACGCGGCACTTCCGGTGCGGACGCTCGATGACGATCTTCGAGACGGCAGCCTGCTTGAGCTGCTTCATGAGGGCGGCGCGGATCGCGACGTCCTCGTGCATGAGCTTGGCGTATTCACCCTTCTGGGCGAACCAGCGGGAGTCCCAGGTCCGGTTGATACCGAGCCGCAAACCGATCGGATTGACTTTCTGGCCCATCAGGTCCTCCTCACGCCGCTTCGGCGGTCGGGACTTCGCGCACCACGATGGTGAGGTTCGCGAAGGGCTTCAGGATACGGGCGCCGCGGCCACGCGCACGGGCGTGGAACCGCTTCAGCACGAGCGCCTTGCCGACGAAGGCCTGGGAGACGACGAGATCGTCGACGTCCAGGTTGTGGTTGTTCTCGGCATTGGCGATGGCGCTCTCGAGGCACTTCTTGACCTCGCGGGCGATCCGCTTGCGAGAGAATTCGAGATCGGCGAGCGCCGAGTCGACCTTCTTGCCGCGAATGAGCTGCGCGACGAGATTGAGCTTCTGCGGGCTGACGCGCAGCATGCGCGCGACGGCCTGAGCCTCGTTCTCGGGGAGCGCGCGGGGAGTGGCGGGCTTGCCCATGATCAGCGCCTCTTCGACTTCTTGTCGGCTGCGTGACCGTGGAAGGTGCGGGTCGGCGAGAACTCGCCGAACTTGTGGCCGACCATTTCCTCGGAGACGTAGACCGGGATGTGCTTCTGTCCGTTGTGCACACCGAAGGTGAGCCCGACGAACTGCGGCAGGATCGTGGAGCGGCGGCTCCAGATCTTGATGACTTCGTTACGGCTGGAACCGCGAGCGGCTTCGGCCTTCTTGAGGAGGTAGCCGTCGATGAACGGCCCCTTCCAGAGCGAGCGTGCCATGGGCGTTACTTCTTACGGTTATGACGGCTGGACAGGATGAAGACGTCGGTCCGCTTGTTCGAGCGGGTCTTCTTCCCCTTCGTGGGAACGCCCCAGGGCGTGACCGGGTTACGGCCGCCGGAGGTACGTCCCTCGCCGCCGCCGTGCGGGTGGTCGACCGGGTTCATGGCAACACCGCGCACGTGCGGGCGCTTGCCGAGCCAGCGGTTGCGGCCGGCCTTGCCGAGCGAGATGTTCATGTGGTCCGGGTTGGACACCGCGCCGACGCTGGCGAAGCACTGACCGTGGACCAGGCGCTGCTCGCCCGAGTTCAGGCGGAGCGTGACGTAGCCCTGATCGCGGCCGACGATCTGGGCGTAGTTGCCGGCGGAGCGGGCGATCGCGCCGCCCTTGCCGATCTTGAGCTCGACGTTGTGGACGATCGTGCCCACCGGCATGTTGCCGACCGGACCGGCATTGCCGGGCTTGATGTCGACCTGCTCGGCCGCGATCACCTTGTCGCCGGGCGACAGGCGCTGCGGAGCCAGGATGTAGCTCTGCGTGCCGTCGGGGAAGGCGATCAGGGCGATGAACGCGGTGCGGTTCGGATCGTATTCGATCCGCTCGACCGTTGCGGACACGCCCATCTGCTCGCGACGCTTGAAGTCCACGTTGCGGAGCGTGCGCTTGTGACCGCCGCCGCGAAAGCGGACCGTGATGCGGCCAAGGTTGTTGCGGCCGCCGGACGACGACTTGCCCTCGGTGAGCTTCTTGACCGGCTTGCCCTTGTAGAGCTCACGGCGGTCGACGAGCACGAGCTGGCGAAGGCTCGGCGTGACCGGTTTGAATGTCTTCAAGGCCATCGGTGGTAATCCTTAACCCGACTTGTCTCAGAGGCCGGTCGTGACGTCGATCGTCTCACCCTCGGCGAGGGTCACGATCGCTTTCTTCACGTCCGAGCGCTGTCCGCGAAGCCCGCGGAAAATCTTCTTCTTGCCCTTGGTGACGAGCGTGTTCACGCCCGTGACCTTGACGTCGAACAGTTTCTCGACCGCCTCTTTGATCTGCGGCTTGGTCGCCTTCGGGGAAACCCGGAACACGACCTTGTTCTGCTCGGTGAGATTCGTCGCCTTCTCGGTGATGACCGGGGAGACGATGATGTCGTAGTGGCGCGGATCGGCACTCATTGGAAACGCGCCTCCAGCGCATCGATCGCTGCGCGGGTCAGCACGAGCTTCTCGCGACGCAGGATGTCGTACACGTTGATGCCCTGGATCGGCAGCACGTCGATCTGCGGGATGTTGCGGGCGGCGCGGGCGAAGTTCACGTCCACCTCGGCACCACCGATGATCAGGGCGCTGGACAGGCCCATCTTCTCGAAGCGCTCGACGAGCCCCTTGGTCTTGCCCTCGGCTAGTTTCACGTCGTCGACGATGATGAGGGTCGAATCCTTCACCTTCGCAGAGAGGGCGTGCTTCAGGGCGAGTGCGCGGACCTTCTTCGGCAGGTCGTGGGCATGGCTGCGCACGACCGGACCGAAGGCGCGTCCACCACCGCGGAACTGCGGGGCGGAGGCGGCGCCGTGACGGGCGTTACCGGTGCCCTTCTGCTTGTACAGCTTCTTGCGCGTCCGGTTCACGTCCGAGCGGTTCTTGACCGCATGGGTGCCGGCCTGACGCTTGGCGAGCTGCCAGCGGACCATGCGCTGGAGCAAGTCGACGCGGGGCTCGAGACCGAAGATGGTCTCGTCCAGATCGACGGAACCGGCACCGGCGCCATCGAGCGTGGTGATATCGAGCTTCATCACGCGTTCTCCTCGGAAGCGGGAGCCTCGGGAGCCGGCGCGTCGGTGGCGGGGGCCGAGGCGCCCTGCTCACGGAACTTGCCAGGCTGCGGAACGTCCGCGGGAAGCTTGCGCTTCACCGCGTCGCGGATCTGGATCCAGCCGCCGGCGACGCCGGGGACGGCGCCTTCGACGAGGATCAGGCCGCGCTCAGGATCCGTGCGAACGACGCGCAGGTTCTGGGTCGTGACACGGTCGACGCCCATGTGACCGGGCATCTTCTTGTTCTTGAAGGTCTTGCCCGGGTCCTGACGGCCACCGGTCGAACCGATCGAGCGGTGCGAGATGGAGACGCCGTGAGTGGCGCGGAGACCGCCGAAGTTCCAGCGCTTCATGCCGCCAGCGAACCCCTTACCCGTGGTGGTGCCCGTCACGTCGACGAACTGGCCCGGGATGAAGTGGTCGGCGGTGATCTCGGCGCCGACCGGGATCAGCTTGTCCTCGGACACGCGAAACTCGGCGAGCTTCTGCTTGGGCTCGACCTTGGCGACCGCGAACCGGCCGCGCTCGGCAGCCGACACGTTCTTCACTTTGGCCTTGCCGACGCCGACCTGAAGGGCGACGTAGCCGTTCTTTTCGACGGTACGGTGGGCTACCACCTGGCATTGATCGATTTTGAGCACTGTGACGGGCACATGTTCCCCAGCATCCGTAAAGATGCGGGTCATGCCGACCTTCTGTGCGATGACGCCTGAGCGCATAGGTGTCTCCCTCGCGCGATTCTACGGTAAGCTCTAAATCCCCGCGGGACTCAGAGCTTGATCTCCACGTCCACGCCGGCGGCGAGGTCGAGCTTCATCAGCGCGTCCACGGTCTGGGGCGTCGGATCGACGATATCGAGGACGCGCTTGTGGGTGCGCATCTCGAACTGCTCGCGCGACTTCTTGTCGATGTGCGGCGAGCGGTTGACGGTGAACTTCTCGATATGCGTCGGCAGCGGGATCGGACCACGGATGGTGGCGCCGGTGCGCTTGGCCGTCGAGACGATCTCGCGGGTCGACGCATCGAGGATGCGATGGTCGAACGCCTTGAGGCGGATGCGAATATTCTGACCGTTCATGACCTGAAACCTTGGCGGGGCGATTGAGGGGCGGGCGCGAGGACCCGCCCCTCAATCGTTCCCTGCAGACTGACCGTTTGGACGGCGCGATTAATCGTTGATGGCGGCGACGACGCCGGCGCCGACGGTGCGTCCGCCTTCACGGATGGCGAAGCGCAGCTTCTCTTCCATGGCCACCGGCCGGCGCGATTAATCGTTGATGGCGGCGACGACGCCGGCGCCGACGGTGCGTCCGCCTTCACGGATGGCGAAGCGCAGCTTCTCTTCCATGGCCACCGGCACGATCAGGGTGACGTCCATGGTCACGCTGTCGCCGGGCATCACCATCTCGGTGCCCTCGGGCAGCACGCACACGCCGGTCACGTCCGTGGTGCGGAAGTAGAACTGCGGGCGGTAGTTGGTGAAGAACGGCGTGTGGCGGCCGCCCTCCTCCTTGGTCAGGATGTAGGCCTCGGCCTTGAACTTGGTGTGGGGCTTGACCGAGCCGGGCTTGCACACGACCTGGCCGCGCTCGACGTCCTCGCGCTTGGTGCCGCGCAGCAGCACGCCGACGTTGTCGCCCGCCTGGCCCTGGTCGAGCAGCTTGCGGAACATCTCGACGCCCGTGACCGTCGTGGTCTGGGTGTCGCGGATGCCCACGATCTCCACCGTCTCGCCGACCTTGACGATGCCGCGCTCGACGCGACCCGTCACCACCGTGCCGCGGCCCGAGATCGAGAACACGTCCTCGATCGGCATCAGGAACGGCTTGTCGATCGGACGCTCCGGCTGCGGGATGTAGGCATCCACCGACGCCATCAGTGCCAGCACCGCGTCGTGGCCGATCGCCTTGTCGCCGTTGTCCAGCGCCACCTTGGCCGAGCCCTTGGTGATCGGGATGTCGTCGCCGGGGAAGTCGTACTTCGAGAGGAGCTCGCGCACCTCCATCTCGACGAGCTCGAGCAGCTCGGCGTCGTCGACGAGGTCGACCTTGTTGAGGAACACCACCAGGGCCGGCACGCCGACCTGGCGCGCCAGCAGGATGTGCTCGCGGGTCTGCGGCATCGGGCCGTCGGCCGCCGACACCACCAGGATCGCGCCGTCCATCTGCGCCGCACCCGTGATCATGTTCTTCACGTAGTCGGCGTGGCCCGGGCAATCCACGTGCGCGTAGTGCCGGTTCGTGGTCTCGTACTCCACGTGCGCCGTCGAGATCGTGATCCCGCGCGCCTTCTCCTCCGGCGCCTTGTCGATCTGGTCATACGCCGTGAACGTCGCACCGCCCGTCTCGGCCAGAACCTTCGTGATCGCCGCCGTCAAAGACGTCTTGCCGTGATCCACGTGACCAATCGTGCCAATGTTGCAGTGCGGCTTCGTACGCGCGAATTTCTCTTTGGCCAT
>NZ_LMMZ01000004.1 GCF_001422885.1 Methylobacterium sp. Leaf104 | reverse complement strand
CCGAGGACGACACCGACGCCGCCGGCCCCAGGCCCGGCGAGGCCTTGTCCTGCACGCTCTTGTCTTGCGAGCCCTTGTCTCGCGAGGTTTCTTGCCGTGACACCGAACCAACCTCACGCCCGGAGGGAAAACATGCGCGCAATGATTTGGCGCCGATGAATTATTTCGTTCGGGAGCGGGACCGCTCCCTAGTCGACGTCGAGGGGGGCGACGCCCGCCGCCCTGCCGTCGGGACCCAGGGTGATCTTCTGGATGCGTGCCTCGGCCTTCTGAAGCAGGCCCTCGCAATGGCGCTTCAGCGCCTCGCCGCGCTCGTAGATCGCCACCGACTCGTCGAGGGGCACATCCCCCTTCTCCAGGCGGCGCACGATGTCCTCGAGCTGCTCCAGTGCCTTCTCGAAGGGCAGGTCGAGGCTCGGCTCGTCCGTACCGGACGTCGACGCAACGGCGGGTCGCGTGACACTCATTCTAAACTACCCCGTGATTTGGACGGTCTAAGCCCCCGCCCCGGAAGCCGACAACCCGATCCGGCTGGCGGATCGTCGTTTCGTCGTCCGGGGCGGCGTTTGCGCCACAGTCTCGGTGCCTCGCTGCGCACGCCTCGGGCGGAGCCGACAGCGCCGAACAGGACTGTCCGTCAGTGCCTTAACCGGCGACCCGAGTGTCGGATGCGAATGCGAGGCGGAACGGTTCGCCCTCGAAGGCCTCGGCGCCGCGCCCGATCTCCGCGATCGCCGCGACCATGCGACCGTCCCGCTCCAGCAGGCGGTCGGCGATGGCCACGAACAGGGCGTTGGGCGTCGCGGACGGGGCCGCCAGGCGCAGGGACCGGGCGATCTCGGCCTCGTTGCGCTCCGGCGCCAGGGCGCAGGCGGCGATGTAGGCGGCCGCCGTCGAGCGGCTGATGCCGGCGTAGCAGTGGATCAACAGGGGGCGCGCCTGGTCCCAGGCCCTGGCGAAGTCGAGGATCTGCGCGACGTGGACCTCGCCCGGCGTGACGTGCCCGTCCATCGGCGCGACGATGTCGCTGACCTCGACCACGCAGTGGCGCCCCTCCGCGATGCCCTCGGGCCGGGCGATGGCGGTACCGACCTTCATCAAGGTCATCAGGTGGGTCGCGCCCGAGGCGTCCAGGGTCTCGGGCAGGCGCGACAGGGGGCAGACCTGGAGATGCGGCATCAGGCGGGATCCGGTTGCGCGAGGGCCTGGAAGCGGGCGAGGAAGCGCGCCTGCGCCACCCCGGTGGGCCAGGGCGCCAGCAGCGCCTCGGCCTCGGGACCGAGGGGCACGCGGACCCCGAAGATCGCATCGGCCTCGGCCTCGGAGAACCCGGCCAGGCGCGTCGCCTCGTGAGAGGCGGCGATGCCGTCGGCCAGCTTGACCAGGGCGGACAGCTCCGGACCGGGCTCGGCCAGGCCGAAGCGCTGGCGGATGGCTATGAGCAGCCGGCGCTCCACCGCCTTGTAGGAATCGCCGATGGCCGCCTTGAAGGGGGAGATGATGTCGCCGATGACGTATTCGGGAGCATCGTGCAGCAGCAGTTCGAGGCAGGCGGCGCCGGCCAGATCCGGCGCCCGCGCACGGCCGATGGCCTCCACCAGCAGGGCATGCTGGGCCACCGAGAAGACGTGCGGCCCGGCCGTCTGCCCGTTCCAGCGGGCGACGCGGGCGAGCCCGTGGGCGATGTCGGCGATCTCGACGTCGCGCGGGGCCGGGTCGAGGAGGTCGAGGCGCCGTCCCGACAGCATCCGCTGCCAGGCGCGGCCGCGGTCGCCGCTCATGCCGCGCTCCCGATCGTCCGATCCCCGAGAGCGGCGCAGGGGGCATGCCGGTGGCAGCCGACGAGGTGATCGTTGACGAGGCCCACCGCCTGCATGAAGGCATGGACGATGGTCGGCCCGCAGAAGGTGAAACCCTCCGCCTTCAAGGCCTTGGACAGCTTTCGCGAGACTTCGGTTTCGGTGGCGATGCCCCGGCGATCCTGCGCGGTGCCCTGGACCGGCGCGCCGTCGACGAAGTCCCAGAGGAAGGTCGAGAAGCCCGGCCCACGCGCCTCGATTGCGAGGTAGGCCCGGGCACCCGCGATGGTGCCGACGATCTTGGCCCGGTTCCGGATGATGCCGGTATCCTGCATCAGGCGGGCCACGTCCGCGTCCGTGAAGCGCGCGATCACCTCCGGGTCGAAGCCCGCGAAGGCGCGACGGAAACCCTCGCGACGGCGCAGGATGGTGATCCAGGACAGGCCGGCCTGGAAGCCGTCGAGGATCAGCTTCTCGTAGAGGGCGCGGCCGTCCCGCTCGGGCACGCCCCACTCGGTGTCGTGGTAGGCGACGTAGACGGGGTCGAGCCCGGCCCACCAGCAGCGGGCGCAGCCGTCGGGATGGTGGAGCAGGCCGGAGGGATCGGTGGGCATCGGCGAGGGTTTAGCCGGGCGCGGCCCGCGCGTCGATGTCGTGGCGCCCTCAACCGGCCGGGGCAGTCCCGGGGAAGGCGAAGGTGGCGAAGGCCGGCTTCTCGACGCCGATCGGAACCGCGCCCGCCCGCAGGGGCTCGCCCGCCGCCAGGGCGTCGGCGAGGCGGTCGAGGCGCAAGGTACCGAGGGCGCGCCGGCCCGCGACGCTGCCGACGGTGCCGAGCGCGCGCTGCCCGGCGGTGATCTCGACCCCGCCCTCCAGGGCCTGGTCCGAGACCGCCACCAGCGAGACGATCCGCGTCCGGGCCGTGCCGCGATGCTGCATGCGCGAGACCACCTCCTGGCCGACATAGCAGCCCTTGCGGAAGTCGACGCCGCCGAGCTGGTCCATCAGCGCTTCGTGCGGGAAGGCATCGGACCAGGGGAAGTCGCGCCCGCCCTCCGGGATGCCGAGGCCGATGCGGTGGGCGTGGTAGTCGGCCTCCGTCGCGTCCGCCGAGAAGGCGCCGAGCCGGAAGATCAGGCGCTCGCCCAGCGTCCCGAGACGGCCGTCGCGCAGGCGGGTCACCGCCGCGGCGGTCTCCGCGCCGTCCCAGGCGGCCGCGACGCCGAGGGTCGGGTCGAGGGCGATCGTCACCTTGGCGCGCAGGCGGTAGAGCCCGAGACGCTTGGCGAGGCCGGGCGCCTGCTCGGCAGCGGCATCGAGCTGGAAGCCGTCGGCCGTGCGCGCGACGAGGAAGTCGAACAGGATCTTGCCCTGGGGCGTGAGCAGGGCGCCGAGGCGAGCCTCGCCGGGCTCCAGGGTCTCGACGTTGCAGGTCACCACGCCCTGCAGGAAGCTCGTCGCATCCTCGCCCGAGACGGTGACGACGGCGCGGTCCGGCAGCAGGGCGATCGGCATGACGACTCCTTCACGAGCGGCGGCGGCATTGCGCGCCGTCCGGGGCTGACATAAGCCGCCCGCGACCCCGTCTCAATGCGCGTCCGACCCGCGGACGGCCCCAGGAGATCCGGAATGGACCAGCCCTTCGACCTCCTCCTCACCGGCGGCACCGTGGTGAACCAGGACGGTGCGACCCGAGCCGATCTCGGCATCCGTGCCGGACGCATCGCGGCGATCGGCGATCTGGCGCAGGCGCAAGCCGCCGAGCGGCGCGACTGCACCGGCCTGCACCTGCTGCCCGGAATCATCGACAGCCAGGTGCATTTCCGCGAGCCGGGGCTCGACCACAAGGAGGACCTCGAGTCGGGCTCGCGCGCGGCCGTCATGGGCGGCGTCACCACGGTGTTCGAGATGCCGAACACCAATCCGCTCACCACCAGCGCCGAGGCGCTCGCCGACAAGGTCGCCCGGGCGCACCACCGGATGCATTGCGACTTCGCGTTCTGGGTCGGCGGCACCCACGAGAACGCCCATCTGGTTCCCGAACTCGAGCGCCTGCCCGGGGCGGCCGGCATCAAGGTATTCGTCGGATCCTCCACCGGCTCGCTGCTGGTCGAGGACGATGCCGGCGTCACCGAGATCCTGAAGCGCACCCGCCGACGCGCCGCCTTCCATGCCGAGGACGAGCCGATGCTGCGGGCGCAGAAGGACCGGCGCGTGCCGGGCGACCCGTCCTCGCATCCGGTCTGGCGCTCGCCCGAGGCGGCCCTGAAGGCGACGCAGCGCCTCGTGCGCATCGCCCGGGCCACCGGCGCGCGCATCCACATCTTGCACATCTCGACGAAGGAGGAGATGGCCTATCTCGCCGGGGCCAAGGACGTGGCGACCTGCGAGGTGACCCCCCACCACCTCACCCTGGACGGCGACGAGGCCTATGCCCGCCTCGGCACCCTGGTGCAGATGAACCCGCCGGTGCGCGGCGCCGACCACCGCGACGGCATCTGGCACGGGCTCTCGCAGGGCGTCGCCGACATCCTCGGCTCCGACCACGCACCGCACCTGCTGGAGGAGAAGGCCAAGCCCTACCCGGATTCGCCCTCGGGCATGACGGGGGTACAGACCCTGGTGCCGATCATGCTCGACCACGTCGCCGCCGGCCGGCTGTCGCTGGCCCGCTTCGTCGACCTCACCAGCGCCGGCCCGAAGCGCCTGTTCGGCATCGCCCGGAAGGGCCGGCTCGCGGTGGGCTACGACGCCGACGTGACTCTGGTGGACCTGAAACGTCGCGAGACCATCCGCAACGCGTGGATCGCCTCGAAATGCGGCTGGACGCCCTATGACGGGATCACCGTGACGGGCTGGCCGGTGGGCACCCTGGTGCGCGGCCACAGCGTGATGTGGGAGGGGGCCCTGACTGCGCCGTCCCGCGGCGAGGCGGTGCTGTTCGAGGAGGCCCTGCTTCCGGCCTGAGGCCGGAGCAGCAAAAAGGGCAGGCGCCCGGCGCCTGCCCCGTGGTCGTCACACCGTCGCGCCGAAGCGGGCGACGGGCGGTGTCGTCAATGCTGCGGGCTGGTGGTGAAGGCGCCGCCGCGAATGCGGTCCGGGAAGCCCTCGGCGTAGCGGGCGGTCGCCTCCTCGCCATAGGTCGTGACGAGTTCCTGGAACGCCGCGAACAGGGCGGCCTGGGCCATGCAGTCGCCATCGAGACCGTCGAGACAACCCTCGGCGAAGGCTTCCGAGACGTAGCCCAGAGCGACGCGCTTGTCGTCGAGATCCGCCTCGAAGGGCGCGGAAACCGTATCCATGTGCATGGGCCACATCATCGTTTGCGCCGGTGAACGACCCGGCGAGTAACCACGAGGATAGGGCGATCGGTCAGGTTCGCAAAGCCAGGAATTGCGAAGCGGTTAACGCGGGCGCTCAAATTCTTCGTTTTCGCGCGCCGCGCGCACCCTGTGGCCGCACGGCATCATTACCCGCCGAACCGGCTCGCCAGGGCGTGCGACAGGCGCTCGCCCTCGGCCACGTAGCGGGCGGCCGCCTCGGTCGCGGCGGGGGTACAGACCCGGTAGGTCAGGCTGTAGCCGCGATAGCCGCGATTGTAGGCGCCGGCGAGACGGTCGCGCCGGCCTGGGGTCACGCCCTCGGCCTCCATCAGAGCCTTCATCCGGGCCGGCCATTCGGGGGCGTCCGGGGCGGCGCAGAGGTCGCGCAGGAAGGCGAGGGAGCCGATGACCTCCGAGAGACGGAGCAGGTCCCGGTCGTAGGGCGCGGGCGGCGGCTCGGGCGGGGGCTGCGGCTCCTTCTCCTTCTCGGCCGGCTTCGGGGCCGCCCGGGACGAGCCGCCGCGGGATTGCTGTGCGAAGCCGGCATTCGGCACGGCCATCAGCACGGCGAGGCCGGCCGCGACCGCGAGTCCCGCATCACGCACCCTCACGCCGTCGGCTCCTCGTGCCGGGCCGCCCGGGCGAAGGCCTCGCGGACGGTTCCGGCGAGGCCGGGCGTGGTCGCCAGGGTCTCGAGCTCGGCCAGCGTGGCCCAGCGGACGCCCAGGGCCTCCGGGCCGGCCTCCGGCTCGCCGCCGTGCCAGAGGGCGGCGTGAGGATGGACCACGTAGTGATGCCGCACGCGTCCCTCGGGATCGCGCAGGATGATCTCGGTGGGGCTGAGCACGCCCACCACCTCGGCCGACAGCCCGACCTCCTCCTGCAATTCGCGCAAGGCCGCCTCGGCCAGGGGCTCGCCCGCCTCGACGAGGCCGCCGGGAAGGGTCCAGACGCCGCGCATCGGCTCGTTGGCGCGGGCAGCGAGGAGCACGCGGTCGTCGCGCAGGACCGCGATCGAGGTGCCGACGAAGGGCCGCGTCGGGAACAGGCGCGACTCGGCCGCCTCCGGTTCGGTTCCGCTCACGGCGTCACCACGGCGATGCGACCGTCGGCGAGGCCGACGAGCAGGCGGGTGCCCGGCCCCCGGCCGAGGCTGGCGAGGCCGAAGGCGGCGAGGCCGGGCAGGGGCGCGCGCCACCGCTCGCGGATGCCCGCCTTGAGAGAGAGGATCGCCACGGCACTCCGGTCCGCGATCGGCAGGGCGAGCTCGGGCGCACCCTTGCGCTCCGGCTCGACCAGGGCCGCGAGATCGGCCTCGCCCTCGCCGGGGGATACGTTGGTGTAGCCCGGCGCTTCCTGGGCCAGGCGCAGGGCGCCGGGCTCCAGGGTCCAGAGCTGCAGCTGGCCGGCGCCGTCGGGGGCCGCCACGGCCGCGACCTGAGGCTGGCCGGTGCCGGAGAAATCCGCGATCGCGGCCGGCTTCAGGGGCTGGCCGCCCGGACCCGTGGGCTGCTCGGGACCGCGCGCCAGCAGCGTCCAGCCCGTGCCGGGCGGTGTTCCCGCGCCGGGCTCGGCCTTGGCGAACAGGGCGAGGGCGGCCCCGCCGGCGGGCGCGATCGTGACGGCGAGGACGATGGGCCTGCCGTCCAGCCGGCCGATCCGGGGCCGGCGCAGGGCGAAGGCCGTGTCGGGCGCGGCGGAGAGGGTGGTGGTGGCCACCGGCACGGGCTTCGGATCGCCCCCCATCGCCACGGGCTGACGCTCGCGGAGGACGAGGCTTCCGGCCTGCTCGGGGCCGCCGGCCAGGGCCGGCACCGGGTTCGCCAGGTGCACGCTCAAGGGACCGGCGACGGCGCGGCGGGAGCCGGGCAGGGCGCCGCGCGGGGTCTCGGCGGCCGCCAGTCCCTCCACCGCCTCGGCACCGAGCAAGGTGGTCGCCACCTGTCCGTCGACCAGGCTGAGGGCCGCGCCGCCGGAATCACCCCAGACCACGGCGATCGGCGCCTCGGGCTCGACCACGGCGGGATTGGCGTTGCGGGCTCGTGCGAGGGGCAGCAGGCCGGAGGTCGCCACCGCGATGGCGACCTCGCTGCCCGGCCCCCGCAGGGCGCGGGCCCGGAAAGGCAGGTCGAGGATCGTCACCGAGGGCTCCGCCCAGGCGGGGGTCGCGGCGATCAGGAGCCCGATGAGAAGCGCGCGGCGCGTCCCCCGTTCAGACATGCTGTCCGCCGTTGATGTGCAACTCGGCGCCGTTCACGTAGGACGAGGCCTCGGTGCACAGGAAGTAGATCGCCTTGGCGACCTCGTCGGGGGTGCCGAGCCGGCGCTGCGGGATGCCGGCGACGATCTTGTCGGTGCCCGGCGACAGGATCGCGGTGTCGATCTCGCCCGGCGAGATCGCGTTCACGCGGACGCCGAGGGGTCCGAAATCGCTCGCCATCTCCCGGGTCAGGCCGGCCAGGGCCGCCTTGGAGGTGCCGTAGGCGGCGCCCGCGAAGGGATGGACGCGCGAGCCCGCGATCGACGTGACGTTGACGATGGAGCCCTTGGCCCGGGTCAGTTCCTCGCAGAGGCCGCGCGCCAGGAGGAGGGGGGCGAACAGGTTGACCTGGAACACCCGCTGCCAGTCCCCGAACTCGGTGGCGATGGCGCCCAGGCGCTCGCCCTGCGGCCCCTTCGGCGAGATGCCGGCATTGTTGACGAGCGCGTGCAGGAGACCGCCCTCGGCGGCGAGGCGCCCGGCAACCTCCTCGATGCCCCGCACCGTATCCTCGGGGTCGGACAGATCGACCTGGAGGTGATCCTCCGGACCCATCTCCCAGGGACAGTTCTCCGGGAAGGGATGGCGCGAGCAGGTGATCACCCGCCAGCCGGCGGCCGAGAACCGTTTGACGGTGGCGTGGCCGATCCCACGGCTCGCCCCCGTGAGCAGCATGATGCGCCGACGTTCGTTGGATGAGGCCAAGACCGTTCCTTCAGGATCGGGAGGCGTCCGGCCGGCGAGACCGCCGTGCCGCCGAGAAGCCCCCACGCCACGCTCAGGTCTAAGGGGCGCGGGTGCTAAAATCCAGGGTCATCCCGCGACGCACCAAGGTGCCGGCGCGCCGAAGGCGGAGGGCCGTCGATCCGCCTCAGGGATAGAGACGCGCCCCGCGCCAAACCCCGCCGGAGGTCCCGCCGCCGGACGCCTCGCCGTCGCGGGTGAAGCGGACGCGATCGTGCAGGCGGAACGGGCCGTTCTGCCAGAACTCGATCGAGACCGGCGCGATGCGAAAGCCCGTCCAGTTCTCCGGGCGCGGCACCGGGCCCTCCCCGTAGCGCTCGGCCAGGGCCTCGACCTCGCGCTCGAGGGTCGCCCGGTCGGCCAGCGGGCGCGACTGGCGGCTCGCATGGGCGCCGAGGCGGCTGTTGCGGGCGCGGCTGGCGAAGTAGGCATCCGCCTCCTCGGCCGTGACCCGGGTCACCGGGCCGCGGGCGCGGACCTGCCGGCCCAGGCTCTTCCAATGCAGCACCAGGGCGGCCTGGGGATTCTCGCGCAGTTCGTCGCCCTTGGCGGAGTCGAGGTTGGTGTAGAACACGAATCCGCGCGCATCGACGCCCTTCAGCAGCACGATGCGCACGTCCGGCAGCCCGTCGGCGCCGGCCGTGGCCAGCGCCATCGCGTTGGCATCGTTGGGTTCCGAGGCCTCGGCCTCGGCCATCCAGGCCGTGAACAGCGCCCAGGGATCGGTGGCGCGGGTGAAGTCGTCGCCCGACCCCGTGGCGTCCCCGGCCGCGCTGCGGGAAGCGGGATCATCGATCCTTAACCGTTCCAAGGCGTAATCCTGTGGTGAGATCCGGGTCGGGGGCACCGACGTGGGACACGAACGTTTTCGGCCCAACACGTCGTTTGAGATCAGGTGTAATGCGTCGGCGCGACTGTAAAGCCCAGGCCGTCCCAGAAATTCGTGTCCGCCGCCGGTCGAGGACCGTGCCGCAGCGCGCCACGCGGGCCATCGGCCTCAGCGTGCTGCTCGGCCTCGGCGGTTGCGGGCTGCCGATCATCACCTTCCAGGCGGAGGGGACGGCCGCGGCCGACGCCGTGGCGCAGGCGGCCAAGCGCGGCGACAAGGCGAGCGCGGCGCTGCCGGACGAGCCGACGAGCACGGGCAGCATCGACAGGCGCCCGCTCGGGTTCGGCAACGACCTCGGCGCCGAGGACTGGCGCCGTGCCAACGCGGCCCTGGCCGTCGCCCTCGATCCGCAGGGCAACGGCCGCCCGGTCAAGTGGGACAACCCCGAGACGACCCTGCGCGGCTCGGTGAACCCGACGGGCCTGCCCTACGTCGCCAACGACCTCGTCTGCCGCGATTTCCTCGCCTCGGTGATCTCCCCGGCCGGCAGCCGCTTCGTGCGCGGCACGGGCTGCAAGCCGTCCGGCGGGGACTGGACCCTGACCAAGGTGCGGGCCTCCAAGGCATCCTCCTGAGGGTTCCCGCAGGTCCGGCCGGATCACAGTTCGAACAGAAGCGTTGACGCCGCGCCAATCGCAGCGAATTCTCGCGCGAGACCGTTGCAGAGAAGCAACAGGCCGTCCACATGACAGACGAATCCGAAGGAACCGGGCCCGTGCCCGGTCCCAGGCGGCACCGAGAATCCTGAAGACCGATGCGAAATCCCTACGATGTGCTCGGCGTCTCCAAGGGCGCCAGCGAAGCCGACATCAAGAAGGCCTACCGCAAGCTCGCGAAGGCCTACCATCCCGACCGCAACCAGGACGACGCCAAGGCCAAGGACCGCTTCGCGGAGGCCAACAGCGCGTACGAGATCCTGGGCGATGCGGGCAAGCGCGCGCAGTTCGACCGCGGCGAGATCGACGCGGACGGCAAGCCGCGCGCCACGGGCTTCGAGGGCTTCGGAGGGTTCGGCGGCGGTCGCGGCGGCGGGGGCGGGGGCTTCGATTTCGAGAGCGCCGCGCGCGGGCGCGGCCCCACCGGAGGGGGCGGCATCGGCGAAGACATCTTCTCCCACCTGTTCGGCGACGCCTTCCGGGCGGCCGGCGCAGGGCCGGGCGGCCCGCAGCGCGGCCCCGTCAAGGGCGAGGACGTGGCGGCCGAACTGAGCGTGACCCTGGAGCAGGTCGCCAGCGAGGAGAAGCTGCGCCTGTCCCTGCCGGGCGGCCGCGACGTGGACGTGGTCGTGCCCAAGGGCGTGGTCGACGGCCAGACAATCCGCCTGCGCGGCCTCGGCAATTCCGGCGGCCTGCGGGGTGCGCCCGGCGACGCGCTGCTGACCATCCGCATCCTGCCCCATGCCCGCTTCACCGTGGACGGCGCGGACCTGCGCGGCAGCGTCGAGGTGGCCCTGGAGGACGCGATCCTCGGCGGTCCGATCCGGGTGCCGACCCTCACCGGCGCGGTGGAGATGAAGATCCCGCCGATGACCGGCTCGGGCCGCACCTTCCGCCTCCGGGGCAAGGGCCTGCCGAGGAAGGACGGAACGCGGGGCGACCTCCTCGCCGTGACGGCCGTGACCCTGCCCAGCGCCGAGGACCCGGCACTCATCCAGTTCGCCCAGGCCCGGCGCGCGGCCAAGGCCGGCTGACGGGGCCGCGCGATCGGGCGCCTTCGCCGGACGCGCGACGGCCCTCCGGCGCTGTCAGACCTCGGACTTCCGTCCCAGGCGCGCCTCCGCTAAGGATGCCCGGCGCGAACACGCCGATCCGTCGCCCGACGGACCCGTCGGCACGCGCCACGGCTCTGGCTCAGGTGACACATGGCGGACACGCACCCGGTTCACGATCACGTCGGCGGTCTCCTCGCCGGCAAGCGCGGCCTGGTGCTCGGTGTCGCCAACAATCGCTCGATCGCCTGGGGCATCGCCAAGAGTGCGGCCGCCCACGGCGCCAAGCTCGCCTTCACCTACCAGGGCGACGCCCTGAAGAAGCGCGTCGAACCCCTGGCGCGGGAACTCGACGCCCACGTGGTCGGGCATTGCGACGTCACCGATCCGGCCTCGATCGACGCGGTCTTCGCCGCCGCCGCCGAGGTGTTTCCCGAGGGCATCGACTTCGTCGTCCACTGCATCGCCTTCTCGGACAAGGACGAGCTGACGGGCCGCTACGTCGAGACCTCCGAGGCGAACTTCACCAAGTCGCTCCTGATCTCCTGCTACTCGTTCACGGCCATCGCCCAGCGTGCCGAGAAGCTGATGCCGAACGGCGGGTCGCTCCTCACGCTGACCTATTACGGCGCCGAGAAGTGGATGCCGCACTACAACGTCATGGGCGTGGCCAAGGCCGCGCTCGAGGCCTCCGTGCGCTACCTCGCCGCCGATCTCGGCCCCTCGAAGATCCGCGTCAACGCGATCTCGGCCGGTCCGATCAAGACGCTGGCCGCCTCCGGCATCGGCGACTTCCGCTACATCCTGAAGTGGAACGAGTACAACGCGCCGCTCCGCCGCACCGTGACCATCGAGGAGGTCGGCGAGACCGCGACCTACCTCGTCTCGGACATGAGCAAGGGCATGACCGGCGAGATCCTCCACGTCGATGCCGGCTACCACGTCGTCGGCATGAAGAATCCGGAAGCCCCGGATCTCAGCCTCGACAAGGACTGAGGGCGGGCGTCGCCCGCTTCACCCCGCCCCATCCAGTCGCGGCGCCCAGTCCTCCACGATGTTGCGTTCCAGTCGCCGGGCGGCCAGAGCCCTCCATGAAGCCGACAGAGTCTCTAAGGAGGCGATCTCCGTGAGCGCCGCCGTGTCGAAGCGATCGACGTAGAAGACCTGCAAAAGCCGCGCGAGGGTCCAGCCCGAGTGCGGCCGATCCACCAGGTTGTGGACATCGCCCGCTGCCACGACGCCCGTCTCTATCACCCGACAATACCAGCCCGTACGCCCGCTCGCCTGAACCCGTAGCGCCATGTCCGGTACGCCGAAGCGTGCGTTGAGCTTCCAGCACGGCTGGCGGGCTTGGCTCACTTGCAGGAGGGCCGTGCCTACTCGCCACAGGTCGCCGACGCAGACCTCCGCCTCCGTGAGGCTGCGGATCGACAGATTTTCGCCGAAGGCTCCCGGTGCCTCCAGGAGATCGGGGGCCAAAGGCAGTTCGGCCCGCCACGCCGGCGCGTGATCCAGGGGATAGATGTGCAGGGCCTTTTCCCGGCCGCCATGGTGGCGCCGGTCGGCCTGCATATCGCCCTCGAGCCCCTCCGGTCCGATGCGAACCTGTCCCTCGACGGGCGTCTTAGCGATGGCACTCGGCTTGCCCGCGGAACCCAGAGGCGCCACGCGCCCAGTCAACACCGCCTCGATCACAACCGCCATGGCACCCTCCCGCTCAGCAGCGGCCACATCGTACTGCCCGGACAACATGTTGTCCAAAAGATTTTCGGTTGTCAGACCCGAGCGTTCTCGGCAAGGCTCGGACATGTCCCTGCCCCAGCGCATCCGGGCGCTCAGGCGCCGCCGAAACCTGACCCTTGACGCGCTGGCGGCGGCTGTTGGAATCCACAAAGGCCACTTGTCGCGCATCGAGACCGGACAGAAGGCGCCTTCGCTCGCGACCCTCAAGGCCATCGCGCGGACCCTCAATGCTGAGATGGCCGAACTGTTCGGCCAGAAGGCGGCCCCCGATGACGTGACCGTGGTCCGGGCGGCTGAGAGACCTACTCTACGGGAGGCGGACTACGCCCTCGAAGCCCTCCTGCCGGCGACGGCGGGGCGGGTGGCCGCCCTCTACCGGATCGCGCCTGGTGCGGAGTTCCGCACCCACGACCGCTTGGCCCATGGCGGCCAGGAGATCGTCTACGTGCTAGAGGGCCGTGTGGAGCTGAAGGTCGCCGATCGCAACCTCGCACTCGGTCCCGGCGATTGCGCGACTTACGATGGCGGCCTACCCCACGGCCTCCGGCGCCTCGGGCCGGAGCGGGCCGCCGTGCTGGTGATCCTCTCGGACTGAGCACTCAATCCGGGACGGTCATCCCGGCGATCCCCGCCCGGGCCTCCGGGAAGCGCGGGTCCATCGCCTCGAGGGTGTCGGCGATGGTGCGGGCGATGAGGAGGTTGCGATACCACTTCCGGTTGGCCGGAACCACGTGCCAGGGCGCCTGCGGCGTGGAGCACGCGGTCAGGGCATCCGCGAAGGCCGCCTGGTAGGCGTTCCAGGACCGGCGCTCCACGAGGTCGGCGGGATCGAACTTCCAGTGCTTGTCCGGGTTCGCGATCCGGGCCTCCAGGCGCTCCTTCTGCTCGTCCTTGGAGATGTGGAGGAAGAACTTGAGCACGGTGGTGCCGGCGGCGGCGAGCATCCGCTCGAAGTCGTTGATCTGCGCGTAGCGGGCGCGCCAGACCGGCTCGGGCACGAGGTCCTTCACCCGCACCACGAGGACGTCCTCGTAATGGCTCCGGTTGAACACGGTGATCATGCCGCGCGCTGGCGCCTTGGCGTGGTAGCGCCACAGGAAGTCGTGGTCGCTCTCCTCCGCGCTCGGCACCTTGAACGACCACACCCGGCAGCCCTGTGGGTTCACACCCTCGAACACCGCCCGGATCGTCCCGTCCTTGCCGCCGGTGTCGATGGCCTGGAACACGACGAGCAGGCTGCGCCTGTGCTCGGCATAGAGCCGCTCCTGCAGGGCGGCGATGCGGGCGCGCTCGGTGACGAGCGCCGCCTTGGCCTCGTCCTTGTCGAGGCCGCCATCGGCGTCCGGATCGATCGCGCCGAGGTCGCAGCGGCTTCCGGGCCGCACGGTGACGATGCCGGAGGCGGCGGGCGCCAGGCGGGGATCGACGTGATCGAGGGGGGCGCCGACCCGGCTCTCGGCCTCGCGGGCCCAGTGCGCGGAGGAGGGGGGGCGGTGCCCCGCCCGGCGCGCCTTGCCCTTCTTGTCCGCCTTGCCGTGCGCGGCATCCTTGCGGTGCGAAACGTCACGCTGCGACGCGGAAACCTCGGTTTCTCCCGAACTCTGGCCCCGGCGATGCTTGCCGTGATGCTTCGACATGATGAGACTCGCTTCCTCGGTGGAGGGCGGACTGGGGCGGCCGCCGCGATGCAGGGCCAGGATGTGAGTGCGAGAACGATAGCCCGGCTCGGCCGTTCCGGCGAGCGGCGGTCATGAGGCCGTGAACCCGATCTACTTCATCCGCCATGGCCAGACCGACTGGAACGCAGAGGGGCGCCTCCAGGGGCAGCGGGACATCGACCTGAACGCCGAGGGCCTGCGTCAGGCGGGCGCCGTGGCAGCCCGCCTCGCCGCCGCCACCGGCGGCGCCGACCTCGCCGGCATGGACTTCGTGGCGAGCCCGCTGACCCGGACCCGACGGACGATGGAGACCCTGCGCACGGCCCTCGACCTCGAGCCGGACGGCTATCGCCTCGATTCCCGCCTGACGGAGATCAGCTTCGGTGCCTGGGAGGGCTCGACCTGGGCCGAGATCCGGCGCTGGGACTCCGCCGGGGCCCTGGCCCGCGACCGCGACCGCTGGGGCTATCGCCCGCCCGGCGGGACGGGCGAGAGCTACGCCATGCTGGTGGAACGGGTCGCGCCCGCCATCACCGCGCTGACGCGGCCGGCCGTGATCGTCGCCCATGGCGGCGTCGCCCGGGCGATCCTGGTGATCCGGGGCCATCTCGGCATCCGCGACGCGCCCCGCATCGGGATCCGCCAGGGCAGCGTCCTCGTCCTCGACCGGGCCGGGTGGCGCTGGGCCTGACCGGCCGTCCTGCGCGTTCAACCCCGGTTCAAGCCTGCCGCCCAAACGTGCTAGACGCGCCGTGATTTCGGCGCGATCCGGGCGCCTACCCGGCCAAAAGGACGGCTCCCGATCGATCGGGCGCCGGCAGCGGAGCAGCGGATGACCAGTCTCGCCGAGACGACCCGGCCCCGGGCGGCAACGCGCGGGCCTCAGGAGACGAGTCCCTCGGCGGAGGCGGCCGGCCCGCGGGCGGTCCTGCGCGGCGAGGTCCGCCCCGACCTCATCCGCGACGAGACCCTGAGCGAGATCTTCCGGGAGAGCGCCCGGACGCGTCCCGACCATCCGGCCCTCGTGGACGGCGCCCGCACCGGCCCCGACGGCAGCCATCCGGCCGTCACCTATGCGGAGGTCGAGGCGCGAGCGAGCGCGATCGCCCGCGGCCTCGCCCACCGGGGCATCGGCCCCGGCGACGTGGTCGGCCTCTGGATGGCGCGGGGACCCGAGCTGCTGATCGCCCAGATCGGCATCACCCTGTCGGGCGCGGCCTGGCTGCCCTTCGACGCCGAGGCCCCGGCCGACCGGGTCGCGGTCTGCCTGGACGATGCCCAGGCCAAGGCGCTCCTCGTCTCGCCCGCCCTGGAACCGCAGGCCCCCGCCGCCACGCCGAGCCTGACGGTGGCCGGACTCGCGGCCGCGACGCCGGCGGAGGCCGCACTCCCGGACCTGCGGGCGGCGGGCCTGACGCCGGAGCACCCGGCCTACCTCATCTACACCTCGGGCTCGACCGGCGTGCCGAAGGGCATCGTCATCAGCCACGCCAACATCTGCCACTTCCTGCGCTCGGGGAACGCGCTCTACGGGATGCGCCCCGACGACGTGGTCTTCCAGGGCGCCTCCGTCGCCTTCGATCTCTCGATGGAGGAGATCTGGGTGCCCTACCTCGTGGGCGCGACGCTGTTCGTGGCCTCGCCGGCCATGATGGGCGACGTGGAGAGCCTGCCGGACATCATCGCCCGGGCCGGCGTCACTGTCCTCGACACGGTGCCGACGCTCCTCGCCATGATCTCGCGGGACCTGCCCACGGTGCGCCTCGTGCTGCTCGGCGGCGAGGCGCTGCCCGAGCCCCTGGTCGCCCGTTGGGCGAGCGGTGCGCGCCAGCTCTTCAACACCTACGGGCCGACCGAGGCCACGGTGGTGGCCACCGCCGCCGAGATGCGGCCCGGCGTGCCCGTGACCATCGGCGGCCCGATCCCGAATTACTCCGTCTACGTCGCGGGCGAGGCCCTGGAACTCCTCGGGCCGGGCCAGCCCGGCGAACTCCTCATCGGCGGCCCGGGCGTCGCCAGGGGCTACCTGAAGCGCCCCGAGCTGACGGCCGAGAAGTTCATCGCCAACCCCTTCGCCTCGGACGGGACCGACCCGGTCCTGTACCGCTCCGGCGACGCGGTCTCCCTGGATGCGGCCGGCACCATCCTGTTCCACGGCCGCATCGACGACCAGGTCAAGATCCGCGGCTTCCGGGTGGAGCTCGGCGAGATCGAGTCGCGCATCCAGGTCCTGCCGGGCATCAACCAGGCGGCGGTGGTGCTGCGCCAGGACGACGGGGTCGACCGTCTGGTCGCCTTCCTGGTGCCCGAGCGCGGCAGCGAGATCGACAAGGCCGCCCTGCGCCAGACCCTGGCCGGGCAGATGCCGCCCTACATGGTGCCGGGACATTTCGAGGCGGTGGAGGTGCTGCCGCGCCTCACCTCGGGCAAGGTCGACCGCAAGGCCCTGCGCATCGCCACCCTCACGGTGGCCGACACCACGGGCGAGCAGGAGCCGCCGCGCAACGAGACCGAGGCGGCGCTGCTCGCCGCCGCCAACCGGATCTTCGGCAACCAGGCGATCCCCCTCGAGGGCGACTTCTTCGCCGATCTCGGCGGCCACTCGCTGCTGGCCGCCCGCTTCGTCGGCGCGGTCCGCGAGGTGCCGGCGCTCGCCGCCATCACCCTGCAGGACGTCTACGGCCAGCGCACCCTGCGGGCCATGGCGGACACCCTCATCGCCCGCACCGGCGGCGTCGGCACCGAGATGGCGATCCGCGATCTCAGCTTCCCGGCGCCCTCCCTGAAGCGGCGCTTCCTCTGCGGCCTCGCGCAAGCCGCGGCCCTGCCCTTCGTCATCGCGCTCGCCACCGCGCAGTGGCTCGGCATCTTCGTGACCTACCTGCTGCTCACCGGCGGCGGGCTCGGGTTCTTCGGCGAGCTCGCCGTGCTGCTCCTGGTCTATATCGGCATCAACGCCGTGACGGCCTCGGTGGCGGTGGCGGCCAAGTGGCTGATCCTCGGACGCACGAAGCCCGGGCGCTACCCGCTCTGGGGCGTGTACTACTACCGCTGGTGGCTGGCGCAGCGCCTGACGCCGCTGGTCCACATCAAGTGGCTGCAGGGCTCGCCCGCGATCGTGTTCTACCTGCGGCTGCTCGGCGCCGACATCGGCAAGGACGCGCTGATCTCCGACGCGGAGATCGGCGCGCCGGACCTCCTCAGCGTCGGCCCCGGCGCCTCGCTGGGCGGACGCCTCGTCATCGCCAACGCGGAGGTGGTGGGCGATGCGCTGATCATCGGCCGCGTCCGCATCGGCGCCGACGTCGCCATCGGCGCCTCCTGCGTCATCGGCCCCGATACGGTCATCGGCGACCATGCCGAGATCGGCGACCTCACCACCATCCCCACCGGGACGCGGGTGGGAGCGGCCGAGATCTGGGACGGCTCACCCGGGCGCAAGGTCGGCGAGGCCGATCCGGCGGCGCTGCCCGAACCGGCCACGGCTTCGCCCGGGCGGCGCTTCGCCTTCGCGGCCCTCTACACCTTCCTGCTGGCGGCGATCCCCGCCATCGGCCTGCTGCCGATCTTCCCGGCCTTCTACATCTTCGACCAGCTCAGCGATTCCCTCGGCGACATCACCGACATCGACTACCACTGGTACCTGCCGCTGCTGACCTGGCCGACCGCCATGCTGATGACGGCGGGCACCGTGCTGCTGATCGCGGCGATCCGCTGGCTGGTGCTGCCCCGCGTCTCCTCCGGCACCCACTCGATCTACAGCGGCTTCTACCTGCGCAAGTGGGCGGTGGCCCTGGCGGCGGAGGTGACGCTGGAGACGCTCTCCTCCCTGTTCGCCACCGTCTACATGCGGGCCTGGTACCGCCTGATGGGCGCTCGGATGGGGCAGGGGGCCGAGATCTCCACCAACCTCGCCGGGCGCTACGATCTGGCCGATATCGGCGCGCGCAATTTCATCGCCGACGAGGTGGTCTTCGGCGAGGAGGAGATCCGGCGCGGCTGGATGACGATGCACGAGGTCCGGACCGGCCCGCGCGTCTTCGTGGGCAACGACGCCGTGGTGCCGCCCGGCGCCGTGATCCCCGAGGACGTGCTCATCGGCATCAAGTCGAAGCCGCCGGCCAACGAACTGATGACGCCCGGCGACACCTGGTTCGGCTCGCCGCCGATCAAGCTGCCCTCCCGGCAAAAGGTCGATCTCGGCTCGAACACCCAGACCTACGAGCCCGGCATCGGACCCAAGCTCCGGCGCGGCATCTTCGAGGCGTTCTCGACCTCGTTCTCGCCGATGCTGTTCATCACCCTCGCGATCTCGGCGATCGACTTCTACTTCTACCCGGCGATCCTGGCCCAGGACTGGACCGGCCTCGCGGTCAGCTTCGTGGCCGTCTCCGTCGCCATCGCCTTCATCCAGTCCTTCACGGTGATCGCGGTGAAGTGGCTGCTGATGGGCGCCTACAAGCCCGGCATGCAGCCGATGTGGTCCTGGTGGGCCATGCGCACCGAGGCCGTCGCGGTGCTCTACTGGGGCCTCGCCGGCAAGGTCCTGCTGGAGCACCTCGTCGGCACCCCGTTCCTGCCGTGGATGCTGCGGCTCCTCGGGGTGAAGGTCGGCCGGGGGGTGTGCATGCTCACCACGGACATCACCGAGTTCGACTGCGTCACCATCGGCGACTACGCCACCATCAACCGCACCTCCGCCCTGCAGACGCACCTCTACGAGGACCGCATCATGAAGGTCGGCCGGGTCGAGGTCGGCCGGGGCGTCTCGGTCGGTGCCTTCTCGACGGTGCTCTACGACACCAAGGTCGGCGACTACGCCCGCCTGCGCCCGCTCACGATCGTCATGAAGGGCGAGTCGATCCCGGCCCATTCGGAGTGGGAGGGGGCGCCGGCGGTGCCGGTGGTGCACGCGCCGGCGTGAGGGTTGTCGCTGGATCGACGGCGACGACCTGTTAATCTGGTCAGTATGACCAGATCGTCGAAGTCGCCCGAGTCGTCGCCTCAACAGGGAGCCTGGCCGTTGCAGGACGCCAAGGCGCGCTTCAGCGAACTCGTGCGTCGTGTCCGCAGCGAGGGCCCTCAGCACGTCACGGTGCGTGGGCGCGACGAGGTGGTGGTGATCTCCGCCGAGGAATTCCGGCGGCTCAAGGGCGACCTCGACGGCACGGTGCTGGTCGCCGCGATGCAGGCCGGGCCTTCCCAGGATGCCGACCTCGATCCACCGCGGACCGTCATGCCGGTGCGCGACGTGACCCTGTGACCGGCTGGCTTCTCGACACGAACATTCTCTCCGAGCTGCGCAGACCCAAACCGGAGCGGCGCGTGGTGGATTTCGTGGCCGGGCAGCCCCTCGATCGCCTCTATGTCAGCACTGCGACCCTGGCCGAGATCCGTTTTGGTATCGAATGCGTGGCGGATGTCGGCCGGCGTACAGACCTCAATACGTGGCTGACGCTGAGGGTCCGGCCGCTGTTCGAGAACCGAGTTCTGGAGATCACGGAGGACGTGATGTTCACTTGGCGCCTCCTCGTCGAGGAGGGCCGCAAGGCGGGCCACACCTTCCCGCAGCCAGACCTGATCATCGCGGCCACGGCCCTCCGGCACGGATTGACGATCGTGACCCGGGATGTCGCGGATTACCGGAAGACCCGCGTGCCGCTGCTGAACCCCTGGACCGACGCTTGGCCTTGAACGATGCGATCCGTTATCCGCCATCGCCGCAGGGTCGCGGGAAGCCCAGCGAGCCCGCGGCGCGGCGCTTGCCTCACGCCGCCTCGGGCTTCGGGCCGAGGCGCTTGTCGAGGTAGGTGTCGACGGTCTGGGTCAGCTCGTCGACCTTGCCGTCGAAGAAGTGGTTGGCGCCCTCCACCATCTGGTGCTCGATGATGACGCCCTTCTGGGTCTTCACCTTCTCGATCACCGGCATGACCTCCCGGGCCGGGGCGACCCGATCCTCGGAGCCGTGCACGAACAGGCCCGAGGAGGGGCAGGGGGCCAGGAAGGTGAAGTCGTAGCGGTTGGCCATCGCGGCGATGGAGATGAAGCCCTCGATCTCGGGGCGGCGCATCAGCAACTGCATGCCGATCCACGAGCCGAACGAGACGCCGGCGATCCAGCAGGCGCGAGCCTCCGGGTTCACCGACTGCACCCAGTCGAGGGCCGAGGCCGCATCGGAGAGCTCGCCGGTGCCGTGGTCGAACGCGCCCTGGCTGCGGCCGACGCCGCGGAAGTTGAAGCGCAGGGCCGCGAAGCCGCGATTGGCGAAGGTGTAGAAAAGATTGTACACGATCTGATTGTTCATCGTGCCCCCGAACTGGGGGTGTGGATGAAGCACGATCGCGATCGGCGCGCCCTTCTTCTTGGGGGCCTGATAGCGTCCTTCGAGACGGCCGGCGGGACCGGTGAAGATGACTTCGGGCATGGGAACCAACACTCCTGAGCGGATGACCCGGACGGGCATCGCGCGGGGGATCGCCGGCTCGGCGGGAACTCGCGCACATCCGACGCCTGGGCAAAGCCGTGAGGCGTGCCTTGACTCATCCGGCCACGAACCTAAAAGCGCTCTTAGAATAATTCTAGCGAACTAGAATTATTCTAAACAAGCGTCGGTCGAGCCAGCTTCGGACCGGCGCGTTCCCCGCACGATGGGCGACCGGAACACGTATCGTGTCCGCGCCTTAGCATGATCGTGGGGGGCAAAAGCAAGGATTTGTCGCTTTCGCCCTTGACGCCGCCAGTGGTTTTTCCCGGATGACTTCGCCCCGCGCCTACCTCGACCACAACGCGACCTCACCGGTTCGGCCGGAGGTGGCGGCTGCCGTGGCGCGGGCGCTCGGCTTGTCGGGCAACCCCTCGTCGATCCACGCGGAGGGCCGGGCGGCCCGGGCCGCCCTGGAGACCGCCCGGGACGCGGTGGCCCGGCGGGTCGGAGCGGGCGCGGGCCGCGTGGTGTTCACCAGCGGCGGCACCGAGGCCGCCAACGCGGTCCTGTCCGGTGTCCTGGTCCGCGCCGGCCGTCCGGCGCCGACGCGCCTGCTCATCGGCGCCACCGAGCACCCCTGCGTCTCGGCGGGCCATCGCTTCCCGGCGGAGGCCGTCGACATCGTGCCGGTGGACGCCGCCGGCGTGATCGACCTCGACGCCCTGGAGGCCCTGCTCGCCCGGCATGCCGGGGCGGAGGTGCTGATCTCCATCCACGCCGCCAACAACGAGACCGGCGTGATCCAGCCGCTGGCGGCGATCGTCGCGCTGGCCCGGGCGCATGGCCGCGCCCTGGTGCATACGGACGCCGTGCAGGCCATCGGCAAGATCCCCCTGGACATGGCCGCCCTCGGCCTCGACGCCCTCAGCCTGTCGGGCCACAAGTTCGGCGCGCCCAAGGGCGTCGGCGCCCTGGTGCTCGCCGAGGGCGTGACCCTGGATGCAGGCTTCCTGCGCGGTGGCGGCCAGGAAGCGCGCCTGCGCGGCGGCACCGAGAACCTGCCCGGCATCGTCGGGCTGGGGGTCGCCGCGGACCTCGCCGATCCCGCGCGGACGGACCGCCTCGCGGCCTTGCGCGACGGCATCGAGGACGGATTGCGCGCCTGCGCCCCCGACCTCGTCGTGTTCGGCGCCGGCGCGCCGCGCCTGCCCAACACTCTGTGCTTCGCCGTTCCGGGGCTCGACGCCCCGACGGCGCTGATGCGGCTGGACCTCTCGGGCGTCGCGATCTCCTCCGGCTCGGCCTGCGCCTCCGGCAAGGTCGCGCGCTCGCCCGTGCTCATCGCGATGGGCGTCACCCCTGCGCTGGCCGCGGGGGCCCTGCGCGTGAGCCTCGGGTGGAACAGCACCGAAAGCGACGCAGCGCGGTGTCGCGCCGCCTGCGAACGCCTGGTGGAGACCCTATATCGACGGCAGGGGCACGCGGCGTGAGTGCCGCCGTCCCAAGCCATCCGACCAACACCCGGTCCTTGACGCCGGGCATGTCAGGAGACGCATAATGCCTGCAGTGCAGGAAACCATCGACCGGGTCCGCTCGATCGACCTCGATCAGTACAAGTACGGGTTCGAGACCACGATCGAGATGGAGAAGTCCGAGAAGGGCATCTCCGAGGACGTGATCCGCTTCATCTCGGCCAAGAAGGACGAGCCCGAGTGGATGCTGGCCTGGCGCCTGGACGCCTACAAGCGCTGGCAGACCATGCAGGAGCCCGACTGGGCGCGGGTCTCCTACGACAAGGTCGACTACAAGGACATCTACTACTACGCCGCCCCGAAGCGTCCGGCGGCGATGTCGCTCGACGAGATCGATCCGGAAATTCTGAAGACCTACGAAAAGCTCGGCATTCCCCTGCGCGAGGTCGAGGTGCTGGAGGGCATCGCCCCCGAGCGCCGGGTCGCGGTCGACGCGGTGTTCGATTCGGTCTCGGTGGCCACCACCTTCAAGGCCGAGCTGTCGAAGGCCGGCGTGATCTTCATGCCGATCTCGGAGGCCATCCGCGAGTACCCCGACCTGGTGCGCAAGTACCTCGGCTCGGTCGTGCCCGTAACCGACAACTTCTTCGCGACCCTGAACTCGGCGGTCTTCTCCGACGGCTCCTTCGTCTACATCCCGCCGGGCGTGCGCTGCCCGATGGAGCTGTCGACCTATTTCCGCATCAACGAGCGCGACACCGGCCAGTTCGAGCGCACGCTGATCATCGCCGACAAGGGCAGCTACGTCTCGTACCTGGAGGGCTGCACCGCCCCGAAGCGCGACGACAACCAGCTCCATGCCGCCGTGGTCGAGCTCGTCGCCCTCGACGACGCCGAGATCAAGTACTCGACCGTCCAGAACTGGTACCCGGGCGACAACGAGGGCAAGGGCGGCATCTACAACTTCGTGACGAAGCGCGGCGATTGCCGGGGCGTGAACTCGAAGATCTCCTGGACGCAGGTCGAGACCGGCTCGGCCATCACCTGGAAGTACCCGTCCTGCATCCTGCGCGGCGACAATTCCCGCGGCGAGTTCTACTCGATCGCGGTGTCGAACGGCATGCAGCAGGTCGATTCCGGCACCAAGATGATCCATCTGGGCAAGAACACCACCAGCCGGATCATCTCGAAGGGCATCTCGGCCGGACGTTCGCAGAACACCTACCGGGGCCTCGTCTCGGCGCACCGGAAGGCGACGGGCGCGCGCAACTTCACCAACTGCGACTCGCTGCTGATCGGCGACCAGTGCGGCGCGCACACCGTGCCGTACATCGAGTCGAAGAACTCATCGGCCCAGTTCGAGCACGAGGCCACCACCTCGAAGATCTCGGAGGACCAGATGTTCTACTGCCAGCAGCGCGGCCTCTCCAACGAGGAGGCGACCGCGCTCATCGTCAACGGCTTCGTCCGCGACGTGCTGCAGCAGCTGCCGATGGAGTTCGCGGTCGAGGCCCAGAAGCTGATCTCGATCAGCCTCGAGGGCTCGGTCGGCTGAGCCGGCTCGACCAGATCAGCGCGCACTTCCTCTCTCCCCTTCGCGGGAGAGGGTTCGCGATCCAACGCTTCGAGACTTAGGACGACCCTACAATGATCGAAATCAAGAACCTCGTGGTCGCCATCGAGGACAAGCAGATCCTCAACGGCCTCGACCTCACGGTGAACGACGGCGAAGTGGCCGCCATCATGGGCCCGAACGGCTCGGGCAAGTCGACCCTGTCCTACGTCATCGCGGGCAAGGAAGATTATGAGGTCCTCGACGGCGAGATCCTGCTCGACGGCGAGAACATCCTCGAGATGAGCCCCGACGAGCGTGCGGCGTCGGGCGTGTTCCTGGCCTTCCAGTATCCGCTGGAGATCCCCGGCGTCGGCACCATGACCTTCCTCAAGGCGACCCTGAACGCCCAGCGCCGGGCGCGGGGCGAGGGCGAGCTCTCCACCCCCGACTTCATCCGCCGGGTGAACGCGGCGGCCGAGAAGCTGGAGATCAACAAGGACATGCTCAAGCGCGCCCTCAATGTCGGGTTCTCCGGCGGTGAGAAGAAGCGCATGGAGATCCTGCAGATGGCCCTGCTGGAGCCGAAGTTCTGCGTCCTCGACGAGACCGATTCCGGCCTCGACATCGATGCCCTGCGCATCGTCTCCGAGGGCGTCAACGCGCTCCGCGCCCAGGGGCGCTCCTTCCTCGTCATCACCCACTACCAGCGCCTGCTGAACCACATCGTGCCGGACGTCGTCCACGTGATGTCGCAGGGCCGCATCGTGAAGTCGGGCGGCAAGGAGCTCGCCCTCGAGCTCGAGGCCTCCGGCTACGCCGAGTACCGGACGGGCGAGGCCGCCTGATCATGGCCGACATCACCCCCCTGCGCAGCGCGGCCGAGGCCGGGCTCTCCAAGCTCTTCGAAGCCACCAGGATGAAGTACCCCACGGGCGTCTCGATCGCCCGCGAGGAGGCGTTCCGCTACTTCGAGGCGGTCGGCCTGCCGACCCGCCGCGTCGAGGCCTTCAAGTACACCGACCTGCGCTCGGCCTTCCGTGACGCGGCCCATCCGGCCGAGATGCCCTCGGCCGAGGTCGCGCAGGCGGCCGTGGCGAGCGCCAAGGGCTTTGCCGGGATCGAGGCCGTGCGCCTCACCTTCGTCAACGGCCACCTGATCGAGGCCGAATCCGACCTCGGCCGGATTCCGGCCGGCGTCACGGTCACGCCGCTGCCCCGGGCGCTCACCGAGGGCCATGCGCACCTCGACCGGCTGACGCCGGTGCGCCAGGCCTCCGAAAACCCGATCTACCAGCTCAACACCGCCTTCCTGGCGGATGGTGCGCTGATCGCCGTCGAGCCCGGCGCCAAGGTCGAGACCCCGCTGCACCTGCGCTTCGTCGCCACCGGCGCCCAGGCCTTCTCCACCGCCACCCGCGCCCTCGTGGTGCTGGGAGAGGGCGCAGAGGTCACGGTGCTGGAGAGCCACGAGGGGCCGGACGGCGTCGCCTACCAGCCCAACGACGCCCTCGACGTAACGGTGGCCGACTCCGCCACCTTCCGGCACGCCCGCCTCAATGCCGAGGGTCGCGAGGCCGTGGCCCTGTCGACGCTGTCTGTGAAGCTCGGCGCCGCCTCGGCGGTGGAGACCGTCAACGTGGTCGTCGGCGGCGTGCTCTCGCGCCATCAGGTCTACCTGAACTTCGCCGGGGCCGACGGCCGCGCGGTGGTGAACGGGGCGGCCATGCTCAACGGCCGCCAGCTCGCCGACACCACCTTCCTGGCCGACCATGCCGCCACCGGCGGCGTCAGCCGCGAGCTGTTCAAGACCGTGGTGGACGGCGAGGCCACGGGCGTCTTCCAGGGCAAGATCATCGTCCAGCAGGCGGCCCAGCAGACCGACGGCAAAATGATGTCGGCCTGCCTCATCCTGTCCGACGAGGGGCAGATGATGAACAAGCCCGAGCTGGAGATCTTCGCCGACGACGTCGCCTGCGGCCACGGCGCCACCTGCGGCGCCCTCGACGAGGACCTGCTGTTCTACCTGATGCAGCGCGGGCTGCCGAAGGCCCAGGCCGAGAGCCTGCTGGTCCAGGCCTTCCTCGGCGCGGCCATCGAGTCGGTCAGCCACGAGGGTGCCCGCGAGGCGCTGGTCGGTACCATCGAGGCGTGGCTCGCGGCGCGGGCCTGACAGAACCCTCCCCCCTCCGCGGGGGAGGATGATCGCGGAGCGACCGGGAAAAGGGCCGCGCCACATCGAGACAGGGCGCTCGCTTCATCCGGCCGACTTCGCGAGCAACCTCCTCTCGCCTCGCTCCGCGAGGCGCCCGCCCCGCGAAGGGGGCGGATCGGACACGAAACAGGTCCACGCATGAACGCACCCGTCCCGAACACCCCCTACGACGTCCAGGCGATCCGGGCCGAGTTCCCGATCCTGTCGCAGAAGGTCTACGGCAAACCCTTGGTCTATCTCGACAACGCGGCTTCGTCGCAGAAGCCGCGCGCCGTGATCGACGCCATGGTGAACTGCATGGAGACGGGCTACGCCAACGTCCATCGCGGCCTGCACTTCATGGCGAATGCCGCCACGGAAGGGTTCGAGGGCGCACGCGAGACCACGCGGCAGTTCCTGAACGCCGGGTCCACCGACGAGATCATCTTCACCCGCAACGCCACCGAGGCCTACAACCTCGTGGCCTCGTCCATGGCTCACGGCGGCCTGATCGGGGAGGGGGACGAGATCATCCTCTCGATCATGGAGCACCATTCCAACATCGTGCCCTGGCACTTCCTGCGCGAACGGCGCGGGGCCGTGATCAAGTGGGCGCCGGTGGACGACCAGGGCAACTTCCTCGTCGACGCGTACGAGAAACTCTTCACGCCCCGCACCAAGATGGTGGCGATCACCCACATGTCGAACGTGCTCGGCACGGTGACGCCGGCCGCCGAGATCGTGCGGATCGCCCACGCGCACGGCGTGCCGGTGCTCCTCGACGGCGCCCAGAGCGCGGTGCACCAGCCCATCGACGTGAAGGCGCTCGATTGTGACTTCTTCGTCTTCACGGGCCACAAGGTCTACGGCCCCACCGGCATCGGCGTCCTCTACGGCAAGAAGGATTGGCTGGAGCGCCTGCCCCCCTACCAGGGCGGCGGCGAGATGATCCGCACGGTCAGCCAGGACAGCGTCACCTACAACGATCCGCCGCACCGCTTCGAGGCGGGCACGCCGGCGATCGTCGAGGCGGTGGGCCTCGGCGCGGCGCTGGAATTCATGATGACGCTGGGCCGCGAGAAGATCGCCGCCCACGAGGCGTCCCTGCTCGCCTACGCCCAGGAGCGCCTCGGCGCCATGAATTCCCTGCGGATGATCGGCACGGCCCGGGACAAGGGCGGCGTCATCGCCTTCGAGATGAAGGGGGCCCATGCCCACGACATCGCCACGGTGATCGACCGCTACGGCGTCGCGATCCGGGCCGGCACCCACTGCGCCATGCCGCTGCTCACCCGTTTCGGCGCGACCTCCACCTGTCGCGCCTCGTTCGGACTGTATAACACCACCGAGGAAGTCGATGCCCTCGCCGAGGCGCTTGCCAAGGCCGAGATGATGTTCGCCTGAGGACCAGACCATGAGCGACGCAGCCATCACCGGCGGGGCCAACACCCCCACCATCGCGAGCGACTCGGCGATCCCGCCCGAGGAACTCGACCGCCTGACCGACGACATCGTGGTCGCCCTCAAAAGCGTCTACGATCCCGAGATCCCGGCCGACATCTACGAGCTCGGCCTGATCTACAAGGTCGACATCGCCGACGACCGCACGGTCGCCATCGACATGACCCTCACGGCGCCGGGCTGCCCCGTGGCCGGCGAGATGCCGGGCTGGGTCGAGACCGCGGTGGCCGCGGTACCGGGCGTGCAATCCTGCGCCGTCACGATGGTGTTCGACCCGCCGTGGGACCAGAGCCGGATGTCGGACGAGGCCCGCGTCGCGCTGGACATGTGGTAGCGGCGCGCGGGACCAGCCCTCGCTGGCGAGGTCCCGGCGCGGCAGGAAGGCGAGGCCGTCGGATATGTCGGCCATCGCCGGCGTGGCGCCGATCCCCGGACGATGATGACGGCCACCGGCCCTTCGATGGTCCCGGACTTCCGGACCTGTCCGATCCGCCGGTCGAGCCGCGCCACCGGACCATGCACGGACGGCCATGGACCCCGGGCCCCGCAATCCTTATCTTAACCGGGTTCAATCACCCTCACCCGCCCGGGCCTTGAACCCGGCTGTCGGAGAGACATCATGGCATCGAAGTTCAAGGTCCTGTCGCTGACCGACGCGGCCGCAGACCGGATCAAGGCGATCATCGCCGATGCGGACCAGCCCATCGCGGGCGTCCGGGTCGGCGTGAAGAACGGCGGCTGCGCCGGCATGTCCTACACCATGGAATACGCCGAGGGGCAGAAGCCCGGCGAGGACAAGGTCGAGGATCGCGGCGTCACCGTCTTCGTCGATCCGAAGGCGCTGCTGTTCCTGCTCGGGACGCAGATGGACTTCCAGACCAACAAGCTATCGTCCCAGTTCGTGTTCAACAACCCGAACCAGACCTCGGCCTGCGGCTGCGGCGAATCCGTCGCGATCACGCCGGTGAACCCCGAGGCGGTCCACGCCAGCGCCTGACGCGCGGGGCCGGACGCGGCGTCAGGCGACGCTCGACAGGTCCGTGTCGGCGTCGTCGACCGTACGGTTGCGGCCGTCGCGCTTGGCCCTGAACATGCACTGGTCGGCGCGCTCGAGCAGCGACACCGCCGTGTCGCCCGAGCGGTGCACCGCCACCCCGAGGGAAATCGTGATCTTGCCGAGCGACTCGCCGGTGGAGCGCTTCACCAATTCGCGCGCCATCACGCTGGTCCGCACCGTCTCGGCGAGGGCGTAGGCCGCCGCGCGGGAGGTGGCGGGCAGGAGCATGGCGAATTCCTCGCCGCCGAAGCGGGCGAGGACCGCGTGGGCCTTGACGTGCTCGCGCATGACCATGGCCACGAGGCGCAGCACCTGGTCGCCCGTGATATGGCCGTAGACGTCGTTGAAGCGCTTGAACGAATCGACGTCGATGACGATCAGGCAGGCCGGCGCGGCCGCGGAAGCCCCCTGCACCAGCCGACACAGGCTGTCCTCGAAGTGCTTGCGGTTCGACAAGCCGGTGAGCGGATCGGTCAGGCTCTCCAGGCGCGTCGCCTCGAGGGTCTCGCGCAGGGTCTCGATCTCGCTCCGGCTCTCCCGCATCCGCGCCTCGAGGGTGCGGTTGTTGGCGGTGACCTCGCGGGTGGTCGCCACCAGGGCGGCGACGATCGTGTGCAGGCCGGCCGCGTTCGGAACGGCACCGTCGAGGTCCCGCGTCAGGTCCCGCAGCGATGCGTCGTACTGAGCGGTGGTGCCGAGGGAAAGGTCCAGCACCTCCATCACCCCCGCGATCTCCGACAGCACGCTGCTGCTCGCCCGCTCGGTGGCGGCCGAGAGGCGCGAGGGATCGAGATAGGTCTCGTAGAGGCCGTCGACGTCCGCCTCGGTCAGGCGCCCCGAGGTCGCGGTCAGGCGCTTGAGGGCGTCGTTCATCCGCGGCTGCGTGCCGGCGACGTAGGCGTACCAGACGGCGTAGGCGCGCGGCTCGGCCGACGGGCCGTAATCGCGGATCAACGCGTTGGCGCGCTCGGCCAGCGCAAAGCTCCGTTCACGGTCGCCATGACTGCCGTCCATCGTCCGTCCAACCGTCCCATCCCTCCGGCCCGATTTCCGAGCGGAGCGTCCTCGCGTCGCCGCATCATGCAGAAACGATCGTGGAGATGCGGTTAAGCTCGGCGCGGACGCGCGCTTCGACGGAGCGGTTTACTTCGAGGGCTTGACGACCGCCGGACGCAGCAGGAAGGCCGGCACGTGCGAGCCGAGGCCGACCGGCGTCTCGCCCTCGTCCTCGTCGCCGCGGCGGCGTGGCGGGCGACGCTCCTCGCGGGACCGCTCGGCGGTGCGCTCGGGACGGGGCGCCCGGTGCGAGGCCTGCGGCGCGGGGGTTGGGGCGAGATCCTGCACGACCTCCGTCTCCGGCGCCGCGCGCTCGGACGCGCCGCGGCGGGACGAGGAGCGCGCGGTGCGCCCATCCCGGCGACCCGCCCGCTTCGGCGCACGGTCCTCCGCCGCCTCCGGCCCGCTGCCGGCATCCGCCCTCAGGGCATCGTCCGAGGCAAGCAATTCCGACTGGGCAGGATCCGACACGGCCGGATCCGACACGGCCGGATTCGACTTGGCCGGATTCGACCTGGCGCTCTCGGCCCTGGTCCGCTCCGGACGGCCGCCCGACGCGGCGCGGCCTTCGGATCTGCGGCCTTCCGGCTTGCCGCGGCCCTCGCCGCCCCGGACCTGCCGGCCCGTCTTGCCGCGGTAGCGGGTGCGGGTCGACTCGCCGTCCGCGGAAGGCGCGGAATCCGGCACCGTCGCGAGGTCGCCCTCGGCCCAGGGAATCGGCTGGCCGATCAGGGCCTCGATGGCGTTGAGCGAGCGCTCGTCGGCGCGGCTGACCAGGGTGAAGGCGTGTCCGGCCCGGCCGGCGCGGCCGGTCCGGCCGATGCGGTGCACGTAGTCCTCCGGATGGTGCGGCACGTCGAAGTTGAAGACGTGGCTCACCGCCGGGATGTCGAGGCCGCGCGCCGCCACGTCGCTGGCCACCAGGAGCGGCACCTCGCCCGAGCGAAAGCCGTCCAGCGCGATGGTGCGGGCGCGCTGGTCCATGTCGCCGTGCAGGGCCGCCACGTTGAAGCCGTGGCTCGCCAGGGACTTCTGGAGCAGGGCCACGTCGCGCTTGCGGTTGCAGAAGATGATGCCGTTGTTCAGCTCGGCCTCGCCGCGGATGAGGCGGCGCAGGAGGTCGCGCTTCTCGTGCCCCTCGGAGCTCGTGGCCACGAGCTTCTGCACGATGGTCGAGGCGGTGGAGGCGGGCCGGGCCACCTCGATCCGCTGCGGCGTGTGCAGGAACATGTCGGCCAGCCGCTCGATCTCCGGCGGCATGGTGGCGGAGAAGAACAGGGTCTGGCGGGTGAAGGGCACCATCTTCACGATGCGCTCGATGTCGGGAATGAAGCCCATGTCGAGCATGCGGTCCGCCTCGTCGATGACGAGCAGCTCGACGCCGGTGAGCAGCAGCTTGCCGCGCTCGAAATGGTCGAGGAGCCGGCCCGGCGTCGCGATCAGCACGTCGGTGCCGCGCATCAGCTTGGCGTCCTGTTCCGCGAAGGAGACGCCGCCGATGATGAGCGCGACGTTGAGCTTGTGGTTGATGCCGTAGCGGTCGAAATTCTCCACCACCTGGGCGGCGAGTTCGCGGGTCGGCTCCAGGATCAGCGTGCGCGGCATGCGGGCACGGGCCCGGCCGTTCTCCAGGAGCGTCAGCATCGGCAGCGTGAAGGCCGCCGTCTTGCCGGTGCCGGTCTGGGCGATGCCGAGGACGTCGCGGCGCGCGAGCACGTGAGGGATGGCCTGGGCCTGGATCGGCGTGGGCTCGGAATAACCGGCCGCCGTGACGGCCTGGAGGACCTTGTCGCTCAATCCGAGGTCGGCAAAAGACATATTCTATGAGAACCGTTGCGCGCGGGAATGGACCAACCGGCGCGGAGGACATCGACACGGCGACGGCTGGCATCAGGGGCGGCTTCGACACACGACCCGCCGCGCACACGCGTTGCGGGGACACTTAGGGCCTTGCACGGCCTTGTCAATCGAGGGGAACCCGGTCAGGACGGCTTATCCGCAGGCCCGTGTCGCCCGCGCACCATGACCCGGACCCCGGACCCGGATCCCGGCCGACCCCTTGGCTGGCCCCTTGGCCGGCCCCTTGCCTCGGCGGGTACGATCCCCGCCCTGGACCGAGGACCGAATTGCGCATCCTGCTCATCAACCCCAACACCACCGCCGCCGTCACCGACCTCGTGGCCGCCCATGTCCGGGCCATCGCCGGAGACGGCATCGCCCTGGTTCCCGCCACCGGACGGTTCGGGGCCCGCTACATCTCCAGCCGCGCCGCGGCGGCGATCGCCGGGCACGCCGCCCTCGACGCCTTCGCCGAACACGGGCACGGCTGCGACGCGGTCTACCTCGCCTGTTTCGGCGATCCCGGCCTCGCCGCCCTGCGCGAGGTCTCGCCGGTCCCGGTGGTCGGGATGGCCGAGGCCGCTTGCCGGGCCGCGAGCGCGGGCGCCCGGCCCTTCGCCATCGTCACCGGCGGCGTCCTGTGGGGGCCGATGCTGACGGAGTTCGTCGCCGGCCTCGGCCTCGGCGCGTGCCTGACCGGCGTGCGCACCGTCGCGCCCACGGGGGCCGAGATCGCCGCCGACCCGGAGGCGGCCCTCGGCCTCCTCGCCGCGGCCTGCACCGCCTGCGTCCGGGAGGACGGCGCCGAGGCGGTGATCCTCGGCGGGGCCGCCCTGGCCGGGCTCGCGGCGCGGATCCAGCGCGCCGTGCCGGCCCCGGTGCTGTGCTCGGTCGAGGCCGGCACCCGCGCGGTGCTGGCCGCCGCGGCCGGGGGAGGGCGCCCGGCGGACGAAGCTCCGCCGCTCGCGAGTCTCGGCCTGCCGCCGCCGCTCGCGAACCTGCTGGCCCGTACCTGACGCCCCTCGCTTTGCGATGCAAAGAATCCGCTTGCATCCGCTTTGCAGGCCTATATACTTTGCGATGCAGAGTGAGGCATGTCCCATGACGGATCTCGACAAGGCCCTGGCCGACATCGTCGCCATCCGCGCGCAGTTGGGCCGCGGCAGCGCTTTTCGGGGATACGGAGCGGCGGCCTTCGCGGCCACCGCGGGGCTCGCACTCGCCACCGCCGCGGCACAGACCGTCCTCCTCGACGATCCGACGGCGGTGCCGCTGCTCTACTTCGGCGGCTGGATCGCCACCGCCTTCGGCGCCCTCGGCCTGATCGGGTGGGAGATGTGGGCCCGTTCCCGCCGGCACAGCGGCGGCTTCGCCGACTGGATGATCCGGGACGCGGTGGAGCAGTTCCTGCCAGCCGGTGCCGCCGGCGCCCTCCTCGCCCTGGTGCTGGCGCGGGTCTCGCCCGAGACCCTGTGGATGCTGCCCGGCCTGTGGCAGGTGCTGGTGAGCCTGGGGATCTTCGCCGGCGCCCGGGTCATGCCGCGGGCGGTCGCCCTGGTGGGCGCCTGGTACCTCGTGGCCGGCCTCGCGGTGCTGGTGCTGACGGCCGAGAGCCATGCCCTGTCGCCCTGGGCGATGGGGCTGCCCTTCGCCGTCGGGCAGGGGCTGATGGCGCTCGTCGTCCGCCAGAGCACGGAGGCCACCGATGTCGCGGGCTGAGGCGGCTCCCTTCGCCTATGAGGGGCTGGACCGGGTCATCCACGAGAAGGCCCGCCTCGGCCTCCTCACCTCCCTGATCGCCCATCCCAAGGGCCTCGCCTTCGGCGACCTCAAGCAGCTCTGCGGGCTCACCGACGGCAATCTCAGCCGCCACCTCCAGGTTCTGCAGGAGGCCGGCCTCGTCGAGATCCGCAAGGGCTACGACGGCAACCGGCCCCAGACCACCTGCGGCCTGACCGCCGCCGGGCGCAGCCGTTTCCTCGACTATCTCGCGGTGCTGGAGCGCGTGGTGCGCGACGCCGCCGAGGCGGCCGAGCGCGCCCCCGAAGCCGCGGGCCGGCCGCAGCCGGCCTGATCCGTCCGCAGGCTTCGCCACTCTCCGACGCCCAAGATCCATCCTCCATTTGCCAGGAAACTTTACAATGCAAAGCACTCTGCAGGACCGACTGCATGTGGGCATCATCATGGACGGCAACGGCCGCTGGGCGACCGAGCGCGGATCGCCGCGGGTGGCGGGCCACAGGGCCGGTGTCGCGGCGACCCGGCGGGTCGTCGCGGCGGCGGCCGGGGCCGGCATCGGCACCCTGACGCTCTACGCCTTCTCCAGCGACAACTGGCGCCGGCCGCCGGACGAGGTCACCGGCATGATGGAATTGCTGCGCCACTACCTCCAGACCGAGGCCGCGCACCTGGCGCGGGCGGGGATACGCCTCAGCGTGATCGGCCGGCGGGATCGCCTGCCCGCGGGTCTCGCCGAGGCCATGGGCCGGGCGGAGCACCTGACTTCGGCCGGAAACGGCCTGCACCTGCGCATCGCGATCGACTATTCCGGCCGCGCCGCGATCCTGGCGGCGGCGGGCGCGCTGGCGGGCACGTCGACCGAGCCCGGCTCGCCATCGGCCGCCGCCTTCGGGCGGGCGGTCAGCGGCGAGCCGATCCCGGACGTCGACCTCGTGATCCGCACCAGCGGCGAGCAGCGCCTCTCGGACTTCCTGTTATGGGAGAGCGCCTATGCCGAGCTGCACTTCACGTCCACGCACTGGCCCGATTTCGGTCCGGAGGACCTCGCCGCCGCGCTCCGGGCCTTCTCGGGGCGAACCCGCCGTTTCGGCGGTCTCGCCGCGCCCGCCCGGGCCGCCTGAATCCCCGGGCTTCGGGGCCGGCAGCGCGGACGAGCCCTCGAGGCGCGCGGAGCGGGCGGCGCCCTCCTCGGCGCGCGTGCTCAGCGCCTGAGGTCGAGCGCCGTGCAGGGATCGAGGCGCGTGCGGGACGCCGCGGGGCCGATGGCGCCCGTGGTCTCGGGATCGGCGGCCGGGATCCGCGCCTCGCGCTGGCGATCCGGGCCGCGCTCCACGGCGCGGGACAGGTACTGGGTGGCGCCGAAGGCGCACACCGCGACGACCAGACCGACCTTGAGCGCCCAGGGCAGCAGGGTCGCCGGTCGCGGCGGCTCCGCCGCCCCGCGCCCGAACTCCGTCCTCGCCTCGCGGGCGAGCGCGTCCGCGGGCAGGTCGAGAGGGGGGCTGGGCAGGAGCATGGGCGCGATCGTCCGTCTGGCGGCGCGGACCCTGGCCGCGCGTCCCGAAGTCTCGCCCGGCATGGTTAAGGAGGACTTGCGCCGGCGGCGCTTCGAGACAGCGCCACCCCGCGGCGGACGGCAATAAAACGTGAGATCGACCCGCAATCCGGCACAATGCTGCAGGTAATTCGGATCTGAAGAAAGTCTTGCGGCGGGTCTTGATTTCAACAGGCGACGTCCAATGACGGGATCATTTGTCTCCCGAGGATGTGCGTGATGGCACCGACGTACAAAGCTCGAAATGACCGATCGCTAACCTTTACCCTTCTTTGACATCTGGGGTCCTAATAGGTGGCCTTGTTGCAGGAAAGCGACAGACCTCGCGTCGGCCAGGGACTACAAGCGCGCCGGCTCTCGCCAACCAGGACCAGGTTAAATCCATGAAAAGACTGCTTCTCGCCTCCACCGTGCTCGCCGGCCTGACTGCCGTCGCTTCGGCCGCCGATCTTCCGCGCCGCGCGGCTCCCCCGGTGTTCGTGCCGGTGCCGGTGTTCACCTGGACCGGCTTCTACGCTGGTTTCAACGCCGGTTACGGCTTCGACGCCTCGAATCGCCAGACCAACGTCTACAACAATGTCTTTCCGAACCTTGTGCAGCCGAGCATCGCAGGCGCTCAGATCGTCTACTCCAACAACTCGAACGAGGGTTTCACGGGTGGTGGCCAGATCGGCTACAACTATCAGTTCACCCCGGGCTCGGGTGTCGTGATCGGTGTTGAGGCCGACGCTCAGTACGTCGATTTCGGCCGTAGCCGGAACAACGCTCTCGTCGGTCCCGGCACCTTTGCAGCCACCCCTGGCGTCACCTTCGTCGATCCGCGCGGCACCGCCAGCCTCGACTACTTCGGCACCGTGCGCGGCCGCCTTGGCTATGCCTTCGACCGCACCCTCGTGTACGGCACCGGTGGCTTCGCCTACGGCGCTGGCAGCAATGAGCGCTCCTTCGGCGGCTTCCGCGGCAACGACGACTTCCGCACTGGCTGGGCCGCTGGCGGCGGTATCGAGTACGCCCTGCCGACCGACTCGTTCCTGAACTTCTTCAAGTCCTCGGCCGTCACGCTCAAGGTCGAAGGCCTGTACGTGAACCTCGAGAACAACAACCGCAACGCTGGCGTCTACGCTTACGACACCAACAACGTTCTCTACCGTCAGCCCGGCTTCACCAACCGCAACAGCGGCACCGAGTTCGCCGTCGTCCGCGCCGGCCTGAACTACAAGTTCGGCTCCTACTAGGATCCGAACGGCCGCCCGCGCGACCGATCCGGTCGCGCGGGCTCGGGCCAACGGGAAAGCCCGGCCTCGCGGCCGGGCTTTCGCGCGTCTGGGGCCCTGTCCGAGCGCCCGTCGATCGCCCGCGCCACCGGAATGCCGGAGGCGCGGGCGATCGCGTTCTCAGATGTCGAGCTCGGCCCCGTCGGCGAAGGCGGCGCGCTCGGAGATGAAGGTGAAGCGGGCCTCGGGCTTGTTGCCCATCAGCCGCTCGACCGCGTCCCCGGTGGAGTCGCGGGCCTCGTCCAGCACCTCGACCCGCAGGAGCGTGCGCTTCTTGGGGTCCATGGTGGTCTCCTTCAGCTGCGCCGGCATCATCTCGCCGAGGCCCTTGAAGCGGCCGATCTCGACCTTGCCGTTCTTGAAGACCGTCCGGATCAGCTGCGCCTTGTGGTCGTCGTCGCGGGCATAGGCCGTCTTGGCGCCCTGGCTGATCCGGTAGAGCGGCGGGATCGCCAGGTAGAGGTGCCCGCGGTCGATGAGCTTGGGCATCTGCCGGTAGAAGAACGTGATCAGCAGCGAGGCGATGTGGGCGCCGTCGACGTCGGCGTCCGTCATGATGATCACCTTCTCGTAGCGAAGGTCCTCCGAGCGGTAGCCCGCGCCGGTGCCGCAGCCGAGCGCCTGGGTCAGGTCCGAGATCAGCTGGTTGGCGCCGAGCTTGTCCCGGCTCGCCGAGGCGACGTTGAGGATCTTGCCGCGTAAGGGCAGGATCGCCTGGGTGGCGCGGTCGCGCGCCTGCTTGGCCGAGCCGCCGGCCGAATCGCCCTCGACGATGAAGATCTCCGAGCCGGCCATGCCCGCCTTGGAGCAGTCGGCGAGCTTGCCCGGCAGGCGCAGCTTGCGGGTGGCGGACTTGCGCGCGACCTCCTTCTCCTGGCGCCGGCGCAGGCGCTCCTCGGCCCGGTCGATCACCCAGTCGAGGAGCTTGTTGGCCTGGCCCGGGGAGGCGGCGAGCCAATGGTCGAAGGCGTCGCGGATCGCGGTCTCGACGATGCGCGAGGCCTCGACGGTGGCGAGCTTGTCCTTGGTCTGGCCCTGGAACTCGGGCTCGCGGATGAACACCGAGAGCATCGAGGCGCAGGTCGCCATGACGTCGTCGGTGGTCACCGCCGTCATGCGCTTGGCCTGGCCGACGCGCTCGGCATGCTCGCGCAGGGCCCGCAGCAGGGCGACGCGCAGACCGCTCTCGTGGGTGCCGCCCTCGGCCGTCGGGATGGTGTTGCAGTACGAGGCCGAGACGCCGTCGTCGGTCACCATCCAGGCGACGGCCCATTCGAGGGAGCCGTGTCCGCCGGGCTTGGTGATCTTGCCCGAGAAGATCGCGTCGGTGACGAGCTCCTTGCCCTCGAGGTCGCGGGCGAGATAATCGCGCAGGCCGCCGGGGAAGCGATGCACGGTCTCGGCCGGCACGTCGTCGAGGCCGTCGAGCAGGGCGGGCGCGCAGCGCCAGCGGATCTCGACCCCGCCGAACAGGTAGGCCTTGGAGCGCGCCATCTTGAACAGGCGGCGGGGGTCGAACTTCAGCGCCCCGAAGATTTCGGCATCGGGGTGGAAGCGCACGCGGGTGCCGCGCCGGTTCTGCACCCGGCCCACGGTCTCCAGCGGCCCCTGCACGTGGCCGCGCGAAAAGGTCTGGCGGTAGAGGGTCTGGCTGCGGGCGACCTCGACCTCGAGTTCGTCCGAGAGGGCGTTGACCACCGAGATGCCGACGCCGTGCAGGCCGCCCGAGGTCTCGTAGACCTTCGAGTCGAACTTACCGCCCGCGTGCAGGACGGTCATGATGACCTCGAGCGCGGACTTGTTCGGGTATTTCGGATGCGGGTCGACGGGGATGCCGCGGCCGTTGTCGGTGACGACGAGGTGGCCGCTCTCCTCCAGCTCCACCTCGATGAAGCTGGCATGGCCGGCCACGGCCTCGTCCATGGAATTGTCGATCACCTCGGCGAAGAGGTGGTGCAGGGCGCGCTCATCGGTGCCGCCGATATACATGCCGGGGCGGCGGCGCACCGGCTCCAGCCCCTCCAGCACCTCGATGGTGGAGGCGTCGTAGCCGGCCTCCGCCGAGACGGGCGGCGGCGCGAGCGGCGCCACGGCGGCCTCGAGCTTGCGGCGCTCGGCGGCCTTCGGCGCGGGCGCCTTGCCGCCGGCGAAGAGATCGCGTGCGGGGTCGCTCACCGGAGCGCCTCGCGCGGGTGATGGTGAGGCCGCGGGCTTCGCGGGCCGGATCGCAGAGGGAGACCGTGCAGCATTCGCCTTCATCCTCTCACCATACCGGAACAAACCGGAAACAGAAAGGGGTTCCCGCCCTGTGCGGCAGGGGCCGGAAGCCCCCGCCGCACAGGGCGTACCACCCCATGACATGGTATGGATGTGGTTAAGAAGGCCTGACGGTGGCGTGATCGGTGGATCGTCGCGGAACGGGCGCGCTTCCCGCGCCCCGCCTCAGGTCCCGACGCGGCCGCCGCCGCGGCGGGTGATCGTCAGCACGGCGGGGCGGGGCGGCATCGCCGGGTCGAAGTCGGGCCAGCGCGTGGCGGGCGCCTCGAAGGTGGCGGGCACCGCCTTCGGATCCTCCTCGTCGGCCTCGCCGGGATGCTGGACGGCCACGAAGAAGGTGGTGTCGTCCGGCGTGAAATAGGGGCCGCACATCTCGGCGCCGTCGGGCACGCGGAAGAAGTGCTTGCCCGTGCCGCGACCCGGCCCTTCCGTCTCCACCGCCCAGATGCCGTCGTTGCGGCCGGTGCGCGAGGGCGCGTTGCCGTCCGTGGCGACCCAGAGCCGGCCGAGGCCGTCGACCGAGCAATTGTCCGGCATGCCGAACCAGCCGTTCGCCGTGGTGGCCGACGAGAAGGTGGCGCCCACCGCCGCGACGCTCGGATCGCCGCAGCGGACCAGGATCTCCCAGGTGAAGCCGGGGGCGGCATGGTCGCCGTCGTCGGGGGTGAGCTCGACGATGTGCCCGAAGCGATTGTCGGCGCGCGGGTTGGCGGCGTCGACCTGGTCGGCCTTGCGCTTCCCGTTGTTGGTCAGCATCACGTAGACCTTGCCGGTCTTCGGATTGGCCTCGACGTCCTCGGGCCGGTCCATCTTGGTGGCCCCGAGGCGGTCGGCGGCGAGCCGGGCGCCGATCACCACGTCGGCCTGGCCGTGGAAGCCGTTCCCGGGCGTCAGCGGCCCCTGGCCGAACACCAGCGGCATCCAGGTGCCGCGCCCGTCGGCGTCGAAGCGGGCCACGTGCAGGGTGCCGGAATCGAGGAGGTCGCGGTCGCCGCTGTCGGCCCGGCCCGCGGTGACGAACTTGTAGACGTAGTCGAAGCGCTCGTCGTCGCCCTGGTAGATCACGTACTGGCCGCCCCTGGCGACGATGCCCGCCGCGCCCTCGTGCTTGAAGCGCCCCAGGGCCGTGCGCTTCTTCGGGGTCGAGGTCGGGTCGAACGGGTCGATCTCCACCACCCAGCCGAAGCGGTTGGGCTCGTTGGGCTCCTTCGAGACGTCGAAGCGCTCGTGGAAGCGGCCCCAGGCATAGGCGCTGGCCGGCAGGTTGAACCGCTTGTGGTTGGCGGCCTCCGGCGAGCCCTCGGCCGAGGCGCCCGAGAAGTAGTAGTTGATGTTCTCCTCGCAGGTCAGCCAGGTCCCCCAGGGGGTCGTGCCGCCGGCGCAGTTGTTGATCGTCCCGAGGACCGCCCGGCCGCCGGGATCGGCCGCGGTCCGCACCCGGTCGGTGCCGGCGGCCGGGCCGGTCAGGACCATCGGCGTCGTGGCCGTGAGGCGGCGGGCGTAGCGCGAATCCGGCACCACCGCCCACTTGCCGTCCTGCCGGCGGATCTCGACGACCGAGCCGCCATGGGCCGCCATCTCGATGTCGACGAGTTCCCGGGTCATGCCCTTGAAGGCGACGGCCTTGACGTCCTGGCGGCCGAGGCCGGGGAACATCAGCTCCTCGTTGGTGTATTCGTGGTTGACCACGAGGAGGCCGTGCGACGCCGGGTCGGCCGCCCCCGGCATGGGGAAGTAGCCCACGAAATCGTTGTTGTAGCCGAACTGCCGGCTCTGCGCGGCCGCCGTCTGGTTGCGCGGGTCGAAGGCCGGCGCGCCGGGCAATACCGGATCGCCCCAGCGGATCAGGATCTCGGCGTCGTGCCCGGCGGCGACGTGATGGTGCGCGTCCGATCCGGCCTCGATCTCGGCGAAGGGGAAGCGGGTGTCGGGGGCTTCGGCGGCCTGCGCCGCCCCGGCGGCCAGGGCGCGGGGCGTCACCACCGCCGCGATGGCGCCGACGCCGAGGAGCCCGCGCAGGAGGTCGCGCCGGTCGAAGCGCGCCGCCACGATGTCGCCGAAGGTCGGGTTGGCGCTGCCGTTCGACCCGCGATCCTCCGCCGCCTCCGCGGCCTGCGAGCGGGTTCGCGTCGGTTTGGTCATGCGTCAGGTCCGTGAAGGCGGGTGGCAAACCCTTCCGCTAGCCGGCACGCATGGCACCGGTGTGACAGCGCCCCCAGTGGTCAGAAGCGGTAGGCCGTCCGGCAGGCGCCCCAGTGACGGCCCTGGACGCGGATGGGCGCGTCGACCTCGCGCACCATGACGATGCGGTCGCCGACCTCGCGGCGATAGACCTGGACGGTGGCCGGGCGGGTGGAGCGCGCCGCGGTGATGCCGGTGCGGTCGTCGAAGATGCGCCGGTTGCGGCTGTGGGCGTTGTTCCAGACGGGGTCGCCGGGCCGCTGCGGCTGCGACACCGCGCGGTTGTGCACCGGCACGTAGCCGTTCCGGTCGGCCACGATGCAGAACATCATCGCCGGATCCTCGGCGAGCGGCGCCTCCAGCACCGGGCGCAGCAGGCGCTCCAGGACCTCGACCGAGCGGGTCGTGAACTGGCGCGGGTCGGTGTCGAGCACCGCCACGTAGTCGGTGTCGAACAGGAGGGCGGGGGAGAGGCGCCCGGCGGCGATCTCGGCCTGCATCAAGTCGCCGATGCGGCCGGCGAGGCCCTGGGCCCGGGCGACCAGGGGGGCGTACTCCGCCTGGATCGCCCCGAGCCGGTCGGCGAGCCTCGCGTCGGTTCCGGCATCGAGCCCGTCGAAGGCGCAGTGCAGACCCATGGGGCTCACCGCCGCCACCCGCGCCCGGACGGCGCCGATCGAGGCGATGTCGAGGTCGAGGCTCTGGCCGGCGGCGATCTCCGGCCCGACCTCGGGCCGGGCCAGCAGGGCGCCGCCCGCACTGAGGTCGATGGTGCGGGTGCGCGCGCCACCGCGGATCGCCACCGTCAGGTCGGCCGGGTAGCGGTCGGCCCGGCGCCGGTCTCCGATCTCGTTCTGGCGGATCACGGCGACGAAGCGGCGCCCGAGGCCGGCGGCCTCCTCGGCGGCCTGGCCGGCCGCGCTCTCCATGGCCTCGGCCCGTCGATCGAGGGCGACGGTGGCCGCGCTGGTCTCGCCGGCACCGGCGCTCACGTCCGCGATCAGCCCCGCCGTGCGCGTGGCCTCCGAGACCACGTGGGTGACGATGCCGACCTGCTGGTCGACGATGCCCCGCACGGTGCCGAAGGCGGGCCGGACCGCCTCGATCGCCTCCGCCGCCGCGCCGATGGCCGCGCTGGAGGCGGTCGCCCCCTCGCGCAGCCGCGCGATCCGGCTGCGGACGTCGTCGGCCGCCCGGGCGGTCTCCACCGCGAGGGCCTTCACCTCGGCTGCCACGACGACGAAGCCGCGGCCCGCCTCGCCGGCCCGGGCCGCCTCGATGGTGGCGTTCAGCGCCAGCAGGTTGGTCTGGCGCGCCACCGTCGAGATCGTGTCGACGATGCTGGCGATCTCGTTGCCGGCCGTCGCCAGGGCGCCGATCAGGGCCCGGGCCTCGGCGCCCCGGCTGCCCGCCTGGTCGAGATGCCCGGAGGCCTGGTCCATCGCGTCGGTGATGCGCGTCGAGACCGTGGACAGGCCCTCGGTCCGCCCGGTGAAGCCGGCGCTGGCCGCGCTCGCCGCCTCCGCCGCCTCGGCGAGGTGGCTCATGCGGGCGCGGATGGCGGCCAGCCCCGCCTGCATGTCCACGACCTCCGTGCGCGTGACCGCGATGGAATCGCCGACGTTGCCGATCGCCTTGAGGACGTCGCTCTCGATCGCGTCCAGCACATCGCCGTGGCCGGCCTGCGGCGACGGATCGGCCCCCGCCCGAAGCTCCGCGAGGGGCGGGGCGTGCGCGGGAGTCGCGGGGGGCCGGGCGGCCTGTTGTCTCGACAAGAATCGCATGTCCGCAATGTTCGGCACGATCCCGTAAGCAATCGCTAACAACGCGGCGCGCACCGGTCCGCAGCGCCCGGATTTCGAGCGCGGGACCGATCACGTGTTCGGGATTCGTCGGGACGGAATGCCGAGGCCGGCAGGGTCTCGCGTCCGGGGAACCTGTCGGCCTCCCACCGTCGAGCGGAGCGCAGTCCCCCGACCGTCGTGGTTTCAGATGAAACCGCAACGATCACGGAACGAAGGGGATGTCGACTTGCGCGGATCCCCCAGGCCTTCCTCCGCCTCAGGCCTTCTTGCGGGCCGCGGCGGCGGGCGTGTCGGCACTCTGCGCCGGCTCCTTGGAAGCGGACTTCGAGGCGGACTTGGAAGCGGACTTGGGCGCAGACTTGGCCACGGGCTTGGCCGCGACCTCATCGGCATCCGCCGCACGTCCCTCGGCCGCACTCGCCTTGGCCGGAGCCTTCTCGGCGGCCGCCTTCTTGGCTGGGGCCTTCTTGGCCGGCGCCTTCTTGGCGGGAGCCTTGGCACCCGCCGCCCGCTTCGCCGGAGCCTTCTTCTTGCCGCCGCCCGCGGCTTCCCGGGCCGCGATCAGCTCCAGCGCCTGGGGCAGGTCGACCGCCTCGGCGGCCATGGTCTTGGGCAGCGTGGCGTTGGTGGTGCCGTCGGTGACGTAGGGACCGTACTTGCCCGACTTCACCACGATGGGCTTGCCCGTCTCGGGGTGCTCGCCCAGCGGCCGGCCCGGATCGGCCGCCGGCCCGCGCCGGCCGCCGCCCTGCTCCTTGGCGACGATGAGGTCGATGGCCCGGTTGGCGCCGATCTCCAGCACGTCGTCGTCGCGGCCCAGATTCGCGTACATCTTGCCGTGCTGCACGTAGGGTCCGAAGCGGCCGAGATTGGCCAGGATCGGCTCGCCGGTCTCGGGATGCCGGGCGACCTCGCGCGGCAGGGAGAGCAGCTTCAGGGCCATTTCCAGGTCGACCGAGGACGGGCTGGTGCCCTTCGGGATCGAGGAGCGCTTGGGCTTGGGCGCCTCCTTCTCGGTGGAGGCCTCGCCGAGCTGCACGAAGGGGCCGAAGCGCCCGTCGCGCACCGTCACGGGCAGGCCGGAGACGGGGTCGTTGCCGAGGACCCGCGTGCCGGGCTGGCCGCCGTTCTCGGACGAGCCCTCGCCGTCGCCCTCGACGCCGGAGGCGGCGAGCTGGCGGGTGTACTTGCACTCCGGGTAGTTCGAGCAGCCCACGAAGGCGCCGAACTTGCCGAGCTTCAGGGAGAGCTGGCCGGAGCCGCAGGTCGGGCAGGTGCGCGGGTTCGAGCCGTCGGCCTTCTCGGGGAAGATGTGGGCGCCCAGGAGGTCGTTGAGGGCATCGAGCACCTCCGCGACGCGCAGCTCCTTGGTGCCGGCGATGGCCGCGGAGAACTCGCGCCAGAAGTCGCGCAGCACCTCGCGCCAGTCGATCTCGGCGTTCGAGACCCGGTCGAGCTGCGTCTCGAGATCGGCGGTGAAGTCGTACTCGACGTAGCGCTTGAAGAAGCTCTCGAGGAAGCCGGTGACGAGGCGGCCCTTGTCCTCGGCGACCAGGCGCTTCTTGTCGATGCGCACGTATTCGCGGTCGCGCAGGGTCTGCAACACGGCGGCGTAGGTGGAGGGGCGGCCGATGCCGAGCTCCTCCATGCGCTTGACGAGGCTCGCCTCGGAATAGCGCGGCGGCGGCTCGGTGAAGTGCTGGGTCGAGGCGATGCGCTCGCGCTTCAAGGGGTCGCCCGCCTTCATCGGCGGCAGGCGCCGGCCGTCCTCGTCCTCCTCGTCGTCCTTGCCCTCCTGGTAGAGGGTGAGGAAGCCGTCGAACTTCACCACCTGGCCGGTGGCGCGCAGCTCCAGCTTGCGCGGGCCGACCTGGGCGACGACGTCCACCGTCGTGCGCTCGAGCTCGGCCGATTCCATCTGGCTCGCCACCGTGCGGGTCCAGATCAGCTCGTAGAGCCTGGCCTGCTCGGCATCGACGGTGCGGGCCACCGTCTTCGGCAGCCGGCTCATGTCGGTGGGGCGCACGGCCTCGTGGGCTTCCTGCGCGTTCTTGGCCTTGACGCTGTACTTGCGCGGGCTCCCCGGCAGGTAGCGCTCGCCGTACTCCTTGGCCACGACCCGGCGCACGTCCTCAATGGCCTCCGGCGCCATGTCGACGCCGTCGGTCCGCATGTAGGTGATCAGGCCCACCGTCTCGCCGTCGATCTCCACGCCCTCGTAGAGCTTCTGGGCGGCGCGCATGGTCTGGGCCGGCGCCATGCCGAGCTTGCGGGAGGCCTCCTGCTGCAGGGTCGAGGTGGTGAAGGGCGGGGCGGGGTGGCGCTTGGCGGGCTTCGCCTCGACGCTGCCGACCGAGAAGGTGGCGAGTTCGAGGTCGCGCTTGAACGCCGCCGCCTCGTCGCCCGAGCCGACGTCGAGGCGCTGGATGCGCTTACCGTCGGCGCCGGTGAGGCGGGCCTCGAAGCTGGCACCGTTCTCCGTGATCAACGTCGCCACCAGCGACCAGTACTCGCGGGGCTTGAAGACCTCGATCTCGCGCTCGCGCTCGCAGACGAGGCGCAGCGCCACCGATTGCACGCGGCCGGCCGAGCGGGCGCCGGGCAGCTTGCGCCAGAGCACCGGCGAGAGGTTGAAGCCCACGAGGTAGTCGAGCGCCCGGCGGGCCAGGTAGGCGTCGACCAGGGCCTGGTCGATCTGCCGGGGCTGGCGCATGGCGGTCTCCACCGCCGCCTTGGTGATCGCGTTGAAGGTCACGCGCTCCACCGGCATGCCCTTGAGGGCGCGCCGCGCGGTGAGCGCCTCGACCACGTGCCAGGAGATCGCCTCGCCCTCGCGATCCGGGTCGGTCGCGAGAATCAGGCCGTCGGCGCCCTTGAGCGCCTTGACGATGTCGGAGACGCGCTTCGATCCGCGGTCGTCGAGCTCCCACAGCATGTGAAAGTCCGCCTCCGGATCGACGGAGCCGTCCTTGGCCGGAAGGTCACGGATATGGCCGAACGAGGCGAGAACCTCGTAGTCGCGGCCGAGATACTTGTTGATCGTCTTGGCCTTGGCCGGCGACTCGACGACGACGACTTTCATGTGCTGATACGAGCCTCTCGTCAGGGCCTGACCCGCGGCAACGACCGTGCGCAGATTGTGCGGGGGGCGTCGCCATCCGTCCGGAGAGGGGGTCGGCGCGGGGGAGAAGTGGGTCAAGCCCAGGGGGATGTCAAATGCCCCCCGCGGTCCGGACCGGTCTCACGCCCGCCTGGCGAAGGTCAGGGCCGCGTCCAGGGCGCCGTTCAGGGTGGTCACCAGCACGTCGGCGGAGAGGGTGCGGCGCAGGCGGTCGAGGGAGGCGGGATCGCGCTCGCGCCAGAAGCCGACCAGGACCCGGACACCGGGAATCGCCCGGCGCGCCTGGCGCACGTTCAGGCGGATCTGCGACAGGCTGACGGGCTCCAGGTAGGAGAAGCACACCAGGGCGATGCCCGAGAGGTCGTCCGGCGTCTCGCCCCGGCGCAGCTGCGCCATCGACATCACCTGGGCCCCGAGGCCGTGGCGGCCGAGGATCTGCCCGAGCATCAGCGTGGCCGCCTCGTCGAAGGGGCCGCGGCTGGAAACGCAGAGCACCGGCCGGGGCGCCCGCCAGCGGGCCGGGAGCTCGTCGGGGCGCAGAACCACCGCGGCGACCTGCCGGTCGGGTCCGATGGCCGCGATGGCCGCCGAGGTCTCCGAATTGCCGGCCGCGGCGGCGGACCCGCCCCTGCGGCCCACCGGCACGGTGCCGAGGCGGGCAACCACGGCGCGCAGGGCGGCGCCGACCTCGTCCTGCCGGGTCCGGTCGAGGGTGCCGCGCGAGAGGTCCTCCTGCGCCATCAGCAGGCCGGCCAGCACGACCTCGTCGTAATAGGTGACGAGGGCGCGGGCCTTCAGGAACATCCGGCCCTGGTCGATCGCCTCCTCGGGATCGCCCGCCAGCATGCGCTGGTAGAAGATCTCCGGCGGCGCCAGGGCCGGGCGGTCGCCCAGGAGGACGTCGAGGTACCAGAGCCGCTCGATGTGACGCCCCAGCACCACGAGGCAGACGGTGATAGGCGTGGCCAGCACGAGGCCGATCGGCCCCCACAGGAATGCCCAGAGCGTGGCGGCCAGGATCACCGCGATGGGCGAGAGGCCGGTGGAATGGCCGTAGAGCAGCGGCTCGACCACGTGGCCGGCGATGGGCTCCACCACCACGAACAGGATCGCGGTGGCGATGACCATGCTCCAGCCCGGATCGACGGCGCCGGCCACGATGAGGGGCAGGAGGGCGCTGATCGCCGCGCCGATATAGGGCACGAAGCGCATGATCGCGGCCAGCACCCCGAACAGGATCGGGTTCGGCACGCCGATCCACCACAGGCCGAAGCCGATCACGACGCCGAAGGCGATGTTCAGGACGAGCTGGGCGAGGAAGAAGCGGCTGAGGCGGGCCACCGCGTCGTCGATGGCCGCCGTGGTCCGCCGCAGATCCCCGGAGCCCGCCAGCCGGATCGCCCGGTTCCGCAGGTCCTCCCGCTGCAGCAGGATGAAGATCGTGAAGATCAGGATCAGGCCCGTGGTGGCGAGGGGATGCAGGATCGGCCCGGCCACGGCGCCGAGGGTGCCGAGCAGCCCCGCCTTGGCCGAGGCGATCTGCACGTGGAGGGGATGGGCGGGGCTGCCCGCGCTGCCCTCGGGGGCGGCGGCGTTCGGGTCCGGCTGCAGCTCGGCGCCGAGGTCCTGCACCATGTCGACCATGCGGGAGAGGGTGCCGCTGCCGGCGGTCGCCTCCTTCAGGGAGGCGATCTTCTCGCGCATCGTCACCTGGTAGCGCGGCAGGTCCGAGGCGAGCTGCGCCGCCTCGTTGGCGATGAGGAGCGAGATCCCGAGCAGCGCCCCGAAGGCCGTGAGCACCACGGCGAGGACGGCCAACGCCCGCGGCACCCGGATGCGGCGCAGGAGGCGCACCCCCGGCACCAGGACGAAGCTGAGCAGGATCGCCAGGGTCACCGGCACGAAGATGTCGCGGCCGAGATACAGGGCCGCCGCGATGGTGATCACGAGGAGGCAGGAGGCCAGGGTCGTGAAGACCGGCATCGCCTGCCGGAGGAGGCGGGCGGTGATAGGATCGTCGCTCATGGATGGGATGGGTCTCGTTGAGGTGAGCGACGCGGGCGCCCGGTGCCCGGGGCTCCGGGGACGCCGACAGGGGAGGCGCGGACCGGAACGGCGCCTCAGGCGACGGCGGGCGCCTGGGGTCCGACGGCGGCGTTGATCTGGGTCAGCAGCTTGGAGAAATCCACCGGCTTCGGATGGTAGTCGTTGCAGCCGGCCTGGATCGCCTTGTCGCGATCGCCCGACATGGCGTGCGCGGTCAGCGCGATGATCGGGATGCCCTTGGTGTCGCTGCCGGATTTCAGCACGCGGGCCGCCGACCAGCCGTCGAGGATCGGCAGGTTCATGTCGAGGAGGATGACGTCGGGCCGCCCGGTGCGCGCCTGCTGCACGCCGGACTCGCCGTCATGGGCGAGGATCACGTCGTAGCCGCGCCGCTTCAGCCGGCGGGACAGGAAGTCCCAGATCTCCTCGTGATCTTCCACCAGCAGGATTTTCGCCATCGCCCCCATACCCCTCGTTCGTCGCCGGCCCCGATTCCGCCCGGGACCCGAGGCCCCAAGACGCGGCCTCCCGAGCGAGACATGGGCTCGGGCCGTGCTGTGAACGCACGATCGGCCCGAACGGTCCATGGCAACCGACGCGATCCAGCGACACAGGGGCCGAAGAGAAACCGGGGTCGAAGAGAAGCCCCGAAGAGAAGAAGAGAAACCGGGGCGGTGCCGCGACGGCCGGGTCCGTCAGGGCGCGCGCGGGGGCGTGGGCATGGGAGGCGTGGGCATGGGAGGCGTGGGCATGGGAGGCGCAGGCATGGGCGGCGCAGGCATGGGCGGCGCAGGCATGGGCGGCGCGGGCAGGGGCGGGTCGAGGCTGGTATGGGGGCGGCTGTCGCTGAACCGGCCCTGGGTCCCGGGGAGGAGCCCGTTGTCCTGCATCCAGATCATCAGCATGGCGACCGCCAGCAGCGTCGCCAGGGAGGTGAGGCGGCCGATGTAGCGCCGCCGGACGACCATCAGCACCAGGGTCGCGAAGAGCAGGAGGAACAGGACGAGGAGCAGCATGCGGCCTTCGCAGGACAAGCGGATCCGGCGCGGACGCCCGGCGCGGACCGCGGGGCCAACGGGGCGAGGCCCGTCCCCGTTCCACCCGCCGGATCGATCCAGGGACCGGATCCCTGAGAGAACAGGGCCCGGAGAGAACTAGACCCGGAGGGAACAAGGCCCGGCGCGGGCGCCTTCTCGTCGGGACGGCCGGCTCACGGCCGCCGCTTCCCTCACAATCAGGCCTGCCGCGCGCCGGATTCCGGCCCCGGGCGGGCGGAGATCCGCCATGAAGGCACTGTGCTGGCACGGCAAGGGCGACATCCGCTGCGACACCGTCCCCGATCCGCGGATCGAGGATGCGCGCGACGTCATCATCAAGGTGACGTCCTGCGCGATCTGCGGCTCCGACCTGCACCTGATGGACGGGCAGATGCCCACTATGGAATCGGGCGACGTGCTCGGCCATGAGTTCATGGGCGAGGTGGTCGAGGTCGGGAGCGGCTTCACCAAGTTCCGCAAGGGCGACCGCATCGTCGTCCCCTTCAACATCAATTGCGGGGAGTGCCGCCAGTGCCGCCTCGGCAACTGGTCGGTCTGCCAGCGCTCCAACCGCAACGCCGAGATGGCGGCCGCCCAGTTCGGCTACACCACCGCGGGCCTGTTCGGGTATTCGCACCTCACCGGGGGCTATGCGGGGGGCCAGGCCGAGTATGTCCGCGTGCCCATGGCCGACGTCGCTCCGATGAAGGTCCCGGACGGCATGGACGACGAGTCGGTCCTGTTCCTCACCGACATCCTGCCCACCGGCTGGCAGGGCGCCGAGCATTGCGAGATCAAGGGCGGCGAGATCATCGCGGTCTGGGGGGCCGGGCCCGTCGGCCTGTTCGCGATCCAGTCGGCCAAGATCATGGGCGCCGAGCGCATCATCGCCATCGAGACCGTGCCGGAACGCATCGCGCTGGCCTGGAAATACGGCGCGACCGACGTCATCGACTTCATGAAGGAGGACGTCTTCGAGCGCATCAAGGAGATCAGCAAGGGCGAGGGCGCCGACGGCGTCATCGACTGCGTCGGCATGGAGGCCACCGCCGGCCACGGCATCGCCGGGGTGCTCAGCACCCTGCAGGAGAAGCTGACCTCGACCGAGCGGCCCTACGTGCTCGCCGAGGCGATCAAAGCCGTGCGCCCCTGCGGCATCGTCTCGGTGCCGGGCGTCTATGGCGGCCCGGTGCCGGTCAACATGGGCTCGATCGTGCAGAAGGGCCTGACCCTGAAGAGCGGGCAGACCCACGTGAAGCGCTACCTCGAGACGCTGACGGCCCTGATCCAACAGGGCAAGTTCGACATGACCTCGCTGATCACGCACCGGTCCAGCAACCTCGCCGACGGTCCAGACCTCTACAAGACTTTCCGCGACAAGAAGGACGGCTGCGTGAAGGTGGTCTTCCACCCGAACTGAGCCGGGACCGCCAAGACGGAGTCAGGATCTTCGAAGTCTGAACCCTGTCGCGCGTCGGATTTCGGCGCGCGACAGGACAACAGCCAAGGATATCTTCCATCCCTCGCCGCGATGTGCATTGCAGGCCGGCCCCGGCATCCGCTAAAGCCGAGCGATGTCAGACTTGGAATCCCTCCTCAACCGTCTCAAGGACGCTCAGAGGACCCTCATCACCGAAGCCGCGAAGATCGAGATGCTGCCGCCCGACAGCGTGCTGCGCCGCGTCGCCGATCTCGAGAACACCATCGCGGCCGTCGAGGCCCTGATCGAGGAGCAGGCCCATCGCCGCGGCCGCGCCACGGGGTAGGGCCGCGCCACGGGAGACGGCCGCCGCGCCGCTGGTGACGCCGGACGGACGCTACCTCGTCGTCCGCGGCCGGCTCTGGCGCCGGACCCGGCCCGACCTCGCGCCGGCCCAGCGCGATGCCTTCGTCGCCGCCCTGATGGACGCGCGCCGGGCGGTGAAGGCCGGCAGGGCGGCCGGGGACCCGGACGCCGTCGCGGCGGCCCGTCGCGCCGTCGACGCGGCCAAGCGGAGCCTCGGCGAACGCGGCCCCGTCTGGTGGGAGGACGGCGCGCCCGACCTCAACCGGCACATGGCCCGCACCACCTCCTACGCCGCCTGGTTCGCGCAGGCGACGGATCCCGGGACCGGTGCGGCGGGATAGCGCGCCGGCTGGACCCGCGGGGCGATCTCGCCTATATCGGGGCTGCGGTTGATGACCGGTTCGTAATAACGTTTCAGGACCCGGAGGGCAGTACTCCGGCGCCTCCACCACAAGCCCATCGCGCCCCGGCACGTCGCTGCGGCAGGCGGTCTTTTGATGGGGGCGAAATAGGATCGACTGGGCGGTAAAGGGATCGCGAGTTCGCTTTCACTTCGGTGAGGGACGATGCGGCTGTCGGTAAGGACTCGACCGGTTCGACGCAGGCAACCCCTGTTTCGAGCATTTGGCCAAAACTCTAAATGCCAACGATAACGTTGTCATGGATGCCCGCCTCGCGGCGTAAGCATCTTGCGGTAGGGTAACCGTCGAAACAGAACCCGGAGCTTCGGCTCCGGGACCCACCCTGTCCTCACCATGCGCAGATCGTCGAGAGATCGGGACCCGATGGCCCGGGGTGCGCCGTCGCGCCCACGCTCCGAAGCGCCATCCGTCCCATCCCGACACGAAGAGCCCCGGCGCCGAGGGCACCGGGGTTCTTCGGCTGTGTCGGACCGCCTGCGCGAAGCAGGCGGCCGCAATCCGCCGCTCAGACCGGGGTGGTCGGATAGGCACGCACACGGTTGCGACCCTCGACGGTGCCGCCCAGGGCGTTGCCCGGGATCGCATCCGGCGATGTCGCGGCGGCGGCCTGCGGGGCGGTCCAGCCCTCGGCCCGCCAGTTCTGCGCGCGCTCGTCGACGTCGATCGAGCCGTGCTCCTCGAGGATGTCCATCACCCGCGCGGCATGGGCCTGGTCGGCCCGGACCGTCACCAGGGTGCCGCCGCGGCGCACGCCCTCGCTGTAGGTATGGGCGTCGGACTCGCTGAGACCCGCCCCCGTGAGGCCGCCGGCGAGGCCGCCGGCCGCGGCGCCGATGCCCGCGCCCGTGAGCGTGGCCACGAGCCAGCCGGCCGCCACCACCGGGCCGACGCCCGGGATCGCCAGGAGGCCGAGGCCGGTCAGCAGGCCGGCGGCGCCGCCCAGGACCGTGCCGACGGTGGCACCCGCGCCGGCGCCGCTCGACGCCTTCTCGGGGGTGTCGCCATGGACCGCAGCGGTATGGCCGGGCGCATCGAGGTCGGTGGTGGTGCGCAGGCGCCCGGCATGCCGGTCGCCCTCGTTGCTGCTCACGATGCTGATGTCGCCATGCGCCACGCCGGCGGCCTCCAGCTTGGAGACGGCCGCGCTGGCATCGTTGTAGTCGTCGTACAGGGCGGTGATGGTCTGCTGGGCCATGGGAAACTCCTGTGGGCGGGCGAGGGGGTGCGGGCGGGTTTCGCGAACGGGCCTACTGCGCCGCCACGTTGCCCTTGAAGTCGACGCCGACCTTGACCGGCTTGCCGTCGAGCACCGCTTCGCCGCGCCAGATGCCCTTGTCGTCCTTGGTCAGGCCCTTGACGTCCTTGTAGCCGGCCTCGGTGAGGCGGTGCTGGGTCTGGGCCTCGGTGAAGCTGTTGGCGCCTTCCTCGAGCTTGGCGTTGGACGCGGCCTTGGCGGTGGCGGGCTTGGTGGCGTCGGGCTTGTCGGTGTTGGGGCGGGTCACCGCCTCCTGGCCGCCGGAGGTGGCGCTCGACTTCGCGTCCGGGGCAGGTGTGCCGGTGACGGTGGTCTGGGCGAAGGCCGAACCCGCACCGAGGACCGTCAGGATGGCGAGGGTGGTCAGGGACCGTTTCACGGCGTTCTCCTTGGATAAGTCTGCGACTGGCGGAAGTCCCTCTCAATCCCGCAGGAGGGGAAAGCGTTCCAGGCCAGAACCGAGGAATTCCCTTTCGAATGGCCACGCTGGAGCCTTGTCACAATTGTTCCACCTTGGCCTGACACAGATCATCGAATGAAACGCCAAGGTCAGGTTCCGGCAAAGCATTGGATTTGATCGACGCATACGCTGCGCATCGCGACCCGCATCGCTCAAGCGCGTCGAAACACCTGGTCCCGCCGCACGGTATCCCCGGATCGCGACCGGACGCGCCGCGGCGGCCTCGCCGGGCGCCGCACCAACCGGGCGCCACTCCCGCCCGTGCGAAAAATCTGTCCGGCCAGGGTTGCCAGCGCAAAAGGGAGCCTCTAAACACCCGCTCACACCGGGGCGGCACCAACCCGCCCACCGGTCGCAGGCGCCCGTAGCTCAGCTGGATAGAGCACCAGACTACGAATCTGGGGGTCAGAGGTTCGAATCCTTTCGGGCGCGCCATTCCCTTCAAAACCGCGAACCACAGGCAGCGATCCGGCTCGGTTCGCGGACACCGCGTGTGGGGCAGGCCGCGTCTGCGACACCGCGGAGAACGGCGTCGCCCGTCTCGATGCGATCGACGATGGTCGGCAGCCACGCAGTGCGCAACTGGATCGCGCCAGCCATGACGGGCTCGGGCATCGGCCTCCCGAATGGCTCGATCAGGTCCGGATCGATGACCAACGGCGGCCGTGACACCCCGCTCATGTGGTCGAGGGCCACGCGCGCCCGGCTCCGGTCGAGCTTCAAACCAGGGAAGCGTCCGTGCAGGATGGTCACAGATTCGATCAGGCCGCAGGGCCGCTCGAGTCTGTCATCGGCCGCTCGCATTTCCGCTTGCAGCGTCGAGACCTGCCCACCAATCCCGCCGCCTTCTGCCGCGCCGTAGCGGAGCCCATCTGGCCGTGAGCCGGTCGGGCAGGAGCCAACGCCGGACGAGGCTGTCGACCACCGGCGCCTCGAGCGTGTCCATGCGGATCGCCCGACCCTCGCAAGGACTCTTTCCCATGCGCCCGCGGGTCGAGCGGGAACAAGCTCAGCGCCCTCGTCCCAACGCGAGGACGCGGTGGACAGCGCCATCGGACCGCCGTGGGTCGCGCGAGGGCGAGTCCGGCCACGGGGATCGGACCGGTCACCACGCGCCGCGCAGCCACCCGCGGATCACGCCCCTCGCGATGTCTCGGACACATCGTACCTCGCCGTGGCCTGCTCCCTCGAACGTGGTCCTCCCCGAGGCAGGGCTTCGAGCATGTTTGGAGTTGACCCGGTTTCTGGTCCACGACCTCTGCAAGGTGTCGGTCGGCTCGCCCGGTCGTGAGAAGGCGATCTCGACCCCGTTCAGGTAGGCCCACGGGTCAAGTCTGACACGCCCATCTCGCCGCACGGGCCTCGTCCACCGTCGCACCCTTCTCCGCCTGCTGCAGGGCGAAGGCGATCGGTTCGTTCGTGAAGCGTTTGCGAGGCGTGGCATCCGCCCGCCTTCGGGGTTCGGGATGTCCAAACCCTTGCGCTCGGCGTGGACCGGTTTGCTGGGCCAGGATTAAACCTCAGCCTGCATCCCAAGCATCCTGCATGTTCTGTAAGGTACCCGACCTTTCTCATGAGACTCGAAAAGGTACTCATTTATTAGTTTTCAGAAGGGTGCCGCGCAGATATCGTAGGGCATCGCGGCTATCCACTCGGCGTTCCGCGCTTGTGAGACCTCGTGTGCTCGCGCCTCCTGCAAACCGGGGACCAAGTGTTTTGCTGCTTTTCGACATACATGATGGCCGGATGCACCACGTCGGTAAGGGTACGAACCTCACCGGTCCCGAGGGGCCGGTTGGCCTGCACAGAGGGCTAGCTTGCTAGAACGGCGCATGATGTGCCGAGGGGCGGCGAGCACCAGGTCTTTTCGGTGCCGGTGACGGCTGACAATGGGTGCCCGATCGTCTCGGCTGCCGTGATCCAAATCGTCACCGCGTTGATCCGTTGACCCATTCCGCTCCAGGGCAAGCGTCGCGGCCGGAAGGCTGAAAAGAGGCCGCCCTTTGCGGGGACGAGATCCGCCCGACAATCGGCATCGCTGTCTGAGCGCAAGTTTCGTCTCGAAAGAACGCCAGATTAACACTCGGCAAAGATAAACATCGACGGATATTCAATGAGCCTGACACAAGACGTCATCGAACTCATCTCAGCCAAAGCCGATAATCTTTATAATCTGTTTCAAGAGAAAATTTCTTCGACAAAAGTCAAACGAAAGAAAACTCGCAAAAAATCCGGTGCCGACCGAAGAATGGAACGTGCTCGCGACAATTTTGAATAGTTTATGATCTTCGAGATACACAGACTTATTATTGGATTGCATGCCAATGGCGGAGCTTGATCACACGTTCTACGGATAAGTATGCTTGGTGTATGACAGACGTTGACGCGTTGTTTCGAATGCCTAGCCAGGCGTGGTGAAGGAATGTCGGCGCGCGCACCAAGACTATTTCGAGCTCTAAGACTTTCCTCCTTTATTGCTTATAAGCATCCTGTCTCTGATATATGACGACAAATGAGGGATGATGTTCAGCCGGCAAGCGTCGCTCGGCGAAAACCATTTCGCGTCAATGATCTCACGGTTGTCTATTTTTATGAACGGCTTTTCTCTTGGGTGCCACTCGAACAAACTTACCTTGTCTGTGCGAAACCGAAAGCTGCGCTCGATGTCTCGAACGAACACCATTTCGCTCTGATCGATATCGAGTTCGATTTCTTCTTTGCATTCTCTGACGGCGGCTTCAATCAAGCTTTCAGACGCTTCGATCGCTCCTCCTGGCGCCGACCAACAGGGTTGATAGGAGTTGCGCACCAGCAAAACTTGATCTTGAAACCAAATCATCACGAGGGCTCCATGATGATTTGGGCGGCGTATAAACCACCAGACGCGCAGGTTCAGAAAAACAAAACTCAGTGCGATTTGATAGCAACGATCCAGAAGCGTCATTGGTGATTGGGATTTCATTTCTACGTTCTTTTTCTATAACCGTTCGGATTTTTGGCGTGACGGAACCCATCTAGCCGAGTCCACCAAAACTTATCAAGCATCCGGTCGGGGTGGATGGCGATAAAATATGGCAAAATATCGATTATAACGATCGGATCAGAGATCCGAATCTGCAATTTGCTTTTGCGATACAGAACATCGCAATGCGCCGTCTCCGATAAATCGATCTTATACAGATCGAATGCCGGAGATTCGATCCCGTTCCCGGCGTCGCGGATGAGGCTCGAGTGATGCCACCCCCCTCGGGCATGGCATCGCTCGAGCCCGTCGAGGGAGGCCGCGATGCGGAGGACGCTCATGCAGCCGATTGCGGTCTTCCCGTAGCGGGTCGCGATGGCGCGACCGGAGACGCGCGAGGACGCGTTGGTTCGCGACGTCGTCTCGCGCGCCGCAGCCGCACGCCGACGCGACCCGGCCGGGTCGGCCGGTCGCCCTGCTCCAGCGGGATCGCCAGCAGGGGCGTGACGCGCGCTAGGACCAGGGCCCGCCGTCGCCTGGACGACGGGGCATGGCTTGCGTTTTGTCTCTCGTGAGGCAGGAGGGGGGGATGGTCGCGCGCCGGCGGAGCCGCCCGCGACCGGCACGCGAGAGGGGGATTCGTCATGCCGCAGATCGGCGCCGTTCATCCGAGGCTGTTCCGCGCGGCGGCGTGGCTGTGCGTCGGCGCCCTCGTCTGGCTCTCGTGGATCCCGCGGGACTGGGAGGCGCGGACGTCGCTGCCCGGCCAGTTCGAGCACGCCATCGCCTATTGCGGGACGGCCGGCCTGTTCGTCCTCGGCTTCCACGGGCGGCCCTGGTGGCGCATCGGCCTTCCCCTCGTCGCCCTGGGCGCCGTCCTGGAGGTCGGGCAGCTCTGGATTCCCGGCCGGACCGCCCAGTTCATCGATTTCGCGGCGAGCGGCTCGGGAGCCGTCCTCGGCGCCCTGGGCGGCACGGTCCTGGCCCGGCTGCTGATCAGGGGCCGGATCCTGGGGCGCTGACCCTCGGCGGCGCTGGCCGGCCCGTGTCCCCGGTCAGGCCTTGTGATGGGAGACGGGCGACGGCTCGGCGTTCCAGAGCAGGGACGTCGCGACGTAGGTCGCCTCGACCGTCACCAGCATCCAGCCGGCATCCGCCAGCACCGCCCCGAAGGACCGCTGCTCCAGCACGCCCTCAAGTCCGATGGCCAGCGCCAGCACCAGGACGATGAGAAGAAGCCCGGGCAGGCGGACGGCTTGACTTGCGGCGGCACCGAGCGAGGCGAAACAGATCAGAAGCATTTCCACACCGACATCAACGCCAACCAGACTACCTAGGTATATGTAGGATACAAGAAGAAATAAAAGGCAGTTTTGTGCTTCGCAACATTTGAGTTGCACTGCAAACGTGGCCGTCACGTCAGGCATAGCCGAGCATCGGGAGCCTGGACCGGGGCTCCGGTCTCCAAGGGCCGCTCTCCACGGCGCCGGTCTCCAGAGCGACAGGCAGGCCCCCGGGCGCAGGGCCGGCAGGTTCGTGCTCCGGCACGGCCGAGACCCCGCGCGCGCCCGACCCCGCTGATCCTGCCGCCGATTCGCACAGGGCGAGCGTTCTTCGAAGATACCATTTGTTAAAGACAAGCACCCGAAGGACATTAACCGGCCCAAAGGCGCCACGTCCGAGGGCCGTAACTTTCTTCATGCGCCATCATTTGTTTCAATCAAATGATGTTACTTGTGGTATATTAGTTCCGAATTTTGAACGACAATCCTTTCGTGTATCACTCCGTTGACGACTGGAGTGGCGCATGTCTTTTCGATCCGAAATCAACGGGCTGCGCGCCATTGCTGTCGCTGCGGTCGTGCTGTTCCATTTCCGATTTACGTGGGCGAGCGGTGGCTTCACCGGCGTCGACGTGTTCTTCGTCATCTCAGGCTACCTGATGACGAAGATCATCTGCTCGCGCCTCGCGAACGACACGTTCTCGATCTGGACGTTCTACAAGGATCGCGCCCGCCGAATCGTCCCGGCCCTGATCGGGCTCTGCGCCTTCGTCCTGGTCTTCGGCTACCTCTTCGTGGAGCCGATCACCTACGCGCAGATCGGCAAGCACGCGCTCGCGGCCCTGACCTTCGTCTCGAACGTGGTGTTCTACCGGGAGTCCGGGTACTTCGACGCGCGCTCGGACAGCAAGTGGCTCCTGCACACCTGGTCGCTCTCCGCCGAGTGGCAGTTCTACATGGTGTATCCGCTGATCCTGGTCCTGATCCGGATGGTCGGGCGGCTGCGCCGGTGGCAGCGGCCGATCCTGTGGGCCGGATTCCTGCTCTCCCTCGCGACCTGCATCCTGGCGACGCCGATCCTACCCCAGGCGTCCTTCTTCCTGCTGCCCACGCGCGCCTGGGAGATGCTCGCCGGAGGCCTGGTGTTCCTCCATCTCGAGGGCCGGCCGATCGGCGCCGGGCGCGCCCGCGTCCTGGAACTCGCCGGGCTGGGCGCGATCGCGGTCGCGGTGCTGACCTTCGACGGCACCATGCCGTGGCCGTCCTACCGGGCGCTCCTGCCCGTCCTCGGCGCGTGTCTCGTCATCGCCGCACGGCGCCCCAACGCGCTCTGGTCCAGCAACCTGCCGGTCCAGGCCGTGGGACGCTGGTCCTATGCCATCTACATCTGGCACTGGCCGATCGTGGTCGGGTTCGCCTATTTCGACCTGCCCCAGAACCGCCCGGCGATGCTCGCCCTCCTGGTCGGCCTCCTGGCCGGCTGGGCCGGCCTGTCCCGGATCGCATCGCGCCACCGGCCGGCCGTCCGGCCGTCCGGGTGGACGACCGCCGGGATCGGCGGCGCCGGCTTCGCGGCGACGGCCCTCCTGGCGGGCCTCGTGTTCCTCGGCCACGGCCTGCCCGCCCGGGTGCCCGGCGAAACCTCGCGGTTCGCGGAGCTGGAGGCGGCCCGGAACGACGGCGACTACCCGCGCAGCTGCGGAGGCCTCGACAATTTCGGCGCCCTGCGGCCGTGCCGGCTCGGCTCCGGCGACGGGCCGAAGGTCCTCGTCATCGGCGATTCCCACGCGGAGATGATGTACGCGCGGTTCGCCGACGACGGTCACCGCATGCCGCGGGAGCGCCTGGAATTCATCACCGCGAACGGCTGCTCGCCGGTGCCGACGGTGGGCCGCACCACCAGCATCCGCTGCGACGTCTTCGCGGAGAAGGCGCTGGCCCAGGCCGAGACCGGGGGCTATGCGCGGGTCGTCCTGGCGTCGATCTGGACGCCCTACTTCGTGCCGCCCCTCCCCGGCACGATGCCCAGCGTCGACCGGACCTGCTTCATCGTCGGCGAACGATGCCTGACGGAAGCCGCGCCCGACATCTTCGAGGGGCGGGTCGACGCGGCCTTCGCCAGGCTCGAGGACCGGCTCCGGGCGATCCGGCAGCAGGGGACCGAGGTCGTCCTGGTCCTGCCGTTCCCGCGCATGAAGGACGACCTGACCCTGGAGATCGCGAAGCGGATCTTCCGCGGCAGCAGCATCGCCGACCTGCACACCATCGACCGTGCCGGCTTCGAGACCCGGAACGCCGCGATGGAGGCCCGGCTGCGCACGCTGGCGCGGCGGGTCGCGGCGCAGGTCGTCGATCCCGTCGCCTCCCTGTGCGGCCCCGAGACCTGTCCGGCCCTGGATGCGCGGGGCTACCCGCTCTACCGCGACTCCAACCACTTCCGCGCCACCGCCATCCGCACCGACCGGTTCCGGTTCCTCGACGGCATCGCGGACCTCTGAGGAGCCCGCATCCCCCCGGCGCGCGAGGGACCGTGGTCAGGCCCGTCTGGCGAAGGGCCGGAAGCGGAACGCCCGGAGCAGCGGCCGCTCGAGAACGACATGGACGGCCAGGCCGAAAAGGTTCGCGAAGACCAGCAGCAGGAGGATCCGCGCGAAGGCCTGGTCGATCGACAGCGCCCCGACCAGCATGAAGCCCCAGCGGATCGCGAAGGTGTGCACCAAATAGGTCGAGAACGACGCGTCCCCGAGGAGGTTCAGGGCTCTGGCGACGGGGGTCTCGGGAGCCCTGTGGGGGATCAGGCAGATCAGGATCGCCAGGACGGCCGCGACGTGCACGCTCCACTTCGCGAAGACCGAACGCGGCACCGAATCGTCCGTCAGGATCGCGAGGCCACCGACGAAGCAGAGCAGGAACGCGGCGAGGAGGGCGAGGCCGAGGGCGGGCGAGGTCGCCGGCAGGCGGGCGGCGAGCATCGGGCGGAGCAGCCCGGCGAGGGCGCCCCCCAGGAAGGTCAGGATGATCGGATCGGTGCAGAACTCCAGCGTGGTCGACGCGGACCGCGTGTCGAGCAGCGACTTCTGGGACAGCCCGATCCCGAACAGCGCGAGGAACACCGCGCAGAGCACGATGACCCCCGTCCGCTTCGCGAACAGCAGGCTGAACGCGAAGATGAGGTAGAACAGCATCTCGTAGTTCAGCGTCCATCCCTGGGGCAGGACGGGCCGGACCTCGCCGAGGGCATTGGTCACGGGCAGGAACAGGAACGACGCGAGGATCTCGTTCATCGGCGGCAGGGGGTGCTTCCGCACGATGGCGAACAGGAGCAAGGCGGTGATGAACCAGTAGAGGGGGATCAGGCGCTGGAAGCGCTTGCGGATGAACGTGGCCGGCGCCCCCCGCCGGCCGAACGCGTCCTGCGACGTCACCATCATCAGGCAGCCGCTGATCGCGAAGAAGGTTTCGACCCCGAGATCGCCGAACATCCACGCGATGCTCTTCAGATTGACGCCGTAGATCTCTTCCGTCGCAGAATACAGTAGGATATGATCCATGATCACGAACGATGCGACGAGGCAGCGCAGGATCTGAATGGAATAGAGCGGCGCGTGTTTCGATGCCTGGATCGGCCGATCGCGTGCGCGGCTGCCGACGTCTTGAAGCGAAATCGGTATATTGACCGACAAACTCAAATCCAGGCCTCCGACATCTTGCAAATCTGTTGCCGGCGCATCAGACAGCGTGACGCATGAGATCCGGCATACGCCCTGATCCGGGTCGAGCAAAGCCTCAATATTAGCATTTGATAGTCCGATCGCGGCCATCGTGCCTGATCGTACCGCATCCCCCCGCCGCCGGCGGGCCAGGAACGAGGCGGCCCGGCGCGGTCACGCGGGGGTGCGACTCCAGGCGCCGATGACCCGAGTCCCCCCGGCCCGAGTCCCCCCGGCCCGAGTCCCCCCGGCCCGAGTCCCCCGGCCCAAGTCTCTCGGCTCAGGATGCCGCGGACCTCTCCGGCTCCCGTGCGGCCGTCTTCGATTCGTTGCGGGTGCGCTCGGCGCGCAGCTCCCGCTCGGCCATCAGCCAGAACTCGACCTCGAATCCCTCGGGGCGGTGGTTACGCTCCCAGATCTCGTGGGCGCGCTCGCGGATCCGCTCGAACGTGATCTCCTCATCGGACATCGTGCTTCCTGCTCCTTCGGTCTCGGTCACAGCGCGCCGCGTCGACGCTGGGCCAACGCTCCAGGGCGGGATTTGTCCCCGGATTCCCGCCGCCCGGCGGCTTTCCCACAGGCGGCCGGCGCCGGCAGCCGACGCCGTTTGACCTCCGCCCCGGAAACCGCCTAGCTTGAATGCGACGGTTCCTCTTTATCGAGGATCAAAAGGGAACGCGGTGAGGGCGCAAGCCCGAGGCCGCGGCTGCCCCCGCAACTGTAAGCGGCGAGCCCATCATCAACACGTCACTGGGTGCCTTTCGCACCTGGGAAGACGATGAGAGGGCGGTGACCCGCGAGCCAGGAGACCTGCCGTCAGTCGTGGTCACACGCGAAACGCATCGGGCGGGGTGTCCTGGTGGGTGTCGGGGCGGAGGCCGTGCGGCATCCGGGCCGGCCTCGTTCGCGGTGACGTGCCACTTCGCGCGACCCGTCGCGTCAGCCGTCCCGTCGATGTCCGTCCTCGCCCGCGCCTTCCGCTTGCCCACGCCCGATCCGGCCGCCCCGCGCGGTCCGGACCGGGCTGTGCCGCGAACGGACCCGCATCCGGCACCGCTCAGCGATTGTAACATTATAACATACGCTTTAGCGAGGACGGCTCGTCGGCCCCGGCCGATGCCCGCGCCCTGTCCCGGTTGTCCCATGCCCGTCGCCCAGCCCCGTCTCCTCACCGCGAACGCCCGATGCGCGCGGCCGGATCGAGCCCCGCCGTCCCGCCGGATCCCGAGATCCCCGCCGGTCCTGCCCCTGGCGGCCCTGCTCGGCGGCCTGCTGCCGATGCCCGCCGAGGCCCAGAGCCGGGAGGTCCCGTCCGCCGTCACCCTGGAGACCCTGGAGGTCTCCGGGTCCGGGCGGGGCGGCCCGGCCCCCGCCGAGGGCCTCAACCTGCGCACCGTCGGCCGCAGCGCCAGCCGTCTCGGCCTGACGCCCCTGGAAACCCCCGCCAGCGTCGATGTGATCGCGGGCGAGACCACCCGCCTGCGCGGCCAGAACACGGTCGCCGAGGCCGTCACCCAGAACGCCACCGGCATCACCACGGTGGCGTCGCCCGGCAACGGCAACGGCGCCTTCACGGCCCGGGGCTTCGCCGGCCCGAACTCGATCCAGCAGCTCTACGACGGCACCCGTCTGTTCGTCGGCGCCGGCACCGTGACCTTCCCGTTCGACACCTGGAACGTCGAGCGCATCGAGGTCCTGCGCGGCCCGGCCTCCGTGCTCTACGGCGACGGCGCCATCGGCGGCGTGGTCAACGTGGTGACCAAGAAGCCGGTCTTCACGCCCCTCAACGAGGCCCGCGCCGCAATCGGCTCGGACGGCCTCGCGCGCCTCGCCCTCGATTCCGGCGGCCCCATCGGCGAGGCCCTGGCCTACCGCCTCAACGTCAGCGGCAACCGCGCCGAGGGCTGGGTCTCGCCGGACGGGAGCTTCCGCAACCTCGCGGTCTCGGGCGCCCTGACCCTGCAGGCGACCCCGGACCTCGCCGTCACCCTGAGCCATGATTTCGGCTACCAGGAGCCGGCCCGCTACTGGGGCACGCCCCTGGTGAACGGGCGCATCCGCGACGCCATCCGGTTCAACAACTACAACGTCCGCGACGCGCAGATCCTCTGGACCGACAACTGGACGCAGCTGCGCACCGAATGGAGCCCGAGCGCCGACGTCACCATCCGCAACACCGCCTACCGGCTCCAGAGCCGGCGCCAGTGGCGGGACGTCGAGCAATACGCCTTCAACCGGGACACCGGGCGGATCGACCGCTCGGACTACATCGAGATCTATCACAGCCAGGAGCAGGTCGGGAACCGGCTCGACGCGACCGTCCGGGGCACCCTGTTCGGGCTCCGCAACGAATTCCTGGCCGGGTTCGACGTGAACCACATCGCCTTCCGGCACACCAACAACTTCGCCTCCGACGGGGGCGGGCTCGTCACGAGCGTCGACCCCTTCGCCTACGACCCCGGCCTGTTCCCGGCCGACGGCCGCGCCACCCCGGCCTACGCCACCAGCACGCGCCAGGCCTCGGTCTTCGCCGAGAACCGGCTGATCCTGTCCGACCAGGTCTCCCTGCTGGCGGGCGTGCGCTACGACGCGCCCGTCCTGCACCGGACCAACCTCGTCACCGGCGCCGCCTTCGACCAGGATTTCCGGGCACTGAGCTACCGCTTCGGCGCCGTCTACAACCCGACGCCGCTGCTGGCGCTCTACGCGCAATACGCCACCGCCACCGATCCCGTCGGCAGCCTGATCTCGCTCTCGCAGAGCCTCGCCAACTTCCGGCTCTCCACCGGCGAGCAGGTGGAGGTCGGCGCCAAGGGCGTGACCTGGGACGGCCGGGCCGAGTGGACGCTGGCCGGCTACCGCATCGTCAAGGACAACCTGATCTCGACGGTGCCGGGCCAGCCGACGCTCTCGACCCAGGTCGGCCGGCAATCCTCCATCGGCGTCGAGGCGGCCCTGAGCCTGCACCTCGCCGAGGCCTGGCGCGTCGACGCCAACCTGGCGCTGCTGCACGCCCAGTACGACGCCTTCGACCAGGCGGTCGGCGGCGCGGTGGTGTCCTATGCCGGGCGCCAGCCCATCGACGTGCCCGAGCGCGTCGGCAACCTCTGGGTCAACTGGACCTTCGCCCCGGCCTGGGAGGCGCGAATCGGCCTGCAGCACGTGGGCGAGACCTTCAGCGACTTCGGCAACCGGGCCCCGCGCCCGGCCTACACCCTGGTCAATGCCGGGCTCGACCATCAGGTCACCCCGGCGTCCCGGCTGTCCCTGCGCGCCTACAACCTGTTCGACACGGTCTACGCGATCAGCGGCAACGCCGTGAACGGGGTCGGCACCAACTGGCTGCTCGGCCGGCCGCGCTCCGTCGAGCTGGCCTACAGCGTGCGGTTCTGATGCGGCTCAAATCCCTGAAGCGCTGGCTGATCCTCGGCCATCGCTGGCTCGGCATCGCCACGGGGCTGTTCCTCGCCGCCTGGGTGCTGTCGGGACTGGTGATGCTCTACGTGGCCTTCCCGGCCCTGACCGAGGCCGAGCGCCTGTCCCGCCTCGCGCCGATCGCCTTCGACCGGGTCCGGCTCGGCCCAGACGAGGCCCTGGCCCGGGCCGGGCTCGACCCGGCCCCGGGCGGCCTCTCACTGTCCATGCGGGCCGGGGCGCCGGTCTATCAGGTCACCGCGCGCGACGGCGCCCGGCACACGCTCTCGGCCGAGACCGGGCAGGCCCTCGGCCCCCTCGACGCGGCGGCGGCCCGGGCCCCGTTCGGGCCGGGCGCCACCGTGCGGGCGGTGAGCCGCGACCAGTGGACGGTGCGGGACCGCTACGACCCGCTGCGCCCCTTCCACGTGGTGGCGCTGGGCGACGCGGCCGGCACCGAGCTCTACGTCTCGGCCCGCACCGGCGCCGTCGTCCTCGACACCACCCGCCGGGAGCGCCTGTGGAACTGGCTCGGGGCGATCCCGCACTGGTTCTACCCGACGCCCCTGCGGGCGCGGGGCGAGCTCTGGCGCGGCAGCGTGCTGTGGGTCTCGGGCATCGCCGGCGCCGGGGTGCTCAGCGGCCTCGTCCTGGGGATCTGGCGCCTGCGCCTGCGCCGGCCCTACGCCTCCGGGGCGGTGACGCCCTATCGCGGCCTCGGGCGCTGGCACCACCTCCTCGGCACCCTCGGGGGCCTGAGCCTCCTCACCTTCGTCGCCAGCGGCTGGCTCTCCATGAACCCGAACCACTGGTTCTCGCCCCGCACGCCCCCGGCGGCGCTGCGGGAGGCCTATGCCGGGCCGCCGGCCAAGTTCGACCGGGCGGCCCTCGAGCACCCGGCGCGGCCGGGAACCGTGGAGGTCCGCTTCACGCAGGTGGGCGGCCGGCCCGTGCTGGTGGCCGCCGAGGCGCGGGGCGGGCGGGTGGTGGCGCCGCCCCAACCCGAGGCGGCCCTTCGCGCGGCCGCCGCCCGCGCCCTGCCGGAGGCCCGCCTCGCCGGGGCCGAGACCCTGACCGCCTACGACGCCTACTGGTATGCCCACCACGACACCCGGCCGCTGCCGGTGCTGCGCCTGCGCTTGGACGACCCGGCGGCGACCTGGCTCCACATCGACCCCGAGACCGGCGCGCTCCTCGACCGCCTCGATGCCAGCGGCCGGCTCCAGCGCTGGCTGTTCGAGGCGCCGCACCGCCTGGACTTCGGAAACCTGTTCCAGGCCCGCCCGGCCTGGGACGCGGTGATGTGGCTCCTCAACGGCCTCGGCGCGACCATCGCCCTCTCGGGCGTGGTGCTGGGCTGGCGCCGCCTGCGGCGCCCGGCGCGGATGGGGTAGGGGGCCGCGGCGCCCGTCGCGCCCGGCGGTCCCCAGGGCCGGCGAGGCCCTGCGACGTCGCACGCTGCAACCCGAACGGGTCCGGCGACTTGACCGGCCGGGTGCGACGGCGCCCGCCAGGAGGGATGCCAGCCATGTCCGGAACCGAGATCCGCCTCGCCCTCGACGCGATCCCGATGGGGGGCATGGCGGAGGGCACGGCCGGCGACGACACGGTGTTGTTCGTGCGCGACGCCGCGGGCGTCCGCGCGTTCCAGGCCAGGTGCCCGCATCTCGGCGCGCCCCTCGCCAAGGGCGAGATCTGCGGCGGACGCCTCTACTGCCCCTGGCACAAGGCCGCCTTCGCCCTGGCCGACGGGAGCCTGGAGGAGCCGCCGGCCCTCGACGCCCTGACCCGCTACCCCGTCCGCCTCGAGGGCGCCGAGGCCGTCGCGACCCTGACGCCGGAGCCGGCGCCGACGCGGACGGCGTCCGCGCCCGTGGAAAGCGTGCTCGTCGTCGGCTCGGGCGCGGCGGCCGTCGCCTGCGTGAAGACCCTGCGCCGCGAGGGCTACGCGGGCCGCATCACCCTGGTCGGCCGCGAGGCGCACCCGCCCTACGACCGGACCAAGCTCTCGAAGCAGTTCCTGGCCAAGCCGACCCCGCCGGAAAAGGTGCGGATCGAGCCCGACTTCGCGCCGGCCAACGGGGTCGAGCGTGTCACCGCGGAGGTCACCCGGGTCGAACCCGCCCGGCGCGCCGTCACCCTGGCGGACGGCCGGACCCTGACGGCCGACGCGATCCTGGTGGCCACCGGGAGCCGGGCGGTGATGCCGGACTTCCCTGGCCAGGACCTCGACGGGGTCTTCACCCTGCGCAGCCTCGACGACGCGATCCGCCTGAGCGAGGCGGCGGCCGAGGCCAGATCCGTGGTCGTGGTGGGGGCCGGCTTCATCGGCCTGGAGGCCGCCGCGTTCCTCAACAAGCGCGGGCTGTCCGTCACCGTGCTGGCCCGCGAGGACATCCCCTTCGCCAAGCGCTTCGGCGCGGCGGTGGGCGCGGCGCTCCAGCGCTACCATGCGGGCAACGGCGTCGCCTTCGAGACCGGCTCCGTCGCCAAGATCGCCGGCACCGGCCGCGTCGAGGGCATCGAGACGCAGGACGGACGGCGCCTGCCCGCCGACATCGTCCTCGTCGGCGCGGGCGCCGCGCCGGAGACCGGCCTGATCGCGGGGGTCGCGCCCGACGAGAGCGGCGGCCTCCCGGTCGGCGGCGACCTCGAGCTCGCGGAGGGCGTCTGGATCGCGGGCGACATCGCCGCCTTTCCGGAGGTGGCGAGCGGCGAGACCGCGCGGATCGAGCATTGGCGCCTCGCGCAGCAGCACGGCACGCACGTGGCCCGGGCCATGCTCGGCCGGGACGCCGCCTTCGCGGGCGTGCCGTTCTTCTGGAGCAACCAGGGCGACAAGCGGCTCGATTACGGCGGCTACGCCAAGGGTTTCGACCGGATCATCCTGCAGGGCGACCCCGCCGCCCTCGAGTTCATCGCCTATTACGTCACGGGCGACCGGGTGACCGCCGCCTGCAGCATCGGCCGCAACAGCGCCTTCACCGCCTTCCTGCACCTCCTCGGCCTCGGACGCCTGCCCCCGGCGGCCGCGATCGAGGCCGGGGCGGACCTGCCCGCCCTCGCGCGCGCGCCCGGCTAGGGGCGGGACGCTGGCGTTCGGGGGTGTCCCTGAACGTCGGCGCGGTGTGGGTCGGTGACGGGCGGCTCGCAGAACGTCGAGGCGTTGACGTCGGACGTTCGCGGGAGCGGCGACGACCAGCGCCACCCTCGTCCGCCTCGACGAGCGATCCGTGCCGAGGCCTTCGCCGCGAGGCTATCCCGATCGTTGCATGAAGAAGGCGACCGCCGCGTTGAGCGCTTCGGGCAGGACGGTCATGTGGGTTCGGCCTGGAATCAGGCCGAAGGTGCTGGTCAGGCCCGAGATCCGGCTCAACCGCTCCGTCATTTCACGGGTGAGTCCGACGGTGCGGGTCGAGGCGAGGCGGGCGCGGCGCGCCTCACGATCCGGAGCGTCCCGTTGGAACGGGGCGAGTGCTTCCTCGTAGGCACCTGCCAGCAGAAGCACGTGCGCGCCGTTCGGGGGGGCCCTCTCCAAGTCCGCGACGCTTCCGAGCAGCACAGCGTCTTCCCAGTAGATGGATGGGCTGGCGGCGATCCAGTGTGAGAAGGCCGCGGGCGCCCGCGTGAGGGCGTAGAGGACGAACAGCCCACCGAACGAGTGTCCGAACACCGCTTGCCGCGAAGGGTCGACCCGACAGCGCCGCGCGATCGCAGGCCGGAGGTCGTCCAGGACGAAGCGTAGAAACGCGTCGGCGCCGCCCGTCCGGATCGCGGGACCGCCGGGCTTCGACGGCGCGTAGGACCGTCCGGGCGGTGGCGTATAGTCCCAGGACCGACGCAGGCCATCGTAGGGCTCGTCCCCGGGATAGCCGATGCCGACGACGACGAAGCGCGTCCCGATACCCGTGGCGTCCGGATAGGGCGCCTGCACGCGCTCGATATCGATCGCCGTGGCCGTCACCGCGTTGCCGTCCAGCAGGTACAGAACGGGCCAACCGTCCGCGGGCACCTCGCCGGGCGGAACGTAGAGCGTGATCCGCCACGGCGCCCGCTCGCCGTGGCCGCCAAGATCGAAGGCGACCGCGCCGGTGAGCCGGGCCGGCTCGTCTGCAGCACCGCTGGCCAAGCTCGGCCTCAGCATCAGCCAGGCGGCCGACAGCGCCGCCAGGCCGCGCCGCGAGAGACCTGTCCTCATCGGACCCGGCTCGCGATGGCCTCGACGGATGCGGAGAGGGACGCCACGGTTCCGAGGACGCCGTCTACCATCGGTAGATCAGGCTGCCGATGACCGTTGCGGGCGCGCCGCGATAGCAGAATCCCGCCTGACAGGTGAAGTAGTCTCGATCGAAGACGTTGTTGGCGTTGATCTGGGCGCGAAAGCCTTTGTAAGCCGGATCGATGGCCGCAAAGTCGTAGGCCACCAGCGCATCGAACAGCGTGACGGTCGGGTTGCGGACGGTGTTCTCGTCGTTGGCAAAGCTGTTGGCGTTGAAGCGGATACCGCCGCCGACGGTCAGACCGCGCAGAGCCGAGCCCGGCGGGAACAGGTAGCTCAGGAACCCGGTGAACGTGTCTCCCGGAATGCCCGAGAGCGCGTTGCCGTCCAGGACCTGGCCCGCGAACGAGGTCTGACTGAGATACCGCAGATTGAGATGCGTATAGGCGAGCGTCAGGTTCGTTCCGGGTGCGAAGTTGGCGATGGCCTCCATCTCGAAGCCGCGGGACTCGACGGCGCCGGTCGCCACCTGAAAGGCGACGTTGTTCGGGTCCGTGCGCAGGACGCTGCTCTGAACGATATCGAACCCGGCGAACCCCGCCTGGATGTTCGTGCCGGGGATCAGGTATTTGACGCCGGCCTCGATCTGGTCCCCCGTCGCCGGTCGGAAGGCGCGCCCGGCCGCATCGACGCCCGGCTGCGGCGCGAAGGTGGTGGCGTAGCTGGCATAGGGGACCAGTCCAGGGGCCAGGAGATAGTTGAGACCGACCCGGCCCGTGAAGGCCTGGTCGTTCTGCTGGGTCGCGGCAGCGGGGGCGCTGGTCGTGCTCTGAGACACCCAGTCGTAGCGTCCGGTCAGGGTGAGGACGAAGCGGTCGAACTTGGCCTGCTCCTGCAGGTACAGCCCGACCTGATCCTGGCTCTGCGCGGTGCGCGGGCCGAGCAGCGGTGCGAGGATCGGCTGCTGGCCGTAATTGCGCGTGACGAGATTGAGGTCGGGAGCCGCGCCGAAGCCGAAGCGATAGTTGAAATCCGAATGCGCGTAGTCGAGACCCGCCACCAGCGTATGCGCGACCGGCCCCGTGGTGACATGCGCCTCGATCTGGTTGTCGAGCGTGATCTGGCTGAGGAACTGCCGCGAGTATCCCGTCGACCGGCTGGCGCTCAGGCCGTCGGGGCTGAGCGCGGCGATCGACGCGTAGCGATAGTCGTTGCTGATGTCGTAGAAACGGAAGTTCTGCCGGAAGACCAGATCCCCGTCGAAGCGGTGCTCGAACGCGTAGCCGACCCGCCCCTGCTGCTGCCTGAAGTCGTTGAAGGCCGGATCGCCCGAGTAGATCCGGGTCGGGCGCAGGTTCTGGTTGAAGTACGTCGTGCTGCCCGGAAGCTTGGTCTCCTGATACTCGCTCAGGAACGTGAAGGTGGTGTCGGCGGACGGCTTCCAGGTGAAGGACGGCGCGATGTAGCTCCGGTCGTCCGAGCCGCCGGGGATGAAGGTGTCTGACTGCCGCCGGATTCCGGTGACGCGGTACGCGAGCGTGCCGCCCGTACCCTCGACCGGACCACCGATGTCGAAATTGCCCTGGTAGCGGTCGAAGTTGCCGACCTGCATCTGGACCTCGCCGAAGGGCGTGAAGACCGGCCGCTTCGTGGTGACGTCGAGGATGCCGCCGGGCGAGCCGAGCCCATAGAGTCCGGACGCCGGTCCGCGCAGGATCGTGGCCGCCTCGATGCCGTAGGGCTCGATGCGCGGCACCGTCAGGCCGGCCGCGACCTGGCGCAGGCCGTCCCGGTAGATACCGTCGTAGGTCAGGCTGAAGCCGCGAACGAAGAACGAGTCGAAGCGCGGATCGAAGCCGAAGACGTTCGACGAGACGCCGGCCACATAGCCGATGGCCTCGTTCAGGGTCTGGACGTTGCGATCGTTGAGCGCCTCGCGGGTGAGCACCGTGACCGATTGCGGGGTTTCGAGCAGGGGCGTGTTGGTTTTGGTCGCCGTGGGGCTGACTCGGGCGGTGTAGCCGGTGACGCCGGACGGGCCTCCGCCGCCGCCGCTGGTCGCCGCCGTCCCACCATCACCGCCGCTGAGATTCACGCCGCTCCCGGCCGCCGGCCCAGGCGAAGCCCCCTCGACGGAGAGCTGGTCGAGCCGAACGCTGCGTTCCTGAGCCGTCGCGGCTCCGGTGAGTGCCGTTGTGGCGAGCAGCAGAGCAAGGAGGGAAGAGCGATGAGACATGGGGCACGCTGGCAGGCGCCTCGAACGGCGCAGTATCGTACTCATCGCGAGATACGACCCGCATGGCAAGTTGAAACCGTGCTATTTATCCCACATTTAGAGCACTTCAAATCTGAAGTCGTTCTAATCTAGCCCTGTATAGCATCGGACGATGAAATTTTACATCGCCCCATCATCACTGTCCTTCCTGGATACCTCCATCGATCTTGAGGCATCGCCGCACGTCAATGAAATGACCGATCGGAACGCTGAAGTCGGGTCGATGACGGAACGCCTCCTTCAGGACGAAGGGGCTCGGCCCGCAGGCACCAGCCGAGGTTGCCGGACAGCCGCGAAGGGCCGCTTTCGGGCATCGGCAACGGCTGTCGGCAGGGCCCACGGGACGGACAAACTCCGAAACGCGCGGTCGCCCGAGGCCGCGCGGCACCGGCCTCGACCGCACCCGTCTCACCGACCCACGGGCTGGCGCGGGTTCTCGCCGCCGCTGCGTTTCGGGCCTTCATTCCGCGAGGCCGGCTCGGTCCGGCGCGCGGATCTCGGTGTCGCGGCTGAGGGCGGCCGCCTCGGTCATCGCCGCGCGGCCCTGGCGCAGGGCGGCCTCCGCATCGGGCAGGGAATAGGGGGCGCTGCGCACCATCTGGTCCGCCTCCCGGACCGTCCAGCGGTACCGGGTGGCGTCCTCGGGGCAGGGCTCAACGTCCAGGGTGAGGAGACCCATCGCTTCGCGTGGCATCGTGACCTCCTGCGGTGCCGGGTTCAGGGGCTTCGGCGGAGGGCGGACAGTCGGGGAAGTCCATCCAGTCCGTGAAGGCCTCGGCCGGGTAGCTGTGCTGGCAGGAGGCGACGTGCCAGGGCCGGGGATCGCCGAGGCCCGCCGGGTCCCAGCGGATCACCGCCCGCCGGTCCGGATCGGACCGGTGGATCGCGATGATCCAGCGTCCGTCATGCGGGGCCCGGTCCATCGCCCTCCAGGTACGCATCCTGCCCTCCCCCTCCGAGGCAACAGGAACGCGCGAACCCGCCGAACCGTTCGGCACAATCCTTCCGGTCGGCCCCGGCGCTGCGGCCGGGGCCGGCCTTCGGAGCGCCGGCCTCAGAGGACCGGCATCGCCCCGGCCACGGTGACGAGGGCGCCGGAGGTGTAGCTGCTCTCGGCCGAGGCCAGCATCACGTAGGCGGAAGCGAGCTCCGCCGGCTGGCCCGGGCGCCCGAACGGGACCTGGCTGCCGAAGGACTTCACCGAATCCTCGCTCATCCCCGCGGGGATGAAGGGCGTCCAGATCGGTCCCGGCAGCACGCCGTTCACCCGGATGCCCTTCTCGGCCAGGAGTTGCGCCAGGCTCAGGACCATGTTGCTGAGCGCCCCCTTGGTGGCGCTGTAGGCCATCAGCGAGGGCATCGGGTGCTTGGAGTTCACCGAGGAGGTGAAGATCACCGAGGCGCCGGGCTTCAGGTGGGGCAGGGCGGCCTTGGTCACGTAGAACGGCCCGAACACGTTGGTGCGGAAATGGTCCTCGAAGACCGCGTCCTCGATGGCGTCGAGTCCCTGGTTCGGCTGCTGGAAGGCGCCGTTGTTCACGAGCACGTCGAGGCGGCCGAAGGTGGCGACGGTGCGCTCCACCAGAGCGCGGCCATGGGCCGGGTCCCTCAGGTCGCCCGGCAGCAGGAGGGCGCGCCGGCCGGCCTTCTCGACCCAGCCGGCCACCGCCTCGGCATCCGCCTGCTCCTCGGGCAGGTAGGCGATCGCCACGTCGGCCCCCTCGCGGGCGAAGGCGATCGCCACCGCCCGGCCGATCCCGGAATCGCCGCCGGTGATCAGCGCGGCCTGGCCCGTCAGCCTGCCCGAGCCGCGGTAGCTCGCTTCGCCGTGATCCGGCTCGGGCACCATCTTGCCGGTCCTGCCGGGGAAGCTCTGCGGCTGGCCCTCGAAGGGCGGGCGGGGATAGGTCGTCAGGGGGTTGTCGGTCACGCGGCGTCTCCGTTGGAATGCCGCGTCAACCGGGGGCCGCGTCGCCGCGTTCCCGGTGCGCGATGCCGCGCGACCTCGACACGATCACGCCGGTATACCGCGCGTCGCGAGGCCGGCGACGGCGTCCCGCCCGAGCGCGACCCGGTGGTCGACCGCCTCGGCCGCGAGCCCGACCAGCGCCCCGGCGGCCACGTCCGCCGGGAAGTGCGCGCCGCGCAGGACCTGGACCGCCACGACTCCGAGGGCCGCCGCGCTCGCGACACCCCGGACCTCGGGATAGGCCCGGCCGGCGGCCGTCGCCACCGCGACGCTCAGGGCCGAGTGTCCCGACGGAAACGACTGCCACGGCCCGACATTCGGCCCGAACCAGCCCTTCCGGTAGAGGCCCTCGTCCATCAGCACGTTGGGCCGGGTCCGATGCACGACCCGCTTCACCGTCGTCTTGGTGGCCGCCGCCAGGATTCCGGCGACGAGCATGTGCCGCCCGGCCTCGGCGAGACGCGGGTCCCGCCGCATCACGCCGAGCGCCAGGGTGCCGGTGGAGAGGGCGAGCAGCCACTTCCAGCCACCCGCCTCGCTCGCCGCCGCCAGCGCCCGCACCCGGCGGGTGTCCTTGGCCCGGGCGAGCGACACGCCGACGCGGATGTCCGCGGCCTCGAAGCGTCGGGCCATCCCGACCGATCCATCGCGCATCACACCGTCCGCCATCCCCGAGAAGCACGGCCGTAAACGCGGACCCTGGCGGATCGTTCGCGGCGCCTCTCGTCGGCCTCCCGGTGGCGATGGTCCGGTCGTCGTCGAGGCAGGCGAGGCCCGGCACCAGCGGCGCGGATCCTGCGGACGATCCCGGCGAATCTGCCGGATTCCCACGACGCCGGCCATGATCCCGTCACCTTCGCATCGGATGGCGAGCATCACGTGACAAGCGCTTGCCGTCCTGCGGACGAGGGCGGGTCGCCACGGGGCGAGCGCATGAGGGTTGTTGGAAGCATGACGAATCGATCCACCATCGCGGGCGCCGCGCGCCGGCTGGCGCCCCTGGCCGGCCTCGCCGCCGCCCTTCTGCCTGGTCTCGCAATGGCCGCCGCTCCCAACGACGCCAGCGGCACCTGGCTGACCGAGGATGGGCGCGCTCGCATCCGCACCGAGAAGTGCGGCCCGCAGAACACCAACCTGTGCGGCTACGTGGTCTGGCTGAAGGTGCCCCTGAACGACCAGGGCCAGCCCCGGATCGATTTCAAGAACCCCGATCCGAAGAAACAGTCCCGTCCCTCCCTCGGCCTCCAGCTGATCATGGGCCTGAAGCCGCAGCCGGACGGCCATTACGGCGGCAAGATCTACAACGCCGACGAGGGCAAGTTCTACGACGTGACGATGTGGTCGGATCAGCCGACGGAACTGTCGGTGCGCGGCTGCCTCCTCGGCTTCCTCTGCGGATCGCAGACCTGGAACCGGGTGAACGACGTGGTGCCGGGCCAGCTCACCGGCCCGACCAACGGCCCGGGCGGCCCGCGCGCCGATGCGGAATGGGCGCCCAAGGCGCCGACAACCGCCGGAGCGGGTGCGCCCGCCGCGACCGGTACGTCCAAGGCGCCGGCGCCGAAGCCGGCGGCCAAGCCGGGTGCCGCTCCGGCGGCGGCGCCTGCCGAGTAGGCCAGCGCCGCATCGCGCAAGGGGTTACGAAGCGCCGCCGTCCCGCCTCGGGCCGGCGGCGCTTCGCGTTTCGGAGGGCCTTCAATCCACCAGGGCCGCGTAGGTGAGCACCCGCAGCTCGCGCCGGAGCGGCAGGGCCGAGGAGGGGATGAGCTGCGTCAGCAGCACCACCGCGAGGTCCTCGGCCGGATCGACCCAGAAGGCGGTGCTGGCAAGTCCGCCCCAGGCCACCTCGCCCGGCGTACCGACGATCTGGGCGCGGGCCGGATCGAGCATCACCGAGAAGCCGAGGCCGAAGCCGATGCCCGTATAGGCGGTCTCGGAGAAGCGCGGCTGGCCCATCGCCGCCAAGTCCCCTTCGAGGTGGTTCATCAGCATGAGGTCGACGGTCTTGCGCCCGAGGAGGCGGGTGCCATCGAGCTCGCCGCGCCCGAGCAGGAAACGGCAGAAGCGCATGTAGTCGGAAGCCGTCGAGACGAGGCCGCCACCACCCGAGGCCAGAGCCGGCGGGCGGGCGAAGCGGCTGTCCACCGCATCGTCGTAGAGCTTCAGGGTGCGCTCCCGGAACAGGCTGTAGTTCGCGGCCAGGCGCGGCAGCTTGTCGGCGGGCACGTAGAAATCGGTATCGACCATGCCGAGGGGTTCGATCACCCGCCGGCGCAGGAAATCCGCGAAGTCCTGGCCCGAGACCACCGCCACGAGGTGGCCGAGGACGTCGGTGGCGTTGGAGTAGTTCCACTCCGTGCCGGGCTGGGCGAGAAGGGGTTGCCGGGCGAGGCGCCCCACCACCTCGGCGAGGCTCGCCTCCTGGGCCTCCCCGAAATCGACGCCGTTCTGACGGTAGAGGGCGTCGACCAGGGTCGCCTCCATGAAGCCGTAGGTCAGGCCGGAGGTGTGGGTCAGGAGGTCCCGGATCGTGATCGGGCGCCGGGCGGGCTCGCTGTCGAACTTCGCCCGGTTGCCGCCGGTGAGGACCCGCATGTCGGAAAACTCCGGCAGGAAGCGGGTGATCGGGTCGTCGAGCTGGAAGCGCCCCTCCTCGTAGAGCATCATCACCGCCACCGAGGTCAGCGGCTTCGTCATCGAGTAGATGCGCGCGATGGTTTCGGGCGCGAAGGGCGTGTCGCGGGCGATGTCGGCGCGGCCATGGGCGCGGAAGAACGCGGTTGTCCCGCCGCGGGCCAGCATCACCGAGAGCCCGGCGACCTTGCCGTCATCGACGAGGCGGCGCATCCAGCTGTCGATCCGCTCAAGGCGGTCCGGGCACAGCCCGAGGGCCCGCGGCTCGCTTGCGATCTCACCGTGCATCAAACCTGCTCCGCTCCGGCCCTTCGTCCCGCCGATCGCCCCGGCATAGCGGCGCTGCCGGACGACGCAAACCCCGGCGTGCGCCAGCGCGCAGACACGATCCACGGCATACCCCCATCCCGCCTTGCAGGCTGCCCGGCGCCTCCAGGCCGGCGCGCGCGGGTTCCGAGGCCTCCCCGTGCGCCCGAGCGGAAAGCTTTGCGCGCGGACCGTGCTCCGGTCCATGGAACAGCCATGATCCACCTGATCTTCAGCCTGCCCTGCCTCTATGTCGTTGCCCGGGGCCTCTGGCCGCTGCCCTGGCCACTTCCCCTCAAGCTCAGTCTCGCCGTGATCCTGCTGGTCGCCTCACAGTACCACCTGTGGAGCCGCCTCTCCTCCGGGTCCGTCTTCTCGCCCGAGTTCCCGCGGCCCGTGATCATGCTGTTCAGCGGGGCATTCGGCGCGATCATCCTGCTGACCCTTCTGCTGTTCGCGTTCGATGCCGCGGCCCTGGCCTCCCTGGCCCTGCCCGGCGGGGGTTGGGAGGTTCCCACCGCGTGGCGCATCGGGGCCGCCTTGGCGGTCGCGCTGCTGGCGGGGATCGCGGTCCAGCAGGCCGTGCGCGTGCCGCCCCTGAAGGACGTCGCAGTCGCGGTCGGGGACCTGCCGCCCGCCTTCGAGGGCTATACGATCCTGCACCTCACCGACCTGCACATCAGTCGCCTGTTCCCCGCAAAGTGGACGCAGGCGGTCGTCGTGCGCGCCAACCGGCTCGGCACGGACGTGATCCTCGTCACGGGGGATTTCATCGACGGCTCCTTCGCGGCGCGGCGGGCCGACGTCGAACCGCTGCGCGCCCTGTCGGCGCGGGACGGCGTCTGGGCCATCCCGGGCAACCACGAATACTTCTTCGACGTCGATGCCTGGATGCGCCACTTCGCCGACATGGGGATGCACATCCTCGCCAATGCCCATGCCGTCGTGAGGCGGGGCGGTGCCGCGCTCGTGCTGGCGGGGGTCACCGACCGCTCGGCGCCCGCCACCGGCCATCCGGGTCCCGACCTGGACGCTGCCCTGGCCGGCGCGCCCGCGGACGCGCCGATCGTGCTGCTCGATCACCAGCCGGCGAATGCCGCCCGGGCCGCCGCGCGCGGCGTGGCGCTGCAGCTGTCCGGCCATACCCACGGCGGCATGATCGTCGGGCTGGACCGGCTGGTGGCACGCGGCAACAACGGGTTCGTCTCCGGCGCCTACCGGGTCGGCGCCATGACCCTCTACGTCAACAACGGGACCGGCCTGTGGGCCGGCTTCGCGCTCCGGCTCGGCCGCCCGTCCGAACTGACCCGCATCACCCTGCGCCGCGCCACTTGATGGAGAGGGCACCCATACCCGGTGCCACCGCGTCGTTCGGCGGGATTTCGGACCGAGGGCCAGGGCCGGTGCGGTCCGGTCCACGCCTCACCAACCCATGCTGCCGGGGCCGCCCTTGAATGGGCCGACGATGCCAGGAATGATCCAGCCGCCGTAGAAGCCGCCGGGCTGCGGCGTCACCCGCGCATCGCCGACGAAGCAGGCCTCCATCGGGCCGGCATAGAAGGCGATGTAGCCCGTGATCGCGGTGAAATCCGGCGTCGGGTCGGGATAGGCCCAGGCGGCGCCCTCGGCGCGACGTCCGCCCGCCGCGACCTCGTACAGGACGGCGCGACCCTTCCACTCGCAGATGCCGGCCCGGCGGGCGGGCCCGAGCACTCCGGCCAGCACATCGCCGGGCGGGAAGTAATAGGTCGGCGGATGGCTGGTCTCCAGCACCCGGTAGCCGGCACCGGTGTCGGCGATGGTCCGGCCTGCGAGGACCACCCGCAGGCGCTCGGGGACTGCCTCGAGCCTGGGCGGGCGCGGATAGTCCCAGACGCTCTCCTCGTTCGGGCCGGGCGGGATCGGGGTGGGCCACATGCGATCGGGGACCTTGCCGTGCGAGGTCGGAAGTCCGGACAGATAGGGCAGGGTGTTGCGCCCGCCCCGGTTTCCCGCCTCCTGATTTCCCTCGTCCCGCGTTTTCCCCTGGCGCAGGGCATGCTAGCGCAGGCCCGGATCAGACGAAGGGACATCCCGCGTGACCGACCCGACCGGCTTCGCCCTCTATCTCGACTTCGACGGCACACTGGTGGAGATCGCGCCCAAGCCCGACCAGGTCCGGGTCGACCCGGTCCTCGCCCCGGCCCTGGAGCGGCTGCGCGATCGGCTCGGCGGCGCGCTCGCCATCGTCACGGGCCGGCCCATCGGGGTGATCGACGAATTCCTGACCCCCGCCCGCTTCGACATCGCCGGCCTGCACGGGGTCGAGCGACGGGTCGACGGCGTCGTCTCGGGCGGTTCCGCCGCGGATCACCCGGAGCTGCGAGCCCAGGTGCCGGCGCTTCACGCGGCCGTGGCCAACCTCGAGCACGTGCTGATCGAGGACAAGGGCGCCTCCGTCGCGGTGCATTGGCGGCTCGCCACGCCGAGCGACGCTGCCGCGGCCGAAGCGGCCGTGAAGGCCGCGGCCGATGCCCTCGGATCCGCCTATCGTCTGCAGCTCGGCAAGGCTGTCGGCGAGATCGTCCCCGCCTCCGCCACCAAGGGGCACGCCATCCGGGCGCTCGCCGAGAACCCGCCCTATGCCGGCCGCCGGGCGATCTTCCTCGGCGACGACCTCACGGACGAGAAGGCCTTCGCGGTGGTCAACGCGGATGGCGGCGTGAGCGTCCGCATCGGCGGGGCCGAGACGATCGCCGCCCGTCGCCTCATCGATCCCGAGGACGTGCGCCGCCTGCTCTACGCCTGGGCCGACGGGGCGGAGATCGACCCCGACGCCCTGCCGGCCGCCTGAGACGACCTCCTCGACCGATCCCCTCCACCCCCGTTCTCTCCCGGGCCCCAGACGGAAGCGGCGCACATGTTCGAATTTCCCGTCCTCGTCGGCGACATCGGCGGCACCAACGCCCGCTTCGCCCTGGTTCCCGAGGCGGGGGCGAAACCGGTTCTCCTCTCCCACGAGGAGACGGCCGGCCACCCCGACCCGAGTGCTGCGATCCGTGCGTCGCTGGCCAAGGGGACCGGCACGGCCCCGCGCTCGGCCATCCTGGCGGTAGCGGCCCGGGTCGACGGGCCGGCGGTCCAGCTGACCAATGCCCATTGGGTGATCGAGGGCGCCCGGATCGGACAGGATTTCGGCCTGTCGCGCTCGGTGGTCGTCAACGACTACGTGCCGGTGGCGGCGGGTGCCGCCGGGATCAGCCCCTCCGAGCTGACGCCCATCGGCCCCGACCGGGAGGAGGGAAGGGCCGGGGACCAGGGGGCACGCCTCGTCCTCGGGCCCGGCACCGGATTCGGTGCGGCGGCCCTGCTGCCGGTGGGACAGCGCCTGGTCATCGTCTCCACGGAGAGCGGCCACGTGGATTTCGGGCCGAGCTCGCCGGCCGAGCTTGCCCTCTGGCCGCATCTGGAGCGGGTGGAAGGCCGCGTCACCGTCGAGACCCTGCTCTCCGGGCCCGGCCTGACCCGGCTCCATGCCGGCCTGCACCGGTTGCGGACCGGCACGGACGGACCGCGGCTCGACCCCGCCGCGATCACAGAGGCCGGGCTGGCCGGTGCCGATCCGGACGCGGCGGCGGCCCTCAACCTGTTCGCCAAGCTCCTGGGCCGCGTCTGCGGCGACCTGGCGCTCACCTTCCTGGCCACCGGCGGCGTCTATATCGGCGGCGGTATCGCGCCCCGGATCGTCGAGGTCCTCCGGCGCGGCGCCTTCCGCGCGGCCTTCGAGAACAAGCCGCCCTTCGTCGCGCAGATGCAGGCGATCCCGACCAGCGTCATCGCGGTGCACGATCCGGCATTGACGGGGCTCGCGGCCCTGGCGAGTCAGCCCGACCGTTTCGACTATCACGGCCAGGTCTGGCAGGCGTCCTGACCGATCGCGCCGCCGTGCGCGCCGGCCGGGCATTGGCGGCCTTGGCCGGCGGCGTCGCCACCCTGGTCGGCCTCCTCGTCCTCGCCGCGCTGCTGACGGCGCGGCCGGGCGACCCCGACCTCTATCCGGCGCCGGATGCGGAGGGCACCGTGATCGCGCTGGTGTCGCACGGCTGGCATTCCGGCCTCGTGCTGCCGCGGGCCGTTCTGACCGGGGCGGGAAGCGGGCCAGCCCTCGCCAGCATCGCCACGCGGTTTCGCGCCTATCCGGAGATCGAGTTCGGCTGGGGGGAGGCGCGATTCTACCGGGCGACCCCGACCCTGGCCCAGTTCGATCTCGCCCTCGCCCTCGCGGCCCTGTTCACGCCGGGCGGCCGGGACGGGATCGTCCAGGTGGTCGGCCTGGAGCGGCCGGCCCGCGACAGCTTCCCGGCTTCCGACCTCGTTCCGCTCCGGGTCTCGAAGCAGGGTCTCGCGCGCTTCCTCGCGCGCCTGGAGGCGAGCTTCCGCCTCGTGGACGGGCAGCCGGTGGCCGGCGGCCCGGGCCTCTACGGACCGAGCCTGTTCTACGACGGAGCGGGACGCTTCTCCTACACCAATGTCTGCAATCATTGGGCGGCGCGCCTGCTGAACGCCGCCGGTCTGCCCGTCACCCCGGTCCTCGACACCCACCCGGCGGGGCTGCTCCTCGACCTGCGCTGGCGGGCCGGCCTCGTGCCTCTATCGCCGCCGACCGCGAACCTGTCCAAACCGTAATCTTCACGCCACGCCCGGGTCAGGCGCCGCGCCCTACAAACCGGATCACGGCCTGCCGATGGCGGCCCCCCGATCCGGAGACCCCTATGACCGCTCAGCCCAATCGCCTGCGCCGCAACGCCCTCGCCTCGGTCGCCGTGGCCGCCCTCGTGGCGACCGGTGCCGCCGGTGTCGGCCTGACCCAGCCGGCTACCCCGGCCTACGCCCAGTCCCTCTCCAAAAACCCCATCGAGACCCCCGACCACCCGCCGGGCTCCTTCGCCAGCGTCGTTGACAAGGTGAAGCCCGGTGTCGTCGCCGTGAAGGTGAAGCTCGACGACAGCGCCGATTCCGACGACGAGGACGGCCCCGGCCAGAACCAGCAGGTTCCGCCGCAGCTGCGCGAGTTCTTTAAGCGCTTCGGTCAGGGCGGACCGGGCCAGGGTGGTCCGGGCCAAGGCTTCGGCATGCCCAAGCGCCAGGGCCAGCGCGGCGCCATGGGTTCCGGCTTCATCATCTCCGCCGACGGCTACGTGGTCACCAACAACCACGTGGTCGACAAGGCCAAGTCCGTGCAGGTGACCCTCGACGACAACCGTACCCTCGACGCCAAGGTGATCGGCAAGGACCCCAAGACCGACCTCGCGCTCCTCAAGATCACCGAGGGCGGCACCTTCCCCTACGTCTCGCTCAGCAAGTCGGCGCCCCGCGTCGGTGACTGGGTCGTGGCCATCGGCAACCCGTTCGGCCTGGGCGGCACGGTGACGGCGGGCATCGTCTCGGCCCGCGGCCGCGACATCGGCGCCGGCCCCTATGACGACTTCCTGCAGATCGATGCACCGATCAACAAGGGCAATTCCGGCGGCCCGACCTTCAACGTCGGCGGCGAGGTGGTGGGTGTGAACACCGCCATCGCGTCGCCCTCCGGCGGCAGCGTGGGCCTGGCCTTCGCCATCCCGGCCGAGACCGTGCAGGCGGTGGTCGACCAGCTCCGAGCCGACGGCAAGGTGGCGCGCGGCTACCTCGGCGTGCAGGTCCAGCCGGTGACGAAGGACATCGCCGACGGCCTCGGGCTCGACAAGGCCAAGGGCGCTCTGGTGGACCATGCCGAGGTGGGCACGCCAGCGGCGAAGGCGGGCCTGAAGTCCGGCGACGTGATCGAGTCGGTCAACGGCACGCCGATCAACGACGCCAAGGAGCTGTCCCGCAAGATCGCCGGCATCAAGCCGGGGGCCAAGGTCGAACTCACCTACCTCAGGGGCGGCAAGTCCGACACCGCGTCCGTGGAGCTCGGCGTCCTGCCCAACGACACCAAGGTGGCGAGCACCGACCGCGGCTCCTCGGCCAATGGGCAGCCGCGCCTGGGTCTCAGCCTCGCTCCGGCCTCCGAGGTCGGCGCCGGCTCCGAGGGTGTGGCGGTGATGGAGGTCGATCCCGACGGCCCGGCCGCGGCCAAGGGCATCGAGCAGGGCGACATCATCCTGGATGTCGCCGGCTCCAGCGTCTCGCAGCCTTCGGAGGTCGCCGAGCGCGTCCGCTCCGCAGAGTCGAGCGGCCGCAAGGCGGTGCTGATGCGGGTCAAGAGCGCCAAGGGCGTCACCCGCTTCGTCGCGGTCGCCCTGAACAAGGCTGGCTGATCCGGGGCGGGCGCCTCACCGCTCGGCTGCTTCCGGCAGACCGCCGAAGCGCCGGTCCTCTCCCGAGGGCCGGCGCTTTCGCGTCTGCGACGGACGATCCCTCGATTCTTCGAGCGGCAGCCATTCCCAACCGGGGCAGGCGCGGCGAACGTGCAGGGCCGCACCGCCTGGCATGCCACGCAACCCTGAGACCCCGAGCCCCGCGCCCGCGCGGGGTGACGCGGGCGGCGCGAGGCGTCATGGTGCGCGCGCTTAGACCGCTCGCAGACGCCTATCCGGACCTGACCCAGCATGACGACGATCGCCGACCGCAGCACGGCTGAACTCGCGGACCTGCACGCGCAGGCCCGGAGCGCCTACGACGCCTTCAAGGCCCGGAGCCTCAAGCTCGACATGACCCGCGGCAAGCCCGCGCCCGAGCAGCTCGACCTGTCCACCGGCATGCTCGCCCTGCCGGGCAACGGCGACTACACCACCGCGGCCGGCGAGGATGCGCGCAATTACGGCGGCCAGCAGGGCCTGCCCGAGTTGCGGGCGCTGTTCTCCCACCTCATCGATGCACCGGCCGACCAGATCGTGGTCGGCGGCAATTCCAGCCTGGCACTGATGCACGACACCATCGTGTGGGCGCTCCTGAAGGGCGTCCCGGGCTCCGAGCGGCCGTGGTCGCAGGGTGAGACGCCGGTCTTCCTCTGCCCGGTCCCGGGCTACGACCGCCACTTCGCCCTCTGCGAGGAGTTCGGCATCCGCATGATCCCGGTGCCGATGACGGGGCAGGGTCCGGACATGGACCTGGTCGAGGAGCTGGTCGCCGACCCCGCCGTGAAGGGCATGTGGTGCGTGCCGAAATACGCCAACCCGTCGGGCGAGATCTTCTCCGACGAGACGGTGCGGCGCCTCGCCACCATGAAGACCGGCGCCCCCGACTTCCGCCTGTTCTGGGACAACGCCTACGCGGTGCACCACCTCACCACCGATCGCCACCCGGTGCGCGACATCCTGGCGGGATGCGCCGAGGCCGGCCATCCGAACCGGCCGTTCCTCTACGCCTCGACCTCGAAGATCACGCTGGCGGGAGCCGGTCTCGCGGTCTTTGCGGGTTCGCCCGAGAACACCCGTTGGTTCCTGGCCCGTGCCGCCAAGCAGACCATCGGTCCCGACAAGCTGAACCAGCTCCGCCACGTGCGTTTCCTGCGCGACGGCGCCGGTCTCCAGGCCCACATGGACGCTCACCGCGCCCTCATCGCGCCGAAATTCGCGGCCGTGCAGGAGGCCCTTGAGCGCCACCTCGCCGGCACCGGCGCCGCGCGCTGGACGCGGCCCGAAGGCGGCTACTTCATCACCGTCGAGGCTCGCGAGGGCACCGCCACCGAGGTGGTGAGGCTCGCCAAGGAGGCCGGGATCGCCCTGACCCCGGCCGGTGCGACTTCGCCCTATGGCCGTGATCCCAAGGACAGCGTCCTGCGCCTCGCGCCGACCTTCCCCAGCCTCGGCGACGTGACGAAAGCGGCCGAGGGCATCGCCCTCTGCATCCTTCTTGCATCTCTTGAGGCCGAGCACCGGGCTCGCGCCCGCACGGCGGCCTGACACTCTGTCGCAATCCGGAAACCTCAGCGCCGGATGATGCGGCGTTCATCCGGGAGGCAACGCGATGGTGACCCCGAGGACGGTGGCCGCGGCGACGTTTTTTCAGTGTTCCGGCGCACGGGTCCTGCTCGGCCTGGCCCTCGGCATCCTCATGGCCGAGGCGGACCCGGCCCAGGCGCGTACCACCTGGGCATCCGGCACCTTCGTCTATGCCGACCTCTGCACCCTGCCGGAGAGCGGCGCACGAACCGGCCAGCGCATCACCCTGCGGCGCTCACCCAATGGCGACGGGTTGACCTACGAGGGGGCCGAGCATCCCGGCCCCCGCGCGGCCGCCGAAGTCACTCTCGACGATGCCACCAAAGCGATCAGCTTCGCAGTGGAGACCGAGGCCGGCCCGCTCCATTTCCAGGGCGTCGCCGGTGCCGATGCGCTCACCGGCACCTTCGAGGACGAGGCCGGCTCGCATCCGGTGCACCTGCCGCGAGTCCTGCGCTCCCATGCCCACGAGGCCTGCCCAGGTGAAGCCACGGGTTCGATCGTCCAGCGGCGGTAGGTGGTGGGCGGTCGACGCCCCCTGCGCTAGATCGAGCCGATGATGCTTTCCCTCCGGCTCGCCGCGATCACGATTCCCCTGGCTTTCGGGGCGGCGACGCCGGCGGCGGCCGATGCCTGCGATGCCCTGACGGCGCGGATGATCCGCGCCACCGGCGCGTCGCTCGCCGGGCGCGAGGGGTCCCGTGCCGTGTTTCGTGCGGCCGATGCCGAGCGGATGAGCCTCGACTGCCGGGTCCGCCGGATGGCCTTCTCCGCCCTGGAGCGCGAGCCGCCCCGTCGCTACTATGCGCTGATCGGCCTCGCCGCGGAAGCGCTCACCGGGGCGAAACCCGAAGCGGTCGAGGCCCTCGCCCTCGCCCTGCACCAGGATGCCCTCGTCACGGGACAGCCGCAGCAGGGCATCGCCGGGCGGGCAGCGCTCCGCTGCGAGACGGCCCCCGACGCCGATCCGTTCGCGTCGCCGCGCACGCGCTGCGTGCTGGTCCCGAGCGCCCGGGTCGGGCTTCGCCGCCGCGCCGGCCTTCCCGCGGGAGCCCGGGCGGGCTAGACCGACCCCATGTCCGAGACCTCTCCTTCCGCCGCCCCCATCGTCACCGCTGGTGCGGCCGCCTTCGCGAATCACCTGCCCTTCGCACTTATTGCCGGCCCATGTCAGCTCGAGAGCCGCGACCACGCGATCGAGATCGCGGACGCCTTGAAGGCGATGACGGACCGGCTCGGGATCGGCCTCGTGTTCAAGGCCTCGTTCGACAAGGCGAATCGGACCTCGGGCACCACCGCGCGCGGCCTCGGCCTCGCCGGGGCGCTGCCGATCTTTTCGGAGATCAAGGCGCGCTTCGGTCTGCCCGTCCTCACCGACGTGCACGAGGCATCGCAATGCGTCCCGGCGGCCGAGGTGATCGACGTGCTCCAGATCCCGGCCTTTCTCTGCCGGCAGACCGACCTGCTGCTCGCGGCGGCCGCCACAGGACGGGTGGTGAACGTCAAGAAGGGCCAGTTCCTGGCGCCCTGGGACATGGCTCACGTGGCCGCCAAGGTCACCGGGGCGGGCAACCCGAACGTGCTGGTGACCGAGCGCGGTGCCTCGTTCGGCTACAACACCCTCGTCTCCGACATGCGCAGCCTGCCGATCATGGCGCAGGTCACGCACGGCGCACCGGTGGTGTTCGATGCGACCCACTCCGTGCAGCAGCCGGGCGGACAGGGTGCCACCTCGGGCGGGCAGCGGGAATTCGTCGCCGTGCTCGCCCGCGCCGCCGTGGCGGTGGGGGTCGCGGGTCTGTTCATCGAGACCCATCCCGATCCGGACCACGCCCCCTCCGACGGACCCAACATGGTGCCGCTGAAGCAGATGCCAGCGTTGCTCGCCGAATTGCAGGCCTTCGATCGGCTCGCAAAGGCGCGCACCGCCCCTTAGGCACCACCAGCCCTCGCGACTTCGGGCATTGCGGGGATTCCGGCCCTGACACGGCAAGTTGAGGGAGGGCCGTGGCGCACGCGATCGGCCCGGAATGATTCACCAAGACCGATGATGCGGGCCGTGCATCTTCCGCTCCGGAAGACCCGAGGGAACGATCACGTCAGCTTGACGTTGGCATATCCAATACGTTCTCGAACACCGAAGGATAACCATGCGCAAGCTCGCCCTCGTTTCTGCCCTGACCCTTTCGCTCGGCGGCCTCGCGGCCGCGACCTCGGCCGAAGCCGGCCCGCGCGGCCACGGTTACGGACATGGCGGCTACGGCCACGGCCATGCCTATGGCGGTCGTGGCTACGGCCGCGGTTACGCCTATGGTGGCCGTCGCCGCGGGATCGGAACCGGCGCTGCCGTCGGCCTTGGCATCGCGGGCCTCGCGGCCGGTGCGATCGCTGCCGGTGCCGCCCGTGACGCCTATTACCGTGATGGCTACGCCCGTCCCGCCTACGGCTACGGCGCACCGGCCTACGGCTACGGTTACTGAGTTCTCGGGTTCTGCCCGATCGGCGAGGGCAGTCGGCGCAAGCCGGCTGCCCTTTTCCGTGGGTGCCGTCGGCCCCTCTCAGCTTGTAAAATTCCCGCCAAGGTTGCATCAGGGCGCATGCCGTGAATCTCCGACAGGCGGACCACGATGCCCTTTCTCCTCGCGGTCGCCGGCTTGATCATCACGGGACTGACCGGCTGGATCCGCTATGGGAACGGCTTGGCTCATCTCGACCATGCCCTGAACGACTTGCGCAGGGACCGCCGCCGCAGGGCAGGCGACGTCCAGCAGTGCTTGGCGCCGCTGCGATCGATGCGAAACCCGGCGGATGCCGCCGGAGTGTTGATGATGCTGGTCGCTCGCCAGCGCGGTTTGGCGACGCCGGAGCAGGAGCATGAGATCCTGTCCCGGATGCGTTCAGTGACAGCAGCGTCGGAGGAGGACCTCGCGACGCGCATGGCTGTGATCCGCCATGCGGCGGACCAGACCCGCGAACCGCAACTCGCGATCAGGGCCGTGGCCCCGCTGCTGCATGACCGGCTCACGCCCTCCGAGGTCGAAGACCTCGTCGACATGCTTCGGGCCGTCGCGTCCGTCCATGGCGGTCCGACAGCGGCACAGAACTAGCTCGTCGAGCAGGTTCGGCGGGCCATCCTGGAGGACAGGTAGGTCGATTTAGGCGACCGGTGTTCTTCAACGCGCCCGGTAGGGCGGCACGCCGGGATCAGGCAGCCAGACGGATTTCGGCGGCTCGCCGGTCTGCCAGAATACATCGATGGGAATCCCGCCGCGCGGATACCAGAATCCCCCGATCCGCAGGTAGCGGGGCCCCAGGAGTTCGGTCAGGCGCAGGCCGATGCCGACCGTGCAATCCTCGTGGAAGGCCCCGTGATTGCGGAAGGCGGTGAGGTAGAGCTTCAGCGACTTCGATTCGACGAGCCACTGGTCCGGTACGTAGTCGATCACCAGGATCGCGAAGTCCGGCTGGCCGGTGACCGGACAGAGGGACGTAAACTCCGGCACGGTGAAGCGGGCGAGATAGTCGGTACCCGGATGTGGGTTCGGCACCCGGTCAAGGCGGGCCTCCTCGGGCGAGGCGGGCAGGGGGCTCATCTGCCCGAGTTGCAGGCCCTCGGGCCCTGAATGCTGGGTCATGAACGAAACTTTCGGGGCCGACGGCGGGAATTCGGTCATCGGCGTCGGGACGAGAAAACGATCAATTCACCACCCAAGTGATGTCCATGAGTGGCAGGCGCCGAATCCGCGTGCCATATGGGGACCATGAGCGACGAAAACACGGCTACCTACCCCTACACCCTGGAGATCCAGCCGCCCAAGGCCCCGGGCTCCCCCTACCAATGGGCGATCCGCCGGAAAGGGAAGCTGATCCAGCGGTCGGATCGCAATCACCCGACGGAGGCCAAGGCCCGCGAGAACGGGATGGCGCAGATCGAACTGCTCCTGTCGGGCGCGGGCGACCGCTAGAACGACCGGCCTTCAAGGGTCCGATCGCGGGATTCGAGCCTTCCGGCACGTGCAGGCTGCGCAGAGCGCTTGCCGGAGGCCAAGCGTTGACGGATAAGCCTCGGCGGAATCACCCTGTCCCGGATGCGGCCATTCGGCTCATCGGGGGCGGATCCGGCCCCGCCGTAGGGGCCTCGACACGCCGTAACGTCCGAGAAGGCGCCTGCATGACCGCGATCACCAACATCGCCGCCCGTGAGATCCTCGACAGCCGGGGCAACCCGACCATCGAAGTCGACGTGCTGCTCGAGGACGGTTCCTTCGGCCGCGCGGCCGTGCCGTCGGGCGCCTCCACCGGCGCGCACGAGGCGATGGAGCTGCGCGACGGCGACAAGGGCCGGTATGGCGGCAAGGGCGTGCGCAAGGCGGTCAACGCCGTGCAGTCCGACATCCTCGACGCCATCGGCGGCATGGATGCCGAGGACCAGATCGCCATCGACGAGGCGATGATCGAACTCGACGGCACCCCGAACAAGAGCCGCCTCGGCGCCAACGCGATTCTCGGCGTCTCGCTCGCGGTCGCGAAGGCGGCGGCCGAGACCGCCGGTCTGCCCCTCTACCGCTACATCGGCGGCACGCAGGGTCGGGTGCTTCCCGTCCCGATGATGAACATCATCAACGGCGGCGCGCATGCCGACAACCCGATCGACTTCCAGGAATTCATGATCATGCCGGTGGGCGCGTCCTCGCTCGCCGAGGCCGTGCGCATGGGCGCAGAGGTGTTCCACACCCTGAAGGGCGCCCTCAAGAAGGCCGGCCACAACACCAACGTGGGTGACGAGGGCGGCTTCGCCCCGAACCTGCCGTCGGCCGAGGCCGCCCTCGACTTCGTGATGCAATCCATCCAGGCCGCCGGCTTCAAGCCCGGCACCGACATGGTCCTGGCCCTCGACTGCGCCGCCACCGAGTTCTTCAAGGACGGCGCCTACCACTACGAGGGGGAGGGCCAGACCCGCGATATCGAGGCGCAGGTCGCCTACCTCGCCGGCTTGGTCGACGCCTACCCGATCCTGTCGATCGAGGACGGCATGTCCGAGGACGACTGGGAGGGCTGGAAGCTGCTCACCGATCGGGTCGGCGATCGCTGCCAGCTCGTCGGCGACGACCTGTTCGTCACCAACGTGACGCGCCTGTCACGCGGCATCGCCGAGCAGACCGGCAACTCCATCCTGGTGAAGGTCAACCAGATCGGCTCCCTCACCGAGACGCTGGCCGCCGTCGATATGGCCCAGCGCGCGGGCTACACCGCCGTCATGTCCCACCGCTCCGGCGAGACCGAGGATTCGACCATCGCCGATCTCGCGGTCGCGACGAATTGCGGACAGATCAAGACCGGCTCGCTGGCCCGCTCCGACCGGTTGGCCAAGTACAACCAGCTCATCCGCATCGAGGAGGGCCTCGGCTCCCAGGCCCTCTATGCCGGCCGCAACGCCCTCAAGGCGCTCGCCCGCCGCTGAAGCCAGCGCCCGAGTGGATCCGACACGGCCGCGAAGCGATTCGCGGCCGTGTCGCGTCGTGGGCAGCGCCCTATGTCCCTGGGATGCCCGCCTCCCAGACCGCGCCCCCTTCGCTGATCGTCTATTACGACGGGGCTTGTCCCCTCTGTGCCGCGGAGATCCGGGTGTACCGGCGCTCCGCGGGAGCCGAGCGGGTCGCCTGGGTCGATGTCGGCGCCGAGGGTCCGGCTCAGCTCGGGCCGGACCTCGCCCGCGGTGCCGCGCGGGCGCGATTCCACGTCCGACGCCCCGATGGCACGCTGGTCTCGGGCGCCGCCGGCTTCGCCGCGCTCTGGGCCGTGCTGCCCCGCTGGCGCATCCTCGCCCGCCTCGCCCGCCTGCCGGGCGTGCTCGGCCTGGGCGAGGTCGCCTACCGCCTCTTCCTGCCGTTGCGGCCCCGGATCGCCCGGCTCGTTCGGGGCGGTGGACCAAGCTGCGACAAGGCTTGCGGATAGGGCGCCCGCGGGCGCAGGAGCGGGGAAGGGGCTCACTCCTTCGAGGCGGCGCATGCTTAATCCCATCCAGGCCTTCTGGCTTCGGCCGCGCCTCCTCGCCAGTGTCGGGCTCACCTTGGTGCTCGCCCTGGTCCTGCCCTTCGCCGACCTGTCGGTCCGGCTCCTCATCGGCTGGTGCCTCGGCGTCCTCGTCTATTGCGGGCTCATCGTCGGCAAGGCGGCGCGTCAGTCGCAGGATTCCCTGCGGGCCGAGGCCTCGCGCCTCGACGACAGCGCCTTCGCGGTCTCGCTCTTCGCGATCCTGGCGGCAGCGGCGAGCTTCGGTGCGGTGGCCATGCTCGTCCTCGGCGGCAACGGGAGCGAGGCCTATCGCCTGAGCCATCTCGCCCTCGCCGCCGCGACCATGATCTGCGCCTGGCTCTTCGTGCAGGTCGTGTTCACGGTGCACTACGCGCACCTCTACTACGGCGAAGACGACGACACGTCCCGCGGGGGGCTCGACTTCAACGGCGACGAGAACCCGGATTTCTGGGACTTCTTCTACTTCTCCGTCACCATCGGGGCGACGTCCCAGACCTCGGACACCGACATCACCAGCAAGGCGATGCGCCGGGTCGCGACGGTGCAGACGATCTACGCCTACGTCTTCAACACCAGCGTCCTGGCCTTGGCGATCAACATGGCGGCAGGCGTCGCGCAGCATTGAGCGCGCCGGCGACCGCCGGCCTTCAGGGCGCGGCCTCCAGAGCCTCCCGGGCATCCGCATGATCCTCCGCCGTGGCTTCCGGTGCCTCCTGCAGGTGCGGGGCCTTCTCGCTGCGGTACAGGCTGATGAGAATCGGAAAGTGGTCGGACTGGATATGGCCGAGACGTTCGATTCGGCCGAGCAGGAAGTCGTCGCTGAAGAAGATATGATCGAGGGGCCAGCGCAGCAGCGGCCACTTCGCGTTGAAGGTCGGGTAGAGGCCGCGCCCGATGCGCGGGTCGAGGAGCCCGCTGATCCGCTGGAAGAGATCGTTGGTCTTGGACCAGGCAACGTCGTTGAGATCCCCCGCCACCACCGCCGGGCGCCCCTCCGCCTTCACCTCGCGCGCCACCAGGACGAGTTCGGCGTCGCGCGCGGCGCTGCTCTGGCCCGGATGGGGCGGGCGCGGATGGACGCCGAAGAAGGTGAAGGTCTCGCCCGAGCGCAGGGTCACGCCGGTTCGGACCGAGGGAACGTCGTCCTCCAGGAGGAAGCGCACCTGCGGGTCGATGAGGGGGAGCTTCGAGTAGAACATCAGCCCGTAGGTGTTGCCCTGAGGCTGGGCCAGCACGTGGGGATAGCGCGTCCGCAGGGGTTCGAGCGCCTGCGCCCAGGCCGCATCGGTCTCGACGAGCAGCAACAGGTCGGGATCCTGCGCGGCGACGAGATCGAGGATCGGCGCGTAGGCGCGGTTGGACTCGAGCACGTTGGCGATCATGATCGACACGCCGGCCTCGGAGCGGCGCGCGCCGGTCTCCGCCGCCACCGCCTGCGGCGAGACCAGCCGCGTGAACGGGTAGATGCAGGCCACCTGGTAGGCTAGGGCTGCGACGAGGCTCACGGCCAGCGTCAGCCCCGCAGCATCGCGGGCGACGAGCAGCAGGCCCAGGACGACCGGCACGATCAGGGCCGCAATCTGCAGTCGCGGGAAATCGAAGGTGCGGATGAAGCCGGAATTGCTGGGAATGAACGGCAGCAGCGTCGCCGCCACGAGGAGCATCCCGAAGGCCTTCAGGCCGAGTGCCATCCACGTCCCCGCCACACGTCACCTCCGGTGCCATCGCTGGCGCGCCGTGGCCAAGCGTTGCGGAACGCCTCAGGGCCGGAATGGTGCCCGCGCGGCCCGCCGGGAGGCCAGTCATCGGGAAGCCAGTCATCGGGAAGCCAGTCATCGGGAAGCCAGTCATCGGGAAGCCAGTCATGGAGCCTGACGCGGGGGAGGCCGCCGCAGCGCGCGCGCGGGTCGACGCGCTCCTCGCCCGCTTCGAAGGCGGGAGTCTCACCGGCTTTCCCGGCGGCGAATCCCGCGACCTCGGCGGACTGCCCCTGGGACGCGATGCCCTCGCGGCCCGGCTCGGCGAGAGCCCGGACCCACCGGCCTGGTGGGACCCGAAGCAGGCCGGCCTCGCCCTGGCCGGGGTGGACCTCACCGATGCGCACCTGGAGAACACGGACCTCACCGGGGCCAACCTCGCGGGTGCCGCCCTCGGCGGCGTCCTCGGACGCTCCGCGCTCTTTGCCGGTGCCACGGTGGAGGAAGCGAACTTCGCCGGGGCCGATCTCAGCGGCGCCCGCTTCACCGGCATCGCCGGGGGCGAGGCCAACTTCGACGACGCGATGCTGGAGGATGCGCATTTCGGCGGCGCCGCCATGCGCTTCGCCAAGCTCCGCCGCACGCTCCTCGACGGAGCCAACTTCGACGGAGCCGACCTCTGGGGCGCCGACTTCACCGGCGCGGATGCCGACTACACGCATTTCCGCGGTGCCCGCCTGGACGAGGTCAAGCTCGTGGGCGTCAACCTCACCTACGCGGATTTCGAGGGCGCGAGCCTCAAGAAGACGCAGCTCAGCGGCTCGCGCCTGCGGGGCGCCAACTTCACCGGAGTCAAGCTCGACGGGGCTGACCTATCGGGAGCGGATCTCTCCGAGACCAGCCTGGTCCGGCTCAACCTCTCCACCTGCGACCTGCGCCACGCACGCTTCGCCGGGGCCTGGCTCAACGGCACCCGGATGCGGGTGGATCAGCTCGGCGGCGCGGTGGGCGAAGAGGTCGCCCGGGACTACGTGGCGGCCCAGGCGAGCTACCTCGCCCTGGAGCAGAACTTCAAGAGCATCGGCAGCCAGGATGCGGCGAGCTGGGCCTACAAGCGCGGACGCCGGATGGGGCGGTTCCACGCGGGCGCGCAGGCGCGGGCGGCGTGGGAGCGGCGTGCGGGTCCGGACTTGGCTCGGCACGGCTATCAATGGGTCGCCGATCGCTTCGTGGAATGGCTCTGCGACTACGGCGAGAGCCTGTCGCGCATCGCCCGCGCTTTCGTCATCCTCATCTTCGTGTTCGCGGGCCTCTACGGCCTCACCGGCGGCCTCATCCCCGAAGGAAGCGACGGCCGGGCGACCTACAACCCCCTCGATCTCGTGAGCTACAGCGCCCTCAACATGATGACGGCGAACCCGCCCGAGATCGGCGTCAAGCCGGTGGGCCGCGTCACCAACCTTCTGGTGGGCATCGAGGGGGCGGCCGGCATCATCCTGATGGGCCTCTTCGGCTTCGTCCTCGGCAACCGCCTCCGGCGCTGAGGAGCCCGCTCCACCGCCATGATTTCGCTCGCCGCGCGCCTCGCCGGCCTCTACGAGGGTTCGACCGACCGGGCCCACCGCTTCCGCTACGGCCTCCTCGTCTTCGACGCGGCCACGGTGGTCTGGGTCGTGGCGACCTCGTTCCTGCCGCGCCAGGCCTGGATCGAGGGGATCGACGTCGCCCTGGGCCTCGTCGTACTCCTCGACTTCCTGGCCCGTCTCGCCATCAGCCGGGACCGGGTGCGGGAGTTCCGACATCTCTCGACCTGGGCCGATATCGCCGCGGTGGTCTCGTTCCTCGCGCCGGTGGTGGGGGAGGGCGTCGGCTTCCTGCGCATCCTGCGGACCCTGCGCCTGCTGCGGACCTACCAGCTCCTCGACCGGATGCGCGCGGACAGCGCCTTCTTCCGCGCCAATGAGGACGCGATCCTGGCGGGCACCAATCTGGCGGTCTTCGTCTTCGTGATGACCGGGATCGTCTACGCCACCCAGCACGGCAGCAACCCGGCGATCGGCAACGCCGTCGACGCGCTCTACTTAACCGTGACCTCCCTGACGACCACCGGCTACGGCGACATCACGCTGCCGGGAACCTCGGGGCGCCTTGTCTCGGTCGCGGTGATGATTTTCGGGGTCACACTTTTCCTGCGCCTCGCCCAGGTGTTGTTCCGCCCGCCCAAGGTGCGCTTCGCCTGTCCGGCCTGCGGCCTCCAGCGCCACGAGACCGATGCGGTCCATTGCAAGGCCTGCGGGACGCGCCTCGCCATCCCCGACGAGGGCGGCGATTGAGTACTCTTGAACGGAGTGCCGCCGGCACGCGGTGCGGCGAGACGCGGGATGAACGGAAGCGAAGCCGGCGCGTTTGCGAGCGTCGGGACCGTGGTCCTGCCACTGCGACGGTCCTACCGCTACGACGCCTGCTCCCGCGCTCCCGGCTTCCTGCGCTCCCGACGCAGGGAGACCGCACGCGGGACGCCGTCGCCGCGCTCGGCCGGTTTTTCCTCTCGCCCGACAGGGCGCCAACCCCGTGAATCGTATCACATGACCAGCGCCTTCCCGAAGCGTCCCGAGCGTGGTTGGCGCAAGCCGCGCCTTCTCGCGGGCATACCGAGCTCGCCCCTCGCCCTGTTGCTGATCGGCATCGCGGTGGCAGCCGGGGTGGGAAACTACCTTGCCAGCGAGGCGAGCCGCATCGACGGCGCGCGTCAGCACGCGATCCTCAGCGAGAGTGAGCGCCTGCTCTCGAACATGGTCGAGCTCGAGACCGGGATGCGCGGCTACGTGCTGTTCGGCGAGGAGCCCTACCTGGAGCCCTACCAAGCGGCACAGAACACCATCGATGGGCAGCTCGACGCCATCGAGGCCCTGTCGACGGAGACCGATGCGCAGGGCCCCGAGCACATGCGTGACCTGCGCCGGTTCGTCGAGGCCAAGCGAAGCTACGCCGCGCACGTCATCGACCTACGCCGCACCCAGGGCTACGACGCCGCCGTCTCGCTGGCCCGGATGGGCGAGGGCAAGCGCACCATGGACGGCGTGCGGGCGGCCGCCAAGGCCGTGCAGAACCATGCCAACGCCGTCCTCGCCACGGGCGAGGAGCGCGACCGCGTGCTCTCCCTGGTGCTGTTACTGGTGTCGATCGCCTCGGCACTCGGCGCCGTCGGGCTCCTCGGGCGCCTCGCCCTGGTGCGCCGGCGCGACGAGCAGCGCACGGCGGCCCTCCTCGACGGGGTCTTCGCCAACGCTCCCGTCGGCCTCGGCTTCCTCGACCGCGACCTGACGATCCAGCACATGAACCGGGCGCTCGCCACCATGAACGAGCGCGGCTTCGGGGCCGATCTCGGCGCGCCGATCTGGGCGAACGTGCCGATGCTCCAGGAACAGCTGATCCCGAAGCTCAAGGCGGCCCGCGACGAGGGCCTCGTGACCACCAACGTCGACGTGGCGGTGCCCACGCCGAGCGCCCCGCGCGGCGTGCGCCACTTCCAGATGAGCTTCTACCCTCTGCGCGGCCGCACCGGCTCCGCACGTTCCGACGGCGTCCAGGCCGACGGCGTCGGGCTCGTCGTCTCCGACGAGACTCTGCGCAAGCTCTCCGAGGAGCGCATGCGCCACAGCGAGGAGCGTTTCCGTTCCCTGACCGAAGCGACCACCGCCATCGTCTGGACGACCAATCCCGAGGGCGGCTTCGAGGTGACGCCGTCCGAGTGGACACGCTTCACCGGCCAGACGCCCCAGGAGGCCGCCGGAGCCGGATGGCTCGGTTCGATCCATCCCGACGATCGCGAGCGCACCGGCGCGGCCTGGCAACAGGCGCTGGAGACCCTCTCGCCCTACGAGATCGAGCACCGCGTCCGCCGCCAGGACGGGGTCTGGCGGATCATGTCGGCCCGCGCGGTCCCGATCCTGGAGGAGAACGGCAGCATCCGCGAATGGGTCGGCACGCATTCCGACGTGACGGCCCGCAAGGAGGCGGAGCTCGCCCTGGAAGCCGCCAAGGAGGCCGCCGAGGAGGCCAACCGGGCCAAGAGCCAGTTCCTGGCCAATATGAGCCACGAGCTGCGCACCCCGCTCTCGGCGGTGATCGGCTATTCCGAGATGCTGCAGGAGGAGATCGAAGACCTCGGCGAGGAAGGGCTCCTCGCCGACATGCGCAAGATCGAGGCGAATGCCCGCCACCTGCTCGGCCTCATCAACGACGTCCTCGACCTCTCGAAGATCGAGGCCGAGCGCATGGAGATCTATGCCGAGACCTTCCCGGTGGCCGAGACCGTGCGCGACGTCGCCGCCACCGTGGAATCCCTGGTCGACAAGAAGGGCAACAGCCTCGCCCTGGAGATGGCGGACGACCTCGGCGAGGCGCAGACCGATCAGACCAAGCTGCGCCAGTGCCTGATCAATCTCTTGAGCAACGCCGCGAAGTTCACCGAGGCCGGTCGCATCACCCTGTCGGTCGCCCGCGCCCCGCGCGCGGGAGCCGACTGGCTCGTCTTCCGTGTGACCGACACCGGCATCGGCATGAATCCCGAGCAACAGGCCAAGCTGTTCCAGCGCTTCACCCAGGCCGACGCCTCCACCACCCGCCGGTTCGGTGGCACCGGCCTCGGCCTCGCCATCACCCGCGCCTTCGCCGAGATGCTGGGCGGCCGGATCGAGGTGGAGAGCGAGGAGGGGGCCGGCACCACCTTCACCCTGGCGGTCCCCGCGACCTATGTGCCGCCGAATCCGGTCGAGACGGCCCACCAGGACCTCGACGTCCTGCACCGGACCGGCGAGGCGCGGGCGATCCCCGGGGGCCATGTCCTGATCATCGACGACGACGCGGCGACGCGCGATCTCCTCGCGCGCTTCCTGGAGCGCGACGGCTTCACCGTGGCCACCGCGCGCGACGGGCGCGAAGGCGTCGAGCGGGCGCGCGAGCTCCGGCCCCGGGTCATCCTCCTCGACGTGACGATGCCACGGATGGACGGCTGGTCGGTGCTGCGCACCCTGCGGGCCGATCCCGAGCTCGGCGCAACCCCGATCATCATGGTGACGGTGCTCGACGAGCAGAACCTCGCCTTCTCCCTCGGGGCCACCGACTACCTGCAGAAGCCGATCGAGTGGGGTCAGCTCAAGTCGGCCATGGAGCGGTTCAAGCCCTCCGAGCACAAGGGTCCGGTGCTGATCATCGACGACGACCCGGATGCTCGCGAGCGCCTCTCCGCGATGCTGACCCGCGAGGGCTGGCGCGTGGCCGCGGCCGAGAACGGCGTGGCCGGCCTGGAGGCGACCGCGGCCAAGAAGCCCTGCCTCATCCTTCTCGACCTGATGATGCCGGAGATGGACGGCTTCGGCTTCCTGCGAGCCCTGCGCGAGCGGGCGGAGTGGCGCGACATTCCCGTCGTGGTGCTGACCGCCAAGGACATCACCGCCGACGACCGCCGGCGGCTCGCGGGACGCGCCGACCGGGTGCTGCAGAAGGGCGGCCTGAGCCTCACCGACCTGGCCGAATCCCTGCGGCCCTTGGTGGCGCCCGGAGCCTGACGGCACCCCGAGCGCACCTGCCGGGTGCGCTTGCCGCCCTTGGCAGGGCGGCCTATAGCCCTGGACCCAGCATGACAGCCGCGCCTCCCAGCTTCCCCCACCGGCACCTGCTCGGGATCGAGGGGCTCACTCGACCCGACATCGAGATCCTGCTCGACCGGGCGGAGGACGCCGTCGCCCTCTCGCGCCAGGTCGAGAAGAAGCGCACCACCCTGCGCGGACGCACCCAGATCAACCTGTTCTTCGAGCCGTCCACGCGCACGCAGAGCTCTTTCGAGCTGGCGGGCAAGCGCCTCGGGGCCGACGTGATGAACATGTCGGTGGCCTCGTCGTCGGTGAAGAAGGGCGAAACCCTCATTGACACCGCCGCCACCCTCAACGCCATGCGGCCCGACATCATCGTGGTGCGCCACCACGCGGCCGGCGCCGTGCACCTTCTGGCCCGCAAGGTCGACTGTGCCGTGGTCAATGCCGGCGACGGCGCCCACGAGCACCCGACACAGGCGCTCCTCGACGCGCTGACGATCCGGCGCAACAAGGGCCGGATCGAGGGTCTGCGGGTCGCGATCTGCGGCGATGTCCTGCACAGCCGCGTGGCGCGCTCGAACCTGATCCTGCTCCAGGCTCTCGGCGCGCGGGTGCGGGTGATCGGACCCTCGACCCTGCTGCCCACCGGCATCGAGCGCTTCGGCGTCGAGGTCTTCACCGACATGCGCAAGGGCCTGGAGGGCTGCGACATCGTCATGATGCTGCGCCTGCAGCGCGAGCGCATGAACGGCTCCTTCGTGCCCTCCGTGAAGGAGTATTTCCGCTATTTCGGCCTCGATGCCGATAAGCTGCGGCTTGCCGCCCCCGATGCCCTGGTGATGCATCCCGGCCCGATGAACCGGGGCGTCGAGATCTCCTCGGAGATCGCCGATGGGGCGCAGTCTCTGATCCGCGAGCAGGTCGAGATGGGGGTGGCCGTGCGCATGGCGGTGCTCGAAGCGCTGGCGACGCACCTGCCGAACGCGTGATCCGGCCGCGGCAGCCGTCCGGCTACAGGCTCAGCAGCGCCCCTTCCGCGCCCGATACGTCCGCCGTGAACACCACCCGTGCGCCGTCGAGGGCGACGCGCCCGCCCGCCACGAGAGCCAGGGCCTGGGGATAGAGCCGGTGCTCCTGCACCAGGATGCGGGCCGCCAGCGCGTCGGCATCGTCGCCGGGCCGAACCGGCACGGCCGCCTGCGCGATGATCGGGCCGGCATCGAGCTCGGGAACGACGTAGTGCACGGTGCAGCCATGCAGGCGCACCCCGGCGGCCAGGGCCTGCTCATGGGTGTGCACGCCCTTGAACAGCGGCAGGAGAGAAGGGTGGATGTTGATCATCCGCCCCGCCCAGGCCTCGACGAAGCCGGCGGAGAAGATCCGCATGAAGCCGGCCAGGCACACGAGGTCGATATCGGCCGCCTCCAGCTCGGCGTTCAGCGCCGCGTCGAAGGCCTCCCGGCTCGGATAGGCCTTGTGATCGATGGCGCGGGTCGGGATGCCGCGTTCCGCCGCGTAGACGAGGCCGGGCGCCTCGGGACGGTTGGCCGCCACCAGCACGATCTCGGCCGGGTGGTCCGGCGCCCGCGCCGCCGCGATCAGCGAAGCCATGTTCGAGCCGCGCCCCGAGATGAGGATCGCGACGCGGGTCCGTCTTGCGGGCGCCATCAGAAGGGGAGCCGCCCTTCGAAGGTCACCGGCTCGGCCCCCCGCGGAGTGATCCGGCCGAGGCGAACCGGGGAGGCGCCGCCGAGGTCGAGGGCCTTCGACACGGCGCTCACGCTCTCGGGCGCCACCACCACCACCATGCCGATCCCGCAGTTGAAGGTGCGCAGCATCTCGGATTCGGCGACCCCGCCGACCTCCGAGAGCCAGCCGAAGACCGGCGGCGGGATGATCGCGTCGAGGTCGATGCTGATGCCGACGCCGTCGGGCAGCACGCGGGGCAGGTTGTCGGGGAAGCCGCCGCCGGTGATGTGGGCGAGCGCCTTGATCCCGTCCGTGGTGCGCAGGGCCGCCAGCAGCGGCTTCACGTAGATCTGGGTCGGCTCCAGCAGGGCCTCGCCGAGCGTCCGGGCGGGCTCGAAGGGGGCTGGGTCGTCGTAGGACAGGCCGCTGCGCTCGACGATCCGACGCACCAGCGAGAAGCCGTTGGAATGGACGCCCGAGGAGGGCAGGCCCAGCACCACGTCGCCGGGCACGATGTTGCCGCGCGGCAGCAGGGTGCCGCGCTCGGCCGCCCCGACGCTGAACCCGGCCAGATCGTAGTCGGACCCGTCGTAGAGGCCCGGCATCTCGGCGGTCTCGCCGCCGATCAACGCACAACCGGCGAGCCGGCACCCGGCCGCGATGCCGCGCACGATGTCGGCGCCGACCCCCGGCACCAGCTTGGCGGTGGCGAAGTAGTCGAGGAAGAACAGCGGCTCGGCGCCCTGCACGATGATGTCGTTCACGCACATCGCCACGAGATCGATGCCGATGGTGTCGTGGCGGTTCGTCTCGATGGCGATCTTGACCTTGGTGCCGACACCGTCGTTGGCCGCCACCAGGATCGGATCCTTGAAACCCGCGGCCTTCAGATCGAACAGGCCGCCGAAGCCGCCGATCTCGGCATCGGCCCCCGGCCGGCGGGTGGCGCGCACCAGCGGCTTGATCGTCTCGACCATGGCGTTGCCGGCGTCGATGTCGACGCCCGCCTGCGCGTAGGTCATTCCGTTTTTGGGCTCGCCGGTCATCCGCGCCGCTCTCCGAGGGTCCGTGTTCCGCGACCTCTAACCGCTCCCGCGCGCCTCCGCGAGTCCGTCGTCGCGGGTAGCGGGTATTCGTGCCCCGATCGGCGCCCAGGGGCCGATGCGAGCGAGGGAAGGCGCGTCGGCATGCATCCCGCAGCCTTGACCCCATCCCCTCCCGTTCCCACTGTTGGTCCGCGAACGACGACGTGAACGGGGAACGGCCGATGCGCGGCAGGGCGATGATCGGGCTGATGGCCCTCGTGGGCCTCGCCCTGCTGGTCTACCTCCTCGCCGACGTGCTGCTGCCCTTCGTGGCGGGCCTGGCCCTGGCCTACCTTCTCGATCCGATCGCCGACCGGCTGGAGCGCCTCGGGCTTGGACGACTGGCCGCCTCGCTCCTCATCCTGGCGGTGTTCGTGGTCGGACTCGTGGTCGTCCTGCTCATCGCGGTGCCGCTGGCCGCCAACCAGATCTCGGCCCTGATCGCGACGCTGCCCGGCATGGTCTCGCGGCTGCAGGGCATCCTGGCGGACCGGGCGGGGCCGCTGCTGCAGCGGGTGGGCGGAGCCGACGTCCTCACCGACCTGCAGTCGCAGGTCGGGACCCTGGTCGGGCAGGGGGGCACCTGGTTCCTCGCCTTCCTCAAGTCCCTGTGGTCGGGCAGCCAGGCCCTGATCTCCATCGCGTCGCTCCTCGTGGTGACGCCGGTGGTGGCGTTCTACCTCCTGGTCGACTGGGACCGGATGATCGCGACCCTCGACCGGTGGGTGCCCCCGCGCCACCGCCCGGTGGTGCGGCGCCTCGGGCGCGAGATCGACGGGGCGGTCACGGGCTTCGTCCGCGGCCAGACCCTGGTCTGCCTCATCCTCGGCACCTTCTACGCCGTCGGCCTGTTCCTGGTCGGCTTGAACTTCGGCGTGCTCATCGGCCTGATCGCGGGCTTCCTGACCTTCATCCCGTATGTCGGGACGCTGACCGGGTTCCTGCTCTCGGCCGGCGTCGCGCTGGCGCAGTTCTGGCCGGATTCCGATTGGCTGCATATCGGGCTGACCATCGGGGTCTTCGTCGTCGGACAGTTCCTCGAGGGCAACATCATCTCGCCCAAGCTGGTCGGCGAGTCGGTCGGCCTGCATCCGGTCTGGCTGATGTTCGCCCTCCTCGCCTTCGGCTCGCTGTTCGGCTTCCTCGGGCTGCTGCTCGCGGTCCCGGTGGCGGCCTCCATCGGCGTGCTCGTCCGCTTCGTCCTGGAGCGTTACCTCCAGAGCCCGCTCTACTACGCGGACGCGCCCGTGCTCCTGTCCAAGCCCGAACCCTGAATGGCAACCCGCGACACCGTCCCCCCGAAGCAGCTGGCCTTCGATCTGCCGGCCGACCCGCGCTACGGCCGCGAGGACTTCCTCGTGGGACCGGCCAACGAGGCCGCCTACGCGCTCATCGAGGCCTGGCCCAACTGGCCCGACACGGTGTGCCTGCTGACCGGGCCGCCGGGCAGCGGCAAGAGCCACCTCGCCTCGATCTGGGCGACGCGCTCCCACGCCTGGACCGCGCAGGCCACGGAGGTCACGGCCGCCACGGTCCCGCGCTTCCTCTCCAACGGCGCCCTGGTGATCGAGGATATCGACCGGGCGGGAGCGGACGGAACCGCGCCCCGCGACGAGGCGGCCCTGTTCCACCTCCTCAACCTCGCCCGCGAGCGCGGCTGCCCGGTGCTCGTCACCTCCGCCACCTCGGTGGAGGGCCTGGGTCTGACCACGGCGGACCTGCGCTCGCGCCTGCGTCTCGCGCCCGGCGCCACCATCCTGCCCCCCGACGACGCCCTGCTGCGCGCCGTCCTCGTCAAGCTGTTCGTCGACCGGCAGTTGGTGGTGGACCTCGCCATCGTCGAGGCCCTGGCCCTGCGGATCGACCGCTCCCTGGGGCGGGCCCGCGAGGTCGTCACCGCCCTGGACCGGGATGCCCTGAGCCGGGGCCGGCGCATCACCAAGCCCCTGGCGCTGGCGGTGCTGGAACGCCTCGGCTTAGGGGCCGAAGCGCCGGACGACGAGGAACCGGAGGATGAGGATCAGCCCGGGCCCGAGGACGAAGGGCTTGCGTGAGGACGAAGGGCTTGCGTGAGAATGGCGCGCCGGCTCGTCCGGCGACCGACGATCGTCATTCAACTGTCACAAACGCCGACCCGGGCCGTGCTACGACGCCGACCCCTCAACCTGTAGGAGAAGACCTCTTGGCGGATATGGACTCGGACGCGACCGCAGCGGATGACGGAACCCCGCGTGTCACCGAGGGCCGCGCCCGGGCGGCCCGTCCGACCGCTCGGCGGACCGCGCCGCCCGTATCGGGGGCTCCCAAGCCGCGGCCGGGGAAGGCGATCCAGGAGGTTCTGACGGAGGCGAGGGGGCCGGTGTCCGGAGCCCCGCGCTCGGAAGCCCCGACGTCCGAAGCTTCGGCCTCGGACGCCCTGCCCGACGCCGATCTCGACCTGCCGCCGCCCGGAGACCTGCCGCCGCCCGCCGAGGTCCTGCCCGGCGCCGAGGCACGGGACTCCGTTCGCGAGGCGGGGCTCGCCCTGCGGCACTCTCCCGAGCGCTTCGTCAACCGCGAACTGTCCTGGCTCCAGTTCAATCGCCGGGTGCTGGAGGAGGCCTCGAACGCGAACCATCCCCTCCTGGAGCAACTTCGCTTCCTCTCGATCTCGGCCAACAACCTCGACGAGTTCTTCATGGTGCGCGTCGCCGGCCTGCACGATCAGGTCCGCGCCGGCCTCGTCCTGCCCTCGCAGGACGGCCTGACCCCGGCCGAACAGCTCGCCCGGGTCGGAACCGAGGTCTCGCACCTCGCCCTCGACCAGCAGGCGCGCTGGCGCGAGCTGCGCGGGGAACTCCTCGGCGCCGGCATCGAGCTCCTGGAGCCCGCCGGCCTGACTCAGGTGCACAGGGCATGGCTGGAGGATTACTTCCTCAACCTCGTCCTGCCGGTGCTGACGCCGCTGGCGATCGACCCGGCGCACCCGTTCCCGTTCATTCCCAATCTCGGCTCCACGATCGCGCTGATGCTGGTGCGTCCGCGCGACGGCCGGACCCTGCGCGCGCTGATCCGGCTCCCGGCTGTGCTCGACCGGTTCGTGCGCCTGCCGGATGCCGAGAACGATGCGACCGCCCGCTTCATCGCCATCGAGCAGGTCATCGTGCTGTTCACCGGGCGGCTCTTTCCCGGCTACGCCGTGCGCGGACAGGGCGCGTTCCGCGTCATCCGCGATTCCGACCTCGAGATCGAGGAGGAGGCCGAGGACCTCGTCCTGCATTTCGAGACGGCCCTCAAGCAGCGCCGGCGCGGCGTCGTCATCCGGCTGGAGGTCGAGGCCGGCATGCCCGAGGACCTGCGCGCCTTCGTGGCCGACGAGCTCGAGATCGGCAGCGACGCGGTGATCTTCGTGGAAGGCATGCTCGCCCTCAACGAGCTGTCGCAGATCGTCGGCATCGACCGGCCGGACCTGAAGTTCAAGTCCTACAATCCGCGCTTCCCCGAGCGCATCCGCGAGAGCGGCGGCGACGTCTTCGCGGCGATCCGGCAGAAGGACTTCATCGTCCACCATCCCTACGAATCCTTCGACGCGGTGGTGCAGTTCCTCGCCCAGGCCGCCCGCGACCCCAACGTGGTGGCGATCAAGCAGACGCTCTACCGCACCTCCTCGAACTCGCCGATCGTCGCCGCCCTCGCGGAAGCCGCCGAGCTCGGCAAGTCGGTGACCGCCCTCGTCGAGCTGAAGGCCCGCTTCGACGAGGAGGCCAACATCCGCTGGGCGCGCAACCTGGAGAAGGCCGGCGCGCAGGTGGTGTTCGGCTTCATCGAGCTGAAGACCCACGCCAAGCTGTCGATGGTGGTGCGCCGGGAGGGCGACCGCCTGGTCACCTACTGCCACGTCGGCACCGGCAACTACCACCCGATCACCGCGCGCATCTACACCGACCTCTCCTTCTTCACGGCCGATCCGGCGGTGGCGCGGGACGTCAGCCGGATCTTCAACTTCATCACCGGCTATGCGGAACCGGCCGAGCTGGAGCGGATGTCGGTCTCGCCGCTGACCCTGAAGCCGCGCCTCCTCGAGCACATCGAGGCGGAGGTGGCCCACGCGAAGGCGGGCCGGCCGGCCGCGATCTGGATCAAGTGCAACTCGCTGGTCGACCAGCAGATCATCGATGCGCTCTACGACGCCTCCCAGGCGGGTGTGCAGATCGACTGCGTGGTGCGCGGCATCTGCTGCCTCCGGCCCGGCATCCCGGGGCTCTCGGAGACGATCCGGGTCAAGTCGATCGTCGGGCGCTTCCTGGAGCACGAGCGCATCTACTGCTTCGGCAACGGCGTCGGGCTGCCCCATCCGAAGGCGGTCGTCTACATCTCGTCCGCCGACCTGATGAGCCGGAATCTCGACCGCCGCGTCGAGGCGCTCCTGCCGATCACCAATCCGACGGTGCATCAGCAGGTGCTGGACCAGATCATGCTGGCCAACCTCCTCGACAACCGACAGAGCTGGCGTGTACTGGCGTCGGGTGCCAGCGAACGGATCCAGCCCGCAGAGGGGGAAGAGCCGTTCAATGCGCACAAGTATTTCATGACGAACCCGAGCCTGTCCGGGCGCGGCAAGTCGTCGAAGAAGTCCAGCCCGCGCGCCCTGAGCCGACGCGCGCAGCGTGGCTGACGGACCGTCCAGAGGAGCCCGCATGGGCCTCGACCCAGCCCGCCCCACGCCCGTTCGGGCAGCCGCCTCGCACGGGGCCGGGGACCACATCGAGCCGGTGGCGATCATCGACATCGGCTCGAACTCGGTGCGTCTCGTCGCCTATGACGGCCTGACCCGGGCCCCCACGCCGCTCTATAACGAGAAGGTGCTGTGCGGCCTCGGCCGCAACGTGCTCTCCACGGGGCGCCTCAACGAGGAAGCGGTCCGCCGCGCCCTCGTGGCGCTCGCGCGCTTCCGGGTGCTCTGCGCCACCATGCGGGTCTCGCGGACCTTCGTGTTGGCGACCGCCGCCGCGCGCGACGCCGAGAACGGCCGGGAATTCCTCGCGGCCGCGGAAACCGCCTGCGGCCAGCGCATCGAGCTGCTCTCCGGCCGGCGCGAGGCCGAACTGTCGGCGCTGGGGGTCGTCTCCGGCTTCCACGCGCCCGATGGGGTCGTCGGCGATCTCGGCGGAGGCTCCCTCGAACTCGTGGACGTGCGCGGTGCCACCGTCGGGATGGGGGTGACGATGCCCCTCGGCGGCCTCGCCCTCCAGGATCTCTCGGGCGGCTCGGTCAAGAAGGCGCTCAAGATCGTCCGCGAGAACCTGAAGAAGGCCGCGCCGCAGCTGGAGACCCTGCGCGGGCGCAGCTTCTACGCCGTCGGCGGGACCTGGCGGGCCCTCGCGCGGCTGCACCAGTCGGCCCGGGGCTATCCGCTCCACGTCATGCACGGCTACAGCGTCGAGCCCTCGGACGAGCTCAACTTCCTCGAGGTGGTGGAGCGCACCGACGCCGCCCTGCTGCAGGATGTCGAGAGCGTCTCGGAGGCGCGCCGCCCGCTGCTGGCCTACGGCGCGGTGGTGCTGGAGGAGATCATACGGATCGGGCGTCCGCGGGAGCTCGCGATCTCGGCCAGCGGCGTGCGCGAGGGCCTGCTCTACGAGCAGCTCGACCGCGACGCCCGACTCGCCGATCCGCTCCTGGCGGCGGCGGCCGAGCTCAATGCCCTCCGCGCCCGCTCGCCGGGCCATGCCGGGGACCTCATCGCCTGGAGCGACCGCTTCATCGCCAGCCTCGACCAGCCCGAGACCGCCGACGAGCGCCGTCTGCGCCACGCCGCCTGCCTGCTCTCGGACATCGGCTGGCGGGCCCATCCCGACTATCGGGGCGAGCAGAGCGTCAACGTCATCACCCACGCGGCTTTCGTCGGCATCGATCACCCGGGCCGGGCCTATCTCGCCCTGGCCATCTATTTCCGCCACGAGGGCATCGCGCCGGAGAAGGCGAGCCCGATGCTGCGCAGTCTCGCGGGTCCCCGCCTGTTCGAGCGCGCGCGCCTGCTCGGCGCCCTGTTGCGCCTCGCCTTCCCGCTCTCGGCCGGAATGGCCGGCGCCCTCGGGCGCATTCCCGTCACGGTCGAGGGTGGCCGGGTGACGCTGACGCTTCCGGCCGACCAGGGCTCCCTGCCCGGCGACCGTATCCTCAACCGGGTGCGCGGCCTCGGCCGCCTGTTCGGCCTCGAGGGTCGGATCGTCGAGGCCGATTGAACCAAAACGCGAGCGGAACTGTTTTTCGCGGCCGGTAAGGAGAAATTCGAGATGAAGTCACTTTGTGCAGCAGCGGTTCTTGGGCTGGCGGTCCTCGGCTCGATGAGTCCGGTCCTGGCCCAGCCCTATCGCGGCTACGACGACGGCTATCGCGGCCGCGACGACGGCTATCGGGGACGGGACGACGGGTACCGCGACCGTGACGGCGATTTCCGGGACCGCGGCCGTGGCCGGCGGGACTACGGCTTCGACGAGGGAGAGTACCTGCGCTGCAATCCCGATGTGCGCCGGGCGGTGAACCGGGGCCAGATGGAGTCCGGCGCCGCGCATTACCGGGTCTTCGGCCGTCGCGAGGGTCGCCGCCTGAGCTGCTGAGGCGCGCGCTCGAGACCGGAGCCTTGCTGGGACGATCCGCGCTTCGGAGGCCCGATGTCCGGGGACTTGCCCCCGGGCATCGAACGCACCGGGCATCGGGAGCCCCTCGAGCCGGGTCCCTGTCGATCCGTGACGCGTCGCAACGCGCGGACGCCGATCGAGACGCGGCGGCCAAGGGCCAGGGTCGTCGACGGATGCGGGTTCCAGCGCGGGTGCCTCATCGGCGATGACGATCTTCAAGGATCATTTCTCGGCCCAGTCGGCCGGATATGCTGCACATCGGCCGACCTATCCGCGAGACCTGGTCGACGCCCTCGCGGACGCCGCGCCGAGGCAGTCCCTCGCGCTCGACTGCGCCTGCGGCACGGGGCAGCTCTCGGTCCTGCTCGCCAGCCGGTTCGAGGCGGTCGTCGCCACCGATGCCAGCGCAGAGCAGATCGCCCATGCAACGCCGCATGCCCGCATCCGCTACGGCACGGCGCCCGCCGAGCGGAGCGGCCTCCCGGAGTCCAGCGTCGACCTCGTCACCGTCGCCCAGGCAGCGCACTGGCTCGAACTCCCGGCATTCTACGCCGAGGTCCGGCGGATCGCGCGCCCGGGTGCGATCCTGGCCCTGGTCACCTACGGCGTGCTGCACGTGGACGACCCTGCGGTCGACGCCGTGATGCAGCACTTCTACGGCCAGACCCTCGGACCCCACTGGCCGCCGGAGCGCCGACATGTCGAGGATGGGTATCGCGCGCTTCCATTCCCGTTCCCGGAAATCGGGATGCCGGATCTCGCGATCGCGCTGTCCTGGAATCTGCCGGATCTCATCGGCTACACGGAGACCTGGTCGGCGGTCCGGGCCATCGAGAGGGCCATCGGCCGCGCGCCGATCGCCGCGTTCCAGGATGCTCTGGCCTCGGCCTGGGGCGACCCCGACGCGCAGAGGGCCATCCGCTGGCCCTTGTCGCTGCGCGCCGGTCGCCTCTGACCGGGTCGAGGCCCGTGGGTCAGGTCGTCCGCACCGGGAAGATCGTCTTCTTGACGATGGCGTGAACGCCCCAGTTTCCATCCACCACCTGGGTGATGCCGAAATCCACCGCGATGGACATCAGGGAGATCGCCTCGTCCTCGGTCAGGCCGTGCCCATGCATGAGGAACTGGCGCATCTTGCGGAACGCGTCGCGCATGGCGAGGTCGATGGAGGACTTCGCGAAGATCGCGTTCTGTGCGTCGGGACCGAGATCGGCGAGGTAGTTCGGGTAGCTGAAGCCCGAGAGCACCCAGTCGTCGGCTGTCTCGATCATCGGAAAGTCGAGGGTCTCCAGGGCGGTGCCGGGGAGATCCGCCTTCTTGTGCAGGATGAACTGGAAGGTGCCGGTGAGGGAGCACTCGATGGCGGTGCCGCAGAGCTCGGAATCGCCCTGGCTCGCATGGGGGTCGCCCACCGAGAACAGGGCACCCGGGACGGCCACGGGATAGTAGAGAGTGGCGCCCTTGCCGATGCGCCAGTTATCGATGTTGCCGCCGGTGTAGCTGGGAGGAATCGAGTTCACCATCTCGGTTTCCTTCGGCGCCAGGCCCATCGTGCCGAAATGCGGACGGATCGGCACGCGAAAGCCCTTGAGCACGTCGAAGTTGCGCTGCGTCCTGGCGTGGTCCACCGGCAGGCCCGGGTAGTCGATGGTCGGGTGGGCGACGCCGTTGGGGTCGGTGACGCCGGGCCAGCGGAAGCTGTAGACCGCCTGCGCCCAGTCGCGACCGCCCGTGGCGTCGACCTCGTAGATCGTCACCACCTCGCGCGGCCGATCGCCCGTGACCATGTCCTTGTAATGGTAGCCCCAGTTCGCGGCGGCGTTGCTGCCGAAGGTGCGGCCCTTGAAGGCCGGGTTGGCGCAGGGACGGGGCGCCACGTCGAGGATGCGCACCTCCAGCACGTCGCCGGGCTCCGCCCCCCGGATCGCCACCGGACCCGTGCAGATGTGGACGCCGAGGCCGCCGCCCGGTCCGAACTTGGCGTCCTCCGGCCCCGCCCCGCGCCGGGCGACGCCCTTCCTGTCCTTCGTCCAGAGGAAGACGCTCTCCGCGCCCGGATCGCCCGTGACCATGCGCTCGGCATCGTCGTTGGCGTGGTGGGTCAGGGTCTCGATGGTGACGTAGTCGCCGGACTCGATCTCGACCTGCGGCTTGAGGCTGCGGCTGAAATAGCCCCAATGCACCGTCTCCGCCGTGGCCGGGAGATGATAATGCGTCGTCTGCTTCAGGCTTCGCTTCGCGCTCGCCTCGGCGAGGGCGGGGCCCGGCAGAGTGAGGCCGCCGGCCATCAGGGCCGCCGCCCCGCCCGAGGCGACGAAGCCGCTCTTCAGGAAGGCGCGCCGCTCCGGTGCGAGATCCCCGAGAAAGCGGCGGCGATGCTCGGCGAAGTGGTCGCAACTCGGATCGTCACCCTGGCACATCGCGATCTCCTGTGGTCCCATTCAGCAGGAATATTGCATGCAAAGCAGCGGCCACGCTTCCCTTGCCGGGACATTTCGGCAACGAGTCCGACGCTCCCGCGTTTGTTCCTCGGCGGCCGGGCTGGCCCGCATGAGGGGCGCCGTCGCACCCGGGCGTCCCCTCCGGTGACCGCGCCGCTTCTGTACACAGGATGCCAAGACCTTTGACGACGGGCGTCGACCGTTCCCAGCTGCACCAGATCATCGCCGGCCTCACCGAGGGCGTGATCCTCATCGAGCCCGATCAGCGCATCACCTGGGCCAATGCGGCGGCCCTGGCGATGCACGGGGCGGCCGACCTCGCCGAGCTCGGTGGAACCGTCTCGGCGTTCCGCGAGACCTTCGTGCTGCGCTACCGCAACAATCACGTCATCACCCGCACCCCGATCGAGCGGGTGCTGGCCGGCGAGACCTTCGACGAGGTCATCGTCAACGTCCGGCGAACGGACCGGCCTGATTTCAACGCCATGCAGCGCATCCGAAGCCTCGTCATCACCGACGCGGCCGGCGTCCCCGATTGCCTCGTGCTGATCCTGGCCGACGTGACGTCACAGTTCGAAGCCGAGGAGCGCTTCGAGAAGACCTTCAGCGCCAACCCGGCCCCGGCCGTGATTTGCCGCCTGTCGGACCTGCGCCACGTCAAGGTCAATCTCGGCTTCCTGGAGATGACGGGCTACCGCAGCGCCGACGTCATCGGGCGCAGCGTCTACGAGATCGACGTGCTGAACGAAGCCCGCAGCCGGGACCTCGCGATCGCCCGCCTCAATGCTGGCGAGACGATCCCGCAGATGGAGGCCTGCCTGCGCCTGCCGGACGGCGGCACCCGGTTCGTCATCGTGGCGGGCCAGCCCATCGACATGGGCGACGAGCCCTGCATGCTGTTCACCTTTGCGGATCTCGAACTGCGCAAGAAGGCGGAGACGGCCCTGCGCCACAGCGAGGAGCGCTTCGCCACGGCGTTCCGCCTCACGCCCGTGCCGACCCTGCTGTGCCGGGCCGGCGGCCTCGCCGTGATCGGGATCAACCAGGCCTTCAGCCGGACCTTCGGCCACGACGAGGACGCGGTCGTCGGGCAGGAACTCGACGCGATCGGGCTGTGGGCCGACGACGCCCAGCGCGAACGCTTCGGGGCGGACCTCTCCGCGCAGGGGAGCGTCCTCGGATTCGAGGCCTGCCTGCGCAGCCGCGACGGCGCGGAGCTCGACTGCCTCGTCTCGGCCGAGAGCGTCACCATCGGCGACGAGGCCTGCCTCCTCGCGGTGCTGCAGGACATCAGCGACCGCAAGCGCTCCGAGCGCGAACTGTTCGACGCGATCGAGACCGTGATGGCCGACACCTCGTGGTTCAGCCGCGGCCTGATCGAGAAGCTCGGCAGCCTGCGCCAGCCGCGTTCGTCCGAGCCCGCGCCGGTCAGGCCCGATCTCACCCGCCGCGAGGGCGAGGTGCTGCGCCTGATCTGCCAGGGCCTCGGCGATGGCGCCATCGCCAAGCGCCTGAGCCTGACGCCCAACACGGTGCGCAACCACACCGCCGCGCTCTACCGCAAGCTCGGCATTCACCGCCGCGGCGAGGCGATCATCTGGGGCCGGGACAACGGTTTCGCGTCTTAGGCCAGGGCCTCGCATCCGAAGGCCGCCCCCCGCTGGCGACGGCTTCGGATCGCCTGCCAACGCGCCGCCCCGCCCGTTTCCTGCCGGGAACGGGCGGGGCGGGGGTTCGTCGCGCAGCGACCGCCGCTACAGCGCCGCCCGGATCGCGGCGGCGATGCGCTTCAGGCCGGGCTCGACACCGCCGCCCTTGATGTGGATGCGCAGGGCCCGGCGCCTGCGCTCGGCCAGGACCGCGAAGTCGCCCCGGGCCTGGGCCGCCACCACCGTGCCGAAGCCGAGGCTGCGGCCGGGGATCGCGAGATCGGCCGAGGGGTCGGCGGTGATCTGCAGGAACACGCCGGTCTCGGGGCCGCCCTTGTAGGCCTGCCCGGTGGAGTGCAGGAAGCGCGGCCCGAATTCGAGGCAGGTCGCGAGGCGGCGCTTGTCGCGCAGAGCCACTCGGGCCTCCTGCAGGATCGCGTGGTGGCTCGGATTGCGCGCCACGTAGGCCAGCAGCGCCACGTAGTCGCCGTCCTTTGCCCGCGCGAGATGGGCGGCGATGGCCGCCTCCAGCCCTTCGGTGGCCTGGGGCAGGGCGCCGGCATTGCCCGCATCCGCGTAGAGGGCGATCGTCGCGTCGGCGAAGATCGGCGTTTCGCCCGGCAGGGCGCCGCTCTTCTCGGCCGCGTCGAACAGCTTCTTCGTCTCGATCTTGCTCGCCTCGACGTCGGGCTGGTCGAAGGGGTTGATGCCGAGCATCGCACCCGCCACCGCCGTGGCGATCTCGAAGCGGAAGAATTCCTGCGGCAGCTGCTCCTCGTTGGCGAGCGTGATGTGCGCCACCGGATGCCCCTCGCGCTCGAGGTTGCGGACGGCCTCGTCCTGGTGGGGATCGGCGCGTCCGTCGAGGCGCAGGTAGACGAAGAAGCGGTCGCGCCCGTAGACGGCGGGCACGTCGACCGGCTCACCGTCGATGGGGATCAGGCCCTTGCCCGCCTTGCCGGTGGATTCGGCGATGAGCTGCTCGGCCCAGGCGCCGAAGGTGTCGATGCCCGGCGAAGCGATGATCGTGACCTTGTCGCGGCCGGCGGTGAGCGCGGCCGCGCCCAGGGCGGTGCCGAGCAGGACGCCCGGGTTCTGGGCCGGCGGCACGGCCGGGCCGCAGGAGCGGACCATGGTCCGGGCGGTGTCGAGGAAGGTCTTCACGTCGATGCCCGAGGCCGCCGCCGGCACCAAGCCGAACGCCGACAGCACGGAATAGCGCCCGCCGATCTGCGGCACGCCGTAGAAGATCTTCCGGAAGCCGTCGGACTGCGCAGCCTTCTCCATGGCCGAGCCCGGATCCGTGACGGCGACGAAGTGCGCGCCGGCCTCGTCGGCGCCGACCGTCTCCTTCATCCGGCCGAGGAAATAGTCGCGGAAGACGTTGGGCTCGAGGGTCGAACCCGACTTGCTCGCCACGATGAACAGCGTCGTCGGCAGATGGATCGCGGCCTCGGTCTCGCGGACCTGATCCGGGTCGGTGGAATCGAGGATGCGCAGGGTCGGAAAACCCTCGCGGCTGCCGTAGGTCTCGGCGAGCACCTCCGGGCCGAGGCTCGAGCCGCCCATGCCCAGCACGACGACGTCGGTGAAGCCGCCCGCGCGAACCTCCTCGGCGAAGGCCTCGTATTCGGCGATGCGCTCCAACTCGTCCTCGACGATGCGCAGCCAGCCGAGCCAGCGATCCTCGTCGGCCCCGCTCCAGACGGTCTTGTCGTGGGCCCAGAGCCGGCGGATCTTGCCAGACGCGCGCCACTCCTCGACCGCCTTCTTGGCGGCGGCACCGAGCGTTTCCCCCAGCACCAGGGTCTGTGCGTCGAGCTTGGGCCCGAGGAGGTCGATCCGCTTGGCCGCCACCGCGCCGAGGAGCTTGTCGGCGGCATCGATGAAGAGCTGCACGCCCTCGTCGACCAGGGTGTCGGCGACCGTCTCGATGTCGATGCCGGCCTCGGCGAGGCGCGCCATCACGGCCTGCGCGCCCGCGACGTCGCTCTCGATGGCGGCCTTGACGGTGCCGTGGTCACGGAACGCGTCCATGGTGGCCGGCGGCATGGTGTTGACGGTGTCGGGGCCGATCAGCTCCTCGACGTAGAGCACGTCGGAATAGGCCTTGTTCTTGACGCCCGTGGAGGCCCAGAGCAGGCGCTGGGCCTTGGCTCCCTTCCGTGCGAGCGCCTGCCAGGCCGGCTCGGCATGGATGGCCTTGTAGCGCTGGTAGGCGAGCTTGGCGTTGGCGACGGCGACCTTGCCCTTGAGGTCGTCGAAGCCGCCGGCCTCGTCCAGGGCCTTGTCGACGGCCACGTCGATGCGGCTGATGAAGAAGCTCGCCACGCTGGCGACCTTCGAGACGTCGCCGCCCTTGGCCGCGAAGGCCTCCAGCCCGGCGATGAAGACACGGGCGACCGCCTCGTAGGTGCCCACCGAGAACAGCAGCGTGACGTTGATGCTGATGCCCTCCGCGGTCAGGGCCTGGATCGCCGGGATGCCCTCGCGCGTGGCCGGCACCTTCACCATCAGGTTGTCGCGGGCCACCATCCGGTGGAGGCGGCGGGCCTCCGCCAGGGTCTCCTCGGTGTCGAGGGCGAGGTAGGGCGAGACTTCCAGGCTGACGTAGCCGTCGGCGCCGTCGGATCCGTCGTAGACCGGGCGCAGCACGTCGGCGGCGGCCTGGATGTCGGCCACCGCGCAGCCCTCGTAGAGGTCGATGACGCGGGCATCCCCCGTGTCCATCACGGATTTCAGGGCCTCGTCGTATTCCGAGGAGCCGCCGATGGCCTTCTCGAAGATCGAGGGGTTCGAGGTGACGCCGCGCAGGCCGTCCTCGTCCACCAGGGCCTTGAGCTTGCCCTGCGCCACGAAGCCCCGGGCGACGAAATCGAGCCACACGGCCTGACCCTGTTCGGGGAAGAGAGCCTTGAGCGGGTTCATGGAAAACTCCTCGTCGTCCGGGCGCCGGGCCTGGAGCCGCGTCGCCGATAGATATCACCGGTTGTGCCCTCTCCCCATGAAGGGAGAGGGGACCACGTTCGTGAGCCCTAGCGTTTGTGCCGGGCGATCTGGTCGCGGGCGGCCTGGAGCACCTTCTCGGGGGTGAAGCCGAACTTCGTCTGCAGGTCCTTGATCGGTGCCGAGGAGCCGAAGGTGTGCATGCCGATGATCGTGCCGGCCGAGCCCGCGTAGCGGTCCCAGCCGATGACCGAGCCCTGCTCGACGGCGACGCGGGCCAGCACGTCGGGAATCAGCACGCTGTTGCGGTAGGCCTCGTCCTGGCGCTCGAACAGGTCCCAGGACGGCATCGAGACGACGCGGGCCCTCACGCCCTCGGCCTTCAGCGCCTCGTAGGCGCCGACGCAGAGCTGGACCTCCGAGCCCGTGCCGATGAGGATGACCTCCGGCGTGCCCTCGCAATCGGCCAGCACGTAGGCGCCTCGCGCCGTGCCGGAGGCGGGGGCGTACTTCGTACGGTCGAGGGTCGGCAGGGGCTGGCGGGAGAGCGCCAGCACCGCCGGCTGGTCCTTCAGGCCCATGATCACCCGATAGGATTCGGCGACCTCGTTCGCGTCCGCCGGGCGGAGGGTGACGAGGCCGGGGATCGCCCGCAGCGTCAGCAACTGCTCCACCGGCTGGTGGGTCGGGCCGTCTTCGCCGACGCCGATCGAATCGTGCGTGAAGACGTGGAAGACCGGCACCTCCATCAGCGCCGCCAAGCGGATCGGCGGACGCATGTAGTCGGCGAAGACCAGGAAGGTGGCGCCGTAGGCGCGCAGGCCGACGAGACCGAGACCGTTCACGATCGAGCCCATCGCGTGCTCGCGCACGCCGAAATGGATGTTGCGCCCGCCCGGCTCGAAGGGCGTGAGCGAGCCGGCGCCCTCGAAGGTCAGGTTGGTCTTGTTGGACGGCGCGAGATCGGCCGAGCCGCCGAGCATGAACGGCACGTGCTGCGCGATGGCGTTGAGCACCTTGCCGGAGGATTCCCGGGTGGCGAGGCCCTTGGCGTCCGCCGCGAAGACCGGGATGTCCCGGTCCCAGCCGTCCGGCAGCCGGCCTTCGAGATACGCGTCGAGCTCCTCGGCATGGGTCGGGTCCGCCGCCTTGGCCTCATGGAAGAAGCCCTCCCAGGTGGCGTAGAGCTCGGCGCCGCGCTTGCCGATGCCGTTGCGGAAATTGTCGTGGACGCCGTCCGGCACCAGGAACTGCGCGTCCTCGGGCCAGCCATAGGCGCGCTTGGCGCCCTTGACCTCGTCCTCGCCGAGGGCGTCCGAGTGGGCCTTGGCGGTGTTCTGCTTCTTGGGCGCGCCGTAGCCGATGATCGAGTTGACGACGATCAGCGTCGGGCGATCGCTGGACTGGAGGAAGGTCTCCAGGGCGGACGAGACCGCGTGGACGTCGTTGGCGTCGGCCACGCGCAGGACCTGCCAGCCATAGGCGAGGAAGCGGGCCGCGACCTCCTCCGAGAAGGCCAATTCCGTATGGCCCTCGATCGTGATGGTGTTGTTGTCGTAGATCCAGCACAGGTTCGACAGGCGCAGGTGCCCGGCGATGGAGGCGGCCTCCGAGGCGACGCCCTCCATCAGGTCGCCGTCCGAGCAGATGGCGTAGACGTTGTAGTCGAACAGCGGCAGGTCGGGCCGGTTCAGGCGCTCGCCGAGGAAGCGGCCGCCCATCGCCATGCCGACGGAGTTCGCCACGCCCTGGCCGAGGGGGCCGGTGGTGGTCTCGACGCCGGTGGTGAAGTGGTACTCGGGGTGGCCCGGGGTCCGGCTGTCGAGCTGGCGGAAGTTCTTGAGGTCGTCGATGGTCAGAGCGGGTGCGTTGCCGCCGTCCTTCTCGGTGACACCGGCGAGGTGGATCAGCCCGTAGAGCAGCATCGAGGCATGGCCGGCCGAGAGCACGAAGCGGTCGCGGTTCGGCCAGTGCGGGTGCGCCGGGTCGTAGCGCAGGTAGCGGTTCCACAGGGTGTAGGCCACCGGCGCCAGCGCCATCGGGGCGCCGGCATGGCCCGAATTGGCCTTCTGCACCGCGTCGATGGCGAGCGTCCGGAGCGTGTCGATGCTGAGCTTGTCGATCTCGCTCAGGGCCGCGTTCGGCTTGGTGTCTGCTCCGCTCATTGCTCGTCGTCCTTCATCTCTGGGCTTGTTCGCCGTGGGCGTCCGGAACGCTCAGGCGTCGCGCCGTTGGGGGGCGGGCGGAGCCGCACCCGGGGATCCGGCATCCGCGGAGCCGCTGCTCCGCTCCTTGGCCGGACCCTCGGCCCGGCTGTAGTTGAGAATGGTGTTCACCAGCGTGACGTGGCTGAAGGCTTGCGGGAAGTTTCCCACCAGGCGCCGGGCCTTCACATCATACTCCTCCGCCACCAATCCGACATCGTTGCAGACGCCGATCAGCCTCTCGATCAGCGCACGCGCCTCCGCGCAGCGCCCGAGGCCGATGAGGTTGTCGGCGTACCAGAAGGAGCAGGGCAGGAACGCGCCCTCGTCGCCGGGCAGCCCGTCGGTCGTCTGGTTCTCGGTGTCGTAGCGCAGCACGAAGCCGTCCCGCATCAGGGTCCGCCCGATCGCCTCCACGGTGCCGACCACCCGGGGATCGTCCTGGGGCAGGAAGCCCATATGGGCGATGAGAAGCAGGCTCGCGTCGAGGCGCTTCGAGCCGTAGGACTGCACGAAGCTGTTCAGCTCCGGGTCGAAGCCCTTGGCGCAGACCTCGGCGTGAATCTGGTCGCGGATCTCGCGCCAGCGTCCCACCGGGACGTCGCGGGCGCGGCTCGGCCGATGGCTGAGGCCGGTGGTGCGGATCTCGTCCTGCTCCCGGGTCTCCGCCTCCTCGAAGGAGCGGATGGCCCGGTCGAAGGCGACCCAGGCCATGACCTTCGAATGCACGAAGTGGCGGCGCCCTCCGCGGACCTCCCAGATGCCCTCGTCCGGGGTGCACCAGACCTTCTCCAGGTGGCGCAGCAGCGCCTCGCCGACCCGCCAGCCATCCGCGTCGCCCTGGAGACCGCGCTGGCGCGCCTGGTAGAGCGCGTCGAAGATCTCGCCGTAGACGTCGAGCTGGAACTGCTCCACCGCCGCGTTGCCGATGCGCACGGGCTTCGAGTTCTCGTAGCCCGGGAGCCAGTCGAGCTCGATCTCGGGCAGCATGCGCTCGCCGGCGATGCCGTAGAGGATGTGCGCCTGCTCCGGATTGCCGGCCACCGCGCGCACCAGCCAGTCGCGCCAGGCGCGGGCCTCGTCGATGTAGCCGCCATCCATCAGGGCGATGAGGGTGAAGGTGGAATCGCGCAGCCAGCAGAACCGGTAATCCCAGTTGCGCACGCCGCCGAGATCCTCCGGCAGGGAGGTGGTGGGTGCGGCCACGATGCCGCCGGTGGGCTGGTAGATCAGCGCCTTCAGGGTGAGCAGCGAGCGCTTCAGGATCGCGTCCCAGGGTGTGCCCGAGGCCGCCCGGCTCGACCAGTCGCGCCAGTAACGGTCGGTCTCGAACAGCACCTTGCGCGGCTGGATCGGCGCCGGGTCGTCCTCGTGGGAGGCGCCGTAGCTCAGGGTGAAGGCCACGCTCTGGCCGGCCGCCACGGTGAAGTCGGAGACGGTGGTCTGGTCCTCCCCGTGGGTGGGCACCAGGGTGCGCAGCACCACCTTGTGCGGCCCCGAGATCGCGCGCAGGTCGCCGAGTTCGTTGTGCGAGACCCAGGGCACCGCCAGCCCATAGTCGAAGCGCACGCGCAGCCGCATCCGCATGGGCACGGAGCCCTCGAGGCCCTCGATGATCCGCACGAGATGCGCGCCGTCGTTGGCGGGCATGTAGTCGGTCACCCGCACGCTGCCGCCGGCGGTCTCGTGCCGGGTCTCCAGGACCAGGCTGCCCTCGCGGTAATGGCGCGTGGTGGTGGCCTCCTCGACGGGGCCGAGCTTCCAGTAGCCGTGATCCTCGGTGCCGAGGAGGGCGGCGAAGCAGGCGGCGGAGTCGAAGCGGGGCCAGCAGAGCCAGTCGACGCTGCCGTCGCGGGCGATCAGCGCAGCCGTGCGGCCATCGCCGACGAGCGCGTAATCCTCGATCCGTCCGGCCATCCAGGTCCTCGTGTCCGCGCAGCCGGCCGTCACGCGGCGCGCGGCGGTGCATCATCGCTGGCGTCCACCTAGTCCCCGAACGGGGCAGGGTCCAGGGTCGGCGAGGCAATTGCCGGCTGCATTCCGCGCGAAACGGTGACCGGCCTCAGCGCAGGCGCTCGACCCAGCCGGACACGGCGGCTCCGAGGCTGGCGGTCCCGGCCCCCAGCGCCGCGCCCTGCGCACCCACGAAGGCACCGGCCGCCGCGCTGGCGCGCGTCACGGCGCGGATCGTCGGCGCGAAGGGCAGGGCGGCTTCCGGCAGCACGCCCTCGTCCCCGTCGGAGACGGCGCTGGCGGCCTCGACCTCCGCCACGAAGGGCAGCGGCTTGTCCGCCGGAGAGGTCTTGACGGCGACACGGGGCGCCTCGACCCGGCGGGGGGCCGTCAGGCGGGTCGCCGTCCGGGGCGTGGACCGGTGGGCCTGGACGACGGGCGCCGGTTCCGCCTGGGCCACCATCGCCAGCGGAAACTGAGTCTGGAAGGCGAGGGGCGCCGGGATGTGGAGCGTCTCGGCCTCGGCCTCGGGCGCGGCCGCGACGGCCGTCGCCGGAACCGATGCGGGAGGCGCCACGGCCGCGGGCTCATGACAGAGATAGGAGGCGGCGCCGAGGATCACCGCCATCATCAGGGTGGGCAGGAGGGGCGGGGTCACGCCGCGCGCCGTGCCCGTGTCGAACGCCGAGGGAGCGGGGGGCGTGCACGCTGACATTCGGGTCACCTCGCTACGTGATTCGACGATCGGTCCGATGGCCGACGGCATTAGCCCGTCCGTTTGCGGCGGAACCTGGGCTGTTTCCTCTCCCGACGGTAACGGTCGTCCGGGTATGGCGCTTGGCTAGACGCTTATCCAGGCATGGCGCTTGCCTGGGCAAGCGCCATGCCTGGAAATTTTCTCTCAGGTCCTCCTGTCGTCCGCCGACGGAACATGGCAGTCCTCAGCCCGGCAGCGACCTGCCGCATCTCTCCAGTCCGATCCATTCTCAGACCCCGATGACCGAGCCGACCCTCACCGTCGCCGTGATCGATCCGAGCCGGGCGCGCGCCGCGATCCTCGAGGAGGGGCTCACGGCGGCGGGCTTCACCCGCGTCGTGGTCCTGCCGGACACGGCCGACCTGCCGGCCCGCGTGGCGGCCCTGAACCCGGACGTGGTCGTGATCCACCTGGAGAGTCCGAGCCGGGACATCCTGGAGCAGATGTCGGGCCTGTCGCGCCACGTGGAGCGGCCGGTGGCGATGTTCGTCGACCGCTCGGACGTGCCGATGATGCAGGCGGCGATGGATGCGGGCATCTCCGCCTACGTCGTCGACGGCCTCCAGCCCCAGCGCATCCGTTCGATCCTCGACGTGGCGATCCTGCGCTTCAACGCCTTCGCGCGCCTGCAGCGCGAATTGTCGGAGGCACGCGGCGAGCTCGCCGATCGCAAGCTCATCGAGCGGGCCAAGGGAATCCTGATGACGGCCAAGGGCCTCTCGGAGGAGGAGGCCTACCGGACGATGCGGCGCAAGGCCATGAACGAGAAGCGCAAGATCGCCGACATCGCCCGCGCGATCGTCACCGCGGCGGACCTCCTGGGATGAGGGGCCCGCGCGGATGAGACTCGCCCTCGGATACGTCCCGCTCATCGACGCGGCGCCCCTGATCGCCGCCGTGGAATGCGGCTTCACCGCGGCCGAGGGGCTGGCGGTGGACCTCGTGAGCGAGCCCTCCTGGGCGACGCTCCGGGACAAGCTGGCGCTCGGCCACCTCGACGGGGCCCACATGCTGGCGCCCCTCGCCCTCGCCAGCGCCCTCGGCATCAGCGGCCCCGAGACCGACCTGGTCGTGCCCCTCGGGCTCAGCCTCAACGGCAACGCCGTCACGGTCTCGCGCCCGCTCTGGGCCGAGATGGCGCCTGAGGCCGACGATCTCGACACGATCGCCCGCGCATTCGCCCGTGTCGCGCGCGGACGGGTCGCGCGGGGTCGACCCCTGACGCTCGGCACCGTGCACCCGTTCTCGTGCCACACCTACCAGCTCCGGATCTTCGCGGCCCGCGGCGGCCTCGACCTCGACGCGGACGTCCGGCTGGTGGTGATCCCGCCGCCCTGGATCGCCGAGGCCCTGCGCTCGGGACAGATCGACGGGTTCTGCGTCGGGAGCCCCTGGAACAGCGTCGCGGTGGCGGAGGGCTACGGCCGCATCGCCGCCTTCGGTTGCGACCTCGCCCCCGATTGCCCGGAAAAGGTGCTGGCCCTGCCGGCCTTCGCGGCGGAGACGAGCGCGCCCCTGATCCGGGCGGTGCACCGGGCCGGGCACTGGTGCGCGGCGCCCGAGAACCACCGCGAGCTGGCGAGCCTGCTCGCCCATCCGGGCCACCTCGGCATCGATCCGGGCCTCGTCCGCCGGGCTCTGGCCGGCGCGGTGGTGGTCGACCCCGATGGAACCGAGCGGCGCGCCGGGCGCTTCGTGATGTTCGGCGCGGAGGCGGCGGCGCCGTCGCCCGGACACGCGGACTGGATCCTCGGCCAGATGGAATCCGCCGGCCAGATCACCGCGACCCAGGCCCAGGCCGAGCGCGCGCGGGCGATCTACCGGCCCGACCTCTACGCCGCGGCCTTCGGGAACTGAGCCGGGGCCCTGCTTCCCGCACCGGCAACCTGCCCGCGGATTGTGCAGTGCGACAAGTGGCGCGCGGCACGGCAGGCGCGCGATGGCGCGCGCCCTTCGAAGGAGGCCTCCGAAGGCTCCGACGGCGGCGCAGAGACCCGGGCGCGGTGAGGCATTCTCGACAAAAGCCTGTGCCACGAAGATCTTGGAACGATTCCGATCGAACCCGCATCGCCTTGATCCGACTGGCGGGCCGGACCTGGCACGCCCCATGCAGATGCAGGACGGCTCGCCAACGATGACGAGCCTTATCCGTCGGCAGAGCCGCTGACCCGAGTCCCCCACGGAACGCCAATCCGGCGTTCGATGGATGTGCTTGGTCGGCGGTTTTTTCTTTGGCGGGTCTCCATGCTTTCAAAGGTGTCGGGTTCGATGACTGACGGTTTCCGCAACGACCGCCGTGATCTGCTGAAGGGCGCCGCCGCGACCCTGTCCCTGGCAGCCCTCGCCCGCACCGCCCTGCCGGGCGGCGCCTTCGCGCAGGGCGCCGGCCCGGAGGTGAAGGGAGCCAAGCTCGGCTTCATCGCGCTCACCGACGCGAGCCCGCTCTTCGTGGCGAGGGAGAAGGGCTTCTTCGCCAAGCACGGCATGCCCGACGTCGAGGTGCTCAAGCAGGCGTCCTGGGGCACCACCCGCGACAACCTCGTCCTCGGCTCGGAGGGCAACGGCATCGACGGCGCCCACATCCTGACGCCGATGCCCTACCTGATCTCGGCCGGACGGGTGACGCAGAACAACGTCCCCGTGCCGATGCAGATCCTGGCCCGTCTCAACACCAACGGCCAGTGCATCTCGGTGGCCAAGGAATACCTCGACCAGAAGGTCGCCCTCGACGCGAAGGTGTTCAAGGCCGCGATCGAGAAGAAGAAGGCCGCCGGCAAGTCGGTGAAGGCGGCCATGACCTTCCCGGGCGGCACCCACGATCTCTGGATCCGCTACTGGATGGCCGCCGGCGGCATCGACCCGGACAAGGACATCGAGACCATCGTCGTGCCGCCGCCCCAGATGGTGGCGAACATGAAGGTCGGCACGATGGACTGCTTCTGCGTCGGCGAGCCGTGGAACGCGCAGCTCGTGCAGCAGGGCCTCGGCTACACCGCGCTCACCACCGGCGAGCTCTGGAAGGACCATCCCGAGAAGGCCTTCGCCATGCGGGCCTCCTTCACGGAAAAGTACCCGAACGCCACCAGGGCGCTGCTGATGGCCGTGCTCGAAGCCCAGCAATGGTGCGACAAGCCCGAGAACAAGGACGAGGTCGCCGCCATCGCGGCCAAGCGCCAGTGGATGAACGTGCCGGTCTCGGACGTCGCCGGCCGCATCAAGGGCACCATCGACTACGGCGACGGTCGCGTGGTCGAGAACAGCCCGCACATCATGAAGTTCTGGAACGACAACGCGTCGTATCCCTACCAGTCCCACGACCTCTGGTTCCTCACCGAGGACATCCGCTGGGGCAAGTTCGACGCGCAGACCGACACCAAGGCCCTCATCGCCAAGGTGAACCGCGAGGATCTCTGGCGCGAGGCGGCCAAGGCGCTGGGCGTGACCGCGGTCCCGGCCTCCACCTCGCGCGGCAAGGAGACCTTCTTCGACGGCAAGGTCTTCGATCCGGCCGATCCCGCCGCCTACCTGTCCAGCCTCGGCATCAAGAGGATCGCGTGATGGCCAACACCACCACCATCGCCGCCAGTCCCGCCGCCGCCGCGAAGGCGACCAAGCCCGCCCGCGCGCCCCTGGTCACGATGGCGACCCTGAACACCCTCGCCAAGAACCTCGCCAAGAACCTGATCCCGCCCGTCGTGGTGCTGATCGCGTTCCTGGTGATCTGGGAGATGCTGTGCTCGCGCCCCGGCGCCGGCCTGCCGCCGCCCTCGCGCGTCGTCACCGAGGCCTGGGACATCATCGCCCACCCGTTCTACGACAACGGCGGCACCGACAAGGGCCTGTTCTGGCACATCGCCGCCAGCATCCAGCGCGTGGCCCTCGGCTTCGCCCTGGCCACCATCGTGGGCATCCTCACCGGCACCCTGATCGGCCAGTCGGAATGGGCCATGCGCGGCCTCGACCCAATCTTCCAGGTGCTGCGCACGATCCCGCCCCTGGCCTGGCTGCCCCTCTCCCTCGCCGCTTTCCGGGACGGCCAGCCCTCGGCGATCTTCGTGATCTTCATCACCTCGATCTGGCCGATCATCATCAACACGGCGGTGGGCATCCGGAACATTCCGCAGGACTACCGCAACGTCTCGGCGGTGCTGCGCCTGAACCCGCTGGAGTTCTTCGCCAAGATCATGCTGCCCTCGGCGGCCCCCTACATCTTCACCGGCCTGCGCATCGGCGTCGGCCTGTCCTGGCTCGCCATCGTGGCGGCCGAGATGCTCATCGGCGGCGTCGGCATCGGCTTCTTCATCTGGGACGCGTGGAACTCCTCCCACATCTCCGAGATCATCGTCGCCCTCGTCTATGTCGGCATCATCGGCTTCATCCTCGACCGCTTCGTCGCCTTCGTCGGCACCCTGGTCACCCGCGGCACCGCGACGGCCTGAGGAGGGATTCCCATGAGCTATCTCAGCATCGAGAACGTCGGCATCAGCTTCACCCGCTCGGGCCGGACCAACGAGGTCCTGCGCGACGTCAGCGTGAAGATCGACAAGGGCGAGTTCGTCTCGCTGATCGGGCATTCGGGCTGCGGCAAGTCGACGGTGCTCAACATCGTCGCCGGCCTGCTCAAGGCCTCCACCGGCGGCGTGCTCCTCGAGGACAAGGAGGTGAACAGCCCCGGTCCCGACCGTGCCGTGGTGTTCCAGAACCACTCGCTCCTGCCCTGGCTCACCGTGCGCGAGAACGTGGCGCTCGCCGTCGACAAGGTCTTCAAGGGCAAGAAGTCGAAGGCCGAGCGCAACGCCTGGATCGACCACAACCTGTCGCTCGTGAACATGACCCACGCCGCCGACCGGCGCCCGAGCGAGATCTCGGGCGGCATGAAACAGCGCGTCGGCATCGCCCGCGCCCTGGCGATGGAGCCGAAGGTCCTGCTCCTCGACGAGCCCTTCGGGGCCCTGGACGCGCTCACCCGCGCCCATCTCCAGGACTCGCTCATGGACATCCATGCCCGGCTGAAGAACGCCGTGATCATGATCACCCACGACGTCGACGAGGCGGTGCTCCTCTCCGATCGCATCGTGATGATGACCAACGGGCCCTCGGCCACCGTCGGCGAGATCCTGCGGGTCGACCTCGAGCGGCCGCGCCGCCGCCTCGACCTCGTGGAGGACCCGACCTACACGCACGCCCGCGCCGAGGTGCTCGAATTCCTCTACGCGCGCCACGCCAAGCCCGCCATCGCGGCCTGAGGACGGGTCTCGGACGATGCGGGAACGGCTGGTGGTGATCGGCAACGGCATGGCGTCGTTGCGCTTCCTGGAACGCCTCACCGAACGGGCGCCGGGCCTGTACGACGTCACCGTCGTCGGGGCGGAGCCGCAGGCGGCCTACAATCGCGTGCTGCTCTCCTCGCTGCTCGGCGGCGAGGTCGACGAGGCGGGCTGCGCCTTCCGCGGCCTCGACTGGTACGCGGGCCACGGCATCCGCCTAATCACCGGCGCGCCGGTCACCGAGATCGACCGGGAGAACGCTCTCGTGATGGTGGGGGAGACCCACGTCCTGCCCTTCGACAAGCTCGTGCTCGCCGTCGGCTCCCTGCCGATCCGCCTGCCGAAGCCCGGCATGGACCTGCCCGGCGTGCTCACCTTCCGCGATCTCGCGGACGTCGCCGCCATCCGCAGGGCGGCCGTCGCGCATGCCAGGGCCGTCGTCATCGGCGGCGGTCTCCTCGGCCTGGAGGCCGCCGTCGGCCTCGCGCGGCTCGGCGTCGAGACCACGCTCCTGCACGTCATGGACCGGCTGATGGAGCGCCAGCTCGACCACGCCGCCGCCGGCCTCGTGAAGCGCGCCATGGAGGCGCGCGGCGTGAAGGTGCTGCTCAAGGCCGATACCGCGGCGGTCGAGGGCGCGGGCCGGGTCGAGCGCCTGGTCCTGTCCGACGGCACCGTGCTGCCCGCCGACCTCGTGGTGATGTCGGTGGGCGTGCGTCCCAATGCGGGGCTGGCCCAGAAGGCCGGGATCGAGACCGGGCGCGGCATCAAGGTCGACGACCGGATGCAGTCGTCGGATGCCCGCATCTACGCGCTGGGCGAATGCGCCGAGCACCGCGGCATGGTCTACGGCCTCGTGGAGCCCGCCTACGAGCAGGCCGAGACCCTGAGCCGCCACCTCGTCGGCGAGGACGCGGCCTACACGGGCACGTCCCTGTCGACGAGCCTCAAGGTCTCGGGACTTCCGGTCTTCTCCGCCGGCCAGATCGAGGCGCCGGAGGGGGCCGAGACCGTGCTGATGTCGGATCCCGGCCTCGGCCTCTACCGCAAGCTCGTCGTCGCCGAGGATCGCCTCCTCGGCGCGGTCTTCGTCGGCGACATCGCCGAGCAGGGCTGGTGCAAGGAGCTGATCCGCACCGGCGCCTCCATCGCCGAACATCGCGACGATCTCATGTTCGGGCGTCCCGTCGCGCCCGCACCCCAACCCCTCGCAGCGTGAGGAGCCTAGCCATGGCCGACGCATTCAACGCCGAGCAGAAGCGCTACCTCGAAGGTTTCGCCTCCGGCATCGCCGCCGCGCGGGTGACCGGCGGTCTCGCCCTCGGGACCGGGGCCTCCGCCCCGCCGGCCGAGCCCACCGGCCCGGACGCGATCCACATCAAGGCGCAGGACGCCACGATCAAGGCCGGCGGCAAGCTCTGCGAGCAGGAGAAGTGGAAGCGGGCCGAGAACCCCTTCGACGGGCACAACCGGCTCATCGCGGAGGCCGCGACGGGCAAGGGTCCGAAGCCCGAGGACAATTTCCGCTGGCGCTACCACGGCCTGTTCTGGGTGGCCCCCGCCCAGAATTCCTACATGTGCCGCCTGCGCATCCCCAACGGCATCCTGCACCACTGGCAGTTCGCCGGCATCGCGGACCTGGCCGACGCCCATGGCGGCGGCTACAGCCACGTCACCACCCGCGCCAACCTGCAGGTCCGCGAGATCGCCCCGGAGCACGGCCAGCCCTTCCTCGACGGGCTGATCGACCTCGGCCTCACCGCGCGCGGTGCGGGCGCCGACAACATCCGCAACGTCACCGGATCGCCGGTGGCCGGCGTCGACGCGCAGGAGCTCCTCGACACGCGCCCGCTCGCCAAGTCCTGGCACAACCACATCCTCAACGACCGCTCGCTGTTCGGCCTGCCGCGCAAGTTCAACGTCGCCTTCGACGGCGGCGGCGTGATGCCGGTGCTGGAGGAGACCAACGACATCGGCTTCCAGGCCGTGCGGGTGCTGGAGGGCGCCAGCGTCGCCCCGGGCGTCTGGATGCGCCTCGTGCTGGGCGGCATCTCGGGCCACCGGGATCTGGCCCGCGACACCGGTGTCGTGCTGAGGCCGGAGGATTGCAACAAGGTCGCCGACGCCATCCTGCGCGTCTTCATCCAGAACGGTGACCGCACCAATCGCAACAAGAGCCGGATGAAGTACGTCCTCGACGCCTGGGGCTTCGACAAGTACCTCGCCGCCGTCGAGGCGGTGCTGGGCTACACGCTCGACCGGGTCGACCCGGCCCACCTGGCCCCGCGCGGACCGATGGACCGCTTCGCCCATGTGGGCGTCCACCGCCAGGTCCAGGACGGCCTGAACTGGATCGGCGTGATCCTGCCGGTGGGCAAGATGACCACCGACCAGATGCGCGCTCTGGCCAAGATCGCCGCCGAGTGCGGCGACGGCGCCATCCGCATGACGGTCTGGCAGAACTTCCTGTTCTCCGGCGTGCCCGACGCCAAGGTGGCCGAGGTCCAGGCACGGGTCGCCGCCCTGGGTCTCACCACGGAGGCCTCCAGCATCCGCGCCGGCCTCGTCGCCTGCACGGGCAACCGCGGCTGCAAGTTCGCCGCCTCCGACACCAAGGGCCACGCCCTGGTCATCGCCGACTACATCGAGGCGAACCTGAAGGAACTCGACGTGCCGGTGAACGTCCATCTCACCGGCTGCCATCATTCCTGTGCCCAGCACTACATCGGCGACATCGGGCTCATCGGGGCCAAGGTCGTGGTCTCGGAGGAGGGCGACACCGTCGAGGGCTACGACATCGTCGTCGGCGGTGGCTTCGGCGAGTCCCCGAAGATCGGCACCGAGATCTGGAAGGCCGTGAAGGCCGAGGATTGCCCGACCCGCATCGAGGCCCTGCTGCGCAGCTACCTCGCCCGGCGCACCGGCCCGGACGAGAGCTTCCAGGCCTTCACCGCCCGCACAGGCCCCGAATCCCTGCGCAACATCGCCGAAGAGCAACCCGTCCTGAAGGCCGCCGCATGAGCGAGCACGTCACGCCCCCCCTGGTCCTCATCCCCGAGACCGCCCCGTTCGACCCGGACCAGCGCGCCTGGCTCTCGGGCTACTTCGCGGCGCTGCTGGGTCCCGCCGTCGAGGGCGCCACGGCGCTGGCGCCCGGTGACGCGCCGGGCGGCGCGCAGAAACTCGCCGACAACGACGATGCGCCCTGGCACGACCCCTCCCTGCCGCTGCCCGAGCGCATGGAGATGGCCAAGGAGCGGCCCGAGGCGCAGAAGCTGATGGCCGCCATGGCGCAGCAGGATTGCGGCCAGTGCGGCTACAACTGCGCCGACTACGCGAACGCCATCTTCCTCAAGAACGAGGAGCGCCTGAACCTGTGCCAGCCCGGCGGCAAGGACACGCTCCGGATGCTGAAGAAGCTCGAAGAGGAGTTCGGCGCCGGTGGCGGCGCGCCGAAGACGTCCGAGGATTCCGCGCCCAAGGCCGCTCCCGAGCTCGGCCCCCTCGGCTACTGCCGGGAGAACCCCGTGGAGGCGACCTTCGTCTCGCGCACGCGCCTCAATGCGCCGGGCGGCGAGAAGGAGACCTGGCACATCGAGATCGACCTCACCGGCACGCCGATCGACTACGTGGTCGGCGATTCCCTCGGGCTGTTCCCGGCCAACGCCCCGGCCCTGGTCGACGCGGTCATCGCCGAGCTCGGCGCGCGGCCCGAACGCAGGATCGGGGGCAAGACCCTGCGCGACCGGCTGCTGACCGACTATGCCCTCGGCGGCGCGCCCGACGGACTCTACCAGCTGCTCTCGCTTCTCACCTCGGGCGAGGCCCGCAGGAAGGCGCAGGCGCTGGCCGCCGGCGAGGACCCGGACGGCGACGCCGCCCATCTCGACGTGCTCGGCGCGCTCCACAAGTTCCCCGGCGCACGCCCCGATGCCGAGGTCTTCCTGGAAGCGCTCGACGAGTTGCAGCCGCGGCTCTACTCGATCTCGTCCTCGCCCAAGGCCGATCCGGGCCGGGTCTCGCTCACGGTCGACGCGGTGCGCTACAGCCACCGCTCGCGCCTGCGCCTCGGCGTCGCCTCGACCCATCTCGGCGAGCGCATCCCCGAGGGCATGAAGGTCAAGGTCTACCTGCAGAAGGCCCACGGCTTCGCCCTGCCGGAGGATCTGGGCAAGGACGTCATCATGGTCGGCCCCGGCACCGGCATCGCGCCCTTCCGCGCCTTCCTGCGCGAACGCGACGCCACGCAGGCTCCGGGCCGCAACTGGCTGTTCTACGGCCACCAGAAGCAGGCCTCCGACTTCTTCTACCGGGACGAGCTGAACGCCCTGAAGGACAAGAAGTGCCTCACCCGCCTGTCGCTGGCCTGGTCCCGCGACGGCGCCGAGAAGACCTACGTCCAGGACCGCATGCGCGAGAACGGTGCCGAGCTGTGGAAGTGGCTCGAGGGCGGCGCGCATTTCTACGTCTGCGGCGACGCCAAGCGCATGGCCAAGGACGTGGAGCGGGCGATCATCGACGTCGCCGGCCAGTTCGGAGGCAAGAACCCCGACGAGGCCGTGGCCTACCTCGCCCATCTGAAGAAGACGGGTCGCTATCAGGCCGACGTGTACTAGCACGCCATCCCGACCCTCCCCCTCTGCGGGGGAGAGTGGGCGTTCCGCCTCGGCCCGTCTCTTGCTCCCATCCAGGCCGCCACAAGAATCCGCCGAGGATCCCGCCATGAACGCGCACGTCCAGGCACCCGCCCCCGTCAAGACCACCTGCCCGTATTGCGGCGTCGGCTGCGGCGTGCTCGCCACGCCGGATGGGCAGGGCGGCGCGGACATCGCCGGCGACACCGCGCACCCGGCCAATTTCGGCCGGCTCTGCTCCAAGGGCTCGGCGCTGGGCGAGACGCTCTCCCTCGACAACCGCCTGCTCCACCCGCAGGTGGACGGCGCCCGCGCGAGCTGGGAATCGGCGCTCGGCACCGTGGCGGGGTCCCTGCGCCGCATCGCCGAGCGGCACGGGCCGGACGCGATCGCGTTCTACCTCTCGGGCCAGCTTCTCACGGAGGATTATTACGTCGCCAACAAGCTGGCGAAGGGCTTCCTCGGCACGCCGCACGTCGACACCAACTCGCGCCTCTGCATGTCGAGCGCGGTCGCCGCCCACCGGCGCGCCTTCGGCTCGGACACCGTGCCGGGCTGCTACGAGGACCTCGACGAGGCCGATCTCATCGTGCTGGTGGGGTCGAACACCGCCTGGTGCCACCCCATCCTGTTCCGCCGGATGGTCGACGCGCGGGCCAAGCGCGGCACGAAGCTGGTGGTGATCGACCCCCGCCGCACCCAGACCGGCGAGGAGGCCGACCTCTTCCTCGGCCTGAAGGCCGGCTCCGACACCGCCCTGTTCTCCGGCCTGCTGGTGCATCTCGCCAGCACCGGCTCCCTCGACGACCGCTTCGTCCTCGACCACACGAGCGGCCTCGACGGCGCCCTGGAGCGGGCGCGCGCCATCGCGCCGACGATTCCCGCCACCGCCGCCGCCACCGGCCTGTCCGAGGCCGACGTGGCCCGGTTCTTCGAGATGTTCGCCCGCACGAAGCGGGTGGTCACCGCCTTCTCGCAGGGCGTGAATCAGTCGGCGCAGGGCACCGACAAGGGCAACGCGATCATCAACTGCCACCTCGCCACCGGCCGCATCGGCCTGCCCGGGGCGGGCCCCTTCTCGCTGACCGGCCAGCCCAACGCCATGGGCGGGCGCGAGGTCGGGGGGCTGGCCAACATGCTCGCCGCCCACATGCACTTCACCCCCGAGGAGGTGGACCGGGTCCGCCGCTTCTGGTCGGCGCCCAACATCATCACCGGCGAGGGCATGAAGGCGGTCGCCCTGTTCGAGGCGATCGAGCGCGGCAAGATCAAGGCCCTGTGGGTGATGGGCACCAACCCGATCGTGTCGATGCCGCGGGCCGACCGGATCCGCGAGAGCCTGAAGTCCCTCGACCTGTACGTCGTCTCGGAGGCGGTGGCCGACAGCGACAGCGCCCGGGCGACGGGACGCAGGACCGTCCTGCTCCCGGCCCTGGCCTGGGGCGAGAAGGACGGCACGGTGACGAATTCCGAGCGCCGGATCTCGCGCCAGCGCAGCTTCCTGAAACCGCCCGGCGAGGCCCGGGCCGACTGGCAGATCATCTGCGACGTCGCCAAGCGCCTTGGCCACGCCGACGCCTTCGCCTATTCGGGCACCGCCGCGATCTTCCGCGAGCATGCCGGCCTCTCGGCCTTCGAGAACAACGGCACCCGCGACTTCGACATCGGCGCCGTCAGCGACATGGCCGATGCGGCCTATGCGGCGACCGCCCCGCTGCAATGGCCGCTGCCCAGGCGCGGCAAGGCCAAGGCCCGGCTCTTCGCGGACGGCCAGTTCTACACCTTCGACAAGCGCGCCCGCTTCGTGGCCGTGCAGGCCCCGGCGCTCGCCCAGGCGGTCGATGAGGCCTATCCCCTCGTCCTCAACACCGGCCGCGTCCGCGACCACTGGCACACGATGACGCGGACGGGAAAGAGCCAGCGCCTCTCGGCGCACCGCTCCGTGCCCTTCGTGGAGATCCATCCCGACGATGCCGCGCCGCTGGGCCTGAAGGAGGGCGATCTCGCCCGGATCGCCACACCGCACGGCACCGCCACCCTGGAGGCGATGGTCACCGACGCGGTGCGGCCAGGCAACCTGTTCGCGGCCTTCCACTGGAGCGCGGCCACCGCCTCCGACGCCCGCGTCGGCGCCCTGGTGCGCGGCGTGCCCGATCCGGTTTCGGGACAGCCCGAGTTGAAGGCAACGCCGGCCGGCATCGCACCGGTGCCCTACCGCAACCGCGGCTTCCTCCTGACCCGCGGCGAACAGACCCTGCCCAAGGGCTGGTGGTGGGCCAGGGCGACGATCTCCGGCGGCTCGGGCCTGCAATTCGCCACGCAGGAGAGCTCCCGCGCCGTGGCGCTGATGATGCGCGGCCTGTTCCAGGGCCTCGAACTCGCCGAGTATGCCGACCACGCCCGCGGGCGCTACCGCTGCGCCGTCTACGAGGACGGCCGCCTCGTCGCCTGCCTGGCGCTCGGACCCGCCGAGGCGCGACCGGGCTGGGACGAGGCCAAGGCCCTGTTCGCCGAGCCGGCGCCGGAGGCCCCGGCCCGGCGCGCCCTCCTGTCGGGCCGCGCCGAGACCGCCGCGGCCGGCCCCACCGTCTGCGCCTGCCACGGGGTCGGCCTCGACATCATCACGGGGGTCATCGCGGCGGGGGCCGGCACCGTCGAGGCGGTGGGCGCCGCCTGCAAGGCCGGCACGAATTGCGGCTCGTGCATCCCCGAGATCCGCAAGCTGCTGCCCGAGGCGCTTGCACGCAACGCCGCATAGGCTCAATTTGGTCCACATCGACCCCCATTTCCGAGCACCATGAGCACGCCCCGCACCCCCCGCGAAACCCGGCCCGCCGGCATCGATCCGGCCGGCGGTGCCGGCCCGGCCGGCCTGGAGCCCCTGGCCGTCCTGCCCGTCTTCGTGCCGCTGCACGGCAAGCGCGCGGTGCTGGCCGGCTCCAACGGGGGCGCCCCCTGGAAGGTGAAGCTCCTCGCCGCCGCCGGGGCCCACGTGGACGTCTACGCGCCCGAGCCCAGCGAGGAGCTGCGGGCCGTGCCGGGCGAGATCGTCGCGGGCTCCGTCGCCTTGCACGAGCGCCAGTGGCGGCCCGAGGACCTCACGGGCGCGGCCTTCTGCATCGGGGCCATGGAGGACGAGGCCGACTGCATCGCCTTCGTGGCCGCCGCAAGGACGACCGGCGCCATCGTCAACGCGGTCGACCGGCCGCATCTCTGCGACGTGAAGTTCGGCGCCATCGTCAATCGCTCGCCCATGGTGGTGGGCATCTCGACCGAGGGGGCCGCCCCGGTCTTCGGGCAGACCGTGCGCGCCCGGATCGAGGGCATGCTGCCGCGCGGGTTCAAGGCCTGGATCGGCGCCGCCCGCGACTGGCGCGAAGAGGTCACCAGCCGCTTCCACGGCTTCTCCGACCGCCGCGCCTTCTGGGAGCGCTTCACCGACCGCGCCTTCGCCGAGCCCGACCGGGTCCCCACGGACCAGGATCTCGCCGAGCTCCTGGGGCAGACCGAGGCCGCCCCGAAGGGCGGGGCGGTGACGCTGGTCGGCGCCGGCCCGGGCGATGCCGAACTCCTCACCCTCAAGGCCCTGCGCGCTTTGCGAAACGCCGACGTGATCCTGTACGACGACCTCGTCGCGCCCGAGATCCTCGACTATGCCCGCCGCGAGGCCCGCACCATGCTGGTGGGCAAGACCGGGCACGGCCCGTCCTGCCGCCAGGACGACATCAACGCGCTGATGGTGCAGCTCGCCAAATCCGGCAAGCAGGTCGTGCGCCTGAAATCCGGCGACCCCCTGGTGTTCGGCCGGGCCGGCGAGGAGATCGAGGCCTGCCGGGCCGCCGGCATCCCCGTCAGCGTGGTTCCGGGCGTCTCGGCGGCGCAAGGGGCGGCGGCCTCGCTCTGCGTCTCGCTGACGAACCGCGACGCGGCGCGGCGCCTGCAATACGTCACCGGCCACGACCGGCGCGGCGCCCTGCCGGAGGACCTGAACTGGGGCGCCCTGGCCGATCCGAGCGTCACCACCGTGGTCTACATGCCCAAGAAGACCCTCGGCGTGCTGCTCGAGCGGGCGATCGCCGAGGGCCTCGCGCCGTCGACCCCGGCGCTGCTCGTCTTCAACGCCACCCGCCCGAACCAGCAGGTGGTGGAGGCCGGCGCCGCCGACCTCGCCGACCGGGTCGAGGCCTCGGGCCACGAGGGACCCGCCCTGCTGATGGTGGGCGAGGCCCTGCGCCGCCTGGGCACCCAGGCGGCGATCGCCGCGATCGAGCCGGGCAAGCTCGCGATCTGAGGGCAGGGGGCCCGATCACGCGGCTCGGGCTGGCGGCCCCTCCGCCGTGACGCGGCGCACCCCGGCCCGGGGCTCCAGGTTGCACGGCTGCTTCAGGTCCCAGACGAGACCCAGGCGCTCCAGCACCCGCAGGACTCGCCAGCCCGCATCGGCCTGTCCCGGTTCGGCTCCGAGGCGCGCCGAGTCCGGCCAGGCATGGTGCGTCGCATGCCACGCCTCGCCGAAGGTGAGCCAAGCCGCAGCCGGCAGGTCGTGCCCCTGGACGGATTCACCGTCGACCACCCAACCCTGCGGGCCATCGCGGTGGGTGAGGTGCACGACGAGCCAGTGCCCGGTCAGCGACACCGCGATGCGGACGGGAATGCCCCAGATCATCCACGGCCATCCACCCACCGCGTAGAACAGCACGGCCCAGGGCAGCTGCTGCAACATCCAGGTCGCCTCCAGCCATCGGAACACCCGGTCCGTCCCGACCTGCGGCTCCAGCAGGAAACGCGGCGGGTGCGTGAGGATCAGCTCGGCGTGCATCTGGAGGAGCGCGTCGTGCAGCATCGGCAGCCGATTGGCATGCAGGTTGTGACAGGCGGCCTGCCGCTGCGCCCAGTCCCGCATGTCGTGCAGGCGGATCATTCCCACCGGCCCGGCCATGCCGACCAGGGTTCCAAGATAGACCAGGAGATATTCGACCCAGGGCTTGGCCGAAAAGCTGCGATGCACCAGCAGCCGGTGCATGCCGACCGAATGTCCGGCGCAGAGGGTGACGATCGTGGTGACGGCGAACAGCGCGACGGCACCGGGGGTGACGAAGACGGGTCCGAGAAGCAGAGCCGCGCCCACCATTCCGGTGATCCAGAGTGACTTGGCGGGCGCCCAGTCCAGGCGTCCCGCCACGGCGGAGGTGTCCGCATCGGCGATCATGCGGGCGGTCGAGGTGCAACGGGGCGCATCGCGCATGTCGATACCTGTTCACTAATTAGGAAATCACCTAATCGATGGCCGGTTATCGCTTGTCAATGGTTAGCTCATCGCCTAACCCATCCGCATGCAGCGCGTCTTCGAAGCCCTGTCCTCGTCCGTTCGCCGGAAGATCCTGGCCTATCTCGCCCATACCGAACTCAGCGCCGGCGAGATCGCCGGGCGATTTGCCATGTCGAAGCCCTCCATCTCCCAGCATCTCGCGGTGCTCGAATCGGCCGGGCTGATCGCGGGCGAGAAGCGCGGACAGTTCGTCTTCTACCGGCAGGTGGAGGACAGTCTCCTCAACACCCTGAACGGGTTCGTTCAGGAGGCCTGTCCGGTCGGCCGGCCGCTCAAGCGCGAGAGCGCGGCCCTGGCGGAGGATCGGCGCCAAGCGAAGCCGGGCACGGACGAGCCGCAACCCGGCTGAGCCGTCCGGCCACGGTCTGGTGGCGACGGTTTGGTGGCGACGGTTTGGTGGATTGCCGGGGCGCGGTGCCTGTGGTCTGAAGCGGCCCCATCCCTCGATCGCAAGGCCGTCCCATGCGTCGCACGCTCCTGCCCCTCCTCGCCTTCGCGGTCGGCCTCGTGGGGCTCTGCGTCGCCGCCTTCGTGGTGCTGGCGCCGAAGACCCAGGAGGCCGGGACGAGCAGCGTCGGCGGCCCCTTCACCCTGACCAATCAGGACGGGCAGCGCGTCACCGAGCGCGACTATGCGGGGCGGACGCACCTCGTGTTCTTCGGCTTCACTCACTGCCCCGACGTCTGCCCGACCACGCTGCAGCAGATCGGCGACGTGCTCCAGGCCCTCGGGCCGAAGGGCCGGGACACCCGCGCGCTGTTCATCGCGGTCGACCCCGAGCGCGACACGCCGGCCGCCCTGAAGACCTACCTGGCGAGCTTCGACCCGCGCATCGTCGGCCTGACCGGCTCGCCCGAGGAGGTGAACGCGGCGGTCAAGGCCTACCGCGCCTATGTCCGGAAGGTGCCGACCAAGGATGGCGACTACACCATGGAGCACACCGCCCTCGTCTACGTGATGAACGGCCAGAATCGCTTCCTGAACGCGCTGAACCTTGCCCGCCCGCCCGAGGAGGCGGCGGGCGAACTCGCCAAAATGCTCTGACCGCCGAGATGCTGTAAGCCTTCGGGACCGACGACCGGGGCTGCCGCCTCCCGTCTCGCCTGCCCCCGGAGCGACCATGACCATCCTGTCGGCCTTCCCGATCACGCCCACGAATGCCGACGGCCAGGTCGACCTCGGCGCCCTGCGTACCCTGCTGCAGCCCCTGGTCGCGGCCGGCGTCGGATCGATCGGCCTGCTGGGCAGCACCGGCACCTATCCGTTCCTCGCACGCCATCAGCGCCGCCGGGCCGTGGAAGCCGCCGTCGAAGCGGTGGCGGGCCGCCTGCCGGTCCTCGTCGGGGTCGGCGCCCTGCGCACCGACGAGGCGGTGCGGATGGCCCAGGACGCCAAGGGCGCCGGGGCCGAGGCCGGGCTCCTGGCGGCGATGTCCTACACGCCGCTGACCGAGGACGAGGTGTTCGTGCACTGCGAGACGGTGGCACGGGAATCCGGCCTGCCGCTCTGCCTCTACGACAATCCCGGCACGACCCATTTCCGCTTTACCCCGGCCCTCATCGGCCGCCTCGCCCGGGTTCCGGGAATCGTCGCGATCAAGAGTCCGGCCCCGGAGCCGGACGGGGCGGCGGAGCACATCGCCGCGCTGCGCGCCGTGGTGCCGGCCGGGTTCTCCCTCGGCTATAGCGGCGACTGGAACGCCGTCGCGGCGCTGCTGGCGGGCGGCGAGGCCTGGTACAGCGTCATCGCCGGGCTGTTCCCACACACCGCCCTGGCGATCGTCCGGGCGGTCGAAGCGGGAGACGCCGCCGAGGCGCGCCGCCTCGATGCCCGGCTCAAGCCGCTTTGGGACCTGTTCCGGACCTATTCGAGCCTGCGGGTGGTCTACGCCTGTGCCGACCTCCTCGGTCTCTGCCGGGCGGAGCCGCCGCGCCCGATCCTGCCGCTGGGCGGGGAGGCCCGCCAGCGGGTGGCCGACACGCTCGCAGCGCTGGAACTGGGCTGACCGGCTCGCCAAGCGAAGATCGACAGCCCAAGCGTTCACACCTTCGTGGCAGGTCGATTGCGATACGCTCGCAGTCACCCGCCCGGAGAACGGCAATGGCCCGAAGTGAAACAGACAACGTACCGGAAGAAGAAAACCGCTTCCTACTGCTCGTCCTCTTCCTGATACTCGCAGCGGGCGTGGTGTTCGCCGAAGCCGCCGCGATGACTCGGCGTGGATGGATCGCGCTGTCGACCTGGACTCCGATGCGTCAAAGTTAATACTTCGGCAATTGTAAGCTTAAACACGCGGGCGGTGGCGGCGGTGGTCGGGTCCGGCCCTCACTCCGCGCGCAACGCGCCGGTGCGGGAGGTGCGGGCGAGGCCGTGCTCGGTCTTGTTCCAGCGGTTGGGTGCACGGACGAGCTCGTACAGGCCCGACCAGGCGGCGAGGCTGACGAGCAGGAAGTAGATCGGCATCCACGGCACGAAGGCGAGCAGGTCGAACCAGTTGCGCCGGACGCAGCCGAGGGCTGCCGGCAGCAGCATGGCGAGCAGTCCGGCCACGAACAGCGTGACGGCGGCGCCGGTGGGAAAGTTCGCCCAGAAGCCCCCGGGCGCCGGGAAGCCGTTCCAGACGAAGACCGCGAAGTCGTAGGCCGCGCGGCCCATCAGGAAGGGATAGGCGAGGGCGGAGATCACCGTCCCGGGCACGAGGGCGACGGCGCAGAAGGTCCCGAGAATGCCGAGCTGCCGCGCGGTCCGGCGCGGCGACCGCGCATGGGTGAGGCTGGTCTGCAGGAAACCCTTCATCCAGCGGGTGCGCTGGTGCAGCCAGGACCGGACGGTGCGCGGCGCCTCCTCCAGGGTGTCGCTGCGCAGGTCGCCGACGCGGTAGCCCGCCCTTGCGAGGCGGATGCCCAGATCGGCGTCCTCGGTGACGTTCCAGGCATCCCAGCCGTGGAGCTCGCGCAGGATACGGGTGCGGAAATGCGTCGACGTACCTCCGAGGGGGATCGGCACGCACCAGGAGGCGAGGGCCGGAATCAGGACGTCGAACAGGGCCGCGTACTCGATCGCGAAGCAGCGGGTGAGGCGCCCGTCGTCCATGTTGTCGATGACGAGGCGGCCCTGCAGGCAGGCGGTGGTGCGGGAGGCGCGGGCGAAGCGGGTCGCGGCGGCGCGGAGCTGCCCCGGATCGGGCACGTCCTCGGCATCGTAGACCACGAGGCAGGCGCCGCGCGCCAGGGGCAGGGCGGCGTTGAGGGCGCGGGGCTTGGTGCGGGGCAGGCCCGCCGGCACCCGGACGACCTCGAACCGGGCCGGGAGGCCGGCCGCCTCGAGGGCCGCGTCCGTCTCGTGGTCGTCGGCCTCGATCACCAGCTTGAGGTCGAGCTTGGCCACCGGGTAGTCGAAGCGCGAGAGGGCCGCCACGAGGCGGGGCACCACCCGGGCCTCGCGATGGAGGGCCACCAGGACGGTGTAGACCGGCAGGGCGGTGTCCGGCAGCGGCACCTCGGGGGCCGCCTCGGCCTCGACGCTGACGGCGGCGATGCGGACCGTCACCATGGCCAGGAAGCCGACTTGCACCAGCGTCCAGGCGCCGATCAGCACGGCCCCGGGGATGAGGCCGGCGACGAGGCCGACGGCTCCGGCAACGAGGCCGACGATGGCGAGGCGTGGCGCCTGGCTGCCGGCCTCCAGGGCCCAATCGGGCCTGTGGCGCTGGAGCGTATCGGCGGCGTAGGCCGCGATGCCCGCCGGATTGGCGGCGAACACCGCCGCCTGCAGGGCCCGCGGCGTGGTGATGGCCGAACGGGTCCCCGTCCGCAGCAGCGCCGCGATGGCCGCCCCACGCGGGGCGCGAACCGTGCGCGGTCCGTGGAACGCCAGGGAACCCTTCGGGGAGAGCGGCGCGATCCCGGCCACGAGACTGTCGGGATAACGCGTGTCCTCGCCGAGGCGGAGATCGCCGGCGAGGAACGGGACGCCGAGGGCGGCGGCGAGGGCACGGTAATAGGCCTCTTCGGAGATCAGGTCGGCCTGGATCAGCGCCGTGGCGGCGTCGCTCCCGCAGGCCCGCGCCAGGGCGGCGGCCTGCGCCAGACGGCCCGGGTCGAAGCCCTGGCGCGCGAGGAATCCGATTTCGGGCGGCAGCGGAGCGGGCCGTCGATCGGAGGTGCCGAAACCGAGGAGCGACACCGCGCGCGGCCTCCCGGCGGCCCGCGGATGTGCTAGGGGAGGGCCGTGAGCCAGTCCGTTTCCACGCGCAGCCCGCGCGCCACCAGAACAACTTCTGCGGTTATCCGCCGAAAGGCAAGGCGGCTCCGGGGCCGGGCTGCCGCTTGTGCACTGGCGGCGCTGTCCTGCCTCGCCGCCGCTGCGCCGGCCCGGGCGGAGGGCGTGACGATCCCCAACTTCTGGAATCCGCGCGCCCGCCAGGAGCGCATGGAGACCCCGCCGAGCGCGCGCACGGTCCGCTTCCTCACCGACGACGACTTCCCGCCCCTTCACTTCGCCGGCCCGGACGGCACGCCCACGGGCTTCGTGGTCGAGCTCGCCCGCGCGGTCTGCGAGCGCTTGGCCATGACCTGCACGGTCCAGGCCCGGCGCTTCGACACCCTGCTCGACGCCCTGGCCGACCGGCAGGGCGACGTCGTCGCCGCCGCGATCCCGCTGACCCCGGCCCTGCGCGCGCGCTTCCTCGCCACCCGGCCGTATTTCCGCTGGCCGGCGCGCTTCGCCGCCCGCACCGACAAGGGCCTGCCCGCCCCCTCCGCGGGCGCCCTCGCGGACCGGAGCGTCGGCGTGGTCGGCGGCACCGCGCACGCGGCCTACCTGAAGGCCTTCTTCCCCAAGGCGACGGCCAAGGACTTCACCGATCTGGCGACGGCCGAGGGCGCGCTGCGCCGGGGCGAGGTCGACTACGTCTTCGCGGACGGCCTGAACCTCGCCCTCTGGATCGGTGGCGTCGACGCCGCGGGCTGCTGCGCCTTCACGGGCGGCGACTACCTGGAGAACCGCTACTTCGGCGAGGGCATCGGCCTCGTCACCCGCCCCGACGACCCGGCCCTGTCGCGGGCGCTGGACGACGCGCTCCAGCGCCTGTGGGACGAGGGGAAATACGCCGAGCTCTACCTGCGCTTCTTCCCGGTGAGCCCGTTCTGAAGGATCGGGCGGCGGCTCAGCCTTCGGGTCTTCAGGCCTGGCTCTCGGACCGCCTCGGCATAGCCGATCGATTCGGCGGCGCGCGCTTCGGCCGGGCCGCCGCGGCGGCCCCGATGGTCGATCGCTCGGGCGGCGGTGCCGGCGGGCCTGCGCGCCGGCGACCGCCGCTTCGCCTGGCCGGATCCGGAGGCCGTCTCAGATGCGCAGATGCCGGGCGCCGGCCGCGACGGCGAGGAGGAGGGTGGCCACCGCCAGGAAGGCGAGGGTCAGGCTGGTGGCGTGGGCGAGGAGCCCGATGGCGGCGGGGCCGGCGAGCACGCCGGCATAGCCCAGCGTGGTCACGGCCGGGATCGCGAGGGCGGCGGGCACCGCCTCCTGGCGGCCGGCGGCCGTGAACAGGACCGGCACGATGTTGGCGCAGCCCGCCCCCACCAGGGCGTAGCCGAGGAGCGTCACCGGCCAGAGGGGCACGGCCGTGGCGAGGCCGAGGCCGGCCGCCGCCAGCAGCGCGCCCAGGACGACGATGCGGCGGCGCCCGATCCGGCGCACGAGAGCGTCGCCGGCGAGGCGGCCCGCCGTCATGGTCAGCGAGAAGGCCGCGTAGCCGAGGCCGGCCCGGGCCGGATCGAGGCCGCGCTCCTGGATCAGGAAGACGCCGCTCCAGTCGAGGGCCGAGCCCTCCGTGAGGAAGACCACGAAGCACAGGAGCCCGATGCGGAGCACCGGCCCCCGCGGCAGGGCGAAGGCCGGGCCTCGGGGGCCGTCCGCCCTCGTCGCCAGGATGCCCGGCAGGGCGGCGAGGAAGGCGACCGCGATGGCGGCGACCACCACCAGGGTCGCGGCCGCCGGTTCCAGGCCGAGGCTCAGGAGGGCACTGAAGCCGGCCGCGCCCAGGATGCAGCCGAGGCTGTAGAGGCCGTGGAAGCCCGACATCATCGGCCGTGCGGCCCGGCGCTCCACCGCCACCGCCTGCAGGTTCATCAGGCAGTCGAGGAGGCCGAGGCCGATCCCGAGCGCGGTGAGAGCCACGGCGAGGACGGGCAGGCCAGCGGCGCGGGACAGGGTCATCAGAGCCGCCCCGGTCACGAGCACGGCGGCGGCCAGCACCGGGCGGGTGCCGAAGCGCCCGGCCAGGGCGCCCGCCACCGGCATGGTGGCGAGCGACCCGACGCCGAGGCAGAGGAGAAGCAGGCCGAGGGTGCCGTCGTCCAGGCCCGCCCGCGCCTTCACGAGGGGCACCAGGGGCGCCCAGGCGGCGACGCCGAAGCCGACGATGAGGAACAGGAGCCGGGTTGCGCGCGCCTCGACGGGGCCGGCCGCGCGGGTGAGTCGGCACGCGGCGGGCGCCGCGCTCGTGATCGTCGAGCTTGAGGTCATGACGCCTTTCGGGCGCGCCGGCCGGGGCCGCGCAGCGGGACGGGCCGACCTCTCGCAGGCGGACACGGCAAAGGTGTGAAGCCGGGCCTCTCCAGGACTGCGCCGGGTTCGCCTCAGGTCTGCAGGCGTTGCATCGGGACGCCCGGCGTGTCAGCTGCCGGGGATCGCGGGGCCGGACCGGCGCAGGACCCGCGCAACGGTGTCGCCGCCGCGACCGCCAGCGCACGCGTTGACCCTCCCGGTCGCCCTCCCTACGGTGCCGCCCTTCGCGATCCCCTGTCCCGACCATCCTCGTAGAACTGACGCTGTCCCCATGCCGTCCCCGCTTCCCTCCGACCCCGATCTCATTGCGGCGGCCGCCACCGCCGCGGCCTGGCCCTTCGAGGAGGCGCGCAAGCTGGTGGCGCGGCTGGAACGTCGCCCGAAAGCGGAGGTCCTGTTCGAGACCGGCTACGGGCCGTCGGGCCTGCCGCATATCGGCACCTTCGGCGAGGTCGCCCGCACCTCGATGGTGCGCTACGCCTTCCGGGTTCTCACCAACGACAGCGTGCCGACCCGGCTGATCGCGTTCTCGGACGACATGGACGGCCTGCGCAAGGTGCCGGACAACGTGCCGAACAAGCCCCTGCTGATCGATGCCCTGAACCAGCCCCTGACCCGCGTCCCGGACCCGTTCGGCACCCATGACAGCTTCGGCGCCCACAACAATGCCGAACTGCGCCGCTTCCTCGACGCCTTCGGGTTCGACTACGAGTTCCGCTCGGCCACGGAATGCTACCGCGCGGGCGTGTTCGACACGGGCCTGCTCACGGTGCTGGAGCGCTACGACGCCGTGATGGCGATCATGCTGCCGTCGCTGCGGGCCGAGCGCTCGGCGAGCTACTCGCCGTTCCTGCCCATCCACCCGGTGACGGGCGAGGTGATGCAGGTGGCCATCGACGAGGTCCGCGTCTCGGCCGGCACCCTGGTCTGGCGCGACCCCAAGACCGGCGAGGGATACGAGACCCCGGTGACCGGCGGCCACGCCAAGCTGCAGTGGAAGCCCGACTGGGCCATGCGCTGGGTGGCGCTGGGCATCGATTACGAGATGGCCGGCAAGGACCTCATCGATTCCGTCAAGCTCTCGGGCGAGATCGCGCGCGCCCTGGGTGGCGAGCCGCCGGAGGGGTTCAACTACGAACTCTTCCTCGACAAGGACGGCAAGAAGATCTCCAAGTCGAAGGGCAACGGCCTCTCGATCGACGACTGGCTGGTCTACGGCACCGCCGACAGCCTGGCGCTGTTCATGTACAACAAGCCCCGCGAGGCCAAGCGCCTGTTCGTGGAGATGATCCCGCGCCAGGTCGACGACTACCTGAGCTTCCTGGAGAAGTACCCGGGCCAGGAGCCGGCGCAGAAGCTCGGCAACCCGGTCTGGCACCTGCATGCCGGGCACCCGCCGGCAGCCGAGGCGGTCGGCAAGGGCGGTGCACTGACCTTCGCCATGCTCCTCAACCTCGCGGCGGTGGCCAACACCGAGGATCCGGCGGTGCTGTGGGGCTTCATCCGCCGCTACGATCCGGATGTCGGGCCGGAGACCCACCCGGTGCTCGCTCGCCTGGTCGGGCACGCGCTCGCGTATTTCCGTGATCTCGTGCGGCCGGCCAAGACCTACCGGGCCGCCACCGAGGCAGAGCGCGCGGCGCTGGAGGATCTTTCCGCCACGCTCGCCGCGCACGAGGGCTCCGTCGATCCGGAGGGATTGCAGGCGGTGGTCTACGAAGTCGGGCGCCGGCACTTCCCCGACCTGTCGGGCAAGGCCAAGAGCCCGGACGGGCGCCCCGGCGTCTCGCAGGCCTGGTTCGGCACGATCTACAACGTCCTGTTCGGCGAGGCGCGCGGACCCCGTTTCGGCTCCTTCATCGCCCTGTACGGTGTCGCCGAGACCCGGGCATTGATCGGACAGGCCTTGTCCGGTGCCTTCCTGGCGCAGATGCCGGCCGCGTGACGCCAGGATTTCCGTAAATCCAAGCCGCCTGTGCCGGTCTCACGGAGGCGGCGCAGGATAATGTCTGCGTGTCGCGGTGTGATTGCGCACAATTGTGCTTGTCGGAGCGCCGAGGGGCAGATAAAACGCCCATCCACTGGACAGAAAAAAGGCCGCCCCGGTGAGGGAGCGGCCCGAAGTCTAGGGAGGAAACGCCCAAGAAGGGCACACCGCGGCGACGCCATCGCCGCGGTGCATGGCGCTCAGATGCCATGCCGCACCGCACCATGCAATCGCTTCCCGTGGCGGAGCGGGTATGCGCGGGTTGCATGAAACCGAGGCTCAGGCCTCGGCGGGCTGTCAGACCTTGGCGGGCTGGATGTCCGGCATCCCGAGCTGCCCCAGGCTGTAGGCCCAGACCCGCTCCTGCAGCGCCGTGTCCCGGCCCAGGGCCGAGGGGGCCACCGCCCGGCATCGATCGAAGTAGAGACCGCTCACGCCGTCGACCTCCCGGGAGGTCGCGAGATACAGCGACGTGGCGGCGCCGTCCTCGGGCTTCGACAGGAAGGGGCGCACCAGGCGCCAGCCGAGGCCGAACCAGCCGCCGGTGCCCGAGGCGAACCCGCTGGCAATGACGCCGGGATGGAGGGCGTTGCTCGTGACGCCGGTGCCGGCGAGCCGCCTTGCGAGGGCGGCGCTGAAGAGCACGTTGCCGAGCTTGGCCTGCGAATAGCTGGCGATCGCGCTGTAGCGGCGAGCGTGGCCGATATCGTCGAAGGCGATCCGTCCCCGCCGATGCGCCATCGAGGCGACGCTGACAATGCGTGCCGGGGCGCTGGCCTTCAGGAGGTCGAGGAGCTCGAGGCTGAGATGCAGGTAGGCGAGGTGGTCGAGCGCCCAGGTCCGTTCGATTCCGTCCACCGTCGCGGCGTGGCGGTCGAAGATCGCGCCGGCATTGTTCACCAGGACGTCCAGGCGCGGATACCGCGCCCGGACCTCGCCGGCGAGGCGGCGGATCCCGGCCTGCGACGCGAGGTCGGCCACGAAGCCGTCGATCACGGCACCGGGCACGGCTTCCCGGATCCGGGCGGCGGTCCGGCCGGTGCGATCGGCATCCCGGCCGACGAGGCCGACGCGGAACCCCGCCCGCGCAAGGCCGAGGGCGGTCTCCGCGCCGATGCCGGAGGTCGCTCCGGTGACGAGGGCGATCCGCTCCGGCATCGCCTGGCTCACGCTAGAACACCGCCTGCCCGATGGCGAAGGCGACGACCACGATGACGATGGCCACCAGCAGGAAGAGGCCGAACAGGATGCGGGCCAGGGAGCCGGCGCCGGACGCGATGCCGGTGAAACCGAGGCCGCCCGCGATGAGGGAGATCACGAAACAGATGAGGGCCCATTTCAACAGGGTCATGCGCAACACTCCAGATCGCGGAACCGACCGTCAACCGCCTGCGCCCGCAAGCGTTCCGCCCAAGCTCGGCTGTTTTACGATGGCGCCCCGGGCCGGGCCGGGGCCGCCGCGCGCGCCTCCGCGCCGGCCCGCTCCAGGAGGAGGTGGGCCAGGGCGTGATAGAGCCCCTCGCGGCAGACCGCCTTCGAGACCGCGTCGGCGATCAGCGCCGCCACCATAAGGGGGATCATCAGGGCATGGTCCTGGGTCATCTCGGTGACGATGACGAAGGCGGTGATCGGCGCCTGCAGGGCGCCGGTGAGGTAGGCGACCATGCCGATGAGCACCAGGGCAGCCACGGGAACGCCGGAGAACCAGCCGTGCAGGGCGGCGCCGAGGCCGGCCCCGACGCTGAGGGACGGAGCGAAGAGGCCACCGGGAATGCCGCTGATCGCCGAGAGCAGGGTCGCGACGAACTTGAGCGGCGCGAAGTCGGGATGGGGCTCGGCCGTGCCGTGCAGGAGGGCGCGCGCCTCCTCGTAGCCGGTGCCGTAGACCGTGCCGCCCGAGGCGAGGCCGCAGAGGGCGACCCCGAGGCCGCAGGCGGCCGCGAAGGCGACCGGGCGCGCGGCGATGGCCGCCCCGAGGCGTCCGGGCAGGCCCCGCGCGAACAGGATGACGATGCGGGCGAAGCCGCCGCCGGCCAGACCCCCCAGCGCCCCGATCACCGGCACGGCGATCCAGCCCGGCCCGAAGGGCAGGGCGGCGCTGGAGGTGCCGAAATAGGTGTAGTTGCCGGTCAGCGCCATCGCGGTCAGGCCGGCCGCCACGATGGCGGCGACGATGAGCCCGCCGGTGCGGGCCTCGTAGGCGCGGCCGAGTTCCTCGATCCCGAAGACGATGCCGGCGAGCGGGGTGTTGAAGGCCGCGGCCACGCCGGCCGCGCCGCCGGCCAGGATCAGTCCCGGCACCCGCTCCGGCGTGAGGTGACCGGCGGCCGCCATGATCGCGGCGCCCACCTGCACCGTCGGCCCCTCGCGCCCGGTGGAGGCGCCGAACAGCAGGCCGAGGCTCATCACCACGATCTTGCCCGCCGCGACGCGCAGGGAGACGAGGGCGCGGCGCAGAGCGAGGTGACCGGTCTGGCGGGCCGCGATCACCTGAGGAATGCCGGACCCCTGCGCGTTCGGGAACACCGCGCGGGCGAGCCAGGCGCAGAGGGCGAACCCGAAGGGCGTCAGGCCGAGGGCCACCAGGGGCGAGAGGCCGAGCACGCGCCGGAAGACGCCCTGGGCCGCATCGGCCAGCCCGGCCATCAGGACGGCGGCGAGCCCGACGCCGATGCCGCCGACGAGGAACAGGAGGCGGTGGCGCCACAGCCCGAAGGCGTCGAGGGTGGCCCCGCGCAGGCGCCGCATGCGCGGCACGACCCCGGACCGGACCCTGGCCCTCAGAACCTTGACGCGCAGCACCTTGGCGGGACGGGTGGGGGGCATGCGATCGAAGGCTCGGATGGGAACGCGGGAGAGGGCGTCGGGCGGGCGTCAGGCAAGGGGCATACCCCGGGGAGCCTTAAGCCTTGTCCCCGCCTTCCGCCCTGCAGAGCGCCTCGACGGTCCGCAGATAGGCCTTCGCGTCGAATTTCCGCAGGGAATTCTCGCTCTGGTAGCGCACCGTCCCGAAGATCTTGCGCCGCGCCCAGGGGCGATCGTGCAGCCCGTAGACCCAGGCGACGTTGGTGAAGGAGTTCGGGTCGCGCCCGTCGAGGAAGTAGCGGTTGTTGAGCCGCAGCGTGCGGGCGAAGCCCTCCTCGGGCGTGGGCGACCATTCGAGGATCTTCTTGCCCCAGTACATGCGCAGGTGGTTGTGCATGTAGCCGGTCTCGCGCATCTCCGCCTGGGCGGCGTTCCAGTAGACGTCATGCGTCCTGCCCTCCGCGAGTTCGGCCTCGGTGTAGGTCTTCGGCCTCGGGTCGTCGGCATGCTCGGCCAGGACCTTGCGGGCCCATTCGGGAACGGCGCGCGCGTAGCTGTCGTAGCCTTCCGTGTAGTGGACATGGTTCATCGCCAGTTCGCGGCGGATGACCACCTCCTCGACATAGGCCGCCTTGTCCTCGCGGCCGCCGGCCCTAGCGGCCCGGACCGCCCGCACGATCTCCACGGGCGAGATCTGCCCGAAATGCAGGTAGGGGCTCATGTGCGAGGCCGCCCCGGCCTCCGGCCGGTTGCGGTCGCTGCCGTAATCGGCGAACGGGCCTTCGAGATAGGCCTCGAGGCGCCGGCGCGCCTCGGTCTCGCCGCCGGTGAAGCGGCGCACCGGGCCGACGATGCGGTCGAGGCTCATGCCGGCCAGCACCGCCGCCGGGTCGGCGATGTCCACCTCGGACTTCGGCAGGCCGCGCCCGGCCGGGTGCTTCACCCTCCGGGCGGTCAGGGGCGCGACGTAGTCGTCGAGGTGCCTGTGCAGCTTCGGGCGCAGGGTACGGGCGGCGTATTCGTGCTTGGCGGACGCGACCTCCACCGGCACCACGACGTCGCCCTCCACCTGCACGATCCGCGCGTCGATGCCCTCGACGATCTCGGCGTACCAGCGCTTCTGGATCGCGAGGTAGCCCCGGTCGAGGACCAGGAGGGCGGCATCCTCGGCCAGGTCGATCGCCACCTGGGCGGGCGAGGCCTTGCGCAGGCAGAAGCCGATGCCCCGGGCCTTCAGGCCGGACGCCGCGTCGGCGAGCCCCTGGAGCAGGAAGGCGTAGTGGCGGGCATTGGCCTCCGGAAAACCGTTCTTGCCGTCGAGCAGCCCGAAGCATGCGAGGACCGGCAGGCCGAGCCGGTTGGCCTCCTCGATCGCCAGCTCGAGGGCCGGGTTCTCATGGGCACGATTCGCCTGCTGCAGGAGATAGAGCACGTAGCGCCCCTCCGCCCTGGGCTCGGCGTCCTTGAGGAGTCGGATCCGTCCCGCCTGAATCGCCATCGCCGCTCATCGTCTCCCGGTTCGTCGTGAAAGGTCGGGCCGCCGCACCCGTACGGCACCCGAGGCCGGATGGATCTCCCGGACCAACCCCGCCATGGCGAGCCCAGCAGACGCAGCCGCGAAAACTGAATTCGACCAATCCTTTGATGCAGGCTCATCTGGGTCGGAAGCCGCGCGACGCCATGAGCATTTGCCGCTGCTCGGGTGCGTCATTTTGGATACAGAAATAGGGCAATGTGTGCCGCGGCACCAAAAGCGACATGGATGCTGCCCTATCCGCCTTGCAATTTCGCGGGAGAGGTTCAGATTGTGCATTGCGGGAACGCGATGGCGTCGCGGTCCTGCTGCCCTCCTTGGGCGTTTCCTCCCTAGACTTCGGGCCGCTCTTCGGAGCGGCCTTTTTTCTTGTCCGGTCTCCTCAGCCACGGGCGCGGGCGCGGATCATGAAGTTGTCGTAGGTGTATTCCGCCACCTGGAACCAGAGGTATTCCTCGTTCCGGAAGGTCTTCATGGCTTCGTGGACGCGCTTGAAGTCGGCATTCTTGGAACCGATCTCGGCATAGACGTCGTTGGCGGTCTTGAGGGCGGTCTCCATCACCTCCTGCGGGAACGGGCGCAGCTGCGCCCCGGCCGCCACGAGACGGCGCAGGGCGCGCGGGTTGCGCGCATCGTACTTCGCCTGGACGTCGGCATGGACCTGGGCGGCGGCGGCCTGGAGGATCGCCCGGTAGCTCTTGGGCAGCCCCTTCCAGGCCTCGGCCTGGATCCAGAGATGGACCGTCGAGGCACCCTCCCAGAAACCCGGATAGTGATAGGTCGGCGCCACCTTCTGCAATCCGAGCTTCTCGTCGTCGTAGGGACCGATCCACTCGGCGGCGTCGATCGCCTTGGAGTCCAGGGCGGCGTAGATGTCCGGCCCCGGAGTCGCCTGCGGCACCACCCCGAGCTTGGCCAGCACCTGCCCGCCGAGGCCGCCGATCCGCATCTTCAGCCCCTGGAGATCCGCCTGCGCCTTGATTTCGCGGCGGAACCACCCCCCCATCTGCGCCCCGGTATTGCCCGCCGGCAGGGCGACCAGCCCGTGCCGGGCGAAGATCTCGCCGAACAGGTCGGCGGCGCCGCCCTGAAGCCACCAGGCGCTCTGGCCGCGGGCGTTCAGGCCGAAGGGCAGGGCGGTGGCCAGGGCGAAGGTCGGGTCCTTGGCCAGGCCCAGGGTCGCCGGGCCGTAGCCCATCTCGACCGTGCCGGCGGCCACGGCCTCGAGGAGCCCTTCGGCCGGCACCGGCTCGCCCGGCCCGGAGGGCTGGATCTGGAACCGGCCGTCGCTGGCCTCGGCGACGATGCGGGCGAGCATGTCGGTGGCGCCGAACAGGATGTCGAGGTTCCTGGGGAAGGCGCAGGCGAGGCGCCAGCGCAGGTCCGGCGTCGCCTCGGCCCGCACGGGCGCGGCGAGGAGGGCGGCCGCGCCGCCGAGGCCTGCGGTGAGGAGAGCACGGCGCCCGGAAGTCGGGAGCGCGGAGGATGGGGGCATGGCGCCTCGCTGATGGATCCGGACTCGTCCCGTCGCGGCCGGCTCCCGCCCCGAACGTCCGCCGTTCACGAACGACGGACGGCCGGAAACGATCCCGAAACGTTCGGATGTCTCCGTTGGCCGCCCGGACGACGACCGGGCGGACGCGCGGCGACTCAAGCCCGGTGAACTACTTGGCGTACGTGAAGGTGCCGTCGTTCCAGACGTAGAGGACGTAGCCCTGGGCGGTGACGTCGCCCTTGCCGTCGAAGCCGACCGAACCGAGCACGAGGTCGAAGCGCTCCGCGTGCAGGGTGGCGGCGATGCGCTTCGACTCCGCCGTATGGGCGAAGTTGCCGGCCGCCACGAGGGCCTGGAGGGCCGCGTAGCCGTAGATCGTCGATCCTTCGGGCTCGACCCCCTCGGCCTTGAAGGCCGCGACCACGGCGGCGGCCTCCGGCTTGCGGCGCGGATCGAGGTAGAAGGTCATCAGCACGCCGTTGCTCGCCGGCCCGGCGATGGTGGCGAATTCCTGCGTGGCGATGGCGGAGGTCCCGAACCATTGCGGCTTGAAGCCCCGCTCGGCCGAGATCCGCACGAGGCGGCCCATCTCGCGGGCGTCCCCGCCGTAATAGGCCACCGCGATCCCGGCCTCCTTCAGGCGGTCGGCCAGGGCCGCATCGTCGGCGTCGCCCGCCGCGAAGGCGGTGGCGATGGCCTCGTTGATGCCGATCCGGTTGAGGTTTTCCTTGGTGGCGGCGGCGAGGTTGCGCGAGCCCGGCGTCAGGTCGTTGAGGATGGCGATCTTCTTGTCGCGGAACCGCTCCGCGAGCACGGTGGCCGAGAGCTTGGCCTGGTCGTCGTCGCGGCCGCACACCCGGAAGATCGTCGGCAGGCCCCGGTCGGTGAGCTTGGCGGCGACGGAGGCGGCGGTGATCATCACCGTGCCGTTGGCGGCGTAGACCTCGGAGGCCGCCAGCGACGCGTTCGAGCAGACGTGGCCGACCACGAGGCGCACCCCCTGCGTCGCGTAGTGGTTGGCCACCGCCACGGCCTTGTTGGAATCGCAGGCGTCGTCCTGCACATCGAGCACGATGGTCTGGCCGTCGAGGCCGCCCTTGGCGTTGGCGTCGCGGGCCGCGGCCTGGACCCCGCGCAGGACCTGCTCGCCCACCGCCACGTAGGCACCGGACCGGGGGACGGCGACGCCGATCACCACGTCGGCCCGGGCCGGCGTCACGCCGGCGAGCGCCGCGGCGCCGAGGAACAGGCTGCCAGCCAAGCCGCCGGCGCGCCCGAAGCGCCGGGCCGCGCGTCTGAACCTCATCTCGCCCCGTCTCACGCCTCGGTCGACCTCGCTCAAGAATAGAGGCGGATCGGCCAGCCGCCAAGGTTCGGCGCGCACCGCGTCCACGGCCCGGTACCTCCGGCATCGATCCGGACCGCGCGACCCGTGCGCGATGCCGCGCGAGAACGCAAGAGGGACCTTCGGCGCGGGCGCGGGGAGCGCTCGACGTCCGCGCCCCGCCCGCGGGTCTAGCGGGCGGTTGCGTAGAGGGAGGCGCCTGCGGAGACGGGTGCGGTGATGGTGGAGAAGACGGAGAGGACCTTCTGGACCTCGGT
>NZ_LMMZ01000003.1 GCF_001422885.1 Methylobacterium sp. Leaf104 | reverse complement strand
CAGGACCACAACACCCCGGACGCCATGTACGCCGAGGCCGGCCTCGACGCCGCCGGCATCCTCAAGACCGTCAAGGCCGCACTCCCCGAACGGAAGGCGCGGGGCGCCAAGCTCGTCAGCGTCGTCCAGAAGTAGGTCGGCGCTGGGAAAACCCCGCGGGGCCGAGGGCTCCGCGGGACTGTGCGAGGCCTACTTGATCACCGCGCAGGCGATGCGGGCGCCGGCGCCGCCGATCGGCTGGGTGGTGTGATCGTCCTCGTTCGCGTGGATGATCAGGGCCGAGCCGTCGCCGTCCTTGAGGGCGCCCTCGCCGGTCAGCGGCGTCTCGCTCGACACCTCAGCGTTCACCGACCCGTCGGCATTGGCGAAGACGTTGGGCAGGTCGCCCTCGTCCGGGCCTTCCGGGTTGAGCAGGCCGTGCTTGCTCTGGTCGTGGTTCACGTGGGCCTTCGACTTCTCGAACTTCGCGGTGTCGGAGCAATCGCCCACGGCGTGGAAGTGGATGCCGTGCCAGCCGGGAGGAAGGCCGCCGGGCTGGATCGTCACGCGCATGACCAGGGAGCTCGCGCCGTCGCGGATCGCGATCTTGCCGATGGGCTCGCCCTTCCCGTTCTGGATCGGGCTCTCGAAGGTCTGCGGTGCCGCGGGGGGCGCTGCCTCCGCGGGCGCGGCCGGGGCGGGCTGCGCGAGGGCAGTCTGGGCGGCGAAGGCCGTGCTCGCCGCGAGGGCGAGGACCGACGGAAGTCGTCTCATGAAATGGCTCTCCTCTCCACGCCGGGTACGCCAGTGGAGCGACAACGAAGATGGTCCCGGGGCGATCCACGGCAATGCCGGGGATGCGCGACCTTTCCCATGCCACGGACGGCGAGGCCAGATGCCGTGACCGTCGCGGGCACCTGTGTTCTCCGGCACGAAGACGTCCCGGGTGCGTGGACGAGCTCTTAAGGTTTCGCTAAGTTTCCCCTGACGAGGCCGAGGTCGGGGCCTGATTCACCAAGTCTCTCCCGGTGGACGGGTTCAAGATCTTGGCATGGTGTCATCAGCGATTGCAGCGTAAGGCTCGTTGGGAGGTTCCCATGACGTTCGCCGTCCCTCGCCGTCTCGGGTTCCTTGCTCTCGTGATCGGCGCCCTGCCCACCCTGGCCCTGTCGGAGACGCCGCAATCCTCGGCGTCCGGCCGGACCTGGACCGACCCGCCGGCCCGCGGTGCCGCCGAGGTCAAGCCCGCGCCGGCGCCCGAGGCCCCGAGCCAGGCCGCCGCGCCCGCGGCGGCCGCCGAGGCCAAACGCCCGCTTCAGGCCGCGGCCCGGACGCCCAAGAGCGTGCGCGGGTATACCGAAGCACGCGTGCGGGTCACGCACCGGACGGCCTCCGCGCCGCGTCACCAGGCCATCCGCGCGGTCGCGCGCGCGCCCGCCGCCCCGGACCGCGCCGGTCGCCGCCTCGTCCAGCGGCCCGCTGCCTATGCGGCGCGGCCCCCGGTGATTCGCTACAGCTACGGGGTGGCTCCGGCCGCGACGGGGATGTTCGTGTACGAGGACGACCGGGCGCGCCGGATCCGGCAGGCCCAGGAGGCCGGCTACCTCGTGGTCCGGTCCCGCAGCATCGAGTTCCCCGACGGAAGACGCCTGCGCACCTACCGCCCCTACGAGGAGGAGAGCGACGACTAGGATCCGGCCGGCGGCGCAAACGAAAACCCCGCCGGGGATGCCGGCGGGGTTAAAGGCAGATCGGGGCCGACCCTGCGGATCAGCGCAGGCGGCCGGGCCGGGCGGGCTCGAACACGATGCGGCGGTGGAAGGCGCACCAGCTCTTGCCGTCCGGCGCCGGGGCGCCGCAGCAGACGGCGCGGTCGTTGGGCTCGCCGATGATGAATTTGCACACGAAGGCACCGGACTGCGCGAACGGCACCCGCAGCTCGGCGGAGGGCTCGGCGATGGCATCGGCCTCGCCGACCTGTGACATGCGGACAAGCTGGTTCATGGATCGGATGACTCGCGGACTGTCTTTCGCGGGCGAGGCCCTGCGGATTGTGGCGGATCGGGAGCGTGTCGCCTTCGGGAGGGCCTCTCCCCTGCATGGACTCGGCGGGCGGCCCGCAGACATGTTGGGGAGGATTCGCGGACCCGGAACGGGTCGAGAGCGCGGCCGAACCGGACGCGACAGCGTCATGATGCTGTTATATCTGGGGTTTGCCCTCCGGCAAACAAGTGCTGACGCATGTGTGTGTTGCAGCGCACAGCTTTCCCGCCCCTTGCTCAAGGCGCCGAACGCGGGTCCGGGTCCGCTCACGAACCAGCATCGGGTTTCATCCCGGCCCGCGTGAGGAGACGGGGCCGCTGTCATCGTCCTGTGACAGGATCGTCATAGGGGCGGAGCGTGCGCGGCGTCGCGGCGGGATCATCCCGCCTGCGTGATCGCCCCGCCGAGGGACCCGATTCATGGCCGACGCGATCGCCCCCGGACTTCGCTCCGCGCCGCCGCAGACGGGATCGGGGCGCCGCCCCGGCCCGAACCTCGACGGCGGCATCCACGTCTCGGGCCTCGTCGCCTTCGCCGTCGTCCTCGTCGGCGGGCTCGCCTATGCCGGCTACAGCCTGATCCACGACATGAACGCGGTGGGCGAGAGCCCACTGGCGATCGGGGCCTTCGCGCTCCTCGCCCTCGCTCTCCTCATCGCCCTGGCCTTCGAGTTCGTGAACGGCTTCCACGACACCGCCAACGCGGTGGCGACGGTGATCTACACCCACGCGATGCCGCCGGTGGTGGCGGTGGTCTGGTCCGGCGCCTTCAACTTCCTCGGGGTCATGCTGTCCTCGGGCGCGGTGGCCTACGCCATCGTCACCCTGCTGCCGGTGGAGCTGATCCTGCAGGTCGGCTCGTCCGCCGGCTACGCGATGATCTTCTCGCTGCTGATCGCCGCGATCCTGTGGAATCTCGGCACCTGGGCGCTCGGCCTGCCGAACTCCTCCTCCCATGCGCTGATCGGTTCGGTGATCGGCGTCGGCCTCGCCAACCAGCTGATGGCGCCCGACGGCCAGGGCACCTCCGGCGTCGAGTGGGGGCAGGCCGTGAAGGTGCTGGAGGGGCTGCTGTTCTCGCCCGTCCTCGGCTTCGTCCTGGCGGCCCTGCTGCTCCTGGCCATGAAGGCGGTGGTCAAGCGACGCGACCTCTACGAGGCCCCCGAGGGCGAGGCCCCGCCTCCGCTCTGGATCCGCGGCCTCCTCATCCTCACCTGCACCCTGGTGTCGTTCTTCCACGGCGGCAACGACGGTCAGAAGGGCATGGGCCTGATCATGCTGATCCTGATCGGCGCGGCCCCCACCGCCTATGCCCTCAACCGCACCATGTCGGACGACATGACCCCGGTCTTCGTGCAGCGCTCGCAGGACGCCAGCGCGGTGTTCGTGGCCCGGGCCGGAACCGCGGCGCGCCCCGACGCGGCGGCGGCCCGCGGCCAGGTCAGCGAGGCCCTGCGCACGAAGGCGCTGAACACCCCCGCCGTCTACGCGGCGCTCGCCGCCCTCTCCGACGACATCGCCGCCTCGGTCCAGCGCCACGGCGCGATCCGCCAGGTGCCGGCCGCCGCGACCCCGAACCTGCGCAACGACATGTACCTCGCCGCCGACGCGGTCCGGCTGCTGCCGGGCGCCGGCGCCGGCTTCCCGGAGGCGGAGGGCAAGACCCTCAAGGCCTACGAGGGCCTGCTCAACGACGGCACCCGCTACATCCCGACCTGGGTGAAGGTCTGCGTCGCCCTGGCGCTGGGCCTCGGCACCATGGTCGGCTGGAAGCGCATCGTGGTGACGGTGGGCGAGCGGATCGGCAAGACCCACCTCACCTACGCCCAGGGCGCCTCGGCCGAGATCGTGGCCGCCGGCACCATCGGCCTCGCCGAGCTCTACGGCCTGCCCGTCTCCACCACCCACATCCTGTCGAGCGGCGTCGCCGGCACCATGGCGGCCAACGGCTCGGGCCTGCAGGTCGCCACGGTGCGCAACATGGCCCTGGCCTGGGTGCTCACCCTCCCGGCGGCCATCACCCTGGCGGGCGGGCTGTTCTTCATCCTGCGACACGTGTTCTGACGGGCGGGCCGGGCGAGCCCGGCTTTCTTGAGGTCGCGCGGCGCTGCGTGTAGGTCGGGGGTGGGCGCGATCCGGTTCGGACGGCCGCCAGGAACCCCATGCGCGTCTTCGTGACCGGCAGCGCCGGCTTCATCGGCTATCACCTCGCGCGGCGCCTCCTCGACGAGGGGCACGCCGTCACGGGGTTCGACGGCTTCAGCGACTATTACGACGTCGCCCTGAAGCGGGCGCGACACGCCGACCTCGCGCGAGATCCCGGTTTCACCGCCGTCGAGGCCCGCCTGGAGACGCCGGGCGCCCTGCGGGAGGCGGTCGGCCGGGCCGCCCCCGAGATCGTGGTGCACCTCGCGGCCCAGGCCGGCGTGCGCCACAGCCTGGAGAATCCCGGCGCCTACGTGGAGGCCAACCTCGTCGGCATGGCCAACCTGATCGAGGCGGTGCGGGCGCATCCGGTGCGCCACCTCCTGTTCGCCTCCACGAGCTCGGCCTATGGCGGCAACACCGCCCTGCCGTTCCGCGAGACCGATCCCGCGGTGACGCCGCTGACCCTCTACGCCGCCTCCAAGCTCGCCGGCGAGGCGATGACGCATGCCTACAGCCACCTGTTCGACATCCCGACCACGGCCTTCCGGTTCTTCACCGTCTACGGTCCCTGGGGCCGGCCGGACATGGCGCTGTTCCTGTTCACCCGGAAGATCCTGGCGGGCGAGCCGATCACGGTCTTCGCCGGCGGCGCGGCCGAGCGCGACTTCACCTATGTCGGCGACCTCGTCGCGGCGGTCCGGGGCCTGATCGACCGTCCCCCGCCCCGCCCCGGCGACGGGCAAGGCCCGGCCTGCCCCGGCGACACCCTGAGCCCGGTGGCGCCGTTCCGCCTCGTCAACATCGGGGGCGGGCGCCCGGTCCGGGTCGACGCGATGATCGACGAACTGGAGCGGGCCCTGGGCGTCCGCGCCGAGCGCATCCTCCAGCCCCTGCCTCCCGGCGACGTGCCCCGCACCGAGGCGAGCACCGACCTCCTGCGGGTGCTGATCGGCGCGGTGCCCGAAACGCCGCTCAGCACCGGCATCCCCGCCTTCGTGGCGTGGTACCGGGGCTATTACGGGGTCTGATCCGCGAGGTCCCCGCTCCCGCAGACCTCCGCCGCAGACCCGTTCCCCTCCGTTCCGACCGAAGCATGTCCCTCCGATGATCCCCAGTTCCTTCCCGCCCCGGCGCTTCCGCCGAGACGGCTCGTCCCACGGCGTCGCGGGCGGCCGGCCATGATGGCCCTGCGCTCCACCGCCCTGGCGGCGGCCGGGCTCCTCGCCTTCCTGGTGTTCTGGGAGGCGATGCCGCGCCTCGGCCTGATCAACCCGGCCTTCCTGCCGCCGCCGAGCACGATCCCGGCGGCCTTCCTCAACGAGGTGCGCCTCGGCGTCTGGGGCGAGGCGGTCCTGTCCAGCCTCAGCCACTACGTGACCGGCCTCGCCGTCGGCGCGGGCGCCGGCATCGCGCTCGGCCTCCTCAGCGGCATGTTCCGCTGGTTCGAGGCGGCCACCGCCTGGATCGTGCGCCTGCTGCGGCCGATCCCCGGCCTCGCCTGGGTGCCCTTCGCCATCATCTGGTTCGGCGTCCAGCCCGAGGCCGCCGTCTTCATCATCGCCATCGGCGTGTTCTGGATCGTGTTCTTCGCGACGCAGGGGGCGGTACGCGGCGTCGACCGCGACCTCGTTGAGGTGGCCCAGGCCTTCGGCTTCGGCTCGCCCTGGTCCCGGCTCACCAAGATCCTGCTGCCGGCGGCGACCCCGGGCATCCTCGTCGGCCTGCGCACGGCGCTCGGCCAGGCCTGGATGGCGGTGGTGGCCGCCGAGATCTTCGGCGTGCCCGGCGTCGGCGCCCGGATGATGCAGGCCTCGAGCCTGCTCTCCACCGACATCGTCGTCGTCTACATGCTCACCATGGCCGCCCTCTACGGCCTGTTCGACACGGCCTTCGTCGCCCTCCAGGGGTGGCTCCTACGGTGGCGCGCCTGAGATGTCCGAGCCGATCATTTCCATCGCGGGGCTCGAGCTCGCCTACGCGCGCGCCGGCACCCGCAACGTCATCCTGGCGGACCTCGACCTCGAGGTGGCCCGCGGCGAGTTCCTCGTGATCGTGGGCGAATCCGGGGTCGGCAAGTCCACCGTCCTGCGCGTGCTGATCGGGCTGGCCAAGCCGAGTTCGGGCAGCGTGCGCCTCCGGGCCCGCCCCGACTGCCGCACGCCCATGGCCCTGGTCTTCCAGGATGCGCGGCTCCTGCCCTGGCGCCGGGTCATCGCCAACGTCGCCTTCGGGCTCGAGGGCAGCGGCCTGTCCAAGGCCGAGCGCCTGGCCAAGGCGCAGGCCATGCTCGACCTCGTGGGCCTCGCCGACCTCGGCCAGCGCTGGCCGCACCAGCTCTCCGGCGGCCAGCGCCAGCGCGTCGCCATCGCCCGGGCGCTCGCCGTCGATCCGGACGTGCTCCTCATGGACGAGCCGTTCTCGGCGCTCGACAGCTTCACCCGCGAGGGCCTGCAGGACGAGCTGCAGCGCATCCAGGCGGCGACGGGCAAGACCATCCTGTTCGTCACCCACGACATCGACGAGGCGGTGACGCTCGCCGACCGGGTCGTTGTGCTCGCCGGCAGCCCGGGCCGGCTGTCGGCCGAGATGCCGATCACGGTGCCCCGGCCCCGGCGCCGGCGCGACGCCGCCCTGCAGGAGGCCGCCCGGCAGTTGCGGATGGAGCTGTCGAACCGCTCGGCGGAGCTCTAGGGCGACGGGTGCGAAAAGGGTCGCGGGCGCGGCCGTTGCCATCCCTCGCCCGGCGCTCTACCCCGCTGGGACCACCCGTTCGCTTCGAGGACCTGGCCGATGCGCCGCCGCACCCGCTCGCTGATCGGCACGATCGTGATGCTGGCCTTCATCATCGTCTACGCGCCGCTCGCCATGGCGCTCGCCGACAGCCGGATCTCCGAGACGCCGGCGCCCGTGCAGGCGGTGCTCTACGCCCTGCTCGGCATCGCCTGGATCTTCCCGCTGATGCCCCTGATCAGCTGGATGGGCAGGAACGACGCGAGCAAGAACGACGGGAGCGGGAACGATGCCGGGAACCGGCGCTGAAACCCCGGGATCTCGGGAGAAAACGTCGGTCCGCGTCGGGTTTTCGCCGCACTCGCGGCCCAGACACGCGCCGTGTCATTCGTCAAAAGGCCGTCGTTCCGCTCAATGCTAAGCCTGCGCACGCCCTCGCTCCTGCTCGGCCTCGCGATCCTGTCGGTCCTGTCGCTGCAGCCGGCGCGGGCGCAAGGGGCGCCGCGCTCGGTCTCCGATTGTGAGCGCCTGAAGAACGACCTCGCCTACAACCAGTGCCTCGCCATGTTCGGCCCGGCCGCCAAGAACGTCGCCAGCGGCGTCTCCTCCGGGGCCGCCTCGGCCTCGGCCGAGGTCGCCAGCGCCCTCGCGGCGATTCCGCAGAGCATCGCCGCGAGTGCCGCCGCGACGGGGGCGGCCATCGCCTCCATCGGGCACCGCACGCGGCGCGGGCGCCACGCGCGCTACGGCCGCCAGAGCGCCAGCTTCGCCATCGCGGGCGGCGAGAGCCGCTCCTATCGCCGGCACCGCCGCCGGCGCTGAGCCCGTCAGCCGACGTTGAGCCGGCGGCCCCGGTTCCAGGCCAGGAACGGCACCCCCGAGAGCAGGGCCGAGAGCGCGGCCTCCGTCTGGTGGTGGCCGTTCACCGAGACCCGCGGCAGCGCGTGCAGGTGGTCCGCATGGGCCGCGAACAGGTGGCCCGGCCGGGTCGTCACCGCCGTCGCGAAGCCGAGGTCCCGGGCGAGGGCGAAGTCGCGCGGGCCGGCCGAGGTCGGATCGCCCACCGGGTAGGACAGGTGCGCCACCGGGCGGCCGAGTTCGGCCGCGATCCGCGTCCGCCCCTCCCCGATCTCCCGGCGCGCGACCGCGTCGTCGTGCTTGGCGAGCATCGGGTGGCTGATCGTGTGGGCACCGAACGTCAGGAGCGGATCGCGGCCGAGGTCGCGCAGCTCGGACCAGGACAGGCAGAGGTCGCCCGCGATGGCGCCCGGGGCCAGGCCGGCCTCGGCGCAGAGGCCGGCGATGACCGCGAGGAGTCGCGCCTCCGGCCCAGACCGCAGGTGGCGGTAGACCCTGTCGAAGGCCGCGGATTTCTCGCTGGCGTCGCGGGCCGGCAGGTCGAGCCCGGCCCCGGGCACCCGGACCCGGTCGAGGCGCCGGATCGCCTCTTCCAGCTCGAGCCACCAGAGGCGCCCCCGCCCGCTCGCGAAGTCGCTGGTGAGAAACAGGGTCCAGGGGGCTCCGTGCCGCCGCAGGATGGGGGCGGCGTGCTCGGCATTGTCGCGGTAGCCGTCGTCGAAGGTGAGCACCACGAAGGGGCGCCCGCCCGTGGCGAGGCGCTCCGGCAGGGCGTCGAGGCCGATGATCTCGAAGCCGCGCCGGCGCACCAGCGCCAGGGTCCGGTCGAGGAAATCGGGGGTGATCGCCAGCAGGCCGTTGGGGGCGTAGGCCCCCGGGAGCTCGGGGCGGACGTGGTGGAAGGTCAGGATCAGCCCGCGCCCCCGCGCCACCGGGCCGAGCCAGAGGTCCGCCCGGCTCGCCGCGATGGCGCGGAAGCCGGCGGCGAACAGCCGGTGGCGCCGGCTCAGGGGGGGCGTCGGGGTCGCGGAGGTGTCGGGCGCGGACATGGTTTATCCGTTTCGGCGGCCCCGCAGGGGAGCACGCCAACCGGCAAGGTTTCGTTACCCACGCGCGCAGACAGGCGGAGCGTGTCGGCCCGGCGTCACCGGTGGGTTAAGGGCTGCCGGTCCAGGGTCGGCGCACCATTCCGGAGGGGCCTGGCCCGCCGGTCGCCCAGGATGATGGCAAGGATGATGGCATGGCCGTTCTCGCCCATGAACTGACCGGAGCCGGAGCGATGCGCGCGCGGGAGCGGCACGGCCTCGCCGCGGAGGTCTTCCACGATCTGGCCGCCGCGGAGGCCCTGTGGCGCGCCCTCGAGGCCGATCCGGCTGTGCTGGCGACGCCCTACCAGCGCTTCGACTGGGTCGCGGCCTTCGCCCGGACGATGCCGGACGCGGACCTGCGCATCGTCGTGCTGCGCGACGCGGCCGGGCGTCCGCGGGTGCTCCTGCCCCTCGTGGTCGCCCGCGAGGGCGGAGCGCGGGTGGCCCGGATCGTCGGCGCCAAGCATGCCAACTACCACATGCCGCTCTTCGCCTCGCGCGAGGCGGCGGCGATGCCCCCGGAGGATCTGGCGGAGGCCCTGCGCCGGCTCGGCCGCGCGACCGGGATCGACGTCTTCGCCCTCTCGCACCAGCCCCGCTTCTGGGACGGCGCCGCCAATCCCCTGCACCATCGGGCCGAGCCCTCCCCGAGCGACGGCTACGGGCTGATCCTCGGCCCCGACCCGGACGCGACGCTGAAGCGCGTCTTCAGCAGCGATGCACGCAAGAAGCTGCGCGCCAAGGAGCGCAAGCTCGTGGAGGCCTTCGGGCCCGTGGCCTGCCGGCGGGCCGAGACCTCCGAGGAGGTCGGGCGCTTCCTCGCCGCCTTCTACGGGCAGAAGGCCGCGCGCTTCGCCGCCATGGGCCTCGCCGATCCCTATGCCGATCCGGCGGTGCGGGATTTCCTCGCCCGGGCGGCCTCCCCGGCGGGCGGCTCGGTCCTCGAGGTGACGGCCCTCGTGGCCACCGAGACGGACCGCGTCTTCGCGGTCTTCGCCGGGGCGGTCGACGGGCAGCGCTACAGCGGCATGTTCACCGCCTTCGACGCCGACCCGGCGGTGAGCCGGTCGAGCCCGGGCGACATCCTGCTGCACCACCTCGTCGGCGACCAGACGGCCCGGGGCCGGCGGAGCTTCGACCTCGGCGTCGGCGAGGCCCGCTACAAGAGCAGCATCTGCGACGAGACCATCGAACTGGGCGAGGTCGCCCTGCCGGTGACCCTGCGCGGGCAGGCCTTCGCCCTCCGGACCATCGCCGCCGCCCGCCTCAAGCGCCGCATCAAGCGCGACCCGCGCCTGATGGCCCTGGTGACGCGCCTGCGCCGGCGCCGGGCGGCGGTGGCGGCGGAGTGACCATCGTCCCGAACGCGGGGCGCCGCCCGCGCGGATGCGAGGGCGGCGCCGTGTGACTCGACGATCGGGCGGGCCGGTTCAGGCGGCCGAGCGGCGCAGGGGCATCGCGTCCTCGGAAAAGGCCGGTGCCTCGGGGGCGAGGGAGGCGGCGGCCTGGTCCTGGGCCACCAGGACCTGGGCGGCGCCGGAGGCCTCGGCCAGGGCGTAGAGGTCGAGGAGGTCGGAATCCTCCGGGTTGCGGTCCGAGGCGAGGACCACCGTGTCCATCCGGCCGCCGGCCACCGCGAGGATGTCCCGCGCGGTCTGGACCTGCGGCGTGCCGAGGCGGCACACCACCCAGTCATAGGCCTGGGCCAGGGCGTCGAGGGTGATCGCCAGGGCCTGCGGCTCCTCGGCGAGGATTGCCGCGTCGACGAAGCCGCGCGGAATCGCGTGCAGGCGCGAGCCGGGGATCGACTGGATCACGTCCGCGAAGGCGGCCTCGCCCGCCACGAGGTCGGTGAGGCCGACATCCTCCGCGCCGCAGGCGGGACCGTTGAGATCGACCACCACGACGTGCGCGCCCGCCGCGAGGCTGCCGCCGAGGCTGACCGCGAGGCCCGCCTCGCTGCGCTTGGCCGGCACCGCCTCGACCACCAGGACGGCGCGGCCCTCGCCGGACAGGGCCGGCCCGGCGCCCGTGCGCAGGCGGGCGATGAGCGCCTCGAGGGCATAGGCGCCCGCGTCCGCCGTCGCCGCTTCGGGCGCGGCCGTGGTGGCCTCGGCCCGGACCGGGGCCAGCGTCGGCCGGACGGTCGCCGCCTCGGGCGTCGCGGCGGCCGGGACCGGCCGCGCGGCGGCCTTCAGCGGCGCGCCGGCGGCGTCGCCCTGGCGCGCCATCGCCAGGGAGGCTTCCGGAAAGGCGAAGGGCTGGTGGTGATAGGCCGGGCGCTCGGCGCCGGTCTCGGTTTCCTCCTCGCGCCGGCGGCGCCGGCCCGGGCCGTCGGGATCCCCGAGGAGGTGGCGGGCGATGACGCCGCCCGTGGCGAACAGGAGGCCGAGCACCGCCGCCAGGAGCACGATCGGGAGCTTCTTGGGGAAGGACGGCGTCTCGGGCGTGATGGCGCGCGAGACCACGCGGGCATCGGCCGGGGCCGCGCTCTCGGCGTCGCGGGCCGAGGCCTCGCGGTAGCGGGCGAGGTAGGATTCGAGCTGCTCGCGCTGGGCCTTCGCCTCGCGCTCCAGGGCGCGCAGCTGGACCTCGCTGGAATTGCCCTTCGAGACCACGTCGCGCTGCGCGTCGACCGCCGCGCTCAGGCTCTCGACCCGGGCCTCGGCGATGCGGGCATCGTTCTCCAGGGTGCGGACCACGCGCTCGGCGGTGGCCTTGATCTGGGCGTCGAGGTCCGAGATCTGGGCTGTCAGTTCCTTGATGCGCGGGTGGGCCGGCAGCAGGGTGCGGGATTCGAGGGCGAGCTGGTTGCGCAGGGTGATGCGCTGCTCGACGGTCCGGCGGATGATCTCGTTGTTGGCCACATCCGGGATCTCGAAGGCGCGGCCGTCCTTGATCATCTCCTTGATCAGCTTGGCGCGGCCGGCGAGGTCGGCCTTGGCGGTGCGGGCCTGGGAGAGCTGCGTCGACAGCTCGCCGAGCTGCTGGGCGCCGAGGGGCTGGCCGGCGGCGCCGCCGGTGGCGATCAGGCCGTGGCTGGCCCGGTAGGTCTCGACCTTGGCCTCGGCATCGGCGACGCGGGTGCGCAGGGTCTCGATGTTGCCGCCGAGCCAGGTCGAGGCGTAGCGGGCGGTGTCGGTCTTGGCCGCGTCGAGGGAGGCGATGTAGAGCTCGGCGATGGTGTTGGCCGCCTGCGCCGCCAGGTGCGGATCCTTCGAGCGGAACTCCACCGTGAGGATGCGCGACTTGCCGGCCGGGTAGACGGTCAGGCGGTCGAAGTAGGTCTCCAGCATCCGCTCCTCGGGCGGGCGCTCCATCGGGTTCTTGGCCAGCCCGATCATCATCAGGGCGCGCTGGAGCGGGCCGAAGCCCGAGACGCCGGGATCGAACTCGGCGTTGCCGGCGAGCGAGAGCCGGCGGATCGCCTCGCGGGCGAGGTCGCGGGACATCACCACCTGCACCTGGCTCGCCACCGCCTGTTCGTCGATGGGCTGGGTCTGCTCGCCGCGCTCCTGCGCGGTACGGGTGTAGGGGGTGTCGCGGCTCTCCAGCAGGATCTTCGCCTCGCCGGTGTAGCGCGGCGAGACCACCTGCACGAAGGCGATGGCGCCGATGGTGACGAGGGCGGTCGGGATGACGATCCAGCGCCAGGACCGGCGCAGCAGGCCGGCGAGCTGCGACAGGCCCAGGCCCTCGCTCTCGGCGGGGGGCGCATCGCGTGTGGGCTCGAACGGCGAAGAGCGGGGCATGGCTCGATCTTTACGCAAGGCAAGGATGTCGACCGCGAGATGGCCGGCTTTCCACGACTAGACTGGTTTAAGGTTGACCGGACGTTAAGAACCGCGCGCTTCGTGGGGGCCGATGCGGGACGTCAGTGTTCGTTAACCATATCGGCTTACCACCCGTTGGGAATTCTCCTCACGACGGCAGTGGTGATGAACCGGCGATCACTCCTCTTAGCTCTCTCGTCGAGCCTGGCGCTCGGCGGCTGCCTGCGCCCGGATTTCCGGACCGACCAGCTCGATGCCACGGGCACCGGCTCCATCGGTGCGCGCTACACGCTCTCCGCTGGCGACCGCCTGCGGGTCATCGTCTTCGGCCAGGACAATCTCTCGAACATCTACGCGGTCGACGGGGCCGGCAACATCGCGATGCCGCTCATCGGCCTCGTGAAGGTCGGCGGCCAGCCCACCAGCCAGGCGGCGCGGACCATCGAGGCCAAGCTCTCCTCCGGCTTCGTGCGCGAGCCCCACGTCACCGTGGAGGTCGACGCCTACCGGCCCTTCTACATCCTCGGCGAGGTCACGACCTCGGGCCAGTATCCCTACGTCAACGGCATGGCGGTGGAGACCGCGGTGGCGATCGCCGCCGGCTTCGGCCCCCGCGCCGCCCGCGACTACGCGGTGCTGACCCGCGAGGGCCGTGACGGGCTCGTCTCCGGCATCGTGCCCATGACCTACCCGGTGCGCCCGGGCGACACGATCGTGATCAAGGAACGGTTCTTCTGAGAACCGGCCGACGAAACCTCTGCGGATGCGAAGAATCCCGCCTCGGCGATTCAGATTCGCCTAACTGAACTGCGAACTATTCCGCTGATCCGGCCATTCGCACGCATTCGCGCGGGCATCGGTTTAACGGTCCGCGCACCTGTGCCGCGCCAAGGTCCCCCGACGGACGAGCGGCCCGACCGCTCGCGCAACGGTGCGTGGAGCAGCTGTCGTGAACGCGTTCACCCTCGGTCAGACCGGTGCCAGCGGCCCGGGCCTCGCGATTCATGCCGCCTCCGGCGGCCCTGGCCCCGCGATCCACGCCGCCTCCGGCGGCCTCCCCACCCAGCGCATCCTCCACGTCTTCCGCGCACCGGTCGGCGGCCTGTTCCGGCACGTGGTCGACCTCGCCCGGCTCCAGGCCGCGGCCGGGCACCGGGTCGGGATCGTCTGCGACGCCTCCACCGGCGGCGAGCGCGCCGCCCAGGCCCTGGCCGACCTCGCGCCCTCCCTGGTCCTCGGCATCACCCGTCTGCCCATGCGGCGCAACCCGCACCCCTCCGACCTCGCGGCCCTGCGCGCCATCGCCCGGCGGGCCGCAGCGGTGGGCGCCACCGTCCTGCACGGGCACGGGGCCAAGGGCGGCGTCTATGCCCGCATGGCCATGGTGCCCGGCCACGCGCCGATCCGCGCCTACACGCCCCACGGCGGCAGCTACAACTACAAGCCCGGCACCCTGCGCCACCGCTTCTACATGGGCCTGGAGCGCCTGATGGGCCTGCGCACCGACGTGTTCCTGTTCGAGAGCGAGTACGTCGCCGGGCGGCACCGGACCTTCGCGGGCGACCCCCGCCGCATCACCCGCATCGTCCACAACGGCATCGGCGAGGCGGAATTCGCCCCCATCGTCCCGGCCGAGGAGCGCTACGATCTCGTCTATATCGGCGAGCTGCGCGACGCCAAGGGCGTGCCCTTCCTCCTCGACGCGCTCCTGCGCCTGCGCGCCGCCGGCCGGCCCCTGCGCCTGCTCATGGTCGGTTCCGGCCCCGACGCGGCGATCCTGGCCGAGCGGGTGGTGGCGATGGGCCTCGGCGACGCCGTGGCCTTCGAGCCGCCTCAGGCGATCCGCCCGGTGCTGGCCCGGGGCCGGCTCATGGTGGTGCCCTCCCTGGCCGAATCCCTGCCCTACGTGGTGCTGGAGGCGGCCGCCGCCTGCCAGCCCCTCGTGGCCACCAATGTCGGTGGCATCCCGGAGATCTTCGGCGCGGCCGCGTCCGAGCTGGTGCCGCCCCGTGACGGACAGGCGCTGGCGCGGGCCATCGCCCGGGTCCTCGACGAGGAGCCCGATGCCCGCCGCCGACGCTTCGAGTCCCTCGCGGCCTCGGTCCGCGCCCGGTTCCCGATGACGCGCATGGGATCGGACGTGCTCTCCGGCTACGCCGCGGCCCTGCGCGCCCGGGCTCCCGACACCGGCCCCGGCCCCGCCATGGCCTCCACGGCGTCCTGAACCCGCCGCCCCGACCCGACCCCCAGCCCCCTGCCCGATTCCAAGACGCGTACCTCAGCCCGGAAGCCAGCCATGAGCGCCTTCGATGTCCGTGACCTGCTGGATGCCGCCGGCCGGTTCGCCACCTCGGCCGAGGCAGGCCCGGCGGCCGCGCTGCCGCCCGCCGAGGCGCGGAGGCATCCGGCCGCCCCGAAGCGGCTCTCCCCGGTGGTGCTCGCCGGCTGCGTCCGGATCGCGGAATTCGTCCTCGTCGCCGGCCTCGGCATCGTGATCCAGCGGCTGCAGCTCGCCGGGATCGTGCCGCTCTCGCCCCGCTACCTCGCCGCCGCCTTCGGCCTCGCCGTCCTGGCGGTGTGCCTGCTGCAGGCCTCGGGCGCCTACGGCATGGCCGCCTTCCGGACCCTGCGCGGATCGGCGCTGCGGCTGGTGGGCGCCTGGTCGCTGGCGTTCCTCCTGGTGGCCACCGCCATGGTGTTCGCCAAGATCGCCGACCACTATTCCCGGGTCTGGATGGCGAGCGTCTTCGTCGCCGGCCTCGCCGCCCTCGTGGCCGGGCGGTTCGCCCTCGCCCGGTTCATCAGCGCCCAGATGCAGCGCGGCCATTTCGACCGCCGCACGGCCATCGTCGGCGGCGGTCCGGTCGCCGAGGACCTGATCCGCGCCCTCGACGCCCAGTCGGATTCCGGCGTGCGCATCGTCGGCGTCTTCGACGACCGCGGCGATACCCGCTCCGACACCGTGGTGGCGGGCTATCCGAAGCTCGGCACCGTGAGCGACCTCGTCGCCTACGCCCGCACCACGCGCCTCGACCTCATCATCTTCACGATCCCGATCGCCGCCGAGGACCGCATCCTGCAGATGCTGGCCAAGCTCTGGGTCCTGCCGATCGACATCCGCCTCTCCGCCCAGGCCTCGAAGCTGCGCCTGCGCCCGCGCGCCTATTCCTACCTCGGCGCGGTGCCGGTGCTCGACATCTTCGACAAGCCGATGGCCGACTGGGACATCGTCGCCAAGAGCGTCTTCGACCGGGTCGTCGGCCTCGCGATGCTGGTGGCGCTCGCCCCCGTGATGCTCGCCGTCGCCCTGGCGGTGCGCCTCACTTCGGCCGGCCCGGTGCTGTTCCGACAGAAGCGCTACGGCTTCAACAACGAGCTGATCGAGGTCTACAAGTTCCGCTCGATGTACGTGAACCAGAGCGATGCCGGCGCCGCCCGGCTGGTGACCCGGGACGACCCCCGCGTCACGCCCGTCGGACGCTTCATCCGCAAGACCTCGCTGGACGAGCTGCCGCAGCTCTTCAACGTCATCAAGGGCGAGCTCTCCCTGGTCGGGCCGCGGCCGCACGCTCTCCAGGCGAAGGCCGCCAACACCCTCTACGACCAGGTGGTGGACGGCTACTTCGCCCGCCACAAGGTCAAGCCCGGCATCACCGGCTGGGCCCAGGTCAACGGCTGGCGCGGCGAGACCGACACCAGCGACAAGATCCAGAAGCGCGTCGAGCACGACCTGCACTACATCGAGAACTGGTCGATCCTGTTCGACGTCAAGATCATGCTCGCGACCCCGGTCTCGCTGTTCCGCACCAAGAACGCCTACTGATCCGGACCGGCCGCCGAACGCGACGAGGGCCGCCCCCCGGCGAGGGGGGCGGCCCTTGTTTCATTCGGCCGCGAGGGGCGCAGCGTCGTCCTACGGGAGGGCGCCGGCCTTCTTCTTGACCTCGGTCATCGTGTCCTCGCAGCCCTTCATGTCGCCGGCCTTGTCCTGGGCGCGGGCCTTCTTGATCAGGTCGCGCGCCTCGGCCACGCCGCCGGCGCTCGCCGTGGTCGACGGGTCGGTCGGCTTCACGTTCGGCGCCTTGTCGAGGGCCTTCTCGGAATGCGACGTGGTCGGACCGCCCGGGGGCTCCTTGCCGGTGACCTGCTCGGCGCCGGCGCTGTCGAGGCGGCGCTCGATCGTGGCGATCTGCTCGGAGCAGGACGAGGCGAAGGCGGGTCCGGCCGCGCCGAGGAGGACGAGGGCGGCGGGCAGGACGAGGGTGATCCGCATGGATGGGCTCTCCGGGGGGAATGACCGCCCCGCGGGGCAGCCTTACTTCAGCAGGGTCGCCAGAGAAGCGCCGGCGGGCGACGAGAGTTCCTTCGCATCGATCGTCCCTTCGGCATCCGGATCTGCGGCTTTGAAGCGCGCCGCCACCACGGCGAGGTATTCCGTCTTGTCGAGGGTGCCGTCCTTGTCCGGATCGGCGGCCTTCAGCTCGGCGGCCGTGAGGAGGCCGTTCAGCTCCTTGGCATCGAGGGTGCCGTCCTTGTCGGGGTCGAGCATGTCGAACTTCCTGGAGGCGGCGGCCTGCGCCTCGGCCAGATCGATGGTGCCGTCCTTGTCCGGATCGAAGGCCGAGACGTCGGCCGCGAAGGCGGGGGCGGCGCCGAGCAGGACGGCGAGGAGGGTGACGGCAGACAGGCGGGACGACATAGGGCAGCACTCCGAAGATCAGCGGAAAGAACTGTCAGGTTCTTGCCGAAGGAAAGACATGACAGGGGCGAGTCCGCCCGAGTCGAGTCGAGTCGAGTCGACGACTCAACTTGCGTCTCCCTAGAAGAGCCGGGAGAATCTGGCAACCCTCGACGGGGTCTTTTGGACTCTTGCTCGGGTTGAAAAGGAAAGATCACCGCATCGTGAGGGCCGATGGCTCACGGCGCAGGGATCGCAACGACAAACGGCGCAGCCGGGGAGCTGCGCCGTTTGTCGATCTACGGGATATTCTGGCCCTGTCGCCGGTCCGGATCCGGCGAGGTTCCGCTCGGGAGGCTCTCAGCTCCTGCGGTCGGAGGGCTCGGCCGGGGAACCGAGCCCTTCGGCGCCCCGGCTCACCAGGTCACGCGCACGCCGCCATAGGCCGAGAGCGGCTGCACCAGGGTCGTGGTGCGCGGGTCGTTGATCACGAAGTTGCCCGCCACCGGGCCGGTCTCGGCGAAGGTGCCGAAATTGGCGTAGCGGTTGTTGAACAGGTTGGTGACCAGGGCGAAGACCTGCACGTTCGGGCTGATCTGGATGCTCGTGTTCAGGTTCGCGGTGAAGTAGGCCGGCAGCTTGCGGTTGATGTTCGACTCGTCGCCGCGGAAGTAGGACGAGGAGAACGCCTGGAAGTTCATGCCGAAGGTCCAGATCGGCGTGATCAGGTAGTTGAACCCGGCCTTGAACTGGTGGTTCGGGATCAGCGGGACGTTGTTGCCGCGCCGGACGTTGATGAGGCCGTCATCGGCGAGCGGGTTGTTGGGCGAGGACAGCTCGCCCGCGAACTGGAAGGTGGCGTCGATCAGGGCGTAGTTGCCGTAGAGGCTGAGCCGCTCGCCGACATACTCGCCCGAGACCTCGATGCCCTGGCGCTGGGTGGCCGGCACGTTGACGAAGTAGCCGCGGGCGGCGTTGCCCGGCACCGCGACCTGCAGGATGTCGTTGCGCAGGTCGGTGCGGAAGGCGCCGATCTTGTAGTTGAACAGGCCGTTCTCGTAGAAGTTCGGCACCGTGCCGCGGAAGCCCACCTCGTAGGTCTGGCCGGTGACCTGCTTGAGCGGCGGATCGGCCACCAGCGAGTTCGGCAGCAGGCAGGGCCGGTCGGGATTGGCGCAGGCGAGTTCGAGCGGGGTCGGGGCGCGGTTCGACTCGGAGTAGCCGCCGTAGAGGTTCAGCCAGGGGAAGAAGCGGTAGGTCGCGCCCACCACCGGGTTCACCTTGGTGAAGTAGTGCGTGCCCGTCACGTCCGGCGAGAAGCCGGTCTGGTCCTGGGTCGAGATCCGCGCGAAGTTCAGCCGGGCGCCGGCGGTGAGCGACAGGGCGTCGGTGACGTCGAAGGTGTCGAGGGCGTAGAGGCCCATGTACAGGTTCGAGCCCGTGACGTTGCTCGGCGCGATGCCGAGGGCCGCCGCCGTGCGGATCGCCTCGGTGCCGAGGCCCGGGATCGTGCCGTAGTTCGGGTTGAGCGGATCCGTGGTGACGCTGAGGTCCGGGTTGATCACCCCGAGGGTGCTCGACGACTTGTAGGTGTAGTTGGCCGCATCGATGCTGCCGCCCACCACGAAGGTGTTGTTGTGGCCGAAGATCTGGTCGCGGTTGGTCGCCTGCAGGGTGCCGCCGTAGCCGACGGCCTCGGTGCGGATCGTGTCGAGGGTGCCGTAGGGGACGCCCGCCGTGAACGGGATGCGCTGGCCCTGGCGGCCCAGGATCGTGAACTGGTCGCGGAAGGCGCGGTCGCTCAGGGCACCGCGCTCGAACCCGTCATCCTCGAAGCAGAGGAAGCCGCGGTTGCTCGAGCGCGTGCTGCACTGCTCGAAGTTGCCGTCGTTGCCGTCGACCACGAACTGGCTCAGGCGGCGCACGTAGGCGTTGCCTTGCAGGTCCCAGGTCGGCGAGACCGCGACCTTGCCGGTGACCTGGATCTGGCCCTGCTCGGTGGAGATGGTCTGGGGCGAGGTGAAGATCGCCCGCTCGTTGACGCGGGTGAAGTCCACCGGCGTGGCGGCGGCGGCGCCGAAGAAGGTCTTGGCGCCCGACGCGATGATGTGGAACTCGGAATCGAGGGTCTTGTGGCCGAGATCCGCATAGACGCGGCCGATCTCGGAGGGCGAGCGGAGGCGCCAGCCCTCGTCGCGCAGGCCCTCGCCGGCGAAGTAGAAGCTCCAGGGTCCGATGACCTCGCCGTATTGCAGCGAGCCGAGGATGCGGCCGTTGGAACCGCCGCTGACGGTGATCTCCTTGCCCTGCCAGGTGAAGCCGTTCTTCATCTCGATGTTGACCGCGCCGCCGAGCGCGTTGAGGCCGAAGACCGGGTTGCCGGTGACGACGTCGATCCGGTTGATCGCCACCGAGGGGATCAGGTCCCAGTTCACCACGTCGCCGAAGGCCTCGTTGATGCGCACGCCGTTCTGGTAGACGGCGAGGCCCTGCGGCGCGCCCTGGAGCGGCGAGGCGTCGAAGCCCCGATAGGTCAGGGTCTGGCGGAAGCCGTTGCCCTGCCCGTCCGACAGGTTCACGCCCGGCGTCTTGCGGGCCAGGGTGAAGGTCGGGTCGAGGGTGGCGCGGTCCTGCGCGAAGTCGGCCGCCGTCACGGTCTCGACGGTGTTGGGGATCTTGTAGAGGGACTGGCCGCCGCCGCCGCCGGTGGCGCCGACCGGGCTGGTCGCGACCACGTCGAGCTCGCTCAGCGTCACCGATTGCTGGCCGCCGGCCCCCTGCGCCAGCACGGCACCCGGCAGCAGGGCCACCGACAGCAGCAAGCTGCTCCGCAGTGTCCGTCTCGTCATCCCCAGTCCCCCAAGATCGTCTTCGTGTGCCTGCCCCTTGGCCGGGGCTTCGAAGACAGTCTTGCGAGGATTCGGGCGGCAAGAACAATCGCGCGCCGCGCCGATTCAGCGCTTTTGCGCGTCGCCGGCTCCATTGGGAGCGCGGCGTGGCGCAACGGACACGTTTTTTCTTACGATTTCAACGGTTTGGGGAGAGTTCAGCAAGTCACCCGGGAGAAAGTGGCAAGGCGGTCCGGGCGCGGCCAGGACCCCGGGCCGCGGCGCCGCGTCAGAGCCGGGCCTGGATCTTGCGGGCGATCTCGCCGAGGCGCTGCTCCAGCAGGGTCGGGACCTCGCAGACATAGGTCAGGGACTGGCTGCGCTCCTGGAAGATGCGCCGGTCCCAGGTGAACTTGGTCTCCAGCTCCGAGGCGTCCTTGGGGATGTCGCGGGCGTCCTGGGCGCTCGGCGCATCCTTGGTGGCGCTGATCTGGTCGGCCTCCTCGCGGATGCGCTCGGCCATGCGGCGCTGGCCCTGGGCGTAGCGGCCGATGCCGGCGATGACCTTGTTGCGCTCGCCGTTGAGGACCTCGAACACGCCGGCGAAGACCCGGGTGAGGCGTTTCTCCTTGTCGGCGCCGGCCTTGGCGGTGAAGTCGTCGAGGAGCGGGTCGACCTCGGACAGCGGCGTGCGGCGCGAGGCGATCTTCTGGGCCAGCGCCGCGGCCTCGAAATCGTCGCCCCAGGGGCCGGCCGCCTCGAGATCCGGCCCGGTCCAGACCGTGCCCGCGCTCAGGTTCGAGACCTTGCGCTGGACGCAGGGCCAGTCCGGATCGGATTTCGGCTGGGCGAGGACCGGCCCGGCGCCGAGGCCGAGGAGGGCGAGGCCCGCGAGGGCGCGGAGGGGGAGCGTGCGAGAAGTCATCAGGAATTGTCTCCGGCCGGGCCGCCGCGCCGGGCCATGATGCCACGGCCCGGATCGTAGGCGACGACGGCGAGGGTGAAGAAGGCGAGCGTGGTCCCCACGACCACCGCGCAGGCGACCGGCTCGAACTGCCCGTAGAGGGCGAAGCGCACGAGCTGCACCGCGTGGGAGAACGGGTTCAGCTGGCAGATCCAGTACAGGGTCTCGGAGGATTCGCGGATGCGCCAGAGGGGGTAGAGCGCCGAGGAGGCGAAGAACATCGGGAAGATCACGAAGTTCATCACGCTGGCGAAGTTCTCCAGCTGCTTGACCATGGAGGAGAGCAGCAGGCCGATGGCGCCGAGCATCAGCCCCGAGGCGATGAAGGCCGGCAGCGCCGCCACGTAGCCGATGGCCGGGATGTCGAGTTCCCAGAACCACGCGATGGCGAGGAACGCGTAGGCCTGCACCACCGAGACGGTGACGCCGGCGATCAGCTTGGCGAGCAGCAGGAGCCAGCGCGGATAGGGGCTCGTCAGCAGCACCTTCATCGAGCCGACCTCGCGGTCGTAGACCATCGAGAGCGAGGATTGCATGCCGTTGAAGAGCTGGATCATCACCGCGAGGCCCGGCACCACGTAGACCTCGTAGAGAACGTAGGTCTGGTAGGGCGGCTCGATCGAGACGCCGAGCGTGTTGCGAAAGCCCGCCGCGAAGATGAACAGCCAGACGAGCGGGCGGACGAGGGCCGAGAAGAAGCGCTCCTTCTGGTTGAAGAAGCGCAGAAGCTCCCGGCGCACGATGCCGCCGAGGCAGATCAGGTAGCCGACGGCGTCGAGGCGCCCGAGATGGGGCACCGGCGCCTCCGCCGGGGCGGACACGGACGGGCGCGTGCGTTCGATGGTGCTCATGCGGCCTGCCGCGCGGGTTCGGCGACGAGGCGGCGGAAGGCCGCCTCCAGGGTCTCGTCGCCCCGTGCGATGGAGCCGGCGGTGCCGCGGGCGACGATGCGGCCCCGGTGCAGCACCACCGCGTCGTCGGACGCGTCGATCTCCTCGAAGATGTGGGTCGCCCAGAGCACCGACAATCCCTCCTCCCGCACCAGGGCGCGGACGATGGCGACGATGTCGGCGCGCGATTCGAGGTCGAGCCCCACGGTGGGCTCGTCGAGGAGCAGCAGCCGGGGCTCGTGCACCAGGGAGCGGGCGATCTCGATGCGCCGGGACTGGCCGCCCGAGAGGGTCCGCACCTTGTCGTCGCGCCGGTCGGCCAGGCCCACGCGGTCGAGGAGCGCGGCGATCCGCGCCTTGGCGGCCTTGCGGGGAATCCCGTGCAGGCTGGCGTGGTAGTGGAGGTTCTGCGCGACGGTGAGGTCGGTGTCGAGGGTGCGGGCCTGGAACACCACGCCGAGGCGGGCGAGCGCCCGGCTCGGCTCCCGGTCGAGGGCATGGCCGAGGATCGAGACCCGGCCGTCCTGGCTCGCGTACAGGCGGGTGATCACCGAGAACAGCGTCGTCTTGCCGGCCCCGTTCGGCCCGAGCAGGGCGGTGAAGCGCCCGCGCGCGACGCTGAGGGAGACGTCGGACAGGGCCGCCCGCGCGCCGAAGCGGTGGCTGACCTGGGCGACCTCGAGGGCGGGGCTCGCGCGCTCTCCGGAACTCATGGCTTCAAGGCCCGCTGGGCGTCGCCGACGGCATCGAGGCACTCGTCGAACTCGCCCTCCCCCATCTCGCGCTCGGCGACCCGCAGGGCCTTCCTGAGCCTGGGCTGGATCGCCCCCGGGGCGGTCTTGGCGTCCGGGGCGATCTTGGCGTCCGGGGCGATCTTGGCGAGTTCGGCCCGGATCATCGCGATGCCCTCCACGCAGGCGGCCTTGTCGTCGGCGCGGGCGGCGACGCTCCCGAGGGCGAGGAGGACGGAGAGGGCGAGAACCGGGGGCGCACGCATCGACGGGAGTCCTACTTCACGATGAACTTGCCGGTCATGCCCTTGGATTCGAGGCCATGGACCGACCAGGGATATTCGCCGGGCCGGATGGCCACGAACTCGATCGCGATCTCGCCCGGATCGTCGAATTCGAAATGGTCCGGCGGGCCGCTGCCGTGGATCTCCAGGTGCTGGATGACGATCTGGTTGAACCAGATGTTGCGGAAGAACTCGGTCGCGTAGAACTTGTACTCCTGCCGGCCCTTGGCGACGATCCGCAGGCGGTAGGCCTTGCCGGATTCGAGCTCGATCTCCTTGTTCTCCACGACGAAGTCGTTGCCCTCCTCGTTGCCGAGGACGAGGTCGGGCAGGTTCTGGCGCTTCTTCGTCAGGTCGAGGGCCTGGGCCGGCGCCATCCAGGCCGCGCCGGTGGCGAGACACGCCGCCAGGGCAAGGGCGGTGCGCCGCATCGTCCGCTTCATGTGTTGTCCTCCCGTTGGCCGCCCGCAGGCGGTGCCGCCCCGGGGCGGTGCCGCCTCGGAGCGGTCGTCGCTGTCGCTCTCGCGGGTCTCCCCTCCCCGTCGGGGAGGGCGCCTAGTTCGGCGAGACCGTGACTCCCCAGGGCAGAAGGCCCACGGGGATGCTCTTCACCACCTTCTCGGCCGCCACGTCCACGACCGAGATGTCGTTCGAGGAACCGTTGGTGGAGAACAGCAGCTTCTGGTCCGGGGTGAAGGCGAGCTGCCAGACGCGCTGGCCCACGGGGAGGTACTTCTCCACGGCGTGGGACCTGGCGTCGATCACCGCGATGCGGTTGGCCGGCCCGAGCGCCACGAAGGCCTTGCCGCCGTCCTTGGTGATGCGGATGCCGACGGGCTGGATCGCCTCGTCGTTCACGCCCGGGATCTTGAAGGTGATCTTCTTGATCACCCGGCGCGAGGCGACGTCGATGACGCTGATCGTGCCGCCGACCTCGGCCGAGACCCAGAGGAATTTCCCGTCCGCCGTGAACTCGGCGAAGCGCGGTCGCGCATCGACCAGCACGTTGTCGATCACCGCGAAGGTCGTGGTGTCGATGAAGTGGGCCATGTTGGTGGTCTCGGAGGTGTTCACCAGGATCTTGCCGTCCGGCGACAGGCCCATGCCCTCGGGCTCGACGCCGACCGGCACCTCGGCCATGACCTTGTTCTTCTCGATGTCGATGACGGTGACCTGGCTGTCGTCCTCGTTGGCGACGTAGAGCAGGTTGCCCTGGGGACCGAGGATGAACTGCTCCGGATCGGGGCCCGAGCGCAGGGAGCGCACGACCTTGCCGGTGCTGGTGTCGAGCACGTCGATGCGGTCGTCGTCGCTGGCGCAGACGAAGAGTTCCTTGCCGTCCTTGCTGGTGGTGACGCCGCGCGGACGCCGGCCCACCTTCCAGGTGCCGGTCACCGCCATCGTCTCGGTGTCGATGACGCTGACCGAGTTGCCCTTCTCGTTGGTGACGTAGACCGTGTAGGCCTGCGCCGGATGGGCCAGTGACGTGCCTGCCAGCAGCGCCAGGCCCAGGATCGTTCCGGACGCGTCTGCCCTGAAGCCGCGGCTCATGGGGTTCCTCCTCGGGGCCATCGTTGTTGCTTGGGCGAAGAATCGCTCGCACACGATTGATTGGGCGTTACTATAGTGCAGCCCCCTCTCACGGGGAGCTTGGGATCGCAAGCGGACGGGGGCCCGCGTTGCCGCAGGGGACCCGGGCGGCCCGGGCCTCGCGTGAACGTGACGGGATCAGTCGGGAAACTTGCAGGTCGTCTCGGGCAGGTCGATGCCGAGGGTGTCGAGCGGCGTGCGCTGGTGCGTGAATCCCTGTTCCGGCGCCACCGAGACCATGGCCTTGGGCTGCACCACGATGATGGGCTGGCGCAGCTGGTGGTCCCAGGGCCGGTAGCTCAGGGAGACGCCCTTGTAGGCCGGCAGGCTGAAGGCCGGGTCGGCGAAGTAGGGGGCGAGGATCGCCGGGTCGGCCGTCTTCTTCTGGGTCGCCGCCTCCCCCACCGAGCGCACCGCCGCCCAGGCCTGGTAGTCGAGGGGCCGCATCAGCCGCCCCGACTGCCGCCGGAAGCGGTTCTGCGCCTGGGCCGCACCCCAGGTCTCCAGCATCGGGTGCCAGGTGGTGGCGATCAGCCCCTGCGTACCCGCCACGGGGCGCGGGTCGACGGTGCGGAACGGGACGTAGTCGCCCCAGTCGCCGGCCTCGTCGGCCACCACCGCGATGTCGTAGTCGAGCCCCCGGGTGAAGACCATCGCCTCGGAACGGGTCGGGGTGTCGCCCCGCGCCTTGGCGAGCGGCCCGAAGGTCCAGGGCTTCTCGGCGTTGATCTTCAGGCCGAACTTGCGGGCGGAATTCTTGAACGCCTCGGCGTAGAGGCGGTCGGTCTCCGCCGGCCCGACGATGAGGAACATCTTGCGCCAGCGCATCAGGGTGAAGAACTGGGCCAGGGCGTCGGTCTGCATCGCCCGGCTCGGCAGGACGTGGAAGACGCCGCGGCGGCAATCGGCCCCGCGCAGGCGGTCGTCGGGGGCGGCGATGTTGAAGATCGTGACGCCCTGGCCCTTCAGCGCGTCCGCGATGGCGAGCAGTTCGGCCGCCGGAAGCGCCACCACGAGGTAGCGGATGCCCCGCCCCGCGAGGTCCCGGGCCGCCCCCACCCCATCCTTGTCCCCCGCGAGGGCGACCTCGTCGAGCACGTAGGTCTGCTTGGTGAAGCGGCCGGTGTTGTTGTTGTCCTTGACCGCCATCCGGGCGCCGGCGACGCCCTCGTCCTCCGGCACCGCCTCGGCGTCGTAGGAGGAGGGGGCGGGTTCGGGCCGGTAGATCAGGCCGATATGCGTCTCGCTCGGGGCGATCACCGGCGCGGCCGGGGGCGTGGCCGGCTCCTGGGCCGAGGCCGGGGAAAGGCCGCACAGCCCGAGGCTGAGGGCGAGCGGGGCGAGGAGGAAGCGTGCGGGGTTGTGCATGTGGCGCAGAGGCTAACAACATTGCGCCGCCGCGCTCAATCGCGGATTGCTAAGCGGTTCCTAAGGGCGTCGCGCGGGAAACCTTGCGCTCGACAGGACGGCGCCGCGGCGCCATTTGCGCGCCGGACCGTTTCCGGGCAGATCTCGCGGAACTGATGAACCGGCGGGATCGCGCGAGCGCCCGGCGCGTTCCCGTGGTCCCTCCTGTCCCCGCCTCCAGCGGAGAGCTTCGCCCATGGCCCCGTCTCCGGTCCGCTCAGCGCTCGGTCGCGCCCTCACCGCCCTCCTCGCCACCGGCGCTCTCGCGAATCCCGCCTGGGCCGCACCGGAGAAGGCGGCGATCTTCGGGGTCGAGCTGTTCGATCCCGGCGTGGTCGGCGGCCGCAAGGCCCGGCCGGACGAGGTGCGGCGCCTCGGCCTCGTGACCGACGAGCTGCGCAAGGCGCTGGGCGACAGCGTCGAGCCCGTCGACACCGCCCCCCAGGCGGCCGAGATCACCAAGCAGGCGCCCCTCTACAAGTGCGACGGCTGCGCCGCGGCCATCGCCAAGACCCTGGGGGCCGACCTCGCGGTCTCCGGCTACGTCGAGAAGGGCTCCAACCAGATCTTCAACCTCACCGTCACCATCGCGGAGGCCGCCACCGGCAAGGTCATCCGCGGCGGCCGGGTGGTGATCCGGGCCGACACCGACGACACCTGGGCGCATGCCATGCGCTGGGTGGTGAAGAACCGCCTCCTCACCGAGCCCCTGCCGAACCGCTCCTGATCCGGCGGCGTTTCGAAGGACGGGATTTCCCTTCTTCCCGCCCATGCGCTAGGCCCGCCTTCGGGCCGGAAGCGCCAGCTTGAGGCCGAATTTGCCCCGGCCGCGCCATCACGGGCGCGGCGCTTCCCGACCCGGGCGTCGTCGATGGCCTCCTCCCGAGGCCCCCGAGCAACCGAAACCCGCGCTGATGTCCGTGCCCCGATCCCTCGATCTCCGGTCCTTCGGTGGCGACGCCCCCGCCCCGCGGCTCCTCGTGAGCGTGCGCGACGCGGAGGAGGCGGACCTCGCCGCGCGGGCGGGCGCCGACCTCGTCGACGGCAAGGACCCCGATCGCGGGGCGCTCGGCGCCCTCGCCCCCGACACGGTCCGGGCCATCGTGGCGCGGGTGGACGCCCGGGCACTGACGAGCGCCGTGGCCGGCGAGCCGGACCGGGCGGCCCTGGTTCCGGCCATCGCCGCGATGGCGGCCACGGGCGTCGACGTCGTGAAGGTGGCGGTGCGGGCCGACGCCTCGGCCGACGATCTCGCCCGGGCCGCCGCGGCGGCCTCCGGCCGCCTGATCGCGGTGCTGTTCGCGGAGGCCGGCGACGCGACCGGCCTCGTACCGGCCCTGCGCCGCGCCGGCTTTCTCGGCGCCATGATCGACACCGCCGGCAAGGACGGGCGCCGCCTCACCGACCACCTGCCCCTGCCGGTGCTGGCCGCCTTCACCCGCGCCTGCCGCGGCCACGGCCTGGTCTCGGGCCTCGCCGGCTCCCTGGCGCTGCCCGACATCGCGGTCCTGGCAGCCCTCGGCCCGGATTACCTCGGCTTCCGCGGCGGCCTCTGCGCCTCCGGCAATCGACGGCAGGGCCTCGATCCCGTCCGGGTGGCCGAGGCCGTGCGCCTGATCCGGGCCTCGGCCCGGCGGGACGCCGCCTGATGCGGGCGCCGGCCGCCCCGACCGTGGTGAAGCTCGGCGGCAGTCTCGTCGCCGACGCGCCCCGCCTGCGGGCCTGCCTCGCGCAGCTCGCCGACGGCGCCGCGGGGGCCTGCGTCATCGTCCCCGGCGGCGGCCCCCTCGCCGAGGGGGTGCGGAGCGCTCAGGCCGCCCTCGGTTTCTCCGATGCCCTGGCGCATCGCCTCGCCCTCGACGCCATGGGCCGCATGGCCGAGATCCTCTCGGCGCTGGAGCCTCGCCTCGTCCCGGCCCGCGACCCGGAGGCCTTCGCCGGCATCCTGGCGGCCGGGCGGGTCCCGGTCTGGGATCCGCTCGCCCTGAAGGCGGGCCACCCGGACATTCCCGAGACCTGGGCCGTCACCTCCGACAGCCTCGCCCTCTGGCTCGCCGCCGCGATCGGCGCGCCGCGCTGCTGCCTGGTGAAATTCGCTGACCGGCCGGCGGGAGCGGACTGGGCCGATCTCGCCCGGAGCGGCCTCGTCGACGTGGCCTTCCCGGCCTTCGCGGCGCGCTATGCCGGCCGCATCGAGATCCTCGGTCCCGGCGCCGCTTATCCGCCCGGCCGCGATTCCACGAGGGCCGCTGCATGAGCGCGCCCGAGCATCTGGTCTTCATCACCGGCCGCATGGCCAAGGCGCGCCTGGAGAAGGTCGCCGCCACCCTGCCGCCGGAGCGCTTCGCCTGGAGCATCGCCGATGCCGGCGTGAAGGTCGCCGCCCTGATGACGGAGGAGATCATCCGGCGCCGGGTGACGATCCCGGACGGCGCCACCCGCATCGTCCTGCCCGGCCGCTGCCGGGCCGATCCGGAGGCGCTGGCCGCGCATTTCGGCCTGCCGGTGGAGCGCGGCCCCGACGAGATCGTCGACCTGCCGGCCTATCTCGGGCTCGCCGGGCGCAAGGTCGATCTCTCGGGCCACGACCTGCGCATCTTCTCCGAGATCGTCGACGCCTCGAGGATGACGCCCGAGCAGATCCTGGCCAAGGGCCTCGATCTGGCCCGGCGCGGGGCGGACGTGATCGACCTCGGCGGCCTGCCGGACACCGACTTCCCGCATCTCGAGGAGTGCGTGCGCCTGCTGAAGGGGGCCGGGCTCAAGGTCAGCGTCGATTCGTTCTCCCTCGACGAGCTGACCCGCGGAGCCCGGGCGGGGGCGGACTACCTGCTCAGCCTCAACGAGCAGACCCTCGACCTCGCCTTCGAGACCGACGCCGTGCCGGTCCTGGTGCCGGTGCGTCCCGACGACCTGCCCTCCCTCGACCGCGCCATCGAACGGATGGAGAAGGCGGGGCGCCCCTACATGGCCGACCCGATCCTGGAGCCGATCCATTTCGGCTTCGTGGACTCCATCACCCGCTACCACGAGACGCGCAGGCGCTGGCCCGGCATCGAGATGATGATGGGCACCGGCAACCTCACCGAACTCACCGAGGCCGACAGCCTCGGCGTCACCGCCCTGCTGGTCGGGATGTGCTCGGAGCTCGCCATCCGCAACGTGCTCATCGTCCAGGTCTCCAACCACACCCGCCGGACCGTGGAGGAGCACGACGCCGCCCGCCGGGTGATGTTCGCGGCGCGCGCCGATTCGGCCCTGCCCAAGGGCTACGGCCGCGCCCTGCTGGCGCTCCACGACAAGCGGCCCTATGTGCAGACCCCGGACGAGGTCGCGGCCCAGGCGGCCGAGGTGAAGGACCCGAACTACCGCATCGCCGTGGCCGAGGACGGCATCCATCTGTTCAACCGCGACCTCCATGCGATCGGCACCGACGCGATGGCCTTCTTTTCCGATCTCCAGAGGACCGGCGACGTGGCGAGCGACGGCGCCCACGCCTTCTATCTCGGTGGCGAGCTGACCAAGGCCGAGACCGCCTGGCGCCTCGGCAAGCGCTACGTGCAGGACGAGGCCCTGGCCTGGGGGGCGGCGGCCGATGCCGAGGCGGAGGACACCACCGCCTTCAAGAAGGCCGGCCACACGAAGCATTCCGGCCCCGCCGCCGCCGAGATCGCGGCCCGTGACGCGACGCCGCCGGAGGCGGGGGCGGCAGCGCCCGCGACGACCGGGCCGGGCGAGACCCGGGCCGCCGACGCGCTCTCGCCGGTCCCCGCGGAGACGAGCGGCCGGATCGTCTGCGGCCGGTTCGTTCCCGACGAACCCGCGCCGGCGGACCCGTCCGCCCCCGCAGGGAAGGCCTGACCCCGTGCCGCTGATCCTCGAGACCGTCGTCACCACCACCGCCCGCGACGGGTCGCTGCACCTGGTGCCGTTCGGGCTGATCCAGGACGGTGCGGACTGGATCCTGGCGCCGTTCCGGCCCTCGCCCACCATCCTCAACCTCGCCGACAACCCGGTCTTCGCCGCTTCCAGCCCCAGCGACGTGCGGGTGATCGCCGGCGCCGTCACCGGGCGGCGCGACTGGCCGACCCTGCCCTGCGAGCGCATCGCCGGCCGGCGCCTCGCCGAGAGCTTCGGCCATGCCGAGTTCGAGGTCGCCGCCGTGGAGGAGGACGCGGTGCGCCCCCGCTACCGGGGCCGGATGGTGCACGCGGCGGCGCACATGCCGTTCATCGGCTACAACCGGGCGCAGGCGGCGGTGCTGGAGGCGGCGATCCTCTCGACCCGCCTGCACATGCTGGAGCCCGACAAGATCCTGACCGAGATGCGCTACCACGCCATCGCGATCGCCAAGACCGCCGGGCCCGCCGAGCGCGAGGCCTGGGACTGGATCGAGGACAAGGTCGCCGCGGCCCTCGGCCGCGACGATCGCATCCTCGAGCGTTCCCCCCCAGCACCGTAGAATGTGCTTTCCCGAGGAGACGAAGACCCGATGAAGTTTCTCACTCTGACGACCGTGGCGGCCTTCGCCCTGGTCTCGTTCGGCGCCCAGGCGCACGGCCCGACCCGCAAGAAGGTCGAGGAGACCGTCGAGATCAATGCGGCGCCCGACAAGGTCTGGGCCGTGATCGGCAACTTCCAGGACATGAGCTGGCTGCCGCCGGTGGAGAAGACCGAGGGCAAGGGCGGCAACGAGGTCAAGGCCACCCGCACGCTGACGCTCAAGGGCGGCGCCACGGTGGACGAGGAGCTGTACAAGTACTCCGCCGAGAAGATGAGCTACTCGTACCGGATCACCAAGGTCGACGTGAAGACCCTGCCGGTGAACGACTACTCCTCCACCCTCAAGGTCGAGGATGCCGGCGGCGGCAAGTCCAAGGTCGCCTGGGACGGCGCGTTCTATCGCGGCTACATGAACAACGATCCGCCGCCCGAGCTGAACGACGAGGCCTCGCAGAAGGCCGTGCGCGGCCTCTACCGCACCGGCCTCGACGCCCTGAAGGCCAAGATCGAGAAGAGCGGTTCTTGATCGCATCGCGAACGGGGACGGGCCGGCGCCTCGCCGGCCCTCTCCTCGGTCTCCTGCTGCTCGGCGCGTCCGCCCGGGCCGACGAGGCCCTCGTCACGGCCCAGGGAGCCAACACCCTGGCGATCGTCGACCTCGAGGCCGGCAGCGTGGCCGCCCAGATCCCGATCGACGGCGCGCCCGCCGGCATCGCCCTCTCGCCCGACCGCCGGACGGCCTTCGTCACCCGCCCCGAGGGACCGGGCCTCGCCGTGGTCGATCTCGCCACCCGCACGGTGACGGGCACCCTCGCCCTGCCCGGCGGCCCCCTCGGCATCGCGGTCAATCCGAAATCCGGCGCGGTCTACGTCGCCGACTGGTACGGCAGCCGGATCTTCGTGGTCTCGCCCGACGGCGCCCAGCTCGACACCGAGATCCAGGTCGGCGCCTCGCCCTCCGGCATCGCCGTGACGCCCGACGGCGCCACCCTGCTGGTGGCCAACCGCGAGGGCGATTCGGTCTCGGTGGTCGACGTCGCCGCGGCCCGGGAAGTCCAGAAGATCCCCGTCGGCCGGCACCCGTTCGGCATCACCCTCGATGCCGAGGGGACCCGCGCCTACACCGCCAACGTCACCTCGAACGACGTCTCGGTGATCGATGTGCCCGGCCGGCACGAGCTCGGCCGGGTGACCACGGGCGAGCGGCCCTACGTGGTGGCTCTGGCCGGTTCGCGGGGCTTCGTCACCGACCAGTATTCGGGCACCGTCACGGTGTTCAACCTGAAGACCCTCACCAACGTCGCGGCGATCGAGGTCGGCGATCACCCGGAGGGCATCGCCGCCTCCCGCGACGGCCGCACCCTGACGGTGGCGAATTGGGGCTCCAACACCCTGAGCCTGATCGACGCGACCACGCTCAAGGTGACGGGCGAGATCAAGGTCCCGGACGGGCCGCGCTCCTTCGGGGATTTCCTGCGGTGAGTGTCGGAGGCTGGGTATGGCGCGCGTGACGTGCCGGATCGGTTGGAGAACGGATCCTGGCGTTTCGCCCCGAAGCGGACGTTCCGCTTGCGACCCATGCCAGCCGCCCGGACCACCCCGGTCGCTTCTCCGAAGCGGATGTTCGTCGGCCTTCCGGCAGCTTCGCTCGACGCACCCTTGCGCGGTGTGCGCCTTCTCACCGCGTCTTCGATGGCAGGTGCCTTAGCCAGCCCGGATGAGCATCAGCATCCACAACGTCAGCGTCCCGATCTTCGTGAACGCGCTTCGCAGCATGAGCGCGTGGCTTGACAAGGCGGCATCGGAAAAGCCGGAAGCGGAGTTGCTCATCCGGCGGCTGGCTCCGGACATGAAGCCTCTGCCTGCCCAGTATCAAATGGCGTCCGACAGCGCGAAGAATGCGGTGGCACGGCTCGCCGGGATCGAAGCGCCTTCGATGCCCGACGTCGAGGCGACCTTCGCCGAACTCAAGGAGCGCTGCGCCAGGACGATTGCCTTCGTCGAGGGTATCGATCCGGCCGCATTGGCCTCAGGTGCGGAGCGCGAGGTGGAGCTGAAGTTCCCGAACGGCATGGGATACCGCTTCAACGGGCAGGCCTATCTCACCGGCTTCGCGCTACCGAACTTCTTCTTCCACGTGACCACCGCCTACGGGATCCTCCGCAGCGCTGGAGTGAGCCTCGGCAAGCCGGATTTCCTCCAGCATCTCGGGCCGCCGAACATCCACTCCGCGAAGTAATCGTTCAAGCCTCCCACGCCCAAATCCGATCTGCGGGATTAGGCGAACGCGCGCATGAGGATTTCGCCACCCGAAACCGGACTGGCCGGAAACCACCCCACCCGGACGTAGGTCATCCTCTACCAAGCTGCCGCGAAGCGGGCCTTCCGAGCGGCTCTGAGCGGGCACAAGCGGGCTGGGCCGAGCTGTCAAGCTCTGACCACGAGAGCCTGCGGCCCCTTGCACCTCACGCCGCCGCCGGCGGCTCCGGAGATTCGGGCTCCTCCGGCGAGTTCAGGATGTCCTCGAGTTCGTCCACCAGCATGTCGATCTGCTCCGGCGTCGCCAGAACCCGCAGGGTCTGGCCGGATTCGGTGGCGAGGGCCAGCTCGATGCCGCCGCCGGAGCGGCTGGCGAGGATGCGGGCGAGTTTCTGCGGCGTACTCATGCGCGGGGTCTCTCTTCAGGACGTCAGGTGGGATCGGCGGCCAGCAGCGCCACGGAGACGGCGGGGCCGCAGGTGGAGGCCCAGTCGGCCCCGGCCTCGGCGCGGGGGCCGGCGACGAGGTCGGTGAAGGCGAGGGCCGGCCGGCCGAGGCGCGCGGCCAGGCGCTCGGCCAGGAAGCGGCCGGCGCCGCACACCACCACGGGCGCCCCGTCTGGCAGGGGCCGGCGCGACAGTACCAGGCCGGCCGCATCGTGCAGAAGCCGGAGCTGCCGTTCGGCGAAATGGGCCGCCAGGGCGCGCCACTCGGCGGCGCTGCCCTCGTCCCGGTCGCGTCCGACGATGCGGGCGAGGCGGGTCTCGCTCTCGGGGATCGACTTGCCCTTGAGGTCGACGCTGTGCTGCTGGTCGGCGCCCTCCGGCAGATCGCCGAGGATGCGGTGGATGTCGGCGGCCGTGGCGAAGGTCTCGGCCATCAGCCCGGTGCGCCGGCCCCGGAACGGGGCGTGGTCGGCCAGCGCCACGAGGTGCGAGCGCACCACGCCCGTATAGACGAGCTCCCCCGTCTCCAGGCGCTCGGCGTCGCTGTAGCCGGCCGCCACCGGCGCCCCGGCCGCGATCGGGATGAGGTCGGCGGTGGTGGAGCCGATATCGACGAGGAGCCCCTCGGCGAGGTGGCGGCCGATCAGGGCCGCGGTGGCGTGCCAGTTCGCCGAGGCGATGTCGGCGGCGTGGGCCGCGGCGGCGGCGGGGGCGAGGAGGCCGGAGCGTCCGCCATAGATCCGCACCCGGCCGGTGAGGGTCGTCCCGGCCCAGGCGGAGATCTGCCGCACCCCGTCGGTGCGCCCGGCGAAGCAATCGGTGAGTTCCCCCGTCATGGTGACGACGTGGTCGGCCGCCCCGCGCGCCCAGTCGGGCAGTTGCGCCAGGGTCTCGTCGAGGGCGGGCAGGCCGCGCCAGAGGCGGCACGGCGCCTGAACCACGTCGACCAAGCGGCCGTCGCGGACGAGGGCCGCCTTGACATGGACCCCGCCGAGATCCCAGCCGATCACCGGCGCGTCTGCGGACGCGGCGGGAGATCCAGAGGCGGGAGATCCAGACGGTGGTGTCACGGGCGGGCCTGAACGCGGGAGGAAGCCGGATGGCGGACGAATTCGAGATCATTCCGGTGATCGACCTGCGCCACGGAATCGTGGTGCGGGCGCGGGCCGGGGACCGCGCCTCCTATGCCCCGATCGTCACGCCCTTGGCAAAGGGATCGGCGCCGGCGGACGTGGCCCGCGGGCTCCTGGGGGCCGTGCCGGCCCGGATCCTCTACGTGGCCGACCTCGACGCGATCGTCGACGGGGCCGCGCCCGACCACGCGAGCCTGGCCGCCATCGCGGCCGCCTGCCCCGGCACCATCCTCTGGGTCGATGCGGGATTCGCCGCGGCGGCCGGGGTCGAGGCCTTCCTCGACGCCGGGCTCGGCCGGCCGGTGCTCGGCAGCGAGAGCCAGGCGGATGCCGCGCTCGTGCGCGCCCTGGGCGACCGGGCGGTGTTCTCCCTCGACACGCGGGACGGCGAGCCCCTCGGACCGGCCGCCCTGCACGAGACGCCGGCCCACTGGCCGCGCGACGTCATCGTGATGACGCTCGGGCGGATCGGGGTCGGGGCCGGGCCGGACCTCGACCGCCTGGCGGCGGTGGCGGCGGCGAGCCCGGGGACGCGCCTCTACGCGGCGGGCGGCGTGCGGGGGCCGGCGGACATCGCGGCCCTACGGCACCGGGGCGTGGCCGGCGCCCTCGTGGCCTCCGCCATCCATGACGGGGCCTTGCGGAACGGAGGCCCGTGCGTCTGACGCCCGGCGCAAAAGAGAGGGGCGGCCCGAAGGCCGCCCCGTCATGTGTTCATCGTCCGAGGAAGATGGAAGCCAGTCGCTGGAGCAGGCCCCGCGGTGCGGGCGGAGGCGCGCTCTGCCCAGGACTGCCCCCGATCTAAGCGTTCGACGCGAAGGGGTGCGAAGCGGAGTTGCGCTGCTCGGTGACGACGGCGGCGGTGGGCTCGCCCTTGACGGCGCGCTCGATGGAGAGCTTCACGGCGTCGTAGTTGTACTTCTGGATCTTGGCGTCGTCGGCCGCTTCCCAGTGGATGAACACGCCGACCAGGATGAACAGGTCGTCGGCCTCATCGGCGGGGATCGTGCCCTCGGCCACGCAATCCTGCACGGCCTTGGCGACGCCGTGCTGGGCCGGGCCGAACATCTGGACGGCCTGACGGGCGTCGTTGATGGTGACCTTGTTGAACATCAGGGTGTTCGGCTTGCAGGGCAGGTTCGGCGCGATGACCGCGAGCAGGCTGGTGAAGCCGTGCTTGTTGTTCACGAGGCCGTTGCAGAAAGCGGCCTCGGCCGGCGAACCGCGCGGTCCGATGATGAGATCGATGTGGGCGACCTCGTTGCCATCGCCGACGAGGGCCTCGCCGACCAGAACCTTGTTGATCTTCGCCATGTGGGGTTTCTCCCAAAGTCTTGAAAAGACGTGACCGCCCCCGAGCTTCAGGCGCGGTCGGCAGCTATCCTTGTTCACGGCGTCCAGTCCATCGAGGGACCGGACCGGTTAGCCCGGATCGCGGCGCGGACCCTACTCTGGGGCCTTGCCGGGAACAACCCTGCGCGGGGCGTACGGCCTGGCAATTTATTCATCGCCGGGCGGAACCTTCGTTTGAGTCGGCGAAATCTTGACCGGGCCGATCGGTTTCGGCCCCGGCCTCGAGGAGGCGGGCGAGAAACAGCGTGGCCACCGTGAAGTCCGCGCTGGTGCCGGGGTTGAGGCGGGCCGCCTTCCAGGCCCGGTCCCGGTCGAGCAGGGCCTCCACCGGCGCCGCTTCGAGGTCGAGGGCGAGCAGCGCCTGCGCCTCGGCGCGCAGGGCCTCCGCCCGGTCGAGGCCGTGCTTGCGGGCCACGTGGCTGTCCGGCACCCGGGCGAGGTAGGCGAGGTAGACGGCGGTGGTGCACCAGGGCGGCGCCAGACCCCGCGCACGGGCGGCCGCCAGGGCCGGCAGGCCGATCGCGAACAGATCGGCGAATCCGGTCACGTAGGCCCGCGCGATGGCGTCGCGCGGGGCGGCCTCCGCCATGGCGGCCCGGAGCGAAGCCGGGGCCGCCGCATCGGTGACGTCGTGGCGCTCGGCCCGGCCGAGGCCGCCCGGATTGGCCCGGCGGATCGCGGCGTAGACGTCGCGCGCATCGGCGGAATCGAGGCCGTCGAGCAGGGCCGCGAGGGCCGGGCGCAGGGGCGGGGCCGCCTCGGCCGCCAGGGCCAGGGGCGCGCAGAGGAGCAGGATGCCGAGGTTGGTGTTCTGGCCGACCCGGTCGATCGTCGCCGCGACCGCCCCGCGCACGCGCCGGCCGACCGGCGCCCCGGCCTCGGCGAGGTACGGCGCGGAGACCTCCGCGCTCGCCACGAAATCCGCCACCGCCATGCGGTGGCCGTCGGCGAAGGCGTGGACGTTGCCGGGCTTGAGGGCGTCGAGCTCGTCGAGGCAGCTCGCGCGGTAGGCGGCGGCGATGGCCTCGGGTGCGATCATCCGAGGGCCGAGACGAGGCGGGGCGGGCGGGCCGCCCGCACGGCGTTCAGGAAGCCGCGGGCGACGGCGAGCGCGATGTCGACCTCGGTGACTCGCTGCAGCCCGGACCAGGCCGGCATCGAGTTCACCTCCAGCACGAGGTAGCCCCCCTGCCCGTCCTCCACGAGATCGATGCCGGAATAATCGACGCCGACCGCGGCGGCCGCGCGCTCGGCGAGCTCGGCGGCGGCGGGCGGCATCGCCCAGGCCAGGGGCCGGCCCCCGCGATGGACGTTGGTGATCCAGCCGTCGCCCTCGCGGATCATGCCCGCGATGGCGCGGCCCTCGCAGACGAAGACCCGGTAGTCGCGCCAGAGGCCGTCGGCGCGGGCGATGTAGCGCTGGAGGTAATAGACCCGGGACACCGCCTCCTCGTCGGGCAGGTCCTCCGGGCGCTCGATCAGCTGGAGTCCCTCCCCCTGCGAGCCGAACAGCGGCTTCAGCACCAGGGGACGGCCGGGCCGCGCCTCCCGCGCCACGATCTCGGCGGCGGCCTCGCGCTTCGAGAGCACGTAGGTCTCCGGGGTCGGCAGGCCGGCCCGGGCGATGAGCAGGCTCGTCATCGCTTTGTCGACCGAGCGCTCGATCGCGCCGGGGGAGTTCCACACGGTGGTGCCGGCGGCCGCCAGGGCGTGCAGGACACCGAGGCGCATGGTCGTCGCCTCGAAGGTGCCCCCCGCGATGGTGCGCAGGAGGACGCCGTCCGGCAGGGTCGCGAAGCCGGGCACCCGCAGGGGCTCGGGTCCCCCCGTCACCACCGCGACGTCGGCCATGGAGAACAGCACCGGCGCGGCGCCGAGCTGTTCGAGGGCGGCCTTCAGGCGCGCCTTGTGCCAGTTGCCGTTGTCGGCCGCGAGCCCGATCCGCATGGGTTTCCCATAGCCTCGACGTGAATGGCGTCTCCCTCTTGCGGGAGAAGGTGGCCCGCGCGGCGGGACGGATGAAGGGAGCGCCGAATCCGGAGCGGTCGTCCCTTCCCCCCGCCTGCCCTGCGGGCACCCTCGCCCGCACCGGGGCGAGGGCTTGGAACCGGCGCTTTACCGGAAGGACGCCTCGACCAGCTCCGGCATCAGCTTGCCGCCGCGGAAGCTCCTGCCGGTGGTGACGGAGGTGACGATCACCTCGGCCGGGCTGAAGAGGGCGCCGTCGATCTTGTAGAAGTCGCCGTTCACCCGGGCGAAGATGTCGGCGAAGGGGGCGCCGTGATCGGCCGAGTTCGACGAAGGGACCTGCTCGGCGAGCTGCTGCGCATCGGCGTCGTCGGCCTCGACGAAGAGCTGCACGCGGCCGCCGTAGATGATGGCGTCGTTGGTGCGGCCCATGGCCTGGATGAAGTCCGGGTGCTGCGGCGAGAGCGGGGCGGAGCCGATGCCGTCGACGATCCTGTGGAGGTCGAAGCCGACGGTGTGGGCCTTGTGCAGGGCGACCTCGAGGACGCGGGCGACGACCTGGGTCGAGCCGGCCAGGCTCTGGGTCGGGGCGTAGATGAAGGTCAGCTGCTCCGGCGCCAGGCCGGTGGCCTCGGCCACCTTGGCGACGACGGAGGCCGGCGGGCCGCCGGCCGCCTCCAGCACCAGGGCGGTCTGGGTCGCGGTGTCCTTGTAGCCGAGCTCGCCGTAGAGGTCCTCCACCACCGCCACGGCGCGGCCGGGGCCGGAGCCGAGGGCGAAGAAGCCGGAATCCCCGATCTCGTCGGCCAGGGACCAGCCGGCATACTGGCTGCCGAGGCAGGCGATGACCGGATCGGCGGCGTGCACGATCACCGAGTAGGGCCAGGACGCGATCGGGCCGGAGGGCGCGATCGAGACGGTGCCGAGGCCGCCGAGGCAGATCTCGGCGATGCGGCGCCCGGCCTCGATGGAGCCGCGCACGGTCGCGCCGGCATCGACCATGCGGGCGCCGTTCTCGGTGGTCACGGACAGGCGCAGGGCCTCGGCATCGGCGACCAGCCGCTCCACCAGGGGCGCGGTCAGGGCGTTGACGCTCGGAAACGGGAATTTCGCGCCGCTCGGGCTGGTGGTCATGGGTGTCCCTCCGTCAGGGCGAGCAGGGTCCGCAGTTCCGCGGCCCGGCTTCGCAACATCGCTCTCGTGGCGGCCGAGTCCGGCCCTGTGGCGAACAGGGTGCACAGCGGTGCGTGGCGCGCCACCGTGGTGCCGGGTCTTGGGCGGTCGCGCACGAAATCCGGCCAGGAGATCGGCGGCATCGGCGCGTAGCCGCTGGCCGCGTAGCAGATTTCCGACGCCGCCGCATCCATCGGTGCGGGTTCCGGATCGGGCAGACGGCCGAGGCTCGCCGCGATGTGCTGGGCGAGGAGCGGGGTCCGGCGCCGGTCGAGCACGTCGAGGGTGGCGCCCGGGCGCGGGTTGATCTCGGTGAGCCACCAATCCCGCCCGTCCACGAGGCAATCGGCGCTGGCGAGCCCCCTGAGGCCGGTCGCCGCCGCGAGGCACGCGACCCCGGCCGCCATCGTCGCCAGGAGTTCGGCCCCGAGCACCGGCGGCTCGTGGGGCGCCCGCTCCAGGGCGCCGGCGTAGCGGAAGGGCCGGAGGGGAGACGGGGCGCTCCATTGCTCGGTGACCCCCACCACCCGGATCGCGGCGCCGTCGGCCAGGACCGCCAGCGACACGGCCCGTCCCGGCGCCCGGGCCTGGAAATAGGCGCCCGGCGGGGCGGGGCCGCCCGGCGCGGCGCGGATATGCGTGCCGCCCGAACCCCCGGCCCGCTTGAGCAGCCAGGCGGACCTGTCGGGCACGGGATCGCGGGTGACGGCCGGGTGCGGGACGGCCTGCGCCCGACACAGCGCTGCGAGGGCGAAGGGATCCTTGAGGGCGGCCACGCAATCCGGACCGGCGCCGAGGAGGCGGTGGCGTCCCGCGATGGTCCGCATCAGGTCGGGGGCGGCCTCGAAGCCGCTGCCGAGGACGAGGCCGAGGGGTTCGCCCGGCCCCTCGGCCGCGAGGATGTCGAGATGGCGCAGGATCGCGTCGCCGCCGAGCAGCCCGGCTCCGAACCGTCCTTCGGCCTGGCGGTAGCCCTCGGCCAAAGCGCGGGTGTCCGCGTCGCCGAACAGGTCGAGGACGAGGGGCGCCAGGCCCGCCCGCCGCGCCGCCTGGGCGAGGGCGCGGCCGGACTGGGCGGCGATCAGGAGGGTCCGACCGGCGAGGGCCGGTGCCGGCTCCGACGGTTCGGGCGTCAGCCCGCCACCTCGACCGCCAGCGTGTAGGCGTCGCGGAAGTCGAGGCAGAGCGGCTCGTCGGCCTCCAGCATCCGGCGGAAGAGGCGGGATTCGGTCTGGTACTTCACGTTGCCCACTGCCAGCGCCCCGATGCCGACGCCCCGACCCGTGGGCAGGGGCACGTCGACGGCGTTGACGTCGATGCCGGCGATGCCGGCGGGCGGCACGGCGTTGACGTCGGAGGCCACGAGCAGCTTCGGGGCGGCTTCGAGGTCCTCGGCCGTGAGGATCGGGATGCCGGCCGGGCCGGCCGAGAGGATGACGTCGGCGTTCACGATGGCGGCGCGCCGGGCGGCCACGGTGGAGCCGTCCACCGCCTCGACCTCGACGTCGAAGCGCCAGCGCATGGTGTTGGCGATCTTGCTGACGCGCTCCTCGCCGTCATGGCCGACGAGGACGGCCTTGGCGCCGTGCAGGGCGCCGATCACCGCGGCGACGTAGGCGACGACGCCGGCGCCGCCGAAGATGACGATGCGCTTGCCCTCGAGGCCGGTGTCGAACTTCGCCTTCAGGGCGCGGGTCACCTCCGCGACCATGGCCGCGCCCGTGGTGAAGGAGCCGGCCGGATCGGCGAAGATGTGGTTGGCGAAGGGCGGCACCAGGGCCTTCTTGGCCCGGTCCATCATGTCGAGGGCGTCCTCGGCGTTCTTGCCGCCGATGAAGATCCCGGTGCGCACGCCGTCCTGGGGGGCGCGCGAGAAGATCGAATCCTGCACGAGCGTCGTCACGTCCGCGAGCGTCGCATTCGCGTAGGTGGCGATGGTTTCGAAGCCCGCATCCACGGCCATGTTCACGTCGAACGGGCTCATGTGCTTGAGAGGCGTGATCATGTGCAGGATCGAGCGGGCCATCGTCGGACTCCCTTCGTGCTGTGACGCGGCCCGATCGTGCGCCGAGGCGTCGAATTGTCAAAGCCTGCCCGGTGCGGGCGGCCCGAAGCTCGGATCTACAGGACGTCGTCTTAAAGCGCGGTGACCGTCGCGCCGGTGTTGCGCCCCCGGGCGACCAGGAACTTCAGCGGGCCGGGGCGCTCCAGCATGGCCACCAGGGCGCGGGCCTCGGCCTCCGAGGGCACCAGGGCGAAGCCGGTCGGTCCCCAGGAGCTCTGGCCGTAGCCCACGATCCCGAATTCGGCGATGGCGGCGAGCGCCTCGGCCACGGCCGGGCTGGCGAAGCGGCCGCCCTGGTGGGGCGCGAAGTGGTCGCCGATGAGCTGCTGGATCCGGGTGATGCCGGCGCCGAACCCCTCGGGCTCCGCGGTGACCGCGGCGGGCAGCACCTGCATCAGCACGATGCGGCAGATCTCGGCGGCCTGGGCTTCCGGGAAACGCGGCAGGTCGCGGAAGGCCGCGACCTCGCGGGTGCCGTGGACGCCGGTCATGCCGGTGTCGAGGATCAGCACGACGCGCCAGGCCTCCGGATAGGCCAGCCGGGCGATCACCGGCGGCGGGTTGCCGTCGGGGTCACGCCCGCCATCGACGATGAGGCCGCCCTGCGTGAAGGCCGCCAGCCCGACGCCCGAGCGGTTGCCCCGGTCGAGGGCGTTGGCGAAGTCCTCCGGCGCGAAGGGCCGCCCGGCGAGGCCGGCCAGGGCCGCCGCCACGCTGAGCGCCAGCTGGGTGCCGGAGCCGAAGCCCGCATGGGCGGGAATGGCGGATTCGATGGTGAGCGCGGCGTGACCGGCGATGCCGAGATGCCCGGCGGCCGCCAGGGCGTAGGCGGCGGCGCGCCGTGCCTCCGGCCCGGTCACGTCGAGGCGCCCAGCCGGTCGCGCCGTCAGGGTCACGGCCGGGGCGTCGAGGGCGAGGCCGATGCTGCCGAAGCGCCGGCCGAGCCCGCCATGCAGGTCGAGGAATCCGAAATGCAGGCGGGCGGGAGCGTGCACCCGCAGGCCGGTGCCGGGTTCGCCCGGCCCGCTCGGGGGCCGCATCACGTCGATCCCCTCCATCGCGACCCGTCCTCCCGTTCCATGCGGCCCCGTGCCCCGTCGGGCCGCCGATCCCGCGCCGCCGGCTTCTCCCACGGAGCGCCGACCCGTCGCAAGCGCATCGGGCAAATCTCCCGGCGCGGCGCCGGGGTCCCGATGTCTCCCCCCCGCGGCGCCGGGCTCCTGATTCGCGCCGGACGGTCCTGGGGGGTTGCCTGGGGGGCGGCGCCGATGCAAACGTGCCGCCCCAACGACATGGACTGGCTCAGTCCCGCCGCGCGCGACGCCGAATACGGTGCGCGCCGGGCCCTCGATTTTCCAAGGTGCAACGCATGGCGGCCTGGGTGAAGGGTGGTGCGACGGATGCGGACGCGGCGGTGGAGGCCGCCGCCACGCTCCTCGCTTCAGCGCAGACGGCTGTCCTGGCGGGTCTCTGCGCCGAGTTGAGCGCGGTGCGCGCGGCCTATCACCTGGCCGACGCCCTCGGCGCCTCCGTCGATCCCGTGGCCGGCCCGAGCCTCTATGCCGAGCTCGGCTCCCTGAGCCGCACCGGCGCGATGACGACGACGCCGGCCGAGGCCGTCGGCCGGGCCGACGCGGTCCTCATCGTCGGCAACGCGCCCTGGGACCGCCCGATCGTCCAGGACATCGCCGGCTCGCAGGCGACCCGCGGCCGTGCCGCCGGCTCGGAGCGGGTCATCCTGTCCCTCGGCGGCCCGCGCAACGGCGCCACCCGGCACGTGGCCTACCCGGCCGAGGCCGGCGGCCTCGCGGTCTCGATCGCGCATCTGCGCGCCTTCCTGAAGGGCAATCTCGGCGGCGAGGCGGCCTATGCCGACCTCGCCCGGCGCCTGAGCACCGCGCAGTACGGCGTCGTCCTGTACGACCCGGCCGAGATCGGCGAACTCGGCGTCGAGATGCTCCAGGGCATGATCAAGGACCTCAACGAGGTCACGCGCTTCTTCGGCCTGCCCCTCTCCGACCCGTTCCAGGGCCGCGCCCTCCTGCAGCTCGCCGCCTGGACCACCGGCCAGGCCCCGCGCGTCGGCTTCGGCCGCCACGTGCCCGAGCACGATCCCTGGCGCTTCGACAGCGCCCGCCAGATCGCCGCCGGCGAGGCCGACGCCGCCCTCTGGCTCGCCTCCCTGCCCGCCCCGCGTCCCGACTGGCTCGGGACCCTGCCGAGCGTCGCCATCGTGGGCGTCGGCAGCCCCGAGGCCGGCGGCGACGTCGCCGACGTGGTCTTCGCCGTGGGCGTGCCCGGCGAGACCGCCGGCGGCAGCCTGTGGGACGAGCGCCGGGCCGCGATCACCTATACGCCGGCCTCCGGCCAGGCGGCCGAGCTGAGCGCGGCCGGCATCCTCACCGCCATCCAAGATCGTATCCAACAACGCCTCACGCAGAAGAAGGGCGCCGCATGCTGATCCGGATTCACGGGGGCCGGGTCGTCGACCCGACGGCCGGCCGCGACGCGGTCGGCGAGGTCTGGATCGAGAACGGCCGCGTGGTGGCCGCCTCCGACCGCGCGCCCGACCGGACCATCGACGCCACCGGCTGCGTGGTGATGGCCGGCGGCGTCGAGGTGCACTCGCACATCGCCGGCGGCAACGTGGTGATGAGCCGGCTGCTCCTGCCCGAGCTCTACGCCAGCGAGGCCGCGCCCGAGGGCCATCCCTTCGCCCATGCCGGCGGCTCGGCCGCCTGGATCGGCGCGAACTACGCGCGGATGGGCTACACCCTGGCGGTCGAGCCCGCGATGCCGCCCGCCAATGCGCTGGCCACCCAGCTCGAGCTCGCCGACATCCCGCTCCTCGACCGCGGCGCCCTGACGGTGATGGGCAACGACGACCACCTGCTCCAGCTCCTGCGGGCGCGCGAGGGCAAGGCGGCGGTGCGCGACCTCGTCGCCCTGTCGGTGGCCACCTCGCGGGGCCTCGGCGTCAAGTGCATCAATGCGGGCGGCGCCTCGGCCTTCAAGGACGGGATGCTGAAGCTCGGCCTCGACGACGAGATCCCGGTCTACGGCCTCTCGACGCGCCGGATCATGGGCGCGCTCCTCGACGCGGTCGAGGAGATCGGCGTGCCGCACCCGCTGCACGTCCACTGCAACAACCTCGGCATCCCGGGCGCCGACGAATCCTTCGTGGCGACCCTGGAGGCGGCGGAGGGCCGGCGCATCCACTTCGCCCACGCCCAGTTCTACGGCTACGGCGTCGCCGACCCCGAGAATCCCCAGACCGGGGGCTTCCGCTCGGCGGCCGAGCGCATCACCGAGGCCATGGAGGCGCACCCCAACGCGACCTACGACGTCGGCCAGGTCGCCTTCGGTCAGACCGTGACGATCTCGCTCGACATCCTGCGCCAGTTCGCCGGCCGCAAGGGCGCCAACCCGAAGAAGTGGATCCTCACCGCGGGCGACGCCGAGGGCGGCGGCGTGGTGCCGTTCCTCTACAAGCCGCGCGGACCGGTGAGCTCCCTGCAATGGGCGATCGGCCTCGAGCTGATGCTCCTCTCGAAGGAGCCGGAGCGCACCATCCTGACCACCGACCACCCCAACGGCGGTCCCTTCACGGATTACCCGCGGATCATCCACTTCCTGATGGACAAGGAGGAGCGCGACCGCGAGATCGCCTCCCTGCACAAGGTCATCGCCGAGCGCTCGGGCCTCTGCGCGATCGAGCGCGAGTACAGCTTCTCGGAGATCGCCCAGCTCACCCGCTCGGGACCCGCCAAGCTCCTCGGCCTCGCCGACCGCGGCCACCTGCGCGAGGGCGCCCGGGCCGACGTCGCGGTCTATCGCGACGACCCCGACCGCACGGCGATGTTCGCCCGCGCCAGGCTGGTCCTGAAGGACGGCGAGACCATCGTGGAGGACGGCGAGGTCGTGGCCTGGCGCTCCGGCCGCACGCTGGAACTCACCGTGGAATCCGACAAGGCGATGGCGGCCCGCGCCGAGACCTACCTGCAGGACCGCTTCGGCACCGGCCTCAGGAGCTTCGCGGTGCCCGACGAGGCCTTCCCGAAGCCGGACGTGTTCGCGGAGGTCGCATGTCGTTCCTGAGAAGCATGTCGGACCTGAGAAGCCTGCCGGGCTCGATCGAAATGCGTCGCGTGGGGACCGGTGACTGAGATGACGGACCTCACCCTCAACGGCATTCCGGTGATCGACACCTTCGCGGAGGCGTTCGACGTCGCCGGCACCGCGATCGTCATCACCAACGACACGCCCAAATGGGCGATGATCGCCGCCACCGTGATGACGGGCTTCGCCACCTCGGTGATCGGCTGCGGCGCCGAGGCCGGGATCGACTGCGAGCTCTCCCCCGAGGAGACGCCGGACGGGCGCCCCGGCGTGCGTGTGCTGCTGTTCGGCTTCGAGCCGAACGGCCTCAAGGACCAGCTCCTCAAGCGGGTCGGCCAGTGCATCCTCACCTGCCCGGGCACCGCCTGCTACGCGGGCGTCGACGGGCCGACCAAGATCAAGCTCGGCGGCGCGATCCGCTACTTCGGCGACGGTTTCGCCGTGGCCAAGCGCCTGACCGACCCGGTGACCGGCAAGGCCCGGCGCTACTGGCGCATCCCCGTCATGGACGGCGAGTTCCTGTGCGAGGACTTCGTCCGCGCGGTGGACGGCGCGGTCGGCGGCGGCAACCTGCTGTTCCTCGGGCGCAGGCACGCCGACACCCTCAGGGTCGCCGAGATCGCGGTCGAGGCCGCCCGCGCGGTTCCGGGCGCGATCCTGCCCTTCCCCGGCGGCATCGTCCGCTCCGGCTCGAAGGTCGGCGCCCGCACCAAGGGCATGATGGCCTCCACCAACGACGCCTATTGCCCGACCCTGAAGGGCCGGGCCGGCACCGAGCTCTCGGCCGAGGTCGGCGTCGTGCTGGAGATCGTGATCGACGCGCTGACCTCCGACGCCGTCGCGGAATCGATGCGCGCGGCCCTGCACGCGGCCACCGAGGCCGGGGCCGCCCACGGCCTCGTCGCGGTCACGGCCGGCAATTACGGCGGCAATCTCGGCCGCCACCACTATCACCTGAAGAACCTGCTCTCGAAGGAGCCGGGCAGCGAGGCCGGAGCGGCATGAGCACCCTCACATGAGCACCCTCACCCTGCGCCAGGAGCCGCCGGAGCGGCTCGACCTCCTGCACGTCACCCCGCTGTCCCTGAGCGGCCTCAGCGAGGCCGAGGCGGCCAGGCTCCCCGTCGGCACCAGCCGGCGCGGCCTGACGCTGGGCGATTGCTTCACGCTCGCCCTCGACGGCTCGGACGACCTCGTCATCGAGGGCGGCTCGTCCCGCCTCGACCGGGTCGGGGCCTCGCTCGGCGGCGGAAGCATCCGGGTGATCGGTGATGTCGGCCAGCGCCTCGGGGCGGGCATGCAGTCTGGCTCCGTCACCGTCACGGGTTCGGCCGGCCCCTTCGCGGGCTCGGGCGCCACCGGCGGCACGATCACGATCGAGGGCGATGCCGGCGACCATGCCGGCGGCGCGGTCTACGCCGCCAAGGCCGGGCTCGACGGCGCCACCCTGGTGATCCACGGTTCGGCGGGCGACCATCTCGGCGACCGCATGCGGCGCGGCCTGATCCTGGTGGGCCGGGCCGGCGCCTATGCGGGCGCGCGGATGATCGCCGGCACCATCGCGGCCACGAGCCTCGGCGACCATCCGGGCTTCGGCATGCGCCGCGGCACCATCCTGGCCGGCGGTGTCGGGGCCCTGACCCCGAGCTTCGTGGAGACCGGCACGCACGACCTCGTGTTCCTGCGGCTGCTGGCGCGCTCGCTCCGGCCCCTGAGCCCCGCCCATGCCGATCTCGCGGCCGGGGCGCTGACCCGCTACTCGGGCGATCTCGCGACCCTGGGCAAGGGCGAGCTCTGGGTGGCGGCGGCCTGAGGGCCGCCCCGCCATCACGAGTCCGGTCGATCTGGCCGGCGGACTTGCACAATCCTCCCGATCGGACGACCTTCGTCGGCCGCGGGATGGCACCATTGTGCCGGCCTCCCGCGCCTCCCCCGCGCGAACCCGGCGTCACCGATGCTCATCCTGCTCTCGATCTGCCTCCTGTCGCAGCCCTCGCAATGCCGCGAGGACAAGATCGACCTCTCCTACGAGGCGCGCAGTCCCTTCATCTGCCTGCGCAACTCCCAGAGCGCCATCGCCAAGTGGCAGGAGGAGCACCCGGAATGGCACGTCACCAAGTGGCGCTGCGCCGTCCGGGGCAGCCAGCCGCGCGACCTGTGAAGGCGCGCGGGTAGGTAGTCGGGAGCTTCGTCCGAACCCCGTCGCCTTGCCTCACCGGCGGAGCTCGGCCTAGAGAACTCGGCCTGGAGAACCTGCCGGGGACGGAACGGATCGGCGCATCCGGCAGGACGCGGAACGCGTCGGGACGAACGCAGGATAGGCTGGCAGAACCATGCGCTCGCTGAAGGTCCGGTTCGCGCTGCTCCTCGGCGCCACCGCGCTCCTCGTCGTCCTGGCCGCCCTCGGGGTGCTCGCCTCGATCAGCGCGGCCGAGCGCACCATCGACCGGACGCTCGCGGCGCAGGGACGCCTGGAACTCCTCGTCGAGCTGTCGGGGCGCATGACCCAGTACGGCCTCGCCGCCCTGGAGGCGGTGAGCAACCCCGACGCGCAGCCGGAGGGCCTGGCGGTGGCGCGCACCAACGTCGACCGGGCCCTGGTGGCGGTGGACGAGGCCCTCGGGCGCTCCATCGCGTCCAGCGACGATCCCCTCGACCGCACCCAGTACGCCGCCCGCACGCGGCCCCTGGCGCAGCTGCGCGCGGCGCGCGCGATCCTCGACCGGCAGGTGACCCAGGTGCTGCGCCAGTCCGAGGACGAGTCGCGCAAGGCGGCGATCCGGGGCGCCCTGAACGGCTTCGGCGCCATGACCGGGCAGCCCCTCTCCTTCCTGATCGAGGTGGAGCGGCGCTCGATGATCGCCGGCTCGGACGCGGCGCGCGCGCTCTCCAGCACCCTGCGGGTCGCCTCGCTCGCCGCCGTGGCGGGGGCGCTCGCCATCGTGCTCCTGCTCTACCGGGCGGTGACCCGTCCCGTGCTGGCCCGGATCGAGGCGGTGCGCCGTGCCGCCAGCGCCGTCGGCCGCGGCGAGCTCGACACCCGCCTCTCCGTGGCGACCCGGGACGAGCTCGGCCTGCTGGTCGCGAACTTCAACCGCATGGCCGCCCGCCTCGCCCGGCGCGAGGGCCGCCTCGCCGCCGACCGCGCCGCTCTGGAGGACACCGTGGCGGTCCGCACCCTGGATCTGCGCGCCGCCAATGCTCGGCTGGAGGCGGTGGACCGCTCGCGCCGGCGCTTCTTCGCCGATGTCAGCCACGAGCTGCGGACGCCCCTCACGGTCATCCTCGGCGAGTGCGACATCGCGGCCCGCTCGGCCGGGCGCCAGCTCGACGTCACGCCCGTCTTCGCCACCATCCGCAAGCGGGCGCTCCGCCTGAAGCGCCGGGTCGAGGACCTGCTGCGCGTCGCCCGCTCCGAATCGGGGCAGATCGAGCTCGACCGCCGCCCGGTGGGCGCGCGCGAGATCCTGGCCGACGCGGTCGACGGCATGGCCTCCGAGGCCGCCCGCCGCCGCGTGGCGCTGAGCCTCGATCCGTCCGAGGCCGACCCGACGCTGCTCGCCGACCGGGAATGGCTGCGTCAGGTGGTGGAGAGCCTGATCGACAACGCCCTGCGCCACGCCACCGGGCTCACCCGAGTGGTGGTCACCCTGGCGCGGGCGGAGGGCGGGCACGCGGTGGTGACCATCACCGATGACGGGCCGGGCTTTCCCGACCTCGGCGACGGCCTGTTCGAGCGCTTCCGCCGCGACAGTCCCACGGGAGAGGCCGGCTTCGGCATCGGACTGGCCCTGGCGCGCTGGGTCGTCGAGCGGCATGATGGCACCATCCGCCTCGGGGCGGGGCCGGGCGGGCGCGGTGCGCAGGTCTGCCTGGACCTGCCCGCGCTGTCGGCCGGCGGCGCCGAACTTCCCCCTTCGTCGTCCCCGACGGGCACCCAGGAGACCGTGGCATGACGCGCGTACTGATCGTCGAGGATGACAGCGACATCCGCGCCATGCTCGCCCGCGGCCTGGAGGCGGAGGGCTTCATCGTCGGCGTCGCCGGCCGGGTCGACGACGCCCTCGCGGTCGCCCGCGCCGAGGCGCCCGAGGCGGTGGTGCTCGACATCACCCTCCCGGACGGCTCGGGCCACGACGTCTGCCGCTCCCTGCGCGAGGGCGGCTATCCGGGACCGATTCTTTTCCTCTCGGCCCGGGACGAGGTGCGCGACCGCGCCGAGGGACTGGCGCTGGGGGCCGATGACTACATCGTGAAGCCCTTCGTCTTCGACGAGCTGCTGGCCCGTCTCCAGACCCACCTCCTGCGCCGCAAGGCCTCGGAGGAGCCGCGCAGCATCGTCACCGCCGGCAAGCTCATGCTCGACCTGACCGTCCGGCAGGTGGGATTCGCCGATGCGACGGCGCGCCTCACCCCCCGTGAGGCGGAGCTGCTCGCGCTCCTGATGGACAACGCCAACCACCCCGTTTCCCGGGGCGACATCTTCGACAAGCTCTGGGCCGGCCAGGGCGGCCTCTCCCTGAATGTCGTTGATGTCTACGTGGGTTACCTGCGGACCAAGCTCTCCGACTTCGTGCGGCTCGGCGGCCCGGTCCTCGTCACGGTACGGGGCAAGGGCTTCATGCTCGATCTCAAGGGACAGGATTTCCGCCACTGATTCCGGCACCGCGCGTTAACGGCGGCAGCGGATTCGCGGGGGTGGCTGGGAGAAACCGGCAATTTAGCGCTTGAACTGCCGAGCCAAATTGTCGATATCAACTCGGCGACAGAAATCACTGCGCCGTCAGTGTCTTACGATCTTCTTAGAGGCGATCGGGATGCTGCTGACGTTCAGAAGAAACTTTCAGGAGAAACACCATGACCTGGGCTGCCCCCATCGTTTCCGAGATCTGCGTCGGCATGGAAGTCACCAGCTACGAGTCGGCTGAGATCGACACCTTTAACTGAGCCCTCGCAACTCAGTTTTCGTCGAACCCGAGGATCTCAAGGCAGCGTCGGTTCCACCATGCATGTCCTGATCCTCGGTTCGGCCGCGGGCGGCGGCCTTCCCCAGTGGAATTGCCGCTGCCCGATCTGCGCCCTCGCCCGCGAGGACGAGACCCGCGTCAGGCCGCGGACCCAGTCGAGCATCGCCGTCTCTCCCGATGGAGAGCGCTGGCTCCTGGTGAACGCCTCCCCCGATATCCGCCAGCAGCTGTTCGACAACCCGGCGATGCATCCGCGCGACGGGCTTCGGCACTCGCCGATCCATGCCGTGCTGCTGACCAACGGCGACGTCGACCACGTCGCCGGCCTGCTGACCCTCCGGGAGGGCCAGCCCTTCACCCTCTACGGAACCAGCGGAATCCTCGAATCGGTCGGCGCCAACCGGGTGTTCGACGTGATGGCCGCCGGCGTCGTCGCCCGCGAGCCGATCGCCCTCGACCGGCGCTTCGAGCCGGTGCCGGGCCTGCACGTCACCCTGTTCGCGGTGCCCGGCAAGGTGCCCCTGTGGCTCGAGGACGAGACCCTGGAGATCGGCGCCGAGACCGAGACGACGGTCGGCGCGATGATCGAGGCCGGTGGCCGGCGCCTCGCCTACATCCCCGGCTGCGCCCGGGTCACCGCGGATCTGAAGGCCCGCATCGGCGGGGTCGACGCCCTGCTGTTCGACGGGACCGTGCTCCTCGACGACGACATGATCCGCGCCGGCGTCGGCACCAAGACCGGCTGGCGCATGGGCCACGTGCCGATGACCGGCGAGGGCGGCTCCATCGCGGCCCTGTCCGACGTGGCGATCGGCCGACGGGTCTTCGTCCACATCAACAACACCAACCCGGTGCTGGTCGAAGGATCCGGCGAGCGCCGCCAGGTCGAGGCGGCGGGTTGGACCGTGGCCCATGACGGTTTGACGCTGACCCTTTCGTGAGGCGTCCATCTGGCAGTTTAGTGCCGACGGCATACATTGTGTCCGATTGAATTGCGTCTGCGCGCCCGCGGCCTTCACGGGGTGCGGCGCGATTGATAAGAAAAGTTCCTAAAACCGCTCCACGCTGATCCGCGAGCCACGCCATGACCGCGCCCTTCCCCACGCCGCAGACCGACGAGGCCCAGCGCCTGCTCTCGCCCGAGGAGCTGGAGGCGGCCCTGCGCGACATCGGGGCGCGCCGCTATCACAACCTGCATCCGTTCCACCGCCTGCTGCACGACGGCAAGCTGAACAAGGATCAGGTCCGGGCCTGGGCGCTGAACCGCTACTACTACCAGGCGATGATCCCGGTGAAGGACGCCGCCGTGCTCGCGCGCATGACCGACGCGTCGCTGCGCCGGGTCTGGCGCCAGCGCATCGTCGACCATGACGGCGACGCGCCCGGCGACGGCGGCATCGAGCGCTGGCTCAAGCTCGCCGAGGGCGTGGGCTTTGCCCGCGACTACGTGGAATCGACGCACGGCATCCTGTCGGCGACCCGGTTCTCGGTCGATGCCTACGTGCATTTCGTGAAGGAGCGCTCGCTCCTCGAGGCGATCGCCTCCTCGCTGACCGAGATGTTCTCGCCGACCATCATCTCGGAGCGGGTGGCCGGGATGCTGAAGAACTACGACTTCATCACCAAGGACACGCTCGCCTACTTCGACAAGCGCCTGACCCAGGCCCCGCGCGACGCCGATTTCGCCATCGCCTACGTCAAGGAGCACGCCACCACGCCGGCGCTGCAGCGCCAGGCGATGGAGGCGCTGACGTTCAAGTGCAACGTGCTCTGGACGCAGCTCGACGCCCTGTACTTCGCCTACGTCGCCCCCGGCCTGATCCCGCCGGATGCCTGGACGCCCGGCACCGGGCTGGTGCCCGAGCCGGTGGCGTCCCAGGCCGCCGGCACCGGCACCCTCACGGCGCAGGACGTGCCGCGCCTGCCCCGCGGCGTGCGCCTGCGCCACGACGCCGTGCGCGACCAGCACGTCCTCCTGGCGCCCGAGCGCACCTTCGACCTCGACGCCAACGCGGTCATGGTCCTGGAACTGGTCGACGGCCGACGCACCGTGCGCGACATCGCCGGGGTGCTGGCCGAGAAATTCACGGCGGACGTGACCGTGATCGAGGCCGACATCCTCGTGATGCTGAACGATCTGGCCACGAAACGGGTCCTGGAGCGATGAACGCGATCACGCCGAACGCCCCCGCCCTGCCGGCCCCGGTCGGGCTCCTCGCGGAGCTCACCCATCGCTGTCCCCTGCGCTGTCCCTACTGCTCGAACCCGCTCGAACTCGACCGGCGCTCCGGCGAGCTCGACACCGCGACGTGGCAGCGGGTGCTGACGGAGGCGGCGGCCCTGGGCGTGCTGCACGTCCACCTCTCGGGCGGCGAGCCGACGGCACGCAACGACATCGTCGAGATCACCGCGACCTGCGCGAAACTGGGCTTGTATTCCAACCTCATCACCTCCGGTGTCGGGGGCGCCCTGCAGAAGCTCGACGCGCTCTACGATGCCGGCCTCGACCACGTGCAGCTCTCGGTGCAGGGCGTCGACGCGGCCAATGCCGAGAAGATCGGCGGCCTCAAGAACGCCCAGCCGCAGAAATTCGCCTTCGCCGAGCGGGTGACCCAGCTCGGCCTGCCGCTGACGCTGAACTCGGTGATCCACCGGGGCAACATCCACGAGGTCGAGGGGTTCATCGACCTCGCGGTGAAGCTCGGCGCCAAGCGCCTGGAGGTCGCCCACACCCAGTATTACGGCTGGGCCTACGTGAACCGCGCCGCTCTGATGCCGAACAAGGCCGAGGTCGACCGGTCGATTCGCATCGTCGAGGCCGCGCGCGAGCGCCTGAAGGGCCAGCTCGTGATCGATCTCGTGGTGCCCGACTACTACGCGAAGTACCCGAAAGCCTGCGCCGGCGGCTGGGGCCGCAAGCTCATGAACGTCACGCCCCAGGGCAAGGTGCTGCCCTGTCACGCGGCCGAGACGATCCCGGACCTCGAATTCTGGTACGTGTCCGACCATTCGCTCGGCGACATCTGGGCGAACTCTCCGGCCTTCACGGCCTATCGCGGCACGGACTGGATGAAGGAGCCCTGCCGCTCCTGCGACCGGCGGGAGAAGGATTGGGGCGGCTGCCGCTGCCAGGCCCTGGCGCTCGCCGGGGATGCCGCGGCCACCGACCCGGCCTGCTCCCTGTCGCCCCTCCACGCCAAGGTGCGCGATCTCGCCACCGAGGAGGCGGCCGAGACGCCGCCCGACTACGTCTACCGGACCATCGGCAGTAACGTGCAGCCGAATGTGCGTACGCCGCTGAATGAGGAAGCGCCGCTTTGAAGCCCGTCACACTTGCCGCGTTCTTGATGCTCGCGGGCGCGCCTGCGCTCGCCCAGACCGTGCCCGCCGCACCCCAGGCATCCGAGGCACCCGCCGTCACCAAGGCCAATACCGCGACGCCCCCGAACGCCTCGGACCTGCTCTTCGAGCAGCCGCAGATGAAGAACGTTCCGCCCGGGACGAAGCTCACCTACGATTACCTGCGCCGCAGCGGCATTTCGAAGGGCCCGTTCGGGCCGCCGCTGAACGATACGATCAAGCTCGGGGTCGAGCCCGGCAACGCGGCGGACAACCGCAACATCCGTGTGGAGATGTTCTCCGGCGCCAACCGCTTCCCGGCCGGCCCGTTCGAGGACATGCCCGGGAACCCGGTGATGATGCTCTTCCTCGAGCATCACCTCATCGACCTCGCCCGCGTGCTGATGGCCAACCCGCGCTATATCAAGAACGCCATTCGCAAGGGCCTGCGCGACAACGCCACCGTGACGCCGACGCAGGTCGACTTCAAGGGACGCAAGGTCGACGGCTGGCGCATCGAGACGCAGCCCTTCCTCGACGACAAGATGAAGGAGCGCATGCGCGGCTTCGAGAACCTGAAATACACCTTCGTCACGTCCGAGGCCGTGCCCGGTGAACTCGTTTCGATCGAGGCGAGCTCGAAGAACGCCGAAGGTGGCGAACTCCTGCAGGAGAACCTGACCTATGATCCGAACGCTGGTTGAGCGGCTCCCGCACCTCGTCGCCGTCGCCTGCGCCGCGGCCCTCGTGGCGAGCGCGGCGGCCGCGGCCGAGCCCGAGAACGACTATCCGACCGAGGCGCGGGCCGACTACATCTTCGGCTGCATGGCCGCCAACGGCCAGTCGCGCGAATCGCTCTCGCGCTGCTCCTGCTCCCTCGACGCCCTCGCCGCTGTGCTGCCCTACGACAAGTACGTCCAGGCCAGCACCGTGCTGTCGCTGCGCCAGGGCATCGGCCAGCGCACCACCGCGTTCAAGTCGACCAAGGTCTTCGACGACCAGGTGGCCGAACTCCGCCGGGCCCAGGCCGAGGCCGAGATCCGCTGCTATCGCGGCGGCACCTGACCGGGGTTTCGGACCCCGTAGCGTCGCTGCCCGGAGCGGCGGCGCATGACCAGGCGCCGTCCGGCGCCGGCAGGGCGTTGCTCCGATCCGGCATTGGGTTCAAGACAGCGGCATCCCGTCCGAGGACGCGCCCCGGACGCGCCCGCCTTCGAACCCGAGCATCCCGTGCCCCCAGACTTGCCGGCCCCCCTCACGACGCTCCTGCCCGATCTCGGGCGGCGCGTCCTCGTGATGGGCATTCTCAACGTCACCCCCGATTCCTTCTCCGATGGCGGCCGTTTCGCCGGCCTCGAGGCCGCCCGCACCCAGGCCGAGGCCCTGGTGGCGGAGGGCGCGGCACTGGTCGACATCGGCGGCGAATCCACCCGCCCCGGCCACGTGCCGGTCTCGGCGGAGGAGGAGCAGGCCCGCATCCTGCCGGTGATCCGCGATCTCGCTCCACGCCTGCCCGTCCCGATCTCGGTGGACACCTACAAGGCCTCGACCGCGCGGGTGGCGCTGGAGGCCGGAGCCCGCATCGTCAACGACGTCTGGGGCCTTCAGCGTGAGCCCGACATCGCCCGGGTCGCCGCCGACCACGGCGCGCCGGTGATGATCATGCACAACCGCGAGGCCATCGATCCGGCCCTCGACATCGTCGCCGACATGCTGCGCTTCTTCGAACGCTCGCTCGCCATCGCCCGCGCCGCCGGACTCCGCGACGGTGACATCGTGCTCGATCCCGGCATCGGCTTCGGCAAGAGCTGGGCGCAGCACCTCGAAGCCCTGCGGCGCCTGCCCGAGATCGTGGCCCTCGGATTTCCGGTCCTCGTCGGCGTCTCGCGGAAATCCCTCCTCGGACGCCTGCACGACGCAGAGACCAGGCCGGTGGACCGGCTCTTCGGTTCGATCGGCAGCCACGTGCTCGCCGCCACCCTGGGGGCGCAGATCGTGCGCGTCCACGATGTCCGCCCGCACGTGGACGCTCTGCGGGTGGTCGATGCCGTGATGGGACGATCCGCATGAGCGACCGCATCCTCGTCGACCGCATCGCGGTCTTCGCCTTCCACGGCCTCCTGCCCGAGGAGGCCCGCCTCGGGCAGCGCTTCTACGTCTCCGTCGACGTGCGCCTCGATCTCGGGGCGGCCGGGCGCTCCGACGACGTCGCCCGGACCGTGAGCTACGCCGACCTCACCGAGATCGTGACCCGGATCGCCACGCAGCGGCGCTTCGCCCTGATCGAGGCCCTGGCGGAGGCCATCGCCGGCGAGATCCTCGACCGGCACAATTCCATCACCGAGATCCGGGTGCGGGTGGACAAACCGAGCGCGCCGGTGCCGGCGGTGATCGACGGCGTCGCCATCGAGATCGTGCGCCGTCGCGAGGCCACCCGATGAGCGGCGGCCCGCGGATGCACGCCGCCTATCTCGGACTCGGCAGCAACATCGGCGACAAGGTTGCGACCCTGGCCGACGCGGTGGCGCGGCTCGCCGCGACGCCGGGCATCCGAGTCACCGCGCGCTCGTCGGACTACCGCACCCCGCCCTGGGGCGACACCGACCAGGACTGGTTCCTCAACGCCGCCGTCGGGATCGAGACCAGCCTGACCCCCCACGAACTCCTGGAGGCGGGCCTCGGCATCGAGACCGCCATGGGTCGGGTGCGCGTGCGCCGCTGGGGGCCGCGGGTGATCGACATCGACGTGCTGTCCTACGAAGGGGCGGCGATCTCGGATGCCCGCCTGGTCCTGCCGCACCGCTTCGTACGGGAGCGCGCCTTCGTGCTGGTGCCCCTGGCCGAGATCGCGCCCGATCTGCGCATCGGGCCGGAGACGGTCACCGAGGCCCTGGCCAAGCTCGACGCCCGTGGAATCGTGCCGGCCTGATCAGGGCCGGATCTCGATCGGGGTGCCGGTGTCGACCCGGGCATAGATCGCCGCCATCTCGGCATTGGTGACGCCGACGCAGCCGTTGGTCCAATCGATGAGCCGATGCAGGGGGCCGAGCCAGGACAACCCGTTGAACAGGCCGTGGATCATGATGTCGCCGCCGGGGGCATGACCCGCGGCCTTGGCGCTGCGGGCCTGGTCCGGCGTCGGGTACGAGACCTTCAGCGAGAGGTGAGCGACGCTGCGCGGGTTGCGATAGGCGATCGCGTAGATGCCCTCCGGCGTTCGGCCGTCGCCCTCGCGGGATTTCTGGCCCTCCGGTGCGAAGCCCAGGGAGACCGGGTAGGTGGCGAGGACCCGGCCGTCGCGCAGCAGCGTCAAGCGCCGGGCGGCCTTCTCCACCAGGATGCGGTCGGCCCGGTCCGGTTCGGCTACGAGGGCCGGCTCGACCCGCAGCCATTGGCGCCGGTCGACGACGACGAGGGCGAGCAGGGCGAGAACGACGATGGCGGCGCCGGAGCCGATCCGCCGCCGCCATCGCAGTCTGCCTGTCCTGTCGACGCCCACCATTTCAGGGCGCCGGAGAGGCGAGGAGCTTGTTGCCCTCCTCCTCCAGGAGCGGCACGTCGTAATCGCGCAACACCTTCTCGATGTCGGCGCGCCGCTTGCGCAGGATCGTGTTGAGCGTGCGCTTCCAGTCGTTCTCCTCCAGGCGAACCCCGAGGGCGATCCGGAAGGTCAGCGGCGGCCGGTCCGGCTCCTGCAGCAACGGCACGACGGCCATCGGCACGCCGCTCTGCTTGGCCAGCCAGCCGGCGGCCGGTCCCCAGAGAATCGCCGCGTCGATGCGCTTCTCGGCCAGATCCGCGATGACCTCGGCCGAGACCGTCTGGTGCTTGCGGGCCGGATCGAGCTGGTAGGGCGCGTAGGCCTTCATTGCGCTGACGAGGCCGACCTCGCCCATGCGGTTCACCGGGGGCGTGCCGCCGATGACGCCGATGGACTTGCCCTTGAGCTTGGGGTCGTCGAGGCGGGTGACCCCGTCGAACTCGCCCGTGCGGGTGACCAGCGTGTAGGCGGAGCGATAGTACGGGTTCGAGTGCTGGACGAGTTCGCCGCCGGCGGCCGAGCCGATGATGAGGTCGCACAGACCCGTGCCGAGGGTGTTGCGGACGAAGCCCGGACCCTGGGTCAGCCAGTAGTATCGGATCTTGACCTTGAGTTCGTCGGCGATGATCGCCGCGATCCGGTTCTCGAAACCATCCTCCTTACGCTCGGAGAACGGCATGTTGCCGGGGTCGCCGCAGACGCGCAGGGTGTCCGTGGTGACGAGGTCGGGAAGCGACTGCGCCGAGGCGCCTCGCACCCCTGCCGACATCAGCAGGAGCGCGAGGGCGAGACGTGTCCTGGTGCGTGAGCGCGCCATCAGCCGCCCAGGCACTCCTTCTCGGCCGTCTTGGCAGCTTCCGGCTTCTCTTCCTTGTCGGTCGGGCGGACACGCGGCATCGCGCCGGAGGCCCGGGCCTTGAGGTAGACGTAGAGGTCGTCGGCGTAGCACATGACGTTCTTGTTATCGCCGAAGGCCGGCATCACGCGCTCCTGACCGGCCTGCGAGTCGCGCTTGCCGCCGGCGAGGATGCCGATGAACTCCTCATAGTTGATCGTCTTGAGCGAGTCCTTGAGAGCCGGGGCGTAGGTCGAGCCCATCGCATCCGGACCGTGACAGACGTGACACTCGGCGTGGTAACGGCGGTAGCCCGAATAGGCATACCAGTCGAACTTCTTGCCATCGTTGGTGATGTGGAAGGTCGGATGGCCCTCTGCGTCCTGATACTTTCCGTCCTCGACCTTCACGGCCGCGAACTTGTCGATCAGCTTGGCATCCTTCTCGGGCGCATTCGGGTCGAGCTGATTGGCCAGGGCCGGGTCAGCCTTCTTCGCATCCTGTGCCTGGACGGTGAGGGTCGAGATGGAGGCGAAGGCGAGGGCCGCCACGAGAGGACGGATGGCGGCTTTGCTGATGGTGTGCAACGACGTTTCTCCCAGGAACTCCACGTCGGCTGAGCAGCCGCGTGTTTCACATCTTGTTCTTCCAACTCTAATCATAAAGGTGCCGGCGCGGAAACCCGCGCCGGCACCCAAGGTCTTACCGTAACGTGCGACCGATTAGTTCGGCAGCGAGAACACGGTCAGCTGACCACCGAGGTTGGTGTAGTTCGAGAGGGCGGCGTAACCACCCACCGCACCGAGGCCGGCGTTCGGGTCGGTCAGGCCGGCCGCGAGGCCGATGCCAGCCCAGCCACCGACACCCGACAGGATGCCGACGAACTGCTTGCCCTTGTGGCTGTAGGTCATCACGTTGCCGATGATGCCCGACGGGGTCTTGAACTTGTAGAGTTCCTTGCCCGTCTTGGAGTCGACAGCCTTCAGGTAGCCTTCCAGGGTGCCGTAGAACACCACGTCACCGGCGGTGGCGAGTGCGCCCGACCACACCGAGAACTGCTCGGCGTTCGACCACTTGATCTTACCGTTTACGCCGTCCCAGGCGATGAAGTTACCCATGCCGCCGTGGCTGTTGGGGGCCGGGTACATGGCCAGGGTCGCACCGACGTAGGGCTGGCCGGGGGTGTAGGAGACCCGGAACGGCTCGTAGTCCATGCAGACGTGGTTGGTGGGCACGTAGAACAGGTTCGTCTTCGGGGAGTAGGCAGCAGGCTGCTGGTCCTTGGTGCCGAGAGCGGCCGGGCAGATGCCCTTGGAGTTGGTGTCCTCACCGTTCTGCTCGGTGGAGTACTTGGCCTGGACGAGCGGGCGGCCGTAGTTCTTGGAGCCCTTGTCCATGTCGACCTTGGAAGCCCAGTTCACGACCGGATCGAACTTCTCGGCGACCAGGAGCTCGCCGGTGGCGCGATCGAGGGTGTAGCCGAAGCCGTTACGGTCGAAGTGGGTCAGGAGCGGACGCTCCTTGCCGTCAACCTTCTGATCCGTGAGGATCATCTCGTTGATGCCGTCGTAATCCCACTCGTCGTGCGGGGTCATCTGGTAGACCCACTTGGCGGCGCCCGTGTCGGGGTTACGCGCCCAGATGGTCATGGACCACTTGTTGTCGCCCGGACGCTGCTTGGGGTTCCAGGTCGAGGGGTTGCCCGAGCCGTAGTACATCAGGTCGAGCTTGGGATCGTAGGAGAACCAGCCCCAGGTGCAGCCGCCGCCGGTCTTCCACTGATCGCCTTCCCAGGTCTTCAGCGAAGAGTCCTTGCCGACCGGCTTGCCGAGCGAGGTGGTCTTCTCGGGGTCCATCAGCATGTCGGCATCGGGGCCCTGGGAGTGGCCGCGCCACACCTTCTTACCCGTCTTGGCGTCGTAGGCGGTGACGTGGCAGTTCACGCCGAACTCGCCGCCGGAGATGCCGACGATGATCTTGTCCTTCACCGGGAGAACGGTGGCGGTGTTGGTCTCACCCTTCTTGGGGTCGCCGTTGACGACGGACCAGTTCACCTTGCCGGACTTGGCGTCGAGCGAGACGACCGTGGTGTCGGCCTGGTGCAGGATGATGGCGCCATCGGCGTAGGCGAGACCACGGTTGACCGTGTCACAGCACATCACCGGGATGACCGACGGGTCCTGCTTGGGCTCGTACTTCCAGGCGATCACGCCGTCCTTGTCGAGGTCGAGGGCGTAGACGATGTTCGGGAAGGGGGTGTGGACGTACATCATGTTGCCGACGACGAGCGGGGAGCCCTCGTGGCCGCGCAGCACGCCGGTCGAGAAGGTCCAGGCAACCTGGAGCTGCTTGACGTTGCTGGCGTTGATCTGGTCGAGCTTCGAATAGCGCGTGTTGGCGTAGTCGACGGTCTGAAGGACCTGCTCGGCCGGGTTGGCCGTGCGCTTCAGGACGTCTTCGTTGGCGAACGCCGTGGTCGAAGCGACCATGCCGGCGCCGAGTGCGAGAAGATGTACCGCTCTCATGGATTCCTCCGACAGATCTTGCAGCCGTCATCATGCGGAAAATCCGCAGGATCACGCTGTGATCTGACTGTTTGCGACAGGGATAGGTTCGCCTCGGTAGCGGACACCAAACCCTTGGAACCAAACCTGGAAAGGTCGGTGCTGGGTCTGTGTGGTCAGGGGCCGCTATCCCTTTGCGGCGCCCCTCGAAACCGAAGCTTGAATGAACTCTAAGAAAAATTCTGTCGGCGTCAACACGCTTGCGCACCGTCCTCCCAGGCTTCGCACAAGACCTCGTGAGCCTCCCAACGACATTCCGACCGGCCCACGCTTCGCACCATAAGATTGTGCGGCGCAATATTCCGATTTGGTAAGACAAAGCGATTTGAACAGCTTCGCCGCATCTTCATGCATCCTGTGCATGCTCGCGCAGCTTGGCAGGAGGCGATATGTCCGTGACGAGGTTTCAGCGTTCGATCCACTGCACCGCCATTCAGCGGCTTAGAAATAAAGCGCCAAAACTGTTATATAATGCAAAAACGTCGGCGGCTTAGGATCGGGAGCGCGCGTCGGTTGTGAAGAATACTGAAACGGTGCGGTGACGATCCGATGCGCGGTCTCGCCGCATCCGAGCCCTGGCGATGTGGGGACATCGCGCCGTCCGGACGCGAACCGAGGGCGAATCAGCCCGCGATGACGCTGGGAAACCGCCCGGCGAGGGAGGCACGGTTCGCCTCGATCCAGGCACGGTCGCGCTGCCCCCGAGGCCGATCGAGGGGGATGGTGCCGAGCAGGCTCGCCGGACGTCCGGAGACGAGGAGCAGGCGGTCGGCGATCTCCAGAGCCTCGGCGACGTTGTGGGTCACCATCAGGACGCCCATGCCCGACGTGCCGACCGCCGCGACCACGAGGCCGCGCAGGGCGGCGGCGGCGTTGTCGTCCAGGGACACGAAGGGCTCGTCGAGGATGAGGATGCGTGGCTTCTGCGCCAGGGCCCGCGCCAGGGAGACCCGTCGGGCCATGCCAAGGGAGAGCGCGCCGGGATAGCGTCCGCGCCAGGGGGCCAGTCCGAGGGATTCGAATAGGGCGTCGAGGTTCTGTCCGCGTGCCGGCCTCGGGAGGGCGAGGCGGACGTTCTGCTCGACGGTGCGCCAGGGCAGCAGGCGCGGCTCCTGGAACGCCATGGCGATGCCGGCCTCGTCGGGCGGCGGCGTGACGCTGCCCTCGTAATCCGGGTCGAGACCGAGAAGGATGCGCAGGGTCGTGGTCTTGCCGGCCCCCGACGGGCCGATCAGGCACGTGATCGCGCCGGTCGTCACCGTGAAGGCGAGGCCGCGCACCGCCTCTACCGGTTCCGGGCCGGTGCCGCCATAGACCTTGCGGACGATCTCGACCCGGAGGGCTGCGCCGTCGGGGCCGGTCACGGCCCTGCCGTCAGCGCCAGCGTCGGACATAGGCTTCGAGCCGCTGGAGGATGAGGATGTCGATGGCGATCATCACGCTCATGAACACGATGCTGTAGCCGACGATCGCCGCCACGTTCAGGCTCTGGACGAAGTAGTAGTTGATCGCGAAGCCGACGCCGTTGGGGCGGCCGAGCAGCTCGATCACGAGCACGATCTTCCAGGCGAGCGACAGGCCGGAGCGTGCGGCGGCCACCGCGAAGGGCTGGAGCTGCGGCACCAGCACGTGGGCGATCCAGGTCCGCCGGTCGAAGCGGTAGCTGCGCGCCATCTCCTCGAGCTGCGGGTCGAGGCCGCGGGCTCCCTCTCGCAGGATCACGGCGACGTTCGGCAGCTTGTTCAGCACCACGGCGACGATGGCGGCCGCCTCGTTGAGGCCGACCCAGATGTAGGCCAGCACCGTGATCACCAGGGCGGGCGTGTTGAGAAGGATGAGGAGCGGCGTGTCGAGGACGAGGTTCAGCCGGCGCGAGCGCCCCAGGGCGATCCCGAGCAGCACCCCCAGGGTCATCGCCAGGAAGAAGGAGATGCCCACCCGCGACAGGGTGATGCCGACGTTCCACCACAGGTCGCCGGTCGCGGATTCGCGCGCGATGAAGTCCAGGATCGCCAGGGGCGCCGGCAGCAGCCGCGAACCGGCGGCCGAGGCCGCGACCTGCCACCCCGCGAGGAGGACCAGCACGGAGGCGAGACGGGTGGCAAAGCCCATGGGGTCAGGGTGTCGGGCGCGCGGCGGACCGGCGCGGGGCGGCTTCAGCCATTGCCGGTGCCGTCGAAGTACAGGCCGGTGGGGAGAGTCGTACCCGCGCCGACGAGGCGCTCGCCGCCGAGGCGCGCCATGACGGTGAACAGCTTCTCGCCGTCACTGCGCTCCGTGGCGAGGGGCCGGCGCGGGATGCCGGCGAGGAAGTCGCGCTTGAGCGCCTGGAACGTCGCCTCGTCCTCCGCCGACATCAGCGGGCGCACCACGTCCCAGGCGGCGGGGTCGTTGGCGAGGATATCCTTGGCGGCCTTGGACGCGCGGGTGAAGCCCATGACCGCCTCGCCCTTGTCCTTCACGACAGCGTCGTCGAGGAGGTAGCCGATCAGGGCCATCGAACCGGTGGCGCCGAAGGCGCGCATGATGTCGTCGGAGCCGATCAGGCGGCGGAACCCCTTGGGCTCCAGGCGGGCGCAGTAGGTCCAGTACAGCAGCCCGGCATCGAGCTCGCCCTGCTCCAGCTTGAGCGCCAGGAGGGGCGGCGCCCCGAAGGCGATGGTGGCCTGGGTCTCGAGGTCGATGCCGGCGGTGTCGCGGGCCTGGGCCTTGAGCAGGAGCCAGTTCTTGTCCAGGGGACCGCCGGCGACGCCTAGGCGCTTGCCCTTGAGATCGGCCAGCGTCCGGATCGGGCTGTCGCCCGGCACCATCAGGGAGCCTTCGGTGGTCGAATAGGGGAAGAAGCGGATGGCGCGCCCTTCGTTGCCGAGTCTCGCGGCCCAGAGCAGGTCGCCCACGATGGTGTCGACCTGGCCCCCGAGGAAGGCGATCCGCGCGGCGTCGTTGCCGGCGAGCTTGACCACGTCGAGGGTGAACCCGTTGGCGCTGTCGAGGCCGCGCGCCTTGATCACCGCCGCCTCCCAGGAGACCGTGCCGAAGGGCAGGCTGCCGACCCGGAACGCCGGCCCCGCCGCCCGCGCCGGACGGGCGAGGCTCCAGGGCAGGGGCAACAGTGCCGCCGTCGCGAGCAATCCGCGCCGTGACAGCATGAGGGACTCTCCCTGGATTCGAAGTCGAACGCTCGGGTTGTCCCGTGAAGGCCGGCGCTGGTTGGCAATCTTCATAGGAGGTCGGGCACAGGGCGTCCACAGGACGAATTGGCAAGTCCGCCGGGCGGATGGTCGCCCCCGGACTCGCAGATCTCTCCGAACGGGCTCAGATACCTTGCGCATGGCAGGGGGGCGGCGCAGGATTTCAGCCGGTTCGACATCGATGCTTGTTCGAGGGAGATTTTAGACCATGGCCGGCACGCGGGACGACGTGATCGACGACGCCACCGTCACGGAGCGCCTCGCGCGGGAGCTCCCGGCCTGGCGCCTCGAAGAGGGCTGGATCCGGCGCACCTACAAGACCGCGGGCTGGAAGGGCACGCTGATGGTCATCAACACCGTGGGCCATCTCGCCGAGGCCGCCTGGCACCACCCGGATATCACCGCCTCCTACGCATGGGTCGAGGTGCGGCTGACCAACCATGCCGCCAAGGGGATCACCGAGAAGGACTTCGCGCTCGCCGCCAAGATCGAGGAGGTGGTCGGCTGGCAGCCCGGCACCGAGGGCGGCGCGCTGGAGGGCACGCCCACCGACCCGCGCTTCGCCTACATCAAGTACGACCGCTAGATCCGGGCGGCCGCTCAGTCGGCCTGCTTCACCCGGCGGCACTCGGTCTTGAGGTAACTCGTCTTGCCGACCTCGTCCCGCAGATCGGTGCGGGCGATGATCTCCTGCCAACCGTTGGTGCAGCCGAGCTCGTTGGCGACGCGGACCTTGCGGACCTCGCTCGCCTTGTCGTCGGTGCAGGCCTCGATCGGGATGCCGTTGGCACAGACGAGGACGACGGCGATGAAGGCGTTCATGGGCGAACCGTCATGGGTGAACTCCAGCGAGGCGACGCCCGACAGGTACGCGGCCGGGCGGCGTCCGGTCTCATTCGATCGTGAGAATGTGATCGGCGGAGAAGTCCCGCCCCTCCACCGGGTTCGCCACCCAGCGGGTGCGCCCGATCCGCAGGTCGTGCCCGGCATGGAAATGGCCCGAGACCCAGAGGTCCGGCCGGACCGCCTCGGGCAGATCCTCGAGGACGGTGGTGGCGTAGAAGGCCGGGATCCACCAGGGCACCCCGAGCACATCCCGGAACGCATCGGCCGCGCGCGGGCTCGCCGGGTGGTGGGTGACGCAGACGGTCGGCCCGTCATGGGTCTGCGCCAGGGCGGCCGCCAGCTGGGCACGTTCCCGGTCGTGTGCCGCCATCGCGTCGGCGGGCGACCAGACCGTTCCGTCGCCGTTGCGGATCGAGCCTCGAAATTCGCGCGAACCGGTGATCGGGTCGGTCATCCGCGCGGCCGCGTAGGCAACCGGGTCCTCCGGCGCGTCGGCGATGCGCCCGTCGAGCCAGCGCCCGGCCAGAGACCAGTCGCTCCACAGGGTGGTGCCGACGAAGCGCACGCCGCCGAGTAGGACGGCCGACCCGCGCTGGAGGAGGTGGATCTCCGCCCCCTCCCCGTTCAGACGAAGGACCTCGGACTCCAGGTCGGCGAGGAGTTCCGGAGCCGTGCGCCCGTCGCCGGTCGGCGCGTAGTGCTCGTGGTTGCCCGGCACGAGCACGATCGGGCGGCCCTGCGCCAGGGTCATCAGGGCCGCGAGCCCCGATTCGGGCCGGCCCTCGTGCAGGTCGCCGGGGCAGACCAGGACGTCGAAGGGCTGGCTCGGGCGCGGGATGACGTCGAGGCGTCGGCGCTCCAGGTGCAGGTCGGAGATGGGGAACAGGCGCATGCTGGGCGTGGAGCCTCTCAGGGGACCGGATTCTCGGGCGCGGCCTTCGCGGCGCGCCATTCGGCGCGGGCGGCCTTCAGGATGTCGCCGGCCGAATCCGCGTTGAGGATGGCGATGCCGGCGGCCGCGATGAGATCCGGCCAGGCCGACAGGGTCAGGGCCGTGGCGAGGCCGGCGGCGATGATCGCGAGGTTGGCGAAGGCGTCGTTGCGGGCCGAGAGGTAGGCCGCTCGGGTCAGGCTGCCGCCGCCCGCGCGGTGCCGGGCCAGCATCATCGCGCAGGTGAGATTGACCGCCAGCGCCCCGAGGCCCGTGAGCGTCAGGGGGAGTGGAGCCGGGGGCGCCATCGTGGCGAACTTGACCCAGGCGGCGTAGGCGGTGGCGAGTGCCGGCAGGAGCAGGATGACGGCGAGGACGGCTCCGAGCCGGGCGCGGTTGCGCACGCTCCAGCCGATGCCGGCGAAGATCAGCAGGTTGATCGCCGCGTCCTCGAGGAAGTCGAGGCTGTCGGCGATGAGCGCCAGCGACCCGATCGCCAGGGCGACGCTGATCTCGATGCCGAAATACGCGAGGTTGAGCCCGGCGACGCGGGCGACCACCGGGCGCAGGGTGGCGGACGGGGTGGGCGTGGCGGACAAAGCGGCGGCTCGACCTGTCTGGAGGGGGAGATCGGCCCGGACCCGGACCCGGCACCTCGCGACGACGGTCTCCATGGCGCGAGATGCCTCCGGCTGTCGAGGCTCAAGATCCGGCCCGGTGCTTTTCGGGCGCCGGATACTGGATTTGGCCCGCCGCCTGTGCGAGGCGAAACGCCAAGCCGCACGAGACCTGCGTGCAAGCAACCAAAGTCAGGGGAAACCGCCGATGATGCCCGAACTGCGCGTCCTGTACTTCGAGGATCTCGAAGTCGGCCTGTCCGAGACGCTGAACAAGGTCATCGCCGCCTCCGACGTGGTGGGCTTCGCCGAGATCACCGGTGACCGCAATCCGATCCACCTGTCCGAGCACTTCGCGGCGCGCACGCCCTTCGGCACCCGCATCGCCCACGGCCTCTACACCGCCGGCCTGATCTCGGCGGTGCTCGGCACCCGCCTGCCCGGACCCGGCGCGGTCTACATCAGCCAGACCCTGAACTTTCGCGCGCCGGTGCGCATCGGCGACACGGTCGAGGTCACCGTCGAGGTGGCCGAGCTGGTGCCGGAGCGCCGCCGCGCCCGCCTGAAATGCACCTGCTCGGTGGCGGGCGAGGTCGTCCTCGACGGCGAGGCGCTCGTGAAGGTGCCGACCAAGGCGGAGGCCGATCCGCTCGCGGTGCGCATGGGCGGGCGTCCGGCGAGCGCCTGACGCCCGCCATGGCCGCGCTGCTCCGGTCCGCGCCGATCGCCATCGACGATCCCGCCGACCCGCGTCTCTCGCCCTACACGGCGATGCGCGAGCGCGACCTCGTCGGGCGTGCCGGCCGCTTCATCGTCGAGGGCGAGGTGACCCTGCGGGTGATGCTCTCGGGCCGGGCGCGATTCGGCCTCGAATCGGTGCTGCTGGCGCCCGAGCGGCTGGCCGGTCTGGAGGCGGCCCTGGTCCGGCTGCCCGAGGGGGTCCCCGTCTACACCGCGGCAAAGCCCGTGATGAGCGCGATCACGGGGTTTCCGATCCATCGCGGCGTGCTCGGGATCGGCTTGCGCGAGGGGGAGGCACCCGGTGATGCGCGCCCCGACCTGCCGCCCGCCCCGGCCCCGGCCCTCGTGGTCGGTCTCGTCGGCTTGACGAACCACGACAATGTCGGCGGCCTGTTCCGCAACGCCGCCGCCTTCGGGGCCGACGCGGTGCTCCTCGACGGCGGCACCTGCGATCCACTCTATCGCAAGGCGATCCGGGTCTCGGCCGGCGCCGCGCTGGTCGTCCCCTTCCTGCGGCTCACGAACGCCGACGCGATCCTGGCCTTCGCGGAACGCCATGCCCTGGAGCCCCTGGCCCTGAGCCCCGGCGGGGCCGAGGCCCTCGCGGCCCTGGCGCCGCCCGACCGAACCCTGCTCCTCCTCGGGAGCGAGGGGCCGGGCCTGCCGTCCGACCTGATGGTGCGCCTGCGCACCCTGCGGATCCCGATGGCGCCGGACTTCGATTCGCTCAACGTCGCCACAGCCGGCGCCATCGCCCTGCACCACCTCGCCCGGACGGGATAGCGCGGAGCGGGCGGCCCGGCTGCGAAGTGGCCTCTACGCGCGACACTGCGCCCCCATTGCCGCGCGCCCCGCTACGGTCAAGATTACGGACCGGGCCCTGCGAGCCCTGGACGGACCATTCTTGCGCGCCACATGCGCTCAGAGATGGAGCGCGGACGAAGGAGTTGCGAGCGTTGTTGCAGTCACGGGACGGCTTGCGGACCCTGTCCGGACGCCGCGTCATCATTGTCGGTGCCGGTCCCGGCGGCCTCGCCACCGCACTCCTCCTCGCCCGGGCCGGCGTCCACGTCACGCTGCTGGAGAAGGATCCGGCGGTGGGCGGACGCACCAAGACCGTCGAAGCCCCAGGCGGCTTCCGCTTCGACATCGGCCCGACTTTCTTCCTCTATCCGCAGATCCTCGCCGACATCTTCGAGACCTGCGGCGAGCGTCTCGAGGACCACGTCAAGCTCGAGCGCCTCGATCCGCAGTACCACCTCGTGTTCGAGGCCGGCGGCGAAATCCGCGCCACCAACGACATGGACCGGCTCGAGGCCGAGGTGGCGCGCATCGCGCCCGACGACGCCAAGAACGTGCGCAAGTTCTTCGCCGACAACCGGGTCAAGCTGAAGTTCTTCAAGCCGGTCCTGGAGCAGGCCTTCCACACCCTGCGGTCCATGGCTTCCCCGGCGATGATCGCCGCCCTGCCCCATCTCCATCCGGGGCGCAGCGTCGACAAGGACCTACGGCGCTACTTCAAGGACCCGCGGGTCCGCCTCGCCTTCGCATTTCAGACCAAGTACCTCGGCATGTCGCCGTTCCGGTGCCCGAGCCTGTTCACCATCCTGTCGTTCCTCGAATACGAGCACGGCGTCTATCACCCGGTGGGCGGCTGCGGCGCCGTCTCGGAGGCGATGGCGGGCCTCGCCCGCCGGATGGGCGTCGACATCCGCCTCGGGGCGGGCGTCGAGCGGGTGCTGTTCGAGGGCAAGCGCGCCAGCGGCGTCGTTTGCAACGGCGAGACGCTGCAGGCCGATGCGGTGGTGATCAACGGCGACTTCGCCAAGGTCATCCAGGATCTCGTGCCGCAGCAGCACCGCCCGCGCTGGCGCGACGCCAAGATCGAGAAGGCGCGTCTCTCCTGCTCGACCTTCATGCTCTATCTCGGCCTCGACGGGCCCATGCCTGAGGCGCTCGGCCACCACACCATCCTGCTGTCGGAGGATTACGCCCGCAACATCCGGGAGATCACCGACGGGATCCTGCCGATGCAGCCCTCGCTCTACGTGCAGCATGCGGGCTTCACCGACGGGGGCATGGCGCCCCCCGGCCAGACCAGCCTCTACGTGCTGGTGCCGGTGCCGAACCTGAAGGCCGGCATCGACTGGAAGGGCCTGCGCGTCAGCTATCGTCAGCTCGTCCTCGATCGCCTGAAGCTTCTCGGTCTCGGCGATATCGAGGAGCGCATCCGCTACGAGCGCATCGTCGATCCGACCGAGTGGCGCGACGAGTTCTTTGTGCACGAGGGTGCCACCTTCAACCTCGCCCACGACCTGATGCAGATGCTCTATTTCCGCCCGCACAACCGCTTCGGGCCGGGGCTCTACCTTGTGGGCGGCGGCACCCATCCGGGCTCCGGCCTGCCGGTGATCTACGAGGGCGCGCGCATCACTGCCCGCCTGCTCATCGAGGAACTCTCGGCCGGACGCGTCGGGGCCGCGAGCGCCGGCATTCCCACGACCGCACCGCTCGCCGCCTCGGGCGACGCCACTTGAGGCGGTCGCCGAGGCTCCTGGCGGTCGGCTGCGCCCTCTTCCTCGTCTCAGGGGCGGCCCGGGCCGCCTCCGTGACGGTGGAGGTCGAGGGCATCGAGCCCGGCGGCCTCCTCTCCGTCGCCCTGTGCCAGGACGGGCTGTCCGAGGCCGATTGCCGGACCGGGCAGCAGGCGCCGCCCCGGGCCGCGGCGCAGCGCTTCGTGTTCCAGAACGTGGCGCCCGGGATCTACGCCGCGGTGGCCTACCAGGACACCAACGGCAATGGCCGCCTCGACCGGACCGGCCTCGGCCTGCCCCTCGAGCCCTATGGATTCTCCGGCGATTCGGCCCGCTCCGCCCGCCCCGACTTCGCGCGCGCGCGCTTCACCGTGCGGGAGCCGGGCGTGGGCGTGCGGGTTCGCCTGTCGCGCGCCCTGCCGCCTCGCTGAGCGCCGCGTGAGCGTCCGTTCCGAGCCGCTCCTGCGGGTGGCCGGCGCCGCCCTCGCCTATCGGGGCACCCGCGTGCTGGAGGGCGTGGACCTCGCCCTCGGCGCCGGCGAGACCCTCGCGCTCCTCGGCCCCAATGGCGCCGGCAAGACCTCGCTGATGCGCCTCGTGGCCGGCCGGCTCGCCCCGAAGGCCGGGAGCGTCCGCGTGGCCGGCGACGATCCCCACCGGACTCCATCGGCGCGCCGGGCGATCGGCTGGGTGCCGCAGGAGATCGCACTCTATCCCCGCCTGTCGGTCGCCGAGAACCTGTCGGTCTTCGCCCAGCTCGCCGGCATCGCCCGACGCGAGCGCGCCGAGGCGGTGGCGACGGGCCTCGCGCTCTGCGCCCTCGCCGAGGTCGCCCGGCGCCCGGTCGGTCAGCTCTCGGGCGGCTATCAGCGCCGCGTCAACATCGCCGCCAGCCTGATGGCACGGCCTCGCCTCGTCCTCCTCGACGAGCCCACGCAGGGGGTCGACCTCCACGCCCGCGCGGCGATCCACGCGGTGCTCGGGCGCCTGCGCGAGGCGGGCACCGCGCTCCTCGTCGCCACCCACGACTTTGCCGAGGCCGAGCGCCTGGCCGACCGGGTCGCGATCCTGGTCCGGGGCCGGATCGTCACCGACGGCCGCCTGTCCGACCTCCTGGCCCGCATCCGCGCCGATGCGCCCGAGCACGAGGCGGTCCTCGTCGCGCCCGCCGATGCGGCGGCGGAGACGGTCCTGCGTCGGGCGGGCTTCGTTCCCGTCGATACCGGCTCGACCTGGCGGGCGCGCCGCCTCAGCGGCACGTTCCGCGACGGCGCGAACCTGCTCGGCGGCCTTCGGGACGCGGGCGTGCCCATCGCCGAGATCCGCATCCGCGCCCCCGGGCTGGAGGCGGTCTATCGCGAGGCGCTGGCAGGCGACGGGGCCGGTGTTCAGGAGAGCGCCGCATGATCTCCGCCGCCTTCCGCGTGATGCTGCTCGGCCTGATGCGCGATCGCGCCGCCCTGGTCATGGCCTTCGTGCTGCCCACCGTGATCTTCACGATCTTCGCCGCGATCTTCTCGGGGGCGCTGGGCGACCGCATCCGCATCCATGCCGGCCTCCTCGATCTGGCCCGGACGGCGACGACGCAGCGCCTGATGCAGGCCCTGGAGGCGGATCCGTCCCTGCGCGTCGGGCGGCTCTCCGCCGCCGACCTCGACGGCGCCGTCGCGGCGGTGCGCCGCGGCGAGGTCGATGTGGCCCTGGTGCTGCGCGGCGACCTCGATGCCGGCTCGACCCGTGCCGACCAGCCCGTGGTGCTGATCGAGAACCCCGCCAAGGCCCTGGCCACCCCGATCGCTCTCGGACAACTCCAGCGCGTCCTCAACGAGGCCCTGCCCGACGTGGTCCTGGCCCGGATCGTCGCCGACGTGGAGCGCTCGGGCAAGATCGGCCCGGACGAGCGCGCCTTCCTCAACTCCGCCTTCGCCGAACAGCGCGCCCGCAAGGAGCCCTTCGCCTTCGCGTCCCTGGTGGAGCGGCGCAGCACCGCCTCGGGCGCCACGAACGACCGTGTCAGCTACTATGCGGGGGCGATCACGGCGGTGTTCCTGCTCTTCGCCGCCATGCAGGGCGCCCTGTCCCTCGTCGACGAGCGCCAGTCCGGCCTCGCCGACCGGCTGATGGCGGGCCCCGGCGGGCTCAGTGTGGTGGTGCTCGGCAAGTTCCTGTTCTTGGTGGGCCAGGGCCTCGTCCAGGCCGGGCTGATCTTCACCGCCGCCGCCATCCTGCACGGGGTCGACATCCTGCCTCACGCGGGCGCTTGGCTGGTGACCTCCCTCCTGGTCTCGGCCATGGCGGCCGGCCTCGCGCTGGCCGCCTGCGCGGCCTCCGCGACCCGTCAGCAGGCGCACCTGGCGGCGACCTTCGGCGTCCTGCTCCTCTCGGCGGTGGGCGGCAGCATGGTGCCCCGCTTCCTGATGCCGCCCTGGCTGCAGGAGGCCGGTTGGCTCACCCCCAATGCCTGGGCCATCGAGGCCTACCAGAACGCCCTCAGCGAGGGCTGGGCCGCCGCCCTGCCCGCCTGGGGCGTGATGGCCGCCGTGACGGTGGTGGGCTTGGGGATGGCGCTGGGGCTGGTGTCGCGGCGAACGATCTAGGATGGTGCGGGCGAAGGCGGCGTCTCCGCGCCGCGACCGGTTAGCGCGTTGACCGCGCGGCCATCCGGTCTAGCTTCATGCAGGGTAAGGGCTTTCGGACCGGCCCGGGGAGTGACACGAACATGCGGGCTGGGTCTTCGGTCGCCGTCGTCGGCGCAGGGTTGGGCGGCCTGGCGGCTGCCTGCGTGAGCGCCGCGCGCGGCCACAACGTCACGCTCTACGACAAGAACGATTGGCTCGGCGGCAAGGCCGCAGTCCTGCACGAGGGCGGCTTCCGGTTCGACATGGGGCCGACCATCCTCACGGTGCCGAAGGTGCTGGAGCGCATCTTCCAGGAGGCCGGGCGCAACATCCACGACTACCTGGACCTGCGCCGTCTCGATCCGCAATGGCGCTGCTTCTTCGACGACGACACCCAGCTCGACCTGATGGCCGATGTGCCGACCATGGCCGCCGACATGGAGCGCTTCGCCCCCGGCATCGGCGCCGGCGAGGGCTACAAGAAGTTCCTCGAGATCTCCGAGCACCTGCACGACGTCTCGAACAAGTTCTTCTTCTGGAAGCCGGTCGAGGACCTGTTCGACACGATCAACATCCGCGCCAACATGAATCCCGGCACCCTGCGGGACGTGCTGTCCCTGCGCATGGGCTCGTCGGTTGCTGGCACCATCCGGTCGAAGGTGAAGGATGCGCGTCTCGCGCAGATGCTCGACCACTTCGTGCAGTATGTGGGTTCCTCGCCCTACGGCGCCCCGGCCGTGCTCTGCGCTATCGCGCACATGCAGACCGCCGAGGGGGTCTGGTATCCGATGGGCGGAACCCGCGCGGTGGCCGAGGCCCTGACCAAGCTGGCTTCCGAACTCGGCGCCACCCTGCGGCCCGGCGACGAGGTCTCCGGCCTCGCCATCGAGCAGGGCGTGGTCAAGGGCGTGCGGACCGCGTCCGGCGTCACCCCGTTCGACGCCGTGATCTCGAACATGGATTCGGTGCGCACCTATCGGGAACTCGTGGGCGGCGACGTCGGCAAGTCCTACGAGAAGAAGAGCTTCGAGCCGGCCTGCTCCGGCGTGGTGCTCTATCTCGGGCTGAACAAGCGCTACGAGCACCTGAACCACCACGACTTCGTCTTCTCCCGCGACCCGGAAGAGGAGTTCGACTACATCTACCACAAAGGCGAGCCGGCCCCGGACCCGACCGCCTACCTCGCGGCGCCCTCCTCCACCGACCCATCGGTGGCGCCCGAGGGCGGCGAGGCGCTCTACGTCCTCGTCCACACGCCCTATCTCCGCCCGCACCACGACTGGTCGAAGATGTTCCCGGCCTACCGGCAGGTCATCCTCGACAAGCTCAAACGCACCGCCAACATGCCGGACCTCGAGGAGCGCATCGTCGTCGAGCGCCACCTCACACCACAGGACATCCACGAGCGTTACAAGGTGCTCAACGGCGCGATCTACGGCCTCGCCTCGCACGGCAAGTTCATGGGCGCGTTCAAGCCGGGCAATCGCTCGCGGCAGGTGCGCGGCCTCTACCTCGCCGGCGGCGCGGCCCATCCGGGCCCGGGCATGCCGATGGTGATGATGTCGGGCTGGATCGCGGCGGATGCCCTCGACACCGATGCCCGGGGCGAGGAGCGCGCCAGCGCCTGAGGGCCGTCCCATGTCCCGCGAGGACGGCCCCGCCCGGTCGCCCGCCCTGTGGCGGTTCATGGTCGGGTATTTCGACCGCTACGTGCGACGCCACCTCAACGCCCTGCGGCTCGCCCGCTGGGGCGTGCCGGCCTGCGCCGACCATCCCGGCCCGGTCGTGGTCTACTGCAACCATCCGGCTTGGTGGGACGCCGCCGTGGTCATCCTGCTCGCCGGGCGGCTGTTTCCCCGCCGCGAGAGCTACGCACCGTTCGACGCGCGGATGCTGGAGAAATACGCGGTCTTCGCCCGGATGGGTGCCTTCGCGGTAGACCTCGAATCGGCCCGCGGCGCGGCTCAGTTCCTGAAGGCGACGCGGCGAATCCTGGCGGCGCCGAACCGGATGATCTGGATCACCGCGCAGGGGCGCTTCCAGGACGTCCGTGCCCGGCCGCTCGGCCTGCGCGCCGGCGTCGGCCGCCTGCCCGAGATCGCCCCCGACGCGCTGTTCGTGCCGCTGGCCCTCGAATACGCCTTCTGGGAAGAGCGCGGCGGCGAGGCCTTCGCGGCCTTCGGCACGCCCGTGACTGGGGCCGCCCTCCTCGCCCTGCCCCGGCCGGAGCGGCTCGCCCGGATGGAGGCGGAGCTGACCGCGACCCTCGACGCCTTGAGCGCCGACGTGGTCTCGCGCGAGGCGGGGCGCTTCACGCCGCTCGCGTCCGGTGCCAAGGGGATCGGCGGGATCTACGATCTCTGGCGGCGTCTCGGCGCGGTCCTCGCGGGGCGGCGCTTCGAGCCGGCCCACCGCCAGAAGGGAGATCCGGTTCCGTGATGCTCGGTCTCGCGATCCTGGCCCTGGCCTGCGCGGCGCTGCCCGCCCTCGTCGCCTGGGTGAACCTCTCGATCCTGCGCACGCCGGAGCCGGACCTCGATGTCCGGGCCCGGGTCTCGGTGCTGATCCCGGCCCGCAACGAGGCCGCGGTGATCGCCGCGACGGTGCGGGCGGCCCTCGGCAGCGCCGGGGTCACCCTCGAGGTTCTCGTCGGCGACGACCATTCCACCGATGATACCGCCGCCATCGTCTCCGCCATCGCCGACGAGGATCCGCGCCTGCGCCTCGTTCCCATCCCGCCCCTGCCCGAGGGCTGGACGGGGAAGAACCACGCCTGCGCGCGCCTGGCCGAGGCCGCGACCGGGACACATCTCCTGTTCGTCGATGCGGATGTGAGCCTCGCACCGGCGGCGGCGGCCTCCCTCGCCGCCCATGCGCGACGGACCGGGAGCGCTCTGGTCAGCGGCGTGCCGCGCCAGAACATGGGCTCGCTGGGCGAGCGCCTGACGGTGCCGATGATCAACTTCCTCCTCCTCGGCTACCTGCCGATGGCGATGATGCGGGCGTCCCTGCGCCCCAGCCTCGGGGCCGCCTGCGGCCAGCTCGTCCTCGTCGGGCGCGAGGCCTATGCGGCGATCGGTGGCCACGGCGCCGTGCGCGGCAGCCTGCACGACGGCGTCGTGCTGCCGCGCCGCTTCCGCCAGGCCGGCTACCGGACCGATCTCGTCGCCGGGCACGCCCTGGCGACCTGCCGGATGTACCGCGGCTTCGACCAGAGCTGGGCCGGCTTCTCGAAGAACGCCCACGAGGGCATGGCGACGCCGCGGGCCCTGCCGGTCTGGACCCTGCTGCTGGCCGGCGGACACGTGCTCCCGTGGCTCCTCCTGCTGGCGGGTCTCTTCGGTCTCGGTTCCGGCCATGCCGTGTTCCTGGCCTTCGCGGCCGCCCTCGCCTCCCTGGCGACCCGGGCCGCGATCACGCTCGTCACCCGCGAGCCCCTGGGGACGATTCTCCTACATCCGGCGACGGTCCTCGTCGCCCTGGCGATCCAGTGGAACGCCCTCCTCCGGCGCAAGGGCAGCGGCACGCCCCTGTGGAAGGGTCGGAGCTACCCGATCGGTGGCCCTTGAGTCTCTGCCGCGATCCAGGCCGCGGTGTCGGGGTCGGCCCCCGCCACGGGCAGGTGCAGGATGATCGGCGTCTCGTAGGGGTGGCGGGCCTTCAGGGCTTCGCTCAGGGATTCCGCCAGGCCCTCCCGGCTCTTCAGGATCGCGACGACCTCGGATCCGTGCTCCACCGCGCCCTTCCAGGCGTAGACGGAGAGCATCCCCGGCAGGACGTTGACGCAGGCGGCGAGGCGCAGCCGCACCAGCGCCTCTCCGACTTTCAGGGCGGTGCCGGCATCCGGGAAGGTGGTGTAGACGAGAAGCGGCCGCTCCATGCTATGGGTCTCCGACCAGGGCTCTGCCGTTCCACCGGCGGGAACGGGCCGGCGGGAACGCCGGCAGGACTGGAATCGGGACGCTGGAGCGAATGCTCCGCGTCGGCAAGGTGGTCGGCAAGGCGGATGTGAGCCCATGGCCCGGCGTTTCGAACGGCTCGCCTTCGTCGCGAGTCCCACGGAGGACGCCCGCCAGGCGGCCGCGACCCTGATGCGCCGCTACGACCACGTGCCGCCCGACGAGGCGGACGTGGTGGTGGCGCTGGGCGGCGACGGGCTGATGCTCCAGACCTTGCACCGCTTCATGCATGCCGGGAAGCCGATCTACGGCATGAATCGCGGCACCGTCGGCTTCCTCATGAACGAGTTCCGCGAGGACGGTCTGATCGAGCGCCTGGAGAGCACCAAGCGCAGCATCATCCACCCGCTGATGATGGAAGCCGTGGACACCGAGGGGCGCCGGCATCAGGCCCGTGCCCTGAACGAGGTCTACATGTTGCGCCAGACGCACCAGACCGCCAAGCTGCGGATCTCGGTCGACGGCCATGTCCGCCTGCCGGAGCTCATCGCGGACGGCGTGCTCGCGGCGACCCCGGCCGGGTCCACCGCCTACAACCTGTCGGTGGGCGGTCCGATCCTGCCCCTCAACGCCCGGCTCCTGGCCCTGACGCCGATCTCGGCCTTTCGGCCCCGGCGCTGGCACGGGGCCCTGCTGCCGGATTATGCCCGCATCCTCATCGAGGTGCTCGACGCCGCGCACCGGCCAGTGGCGGCGGTCGCCGACCACACCGAGTTCCGGCGGGTCTGCACGGTGGAGACCTGGCTCGACCATGCTACCAACCTGACCCTGCTGCACGACCCCGGCCACAGCCTCGACGAGCGTATCCTGCGCGAGCAGTTCGGCTGATCGCCGGTCAGGCGGCGAGCCGCGCCCGGTCCTCGCGGTAGCTCGCGATCAGCGCCTCGGGGATCGCATCGAGCACGACCTCCGTGGCGAGCGCGCGGTTGCGCGCGCGGCTGCCCTCGAACTCGGCGAGCAGCGCGTCGGAGAGACCGTCGAGGATCAGGCCCACCGGATCGGTGCGGGTCGCCTCGGCCTCGGCCGGTGCCTCGGCCGGAACGGCGGCCAGACTTTCGGCGACCGCGACGGCGTCCGCTTCCACCGGCGCCTCCGGAACCGACAGGTCCGTCACCGTCGGCAGATGTTCCGTCGTCGGCAGGTCTTCCGGAGCGGAGACGGCCGCCACGGTCGGGTTCTCGTCCGCAATCTCGTCGGCCTTCTCGGCGCCGCCATCGGGGGCCGCTCGGTCCGGCGCGGTCTCCACCGCCTGCGGTACGTCCCAGTCCGCGAGGACCTGACGCTGAGCCTCTCGCCACTCGCCGTCGAGGATCTCGCGCTCGATCCGCAGGATCTCGCTCCGCTCGGCCTCGGCGGCCATTTCGCGGGCGAGCACTCGCGCCTCGTCCCGGGCGGCCTCCGCCTCGAAGCGGGACAGGAGCGCCATGACGCTCTGCGCCTCGGCGAAGGGCATCGTCTCACAAGCGGTCAGCGCCCGCTCGATCATCAGGCGCGACAGGCCCGCCCCGGCGCTGGTGATGGCGCCCTGCCCGGCCTCGCGCCAGGCCGAGAGCGCCGCGCTGAAGGCCGGCAGCAGCACCGGTGGCAGGCCGGCCTTGCGGTGGAGGGCCGCGAAGGCGCCGCTCGAGGCATCGTGCATCAGCCCGGCCACCCGTCGGACCGGGAGACCGGCGAGGTCGGCGAGCGCCGTCTCGGCGAAGGCCATGTTGCCGGAAAGGATCGCCCGCAGCAGCAGGCCGGCATTGAGCTGGCCGTCGGCCTTGAGGTGGGCGACGAGCCGGGCGAGGTCGACGGGATGGGCCTCGGCGCAGAAGGCCAGGGTCGTGCGCTCCTGCGCCTCGCGGCTGGCGCGCGCGCTGCGGGCCGGCGTGAGCCAGCCGGACGACACCGCGAAGGCGGAGAGCGATTCGGCGAGGCGCGTGGTCACGCTCTGGCGCACCTCGAGGGGCAGGTAGGGCCGGGCCAGGACCGCCTCCCGCAGGGCGGCGACGTCGCCGTGGCGTTCCACCATCCGCATCAGGCTGCCGGTGGTGATGTGTGCGTTGCGGTTGCGGGCCAGCACGACCAGAGCCTCGGCCTCGGCGATCTCGGCCAGCGCCCCGGCGACGGCCGGGGACAGGTCGATCCGGCTCGCGATGGCGCGGCGGGCGGCGGCGCACCCGATGGCGACGCCGTCGACGAGGTCGGCATCGCTCAGGACCGGCGAGCGGGCCAGCACCAGGGTGGCGATCTCGGCCTGATCGCCCGCCAACGCCACGATCAGGGGGCGCGGAGCGTTCGCGCAGGCCGCACAGGCTTCGGCCAGGGCCCGGCGCACCAGGCTGGAGGGATCGTCGAGGAGGGCGAGGAGCGCGGCCTCCGCCTCCCATGCCACGTCCTCGCCGAGGCCGCCGTAGAGATAGGCGCGGGCCAGGGAACCCGCGGCCTCCGCCCGTCGCGCCGCGGAGGTGTGCTGCGTCCAGGCGAGGAATTGGCGGATGATCATGAGCCGCTCCGGATCGTGAAGAGGGACAGGTCGAGGGGAGCGCCGGCGCGGGCCGGCTGGACGGAGGGGCCGAATTCCGCCGGACGGCGCGGCGGCAGGGGCGCTCCGACGAGGGCCGCCGTGGCGGCGGGTGCGACGGTGGCGGCGACCGTTGGGGCAGCGAGGGACGCGGTCGTGCCTTCGGTGCCGTCCGAGCGCGGAAAATAGGTCGGTGCGGCGCGCGCGGGCTCCGGCCGGCTCGCCTCCTGTCCGGCGCCGCGACCCTGCCAGAGGCGTGCGACCCCGGCCGAGACGCCGCCCTGCTGCCGCGGGTCGGTCTGGAACATCGAGCGCAGGCCGCCCTCGTTGAGGGAGGCGTAGGCGGTGGTCCCTTCGGGCAGCGCGATCGTGGCGGCGGGCGTGCTCGGCGCGGTGCCCGCGCGGGCCGTGGCGAGGTGGGCGTAGAGTTCGGCCGCGCCGCGCGGACGCCCGGTCCGGTCGTAGAACAGGCCGCGATTGGCGGCGGCCGCTTCCGGCATGTCGAGGGCGGCGGCCCGGGCGGGGCTCGCCTGTGCCGTGGCGATGAGGGCGGCGGCCCCGCGCGCGCCGAGGACGTGGGCGGCGTAGAGGTCGCCGCCGGTGGGTTCGCGCCCGAGGGCCGTGGTCAGGGCCTCGCGGTTCCGCTCGGTGAGGGCGCCCGCCATGGTGGCGGCGATGCGGGGATCGCGGCGCAGGTCGAGAATGGTCTGCTTGGCCGCCGGATCGCTCACCGTATAGGTGCCGTCGGCCCCCTTGGTGATCGCGTCCGCGTAGGTCCCGAGGCCGAGCCGGGGCCCGGCGGTCTTCATGGTGCCGAGCCAGGTCTGCTCGATGAATTGGAACAGCCCGGTGGCCGAGGAGGTCGCGGCCTTGGCGGAGGGATCGAGCGAGGATTCCCGCTGCGCCGTGGCCAGGAGATAGTCGAAGCCCGCGCCGGAGGTCTGCGCCCCGTCGCGGATCGCTTCGACGACCCCGCCCTGTGCACCCGCGCGCCCGGCCGCGCCGTCGCGTGTACCCAGGTCCCGGCTGGCACCGGTATCGCGGGCATTGGCGGGAGGCGTGGTGAACAGGAACATGGCCGTCCGGCTGGGGGCGGACCCAGGCGCCGCCCCGACGGCAACTTTGTTCTCCCTATGGTAAAGGAAGGTTGAAGAGCCGACCGTCCTGTGCTGCCCGATTTCAGGATTCACCCATCGGCGAAAGGTCTTCGGAAAAGGTCAGGCCCTCGTCGGCCCAGCCCGTGAGCCCGCCGAGCATGAGCTTGACCGGTCTGCCGAGCTCGGCGAGCCGCAAGGCCGCCCGGTCGGCCCCGTTGCAATGCGGTCCGGCGCAGTAGACCACGAACAGCGTGTCCGTGGGCCAGGCGGCGAGCCGCTCGGCGGTGATCAGGCGGTGCGGCAGGTGTACGGCGCCCGGGATGTGACGGCGCCGGAACGCCGCCTCCGACCCGACCGCGTGCAGCAGCACGAAGTCGGGCGGACCGGACGCCAGGGCGGATGCCACGTCGGCACAGTCGGTCTCCAGCGCAAGGCGACGCCGGAAGTGGTCGCGCGCGACGGCGGGCGGGGAGGCGGGGATGGCGGTCACGGCACTCATCGTCGGTCTCCGTCTCGGGGTCGGACAGACCTAGCAGCGGGCGCGGGACTTGGCGGTGACCCGGATTGCCAGTTAGCGTCGCGATCATGCCAAAGCCGCAGGCTCGCCTCTCCCCCGCCGACCGTCTCGTGGTGGTGCTGGCCTACGACGGTCTCTGCACCTTCGAGTTCGGCGTCGCCGTGGAGATCTTCGGGCTGGCGCGGCCCGAAATGGGACCGGACTGGTACCGCTTCGCCGTGGCCGCGGTCGATCCCGGTCCGATGCGGGCCGAGGGCGGGGTGCGCCTCCTCGCCGATGGCGGCCTCGATCTCCTGGATCGGGCCGGCACCATCGTGGTGCCGGGCTGGCGCGGCGCGGAGATGCCGGTGCCCGAGCCCCTCTGCGCCGCCTTGCGCCGGGCCGGCGCCCGCGGAGCGCGCATCCTGTCGATCTGCTCCGGCGTCTTCGTCCTCGCCGCGACGGGTCTCCTGGAGGGGCGCCGCGCCACCACCCATTGGCGCCATGCCGCGGCGCTGGCGGCGCGCCATCCCGGCATCCGCTTCACCCCCGGCGTGCTCTACGTGGACGAGGGTGCGATCTTGACCTCCGCCGGCTCGGCCGCCGGGATCGACCTCTGCCTGCACCCCGTGCGCCGCGATTTCGGGCCGGCCGCCGCCAACGCCGTCGCCCGGCGCCTCGTCGTCCCGCCGCACCGCGACGGCAGCCAAGCCCAGGTCGTCGCGGGGGCGGTCCCGGCGCTCCACGAGGCGGCGCGGATCGGCCCGCTGCTCGACGCGATGCGGGCGGAGCCGGCCCGTGACTGGCCGGTCGCCCACCTCGCCGACCGCGCCGGCATGAGCGCGCGGACGCTGCTGCGCCGCTTCTTCGCCGCCACCGGCACGACGCCGGCCCGCTGGCTCCTCGACCTGCGGCTCGCCCGCGCCCGGGACCTGCTGGATCAGGCGGACGAGTCTCTCCAGGCCATCGCCGAGGCGGCGGGCTTCGCCACGGCCGCGAGCCTGCGTCGGCACTTCCGCCGCCGCTTCGCGGTGACCCCCGCGGCCTACCGGGCCGGCCGTCTCGCGGATTTCGGAACGCCTTGCACGGCCGCCGACAACCCACGGCTCTGAAACGCAAAAACGCCCCGAAGGGCGCTGGGTCGGTTGGTCGTGGTTGGGAAATTTGGAGCGGGCGAAGGGATTCGAACCCTCGACCCCAACCTTGGCAAGGTTGTGCTCTACCCCTGAGCTACACCCGCTCACACCCGTCATGGCCGAGGGAACCCTCGCGCCGGGACGGTTCGTCGTCTCAACGAAGCAAAAAGCCGCCTCTCAGCGGCTGTCGCTCCGGTCGTCTCGTTCGGTAAATTGGAGCGGGCGAAGGGATTCGAACCCTCGACCCCAACCTTGGCAAGGTTGTGCTCTACCCCTGAGCTACACCCGCTCACAACCGCGCCGCTGATGGGAAAGGACCCGCCGGCGGTCCCGGACGGCGTCTCTAAACACCATTCCGCCGGGCGTTGCAAGCGCTGAATCCAAGCGCGGAAGACCGGGACCGTTTGCCGGCGTCATGCCGGCGTCATGCCGGCTGCTCACGGCTGCCACTGCGCGGGCGGGGCCAGGCCCTCGCGGATCTCGCGCAGGCGAGCCCGGGTGGCGGCGGTGGTTTCGGCCGGCAGCGCATCCAGGGGGAAGAAGCCGCAGGCCGCGATCTCGCGGTCGGGGCGCTTCGGGGCCAGCACCGAGAAGCCGGCGGCCACGTAGAGGGCGACGTGGTCGCGGCCGACCGCCGAGAGGTTGTGGTAGAATCCGTGCAGCCGCATCGGACGGCCGGGATCGACCACGATCTCGGCCTCCTCGCGGAACTCCCGGACCATCGCCGTCACCGCGCTCTCGCCCGCCTCGATGCCGCCCCCCGGCAGGTGCCAGCCCGGCACGTAGGTGTGGCGCACGAGGCAGACCCGCCCCTCCCCGTCGATGGCGACACCCCGAACGCCCAGCGTCATGCCGCGCGTGGCCAGGGCGCCGTAGTGGATCAGGCGCCGCATCCAGGGCTTCTGGAGGAGCATGCGGCTCAGACGACGCGCAGGCGGATGGCGCCAAGTCCGTCGATGGCGGCCGTCATCGTCTCCCCGCGCCGGACCCCGCCGACGCCCGAGGGCGTGCCGGTGAAGATGAGGTCGCCCGGATGCAGCTCGAAATAGGTCGACAGGAGCGCGACCTGCTCGGGGATCGACCAGATCATCTCGGAGAGATCGCCGCGCTGCCGCTCGGCCGCATCCACCGCCAGGGTGATGGCGCCCCGCACCGGATGGCCGATGGCCGAGGCCGGATGGAGCGGCCCGATCGGCGCCGAGGCGTCGGCGGACTTGGCGAGGTCCCAGGGCCGCGCCAGGCGCTTGGCCTCGTCCTGCACGTCGCGCCGGGTCATGTCGAGGCCGACGGCGTAGCCGTAGACGTGGTCCAGGGCGGAGGCCTCGGGGATGTCGCGGCCGCCCAGCCCGAGAGCCGCCACCAGCTCGACCTCGAAATGGTAGTTCTCGGTGCGCGGTGGATAGGGATGGTCGAGCGCCGCGTCGCCGGTCACGATCTGCAGGGTGTCGGCGGGCTTCATGAAGAAGAACGGCGGCTCGCGGTCGGGATCCTTGCCCATCTCGCGGGCGTGCGCGGCGTAGTTGCGGCCGACGCAGTAGACCCGCCGGACCGGGAAGAAATCGTCGCTGCCGACGATCGGCAAGGCGGTGCGGGGCGGGTTCGGGATCACGGACAGCATGGGTCTCTCCAACCTCGTCTCTCGGCCGATGCGGCGCGGCGCCCCGTCGCTCGCCCTGCACAGGACGCCGCGCCATCCCTATCATAGGCGTGAGGCCCGGCCGCGCCATCCCGCCGCCGCCCGCGGCCTGCCGTTGCGAGACCCGTGGTGACCGACCCTTCCCGCCTGCTGGCGCAACTCGCCGCGCATCTCGGCGCCGACCACGTCCTGACGGACCCGGCCGACCTCGCGCCCTACCTCGCCGAGACCCGCGGCCTGCAGCGCGGCCATGCCCTGGCGGTGGTGCGGCCCGCAGACACGGAGGCGGTCGCCTTCGTGGTGCGCGCCTGCGCCGAGGCGGGGGTGCCCGTGGTGGCCCAGGGTGGGAATACCGGCCATGTCGGGGGCGGCCTGCCGCAGGGGGGCATCGTCCTTTCCCTGGCGCGGCTGAACCGGCTGCGCGCGCTCGATCCCGTCAATGCCAGCATCACCGTTGAGGCCGGAATGGTGCTGGCCGACGTGCAGGCGGCCGCTTCGGCCGCCGGGATGCTGTTTCCGCTCTCGCTGGCCTCGGAAGGATCGTGCCGGATCGGCGGCAATCTCTCCACCAACGCGGGCGGCACGGCGGTGCTCGCCTACGGCAATGCCCGCGACCTAGTCCTCGGCCTCGAGGTGGTGCTGGCCGACGGCCGGATCTGGAACGGGCTGAAGGGACTGCGCAAGGACAATGCCGGCTACGACCTCAAGCACCTATTCCTCGGCTCGGAAGGAACGCTCGGCCTGATCACGGCGGCGGTGCTGAAGCTCTACCCCCGGCCGATCTCGCGATCCGTGGCCTTCGTCGGACTCACCTCGGCGGAGGCCGCCCTCGCCCTGTTCCGAAGCCTGCGGGCCGAGGCCGGCCCGGCCCTGACCGCCTTCGAGTACATCGCGCCCTTCGGCCTGGAGATCGTCCTGCGCCACCGGGCCGGGGCGCGCCGGCCGCTGGCCGGGTCGCACGCGGCCTACGCCCTGGTGGAGCTCTCGACCCACCGACCCGGCGAGGATGCCGGCGCGTTGATGGAGGTGCTCCTCGCCCGGGCCCAGGACCAGGGGCTTCTCGACGCCGCCGCCCTGGCGGCGAGCGAAGCGCAGGCGAACGCCTTCTGGGACCTGCGCGAGAGCCTGTCGGAGGTGCAGAAGGCCGAAGGCGCCTCGATCAAGCACGACGTCTCGGTGCCGCTTTCCCGCCTGCCCGCGTTCCTCGCGCGGGCGACGCAGGCCTGCGAGGCGGAGATGCCCGGGCTGCGCGTCTGCGCCTTCGGCCATTTCGGCGACGGCAACATCCACTTCAACCTGAGCCAGCCCCCGGGCATGGACCCCGCCGCCTTCCTGGCCGCCTGGGAGCGCTTCAACCGGATCGTCCACGACATCGTCGCGGCGCTCGATGGCTCGATCGCGGCCGAGCACGGCGTCGGCCTGCGCAAGCGCGCGGAACTGGCGCGCTACGCCGACCCCGTCGCCCTCGACCTGATGCGCAGCCTCAAGGCCGCCCTCGACCCGGGCAACATCCTGAACCCCGGCAAGGTCCTTTCGGATGAGGCTCCGCGGGTGGAGGTCGCGCCCGGGCCGGTGTCGTCCGGCTTTTTGGAAGGCTCAACAAAATTTTAGCCGGAACCGCATGTGGATCGCATGGATTGATGTTGTGCGGCGCACAAAGCCTTGCCAGATTGTGGACGGCAATGCGCCATAAATCGGCGCCGCTGCGGGCGGAAGAGGTTGCGAGACCACGACGGACGGTTGGTTGCAGTGCGGTCGGTTAGCCTGGTCTTAACCCTTCCGGCCTCTCTTAAAGAGAGAGCAGATCATACGTCGCGATCGAAGACCGAGCAGGAGACACGTTCGATGCCGACTTCCCAGGCGAGAGTCCCGACGGCCGAGGCAAGCCGCTACCTCAAGCAGCTCTGCCGCCATTGGAGCCACAAGTTCCCGGTGGAAGCCACCGAGGATGCTGGCCGCGTGCCCTTCGGCGAGGACCGGGTCTGCACCTTCGAGGCCGGTCCCGACGCCCTTCTGATGCGGGTCGCGACCCCCGATCCGGCTGCCCTGACGCGGCTGGAGAACGTGGTTTCCGACCATCTCCTGCGCTTCGCTTTCCGCGAGAACCTCGGCGAGATCACCTGGTCCCGCGCCGCCTGACCCGCCGCCACGGCCGACCCGTCCGGCCCGCGCCCACCGAGGGTTGACCTGCCGTCCCGAGACCTGATCTTGAGCGCACGTCGCTGAAGGCAGCATCGGGAGACAGGCATGGACGGGATCGCGCAGACAACCGCAGGGTCCACACCGACCGGGGATGCGCATCCGCTGGGATCTCAGCATGCCGAGCGCCTGCAGCGCCTGGCCGAGGTCGCCGTGAAGGTCGGCCTGGGCCTCCAGCCCGGCCAGGAACTCGTGATCACCGCCCCGCTCGAGACGGTGCCGCTGGCCCGGCTGATCACCGAACAGGCCTACAAGGCCGGCGCTTCCCTGGTGACCACCTTCTACGCGGACGACGCCGCGACCCTGGCGCGGTTCGCCTACGCCCCCGACGCGGCCTTCGACACCGCCCCCGGCTGGCTCTACAGCGGCATGGCCGAGGCCTACCGCAACGGCGCGGCCCGCCTCGCCATCGCGGGCGACGATCCCTCCCTCCTCGCCGGCCAGGATTCGGCCAAGGTGGCCCGTGCCAACCGGGCCCGGTCCAAGGCCTACGTGCCGGCCCTCGAACTCATCGCGAACTTCTCCACCAACTGGACGATCGTCTCGGCGGCGACGGCACCCTGGGCGCGCACGGTGTTCCCGGATCTGCCGGAGGCCGAGGCGGTGTCACGCCTGTGGGATGCGATCTTCGCGGCCTCGCGAGTCGACGGCCCCGATCCGGTGGCGGCCTGGGAGGCGCACAACGCCGCCCTGCATGCCCGGATGACGGCGCTCAACACCCATCGCTTCGCGGCCCTGCGCTTCTTCGGGCCCGGCACCGATCTCACGGTGGGCCTCGCCGACGACCACGAATGGTGCGGCGGCGCCTCGGCCTCGCGCAGCGGCATCGTCTGCAACGCCAACATCCCCACCGAGGAGGTGTTCACCACCCCCCACAAGGACCGGGTGGACGGCACCGTCACCAGCACCAAGCCGCTCTCCTACCAGGGCACCCTGATCGACGGCATCAAGGTGCGCTTCGAGGGGGGGCGCATCGTCGAGGCCACCGCCCGCACCGGCGGCGACGTGCTCGCCAAGGTGCTGGAGACCGACGAGGGCGCGCGCCGCCTCGGGGAGGTCGCCCTGGTGCCGGCCTCCTCGGCGATCTCCGCCTCGGGCCTCCTGTTCTACAACACCCTCTACGACGAGAACGCCGCGAGCCACATCGCCCTGGGTCAGGCCTACAGCAAGTGCTTCCGCAACGGCGGCGTGGACTTCAGCGAGGACGACCTCGCGGCGCGCGGGGCCAACCGCAGCCTGATCCACATCGACTGGATGATCGGATCGGACCGGATCGACGTCGACGGTCTCTCCGCCGAGGGCCGGGCGGTCCCGGTGATGCGGGCCGGCGAATGGGTCGCCTGAGCCGGCCCCAACGGCCCGATCGGGTCTGACTTCGCTCGGCGTGCGTCCGCCCATCGTGTGCGGGCGCACGCCGATCTTAGTTGTCGGATTGACGTGGGCAAATTTCCCACGCATAGTCGGGCCGTGGTCGCACCGGCCACGGACTTGCAGCCGCCCCGACGGGCCGATGCTCCGAACCCGCTTCCGAGTCCCGCATTCTGGGGACCGTTCGATCACCGCGCTCCGCGTTTGCCGGCGCACGCACGCGGCGATCGAATCGGCCTATCCCGATGCCGTCCGGTCGCCTGCATGTGCCGTCCGGGACGGACGACCTGCGTCGGCCGGCGGATCGGACCCATCGTCCGGGCTCGCGATCTCCCGTGGGAGACAACGAGGATCTCATGACCAAGACCCTACTTCTGGCCGGCCCGATGGCCGCGCTGCTCGCCGGATCGGCTTCCGCCGCCGACCTTCCGCGCCGCGTGGCGCCGCCCGTCTTCACGGCGGTCCCGGTCTTCACCTGGACCGGTTTCTACGCGGGTCTGAACGCCGGCTACGGCTTCGATGCCAATAGCAGCAGCGGCGCCACCGTCATCGGCACCACGGCCGCTTCCGGCATCATCGCCAACGGCGCCGCGCCGGGCCTCGTCGCCTTCAGCAACCGCAACGCCAACGACGGCTTCACCGGCGGTGGCCAGATCGGCTACAACTATCAATTCACCCCGGGATCCGGCTTCGTCGTCGGCGTCGAGGCGGATGCGCAGTATCTCGGCTTCGGCACCAATCGGAACACGGCGTCCTTCGTCGGCACGCCCAATGCCGACCTCACCTTCGTCAACCCGAACGGCCTGTCGAACCTCGATTACTTCGGCACCGTGCGCGGCCGCCTCGGCTACGCCTTCGATCGCACCCTGGTCTACGGCACCGGCGGCTTCGCCTATGGCGGCGGGGGCGGCTCCAGCTTCGGCCTACCCAACAGCACCAGCGACACGTTCCGCACCGGCTGGGCCGCCGGCGGCGGCATCGAGTACGCCCTGCCCACGGACTCGTTCCTGAACTTCTTCAAGTCCTCCGCGGTGACCGTGAAGGTCGAGGGACTCTATGTCAGCCTCGACCGCAACAGCACCAACGGCGTGTTCGCCTACTCGAACTCCACCGGAGCCCAGTACAGCGTCTCCGGCACGGGTTATGCAGCCGCGACGGGGTACACCAGCCGGCGCTCCGACGACTTCGCCGTTGTCCGCGCCGGACTCAACTACAAGTTCGGCACGTACTGATCCGTCGGCCGAACCCGCCTTTGGCCTGAGCATCCCCAGCCCGATCAGACTGGCCGCTCAGTCAAACGGAGCCCCGGGAGCGATCCCGGGGCTCTGCGGCACCGGACGGAGAGCCTCAGAAGCCCGGCCCCTTCGCGGCGCCGAGGATGCGGGTGGGGCGTCCCTCGCTGCCGCCCTGCAGGACGACCACGTAGGAATCGGCGTCGGCGACCTGGGCCGCGTGCCGCGGCACCTCGAAATGGGATGCATGTCCCGTCCAAGGACCGATCCGGTGCATCCCCCGCACGACGTTGATGTAATCGAAGACCTGGCCCTTGTTCTCGCCACCGCCGATGGCGATCCGGCGGCGGCGCATCACCGGCAGCAGCCAGAGCTCGGCCTTGGCGTCCGCCACGGAGCTCGCGGCGACGTCGATGCAGATCCGGTCGCCCTCCTCCCAGCTCCGGACCGGGACCTGGACCGGGCTGCCCGCCCGGGCGCGACGCAGGGCCCGCTCCAGGGAGTTGCGGTCCGAGCGGATCATCGAGGGCTCGCCGTTGACGATGGCCTGCGGCGTGAAGACCTGCCGCTCGCCGCGCAGGGACGCGTAAGCCCGCTGCCGCGCCGTGAAGGCGGGCTGGGCGTAGACATCTTTCCAGCCGAGATAGTCCCAGTAGGTGATCGGGAACGTCAGGGCGATGATCCCGGGCTCGCGGGCGAACTCGGCGAGTACCCGCGATGCCGGCTGACAGGAGGCGCAGCCCTGGCTGGTGTAGAGCTCGATCACCACCGGGGTACGCTCACCGGCCCGGACCCGGGTCGCACCCGCCGCCAGGACGCCGCCCGCGAGGAGCAGGGCAAGGCACAGGCCGGCGGTCCGGCGCGGGAGGGGCGTGGCGACGCGGCTCATGGGTTCAGGATACCGCCGCCCGGCCATTCCCGGCCATCACGGTCGCTCGATTCTCGCCCGACCCTGCCGCGTCCGGCCCCGGCGTCTCTGTCGGTTTCGGCTTCGGCAGCATCGCGGGACGCCAGCGCCGGTGCATCCAGAGCCATTGTCCGGGATTCTCGCGGATCCATCCCTCGATCACCCGCGTCATCGCCTGCATCGCGCCCTGGACGTCGATGGCGCCGGAGGCATCGCGCGGCAGGTCGAGCGGTGGGGTCAGTTCGAGGTGAAAGCCCGATCCGTCGCGCCGGACCACCCGCGCGCCGTGGACGGGGCATTCGTAGTGGCGCGCGAGCTTGCCGAGCAGCGGGTTGACCAGGACGGGCTTGCCGAAGAACTCCACCACGACGCCGCGGGTGAAGTGCTGGTCGATGAGCTGGCCGAGATGGCCGCCGCGCTCGACCACGCCCTGCATGGCGAAGACCGCGCCCTGCCCCGCCGCCGCTAGGCCGCCCATGGTCTGGCGCCGGACCTCCTGCACCAGGCGGGCGGAGGCCGCATCGTTGGGGGGACGGAAGATCGCGGTGGCGTCGAGACCGAAGCGGGCCGCGCAGATCGCCGGCAATTCCCAGTTCGCCAGGTGGGCCGAGAAGATCAGGCCGGGCTTGCCGTCATCGCGCAGGTCGGCAAAGTGGCTCTCGCCCGCGACCGTGATGCGCCGGCTGGCCGTGAGGTCGGCCGGGTCGATGTCGATCAGGGTATGGAGATGGGCGTATTCCGCGCCGGTACGTCCGAGATTGTCCCAAGCCTCTAGGGCAAGGGCGCGGATCGCGGCCTCGTCGCGCTCCGGAAAGGCGGCGCGCAGATTCGCCATCGCGGTGCGGTGGGCGGGCAGGAACGGGCCGATCGTCCGGACGATCCGGCCGCCGAGCCGGCTCGCGCGCTCGGTCCCGAGGCTTCGCGCCAGCCAGAACAGGCCGCGGATCAGGGGAATCATCGCGAGCCCGGCGAGGCGTGGCAGGTTGCGCTTCAGGACGAGGGCGAGGCGAAGCAAAACGAATCCCGTGACGCGGGACGTTCCGGCGACGACCCTGGTTCCTGGCATAATTCATTTTTACGCGGGTGGGCACCCGTGTGCGCTGCAACTCAGAGCGTCACGAGGATCTTGCCGAACACCTTCCGCGATTCCAGCCGCTCGAGCCCCTGCGCGAAATCGGCGAGCGGCAGGACCGTGTCGATCACCGGCGTGATGCCCTGGGCCATCTTGCCCATCGCGTCGCGGATGTTGGCCATCGAGCAGCCGAACGAGCCGGTGATGCGGTACTGCTGCTGGAACAGCTGCATCAGGTTCATGGTGGTCGAGACGCCCGAGGTGGAGCCGCAGGTGACGAGGCGCCCGCCGCGCTTCAGGCAGAGGAGCGAGCCGTTCCAGGTGTCGGGTCCGACATGCTCGAACACCACGTCGACGCCCTTGCGCTTCGTCAGCCGCCGGACCTCGCCCTCGAAGCGCTCCTCGCGGTAGTTGATGACGTGGTCGGCGCCGAGCGCCTTGGCTTTCTCGCCCTTGGCGTCGTCGCCCACCGTGGTGAACACGGTGCAGCCGATGGCCTTGGCCATCTTGATCGCGGCGGTGCCGATGCCGGAGCCGCCGGCATGGACGAGGATGCTCTCGCCCGGCTCCAGGCGGGCATTGTCGAACAGCATGTGCTGCACGGTGCCGAAGGCCACCGGGGCGCAGGCCGCATCGGTGAAGCTGACGCCGTCCGGCATCTTGATGACGAGGCGCGCCGGCATGGTCACCCGCTCGCGGGCGAAGCCGTCGATGTGGAAGCCCATCACCCCGGAGACGTCCTCGCAGAGGTTGTCGCGGCCCTCCCGGCAGGCCTTGCACCGGCCGCAGGTCTGGGCGCCGTACATCGCCACCCGGTCGCCCTCGGCCAAACCTTCGACTCCCTCGCCGACGCAGACGATCTCGCCCGAGGCCTCGGCCCCGACCGCGAGCGGCAGCTTGCGCTTGGCGAAGGCCATGCCGCGGAAGCCCCACACGTCGATGAAATTGAGGCCGACCGCGCGCACGCGGATCTGGACCTCGCCGGGGCCGGGTGCGTCGGGTTCCGCGACGTCCTCGAGGCGCAGGTCGCGGTCACCGTGGAGCTGGAGGGATTGCATGGGGCTCGCTTCTGTTCGCGGGGCGCCGCGGATGCCCCCGCGAGGGCCGGGCGTTCATGCGCCTCTCGCTAGCCTTCGCGGGACGAGGCATCAACCCGTGGGGGCGGCGTCACTCCGGCGACAGGTAACGCCGTCGGGCCCAGCCGAGGATGGGGCCGGCCTTGACCCGGCACCAGGTCAGCCCGCTCGGGGTCTCGGCGGTGCAGCCGAAGCCGCGCAGGCGGGCGCCCACCGGGGCCTGCCCGAGGGCGGGCGCGGCGGCGTCGGGCGTCTCGCGGATGCTCAGGGTCTCGCCCCGCGGAAGGCCGTCGACGCGGAACGTCTCGGCCGCAGCGGTCGGGCCGGCGGCGAGGATCACGAGGGCCAGCGCGGCGGAGACCGGGAGCATGGGGCGCGGGGACATCGAGCGCGGGGACGTCAAGCGCAGGGACATGGCAGGCTCGCCCTCAGGAGCGGTGGACGCCCATCATCGCGGTGAGGCCGCCGTCGACGGGCAAAACCGCGCCGGTGATGTAGGCTGCGCCCTCGCCCATCAGGAAGGCCGCGAGGGCGGCGACGTCCTCCGGCCTGGCGAAGCGGCCGGCGGGGATCTGGCGCTCCATGGTGGTGCGGTAGGCGGCGTAGGGAGCCATCATCTCGGTGTCGATGAAGCCCGGCGCGATCACGTTGACGGTGACGCCGCGCTTGGCCGACTCGACCGCGAGGGTGCGGCAATAGGCGATCAGGGCGCCCTTGGTGGCGGCGTAGGCCGCATTGCCGGGATTGGCCTGGAGGGCGGCCACCGATCCGATGGCGACGATGCGCCCCGAGCGCGCCCGGATCATGCCGCGGACCAGGGACTTCGCTAGGCGAGTGAGCGACCAGAAGTTCACCTGCATGGCCGCCTCGGCCCGGTCCTGGTCCAGCATCGCCGCCAGGGCGTCGTAGGACTGGCCGGCATTGTGGACGAAGCCATGGAAGCCGTCGCCGGCCTCGAACTCCTCGCAGAACGCCTCGACGGCGGCGCGATCGGAGAGATCGAGGGCCTGGGCCGTGATCGCGCGGTCGGGATGCGCGGCCGACAGCTCCGCGACCAGCCGCTCTGCCGCCTCGGCGGAGGAGCGGTAGGTGAAGGCCACGTCGTGGCCGGCGGCGGCGAGCGTCCGCACGATCGCCGCGCCGAGGCCGGAGGTGCCGCCGGTGACGAGGACGCGGCGGTTGGGCTCCGCGTTGCTGTCCGTCGTCATGCCGGCTCGTCCGCCAGAACGAGGCAGGTGTTCTGGCCGCCGAAGCCGAACGAGTTCGACAGCACCCGCCGCACCGGCACGTCGCGGGCCTGCGCCACGATGTCGAGGGGGATGGCGGGATCGGGCACCGCGTAGTTGATGGTCGGCGGGATACGGCCATGCGCGATGGTGAGGAGCGAGATCACCGCCTCGACCGCACCGGCGGCCGTCAGCGTGTGCCCGATCATCGACTTGTTGGACGAGACCGGCAGGGCGCGGATGCGGTCGCCGAACACGGCGGCGCAGCTCATCGCCTCCATCTTGTCGTTCTCCGGGGTCGAGGTGCCATGGGCGTTCACGGTGTCGATGGCATCGGGAGCGGTGTCGGCGTCCTCCAGGGCGGCGCGGATGGCCGCGATGCCGGGAGCGCCGTCGGGGCTCGACCGGGTGCGGTGGAAGCCGTCGCCCTTCTCGCCGCACCCGAGCACGTAGCCGAGGATCTTCGCGCCGCGGGCGCGCGCCGCCGCGGCGTCCTCGAGCACGAGAGCGCCCGCGCCCTCGCCCATGACGAAGCCGTCGCGGTTCTTCGAGAAGGGCTTCGAGGCGGCCTCCGGCGGGTCGTTCTGCGTGGAGAGGGCCGAGAGCAGCGAGAAACGGATCAGGGATTCCGGATTCACCGAGCCGTCGGTGCCGATGCAGAGGGCGGCGGTGACCTCGCCGCGCCGGATGGCCTCGACACCGAGCTGGATCGCGGTGGCGCCGGACGAGCAGGCGGTGGAGAGCGAGATCGGCGAGCCCTTGGTGCCGAAGCGGTCGGCGATGTGATCGGCCACCGTCCCGAAGATGAACAGGTCGTGCCAGGAGTCGAAGCGCCGGCTCGCGGCGGCGCGCTGCAGGTCGGTGTAGGTGATCGGACCGTTCTGGCCGGAGGCCTCGGCCAGGGCCTGGCGCTGCGGCCACTCGATCTCCACCGGGGGCACGGCGATGAACAGGGCGCCGGGAAAGTCGCCGGGGCGGCCGATGCCCGATTGCGCGATCGCCTCGTCGGCGGCGGCCTCGGCGAAGCGCTGCGACAGGGCCGGCGCCACGAGCGGGTCGGTGTCGAGGAAATCGACGGTGCCGGCGATGCGGGTGCGCAGGCCCTCCGTGGGGAAGCGCCGGATGGCGTGAATGCCGGACCGGCCCGCCGTCAGCGCAGTCCAGTTGTCGGCCTGTCCCTGCCCCAGCGAAGTGACGATGCCGAGGCCGGTGACCGCCACCAGCGGCCGGCCCTTCGCGTCCCGGACGTTGTCGTCCCGGACCTTGGCGTCACGGAGAGGTTCGTTCGTCATCGCGCCGTCTTACACTCTTTTCGCCTGCTTTTCGCCGCGGCCGGAGCCCGGGGATCGTCCCGAATCAGGCCGCCGTCACCCGAATCACGCCCTCGCCCCTGCGGTGGCCCACCACCGTCACCGCCACCTCGCGCAGGCCCCGCTCGGCGACGAGCGCCGCCGCCAGGGCTGCGCCGAAGGGCGCCACCGTCTCGAGGGAGTGGCCCGTGAGATCGCCCAGGGCGGTCACGGCCACGCCCGGCGCGAGGCGCGCCAGGGCGGCGCCTTCCTCGGCCGTGATCGGGGCGACGCCGGTGGCCCCGGCGAGAACCACTTCCGGAGCCTCGACGCCCGTCGCCGCCCAGAGGGCGGCGAGGCTGGCTTCGGTGCTGCCCGGTGCGCGCGTCGTGCGGTCGCTGCCCACCGGTCCGAGACGTGCGAGGGGCCGCGCCCCGCGTGCGGCGGCGTGCTCGGCGGCTTCCAGCACCAGGAAGGCGGCAGCGCTGCCGAGGATGAAGCCGGCCTCGTCCTCCGGGATGCGGTCGAAGACCGGCCGGAAGTCGCGGGCGCGCAGGTAGCCGCCCATCTCGTGAATCACCATGACGTCCGGGCGCTCGGCGCTGTAGGAGCCGCCCACCAACATGCAGTCCACTTGGCCTGAGGCGATCCGCGCCTGGCCGATACGCAGGGCGTCGGTGCCGGCGGCCTCCTCGCCCATGAAGGTGCGCGAGGCGCCGGTGACCCCGTGGACGATCCCGATATTGCCGGCGAGCAGATTCGAGAGCTGGGCCAGGAAGAGGGTCGGGCGCAGGTCGTTCTGCAAGTGCTCGTTGAGGTAGGCGCCCGGATCGGCGGCCTCGCGCAGGCCCGTGAGGATGGCGCCGTCCACCGCCGTGTCGCGCTCGCCGCCGCCGGCCGAGACCACGAGGTGCATGCGGCCCTTGAGGTCGGCATCGCCCTTCACCCCGGCGGACTCGAGGGCGAGGCCGGCGGTGTAGACGCCGAGGCGTTGCCAGGGCTCCATCTGACGCTGGTCGGATTTCTTCGGGATCTGTCCGTCGAAGGCGAGCGGCGCGACCGGATGCACCGTGTAGGGCGCGAAGGTCTCCGTGTCGGTGCGCGCCGGCGTGCCCGCCTCGAAGGCTGCGAGATGGGCCGCGATGCCCTCGCCCGCGCAGGAGACCAGGCCGATGCCGGTGACGACGACGTCGCGCGAAATGCTCATCTCACCCCGTCGCTCATCTCAGGACGCTCACGTCGGCACGGTCGCGGGCCGGCCCGGTCATGCGGGCTCGCCCGCGAGATCGAACAGCCCGATCTTGCGCGCCCGCTCGCGCATGGGCGCGTCGAGGCCGGCCGGGAACGGCATGGTGCGGAAGCGCAGTTCGGCATTGGCGAGCGGCTTGCCGTCGTGGCGGATCGCCGCCTTGGTCACCGCGTAGCCCGAGCCGTCATGTTCGAGGCTCGCCTCGATCTGCAACTCGGCCCCCGGGCCGACGAACGAGCGGAATCGCGCCTTGTCGACGCCCATCAGGAACGGCATCTGCCGAAACCCCAGATGGGCGAGCACGAGGTAGCCCGAGGCCTGCGCCATGGTCTCGGTGAGCAGCACGCCCGGCACCAGCGGGTGATCGGGGAAGTGCCCCTCGAAGACCGGGCTCTCCATCGGCACGCGGGCCAGGGCCTCGATCCGGCTGGCCTCCCGGTCGAACCGGGTCACGGCGTCGATCATCTCGAAATATTCGAGGCGCATGGCGTCCTAAGGTCCCGTGCGGGCGGGTGTTTCGAAGGGGCCGCGCCGGTGCCGAGGGGGCCCGGGCGGATCGGGCTCAGGCCTTGGCGGCCTTCTCGGCCACCAGGGCGTCGATGCGGGCGCAGAGGTTCTTCAGGACGAAGTACTCCTCGGCCGGCACCTTGCCCTCGTTGACCTCCTGGGTCCAACGCTCGAGGGGGAGCTTGATGCCGAAGGCCTTGTCCACCGCGAAGGCGATGTCGAGGAAGGCGAGCGAATCGATCCCGAGATCGTCGATGGCGTGGCTCTCGGGCGTGATCGTCTCGCGCGGGATGTCGGCGGTGTCGGCGATGATGTCCGCGACGCGGTCGAAGGTTGCGGTGTGGGTCTGGTCGGACATGCGTTCTCGCCGTGTGACTGGGTATCCCACCGGATTCGGCCCGTGCCGATCGGGGGCCGGAGCGATCCGGCGCATGGTGCCCGGTGCCCCCGGTCGCGCAGCATGCCCCGTGGGCCGGCGCTGCCGCCGCCCTGGACAGTGAAGGCGGTCCCTTACACGAGGGGTGTAGGAGGGGCAACCTTGGCCATCACGGCGTCGCGATCGGGCCGGCGCCTCCATTCCGATCCCGCGACGATGGACTAGATGCACGGGCAGGACGTGCCGCCGCGGGCGGTCCCCAAGAGGTCGAGCGAGACGATGGCACATCTTCCCTCCGGGACGCCGGCCGGAGCGCCGCCCGCGGGCGGCCCCGACCCGCGCCTGGCCCCCGACCATCCGACGCGTGCGGGCGCGCACCCGCTGCCGGGTCCGGCGCAGAGCCTGGCCCGGCTCGCCCTGGTCGTCGCTCTCGCGGGGCTCGGGATCTGGGTGCTGCACCACTTCATCCCGGCCCTGGTCTGGGCGGTGATCCTGGCGATCGCCCTCGGGCCGCTCTACGCCCGCGCCGAGCGGCGCTGGCCGCCGGGCCGGCACAACATCCTGCTGCCCCTCCTGTTCACCGCGGCGGTGGCCCTGGTCTTCCTGATCCCCCTCGTGGTGCTGGGGGTGCAGGCGGCGCGGGAGGCCCACGACGTGGTCGCCTGGGCGCGCTCCTTCGAGAAGTCCGGCATCCCGGTGCCGGACTTCCTCGGCCATCTCCCCTTCGGAGCGGCGCAGGCCCAGGCCTGGTGGGCGGAGAACCTGAGCCACCCCGCCGCCGGCTCGGAGCTCCTGCACCGCTTCGACAATTCCTCGGTGATCGGGGTGACCCGCAGCCTCGGCGCGCAGATCGTCCGGCGCGTCGTGCTGTTCGGCTTCACCCTGGTGGCGCTGTTCTTCCTGTTCCGGGACGGCCGCGCGGTGGCCGCGCAGGTCCTCACCGCCAGCGCGAGGCTGTTCGGCCCGCGGGGCGAGCGGGTGGCGCGGCAGATGGTGGCCTCGGTCCACGGCACCGTGGACGGGCTCGTCCTGGTCGGCCTCGGCGAGGGCGTGCTCCTGGGAATCGTCTACTACTTCGCCGGCGTGCCGCACCCGGTGCTGCTCGGTGCGCTGACCGCGGTGGCGGCCATGATCCCGTTCGGGGCGCCGCTGGTCTTCGGCATCGCGGCCGCGATCCTGCTCGCCAACGGCGCGGTGGTGCCGGCGGTGGTCGTGGTGGTGGCGGGCTTCGTCGTCACCTTCGTGGCGGACCACTTCGTGCGTCCGGCGCTGATCGGCGGCACGACCCGCCTGCCCTTCCTCTGGGTGCTGCTCGGCATCCTGGGCGGCGTCGAGACCTTCGGCCTCCTCGGCCTGTTCCTCGGCCCGGCGGTGATGGCCGCCCTGATCCTGCTCTGGCGGGACTTCACGCAGACCGAGCCCGCCGAGGCACCCCGGGCCTGAGGCCCGGGGTCGGCGGCCGCGCCTTACGCCGGGCGCGGCAGCTTGCAGCTGTCGAGGGCGTTCAGGGCCTTGGCGCGGGCGGAATCGTTGAAGTAGCCGGTGCTGCGGTAGGCATCGAGCTCGCCCTTGTCGAGGCTCGCGAGCGTCTGGTTCGCGTAGCAGCCGCAGGCGCGCGCGAGGGAGACCTCGGAGACGTTCTGCAGGCGGGCCTGGGTGACGGTGCAGGCGTGGCGCACGCGGCCCGTGAGGTTGCCGGTGGAGGCCGTCTTCAGCGCCGGATCGGGCGTGTAGCCTTCGAGCGATGCGGTCGGCCCGGACTTGTTGGCGTTGCAGGCGGCGACGAGCGAGAGCAGGCCGGCGGCGAGCAGGAGCCGGCCGGTGCGCGGGGCGATGGAGCGCATGGAATGATGGGTCCGTGAAAGCGATTCGGGAACGAACCGGTTTCACGTCCGTGCCTCCGCCGCGCAAGGGCGCCGGAGCCACACTGGAACGGCAAACGCCGAAGCCTCCGGGAGGCTCCGGCGCACCGAAGGATTCAGCCGACGATGTCGGAGTCCTGGAAGAACTGGGCGATCTCGGCCTTGGCGTTCTCGAGGCTGTCGGAGCCGTGCACGGTGTTCTCGCCGACCGACTCGGAGAAGGTCTTGCGGATGGTGCCCTCGTCGGCGTTGGCCGGGTTGGTGGCGCCCATCACTTCGCGGTACTTGGCGACGGCGTTCTCGCCCTCGAGCACCTGCACGACGACCGGCCCGGAGGTCATGAATTCCACGAGCTCGCCGAAGAACGGGCGCTCCTTGTGGATCTCGTAGAACTTCTCGGCCTGGGCACGGCTCATCTGGATGCGGCGCTGGCCGACGATGCGCAGGCCCGCCTTCTCGATCACGGCATTGACCGCTCCGGTCAGGTTCCGCTTCGTCGCGTCGGGCTTGAGGATGGAGAAGGTGCGCTCGGTGGCCATGGTCCGTCCGGTTGTGATCGCTCAGCCGAAAATGGCTTCGGCGCCGGGCTTATAGCGGGCGGGCTCCCGGCCCTCAACCCGAGGCGGATTCGTGGGGGATAACGGAGCCCACGGCGCCGGTTTTCCCGCCGCCATGGCTTTGGCGCAACAGCGCCGGAAAAACGCCCGAATGCGGACGCCTCCTGTGGCCAGACAATCACGGCCCTCTCCGAGGGGGCAACTTCGATCCCTGCCGACCCTCTGGCCGCCGGCGTCTAGCCGCAGCCACGCCACATGGAGACCAGGACATGCGCGTCGCCTTCACCGCCGCCCTCATCCTCGCCGGCCTCGCCCCCGCCTCCGCCGCGCCGGCCCAGGACCCGTCGGGCACCTGGCTCACCGGGGACGGCCGCGCCAAGGTCCGCATCGACCGCTGCGGACCGGGCGCCGCCAACATCTGCGGCAAGGTGGTCTGGGCCAAGACCGCGACCAACGAAGACGGCACCCCGCGCACGGACATCAAGAATCCCGATCCGAAGAAGCGCGGCCGTCCGGTGATCGGCCTGACGCTCCTCGACAACCTGAAGCCCGAGGAGGCCAAGTTCTCCGGCGAGATCTACAACGCCGACGAGGGCAAGATGTACCAGGTCAGCCTGGAGCGGGAGAGCACCTCGGAGCTGTCGGTCTCCGGCTGCCTGCTCAAGGTCCTCTGTGGCTCGCAGACCTGGACCCGGGTGCCGGACGTGAACCAGCAGGCCTCCGCGGCCACGCCCGAGACGGCCCCGGCGCCCCGGCCCGCGCCGAAGGCCGCCAAGGCCGCGCCCGCGAAGGCCGCCGCCCCGGCCGAGTGACGACGCCTCCGGCGACCGCGCCCCAGGCCGGGGCGCTCCGGGTCAGACCGCCGCGAAGCCCCGCTGCACGGCCGGCCGCGCCATGACGCGGTCGAGCCAGGCCCGCACGTGGGGCACGCTCGCGAGCTCGATGCTCTGCTTCTCGTGGTACTTCGCCCAGGGCAGGATCGCGATGTCGGCGATGGAGAATTCGCCCGCCACGTAGTCCCGGTCGGCGAGACGCTTGTCGAGGACGCCGTAGAGGCGCTGGGCCTCCGCCGTGAAGCGGTCGATGGCGTAGGGGATCTTCTCCTGCGCGTAGATGCGGAAGTGGTGAACCTGGCCGAGCATCGGCCCGAAGCCGCCGATTTGCCAGAACAGCCACTCGTCCACGGCCACCCGGGCGCGCTCGTCGGCGGGATAGAGGCAGCCGGTCTTGCGCCCGAGATACTGCAGGATCGCGCCGGATTCGAACACCGTGATCGGCTCGCCGCCCGGGCCGTCCGGATCGACGATGGCGGGAATCTTGTTGTTGGGCGAGATCTTCAGGAAGTCCGGAGCCATCTGGTCGCCGCGGCCGATATTCACCGGCACCACCCGGTAGGGCAGCCCGCACTCCTCCAGCATGATCGGGATCTTCCAGCCGTTCGGCGTGCTCCAGGTGTGCACGTCGATGGGTTTTCCCGGCGCGTGTGCCATGCGGTTTTTTCCGACCCAGTTCAGGCTCGCTCGATGCCCCGAAACAATCCGGGATGCGAGCGGAAGGTTGCAGACTCCGTGCCGGCGGCACGAACGGTGGATCGTGCCGATGCCCGTGCAGATGGCGCTTGCCCCCGCTCGGGGTTGTGGCTGTGATGCGGCCGGCCCGCCAGATGGCGGCGCCCAAACGTCCCGGGGGTCGTCATGCTGTCGTTCCGTTCGCGTCGCACCAGTGCTTTGTTCGCGGGCTTGCTGCTCCTGGCAAGTCCCCTCGTTGTGACAAGTCCCCTCGTCTCCGGCGGTGCGCTGGCGCAAGCGGTGGCGGCGCCCAAGCCCGCCAAGGAGCTCAGCGTCGGCCAGAGCGCGGCCCGCGAACGCCAGAAGAAGTGCGGCGCCGAGTGGCGCGCCCTCTCGGTCGCCGACAAGGCCGCGCAGGGGCCGAAATGGCCCCAGTATTACAGCAAGTGCGTGAAGCGCCTGAAGCAGGTGAAAGCCTGAACCGCCCTCGCCGCCCGGCCTTCGTCCCGGGCGGTTCAGGGTCATTCGCGGACCGCCGAGGAACGTAAGCCTGACCGTCCCGGTTTCCGATCCTGGCAGGGTGACTCCGGACGGGCGCGACGATGCGGGAACGGCAGGCGCTACAGCGCGCGGTGGCGGTGATGGCCCTGGTCCCGGTGGCGTCCGGCCTCTATGGCGTGCTGTTCGGCCTCAACGGGATCGGTCGCGGCGGATTCGTCGACGTCTCGGCCGACAGTCACTTCCGCTACCTGTCCGGCCTGCACATGGGCATCGGCATCCTGTTCTGGACGTGCGTGCCGGGCATCGAGGCCAAGACCACCCTGTTCCGCTTCCTCACCCTGGTGGTGGCGCTCGGCGGCCTCGCTCGATTGCTCGGTTGGGCGCTCACCGGCCTGCCCTCCTTCCTGATGATGGCGGCGCTGGCGGTCGAACTCCTCGTCACCCCGCTGCTCTGCCTGTGGCAGGCCCGGATCGCGGCGCGCCCGCCTGAAGCGTTGCCGCGCGGGATCGCCGGGTGAGCACCCTCGCCGATAGACGCCCCAGCCTGCCGGACCGGGTGCTCGCCGCCCTCGAGCGCGTGGTCCCCAAGCCCGGCGCCTGGGCCTTCGCCGTGCGGATCTGGCTCGCGATGATCCTCGCGCTCTACGCGGCCTTCTGGCTGCAGCTGTCGAGTGCCTCCTCGGCGGCCGTCTGCGTGGCGATCCTGGCCCAGCCCAAGCGCGGGCAGGCCCTGTCGAAGGCCCTCTACCGCTTCCTCGGCACCCTCGTGGGTGCGGCCGTCGCCATCGTCCTGATGGCGCTGTTCGCGCAGGATCGGGTGGTGCTCCTCGTGGCCTTCGCGACCTGGCTCGGCCTGTGCGTCTTCACCGCCCACTTCCTGCAGGACACTCGGGCCTACGGGGCCATGCTGTCCGGCTACACCGTGGCGATCATCGCCATCGCCCACATCGACACGCCGCAGAGCACCTTCGACGCGGCCGTCGACCGGGTCGCGGCGATCACCCTCGGCATCGTGGCGATCACCTTCATCAACGATGCCCTCGGTTCGCCGAGCATCTGGCGAACCGTCCGCGACACCCTCGGCGACGCCATCGCCGAGACCCGGACCTTCGCCCGCGAGACCCTGACCCGGGGCGATCCCGGCTCCGAGCGCACCGCTGCGCTGATCCGCAGGATCGCCGCCCTGCGGGGCGACGCCGGCGCCATCGCGGGCGAGCTCGACGACGGACCGGACCGGGCCGCAGGTGCCCGCAGCGCCATCGCGGCGCTCTACGTGATGGCGGCCGCCGCCCGCCACCTGCGGGCGGCCGTCGCCCGGCTGTCCGCCCCGACGGCCGCCGTTGCGGAGGCGCGCGCCCTCTGCCTCGCCCTGACCGAGCCGGAGGCCGATCCGGCCGCGGCCGTGGCGCGGCTGTCGGACCTGGTCGAGGACGCCGTGCGCGCGAATGACCAGCCCCTCGACGCGATCCTGGCCCTGCAGCGCGCCCTCGACTTCGCCCGCGCGGCCCATTTCGCCGCCGACGGTCACCGCGTCCTCGCCCACGGCGGGCGTCCCCTGCGCGACGTGCCGCTCCCGACCCATCGCGACGTGCCCGAGGCCCTGCGCGGCGCGATGCGGGTGGTGATCGCCTTCGGCCTTACCGCTCTCCTTCTCGTGGCCGCCGGCTGGCCCGCCACCTCCTTCGCCCTGGTCCAGGTGGCGGCGACCTGCTCGCTCTCCTCCACCACGCCCGATCCGCGCGTCTTCGCCAAGGGCGTGCTCATCGGGATGCCGCTCGCCGCCCTCTGCGCCGGGATCGTGCTGTTCGGGGCACTCGCGGGCGTGCAGGGCTTTCCCCTGCTGGCCATCGCCATGGCGCCGGTGGTGTTCGCCGCCTGCTTCCTCAGCCTCAACCCGCCGACCTTCGGGATCGGCTTCATCCTGCTGGTGTTCTTCCCCGTGCTGCTCTCGCCCGCCAACCCCCAGAGCTACGACCCGCAGGGGTTCCTCACCAACGCGTTCCTGGTGGTCTTCGCGGCGCTGATCCTGTTCTTCACCGTCCGGGTCATCCTGCCGGTCTCGAACTGCCGGCATCGGGCCTTCGCCCTCGACTCGGCCCGGCGCGCCCTGGTGGAGGCCCTGGCCGGCCGGGGCGGCGACGCCACGACCCGGACCAGCCTCAACAGCGACCGCCTTCTGCAATTCGCCCGCTGGAGTTCGGGCAGCGCCGCCGTGCGCCGGGCGAGCCTCGACCGCGCCTTCGATCTCGCCCGGATGGAATCGGCGGCCGCTCGCGCCCATGCGCAGTTGCGCGGCCTCGCCCGAGACGATGCCCTCGCGGCGGTGGCGGGCCAGGCCCGCGCCGCCCTCGCGAGCGTCGATGCCGGCCGGATCCGGGAGGCGGCCGCAGCCCTCCTCGCCACGGGTGCACCGGCAGCTCCGGCTACCCGCCTGCATCTCGCCCGGGCGGTGAGCGACCTCACCACGGCCGCCCACGTCGCCGAGGGCCAGGGGCGTTTCCTGCGCCGCCTCGGCATCCGGGCCTCCTGATGCGCAGCGACCTCGATCTCGGCGGCGTGCTGCTCTCGCCCTTCGTGGCCTACGCCGCCGGGGCGCTGGCGATCCTGGTCGTCCTGCGCCTACTCTTCGCGCGCCTGCGCATCGCCCGCTACGTCGCCAACCCGCCCCTGGCGGAAGCCGGCCTCTACGTCTGCATCCTTGCCCTCCTGATCGTGTTCCTGTGACGATGGCTCAAGACCCGCCCGCCGAGACCGCCGCCGCAGAATCGAAGGCCCGGCCATCCGCCTCGGGGCCGGACACGAGCTCTCCCGCTCCCGGGCGCGGCCGCCGGGTGCTGCGCCTGCTGGTCACCGCGCTCATCTTGGTCAGCGCCTTCGTCGCGGCGGCCCTGGTCTGGCAGTTCTACGTCACCGCCCCCTGGACCCGCGACGGGCGGGTACGCGTGCAGGTCGCCAGCGTGGCGCCCCAGGTCTCGGGCCAGATCACGGAGCTGCGCGTCGCCGACAACCAGACCGTGAAGAAGGGCGACATCCTCTACGTCATCGACCCCTTCGACTTCGAGGTCTCGGTGACCTCGGCCCAGGCCGAACTCGACAACCGCGAGGCCGACCTCCAGGTCAAGCAGACCCAGGCCGCCCGGCGCGAGGCGCTGACCACCCTCTCGACCTCCGTCGAGGAGAAGCAGCAATATGCCGGCACCGCCAAGATCGCCGAGGCGGCGGTGGCCTCGGCCAAGGCGCAGCTCTCGCAGGCCAAGGTCAACCTTCAACGCACCCAGGTGCGATCGCCGGTGAACGGCCGGGTGACGAACCTCCTCCTGCGCCCGGGCGACTACGCCACCACCGGGACGGTCAACATCGCCGTCATCGACACCGATTCGTTCTGGATCGACGGCTATTTCGAGGAGACCAAGATGGCCCATATCCACGTGGGCGACCCGGTCTCGGCCGAACTCCTCGGCTACGACCCCCTGATCCGCGGCAGGGTGGAGAGCATCACCCTGGGCATCAGCACCGCCAACGCCGCCGCGAGCACGCAGGGGCTGCCCAATGTCGATCCGGTCTACACCTGGGTCCGCCTCGCCCAGCGCGTGCCGGTGCGCATCCGGATCGAGCGGGTGCCCGAGGGCGTGACCCTGGTCGCCGGCATGACCGCCACCGTCTCGGTCGGCGAGCCCGGCGCCCACCGCCAGGACTGGCTCGCCCGCCTGCGCAGCCGCTTCGCCGGGGCGGCCGCTCCCACCCCGTAGGCTGTGGTGCCGGGCCGTCCGGTTGCAGGGACGGCCAAGGGGCTGTGCCACAACACGTTTTCAAGGCCGCGGCGATGGGAATGAATACAGTCGCGAAAACGCGCAAATAGGCTCTTGACGCATCGTCGATCTGGTCGCACCTTGTTGTGGTGCTTCGACGGCAAAGCACAGCTCAAGCAACGAGGAGGCCCTGATCGGTAAACGATCATGACCGACGAGAAGCAGGAGATGCGGGAATGACTCCACCCCAGCAGGCGGCTGCGGCGATCATCCAGGGCTGATTCGACCTGGACGTTGAGCAGCGCACGACGCGAATTACGGGACGGAAGCGGTCTCCGGGGCGCAGAAGCGGCCAACACGGCACGACTTCAGACATGCACCAGGCCCCACCTCGGCCGCTTCCGCCGCCGATGTTATCAGGCCGGCGGGCGCGCCTTGCGCCGGACGACCACCCACTTTTCTATTGAGGTTTCGCCGCTGCGTTTCCACGCGAGCGGCTCGACCCATGCGTGAAGGCCCGGGAACGGAGCGCGGCTTCACGCTGAGGTCGTCCGCCCGCGAGGGGGGCAACCGCGCCCAGTGGGCGATGCGTGCGTCGCCCGGTCGGACGGACCGTTCGCCACTCGGTCTCGACCGCCTCCGAGATGTCGGATGCGGGCCGGATCCCTACTCGATCCCGAGCTTCGCCTTCAGCAGGGCGTTCACCGCCGCCGGGTTGGCCTTGCCGCCGGTGGCCTTCATGGTCTGGCCGACGAACCAGCCGAGCAGGGTCGGCTTTTCCTTGGCCTGCTGAACCTTCTCGGGGTTCTTTGCGATGATCTCGTCCACGGCGGCCTCAATGGCCCCGGTGTCGGTCACCTGCTTCATGCCACGCGATTCCACGATCTGGCGCGGGTCGCCGCCCTCGGACCAGACGATCTCGAACAGGTCCTTGGCGATCTTGCCCGAGATCACGCCCTCGCCGATGAGGTCGACGATGGCGCCGAGCTGGTCGGCGGACACCGGGGTCGCCTCGATGCCCCTGCCCTCCTTGTTGAGGCGCCCGAACAGCTCGTTGATGACCCAGTTCGCCGCGGCCTTGCCGTCGCGGCCCTTGGCGACCGCCTCGAAGTAATCGGCCGAGGCGCGCTCGGCGATGAGAACGCCGGCATCGTAGGCGCTGAGCCCGTAGGACTCGATGAAGCGCGCCTTCTTGGCGTCGGGCAGCTCGGGCAGTCCGGCGGCGAGCGCGTCCACGTAGGCCTGGTCGAATTCCAGCGGCAGCAGGTCCGGATCGGGGAAGTAGCGGTAGTCGTGCGCTTCTTCCTTGGAACGCATGGAGCGGGTCTCGCCCTTGCCCGGGTCGAACAGGCGGGTCTCCTGGCTGATCGTGCCGCCATCCTCGATGATCGCGATCTGGCGCCGGGCCTCGGTCTCGATGGCCTGGCCGATGAAGCGGATCGAGTTGACGTTCTTGATCTCGCAGCGGGTTCCGAGCGGGTCACCGGGTTTGCGGACCGAGACGTTCACGTCGGCGCGCAGCGAGCCCTTCTCCATGTCGCCGTCGCAGGTGCCGAGGTAGCGCAGGATGGTGCGCAGCTTGGTCACGTAGGCGCGCGCCTCCTCCGACGAGCGGAGGTCCGGCCGCGAGACGATCTCCATCAGGGCGACGCCGGAACGGTTGAGGTCGACGAAGCTCTGGGTCGGGTTCTGGTCGTGCAGGGACTTGCCGGCATCCTGCTCCAGATGCAGGCGCTCGATGCCGACGGTGATCGACTCGCCGTCGGGCAGATCGACCAGCACCTCGCCCTCGCCGACGATCGGATCCTTGAACTGGCTGATCTGGTAGCCCTGCGGCAGGTCCGGATAGAAGTAGTTCTTCCGGTCGAACACCGAGCGGTGGTTGATCTGCGCCTTCAGCCCGAGGCCGGTGCGCACGGCCTGGGCCACGCATTCCTCGTTGATGACCGGCAGCATGCCGGGCATCGCCGCGTCCACCAGGGAGACGTGGTCGTTCGGCTCGCCGCCGAATTCCGTGGAGGCGCCGGAGAACAGTTTGGAGCGGCTCGTGACCTGGGCGTGGATCTCCATGCCGATCACGACCTCCCAGTCGTGCAGGCCGCCCTTGATGAGCTTCTTGGGGTTCACGGCAGCGGTCATGATGGCCCGAGTTCAGCGTTGCGGGGCGCGGATGCGCGCCGGAAAGGTGGAAGCGCCGGTCGGCGCGGTCAAGCGCGCAGGCGATAGAGCTGGTGGGCCAGGAAGCCCAGGGTGCCCCAGAGGAAGCCCGCGATCCAGCGCACGGGGAAGAAGGTCGGCCCGTCGTGGCTCACCGGCGCCGGCCAGGGAATGCCGATCGCGGTCACGGCCCAGGACACTAAGACCGAGACCGCGAAGGCCATCAGCGAGACGAGGATGACCTTCACGAACTGGTCCGACTTCCAGCCCATCACCAGGGCGATGGCGATCAGCACCGGATCGAAGGCGGCCCAGATCCAGACGTCGAAGGGATAGACCGGGACCGTCATCGGGTGCGCCTCATGCCCACCACGCGGCGGGCAGTTTCGTGCGTCCGGCGGCGTCCTCGATCACCTGGGCGGCGGCGAACAGCGTCTCCTCGTCGAAGGGGCGGCCGATGAGCTGGAGACCCAGCGGCAGGCCCTGCGCGTCGAGGCCGGCGGGCACCGAGATGCCGGGCAGGCCCGCCATGTTCACCGTGATGGTGAACACGTCCTGCAGGTACATCTCGACCGGGTCGCCCGAGCCCTTCTCGCCGATGCCGAAGGCGGCCGACGGGGTCGCGGGGGTCAGGATCGCGTCGATGCCGGAGGCGTAGGCCTGCTCGAAGTCGCGCTTGATCAGGGTGCGGATGCGCTGGGCGCGCACGTAATAGGCGTCGTAGTAGCCGGCCGAGAGCACGTAGGTGCCGATCATGATGCGGCGCTTCACCTCGCGGCCGAAGCCGGCGGCGCGGGTGTTCTCGTAGAGCCCGGCGATGTCCTTGCCCGGCACGCGCAGGCCGTAGCGCACGCCGTCGTAGCGGGCGAGGTTCGAGGAGGCCTCCGCCGGGGCGACGATGTAGTAGGCCGGCAGGGCATATTGCGTGTGCGGCAGCGAGATCTCCCGCAACGTGGCGCCGGCGTCCCGGAGCATGGCCGCGCCCCGGTCCCAGAGCGCCTGGATCTCGGCCGACATGCCCTCGACCCGGTACTCCTTCGGGATGCCGATGGTCAGTCCCTTCACGCCGCGGGCGATGGCGGCCTCGAAGTCCGGCACCGGCAGGTCGGCGCAGGTGGTGTCGCGCGCATCCTGGCCGGCCATCGAACCGAGCAGGATCGCGCAGTCGCGCACCGTGCGGGCGATCGGACCGGCCTGGTCCAGGGAGGAGGCGTAGGCCACCGTGCCCCAGCGCGAGCAGCGGCCGTAGGTCGGCTTGATGCCGACGGTGCCGGTGAAGGCGGCGGGCTGGCGGATCGAGCCGCCGGTATCGGTCGCGGTGGCGCCGAGGCAGAGACGGGCGGCCACCGCCGCTGCCGATCCGCCCGACGAGCCGCCCGGCACCAGCTTGGCGTCCGATCCGGCACGGCGCCAGGGCGAGACCACGTCGCCGTAGGCGGAGGTCTCGTTGGACGAGCCCATGGCGAACTCGTCGAGGTTCAGCTTGCCGAGCATCACCGCGCCGTCGCGCCAGAGATTGGCGGTCACGGCCGATTCGTAGGCCGGAGTGAAGCCCTCGAGGATCTTCGAGCCGGCCGTGGTCGCCACGCCCTCGGTGCAGAACAGGTCCTTGATCCCGAGGGGGATGCCCTCCAGCGGACGGGCCTGGCCCGCGGCGATCCGCGCATCGGCCGCCTCCGCCATGGCGATGGCCCGGTCGGGCGTCTCGACGAGATAGGCGTTCAGCGCCCGCGCCTTCTCCATGGCGTCGAGATGCGCGCGGGTCAGGTCGGTGGCGGAGAAGTCCTTGGCCTTCAGCCCGTCGCGGGCCTCCGCCAGGGTGAGTTCGTTCAGAGAGGTCATGGGCGGCAGAGTCCTGGGCGCTCGTCCTGGTGGGTCCCGGGGAGCCGCCGTCGCCGTTCGGGCGCCGGGCGGACCGTCCCTCGGGGCGGCCGGGTTTCGGGGTCGGCGGCGCGTGCGCCTACTCGACGACCTTCGGCACGAGGAAGTAATGGTCCTCGGTCTCGGGGGCGTTGGCCACGATGGCGTCGGCCTTGGCCCCGTCGGTGACCACGTCCTCGCGCTTCTTCATCGCCATCGGGGTGACCGAGGTCATCGGCTCGACCCCCATCACGTCCACCGCGCCGAGTTGCTCGACGAAGGCCAGGATCGCATTGAGCTCGCCCTGCAGGGGAGCGACCTCGTCCTCGCTCACCGCGATGCGCGCCAGGTGCGCGATGCGCCTCACCGTCGTTGCGTCGACCGACATGCTGTCTTCAGATCCTCAGGCTCCCACCGCGGCCCGGCGGGGTTCCGCGGGCGATGGGGCGTCGGGCCGGGCTATAGCACCCGCCTTCGCGCGCTCGCAACGCCGGGCCTCTTCGCGGGCCGCCGCGGCGCGCGGATGCCGGGGCGTCAGGCGATCGCGTGATGGGGCAGGATCGGCGACTCGATGAGGATGCCGGCCCTGGACGCGACGAAGTCCGCCTGCCGGAACCCCACGAGCAGGATCTCGCAGGCCAGCGCCAGCATCAGCTTGTGCCGCAGGGGCATCCGGCGTCGCGCGGGGTTCGGCTGGGCGATCGGGTGGGGCATGCGTTCGGGATCCGGCGTCTTAACGATCGATTAACGATGCCCTGGCCGATCCGGTCCCGGCAAGGCTATGACAACGTTTCTTTAAGGTTAACGGCCAGCCGGAGGTGGATTTCATGTGGGAGACGGTGTTCTCGCCCTGCGCGCCGGGTCCGGTGGCGACCGAAGCGGCCCTCGACCGGGCCGAGGCCGAGCTCGGCTACGGCCTGCCGGAGAGCTACCGCACCTTCTGCCGGACCCTCGGGGCAGGGCTCGCGAACGGCTACTTCCGCGTCGCGGTCCCGAGCGAGGCCCCGGAGACCGACCTCGTCGCCCATTCCGAGCTGATCGCCCACAGCATCGCCGCCGTCCTCGGCGACCGGCCGGAGCATCGCTTCGAGGTCGAGGGCGACGATCCCGGCGTGGTCGAGCGGGCAGGCTTCTTCGGGCGCTCCGAGGCCGGCGAGTTCCTGTTCTGGGACGTGGTGCCGGGGCGCGACGAGTACGAGATCTGGGTCCTGGGCGCCGACCTCGAATCCGTGCGCTTCGGCGGGGCCGACCTCGTCGACCTGATGCGGCGGAGCCAGGGACCGGCGGTGCGCGGCATCCTCGGCATGGGCGCCGAGCCCCTCCCCACGAGTTTCGTCGGCGACGGCACCGAAGGCTCGGCCGGCCTGCACTGACCCGGAGGTCCTGCGCCGACCTGGCGGCATGGCTTGCCGGTCGGGGCCGGATCGCGCAGGAGAGGCGCCATCACGGGAGAGCGACGGACATGGACGAGGCCGAGATGCGGGCCTTCGCGGAGGAGTCGCAGGGCGGACCCCGCCTGATCGGGATCGACCTTGGCACCAAGACGATCGGGCTCGCCCTGTCGGATGTCGGGCGCCAGATCGCCTCGCCCCTGGAAACGATCCGGCGGGTGAAGTTCACCCCCGACGTCGCGCGCCTGCGGACCTTGTGCGAGATGCACGCCGTCGGCGGCCTCGTCATCGGCCTGCCCCTCAACATGGATGGCAGCGAGGGCCCGCGGGTGCAGTCGACCCGGTCCTTCGTGCGCAACATGAAGCCGCTGCTGCCCCTGCCCGTCCTCTACTGCGACGAGCGCCTCTCCACCGCCGCCGTCACCCGCGCGCTGATCGCGGCGGATGCCTCGCGGGCCAAGCGCGGCGAGGTCGTCGACATGCTGGCCGCCGCCTACATCCTGCAGGGGTGCCTCGACCAGATGCGCCGGGCGCTGGGCGACGGGGAACCCGACGACGACGCGTGAGGGTCTTCAGCCCACCAGCGACACCGCGCCGCTGCCGTGGCGCTCGATGCGTCCGTCGAGCTCCAGCTCCAGAAGGATGGTCTGGACGACGCGGACGCCGAGGCCGGCGGTCCGCGCCAGCTCGTCGGTCCCGATCGGGGTCGGGCTGAGATAGGCGATCAGGCGGGCGCGGTCGTCGGCAGGTCCGGGCGCGGCGAAATCCTCGGCCGGCATCGGCAGCACGATGCCGTCGACGTCGAGCTCGTCCCAGAAGATCGGGGCGTCGGCGAGGTCCGGCCGGTCGACGGCCAGGGCCTCGGCGCTGTGCGGATCAGCGCCGCGCGTCAGCAAGGGGGCGATGGCATCCGTGACGTGGCTGGTGTCGGAGACCAGCGTCGCCCCCTGGCGGATGAGGTCGTTGGTCCCTTCCGCCCGTGGATCGAGGGGCGAGCCCGGCACGGCGAAGACCTCGCGGCCCTGCTCCAGGGCGAAGCGGGCGGTGATCAGCGAGCCCGAGCGGCGGGCTGCCTCCACCACGACGGTGCCGTAGGCGAGGCCCGAGATGATGCGGTTGCGCCGGGGAAAATCGCGCCCGCGCGGCTCCCACCCCATCGGCATCTCGGCCAGGACCGCCCCGCCCGCTTCCAAAATCGCCTCGACCAGGGCGGCGTGGTTGGCTGGGTAGATCCGGTCCTGTCCCCCCGCCAACACCGCCACCGTGCCGGGCACCAGGGCGGCCCGGTGGGCGCGGGCATCGATGCCGCGGGCCAGCCCCGAGACCACGACGAGGCCGGCCTCGCCGAGGCCGCGGGCGAGGCGCTCGGTAAAGGCGAGGCCGGCGGCGGAGGCGTTGCGCGAGCCGACGATGGCGATGGCGGGGCGATTCAGGATCGCGGCCTCGCCGCGGAGCGCGATCAGCGGCGGCGCCGAATCGGCGGCCTGCAGCAGCTTCGGATAGTCCGCCTCCCCGAGCGCCACGAGACGCGCGCCGAGGCGACCGGCTGCGGCGATCTCGCCTTCGGCCTCGGCCCGGCTCGGCGGGGTGATGCGCCGACCGCTGCGACCGGTGAGGCCCGGCAGGGCCTCGAGGGCCGGGCCGGCGCCGCCGAAGCGGTTGATCAGGGTCCGGAAGCTGCGCGGGCCGATGCCCTCGCTGCGGATCAGGCGGAGCCAGTCGAGACGCTGGGCATCGGTGAGTTGCATCGCCCTCCCCTTCCGGAGCGGGCGCCCAGGCCTCAGCCCTTCTGCCCGATGCGCCCCTCGGTCCCGTCGATCAGCCGGCGGATGTTGGGCGCGTGCTTCCACCATAGCAGGGCGGCGAGCAGGAGAAACAGAAATGCAACCGGTGGCTGTCCGAGCGCCCACAGGACGAGCGGCGTCAGGGCCGATGCCGCCAGCGCCGCGAGGGAGGAGTATTTCAGCGTGAAGGCGAGGCCGAGCCAGATGGCGGCGAAGGCCAGCAGGCCGAGCGGGCTCAGCGCCAGGAGGACGCCGAGGAAGGTCGCCACGCCCTTCCCCCCCTTGAAGCCGAGCCAGACCGGGAACAGGTGTCCGAGGAAGGCGCCGAAGCCGGCGACGAGGGCCGGCTCCAGCCCGAAGCGTCCGGCGAGGAGCACCGCGAGCGTGCCCTTCAGGGCGTCGCCCAGCAGGGTGGCGGCCGCGAGGCCCTTGCGCCCGGTGCGCAGCACGTTGGTGGCGCCGATGTTGCCCGATCCGATCGCCCGCACGTCGCCGAGCCCGGCATAGCGGGTCAGGATCAACCCGAACGGGATCGAGCCGAGGAGGTAGCCCCCCGCCAGCGCCGCCAGCAGGAGGGGCCAGGGCAATGCGTCGAGAGCGGTCACGCGGCGGCCTCGGTCTCGGTGGGAGCGCGGAAGACGAGGCGGCCCGCCACCATGGTCAGGACGGCGGCCCCCTGCAGGCGTGCCTCGTCGAAGGGCGAGTTCTTCGAGCGCGACTTCAGCGCGCGCTTGTCGAGGACATAGGGCAGGTCGGGGTCGATCAGCACGAGGTCGGCGGGGGCGCCGGTCGCGAGGCGACCGGCCGCGCGCCCGAGGAGGGCCGCCGGGCTCGTGGTCAGGGCCGCCAGCAGGCGCGGCAGGGCGACGTCGCCGGTATGGACCAGCCGGAGCGCCGCGCCGAGCAGCGTCTCGATTCCGAGGGCCCCGTCGGCGGCCTCGGCGAAGGGCAGGCGCTTGGTCTCGACGTCCTGCGGGTTGTGGTCGGAGACAACGACGTCGATCACGCCTTCGTTGAGGCCCGCCACCAGGGCGAGCCGGTCGGTCTCGTGCCGGAGCGGCGGCGAGAGCCGGCAGAAGGTGCGGTAATGGCCGATGTCGCCCTCGTTGAGGACGAGGTTGTTCACCGAGGCGCCGCAGGTGACGGGCAGCCCGTCCGCCTTGGCCCGGCGCACGATCTCGACCGAATCGGCGCAGGAGATCATCGCGGCGTGGTAGCGGGCGCCGGTGAGGCGCACGAGGCGGATGTCGCGCTCCAGCATCACGGTCTCGGCCTCGCGCGGGATGCCGAGGAGGCCGAGGCGGGAGGCCATCTCGCCCTCGTTCATCACGCCGTCGCCGACGAGGTCCGGCTCCTCCACGTGCTGCATCAGCAGGGCGCCGAAGTCGCGGGCATAGGTCAAGGCGCGGCGCATCACCTGGGCGTTGCGCACCGCCTTGAGGCCGTCGGTGAAGGCCACGGCGCCGGCCTCCTGCAGCAGGCCGAACTCGGTCATCTCCTGGCCGGCGAGGCCCTTGGTGATCGCGGCGGCCGGCAGGACGTGGACGCTGGCGGTGTCGCGGGCGCGGCGCAGCACGAAATCGACGATGGCCGGCCCGTCGATGACCGGGTTGGTGTCGGGCATGCAGACGAGCGTGGTGACGCCGCCGGCCGCCGCCGCCGCGCTGGCGCTGGCCAGGGTCTCGCGATGCTCGGCGCCGGGCTCGCCCACGAAGGCGCGCAGGTCGATCAGGCCGGGACTGAGGACATGGCCGCCGCAATTGATCGTCTCGGCCTCGTCCGGCACGCCCGCCAGCGGCCCCCAGCCGACATCGTGGATCAGGCCGTCGCGCACGAGGACGTGGCCGGGCGCCTGCCGATCCGTGGCCGGGTCGCACAGGGTGGCGTTGGTCAGGAGGATGGGGCGCATCGTCATGCGTCGCGGTTTCGACCGGGCGCGCCGTGGCGTCAAGCGGAAGGCCGTCGGTCTGCGCTTCCTCGGGTGACGCCGTCGCCTTGGCGACGCGCGTAAGAACGAAAAAAGGCCCCGCCCTTTCGGGCGAGGCCTCGTCATCGGGACGCCTCAGGTCTTACGCCGCCAGCGAGCGCAGGACGTAGGGCAGGATGCCGCCGTTGCGGAAGTATTCGAGCTCATCGAGGGTATCGATGCGGCAGGTCAGCGGGACCTCCCGCTTGGTGCCGTCGGCGGAGGTGATCTCGGCGATCATGGTCTGGCGCGGCTTCAGGTCGCCGGACAGGCCCCGGATCGAGACCGTCTCGTCGCCCTTCAGGCCCAGCGAGGCCCATGACGTGTCGCCCTGGAAGACCAGGGGCACGATGCCCATGCCGACGAGGTTCGAGCGGTGGATGCGCTCGAAGCTCTCGGCCACCACGGCGCGGATGCCCAGCAGCTTGGTGCCCTTGGCCGCCCAGTCGCGCGACGAGCCGGTGCCGTATTCCTTGCCGGCGAAGACGACGAGCGGCGTCCCTTCGGCCTGATACTTCTGCGCGGCGTCGTAGATGAACATCCGCTCGCCCGAGGGCTGGAACAGGGTCCAGCCGCCCTCGACCACGTTGCCGGATTCGTCGCGGACCATCTGGTTCTTGATGCGGATGTTGGCGAAGGTGCCGCGCATCATGACTTCGTGGTTGCCGCGGCGCGTGCCGTACTGGTTGAAGTCCTGCACCCGGACCTGATGCTCCTGTAGGTAGGCGCCCGCCGGGGAGTTCGCCCGGATGTTGCCGGCCGGCGAGATGTGGTCGGTGGTGATCGAGTCGAGGAACAGGCCGAGGATGCGGGCCTCGACCACGTCCTCCACCGGCGCCGGGGTCTTCTGCATGCCGACGAAGTAGGGCGGGTTCTGCACGTAGGTGGACGTCGAATCCCACTGGAAGGTCTCGGCCTCGGTGACCTCGACGGCCTTCCAGTAGTCGTCGCCGCCGAACACGTCGGCGTAGCGGGACTTGAACAGGGTCGAGGTGATGTTGGCCTCGATGAACTCCTGAACCTCGGCGCTCGAGGGCCAGATGTCCTTCAGGTAGACGGGCTGGCCGTCCGATCCGGTCCCCAGCGGCTCGGTGGTGATGTCGATCTGCATCGAGCCGGCGAGCGCGTAGGCGACGACGAGCGGCGGCGAGGCGAGGTAGTTCGCCCGCACGTCGGGGTTCACGCGGCCCTCGAAGTTGCGGTTGCCCGAGAGCACCGCGGCGGCCACGACGTCGTTGTCGTTGATCGCCTTCGAGATCGGGGCCGGCAGCGGCCCGCTGTTGCCGATGCAGGTGGTGCAGCCGAAGCCGACGAGGTTGAAGCCCAGGGCGTCGAGGGGCTTCTGCAGGCCGGCGCTCTCCAGGTACTCGGCCACCACCTGGGAGCCGGGCGCCAGCGAGGTCTTCACCCAGGGCTTCGAGCGCAGGCCCTTGGCGACCGCGTTGCGGGCCAGGAGGCCGGCGCCGATCATCACGCTCGGATTCGAGGTGTTGGTGCAGCTCGTGATGGCGGCGATCACCACGTCGCCGTGGCCGATGTCGAAGTTGGCGCCCTCCACCGGATAGCGCTTGGCGATGTCGGCGGCCTTCTTGAACTCGGTCTCCATCGAGGCGGCGAAGCCGGGCTTGGCGCCGTCGAGGAGCACCCGGTCCTGCGGACGCTTGGGGCCGGCGAGCGACGGGCGCACGTCGCCCATGTCGAGCTCCAGCGTGTCGGTGAAGACGGGGTCCGGCGTGGCCGCATCGCGCCACATGCCCTGCGCCTTGGCGTAGGCCTCGACGAGGGCGATCCGGTCGTCGGCGCGGCCGGTGACCTTGAGGAAGTCGATGGTCTTCTGGTCGATGGGGAAGAAGCCGCAGGTGGCGCCGTATTCCGGGGCCATGTTGGAGATCGTGGCGCGGTCGGCCACCGCCATGTCGTCGAGCCCGGGGCCGTAGAACTCCACGAACTTGCCGACCACGCCCTTCTTGCGCAGCATCTGGGTGACGGTGAGCACGAGGTCGGTGGCCGTGGTGCCCTCGGGCAGCTTACCCGAGAGCTTGAAGCCGACGACCTCGGGGATGAGCATCGAGAGCGGCTGGCCGAGCATCGCGGCCTCGGCCTCGATGCCGCCGACGCCCCAGCCGAGCACGGCCAGGCCGTTGACCATGGTGGTGTGCGAATCGGTGCCGACGAGGCTGTCCGGATAGGCCAGCTCTGCGCCGTCTTCCGTCTTGGTCCAGACGGTCTGCGACAGGTATTCCAGGTTCACCTGGTGGCAGATGCCGGTGCCGGGCGGCACGACGGAAAAGTTGTCGAAGGCCGACTGGCCCCATTTGAGGAAGGTGTAGCGCTCGCCGTTGCGCGAGTATTCCAGCGCGACGTTGTCGGCCAGCGCCTTCGGGGTGCCGAACTCGTCGACGATGACCGAATGGTCGATCACGAGGTCGACCGGCACCAGCGGGTTGATCTTCTGCGGGTCGCCGCCCAGCGCCACCATCGCGTCGCGCATCGCGGCGAGGTCGACGACGGCCGGCACGCCGGTGAAGTCCTGCATCAGCACGCGGGAGGGGCGGAAGGCGATCTCGGTCTCGGTCTTGCCCTTGTTGCCGAGCCAGGCGACGGTGGCCGAGATGTCGTCCTTCTTGACCGAACGGTCGTCCTCGAAGCGCAGCAGGTTCTCGAGCAGCACCTTCATCGAGAAGGGCAGCGCGGTGGCGTCGGCGAGGCCCGCCTTCTCGGCATGGGGAATCGAGTAGAAGGTGTAGGACTTGTCTCCGACGGTGAGGGTCTGGCGAGACTGGAAGCTGTCGAGCGATGCCACGGCGTTGTAATTCCTCGCGAGCGGTTGGTCGAACACGCGCAGGCATAACCTGCGCCACGAAAACACGTGTTCGGCTGGGAGCGCTGTGAAGCGCGCGCCGCCCCGGGGGTGCCCGGATGAGGATGATGCGCGAAGGGCGATTTGGACGCCCTGAAACTCGCGCGGCGCAGCCTGCGCGCGTTATAGAACACTTCGAAACTGGCCGCTACCGGGGGCCTGACAGCGCGTGGGATCTGTTCGGTCGGCGCATGCACGTGGACGCTGCGCGGGGATCGGGATATGCGGACCTTCCGCTTCCAGCAGGACCCCCCGTGCGGCTGACCGCCCAAGACCTCGCCGTTCGCCGCTCCGGCCGCCGCATCTTCTCGGGCCTGTCCTTCGCCCTCGGGCCGGGGGAGGCGCTGACGATCACCGGGCGGAACGGGGCCGGCAAGTCGACGCTGCTCGCGGTGCTGGCCGGCCGGCTCAAGCCCGAGGCCGGGACGGTCACGGTGGCGCAAGTCGGCGAGGCGACCCTGTCCGAGTGCCTGCACGTGGTCGGCCACCGCGACGGGCTGAAGAGCCCGCTGACGGCCGAGGAGAACCTCGCCTTCGCCCGCGACCTCCTCGGCGCGCCGACCGCGAGCCCACGCGCGGCCCTGGAGGAACTCGGCCTCGGCCACGCCCTGCGGCTTCCCGTGGCCTACCTCTCCGCCGGCCAGCGGCGGCGGGTCGCGCTGGCCCGCCTCCTCGTCTGCCGACGCCCGCTCTGGCTCCTCGACGAGCCGACGGCGGCCCTCGACGCCGCCTCGCAGGACGTTCTGGCCGGGATGATGGCGCGGCATCGCGCGGCGGGCGGCCTCGTCATCGCGGCGACGCACCAGGCCCTCGGCCTCGCCGATGCGCAGGACCTGCGGATCGCGGCGCCGGCCGCGCCTGCCGCGGCCCGGTCGATGGCGGCCGCCGACGAGGTGTGGTGGTGATGCGCGCCCTGAGGGCCCTCGTCGCCCGCGACCTCGCGCTGGCCGCCCGCGTCGGCGGCTCGGGCGCGCTCTCCCTCGTGTTCTTCCTGATGATCGTGGCGCTGGTGCCGTTCGCCCTCGGACCCGACCTCAACCTGCTCTCGCGGATCGGGCCGGCGATCCTCTGGCTCGCCGCCGTGCTCTCGACCCTGATCGGTCTCGACCGCTTGTTCCAGGCCGACGAGGAGGACGGCTCCCTGGACCTGATGACCGGCTCGCCGGCCCCCCTGGAGGGCGTCGTGCTCGCCAAGGTGCTGGCCCACTGGCTCACCACCGGCCTGCCGCTGGCGCTGGCCTCGCCCCTGTTCGGCCTCCTCGTCGCCCTCGACGGCCGGGCGATGGCGGCGACCGCCCTCACCCTGCTGGTGGGCACGCCGGCCCTGACCTTCGTGGGCGCGGTGGGCGCGGCACTGACCGCCTCGATCCGTCGGGGCGGCCTCATCCTGGCGGTCGTGGTGCTGCCGCTGATGATCCCGACGCTGATCTTCGGGGTCTCGGCGAGTGAATCGGCCCTCGGCGGCACCGTCCCGTTCACCACGCCGCTGGCGATCCTGGGCGCCCTCAGCCTGATCGCGGGCGTGATCGGCACGCTCGCCGCCGCCGCCGCCCTGCGCTGGTCGGAATAGGGCGTCAGGCGATCGCCGTGTTCCCCCGCAGGCCCGGACCTCGGAGATCCGGTGCCGGGGCCTGGATGGCCGCCGGGAAGGCTTGACCGTCCGGCGACGCGGGGCGCGATGGCACCGCCCGGCCCGGGCGCCGGCCGATGCGCAGGGCGAGGCCGACGAACAGCGCGATCATGCCGGCCTCCAGGAGCAGCAGGGGAAGCCATGCATCGCTGAGGGGAATGGCGGCGAGATCGAGCGCCTCGCTGGCGATCACGGCCCCGATCGCGCCGGCGGTGAAGACCGGAAGGGAACGACGGCCGAGACGGGTCAGGAGGTGGTCGCGTGGCATCTGGTGCAGCAGGCGGATCAGCGGAGCCCGCGGCAGGGCCATCACCACGTAGGCCAGGGCGAGAACGTGCAGGACGCGCAGGGGCGACTGGTAGGTCTTGCTCGCGCCGAACCAGAAGGTGTCGTTGCGCGTCGCGGCCCAGTCCGCCGCGGGCGGCCAGAGGCGGACCAGGACGACGGCCAGGACGAGGTAGCTGGCGAGATAGGCCAGCGCGAGACCGGTCAACCACCGGCTGCGCGGCAGGGCGACGTCGCCGACCATGCCCTGGCCGATCGCGATCCCGAGGGAGAACACGAGAATCCAGGGCAGGACCGTCAGGGCGAAGGGTATGCCCGTGAGGCTGTTGTTCACCACCAGATCGAAGTGACCGGCCGCGAGCCAGACGAGCAGCGCCGGCGGCAGGGGCGCCCAGAACCGCCATCCGGCGAGGCGCAGGAGGAGGGGCGCGACCAGCATCAGGGCGACGTAGAGGCGCAGCACGCCGGAGTAGCCCACCGTCTGGCGCAGGCTCACGGCGTGGCTGAACACGCTCGGAAAGCCATGGTCCCGCAGCAGGCCGGTTTCCTCCGCATGCACGCCCGCGACGCCGCGCAGGGCGAGGATGGCCGCCAGGATACCGAGCGTCGACAGGATGATGACGAGGTCGAAGGCGTAGATCCGGATGGCCCGCCGCCAGAGATGGGCGACGATCTCCGGGACCCGGCGCCGCGACGCCCGACCCCCCGCGAGAGCGACGGAGATTCCGCTGAGCAGGACGAAGATGTCGGCGCTGTCGGAGAATCCGAGTCGGGACGGCGAGACAGCCGCGATGGCGCCGTCCTGGATGTGGTTCACGAAGATGTTGATCAGGCAGAGGCCGCGGATGGCGTCGATCGTCGTCCTTCGCTGCGGCATGCCTCGCCCCGATGCGGCCCACACGCGGCAATCATAAGGACCGAGCCTTAAGGTTGCATTGCAACCTCCGGGCGTGATCCCGGGATACGGTTCGACCGTGCCCCGGGCCGAGGACGCGCGCGCCTCACGCCGGATCGGCGTCGATCCGCATCCGCAGGATGGCGTAGGGCGGCGTCTGCAGGTCCTCGCCGCCGTTGTATTCCGGGCGGCGGTTCACCTGGGCGGACGAGACGTGCAGCCAGCGGTCCGGGGTGATCCAGAACGTGTCGGCCCAGATCAGGCGGGGGTCGGAGGCGATGATCGCCACGGTGCCGTCGGGGTCGCGCCGGCCGATGGCGTTGAACTCCTGCATGGCGAGGTAGACCCGGTCCTTCGAATCGGTGGTGAGGCCACCGGTCATGCCCTTCTCGCCCAGGTCCGTGACACCGGCCGCCACCGCCGCGTCGCTGGCCTCGGGATCGAGGAGCGCCGCGGTCTCCACCGCGTAGAGGCGGCGACCGATCAGGGGCGCGTAGTACAGGCGCTGGCCGTCGGGGCTCAGCGCGATCCCGTTGGCGCCCCCCTGGACCGGGCGCGGCGGCCCCTCCCCCTTCCGCTGCATCACCGGGCGGTCCTCGACGATCTTGAGGAGGCCTTTCTGCGACTGGGTGCTGGCATGGCCGGCGAGGCGCCGCACCACCCGGCCGGTTGTGAGGTCGACGGCCAGGATGGCGCCCTCCCCGTCCTGGCCCTGATCGGTGATGTAGGCGCGGGCGTACCCGTCGCGGATGTCCACCCGCAGGTCGTTGAGCGACGAGGTCGGTGTGATGCCGGCCTCCAGCGGCACCACGCGCCGGATGCGGTCGTCGGCGAGATGGATCTGCACCAGCTTAGGCCCGCCCTTCACCGGCGGGCCGGAGCCGTCCGGCAGCCCGGCATCGAGGCACCACAGGGTATCGTCGCGGTCGAAGACGCCGTTGGGCACGTGGAACAGGTGCGCCTGCGGCTGTTCGGGATCGGGCTGGTTCGTCGCCGAGTCGGGATAGGGTCGGACCTCGCCGTCCGCCAGCACCTCGCCCAGGGTGTAGGGCACCTTGGCATTGAAGCGCGGCATCATCACGAAGCGCCGGCCGCTGGCCGAGATGGCGAGGCCGGTGGGGGTCGAGGGCGCGTTCGCCGTGAAGGCGAGTTCGAGCCCGCCCGCCGCCCGGCTTGTGGCGACCTCCGGCGGCGACGCGGCCACGGCCTCCCCCGGGAGAGAGAGGGCGGCCGCGCCGGTAAGGCCGGCACCGGCGAGGCCGGCAGCGAGGAGGTCACGGCGAGCGAGCGTCATGGCGAGATCCGGTCGAGCGGGACATGGGGCGTGGCGGGTCAGCCTCGGGCGGAGCCGCGCACCTTGAGGTCGATGGCGAGGACATTCGCGCCCGCGCCGATGAAGAGGCGCCGTCCGTCCGGGCCTCCGAAGGCGACGTTGGCGGCATCGGTCGCGGTGGCGATGCGGCCGAGGGGCGTGCCGTCGGGCGCGTAGATCCGTACGCCGTCGAAGCAGGCCGCGTAGACCCGGCCCTCGGCATCCACCGCGAGGCCGTCCGGCACGCCGGCTTCCACGGTGACGAAGGGTTTCGGCGCGCCGAGCCTGCGGCCATCCACCACCGGGACGGCCAGGATGGTGCGGGCGCCCTCCGGGTTCTTCAGGGCCGCGCTGGTGTCGCTGACGTAGAGGCGGGCGCCGTCCGGGCTGAAGGCGATGCCGTTGGGCTGGCCGACGGCGTCGGTCATGGCCTCGACCCGGCCCGAGGGATCGATGCGGTAGACCCGCCGGGCGGCCTGCGCCGGCGTCGCCATCAGGCCTTCGTCCGGCATGGTGATGCCGAAGACGGGGTCGGTGAACCAGATCGCGCCGTCCGGCGCCAGGGCGGCGTCGTTGGGGGAATTCAGCGGCCGGCCCGCGAAGGCGTCGGCCAGCACCGTGAGGCGGCCATCCGGCTCGCGCCGCACCACGCGCCGCCCGCGATGCTCGCAGGTGACGAGGCGGCCCTCGGCGTCGAGGGTGTTGCCGTTGGCGTTGTTCGAGGGATCGCGGAACACGCGTACGCCGCCGTCGTCGGCGATCCGGATCATCCGGTTGGCCCGGACGTCGCTGACGATCAGCCCCCCGAGGCCGGGCGCGTAGCACAGGCCCTCGCACCAGCGCCCGCCGGCGTAGAGCGTGCGCAGCGGAGCACCGGGATCGAGCACGTCGCGCAGCCGCGGATCGTCGACCCGGACGATCGGGAACGCTTCGGCCGGCCATCCCCGCAGGGCGAGGATTGCGCCCGCGCCGGCGAGCCATGCGCGTCGTCGTATCGTCGGCATCGATCCTCGATCGGCGTCAGGCGTGGACGGGTGCGCCACCCCGGTCGGGGTGGCGCAAAGCGGTTCAGCGGGCGGCGGGGGTCGGCGCGGTCGAGCCCGTGGCGTCCGTCGCACCCGGCTTGAAGCTCCACAGCTCCGTCGGTAGGGCCGCGGGTGCGCCGGGCTTGTAGAAGGCCGAATCCTGGATGTGCGAGGTCGTGAAGTAGAGCGTCCCGTCAGGACCCTCGGCGAAGGTGTCGGGCCAGCGCAGGCGCTTGTCCTGCACCACGGTGCTCAGCGCATTTCCCTTGGCCGAGAGGTCGCGGACCTTGATCGAATCGTCCTGCGGCGAGGTCACGTACATCCGGCCGTCCTTGCGGGAGATGATCAGGCCGTCGGCCGGCCCATTCTCGCCCACGGTGTCGATGCGGCCCGCCACGCTCTTGTCGGCGAGCGCCGTCGGCATCAGCGCGGTGGTGATGCTCCCCGCGAGCGTCTCGGTGGGCAGGCTGTAGAGCGTCTTGCCCTTGATCGCCTGCCAGTACAGCGTCTTGCCGTCCGGGGAGAGGGCGATGCCGTCGGCGGCGAACTCGACGCCGCGGCCGTCGGGCCTGCGCAGGGGCTTGCCGTCATACGTCACGGTGACGCTCTTGTCCGGTTGCGTGGACGGATCGCCGTCGAGCACCCGGTGGGCGCGGCCGCCGTCGAGGTCGACCACCACCAGGGCGCCCTTGGCACCGGAATCGGTGAGGTAGGCGGTCTTGCCGTCGGGGGAGAAGCGCACGTCGTTGAGGTACGAGCCCTGCGGCGCCACGCTCTCGTCGAAGGCGATGGTGCGCGCGGGCTGGTTGGTCTTCAGGTCGATCTCGATGAGCTTGGGACCGCCTGGCACCAGGGCTCCCATGGCGGGGGCGGCGGGATCGAGCACCCAGAGGTTGCCGTTCGGGCCGGCCACGACGCTCTGCACGCAGACCCAGTGGTCCTTGGCCGCGACCTCGTCCTTGCGGGCGTTGCGCCAGGCGTTCCAGGCCGCATCCGGGAACGGCACCAGCTTGCCGTCCTTCAGTTCGGCCACCGAGACCTCGGTGTCCTCGGTCCAGCGCGGAAAGTTGACGAAGATGCGCCCGTCCCGGGAGACGGTGACGCCGGTGACCTGATGGTCGAAGCTCGCCACCTTGGTGAGGGGCGCGGCCGGCGCGCCGGGGGCGTCCTGCGCCAGAACGCGTCCGGGCACGAGGACGGTGCCCAGCAGGGCGGCCGCGAGGGTCAGCGCCCGCTGCCCGGGGCGTGGCCCGATGCGCGGGCGTATCGGATTCGGGATCGTCGGTTGATCGGACAGGCGTCGCGTCATCGGCACATTCGGCATCGGAACCCTCGGTCTCGCAACGATCGGAGCGCCGCGCGGCGCGAGCGATCATCGAGGGCCTAACGCACGAGGCACCGGCCAAGGTTCATGGGCCGCGCGATGCGTGAACGGAGCTCGAAATCCAGCCGCGTCGGCTGCGGGTCTCCCACGCGGCCCTCGAGCCGGGGCCAATATCACTGACAACTCGCTCACGATCTTGTGACAATATGGACCCATCGGTGAGACGGACCGCATCTGTTTCGACGCAGTCGCCGGATCGATAATGCCGTTAATCCGGAGTTGATGATTTATATTTATTCCATCGAATAGCGAATCCGGCCCGCATGAGTCAGGGATCTGCCGCTGGGTAAAGGTAGGAGAATGGCGATGTTAGGGTTTGGCGTTCGCGCAACACTGGATGCCCTCGACCGATCACAGGGTCGGATCGAGTTCGGCATGGACGGAACGGTCCAGGATGCGAACCAAATCTTCCTCGATCTTGTCGGCTACACCCTCGAAGAGGTCCGGGGCCGGCCTCACAGCCAGTTCGTTCCGCCCGTGGAGCGTGAGTCGCCCGCCTACCGGCAGTTCTGGGACGGCCTGCGCCGCGGCGAGTTCCAGGCGCGAGACTTCCTCCGTGTCACCAAGGATGGGCGCCGGATCTGGATCCAGGCGAGCTACAACCCGATCTTCGACCGGCGCGGAAAGCCGATCAAGGTGGTCAAGTTCGCCACCGACATCACGGCCCAGACCGAGCGCAATGCGGCCTATGCGGGGCAGATCGCGGCGATCAACCGCTCGCAGGCGGTGATCCACTTCACGCCGGACGGCATCGTCACCGACGCCAACCCGAACTTCCTCGACACCCTCGGCTACCGCCTCGACGAGATCCAGGGACGCCACCACAGCCAGTTCGTGGCGCCGGAGGACCGGAATACGCCGGCCTACGCGGCGTTCTGGACGGCGCTGGCGGGTGGCGCCTACCAGGCCGGCGAGTTCCGTCGCATGGCGAAGGGCGGCCGCGAGGTGTGGATCTACGGCGCCTACAATCCGGTGCTGGGGGCCGACGGGCGGGTGCTCGCCGTGGTGAAGTTCGCCAGCGACGTCACGGCCCAGGTGGCCGACCGCCTCCGGCGGCGCCAGGGCCAGCAGGCGATCGACCAGGATCTCGGCCTGATCACGGGTTCCATCTCCGACGTCAGCCATCAGGCCACGCTCACGGCGGAGGCGGCGGCCCAGACCTCCGGCAACGTCCAGGCGGTGGCGGCCGGCGCCGAGGAGTTCTCGGCGTCGATCGAAGAGCTCAGTCGCCACGCCGTCGAGGCGAAGACCGCCTCCGACGAGGCGGTGGTCCGGGCCGAGGAGGCCTCCGGCATCGTCGCGGGCCTGACCTCCGCGGCCGACAAGATCGGCGAGGTGATCTCGGTCATCCGCTCGATCGCCGACCAGACCAACCTGCTGGCGTTGAACGCCACCATCGAGGCGGCGCGGGCCGGCGAGGCCGGGCGCGGCTTCGCCGTCGTCGCCGCGGAGGTGAAGGCCCTGGCCAACCAGTCCTCCCGAGCCACCGAGGAGATCGGGACGCAGATCGCGGCGGTGCAGAATTCCACCAATCAGGCGGTGAGCGCGATCGAAGCCATCGCGCGGACGATCGGCCATCTCAGCGAGATCTCGCTCAGCGTCTCGTCGGCGGTGACCGAGCAGGCCGCGGTGACCCGCGACATGTCCGTCAACATGCAGACCGCGGCGCGGAGCGTCGAGGTCGTGCGCCGGAACATGGACGGGATCGCCGCGGCCGCGATCGACGTCGATGCCTCGGTGCGCAAGGTCGGCGCTGCGGCCCGCGCCCTCGCCTGACCATCGGTGCCCGCGTGAAGCGCCCCTTCAATCCGGCCGGTGCGCGGCCCCGGGCTGTATCACCGAGGGTTCGGAGGCCGAGCCCCGAACCCGGCCGCGCAGGGCCGGCGACGTCCCGGCCCGTCCGGCTTCGCGCCGGTCGAAGCCGGGCACGACGCGCTCGGTGAGATCCACGCAGCGGCCGACCAACCACGTCATCCAGTTCATCGCGAAGCTCCCAACCGTGACCTGTCGGGATAGATCGGGTGCCGCATCCCCAAAGCGAGGGAGCGGGCGGGATTTTTCCGCGCCCGCCTCCGGGTCGGTGCGGGGGCCGCGCCCGGTCGAGAGGGTGTCTCACGCCGAACCTTGATCCGATGGCGGGCGGATCGATGCTTGGCCCGGGCGCCGCCTCAATCGATGTCCTGCAGGTGGCGTGCGGCGATGACGGACGCGGCGGTGCGGTTCTCGACGCCGAGTTTCTCGTAGATGCCCTCCAGGTGCTTCGTCACCGTGCGGGGGCTCAGCCCCAGGATCTCGCCGATGTCGCGGCTCGACTTGCCGCGCGAGAGCCAGAGCAGCACCTCCGCCTCGCGGCCGGTGACGCGCAGGCGCTGGCGCAGGCGCTCCAGCCCCGCCTCCGTGCCGTCCCGCGACAGGCGCAGCAGGATCTCGTCGCCGGTGCCGCCGATGAAGCTCAGGGCATAGGCCGTGCCGGCGCGGTCGGCGAGCGTCAGGGTCGGCGCACCGGTGCCGGTCAGGCAGGTCCGCAGCCAGGCGGCGCCCTGCGGCGGCAGGGTCAACGGGGCGCCGGGCTCGGTGAAACCGCCGAGCAGGCGGGCGGCCTGGGGCGTGCCCCACAGGACGGCGCCGTGGCGGTCCACCGCGAACAGGGTACGGCCGGTGGTGTCGAGGGCGGCCCGGGCGCTCTGGGCCGCACGGGCGCCCGCGAGGTGGACCCGGATGCGGGCCAGGATCTCGTCCGGCGCGATCGGCTTCGTGACGTAGTCGACGCCTCCCGCCTCCAGGCCCTTCACGATGTGCTCGGTCTCCGACAGCCCGGTCATGAAGATGACGGGGACATGGGCGAGGTGGCCCTTGGCCTTCAGGCGGCGGCAGGTCTCGAAACCGTCCATGCCCGGCATCATCGCGTCGAGCAGGATCACGTCCGGGGTGATCTCGTCGACCAGGGCCAGGGCGAGGTCGCCGGCCACCGCCACCAGGACGGTGGCGCCCGAGCGCTCGATCGCCTCGGTGAGGAAACTCAGGGTCTCGGGGGAATCGTCGACCACGAGCACGGTGTCGCGCTGCGCCTCAGCCATTGGCGGCCGGCTCCAGCAATTCCTCGATCACCGCCCGGGCGCGGCGCAGGTCGAAGGCCGCGGTGAGGTCCCGCATCTGGGCGATGAAGGCCGTCGGCGCCGCGGGGCCGTCCGCCATCTCGGCGAGCTTCGCCTCGATCCCACGGACGTGGCCGATGCGCACGAGGCGCAGGAGGTCGGCGAGGTGCTCTGGGCGCGGGTCCGGCGAATCGAGTGCGGGCGAGCCGGATCCGGAGGTCGGCGGCGCCGGGGCCTCCGCCGTCCAGTCGAGCCCGAGGAGGCCGGTGACGCATTCGAGGAAGTCGCGCAGGTCGAAGGGCTTGGCGATGATCGCGTCGTGGGGGGCGTCGCTGCCGCGCGACGGGCTGATCTCGTGCACGTTGGCCGACATCATGGCGATGCGGGCGGTGTGGCCGGCCTCCCGCAGGGCCTTCGCCAGCACCCAGCCGCTCATGCCCGGCATGGCGATGTCGAGGAGGAACAGGTCCGGCGGGCGCGTCGCGGCCAGCGCCAGGCAGGCCGGGCCGTCGCCGGCCTCCAGCACCACGAGGCCGAGGGGCTCGAGGATGTCGCGCATCAGGCCGCGATGGGCGGCATCGTCGTCGGCGACCAGGATGGTGCGCCGCGCGCCCGTATAGCTCCGGGCCGGGGCGCTGGCCTGCGCCAGCACGGGCTTCGGGCGCGCGACCGAGGCGAGCATCAGGCGGACGCGGAAGCGCGTGCCGCGCCCGACCTCGCTCTCCACCGTGATCTCGCCGCCCATCACCTGGGCCAGCAGGTGCGCGATGGTGAGGCCGAGGCCGGTGCCGGGGGTCGACCGGGCCGCGGCGAGCGAGCCGCGCTCGAACGGCTCGAAGATGCGCTCCAGATCGTCCGGGCGGATGCCGAGGCCGGTGTCGCTGATCGTGAACACCGCGATCTGGCTGCGATAGGTCAGGTCCAGGGTCACCGTCCCACTGGGCGTGAACTTGATCGCGTTCGAGAGGAGGTTGAGCAGGATCTGGCGCAGGCGCTTCTCGTCGGTGGCGACCACCGCCGGCAGGGTCTCGGGCCGGGTGAAGCGGAACGCCAGGGCGGCGCCCTGCGCCTGGAGGCGGATCATGTCGACGATCTGGTCTAGGAAGTCGGCGAGCCGGACCTCGTTGCGGTGGATCTGGAGGCGCCCGGCCTCCATCCGGGAGATGTCGAGGAGGCCGTCGATCAGGCCGGAGAGGTGCTGGGCCGAGCGCCGGATCACCCGGATTCCGTTCTGGCGCGGGGCCGGGATGGAGGGATCGCCCTCCAGCAGTTGCGCGTAGCCGAGCACCGCGTTCAGCGGGGTGCGCAATTCATGGCTGATGCCGACCACGTATCGGCTCTTGGCGAGGTTGGCGGCCTCCGCGATCTCCTTGGCCTGCTGCAGCTTGGCGTCCGTGACCTTATGAGCCTCGATCTCGGCCTGGTAGAGGCCGGTCTGCCGGGCGGTCTCCTCCAGGGCGACCCGGCGGCTCTCCTGGGCCAGCACGAACAGCCAGGCGACGATGCCCAGGATGACGATGAGGATCAGGAACACGCTGGTCAGCGCCGCGCCCAGCACCTCACGGTGCTCGGGATGCTCGGCGCTCGCCCCCGCGTGCACGATGCCGAGGATCAGCCCGATCGCCGCCACCAGGGTGAGCATGAGGGCGAGGTAGCGGCCCAGCGGCGCGCCGATCCAGGCGGCGGTGCGGGCCGGGGCGACGCGCGCGAGCAGGTCCTGCGCCTGGGCCTCCAGGCGCCCGTGCGGCTTGCAGAGATCGCCGCAGCGGGCGTCCAGAGAACAGCAGAGCGAGCAGATCGGCCCGGCATAGGCGGGGCACTGGGCCATGTCCTCCGGCTCGAACGGGTGCTCGCAGACCCGGCAGGTGATCTCGCTCGCCCCCTGCCAGTCCGTCCGCGGGGTGCGGGCGAGGTAGTAGCGCCCGCCCGTGGCCAGGGCGATGGCGGGGGCGCCGAGACAGGCCACCGCCAGCGCCAGCATCGGCGCGAAGGGCACGGCGAGCCCGCCGAGCCAGCCCGCATGCGCCGCGAACCCGGTCAGGATCGCCAGCGCCATGGCGCCGGTGCCGACGGGGTTGATCGCGTAGAGGTGGGCGCGCTTGAACTCGATGCCGGGCGGCGACAGGCCGAAGGGTTTGTTGATGGCCAGATCCGCCGCCAGCGCCCCGACCCAGGCCGAGACCACCACGGCGTAGAGCGACAGGGTGCTGACGATGGTCTTGTCGATGCCGAGCTCCATCAGCAGGAGCGCGATGGCGACGTTGAAGACGAGCCAGACCACGCGACCCGGATGGCTGTGGGTCAGGCGCGAGAAGAAGTTCGACCAGGCGATGGAGCCCGCATAGGCGTTGGTGACGTTGATCTTGAGCTGCGAGACCACGACGAACACCGTCATCAGGGCGACGGCGCCGAACCCCGAGGGCATCACGTAGCCGAAGGCGACGGCGTACATCCGCGTCGGCTCCCCGGCATGCTCGGCGGGCACGCCGTGCGCGAGGGCGAGCACGGCCAGGAACGAGCCGAGCAGGATCTTGAGCATCCCGGGCAGGATCCAGCCGCCGCCGGCGCCCAGCACCGCCGCCCACCAGCGCCCGGCACGGCCGGGCTCGCGCACGGGCACGAAGCGCAGGAAGTCGACCTGCTCGCCGACCTGGGCCAGCAGCGCCAGGAGGATGCCGGAGGCGAGGCCGAAGCGGGGCCAGTCGAACCCGCCGATGCCGTCCGCCCCCGGATGCCCGAGCCAGGCCGAGACCGGCGCGTCCCCGGCCCAGGCGATGCAGGCCAGGGGTAGCAGGTTGAGGACGATCCAGACCGGCTGCGTCCAGAGCTGGAAGCGGCTGATCATCGCGATGCCGTAGATCACCAGCGGGATCACCGCGAGCGCGCTGACGAGGTAGCCGAGGCTCGGCGGCAGCCCGAAGCAGAGCTCGAGGGCCAGCGCCATGATCGCCGCCTCGATGGCGAGGAACAGGAAGGTGAAGCTCGCGTAGATCAGCGAGGTCACCGTCGAGCCGATATAGCCGAAGCCGGCCCCCCGGGTGAGGAGGTCGATGTCGACGCCGTAGCGGGCGGCGTAGAGGCTGATCGGCGTCGCGGTGGCGAAGATGATCGCGCTCACCACGAGGAGGGCCGCCAGGGTGTTGGTGAAGCCGACGGTGAGCACCAGGGTGCCGCCGATCGCCTCGAGCGCCAGGAACGAGAGCGAGCCCAGGGCGGTCTGGGCGACCCGGAAGCCCGACCAGCGCCGCGCCTTCTTGGCGGTGAAGCGGAGCGCATAGTCTTCCAGCGTCTCGTCGGCCACGAGGCGGTTGTAGTCGCGCCGGATCGGCAGGATACGCTGGTGTTCGGTCATCGTGTGGCGCGGACGGTATCATGCGGCGCGGGGTCTGGCGCGGCATCCCGGCGCGTCCAGGACCGCGGCGCTCCGTCGTCCCCAGCTTAGCAAGGACCGTGCCCCGTCGATCGCGGTGCCGTGGCGAAGCGCGCCGCGGCCCGGCGGGCGGCGCGGCGATCGGGCCCGGAGCGTTCGGGCCCGGGACTCGCGGGCAGTTCGCCAGCATGGGCCAGTGCGCCGGGCACCGACATACGCAAAACAGCGTATAGGCCGCACGGCACGACGCGGCCTAGCCTTTGCGTCATCGATCCACGGCCATCCGACCGGCCGTGCGACGAGGATCAGGGGTTTTGGGCACGATGGCAGAGGACAAGGGCAACGGCCTGCAATCGGCGCTGCGGCGCAGGCTTCTCATGGGTCTGGCCGGCGCTCCGGCGATCGCCTTGATGCCGCGCATGAGCTTCGCGGCGGCACCGCCGACCTCGGCGGTGAACACCACCGGCCTCGCGGTGACCGACACCGAGGTCACGGTGGGGATCCTGCATTCGGCCACCGGCACGATGGCGATCTCCGAGACCGGTTCGATCCAGGCCGAGAAGCTCGCGATCTCGCAGATCAACGAGATGGGCGGCGTGCTCGGCCGCAAGATCAAGGTCATCCAGGAGGACGGCGCCTCCGACTGGCCGACCTTCGCCGAGAAGGCCAAGAAGCTTCTCGTCAACGACCATTGCGCGGCCGTGATGGGCTGCTGGACCTCCGCCTCGCGCAAGGCCGCGCTGCCGGTGTTCGAGCAGTACAACGGCCTCCTGTACTACCCGACCTTCTACGAGGGCCTGGAGCAGTCCAAGAACGTCTTCTACACCGGCCAGGAGGCCACGCAGCAGATCCTCGAATCGCTGAACTGGGTCACGAAGGAGAAAAAGGCCAAGACGTTCTTCTTCATCGGCTCGGACTACATCTGGCCGCGGACCTCGAACAAGATCGCCCGCAAGCACATCGAGAACGTGCTCAAGACCAAGGTCGTCGGAGAGGAATATTTCCCGCTCGGCCACACGCAGTTCAACTCGGTGATCAACAAGCTCAAGCTCACCAAGCCCGACGTGATCTTCACCGACGTCGTCGGCGGCTCGAACGTGGCGTTCTACAAGCAGCTCAAGGCAGCCGGCATCGACCTCTCGAAGCAGACCCTGCTGACGATCTCGGTCACCGAGGACGAGGTCGACGGCATCGGCGGCGACAACATCGCCGGCGCCTATTCCTGCATGAAGTACTTCCAGTCCCTGAAGAACCCGAACAACGAGAAGTTCGTCGCCGCCTTCCACAAAATGTGGGGCGAGAAGACCGTCATCGGCGACGTGACCCAGGCCGCCTATCTCGGCCCCTTCCTGTGGAAGATGGCCTGCGAGAAGGCCGGCTCCTTCGACGTCGACAAGGTGGTCGCCGCCTCGCCGGGCATCGAGTTCAAGGAAGCCCCGGAAGGCTACGTCAAGATCCACCCGAACCATCACCTCTGGTCGAAGACCCGCGTCGCCAAGGCGCTGCCGACCGGCCAGTTCGAGGTGGTCTACGAGAGCCCCGACCTGATCGAGCCGAACCCCTTCCCCAAGGGCTACCAGTAGGCTCGCGCGACGACCATCGCGACGCGCCCTCCTCCCCCTTGCGGGGAGGAGTTGGAGGTGGGGGCGGCGGCGCCAGCCTCCGAAGCGGGAGGGTCGCCCAGCCACCCCCACCCCTGGCCCCTCCCCGCAAGGGGGAGGGGAAAGTCTGCGGCCGGGATCGGCCCGATGCTTGCACGACCCGCGCGGCATCCTTCGGAGAACGAACCCATGTTCGGTGATTATTCGCTCGGGGATCTCAGCTCGATCTTCGTGATGCAGGGCTTCGCCGGGCTGATCCTGTTCTCGGTCTACGTCCTGATGGCCCTCGGGCTGGCGATCATCTTCGGCCAGATGGGGGTGATCAACATGGCCCACGGGGAGTTCATGATCCTCGGCGCCTACATGACCTATCTCTGCTCGGGCTTCTTCCAGACCCACCTGCCCGCCCTGTTCCCGGCCTACTTCTTCGTGGCGATGGCGCTGGCCTTCCTGGCCTCGGGCGCCCTGGGCATGCTGGTGGAATGGGCGCTGATCCGCCACCTCTACAAGCGCCCGCTCGACACGCTGCTGGCCACCTGGGGCCTCTCGCTGATCCTGCAGCAGGCCTACCGCTCGATCTTCGGCGCCCGCGAGGTCGGCGTGGAGCTGCCGTCCTGGCTGATCGGCTCCGTGCAGGTCACCGACACCATCGAGATCCCGATCAACGGCATGTTCGTCATGGCCGTCACCACCCTGATCACCCTCGGCGTCGCGATCCTGATGTACCGCTCGCGCTTCGGCGCCCAGGTCCGCGCCGTGGTGCAGAACCGCCCGATGGCCGGCGCCGTCGGCATCGACACCGAGAAGGTCGACCGCCTCACCTTCGGCCTCGGCTGCGGCATCGCGGGCATCGCGGGTTCGGCCTTCACCATGGTGGGCTCCACGGGGCCGACTTCGGGGCAGCTCTACATCGTCGACACCTTCCTGATCGTGGTCTTCGGCGGCGCCGCCTCGCTGCTCGGCACCATCGCCTCGGCCTTCTCGATCTCGCAGACGCAGTCGACCCTCGAATTCTTCCTCTCGGGCTCCACCGCGAAGGTGATCACGCTGCTGGCGGTGGTCGGCATCCTGATGCTGCGGCCCCAGGGCCTCTTCACCCTCAAGGTCCGGCGCTGAGGAGCCTGAACATGACCCGCTCCCAAACCTCCACGCCCGTCGTCAACGACAACCCGTTCATGAAGCCCATGGAATGGGTGAGCCTCGCGCTCCTCGTCGCGATGATCTTCGTCGTGCTGCCGCTGCTGCTCGACGCCTTCCGCCTCAACCTCGTCGGCAAGTACCTGACCTACTCCTTCGTGGCGCTGGGCCTCGTCATCTGCTGGGGCTTCGGCGGCATCCTGTCCCTCGGCCAGGGCGTGTTCTTCGGCCTCGGCGGCTACCTGATGGCCATGTACCTGAAGCTCGAGGCCTCCAGCGTCGAGAACACCAAGATCCAGTCGACGCCGGGCATCCCGGACTTCATGGACTGGAACCAGATCACCGCCCTGCCCTGGTTCTGGAAGCCGTTCCAGAGCCTGCCCTTCACCCTCCTGGCGGTCATCGTGGTGCCGGCCTTCTTCGCCTTCGTCATCGGCACGGCGATGTTCCGCCGCCGCGTCGGCGGCACCTACTTCGCCATCATCACCCAGGCCATCGCCGCCATCCTGACGATCCTGATCGTCGGCCAGCAGGGCTATACCGGCGGCATCAACGGCATCACCGACCTGCGCACCCTGCACGGCTGGGACATCCGCACCGACAGCGCCCACAGCATCCTCTACTTCGTCAATGCGGGCCTGCTCGTCGCCTGCATCCTGTTCGCGCAGGCCGTGAAGAAGTCGAAGCTCGGGCGCATCCTCGTGGCCATGCGCGACAAGGAGGACCGGGTCCGGTTCTCCGGCTACCAGGTGGCGAGCTTCAAGACCTTCGCGTTCTGCCTTGCGGCCGTGTTCGCCGCCATCGGGGGCGCGATGTTCACCCTCCAAGTCGGGTTCATGTCGCCCTCCTTCGTGGGCATCGTGCCCTCGATCGAGATGGTCATCTACGCCGCCGTCGGCGGGCGCCTGTCCCTGTTCGGCGCCGTCTGGGGCACCCTCCTGGTCAATTGGGCCAAGACCAGCTTCTCGGAGAGCTTCCCCGAGCTCTGGCTGTTCGGCCTCGGCGCCCTGTTCATCGCCGTGGTGCTGGCCTTCCCGAACGGTCTCGCGGGCATCTACCGCACCTACGTGGAGCCCCGCCTGACCCGGCGCGTGAAGGCCCTGGAGCCCGCCCCCGCCGTCGCCCTGCCCCACGGCACCCCGGCCGAGTAGGATCCCCGATGAACGCCGCTCTCCTGCCCTCGCACATCATCGGCGCCGATCCGGCCGAGAAGAACTTCCTCCTGGCGGTGGAATCCCTCACCGTCTCCTTCGACGGCTTCAAGGCGGTCAACGACGTCTCGTTCTACGTCGACCCCAACGAGATCCGGGTGATCATCGGCCCCAACGGCGCCGGCAAGACCACGGTGCTCGATCTCATCTGCGGGCGCACCAAGGCCAGCGCCGGCTCGATCAAGTACAAGGGCCAGGAGCTGACCAAGCTCTCCGAGAGCGCCATCGTCCAGGCCGGCGTCGGCCGCAAGTTCCAGACCCCGTCGATCTACGACGACCTGACGGTGTTCGAGAACCTGGAGATCTCCTTCCCGCGCGGCCGCTCGGTCTTCGGGGCGCTCACCTTCAAGCGGGACGCCGAGGTCCGCGACCGCATCGAGGAGGTCGCCAGCATGATCTTCCTCAAGGACCAGCTCCTGGAGCGAGCCGAGTTCCTCAGCCACGGCCAGAAGCAGTGGCTCGAGATCGGCATGCTGCTGATCCAGGATCCGGAGCTGCTCATGCTCGACGAGCCGGTGGCCGGCATGAGCGTCGGCGAGCGCGTCAAGACCGCCGAGCTCCTCAACCAGATCATCAAGGGCCGCTCGGTGCTGGTGATCGAGCACGACATGAAGTTCGTCGAGGACATCGCCCACCGGGTCACCGTGCTCCACCAGGGCAAGGTCCTGTCGGAGGGGTCGATGGAGCGGGTCAAGAACGACCCGAAGGTCATCGAAGTCTATCTCGGCCACTGAGAGGAAACGGCGCCATGCTGCAGACCACGCCCGCCTCGTCTCAGGCTCCCTCTCCCGCCCCCCTGATCCAGGGCGGCGTCCAGCCGATGCTGGCGATCAGCGACCTGCATGCGGCCTACGGCCAGAGCGAGGTGCTGCACGGGCTCGACATCGCGGTCGCCCCCGGCGAGATCGTCGCCGTGATGGGCCGCAACGGCATGGGCAAGACCACGCTGATGAAGACCCTGATGGGCATCGTGCCCGTCAAGTCCGGCACGATCCGGGTCGACGGCGAGGCGGTCGAGGGCCTGAAGAGCCATCAGCGCGTGGCCAAGGGTCTCGCCTACGTGCCGCAGGGCCGGATGATCTTCTCCGCCATGACCGTTCAGGAGAACATCGAGACCGGGCTGACCGTGACCGACGAGCGCCGGGTGCCGCAGGAGCTCTACACGATGTTCCCGGTCCTGCTGGAGATGAAGGGCCGGCGCGGCGGCAACCTCTCGGGTGGCCAGCAGCAGCAACTCGCCATCGCCCGGGCGCTGGCGAGCCGGCCCAAGGTCCTCCTCCTCGACGAGCCCACCGAGGGCATCCAGCCCTCGATCATCCGCGAGATGGGCCGCACCCTGAAGAAGATCCGCGACGACCGCGGCCTCTCCATCGTGGTCTCCGAGCAGGTGCTCAGCTTCGCCCTCGACGTCGCCGACCGGGTGCTGGTGATCGAGAACGGGTCGATCGTCCACGAGAGCCTGCGCGCCGACATCGACGAGGCCCAGGTCGCCCGCTTCCTCTCCGTCTGAGGCGGGGCGCTTATCCCCTCCCCCTCGCGGGGAGGGGTTGGGGGTGGGGGCGGCGCAGGAGGCAACGCACCGCTCGATCCTGCACCGCCCCCACCTCCGGCTCCTCCCCGCACGGGGGCGGAGAGCGCGTTCCTGCACGCGCGGCACTTGAGGCTTTCACGAGAGCGGCCGGACAGCGCCGGACACGCGACGCAAGCGGCTGCCCACCCACCAGAGGAGCGCGAAACATGCCCGAGACCCTGATCAAGGTCGATCTGACCCAATCGGCCTACGACAACGACATGGTGCACAATCGCTGGCACCCCGACATCCCCATGGTGGCGATGGTCAAGCCCGGCGACGACTTCATCGTCGAGACCTACGACTGGACCGGCGGCTTCATCAAGAACAACGATTCGGCCGACGACGTGCGCGACATCGACCTGTCGATCGTGCACTTCCTCTCCGGGCCGATCGGCGTCGAAGGCGCCGAGCCCGGCGACCTCCTGGTGGTCGACCTCCTCGACATCGGCGCCAAGCCCGAGAGCCAGTGGGGCTTCAACGGCTTCTTTTCCAAGAAGAACGGCGGCGGCTTCCTCGACGAGCACTTCCCCCAGGCCCAGAAGTCGATCTGGGACTTCGAGGGCATGTTCACCAAGTCGCGCCACATCCCCGGCGTGCGCTTCCCCGGCCTGATCCATCCCGGCCTGATCGGCTGCCTGCCCGATCCGAAGATGCTGGAGACCTGGAACACCCGCGAGAAGGCGCTGTTCGACACCGATCCCAACCGGGTGCCGGCACTGGCCACCCTCCCCTTCGCGCCCACAGCCCATATGGGCCGGCTCAAGGGCGAGGGCCGCGACAAGGCGGCGGCCACAGGCGCCCGCACGGTGCCGGGGCGCGAGCACGGCGGCAATTGCGACATCAAGGACCTGTCGCGCGGCTCGAAGATCTACTTCCCGGTCTACGTGCCGGGTGCGGGCCTCTCCATGGGCGACCTGCATTTCAGCCAGGGCGACGGCGAGATCACCTTCTGCGGCGCGATCGAGATGGCGGGCTGGGTCCACCTCAAGGTCAGCCTGATCAAGGACGGCATGGCCAAGTACGGGATCAAGAACCCGATCTTCAAGCCGTCGCCGATCACGCCGAAGTTCGACGACCATCTCATCTTCGAGGGCGTTTCCGTCGACGAGTACGGCAAGCAGCACTACCTCGACGTGACGGTGGCCTACCGCCAGGCCTGCCTCAACGCGATCGAGTACCTGAAGAAGTTCGGCTATTCGGGCGCCCAGGCCTACTCGATCCTCGGCACCGCGCCGGTCCAGGGTCACATCTCGGGGGTCGTCGACATCCCGAACGCCTGCGCCACCCTCTGGATCCCGACGAAGATCTTCGACTTCGACATCAATCCCGGTGCCGACGGACCGACCAAGTTCCTCGACGGCTCGATCCAGATGCCGCTGTCGCCGGACCTCTGAGCATGCCGGTCTACGATTACGCTTGCGACGCCTGCGGGCCCTTCACCGTGCTGCGCCCGATGGCGCAGTTCCGCGATCCGCACGACTGCCCCGATTGCGGGACGTCCTGCGGCCGCGCCTTCCTCACCGCGCCGAACCTCGCCTCCATGGATGCGGGCCGGCGCAAGGCGCACGCGACGAACGAGCGGAGCCAGCACGCGCCCCGCAAGTCCTCCGGGCACGGCCCCGGCTGCGGATGCTGCGGGACCAAGGCGACGTCCGGCCCCGCGGCCGCCAAGAGCTTCCCGAACGCGCGCCCCTGGATGATCAGCCACTGACAAGAAGCACCCTCTCCCGCAAACGGGAGAGGGGCGGATCCGGTAACCGGGAGAACATCACGCCATGATGCACGGAGACATCTCGTCCAGCGCCGACAGCGTCGGCGTCGCGGTGGTGAACTACAAGATGCCCCGCCTGCACACGCGGACGGAGGTTCTGGAGAACGCGAAGAAGATCGCCGACATGGTCGTGGGCATGAAGACCGGTCTGCCCGGCATGGACCTCGTCATCTTCCCCGAATACTCGACCCACGGGATCATGTACGACGCGGCCGAGATGTACGAGACCGCCACCACGATCCCGGGGCCGGAAACCGACATCTTCGCCGACGCCTGCCGGAAGGCCAAGGTCTGGGGCGTGTTCTCGCTCACCGGCGAGCGCCACGAGGAGCACCCGAACAAGGCGCCCTACAACACCCTCATCCTGATGAACGACCAGGGCGAGATCGTGCAGAAGTACCGCAAGATCATGCCCTGGACGCCGATCGAGGGCTGGTACCCCGGCGACCGGACCTACGTCTCCGACGGTCCCAAGGGCCTCAAGGTCAGCCTCATCATCTGCGACGACGGCAACTACCCGGAGATCTGGCGCGACTGCGCCATGCGGGGCGCCGAGCTCATCATCCGCTGCCAGGGCTACATGTATCCGGCCAAGGAACAGCAGATCCTGATGTCGAAGGCGATGGCGTTCGCCAACAACACCTACGTGGCGGTGGCCAACGCCGCCGGCTTCGACGGGGTCTACACCTATTTCGGCCATTCGGCGGTGATCGGCTTCGACGGCCGCACCCTGGGCGAGTGCGGCGAGGAGGAGATGGGCATCCAGTACGCCGCCCTGTCGAAATTCCTGATCCGCGATTCCCGCGCCCACGGGCAGTCGGAGAACCACCTCTTCAAGCTGCTCCACCGCGGCTATACCGGCATGATCGCCTCGAAGGAGAACCGGCACGGCCTGTCGGAATGCCCCTACGACTTCTACCGTCGCTGGATCGAGGACCCCGATGCCACCCGCGACGCCGTGCGGGCCATCACCCGCCAGAGCGTCGGCACCGAGGAATGCCCGATCGAGGGCATCCCCTTCGTCGGCAAGGGCGAGGCCCCGCCCGACCCGACGTGATCGACCGTGTGACGCGCGCGCCACGCAAGCTTCGAATCGAGGGCCGGTTCCGCCGCCGCGGGGCCGGCCGACGCCGTTCTGCGTCGCGATCCACCGTCATCCTTCGTTTGACCCGGGCGGGCGGCCCCTCTACCGCCCATGGCGAGACGGGCCGCTCCGGCCGCTGCCCCTGATCGAACCCCGGAAGGATGGACGTCGCGGCATGAGCCAGCCCGAGACCGACGCGCTCCTGCGCCGCGCCGAGGATCTGGAGCGGGAAGCCGCGCGACTGCGGGCCGAGGCGCGCCGGGCCGCCGGGTTGCCGGACGCCGCGGCGGAGGGTGAGGGGCGCGCGCCCGACCCGGTGCCGCACCGGCAGGCGATCCTCGACAGCACCACCCGCTTCGCGATCATCGGGACGGACCGCGACGGAATGGTGTCCGATTGGAACGCCGGGGCGGAGCGCATCTTCGGCTGGACCGCGGCCGACATCCGCGGCCGCAGCATCGCCCGCCTGTTCACCCCCGAGGATCGGGCGATCGACCGGCCCGGGATCGAGATGCGCCTCGCCCTGGAGCGGGGCCGGGCCGATGACGAGCGCTGGCACCTGCGCGCCGACGGCTCCCGGTTCTGGGCCTCGGGCGAGATGATGCCCCTGCGGGACAGCGTCGGCACCCATATCGGCTACGTCAAGGTCGTGAGCGACCGCACCGCGGAACACCGGGCCGGGGACGCCCTGCAGAACGCGGAGATGCGCCTGCGGCGCGCCCAGGAGGCCGGCGGCATCGGCGTGTTCTCCGTGGGCATCGACGACGGCATCCTGCATCCGACCCCGGAATTCTGCCGCCTCTACGGCCTGCCCGAGGCCGCCAGCTACCCGGCCTCGGCCTTCGAGCGCCTGGTCGTCCCGGCCGATTCGCACCTCGTCTCCACGGCCGAGAGCCGCCGGCTGGGCGAGCCGCCGCGGGACGTGGAGTACCGCATCCGCCGCCCGGACACCGGCGCGCTGCGCTGGATCGCCCGCCGGGGCGAGATCGAGCGCGACACGGCGGGGCGTCCGCTGCGGTTCTCCGGCGTCGCGCGCGACGTCACCGAGCAGCGCTCCGCCCGCGACGCCCTGGCCACCAGCGAGGCGCGCTACCGCGCCCTGTTCGAGGCCGTCGACGACGGCTTCTGCATCATCGAGTTCTTCGATGGGCCGCACGGACCCTCCAGCGACTACGTCCACGTGGAAGCCAATGCCGGCTACGAGCGCCATACCGGCATCCCCGACATCGTCGGGCGCACCCTGCGCGACCTCGCGCCGGACGAGGCCGAGGGCTGGCTCGAACTCTACGGCGGCGTCCTGCGCACGGGCACGTCGATCCGGTTCGAGCGGGCGTTCCCGCTGGCCGATCGCCACATCGAGGTCTCCGCCGCCCGGATCGAGCCGGCGAGCCGGCGCCAGGTCTCGGTGCTGTTCCGGGACATCTCGGCCCGCCGGCAGGCGGAGGACGCCCTGCGCGCCAGCGAGGCCCTGGCCCGGGAGAACATCGAGCGGGTGCAACTCGCGCTGGCGGCCGGCGCGATCATCGGCACCTGGCTCTGGGACCTGCCGACCGACCGCTTCAGCGTCGACGAGGCCTTCGCCCGCAGCTTCGGCCTCGATCCCGCCGCCGGACGCGAGGGCCTCAGCCTCGCCCAGGTCGTCGAGACGGTGCATCCGGACGACCGCGCCGGCCTCGCCGAGGCGATCGAGGCCGCGATCCGCCGGGGCGGCGCCTACGCCCACCAGTACCGGACCCGGCGTGCCGACGGGCGCTACTACTGGCTCGAGGCCAACGGGCGGGTCGACCACGGCCCCGACGGCACCCCGCTGCGCTTTCCCGGCGTGCTCATCGACGTGGAGGAGCGCCGCGCCGGCGAGGCGGAGCGCGAGCGCGTGACCGAGCAGCTGCGCAGCCTCAACGAGACGCTGGAGCAGCGCGTCGCCGAGCGCACGGCCGAGCTGATGCGGGCCGAGGAGGCCCTGCGCCAGTCCCAGAAGATGGAGGCGGTGGGCCAGCTCACCGGGGGGCTCGCCCACGACTTCAACAACATGCTGGCGGGCATCGTCGGCTCGCTGGAGCTGATGCAGACCCGGATGCTCCAGGGCCGGGTCGGCGACCTGGAGCGTTATATCGGCGCCGCCCAGGGGGCGGCGCGCCGGGCCGCGGCCCTGACGCACCGTCTCCTCGCCTTCTCCCGCCGCCAGACCCTGGCCCCGAAGCCCACCGACGTGAACCGCCTCGTCGAGGGCATGGAGGAGCTGGTGCGCCGCACGGTGGGGCCTGCGGTGTCGGTGGAGGTGGTGGGCGCGGCCGGCCTGTGGCCGACCCTCGTCGATCCGAGCCAGCTCGAGAACGCCCTGCTCAACCTCTGCATCAACGCCCGCGACGCCATGCCGGATGGCGGCCGCATCGTGGTCGAGACCGGCAATCGCTGGATCGACCCGCGCAGCGCCCGCGAGCGCGACCTGGAGCCCGGCCAGTACGTCTCCCTCTGCGTCTCGGACAATGGGACGGGCATGACGCCGGACGTCGTTGCCAAGGCCTTCGATCCGTTCTTCACCACGAAGCCGCTGGGCGAAGGCACCGGCCTCGGCTTGTCGATGATCTACGGCTTCGCCAAGCAGTCGGGCGGCCAGGTGCGGATCTACTCCGAGCCCGGCGAGGGCACGATGGTCTGCATCTACCTGCCGCGCCATCTGGGCGAGGCGGAGGGGGCGGAGGCGGTGCCGGACCTGTCGGAGGCGGCCCGGGCGAAGGTCGGCGAGACGGTGCTGGTGGTCGACGACGAGCCCACGGTGCGGATGCTCGTCACCGAGGTGCTGGAGGATCTCGGCTATGCCGCGATCGAGGCGGCCGACGGCGCCTCGGGCCTCAAGGTGCTGCAATCCGACGTGCGCATCGACCTCCTCGTCACCGATGTCGGCCTGCCCGGCGGCATGAACGGACGGCAGATGGCGGAGGCGGCGCTCGGGTCGCGACCCGGGCTGAAGGTGCTGTTCATCACCGGCTACGCCGAGAACGCCGCCCTCAACCACGGACACCTCGCCCCCGGCATGCAGGTGCTGGTCAAGCCCTTCGCCCTCGAGGCGCTGGCCACCCGCATCCGTGGCCTGATCGAGGGAACGGGCTGAACCCGGGCGCGGACCGGCGGGGACGCCGGCCTTTGGGCGGAGCGGTCCCGGAGCGCGCTGTCCCGGGCCGACCCGAAGCCCGCCGCCGCGGCATTCCCGCCGGAGCGGGCGCCGATCAGGCGGCCCGCACGGTCGAGAGGAAGCGGTCGACCTCGCCACCGAGATGCTCCGACTGGCGCGAGAGTTCGCCGGCGGCGGCGAGAACCTGGCCCGCGGCGGCTCCTGTCTCCTCGGCCGCGCTCGCCACACCGGAGATGTTGTTCGTCACCTCGTTGGTGCCGATCGAGGCCTGCGAGACGTTGCGGACGATCTCCTGCGTCGCCGCGGCCTGCTGCTCGACCGAGGCCGCGATCGCCGCCGCCACGGCGTTGATGTCGCGGATGCGTCCGGTGATCGAACCGATCGCCGTGACCGCCTGGCCGGTGGCGCCCTGGATATGGCCGATCTGCTGGGAGATCTCCTCGGTGGCCCGCGCCGTCTGGTTGGCGAGTTCCTTGACCTCCGCCGCCACCACGGCGAAGCCCCGGCCGGCCTCGCCGGCGCGGGCCGCCTCGATGGTGGCGTTGAGCGCCAGGAGGTTGGTCTGGCTGGCGATGGTCGAGATCAGGCTCACCACGTCGCCGATCCGGCTCACGGCGCCGCTGAGTTCCTGCACGAGGCCGGCCGTCGCGTCGGCCTCCGATACGGCGGACTGAGCGAGATTGGCCGAGCTCGAAACCTGGCGGCCGATCTCCTGCACCGACGAGCCGAGTTCCTCGGCGGCGGCCGCCACCGTATTGACGTTGACCGACGCCTCTTCCGCCGCGGCCGCCACCGTGGTGGATTGCGAAGCCGTCTGGGTCGCCGACGCCGTCATGGTCTGTGCCGTCGCCTGGAGTTCGGTGGCCGACGCGGAGACCATGCCGATGATCCCGCCCACGGCCTGCTCGAAATCTTCCGCCATCCGGCGCATGCCGATCTTGCGCTGCTCCTCGGCGCTCGCGCGCGCCGCGACGGTTTCCTCCTCGAGCTGGCGGGTGCGGATCAGGTTGGTCCGGAAGACTTCCACGGCGGTGGCCATCGCACCGAGCTCGTCACGCCGGCCCATGGACGGAACGGTCGTCTCCGTGTCGCCGCCCGAGATGTGCTGCATGGCCCGGGTCATGCGCTCGATCGGACGGGCGACGCCGACGAAGGAGAAGATCATCGCGCCGACGGCCGTCACAATGCCGATGGCGAGCATGACGAGCGAGATATGGGTGGCCTCCGACTGCTGCCGGCGAACGATCGCGCCGGCGGCCTGGCCCCCCGCCACGTTGATCTCCACCAAGCGGGTGGCGGCCTCGGCGACCGCCCGGTAATTGGCGTGGTTCCCCTCACGGAAGAATTCCAGCGCCTCGTCCCTGTTGCTCTCCTTCAAGGAACGAAGCTTTCCCCAGTCGGCCTTCAGGCTCGCCATCTTCGCGATCAGGTTATCGTACGCTGCCCTTTCCTCAGGACCGCTGATCAGCGGCTTGTAATCGTCGATCGCCTTGTTGCGCTCCTCGAGCAGCTCCTGCGAAAGCTTGAGATCGGCCTGCTCGACGGTGCTGTTGGGGGCGGTCAGGTAGCGCAGCTGCGAGGTTCTGACCCGGAGCACCAGTCGGTTGATCTTATGGGCCTGATCGATCGAAGGCATGCTGTTGGTGACCAGCGCTTCGGTGGTGGTCCCGATGTCCTGCAGCTTGAGGAAGGTCATCAGGCCCTGCGCGGCCGAGATCGCGACGACGAAGCTGAAGAGGCCAATGAGGACTGTCTTGATTGGGAGGTACATCGTCGAAACCCGGCGTGAGTGCGGCTCTTTCGATTTCATGGGCGGATGATATTAAATTATGATAAATCGTTCTTGGATGTATATTTCGCGATGGCGTGCTGCTGAGCCGCGGGATTAAAAGTATCGATGCCGTGCCGGAGCAGATGGCCCCGCAGGCGCGGCCGGTCGGGCCGCCGGGACGCGTGCCTTGATCTCGTGGACGTCGCGGCCGGTCTTATCCCGAGCGGGCACGAGGCTCCGATGCGCGCGCTTCGCAGGCGCAGGGGACGTCGCCGAAGCGCTGCGGGATTGAGCAGACGGATCGAGCGAGCCCGCCCTCCGGCGCGCTGCGCCGGCATCAGGGGTGGATGGTCTCGATCTCATGCCGGGCGAAGGCATCCTGGAACGCCTCCGGCGGCGGCTTGTCCGTGACGATGCTCAGTTTCTCGGCAAGGCCGAAGGTGCAGAGATTGGCCTGGCGCCCGAACTTGCGGGAATCGGCGAGAAGGACGGCGCGGCGCGACTGTTCCCTCAGGGTTCGCCGAAGGACCGACTCGTGCTCCTCGTAATCCATCCAGCCGTGATCGAGATCGCAGGCGGCGATCCCCATGAAGGCGAGGTCGAAGAAGTAGCGCTGGGCATAGGCCACGGTCTCGTAGCCCACCAGCGCGTTGTCGTTGCTGCGCAAGGTCCCGGGCGTCAGGTTGATCCGGGCCGGACCGCCGCCGAGATGCAGCGCCACGTCCACCGAATTGGTGGTGATCGTGAGGTTGCGCCCGGTGAGCCGCCGCGCCAGGGCCAGCGTGGTGGTCCCGGTGTCGATGAAGACCGACATGCCGTCCAGGATCAGGGCCTCGGCCAGAATCGCCACCCGTCCCTTCTCGCGGGTATTCAGCTTGCCGCGCTCCTGAAGCGGTCGCTCCTGGTCCAGACGCGGCGGCACCGCGCCCCCGTGGATGCGCCGGAGAAGGCCCCGTGCCTCGAGCACCTTCAGATCGCGCCGGATGGTTTCTTCCGAGACCTTGAGGAAGAAGGCCACGTCCGCAACGCCGACCCGGCCCGTCCCATGGAGGCGGGACAGAATTTCCTGGTGGCGATGATCCGTCAGCATGCGCGATGGCCGTTCTCGGGTTCACCGGATGATAACGACGATCCGGCTCCGCGGTCGCGCGGGAATGCGGATGCGGGAAGCCGTATCCCATGCTCGTTTGCGTTGTAATGCAACCTCTGTATCGAATATTAGTCTGATCTGCACTCTGAACGTGTGTGTCGGATCCGTCAGAAGCCACATGCGTGGATTCGGTCTCCGAGCCCCGATCGCCCCTGGGAACGAGCGCGGCTCGCGTGCATCCGGCCCCGTTTCGCGTCCGAATGCACGATCCTGTGGAGATCGTCCGGACGGGACACATCGTGGCCGGCGACGCGCATCCGTCCAGAATTTGAATTTTGTGGTCTTTGTGGAGTTATTGCTCAGGTTTGCGGCAGCCTGCCGCTGCGCTGGGCAGCCTCGGCCGGCGGTTGCCGGCCGGACGCATCGCCTGCGCAAACCAGCACTCGCGCGCCGCGCCCGCTCGGCCTAGCTTGGCCCATCCTCTCCCCTCAGGCGCGACCACATCATGCCCCAATGCCTCGTCTTCCGCGTGCCGACCCGGCATCCCGCCGACGTCTCGGGGGTGATGGATCTCATCGCCGCCGGAACCGTCGCGGCGGACGAGATCGTGGCGATCTTCGGCAAGACCGAGGGCAACGGCTGCGTCAACGACTTCACCCGCCAGCTCGCCGTGATGGCGCTGGAGACCGCCCTCGCCGACGCGATGGGCTGCACGCCGGCGGCGGTCGGCGCGCGGGTCGCCCTGGTCATGTCGGGGGGCACCGAGGGCGGCCTCTCCCCTCACCTCCTCGTGCTGGCGCGCCGCGCGAGTCCCGACGAGGCCGGCACGACGGCGCTCGCCGTCGGCACCGCCTTCACCGCCGATTTCCGCCCCGAGGAGATCGGCCGCATGACGCAGGTGCGGGCGACGGCGGCGGCGGTCACCGAGGCCATGGCCCGGGCCGGGCTCGACGAGGCCGGGGACGTCCACTTCGTGCAGGTGAAGTGCCCGCTCCTCACCAGCGCGCGCATCCAGGAGGCCGCCGAGCGCGGCCAGGGCGTGGCGACCCACGACACCTACGCCTCCATGGGCCTGTCGCGCGGCGCCTCGGCGCTCGGCATCGCCCTGGCGCTGGGCGAGGTGCCGGGCGAAGACCTTTCGGATGCGGCCATCGGCGGGCGGCGGGACCTCTATTCCGGTCGCGCCAGTGCCTCGGCGGGCATCGAGCTGATGCGCAACGAGATCATCGTGCTGGGCAACGCCCGCGGCTGGTCGGGCCCCCATGCCATCGCCCATCGCGTCATGCGCGACGGTATCGACTTGTCCGCGATCCAGGGGGCCCTGGCCGATCTCGGCCTGCCCGCGGCCGGTCAGCTGGAGCCGGAGGCCGCCGGGCGCGTGGTGGCCCTGCTCGCCAAGGCCGAGCCCTCCCATGACGGGCTGATCCGCGGACGCCGCCACATCATGAACGACGACAGCGACATCAACGCCACCCGGCACGCCCGCGCCCTCGTCGGCGGGGTCGCCGCCGCCGCGATCGGGCGCACCGACCTGTTCGTCTCCGGCGGCGCCGAGCACCAGGGGCCGGATGGCGGCGGCCCGGTGGCGATCATCGCCCGCGTGAGGAGCTGAGAGAGATGCCCGACTTCGACCTCGCCATCCGGGGCGGCACCCTGGTCACCGCCACCGACACCTTTCCCGCCGATCTCGGCATCCGCGGCGGGCGCATCGCGGCGATCGGCGCGCGGATCGCGGATGCGGCGCGCACGATCGACGCCTCCGGCCTCCTCGTCCTGCCCGGCGGCATCGACAGCCACGTCCACATCGCCCAGGAATCCGGTCCCGGCATCGTCATGGCGGACGACTTCGCCTCCGCGACCCGTGCGGCGGCGGCCGGCGGCAACACCTGCGTGATGCCCTTCGCGCTCCAGCCCCGCGGCGCCTCCCTGCGCGCGGCGACCCATGCCTACCGCGCCCTGGCGGAGGGGCAGTGCCACATCGACGTGGCCATCCACCTCATCGTCTCGGACCCGACGCCGGCCGTGCTCGGCCAGGAACTGCCGGCGCTGATCGCGGAAGGCTACACCTCGTTCAAGGTGTTCATGACCTACGACGACCTCGTCCTGAACGACCGCCAGATCCTCGACGTGTTCGACCTGGCGCGCCGCGAGGGCGCGCGCGTCATGGTCCATGCGGAGGGCTACGACGCCATCCGCTACATGACCGAGCGGCTCGAGAAGGCCGGCGAGACCCGCCCCTTCGGCCATGCCCTGTCCCGGCCGCAGGTGGTCGAGCGCGAGGCGGCGCACCGGGCGATCAGCCACGCCGAGCTCGTCGACCTGCCGATCGTCATCGTCCACGTCTCCGGCGAGCAGGCCATGGAGCAGATCGCCTGGGGCCGGGAGCGCGGCCTGAAGATCCATGCCGAGACCTGCCCGCAATACCTGACCCTGACCGCCGACCACATGAAGGGCCTCGGCTCCGACGATCCGATGGCGGGGGCGAAGTACGTCTGCTCGCCGCCGCCGCGGGAGGCCTCCAACCAGGCCGCGATCTGGCGCGGGATCCAGACCGGATTGTTCGACGTGGTCTCCTCCGACCATTGCCCGTTCCGCTACGACGATCCGGCCGGCAAGCTGAACCCGAAGGGCCGGACCTCCTTCCGCTGGGTGCCCAACGGCATCCCGGGCATCGAGACGCGCCTGCCCATCCTGTTCTCGGAAGGCGTCTCGGCGGGACGCATCTCCCTCAACCGCTTCGTGGCGCTCACCGCCACCAACCACGCCAAGCTCTACGGCCTCTATCCGCGAAAGGGCTCGATCGGGATCGGCTTCGACGCCGACCTGACGCTGTGGGACCCCAACCGCCGCGAGACGATCCGGCAGGCCGACCTCCACCACGGGGCGGACTACACCCCCTGGGAAGGGTTCGCGGTGACGGGCTGGCCGGTGATGACGCTCGCGCGGGGGACGATCGTCGCCGAGGACGGCCGGGTCACGGGGGCGATCGGGCACGGACGCGTGATCGACCGGGCCGTGGACGCGCCCTGAACCGGCCGGCCGCAGCCCTCTCCTCGCACGAGAGCGGACGGCGCGCGGCGGCATCGGAGGGCGTCTGGCCCGCCCCTTGCTGGAGATCGGGCGGGGAGACCATCATGGACGTCGAGCTGATCCGCCTGACCAAGCGCTACGGCGGCACGACCGCCGTGGACGGCATCGACCTGAAGGTGCGCTCGGGCGCCTATTGCTGCCTGCTCGGCCCCTCGGGCTGCGGCAAGACCACGACGCTCCGGATGATCGGTGGCCACGAGACCGTGTCCTCCGGCGACGTGGTCATCGGCCCGCGCGCCGTGGGCGACGCCACGCCGGCCGAGCGCGGCACGGCGATGATGTTCCAGAGCTACGCCCTGTTCCCCCACCTCAATTGCCGCGACAACGTCGCCTTCAGCCTGAAGATGCGGGGCATCGCGAAGGCCGAGCGCCGCGCCAAGGCGCTGGCGATGCTCGACCTCGTTCAGATGGCCCATCTGGCGGAGCGCTTGCCGGCGCAACTCTCCGGTGGCCAGCAGCAGCGCGTGGCGCTCGCCCGTGCGCTGGTCACCGGACCCAAGGTCCTGCTCCTCGACGAGCCGCTCTCGGCCCTCGATCCGTTCCTGCGGGTGCGGATGCGGACCGAGCTGAAGCGGCTCCAGGCCGAGCTCGGCATCACCTTCATCCACGTCACCCACAGCCAGGAGGAGGCGATGGCGCTCTCCGACCTCGTGGTGGTGATGAACGGAGGCCGCATCGAGCAGGCGGCGGACCCCCGCACCGTGTTCGAGCGCCCCGCCACCGCCTTCGTCGCCCGCTTCATCGGCGGCCACAACATCATCCGGCTGCCCGACGCGACCGAGGTGGCGGTGCGTGCCGACCGCATGCGCCTCGGCCCGCAGGCCGGCCCGGAGGCGGTGCCGGCCCGCGTCGTCTCCGTGGAGTACCAGGGCACCAGCGTGCATGTGGGCTTCGAGGCGGACGGCCTCGGCGGCGAGGCCGCCACCGCGCTCACGGCGGTGATCGACGACCGCGCCTACGCGGGTCATCCCCTGGCCCTCGGCCAGACCGTACCGCTGGGCTGGGACGCCGACGCCGCCCATCGCCTGAGCGCCTGACCCGATCTCGTTTCCCCAGAGGACCCTGCATGACGACCACGATCAAGCTGAGCCGCCGCACCCTGCTCCAGGGCGCGGGTGCCACCGGACTGGCGCTCGGCGCCGGGCCGATCACCGGCTTTCCCAACGTGATCGCCGCCGAGCCCGTGACCCTGCGCTACCTCGGCACCGCCGTGAACCAGTCCGGAGACATCGCCCGCAAGGTGAAGGAGGATCTGGGGATCACCATCGAGTACATCCCCGTCGTCACCGACGAGGTGACGAAGCGCGTGGTGACCCAGCCGAATTCCTTCGACCTCCTCGACACCGAGTTCTTCAGCCTGAAGAAGCTGATCCCGTCGGGCAACATCCAGGGCATGGATGCCCGCCGGATCAAGCAGGCCGACAACATCACCCCGGTCTTCACCAAGGGCGAGGTCGGCGGCAAGAAGATCGGCGACCAGGGCACGGCGCCCAGGAAGGTCTTCTATCTCGAGGGGCAGAACTCGAAGAACTTCGCGGGCTCGCCCACCGAGTGGATCACCCTGATCCCGACCACCTACAACGCCGACACGCTCGGCATCCGCCCCGACCTGATCAAGCGCCCGATCGCGAGCTGGAAGGAGCTCCTGAACCCCGAATTCAAGGGCAAGGCCTCGATCCTCAACATCCCCTCGATCGGCATCATGGATGCCGCCATGGTGATCGAGGCCACCGGCGACTACACCTATCCCGACAAGGGCAACATGACGAAGGCCGAGATCGATCGCACCATCAAGCTGCTGATCGAGGCCAAGCGCGCCGGCCAGTTCCGCGCCTTCTGGCAGGACTTCAACGAATCCGTGAACCTGATGGCCTCGGGCGAGACCGTGATCCAGTCGATGTGGTCGCCCGCCGTCACCAAGGTCCGCAGCCAGGGCGTGGCCTGCACCTACCAGCCCCTCAAGGAGGGCTACCGCGCCTGGGCCACCGGCTTCGGCCTGCCCAAGACCCTGACGGGCCGCAAGCTCGATGCGGCCTACGACTTCATCAACTGGTTCCTCTCCGGTTGGGCCGGGGCCTACCTCAACCGCCAGGGCTACTACTCGGCGGTGCTGGAGACCGCCAAGGCGCATATGGAGCCCTACGAGTGGGCCTACTGGATGGAGGGCAAGCCCGCCGAGAAGGACATCAAGGGGCCGGACGGCAGCGTGCTGGAGAAGGCCGGCGCCACCCGCGACGGCGGCTCCTTCGAGACCCGCATGGGCAGCGTCGCCTGCTGGAACGCCGTGATGGACGAGAACACCTACATGGTCCGCAAGTGGAACGAGTTCATCGCCGCGTGAGCGGCGGCGTAGCACGCCCCTCTCCCCTCGGCGGGAGAGGGGGGTCGCGGAGCGACCGGGCGCGGGGGCGACCTCTCCGGACAGGGCGCTCCCCTCTCCCGACCCGCGCGCACGCGCGGGCCACCCTCCTCCGCAGAGGGGGAAGGGTTTCGCGTGTCACGAGGGCCGAGCCATGACAGACACCGCCCTCTCCTCCCTCCCCACGATCGCGGAAAGTCCGGCCGCTGCAGCCTCCACCGCCAGCCTCACGGCCAAGACCCGGCGCCGGCAGGCGCTCGCCTATCTCCAGGCGGCGCCGATGGCGCTGGTGTTCCTGGTGTTCTTCGTAGTGCCGCTGGCGCTGACCTTGATCGTCAGCTTCTGGGAGTACAACGAGTACGAGATCATCCCGTCCTTCACGGTGCAGAACTACATCGACGTGTTCGAGGGCTGCCTCAACACCGCGGATGCCTGCACCACCGTGCGGACCTATCTCTCGACCCTGAAGTTCTGTGCGCTGACCTGGGCCTGCACCCTGCTGATCGGCTTCACGGTGGCGTATTTCGTCGCCTTCCACGTCCGCTCGAAGACCATGCAGATGGCGCTGTTCCTCGTCTGCACAATCCCGTTCTGGACCTCGAACGTGATCCGGATGATCTCCTGGATCCCGCTGCTCGGCCGCAACGGCCTCGTCAACGACACCCTGATGGGCATGGGGCTGATCAGGGCGCCGATCGAGGGCCTGCTCTATTCCGACTTCTCGGTGGTGCTCGCCTTCGTGCACCTCAACACCGTCTTCATGATCGTGCCGATCTTCAACAGCATGGCGCGCATCGACCGCTCGCTGATCGAGGCGGCCTATGATTCCGGGGCCACCGGCTGGCAGACGCTCTGGAACGTGGTGGTCCCCCTCGCCAAGCCCGGCATCGCCATCGGGTCGATCTTCGTGATCACCCTCGTGATGGGCGATTTCGTCACCGTCGGCGTGATGGGCGGCCAGCAGATCGCCTCGGTCGGCAAGGTCATCCAGGTCCAGATGTCGGCCCTGCAGCTTCCGGCGGCGGCCGCCAACGCGGTGGTGCTGCTGGGCGCCGTGATGCTGATGATCGTGGCCATGACCCGGCTCATCGACCTGCGCAAGGAACTCTGATCGTGAGCGACCGCCCCCGCTCCCCGGCCTTCTATGCCCTGGCGGCGTTCTTCGCCCTGTTCGTCGCCTTCCTGTACGGGCCGACGCTGACGATCCTGGTGCTGAGCTTCCAGGGGCCGCAGGGCGGCCTCACCTTCCCGATGAACGGCGTCTCGACGCACTGGTTCGGCAAGCTCTGGGCCGGGCTCGGCATCGTCGACATCTGGGGCGCCCTGTGGCGCTCGCTCCGCCTCGGCCTCGTGGTCATGCTGCTCACCGTCGTCGTCGCGTTCTTCGCAGGGTTGGCCTTCCGCAAGCGCTTCCGCGGCGAGAGTGCGCTGTTCACCATCGCGGTGGCGAGCCTGGTCGTGCCCTCCATCGTGGTCTCCCTCGGCATCGGCCTGGAATTCCGTCTCCTCGACGAGGCGGTGAAGTGGGCCGCCGCCGAGACCGGCTGGGGCTGGCTGCAGGAGCACGGCACCCTGATGGGGCTCTACACCTCGGCGCTGGGCGCGCACCTGACCTGGACCCTGCCCTTCGGCCTCCTCATCATGTTCGCGGTCTTCAACCGGTTCGATCCGGCCTACGAGGAGGCCGCCCGCGACCTCGGCGCCAGCGGACCCCAGACCCTGCGCCACGTGGTGGTGCCGATCCTCGGACCGTCGCTGGTCGGCGTCGCGCTGTTCGGCTTCACCCTGTCCTTCGACGAACTCGCCCGCACCAGCCAGGCCATCGGCGGCCGCAACACCCTGCCGCTGGAGCTGCAGGGCCTCACCACCACCGTCACGACGCCGGAGATCTACGCGCTGGGCACCCTCACCACCGGCATGTCGCTGGCGGTGATCGGGCTGGCCCTCGGGGCGAGCCTGTATCTGCAACTGCGCAAGGCGAAGGCCGGGTTGCGGCTGGGGTAAGGATCGGGAAAGCCGCTCGCGGTAGGCTTCGGCACCGTTGCGTGACCGGAGCTCGCCCTCGCGATGACGCGTGCCTACCTCCTCGCCGCGGCGACGCCCGCCTGTCTGATCGGACTGTCCTGGGCGGCGAACGGTTACCTGGGTGGCCTGGATCGTCTGCCGATGCAGTGGGGCATCGACGGGCGTCCCAACTGGTTTGCGCCGAGATGGGTCGCGCTCGGCTTCGGGCCGGGGGTGGGCCTCTTCGCCATGGCGACGATGCTGGTGCGGTGCCGGAGGGACTCCGACGGGACGCGGGCGTTCCGGACCCTCTTGCCCATGAGCGCCCTCCTGATCGGCGGGCAGGTGTTCTACCTGTGCATGCTGTGGACGAAGGGAATCGCACAGCCGGGCTGATCCGCGCGACGCCTTCGCGTTTACACCGCCGCGTCCGCCAGCACCGGCGCCCGGTCCCCCTGGAACGCCGCGTGGGCCGCCTCGGTCCGCCAGCAGGCGGCCCGGTGGCCGGGCTGCACGGCCACGGCGGGCGGCGCCTCGACCCGGCAGCGTTCCTCGGCGAGGAAGCAGCGCGGGGCGAAGGGGCAGCCCGGCGGGCGGTTGGCGAGGTCGGGCGGGCTACCGGGAATCGTCTTCAGGCGCGTGCCCTTGGCGAGCGCGCCGTCGGCGCGGCTGCGCAGCAGGCCGATCGTGTAGGGATGATGGGGATCGAGCACCACGTCGCGGGCGGAGCCCTCCTCGACGATGCGGCCGGCATACATCACCGCGATCCGGTCGGCGACCTCCACGGCGGCGCCGAGGTCGTGGGTGACGAAGATCGTCGAGAGACCGAGTTCGGCCTGCAGCTCGCGCAGGAGCAGCAGGATCTGGATCTGCACGGTGGCGTCCAGTGCCGTCGTCGGCTCGTCGGCGAGCAGGACCTGCGGCCGGCAGGCCAGCGCCAGGGCGATCATCGCGCGCTGGCGCATGCCCCCCGACATCTCGTGCGGATAGGCGTCGAGGCGCCGCTCCGGACTCGGGATGCGGACCCGCTCGAACAGCGCCAGGGCGCGCTGGCGCGCCGCCGCCGAGCCGATGCGCTCGTGCTGGCGGATCGCCTCGGTGATCTGCTGGCCCACCGTGTAGACCGGGTCGAGGGCGAGCAGCGGTTCTTGGAAGATCATCGCCACGGCCCGGCCGCGCAGGGCCCGCAGGGCTTTCGGCGACATCGCCATCACGTCGGCGCCGCCGACCCGGATCTCTCCGCCGATCCGCGTCCGGCGCTCCGGGTTCAGGCGCATGATCGCCCGCAGGGTGACGCTCTTGCCCGAGCCCGATTCGCCGATCAGCGCCACGGCCTGGCCGCGCTCGAGGGTGAGGTCGACTCCGTCCACGGCCTCGACCACGCCGCCGAAGACCACCGTCAGGCCGCGGATCGCCACCGCCGGGCCGGGTTCGGATGCGCTCATGCGGCCACCGCCAGGTCTGGGGCGAGCGCGTGGCCCGAGCCCGGCTGGCGGGCGAGGCAGGCGACGCGGTGGCGGGCATCGAGGGCGTCGAGGGGCGGGACCGTACCCCGGCAGACGGGCTCAACCAGGGTGCAGCGGGGATGGAAGCGGCAGCCGGCGGGCGGGTCGATCGGGTTCGGCGGGTCGCCGGCGAGGGGCGCCACCTGCGTCCGGGCATCCGGATCCATCGAGGGCATCGAGGACAGGAGGGCGGCCGTGTAGGGGTGGGCGGGGCTCGCCAGCACCATGTCGGCGGGGCCGATCTCGACCACCTGCCCGAGATACATCACCGCCACCCGGTCGCAGATGAAGCGCACCACGTTGAGGTCGTGGGAGATGAACAGGTAGGTGAGGTTGAATTCCTGCTTGAGGTCCATCAGTAGGTTCAGCACCTGCGCCTCCACCGACTTGTCCAGCGCCGAGACGGCCTCGTCGAGCACCACGAGGCGGGGTTCCAGCGCGAGCGCCCGGGCGATGTTCACGCGCTGGCGCTGGCCGCCGGAGAGCTCGTGCGGATAGCGCGCGGCGAAGCGCGCGGGCTCCAGCCCCACCCGGGCGAGCAGGGAGCGGGCGCGCTCGATGGCCTGGCGCTTCGGGACTCCGTGCACCCGCGGTCCGAAGGCGATGGAGCCCTCGATGGTCATGCGCGGATTGAGGGAGGAGTAGCTGTCCTGGAACACCATCTGGGCCTGGGCCCGGAAGTCGCGCAGGGGCAGCGCCCGGCCGCCGATGCGCTCGCCGTCGAAGAGCAGATCGCCGGAATCGTGCCGGATCAGCCCCATGATCAGCCGGGCGGTGGTGGACTTGCCGCAGCCCGACTCGCCGACGACCCCGAGGGTCTCGCCCTTCAGTATCTCGAAGTCGACGCCGTCCACCGCCCGCACCACCGCCTTGGTGCCGCCCAAGCCCGTCTTGACGGGGAAGTGCTTCACGAGCCGGTCGACGGTGAGGAGGGGCTGGGCCGGGCCGCCCCGGTCGCGGGCGATCGGGACGGTGGGAGCGCCGATCGGCATGCTCATGCCTTCACCTCCATGGCGGACCGCAGGCCGTCGGAGAACAGGTTGAACGAGATCGAGACGACGAAGATGGCCAGCCCCGGCAGGGCCGCGACCATCGGGTTCACGTAGATCGCCGTGCGCAGGGTGTTCAGCATCAGGCCCCATTCGGGCTCGGGCGGCTTCACGCCGAGGCCGAGGAAGGACAGCCCCGAGGCCAGGATCATCGACACGCTGATGAGGCTGGTGGCGTAGACGAAGATCGGCCCGAGCACGTTGCCGAGCACCTGCACCCGCAGGATCGTCAGGGTCGAGGCGCCCGAGAGACGCGCCGCGTCGACGTAGTCGCGGGCACGGATCTGGGTGGTCACGCTCTCGGCCACGCGGGCGATCTGGGGCACGAACACGCAGGTCAGCGACACGATGGAGTTGACGATGCCGGCGCCCAGCGCACCCGAGAGCGCGATGGCGAGCAGGACCGAGGGGAAGGCGAAGAACACGTCCACCGTGCGCATCAGGACGGTGTTGACCCAGCCACCGACGTAGCCGGCCAGGATGCCGATGCCGGAGCCGATGAAGAAGGCGAGGATGACGGGGGTGACGCCGATGAACAGGGACAGGCGGCCACCCATCATCAGGCGGCTCAGCATGTCGCGGCCGAGCTCGTCCGAGCCGAGGCGGTAGGTCGCGTCGCCGATCGGCTTCAGGCGCCGCAGCATCGAGCCGCGATAGGGGTCCATCGGGGTGATCCAGGGCGAGAGCAGCGCGATCGCCACGATGGCGAGGATCACGCAGGCGGCGGCCATCGCCACGGGATCGCGCAGGAGCTTGTGGCCGACCTGCCCCCAGAAGCCGCGCGAAGGCACGAAGGCGTCGGGCGCGGCCGGCGCGGGCGCGGCCCCGCCGGCGATGTCGAGGACCGGCGCGCCGGCCTGTGTCGCGAGTGCCATCAGCCCCTCTCGATGCGCGGGTCGAGCGCCGTCTGCACGACGTCGACGATGAGGTTGAGGGCGACGAAGAACATCGCCAGGACGAGGATCGAGCCCTGGAGCAGGGGCAGGTCGCGCTGGAAGATCGCGGCGTTGAGCAGGAAGCCGGTGCCGGGCCAGGCGAACACCGTCTCGATCAGGATCGAACCGCCGAGCAGGTAGCCGAGCTGCAGCCCCATGATGGCGAGCGCCGTCGGGGCGGCGTTCTTGACCACGTGCTTGAACACGCCGAACTCGCTCATGCCCTTGGCCCGGAGCGCACCCACGAAGTCCTGGGCCAGGATGTCGCCCACCAGCGCCCGGATGGTGCGGGCGATCACCCCCATGGGGATCACCGACATCGTGAGCGCGGGCAGGACGATGTAGCGCAGGTGATCGAGGTCGGGCCGCCAGTTGCCCGAGCCGTCCGGCCCGGCGCCGGTGGGCGGCAGCCAGCCGAGCTGGGCCGAGAACACGATGACCAGCACCATGCCGAGCCAGTAATGCGGCACGCTCACCCCGAAGACCGACACCGCCGAGGCGAGCCGGTCCAGGATCGAGTTGCGGAAGTAGCCGGCCACGAAGCCGAACAGGCAGCCGAAGGTGAAGCCGATCAGCGTCGCCACGAAGGCCAGGATCAGGCTGTTGACCACCGCCCGGCCGACCTCCTGCGCCACCGGGCGGCCGGTGGCGATGGAGATGCCGAGATCGCCCTGGAGCACGTGCCAGAGCCAGATGACGTACTGCACCGGCAGCGGCTTGTCGTAGCCGTAGGCCGCCCGCATCGCGTCGATGGTCTCCTGCGTGGCGTCCACCGGAAGCACGGCGCTCAGGGGGTCGCCGGGGGCGAGGTGGACCAGCAGGAAGCAGACGACGCTCACGCCGAGCGCCACCGGCGTCACGGTGAGCAGGCGCTGGAGGATGAACTTCAGCATGGCCAGGCCCCGTCCCCGCGGAAGGGGGCGGGCCTGCGTCCCAGGGCGACCCGGATGTCCATCACTTGCCCATCGAGATCGGCGAGAAGTCCTGGAACCAGTTCTGCGCCTGCACGAAGCCCTTCACCTTGGGGCTCATCGCGCGCGGATTGGTGTCGTGGGCCACCATCAGGAACAGGGCGTCGTCGACGTACTTCTCGTGGACCTTCTCCAGGACCTTGGTCTGCTCGGCCGGGTCGAAGGTGGTGCGGACCTGATCGAACAGCTTGTCCATCTCGGGGTCGCAATAGTGGCCCCAGTTGGTGCCGTTCGGCGCCGCGAGATTGCACTGGAGATGGCGGATGAAGCCCGTGAAGGGGTCCTGGATGAAGTAGGAGAAGTTCATCCCCGTCGCCTTGCGCGACATGTCGGACTTGGCGCCCGCGCGCCAGAGGTTGATGAGCGTGTTCCACTCGACCACCTCAAACTCGACCTTGATGCCGACATCCGCGAGGTTCTGCTGGATGAACTCGTTCATCGGCAGGGGCTGCATCTGCCCCGAGCCCGAGGGCGCGATCAGGATCTTGGTGACGATGGGCTTGTTCGGCCCGTAGCCGGCCTCGGCCAGGAGCTTCTTGGCGGCTTCCGGATCGTAGGTCGGCTTGAAGGTCGGGTTGCCGAACCAGGCCGAGCCCGGCGGCATGAAGCCCTGGGCCGGGATCATCAGGCCGTTGAGCAATTCCTTCATGCCCTCGCGGTCCACCGCGAGGTTGGCCGCCTTGCGCACGCGGATGTCGTTCCAGGGCGAGCCCTCGGCGCGGGAGAGGTGCCAGGTCCAGTTGTGCGGGTAGGCGTTGGTGACGATGCCGAACCCGGCGGCCTTGAGGGAGGCCACCGCGTCCGGCGGGGGCGCCTCGATCCAGTCGACCTGGCCGGAGCGCAGGGCCGCCACGCGGGCATTGGCCTCGGGCAGCGGCACGAGCACGAGCTTGTCGAGCTTCGGCACCCGGGCCGTGTCCCAATACGCCTTGTTGGGCGCCATCTCGGCGCGCTCGCGCGGGGCGAACAGGGTCAGCTTCCACGGGCCGGTGCCCGAGGGCGTCTTGGCGAAGGCGTCCCAGCTCTTGCCGACCTTCTCCCACTGGGCGGGCGACGAGATCATGATCCAGGCGATCTGATAGGGCAGCGTCGCGTCGGGGTTCTTCGTGACGACTTCGAGGGTGGTCGGATCGACGGCGCGGTAGCTCGCCACGGCCGGGATGCGCGAGCGACCTTGCGCCGACTGGCGCGGGTCGAATTGCGGCGCGTCGTTCTTCAGGAGCTTGTCGAGGTTCCACACCACCGACTCGGCAGTGAAGGGCGAGCCGTCGTGGAAGGTCACGCCCTCGCGCAGCTTGAAGGTCCACCTGGTGTTGTCGGCGGGGTCGACCGTCCAGCTCGTGGCGAGGCCCGGCACCAGCACGGAGGGCTTGGTGGCGGAGGAGAGGTCCCAGTTGATGAGCCCGTCATAGACCGTATAGCCCGTGAACCGCATGCCCTCGCCGCCATTGTCGGCCTGGCCGGTGGTGAGCGGGATGTCGGAGGCGGTCATGCCGATCTTCAGCACGCCCTGGGCGAGGGCGGCGGGCATCATCACCCCGGACAGCAGGGTGGCGGCCAGAAGGCGGGACTTCGACCAGCGGGAGACGGAAGCGAACATGCGGGGACGGGTTTCCATGGGCTGCGTACGGCTTGACGAAACCGTGAATGCAATCCGCCGGCCAAACCGCCGCGCAGATCTCGCGGGCCGGGAGCGATCGTCCGCCCGCGATGTCGTCGCGTCTGCGCTTTCCGGACGCGCAGCCGCCCTGCCTCATGAATAGTCAGGAAGAATAGTCGGGACGTTCCGGCCCGTCGTCGCTGTCGGCCGGACTGCCTCAGGGACGTGCGAAAACCTGGCCGTACCCGCCGACATCTTCGCGGAATGCCTGCTTCGTGGGCATTCTTGCTGCCATCCGCTTCGCAACCGCCGACGCGACCAGAACGACAGCTTCAGGCCGCCGACGACGTCGCGCGGGGGCCGGGCGGCGAGGCGGAGGAAGGGCGGCCAGGCCGATGTCGACCCGGGAATGGGCGCGGATGGCGCCGCGGCGGGAGAGGCGAATGAGGGCGGTCCGGACACGACCCGCCGCCGCCACCCTAGATCATCGGAACGACTTGTAACCCGTGGAGCGCGGCCGACGAGGCCGATATCCTGTGGTCGTGACCTGCGGCGCCCGGACCACGTCGATCGCCCTGCCCGGCTGCGGCGACGTCGTCACCGCGCCGCCTCGCGGTCGAGGAGCGCGCGCTTGCGGGCGACGCCCCAGCGATAGCCGGACAGCGCCCCGTCCGAGCGCACCACCCGGTGGCAGGGAACGACGACGGCCAGCCGGTTGGCGCCGCAGGCCTGGGCCACGGCGCGCATGGCCGTGGGAGCGCCGATGGCCCGGGCGATCTCGACATAGGTCGTCGTGGTGCCGATCGGAACGGCGCGGAGCGCGTCCCAGACCCGCTGCTGGAAGGCGGTGCCGCCGATGTCGAGGGGCAGGTCGAGCCCGCGCCCAGGCGCCTCGACGAGGCCGACGACCGCGGCCACCCAGAGGTCGAACGCCGCATCGCCGGGTGACAGGTCGGCCCGCGGGAAGCGGTCCTGGAGGTCGCGCACCAGGGCGTCGGGATCGTCGCCGAGGAGGATGGCGCAGACTCCGCGCGGCGTCGCCGCGACCAGGATGGCGCCGAGGGAGCAGGCGGCCACCGCGAACCGGATCGCGACGCCGGGGCCGCCCTTGCGGTAGGCGGACGGCGTCATGCCGAGCCGCCCGGAGCCCTGGGCGTAGAACCGGCTCGACGCGTTGTAGCCCGCCGCGAACACCGCCTCGGTCACCGTCCCGGCCGCCGGCAGGCGCCGGGCGACGCGCTCGGCGAGCCTGGCCGACGCGTAGGCCTTGGGCGTGATGCCGGTGACCGTCCGGAAGACGCGGTGGAAGTGGAAGGCGCTCAAGCCCGCCGCCGCCGCGAGCGACTCGAGGGTCGGCAGGGTCTCGGCCGCGTCGATCAGGCGGCAGGCCCGGGCGACCGCCGCCGCCTGCCGCTCGGCCAGGGGGGCTTCGTCGGGCCGGCAGCGCCGGCAGGGCCGGAAGCCCGCCGCCTCGGCGGCGGCGCAGGTGGCGTGGAAGGTGACGTTGTCCGGCTTGGCCGCCCGCGACGGGCAGCTCGGACGGCAATACACGCCGGTGGTGCGGACCGCGTAGACGAACAGGCCGTCGGCCCCGGCGTCCCGGGCCGCGAGCGCGGCCCATCGCTGCGCGCTCTCGCTCTCGGACGTGCCGGAGGCCCCGGGCCGTGGTTCCGCTTCGGCGCGCCGCATGGGGATGTCCTTCGTCGTCGGGGACCGATTCCGGCCGGAATCGGCTCGGTCACCGTATCCTTGCCCCGGGAGCCTCGGGGCCGCATCCCGATCCTTGCTTTCGAATCCGCTCCACGTCGATTTGTCCCGGAGGCGCGTGGCGCGCGCTCGGCGCCCTTCCCCGTGGGCACCCTCCCCTGACCGCGTGCCGATGACGGCCGGCCCCGGCCGAGGCGCAAAAGCATCGGGGCGAACGGAAACTCGGCGCAGATCCTGAGTTCTTTCCATCAACCACAGGAGTGACGATGAAAACGCTGACGCTCTCGACCTGCGTGCTGGTCCTGTCTTCCTTCGTTCTCGTGCAGATGGGCACGACGGCCGATGCCCGCTCGCGGCACAAGAAACGCGGTGTCGCGATCTCGAGCAGCCAGAACACCACCGGCGGCCGCCGCGGACGGACCCTCTCGCGCGGGGCGACCGGCGCCGATACCGCGACCTCGAATTCCGCGGCGGGCGGAAATGCCGGCCAGCCGTCGCGCGCGAGCGGCACCGGCAGCGCCGGGGGTGGATCCGGAGGCAGTGGCGGTCTGTAGGGAAGCGGACGGTCGACAGGGTCCGACGAGACCCTGTCGATCCGACGAGATTCGGATCTGCGGTGAACCGATGGGGCTGGCCGGTCAGGCCAGCCCCTCTCCGTTCAGGCGCGGCGGGCGTCGTATCCGGCCACGAGGGTGTCGGGCTTGGGGGCGCCGAGGCGGCCGCCGAGGAAGCCGGCGAGCGCGCCGAGGATCAGCGCCAGCGCGCCGTAGAAATGCCGCTGCAGCTCGATTTCACGAGTATTCTCGTCCNGGGGAGCGCCGGTCCAGTGCACGCTCTCCGTTCAGGCGCGGCGGGCGTCGTATCCGGCCACGAGGGTGTCGGGCTTGGGGGCGCCGAGGCGGCCGCCGAGGAAGCCGGCGAGCGCGCCGAGGATCAGCGCCAGCGCGCCGTAGAAGGCGCCCTGGGTGGCCGCCGACTTGGTGGCCAGGGCGGCGGCCTCGGCCTTCTGCTTGGCGCTGGCCACGGCCGCGTCGTACTGCTTGCGGTAGTCCTGGATCTGCGCCTTGGCCTGCTCGGCCGGGATGCCCTGCGCCTTGGCCAGCGCGTCGGCCGCGCGGGTCTCGGCCTCGGCCTTCTGGGCCGGATCRCCGGTGAACAGCGCCCGGATGGCGGCCACSGCCGCGTCCYTGGCCGCCTGCGGGTCCTGGCCGGCCGCCTGCTGGCGCACCGTCTGCTCGATGCCGTCCAGCGGGTTGGYGATCTTCGACAGGGAGGGGGCGGCCGCCTGGGCGGCCGTCTGCACCGTGCCGCCCACCAGCGAGCCGGCCCCGCCCAGCGTGCTGGTCACGCCCGAGAAGGCGCCCCCGATCAGGCCGCCGGCCGCCGAGGTCAGGAGGTAGAGCACCACCAGGGTGGTCACCGCCCAGGAGACCAGCCCGTGCAGGCCGGCCGCGCCCGCGACGGGCTTGCCCGAGAGGCGCCCGGCGATGAGGCCGCCGGCGAGCGCGGCGACCACGCCCGAGNCAGGAGACCAGCCCGTGCAGGCCGGCCGCGCCCGCGACGGGCTTGCCCGAGAGGCGCCCGGCGATGAGGCCGCCGGCGAGCGCGGCGACCACGCCCGAGGCCACGAACCAGAGGCCGGCGCCCAGCGAGAGGGTGGAGGCGGCCGGGTTGTCGGCGGCGTGGGCGCCGACGCTCGACAGGCCGACGCCCACGCCGACCATGTTGAGGATGACCTGGCTCACCAGGGCGGTGACCGCACCGGCGAAGATCGCGCCCCACGACACCTGATGAAGCAGGACCGTGCGGACGTCGGCTGAGGCGGCGGGCGTGGGGGACAGGATGGGCGAGGCGGCCACGGGATGCTCCGGATCGTTCGGGTGGCGGAAATGCGGGTGGGGATCGTCAGAGCTTCGCGACGAGGAGGCCGAGGCCGAAGCCGACGAGGCCGGCCACGAGGAGCGAGGCGTGGGGCCACGCCACCGAGCGCTCGTGGACGTCGTGCAACTGGCGCTTGCCCTGGTCGTAGGCGTCCTCGGCGTAGTCCGAGACCTCGTCGGCGACGTTGCGGACGGCGTCCTTGGCCTGGCCGTAGAGGTTCTCGGCCGAACCCTGGACTTCCCGCAGGCGCCCCTTCGCCGAATCCTCGCGCGACCCGACCAGATCGCCGATGGCGCCCTGGGCCTTGCCGGCGATCTCCTGGGCGGCGCCCGTCACACGATTGGTGTCGACCATGATGTTCTCCAGTCTTCGTCGGGAAAGAGGCTGCGCCGGGCCGGACCCGATGGGGCCGGGGATGCGGCCGGGGCGCGTCGGTCACGGGGCACAAACGGGTTGTGCGCAATCCTGTTCCGGCCACGCTCACGATTTCTGGTACGTACGCACTAGCGAGGCCGGACGGTGCATCAGGGGCGCGCCGGACCGGGTCCTACCCGTCCGCCCGGCCGGACCCTGCGACGGGCCTGCGACCACGCGCTCTCCGTCTGCCGTTCAACTTTTGTTCAGTGGCCATTCACGGCTTGCGGCCCGTATGTCGTCGGCCCATCTGGAATGGTTCAAGGCGCCCCCGGTGTCTCGAATACCGGAGCCTCGATTTGACGACTTCCCCCGAGAAGCCGAAGACCTATGGCCCGAAGACCCCTGTCAGCGGCAGCGGTCCCTCGGGCGTCGTCGACCAGCATCACGACATCTTCTTCGCGGCCGTCGAGACGACGCGGATGCCGATGATCGTCACGGATCCGCACCAGGCGGACAACCCGATCATCTTCGTCAACCGCGCCTTCGAGCGCATGACCGGCTACACCCGGGACGAACTGATCGGCACGAACTGCCGCTTCCTCCAGGGACCCGAGACGGATCGCGAGGTCGTCGCCGACCTGCGCCTCGCCATCCACGAGCAGCGCGAGTTCTCGACCGAGATCATCAACTACCGCAAGGACGGCGCTTCGTTCTGGAACGCGCTCTTCGTCTCCCCGGTGTTCAACCGGTCCGGCGAGCTCGTCTACTTCTTCGGCTCGCAGCTCGACGTCTCGCGTCGGCGCGATGCGGAGGAATCCCTGCATCAGGCGCAGAAGATGGAGAGCCTGGGCCAGCTCACCGGCGGCATCGCCCACGACTTCAACAACCTGCTCCAGGTGATCTCCGGGCACAACGAGGTCATGCTCGCGCTGATCGACCATCCCGACATCGACGTCGGGCGCCTGCGCCGGGCCGGAGAAGCCATCCGCGACGCCTCCGAGCGGGCCGCCAAGCTGACCCACCAGCTCCTCGCCTTCTCGCGCAAGCAGCGCCTGGAGGGCCGGCTCCTCAACCTCAACGGTCTCGTCCACAGCATGAGCGAGATGGCCGCGCGCACGCTGGGCGACCACGTCACCCTGCGCCAGGAGCTGCTGCCCGACCTCTGGAACACTCGCATCGACCCGACCCAGGCCGAGGTGGCGCTGCTCAACGTCATGCTGAACGCGCGCGATGCCATGCCGGGCGGCGGGACCGTCACGGTGAAGACGGAGAACCTCCTGGTCGAGGACGAGGACGCCGCCCTGTTCAAGACGGTCGGACCCGGGGCCTACGTCGTGGTCTCCGTCACCGATACCGGGAGCGGCATGCCGCCCGAGATCCTGAGCCGCGTGATGGAGCCGTTCTTCACCACCAAGAGCGAGGGCAAGGGCACCGGCCTCGGCCTCGCCATGGTCTACGGCTTCGCCAAGCAGTCGGGCGGCTCGGTGAAGATCTATTCCGAGGTCGGGCACGGCACGACAGTGCGGCTGCTGTTCCCGGCGAGCGACCAGAAGATCGAGGAGGAGCGCAAGGCGTCCCAGCGGGCCGCGGACCGGCACGGGACCGAGACGGTCCTCGTCGTCGACGACCGGCCGGACGTGGCCGAGACCGCGGGCATCATCCTGGAGGATTTCGGCTACAAGGTCGTCGTCGCCGACGGCCCCCGGGCCGCTATCGAGATCCTCGACGGCGAGCGCCGGATCGACCTCCTGTTCACCGACCTGATCATGCCGGGCGGGATGAACGGCGTCATGCTGGCCCGGGCCGCGCGCGAGCGCCAGCCGCGGATCAAGGTGCTGCTGACCACGGGCTACGCGGAGGCGTCCCTGGAGCGCACCGATGCCGGCGGCACCGAGTTCGAGATCATCAACAAGCCCTACAAGCGTCTCGAACTCGCGCGGCGCGTGCGACGCGTCATCGACGGTCCCACCGGCGTCGGCTGAGCGGGCGGGCGCCCGGGCCGGTCGCGACCGGGAACCGCTTCGGCCGGCCTGGTGCGGCGATGGCGGAGCGGAGCCTCATTCCGCGCGAAGATCGCATTCCGCGCGAAGATGGTCGCGGACATGCCGGAGGGTCGTCAAGGTGTCCATCTCACGCCACAGCGCCTCCATGGCGTCCGTCGCGTCGTAGCCGGTCCGGGCCAGGATCCTGACGGTGGCGGCCTTGGCGGAGGAGGACGCCTCCACCTCGGCGATGCAGGCGCCGATCTCCGCCAGGCAGGCCGCCCGGTCGAGGCCGGGTCCGAAGCATTTCCCGATGGACGGGCGCAGGGACATATCGGGGTTCCGTGGTTCGATTCGGTGCGCTGCTCCTATCACGCTTCGCGGCGTTGTGTATGAAATCATACATTCTGTCCCGCGGCATGGCGGACCCCGCGCCGCCCTCGTGGCGATCGGCGCGCGAAAACTCGGGCCCGACCCGTCCGCCTCGCCTCGGGGTCGGTGCGACGGGCGTCGAGCCGAGGACGGGTCGCCGTGCTCAGGCGGCCGACCGCGCCAGCAGGATGACGACGACGATCGCCAGGACGAGCGAGACGAGCTTCCAGAACAGCACCGGATCGCGTTCCAGAAGGGCCGTCCGTCCGAGACCGGGCAGCGACGGGTTCGGATGGCGCAGGTCGTGGACGAACGCCGAGAGGACCTCGTAGCGCTGGGCCGGGTTCGGATGCACCGCCTTGCGCAGGGCCGCGTCGACGTAGGGCGGCAGGCCGGGGCGTGCCGCGGCGACCGAGACGTAATGCAGGCGCCGCGCGCGCGCCTCGCTGAAGGCCCGCGTCGCCTCCGCGCCGTAGGGCAGGCGTCCGGTGAGCATCTGATAGGCGATCACGCCCACCGAGAAGATGTCCGATTGCGACGTGGCGGGCCGTCCGGCCAGGCATTCCGGTGCGGTGTACTGCACGGTCCCCAGGACCGTCTCGTCGATGGCCGGATCGTCGTCCGCGAGCCCGGCGATCCGGGTGGAGCCGAAATCGATGATCTGGACGGTGCCGGCGGCATCGATCAGGACGTTGTGGGGGCGCAGGTCCCGGTGCACCATCTCGCGCCGGTGGAAGGCCCGCAGGCCGACCGCGATCTGCTCGACGAGGCGCCGCACCGCCTCGAGCTCCGGGGCCGGGTTGTCGCGCAGCCACTGGGCGAGGGTCCGGCCTTCGACGTAGTCCATCACCGTGTAGAGGTGGCTGCGCCGCCGCGTCCGGGGCGGGGCGCCGAGCACGTGCGGGCTGTCGATGCGCCGCGCGACCCATTCCTCCATCATCAGCCGCTGCAGGCCGGCCGGGTCGGCGTGCAGGTCCGTCGACGGCACCTTGAGGGCGACCTTGCGTCCGCTCTCCGCGTCGATCGCCAGGTAGACGTGGCTGCGGTGGCTGCCATGCAGGGTCCGCAGCACGCGGTAGCCGTCGAACGTGGTCGGCGGATCGAGCAGCGGCGCCGGAGGCAGGTCGTCGATCCGGCCGGAGACCTCCGCGAGCGCGCCGTCGGGCACGGCCTCGACGCGCACGATCTGGACGGTGAGATTGTCGCCGCTGCCGTTCTCGTAGGCATCGCGGACGATCGCCTGGGCAGCCCGGTCGAGGTCGTCGCCGTGTCGCCGGATCAGCGCGACGATCGCCTCCGGCCGCACGTGCTCGTGCACGCCATCCGTCGTCAGGACGAACACGTCGCCCCGCTCGATCGCGACCGTGCGGTGGTCGATCTCGACATGCGCGGCCGCGCCGAGCGCCCGACCGAGATAGGACTCGTCGGCGGAGAGGGTGACGCGATGGTCCTCGGTCAGCACTTCGAGCGAGCGCTGGACGACGCGCGCGATGCGGGCGTCGCCCACGTGGAAGATGTGGGCGGTGCGCGACCTGAGGACGAGGGCGCTGAAGGTGGTGACGTAGCCGCGCTCGCCTGCCCCTTCGGGATCGTGCCGGTGCCGGTTTCGGCGGGTCTCGGCATGGAGCCACGAATTCGTCGCGGCGATGATCCGGCTCGCCGCCGTCTTCACCGACCAGGTCTCGGGCGTGTCGTAGTAGTCGGACAGGAAGCTCCTGACCGCCGTCTCGCTCGCGACGTGGCTGACGGGGCTGCTGCCGATCCCGTCCGCGATGGCGATGGCGCTTCCCCGCAGGGCCAGCGCGGCGTGCTCGGGGACGAGGGCGCCGTGGAAATCCTGGTTGGTCTCCTTGCGGCCGCGCTCGCTGCACTGGCCGAGGGAGAGGGTCAGAGTCGAAGGCATCGGCAGATCCCGGCGGTCGGGCCCGGCGCCGTGCGGCGCGCGGCCCGACCGTTCGAGCCGGCGATCAGGCCGCGAGGCGGCGCTCCGCGTTGCCGACGGTCCGCTTCGGGGCCGTGCGGACGTGGGTGGTGTAGAGCGTCAGGCCCGTGAAGGCGAGGCCGCCGACGAGGTTGCCGAGGACGGTCGGGATCTCGTTCCAGAAGAAGTAGTCGCCGATCGAGAACTGGCCGCCCATGAGCAGGCCGAAGGGGAACAGGAACATGTTCACCACGGAATGCTCGAAGGTCATGTAGAAGAACACCATGATCGGCATCCACATGGCGATCACCTTGCCGCTGACGGTGGTCGAGATCATCGCGCCGACGACGCCGGTGGAGACCATCCAGTTGCACAGCATGCCGCGGATGAAGATCGTGAACCAGCCGCCCACGCCGTGCGCGGCATAGCCGACGGTGCGCCGCTCGCCGATATGGGCGATGTATTCACCGACCTTGTCGGCCGGCGCCGTGAAGCCGAACGTGAACACGAAGCCCATCATGACGGCCACGGTGAGCGCGCCGAGGAAGTTGCCGAGGAAGACGAGGCCCCAGTTGCGCAGCACGCCGGCCCAGGTCACGCCGGGCCGGCGATCCAGGAGGGCGAGGGGCGCCAGCACGAACACGCCCGTGAGGAGGTCGAAGCCCAGGAGGTAGAGCATGCAGAAGCCGACCGGGAACAGGGCGGCGCCGAGGATGGGGATGCCGGTCTGCTGCGTGATGCTGACCGCGAAGACCGCGGCGAGCGCCAGGATCGCCCCGGCCATGTAGGCGCGGATGACGGTGTCGCGGGTCGACATGAAGATCTTGGATTCGCCTGCATCCACCATCTTGGTGACGAACTCAGCAGGAGCGAGATAGGCCATTGCGGGTCCTTTTCGGGTTCGGGCGTCTGCGAGGCTCGCCGGACCGGCCGGGCGTCGGCCCGGAATCCGACCACGCTCCGTTGCGCGGCCTGCAGCCGGGGACGCGCCTGCGGGCAGGCCCCCCGTCCAGGACGGGCATGCAAGATCCAGACCCGGCGCGATCCGATCCGCGTCCTCCGGATCGCTTCGGCGGACATCGATCCGGAGGACGCGCCCGGCCCGCCCCCACGCGCCGGCCCGGGGTCGGACGTCGCGCACCGCCGGTCGCGTGAAGATGATGGGGTGGTGAGCGGCCGGACGCCGTCGTCAGCGCTTCGGCTCCTGGGCATCGCAGGATCACCAGCAAGATCCCTTCCGGCGCCCTGCCCGCGTCCACGCGGACGCAGCCGACCTCCGTCCGAGCCGGCGCCTCTTCAGGAGGGGATGTCCGACGCAAAGAAAAAGGGCCCCGTACGGAGCCCTTGTTTTCTTCGGCCATTCCAAGAGTTTGGAATGGTGGGCGCGACAGGGATCGAACCTGTGACCCCTACCATGTCAAGGTAGTGCTCTCCCGCTGAGCTACGCGCCCTCACCGGTGCCGCTCGGCGCCGGTGGAGGGGGCTATAGCGTGGGGTTCCGGGGGGCGCAAGGGCTCTCGCGCCTGGATTTTCCGGCCTGCCGCCGGGCCGCGCCGTGTGTGGTCTGCGGCGCTGCGCAGGCGGTGGAAATGCGCTATGGCCGACGCGGCCCGGCGCGTGAGGGCGCATGCCGGTCCGGTCCGCTGCGCAGGGGACCGGGAGGCGAGGTGACGGTCGGGGCATGCGGTTCAACGAAGAGTGCGATCCGGCCCGCCGCCGATCCCGGAGACGGGCGATGATGCGCGCTGACGAGCGGGGCGCGTGACCATGCCCGCACCGGTGCTCACCGCCGCCCTCCCCCGCTCCCGCAAGGGGCCGGCGACGCGGCCCTTCGCGGCCGACGGCGCCGCCCTCGACCTCGACCTGGGGGAGGCCGGCCTCGGCGGCACCTGGGCGACGATCCGGTTCCGGGACGTCGGGAGCGGGGGTGTCTGCCGGCTGGTCCTGAGCGCCCGGTTCGTCGGGCGGGACGGCGCGGCCGGGACCGTGGTCCTCGCCGAGGAGGCGGAAGGGGGGGACCGCTTCGCCTGGACGGGGCGCCTTCCCGAGGGATTGCTGGCCCTGCGCCTGACGCCCCTCGCCCGCGAGACGGCGTTCCGCCTCGATGGATTCGTGATCCGCCGGCGCCGGCGCCCCGGCCTCGTCGCCCGCGCCCTTCGGCGGAACCCGGGCCTCGCGGCGCGCGCCGTCTACTGGCGCGCCCTCGGCCTCAAGGTGCGCGGACGGGCGCTGCTCCTGCGCGCGCTCCACGACCGGACCGAGACCGGTTACCAGACCTGGATCGCCCGCTTCGACACCCTCACCGAGGCGGACCGGCGGCGCATCCGCGGCGAGGTCGCCGCCTGGGCGGACCCGCCGCGGATCTCGGTGGTGATGCCGGTCCACGATCCGGCCCCCCGCGTCCTGGAGGCCGCCATCCGGTCGGTCCGCGCCCAGCTCTATCCGAACTGGGAGCTCTGCATCACCGACGATGCCTCCACCGATCCGGCGATCCCGCGCCTGCTCGCCCGCCACGCGCAGCAGGAGCCGCGCATCCGCGTCCACCGGCGCCCGGAGAACGGCCACATCGCCCGCGCCACCAACGACGCCCTCGCGCAGGCGGACGGCGCCTTCGTCGCCTTCCTCGACCACGACGACGTCCTGGCCGAAGGCGCGCTCTACCACGTGGCAGCCGCGATCCGGGCCGCGCCCGACCTCGTCGTGATCTACAGCGACGAGGACAAGATCGATGCGCGCGGGCGCCGGTTCGAGCCCCACTTCAAGGCGGGCTTCGACCGCGAACTCCTCTACGGACAGAACTACATCAATCACCTCACGGTGATCCGAACCGAGGCGATCCGGGCCGTCGGCGGGCTGCGCCCGGGCTTCGAGGGCAGCCAGGACCACGATCTCCTCCTGCGGGTCACGGCCGGGCTCGAGCCCGCGCGCATCCGCCACATCCCGCGGGTGCTCTACCACTGGCGCGCGGCGGGCGGCTCGGGGACGTTCTCGGACCGGGCGCTGGAGCGGACCGAGGTGGCGCGGCTGCGCGCCCTGGCGGAGGTCGCCGCCCCCCTGGGGGCGACGGCGGCCCGGGGACCCCTCGGTTTCAACCGGCTCGTCCGTCCTGTCCCGGAGCCGGCTCCCCTGGTCTCGGTCGTCATCCCGACCCGGGACCAGGCGGACCTGCTCGCCGTGGCTCTCGCGGGCGTCCTCGATGCGACTGATTACCCGGCCATCGAAGTCATCGTGGTCGACAACGAGAGCCGCGAGGCGCGCACGCGCGACCTCTTCACGCGCTTGTCGGTATACGACGCGCGCGTCCGCATCCTGCCTGTCCCGGGATCCTTCAACTTCTCCGACCTGTCCAACCGCGGCGCCGCGGCGGCGCGGGGATCGCTCCTCCTGTTCCTGAACAACGACATCGAGGTGATCGAGCCGGGCTGGCTGCGCGAAATGGTCTCCATCGCGCTCGCACCGGATATCGGCGCGGTGGGAGCGAAGCTGCTCTATCCCGATCGCACGCTCCAGCACGGCGGCATCGTTCTCGGGATCGGCGGCGTCGCCGGCCACAGCCATCCCGGCCTGCCCGCGGACGATCCGGGCTACTTCGCCCGGATGGTCCTGACCCAGGAGGTCTCGGCGGTGACCGGCGCCTGCCTGCTCCTTCGGACGGCGGTCTTCGCGGCGAGCGGCGGATTCGACGCCGACGCCCTCGCCGTCGCCTTCAACGATGTCGATCTCTGCCTGCGGTTGCGCGCGCGAGGTCTTCGCAACGTCTGGACGCCCCATGCCCGGTTGATCCACCATGAATCGAAGAGCCGGGGGGCGGAGGATACGCCCGAGAAACGCGAGCGCTTCGAGCGCGAGGTTCGTGTGATGCAGGCTCGCTGGGCCGCAGAACTGCGCGCCGATCCCTATTACAATCCGAATCTTTCTCGGGATGCGGCGCGCTATCGGCTCTGATGCTGCGCTGCGGCGGCGTTCCGTCGCACCGCAAAGTCGCCGCAATCGGCCGCTTAATCCGCAATCACGCGGCGTAAGAGAGGGTTCGTCGCGTCGAAGGCCTTCCTCGGTATCCCAAACTCCGGGGATCAGCGCCGACCTCTCGATCCATCCTCTGGCTCAGCGCAGTGGACCGCGTCGGCGCCGGATCGAGGCACGATACCCGGATTATGGCAATTGTTTGAAATTAACCGTCTGCGATAGAGACGAAGTCATCGGTCATTACGGTGCTTTGCTCCTTCGTCTTGCCGGAATGATTGATGAAGACGTGCAACAGGGTCGGTGTTCCAGACCGGTGACTGCCCTGATTCGGGCCTCTCCGGTTGGACAGTAGCCTAGAGCCATACTAAGGATCAGGCTGGTTGCCGCCGGTGGTACAAATCGATCCTGTCCCCCGTTCAAGAGCGTGTGCGAATCGAACGTGACACAACGTACAGACATCGCGATCATCGGCCGTGCCTGCCGGCTTCCCGGCGCCTCGAGTGTCGACGGACTTTGGCAGCTTCTCACCGAGGCGCGATGCGCCGTCGGTCGCATCCCGGATGATCGGTGGTCGCTGGAGCGATTTGGGCATCCGCGCGCGCAGGAGCGTGGCAAGAGCTACACGTGGTCGGCCGGTGTTCTCGACGACATCTGGTCGTTCGATCCAGGCGTCTTCGGCATCTCGCCCCGCGAGGCCGAGCAGATGGACCCGCAGCAGCGGCTGCTCCTGGAACTCACCTGGGAGGCCCTGGAGGATGCGGGGCTGCGCCCCTCGGACGTGGCTGGCAGCCAGATCGGCGTGTTCGTCGGCGCCTCGTCCCTCGATTACGGCAATCTGCGCGTCCTCGACACCTCGTCGGGCGATGCCTACGCGGCCACCGGCAACACGCTTTCGATCCTGTCGAACCGCATCTCCTACATCTACGACCTGAAAGGGCCAAGCTTCACCGTCGACACGGCCTGTTCGTCGTCCCTCGTCGCCCTCGATGCCGCGGTCGCGGCCATCTCCAGCGGCCGGATCGACACTGCCGTCGTCGCCGGCGTGAACCTGCTGGCGAGCCCCTTCAACTTCATCTGCTTCTCGAACGCGCAGATGCTCTCGCGCACCGGCCTGTGCCAGGCCTTCTCGTCGAGCGCCGACGGCTACGTGCGCTCGGAAGGCGGTGTCGTCCTCGTGTTGAAATCCGCCAAGGCGGCGATCCGCGACGGCAGCACCGTGCGGGGCGTCATCGCGGCGAGCGGCGTCAATTCGGACGGCCGCACCACCGGCATCTCTCTCCCCTCCGGCTACGCGCAGGGCGCGCTGCTGGAGCAGGTCTACCGCGAGGCCGAGATCGACCTCGATTCCGTGGTCTTCGTCGAGGCCCACGGCACCGGTACGCCCGTGGGCGACCCGATCGAAGCGAGCGCCATCGGCGGCAAGCTGGGCCGTCCGCGCAAGGCGCCCCTGCCGATCGGCTCGATCAAGAGCAACATCGGCCATACCGAGCCGGTCTCGGGCCTCGCCGGCCTGCTCAAGGCGAGCCTCGCCCTCGAGCATGACCTGTTTCCGACCTCGTTGCATGCGGCCGAGCTGAACCCCGAGATCCCGTTCCAGGATCTCAATCTGTCGGTGACGAACAAGCCTCTGCCCCTCGCCCGCGACGGCAAGGCGCGCTTCGCCGGGGTGAACTCCTTCGGGTTCGGCGGCACCAACGCCCACGTGGTCCTGACCGATGGTCAACCGACTCGCGCTGGCGGCGCCACTCCCGAGGTGACCCGCACCCCGGAGGTGCTGCTGCTCTCCGCCCAGAGCCGCGCCGCCCTCAACGAACTCGCCCTCGACTACGCCGAACGCTTCGACGGCGCGGACAAGGCCGAGATCGCCCGGATCGCCGCCGCTGCCGCCCATCGTCGCGAGCGGCTGTCCTCTCGCTTGGCCGTGACCCTGGACGCCGACCTCTCCGCGGTGCTGCGCGCCGTCGGCGAGGCCGAGGATGCACCCGACGCCCTGCTCGGGACCGCCGTTGACCGCGCGGCTGAGGTCGCCTTCGTCTATTCCGGCAACGGCAGCCAATGGGCCGGCATGGGTCGCGAGGCCTATGACCAGAACGCCGTCTTCAGAGAGGCCTTCGACCGCATCGACGGCCTGTTCGATGCCCTCTCCGGCTGGTCGCTGAAGGAAGCTCTGTTCGCCGAAGATCTGGACGAGCGCCTCGTCCTCACGCGGGTGTCGCAGCCCCTGATCTTCGCCATCTCGAGCGCCTCGACGACGGCCCTCCGGGCCCGCGGCCTGACGCCGAGCTACGTCCTCGGCCACAGCGTCGGCGAGATTGCGGCGGCCGAGGCCGCCGGCATCCTCAGCCTCGAACAGGCCGTGAAGGTCATCTTCTACCGCAGCAAGCACCAGGAGACGACGCGCGGCTTCGGCACGATGGCGGTGCTGCTCGCGCCCGCCGACGAGATCGAGCTGTTCCTGAAGGACTATCCGAGCCTCGACATCGCCGCCTACAACAGCCCCAAGGCCATCACGGTGGCGGGCCCGGTGGCGGATATCGACGCGGCCATGAAGGCGCTGGCACGCAAGCGTCGGCGCGGGCGCAAGCTCGACCTCGAATACCCGTTCCACGGCCGTCTGATGAACCCGACCGAGAAGCCGCTGCTGCGGGATCTCGCCGGGCTGAAGCCGCATGCCGCTACGACCCCGATGGTGTCGACCGTCACCGGGAAGGTGCTGGCCGGTGACCAGTTCGGAGCCGGCTACTGGTGGCGCAACATTCGCGAGCCGGTGCGCTTCTGCGAGGCCGTGCAGGAGGCGACCCGGCAGGGCGCCCGCGTCTTCATCGAGGTCGGCCCGCGCGCGACGCTGCTCTCGCATATCGGCGACGCCATCGAGCCGCTCGGTATCGAGAATGCCACCATCGGCGTCCTCCATCGCAAGCCGGCGGGCGGCGACCCGATCGCCCGCACCGTCGCGGCCGCCCTCGTCCAGGGTGCCGCCGTCGACGAGGTGACGGTGTTCGGAGAGAACCCGGCCGGCGATGTCTCGCTACCGCTCTATCCCTGGCAGCGCCGGACCTTCCGGCTGGCGGAGACCACCGAGGGGGTTGGCGCGGCGACTCCGCGCCCCTACCACCCACTCTACGGTTCTCGCGTCGCGCCGGACGGCCTCGAATGGCACGGCCACCTCGACATCGCGACGTTGCCCGAGCTCGATGATCACCGCATCGACGGCCAGGCGATCCTGCCCGGCGCGGCCTTCATCGAGATGGCGCTCGGCGTCGCCCGCGAAGCGATGAAGACCGATAGTGTGGTCCTCGCGGAGTTCGAGATCCAGTCGCCGATGGTGTTCGGTGAGGAATCCCTGCGGGAGGTCGCGGTGCGCGTCGCTGGTTCCGGCAACGCGATCCAGATCCTCAGCCGGCCGCGCCTGACCCAGGCCGCTTGGCAGCTTCACGCCGCAGCCAAGATCATCGACGGCAGCTTCCCGGCGCCCGAGCCGGTGGACATGCACGTTCCCGACGAGCAGGCCGTCGCAGGTGAAGGCCTGTACCGCCTCGCCGCCGCCTCCGGCCTCGGCTTCGGTCCGACCTTCCGACAGGTCGCGGTGAGTGCACGCCTCGACGAGACCACCATCGTCTCCGAGCTGTTGCCCGCCGAGGTCGATGCCCGCTTCGGGCTGGTGCCCGCGCGCCTCGATTCCTGCTTCCACGGCCTCATCCTGCTCTTCGCCGGGCTGATGGGCGAAGGCTCGACCAAGGCCTACGTCCCGGTTCGCTTCGGTGAGATCCGCCTCGTGAAGCCCGGCGCCGTCATCGCCCGGGCGATGATCCGGACTCGGCGGGCGAACGAGCGCAGCATCCTGGCCGACTTCACCCTGGTGGATGCCGAGGGCGCGGTCATCGCCACGCTCCGGGAGGGCCGCTTCCAGGCCCTTCGGGCCAAGAACGGCAGCGATCTCGCGGCCTACGCCATCGCGCAGCGGCCCGAGCTCGCCACCGAGCCGACTGCTATCGCGATGGAGCGTGGAAAGCGCGTCGCGGACGCGATCCGTCCGGCCTTCAAGGTCGCCGTGGCACCGGCCGAGGCGCCGCTGGCGCCGGGGCACCTCCTTCTCGAAGGGTGGGCGACCTCGATGGCCTACCGTCTCGCGGAAGGCCTGCAGCGCTCCGGCACCGTGGCCATCGACGAGCGCTTGCCCGAGGCGATGCGCCCCTGGCTCCTCAATGCCCTCTACGCCCTCGAGAGCAGCGACCTTGCCACCCTCGACGGCGAGCGCTGGACGCTGCGCAAGGACGTGTCCCTGCCGGCGCCCGACGAGATCATGCGCTGGATCGCGGCGGACCATCCCGAACTCTCGGCCGAGCTCGTGCTCACCGCCGACATCGGCGCCGTGGTCGGACGGCTGCTCTCGGGCGGCCTGACCGAGGCCCCCAGCCTCTCGCAGAACGCCCTCGACGCCTTCATCCTGCGCAGTGCGACGGCGCGGGCTTCCGCCGACGTGATCGCCGATCTCACCGAGTCCGGCCGTGCCGCCCTGCCCCGCGACCGCGCACTGCGGGTGCTTCAAGTCGGTTTCGGCCCGCTCTCCGCCCAGGCGGCCGCCTTCGCCGGCGGCATCGAGGCGCAGCTGACGGTGTTCGAGGCCGACCGTCGCCTGGCGGAGCGCGCACGCCTTGCCCTGCCGCGCGGCGTCACCGTGATCGAAGACGCGGCCGAACTCACGCCCGGCAGCTTCGACGCGATCCTGGCGAGCAACGTCCTGCACCGCTCCGAGCGGACGCTGCTCGGCACGGTCGCCGACGCCCTGGCCACGGGCGGTTTCCTCGTCGCCGTCGAGCCCGGCGCTTCGCTGTTCCGCGACCTCGTCTTCGGCCTGACGCCGGACTGGTTCGAGGCCACCGCCGACATGCCCGTGGGCCGCCTTGACGACATCACCGGCTGGCAGCGTGCGCTGAGCGACACGGGCCTGGTGCGGGTGGCGGTCGACCGCGCGGTCTCCGCCAACGGCGACGACCTCCTGTTCCTCGCCGAGGCTCCGGTGCGGGCGAAGCCCGCCCCCGGACAGACCTTCGCTTTCGTCATCGGCTCGCACGACGCCTTCGCGGCGGAGACCGCCTCGTCGCTGGCGACCCTCCTGGTGGCGAGCGGCGTCCACGTCTCGATCATCCTCGACTCCGAGCAGTCCCTGCTCGAACTGGAACGCGAAACGCCGGACACGGTCGTGTTCCTCGCCGGCGCCTTCAATCAGGGTGGCGCGGCAGCCGATCGCCTGCGCGAGCGCTGCCTGAGCCTGAAGCGCTGCGTCGAGCATCTCGGCAGCCGCCAGACCCGGCTCTGGGTCGTCTGCCCCGGAGCGACCCGCGATGCCGGCGACCCGAGCGGGTCGGTGGAAGCCGGCGTCTGGGCCTTCAGCCGGACGCTCGCCAACGAGGTGGCCAATCTCGACGTGCGTCGGATCGATCTCGCCGAGGCCCTCTCGACCAAGGTCGCCGCCGAGCGTCTGCGCGACCTGATCCTGTCGGGCACACTCGAGACCGAGATCATCCTCGATGCCGACCGGACCCGAGTGATCCGGTTCTCGCCGGGCCAACTGGCCCGTCGTCCCGGAGCCGACGCGGTCCCGGCCCCGGCCGCACGCCTGGAGCGCAGCAACACGGGCGGCCTCAACGAGATGGCCTGGGGACCGGCGACGCGCCGGACGCCCGGTCGCGGCGAGGTCGAGATCGCGGTCGAGGCCACCGGCCTCAACTTCCGCGACGTCCTCTGGGCCCTTTCGATGCTGCCCGAGGAGATCCTGGAGGATGGCTTCGCCGGGCCTCGCCTGGGCCTCGAAGTGGCCGGACGGGTTCTCTCCGTCGGCAAGGGTGTCGAGGCGTTCAAGCCCGGCGACCGCGTCGTCGCCTTCGCGCAATCGGGTTTCGCGACCCACATCGTCGTGCCCGAACTCGTGGTGGCCCCGAGCCCGCCCGGCCTCGATCCGCAGGCGGCCGCCACCGTGCCGGTCGCCTTCCTCACCGCCTATTACGGCCTCGTCAGCTGCGCCCGCCTGCGCCGCGGCGAGTGGGTGCTGGTCCATGGCGGCGCCGGCGGCGTCGGCCTCGCGGCTCTGCAGATCGCCAAGCTCAAGGGCGCGCGCGTCATCGCCACCGCGGGCTCGCGGGAGAAGCGCGCCCTGGTCAAGGCGCTCGGAGCCGAGCACGTGCTCGACTCGCGTTCCCTCGCCTTCGTGGACGATGTCCGCCGGATCACCGGCGACGGCGTCGGCGTGGTGCTGAACAGCCTGTTCGGCGAAGCGATGGAGCGAAGCCTCAACGTTCTCAAGCCCTTCGGCCGCTTCATCGAGTTGGGCAAGCGCGACTACGTCGCCAACACCCATATCGGCCTGCGCCCGTTCCGCCGGAATCTCTCCTACTTCGGTGTCGACCTCGATCAGGTGCTCCAGCATCAGGGCGAGGACGGGGCCCGGCTGTTCCGCGAAGTCATGTCCCTGTTCAAGGAGGGCGGCCTGAAGCCGCTGCCCTTCCAGCCCTTCACGGCGGACGAGGTCTCGGACGCCTTCCGCCTGATGCAGCAATCGGGTCACGTGGGTAAGATCGTCATCGCTCCGCCGAAGCCCGGCAGCGTGATGCAACCCGAGAAGTCCGCCTTCGCGATCTCCCCGGAAGGTGTCCACCTCGTCACCGGCGGCCTCGGCGGCTTCGGCATCGAGGCGGCCCGCTGGCTCGCGGACCGGGGCGCGAAGCACATCGTCCTCGTCGGACGCAACGGGGCGGCAAGCCCGGACGCCAAGCAGGTGGTGGCCGATCTCGGTGCTCGCGGCGTCAACGTCGCCGCGATGGCCTGCGACATCACCAGCCGCAAGGCCGTGGACGCGCTGCTGGACGACGTGGAGCGCAAGGGCCGGTCCCTGGCCGGCGTGATCCACGGCGCGATGGTGCTGCAGGACGGTCTGATCGCCAACATCGACGCCGCCGCCCTCGATACGGTCATCCGGCCGAAGGTCATCGGTGCCGAGCATCTCGATGCGGCGACGCGCACGCGCGCGCTCGACTACTTCGTGATGTTCTCCTCGGCCACGACCTTCATCGGCAATCCGGGCCAGGGCGCCTACGTCGCTGCGAACGGGTTCATGGAAGGTCTCGCCCGGCGTCGGCGCAAGCTCGGCCTACCGGCGCTGGCCGTCGCCTGGGGTGCCATCGGCGATGTCGGCGTGCTGGCGCGAAACCGTGCGGTGATGGAGACCCTGGCGGGTCGCGTCGGCGTGACCCCGATGGATGCCCGCCACTGCCTCGACCTCATGGCCGACGCGCTGGAAGGCCAGGGGACGAACCCGGACGACGCCGTGATCGCCATCGCGTCGATGCATTGGGGCAAGGCACGCGAGCGCCTCGCCACGATGAAGAGCCCGAGCTACGCCGAGCTGGGTTCGGACCAGCAGATGGAAGCCGGCACGGTGGCGGCCATCAACATCGGTATGCTGCTGAAGACGCAGGACATCGACACGGTGCGCAAGACGGTGGCCGACGCCATCGTGGAGGACATCGCGCGCATCCTTCGCCTGCCCAAGGACGACATCAGTCGCGTGCGCCATCTCTCCGAGATCGGCCTCGACTCGCTGATGGGCGTGGAACTCGGCGCCAGCCTGCAGGAGCGCTTCGCCCTGGAGGCGCCTCCGTCCGGCATCTCCTCCGGCCTCACCGTCAACGAGCTCACCGAAACCCTGATCCAGTCGATCGCGGCTCCGGTGGACGAGGCGGCGGCGGCCGTCATGAGCCTGGCTCAGCGCCATGCCAGCGAGGGCGTGGACGTCCGTACCCTCGAGCCCTTCCACGCGATGGTCGAAGAAAACAGCCTCGCCATCAAAGAAATCCTTCCGTGAACGATTCCCCTCTGAGGCATGCCGCATGAGCAATTCCGCGAGACCGGACGGCGGACGCGCGGCCCTGGCAGGCTTCGTGACGAACCGCCTCGGGCGTAACGCCAACCGGACGGCTCCTGCCCGTCCGGCGCAACGCCCGTCGGGTGATCCCTCCGTGCAGAACTTCGAGTCGCTTCCGGGCTACCGGGAACTGCGCCTCCAGCGCTCGGCCGCCGACCTGATCGGCCTCGGAAACCCGTTCTTCCGGGTGCACGAGACCAAGGCCGGCGCCACGACGCGCATCGCGGGCAAGTCGTTCGTCAACTTCTCGTCCTACGACTACCTCGGTCTCAACGGGCACCCGGACGTCAACGCGGCGGCATCACGGGCGATCGAGACCTACGGCACCTCGGCTTCGGCGAGCCGGATCGTGGCCGGCGAGCGCCCGGGGCACCTGTCCCTCGAGAAGGCCTTGGCGGACCACTACGACACCGAGGCCTGCGTGGTGATGGTGAGCGGCCACGCCACCAACGTCACGACGATCGGCGCCCTGCTGGAGCCGGGCGACGTCATCTTCCACGACGCCCTGAGCCACAACAGCATCGTCACCGGCGCGCAGCTCTCTGGTGCCCAGCGCCGCTCGTTCTCGCACAACGATCTCGACGCCTTGGAGACGCTGCTCGGCGCCACCCGCCACGAGCACCGCCGGGCCCTGATCGTGGTGGAAGGCCTCTACAGCATGGATGGCGACGCGCCGGACCTCGCGGCCCTGATCGCCCTCAAGCAGCGCTACGATGCCTGGCTGATGGTCGACGACGCCCACGGGCTCGGCGTCCTCGGGCGCACCGGCATCGGCCTCGCCGAGCATTGCGATGTCGACCCGCGCGGGGTCGACATCTGGATGGGCACCCTCTCGAAGACGCTCTCGACCTGTGGCGGCTACGTCGCCGGACCGGCGCCGCTGATCGAGTACCTCAAGTGCACCGCCGGCGGCTTCATCTACAGCGTCGGCATCTCGCCGCCCCTCGCCGCCGCGGCCGAGACGGCCCTCGAGATCATGCATGCGGAGCCGCAGCGGGTGGAGAGGCTGCGCCAGAACGGTCACCTGTTCCTGTCCTGTGCGAAGAAGCACGGGCTCGATACCGGGACCAGCCTCGGCCTCGCGGTGATTCCGGTCATCGTCGGCGACTCCCTGAAGTCGGTGACGCTGTCGGACCGCCTCTACAAGCGCGGCATCAACGTGCAGCCGATCATCCACCCGGCGGTGCCGGAGCGGGCGTCGCGCCTGCGCTTCTTCATCACCTCCGAGCATACGCCCGAGCAGATTCGAGAGACCGTGGATGCTGTTGCAGAGGAACTGGCAGCCATCGAGAAGGGTGGTTCGCTGATCGAGCAGCTGATGGCCAAGCGCGGCAAGTAGGGTTCCGGGGGGCGTTCTCCGCCCCTTTCCGTCAGACTGCATTCTGTCCAGGCACCGGCGGCATCGCGCCGGTGCTTTTTTAAGCGCTTCGCACCGATGCGGCCGATTGCCCTCGACCCCTGAGCAGGAGACACTGATCTCGCTATCTGTGTCTCATCGCAACCGGAACCCGGCCCGGAATGCGACGTTCGTCCTCAGCCCGTCGGTCAGGAGCCCGTCATGAGACAATCGACTGTCGCCTCCATCGCGCGACGTCTGATCAAAACCGTCGCCGAGGCCAGCCGTTCGCTGATCGGCGCGCTTCTCGAAGGTCCGATGTCCGCGCCCCAGCCGGTTCCCGTGCGCGTCCGCGCCGATCGTCGCCGCTGAGCCCTGGGTGACGCGGGGCCTCCTCAGGCGCCCGTCACGGTATCGAGCAGAAGTTTCCCGTTCAGCCCCACGATCACGGCCGCGATGGTCCAGGACAGGATCTTGAGCCAGGTCGGGATCGTGTGGGCTCCCATCTTTCGCCTGTCCGAGACGAACCCGACCAGGGGGATGACGGCGAAGGGAAGCTGCATCGACAGCACGACCTGACTCAGCACGAGCAATTTTGCCGTGCCTTGCTCCCCGTAGAGAGCCGTCACGCCCACTACCGGCACGATCGCGATGGCGCGGGTGATCAATCGCCGTGCCCAGTCGGGGATGTGCAGGCGCAGGAATCCCTCCATCACGATCTGCCCCGCCAGCGTCGCGGTGACCGTGGAGTTGAGGCCCGAGGCCAGCAGAGCCACCGCGAACAGCGTCGAGGCGATGCCGGCACCGAGCAGCGGCGACAGCAACTCGTAGGCCTGCTCGATCTCCTGGACGTCCGTGCGCCCCTGCGCATGGAAGACCGAGGCGGCCATGATCAGGATCGCGGCGTTCACGAACAGGGCAAGCATCAGAGCGATCGTCGAATCCGCCACCGCGAAGCGGATCGCGCCGCGCCGGCCCGCCTCGGTCCGCGGATAGGCGCGGGTCTGGACGATCGACGAGTGCAGGTAGAGATTGTGCGGCATCACGGTGGCACCGATGATGCCGATGGCGATGTACAGCGCGGCTGGGTTCCTGACGATCTCCGCCGAAGGCAGGAAGCCGCCGAGGATTGCCTGGATCGGCGGTGCGGCCAGGGCGATCTGGATTCCGAAGCTGACGAAGATCACCACCAGCAGGGCGATCACGAAGGCTTCCAGGGCGCGAAAGCCCCGTCGCATCAGCAGCAGGATCAGGAAGACGTCCAGCGCCGTGAGCGTCGCGCCGACGACCAGGGGTAATCCGAAGAGGAGCTTGAGGGCGATCGCGGTGCCGATGACCTCGGCGAGGTCGCAGGCGATGATGGCCGCCTCGCAGGCGATCCACAACATTAGGCTGATGGGCCGCGGATAATGATCGCGGCAGGCCTGAGCGAGGTCGCGTCCCGTCGCGATCCCGAGCCGCGCGGACAGGGCCTGGAGCACGATCGCCATCAGGTTCGACAGCAGGATGACGGAGAGCAGCGTGTAGCCGAACTGCGCTCCGCCCGCGATGTCGGTCGCCCAGTTGCCTGGGTCCATGTAGCCGACCGAGACCATGTAGCCGGGTCCGATGAAGGCAAGGAGCCGGCGCAGCCACGTGCCGCTGGCCTGGACCGGAACGCTGGCATTCATCCGCCCGAGGCTCGGCTGGGCGTGCGTCTCCTTGCTGAAGCGCCAGGATCCCTCCGGTGGGGAGGCCTCCGGTCGAGATCCTCCTAGATCCGAGATCGGTCCCGAAGCCGTGACGTGTTCGTGTCGAGCCATGCCTGCGCGTGTTTCCGGCGGGGGAAATCCGGGCGCCTCGAGGCGACCCGCCGCGTTATAGCAGGGGCTATAAAAAGATCAAATGGCTAAATTCGGTGGGCGGATCGGTAGGGCCGCCGGCTGGAGCCTTAGGCTCAGGACACCAGTGACCGCGGGCCGCAATCGACGTCCGCGCTCTCGCGGGCCGCGGCCTGCATGCTCATGGAGATCTCGTGGATCACGGCACGCTGTTTCGCGACCGCCGAGGATGCGCCAGTGACGAAGCCCCGCACCGCGTCGATCGCCTGACCGATCGCCGTCAGGACCAGATCCACCGTCGCCGGCTGACTTCCGGGATGATGGAGCGAGCCGTGAAAGCCCGGAGATCCTCCCAAGGGCGCTTGTCTCGGTTGTCTACCGCCGTTGCGCCGTGTCCGCGATGATGTGTACCTGATGAAGCTGCATCTGCCCGGTGATGCGGTCGGGGCCGTCAGAGCGAAACAAGCGGAGCCAAGCGGTATGAAGTGGCAGCGTCTCGCTCCGGCCGGCACGCGTCAGCAGATGGCGGTGACCGCGCTCGCTGGCGTCCTGCTCGGGCTCGGTGGCGTCATGGCGGGCGCCACGATGGTCAAGGCCTCCGAACGAGGCGGGCTCTTCGATTTCCTGGAGACGATCTTTCGCGGACCGGTCGCGGCTCCGGCGGTGACGATGCCGGCGCGCCGCCGCCCCGCGCATTACGTCTCTCTGCCAGACGCCCGGCGTGTGACCGCCGCGCGCGTGGTTCGGCAGACGCCGAGACCCGTCGTCGATGCGACGGCACGTCCAGTCCGAGTCCGGCTCCCCAGGGAGGCGGCTGCGGCGAGGCGGGCCGCTTTCGTGCCGGGAGCGGGTTCGCCTACCGCGCTGGGCGCGCGCACCGTCTGCGTGCGCACCTGCGATGGCTACATCTTCCCCCTCGGACGTCTCGGCGCCCGGGCCGACCTGCCGATCCATGAGGCCGCCTGTGCGGCCGCCTGCCCGAATACGCCGACGCGCCTGTTCACTTTGGGAGCCGGCGAGAGGGAACTCGATCGCGCCGTCGGACTCGACGGGCAGCCTTACCGCAGCCTCGCGGTGGCCAATCTCTACCGCACGAAACGGATCGAGCACTGCGACTGCCAGCCCGAGCAGGGCGTCGCCGCACCGCTGCCGATCCTTCAGGACATGACCGTGCGCGCCGGTGACATCGTCACGACCGAAGCGAGCGCAGCGGTCGTCACCCCGGTCAGGGCTGGCGGCTTCACCGTCGTCGATTTCCGCGAGGCCCGGGGCCTGTCGCGCCGGGCGCGGCGCGAGATCGACGCCAAGGTCGACGTGGTTCGCCGCGACGCGGATGCCCGGGCCTTCCACAAGGCCCTGCGCAGTGCCGACCGCACAGGCCGCGTCCGGATCGCGGCGGCCGGGTTCGAACCGGTCCCGCCACCGATCGAGGTCGAGCCGCGCTTCGTCCCGGTGCGGGCCCAGGCGCGCGTCGTGGTGGCATCGCCCTTCGTATACTGAGGCGGTCTCGGGCCCGATCGCACGCGTTGTCCCTGGCGCGGCGATGGCTTAGGGCCGGATCCGGTCCCAAGCTTTCAGGAGCCGGCATGAGCGAGATCCAGTCCGATCCCGTGTTCGACGGGGCGCTGCCCCCGAGCGGCGAGACGGTGCGTCTGTCGCCCCTGGTCCGGCGGCGGATTGCCCCGAACGGCGGACCGTTCACGGCGACCGGCACCTGCAGCTACCTTGTCGGGAACGAGGCCGTCGCCATCATCGATCCGGGTCCGGCGGACGAGGGCCATATCGCGGCGCTCGTGGAGGCCTGCGCCGGTGCCACCGTCGTGGCGATTCTGGTCACCCATACGCATCGCGACCATTCGCCGGGGGCCCGCATTCTCCGGGCGCGCACGGGCGCACCGATCGTCGGCTGCGGTCCGCACCGGGCCGCCCGCGATCTGATCGAGGGTGAGATCCCCCATCTCGACGCCAGTGCCGACCGCGACCACGTGCCCGATCGGCCCATGCGCACGGGCGACACCGTCACGGGACCGGGCTGGACCCTGGAGGCCCTGGAGACCCCGGGCCACACCATGAACCATCTCGCCTTCGCGCTGCGGGAGGAGACGGCCCTGTTCTCGGGCGACCACGTCATGGCGTGGTCGACCACCATCGTGGCGCCGCCCGACGGCGCGATGCGCGCCTACATGGACTCTCTCGAGGCCCTGCGCGACCGCCACGAGACGATCTTCTGGCCGGGCCATGGCGGTCCGGTGCGCGATCCCCGCCGCTTCGTGCGCGGCCTCGCCGCCCATCGGCGCCAGCGCGAGACCGCGATCCGCAACCGCCTCGAAGGGGGCGACCGCGATATCCACGCCATCGTCGCTGCGATCTACCAGGGCCTGAGCCCAGCCCTGCACGGCGCCGCCGCCCTGTCGGTCTTCGCCCACCTGGAGGATCTGGTCGAGCGCGGGATCGTGCTCAGCGACGGTCCTGCCCGGCTCGACGGCCGCTACGCGCCGGCCTGATCCCCCATCACTTCACCGCGATGGCGAGGTTGGCGACCTCGTCGAGATAGGCGCGGATGCGGTCGGCGTTGCTGCCGAGGTCCCGCGTGCCGAGGCGCGAGGCGGAGCGGACGTCGATGCGTGCGCCGTCCGCCCGCGGGTGAACCCGAATGGTGACGTCGTCGGCGAGGTTGAGGATCGGGCCACGCGACACCGCCTCGATCCGCCCGTTACCGATGCGGCCGCCGGGGCGGATCGCCTCGACGATCTGCCAGCGCCGGTTCACCGCCGCCTTGCGGGCGAGCTCGAAGGCCTCGTCGGCATCGAGGTCGAGGGTGAGCGGTGCGATCTGCGGATAGGCGGTGCGCTGGGCGGCGCGCGCGGCGGGACCCGGATCGGGCGGATAGCGCCCGTCACGGGCCGCGAAGGCCACGCGCGAGCGCGAGAAGGCAGGTGGATTCTCGGTGTCGGTGGTCACGTCCGCGATGGCCGGGAGCTGTAGGCCGCGCAGGGCCGCGAAGGCCGGATAGGCGAGGACGAGGCTTGCCAGGAACAGGCCGGCCAGGGCCGCGCCAAGGCCGCGTGCGCCCTCGCGCCAGACCCGGACGAAGGCGACGATGGCGAAGAACACCGCGACCGCCGCCAGAACGAGACCGGCCCCGAGGGTCGCCAGGGCCGGGCCGGCCTCGGCGCGCGGGTCGCGCACCAGGAGCAGGGCGAAGAGGCAGACGAGCAGCGCCAGGACCGCGGTGGTTCGCGAGACCGGGCCGGCGCGGGTGACGGGATCCTGATAGGGCAGACGACGCATGCTGTGACGAGATTCGCTGTCCGGAAGATCCGCGGGGCCGTGCGCCTGGAGCTTTACCGGTCCGCGCTCCGCGGCGCCACCCGGGCCGTGCATCGCGATGCTTCCGGGAGCGGCACCCCGTCTGCTATAGCCGCGCGACGATGCCCGCGCCCCCGCTTTCCCCGACACCTGCCGAGGCCGCCGATCCGCTGCGGGTCTGGTTCCGCTTCATCCGCCTCAACCGCCGCGTCACCGCGGCGATGGCGGGGGAACTGCGCGGGCTCGGATTGTCCATCCCGCAATTCGATGCGCTCTCCACCCTCACCGAGCGGGAGGGCATGACGCAGCAGGATCTGGCGGCACGCCTCTACGTCACCAAGGGCAACGTCTCCGGGCTGATTGATCGCCTCGTCGAGGCGGGCCTCGTGGAGCGTCGCCCGATTCCGGGGGATCGGCGCTCCCATGCCCTGTACCTGACGCCTGCCGGAACCGACCTCGCGACCCGCGGGATCGTGGCGCAGAAGGCCTACGTGGCGCGTACCCTGGGACAGTTGCCGGCCAACGACATCGCCGATTTCGAGCGCCTTGTCCTGAAGTGGCGCGATCTCGCGCGTGATCTGTCGCATGAGCCGCCCGTCACCGGCGAAGCGGGCTAGAGGCCCAGCAGCGCCGGCAGATCCGCGGCCGAACTCAGGACGTGGTCGGCCAGCGGCGCCATCTCGTCGCGGGCAGCCGCACCGAGGGGGCCGCTCAGCACCGCGATCGCCATCGCCCCGGCGGCTCGGGCGGCCACGAGGTCGTAGGGCGAATCCCCCACCATGGCGATCCGGTGCGCCGGCACCGCGAGATGGTCGGCAAAGGCCGTGACCATGCCGGGCTCGGGCTTCGACCCGTGCCCGGAATCATAACCCGCCACGAAGGCGCAATGAGGCGTGAGGCCGAGGGCCTCGCATTGCGCCCGGGCCGAGGCCTCGGCGTCGTTGGTGGCGATGCCCAGGGCGTAGCCGCCGGCGACGAGGCGTGCGGCGAGATCGGCCGGCGCTCCGATCTGCGTCAGCGCGGCGAGGCCGGCCGCGCGGAACAGTGCATCCATCTCGGCGTAGAGCGCCGGGCCGGCGGGACGGTCCAGCACCTCGGCCCAGATCGGGCCGTAACCCGCCGAGGAGCCGGCGATGAGCGGCGAGGTCGGTGCGAAGCGCCGTCCGGCCTCGTCGTAGTGGCTGACCCGCATCAGGGCCTCCAGGCGCGCCCGGTCGCCGCCCGAGAGGTCGGACATCACCGAGTAGGCGGCGGGTCCCCAGGTCCGGTCGAAATCGACGAGCGTCCCGTCCTTGTCGAACAGGATGCCGCGGATCGTGCTCCCGAGAGGCTCAGGCCGCATCGCGGACCTTCTCGACCTCAATGACGACGCCCTGCGGCGTCACGCGCTCGCGGGCCACCATGCGGTCACCGGGTTCGAAGACGCCGAGGGCCACGTCGCGGTCCGGTAGAACCACGGTGGTGGTCTTGTTGAGGTGGACGAGGACATGGCGCTTCTGGGCCAGGGACGCCGTCGCCCAGCGCTTCAGCTGGCCATAATACGGCTCGCGGCGCCAGGCGTTCGGCTGGCCCGGATCGACCTGCACGTTCATGTGCCGCGAGACCGGATCGAGGCTCAGCACCATCTTGGCGCGTTCGGGCTTCCATTCCGAGCCGAGCCAGACTTCCGTCATCCAGAGGCAGTGGAAGGCACGGCAATGGTCGGGCCGTGTCGCATGGATGGCGCAGCCCCGACCCTGCTTGGTGTGCCGGCACCATTGCCCGGCGACGGACTCGACCGCGGGGACGTCGTAGACCTTGCAGCAGAGCGTACAGGTTCCGCAGGCGCGGCCCGGGGCCGGATGGGCCACGATGGTTGCAGGGTCGAGCATGGCATCGGATCCGGTTGCGACGTCGCGCGGGTTTATACCGGGTGCGCCTCTCGTTACAGTCGTGCACCCATGTCGGCCATCGGCCAACCGTCAGGCAAAAATATGCTCTCGAACCTCGCGACCCGCGACGTCGAAACCTTGATCCATCCCTACACGAACCTGGAGACCTTCCGCGAGACGGGACCCCTGGTGATCGAACGCGGACATGGGGTCTGGGTCTACGACAGCGATGGTCGGCCTTATCTCGAAGGCATGGCGGGGCTGTGGTGCACGGCGCTCGGCTATTCGAACGAGGAGTTGGTGGAGGCGGCCAGTGAGCAGATGGCGCGCCTGCCCTTCACCCACCTGTTCTCGGGGCGCAGCCACGATCCGGCGATCGAGCTCGCCGAGACCCTGAAGGAGCTGATGCCGGTTCCGACCTCGAAGATTTTCTTCACATCCTCGGGTTCGGAGGCCAACGACACCCAGGTCAAGCTGACCTGGTACATGAACAACGCGCTCGGCCGGCCGCGCAAGAAGAAGATCCTCTCGCACATCAAGGGCTACCACGGCGTCACGGTGGCCACGGCCTCCATGACGGGCCTGCCCGCCAATCACGCCGATTGGGACCTGCCCCTGCCGGGCTTCCTACACGTGGGCTGCCCGCACCATTACCGCTTTGGTCAGGAGGGCGAGAGCGAGGAGGCCTTCACGACGCGCCTCGCCACGGAGCTGGAGGCGGTGATCCTGCGCGAGGGCCCCGAGACCGTGGCGGCCTTCGTGGCTGAGCCGGTGCTCGGTGCCGGCGGCGCCATCCTGCCGCCCACGGGCTACTATGCCAAGATCCAGGCGGTGCTCCACCGGCACGACGTGCGCTTCATCGCCGACGAGGTGATCTGCGGATTCGGCCGCCTCGGCACCTGGTTCGGCTCGGAGGCGATGGGCATGCGACCCGACAGCCTCTCCTTCGCCAAGGCCCTCACCTCCGGCTACTTGCCGCTGGGCGGCGTCTCGGTGGACGAGCCGCTCTACCGCCTGATGGTGCAGCAGAGCGCCAAGCTCGGCACCTTCGGCCACGGCACCACCTATTCCGGTCACCCGGTCGCCTGCGCCGTCGCCCTCAAGACCATCGCGATCTACAAGCGCGACCGCATCGTCGAAGGTGTCGCCGAGAAGGCGCCCCAGTTCCAGGCCCGCCTCGCGGCCCTCGGCGATCATCCCCTCGTCGGGGAGGCGCGGGGCATCGGCCTCATCGGGGGCATCGAACTGGTGGCCGACAAGGCGTCCCGGCGACAGTACGAGCCGAAAGCCGGCGTGGCGGCGCGGGTCGTCGCCTTCGCGCAGGCCGAGGGACTGATCGTGCGCTTCCTCGCCGGAGACCGGGTCGCGGTCTGCCCTCCCCTCGTGATCGCGCCGTCGGAGATCGATACCCTGTTCGACCGGTTGACCCGAGCCCTTGACCGGACCTTGGGATGGATCTCGGAGCAGAAGCTCGAGGCGGCTCCGATCCGCAGCTGAGAGATAAAGCGCGTCCTGCGGCTTTATTTTTCGCAATGCATCATGTCTTTCGCGCTGCAATCTCAGAACTGCTTAGGTGATATTGAAGACAGTACCTGTTTTCGATTCGCGCAACGGTCGAGGGATCGTGAAGGTCTTAAGCTTTCGTTCAGGTAGATTGCGGCTGTATAGTCTCAATGTCGCTCGAGAAGCGTCCGGGTGGAGCCGTAAGGTGCCCGTGAGACGCGCATGGCTGAAATTCAGGCATCAGACCTGATCAGGCTTGTCGAGCGCAACGAGGCAGCCGTCACATGTACCCGCGCCAACAGACCTCAAGCACTGCTCAACGGTCCGGCCGATCGACGATCATGGTCGATCAGCAGGCCGAGACGTTCCGGCCCGTCGCGCTTCCGGCCCTGGCGGCGGCCGTGCAGGCCGTTTCCGCCACCCGGAAATCGGCGCGGACAAGGCTTCTGAGCAGCGCGGTCTCCGCGCGCTTCGAGCACGAGGACACGCCGCTCTCCTGAGGACATCGGGATCGTCCGCACCGGAAGACGCCTTTCCACAGGCGCGGTATCCCTTCCTCAACGCCTCGGGCCTATGCGTCCGCAGAAGCGCGTCACGCTCCTCGATTTCGTCATCATTGCCGGTGAGAGGACTGTGCCGCGCCCTTTGCGCGACCGAGGAGCCTGCCGATGTTGATCCTGCCGAGCCGCCGGCAGTTCCTGACCGGGCTCGGGGCGAGCGCGGGCGTCGTCGGGTCGACGGGCGTCTATGCCTTCGGTATCGAGCCGCTCTACCGCCTCGTCGTCACGCCCTATGCACCGGTTCTGCCGAACTGGACGCCCGGCCTGAGTCTGCGCGTCGCCGTGCTGGCGGACTTCCATGTCGGCGAGCCGTTCATGCCCCTCGACCGGATCGCCGAGATCGTCGACACCACGAACGCGCTCAAGCCCGATCTCATCTTGATGCTGGGCGACTACCCGGCCGGCCCGAGCGTCACCTACCGGAAGATCCCGCTCACGGACTTCGCCCGGGTGGTCTCGGCGCTGCGCGCTCCGCTCGGCGTCTACTCGATCCTCGGGAACCACGATTGGTGGGACGACAAGCTGGCTCAGGCGCGCCTCGACGGGCCTGTCGCGGCCCAACGTGCGCTCGAGAACGTCGGCATTCCGGTCATGGAGAACGACGCCCTGCGCCTGGAGAAGGACGGCAAGCCGTTCTGGATCGCCGGCGTCGGCGACCAGATCCCGTTCATCCTGCAGGACGTGGATCAGGGTCGCGACGATCTGCCGGGTACGCTCGCGAAGGTCACCGATTCCGCGCCGGTGCTCCTGATGATCCACGAGCCCGACCTGTTCGTCCACGTGCCGGACCGGGTCTCCCTGACGCTCGCCGGCCATACCCATGGAGGTCAGGTCCGGCTTTTCGGCTACTCGCCCGCCATCCCGTCCGTCCACGGCAATGATTTCGCCTATGGCCACGTCGTCCGTAAGGGGCGGAACATGATCGTCTCCGGCGGCTTCGGCGTCAGTCGCATCCCCGTGCGCCTGGGTGTGCCCCCCGAGATCGTGCTGCTGAACCTCGGCACTGCCTCCGATCCGGCAGGCAAGACCGTTCAGGGGGCGAGGCTCATCCACGGCTGAGCCCTGACACTTGGACCCGGCACCGGGGGCGGGATCGTCCCGCTCCGGCGCCGGCGACGCCTACTTCTTAGCGGCCTTCGGTGCGGCGACCACCGTGCCCTTGGTCGACGGGGCCGCCGCGATCGTCTTCGTCACGGGCTTCTTCGGCTTCTTCGCCTCGCGACTTCCACGCTTCTGTTCGGCCGCCATGACATGTCTCCTCCCGGTATGGGTGAGGGATCATGGCACTCTTCCGCGAAGAGGGCACTGGAATGTTTCGCGCGCCTTCTCCGCCGGGCGGGTCGCCGACCTCAGAGCGGAATGTTGTCGTGCTTCTTCCAGGGCTGCTCCATCTCCTTGGTGCGCAGCATGCTGAGCGCCCGGGCGACGCGCTTGCGGGTAGAGTGGGGCATGATCACCTCGTCGATGTAGCCGCGCTCGGCGGCCACGAAGGGCGAGAGGAAGCGGTCCTCGTACTCGCTGGTGCGCTCGGCGATCTTCTCCGCATCGCCGATCTCGCTGCGGAAGATGATCTCCACCGCGCCCTTGGCGCCCATCACGGCGATCTGCGCGGTCGGCCAGGCGTAGTTCAGGTCGGCTCCCACGTGCTTGGAGGCCATCACGTCGTAGGCGCCCCCGAAGGCCTTGCGGGTGATGATGGTGACGAGCGGCACGGTCGCCTGGGAATAGGCGAAGAGCAGTTTGGCGCCGTGCTTGATCAGGCCGCCGTATTCCTGCGCCGTGCCCGGCAGGAAGCCCGGCACGTCCACGAAGGTGACGATCGGGATCGAGAACGCGTCGCAGAAGCGCACGAAGCGGGCCGCCTTGCGGGACGCGTCCGAGTCGAGCACGCCGGCCAGCACCATTGGCTGGTTGGCGACGAACCCGACGGTGCGGCCCTCGATGCGGCCGAAGCCGGTCATGATGTTGCGGGCATAGGTCGCCTGGATCTCGAAGAAGTCGCCCTCGTCGGTTACGCGCCGGATCAGCTCGCCCATGTCGTAGGGCTTGTTCGGATTGTCCGGGATCAGCGTGTCGAGGCTCATGTCGAGGCGCAGGGGATCATCGAAGCTCTCGATTTCCGGCACGCCGTCGATGTTGTTGGCGGGCAGGAAGTCCACGAGGCGGCGGATCTGCAGGAGCGCTTCGACGTCGTTCTCGAAGGAGCCGTCGGCGATGGAGGACTTGGTGGTGTGGACCTTGGCGCCGCCGAGCTCCTCGGCCGTCACGACCTCGTTGGTGACGGTCTTCACCACGTCGGGGCCGGTGACGAACATGTAGCTCGTGTCGCGCACCATGAAGATGAAGTCGGTCATGGCCGGCGAGTAGACGTCGCCGCCCGCACAGGGGCCCATGATGACCGAGATCTGCGGGATGACGCCCGAGGCCGCGACGTTGCGGCGGAACACCTCGCCATAGCCGCCGAGCGCCGCGACGCCCTCCTGGATCCGGGCGCCACCGGCGTCGAAGATGCCGATGATGGGCGCGCGCATCTTCAGGGCCATGTCCTGGACCTTGACGATCTTGGCCGCGTGCGATTCCGAGAGGGAGCCGCCGAACACCGTGAAGTCCTTCGAGAACAGGAAGACGGTGCGGCCGTTGATCGTGCCCCAGCCCGTGACGACGCCGTCGCCCGGAATCTTCTGCTTCTCCATGCCGAAATCGGTGGAGCGATGCTGGACGAACATGTCGAATTCCTCGAACGACCCGTGGTCGAGGAGAAGTTCGATGCGCTCGCGCGCCGTCAGCTTGCCGCGCTTGTGCTGGGCCACGACGCGGTTCTCGCCGCCGCCGAGGCGGGCCTGGGCGCGCCGCTCTTCCAGCTTCTCGAGAATGTCCTTCATGCGCGCTAGGCCCTGGTTGGAGAGATGACGCCGCGCCCCCGACGAACCTTGGCGGTCGCGATTTGAATGGGCCTTAGCATGCGGCGCTTTGCGCGAAAATCGATTTAACGGCTGAGGCGCGCGAGTTGCGCGGCGGCCTCGAACTCTGCCTGCCGCGCGGCGTGGCGAGCTTCGGCCTCCGTGTCGCGGCCCCAGACGCTCGCCTGGTAGGTCTCGTCCACGTGGGCCGCCGCCCAGGCTTCGGTTGGATCGACCTGCCCGCGCAACACCGCGAGGGCGAGGACGAGCGATCCCGTCAGCGTCGTCAGCGTGTGGAGGGCGGCCAGCCGGAACGGTCCCTCGGTCTCCTCGATCGCCCGGCGCAGGGCCGCCACGGTGGTGTTCGGCTGGGCGACGTGCATCACGCCCTCGCCCAGGATGAAACGAGCGCCGAGTTCCGTGTGCGCCCAGTCGAGGATCGGATCCCAGGCCTCGGCCTGGGCGCGCACGAGGCGCTCGGGATCCCCCGCCCGGTAGGCCAGGAGGTCGGTGCCCGCATAGGCCGAAAGGTCGTCCACCACCGCGTTTCGGCGTTGCGCCACGCCGTCGATGGCCGTGTTGGCCAGTCGCGTCAGCGGCATGGTGGCGGGATCGATGACCGCGACCTGCGCTGCCCACTCGGCGGCCACGGCCTCGGCCAACGCTTGGGTTGGAAGGACGAGCGGGTTGCGGGCCGGCGTGTTCGCCGGACGTCCGTCGAGAGTCAACCGGAGGCCGTCGCCATGCGCGGTGAGGCCGGCCTCGCCGTAGAAGCGCTTCGGCAGGCTGGGCTTTCCGGGGCTTCGCGCCGCGCGGGTGGGATCAGGCTGTGAAGGGCTCTCGGGTTCGCCGAGCCAGTCGGGTTGGGATTCGTCGCTCATGTCCCTGCAGATAGGGCATCGGCGCGCGGGCTGCGAGACGCGCAGCGGACCTTCCAGGCTCTCAGGCCTCGATCGTAGGCCGCACGTGCGGATCGCCGGAGAACAGGGCGCCGAGGTCGTCCGCGGTGTCGACGACGATGGAGGCGCCGGCGCTGAACAATGCACCGACGGGGTGATAGCCCCAGGCCACGCCCACGGCGGCGGCGCCGGCATTCACCGCCATCGTCATGTCGTAGGTGGTGTCGCCGATCATCACCGTGGCGTTGGGCTCCGCACCGGTCGCGGCCATGGCCTGGAGCAGCATGGCGGGATCCGGTTTCGAGGGCGCGTCGTCGGCGCTCTGGGTGGTGGCGAACCAGCCTTCCCAGCCATGCGTCTCGATCAGGCGGTCGACGCCGCGCCGCGCCTTGCCGGTGGCGATGCCGAGCTGCACGTCGTCGCGGGCATGAAGCCGGGTGAGCAGTTCGCCCATGCCCGGGAACAGGGGCTCTTCGTAGTTCGGGTCGAGGCGCAGGATGTTGAAGGCGCGCTTGTAGCTCTCCGACAATCCCTCGATCGGACCGTCGTCGCCGACCAGGCGGCGGAACGCCTGCGGCAGGGACAGGCCCACCACCGAGAGCGACTCGTTGCGGCTCGGTGCCGTCAGCCCATGTTCGGCGAAGGCCATGCCCTGCGCGGCCACGATGAGGTGCTGGCTGTCGACGAGGGTCCCGTCGACGTCGAAGATGATGAGCTTCAAGGACGCGACCTCACACTGCGGACGGTGCTCCTCACGGCTGGCGGGCAGGAGCCGGTTGCGGCTGTCCGGCACGGGGACGGTCGTAGCCGAGCTTGCACCGGATGAGGAAGCGGCGCCGGGCGCCCCCGCGCAGCCCGCGGGCATGCGACATGCGATTGCAGGCCGCGTAGGACGGCCGGCGCGACCGTCCGACCTGCGCCGCGCCGCGGCCGCCGCCCGTGCCGGAAACCTGTCCCGCTCCCCCGGCTCGCGACGGACCCTGCGCCGGAGGCTGGGCGGCCGGTGCCGCCTGGGGCTGCCCTGCCGGCTGGGTTTGAACCTGTGCCGGGGTCTGGGACTGACCCTGGGGCCGGCTCTGCCCGGCAGGATTGCCCTGCGCCATCGCCGAAGTGCCGAGCGACGGGCCGACGCCCCAGGGTGCCAGGGCGAGGAGCGCGCAGGCGATCACGGTTGCGGGCGTCAGGATCGTGTCTCGATGCATCGTGGCGCGACGGTCCTTGGCCGGCGGCGAGGCGCCCACCGGGATGGATCGAGAGGATAAGGCATGGCGGGCGCTTGCCAAGGTGCAACCCCGACGCCCTCACTCCCAGTCCTCCGACGAGGTGCCGCACCTTCCGACGGGCGGGAGGGGGCCTCAGGCTTCGGGCGCCTCGACGATAGGGTCGTAGCGGGACGCATCGAATCCGAGCAGGTTCCAGCTCTGCGCCATATGCGGCGGAAGCGGGGCCGTGACGTCGACCGGCTGACCGGTGCGCGGATGCGGGATCACGATTCGGCGCGCGAGCAGGTGCAGACGGTTCTGGATGCCGCCGGGCAACTCCCAGTTCTCGATGCTGAAGTACTTCGGATCACCCACGATGGGATGCCCGATATGGGCCGCATGAGCCCGCAGCTGGTGTGTGCGGCCCGTCACCGGCTTCAGCGACAGCCAAGACAGCTTCTGCGCCGCGTTGTCGACCATGGCGTAGTAGGTCAAGGCGTGCGCGGCGCCCTCATCGCCGTGCTTGGCCACGCGCATGCGCGCATCCGCGTCCGTGGGCTCCTCCTTGGCGAGATAGGTCGAGATCCGACCCTGCGCCATGCGGGGGACGCCGGCGGTGAGTGCCCAGTAGACCTTGCGGGCCGAGCGGGAGCGGAAGCTCTTGGCCAGCGTCGCGGCGGCCAGTCGCGTCTTGGCCACGATCAGACAGCCCGCGGTGTCCTTGTCGAGGCGGTGCACGAGGCGCGGCTTCTGCCCGTCCTTGCCGGTCAGGGCCTCAAGCAGACCATCGACGTGCCGCACGGTACCGGAGCCGCCCTGCACCGCGAGGCCGAAGGGCTTGTTCAGGATCATCATCTCGGCATCCTCGTAGAGGATGAGCGAGCGGATGAAGTCGGCGTCGGTGGCGTCCTTCGCGGCCGAGCGGGGGCGCTCGCCCTGGGCCTCGAGCTTGAGCGGCGGCACGCGCACGCTCATGCCGGGCTCCAGCCGGTCGTTGGGCTTGGCACGCTTGCCGTCGACCCGCAGCTCGCCCTTGCGCACGATGCTCTGGACGCGGGTGAAGGGAAGCTGGGGGAAGCGCGTGGTCAGGAAGCGGTCGATGCGCATGCCGGACTCGTCCTCCTCCACCGTGAGGGTCTGGACGCCGGAGGCGAGGGTGGCGGAGGCGGCCGCGCGCTGCTCGCGCCGGGTCGGTCCCTCCGGTGCCGGTGCGGTCTCGCGCGAGGCGGCGCCCGGGCGCCGTGCCGGCGCCGGCCGCTCGGCCCGGGTCCGCGGTGCACGCCGGGGCGCCTCCTCGAACGTCTCGACGGCATCCCGCGGGGCCGACTCGCGGTCGCTCGCCTCCTGGCCGGGGCGCCAGGGCGCGTGCTTGGCCGCCGCATCGCCGCGGCCCTGCGCCGCGCGCTGGGCGGCATCGAGGGCGCTGGTGCGTGGTCCCGTGCGCTCGCGCTCCGGCCGCTTGAAGGTGCTCGGCTTGCCTGGCCGGGCGGGGCGGCCGGGAGGTGCGCCTCGGCCCGTACCGGCGCCCTTGCGCCCGGAACCGCCGCGTGAAGGTGGTCGTGTGGTCATGGCCTGCTCGTAGCATCGGCCGGCCTCGCCACAAAGCGCGCGCGGACCGTGCAGCCATGCGAGGCACGGTTTTCGCGTCGCTCACACCGCCTCAGGCCGCGCGCCGCGCCGCCTCCAGGGTCAGCCCGGTGCCGACGGAGCCGAAGGTGTCGCCCTCGACGACCCGGGCGTTCGGGACGCCGGCGGTCAGGGCGGCGCGGACATGGGGCAGGCCGGTGGACCCCCCCGTGAGGAAGAGCGCGTCGATCCGGTCCGCTGTCAGGCCGGCCTGGGATAGGCACCGGGCGATCCGCTCGGCGATGCGGCGGGCGAGTTCGTCCGTGTGTCCGACGAGCCCCGGCCGGTCGATCTCGGCCCCAAGACCCGCTTCGACCCAGTCCAGGTCGACCCGGCCCCGCCCCGCCTCCGAAGTCGCGATCTTGGCGCCCTCGACCTCCATTGCCAGCGAGTGGCCGCGCTCGGCCTCCACCACGGTGTGGAGCCGGGCCAGGAGGTCGGGGCGCTGCGCGTCGCGGCGGACCTCCTCGATCTCGCGCAGGGTCTTGGCATTGTATAGTCGGTTGATGCTCGACCAGGTGGCGAGATCGTGGAAGTAGCCCGAGGGCACGTCGATGTCGCCGCGATTCATCGCGCTGCCGAGGCCGAGGAGCGGCATCACGGTACCGAGGCTGAGGCGGCGGTCGAAGTCGGTCCCGCCGATCCGCACGCCGTCATTGGCCAGGATGTCACCGCTGCGGTCGGGCCGCGCATGCCGCTCCGGCGAGAGCCGCACGATCGAGAAATCCGAAGTGCCGCCGCCGATATCGGCGATCAGGGCGATCTCCTCCGACCGGACCTGCTGCTCGTAGTCGAGGGCCGCCGCGATCGGCTCGAACTGGAACGAGACGTGGCGGAAGCCGATCGCGGTGGCGATCGCCCGCAGGGCGTCCTCGGCCCGGGCGTCACCCTCGGGGTCGCCATCGACGAAGTGAACCGGGCGGCCATGCACGACGGTGTCGAGGGCACGGCCGGTCTCGGTCTCCGCCCGCGCCTTCACGGCGGCGAGGTAGCGCCCGATCACGTCGCGGAACTTGATGCGCTCGCGGCCGACGGGAGTCGTCTCCTCCAGCAGGGAGGAGCCCAGCACCGACTTCAGGCTCCGCATCAGCCGGCCCGGCGTCCCCTCGAGGTACTCGGTCATGGCGGCGCGACCGATGACGGCTGCCTGTCCCGGCGGGAAGAAGATTGCGCTGGGGATCGTGACGTGGCGTCCTTCCAGCGGCACGAGGTGTGGACGCTGACCGGTGACGAGGCCGAGTGTGGTGTTGGACGTGCCGAAATCGAGGCCGCAGGCCGCCATGGAGGTCTCCGGACACGGGTCCGCTGGATGAGGGGCCGCCGACCTACAGCCTGCGCCGTGCCGGGTCCACCTCTCTCAGCGCTCGAAATCGCCCGCCCGGCTCGCTTTCAACGCGGGGCTGCCGCCGCCGAAGCGGCGCTTGAGCCGCACGATCGCCTCGCGCTGCAACTCGCTGACAGGAGAGTGAGCGCCCGCCACCGCGGAGAGCATCTGGATGAACTGCTGGCGTTCGGCTTCGGTCAGGCTGTCCCGCAGGAGGGGAAGCAGTTCGTCCGCCACCAGGGAGAACGGGCGGCGGGCCTCGGTGAGGCGCCAGGCGCGCTCGAACATCGCCGAGATGGATTCGACGTCGAGCGGCGACTCCATGAATTCGAGGATCTTGGTCTTCTCGGCAGCGGTGACGGGGCTGCCGGTCCGCACGATCTGGATCATCAGGATCACGGCCGCGAGGCGCACGTCGCGCACACGCTTCAGGGGCGTTCCGAAGATGTCCTGCAGGCTCGAACGCGCCCGGCGCTGAAGGCCCTTCGTGTCCCGATTGACTTCCTCGAGAGCCTTCACGGTGCCGTGGGCGCGAACCACCCAGAACACGACTCCGCCCACGATTCCGAGCAGCGCGAGTATCACCACCATGCGAGCTTGCCTCCTGACCGAGGGAATTCTCGGATGCACGTCCGGGCGCGAACATAACGTCGCGGGTGGTGCGGCGCAGCCCCGCAGGAGCGAGCGGAGGGTGGATAGAGGCTGGGTCGCCGGAACGCCACCGAGAACCGTATCGGCCGCGCGGATCAGGTTTCGCCCAGATACCGATGGCGGAGGTGGCGCAGAAAATCCTCGGCTCCGAGGGGTTTGCCCGTCGCCGCGACGAGGAGCTCATCGGTCTCCAGCAGGCTGGCGCGCGCGTGCACGGTGTCCCGCAGCCAACGGCGCAAGCCCGAAAAATCTCCCGCTGCGAGGCCGGCCGGGATACCCGGCACCTCGGCAAGGGCGGCGCGGAAGAGCTGCGCGGCTGCCATCGCGCCGAGGGTATAGGTCGGGAAGTAGCCGAAGCTTCCGCTCGGCCAGTGAATGTCCTGCAGGCAGCCCTGCCGGTCGTCCGGGACGGTGAGATCGAGGAGGTCGCGCAGGCCGTCGTTGAAGGCACCGGGCAGGTCGGCCACCGCGAGGTCGCCCGCGATCATCGCCCTCTCCAACTCGTAGCGCAGCAGGATGTGGGCCGGATAGGTCACCTCGTCGGCATCGACCCGGATGAACCCCGGGGCGACCCGCGTGTAGCGGCCGTGCAGGGTCTCGGCGCTCCAGGCTGGACCCTCCCCGCCGAAGGCTTCCGCCAGGATCGGCGCCAGATAAGCGCAGAACTCGGCCGAACGGCAGGCCTGCATCTCCACCAGCAGCGACTGACTCTCGTGCAGGGTCATGCCCCGTGCCGTTCCGACCGGCTGGTGACGCCACGCAGCGGGCAGACCCTGCTCGTAGAGGGCATGGCCGGTCTCGTGCAGCACGCCCATCAGGGCACCTGTGGCATCGCCGACATCGTACCGGGTGGTGATGCGCACGTCGTCCGTGGCACCGCCGCAGAATGGATGCAGGCTGACGTCGAGGCGGCCCCGCTCGAAATCGAAGCCGACGGCGCGCATCAGTCGTTCGCCGACCACCTTCTGCGCCTCCACCGGGAAGGGACCAGGCAGCGGGCGTGGCGCCGGCTCGCGCGCCTGGCGGGCCCGGATCGTCTCGATCAGACTCGGCAACGTGGCCCGCAGGTCCGCGAATAGCGGATCGATCGCCGCGCGGCGCATGCCAGGGTCGTAGCCGTCGAGGAGGGCGTCGTAGGGATCGAGGCCGAGGGCGGCGCCCTTCGCTGCGCCGACCTCGCGCTGCAGGCGCAGGGTCTCGGCCAGGGCCGGGGCCAGCATCGCGAAGTCGGCCTGCGCCCGGGCTTCGCGCCAGATCATCCCGGATCGCGACGAGGCCTTGGAACTGGCCGCCACGAGATCGGCCGGCACCGCCGAGGCGTGGAGATAGGCCCGGCGCATCTCGCGCAGGTTTGCAAGTTCCCATTCGCCGAGGCTCGGCGCCGCGTCCAGGGCGCGTGCGATCAGGTCGCCGGTCTCCGCCGCCGTCAGGATTTCGTGGCCGATCACGGCGAGTTGCGCGAGTTGCTCCGCCCGCATGGGAGCCGCACCGCCGGGCATCAGCGTCTGTCGGTCCCAGTGAAGGAGACCGGCGGCATCACCAAGTGCGCCGAGGCGCGCGAATCGGGCGGAGAGGAGCGGATAGGCCTGCATGGGCGTATGGGGGCATCCTGTTCATGGCCTGCGCCCGGCGCCTGCCGCCCGGCGGCGGGGAGGCCGTTTCGAGGCCTCTCGCGCCAGGAGCCGTGCGATGCCACCGGAGGCATCCGGGTGAACCCACCATGTCGGGGATCCGGGTGCAAGGTCCGCACGCGCGGACCGGACGTGCGGAGATCCCGTTGCGCCGGTTTCGCGATCGGCCAAAACAGATCGGCTTGCGCAGGTAAGCAGTTAACGCAGCATTAGCGGATTGGCGCTACTTTGATCCACATGGATCAGCCGTCCCTTCCATTCAGCCACGACCACGCCGTCTTCGATTTCAGCGGCTTGCCGCCGTCGCGGATCGCCCGGGGGGGCACGGTCCCCGGGCCGGTAACGATGGCGGAGGCCGCATCGGACGATTTGGACCTGCGGCCTCTCCTTCGGAAGCTGTTTCCTTGGATTTCCGCGCAGGTTGCGGTCGCCATCGGGCTCGGTACCTGCCTCGCGCAGGCGATGCCGCCGGTGGCTCCGGTGCTGATCCCGGCCGACGACATGAATTTCGCCTTGCGCCTCGGCGACGCCTCGGAGGGAATGCGGCCGGTGCCGAGCGCCATCCGGGATGGTTTCCATCTCCGGTTCAGCTCGATCGACTGACAAGTCCCTGTCCCTTCACGGATGGCGAGACCTGCCGTCGCCTGCGTCGGATGACGTGCTCCATCCGCCTGGAAGGCCTTGTGCGGGTCCCGCATCCGTGACGCGCGACAGGCCGCCGAGATGACGGGATGTGCCTGTCGGGCGCTGCGCCTAGTGCAGGTCGTAGTGGAACGCGAAGTTCGACGCCGCCAGGCTCTCGGCGACCACACCCTTCAGGAGGATGTGATCGGCGGGGCTGAACGTGATCAGCGTGTCGTGCCCCGTGGTCTGCATCAATCCCTTCAGTTGAGCGAAGTCTGAAGCCAGGGTGGCATTGAGATCGATCACATCGTGACCGGCACCGGTCCCTGCGTCGAAGCCGGTGACCGCGCTGCTTCCGAACGCCTTGTCGAAGACCAGCGTGTCGCTCTGTCCCTTCAGGGAGATCGCCTCCGCAGGCCCATCGACCTTGAAGGCGATGTTCGACCCGTAGATCGTCACCGCGTGTGAACCGTCCGCTTTCGTGGTGTCGAGGTAGAGGGTCTTCGCGTCGGCGCCGTAGCTTGCATGGGAGGCCACGTAATCCTTGCCGGTGACGCCGCTGGCATAGACGTCGTAGGACTTGTCGGAGTGCTGGACGGTCTTGTTGGTGAGCGCACCGGCCGCGTCGTAGGTCTCGGTGGTGGTGTCGAGCCCAACGACCTTCTTCATCATCAGGCTGCCGTCGGTGCGGAACTGCTCCAACAGCACAGCCTTGCCGGCGCTGTCATAGCTCGTGTGCGAAGACGCGTAGTCCTTGCCGGTGATGCCGCCGAGATAGACGTCGTAGGACTTGTCGGAGTGCTGGACGGTCTTGTTGGTGAGCGTACCGGCCGCATCGTAGGTCTCGGTGGTGGTGTCGAGCCCGACGACCTTCTTCATTAGCAGGCTGCCGTCGGTGCGGAATTGCTCTACGAGCACGGCCTTGCCGGCGCTGTCATAGCTCGTGTGCGAAGACCCATAGTCCTTGCCGGTGATGCCGCTGGCGTAGACGTCGTAGGACTTGTCGGAGCGCTGGACGGTCTTGTTGGTGAGCGTACCGGCCGCGTCGTAGGTCTCGGTGGTGGTGTCGAGCCCGACGACCTTCTTCATTAGCAGGCTGCCGTCGGCACGGAACTGCTCCAACAGCACGGCCTTGCCGGCGCTGTCATAGCTCGTGTGCGAAGACGCGTAGTCCTTGCCGGTGATGGCGCTGGCATAGACGTCGTAGGACTTGTCGGAGCGCTGGACGGTCTTGTTGATCAGCGTGCCGGCCGCGTCGTAAGTCTTCGTGATCTTGTCACCGTCGACGATGGTTGTCGATGTGGTTGGCGTCGGGACAGGCGCCGGGGCCTGGACCAGCGGCGGTTCGATCGGCGGCGCGCCGATCGGAGTGGTTTCGACGACGACCGGGGGTGGCACGATCGTGACCGACTTGTCGGAGTTCAGACCGACCGAACTCGCTGCTACGAAAGTGGCGCCGAGGTCACCTGTGAGATTTTTCAGCGTCTCGACGATTGAGGCGCCACCGGGTGGTGCGACCGTAATGTACTTTTCACCGGAATTCAGCGTCATCGACCAGTTATTGTAGAGATGGGTCGCCTTGGAGGGCGCATAGAAGACGTTATCGTAATGATAGCTACCGACTTGTTTAAAGAAAGAATCTCCGTTATTCAGATACATCACGTTATTGTGGAAGGAAATCTCACCTTTCTGATAGGGAGCATCCAGGAAGACGCTAGCCATCTGCTTCGCAGCGTTGTTCTGTTCGATGATGGTGTTTTGGCTCGCGTCGACGTTCTTGAACGTGCTGGCGAAGTTGCCACCGCCATTGTGCAGGACAAGGAAGCCGTTGTTGTTCAGGCTGACGTTGTTCGTGATGGAGATGTTCGTCAGGACACTCTTGGTCCCTCCGGCCTCGATGAAGCCGACGCTGTTCTCGATCCAGTTGTCGTGGATCTTGATGTTGTCCATCGTGCCGAACAGCTCGATGCCGCCGCCATCATGGCCGTAGTCGAAGCTCGGCGCCTTGGCGTTGACGATCTTGGTGTACGAGACCTCGTTGTTGCTGTTGCCGATCATCACCCCGACCGCGCCGTAATC
>NZ_LMMZ01000002.1 GCF_001422885.1 Methylobacterium sp. Leaf104 | reverse complement strand
AGCGTAAAGGAGATGCCACTGCGCATTCCGCCAGACTCGCAGGACAGGCCTCAAACCAAAACCCCACGCGGACTCAACCGTCAGACCTCAACCACTAGGGCCGCCGGCCCCGCCCGACAGGCGCGCAGAATACGTTTAAGAATGCGCCAAGGCCGGTCCGTGGCCGGCCCGACCCGCCTCAGGGAACGGCCGGCCCCCAGGCGACGATGTCGGTCGCGCCCGTGATCGCGCCCACGATGCGCTCGCGCTCGGCCCGGCCGGCGGCGAGGCGCCCCCGCACCGCCGCCAGCACGGCCGGGCCGGCGCCGGCGGGCGAGCCGGCGGCAAAGGGCGGCGCCGGCGCGTATTCCAGGCCGAGCTGGATCGCCTCCGCCGCCGGCTGCCCGGAGAGCTCGGCCGCCAGGGTCAGGGCGAAGTCGATCCCGGCGGTGACGCCGCCTCCCGTGAGGAGGTTGCCGTCGCGCACCACCCGCTCGGCCACCGGAATCGCCCCGAAGGCGGCCAGGAGGTCGAGGCTGGCCCAGTGGGTGGTGGCGCGCCGGCCCCGCAGGAGCCCGGCCGCCCCGAGCACCAGGGCGCCGGTGCAGACGGAGGTGACGTAGCGGGCGCGGGCCGCCTGGTCGCGCAGGAAGGCGAGGACCGCCGCATCCCGCATCAGCGGATTCACCCCGAGGCCGCCGGGGACGCAGAGCACGTCGAGCTGCGGGCAGTCGGCCATGGCCAGCGTCGGGGCGAGGACGAGGCCGGTGGAGCTCGTCACCGGCCCCCGGTCGGCGGCCACGAGGTGGACCCGCGCCTCCGGGATCCCGACGAAGACCTCGTAGGGCGCGGTGAGGTCGAGCTGCTGGACGTCGGGGAAGGCGAGGAGGCCGATCGCGAGGGGCATGGGGTCTGTCTCCGGCTGTCTGGACAGGGCGACCCTAACCCGGCAGGCTCTGGCCGGAATGACGAAGAGCCCTCGTTTCCTGCCAGACTTGCGCCCCGACGGGCCGCGTCGCATCGAGATTCTCGCCTTCCCGGGGGTGCAGCTCCTCGACGTGTCGGGGCCGCTGCAGGTCTTCGCCACCGCCAACGACCTCGCGGATGCCGGGCCCGTCCCCTATGCCCTGCGGGCGGTGGCGGCGGGCGGCGGCACGATCCGCAGCTCGGCCGGGCTCGGCCTCGCGACGGAGCCGCTTCCCCCCGCGGACGCGCCCGTCGACACCCTCGTGGTCACCGGCGGGCGCGGCGTCGACGGAGCGATCGCGGAGGGGCTGCCCGCCTGGGTGGCCGACCGGGCCTCCCGGGCCCGGCGGGTGGCCTCGGTCTGCACCGGCGCCTTCCTGCTCGGGGCGGCGGGCCTCCTCGACGGGCGCCGGGCGGTGACCCACTGGACCCGCTGCGACGCGCTCGCCCGGCGGCATCCGGAGGCCCGGGTCGAGCCCGACCCGATCTTCATCCGCGACGGCCCGGTCTGGACCTCGGCCGGGGTGACGGCGGGCATCGACCTGGCGCTCGCCCTGGTGGAGGCCGATCTCGGCCGGGCCGCGGCGCTGGCGGTCGCCCGGCACCTCGTGGTCTTCCTCAAGCGCCCGGGCGGCCAGGCCCAGTTCAGCACCGTCCTGTCGCAGCAGGTCCTGTCGCCCGCGGCGGGCGGCGGGCGCTTCGAGGCGCTCCAGGCCTGGATCGCCGACCACCTCGACGAGGATCTCACCGTGCCACGCCTGGCCGAGGCGGCCGGCATGAGCCCGCGCGGCTTCGCCCGCCACTACCAGGCCGCCACGGGGCTGACCCCCGCCCGCGCCCTGGAGCGCCAGCGGGTCGAGGCGGCCCGGCGGCTCCTGGCCGAGACGTCGCTGCCGGTGAAGCGCATCGCCGCGCGCTGCGGCTTCGGCTCCGAGGAGACCCTGCGGCGCAGCTTCCTCCGCCACGTGGCGGTGGCGCCCGCTTCCTACCGGCAGCGGTTCCGCGGGACCGGGGAGGAGGCGCCGGGCGCGGCGGCCAGCGACCCGGCGGAACCCGGGATTTGACATTCCCGGCCGCATCATCGACACCGCCGGCCTCGCGGCCTCGACCGGAATCATCGACCGGATTCCAGGGGCCGGGTGCCGGTCCGGAGCCGCGTATGTCCCCCCTGACGGCCCATCCCCCCGCATGACCGACCGCGTCACCGTGCCCCGCCCGGCCCGCGGGGACGCCTTCGCGTTCCCGGACACCCTCCTGTCCGCCGCGACCCGGAGCCATGCCTGGGCCTGCGCCCTCCTGGTGGCCCTCTGCCTCGTCTGCTTCCTGCCGGGCATCGCCTCGCTCCAGCCGATGGACCGGGACGAGCCGCGCTTCGCCCAGGCCTCCAAGCAGATGCTGGAGACCGGCGATCTCGTCGACATCCGCTTCCAGGCGGAAGCCCGCCACAAGAAGCCGGTCGGCATCTACTGGGCCCAGGCCGCGGTGGTCGGCGCCGCCGAGGCGCTCGGCGTGCCGAACGCCCGCACCACCATCGGCCTCTACCGCATCCCGTCCCTGCTGGGCGCCATCGGGGCCGTGCTCCTCACCTACTGGTCGGCCCTGGTCTTCCTGCCCCGGCGGGGGGCCTTCCTCGCCGCGGCCCTGTTCGGCGCCTGCGTCGTGCTCTCGGCCGAGGCGCGGCTCGCCAAGACCGACGCGCTGCTCTGCGCCTGCGCGGTGGCGACCTTCGGCGGCCTCGCCCGCGCCTGGCTCCAGCGCGACCGCGCGGCGGGCCGCCTCGACACCGCCGCGGTGCTGGCCTTCTGGCTCGGGCTGGCCCTCGGCATCCTGATCAAGGGCCCGATGGTGCCGCTGTTCTGCGGCCTGCCGGCCCTGATCCTCTCCGTCCGGTCGCGCTCCGGCCGCTGGCTCGGCGCCCTGCGGCCCGGCCTCGGCCTGCCGCTCACCCTGCTGATCGTGGCGCCCTGGTTCGCGGCCATCACCTGGAAGAGCGGCGGCGCCTTCTACGGCGAGGCGGTCGGCCACGACATGCTGAGCAAGGTCCAGGGCGGCTCGGAGAAGCACTTCGCCCCGCCCGGCGCCTACCTCGTGGCGTTCTTCGGCACCTTCTGGCCCGGCGCGGCCTTCGCGGCCCTCAGCGCGCCCTTCGCCTGGGGCCACCGGCGCGAGCCGGCCATCGCCTTCCTCCTCGCCTGGATCGTGCCGACCTGGATCCTGTTCGAGATCGTGCCGACCAAGCTGCCCCACTACGTGCTGCCGCTGATGCCGGCCATCGCCATCCTCACCGTGCGGGCGCTCGCCGCCGGCGCGCTGCATCCCGAGCGCCGGGGCGCGCGGCTCACCGCCGGGCTGGTGGTGCTGATCCCCGTCGGCCTCACCCTCGGCCTCTCGGCCTTCGCCTTCGCCTACGACCGGACCCTGCCCTGGGCCGGGCTGCCCCTGCTGCTCGGCGCCAGCGCCGTGGCGGCCCTGGCCTGGCGCGCCTTCGCCCGCGGCCTGCCCGAGCGCGCCCTCGGCCTCGGCATCCTGGCCGCGATGCTGCTCTCGCCGGCGGTCTTCGGCCTGACCCAGCCGGTCATGGCCGCCCTCAAGGTCTCGCCCCGCCTCGCGGCGATCCGCGATCGCCTGCCCTGCCCGCATCCGCGCGTCGCCAGCCTCGGCTACCGCGAGCCGAGCTTCGTCTTCCTGATCGGCACCGATCTGGCCATGCTCGGCACCGGCGCCGAGGCCGTCGACTTCCTGAAGGGGCCGGATTCGCGCACGGGAGAGGCCTGCCGCCTCGTCTACGTGGAAGGCCGGTTCGCGGCGGCGTTCGAGGCCGCCGCCGGGGCGGCCGGGCTGGCGCCGAACCGGGTCGGCACCGTCTCGGGCTTCAACATCAACGGCGGGCGCCGGGTCGACCTCTCGGCCTACGCGACGACGCCCTGACCCTCCTCGGATCGAACACCCATGCGCCTCTCCGTGATCATCCCGGTGAAGAACGAGGCCGGCAACATCGCGAGCCTCGTCGCCGAACTCGAGGCCGCCTGCGCGCCCCTGGCGCCCTTCGAGGTGATCTACGTCGATGACGGTTCCACCGACGGCACCGCCGAGGCCCTGCGGACGGCGCGAGCCGGGCGGCCCTGGCTGCGGGTGCTCGCCCACGACCGCACCGCCGGCAAGGCCGCCGGCATCCGCAGCGGCATCGCGGTGGCGCGGGGTCCGGTCTGCGCCCTGATGGACGGCGACGGCCAGAACGACCCGGCCTTCCTGGAGCCCCTGCTCCAGGCCATCGAGGCGGGCGGCGCCCGCGTCGGGCTCGCCCAGGGCCAGCGCGTCGGGCGCAAGGACGGGCGGCTGAAGAGCCTCCAGTCGCGCATCGCCAACGGGGTCCGGGTGCGCATCCTGAAGGACGCCACCCGCGACACCGGCTGCGGCTACAAGCTCGTGCGCCGCGAGGTCTACCACACCCTCCCGTTCTTCGACGGGCAGCACCGCTTCATGCCGGCGCTGGTCGCCCGCGAGGGCTTCGGCGTGGTCCACCGCGACGTGGTCGACCGGCCGCGCTTCACCGGCACCTCGAAATACGGCCTGTTCGACCGCCTCTGGGTCGGGCTCCTCGACCTGGCCGGGGTGTGGTGGCTGATCCGGCGCAAGCGGGTGACGCCGCGGGTCACGGACGTGACGGGAGCCTGAGCCATGCTGATCCAGCTCGCCGAGGACGTGCGCGGCTACGTCTACGACGTCTTCGTCACCCGCTTCGATGCCTGGCTGGTCTTCGGCATCCTGGCCCAGGCGGTGTTCGGCGCCCGCTTCGTGGTGCAGTGGCTCGCCTCCGAGCGGGCCGGCAGGAGCGTGATGCCCCTGGCCTTCTGGTTCCTCTCCATCGCGGGCGGCCTGATGACCCTGGTCTACGGCCTCGTGCGGCGCGAGCCGGTGATCATCTTCGGGCAGGCCCTCTCGACCTTCATCTACCTGCGCAACGTCGCCCTGATCCTGCGCGAGCGCCGCGCCGCCCGGGCGGCCGCCCCGGCGCGATGACGCCGCTGCCGCCCTTCCACGACGATCTCGGCGCGGCGCTCGCGGAGGTCTGGCGCCTGCTGGCGGAGGGGCCCGCCTTGCGCCGCAACGCCTTCCACATGCCCGCGCTCGCCACCGTCGACGCGCGGGGCCATCCGCAGGTGCGCACGGTGGTGCTGCGCGCGGCCGACCCGGTGGCCGGGACCCTGCGCTTCCACTGCGACCGCCGCTCGGACAAGGCCGCCGAGATCGCGGCCTCCGGGGTGGCGGCCCTGCACGGCTACGACTCCGCGGCCAAGATCCAGATCCGCGCCTCCGGCCCCGCGACGCTCCACGCCGACGACGCCCTGGCGGAGGCCGCCTGGGCCGAGTCGATGGCGATGAGCCGGGTCTGCTACGGCGCCGACCCCGCCCCCGGCGCGCGCCTGCCCGCGGGCGACGCCTACACCCTGCCGGACCCCGAGGCGGCCCTGACGCTCGGCCGGCCGAACTTCTGCGCCGTGGTGGTCACGCTCGCCCGCCTCGAATTCCTCTACCTCGACCGGCGCGGCCACCGCCGGGCCGCCTGGGAGCGGGCCGATGGCTGGCGCGGCGCCTGGCTGGCGCCGTGAGACCGCGCGGCGCCCGCGCGCGGCCATGCGGGCGCGGCCCCGCCGCCGGTGCCGGCGCGGGGGATGGCCCCAGGAACAGCACGCGAAACGGGAGACGCGGGACGCCGCGAGACCACGTTTCTTGAACTGGTATGCCGGTCCCCCGGCGTCCCCCGGCCCGGCCCCTCCGAGGGCCGGTCCGTTTCGTCACGGCGTCTTCTCGGCACCGGCGACCCGGCTGGTGGCAGCCCCCCTCCGGACCCCGGCGCCCCTGCGGGCGGCGACGTCCGGCGGCCGTCTGATCAGGGCACGAGGCCCCGAGCCCGCCTCGTAGTGGGCGGGCCGTCCGATCTCTCGGTGCGTCCCAGGGGACCGGGTGCGGCCGTGCGGCCTTCCAGCCGTGCGGCCTTCCCGTCCGGGACGCCTTGCGTCGCCGATGCGGCCCGGGGCGATGGCGAAACCGGGCCATCGACGCGGGGCGCCGTCTCCTCCCCCCGAGCCCCCCGACCCGGTCCGCCGGAGGGCCTCCCGTGTGGGAGGCGAGTGCCCGCACCGAACCACAAAATAGGAATATTGTCAATGTCTTTCGGGGCCGGCCGGACAGGCGTGCCGCGGCCAGCGGAGCGTTCCTCGTTCCGGCCGGCGCGGAGCCGGTCCGCGCTCACAGTGCGGCGCGCAACCGCGCGAACCCCGCGTCGAGATCCGCCTGCAGATCCGACAGATCCTCCAGGCCGATATGGAAGCGCAGGCCCGGTCCCCCCGGATTCCACCGGGTGGCGGTGCGGTACGTCGTGCAGTCGAACGGGATGACGAGGCTCTCGAAGCCGCCCCAGGAGAAGCCCATCCCGAACAGCTCGAGCCCGTCGAGCAGGGCCGCCACGGCCCGCTCCGGGGCGGGCTTCAGGATGACGCCGAACAGGCCCGAGGCGCCGGAGAAGTCGCGCTTCCAGATGGCGTGGCCGGGATCGTCGGGGAGCGCCGGATGGAGCACGCGGGCCACCTCCGGCCGGGCCTGCAGCCACTGCGCCATGGCGAGCCCCTGCGCCCCGTGCTCGCGCAGGCGCAGGGCCATGGTGCGCAGGCCGCGCAGGGCCAGGAACACGTCCTCCGGGCCGGGGCACATGGCGAAGTGCTCGAAGGTCCGGTGCAGGGCCGGCCAGTATTTCGCGTTGGCCGAGGTCAGGCCGAGGAGCAGGTCCGAGCCGCCGGAGAGGTACTTGGTCCCGGCCTCGACCGCGATGTCGACGCCGCGCGCATGGGGCGGGAACAGGAGCGGCGTCGCCCAGGTGTTGTCCATGATCACGGCGGCGCCGCGGGCGTGCACGATCGCGGCGATGGCCGGGATGTCCTGCATCTCGAAGCTCTGCGAGCCCGGCGCCTCCACGAGCACGGCCTTGGTGGTGTCGCGCATCAGGTCGGCGATGCCGGCGCCGATCAGCGGATCGTAGTACTCGACCGCGACCCCGAAGCGCTTCAGGACGCCGTCGCAGAAGATGCGGGTGGGGCGGTAGGCGGAATCGCTGACCAGCAGGTGGTCGCCGGCCGAGACCACCGCCATCAGCGCCACGGTCAGGGCGGCGAGGCCCGACGGCGTCAGCACGGTGCCGGCCGCGCCCGCGAGTTCGCTCCAGGCCTGCGTGAGCGAATCCGTCGTCGGCGTGCCGGAGGTGCCGTAATCGAAGCGCCCGCGCCGGTGCTGGAGGTCGTCGTAGGTCGGGAACAGCACCGTCGAGCCGCGGTAGATCGGCGTGTTGACGAAGCCGTGCTGGGCGGAGGGGTCGCGCCCCGCATGGACGAGGCGGGTGCTGGCGCCGAAGCGGGCGGGATCGCGGGGCGGGGTGTTGGACATCGGCACCGAGGGTCAGGGGAATGGGGGATCTGACGGCGCGGGATCACAGCCCCGCCCGGGTCGGCGCGTCAACCCGGGAAGCCATCCCCGTCATTCCGGGTCGCCGCCGGCGAGCCCGGAATCCAGAGCCGCGACCAACCTCGAAAAATCGCTGACGTGATCCCGCGATCGCGTCATGGTCGGCCATCCTTCGTGGATCAGCCGAGCCATGCCCTTCACCGTCTACATGCTGGCGAGCCGACGACACGGCACCCTGTACATCGGCGTGACGAACAATCTCGCGCGCCGCATGCACGAGCACAAGACGAAGCGCTCGGCCGGTTTCGCGGCCCGCTACGACGTCGATCGCCTCGTCTGGTACGAAGGCTACGAACGGGCCGCCGAGGCGATTCAACGCGAGAAGACGCTCAAGACCTGGCGTCGGGACTGGAAGATCCGGCTGATCGAGGAATTCAACTCGGACTGGTCCGATCTGACCGCGGGCCTCGCCCTGTGAGGCCGCCCCGCGGACGATGCGGGTGCTTGCCCGGCCGCGCGCGTCTGGATTCCGGGCTCGCCTGCGGCGACCCGGAATGACGGTGCGGGCCGAATGATCGGTGCGCGCTCTGGACGGTCCCCCCGGCTTGACCCCGCCGCCCGATGCCCCGCAATGCGCGCATGCGACTGGTCTCGATCCCGCTTCTCGCCCTCCTCGCCGCGGCCCCGACGCTCGCGCAGGGCGACACCCTCGCCCAGGTCAAGGCGCGCGGGCACCTCGTCTGCGGGGTCAGCGGCGGGGTGGCGGGCTTCAGCATGCCGGACGGGCAGGGGCGCTGGCACGGCCTCGACGTGGATTTCTGCCGGGCGCTCGCCGCCGCGATCTTCGACGATCCCGACAAGGTGCGGTTCATCCCGCAATCCTCGGCCGCGCGCTTCACCGCCCTGCAATCGGGCGAGATCGACGTGCTGGCCCGCAACACCACCTGGACCCTGTCGCGCGACACCGCCGCGATGAACTTTCCGGTGATCACCTTCTTCGACGGGCAGGGATTCCTGGTTCGGAAATCCCTGGGCATCAGCCAGGTCAAGCAGCTCGACCGGGCGACCATCTGCCTGCAGCAGGGCACCACCACCGAGCTCAACACCGCCGACTGGTTCCGCACCCGGGGCCTGAGCTACCAGGTCGTCACCTTCGCCAACAGCGAGCAGACGCTGGGCGCCTACGAATCCGGCCGCTGCGACGCCTACTCGACGGACAAGTCCTCCCTCTACGGCGAGCGCCTGAAGACCGCGCATCCCGACGAGCACGTCATCCTGGAGGAGGCGATCTCGAAGGAGCCCTTCGCGCCCGGCGTGCGCCAGGGCGACGATGCCTGGCGCGACCTCGTGGCCTGGACCCACTACGCCATGATCGACGCGGAGGAGGCGGGGATCACGCAGGAGAACGTGGACCGGCTCCGGGGCGAGACCCTGAGCCCGGAGGTGAAGCGCATCCTCGGGCTGGAGGGCAAGTACGGCCAGGGCCTCGGGCTGACCGGCGACTGGGCCTACCGGATCGTCCATCATGTGGGCAATTACGGCGACGTCTTCGCCCGCAACCTCGGCGACGGCACGCCCCTGAAGATCCCGCGCGGGCTGAACGCCCTCTGGACCAACGGGGGCCTGCAATACGGGCCGCCGATCCGGTGAGGGCCGGTCCGCCCCGGCCCGGATCGGCACCGAGATCCGCGCGCGCCCTCGTGCTCCAGGCCCTCGTCGCGCTCGCACTCGCCGGGCTGGCCTATCTCGCCGTCGCCAACGCGTCCGAAAAGCTCGCGCGCCAGGGCATCACCGCCGGCTTCGGCTTCCTCGCGCGGGCCGCCGGGTTCGACATCGGCCAGCGGCTGATCCCCTACGCGGCCGCCACCTCGACCTATCTCGACGCGTTTTGCGTCGGCCTCCTCAACACGCTCCTGGTCTCGGGCCTCGCCATCGGGCTGGCCACGCTGATCGGATTCGCCGTCGGCATCGCCCGGCTCTCGCCGAACTGGCTCGCCCGGACCCTGGCGGCCACCTATGTCGAGACCCTGCGCAACCTGCCGCTGCTGCTCCAGCTCCTGGTCTGGTACGTGGCCGTGCGGGTGGCGCTGCCCGAGGCGCAGCGTCCGGCCGCCTGGGGCGGGGCCTATCTCAGCCAGCGCGGGCTGGTCCTGCCGCGCCCGGAGTTTTTCGGATTCGGCTCGCTCGTGCCCCTGGCCTTCGGGGCGGGAATCGTCGGGGCCGCGGTCTGGGCGCGACGCGCGGCCCGGCGCGCCGGGGCCGGGGCCGAACCCGGCCGGTTCGCGGGGCCGGCCCTCGCCCTGGCGCTCGGGCCGCCGGCGCTCGCCTGGCTCGGGCTCGCCCTCGCGGGGCATCCCGTTGGGATCGCCTGGCCGTCTCCCGGCCCCTTCGGGCCGGAGGGCGGCCTTGGGATCCTGCCGGAATTCGCCGCCCTGCTCCTCGGATTGTCCACCTACACGGCGGCCTTCATCGCCGAGATCGTGCGCGCCGGCCTCAACAGCGTGGACCGGGGGCAGGGGGAGGCGGCCGCCGCCCTGGGCCTCGGCCGGGCCAAGGCCTTGCGCCTCGTCACCATCCCGCAGGCCATGCGGGTGATCGTGCCGCCGCTCACCAGCCAGTACCTCAACGTGACGAAGAACTCGTCCCTGGCGGTGCTGATCGGCTATCCCGACCTCGTCCACGTCTTCATGGGCACGGTGCTCAACCAGACCAACCAGGCCGTCGAGGTCGTGGCGATCACCATGGCGGTCTACCTGACCCTGAGCCTCGGCCTCGCCGCGCTGATGAACGCCTACGACCGCCGCGCGGCCCCGGTGACGCGATGAGGTCGATCGCTCCATGACCCGCGTCCGCGAGACCCTCCTGCCGCCGGCCCCGCCCCCGCGCCGGACCGGCGGCCCCGCCGGCTGGCTCCGGACGAACCTGTTCTCGGGGCCCGGCAACACCCTGACGACGCTGGTGATCCTGGCCGGGCTGGCGCTCCTGCTGCCGCCGGTGTTCCGCTTCCTCGTCACCGACGCGGTCTGGAGCGGGAATTCGGGCGAGGCCTGCCGCCCCGAGGTCGCCGGGCGCGCCGTCGGCGCCTGCTGGGCCTTCGTCGGCGCCAAGATCAACTACCTGGTCTACGGCTCCTACCCGGCGGCCGAGCGCTGGCGCCCGAACCTGTTCTTCGGCCTCGTGGCCCTGGGCACGGCCTGGATGCTGTGGCTCGACGCGCCGCGCCGCGGCCTCGGGGCGGTCTTCGTCTTCCTCGTCGGCCCGCTCCTGTCCTACGGGCTCCTCTCGGGGACTGCTGTCCTCGGCCTCGCCCCCGTCGCCACCAGCCTGTGGGGCGGCATCCTGGTGACCCTGGTGGTCTCGCTGGTGGGCATCGTCGCCTCCCTGCCGCTGGGCATCCTGCTGGCGCTGGGGCGGCGCTCCGAGCTGCCGGTCCTGCGCTATGCCTGCATCGGCTTCATCGAGTTCTGGCGCGGGGTGCCGCTGATCACCGTGCTGTTCATGGCCAACGTGATGCTGCCGCTGTTCCTGCCCGGGGACCTCACCGTGGACCGGCTGGTGCGGCCGCTCGTCGGCATCGCGCTGTTCGCCTCCGCCTACATGGCCGAGGTGGTGCGCGGCGGCCTGCAGGCCGTCCCCGAGGGGCAGGGGCGGGCGGCCCTGGCGCTGGGTCTGACCCGGTGGCAGGCCATGCGCCTCGTCGTCCTGCCCCAGGCCCTCAAGGTGGTGGTGCCGGGCATCGTCAACACCCTGATCGGCCTGTTCAAGGACACGACGCTCGTCTCCATCGTGGGGATCGCCGACTTCATCCGGGTGCTGGAGGCGGCGCGTGCCGATCCGCGCTGGTCGGCGCCGACGATTCCGGCCACGGCCTACGCCTTCGCCGCCCTGTTCTACCTCGCGGTCTGCTTCTCGATGGCGCGCTACGCCGCCTTCATCGAGCGGCGCCTGGCCGCCGGCGAGCGGGGCCGGGCATGACCGCGCCCGCCGTCGAATTCCGCGCCGTGAACAAGTGGTTCGGCAGCGCCCACGTCCTGCGCGCGGTCTCGCTCACGGTCGCCCGGTCCGAGAGGATCGTGATCTGCGGCCCTTCGGGCTCGGGCAAGTCGACCCTGATCCGCTGCGTCAACGGCCTCGAGCCGTATCAGGGCGGCACCGTCCGGGTGGAGGGCCGCGACCTCACCCCCGCCCGCATCCCGTCGGTGCGGCGCGCCGTCGGCATGGTGTTCCAGCACTTCAACCTGTTTCCCCACCTCACCGTCCTGGAGAACTGCACCCTGGCGCCGATCCACGGGCGCGGGATCGGACGCCGGGCCGCCGAGGCGCGGGCGCGGGACGAGCTCGCGCGCCTCGCCATCGCGGATCTGGCCGCCCGCTATCCCGGCCAGCTCTCCGGCGGCCAGCAGCAGCGCGTCGCCATCGCCCGCGCCCTCTGCCTCGACCCGGCGGTGATGCTGTTCGACGAGCCGACCTCGGCCCTCGACCCCGAGATGGTGCAGGAGGTGCTCGACACCATGACGGACCTGGCCGGCCGCGGCATGACCATGCTCTGCGTCACCCACGAGATGGGCTTCGCCCGGCGGGTCGCCGACCGGGTGGTGTTCATGGACGAGGGCCAGATCGTCGAGGCGGCGCCGCCCGAGGCCTTCTTCGATCGCCCCGCGCATCCCCGCACCCGGGACTTCCTCGCCCGCATCCTGTGAGCGGGGAAAGGTGTGCCGGCGCAGGACGCCGCGCGCCCGGGCGGGCTCCGGTTCGTTAACGCCGATGCGCTAAATCCATTCCGGTACTCGCGTATCCGGGAAGCCCGTCCCTTGCGTATCCTGCGGAACATCGTCGTCGGCAGCGTCTTCGGCGGCAGCGCCCTGATCATCGCCTTCGCCTGCGTCGACCGGCTCGACCATCCGGCGCCCAAGGCCTCCGCCGCGCCGGTGGCCGCCCTCACCCGGATCCGCCCGCCCGAGCCCACCGTGACGGGCTCGCTCCCGTCCGAGACCGGCCCCTCGATCAGCGACATCCTCGGGCGCGACGCCGTCGCCCGCCAGACCGTCACCCGGCCCCCCGTGCCCAAGGCCTCCACCACGCGCGAGACCGCCACCCGGGAGACCACCGCCCGCGAGGCGGCGGGCCGGATCCCGGCCAAGCCCGTGGCCAGGGTCGCCGCCGCGCCGGCCCCGAAGCCGGCCAGGAAGGCCGCCGAGGGCTTCGACACCGAGCGCCTGAACGCCCTGATGCGCGGCGACCCCGCCGTCACCCTCGCCCGCACGCGCTGAGCGCACCCGCGGCGCGCGCCCCCGCCATGCGCCATCCCGCACGGGCGGGTCCCCGAGCGCCTGCTATAAGCCGCGCCCGGTCCCCCGCGGGCCGGCGGCCCGGACGGGCCGGCAAGGCGGACGGCACGGCAGGGGGAGGCGGCCTTTGGGTCTGATCTACGCGCTCGGCGCCTATCTGAGCTGGGGCCTCGTGGTCCCGGTGCATTTCCGCCTGCTCGACGCCGTGCCCGCCCCGAGCATCCTGGCCCACCGCATCGTCTGGTCGAGCCTGCTCGTCGCCGGGCTGCTGGCGGCCCTGCGCCGCCGGATCCGGAACCCCTTCCCCCTGGTGCGCCGGCACGGGCTCCTCGTCCTGTCGGCCGGGCTGATCGGCGTGAACTGGCTCCTCTACCTCCAGGCCGTGCAGTCCGGGCACATGCTCGACGCGAGCCTGGGCTACTTCATCAACCCGCTGATGAGCGTGGGCTTGGGCGCCGTGGTGCTGGGCGAGCGCCTGCGCCCGGTCCAGGCCGCGGCGGTGGCGCTGGCCGCCGGCGCCGTGCTCCTGGCCGTCGCCCTGGCGGGGAGCCTGCCCTGGGTCTCACTCGCACTGGCCGGCAGCTTCTCGCTCTACGGGCTCGCCCGCAAGGTCGTCGGCGTCGACGCCATGGTGGGCTTCGCCGCCGAGACGCTGGTGCTGCTGCCGGTGGCGCTGATCTACCTCGCGGCCTTCGCGCCGCCGGTGATCCAGGGCGACCCCGTGCGCGCCGGCCTCGTCCTGCTCACCGGGGCCACCACGGCGCTGCCGCTGATCTGGTTCGCGGCCGCCGCCGAGCGGCTCACCCTGGCGACCCTCGGGCTGATGCAGTACCTCGCCCCCTCCTGCCTCCTCATCCTCAGCACCCTCGTCTACGGCGAGCGCCTGGAGCCGCACCGCGCCCTGCTGTTCGGGCTGATCTGGCTGGCGCTGGCGATCTACGCCGTCGACGCCTATCGCGCCGCGCGGCGGGCGCGGGCGGGCTGACGGGCGGTCGCCCGGAACCCCTCGCCCGGAACCCCGGCGCGTGCGATCCTGGCCGCCCGGGAGGAGGTGACCCCGTGCTGACCAACCGCATCACCGACATCGCCGGCCTCCGGGTCGGCCACGCCACCGATCCGCGCCTCGCCAGCGGCGTCACCGCGCTCCTGTTCGACGACCCCGTGGTGGCGGGCGTCGACGTGCGCGGCGGCGGCCCCGGCACCCGCGAGACCGACCTCCTCGACCCCGAGCGCACGGTCGAGCGCATCGACGCCCTGGTGCTGTCCGGGGGCTCGGCCTTCGGCCTCGATGCCGCCGCCGGCGTCGTCGCGCATCTGGCCGAGACCGGGCGCGGCTTCGCCGTCGGCCCGGCCCGGGTGCCGATCGTGCCGGCCGCGATCCTGTTCGACCTCCTCAACGGCGGCGACAAGGCCTGGGGCCGGTACGCGCCCTACCGCGACCTCGGCCACGCGGCGGCGGTGGCGGCGACCCGCGACGTCGCCCTCGGCTCCGTCGGGGCCGGGACGGGGGCCGCCACCGCGAACCTGAAGGGCGGGATCGGCTCCGCCTCGGCGGAGGTGGACGGTCTGCGGGATGTCGCGGGCTCGGCCGTGCGGGTCGGCGCCCTGGTGGCGGTGAACGCCTTCGGCCGGGTGACGGTGGGGGCGGGGCCGCATTTCTGGGCCGGCCCCTACGAGATCGGCGGCGAGTTCGGTGGATTGGGGTTTCCCGCCGCGATGCCGGCCGACGCCTTCGACTGGCCGCCGCGCAAGGCCCCGGCCGGGGCGAGCACGACCCTGGCGGTGGTCGCCACCGACGCCGCCCTCACCAAGGCCCAGGCGCGCCGCCTCGCCGTGATGGCCCAGGACGGCCTCGCCCGGGCGATCCATCCCGTGCACACGCCGCTCGACGGCGACGTGGTGTTCGCCGTCTCCACCGGCCGGGTCGCCCTGGCCGACCCCGTCACGGACCTCGCACGGATCGGCGACGCGGCGGCGCGCACGCTGGCCCGCGCGGTGGCGATCGGCGTGCATCGGGCGACGGTGCCGCCCGGCTGGGCCGGGCCGCCGGCCTGGGCGGACCGCTTCGGGGGATGAGGCTCGGCCGCGCTTCGGCTCGGGAATCGCCGGCTCAGCTCTGGCCGAGTTCGGCCTTGGCATCCGCGATGAGGCCGGCGAGCCCCGCATCGACCTCGGCCCCGAGCATCGCGCGCTCGGCCTCCGTCAGGTCGGCGGCCCAGCCGCGCTGGCCGAAGCCCTCGGCGCACTTGGCCCGCTCGGCCGTGAGATAGGCCTCGGTCTCGGCCGGCTGCGCGCGCATGGCCTGGACGAGGCCGAACCAGGCGGCGCGCTCCACCACGGCGAGGCGGGCGCGCAGGCGGATCATCACCGCGCGTTCGGGGCTGACATCGTCCATCGGCGGCTCCGTTCCGGCCGGCTCAGCGCCGCGGTTCGCAGCGCGTCTTCACGTAGGTGCCCGTCCCGTTGCCGTGCCCGGCACTGGCGGCGAGGACCGGCCCCTGCACCAGGCATTCCTGCAGGGTGTGGGCCGGGCCGGTGATGATGTCGAGAGCCGTTTCGCGGGAGCAATCCGGAGCCTGGACGGTGGAGGCGCAGACGAGGGCGACGACGAGGATCGGGTTCATGGACGGATTACCTGGATCAGGCCACCCGTGCGGCAAGGGCCGGCCCCGGATTCGTGTGCAACTTAGTGCCGATCGGGAGAGCGATGCCGGGCCGTGCCGGCTTCCGCGCCAACGGAGGTTCCGATTTCGTTCCCGCAGCGAAGCCCGGAAACGGAGCTCCTAAGTCGAAAGTCCCAGGACTTTGGGCCTATGCTCATAGTCCTAGGAATATGGGCAGAGCCGCGGGAGGCCGCTCGAACAGACGTGGAACGAACCGGCATTCTCCCGGTCCGCCCCCGGCCGGGCTGCGGCCCCTGGCCTGTGGATGCCGGCCCGGGCGGGCGGACCGGCCGGAGGGCGCGCGTGTTAAGACCTTCGTGCGAGAGCCTTGAGGAGCGCCCGGGACGAGCCCCGGCGCGGGAGCCGGAGCAGGCATGACGGTCGGCATCGAGATGGGTCTGAGCATGGGGCCGGGGGCGGAGCCCGCGCGCCTCGATCTCGAGGAGCTCCTGGCCACGCGTCTCCTGGTCCAGGGCAATTCGGGCTCGGGCAAGTCGCACCTGCTGCGGCGCCTGCTGGAGCAGAGCGCCGGCGCGGTGCAGCAGGTGGTGATCGACCCCGAGGGCGACTTCGTCACGCTGGCCGAGGCCTACGGCCACGTGGTGGTGGACGGCGCCCACGGGGAGGCGGACCTCCAGGCCATCGCCGCGCGGGTGCGGGCGCACCGGGTCTCGGTGGTGCTCACCCTGGAGAGCCTCGACATGGAGGCGCAGATGCGCGCGGCGGCCGCCTTCCTCGGCGGCCTGTTCGAGGCCGAGCGCAGCCACTGGCACCCGGCCCTGATCGTCGTCGACGAGGCGCAGATCTTCGCCCCCGCCGCGGCCGGCGACGTCTCGGACGAGGCCCGCAAGGCCTCGCTCGGCGCCATGACCAACCTGATGTGCCGGGGCCGCAAGCGGGGCTTGGCCGGCATCATCGCCACGCAGCGCCTCGCCAAGCTCGCCAAGAACGTCGCGGCCGAGGCCACCAACTTCCTGATGGGCCGCACCTTCCTCGACATCGACATGGCGCGTGCGGCCGACCTCCTCGGCCTCGACCGGCGCGGCGCCGAGCGCTTTCGCGACCTCTCGCGCGGCGAGTTCGTGGCGCTGGGCCCGGCGCTCAGCCGGCGGCCGCTCGCCCTGCGCATCGGCCCGGTGACCACGTCCGCGCGCTCCGGCTCGCCCAAGCTCGTGCCGCTGCCCGCCCCGGCGGATGCGGACCTGCGCGCGCTCATCCTCACCCGCTCAGCGGACGAGCCGGCGCCGGGCTGGGCCCCGGCGCCGCGCACGCCGCCGGTGCCGCGGGCCACGCCGGCCGACCTCATGCGCGAGCTCAGCGCCTACCGCCCCGAGCCGGTGGAGGCGCCCGAGCCCCTGAGCGAGGAGGCGGTCCGGGCCGGGCTCGACGCCGTCCTGCGCGGCATCGCCGCCGACCCGGATGCCGGCGGCCAGCCGGTGGCGGTCGTCTACCAGGACTTCCTCGTGCGCTGCCGGATGCGCGGCCTCGACGGCGAGGCCATCAGCCTGGCCGCCTTCCGCCGCCGCCTCGGCGTCGCCCGGGCCGGGCTCGACGGGGCCGACGTCGCCCCGGACGAGGCGGACGGGCGCTGGGAGGAGGCGCAAGGGGTCGCCGCCACCCTGCCGGACGAGGTCCAGGGCCTGTTCCTGCTGCTGGCCCGGGCGGCGCTGGCCGGAGAGCCCTGTCCCGGCGACGAGGCCCTGGCGCGCGCCATCGGCAGCCGCTCGCCCGGCCGCGCCAGGCGCCTGCTCGCCTATGTGGAGACCCGCGGCACCATCGTGTGCCGCATGGATTACCGCGGCAACCGCATCGTCGCCCTGCCGGCCCTGAATTGCGAGACCGGGCCGGGCGACCCGAAGGCGCCGCTGGAGGCGAGGCCCGGCACGCCGGCGGCGCCGGAATCCGGCCTGCCGGGCCTGTTCGCCGCCGAGTAGGCCCCGGGGAGACCCCCTTCGGGACCCGCGCCGCCTCAGCGCTTGGTGGCGGCCTCGTAGTATTTCGGCTCGAACAGGCCCTCCAGGGGCACGTCCTTGTCGAGGGTGCCGATGGAGACCTGGTAGGCCTGCATCTTCTTCGTCGCCTCGATGATCGCGCGGGGATCCGCCGTGAACTTGGCGGCCGGCGAGGTGATGGCCTTGGTGATGGTGGCGAGATCGGTGATGCCCTTGCCGAGCGCCGCCTCGACGGGCTTGGCCGCCCGGGCCGGGTCGCTCTTCAGGAGTTCGGTGGCCCGGACCACGGCCTTGACCAGGCCTTCCACGGCGGCGGGGTTCTTGTCCGCGAAGGCGCCGAACACCCCCACCACGGTGCCCGGCTGGTCGAGGAACATCTCGCCCCCGGTGGCGATCAGCTTGATGGCGGGATTGCGCATCTGGACGATGGTGAGCGCGGGCTCGCGGATCGAGGCGCCGTCCACCGCCCCGGCCAGCATCGCCTGCTGGGTCGCGTCGATGCCCATCGCCACCACCTCGGCATTGGCCTTGTCGGCCCTGGCCACCTGCCAGAGCCAGTGCTGCAGGGTGGTGTTGGGCACCGAGCCCGCCGGCTGGGTCGCGAGGCGGGCGGCCTTGCCCTCCTTGGCCCGGAACTTCGCGAAGGCCTCTCCCTTGTCGGCGCCGTCGGCGAAGTAGGGGGCGAGCTTCGGGCCGGCCACGAACACCATCTCCTCGATGGCCGTGGCGGCCACCACGCGCACGTCGATGCCCTTGGTGCGGGCCACCGCGAGCGGCGCGACGCCGGCGACGTAGACGTCGATGGTGCCCGAGGCCAGGGCCTGGATCATGTTCGGGCCGGATTCGAAGGTGGTGAAGGTGGGAGCGAGGCCCGCCTCCTTGAGCCAGCCCTCGCCGTTGGCCACGAAGATCGGCGCCGCGCCGATCACCGGGATGACGCCGATGCGCACCGCGACCGGCGCGGCACTCTGCGCCGCGGCCGGCCCGGTGGCGAGGAGGCCCGCGCCGGCGGCGAGGGCGGCGGCGAGGGCGAGGGTCAGAGTGGCGGCACGGCGGGTCGGGCGCATCGGAAGGGTCCGGTCAGGGGCGGCCCCGCCGCACGCGGGGCGTTGCGGCGGGGCCGGGAACGAGGATGCCGCGCAGTGGCATGCACGGGGCTCCGGCGCAAGAATCCGCTCTCCCCTCGGGGCCGGGTCCCGGATGTTTGGCGCTTTCATCTCCCCTGAGGTCTCCTGAGAGAAGATGAATCTCCCACGGGCGAAGAGCCGCGGGGCCGGCCGGCCCCGGCGAAGACCCGTTCGATTTCGTCCGGGCCGCCCCTGATCCGTGCCGTTGCGGGAACGCGGGCGGACTCACCCCGTTGTCACCCCGTCGCGGCACCGGCCGCCGACGTGAGATTGAGGGAAGAACTGTTATGAGCCTCCTCGGCAGCATCGTCAGCAAGATCCTCCATCCCTTCGGCGGCGGCGACGCGCAGGCCAAGCCGTCCGAGGCGAACGCCCAGCCCTCCGCCGGCGGCTCGGACGCCCCCGCCTCGACCCCGACCAGCACCGGCGCCCCGGCCGGCGGCCCCGTCGACGTCGAGGAGGTGCTCAACGGCATGGCGGCGAAAAATTCGCAGACCCTGAACTGGCGCACCTCGATCGTCGACCTGATGAAGCTCCTCGACCTCGATTCGAGCCTCACCGCCCGCAAGCAGCTCGCCGACGAGCTGCACTACACCGGCGACAAGGAGGATTCGGCCACGATGAACGTCTGGCTGCACAAGCAGGTCATCAAGAAGCTCGAGGAGAACGGCGGCAAGGTCCCGGCCGACCTCAAGGATTGATCCTTCGTCTCGGACGGACCGGCGCGGCCCGATCTCGGGCCGTGCGCGAGGGCAGGGGGCGCAGGCTCCCTGCCCTTTTCTCCGTCGACGGCGCGCTACCCCTCCAGCCGCTGCCCCAGGCGTCCGGCCAGGTCCTGGATGAACTGGAAGGCGGTGCGGCCCGAGCGCGAGCCCCGGGTGGTGGCCCATTCGAGGGCCTCGGCCCGGACGCTTTCGGGATCGGCCCGGAGGCCGTGCCGCGCCACGTAGGCGCGGATCATCGCCAGGTACTCGTCCTGGCTGCACTTGTGGAAGCCGAGCCAGAGGCCGAAGCGGTCGGAGAGGGAGACCTTCTCCTCCACCGCCTCGCCCGGGTTGATCGCCGTGGAGCGCTCGTTCTCCACCATGTCCCGGGCCAGCAGGTGGCGCCGGTTCGAGGTGGCGTAGAACAGCACGTTCTCGGGCCGCCCCTCGATGCCGCCGTCGAGCGCCGTCTTCAGGGACTTGTACGAGGTGTCGTCGCCGTCGAAGGACAGGTCGTCGCAGAAGACGATCCAGCGGTGGGCGTCGCCCCGCAGGGTCGCCATCAGGTCGGGCAGCGCCTCGATGTCCTCGCGGTGGATCTCCACGAGCTTCAGGGGCGGGGCGCCGGGCGCCCGCGCGGCGTTGATCTCCGCATGCGCCGCCTTGACCAGCGAGGACTTGCCCATGCCGCGCGCGCCCCAGAGCAGCGCGTTGTTGGCCGGCAGGCCGTCGGCGAAGCGCTGGGTGTTCTCCACCAGGGTGTCGCGCGCCCGGTCGATGCCGGTGAGGAGGCCGATCGCCACCCGGTTGACGCGTGGCACCGGGATCAGCCGGCGCTCCGGCCCCCACAGGAAGGCGTCCGCCGCATTCAGGTCGACGGGCGCGCGGGGGGCGGGGGCGGCGCGCTCCAGGGCGGCGGCGATCCGCTCCAGCACCGGCAGGAACTCCCGCACAGGCAGGAACGCCGCGAGGGCGGCCGGGTCGGCGGCGGGGGGCGTGGCGGTCATGGACGGTTCCTCGGACTCGGGCGCAGCGGCGTGTGCCGTGCTTTACGGCGCCGGGGCGCCGCGATGAACCCGATAAATCGCGTCGCGGCCGGCGATTTGCGGGCCGGCGACCCATTCGCCTCACCCGTGCGGCGTTGCTTTCACTTAGGCCCTGGCTATAGTCCGCGCGCTTTTTGACAAGCCCGGACGCCCCCTCGACCGAGGGTCTGGCGGCGCGGGCCTTATCCTTGAGGAGTCACCCGCTTGATCACCCCCGCCTTCGCGCAAGGGGCCACCTCGGCCGCTGGCGGAGCGGACATCGCCTTGCAGGTGGTGCCGTTCGTCCTCATCTTCGTCATCATGTACTTCCTGATCCTCCGCCCGCAGCAGCGCCGCGTGAAGGAGCATCAGAACATGGTCAAGAACGTGCGCCGCGACGACACCGTCGTCACCACCGGCGGCATCGTCGGCCGCGTCACCAAGGTCGCCGACGAGGCCTCGGAGATCGAGGTCGAGATCGCGCCCAACGTCCGCGTCAAGGTCGTGCGCACGATGATCTCGGAAGTCCGCGTCAAGGGCGCGCCGGTCAAGGCCGCCTGAGGCGGCGACCCGGGCGTGCGGGCCGCCTTCAGCCTGCATCGCCACTGAAAAAACGGACACAGGGACGGACCCGGCGGATGCTGCGCTTCTCGAGAACCAAGATCGTCACGACGCTGGCCGTCATCCTGATCGGCCTCAGCCTCGCCGTGCCGAGCTTCTTCTCGGCCGAGCAGCGCAGCCACTTCATGGCCTCCCTGCCGGGCTGGTTCCCGAGCTGGATCGTGCCGCAGCGCGCGATCGTGCTGGGCCTCGACCTCCAGGGCGGCTCGCAGCTCCTCCTCGAGGTCGACCAGAACGACCTCGCCAAGTCCCTGACGACGGCCCTGCGCGACGACGTCCGCCGGGTCCTGCGCGAGGCCGGCGGCGTGACGCCGGAGGGCGGCATCCAGATCATCCCGCGCGGCGTCCAGCTCCGGATCTCGAACGAGGCCGCCCGCGCCAAGGTGCTGCCGAAGCTGCGCGAGCTCTCGCAGCCGATCTCCAACGCCCTGGTCAGCCAGGGCGGCGGCCAGACCCTCACCATCGCCGAGAAGCCCGAGGGCGTGATCCAGCTCACCCTGACGGATGCGGGCCTCACCGACCGGACGCGCCGGGCCGTGACCCAGGCGATCGAGGTCATCCGCCGCCGCATCGATTTCGGCGGCACCAAGGAGCCCTCGATCCAGCAGCAGGGGGCCGACCGCATCCTGGTCCAGGTCCCCGGCCTCCAGGATCCGCAGAAGCTGGAGGACCAGCTCGGCAAGACGGCCAAGCTCGAGTTCCGCATGCTGGCGGATTCGCCCTCCGGCGACGTCGACCTGCTGCCCTCCAAGGACGAGAAGGGCGCCCGCGTCCCGGTCGAGCGCCGCGTGATGGCCTCCGGCGCCGACCTCACCGACGCCCAGCCGGCCTTCGACCATCAGACCCAGGAGCCGATGGTCAGCTTCAAGTTCAACCTCAAGGGCGCCCAGAGCTTCGGCCAGGCGACCTCGGAGAATGTCGGCCGCCGCATGGCCATCGTCCTCGACAACGAGGTGGTCTCGGCCCCCCGCATCAACACGCCGATCACCGGCGGCTCCGGCCAGATCACCGGCAACTTCACCGTGGCCCAGGCCAACGAGCTCTCGATCCTGCTGCGGGCCGGCGCGCTGCCGGCCAAGCTCACCGTGGTCGAGCGTCGCGTCGTCGGCCCCGGCCTCGGCAGCGATTCGATCCAGGCCGGCAAGTACGCCACCCTGGTGGCCGGCGCCCTCGTCATCGCCTTCATGTTCGCCACCTACGGGGTGTTCGGCTTCTTCGCCAACATCGCCCTCATCGTGCACGTGGGCCTCATCCTCGGCCTGATGTCGGTGCTGGAGGCGACCATGACCCTGCCGGGCATCGCCGGCATCGTCCTCACCATCGGCACGGCGGTGGATTCCAACGTGCTGATCTACGAGCGCGTGCGCGAGGAGGTGCGGGCGGGCCGCTCCATCGTCTCGGCGCTCCAGGCCGGCTTCGACAAGGCCTTCGCCACCATCATCGATTCGAACTCGACCATGGCGATCGCCGCCCTGATCCTGTTCTTCCTCGGCTCGGGCCCGGTGAAGGGCTTCGCCGTGGTCTTCATCCTCGGCATCCTCACGACGGTCATCACCGCCGTGACCCTGACCCGGATGATGATCGCCCTGTGGTACAACATGGCCCGGCCCAAGGCCTTGCCGTTCTGAACTTCGCTGTCCGTCCGTTCACTGCTTGCAAAGGGAGGTCGATCCGGTTTTCGCGTGATCCGCACGGTCGTCACGTCACCGCGTCATCCCGGGGCCGCGAAGCGGAGCCCGGGATCCAGACGCACCGGCGCGGCAGGACGGGCGCCGTCCGTGGTTCTGGATTCCGGGCTCGCCTTCGGCGCCCCGGAATGACGCCGGGCCCGGGGCAGCGTGTGCGATCAGCGGGCCTCCGGCCGACCTCATCGCCGAAAGACCGATCATGCGCCTGCTCCGCCTCTGGCCCGACGAGTCGCACGTCGACTTCATGCGCTTCCGGCGCCTCACCTTCCCGCTCTCGGCGCTCCTGTCGGTGGCGACGGTGGTGCTGTTCCTCACCGTCGGCCTGAATTTCGGCATCGACTTCAAGGGCGGCACCCTGGTGGAGCTCCAGGCGAAGTCGAAGACGGCCGATGTCGGCGCCGTCCGCCACACCGCCAACGGCTTCGGCTTCGGCGAGACCGAGGTGCAGGAGCTCGGGGGCGAGGGCACCGTGCTGGTGCGCTTCCCGCTGCAGCCGGGCGAGCAGGGCCAGACCGCGGTGATGCAGAAGGCGCATGCCGCCTTCGACGCCGATTACGAGTTCCGCCGCACGGAGACGGTGGGGCCGCGCGTCTCCGGCGAGCTCGTGCAATCGGGCACCATCGGCGTCGTGCTGTCCGTGCTCGCGGTGCTGTTCTACCTCTGGTTCCGCTTCGAGCGGGAGCTGGCGCTCGGCGCCATCGTGGGCACGCTGCACGACATCGTGCTGACGCTCGGCGTCTTCGTCATCACCCGCATCGAGTTCAACATGACCTCGATCGCCGCGATCCTGACCATCGTCGGCTACTCGCTGAATGAAACGGTCGTGGTGTTCGACCGGACCCGCGAGCTGATGCGGCGCTACAAGACCATCCCCACGGTGGAGCTCCTCAACCTCTCGATCAACTCCACCATGTCGCGCACGGTGATGACCGCGACCTCGGCCTTCCTGTCGCTGCTGGCCCTGGTGCTGTTCGGCGGCGAGGCGATCAACGGCTTCGCCATCGTGATGCTGGCCGGCGTGGTGATCTGCACCTACTCGGCGATCTTCGTCTCGACGCCGGTGCTGATCTATCTCGGCCTGATGCTCTCGGGGGTGAAGGCGCAGGGGCGCCCGGCCGGCGGGCGCGTGCCCCAGGCGGCGGAGTAGGGGGCGGCCATGGCGTCCTCCGGCAGCCTGCACGACGGCTTCGTTCCCGGGCGCCACCTCATCGACGCCTACGGGAACGGCGGCTTCCGCTTCGCCGAGATGTCGCATCGCGGCTCGATCCTGGTGACGCCGTCGGGCATCCGGGCCTGGGAGGTGAACGAGCCCCGCGCCATCGACCGGACCGCGCTGCGCCCGATCCTCGCCGAGGCCGGGGCGGTCGAACTGCTCCTCGTCGGAACCGGGCTCGACATCGCGCCTTTTCCTGATGCGCTCCGGCGCTGGCTCAAGGAGGGCGGCATCGGCCTCGACGTGATGCAGACGGGGGCCGCGGCGCGCACCTACAACATCCTCATGGCGGAGAACCGCAAGGTCGCCGCCGCCCTGATCGCGGTCGCATGATGAATTGCCGGACATGACGGATTCGGACACCCGGACCAGCCCGGCCGAGGGCAACCTCGCCTTCGCCTTCCAGCATTGCGAGGCTCTGGTCCGGGAGGGCGATCCCGACCGCTACTTCGCCACCCTCTTCGCGCCCGCGGGCGCCCGTCCCCACCTCTTCGCCCTCATCGCCTTCAGCCTCACCGTCGCGCGGGTGCGCGAGGCCGCCTCCAACCCGATGGCTGGCGAGATCCGCCTGCAATGGTGGCGCGACGCCCTCCAGGGCGAGGCCCGCGGCGACGTGAAGGCCAACCCCGTGGCCGCGGCGCTGGACGACGCCATCGTGCGGCGCAAGCTCGGACGCCAGCCCTTCGTGGATCTGATCGATGCCCGGGTCTTCGACCTCTACGAGGACCCGATGCCCCGGGTGAACGACCTCGAGGGCTATTGCGGCGAGACCGTCTCGGCCCTGATCCGCCTCGGCGCCCTCGTCCTCTCCGACGGGGTCGAGCCCGGCGGAGCGGCCGCCGCCGGCCATGCCGGGGTCGCCTACGGGGTCACGGGCCTGCTGCGGGCGCTGCCCTGGCACGCCCGCGCCGGCCAGGTCTACCTGCCGGCCGACATCCTCAAGACCTACGGCGTCACCCGCGAGGACATCGTCACCGGCCGCGGCGGCCCCGGACTCCTGCGCGCCGCCGCCGACCTGCGGGCGCTCGCCCGCCGGCACCTCAAGGCCTACGAGGCGGCGCGCGCCACCATCGCGCCGGCCGCGCGCCCCGCCTTCCTGCCCGTGGCCCTGGTCGAGCCCTACCTCGCCGCCATGGAGCGGCCGGGCTACGACCCGCTCAACGCGGTGGTCGAGATCCCGCGCTGGCGCCGGCTCTGGACCCTCTGGCGCGCCTCCCGCCGGGGCTGAAACGCGCCACGAGAAAGGGCGGCTCCGAAGAGCCGCCCCGTCGACGATCCCGAGGACTCCGGCTCAGCGGGCCTTCTTCGTCAGCTTCTCGGCGATCTCGAACATCTCCTCGGGGGCGTAGTCCGGGGTGAAGGCGGAGGGCACGCCGGTGAGCTGGTGGATCTTGCCGCCCTCCGGCATGCCCTCGACGACGCTGAGCTCGCCCGGCGGGTCACCCGGAAGCGCCACCTCGCCGTTGCCCCAGATGCCGGCCATCTCGGTGTAGTCGCCCGGGCTGAAGGTGTAGAGCCGGCGGTGCGAGCCCTCCTGCAGGTATTTCTGGCATTCGGGGATCTTGTCGAGGTTGATGTTCGGGGTCGGCAGGAACTTCTCGATCTCGACGCCGGTGATCTTCTTCAGGGCCAGGGCGTAGGCGTGGGCATGGACCGAGCCGCGCACCAGCAGGTAGCCGCAGACCTCGCGGCCCGTCGGGTCCTTGAGGGTCTCGTAGACGCGCAGCTTGTGCAGGCGGGCGCCGCATTCCAGGTGGAAGTTGTGCAGCAGGTCCACCACGACGTTGCCCGTCGTGGTGATGAAGTCGTTGTTCCACGACGCGCCGTTGCTGTTGACCGGCGTCACGCCGCCGCCGTTCGACAGGAAGGCGGCCGCCAGCCGAATGTCCTTCATGTCCTCGAACGGCGCCTTCGAGATGTCGCCGCCGTCCGTCTCGTCGCCGTCGTTGTCGGGACCGTTGTTGAGCATCGCCACGCCGTTGCTGACGAGCTCGACATGGCCCAGTTCCTCGGCCGTGATGGCGGCGACGAGGCTATAGAACGGACGCAGCTTCGACTTGCTGCGGAAATTGAAGCTCTGGAACATGTAGTTTCCCAGAGTCGACATCTCGCCGTACTTGCCTCCGAGCAGTTCCTGCAGGGCCGCGGCGGCATTCGGGTCCTTCCGCTTCGGGGCGGGCAGCTCGGCCTGCAGCTTGTCGACGCGCATAAACATAGATCAAATCTCCGCTTCCGGTCGCTCGGGGTCTCGACAGGGAAGTGAGCGCCGGAGGGGCATGTTCCGCTGGTCCCGGCAGGAATGCGCGGGCTGCGGCGCCGTAGACCGGGGCGAGAAAACGGGCGGGCGACGCGGCGTCGGAGGCGGATCGACATGCAACACCCTCTGAATACATGATTAACCGCGTTGAGCCGACCGAATTGCTCTGCTAGCAACGGAGACAAGGCCCGGCACGAGATCGGGCTGCCCTGGAGGAGTACGGCGCCCGTGAACACAGTGACCACCTGGAATCAGGTCTACGACCCATTCGGGAACGCCTGGCTCTCGACCCTGGCGGCCTCGCTGCCCGTCATCGCCCTGCTCGGCATGATCGCGAGCGGCAAGGTGCAGGCCCATATCGCGGCCGTGCTCTCCCTCGTGCTGGCCTTCTGCGTCGCCGTCTTCCTGTTCGGCATGCCGGCGGACCTGGCCACCCGCGCCTCCGCCTACGGCGTGGCGCTCGGGCTGTTCCCCATCGGCTGGATCATCCTGAACGTCATCTTCCTCTACCGCCTGACGGTGGAGAAGGGCTGGTTCGCCACCCTGCAGCAATCGGTGGCGGGCATCACCACCGACCGGCGGCTCCAGCTGCTGCTGGTGGCCTTCGCCTTCGGCGCCTTCTTCGAGGGCGCGGGCGGCTTCGGCACCCCGGTGGCGGTGACGGGCGCGATCCTGATCGGCCTCGGCTTCTCGCCGCTGGCGGCGTCGGGCCTCTCGCTCATCGCCAACACGGCGCCGGTGGCCTACGGGGCGCTCGGCGCGCCCATCCAGGGCCTCGCCTCGGTGACGGGCTACGACCCCTACATCCTCGGCGCGATGATCGGCCGGCAGCTGCCGTTCTTCTCGATCCTCGTGCCGTTCTGGCTGATCTGGGTGTTCGCGGGCTTCCGCGGCATGATGAAGATCTGGCCGCCGATCCTGGTCTGTGGCGGCTCCTTCGCGGCGGCCCAGTTCCTGATCTCGAACTACGTGAACCCCTGGATCGTCGACATCGGCGCCTCCCTGATCTCGATGGCCGCCCTGGTGGCCTTCCTCAAGGTCTGGCAGCCCAAGGAGATCTGGACCTCCCCGGCCCTGCGCGGCAACGACCCGTCGATCGGCTACGTCAACGGCGGCCGTCCCGTCTCGCTCGGCGCCGCCGTGCCCGGCGACCTGCCCAAGGTGGATCTCGGCGGCCGCACCGCGACCTCCCGCGAGATCATGATGGCCTGGGTGCCGTGGATCATCCTCTCGGTGATCGTGGCGATCTGGGGCACCGGCTGGTTCAAGGGCATCGTCAACCCGCTCTTCACCTGGAAGTACGAGGTGCCGGGCCTGCACAACGTGATCATGAAGGTGCCGCCGGTGGTGGCGAAAGCCCATCCGGAAGCCGCCGTCTTCTCCTTCACCTACATGTCCTACACCGGCACCGGGGTGCTCTTCGCCGCGCTCATCTCCGGCCTCATCATGCGCTTCTCGCCCCTGCGCCTGGTGACGGCCTATCTCGAGACGATCTGGGTGCTGCGCTACTCGCTCATCACCATCGCGGCGATGCTGGCGCTGGGCGTGCTCACCCGCTACGCCGGCGTGGATGCCACCCTCGGCCTCGCCTTCGCGGGCACCGGCATCCTCTACCCGTTCTTCGGGACCCTGCTCGGCTGGCTCGGCGTCGCCCTGACCGGTTCGGACACGGCCTCGAACGTGCTCTTCGGCGGCCTCCAGAAGATCACCTCGGAGCAGCTCGGCCTGTCGGGCATCCTCATGGCCTCGGCGAACTCGTCGGGCGGCGTGATGGGCAAGATGATCGACGCCCAGTCGATCGTCGTCGCCTCCACCGCCACCGGCTATTTCGGCCAGGAGGGCAAGATCCTGCGCTTCGTGTTCTGGCACTCGATCGTGCTGGCCTGCCTCGTGGGCGGCCTCGTGATGCTGCAGGCCTACGTGCATCCGTTCAGCGCGATGGTGATCCACCCGTAGGATCCCCCTCGAACGCACCTGCCGACGCGAGAGCCCGCCCCGGATCGCCCCGGGGCGGGCTTTTGCGTGTCCGGGCCTGCGGCGCCTTGTGTCGCGGCCCGCCGCGGGCCAAGTGGGAGACATGTTCTTCCGCAAGCTCGCCGCGCGCTACAGCCTCGCGAATCTCAAGCCGGTCGAGACCGCGCGGCTGCGGCTCGCGCCGCTGGTGCCGTCCGACGCGGAGGCCCTGCGCGCGCTGACCGACGACCCCGCCATCACCGGGGCGGTCGACTTCCTGCCCGCGCCCTTCACCTTGAAGGACGCGCGCCAGCTCATCGGCCCGGCCAAGGTGACGAAGGACTGCTTCCTGGGCGCCTGGCAGCGGGCGGACGGCGCGCTCGCGGCGATCGTCGGCCTGCACCTGCGCGGCGACCACGCCGTCGAGGTCGGCTACTGGGTCGGCGGCGCGGCCCGGGGACGGGGGCTCGGCACCGAGGCGGTCACCGCCGCGGTGGGCCTGCTGCGCACGCGCTTCCCCCACCGCTTCATCATCGCCCAGTGCCGGCCCGAGAACGCGGCCTCGGTCGGCCTCCTGCGCAAGGTCGGGTTTCGCGACACCGGCGATGCGGGCCAGCTGCCCGGACGCCGGATCTTCACGGTCGAGCCGGCGTGACCGGGGTCGCCGCGCCCCGTCCCCGTGCGCGGGCCGGTTGCCGGTAGATCAGCACGGTGGCGAAGAGGCCGCAGGCCCCGCCGAAGGCCATCCAGAGGCCGGGGGCCGCCGCGTTGGCGGTGGCCGCGATCAGCGAGGTCGAGATCAGCGGCGTCATCCCGCCGAAGAGGGCGGTCGCCAGGGAATAGGCCAGGGAGAACCCGGCCGTGCGCACCGCCGGCGGCACGATCTCGGTGAGCGCCACCACCAGGGCGCCGTTGTAGCTGCCATAGAGGAAGGACAGCCACAGCAGCACCACGAGCATGGTCTCGAAGCTCGGATGCGCCACGAGCCAGGCCAGGGCCGGATAGGCGGTGACGAGGGTCAGGCCCGAGAACAGCAGCAGGATCGGGCGCCGGCCGATCCGGTCGGAGAGCGCCCCCATCACGGGGAGCCAGAACAGGTTCGAGACCGCGACGCAGAAGGTGGCGATCAGGCTGTCGGTGTCGGAGAGCTTGAGCACGCTCCTGCCGAAGGTCGGGGTGTAGACCGTGATCGCGTAGAACGCGATCGTGGTCATCGCCACCATCAGCATCCCGAGCCCCACGATCCGCCAGTTCCGCCCCAGGGTGCGCACCACCTCGCCCACCGGCGGATGGACCTTGCGGGCCTGGAAGGCCGGGGTCTCCTGCAGCGAGCGGCGGATGTAGAACAGGAACGGCACCAGGAGGCAGCCGATCAGGAAGGGGATGCGCCAGCCCCAGGCGCCCATCTCGGCCGGCGCCAACAGGCGGTTGAGGACGTAGCCGATGGCCGCCGCCGCCATGATCGCCACCTGCTGGCTGCCCGATTGCCAGGCGACGTAGAAGCCCTGGCGGCCGGGCGGCGCCAGCTCGGCGAGGTAGACCGAGACGCCGCCGAGCTCGACCCCGGCGGAGAAGCCCTGGAGCAGGCGGCCGATCAGGACCAGGGCGGGCGCCAGGAGGCCGATCGTGGCGTAGTCGGGCACGAGGGCGATCAGGATCGTGCCGCCGGCCATGATCGCCAGGGTGACGATGAGCCCCTTCCGCCGGCCGACCCGGTCGACATAGGCCCCGAGCAGCACCGCCCCGAGGGGGCGCATCAGGAAGCCGGCCCCGAAGGTCATGAAGGTCAGCATCAGGGAGGCGAATTCGCTCTCGCTGGGGAAGAACGCCTTGGCGATGGAGGAGGCGTAGAACCCGAACGCGAAAAAGTCGAACATCTCCAGGAAGTTACCGCTCGTCACCCGCAGGACGGCGGCGGCCCGGGAGCCGCCCTGGTCGTGGTCTGGATGGCCTGCCATCGGAGTGCCTCACCTGATGCGTCCGGCCCGCGGGCTTTCATCCCAGGGTGGGCGCAGTGTTTCGCCGAGGCCAGGGCCGGCGGGGCGCAGCGGTTTCGATGCGGCCGGCCTGTCCGGGCGCGCGCCGCCTCGCAGCCCTACTCGGCCGCGATCTGCGCCGGTCCGTGCCCCAGCCAGGCCGCGAGGTCCGCGCGCGCCCGGTCGGTCAGGGCCTTCTTCTTGGCCACCGCCTTCTCCGGTCCCTTCAGGCGCTTGCCGCCCTCGCCCTTCGGAGCGTGGTCGAGGGGCGGGAACAGGCCGAAATTCACGTTCATCGGCTGGAACGAGCGCGGGGTCCCGGCCTCCTCGGCGGCGATGTGGCCGCCGGTGATGTGGCCGATCAGGGCGCCGAGCGCCGTGGTGGCGGGGAGGGGCGCGAGCGCCGCGCCGCGCGCCTCGGCCACCGCGAAGCGGCCGGCCATCAGGCCGATGGCGGCGCTCTCGACATAGCCCTCGCAGCCCGTGATCTGGCCGGCGAAGCGTAAGGAGGGCCGCGCCTTCAGCCGCAGGGTCGCGTCGAGGAGACGGGGGCTGTCGAGGTAGGTGTTGCGGTGGAGGCCGCCGAGGCGGGCGAACTCGGCGTTCTCGAGCCCCGGAATCGTGCGGAACACCCGGACCTGCTCGGAATAGGTCAGCTTCGTCTGGAAGCCGACCATGTTGTAGAGGGTGCCGAGCGCGTTGTCCTGGCGCAGCTGGACGATGGCGCAGGCCTTCACGGTGGGGTCGTGCGGGTTGGTGAGGCCCACCGGCTTCATCGGGCCATGGCGCAGGGTCTCGGGGCCGCGCTCGGCCATGACCTCGATCGGCAGGCAGCCGTCGAAGTAGGGCGTGGTCGCCTCCCACTCCTTGAAGCCGATCTTGTCGCCCCCGATCAGGGCCTGGATGAAGGCGTCGTACTGCGCGCGATTCATCGGGCAATTGATGTAGTCGGCGCCCGTGCCGCCGGGCCCGACCTTGTCGTAGCGCGACTGGAACCAGGCCTTGCCCATGTCGATGGAGTCGCGGTGCACGATCGGCGCGATCGCGTCGAAGAAGGCGAGCGACTCGGCGCCGGTGAGTTCGCGGATGCCCTGCGCCAGCGAGGGCGCGGTGAGGGGACCCGTGGCGATGATGGTCCGGCCCCAGGCCTCGGGCGGCAGGCCCTCGACCTCCTCGCGCACGATGCGGATGCGCGGATGGGCCTCGATCGCGGCGGTGACGGCCTTCGCGAAGCCCTCGCGGTCGACGGCCAGCGCGCCGCCGGCGGGGACCTGGTGCGCATCGGCCGCGCGCAGGATCAGCGACCCGAGGGTCCGCATCTCCTGGTGCAGGAGGCCGACGGCGTTGCCGTTGGCGTCGTCCGAGCGGAACGAGTTCGAGCAGACGAGCTCGGCGAAGTCGCCCCCGTGATGGGCCTCGGTGCCGCGCACCGGGCGCATCTCGTGGAGCACCGCGTCGTGGCCGCTCTCGGCGATCTGCCAGGCGGCTTCCGACCCGGCGAGGCCGCCGCCGACGATGTGGATGGCGTTGTCCGTCATCGGCACGGGATAAACCCGCCGGGGACTTCGATCAATGGAGGGCCTGGATCAATGGAGGGCCAGGATCAATGGAACGCCCGGATCAATGGAGCTGCGGCGAGACCAGGAAGCGCGCGCGGTCCGAGGAGGTCACCGAGAGCTTGAGGGGCTTGCCGTCGCGCTGGATCGTCAGCGGCACCCGCACGCCGGCCTCGCCCAGCGCCCAGACTTGGCGGAAGAAGCCGGCGAGGTCGGAGACGGGCTCGCCCGCCACCGCCACGATGACGTCGCCCGGGCGCAGGTCCGCCGCCTCGGCCGGGCCGTCGTCGGCCAATCCCATCACCACCACGGCGTCCTCGCCGTCGCTGGCATAGAGGCCGAGCCAGGGGCGCACCGGCCGGTCGACGCGGCCCCGGGCGGTGAGGTCGTCGAGGATCGGGGTCAGCAGGTCGATCGGCACGATCATGTTGATGGTCTTGGGTCCGGCCGTGCCGCCCTGCTGCAGCTGCAGCGAGCCGATGCCGAGGAGCGCCCCGTCCGGTCCGATCAGCGCCGCCCCGCCCCAGTGCGGGTGCGAGGGGGCGGTGAACAGGGCCTCGTCGAGGACGTATTCCCAGTAGCCGGCGAATTCCTGGCGGGCGACGATCTCGACGGCGAGGCTGCGCGCCCGGCCGCCGACGCCGGCCATCACGGCGCGGTCGCCGATCCTGACCGGGCCGGAGCGCCCGAGCTTCAGCGGCTTGATCTTCAGGTCGCCCAGCGCCTGGACGAGGCCGAAGCCCGTGACCGCGTCGAAGCCGACCACGTGCCCGGGCACGGAGCGCCCGTCATGGGTGGTGAGCCAGACCGAATCCGCCTCGGTCACGAGGTAGCCGATGGTGAGCACGAGCCCGTCCTCGCCGATGACGACGCCGTTCCCGGCCCGCTCGGTGCCCAGCGTCTCGGCGGTGAAGGCCTCGGGCGGCACCCGCGTCGAGAGCGCGACGATCGCGGTGAGCGCCTGCTCGAGGTCGTAGCCGTAATCGGCGGCCTTGGGCTGGGCGGATGCGGGGATCTTCCAGTCACCGGGCGAGGCCATGGGAGCGTCTTTCCTGCCGTCGTGTCGCGTGGTCGTCGAGACGGGAGATAGGTCGCCGGCTCGGATTCCGACAGTCTCGGGTCCTCGACAGCGCGGCGTCTCCCGCCGGCCCGGCCCGCGCTCAGGGGACGGCGCGCAGCACCTTGCCGGGGTTGAGCAGGCCCCGCGGGTCGAGGGCGCCCTTGATCCTGCGGGCGAGCGCCATCTCCTCCGGCCGGCGGTGGCGGACGAGCTCGTCCACCCGGTACTGGCCGATGCCGTGCTCGGCCGAGATGCTGCCCCCGAACCGCGCCACCGCGTCGTGGACGAGGCGGTTGACGGCGTCCGATTCGTGCGCGGGGCCGATGATCACGTTGTAGTGGATGTTGCCGTCGCCCATGTGGCCGAAGATGTTCGGCCGGGTGCCCGGGGCGCCCGCCGCCAGGGCCTCGCCCGCCGCCGCCAGGAAATCCGGGATCGCCGGGATCGGCACCGAGACGTCGTGCTTGACACTCTTGCCGGCCCGGGCCTCGGCCTCGGTGATGTGCTCGCGCAGGGCCCAGAGGGCGGCGGCCTGCTGGCCGGATTCGGCGAGCACGCCGTCGGTGGCGTCGCCCCGCTCCAGGGCCTCGCCGAGCAGCGTCTCCACCGCCTCGCGCAGGCCCGCGAGGCTCGAGCCCGCCTCCATCAGCACGGTCCAGGGGGCCGGCCCGATCGGGCTCGCGAGGCCGGCATGCTCGGCCACCAGGGCGAGGGACTCGCCCGCGATCAGCTCGAAGGCCTGGATGGTGTCGCCGAGGGCATCCTGCGCCGCCCGGAGGAGGCGCAGGGCCGCCGCCGGATCCGGCACCGCGAGGAGCGCCGTGGCGGTGTGGCGCGGGCGGGGCACGAGGCGCAGGATCGCGGCCGTGACGATGCCGAGCGTGCCCTCGCTGCCGATGAAGAGCTGCTTCCAGTCGTAGCCCGCATTGTCCTTGCGCAGGGCGCGCAGGCCGTCGACCACGGTGCCGTCGGCCAGCACCACCTCGAGCCCGAGGACGAGGTTGCGGGTCATGCCGTAGCGCAGCACGTTGATGCCGCCCGCATTGGTGGCGATGACGCCGCCGAGCATGGCCGAGCCCTCCGCCGCGAGGCTGACGGGAAGCAGGCGGCCTTCCGCCTCCGCCGCGTCCTGCGCCACCTTGAGGATGCAGCCGGCCTCCGCCTCCAGGGTCAGCCCGAGGGGGTCGACCCGGCGGATCGCGTTCATGCGGGCGAGCGACAGCACCACCTGGCCCCCGGAGGCGTCCGGGGTTGCGCCGCCCGCAAGGCCGGTATGTCCCCCCTGGGGCACCACCGCCACGCCGGCGGCGTGGCAGGCCGCCATCACGGCGGCGACCTCGGCCGTGCCGGCCGGGCGCGCCACCGCCGCCGGCCGGCCGGGGAAGAGGCGGCGCCAATCGACCGCGTAGGGGGCGAGATCCTCCTCGCCCGTGAGCAGGCCGCCTCGGCCGAGGCAGGTTTCCAGGCGGCCGAGGAGGTCGGCGGGCACGGCTGACTGGCTCATGGGCGGGGTCCTCGGCGGGTTCCTCGACGGGGTCCTCGTGCGGGGGCGCGGGGGCGGGCCACGGGCTCGAAGACGGATCGCCCCGGCATCCCGACGCCGGCCCCCCGGGTCAAGGGGGCGGCCTGACAATCGCCGCCGATGTTCAAGACCGGGCCTTGACCCGACCCGTGAACTGGCCTCTCACACGGCCCATTCGGGGACTCGTGCCGTGCGCCCGACGGCCGCGCGCAGCCCCAAGGCCCGGCGCCGCATCCGCCCCGCCGGGCGCGACATCCAGAAGAAGACGAACATGGCCGAAAGACTCTCCTTCCCGAAGGACAAGATCCGCGTCCTGCTCCTCGAAGGCATCAACGACAGCGCCGCCGAGCTCTTCGCCGCCGCCGGCTACACCAACGTCGTGCGGGTGCCCAAGGCGCTGGACCGGGAGGCCCTGCACGAGGCGCTGCGCGGCACGCACATCCTCGGCATCCGCTCGCGCACCCAGCTCGACGCGGCGGCTCTGGCCCATGGCGAGCGCCTGCTGGCGGTGGGCTGCTTCTCGGTGGGCACCAACCAGGTCGATCTCGAGGCTGCCCGCCACCGCGGCATCCCGGTCTTCAACGCGCCCTACTCGAACACCCGCTCGGTGGCCGAGCTCGTCATCGGCGAGATCGTGATGCTGCTGCGCCGGATCGTGCCGCGCTCGGTGGGCGCCCATGCGGGCGAGTGGGACAAGTCCGCCACCGGCTCGCAGGAGGTGCGCGGCAAGACGCTGGGCATCGTCGGCTACGGCAATATCGGCTCGCAGCTCTCGACGCTCGCCGAGGCGATGGGCATGCGGGTGGTGTTCTACGACCAGACCGACAAGCTGCGCCACGGCAACACCGAGCCCACCGACAGCCTGGAGACCCTGCTGGCCCAGAGCGACGTGGTCTCCCTCCACGTGCCGGAGACGCCCGAGACCCACAACATGATCGGCGAGGCCGAGATCCGGGCGATGAAGCCCGGCGCCTTCCTGATCAACAACGCGCGCGGCACCGTGGTCGACCTCGACGCCCTGGCGGGCGCCCTGCGCGACGGCCACCTGCGGGGCGCCGCCGTCGACGTGTTCCCGGTGGAGCCCGGCTCCAACCAGGAGCGCTTCGTCAGTCCCCTCCAGGGCCTGCCCAACGTGATCCTGACGCCGCATATCGGCGGCTCGACGGAGGAGGCGCAGGAGCGCATCGGCTCCGAGGTGGCGCGCAAGCTCGTCGATTACTCCGACATCGGCTCGACCATCGGCACCGTGAACTTCCCGCAGGTGCAACTGCCCGCCCGTCCCACCGGCACGCGCCTGATCCACGTCCAGCGCAACATCCCGGGCATGCTGGGGCGCCTGAACGACACCTTCGCCCGGCGGGGGGTGAACATCGCCGCGCAGTTCTACCAGACCGACGGCGAGGTCGGGTACGTGGTGGTGGAGACCGACGTCACCGATGCCGGCGCCGAGAGCCTGCTGGAGGAGATCCGGGCCCTCGACGGCACCATCCGCGCCCGCCTGCTCTACGAGCGTCGCTGAGGCGCGCGGTGGCGCCCCGGCGCGGCCTCGGTTAACCTGTGTTGAGACGATCCCGCCCGAAGGACCGCCCCCGGACCGACCGCGCTCGCGCCGGACACAGAGGAAGCCCAGCCGTTGCGTGCCAGTTCCCCGCGTGGCGGTCCCTTGCCTGATGGTCCCTTTGCGGAGGACGGCGCGGGCAGCGAGGCCGTCCTGGCGGACCTCCTCGCCCGCATCGGCCGGCGCGACGAGGCCGCCCTGCGGGTCCTCTACGACCGGACGGCGCCGAAACTTCTGGGCGTCGTCCTGCGTATCCAGTCGGATCGCGGCATGGCCGAGGACGTGCTGCAGGACGTGTTCCTGCGCATCTGGCAGAAGGCCGCCTCCTACAGCCCGGCGGCCGGACGGCCGCTGGCCTGGCTCTGTACCATCGCCCGCAACCGGGCGATCGACGGGGTGCGGCGGCGCAGCGAGGTCCAGGGGCCGGCGACCGAGGACGGGGAGGATTGGGTGGAGCGGCTGGCCGACCCCCACGACAGCGAGGGCACGATCCTCGGGCGCAACGCGCTGCAGGCCTGCCTCGGCCGGCTCGAGGCGCTGCACCGGGACTGCATCGTGCTGGCCTATTGCGAGGGCCAGTCCCGGGAGGACCTCGCCTTGCGCTACGACCGCCCCGTGAGCACCATCAAGACCTGGCTGCATCGCGGCCTCGCGACCCTGCGCGGCTGCCTGGACGGTGCGCCATGACCCCCGATCCGGAGGAGCGCGACCTGCGCCTGGCCGAGTACGTGCTCGGCACGCTGCCGCTGCCCGAGCGCGCGGCCGTGGACCTCGAACTCGCCGTGGACCCCGCCGCCCGCGCGGCGCGCGACGCCTGGGAGCGCCGCCTGGCGCCCCTCGCCCTCGGGGCGCCCGACGTCGCGCCGGGGCCGGGGGTCTGGCCGGCGATCGCCCGGCAGCTCGCGGCCGACGGTCCGCTTCCCGCCGTCTCGACGAAGGTCCAACCCGGAGGCGATCTCGGACCCGCCGCCAACGACGACCGCATCGGCGCCCTGCAGGGATCCCTGCGGCGCTGGCGCCTGGCCGCCGGCGCGGCCGCGGCCCTGGCGGCCGGGCTCGCCCTGTTCGTCGCCGTCGGCGGGCCGCGTCCCGGCACGGGGCCGGGCGAGGCCGACGGGCGCTACGTCGCGGTGGTCAGCAGCGGCGGCGAGGCGCCGGCGCTCCTCGTCAGCATCGACACCCGGGCCGGGACCGCACGGGTGCGCCCGGTGGGCGCGCAGACCCCGGCGGGGCACAGCCTGGAGCTCTGGTACGTCGGCGCCGGCGCGGCCCCCAAGACCCTCGGCCTCGTGGGCACCGGCGCCAGGGCGCTGATCCTGCCGGCCAGGGGAGACGCGCTGGCGGCCGGCACCTTCGCGGTCTCCGTCGAGCCGGCCGGCGGCTCGCCCACCGGGCAGCCGACCGGTCCGGTGGTCTATTCCGGCAAGCTGATCCGCGACTAGGCGGCGGCCCCGGGACTGCCGGCCCTCCGCCTCACCCCAGCAGCCGGTCGAGGGTGATCGGGATGTCGCGCACCCGCACGCCGGTGGCGTGCCAGACCGCGTTGGCGATGGCGCCGGCGGTGCCGGTGATGCCGATCTCGCCCACCCCCTTGATGCCCAGCGGGTTCACGTGCGGGTCGTGCTCCTCCACCAGGATCGCCTCCATGGCGGGCACGTCGGCATTCACCGGGATGTGGTACTCGGCGAGATTGCCGTTCATCACCCGGCCCGAGCGCGGGTCGAGCACCGCGTGCTCGTGCAGGGCCAGGGACACGCCCCAGATCATGCCGCCGTAATACTGGCTGCGCACGAGGTGCGGATTGATGATCCGCCCGGCCGCGAAGGCGCCGACGAGGCGCGTCACCCGGATCTGGCCCAGGTCCGGATCGACCTTCACCTCCGCGTAGACCGCCCCGTGCGCGTGCATCGCGTAGGTCTTTCGCGTGGCGGGGTCGCCCTGGCCCTGTCCCTTGGCCTCGACGGAGGTCCTGCCGGCGCGGGCCAGGATCGCGCCGAAGGATTCGGAGCGGGCGGGGTCGTCCCGGCGCGCGAGGCGGCCGTCTGAGGCCGTGACGCCGGCATTGCCGGCGCCGTAGAGGGGCGAGGCGCGGTCGTTGACGGCGAGCTCCGCCAGGGCGGCGATGGCGGCCTTGGCGGCGTTGTCGACCGCCGTGCCGCCGGTGGCGGTGCCGGTGGAGCCGCCGGCCAGGCCGCCGTTCGGCAGGTTCGAATCCCCGATGCGCAGCTCGACCTGGGTGATCGGGAGCCCGAGCCCGTCGGCGCCGATCTGCGCCAGAACCGTCCAGGCGCCCTGGCCCATGTCCTGGGCGGCGGTCTCGATCAGCGCGCTGCCGTCGGCCCGGATGGTGGCGCGGGCCTCGCCCTGCATCATCCCGGCCGGGTAGGTGGCGGTGCCGAGCCCCCAGCCGACCAGGAGCCCGTCGGCGTCGCGCATCTGGCGCGGCCGGCGCGGGCGGGAGGCCCAGCCGAAGCGCTCCGCCCCTTGCGCGTAGCATTCGCGCAGGGCCTTCGAGGAGAAGGGCCGGTGAGTGATCGGCTCGACCTCGGCGTAGTTGCGCAGGCGGATCTCCAGGGGGTCGAGATCGAGCTCCAGGGCCAGTTCGTCCAGCGCGCTCTCCACCGCGACGCTGCCCGAGGCCTCGCCGGGGGCGCGCATGAAGATGGGCGTGCCGATATCGGCCCGGGAGACCGCGTGCGTGGTCGCGATCGCGCCGGCCGCGTAGAGGTGGCGCGAGAGGATGCCGGAGGGCTCGACGAAGTCGTCGTGCCGGCTCGTCAGGGTCAGGGTGTGGTGGTCGAGAGCCGTGAGGGTCCCGTCCCGGGTGGCGCCGAGCTTCAGGGTCTGGCGCGTGGCGGCGCGGTGGCCGACCGGGCCGAACATCTGCTCGCGCCGGGTCACCAGCTTGACCGGGCGCCCGACGAGCTTCGCCGCCATGATCCCGAGGATCTGCGGCGCGGCGATGAAGCCCTTCGAGCCGAAGCCGCCGCCGAGATAGGGGCAGACCACGTGGATGTTCTCGGGCGGGATGCCGAAGAGGCCGGCGAGCCGGCCCTTCGCGATCCAGAGCGCCTGGGTCGGGGTATGGAGCGTCAGGCGGTCGCCGTCCCATTGGGCCACGCTGGAATGGGGCTCCAGGGCATTGTGGTACTGCGCCGCCGTGTCGTAGGTCGCCTCGATCCGCGCCTCGGCCGCCGCCATGCCGGCGGCGAGGTCGCCCGCGCCCTCGTTCGTGGCGGAGCCGGCCCCGATGGTCTCGGGTGCGAACACCTCGCCGGACCCGAGGGCGACGCTGACGGCTTCCGATTCGTAGCGGGGTGCGAGCAGGGCCGCGCCCTCGGTGGCGGCCTCCAGGGTGTCGGCGACGACCACCGCGATCGGCTGGTTGGCGTAGCGCACGCCGTCGTTCTGCAGGAGGTCGAGGCGGAACGCGAAGGGATTGTCCTTCAGGTCCGGCGACTTGGCGAGCTTCGGGGCGTTCTCCGGGGTCATCACCGCGATCACGCCCGGATGGGCTTGCGCCGCCGCGACGTCGAGATGGACGACCCGGCCGCGCGCCACAGAACTCACCGCCATCACCGCGTGGGCCAGGCCCTCGGGCCTGACATCCGCGCTGTAGCGGGCGGCACCCGTGATCTTGGCATGGCCGTCGCGCCGGGTGAGGGGCTGGCCGATGGAGGCGCCGTGGCGCTGACGCTCAGGCATGGACGGGGGCTCCGGCCGAGGGGGAGGGGCTGGCGGCAAAGGGACTCGCAGGAAGCGCCGGCACGCGCTCCGGCGTGCCGGCGGCCGCGAGGGTGAGCGCGCGGACGACGATGCGGCGGGCGAGCGCGATCTTGTAGGCGTTGTCGCCCGAGGGTCTGGCCTCGGTCAGCGCCGCCTCGGCCGCGCTGGCGAAGGCCTCGGGGGTGGGGGCGGCGCCGGCCAGCAGGTCTTCCGCCGCCCGCGCCCGCCAGGGCTTCAGGGCGACGCTGCCGAGCGCGATGCGGGCCTGGCCGATCCTGTCCCCGTCCATCCGCAATCCGACCGCCGCCGAGACCACCGCGAAGGCGTAGGAGGTGCGCTCGCGGACCTTGAGGTAGCGGCTGTGGGCCGCGAAGTGCTCCGCCTCGGGCGGCAGGGTGACGGCGACGACGAGGTCGCCGGGCTCCAGCACGGTCTCGCGCTGAGGCGCGTCGCCCGGCAGGCGGTGGAACGCCTCCAGGGGCACGGAGCGGGCGCCGCCCGGCCCCGCGATCTCGACGGTGGCGTCGAGCGCCGCGAGCGGCACGCAGAAGTCGGACGGGTGCGTGGCGATGCAGTGCTCGCTCCAGCCGAGCACCGCGTGGCTCCGCGTGACGCCGCCCAGCGCCGCGCAGCCGGCGCCGGGGTCGCGCTTGTTGCAGGCGCTGGCGGTGTCGGTGAAATACTGGCAGCGGGTCCGCTGCAGCACGTTGCCGGCGGTGGTGGCGACGTTGCGCAGCTGCCCCGAGGCGCCCGAGAGCAGGGCCTCCGCCAGGGCCGGGTAGCGCTTGGCAATGACAGGATCGTGCGCCAGGGCCGCGTTGCGCACCAGGGCGCCGATCCGGGTCGCGCCGTCGGGGCCGCGCTCGATCCGGTCGAGGCCGGGCAGGCGGGTGATGTCCACCAGGGTGTCGGGGCGGGTGATCCCGCCCTTCATCAGGTCGACGAGGTTCGTGCCGCCGGCGAGGTAGGCCGCACCGGGGCGGCCGGCCGCCGCCACCGCCTCGGCGACGCTCGTGGCGCGGATGTAGTCGAAGACCTTCACGCCGCGTCCTCCGCGAGCTGGCGGCCGGGCAGGACGTCCGGCCCGGTCATCACCGTGTGGGCGCTGAGCACCGCCTCCGTGATGCCCGCATAGGCGCCGCAGCGGCACAGATTCCCGCTCATGCCCTCGCGCACCCGCTCGGGGTCGCCCCCGGTCTGGCCCTCCCGGATCAGCCCGACCGCGCTCAGGATCTGGCCCGGGGTGCAGAAGCCGCACTGGAAGCCGTCGTGTTCGAGGAAGGCGGCCTGGACCGGGTGCAGGGCCTCGCCTTCGGCCAGACCCTCGATCGTGGTGATCGACGCCCCGTCGTGGCTGACCGCGAGCGCCAGGCAGGCATTCACCCGGACGCCCTCGACCAGGATGGTGCAGGCGCCGCACTGGCCCCGGTCGCAGCCCTTCTTGGCCCCGGTGAGGTCGAGGCGCTCGCGCAGGAGGTCGAGGAGGGTGACGCGGGCATCCTCCAGGACGACGCTGCGGCGCGCGCCGTTCACGGTCAGCGTGATGGGAAAGCTCATGCGGGAAGCGCCCTCGGCCGGCTTGTCTGGAAAGGCTCCAGATAGAACCGCGGCGGTTCCCGACCAGGGGCGCCCGTCAGCGCGCCGCGGCCTTCGCCTCCGCGTCCTTGCGCTTCAGGATGGCCTGCAGCTGGGCGACCTCGGCCTCCTGCGTCCTCACGATGCCCTCGGCGAGCGCCCGGACCTCCGGGTCCTTCGAATATTGCAGGGCGACCCGGGCCATGGCGACGGCGCCGGCATGGTGGGGGATCATGCCGGCGGCGAAGTCGCGGTCGACGTCGCCGGAATAGCGGATCTCCATGTCGCCGTGCATGCGCATGGCGGCTTCCTGGAACGCCTTGGTGGCGGGGGAGGCGGCCCCGGCCTTCGCCTGCCCCTTGTGCGTGTGGCCCGGGGTGCCGTGGCCGTGGTCGTGGCCGTCCCCGTCGTGGTGATGGTCCTCCGCCGCCGGGGCGGCGGCCGTCAGGGCGAGGAGGGCGAGGGTCGCGAGCAGGGTGCGCGGGATCGTCATGGGGTTCGTCTCCGTGGGATCAGAAGAGGGCCGGGGCGGGGGCGCCCGGGGCGGGATCGGCCGACGGCGCCTGCGCCGCCTGCAGCCGGGCGAAGGCGTCCCGGCCGAAGCGCAGGACGAGGACGGGGGTGAGCGCCGCGTCGAGCAGGGTGGCGCTGAACAGGCCGCCGAAGATGGTCACGGCGACGGGGTGGAGGATCTCCTTGCCGGGCGCCGTGCCGTCCACCAGCAGCGGCACCAGGGCGATGCCGGCCGCCAGCGCCGTCATCAGCACCGGCACCAGCCGCTCGTTGCTGGCCCGCAGCACCAGGGCCGGTCCGAAGGGCAGGCCCTCGGTCAGCCCGAGATTGAGGATGTGGCTGATCTTCAGGATGCCGTTGCGGGCGACGATGCCGGTGAGCGTCACGAAGCCGATCATCGAGGCCACCGAGAGGGGCAGCCCCGTGAGGGAGAGGGCGGTGACGCTGCCGATCAGCGCCAGCGGCACGTTGCCCATGACGATGAGGGCCAGCACGCCGGAGCGGTAGCGGCTCGCCAGCAGGGCGAAGACCAGGGCCAGCGAGACGAGGCTGAGGAGCCCGATGGTGCGGGTCGCCTCCCCCTGCGCCTGGAACGCGCCCTCCAGGTTCGCGGTGATGCCCTGGGGCAGGGTGGTCCGCGCCAGGGTCTCGGCGATGGCGGCGGCCACGGCCGAGCCGTCCGCCCCCGCCTGGGTGTTGGCCTGCACCACCAGCCTGCGCCGGCCGTTCTCGCGAAGAATCTGGTTGGGGCCGTCGCGCTCGGCGATGTCGGCGAGCGCATGGGCCGGGACCCAGCCGTTGGGCGTCTCGATCAGGAGCTCGCGCAGGGCCGCCACCGAGCGGCCGGATTCGGGCAGGCGCAGGGTGACGTCGTAGCGGCGCAGGCCGTCGACCAGGGTGGAGACCACCCGCCCGTTGGCCAGCCGGCTCACCGCATCGACCACGGCGCCGGGGGCGACGCCGTAGAGGGCGGCGCGGCCGGAATCGACCCGGACCTCGAGCTGCGGGATGCGGACCTGCTTCTCGATGGCGAGGTCGGTGATGCCGGGGATCGTCTCGAACTCCGCCTTGAGGCTTTCCGCCGTGCGGCGCAGGCCGTCGAGGTCCTCGCCGAACAGCTTGAGGGCGATCTCGGCCCTGACTCCCGAGAGCATGTGGTCGAGGCGGTGCGAGATCGGCTGGCCGATATTGACCGAGACCGGCAGCACCCCGAGACGCGCCCGCAGGTCGGCCACGACGGCCTCGCGCGGCCGCCCGCCGGCTTTCATGCCGATCTCGAGATCGGTGGAGTGCACGCCCTCGGCATGCTCGTCGAGCTCGGCCCGGCCGGTGCGGCGGCCGACCCGGTCCACCTCCGGGATGTCCAGCACCAGCCCCTCCGCGATGGCGCCGATCCGGCTCGATTCGACGAGCGAGATGCCCGGCGTGAAGGCGAGGTTGACGGTGAAGGAGCCCTCGTTGAACGCCGGCAGGAAGGCGCGCGGCAGGATGGTGGCGGCATAGGCCGCGAGGCCCACGCCGATCACCGCCGCCGCCATCACGCGGCGCTGATGGCCGAAGGCGAAGGTCACCAGCCGGGTGTTGCCGGCCTTGAGCCAGCGGATCAGCCGGCCCTCCGGCGCCTCCAGGCCCTTGAGCCCGGGGAGCAGCCAGGAGGCGAGGGCGGGCGTCAGGGTGAGGGAGACGACGAGGCTCGACAGGATCGCGATGATGTAGGCCTGCCCGAGCGGCGCGAAGAGCCGGCCCTCGATGCCCGAGAGGGCGAAGAGCGGCACGAAGACGAGGCAGATGATCACGGTGGCGTAGACGATGCCGGAGCGGACCTCGTTGGAGGCCGCCACGATCACCGCGAAGGACGAGCGCGGCGAGCCCTCCTGCCGGTTCTCGCGCAGGCGCCGCAGGATGTTCTCCACGTCCACCACCGCGTCGTCGACGAGCTCGCCGATGGCGATGGCGAGCCCCCCGAGGGTCATCGTGTTGATCGACAGCCCCAGGGCGGAGAAGATCGCCGCCGTGGCGAGGATCGAGACCGGGATCGCGGTGAGCGAGATCAGGGTGGTGCGCGCGTTCATCAGGAAGGCGAACAGCACCACCGCCACCACGGCGACGGCCTCCAGCAGCACCTGCACCACGTTGTGCAGGGAGGTCTCGATGAAGTCCGCCTGCCGGAACAGGATCTTGTCGGCCGCGATGCCGGGGGGCAGGCTGGGGCCGAGCTGGGCCAGCGCGTCCTCCACGGTCTTCGTCAGCCGCACGGTGTCGATGCCCGGCTGCTTCTCCACCGAGACGATCACGGCGGACTTGCCCATGTAGCCGCCGTCGCCGCGCCGGGGGCGGGGGGCGAAATCCACCTCCGCGACCTGGCGCAGGTAGACCGGCCCGGCCGGAGTGGTCACCACGAGGTTGCGCAGGTCGTCGAGGTCGATGGTCCGGCCGATGGCGCGGATCAGCACCTCGCGGGCGCCCGCATCGGTGAAGCCGCCGCCCGCATTGGTGCCGAAGCCCTCCAGCGCCTGGGTCAGGCTGGCGTTGGTGACGCCCAGCGCCCGCATGGCGGCGGGGTTCGGCGCCACCCGGAACTGGCGCACCTCGCCGCCGATGGGGATGACCTGCGCCACCCCCGGGATCGCGAGGAGACGCGGCCGGATGGTGAAGTCGGCGGCCTCGCGCAAGCTCATCGGCGTCGCGGTCTCGGAGGTCACCGCCACCAGCAGGATGCCGCCCATGATGGAGGAGACCGGCCCCATCTGGGGCATCACGGTGGCGGGGAGTTCCGAGCGGGCCAGCGCCAGGCGCTCGGCCACGAACTGGCGGGCCCGGTACAGGTCGGCGTCCCAGGCGAACTCGACGGTGACGATGGACAGGCCGATGCCGGAGACCGAGCGCACCCGGGTGACGCCGGGCAGGCCGTTCATCCGGGTCTCGATCGGGTAGGTCACGCGCTGCTCGACCTCCGGGGGGGCGAGCCCCTCGGCCTCCGTCATCACCGTGACGGTGGGGCGGTTGAGGTCCGGCAGCACGTCCACGGGCAGGCGGGTGAGGGCGAGGAGGCCGGTCAGCACCAGGGCGGCGGCGAGCGCCAGCACGAGCAGGCGGTTGCGCAGGGACTGCGCGACGATGGTCTCGAACATCGGTGCGTCCCTTTCAGCGGATCTGGTCGAGGAGTTCGGCGCCCTGGGTCACGACGCGGCGCCCGGCCGCGATCCCGTCATCCACCAGCATCCGGTCGGCATCCAGCGGGGCCACCCGTACCGGGCGGCCCATGAAGCGCTCGGCGCTGACATGCTCGTAGACGAGGCTGCCGCCCTCCGCCCGCACCACGCCCGAGCGCGCCACCGGCAGGCCGGGACGGGCCTGGCCGATGGGGGCCAGCACGGTGACGAACTGGCCGAGACGCAGGCCCCGCCCGTCGCCTTGAATCGCGAACTGGACCGGCACCGCCTGGTTGCGGTCGGCGAGCCCCGTGCCCCGATAGGCGAGCTGCAGGGTGCCGCCGTCGCCCGTCCGCGCGGTGGCCCGGCTGCCCTCGGCCAGGGCCTCGAAGCTGAGGGCCTCGACCCAGAGCCTGCCCGGGTCGACGATGCGGTAGACCACCGTGCCGGGCGCCGCCATGGCGCCCGCCACCGCGTTCGCCTCGGCGATGACGCCGTCGACCGGGGCGACGAGGGCTTCGGGCTCGCGCCGGATGGCGTCGAGGGCGGCGCGGCGGTCCCGCAGGCCGCCGAGTTCCGAGCGGGCGTCGTCGAGCTGGGTCTGCGCCACCGCGCCGGTGGTGGAGAGCTTCTCGAAGCGCCCGACCCGGCGCTCCAGGATGGCGATCTGCTGGTCGAGCTCGCCCTGGCGCTGGCGCATGTCGGAGACGTCCACCGCCTGGACCGGCGGGGTCACGGTGGCGAGCACGTCGCCGCGCGCCACCCGCGTGCCGAGGCGGGGAAAGCCCCGCTCCGGTGGCGCCAGCCGGCCGCCGACGGAGGATTGCACCACGCCGCTGGCATTCGGGTCGGGGATGATCCGGCCCGGCAGCTCGGCGCTGCGGGTGACGGATGCCTCGGCCGTCAGGCCGGTGCGCAGGGCCAGCAGGCGCTGGAGCGATTTGGGCACGAAGACCGAGCCGTCGGGCAGGCGCCGCGCCCGCTCCATCAGGGTGCCGCCGGTCAGCGCCGCCGGGGTGAGGGGGGGCTCCTTCGCGTCCGGGCCGTGGCCCTCATGGGCCTGCGCCGCGCCGCCGAGGAGGAGGGCGAGCGCCAGCGTCGCCCCGACCGCGAGGAGGCCGACCAGGACGGAACCCGCGCGCCGCCGACGCGCCAGGGCGAACACCCCGAGCCCCATCAGGAAGCCGCCGGCCGCGAGGGCGACCGGGTTCTGCCGGGCGAGGCGGTCGGCCAGGGTGGCGGCCGAGGCGGCGGCGGCGGAGGCCGACACCGGGGCGGGCGCGGTCTCGGCGGGGGCGGGCAGGTGGAGGTCGAGGTTGAGGAGATCGGTGCGGCCCTCGGCGGAGACGCCGACGACGAGGTCGTGGTCGTCCCCGGTCGCGAGCCAGGGGGCCGCGAGGCGGTAGGTGCCGGGCGCCGTCTCGGCGGCCTTGCGCCGGCCCTCCGGCGTCATCACGGCGACGCTCGCCTCCGGGACGGGCGCGTTGGTGGCGAAGGCGTCGAGGTAGAGCACGAGGTCGGTGCCCTGCACCACGGCGACGAGCTCGAAACGCTCGGAGACGGCCTCCGCCCGCGGGGCGGTCGCGGCCGGGGCGGGGGGCGCTTCCGCGCCATGATCGTGGCCCTCGTGGGCCTGGGCCGGCCCGGACAGGATGGGCAGGGCCGGGGGGGCGAGGAGCGCGAGGGCGACGAGGAGGGCGAGCGCGCGCAGGGCGGCCGCGAGGGAGCGGGACATGGACCAGGATTCTTTCGCCGGGGAACACGGAACGGCGTCCCGGCCTCGCGCCTCCCGTGGGGAGGCTCGAAGGCCCGGCGGACGCGGGGCAGCGTCTGGCTTAGGATCTGGGCGGTTCGGGAAGGGCTTCCGGGACGACGTCCGTCCGGGCGGGGAGGGCGCGCGCCAGGGCGCGGTCGCCGGACCCGCGCGGGCCCGCCGCCTCGTCGCTGTCCGGGGCGAGCCCGGCTCCGGTGCAGCAGGCGCTCGGGCTCCGGCAGCCGGCATTGCAGCCGGTGCCGTCGCAGGCGCCGGTGCTCAGCGTCCGGGTCGGGGAGGCCGACAGCACGACGGCCGTCCGGATGGCGGCCTGGGGCAGAAGCATCCGGGTCTCGATCAGCAGAGCCTCTCCGCCGGTCCGGACCTCGGCCGAAGCGGCCGGGGGGAGGGCGGTCGCGGCCACGCCCGCGGCATGGGCGGCGACGCCCGCGGCATGGGGATGGCCGCCATGGGCCTCGGCGCCGGACGGCACGAGGCCCACGGTGATCAGGGCGATCACCGCAGCGAGCCAGAGTGCCATGTGCCGGACGCGCGTCATGTCGGCGCCGTGCTTAGCATACGGGGCGGGGCGGCGACAGGCCGGTTTTCGCGCGCGGCGTGCCGGCGGACACGCCGGAGCCCACTGATGCCGGCCCTCGATGAGCCTGACGCATCGAGGTCTGCCCGCGCGACCGCGCGGCGGCGGCCGCCCGCCGAACCTCAACGGATCCCGACCCTGGGTCGGGATCCGTGAGCCCTGGTATAAGGGACTGGGAACGCACGGGGTTTCTCCGCGTGGACGGTTCCCCTGCCCCGCCGCATGCTCTAAGCGGGCGGCCCGGGACCCGCCTCGGGCGGGAGCGGAGGACGGCGCGCGATGAGAACTCTCCTGGTGATCGGGATCGGCACCGGCAATCCCGAGCACATGACGATCCAGGCGATCGGCGCCCTCAACACCGTCGACGTCGTCTTCGCCCTCGACAAGGGCCGCGCCAAGGCCGAGCTCGTGGACCTGCGCCGGGAGATCTGCGCCCGCTACCTCACCGAGAAGCCCTACCGCTTCGTGGAGGCGCAGGACCCCGAGCGCGACCGCAACCCCTCGGATTACGGGGCCACCGTCGAGGCCTGGCACGCCGCGCGGGCGGCCCTCTACGAAGCGATGATCGCGCGCGAACTCGGCCCGGAGGGCTGCGGGGCCATCCTGGTCTGGGGCGATCCCTCCCTCTACGACAGCACCCTGCGGATCATCGACCGCATCCTGGCCCGCGGGACCCTCGACCTCGCGGTCCGGGTGATCCCGGGCATCACCAGCGTCCAGGCGCTCGCGGCCGGCCACCGGATTCCCCTCAACCGCATCGGCGGGCCGATCACCATCACCACCGGCCGGCAGATCGCCGGGGGCCTGCCCAAGGGCGCGGATGCCACCGTGGTGATGCTCGACGGCCGGCCCCGCTTCGACCACCTCGACCCGGATCTGACGATCTACTGGGGCGCCTTCCTCGGCACCGCCGACGAGATCCTGGTCTCGGGCCGCCTCGGCGACGTCGCCGCCGAGATCGGCGCCGTCCGCGCGGCCGCCCGCGCCCGTCACGGCTGGATCATGGACACCTACCTCCTGCGCTCGCCCGAGGCCCCCGAGTCCTCCGAGCCGGCCTGAGGCCGCCTGCGACATCGTCGACCGTCCGCCGGAAGGATCGTCCGGTCCCGGGTCCGGCCGGCAGGTGATCCTCCTCCGTTGCGGGCGGGACACATCAACAAAAATCCCTTTTCTCCAATCCAGGCGCGGCCCGTGACTGTCGCAGGACTGGCAGGGTGTTTGCGTGAGACTTCGCGGAGTCAATAATCGGCCGATCCAGCCGGGACGACGACTGTCGCCGGCCGGGATCGGGAGGGCTTGCGGATGGCGTCGCACGGGGTTCGGGCGGGCGGGTTCGGGGGGCGGGGGCTTGCGCGGATGCGCCGGGCGATGCTGGCCGCCTGCGCCGTCCTGGCGGCCGCCTGGGCGCTTCCCCTCCTGAACTCGGCCTACGCCGCCCTGTCCCTGCGCCTGGAGGAGCACTTCCACACGCAGGTGCCCGGCCCCCCGGCGCGCCTCGCCCTCGGGCCGCACGGGCGCGACATCCGGTTCGCCGGGGAGATCGGGGTGGGGACGGCCGCGCGCCTCGCCGCCCTGCTCGCCGCCCATCCGGAGGTGACGCGCATCCATCTCACCAGCGAGGGCGGCCTCGTCGAGGAGGCGGCGGCGATCGGCGACCTCATCGCCGCCCGGCGCCTCGCCACCTACGTCCCGGATTATTGCGTCTCGGCCTGCACGCTCGCCTTCGTGCGGGGCGCCGGGCGCTACCTCGTGACGAACGGCCGCCTCGGCTTCCACGCGCCCTACGATCCCGGCCTGTTCGGGCAGGTGGTGCAGGCCGACGCCGCGGCCGAGCGGGCGGCCTACCTGGCCGCCGGGGTCGACCCGGCCTTCGCCGCGCAGGCCCTCGGGATCGCCTCCGACAGCCTGTGGATCCCGGACCCCGCCCGCCTGGTCGAGGCGCGGGTCGCCACCGAACTGGTCGACACCGACCGCTTCCCGGATTCCACCCTCGACGACGATCCGAGCCCGGCCGGCGCCCGGGCGGCGATCCTGCGCGCGCTGCCGCTCCTCGACGCCCTCGCGGAGCGGGGCGGGATCCTCGACGCCCTCGCGGCCGCCTATCTCGACGGCTATCGGGCCGGACTGCCGGAGGGCGCGGCCCTCGATCGCCTGCGGGCGCGGGCCGGGCGCACGCTCGCCCGCATCCTGCGCGGCGCCGACGACGCCACCTGGGTCGAAGCGGGCCGCGTGCTCCTGCGGGCGATGCGGCGCGCCGACCCCGACGCCTGCCTCGCCATCGGCGGGGAGGGCGATCTCCTGGCCGCGCAGGAGATCCTGGCCGACGACGCGGCGGCGCGCGTCCTCGCCCGCGCGGCCGGGCCGGGGATCCGCGCGGAAGCCGACCCGCCCGCGCCGCCGGCCCGGATCGCCCGCGATTGCGCCGGCCTGATCGCCGCCTACGGCGAGGCCCTGGCGCGACCCGGGGCCGGGGCGGCCCTGCGTGCCCTCGCGAGCCACCGGATCCGCCCGGCGCGGGAGGCCACGGCCCTGCCCCGCTGATCCCGTCTCTTGTCTCTTGCCTTTCGGCGAGGCCGTTCAATGCCGCCGTCCGTCCTGGGCGTCCCGGAGGTGGCGGGCGAGCTCGTGGCCGATCTCGACCATCAGGCGGTCGAGGAGGCGCGACAGGCCGGGCCGGGCGAGATCGTCGGCGAGGCCGCGCAGGGCGATGGCGTGCTCGGCCATCCGGTTCACCGCATGCTGGTCCCGGATGCCGGCCACGCGGTCCTCGGCGGGTTCGAGGACGATGCCGCGCGCCCGCACCGGCCGGCCGGCGGCGTCGGGCTCGATGCGCCCGCGCAGGTCGAGCCGGCGCGGCGCCCGGGTGCGGAAGGACAGCGCGAAGGCGCCGCCGCGGGCGATCGCCGCGTGGAGCGCGTTGTCGACCCGCGCGCGGTCCTCCTCGTGGGTGCGGGAGAGGAGGGACGCCAGGGGCACGCCCCGCGCGCCGTCCTCCGGCGACCAGCCGAGCGCCCGGGCGACGGGGGCCGAGACGACGAGGCGGTCCGCCCAGATGTCGTGCACCCACCCCCCGACGACGCCCGAGGCGGCCAGGGCCGCCTGCAGGCCGCCGGGGATGTCGGCCTCCGAATCCGGCGGCGGGGATCGCGTCATGGGCCTCCTCAGCGGCGGGATCGGACCTGTCGAGACGACCTGAGGTTGCCGTTTCGGCAACGCGCGGCATCCGACACGCGAATATCGTAGAGCGAAACGACGGATACGTGAAGGGCATCCGACGCGCTGACCGCAAGAAAGGCAACCTCAGATTGCCTTGCGGCCCTTCGCCGGCCGGCCGGGGCTTAACCGTTGGTTAACCATGATCGGCGACATCCGGGATCGCAGCATCCTTGGGTCACAGGACGGGCGCCACCGCCCCGTCCGCCGGCGATCCGGACTGCCGGATCCGTCCGCCACAACCGTCACCCGAACTCGTCGACGCTCGCGAAGGGATGCCAGGATGAAAGCCATCACGTTCGTCACCCAGAAGGGGGGGAGCGGCAAGAGCACGCTCTGCATCTCCCTGGCGGTCGCCGCCCAGGAGCGCGGCCTCTCGGTCTGCATCCTCGAGATGGATCGCCAGGCCACGGTCAGCGACTGGCTCGACCATCGCACCGCCGAGGGCCCGGAAGTGGCGCAGATCGACGCGACGCAGATCGAGGGCGTGATGGCCCAGCTGCGCGAGTCCGCCTACGACTACGTCTTCATCGACACCCCCGGCGTCGATTCTGCCGGCACCCTCTCGGCGATCCGCGCCGCCGACCTCTGCATCATCCCGTGCCGCCCGACGCCGGCGGACCTGCGCGCCTTCAAGCCGACCCTGGCGGCGATCTACCGGCTCGAGAAGAAGTTCGCCTTCGTGCTGAACCAGACCCCGCCGCGCTCCTACCGGATCCGCGACGCCGCCGACGGCCTCGCCGTGCTCGGCATCCTGCCGGACGTCAACATCGTCGCCCGCACGGACCACCAGGACGCCATCGGCGTCGGGCAGGGCGTCACCGAGTTCAACCCGAAGGGGCAGGCCGCCTTCGAGGTGCGCAAGCTCTGGAGCTGGATTGAGAAGCGCATGCAGGTGAGCAAGCATGCCAAAGCCGCCTAAGCTCAGCCTCGCCTCCATCGTTGCCGCCTCGACCCCGTCGGGCAAACTCCAGCAGACCGCCGAAATCGTCCAGCTCGACACGGGCGCCCCCGCCCTCCGGCGCCCCAGCGCCACCCTGAAGCAGCGCGCCCGGCAGATGTCGGTCTACCTGGAGCCGCCGGTCTACGATCAGCTGCGCGACATTGCCCATGCGGAGCGCGCCAAGATGCACGGCCTGATGCTCGAGGCCCTCGACCTCCTGTTCAAGCAGCGCGGCGCCCGCTCGATCGACCAGCTCAACGAGCCGGACGGCCGCTAGGACGAAACCCCGAGCCCCGGCAATGATTTGCCGGGGTTTCTCGATGTTTCGGGTCGGCCTTCCGCCGCACCGGACGAACCCTGGGCGCGATCACGGCGAAAGCGCTTTGTCTCCGATCGTTCAGGGGCTTGCCGGAGACAGCGCGTGCGCCGCACGAGGCTTGGCCCTCGCCTCCGCCGCCGCTCCGTCCGGCCGCCGAAAGCCGATCCCGTTCAGCCTTCCTTTACGTCACCCGGACATTCTCGCCCGTCTCGGGAGGGGCGCGCCGCTCCCGGGGGCCCATCCGGTCCTGCTCTCGCCCGCCGGTGGTCCCTCTCAAGCGTATCGTGTGGATCGGGGCGGGGGCTGAGGCGGATCATCGCGATGGCGCGTAAGACGAAGCCGGGACACCCGGGGGCGGCCCCGCTGCCGCTCTGGCGGCTGCTGGCGGTCTCGGCCGTGGCGCTCACCACCGCCAACTGCGCGCAATCCCCGCAGAAGCTCGCCGGGACCGCCGGCGGCGGCTCCAGCCTCGATCCGAAATACGGCGTGAAGGCCAGTCCGCGCCTCTACAACGAGGGCGACGTGATCCCGAAGGGCGGCGGACGCCGCTTCTCGGGCAAGCCCTACGTGGTGGCGGGGCGCACCTACGTCCCGCGCGAGGATGCCAAGGGCTACGTCCGCGAGGGCCTCGCCTCCTGGTACGGCTCGGCCTTCCACGGGCGCATGACCGCCAACGGCGAGGTGTTCGACCGCCACTCCATCGCCGCCGCGCACCCCACCCTGCCGCTGCCGAGCTACGCCCGCGTCACCAACCTCTCCAACGGCCACTCGATGATCGTGCGGGTGAACGATCGCGGCCCCTACCATGCCAACCGCCTGATGGACGTCTCCGAGGAGGTGGCCGAGGCCCTGGAATTCCGCCGCAGCGGCACCGCGCGGGTGCGCGTCGAGTATGCCGGCAAGGCTTCCACCGCCGGCAGCGACGACCGCAAGCTCCTCGCCACCCTGCGCACCGACGGCCAGCCCGCCGCCATCCGCGGCGCGGCGCCGGTCATGCTGGCCGATCTCGGCCCGGACGCGCCGCAGGTCTCCTCGGAGCGCCTCGCCCGGGCGAGCCGCCCGGCCCTGGCCTTCAAGGAGGCCGACGACCGGCCGTCGGCCGGCGAGAACGCCGCCGAGGCGGCCGAGGCGGCTCCGGCCCCCCGTCCGGTCAAGCCGGCCCCCATCCTGGTGGCGAGCGCCGCCACCGTGGCGGTCCCGGCCGCCCTGCAGCCGACGGCGGTGCGGGCCGATGGGTTCCGGCCCGTGCGGCACGGCCCGTCCGAACCGCACCCGACCCTGGCCGCCGCCCGGCCCGCACCCCTGAGCCTGACTCCGCCGCCGCTGCGGCTCGCCGGGGCGAGGCCCGAGCCGCACGCCGCCGCGAGCCGCCTCGCCGCGGCGCCGCAGACCGGCAAGGGCGCGCCGAAATTCGCTCAGGCCGGTGCGATGCCGGCCAAGGCCGACCCGCGCGCCGCCGCCCGCTTCGCCGCGACCCCGGGAGCGCCGGCCTCGAAGGCCTCCCTCGCCAGGCTGGCGGCCGACGTCTCCCCGGCCCGGGCGGGGGCGCAGCCCGCCCCCCGCATGGCCGCCCAGGCGCCGACGGGCGCCAAGCCCGGGCCGCTCGCCAAGCCCGTACCGGCCGCCAAGCCCGTGCTGGTCGCGAAAGCCGTGCCCTCCGGCCGGTCGGCCGACCTCGGCAAGTCGGCCGACCTCGGCAAGTCCACCGACCTCGGCAAGTCGGCTGGCGCGGCCAAGGCCGCCGCGTCGTCCAAGGCTCCCGCCGCGGCGCGCACGGCCGTCGCGGCCAAGGCCCCGGCCCGGACCCGCGCCCAATTCGCGGAGGCCCGCTGACCCGCGGGGTGCCCGTGGCCGGCAGGACGCATCGACGCGCGATGGGAATCCCGCGTGATTTGCGTTCGATCTCGGCGGCGAATGCCTGTAACGTCACGCTTGATCGTGGGGGCGCTGCGCGGGTCGGCGTGAGGCAGGGCGTGAGACAGGGTATGAGTGTGAGAGTGGTCCTCGCGGGTCGGACCGGATCGGCGCGCGCGGCGGTGTCGGGTCTGGTGCTGGCCGCGGCCCTGAGCCTGTTCGCGGCGGGCTCGGCCCTGGCCCAGAGCTTCCAGACGGCGGCACCCCACGCGATCCTGATCGATGCCGATTCCGGTTCGGTGCTGTTCGAGAAGGGTGCCGACGAGCTCTTCTCCCCGGCCAGCATGGCCAAGCTGATGACCACCGAGATCGTGTTCAACGAGATCCGGCAGGGCCGGCTCACCATGGACTCGGAGTTCCAGATCACCGAGGACGCCTGGCGCCGGGGCGGGGCGGGGGGCGGCGGCTCCTCGATGTTCGCCCAGCTCAACAGCCGCATCAAGCTGTCCGACCTGCTGCGCGGCCTCATCGTGCAGTCGGGCAACGATGCCGCCATCGCCATCGGCGAGGGCATCGCCGGCTCGGAGGAGAATTTCGGGCGCATGATGACGGCCCGGGCCCGGGAGATCGGCCTGACGCGCTCGACCTTCCGCAACGCGACCGGCTACTCGGCCCCCGACCAGAAGGTGACCGCGCGCGACCTCGCCAAGCTCGCCCTGCACCTGATCGAGACCTACCCGGACCTGTACAAGATCTTCGCCGAGCGCGAGTTCACCTGGAACAAGATCAAGCAGCAGAACCGCAATCCGCTGCTCACCCTCGACATCGGCGCCGATGGGCTGAAGACCGGCTACCTCGAGGAATCCGGCTACGGCCTGACCGGCTCGGCGGTGCAGAACGGGCAGCGCCTGATCATGGTGGTGAGCGGCCTCAAGACCGCCCGCGACCGGGCGGCGGAATCGCGCAAGCTGATGGAATGGGGCTTCCGTGCCTTCGAGCCGCGCCAGGTCTTCGGCGCCGGCGAGACCGTGGCGGAGGCCTCGGTGTATGGCGGCGCGGCCGGCAGCGTGCCCCTCGTCGCCAGGAAGGCCGTGCGCGTGCTGCTGCCGCGCGGCTCCGGCGACAAGATCACCGCCCGGGTGGTCTACCAGGGGCCCCTCGTCGCCCCGGTGGAGCAGGGCCGCGAGGTCGGCCGCCTGCGCATCACCCGCGGCGACACCCAGGCCCTCGACCAGCCCCTCTATGCCGGCGACACCGTGGAGGCCGGCACCCTCCCGCAGCGGGCACTCGACGCGGCCTGGGAGGTCGGCACCGGCCTGTTCCGCAAGGCGTTCGAGAAGGCCGGCGCGAAGTCGTGACGGCGCCCGGGACGCGGGGAGGGACCTTCATCACCTTCGAGGGCGGGGAGGGGACCGGCAAGTCGACGCAGATCCGCCGCCTCGCCGCGCGACTCCGGCTGGAATCCGGCCGTCCCGTGCTGACGACGCGCGAGCCCGGCGGCTCGGCCAAGGCCGAGCGCATCCGCGAGGCGCTGCTCGCGGGGCTGGCCAAGCCCTACGGCCCCTTCGCCGAGGCGCTGCTGTTCTCCGCCGCCCGGATCGACCACCTCGACACCCTGATCCGCCCGGCGCTGGCGCGGGGCGAGATCGTGCTCTGCGACCGCTTCGCCGACTCGACCCGGGCCTACCAGGGCGCGGCCGGCGGCCTCGACCCGGCCGCCCTGCGCGCCCTCGAGGGCGTCGTCGTCGGCCCGACCCGTCCCGACCTGACCCTGATCCTCGACTGCGACCCGGAACTCGGGCTCGCCCGCGCGCGGGCGCGCCGCGACGCGGGGTCCGACGGTGCGGTCGACCGCTTCGAGGCCGAGGCCCTCGCCTTCCATGCCCGCCTGCGCAACGCCTTCCTCGCCATCGCGGCAGAGGAGCCCGGGCGCTGCGCGATCGTCGACGCCGCCCTGCCCGCCGATGCCGTCGAGGCCGCGATCCGCGCCGCGGTGGCCGAGCGCCTGCCCGGGCTGCGGCCTGCGCAGGCCGGACTGCTGCCTGCGCAGGCTCATGGCCGGAGCGACGACCGCCCCGGGACGGAGCACGGCGATGCGGCCTGAGCGCGCGCCCGAGGATGTCGAGCCCGGCGACCTGACCGAGGTCCCGCGCCCGCGCGAGCAGGCCGACCTCGTCGGCCATGCCGAGGCCGAGGCCGCCTTCGTCGAGGCGATCGCCGCGGGGCGCCTGCACCACGCCTGGCTCATCGGCGGCCCGCGCGGCATCGGCAAGGCGACGCTGGCCTACCGGGTCGCCCGCTGGCTCATCGCCAACCCGGCGGCGCAGGGCGCACCCGCGAGCCTCGCCGTCGATCCGGGCCATCCGGCGGCGCGCCAGGTCGCGGCCCTGTCGCATCCCAACCTCGTGGCCCTGCGCCGGACCCGGCCCCCCAACGCCAAGACCCTGGCGACCCGGATCTCGGTGGATGCGGCCCGCGGCGCTCTCGCGCTGTTCGGCTCCACCGCCGGCAATGCGGGCTACCGCATCTGCATCGTCGACAGTGCCGAGGACCTCAACGCCAACAGCGCCAACGCGCTCCTCAAGATGGTGGAGGAGCCCCCGCCCCGCTGCCTGTTCCTCATCGTCAGCCACGCGCCGGGGCGGCTCCTGCCGACCATCCGTTCGCGCTGCCGGGCCCTGACCCTGCGCCCGCTCGCGCAGGCCGAGGTGGCGCGGGTGATCGGCGGCTTCGCCCCGCCCTTCGTGCAGCCCGCCCCGGAGGCGCTCGCCCGGGCGGCACAGCTCGCGGAGGGCTCGGTCGCCGAGGCCGTCGCCCTGCTCGACCCCGCCCGGGCCGGCCTCGTCGCGGAGGTCGAGACCCTGCTCGCCCGCCTCGACCATCCGGACTGGCGCCGCATCCTGGCGCTGGCCGAGAAACTCTCGGCACGGGAATCCGACGAGCTCTTTTCGGCCAGCCTCGACACGGTGTTCCGCTTCGTCTCGGCCGAGCTCGACCGGCGCCGGCACGCGCCGCCCGCCCGCCTTGCGGCCCTGGTCGAGGTGTGTGACAAGATCGCCCGCGCCGCGCGGGAGGCCGCGACCTACAATCTCGACCGCCGGCCGCTGGTCCTGTCCCTGTTCGGCGACCTGGCCGGCGCGCTCCGCGACGCCGCCTGACGCGGCATGGTAGACTCCCGCCGTCCTGTGATCCCAGGACCCGATTCTGGGGCCTGATCCTGTGAACCCTGCATCCGGGGAATCCCTCGACGTGACCGCCACCGACCCGGCAACCGAGAAGACCTTCGGTCTCTCCACCGCGATCTCCTATCCCAACGGCGCGCCGCATATCGGCCACGCCTACGAGGTGATCGCCACGGACGCGATCGCCCGCTTCAAGCGCCTCGACGGCTACGACGTGCTGTTCTCCACCGGCACCGACGAGCACGGCGTCAAGATCCAGCAGACGGCCGCCAAGGCGGGGATCACCCCGCGCGAACTCGTCGACGACATGTCCGCGCGCTTCCGCGCCATGGCCGAGGCCCTGGGCTGCAGCCACGACCGCTTCATCCGCACCACCGAGCCCGCGCACTATGCCGCCGCCCAGGAATTGTGGCGCCGGATGGAGGCCAACGGCGACCTCTACCTGTCGAAATATGCCGGCTGGTACTCGGTGCGCGACGAGGCCTACTACGCCGAGGACGAGCTCGAGACCGGTCCCGACGGCGTGCCCGTGGCCAAGGCCACCGGCACGCCGGTGACCTGGATGGAGGAGGAGAACTTCCTGTTCCGGCTCTCGGCCTACCAGGACCGGCTCCTCGCCCTCTACGAGGCCCAGCCCGACTTCATCGGCCCCGAGACCCGGCGCAACGAGATCGCGAGCTTCGTCCGCTCCGGCCTCAAGGACTTCTCGGTGAGCCGCACCAATTTCGACTGGGGCGTGCCGGTGCCGGGCCATCCCGACCACGTCATGTATGTCTGGGTCGATGCCCTGACGAACTACCTCACCGTCACGGGCTTTCCCGACGACGCCGATCCGCGCCGGGCATTCTGGCCGATGGACCTGCACGTCATCGGCAAGGACATCGTCCGCTTCCACGCGGTGTACTGGCCGGCCTTCCTGATGTCGGCCGGCCTGGCCCTGCCCAAGCGCGTCTTCGGTCACGGCTTCCTGCTCTCCAAGGGCGAGAAGATGTCGAAGTCGCTCGGCAACGTCGTCGACCCGATGGACCTGATCGCGACCTACGGGGTCGACGCGGTGCGCCACTTCGTGCTGCGCGAGGTGCCCTTCGGCGGCGACGGCAACTACAGCCACGAGGCGATCATCACCCGCTACACGGCGGACCTCTCGAACGGCCTCGGCAACCTCGCCCAGCGCTCGCTCTCGATGATCGCCAAGAACCTGTCCGGGACGGTTCCCGAACACGGCGTCCTCACGGAGGACGACCGGGCGCTGCTGGCCCTGGCCGACGCGCTGCCCGCCACCGTGCGGGCGGCGATGGACAAGCTCGCCCTGCACACGGCGCTGGCCGAGATCTGGGCCGTGATCACCGCCGCCGACCGCTACTTCGACGCGCAGAAGCCCTGGGTCCTGCGGAAATCCGATCCGGCCCGGATGGCGGCCTCGCTCTACGTCGTGGCCGAGACCCTGCGGGCCATCGGCATCCTGGTGCAGCCCTTCATGCCGGGCTCCGGCGCCAGGCTCCTCGACCTCCTCGCCGTTCCGGCGGACCGGCGCCGACTGGCCGATGTGGGGGAGGGCGCTCGCCTCGTGCCCGGCACGCCGCTCCCCGCCCCCGTCGGCCTGTTCCCGCGCTTCGTCGAGCCGGAGGCGCCGTCGGCGTGAGCCGCGGTGTCAACCGCGGCGACTTCCCCGGCGACTTCCACGACGTCCTGCCCACCCCACCGTTTTCCGAGTCTCCCCTCATGCTGGTCGACAGCCACTGCCACCTCGATTTTCCGAATTTTTCGGAGGATCTGCCCAACGTCATCGCCCGGGCCCGCGCCGCCGGCGTGACCCGGATGCTGACCATCTCCACGCGGGTCGCCAAGGCCCGGACCTACGAGGCCCTGTCCGAGGCCAACCCGGAGATCTGGCACACCGTCGGCACCCATCCGGACGGGGCGGGGACTGAGCCCGACGTGCCGACCGAGGCCATCGTGGCGCGCACGCACCACCCCCGCTGCGTCGGCATCGGCGAGTCGGGCCTCGACTTCCACTACGACAACGCCGCCCCCGAGGCGGTGCAGGAGCGGGTCTTCCGCCGCCACATCGCGGCCGCCCGCGAGACCGGCCTGCCGCTGGTCATCCATTCCCGCGACGCCGATGCGGAGATGGAGGCCATCCTGGTCGACGAGATGGCGCGCGGCGCCTTCACGGCCGTCCTGCACTGCTTCTCGTCGGGCGCCCGCCTCGCCGAGGTCGGCGTCGCGCTCGGCTTCTGCGTGTCCTTCTCCGGCATCGTCACCTTCCGGCGCTCCCACGACCTGCGGGCGATCGCCCGGTCGGTGCCGCCCGACCGTCTCCTGGTGGAGACCGACGCCCCCTTCCTGGCGCCCGAGCCGCATCGCGGACGCACCAACGAACCGGCCTACACGGCGGACACTGCCCGCTCCCTCGCCCAGACCCTCGAGATGGATGTGGCGGACTTCGCCGCGCTGACGACGGCCAATTTCCACCGCCTGTTCCACAAGGCCGCGGCCTGAGCCGGGGAGGGGGCCGGATCGGGCGTGACAGGCCCGGGCCCCCTCCGGTACCAACGGGGGCGGAGGTGCCGATGGGCGCATTGCGATTGACGATCCTCGGCTGCGGCTCATCCGGCGGGGTGCCCCGCGTGGGCTACGGCTGGGGCGCCTGCGACCCCCGGGAGGCGCGCAACCGGCGCCGGCGCTGCTCGCTCCTGGTGGAACGGCAGGGCGATGCCGGGGCGCCCACCACCCTCCTCGTCGACACCGCGCCGGACCTGCGCGAGCAATTGCTCGACGCGGCGGTCCAGCGCCTCGACGCGATCCTGTTCACCCACGCCCATGCCGACCACACCCACGGCATCGACGACGTGCGCGCCTTGGTGATCCACATGCGCCGGCGCATCCCGGTCTTCGCCGATGCCCGGACGCGCAGCCTCCTGGAGGCGCGGTTCGGCTACTGCTTCGAGACGCCCCCCGGCAGCGAGTATCCGCCGATCCTCGACATGCACGACCTGGCGGACGGGGAGACGACGGTGGTGGAGGGGCCGGGCGGCGCGGTCACGGCCCTGCCCTTCGGCATGGAGCACGGCAACGAGGCGGCCCTCGGCTTCCGCTTCGGCCCGGCGGCCTACGCGCCCGACGTCAGCCTGATGCCGGAGGCGTCGCAGGCGCGGCTGCACGGCCTCGACCTGCTGATCATCGACGCCCTGCGGGAGACCCCGCACCCGACGCATTACTCGGTCTCGGATGCCCTGGCGCTGATCGAGACGGTGCGCCCGCGCCGGGCCATCCTGACGAACCTGCACACGGATCTCGACTACGCGACCCTGGCGGCCAAGCTGCCGCCGAACGTCGTGCCGGCCTATGACGGCCTGAGCGTCACGCTGGATCCGTGAGCGGCGCGCGGAGGAGGGCGGTCCGGCCGCCTCCCCGGTCCGGCCTCAGTTCTGGGTGCCGGAATCCTGCGGCAGGCCCGCATTGGCCAGGAGCTGCGCGGTGGCGGCCCGGGCCAGGCGGTCGTAGCCGGCATCGGTCATGTGCAGCCCGTCGGGGCCGATCATCTGGGTCGGGGTCAGCAGCCCCTGCGCGGCCCAGGCCCGCATCATCGCGTTGCGGCGGATCACCGGCACGTTGAGCTCGGTGGCGATGGCGTGCAGGGCGGCCCCGTAGGCCTCGGCCCCGTCGGTGGTCGAGAGCTTCTTGCACCATTGCTGGTCCATCAGGACCACGTCGGCCCCGGTGGCCCGCATGGCGAGGATGCCGGCCCGGGTGAGCTCGGCGAAGCGCTCGACGCTGACGCCGCTCATCGGGTCGTTGCTGCCGGTCTGCCAGATCACGAGGTCCGGCTTGTCGGCGAGCACGTCGTGCTCCAGCCGCCGGGCCATGGCCTCGGAATCGTCGCCGCCCTTGCCGCGGTTCAGCACCGTGACGGAGGAATGCTCCGCACCCATCACGCTCAGCCGGGCCGCGAGGTCGCGCTGGAGCTGGGCCGGGTAGGTGGTGGCCGGCGAGGAGGCGCCGGAGCCCTCGGTCGAGGACGAGCCGAAGGCCACGATGCGGATGGCCTGGCCCTGGGCGATGAGGCCGGCGAGGCGGGGAAGGCGGGCGAGGGCCCGGCGCGGGATCGCCGTCCGGACGACCGGTCGGGCCGAAGGCTCCGCCGCGGCGGCCTGGGGCTGCTGCACCAGGGCGGTCCGCTGCGGCTCGGCCTGCGCCCGGGCCGGCAGGCCGACGGCGAGCGAGGCGGATCCGAGGGCCAGCATGGCCAGGCTCAAGGCTGCGGAGGGGCGCGCAAAAATCGGCATCGCGTTCGCTTTGGAGAGGATCGATTCGGACGGGCATCCGCTCGGACGGCGCCCGGTATCATGTATTATGGGGAGGAATTGTGACATCCGCCAGCGGTTTAGCACCAACGGTGGCCGTTCCGTGCCCGGGAACTGTCGGTTGCGTGAATCGGCGGTGTGGAGATTGCATGAATACGCCGTGACGGGAATGGGTGAACCGTTCGTGAGCACGGGTCCCCTGCCCCTGATCCACGGCCCTAGGTTCCATAATATATCTTATGCGAACGGCGTTTCGGGGGCCGAACCGGGGGCCGGGGCGGCCGTCGGACCGGCTTCCGGGCCAGGATTGCTCTCCGGGGGTATGCCTGCCGTCCGGGACGCCGGATGCCGTGGGGCGAGGGCGCCTCAGGTCACCGGTTCGAGCGCCCTGCCCTGCGGCGCCGCGAAGCGCGCGAAGCGCAGGGCCAGGGTCGGCAGGATCAGGAGGTTGAGCACCGTCGAGGTGGCGAGGCCGCCGAGGATCACGATGGCCATCGGCCCCTCGATCTCGCGGCCGGGCTCGCCGGCCCCGAGGGCGAGGGGCAGGAGGCCGAGGCCGGTGACCAGGGAGGTCATCAGGATCGGCACCATGCGGTCGGCGGCCCCCAGAATGGCGGTGTCCCGGTCCCAGGCCTGCCCCTCCGCCACCACGAGGTGCTCGTAATGGGCGATCATCATGATGGTGTTGCGCAAGCTGATCCCGAACAGGGTCACGAAGCCGACGATCGAGCCCAGCGACAGCACGGCGCCGGTGGCGAAGACCGCCAGCACGCCGCCCACGAAGGCGAAGGGCAGGTTGACCAGGACCAGCATCAGGTTGCGCGGGCTCCCCGTCACGATGGCCAGCAGCAGCACGATGCCGAGGCCGGCCAGCCCCGAATAGACCAGGAGGTCGCGCCGGGCCCGGGCCTGCGCCTCGGCCGAGCCGGCGAAGCCGACATAGGTGCCGGGAGGCAGGGCGACCTCGCGGGCGATCTTGCGCTTGGCATCGGCCACGAAGCCGGCGACGTCGCGGCCGGTCACGTTGGCGGTGACCGCCTGGACCCGCTGCGCGCCCTCGTGCTGGACCTGGTAGCGGCTGGAGGTCTCGTAGATGTCCGCCACCTGCGCGAGGCGCACCACCCGGCCGCCCGAGCCGCGCAGGGGCAGGTCGCTCAGGGCCGAGAGCCGGCCGCGGGTGGCGGAATCGAGGATGACGAGGACGTTGAACACCGCGTTGCCCGCATAGGTCTGGCCGACGATGTCGCCCTGGTAGGCGGTGCGCACCACCTCCATCACCTCGATGGCCGAGAGGCCCCAGTGGCGCAGGTCGTTGGGCCTCAGGCCCACATTGACCTGGGGCAGACCCGCCGGGGAGCTCTGTTGAATGTCCACGGCGCCCCGCACCTCGGCGAGCTCCCGGGCGATGTCCCGGGCGGCGGTCTCGATGGCGCCGAGATCGGTGCCGAAGACGTTGATCACCACCGGCGCGGTGAAGCCCGACACGGTCTCCTCGATGCGCTCGGTGAGGAAGGTCTTGAGGGAGAAGGCGGCCCCGGGGAAGCCCGCCATCACGGCCCGGATCCGGGCCTCCGCCGCCCCCTGCCCCGCCCCGTCGAGGCCGGGCTCCAGGTCGATGTGGATCTCGCTGTAATGGGTGCCGGCGGTGTCCTGGCCGGCCTCGGCCCGGCCGATCTGGGAGGCGACCGCCCGGATGCCGGGGATCGCCTTCAGTTCGGCGGTGATGCGGGTGCCGAGCCGCATCGATTCCTGCAGCGCGGTGCCGGGCGCGGCCGCCATGTGCAGGATCAGGTGGCCCTCCTTGAGGTCGGGCAGGAAGGTCGAGCCGAAGAACGGGACCACGGCGGCCCCCAGGAGGGTGACGAGGAGGCCGCAGGCCATGACGAGGCGCGGGGCGCGGTCGATCCGGGTCAGGAGCCGGGCGTAGTGGCGGCGGGCGGCGCGCATCACCGGCGGGTCCAGGGTCGAGGCCTCGCGCCGGCCGGTGAGCAGCCACATCGCCAGGGCAGGGGTCACCGTGAGGGCGACGGCCAGCGAGGCCACCACGGCGAGGATGTAGGCGAGGCTCAGGGGGCCGAACAGCCGGCCGGCGATGCCCGACAGGGCGAGGACGGGGAGGAACACCAGCAGCACCGCGATGGTGGCGTAGGCGACGGCCGTGCGCACCTCCAGGATGGCGTCGAGGACCACCCTCCCCTCGGGCCGCGGGCCGCCGAGGCGGCGGTTCTCGCGCAGGCGCCGGACCACGTTCTCGACGCCGATCACCGCGTCGTCCACCACCTCGCCGATGGCGATGGCGAGGCCGCCCAGGGTCATGGTGTTGAGGCTCTCGCCCAGCGCCTGGAGCGCCACCACGGCGGCGATGAGCGAGAGCGGGATCGCGAGCGCCGAGATCACGGCGGTGCGCCAGTCGTAGAGGAAGACGAACAGCACCACGACCACCAGGATGCCGCCGAGCCCGAGGGCCTGCAGCACGTTGCCGTTGGCGATGGCGATGAAGTTGGCCGGCCGGAACAGGTCGGCATGCAGGCTCACGCCCTCGCGCTCCAGGGCCGGGCGCAGGTCCTCCAGGGCCGCCTCGACCCGGGCGGTGACCGCGCGGGTGTTGGCGCCGTACTGGGCGCCCACCATGAGGAGCACGCCGGGCCGGCCGTCCACCAGGGCGGCGCCGATCGCCGGCTCGCCGGTGGCGACCACGGTGGCGACGTCCGCCAGGGTCACGCTGGCCCCGCCCTCGTTGATCAGCACCGTGCGCGAGACCGCCTCGGGGCTGAGCGACTGGCCGTCGGTCTGGAGGGCGATGCGCTGGTTGGGCGTGTCGACGAAGCCGGCCCCGCGCACGCCGGTGGCCTTGCGCGCGGCGGCCAGCACGTCGTTGACGCCGATGTTGAAGCGCACGAGGTCGTTGGGGCGGATCTGCACCTGCAGCGAGCGCACCGCGCCGCCATAGACCGAGACCTGGGCGATGCCCGGCACGGCGAGGAGGCGCAGGCGGACCGTCCAGTCCGCCAGGGTGCGCAGGTCCATGTCCGAGCGGCTCTGCGTGGTCAGGCCGACCAGCAGCACCGTGCTGGTGGCGGAGGTCAGCGCCGTCATCGCCGGCGGCAGCACCCCTTGCGGCAGGCGGCCGGCCAGCGCCGTCAGCCGCTCGGTGACGAGCTGGCGCACCCGGTAGATGTCGCTGCCCGCCCCGAAGGTGACGGTGATCACCGACAGGCCCTGGATCGAGCTCGACCGCAGCGAGACCACCCCGGGCAGCCCGTTGACCGCCACCTCCACGGGCTGGGTCACCAGCACCTCGACCTGTTCCGGGTTGAGGCCCGGGGCCTCGGTCTGGATCACCACGGAGGGCGGCGCGAATTCCGGGAAGACGTCGTACTGGGCGTCGGCCAGCACCACGAAGCCGTAGCCGGCGAGCGCCAGGCTGAGCGCCAGGACGATGCCGCGGAAGCGCACCGCGAAGGCGACCAGCGCCGCCTGCGGACCGCCATGGCCCTGGGACGGGGATCCCTTCGCCCCGGGTCCCTTCGCCCCGTGCCCCTTCGCCTCTGGTCCCTTCGCCTCTGGTCCCTTCGCCTCAATCGTCATCGACGCCGCCCGAGACCTGCAGCTGGCTCTTCATCTCCTCGGAGAGGAGCGCCTGTGCCCCCGCGAGCACGATCTCGGTGCCGCCGGGCAGGTCCTCCACCACGTAGGCGTCGGCCGACATCGGCGGGTCGGCCTTCAGCCGGTGGCGGGCGAAGGCGTCGGGTCCCACCGCCCGGTAGATCCAGGCCGCTCCCTGCCAGTGCACCACCGCGTCCTCGGGCACGCTGAGGCCGGTGACGCTGCGGTCGGCCGCCAGGAAGGCCAGCATGCTCATGCCGGGCAGGAAGCCGCTGTCGCCCGGCACGGTGTAGAAGAAGCTCAGGCCCTGGATGCGCGGATCCGTGCGGGTGGCGGGGGAGACGTAGGTCAGGGCGACCCGCGCGCTCTGGGGCGGCACCTCGGCGAAGGCCGCCGCCGGCGGCCCCTTCAGGCCCTCCCCCGGCGGCAGGGTGACCTGCACCAGGAAGTCGGTCCGCTCGATCAGCCGGGTGACGGTGGCCGAGCGCTCGACGATGGCCCGGCCGACCACCGGCCCCCATTCCTGCTGGGCGGTGGCCGAGAGGGTGCGCACCTGCGATTCCGCCGCCGCCAGGGCCGCCTGGTCGGTCTGGGCGGTGCCTCCCGCGGTCTCGAGCTGGACGGTGGTGGCGTATTGCCCGAGCGACCTCGCCCGCTGCAGGGCGCTGCGCGAGACCTCGGCGCGGGCCTGGGCGGTCTGGAGGGCGGCCCGGGCGCTGGCATAGGCGTTGGTCAGGTCGGTGACCCGGGCGAGGTCGAGGACGCTGCCATAGGCCTGCAGCTCCTCCCGATGGTCGGCGAGGAGCCGGGCCTCGGTGACGATGCCGATGCGGGCGCGCTCGGCGGCCGAGAGGCGCACCACGGTGCGGCCCTCCTCCACGGCGGTGCGCTGGGCCGGCAGGTGCGCGGGCTTGGCCGCCCCGGGTCGGGCCTGGAGGGCCTCGAGGCGCGCGCGCAGCTCGCCGAGGAGGGCGGCGCCCCGGGGCGAGGCGGCGAGGCCGCCGAGGCCGGCCACCGCGAGGCCGACGAGGAGGAGGGATCGCCACGTCACCGGATGTCTCGCCCTCCCCTGCCGCGGCCGTGTCGCCGGCGCGTTCCGGGCCGGCATAACCGTGTCCACCGGCATAGGGAATCGGCGCGCCGATCGATACCCGGGGGCGGATCGATACCGGGGGATGGGCGCGGTCCCGGGGGGGGGGCGCCGTTTTCGATGGGGGCGTTGCGCCGGGCGGCCTGTTCCCGCGCGGCGCGGCGGGCTATCCCGCCCCGATCGCCGGCCGCGAGCCCGGCCAGAGCCCCAGGGAGATCCGCCCATGCGCGTCCCGGAGACGCCCGCCGGACGCGCGGCCGAGCCGGCGGCCGCGGCCTACCCGCTGCTCGTGTTCACGATGCTGCTCTGGGGCGGCAACGTGGTGGCGAGCAAGTGGGCGGCGGGCGAGGTCTCGCCCCAGGTGCTCACCTGCCTGCGCTGGGCCTTCGCCTGCCTCGCCCTGGCGCTGCCGGCGCGGGCGGGCCTCGTGGCGGAGTGGGACCGTCTGAAGCGCCACTGGGTCTACGTGCTGCTGATGGGGGCCTGCGGCTACACCCTCTACGCCAGCCTGTTCTACGCCGCCGGTCTGTTCACCAGCGGCATCAACATCGCCCTGTTCCAGGGGTCGATCCCGGTCCTCGTCATCCTGATCAACTATCTCGTCAACCGGGTGGCGGTGACGGGCGCGCAGGTGCTGGGCGTGGCCGTGACTCTCGCGGGCGCCGTGGTGGCGGCGACCCACGGCGACTGGCGGGTGCTGGCGACCTTCGCCTTCAACCGGGGCGACGTGCTGATGCTGGTCGCCTGCCTGCTCTATGCCGGCTACACCGTGGCGCTCGCGCGCCGCCCCAAGGTCTCGGGCCTGAGCTTCTTCGCCGCCGTGGCGCTCTCGGCCCTCGTGACCTCCCTGCCGCCGCTCTACGCCGAATGGGCGCTGGGCCACACGATCTGGCCGACGGCCAAGGGCTGGGCCATCGTGATCTTCGTGGCGCTCGGGCCCTCGCTCATCGCGCAGCTCGCCTTCCTGCGCGGCGTCGAGCTGATCGGTCCGAACCGGGCCGGCCTCTTCGTCAACCTGGTGCCGATCTTCGGGGCCGGCCTCGCCATCCTGCTGGTGGGCGAGCCCTTCCGCTGGCACGAGGGCCTCGCGCTGGCCCTGGTCATCGGCGGCATCGCCATCGCAGAGAGGCTGGGGCGACGCCGGGTGGCCTAGCCGCCCCCGCCGGGCGGGCGGCGCAGCTCGAACCGGGTCTCGGGTTCGGCGGTGAAGTAGTCGAAGTAGCCGCCGCGCAGGATCGGCCGCATGGCGCCGGTGTCGACGAGGCCGTCGCGGATGAAGCGGTCGTCGATGTAGATCGAGACCACCTGCCCGATCACCAGGAAGTGCGAGGCGTCGCTGCCGTCGAGCGGCGTCAGCGGCACGGTCTGCAGCCACTTGCACTCGAGCGCGGCCGGCGATTCCGCGACCCGGGGCGGGCGCACCTTTCGCGAGGGCGCCGGGGTCAGGCCGGCATGGGCGAACTCGCTCGTCCCCCGGGGCAGGGGCGCCGAGGTGGCGTTCACCGCCTCGCGCAAATCGTAGGTGGCGAAGTTGCAGACGAACTCAGCCCCCTCCTCGGCGAAGCTCATGGCGTCCTTGCGCCCGGCCGAGGAGAACATGACCATGTCGGGACCGGACGCGACCGCGTTGAAGTAGGAATAGGGCGCGAGGTTCACCGCGCCGTCGCGGTTCATCGCGCTGATCCAGCCGATCGGGCGCGGGGCCACGAGGGCCTTCAGCGGGTTGTGCGGCAGGCCCTTGGTTTCGGCGTCGTAATGCATGGCCTGCCCCTCAGAGCCGGGTGACGATGTCGGCCAGCGCCGGGCGGGGCCGGTCGGGCGGCACCTCCTGCGCGCGCCCGACATGGATGAAGCCGGCCAGCCGCTCGCTGGGGTCGAGGCCGAGCACGTCGAGGATGCGGGAATCGTAGGCGAACCACTCGGTGAGCCAGGCGGTGGCGTAGCCCGCGGCGTTGGCCGCCACCACGAGGTTCATCGCCACGGCGCCGGCCGAGAGCACCTGCTCCCATTCCGGGATCTTGATGTGCGGCCCGGCCCGCGACACCACCGCCACCACCAGGGGCGCCAGGGCGAGGCGGTTGCGCTCGAGATCCAGGCGGGCGGCGTCGGCCTCCGGATGGTCGGCGGCGTAGGCCGCCGCGATGGCGCCGCCGATCCGGGTGCGGGCCTCGCCCGCGATCACCAGGAAGCGCCAGGGCGCCAGCTTGCCGTGGTCCGGCACCCGCGAGGCGATGGTCAGGATCGCGTCGAGCTCGGCCGCGTCCGGGCCGGGCCCTTCCAGGCGGAGGGGCGGAACCGAGCGGCGGGTGCGCAGGAGATCGAGGGTGGCGTTCATGGCATCCCTGGAGCAGGATCGGGCGGGAGAGAGCGGGCCGCGGACGATGGCCCCCGGGACGGGCGCGGCCTTGCCGCCGCCATGGTCCGGTTCCAGAGGGCGGGCACCGGGCGCGGCAGCCCCGCGTGACATGGCGCGTCGGCGGCGGATTGGCAACGCCGGCGGGACGCCCCGGTCGGGATTGGCCGGTCGGGATTGGGAGGTGCGGGATGGCGCAAGCAGGGTACGGATCGGTCTTGCTGGGCTGCGCCCTCCTCCTCGTGCGCCATCCCGGGACCGCCGCGGCGCAGGACGGCAACGCCTTCCACAACCGGATCGGGCCCAACCTCCCCTCCCCGGCCATGCCTTCGCCGTCCATGCCTTCGCCGGCCATGCCCGCCCCCTCGATGTCGGACCCCTCGGTGCCGCCGCTGCCCAGCACGGCGAGCGCGGCCCTCACCCTCTCGGCGGTGTTCGCCGGGGGCGACAAGCCACTGCGCTCCGGGCTCGCCTGGCGCATCTACGAGGACCGCACGGACGGGACGAAGCCCGCCATCGTGGCCCGCTCCGAGGCGGCCGAGCCGAGCTTCACCCTGGCGCCGGGCTCTTACGTGGCCACCGTGACCTACGGCTTCGCCAGCGCCTCGCGCCGCGTCGCCCTGGCGGGCCAGCCGGCCTCCGAGCAGCTCAAGGTCAATGCCGGGGCGCTCAAGCTCTCGGGCGCCATCGGCGACGTGAAGCTCAGCGCCGACCAGCTCGCCTTCTCGGTCTTCGTGCCGATCGGGACGAATTCGGAGGGGCGCCTCGTGCGCAGCGGCGTCAAGGCGGGCGAGCTCCTGCGCCTGCCCGAGGGCACCTACCACGTGGTCTCGACCTATGGCGGCTCGAACGCGATCCAGCGCGCGGACCTGAAGGTGGAGAACGGCAAGGTCACGGACGCCACCCTCAACCACCGCGCCGCCACCCTGACCCTGAAGCTCGTCGCCGCGGAAGGGGCGGAGGCCTTCGCCGGCACCGCCTTCTCGGTACTGACGCCGGGCGGCGACACCATCCGCGAGGCCATCGGCGCCTTCCCGCAGGTGACCCTGGCGGAGGGCGACTACGTGCTGATCGCCCGGCACGACGGGCAGGTCTACACCCGCGAGTTCAAGGTCGAGAGCGGCCTGAACCGCGACGTCGAAGTCATCGCCAAGGCCGGGTGAGCGACGGCCGGCCGAGGCCGCCCCGCCCCGTCCCCGGGGCGGGATGCGCGGCCCTACGGCGTCGGCGCCTCGCCGTGCCGGCCGTCGAGGGCGACGTTCTCGCTCGGCACGGTCTCGACCACCGCATCCGCCCGGATGCGGTCCGGCGCGGTCGCCTCCGCCACCAGGGCGGCCAGGGTCTCGTCGAGGCCGCCGGTGCGGGTGTGCTGGCTGCCGAGGCGCCGCACCGAGACGGTGCGCTCCTCGCCCTCCTTGCGGCCGACGACCAGCATCACCGGCACCTTGGCGAGCGAGTGCTCGCGGACCTTGTAGTTGATCTTTTCGTTGCGCAGGTCCGCCTCGACCCGCAGGCCGAGGCGCGTCGCGGCGGCGACCACCTCGCGGGCATAGGGGTCGGCATCGCCCGTGATGGTGGCGACCACCACCTGCACCGGCGCCAGCCAGAGCGGGAAATGCCCGGCGAAGTGCTCGATCAGGATCCCGGTGAAGCGCTCCAGCGAGCCGCAGATGGCGCGGTGGACCATCACCGGCGGCTTCTTGCCGCTCTCGGCATCGACGTAGAACGCGCCGAAGCGCTCCGGCAGGTTGAAGTCGACCTGCGTCGTGCCGCATTGCCAGTCGCGCCCGATGGCGTCGCGCAGCACGTACTCGAATTTGGGCCCGTAGAAGGCGCCCTCCCCCGGGTTGATCGCGGTCTTGATCCGGCCGCCGGACTGCTCCTCGATCTGGGCCAGCACCCGGGTCATGACGTCCTCGGCATGGTCCCAGAGGGCGTCCGAGCCGACCCGCTTCTCGGGGCGGGTCGAGAGCTTCACCACGATCTCGCCGAAGCCGAAATCGGCGTAGGTGGAGAGGATCAGGTCGTTGATCTTCAGGCACTCGTCGGCGAGCTGGTCCTCGGTGCAGAAGATGTGCGCGTCGTCCTGGGTGAAGCCGCGCACCCGCATCAGGCCGTGCATGGCGCCCGAGGGCTCGTAGCGGTGGACCACGCCGAACTCGGCCATGCGCAGGGGCAGGTCGCGGTAGGACTTCAGGCCGTGCTTGAAGATCATCACGTGGCCGGGGCAGTTCATGGGCTTGAGCGCGAACCAGCGCTTGTCCTCGGCCTCGTCGCCGGCGCTCTGGGCCGCGAACATGTTCTCGCGGTACCAGCCCCAGTGGCCGGAGGTCTCCCACAGGGCCTTGTCGAGGATCTGGGGGGCGTTGACCTCCTGGTAGTCGCCCCGCAGGCGCCGGCGCATGTAGGCGATCAGCTCCTGGAACACCGTCCAGCCCTTGGCGTGCCAGAACACGACGCCCGGCCCCTCCTCCTGGAAGTGGAACAGGTCCATCTCCCGGCCGAGGCGCCGGTGGTCGCGGCGCTCGGCCTCCTCCAGGCGGTGCAGGTAGGCGTCGAGATCCTCCTTCGAGGCCCAGGCGGTGCCGTAGATGCGGGTCAGCATCGGGTTGTTGGAATCGCCGCGCCAGTAGGCGCCCGCCACCTTCATCAGCTTGAAGGCGGTGCCGACCTTGCCGGTCGAGGTCATGTGCGGGCCGCGGCAGAGGTCGAACCAGTCGCCCTGGCGGTAGACCTTGAGGTCCTCGCCGGACGGGATCGCGTCCACGAGCTCGACCTTGTAGGCCTCGCCCTTCTCGGCGAAGAGCGCCCGGATGTCGTCCCGCTTCCAGACCTCCTTGGTGAAGGGCGCGTCGCGCGCGATGAGCTCGCGCATCTTCGCCTCGATCTTCGGGAAGTCCTCCGGGGTGAAGGGCTCGTCCCGGGCGAAGTCGTAATAGAATCCGTTCTCGATCACCGGGCCGATGGTGACCTGCGTGCCCGGCCACAGGGCCTGCACCGCCTCCGCCAGAACGTGGGCGCAGTCGTGCCGGATCAGCTCGAGGCTGCGCGGGTCGGCGCGGTCGAGGAACTCGATGCGGGCGTCCTGCGCGATCGTGTCGTCGAGGTCGCGCACGGTGCCGTCGAGGGCCATGGCGACGGTGCGCTTGGCAAGGGACTTGGCGATGCCCTCGACGACGGCACGGCCGGTGATCGCGGCGTCGTAGCTGCGGGTGTTGCCGTCGGGGAAGGTCAGGATCGGCATGGCCGGGGCTCCTTGGAGGCTCACTCCTGCGTACGCGGCAGGTAAGCGGGGGGCGGTTCGAGCGGGTCGTGATCGGGGCGGCCGCGATGCGGCGCCGCGCCGGGCCGTTTAGACCCATTCGCATCGGGAAGGAACGCGAATTCCGAGCGGGGCGGCGTGCGGGACGGCCGGGGATCGCCGGCCCGGCGGTCCCGCCCCGGGTTGCTGACAATCGCAAGTGATCCTCAATCACCATTGCGGCCCGTGCCGGCCGATCAATTGACAAGGCCGGCCCGACCCGACTGATGCTCGTCGATGGCCTTCCGTGCCGCACGGTCGAGACCAGGAAAAAATCCAAAAATCAGAGAGAAGCCGGCCCCGCGGGGCAGACAGGGCTTTCGCCGGGAGACACGTTCATGCCGAGCCCCGTACCGACGGCGCACCCCGAAGGCGTCGCCATCACCACGACGGCCCACCTGCCGGGGGGACAGGCCGGGACGCGGCGCTTCTGGCCGCAGGGCTGGTGGCGCCTCGTCGACATCCAGATCGGCATCATCCCGCTGCCGGTCTACCTGATCCTGGTGGCGCTGATCTGGGTGCTGACCGCGGAGGGCGAGATCAAGGCCGACGCGCCGACGATGATCGCCGTGCTGGTGCTCGGCGGCTTCACCTGCGCGGAGATCGGCAAGCGCCTGCCGGTCCTGCGCCAGATCGGGGCGGGGGCGATCTTCGCCACCTTCATCCCCTCGGCGCTGGTCTATTACGCCCTGATCCCGGGGCCGATCGTCAAGGCGATCACGGACTTCACCAAGTTCACCAACTTCCTCTACCTCTACATCGCGGCGATCATCGTCGGCAGCATCCTGGGCATGGACCGGGCGGTGCTGATCAAGGGCTTCCTCAAGATCTTCGTCCCCCTCGGCCTCGGCTCCCTGGCGGCGGGCTGCGTCGGCACCCTAGTGGGCACGCTCCTCGGGCTGGGGGCCCACCACACGTTCTTCTTCATCGTGGTGCCGATCATGGCCGGCGGCGTCGGCGAGGGCGCGATTCCCCTCTCCATCGGCTACGGCAGCATCCTCGGCCTGCCGCAGGGCGACGTCTTCGCCCAGGTGCTGCCGCCGGTGATGCTGGGCAGCCTCACGGCGATCATCCTGGCCGGCACCCTGAATTGGGTGGGCAAGCGCAAGCCGCACCTGACCGGCGAGGGCCGCCTGCAGCCCGACACCGAGAACGACATGGAGGCGGGCGCGCCGGTGGAGACCGGCCCGATCGACGCCGCCACGGTGGCGGCGGCCGGCCTCACGGCGGTGACGCTCTACCTGCTGGGCGTGATGTGCCACCACCTCACCGGCCTGCCCGCCCCCGTGGCGATGCTGTTCCTGGCGGTCCTGGCCAAGCTCGCCAGCGCGGTCTCGCCCCGGCTCCAGGCCGGCGGCTTCATCGTCTACAAGTTCGTGCAGGTGGGCATGACCTACCCGCTGCTCTTCGCCATCGGCGTCTCGCTCACTCCCTGGGACAAGCTGGTGGCGGCCTTCACCCTGCCGAACCTGATCACCATCATGGCCACCGTCGTCACCCTGATGACGACGGGCTATCTGGTCGGGCGCCGGCTCGGCATGTATCCGATCGAGACCGCCATCGTGAACGCCTGCCACAGCGGCCAGGGCGGCACCGGCGACGTGGCGATCCTCACCGCCGCCAACCGGATGGCGCTGATGCCCTTCGCCCAGATCGCCACCCGCATCGGCGGCGCACTCACGGTGACGGGGACGCTGGTGTTCCTGAAGTGGATCACGGCGGCGCCGGTCTAGGGACGGTCCCCTCCCCGTCCCCCACCGCCTCGCAGGCGAACGGCGAGGGCGGCGCGTTCACGCCGCGCCAGCGGCCGTAGCGCCAGGGCGTGAACCAGGCGGCGCGCGCGGGCAGCGGCTCCGGCACGAGGTCGATGCCGTGGGTGCCGAAGGGGCCGCAGCGGCAGATGCGGGCGAACCCGATCCAACTCCCGGCCCAGAGCCCGTGCCGCTGGATCGCCTCGTCCGTATAGGTCGAGCACGAGGGCCAGTGCCGGCACTGGCGGCCGATCAGGCCCGACAGGGTGAGCTGGTAGCCCCGGATCGCCCCGTGGGCGAGGCGGCGGAGCGGCAACCTACTCGGCCGCCACCGCCCCGGCCTCGACGCGGTCGAGGGCGTCCACCACCGCGTCGAAGGTCAGGAGCGTCGAGGCGTGGCGGGCCTTGAAATCGCGCACGGGCTCCAGCACGGCGAGGTCCGCCCAGGCGCCCGCCGGCGCGGGACCGTTCTCCTTGAGCATCCGCCGCATCGCGGCGCGGACCTCGCGCAGGTCCCCGGCGCTGGCACCGACCACGTGGCGCGCCATCAGGGACGACGCGGCCTGGCCCAGCGCGCAGGCCTTCACCTCGTGGGCGAAGTCGGTGACCGTGCCGTCCCGCACCGTCAGATCCACCGTGACGGTGGAGCCGCAGAGCTTCGAATGCGCGGTGGCGCTGGCATCCGGGGCGGCCAGGCGGCCGAGACGCGGGATGTCGGCGGCCAGTTCGAGGATGCGACGGTTGTAGATGTCGTCGAGCATGGACGTTCGATCCTCTTGTCGTTCCAGCGGGCCTAGTCGTTTCAGCAGGCCATGTCGTTTCAGCGGACCTTGCCGTTCCACCCGGCCCCTTGCCGTTCCACCCGGCCCCTTGCCGTTCCACCGGCGCGAAGCCGGCTTCCGATCCCGGAGGTCTGATCCGCGCAGGCCGCATTGCGCGACGGCGCGATAACGACGATATAGGCCCCCACGCACCGTTTCGCGAGGAGGCGGCTCGTCGACCCGGGTCGCGCCCACGGCCAGGGTCGCGCCACGGCAGACGGCACCGTCCGGGCATCGGCCGCCCTCACCCGACGGCCTCATGGTTCGACGATGTACGCAAAGCCTGACAGCCACCCGATGACGACCCGGATCGCCCGTGCGGAAGATGCCATGGATGCCGCGCTCAAGTCCCTTTCCTACCGCCTGACCGAGACGGAGGAATCCGGGATGGAACCCACCCGCCAGAACGGCGCCCTCAGCACCATGCGCAACGACAATGCGCGCGTCCCCGAGGCGCCCGCGCCCGAGATCGCCCCCGAGATCGCTCCCTTGCCCGCCTCCGCGCAGCGCGTGCCGGACGCGATCGCCACCGGCCGCCCGAGCCGCGAGGAGGCCGAGGCCGCCGTGCGCACGCTCCTGCGCTGGGCCGGCGACGACCCGAACCGCGAGGGCCTGCGCGACACGCCGGCCCGGGTGGCGAAGGCCTACGGCCAGATCTTCGGCGGCTACGGTCAGGATGCCGACGCGCTCCTCGAGCGGGTCTTCGAGGAGGTCGAGGGCTACTCGGACATCGTGCTGGTGCGCGACATCCCGTTCTACTCGCATTGCGAGCACCACATGGTGCCCTTCATGGGTCTGGCGCACATCGCCTACTATCCGACCAAGGGCGTGGTCGGCCTCTCGAAGCTCGCCCGGGTGGTCGACACCTTCGCCCGCCGCCTGCAGACCCAGGAGACCATGACGGCGCAGATCGCCGACGTGATCGAGAGCATCCTCAGGCCGCGCGGCATCGCCGTGATGGTCGAGGCCGAGCACCTCTGCATGGCGATGCGCGGCGTGCAGAAGGCCGGCGTCTCCACCATCACCACCCAGTTCCGCGGCGCCTTCCGCAACGACGCCAACGAGCAGGTCCGCTTCCTCACCCTCGTGCGCAACAAGTCCTGAGCCGGCCCGCGATGACGAGCGCCTTCCGGGAGCCCGGCAGCCGGGCCGAGATCGAGGAGGGGGCCGCCTTCACCCCCCGCTTCGACGCCAACGGCCTCGTCTCCTGCATCGCCGTCGACGCCACCGACGGGCAGGTGCTGATGCTCGCCCACATGAATGCCGAATCGCTGGCCCGCACCCTGGAGACCGGCGAGGCCTGGTACTGGTCGCGCTCCCGCGGCGAGCTCTGGCACAAGGGCGCCACCAGCGGGCAGGTCCAGCGCGTCGTCGAGATGCGGGTCGATTGCGACCAGGACGCCGTGCTGATCCGCGTCGCCGTCGGCGGCGATGGCGGCTGCTGCCACACCGGCCGGCGCGCCTGCTTCTATCGCCGCGTCGATCACGATCCGGCGACCGGCCGGGCCATTCTGCGGCCCGCCGATGCCTGATCCCGGCGCGCTGCGGACCCGTCCGGGGCCGGTCCGGCCGCACTACGGCGCCTGTATCCCGTCTTCCTGCGACCCGTGCCGATGATGTGGGACCGCCTGGCCCCGGGGCCCGCCCAGGCCGAGGTCCGGCAGGTGTCGCCCGTGCGCGCGCGCTTTCCCGCCGGCGCCGTCGAGCCCGTGGCGGCGTCCCCGGCGCCGGCGCCCCGCATCGGCCTCGCGCTCGGCGGCGGCTCGGCCCGGGGCTGGTCGCAGATCGGGGTGATCGAGGTGCTGGAGGAAGCCGGCATCCACCCGGCCGTGGTGGCGGGCTGCTCCATCGGCGCGGTGGTGGGCGGCTGCTACGCGGCGGGCCAGCTCGGCCTGCTCAAGGCCTTCGCCCTGTCGCTGACCCGGCGCAGCGTGATGGGCCTCCTGGACCTGCGGCTCCGCTCCGGCCTCATCGCCGGCGACCGCCTGAGGCGGCGTCTCCAGCACGATCTGGCCGACCGCCGCATCGAGGGCCTGCCGATCCGCTTCGCCAGCGTCGCCACCGACCTCGAGAGCGGCGAGGAGGTCTGGCTCACCCGGGGCTGCCTGGTGGAGGCCCTGCGCGCCTCCTACGCCCTGCCGGGCATCTTCCCGCCGGTGCGCTGCGACGGCCGGCTCCTCCTCGACGGCACCCTGGTCAACCCGGTGCCGGTGACGATCGCGCGGGCGCTGGGGGCCGACCTCGTGATCTGCGTCAACCTCAACGGCGACCCGCGGCCCGGCATGCGGGAGGCGTCGCCCGCGCGGGTCACGGCCGAAGCGGTGCTCCCCGCGCCCCGCCGGCCCCGGCGCTGGATCCTGCGCCGTCCGGGCGCCCGTCCCGCCGAGCCCGAGCGCGCGAACGGCCTCGCCACCCCCGGCATGGCCCGGGTGATGCTCGACGCCTTCAACATCACGCAGGACCGGATCTCGCGGGCGCGCCTGGCCGGCGACCCGCCCGACATCGCGATCGTGCCGCGCCTGGCCGGGATGGGCCTGTTCGAGTTCCATCGGGCGGCCGAGGGGATCGCCCTCGGCCGCGAGGCGGCGCGGGCCGCCCTGCCGCAGATCCGCGCCCTCGTGGCGGCGGCCGCCGCCCGGACCTGACCCCGGCGGCGGCGCAGCCGGATCGTCCCTCGGCGACCAGGCCCGAGGTTCAAGCCATGGTGATGTAGTCGCGCATCGCCTGGTGCTCGGCCTCGACGGCCTCGATCCGCCGCTTGACCACGTCGCCGATGGAGATGAGCCCGGCCAGCCGGCCCTCCTCGACCACGGGCACGTGGCGGAAGCGGCCCTCGGTCATGAGGTGCATCACCTCCTCGATGCTGCAGGCCCGGGTGCAGGTGGTCACCTCGGTGGTCATGTGCTCGGAGACCAGGGCGTCGAGGGCGTTGGCGCCCTTGCCGGCGAGCGCCCGCATGATGTCGCGCTCGGAGAGGATGCCGCGCACCGCCCCGTCCGCATCGCTGACGACGACGGCGCCGATGCGCTTCTCGGCCAGGAGGTGGATGGCCTCGTCGAGGGTGCGCTGCGGCTCCACCGTGACGACGGAGCGGCCCTTCTCGGCGAGGATGCGAGCAACGGTCATGGACGTGTCCTTTCCCTCTGGTCACCCCTGGGATGGGGCGGCCGGGCTTGGCCAGTCGCGGCGGGGTGCCCGGCTCGGTCTGCGGCGATTGTGTGGCGCGCGCGCGCATATGGCAAGATCCCGCCGGGACCGGCCGCGAACAATGCAGAATAATTCAGTCCCTTGGCGGGCGGCCCCGGCCCGCCGTCAGCGCCGGCTGCGGTCGATCAGCGGCAGCAGGAAGAAGCCCGCGACGAAGCCGCCGAGATGCGCGTCCCAGGCCACCGAGGTCGCCTCGGCTCCCAGCGGCAGGGCGATGACGCCGAACAGGAAGTTCGTGACCAGCCAGATGCCCAGGAACACCACCACGGTGCGGTTGCGCATCAGCTCCGGGATGGTCTGGAGCGGGACCGGGGCCGGGCGCTGCCAGGGCGGACCGCCGGCATAGGCGGGCGGCGGCTGGAACACGAAGCGCGCCGCGGCCGCCATCAGGGCCGAGACGCCTGCCGACGCCCCGATCAGGGGCGCGGTGCTCAGGGGGTCGAGGACGACGTGGAGGATGCCGCCCGCCACCGCGCCGACCAGGGCGATCAGGCCGTAGCGCCAGGGGCCGTAGCGCCGGGCCACCGGCGAACCGAAGGCGGCGAGCCAGACGGTGTTGAAGATCACGTGCATCCACGAGCCGTGCAGCAGCGCGTAGCTCGCGAAGGTCCAGGGCATCGCGGCGGGGTCGGCCACCACGTAGCGGGCGAAGGCCTGCCGGGCCTCGACGACATCGGGGTCGCCCGCCAGGGCCGCGGCCGCCCGCAGCAGCTCCTCCGCCCGGGCGGGGTCGACGGCCACGCTCCAGCGCCCGGGGATCAGGGCGAGGTCGATCAGGGCGGCGATGTCCCAGGTGTCCGGCAGCACGAACGCGCGCAGGGCGTGGATGCCCACCAGCACCCCGATCGACGCGGTGACCACGCCCGGCATGTTGAAGATCGGAACGCGGTTCTGCGGCGGCAGGTCGGGGCTGGCATCCATGGGGCCACCATGTCGGGGCGGGATGCGGGGCCGCAAGCCCCGCGGTGCCGGAAAGCCGCGCCGCGTGAACAATCGCCGCGCTCCGCCCGGCCTCCCGCGGAGGCGGCCTGCCCAAACTTGGCGGTGGACAACTCCCGACGCCCGTTAACCTTGACGAAGGGTTAAGGGGGCGCGGCGAGGGTGGTCGGCATAAGCTCTGCGCAGAGCCAGGCAGAGACTTCGGGAGCGGCCCAGAACCGCCCCGGAAGCGCCCGATCCGAGAAGGTCCCTCGCCGGACCGTGCCATTGTGGGACTCCCATGAAGCATCCGACCAGCCGCCTGCTCCACGCCTATTGGGACAAGCTGCGGCATGCCCGCGCCGCGCCGGAGCGCAGCGAGATCGAGCCCGGGGAGATCCGGAACCTGCTCGCCGACAGCCTGATCCTCGAGGTCGACATGGCGCGGGGCGCGGCCTCGGTGCGCCTGGCCGGGACCCATGTCTGCGCCCTGTTCGGGCGCGAGCTGAAGGGGCGGGACTTCGCCGGCCTCTGGGGGCGGCCCGACGCCGATCCCTGGCTGCTGGTCGAGGCCGTGGCCCTCGACACGGTCGGGGTCGTGGCCGGCCTGCAGGGGTTCACGGAGCGCGGCGAGAGCATCGACCTCGAACTCCTGCTGCTGCCCCTGCGCCACCACGGCGAGACGCAGTCCCGCATCCTCGGCGCCCTCAGCCCGACCTGCGTGCCGCACTGGCTCGGCATCCGGCCCCTGACGCAGATCCGGACGACCTCCCTGCGCATCCTCGGCCACGAGGCGGCCCCGTCCCACCGGGATGCCCGGGCCACCCTGCAGGACCTGCCCGAGCCCGCCAACGACAGCGCCCCGCTCCGGCGCGGCCATCTCCTCGTCCATCCCGGCGGACGCGCCTGATCGGGCGTTCGCGCGCCACGGGCAAACCTTTCGTAACCAGCAACCGGTAGCCTCGGGGGCAGTGAAGCCTCGAAACGAGTCGCCCCGCCCCCATGATCGAGGTCGCCACCCGTCCGCCCGCGAGGCTGTCCCGCGACGTCCGGATCTCGGACCTGCGCCGGCACCACCGCGTCAAGGTCTCGATGCTGGGGCGCTACATGCTGGCCGATCGGCGTGAATATCCGTGCCAGACCGTCGACATGTCGCCGGGCGGGGTCCGCCTCACCTGCGCCGTCATGGGCGAGATCGGCGAGCGGGTGGTGCTCTACCTCGAACATGTCGGCCGGATCGAGGGCACCATCGCCCGCCTGATGCCTGGGGGATTCGCCGTCCGGCTCAGCGCGACGCCGCGCAAGCGCGACAAGATCGCCTCGCAGCTGACCTGGCTCGCCAACCGCGAGAGCCTGGGCCTGCCCGAGGGCCGCACGCACGAGCGCCTGACCCCGCTGGTCACGGGCGTCGTCCTGCGCCTGGAGAGCGGGCGCGAGGTCTCGGCCCGCATCATCGACATCTCGATGTCGGGCGTGGCGCTCACCACCACGAGCACCCCGGCGATCGGCATGAGCCTGATGGTCGGGCGCACCCCCGGCCGGGTGGTGCGCCATTTCGAGGGCGGCATCGGCGTGCACTTCATGCTGCCGATCTCCCCCGACCTGTTCCACGAGGGCCTCACCCTCTGAGGTCTTCGCGACCCTGACGGCCGTCCTACGGCTCGGTGAGGGGCAGGCTGCGGCTGCCCGGGCTCCAGTGCAGGTCCGGCGTGGTCGCGAACAGGCGCTTGTGCGCCAGCGCCGCGTAGGTGTCGGTCATGCCCGCGATGTAGTCGGCGACCCGGCGGGCGACGCGTCCCGCCTCCGCCCCCTCCAGGCCCGCCGACCATTCCGCCGGCATCGCGCCCGGCTCCGCCGTGAACCGGGCGAACAGGTCGGACACGATGACGTTGGCCTTGGCCCGCACCGCGAGCACGCCGGGATGGCGGTACATGCGGGCGAACAGGAAGGTCTTGATCTCCGCATCCGCCCGCGCGATCGCCTCGGAGAAGGCGATGACGGGCGCCCGCGCCGCCCGGATGTCGGCCACCGAGCCCGGATTCAGGGCGGCGAGGCGCCGGGTGCTCTCCGCGATCACGTCCTCCACGAAGCGGGTGATGACGCGCCGCGCCAGCTCGTGGATCTTTCGGGACGGCTCCAGGTTCGGGTAGAGGTGGTCGATCTCGTCGAGGAGGCCGCGCAGGAACGGCACCGCGGCGAGGTCGGCGAGATCGAACAGGCCGGCGCGCAGGCCGTCATCGAGGTCGTGGCTGTCATAGGCGATGTCGTCGGCGAGCGCCGCGGCCTGCGCCTCCGGCCCGGCGAAGCGGGCGAGTTCGAGGTCGTTGAGCGCGTTGTATTCGAGGATCGCGGCCGGGATGCCGCGGCCTGTCCAGCGCCGGGTCGGGCGCCCGTCCGGCTCCAGAAGCGGCCCGTTGTGCTTGACGAGGCCCTCCAGGGTCTCCCAGGCGAGGTTGAGCCCGTCGAAGCCGGCGTAGCGCCGCTCCAGCCGGGTGACGATGCGCAGGGCCTGGGCATTGTGGTCGAAGCCGCCATGGGCCGCCATGCAGGCGTCCAGGGTGTCCTCCCCCGTATGCCCGAAGCAGGTGTGGCCGAGGTCGTGGCTCAGGGCCAGGGCCTCGGCGAGGTCCTCGTCGAGGCCCAGCGCCCGAGCCAGCGCCCGGGCGATCTGGCTCACCTCCAGGGTGTGGGTCAGCCGGGTCCGGTAATGGTCGCCCTCGTGATGGACGAAGACCTGGGTCTTGTGCTTGAGGCGCCGGAAGGCCGAGGAATGGATGATGCGGTCGCGGTCGCGCTGGAAGTCGCTGCGCGTGGGCGAGATCGCCTCCGGGATCAGGCGCCCGCGGGTGGCCGCCGGATCGGTGGCATAGGGCGCGCGCCAGCGCTCGCCGGGCCGCCGGGCCGCCGGGCCGCGCCCCGTCTCATCCGCCTGCATCACGTCTCGCTGCCCCCCAAGTCTCACTGCCCCGAAGTCTCGCTGCCGCGAAGTTCCGGCGCCTCGGCCCCGTCCCCGACGCCCCGTCGCGTTGCAGCATCGGGTCCCCGGGCATATCTTGTATCCCATAACAGTTGTTCCAACGCCGCCCCGGCCCGCGACCGGCCGGGACGGCCGGCGGATCTCGAGAGCACCCCGCGAGAGCATCCCGATGGCCGACATCACCCTGACGCCCCGCGCCGCCAAGCGCATCAACGAGATCATGGGCGCCGAGCCGCCCGGCGCCTCCCTGCGGATCAGCGTGAACGGCGGCGGCTGCTCGGGCTTCTCCTACGCCTTCGACATCGAGCGGGCGCGGGCCGCCGACGACGTCGCGATCGAGCGCGACGGCGCCACCGTCCTGGTCGATCCGATGTCGCTGGAATACATGAGCGGCTCGACCATCGATTTCGTGAACGACCTGATCGGGCAGTCCTTCAAGATCGAGAATCCCCAGGCCACGGCGTCCTGTGGCTGCGGAACCTCGTTCTCGCTGTGAATGCGGCGCGGTCCCGCGGGCGGCGGCTCCCGCGATTGCCTCGCGCGTGAAACTGCGGCACGGATGGGCCCTCTCCCCGACGCCTCCGGGCCTTTCCCCTGAAAGCGCCTCTTCGCCAGCGATCCGGATAAGCCCATGACGTGCTCGAAAGGCCGCCCCCTCCTCGCGTGGGCGACCGGTGCCTCGGCCTGCGTCCTCGTCCTCCTCGGTGCGGGGGGCGCCCTGCAGCCCGGTGTGGCGCAGGCCCAGGAGGCGGCCTCGGCGGTCCAGGACGTCACCCTTCAGGACGTGACCCTGACGTTCGGCGACACGGTCCTGAAGGCGCCGCGCCTCACCGCCAGCGGCACCCGCCTGTCGAAGGACGAGCTCACCGCCCTGCTGAAGCCCGGTCCGGGCGAGTCCTGGGCCTCCCGCCTCGTGCGCCTGGACGCCGCGAGCCTGGCGATGCCCGAATTGCGGGTGGAGCGCACCGGCGCGGCCGGGGCGACGCCGGTGGTCACCTACCGCGACGTGGTCGCCCGCGACGTGCGCGCCGGGCGCGTCGCCGAACTCACCGCCGCCGGAGCCTCGATCCTCCTCGAAGGGGGACCCCAGAAGGGCACCGGCACCTACGGCCGGATGCGCGCCACCGATCTCGACCTCACCGTGCTGGCCCGCCTCTACGGGGAGCCGGGCGACGGCAAGAGCGCCCTGCAGCGGATCTACGCCACCTTCGCGGTCGACGACATCGCTTACGTGGATGCCCGGGGCACCGCGGTGAAGATCGCCCGGATCGAGGGCCGCGACCTCAGCGGCCGCCAGATCCCGGCGACCTGGACGGGCGCGCTCCAGGCCTTCACGGCCGTCGACTACGAGCGGCTCGCGCCGCCCGAGCGCTCGCGGCTGATGAGCCTCGGGGCCGACCTCGCCGAGGCGGTCTCGGTGGGCTCCCTGGAGGCCACCGGCCTCAGCGTCCAGGAGGCCAAGCCCCGCGACGCCTTCAGCCTCGGCATCGCCCGCCTCGGGATGACCGGCGCCGGCCTCCTCCTGGAGGACATCGCCTTCGCGGGCGTGGACGGCGCCAAGGCCCGCCTCGCGCGCCTCTCGCTGGACGGCTTCTCCCTCGGCCCGACGGTCGCGGCCCTGCGCAAGCTCTCCGCCCTGACCGCGCCGCCCTCGGATTCCGAGCTGCGCCTGCTGACGCCGGCCTTCGGCACCCTGGCCCTGAAGGACCTCAGCCTCGACCTGCCGGCCGAGGCGAAGGCGCCGCGCGATCCCGCCGACAAGGCGGTGCCCGGGCCGACCCATGTCGGCCTGCGCGACGGCTCGATGAACTTCGCGCCTCCGCGCGACGGCGTGCCGACCGCCGGGCGCCTCAGTCTTTCGGGCCTGACCCTGCCGGCCTCGGCGGTGGCCGGGGTGCCGGGCCTCGGCTCCCTCGGCCTCTACGGCTACAGCGACCTCGACCTCGCCCTGGTGGCCGACACCTCCTGGGACGAGGCCGCCCGCGAACTCAAGCTCGGCGAGGTCTCGGTCTCCGGCAAGGACATGGGCAGCCTGCGCATCAACGGCATGATCGGCGGCATCGGCCCGGAGGTGTTCAACCCGGACATGGCGGTGTCGAGCTTCGCCATGCTGTCGGCCACCGCCAAGGCCCTCGACCTGACCATCGAGAATACCGGCCTGTTCGACCGCTTCATCGCCGCGCAGTCGAAGGTGCTCAGCCTCAAGCCGGAGGAGCTGAAGCAGGAATACGTCACCGCGAGCGTGTTCGGCGTGCCCGCGATCCTCGGCAACTCCGTGGGTGCCAAGGCCATCGGCGCCGCGATGGGCCAGTTCGTGACCAAGCCCGGCACCCTCTCGGTCAGCCTGCGGCCGAAGAACGCCGCCGGCATCGGCATGCTGGAATTCAGCGCCGCCCCGACCCCGGCCGCCCTGTTCGACCGGCTCGAGGTCAACGCCAAGGCCAATTGAGCCGAGGCCAATCGAGCCGAGCCCGACCGAGGCCGGCCGGGCCGGGCCTACGGGATCACGCCGCCCGGCTCACCGGCGCGGCCGCCGCCACGCAGGCCCGCGCCAGGGCATCGGTCGCGTCGAGCAGGACCGCGCCCAGCGGCCCGGCCGGATCGGCGAGCGCGAGGGGGATCTCCGTGCAGGCCATCACCACCTGCCGGCAGCCGCCCGCCAGCAGCGCCTCGGCCGCGGCCTGCAGCAGGGGCCGGGCCTGCGCCCCCTGCCCCGCCTTGACGAGGCGCACCGCCCGCATCACCGCCGCCTGGTCCGCGGGCGCGCGGCAGCTGAGTCCGTGCCGGCCGAGGTGCCGGGGATAGAGCCCGGACCGGAGGGTGCCGTCGGTGGCGAGCAGCCCCACCGGCCCGTCCGCGACGCCCCTCAGGGCGAGGGCCGCCGCCACCGCATCGACGATGTGCAGGATCGGAACCGGCGTCCGCGCCTGGAGCGCGCCGTGCCAGTGGTGGGCGGTGTTGCAGGGGATCGCGAGGCGGGTGGCGCCGGCCGCCTCGAGGCGGCGCAGGGCGAGGGTCATCGCCGGCAGCGGGTCGGGTCCCTGCCCCAGGATCGCCCGGGTCCGGTCGGGAATGTCGGCGGCCTGGGCCACCACCACGGCGAGATGGTCCTGGTCGCGGGTGGCGGGCGTCGCCTCCACGAGCTTCCTCAGGAAGTCCACCGTCGCCATCGGTCCCATGCCGCCGAGCACGCCCAGCACCTCGCCGCCCGCCATCGCCCGTCTCCTCCCCGCTCGTCCGGGCCAAGGGATGCGCGAAGAGCGGCGCGGGGGCCAATGCCGTGTCGGAACGCCCCATGCGGGTTCGGACTAACCCGCCTCGGCCGCCGCCCAGATCGCCGCCACGGCGGCGCGCGCCCTGGGGCCATGGGCCTTGGCACCGTTGCGGTAGAGCCGGATCTCCAGGGGGATCTCCGGTCCGGCGGCGACGAGGCGGCCCTCGGCGAGTTCGCGGGTGACGAGGCTGCGCGGCACGAAGGCGAGGCCGTGCCCTTCGAGCGCCATGCATTTCAGGGCCTCGGCCATCGGGTTGGCGTGGACCACCGGCCCCGGCGGCAGGCCGAGCTCGGCCTGGGCGAGGAGGCTGACGCGCCCCAGGAAGGAATCCCGCCCGTAGTCGAGGCGCGGCAGCGGCCCGCCCTCGTCCAGAGCCGGGCCGCGCACCGGAACCAGCGCGTCGGCGCCGACCACCCGGTGGGGGTAGAGTTCCGGATCGAGGGGGATCGGCACGCCCGGATGGTGGAAGGTCAGGAGGAAGTCCGAGCCGCCCTCGACCAGGGCCTGGAGGCAGTCGTGGAAGTCGTCCGGCAGGAGCCGCGTCGCCACCGGCCCGGTCCGGGCGGCGAGGGTCCGGAGCCAGGCGGGGAAGAACGTCAGCGCCAGGGTGTGCAGCCCGGCGATGCGCACCAGGGGCTCGGCGGAATCGAGGCCGGCGCGCAGGTCCGCCCGGGCGCCGAGGAGCGCCCGGACGCTCTCCTCGGCGGTGTCCCGGAAGCGGCGCCCCTCCGGGGTCAGGGTGGTCGGGTAGGTGCTGCGGTCGACGAGGTTCACCCCGAGCCAGAGCTCCAGGGCGCGGATGCGCCGGCTGAAGGCCGACTGGGTGACGTGGCGGGCCTCCGCCGAGCGGGAGAAGCTGCGGGTCTGGGCGAGGCTGAGGAAGTCCTCCAGCCACTTCAGTTCCACGGCGACCGTCCCCGTCGGCTCACGCCGGATGGATTCACGCCAGCTCGCGCACCACGACCCGGCCGCGCTCGGCCGAGAGGGCGAGGCGGCCGCTCTTGAGGGCGAGCGCCTTCTCGCCGAACAGCGCCCGGCGCCAGCCGTGCAGCACGGCCACGTCGGCGGCGTCGTCCTCGGCGATGGCCTCCAGGTCGTCCACCGTCGCGATGATCTTCGGGGCGACCCCTTCCGTCTCGCACACGGCCTTCAGCAGGACCTTGAGCAGTTCGACCAGCGCCCCGTTGCCGCCCCGGCTGCGGGTGCGCTCGGGCAGCGCGATCTCCGAGAGGTCGCGGGCGAAGCCCCGCTCCACCGCCGCGAGGATGTCGGTGCCGGTGCGCGAGCGCTCGAAGCCGGCGGGAATCGAGCGCAGGCGCCCCAGGGCCTCGACGCTGCGCGGGGCCGAGGTGGCGACGTCGATCACCGCCTCGTCCTTGAGGATGCGCCCGCGCGGCACGTTGCGGCTCTGGGCCTCGCGCTCGCGCCAGGCGGCGACCTCCATCAGCACCGCGATCTCGCGGGGCTTGCGCATCCGCCCCGCCAGGCGGCGCCAGGCGGAGGCCGGATCGGCCCGGTAGGTCTCCGGCGAGGTGAGCACGCTCATCTCCTCGTCGAGCCACTCGCCCCGGTCGGTGGAGAGGAGCTGGCCCGCCAGCACCTCGTAGACCTTCACCAGGTGGGTGACGTCCGAGAGGGCGTAGCTGAGCTGGGCGTCCGAGAGCGGCCGGCGCGACCAGTCGGTGAAGCGCGAGGACTTGTCGATCTTGGCCTTGGCCACGTCGTTGACGAGCTGCTCGTAGGAGACCGAGTCGCCGTAGCCGCAGACCATGGCGGCAACCTGGGTGTCGAAGAAGGGCTGCGGCAGCAGGCCCCCGAGGAGCCAGATGATCTCCAGGTCCTGGCGGGCGGAATGGAACACCTTCACCACGCCCTCGTCGCCCATCAGCGCGAAGAACGGCGCGAGGTCGAGATCGGGCGAGAGCGGGTCCACGAGGACGCCGGTCCCGTCCGGCGCCGCCATCTGGATGAGGCAGAGCTTGGGGTAGTAGGTCGTCTCGCGCATGAACTCCGTGTCGACGGTCACGAAGGGATGGGCGGACAGGCGGGTGCAGGCCTCGGCCAGGGCCGCAGTGGTGGCGATCAGATCCATGAATCGGCTATACCGAAGGTTCTCGCCCCAGGCGAGGGACGCCGGACCCGCTCACCAGAATTCGAGGCCCCGCACACCGTCATGCGGCGGCCGCGCGCGGTTTGGCCCCGCGCCGGCGCGACGCCAGGGCCCGGACCCGAGCCGTGCGCGCGCGGCGTTGCGCCTCGGCGCGGGCGAGGAGCCAGTCCAGGATGCCGGCCTCGATCCGCGTGGCGCTGGCCGGATCGGTGAGGCGGCGGATGCGGTCGGCGCGAAAGCCCCGGTAGCCGCCGCGGCCCCGGTCGATGCCGCCCAGGAGCGTCCGGCCCGGCCCGAGCTTGAGCTCGCGCGCCTCGACCCGCCGGGTGCTCCAGGCCCCGCGCGAATCCTCGTAGACGATCTCGAAGGTGCCCTCGAGGGGCAGGACGCGCCAGCGGCTCTCCTGCCGCTCCCTTGTCTGCCGCTCGCCCGGCGCGGGCGCGGCGGCGGCTTCGGGAGCGTCCGCCCCGGCCTGCCGCAGAATGTCGAAAAAAGCGTTGGAATTCATGGGATTAATATGGGAATCGCCGGGCGATTCCGGAAGGGGTGCGGGGCCGCGTCCGCCGCGTTCCGGCGGCCTTTCAGCCTCGCCGGCGCATCGGCCTCGCCTTGACTTCACCTTCCCCGCGTGAATGGTGCGCCGCTCAATCCCCAAAGCCCGTGATCCGTCAGCCCGTTATGCAGCAGCCCGTCATGCACCGTTACCGGACCCATACCTGCGGGGCGCTCCGGCCGTCCGATGTCGGTCAGAGCGTCCGCCTCTCCGGCTGGTGCCACCGCATCCGCGACCATGGCGGCGTGCTGTTCATCGATCTGCGCGACCATTACGGCCTGACGCAATGCGTGGTCGATTCCGATTCGAAGGCCTTCCAGGCCGCCAACGCGGCGCGCTCGGAATGGGTCATCCGCATCGACGGCCGGGTCCGCACCCGCCCCGCCGGCACCGAGAATCCCGACCTGCCCACCGGCACGCTGGAGGTCTACATCGACGACCTCGAGGTGCTCGGTCCCGCGGGCGAGCTGCCGATGCCGGTCTTCGGCGACCTCGACTACCCGGAGGAGACCCGGCTCAAGTACCGCTTCCTGGATCTCAGGCGCGAGAAGCTGCACGCCAACATCATGAAGCGCGGCGCGATCATCGACAGCCTGCGCCGGCGCATGCGGGACGGGGGCTTCTTCGAGTTCCAGACCCCGATCCTCACCGCCTCCTCGCCGGAGGGCGCGCGCGACTACCTCGTCCCGTCCCGCGTCCACCCGGGCAAGTTCTACGCGCTGCCGCAGGCCCCGCAGCAGTTCAAGCAGCTGACGATGATCGCGGGCTTCGACCGCTACTTCCAGATCGCGCCCTGCTTCCGCGACGAGGATGCTCGCGCCGACCGCTCGCCGGGCGAGTTCTACCAGCTCGACATCGAGATGAGCTTCGTCACCCAGGAGGACGTGTTCCAGGCGGTGGAGCCGGTGCTGCGCTCGGTCTTCGAGGAATTCGCCGAGGGCAAGCGCGTCACCGGCACCTTCCCGCGCATCCCCTATGCCGAGGCGATGCTGAAATACGGCGTCGACAAGCCGGACCTGCGCAACCCGCTGATCATCGCCGACGTCACGGCCGAGTTCGCCCGCGAGGACGTCGCCTTCAAGGCCTTCAAGGGCGTGATCGCGTCCGGCGGCGTGGTCCGGGCCATCCCCGCCACGGGGGCGGCGACCCAGTCCCGCTCGTTCTTCGACAAGCTCAACGACTTCGCCCGCGCCGAGGGCGCGCCGGGCCTCGGCTACATCATCTTCGAGGAGGATGGCGGCACGCTGACCGGCAAGGGTCCGATCGCCAAGTTCATCCCGGCGGAGGTCCAGGCCCTGATCGCCGAGAAGACCGGCACGAAGGCCGGCGACGCGGTGTTCTTCTCGGCGGGCACCGAGGCCAAGGCGGCGGCGCTGGCCGGCAAGGCCCGCATCCGCATCGGCGACGAACTCGGCCTGTCCGACAAGGACCAGTACGCGTTCTGCTGGATCACCGACTTCCCGATGTACGAGTGGAACGAGGACGAGAAGCGGATCGACTTCTCGCACAACCCGTTCTCGATGCCGAACTTCGACCGGGAGGCGTTCCTCGCCCTCGACCCGGCGGATGCCGAGACCATCCTGAACATCAAGGCGTTCCAGTACGACATCGTCTGCAACGGCACCGAACTGTCCTCGGGCGCGATCCGCAACCACCGCCCCGACGTGATGGAGAAGGCCTTCGGCATCGCCGGCTACGGCGTCGAGGTGCTGGAGGAGAAGTTCGGCGGCATGCTCAACGCCCTGAAGCTCGGCGCCCCCCCGCACGGCGGCATCGCGCCGGGTATCGACCGCATCGTCATGCTGCTCTGCGGCGAGCAGAACCTGCGCGAGGTCGTGCTGTTCCCGATGAACCAGCGCGCCGAGGACCTGATGATGGGCGCCCCCGCCGAGGCCACGCCGAAGCAGTTGCGCGAGCTCCACATCCGCCTCAACCTGCCTGAGAAGGGCGCCTGAGGCGGCAGCGCCCGGGCCGTCCCCGCACGGGGGCGGCCGTGCGCCTCCGGGCCGGCGGGATTCCACGCCCATGACCGTCCTCCGGCCCGCCGAGGCCCTGGCCCGCGCCGTCGCGATCCTCGCCGCGCAGGGCTTCGCGGTGGTGGCCCGCAACACCCGGGGCGACAGCGTCTACCTCAAGCCCGAGGCCTGCGCCTTCGCCCTGCGGGTCTCGAACCACGCCCGCACCCCGAAGCAGCGCAAGAACCACCCCGACGCCATCACCAGCCTCGTCCTGCGCGACCCGACCTCCGAGGCGGCGCTGGCGGAGGCGGTGGCCATGGCGGTGCGGAATTTCGCCGGTGAGCGGGCGAAACGGGAGCGGGTGCTCGGGGTCAGCGCGGACTGACCTTCTCGGTCTTTGAATATAAAACTAAAATAGGTTTTTATTGATATCTCGGTGATTCTGAGAGAGAGAGATGGGCCGGTCGCTCGATCTCTCTGGAGCTCCGCCCATGTCGTTGTCAGGTCCTGAGAGCGCGGAACGCGCGAAACTCCTCTATGACTTCGCGGCCCTGAGGATCGAACCCGGCCTGCTCCGCTATTCCTGGTAAAATAGCCCCGGTTATTCCAGATGGAACAGGCCCGGTGCCCTACGGAACTCAGGTCTCGATTCGTCCTGACGCCCTTGAAAACAGCGATCCAGCGACGGTCTGCATCCACGATTTCAAGACCGGCAAGCGCGGCCTGGCAGCTCTACGTGCCACCCAGATCGCACGGATGGTTGCCATCAATTTCCCTGGCACGCAGCGCATCATCGTGAATGAAGTAAGGCCGTCCCGATGACGAACGCCAAGCAGATCAAACAGGTTTTCGGGCCGCTGGCAGCGCAGTATGACGACCTAAAATAGATCGGGTCCCACTATCTCTGGCTGCTTCCGGTTCGGCACGTGGCGTTGCGCGTCCTGATCGACCGAAGTTCGCACAAGGACCTGTGTACGCCGCAATGGACGATGTTGCAGACCTTCAACCGGGTTCCGATCAGCTGACCAGCATCGGCTATTCCGGCTACCTGCATCGTCCTGCATCGTCCCGCGTGGCATACTGGGACTGGACGGACCCGACGATGATCGAGGATCTGCTCTTGGTCATCGCGACGGAGGCACTTCCCCGGCTTCGCGCGATCGATTCGCTGCCGGCATTCTGGGCGGTCTACACCGACGGCACCGATCGCAAGGTGCCGCAATGGCCGGAAACGCGCCTGATCTTCCACATCGCTCTCGGCGACCTTGTTGCGGCGCGGGCGCTCCATGAAACCCTGGAGCCGGAGCTTCGCGAAAACCGGTATCCCGATGTCCCCTGGGTCCAGAAACGCCGCCGGATGGTCCTGAGCGTGGCCGAACCGCTCCTGGCCGGCGATCGGGCTGCGCGCGCGAACATCCTGCACGGCTGGGAGGCGGACAACATCCGCGGCACGAAGATCGCGCCGTACTGGGAGCCGACGCCTTTCCCGCTGGAGGACGCGTCGGCCTGAGGCTCAGCCCTCGGCCGGAGCGTCGTCGCGAAAATACGGCTCCACGGAGCCCTTCAGCTTCACCGTCATCGGGTTGCCGGCGCGGTCCAGGGTCTTGCCGGCCGAGAGTCGGACCCAGCCCTCGCTGACGCAATACTCCTCGACATTGGTCTTCTCGACGCCCTTGAAGCGGATGCCGATGCCGCGCTCGAGGATCTTCTCGTCGTAGTACGGGCTGTTGGGATTCACAGCGAGGCGGTCGGGGGGCGTGTCGGACATCGTCGCGGGCCTTGGATCGGTTCACGTCATGCGGAGCAGGAGTGCAAGCGGGTACGGGATTTGGCGCGGGGCCGCAACGCCGAGCCGCCCGCGGCCCCCGACGCGGGGGCAGCCGGGAACGCGATCGGCGCCGCGATGGAACAAAACGCTCCGATCGTCAGCGTCGGACCGCGATCCGGACGCGACAGGGAGGCCCCGGCATAGGAGTTTGTGCCGATGGAGAAACCGGCCCGAACGGCGGGCGGGCACGGTCGATCCGGGTCTCCTGACGCGGGTTGCGCCCACTGGGCAGCCGGTGCAACAGGAGCCCACAAGCGACAATCCCGCCGATGATGGGAGACGCGCTCCGACGCCGGGGCAGCGCGCAATCCTGAGGAGGACGACCATGGGCGACAATATGTCCGACGATCTCAAGTCGGGAGCGCTCGTCTATCACCGACTGCCGCGGCCCGGGAAACTGGAGATCCAGGCGACCAAGCCGCTGGGCAACCAGCGCGACCTGGCGCTGGCCTACTCGCCCGGCGTCGCCGCCGCCTGCATGGCGATCCACGAGGATCCGCAGGAGGCCGCCACCCTCACCATCCGCCAGAACCTCGTCGCGGTGCTCACCAACGGCACCGCCGTGCTGGGCCTGGGCGATATCGGGCCGCTGGCCTCGAAGCCGGTGATGGAGGGCAAGGCCGTCCTGTTCAAGAAGTTCGCCGGCATCGACGTGTTCGACATCGAGGTCGCCCAGCACGACGTCTCCAAGCTCGTCGACGTGGTCTGCGCCCTGGAGCCGACCTTCGGCGGCATCAACCTCGAGGACATCAAGGCGCCGGAGTGCTTCGAGGTCGAGGAGCAGTGCCGGGCCCGGATGAACATCCCGGTCTTCCACGACGACCAGCACGGCACCGCGATCATCGTGGCGGCCGCCGTCCTCAACGGCCTGGAGCTCGCCGGCAAGCGGCTCTCCGACGTCCGCATCGTCACCTCGGGCGCGGGAGCCGCCGCGCTGGCCTGCCTCAACCTGCTGGTGTCGCTGGGCGCCCGCGTCGAGAACATCACCGTCACCGACATCAAGGGCGTGGTCTACAAGGGCCGCACCGAACTGATGGACCGCTGGAAGGACGTCTACGCCCAGGAGACCGAGGCCCGGACGCTCGCCGACGTCATCCCGGGCGCCGACGTGTTCATCGGGCTCTCGGCCGGCGGCGTGCTGAAGCCCGAATACCTGGAGAAGATGGCCGACAAGCCGCTGATCATGGCGCTGGCCAACCCCTACCCCGAGATCATGCCGGACCTGGCGCAGGAGAAGCGCCCCGACGCCATGATCTGCACCGGGCGCTCGGACTTCCCCAACCAAGTCAACAACGTCCTCTGCTTCCCCTACATCTTCCGGGGCGCCCTCGACGTCGGCGCCACCTCCATCAACGAGGAGATGAAGCAGGCCGCCGTGAAGGCGATCGCGGCGCTGGCCCGCGAGACGCCCTCCGACGTGGTCGCCCGCGCCTATGGCGGCGAGGCCCGGCCCTTCGGCCCGCGCTCGCTGATCCCGAGCCCGTTCGATCCGCGCCTGATCCTGCGCATCGCCCCGGCCGTCGCCCAGGCCGCGATGGATTCGGGCGTCGCCGGGCGGCCCCTGGAGAACGTCCAGGCCTATACCGACGGCCTCGACCGCTTCGTCCACCGCTCGGGCTTCATCATGAAGCCGATCTTCTCCAAGGCGAAGGAGAACCCCAAGCGGGTCATCTACACCGAGGGCGAGGACGAGCGCGTGCTGCGCGCCGCGCAGGCGATCTCCGAGGACAAGGTCGCCCGGCCGATCCTGGTCGGCCGGCCCCGGGTGATCGAGACCCGGATCAAGCGCTTCGGCCTCTCCCTCCGGCAGGGCGTCGATTTCGACCTCATCGATCCCGAGGACGATCCGCGCTACCGCGACTACGTCGCCACCTACCTGGAGGCCGCCGGACGGCGCGGCATCACGCCGGACGCCGCCCGCACCCTGGTGCGCACCAACAACACCGTGATCGGGGCCATCGCGGTGCGCCGCGGCGAGGCGGATGCGCTGATCTGCGGCCTCGAGGGCCGCTTCGAGACCCGCCTGCGGGTGATCCGCGACGTGATCGGCCTCGCTCCCGGCGTGCTCGACTTCGCCGCCATGAGCCTGATCGTCACCAAGGAGGGCGCCTACTTCCTCGCCGACACCCATGTGCGGCCGGATCCCAGCGCCGAGGAGATCGCGGACGTGGCCGTGGCCTGCGCCGAGCACGTCAGCCGCTTCGGCCTGACCCCGAAGATCGCGCTGCTCAGCCACTCGGATTTCGGTCAGTCGGATTCGCGCTCGGCGGTGAAGATGCGCACCGCCCTCGGCCTGATCCGCGAGCGCCGGTCCGACCTCGAGGTCGACGGCGAGATGCAGGCCGATTCCGCCCTGTCGGAGATCATCCGCGACCGGGTGATGCCGGCCTCGCGCCTGAAGGGGGCGGCCAACGTGCTGATCCTGCCGAACCTGGATGCGGCCAACATCGCCTTCCAGTTCGCCAAGGTCCTGGCCGACGCCCTCCCCGTCGGACCCCTGCTCATCGGCCCGGCCAAGCCAGCCCACATCCTGTCGCCGTCGGTGACCGCCCGCGGCATCGTCAACGTCACGGCCGCCGCCGTGGTCGAGGCGCAGGCGGCCGAGATCGGGACCAGCCCGATCCTGGCCGAGCCCGGCGTCGGGCCGACCTCGGCCTGAGGCGGGGGCATCGACGGCGTCCGGCAAGGGGGAGACCCGCGCGTGGGATGCAGGGGCGGCGGCCGAACCGCCGCCTCGCCCTGGCCGCCCAAATGCGATAGCCCTTCGCGTGAGGGAGCGTGCGACGGCCGGGCGCGGGTCCGGTGCGCCGTCGCGGGCACGGGAGACACGGGATGCAACTCGGCATGATCGGCCTCGGCCGGATGGGCGGCAACATCGTCCGCCGGCTGCTGCGGGACGGGCACCAGGCGGTGGTCTTCGACCAGAACCCGGAGGCGGTCGCCGCCCTGGTGGCGGAGGGCGCGACGGGCGCCGACAGCCTCGAGGACTTCGTCGCCAAGCTCACCGTGCCCCGCGCCGCCTGGGTGATGCTCCCGGCGGGTGCCATCACCGAGGCCACGGTGAAGACCCTCGGCGGCCTGATGGCCCGGGACGACGTCGTCATCGACGGCGGCAATTCCTTCTACAAGGACGACATCCGCCGCGCCGCCGAGCTGAAGGGCGCCGGCATCCACTACGTCGACGTCGGCACCTCCGGCGGCGTCTGGGGCCTGGAGCGCGGCTACTGCATGATGATCGGCGGCGACGCCGCCGCCCTGGAGCGCCTCGACCCGATCTTCCGGACCCTGGCGCCGGGCGTCGGCAGCATCCCGAAGACCCCCGGCCGCGAGGGCCGCGACCCGCGGGCGGAGGCCGGCTACATCCATGCCGGTCCGAGCGGAGCGGGACACTTCGTCAAGATGGTCCATAACGGCATCGAGTACGGCCTGATGCAGGCCTATGCCGAGGGCTTCGACATTCTCCGGCACGCCGGTTCCGAGGACCTGCCCGAGGCCCAGCGCTTCGACCTGAACATCGGCGACATCGCCGAGGTCTGGCGCCGCGGCAGCGTGGTCTCGTCCTGGCTCCTCGACCTCACCGCCGGGGCCCTCGCCCAGGACGAGCATCTCGAGGACTTCTCCGGCTTCGTCGCCGATTCCGGCGAGGGGCGCTGGACCCTGAACGCCGCCATCGAGGAATCGGTGCCGGCCAACGTGCTCTCGGCCGCCCTCTACGCCCGCTTCCGCTCCCGCGAGGAGGCGAGCTACGCCGACAAGCTGCTCTCGGCCATGCGCAAGGGCTTCGGCGGGCACCAAGAGCCGAAGTAACCCCGCGGCGGTCGCCCCGCGCGTCCCGTGGGTCCGTCCCCGGCCCCGTCCCGCCCCATCGAGGTTCCGCGCCGATGATCCCCCTGCCCGAGGCCGCCGAGATCCTGCCCGATGCCGACGCGGTGGCGGCGGCCGCCGCCGAACGCCTCGTGGCCCTCTGCGGCTCGGCCCCGCGGCCGGCCATCGCGGTCTGCCTCTCCGGGGGCTCGACGCCCAAGCGCCTCTACGCCCGGCTGAACGGGCCGGACTACCGGGGGCGGCTGCCCTGGGAGCGCCTGCACTGGTTCTTCGGCGACGACCGGATTGTGCCGTGGACGGATGCGGCGAGCAACGTCCGCATGGCCCGCGAGGCCTTCGGCGACGCACCGATCCCGGACGGCCACCTGCACGGGATGGAGACCGGCGGCACCCCGGAGGCGGGCGCGCGCGCCTATGCCGAGACCCTGCGGGCCTTCTACGGCGCGGCCGTCCTCGATCCCGCCCGGCCCCTGTTCGACCTCGTCCTCCTCGGCCTCGGCGAGGACGGGCACACCGCCTCGCTCTTCCCCGGCAAGCCCGCCCTGGCCGAGCGTCATGCCTGGACGGCGCCCGTGCCGGAGGCGGGACTCGCCCCCTTCGTGCCCCGCATCACCCTCACCTTCCCGGCCCTCGCCTCGGCCCGCGAGGCCCTGGTCCTCGTGACGGGGGCCGGCAAGCAGGAACCCCTGCGCCGACTCGCGCGCGGCGAGGATCTGCCCGCGCGGCACCTGCGCAGTGTTGGCCGTCTCGTCTGGCTGGTCGATCAGGAGGCGGCCGGAGCCTGATCTGCGGAAAATCAGAGATTCGCCGCCCCGGGCCGACGCATCACTGACAAAAGGGATTGATTTGCCGGTATCGGTGAGCGAACACTTGCCCATTGCCGGAATCTCCCGGTCTCGCAACGCTGTGCCATGGGCGTGGAGTCTTTCGACGGCCTGTCCCGCCGACCCGCCGCACCCCGGCGGTGGCGCCGCGCATCCCGCCACCGGATCGGGCCGCTGCGCTCGGTGTCCGAGGCCGCACCCCATCCGGTCCTGCGCGGCATGCGCTCCGGCGCCCTCGCGGGCCTCGCCCTCGTGGCCGTCCTCGGCCTGCCGGTCCTCCTCGTCCTCACCGTGAAGGCGCCCTACCCGGTCGCGGACGAGGCGACCGCCCCGGCCCGGGTCTGGGCCGGCGAGTCGGTTGCCCGGGCCGCGGTCGAGGCGCCGGCCCCACCCGCGACCCCGACCCCGATGGTCGCGGCCGTCGCCGAATCCGCGCCGGCCCGCGCCGCAGCGGCGCCCGCGGCCGACGGCGCCCGCGGGCGGGCCCCCGCCCTCAGCGTCGACCTGATCCCGGTGCTCGACGACGAGAGCGGCGCCCTCACGATCGCGGAGCCGGCGCTTCCCGCGGCTCCGGCCGTCAAGCCGGCCCGCGCGGCCGCGGCCAAAGCTCCCAGGACCCCCTGATCCTTCGGGTCGAGGACCGCGCATGAGGAAACCCGCCGCGACGCGAGCCGGGCGGGTCGAAGCGTCGGATGTTGCGGCGCCGGCTCAGGCGGCGCGTCGGACCGGGTCGCGGACGTTGTCGTTGAGGACGACGAACATGCCGGCGGCGCCGGTATCCGCGGCGGCCGGTCCGGCCGTCTCGTCGTCGATCAGCAGGGCCAGCATCGGGCCGATGGCGACGGCGGCCAGTCCGAGGACGAACAGAGAGAGCATCGTGGGATTCCGGTGCCGGTGCGACGGACCCTTATCGCACTGCACAACGGAATTGGATATGCCTTATGCCGCAGCGCGGTCAGGCGGCCGAGGCCGGGTTCGCGCGGGACCCGAGCGGACGAGGCCGTGCCCCCCGGCGCGCCGCTGCCCGCGCGTCCCCTATCGGTGCACCGGCTCGGCGACGATCGGCGGCAGCGGCAGCAGGTAGTATCCGCCGACCAGCAGGATGGCCGAGAGGACGAGGCCGAGGGAGGACACGTACAGCACGGCGAAGACGTCGCGATTGAAGTCGGCCGTCTGCAGCACGACGATCGCGAAGGGGATGCTCACCAGGGCGAGGAGAACGGACAGGACCATCTCGGAACCTTTGCCGGTGGATGGGCGGACCGAACGGCTCGGTGTCGCCCGGGGCGCAGACGGCTTCGAGCCGGGCGCCTGGCCCGGCTCGAGTGGGGACGTCGGTCCGGGCCGGGCGCGGCCGGGTCAGGCGTGCGCCAGGACGCCGGCCGGCTGGACCACGCCTTGCGCGGCGTGGTGGCGCTTCAGCATCGGCCGCAGCACGGCGATGGCGAGGAAGGCCGCGATGAGGTCCATCACCGCCACGGTGTAGAGCACCGTCGCCCAGGTCCCGGTCGCCTGCATCAGCAGGTTGCCCACCGGCACGAACAGGGCGGCGAAGCCCTTGGCGCAGTAGAGCACGCCGTAGATCTTGCCGATGTGCTTGGAGCCGAAGGTGTCGGCGGCGGTGGCGCTGAACAGGGAGTAGACCTCGCCCCAGGCCAGGAACACGATGCCCGAGAGGATGACGAAGGCCCACGGGTTCGTGCCGAAATAGCCCAGCGCGACGATGCCGATGCCTTCCATGGTGAAGGCGATGAACATCGTCTTCTCACGGCCGATCCGGTCCGAGACGTAGCCGAAGAGCGGGCGCGAGATGCCGTTCATCACCCGGTCGAGCATCAGCGCGAAGGGCAGAGCGGCCATGGCGAAGAAGTACAGGTTGACCTGGAACTCCTTCACGCCGAGATCCTGCGCGATGACGCCGAGCTGGGCCACCGCCATCAGGCCGCCCGTCACCGTGCAGGTGAACATCAGCAGCATCACCCAGAACACCGGGGTGCGCAGGGCCTCCCGCAGGGTGTAGTCGCGCCGGGTCTGCAGCACCTTGGTGGAGAAGATGACCTCACCCTTGGCGGGCGACCGCAGGCCGAGGGCCGCCAGCATGATGATGCCGCCCTGGATCAGTCCGAAGATGAAGAAGGCCTGGGCGTAGCTGCCCTGCGAAATCATGTTGGCGATCGGGATGATCGTCAGGGCCGAGCCCGCGCCGTAGCCGCCCGCCGTGAGGCCGACCGCGAGGCCGCGCTTGTCCGGGAACCACTTGAGGGCGTTGTTGATGCAGGTGGCGTAGACGCAGCCGACGCCGATGCCGCCCGCCACCGAGCCGGCATAGAAGCCGGTGAGCGAGGTGGCGTAGGAGTTGATCACCCAGGCGAGGCCGGTCATCAGGCCGCCGAACAGCACCACGCGGCTCGGGCCGTACTTGTCGATGAAGTAGCCCTCGATCGGCGTCAGCCAGGTCTGGACCACGACGAAGATCGTGAAGGCGACCTGGATCGCCGCGCGATCCCAGCCGAAGGTCTTCTGAATCTCGGGGACGAAGAGCGTCCAGGCATACTGAATGTTCGCGGCCGCGACCATGCAGGCCACGCCGAGAATCAATTGCAACCATCGATTGACGGTCGGCTTGGTCATAGGGGGCGCGGCAGCAGTCATCGCCATGAGCTGAGTTCCTCGTTCTGCTTGGGACGGGAGGCGTTTTGTTCGAAGTCCCGATCGAATGCTCAATTGCAGCCGGCAGGCCTAAGGCGAATCCTGCGGTTCACTTGCCGGGCAGCAGATGTGCATTATTTGGTATACCACGAACCCGTGCAAGCAGAATAATTCTACAATGGGCTGCGATTTTTCGGGATTAAACGGGTTGTCGGATGCGTTTACGGGCTTGGACCAGAGTCCGACCTGACCCTGTCCTGATCAGGACGCGGCCTGTTGCCGGATGATCTCCGGCGGCGAAGCGCGATGCTGTCCGTTGCCTGCCGTCGGGCGACGCGTTCCACGACAAGACTTGTTCGGCGCCGGAACACAGGCCACGGCCCGACCCGGGACCCGAGGGCGTCCCGTCCGGCGGCGACCCTGCCCGGACCGGAGCCGGGCCGCGATCCGCTACCGGGGCAGGCGCAGGAGCCGGGGCCGCCAGACGCCGAGGACGACGTTGGCGGTGGCCACCGCCAGCAGCACCCAGAGCGTGTTGCGCTCCGGCCCGAGGGTCGCCGCGAGGGTGGCGGGATCGACCCGGCCGGCCAGGGCCAGGGCGCTCTGCTCCGCCTCCTGGCGCATCGGCCCCTGCACGTAGACGAGGACGCCCTCGAACATCAGCACCCCGGTGGCGAGCTTCAGCCAGGCCCAGCCCGCGTTGAGGAAGCCACGGTTCAGGGTCATGGCCAGAAGGCCGGAGACCAGCGTCAGCGCCAGGCTCGGCAGGACGATCCAGGTGGCGACCGCACCCATGGCGGCCCGCGCCGCGGTGTAGCCGTCGAGGGCGCTCGGCGGCGGCGCCACGCCGAGCATGACGACGAGGGCGGCCATCGCCCCCATCAATCCGGTCGCCCCCATCGTGTGGAGGAACTTCATCAGGCGTCGCTGCACGCGTCCGGCCTCCGGCCCAGGATCGGCCGATCCTAGCCCGGACAGACGCGGCGGCGGTAGCCGGCTCGGGCCTCAGCCCTCCCGGTCGGGCGCCACGTGGATCCGCGCGCCGGCCTCGGCGAGGCGCCGCAGCTGCTCGCGCGGTTCGGGGGAATCGGTCACCAGGGTCCAGTCGCGCGGAAGCGGCGCCCAGGCGGTCTGCTCGGCGCGGCCGAGCTTGCCCGCATTGGCCAGCACGATCACCTCGCGCGCCTGGCGCATCATCAGGGACTTCAGGGCGACCTGATCGAGGCTGGCCTCGCACAGGCCGCGCCCGGCCACGATCCCGTCGGCGCTGACGATCGCGCGGTCCGCCGTCATCAGGCGCAGGGCCTCGACGGCGAGGGGGCCGACGGTGCTCATGCTGGTGGCCCGCAGCGCCCCCCCGAGGACGACGAGGTCGATCCCGGGGGCCTCGGCCAGGAAGGGCAGCAGCGCGAGGTTGTTGGTGATGATGCGCAGCCGCCGCCTCGCGAGGAGTTGGCCGAAGGCCGCGACCGTGGAGCCGGCATCGAGGATCAGCGTGTCCCCGTCCGCCACGAGGTCGAGGGCGGCGCGGGCGATCGCCCGCTTCTCGGCCCCGTTCACGGCGAGCCGCTCGGTCAGGGTGGTCTCGGGCGGATGGCGCGTCAGGATCGCCCCGCCATAGGTCCGGCGCACGGCCCGGGTGGCGGAGAGGTGCTGCAGGTCGCGGCGCACCGTCGAGGCGGAGACCTTCAGGCGGGCCGCCACGTCGTCGACGTCGATCTCGCCGACGCTCAGCGCCTCCAGCAGCAACGCCCGACGCTCCTGGCTGCGCATCGACATGGGTTCGTGGCTCCCCCGGGGTTCGGTCCCGCGTCATGGCGCAGGTCGCGGCCGCTGGCCAGGGCGTTTCGCCCGGATCGGCGGCCGCGCCGCGGGATGGGCGCGGCCTCAGGCGGCGATCGACTTCGGGGCGAGGTCGACCGCCTGGCGCAGGGCCTCGATCAGGCTGCGCTCGTCGGCGATCCCCTTGCCGGCGATGTCGAAGGCCGTGCCGTGGTCGACCGAGGTGCGGATCACCGGCAGGCCCACGGTGATGTTCACCCCCGCCTCGAGTCCCAGGACCTTGATCGGGCCGTGGCCCTGATCGTGGTACATCGCCACCACCATGTCGTAGTCGCCCCGGCCGGCGAGGAAGAACAGCGTGTCGGCCGGCAGCGGCCCGCGCACGTCCCAGCCCTTCGCCTGGCAGGCCGCGATGGCCGGGGCGATCTTCTCCGCCTCCTCGCCGCGCCCGAACAGGCCGTTCTCGCCGGCATGGGGATTGATCGCGCAGACGCCGATCTTCGGATCGGCGATGCCGGCCTTCACCAGGACGGCGTGGCCGCGGGCGATGACGCGTTCGACCAGGCCGGGCTCGATCTTCGCGATGGCGTCGATGAGGCCGATATGGGTGGTGACGTGGATCACCCGCAGCTTCGGCGAGACCAGCATCATCGAGACCTCCGGCGTGCCCGTGAGGTGGGCGAGGAGCTCGGTATGGCCCGGATACCTGTGGCCGGCGGCGTGGAGCGCCTCCTTGGACAGGGGCGCGGTGCAGATGCCCTGGGCCTGCCCGGCCTGCACCACCGCCACCGCCTTCTCGATGTACCGGTAGGCCGCCTCCCCCGCCGCCGGCGAGACCTGCCCGAACGGCAGGTCGGCGGGCACGACCTTGAGGTCGAGGCACTGGACCGCCCCGCTCTCGAAATCCGCCTCCCCGGCCGCGGACAGGGACGCGACCGCCAGGTCCGAGCCGACGATCCGGCCGGCCTGCCGCAGGCGCTCGGCATCGCCGACGACCAGGGGCCGGCACGTCGCCTGGACCTCGGCATGCCCCAGGGCCTTCATGATGATCTCCGGGCCGATGCCGGCGGGATCGCCCATGGTGATCGCGAGCGTGGGGCGGGTCATGACAGGCGTCCTTCGATTCTGGCGGCGCGCAGGCGCGCGCGGATGCGGATGAGGGAGTCGGCGTCGCCGAAGGCGCCGGCCTTGGTGGCGACCGGCACTGCGAGGCGCCCGAGGGTCAGGCCGAGGGAGACGCCGGGCTCGATCTCGTCGACGAGGCGGATGCCGTCGACGCCGAAGCGGGCCAGCAGCGCCGCGGCGGTCTCGCCGCCGGTGGCCGCGACGGCACCGATCCGGGCCGCCACCGGGTCGAGGGCCTCGGCGAGGCTCCGGGCCAGGCGCGGGCCGAGGGTCAGGTCGGGGGCGCCCGCCGCGGTGATCTCCACCAGGGCGTCGCCGCCGGCCTCGAGGATGGCGGCGACATGCGCGGCGAACGCGGCCCGGTCCGCGCCCGCGCCCAGCAGCGTCTCGGGCGTGACGGGCAGGTGGGTGACGCCGTCCTGCCCGGCAAGCCTGCGGGTGGCCGCCCGGCTGGCGGCCGCCAGGGAGCCGACCACGATCAGGCTGCCGAACCGGCTCGGCGCGAGGGGGCTCGGCGCGAGGGGGCTCGGCGCACTGGCGGGCTCGGCCCGAAGCGCGGCGAGCGCATGGGCGAGGCCCGCGCTGCCGATGAAGAACGGGGCCGGCGCGACGGACAGGCCCGCCGCCGCGATCCGGTCGAGGTCCGCGTCGGTCTCGGCGTCGCAGACCGCGACGGCCGGCCCCGCGGCGGCGATCCGGGCGAGGTCGGCGGCGAGGCCGGATCCGCGCACGGCCGCGAGCGGCACCGTTTCGCTGCGGATGCCCGCATCGGCGAGGACGGCCCCGAGGTCGGCGCTCGCGTAGGTGTGGTCGCGCCGCCAGACCTCCGCCTCCTCGAGGGGACGGCCGTCGACCCGGACCCGGCCCCCCGCCGTGGTCCGGCCGGTGGCCGGGAAGGCCGGGGCGCAGATGCCGAAGGCCGAGCCGGTCCGGGCCGCCAGGACCGCCATCGTGGCGGCGGTCTCGGCGGCGGGCTGGCCCCGGAGCGTCGAATCGATCTTCTTGAACAGGAGCCTGTCCGGTTCGAGCCAGCGTCCCAGCAGGTCGGCGTGCCGCTGCGCCGCCGCCGCCGCGGACAGGCCGCGGCTGTCGGCGTCGTAGGCCAGGACCGCGAGGTCCCGGGCGTCGAGGCCCGCGGCGGCGCCCCAGGTCACCGCCGCGCCGAGGCCGCGCCGCCCGAAGGCGATGGCGCAGTCGGCCGCCCCCGTCAGATCGTCGGCGAGGATCAGCCAGCGGCGGCCCGAATCGGCGCAGGTCATGTCAGCGACCGGCGACGGGCTGCGCGGGCGCGACGGCCTCCGGGGTCTCGGCCTCCGCCGCGCCGCCGCCGAAGCGGCGGGAGGCCCAGGCGGTGGCGATCGGCACGAGGATCGCCGTGACGACGACGCAGGCCGCCACCAGGATCGTGGCCGGCCCGGCGGCCTCGGCATAGGCCGGGTTGGCCGAGGCGACGATCGCCGGCACGGCGGCGGCGTTGCCCGCCGTCGAGGCCGCCGCGACCCCGGCGACGCCGGTGCCGCCCGTGAGCCGGTCGGCGAAGAACAGCGGGATGCCGGTGACGACCACCACGGCGACGCCCATGGCGAGGCCGAGCAGGCCCGCCTGCCAGACCTTCGTGAGGTCGAGGCCGGCTCCGAGGGCGAAGGCGAAGAACGGGATCATCACGGGGATCGCCCGGCCGAGGAAGTCGCGCATCTCCCGATCGAGATTGCCGATGATCATGCCGACGAGGAGCGGCAGGATCGCACCCACGAGGGTCTGCCAGGGAAAGGCCGAGAGCCCGGCGACCCCGAGGGTCACCATGGTGAGGAAGGGGCCGCTCTCCAGGGACATCACGGTGTAGGCCCCGACGTCGCGCGGGCGGCCGTACTGGCCCATCAGCGCCATGTAGAGCCCCCCGTTGGTGTCGTTCATGGAGGCGACGACCGCCAGGGTCGAGAGGCCCGCGAACATCCCGGCCGCGACCGGCGCCTCGCCGAGGACCTGCCCGAAGACCAGCCCGAGCAGGATGGCGATGCCCACCTTCACGATCAGCAGGGTGCCGCCCTTCTTCATGATGTAGGGCGTCGCGCGGAAATCGATGCTGGCGCCCATGCAGACGTAGAAGACCGCCAGGATCGTCAGGGCGCCGGAGAAGAGCGCGCCGGTGAACGACCCGAACAGCTTCGGGGTGCCGGGAAAGAACGTGGCGATCAGGGCGCCGGCCAGGAGCGGCACCACCATCATGCCGCCCGGCACCGCCTCGATGGCCCGCTTGATCGGAATCTGCATGCGCGTTTCCTCCGTGCGCGTTTTGCGCAATTTTTTGACTTTTGAAGATTTCCCGATGCCCGCCGCACGGTCTCGACGGAAGCGATCAGGAACATTCTGATCATAACGCGCATCGCGTCAAGAAATTTGCGTGATGCGCGCAACCTTGAGCGCGCGGCTGTGGCCCCCGTCCCCGCCTGCTCGGCGTTCCGGTGGCCACGAATAGCTTTTTATTCCTGTCTTATAATAGATAGCTATTATATTTACAGGAAGGATCGTGCTTGATATCCAAGGGTGGCGACGAACGATGGGTGGCGACGAACGATTTCGGCCGGCCGCTCGGTGGCGCCAGGGCTCTGGCTGCACCGGGGCGATCGTGCCACTCTGCAGCGACCCAGGTTTCGGGTAGCGACAAAGCAGACGTTTGGATGAAAAGCGGCTCCAGACCGCTCGCGAAAACAGAATCGCCGCCATGCGCGTGGCTTAAGGGAGGATGTTATGAGCTTGGTGACAGGCTTGCCATCGGACTTCACTGAGCCTCTGCTTGAAGTCGATGGCGTCACGCTGCAGTACAAGACCCCTCATCATCTCGTCACGGCGACCTACCGGGTCAGCTTCCAGGTCTTTCCGAGCGACCGGTTCGTCCTGCTCGGGCCGTCGGGATGCGGGAAATCCACCCTGCTGAAGTCTGTCGGCGGCTACATGGCGCCGACGGAGGGGCAGATCCGCCTGAAGCGCCAGGCCGTCACCGAGCCCGGCCCGGACCGGATGATGGTGTTTCAGGAATTCGATCAGCTCCTGCCGTGGAAGACCGTGCGCCAGAACGTGGCCTTCGCCCTCGAGGCCTCGGGGCGCCTGTCGGGCTGGGCCGCCGACGAGCGGGCCATGCATTATATCGACAAAGTCAATCTCTCGGCCTTCGCCGACAGCTATCCGCACATGCTCTCGGGCGGCATGAAGCAGCGGGTGGCCATCGCCCGCGGCATGGCGATGGAGCCCGACATCCTGCTCATGGACGAGCCCTTCGCGGCGCTGGATGCCCTGACGCGGCGCCGGATGCAGGACGAGCTCCTGGCCCTGTGGGAGGAGACCCGCTTCACGGTGCTGTTTGTCACCCACTCGATCCCGGAGGCGATCAAGATCGGCTCGCGCATCCTCCTGCTCTCGCCCCATCCCGGCGAGGTCAAGGCCGAGCTCAACACGGCCGGCTCGCCGGAGGAAACCCTGCTGCTGGAGAAGCGCATCCACCAGATGCTGTTTTCCGAAGAGATCAAGGAGGCGGAGAATGTCTAGGACCGCGAAGGTGCTCGTGTCGCCCGTCATGCTCCGCCCCGCCCGCCCCGAGATCGTCCGCGAGGTCGGCGGCGCCTATGGCGGCGCCATCGTCGAGAAGCCGCTCTCGACCGTGGAGCGCCTCTACAACCACGGCTGGCTGCGCAAGCTCGTGATCCTGGCGGTGCTGGCCCTGATCTGGGAGGCCTACGGGCGCTACCTCGACAACGACCTCCTGTTCCCGACCTTCACCGCCACCGTGACGGCCTTCGCCCGCGGGGTCGCGGACGGCACGCTGGTGCTGCGGGCCTGGGGCTCCATCAAGGTGCTGCTGATCGGCTACGGCCTCGGGATCCTGCTGGCGACCGTGCTGACCGGCATCGCGATCAGCTCGCGCATCGGCACGGACTTCCTCGAGACGATGACCTCGATGTTCAATCCCCTGCCGGCCATCGCGCTGCTGCCGCTGGCCCTGATCTGGTTCGGCCTGGGCAACGGCAGCCTGATCTTCGTGCTGGTCCACTCGGTGACCTGGGCGATTGCGCTGAACACCCATTCGGGCTTCCTCTCGGTCTCCCGCACCCTGAAGATGGTCGGCCGCAACTACGGCCTGCGCGGCAGCCGGCTCATCACCAAGATCCTGATCCCGGCGGCCTTCCCCAGCATCCTGACGGGCCTCAAGGTCGGCTGGGCCTTCGCCTGGCGCACCCTGATCGCGGCGGAACTCGTCTTCGGCGTCAGTTCGGGCTCGGGCGGGCTGGGCTGGTTCATCTTCGAGAACAAGAACATGCTCGACATCCCCAACGTGTTCGCGGGGCTGCTGACGGTGATTCTCATCGGCCTCTGCGTCGAGAACCTGATCTTCCAGACCATCGAGCGCCACACCCTGCAGCGCTGGGGCATGCAGGCTTGAGGCGGGCCGGACGGGCCTGCGGTCCGTCAGTCGAGGTCTGAGCGGTAGTGGAGCGCGGCCGTCCAGCTCTGGCGGTACTCGATCGGGGCGCCGGCGAGGGACACGGCGACCCGGCTCACCAGGAGCAGGGGCGTCCCCGGCGGGCAGCCGAGGGCCTGCGCGATGGCGGGGGCCGCCCGGTCGGTGGCGATCGTGTCCCGCGCCCGCGCCACGGTCTGGCCGCAACGCGCCTGGTAGAGCACGTAGATCTCCTCCAGCATCTCGGCGCCGGGCTCTGCCCGCAATGCGGCGAAGGGTTCGGCCGGCAGCGCGATCCGCTCGTAGATCATCGGCACGCCGTCCTCGCTGCGGGTGCGCAGGAGGACCAGCACCTTCGCGCCCGGCCCGAGCCCGAGGGCGCCCCGGTCCTGCGCGTCGGCCCGTGCGGTCCCGGCCGAGAGGACGTGGGCCACGGGGCGGAACGGCCGGCCGTCGCCGTGGACGAAGCGCAGGAAGCGGAAGCGCGACCGGTCGCTCGAATGGGGCACCACCTGGGTGCCGCGCCCGTGCTGGCGCTCCAGCAGGCCCTGTCCGACGAGGTCCTCCATGGCCTTGCGGATCGTCCCGATGGAGACGCCGAGGTCGAGGGCCAGCTGCGGCTCGCTCGGCAGATAGCCGCCCGGCTTCCAGGTCCCGTCCACGATCCGGCGCAGCAGCAGGTCGCGCGCCTGCAGGTAGAGCGGGCGGCTCGCCAGAGGCGCGGTCGCGGGCGCGGCCGGCGACGGGACCGCGGAGGGATCCCGGGATTCGGCGGCGGCGCGGCTTCGGTTAGACATCGGCAACTCATGTATATGACATATGACCGTTGACAGCGGTCGATGCGAGGCTATCGTGGCCCTCGGCACCGGACCAGAGAATTCGGGCCCAAGGCAGGAGGAACACATGGCGCTCGGCCGTCTCATCCGGCTCTGCGGAGCCGCGGCGCTGGTCTCCGCGACCCTTTCGGCGAGCCTTCTGGCCGGTTCGGGGGCCGCCCGGGCGGAGGCCCCGGTGGTGCGCCTCGCCAAGCAGTTCGGCATCTCCTACCTGCCGCTGACCGTGATGGAGGAGGAGAAGCTTCTCGAGAAGCACGCCCGCCGGCAGGGCCTGGAGCTCAAGACCGAGTGGCTGCGCTTCACCGGAGGCTCCGGCATGAACGAGGCCCTGCTCTCGGGGAACCTCGATCTCGCCGCCGGCGGCGTCGGGCCGATGCTGACGATCTGGGGGCGCACGCGGGGCAACCTGCAGGTCAAGGGCGTCGCCGCCCTGAACGCGATGCCGCTCTGGCTGGTGAGCGTGAACCCGGCGGTCACGTCGATCAAGGACTTCACGGACAAGGACAAGATCGCCCTGCCGACGGTGAAGAGTTCGATCCAGGCGATCACCCTGCAGATGGCCGCCGAGAAGGCCTTCGGGCCCGGCCAGCAGGGCAGGCTCGACCCGCTCACGGTCTCGATGGGCCATCCCGATGCGCAGACGGCGATGCTCGGCGGACGCTCCGAGATCACGGCGCATTTCGGCTCGCCGCCGTTCCAGGAAATGGAGCTGAAGGATCCCCGCGCCCGCAAGGTGCTCGACAGCTACGACGTGCTGGGCGGCCCGCACACCTTCAACCTGGTCTGGGCGAGCAACCGCTTCGTCTCCGCCAACCCGAAGATCGTGGCCGCCTTCCGGGGCGCCCTGGAGGAGAGCCTGGCGCTGATCAAGGCCGAGCCCGCCAAGGTGGCGACCCTGTGGATCAAGGCCGAGAACGCCCGGCTGAGCGAGGCGGAGGCCGTGGAGATCATCCAGGCGCCGCAGACCCAGTGGACCAGCGCGCCCCTGAACATGCTGGCCTATCTCGACTACATGAACCGCGCCGGGCTCGTGTCCGCCAAGGCCGCCGATCAGGGCGAGCTGTTCTTTCCCGGCGCCGCCGCCAAGGCGGAGCGCTGAGCCATGAACGCTCCGGTGTCCACGGCGTCGCCGGCCGATCCCACCGTCGAAGCCGCGCCGGGGGCGCCGCTGACGGTACGCATCCGGCGGGACGGCGGCTTCCAGGCCTTCACCGTGGCGCGGCGCCCGGCCCAGACCATCCTCGACGTGGTCACCGAGATCCAGCGCGCACAGGACCCGACCCTGGCCTACCGCTTCGCCTGCCGGGTCGGCATGTGCGGCTCCTGCGCCATGATGGTGAACGGCCGCCCGCGCTGGACCTGCCGCACCCGGGTCGCGGCGGTGGCGGAGGATGACGGCCTCACCCTCGAGCCCCTGCGCAACCTGCCGGTGGTCAAGGATCTGGCCGTCGACATGGCGCCGTTCTTCGAGAAGTGGACGGCCGCCCACGGCGCCTTCGAGCCGGGCGCCGCGCCGCCCGCGGATTTCGCCGCGGTGGCGCCGGATTCGCCGGAGCGCCGGGCGGTGGACGCCGGCATCGAGTGCATCAATTGCGGAGTCTGCTACGCGGCCTGCGACGTGGTCACGTGGAATCCCGACTATCTCGGCCCGGCCGCCCTCAACCGGGCCTGGACCCTGGTCAACGACGTCCGCGACCGGGGTCAGGAGGGGCGCCTCGCAGCCGTGTCCGGGGATGCGGGCTGCCAGTCCTGTCACACCCACATGAGTTGCACCGAGCATTGCCCGAAGGCCCTGGCGCCGACCTTCGCCATCGCGGGCCTGAAGCGCGCCACCGCCCGGTCCGCCCTGAAGCGGCTCGGCGCCCGGCACTTCCGGAGGCCGGCATGAGCCCCCTCCTCTACGTGGCCCAGCGCGGCACCGCCGTGATCCTGGCGGTGGCGGTGGCGGTCCATCTCGGCACGATCCTGTACGCCGTGCGCGGCGGCCTCACCGCCGGGGAGATCCTCGGCCGCACGCAGGGCAACCGCGCCTTCCTCCTGTTCTACGGCGTCTTCGTCGTGGCGGCGGCGATCCATGCGCCGATCGGCCTGCGCGGCATCCTGCGCGAGTGGACGCGCTGGCGCGGGCGCTCCCTCGACGGGGCGATGCTCGCCGTCTCGGCGCTCCTGCTCGTCCTCGGCCTGCGGGCGGCGCTGGCGGTCTACGTCGCATGAGCGCCGGGACCCAGACCGCCCCGCCCCGACGCGGCGCCCGCGGCGCGGCGCGCCCCCGCGCCGGCTTCGCCGCCGCCCTGCTGCACCGCCTCTCGGGGATCGCCCTGGCCCTGTTCCTGCCGATGCACTTCATCGCCCTGGGGACGGTGCTCCAGGGGGCGGACCGCCTCGAGAGCTTCCTCGGGCTCACCCATAACGGCTTCGTGCGCGTGGCCGAGTGGGGCCTCGTCAGCGCGCTCGCCCTGCACCTGGTCCTGGGCCTGCGCGTGCTCGCCATCGAGTGGTTCGCGCGCCGCGAGCGCACGGCGCTCGTCGTCTCGACCTGCGTGGCGGCGGGTCTCGCGGTCGGGCTCCTGTTCCTGCTCGGCGGCGCCTGAGCCCAACCCTCGATAAGGAGACCGGCATGGACCTCGACCTCACCGAAGTCGAAGCGGTGTGCAAGGACCTCTACGTCCGCGCCCTGAAGCTCCTGCCCCCCGACATCAAGGCGGGCTTCGCGGATCTCGCCCGCGACGAGACCAGCGCCACCGGCCGGGCGATCCTCGGCACCATGGTGGAGAACATCGCGGTGGCCGAGCGCACCAGCAACATCCTGTGCCAGGACACCGGCATCCCGATCTACAACGTGGTGATCGGGCGCGACGTGCGCGTCGAGGGCGTGGACCTCAAGGCCGCCATCCGGCGCGGCTGCGCCCGGGCCACCACCGAGCATTCCCTGCGCTCCTCCGTGGTCCATCCGATCACCCGGGTGAACGAGCAGACCTCCTGCGGCATCCGCGTGCCGATCATCCACGTGGATTTCGACGACCGGGCGGAGACCGTGTCGGTGGAGATGATCCCCAAGGGCTCGGGCTCGGAGAACGGCTCGTTCCTGCAGATGCTGCTGCCCTCGGACGGCATCAACGCGGTCAAGCGCTTCGTCATCGACCGGGTGATCGAGCTCGGGGGCCGCGTCTGCCCGCCGACCATCGTCGGCGTCGGCATCGGCGGCACCTCGGACCTGTGCATGCACCTGGCCAAGGTGGCGGCGACCCGCAAGCTGCGCACCGCCTGTTCCGACCCGGAAGGCGCCCGGATCGAGGCGGAGCTGTCGCGCGCCGTCAACGAGCTCGGCATCGGCCCGCAAGGGCTCGGCGGCCGCTCCACCAGCTTCGCCGTCCATGTGGAGGTCGCCGCGACCCACATCACCCAGAACCCGGTGGCGGTGAACATCCAGTGCCACTCGGCCCGCCGGGCCCGGGCGACCTTCACCCCGGGCGGCATCGCCTTCGACTGAATCGCCGCCTCCGGGAGGGCTCGCGCCATGCACCACATCCTCGACATGCCGATCGCCGAAGCGCAGGCGCGCGCCCTGCGCATCGGCGACACCGTGACCTTGCGCAGGACCCTGTTCGGCATCCGGGACGCGACCCTGATCCACATGTTCGACCGGGAGCGCCGGACGCATCTCGACCTCGCCGGCCACGCGGTGATCCACACCGCGCCCAACGTCCACCGGGTGCCGGTCTCGGCCGAGGCTCCCGTCGGCTACGCGCCGTTCTGCATCGGCACCACCACCTCCATGCGGATGGAGCGCTTCACCGATGCGCTGATGCGGCGCGAGGGCGTCCGCCTCATCGTCGGCAAGGGTGGCATGGGACCAAAGACCCTCGAAGCCTTCGCCGAGCGGGGCGGCGCCTACCTCGCCATCGTGGGCGGTGCGGCCGCCCTGGAGACGACCTGGATCGAGCGGATCGACGACATCGACCTCGACGACCTCCATCCCGAGAGCTTGTGGAAGTTCGCGATCCGCGACTTCGGCCCCCTGCTCGTCGGCATGGATTCCCATGAGGGCTCGCTCTTCGCCGAGGTCCAGCGCGACGTCGCCAGCCGGCGCGACGCCATCATCCAGAGCCTGGGAGCCGCCTGATGCGGACCGACCTCGCAGCGATCGAGACCGACATCCTCATCCTGGGCTCCGGGGGCGCCGGGCTGTTCGCGGCGCTCCACGCCAAGAAGACCGCGCCGGACCTCGACGTCACCGTCGCGGTGAAGGGGCTGCTCGGCAAATGCGGCTGCACCCGCATGGTCCAGGGCGGCTACAACGTCGCCCTCGCCCCGGGCGATTCGGTCGAGCGCCACTTCATGGACACGATCGAGGGCGGCAAGTGGCTCAACGACCAGGAGCTGGCCTGGACCCTGGTCACGGAAGCGCAGGTCCGCATCCGCGAACTCGAGACCGAGCTCGGCTGCTTCTTCGACCGCAACCCCGACGGCAGCGTCCACCAGAAGGCCTTCGCGGGGCAGACCTTCGACCGGACCGTGCACAAGGGCGACCTCACCGGCATCGAGATCATCAATCGCCTCTCCGAGCAGGTCTGGCGCCGGGACGTCCGGCGCCTGGAGGACCACCGCGCCCTCGAGCTGGTCCCGGCCGCCGACGGCTCCGGCCTCGCCGGCGTCCTGATGCTCGACATGCGCACCGGCGTGCCCGTGCTGGTGCGGGCCAAGGCGACGCTGCTCGCCACGGGCGGCGGCCCGACCATGTACAAGTTCCACACGCCGTCCGGCGACAAGACCTGCGACGGCCTCGCCATGGCGCTGCGCGCCGGGCTCCCCTTGCGCGACATGGAGATGGTGCAGTTCCATCCCACCGGGCTGCTGGCGGGCGCCGGCACCCGGATGACCGGAACGGTGCTGGAGGAGGGCCTGCGGGGTGCGGGCGGCTACCTGCTCGATGCCTCGGGCGAGCGCTTCATGCACCATTACGACCCGCGCGCGGAGCGGGCGACCCGCGACGTGGTGAGCCGCTCGATCATGCAGCGCATCCGTGACGGCCAGTCCAGCCCGAACGGCGGCGTCTACATCCAGATGAGCCACCTCGGCCCCGCCGACGTCGCCGCCAAGTTCAAGGGCATGGTCGAGCGCTGCGCCGATTGCGGCTTCGACCTCGCCGGGGGCCTGGTCGAGGTGATCCCCACCGCCCATTACATGATGGGCGGGGTCGCCTTCCGCCCGGGCTGCGGCACCGAGCTTCCGCGCCTCTACGCGGCGGGCGAGGATACCGGCGGGGTGCACGGCGCCAACCGCCTCGGCGGCAACGGCGTCGCCAACTCGACGGTGTTCGGGGGCCTGGCCGGTGCCGCCATGGCCCGCCAGGTCCGGGGCGTGACCCATCGGGCCGAGCCCGATCCCCACGTCGTCGAGGCGGGGCTCGCCCGCGCCTACGGTCCCCTCGGGCGTCGGGCCGGCGACCTGGAGGCCATTCGCGAAGCCCTCTACGCCACCATGTGGGACGATGTCGGCATCCTGCGCGACGCGGCCGGCCTGGCCCGGGCCGGCGACCGCCTCGACGGCCTCGCCGCCGCGGTCGCGGAGGCCGGCATCCCCGACGGCGACCGCCGCTACAACCTGACCTGGATGGACCGGCTCAACCTCGAGAACCTCGTCCTCGTCAGCCAGTCGATCCGCGCCGCCGCCCTGGCCCGTACCGACAGCCGCGGGGCGCATTTCCGGGAGGATTTCCCCGAGGCCTCGGATCTCGCCACCTCGCGCTACACCGTGGTGCGCCAGGGCGGAAACGGGCTCGACGTCACCCTGGAGCCCGTCGCCTTCACCCATGTGCGCCCCGGCGCCTCCCTGCTCGACGCGGCGGCCTGAGGCCGCGCCCCCGCCCGACGGATCGCCGAGAGAGACGCCATGGACCAGTCCCGGGGCCGGCCGCGCGGAGCCGACATCGTCGTCGAGACGCTGGAGCGCCTCGGCGTCACCCGCATCTTCACCCTGTCGGGCAACCACATCATGCCGGTCTTCGACGCCCTCCTGGGCACGGACATCGCGGTGGTGCATGTCCGCCAGGAGGCGGCCTGCGTCCACATGGCCGATGCCTGGGGGCGCCTGACCGGCGAGGTCGGCGTGGCCCTGGTCACCGGCGGCCAGGGGCAGACCAACGGCGCCGCCGCCCTGTTCACGGCGCTCGCGGCCGAAAGCCCCGTCCTCCTCCTCTCGGGCCATGCCGGCCTGTCGGAGCTCGGGCGCGGCGCCTTCCAGGAACTCGCCCAGGCCGACATCGCCCGGCCGATGACCAAGGCCTCCTGGACGGTCGCCTCCGTCGAGACGCTCGCCGACGACATCGCCCGGGCCGTGCGGATCGCCCGCGAGGGCCGGCCCGGCCCCGTCCATCTCAGCCTGCCGGTCGATCTCCTGGAAGCGCCGGCCGCGGCCGCCCCGTCGACCCCTCCCGAGGCCACGATCCGGATCGGCGAGCCCGCGGTCGGTCTCGTCGCGGCGGTGGCGGCCGAACTCGGCCGGGCGCAGCGCCCCCTGATCCTGTGCGGCCCGGCCGCCTGCGGCGCCGAGGGCCGCGCGCGGATGGCCGCGCTGGAGGCGGCCTCCGGCGTCCCGGTCCTCGGCATGGAGAGCCCGCGCGGCCTCAACGATCCGAGCCTGGGCGCCTTCGCCGAGGTGCTGGCGCAGGCCGATTGCCTCGTGCTCGTCGGAAAGCCCCTCGACTTCACCCTGAAGTTCGGCGACGCGCCCGCGGTGGCGCCGGCCTGCCGCTTCGTCGTCGTCGACCCCGACCCGGCGCTCGCCGCGCGGGTCGATCCGGCCCGCCTCGCCGTCTCGGGCACCGCCGACGCGCTGCCCACCCTCGCCGCCCTGGCCCGCCACCCGGGCGCGCGTCGCCCCGTCGGCCGGCCGGACTGGCACGCCGCCGTGCGGGCGGCCGTGGCCTACCGGCCCCCGGACTGGGACGACCGGCGCGGCGCGGAGGGCCGCCTCCACCCGGTGGAGCTGTGCCGCGGCGTCGCCGCCTTCCTCGACCGGCACCCCGGCGGCACGCTGATCTGCGACGGCGGCGAGATCGGGCAATGGCCGCAGGCCCTGGTGCCGGCCTCCCGGCGCCTCATCAACGGGGTCTCGGGCACCATCGGGGCATCCCTGCCCTTCGCCCTGGCGGCCCGGCTCCACGACCCGGCGGGGCCCGTGGTGGCGGTCCTGGGGGACGGCACCTTCGGCTTCCACATGGCCGAGTTCGACACGGCCGTGCGCTACGGCCTGCCCTTCGTCGCGGTGGTGGGCAACGATGCCCGCTGGAACGCCGAGTACCAGATCCAGCTGCGCCAGTACGGCGCGGACCGGGCGCGCCACTGCGACCTCCTGAGCTCGCGCTACGATCGCGTCGCGACGGCGCTCGGCGGCCACGGCGCCCTGGTCACCCGGGCCGAGGACCTGCCCCAGGCCCTGGAGGAGGCCCATGCGAGCGGCCTGCCGGCCTGCCTGAACGTGCTCATCGAGAGCGTGCCCGCCCCCGTGATCCGCCGGCCGAAGGCGGGCTGACCGCGCCACCCCCATCACCGTTCCGACCGAGGGAGGTACACATGCGCCGACGCGAGGTTCTGGCCCGGGGGCTGCTCGGCGCGGGCCTGCCCCTCCTCGCCGGGCTGCGGCCGGCGCGCGCCGAGGTGCAGGAGGTCAGCATCGCCCGCCAGCCGAGCCTGGGGCACCTGCCGCTGATGATCATGGAGGAGCAGGGCCTGCTCCGGAAGCACGCCGCCGCGAAGGGCCTGCCGAACCTCGGCGCCCGCTTCGTCACCCTGGCGGGCGGGGCGGCCATGAACGACGCGCTCCTGTCCGGCTCGGTCCAGTTCGTGGCCGGCGGCGTGCCGCCCCTCGTCCTGCTCTGGTCGAAGACCGACGGGACCGGCATGGCGGTGAAGGGGGTGGCGGCGATGAACGCCATGCCGCTCCTCATGAACACCAACGCGGACCGCATCCGGTCGCTCGGCGACTTCACCGACCGGGACAAGATCGCGCTGCCCGCCGTCAAGGTCTCGGTTCAGGCCATGGTCCTGCAGATGGCGGCCGAGAAGGAGCTCGGGGAAGCCCGTCGCAACGACCTCGACCGCCTGACCGTGACCCTGTCGCACCCGGACGGCATGGCCGCGCTCCTGGCGGGCCAGGAGGTGAGCGCACATTTCACCGCCGCGCCGATCCAGGAACTGGAGCTGCGCAGGCCCGGCATCCGCACGATCCTCAACAGCTTCGACGTGCTCGGCGGGCCCGCGACCTTCAACGTGGTCTGGGCCTCCGCCGCCTTCGTGGAGACCAATCCAGGCGTCCACGCCGCCTTCACGGCGGCCCTGGAGGAGGCCGTGGCCGCCATCGCGGCCGATCCGAAGGCGGCCGCGATGGCCTATGCTCGCCTCGCCCGCGACGGGTCGGATGTGGGCCTGATCGCGTCGATCCTCGCCTCGCCCCAGGTCGCCTTCACGACGACGCCCCAGGCGATCCTGCGCTACGTCGACTTCATGGCGCGCACGAGGGCGATCCGGCGCGGGGCCAGGGACTGGCGGGAGCTGTTCTTCGCCAACGTCCACGCCAAATCCGGCAGCTGATCCCGGGGGCCGGTGCCTCAGTGCAGCAGGCCGGGAAGCGCCAGGGCGGTCGTGGTCAGCCCGATGGCGGCCAGGAGTGCCAGGACGAGGGAGCGGAACCGGCGCTGGTCGATCCTGGCGAAGAGCGACAGCCCGACGAGGACGCTGACCAGCACGATGGGGAGCCCGAGGGCGAGGTCGCCCATCAGCTCGGGCGGGAAGGGATTGAACAGCGCCAGGATCGCCAGGGACCAGACCTGCAGCACCAGGGTGAAGCTCTGGTAGACCGCCCGCTGCATGCGCGGCTCCCAGCCGCGCACCAGGCTCCAGGCGGTGGGAAGCGCGCCCGACAGCCCCGCGATGCCTCCCAGGATGCCCCCGAGGAAACCGACGGCGCCGTCGCTCCAGGCATTGCCGAACGACACCCGGTAGTCGCTGCGCAGCAGCGACACCCCCGCGCTGTAGAGGATCAGGAACAGCCCGATCAGCACCTTCACCAGCTCGGGGTTGAGGTCCTTGAGGAGGTAGATCCCGATCGGCGCGCCGAGCAGGCCCGGGCCGATCATCGCCAGGGCCGTCGCCCGCGGCGGCAGGGTCCGCAGCCGCATCACCGACAGGGCCTGCGAGAGGATGCTGCAGGTGAGAACCAGTGCGGTCGCCTCGATGGGTGCCCGGACCGACAGCAGGGTGCCGGAGGCCACCAGGGCGAAGGCGAAGCCCGTCAGGCCGGAGATGAGGCCCGCGCAGGCGAGGCACAGGACGATCTGGAGGGTCTCGCTCACGTGCGTCTCGGTCTCCGAAGGATCGTCGGGGGCGTCCCCGCGCGGGCGGTTCGCGCCGTGGCCGGGATGCCGTGGATCCTTGTCTTATATAAGATTCATGACCATTCAAGCGAGGGACGCCCCGGGCCAGGAAAACCACGCCGGTCCGCCTTCGAAACTCGGCAAATGAGGCATCGGGGGCGCCACGTCGGCCATCCATCGCGCAATCCTGGTTGACGCCGAAAATTATGCTGTCTTATATAAGACTCAGTCGCCGCAAAGAGCCGACGGCTTCACCAAGGAGGATCCCGGAATGAGCAGCCACGCCGGATCGGGTGAGGGGCGGACGAAGCCGCACCTTCTCGCCCACAGCCCGCTGGACAACGTCGCCGTCGCCGTCATTGAAGGGCTCGGCGCCGACACCGACGCGTTCGGCGTCATCACCGAGAACGATTCGACCTTCGCGGTCCATGTCCGCCACGACATCCCGATCGGCCACAAGGTGGCGCTCGCCGACCTGAAGGCGGGCGATACGGCCATCAAGTACGGCCAGGACATCGGCAAGATCATCAAGGACGTCGCCAAGGGCGAACACGTCCACGTCCAGAACCTCAAGACGAAGCGCTGGTGAGGTCGCGATGCCCGGAGAGTCCATCATGAACGCCCCCGAGACCACCTCCCCCTTCGTCGGCGGAGCCCCCGACCAGTTCGCCTCCCGCGCCCTCGGCTCCGCCCGGCCCTCGGCGGACATCGAGGCCGCCACCTTCATGGGTTGGCGCCGCGAGAACGGCCGCGTCGGCGTGCGCAACCACGTCGTCCTCCTGCCGCTGGACGACCTCTCGAACGCCTCCTGCGAGGCGGTCGCCAACAACGTGAAGGGCACCATGGCCCTGCCCCACGCCTACGGCCGCCTGCAGTTCGGCGAGGATCTCGAGCTCCACTTCCGCACCCTGATCGGCATCGGCTCGAACCCGAACGTCGCCGCCGTGGTGGTCATCGGCATCGAGGACCAGTGGACCAACCGGATCGTCGAGGGCATCGCCAAGACCGGCAAGCCCGTGGTCGGCTTCGGCATCGAGGGACACGGCGACATCGCCACCATCGCCAAGGCGAGCTACCAGGCCAAGCGCTTCGTGCAGTGGGCCACCGAGCTCCCCCGCGAGGAATGCCCGATCTCGGACCTCTGGATCTCGACGAAGTGCGGCGAGTCCGACACCACCACCGGCCTGTCCTCCTGCCCCACCGTGGGCAACCTCTACGACAAGCTGATCCCGCAGGGGATCTACGGCGTGTTCGGCGAGACCTCGGAGATCACCGGCGCCGAGCATCTCTGCCGCGAGCGCGCCGCGACGCCCGAGATCGGCGACAAGTGGTTCGCCATGTGGAAGTCCTACCAGGACGACGTCATCGAGGCCCACAAGACCGACGACCTCTCGGATTCCCAGCCGACCAAGGGCAACATCCTCGGCGGCCTGAGCACCATCGAGGAGAAGGCGCTCGGCAACCTCGAGAAGATCGGTCACGATTGCCGCTACATCGACGCGCTGCAGCCGGCCGAGTCCCCCGCCAAGGGGCCGGGCCTGTACTACATGGACACCTCCTCGGCGGCGGCCGAGTGCGTGACCCTGATGGCGGCGGCGGGCTACGTGGTCCACACCTTCCCCACCGGCCAGGGCAACGTCATCGGCAACCCGATCGTCCCGGTGATCAAGATCACCGGCAACCCGCGCACGGTGCGCACCATGGGCGAGCACATCGACGTCGACGTCTCGGGCGTGCTCACCCGCGAGATGACCATCCCGCAGGCCGGCGACGCCCTGATCGACATGGTGGTGCGGACCGCGAACGGACGGCTCACGGCCGCCGAATCCCTCGGCCACCGCGAGTTCGTGATGACGAAGCTCTACCGGAGCGCCTGAACGGGGCGCAGCCTCTCCCGCCGCGTTCCGGCCCGGAACGCGGCGGCCTGCCCCGACGCCATCGGGGTTTTCGCGAAGGGATGAAGACCGCACAGCGGCACATCCCGTTCGAAGCGCGCGTGGGAGGAACGCCAATGCGACCGGCGCCAATGCGGTTCTTGCGATCGATCTACGGTCAGGTCCTGATCGGCATCGCCCTCGGCATCGTGGTGGGCGTGCTGGCCCCCGGCTTCGCCGTCGGCCTGAAGATCCTCGGCGACATGTTCATCAACCTGATCAAGATGGTCGTCGGACCGGTGATCTTCTGCACCGTGGTGGTCGGCATCGCGCATGTGGGCGACATGAAGAGCGTCGGGCGCATGGGCCTGAAGACCCTCGTGTATTTCGAGGTCTCGACCACCGTGGCGCTCGGCGCCGGCCTCCTCTTCGTCAACCTCCTGCGGCCGGGCGACGGCATCAATGCCACCATCGAGAGCCTGGACGCCAAGAGCGTCGCGGCGATCGCCGGCAAGGCCCATGCCCAGAGCGTGATGGAGATCATCGCCAACATCATCCCGCACAGCGCCGTCGACGCCTTCGCCAAGGGCGACCTCCTGCAGGTGATGTTCTTCTCCGTGCTGGTCGGGATGGGGCTCGCCGCCATGGGGCCGAAGGGGCAGTTTCCCCTCAAGGTCATCCATGCCTTCGGCGAGATCCTGATGAAGGTCGTCGGCATCATCATGCGCTTCGCGCCCATCGGCGCCTTCGGCGCCATGGCCTTCACCATCGGCAAGTTCGGCCTCGGCATCCTGGCCCAGTACGGGCTGCTGATCCTGTCCCTCTACCTGACCTTCTTCGTGTTCATCGTGCTGTTCCTGGGCGGAGTGATGCGGTTCTACGTGGGCTTGAGCCTGTGGAAGCTGTTCCTCTACGTCCGCGAGGAGATGTTCATCCTGCTCGGCACGACCAGCACGGAATCGGTCCTGCCGCGCCTGATGGCCAAGCTCGGCGGCCTCTCCGTCGAGAAGGGCGTCACCGGCCTGGTGATGCCGGCGGGCCTGTCCTTCAACATGGACGGCTCGTGCATCTACCTCACCATGGCGATCGGCTTCATCGCCCAGGCGCTCAACATCCCGCTCACCTGGGAGCAGGAGCTCGGGATCCTCGCCATCGCGCTGGTGACCTCGAAGGGGGTCGCGGGGGTCGCGGGCGCCATCCTGTTCGTCCTCGCCGCCACCCTGCAGGCGTCGCAGCTCCTGCCCGTGGCCGGCATCGCCCTGATCATCGGCGTCGACCGCATCCTCAACGAACTGCGCTGCATCACCAACGCCATCGGCAACATGGTGGCGACCCTGGTGATCGCCCGCTGGGAGGGCAAGATCGACCTCGCCCATGCCCGCGCCGTCCTCGACGGACGGATCCAGCCCGACCTCGACAGCCTCGACGAACCCGACGAGACGTTCGAGGACGCGCCCGCTCCCCCCACCGCCCCGAGCCCGGCCCGCCACCGGGCGATGCCCGCCGTGATCCCCGCCACCTGACGGGCCGCGTGCCTGAGAACCGGAGGCCCAGCCCCGTGACCGCATCAGACAGGACGACATCCCAGGCCCCGGCCTCTCCCGTCCGAACCGGACGTGCGCCGAAGGTCGTGATCGCCGAGTTCATGGACGAGGCCGCCATCGCGGCCGAACTCGGCGGGTTCGCCACGCTCTACGACCCGGCCCTGGTCGACCGGCCGGAGGACCTGCGGGCGGCGCTCGCCGACGCGGACGCCCTCGTGGTCCGCAACCGCACCCAGGTGAACGCGGCGCTCCTGGCCGCCGCCCCCGACCTCAAGGCGGTCGGGCGCCTCGGCGTCGGCCTCGACAACATCGACCTCGCCGCCTGCCGCGCCCGCGGCATCGCCGTCTATCCCGCCACCGGCGCCAACGACGTCGCGGTGGCGGAATACGTGATCGGCACCGCGATGCTGCTCCTGCGCGGCGCCTACGGCGCCACCGCCGCGGTGGCGGCCGGGACCTGGCCGCGCAACGCCCTGATGGGCCGGGAGATCTCGGGCAAGCGCCTCGGCCTCGTCGGCTTCGGCGCCATCGCCCGCGAGACCGCCCGCCGCGCCCTCGCCCTCGGGATGCGGGTCTCGGCCCACGACCCCTTCCTGCCGGCCGACGACCCGGCCTGGCGGCCCGAGGGGGGCACGGTCGCGCGCGCCGATCTCGACGCCCTCGTCGCCGGCAGCGACGTCCTGTCTCTGCACGTGCCGCTGACGCCCGAGACCCGCGGCATGATCGATGCGGGCGCGATCGCCCGGATGCCGGCCGGGGCGGTGCTGATCAACGCCGCGCGGGGCGAGGTGGTCGACGGCGCGGCCGTGGCGGCGGCTCTGCGCGCCGGGCACCTCGGCGGGGCCGCCCTCGACGTCTTCCCGCAGGAACCCCTCGATGCCGGCGCCGGCGCCTCCTTCCGCGACGTGCCCAACCTCATCCTGACGCCGCACATCGCCGGGGTGACCCGGGAATCGAACGTGCGCGTGTCCCGCGTCACGGCGCAGGCCGTGCGTCGCCACCTCTCCGAGGGCTGACCATGACCACCCTGAGCCTCGCCGCCGCCCACGCCCTCGTCACCGACGCCCTGGTCCGCTGCGGAACGCGGGCGCCCGCCGCCCGCAGCGTCGCCCGCGCCCTCGTGGGCGCCGAGGCCGACGGGCTGAAGGGCCACGGGCTCTCGCGGGTGGCCTCCTATGCGGCCCAGGTCCGGGCCGGCAAGGTGGTGGGCGACGCCGTGGTCGCGGTGACGCGGCCCCGGCCCGCCCTCCTCGCCGTCGACGCCGCCCACGGCTTCGCCTACCCGGCCCTCGACGCGGTGCTGGAGCAGCTTCCGGCCCTGGTCCGGGAGCAGGGCGTCGCGGCGGCCGGCATCCGGCGCTCGCACCATTGCGGCGCGGCCGGCCGGCCCGTCGAGGCCCTGGCCGAGGCCGGGCTCGTGGCGATCCTGCTGGCCAACACCCCCGCCGCCATGGCGCCCTGGGGCGGCTCCCGGGCGGTGTTCGGGACGAACCCCCTCGCCTTCGCCTGTCCCCTGCCCGGTCGCGCGCCCATCGTGGTCGACCTGTCCCTCTCAAAGGTGGCGCGCGGCCCGATCATGGCCGCCCGGCAGCGCGGCGAGGCCATCCCCGAGGGCTGGGCCCTCGACGCGGCCGGGCAGCCGACCACCGATCCGGCCGCGGCCCTCAAGGGCACCATGGTGCCGCTCGGCGACGCCAAGGGCACGGCGCTGGCCCTGATGGTGGAACTCCTCGCCGCCGGCCTGACCGGGGGCCGCTTCGCCGGCGAGGCGAGCTCGTTCCTCGACGCCGAGGGCGACCCGCCGGGCACCGGGCAACTCGTCATCGCCCTCGCGGCGGATGCCTTCGGCCCCGGGGCGCTGGCCCGGTTCGCGGAGCTCGCCGGGTCCATCGAGACGCAGGACGGGGCGCGCCTGCCGGGCGCGCGCCGCCTCGCCCTCCGGGCCCGGGCCGAGGCCGAGGGGCTCGGCCTCCCGGACGCCCTCGTGGCCGAGATCGAGGCGCTCGGGCGATGAAGGCCGACCTCCCGGGCGGAACCCGCCCCCGGCCGCCGGCCCTGCGGATCGACCGATTGCCCGGAGCGGGCCTCGGCCTTAACGAAGGACGGGACACCGTGCTGGGAAACCTCTCCTTTCCTCCTCCCACGCCCGGGGAGCAGCGGCGCACCGACATGGAACGCACAGGTGGGAATGCGGTGGGTTTCCGGCCCCTCTATCGGCAGGTCTACGACACGCTCCTGCGCCGCCTCGCCGATGCGGTCTGGCAGCCGGGCCAGATCCTGCCCAGCGAGGGCGTGCTGGCGGCCGAGCTCGGCGTCAGCCAGGGCACGGTCCGCAAGGCCCTCGACGCGCTGACCGCCGACAGCCTGCTGGTGCGCCGCCAGGGGCGCGGCACCTTCGTGGCCGAGCACGACGACAAGCAGAGCGTCTTCCGCTTCTTCAAGCTGCGCCCCGACGGGGCGGTGGCCGGCATCCCGACGAGCCGCGTCGTCTCGATCGCGGAGGCCGCGGCCACCCTCGACGAGCGCGACCGCCTCGCCCTCCTGCGCAATGCCCGGGTGGTGCGCCTGGAGCGGGTGCGCGCCCTCGACGGGCGGGTCTGCCTCGTGGAGACCATCGCCGTGCCGTCGAGCCTGTTCCCCGGCCTGGCGGCGATGGAGCTCCCGAACACGCTCTACAGCCTCTACGCGACCCGGTTCGGCATCACGATCGCCACCGCGCACGAGCGCCTGAAGGCCATCGCGCTCGCCCCCGACCGGGCCTCCCTGCTGGGTGTGCCGGCGGGCATCCCGGTCCTCGAGGTCGACCGCGTCGCCGTCGACCTCGAGGACCGGCCGGTGGAGTGGCGCCTGTCGACCTGCCTCACCGAGGACATCCACTACGCCTCCGTCCTGCGATGACCGCGCGGACGCCTTCAGCCGGACGGGGAGATGCCGGAATGACCGAGACCGATCGCCGAACGCTCCTGGGGCAGGCCGGGGCCGGGCTGCTCGGCGCGGCCCTCGCGCCCTTCGCGGCCTTCGCAGCCCGGGCCGGCGAGGCCGTCACCTTGCCGTTCGGCAACGGCGAGCGCCCCCTCGTGGCCTATCCGGGCAAGCGCCCGCTCCTGCAGATGACGGCGCGGCCGCCGCAGCTGGAGACGCCCTTCGGGGTGTTCGACGAGGCCGTGATCACGCCGAACGACGCCTTCTTCGTCCGCTACCACCTCGCCGACATCCCGACCGCCATCGACCCCGAAAGCTTCCGCCTGACGGTGTCGGGGCATGTCGACGGGCCCGTCGCGCTGTCGCTGGCCGAGCTGAAGGCGATGCCGGGGGCCGAGATCGTCGCGGTCAACCAGTGCTCGGGCAATTCGCGCGGCTTCGTCGCGCCCCGCGTCGCCGGCGGGCAGCTCGCCAACGGCGCCATGGGCAACGCCCGCTGGACCGGGGTGCCCCTGAAGGCCGTGCTCGACCGGGCGGGGGTGAAGGCCGGCGCCGTGCAGGTCGTCTTCGAGGGCCTCGACGGTCCGGTCCTCCCGGAGACCCCGGACTTCGCCAAGGCGCTCGGCATCGACCACGCTCGCGACGGCGAGGTGATGCTGGCCTGGGCCATGAACGGGGAGGACCTGCCCTGGCTCAACGGCTATCCCCTGCGCCTCGTGGTGCCGGGCTTCTACGGCACCTACTGGGTCAAGCACCTCAACGCGATCACGGTGACGGACAAGCCCTATGAGGGCTTCTGGATGGCGTCGGCCTACCGCATTCCCGACAACGCCTGCGCCTGCGTCGAGCCCGGCCAGGCCCCCAAGGCCACCGTGCCGATCAATCGCTTCACCATCCGCTCCTTCGTCACCAACCTCGCCGACGGCGCCGCGATCCCGGCCGGGCGGACGGCCCTGCGCGGCATCGCCTTCGACGGCGGCTCGGGCATTCGCGCGGTGGCGCTCTCCACCGATGACGGGCGGACCTGGACCGAGGCGAGCCTCGGTCCCGATCTCGGGCGCTATTCGTTCCGGCCCTGGACCCTGTCGGTCGACCTCCCCGCCGGTGCGCACGCGCTCCGGGTCCGGGCGACCGGCAACGACGGCGCGACCCAGCCGATGGAGCCGCGCTGGAATCCGCCGGGCTACATGCGCAACGTGGTCGAGACCGTCCGGGTGCAGGCGGCATGAGGATGGGCAAGAGGAGAGACCGGATGACCTTTCGCCCGCTCGCGGCGGCGCTGGCCGCCACCAGCCTCATGGCCGGATCCTTGGCCGGACCCTGGGCCGCCCTTCCCGCCGCCGCCGCGCCCCGGAGCTACGATTTGCCGGAGCCGACCGCGCAGCTGCGCCCGGCCTCCGGCCATGAGGCCGGCCTCGCGGCGGCCGAGGCCAATTGCCGGAGCTGCCACTCGGTCGACTACATTGCGATGCAGCCGCCGGGGAAGGGGGCGGCCTTCTGGACCAGCGAGGTGACGAAGATGCGCAAGGTCTATCACGCGCCGGTCAGCGAGGCCGACGGCAAGGCCATCGCCGAATACCTCGCGGCGGCGTACTAGGCGTCCGAATTGCCCGACGGCGGGGTCGTCCTACAGGATGGCGGTGATGAAGGCGGCAACCTGCGCATGAGCGTTCGCGACCATCTGCGCCACCGGCTCGTCGGCCAAGTAGACGCGGCTCGCCGTCAGGACGGCGGCGACCAGCCAGAAGCCGACCACGGCGACGTTGCGCGCCCGGCGGTCGCCCGCGCTGGCCGTACCCTGGCAGGCGATCTCGACAGGTTCGCCGAAGGGATCGTAGGCCATCGCCGCGTTGTCGGACCGGTTGCTCATGGGGGTGAATGTCGCGCTTCGACCCTGTCCGATCAATGGATGGGTTTTGCGAAGATTTTCACCCGGGGAGAGCATTGTTCTCGCAGCCGAGCCCGGGGCAGAATTTCCTTCCGATTGCCTCGCGGAAAGGCAGCATGAGCACCAAGAGCGTGACGACGGCCCCGACCGGGGCGGGGCGGCCGGGGGCCGCCAGCGGCCGGATCGCCTCGCTCCTGCCCGGCCTCCTCGTCTGCCTCGCCGTCACGGCGGCGGCCCTGGCCGTGCAGGCCCTGGAGGAGCGCGCCACGGGCCATCCCTACGTCGAGGCCCTGGTCATCGCGATCCTGCTGGGGATCGCCCTGCGCACCCTGTGGAGCCCGGGCGAGCGCTACCGGGCCGGGATCGCGTTCTCGGCCAAGCAGGTGCTCGAGCTCGCCGTCACCCTGCTCGGCGCCTCGATCAGCCTCGGGGCCATCGTGGCCTCCGGCACGAGCCTCCTCGTCGGCATCGTCGCCACGGTGGTGCTGGCGATCGTGGCCAGCTACGCCATCTGCCGGGTCCTCGGCCTGCCGCCCCGCATGGCGATCCTGGTGGCCTGCGGCAACGCCATCTGCGGCAACTCCGCCATCGCCGCGGTGGCGCCGGTGATCGGGGCCGACAGCAAGGACGTGGTGGCCGCCATCGCCTTCACGGCAGTGCTCGGCGTGCTGATGGTCTTGGGCCTGCCCCTGTTCATCCCCCTGGTCGGCCTGTCCGAGCACCAGTACGGCACGCTGGCGGGCCTCACCGTCTACGCGGTGCCGCAGGTGCTCGCCGCCACGGTGCCGGTCGGCATCCTGGCGACCCAGGTCGGCACCCTGGTCAAGCTCGTGCGCGTCCTGATGCTCGGGCCCGTGGTGGTGGCCTTCTCGTTCATCGCGCCGCACCTGCCGGCGGAAGGCGCCTCGTCCAAGGGCCGGCCCGGTCGGCTCGGCTTCTTCAAGATCGTACCCTGGTTCATCCTGGGCTTCCTGGCGCTCGCGACCCTGCGCTCGCTCGGGCTCGTCCCGGACGCGGCCTCCCAGCCGGTGACGCGCCTCGCGGGCCTCCTCACCGTGGTGTCGATGGCGGCGCTGGGCCTCGGCGTCGACGTGCGGGTGCTCGCCCGGGTCGGCGGCCGGGTCACCCTGGCGGTGACCGGCTCCCTCGTCGTCCTGCTGGTCGTCAGCCTGTCCCTGATCTGGGTCCTGCGAATCGCCTGAGCGCCCAGCGAGGGCGGACGAGCCCGGCACCCGCCCCGTCGGGCGAAGTGCTATCTCAGGCGAAGTGCTTGGAGAGCTTCAGCCCCTGGGCCTGGTAGTTCGAGCCGGCGCCCGCCCCGTACAGGGTGGCGGGACGCTCGGCCATGCGCTCGTAGACGAGGCGGCCGACGATCTGGCCGTCCTCGAGCAGGAACGGCACGTCGCGCGAGCGCACTTCGAGGACGGCGCGGGCCCCCGCACCTCCGGCGGCGGCGAAGCCGAAGCCCGGATCGAAGAAGCCCGCGTAGTGGACCCGGAACTCGCCCACCAGGGGGTCGAACGGCACCATCTCGGCGGCGAAGTCGGGCGGCACCTGCACCGCCTCCTTCGAGGCCAGGATGTAGAACTGGCCGGGATCGAGGATCAGCGCCCGCGACGGGTCGGCGTGCAGCGGCTCCCAGAAATCCGCCGCCCGGTGGGCGCCGGGCGCGTCGACGTCGACGAGGCCGGTATGGCGCCGGGCGCGGTAGCCGATGAGGCCGGAGAAGCCCGCGAGGTCGATGGAGACTCCGATGCCGCCCTGGAAGGTCGGGTTCGGGGCGTCGACGAGGGGCGAGGCCGCGTGCAGGGCCGCGAGCTCGGTATCGGTGAGGCGGGGCTCGCCGCGCCGGAAGCGGATCTGCGACAGGCGCGAGCCGGTCCGGACCTTCACCGGGAAGGTGCGGGGCGAGATCTCGGCATAGAGCGGCCCGTGATAGCCGGCCTCGACCTGGTCGAAGGCGGCCCCCCGGTCGGTGATGACGCGGGTGAAGACGTCGATGCGCCCGGTCGAGCTCTTCGGGTTGGCGCTGGCGGCGAGGTCGCCCGGTAGGGCGAGGTGCTCCTGCAGCTCGGCGATGTAGACGCAGCCGGTCTCGAGCACGGCCCCGTTCCGCAGGTCCATCTCGTGCAGCGCGAAGGCCTCGATGCAGGCGGAGACCGTGCGGGTGCCGGGCAGGAAGCTGGTGCGCACGCGGAACACCCGGGCGCCGAGGCGCAGGTCGAGGCTCGCGGGCTGGATCTGGTCCGGCGCGTAGGGCGTGTCCGGCCGGATCGCGCCCGCGCGCGTCAGGGCCTCGATCCCGCCCGCGGCCCAAATCCCGTGCCGGCGGCCCGCCGCCTCATCCTGCATCGCGTCCGGCATCCGTTCGCACCACCCGCTCGTCCCTCGGGCACCACCCCGGCACGGCCGGGGCGGGAACGCCGCATTCTGCACGAAATGCGGCCGGATCGCCTAAGGTCCGGTTAAGCCTCCGCGTCCGGGTCGATCCGCAGGACGATCCAGGCCAGGACGAGGCGCGCGATGGCGCCCATGGCGATCAGCCCCGCAAGGGCGCTGGCCAGGATCGGGAAGCCTGCGGGCCAGAGCGCCAGGGCGACCGCGAACAGGGCCGCGCCGAGGCCGGCGGCCGGTCCGAAGGCCAGCACCAGGGAGGGCAGGCCGGCGATCCGGGGCGGGCCTCCCCCGCGCCGGGACAGCCAGGCCCCCGCCGCCTGGGCCAGGCCGTCGAGGACCAGCGCCACGGCGAGCGCCAGGGCGGCCCAGCCGTTGCGCTCGGGCGCCGCCCAGGCGAAGGCGCCGGTCAGCCCCGCGAGGGCGAGGCTGCCGAGGAGCGCCCGGCCGGCCGACGGGACGCGCGGGCGCGAAACGGTCTCCTCGACCACGGGACACGGACCTCGATCTTGCGCGGGATCTTGCGCGGGCGCCCCCGCATTCGCCGCGATTGACGCGGTTTTGCGAGGGCCGTACCACGACGCCCTGTGCTTGTCGCGAACGCAGCGCGCTCGGGGTTCAGGTCCGGCCAGGGAGGCATGACGGGGATGTACAAGGCTCAGACGCGCGGAATCAGCGTGACCGTGATGCCACGCTTCGTCGAGGAAGAATCGTCGCCGGCCGAGAGCCGCTACTTCTTCGCCTACACGGTCGAGATCGTGAACAACGGTCCCGAGCAGGTGCAGCTGCGCTCCCGCCACTGGCGCATCGTCGACGGGCGCGGCGAGACCCAGGAGGTCCGCGGCGCCGGCGTCGTCGGCAAGCAGCCGGTGCTCGAGCCGGGCGAATCGTTCAGCTACACGAGCGGATGCCCCCTCACCACGCCGGATGGCCTGATGGCCGGCAGCTACACCATGGCGACCCATGGCGGCGAGAGCTTCGAGGCGGAGATCCCGGCCTTCTCCCTCGATTCGCCCCACGTCCGCCGCAGCGTGCACTAGGATCATGTCCGAAGGCCCGCGCCCGGAGACCCTCGACTGGCTGGCGCGGCTCGTGGCCTTCGACACCGAGAGCTCGAAATCGAATCTCGCGCTCGTCGACAGCGTGGCGGCCTCCCTCGGCGATCTCGGCGTGCCCTTCGTCCGGGTGCCCAACGCGACCGGCGACAAGGCGGCCCTGTTCGCGACCATCGGGCCGGTGGTCGACGGCGGCATCGTGCTCTCGGGCCATACCGACGTGGTGCCGGTGACGGGCCAGGCCTGGAGCACCGACCCCTTCACCCTGCGGGTGGCGGACGGGCGCGCCTACGGGCGCGGCGCCGTCGACATGAAGGGCTTCTGCGCCCTGGCGCTCGCGGCGATCCCGCGTTTCCGCGCCGCCGACCTCCAGCGCCCGATCCACATCCTCCTGTCCTACGACGAGGAGACCACCTGCCTGGGCGTGACCGACACCATCGCGCGCTTCGGGGCCGACCTGCCGCGCCCGGCCGCGGTGATCGTCGGCGAGCCCACCGACCTGGAGGTGGCGGATGCGCACAAGAGCATCGTCACCTACCTCACCACGGTGCACGGGCACGAGGCGCACTCGGCCAAGCCGATGCTCGGCGCCAACGCCGTGATGGCGGCGGCCGACCTCGTCGCGGAGCTGAACCGGATCGCCGACGCGATGATCGCCCGGGGCGACGCCTCGGGGCGCTTCGACCCGCCCGCCACCACCGTGCATGTCGGCACCATCGCGGGCGGCACGGCCCGCAACATCCTGCCCAAGGTCTGCACCTTCCACTGGGAGTTCCGCGGCCTGCCCGACCTCGACATGGGCGAGATCCCGGCCCTGTTCGAGGCCAAGGTGCGCACCGTGCTGCGCGACCGGCTCAACCGCTACGGCGATTACGGGCGGATCGAGACGCTGGAGGAGGTCTCGGTGCCGGGCCTCGCGCCCGAGCCCGGCTCGGCGGCCGAGCGGCTGGCGCTCCGGGTGGCGGAGCGCAACCACACGATCTCGGTGCCCTACGCCACCGAGGCCGGGCGCTTCCAGGTCGCCGGCATCCCCACCGTGGTCTGCGGCCCCGGCTCCATCGATCAGGCCCACCAGCCGGACGAGTACATCACCCTGGCGGCGCTGCGCGCCGGAGAGGCCTTCATGGACCGGCTCATCGCCGAATGCGTGGCGCCATGAGGGACTTCGGATCATGACGACCTTCACGCCCCGCACCATCGCGGCGGACGGGCCGGTGAAGCTGCGCCCGCTGGAGCGCGAGGACCTGATGTTCGTGCATCAGCTCAACAACAACGACAGCATCATGCGCTACTGGTTCGAGGAGGCCTACGAGTCCTTCGCCGAACTGGCGCAGCTCTACGAGCGCAACATCCACAACCAGACGGAGCGGCGCTTCATCATCGCCAATTCCGAGGGCGCGCCCGCCGGCCTCGTCGAGCTCGTGGAGATCAACCACCTGCACCGGCGCTGCGAATTCCAGATCGCGATCCACCCGGCCTTCCAGGGCCAGGGCTACGCCCCGCGCGCCACGCGCATCGCCATGGACTACGCCTTCAGCGTCCTGAACATCCACAAGCTCTACCTGCATGTCGACAAGGACAATGCCCGCGCGGTGCGGATCTACGAGCGCTGCGGATTCCAGCCCGAGGGCATCCTGAAGGACGAGTTCTTCGTCAACGGCAAGTACCGCGACGCGGTGCGGATGTGCCTGTTCCAGCCGGCCTACCTCGCCCGCCGGGGCGGGGGCGACATCTCCGATCCGGTCCTGAAGGCCTGACCGCCGCACCGGCTGCCCGTCCTGAACCATCGGGGCGCCGGACCTCCGCGAGAAGGCCCGACGCCGTTTTCAGGTCCTGCGATCAGTTGCGGCCCGCGCCGCCCTGCCCGCCGGCTCCGCCGCCGCTCGTGCCGCCGCCATCCATGCCGCCGCCCTTGCCGCCCTGCGCGCCGGCATTCATGCCGCGCTCGGCGCCGCCGGTGCGGCTGCCGGTGTTCATGGTGCCGCGCTCGGCGCTGCCCGAGCGGTCGGCCGCGTTGCGGATGCCCTCACCGCTCCGGTTCCGGTTCATGTCCCGGTCGGCCGAGGCGCGGTTGCGGTCGTTGCCCTGACGCGTGTCGGCGTTGCGGATGCCGTCGCGCGACGTGCTTTCGGTCGAACGGACGTTGCGCGTGTCACGCCGCTCGTCGGTGCGCGACGAGACGGCCTTCCCGCGGAAGCCGCGCTCCTCGAAGCGGGCGCCGACGGTGCCGCCCCGCCGCTCGGTCACCGTCAGGCGGCGGTACTCGGGCGAGCCGTAGACCACGCGCTGGCCGCGCACGACCACGGTGCGGGTGCCGGGGCGGCGGGTGGTCGTCTCCTCGATGCTGACGAGGCGACGATACTGGGGCGAGCCGTAGAGGACGCGCCGACCCCGGATGGTCACGTAGCGCCGACGCGAGCGCTCGACCACGCGGTCGCCGCCGCGGTGCTCGATGGTGACGAGGCGACGGTATTCGGGCGAGCCGTAGACCACGCGCTGCCCGCCGATGAAGACGAAGCGGCCGGAGCGGCGTCCGCCCTCGAACCGCTCTCTGCGGGATTCGCTGCGGGTGTTGACCGAGACGCGGTCGCGCTGTTCGCGGCCGCCCACCCGGTCCTCGCGGGACGAGGTGCGGGTCGTCCGGTCGCCGCGCGCGCCGTCGCGGTCACCCCGGTCGGCGCTGCGGGACTGCGAATCCCGGCTCTGAGCCTCCCGGCCCTGGCTATCCCGGGCCGCCGTGTCGCCGCGGCCGCCGGTCTCCATGCGGCCGCCCTCGCGGCGTCCGCCGGCCTCGGCCCGGCCGCCCATCTCGCCGCGGGCCCCGGCATTGTCCGAGGCACGTCCGCCCGAACTCCCCTCGGTGCCGCCCTGGCTGCGCGCGGCCGAACCGCCGCGGCCCCCGGCCTCGCTGCCGCCGGCCTGACCGGCACCCTGGGCGTAGGCCGAGGTCGTCATCAGCAGTGCAGTCAAGCCAACGACGAGATTCTTGCCAACCACGAATGTCTTCATCGACGTTCCTCCTGAGCTCTTGTCGAGCACTCTTGAGAAACCCCAAACGTCGAGACCTCAGAAACGGTTCAAATACAAACCTCGGCTGCAGGGGCGAGCACTTGCAGCGTCTTGTCCTCTAAAACGGTCGAGCTTGGCGATGCTGCCGCGACACCTGCCACGGCGGCATCGTCATCAGTCGCCCGACTGGGCCGCGACTTCCTGGGCCGCGACTTCGGCTTCCACCGCCGCAGGATCGAGGTCGTAGCGCCGCGAACAGAACTCGCAGGTGATGCCGATGCGACCGTCATCGGCGATCATGTCCCGGCGCTCCTGGGGCGAGAACGAGGTGATCATGCCCATCACGCGCTCGGGCGAGCAGCGGCACTGCTCGCGCACGCCCTGCGCCTCGAACACCCGCACGCCGCGCTCGTGGAACAGGCGGTAGAGCAGGCGCTCGGCCGAGACCTCCGGGTCGACGAGCTCGTGGTCCTCGATGGTGGAGACGAGGCTGCGCGCCTCGACCCAGGCATCGTCCTCGGGCACGCCGTTCGCGTCGAGGTGCACGTGACCCTCGGGGATGTCGCCCGGGGGCAGGTCGGCCAGCCGGGCCCGGTCGATGGATTGCGGCAGGAACTGCACCAGCAGGCCGCCGGCCCGGTAGGTCCGGGCACCGCCGGCATATTGCTCGGCCACCGCGAGGCGGACCTGGGTCGGGATCTGCTCGGACTGGCGGAAATACTGGTGCGCCGCCTCCTCCAGGCTCTGGCCCTCCAGGGCGACGACGCCCTGGTAGCGGCTGCTGGTCGGGCCCTGGTCGATGGTCATGGCCAGGTGGCCCTGCCCGATCAGGTCCTGGTCCTGGAGCGGCCCGGCGCCGAGGGCCTCCACCCGCGCCGTGTCGAAGCGCGCGGTGGCGCGCAGGCGGTCGGGCGCCTCGAAATCGACGACGATCATCTCGACCGGGCCGTCGGTCTTGGTCTGGAGCTGGAAGCGGCCCTCGAACTTCAGGGACGAGCCGAGCAGCACGGTGAGGGCCGCGGCCTCCCCGAGGAGGCGCGCCACCGCGTCGGGATAGCCGTGGCGGCGCAGGATGGTGTCGACGGCGGGGCCGAGGCGGACCACGCGGCCGCGCACGTCGAGGGCCTCGACGGCGAAGGGCAGCACCACGTCGTCGTCGCCCTCGATGAGGAGCGGGGCGAGGTGTCCGGCGGTCGTTCCAGCAGGCATTCCAGAAGTCATGGCGGCTCCGATCGGGCTCGACGAACGCGAGGGCTGGGCCACGGACCGCGCGACCCCTCGGGGGCAGGGTCGTGGTCAGGGTCACGGGATCGCCGAGCGGTGTCGGCGGCGCACCGGTCGGACCGGCCGCGCGACGAGCGCGGCCGTGCCCAATCCTCGGCAAGGGTGGACCCTATATAGGCATCCCGCCGCGGCGGCGCGACGGGGCCGGACCGCGGCGCGTGCGAAGGCCGTCCGCGGCCCTCAGAGCCCGTGGGCGTGCAGGCACCAGGCGAGGATGCCCTTCTGGGCGTGCAGGCGGTTCTCGGCCTCGTCGAAGATCACCGATTGCGGCCCGTCGATCACCTCGGCGGTGACCTCCTCGCCGCGGTGGGCCGGCAGGCAGTGCATGAAGATCGCGTCCTTGGCCGCGGCCGCCATCAGGCGGGCATCGACCCGGTAGGGCACGAGCAGGTTGTGCCGGTGCTGGTCGTCCTCGTCGCCCATGGAGACCCAGCAATCGGTGACCACCGCGTCCGCCCCGTCCACCGCCTCGTAGGCGTCGGTGGTGACGTTGACGGCGGCGCCCTGCGCCTTCGCCCAGTCGAGGAGCGGCTGGGGCGTCGACAATTCCGGCGGGGCCGCGATGTTCAGGGTGAAGTCGAAGCGCGCCGCGGCGTGCACCCAGGAGGCGAGCACGTTGTTGGCGTCCCCCGACCAGGCCACGGTGCGGCCCCGGATCGGCCCGCGATGCTCCTCGAAGGTCAGGAGGTCGGCCATGATCTGGCAGGGATGCGAGACCTTGGTCAGCGCGTTGATCACCGGCACGGTGGCGTACTCCGCCAGTTCCAGCATCAGGCCGTGGTCGAGGATGCGGATCATGATCGCATCGACGTAGCGCGACAGCACCCGGGCGGTGTCGCCCACGGTCTCGCCCCGGCCGAGCTGCATCTCGCTGCCGGTCAGCATCAGGGTCTCGCCGCCGAGCTCGCGCATGCCGACGTCGAAGGACACGCGGGTGCGGGTCGAGGGCCGGTCGAACACCATCGCCAGGGTCTTGCCGATGAGGGGGCGGTCCTCGGCCAGCTCGCCCTTGCGGCGGCGCGCCTTGATGCGGGCGGCGGCGTCCAGCACCGTGCGCAACTGCTCGGCGGAGAAATCCTTGAGGTCGAGGAAGTGGCGGGTTCCGTCGCCGGTCCCGTTCAGTGTCGTGGTCATCGGTCCGTTCTTCGTGTGCGTGGTCCCGGTTCGGGCGGTTCCGGTCGAGGCTGGCCCGGTCCGGGCAGATCCGGCGTCGCGGCCGGGCATGGGGACGGCCGTCCGGCTACTCGGCCGCGCCGCGCAGGCGCGTTCCGAGCCGGCCGGCCGCCGTGTCGAGGCGGGTGACCGCCTCCGCCACGTCGGCCTCCGTGATGATCAGCGGGGGCAGCAGGCGCACCACGTTGTCGCCCGCCGGGATCACCAGCAGGTGGGCATCGCGGGCGGCGGCGGCGAACTCGGTGTTCAGCACGTGGAGCTTGAGGCCGAGCATCAGGCCCTCGCCGCGGATGTCGGCGATGACGCCGGGGTGCCGGTCCTGCAGGGCGGCGAGGCGCTGCTTCAGGATGATGCCCATGCGCTGGACGTGGTCGAGGAAACCCTCGGCCAGCACCACGTCGAGGACGGCGTTGCCCACCGACATGGCCAGCGGGTTGCCGCCGAAGGTGGTGCCGTGGCTGCCCGCGGTCATGCCGCGCGCGGCCTCCGCCGTGGCGAGGCAGACGCCGAGGGGAAAGCCGCCGCCGATGCCCTTGGCCGCGCTCATGATGTCGGGGGCCGCCCCCGCCCACTCGTGCGCGAACAGCTTGCCCGTGCGCCCGACCCCGGTCTGGACCTCGTCCATGATGAGCAGGATGCCGTGCGCGTCGCAGAGTTCGCGCAGGCCGCGCAGGCATTGCGGCGGCACCGGGCGCACGCCGCCCTCCCCCTGGATCGGCTCGACCAGGATCGCGGCCGTCTCCGGGCCGATGGCGGCCCGCAGGGCCTCGTGGTCGCCGAAGGGCACTTGGTCGAACCCGTCCACCTTCGGGCCGAAGCCCTCGATGTACTTCTGCTGGCCGCCGGCCGCGATGGTGGCCAGGGTCCGGCCGTGGAAGGCGCCCTCGATCGTGATGATCCGGAAGCGCTCCGGGTGGCCGTCGGCGGCGTGGTACTTGCGCGCCATCTTGATGGCGGCCTCGTTGGCCTCGGCGCCCGAGTTGGCGAAGAAGGCCACGTCCGCGAAGGTCGCGTCCACGAGGCGCCGGCCCAGCCGCTCGCCCTCCGGGATCTCGAACAGGTTCGAGGTGTGCCAGAGCTTCTGCGCCTGCGCGGTCAGGGCCTGGACGAGGTGCGGGTGGGCGTGGCCCAGCGCGTTCACCGCGATGCCGGCGCCGAAGTCGAGGTATCGCTCGCCGCCGCGCGCCTCGAGCCATGCGCCCTCGCCGCGCTCGAAGGCGATGGGGGCCCGGGCATAGGTCGGCAGAAGGGCGGATGTCACGATCCCGTCTTCCCGTGTCTCTCGCGGGCACGCGAGAGACGCGACCGCACCAAATGAAAGTGCCGCCTCGGACGGGGCGGCACGCGCGCGATTACTAGAGAAATGCCCAATTCTGTCAACGACAGACCGGGTTCACATCCCTGACATGCCTGCCAATTAGGCTGCTGCGGGCGCGATGCGCGGCCCGCCTTGCGCCTTGTTCCCGGAAGTGCTCAGAGCCGCGTCACGCCGGCCGGACGACCCGCGGCCGCCCAGCAGAGGAACGACGCAGCATGAGCACCGTCACGGAACGTCTCGAGGCCCTCGGCCTGACCCTGCCCAAGGCGGCGGCCCCGGTCGCGAACTACGTCCCCTTCGTGCGCAGCGGCAACCTCGTGGTGGTCTCCGGGCAGATCTGCTTCGGCGCCGACGGCCGAATCGCCGCCGCCCACACGGGCAAGCTCGGGGCCGAGGTCTCGGTCGAGGACGGCGTCGCCGCCGCCCGGCTCTGCGCCCTCAACGTGCTGGCCCAGGTGCAGGCGGCGGTGGGCGACCTCGAGCGCGGCGTCGTGCAGTGCATCCGCCTCGGCGGCTTCATCAACGCGGTCCCGACCTTCGCGGGGCTCGCCGGCATCATGAACGGCGCTTCCGACCTGATGGTCGAGGTCCTGGGCGACCGCGGCCGCCACGCCCGCGCCACCGTCGGGGTCGCCGAGCTGCCCCTCGACGCGGCCGTCGAGGTCGAGGCGATGTTCGAGGTCAAATGAGCCCGAACGCCCCCGACTGGCTCACCGCCCGCCCCATCGCCCATCGCGGCCTGCACGACCGGGCGGGCGGCCTGCCCGAGAACACGGCCGCCGCCGCCGAGGCGGCGATCCGGGGCGGCTACGCCATCGAGTGCGACGTGCAGCTCAGCGCCGACGGCGAGGCGATGGTGTTCCACGACGAGACCCTCGGCCGCCTGACCACGGCCGGGGACGCGGTCGGCGCGCATCCGGCCGCCGTTCTCGCCGCCCTGGAGGTGGCGGGCAGCGCCGAGCGCATCCCGACCCTGCCGGATTTCCTGGCCCGGATCGGCGGGCGCACGCCCCTCGTGATCGAGGTGAAGTCGCGCTACACCGGCGACCTGCGGCTCGCCGAGCGCGTCGCCGCCCTCGCGGCCGCCCATGACGGGCCGGTGGCGCTGAAATCCTTCGATCCCCACATCGTCGCGGCGCTGCGGACGCTGGCGCCCGGGCTCCCGCGCGGCATCGTCGCCGAGACGCGCCAGGACGACCCGGTCTACGCGACGCTGCCCCCGAGCCTGCGGCGCGCCCTCCCCGACCTGCTGCACTTCGACGAGACCCGGCCGGACTTCCTGTCCTGGCGGGTGGACGACCTGCCCTGCGCGGCCACTCTCCTGTGCCGGCTCCTCGGGCAACGTCCCGTGATGACCTGGACCGTGCGCAACCCGGACCAGCGCCGCCACGCCGAAGCCCATGCCGACCAGATGGTGTTCGAGGGATTCCGCCCCTGAGGCGCGACCTCCGTTTGACGGGCGCGGCCATCCGAAGGACACTTCCACCCATGGCACAGCTTCCGCTCGACCGCGTCGAACAGATCGGATTGTCGGCGGCGCGATCCGTGGCCGGTCCGCGGGTCCGGGCCATCAAGGTCCGCGTCGCCGTCGATTCGACGGACGAGCCCGCCTACTACCTGTCCTTCCTCTCTGAACCCGGGCAGGCGCAGGAGGCGGAGCTTCTCCTCGACATCGCCCACAAGGTCCGCGACGGGCTCATCGCGAGCGGCGACGAGTCCTACCCCTACATCCGTCTGGTGACGCCGGACGAATGGGGCGGTCCGTAGCGTGCTCGATCCATCCGAGCTTCTCGACGTCGCGCGTGATCTCGCGGGGCCGGCGAGCCCCGGGTCCGGCCCGCCGTCGCAGGTCGGTGTCGACGGCCTATTATGCCCTGTTTCACGCCCTGCTGCGGCGGGCCGCCGACGAGTTCGCCGGTTCTGGTCATCGGGACGCAGCCCATTACGCGCTCCTGTATCGGGCCTTCACCCATGGCCGGATGAAGCAGGTCTGCGAGGAGATCGACAAGCCGAACCTGCGCGCGGGATACCGCGAGAAGCTGCAGCGGACGGCGGTGAGCGTCCCGATCCGCTATCTCGCCACCGCTTTCGTCGAGCTGCAGGAGGCGCGCCATCAGGCCGATTACGATCCCCAGGCGACGATGAGCGACGCGGATGCACAGCGCGCCTGCGGGCTCGCAGCGTTCGGAATGACGATGCTCGCGGGCGCCGACCCGGCCGAATTACGGGACGTCCTGTCCCTGATGATGTTCGACCAGCAGCGCCGCTAGTCCTCTGCGACGGCGCGGGGCCCGCGCCACCCTTGGCCCGCCGGGTCCCGGGGACTAGATTGCCCGGCGATGAACAGTCCCGGCGAAACACCTCTTCCCGGCGCGACTCCCGCCGGCGAAGCACCCGGCGCTCCGGCCGAGTCCGAAACCGTTCTGCAGGTGCGCGCGGTACCGGGTCTGGCCGGGATCCCGGCGGAGCAGTGGGATGCCTGTGCCACCTCGGCCGAGACCCTCGCGGGGGGCGACGAGACCCACAACCCCTTCACCTCGCACGCCTTCCTGTCCGCCCTGGAGGATTCGGGCTGCGTCTCGCGCAAGACCGGCTGGCTGCCCCTGCACGTGGCGGTGGAGCGGGAGGGCCGCCTCGTCGGCGTGGCGCCCTGCTACCTGAAGTCCCACAGCCAGGGTGAGTACGTCTTCGACCATGGCTGGGCCGACGCCTACGAGCGGGCGGGGGGCAGCTACTACCCGAAGCTGCAGGTCAGCGTGCCCTTCACCCCCGTCACCGGCCCGCGCTTCCTGATCGCGCCTGGGCAGGACGTGAACGAGGCGGCCTCCGCGATCGTCGCCGGCCTGCGCGCCCTGCGCGCCGAGACCCAGGCCTCCTCGATCCACGTCACCTTCATGCAGGAACGCGAGTGGGTCCAGGCCGGAGCGCTAGGCTTCCTCCAGCGCGTCGACCAGCAGTTCCACTGGGACAATGCCGACTACGCGACCTTCGAGGATTTCCTCGGGGCGCTGGCCTCCCGCAAGCGCAAGGCGATCCGGCGCGAGCGCCGCGACGCCCTGGCGCCCGGCATCACGGTCGAGCACGTCACCGGCGCCGACCTGACCCCCGCCCACTGGGACGCGTTCTACGAATTCTACGCCGATACCGGCGCGCGCAAGTGGGGCCGGCCCTACCTGAACCGCAGGTTCTTCGGCCTGCTCGGCGAGCGCATGCCCGAGCGGGTGCTGCTGGTGATGGCCCGGCGCGAGGGCCGCTACGTCGCCGGTGCCATCAACCTCATCGGGGACGTGGCCCTCTACGGCCGCAACTGGGGCTGCGTCGAGGACCACCCGTTCCTGCATTTCGAGGTCTGCTATTACCAGGCCGTCGACTTCGCCATCGCCCGCGGGCTGAAGCGGGTCGAGGCGGGCGCGCAGGGCGAGCACAAGCTCGCCCGGGGCTACCGCCCGGTCCTCATGCACTCGGCCCACGACATCGCCGACCCGGCCCTGCGCCGGGCGGTGGCCGATTACCTGGCGCGCGAGCGCGAACACGTGCTGGAGGCCGCCGAAGTCCTCGACACGCTGACGCCGTTCCGGCGGGAATCGCCGTCGGAATCATCCGACGAGCCGGCATCCGACTTGCCTAGGGCCGCACCGGAGGCGAACCCTTCCGGGTGAGGACGACCCTCCGACCCCGCACCGCCCGCCACCGGGCGCGAGAGCCCAAGGACGATCCGTGAGCCCCATCGACCGCATCAAGACCTTCGCCGACGATCTCGTGGCGATCCGCCGCGACTTCCACGCCCATCCCGAGCTCGGCTTCGAGGAGGTCCGCACCTCCGGCATCGTCGCCGCGGAGCTGGCGCGCTACGGCATCGCCGTCCATCGCGGCATCGGCGGCACCGGGGTGGTGGGCGTGCTCGAGGGCCGCACCGGCTCCGGCCGGCGCATCGGCCTGCGCGCCGACATGGACGCCCTCCCGATCGAGGAGGAGACGAACCTGCCCTACCGTTCGACGGTGCCGGGCAAGATGCACGCCTGCGGCCATGACGGCCACACGACGATGCTGCTGGGGGCGGCACGCTACCTCGCCGAGACCCGGGACTTCGACGGCACCGCCCTGTTCGTGTTCCAGCCGGCCGAGGAGGGCCAGGGCGGCGCCCGCGCGATGATCGCCGACGGCCTGTTCGAGAAGTTCCCCTGCGACGAGATCTACGCGATCCACAACCAGCCCAACGGCCCGCACGGCAAGATCAAGCTGCGTCCCGGACCGGCCATGGCGGCGGCGGACTTCTTCGACATCCGCATCACCGGCCGCGGCGCCCACGCGGCCCAGCCGCAGCAGGGCATCGACCCGATCGTGGTGGGCTCCACCCTGGTCCAGGCGCTCCAGTCGATCGTCTCGCGCAACGCCGACCCGCTCAAGAGCGCGGTCCTCTCGGTGACGCAGTTCCACGCGGGCGCCGCCTACAACGTCATCCCGGAAGGCGCCCACATCACCGGCACGGTGCGGACCTTCGACGCGGACCTGCGCACCCTGGTCACCACCCGCATCCGCGAGATCGCCGCGGGCCTCGCGACCGCCTACGGCGCCACCATCGACGTCGGTATCCGCGACGTGTTCTCGGTGCTGATGAACAGTCCGGAGCACGCGGCGGCGGCCGCCGACATCGCCCGCGAGCTGTTCGGCCCCGAGGGCGTCGACGACCAGTCGAAGCCGCGCATGGGCAGCGAGGATTTCGCCGACATGGTCGCGCGGGTGCCCGGCGCCTATGCGTGGATCGGCTCGACGCCCGGCCCCGGCCTGCACAATGCGAGCTTCGACTTCGACGACAGCATCATTCCCCTCGGCTCGGCCTTCCTCGCCCGCCTCGTGGAGCGGCGCACCGCCGCCTGACGCGGAAGGACCCGCCGACGCGAGGGGCCGGCCGCCTCACCCCCGCGGCTGCAGATGGAAGCGCGGGGCGTGGTCGGGCTGGGTCGTGACCACCGCGGAGGGCAGGACCGGGCGGTCCCCGCTCAGGCCGAGACGGAAGCGCCGGACGAGCCGGGACAGGGCCTGCGTCGCCTCCAGGAGGGCGAATTGCGCGCCGATGCAGATCCGCGGGCCGGCGCCGAACGGCAGGTAGGCGAAGCGCGGCACCGGCGCCGCGCCGGGCAGGAACCGGCCCGGGTCGAAGGCGTCCGGATCGCGCCAGAGCCGCCGATGCCGATGGAGCACCCAGGGCGCCACGATGACGAGGTCGCCGGCCGCGACCGCGTGCCCGCCGACCGTGTCCGGACCGCCGGCCCGGCGGGTGATCATGAAGGCGGGCGGGTACAGCCGCAGAACCTCGTCGAGGACGGCCCGCGTCAGGGTCAGGGGGGCCGCCTCCCCGGCGACCCGCGCCTGGAGCCCCGGCGCCAGCATCAGGAGATAGGCGGCCCAGAACAGCGCCACCGCCGTGGTCTCGTGGCCGGCGAGGATCATCGTCGCCACCTGGTCGCGCAGCTCGACCGGGGTCAGGCCCTGCCCCGTCTCCGGGTCGCGCACCGCCATCAGGAGATCCAGGAGATCCCGCGCGGGTCCGTCGTCGCGGGGCTGGGCCGTCCGCGCGGCGATGATCGCGTCGAGCACGGGGAACCAGTGGCGGCGGAAGCGGGCGCGCAGCAGGTCGTGCGGGCTCGGCCAGGGCAGCGGCAGCAGGAAGTCGAGGAGGTACGGCCGGCCGAGCCGCGCGTTGTAGCGGGTCAGGAGGTGGCGCAGGCGCGCCGCGTGCGGACGCAGGTCGACCGAGAACATCGTCCGGCCGGCGATCTCGATGGCGAGGTGCTGCAGGGCCGTGAACAGGTCGACCGGGCCGCGAGCGGCCTGGCCCGCGAGGTCGTCCAGGGCCTCGTCCACGGCGGCGTGGATGTTCGGCAGGAGGGCCTCCACGGCCCGCGGCGTGAAGGCGGGCGCCAGGATCCGACGCTGCCGGCGCCAGGCCGCGCCCTCGCTGAGGAACAGGCCGTCGCCGACGAGGGGACGCAGGATGCGGGTCAGCGTCCGGGTGCGCAGGTAGTTCTCGTGGTTGTCGACGAGCACGTGCCGGATCGCGTCCGGGTCGTTGACCACGAAGCGGGTGCGGCCGAGGAACGGCCGGTGCGAGATCGGCTCGTCATAGGTCCGGCGCGGCCAGATCCCGATCGCGTTGGTGCTGAGCGCCCGGAGCGATGGCAGGAAGCCGAGATCCGTCTCCGGCGGTTCCGGCCTGGCCGGCACCACCCGGTCCGGATTCGAGGCGGCAAGACGGCTCATGGACACCTGCGGATGCAAGGGACGGAGCGCGCGAATACTGAATTCGACACCGATCGAGGGTCGGATTCAAGCGAGATCATAGAGTGACGACATCGCAGGACAAGCCGGATGTTTGGCGTATCTTGGTCGGCCCGCCGAAACGGCCATCCGCCGCCGCGCCCTGCCGGCCGCCCGCCCCGGGCGGCCGGGGCTCAGGAGGCGCAGGACGTCCGGTCGGTCTCCGGCGACGCGCTCCCGTCCGAGGAGCCCTCCGCCCGCGCCCGCAGGGCCAGCGCCGCGTCCCGGGTGCGGCGGCAGAGCGAGCGGGCCTGCTCCAGCGAGGGGCCGGAACACCTCCGGCCCCTCGCTGGCCACGCGCTGCTCGTGGAAGCTCTCCAGGACCCGGCAGGCGTCGGACGGCGCCGAGAAGCCGAGCATGCCGGTGGAGGTCGCGAGGGTATGGGCCTCGAAGCGGATCTGCTCGCGGTCCTCGGCGGGGTCGCCGCCCGCGCGGAAGCTCCCGGCGAGCTCGTCGCCCAGCGCCTCCAGCAGACCGGCCAGGCGCTCGGGGCTGACGAGGGCCGCGGCCTCGTCGTAGGTCCGCTGGTCGAGGAGGCCGGCCTGGATCCCGGTCCAGCGCGCGGCGTCGGTCGCCGCGGACGACGCCGTTCCGGCACCCCGGGCCAGCCACTTGTCGATCAGCCGGTAGAGCCCCGCCCGCTTGAAGGGCTTGCCGATGTGGTCGTCCGTCCCGGCCGCCCGGAAGGTCTGGACCTGGTCCGCCAGCACGTTGGCGGTCATGGCGATGATCGGCATCGTCGAGGCGGTCGTGCCGAGAGCCCGGATGCGGCGCGTGGCGGTCATGCCGTCGATGCCGGCCATCTGCACGTCCATCAGCACGAGGTCGTAGCGGCCCTGCGCCACCGCCCGGATCGCGGCCTCGCCGTCGGCGACCACGTCGACGGTGTGGCCCCCGACCTCGAGGACGGAGCGCGCCATCTCCTGGTTGATCAGGTTGTCCTCGACGAGGAGCAGGTGGCCGGAACGGCGCGCCGCCGGTGCGTCCATGACCAGGGCGATCGTCCGCGCCACCGCGCCACGCGGCAGCCGCACCGAGAACCAGAACGTCGCGCCGATGCCGGTCTCCGAGAGGACGCCGACCTCGCCGCCCATCAGGTCGACGAGCTGCTTGCAGATGGCCAGTCCCAGGCCGGTGCCGCCGAAATCCCGCTCGATCGAGCCGTCCACCTGCGAGAAGCGCTTGAACAGGCGGTCCTGCTTGTCCTTGGCGATGCCGATGCCGGTGTCGGACACGCTGAAGCGTAGGCGCTCGCCGGCCTCGGTGGTGCCGCCGTGCTGGACGCTCAGGGTGACGGAGCCGCGCCGGGTGAACTTGATCGCGTTGTTCAGGAGGTTGAGGAGCACCTGCCGCAGGCGCGCCTCGTCGCCCACCACGCCCTTGGGCAGGGCCGGGTCGATCACCGCCCGGACCTCGAGGCCCTTCTGGTCCGCCGCGCCGCGCACGATCGCGAGGCTGTTGTAGATCAGGGCCCGCGGGTCGAAGGCCTGCCGGTCGAGTTCGATCGCGCCGGCCTCGACCTTGGAGAAGTCGAGGATGTCGTTGACCACCGTGAGCAGGGACGCGCTCGACGTGCGTACCAGCTCGGCCTGGCGCCGCAGGTCGTGGGGCAGGCGGCCGGAGGCGACCATCAGGTCGGTGAATCCGACGATGGCGTTGAGGGGCGTGCGGATCTCATGGCTCATGGAGGCCAGGAACTCCGTCTTGGCCGCGCTGGCGCGCTCCGCGGCGGCCTTGGCGTCGGCCAGGGCCTGCGCCTGCGCCCGGCGCTCCGAGACGTCGCGGAAGGTCGCGACGATGGTCGGCTCGTTCGCCTCGGCGTCCGGGATGCGCCGGAACACGCCCGCGACCCAGATCCAGCCCCGCGCCTTGTGCCGCGCCCGGTATTCGCAGGTCGCCTCCGCCCGGCCTCCGACCAGGGAGCGCGTCGCCGCGTGGAGCCGGCCGAGATCGTCCGGATGGACGTAGTCGCCGAGCCGCATCGCGCCGAGTTCCTCGGGCGTGTAGCCGAGGAGGCGCTCGGAGGCGGGCGAGATGTACGAGCGCCGGCCGTCGTCGTGGCCGAGCATGATCAGCTCGCCGGTGTTCTCGGCCAGCAGGCGGAAGCGGTGCTCGCTCCGGCGGATGCGCTGCTCGGCCTCCACCCGGGGCGTGATGTTCCGGGTCGAGGCGACGCAGCCGACGGTCCGGCCCGCGGCGTCCTGGATGACCCGGTAGCCGACCTCCACCCAGATGTAGGTCCCGTCCTTGCGCCGGTAGCGCTGGCGCTTCAGCGCCTCGGTCCGCCGGCCTTCGGCGAGGTCCGCCAGCAGGGCGGACACCCCGGGCCGATCGTCCGGGTGGACCCCGTCGATGGGCTTCGTCCCGACCAATTCCTCGGGCTCGTAGCCGAGGAGGTCCCGGCAGGCCGGCGAGACGTAGCGGCGGGTGGTGTCGAGGTCGACCTGGACGATCATGTCGCGGGTGTGGTCGGCGAGCAGCCGGTAGCGCGCCTCGCTGTCGATCACCGCCTGTTCGGTCTGGCGCAGGTCGGTGACGTCCATGACGGTGCCGAACACCGCCGTCGTGGCGCCTTCCGCGTCCTGCTCGCACAAGCCCCGGCAGACGACGTCGCGCGGGCATCCGTCGCCGGTGACGATGCGGGCCGAGAACGAGAAGCTCCGGCCGGTCTCGATCGCATCGGCGACGCAGCGCGCGACCCCGTCCCGATCGTCCGGGTGATAGGCCGCGATCGCCGCGTCGAGGGAGGGCGGCCCCTCCCCGGGGGCGCGGCCATGGATCCGGTACACCTCGTCCGACCAGTACAGGCCGTGCCCGGGCAGGCCGATGCGCCAGTGCCCGATATGGGCGATCTGCGCGGCGAGGCTGAGCAGGCGGTTGGCCTCCTGCGCCTGGCCCTCCGCCTGGCGAGCGACGATCTCCTTCTCCGCCAGGGTCTCGTTGGCCCGCGCCAGGGCCGCCCGCTGCCGGCTGCCGCGCTCCAGGCCCCGCAACAGGACGAGGAGCACGCCCAGCAGCAGGACGGTCACGACGCCCCCGGCCACCCGGGCGTGCAGGCGCTCCTCGGCGAGCGGCGCCAGGATCTCGTCGAGGGACTTGCCGACATTGACGAGGAGCGGCAGCGGCCCGACGGAACGGTAGCCGTAGATGCGGGTGACGTGGTCGTAGGGGCTCGTCATCCGGAACGCGCCCGAGGTCCTCTGCCGGAACTGCTGGAAAAGGTCGCCGGGGATGTCGAGGGTGCGGGTATTCAACTCGTACATGCCGACGGTCTGCGGCGAGCGGGCGCGCAGGAACCCGTCCGTGCCGATCAGGGCGATGCTGCCCTTCATCCCGAGATCGAAGGCCTTGAACTGGCTGGCGAGATAATCGGGATCGATCGACGTGACGATCACGCCCGCGAAGCTCCCGTCGGGATGGTTCAGCCGCCGCGCCGTCTGGAGGACGTAGGTGCCGGAAATCCGCCCCTTCAGCGTCCGGTCGATGTAGAGGCCCTGGTCGGGGCTCGTCGCGAGAGCCTTGAAGTACGCCCGGTCGCGGACGTTGATGCGCGGCACGGTGGGAGGCAGCGGCGTGCGCGCGTAGAGGAGGTCCCCCTGCTCGTTGAACAGGGACATCTGGTGAACGACGTTCTCGAGGGAGGTCGCGCGCCGGAGCCAGGCGTGGAAGTCGAAGGTCTCCGGATCGCGGAGGAAATCCTCCGCGATGAAGCGCATGACCTGGTCGACACCGACGACGAGGCGCTCGACATGCTGCTCGACCCCGATCGACAGATTGACGACGTCGCGGGTCGCCTTGTCCTGGACGGAGAGTTCGCGCAGGCGCAGGTGGTAGGACAAGCCGACCCAGACGAGGGCGACCGTGAGCAGGCCGGTCACGAGCACGAGGAGCTGGAGGGCATCGACGGCCGGGCGCAGCCTCGGCAGGGAGGCCCCGGCACGGTCGTGGCGGAGAGAGGTCGACATCCGGCGGTTCGATCCCGAAGGCAGCACCCACCCGCCCCGGTCGGGCCCGATCCTGACGGCCCTGCGATTCGCGTGTTCCTGCGTTAGATCAAGGAATGGTCGGCAAAATCCAATCACTTCTCTCGAACGGGCCGCGGCCGGCCCTCGGCGGCGCAGGCTTGCCGACCGGGGCGGCGCGGCCGTAGGAGAAGGCCCCCCCCGCACGCCGCACGGTCGCATTCCATGGACAGCCTGCACGACCTGATCCCGAGGGCGGCCGATGGGGCGCCCTACCCGCTGGCCCAGCACCGGGGCCAGGTGATCCTGATCGTCAACACCGCCTCGAAATGCGGATTCACGCCGCAATATGCCGGGCTGGAGGCCCTGGCCCGGAAGTACCGGGCGGACGGCCTCGTGGTGCTGGGCTTTCCCTGCAACCAGTTCGGCGCCCAGGAACCGGGGGATGCGGCCGAGATCGCCCGGTTCTGCAGCCTGACCTACGACGTCAGCTTCCCCGTCCTCGCCAAGGTCGCGGTGAACGGCCCGGCGGCCGACCCGGTCTTCGCCCACCTGACCAGGGCGAAGCCCGGCCTCCTCGGCAGCCGCGCCATCAAGTGGAACTTCACCAAATTCCTGGTCGGCCGCGACGGGCGGGTGATCGCCCGCTACGCCCCGTCGACGAAGCCCGAAACCCTGGAGGCCGCCATCGCGGCCGCCCTGGCGGAGCCCGCACCCGCGCCTTAGCGCGGCGGCGCCGGGAGGACGCGGGCCGGGGGCCGGTTGGCGGCCATCCCCAGCCGGCGGACGCGATCGGCGGCCAGGGTTAGGAAAGTGCTGACGCGGTCCGACAGGCCAGGCAACCGCCTGAACCGACAGGCTCGCCACCGGAACCGCGCGCCGGTCCGCGGGATCCCTCCGCCCGGCCGCGGCCCGACCGGCCCGGTGCCCCCGCCCCTGCGGACCCCGTCGCTCGCCGATCCGGTAAAGAATTCGTTAGCCGGCGTTCAGGCTTGGTATGCCAGAAACTCCCGATCGCATTGCCGGATCGTCCCGGTTTGCGGTGCGATCCGCGGGAGGTGGGGAATCGGCATGGCGGCAGGAAACGGGCGACGGGCATCGGCGAACGGGGAGGGCGGCACCGCGCTCGCATCGGGCCGGGCGGAATCCGGCCGGACGATGCCCGAGGCGGTGCGGGCGCATCTCGGGTCGGAGCTCAAGGCCTTCTACGCCGCGATGCTCGCCGAGACGCAGCCGGCGGCCCTGCTCGACCTGATCGCCCGGCTGGAGGCCCCCCCGCCCGCGGCTGCGGATTTCCGCGCCGCGCTGCTCGAGGCGCTGCCGAGCCTGCGCGCCTTCGCGCTGTCCCTCGCCATCGCCCCGACCGCCGCCGACGACCTCGTGCAGGAGACGCTGCTGAAGGCATGGGCGAACCGGCACCGCTTCGAGCCGGGGAGCAACCTGAGGGCCTGGCTCTGCACCATCCTGCGCAACCAGTTCTACACCGAGTGCCGCAAGCGGAAGCGCGAGGTCGAGGACGCGGACGGCGTCCTGGCCGCGAAGGTGGCGGCGCCGGCCGCGCAGGAGGCCAGCAGCGACCTGCGCCGGGTCTGGCAGCATCTCGGCCGGCTGCCGGCCGCCCAGCGCGAGGCCCTGGTCCTCGTGGCGGCACAGGGCATGACCTACGAGGCCGCCGCGGCGCTGATCGGCTGCCAGGTCGGCACCATGAAGAGCCGCGTCAGCCGGGCGCGGGCTTTCCTGATGGGCTCCCTCGGGATGGAGGCGCGCCCGTCGGCGTCCTCCGCATCCTCCTCCACCTGATACGGCCGGCGCACGAGGGCGCCGCCGGGACGTCTCGCCGGCCCGTGCCGGCGGGCACCGCCCGGCAGCCAAGCGACAGGGCCGAAGCGGCGCGAGTCCTGCCCCCGCGGAGCGGGATCGGTCCGGTAGGAGCGTCGTGCCGAGGTCTCGGCGGTGGTTCCGGCGGCACTCCGGCCCGGTGCCCGCCCCGGAAGGCCCGCCGATCCCGTATGCCGGCGGCCTGAGCCCGGTCTTCGCCGTGCCGACATCTTTCGAACTGCCGGCGCCGCGGGCGGTTCGAGCTTTGCATCGCGCGGATCGATCTTTAGCGTGGATCGGTCTGTAGCGTGGATCGGTCTTGCCGTCTGCGCCGTTGCTTCTGCCATGCGCGGTCTCGGCGATGCCGTCGCCACCGTCCGCAGGGACCGATCCATGACGAACGCCCGGACCTACCGCGTGACCCTGGAGACCCGCGACGGGCGCCGCGTCCTGACCGCGGCGGCGGAGCGCGAGGCCGCCCTGATGGCGGAATCGGTCCTGCGCCTCTACGCGGGCCAGACCCTGACGGTGGGCTTCAGCGTCGCCTGCGCCGATCCGGAGGCGCGCCGTCGCATCGCCCACTACCTGACCGACGTCGCCCTCGAACTCGAACTCGCCTGACTGGATCGTCCGGCATATTCACCATCGACGCTGCCTGCCCACACGCATCGGCGCCGAGCGGGGGGCTCGCTTCGGCGAGAATGCGCTATAAGCCGAGCCGACGGATCTCGAGCGCGGCCGCCAGCCGCAAGGCCCACCACCAAGTCGGACGCATGCGGTTCTCGATCAATCACGACACCGGCGACTCGATTCGGGGCTGGATCGCTCCGGACAATCCCCTGGCGATCAGCCGCGTGGTGGTCTCCATCGGAGGTCGGCGCGTCGCCGAGGTGGCCGCCAGCGAGAGCCACGAGGAATTCGTGAAGGCCGGCTGGCACTCGACGGGCCAGTGCATCTTCCAGCTGACGGACGCGGAGGTGCCGGGTCTGGCCATGACCCCCCGCCTGGAACTCTACGATTCCGACACCAACGTGCTGGTCTATCGCCGACTACCCGAGGACAGCGTCCTCCCGCAGCGGGTCATCCTGCTGAACACCAGCGTCCGGCAGGATGTCGGCCTCGAAGCCGCCCTGTTCCCGTTCTTCCGACAATCCTACTTCAACCTGCACAAGCTGCCGGAAGACACCCTGTCCAATATCCTCGGCGACCGGATCCTCACGTCCTGCCTGCTGTCGGGTGGCGTCGGCGTGCCCCGCTACGAGCATTTCTTCGCCGACCGCGGTATCATGACCGCGATGCTCGTCTCGGACCCCTACGTCGAGATGGCCACCCGCCTCCTGTGGCTGCAGAGCCGGTCGGAATCCGCGGCCGACCCGGCGAACCGGTGGCGGTACGGGACCCTGGCCGAGAGCGCGGCCTTCACGGCCGCCTACGATTTCACCGACGCCAAGAGCATCAAGCGCTTCCTGCGGATGCTGCCCGAACCGGCCTATCGGCTGCTCTACAATCCGCTGACGCGCCAGCTCGGGATCCGGATGCCGGACGACAACCTCGGTCCCGGAAACTCGATCGTCGCCATCGAGGTCCTCGCCCGCATCGACGTCATCGGCCACGCGAGCCGCTACGATGCCTTCGTCGCGACCCTGTTCGACCGCATCGGCGTCGAGCCGAAAGTGGTGACCCCGCCGGGGGTCTCGGACCGGACCCTCGCCCTGGCGGATCGCCTGCGCGGCGTCCGGGAAGCGACCGAGATGATCGTCTTCGACAGGGCCATCGCGGAGGCCGTCGAGAACTCGGTCGCGCGGGTGTGGACTGCGTGACGCCGTCTCGTCGGGACCTTTCGTGACCCTTCCGCCGCCACGGGCGGCCGGGACAGATTGGGTGAAGCAAGCCATGTCGGCAGCGCGCAGGGCCACAGATGCCGGAGCCGGTCCGATCCCCGACCTGGTCGAACGGCTGGGCGAGTTCCGCAGTCTCGGGGTGAACTGCGAGTTCGGGTTCGTGCAGCGCTACAGCGGGGCGGAGCCGTCCGGCCTTCTGCGGTTCGCCTACACGCCGATCGAGTCCCTGATCCACGGGCTCCGGACGAACTTCGAGGCCTACGGGTCGCCCGGGGACCTGCATGTCTCCGAAACCCCGGAGGGGCACTACTATTGCGCCAGCCGGCGATACGCGATCTGGAACAACACCGGTTACGCGGTCGGTGCGATCGATCCGGAGATCCTGCTGGAGAAGGAGTACGGGCGCGTCGCCCATCTACGGACCCGGATGCTGTCCGAACTGGCCAGCGGCGCGAAGATCCTCGTGCGGAAGTTCGGCCCCGAGGATTCGGAGGCGACGTTCGCGGAGCTCACGGAGGCCATCTGGGCGCACGGGCCGTCGACCGTCCTGCGCGTCGTGGAGCACGGCCCCGACTGGCAGCCCACGCCCGTGCGACGACTGTCCGAGCAGCTGCTGGAGGGGGCCGTCCGGCGCTTCGCCCCCCGGGAGCGCGCCTATGCGGTCGATCTCGAACCGTGGGTGCGGGTCTGCGACAGCGCCTATGCGGCCCGGCACGGTCTTCGGGAAGCGGACCTCTACGAGGGCCGGGCGACCCCGGTCTCGTTCCCGGACAGGATCCGCCGGCACCAGGGGAAGGATCGCGCACCCCTGCTGACCGCCTTCACGAGGGGCGTCGACCCGGCCGCCTTCGAGGGCACGAAGCTCTACACCTTCGCCGCCTGGGTCTGGATCCCGGACGGCTGCGCGGCCACCCGCATCCTCGCGGCGGCTGGCAACGACATCGCGGGCCACCAAGATGCCGACCTGACGATCCGCAACCGCTGGCAGCGGGTCTGGGCCTCGGGCCGCTTCCGCCCCGCCGCCGAGCGGGCGCCCGTCGGGCTGGGGATGATCGGAACGGACACGGACCGTTTCTACTCCTGGGGTGGCGCGCTGCACGAGGGCCCCGTGCCGCCGCCCGCCGCGCCGCCCGCCTTCCCCGTCAGAGCCTCGCCCTTCTGGCGCGTCCTCGAACGGGCGCGCTCCGTCACGCGCCGGTTCCCCTGAGGTGCGGCACCGGCCGCGCGCATCGTGGCGCGTGGCGTGCTACGGGGTGGGGCGGCGGGAGGAGTCGGGGCTTGTCGATCATCGGGCGGCACAACGTGAAGCAGGCGGGGACCGGCGAGACCGCCATGGTCTTCGCCCACGGCTTCGGGTGCGACCAGAACATGTGGCGCGCCGTGGCGCCCGCCTTCGCGGACCGCTTCCGCACGATCCTGTTCGACCATGTCGGCGCCGGCGGCTCCGACCTCGCGGCCTATGATCCCGACCGGTACGCCAGCCTCGACGGCTACGCCGACGACGTCGTCACCCTGGCCCGGGCGCTCGGCGTCACCGGCGGCGTCTTCGTGGGCCACTCGGTGAGCGCCATGGTGGGCATCCTCGCGGCCAAGCGCGCGCCGGAGCTGTTCGACCGCCTCGTCCTGGTCTGCCCCTCGCCGCGCTACATCGACGAGGGCGACTACGTCGGCGGCTTCAGCCGGGCGCAGGTCGAGGAACTCCTCGACTTCCTCGACAGCAACCACATGGGCTGGTCGCAGGCCATGGCGCCGGTGATCATGGGCAATCCCGATCGCCCGGAGCTCGGTGGCGAACTCGTCAACAGCTTCTGCCGCACCGACCCCGACATCGCCCGCCGCTTCGCCCGGACCACCTTCCTGTCCGACAACCGGGCCGACCTCGCGGACGTGACGGCGCGCTGCCTGGTGATCCAGTGCGCCGAGGACGTGCTCGCGCCCCGGGAGGTCGGCGAATACGTGCACCGGCACCTGCGGGACAGCGCCCTCGTCCTCCTCGACGCCACCGGGCATTGCCCGAACCTGAGCGCCCCCGAGGCGACGGTCGCGGCGATCGAGGCCTTCCTGTGAGCGGAGTATCTGCGTGAGGACGGCGTGGCGGACCCGTTGACCCCCGGCCCCCCGGAAGGGGGCGCACCGGCCGCGGAGGCCGACGACCTCGAGGACCTCTTCGAGAACGCCCCCTGCGGCTACGCCTCCGCCCTGCCGAGCGGGCGCCTGACCCGGGTCAACCGGACCCTCGCGGCCTGGACGGGCCACGCGGCCGGACAGCTCGTCGGGCGCCGGTTCCTCGACCTCCTGAACATCGCCGGCAAGATCTACTACGAGACCCACTTCGCGCCCCTGCTGCGGATGCAGGGCTTCTTCCACGCGGTCACCTTCGACCTCGTGCGCGCCGACGGGACGACGCTGCCGGTCCTCGTCAACGCGGTCGTCCGCCGGGACGAGGCCGGGGCCGTGCGGTTCATCCGCATCACCGTGTTCAACGCGTCCGACCGGCGGCATTACGAGCGGGAGCTCATCGAGGCCCGGCGCGCGGCGGACGCGGCGACGGCGGCGCTCCAGGCACTCAACCTCACCCTGGAGGCGCGGGTGGCCGCGCAGACGGCCGAGCGCGACCGGGCCTGGCGCCTGTCGCAGGAACTGCTCGCCGTCGCCCTGCCGGACGGCATCCTGGAGAGCGTCAACCCGACCCGGACCAAGCTGCTCGGCTGGCGCGCCGACGAACTCCTGGGCACCTCGGTCGTCGACTACACGCATCCGGACGACCTGGAGGCGACCCTGGCCGCCTTCGCCGGGATCCTGAGCGAGCCCCTGACCGCGCCGCACGAATCCCGCTTCCGGCACCGGGACGGCACGTATCGCTGGTTCGCCTGGACGGCCGCCTTCGAGGCGGGCCGGATCTACGCCTCCGGACGCCACACGACCCTCGAGCGCGAGCAGGCCGAGGCCCTGCGCCAGGCGCAGAAGATGGAGGCGGTGGGCCAGCTCACCGGCGGCCTCGCCCACGACTTCAACAACCTCCTCGCGGGCATCGCCGGCTCCCTGGAGATGATGCAGAACCGCATGCGGCAGGGCCGCCTCGGCGACGTCGAGCGCTACATGGCGGCGGCCCAGGGGGCGGCGCGCCGGGCCGCGGCCCTGACCCACCGCCTCCTCGCCTTCTCGCGCCGCCAGACCCTGGATCCCCGGCCCACCGACGTGAACCGCCTGGTGGCGGGGATGCACGAGATGATCCAGCGCGCGGTCGGACCGGGCATCCAAATCGAGGTCGTCGGCGCCGCCGGCCTCTGGACCGCCCTGGTGGACGTCTCCCAGCTGGAGAACGCCCTCCTCAATCTCTGCATCAACGCCCGCGACGCCATGCCGGAAGGCGGACGCATCACGATCGAGACCGCCAATGCGTGGCTCGACGCCCGTGCGGCCCGCGAGCGCGACATGCCGGAGGGGCCGTACCTGTCGCTGTGCGTGACCGACACCGGCACCGGCATGCCGCCGGAGGTGGTCGCGCGGGCGTTCGAGCCCTTCTTCACCACGAAGCCGCTCGGCGAGGGCACGGGCCTCGGCCTGTCGATGATCTACGGCTTCGCCAAGCAGTCGGGCGGGCAGGTCCGCATCCATTCCACGCCGGGCCAGGGCACCGCGGTCTGCCTCTACCTGCCCCGCCACCACGGCGCGGCCGCGGACGAGGAGGCGGCCGCGGACGCCGCGACCCTGACCCGCGCGGCGCAGGGCCGGACGGTTCTGATCGTGGACGACGAGCCCACGGTGCGGATGCTGGTGCACGACATCCTGGGGGACCTCGGCTGCACCGCCATCGAGGCCGGCGACAGCGCGGCCGGCCTCAAGGTGCTGCAGTCGGACGTGCGCATCGACCTCCTCGTGACCGATGTCGGCCTGCCCGGCGGCATGAACGGCCGCCAGATGGCGGATGCCGCCCGCGCGCTGCGCCCGGACCTGAAGGTGCTGTTCATCACCGGATACGCCGAGAACGCCGTCCTCAACCACGGTCTGCTCGGCCCCGGTATGGCGGTGGTGACGAAGCCGTTCCCGATCGAGACCATCGCCGCGCAGATCCGCGCGATGATCGCGGATGCCCGGCCGGGCGGCGGGTAACGAACCCCTCAGGCGTTGGCGGAGGCCGGCGCGGCGCCCAGCGCGTCGGGGGCCGAGGCAGCGCGGGCCTGGACCTCGATGAACACCCGCGTCACGTCGGGGCTGCGGGCCTTCAGCCGGGCCTCGACCCGGGCGACCATGGCCTCGATCTGGCCGGCGCTGAGATCGTCGTCCATGTCGAGGCTGACGTTGACGAGGACGTCGGAGGGGCCGAGGTGCTGGGTCAGCACGGTGTTGACGTGGTGCACCCCCGCCTCGTCGCGCACCACCGCGCGGATCGCCGCGACGAGTTCGGGATCGGCGGCCTCGCCGATGAGCAGGCCATGGGTCTCGACCATCAGGAACGCCGCCATCCCGATCAGGATCAGGCCGATGCCGATGGAGGACCAGCCGTCGAGGGCGGGCATGTCGAGGACCCGGGCCAGGATCACGCCGGCGAGCGCCACCACGAGGCCCATCAGGGCGGCGACGTCCTCGGCCAGCACCGTGAACAGGGACGGGTCCTTGCTGCGCCGGATGGCGGCGAGCGGCGGACGGCTGCCCTTCTCGGCCCAGAACGCCCGCAGGGCCACGAAGCAGGAATAGCCCTCGGCCATCACCGAGAAGCCCAGGATGGCGACGTTCACCCAGAAGCCGGAGACGGGATAGCCCCAGACCACGGCGTCCGCCGAGGGTTCCGGGTGCTGGAGCTTGTGGATGCCCTCGTAGACCGCGAAGGCGCCGCCGCCGAGGAAGATGAACAGCGCGACGATGAAGGCGTAGAAGTAGATCTCGCGGCCGTAGCCGAACGGGTGCGTCGCGGTGGCGGGCCGCTGGGACCGCTTCATGCCGACGAGGAGCAGGATCTGGTTGGTGGTGTCGACCACCGAGTGGACGCCCTCGGCCAGCATCGCCGAACTGCCGGTGAGGAAGGCCCCGACGAACTTGGCCGCCGCGATGGCGAGGTTGGCCCCGGCCGCGGTGTAGATGGCGCTGGTGCTCTCGTGGGCCATGCGGGACGGGTCTCTCGGGCTCTGGGGCGGGTGCGCGGTCCCGGCGGGCGCGCCTCCGGCCGCGCGTCCGGCCAAGCGTCGCGGGTCAAGCGTCGCCATTGGGGGGCAAAGCGCAGGCAACGCGCGGAGGCCCCGGAAGGTTCGCCGCCTCCGGATGATTCCGGCGCCGCGTTCGTGCGGCGCCCGGCACGGGGCCGGATCGACCCCGCCCGAGGTGGACGCGGCGCGTTGCCCTGTGCATCGTGCGCGCCGGAACGCACGCGCCAGAACCGGAGCCGGCTGCCTTGACCGAGACGCGCCCAACGCCCGCCTACGATCCCGACAACATCTTCGCGAAGATCCTGCGCGGGGAGATCCCGGCCGAGCGGGTCTACGAGGATGCCGACACCCTCGCCTTCATGGACGTGATGCCCCAGGGGGACGGCCACACCCTGGTGATCCCCAAGGCCCCGGCGCGGGGCCTCCTCGACGCCGACCCGGACGCCCTCGCGGCGCTGGCGCGGACGGTGCAGCGCGTCGCCCGGGCGGTGAAGGCCGCCTTCGCGGCCGAGGGCCTCACGGTGTTCCAGTACAACGAGCCGGCGGGCGGGCAGACGGTGTTCCATCTCCACGTCCACATCGTGCCTCGCTTCGAGGGCGTGCCGCTTCGGCGCCACACCGGCGGCATGGCGGACCGGGCGGTCCTGGCGGAGCACGCCGCGCGCATCCGGGCGGCCCTCGCGGCCGGCTGAGTCAGGCGGCGCCGCTCACCGGCGGGCTGGCGAGGAGCCGGCGCAAGGCGGCGTTCTCGGCCTCGAGTTCGCCGATCCGGCGCACCAGGGCGAGCATCGCGGCGGCATCGTCGGCCGGGGCCGGCGGAGCCGCCGTGGGCACGGGGACGGGCGCCGGCGCGGCCTCGTCCACGAAGGTGATGCCGATGCCGTCGGCCCGGCGCCAGCACAGGGTGGCCCGGTAGGTCCGGTCCTTCTGCGGGATGTAGAGGTCGAAGCTCTCGGGCAGCGTCGAGGTCTCGCTCAGGGCGAGCCGGGCGCCGGACGGGGACAGGTCCCGCACTAGGCAGTCCATGCTCGAGGCACCCTTGTTGAAGACGATCCGCCCCTTGAGGAAGGTTCTCAGGCGCGATTCCCTGCGATGCTCCGACATGCCGTGATGCTCCACCATGGGTCGGTCTCCGACTCCGCGTCCCACGCGGCGCACCCTGGCACGGCGCCCCTTAAGGAATGTTCGCCGCGATGCGCGAGCGGGCAAGCGCCGCAGGCCCCAAGCCAAGCGCCGCAGGCCTCGATGGCAAGCGCCGCAGGCCCCAAGCCAAGCGCCGCAGGCCTCAATGGCAAGCGCCGCAGGTCTCCAAGCCAAGCGCCGCAGGCCTTCAGTGCGAAGCGCCGCAGCCCTCAGTGAAAGCGGCTGTCCATGGTCTGGAACAGGTAGAATCCGTTGAAGCGCACGGCGGTCTCGGCCGCGCGGTCGTCGAAATCGGCGGGCGCGTCGCCGATCGCCGCGAGCTTGCCGCCGAAGGCCCAGCAGCCGTTCCCGAGAAAGGGCGGCACGGCGCGGCTCTCCGGCACGGCGCAGCACAGGCCCTCGACGCTCCTGAAGCAGAAAACGTTGTAATTCTGCATCGGTCAATCTCCGATTCGCCCACCCAAGCTACGCCCTAAGCAGGCAATCGGACAGCACTGTGTCGATCAGGTCTCCGGAACGTTGCGGGCCAGCTCCGCGAGCCAGGGCGCGGCGCTTCCATCGGAGGGCGCGCGCCAGTCCCCGCGCGGTGACAGGGCGCCGCCCGCCGAGACCTTGGGCCCGTTGGGCAGGGCCGAGCGCTTGAACTGGCTGAAGCCGAAGAAACGCGTCAGGAAGACCGCGAGCCAGCGCCGGATCTCGGGCAGGTCGTAGGCGCCGCGCTCGGATTCGGGGAAGTCCGGCGGCCAGGCTCCGGCCTCCGCGTCGCTCCAGGCGTGGAGCGCCAGGAAGGCGATCTTCGAGGGCGGGAAGCCGTAGCGCAGGGTGTAGAACAGGGTGAAGTCCTGCAGCGCGTAGGGACCGATCACCCCTTGCGTGCTCTGCGGGGCCGCGCCCGCCGCCACGGGCACCAGTTCGGGCGAGATCTCGGTGTCGAGGATCGCCCGCAGGGTGGCGCCGACGTCCGGGGCGAACTGGCCCGAGCCGATGACCCAGCGGATCAGGTGCTGGATCAGGGTCTTGGGCACGCCGGCATTGACGCCGTAATGGCTCATCTGGTCGCCGACGCCGTAGGTGCACCAGCCGAGCGCCAGCTCCGACAGGTCGCCGGTGCCGATGACGATGGCGCCGTTCTGGTTGGCCAGCCGGAACAGGTAGTCGGTGCGCAGGCCGGCCTGCACGTTCTCGAAGGTGACGTCGTAGACCGGCTCGCCGCGCCCGAACGGATGGTCCATGCCCTTGAGCATCACGGTGGCGGCCTCGCGGATGTCGATCTCGCGGGCGGTGGTGCCGAGGGCCGTCATCAGCGCGTGGGCGTTGGCCCTGGTGCCCTCCGAGGTGGCGAAGCCCGGCAGGGTATAGGCCAGGATGTGGTCGCGCGGGAGGCCGAGCCGGTCCATGGCCCTGGCCGCCACGATCAGGGCGTGGGTGGAATCGAGGCCGCCCGAGACGCCGATGACGACCTTCTTCGTTCCCGTCGCCTCCAGGCGCTGGGCGAGGCCCGCCACCTGGATGTTGTAGGCCTCGTAGCAATCCTGGGCGAGCCGGGCCGGATCGGCGGGCACGAAGGGGAAGCGCTCGACGGTCCGCTTCAGCCCGAGGTCGCCGGCCGGCGGATCGAGCCGGAAGGCCACCCGGCGATAGGCGGCCTTGAGCGGCGCGGCCCGGCCCGAATCGTCGAAGCTGCCCATCTGGAGCCGCTCCTGGGCGAGGCGGCCGAGGTCGATATCGGCCAGGGTCATCACGGGCTCGGGCGAGAAGCGCGGCCCCTCGGCGAGGCGCACGCCGTTCTCGTCGATGCTGGTCTGCCCGTCCCAGGACAGGTCGGTGGTGGATTCGCCGGTGCCGGCGGCGGCGTAGACGTAGGCGCAGAGGCCGCGCATCGAGGCGGCCCGCGACAGCATCGCCCGGGATTCCGCCCGGCCCACCGTGATCGGGCTGCCCGACAGGTTGGCGAGCACGGTGGCGCCGGCGAGCGCCGCGTCGGTGCCGGGGGAGGCGGGGACCCAGAGATCCTCGCAGATCTCGATGCCGAGCACGAGGTCGGGCAGGTCCGCGGCGGCGAACAGCAGGTCGGTGCCGAACGGCGCCTCCAGGCCGGCGACCCGGAGGGTCTCGCCCGCGATGCCGGCGCCGGAGGCGAAGTGGCGCTTCTCGTAGAACTCCCGGTAGGTCGGCAGGAAGCTCTTCGGAACCACCCCGAGGATGCGGCCGCGATGGATGGCGAGCGCGCAATTGTAGAGCCGATGGCCCCAGCGCAGGGGCGCGCCCACGACGAGGACGGGCTGGAGCGCACCCGATTCCGCCACGATCCGGGCGATGGCCGCCTCCACCGCGTCGAGCACCGTCACCTGCAGGAACAGGTCCTCGATGGCGTAGGCCGAGACGCAGAGCTCCGGGAACACCGCCACGGCGACCCCGGCGCGATCGCAGGACCGGGCGAGGGCGAGGATCGCCTCGGCGTTGCGGGCGGGGTCGGCCGGGTGGCTGCGGCCGGTGCAGGCGGCGACCCGGGCGAAGCCGTGCCGGTAGAGGGAGCGGAAGCCGGGATCGGCCGAGGGACTGGTCGCCGAGGGACTGGACAAGGGGCGGGGCTCCGGGCTGGTCGCGGCGGCACCTTAACCCCTGCCGCCATCCGCCTCCAGCGCAAGGGTTAAGCGCCGTGCCGGGGCGGTGCCGGGGCGCTCCGCAGGGAGGCCGGCCGAGCGGGCCGGGCGAGGGGGCTTCGGGTTCGGAGGACGGGTTCCGTGGTCTTCGCGAAGGCGATCGCGCGCCGTTCGCGGGGTCGGATCAAGCGTCTGTTAACGACGATGCCCCTAACTCAGCGCTGAACCGCGCCGCTCCCGGCGGCGGACCCGTTTTGAGTACATCCGGCCAATCATGCGCGCATCGGGACGGCTCCCCTACTCCCATCGTGATCCTTCGCGCCCCGTTCGCGGCGGCGACCGTCTCGGCCTGTCGATCGGCGCCCTGGCGCACCGGTTGATGAACCTGCGGGCGACCCTCTCGCGCCGCCTCGCCGGTCCGCCGCAGCGGCAGGACTACACCGTGGCGGCCACCCGCCCGACCCCGAGCTGGATGACGAGCCCGCAGGCCCTGGTCGGCCGCAACGAGGTCGGCCTCGCCTTCCGGCCCGCCCCCGCGATCCAGGCCTGGCCCGCCCAGGTCTTCGACGACCGCGCCACCCTCGACATGATCCCGAGCCGCGCCGCCCCCGCGGCCCGATTCGACGACGCCCTGACGGAGGCCGATTCGCCCGCCCCGCGGGTCCTGATCCGGACGCCGCGCCGTCCGGCCGCGATCATGGCGGAAGCGGGCGAGGCGCCCGCCTACGCCGCCCCGGCTCCGGCCGGCCCGGCCGTGCGCTACACCCGCACCCCCGATCCGGTCCTGCACGAGCGGCGCCAGCGGGCGCTGGACGCCGAGCGCGCCGCCCGCGCCCAGGCCCATGCGGAGGCCGAGGCCGAGGCCCTGCGGCTCCAGGCCGAGCAGGACGCGCGCCGCTTCGAGGCCGAGGCGCAGGAGCGCGCCGCCCTCGCGGCGCAGGCCGAGGCCGAGGCCCTGGCCGCCCAGGTGCCCGAGCCCCTCTGGCGCCAGCCCTTCGTCGCGCCCCCCGGCGTGCGCTTCTTCCGCAGCCCCGACCGGCGCCAGGTCCGCCCCGATACCGAGGCCGCCGCGCCCGCGCCGGAACCCGAGACCGGTCACGCCGAGACCGTTCAGGCGGAGGCCGCTCCGGTCGAGACCCTTCACGCCGAGACCCTTCATGCTGAGACCGCCGTGATCCCCGACGACCGCGACTGGTCGGACGTGCCGGACTGGTCCGAGGTCCATGCCTGGTTCGACGGGCGCGACGGCGCCGCGCTCGACGCCTGGTCGGCGATCCAGGCCGAGCCCGCGCCGGCGCCGGCGGCTCCTGAAAGCGTGGCGTCCGAGGCCGGCATCCTCCCGGCGGACGCGGCCGTCGAGGCGCCGGCCCGCGCCGCCTACCGCCTGGAACACCTCGTGCGGTTCGAGCCCTTCGGCCCGCCGCGTCCGGTCGAGGGCCAGGACAACGCGGTTCCGGGGGCCGCGCCGGTCCGTCCGGCCCCGCTCCACGCCATGGCCGCCCGCGCGGCGATCCGCGCGGGCCGGACCACGGTCCCGCCCGCCGCCCCGGTGGTCGCCGCTCCGATCCCGGCCCCCTCCCCTGCCCTGCCGGAGGCGATGCCGTTCGTGCCCGTCGCGGCCTTCGCGCCGGTCCCCGTCGCACCTGTCCCCTTCGTGCCGGCGCCCCGGGCGGCCGAGCCCGCCTTCGTGCCGACCCCGATCCCGGCGCGACCGGTGCTGCTGCGCAACCCCAAGGGCCTGTCCGCCCCCGAGGAGGCCGAGCCGTCCGCGTCCGTCGCCTCGACCGGTCCGGTCGACGCGCCGGTCCCGGTCGAGGCGCCCGTCGCCGAGGCGGAGGCGGCCGCGGTGCCGGAGGCTCCGGCCGTCCACATGCCGCGCGCGATCCTGCCCGAGCGCCCGCTCCTCATCCCCGCCGGCCGGCACGTGCCGATGTCCTTCGTGGAGAACGCCGACTACGAGCACCCCGCCCTCGACCTCCTGGCCGAGCCGCCCCCGAACGACACGGAGGAGGTCGATGCCGACGTGCTGGAGCAGAACGCCCTCAACCTCCAGCAGACGGTCCAGGATTTCGGCGTGCGCGGCGACATCCTGGCGGTGCGCCCCGGCCCGGTCGTCACCCTCTACGAGCTCGAGCCGGCGCCCGGTACCAAGTCGAGCCGCGTGATCTCGCTCTCGGACGACATCGCCCGCTCGATGTCGGCGGTCTCGGCCCGCGTCGCCGTGGTCCCGGGCCGCAACGTCATCGGCATCGAGCTGCCCAACGACACCCGCGAGACCGTCTACCTGCGCGAGCTCCTCGCCTCGGCCGATTTCGGGATGAGCAAGCACAAGCTCGCCCTGTGCCTCGGCAAGAACATCGGCGGCGAGCCGATCATCGCGGATCTGGCCAAGATGCCCCACCTGCTGGTGGCCGGCACCACGGGCTCGGGCAAGTCGGTGGCGATCAACACCATGATCCTCAGCCTGCTCTACCGGATGAAGCCGGAGGAGTGCCGCCTGATCATGGTCGATCCCAAGATGCTAGAGCTCTCCGTCTACGACGGCATCCCGCACCTGCTCTCCCCCGTTGTCATCGACCCGAAGAAGGCGGTCATCGCCCTCAAATGGGCCGTGCGCGAGATGGAGGAGCGCTACAAGAAGATGTCCAAGATCGCCGTGCGCAACATCGACGGCTACAACGCCCGCATGGCGGAGGCCCGGGCCAAGGGCGAGGTGATCACCCGCGAGGTCCATACCGGCTTCAACCGCGAGACCGGCCAGGCCGTCTACGAATCGTGGTCGACGAGATGGCCGACCTGATGATGGTGGCGGGCAAGGACATCGAGGGCGCGATCCAGCGTCTGGCCCAGATGGCGCGCGCGGCCGGCATCCACCTGATCATGGCCACCCAGCGCCCCTCGGTCGACGTGATCACGGGCACGATCAAGGCCAACTTCCCGACCCGGATCTCCTTCCAGGTCACGTCGAAGATCGACAGCCGCACGATCCTGGGCGAGATGGGCGCCGAGCAGCTGCTGGGCCAGGGCGACATGCTGTTCATGGCCGGCGGCGGGCGCACGACGCGCGTGCACGGGCCGTTCTGCTCGGATGCGGAGGTCGAGAGCGTGGTCGCCCACCTCAAGCGCCAGGGCCGGCCCTCCTACCTCGAGGCCGTCACGGCCGACNGTGCACGGGCCGTTCTGCTCGGATGCGGAGGTCGAGAGCGTGGTCGCCCACCTCAAGCGCCAGGGCCGGCCCTCCTACCTCGAGGCCGTCACGGCCGACGACGGCAGCGGCGACGAGAAGCCCGCCAAGGGCGCGAAGGCCGACAAGGCCGACCGGGCCGAGAAGGCCCAGGCCGCCGAGATCGAGGACAGCGACGCTCCGATCTTCGACGCGGGCGCCTATGCGGGCAGCGGCGGCATCGACCCCGGCGCCGAGCTCTACGACCAGGCCGTGCAGGTGGTGATGCGCGACCGCAAGGCCTCGACGAGCTACATCCAGCGCCGCCTGCAGATCGGCTACAACCGCGCCGCCTCGATCATGGAGCGGATGGAGATCGAGGGCATCGTCGGCCCGGCCAACCATGCCGGCAAGCGCGAGATCCTGATGGAGGGCGGCCACGCCGCCTCCGGCATGATGGACTACGACGACTGAGCCGGACCCTCCGGGTGGGGCATTCGCCGCCCCACCCGTCGCATATTCGCCACAGGGCGGGCTTCTAAGCGGGCACCACCCGCACGCCTTCGCATCGCCTCAAGGGAGCGTCCCGATGATCGGCCGCCGTCACCGCCTCGCCGCCGGTCCGTTGCTCGTCCTGGCGGCCAGCCTCGCCCAGCCGCAGCCGGCCGCCGCCCAGGTCTCCTCGTTCCTCGACGGCCTGTTCGGCCGCAAGGAGCAGCCGGCCCCGGCCCCCGAGCCGGAGCCCGCCCCGGCGGCCCCGCCCCCGGCCACCGCGCCGAAGAAGCCCGTCGCCCAGGCGCCGAAGGCCGGCAAGCCGTCCGACAAGGCGGCCGCGGACAGGGCGGCCAAGGGCGAGGGGAAGGCCCCCAAGGGCGAGGCCAAGGCCCTCGACCCGAAGGCCACCGACGCGAAGGCCGCCAAGGTCGCGGCCGTGGGCGCGCCCGCCGCGGCGGCGACCGCGGCGGAGGCGGACGACGCCACCGTGATCGCGCAGGCCAACGCCTACTTCAACGGCATGACCACGCTCACCGGCAACTTCGTCCAGGTCGGCCCGGACGGACGCCGGATCGGCGGCAAGCTGACCCTCGCCAAGCCCGGCCGCCTGCGCTTCGACTACGACCAGCCCTCTCCCCTGGAGATCGTGGCCGACGGCACCTCGGTGGCGGTCAAGGACCGCAAGCTCGGCACGCAGGATCTCTACTTCATCTCGCAGACGCCCCTGAAATTCCTGCTGCGCGAGAAGATCGACCTCGCCCGCGACCTCTCCGTCACCGACGTGGCGAACGATCCGGGTGGCCTGCGCATCTCCCTGGAGGACCGCTCCACGCTCGGCGGCACCTCGAAGATCCAGCTCTTCTTCGACCCCGAGGTGAAGACCCTGAGCCAGTGGCGGATCACCGACCCGCAGGGCTACCAGACCACGGTTCAGCTCGCGAACCTGCAGAAGGGCCGCCCCGTCGAGGGCAACCTGTTCTTCATCAATTACGGACGCAGCGAGGACAAGGCGGCCGAGCGCCAGATCCGCGCGCAGTAGCGGGCTCGCGCGCCGCCGCGCTTGTCGCGCCCGTGCCGATGCGGCTAAGCGTCGGGCTCGCATCCTACGAGCCTCAGCCCATGCACGACATCCGCGCCATCCGCGAGAATCCGGACGCCTTCGACGAGGCCCTGCGCCGCCGCGGCCTGGCGCCGCTCGCCGCCGAGCTGATCGCCCTGGACGACGCGCGCAAGTCCGCGATCTCGGCCGCGCAAGCCAACCAGGAGCGCCGCAACGCGCTGGCCAAGGAGATCGGCGGCGCCAAGAAGGCCCGGGACGAGGACCGGGCGCAGGCGCTGATGGCCGAGGTCGCCCGCCTGAAGGACGAGGCGCCGGCCCTGGACTCCGCCCAGGCCGAGGCGGGCAGGATCCTCGACGACCGCCTCGCCGCGATCCCGAATCGCCCGAACCCGGAGGTGCCGGAGGGCGCCGACGAGCACGGCAACGTCGAATACCGGCGCTTCGAGGCCCAGCGCCCGCGGCTCGCCACGGGCAAGCAGCATTTCGAGATCGGCGAGGCCTCCGGCCTGATGGATTTCGAGGCCGCCGCCCGGATGTCCGGTGCCCGCTTCGTGGTGCTCAAGGGCCAGCTCGCCCGGCTGGAGCGGGCGCTCGGGCAGTTCATGCTCGACCTGCACACCGGCGAGCACGGCTATACCGAGGTGGCCCCTCCCCTCATGGTCCGCGACGAGGCGATGTTCGGCACGGCGCAGTTGCCGAAGTTCCGCGACGACCAGTTCCAGGCGGGCGAGCACTGGCTCATCCCCACCGCGGAAGTCCCCCTCACCAACCTCGTCCGCGAGAGCATCCTGCGCGAGGAGGAGCTCCCCTTGCGCTTCACCGCCCTCACCCCGTGCTTCCGGGCCGAGGCCGGCTCGGCGGGGCGCGACACCCGCGGCATGCTGCGCCAGCACCAGTTCAACAAGGTCGAGCTCGTCTCGATCACCACGCCGGAGCAGTCGGCGGAGGAGCACGAGCGCATGCTCGGCTCGGCCGAGGCCGTGCTGAAGAAGCTCGACCTGCCCTACCGGATCATGACGCTGTGCACCGGCGACATGGGTTTCGCGAGCCAGAAGACCTACGACATCGAGGTCTGGATGCCGGGCCAGGAGACCTTCCGCGAGATCTCGTCCTGCTCGGTCTGCGGCGAGTTCCAGGCGCGGCGGATGAACGCGCGGGTGCGCGCCCGGGATGGCAAGGCGGTGAATTTCGTCCACACCCTCAACGGGTCCGGCGTGGCCGTGGGCCGCGCGCTCATCGCCGTGATGGAGAACTACCAGAACCCGGATGGCAGCGTCACGGTGCCGTCGGTGCTGAAGGCCTATATGGGCGGGATCGAGCGGATCGAGGGGTTCAAGAGCTGATGCGCATTCTCGTCACCAACGACGACGGCATCCACGCGCCGGGTCTCGAGACCCTGGAGGGGATCGCCCGGGCCATCTCGGACGACGTCTGGGTGGTGGCGCCGGAGACCGACCAGTCCGGCGTCTCGCACTCGCTCTCGCTGAACGACCCCCTGCGCCTGCGCCAGGTCGCGGAGAAGCGCTTCGCCGTGAAGGGCACGCCGTCCGACTGCGTGATCATGGGCGTGCGCCACATCCTCAAGGACCACGGGCCCGACCTCGTGCTCTCGGGGGTCAATCGTGGCCAGAACGTCGCCGAGGACGTGACCTACTCGGGCACCATCGCGGCGGCCATGGAGGGCACCATCCTCAACGTGCGCTCCATCGCCCTGAGCCAGGCCTACGGCGCCGGCGGGCGCGGCGCCATCAAGTGGCAGACCGCCGCCGAGCACGGCCCCGCCGTGGTGCGCAGGATCCTCGAGATCGGGATCGAGCCCGGCATCGTGATCAACGTGAACTTTCCGGATTGCGAGCCCGAGGAGGTGCTGGGCACGGCGGTGGCCGCGCAGGGCTTCCGCAACCAGGCGCTGCTGGCCATCGATGCCCGCCAGGACGGGCGCGGCAACCCCTATTTCTGGCTCGCCTTCGCCAAGGCGACGTTCCAGCCCGGCAACGGCACCGACCTCAAGGCCATCGCCGAGAAGCGCATCTCCGTCACGCCGCTGCGCCTCGACCTCACCGACGAGCCGAGCCTGACGCGCTTCGCGCAAGGATTCTCGGACAAAGGGTTCTCGGGCAAAGGGTTCTCGGGCAAGGGCTCTTCGCAGTAGCCCGACGGACCCGGAACCGGTCGAGATCCAGCCATGATGCACGAGGGCTCGATCGAGGATGCCGCCTTCGTCATGGCCCTGCGCGGCCGCGGCGTGCGCGACACCGACACCCTGCGGGCGATGGAGCGGGTGCCGCGCGAGCGCTTCGCCCCCGCCCATCACCGCGACCTCGCCCGGCGCGACCTCGCCCTGCCGCTGGCCTGCGGCCAGACCATGACGGCGCCCACCACGGTGGCGGCGATGCTGAAGGCGCTGGCCCTGCGCCCGGGCGCCCGCATCCTCGAGATCGGCACCGGCTCGGGCTACGTCACGGCCCTGATGCTGCGCCTCGGCGCCGCCCACGTCCACAGCGTCGAGCGCTACGCCACCCTGGCGGACGACGCCCGCGACAACCTCGTGCCGGAGGACCGGCTCCTGGCGACGATCGCCGTCGGGGACGGCCTGCACCCGGCGACCCTGCGGGGGGCGGAGCCCTTCGACGGCATCCTCCTCAACGGCACGGTCCCGGCGATTCCCGAGCACCTCGCGGCCCTGCTCGGCCCCGGCGGCCGCCTCGTCGCCCCGGTCGGGCGGCCGGAGGCGGCGGGCCTCGTCACCTGGACCCGGGCCCCGGACGGCACCCTGGAGCCGCGCCCGGGCGCGGCCGTCCGGCTGGCGCCCCTCACCCCCGGCCGCGCCCGCGTCCTCTAGGGCGAAAGGTTCCCGCAGGGGTCCCTTCGTGGCGCAAACGTGGTGAATCGGAACGGTTGCTTAACCTGAATCCGGTTTGAATGACGTCATCAAGTTGCGTCAGGCAAACAGGTGCGTCGATGCGGGTTCGCGGGACTGGTCGAGGGTTGAGGACGCTGTCGCGTTTCGCGCTCATCGGCGTGATTGGGGGCGGCGCGGCCGCCTGTTCTTCGGATGCGTCCCGGTTGGGCGATCCCTTCGGCAATCCGTTTGCCTCCAACCTGTCGAGCGAGCCCGCCGCGACGGGCAGCCTGCCCGACGGCGAGATCGCCCCGGCGCCGGTGGTGCGCACCAGCCGCATCCAGTCCCAGGCCCTCGGGGCCCCGGGCGCCGCGATGTCGCCCACCGCCATGTCGCCCCGCCCGATGGCGGCGGCCCCCGCCCCGGCCCGTGCCCAGACCACCCGCCTCGCCTCCACCGAGCCGGTCTCGGGTGGCATGACGTCCGGTGGCATGACCGGTTCGGCGGTCTCGGGCATGAACCCCGACGCGGCCCGCATGAGCACCCGCGCGGTGCCCGCCGCGCCGGCCCCGAAGGTGATCGACCGGGCCGCCGAGAAGCGCGCCGCCGACGCCCGCCGCGAGGCGGAGGCCGCCGAGGCCAGACGCGAATCCGAGGCGGCCAAGCTCGCCGAAGCCCGCAAGGCCCTGGAGGCCGGAAAGGCCGCCGAGGCCCGCAAGGCCGCGGACAAGGCGGCGAGCGCCGCCAAGCTCGCCGAGGCGCGCAGGGTCGTGGAGGCCGCCAAGGTCGCCGAGACCAAGGCTGCCGATGCCCGCAAGGCCCATGTTCGTCCCGGGCAGGCCGTCGCCAAGGCCGAGGACAAGCCGGTCCGCAAGATCGAGATCAAGGAAGCCAAGGCCGAGGTGAAGGCCGAGGCGGCCAAGGACGCGGCCAAGGACGCGGCGAAGAAGGCCGAGGCGGCCCGCAGGACGGCCGAGGCCGAGGTGGCCAAGCAGGCCAAGGCCGATGCCGCCAAGGACGCGGCCCGCAAGGTCGCCGAGGCGAAGGCCGCCGAGGCCAAGGCCGCGGAAGCCAGCAAGGCGCCCGTGAAGGTCGCCGCGGTCGAGGCCCCCAAGGCCGAGCCCGCCACCACCAGCTCGGTGCCGGAGCAGTCGTTCCGCTGGCCCGCCAAGGGCCGGGTGATCTCGGGCTACGGCACCTCCGGCAACGAGGGCATCAACATCTCGGTGCCCGAGGGCACCGCGGTGAAGGCGGCCGAGGACGGCACCGTCGCCTATGCCGGCTCCGACGTGAAGGGCTACGGCAAGCTCGTCCTGGTGCGCCACTCCAACGGCTACGTCTCGGCCTACGCCCATAACGGCGAGCTCGACGTGCGCCCCGGCGAGAAGGTCAAGCGCGGCCAGACCATCGCGAAGTCCGGCGCCTCCGGCAACGTGACCTCGCCCCAGCTCCACTTCGAGATCCGCAAGGGCGCGACCCCGGTCGACCCGATGCCCCACCTCGCCAGCAACTGACCCTCCGGCCGGAGCGTCCGACAGGAAAACGGCGGCCCCTCGGGGCCGCCGTTCGCGTTCGCGCGGCCTTGCGTGTCGCCGGTGCCTCAGCGCCCCGTCCGCACCCGGGTCCAGCTCCGGGTGACGAAGCGCTGGGTGCGGTCGTCCCAGGCGGTGTTGCTGGCGAGGCGCTGCATCGTCGCCTCGTCCGGGTAGATGCCGGGATTGCCCAGGATCTCCGGCTTGACGAACTTCCGGGCCGCCGCGTTGCCGCTGGCATAGGAGACGAAGTTGGTGTTGGCCGCCGCCACCTCGGGCCGCATCATGTAGTCGAGGAAGGCGTGGGCCTCGGCGGGATGGGGGGCGTCCTTCGGGATCGCGAAGGCGTCGAACCACATCAGCGCGCCCTCGCGGGGAATGACATAGCCGATCTCGACCCCGTTCTTGGCCTCCTCGGCGCGCTTGCGGGCCTGCATCACGTCGCCCGAATAGCCGACCGCGAGGCAGAGGTCGCCGTTGGCCAGCCCGTTGATGTATTCCGAGGAGTGGAACTTGCGCACCGAGCCGCGCACCTTGAACAGGGCGTCGGTGACCTGGGTGATGTCGTCCCAGCGCTTGGAATCCGGCTTGAAGCCGTAGAACGGCAGCAGGCTCGGGATCAGGTCCTCGGGGGAATCGAGCAGCATCACCCCGCAATCCTTGAGCTTGGCCATCAGGCCCGGATTGAGGACGAGGCTCCAGGTGTTGAGGGGCTGGCTCGCCCCCAGGCGCTCGCGTACCAGGGCGAGGTTCACGCCGATGCCGGTGGTGCCCCACATGTAGTCGACGGCGTAGGTGTTGCCGGGGTCGTAGGTGGCCAGCCGCGCCGCGATCTCGGGCCAGGCATGGACGAGGTTCGGGATCCGGGCCTTGTCGAGGGGCTGGAACACCCCCGCCCGGATCAGCCGCTGCAGGAACGGGCCGGAGGGCACCACCACGTCGTAGCCCGAGCGCCCGGCCAGCAGCTTGGTCTCGAGGATCTCGTTGTTGTCGTAGGTGTCGTAGACGACCTTGATGCCGGTCTCCTTCGTGAAGGCGTCGAGCATCTTCGGGTCGATGTAGTCCGACCAGTTGTAGATGTTGACGACGCGCTCGCCCTTCGGCGCGGGCGTCTCGGCCCGCGCCCCGGGCAGGCCGAGCGCCAGGGCGGCGAGCGCCCCGGCGAAGAGCCCCCCGGACAGGAGCGCGCGGCGGCTGCCGGCTCGGATCATGCCTGTCCTTTCGCGGCCACCACCACGATCTCGACGCGGTATTCGGGGGCGGCGAGCTTGGCCTCCACCGTGGCGCGGGCCGGCGGGTTGTCCTTGGCCACCCAGGCGTCCCAGGCGGCGTTCATCTCGGCGAAGGTGGCGATGTCGGCCAGGTAGATCGTGGCGGTGAGGATGCGGCTCTTGTCGGTGCCGGCCGCCGCCAGCAGGCGGTCGATCTCGCCGAGGATCTCCTGGGTCTGCGCGGTGACGCCGGCGCCCACCACCGTGCCGGCCACCTGGCCCGCGAGGAACACCATGTCGCCGTAGGTGACGGCCTGGCTCATGCGGGGACCGGATTCGAAGCGCTGGATCGTCATGACGGGAAAACGTGCCTCTTCGCGGATCGGCCTTGGGACGCCACGCGGCATCCCGGCTCGGGGCAAGCGTTGTGCCGCGCCGGGGACCCGAACGTAAAGAGGCCCGCGGCCCTGCGCGCGCGGGAATCCGGCCGCGCCGGCCGGTCTTCGCGTGCCACGCGACAAAGTCGCTTCGTGCAGCGCAACTCATCCCACGGATGCGGCGTTCTCACCCCATGCGCCAAGGCCAAGGCTGAGACGCCCGCCGCCACCGCCAGTGACGTCCGACCCAGAGGGTTCGGCCAAGTTCGAGGATCAGCTCATGGGTATCATCTGGACCATCATCATCGGCTTCCTGGCCGGTGTCATCGCCAAGTTCATCATGCCGGGCAACAACGAGCCGGCCGGCTTCATCCTGACCACGATCCTCGGCATCGTCGGCGCCTTCGTGGCCACCTTCCTCGGTCAGGCGCTCGGCTGGTACGGTCCGAACCAGGGCGCGGGCCTGATCGGCGCGGTCGTCGGCGCGATCGTGGTGCTGGCGATCTACGGCTTCATCCAGGGCCGCCGCTCGACCACCACGCTGTAAGTCCACGCGACATCGAAGTCCGATGCGAAAGGGGCGCCTCACCGAGGCGCCCCTTTTTCGTGTCCGATCGAGGGCCGCCCGGTGCCCGATACGCTCGGGCACCGGGCGCGGGGCCGGTTCAGGCCTCCGTCACGGCCTTGACGGCGCAATGGCCGGTGGCGCCGCGGATGGCGAGGCCGGCGCCGACCACGAGGGCCGCGAGGCTGAGCCACTTGTTCGGGCGCGGCTGGGCGGCGGCGGCGGCGATGCCGAGGCCGAGCACCACCGAGACGGCGCGCTCCGTGGTGGTGAGGTTCGGGGTGCCGCTGAAGATGTCGTGGATCATCGCATTGGCCATGCTGGCGTCTCCTATGCTGCGTCGCGGGGCGAACGCGGCGGAGGATCGGGCGTTCCACCGCCAGGGTGCGGCGCGGCACGGAGTCGTCGCCGCAAGGCCCTTCGCTGGACGGCGTCCTGCGGCCGCTTGGCCTCCGCTCCGGGAACCGGATCAGCGCGGATAGGCGGTCAGGCCGCCGGCCCGCGCGGCGGCGGCCTCGGCCTTCCGGTGGGCCTCCGCCTCGGCCGCACAGGCGGCCGCCTCGAGATCGTCCAGGGGTGCCCGCTTCGCGCAGCGCGCCCGCAGGTCGTCGAGCTCTTCCTCGGTCAGGCTCTCGATGCCGATGTAGCGGTTCTGCGCCGCGCTGGCCCGGACCAGCTCGTCGAGCTTGGCCTGGATCGCCGCGCCGTCGCGGTTCTGGGTGTTCTGGATCAGGAACACCATCAGGAACGTCACGATGGTGGTGCCGGTGTTGATGATGAGCTGCCAGGTGTCGGAGAAGCCGAACAGCGGCCCCGTCACCGCCCAGGCCAGGATCAGCGCGATGCTGACCGCGAAGGTCGCCGGGCGCCCGGCGGCGCGGGCCACCTTCGAGGCGAAGGCGGTGAAGAGCTGGGCCGATTTCAGGCTTCCGACGCGCATGCGACCTCCTCGCTCACGATGGCCGCGCTGACCGGAGGGAGAACCCGCGGCGGCGGGAAACCGTTGCCGCGCCCCTAGCGGGCGTTGGGCAGGCGCACGGTCACGCCGGGCTTCGCCGCCGGGGCCTCCGGGCCGGGCGCCGCCCCGCCCCAGCGGGTGGCCTCGATCCGCACCGTGCCCCATCCGGTGGCGACCGTGATCGACAGCGGCAGCAGCAGCGTCCCGTCGAGGATCGGGGCGAAGCGCACCCGCAGGTCGTCGTTGGCGGCCATCCGGCGGACGTTGCTCCCGCCGGAGCGGTGCCCGGAGATCGGCACCCAGCGCACCCGGCAGTCGAGGGCGGGGCCGCGATAGGCGCCCTCCGAGACCGTCACGAGGCTGCCGCGCGACAGGACGAGGTCGGCCCGGCTCGCCCCGTCGAAGACCGGGATGCGCCGGTCGCACAGGCTCACGTCCAGGGGGGCGGTCCCGAGGGGAATCGTCAGCATGGTCAGGGGGTCGACCACGCCGACCTTGTCCTCCGGCGCCACCGGGACCCGGTCCGCGCGCGGGGTCGGGGGCGGCTCGACGCTGGCGCTGCGCACGCGCCCGCCGGCGAGGTCGAGCGCCACCGCGATCGGCTTGCCGCCGTAGCGGCTGTCGATCCGGAAGGTGGCGGTGACCGCGCCGGCGCGGGTCGCCGAACCGGCGACCGTGGCCTTGCCGGCCCCGTCGAAGAAGAAGCCGGCGAGGCCGCGCAGGCCCGCATCGAGCTCGAGGGCATAGCGCTCGCCCGCCCGCTCGACCACGAGGCTGGCCTCGCCCGCCGGCAGGTTCAGGAAGCTGAGACCGTAGGCCGCGGTAAAGCGGCGGGCGGGGGCGTCGCCCACGGCCTTCGCGCCGGTCCCGCCGGCCGCGAGCAGGGCGGCCGACAGCGACAGGGCGTGCGGGGCCAGGGAATATCTGTGCCTGCGAGCGGACACCGGGGTCGCCTCATCGCGCCGCGTGCGGCGCCCACCCTGTCATATCGCCGTCGGGGGCGCGTAGTATGCGCGCTTCGGCACCTCGCGTACCGCCAAGATTCCGCGTGCAGCCGAGCATCCCGCGCGCCGCCAGGACAGGACCCCGTTGGACCGACCCACCCGATACGCCCTGTACGTCACGCCCGCCCCGGGCTCGGCGCTGGCCGCCTTCGGCGACGCGATCCTCGGCCCCGGCCCGGCGCCCGGCCCGGAGGCGCTCCGGGCGATCCTGGCCGCCCACACCGCCGAGCCGCGCCTCTACGGCTTCCACGCCACCCTGAAGGCGCCGATGCGCCTCGCCCCGGGGGCGACCGAGGCCGATCTCCTCGCGGCGGCCGAGGCCCTGGCGGCGCACCGGAGCCCGCTGCCCGTCGGCCCCCTGCGGGTGGCCGCCCTCGGGGCCTTCGCCGCCCTGGTGCCGGCGGCATCCCCGCCCGCCCTCGGGCTGCTCGCCGCCGAGTGCGTCGCGGCCCTCGATCCCCTGCGGGCGCCCCTCACCGAGGCCGAGCGCGCCCGCCGCCGGCCCGAGCGCCTCGATCCCCGTGGCCGGGCGCTGCTGGAGCGCTGGGGCTACCCGCACGTCTTCGAGGCCTTCCGCTTTCACATGACGCTCACCGGCCCCCTCGGGCCGGAGGACCGGGCGACCGCCCTGCCCCTGCTGGCCGAGGCCGCCGCGGGGTTGCCCGACCTCGCGATCGATGCGCTCAGCGTGGTCGTCCAGGACGGCGCGGCGCCGTTCCGCCTCCTGCGCCGCCTCCCCTTCTCCGCCTGACAGGATCGCGCGATGGTCTCCGATCGCCTCGGCCTCGAACCGGCCGTCCACCCCACGGCCCGGCTCTCGGATTGCCGCCTCGGCCGCTACACCGAGGTCGGCGCGCGCACGCGCCTCAGCGAGACGAGCCTCGACGATTACTCCTACATCGTCGAGGACGGGCAGGCGAACGCCACGAGCATCGGCAAGTTCTGCTCCATCGCCTCGCATGTGCGGATCAATCCCGGCAACCACCCGATGGAGCGGGCCTCGCAATCCCACTTCACCTACCGGGCCAGCGCCTACTGGCCGGGCGAGGCGGACGAGGCGGCCTTCTTCGCCCGGCGCCGGGCCCTGCCGGTCCGCATCGGCCACGACGTCTGGATCGGGCACGGCGCCGTGGTCCTGCCCGGGCGCAGCATCGGCACCGGGGCGGTCATCGGCGCGGGCACGATCCTGACCCGGGACGTGGCGCCCTACACCATCGTGGTCGGCAATCCCGGCCGCGTGGTGCGCCGCCGGTTCCCGGAGGCGATCGCCGAGCGCCTGCAGGCGCTGGCCTGGTGGGACTGGGACCATGCGCGCCTGGGCCGGGCGCTGCCCGACTTCCGCGCCCTGTCGATCGAAGCATTCCTGGAACGCCACGAAGCCGAGGCACAATAATGCCGGCTATTGGTTAGCCGGGGAATAGTCATTCTCCTGTCGCGTGGGGCGGCTCTACCGGCGATCGACCTGAATCGCCGGAGATTCCATGCTGATCCTCGAAGGTCTTGCCCGCCACTACGGCGACCGTCGCGCGGTGGACAGCGTCTCCCTCTCCATCCCCCGCGGCCAGTTCGTCGGCGTGATCGGGCGCTCGGGCGCCGGCAAGTCGACCCTGCTGCGGATGATCAACCGCCTCGCCGAGCCGACCGGCGGCCGCATCCTGTTCGAGGGGCTCGACGTCACCGCCCTGCGCGGGCGCGACCTGCGGCGCTGGCGGGCGCGCTGCGCGATGATCTTCCAGCAGTTCCACCTCGTCGGCCGCCTCGACGTGCTGAGCAACGTGCTGATGGGCCGGCTCTCCGAGGTGCCCCGCCACCGCTCCCTGCTCAAGCTCTGGTCCGAACGCGAGCGCGCCCTGGCGCTGGCCGCCCTCGACGAGTTCGGCATGGGCGACTTCGCCGGCCACCGGGCCGACCAGCTCTCGGGCGGCCAGCAGCAGCGCGTCGCCATCGCGCGGGCGATGATGCAGGCCCCCGACCTCATCCTCGCCGACGAGCCCGTGGCCTCCCTCGACCCGCGCAACACCCGCATCGTCATGGACGCCCTGGCGGAGGCCAACCGGCGCCACGGCCTCACCGTGCTGTGCAACCTGCATTCCCTCGACCTGGCCCGCGGCTATTGCGACCGCCTCGTCGGCCTCGCCGACGGCCGCCTCGTCTTCGACGGCGCTCCCGCCGACCTCACCGAGGCGGTCGCCCGCCAGCTCTACGGGCTGGAGGCCGGCGAGGTCCTCGATGCCCCCGAGCCGATGCGGCCCCAGGCCTATCCGGCCGCCCTCGTCGCTTGACCCCTCGTCGCTCAACCCCTTCGCTCCACCCCTCCGGGAGTTTCCCATGCTGACCCGTCGATCCCTCGCCGGAGCCTTCGCGCTCGCCCTCCTCGCCCTCCCGGCCGCCGCACAGGACTGGAAGGCGGCCTATCCGGAGCTGACCCTGGCGGTGATCCCGGCCGAGAACGCGTCGGGCACCGCCGATCGCTACGCGCCGATGACCGCCTACCTGTCGAAGACCCTCGGCGTCCCGGTGAAGCTGCGCATCGCCAACGACTACGCCGCGGTGATCGAGAGCCAGCGCGCCGGCAACGCCCAGCTCGCCTTCTACGGCCCCGCCTCCTTCGCCCGCGCGGTGATGACCGGCGTCAAGATCGAGCCCATCGTCAACCAGCGCCACGACAACGGCGCCTCGGGCTACTACTCGGTGATCTACGTGCGCGCCGACAGCCCGTACAGGACGATCGAGGACCTGAAGGGCAAGAACCTCGCCCTGGTCGACCCGAACTCCACCTCCGGCAATCAGGCGCCGCGCTTCTTCCTGCACAAGGCCGGCCACCCGGTCGACACGGTCTTCGGCAAGACGGTCTATGCCGGCAGCCACGAGAACGCCGTCCTCGCCCTGGTGCAGGGCACCGTGGACGCGGCGGCCAATCTCTACAACTCCGACACCGACACCATGGTCACCCGGATGGCCACCAAGGGCATGCTCAAGAAGCCGGACGGCACGGCGATGGGCCAGAGCGACTTCCGCGTGGTGTTCAAGTCCGACTTCCTGCCCGAGGGCCCCTTCGCCATGCTGGCGAGCCTGCCCGACGACCTCAAGGCGAAGATCCGCGACGCCCTCGTGGCGATGCCCAAGGCCGACAAGGCCGCCTTCGACCGGCTCTCGGACGGCAAGGACCAGGATTTCACTCCCGTGACCCTGAAGGACTACCAGCCGATCATCGAGATGCTGAAGTTCAACGACGACCAGCGCCGCAAGTCTTGAGCGGACCCGTCCCGATCGGCGCGGGCCGCCGGTGACCACCGATGCCTGAGCGGATCACGCCCCTGCCCCCGGACCGGGCCGCCGCCCTGGCGGGGGCCTACGGCGCGGCCGTGGCCGCGACCCGGCGCCGGACCTGGGCCGGCCTCGCCGCGCTCGTGGTGCTCGCCGGGCTCGCCGCCCAGGCCGCCGAGGTGCGTCCCCTCGTGCTGGCGGCCAATCTCGGCCGCTTCACCGACTACATCGCCCAGATCCTGCCCCACCTGACCCTGGCGAACCTGCCGGGGGACCTCGCCGAATGGTACTGGGGCTGGCCGAAATGGCTCGGTCTCCTGGGCGAGACCCTGCTGATGGCCTATCTCGGCACCCTCCTGGGGGCGCTCGGCGGCTTCGTGCTGTGCTTCTCCGCCGCCGCCAACGTGGCCGGCAGCCGGACGGCCTGCTTCCTCGTGCGGCGCGGCCTGGAATTCTGCCGCACCGTGCCGGAGATCGTGTTCGCGCTGATCTTCGTCATCGCCTTCGGCCTCGGGCCGATGGTGGGCGTGCTGGCGCTGGCGATCCACACCACCGGGGCCCTCGGCAAGCTGTTCTCCGAGGTCGTCGAGAACATCGACATGAAGCCGGTGGAGAGCCTCACCGCCGCCGGGGCCGGGCGGATCGAGACCCTGCGCTTCGCCGTTCTGCCCCAGGTGCTGTCGAACTTCGTCTCCTACGGGCTGCTGCGCTTCGAGATCAACGTGCGCGGCGCCGGCGTCATGGGCTTCGTCGGAGCCGGCGGCATCGGGCAGGAACTCCTCGTGGCGATCCGCAACTTCTACTACGCCGACGTCAGCGCCATCCTGGTCCTGATCATCCTCACCGTGATGGCGATCGACCTCGGCACCGAGCGCCTGCGCCACGGGCTTCTCGGGGGCTTGCGATGAAGGGTCCCGAGCGCGATCCGGCCCATCTCGGCCCCGCCGAGATCGCCGCCCTGCGCCGGCGCTTCCCCGACAGCTTCCGCCCGGCCTGGCGGGGGCGGCTCCTCGCGGTCCTCGCCCTCGCCGGCCTCGTCGCCCTGGCGGGCTACGCGATGGTCCGCCTCGATTTCTCCGCCACCCGCCTCCTCGCCGGGCTCGGGCGCCTCGGCGAGTTCAGCCTGCTGATGCTGCCGCCGGAGGCCGGCGGCCGGGCCTGGACCTTCCTGCAGGCCCTGGCCGAGACCCTCGGCATCGCCTTCATCGGCACGCTGACGGCCGCGCTCCTGGCGTTTCCGGTGGCGTTCCTCGCCGCCCGCAACGTCGTGCCGAACCCCTTCGTGCACTTCACCGTGCGGCGCGGCCTCGACGTGGTGCGCTCGGTCGACGTGCTGATCTGGGCGCTGATCTGGATCAACGTCGTCGGGCTCGGCCCCTTCGCCGGGGCGCTCGCCATCGCCTGCGCGGATTTCGGGGCGCTCGGCAAGCTGTTCTCCGAGGCGGTCGAGACCGTCGACGGCAAGGCCGCCGAGGGCGTCTCCGCCTCCGGCGGCGCCGAGCTGCACCGCATCCGCTTCGGGCTGATCCCGGCGGTGCTGCCGGTGCTCGGCAGCCAGGTGCTGTACTTCTTCGAATCGAACACCCGCTCGGCCACCATCATCGGCATCGTCGGCGCGGGCGGCATCGGCCAGTATCTCAGCGAGCTGATCCGCGTCCTCGAACTGCGCCAGGTCGCCTTCCTGATCCTGATGATCCTGGTGACCGTGGCGGTCATCGACGCCGTCTCGGGACGCCTGCGCCGGACCCTGATCGGCGGCGCGGCGCGGTAGGGGCGACGCCGGGTCCCGGTCACGCGGTCGACGAGGGACTTTCTGCCCGTCCGCCCAGGGCCGCCGGACCGCCAAGGCCGCCCTCCCAAGGCCGCCCCCCAAGGCCGCCCCCGGCGCATCCGGTCGCGGCTGGCCGTCACTTGCGCAGGGGCACGCCCTTGGTGGTGAAACGCGGCGCGCCCGGATGGCGCAGGGGCCGCTGCTGGCCGCGCGCCTTGCCCAGTCCGGTTCCGGACGGCTGCGAGGACGGCACGAGCTGGTCCGGCCGCGGCCCGATCAGGTCGGCCCGGCCCATCTCCCGCAGCGCCTCGCGCAGCAGGGGCCAGTTCTCGGGGTCGTGGTAGCGCAGGAACGCCTTGTGCAGCCGGCGCTGCCGCATCCCCTTGATCGCGTCGACCGGCTGGCTGCCGCCGCGCCGCACGCCCTCCAGCGGGTTGATCTCGGTGTGGTACATGGTCGTGGCGGTGGCCATGGGCGAGGGCAGGAACGTCTGGACCTGGTCGGCGCGGTAGTCGTTCTTCTTGAGCCAGAGGGCGAGGTTCAGCATGTCCTCGTCGGTCGTGCCCGGATGCGCCGCGATGAAGTACGGGATCAGGTAGTACTTCTTGCCGGCCTTCCTGGCGGCGGCGTCGAACATCTCCTTGAAGCGGTCGTAGGTGCCGATCCCCGGCTTCATCATCAGGTCGAGGGGGCCGCGCTCGGTGTGCTCGGGCGCGATCTTGAGACGGCCGCCGACGTGATGGGTCACGAGCTCCTCGACGTATTCGGGGCTTCGGACCGCCAGGTCGTAGCGCACGCCGGAGGCGACCATCACCTTCTTGACGCCCTCCACCTCGCGGACCTTGCGATAGAGCCGGATCAGGTCGTCGTGCGAGGTGTTCAGGTTCGGGCAGATGTCGGGGAAGACGCAGGAGGGCAGCCGGCACGCCGCCTCGATCTTCGGGTCCTTGCAGGCCATCCGGTACATGTTCGCCGTCGGCCCGCCGACATCCGAGATCACCCCCGTGAAGCCCGGCGTCTTGTCGCGGATCCGCTCGATCTCGCGCAGGATCGAGCCTTCCGAGCGGTTCTGGATGACGCGGCCCTCGTGCTCGGTGATGGAGCAGAAGGTGCAGCCGCCGAAGCAGCCGCGCATGATCGTCACGGAGAACTTGATCATGTCCCAGGCGGGGATCTTCGCGTCGCCGTAGGCGGGATGGGGGGCGCGGGCGTAGGGCAGGTCGTAGACCGCATCCATCTCCTCGCTGGAGAGCGGGATCGGCGGCGGGTTCAGCCAGAGGTCGCGGTCGCCGTGGCGCTGGACGAGGGGGCGGGCGTTGCCGGGATTGGCCTCCCGGTGCAGCACCCGCGAGGCCCGCGCATAGGCCTCCTTGTCGTCCTTGACCTCGTCGTAGGCGGGCAGCCGGATCACGGTCTCGCCGGGGCGGCGGCTGGCGGCCTCGTCGGCCGAATCGAGATCGTCGGCGGGCAGCTCGGTGTAGTGCCCGGGCACGCGGCGGAACAGGGCGACGCCGCGGACGGAGTCGAGGTCGTGCGGCGCCTCGCCGGCCGCGAGGCGGTTCGCCACCTCGACCACGGCGCGCTCGGCATTGCCGTAGAGGAGCAGGTCGGCCTTGGCGTCCGCCAGGATCGAGCGGCGCACCTTGTCGGACCAGTAATCGTAGTGGGCGATGCGGCGCAGCGAGGCCTCGATGCCGCCGAGGATGATCGGCACGTCCTTGTAGGCCTCGCGGCAGCGCTGCGTGTAGACGATGGTCGAGCGGTCCGGGCGGGCGCCGCCTTGCCCGCCCGCCGTGTAGGCGTCGTCGCTTCGCAGGCGACGGTCCGCCGTGTAGCGGTTCACCATCGAATCGAGATTGCCGCCGGTGACGCCGAAGAACAGCGTCGGCCGGCCCAGCGCCTTGAACGGCTCCGCCGATTGCCAGTCGGGCTGCGCGATGATGCCGACCCGGAAGCCCTGCGCCTCGAGCAGCCGGCCGATGATGGCCATGCCGAAGCTCGGATGATCCACGTAGGCGTCGCCCGTCACCAGGACGATGTCGCAGGCGTCCCACCCGAGCGCGTCCATCTCGGCGCGGCTCATGGGCAGGAACGGCGCCGCTGTCCCGGTCGGCGGCCGCTTGCAGGCGAGGGGAGCCGGGGATCGACTCGCGGAAGCTTGGAGGTCCATGGGCACAGTGCATAGACCGCCCGGGCCGCGAGCTCAACGAAGCCGCCCCTGGGCCGGGTCATCTCAGCGGCAGGAACACCTCCGCGATCGCCTCGTGCTCCGGCACCTCCGGGAAGAACGCGAGGCGCTGGCAGTAGAGGGGAAAGTCCCGCGCCGCCTCGCCGCTGGCGGGCAGCCACTGGCGAGAGAGGTACAGCGCGGGCGCCTCCAGGTCGTCGGTTCGGCCGACGACGCGCAGCACCGCGCAGCGTCCCGCCGGGATCTCCCCGACCGTGATCGGTGCGCCGTTCGCCGAGACCGGCCGGTCGGTTCCGACACAGAGGTCCACGCGAAAGTCGCCCGGCGCGGCGGGACGCCGCGCGGACCGCCAGACGTTGAAGGTCGGGTTCGTCCTGGGGGGCAGGCCGGCGGCCGTCCGCCAGGCGATGAACCGCTGGAGCGTGGCCCCCAGCATCGCCGGATCGCCGCGGTGCTCCAGGATCGCGACCCGCGTCGCCGACACATCGCGGATCGTCACGTCGTCGGGCGTGAACGGTCTTGTCATCTGCTTGCTCCTCGCTTCGTCGAGAGGCCCGAAGGCCGCGCGCCACGAGTCCCAGTCGGGAGCCTTCCGGAACGACGAGGGCGATTGCCCGAAACGTTGCCGGAAGGCGCGGGCGAAGGCGTCCGGCGCGTCGTAGCCGGCATCCATCGCGACGTCGGTGACGCTCTGGGCGTTCCTGTAGGCCAGCCGGTAGGACGCGCGCTTCATGCGGGCCAGCTGAACGTAGCGGTGCAGGGACAATCCGAAGGCCGCCGTGAACCGCCGATGGAAGTGGAACTTCGAGAAAGCCGCGATGCCGCTGACCGTCTCCAGGTCCAGATCGTCGTCCAGGTGCCGGTCGATGTGATCGAGCACCCGCTGCATCCGGGCCTGATGGTTTCGGAGCGCCGCACGCATCGTCCCGCCCTTCGTGACGCGATCAGCTACGCGCGAATGGGCCTGCCCGGCTCGACCGATCTTGCGGTTGGGCTCGGGCCGGGCGCTGCTCCGGGACCTGTTCGTGCGCAAGCCGTATTCCTCGCCGAATGGCAGCGTCGGGTGAAAGGCGGAATGTCCGCTGCGGGGCCAAGGACCAGACCTCCACCCACGAACCTCATCGCATGAGCGAACTGCTTTTCGCTCCGGACATCCCATGAGCGTCGCGGCACCGTCCCATGCGGCATCCGAATGCTCTGATGCGGAGCGCTGCCGGGCGGGTCCCTGGGTGCCCCGGCCGGACCGGTGGCCCCTCACTCCACCACCAGCTCCACCCGGTCCGCCGCGAACAGGCTGCGGGTGGCCTGGATGCGCTGGCCGGCGCCGTCCACGTTCACGCTCGACAGGGCGATCAGGGTCCGGCCGGGAGCGATGTCGAGGCGTTCCGCCTCCTCGGGGCTGGCCGGGCGGGCGCCGATCCGGGTCGAGAGCCGGGTGTAGTCGGCCACCCCGAAGCCCGCATAGGCGCGGGTGAGCGAGCCGCTGGCGGCGTAGGCGGCATCGAAGCCGGTGAAGCGCGGCAGGGGCAGGCAGGTCCGGGCCGTCGAGATCGGGGCGCCGTCGGCCCGGTGCACGGTGAGGAGTTCGAGGATCGGCGCGCCGGGGGCGAGCCTCAGGGCCTCGGCCCAGTCCGCATCCGCCGGCCCGGTGGCGGCCGCGATCAGGTCGCCCCAGGCCTCGCGCCCGGTGCGCGAGACGATCTCGGAGAAGCGGGTCCGCGGGCCGATCGGGTAGGGAATCGGACCCTGCTCCACGAAGCTGCCCCGGCCCTGCGTGGTGCGCACCAGCCCGCCCTCGGCCAGCACCCCGAGCGCCCGGCGCACCGTGTGCCGGTTCACGCCGAAGCGCGCGGCGAGCGCCGATTCGGCCGGCAGCTGCGCCCCGGCGCCCAGGGTTCCGCCGCGGATCTCGCCCGCCAGGGTGTCGGCGATCTGCCGCCAGGCGGCGAGGCCGCCCCCGCGCTGGAGCGCCGTCACGCGGGTGTCGCCCGCCTCCGTCATGAGTGCCTCGCCTGGCTCGCCCGCATCCGTCCTCGAAACCCCTTGTGCCCGCTCATCCGCTTGTCTATACATATAGACAAGTTTGGAGACCGATCGATGCCGAGCGCCAGCCAAACACCACCCGAGCCCGGGATGCCAGACCCCGCCGCGCGCCGACAGGCGATGGCGCGGGCCGGCGCGGCGACAACCGACGAATTGCGGGCCGCCCTGGCGCGGGCCGGCGCCGCTGCCGAGGCGGAGGACCTGCGGGCGCCGGAGACGGGCCTCGTCATGGTCCGCGGGCGGATCGGCGGCGACGGCCGGCCCTTCAATGCCGGCGAGGCCACGGTGACCCGGGCGGTGGTGCGCCTGCCCGGCGGCGAGACCGGCTTCGCCTACCATCTCGGCCGCGACCGGACCCGCGCCCGCCTCGCCGCCATCCTCGACGCGCATTGGCAGCGCCCGGAGGCGCGCCCGGCCCTCGAGGCGGCGCTGGCCGAGATCGCAGGGCGCCGGGCGGACGCGGCGTGGCAGGCCGCCCGCAAGGCGGCGGCCACCCGGGTCAACTTCTTCACCCTGGCGCGGGGAGAGGATTGATGGCGCCCCCCCTCGCCCACGGCTTCGCCGATCCCGTCCACGCGGGCCAGGCCATGTTCCGCGCCGCGATGGAGGCCCTGAGCCGGCCCGGCCGGATCCGGCCCCTGGTCACCGCCCTGGCGCCGCCCGCTCCCCTCACCCCCGAGCTCGCCGCCCTGGCCCTGGCGCTCACCGACCCCGACACGCCGGTCTGGCTCGATGCGCCCCTGCGGGCGGACCCGGCGGTCGCGGGCTTCCTGCGTTTCCACACCGGGGCGCCGATCGTCGCCGCACCCGCGCAGGCGGCCTTCGCGCTGATCGCCGATCCCGCCCGCTGCCCCGCCTTCACGGATTTCGCACCCGGCACCCCCGCCTACCCGGATGCCTCCGCCACGCTGATCCTCGCCGTCGACACCCTCTCCGACGGGGTCGGGCAACCCTTCGCGGGGCCGGGCATCCGCGGCACGGCGCGGCTCGAGGCCGGGCCCCTGCCCGCCGACTGGGCCGCGCGCTGGGCCGCGAACCATGCGGGCTTCCCGCTGGGGATCGACTGCTTCTTCGTGGCGCCGGGCCGCCTCGCCGGGCTGCCGCGCTCGGCCCGGCCCGTCGACGCCGAAACTCTGCCGGGTTCGGGCGATTCTGCGGGTTCGGACGATTCTGCGGGTTCGGAGGCGCTGCCATGTACGTCGCGGTGAAGGGCGGCGAGGCCGCCATCGACAACGCCCACCGGCTCCTGGCCGAAATCCGGCGCGGCGACCCGGCCGTGCCCGAGCTCACGGTGGCGCAGATCCGCGAGCAGATGCGCCTCCTCGTCGACCGGGTGATGACCGAGGGCTCCCTCTACGATCCGGATCTGGCCGCCCTCGCCCTGAAGCAGGCCCGGGGCGACGTGGTCGAGGCGGTGTTCCTGGTGCGGGCCTACCGCACCACCCTGCCGCGCTTCGGCGCCACGGAGGCGGTCGATACCGGGGCGATGACGCTGGCGCGGCGCATCTCCGCCACCTTCAAGGACCTGCCCGGCGGGCAGGTGCTCGGCCCGACCTTCGACTACACCCATCGCCTCGTGGATTTCGGCCTGGCCGACGGCGCCGGCCCCGAGCCCGCCGCCGAGGCGGAGCCGGAGGCCGATGCCGCCGCCTGCCCGCGGGTCACCGATCTCCTGGGCCAGGCTGGCCTCCTCGAACCCTCGCCCCCGGACGAAGGCGCCGCGATCGGCGACCTCACCCGCGAGCCGGTGGACTACCCCGTCGACCGGGCGGTGCGCCTGCAGGGGCTGGCGCGGGGCGACGAGGGCTTCCTCCTGGCGCTGGGCTACTCGACGCAGCGCGGCTACGGCCGCACCCATCCCTTCGTCGGCGAGATCCGGGTCGGGGCGGTAGAGCTCGCCTTCACGCCGGAGGAACTCGGCTTTCCCGTCAGCCTCGGCACGGTCGAGCTGACCGAGTGCCAGATGATCAACCAGTTCCACGGCCACGGCGCGGTGCCGCCGCAATTCACTCGGGGCTACGGCCTCGTCTTCGGCCAGGGCGAGCGCAAGGCCATGGCCATGGCGCTGGTGGACCGCTCGCTCCGGGCCGCCGAGCTCGGCGAGGCCGTGGCGGTGCCGGCCCAGGACCAGGAATTCGTCCTGGCCCATTGCGACAGCCTGCAGGCCACGGGCTTCGTCGAGCACATGAAGCTGCCGCACTACGTCGACTTCCAGGCCGAGCTCGAACTGGTCCGGCGCCTGCGGGCCGAGCACGCCGCCCGGTCGGCCGTGCCGCCTTCGCCCGATTCCGACGAAGCCCCCCTGCGGGAGGCCGCCGAATGAACGCGCCAGATCTCGCCAGCGCCACCGTCTCGGCCGGCACCGGCTACAACTTCGCCTATCTCGACGAGGGCACCAAGCGGATGATCCGCCGGGCCATCCTCAAGGCCATCGCGATTCCGGGCTACCAGGTGCCCTTCGCCGCCCGCGAGATGCCGATGCCCTATGGCTGGGGCACCGGCGGCGTGCAGGTCACCGCCGCGATCCTCGGCGCCGCCGACGTGCTCAAGGTGATCGACCAGGGCGCCGACGACACCACCAACGCGGTCTCGATCCGGCGCTTCTTCACCGCCACCGCCGGAATCGCCACGACGACGCGGACGGCCGAGGCCACCGTGATCCAGACCCGCCACCGCATCCCCGAGGCGCCCCTCGCCGAGGGACAGGTCCTCGTCTACCAGGTGCCGATCCCCGAGCCGCTGCGCTTCCTCGAGCCCCGCGAGACCGAGACGCGCCAGCTCCACGCGCTCGCCGAGTACGGCCTCATGCACGTGAAGCTCTACGAGGACATCGCCCGCCACGGCCACATCGCCACCACCTACGCCTATCCGGTGGAGGTGGCCGGCCGCTACGTGATGGACCCCTCCCCGACCCCGAAATTCGACAATCCCAAGATGGACGACTGCCCCGCCCTCCAGCTCTTCGGAGCCGGCCGCGAGAAGCGCATCTACGCGATCCCGCCCCATACCCGGGTGCGCAGCCTCGATTTCGAGGACCACCCCTTCCGGGTCCAGAGCTTCGACCGCCCCTGCGCCCTCTGCGGCGCCGAGGACGTCTACCTCGACGAGGTCGTCCTCGACGATGCCGGGGGGCGGATGTTCGTCTGCTCGGACACCGACCATTGCGAGACCCGCCGTGCCGACGGCCACACCGGGGAGGCCGCGTGATGGAACCGCTCCTGACCGTCGAGGGCCTGACCAAGCGCTACGGCCGCCGCCTCGCCTGCGACGGCATCGGCTTCACCCTCGACCCCGGCGAGGTCCTGGCGGTGGTCGGCGAATCGGGCTCCGGCAAGTCGACCCTGCTCTCGCTCGTCGCCGGCGAGGTCGCGGCCGATGCGGGATCCGTCGCCTACCGCCTGCGCGACGGCGCGACCCGCGACCTCGACACCCTGAGCGTGGTCGAGCGGCGGGCGCTGATGCGCACCGACTGGGGGTTCGTGCGCCAGGACGCGACCCAGGGCCTGCGCATGGCGGTCTCGGCCGGGGGCAATGTCGGCGAGCGCCTGATGGGCGTCGGCGACCGCCATTACGGCCGCATCCGCGCCACCGCCCTCGACTGGCTCGCCCGCGTCGAGATCGCCCCGGACCGGATCGACGATCCGCCCACCCGCTTCTCCGGCGGCATGCGCCAGCGCCTGCAGATCGCCCGCAACCTCGTCACCGCGCCCCGCCTCGTGCTCATGGACGAGCCGACCTCGGGCCTCGACGTCTCGGTCCAGGCCCGCCTCCTCGACATGATCCGGGGCCTGGTGGCCGAGCTCGGCCTCGCGGTCATCATCGTCACCCACGACCTCGCCGTGGCGCGCCTGCTCTCGCACCGCGTCCTCGTGATGCGGGCCGGCCGGGTGATCGAGACCGGCCTGACCGACCAGGTCCTCGACGACCCGCAGGCCGCCTACACCCAGCTCCTCGTCTCCTCGGTGCTCGCCGCATGACGCCTGGTCCTTCCCCTCTGCCCCTCCCGCCCCTTCTGGCCTTCGAGGACGTGGCCAAGAGCTTCACCCTGCACCTGCGCGGCGGCGCCGTGCTGCCGGTCATCGCCGGCGCCACCCTGGCGGTCCATCCGGGCGAATGCGTCGTGCTCGGCGGCGCCTCCGGCGCGGGCAAGTCCTCCCTGCTGAAGATGGCCTACGGCCATTACCGCTGCGCCGCCGGGGCGATCCGGGTCCGCGACGGAGCCCGCCTCGTCGACCTCGCCACGGCCGCGCCGCGCGAGATCCTGGCGCTGCGCCGCACCACCCTCGCCTATGTCTCGCAGTTCCTGCGGGTGATCCCCCGGGTCGGCGCCCGCGCCGTGGTGGAGGCCGCCGGAATCGAGGGCGGCCTCGCCCCCGCGGCGGCCCGGACCCGGGCGGCCGACCTGCTGGCCCGCCTCGACCTGCCCGAGCGCCTGTGGGCGCTCCCGCCCGCCACCTTCTCGGGGGGCGAGCAGCAGCGGGTGAACATCGCCCGGGGCCTCATCGCCGACCGGCCGATCCTGCTCATGGACGAGCCCACCGCCTCCCTGGATGCGCGCAACCGCGCCGTGGTGGTGGACCTCATCGCCGAGAAGCGGGCCGCCGGGACCGCCATCCTCGGCATCTTCCACGACGCCGACGTGCGCGAGGCGGTGGCGACGCGCATCGTCGACGTCTCGGCCTTCCGCGGGGCGCTGGCGGCATGATTCGGGATCGGGAACAGGCGGCCATGCGGGAACGGAGCACGATGGACCGGGTCGAGATCCTCGAGAATGCACGCCTCGTCCTGCCCGAGCGCGTCGAGGACGGCTGGCTCGCAATCGTCGACGGGCGCATCGCCGAGATCGGCACCGGGCGTGCCCCCGAGCGCGGCCTCGACTGCGACGGCGACACCCTCATCCCGGGCCTCGTCGAGCTCCACACCGACCACCTGGAGAGCCACTACGCCCCGCGCCCCGGCGTGCGCTGGCATCCCCTCGGGGCGGTGCTGGCCTACGACGCGCAGATCGCCGCGTCCGGAATCACCACGGTGTTCGATTCGCTGCGCGCCGGCACCGACCCGGACGGCAGCGGCCTCGGCACCGAGCTCAACCTGCTCGCCGCCGCCCTGGCGGAGGCCCAGGAGGCCGGCCTGTTCCGGGCCGAGCACCGCACGCACCTGCGCTGCGAGATCCCCTCCCCCGACGTGGTCGAGACCGTGCAGGCCTTCGCCGGGCGCTACGCCGTCGGCCTGCTGTCGCTGATGGACCACACGCCGGGCCAGCGCCAGTTCCGTGACGTCGACAAGTACTACGTGTATGCCGGGCGCGGCGGCCGCTCTCTCGAAGAGATAAAACTGAGCACCGCCCGCAAGATGCGCGACGGCCGCGCCCTCAACGCGGTGAACCGTCCCGCCCTGGTGGCCCTCGCCCACGCCCTCAGCATCCCTTTGGCCAGCCACGACGACACCACCCTGGAGGATGTCGCGCTGTCGCGGGACGAAGCGGTGGTGCTGGCCGAATTCCCCACCACCCTGGAGGCGGCAGAGGCCTCGCACGCGGCCGGCATCACCGTGATGATGGGCGCGCCCAACCTGATCCGAGGCGGCTCGCATTCCGGTAACGTCGCGGCCCACACCCTGGCGGAGGCCGGGACCCTCAGCATCCTGTCCTCGGACTACGTGCCGGCGAGCCTGATGATGGCGGCATTCGGGCTGCCCGAGCGCGTCCCCGGCATCACCCTGCCGGAGGCCATCGCCACCGTGACGGCCAACCCCGCCCGCGCCACCGGCCTGACCGATCGCGGCCGGCTGGAACCGGGCCTGCGCGCCGACCTCGTCCGCGTCCGACTCGCCCGCGGCGTGCCCGTGGTGCGCCAGGTCTGGCGGGCCGGCGAGCGGGTGGTGTGATGCGGGGCGGCTTCGTCCTCGTGGTCGGCCCCAGCGGGGCCGGCAAGGACACCCTGCTGCGGCTGGCCCGGGACGCGCTCGGCCAGGACCCACGCTTCGTCTTCCCTCGCCGCTTCGTGACCCGGGCCCCCTCGGCCCACGAGGACAACGTCGCGCTCACGGAGGACGCCTTCACCGAGGGAGCCGCCGCTGGTGCCTTCGCCCTGCACTGGCGGGCGCACGGCCTCGGCTACGCGATTCCCGGCGAGATGCTGGACCAGGCGCGGTCCGGGCGGGTGGTGATCTGCAACGTCTCCCGGCGGATCGTGGCGCAGGCCCGCGAGACCCTGCCGAATGTCGGCGTCGTTACCATCACGGCGGCACCCGAGGTGCTGGCCCGCCGCCTTGCCGCCCGCGCCCGGCCCGAGGACGGCGACCTGCGCACCCGCCTCGACCGCGTCGTGCCGGTCGAGGCCGAGTGCACGATCTGGAATGATCGCGACCCGGACAGTGCCGCTGCCGTCCTGGTCGCGCATCTGCGGAAACGGGCGGCCTTAGCCTTCGGTCGACCAGGACCGCACCCAGGACGCAGCAGAGCGTAGACGACGAGACCCGACCGACAGGACTCAAACGTGAAGAGCGCGGCCCCCGCCGGGACCGCGCTCTTCACGTTTCGACCGTTCGGCCGGGCACTCGCGCACCCGGCCAAGGCGTGCGGCTCACGCCTCCTGGCGGGGTCCGCGGGCGCGGTCCTGCTCGGCGTTGCGCTCGGCCTTGAGCTTCTCGGTGATGTCCTCGCCGGTCTCCTGGTCGACGACCTTCATCGAGAGGCGGATCTTGCCGCGGTCGTCCTGGCCGAGGAACTTCACCTTGACCTTCTGGCCCTCCTTGACGACGTCCGTCACCTTGGCGACCCGCGCGGCGGCGAGTTCCGAGATGTGGACGAGGCCGTCCTTGGCGCCGAAGAAGTTCACGAAGGCGCCGAACTCCATCGTCTTCACGACGGTGCCGTCATAGATCATGCCCGGCTCGGCCTCCGCCACGATCGAGCGGATCCAGTTGTAGGCGGCCTTGATGGCCTTGCCGTCGCTGGACGCGATCTTCACGGTGCCGGTGTCGTCGATGTTGATCTTGGCGCCGGTCTTCTCGACGATCTCGCGGATCACCTTGCCGCCGGTGCCGATCACTTCCCGGATCTTGTCGGTGGGGATCTGCATGGTCTCGATGCGCGGCGCGTACTCGCCGAGCTCGGGACGGGCGTCGGTGAGCGCCTTCGCCATCTCGCCCAGGATGTGGACGCGGCCTTCCTGCGCCTGATGCAGGGCGACCTTCATGATCTCCTCGGTGATGCCCGCGATCTTGATGTCCATCTGCAGCGAGGTGATGCCGGCTTCGGTGCCGGCCACCTTGAAGTCCATGTCGCCGAGGTGATCCTCGTCGCCGAGGATGTCGGACAGCACGGCGTAGCGCTCACCCTCGAGGATGAGGCCCATGGCGATGCCGGCGACGGGCCGGCGCAGGGGCACGCCCGCATCCATCAGCGACAGCGAGGCGCCGCAGACGGAAGCCATCGAAGAGGAGCCGTTCGACTCGGTGATCTCGGACACCACGCGGATCGTGTACGGGAACTCGTGGGCCGGCGGCAGCACGGGGTGCACGGCACGCCAGGCGAGCTTGCCGTGGCCGATCTCGCGGCGGCCCGGGGAGCCCATGCGGCCGGTCTCGCCCACCGAGTAGGGAGGGAAGTTGTAGTGCAGCAGGAAGGTCTCCTTGTAGGTGCCTTCGAGCGCGTCGATGAACTGCTCGTCCTCGCCGGTGCCCAGGGTGGCGACCACGAGGGCCTGGGTCTCGCCGCGGGTGAACAGCGAGGAGCCATGGGCGCGGGGCAGCACGCCGACCTGGGATTCGATCGGTCGCACGGTGCGCACGTCGCGGCCGTCGATGCGCGAGCCGGTGTCGAGGATGTTCCAGCGCACGACCTTCGACTGCGCTTCCTTGAACGCGGCCTTGACCTTCTCCGCCGGGAAGCGGGCCTCGCCCTCGGCGGGGCAAAGGGCGGCCATGACCTTCGCCTTCACGGCGTCGACGGCGGCGTAGCGCTCCTGCTTGACGGTGTTCTTGTAGGCGGCGCGGAGGTCGGACTCGCAGACCTCCAGAACCGCGGCCTCCACGTCGCCGTTCTCGGGCGCGGAGAAGTTGCGGGGCTCCTTGGCGGCCTTCTCGGCGAGGCGGATGATCGCCTCGATCACCGGCTGGAAATGCTTGTGGCCGAACATCACGGCGCCGAGCAGAACCTCCTCGCTCAACTCCTTGGCCTCGGACTCGACCATCAGGACGGCGTCCTGGGTGCCGGCAACGACGAGGTCGAGGGAGGAGGCTTCGAGGTCGGCGACCAGCGGGTTCAGGCTGTACTGGCCGTTGGCATAGCCGACGCGGGCGGCGCCGATCGGGCCCATGAAGGGCACGCCCGAGAGCGTCAGAGCGGCGGAGGCCGCCACCATCGCGAGGATGTCGGGATCGTTCTCGAGGTCGTGGGTCAGGACGGTGACGACGACCTGGGTGTCGTTGCGCCAGCCCTCGATGAAGAGGGGGCGGATCGGACGATCGATGAGGCGGGAGACCAGGGTCTCCTTCTCGGACGGACGGCCCTCGCGCTTGAAGTACCCGCCGGGGATGCGGCCGGCGGCGTAGGCGCGCTCCTGGTAATTCACGGTGAGGGGCAGGAAATCGATGCCGGCCTTGGGCTCCTTGGCGGACACGACGGTGGCGAGCACCGAGGTCTCGCCATAGGTCGCCATCACGGCGCCGTCGGCCTGGCGGGCGACCTTGCCCGTCTCGAGGACGAGCTTGCGGTCGCCCCACATCAGCTCTTCGCGTTGGATATCGAACATATGTCTCACCTTCCTGCGGTCGGGCGAACCCGGCGCCGTCAGGGGCAAGATGGCGGGGGGCGCCGCGCGCTGCACCCCCCGCGATCCTGTCCCCGACGCATCCGCCTTCAAGTCGCCCGGGTCTTCGGGTGGCCGGACCCATTCCGGCAGCCCGAACTGTCGAAACGCGGCCCCGGGCCGGGCCCGGAACCGCGTGAACGCCGTGCTTAGCGGCGGATGCCGAGACGCTCGATGAGGCTGCGGTAGCGGGCCTCGTCCTTGCGCTTAACGTAGTCGAGCAGCGAGCGGCGCTGCGAGACCATCTTCAGGAGGCCGCGGCGGGAATGGTTGTCCTTGCCGTGGGTCTTGAAGTGGCCGGTGAGGTTGGTGATCCGCTCGGTGAGGATCGCCACCTGAACCTCCGGAGAACCGGTGTCCTTGCCGCCGGTCGCGTATTCCTTGATGAGCGCGGTCTTGCGCTCTGCCGTGATCGACATCGCAGTGCCTTTCGGTACGGGTTTTCGGAAAGGGCGGCCTCGTCGCGAGGGCCGCGCCACGCTCGTGGATGGCCGGTGCCGGGATGTCGTCCAGCACGGTCAAGCCCACAAGCAGCTTGTGCCCCGGCCCCGTTCGCACGGGTCGGAGCGGCGCGGACCATACACGAAACCTGCCCCGACGCCAGCCCTCGGGGTGTCGCGGCCACCCACCGGTGCCTGGCAGGGTGGCTCAGGCCGCGGCGGCCTCGGTGCCGGCCACCGCGCGGAGGTCCCTGACCAGCGCGTCGATTCGGGCCGGATCCGAATCCCAGGCGAACATGAAGCGGGCACCGCCGCCGATGAAGGTGTAGAAGCGCCAGCCCCGGACGCGCAGGGCCTCAAGGTGCTCGGGCGCGGCCCGCAGGAACACCGCGTTGGCCTCCACCGGAAACATCAGCGCGAAGGCGGGCACCTCCGACACGGCTGCGGCGAGACGCTGGGCGCAGGCATTGGCATGAGCCGCATGGCGCAGCCAGGCCCCATTCTCCAGCACGCCGACCCAGGGTGCCGAGAGGAAGCGCATCTTCGAGGCGAGCTGCCCCGCCTGCTTGCAGCGGTAGCCGAAATCCTCGGCCAGTGCGGCATCGAAGAACAGGATCGCCTCACCCGCGGCCATGCCGTTCTTGGTGCCGCCGAAACAGAGGAGGTCGACGCCCGCCTTCCAGGTCATGTCGGCGGGGCTGCAGCCGAGGCTGGCGCAGGCATTGGCGAAGCGCGCGCCGTCCATGTGGAGGCGCAGGCCGAGATCCCGGCAGGTGGCGGCGATCGCACCGATTTCGGCGAGGCTGTAGAGTTGGCCCGTCTCGGTGGGCTGGGTGATCGTCACCACCCGGGGCTTCGGGAAGTGGATGTCCGACCGCCCCGTGGCGACGCCGCGGATCAGGGCCGGATTCAGCTTGCCGTCGGGGCTCGCCACCACGAGGAGCTTCGAGCCGTTGGAGAAGAACTCGGGGGCGCCGCACTCGTCGGTCTCGACATGGGCCGAGGCCGAGCAGATGACGCTGTGGTAGGACTGGCAGAGAGAGGCCAGCGCCAGGGCGTTGGCGGCCGTGCCGTTGAAGGCGAAGAACACCTCCGCAGACTCCGTCTCGAACAGGCTCCGGAAGGTGTCGGCCGCCCGCTTCGTCCAGGGATCCTCGCCATAGGCCGGTACCGAGCCGCGGTTGGCCGCCTCCATCGCGCGCCAGGCCTCGGGGCAGATGCCGGCGTAGTTGTCGCTCGCAAATTGCTGGGGCTCGGGGGACATGGCTCGCTCTCGTCTGGCACGGCGCGCATCAGGAACGCAGGGACCGACCGAAACGAAGATATGGCGAAGCCCGTTTGGTTGCCGGTCCGGCCACATCCCCGCCGTTTGCCGGAGGGTGCCACCTTGCCCGGGAGAGCAGGTTGGCGTCAGGGATCGCCCCGACTCTTGATGCTGGCCGACTTCCTAACAGAGGGGCGACTGGCTGACAACGCGGACAGGTTGCCGCCCGGCCGGGTGGCCCCGGTTCGATGCGGGATGACCCCGGCGGAACCTCTGGCGTGGGACTTGCGCCGGTTGGCGCGCGATCTGCTCCCATGCCAAGGTCCGGCCGATGACGGGCAACAGCCTCACCGTGCGCAAATCCGTCGCCGACATCCTGGCCGCCGCTGAGGGCGGCGAGGCGGCGCAGCTGCCGCGGTCCCTTTCGGCCTTCGACCTCGTGGCCCTCGGTGTCGGGGCGACCATCGGGGCGGGCATCTTCGTCCTGACCGGCACGGCGGCGGCGCACTATGCCGGCCCGGGCCTGACTCTGTCCTTCGTGCTCGGCGGCATCGCCTGCGGATTCGTCGCCCTCTGCTACGCCGAACTCGCCGCTATGGTGCCGGCTCCGGGCAGCACCTACACCTATGCGTACGCAACCCTGGGTGAAGTCTGCGCCTGGATCATCGGCTGGGACCTCGTCCTGGAATACGCCATGAGCGCCGCCACCGTGGCGGTGGGCTGGTCGGGCTATGCCCGCTCGCTCCTCGGCAGTGCCGGCCTCCACCTGCCGCCATTTCTCACGGCGGCCCCCTTCAGCGCCCTGCCCGGCGGGGCCACCGCATGGTTCGACCTTCCGGCGGCGGCCATCATCGGCGTGCTGACCCTGCTGCTGATGCGCGGCAACCGCGAAACGGCCCGGGTGAACGCCGGGATGGTGGCCATCAAGGTCGCGATCATCCTGGCCTTCGTGGGCATCGGCGCCGCCCACGTGGACCCGGGCCTGTGGTCGCCCTTGGTGCCGGAGAACACCGGCACCTTCGGCGAGTTCGGCTGGAGCGGGGTGCTGCGCGGGGCGGGCGTGGTGTTCTTCGCCTTCATCGGCTTCGAGACGATCTCGACGGCGGCCGGCGAGACGCGCCGGCCCCAGCGCGACGCGCCGATCGGGCTCCTGGGCTCGCTGGGCATCAGCACCCTGCTCTACGTGGCGGTGGCGGCGGTGCTCACCGGCCTCGTCCCCTATCGGGCTCTCGACGTGCCCGACCCCATCGCCAAGGCGGTGGAGGTGATCGGGCTCTCCGCCTTCTCGGTGGCGATCAAGATCGGGGCGATCCTCGGTCTCACGACGGCGGCGCTCGCGGCCCTGTACGGGCAGGCGCGGATCTTCTACGCGATGGCGCGCGACGGGCTGTTGCCGCCGGCCTTCGCCCGGGTGCATCCCCGCTTCCGCACCCCGGTGACCAGCCAGGGCACCATCGGTGCGGTGACGGCCCTGGTGGCGGGCCTGGTGCCGATCGATCTCCTCGGCGAACTGGTGAGCATCGGCACCCTCTTCGCCTTCATAGTAATTTGCACCGCCGTGCTGGTCCTGCGCCGGACCGATCCGGGGCACCCCCGCCCTTTCCGGGTGCCGGGCATGCCGGTGGTGCCGATCCTCGGCATCCTGTCCTGCCTCGGGCTGATGCTCGGCCTGCCCGGGGACACCTGGCTGCGGCTCGCCCTGTGGCTCGCTTTGGGGCTGGCGATCTATTTCGGCTACGGCCGAAGGGCGGCGCGGCTGCGCCGGATGGGTGCGCCGGGCCTGCAGGAGAGCCCGGCGCGCTGAAGCTCAGGAATAGTGGCGCGGGCTCGGGCGGCCGGAATAGCGCCGGCGCAGGTAGGAGACGAGCTTCGGGAGCAGGAAGGCGACGAGGAGCTTGCGCATGGTGAGACCTCCGGTTGCGGTCGGCAGCCTGGCGGCCGCCATGTCGGAAACCCAATGCGAGGCCGCGCCCGGGCGTTCCGGAGTCGGCTGAATCAATCTGCGATCTGCTGGCGCCGATACGGTCCTGCGCCGCCCCGGCGCGTGATCACCGCGTGCACGCAGTAGCCGCGGAAGCGCTGGGACACCCGCGCCTCTGCGTCCGAGGCGGAGGCCACGGCCGCGACCGCCTGCGGCAGGGCTGCACGCGGGGTCACCGCGAAGGCTGCGAGCCATCGGTTGAGGAGATTGCGGGCAGGCCAAGGCAGGCCCGCCTGATCGCCGAAATCCACCAAATGGAGGCGGCCGCCCGGCGCGAGGTGTCCCGCGGCCTCGGCCAGGACCCGCTCCCACGGCGGGATCATCGACAGGGCGTAGGAGATCACGATCCGGTCGAAGCTTGCCCGCCCGAACAGGGCCTCCGGATCGAAGTTTGTGGCGTCCCCGCGCGCGAGGCGAATGCGGGGCTCGAGCCCGGCGCGCACGACGCTGCGCGCGGCCGTGGCGAGCATCGCCGCCGAGACGTCGAGGCCGTAGCAGGCGACCTCCGGGTAGGTTCGGGCGATGCGCACGAGGTTGCGTCCGGTGCCGCAGCCGATCTCCAGCACCGCGCCGGCCGCAGGCACGGCCAGCTCCGCGATCGCCCGGTCGCGCCCGAGGAGATAGAACTTGCGGCTGGCGTCGTAGAGGTGGCGCTGGCGCCGGTACATCCGGTCCATCGCCTGCGCGGCGTCGCTCACGCGGCACGCAGGCGGTAGAGATGGAAGCCGCCGTAGATGGCCGAGCGGTCGCGGGCCTGTCCCGCGCGGCTCTCGGCCTCGGCATAATCCCAGGCGTCCAGGATCCCGTCCGGCACCCGGCCCGGCAGACAGCGCTCGTCGGCGGCCGTGCGGAAGATGACCCGGGCGCCCGGCCGGGCGGTGCGGGTGATCTCGGTCCACAGGGCGGTCAGGTCGGCGTCGCTCATCCAGTCCTGCGCGTCGAGGAGCACGTAGGCATCCGCACTCCGGTCGGGGCTGGCGGCCAGGAACGCCGTCATCGATTGCTGGCGATAGCTCACGCGTCCGGCCCGGGCCCGCAGGGTCTCGAAGTGGCGTGGCTGGAGGTAGGGCGGCAGGGCGGCGTCGGAGCCCGGCGCGTAGCCGCGCCCGAAGGCCTGCCAGGCGAAGTAGTTGTCGGCGAGGTCGAAGTCGCAGGCGAGGCGCTCCAGGCGGTGGCGCAGCACGTCGACCATGCCGCCCGGGTGGTCCTTGGCGAGGATGCGGTACTGGGCCGGAGGGATCCCGAGGCCGTAGAGGGAGGCCGGGCGCCGGATCAGCCAGCGCACGAGGCGCTTCTCGAACAGCGGCGCCACATCGGCATCGAATAGGGTCCGCTGCTCGGCCCGGTCGCGGGCCTTGAGAACGGCGGAAAGATCGCAGCCGTAGAGCCGCGCCAGCCGGTGCCCGGTTCCGATGAAGCGTCCGAGAAGGCCGTGCCGGAAGACGTTCTCCGAGAAGGCCGCGATGCGCCGGTGTCCATCGAGGCGCCGGGCCTCCCAGTACGCTCGCGCGGAGGCGTCGAGATGCGGTGCGATCCGCGCATCGTAGGCGGCGATGTTGTCGGTCGTGTCGGCGCGCCCGAAGAAGCGCAGATAGGCTGCTGAATCCGGCAACCGGGTCAGGGCCGCGAGCTTCAGGCGCCCGAGGGCGATATGCGCCCCGTTGAGGTCGACCGCGCTGATCCGTGCCGGACCGGCGGTGAGATAGGAGAGGACGTTGCAGCTGCCCGACGCGATCGCGACGACGTGGTCCTCCGGTCCCAGCGCCAGGGCCTCCAGGTCGACCGCCGGATCCTCCCAGATCTGGGGATAGACCAGCCCGCTGAAGGCCAGGGTGAAGAGCCGTTCGGACAGGCCGGCGCGGGACAGGGCGCGGCTGCGATGCACGGCCTGGGTCAGGCCGAGGCTGGTTTCGCGGCGGACCGCCCGTGCTGCGGGGTTCATGCGGGCTCTCGGGCTGTCCATCGGGGATGATGGACGCCGCCCCTACGCCTCGCGCATGACCGGCCGGTGACAGCCCTCAGAGTTCCAGGGTCAGCGTCACCGGCGCGTGGTCGGAGGGGCGCTCCCAGCCGCGCGCGTAGCGGGCCACGGTGACGTCGCGGACCGTACCGGCGAGGTCGGAAGAGACCCAGGCATGGTCGAGGCGGCGCCCCTTGTTGGCGGCGGCCCAGTCTGGGGAGCGGTAGCTCCACCACGTGTAGATCTTCTCCGGCTCCGGCACGAGCAGGCGGGCGGCGTCGACCCAGCCCGCCTCGCCCCGCAGGGTCTCGAGGCGCTCGGTCTCGACGGGGGTGTGGCTCACCACGTCGAGGAGCTGCTTGTGCGACCAGACGTCGTGTTCGAGCGGCGCCACGTTGAGGTCGCCCACTAGGATCGCCGGTCCCGTGACCCGCCGCCCGCCCCAGGCGCGCAGTTCGTCGAGGAAGTCGAGCTTGTGCGCGAATTTCGGGTTGAGGCCGCGGTCGGGCACGTCGCCGCCGGCCGGCACGTAGAAATCGTGCAGCACGATTCCGGCCGCCTTCCCTGCCTCCGGCCCCAGCACCGCCGAGATGTGGCGGGCGTCCTGGCGTTCGCAGAACGCCATCACGTCGCGCGTGAGGAGGGGAAAGCGCGAGAGGATCGCGACGCCGTTGTAGCCCTTCTGGCCGGCGAACACGACGTGCTCGTAGCCTGAGCCGCGCAGGGCCTTGAGGGGGAACGCGTCATCCGGGCACTTCGTCTCCTGCAGGCAGAGCACGTCGGGCTGCGCCTCGGCGAGGAAGCGCAGGACCGAGTCGATGCGCAGGCGCACCGAGTTGATGTTCCAAGTGGTGACGGTGAGGCGCACGGCGTTCGGCTCGCGTGAAACTGGAAAATGTTTAAAGGATCGTGCGCGCGTCGGCGCGGCGGGCCGGCATAGACCGGATCGCCGCGCCCGTCGCCGGGAAATGCTGCGCTGGGGGGTCGCGATCCGTGCGGACCCTGGGCGAGATCGAGGGATCGTCACCGTGTCGCGCATCCGTTCCGCGCTCTTCAACGCCTACTGGGCCGGCTGGACCGCCCTGTTCATCGTACCGCTGGCGGTGCTCGCCCTGCTGGGCGCGCCCGCGCGACCCATCCGCGCCTTCACCCGCCTGTGGTCGCGCGGCATCCTGTTCGGCCTCGCCCGCATCGTCGGGCTCACCTACGTCGAGGAGGGACGTGCCCGCATCCCGGCCGAGCCCTGCCTCATCGTGGCCAACCACCAGTCGGCCTGGGAGACCCTGGCCTTCCTCGTGCTGGTGCCGAACGTCGCCATCGTGGCCAAGCGCGAGCTGGTGGCGATCCCCATCGTCGGCTGGTTCCTGCGCCGCTCGCCGATGATCATCATCGACCGGGCCAACGGCACACAGGCCCTGCGGGTGATGATCGACGAGAGCCGCGCGGCGATCGCGCAGGGGCGCTCGGTGCTGATGTTTCCGGAAGGCACTCGCGGCGGCATCGCCGAGCCGGTCCAGTTCAAGCGCGGGGTCGAGCTGCTCTATGCCAAGCTCGGCCTCTCCGTGCTGCCGGTGGCGGTGAATTCCGGCCTGTATTGGCCCCATGGCGGCGCCCGCCACCGGCCCGGCGCCGTCACGGTGAGCTACCTGCCTCCCCTGCCCCCGGGCCTGAGCGGTGCCGAGTTCATGCGCGGGACGCAAGGTGCGATCGACGCCGAGCTGAATCGCTGGCGTGACCCCGCTGCGCCGGTGGCCCCGGCGCTGCGGGTCGAGGCCTCGTAGGGGCCGGGTCCTACGCGTCGAGCCCCTCGGCCTTGCGCTGGGCGGCCCGGCGGCGCTCGACGCGGGCCACCGAGAAGATCGAGGCCTCGTAGAGCAGCAGCATCGGGATCGCGAGGGAGAGCTGCGAGATCACGTCCGGGGGCGTCAGCACGGCGGCGGCGACGAAGACGAGGACGATGGCGTAGCGGCGCTTCTCGCGAAGGAACGCCGTGTCGATCACACCGATCTGCCCGAGCAGGGTCAGGATCACCGGCAACTGGAAGGCGATGCCGAAGGCGAAGATCAGCGTCATAATGAGCGAGAGGTACTCGTCCACCTTCGGCAGGAGGGCGATCGTCGCCTCGCCCGGTTGCCCGATCTGCTGCAGCGAGACCGAGAACTGGATCAGCAGCGGCATCGCCAGGAAGAACACCACCAGGGCGCCGAGGATGAAGAAGATCGGCGTGGCGATGAGATACGGCAGGAAGGCCTGGCGCTCGTTGCGATAGAGGCCCGGGGCCACGAAGGCGTAGATCTGGGTCGCGATGACCGGGAAGGCCAGGAAGCCGGCTCCGAACACGCTGAGCTTGATGTTGGTGAACACCTGCTCGAGGAAATGCGTCGCGATCAGCTTGGCGTTCTCGACGCCCACCACGGAGACGTAGGGGTAGACGAGAATGTTGTAGATGTGCCGCGAGAAGAAGAAGCACCCGAAGAACATCACCACGAAGGCGGCCAGCGACTTGATCAGCCGCGACCGCAATTCGATGAGATGGTCGAGGAGCGGGGCCCGCGAGGCTTCGATCTCGGCTTCGTCAGTCTCGTTGATCATCGGCCGGAATCAAGCTGGGGTTTGGCCGGCGTCTCGGGACGAGGCGACGCGGTGGGAATCGGGTCGGCGGGGGCGACCGGGGGTTCGGCCGTCCAGGCATGGGTCGCCGGTGCGGGAGCGTCCGGCACCGGGCGCGGCGGCAGGTCGGGCAGCGATTCCACCGGGCCGGCCGCGTGCGCGTCGTGCGCGGGCGGAGCCTGGATCGTGTTGTCCCGCTCGGCCAGCCGATCGGCCACGTTGGCGAGACCTTGGGCCGGCGAGGGCGTGGTCTTCGTCTCGACCCGGCCGTCGACCGCGCCCTTCAACTCGTCGCGAATGGTCTGCACCGGGTTGAAGGTCGGTCCCATCGTGCTCGCCGAGCGCTTGACCCCGTCCACCTCGCGGCGAATCTCGTCGAACTCCGCCTCGCGGATCGCCTCGTTGAACTGCGACTGGAACTCGCCGGCCATGCGGCGCATCTTGCCCGTGATCTGGCCGACCGTGCGCAGGGCCTTCGGCAGATCCTTCGGGCCGATGACGATGAGGGCGACGCCGCCGATCAGCATCACCTCGCCCCAACTCATGTCAAACATGGTGTCGACTGTCCCGCGACCGTGCGCCGCCCATCAACGGCGCGCTGCCCATGGCAGGTCGCGGCGCCGTGCGCCAGACCTACGATCGGCCGCAGCGCCCCATTCTCGTGTGGCGGATCAGACGACCTTGCGGTCGGCCGACACCGTGTTGGCGGTGGCGGGCTCGCCCTGGTGGGGCAGCGTGCGCACCGGCTCGCCTGCGCTCGGCGGCGGCACGGCCGTGGTGGTCGGCGCCTCGTCCTCGGCCATCCCCTTCTTGAAGGCCTTGATGCCCTTGGCGACGTCGCCCATCAGGTCCGAGATCTTCCCGCGGCCGAACAGCAGCATCACGATGCCGGCGACGATGATCCAGTGCCAGATACTCATGCTGCCCATGGCAACCTCCCGCGCCGCAACCAGAACACTGCGCGGCGCCGTCTCGTGTGTCGATTGAGGGCGAACCTAAGGATCGGGCACCCCGAGCACAAGAAGTGCCGGTGACGCGCTCCGTTCCGATCGCCGCATCGCGGGCATGCAAGTTCCGGCCCGCCGCCGGTTCATAGACCAGTCCCGCGCCCTTGTCGCCCGATCCGGCGCTGGCGTTCAGGCGGCCAAGAGCTCAGGCGGCCAAGAGCTCAGGCGGCCAGGGACAGGGCGGCCTCGAAGCGAGCGCGGGCCTCGTGAACGTCGAAGGCGTCCGGCTCGGCGGGCAGGCGGGCCAGGGCGGCTTCGGCCCGGCGCAGGGCCGCGCCGGCCAGGACAGGCGCCCCCTCGGCGACGCCGCGCATCTCGTCCGGGTCGCCGTTGCAGTGCAGTCCGACATCGATCCCGGCGGCGAAGCACGCCTCGGTGCGGGCGCGGAACGTCCCCTGGAGAGCGTGCATCGAGAGGTCGTCGGTCATCAGAAGGCCGTCGAAGCCGATAGTGCCTCGGATGATGTCACGGATCACGATGGCCGACTGCGTCGCCGGATGGGCCGGGTCGAGGGCGGTCAGGACGACGTGGGCGCTCATGGCCATCGGCAGGTCGGCGAGCGCCCGGAACGGCACGAAGTCCTGGCCGCTCAGGGTGGCGAGGTCCGCCTCGACCACGGGCAGACCTTTGTGACTGTCGCAGCCGGCGCGGCCGTGGCCGGGGATGTGCTTCATCACCGGCAGAACCCCGCCCTGCATCAGGCCCTCGGCGACGGCCCGGCCGATCTCGGCCACCCGATCGGGTGCTGTGGCGTAGGCGCGATCGCCGATCACGTCGTGGGCGCCGGCCACCGGCACGTCGAGGACGGGGGCGCAGTCGACGTTGATGCCGACGCTGGCGAGGTCGTGGGCCATCAGCCGGGCTCCGAGACGCGCGATGGTCGCGGCCGAGCCGTTGAGGCCGCCGAAGCGGCGACCCGCCGGATAGGCCGGCCAGTGGGGCGGTCCCATGCGCTGTACCCGGCCGCCCTCCTGGTCGATGAGGATCGGGACGTCCGTGTGGCCCACCGTGGCCCGCAGCGCGTCGGTGAGCGCCCGGACCTCGTCGGGCGTGCCGATGTTGCGCTTGAACAGGATGAAGCCCCAGGGCGCCACGTCCCGGAAAAAGGCGGCCTCCTGCGCCGAGAGGGTCTTGCCGGCGCAACCGAGGATCAGGGCACGGGAGGTCATAATCGGGGACGCGTCCTCGGAGGGGTGAGCCGGCGCGGCGGGGCGGGGGTCGAGACAGGTTTGCCGCCGAATCGACCCGATGCCTACCGCAGCAGGATGGGGCCGGACGACATCGAACGGAATGGGACGCGTACGGGAACGCGGGCACGTGGCGCCGTGGTCACAGGGCGATCCGCCTCCGAACGCGTCCAATCGGTCTGCCGGCGGCGTGACCGGGCGGCCGGAGGCTCCCGGTCTCTGTTGCCGGACCTCAGTTCTTGGCCACGAAGCACTGGCCGCCGGCGCCCTGGAGCTGGGTGCAGAGGCTGGCCGCCTCGGCCTTGCCGAGGGGGCCGACGCGGACGCGGTAGATCGTCTTGCCGTTCACCTCGGCCTGACGGATCAGGGCGGGCTGTCCGGAGAGCTGGCTGTACTTGCCCTGCATCTGACGGAAGGCGGCCTGGGCTTCGCTCTCGCTGGTACGAACGCCGAGCTGGACGGCGTAGCCGCCAGCACCGCCGGACGCTGCGGCGGCGGGCGCCGCCGTCACGGGCGGCGGCGCGGCGATGGCGGATGTCGCCTCGGGTGCCACGGCGGCGACGCGCTGCGGCGCCTTGACGCGCGGAGCCGGGGCCGGGGCTGGCTCCTGCGGAGTCGCAGCAGGCGTCTCGGCCACCGGAATCGTCGCCACGGGCGGCGGCAGCCGACTCGCGCGCTGGCGCAGGGACGGGCTGGCCGTGGCGCCATCGCCGGATGCACCCGGCAGGGTCATGGTCGGAATCACCGAGGTCGGCGTCGCCGTCGCCTCGGCGGAGGCCTCGCGCTGCGGCGGGGGCGGCGGGGTGTCGGGCTTGACCGAGACCGTGCGGACCCGGCGAGGCTCACCGAGGGAATCGGCAAGACCGCCCTGCTGGGCAGGCGCGGGCGCGGCCGTCGGCGCGGCACTGCCGGGGGTCGCCCCACCCTCGCCGCTCCCGAGGGCCGCACGGGCGGCCTGGGCCACGTCGAGAGGCTGCTCCTCGCGATTGACGATCCGGATCTGGCCGTCCTTGGCTGCGCGTTCGTAGATCTGCTTGTTCTGGTCGGGAATCTCGACGCCGTCGGATTTCTGAGGCGCGATCTTCAGGGGCGCGGTGTCGGCCAGGATCGTGGGGACGCCGCCGCCGGTGCCGGAATGGCCGTGCAGGCCGCGCCAGGCCAGGGCGCCGGTGACGCAGAGAGCGAGGACGCTGAGGCCGGCACCCACCGATACGAGGCGGCTGCGCTTGCGCGGCCGTTCGAGGGGGCGGACGCGGTCGTCGGCGTCGTTGGGGGCGAATTCGGCCGCGTTCGGATCCGGATACCCGCTCTGTGTGTCGGCATAGGCGCCGTTGTCGACGGATGCGAGGTATTGGTCGAAGGCGTCTGTGGGCGAGACCGGGTGCGGGGCGGCCTGATGGGCCGGTGCCTGGGCATAGGACTGGGTTCGGGCCTGGGCCGGCGCATCGACGAAACTCGGCTCGATACGGCCGCGCGCGGCTGCATCGGTCCGTGCATCGCGGGCCTGGAGCAGGGCCCGGAACGGATCGTCCTGTCCGACGATGCGGGCGAGTTCAGCCAGGGGGTCGGCCTTGGCCGCGCCCGGAGCCTGTACCGGAGCGGGAGCCTGGGCAGGAACCGGGGCCGGCGCCTGAGGCTGCTGCAGATCCCGCGCAAAGGCGTCGAAATCGACCGTCGCCCGCGAAGCGTTCGTCGTCATGGCAGCATCCCTCTTCACGCCGAGATCACCTCACCGCATTTCGTCCGGCGCGGTGACGCCCAACACCGCGAGGCCGGAGGCGACGACGCCTCGCAGAGCCTCAACGAGGGCCAATCGGGCCCGTGTGGAGTTTCGGTCGTCAGGATTAATAAACCGTAATTGCGGCAAGTCTTTGCCTTTGTTCCACAAACCATGCAGCGACGAGGCCAATTCGTAGAGGTAGAACGCCACCCGGTGCGGTTCATGCGCGGTCGCCGCTGCCTCGATGACGCGGGGATATTGCGCGACGAGTCGCATGACCTCGACTTCGCTCGGGTCGGTGAGCAGCGACAGGTCCGCCTCGCCGAGCAGGCTGGCACGGGAGAAGTCCTCGTCCGGCATCGCTTGCGCGGCCTGGCGGAACACCGAGACGCACCGTGCATGGGCATACTGCACGTAGAAGACCGGGTTCTCCTTCGACTGCTCCACCACCTTGGCGAGGTCGAAATCGAGAGTGGCGTCGTTCTTCCGGTAGAGCATCATGAAGCGCACGGGATCGCGCCCGACCTCGTCGACGACCTCGCGCAGGGTGATGAACTCGCCGGCGCGCTTCGACATCTTCACGGGCTCACCCGCGCGCAGCAGCCGTACGAGCTGGCACAGCTTCACGTCGAGGGTGGCGCGGCCGTCGCTGACCGCCTTCACGGCGGCCTGCATGCGCTTCACGTAGCCGCCGTGATCGGCACCGAGCACGTCGATGAGGTCGGTGGCGCCGCGGGCGATCTTGGTCCGGTGATACGCGATGTCGGAAGCGAAGTAGGTGAAGGAGCCGTCCGACTTGAGCAGCGGTCGGTCGACGTCGTCGCCGAATTCCACCGTGCGGAACAGGGTCTGCTCGCGGTCCTCCCAGTCGTCGGGCAACTGGCCCTTGGGCGGCGGCAGGCGCCCTTCGTAGACGAGGCCCTTCCCGCGAAGCTCCGCCAGCAGGGCCGGCACCTCCGCCTTGAGAGTGGCTTCGGAGAAGAAGACGTCGTGATGGATGCCGAGACGTGCGAGGTCGTCCCGGATCAGGTCCATCATCGCCGCGATGGCGAAGGCCCGCACCGTGGGGAGCCATTCGGCCTCGGGCTGGTCGAGGAGGGCGCGCCCGTGGATCTCGGCCAGCCGGGTGCCCACCGGCACGAGGTAGTCGCCCGGATAGAGCCCCTCCGGTACCGGGCCGACGGGCTCGCCCAGGGCCTCGCGGTAGCGCAGGAAGGCCGAGCGGGCGAGCACGTCGACCTGGGCGCCGGCATCGTTGATGTAGTACTCGCGCGTCACGTCGCGCCCGGCCGCCACGAGCAGGTTGGCCAGGGCGTCGCCGAACACCGCGCCGCGCCCGTGGCCCACATGCATCGGGCCGGTGGGGTTGGCCGAGACGTACTCGATATTGACCCGTCCCCCCGCCATGGCGCCGCGCCCGTAGGCTTCGCCCTCGGCGAGCGCCGCCCGGACGACGCCGTGGAAGGTGCCCGGGGCCAGCCGGAGGTTGATGAAGCCGGGGCCGGCGACGCTCGCCTCCGCCACGTCCGGGTCCGCGCGCAGGGCTGCGGCCAAGGTCTCGCCCAGGGCCTTCGGATTGGTCTTCGCCTCCTTGGCCAGCACCAGCGCGGCGTTGGTGGCGAGGTCGCCGTGGCTCGCATCGCGCGGCGGCTCCACCACAACGCGGGCGAGGTCGAGCCCCTCGGGCAGCCGTCCGGATTGGATGAGGGCCTGCACGGCGCCGCGCACGCGGGCCTCGAAGGTGGCGAAGATGTTCATGGTGCCGTAAAATTCCGTGTCCGGGGCTCGGCGGGGACATCCGTCCCGCGGGGAACGCTCCGCCCCCTCGCCCAGGCCGCGGCATAGCAAGGGCGCTCCCGGGTGTCACGGCGGACCCGCCCGCCCCGCTTCGCGAAGACCTTCTCTCCGAGCACGGTTACCGGCCCGTTGGCGTGATCGCGCCGTTTCGCGACATCGCCGAGACGACCCATTCGGCCTGCCGCGCGAGAGCCGCGATCCTGCCCGCGGATCGATAAAATTGCGCGGATCGATTTCAGCGCGGAACAGGTCCCGGAGCGGCACCCTGGCGGCATAGGACGTGAGGACGCCGCCATGGACCGGACGAAGACGATTGCGCTGATCCTGCTCGCGGTACTCGCCGCGCTGACGACCGGCGCGTCGCAGGCCCAGACCCTGGCCGCCCTGCCCACACCGACTCCCGCGGCGTTGACGCTGGCCGAGGCCCGGCCGCTGCCGGCCTGGGCCGCCTTCTGCCAGCGCTATGCCGCAGAATGCGCGATCGACGCCAACGAGCCGAACCGCATCGCCCTCACCCCGGCGAACTGGAACACCATCTTGTCGGTCAACCGTCGGGTGAACAAGTCCCTCGTCGCCGTCACCGACCAGGAGCACTGGGGCGTGCCGGACCGCTGGGATCTCGCCGAGGACGGCTCGGGCGATTGCGAAGATTACCAGCTCCTCAAGCGCAAGCTCCTGGCCGAGGCCGGCCTGCCGCGCCGGGCGATGCGGATGACGGTCGTGATCGACGAGAAGGGCGAGGGGCACGCCGTCCTGACCCTGGTGACCGATCGCGGCGACTTTATCCTCGACAACAAGACCACCGAGGTCCTGGCCTGGTACCGGACCGGCTACGTCTTCATCAAGCGCGAGTCGGCCGATACGGTGGCATGGGTCTCGCTTGGCGGAGTCACCTCGCCCGTCACCACCGCCAACCGCTGAGGGCGCAGGGGGATCGGGCTCGCGCGCGCCGGCTGTGCGGAGAGCGAGGTGCGAGACAGAAACATCGTTTCGTGTTGCAGAGCCGGTGTGGAACCAATGCCCGCGCCCACGCGTTAACGCGGGTTTAACTTTCCGATTGAGCCTGGATCGTTCCCGTGTAAACCTTGTCGCTCTACCAGGGAATGGCAGGGCGACCGGCATGCGGCACGCGATACTGCGAAGCGTCGAGGGACTGCCGCACGGGGAGCGCGGCCCCTTCTGGCGACGCCTCGCCCGCACCGCGCAGCTCGGTCTCGTCGGTACCATCCTGCTGATCGGCGGTGCCAGCACCGAGGCTCAGACCGTGGCCGCCCTGCCCGATGCCCCGGCGCTCGAGGAAGGTGTCCCGGCTCGACCCGTCGCCGCCTGGACGGCCTTCTGCGCCCGGATGCCCGGAGAGTGCACGGTCGATACGACGCAGCCTGCCGTCATCACCCTGACGCCGCGCATCCGCGACCTCCTCAGCCGCGTCAATCGTCGGGTCAACGCCCGGATCAAGCCGATCACCGACTTGGCTCACTGGGGCGTGGTCGATCGCTGGGACTATCCCGACGACGGCTTCGGCGACTGCGAGGATTATCAGCTCCTGAAGCGCCGAATGCTGGTGGAGCGCGGCCTGCCGCGTCGCGCCCTGCGCATGACCGTGGTCATCGACGAGATCGGTGAGGGACACGCGGTGCTGATGGTCCGGACCGATCGCGGGGACCTGATCCTCGACAACAAGACCAACGCGGTCCTGTCCGGCCCGCGCACCGGCTACACCTTCATCAAGCGTGAGGGCCAGGACGGTCTCGCCTGGGTCACCTTGAACGGCGGCGCCTCGCCGGTCGCCACCGCGAACCGCTGAAAGCGGCGCGTCAGGGCGAGGCCCATAGCAGGGCTGCCCCGGGCACGGCCTTCTGGCCGTGTCGATCCGGCGACTTGGTGCGCTCCCTCTCCAGAGGCGCGAAGGCCTCTCAGACGCCCGCGATCATGTGGGCGAGGTCGAGGGCGACGCGGCCCGACATCAGGCTCCAGCCGCAAGCGATCATCGTGGCAATCATCACGAACGGGATCGGGCGGCGCTCCAGCCGGCGTCCGCGCACGGTGTTGCGCAGGATGATAAAGGGCGCACCGAAGGCCAGCATCGGCAGAGCCGCCACGGCCGTGACGCCGCCGCGCTCGAGCAGGCTGAAGCTCGCGCGGCGCTCCGTGAACAGCTCGAAGGCGCTGGCGAGAAGGCCCGAGAGGGCGAGGCCGACGCAGAGTGTCTGCAGGGAGTCGAGGGCCGAGGGGCTGAGTGTCATGACGCGTACGCTCCACCATCGAGAGGCGATGTGATGCGCAGTGTGCCGCGTCGTTTACGAAACGTTAAGGGTTTCCTGCCGTCAGGGTTAAATCCGCGCACAGGCTGGTGCGGCCGGACGACCCCGCGGCAGGGGGAGCCCTCAATCCTCGAGGTCGATGTCCAGGATCGCCATGGCGAAGTTGAACGAGCGGTCGCCGTCCTCGTCGTCCACCGAGACCACCCCGAGGAACTCCTCGCCGATATAGACCTCGGCCGAATCGTCCTTCTTCGGACGGGGAACGAGGCGGATGTTGGTGTTGGCGAAGGTCCGGCGGAGGTAGTCCTGCACCTTCACAATGTCGGTCTTGTTCACGCTGATCGCCTCTCGCGTTCGGGTCGGTCGGGGCCTCCGGCTCATGGCCGGTCGCGCGGGGCGGCCCCGAGGGCATCTGAGTCCGGGCGGACCGCGTTGGCGGCCAGGGCCGGGCTGGTCCCCGCTTGCCACGCCGTCGGGGCATGGGCAAGCCGGGTCCCTGCCTCGGCTGCCCGGCGAGGCAGGGTCCGCCTCAGATGCCCTCGGCCATGTGGATGAACTGGTCCATGGCGACCAACTGGTCCATGGCCCGCGAGGGTTCGGCACAGCCGGCGGTGCCGACCACGCGGGCGGGCACGCCGACCACGGTCGTGTTGGCCGGCACCGGGCGCAGCACCACCGAGCCGGCGGCAATGCGGGCGCAAGCCCCCACCTCGATGTTGCCCAGGATCTTGGCGCCGGCGCCGATCATCACGCCGTGGCGGATCTTCGGGTGGCGGTCGCTGCCCTGCTTGCCGGTGCCTCCGAGGGTGACGGCGTGGAGGATCGACACGTCGTCCTCGATCACCGCCGTCGAGCCGACCACGAGGCCGGTGGCGTGGTCGAGGAAGATGCCGCGTCCGATCCGGGCCTGCGGGTGGATGTCGGTCTGGAACACCTCCGACGACCGGCTCTGCAGGTAGAGAGCGAGGTCGCGTCGCCCGGCCGCCCAGTACCAGTGCGCGAGGCGGTGGGCCTGGATGGCGTGGAAGCCCTTGAAGTACAGCACCGGCTCGATCGCCCGGCTGGTGGCCGGGTCGCGGTCGAGCACGGCGGCGATGTCGGCGCGGAAATCCTGGCCGAGGCTCGGCTCGGCGGTGATCGCCTCGAAGAAGCCGTGGGCGATGAGCTCGGCCGGCAGCGAGGCGTGGCCGAGCCGGGCCGCGACCCGGTGCGCCACCGCGCCCTCAAGGGAAGGATGGTTGAGAATCGTCGCCACGATGAAGGAGGCGAGCTGCGGCTCCTCGCGGACGATGGCCTCGGCCTCGGTCCGCAGGCGTGCCCAGATCGGATCGCACACGGCCAGCGGCTCGGAGCCTTTCGCGGCGATGGGGAAGGGGCTGGCGGACATCGGGTCCTCCTCTGGACCGGGCTCGTCGCGGCGGGCCGGAGTATACCGCGAGTCGACGCGCAGGTCGCGCCGCGCCGGCGGGATTCTGCTCTCGCTCCGCGGCGCTCCGGGATGGTTGTGCCTGTGGTGGTCGGGTCCGGCAGAAGAGACCGGTGCCGGACCGCTCCTCCCTTAGCTTGGTGTGCATCGCACAGTCGATCAAGTCCGTGCGGGTCCGGCGGACAGGACGCGCCCGAACGTTCAGGCGCTGCGGCGGTGATCGAGGGTGCCGAATCGCGCCTCGATGGCTTCGGCGAGGCGGTCGACCATCACGTCCACCGGCACGTCGGAGGTGTCGACCACGGACGAGGCGCGGGCGTAGAGGGGTTCGCGGCTGGCGAGCACGGCCCGCAGTTCCTGCATCGCCGAGGGGTGGTCGCCGGTGGTGGTGAGCTCGCCCTGGTCGCGCACCCGCTGCATGTGCTCCTCGGGCCGGGCCCGGAGCCAGATCGTGAAGAAGGCCTGGAGCAGCAGGTCGTAGGTCAGCGGCTCGGCGACGATGCCGCCGCTGGTGGCGAGCACCAGGGGACCGGGATGCTCGGTGAGGCGGCGCAGGGCCGCCTGCTCCAGGCGGCGGTAGCCCTCCTGGCCGTAGATCGCGAAGATCTCCTTCACCGAGAGCGCGTTCTCGCGCTCGATCTCGGCGTTGAGCTCGACGAAGGTCCAGCCCAGGCGGTCGGCGACCCGGCGGCCGAGGGTCGACTTGCCGGCGCCGCGCAGGCCGATCACCGCGACGCGGGGCTGCGGCGCCTCGCCGCTCGCCGAGGATTGGCCCGACAGGATGCCCTTGGCCAGGGCGATCTGCTCCGGCGAGGCATTGCCGAGGAGGTCCCGGATCACGTGCCAGTCCGGCAGCGTCTCCTGGCCGGCGATCAGGTCGTCGAGGCGCACGCCCATGGCGTTGGCGACCCGGCGCAGCAGGATGATCGAGACGTTGCCCTGCCCGCTCTCGAGCTGCGCGATGTAGCGCTCGGACAGACCGGAGGTCTGCGAGAGGAGCTTTCGCGACAGGCCCCGCACGGTCCGGGCATGACGAACCCGCCGGCCGAGATCAGCCAGGAAGGTCGATTCTTGTTCTACCGCGCCGGCCATGCCGTCGTCCGTTTCCTCGGTTCGCGTTCGGCCCAAGGGGACCGTGCGCAGGTGGCTACATCAGGGTGCCGATTCCGGAACTATGACCACGGGTGTGGAAATATTGTGCCCGGATTCGGCACTTCGGTGAGGTCGAAAAGCAACAACGCGGTATCCGGTGTCGGGACAGCGCTTCCGGGTCGTTGCGATGATCATGCCGAAACGGGCCGGAGCCCGTCACTTCGCATTGCACCATGTGAGGCGAGGCGCGCTCCGACGCAAGCGGTTCGGGGGCCGGAACGGGGGAAACTCGGAGAATCGGGCGAAGGTTGTCTCGGCCGGATGCGCGTCCGTGCCGGGATGGATGGGGGGCCGGGCGCCGCCTACTGCGCGGCCGGCAGGGCCGAGGCCTCGAGCACGGTGCCGGCCACCGGCGCCTTCTTGGCGACGGCCGGACGCCCCGCGGCGGCGAGCGCCGGAGCCGACGGGCGGCGGGGCGGCAGCGGCACCTCGATCGTCTCCGTGAAGGCGGCCTCGACCTGCGCGCCGGCCGGAGTCATCGCCGGAACGATGCCGGGATGGGGGCTGATGGCGGCCGGGGACGTGGCGTCGGCGGGCGCCAGGGCGGCGATTTCCACGGTGGCGAGGCCCGCGAGGGAGGCGGGACGTCGCGGCGGCAGCGGCACCTCGACCGTCTCGGTCGGGACGCCGTTGGCGGCGGGGCTCGGCGCGTAGGCGAGCGCGGTGTTGGCGGCGATGACGGCGGGGCTGTCGGCGCGGGCGAAGGCGCTGGCGAAGGCCTCGCCGGATTTCGGCGTTCCGAGGTCGTCGGGGACGCTGGTCTCGATGCCGAGGCGCTTGGCGGCGTAGTAGTAGCCCCGGTTGTAGAAAGCGTAGGCCTGGGCGATGTCGCCCTTGGCGGCCCGGTAGGCGCCGGCGAGGTAGGCGATCCCGTAGCGCAGGTTCACCCGCGGATCGAACAGGCCGGCCGCATCCCCCTGGTAGCCGAGGCCCTTCGCGGTGGCGTGCTTGATCTGCATGAGCCCGAGGGCGCTGCCGCCCTTGGCGTTCGGGTTGTAGTTGCTCTCGCGCTTCACGACCTGGTGGACGAAGCTCAACGGCACCCCGTTGGCCTTGGCCTGCTGCTCGATCAGCGCATCGATGTTGTCCCGCGCCGCCGTGCCCTGGGCCAGGGCCGCGCCGGGCGGGAGCATCCCGCACGGCAGGGCGACCGCGGCGACGGCGAGGAGCAGGAAGCGCTGGTTCATCGGAGACCCGGATCGTCCTTGTTCTTGGACGGTCAAGGTCCGGGCGAATTGAGGCCGGAAAGCGGCTCGGACGGGCCGAGCGTGGCCGTTTCCCCATGTGCTGTGTCGCACATGGCACAGTCGGCGCGCCCGTGTCCGGATTGTGTCCGCCGCGATTCGCCAATGTTGCCAAGGACCTCACGGATTCGCGAGGCTGCCGGCGCGGCAAGCGCGTCAGCGCCGCAAAATGAATTCGTCGACGGCTTTCGCGAAGCCGTCCGCATCGTTCGTGGACGTGACGGCCCGTGCCGCCGCCTGGACAGCCGGCGCCGCGTTGCCCATCGCCACCGAGAATCCGCTGCGGGCGAACATCGGGACGTCGTTGGCGGCGTCGCCGAGGGTCGCGATCCGCGAGCGGTCGAGGCCGAGGTGCCGGCTCATGGCATCCACGAAGGCGGCCTTGCCGGAGCCGGGCGGCGTCACGTCGAGATAATAGGCCTGTGACCGGTGGACGTCGGCCCGACCCGTCAGCGCCGCGGCGATCTCGGTCTCGCACGCCTCCAGATGCGCCGCATCGGCGCTGACGCCCACGATCTTGGCGGCTTCCCCGAGGAGGGGCGCGAGGTCCGCGACCACGTTCGGCTCGGCCTGCAGGGTCCGACGCTCGAGGTCGGTGTAGGCGCCGTGCGGATCGGTGAGATTCCACTGCCCGCGCGCGAACACCCAGGTGTCGAGGCCGGCCTCGGTGAAGCGCCGCACGGCCTCGCGGGCGGCCTCGGCCGGGATCAGCGTCTCCGACAGGATGGTGAAGTCGGGCGCGACCAGGGTGCTGCCGTTGTAGGCCCCCATCGGCAGGGTCAGGCCGAGCTCGGCCGCCAGGGACCTCAGCCCCACGGGCGGGCGGCTCGACGCGATGGTGAAGGCGATCCCCGCCGCCGCCAGCCGCCGCACGGCCGCGCGGGTCGCCGGCGTCAGGGCCTTGTCCGTGGTCACCAGGGTACCGTCCACGTCCGAGATCACCAGGGCGATGTCGGCGGGCGTCGAATCGGGAGGCAGGGGCATGGAATCCGGCTGGGTCTCAGGGCTGCGGGGCACCCTCCCCCAATCCCAACCGGGCCAGGATCGTTGCGACGATGGCCTCGGGCGCCCCGTCGATGCCCACCGCCACGGCGTTCTCCTCCGGCCCCGGCGGCTCCAGGATCGCGAACTGGGTGTCGAGGAGACCCGCGGGCATGAAATGCCCCTGCCGGCGCGCGAGGCGCCCCTCGATCACGGCGCGGTCGCCCTCCAGGTAGACGATCCGCACCCCGGCGCGGCCACGCACCAGCACGTCCCGATAGGCCCGGCGCAGGGCCGAGCAGACCACCACGCCGGATGCGCGCCGCTGCAGCTGCGTATCGATCCAGGCCCCGATCGCCGCGAGCCAGGGCGCGCGGTCGTCGTCGTCGAGGGGATGTCCGGCCCGCATCTTGGCCACGTGCTCGGGGGTGTGAAAGCTGTCGCCGTCGACGAAATCCCAGCCGAGGCGCTCGGCGAGGCGGGACGCCACGGTGCTCTTGCCCGAGCCCGAGACGCCCATCACCACGAGGACCATGGGCGCGCGGCCCGGCGCCGGGTTCTGGCCTGACGACATCGTGCGTTCCTCTCCCGGCGTCCGCATCGGACCGACCCGGCATCATGTACCGATCGGGCCAGGCCGGCCCGATGCCGTGCGCAGGCATGCCCCGCGGGTGCCGTCCTGCCTCGACCCTCAGGAGGCGAGCGCCCTGTCCGGGCAGGGGCCGAGCGGATCGGGCACGGGCAGGATGGGGTCGAGGGCCCGCTCGCGCAGGCGCTGGGGCCCGAGGGTCATCGCGAAGAAGTCGTAGTACCCGCGCCGGTCGTTGGCGAGGAGGAACTGGAAGTGCATCCGGAACGGCCGCCAGCGCACCTTGCGGTAGGTCTCGGTGCTGATGATCTCGCGGAACCGGGCCGAGCGCACCAGGGGGTTGGCGACCGGCAGGCCCTGCAGGTCGAGGTCGAGATGCACCACCGGGTTGAAGCCGGGAAAGTTCATCCAGTCCTGGGGCGCCTGGAAGTCGACCCAGACGAGGCGCTGCGAGGTCACGAGGCTCGCGATCTCGCGGCGCAGGCCCCGCGCCGTGCCCTGCATCGCCACCAGGGGAAGTCCGGACCCGAGGGTGACCAGGGCGAGCGTGGACGGGCCGGTGCCGAGGCCGGGGTCGCGGGCGAGCACCCGGGCGGCCACCTCGACGGCGCTCAGGCCCCCCGAGGAGTGACCGAGGATCATGATCTCGTCGGGGGGATCGCTGGCCGCCGACAAGGCGGCGCAGCGGGCGAGCACATGGTCGGCGAAGGCTTCCAGCCGGCCTTCGTAGTCGGGCCGACGCCCCTGGCCGTGCTGCCAGTTGAAGACCCAGTCGTTCAGGAGCTGCCAGAAGAACACCCGGTTGAGGAGAGCCTCCATCGCCTTGATCCAGGCGAGCCCGATGAGGAGGCCCGCCGGAAGCGTGGCCCAGAGCGGCCATCCGAGGCTGTGGCCGAACGCCGTCCCGAGATGGGCGTGCACGAAGGCCGCGATGGCCAGGGTGCACAGGGCGAGGAGCAGGACCATCACCAGCGGGTAGAGGATGACGTTGCCGTATTTCCAGTTCAGCCGGTAGAATCGCAGCAGCAGGCCGGTGACGATGGACTGGAGCGTGCCCACGACCAGCAGGGCGACGCTGATCGGGCGGCGGCGGCGGAAATCCGCGCGGACGATGTCGTCCCACAGGAGGACGTCGTAGGTGGTCTCGGCCCCGCGCGTCTCGGCTTGGGCCGAAACGCGCCAGCTCTGCACCAGTCCGTCCGCACTCAGCGTCGCCCCGGAGACGGTGCGCTTGGGCTCGCCGAAGCGTTTGGCGTGGCGGGCCAGCTCGCGCACGAACAGCATCCGGTAGCGGCTGCAGCCCTCCGGATCGTAGCCCGGAAGATAGAAGACGTGCCGTCGCGCGACCGACCCCGGAACGCCCTGGGCTAATCCGGGTGGCGTGTAGTCGAACGACGATGTCATCGAATGCGGTTCTGCCGAAACCAGGTTTATGCAAATTCAATCGGGGCGCCCGGACGAGAACGCATATCGCAGGATTCCTTTCAAGCATCTTCCGGAACACGTTTCGTCCGGTGAAAGGCGTGGGTAGCGGGGATGGCCATCGGGCGTCGGCCGCTCGCCGTCGGACTGTGACCCCACCGCCACGGACAGCGCCCCGGCGATGGTCTAGGCAGCCCATGAGAGAAACCGACAGGCGATCCCGCATGCGCGCACTGCCTCTGGCCCTCTGCACCGTTCTGGGCACCGCCCTGACGGTGTCGGGCTGCTCGTCGCTGCTTCCTGCGGCCGGCCCGACGACGGGTGCGGTTGTGGAGGGGGCCGACATCTCGACGAGCGAGGGCACGTTCGCGCGCTACGAGA
>NZ_LMMZ01000001.1 GCF_001422885.1 Methylobacterium sp. Leaf104 | reverse complement strand
GAAGGACCTACCGATGAACTGAAGTCAATTTTACCATTCACCGAGACCGTGTGATGACGATCTATTACGTCGACGCATCTTCGTCCGCAGCGAGCGACCAGAACAGCGGCCGTTCCATGGCCACTCCGTTCGCGAGCCTCGACGCGGTCAACAAGCTCAAGCTGCAGGCCGGCGACACCGTCGCGTTCAAGGCGGGCACGACCTACACCGCCTCGGCGGCCGGAACGGGCGCCCTGAACATCGCGGCATCCGGCACGGAGGCGGCRCCGATCACCTTCACCACCTATGGACTGGGTGCCGCGGCCGTCATCAACAACAACGCCKCGGGCTACTCGGATGGCATCAACATCGCCAATTCGAAATAYATCGTCGTCGAAGGYCTGAACATCGGCGCGGCCGGACARGCCGGCATCAACGTCATGAAGACGTCGAGCTACGTGACGRTTCGAAACATCGAGGCGAGCAACGTCGGCGAAGGCGTCATGCTCAACGGCACGAACAACCTCGTCACGCGGAGCTATTTTCACGATCTGAAGATGATCAAGAATACGCCCGACATCAAGGATGACGATTACGGTGCGGTCGGGATCCTGATCGGCAACAGCAACAACGAAGTCTCGTTCAATCGCGTCACCAACGGCAAGGCCGCCAGCTACGACTACACCTACGACGGCGGCGGCATCGAGCTGTTCGGCAACATGGACAACATCAAGATCCACGACAACTGGGTCGARAACAGCGTCGGCTTCATCGAGGCCGGTGGCTACAACAATTCCTTGACGAACATTTCCATCACCAACAACGTCAGCCTGAACAACAACGGCTTCATGGTCCTGCACAAYGGTGGCGGCGGATTCGCCAGCAAGTTCTCCAACGTGGACGTCAGCCACAAYTCGGTCATCGAACAGAACAACAGCACSAAGCAGATGGCCAGCGTCTTCCTGGACGCCGCCTACAAGGCAGGGCAGATCGCGTTTCACGACAAYGCCATGTACCTGAAYACGGGCGATTCGTTCTTCAAGCAGACCGGCGACTATCACTACAACAACGTCTTCTACATGCCCTCGTCGGCGACGCATCTCTACAACAAYTGGGAGATGACGCTGAATGCCGGCGAACGGTTCTCGACGCTGAGCCTGACCGGGGACGTCTCCATCGTGCAGGCCCTCGCCGCCCAGTCAGGGGGTGCGGGCGCCACGCTCGTGACGACTTCCGTGGTCCCGGCGGCAAGCCCCACCACCGCGGCCACGGCGGCAGCCACCGACGGGAGTTTCCGCGCCATCTACCGGTTCTTCGACACCAACACGGGGGATCATTTCTACACCACGAGCGGCGTCGAAAAGCAGCAGATCCTGAGCACGATGCCGACGTTCAACTTCGAGGGCTCCCCCTGGGGGACGCCCGACCAGAGCGCGCTCACCCACGACGTGTTCCGTTTCCTGGAGACGAAGTCCGGCACGCACTTCCTGACGGACAGCGTCGCGGAACGGGACCAGCTGATCAATTCCGCCTCGAGCTACCATTACGAGGGCGTCGCCTTCCAGGCCTACAACGATGCGAGCGGTGCCGGGCACATGACCCTGGAGCGCTTCTACAACAAGGTGACGGGGCTGCATCACTATGCGGGCAGCGCCGAGGAGGCCGCCGGCATCAACAACGGCGCGGCCGGCGCCGGCTGGGTCGACGAGGGCAAGGCCTTCGTCGTCCATGCTCCGTCCGACACCATGCTGTTCGCCTAAGGGCTTTGCCGGGAGACCGGGCTCGGGACGGGCGCTCGACGCGGCATTGGCCCGCTCCCGGCGCCGGCTCGATCGGGCCGATTTTCACCCTGGCGGATCCGCGAAGCGGCACCAGTCCTGCTTGCCCGGACGAGGCGCCCCTTCAACCCGCCACGGAGATCCCAGGCATGAAGCGCGAAGACCTCACCGAGAAACTCCTCGACATCAAGCGCGAGAAGGGCTGGACCTGGAAGTACATCCAGGACGAGATCGGCGGCATCTCGCCGATCCTGATCACCGCCGCCTGCATGGGGCAGATGAAGCTGCCGAAGGCCCAGGCCGCCAAGGCCGCCGCCCTGTTCGGCCTGTCGCCGTCCGAGGAGCGGATGCTGAACGAGGCGCCCTACCGCGGCTCGATCGCCCAGATGCCGCCGACGGACCCGCTGATCTACCGCTTCTACGAGCTGGTGATGGTCTACGGCACCACCTGGAAGGAGCTGATCCAGGAGGAGTTCGGGGACGGCATCATGTCGGCGATCGACTTCAACATGACCATGGAACGCGAGCCCAACAACAAGGGCGACCGGGTGAAGATGAACCTCTCGGGCAAGTTCCTGCCGTACAAGTACTACGGCAACGAAGAGGGCGTGCCGGAATACGGCTTCAAGGAAGGCTGAGCGGCCGGCCGGCGCGCAGCGCCGCGGCAGCGCTCCGCGCCGGCACGCGCAGGGTGCACCGCGTCACGGTCCGCTGCGACCGCGACGCCATCCTGGCCCGGCGATCCGACCGCGGCGCGCCCTGCGTCGTTCCGGGGCGCCGCAGGCGCGCCCCGGATGGCGTCCCGGTACTGCCGGGGATAGGAGGCGAAGCCCCCCGGCCGGGATGGGTCGCACCGACGCGAATGGTGTCCTTCGAACCTCACTCCATCGTCGGCGCGAGCTTCTTCACGCTCTCGACGTCCTCGCCGAGCCAGGCCGCGTTCTTGGCCGTGCCGTCGAAGGTGGCGGAGGTCTTGAACAGCTCGTACTTGCCCTGGAGCGCGTAGGGCTTGCTGCGCTCCAGGAGTTCGGCCACCGTGGCCTTGTCCATCGGCCGATAGGTCTTCACCGCCTCGAAGGCCTGGTCGAGGTCGCGCTGGCTCTCGATGCCGGTGATCACGACGCTGGTCGGCAGGTTCAGGGAGAAGTGCAGGTATTCGAGCGGCTTGATCGGCGCGTCGCTCTTCAGGATGACCCCGTCGCCGAAGGTCTTCATGCCCAGCGCCGCGATGCCGTGCTGGACGAGATAGGGCAGCACCAGGTGCCCGAACGAGCGGAAATGCGCGTCCATCACGTTGAGGGGCATCTGCACGGAATCGAACTCGAAGCCGCGCTCCGCGGCGACCTCGAGCATCTGCAGGTGGATGCGCGGATCCTTGTGGCCGGTGAAGCCGATGTAGCGCAGCTTGCCGGCCTTCCGCGCCTCGACGAAGGCCTCCATGGCGCCGCCCTCGGCGAAGACCCGGTCCGGGTCGTCGAAGCGCAGGATCTCGTGGTGCTGCACGAGGTCGATGCGGTCGGTGCGCAGGCGCTTGAGGGATTCGTCGATCTGGCGCATCGCCTCCTGCTTGGTGCGCCCGTCCATCTTGGACATCAGGAAGACCTTGTCGCGGTAGCCGCCCTGCGCGAGGGCGGCGCCCATGCGCAGCTCCGAGCGTCCGCCGTTGTAGTCCCAGCAATTGTCCATGAAGGTGATGCCGCGATCGATGCCGGCATGGATGAGGCGGGTCGCCTCGTCGTCGGAGACCGCGTTCTTGCCGAGGTGGAAGCCCCCCATGCCGATCGCCGAGATCTTCTCGTCGTGGCGGCCGAACGGACGGTAGAGCATCTCGCCCCGGCGCTCGCCGAGATCGGTGCGGAGCGGCAGGTCGGCCGGGTCCCTCGGCCGGGTATCGGGCAGGCCGGGGGCGGTCACGGCCGCGCCGGCGCTGGTGGTGGCGGCGAGGCCGGCGCCGGCGGCGGCGCCCTGAAGGAAGCTGCGGCGTTCCATGTCTGCTCTCCGGTGTGATGGGGGGTAATGCGGAACGGGCGCGGCATGTCAGGCCCGCGCTCCGTCGCTGGACGTGAGATCCGAGAGGGCCCGCGCGGCCTGGAGCAGGCGCATCGCCGCGCAGGCGGCCCCGTAGCCGTTGTCGATGTTGACCACGGTGATGCCGGGGGCGCAGCTCGCCAGCACGGCGTCGAGGGCGGTGCGGCCGCCCGCGGCCACCCCGTAGCCGACGGAGGTCGGCACCGCGATCAGGGCGCTGGCGACGAGGCCGCCGACGACGCTGGGCAGGGCCGCATCCATGCCGGCGGCCACGATGAGAATCGGGTGGGCGCAGATCTCGTCGAGCCGCCGGGTCAGGCGCCAGAGCCCCGCGACGCCGACATCGGCGAAGAGGGTCGAGGCGTGGCCCTGATAGGCCAGAGTCCGCTCGGCCTCGCGGGCGACCGGAACGTCGGAGGTGCCGGCGGCGACGATGCCGATCCGGGCCGGCCCGGTGATCGGGCGGGCCTGCCCGAAGATCGCCGTCCGCGAGACCGCGCAGTAATCGATCCGCGCGCGGTGCGGCGCGGCGAGGGCCGCGTGCTTGTCGGCGTCGAGGCGCGTCAGCAGCAGCGGCGCACCGCGCGCGGCGGCGGCGTCCAGGATCGCGTCGATCTGCACCGGCGACTTGCCGGCGGCGTAGATCGCCTCCTCGAGGCCGATCCGCTCGGGTCGGGCGAAGTCGAGGACGAACTCGTCGGCGACGCTCATCGGGCCGCCCCCGTCAGGAAGGCGCTGCCGGTGCGGTAGGCCATGAAGCGCACCGGTGCCTCCGGCAGGTTCGCCGGCGCGCCGGCCAGGATCTCCGCCGCCAGGGCGCTCCGGCGCGAGCCGTCGAGCGCCGCGAGACTGTCGGGGTCGAGCTCCACCACGATCCCGGCGGCCCGGACGCGGCAGCGCACGGCGCGCCTCGGACCGGTCGACGCGTCGAGGGTGCGGCTGACCAGGCCCTCGACGGCATGGATGAAGGCGAGGGTCTCGGGCTCGATCCGGATTCCGGTCTCGACCCGGCTCGACAGGCAGGGCGCCGCCGGGAGTTCCGCCACCGCCCCGAGGCCGAGGTCGCGGGCGAGCGCCCGCACCGCGGCCTTGTCCAGTCCGGCCTCCACGTAGGGATGGCGCACGCCGTGCTCGCGCGCGGCGTCGAGACCCGGCCGGTACTCGCCGAGATCGTCGAGATTGGCCCCCGACACCATGGTCCGGTCGGTCACCCGGCGAATGGTGGCGTAGAGGTTGGTCTTGCAGAAGAAGCAGCGGTTGACCGGGTTGGCGCGGTAGTTCGGATCGGCGAACTCGCCGGCCTCGACCACGCGCAGGGACCAGCCGGCCCGGGCCGCCGCGTCCCGCACCCGCCGCGTCGCCTCCGCGGGCACGGCCGGCGAGGCCGCGTGCACCATCAGCGCCCGGTCGGCCCCCAGGAGGCGGTGGGCGGTCTCGGCAAGAGTCAGGCTGTCGACGCCGCCGCTGACCGCGACCGCGAGCGGCCGGGTCTCCCGGAGGGCATCGTTCAGGCGCTGCCGGGGATCGAGGCTCATGCCGCGCCCCCGTTCTCCGAATCGGCCCGGAGCGCGAGCGCCTCGGCCGCGCGGCGCAGGCCCGCGCGGGTCGCGTGGGTCTCCTGCGGGACGGCATCGTCGGCCTCCGCCTTGGCGGTGCGCCCGCCCGGCCGGTCGACCACCTTCACCCGCACGGGCCGGCCCTCGACCGTGACCGTGTGCATCCGGCGCGGCAGGGCGGCGCCGGAGACGACGCGATGGCGCAGGCCGATCGTGGTGGTCTCGCGGAAGCAGGCCGCCACCGCCGCGTCGAGGGCGCCGGCGCGGGCGAGCGCCCGGACATGGGTCATCATCCGCCCCTTCTTGCCGAAGACCGGCATCTGCACGACGTCGAAGATGTCGGGATGCGCGCGCAGGCGGTCGAGGCCCATGCCGAGATCCTCCGCCGACTGGTCGTCCACCTCGAACTCGATCACGCCGAGGTCGCGGTGCTCGCCGCTCCCGCGGGCCGCCGCCGCCTCGTAGACCAGGACGCGCAGGCAGTTGCTGAGGCCGGGCAGGACCTTGGTGCCGAAGCCGATGCCCGAGCCCTTCAGCAGCCGCGGCGCGGCGGCGCGCGGCGGCGCGATGTCCCGCAGGTGGCGCAGGATCGCGGCGCCCGTGGGGGTCACCCGCTCGCCCGGCACGCCGTCGTCCAGGGTCTCGAAGCCTTCGAGGAGGAGGCTGGTGGCGGGGGCCGGCACCGGCAACGGCCCGTGCTGGGTCCGGACCCGTCCCGAGCCGAGGGGCAGCGCCGACACGCTCCAGGCCTCGGCGTCGAGGGCCGCGATCAGGTGGGCGGCCGCCACGATGTCGGCGATCGAATCCCAGGCGCCGACCTCGTGGAAGGCGACGTCCGCGACCGCGATGCCGTGGACCCGCGCCTCGGCCTCGGCCAGGCGGGTGAAGATGCCGATGGCGTGATTCCGTACGGCCGGATCGAGGGGCGCGGCCTCGAGTTCCGCGCGGATGCGCGACCAGTGCCGGTGGCCATGCGCCGCGGCTGCGTCGCCGTGGGGATGCCCGTGCACGGATTCGTGCGCATGATCGTGATCGTGATCGTGATCGGGGTGCCGGTGGACGGGCGCGGCCTCGGCGCGGCCGCCCTCCGTCCCGCGGCGCGCCACGCGGAAGCGCCGGCCGGCCAGGATGCCGTCGTTGTGGCGGACGAGTTCGCAGGACACCTCCGGCAGGGTGGCGCGGATGCTGTCCAGCACTCCGGCTTCCCGATCGGGAAAGGCATCGAGGAGCGCGGCGGCGAACATGTCGCCGGCGATGCCGCCGAGGGCGTCGAGGTGGATCTGCATGCGCGTTCGCGTTCGTTGTCCCGTCACCGCAGAGGGCGAACGCGACATCGTTCGGAAAGGTCCGGCGGCAAGCGCCCGGGCGTGGGGACCGAAGGCCGCAGCGGCCGCGCTCAGTCCGCCCGCATCTGCTGCGGCCCGCCGGTCTTGGCTCCGGGCGAGCAGCCGCAGGCCAGGGGCCGGCCGCCGGCCTTGGTCGGCAGGGTCTCGCAGGTGACGAGGTGCCGGAGCAGCCGCTCCATCTGGGCGATCTGGTAGGGCTTCTGCATCACCGGCACGGCACCATAGGCCGGCTCGATGCCGGCCAGGCCGTAGCCGGTGGCGAAGATGAACGGGATCCTGCGCTCGAAGAGCACGTCGGCCACGGGGTAGCTGCAGGTCTCGCCGAGATTCACGTCGAGGATCGCCATGTCGATGTCGGCACCGCGGGCCAGGGCCACCGCCTTGTCGAGCCGCATGGCGATCTCGACCTCGCAGCCGAGGTCGAGCAGCATGTCCTCGCCGAGCATGGCGACCAGGCTCTCGTCCTCGACCAGCAGAACGCGTCGTCCCCCGAGGTCGATCATCGTGCGGCCCGCCCCGTCACCAGGTCCTGGCCGTGCCAGCCGAGGGCCGTGAGCGGGACGCACAGGTGACAGGTCACGCCGGTCGGCGCGAAGGCGAGGGTCGCGGTGCCGTCGAACTCCATCGGCAGCTGCCGCTCGATCAGGCGGCTGCCGAAACCCTTCCGCGTCGGCTCGGTGACGGGCGGACCACCTTGCTCCGTCCAGACGAGGTCGAGCCGCTCGCCCGCACCGGTCGGCTCCAGGGTCCAGGACACGCCGACCCGTCCCTCGGGGACCGAGAGCGCGCCGTACTTGGCCGCGTTCGTCATGAGTTCGTGCAACGCCATCGCCAGGGTCACGGCGACCTTCGGGTGCAGGCGGGTATCGGGGCCGACGAGATCGAAGCGGCCGGTATCCACCTCCGCCAGGGCATGCGGCGCTAGGGCGCCCTCGACCACGCTGCGCAGGTTCGCGCTCTGCCAGTTCTGCGCGGTCAGGACGTTGTGGGTGTTCGACAGGGCGACCATGCGGGCGTCGAAGGTCTGGCGCGCCGCCGTGTCGGTCTTGCCCCGGAACGTCTGCGCCGCGATCGACTGGACCGTCGCCAGGGTGTTCTTGACCCGGTGGTTCAGCTCGTTGGTGAGCAGGCGCTGGCGCTCGGCCGCCGCCTTCTCCTCGGTGATGTCGCGGACCTCGATGATCGTGCCGATGATCCGGGCCTCGTCGTCGCGGATCGGGCTCGCCGTGAAGCCGACCGGATAGAAATGCCCGTCCTTGTGGACGAACACCTCCTCGCCGCGCTCCTGATTGTTCTCCGGGAAAGCCCGGTCGATCGCGCATTCGGCGAGCGGAAAGGGCCGCCCGTCCGGATAGGTGTGGTGGACGATGTCGTGGAGCGGGCAGTCGCGGGCGAGCACCTCGGTCAGGCTGTATCCGGTGAGGAGTTCCGCCGCCCGGTTCATGTAGACGCAGTGCTGGCGGTCATCCATCAGGAAGATCGCCACCGAGGCGTTGTTCAGGACCGCGTTGAGGCGTCGCTCGGTCTCGTGAAGCTGCGAGTCGCGTCGCAGGGTGGGCAGGGTAGTGGTCGTCGTATCGAACGTCTGCATCGGTCCAAGGCTCGGCACGAACGATCGTTTCTCGGAAATGGACAGCGCGGGAGCTGGCCGTGAGCGGTTCAGCGGCATTGCGTGTCGCGGACCGCGGGGCGGGAACCTCGCCCTGCAGGCATAGGTCAACGGTCGGCGCCTACCGCAATCCACGGTTTGGGCATTGGTTCCGATTCCGCCGCGATCGTCCCGGACGGTGCGTCATCGACGGGCTGCCGGGCGTCGGCTAGGGAGGCGTCAGGCACCGCGAATCGTGTCGGGGAGCGGTGGCCCCCGGTGCGAACGGCTCCGCCCAGGACGAAACGGGGGCTCATGGACGACGCGCTCGAACGGCTTCGTCTGAAGGAACAGGCACTCGAAGCGGAGATCGCGGCGCTGCGGGCGCAGCGCGACGCCATGGTCCGCTCACCCGAACCGGGCCAGCGAACCTCGGCCGCGAGCGCCGACCTCCTGTTCACGGCGGCGGAGAAGACCCGCATGCCGATGATCATCACCGACCCGAACCAGCCCGACAACCCGATCGTCTTCGCCAACCGGGCGTTTCAGGACCTGTGCGGCTACGGGGCCGAGGAGCTGCTCGGGCGTAACTGCCGCTTCCTCCAGGGCGCCGGCACCGATCCGGCCGAGGTCGCCCGGGTCCGCGACGCCATCGCGGCGCGGCGCGACGTGGTGGTGGAGATCGTCAATTATCACCGTGACGGCGGCGCGTTCCGCAACGAGCTCTACGTCAGCCCGGTCTACGACCCGGACGGGCGGCTGATCTACTTCTTCGGCAGCCAGCTCGACGTCACCCGGTTCCGCACCGAGGAGGGCAAGCTCGCCGAGAGCGAGGCGCGCTACCGGACGCTGTTCGACGCCATCGATGCCGGGTTCTGCATCGTCGAGATGCGGTTCGATGCCGGCGGCCGTCCGGTCGACTACCGCTTCCTGGAGGTGAACCCGGCCTTCGAGCGTCAGGCGGGCCTCGGCGACGTGGTGGGCTGCTGGGTCAGCCAGGTCATCCCGGACCTCGAGCCGCGCTGGCTCGAGACCTACGGCGAGGTCGCCCTCACGGGTCGGCCCGCGCGGTTCGAGAGCGGCGCGGTCGCCCTCGGGCGCTGGTTCGACGTCCACGCCCTGCGGGTCGGCGAGCCGGTCCAGCACCGCGTGGCGATCCTGTTCAACGACATCACCGACCGGCGCGAGGCCGAGACGCTGCTGCGGACGACGGCGCGGGATCGGACGGCCGAGCGCGACCTCGTCTGGCGTGCCAGCCGCGACCTTCTGGTGGTCTGCGGGTTCGACGGCCTCTACCGGGCCGTGAACCCGGCCTGGTCCGAGATGCTGGGCTGGCCGACGGACCTCCTCGCCGGATCGCGCTTCGACGACTACCTCCATCCGGACGACGTGCCGGCCGCGACCGCCGCGTTCACGCGCCTGACCGAGGGCGGCGTCCTCGACAACCTGGACGTCCGCATGCGGACGGCGGACGGCGACCTGCGCTGGGTGTCGTGGAACGCGATTCCGCAGGGCGACCACTTCTATGCCGCCGGGCGCGACGTCACCGAGCGCAAGGCCCTGGAGGAGCAGCTGCGCCAATCGCAGAAGCTCGAGGCGGTGGGCCAGCTCACCGGCGGCGTCGCCCACGACTTCAACAATCTCCTCACGGTCATCAAGTCGTCCACCGACCTCCTCAAGCGGCCCGACCTGCCGGAGGAACGCCGCCAACGCTACATCGGGGCGATCTCCGACACGGTCTCGCGCGCCGCCAAGCTCACCGGGCAGCTCCTCGCCTTCGCGCGCCGACAGGCCCTGAGCCCGGAGGTCTTCGACGTGGCGCGCGGCGTCGCCTCGGTGGCGGACATGGTCGGCACCCTCACGGGCGCCCGGATCCGGGTGGAGACCGAGGTCGATCCGGGGCTCGCCGCCGACGGCACGCCGCTGACCTGCCTCGTCGATGCCGATCCGAGCCAGTTCGACACCGCCCTCGTCAACATGGTCGTGAACGCGCGTGACGCCATGGACGGCGAGGGCCGGCTCCGGATCCGGGTGAGCCGGGCGCTCGCGATCCCGGCCGTGCGGGCGCATCCGCGGGTGCGCGGCGATTTCGTCGCGGTCTCGGTCTCGGACACGGGGTCGGGCATCCCACCCGAGGTCATGGAGCGGATCTTCGAGCCGTTCTTCACCACGAAGGGCGTCGGCCAGGGCACCGGCCTCGGCCTGTCCCAGGTCTTCGGCTTCGCCAAGCAGTCCGGCGGCGAGGTCGTGGTGGAGAGCGCCGTGGGACACGGCACGACCTTCACCCTGTTCCTGCCCCGCGTCCGGGGCGCGATGCCGCCGCAGGCGGTCCTGCCGGAGCCGGCCTCCCTGGCCGATGGGCACGGGACCCGGGTGCTGGTGGTCGAGGACAATCTCGAGGTCGGCGCCTTCGCCACCCAGGCGCTTCAGGAACTCGGCTACGTCACCCGCTGGGTCACCGATGCCGAGCAGGCCCTTCAGGTGCTGGAGCCGGCGGAGCGCGCCTTCGACGTGGTGTTCTCGGACGTGGTGATGCCGGGCATGAACGGGATCGACCTCGGACAGGCGATCCGGAGCCGCCATCCCGGACTGCCGGTGGTCCTCGCCTCCGGCTACAGCCACGTCATCGCCGAGCGGGGCACGCACGGGTTCGAGCTGCTGCGCAAGCCCTACTCGGTGGAGGACCTCTCCCGCATCCTGCGCCGGGCCGTGGCCCAGGGTCAGCGCGGCGACGCGTGAGGAAGCCGGCCGGATCGCCGGCCTGCGACCCCGCCGGGAAGAACCCGGGCGCCGGGATGAACCCGGGCGCGGGCCTCCGGGTTGACCCGCGACACGGCGGCGTGACGGACCGGTCCTCGGCCCCGTCGCGCCGTGCAACCATCGGGACACCAGACATGAGCGACGGCGCCACCGCGAGCGACAGCCCCTTCATCAAGGGCCGGAATGCCCGCCTCTACGGCAAGCAGCGCGAGAGCTGCCCCTATGCCGAGGGAAGCGAGGACCGCGCGGCCTGGATCCAGGCCTTCGACGAAGCGGCGGATGACCGCCCGGAAACCGAGACCGGGACCATCGACCCCCAGGCCGCCGCGAAGCCCTGACCCGCCTCGACGGGCCGGGGCGGCCAGGTGCCCCGGCTCGCATCAGCCGTTGAGGATGCGCCGCTCGGCCTGGAGGTAGCTCGGGCTGAATTCCGCCAGTTCGCTGAGGCGCTGCCAGTCGAGAATGGTCAGCCGCCTGCCGGAGAGCGCGATGAGGCGCTGCTTCCGAAGGGCCTGGAGCGACCGGTTGACGTGCACGTTCGACAATCCGACCGTCACGGCGATGTCGGTCTGCGTCACCGGCAGGTCGTAGGTCATGCCCCGCACCAGTCCGACACTGCTCAGGCGCAGGTGCAGTTCGCAGAACAGGTGCGCGATGCGCTCGATCGCCGTCCGGCAGCCGATGTTGACGATCCACTCGCGCAGGGTCGCCTCGTTGATCAGGATGCACATCCGAAGCGCCTGGCGGACGGCCGGATGTTGCCGCACGACCGCCTGCAGCGCTTCCGAGGGCACCCGTGCGACCCGGCAGGGCGAGAGCGTGCTGATGGTGTGATCCATCCGGTTGATCAGCCCGGTCTCCAGCCTGCAATGATCGCCCGGCAGGAGAAAGGCGGTGATCTGGCGCGCCCCGTTCTGACGGAACTGGTTGCGGCAGGCGAACCCCCTGAGGACGATCAGGACCCCGTCCGCCGGCTCGCCCTCGCGCAGGATGTCGGTGTGGGCGGGGTAATCCTTGGCGCTCGCCACGAGGCGCGAGACCGCCTTGCGCGCCTCCGCCGAGAGGTCCTGGAAGGCTTCGAGCTTCTGCAACAGGGCCGAGGCCGGCACTTCCGCCGCCGGGAAGACGGGGCGATCCTCGACCGCCGGATGTCTGAGGGCCTGCACCATCTCACAAATTCCGGATCGCGGTTTCGTCGAGGGCGCTGACGATGTCCGCGGGCCTCGCGGATCTCTCCGGCCCCGGGGCGCCGGAGGCCCTTTGCCTCACGGGGCCGTCCCGCCGATCGGACGCGTGAATCACGAAGGCAACTCCGCGGCGGCGCAGGCTGCGCGTCGCCCATGCGCGGCCGGCGTCCCTGAGCCGCGCTTCGAGTCCGGTGCGTTCGCCCGGCCCTGGCGGCGTTTCATCCGAATCGGCGGCAACGGCCTCGTCGGCCGGCAAGACCAGCCCGCGTGGCGGTCCATCCCTATCCATGAAACGCCTCCCCGATGTCAGAAGTCGACCAATTCCAGAGATATTGCACTCCAGATAAGACCTTAAACACCAATCGACGCAAGTGCAGCTTTCGATTCCGATCTGTACGAATTCACGCAATGAACTGAGGTATGATACCCGACAATTCATCCTCGAATCCGATTGGCGAGCGCGTCCCAACCTAGACTTGTCGATCGCTCGCTCGCCTGGCAGGTTGGTGCCACCTGGACGGCCCCATGGCGTTCGGCCTTCATCGCTGGTGACCGGCCGCGTCGGAGCGCGATCCTCCGTGACGACAGAAGACGCCTGCCATGCGGTCTGGGGACCCGAATCTCCCGCGCGCCGGGCGGCGTCGCTCGCCCGCCGCCCTCTCCACACAACGGGCTCGGTCTGGCGATGATGCCGACGGATACCCGCGCACGCCCCGGCGGACGGTCTTGGCGATGGGTGGATTCGCTCATCGGAATCCGTCACGCCCCGCAGGGCCTCGAAAAGGCCGTGACCTCGACACGTGCTCGTGGTCGACCGACGCGCAATCGGCCCCTCCGCAGCGGGCCGCCCGGCCTTCGGATCACCGGGCGGATAATCCGTCGATCGGTCTCGAAATGCGTACGTTGGTTTATAAAATTTGAATTCAAGAGATTAATAACTGTTCTATACAGATAACCAGACCTATCTACGACACGAACTTGCGATTTCGAGCCATATCCGCGACCCTGATTCGAGCGTGATACCGAGGACTTGGAATGGAAATCGCCCGTTTACTTCACACTTTCGCGGGTCCGTTGATGGCCCTCGCGGGAACGATGCCGTCCTGGCGCCGACCTTCCGCGCCGCCGCCGCCGCTGCTCGCGGGCCCGGTGGAGCGGACGCATGACTTCCCGGCCGTCCAGCCGAAAGAAACGCCCTATTGGCCGGAGCGGTCTCACATCCTTTCGGGCAAGCCGGAGCAGAGTGCGACCTACATCTACAAAAGTCCCGACGGATTGTTCGCGGCCGGAATCTGGACCTGTCAGCCGGGCAAGTTCCGCATCGACTTCGGGCGAGCGGAGTTCATCCAGCTCATCGAAGGCGTGGTCACGGTCACCGACGCGGAAGGCGTGTCGAAGACTTACCGGGCCGGCGACGCCTTCGTGACGCCCGCGGGCTTCTCCGGCACCTGGGACGTGGTCGAGCCGGTCAAGAAGCACTTCACCTGGTACGGCCCCGAGCCGGTCTGGTAGCGCGGGCGCCCTATTCCGCGGCGTCGATGATCCGGAAGCCCTCGATGCCCTGGCGCTCCGGATTGATCGCCGCCAGCGCCCGCTTGGCGGCCTCCAGCGGGTGCTCCGCCTCGATCCTCACGGAGGTCAGGTCGGGACTCTTGTAGACGGTGACGATGGTGTCCATCACCTCCGTCAGCGTCGTGCGCTTGTCCTCCGGCGCCGCGATGAGGAGTTGCAGGCCCCAGGCCTGGTAGAGGTCCACCAGGGCCTGGCTGTTGCGCACGTCGAGCTTCGAGAACGCCTCATCCAGTAGGCAGAGGCCGAGACCCGGGTTCTCGTCTCCGGTCCGATCGCCCGGATAGTAGGCCGAGGCGAGCGAGGCGGCGATGGCGACGTAGAACGGCGCCTGTGCCTCGCCCCCGGACCCGCGCAGGGCGCGGTTCGACATCGTGGTGCGGTTGCCCGCCCGGTCGCGCATGCCGATCTCGTAGACGAAGTAGTTGCGGTAATCGGCGAGCCGCGCCGCGCTCTCCTCCCCGGCGATCAGGGCCGTGATCTCGTCGATGGCCGCGGAGAGCGGGCCGTCGGGGATCGCGCCGCCCTCGTCCGGCAGGATCGCCTGGGCGGCGTCCGGCGAGCGCGCGACCTCGGTCGCCAGGGCGTGGACGGCAGCGTAGCGACGGTCGACCTCCGCCTCGAAGGCGTAGGTCTGCCCGGTGAAGGTCTGGCTCGACAAGCGCTCGTTCAAGGCATCGAGGCGCGCGCGGACGCGCTCGAACTTGTCGGCGAGCCGGGTCAACAAGTCCTCGATCATCAGGCGGCGCATCTCGTTCTCCGCCCGCCGCGCCTGGTCGCGATAGCGGCGCAGCTCGTGTCCCGCCACCTCGTCATGGGCGCGCTGTGCCCAGCCGTAGCCGAAAGAGGCCGGCGCATCGCCGGTACCGAGCGGATTCTCGATGCGCCACTGGACGCAGTACTCGGCAAGATCCCGCTCCGCGGCACGTCCCTGGGTCCGGGCCGTCTCCGCCGCCTCGCGAGCCCGCGCGCGGGCCGTGTTGGCGAGACTTGCCAACGCCTTCGCGTCGAGGTCCGACCGCTCGGCGCGCAACCCGGCCAGCGCCTGCGGGTCGAAGGCGCCCGGGCGGACGAGGCGGATGCGCATGCTGTCGCCGCCGGTCCAGCGCTGGTAAGCGGTCCGGCGCGCCTGCAGCGCGGCGCGGGCCGCCTCGCGGCTCGATGCCACCTTGGCCTTCAGGCCAGCCTCCTCGCCCAGGAGGAGGTCGCGTTTCGGCTCCAGCACCTGGACGAGTTCGGTGAGGTAGGCCGAACGCTCCTTGGCGAGCTCGACGAGTTCGGCTTCCAAGACGCCGGTCTCGGCGCGCTCGACGCTCTCCCGCTCGGTGGTCAGGCTGCGGCGCCGGCCCTCGATGGCGTCCGCCTCGGCGCGGAGTTCCGCGAGATCGAGGCTGGTCTCGGAGAGCCGACGCGTCAGGGCGGCGGCGATCCGGGAGGCTTCGCGCAGGACGTCCGCTTCCGCCCGCGCCCGGCGCGCCTCGGCCACCGCCTGTTCCCAGTCCTGGCGGCTCTCCGCCGTGGGTCCGCGATGCCCGCGCGTCATCATCAGCTGGACGGGCCGAACCACGGAATAGGCCATCCCCGAAGTCGAGCGCCCGCTCGGGGCCACGGCGCGGCTCATATGAACGAGCGCTGCATCGTTCGGAGCGAGGTCGTAGCCGCCGAGGCGTGCACCGAGGAACGCCTGGGCATGGGGATCCGCCGTCGCGATCAGCGCGAGGGGACCCTCGTCGTCGCGCCCGCCGCGGCGCCGTGCCGTATCCGTCGTCTTCACGAGCAGGCAGCGATAGAACTGGCTCTTGCGCGCTTCGAGGTGAGCGAAGGCCTCGTTGAGCCGGTCGGGCTGCACCACCAGCGCCTCCCGTGCCCCGCCGAGGAGGCCTTCCAGCGCCTGCCCCCACTTCGGATCGGTGATCTCGGCGAGTTCGCAGATCGGCGTCGCGACGATGCCGCGGCCCGCCAGTTCCTCGCGAAACGCCGCTACGTCGGCGGACAGGCGCGGCGCCGAACTCCGACCTGCGCTCGGCGCCGGCGCGCGCGCCTGCGCCTCGTTCTCCAGAGACCGGGCGCGCAGGGCCGCATCTTCCGCTGCCCGTTCGAGGGGCGTCGCGATCTGCGGCATTCCCGCAAGTCCGCCGATGAGCGCCGCGAGGGGACCGTCCGAGCGCAGGGTTTCTTCCGGATTGGCCTCCCGCCGCAGACCGGACCGGGCGCAGGCTTCCACCAGACGGGCGGCCTCGGGCGAAACCTTACGGATCTCGCCGATGTTCACCGTAAGCTTGCCGGCGTCGAGCACGATGCCGACCAGTTCGCCGACCCGGGCGGCGAGGTCGCGTCGATCGCGGGCCAGCATGGCGAGACCGGCATTGGAGGCGGCGAGCCGGCCCTCGGCGGCGGTGCCCGCCAGGAGCGCCTTCTTGCCGGCGATCTCGCCGTCGATCTCACGGACGAAGCCCTGACTCGTGGCGACGCTCTCCCGGGCGATCCGCAGGCGCTCGGCGACATCCCTGAGGGCCTGGCGCGCGGTGACGTTGTCGAGGATACGACGCCGCAGGTCGGCATCTGCGGCGCGCAACTCGCCGAGGGCCGAGGCGAGGCTCGCCTCCGCCCAGGTTTCGTAGCGCCCCAGGATGCGGGCAAGCTGGGACAGGCGCCGCTCGAGCTCCTCAATGGTCTCGAGGAGGCGCCGCCAGGTTTCCACCGATTGGCGGATGCGCGCGACATCGAGGGGCTCGGGCTCGAGCACGAAGGAGCGGACGAAGGCCGAGGAGTCGAAGATCGGCTTGAAGGCGACCGCATTGGAGAAGGTGCGCAGGAAATGGCGCGGCTCCGGCACCGCGGCCCCCTCGCGCAGCATGCCGAGCAGCTCGGTGGTGAAGCGCTCGCCCGACGCCCGGTACTCGTCGAAGGTCTCGCCGCGGGTCCGCAGGTCCTTGGCGATCTCGGCCCAGGGCGCGACGAAGCTGCCGCCCGGCGCCTCGCGGACGTAGTCGGCGACTTCGAAGCGGTGTCCGACATGGACGAAGCGCGACAGCGTGGTCTCCCGGCTGTCCTCCGCTCGGGCCGCCAAGGCGAGCCCGGCCGAGACGACCCGGCCCGTGGTTTCGTTCTCGAAGACCAGGACGATCAGGGTCTCACAGGCCTCGCGAGTGGGACGCCCGCCCTCTGCCGGGTCGCTGATCCAGCCGAGACAATAGTCCCGCACCGTGCGGGCGCTGCGCCCGGAGGCCGAGGCGTTCAGGGCGAGCCGGCTCGCGTTGTTACCGGCGAGCACCGTGCCGACCGCGTCGAAGATCGTCGACTTGCCGGCGCCCGTGGGTCCCACCAGCGCAGCGGCGCCCCGGATCCGGATCTGCTCGCGGCGGATCAGGTACCAGTTCGAGAGAACGATGTCGGTGAGGCGGTACACGGCCGGTGCTGGAAGTCCCGAAGCGAATGTGATCGCCTCGGAATGGACGCTGTGCGCCGCCGATGCAAGCCGCGGCCCGACCCGGCCTGGGGACGTATCACCCGAGTCCCCGTGGGGTGGCGCAGTCCGGCGGCCACGGACCGGTGCTGGCGACGGCACCCGCTTTCCCCGGTACGTCCGCCCCGGAAGGGGCCTGATCCGTCAGGCCTCGGCGTCGCCGCGCGCGGCGCCCCAGGCCCGGACCTGATCCATCCAGGCATCCGGCGACAACACCGCGATCCCCGGCAGCACCATCAGGGGCGTGATCTTCTCGACCTTGTCGCGTTCACCCAGGCGCAGGCCGCCCTTGCGGGAGAACAGGCGCAGGATCTCGGTGAGGCGCGCCTCCTCCGGCGGATCGCTGCGCGTTGCGGTACGGATCGACTCGACGATGTCGTCCGTGGTGCATTCGACGACGCCGTCGGTTGTGACCCGATGGGCGCGCAGGCCCTCCTCGTAAGCGAGGCGGAGGGCGAGCAGCACCAGCGTCTCGTCCTTGCGGAGGCGCTCCGCCTGGGCATCGTGGCGGACGCCTTCGGGTGGGACCCGCAGGCACACCATCTGGTCGCGGTGCATTACTTCGAAGCCGTAGCCGAGGCACGCGAAATAGGCCTGGAAGAAGGGTGCGTAGTGTCGGGCCAACTCGTAGGAACGCCCGATGCCCGGCGTTCCGCCATAGATGCACTGGCTCTTCAGCATCACCTGAAGGGCGCGCGTGAGTTCTTCTTCCGAAGGTGCACGCGCGCCGGGCGGGGGCGGCTCCTCGCCGTCGAGAATGGCGCGAAAGGCTTCGAGCATGACGGACTCCGCGGACGCGGAAGGCGCCCGCGCCGGTCGGTGTCTCTAGCCCCTCCCCGCGCGTCGCGCCAAGGGCGGGACGCGCGTCCGCGTGCGCCGCTCAGGCAGCGACGGCCGGTGTCGCCCGGAACAGCGAGAGACAGGCTGTGTCGCGATGCATGCTGAGGATCGAGGCGCGGTCCAGGGAGGGATTGGCCGCGAGGACGCGTTGCACCTCGGCCACGATGGTCTCGTACCGGGCTGAATCGTAGTTCGGCTCCAGCGGACTCACCGCGATGTAGGTCTCGACCACGAGAACCCGCTCGCAGCGCTCCCGACCGACTTCAGCGGCAATCCAGGCCGATTTGATGAGGCATTTGGCGGTGGTCATGGGCGAACGCTCCCGCAGACTTTCGTCTCTCCGGTTTCGCATCTTGCGCGCGAAATCCCGTGAAGCATGAACCCGTCCCGGAATTTTGCCAAGGGCCAGGATTAAAACACATCGAGTCGTCGACACTTGAACGAAAGCAAAGAAAATCGGAGTCGAGTGCCCCCCGAACGTAACGGTGCAAGACGCGATCACCGCCGGAGCGCGGGCGCCCTTTCAAGCAGGAAATCCGGGCAGTCGAGCCAGCCGTTCGAGACCCGTCCCTCCACACGGGAGAGCCGATAACGGGCACGCAAGGTCCCATCGAACAGGACGTCGATCTCGCGCAGACGCTGGAAGACGACGAAGTCGTCGACGTCGGCGATGTGGATCTGCGATCCGCGAATGGCACGCTCACGCCCGAGGTGGGTCTCGATGAAGGTGACGATGCGCTCCGGAGTCACGGCGACACGCTCGCGGAAGGCATCCTTGGCAGCGATGAAGGCTTCCACAACCGGGTCGAGGGCGATCTCCGGCAGGGGCTCGGATTCGATCGCCGCCCTTCGCAGGCGCGGGGCGTAGCAATGCGGCTCCCCGATCGGCGGCCGGAAGAGTGAGACCTGCGGGTCGGGAATCCCGTCGAGGTCATCGTCGGCGCCGGCTACCGCGCGCAGGGCCGCGGCGGTTCTCTCGATCCGGTCGGAATCGCGGTGATCGAGATAGCGCAAGGTGGCGGCGATCCGGCGCTCGAGCCGGGCGACGATGTCGGCGACGGCGTCGATGTGACGGTCGAGCCCCTCGAAGATCGCCAGGATCTCGGCAAGGTCGCCCCGGACGGCCCGCTCGGCGCTCTCTCGGTCGGGCGCTCGCCCCTCGCGCAGGCCCGCATCGGTGAGCGCCCGCAAGGTCAGGGGATCGCGCAGGGCCCGGCCAGCCTCGCGCACGATGCCGGACCGGAAGCGAAACGGATTGAAGCGGGTGTGCAGCGTCCGGTAATCGCTGACGAGGTGCCGGGCCACGAACTCCTCGAAGTACAGGCGTAGGGCGACCCCCTGGTCCGCCTCGCACAGGATGCGCTCCTCGCTCTTGCGCATCGACCCGGCGAGACTGCGCAGGTGGCTCAGGAAGGTCCGCGCCGACTTGGCGGCGTTGACCAGCGCCTCGGAACGTTCGGTCGGATTGGCAATGGCGCTTTCGAGGCTGCCCAGCACGTCGAGCACGGCACCGCCGTAAGAGCGCCGCTCACCCCTGTCGAGGCGCGCCAGTTCCTCGATCACCATCCGCGCTTCGGGGTCGAATTCGACGACCGGGACGTAGCGCTCGCGCCGCTCGACCAGCCAGCCGGCGTCGAGAAGGCGGCGATAGACCACCGAGCGCCGCTCGCCGGGCTCGAGCGGCGCCGCGCCCTCGTCGTCGACCTCCCGGTCGACAAAATCCGCGGTGAAGTCGCCGATCGCGGTCAGGAGTTCGCTTTTGCGCAGGGGCTCGGCGGTATCCCCGAAGACGCGACCGTGCAGGTGTAGCAGCAGAGCTGCGTTGAAGGCCCGGCTCGGCGAGGCGAGCGGCTTGAAGAGGTCGTCGGAAAGATGCGTGAACAGCATGATAGGCCCGGCAGAGATGAGCCTCGACCGGCGCGGAGAGTCAAATCGCTGGCGGAAAGACGCGTGCGTCTCCTTGAACTCGGGCCGCCGTCGCCGCGTTGATCAATGGTCGTTCGCGTCCCGCGAAGCCGTCCGTTTTCGTGGAGCCTGCGATGCCACCCCACCACCGGAGCGCCCTGCTCCTCGCCTTGTCCGTCCTTGCGGCCCCGACCCTGTCCGGAGGCCGTGCGTACGCGCAGCCGGCCGCGGAACAGCCCGGGGCGGGCTTCCTGCAGGCACGTCCCGGAGCGATGCGCGGCTCGAAGATCATCGGCCTGCCGGTGGTCGGCATGGATCACGTACGGGTCGGCTCGATCGAGGACGTGCTGATCGGCGACGACGGCAAGGTTCAGGCGGTGGTGATCGGAGTCGGCGGCTTCCTCGGCATCGGCGAGAAGCTGGTGGCCGTTCCCTACGACGCCGTCGCCTGGAACATGAAGGATGTCCCGCTCACGGGCGGTCCGACCTCGGTGGCGACGCCCGAGACGAAACCAGGCCCGCAGGCCGCCGCCGAGGTCAAGCCCGAGACCATGCCCGGTGCCGACACCACGCGCGACGTGCTCGGCGCCGTGCAGGACAAGCATACCGATCGCGTCACGTCCGCCACCGGCACCATCGATGAAACCAAGAAGCCGGCGGCCGGTCGCGCCACGGCCCTGGCCGGCGGCGTGCCGTTGGAGGCGGAGATCCGCCTGACCAAAGCCCAGATCAACGCCGCGCCGGCCTTCCAGTACGGCGCGGCCCGCAAGGCCGAGCAGTAGCACGGAGGGAGGCCTCACCGATGAACCGCACCCTGACACCAAGTGCCTTCCTCTGGATGGCGACCCTCGGCACGGCCCTCGCACAAGCGACGAACCCGGCGCCCCCGATCCCGGAACGCGGGCCGGCCGGCTCGAACTCCTCGGCCGCGAATGCGGCGGCCACGGATTTCAACTGGGTCTGGCTCAGCCTCGTGATCGCGGTGGTTGCCCTCGCCATCTGGTACGTCGCGCGTCGGCGCCAATCGGGCAACATCCGCTGAGTGCCATCGACGGCGGAGCGATCTGGCATCCGCGCGGCCGTCGGTTCGATGGGTGATCGCCTACTGGCCAGCGCTCGGGAAAAAGAGTTGCTTGCCCTCGATCTTGTAGCTCGCGATGGCTGCCTGGCCATCCCGGGAGACCAGCCAATCGATGAAGGCTTGGCCCTCCTTGGCCTTCACGCTCGGGTACTTGGCCGGGTTCACCAGCATCACGCCGTAGGGATTGAAAAGGCGCTTGTCGCCCTCGACGAGGATGGTGAGATCGCCGCGGTTCTTGAACGAGAGCCAGGTTCCGCGATCGGCCAGGAGGTAGGCTCCCAGGGCAGAGGCCGTGTTGAGGGCCGGTCCCATTCCCTGGCCGATGTCCCGGTACCAATCACCCTTGACCGCGCCCAGATCGACGCCCGCCTCCTTCCAGGTCCGCAACTCTGCGCTATGGGTGCCGGAGCGGTCACCGCGCGAAACGAAGGGAACCCGAGCGGTGGCGAGCTTGCCGAAGGCCGCGACCACGTCGCCGCCGCGTACGCCGGCCGGGTCGGTTTTCGGGCCGATGAGGACGAAGTCGTTGTACATCACGTCCCACCGCTTGGTGGCGAAGCCCTCGGCGAGGAACTTCTCCTCGGCCGCGCGGTCATGGACCAGCACCACGTCGGCATCACCCCGCCGGGCCGCATCGAGGGCCTGACCGGTACCGAGTGCTACGACCTTCACGGTGATACCCGACTTCGCTTCGAACAGCGGCAGCAGGTGCTTGAACAGGCCGGATTGCTCGGTCGACGTGGTGGAAGCGACGACGATCGAGGCCGGGTCGGCCTGGACGGCGGAAGCGGCGCCGAGGGCGAAGAGCAGGCCGAAGGTCAGGAGGCCGCGGCGAAAGATGTCCAAGGGAGTTCTCCGGTGATGTAGGCCCGCGTCTCGGGAGCCTGGGGCGAGGTGAGGAGGGCTCTGGTCGGACCCTGCTCGACGGCGCGTCCGCGCGCGAGCACGACGGCCTCGGCGGCGAGCCGCGTGACCTGACCGAGATTGTGGGAGACGAGTACGACCTTGGTACCCCGGCGCGCGATGTCGAGGATCAGGCCCTCGACCAGTTCGGTGGCGCCGGGATCGAGATTCGCCGTGGGCTCGTCGGCCAGCAGGAGATCGGGCTCGACCGCCCAGGCGCGCGCCAGGGCCAGGCGCTGCTGTTCACCGCCGGAGAGGCGCGTCGCTGGCGCTTCCGCACGATCGCCGAGGCCGACGCGGGCCAGGGCCGCACGGGCGCGGCCCGTTCGCTCGGAGCGCAGCAGGCCGAGGGGTTCCAGCGCGATCGCGACGTTGGCGAGGGCGCTCGCGCGCAGCAGGGCCGGTCGCTGAAAGACGAAGGCGCGGCGCATGGGACCGTCGCCGACGATCCGCACGGACCCGGCATCGGGCCTGAGCAGGCCATCGATGACCCGCAGGGTCGCGCTCTTGCCAGCGCCGTTCGGGCCGATCAGTGCGGTGATGCCGGCCGCGGAGATGTGCGCGCTGAGTCCATCGAGGATGGTGGTGCCGTTGCGGGCGAGCGCGAGGTCGCTGAGTTCGATCGCAGGCATCCGGTCAGCCGTAGGCACGCGCGGCGTGCGAACGCAGGAGCGCCGCCACCGCGTTGACCAGGATCACGAGGACGATCAGCACCAGACCCAATGCGAGCGCGAGGCTGAGGTCCCCCTTCTGGGTCTCCAGGGAAATCGCCGTCGTCATCGTGCGGGTGTGCCCGTCGATGTTGCCGCCGACGACGAGGACGGCACCGATCTCCGAGATCGCCCGTCCGAAGGCGGCGAGCGCCGTCGTCACCAGCGAGAAGCGGGTGTCGTGAATGAGCGCCAGCGCTCGGCGCGGCGCCGAGAGCCCGAGCGAGCGCAGCTGCTCGCCGAGATGCGCCTCGGAATCCGCCACCACCTGCCGCGTGAGGGCCGCGACGAGGGGCGTCGCCAGCACGACCTGAGCCGCCACCATGGCGCCCGGGGTGAACAGCAATCCGAGGGAGCCGAGTGGACCGGAGCGCGACAGCACGAGGTAGAGCACGAGCCCGACGATGACCGGAGGCAGGCCCATGAAGGCGTTGAGGAGACCGACCAACACCGGCCGGCCCGGAAAGTCGGCCACCGCCAGGAACGCGCCGACCGGAATCCCGATGCAGAGCCCCAACCCAACCGCCGTGAGGCTGACGCGCAGGGAAAGCCACGCGATCGCGAGGACGTCGCGGTCGAGGGTCGCCAGACGCGAGATCGTTTCCTGGAAGGTCTGAAACATCGGAACCGGGCTGTGCGAACCCTTGCGGGATGATACGGGGTCACCAGAAAGATCAATAGGAAAGTACTTGCCGATGCGCGCGTCGATGCCCCTGGCGCTGCAAGCCGACGGCGACTGGAACGGCCTCGCTCTGCGAGCCACCTTCGCCCTGCTCGACGCCCTGGCCCGCTCGAACTCCCTGCTCGCCGCCGCGCGACGACTGGGGATTTCCTATCGCTCGACCTGGAGTCGGGTCACCGCCCTGGAGACGGCACTGGGACAGCCGGTGGCGGTCAAGACCAAGGGGCACGGCACCGTGCTCACTCCCTACGGCCGCGCCCTGCACGCCACCCTGGCGGAGATGTACGACCGGCTCGGCCCCGTCCTTGCCGCCGAAGCGGCGCGAACGGCCGAAGCGCTGCGGGGCCTGGACGTCCGGTCGCCGGCGCCGTTGCGACTCGCGGCGAGCCACGATCCGCTGCTCCTCCGCATCATCGACGCGAATCCCAGCATCGAACTCGCGGTCGCCGGGAGCCTCGATGCGCTCGCGCATCTCCGCGCCGGGACGACGGAGGCCGCCGGCTTCCACTACGGTTCGGAAGGCCCAGTACCGCCGCCGTTCGATGCCCTCTTCCGCGACCCGGATCTGACCGTGAGGCCGCTGTTCCGGCGCCAGCAGGGGCTGATGCTGCCGCAGGGCAACCCGCACGGCGTGACGGGCGTCCGGGACATCGCCCGCCTCGGCCTGCGCTTCGTCAACCGCCAGCGCGGGGCCGGCACCCGCATCTGGTTCGAGCGGCTCTGCGCAGAAGCCGGCCTCGAGACGGGAGCCATCAGGGGCGCCCAGACCGAGGAATTCACCCACCAGGCCGTCGCGGCGCTGATCGCCACCGGGACGGCGGATGCCGGGATGGGAACGCCCGTGGTCGCCGAGCGCTTCGGCCTCGCCTTCCACCCGTTGGGCTGGGAGACCTACTACCTCGCGGCCCGAACCACCGTCGATGAGACGGTGCTGGCGGGACTGACGGAAGCCGCCGACGACGCGGCTGGAGCCACCCTCGGCTACCAGAGCACGGCGTGCGGATAGAAGGTGAGGATGTCCCCAGGCGCCACGGCCGTCACCCCGTCGCCGAGTTCGACGAGCCCGTCGCTCTCCGTCAGCGACGAGAGCACACCGGCGCCCTCGCGGGGATACTTCACCGCCTCCAGGACGGCATCGGAGCCGAGGGCGACGCTGACGCGAACAAATTCGCGCCGGCCCGCCTTCTTGCGATAGGCGAAGGCGGCTCGGACGGGCTGGCCGAGGGGCGCGACGTCCCTGCCTCCCCCGAGGCGCGCGAGGAGCGGGCGCACCACGAAGAGCAGCGTGACGTAGACGGCGCCGGGATTGCCCGGCAGCCCGACGAACGGCGTCCCGTCGACGACACCCATCGCGACCGGACGGCCGGGCTTGATCGCCAGACGCCAGAACATCAGGGCGCCGACCGCCTCGACCGCTGCCTTGACGTGGTCCTCCTCCCCGGTCGAAACGCCGCCCGAGGTCAGGATCAGGTCATGGTCGCGTGCGGCCTGCCGCAGACGCGCGGCGAGCGCGCCCGGCTCGTCGCGCAGGATCCCGAGATCCGCGACCTCGGTACCGAGGCGGGTGAGCAGCGTCGCGAGCATCACCCGGTTCGAATCGTGGATCGCGCCGGAGGGCAGCGGCGCACCAGGCTCGGCGAGTTCGTCGCCCGTTGAGAACAGGGCCACGCGCAGGCGCGTGCGCACGGCGATCCGGTCGTGCCCCGAGGCTGCCGCAAGAGCAAGGTCCTGCGGCCGCAGGCGCCGCCCGGCCGGGATCGCGCAGGCGCCGCGGGCAATGTCTTCGCCGGCATCCCGGGCATTGGCGCCGCACTTCAGCCCGGGGGGCAGTGCGACCACGTCGCCTTCGCGGCGCACATCCTCCTGCATGAACACCGTGTCGGCCCCGGGTGGCATCGGGGCACCGGTGAAGATCCGGATCGCCCCGCCATCGGTCGCGATCGCCCCGGCGGCGGCGCCTGCCGGAAGCCGGCCTCGGACCGGAAGCCGCGTCTCCCCCTCGGGAGCGAGATCGCGATGGCGGATCGCGTAGCCGTCGACGGCCGAATTCGGAAACGGGGGCACGTCGTGCAGCGCCAGGACCGTTTCGGCAGCGATCCGCCCATCGGCCTGGACAAGGGGCAGCCATTCGGTGCCGGCGAGAACGGGCAGGCGCTCGCCGATCAGCGCCACGGCGTCCTCGATGCGCATCAGGGCACCGCCGAAGGCGAAGCAATCGTCGGTCAGCTGGGCCATGGCCCCTCCACATGCGCCAGCGCCGTCTCCAACGGCTCTGCCAGGGCGAGAACCAGATCGGCAATTTTCGCGATGGCGTCGAGGTCGACCACAGGTACGGCGGCATCCGCGAAGGCCCGGTCGCTCGCCACGGCGACGATGCGGGGGTCGTCGGGGTGGATCGGCGGCTTGCCGTTGGCGACGCGATGGACCTCCAGCTTGGCGTGGGCCTCGCGCTTGAAGCCCTCCACGATCACGAGGTCACAGGGCGAGAGCCGGCGCAGAAGGTCGCCGAGTCGCGCTTCCGGCGCGTCGCCGACCTCATGGATCTGAACCCAGCGCCGCGACGAGGACACGATGATTTCGGAGGCCCCCGCCTCGCGGTGAACATAGGAATCCTTGCCCGGCTGGTCCACGTCGAAGGCGTGGTGCGCGTGCTTGATCGTCGCCACCTTCACGCCGCGGGCGACCAGCAGCGGGATCAGACGGGACAGGAGCGTGGTCTTGCCTGCTCCACTCCACCCGGCGAGGCCGATGACCCGAGCGGGATTCACGATGCCTCCGCGGGCGAGAACCCGGCTTCGCTGAGGCCTGCGCGCGTCTCGGGCTCGCGCAGGCAGGCGAGGAAGGCGCCGAGGGCTGGCCGGTCACGGTGCTCGGCCCGATAGGCGAAATCGTAGCGCTCGTCGGCGAGGGGCAGGAAACCGAGGCCGTAGGCCCGCGCCACGGTGGCGATGGCGACGCCCCAGTCGGCCCGTCCCTGCGCCACCGCCGCCGCGACGGCGTTGTGCGAGCGCGGCTGGTTCCAGAAGCCCGGCGGGCGGGCACCCTTGAGGAGGCCGTCGACGAGGGCGCGGGTGCCCGAACCGGTGTTGCGGTTGACCAGGACGGTCTCGGGTTCCGCCAGGGCCGCCGCCACGGCCTCCTCCGCTGAGCGGCCTTCGAACAGGGGATGGCCCGGCCGGAAGACGACACCCTGAAGGCGCCCCCATCCCTCGGCCAGCACCATGCCGGGCGAGAGGAACGGGCGGTTGTAGATTCCCGTCTCGGCATCGAGCAGATGCATCGCCGCGAGGTCGCACTCGCCCCGGGCCAGGGCGGCGAGGCCACCGGCGGAGCCGACCCAGATGGGCCGCGCGCGAATCCCCCGCTCCGCCAGCCGACCGATCACCCGGTCCAGGCCGACGCAGTGGCTGCCGATGATCGTGAGGTCCGGCGGCCGGACGCCGGCGCCGAGGCGGGTGACGGACACCGACTCACCGGCCTCCGTGCCGGCACGGGCGGCAGGGATCGTGAAGAAGCCGTCGGCCTGCGAGAAGGCCGTCACCGAGCCGGAGCCCTTGGGCAGCGGCAGGGCGCGCAGGCCCGTCTCCGTCTCTGCCAGGGCGGTCATCACGAATTCCGTGCGACCGCGCTCGGAGGGAACCCGCTGGGGCAGGATCGCCGCGACGCTGGTCTCCTCCCGCGGCGGCAGACCGGCCATCGCCCGCACCAGCGGCACCACGACATCGTGGAACGTGAACATCGCCGAGGTCGGAAAGCCCGGCAGCACGACGATCGGGGTTCCCTCCGCCACCGCGAGGCAGAGCGGCTTGCCGGGCTTGAGGGCAACGCCGTGCACGAGAATGCCAGGCTCGCCGAGACGCTGGAGAATGCGGTGCGAGACGTCCCCGGCGCCCTTCGAGGTCCCGCCCGACAGAACGACGATGTCGCTCCTGGCGATGGCATCGCGAAGCGCGGCCTCGAGGGCCGGCTCCTGATCTCGAACGATGCCGAGCGGCCTCACCGTGCCGCCGTTCTCGGTCACCGTGGCGGACACGATCGGCCCGTTGGAATCGTAGATCGCTGCCGCCACCAGCGCTTCGCCCGGAGCGACGAGTTCGTCGCCGGTGGAGAGCACCGCGACGCGTGGGCGGCGGACGACGTCGATGGCCGCGAGACCGCAGGCGGCCAGCATGCCGATCTCCCGCGCGGTGATCAGCATCCCCTTGCGCAGAACGGTCTCGCCCGCGGCCATGTCGGAACCGGCATAACCGATGAACTGGCCCGGCCGCGCTGGCTGGGCGAGGTCGATCGAGGGGCCGTCCGGCCGAAATTCGGTCTGCTCGATCATCACGACCGCGTCGGCGCCCCGCGGAACAACCCCGCCCGTGGCGATCGGCGTCGCGGTGCCGGGCGTAACGGCCAAGGCCGGCGCGACCCCGCAGGCGAGGATCTCGCGATTGAGGGCCAGCCGGCGCGGCAACGCCTCTCCGGCGCCCTCGGTGTCGGCGGCGCGCAGCGCGAAGCCATCGACCAGAGCGCGGTCGAAGGGCGGCACGTCGATGGGCGAGGCGACGTCGTGGGCGAGAACCCGTCCGAGCGCGTCGGCGAGTTCCACGGTCTCGGCTGGCAGGGCTCGGTGCGGCACGGCCGCCCGGAAGCGCTCGACCGCCTCCTCACGACTGACGACGGTGAGGAACTGCTCCTGGCGGGCGGCCTGGGCCAGACGGTCGAGGAAGGCGCTCTCGTCAGAGGCGATGGCGGTGGGCATGGCGGCGCTCAAAGGGGCAGGCCCGAGACGATGCTGCCGGCCGGGGATCCTTCGGAATCCGGTCCGACGAGGATCGCCGCGTCGGCCTGGATCAGGCTGGTGAGTGCCAAGTCGCTGCTGCCGAGCGGCAGCAGCCCGTCGGGCATCCTTCGGGCATAGACGACCTCGCTCAGTCCGATGGTGGAGACGACCTTGCGCAGGAGCGGCGCGGAGATGCCGGCGACCGGCACGGCTCCCGACAGCGTCGCGATCAGAGCGCGGCCGAGGGTCAGGAACGCGCTCAGCGCCGCATCGGGTCGTCCCGGCAGCAGCAGGACCGCCCGTCCTCCGACCTCGCCGAAGCCCGTGGTCTCTCCCGGCTTCAGCGCGATTCCGTGTGCCTTCAGGGTTCCGGCCAGCGATAGTCCGGCGGCAGCGTGATCGTCTCGGCCGAACCCGGTGCCGCCGATCACCAGGACGGCGTCGCCGTCCTGCATCCGGAGCACGTCCGCGAGCGCCTCCGGGCTCCGAGCAGCCGCAATCTCGGCGACCGTCGCACCCGCCTCGACGATGAGGTCTGCGAGGAGCGACGACAGGGTCTCACGCTCCTGTGCTCCGGCGACGATCAAGGTCAGCCGCGGACGGCGCAGGGGCAGGCTTCCGATCCCGGCCGCCTGGACGGCCAGGCGATGCAGGGGCGTGATCCGCTGGCCGGTCGCCACGAGAAGAGCGCCGGAAGCGGCCTCCGCGCCGGCGGCACGGACTCCCTCACCGACCGGCGCATCGGCCACGATGGACGCGCCCTCGATCGCCTCGGGCGGTAAGATCGTATCGGCGCCTTCCGGCAAGCGGTCCCCGGCCTCGATCCAGGGCGGCTTACGCTGAGCGGGGATCGGGGCATAGGGCGAGGCGCCGACGACATCGGCCCCACGCACGACCCAGCCGTCCCGCAGGGCGATCGGGACATCCGGCATGGCACGCGGCGCATGACAATCGTCCGCACAGATCCCGCCGACGACCTCGCCGAGGGGAACCGCCTCGGGAGCAACCGGTGCCACCCGTTCCATCAGCGAACGGACGGCCTCCGCCAGAGGCATCAGGGCCGAGGACGCGGTACGATGTGAGCCGGTTTCCGGTGCGGGCGAGCCGGACTTCGTCGCGATGGCGCTGCGGGCGTGAGCGATCATGTCCCGAGCGATGCGCCATCGACGAGCGATGATCAAGCACCTCCCGAGCATACCGCGTCACCGGGTCCCGTCCTCGTGCAGGGACATCGACGAGGCGGATCGTCTAGATTCGGATGCCGGGCTGATCTGCCGGCGCGTCGTGGCGGGAACAGCGTTGCGGGAAATCATCAAAGCCTTCGTGTTGCGGATGCCTGCCCTGCGGACACTCGCCCTCTGCTGGCTCGCCCTCGGCGTGTCCGGGTCTGCGGCTCATGCGCAGATGCACGGGCATGGCGGCCCGGTCCGAGCCCTGGCCGTCGCTCCCGGGGGCGGCCTCGCGATTTCCGGCGGCTTCGATCAGGCCGCGATCCTCTGGGCGATCGACATGGCGACGGCGCTCACCGTCCTGCGTTTCCATGACGGAGCGGTCAACGCCGTCGCGGCGCTCGCCGATGGCGGGTTCGTCACGGCCTCGGAGGATGGCCGCATCGCCGTCTGGCGCGCCGGTCGGCCCGAGCCCGAGCGGATCTTCGCCGAGCATGCAGGGCCGGTGGCAGGCCTGGCCATTTCTCCCGACGGGATGCTGTTGGCCTCGGCCTCGTGGGATCGAACCGCGCGCATCCGGCCGATCGCCGGTGGTCCGGCGCGGGTGCTCGAAGGACACCAGGGCAACGTCAACGCGGTCGCCTTCCTGCCGGACGGGCGGCCGGTCACCGCCGGCTACGACGCGACGCTGCGGATCTGGCCGTCTGCCGAAGATCGGCAGAGCGTTCCGGTGGTCCTCACGCTGCCCACTATCCTGAACGCCCTGGCGGTGACCCCGGACGGCGAGGTCGCCGTCGCCGGCGGAGACGCGATCGTACGCCTGCTTGGCTCGGACGGGACGGTCCGAGCGGCCGTCGAGGTCGGGCCGAACCCGGTGATCGCCCTTGCACCCTCCCCCGACGGCACCCGGATCGCGGCGGCGACAGCCGGCGGCGCAGTCGCCGTCATCGATCGCGCGGCAGGCACGATCTTGCACCGCCTCGTCGGTCCCGGCCTCCCGGTCTGGTCCATCGCCTGGCGACCGGACGGACGCGAACTGCTCACCGGGGGCGGCGACCGTCTGGTTCGGCGGTGGAATGCACTCACCGGCGAGCCGATCGGCCCCCTGGCGATGCCGCGCCCGGCCGATGCGCTGGCCGCGTATCACGGAGATCGCGGCGCCGAGGTGTTCCGGGCCTGCGTCGCCTGCCACGCCCTCACCCCCGAAGACGGGCCCCGAGCCGGTCCGACGCTCGCCGGCATCATGGGCCGGCGGATCGCGACCGCACCGGGCTACCGCTATTCCGACGCCCTGAAGGGCATGGACCTCGTCTGGGACGCGCGAACCATCGCGCAGCTCTTCGAGGTCGGCCCCGCCCGCTACACCCCCGGAACGCGCATGCCGGAACAGACGATCACCCGGGTGGAAGATCGCGAGGCGCTGGTGAAGTTCCTGGAGAGCGCCACGGCGACCCGCTGAGGCGGCCTCACAAATCCCGGATCATGTAACGCGCCTCGCTTCCGTAGCTCGCGAGTTTCGCGGCCATCGCAGGATCGGCCTCGCAGATCTCGAAGCCCTGGCCCTGCCAGAACGGCACCGTCCGGTTGACCGCGACCAGAGCGAGGCGCCGGAGACCGGCCACTCGTGCCCGCTCGACCAACATCGCGAGGCCGGCGCGGGCATGTCCGGATCTGGAAATGGCGGGCTCGATCCCGAAATCGTGCAGGTAGGCGCTCCCCTCCGCCATGGGCACCGGCGCCAACGATTCGTTCAAAGGCGGGATCTGCCCCGGTGGCCAGGGATACGCCACGGCGTAGCCCCCGACGTCTCCAGCCTGATGGCTGAGGGTCAGGCAGAGGCGGGCGCCCAGCGCCAGCCGCTCGGCGAAATGCACCGCCTCCTCCGGATGGTCCGGGAACAATCGGTCGGCCAGGGCGACGACTCGATCAAGGTCGCGAGGCGCCATGCTTCGCCACGTCCAGGCGTTCACGGCCGCGATCCGCCCAGCTAGATCGCCTCGCCGCGAGCGGCTCGCTCACGCAGGTAGTCTTCCGTGGTGCGCGGACGATCGCGCTCCGGTCCGGCATGGGGATCGAAGCCCTGATTCACCGCGACCTCGACACGACAGTCTTCGCACATCATGAGCGCCTGAACGCGCGCTTCGCCCGCCTCGCCACGGAACATCCAGTGCCGATCGCGCAGCTTTTCCACGACCCGTTCGATGGTGCTGCGCGTGCCGAAGGGCTTGGCGCAGGCGAGGCAGGCGAAGGGCTCCTCCTCCTTCACCACCCGGCGCGGCGCGGCCCAAGCCTCGAAATCGACCCCGGGCTTTAGCGTGATGACGTTCTCGGGACAGGTATTGGCGCACAGGCCGCACTGGACGCAGAGGCTCTCCTCGAAGGCGAGCAACGGCCGATCGGCGCTGTCCGAGAGCGCATGAGTCGGGCAAGCGCCGACGCAGGCGAGGCAGAGGGTGCAATCCGCGGTGCGGAAGTCCAGACCGCCGAACGGTGCTCCGGCGGCGAGCGCTATCCGCGCCACCGGCTCGGGCGCGGCCGCATGCATCTCGTTGAAAGCGAAGCGTAGAACCTCGCGCTTGCCGCCGATGGGCATGAACCGTGACGGCGCGCGGGCCGTCCGTCCGGCGGAGATTGCAGCCAGAGCAGCTCCCAGTAGGTCGGGGTCATCCGTCTCGATCAGCGAGACGACGGGATCGGCCGCAGCACCGCCGTAGCCGAGGCCGCGCGCCAGGGTGTCTCCGAGGGTCGCCGCCCGGCGCAGGCTGTCGAGATCGTGCTTCGGACGGCCGCGGGCGAGGATCCGGACGCCCGCAGCGCCGTGGGCGAAGAGCGCCGCGAAGGATTCCGGTCCGAGCTGGGTGATTTCGTTCAACCGCACGGGCAGGACCCGGGCCGGCAGCCCGTCGCCATGGCGGGCCAGCGCATCGATCAGGGGTTCGCCATGCGCGCCATCATGGAAGAGCACGACCGCGTCACGTCCCCCGGCCGCCTCATAGGCCAGCATCAGCGCACGCAGGCGGCGCATCAGCGCATCGGCCGGCGGCAGGGCGTAGGCGGCGGCCCCGGTCGGGCAGACCGAGGCGCAGTTTCCACAGCCGGCGCAGATGTAGGGGTCGATCGTCACCGTATCCCCGGCCGAGCCGATCGCCCCGGTGGGACAGACTTCGAGACAGCGGGTGCAGCCGGTGATGCGCGACCGCGAATGCGCGCAGAGGTCGGCGTGAAAATCCACGAAGCGGGTCTTGTCGAAGATGCCAACGAGGTGCGACGCCTCCGCGATCACGCGCTCGACCGCCGCCGGGTCACGCGGATCGGCCCGCATGTAGCCGAGCCGGACCTCGTGGGCGGGAAACAGGGCGGTGCCCGCGCTCACGTCGATGACGATGTCGCAGGTCGACGTGGCACCGTTGCGGCTCGGACCGAACAGGAGGTGCGATCGGGAGGACGGCGCCGGCAACGCATAGTCGTCGATCCGTAGCTCGAAGGCGCCGAGGCGGCCCTTGGCACCGGCGACGGTGCCCTGCACGATCGGAAAGTCGTTGCGCAGCGGCGGCTCGACGGACTCGGGCCGGGTCAGCAGCACCGTCACGTCGAGGTGCTCGGCGAGCCGGCGTCCGACCTCGATGGCGGTCGCGTCGCGACCGTAGATCAGCGCCACGCCGTGGCTCTCGATCGGCACCGTCACCGCATCCGGGACGGGCTCGGCGGAGGCCGCGAGCAGCGCCGCTATCTTGGGACCGGCCTCGCGCGCTTGCGACGACCAGCCTGCCGTCTCGCGGATCTTGGCATAGGCGACACGGTCTTCTGCGCCGAATTCGGACGCGACCTCTTCGAAGAGCGGAGATTGCAGCGTGCAGGACACCGTCACGGGCCCGTCCGCCCGCAGAGCGTTGCGAAACAGGTCGAGCTCTCGGCCACAGAGTTGGTCGGCAAGCTTCAGGGAGCCCGTGCAGCCGCGCGCGATCGCATCGGCATCGAGCGGCATCGTCTTCTCGCAGGAGCAGGCGAATACGATACGGTCTGACACGGACGGATCCTGGATCGAGCGGAAGAAGGATTACGACGGCGGATGCGCGTGCGTGGCGTCGCCTCTTCGCGTCGTCGTTCGTATGCCATATACTCAAATGGTTCAAAACTATGATCCGGCATCACCGCGCAGCGACGTCGCGTCCCGCGCGCATCTTGCGACTTGTGACGCCGTCGTCGGCAGGACATGTCGTGGACGGGCGTCTGCCACCCAGAATCCAACGTCGAGCTCCTTCCGCCTTCCGATGACAGTCCGCCACGCCACGACCGCGACAAACCTGGTCCTGCCTCCCGCCTTCACCGCCCGGGTGGTTTCGTCGGCTGCCGGCACGTTCCGTGAAGCGGTGGCGCTGGCGAAGCGCGATGGGGCCGACGCTGCCGGAGCGCTGCTTCTCGCCGAGCGCGCGGACGTGCTCGACGTCGCGGTGATCCTGGCGCCGGAGGAACCGCTGTCCTCGGCTCGGCGCGCCTTCCTCGCGGCCATGACGGCGCTGGCCGATGCGGTCGGTGCCCACGGGCCACCCGAGATGCCGCTGACTTTCGGCTGGCCCGATGTCCTGATCTTCGACGGCGCGCGGCTCGGCGGTGGGCGCTTGGGCTGGCCCGACGGCTGCGACGAGCATTCTGTCCCGGACTGGCTCGTCTTCTCCGCGATGCTGCTGCTCTCGAAGGCGGAGATCGGCGATCCGGGGCTCACCCCGGGCTCGACCGCGCTCGACGAAGAGGGATTTCCGGCCGACATCCGCGATGCGCTGGTGGAGAGCTTCGCGCGCAATCTCAGCCGCACGTTCTCCGTTTGGACCGAGGACGGCTTCGAGGGAATCGCGGCGCGCTACCTGGCGCACCTTCCCACCCCGGTGGGTGTGCCGGTGCGCATCGACCGAGCTGGCGACGTCGTCCTCGGCGGGTCCGAGCACTGGCCGCTGGCATCCCTGCTGCGCGCGTCAGCATGGCTCGATCCGGAGACGGGATCGGTCCGGCTATGACTTCACTCAAGCTGCCGCGTACCCTGCGGCTCGACCCTTCGGACACCTTCGTCTTCGCGCATCCGGCCGAGCCCGGCGAGTGGGCGGTGACGGGATCGTTCCTGTTCTGGGACCAGGACCTGACCGTGCTCGAAGGCAAGGCTCGCTCCGCCTTCCGCTCAGGGTTCGTCGGGGTCAACTCTCTGGGCTTCTCGACCCTCGTGGTGGTGAGCGAGGCCACCGAGGCCGAGCGCGACGCAGCGGTGGAGGCCCTTGCCCACCACATCCACGAACGTCTCGGCGCACCGAACCGCGAAACCGCGCGGGCGTCGGCCCGCGAAGAAATCGATTTCGCCGCCTCGCTCTGCTTCGTGCCGATCGGGAGCGTCGTGGCGATGCACCGGACGCAAAAAGCGGGCGAGATTTCGGAAGCGTTCCGGACGCTCCACCAGCGGACTGGCGGAACGCCGGGTGCCGATCGCCTGCACGCCCAGGCCCGCGCCTTCCGCTTCGTGGAGACAGATGACGAGGAGCACGAGGAGCGGGCCGACCTCATCGGCCTCGCGCGGTCTCCGACAGCCTCGGGAGCCTGATCGATGGCGCATTTCGCAACCGGAGAGGCCCCGCGATGACCGAATTCTGGGTCTCCAGCGGCCACCACCTGACGCAGCGCACGGCGGGCGGCGGGCTGGCGGTCACCGATGAACTGATCCTCGCCTACCTCGCTCGTCCCGAGCTGGTGCCGCCGGAGGAGGCCTGCGCGGCGGAGCGCAGGCTCTACGCCGACCTGGTCGCCGCCCCGCGCCGCGCGGTGCCGCCCGAGACCGTGGCGGCCATCGCGGACTCGGATGCACGGGAGAACTGGGAGGTGCTCCTCGCCTTCCGCGACCGTCTGCTCGACGCACGCTCGATCGAGGCGGCCTATCTCGGGATGGTCCGCCAGGGCCTGCAGGGAATCCCGTCCCTGTTCCTCAATCAGCTCGTGCACCTGATCCTGCGCAACGCCCTCGACGGCTGCGACGACCCGTTCGTGCTGCGGGCCGCCGAGTTGATGTTCCGGCCCCAGCGGATCAGCCGTCTCGATGGGGCCGTTCTCCTGGCCGATGCCGAGGTGATCGAGGCGCGAGAAGGCAGTGCGCCGCTCTCGCCGCTGGTTGCCATGCTGGGCAAGGACGCGGCGAACGAGCTCGACATCCTCAACGAGGACAACGCTTGGAGCTATTGGAGCCGGTCCGATGCCTTCTCAATGGCCCTGAACCTCGGTTCCAGCACGCGCAGCCGCGAGGGCCTTGCCCGGGTGATCGAAGCCTTCGTCGGGCACCTCCTGAACGTCGAGGTTCGGGTCGCGCCGCTCGACCGGCTGGAAGATCCCGATTGGCGCTGGTTCGTCGGCCTCGACGCCGAGGCGACCCGGATCGGCAACGCCCTGTGGCGAGGCGAGACAGTCTCGGGCGATGACCGGGAGCGCGTGATCGCGATCTTCAGCCTGAGCTTCGCGGACCGAAGCCGCCTGGACGACTCGATCGGTGACCGGCCCGTCTACCTGTTGCTGGCCGCGAACGAGGCGAAGCTCGTCGCGATGAAGCCGCAGAACCTGATCGTCGGCTTCCCTTTCAAAAAGACCGAGGCGTCCTGCTGATGCCGAACGATTTATCAAGCGTTGATGCAATGAACGCCGGGCAGGTGTCCCGCGGACCCATGCAGGATCGGGCCATGCCCCAGAACCACTTCGAGGTCGGCATCCTCGTGGCACGTCGGCGCCTGCGCGGCCCCTGGGCGACGCATGCCTGGCTTCCCGTCGCCGCACTTCCGGCTGCGCCCCCTGTGGCGAACTGGACGATGCTCTCGGAGACGGAGGAGGAGACGGTTTTCTATGCAGGCGCCTATGAGGTCCTGCTGCACCCTGCGGAAACGTCCCATTACCGCGACAATCTCGTCTCGGGTCGACCCTCTCTGTGGGTCGCCCTCCGGAAGCTCGGCGAAGACGCCTACGAGATCGCAACCGTGACGGCGGACCCCTACGAAGGTGAGGCGATGGCCGAAGGCATCGGTGAGATCGTGGAGACCGTGCCGATGCCGACGGAGTGCCAGGGGATCCTGCTCGCCTTCTTCGAGGCCTTCCACGTCGAACGGAAATTCGAGAAGCGCAAGCGCGACCGCGCCGACCCGGAAGCGCTCGCACGCGGCGGTCAGGGCAAAGGGCGCGGCGAATGAGCGAAGGGATCCTGTCGCGCTGGGCGCGGCGCAAGCGAGAGGTTCGTCGCCAGGAACGCGTGCAGGCGGTGCCGGTGATGGAGACGCCCCATTCCCCGCCCGAACCTCAGTCGACCATCGAAGCGCAGTCCACGCAGGAATCGACGACGCAGGCCGAAAGCTTGGCGGAAGCGATCGCCCGATTGCCCAGGATCGAGGACTTGACCGCCGAGACCGAACTCGCGCCCTTCCTCCGAGCCGGTATTCCGGCGGTCCTACGGAAGGCCGCCCTTCGGAGGATGTGGTCCGTTGATCCGGCCATTCGCGACTTCGTCAGCGAAGCACGGGAATACGCCTATGACTGGAACACGCCCGGCGGTGTTCCCGGACTCGGTCCGATGCTGCCCACGGACGACATCAAGGCAATGGTCGAGCGCATCATGACGGGCCATGCCCCGCAGCCCGCCCCTGAAACCTCCGCGAGCCAGGAGGAAGAACACGAAGCGGAGCTCGTTGTCGCGCCGGTCGCGGAAGAGGATCCGAGCGCGCCTCAAGTGCTTGCGGCACAGGTCGAGCCAAACCCGCACGTTGTCGAGGATGGCTGTCATCCGTCCGAAAAAGCCACGCGCACGTTTCAATCGCCACCGATTGTATCGCGCCTGCGACGCCATGGCGGCGCGATGCCAAGCTAATCCCAAGAAACGCGATTGCCGTTGCGCGAAACGCTTTTTATTATCAATCCAAACTAAGCTGTCTCTCAGGTGGAGCGGCGCGGGGCCGGAAGGGTAGAGGAGTCGAATGCGTTCCGGTGCGTCGTTTTCAGAGCCCTCGGCCGAAGCGGGTCTCGGCGTGGCGGACTGGATCGACCCGGCCGAGGCAAGGAACTTGGCCGTGGATGAGGTCGATTACCTTCGCGCCCAGCAATACGATCTTCTCGCGGTCCTCCTCGGACGTTCTCCGACGTCACAGCTCCTCGATGCGCTGGCAGGCCTCAAGGGCGGGGATAGCGTGCTGGGACGGGAGGTGGGCGCTCTTGCCTCCGCCGCCAGGACGAATTCTGCGGATGTCGTCGAGCAGGAATACTTTTCCCTCTTCGTCGGTGTCGGACGCGGAGAGCTTCTCCCCTACGCTTCCTACTACCTGACCGGCTTCCTGAACGAGCGTCCCCTCGCCCGGGTTCGCGAGGATCTTTCGGCGCTTGGCATCGAGCGAGAGCCAGGGACGACCGAACCCGAGGATCACCTCGCGATTCTCTTCGATGTGATGGCGGGCCTCACGGCCGGACGGTTCGAGGCGAAGCCCGGCGCGGCACGCGCGTTCTTCCTCCGGCACATCGCGCCGTGGGGCGAGCGCTTCTTCGCCGATGTGGAGCACGCCAAGTCGGCGCGCTTCTACCGTCCGGTGGGGGCGCTGGGACGCGCCTTCCTCGAGATCGAGGCGGCGGCTTTCGCGATGGATGCCTGAGGCATTCATCCCTTTGGATCATCGCGTTCCGCCCATTTCGGGCGAGAGTCGCTTGAGGAGTTTGAGCGATGGGACAGGATCAGAAGGACCAGCTCGGCCGTCGCCAGTTCTTCCGTGCGCTCGGCGGCGGCACGGTGGCGGCTGCGGCCGGCATGGCCTCGCCGCTCTCGGTCACCGAGGCGCAGGCCTATGACCCCGGCACGGACGAGACCCGGTCGCGCTACCGCCTCACGGACGAGGTGAAGGCGTTCTACCGGACGAACGGCTACGAGACCCTCCAGAACAGCACGAACGCCGGAAAGAAGTGAGCCTGCGATGCTGACGAAGCGCAAGAGCGGCGAGGCGAGCCGCACCAAGCATCAGGCCGTCGCCGCGGGCCTCGCGGCCGGCGTGCTCGACCGGCGCGGCTTCCTGAAGAAGTCCGGCCTGACCGCCGGCGCCCTCGCGGCGGCCGGCACGATCCAACTGGGGTCGGTTCGTCAGGCGCGCGCGGCCGGGTCTTCGGCCACGTCGCCGGACGTGCAGATCAAGAAGAACGTCTGCACTCATTGCTCGGTCGGCTGCACCGTCACGGCCGAGGTGGTGAACGGCGTCTGGGTCGGCCAGGAGCCGTCATACGCGAGCCCGATCAACCGCGGCACGCACTGCGCCAAGGGCGCGGCCATCCGTGAGCTGGTCTCGTCCGACCGCCGCCTGAAGTACCCGATGAAGCTCGTCGGCGGGCAGTGGCAGCGCGTCTCCTGGGAGCAGGCGATCGAGGAGATCGGCGACAAGCTCGGTGCCATCCGTGAGAAGAACGGCGCGGATTCGGTCTACTGGCTCGGGTCGGCCAAGTTCACCAACGAGGCGGCCTACCTGATGCGCAAATTCGGTGCCTTCTGGGGCACTAACTCCGTCGATCACCAAGCGCGCATCTGCCACTCGACCACGGTGGCGGGCGTCGCCAACACCTGGGGTTACGGCGCCCAGACCAATTCCTACAACGACATCCGCAACGCCAAGACGATGATCATCCTGGGCGGCAACCCCGCCGAGGCGCACCCGATCTCCATGCAGCACGTGCTGTCGGGCAAGGAGATCAACCGCGCGAACATGATCGTCATCGATCCGCGCTTCACCCGCACGGCCGCCCATGCCACCGAGTACGTGCGCATCCGCTCCGGCACCGACATCCCGGTGGTCTGGGGCATTCTTTGGCACGTCTTCCAGAATGGCTGGGAGGACAAGGAGTTCATCAGCCAGCGCGTCTACGCCATGGACGATGTCCGCAAGGAGGTCGCCAAGTGGACGCCCGAGGAGGTCGAGCGCGTCTCCGGCGTGCCCGGCGAGCAGCTGCGCCGGGTGGCTGAGAAGTTCGCCAAGGAGAAGCCCGCGACCCTGATCTGGTGCATGGGCGCGACCCAGCACACGGTCGGCACAGCCAACGTGCGCGCCCTCTGCATCCTGTGTCTCGCCACCGGCAACGTCGGCAAGCCCGGCACCGGCGCGAACATCTTCCGCGGCCACACCAACGTTCAGGGCGCGACCGATCTCGGCCTCGATGTCACGTCGCTGCCGCTCTACTACGGTCTCGTCGAGGGCGGCTGGCGCCATTGGGCCCGTGTCTGGGACGTGCCCTACGAGTGGCTGCAGTCCCGCTTCGACGAGGTTCCCGCCGCCGCCGGCCGCAAAGCCCGCTCGCGCAAGGAGAACATGGAGGCGCCCGGCATCACCTCGACACGCTGGTTCGACGCCGTGAACCTGCCGCCGGAACAGATCGACCAGCGCAGCCCGATCAAGGCGTTCATGGTGTTCGGCCACGGCGGCAACACCGTGACCCGCCTGCCCGAGGCGATCGAGGGCATGAACAAGCTGGAACTGCTGGTGGTCGCCGACCCGCACCCGACCACCTTCGCGGCCCTCGATGCCCGGCAGGACAACACCTACCTGCTGCCGATCTGTACCTCCCTCGAGATGGAAGGCTCCCGCACGGCCTCGAACCGCTCGCTGCAATGGGGCGAGCAGATCGTGAAGCCGGCCTTCGAGTCGAAGAACGACTACGAGGTGCTCTACCTCCTGGCCAAGAAGCTCGGCTTCGCCGAGACGCTGTTTAAGAACATCAAGGTCGAGAACAACGTCCCGTCCGCCGAGGACCTGCTGCGCGAGATCAACCGTGGCGGCTGGTCGACTGGCTATTGCGGCCAGAGCCCGGAGCGGCTGAAGGCGCATATGCGCAACCAGCACAAGTTCGATCTCATCACCCTTCGGGCGCCCAAGGACGACCCGGAGGTGGGCGGCGACTATTACGGCCTGCCCTGGCCGTGCTGGGGCAAGCCGGAGTTGCGCCATCCCGGATCGGCGATCCTCTACAATACGTCGTTGCACGTGAAGGACGGCGGCAGCACCTTCCGGGCCCGCTTCGGCACCGAGCGCAACGGACAGACCCTGCTGGCCGAGGACAGCTTCACCAAGGATTCGGACCTTACCGACGGCTACCCGGAATTCACCTTCGGGGTGTTCAAGAAGCTCGGCTGGGACAAGGACCTGACGGCGGACGAACTCGCCACGATCCTGAAGATCGGCGGCGACAAACCCGACACCGTGAGCTGGGCCACCGACCTGTCGGGCGGCATCCAGCGGGTCTGCCTCGACCATGGCGTGATCCCGTTCGGCAATGGCAAGGCTCGGGCGAATGCCTGGAACCTGCCCGACCCGGTGCCGGTGCACCGCGAGCCGGTCTACTCGCCCCGTCCCGATCTCGTGGCCAAGTACCCGACCCGGCCCGACGAGCGGCAGTTCCGCATGCCGAACATCGGCTTCTCGGTGCAAAAGGCGGCCGTCGAGCGCAACGTGGCGCGCGACTTCCCCATCATCCTCACCTCGGGCCGGCTCGTGGAATATGAGGGCGGCGGCGAGGAGACCCGGTCGAACCCGTGGCTCGCCGAGCTGCAGCAGGACATGTTCGTCGAGATCAACACGGGCGATGCCGCCGAGCGCGGCATCAAGGACGGGTCCTGGGTCTGGGTCACCGGCGCCGAGAACAGCTCGAAGGCCAAGATGAAGGCGCTCGTCACCGACCGCGTCGGCAAGGGCGTTGCGTTCATGCCCTTCCACTTCTCGGGTTGGTACGAGGGCAAGGACATGCGCGACTACTACCCGAAGGGCACCGACCCGGTGGTGCTCGGCGAGAGCGTCAACTCGGTCACCACCTACGGCTTCGATCCTGTGACGGGCATGCAGGAGACGAAGTGTACCCTATGCCAGATCAAGGCCGCGTGAGAGGAGCGCATCGACCATGGCCCGTATGAAGTTCCTCTGTGACGCCGACCGTTGCATCGAGTGCAATGCCTGCGTCACCGCCTGCAAGAACGAGCACGAGGTGCCTTGGGGCATCAACCGCCGTCGCGTGGTCACGCTGAACGACGGCAAGCCCGGCGAGCGCTCGGTCTCGATGGCGTGCATGCACTGCACCGACGCACCCTGCGCGGCGGTCTGCCCGGTGAACTGCTTCTACACGACGGCCGACGCCGTGGTGCTGCACTCCAAGGACATCTGCATCGGCTGCGGCTACTGCTTCTACGCCTGCCCCTTCGGCGCGCCCCAGTATCCGCGCGTCGGAAACTTCGGCTCGCGCGGCAAGATGGACAAGTGCACCTACTGCTCGGGTGGTCCTGAGCCGGACCTGTCGGTGGCCGAGTACGAGAAGTACGGCTCGAACCGCCTCGCCGAGGGCAAGCTACCCCTCTGCGCCGAGATGTGCTCGACCAAGGCGCTGCTCGCCGGCGACGGCGAGATGATCGCCGAGATCTACAAGCAGCGCGTGATCAAGCGCGGCTACGGCTCCGGCGCCTGGGGCTGGAAGACGGCCTATCGCGAGACCGTGGCGCTCTGATCGCCTCCTCGCCCCAAGGGCCGGCGGCAATCCGCCGGCTCCGCGACGACACGCCATCGAAAGGAACGCCGATGCGGCGGTCAGTTACGCTCCTCAGCACCCTCGTCGTCGCGTCGACGCTCCTGGCCGCGCCGGCAGCGTTCGAACCGGTGCAGGCCCAGAATCCGATGACGCAGGACGGGCAGAACCCCATGGGCGCCAAGCCCACGGCGGATTCGGTGAACGAAGAGTTTCTCTTCAAGAACGCGGACAAGATCACCGGTCGGATCAGCATTCCGGACCGGAAGGCCGCGAACCTGATCCAACCGCAGGGTCGCGAGTACCAGTCGTTCCGCGAGCATTACCTGCCGTGGATCGGTGCCGCCTTCATCCTCGGCATGATCGCCGCGCTGGGCGCGTTCTTCCTCTGGCGCGGGCGCATCCTCACGGAGCACAGCCAGGAATCTGGCCGGAAGATCCTGCGCTTCAACACCTTCGAGCGCTTCACCCATTGGATGACGGCCGTGTGCTTCATCATCCTGTCACTCTCGGGCCTGAACTACATCTTCGGCAAGCGCCTGCTGATGCCGCTGATCGGCCCCGAGGCCTTCGGCGCCCTGGCGCAGTGGGCGAAGTACAGCCACGTCTATCTCGCCTGGCCGTTCATGTTCGGCGTGGTGATGATGTTCGTGGTCTGGATCAAGGACAACATCCCCAACCGTCTGGACTGGGCCTGGATCAAGGCCGGCGGCGGGTTCATCGGCAAGAAGCACCCCCACGCGGCCCGCTTCAACGCGGGTCAGAAGGGCGTCTTCTGGATGGTCGCCGGCTTCGGCGTCGCCATGAGCGTGACCGGCCTGATGATGCTGTTTCCCTTCGCTCTGCTGGACATCAACGGCATGCAGGTCATGCAGGTGATCCACTCGTTGATCGGCATCGCCTTCATCGCGGGCATCCTGGCCCACATCTACATTGGTACGCTCGGCATGAAAGGCGCCTACGATGCCATGGGCAGCGGCAAGGTGGACCTTGCCTGGGCGCGCGCGCACCACGATCTCTGGGTGGAGCAGGAGCAGGCGAAGACTGCGAGTGGGCCACAGCTGTCCGGGCGCCATCCCGCTGCTGCCGAATGACCATTCCAGCTGCCTGACGATGCCGGGACGGCAACGAGGAACCCAATTATGAAAGCCTTCATCCTCGCCGTCATCGCGGCCATCGGGCTCGGCGTCGTCGCCATGTACGCGCTGACGAGCAATCAGAAGTTCGCCTACCAGGCCTTCGCGACATCCGGCGCCCGCGTGTCGGAGCCGGGCACGAACTTGGTCGGCGAGAAATGGAACGGCGATCCGCGGACCAACGACACCAGCGAGTCGGCTCACGGCAAGGCGACCGGCGAGCCGTCACATCCGAAGCGGTCCTAAGCCTCCTACGATCTCGCACCGAACCAAGAGCCCGGACTTCAGGGGACCGCAGATGATCCGACACCTGCCCATCGCCGCGCTGCTGCTGTCGAGTTCCGTGCTGGCGCCCGCGGCCTACGCCCAGGACGCGGCGGCCGCGCAGGTTTCGAAGGGGCCGGCGAACCTGTGTAAGGAGTTGGTCGTCTTCGTGCAGAAGCCCGAGGAGAAGAAGCAGGAGGCCGCGACGCCTCCGAAGCAGGCGACAGCCGTATCGAATGCCTCGGGCAAGAGCGACGGACAACCGTCGGCGGCCGGTGGTGATCCGCAGCAGAAATCCGGTCTGAGCGGACCGGCAAACGCCGATACGAAGGCTCCGACCAGCGACACACGGGCGCCCGTCAGCGACGGCAAGACCGTCCTTGCGCAGGCCAATGCTGCCGCCAAGTCGCCGCCACCGGCGGGTGCCACCGCGCCGAGCCCCAAACCCGATCCGGCTCTCATGGCGCAACTCGATGCGGCGGCTGGAGCGAACGATCAAGTCGCTTGCCGCGCGGCGGCTCGCGCCATGCGGGTGGCCGGCGTCATTATGCCCCCGCCCCTTCTCGCCCTCGCGGCCCTGAACCCGAAATTCTTCGCGGAGCCCCGACCCTGAGCGTGGTCGACGACGTGGATCGCAGGGTCGAAGCCCTCCCCCGGCGTCCGCCGATCGGACGCGATACAACCCTGTGCATGTCATTGTCGGCGCGACCGGGGCATTTCGGCTCCCGTTTCCACAACCGACTCTACGCACTTCTCGGGCTCGACTACATCTACAAGGCCTTCGCCACCAACGACCTGCCGGGAGCGGTCGCCGGAATCCGCGCCCTCGGCATTCGCGGTTGCGCGGTCTCGATGCCGTTCAAGGAATCGGTGATCCCCCTCCTCGACGCCCTCGATCCGTCCGCGCAGGCGATCGACAGCGTCAACACCATCGTGAACGAAAGCGGCCGGCTCACCGGTTCGAACACCGACTACGTCGCCGTACGTGGCCTGCTGGCGCAGCACGGCATCGATCCGGCGACGCGCTTCCTCCTGCGCGGGTCCGGCGGCATGGCCAAAGCGGTCGTGGCGGCCCTGCGCGACGCCGATTTTCGGGACGGGACGATCGTCGCGCGCAACCGCGCGGCGGGTGCTGCCCTGGCGGAACGATACGGATACTCCCACGCGACCGAGCTTGGCGACCGGACGGCACCGCTCCTCATCAACGTGACACCGCTCGGGATGGAAGGCCCGGATGCCGCGACTCTCGCATTCCCGGAACCGACGATCGTCGCCGCTTCGATCGCTTTCGATGTCGTCGCCCTACCCTCGCGGACACCGTTCCTGATCGCCGCGGAGCGTCTGGGAAAGTCCTGCATCACGGGGCACGCCGTGCTCGTGCGACAGGGCCTCGAGCAGTTCATCCGCTACACCGGCGTGACGCCGACGCTTGCGCAGGTGGCCGACGCGGCGGCCTTCGCCCGGACCTGACCGGGCGACGGCGCGCGGCCGATCAGCCCTCGGCCACCGGGTGATTGCCCATGATCTCCAAGGCGCGCACGAGGGCGGAATGGTCCTTGTCGCCGGCGCCGTTGGCCACGCAGACCGAGAAGAGCTGCTGGGCCAGCGCCGTTCCGGGCAAGGCGAGGCCGAGGGACTTGGCGCCTTCCAGGGCGAGGTTCAGATCCTTCTGATGCAGGGCGATGCGGAAGCCCGGATCGAAGGTCCGCTTGATCATGCGCTCGCCGTGCAGTTCGAGGATGCGCGAGGTGGCGAGGCCGCCGGTGATCGCCTCACGGACCTTGGCCGGATCGGCTCCGGCCTTCGAGGCGAAGAGCAGCCCCTCGGCCACCGCCTCGATCGTCAGCGCGACGATGATCTGGTTCGCGACCTTGGCGACCTGGCCCGCGCCGGTGTCGCCCACATGCGTCACCGTCTTGCCCATCAGGTCGAAGAGCGGCTTCACCCGCTCGAAGGCGTCCGCCTTGCCGCCGACCATGATCGAGAGCGCGGCGTTCTTGGCGCCGACCTCGCCGCCCGAGACCGGCGCATCGAGGTATTCCACGCCTCTCTCGGCGAGGCGCGCCGCGAAGTCACGGGTCGCGATGGGCGAGATCGAGCTCATGTCGACCACCACCGTCCCGCGCTTGACGCCCTCGGCGACGCCGTCCCCACCGAACAGCACGGCCTCGACGTCGGGTGTGTCGGGCAGCATCAGGATGACGACGTCAGAGCGCTCCGCGACCTCCGTGGCGGTCGCACAGGCGTTACCGCCGGCCGAGACCAAGGCCTCGGGGACCTGCCGGCGAGTCTTGAGGGCGAGGCTGTGTCCGCCAGAGATGAGGTGGCCGGCCATGGGCGCGCCCATGATTCCGAGGCCGATGAATCCGACGTTCATGTCCGTCTCCCAGGTGGTTGCGTCAGCGGAAGCGTGCGGCGAGCGCTTCGGATGTGCGGGCGAGCAGACCCATATCCGAACCGACGGCGGTGAAGCGGGTGCCCGCCTCGATGTAGCGATGGGCGAGTTCCTCGTTGGCGGTGAGGATGCCGGCATGCTTGCCGCTGCCGCGGATGCGGGCGATGGTTTCCTGCACCACCTTGACGACGTCGGCATGGTTCTGCTGGCCGAGGTAGCCGAGGCTGGTGGAGAGGTCTCCGGGTCCGATGAAGACACCGTCGACGCCCTCGACACCCGCGATCTCCTCCAGGTTGTCCAGGGCGCGGCGCGACTCGATCTGCACCGCGACGAAGATCTCCGCTTCGCAGCGAGCATGGTAATCGGGGATGCGGCCGAAGCGGGCGGCCCGGGGCGCCTGCGAGAATCCGCGCACGCCGCGCGGGGCATAGCGCGTCGCGGCGACGGCGCGACGCGCCTGGTCGGCATCGTCGATGTTGGGGATCATCAGCGACTGCACACCGGTGTCGAGAATGCGCTTGATGGTGATGGGCTCGTCGCTCGGCACCCGAACCATCGCGTGGGCCCGGCTCTCCATCATCGACTGCACCTGCGCATAGACGTCGCGCAGGTCGTTGGCCGAGTGCTCCATGTCGAGGAGCAGCCAGTCGAACCCCGAACCGGCGACGACCTCGGTCGAGATCGGGCTTGCGAGGCTGCACCACAGGCCGATCTGCTGCTCTCCGGCGTTCAGGGCCGACTTGAACCGGTTGGTGAGGATGTCGGTCATCGTCGCGTCTCCAAGATTTCTGCGGTTCGCGTGGACGAAGGGGTCATCTGACGAGGCAGGGGCGCTTGTTGTCGAAGGTCCAGTCGGGAATCAGGAACTGCATCGCCGTGGCGTCGTCGCGGGCGCCGAGGCCGTGGCGCTGGTAGAGTGCATGCGCGGCCTCCACCTCGCCCCAATCGAGTTCGATCCCGAGGCCGGGACGCTCGGGCACCTTCACGAGGCCGCCCTTGATCTGCAGGGGCTCCTTCGTCAGGCGCTGGCCGTCCTGCCAGATCCAGTGCGTGTCGATGGCTGTGACCTGGCCGGGCGCGGCGGCGGCCACATGCGTGAACATCGCCAGCGATACGTCGAAGTGGTTGTTCGAATGCGAACCCCAGGTCAGCCCGTGGTCGCGGCATAGCTGGGCGACGCGGACCGATCCGGCGAGAGTCCAGAAATGCGGATCGGCCAGCGGAATGTCGACCGAGCCGAGTTGGATGGCGTGGTTCATCTGCCGCCAGTCGGTAGCGATCATATTCGTCGCGGTGGGCAGGCCGGTGGCACGCCGGAACTCGGCCATGATCTCGCGGCCAGAAAATCCATCCTCGGCGCCACAGGGGTCCTCTGCGTAGGCGAGCACGTCGCCTCGGCCCTTACACAACGCGATCGCCTCCCTCAGCGACCAGGCGCCGTTCGGATCGAGGGTGACGCGTGCCTTCGGAAAGCGCTCGTGGATCGCGGTCACCGCCGCGATCTCCTCTTCGCCGGACAGGACGCCGCCCTTCAGCTTGAAATCGTTGAAGCCGTAGGTCTCGTAAGCGGCCTCCGCGAGGCGTGCCACCGCGTCGGGAGTCAGGGCCTCTTCGTCGCGCAGGCGGAACCAGCCATCGCCGTGCTCCGGCTCTCGGTAGGGAAGATCGGTGCGGCGGCGGTCGCCGATATAGAAAAGGTAGCCCAGCATCTCGACGGCGTCGCGCTGCTGGCCCTCACCGAGAAGGGCCGCCACCGGTACGTCGAGGAACTGCCCGAGCAGGTCGAGGAAAGCGGATTCGACGGCCGCGACGGCGTGGATGGTCACGCGCAGATCGAAGGTCTGGAGACCCCGGCCACCGGCATCGCGATCGGCGAAACGCGTACGCATCGCGTTGAGCACCGCCTGCCAATCGCCGATCGGCCGGCCGATGACGAGGTCGCGGACATCCTCCAGCGTGCGGCGAATGCGCTCGCCGCCGGGCACTTCGCCCAGGCCCGTGGCGCCGGTGGAATCGGAGAGAATGACGAGATTGCGCGTGAAGAACGGGCCGTGGGCGCCGCTGAGGTTGAGCAGCATGCTGTCGCGACCGGCGACCGGCACCACTTTCATGGCGGTCACGGTCGGGGTGCGGGAGGCGCCTTGCGGAGATGGAGCTGTCGAATCGAAGACCATGAGCATTCTCCCGAACCAACTGCCGCGGCGTCTGCGCACCGTCTGGCGTCCAGAGTTCTAGAAATCTCGACGATGTCGGTCCAAGCCAAAGGATGGATCGATCGATGCCGACATCGCATCGATCGCCGGTCCGTTTCAGCTCAGCTCTCGCAGGAGCGCGCGCAGATGAGTCAGGAGCGGGACATCGCTATCCCGCTTCCAGGCCAAGTGAAGCTCGGCCGGTCGTGACACAGCAAGGGTGAGAGGCCGAAAGGCGATGCCCTCGAAGCGCAGGCGCTCGGCCGCCGCCGGGACCAGGGCGATCCCGATACCGGCGCGCACCAGGGCCAGGATCGAGTGGATCTGGGTGAGTTGCTGGACGACGCGCGGTTGCAGGCCGGCTCCGGCGAAGAGACCGGTCAGCAGATCGTGGAAGTAACTCGCCTCATGTGGCGCGTAGCCCACGAGGGACTCGCTGCGTAGGTCTTCGAGGCCGAGGGTCGTTCGGTCGGCCAGAGCATGATCCGCCGGCAGCGCGACGACCAGCGGCTCGGCGAGCGCCTGCTCGGCTTCGAGTTCGGGATGGTTGACCGGCGGGCGGATGAAGCCTGCATCGATCTGGCCCGAGAGGATCGCCTCGATCTGATCCTTGGTCACCATCTCGCGCAATGAGAGGGTCACCTCCGGCATCGCGCTTCGACAGGCGATGACGAGGCGCGGCAGGAAATCGTAGGCCGAGGCCGCAGTGAACCCGAGCTTGAGGACGCCTGCCCGTCCGGCAGCGACCTGACGCGTCACATAGGTCGCCGTCTCTGCGAGTCTCAGGATCCGCAGCGCTTCGGGCAGGAAGCTGCGTCCGGCGGCGGTGAGCCGTACCGAACGGCTTGTCCGATCGAGAAGCTGGACATCGAGAACCCGTTCCAGAACCTGGATCTGCCGCGACAGCGGCGGCTGGGTCATGTTCAACCGAGCGGCGGCCCGGCCGAAATGCAGCTCCTCCGCGACGGCGGCGAAGCAGCGGAGTTGGCCGAAATCGAGCATCACGCCTCGCAGCGACGATGCGGCCGCGGGGTTCCCCACGGCCGCGGTTCCATGCCGGTCCGAGGAAAAGGCGCCGTCTAGCGCAGTTCCACGCGTTTGATCTCCCCGACGATGACGAGATAGCAGAACACCGCAACGAGTGCGTTCAGGCCAACGAATACCAGGGCGCCGTTGAACGACCCGGTCTGCTGGACGATGTAGCCGATGGCGATCGGCGTGGTGATGCCGGCGGTGTTCCCGAAGGTATTGAAGAGGCCACCGTTCAAACCGCCGGTAGAGCGTGGCGACGTGTCGGAGACCACCGCCCAGCCGAGAGCCCCGATGCCCTTGCCGAAGAAGGCCAGAGCCATCAGGCCGATCACCACGGCATCTGCCTGGACGTAGTTGCAGCCGATGATGCTCATCGAGAGCAGCATACCGCCGACGATTGGAATTTTCCGTGAGGCGGTCAGCGAGTAGCCGCGCTTGAGCAGCAGATCGGAGAGCCAACCACCCAGGATGCCGCCGATGAAGCCGCAGAGCGCCGGCAGCACCGCGGCGAAACCGGCCTGCAGGATCGACAGGCCGCGTTCCTTCACGAGGTAGACCGGAAACCACGTGAGGAAGAAGTATGTCAGCGTGGTGATACAGTACTGGCCGATATAGATGCCCAAGAACATGCGGTTCGAGAGAAGCTGTTTGATCGCTTTGCCCGCATCGGCCTGCGCACCGGCCCCACGCCCGTCCATGTCGAGCAGCGCCCCACCCTCTTCGATGTAGTCACGCTCGGCCTGGTTGATCGCCGGGTGCTCCTTCGGCCCATGGATCACCTGGGTCCAGAGCAGAGCGAAGGCGATGCCGAGGGCACCCATCAGCGTGAATACATGGTGCCAGCCGTAATGGTGCACCACCCAGCCCATCAGGGGAGTGAACAGCACCGTCGCGAAGTATTGCGACGAGTTGAAGAAGGCCGAAGCGGTGCCGCGCTCGGAGGTGGGAAACCACGCCGCAGTGATGCGCGCGTTGGCCGGAAACACGGGGGCTTCGGCCAGACCGACGAGAAGGCGCAGGCTGAATAGCACGGCGACCGCGGCGAAGCCGGTGAAGAAGCCCACCGCCCCCTGCATCAGGGTGAAAGTCGACCACAGGAAGATGGCGGCGGCATAGACCCACTTGGCGCCGTAGCGGTCGAGGAGCCATCCGCCGGGCAGCTGTGCAAGGACGTAGGACCAGGCGAAGGCCGAGAACACGTAACCCATGGAGACGGCGTCGAGGCCGAGATCCCTAGCAAGCGATGGACCGGCAATCGAGAGCGTCGCGCGGTCGGCATAGTTGATGGTGGTGGCGATAAACAGCATCGTGACGATGAGGAGCCGTACACGGCTCCGCTTCGCCGCGGTCATGACCAGACCGGCGCCCATGGCGTCTCTCCCTGAGAGCGGACCACCCGGCCTTCGCCTCGGTGGACATCGGTCATTCTCGTCGGCGCCCTGGCGGGACCTCGGCGACCGTTTGCAGGACGAAGGCTACGGCGCGTTTCTGCTGCCCGTCCAACTCAAAGACTGGATGGATCGATACCGGAACGGCATGGATAGCGTGGGGTATCGGCACCGCTCTACGGGAGGCCCGGTCCCGTGCCGTCGGGGAATCGAGGCGCCGTCAGGGTCTTCCCCGAGGACTTTCGGGCTCGTGGATCCTCGGTGAAGAATACCTGCAACACGCGCTCCAGCTCGCGGTTCGGCCTCTTCATACCGGTGATGAAGCGCGAGATCCGCGGCTGGTTAATGCCGAGTTCCCAGGCAAGGCGCGCTTGGCTCCATCCGGAGCGATCGAGAAACTGACAGACGTCGATCGGCTGGATCGGCATCGCTCCACTCAATCCAATCGATTGCGCACGATCTGCTTAGGGTAGTGATCGAGCCCGTCGGCGCCTATACGAATGTCCGAATTAATCCGATCCAAGTTCATCACGTTGCCGTGAACGCCGTGATCGTTCGGATTACTTTCGGCTATCGCGCTTTACGTATGTCAGGTCACCAAAGTGATCTGAGAGGAAACTCCATGCGGTATACGATCTTCGGTGCCCTGTTCGCCGCACTACTCCCGATGGCAGCGCACGCGGAGGGCGATGCCGCAGCAGGCGAGAAGGCGTTCGCTCCCTGCAAGGCCTGCCATGCGTTCGGCAAGAATGGCGTCGGGCCCAACCTGACGGGCGTCGTCGGGCGCAAGGCGGCCTCCGAGGAAGGTTACACCTATTCGGCAGCCCTCAAGGGGGCCGGGATCACCTGGGACGAGGCCAACCTGCACGAGTGGCTGAAGAATCCGAAGGCGAAGGTGCCCGGAACCAAAATGGTCTTCGCCGGCTATCCCGACGACAAGAAGATCGACGACGTGATCGCCTACCTGGCGACCAAGAAATAGGGCGGAAGAGGTCTTCCCCGACCTCCACCAACCTAATCGTCAGAGATCGAAACGCCGCTGGGATGGCCCCAGCGGCGTTTCTCCTCATACATAAGGCGGCATTATTTATTGCGGCGCCGGCACCGGCTGTTGCATCGGAGCTGTCGTTTCAGGCGCTTTGGGGTCAGCCGCACTCGCGGTCTCGGTGGATTTCGCGAGTTCCGGATAGGCATCGATCACGTGAGCCCCGTTCAGCGGCTTGCTGACCCCGTTGTGACAGGTGGTGCAGTTCACCTTCGGCACGTCGCCAAGGGCGCCGAGGCGGTTCGGCGGGAAGGTCGACAGCAGCGGCTCAAGATAGTTGCCGTTGATGTCCCGCACCATCCGGATGCCGTGCCAGGCGGTGGTCCTCTGGGGCGTGCTCTGCGACCAGTTCGAGATCGCCCGGGTGTTGTGGCAGAAGGTACAGTTCACCCCAAGACCTTCCGACATATGGATCATCAATCCGTAGGTCTTCTCCGCATCCTGGATCGGCTTGCCCTTCGTCGTCGGCAGCGCCGTTGTCGCGTTCACACGGATCGCGTTGTTGTCGATGTTCTTGTCGGCGAGATACTCTGTGAGCGTATCGTAGGGCAATGAAGCCAGGCCGACCGAGGGCGCGGCCATGTTCTGCCCGTTGTTGCGGGCGATGAAGCCGCCTGGCCGGTTGGGACCCGGCTGGGTGAACCAGATGTTGGCCGGCACCGGCTGCCCGCGGTGACAGGTGTAGCAGGTCACGCCGGCGCCACCCACGTGATTGTCCTTCCAGGAACTGTTGATGTGCTGCGTCATCTGCAGCATCCGGCGCGCGACCTTCTTCTGATATAGGCTGTCGTCGGCCATGTTCTCGGTATTGTGACAGTAGGTACAGCCCTGCTCGGGGCTGACCCATTCGGTCATCGAAGCCATCAGCCGATTGAATTCATTGACGCTGACGTTCTTGAGGACCTGGACGTTCTCGTAGGTCGTGCCGGCGAGTTCCTCGCCGGGCTCGGCCGGATCGGCGGGAGCCGGCGCGAGGTTGGCCGCCTTGGTTTCCTCGACGCCTTCGCGGGTATGGACCTGTGCCATCGCAGTGCCACGAAAGCCGTTCTGATGGACCGCCAGCGGCGGTCGATCCCAATCGGTCAACCCCACCATCGCCACCGTGAGAAAGAAGGCGATGGAGGCTCCGAGGACGGTGAAGAAGGTCTTCATGGAGCTCCCCCGGGAATGGTGGTGGGCGACACGCTCAACGGATCGATGACCGGCGGATAGACCTGCGGATAGGACGGGGCGACGCCGTGCTTGACCGCCCAGAGGTACCAGTTGTCGACGACGGTGCCGGTGAGCAGGATGCCGATGCCGCCGGTGAGCGTCGTCAGGACCGCGAACCACCAAGCCCAGCGGTGAACCGACTCCATGGTGGCGTTGAAGCCCATGGTCCAGCGCCAAAATAGGGCGGCGCGCTCCGTTGCGGTCCCGCGGTCGACGATCTGGTCGATCTCACGCTCGCCGCCGAAGCGGCTCACAGCAAGGATGGTCCCGCCATGCATCGCGAAGAGCAGCGTCGACCCGTAGAGGAAGACGATCGAGAGCATGTGGAAGGGATTGTAGAACAGGTTGCCGTAGCGCAGTGAGAACGCGGCGGTCCAGTCGAGGTGCGGGAAGATGCCGAAGGGCACCGCCTCGCTCCAGGACCCCATCAGCACCGGCCGGATGAAGCCGAGGACGAGGAACAACCAGATCGCAGAGGCGAAGGCCCAGGGCACGTGGTAGCCGAGGCCGAGTGCCTTGGCCCGGCGAAACAGGCGCAGCCACCAGAGCAGCACCGAGGCGGTGAGGAAGAACCCCGCGATCAGCCACCACCCGCCCTCGGCCAGGGGTGGCAGGACCCGCAGGCCGTATTGCGGTCGAGGCGGCTCGAGGGCAAGCCAGGGAAGCTGGCGCACGAATTGAATCGGGTCCCAATTCACGCTCGCCCACATGTTGAGGCCGATGATCTCGAAGGCGATCAGGCCGCAGGCGAAGGAGAGTGCCCCGAGATAGCCGATATAGATCGGGCCGACCTGGGCGTTGCCGATGAGGCCGAACAGGTAGGAGTTGAATGGTGTGCCCCAGCGCTTGTTCGAGTCGACTGGGATGCCGAGGTCCGGCGAGATCGGGCGGACCTGAACTTCGGAGAAGATGTTCTGGTAGTAGGCCATGGTGTCGCGAGCCTCCCTTTTTCGAGATCAGCGCCAGACCGGGAGATTGAGCCACCAGCCCCACCACTCGGGCCAGCCACGGGTCCAGATCGGACCGCTGATGACGATGCAGACCGCGCTCCAGAAACCCGCCGACAGGGCCAGGAACAGGCCGAGCCGATGGATGCCCAGGGTTCCGATCGAGTAGCCGATAGTGTCGCGGAAGAAGGTGTCCTCGTGCTCGGGGGTCTTGACCACCTCTCCCTTGCCTGGATTGGTAGAGGACAGGATCAATGAGCCGTGGAGCGAGAGCGCCAGCGTCGTCGTGAAGAAGAACGTCACCGCCAGCATATGCGCTGGATTGTAGTGGAAGTGCAGGTACTGGTATCCGGTGTTCGAGACCCAATCGAGATGGGAGAGGATACCGTAGGGGAAGCCGTGTCCCCAGGCACCCATCAGCAGGGGCCGGATCACCACCAGCGTGACATAGGCGAAGATCGCAACCGAGAAGGCGAAGGGCACGTGGTAGCCGATGCCCAGCTTACGACAGATCTCGACCTCCCGCAGAGCCCAGGAGGAGAAGGCGCCCACCGCGCAGAAGGTGATGATCTGCCAGAGGCCGCCCTCCTGGAGGGGAGCCAGAGCGAGCCCGTATTTCAGGTCGGGCGGCGCAATGTTGATCTGCCAGATGTTCCAGGTCGGCCCGAGCGCCGCGCCGTAGATGATCAGGGCCGTGCCGAGCACAGAGAAGAACAGCGTTGTGACGCCGAAGAAGCCGACATAGAACGGCCCGACCCAGAAATCGAACAGATCTCCGCCGACCAGCGTGCCACCGCGGACGCGGTATTTTCGTTCGAAACTCAGCATCGCCATCGCGACCTCCCAGGCCCATCACCAGACTTGTCGGCGATGGTCGACGGGTGGCTCGTGGCCAGCCCGCCGATCATCCGTTTTCGAGGTACTCTGCTTTCGATGCCGGCCTGGTCAGGCGGGCATCGTCGGCAGAACCAGTGTCTGCGCGTTGGCGGCGCGCGGCGCCTTGGGACCCTCCAGCCAGTTGAACCGGTCGGTGCTGAGTAGAATGAAGTGGATCAGCAGCGCCAGAATGAACAGGAAGGTGAAGAGCGCCACCAGGGTGCGGCGCGGATCGAAGAGAAGCCAGACCTTGTGCATGATGAGGGTCCTTCTCAGGAGAGCAGGGAGACGACGCCCTGGGCCGCCGTCTCGAGGGCGGCGTAGCCCTTCGGTCCGGGCAGCCACGGGCGCCATAGCCACACGAGGATGTGGGCGACCACGGCGATCGCCGTGAAGATGATGAAGCTCGTCAAGAAGATCGCGTGGAACTCCTTGGCTTCCGGTTCCGTCAGCCCGGACAGGCTGCTCGGTTTCTCGACAATGCCATTGGCCATCGGTTCAAACCTCCGCTTTGACTAGCCGCGCCCGTGGGACGGGAGACGGCGGGGTGCGCCTGCGGCCGCGCGGCGCGGCTTCGGCGGTCCTTCCCGCCAGTTCGGACGGGAGGTCGATCGGGGGCGGGCATAGGGCCTCGACCCGAGGGCAAAACAGGTCAGGGAGGCGCCGCAGCGAACTGCGGTTCCTGCCTGGGGAGGGTCACCCCATGAAGACGAAGGGGATCGCCGAGACGGCCATCGCCCGCGCCTCCGCGAAGACCGAGCGACGTTGCTGCGGCAATGTGCTCTTGGCCTGGGGAATCACACGCTGCGCGAGTGCGGCGACCAGGAAGAAGGGATAGGTGGAGGCCAGGATGATCCGAAACTGGACCTCGTCCTGATGCAGGCGCGACACCGGATTCAGCGAACGTTGCATGGGATGAGTCTCCTCCTGGCGTTTCGCGGCGGGGCGCATCTGGTTCGGGACGCGCGGGGTCGGCATCGACCAGCTGGACGGCGCCGCGCCGTACCAGCCGGAAAGGGAATGGGGGTTGAGGCCGGAAGGTGCGCTCATGCGGCAGCTCCCAGGCTGGCTTCGGCGCGGGCGCGCTCGACATGGTCGATGCCGACACGCGTCCCGCCCTCGACCCGGGCGACGCGCTCGGCCGCGTCGCGCAGACGCTTGGCCGCCGAAATCCGCACCAGCACGGGATGGGCCTCGACGAGCTCGTCGAGACGGGCGCGGGCCGCCTCGTCCCAGGCCAGCTCGCGGTGGAGGCGCGCCGGGGTCGCCTCGACCTTGTCCATGTCGCGCGCGAGCGGCAGGATGTGGAAGAGCATGTCGAAGAGCGCGTTGCAGACCTCCTGGACGAGGTAGGTCGCCCCGGAAAAGCCCATGAAGGGCGTGCCGGTGTGCCGCCGGATGATCGCTCCAGGGAACGAGGCCGGCACGAACACGGCGCGGGCGCCCGCTTCGGCCGCGTACATCCGCTCGTTGAAGGACCCGAAGAGGACCAAGGGCGGATTCTTCGCGATCATCTCGCGAATGGCGGCGTTGTCGGTCTTCGCACCGGCCCTACGGGACACCGAAAAGTGGCAGGGCAGCCCCATCTCGTCCTCGAGAAAGTGCCGGACACCCCGCGCATAGGTCTCCGAGGCCACGATCCCGAAGCTCGCCGTCCCGAAGAAATCCTGCGTCACCGAGCGCCAGAGATCCCAGATCGGCTTGATCGTGGTGTGCTTCTCGCGCTCGATGAACGGCTCGGGATCGAGGCCGAGTGCCTCGCCGAGAGCACGCAGGAACCGCGTCGTCGAGAGGATGCCGATCGGCGCCTGGAAGTAGGGACGCTCCAGGGCCTCGCAGAGCAGGCGGCCGAACTCGCGGTAGAGACAGATGTTGGCATCGGCATTTACGAGCGCGGGCACGTCGGCGAGGTGCGAGCCGAGGGGAAAAACGAGGTTCACCTCGGCGCCGATGCCCTCCACCAGGCGGCGGATCTCAGCCAGATCCGAGGGCATGTTGAATGTGCCGTAGGCGGGCCCGATCAGGTTCACCCGCGGCTTCACGCCCTCCTGGCGCTCAGGTCGCGCCGGAATGCCCTTCTTGGCAAAGCGCTTCGCGCCGTATTCCTGCCAGAGCCAGGACATGGCCCGGTCGGCGGTCTGCCACTGGTCCTCGTCGATGGTGCGCGGCAGGAAGCGTTGGAGGTTGGTGCCCTCGGGGGTCACGCCGCCGCCGATCATCTCGGCGATGGAGCCGGTGACGACCACGCTCGGCTGAGCCGGGTCCAGGGTGGCGTGCGCCCGCTTCATCGCGGCCTCGGTGCCGTGGCGGCCGAGTTCCTCTTCGGCGAGGCCCGTGACCACGATGGGCAGTTCGTGCGGCGGCAGGGCGTCGGTGTAGTGCAGCACCGAGGTCACCGGCAGGTTCTCGCAGCCCACCGGACCGTCGATGACGACCTGCAGCCCCTTGATGGCGGTGAAGACGTAGACGGCGCCCCAGTAGCCGCCCGCCCGGTCATGGTCGAGGACGAGCATCAGGCCATCTCCCCGATCGGATCGTGGGCGGGCTTCGCTCGTACCGCGGAAGCGACGTTTCGACGGAGCTTCGGCACGTCTTCCCAAATGCCGGCGGCGTGGCCCTCGCCGACGCCGTCAAAGAAATCCCGCATGGCATCGAAGCGCGCGCGGTTGCCCAGCGCGGCATTAATGACCTTGGCGAGGGAGCCGGCTCCTGCCACGCCCATGAGCGGACGGGCCGAGATCAGGTTGGTGAAGTAGAGGGCGGGAATACCGAGCGCCTTGGCCTTCTGCACCACGGGCGTGGTGCCGATGGCGAGGTCGGGTCGGACATCCATCAGGGCCGCGAGGTCGTCCTCGAGGGACGCCCGGTAGCGAACCGTGACGCCACGGGCCTCGAGCCAGTCCCGGTCGGCCTCGGAATGGGGGGTACGTGGGCAGGCGGTGCCCACATAGGCGAGGTCCGCACCACTCTCCACAAGGAGGCGGCCAACCAGCAGTTCGGAGCCTTCGTAGCCCGACAGCGTGATTCGTCCCCGAATGGGGTTGGCGGCAAGCGCACCCTGGATCATGGGCAGGACGCGGTTCTTGGCCGCCTCCACGGTGGCGCGCGGCACGGCGCAGGCCTCGCCGATGCGATCGAGCCAGTCGGCGGTGCCGTCGTGCCCGACGGGTGCCGAGCCGACGATCGGCCGACCGGCCGCTGAGAACTCGCGGAGCGACGCGGTATAGAAGGGATGGATCGCCGCCACGGCGGTGCAGTCGAGCGCCGCGTAGAGCTCGCGCCATTCCCGTGTGGGCACCACGGGACCGGCACTCAGGCCCAGCGGCTCCAGCAATCCGCCGATGACGACCGGATCGGCCGGGAACATCTCGCCGAGGAGGGCGACGGTCGGGCGCTCGGCCCGGCCGGTGCGGGGCGCCTGGACGGGTCCCTGCTCGGCCTCGGCGCGCGCGAACTTCAGCATCGCGCCGGCCAGGACGTCCTTGGCCTCGGCATGGGTGGGGACCCCGAAGCCGGGAACGTCGATCCCGATGATGCGGACTCCGTCGATCTCCTTCGGCAGCAGGCGCAAGGGCACGCCGGAGGCCGTTGGCACGCAGAGATTGATGACGACAACCGCGTCGTACTCGGTGGGCTTGGCCACATGGAAAACCGCTTCGCGGATATCTTCGAACAGCTTTCCGGTAACGAGGGTCTCGGAGTTGAACGGCACGTAGCCGACGCTCCGCTTGGCGCCATAGAAATGCGAGGTGAAGGTCAGGCCGTAGACGCAGCACGCCGAGCCGGAGAGGATCGTCGCCGTGCGGCGCATCCGCAGGCCGACCCGGAGCGAGCCGAAGGCCGGGCACATGCTCTGGGGCTGATCGTGCGGGCCGGTCGGATAGTCCTTCCGGAGTTGCTCCAGGGTGTCGGACATGCCGGCGGCCTCGGCGGCCGCCCGCATCGTGTCCTTGCCGGAATGGCAGCCGAGGCCGTCCCCCTTCACGGCCGCAAGGTTCACGACCTCGGCCGAAGCGGACGGCACCGGGGCGAGGCTCGAAGCCGGACGCTCCTTACGGGCGCGGAGATCGGCGATGTCGAGGGTGACGGCCATGATGCGTCAGACCTCGTCGTAGACGACTTCGAGGGATGGCTTCACGACCTGCGCCGTGCCGCACATGTCCTCGAAGGTGGCGGGTACCAGGGTGACGCCGCGGCCGACGGCCTCGCCCTTGAACAGGCCCAGGAGACCGTCCTGGTTCAGGGGCGTCGGATGGTTGGGGGTCGCCGCATGGACGTTCTGCGCCAGGTCGGCGAACAGCGATCCCCATTGGCTCTCGGGGCGCCCGATGATCTCGTAATTCGCGCTCTTCTTGCGGATGTCGTCGTCGGCCGGGATCGAGGCGAGGACCGGGATGCCGACGGCGGCCGCGAAGGCCTGGGCCTCGCCGGTGCCGTCGTCTTTGTTGATGACGAGGCCGCCGACGCCGACGTTGCCGCCGAGCTTGCGGAAGTATTCCACCGCCGAACAGACGTTGTTGGCGACGTAGAGCGACTGGAGATCGTTCGAGCCGACGACGATGACCTTCTGGCACATGTCGCGGGCGATCGGCAGGCCGAAGCCGCCGCAGACCACGTCGCCGAGGAAGTCGAGCAGGACGTAATCGAAGCCCCACTCGTGGAAGCCGAGCTTCTCCAGCAGCTCGAAGCCGTGGATGATGCCGCGTCCGCCGCAGCCACGCCCGACCTCGGGCCCGCCGAGTTCCATGGCGTAGACACCATCGCGCTTGAAGCACACGTCGCCGATCGCGACCTGCTCGCCGGCGAGCTTCTTCCTGGTCGAGGTCTCGATGATCGTCGGGCAGGCGCGTCCGCCGAACAACAACGAGGTGGTGTCGCTCTTCGGATCACACCCGATGAGCAGGACTTTCTTGCCCTGCTGGGCCATCATGTAGCTGAGGTTGGCCAGCGTGAACGACTTGCCGATTCCGCCCTTGCCGTAGATCGCGATGATCTGCGTCTCCTTGGTGGCCTTCACCGGTACGGGATCCGGTTCGATGCCGGCCTCCGCGCGGAGCGCCTCGGAGGCCTTCAGGGCCGCGCCGTTCAGCTGCATGTTCATGCGGCTCTCCAATCCAGGATCATCTTCAGGCACTCCGGCTCGCCGAAGGCCGTGCGATAGGCGTGAGGAGCGTCCGCGGCCGGGCGCCGATGAGTGACGAGGCCGTCGAGGGAGAGACGGTCCGCAGCGATCAGCGCCAGGGTCGCCGTGAGGTCCTCCGGCCGCCATTGGGCAGCGACGCGGATACGCGCTTCGCGCAGGAAGGCCGGAGCGAAGTCGAACTCGAGTCGACCCTCGTAGAATCCGGCGAGGACGATCTCGCCGCCTTGGGCGAGGCGCGCGATGGCCGTATCGAGGATCGCGCGGTCGCCGCTGACATCGAGGATCGTCGCGTAGTCCCGCCGGGCATCCCCATCGGGCGCGACGACCAGATAGGCATCACCGCTCGAGCGGCGGACGGGATTGGTTTCCCAAACCTTGGGGCTCCCGCCGAGCGCCCCGGCGATCCGCGCGACGAGACGCCCAAGGACGCCGTGGCCAACGATCAAGAGAGGACGCTGCAGATCGATGCCTGCGAGGGCATGGCGTGCGGTGGCCGCCAGCGCGATCAAGGTTCCGCGCTCGCCCAACGCGTCGTCGATCGGAACCAGCCGGCCACCAGCACTGACGAGATGAGAGGCCGCCCCGCCGAACAACCCGCGCACCGGGCCAAAGCAGCGGGCGCCGGGGACGAACACGGTCTGTCCGACCCGAACTCCACTGTCGGCCCCGGCCTCCACGATTTCGCCGACGGATTCGTAGCCGGGCACCAGCGGGTAGCCCATTCCGGGAAACGGGGGCATCCGGCCCGTCCAGAGCAGGCGCTCTGTTCCGGTGCTGATCCCGCTCCACCGCACGGCGACCACGGCGTCGGCCGCGGTGGGATCGTCGAGCACCAAGCTCTCGATGCTGAGCTTGCCGGGATCGTGGAGGACGACAGCGTTCGTCTGCATCGAGCCTGCCCTCCCCTGATCCACCGACTCGGCTCGTTTCGCTTCGAACCTGTTATGTCATCCTAGATAGACACTTTTGAACGTCAAGCATAACTTACACTGGTCGGTGTCTTATTGCGTGGACACCAGAAGGCGGGCCAGGAGTGGACGACGGGTGGAGATCTCGCGGGTCTGCCCGAATCCGGCCTCGCGAAGCAGCGCGGTCAGTTCTTCACGGGTGCGGCAATGCCCGCTGCCCATCGCCAGAAGGTAGAATCCGAAATACGCGTCGGTGATCTGTTCGGCGCCGGGCGTGCCACTCATGGGTTCGGCGAGGACGAGGCGCCCGCCCGGCGGCAGCGCGTCCCGGACGGCCCGAAGCAGGATGCGAACGGTCGCATCGTCGTGATCGTGAACGATCCGCACCAGGGTGATGACGTCGGCGCCAGGCGGTAGGGGGTGGGAAAGGAAGCTGCCGCCGAAAGTCTCGAAGCGGCCATCGAAACCGGCCCGGGCCAGTTGCCCGTGCGCGCGTCGCGCGACCGCCGGCAGGTCGAACAAACGGAGCCGGAGGGCAGGTGCCGTTCGGCCGGCCGCAGCAAGAAAGGCGCCTTCGCCACCGCCGACATCCATCAGGCAGGCGTGTCGCCGCATCGGGTAGGCATCGAGAATATCCTCGGCGATCAAGGCCTGTGACGCCGACATCAGACCGCTGTAGGGCGCGACCGCGTCCGTCTGCAGGGCGGCCCCATCCTCACCCGCATAGGGCCAATAACCCGCCAGACGCGTCCGCCCCGCTTCCCCGCGCAGGAGTGCAACGGGATCGCGCAGATCGTCATAGAGCAGGGCGTGGTGCTCGATCATTCGGCCAATCGACGGATTGCCCACCAGGGCAGCACCGAGATCCGCCAGCAGGTAGCGGCCATCCGGTAGACGCCGGATCAGGCGCAGCGAGGCCGCCGCCTTGAGGAGTCGCGCGGCAGCCTCGGAGGATAGCCCCATACGGGCGGCCAGAGCCGCCTCGGACATGGGTCCATTCGAGAGCAGGCCGAAGAGATTCAGGCGGACGCAGGCGAGAAGCGTCTGCGAGTAGGTGAACCCGGCGCAGAGATCGAACAGCGCTCGCGTATTCGAACGCGCGATGCGTCGCGTCAGCGGGAAGCCGGCGGCCCAGCGCTGGAACCGCGGGTCGGCCACGATGCGGGCCCGAAGGGCATACCATCGGGCGCGGAGTCCGCCGCGGCCGAGCGGCATCTGGGGATCGAGTGCGGCGCTCCGCGCCACGTCAGGCCAGTTCCTGCGCAAGGCTCGCCGGAAGGAAGAGGCGCGTCTGCGCCACGATCTCGGCACGAAGGATCTCCGCACCGGGACAGTCGGGAATCACCTCGACGGCCTCGCGCACGAGGCGCTTCAGGCGCGCCAGTGCTCCACCCATGCCGAGAAGTGCAGCGGCGTTCGGTCGGCCCAGGGTCGAGTCGCGACCAACGGGCTTGCCGACCTCTTCCTGTCGGCAGGCGACATCGCGCAGGTCATCGGCCACCTGATAGGCTTCCCCGAGGCATTCCCCCAGGAGACGCCAGGGCAGCGAGGGTGCGCCGGCCGCGGCCGCACCCGTCACCGTCGCGGCGGCGAACAAAGCCCCGGTCTTGGCCTGCTGGTACTCGGTGAGCGCGACGGTCGGTTCGGATTCCCAGGCCTGGCCCGCGGCGATTCCGGACGGTGAGCCGGCCGCCCGGGCGACGAGGCCGACCAATGCGGCCAGACGCTTGGGGCTGCGCGCCGCGCCGCGGGCGAGAGTCTCGAAGGCGGAGACGATCAGTGCATCCCCAGTCAGCACCGCCAGAGGCTCGCCGAACGCCGCATGGACCGAGGGCTGGCCGCGCCGAAGCGGCGCATCGTCGAAGCAGGGTAGATCGTCGTGCACCAGCGAAGCGCAGTGCAGAAGTTCGATCGCCGCAGCCGCAGCGTCCGAGGCTGACGGATCGTCGTCACCGCAGGCGCGAGCGACCGAGAGACAGAGGCGCGGACGGATCCGATGTCCACCCGGGAAGACAGCATACCGGATGGATTCTGCGAGCCGGGGCGGAGCACCGGGAGCCTCGAGATGGGCGACGGCGGCGTCGAGGGCCTGCTCGATGCGACGGTTGGCGTCCATGGCCGTCTCTCCTGTGTCACTTGTACTTGCTATTACAAACTGTCAGTATTTATTGACAGTCGTCAAGACAGAACCGCATGACGGAGAAACCTGCGTGAAGGTCGTCATCATCGGCGCCGGAATCGGGGGGCTCGTGGCGGCCTTGAAGCTCGCCGCCGCTGGGCTCGACGTGACGGTGCTGGAGACCAGCCCGCGACCGGGGGGCAAGATGCGCCGCGTTCCGGTGGGCGACAGCGCCGTCGATGCCGGGCCGACCGTCTTCACCATGCGCTGGGTCTTCGAGGAGATCTTCGCGGAGTGCGGCGCCGACCTCGCCGCCCATGTCGGGCTGGAGCCGGCCGCGATCCTGGCCCGTCATGCCTGGGGTCCGGGCGAGCGATTGGATCTCCACGCAGACCCGGAGGCCTCGGAGGCGGCGATCGCGGACTTCGCCGGGCCGCGCGAGCGCGACGGATACCGTCGCTTCCGCGCCCGGGCCGCCGAGGTCTACGCGACCCTGGAAGGGCCGTTCATCCGCGGCGAACGCCCGAGCCCGATCGACCTGACGCGCCGGGCTGGGCTCTCCGGGATGGGCGACCTCTGGCGGATCCAGCCTTTCACAACTCTCTGGCGCGCGCTCGGCGACTACTTCGCCGATCCGCGCCTCAGACAACTGTTCGGCCGCTACGCGACCTATTGCGGCTCGTCGCCCTTCGCGGCGCCCGCGACCCTGATGCTGGTGGCACATGTGGAGAGCCAGGGCGTCTGGCACGTGGCCGGCGGTCTCAGCCGGCTCGCCGGCGCGGTGGCCGACCTCGCGGCGGAGCGCGGCGCGGGGTTCCGCTACGGTACCGCGGCCCGCGGCATCGCCCTGCGGGGCGGCCGCGTCGTCGGCGTCGACCTCGACGACGGTGAGCGATTGCCGGCCGATGCCGTGGTCTGCAATGCCGACGTGGCGGCCCTCGCCGATGGCCTGCTCGGACGCGAGGCCGCTCGGGCGGCAGAGTCCGTTCCGGCCGCCGACCGTTCGCTCTCGGCGGTCACGCTCTGCCTGCAGGCGCGTGCCGACGGCTTTCCGCTGTCACGGCACACGGTGTTCTTCTCCGGCGACTACGCGGCCGAGTTCGCGCGCATCCGAGCCGGGCACCTGCCGGACGATCCCACCGTCTACGTCTGCGCGCAGGACCGGAACGAGGCGCATGCGCCGTCGGGCCGGCCCGAGCGCCTGCTCTGCCTCGTCAACGCCCCGGCCCGGACCTTCAGATCCTCGGAGATCGAGACATGCGTGACCACGATGCGGCGGCGCCTGAGCGCGAGCGGGTTGACCCTCTCGGAGATCGCGGAGCCGGTGACGACGGGACCGGCGGAGTTCGCGCGCCTGTTCCCGGGGTCGGGGGGAGCGCTCTACGGGCGGGCGTCCCACGGCTGGATGGCGTCGTTCAAGCGCCCGGGCGCCCGCACCCGGATCCCGGGCCTCTACCTCGCGGGGGGCAGCGTGCATCCGGGGCCGGGGGTGCCGATGGCGGCGCAGTCCGGGCGAATCGCGGCGGACAGCCTGCTGCGGGACCGGAGTGGCGCCCGCGCTTCGATACGCGGGTGGATCGCGACGGCTACGTCTGGTGGTACGTCGATGCCCTGAGCGAGGACGGACGCCAGGGCCTGACCATCATCGCCTTCATCGGAAGCGTCTTCTCGCCCTACTACGCCTGGGATCCGGCCCGCGACCCGTTCAACCACTGCGCCGTCAACGTCGTGCTCTACGGGGAGCGGGCCAACCGCTTCTGCATGACCGAGCGCGGCCGCGCGAGTCTGAGCCGCGATGCCGACCACATCCAGATCGGGCCGAGCGGCCTGTCGTGGGACGGGACCACGCTGACGATCCGCCTCGACGAGGTGACGGCGCCGATCCCCTCGCGGGTTCGAGGAACGGTGCGCCTGCGGCCGCCTGGCTTCACCCCGGGACCGCACCACCTCGATGTGCGGGGCCAGCACCGGTGGTGGCCGATGGCGCCCTCGTCGCCCGTGGAAGTGGCCCTGGAGGAGCCCGGGATCGCCTGGCGCGGGACCGCCTACTTCGACACCAACCACGGTGACACCGCGCTCGAGGCGGCCTTTCGCGACTGGACCTGGTGCCGGGCCGACCTGCGCGACGGGGCGGCGATCCTCTACGACGTGAACCGGACCGACGGCACCCGGCAGGAGCTGACCCTGTGCTTCGCCGCCGACGGAACGCCCCGGGACATCGATCCGCCGCGGCGGGTCGCGCTGCCGCCGACGCGGTTCTGGCGCATGCCGCGCGACACGCGCAGCGACGATGAACGTGTCGAGGTCGCGCGGACTTTCGAGGACACCCCCTTCTATGCGCGCTCGTGTATACGGTCGACCTTGCGCGGCGAGCCGGTCCGGCCGATCCACGAGAGTCTGTCACTCACGCGTTACAGTCATCCGCTGATCCGGTTGATGCTGCCGTTCCGGATGCCGCGCCGGACGCGCTGAGGCGGCTCAGGCCGGCGGGTCCTTCGCCCGCTCGGCCGCGGCGCGTTCGGCCTCCGCGCGGTCGCGCCGGATGCCGCGCTTGAGGACGACGAGCTGCCAGATCGCCAGCCCAAGGGCGAGGGCGAAGACCAGGCCGATGTCGAAGGCGGCGAAGAGCGGGTCGGTCACGGACCGACCGGCACGGCGCCCTCGCGCTCGCGCAGGGTCTCGATGAGGTCGAGGACCCGGGCGACCTGACCGGGAACGTTCCACCAGGCCGGCGGCACCGGTACGGGCTGGGCGGCGACGGCCTCCACCAGGAAGGCGGTCTCGGCCAGGGCCGGCGCGGCATGGGCCGGTACGGCGGCGAGCGGCAACAGGGCGCGGACCATCAGCGCGGCCTTGCGGCGGCCCGGAACGCGGGCGCGGGTGGTGACCGGGTCGAGCCCGCCGCGCTCGAGGTCGCGGCCGATCTCGGCGTAGATCAGGCGGGCGGCGCGGATGGCGGGCCGGCAATCCAGGGGCAGCCCGGGGATGCCGGCCTCCGCGCGGAGGTAGAGGGTTTCGGCGACGGCGAGGAGGCGCCCGACCACCGCCCGGAGTTCCGGGCCGGCGACGGGGTCCGCCAGGAAGGCGTCCGGGTCGAGGCCGGCCTCGCGCATCCAGGCGAGCGGCAGGTAGAGGCGCCCCGCCCGGGCGTCCTCGCCGACGTCGCGGGCGATGTTGGTGAACTGCATGGCGACGCCGAGGTCGCAGGCGCGGGCGAGGACGGCGCCGTCGCGCACGCCCATCAGCACGGTCATCATCGCGCCGACGCTGCCGGCGACCCGGGCCGCGTAGGCGGTGAGGTCGGACAGGGTCTCGTAGCGCCGCCCCTGGGCATCCCAGGCCAGGCCCTCGATGAGGGCGGCCGGCAGGGCCTGGGGCAGCTTGTGGGCGACGACGAGGTCGGCCATGGCCCGGTCGGCGGGCGCGTCGCAGGGGGCGTCGTCGTAGATGCGCGCGAGGCGCGTGGCGAGGCGGCCCAGGGCCGCCGGCCGGTCTCGGGCCGGCACGTCGTCCACCGCGTCGTCGGACAGGCGGCAGAAGGCGTAGAGCCCGTAGGCCGGCCGGCGGATCCGGGCCGGCAGCAGAGCCGAGGCGGCAAAGAAGCTGCGCGAGCCGTCCCGGATCGCGGCCCGGCAGGCGGCGTGGTCGGCGGCATCCGCGTGGAGCGTCGCCCAGAGCGGGGGCCGCTCCGGTCCGGGCCTGATCGCGTCGAACAGGGTGCGTTCGGACCGAAGGGATTCGGGCCGGACGTTGTCAAGCGAAGAGACGCGCATCCGGCACCACCGTGTCGAGGACCTTGGCCGAGGACAGGACGCCGGGCAGCCCGGCACCCGGATGGGTGCCCGCGCCGACGAGGTAGAGATTGCGGAACGCCGAGGAGGCGTTGTGCGGCCGGAACCAGGCCGATTGCGTCAGCACGGGCTCGAGACCGAAGCCGGAGCCGCGGAAGCTCAGGAAGTCGTCGGCGAAATCCGCCGGCGTGGTGACGCGGGAGGTGACGATCGATTCCGAAAGGCCCGGCATCACCGAGGCCTCCAGGCTGTCGGCGATGGCCTTCCGGTAGGGCTCGGCCAGCACCGACCAGTCCTGCCCGCCGGCGAGGTTCGGCACCGGCGCCAGCACGTAGAACGCGTCGCAGCCCGGCGGCGCCAGGAGCGGGTCGGTGGCGGTGGGACGATGCAGGTAGAGGCTGAAATCCGGCGCCAGCACCTTCCGGACGAAGATGTCCTCGATGAGTTCGCGGTAGCGCGGTCCCATCAGGATGGTGTGGTGGGCGATGTCGGGAAACTGCCGGTTCGTGCCGAAGTACCAGACGAATAGGCCCATCGACGAGGACGAGGCCTTGAGCTTCGCCCGGTGCCAGGACCGGCCCTCCCCGCCCAGGAGGGTCAGGTAGGTCTCGGCGGAATCGGCGTTCGAGACGACGATGTCGGCGGCGATGCGGGTACCGTCGGCCAGCGTCACCCCGGTGGCGCAGCCCGCCGCCACGTCGATGCGGGCGACCTCCGCCCGGTAGCGCATGGCGCCGCCCTGTCCCTCGATCAGTCCGACGAGGCCGTCGACCAGGCGGCCGGTGCCGCCCATGGCGAAGTGCACGCCCCAGCGGCGCTCCAGATGGGCGATCAGGCAGTAGATGGCGCTGGCCCGGAAGGGCGAACCGCCGATCAGCAGGGGATGGAAGCTGAAGATGGTGCGCAGGCGCTCGTCGCGGATGTGGCGCGCCACGAGGTCGTAGACCGAGCGATGGCCGCCGAGGCGCAGCAGGGACGGCGTGATCCGCAGCATGTCGCGGACCGAGGAGAAGGCGACGTGCCCGAGTTCCTCGAACCCGACCCGGCAGATCGCGGCGCTGCGCTCCATGAAGCGCTCATAGCCGGGGACGTCCTCGGGGGAGAACCGGGCCACCTCGGCCCGCATCGCCTCCGGGTCGCCGCTGTAGTCGAAGGTGGCGCCGTCGGGGAAGCGGATGCAGTAGAAGGGCAGCATCGGCGCCAGGGTGACGTCGTCGGCCATGCGCCGTCCGCACAGGCTCCACAACTCCTCGAACAGGAAGGGCGCCGTCACGATGGTCGGCCCGGCATCGAAGGTGAAGCCGTCCTGCCGGTGGACCCGGGCCCGGCCGCCGGGCTGCTCCAGGCGCTCCAGCACCGTCACCCGGTAGCCCCGCGCCCCGAGGCGCACCGCTGCCGCCAGCCCGCCGAAGCCGCTGCCGATCACTACCGCGTGCGGGCGCGGAGACCGGGTCGTCGCGAGGCTCGGCGAGTCGGCGAGTGTCAACATAGAGTGACACTATTCCTGTCAGCCCGTCGGGTGCAAGCGCGATTCTGTGTGCGCCCGATCCGAAGGCCGCCCGGCTTGGTCCCCCCAAGCTGCGGGTGTTGGAAAAGCTAGCGCCGAGACTCGGTCATCATCCGCACGGCGAGACCGGCCAGGACCGTCCCCATGATCCAGCGCTGGATTATGGCGAAGGACGGGCGGCGGATCAGGAACACGGCGATCGACCCGGCCGAGATCGCGATCAGGGCATTGACGAGGACGCTCAGCACGATCTGGATGGCTCCGAGGCTCAGCGCCTGGGCGAAGACGCTGCCGTGGGCCGGATCGATGAATTGCGGCAGCAGCGACAGGTACATCACCGCGATCTTCGGATTGAGCAGGTTCGTCAGGAAGCCCATGAGGAACAGCTTCCGGGGGCTGTCCTGCGGCAGGGTCTTCACCTCGAAGGGCGAGCGCCCGCCGGGTCGGACGGCCTGCCACGCGAGCCAGAGCAGGTAGACCGCGCCGACGATGCGGATCGCGTCGTAGGCATAGGGCACGGCCAGAACCAGGGCCGTGATGCCGAAGGCGGCGCAGAGCATGTAGACCACGAAGCCGAGGGCGACGCCGCCCAGCGAGATCAGGCCCGCCCGCGGTCCCTGACAGATCGAACGCGAGATCAGGTAGACCATGTTCGGCCCCGGCGTCAGGGCCATGCCGAGGGCGATCGCCGCGAAGGCGAGGAGGCTCGTGGTTCCGGGCACCGTGTGGTCCATCTGCGTGAGAGGTCGGGGGCGGCCGGCGGCGGGATCCGCGTTCCGGCCGGGCGGCTCGACGGGCCGAGGCCCCGTCATCGGGGATCGGCGTCGGGAGTGCGCTGCAAATCGTGGGCAGGCGGCGCTGCGGATCATCGGGGAACATTCGCGCGCGACGACGGGTCGATATCACGAAGCCGCCGAACGAAAGGACCTAGCCATGCCGCAGATGTTCGATTGGATCTTCTTCGCGATCGTCCTTCCCCTGCCGGCCTATCTTCTCTGGGACTGGTATCAGCATCGTTCCGATCCCTCGGCGGGGCGGCAGGCCGGGCCGCGCTAGCGCGGCTTCTCGAGCTGCCAGGTCAGGTGGGTCCGCACGGTCGGCCAGTCCGGCGCGACGATGCTGTAGACGCAGGTGTCCCGCAGGGAACCGTCCGCGAGGCGCTGGTGGTGGCGCAGGATGCCGTCGAGCCGCGCGCCCAGGCGCTCGATCGCCCGCCGGCTCGCCTGGTTCATCACGTGGGTGCGGAACTCGACGGCGAGGCAGCCGAGCCCGTCGAAGGCGTGGGCGAGCAGCAGGCGCTTGGCCTCGGTGTTGAGGGGGCCGCGCTGGACGCTGGCGGCGTACCAGGTCGAGCCGATCTCCACCCGCGGCCCGGCGGCGTCGATGTTCATGTAGGTGGTCATCCCGACGGGGCGTCCGCCGGGTCCGTCGAGGACGGTGAAGGGCAGCATCGTGCCCGCGGCCTGCAGGTCGAGGCGGCGCTCGATCTCGGCCGCCATCCGATCCGGGGCCGGAACGGCCGTGTACCAGAGGCGCCAGACTTCGCCGTCCCGCACCGCCTCGGACAGGGCCGCGGCATGGTCCTGCGCCAGCGGCACGAGTTCGACATGCCGGCCGGTGAGCGTGAGGGGCGTCAGGGCCATGGGGAGAAACCTCGCGGACGGGCGCCGGGCCGGCGCCGTCGTCGGACAGCCCGCAGCGGACATCCTGCGCCCGTCGGTGCGGCCGGGCCGCGTCCGCGTCAAGTCCCGGCGGGAGGGTGCTCGGCGGCCTGCTCCCGGTAGGCCGCGACGATCTCGTGGGCGATGCGGTCCGGCGCCTCCTCGTGGGCGAGGTGCCCGAGGTTGCGGAGGAGGCGGACCCGGGCGTTGGGCAGGCGGTCCTTGAGGGCGAAGGCGGTCTCGGGGGCGATGGCCTTGTCGTCCCCGCCGACGAGCAGCAGCGTCGGCACCGCGAGCCGGGCGATGTCCCGGTCGAGGGCGGCGAGGTTCCAGTTCGCCATCATGCCGAGGGCGCCGGCGACGTGGCCCGGGCGGCGGAAGAGGCGCCGATAGAGGTCGAGGCCGCGGGCATCGAGGCGCGAGCCGGTGCCGCGGATCAGGCGCTCCACCGCCGGGCGGTCGGCGGTCCAGGCGAAGATCCGCGGGGTGACGGGGTTCAGGAACAGCATCCGGGCGAGCCCCGGGAACAGCACGGAGGCGAGGCCGGGAAACGGCGTCAGCGCGCCGTTGAGGGCGACCAGCAGGCGGGGCGTCAGACCGTCGAGGCAGAGCCGCACCAGGATCGCCGCGCCGGCGGAATGCCCGACCACGAGATCGGGAGACAGGTCGAGGGTCCACAGCAGGTCGCGGATCGCCGCGGCCATGCCGGGCAGGGACAGGCGCCCGGCGGGCAGCGGGTCGGTGAAGCCGTGGCCCGGCAGGTCCGGGGCCACGACCCGGAAGTGCCCGGCGAGCAGGGGCGCGAGGCCGGCCCAGGAATGGGTGGCTGCGCCGGTGCCGTGCAGGAGCAGGACGACGGGGGCCTCGGGCGCCCCGAATTCCTGGACGTGCCAGGTCAGGTCGGAGGCGCGGACGAACCGGCTCGCGGCGCGGTTAGGCCAATCCGCGCCGTCGCGCTCCCATTGGGGCCGGTCGCTCGGCGCAGGCATCGCGGATCCTTCAGCGTGCCGAGCGGATCGCGGTGCTCATGGCCGCGGCATCGGCATAGGGAAGCGGGACATAGCGCGCGCCCATCGCTTCGGCGAGGCGCCGCGCGGCCTCCTGCGGCCGCGCGGCGGTGTCGATGAGGATCGAACGGATGTCGGCGGCGCGCAGGAGGCCGGCTGCGTTCAGGGCCTCGGCGCCGGCCGCGGCCCGGCCGGGCGCACCGGAGCGGGCGATGTTGGCGCGCCCGTCGGTGAGCACCACCACCACCGGGGTGCCCCCGCCGCGCCGGACGGCGCGGGCGAGGTCGACGGCCGCGTCGAGGCCGGCGGCGAGGGGCGTGCCCCCGCCCCCCGGCAGGGCCGAGAGGCCGCGCCGGGCGCGCGCCAGGGCGCGGGTCGGCGCCAGCACCACCTCGGCCCCGCTCCCCCGGAAGGCCACCAGGGCGACCCGGTCGCGCCGGACATAGGCCTCGGCCAGCAGCAGCTCGACGGCGCCCTTGGCCTCCGCCAGGCGTTCCAGGGCGGCGGAGCCGGAGGCGTCCACGGCGAAGATCGTGGTGGTCTCGCTGCGCTGCCGGAACCGGGTGATGCGGAAATCGGCGCTGCGCACCTCGATGAGACGCGGGGCGCCCTGCGCGCCGGTCCGCAGTCGCTGCCAGGGCGCGGCCGCCCGCAGGGTGGGCAGGAGGGCGAGGCGGCCGGCGCGGGGCGAGCCGGGCCGGGTTCCGGCGGGACGCCCGCTGCGGGGCGCCTGCATGACCGCGCCGACGCGGCCCGCCTTCGGCGACGACGGCGCCGAGCCGGCCTGGGCCAGGCGGGCGAGGAGATCCGGCGGGATCGCCGCGCGGGCGGCCTCGACGAGGCTCTCCGCGCCCGGTTCGAGGCCGGCGTCGGAGGGCGCGGACTCGTCCGGCGCGGGCGGCTCGGGGCGCTCCGGGGGCGCGGCCTGCGCCTCTTCCGGGCTCGGGGGCAGGCGCATCGCGCGCGGGGCGAGGACGAGGCAGGCGGCCTCGCGCAGGTTCTTGGGGCGGAGCGTCCGGCCGCCCGCCAGCAGGCGGGCGACCCGCAGCGCCAGCAGGGGCGCGCGCAACGAGAGGATCCCGAGTTCGGCCGCGACCGCGCAGAGGTCGGCGACCGCACCGTCGGGATCGACGTCCGGCGCGGCCGGGTCCGGCGCGGGTTCCGGTCGATCGCCGCGGGTGTCGCCCCAGGCGATGCCGGTCAGGTCGAGGCGGAAGGCCAGGCGGTCGGCCAGGGCCTCGGGAACCCGCGCGTCGTCGCCCTCTCCCTCGTCGAGGAGGATCAGGCCGATCCGCGCCGGTGCCCGCGCGGCCAGTCCGTCGCGCTCGGCGCGGATCTCGCCGGCATCCAAGGCGGCGGCGAGGCGGGCGGCGGTGCCGGGCGACAGGCGCTCGGCCATCGGCACGACCACGCACCCGCCATCGGCCTCGGCGAGGAGGCCGGACTGGGCGATGGGCCGCCCCGCCGCCAGGGTCGCGGTGAGGTCGAGGCCGCCGAGAAGGCGGTCGTCGGCGATCCCCGCCGGCATCCGGCGCAGGGGCCGGCCGGGTCCGAGTTCGCCGGCGAGGTGGTCGAGCCAGAGGTCGCGCACCGGGCCGGCCCCGGCCCGGACGAGGACGCCGCCGCAGCCATGCGGATCGGCGGCGGCGAGGCGCGCCACGCGCAGGGCGTCGGCCCAGGCCGGGCTCATCGGGCGGGGCTCATGGGGCGAGGAGGTCCTCCACGGCGCGGGCGACCCGCGCGGTGGAGCCGGATTCGTCGAGGGGGTTGCGGCGCAGGCGGTGGCGCAGGGCCGAGGGGGCGATCCGCGCCAGATGGTCGAGATCCACCGTCTCGGCGCCCTCGTAGGCGGCGAGCGCCCGGGCCGTGCGCATCAGCGTGAGTTCGCCGCGCAGGCCGTCGGTGCCCAGCGCGAGGCAGAGGCGCGCGGCGGCCTCCAGGGTGGCGTCGGGAACGCTCAGGCCGGGAAGCCGGGCGCGGGCGGCGGTGAGCGCCTTCCGGATGGCGCGGTCGGCCTTGGCGTAGCCCGCGCAGAACGCGGCCGGATCGCGCTCGTAGGCGTCGCGGCGGCGGACCACGTCGATGCGGGTCGGCAGGTCTGTGGGCGTCGTCACCTCGACGGCGAGGCCGAAGCGGTCGAGGAGCTGGGGCCGCAGCTCGCCCTCCTCCGGATTGCCGCTGCCGACGAGGACGAACCGGGCGGGATGGCGGATGCTCAGCCCCTCGCGCTCCACGGTGTTCACGCCGGAGGCGGCGACGTCGAGGAGGAGGTCGACGAGATGGTCCTCGAGGAGGTTGACCTCGTCGATGTAGAGGAAACCGCGATTGGCCCGCGCCAGCAGACCCGGCTCGAAGGCCTTCTCGCCGCGCGTCAGGGCCCGCTCCAGGTCGAGGGCGCCGACCACCCGGTCCTCCGTGGCGCCCAGGGGCAGATCCACCACCGGGACCGGGACGGACTCGGCGGGCAGCACCGCCTGCTCGCGGCAATGGTGGCAGTGCTCGGCCGGCCGGCCGGGATCGCAGGCATAGGGACAGCCCACCACCGCCGCCATCGGCGGCAGCAGGGCGGCGAGGCCCCGGATGGCCGTGGACTTGCCGGTGCCGCGGTCGCCGAACACCAGGACGCCGCCCACCGACGGGTCGACCGCGGCGATAAGCAGCGCCCGGCGCATCTCGTCCTGGCCGACGATCGCGGAGAACGGAAAGGTCGGTGCGGCAGCCGGGAGGCTGCGCGGTGCCTTGTCCGGCGCCGCGGCCCGAAGGATCGGCGGCTTCTCGCGCGCGGACACGGTGGAGACCGGTTTCAGAGGCATCGCGCGGATCGATCCGTTCAGGTTCATGCGCTTGGTCTTTCCTGGTCCCGGCGCCCGGTGTGCAGCGCCTTCTGCCCTCCCCGGGAGACCGCGGCCCGCGTCGGCGGGATCGATGAAGGGGGGCGTGGCGTTCGGAAAGGCCGCCCCCTCTCGCGGGACGTCGTCCCGGCCCGCACGCTCCGCAGGCACCCTCCCTCGAACCGCGGGAGGGCTCGTGGCGCGGCCTACTCGGCCGCGACCCGCTGCACGCCCATCCGGCTCCAGATTGCGCTCAAGGCGCCGACCAGGTGGTCGATGTCCTCGTCCGAGTGCAGCGGCGAGGGCGTGATGCGCAGGCGCTCGGTGCCGCGCGGCACGGTCGGATAGTTGATCGGCTGGACGTAGATGCCGAACTCGTCGAGCAGGGTGTCGCTGATCGCCTTGCACAGCACCGGATCGTAGACCATCACCGGCACGATGTGGCTCTCGTTGGACAGGTAGGGAATGCCGGCGGCGTCGAGGCGCGCCCGCACCGTGGCCGCCCGCTCCTGATGCCGGGCGCGCTCGGCGCCGCTGGCCTTGAGGTGGCGGATGCTGGCCGCCGCACCCGCCGCGACGGCCGGCGGCAGCGAGGTGGTGAAGATGAAGCCCGAGGCGAAGCTGCGCACGAAGTCGCAGAGCCTGGTCGATCCCGTGATGTAGCCGCCATGGACCCCGAAGGCCTTGCCGAGGGTGCCCTCGATGACGTCTAGGCGATGGGCGAGGCCGTCGCGCTCCGAGATGCCGCCGCCGCGTGCCCCGTAGAGCCCGACCGCGTGGACCTCGTCGAGATAGGTCAGCGCGCCGTGCGCCTCGGCGACGTCGCAGATCTCCGCGATCGGGGCGATGTCGCCATCCATCGAGTAGACCGATTCGAAGGCCACGATCTTCGGGCGGGCCGGGTCGACCAGGCGCAACTTGCGGTCGAGGTCCTCGGGATCGTTGTGGCGGAAGATGTGGCGCTCGGCCCGGCTGGCCTTGATCCCCTCGATCATCGAGGCGTGGTTGCCGGAATCCGAGAAGACGGCGCAGCCGGGCATCTGCGACCCGAGGGTGCCCAAAGCCGCCCAGTTCGAGACGTAGCCGGAGGTGAAGAGGAGGGCCGCCTCCTTGCGGTGCAGGTCGGCGAGCTCGCCCTCCAGCAGCACATGGTAGTGGTTGGTGCCCGAGATGTTGCGGGTGCCGCCGGCTCCGGCGCCGCAGCGGTCCAAAGCCTCGTGCATGGCGCCGAGGACGGCCGGGTTCTGGCCCATGCCGAGATAGTCGTTGGAGCACCAGACCGTCACGGGCCGCGTCCCGGCCGGGGTGTGGTGCGTCGCGTGCGGGAACCGGCCCGCCTGCCGTTCGAGGTCGGTGAAGACGCGGTAGCGCCCCTCGCGATGCAGGCCGGCCAAAGCAGAGCCGAAGATCTCTTCGTAGTTCATGCCCGTCCCCTTCCCTCGTTGCACGGCGGGTTCTGGCCCGCTCGCCTCTCCTGCCGCCGCGGCGGCGTCGATTGGGCCGGTCCGCCGGGGCGGTCCGGGTGACGTCAGTGGCTCTCCGCCTCGGCGAGGCGCGGCTCGCTCGCGCGGGCGCCCTCCCGGCGCGCGGCCGGGACCGGCGACGGCAGCGGACCGGAGCGGGACACCTTCGGCAGGCTCCACTGCCAGAGGGCGGCCGAGGGCAACGGCAGCATCAGGAAGCCGTGCTCCAGGGTGGCGAGCGCCATCAGGGTCGCCAGGATGCTGAAGCCCGCGACCTCGTGGGCCGTGATGCCCTCGGCCAGAGCCGCCAGAGCCAGGGCGGCGGTGGCGAGGCCGGCCGCCGTCACCGAGACCGGGAACAGCGGGTTCATGGCGCGCACCCGCAGGTAGCTGCCGAGATAGGCGAGGTGCTCGGGCAGGAACTCGGCGTTGAGGTTGCGAACCCCGAGGAACAGGTTGAGGCGGGCCGAGAGGTTCATCCCCCAGAGGACGAGGTAGGTCCACAGGGCGAAGTGGTTCGGCTGGCGCCAAGTCAGGGCGAGAATCGCGAGGCCGCCGGCGACGATGGCCGCCTCGTGCCACAGGCTGGTGGCCGCCGCCGCCCGGAAGCGCGCCAGGCCCCGGGCGCCCGGGGGACAGCCGACGGCGCGCGGGCCGGAGACGAAGCCCATGTAGTAGCTCATCTCCTGCCAGCCCCAGACCACCAGGGCCGCCGTGAAGGCGACGTACGCGCTTCCCGCGCTGGCGTCCCCGGCCGAGGCGCCGATGGCCCAGAGCGCCAGGGCGAGCACGCCCGTGCCCGCGACCATGCTGGCCGCGTGGGTGGCGCGCGGGCGATGGTCGAGGAGCAGGATGAGGCCGGTGGAGAACCACCAGACCAGCACCGCGTAGAGGGCGGGGAGCGCGTAGGCCGCCATCCTACCAGACCGGCTCGAGGCGGATCTCCGCCGGCATCGGGTTGTCGAGGGTCGGCAGGGCGTAGAGCCGGGCGAAGTTCACCGCCGAGGCGGCGATCCAGGCGCCGTGCTTCAGCTTGCCCAGGAGGCCGCCCTGCGCCTTGGCGTCGGCGATCCCGATGGAGCAGGCCAGGAGCCGGTCCAGCGCCTGCTTGAAGCGCGGGTGTTCGAGGTCGAGGGTGAGCGGGAAGGTCTGCTTCGAGATCTCGGAGGTGATCCGGAAGACCTGGAAGTCGTAGTCGCTCGGATCGACGCCGAGCGCCTCGTGGAAGGCGGGGCGGCAATGGTCGCGGACATACATGGTCGCGAAGACCGCGAGCAGGAAGAACTTGATCCAGTAGCGGTTGACGCCGGAGGTCAGCTTCGGGTTGGCGCGCATCAGCAGCGCGAACGCCTCGCCGTGGCGGAACTCGTCGTTGCACCACTTCTCGAACCACTTGAAGATCGGGTGGAAGCGGCGGTCCGGGTTGCGCTCCAGCTCGCGGAAGATCGTGATGTAGCGGGCGTAGCCGATCTTCTCGGACAGGTAGGTGGCGTAGAAGATGAACTTCGGCCGGAAGAAGGTGTACTTCTTCGACTTGGTCAGGAAGCCCAGATCGACGCCGATGCCGAAATCCTTCAGCACGTCGTTGATGAAGCCGGCATGGCGCGCCTCGTCGCGGCTCATGAAGCCGAACAGCTCGCGGATGTCGGGATTCTTCGCGCGCTTGCGCATCTCGGCATAGAGCACGCAGCCCGAGAACTCGGCGGTGATCGACGAGACCAGGAAGTCCATGAACTCCTTGCGCAGGGCCGGGTCGAGCCCGGACATGTCGAGATCGAATTCCGCGTTGCGGGTGAAGTGGCGCTTGTTCGGGTCGGCGCGCAGCTCGGCGATGAGCTTGTTCCACTCCGCCCGCACGGGCTCGACATCGGTGCGGTCGAGCTCCTCGAAATCGGTGGTGTAGAATCGCGGCGACAGGAAGGTCGTCTCCTGGGCGGCCTTGGTGCCCTCGTTCATGGGGAACTTGTGTGCGATTTTCGGGGTGGGCTGCTGGATCGCTGCGGTCACAGGCGCCTCCTCTCGGAAAAGCTGACTTCGTAGAGTTCGGTGAGTTCGAGATGGCCCGCGAGCTTCGTCCAGAGGCGTTCCAGGCGTCCGGCGCGGGTCACGGTGGCGGTGCGCCGGACGACGAGGCGCTCGCCGTAGGGGACGGAGGTCGGGGCGTCGTGCACCTGCACGGCGTCGCCGGGCTCGATCTCGAAATTGGCGTCGAGGACCACGTGGGCATGCAGACTTTCCGAAGTCTGCTCGATCTCGACGGTACAGGGGACGTCGACGGTGCGGCGTCCGTTCAGCCAAGCCATCATGGTGCGGCTCCCTTCGCGCCCTTCGCCGAATTCCTTGACGGTTCGGCGTTCGTGGGCGCCCTGTCACAAGACCCCGGAATACTGTCCGATGGCAAGGCGGTCGGGCACACATCTTGGGCGAGCCTGGATTCGGCGGGCATCAACCGGGCGAAGGCGGCGTAGTTCGACGGACCGAAGGCGCCGAAATCCACGCTGCGGCCGGTGAGCGAATCCTCGAGGCGCAGCGAGCCGTCGTCGAAGCGTGTCAGCCGGAACGGCACCCCGCGGGAGAGGCCGGCCCGCAGGCGGCCCTGCGCGAAGCCCCGCAGGGTGGCGCGGATGAAGTTGTCCTCCCCCGGCCGGACCGTGGCGACGAGGTCGCCCCGCTCCGCGTCCCGCAGCGCGATCGAACCGTCCGCCGCATCGTCCACCCGCAGGGCCAGGCTCTGAACCGGCCGGGCCGGCTCCATCCGCGTGAGGCCGACGCTCTCGACCCGGCCGACCGTGATGGCCAGGACCACGAAGGCGACGAGGAGGCCGACCCCGGCGACGAGGCCTCGCGAGGTGCGGCCGGCGGTCCGTGCGAGGGGATGCGGGTTCATCGGATCAGCTCGCCGTCGCGAGACGGGGACCGGGTGCCACGCGCGGCCGCAGCACGATGGGTCCGGCCACCTCCTCCGGCACTTCGCGGTGCGCCGCGAGGGCACGGGCCAGGATCTTGGCGACCTCGCCGCCCTGCGCGACCGTACGCAGCATCGGCTCGGGCCGGTTGACGTGCCAGGGCCGGGCATGCGGCCAGAGGTGCAGGTAGGCGATGCGGTTGCCCGGGCGCAGGCGTAGGGGCAGGTCGGCGCTGCCGTCGCCGTAGAGGTGGCAGCCGGCCGCCTCCACCAGGGCGAAGGGCAGGTTCAGGGTCATCGGCAGGGCGATGCCCACCCGCATGACCACGCGGCGGTTGGTGATGGTGTAGGTGGTGGTGCGGGCCGAGAGCCAGCCGAGGAGGGCCAGGAGCAGAACCGCGCCGGTTCCGATCGCCAGGGTGGGCAGCGCCAGGGACGCGGCCTCCAGCGTCCGTCCGGACAGGGCCGCCGGGAGCGCCGCCCAGAGGGCGAGCCCGGCGAACCAGACACCGACGAGGGTGAGATGCAGCGCCCGGAAGGCGATGCCGAAGCCGCAGGGGCGGCCCTGCCAGAGGATATGCTCGCCGGCCGGCAGCGGGGCCGGCAGGCCGGGCGGTGCATCGAAGGCGTTGGCGGGGAGGTGCGGCGCGGGCCGCTCGGTGGACCGGCTCACAGGATGGCCTCCTGGCGGGTGGGGGTCGCGTAGAGGGTGCCGCCGCCGAAGAAGGCCATGATCCGCTCCTCCTCGTTGAGGGTGACCGAATCCGGATCCTTGGTGGTGGGGATGTCGGCGAACTGGTGCGCCAGCAGCGCCTCGGTCGTGACCTTCTGCGAGAAGCGGCCGGTCCGGCAGAAGGTGGCGGGCATCAGCACCCGCCGGCCGCCGGCCCCGAGCTCGACCTCGTAGTAGCGCACCATCGACTCGCCCCGGTCGACCCAGAGGTCGCTCACCGTGCCGGCCACCTGCCGGTCGGCCCCGAACACCGACATGCCGATGGGGTTCGGCCCGAGCTCGTGGACCACGAAGTGGTCGGCCACCCGCAGGGGCACGATGCGCTTCTCGCGGTTCCAGGTCTCGTCGTGGCTGCTTTCCCGGTCGGCGTAGGAGCCGGGGCCGATGGCGTCGTGCAGGCCGTCGGTGTCGGGCTCCAGGGGAGCGCCCGGCCAGACCTCGTGCTTGTGGCCGCGGTAGTTCCAGGGGGTGCGCTCGCCGGTCTGGGGCGCGTGCTTCACGTGGCCGTTGGAGAGGAGGAATTCCTTCGGCGACGGGATCAGGAACGGATCCGGCGGCATCGCCCGGCCGCGGGCGGCTTCGGATTCGAGCGGGTAGCCCTCGCGGCGGTCCTCGCGGCGCAGGTAGAAGACGAGGCCGGCGAAGAAGATCCAGAACGCGTAGAGGACCACCTGCGCGACGTCGACGTAGCCCGTGATTTCACCTCTCGGCATGGCCGGTCTCCTTCAGGCTGAGCGGGGCAAGGATCGAGGAAGAGGCGCGCGGCTCTCGGCGCGGACGAGCGGGCCGATGGCCAGCAGCGTCGCGAACAGCAGCGCGATCTCGATGTGGTAGACGATGAGGTATCCGGTGGAGGGCAGGTTCAGCGCCTCGCCGAGATGTCCGGATTCGGCCAGATGCGCGCCGAGGTCGCGCAGGATGCCGCTGGCCGCGATGGCGAGGCCGGCCGCGCTCGCCTGGACGGCGCCCCAGGCGCCGAGCGCCAGGCCGGTATCCTCGGGGCCGGCCTTGGCCATGGAGGCCGTGAGCGTGCCGTGGGCGAACAGGCCGCCGCCGAGGCCGATCAGGGCGACGCCGACCGCGAACAGGCGGGCGGAATCCAGCGGCGCGGCGAAGACCACGGCCGAGAAGGCCGCGATGCCAACCCCCGCGCCGGAGGCCGCGACCCGGAAGGCGTCGCCGCCCCGGTCGAGCCAGCGGGCCGCGATGAGGAGGCCGAGGCCGCCGCCGGCGGCCAGCAGCGCGGTCAGCGCCGTGGTAGCGGCCACCGGCAGGTGCAGGATCTGCCCGCCATAGGGCTCCAGCAGGATGTCCTGCATCGAGAAGGCGGCCGTGCCGAGCCCGGTGGCGACGAGGCGGCGGCGCGCCCGGCCCTTGCCGGCATAGAGCGCCCAGGATTCCGAGAAGCCCGGCCGGGGCAGTTCGCGCGCCGTGCGGCTGGGCGAGCGCGGCTCCTGCTTCCACAGGGCGATGCCGTTGAGCACGACGGTGAGGAGCGCCGCGCCCTGGATCACCTTGATCAGGCGCAGGGCCGAGAAATCCGCCAGCAGCAGCCCGAAGGCGACGGCGCTCACCACCATGCCGGCCAGCAGCATGACGCAGAGGAGCGCCACCACCCGGGGCCGGGCATGGGCCGGGGCGAGGTCGGTGGCCAGCGCCAGGCCCACGGTCTGGGTGGTGTGGAGGCCGGCCCCCACCATGACGAAGGCGAGCGCAGCGGCCACGTGGCCGGGCCAGGCCGGCCCGGTGGTGTCGCCCGACAGGATCAGCAGGGCGAAGGGCATGATGGCCAGCCCGCCGAACTGCAGCAGCGTGCCGAACCAGATGTAGGGCACCCGGCGCCAGCCCAGCACCGAGCGATGGGTGTCCGAGCGGAACCCGACGAGCGCGCGGAACGGCGCGAAGATCAGTGGCAGCGACAGCATCACGGCGACGATCCAGGCCGGGACCGCCAGCTCGACGATCATCACCCGGTTGAGCGTGCCGATGAGGAGCACGGCGGCCATGCCGACCGTGACCTGGAACAGGGCGAGCCGCAGCAGGCGCCCCATGGGCAGTTCCGCCGTCGCCGCGTCGGCGAAGGGCAGGAAGCCGGGGCCGACGCGCTGGATCGCGCGGGCCATGGACGCGCCGAGGCGGGTCATGGCGCCCGCCGGAGTTCGAAGGCCTGGGACAGGTAGAATCCGCTGTTCACCCGGTGTGCGCGGCCGATCCGGATATCGGCCAGGGCCGGCTCCGCGGCCACGCGCCGGCGCAGATCCGCCTCGCCGACGGGGACGATGGCGGGCGCCCTGTCGCCGCGTGGGAAGGCCCGGCCGGCCATGTGCATCAGGGTGAGGAGCGGCGTGCGCGGCGCCACCGTGAACAGGATCCCGTCATCGGTCCGCGCCGCCAGGGCCGCCAGGGCCTGGACGATGTCGGGCGTGGCGTAGTGGATCAGCGAATCCATCGCGACGACTACGTCGAAGCGGCCGAGGGCGGGATCGAGCATGTCGCCGACCCGGAAGTCGATGCGCCCCGGCCCCGACAGGGTGGTGCGCTCCCGCGCGAGCCCGATCAGCGTCGGCGAGACGTCGATGGCGACGACCTCGGCGCCGCGGCGGGCGGCCTCCAGGCTGAGCGCTCCGGTGCCGCAGCCGGCATCGAGCAGGCGCCTGCCCGTGAGGTCGGCGGGAAGCCAGGACAGGAGGTTGGCCCGCATGGCGTCGCGCCCGGCCCGCACGGTGGCGCGGATCTTCGAGACCGGCGCGTCCGAGGTCAGGCGCGCCCAGGCCTCGACGGCGGTGCGGTCGAAGTAGGTGGTGAGCTGGGAGCGGCGGGCGGCGTAGCTGTGCGAGGTCATGGTGCGGCGCCCGCTCAATCGAAGCCGAGGAATTCGAACAGGTCGCGATCCTTCATCGGGATCGCGTCGAGCGGCTTGCCGCCGGCCCAGAGATGCGCGGCGAGGCGCATGTACTCGGTGGTGACGGCCAGGAGTTCGGGCGTCTCCTCCATCTCGAACAGCGTCGCCTTCTTCAGGCGTGAGCGCCGGACCACGTCGAGATCGGGGAAGTGCGCGATGCGCTCGAGGCCGGTCGCCGCATTGAAGCGGTCGATCTCGTCGGTCTTGGCGGAGCGGTTGGCGATGACCCCGCCGAGCCGCACGGGGTAGTTCTTCGCCTTGGCGTGGATCGCCGCGACGATCCGGTTCATCGCGAAGATCGAATCGAAGTCGTTGGCCGTGACGATGAGGGCCTGGTCGGCATGCTGGAGGGGCGAGGCGAAGCCGCCGCAGACCACGTCGCCGAGCACGTCGAAGATCACCACGTCGGTGTCCTCCAGGAGGTGGTGCTCCTTCAGGAGCTTCACCGTCTGTCCGACGACGTAGCCGCCGCAGCCGGTGCCCGCCGGGGGACCACCGGCCTCGACGCACATGACGCCGTTGTAGCCTTCCGCCACGAAGTCCTCGATGCGCAGCTCCTCGGAGTGGAACTGCACCGCCTCCAGGGCATCGATCACCGTCGGCGCCAGGCGCTTCGTCAGCGTGAAGGTCGAATCGTGCTTCGGGTCGCAGCCGATCTGCAGGACGCGCTTGCCGAGCTTGGAGAACGCCACCGACAGGTTCGACGAGGTGGTCGACTTGCCGATGCCGCCCTTGCCGTAGACCGCGAACACCTTGGCGGTGCCGATCTTGAGGTTCGGGTCGAGTTCGACCTGGACACTGCCCTCGGGGCGGCGCGCGGCGACCGGATTGCGGATGGCGATGTTCATGCGGCGACCCCTGCGGTGATGCCTTCGACGCGGTCCTCGAGTTCCTCCTCGGCGCGGTCGAGCGCGTCGCGCGTCTCCGCGTCGGGGGTCCAGAAGCCGCGCTGGTGCGCCTCGATCAGCCGGTGAGCCACCTTGGCCGAAGCGGTCGGGTTGAGGGCCGCCATGCGCTCGCGCATGGCGGGGTCGAGGACGTAGGTCTCGGTGATGCGCTGGTAGACCCAGGGGGCGACGCCGTTGGTGGTGGCCGACCAGCCCAGGGTGTTGGTGAGGTGCGCCTCGATCTGGCGCACGCCCTCGTAGCCGTGGCCGAGCATGCCCTCGGTCCATTTCGGGTTGAGCATCCGGGTGCGGGTCTCCAGGGAGACCTGCTCGGTCAGCGAGCGCACCACGCCTTCGCCGCGGGTCTGGTCGCTGATGAAGATCGGCACGGCCTCGCCGCGGGCCTTGGCGACGGCGCGGCCCATGCCGCCGAGGCCGTCGAAGTAATGGTCCACCGAGGTCACGCCGACCTCGACCGAGTCGAGGTTCTGGTAGGCGAGGTCGACGGTCGCCAGCACGCTGCCCATGAGGGCGCGCTGGGCGGTGGGCACGCCGGTGCGGCCGTAGGCGAAGGACTTGCGCCGGGCGAAGGTCTCGGAGATCTCGTCGGCATCCTCCCAGCGGCCGGATTCGACCAGCTGGTTGACGTTGGCCCCGTAAGTCCCCTCCGCGTTGGAGAAGACCCGGAGCGCGGCGGTCTCGAGGTCGATGCCGTGCTCGGCCTGGAGCGCCAGGGCATGCTTGCGGACGAAGTTCCGCTCCTCCGGCTCGTCGGCGATGGCCGCGAGGTAGGAGGCCTCCGCCAGGAGCTTGGTCTGCAGGGGCAGAAGATCGCGAAAGATCCCCGACAGAGTGACGACCACGTCGATGCGCGGACGCCCGAGGGTCTCCAGCGGGATCAGCGTCGCGCCGCAGAGGCGGCCATAGCCGTCGAAGCGCGGCGCCGCGCCGATCAGCGCGAGTGCCTGGGCGATGGGGCCACCCTCGCTCTTCAGGTTGTCGGTGCCCCACAGGACGAGGGCGATGCTCTCGGGCAGCGCCGCGCCCTCGTCGCGGTAGCGCGCCAGCAGGCGGGCCGCCTGGCGCGCGCCGTCGGCGAGCGCGAAGGCCGAGGGCAGCCGGTAGGGATCGAAGCCGTGCAGATTGCGCCCGGTGGGCAGGATGTCGGGGTTCCGCAGTAGGTCGCCGCCGGCCACGGGGGCGATGAAGCGACCGTCGAGGGCCGCGAGTAATCCCCGGATCTCATGATCCTGTGACAACAGGAGATCGGTCTCGCGCAGGGCGGCGAAGGCCGCGCGGTGGGCCTCGGTGAGATCGAGGCCGGACTGCGCCAAGGCGGAGTCGATGGCCTCGCCGTCGACCAGGGCGCGGATGCCGGCGCGGCTCGGCATCAGGCCGTGGCTGGCCTCCGCGAGGGCGAGCAGGATGTCGACCCGCTCCTCGGGCGGGGTGGCCGCGCCGGTCACGTGAAGCCCGTGCGGGATCAGGGTGTGCTCCAGCTCGTGCAGGGCGACCGCCAGGCGATGGACGTGACCGGCGAGGTCGACATTCCAGGCCGGTTCAGCGGCCACGAGGTCGAGGCCGGCGCCCTGGGCCTGGATCAGCTCGGCGAGGTCTCGGCGCTCGCCCACGGCCTCGGGCTCCAGGGCGCGCCAGCGCTCGATGGACGCCTTGAGGTCGATGAGGCCGCGATAGAGCCCGGCCTGGGCGAGGCTCGGGGTCAGGTAGCTCACGAGGGTCGCGGCGGAGCGGCGCTTGGCGAGGAGGCCCTCGGAGGGGTTGTTGGCGGCGTAGAGGTAGATGTGCGGCAGCGCGCCGATCAGGCGTTCCGGCCAGCAGGCGCCCGAGAGGCCGGTCTGCTTGCCGGGCATGAACTCGAGCGCCCCGTGGGTGCCGAAATGCAGCACCGCGTCGGCCCGGAAATCCTCGCGCAGGTAGCGGTAGAAGGCCGAGAAGGCGTGGGTTGGGGCGAAACCGCGCTCGAAGAGCAGCCGCATCGGGTCGCCCTCGTAGCCGAAGCCCGGCTGGACGCCGACGAAGACGTTTCCGAACTGGGCCCCGAGCACGAAGATCTGCGCGCCGTTGCTGTTCTGGCGCCCGGGCGCCGGACCCCACTGGGCCTCGATCTCGGCCAGGTGCCGCTCGCGCCGGACGTGCTCGTCGGCGGGAATGCGGTGGTGGACGTTGGCGGGCGTTCCGAACCGGGCGGCGTTGCCGGCGAGCACCGCCTCGCGCAGGGCGTCGACGCTCTCGGGCACCTCGACCGCGTAGCCCTCGTCCTTCATGGCGGTGAGGGTGTTGTGGAGCGAGTGGTAGACCGACAGGAAGGCAGCGGTGCCGATGCTGCCGGCATTGGGCGGGAAGCCGAACAGGACCACGGCGACCCGGCGCTCGGCCCGCGCCTTGCGGCGGAGGGCGACGAGGCGCTCGATGCGGGCGGCGAGCATGTCGGCGCGCTCGGGATGCACGACCATGTCGCGGGCGCTGGCGCCCAGCGAGCGGCTGGAACGTCCGCCGAACACCATCGGGGCCGTGGCGCCGTCGAGCTCGGGAATCGCCACCATCATGGTGGCCTCGACCGGCGAGAGGCCCCGGTCGGACGCCTCCCACTGCTCCAGGGTCTGGAACTCCAGGGCGTGGGCCGCGAGGTAGGGGACGTCGAGCTCCGAGAGCAGCGCCTGTGCCCCGGCGGCATCGTTGTAGGCGGGGCCGCCCACCAGGGAGAATCCGGTCAGCGAGACCAGGGCGTCGATGGTCGGGCGCCCGTCGCGGCGGAAGAACGCGTCGACGGCGGGGCGGTTGTCGAGGCCGCTAGCGAAGGCCGGCACGACGGCGAGGCCCCGTGCCTCCAGGGCCGCGACGACGCCGTCGTAATGGGCGGTGTTCCCGGCGAGCACGTAGGAGCGCATGACGAGGAGGCCGACGCGGCCCTTCAGGGGGCCGGTGGGCGCCGGCACCTTCGCGACGTCCTCGCCGATCCGGCCAGCCATGCGGGGATGGTAGAGGCCGGTCTCCGGGTAGCTCAGGGGCGCCGGGGCGGCGGCGATCCGGCGCCAGCCCTCGCGCGGGCCGGCGGCGTAGCGGCCGACCAGGAAGCGCACGAGGTTGGCGATGTTCTCGTCCGAGCCCGAAAGCCAGTACTGCAGGGTGAGGAAGTAGGCCCGCACGTCCTGGGCCGAGCCCGGGATGAAGCGCAGGATCTTGGGCAATTTCCGGATCATCGCCATCTGGCGGGCGCCGTTGCCCTGGGCGCCGGGCTTGCCGCGCAGCTTCTTGAGGAAGTCCAGGGCGCCGCGCTTGGTGCCGTCCATGTCGAAGCGGTTCAGCCGGGTGGTCTTCACCACCTCACCAGCCGAGAGGCAGCCGACCATGGCGTCGCAATGCGGACGCCGCGCGAGGAGCGACGGCAGGATCGCCCGGACGTGCTCGTCCATGAACAGCATCGTGGAAACGATGATGTCGGCGCGCGCGATGTCGGCCTTGCAGGCCTCCAGGGACGCGGGGTCCGTGTCCCAGGCGGCGGCGGCGTGGAAATCGAGGACGAGGCCGGGCAGGTCGCGGGTCAGGCGCTGGCGTGCGCGCTCCAGCGCGCTCGCCACATGATTGTCCATCGTCACGAGGACGACCCGGAGCGCCGGGCGCTCAGCGTCCGAAATGCGCTTTGGCATCGTACAGGGTCTCGAGAGTGATGAGCGGCAGGGCGCGTTCCCGCGCGAAGCGCTCGGTGTTCGCGCGGGCTTTGCCCCGCACGAAGAACGGGATCTTCTTGAGTTCCTTCTCGGCCTCCGTGGCCCAGGTGAGGATGATCGGTCCGGCCGGAGCGGAAAGGGCATCGGCGGCGACGGGTGGTTCAGCCGGGCCGGGCGCCTCTCCGGCGACCGCGACCGCCTCGGTGCCGTGCCGGGGCAGGTGCGAGGGCGCGGCCGCGCCGTGGAACTCGACATCCTCGCGGAACATGCCGAGCAGGTGCTCTTCCAGGCCCATCATCAGGGGATGGACCCAGGTGTCGAACAGGACGTTGGCGCCCTCGAACCCCATCTGCGGCGAGTGCCGGGCGGGAAAATCCTGGACATGGATCGGGGACGAGATCACCGCGCAGGGCAGCCCCAGGCGCTTGGCGATGTGGCGTTCCATCTGCGTGCCGAGCACCAGTTCCGGCTGGGCGGCCTGGATGGCGGCTTCCACGTCGAGGTAATCGTCCGTGATCGTGGCCTCGATGCCGTGGAGCGCGGCCTCGGCCCGGACTTCGCGGGCGAATTCCCGGGTGTAGGTGCCGAGACCCACCACCCGGAAGCCGAGCTCGGTGGCGGCGATCCGGGCGGCGGCCAGCGCGTGGGTGGCGTCGCCGAAGATGAAGACGCGCTTGTCGGTGAGGTAGGTCGAATCGACCGAGCGCGAGTACCAGGGCAGGCGCGAGGGCGCGCCGTCGAGCACCGGCGCCGGGTCGACCCCTGCGGCGGCGGACACCTCCTCGACGAAGCGGAGGGTGGCCCGGACGCCGATCGGGACGGTCTCGACCATCGGCTGTCCGAAGGTCTTCTGGAGGTGCAGGCCGGCGGCGCGGGCGATCTCCGGATAGAGCACGACGTTGAAGTCGGCCGCGCCGAGGCGTCCGAGATCGGCCGGGGTCGCGCCGAGCGGGGCGATCACGTTCACGTCGATGCCGAGGCCCCCGAGGATCTTGGTGATCTCGACGAGGTCGTCGCGGTGGCGGAAGCCCAGGGCCGTCGGGCCGAGGACGTTGCAGAGGGGGCGGCGCTCCGTGCGGGGCGTCGGCGTGCCGCCGGCGAGCGCCCGGACCAGCCGGTAGAAGGTCTCCGAGGCGCCCCAGTTCTCTTTCTTCTGGTAGGCCGGGAGCTCCAGGGGAATCACCGGGATCGGCAGGTCGAGGGCGCGGGCGAGGCCGCCCGGATCGTCCTGGATCAGTTCGGCGGTGCAGGAGGCGCCGACGATCATCGCGTCCGGGCGGAAGCGCTCGTAGGCCTGCGCCACGGCATCCTGGAAGATCGCGGCGGTGTCGGCGCCGAGGTCGCGGGCCTGGAAGGTGGTATAGGTCACCGGCGGGCGGGCGTCGCGCCGCTCGATCATGGTGAAGAGCAGGTCGGCGTAGGTGTCGCCCTGCGGGGCGTGCAGCACGTAGTGCAGGCCCTTCATCGCGGTGGCGATCCGCATGGCCCCGATATGCGGAGGCCCCTCGTAGGTCCAGAGCGTGAGCTGCATCGCGTCAGACCTCCAGCCGGGTGCGGCGCTTCAGCGGGCGCGCGAAGAGTTCGGCGAGGTCCCCGGCCTGGTCGTAGCCCTGGATCGGGGTGAACAGCAGCTCGATCGACCACTTGGTCGCCAGACCCTCGGCTTCCAGCGGATTGGCGAGGCCGAGGCCGCAGACCGTGAGGTCGGGCTTCGCCGCCCGGCAGCGGTCCATCTGCGCATCGAGGTTCTGGCCCTCCACCACCCGGGTGCCGACGGGCAGAAGCGCGAGCTCGGGCGCATGGTGCTGGCGGTGCAGGTAGGGCGTGCCGACCTCGATCAGTTCGGCGCCCATCTCGCGCGCGAGGAAGCGGGCGAGCGGCAGTTCGAGCTGCGAATCGGGGAAGAAGAACACCCGCTTGTCGGCGAGCCGCTCCCGGTAGAGGTCGAGGGCGACCGCGGCCCGGGCGCGCCCCGGAGCCGTGACCCGCGCGAAGCGCTCCGCCGGCACGTCGAAGGCCGCGGCGGCGGCGGCGAGCCAGCCGGTGGTGCCCTCCGAGCCGAGGGGGAAGGGCGCGGCGATCCGCTGGGCGCCGCGCGCCTCGAGGGCGCGGGCGGTGTCGGCCAGGAACGGCTGGGCGAGGAGGATCCGGGTGTTGGGTCCGACCGCCGGCAAGGACCCGGCGCGGCGCGCCGGCAGGAAGGCCACCTCGGCGAGGCCGAGATCGGCGAACAGGCGGGCGAACTGGTCCTCGACCACGTCGGCCAGCGCCCCGACCACGAGGAGCGCGGGGGCGGCGGTCTCGGGCGCGCGCGGCATCTCGGGGACGAGGGCGGCCAGGCAGGCATCCTCGCCCTGCGTGAAGGTGGTCTCGATGCCGCTGCCCGAGTAGCTCAGCACCCGCACGTCGGGATGGAAGCTCTGCGACAGGCGCTGGGCCGCGCGCGACAGGTCGAGCTTGATCACCTCCGAGGGGCAGGAGCCCACGAGGAACAGGAGACGGATGTCAGGGCGACGCTCGATGAGGCGGCGCACCACCCGGTCGAGCTCCTCGTTGGCGTCGACCAGACCGGCGAGGTCGCGCTCGTCGAGGATCGCGGTGGCGAAGCGCGGCTCGGCGAAGATCATCACGCCGGCGGCCGACTGAATGAGGTGGGCGCAGGTGCGCGAGCCGACCACGAGGAAGAAGGCGTCCTGGATCTTGCGGTGCAGCCAGACGATGCCGGTGAGACCGCAGAACACCGCGCGCTGGCCGCGCTCCTGGCGGATGTCGCAGCCCGTCTCGAGACCGGGGGCGGCAAGATCGGGAATCGGCGCGTGGGCGTTCATCGCGCGGCCTCCGCGACGAAGCCGGCCGGCATCGCCTGGAGCCGGGCGGCCCTGAGCTTCAGCACGAACTGCGCGGCGTTGACGGCGTAGGAGGCGTAGGCCGCCAGCGCCAGGAGCATCAGCCCGCCGGTGTCGAAGGCGGCCGTCGCCAGCGCCACGAGGTAGGCGCTGTGCAGGGCCAGCACCAGCATGCTGACCATGTCCTCCCAGTAGAAGGCCGGCGCGAACAGGTAGCGGCCGAACACGGCCTTCTCCCAGATCGAGCCCGTGACCATGATCGCGTAGAGGAGGAGGGTCTTGACCACCACGGAGGCGTTGGCCGCCGTCGCGCCCTCGCCTGTCCACAGGGTGCGCAGGACGAGGCCGAGACTCACGGCGAACACGAGGAATTGAAGCGGGGCGAGGACACCCTGGACGAGGGTCCAGCGGGTCGCGTCACGACGGGCGCGCTGCTCGGCGTCGTAGAGAGGTCGCCTGGGCCTGTCCGCTCTCCGGATCATGCTGTCCGCCCCCCTTTCGGAGCCCCTTGCGACCAGGTCGCCGGGTCTCGTTGAAGGGAGGTTAGGAAGGCGGTCCACGAGTGTCAAGCCAGCTTTACGTCAAAAGCTGATGACAGATTGAATGCAAAATAGTTATAGTCGTCGTATTGATAAAGCGCATTTCGAGCGTATCGTGCAGCTTCATTGCAGGGACCGGCAAAGCTGTCCCTCCCCGGCGCCGGGGTACTGAGGCGTGTGCTCAGACGTCCCGGAATTCGACGCGCAAGATCGAACCGACACAAAGCCGTCAGCCACATTGGGAGGGACCAATGGATGATGTGAGGCAATTCGGTGATCGCTTGCGCTACGAACCATCCAGCCGGGATGTCGCGGACCTGTGCGAGGCTGGGATCAGTGCGCAGCTCGCGGTGTTCGGGCAGGCGATCCGCCTGCAGCGGGACCTCGCGCGCGTCGTCGAATCCGAGATCATTCCGCGCCTGATGCTCGCCCACCGGATCGAACCGGCTCCCGCGCCCACGGACGTGCTGCCGAGCGAGGAGCAGATCGCGGCCTTCACGGCCCTCATGCTCGATCCGGCCGGCGACGACCTTGAGAATCGGCTCGCCGATCTCCTGGCGAGCGGCCTCGGGACCGACAGCCTTCTCCTCGATCTCCTGGCGCCGACCGCCCGCCACCTCGGCACCCTGTGGGAGGAGGACCTCTGCGACTTCGTCGAGGTCACGCGCGCGATGGGCCGGCTTCAGCGGATCATGCGGGAGGTCACCAGCCGTTTCCGCAACGAGCCGGAAGCCCCGCCCGTCAACCGGAAGATCCTGCTGCTGCCCTGCCCCGGAGATTCCCACAGGTTTGGCCTGACGGTCGTGGAGCAGTTCTTCCGCGAGGCCGGCTGGTCCGTCACCTGCACGGTCTCGCAGCCGGAGGAGGACAGCCTCCGGTGCATCCGCGAGGAATGGTTCGACATCGTCGGCCTGTCCCTCGCCTGCGAGACCCTGTTCCCGACCATGATCGAGACCGTGGCGGCGTTGCGCCGAAATTCCCGGAACGATGCGCTTCGGGTGATGGTTGGAGGTCCAGCCTTCGCGGCGAATCCCGACAGCTTCCGGCGCGTCGGCGCCGACGCGAGCGCGGGCGACGCCCGCTCGGCCCTGTCCGTCGCAGAATGCCTGCTTGATCTGCCCGTCAGACCCTGCTGAAAGACGTACCCGATCGAGTTAGCCTCCCTTCCCGATCCGACCTGCCCGACCACATCCAGACGTGGTGACCCGTGACCAGCCTGGCGCTTCCTGCCACGAGCCACGCGCTCGCGGCGCTTCAAAAGTCACTCGGCCCCCTCGACGCGCAAGCGGCGGGCTTGCTGGTGGCTGCCGCGACGGACCTGTCCCTGGTCATCGACGGCGAAGGTGTGATCCGGGAAGCGACCTTCGGCAGCGCCGACCTGGCGGATGAGGGCTGCGAGACCTGGCTGGGCCGGCCCTGGGTCGACACGGTGACGGTCGAGAGCCGCCCGAAGATCGCCGCCCTCCTCAAGGATGCCGCCCCCAACGCGGTCACGCGCTGGCGCCAGGTCAACCACGTCTCACCGACCGGCACCGACCTGCCCGTCCGCTACGCCGCGATGCGGCTGGCGAAGGACGGGCAGATCCTCGTCCTCGGCCGAAACCTGCGCGCGATGGCGTCGCTGCAGCGGACCCTGGCGGAGACCCAGCAGGCGCTGGAGCGCGATTACCTGCGCATGCGCGGGGCCGAGACCCGCTACCGCCTGTTGTTCCAGCTCGGATCGGAGCCTGTCCTCGTGGTCGACGCCGCGACGCGGCGGGTCACCGAGGTGAACCCGGCCGCCTCCCGCCTCATCGGACGCGCCGAGAAGCGGATCGTCGGTCAGGACGCCGTCGACCTGTTCGACGCGGTCGGCGCCCGCGACCTCGAAGCGCTGTTCGCGGGCCTCCGGGTGACCGGGCAGGCCGCCGACCTCGAAGCCAAGCTCGGGCACGGGCGCGGCGCGGTGCGGGTTTCCGCCTCGCTGTTCCGTCAGGAGAACGCCACCAGCATCCTCCTGCGCCTCGCCTCGCCGGAGCCGGTGGAGACCGGTGCGGCCCGCACCGGTGCCGGCGCCCTCGATGTCCTCCGGAACCTGCCGGAGGGCTTCGTCGTCACCGACCAGTCCCGGCGCGTGCTCATGGCCAACCCGGCCTTCCTCGATCTGGTGCAGCTCGCGACCGAGGAGCAGGTTCGCGGCCAGCCGCTGGACAACTGGATCGGGCGCGAGGAATCGGAGGCCGCGGCCCTGTTCGCGACGCTGGTCCAGCACGGCTCCGTCCGCCACTTCCCGACACACATCCGTGGGGCCTACGGCAATCTCGAGGACGTGGAGGTGGCCGCCGTCTCGGTGACGGGCGGCAGTCAGCCCTGCATCGGCTTCACCCTTCGCGCCACCCCCCGGCGGGCGGCGGCCGTGTCCGGCGGCCGCGAGTTGCCTCGGTCGGTCGAGCAGATGACCGAGCTCGTCGGGCGCGTCTCGATGAAGAACCTCGTGCGCGAATCGACCGATCTCATCGAGCGTCTCTGCATCGAGGCCGCCCTGCGGATCACCCGCGACAACCGCGCCTCGGCCGCCGAGATGCTCGGCCTGAGCCGGCAGGGCCTCTACGCCAAGATGCATCGCTACGGCATCGGCGACCTCGACGCACGGGACGTCACCGACGAGGCGTGACGCTTCGCAGGTGGGTGCGCGACGCGCCGACCCCCTTCCCGATCGGCAATATATTTCCCGGACCGTCCCGGCTCACGACAATGTTGTAAATCAAACTTGACACTCGCGGGTGTGAAAATCTAGCGTCGTCTCCATGGCAACGCCTGCACCCAGCGCCCTCGTCGAGCTTCTGAAGCCGATCACATGGTTCGCGCCGATGTGGGCCTTCACCTGCGGCGTCGTCTCCTCCGGGGCCTCGCCCTCCGGACAATGGCCGGTCATCGCCGCCGGCGTGATCCTGGCCGGTCCCCTGGTCTGCGCCACCTCGCAGGCGGTCAACGACTGGTACGATCGCCACGTCGACGCGATCAACGAGCCGCACCGGCCGATACCCTCCGGCCGCATGCCGGGGCGATGGGGCCTCTACGTCGCCTTCGGCTGGACCCTCCTGTCTCTCCTCGTCGCCGCGGCCCTGGGGCCGTGGATTCTCGGCGCCGCCCTCTTCGGCCTGGTTCTGGCCTGGATCTACAGCGCGCCGCCGCTGCGCCTGAAGCGCAACGGCTGGTGGGGCAACACGGCGGTCGCGCTCTGCTACGAGGGCCTGCCCTGGTTCACCGGGGCCGCCGTGATGGCGGCCGCCGTTCCGGACTGGCGGGTGCTCCTCGTGGCGCTGCTCTACTCGGTCGGTGCCCACGGCATCATGACCCTCAACGACTTCAAGTCGGTGGAGGGCGACGGCCGCACCGGTATCCGCTCCCTGCCCGTGCAGCTCGGCACCCTGGGCGCCGCCCGCCTCGCCTGCCTCGTCATGGCAGTGCCGCAGGTCGCCGTCATCCTCGGCCTGTTCGCCTGGAACCGTCTCTGGCACGGCACGGTGATCGGCGTCCTGCTGCTCGGGCAGTTCGTCCTGATGCGCCGCCTCCTGGCCGCGCCCCGCGAGCGGGCCGCCTGGTACAACGGCACCGGCACCACCCTCTACGTGCTCGGCATGCTGGTGGCGGCCTTCGCCCTGCGGCCCCTCGTCCAGGGAGGTCCGTGATGCCGAACCCGTCCTTCGGCTGGCTCGCCATCGTCCGGCTCGGCCTCGTGCAGACCGCGCTCGGCGCCGTCGTGGTCCTCATGACCTCGACCATCAACCGCGTGATGGTGGTGGAACTCGCCCTCCCGGCGATCGTGCCGGGTGGACTCATCGCCCTGCACTACGCGGTGCAGCTGCTGCGCCCGCGCTGGGGCTACGGCTCCGACCGCACCGGCCGGCGCACGCCCTGGATCATCGGCGGCATGGCGGCCCTGGCGCTGGGGGGCTTCGGCGCCGCCGTGGCCACCGCCCTCGCCGAGACGCACCAGAATGCGGGCCTTGCCCTGGCGGTGCTCTCGTTTCTCACCGTCGGCATGGGCGCCGGCGCCGCCGGGACCTCGTTGCTGGTGCTGCTCGCCACCGGCGTCGACGCGCGCCGCCGCGGGGCCGCCGCCACCGTGGTCTGGGTGATGATGATCGCGGGCTTCGCCATCACCGCGCCCCTGGCCGGGCACTTCCTCGATCCCTTCTCGGGCGCACGGCTGGTCGCGGTCTCCGGCACGGTCTCCCTCGTCGCGTTCACGCTGGCCGCCCTCGCTCTGCGCGGCGTCGAGCCGGCATCGCGCCCGTCGGCCGGCACCGACGCGGCCGAGAAGCGCCCCTTTCGCGAGGTGCTGGCACGGGTCTGGGCCGAGCCCGAATCCCGGCGCTTCACGATCTTCATCTTCATGGCGATGCTGGCCTACAGCGCGCAGGAACTGATCCTCGAACCCTTCGCCGGCCTCGTCTTCGCGATGACGCCGGGGGTGACCACCAAGCTCGCGGGCCTGCAGCACGGCGGCGTGCTCGCCGGCATGCTCACGGTCGCGGGCGTCACCATGGGCATCGGCGGTCCGGTGCTCGGCTCCCTCAAGGTCTGGACCACGCTGGGCTGCGTCGGCTCGGGCATCGCGCTCCTCGCCATCGCCGGCGGCGGCCTCGCGGGCGCCGACTTCCCCCTGCGGGTGCCGGTCTTCGCCCTCGGCCTGTTCAACGGCATCTTCGCGGTGGCGGCCATCGGCTCGATGATGGCGCTGGCCGGGGCCGGCGGCGAGGCCGAGCGCGGCACCCGGATGGGTGTCTGGGGCGCGGCCCAGGGCGTGGCCTTCGGGGCCGGCGGCTTCCTCGGCACGGTCGCGGTGGACCTCGCCCGCCTCGTCACGCCCCGGGTCGTCGACGCCTATGCCAGCGTGTTCGCCGCCGAGGCGCTGCTCTTCGTGCTCGCCGCCGCCCTCGCCCTGCGCATCGCCCACGCCCCGGCGACGCAGGTGCCGCGGGGCCTGCGCCGCCCTTCGTCGTTCGAGGCATCGCTTTCCACGAGGTGAGATCATGGCTGCCGTCCGGGACACCGACCTCGAGACCTACGACGTAGTGGTGGTGGGCGGCGGCCCGGCCGGCGCGACGGCGGCCACCGACCTCGCGCGGAGCGGACGGCGCGTGCTGCTCCTCGACAAGCCCGGACGGATCAAGCCCTGCGGCGGCGCGATCCCGCCCCGCCTGATCCGCGACTTCGCCATCCCCGACCATCTCCTTGTCGCCCGCATCCGCTCGGCCCGCATGGTCTCGCCCAAGGACAAGCGGGTGGACATGCCGATCGGCGACGGCTTCGTCGGCATGGTCGACCGGGCCGACTTCGACCCGTGGCTGCGGGAGCGTGCGGCCGCGGCCGGCGCGGTGCTCCGGCCCGCCACCTTCCGCCACATCGAGCGCGACGCGGAGGGCGCCTACGTGCACTACCTCCAGGACGGCTTTCCCCGCGCGGCGCGGACGCGGCTCGTCATCGGCGCCGATGGGGCGAGTTCCCCCGTCGGCCGGGCGGAGATCCCCGGCCACGCCGCCATGCGGCAGGTCTTCGCCTATCACGAGATCGTCCGGCTGCCGGAGGCGGGCCCCCACGACGTCGAGGCGACCCGCTGCGACGTCTACTACCAGGGCAAGCTCTCGCCCGACTTCTACGCCTGGGTCTTCCCGCACGGGGACACGGTGAGCATCGGCACCGGCAGCGCCCGCAAGGGCTTCTCCCTGCGCGGCGCGATCCGGGCGCTGCGCGCCTCCACCGGCCTCGAAGGCGGCGAGACTGTCCGGCGCGAGGGTGCCCCCCTCCCCCTGAAGCCCCTGCGCCGCTGGGACAACGGCCGCGACGTCCTCCTGACCGGGGACGCCGCCGGCATCGTGGCCCCGGCCTCGGGCGAAGGCATCTACTACGCCATGCTCGGCGGCCGCCTCGCCGCGGAGGCGGCCCAGACCTTCCTCGCGACGGGGCAGGCCCGGGCGCTCGCCGGGGCGCGGCGCAGCTTCATGCGCCTGCACGGGCGGGTCTTCCTGATTCTGCGGATCATGCAGGCGGTCTGGTACCGCAACGACGGCCTGCGCGAGCGCTTCGTCTCGATCTGCCGGGACCGCGACGTGCAGCAGCTGACCTGGGATTCGTACATGAACAAGGAGCTGGTCCGGGCCAAGCCCGCGGCCCATGCGCGGATCTTCTTCAAGGATCTCGCGCACCTGTTCCGCTGGGTCTCGCCATGACCCTCGACGGAGCGGGGGGCTGGGGACCGGCCGCCATCGCGGCCGTGGCGGCGATCCTCGTGGCGCTGGCGGGCGGGCTCCTGACCACCACCGGACCCTGGTACCAGGCCCTGCGGCGCCCCGCCTGGAAGCCGCCGGACTGGGCCTTCGGCCCGGTCTGGACCACGATCTTCACGCTGACGGCGGTCTCGGCCGTGCTCGCCTGGAACGCCGATGCGAGTGCGTCGGCCCGCACCGCCCTGGTGGTCGCCTACGCGGTCAACGCCGTCCTCAACATCGCCTGGAGCGGCCTGTTCTTCCGCCTGCGCCGTCCCGACTGGGCCTTCGTCGAGGTGCTGTTCCTCTGGCTCTCGATCGGGGTGCTCATCATTGTCACAGGGCGCGTGCACGGGATGGCTGCCCTCCTCCTGCTGCCCTACCTCGTCTGGGTCGGGGTCGCCGCCTGCCTGAACCGGGCGATCGTCCGCCTCAACGGCCCGTTCCGGAGCGCGTGAGCGATGGAGGCACTGCTTGCCAGCGGTCACCTGGTCGATGCCATCCTGGTCCTCGTCGCGATCGAGGCGCTGGGGCTGATCCTCTGGAGCCGTCGGAGCCGGGGCACCTGGCCGCTCGCGCTCCTGTGCAACCTGACCTCCGGCGCGGCCCTGATGCTGGCGCTGCGCTGTGCCCTGACCAGCGCCGGCTGGACCGTGATCGCCGGATGCCTCGCCCTGGCCGGGCTGGCCCACGTCACCGAGATGGCCCTGCGCCTCGGCCGCCCCGCCTTTCCCGCCTCGTCCGTCCGCCTTCGCGAACCCCGCGACACGCGCGCCTGACCGCCCCCGACCCCACAGACCCGGAGAGACGCCATGGAATACCGCCGTACCGCTCTCCGTCTGGGGGCCGGCCTCGTTCTCGGACTGGGCGCCCACGGCGTCTCGGCACAGGACGCCGACCTGATCAAGCGCGGCGAGTACCTCGCGACCGCCGGTGACTGCGTCGCCTGCCACACCGCGCCGGACGGCAAGCCCTTCGCCGGCAACTACGTGCTCAACACGCCGATCGGGAAGATCCGCACGCCGAACCTGACCCCGGACCCGGAGACCGGCCTCGGCAAGTGGAGCGCCGACGACTTCTACCGGGCCTTCCACGAGGGCATCACCAAGGACGGCTCCTACCTCTACCCGGCCTTCCCCTTCGCCTGGTACACCAAGGTCACGCGCGCCGATTCCGACGCGATCTTCGCCTACCTGAAGTCGCTGCCGGCGGTGCACGAGCCGCGCAAGCCCTCCGAGATCCCGTTCCCCTTCAACATCCGCACCGCGCTCATCACCTGGCGGACCGCCTTCTTCACGGCCGGCGAGTTCCAGCCCGACCCGCAGGCGAGCGCCGAGGTCAACCGCGGCGGCTACCTCGTCGAGGGGCTCGGCCATTGCGGCATGTGCCACAACGCCAACAAGATCGTCGGCAACAGCGGCCTGGCCGGCAAGCTCGGCGGCGGCGTCATCGACGGCTGGTACGCGCCCAACATCACGCCCGACGATCACACCGGCATCGGCGGCTGGAGCGACGAGCAGGTCGTGACTTACCTGAAGACCGGCGCCGCCCCCGGGAACCAGCCGGGCGTCGCGGCCGGCCCGATGCGCCAGACCATCGAGGAATCGCTGTCGAAGATGACCGACGCGGACCTGAAGGCGATGGTGGCCTACCTGCGCACGCAGAAGGCCAAGGAGAGCTACAAGGTCAAGGACATCCAGGCCTTCAACCAGGCGGACGCGCCGGGCGCCGCCACCTATCTCAGCTACTGCTCCTCCTGCCACAAGCCGGACGGCAAGGGCGTCGAGGGCGCGATCCCGGCGCTCGCCGGCAACACCTCGGTGCAGGCGCAGGGACCCGAGACGGTGATCCGGGTGATCCTCGGCGGCCTCTCGGCCCAGAACGGCTACGCACCGATGCCGGCCATCGGCGCCGGCATGACGGACCAGGAGGTGGCCGACGTCACCGACTACGTCCGCAACGCCTGGGGCAACGCCGCCCCGGTGATCAGCGAGCGCGGCATCGTCGCCACCGCGCGCAAGGCGACCGAGACCATGCTGGCTGGCACCGCGCCCTGTGCCGAGATCGCTCAGCCGGACATCGCCAAGGCGGTGGCCGATTCGGGCGCGGCGCAGAGCCTCGCCGGCCTCGATCCCGAGAACTTCATCCCGACGGTCAACGCGCTGCTGCCGAAGATCAAGGCGGCCGTTCCGGACGCCAAGGGCGACGACATCGTCAACGGGCTGACCACGGCCTTCTGCAAGGCGGGCCGGAACGATACGCGCTACGACAAGGCCGGCTGGCACGCCGTGATCGGCAGCTTCGCCAGCATCACCTATGCGCAGCTGAAGAATCCCGAGCGCAAAGCCGCCGGCATGGGCACGACGCCGACGCCGTGATCGGATCGCGCGGGCCGTCGCCCGCGGTGTCGACCCGGCCGTCGCCGGGCCTCGGACGAAAGCCGGCGTTCGCGTGGCGGCGGCAGACACGACACGTTTCGCAAAGAGACGCGCCGCGACCCGAGAGGCCGGACACCGGACCGGATCGGTCCGCAGGACGGCGACGGCCCGTCCCCGTCGCTCCATCGTGGCAGATCGCAGCTGCCGGACCGCGGTCACGCCCCGGGACGGCCGGAGGATTTTTCAAAGTTCGGACAATGTCTTGCATCAGGAAGGAGGAACGCACGGAGAAACCCGGTCATCTCGCCGGGGTTCACGGCCTCGAGCGGGGACGTCGGCATGACCTTGAGCAGGAGAGACGTTCTTGCCGCAGCATCGACGCTGATCGGCATCACGGACGCCGTGGCAGCCTCGGGAAAGGCCGTCGGCCCGGCCGAGCCGGCGGCGCGGGCGACAGCGGCGAACGGGCCGTCCTCCAGCGGGTACCGAGCGGTCGACAACAACGCCTTCGTCACCCTGGCGGGCCAGAAATGGCAGGCCCAGACCGGCGCGCCCGGTGGGGTTTCGGTGAACGACGCCGACATGGTGCGGTTCGCCGCCAGGACCGGCGAGCGCGCGAGTTTCGATCCGCCCCGGAAGATCCGCGCGGAACTCTGCGGCCAGCAGCGCTACGCGAAGGGCGAACCCATCCGGTTCTCCGGAGCGGTCACGGTCGACCGGGCCAGCCGGATCACCGGGACGGATTGGTGCTCGTTCCTCCAGATCCACCAGGCCGACCCGGTCCGGTCCAACGGCCAATTCGCGATGGCCTCGCCCCTGTTCGCGGTCGACCTGAGCCTGGATCGATCGGGCAAACCGGTCCTGCGGGCGCGCGGCGAGACCGGGAAGGGCGAGCAGCGGACCTTCTCGCCGATGCGGATCTTCGGATCGGCGCCCTTCGCCTTCGGCGTCGAGCACAGCTTCTCGCTGGAGGCGACCGACGGTCACGGCGATGCGGGACGGATCCGGTTCCTGCTCAATGGACGGCCGGTCTGCGACTTCAGCGGACCGACGGGATACGAGTACGTGGATCTCCTGAAGGACGCGCTCCCCGGGCGGCAGCAGCTGACCGGCTCCTATCTCAAGATGGGCATCTATGCCGGCAAGTTCAGCGGCAACGCGCCGCCGCCCGACGTGTTCGTAGCCTATACGTTCCGGCGCCTGAAGACCGGTTGATCGGTCGCATCGGCGGGCGATCCCGCTCGCCACGGCCTGCCCTCCGCATGTCGGGATGCGCGACGCCGGGTCACCCGGCCATGGTGATGATGAGCGGGCCGTTTCGGGTGGCCACCACCGTGTGCTCGTACTGGACCGTGAGCGCGTTCGGCCGGCTGTAGAGGGTCCAGGGATCGTCGCCGTCCTCGGCGAATTCGGCGCCGAGGGAGAGGAAGGGCTCCACGGTGAAGACCAGGCCCTCCGTCGCGATCCGCCGCTCGGAAGCGTCGGGCCAGGTGGCGATCTCCGTCGGCTCCTCGTGGAGGGAATGGCCGACGCCGTGGCTGGCGAGGTTGCGCACCAGGGTGTAGCCGTTCCGGCGCGCGAAGGCCCCGACCGCCTGGCCGATGGCCGCGATCGGCTTGCCGGTGCCGACTTGGCGCAGGCCGGTCCACATGGCCCGCCGTCCGTCCTTGCACAGCCGCTCGACCGCCCGGGTCACCGGCGGCACGGGGAAGGAGGCGCCGGTATCGGCGAAGTAGCCGTTCTTCTCCGCGGAGACGTCGATGTTGACGAGGTCGCCCGGGTTGATACGGCGCGGCCCCGGGATGCCGTGCGCGATCTCCTCGTTGACGCTGATGCAGGTGGCGCCGGGAAAGCCGTAGGCCAGTTCCGGCGCCGGACGGGCGCCGGCGGCTTCCAGGAGCCGGCGCCCGATCACATCGAGCTCCAGCGTGGTCATCCCGGGCTCGATCGCCCCGCCCATTGCCTCCAGCGTGGTGGCGACGATTCGCCCGATCCGCTTCAGTGCCGCCAGGTCGTCCTCACCCGCTACCGTCATGTCGCTGTCCCTCAAGGGCCGCCCGGAGAGGCCGGCCGCTCGCGCGTTCGCTTCCGTCGGAAAACCCATAGCCGACCTGGTGCACCTGGACGAAGCCGCGTTCCTCCGGGGCAGCGCCGCGGCTTGCGGATCGCGCCGGATCGCGTCACCAGCAACGTGATGGCCCATCCCGCCCCCGTCGCCGTATCCGACCTGCCCATCGAGGCCGCCCTTCCGGCCCTGCGCGCGGCGCTCGCGGCCGGCCCCGCCGCCGTGCTCGTCGCCCCCCCGGGCGCCGGCAAGACCACCCGTGTGCCGCTGGCCCTCCTCGATGCGCCCTGGCTGCGGCCGTCCGACAAGATCGTCCTGCTGGAGCCGCGCCGCCTCGCCGCCCGCGGGGCGGCCGAGCGCATGGCCGCCACCCTCGGCGAGCTGGTCGGCGACACCATCGGCCTGCGGGTCCGCCTCGGCTCGAAGATCTCGGGCCGCAGCCGGATCGAGGTGGTCACCGAGGGCGTGTTCACCCGGATGATCCTCGACGATCCGGAGCTGACCGGCATCGGCGCGGTCCTCTTCGACGAATTCCACGAGCGCTCCCTCGACGCGGATCTCGGCCTCGCCCTCGCCCTCGACGCGCAGGGCGCCCTGCGCGAGGACCTGCGCCTCCTCGTGATGTCGGCGACCCTCGACGGCGCCCGGGTCGCCGGGCTCCTCGGCGCGGCCCCGGTGATCGAGTCGGAGGGACGCGCCTACCCGGTCGAGACGCGGTACTGGGACCGCGACCCGAACCGGCGGATCGAGGACGTGATGGCGGAGGCCATCCTGCGGGCCTTGCGCGCCGATCCCGGCTCGGTGCTCGCCTTCCTGCCGGGCCAGGGCGAGATCCGCCGGGTCGCGGCGCTGCTGGCGGACCGGGTCGACGAGGCCACCGAGGTCGCGCCGCTCTACGGCGCGCTGACACCGGCCGAGCAGGACCGGGCCGTCGCCCCCGCGCCGGCGGGTCGTCGCAAGGTCGTGCTCGCCACCAGCATCGCCGAGACCTCGCTGACCATCCAGGGCGTGCGCATCGTCGTCGATTCCGGCCTGTCGCGCGTGCCCGTCTACGAGCCCGGCCTCGGCCTGACCCGCCTCGTCACCGCGCGGGCCTCGCGCGCCTCCGTCGACCAGCGCCGCGGCCGTGCCGGCCGCACCGAGCCGGGCCTCTGCCACCGCCTCTGGGCGGAGGCGGCCACCAACGCCCTCGAGCCCTTCACCCGCCCGGAGATCCTGGCCGCCGACCTCTCGGGCCTGGTCCTCGACTGCGCCGCCTGGGGCGTCTCCGATCCCGCGACGCTCGCCTTCCTCGACGCGCCCCCCGCCCCCGCCCTGGCCGAAGCGCGGGCGATGCTGCGCGACCTCGGCGCGATCGAGGCGGATGGCCGCCTGACCGAGACCGGCCGCGCCCTGCGCGCCCTGCCCCTGCCGCCGCGCCTCGCCCGCATGGTCGTCGGCGCGGCGGGATACGGCACGGCCCGCGCGGCGGCCGATCTCGCGGCGGTGCTGGTCGAGCGCGGACTCGGCGGTGACGACACCGACGTCGCCCAGCGGGCCGAGCGCTTCGCCCGCGACCGCGCCCAGCGGGCCGCGGACATGCGCCGCCTCGCCCAGGGCTGGGCACGGCAGGCGGAGGGTTTCGCGGCCCGGCGCGCGGGCGCGCCCGCCGGCCTCGACATGAGCGAGGCCGGGCCGCTCCTCGCCCTGGCCTATCCCGACCGCGTCGCGCGGGCCCGCGGCCGCGACGGCGAGTTCGTGATGGCCAACGGACGGGCCGGGCAGGTCGACGCGGCCTCGGCCCTGGCCCGCGAGCCGTTCCTCGTGGTCGCGGACATCACCGGCACCGCCGCCCAGGGACGCATCCTCGCGGCGGCCCCGATCAGCCTGGAGGCGATCGAGGCCCTGTTCGGACAAACGATCGAGGCCGCGACGCAGGTCGCCTTCGACCGGACCGTGCGCGCCCTGCGTGCCCGGTCCCTGCGGCGCCTCGGGTCCCTGACCCTGGGAGAGCGCACCCTGCCGGTGCCGGCGGACCTCACCTCGGCGGAGATCCTGGCGCGGAGCGTCGCCGAGATCGGCCTCCAGGTCCTGCCGTGGACACCGGACCTGACCCAGTGGCGCGCCCGCCTGCGCTTCCTGCGCGAGGCCGATCCCGAGACCTGGCCGGACCTCTCCGACGCCCGGCTCCTGGGCACGATCGAGGCGTGGCTGGCCCCCGAGATCGTCGGGCGCACCAGCCTCGACGCGATCAACGCCGACGATTTGGCGCGGGCCCTCCAGGCGCTGCTGCCCTGGACCCTGCGCGCCCGGCTCGACACGGAGGCGCCGACCCATGTCGAGGTGCCCACCGGGTCGCGGATCGCTCTGGACTACGATGCCGAGGGGGGGCCGGTGCTCGCCGTGCGGGTGCAGGAGCTGTTCGGGCTCGAACGCCACCCGAGCATCGCCGCCGGGCGCATCCCGCTGGTGCTGCACCTGCTCTCGCCGGCCTCGCGGCCGATCCAGATCACCCGCGACCTGCCGGGCTTCTGGCGCGGATCGTGGAGCGCCGTGCGCTCGGAGATGCGCGGGCGCTACCCGCGCCATCCCTGGCCGGAGGATCCAATCGCCGAACCGCCGACCCGGCGGGTGAAGCCGAGGGGTCCGTGACGCCGCGCCTCCGTGCCGCCCTCGCCCTCTACGATCCGCGCGGGCGGCTCGCCGCACCGGCCTATCGGCAGCGCCTGATCCGGACGCTCCTCCTCGGCTTCGGGCTGCTCTGCCTCGGCATCTGGCTCGCGAGCCTCGGCCTGCGCTGGGCGGGATTTCTCGCGGTCGCCGGCATCCTGCCGGTCCTGGCCGCGCTCGCGATCCAGACGATCCGGCGCCTGCACGACCGGAACCGCAGCGGCCTCTGGCTCGCGGCCTATGCCGTGGCGGAGGCCGTGAGCGTGCTGCCCCTGGAGCGGGCCGTGGACACCCATCCCCTCCCCGTCATCGCCCTGGTGCTGGCGATGCTCGGCTTCCTCGTATGGTTCTTCGTCGAGACGGTCGTCCGGTCCGGGAGCCCGGGCGCCAACCGCTACGGCCCGGACCCCCGCGCGCCGTGAGCGCTCAGGCCGCGCGGCGGGCGGCGAGGACGATGCGGGCGGCGCTGCGGCTCGGCAGGTCGTCGTCGGGCAGGCGCATCAGGCTGTCGATGCGGGCGAGTGCGGCCACCTGCGCCTCCCGCGCCGCCTCGCCCGCGAGCAGCGGTGCGACGGCGTCGGCGAGGCGCGGAGCGGTGCACTCGGCCTGAATGAACTCGGGCATGGCGTTCTGGCCGAGGATCAGGTTCGGCAGGACGATCGTGGGAACCTGGATGAGGCGGCGGGCCACCGCCTCCTCGATCCGCGAGACCTTGTAGGCGACCACCATCGGCACGCCGGCCAGGGCCAGTTCCAGCGTGACGGTGCCGGAGGCCGCGAGCGCCGCCCGCGCCCGGCGGAAGGCGGCGTACTTGGCCGCCTCGCCATGGACGAGGGTGACCGGGCCGTCCCAGGCGAGGGCGAGGCGCTCGATCAAGGTCCTGTGCCGGGTGACGGCCGGCAGGACCGCCTCGATCGGTCCGAAGCGCGCCGTGAGCCGCGCCAGGGTCGCGCCGAAGACCGGCATCAGGCGCTCGATCTCGGAGCGGCGCGACCCGGGCAGGATCATCAGCACCGGGCGCCCGGCCATGCGGGCCTCGGCCTCGGCGCCGCTCGGCCGCAGCTCGGCGAGCCGCTCGATCAGCGGGTGGCCGACATAGGTGCAGGCCGGTCCGTTCAGACGACGGTGCGCCTCCGGCTCGAAGGGAAGCAGGGCGAGCACGTGATCGATGAAGGGCCGCATCTTCGCCGCCCGCCATGGACGCCAGGCCCAGACGCTCGGCGAGACGTAGTCGACGATGGGCAGATCCGGCATCCGCTTGCGCACCCGGGAGGCGACCGCATGGGTGAAGCCGGGACTGTCGATGATGACGAGGACGTCCGGCCGGGCCTCGACGACGTCGCGCACGGTCTGGCGGATGCGCCGCAGCAGGGTGCGCAGGCGGGCGGCTACCGGCAGGTAGCCCATCACCGCCACGTCATCGATGGGAAACAGGGAGGCGAACCCCTCCGCCGCCATGGCCTCGCCGCCGACCCCGCCGAAGCGGATCGGCCGATCGGAGAGCTCGCGCAGGCCGCGCATCAGCTTGGCGCCGAGCTGATCCCCGGAATCCTCGCCCGCCACCAGCCAGACCGTCCGCTCGCTGCGCGGTTCGCTCATGAATCCGATCCCGTGCTGGCCTCCGGCCCGCCCGCTTCGGCGCCCAGGCCGAGGAGGAACAGGCCCGCCCGGTCCGCGGCCGCGATCGTGGCCGGACGGTCGATGATCAGGGTGAAGCCGGCCTGGATCGCCAGGCCGGCACAGCCCGCCGCCGCCGCGTTGGCGACCGTGCGCGGGCCGATCGCCGGCAGGTCGACGCGCAGGTCCTGGCCGGCCTTGGCGCATTTCACCAGGACGGTGCCGGCCTGGGCGCTGCCGTAGCCGAAGGGTCGGCGACCGAGCATCCGCGCCCGCGCCAGCATCCGGTCGGTCCCCTCCGGCCCCTCGACCGCCAGAGCCCGCTGCCCGACGATTACGGTCGCCTGGCCGACGTCGAAATCCGACAGGGCCGCCAGCAGGGACCGCCCCGTGGCGATGGACTCGCGCGCCGCGGTATCGGGCGCGTGCCGGCCGAGCAGGCCCTCCGGACTGAGGAGATCGGGCGCGACGTCGTGCACGCCGACCACGCCGTGACCGTGGTCCTCCAGGAGCGCCAGCGCGCCGCGCAGAAGGCGGTCGTCGCCTCCGCCCGAGATGGCCTTCAGGGCGTCGCGGTTTCGCAGGGCCGCGGCGGCGTTGAGGATGGCGGCCGGGTTCGGCCGGGACACGCCGCCGGCCGGGACCACGCTCACCGGTCCCCAGGCCTCGAGGATCGCCAGGATGCCGGCGATGTCGAGGAGGTCGACGGTGGCCTCCGCGCGGGCGCGCATCGCCCGTTCGGCGAAGCCGCGGATCGCGAGCACCCGGAAGGGGCGTCCCGCCCGGTCGAGGGAGGCGGCCACGAGCGCGGGCAGGCGGCCGGCACCCGCCACCAGGACCAGCGCCGCCGGGGCGGGCGCGATGCGTGCGGCCGGCGCCGGATTCGCGCTCAAGCCGCGCTCGGCGTCTCGCGCGGGGTGCAGAGCGAACGCTTGCCGCCCGCGCGGATGAAGGCGACGATCTCGGCCACGGCCGCGTGGGTCTCGAACTCCGCGGCGACGTCCTCCAGGCGCTCCATCAGCGTGCCCTCGTTGGCGAAGAGCAGGCGATAGGCCCGGCGCAAGGTGTGGATGTCCTCCCGGGCGAAACCACGCCGCTGCAGGCCGATGATGTTCAGGCCCGACAGGTAGGCGCGATTGCCGAGTGCCATCCCGTAGGGGATGCAGTCGTTCTCCAGGCCGGACAGGCCGCCGACGAAGGCGTGGGCGCCGACGCGCGCGAACTGGATCACCGCGGCGCCGCCGCCGAGGATCGCGTAATCGCCGACGCTGCAATGGCCGGCGAGCATGACGTTGTTGGAGAACACGACGCCGTCCCCGACGCGGCAATCATGGCCGACATGGGAATTGGCGAGGAAGGTGCAGTTGTCGCCGACCGTGGTCTCGAGCCCGCCCCCGGCCGTGCCGGGATTCATGGTCACGCCCTCGCGGATCAGGCAATCGGCGCCGATCGTGAGGGTCGAGGCCTCGCCCTTGAACTTCAGGTCCTGCGGCGGATGTCCGATGGAGGCGAAGGGATAGAGGCGCGTCCGGGGACCGATCGTGGTCTGGCCCGCCACCACCACGTGACTGACCAGCTCGCAGCCTGCCCCGAGAGTGACGGCCGGGCCGACATGGCAGAACGGACCGATCCGGACCCCCTCGCCCAGGGTCGCGCCGTCCTCGATCACCGCGCTCGGGTGGATCTGCGCGGCGGTGCTCACTCGGTCACCAGCATCGCGCCGATCTCGGCCTCGGCGACCAGGGTGCCGTCGACCCGCGCCTCGCCGCGGAACCACCACATGGTGCGCCGGTGATTCATCTTCGTCATGTGGTAGCGGACGGTATCGCCGGGTACGACGGGCTTGCGGAACTTGCACTTGTCGATGGTCATGAAGAACACCTGCTTGGCGCGCAGGTCGTCGCCCATGATGTGCCGGCAGCAGATGGCGCCGGCGGTCTGGGCCATGCCCTCGATCAGCAGGACGCCGGGGAACACCGGCAGGCCGGGAAAGTGTCCGGTGAATTGCGGTTCGTTGATCGTGACGTTCTTGATCCCGACGCAGCTCCGGTCGCCGTCGATCTCGATGATCCGGTCGATCATCAGGAAGGGATAGCGGTGCGGCAGGAGTTCCAGAACCTTCTGGATGTCAGCCGAGCCGAGTTCACGCGGCATGTCGTTCATCGCTTGCATTACCCTACTGCGCGTCGGCGCCCCCGCCGCCCCGCCTCGTTCCCGTTCGCCGTCAGACCTGGAGGATGCGCCTTCATTCGGCAGAAGGACCGCGGATGCAAGCCCTCAGGCATGAATGCCACGCGATCGGGCCGTCCCGGCGAGCGAAGCGGAGTGACCGATCGCCACGTTTTCGACGCTCTGCGCAGGCTAACGCGCCAGTAAAACCGCGTCGAGCTTGACGTTGCCGCGGCTCGCCCCAGAATGCAATCGAGCCGACGCAGCGACGGCATTCATCCGACGACTTCCCTTGCCGAGAACAAGACCTGATGGTTTCGTCTGATATGGATCGGCTCGCCCGCAGCGAAACCGTGGGATCAGGAAACAGCCGCGTCTCGACGGACAACAACGTTCAGGCTCTCCGGCCCGGCGATGTCATCATCTCCGATCGTCTCGCCGAACGCCCGGCCAAGCCGACGGATGTCGGCGCCATGGCGGAGGCCCTGGCCGAGATCGCGCCCTGCCTGGTCCCGGACCCGGATGCGGCCGGGCGAACCCTCCTCGACGCGGTCCTTCGGCTCTGCGGATGCGGCTCGGCCGGTCTCAGTCTCGTCGAGCCGGATTCCGGGGCGCTGGTCTGGCGCCGCGTCGCCGGCCTTGTCGCGGACCAGACCGGCCTGCGCCTTCCCCCCGATCTCGATGCGGGCCGCAGCTGTATCGCGGCGGGCGCCACGATCCTCGTGAGCCGTCCCTTCGCCGGGCTCACGGACGATGTGCGCGCGCCCCTGCTCGAAGGCCTGTTCACGCCCCTGCGCGACAGCGCCGGCCAGGCCCTCGGCGTGCTGTGGGCCATCCACCACGACGTGACCGCCCGTTTCGACGGGGAGGATGTGCGGATCCTGGAGCAATTCGCCGGACTGCTGGTCCTCGCCCTCAAGGCCCCGGACGGGCCCCGGCCCCCTCCGCTGGCGAGGTCCGTCCGCGCGGCGCGCCCATCCGCCAGGGCGGAGTCTGCGGCCAATCCGTTCATCTGCAAGCTTCACGGCTTCGTGCCGCTCTCCGCCGCCGATCGCGAACACCTGCGACAGCTCACCGAGAATGCGGTCGCGGTGCCGGCCCGGACGGACCTGATCCGCGAGGGCGACCGTCCCGGCGGGGTGTTCCTGATGATGGAGGGGGTGGCCTGCCGCTATCGACGGATCGGTGCGGCACGGCGGCAGGTGACCGCCTTCCTGCTGCCGGGCGATTTCTGCGACCTCGACGTCGCCCTGCTCAGCCGGATGGATCACACCATCATGACCCTGACGGAGGGGCGGATCGCGCAGCTCGACCGTTCGACCGTTCTCGACTTGACCCGCAACCATCCCAACATCGCGGCGGCGCTGCGCAAGACCGCCCTGGTCGACGAAGCGACCCTGCGCGAATGGCTGGTCGGTCTCGGGTCGCGCGGGCCGATCGAGCGGCTCGCCCATCTCCTCTGCGAGTTGCAGGCCCGGTTCGCGGTCGTCGGGCTGGCAGGTCCGCAGGGCTTCGCGCTGCCCCTCTCGCAATCCGACCTGGCGGACGCGACCGGCCTCTCCGGCGTGCACGTGACCCGGGCGATCCAGGATCTCACCGGCCGCGGCTTCGTCGCGCAGACCGCCGGGATGCTCGTCATCCGCGACCCCGCCGGGTTGAAGGCGCTCGCCGGCTTCGGCGGCGACTACCTTCACCTGGAGGACCGGCACCCGCTCGGCTGAGGCTCAGGCCTTGGGCTCGTCCCCGCCGGTGGACCGCTCGGCCAGGCGGGCCAGCGTGGTCAATTCGCGGAACCAGGCCCGAACCGGCTTGGCCGGGGTTCCGCCCCAGCGACTGCCCGGGGGAACGTCCCGGTTCACGTTCGACGACCCGGCGATCTGCGAGCCCATGCCGATGCGCAGGTGGCCGACGACGCCGACCTGGCCGCCGAGGACGACGTAATCCTCCAGCGTGGTCGAGCCGGAGATTCCGACGCCCGAGACGATGACGCAGTGGCGTCCGATGACGACGTTGTGGGCGATCTGCACCAGATTATCGATCTTGGTCCCCTCGCCGATCACCGTGTCGCGGCTGGCGCCGCGATCGATGGTCGTGTTGGCGCCGATCTCGACATCGTCCTGAACGATGACGCGGCCGATCTGCGGCACCTTCAGGTGCCCGCCCGCGCCCATGGCGAAGCCGAACCCGTCCTGGCCGAGGCGCGCACCCGGATGGACGATGACGCGGTTGCCGAGGAGGGCGTGGGTCAGGGTGGCGCCGGCGCCGATGCTGCAGTCGCGCCCGACCCGGACCTGCGGGCCGATGCTGGCGTTCGGGCCGATCACGGTCCCGGAACCGATCTCCGCTCCGGGACCGATGACGGCGCCGGGATCGACCTGCACACCGGGCTCGAGGCGGGCCTCCGGATGGATATGCGCCCCCGGCGCGACGCCGGCGGCCCCGAAGAGCGAGCCCGGCCGCATCGCCTCCGGATGCAGGCGCGCCAGCAGGCCCGCATAGATCCGGTAGGGGTCGCGCAGGACCAGGGCCACGGTCTCGACCGGAACCCTCGGGGCGAAGCGCGGCGAGACGAGGCAGATCCCGGCCCGCGTCGCGGCGAGCGCGTCGCCGTACCGGGCATTGTCCATGTAGGCGACGTCCTGCGGCGTGGCGGATTCCAGCGGCGCGGCGCCGGTGATCACGCCCGCCGGGTTCGCGCCGTCGGGAAGCGGAACGCCAGCAGCCTCGGCGATGGCGCCGAGGCTGAGGGTGGTGGTCGCGGAGAAGAAGATCGGATCTGACATGCCGTCACAACGCGCCGCCTCCCCGAAAGGAGGCAGCGCTCCGGGTCAGAACCGCGAGCCGCCGGAGAACCGGAAGGCCTGCAGCTGATCCTTGCCGACGCGGCCGAGGAAGTTGCCGGTCGCATCGTAGGCCTTCACGCCTTCGTCCTTCGAGAGGGCGTAGGCGTAGTCGAAGCGGATCGGACCGAGCGGCGAGTTCCACAGGATCGACGCACCGACCGAGGAGCGGATCGTCATCTTGTCGCGAACGTTCACGCATTCGGGTTCGACGCCGATGGTGTTCTGGTTGAAGTTACAGGCTCCGCCCGGCGCGATGCCGTTGATGAAGGCGTCGCCGTTCACGTTGAACTGCGTGCGGCCGTTATAGCCGAACAGCGTACCGGCGTCGGCGAACACCGCACCCTTCAGGCCGAGGTCCCGCGGCACGCCGGGGAGCGGGAACTGAACTTCGAGGGTTCCGCCGAAGTAGGTCGAGCCGCCGATGGCGTTCGAACGGCTGTCGCTGATGCCGACGTCGCGCGGGCCGATGCCGTTGGGCGCGAAGCCGCGGACCAGCGACGGGCCGAGGAAGAACTGGTCGGTGATGCGCAGCGGCTGGTCGTTCAGCGCCGTGATGTGACCGCCCTGGAAGCGGACGAAGCCGACCACGTCCTCGTAGAGCTCCTTGTAGTACCGGGCGTCGCCGGTCACGCGGAAGAACTTCGAGTCGCCGCCGAGGCCCGCGACATCGGGCTTCAGCTCGGCGTAGAGGCCGTTGCGGGGAGAACCCAGGTTGTCGAGGGTCGAGTAGGCGAGCGTCAGACCGGCGAGCGAGGTCAGCGTGCTGCCCTGCGAACCCTTGAGCGCGATCGAAGCTTCGCCGTCGAAGGCACAGGCCGGGTAGGCAGCCAACTCGCCCGCCGCACCCGTCGCGCGTGTCCCGTTCGTCAGCAGCGTATAGCCGGGGATCGGGTTCGAACAGTCGTTGTACGGCCGCTTGACCGTGTTCGGGACCTTGAGCTCGGTGTTGTAGAGCGAGTACCGCATCGTGATGCCGAACTCTTCCGTGATCGGCAGGCCGACGCGGAGCTGGCCGCCATAGACCGTGGTCTCGTAGCGCGAGTAGCGGGTCTGGTCGCTGTACTTGTAGAAGGCGTCGAAGCCGGCGGCGAGACGGTAGCCGAGGAAGTACGGCTCGGTGAACGAGAAGTCGAAGCCGCGCGAGTACTGACCGCCGGTGCCCGCCACGCGGACGTACTGGCCGCGACCGAGGAAGTTCGACTCCGAGACCGAAACCTCGCCGATGATGCCGTCCTGGGTGGAGTAGCCGCCCGCCACCGAGAACGAGCCCGTGGGCTGATCCTCGACATCGATGTTGATGATCACGCGGTCGGCCGAGGAGCCCGGCTCGTTGGAGAAGCGCACCTTCTTGAAGAAGCCGAGGCCGTTCAGGCGACGCTCGGCCCGGTCGGTCAGCACCCGGTTGTAGGCATCGCCCTCGGTGATATCGAGCTCGCGCCGGATGACGTAGTCGCGGGTGCGGGTGTTGCCGCGGATGTTGATGCGCTCGACGTAGACGCGCGGGCCGTCCTCGACCACGAAGCCGAGGGCCACGGTGTGGGTGGCGCGGTCGCGCTGGCCGGTCGGACGCACCTGGGCGAAGGGGTAGCCCTGGCGGCCGACCTGGTTGGTCACGCCGTTGAGCGTGCGCTCCACGTCCTCGGCGTTGTAGACGTCGCCGACCTGGGCGCGGATCTCGCCGTCGAGGACCTGGGTGTCGAGGCCCGGCAGGCGGGAATCGATCGCCACCGCGCCGACGCGGTACTGCTCGCCTTCCTCGACGGTGACGGTGATGACCCAGCCGGCGTCACCTTCGCCCTCGACGTAGCGGGCATCGGCATTGATGACGCGGAAGTCGGCGTAGCCGTTCTTGAGGTAGTAGCGCCGGACGATGTCGAGGTCGTTGGTGATGCGATCCGGATCGTAGACGTCCGAAGTCTTGATGAAGCTGAGGAAGTTCATCTCCGACGAAGACATCAGCTCGCGGAGCTTGGATGCCGAGTAGGCGTTGTTGCCGACGAAGTTGATCGCCTTGATGCCGGTCTTGTCGCCTTCCTCGATGACGTAGATCACGTCGAGGCGGCCGTTCGGCAGGTCCACCGTCCGGAAGGTCACCTTCGCGGTGCCGCGGCCGGCCCGGCGGTAGACTTCCTTGATGCGCTGCATGTCGGCCTGGACCACGGCCTCGCTGAAGGCGCCGCGCGCCTTGGCCTCGACCTCGCCCTCGAGGGTGGCCTTCTCGATCTTCTTGTTGCCCTCGAACACCACCCGGTTGATGAGGTTGTTCTCGCGGACGCTGACGACGGTGCTGGCGCCACTGCGCGAGACCTTTACGTCGGAGAACATGCCGCTCGCCAGCAGGTTGCGGCGGGCTTCCTCGGGCGATCCGGAGGCGGTCCCGGTTACGTAGGACCGGATGGTGTCGGCATCGACACGCTTGTTCCCCTGGACGACGATCTGCTGCGCCTGGGCGGTTCCACCGAGAACGAGGCCAGCGGCCGCCGCGGCGACTAGGACGATGGTCTGTTCCGCCGACTTACGCCGGCGCTTCCCCGTCATCGACATCATGTAATCGCCCGTCTCTTTATATCTTCAGCGCGAGTTTGCACCCGCAGCCAGGCGCCCGTTTTCCGGACGTCCTGACACCTGGTCCCAAGCTCAGCTTCTATCGGGATTCCCCCGTTAAGCAAACGCCGGGGGGTCCCGCTCACTGGGGATTTTGGGGAGACGTGGCCTTCCGGTCACTTAACGCCCCGGACCGATCGCCGAACAGGGTCAACAAACGGTTGCGCGCGAAACCCGGGGGTTCCGCGCGCGAGGCCGATTGTGGTTAAGATCGAGGCCTTTGCGTGTCCCGAAGCGGGACCGTCCCCGGAATTCCCAGGCGCCGCTCAGGTCCCGCGCGCACCCCAGGAGGCGCCGAGATTGAGGATGTCGTTCCAGGCCGCGAACAGCATGAGGAACAGGACCAGGGCGAGGCCGATCCGGAAACCGATCTCCTGGGCCCGCTCGCTGAGCGGACGGCCGCGCACCGCCTCGAAGGCGTAGAACAGCAGGTGCCCACCGTCGAGCAGGGGAACGGGGAAGAGGTTGAGCAGGCCGATCGAGACCGAGAGCAGCGCGATCAGCCCGATCAGGCCACCGAGACCGCCGCTCTGGGCGACCGCACCGGAGACCCGGGCGATCCCGATCGGGCCGGAGAGCTGGTCGGGTGATTCCCGCCCGGTGACCAGCTTGCCGATGTAGTCGATGGTCCGGTCGACCACGAAGTAGGTCTCGTAGGTGCCGAGGCCGAGGGATTGCAGCGGGCCGTAATGGACGAGCTTGGCCTCGTTGGCCTTCGGCCCCTGGATGCCGAGGCGGCCGAAGCGATGGCGGCCGAAGGGCGTCACGTCCTCCTTGCGCTCCGGAACGGCCACGAGTTCGCGCGTCTCGCCGGCGCGCTCGACCGTGAAGGTGAGGCTGGAGCCGGCCGCGCCCGAGACCGTGCGCTGCATGTCGGTGAAGCTGTCGACCCGCGATCCGCCGATGGCGCGGATCACGTCGCCGGGCTGGAAGCCGGCGCGGGCGGCGGCGCTGTCGGGCATCACCGCCTCGACGCGGGCCGGCGTCTCGTAGCGGCCTCCGAAATAGATAGCGCCGGAGAAGAGCGCGATGGCGAGGATGAAGTTGGCGATCGGCCCGGCGGCCACGATGGCGGCGCGCTTGGGCAGGGACTGCGTCGGAAAGCTCGTCGCCCGTTCCTGCGGGGTCATCCGCGCCACGGCCTCGGGGTCGGGGACGCTGGCGCCGTTGGCATCGCCGTGGAACTTGACGTAGCCGCCGAGGGGAATCGCCGAGAGCTTCCAGCGCGTCCCGTGGCGGTCGTTGAAGCCGAACAGTTCCGGTCCGAAGCCGAGGGAGAAGGCGTGGACGCCGACGCCGCACCAGCGGCCGACCAGGAAATGTCCCATCTCGTGCACGAAGACGACGATGCTCAGCACGATCAGGAAGGGGATCACGGCGCCGAAGAAACCGCTCGCCGTGCCGCCCATGGCGTTCAGGAAGTCCATTGGTCGATCCTCTCGGCCTCCCCCGGGGCCGTTGCTCCGCTGTAGCAGATCGGATGCGGTGGACGCGAACGCAAACCGTCCGCGCCGGATTTGGGGTCGCAGGGGCGCCGTGCGCGGGCCCGTCCCCGCTTTCCCGGCGACAGGGTAAAGAGCCGGGCCCGCTTCGGGTGGCGGATCGCGCCCGTCAGTGCCCGCCGCCCGCGCCCGCCGCCCCGCGGGGCCGCCGGATGAAGGGCACGGCGCAGGCCATGGCCACGAACAGGAAGGTCAGCACCAGGAACACGTCGGTGAAGCTCATCACCAGCCCCTGCAGGCGCACGGTGTTCATCATCGCCTTCAGCGCCATCGCGTCGGCATTGCCGCCGAGCCCCTCGAATTGCCGGCGCGTCATCTCCAGCCGCTCGAGGACGGCCGTGTTGGTCCAGGTGAAGCGCTCGTGCAGCCGGGCGAGGTGGAGGTCCCAGCGGTCGTTGAGCACGGTGTTGATGAGCGCGAGGCCGACGGCGCCGCCGAGGTTGCGGGTGAGGTTGTAGAGGCCGGAGGCGTTCTTCATCCGGGCCGGCGGCAGGGTGCCCAGCGCGATGTTGTTGATCGGGATCATGCACAGCATCAGCGAGCAGCCGCGCAGGATCTGCGGCACCAGGAGCTCCCAGAAATCCCAGTCCTTGGTCAGGCCGGTGACCATCCAGGTGCCGGTGGCGAAGCCCAGGAAGCCGAGCCCCATCATCAGGCGCGGGTCGACCTTGCCCGAGAGGCGTCCGGCGATCGGCGCGGTGGCGAACATGCAGAGGCCCGAGACGAACATCGTCTCGCCGATCTGCAGCGCCGAGTAGCCGCGCACCCGCCCGAGATAGACCGGGTAGAGGTAGGTGAGTCCGTAGAGGCCGATGCCGAGCACGAAGCTGAAGATGCAGCCGGCCGCGAAGTTGCGGTCGGAGAAGGCGCGCAGGTCGACGATCGGCTCGGCGGCCGTGAATGCGCGGTAGAAGAAGGCCGGGCCGGCGGTCAGGCAGACGACCGCGCAGGCGAACACCGCCTCGTCGGCGAGCCAGTCGTGGTTCGGCCCCTCCTCCAGCACGTATTCGAGGCAGCCGAGCATGAGCGCCATGAAGACGAGGCCGAACCAGTCGAAGCGCTTGAACAGGGCGAGGTTGGGCTCGTCGAAGTCGACCAGCAGGTAGGTCGACACCGTGACGAAGATCCCCGGCACGACGTTGATGAGGAACAGCCAGTGCCAGTCGAACAGGTCGGTGAGGTAGCCGCCCACCGTCGGCCCGATCGTGGGGGCCAAGGTCGCCACGAGGCCGATCATCGGCGAGACGATGGAGCGCTTCGAGGGCGGAAAGATCGTGAAGGCGGATGCGAATACCGTCGGGATCATGCCGCCGCCGATGAAGCCCTGCGCCGCGCGCCAGACGATCATCTCGTTGATCGAGGTCGAGGTGGCGCACATCAGGCTCATCAGCGTGAAGCCGCCGGCCGAGATCACGAACATCCAGCGCGTCGAGACCACCCGCGACAGGAAGCCGGAAAGCGGGATCGAGATCACCTCGGCGATGAGATAGCTGGTCTGGACCCAGGGGATCTCGTCGCCCGAGGCCGAGAGGCCGGCCTGGATCTCGGCCAGCGACGCCGAGACGATCTGGATGTCCAGGATCGCCATGAACATCCCGAAGACCATGCAGACGAACGCCACCATGCGGCGGCGGTCGAGTGGCGGCTCGATGGCCGGTGCGGCCGGTCCGAGGGCGGCTGTGGCGGCCATCTGCGGATCCTGGTCCTAGCGCCGGGAAGCCGTGCGGACGCGGTCGTCTCCGGCCGCCTCCGAACCCTCGCGGGTATCGACCCGGACCGTCACGGAGAGGCCGGGGCGCAGGATGCCCTCGCGGGCCACGTCCGCCGGCACGTGGACCCGCACCGGCAGGCGCTGGACGATCTTGGTGAAGTTGCCGGTCGCGTTGTCGGGCGGCAGCAGGCTGAAGACCGAGCCGGAGGCGGGCGACAGCGACTCGACCTCGCCGACGATGTCCCGGTTCGGATAGGCGTCCACCGCGATGTGGACGCGCTGGCCCGGACGCATGCGCTCGACCTGCGTCTCCTTGAAGTTGGCGTCGATCCGGACGCTCTCCAGGGGCACCAGGGCCGCGACGCGCGAGCCCGGCGAGACGTAGGCCCCGGCCTCCACGGCCTTGTTGCCGATCACCCCGTCGAACGGCGCCCGGATCGTCGTGAAGTCGAGGTCCCGCTCGGCCCGCGCTTCGGCCGTCCGTAGCTCGGCGGCCAAGCCTTCCGCCTCCTTGCCCTGCGCCCGCAGCACCTCGACATTCGCCCGCATGGCGACGAGGGAGGCCTCCGCCCCCTTCACCGCAGCCTCGGTGCGATCACGGTCGGCCCGCGCCTGCTCGATGCGCGCCTTGGCGACGAAGTCGACCTTCTCGAGCTGCTGCTGGCGGGCATAGTCGGCCGCGGCGCGCACCGCGTCGGCCTTGTTGGCGTCGATCTGGGCCGAGGCCTGGAGCATCTGCGCCTGGGCGGCCTCGACCTGCCGGGCGATGCGGGCGATGGCCGCCTGCTGCGTCGCCAGCTTGTCGTGCGCGGCCTGCGCGGCCAGGCGATAATCGCCGTCGTCGAGCCGGGCGATCACGTCGCCCTTGCGCATCAGCTGCCCGTTCACGACCGGCACGGCGGCGAGGTAACCCGGGACCTTCGCGGCCAGGACCGAGATGTCGGCCTGCACGTAGGCGTCGTCGGTGCTGACGAAGAAGCGCCCGACCGTCCACCAATCATGGGCCTTGTAGGCGCCGCCGCCGAGGGCGGCGAGAAGCAGCGTCGCCAGAACGAGCTTGCGCGTCCGCCGCGGCTTGGGCGAAGCTTCGGCCGGTGCCGCCGCGATGAGCGCGGGCGTTCTTAGCGCGGTCGTCACGGCCGCCTGGGGTGGGGACGTCGATCCGCTCGGCGCACCCTCGTCGACCAGGGCCGGCTCGGCCCGAAATCCGTCGTCCTCGCGCAAACTCATGGCGTCGATCCGGCTCTCGCAAGGGATTGACCGAACCGTTCGGTCATTTTTCGAGCCGCGAACTCTGGTGCGGCCCGGCACACTCAGATATTATGACCGAACCGTTCGGTCAATCAGGATCATGGCCATGTCGACCGCCGAAGCCACCCGCGATGCGCGGGAACGCACATCACCCGACACCGACAAGCGTCGCCAGATCCTCGAGGGCGCGCGCGCGGTCTTCATGGCGTCGGGATTCGATGGCGCCAGCATGGGCGAGATCGCCAAGGCGGCGGGGGTCTCGAAGGGGACCCTCTACGTCTACTTCGACAGCAAGGAAGCCCTCTTCGAGGCCCTCACGCTCGCGGAGAAGCGCGGACTCGCCGAGGTGCTGTTCCGGCTCGATGCCGACGATCCCGATATGCGCGGCGTGCTCACGCGCCTGGGACGCAGCTACCTCGCCGAGATGATCCGGCCCGAGCACGTCACGCTGATCCGGATGGTCATCGGCGCCTGCGAGAAGTTCCCGCGCCTCGGCCAGGCCTTCTTCGAGGCGGGGCCGGTGCAGGGCACGACGCGGCTCGCCGCCTATCTCGACGCCCAGGTCGCGGCGGGGCGCCTGCGCCCGGCCGACACCGACCTCGCCGCGCGCCAGTTCCTGCAGATCTGCCAGGCCGGACTCCTGACCCGGCTGCTGTTCAATGCCGGCGACGGCGTCGCGCAGAGCGAGATCGAGCACAATGTCGGCGAGGCCGTGCGGGTGTTCCTGGCCGGCTACAGCCCGGACCCCTGACGGGTGGCTCCGGGCGCCGCGGCGATACCGGTGGATCCAGTTCAGGCCGCCGCGACGGCCTGGCTGCTCCAGCGGCGGACTTCGGCATCGATGGCCAGGGCCTCGTCGACGTCCTCGGGCGCGGTCCGATACAGGCCGGCGAAGTGCTCGCAGGCGCGCTCGACGAGATCGGCGATGCCGTAGAAGCCGATCGCCCCCGCGATGAAGGCCGCCACCGCGATCTCGTTGGCGGCGTTCATCACGGTCGGAGCGGCCCCGCCGGCGGCCAGCGCCGCCCGGGCGATGCGCAGGCACGGAAAACGCGCCTCGTCGGCCGCCTCGAAGGTCAGGCTGCCGGCGGCGGCGAGGTCGAGATGGCGCCCGCGGGCGATCGTCAGGCGCTCGCCGAGACCGAGGCAATGGGCGATCGGCACCCGCATGTCCGGCATGGCGAGGCCCGCCGTCACCGCGCCGTCGCGCCAGTAGACGAGGCCGTGCACGATCGATTGCGGATGGACGATGACGTCGAGCCGCTCCGGCTCCAGGGCGAACAGGTGGTGGGCCTCGATCAGTTCGAGCCCCTTGTTCATCAGGGAGGCCGAATCGATGTTGATCTTCATGCCCATCGACCAGGTCGGGTGGGCGGCGGCCTCCGTGGGCGAGGCGGCGGCGATGCGCTCGCGGGTCCAGGTCCGGAACGGGCCGCCCGAGGCCGTGATCGTCATCTTCGAAACGTCGTCGAGGCGGCCGTCTCCCAGCGCCTGGGCCAGGGCATTGTGCTCGGAATCCACCGGCAGCAGGGTGGCACCGTAGCGCTTGGCGTCGCGCATGAAGGCGTCGCCGGCGCAGACCAGGCTCTCCTTGTTGGCCAGCGCCACGGTGCGGCCGAGCTTCAGCGCCTCGTGCGTCGGGCGCAGGCCGGCGGCCCCGCTCACCGCCGCCACGACGATATCGGCGTCGCGGGCGACCGCTTCGAGGACGGCGGCCTCTCCGGCCCCGTTTCGGATCGTCGTATGGGCCAGCGCCTGGCGCAGGGCGGGGCCGGCGGCTTCGTCGGCCAGGGCGACGAAGTCGGGCTGGAGGTTGCCGGCGAGCCGGGCGATGGCCGCGACGTCCCGGCCCGCCACGAGACCGCCGATGCGGAAGCGGTCGGGATGCTGCAGCAGCAGGTCGATGGTCGATTGGCCGATGGAGCCGGTGGCGCCGAGGATGGTGACGGTCAGCAACGGAAGGGTCCTTCAGGCCGCCACGAAGCGGCGGGCGATGAGATAGAAGCCGGCCAGGACGGCCACGGCGAAGAAGCCGTCGAGGCGATCCATCACGCCGCCGTGGCCGGGAATGGCACGGCCCGAATCCTTCACGCCGTAATGGCGCTTCAGGGCGGATTCCACGAGGTCCCCGCCCTGGCTCAGGATCGAGGCGACGGCGCTCACGAGGGCGACCGCGGCGAGCGAGGTGGTGGCGAGGTCGCTCCAGCCATGGTCGCGCGCGACCATCACCAGGGCGACACCGGCCAGCGTGCCGGCGACGAGGCCACCGAGGGCGCCGGACCAGGTCTTCTTCGGGCTGACCCGCGGCATCAGCTTGGGACCGCCGAAGGTCCGGCCGGTGAAGTAGGCGATGATGTCGGTGGACCAGACCACCGCGAACATCCAGGCCGGGCCGAGGATGCCGAGGGCGGGATCGTCGCGCAGGGCCGCCGGCACCAGGGCGATCACCGCCGAACTCGCGAGGCCCGCCAGGGCACGAGCCCGGCCGGCGCCGCCGCGCGCCGCGACCGCCACGAGGACGGCGCCGACCGCGCCGACCGCCAGGGTGGTCCCGGGCCCCGCGTCGCCGTGCAGGCACAGGACGAGGCCGAATAGGGTGGCGGCCGTCAGCGCCAGCACGAGGCGCCGGGGCGCCACCGCGCTCATGCCGATCCATTCGGCCGCGAACACGATGCCGGCGGCGAGCCAGATCACCGCGAAGGGCCAGCCGCCGAGGACCAGGGCCGAGAGCACGATGGCCCCGAGCAGGATCGCCGACACCAGCCGGGCCTGGAACTCGCGGCCCGCGAAGAGGCCGCGTTGCGAGGCGGGAGCCGCCTCTCCGGGCGCCATGATCAGCCGGCCTTGCCGCTGAGGCCGCCGAAGCGACGGTCGCGGCGATGGTATTCGTCGATGGCGGCGCGGAAAGCGGCGTGGTCGAAGTCCGGCCAGAACTCCGGCACGATCACGTACTCGGCATAGGCCGTCTGCCAGGTGAGGAAGTTCGACAGGCGCTGCTCGCCGGAGGTGCGGATCACGAGGTCCGGGTCCGGGATGCCGGTGGTGTCGAGGGCGTCCGTGAGGACGTCGAGGTCGATCGCGTCGGGCGCCAGCGTCCCGGCCGCCACGGCCCGGGCGAGCGTGCGGACGGCGCGGAGAATCTCCTGGCGGCCGCCGTAGTTGAAGGCCACGATCAGGGTCAGGCCAGTATTGGCCCGGGTGCGCTGCTCGGCCTCGTCGAGCAGGCCCGCGATGTCCGCCGGAAGACCCTCGCGCGCACCGATGATGCGGATGCGGACGTTGTTGCCGTGCAGATCCGCCAGGTCGCGGCGGACGAAGAGCTTCATCAGGCCCATGAGATCGGCGACCTCGGCGGGCGGGCGGCGCCAGTTCTCCGAGGAGAAGCTGTAGATCGTCAGGTAGCGCACGCCGAGTTCGATGGCGGAGCGCACCGCCCGCCGGACGGCCTCGACGCCGCGCCGGTGGCCCTCGACCCGGGGCAGGCCGCGGCCGGCGGCCCAGCGGCCGTTGCCGTCCATGATGATGGCGACATGGGCCGGCGCCGGCGCGACGGCGGGCACGGCCGTGCCCGGGTAGACCACCGCGGCGTCCGATACGCCCAGCGTGGCCTCCGTGCCGTGCACCCTCGCCGCCTCGATCTGACGCGCGCCTTCTGAGCGACCCAACGCGCTTCTCCCCCAACCGTCACTCGTGCCGATCACACGTGGTCCCGATCCCCGATACGGGAACTCAGACCTGCATGATCTCCTTCTCCTTGGCGGCGAGCACGCCGTCGATCTCGGCGATGAACTGGTCGGTGGCCTTCTGGACCTCGCCCGCCTGACGCTTCTCGTCGTCCTCGCTGATGGCGCCGTCCTTCTCGAGCTTCTTGAGATGGTCGAGCCCGTCGCGGCGCACGTGGCGGACGGCGACCCGCGCCTCCTCGGTGTACTTGTGCGCGACCTTGACCATCTCTTTGCGGCGCTGCTCGTTCATTTCCGGAACGCGCAGGCGGATCGTCTGGCCCTCGGTCTGCGGGTTCATGCCGAGGTCGGATTCGCGGATCGCCTTCTCGACGGCGCCGATCATGCCGCGGTCCCAGACCGAGATGCTGAGGAGGCGCGGCTCGGGCACACTCACGGTCGCGACCTGGGCCATCGGCATCATCGCGCCGTAGGCATCGACCTGGATCGGATCGAGGATGCTGGGCGTCGCCCGGCCGGTGCGGAGCGATCCGAGATCCCCCTTGAGCGAAGCCACGGCGCCCTGCATGCGACGCTTGATGTCATTCAGGTCGAATTCTGGAATGGCTGCCATGCTGGACTATCCCGACGCGAACTTGAGGGAATGGGTCGGGCCGCCGGGGCCCGTTCGTGGGCCTCAATGAACCAAAATCCAGTAGGTCGCAAATGGCGTTCACGCCGTTTGGGCAGGAAAGGCTTTCACGCCCTCGGCCGCCCTGCCGGCTACGCCTTGGCCGCGGCGGGAACCGCGGGGCCGGAGCGCTGCACGAAGTGGTTTCCCTCGACTTCGGTGAAGGCCCGCAGGAGGCCGACGGCGCCGGCCAGCGACATCCGGGTCGGGTCGAGCTGCGGTTTGGGACCGTAGCGGAGGTAGAGGGTGTCGAGGGGTTCGGAATGTCCGGCATAGCCGACGGTCCAGCCCCGGAAGTCCCGCTGCTCGATCGTCCGCGCCGCGATCAGCACCATTCCGTTGTGGCGGCTATCGGCCGCAAGAGTCCAGAGCTGGTCCGACAGGGCGACCGCGTCTCCCTCCATGGCCTGGAGGAAGAACTTCTCGTTGAAGACCAATGCGCCGGTGAAGCCGGAGGCGCGGTCGTAGCGACTGCACGAGGCGAGGATGTCCCGCACCATGTCGCGCAGAGTCCCCCCGTGCAACGTCAGAAGGTTGTGACTGTAGAAGACAATCTGCGAGAGAGACATCGACCGTGCTCAGCGACCGTACCACCTGATCGCAGGCGGTTCGATGCGACAGCACATCCGAAAGATCTCAACAAATTCTGATCGGCCTCGGACGGAAGGCCGCGGCGACTTCCGGAGACTTCACCGCTCGGGAAGCGACACCTGCCGACCGAGCGCCGGCAAGGCAACTTACGGGACGACCTGGGTGGCCGGAGCGGCTCCGGTGAGGATCGCCAGGATCGAGCTCGGCGCATGGACCGAGCCGACGACGATCGACAGGCGGCTCTCGCGCGCGAGTGCGAAGGCGGCGGTGTCCATCACCTTGAGATCGCGGGCGATGGCCTCGTCATGGGTCAGGCGATCGTAACGGGTCGCGGTGGGGTCGCGGTTGGGATCGGCGGAGTAGACGCCGTCCACCTGCGTCGCCTTCAGGACGGCATCGCAGCGCAGCTCGGCCGCCCGCAGGACGGCGGCGGTGTCGGTCGTGAAGTACGGATTGCCGGTGCCTCCGGCGAGGACGACCACCTGTCCCTTGTCGAGGTGGTGCAGGGCGGGCTGGCGGGCATAGGTCTCACAGATGGTCGGCATCGACACCGCCGACATCGTGCGGGCCGGAACACCCGCGGCATTCAGGGCCGTCTCCAGGGCCAGGGAATTCATGACCGTCGCCATCATGCCGAGCGAATCACCGGTGGCGCGGTCGATCCAGCCGGCGGCCGAGATGCGCGCGCCGCGGATCATGTTGCCGCCGCCGACCACCAGGGCGATCTGCACGCCCGCCTCGCGGGTCCGGGCGATGTCGTCGGCGATGCCGGCCAGGGTCGGGGGGTGCAGCCAGTACCCGTCGGGAGCGGCCAGGGCCTCGCCGGAGAGTTTCACGAGGACGCGGCGAAACGGTGTGGTCTCCGGCATCGAGCCAGTCCCCTCTAACCCGGCCTGGATCAGGTCGGGGAGCCAATCGGAAGCGGAGGGGTGTCTAGCCCAAGGGAGGCCGGAACGTCGAGGGGCGGCGGCATCGCTGCCACCGCCCCTCCTGACAATTCGATGGTTTCCTGCCGGCTCCGTCCCGGAGCGGCAGGAACCGGGCGGGATAGGCTCAGCCGCGGGCGGCGGCGGCCACCTCGGAGGCGAAATCGGGGGCCTCTTCCTTCTCGATGCCCTCGCCCAGGGCGTAGCGCACGAAGGCGGTGAGCTTGACCGGCGCACCGGCCTTGCCCTCGGCCTCCTTCAGGACCTGGCTGATCGTCTTGGAGCCGTCATGCACGAAGGGCTGCTCCAGGAGGGTGACCTCCTTGTAGTAGCTCTTCAGGCCGCTCTCGACGATCTTGGCGAGCACGTTCTCGGGCTTGCCGACGTTCTTCTCGCGCAGGATGTTGATCTCGCGGTCGAGGGTCGCCTGGTCGACGCCGGCGGCGTCGAGCGCCACCGGGTTGGTGGCGGCGACGTGCATGGCGATCTGCCGGCCGAGGGTGGAGAGCACCTCGACGTCGCCCTCGGATTCCAGCGCGACGAGCACGCCGATCTTGCCGAGGCCCTCGACCACCTGGCCGTGGACGTAGGAGGCGATCACGCCCTTGGTCACGTCGAGCTTGGCGACGCGGCGCAGGGTCATGTTCTCGCCGATCGTGGCGATGAGGTTGGCGAGGCTCTCCTTGACCGTGGTCGAGGCGCCGGGGAACGTGGCGGCCTCGAGGCCTTCCAGCGTGCCGTCGGTGTTCAGGGCGAGCTTGGCGGCCTCGCGGGCGAAGGCCTGGAAGCTGTCGTTGCGGGCGACGAAGTCGGTCTCGGAGTTCACCTCGACGATCGCGGCGTGGTGGCCGGCGGATTCGACGGCGACCAGGCCCTCGGCGGCCACCCGGCCGGCCTTCTTGGCGGCCTTGGCGAGGCCCTTCTTGCGCAGCCAATCGACCGCGGCTTCGATGTCGCCGTCGGTCTCGTTGAGCGCGCCCTTGCAGTCCATCATGCCCGCGCCGGTCTTCTCGCGGAGCTCTTTCACCAGTGCGGCGGTGATGTTGGCCATGGCGGGTCCTTTCCGTGTCCTGTCGGAGCCCGAGCCTTCCTGCGGGGAAGCCTGCGGAGAGCCGACGTTTCTTGAGGGGTAAGTCTTTGAAGCGACTGAGCCCGGCGCTCAGGACAAGCGCCGGGCTTCAGGAAGCAATGTCCGATCTGGCGATGGCGGCCCGATGACGGGCCGCCGAAGCAGGATCAGGCCGCGGCGGCGGCCTCGACGAAGCCGCGGGCCTGGTCGACCCAGCCGTCGCGGACGATGCGGCCGTTCAGCTTGAGGTCGGCATCGACCTTGGCGACGTCGTCGGCGCTCATGGAGGCCAGCTGCCAGTAGTGGTAGATGCCCGCCTCGTTGAGCTTCTGCACGATCTGCGGGCCGGCGCCGTGGAGCTTCGACAGGTCGTCGGGCGCGCCGCGGGGCGCCGAGAGCAGCTCGAAGTGCTCGGTGGACTCGACGAGGGCGGCGACGTCGGCCTGGTTGACCGAGCCCGACTCGACGGAGGTCGCCGCGTCGTCGTTGGCCGGCAGCTCCTCGGCGACCGGCTCCTCGGAGGCGCCGAGATCGACGCCCATCGAGCCCTGGCCGCGCGAGATGCCGTCGATGGCGGCGCGGGCGATCAGGTCACAGTACAGGGCGATGGCGCGGCCGGCGTCATCGTTGGCGGGCACGACGTAGGTGATGCCGTCCGGGTTGCAGTTGGTGTCGACGATGGCCGCGACCGGGATGCCGAGGCGCTGGGCCTCCTTGATCGCCAGCTGCTCCTTGTTGGTGTCGATCACGAACAGCAGGTCCGGTACGCCGCCCATGTCCTTGATGCCGCCCAGCGCCTTCTCGAGCTTATCCTTCTCGCGGGCCAGCATCAGGCGCTCCTTCTTGGTGAGGCCCTGGGCCCCGCCGTCGAGGGTCTCGTCGACCTTGCGCAGGCGCGCGATCGAGCCCGAGATGGTCTTCCAGTTGGTCAGCATGCCGCCGAGCCAGCGGGAGTTGACGTAGTACTGGGCCGAGCGCTTGGCCGCCTCGGCGATGGTGTCGGCCGCCTGGCGCTTGGTGCCGACGAACAGGACGCGACCGCCCTTTGCGACGGTGTCGCTCACCGCCTGCAGGGCCTGGTGGAGGGCCGGCACGGTCTGGGCGAGGTCGATGATGTGGATGTTGTTGCGCGTCCCGAAGATGTAGGACTGCATCTTCGGGTTCCAGCGGTGGGCCTGGTGTCCGAAGTGGGCGCCGGCCTCGAGAAGCTGACGCATGGTGAAATCAACGGCCATGTCTTTGTACTCTCCGGTTGATACCGCCGCGGAGGAAGCGATCGCGCCCGAGGGACGACGACCACCGGAAACGCCTCATTCAGGCATGAGGCCGGCTCCGCGTGTGGAATGGGCGGGGCCTTAACAGAGGCCGGCCGCCGAGGCAAGATTCATGGACCACGTTCCTGAAGCCGGCTGATCGGTTCCGGCGCTGTCCGCCCCGGGACCGACCCACATCAGCGAATCGACGCCGCGATCGCCTGCTGGATGCCCAGGATGTTGGCGCCCCGCTTCAGGGTCTTGCGAATCGGCTCGGCCCGGCCCGACACCCAGATCGCGAGTTCGGAATCGAGATCGAAGCTGCCCGCCGTCTCCACGGAGAACGCGGTGATCGCCCGGTAGGGCACGGTCAGGTACGAGACCTTGCGGCCGGTGATGCCCTGCTTGTCCACCAGGATCAGGCGGCGGTCCGTGAAGACGATGAGGTCGCGGATCAGCCGGAAGGCGACCTGGACCGGCTCGCCCTCGGTGAGGATGCCGGCCATCTGCTCGTTCACCTCCGCGGGCGTGAGGTCGCTGCCGTGGCCGAGCAGTCCGTCGAGAAATCCCATCGCGCGCCGTATCCCCCTGAAGCCCCGCCTCGCCTATGTAGGGGCGCGTGCGCCGTTCCGTCAGGGCGCAGGTTCGTGTCCGGAGTCCGCCTCGATGTCCTCCCCCGCCTCCCGGCCGCGCCGCCTCCGGCTCGGCGTCAACATCGACCACGTCGCGACCGTCCGGAACGCCCGCGGCGGCAGCGCGCCGGATCCGATCCGGGCCGCCCGCGAGGCGGTCGCGGCCGGGGCGGACGGCATCACGGCGCATCTGCGCGAGGACCGCCGGCACATCCGCGACGCCGACATGGAGACGCTGGCGCGCATCCTCACGGTGCCGCTCAATTTCGAGATGGCCGCCACCGACGAGATGATCGAGCTGGCGATTCGCCTGAAGCCGCACGCGGCCTGCCTGGTGCCGGAGAAGCGCGAGGAGCGCACCACCGAGGGCGGCCTCGACATCGTCGGGGGCCACGATGCGCTCCGGCCCCGCATCGCCCGCCTGTCGGAGGCTGGCATCCGGGTCTCGCTCTTCGTCGAGCCGGACGAGGCGGTGATGGACGCGGCGCGTCGCCTGGAGGCGCCGGTGGTCGAACTCCACACCGGCAGCTACTGCGAGGCGGTGGCCGAGGGCGACGCAGAGCGCACGGCGCACGAACTCGATCGGATCGCCCGGGCGGCCGCCTACGGGGCCGGGATCGGCCTCGAGATCCACGCCGGCCACGGCCTCGCCCTCGACAGCGTCGGTGCGGTGGCGGCCCTGCCCGAGATCGCCGAGCTCAACATCGGCCACGCGCTGATCGGCGAGGCGATCTTCGTCGGCCTGCCCCAGGCGATCCGCGACATGCGTGCCGCGATGGCGGCGGCCCGGGCATGATTCTCGGCATCGGCTCCGACCTCTGCGACATCCGCCGGATCGAGAAGTCGCTGGAGCGCTACGGCGAGCGCTTCACCCACCGGGTCTTCACCGAGGGCGAGCGCGCCAAGTGCGATGCGCGCGCGGCGCGGGCGCCGTCCTACGCCCGCCGCTTCGCCGCCAAGGAGGCCTGCGCCAAGGCGCTGGGCACCGGCATCGCCCGGGGCGTGTTCTGGCGCGACATGGAGGTGGTGAACCTGCCGGGCGGCCGCCCGACCCTCCGCCTCACGGGGGCGGCGGCCGAACATCTCGCGGCGATGACGCCCGCCGGACACGTGCCGAAGCTGCACGTCACCCTCACGGACGACCCGCCCATGGCTCAGGCGTTCGTGATCATCGAGGCGGTGCCGGACAGCACGACGGAGTCTTAGCCGACGAGGCCCCGCGTTGCGGCGCCTTTCCGCATGGTCTATGCCGCCGGTCGACCGTCGACGACGGAAGCCGCCCGGAATCCGGGTGCCAGCGTCGATCCGGAGATGGCAGCCAGATGGAACGTGCCCGCGTGGACCAGCAGACCAAGCATGACCTCAAGGCTGCCGACACCGGCACCTGGGCGAGCATCAAGGAGACGCTGAAGGTCGGCGGACAGGCGCTGCTGATCGCCCTCGTGGTGCGCACGCTGCTCTTTCAGCCCTTCAACATTCCCTCGGGCTCCCTCGTCCCGACGCTTCTGATCGGCGATTACCTGTTCGTCTCGAAATATTCCTACGGCTACTCGAAATACTCCCTGCCCCTGAGCGAGTACCTGCCCTTCACGGCCGATGGACGGATCTGGGCGGCCGAGCCCAAGCGCGGCGACATCGCGGTGTTCAAGCTGCCGAAGGACAATTCCACCGACTACATCAAGCGGGTCATCGGCCTGCCGGGCGACAAGGTCCAGATGAAGGCCGGGCTGCTCTACATCAACGACGTGCCGGTGAAGCGCGAGAAGATCGCGCCCTTCGAGACCACCGGCCCCTACGGCGAGCAGGCCAAGGCCGAGCAGTATCTCGAGACCCTGCCCAACGGCGTCACCCACCGGGTGATCGAGCGCGACGGCGACAACGGCTACTGGGACAACACCGAGCCCTACACCGTGCCGCAGGGCCGCTTCTTCATGATGGGCGACAATCGCGACAACTCGACGGATTCGCGCGATCTGGCCAATGTCGGCTTCGTGCCGTTCGAGAACTTCGTCGGCCGCGCCGAGATGATCTTCTTCTCCATCGACGAAGGCACGCCGGCGTGGCAGATCTGGAACTGGCCGGCGAAGGTGCGCTGGAACCGGCTGTTCACGACCATCCACTAGGACGTTGCGCATTGTGACCGAAGAGGCGCGTCCCTCCAGCCGGGCGCGGCGCGCGCCCCGTCCGAAGCCCGACCTCGCGGTGCTCGAGGCCCGGATCGGCCACGCCTTCGCCGACCCGAAGCTGCTCGCCCAGGCGCTCACCCACGTGAGCAAGGCCGGCGGCAACGGCCGCCTCGGCAGCTACCAGCGCCTGGAATTCCTCGGCGACCGCGTCCTCGGCCTCGCCATCGGCGACCTGCTCTACGCGGCCTTCCCGCAGGCCGACGAGGGCGAGCTCTCGCGGCGCCTGGCCGGCCTGGTCCGGCGCGAGACCTGCGCCGCCGTCGCCACCGCCTGGGACGTCGGCCCGCACCTCGCCCTCGGCCCCGGCGAGGTCCAGAGCGGCGGGCGGCGCAACCAGACCATCCTCGCCGACGTCTGCGAGTCGATCCTCGGCGCCGTGTTCCTCGATGCCGGCTACGAGGTCGCCAAGGGGATCGTCAACGCCGCCTTCACCCCCGACACCGACACGGCGGCCCCGCGCGGCCGCGACGCCAAGTCGGCCCTGCAGGAATGGGCGATGGCCCGTGCCCTGCCGATCCCGGTCTACGACGTGGTCGACCGCTCCGGGCCCGACCACGCGCCGGTGTTCCACATCGCCGTGCGCGTCGAGGGGTTGGAGGCCGGCATCGGCGTCGGCCCCTCGAAGCGTCTCGCCGAGCAGGAGGCCGCCCGCCTCGTGCTGGAGCGCGAGATCACCGGCCCCCATCCCTCACGAACCAAGGAGACGTCGGCGGACGTCGCCGAAGGACATGCCCCAGATGCCTGACGTCGATGTGCCCGACGACGATTTCGACGGCGACGACGACTTCGCCCCGCCGCCGCTGCAGCCGCTGCCCGCGGTGACGATGCCGGAGAACACCACCGCGGGCTTCGTCGCCCTGATCGGGATTCCCAATGCCGGCAAGTCGACCCTGCTGAACAGCCTCGTCGGCACCAAGGTCTCGATCGTCTCGCGCAAGGTGCAGACCACCCGCGCCCTGGTGCGCGGCATCGTCATGCACGAGACCGCGCAGATCATCCTCGTCGACACGCCCGGGATCTTCGCGCCGAAACGGCGCCTCGACCGCGCGATGGTGCATTCGGCCTGGAGCGGCGCCTCGGATGCCGACGCCGTCTGCCTGCTCATCGACGCCCGCAAGGGCGTGACCGAGGAGGTCGAGGCGATCCTGGCCAAGCTGCCGGACGTGAAGCGCCCCAAGGTGCTGATCCTCAACAAGATCGACCTGATCCCGCGCGACCGCTTGCTGGCCCTGGCCGCCTCCCTGAACGAGCGGATCCCGTTCCAGCACACCTTCATGGTCTCGGCGCTCAACGGCGACGGCATCGAGGCGCTGAAGACGACGCTGGCCGGCATGATGCCGAAGAGCCCCTGGCTCTACCCGGAGGACCAGGTCTCGGACGCGCCGATCCGGATGCTGGCCGCCGAGATCACCCGCGAGAAGCTCTACGACCGCCTGCACGAAGAGCTGCCCTACCGCTCCACCGTCGAGACCGACCAGTGGCAGGTGCGCCCCGACGGCTCCGTGCGGATCGAGCAGACGATCTTCGTGGAGCGCGAGAGCCAGCGCTCCATCGTGCTCGGCAAGGGCGGCCAGACCATCAAGGCCATCGGCCAGGCGGCCCGCCACGAGATCGCGGAAGCGGCCGAGCAGACGGTGCACCTCTTCCTGCACGTCAAGGTGCGCGAGAACTGGGCGGACGATCCGGCGCGCTACCGGGAGATGGGTCTGGAGTTCCCGCGCGGCTGAGCATGGGCTATGAGAAAGGGAGATCGACGCCGCGGCGATTCTTGTCGCGCGCTGGCCGAGCCTCCCGATTTCCTGTCACGCCCTGAGCCGTCGAGGCGCGCGCGCCGTCGCGCCGGATCCCGTTACGATGTCCACCATGCCTGTCTCGGAAGCCGTCTACGGCGCGCCGCCCCTGGAACTGGTGGAGGTGCCCCCGCACGCGGCGCAAGTCTCACCCCTGAGCCCCGGGGCGGCCCGCCTCGAGGATCTGGCGCCCGCGAGCCTGGAGCGCCTCGACGTGCTGGCGCCGGCCGGGACGATCGAGCGGCGCTACGTGCTGGCGCTCGGGCTGAAGGCCCTGCGGCCGGGCGGGCGCCTGACGGCGCTGGCGCCGAAGGATCGCGGCGGCAGCCGCCTCGCCAAGGAGATCACCGGCTTCGGCTGCACCGTCCAGGAGGAGGCGCGGCGCCATCACCGGATCTGCGTCGCCATGCGTCCGGAGGCGGTCGCCGGTCTCGAGGACGCCCTCCACGAGGGCGGCCCGCGCCACATCGACAACCTCGCCCTCTGCACGCAGGCCGGGATCTTCTCCTACGACCGCCTCGACCCAGGCACCGCCCTCCTCCTCGCCAACCTGCCGCCGCTCGCCGGCAGCGGCGCCGATTTCGGCTGCGGCCTCGGCATCCTGGCCCGGGCCGTCCTGAACTCCCCGAAGGTGACGGCCCTGACGCTGATCGACCTCGACCGGCGCGCCATCGAGATGGCCACGCGCAACGTCAGCGATCCGCGCGCCACCCTGCGCTGGGCCGACATCCGCGCCGGCGGCCTCGGCCTCGCGCGCCTCGACTTCGTGGTGATGAACCCGCCCTTCCACGATGGCGGGGCCGAGGATCAGGCCCTCGGCCAGGCCTTCATCGGCCGGGCGGCGGAAGCCCTGCGTCCGGGGGGCAGCCTCTGGCTCACCGCCAACACCCACCTGCCCTACGAGGCGCCCCTGAAGGCGGCCTTCAAGAGCGTGGAGCTGCGGGCCTCGGCCGGCGGCTACAAGATCTATGAGGCGCGCCGGTGACGCGGCCGGCCAAGATCCCGCAGCTGCGCCTCGACCGGCTGCTCGCCAACATGGGCTACGGCTCGCGCCGTGAGATCGCGCTCCTCACCCGTGCCGGACTCGTGGTCCTCGACGGCGCGGCCCTGCGCGACGCCGACCGGCGCATCCCGGTCACGCCGGACCTCGCGCAGCGGATGACCGTCGACGGCGCCCCCCTCGACCCGCCGCCCGGCCTGACCCTGATGCTGCACAAGCCGCTGGGCGTCACCTGCTCGCACAAGGAGGCGGGTCCCCTCGTCTACGGCCTGCTGCCCGAGCGCTGGCGCCGGCGCGACCCCGCCCTCTCGACGGTCGGCCGCCTCGACAAGGAGACCTCCGGGCTCCTGCTCCTGACCGACGACGGCGCCCTGCTGCACCGGATCATCGCCCCGAAGGCGAACGTGGCCAAGCGCTACCGCGTCACCCTGGACCGCCCGCTGACGGGCAGCGAGGGCGCGGCCCTCGCCTCCGGCACGCTGATGCTGGAGGGCGAGGAGAAGCCGCTCCTGCCGGTGGAGTTCGAAGCCGAGGGCGAGACCGGCGCGGTGGTGACCCTGCACGAGGGGCGCTACCATCAGGTCCGGCGGATGTTCGCGGCGCTGGGCAACCACGTCACCGCCCTGCACCGCGACCGCGTCGGCGGGCTCGGCCTGCCGGACGACCTGGCGCCCGGGGCGCACCGTGTCCTCGGCGAGGCCGAGATCGCCGCGATCTTCGCGGGCGACGCGGCCTGACCGGCCCGGAACCGGATTTTTCGCGACCCGTTGGATCGGAAAACGCCGACCCGACGGATGGACCCCATGAACCGATTCTCGACGCTCCTCCTCGCGCTCGCCCTCAGCACGGGCCCGGCCGGCCTCGCCCTGGCCGATACGCCGGGCGCCGACTGGATGCCGGCCGGTCAGGTCAAGCAGAAGCTGATGGCCGCCGGGTACACCAGCATCACCGAGTTCGAGGCCGATGACGGCCATTGGGAGGGCGAGGGCGTGAAGAACGGCGTGAAGATGCAGTTCCATGCCGACCCGAAAACCGGCGCGATCCTCTCGGAGAAGCCCGACAAGTGAGTCGAGTATTCGAACGCGCGGCGCGGGGCCTGGGCCTCGTCGCGCTGGGGCTGATCGGATGTTCCGCTCCGGCCCCCGCGGGCGAGCCCCATCCCTGCACGATGCGCCCGACGCAGGTCGATCGGACGCTCTGTCTCGCGGATGCCCTGAAGGCCGCGGACGTCGACCTGAACCAAGTCTATCGGACGCTGAACGACCGGCTCGACACCAACGGGAAGCGGAACCTGGTGGCGGCCGAGCGGGCCTGGATCGCCTTCCGCGACCGGGAATGCGATCTGCGCACCGGCTACGACACCGTCGATCTCGCCAACAACGGCACCCTCGCGCCCTACCTCGTCGGCGATTGCCGGCTCGGCCTGACACGGGCGCGGACCACGGAGCTGCGCCGTCAGCTGACATGCCCGGGCGGCGATCTGTCCTGTGCGCCATAGGTTCCGGCGGGCGGGTCGGGCCGTTCCCGAGGCCCGGGCCGCCTTGCCAATCCCGGCCGACTCGTTTATGCGCCACCCCTCGCGTTCGCTCCGGCTGGGGGCTGAACGGACGGTGCCGGTTCCATCGGCACAGGGCTTGACCCTGAAGAGGGTTTTCCCGTCGTCCCGTGTCTCCGCCTTCGATCAACCGCTCGGGCCTTCAAACGGCTCGAAGGGCTTGGCGCCGGGCGATTGCGTGTGAACCGGCCCGACGCTCCCTTTCCCGCACGTTCACCGTGCCGTCGGGTCCCTTTGGATATGAAGGGCCCGTTAATGCCTCTCTACGAACACGTCTTCCTGGCGCGCCAGGACGTGACGGCCCAGCAGGTCGAGACCATGGTCGAGACCTACAAGGGCGTCATCGAAGCCAATGGCGGCAAGGTCGAGAAGATCGAGATGTGGGGCGTGAAGTCCCTCGCCTACCGCATCAAGAAGAACCGCAAGGCGCATTTCACGCTCCTCAACGTCGACGCCCCCCCGGCGGCGCTCGCCGAGATGGAGCGCCAGATGCAGATCTCCGAGGACGTCCTCCGCTTCATGACCGTCCGCGTCGAAGAGCTCGAGTCCGAGCCGTCGGCGATGATGCAGAAGCGCGACCGCGACGACCGCAAGGATCGTGAGCGCGGCCGTCGTCGTGACGACGAGGGCTTCGGCGGTGGTGGTGGATTCGGCGGCGACCGCGATCGCGGCGACCGGGGTGACCGCGGCGACCGGGGTGACCGCCCCGAGCGCAGCTTCGGCGGGGAGGCTTAAGTCATGGCATTTGGTGCTGGACCCGGTGCGCCCGCCGCTGGCGGAGCTGGTGGTGGTGCGGGCGGCGGACGCCGCCCCTTCTTCCGTCGTCGGAAGACCTGCCCCTTCTCGGGCGCGAACGCGCCCAAGATCGACTACAAGGACGTCAAGCTCCTGTCGCGCTACGTCTCCGAGCGCGGCAAGATCGTGCCGTCGCGCATCACGGCGGTGTCGGCCAAGAAGCAGCGCGAGCTCGCCCAGGCGATCAAGCGCGCCCGCTTCCTCGGCTTCCTCCCCTACGTGATCAAGTAACGACGATCGCCCCGGTCCGGGCCTTCCGGACCGGGGCACCGGCGCGTGCCCGGCATGCGCATTCGTACCGGCCCTGCTGAACGGGTGCCGGGAGTCGTTGGGGCGCCAAGGTTCGCCTCTAACCCTGCCCGGAACGGGACAGTGGGACAGCGGGATTGATGACACAGTTTCTCGGCATCGGTATCGGCGCGGGCCTCGTCTCCGCCCTCCTCTTCGGCGTCCTGCTGAAGGCGACGGCGCTCGCGATCCTGCTCTACCTGCTCGCCCCGCTCCCGATCCTGATCGTGGGGCTCGGCTGGAGCCACCGGGCCGCCCTGGTCGCCGCCGTCACCGGCGCGCTGGCCCTCGCCCTCGTGGTGCAGCCCTTCCTCGGCCTCGGCTTCTTCGCCTATCTCGCCCTGCCCGCCTGGTGGCTCGCCTATCTGGCCCTGCTCGGCCGCGCGAACGCCGACGGGACGATGGAATGGTACCCGACCGGGCGCCTGCTCGCCTGGACCGCCGGGACGGCCGGCCTCGCCTTCGTCGCCATCGCGGTGATCGCCGCACCGAACTACGAGACCTTCCAGTCCCAGCTGCGGGGCATGACCCGGACGCTGATCCAGGTCCGGGTCGACCGCGCCGCCAATCCGGGCGCTTCGATTCCGAAGCCGGCCGCTCCCGAGTCCGGCGCCGAGGCTCCGGCCGAGCCGGCTCCGCAGGATCCCGCCGAGGCGACCCGGACCGAGGTCGCCAACGCGCTGGCCGCCATCGCACCGGGCCTGGCCACCCACGGCCTCACGGTCCTGCTGACCTTCTACCTCTGGGCGGCGGCCCGCATCGTGCGCATCTCCGGGCGCCTGCTCCGCCCCTGGCCGGACCTCGCCGCGACGATGATGCCGCGTCGCGTGATGGCCGTGCTGGCGGGCGCGATGCTGCTCGGGCTGGTGCCGGGCTATCCGGGCGTGCTCGGCATCGCCGTGGCGGGGGCGCTCAGCGCCGCCTTCGCGATCCAGGGCCTCGCCGCCTTCCACGACCGCAGCCGCGGCCGGCCCGGGCGCCTCGCCCTCCTGTTCGGCCTCTACCTGATCCTCTTCTTCACCCAGGGCGTCGCCCTCCTCGCCCTGACCCTGTTCGGCATCGCCGATACCGCCCTCGACCGCCGCCGTCCCCGCGACGCGGCCGGACGACCCTGACCCTCCCCGCAGACCAAAGGACCTAGACCATGGAAGTCATCCTCCTCGAGCGCGTCGCCAAGCTCGGCCAGATGGGCGAGACCGTGAACGTGAAGCCGGGCTACGCCCGCAACTTCCTCCTCGCCCGCGGCAAGGCCCTGCGCGCCACCGAAGGCAACAAGAAGCATTTCGAGACCCAGCGTGCCCAGCTCGAGGCCCGCAACCTCGAGCGGAAGTCCGAGGCGCAGTCCGTCGCCGAGACCCTCGAGGGCAAGAGCTTCGTGCTGATCCGCCAGTCGGGCGAGACCGGCGTGCTCTACGGCTCGGTCTCGACCCGCGACCTCGCCGAGGTCGTCACCGCCGACGGCTTCTCCGTGGGCCGCGACCAGTTCGCCCTCAACCAGCCGATCAAGACCCTGGGCCTGCACACCGTTCCGGTCGTGCTGCACCCCGAGGTCGAGGTCAGCATCACGGTCAACGTCGCCCGTTCGCCGGAAGAGGCCGAGCGTCAGGCCCGCGGCGAGTCGACCACCGAGCGTGAGGCGTTCAACCTCGACGACCTCGGCCTCGAGGTCGGCGCCGCCCTCGCCGAGGCCGGCGACGACCGCGAGTAATCGCGTCACAGGTCGGTGAACAATGGGGATGACCGCCCTTAGCGGTTGACTAGTTCCTCGTTTGTTCCAGCATGGACGCCCGTCATCCGCGAGGATGGCGGGCGTTTCCGCGACCGGTCCCCGGCCCGCCCCGCCCCGGCGGGCGGCCATGACGGGACGCCAGGCCGCAAAGCGCGAATCGGCTAAGGTTCGGCTAACCATGCCGGCGCCATGGTCGGGCGATAGCGACGCGCGGCGGCGGACCACCGCGCGGACGTGTGAATCGACGAGTCGGAGCCTCGAATCAGCCCATGGCCCTGCCCAACGCCCTGACGGCCAACCTTCAGCCCGTCGCGCAGGAATTCCGCGTCGCGCCCCACAACATCGATGCCGAGCAGGCCCTGCTCGGCGCGATCCTGGTGAACAACGACGCCTATTACCGGATCTCGGACTTCCTCCTGCCCGAGCACTTCATGGAGGACGTCCACCGCAAGATCTTCGAGGTCGCGGCGCAGCTCATCAAGGCCGGCAAGCTCGCCACGCCGATCACCCTGAAGACCTACCTGGGCGATGCCGATCTCGGCGGCCAGACGGTGATGCAGTACCTCGCCCGCCTCGCGGCCGAGGCCACCACCGTGATCAATGCCGGCGATTACGGCCGCACCATCTACGACCTCGCCATCCGCCGCCGGCTCATCACCATCGGCGAGGACCTCGTCAACGGCGCCTACGAGGCGCCCGTCGAATCCTCCCCCCGCGACCAGATCGAGGGGACGGAGCGGCGGCTCTACGAGCTCGCCGAATCGGGCAAGTACGACGGCGGCTTCCAGAAGTTCTCCGAGGCGCTCACCACCGCCGTCGACATGGCCGCCAAGGCCTACCAGCGCGAGGGCAAGCTCTCGGGCATCGCCACCGGCCTGTCCGACCTCGACGCCAAGATGGGCGGCCTCCAGCCGTCCGACCTCATCATCCTCGCCGGCCGCCCGGCCATGGGCAAGACCTCGCTCGTGACCAACATCGCGTTCAACATCGCCAAGGCCTACCAGGGCGAGAAGGGGCCCGACGGCGTCGTGAAGACCGTGAACGGCGGCATCGTCGGGTTCTTCTCCCTCGAAATGTCGGCCGAGCAGCTCGCCACCCGTATCATCGCCGAGCAATCGGGCGTGCCGTCCTACAAGATCCGCCGCGGCGACATCCAGCCGGCGGAGTTCTACAAGATCACCGATGCCGCCCGGGACATGCAGACCATCCCGTTCTACATCGACCAGACCGGCGGCATCTCGATCGCGCAGCTCGCCGCCCGTGCCCGCCGCCTGAAGCGGCAGAAGGGCCTCGATCTCCTCATCGTCGACTACCTGCAGCTGCTCTCGGGCTCGGGCAAGCGCAGCGACAACCGCGTGCAGGAGATGACCGAGATCACCACCGGCATGAAGGCGCTGGCCAAGGAGCTCGCCGTGCCGATCATCGGTCTGTCGCAGCTCTCCCGTCAGGTCGAGAACCGCGAGGACAAGCGCCCGCAGCTCTCGGACCTGCGTGAATCGGGCTCCATCGAGCAGGACGCCGACGTGGTGATGTTCGTGTTCCGCGAGGAATACTACGTCAACAACAAGAAGCCCCGCGAAGGCACCGAAGAGTTCTTCGCCTGGGAGGCCGAGATGAACCGCGTGCACGGCAAGGCGGAGGTCATCCTCGGCAAGCAGCGCCACGGCCCCACCGGCACGGTCGAGCTCCAGTTCGACGCCAACATCACGCGCTTCTCGAACCTCGCGCAATCCGATCGCCTGCCGGAGCAGATGTAGGCCGGCGGCTCCCGGATCGATGATCTTCCGTGCCTCGGACGAAGCCGGGACATTGTCCGAAGCGGCGGGATCCTGTTGAACGACGCCAGGCTCTGACCTCGTCGAGACGCCACGCCGTCCCGGGGCCGCGAAGCGGCGCCCGGGATCCGGAAACGCAGGGTGTTCGACGCTTCCCGCCGTCGGCGGCTCTGGATTCCGGGCTCGCCGTCGGCGCCCCGGAGTGCCGGTGTGCTATGGCTTGCCATGTGCGCGCGCGGTGCCGCCGTCGGATGGCCGCGCAGTGAATGAAATGGATCGGACGATCGAACAGCCAGCGACCCACGGCGCCCGCCTGACCATCGATCTCTCGGCCATCGCCGAGAATTGGCGACGACTCGGCGCCCAGGCGCCCGAGGCGGCCTGTGCCGCCGTGGTCAAGGCGGACGCCTATGGCTGCGGCCTCGCCCGGGTCGTGCCGGTCCTGTGGGCGGCCGGCTGCCGGACGTTCTTCGTGGCGCATCTCGGCGAGGGGGTCGAGGCGCGGGCGGTCCTGCCCGGGGCCACCATCTACGTGCTGAACGGCCTGCTGCCCGGCCTCGGTCCGACGCTCGTCGCGCACGACCTGCGCCCCGTCCTCGGCAGCCGGGACGAACTCGCCGAATGGGCGGCCCTGGCGCGCTCCGCCGGACGGACCCTCCCGGCGGCCCTGCACGTCGATACCGGGATGAACCGCCTCGGCCTCTGCCTGCCCGAGGCCCTGGCGCTCTCGGGTGATCCGCTGATCGGACAGGCCGGCATCGGCCTGCTGATGACCCACCTCGTCAGCGCGGAACTGGCGAGCGATCCGGTCAATGCGCGCCAGATAGCCGATTTCACCCGGGTTCGGGCCGCCTTTCCCGGTGTCCCGGGCTCCTTCGCCAATTCCTCCGGGATCTTCCTCGGCGAGGCGGCGCATCACGACCTCCTGCGGCCCGGTTACGCCCTGTTCGGCGGCAACCCGACGCCGTGGAAGCCCAACCCGATGCGGCCGGTGGTGCGCCTGGAGGCGCGGCTCGCGCAGATCCGGGACGTCGCTCCCGGCGAGACCTGCGGCTATAACGGCCGCTGGCGGGCGCCCGAGCCGCGGCGGCTGGCGACCCTGTCGATGGGCTACGCCGACGGCTATCCGCGCGCGGCGAGCGGACGCGGGGTCGCCCTGGTGGATGGCGTGCGCTGTCCGATCCTCGGGCTGATCTCGATGGATCTCATCATCATCGACGTGACCGACGCGCCGGAGGTGCGGCGCGGCGCGACCGCCACGCTGATCGGCGAGGGGCTCGACGTCGACGCCGTCGGGCGGGCCGCCGGCACCATCGGCTACGAGATCCTGACGGGGCTGGGTTCTCGCTATGTTCGCCATTATGTGACAGGACACGACGCCTGAGACCTGCCTGACGGGGCGGCGTCGGATCGTCCCTTCCAGCGGAATCGCGATGGCCAAGATCCAACAGACCTTCGTCTGCCAGTCCTGCGGGGCGGTCTACAATCGCTGGCGCGGCCGCTGCGAGGCCTGCAACGGCTGGAACACCATCGTCGAGGAGACCGGCGCCACCGGCCCGCAATCCGGGCCGGTCAAGACGCGCCCGAGCCGCGCCCGCGGCCGGGTCTTCGCCCTCGAGGGCCTGACCGGCGAGGTGAAGGAGGCCCCGCGCATCCCCTCGGGCATCAACGAACTCGACCGCGTCACCGGCGGCGGCTTCGTGCGCGGCTCGGTGATCCTCCTCGGCGGCGATCCCGGCATCGGCAAGTCGACCCTCCTGATGCAGGCCTCCGCCGCCATGGCCCGCACCGGCGAGCGCGTGGTCTACATCTCGGGCGAGGAGGCGGTGGCGCAGGTGCGCCTGCGCGCCGAGCGACTCGGCCTGTCCTCGGCGAACGTGGAGCTCGCGGCCGAGACCAACGTCGAGGACATCGTCGAGACCCTGTCGCAGGGACGGCCCCCGGCCCTCGCGATCATCGACTCGATCCAGACGATGTGGACCGAGACGGTGGAATCCGCCCCCGGCACGGTCACGCAGGTGCGCGGCTCCGCCCAGACCTTGATCCGCTTCGCCAAGACCACCGGCACGGCGGTGATCCTCGTCGGCCACGTCACCAAGGACGGGCAGATCGCCGGCCCGCGCGTGGTCGAGCACATGGTCGACGCCGTCGCCTCCTTCGAGGGCGACCAGGGCCACCATTTCCGCATCCTGCGCGCGGTGAAGAACCGCTTCGGTCCCACCGACGAGATCGGTGTGTTCGAGATGACCGATGGCGGGCTCGCCGAGGTGCCCAATCCCTCCGCCCTGTTCCTGGCGGGGCGCGACCACGCCGCCCCCGGAACCGCGGTCTTCGCCGGCATGGAGGGCACGCGGCCCCTGCTCGTGGAGATCCAGGCCCTCGTCGCCCCTTCCTCCCTCGGCATGCCGCGCCGGGCCGTGGTCGGCTGGGACCCGAACCGCCTGTCGATGGTGCTGGCCGTGCTGGAGGCCCATGGCGGCATTCGCCTGGGCACCCACGACGTCTACCTCAACGTGGCGGGCGGCCTGCGCATCTCCGAGCCGGCGGCCGACCTCGCGGTCGCCGCGGCCCTGGTCTCGTCCCTGTCCGGGGCGACGCTGCCGCCCGAGACCGTCTATTTCGGCGAGATCGGCCTCTCCGGGGCGGTCCGCCCGGTGGCGCAGGCACCGGCCCGGCTCAAGGAGGCCCTGAAGCTCGGCTTCGCCAAGGCCGTGACTCCGCAGGGCCGCGGCGAGGGCGGCGACCATGCCCTGTCGACGGAGGCCCTGCGCCACATCGCCGACATGGTCGCGGGCATCGCCAGCAGCGGTCCGCGCCGGGGCGCCCAGCGGCGCAGCCACAACCCGCCCGATTACGGCGACGACGATTAGGCCTTCAGGCGGAACGGGTTGAAGTCGGTGTCGCGGTCGTCCGCATCCTCGCCCTCCTGCCGCTTCAGCCAGCGGATCAGGGGCAGGCTCAGGGGCAGGGCGACGATTTCCCAGAGCACCTTGAGGACCCAAGCGCTGAGCCCGATGCGGATCAGGTCCGCCGCCGCGAACGTTCCCGCGAAGGCGATCGTCACGAACAGGGCGGTATCGAGGGCCTGCCCGAACACCGTCGAGGCGACGAGCCGCGCCGCCAGATGGGCGCCGGCGAAGCGCAGCTTCAGCCTGGCCAGCACGTAGGCATTGGCGAATTCGCCGACGAGGTAGGCGGCCATGCCGGCGAGCGCCAGGCGCGGCGTCGCGCCGAGCACGGCCTCGAAGGCGGCCTGATGCGGCCAGAACGGTGCCGGCGGAAGCGCCGCCGCGATCGTGTAGCTCCCGATCCAGACGATCTGCGCCGCGAACCCCGCCCACACGACCCGTCGGGCGCTGGCATAGCCGTAGACCTCGGTGAGGATGTCGCCGAACAGGTAGGAGAGCGGGAAGACGATCACCGCCGCGCTGAAGGTGAGGCCGGCCAAGGAGACGATCTTGCCGGCCAGGATCAGCGAGACGATCAGCACACCACTGAACAACCCCGCGATGGGCACGAGGTATTGCCGTCCGGAAACGCGCGGCGATGCGGTCATGTCATCCTCGGGCCGCCGGGAACAGGCGCTGAACCCGGGCGGGATTGGGCCTTCACGCCAGGGTGACGGCCGAGTTTCCGCAGGATATACAGGGCCGCGGCCGGGGGAAGCCGCACGATCCGGTCATCGTCGCCGCTCCGCCCCATGAAGTGACAATCGTCAGAGATGCCGTTCTCCGTTCTCGATCTCGTCGTGCTGGGTATCGTCGTGGTCTCGGCGCTGTTGGCTGCCGTGCGCGGTGCGACCCGCGAGGTGCTCGCCATCATCGCCTGGGTCGCGGCCGCCGCCATCGCCTGGAAATTCCATCCGCTGCTGCTGCCCACCGTCAGCCAGCACGTGACGAACGCCACCGTCGCCCTGGTGGCCTCGATCGCCGCGATCTTCCTCGTGACGCTGATCGTGGTGTCCATCATCACCGTGAAGGTGTCGGACATGATCCTCGATTCGCGCATCGGCGCGATCGACCGGTCGCTGGGCTTCCTGTTCGGGGCCGGCCGCGGCTTCCTGATCTGCGTGATCGGCTGGGTGTTCCTGGCTTGGCTGGTGCAGGGCAAGATGCCGCCCTGGGCCTCGGAGGCCCGCAGCCGCCCGATGCTGGAGAAGTCCGGCGACGCCCTGGTGGCGCAGCTGCCGGAGAATCCGGAAGGTCTGCTCAAGCAGTTCAAGAAGCCGAAGGGCGAGGCGCCGGCCGACCCCGTCGAGCCGCCGGAGGGCGAAATCCCGGCCCAGCGCCGCACCGAGGCGCCAGCCACGCCCGCCCCGCGACGCTGACCTGCGTCGCCGCGCGCTTGGTTGCGGCGCGAAGGCCGATTACATGACGGTCATCTGACGGTGCCTGGGCGGGGATTCGTGCGGGGCCAAGCAGGGAACGACATCATCATGTCTGTAGCCAAGTCGAGCGCCCGCCCCCCCGTCGAGGTCGTGGACGGGCTCGACCGCGACGGCGATACGCTGCGCGAGGAGTGCGGCGTCTTCGGCATCTTCGGACATCCGGATGCCTCCGCCATCGTCGCCCTCGGCCTGCACGCCCTGCAGCATCGCGGCCAGGAGGCGGCCGGCATCGTCTCCTTCGACGGTGCCGTGTTCCATTCCGAGCGCCGGCCCGGCCTCGTCGGCGATTCGTTCTCGGACCGCTCGACCATCGAGCATCTCGAAGGCCCGGCCGCCATCGGCCACGTCCGCTACTCCACCACCGGCGGCACCATCCTGCGCAACGTGCAGCCGCTCTTCGCCGAGCTCGCCAGCGGCGGCCTCGCCGTCGCCCATAACGGCAACCTGACCAACGCCCTGTCGATCCGCCGCGACCTCGTGCGCGACGGCGCGATCACCCAGTCGACCTCCGACACCGAGGTGATCCTGCACCTCGCCGCGCGCTCCCGGGCGCCGCGCATCGTCGAGCGCTTCACCGAGGCCCTGCGCCAGATCGAGGGCGCCTACGCCATCGTGGCCCTGACCAACAAGAAGCTCATCGGCGCCCGCGATCCCCTGGGCATCCGCCCCCTGGTGCTCGGCGAGCTCGATGGCCGCTACATCCTCGCCTCCGAGACCTGTGCGCTCGACATCATCGGCGCCAAGTTCATCCGCGACGTCGAGAACGGCGAGATCGTGGTGATCTCGGAAGAGGGCATCGAGTCGATCCGCTTCGCCCCGGCGCAGCCGATGCGCCCGTGCATCTTCGAGTACATCTACTTCGCCCGGCCGGATTCGGTGGTGAACGGCAAGAGCGTCTACGCCGTGCGCAAGAACATCGGCCACGAGCTCGCCCGGGAATCGGCCACCGCCGCCGACGTGGTCATCCCGGTGCCGGATTCGGGCGTGCCGGCGGCGCTGGGCTTCGCGCAGGAGACCGGCCTGCCCTTCGAGATGGGCATCATCCGCAACCACTATGTCGGGCGCACCTTCATCCAGCCGACCCAGTCGGTGCGCGAGCTCGGCGTGCGCATGAAGCACTCGGCCAACCGGGCGGTGGTGGAGGGCAAGCGCATCGTGCTGGTCGACGACAGCCTCGTGCGCGGCACCACCTCGGTGAAGATCGTGCGCATGATGCGCGAGGCCGGCGCCTGCGAGGTGCATTTCCGGATCGCCTCGCCGCCGATCACCTACCCGGACTTCTACGGCATCGACACGCCGGAGCGGGAGAAGCTGCTCGCCGCCACCCACGATCTCGAGGGCATGCGCCGCTACATCGGCGCCGATTCACTGGCCTTCCTGTCCATCGACGGGCTCTACAAGGCGATGGGCGAAGAGCGCCGCGACGAGGCCTGCCCGCAATACACCGACCATTGCTTCACCGGCGACTACCCGACCGGCCTGACCGACCTCGCCATCGCCGGTCCGCGCCGCCTCGCCATGCTCGCCGAAGCCGATTGAGCGCAGGATGACCAGCCCGACCCAGCCGCTCGCCGGCCGCCTCGCCGTCGTCACCGGCGCCTCGCGCGGCATCGGGCGCGCCGCCGCCCTCGCCCTGGCGGAGGCCGGCGCCCACATCGTCGCCGTCGCCCGGACGCAAGGGGGATTGGAGGAGCTCGACGACGCCATCCGGGGCGTCGGCGGGAGCGCCACCCTCGTGCCCCTCGACCTGACGGATTACGACGCCATCGACCGCCTGGGTGCGGGCATCCACGAGCGCTGGAAGCGGCTCGACATCCTGGTCGGCAATGCCGGCATCCTCGGCAACCTGACGCCGATCGGGCACGTGACGCCGAAGACCTGGGCGCAGGTGATGGAGATCAACGTGACGGCGAATTACCGCCTGATCCGCTCGTTCGATCCGCTGCTGCGGGCCTCCGATGCGGGCCGGGCCATCTTCGTCACCTCCGGCGCCGCGCAGAAGTGCCGGGCCTATTGGGGACCCTACTCGGTCTCCAAGGCCGCCCTCGACGCGCTGGTCCGCACCTATGCGGCGGAGACGGCCACGACTCCCGTGCGGGCCATGCTGCTCAATCCCGGCCCCCTGCGGACCGCGATGCGCAAGGCGGCGATGCCGGGCGAGGACGAGATGACCCTGAAGACCCCGGACGACCTCGCGCCGCACTTCGTGCGCCTCGCGAGCTCGGACTTCGCGGAATCCGGCAAGATCTACGATTTCCCGAGCGACCGCATCCTGACGCCGCAGATGGCGTGCTGACGCCGGACGCCGTCCCGCCTCCCCGCTCCCCGAGACGCCCATGATCGACGTTCGCTGCATCTGCGCCATCGGCCTTCGCGGGCAGCTCGGCCTGAACGGGCACCTGCCCTGGGAGGGCAACACCGACCCGCTCTTCGTCGAGGACGTGACGCGGTTCTTCGCCGTCACCATGGGCCACGTCCTGATCGCCGGGCCGAAGACGATCGCCTCGGTGCCGGACTTCGCGTTCAAGGACCGCACCATCGACGTCATCCGCAGCCACGAGGACCCGGAGGCCGTGCTGGCGCGCTATCCCGGACGACGGATCTTCGTCGGCGGCGGCATCGCGGTCTGGGACGTCTACGCGAAGTACATCCAGCACTGGGACATCACCCGGCTGCCCTATGACGGCGAGGCCGACCGCTGGTTCGACCCGGCCTGGCTCGTCGGCGGCCCCGCGCGGGCACAAACGGGCGCCTGACGGGTTGAGGGGAGCGACCCATTCCACAAGGCTCCCGATGACCTCGACCCCCTACCGTTTCGGCATCGAGGAGGAATACTTCCTGGCGGATGCCGAGACGCGCGGCACGCCGCGCCGCTCGGTGAAGCCCTTCCACGTCCAGGCCGGCGAGGAACTGCCCGAGATCGGGCGCGAATTGCTGCAGTGCCAGGTCGAGGTCTGCACGCCGCCCTCCACCGACTTCGCGCAGGCGCGCGACGTGCTCGCCCGCCAGCGCTCGGCCCTGGCCAAGCTCGGGCGCGAGCACGGCCTCCTGGTCTTCGCCGCCGGCACCCATCCGGTGGCGGACTGGGCGCGCCAGCTGCCCACCAAGGGCGACCGCTACCGCGGCATCCTGCGCGATGTCGGCCTCGCCGGGCGCCGCAGCCTGATCTGCGGCATGCATGTCCACGTGGAGGTGCCAGACCCCGACGCCCGCGTCGACCTGATGAACCGGCTCCTGCCCTACCAGCCGCTGCTGCTCGCCCTCTCGGCCTCGTCGCCGTTCTGGCAGGGCAAGCCGACGGGGCTCAGCGCCTATCGCCTCAGCGCCTTCGGCGAACTGCCCCGCACCGGCCTGCCGGACCTCTTCGCCGATCAGGCCGCCTACGAGCGCTACGTCCGCATCATGACCCGCGCGGGCTCGATCCAGGATGCGAGCTTCCTGTGGTGGTCGCTCCGCCCCTCGATCAAGTTCCCGACCCTGGAGCTCCGCATCGCCGATTCCTGCACCCGGCTGGAGGACGCCCTCACCATCGCGGCCCTCTACCGCTGCCTCGTCCGCCTCGTGGTGCGCCGGCCGGACCTCGATGCCGGGCTCGACGGCGTCTCGCGGGCGCTCGCCCAGGAGAACCTGTGGCGCGCCCAGCGCAGCGGCACCGAGGCGGAGTTGATCGACGAGGCGAGCGAGGAGGCCCTGCCCTTCGCGCAGGCCCTCGAGAACCTCCTCGCGCTCATCGCGGAAGACGCGGCGGCCCTCGGCTGCGAACGGGAAGTCGCGCAGGCCCGTCTCATCGTCGAGCGCGGCACCAGTGCCGGGCGCCAGATCGCGACCTTCGAGGCGACCCGCAACGGCGACACCTCGAACCGCCAAGCCCTCGACGCCGTCGTGGATTGGCTGGCGGAGACGACGGGCGGAGCGGCCTGACCCCAGGCCTCGGCGCTGAGGCCCGCCCCCGGCCTCAGCCCTTGTTCTCCCGGTCGAACGGGTTCTTCGAGGTCCGGAGCGAGAGCCGGATCGGCGTCCCCGGCAGTTCGAACGATTCGCGCAGGCCGTTGACGAGGTAGCGGGTGTAGGATTTCGGCAGGCCGTCGAGCTGGTTGCCGAACAGGGCGAAGTGCGGCGGGCGGCTCTTCACCTGGGTGGCGTAGCGGATCTTGATGCGCCGGCCCGAGACCGCCGGGGGCGGATTGCGCTGCAGCGCCTCGCTCAGCCAGTCGTTGATCCGCGAGGTGGAGATGCGGGTGCTCCAGATCGATTCGGCGTTGGTCACCGCCTGCATCAGCTTGTCGATACCCTCGCCCGCGAGGCCGGAGAGCGGCACCACGGCGACGCCGCGGACCTGGGGCAGCAGGCGCGTGCAATCCTCGCGCAGCTTCTTCAGAAGACCGTTCTGGTCGGCGACGAGATCCCACTTGTTCAGGCCGATCACGAGGGCGCGGCCCTCGCTCTCGATCAGGTCGACGATGGTCAGGTCCTGCTTCTCGAACGGGATCGTGGCGTCGAGGAGCACCACCACCACCTCGGCGAAGCGCACGGCGCGCAGGCCGTCCGAGACGGCGAGCTTCTCGAGCTTGTCGTCGATCCGGGCCTTGCGGCGCATGCCCGCGGTGTCGTGCAGCTTGATCCGGCGGCCGCGCCACTCCCAGTCGAGGGAGATCGAGTCGCGGGTGATGCCGGCCTCGGGGCCGACGAGGAGGCGTTCCTCGCCGAGCATCCGGTTGATCAGGGTCGACTTGCCGGCATTGGGCCGTCCGACGATGGCGACCTTGAGGGAGCGGTTGGCGGGATCGTCGTCGTACTCCTCGTCCTCGTCGTCGGGCTTCGGCAGCGATTCGATCAGGGCGTCGTGCAACTCGCCGATGCCCTCGCCGTGCTCGGCCGAGAACGGGATCGGGTCGCCGAGGCCGAGGGAGAACGCCTCGTAGGCGCCCGACATGCCGGCGCCCCCTTCCGCCTTGTTGGCGATGAGGATCACCGGGCAGCCGGCGCGACGCACCATCTCGGCGAAGGGCTGGTCGGCCGGAAGCACGCCGGCGCGGGCGTCGATGACGAACAGCACCACGTCGGCCTCGAGGATCGCGGCCTCGGTCTGCGCCCGCATGCGGCCCAGCAGGGAGCCGGGATCGGCTTCCTCGAGGCCGGCGGTGTCGATGATGCGGAAGACGAGACCACCGAAATTGACGTCGCCCTCGCGCCGGTCGCGGGTCACGCCCGGACGGTCGTCCACCAGGGCGAGCTTCTTGCCCACGAGGCGGTTGAACAGGGTCGACTTGCCGACGTTCGGCCGTCCGACGATCGCGACGGTCGGCATATCCATGGTGTGCTCGTTTCAGTCAGGCGTCCGTGAGAAGCGGGTCGAGGGCTCAGCGCGTGACGGGTGGGGGAGCGGCCGGCGCGGCGGGTGCCGCGGCGGTCACGGCGACGGGTCCGCCGGCCACCAGGGCCGCGTAGACCTCGATGCGCTGGCGCAGGTTCTGCGGCGTCTGCAGGTCGGCGTTGATCTGGTCGAACCAGCGGCCGGCGCCGTCGTAGTCGCCGCGCTTCAGGGCGACGAGGCCGAGCATCTCGCGGGCCGTGTGGCGGAAGGGGCCGTTCGGGGCGGCGAGACCCTGCAGCGTCGCCAGGGCGGCGTCGGGCTCCGTACCGTCGAGGCGCAGCAGGGCCGAGCGCAGGCGGGCGAGGTCGCGCAGGCCGGTGCTCACCTTGGTGTCGTTGGCCAGCGCGTCGTACTCGGCCGCACCCGCCTTCGGATCGCGCTTGGCGGTCTCGGTGGCGGAGCGGAAGCGCGCCAGGAGGGCGTAGCCCGACGGCGCATCGCTCTCGATCGCCTCGAAGGCCTTGTCGGCTTCCGCCGACTTGCCTTCGCGGGCGAGGCGGTTGGCGACCTCGAAGCGCTCGGAGGCGGCCTCGGCGCGTACGCGCTGGTCGTGCTGCCAGTAGCGCCAGCCGCCGACGGCGGCCACCACGAGGATCGCGAGGGCGATGATCACGCCGCTGTAGCGGCGCCAGATCTCGGCGACCTGATCGCGGCGATAGTCCTCGTTGACCTCGCGGATGAACTCGTTGTTTTCGGCCATGTCGTCTCACGCCGATCGGGAACCGAGCGGCCGCTGCAGGAAGGTGAAGGCCTGCGCCTATCACAGGCGCGGGCCGTTGGCGACCGGCTTCGACGCGGCGCGACCGGCTTCGACGCGGCGCGTCGGTGCGGCGGTGCCTCAGGCCTGGCCCGGCCAGGCGGCGACGCCGATCAGCAGCGGATGCAGGTAGCGGGCGAAGGCGAACCAGACCGCGAGGCCGATCACCACCGCCAGGGCATCGTTGCGCCAGCCGGCGGGTGCCGCCGCGGGCCCGGCATGCTGCGCGACCACGGCGCCGGGGGCGAGCGCCCGGCGCTTCGCGCTGATCCGCGCGATGACGGCCCAGGCGAGGAAGCTGCCGAACAGCAGGATCGAGCCGAGGTCGCCGTTGGCCAGCAGGTGCGCGGTGGCCCAGATCTTCACCGCCAGCAGCATCGGGTGCTTGGCGCGCGCCCGGATGTGCCCCGGCAGATAGGCGGAGGCCAGGGCGACGAAGGCCAGGGCGGTCAGCAGCAGGGCCAGGTGGCGGGTCCAGACCGGCGGATCCCACACGGCGATGTAGCCGGACTCGCGATAGAGGTGGAAGCCGTAGCCGATGAGCACGAGGCCGAGGAGCGAGGTCAGGGTGTAGGCGAGCTTGTAGCGGCCCTCGCCGACCTCACCGATCACCCGCGCCCGCCGCGCCCGCGCCATGGAGAAGGCGTGCGTGCCGAGGAAGAGCACGAGCCCGAGGATGAGGATCAGCATGGAAGGCCTTCGCGGGGAGACGGGGGTTCGGGCGGATGTGGATAAGGCCGGGAGCGGACGCGCGCGCACAATCCAACTGTAACGGTTCAAAACGCAATCTGCGGCCGATGTCCAGGCACCCCCGATGACGCGCCCCCTCCCCCTCGCGGCCCGGCTCCTGCTCGGTCTCGTCTGCCTCGCCGCCCCGGCGCGGGCCGCTCCGGAGCCGCCGCTCTCCGCCCTGACCCTGGTCGGCCCCCCGGTGGTGATGTTCAAGGCCGGGCGCGACGCCTGCGACGGCGTCGACGTGCCCGACGCTTCGGCCCGCGCCTTCCGCGAGGCCTCCGGCGCGGTCGCCCTCTTCGGCATGCATTACCGCAACCGTGCCTTTCGCGGCCCCCGCCTCGACGCGCTGAAGCTGGACTGTGCCATGGTGCTCGAATCCGGCGGCAAGGCCGACCCGGCCGCCTACGACGACGCCTCCTGGATCACCGCCACCTGGACCGAGGACGGGCGTGCCGTCGCGGCCCTCGTCCATCACGAGTACCGCGCCAACGAGCATCCGGGCCGCTGCCGGGCGAAGGACTACATGGCGTGCTGGTACAACAGCGTGGTGGCGGCCGCCTCGACCGATGGCGGACGCAGCTTCACCCGCGCGGCGCCGCCGGTGGTCGTCGCCGGCGCGCCCTTCCGCCAGGAGGTCGGACAGGGCAGCCACCGCGGGTTCTTCAACCCGTCGAACATCGTCTCGGACGGGACCTGGCGCTACTTCCTCGCCTCCACCACCGGCTGGACCCTGCCGGGGAGCGACCAATCCGCCGGCGTCTGCCTGTTCCGCACGCGCGACCCGGCCGATCCGGCGAGCTGGCGGGCCTGGACGGGCACCGGCTACACGGCGGCCTTCCCGGACCCCTACGCGAAGCCGGTGAAGGGGGCGGCGACCTGCGCGCCGGTGGCGCCGTTTCCGACTCCGGTGGGCGCCGTCGTGCGCCACCGGGGCAGCGGCGCCTGGATCGCGGTCTTCATGGCCAAGGCCGGGACCGGCTTCCCGCAATCCGGCTTCTACTGGACGACCTCCCGCGACCTCCTGGCCTGGGACACGCCGCGCCTGCTCCTGGCCGGCGCCACCTTGTACGACGATCCCTGCCGGGCGCCCGGCGGGCTCATCGCCTATCCGTCCCTGCTCGATCCCGAGGCCCGGGGCCGCAACTTCGACGATACCGGCGACGCGGCCTTCCTCACCTACGTGACGCTGCGCACCGAGGGCTGCACCATCACCTCCGATCGGGATCTGCTGCGGCGCGACCTGGCGATCAAGGTGTGGCCGTAGGCTCGGTCCGGGGCCGCCGCACCAGGTCGATGAAGGCCTTCAGCGGCGGCGGGATCTGGCGCCGGCCGGCATGGTACAGGAACAGGCCGGGGAAGGTCGGGCACCAATCCGGCATCAGCCGCAACAGGCGCCCGGATGCGAGGTGGTCGGCGACGCCGTCCTCGAACACCAGGCCGAGGCCGAGGCCCGCGAGCGCCGCTTGCACGATCATCTCCTGATCGTTGACGATGAGCGGACCGTCGACGGACACCGTCACGTCCCGCCCGTCCTTCCCGAGCTCCCAGCGATAGATCGCGCCGCCGGGAAAGCGTTGCCGGATGCAGAGGTGACCGGCGAGGTCCGCCGGATTCGTGGGCGCCGCGCGGCCGGCCAGGTAGGCGGGCGCGCCCACCAGCGCGAAGCGCTGCGGCCCCCCGAGCGGCACCGCGATCATGTCGTCGGCCAGATGCTCCCCGAAGCGGATTCCGGCATCGAAGCCGCCGGCGACCATGTCGGTCAGCGCGTCGTCCGCCACGACCTCGACGCGGACCCCCGGATGCCGGGCGAGGAAGCGCGCCACCAGCGGCATCAGGACGAGCCGGCAGGCCGAGCGCGGAGCGTTGATGCGCAGGGCGCCGCCCAGGGTCTCGCGGAACGCGCCCGCCGCGCCGACCGCCTCAGCGATCTCGTCCAGGGCCGGCCCGATTCGCGCGAGCAGGGCCGCCCCGGCCTCGGTCGGGGCGACGCTCCGGGTGGTGCGATGGAGCAGCCGCACGCCCATCCGGGTCTCCAGGCCCCGCAGGGCGTGGCTCAGCGCGGAGGTGGAGACGCCGAGATCGAGGGCGGCCCGCCGGAAGCTGCCGTGCCGGGCGATGGCCGCGAACACGGAGAGGTCGGCCAGATCGGCCCGCTGCATCGATGAACCCCGCTCAACGGTTCGTCCAGGAGTGTTGCTCTTATCGCCCTTCGTCCGGCGTGGCACATCACTGCGGCGACCCGCGGATCCAGGAGCCTCCATGCAGCGACGTCCTCTCGGCCAGACCGGCCTCACCGTGTCCGTCCCCGGCCTCGGCTGCATGGGCATGTCGGAATTCTACGGCCCCTCCGACGAGACGGAATCCCTCGACGCCCTCGCAGCGGCCCTCGACCTCGGCTACGATTTCCTCGACACCGCCGATACCTACGGCCTCGGCCACAACGAGACCCTGCTCGGCCGCTTCCTGAAGGGCCGCCGCGACCGGGTCGTGCTCGCCACCAAATTCGGCATCGTCCGCCCATCCAACAGCCCGGACGACAGCGCAAAGCGGCGGATCGACAACACGCCGGCCTATCTGACCGCGGCCTGCGAGGCGTCGCTGACCCGGCTCGGCGTCGAGACCCTCGATCTCTACTACTGCCACCGCCGCAATCCGGAGACCCCGCTGGCCGAGACGATCGGCGCGATGGCGCGCCTGGTCGAGCAGGGCAAGGTGCGTGGCCTCGGCCTGTCCGAGGTCTCTCCCGAAACCCTGCGGGCCGCCCACGCCATCCATCCGATCGCGGCGGTCCAGAGCGAATACTCCCTGTGGAGCCGGGCGCCCGAGGACGGAATGCTGCAGACCTGCCGCGACCTCGACGTCACCTTCGTGGCATACGCACCGCTCGGACGCGGCTTCCTCACCGGGGGCCTCGACCCGGCACAGCTCGCGGCGGACGATTTCCGCAGGGGCAATCCACGCTTCCAGGCCGACGCCCTGGCCCGGAACCAGGCTCTCCTCGACGGGCTCGCTGCCATCGCGGCCCGCCGGGGCGCCAGTCCAGCCCAGATCGCCCTCGCCTGGCTGGTCGACAAGGCGCCGGCGGTGGTGCCGATCCCGGGCACGCGGCGGGTCGCCCGCCTCGCGGAGAACGCGGCGGCGATGGACCTCGCGCTGACGGCGGCCGAGATCGCCGCGCTCGACGACCTGTTCAGCCCCGGTGCGGTCGCCGGCGCGCGCTACGCCGATGCGGGAACGGCCGGCATCGAGGTGCTGTGACCATTCCGCTCAGAACTGGCGCAGATACGGCGCTGGTTTCTGCCCGAGGATGCGCCAGGTTCCGGCGAGACCGAGGACGATCGCGAAGGCGACCGCAAGGGTCGCCGCGAGAATGGCGCCCGACAGGTCGAGGGTGAATTCGAGTTTCATCACCCGGGTGACGATGACCCAGCCCGCCAGGGTGCCTGCGGCGAGGCCGAAGATCGCGGCGGCGAGGCCGAGGGCGCCGTATTCGAGGGTGTAGGCCGCGAGCAGCCGACCCCGCGTGGCCCCCAATGTCTTGAGCACTACCGCGTCGTAGAGCCTGGCCCGGTGGCCGGCGGCCAGGGCGCCGGCCAGCACGAACAGGCTCGCCACGACGGCGATGCCGCTCGCGCCGCGGATGGCCAGGACCAGCTTGGCGACGATATCGCTCACGGCCTCAAGGGCCTCCTTCACTCGCACGCTGGTGACGGATGGGTAAGCCTTTGCCACATCACGAAGAATTGCTGCCTCGGCTTTGGTGTCGGTGCCGTTCGGCAGAGTGAGGGTCGCCAGATCGGAATGCGGCGCCCCCCGGAAGGTCCCAGGCGAGAACACCATCACGAAGTTGATCCCCAGCGAGCGCCACTCGACCTTGCGCAGGTTGGCGATCCTGGCCTTCAGCGTCCGTCCCAGGACATTGACCGTGACCGTGCTGCCGACCGCGAGGCCGAGCTTGCCCGCGAGCTCCGCGTCGAAGGAGACGAGCGGCGTGCGCGCCTCTTCGGCGTTCCACCACGAGCCCGAGACCAGTGACGAGCCCTCCGGCAGATCGTCGGCGTAGGTGATGCCGCGGTCGCCGTCGAGCACCCAGGCGGCATCCTCGGGCGCCTTGATCTCGCCGGCCGGAACATCGTTGAGGGCGGTGATGCGCCCGCGCATCATCGGAACGCGCTCGATCTTCGCCCCGGGCGACAAGCCGCCGAGGAAGGCGTGGAAGGCATCCGCGTCACTCGACGGGATGTCGAGGAAGAACAGGTTGGGCGCCTTTGCGGGCAGAGAATTCGTGAGCGTTCGCCGGACATTGGCGTCGATGAGGCTCAGGGTCACCAAGAGGGTCACGCCGAGTCCGAGGGAGAGCACGATGGCGGGGGTGAGTGCCCCCGGGCGGTGCAGGTTCGCCAGGGCCATGCGGGGAGCCGCCAGGCGCGGGCGTGGCAGGCGCCGTGCCACCGCCATCAGGCCGAGGGCGACGAGGCGCAGGAGCCCGAAGGCGAGACCGGCGGCGACGATGAAGATGAGGGCCAGACGTTGGTCGAAGGCGGTGATCAGCGCGAGACCAACGAGCCCCGTAAGGGCGGCCGCCAGGATCAGGCGATAGCGCAGGCGGGTACTGGCGGAGCCGGGATCGACCACGTCCCGGAAGAGGCCCGAGACGGGAATGTCGTGGGCGCGACCCAGGGGCAGGATGGCGAAGGCGAGCGCCGTCAGGAAGCCGTAGGCCGCCGCAAGGCTGAGCTCGCCAAGTGCGATCGTCGGATTGAGCGGCAGCGGCAGGGCGTCGTGGAACAGCACGTCGAGGCCGAAGGGGAGCAGCGCCCCGACTATCAGGCCGATCGCGATGCCGAGGCCGGCTATCAGGAGGACCTGGGTCAGGTAGAGGACGACGACCTGTCCGCCCGGCGCACCGACGCTCTTCAGGGTGGCGATGGAGCCGCGCTTGCGCTCGACGAAGGCCGCGACGGCATTGGCGACCCCGACCCCGCCGACGATCAGCGCGGTCAGACCGACCAGGGTGAGGAACTGCGTGAAGCGCTCGATGCTCTTGGCAAAGCGCGGATCGGCGTTGGTGCGCGCCCGCATCTCCCAGCCGGCGTCCGGCGCGGCCTTGGCGATGGCGGCCGCGCGCGTCTTGAGGTCTGAGTCGGCAGTGCCTGGTAGCTGGAGCCGGTAGCTCCAGCGGTTCAGGCTGCCCGGACGGATCAGGCCCGAAGCGGCCAGGGCGTCGTGCGTGATCAGCACCCGTGGGCCGAAGCCGATGCCGTTGGCGATGCGGTCCGGCTCCGACACCAGAGTGGCGCGGATGACGAAGGGCCGTCCCGCGATCATGATGCGGTCACCGACCTTCCGGTCGAGGCGGGTCAGCAGAGCCGGGTCGGCGACCGCACCCGCGGCACCATCGCGCTCGGCCAGGAGATCCGCGAGAGGCCGAGCGGGATCGGTGACGAGTTCGCCGGTCACGGGATAGTCGGCGCCCACCGCTTTCAACTCGACGAGGGCCGCGCCGGTCTCGCCGGCGACGGCCATGGCCCGCAGGGTCGTCACCACGGAAACGCGGCCCTGCGCGTCGAGGGCGGCGCGCTCTTCGGGCGTCGCTTCCCGGTTGATCAGGCTGTAGGTGAGGTCGCCGCCGAGGATGCGCGCGCCCTCCCGGCCGAGGCCTTCGGTGAGCGAGCGCGAGATCGAGGCGACGCCGGCGATCGCCGCGACGCCGAGGGCGATGCAGGCGAGGAATACGGTGAAGCCCGCCAACCCGCCGCGCAGCTCCCGGAGGGCGAGGCGCAGAGTCAGCGGGACGCGGCCGCGCGAAGAACGGGCGCTCGGCTTGGGCAGGGTCCCGTGCATCGAATCAAGCCTCGACCGGCACCGGCGCTTCGACCCGACCGGAGCGGAGGCGAACGGTGCGATCGCAGAGACGCGCGAGGCCGGGATCGTGGGTCACGAGGACGAGAGTCGCGCCGCGGTCTCGCTTCAACGCGAAGAGCAAGTCGACGATCTGCCGGCCGGTCGCTTCGTCGAGGTTGCCGGTTGGCTCGTCGGCCACGAGGATCGCCGGGTCGGGCGCGATGGCACGGGCAATGGCGACGCGCTGCTGCTCGCCTCCCGAGAGTTGCGCCGGATAGTGATGCAGGCGGTGGCCGAGGCCGACCGCCTCCAGCTCGGCCTGTGCCCGCCGATGGGCATCGGGCTGGTCCGCAAGTTCGAGGGGCAGCGCCACGTTCTCCAGGGCCGTCATCGTCGGCACGAGGTGGAAGGCCTGGAACACGATGCCGATACGGCGCCCGCGAAAGCGCGCCAGGGCGTCCTCGTCGAGGTTTCCGAGATCGGTACCCTCCACGACGATGCGACCCGAATCGGGCCGCTCCAGGCCGGCCATGACCATCAGCAGGGTCGACTTGCCGGAGCCCGAGGGACCCACGAGCCCTACCGCCTCACCCGCCGCGACGTCGAGGGAGATGCCCCGCAACACGTGGACGCGGGCCGCGCCGCGGCCCAGGCTCAGGTCGATGTCGGACAGGGCGATGGTCTGCGCCGTCGGCGCGGTGGGGTTGTCGGACTTCAACGGGCGACCGATCTGTGAACAGCTGGCATCATGACGGATGCGGGCGACGTGGATGCAAGGGTCGGGGTCTTGATCGAATGGGTCTGTGTGGAGTCTCACGCCTCGCCGATATGGTCCGCCGGCGCGCGGCGCGCCATGCTGCTTTCGGCCTCGCCGCTCTGATGACGCTCTTTGCCGCACTCGGCCTTGGCATCCTGCCCTCGGACGCTTCGCCCGATGCGCCGCCCGTGAAGCTGGTGGCCTTCGGCGACAGCCTGACCGCCGGATATCGCCTGGCCGCGAACGCGGCCTTTCCGGTGGTTCTGGAGCGAGCCCTGAAGGCACGCGGACGTGCCGTCTCGGTGGCGAATGCCGGTGTGTCGGGCGACACCACCACGGGCGGGCTCGACCGCCTCGACTGGTCGATCCCGGATGGCACCGACGGCGTCATCCTCGAACTCGGCGCCAACGACATGCTGCGCGGTACCGACCCTGCCGTGACCCGCAAGGCCCTCGATGCGATGATCGCCCGACTGAAGGCACGCGGCATCCCGGTCCTCCTCGCCGGGATGAAGGCCTCACCCAACCTCGGGCCGGACTACGTGGCGCGCTTCGACGCGATCTATCCCGACCTCGCCAAGAGCTATGGTCTCGTCCTCTATCCGTTCTTCCTCGACGGCATCGTCGGCGACCGGCAGGCCCACCTGGACGACGGGCTGCATCCGAATGCGAAGGGCGTCGAGACGATCGTGGCCGCCATGCTGCCGACCGTCGAGACCTTCCTCGACCGCCTCAAGCCGCAGGCCCGCTGACTCCGTGCCGCGCCTGTTCACCGGACTTGAGATCCCACCCGAAATCGGCCGGGCGCTGGCGTTGAAGCGCGGAGCCCTGCCCGGAAGCCGCTGGATCGAGCCCTCGGACTACCACATCACCCTGCGCTTCCTCGGAGACGTCGAGGTCGAGGTCGCCGAGACGCTGCACGAGCGGCTGATCGAGGCGCGGCCCCGAGCCCCCTTCGCCGTGACCCTCGACGGCCTGGCGAGCTTCGGCGGTGACAAGCCCCGCGCGATCCTCGCGACGGTGACGCCGAACCCGGAGCTTCTCGATCTCCAATCCGAGCAGGAACGTCTGGCTCGCCAGGCCGGGGCGGATCCGGAGCGGCGCAAGTTCACGCCCCACGTCACCCTCGCCCGCCTGCGCCGCGAGGCCGGCGCGGAGGATGTCGCTGCCTATCTGGGCGAACGCGGCCTGTTCACGCCCCTCACCTTTACGGCCGAGCGGGTGGCGCTGTTCTCGGCGCGGGAATCGAAGGGGGGCGGCCCCTACGTGGTCGAAGCGGCCTATCCGCTGAACTAGCGCTCCGGAGCGACGGCGTCGTCAGAGCCGGCGCAGCGCCACCGATTCGATCCGGTGACTGGCCCCCTTGGCGAGGATCAGGCTGGCCCGCTGCCGGGTCGGCAGGATGTTGTCCCGCAAATTCGGCAGATTGATCGTCGTCCACAGCGTGTCGGCGATCTCGATCGCCTCGCCCTCCGTCACCTCAGCATACTTGCGGAAGTAGGACAGCGGATCGCGGAAAGCGGTCTGCCGCAGGCGCAGGAAGCGGTTGACATACCAGCGGTGCAGGTCGTCCTCGTGTCCGTCGAGGTAGATCGAGAAGTCGAAGAAGTCGGAGACGAACGGGATTGCGGTCCCGTCGCGCGGCAGGCGTGCCGGCTGCAGGACGTTCAGGCCCTCGACGATGAGGATGTCTGGCGACTCGATAATCCGTTCCTCACCCTGCATCACGTCGTAGACGAGGTGGGAGTAGAGGGGGGCCGCGACCCGCTTCTTGCCGGCCTTGATGTCGGTGAGGAAGCGCAGCAGGGCGGCGGTGTCGTAGCTCTCGGGAAAGCCCTTCCGTTCCATCGCGTCCATCCGCTTCAACTCGGCGTTGGGCAGGAGGAATCCGTCGGTGGTGATCAGGTCGACCTTCGGAGTGTTGGGCCAGCGCGCCAGCAGGGCCGCGAGCACGCGGGCGGATGTCGATTTGCCCACGGCCACGGACCCGGCGAGGCCGATGATGTAGGGGACCTTGGTCTCGTGCTCGGCCAGCAGAAAGCGCTGTGTCGCCTTGAACAGCCCTTGTGTCGCCGCGACGTAGAGCGAGAGCAGGCGCGAGAGCGGCAAGTAGATCGCCTCCACCTCCTCGACCGAGATCGGATCGTTGAGGGATTGCAGGCGCGACACCTCCTCCGCCGCCAGGGTGAGGGGCGTATCGGCACGCAGCTGCGCCCATTCCTCGCGGGTGAAGAGACGGTAGGGCGACAGCCGCTCGGAACCCTGGCCGGTGACCGGGTCCTGGCCCTGGGCTGGCGGCCGCTCGGCCCGGCCGACCGCCAGGGGAGGCACGACCAAGGGCGACACGGAGAAGGGTGGCTCGGCGTTCACGCGGGGCTCCGGGAAGCCTTCTCGGCGATCCCGCTCTGCGCCGTGCGCCGCTCGAGCTCGGCCATCACCTCCGCCAGAGGAATGCCGCCGCCCCGCAGCACGACCATGAGGTGGTACAGGACGTCCGCCGCTTCGGCGACGAGGCCCGCGCGGTCGCCCTGGACGGCCGCGATCGCCGCCTCGACCGCTTCCTCACCGAGCTTCTTCGCGGGCTTGGCCGGCCCGCCGGCCAGGAGCTTCGCGGTGTAGGAGGACTCGGGCGTGGCTGTCGCGCGATCCGCGACGAGGGCTTCGAGGTCGCTGAGAGTGAACTGGGTCATACAATCCTGGTCCCGGCGAACCGGGCCTATCGTGCCATGCAACCGAGCGTGCGGCACGATGGATCATGACGCAAGGGGTGCGGAAGTCGGCCTCAGAGATCGAGGCGCATGGAAAGGCCGGCCGCGGCCATGTGGGCCTTGGCCTCGGAGACGGTGTGCTGCCCGAAATGGAAGATGGACGCCGCCAGGACTGCGCTGGCGCCGCCCTCGCGGACGCCCGCCACCAGGTCGTCGAGGCCGCCGACGCCACCCGAGGCGATGACCGGCACGGAGACGGCATCGGAGATGGCCCGCGTCAGGCCGATATCGTAGCCTGATCGCATCCCGTCGCGATCCATCGAGGTCACCAGCAATTCGCCGGCGCCGCGGGCGGTGACGGTGCGGGCGAATGCGATGGCGTCGATCCCGGTCGGCTTGCGCCCGCCATGGGTGAAGATCTGCCATTCCGGCGGCTCGCCGGGTCCGGAGGTGCGCTTGGCGTCGATCGCCACGACGATGCACTGACTTCCGAACTTCTCGGCCCCACGAGCGACGAAGTCGGGATCGTTCACGGCCGCCGTGTTGATCGAGACCTTGTCGGCCCCGGCCAGCAGGAGGGTACGAATGTCCGCCACGGTGCGGATGCCACCGCCGACGGTGAGCGGCATGAAGCAGGCCTCGGCCGTGCGGCTGACGACATCGAGGAGCGTGCCACGATCCTCATGGCTCGCCGTGATGTCGAGGAAGCAAAGCTCGTCGGCACCGGCCGCGTCGTAGGCCTTGGCCGCCTCCACCGGATCTCCGGCATCGCGCAGTTCGAGGAACTGCACGCCCTTGACGACCCGGCCGTCCTTCACGTCGAGGCAGGGAATGATGCGGGTCTTGAGCACGATCGGCCTCGGACGCGTCAGGCCGCCGGCGCGGCGTCGGCCGCGCCGGTCGCGCGACGGATGGCGTCCAGGGCCTCGCGCGGGTCGATCCGGCCGTCATAGAGGGCACGACCCGTGATGGCCCCGGCCAGGAGCGCGCAATCTGGTTCCAGGATGCGGTGAACGTCCTCGATCGAGGCGAGCCCGCCGGAGGCGATCACCGGGATCGTCACGGCGCGGGCGAGTCCCAGGGTCATCTCGATGTTGAGGCCCTTCATGATGCCGTCCCGCGCGATGTCGGTGTAGATGATCGCCGCGACTCCGGCATCCTCGAACCGGCGGCCAAGCTCCTCGGCCGTCATGCTGGACGTGGTGGCCCAGCCCTCGACCGCGACGCGGCCGTCCTTGGCGTCGATGCCGACGGCGATCTTTCCGGGGAAGCGGCGGGCGGCCTCGCGCACGAAGGCCGGATCGCGCACGGCGGCGGTGCCGATGATGACGCGGCTGACGCCCTTGGCGAGCCAGCCTTCGAGGGTCCGCATCTCGCGGATGCCACCGCCGAGTTGTACCGGCAGCTTCGTCCGCGCCAGGATCGCGTCGACGGCGCCCGCGTTCATCGGCGCGCCCGCGAAGGCTCCGTCGAGGTCGACCACGTGCAGCCAGGAGAAGCCCTGCTCCTCGAAGACCGCGGCCTGGGCGGCCGGGTCGTCGCTGAACACGATGGCCTGCGCCATGTCGCCCTGCACGAGGCGGACGCAGCGCCCTTCCTTGAGATCGATGGCCGGAAACAGGATCACGCGTCGGTTCGCTTTCGGGTGGGACGGTTCAAAGGTGGGGTCTGCGCCTCAGGGGCGCCAGCGCAGGAAGTTGGCGAGGAGCGCGAGGCCGAGGCGCTGGCTCTTCTCCGGATGGAATTGGGTGCCGGCGACGTTGTCGCGCGCCACCATCGCGGTGACCGGGCCGCCGTAATCACTGTGGGCGACGCGGTCCTCCACCCGCTCCGGCGACAGCGCGTAGCTGTGCACGAAATAGGCGTGCAGGCCGCTCCCGCCGGTCGGAATGTCGGACAGGAGCGCGTGCGGCCGGTCGATCTCCAGGGTGTTCCAGCCCATGTGGGGCACCTTGAGGCCCGGGTCCGCCGGCCGGATCGGGCCGACATCACCGCGGATCCAGCCGAGACCGGCGGTCACATCGTGCTCCAGACCGCGCGTCGCCAGGAGTTGCATGCCGACGCAGATTCCCAGGAAGGGGCGCCCACGCGCATGCGCGGCGTGGGTCATCGCCTCGACCATTCCGGGCACGGCATCCAGCCCGCGGCGGCAATCGGCGTAGGCACCGACTCCCGGCAGCACCACCCGGTCGGCCGTGGCAACCGTCTCGGCCTCGCTCGTCAGGACGACGCGGGTTTCGTCGAGGCCGGCCTCCCGTGCTGCCCGCTCGAACGCCTTGGCGGCGGAGTGAAGGTTGCCCGAGCCGTAATCGATGATCGCGACGGTCTCAGCGCTCACTGCCGCCCCTCGCTGAAGGGGAACATGCCAATGGCGAGGTCGCCCGGCGGCACCGAGACCCCGACCTGAGACGCGGGCCCGGCCCGCCCCACCGACGCGCCGGCGAGCCAGCGGGCAGCGGCCTTCATCTCGGCCTCCTCGGCGTTCGCGGCGGTGATCGCGTCGCGCACGGGGCGTCCTGCTCGAGCATAGGTCCAGCGCCGCAGCGACGAGGCTTCGAGGCCGATCAGGATCGAGATCAGCAGCGTGATCACGGAGCCGGCGATGGGCGTGAGCCCGAGGAACCGTCCCCCGAAAGCCACAAGGACGAGGAGAGCCAGCACGCCGAGGCCGGCGAGCCAGAGACGGTGAAAGAAGAACCACAGGGGGCCGAAAGCGAAGGCCGGCCAGGAGAAGCCGTCCGGCACGAGGTGTGCCCGCTCGAGGCCGTGGGCCTCGCCGGCGAGAGCGCCCCGCGCGGGGTGCAACGTATAGGTGCGCATCACGTCTCGCATCCTCCCTGCCGACCCGCGCGGCGGATCAGAGCGACCCCTTCGTCGAGGGGACGCGGCCGCCCTCGCGCGGATCGATCGCCACAGCCTGCCGCAAGGCGCGGGCCAGCCCCTTGAAGCAGCTCTCGGCGATATGGTGGGCATTGTCGCCGTAGAGCGTCTCGACATGCAGCGTGATGCCGGCATTCATCGCGAAGGCCTGGAACCACTCGCGAACGAGCTCGGTGTCGAATTGCCCGATCTTCTCGACCCGGAACTGAGTCCGGAATACGAGGAATGGCCGGCCCGAGATGTCGATGGCGACCCGGGTCAGGGTCTCGTCCATCGGCAGGTGGATGTCGGCGTAGCGGCCGATGCCGCGCTTGTCGGACAGAGCCTGGGCGAAGGCCTGTCCGAGGGCGATGCCGGTGTCTTCGACTGTATGGTGATGATCGACATGAAGATCGCCGGTCACGGCCACGTCGAGGTCGAACAGCGCGTGACGCGCGAACAGTTCGAGCATGTGGTCGAAGAAGCCGACGCCCGTCGATACCTGTGCACGCCCCGTCCCGTCGAGGTCGACGGCGACCTGCACGTCGGTCTCCGCCGTCTTGCGGTTGATGCGGGCGGCGCGCTTGGCCTCTTGTGTCACGGTTCGGATCCGGTTCGGGGACGAACCCGCCTTCTAGAGGGAAGACCGGGTCGCGGAAAGGGCGGGCGGCGCCGAATTCACCGGCGCTCCGGCCGGCTCAGCGGTTCAGGACTCGGCCCGCCACCGCGTCGAGCCTGGCCAGCAGGGCCGGATCGCGCTGCGCGGGCGCGGTCATGATCGCGCCATCGAGCGCGCGCTCGGTCCCGACGGGGCACGGCTCGCGCTCCGCCGGAAAATCGCGGGCCAAGCGGGCGACGAGGCGTGCCGCCTTGTCGGCATTGGCACGGGCCACCGCGACCACGGCGGCGACGTCGACGGCATCGTGGGTCGGGTGCCAGCAGTCGAAGTCGGTCACCATGGCGATCGTCGCGTAGGTGATCTCGGCTTCCCGGGCGAGTTTGGCTTCCGGCATGTTGGTCATGCCGATCACGTCGTAGCCGAGCGCCTTGTAGGTGGTGGACTCGGCGTAGGTGGAGAATTGGGGCCCTTCCATGCAGACGTAGGTCCCGTCACGATGAATCGCGATGTCCTCCGCCTGCGCCGCCGCGGCGATGCGTGCCTGCAGCGCCGGGCCGACCGGGTGCGCCAGGGAGACGTGGGCGACGCAGCCGTCGCCGAAAAATGAGCTCGCGCGGCCGTGGGTCCGGTCGACGAACTGGTCGACGAGGACGAACAGGCCGGGATGCAGCTCGGCCTTGAACGAGCCGCAGGCCGAGAGCGAGACGAGGTCGGTAACACCGGCCCGTTTCAGGACGTCGATGTTCGCCCGGTAATTGATGCCCGACGGCGAATAGCGGTGACCGCGGCCGTGACGAGCCAGGAACACCACCTTGGTCTCGCCGATGCGGCCGATGCGCAGGGCGTCGGAGGGCTCGCCCCATGGGGAGGCGATCCGCTCCTCGCGGACATCCTCCAGGCCGGGAAGGTCGTAGACCCCGGACCCGCCCATCACGCCGAGCACCGCTGCCGTCATCCTGATCTCCATAAGATTTGCGCCGGTCGCCCCTCCTTGGGGCGCCGGCGCGGATCGTGTCAACGGAGGGCGGGCGGCCCGGACGGACCGCCTCGACCGGATCAGTAGGTCTTGTGCAGCTCGGGCTGGAGGCCGTGGACCTCGCCGCCGACCTTCGCCCAGATCTTCTTCTTCACGTAGTAGAGCAGGCCCGACAGCACGAGCAGGAACAGGATCACCCGCAGGCCGAGCGCCTTGCGTGCCATCATGTGGGGCTCGGCGGCCCAGGCCATGAACGCCGCGACGTCGCGGGAATACTGCTCCACCGTCTCGGGCACGACCGGCTCGCCCTTGTCGTTCTTGGCGTAGGTCACCTGGCCGTCGCTGATCGGCTTCGGCATCGCGATCAGGTGACCGGCATAGTACTTGTTGTAGTAGGTCCCCGCCGGGATCTCCTTGCCGTCCGGCGGATCCTCGTAGCCGTTCAGAAGTGCATGGATGTAATCCACGCCCTGCTCGGAGAATCCGATGAACGGCATCGCGTCGAACACGAACCAGGGAAAGCCGCGCTCGTAGGTGCGGGCCTTGGCGAGCACCGAGAAGTCCGGGGGCGCCTTGCCGCCGTTGGCGGCAGCGGCCGCCTTCTCGTTCGGGAAGGGCGACGGGAAGGCATCGGCGGCGCGGGCGGGACGATCGACGTCTTCGCCCGCATCGTTCTGCTCCTTCACCTTGTACTGGGCGGCGAGCTCCTTAACCTGCCCGGTGGAGAAGCCGGGGCCACCCTCCTCCGAGAGGTTGCGGAAACGCACCAGGCTCATGCTGTGGCAGCTCGAGCAGACCTCCTTGTAGACCTGGAAGCCGCGCTGGAGCTGGGCTTGGTCGAAGCGGCCGAAGGTGCCGGCGAAGCTCCACTGCTCGCGGGGCGGATGAGGGGTTCCCTCATCCGCGGAAGCGACGGTGACGCTCAGGACGGCCGCGAGCAGGGACGCGGCGAGGACGCGGGTCGTTTTCATGGTTCTCAAAAGTCCCCTGCCCTCAACCCTGAGATGACGGTGCGGCCGCGGCACCCACCGGCATGCCGGACCCGCCCACCTGCTTGCCGGGGCCCGTCACGGTCTCGAGGATCGAGCCGGGAAGCGCCTTCGGCGTCTCGAACAGGCCGACGAGCGGCATGACGAGTAGGAAGTGCAGGAAGTAGTAAGCCGTGCAGATCCGGGCCGCGATGACGTAGCCTCCTTCCGGCGGCTTGGCACCGAGCCAGCCGAGCACGACGCAGACCACGACGAAGAGCCAGAAGAACTGACGGTAGATCGGCCGGTAGTTGCACGAGCGGACCCGCGAGGTGTCGAGCCACGGCGCCAGCGCCAGGATCAGCACCGCGCTGAACATCAGGATGACGCCGCCGAGCTTGTCCGGCACCGCGCGCAGGATCGCGTAGAACGGCAGGAAGTACCATTCCGGAACGATATGGGCCGGTGTCACGGCCGGGTTGGCCGGCACGTAGTTGTCGGCGTGTCCGAGGTAGTTCGGCTGATAGAAGATCCAGTAGGCGAAGAAGGCGAAGAACACGACCGAGGCGAAGACGTCCTTTATCGTCGCGTAGGGCGTGAAGGCGACCGCGTCCTTGCCCGACTTGATCGGAATGCCGGCCGGATTGTTCTGCCCCGTCACGTGCAGCGCCCAGACGTGCAAGATCACCACACCGGTGATCATGAACGGGAGCAGGTAATGCAGCGAGAAGAAGCGGTTCAGGGTGGGGTTGCCGACCGAGTATCCGCCCCAGAGCAGGCTCTGGATCGTGTCGCCCACGACGGGGATCGCGGCCAGGATGTTGGTGATGACGGTGGCACCCCAGAAGCTCATCTGGCCCCACGGCAGGGTGTACCCGAGGAAGGCGGTCGCCATCATCAGCAGGTAGATGATCACGCCGAGGATGTAGAGCACCTCGCGGGGCGCCTTGTACGAGCCGTAGTAGAGCGCCCGGAAGATGTGCACGTAGACGGCCACGAAGAACATCGAAGCGCCGTTGGCGTGCATGTAGCGCAGAAGCCAGCCGTAGTTCACGTCGCGCATGATGTGCTCGACGGAATTGAAGGCGTTGGCGGCGGACGGGTCGTAATGCATCGCCAGCCAGACGCCGGTGACGATCTGGGACACGAGCATGGCGATCAGGATCGCGCCGAAAGTCCAGAAGTAGTTGAGGTTCCGCGGCACCGGGAAGGAGACGAAGGAGGAATGCACCAGCCCGATCAGGGGCAGGCGCGATTCGAACCACTTCGCCAAGGCGCTCTTGGGAACGTAGGTATTGCCGTGTCCGCTCATGGGGCGACCCGCTCCAAATCCTGTTTCAGGGTGTCAGGCGACGGCCTTGCCGCCCTCTTCACCGATCCGGATCTTGGAATCCGACTCGAAGACGTAGGGCGGGATAGGCAGGTTCGTCGGGGCGGGACCCCGGCGCACCCGGCCGGACGTGTCGTAGAGGGAGCCGTGACAGGGGCAGGACCAGCCCTCGTACTGTCCCTGGTGGCCGATCGGCACGCAGCCGAGATGGGTGCAGTTGCCGTAGACGACGAGCCACTTGGCGTGACCCTGCTTCACGCGGGCCGAGTCGGGCTGCGGATCGATGAGATCGGACAGCTTCACCTCGGAGGCCTCCTTGATCTCCTTCTCCGAGCGGCTGCGCACGAAGATGAGCTTGCCGCGCCAGAACACATTGACGATCTGACCTTCCTGGATCGGCGTCAGGTCGACTTCCAAGGGAGCACCGGCCGCGATGGTCTCGGCATCGGGCGCCATCGAGGCGACGAAGGGCCACGCGAGGGCACCGGCCCCCACAGCCAGACCCGCGCCCGTTGCGAGGAACATGAAGTCGCGTCGCGTGCCGTCCGGCGCGCCGTGGGAGCTCTCGGGATCGGCTGCCGTGTTCGCCAAGTGTCAAACTCCAAGCATGATTGCGCCGGGCGACCCTGATCTCGACCGTGCGGCAAGGGCCAGCCGAGACCTTAGAGGCTTTCAAAGGAATGTCAGCCCGGCGGGACGGAAGCACCATCCGACATGATTGTGCAATGCGACCCCGCGTCACCCGAAGTCAAGGCGCGAAACAATTCAGAACGCGCGGTTTTTTATCCGTGGCACGACCCGGTCCAGGCGGTGGCGTACGAAGACCACAGGAGGCATGCACACGAGCCGCAAAACCCACGGATCTGGTCCAGTGCCATGCACGCACCGAGGACGGCGCGGCGCGGGCCGGCAGGTCGATAGTCTCATCTGCCTAAGTCGGACCCTCGGCGTCCGCCAACCGAGTGGATCAGACACGAAAGCCGTTGGACTCGGTCGTGGATCGAGCGGACCATCCGTTGCTGCGTTCGCGCGCTGAGGTTGTATCGTGGCGCATCGACATCCGCTCTTTGCCGCCTGTGCGGGGCCGCGCGGATGCGCTACCCGAGCGGGGTCGCTGGGCGGTCCCGTCAGGCCGACAACGCCGAAAGATCCGATGGACATCAGTGATCCGCAGTTCCTCCTGGCCGTGCTGCAGATCGTGTGGATCGACCTGCTGCTCTCGGGCGACAATGCGGTGGTCATCGCGCTCGCATGCCGATCCCTGCCCGAGCATCGCCGGCGCACCGGCATCCTCCTGGGCGCCGGTACGGCGGTGCTCCTGCGCATCGTATTTGCATTGGTGGTGTCGTCCCTGCTCGCAATCCCCCTGTTGCGGATCGTCGGCGGCCTTCTCCTGATGGTCATCGCGGTGAAACTCGCGGTCGGCGAAGACGAGGCCGATCCGACCGTGGCGGAGAGCACGACGCTCTGGCGGGCGGTCCGGACCATCGCGATCGCCGACGCCGTGATGAGCCTCGACAACGTCGTCGCCGTTTCGGCCGCCGCGAAGGGGCATGCCGCTCTCTTCGTGTTCGGCCTCCTCCTCTCGATCCCCCTGATCATCATGGGCGCCTCACTGATCACGGCACTCCTCGTCCGGTTTCCGCTGATCCTCTGGGCCGGAGCGGCCCTGCTCGGCTGGATCGCCGGGGAAATGATCGCCACCGATCCGCTGGTCGCCGGTGCGATAGCGCCCGTGGGCCACGCGAGCGAGATCGCGGGCACGGCCGCCGCGCTGCTCGTGGTCGGCGTCGCTCGCATTCTCTCGCAGCAGCGCACCGTGCGGGCAGGAGGCGCCACGTGAGCGGACGCCTGCCATGGCTCGGCTCGTTCGCACGGAGGGGGCGTGAACTCCTGCGCGGCGGGCGAACCTCGGCCAGAAAGCTGGATCGCTCCGGGGCCAGTGCCCTGCGCGCGGCGTTCGCGGCCTCGCCCGATCGACAGTTCCTCTTCGCTCGGCTGCCGGATGGCGGGTTTCGCCTCTCGGCCTGGAACGCGGCGGCGGCCCACGCCGTCGGCCGCGACGACGAGGCGATCGGCTGCGAGCTCGCGGCGCTCCTACCGACGGCGCAGGCCGCGCCGTTGCGCGCAGGCCTTGAGCGGGCGGTCGCCACGGGCGCGATCCTGCGGATGCAGGACCAGACGACGCTTCCGGGTTCCGGCTTCGCCATGGAAGCCACCTACGTACCGCTGCACGAGCCGGATCTGTGCCCGATCCGGCTCGTGCACGTGAGTCTCCGCGACATCCGCCCGCCGAACCTCGCCGATGCCGAGGCGCGGGAAGCCAACCGACTCCTCGTCATGGCCGAGCAGGTGGCTCATGTGGGCCATTGGCACCTGCACATTCCCTCCCGCGTCCTGCGGTGGTCCGAAGAGGTCTACCGAATCCATGGGCTCGACCCACGGACCTTCGACCCGACGATCCAGGACAGCATCGCCGCCTGTCATCCGGACGATCGCCTCGCCGTATCGCGGCAAATCGCAGGCGCGATCCGTCGCGGCGCGGATTTCGACATGTCCCTGCGCCTCGTGCGGCCCTCCGGCGAGGTCCGGGAGGTGCAGGTCCGCGGCGTCTACCAGGGCGAGCCCGGACTTTCCGGGCGTGCTGCGCTGCGTGGGTCCATCTTCGGCGTCTTCGCCGACGTCACAGAGCTGAAATCCGCCGAGCGTGCCCTCGCCGAGAAATCCGCCCTCCTGGAGGCGACCCTGGAGAGCATGGACCAGGGCCTGCTGATGATCGACGGAAGGGGGCGCATCCCGGTCATCAACAGGCGTGCCATCGAGATCCTGGCGGTCTCGCCCGAGCTGATCGCGCGCGCGCCGGACTACCGGGCCCTGCGCCGGCACCTGCGCGAGACCGGAACCTGGGGTACCGCGATCGAGGCGCCGAGCCTCTGGCGCCTGGACGAGGACCGGCGCACCACCGAGTTGCGGTCCGAGCGCAGCCGGGCCGACGGCCGTGTGATCGAGACGCGGTCTGTGCCGATGCTGATGGGCGACGGCCACGTCCAGACCCTGACGGACGTGACGGAGCGGCGGCGAGCCGACGAGCGTCTGCGCGAGAGCGAGGCGCGCTATCGCCTGCTGGCCGATCACACCTCCGACCTCATCGTCCTCGACGACGCCAGCGGACGCCACCTCTACATCTCGCCCGCGGTGACGACCATGCTCGGCTACGGCGTCGAGGAGGCCAACCGCGTCGGCCTGCGCACCCTCGTGCATCGCGAGGACATCGCGAACCTCTCGGCCACCCTGCATGCCCTCGGCCCCGAGCGGCCGGCGGGATCGGTGATCTACCGGATGCGCCATCGCTCCGAGCGGGACATCTGGGTCGAGGCCGCCTTCCGGCGCATCGAGGACCAGGGGGAGGTCCAGATCATCCAGGCGATCCGCGACGTCTCGCAGCGCCAGAAGCAAGAGGCCGATCTCCAGAGCGCTCGCGCCGCCGCCGAGGCCGCCGTGCTGGCGAAAGCCGAGTTCCTGGCCAATATGAGCCACGAACTGCGCACGCCGCTCGCAGGCATCCTGGGCGTCCACGATCTGCTGCGGAGCGACGCCAGCCTCGGCCGGGACCAGACGCGTCTCGTCGGACTCGCCCAGGAAGCCGGCCGATCCCTGCTGACGATCGTCAACGACATCCTCGACTTTTCGAAGATCGAGGCGGGTCACCTCGTGATCGAATCGCTACCCTTCAGCCTCAACGACCTGATCGAGGGATGCCGCGAACTCAGCGTCGAGATCGCGCAGGGACGCGACGTCCACGTCGCCACCGATGTCGGTCCGGACGTCCCCGACTGGGTTCTGGGCGACCCCACCCGGCTTCGGCAAGTCATCCTCAACCTCGCCACCAACGCGATCAAGTTCACGCCCCGCGGCTCCGTCATCCTGCGGGTACGCTGGACCCCGGCAGCGGAGGCGTTGACGCGGCGGCCATCGTCCCTGCGGATCGAGCTCGTGGATACGGGGATCGGCATCGCACCCGAGGTGCTGCCGCAGCTGTTCGAACGCTTCGCGCAGGCCGACGGCTCGACCTCCCGACGCTATGGCGGGACCGGCCTCGGGCTGACGATCTGCAAGCGCCTGGTTCATCTGATGGGGGGCGAGATCGGCGCGGAAAGCCGGGTCGGCGCGGGCTCCGTGTTCTGGTTCGTGGTGCCGCTGCGTCTGGCGGCAGCGCAGAACGAGGCCGACCTCCCAAGGCCTGCGCTCCTCAACCGCCCCTCCCCCGTGCGTTGGCGCGTCCTCCTGGCAGAGGACAACCCCATCAATCAGGAGATCATCGGCACGGTGCTGCGCCAGAAGGGGCACGCGGTCACCGTGGTGGACGACGGCGAACGGGCCGTGACGGCGGCCTTCGCACAGGAACGCCCGGAGTTGATCCTGATGGACGTGCAGATGCCGGGACAGGACGGGCTCGCGGCGACGCAGGCGATCCGTGCCCGGGAGCGGCAGGAGAATTGCTCGCCGACACCGGTCATCGCCCTGACCGCCAATGCGATGCCCGAGGAGATGGAACGATGCCGCGCCGCCGGCATGGATGCGCACGTTCCCAAACCGATCGAGTGGCCGGTGCTGTTCGCCACCATGGAACGCCTCGCCGCGCGGGGCGGACCGGACCCGGGCGTTCCCCGGACAGCGGAACGCCCCGCTCCGTGAGGAGCGAGGCGTCCAGACGACGGGAGCCGCTGCGGTCGACTCTCAGTAGGCGGCGGGGTCCGCGCTGTCGCTCGGCGACGCGAAGGCCTTCACCATGGCCTCGCTCATCGGGAGGTTCAGGTTGATGCCCCGCGGCGGAATCGGCTTGGTGAACCACTTATCGTAGAGCGCCTTGCCCTCGGCGCTCTTGTAGAGCTTGGCGGTGGCTTCGTCCGCGACGGCCTTGAACGGGGCATCGTCCTTGCGCAGCATGATGCCGTACGGCTCAGGCTTCGACAGCGCCTCGCTGGAGATCGCGTAGGCGCCGGGCTCCTTCGAGCTGGCGGCCAGCGAGGCCAGGAGCACGTCGTCCATGACGAAGGCCACGGCGCGGCCGGTCTCGACCATCAGGAAGGCCTCGGCATGGTCCTTGGCCGGAAGTATGGTCAGGCCGAGGTTGCGCGCAGTGTTGGCCTCGTTGATCTGGCGGATGTTGGTGGTGCCCGAGGTCGAGACCACGGTCTTGCCCTTCAGATCCTCGATCTTGTCGAGCTTGGCCGACTTCTTGGCGACGTAGCGCGTCGCGGTCAGGAAGTGGGTGTTGGTGAAGGTGGCCTGCTTCTGGCGATCGGCATTGTTCGTGGTCGAGCCGCACTCGAGATCGATGGTGCCATTGGCGATCAGCGGGATGCGGGTCGCCGAGGTGACCGGATTCAGCTTCACCTCGAGGTTCGGGAGCTTGAGGTTGGTCTTCACGGCCTCGGCGATCTTCTGGCAGATTTCCAGGGCGTAGCCGACGGGCTTCTGGTCACCGTCCAAGTAGGAGAACGGAACCGACGCATCCCGGTAGCCGATGGTGATCGTATTGGTTTCCTTGATCTTCTTCAGGGTTCCGGTGAGCTCTTGCGCCTGGGCGCTCCCTGCCGCGAGCACTGACAGCGCGACGCTGACAGCAACGGCGGACAGGGTGGATCTCTGGTGACACGAACGCATCTGCGGGCTGACTCCGGGAGGTCGATCACGGGACGGCGATCGACGGGACTGACCTGGGCAACGTAGCAGCGGTGCGAACCGCCGCAATCGTTGATTTCGCGCTGTCCAAGCTGGCAACGCGCCTGCCCCTGGCAAACCCCGTGCCGTTGGCCCACGCTGCGTAGTTTCCGCCCCAACCCTTGGCGCAGCGAGAGGGGTGCCCACGCAAAAAGGCCCGACTTTTCAGCCGGGCCAAATCGCATGTCTCGAAGTGTCGGATCCATGAAGATCCGGGCTCACGAGGAGCCCGGATCGCGCCGTTCCGTCGGCTTAGAAGTCGCGCTGGACGCGGCCGCGGATCTGGAAGGTGTCCGCGGAGGTGACGGTGCGCAGACCGGCCGCCTGGGCAGCGGTCAGGGTGTTCACCGTAGCGGCCGTCAGGACGCCGTTGCTGTACTGGTCGATCACACGGCCGTTCTGCAGAGCGACACGGGTGTAGAAGCCCTCGACACCGATATCGAGGTCCTTGACCGGCGACCAGATCAGGCTGCCACCGGCAACGAACTGGTTGTTATCACGCAGCACCGGGCTGAGAGCGAACGAGCGGGTCCCCGGCGCACCAAGGAACGTGTTGAGGTTCACGCTACCGGAATTGCCGTACGCGAGAGCGTTCGCCTCGCGAGCACCACGAGCGAAGGCCATCTCGCCGTAGCTGCCGAACACGGCCGAGCGCCACTCGGGCGACCAGTAGTGCAGGTAGGCAGCGGTGACGGTCCAGCTGTTGGACAGCTCGATCTTACCCGTCAGCGGGTTCAGCGTGGCATCGGCCATGTAGGGGTCGAAGCCAGGACCGTTGATGGTGCTCGCTGCCCGGGTGTAGCTGCCGTTGTACGAAGAGTAGCCGGTGTAGAGGGTCGCGCCCTCGCCGTAGGCGCCCTGCAGGTACAGGGTGTCGCCCGGGGCGATGAAGGGCATGTTGATCTTCACGCCAGCCTGCACGGCCCAGCCGTACTCGCTCGAAGCGGACGGGCCGGGACCGATGAGGCCCGGGGCGAAGCCCGTCGCCGCACCAAGGACTGTCGGATTACCGATGATGTGGCTGGTGTTAAGCTCCTTGACCGCAGCGGAGAGCTGCGCAGAACCCCAGGCGGCGTCGTAGCGCAGAACGCCGACGAAGTCGGGCATGCGGTTACGCTGAGAGACGTCCACCGTCGAGAAGGTCGGGATGCCGTTCGCATCCGTCGAGATCAGAACGCGAGAGGGGGCGCCGACGGTCGTCGATTCCTGCGAATTGATCCAGTTACGGCGGAAGGACGGGTCTTCCAGCGAGACCGTGGCCGAGAGGCCGCTGCTGCCGAGCTTGCTCGTGTAGGCGAGCAGGTTGGTGGACTGCACGTCGGAGTTGGCGGTGGCGCCGGCGAACTCGAAGTCGTGGGCGTAGAAGTCGAAGAACGAAGAGGCGCGACCAGCGGTCAGGCCGGCGAACTGGATGAACGCCTTGTCGGTGTTCACGAACTGCTGGACGCGACCGTTCTGGTCCTGGCCCGTGGCGGCGAAGGCGTTGCCAATGCGCTCCTGGGTGCCGGAGCGGAGACCGCCGGTGGCGCCGGTGCGCGAAGAGAACTGGAGACGCACGAAGGCGCGCAGGGTGCCGTAGGCGGTCTGCGTGCGGGCATCGACGTTGATGCGGGCGAGGCCGATGTAACCGGTGGTGTCGCCCTGCGAACCCTGCGAGGACCGGGCAGAAGTCGGCTGGTAGCCGACGTCGAGGCGGGCGCGGCCCGAGAGACGGATGCAGGTGTCGGTGCCCGGGATATAGAAGAAGCCGGCGCCATAGGCAGAGCATACGCGGACGTATTCGATCGGAACAGCCTTCTTGACCGGGAGGTCGGCTGCCTGTGCTCCGGCGACCGCGGCAAACCCTGCCGCGGAGGCGAGAAGCGAGCTCTTCAAGAGCTTCATTGATATCTCCAAAAGCTTCGAGACCCGAGGGAAGGCTTACTACGCCCAGGATCTCTATGGATCCCGGTGTCGCGTGGCCCTTTGTTCTTGAATGACCGAGCGTTGACCGCTGGAAATTGTCTTGCTGCCCTGGCGTTGCCCCCAGTGCACGATCACTCTGTGCGAGCGGGTTCCCGGCGGCAACTCGGAATCGTGATCGGCGTGGCGGTTCCGGGGCGCTGTTGCGGCGTTGCAACGTTCGGCAGGTGGCTAAGTGACTGTTCCGAGGGCAGGTTTTCCAGGCCGACGTGGCGTCGGGCAGCCGGGCCGAAGAGCCCCGATGTCGCGGCAAGTCTCAGGAAATACGGAATAATCCGTGATCTATGACACATCGCAGCCGCGTATGAGGCCGTTGATCTCGACCGGCGCTGGTCATGATTGCGGCAGGCCGAGGCGCATCGGCGCCCAAAGGGCTAGGCAGGAGCGCAGGGGATCACCGAGCCCGGTCCGCGTTTCGCCACTGCCTGTCCAAGACACCGAATCGACTAATCCTGTCCTCGGCGGATTAGGATCGATCCCGCGAGCCGGTCCCGTTCATCGTCCGTCCGACGCCATCGTCAATCCTGGAGGCCGATCACCTGAAAATTGGTGTGAAGCTCGTCCGACATCGGCACGTTGAGGCGGATGCCGGTGGGCAGGCGCTTGAGGAACCAGCGCTCGTAGATCCAGCGCAGTTCACGGGATTCGGCGAGGCGCTGGAAGGTCGCAGTCACGAGGCCGGCGAACTGCGGGTCGTCCTTGCGGAACATCAACCCGTAGGGCTCGAACGACAGCTTGTCGGGGAGCACGGTGTAGGCCGAGCCATCGGGGCCGGCAGCGGCGATCAGGCCGTAGAGCAGGACGTCGTCCAGCCCGAGAGCGTCGGCGCGCCCATCCCGGACCATGGCGAACGATTCGGCGTGGTCATGGCCGGTGACGATGGTGGCGGGAATGCCCAGACGAGCGAAGAGGGCACGCAGGACGCCCTCGTTGGTGGTCCCGGCGGTGACCGCCACCGTCCGCCCGGCCAGATCGCGGAACGAACCCACCGGTGCGCCGCGCTTCACCAGCAGCTTGGTGGCGCTGAAATAGGTGACGGGCGAGAAGCCCACCAGCTTTCGCCGCTCGGCATTGGCCGTGGTCGATCCGCATTCGAGGTCGATCCGGCCGGACGTGACAGCCTCGATCCGCGTCTCCGAGGTGACGGGCTCGTACAGAACCTTCAGATCGTTGCGCCCCAGCTCCTTGCCGATGTCGTCTACGACTTCCAGGCAGAGGTCGAGGGCGTAGCCGACCGGCCGGCCGGCCGAGTCCTTGAAAGAGAACGGCAGGGAGCTCTCGCGATAGCCGAGGCGCACGGTGCCTGTCTCGCTGATGATCTTCAGCGTACCGGCGAGCACGTCGATCGCCCGAGCCGAGCCGGCTCCGGCCATCAGGCCGATTCCCGCCAGTACCCCGATGATGACGCGACGTGCTGGCATGTGCGACCTCGACACGAACCTGAACCCGGGCAGCGCCCGCTGCCGCGCGCGATCGCTACTCCGCCGGCTCCGGCAGGGGGCTGACGTCGCGGTCCAGGCGCTGGTCGGACAGCGTCAACTGCCCCTCCCACTTGGCCACGGCCACGGTGGCCACGCTGTTGCCGAGGACGTTGGTGGCCGAGCGTCCCATGTCGAGGAACTGGTCGATGCCGATGATGAGGAGCAGGCCCGCTTCCGGAATCTGAAAGGTGGTCAGCGTCGCGGAGATGACGACCAGGGAGGCGCGCGGCACGCCGGCCATGCCCTTCGAGGTCACCATCAGGAGCAGGAGCATCGTGAGCTGCTGCCCGAGCGTCAGGGGAATGTTGTAGGCCTGGGCGATGAACATCACCGCGAAGGTGCAGTACATCATCGACCCGTCGAGATTGAACGAATAGCCCATCGGCAGCACGAACGAGGTGATCTTGTTCGGAACCCCGAAGCGCTCGAGGTTGGTCAGGGTCTTCGGATAGGCCGCCTCGCTCGATGCGGTGGAGAAGGCCAGCAGGAACGGCTCCTTGATGAGGTCGAGGAGGCGCTTCATCGCCGATCCGACCAGCAGGAATCCGACGAAGGCGAGCAGGCACCAGAGCAGGGCCAGGCTGACGTAGAACTCCAGCATGAACTTGCCGTAGGTGACGAGTACGCCGATGCCCTGGGTGGTGATGGTGGCCGCGATGGCCGCGAACACGGCGATCGGCGCGAAGCCCATGACGTAGCCGGTGATCTTGAGCATCACGTCGGCGAGGCCCTCGATGCCCTGCGCGAGGAGCTTGCCCTTCTCGCCGAGCGCGGCCAGGGCCACGCCGAAGAAGATCGAGAACACCACGATCTGCAGGATCTCGTTGTTGGCCATCGCCTCGACCGGGCTCTTCGGCACGAGGTGGGTGACGAACTCCTTCAGGGACAGCGAAGCGGCCTTGAGGTTCGTGGTGGCGCCGGCATCGGGGAGCGGCAGGTTCAGGTTGTCGCCGGGCCGGAGGATGTTGACCATCACGAGGCCGAGGAGCAACGAGCAGAGCGAAGCGCCGACGAACCACAGCATCGCCTTGCCGCCGACGCGGCCGACCGAAGCAGTGTCGCCCATGTGGGCGATGCCGACGACGAGGGTGGAGAAGACAAGCGGGGCGATGATCATCTTGATCAGGCGCAGGAAGACGTCGCTGATCAGCGCGATGTATCCGGAGATCTCCTTCGAGGTCTGCGGATCCGGCCAGGTGATGTTGCAGAGATAGCCGACGGCAATCCCGAGCAGCATGCCGATGAAGATGTACGTGGTGAGCCTGGACTGCATCGCTTCCCCCACCGCCGCACCCGACGACGCCCCGCGCCGGGAACCAGAAGCCTGGTTCCATCGGACCGGTACTGCACGAGGCATGCCAGGCTCGAGATCACGAAGCCGGCCAGGGGATTAAGTCCCGGACCGGAACGTGCCCTTCCAGGCGCTCGTCAGGGGGAGGCTAGCCTTTTTCCGGCCACAATCAAGCAGGGCCTTCGTGGGCGCCCATCCGCGTGAGGCTCCTCAGGCCGCTCGCAGGCGGGCCGCGGCCTCGGCCGAGCGCCGGATCAGATCGGTCTCGGGCGCTCCGGGTGGGACGACCCAGCTTCCGCCGACGCAGAGCACCGGCTTCAGGGCGAGCCAATCCGGCGCGGTCGCCTCCGAGATGCCGCCGGTCGGACAGAATCGAACCTGGCCGAAGGGGCCGGCGAGCGCCTTCAGCGCCTTGATGCCGCCGGCGGCTTCGGCGGGAAAGAACTTGAACCGGTCGAGGCCATGGTCGAGGCCGCGCATGATGTCGGCCGCATTCGCGACGCCCGGCAGATAGGGCACACCGCGCGCGAGGGCGGCGCGGGTCAAGGGATCGGTCAGGCCGGGGCTCACGATGAAGCGCGCGCCCGCCTCCAGGGCGGCATCAAGGTCGCGCGCGTTCAGCACCGTACCGGCGCCGACCACGGCGCCGTCGACCCGCGACATGGCACGGATGACGTCCAGGGCCGCCGGCGTGCGCAGGGTGACCTCCAACGCGGTCAGCCCGCCTGAAACCAGGGCGCGGGCGATCGGTTCGGCGTGGGCGACATCCTCCACCACCAGCACCGGGATGACGGGAACGGAGCGCATCAGGGCGTCGATGGAGGTCATGGGCAGCGTCCTTGGCAGCGGAGGCGGTGGGATCAGAGGCCGGCGGCAGCGAGCATGGCGGAGGCACCCTGCTCGGCCCCGTCGGCGCCGTGGCGCATGAAGGCGAAGAGCTCGCGCCCGGTACCGAGGGCCGGCGGCGGCGCGGTGGCCTCCGCCCGGGCTTCCCACTCGGCCGGATCGACGAGGGCTTCCAGGGAACCGTCCTCCGCGCTGAGACGCACCACGTCGCCGTCGCGGATCCGGGCGAGGGGACCGCCGCCGAGGGCTTCGGGGCTGAGATGGATCGCCGCCGGCACCTTGCCGGAGGCGCCGGACATCCGCCCGTCCGTGACCAGGGCAACGCGGAAGCCGCGGTCCTGCAGCACGCCGAGTTGCGGGGTGAGCTTGTGCAACTCGGGCATGCCGTTGGCCCGCGGCCCCTGGAAGCGCACCACCACCACGACGTCGCGTTCCAGCTCGCCCGCCTTGAAGGCCGCCATGACGTCGTCCTGGTCGTCGAAGACGCGCGCCGGCGCCTGGATCGTCCAGCGCGCGGGATCGACGGCACTGGTCTTGAAGGTGGCCCGGCCGAGATTGCCCTTCACCAGCCGCATGCCGCCATCGGGCTGGAAGGCATTGGCGGGGCTGCGCAGGATGGTCTCGTCGTGCGAGCGCTCGGGCGCATCCTCGAAGACGAGTTCGTCATCGATGAGCTTCGGGTCGCGGGCGTGATCGCGCAGGCGCGTGCCGGCCACTGTTAGGATGTCGTCGTGCAGCAGCCCGGCATCGATCAGGCTGGCGATGACGTAGGACATCCCGCCGGCCGCATGGAAGTGGTTCACGTCGCCCGAGCCGTTCGGGTAGACCTTGGCGACCTGCGGCACCACCGCCGAGAGCCGGTCGAAATCCGCCCAATCCAGGACGATGCCGGCGGCCCGCGCGATGGCGGGCAGGTGGATGGCGTGGTTGGTCGAACCACCCGTGGCCAGCAGGCCGACCACCGCGTTGACGATCGCCTTCTCGTCGATGCAGCGGCCGAGGGGCCGGTAGTCGTTGCCGTCGGCGCCGATCTCGGAGAGGCGGTGGACCGCCGCGCGCGTGACGGCCTGGCGCAGCTTGGTGCCCGGATTGATGAAGGAGGCGCCGGGCATGTGCACGCCCATCACATCCATCATCATCTGGTTCGAGTTGGCGGTGCCGTAGAAGGTGCAGGTGCCGGCACCGTGATAGGAGGCCGATTCGCTCTCGAGCAGCTCGTCGCGGCCGACCTTGCCCTCGGCATAGAGCTGGCGGATGCGCTGCTTCTCCTTGTTGGCCAGCCCCGAGGGCATCGGTCCGGCCGGGATCAGGATCATCGGCAGGTGGCCGAAGCGGAGCGCGCCGATGAGCAGGCCCGGAACGATCTTGTCGCAGATGCCGAGCAAGGCCGCGCCGTCGAACATGCCGTGGCTGAGCGCCACAGCGGTCGAGAGCGCGATGGTGTCGCGCGAGAAGAGCGACAGTTCCATGCCGCGCTGACCCTGGGTGACGCCGTCGCACATGGCCGGCACGCCGCCGGCCACCTGCGCGGTGGCGCCGACCTCCCGCGCGAACAGCTTCATCTGCTCGGGGTAGCGGCCATAGGGCTGATGCGCCGAGAGCATGTCGTTGTAGGCGGTGACGATGGCCATGTTCATCGCCCGGCCGGACTTGATGACCGCCTTGTCCTCTCCCGAGGCCGCGAAGCCGTGGGCGAGGTTGCCGCAATTGAGCATCGGGCGGTGGACGCCCGAGTCCCGCTCCCGCGCGATCAGGTCGAGATAGGCCTTCCGGGTCGGTCCGGAGCGTTCGATCACGCGCGCCGTGACGGCGGCGATTTCCGGATGAAGCGCGCTCATGGCCAATCTCTCCTCGCGTCCAGGCGAAGCCCGCTCCCAACTCGCGCCGGGTGCGGCGGGTCCCGCCAGCAACAATCTACCGCGCCAGCGCGACAGCGGCGCGATGACGTGGGCCTGATCTCGATTCCGGCCACCCGCGGTCAATGGCGACTGGGCGCCGTGCTGGCCCGCCTCCGCTGCAGGTCGCGGGCCAGCCTACGCCTCAGTGACCGCCGGCCGCCAGGGCCGCACCGGGCTTGTGATGGGTGCCGAGGCGTTCCACCATCGTGGCCGTGGCATCGTTCATGCCGACGAGTTCGACCCCGATGCCGTGGCGGCGAAATTTCAGGACCACCCGGTCCAGGGCGTTGACGGCGGTGATGTCCCAGAAATGGGCGGCCGTCAGGTCGACGACGATCCCCGTCAGCCCGGCCTCCCGAAAGTCGAAGGCGCCGTGGAAGGCCTCCGCCGTGGCGAAGAAGATCTGCCCGGTGACGCGGTAGGTCCTCACCGTGCCGCTCCGCTCCGAGGACACCGAGAAGTAGCGGGTGACCTTGTGGGCGAAGAACAGGCCGCTGAGCACCACGCCGAACAGGACGCCCTTGGCGAGATCGTGGGTCGCCACCACCACGGCGACGGTCCCGACCATGACGAGGCTTGAGCTCTTCGGATGCGTCAGGAGGGTCTTGAGCGACCCCCATTGGAAGGTGTTGATCGAGACCATGATCATCACCGCCACCAGCGCCGCCATGGGAATCTGCGCCACGTACGGCCCGAGCACCACGATCAGGAAGAGCAGGAACGCCCCGGCCCAGAGCGTCGAGAGGCGGCCGCGACCGCCGGAGGAGACATTGATCACCGACTGGCCGATCATGGCGCAGCCCGCCATCCCGCCGAACAGGCCGGCGCCGATATTGGCGAGGCCCTGACCGGCACATTCCCGGTTCTTGTCCGAGCCGGTATCGGTCATCTCGTCGAGGATCGCCGCGGTCATCAGGCTCTCCAGCAGGCCGACCATGGTCAGCGTCAGCGCGTAGGGCAGGATGATTCGCAGCGTCTCCCAGGTGAGCGGCACCTGCGGCAGGGCGAAGACCGGGAGTTCGGTGGGGAGAGCCCCCATGTCGCCGACCTTGTGGATCGGCAGGCCCATGGCCATCGAGAAAGCGGTCAGGACCAGGATGGTGATGAGCGGCGATGGCACCGCCCTGGTGATGTAGGGGAGACCGTAGATCAGCCCGAGGCCGACGGCCGTCATGAGATAGACGGTGGTCCCCTGCCCGATCAGTTCGGGCATCTGTGCGAGGAAGATGAGGATCGCCAGGGCGTTGACGAAGCCGGTGACCACGGAGCGCGAGACGAAACGCATCAGATTGCCGAGCCGGAGGGCGCCGGCCGCGATCTGCAGGAGCCCCGTCAGGATCGTCGCGGCGAAGAGATGGCCGAGGCCGTGCTCCTTGACGAGGCTGACCATCACCAGGGCCATCGCCCCGGTGGCGGCGGAGATCATCGCGGGTCGACCACCCGCGAAGGCGGTGATCACCGCGATACAGAACGAGGCGTAGAGGCCGACCTTCGGATCGACCCCTGCGATGAGCGAGAAGGCTATGGCCTCCGGAATCAGGGCCAGGGCGACCACGGTGCCGGCCAGGATCTCGCGCGTGATATCGGGAGCCCACTGGCTCCGCAGGTTCGTCAGGGACATGGGTGACAGACATCCAATCGTCCCCGCGCAGGTTGGGCAGAGGGGAATCGAGCGGGAATCCCGGCACCTGTGCGGGCCGGGCATGACGGTGTCTCGAGGAACAGACGGGCGTCGGGGAGAGCGGCTACGGCGGCGTAGGCCGGGCGTACAATCTGGCTCGATCCTTCAACATGGTTCGGGTCTTAGCAGGATTGTGCGACGATGCAATGGAAGGCGTCGGCAAGACGGGACTGGCCGCCTCGTAGACGCTGCAACCGTTTACGCACCTGCAAGCAGGGCTGGCATAAGGTCCCGGGGTCGTCGGTAAACCGAGCCTATGCCCGAATCCACTCCCAGCCTGATTGAGGCGGCCCGCCAGAGGCCGTGGTATCGCCTGCGCCTGCCGGCGGACCTCGAATCCCGGTTCGCGGAGACGACCCGCCGGTCCCGGGCCACCTACATCCAGTCCTGGCTGCTGGTCTTCATGGTCTTCAACGTGATCTCGTTGAAGATGGATTTCGATCAGTTCGGCCCCGATCGCTTCGCGGTTCCGGCCTTCCTCACCCTGGGTGTGTTCCTGCCGTCCGGCCTGCTGGCGATCCTGGCGCTGCACGGCCTCACCAGCGCCCGGCGGCAGGCCGGGATCGTGGCGGGCATTGCGCTGCTCGACATGGCCATCGTCCTGAACAGCGCCCGGATCGCACCCGCCGCTCACGCGGATACCTACCTAATCCTCGCGGTGATCGTACCGATGGCCGTGGGCATGATCGCGCCCCTGTCGTTCCGGCACAGCCTCGTCCTCTGCGGCAGTGCCTTCGGCCTCTATGCGACCTACGTCGTCGGCTTCGTTCTGCCGCGCAGCGAGGCGACGGGCCTGCCGCTGCTGATCGCCGGGCTCACCCTCGTGCCGATCAAACTCGCCTATTCACGCGAATGGACCTGCAAGGAGGCCTTCCTGCTCACTCTCGAGAAGTCGGCCCGCGACGTGGATCTCGCTGCCGCCAATGCGCGCCTGACGATCCTGTCCGAGACCGACAGTCTCACCGGACTGCGCAACAGGCGGAGTGCCACTGCGCGCCTGCAGACGGGCTGGGCCGAGGCCTCCCACGAGGGCGGCTGGGTGATGCTCGCCCTCATCGACATCGACGCCTTCAAGCGCCTGAACGATACGGCCGGACATCCGGCGGGCGACCGCTGCCTGAGGCAAGTCGCGCAGGCCCTCGAGACGGAAGCGGCCCTCCACGGCGCTCAGCTGGCACGTTACGGCGGAGAGGAGTTCATTCTCTTCCTGTCCGGCGTCGAGCCGGTGCGGGCGACCGCGATCGGGGAGAGCCTGCGGCGGGCAATCGAGCGCCTTGCCTATCCGCATCCAGGATTGCCGGACGGCGCCTACGTCACGGTGAGCATCGGCGTGGCGGCGGCGCATGGCAGCCTCGGCGCCCTCGGCATCGGCGCCGCCGATCTTCTGAAGGCGGCCGACGACGCCCTGTACTGCGCCAAGCGCGGCGGCCGAAATCGTGTTGAGTCCGCACGCCTCTCCCCAGCATCGGCCAACTCCGATCTGGTTCCGGCCAGCGCGCTCGGGTGACGATAGGGTCTCCGCGGCAGGTCCGCGGCGCAGCCCCGGATGGGGTCAGTCGAGACCGTCGCTGACGAAGTCGGCGTCGCCGTAGCCGGCCGGATCGCGCACATCATAGACGGGAGCCCGGCGTTGAACCGGCCGCGCAACGGCCACCGGCCGGTAGGCGCGCCCATAGGGCTCGCGCCCCATCTGCATCCCGGCCGACATCACGCCATCGTCTTCGCCACGGCGGCGTCGCGAAGCCATGACCGTCCTGCCGTCGATGACGACGCGCGTCCGGCCCATACCCTGTGCCTTGACGAGACTGAACAGGGTCGCGGCATTCTTCGGTGCGAGCCGAACGCAGCCATGCGAGGCCGCGCTGCCGAGGCGCCGGGTGTGGTTCGTGCCGTGGATGGCGTGGCCCTGGCCGGTGAAGAAGATCGCGTTCGGCATCGGCGCATCGTCGAATTCACGCGAGAAATGCGTGCGCTCCATCCGGAACGGGCGATGGTTCCCGGTCGGCGTGTCATAGCCGTCGACGCCCGTCGAGACCGGCCAGTCGTAGCGCGTCTGCCCATCGACCGTGACGGTCATGCGCTGGGCGTCCTTGTCGACGGCGATCAGGATGTCCGCCCAAGCGGGGCAGGCCAGAATCGTCGCCACAGCAAGTCCGGGGAGGACGGACGTCAGACGGAAGCGCATCGTATCCCTTTGGCCGAACGGATCAAATTCGAACGCCTACGCTTGTGGCGCGCGTTGGTTCCACCCGGGCGGATGGCTGGACTGCGCAGACCCTGGATCAGGCACCCGGAGCGGCCTCAGGGCGCCGGACCTCCGCGGCGGCCGCCTTCATCACGCGCGCGACCAGGCCGTAGGTTTCCACCCAGGCGTCACGGACCTCGGGCGTGAAGTCCGGACCCAGCCCCTGCTCGAGGGTCCAGAGCAGGGCGGAGCCCACCGGCTCGTAATGGGCGGCCTGGGTGCCGAAGGAGACGTGCTGGCGGCCCAGGGTCTGCAGGGCCGGAACCACCATGTCGGGCTTGTGGAGATTGGTCACCGCGAGCCCGAGCATCGTCATCAGCTTCTTCTTCTGCTCGCGCATGTCTTCGGGAAACATCGACCGGACCTCGGGCGCGATCTCGAACAGGCGCCCGTAGAACAGGTCGGCCGCCGTATCGGCGATCGGCCGCACCTTGGCGAAGCTGTCCTGGACGAGGGTGACTTGATCCGGGGTCATGCGGGACTCTGTATGGGAGGAACGGGCGCGCCGGGGCGCTCACACCCGTTGTTGCGCCGGCCACAGCATCTCTCAAGGAAAAACGGCCGCGTCCAGCAGGAAGGCCGTCACCTCAGGTTCTTGCGTCCGAAGCCGTACCGACTTCGCGAAGCTGAACGGATCCTGCCAACAAGCTTCAGCATGGGTGCAGCGCCGCCCTGTCAATCTGTTCTTCGACAGCCGGAAGATCACCGACTGGGCCACCGAGACCGGGCACGATGCCGGCCTCCTCGACGCAACAGGGGATGGGCGATGACGAAATTGGCAGCACTGACAGCCGCTGCACTGGTGGCTCTGGGCACGTTCGGATCACCGGCGGCGCAGGCCCGCGGCAGTGGCGGCGCGATCGCGGCCGGCGTCATCGGTGGCCTGGCGGCGGGAGCCCTCCTCGGCGCCGCCGTCTCCGAGGCACACGCGGCCCCTGGATACGGATACGGCTACGGACGGCCCGCACCGGCCTATGGATACGAGGAGGAGGCCCCGGTGGTGCGCTATCGGCCGGCGCCCGTCATGCACAGCTACGAGTACGACGAACCTCCGGGCTACCGCAGCCCGCGCGCCGTCCGGGCCTACGACGACGACTTCGGCCATTACGGCTATCGTCGGGCCGGGTATGGCTACCGGAGGGATTGCGACCGGCCGCACTGGCGCGGCGGCTGGTAACGGGATCGCTGCGCGAGGCCGCACGGGCAATCCGACGGCCTCGCCGCGCATCAGTGGATCGGGCCGCCGCAACCGTCATGACCGGGCCGCGTTGCCTTGGTTCGCGGATAGACACGCTATCCGTCAGCGAACGGCGCCGTAGCCGACCGATGAGATGGACCTCGAATACTCCTCCCTGTGCTTTCCGCGCCCCGACAACTGTAATCGAAGTCCGTTTCGGATCGGGGTCGACCGCGCCCTGGCTCTCTCGTTCCCGCCTCCGGTCGGCGCCGATCTGCCGGACCGGATGGCCCTCGCCCTCGACGCCCTGATCTCCGCCCTGCCCTCCGACCGCGAACCGGATGGCGGCTCCGGCCACCCTTGAGATCAGACGGCTCGGACATCCGGGGATCGACGCGTAGGGACTCTTCGCGGGCGTGATCGAAATCGCGCTTGGGACCCCTCGCTTTCGCGACGGCGTTCTCCGGTCAGATGGTGGCAGACTCGGAGACCGGGACCTTGGCGCATGACCTCAGCTATCCGCCCCTGAATATCCCCAAGCCGGTTGCCGACGGTGTTTGGATCGTCGACGCGGCCCCCATCCACGCGGGCGGCATCCCGCTGCCCCTCCGGATGACGGTTCTCCGGCTCGCCGGCGGCGAGTTGCTGCTGCATTCGCCGGTGGCCCACCACCCCGAACTGCAGCGCGCCCTCGAAGGGCTGGGCCGCATCGGTCACCTCGTGGCACCGAGCATGGGCCACTGGATGTTCCTCGAGGATTGGCAGACGGCCTGCCCGAACGCGATCACCTGGGCGGTGCCGGGACTCGAGGATCGCGGACAGGTCCGTCGCTCGGGCGTGGTGATCGACGCCGAACTGACCGATACGCCACCCCGTGCCTGGGCGAACGAGATCGATCAGGTTCTGATCGCCGGTCCGGTGTTCAAGGAGGTCTGCCTCTATCATCGACCGAGCCGGACACTCCTGCTGACGGACCTCGTCATCAATCTGGAAGGGGACCTCCTGCCGGTCTTCGCGCGCGCCCTCGCGCGCCTGCTCGGGATCGTCGCGCCGGACGGCAAGGCGCCGCTCTACCTCCGGCTTCTCCTGCGCACGAATTATCGGGACACGCTCGAGGCGGCCCAGCGCCTCGTGGCCTTCGAGCCGGCCCGAGTCATCTTCGCCCATGGCCAATGGTTCGATCGCGACTCCGCGCGCGAGTTGCGACGCTCGCTCGCCTGGATCCTCGGAGGACACTCCGCGGAAGGTCGGCGCGTCCGGTCGGGCGGAGCCGTCGGCCCGCAGGCCTCGAACGCGACGGCACTCGCCGGCTTGGCCGTCATCGGCGCACTCGGGCTGATCGCCTATATTCGACGGGCACGGCGCTGAAGATCGCAACCCGGACGCGACCGTCGCGGGAATGGTGCGGACGGCGGGACTCGAACCCGCACAGCCAAAGGCCGCAAGATTTTAAGTCTCGTGCGTCTACCGGTTTCGCCACGTCCGCATGCCGTGACCAGCGGTAGCGGGGCGGCCGTCGCAGATCAAGGCGTCCAGCCGTAGAGCCATGCGTAGCGCTGGTTCATGCCATCGGGACCGAGGCGGCGCATCATCGCGTTGCGGATCGCGCCGACGAACGGACCGGCGTGGTAGGTCCGGCCGTTGGCGCGAGCGGCCCGGCGGACCTGGCGGACCCGCTTCGTCCGAAGGGCGGCGTAACGGGCCAGCGCCATGCCGGGTTCGGCGCCCTCGTCGGTCAGCACCTGGGCGAGGATCGCCGCGTCCTCGATCGCCAGGGCGGCGCCCTGGGCGAGGAATGGAAGGATGGGATGGGCGGCATCGCCGATCAGCACGAGCCGGCCGCGCGCCATGGGACGGGCCGCACCGCGATCCTCCAGCGACCAGACCAGCCAGGAATCCGGGACGGCCAGAAGAGCGGCGAGGGGCGCGGCGGCATCGCGGAAGCGGGCGCGCAGCACGGCCGGCTCGCCGAGTTGGCCCCAGCCCTGGCTGCCCGTGCGCTCCGGGATCACCGCCACCACGTTGACGTGCTGACCACCCCGGATCGGATAATGCACCACGTGCCGTGCCGGCCCGAGCCAGAGACCGGTGGCGTCTCCGTCGAGTTCCGGCGGCAGCGCCTCGTGCGGCACGATCGCCCGCCACGCCGCGGCGCGGCCGGAGCGCAGGTCCTGCCCGTCGAGGTGGCCCCGCAGGCGCGAGCGGACGCCGTCGGCCCCGACGACGAGATCGGCCGAGAAGAGCTCGGTCCGTGTCCCGGCACCGCTCTCCAGGGTCAGGTCGATGCCGTCCGGCCGCTCGGCCAGGGCGGTGACGTCGCGCCCGACGAGGAGCCTGATGCCGGGCCGGCCGCGCACCGCGTCGAGGAGCAGGGTCTGCAGGTCGGCCCGGTGGATGACGTAGTAGGGCGCACCGAAGCGCTCGCGCAGGCCGGCACCGAGGGCGACACCGCCGATGATCCCGCCGCTTCGCAGAGCGCGCACGACCACGGCCGGCGGCTCGCTGGCCGCGCGCCGCAGCGCCGCGCCGAGCCCGAGACCGATCAGCACCCGGCTCGCATTGGGCGAGAGCTGGATCCCGGCCCCGACCTCGCTGAATCCGGTGCGGCGCTCGATCAGGGTGACGGAATGGCCGGCGGCGTCGAGGGTGAGCGCGGCCGTCAGGCCGCCGATTCCCGCGCCGACGATGGCGATGTCCAGGGCCGGCACGGGGCCGCCGCGCCGACTCAGGCGGCGGCCGGGGTCCGGTCGTCCCAGACACAGATCGCCGGGTCGGCGTTGCCGGCCGCTAGGGTCGGCCGGTAGCGGAACAGCGTCGAGCAGTACTGGCAGATGGTCTCGTCGTCCGTGCCCATGTCGAGGAAGATGTGCGGATGATCGAACGGGGGCTTGGCCCCGATGCACATGAACTCCTTCGAACCGACGTGGATCACCGCCACGCCGGGCTCGTTGTGGAAATGCGGGACCGCTTTGTCAGCCATCGCCTCGTCCTGCCTGCCGGCCCGCCGAAGACGCGTCCTCGGGCGGGCATCCGTGTTGCCGGGGTCTGCCGGGAACCGTCTCTAGCCGCTCCCCCGGCCCAAGCCTAGTGTGGCGCGTGCCAAGGGTTGGCCTCACGCGCGCCTCACCATACATAAGGTGCGACCCCGCCCCGGTGCCCTCCGCGAAACGCCCCCATGACCCAGAACGAACAGGCCGTGTCCGAGAGCGGACGCCGCGCGCCCCAGCCGCCGATTCACGGACCGGACGCGTTCGAGGGCATGCGCAGGGCCGGCCGGCTGACGGCCGAGGCCCTCGACGTCCTGATGGAGGCGACCGCCCCGGGCGTCACCACCGAACATCTCGACAAGCTCGCCTACACCTTCGCGATGGATCACGGCGCCTATCCGGCCTCGCTGCTCTACCGCGGCTATCCGAAGTCGATCTGCACCTCGATCAACCATGTGGTCTGCCACGGCATCCCGAACGACAAGCCCCTGCGCGAGGGCGACATCGTCAACCTCGACATCTGCCTCATGGTGGATGGCTGGCACGGCGACTCGAGCCGGATGGCCTATGTCGGCGACGTTCCGCGCAAGGCGCAGCGCCTGTGCGAGATCACCCACGAGTGCCTGATGCGCGGCATCGCCGCGATCAGGCCGGGCGGCTCGACCACGGATATCGGGCGGGCGATCCAGACCTATGCCGAGGCGGAGCGCTGCTCCGTGGTGCGCGACTTCTGCGGGCACGGCCTCGGGCGCACCTATCACGATGCGCCCACCATCCTGCACTACGTCGAGCCGAGCTACGACGTGAAGTTCCAGCCCGGCCAGTTCTTCACCGTGGAGCCGATGATCAATCTCGGCCGTCCCGCCGTGAAGGTGCTGTCCGACGGCTGGACCGCGGTGACCCGGGACCGCTCGCTCTCGGCGCAGTTCGAACACACCGTCGCGGTGACGGAGACAGGGGCGGAGATCTTCACCCTGTCGCCGAAGGGCCTGCACCAGCCTGCACCCACCGCCGGCTGATCCGCCTCCCATGACCGCCCGGCCGCCGTCCGCTCCCGACCGTCCGGACGAGGCACCGAAGGAGGCGGACCCGCACTATCTCGGCCATCGCGACCGCCTGCGCGCCCGCTTCGCCCAGGGCGGCGCCGACGCCCTGCCGGACTATGAATTGCTCGAGCTCGCTCTGTTCCGGGCGATCCCGCGCCGCGACGTGAAGCCCCTCGCCAAGGCGCTGATCGGGCGCTTCGGCAGCTTTGCCGAGGTCCTGAGCGCCGAACCCGCGCGACTTGCTGAAATTGAAGGCATCGGTCCCGGGGTCATCGCCGACCTGAAGCTCATCGAAGCGGCAGGGCACCGGCTGGCCCGCGGTGCCATAGCCGCACGCCCCCTGCTCTCCTCGTGGGGCGCCGTCCTCGAATATTGTCGCGCCACCATGGCCTTCGCCGCGCGCGAACAGTTCCGCGTGCTGTTCCTGGACCGTCGCAACCACCTCATCGCCGACGAGGTCCAGGGACGGGGCACCGTCGATCACACGCCGGTCTATCCCCGCGAGGTGGCGCGCCGGGCCCTCGAACTCTCGGCCACCGCCATCATCCTCGCCCACAACCATCCCTCCGGCGATCCGACGCCCTCGGCGGCCGACATCCGGATGACGCGCGAGATCGTGAGCGTGCTGGACCCCCTCGGCATCGTCATCCACGATCACATCATCCTGGGTCGCGAAGGACATGCGAGCTTCAAGGGCTTGAAGTTGATCTGAACGTGCTACCGTACACGCAAGGGCGGTGCGCGCAGGCGTCGATCTCCGGTCGCTGGCGCGCCTCTTGCCTAGACAAGAACGGTGTTCAAGGGGGAGACGCGAATGGCGCTCGCTGCATTCGACGAGATGACCGGGCTGCCCGACGGGGCGCTGAGCAACCCCGCCGTGCGCGAAGCCTACGACAGCCTCAAGCACTGGCTCGACACCACGCCGCCCGAGCATTTCAACACCCGCCGCAGCCAGGCCGAGATGCTGTTCCGGCGCATCGGCATCACCTTCGCGGTGTATGGGGCGAACGAATCCACCGAGCGCCTGATCCCGTTCGACATCATTCCCCGCGTCATCACCAAGCCCGAATGGGGCTTCCTCGAACGGGGCCTGAAGCAGCGCGTCACCGCCATCAACGCGTTCCTGAAGGACATCTACGGGGCGCAGGAATGCATCAAGGCCGGCGTGATCCCGGCCGACCTCGTCTACCGCAACCCGCATTACCGCATGGAGATGCGCGCCTTCCGGGTGCCGCACGACCTCTACGTCCACATCGCCGGCATCGACATCGTGCGCACGGGCGAGAACGACTTCTTCGTGCTGGAGGACAATGCCCGGACACCATCCGGCGTCTCCTACATGCTGGAGAACCGCGAGGTGATGCTGCGGCTCTTCCCCGAACTGTTCTCCCGCCACCGCGTGGCTCCGGTCGAGAACTATCCGGACGCCCTTTTGGCGACCCTGCGCAGCCTCGCGCCGTCGACCGCCACCCGCGACCCCACCGTCGCCCTGCTCACGCCCGGCCGCTACAACTCGGCCTTCTACGAGCACTCGTTCCTGGCCGACAAGCTCGGCGTCGACCTCGTCGAGGCTTCGGACCTCTTCACCAAAGACGACGTCGTCTACATGCGCACGACCGAGGGCCCGCGCCGGGTCGACGTGCTGTACCGCCGCCTCGACGACGACTTCCTCGATCCGCTGGTCTTCCGCCCGGATTCGGTGCTCGGCGTCCCCGGCATCATGAACGCCTACGAGCGCGGAACCGTGACACTGGCCAACGCGGTCGGCACCGGCATCGCCGACGACAAGGCGGTCTACAGCTACATGCCGGAAATCGTGAAATTCTTCACCGGCGAGGAGCCGATCCTGCACAACGTGCCGACCTATCGCTGCCGCGAGAAGGATGCCTTCGCCTACGTGATGGACAATCTCGGCGACCTCGTCGTGAAGGAAGTCAACGGTTCGGGCGGCTACGGCATGCTGGTGGGTCCGCACGCCACCAAGCGCGAGATCGAGGAGTTCGGGCGCAAGCTCAAGCACGCCCCGGACGGCTTCATCGCCCAGCCGACCCTGGCGCTCTCCACCTGCCCCACCTTCGTCGCCTCCGGCGTCGCGCCCCGGCACGTCGACCTGCGCCCCTTCGTTCTCTGCGGCTCCGACGAGATCCGGATCGTCCCCGGCGGCCTCACCCGGGTCGCCCTGAAGGAAGGGTCCCTGGTCGTCAATTCGAGCCAGGGCGGCGGGACCAAGGACACCTGGGTCCTCGACGCCTGAGATCGCGCCGGGCATCCGGCCCGGCCTTTCGCGCCGGATGCCTTTCCAAGCCCGTGCCGCCTCCGGCATAGTCCTTTCAGCCCTGCGGCCTGCGTTCCCGACGCTGGTCGACGTCCCGATGGAACCCCATGCTGTCCCGGACCGCCGACAACCTGTACTGGCTCTCGCGCTACGCCGAGCGGGCGGAGTTCGTCGCCCGCATCCTCGATGCCGCCCTGCGGCTGGCCGCCCTGCCGTCGAGCTACGGCGGTGGCGAGACCAACGAGTGGGCCTCCGCCCTGGCCTCGGCGGGTGATCCGGAGGTGTTCAAGCCCCTCTATGACAGCGTCACGGAAGCCACCGTCTGCGACTTCCTCGCCTTCAGCCCGCACAATCCGTCCTCGATCCGCTCCTGCATCGAGACCGCCCGCGAGAACGCCCGCAGCGTGCGCACGGCGCTCACCACCGAGATGTGGGACGCCATCAACGGCGCGTGGCTCGAGCTGCGCAACTACGAGGGGCGCGACCTCAACCGCGACGAGTTCACCCGCTTCCTCGACTGGGTGAAGGGAGTCTCCCTCGCCTTCGACGGCTCGGCCTACCGGACGATGCTGCGCAACGACGCCTACTGGTTCACCCGGCTGGGCACCGCCATCGAGCGGGCGGACAACACCGCGCGCATCCTCGACGTGAAGTACCGCATCCTGCTGCCGGCCTCGGAGAAGATCGGCGGCAGCCTCGACTACTTCCAGTGGACCACGATCCTGCGCGAGGTCTCGGCCTTCAACGCCTATCACTGGGTCTACCGCGAGAGCGTGAAGCCCCTGCTCGTGGCCGACCTGCTCATCCTGAACCGGCAGATGCCGCGTTCCTTCACCAACTGCTACGGCATGCTGGTGGAGCATCTCGACCTCATCGCCGACGCCTATGGGCGGCGCGGCGCGAGCCAGCGCTTGGCCAGCAACACCCTGGCCCGCCTGGAGGGCGAGAACATCAACCGCATCTTCTCCTCCGGCCTGCACGAGTTCGTGACGGAGTTCATCGTCGAGAACAATCGCCTCGGCGCAGCGGTCATCGAGCAATATCTGGTATAGGGCCGGCCCCGGCCCGACGCCGCGCAAAGGTCGCCGCATGCGAATCCGCGTCTTCCACGAGACCAACTACACCTACGAACAGCCCGCCCGCGGGCTGATTCAGGTCCTGCGCCTGCGTCCGCGCGACCATGACGGGCAGTATGTCCGGCGCTGGCGCATCGAGCCTTCCGTCGACGGCCGCGTGAGCGAGCGCGAGGACGGCTTCGGCAACGTGGTGCACTGGTTCACGGCGGACGAGCCGGCCGAGGCGCTGTCGATCCGCGTCACCGGGGAGGTCGACACCCTGGAGATGCACGGCATCGTGCGCGGCACCATCGAGCGCCTGCCCGACGTGTTCTACCTGCGGGACTCGGACCTCGCCCTGGCCAACGACGCCATCCAGGCCTTCGCGCAGGAGGTCGCCGCGGCCGGCGATCCGGCCCCCCTGCCCTGCCTGCACCGGCTCCTGGCGGCCGTGCACGAGCGGGTCGCCTTCGTCCCGGGTCCGGCCAGCGCCAGCACCAATGCGGCCCAGGCCTTCGCGCAGGAGAAGGGCGTCTGCCAGGACGTCACCCACCTCTTCATCGCGGCAGCGCGCCACCTCGAGATTCCCACGCGCTACGTGTCCGGCTACTACCACCATACCGACCGGGACGCGGACCAGGGCTCGGGCCATGCCTGGGCGGAAGCCCTGGTGCCGGGCCTCGGCTGGATCGGCTTCGACGCAGCCCACGGCATCGCCACCACGGAGGCGCATATCCGCGTGGCCGTCGCCCTCGACTATCTCGGGGCGGCACCGATCCGTGGCAGCCGCATGGGCGGCGGGACAGAAACACTCGACGTGACGCTCCGCGTCGAGCAGGCACAGGCTTCCGTCCAGTCCTGATCGCGGACGGACGTGCGAGAAAGACCGCACCATGACCTACTGCGTCGGTGTCCTCGTCGAGGAAGGGCTGGTGATGATCGCCGACACCCGGACCAATGCCGGGCTCGACGACATCTCGACCTACCGCAAGCTGCACCACTTCAACGTCCCGGGCGAGCGCGTGATGATGCTGGCCTCCGCCGGAAACCTGTCGATCACCCAGTCGGTGCTCAGCCTGCTGGCCGAGGGGGTCGAGGGCGATGCCGGCGAGCCGAAGATGAAGCTCGTCGAGGCGCCGACGATGTTCCAGGCGGCGCAGCTCGTCGGCCGCGCCATCCGCCGCGTCCGTGAGATCGAGAAGGCCGGGTTCGAGGCGGCAAATCTCCGATTCTCGGTCTCGCTGCTGTTCGGCGGCCAGATCGGCACCGATCCGATGAAGCTCTACCTGATCTACTCGGCGGGCAATTTCATCGAGTGCAGCGGCGATGCGCCCTTCCTGCAGATCGGCGAGCACAAGTACGGCAAACCGATCCTCGACCGGGCGGTGAAGTACGAGACCGACCTCTACGACGCCCTGAAGGTCGGCCTCGTCTCGATGGATTCGACGATGCGGTCGAACCTCGGCGTCGGCCTGCCCATCGACATCGCGGTCGCCCGCCGCAACGCCCTCGACCTCGAGGTGAACCACCGGATCGAGGCCGGCGAGAGCTACTTCCACGACCTGCGCGAGCGCTGGTCGGCGGCCCTGCGCGCCGCCCACCGGGCGATCCCCCGGCCGCCCTACGGGCCGGCGACGGCGAAGTGATCAGCCCTTCGGGCCGCCCAGGAGCTTGAGCGCGCCCTCAGCCAGCTCGATGGTCAGAGACCCCGCCTCCGTTTCACGAGCGAGCGGCGCGCCCTGGCCGGCCCAGAGAGGCGAGAAGTCGCCCGACCCGCGCCGCTCGGCCTCGATCCGAAGGGGTTGGAGGCCGATGGCGGCGGTGGGGAAGACGGGCGCATCGGCCCGCAATGGGCCGAGTTCGCGGATGACGCGATTCACGAGGCCCCGGGCGGGCTTACCGGTCAGCACGTTGGTCATGGTCGTGTCCTCGTCTCGCGCCCGGCGCAGGGCCTCGCGGTGCGGCAGCGAGAGTCCGGCCTCCGTGCAGCGGAGATAGGCTGTCCCCAGCTGGACGGCCGAAGCGCCGAGCATGAAGGCGGCGGCGATGCCACGCGCATCGGCGATGCCCCCGGCCGCGATGACGGGCACGTCCACAGCGTCGACCACCTGGGGCACCAGCGCCATCGTGCCGACCTGCGTCGCGGGATCGCTGCCGAGGAACAGGCCGCGATGCCCGCCCGCCTCGGCTCCCTGCGCGATGATCGCGTCGACCCCGCGCTCGGCGAGCCAGCGCGCTTCCCGCACGGTGGTGGCGGACGAGAGAACGAGGCAGCCGAGCGCCCGGACGCGGTCGAGGAGCGACGCCTCCGGCAGGCCGAAATGGAAGCTCACCACCGCCGGCCGGACCTCGGCGACGACCGCGAGCATCGCCGAATCGAAGGGCGCCCGCTGCGCCATGGTGATCGGCGCCGCCGGATCCAGGCCGAACTCCGCGTAGTAGGGCGCGAGGCGGCTGCGCCAGGCGGCGTCGCACGCCGCATCCGGCGTTTCCGGCACGTGGCAGAAGAAGTTGAGGTTGAACGGGGCATCCGTCCTGGCCCGGATCGCCGCGGCTTCGCTGCGCACGGCATCCGGATTCATCGCCGCGCAGGCCAGGGAGCCGAGGCCGCCCGCCGCGCTCACGCTGGCGGCGAGCGCCGGCTTGGGTCCGATCATCGGCGCCTGGATGATCGGGTGCCGCACCGGCACGCGTTCGAGGAAACGGTTCTGGCCCCACATGTGCCGGCTCCCTGTTCATCTCCGCTCGCCGGATCCCGCAGCGAGGCGGGCCAGATAGGCGCGCGCCGCGGCCGTCGGATCCGGGGGGCGCATCAGCGCGCCCATCACCGCGACGCCGGCGGCACCGGCGGAACGGCAGGCCTCCACGCGATCGACCGTGATGCCCCCGAGGGCGATCACCGGCATGCCGAATCCGGTCGCGATCCGGATCGCTTCCGGCCCGAGGGCCGGACCGTAGCCCGGCTTGCTCGGGGTCGGAAAGATGGGGCTGAGGGTGGCGTAGTCTGCACCGGCACGCGCCGCCATCGCGACCTCGTCCGGCGCATGCGCCGAAACTCCGATCCAGCCGTCCGGCAAGCGCCGACGGGCCTTTGCGAGTTCGGCCGCATTCGTTCCGCCGGGCAGATGGACGCCGTCGGCTCCGAGCTCGGCGGCGAGGGCCACATCGGCGCCGATCGTCAGCGCGCCGCCCCCGGCCTTCACCAGGCGAACGACGTCACGGGCCAGCGCGCGCCGCGCCTCCGGCGCGAGGTCCCGCTCGCGAAACCAGATCCAGCGGGCGCCGGCCCGCAGGAGGCGCGCGAGGGTGTCGTGGAGGAGCCGGGCGGCGACGTCCGGCGAGTCGGTCGCGGACCTGTCGGTCACCACCAGTAGCCGCGACGGCAGCTCGCTCATCGCGGCGTGCCGGCGGCAGCGGGCGCGCCGGCCGCCGGCCGGTTCACGAGCCCACGAGTCCGAGTTGCGGGCTCGACGGCTCGGCCCGGCCCCGCTTCGGGATGCGGCCAGCGAGGTAGGCATCCCGGCCGGCCTGGACGGCGGCGCGCATGGCGCGGGCCATCCGCACGGGATCGTCGGCCTTGGCGACCGCGGTGTTGAGGAGGCAGCCGGCGGCGCCGAGCTCCATGGCGATCACCGCGTCGGAGGCGGTGCCGATGCCGGCATCGACGATCACCGGCACGGGCAAGCGCCGGCAGATCAGCTCGAGGTTCGCCGGGTTGGCCACGCCCATGCCGGAGCCGATCAGCGAGCCCATGGGCATCACGGCGGCGCAGCCGAGATCGGCGAGGCGCTGGCAGACCACCGGATCGTCGTTGCAATAGGGCAGCACGGTGAAGCCGTCGTCGACGAGGTGGCGGCAGGCCTCCAGCAGTTCGGCCACGTCGGGATAGAGCGTCTCACGGTCGCCGATGACCTCGACCTTGATCCAGTTCGTGTCGAGGGCCTCGCGGGCGAGTTCGGCGGTCATGATCGCGTCGCGGGCGGTCTCGCAGCCGGCGGTGTTGGGCAGGACGCGGTGCCCCTTCAGCCGGCGCAGGGTGTCCGAGCCGTGCCCCTGGAGCGAGACGCGGCGGATCGAGGCCGTGACCACCTCGGCCCCGCAGGCCGCCACCGCATCGAAGAGGATGCTCTGGGTCGGGTAGCCGGCGGTGCCGATGAACAGGCGCGAGCCCAGGCTCACGCCTCCGATCACCAGAGCATCGGTGTCGTTCGCGATCTCGGTCATTCCTGGCCTCCCAGCCATCCCATCCACCTGGCCAAATGTCTCATCCGATCACCTATCCGCCCTGCATGGCGCGGACGATCTCGACACGGTCGCCGTCGCTGAGGGCGGTGGCGGCCCAGTCGCGGCGGCGGACCACGGCGCCGTTGAGCGCGATCGCGATGCCCTGCGGGCTGTCGATGCCGGTCTCCTCGGCCTCTTCGCGGAACAGGGCATCGAGGTCGGCAGCGGCGCTCTCGCGAGCCTCTCCGTTGACGGTGAGCCTCATGCGAAGGCCCTCTGCGGTGCCGACGCGAAGCGGGCTCGGCCGAACTGGCGCGCGTAATCCGGCAGCGCCCCTTCGGCGACCAGTGCGGCCACGGCGTCGGCGGTGGCAGGGGCCAGCAGGTAGCCGTTGCGGTGGTGGCCCGTGGCCACGACGAGGCCCGGCGCCAGGGCGTCGATGATCGGCGCATCGTCGTCGGAGGTCGGCCGGAAGCCACTCCAGACCGCCTCGACCGCCATCTCCTCGATGCCGGGCAGGACCCGGCGGGCGCCCTCGAGCAACGCGTAGAGTCCGCCGGCCGTGACACCGGGCACGAATCCGCAATCCTCCACCGTCGCACCGACGATGAGATGCCCGTCGGACTTTGGTGCCATGTGGACCTGTTCGGTCCAGACCATATGGGCGAGGGTGCCGGTGCGGGCGGTGGTCCGCAGGGCGAGGGACTGTCCGCGCAAGGGGCGGACCGGCAGGGCGAGATGGTCGGGCAGGAGGCCCGCCTCCCCGCTCCAGGCGCCGGAGGCGAGCACGACGGTGTCGGCCCGGGTCAGCCCCTGGCCCGTGCGCACGCCGGTGACCCGGCCGGCGGTCCAGTCGAGGGCCTCCACCGCGCAGCCCTCGACGATGGCGACGCCGGCGGCGAGGCAGGCGCGCACGAGGGCGGCCATCACCCGGCTCGGATCGACCTGATGGTCGTGCGGGCAGAACAGGCCGGCGGTGACGGCCGGGCGCAGGCGCGGCTCGCGGGTCCGGACTTCGGGGCCTGTCAGCCAGCGCGCGTCGAGGCCGGAGCGCTTCTGGAGGTCATAGCGGAAGCGCAGGCGCTCGACCTCGTCGCGGCCGATGGCGAGCACCAGGGTGCCCTCCTCCCGGTAGTCGATGTCGAGACCCGCCGCTTGCTCGAGCGCATCGCGAAAACCCGGCCAGCGCGACAGGCTCTCCAGCGCCAGGGGCAGCAACGGGTCCGAGCCGGGTTCGTGCTCGGCGGCGGGAGCCAGCATGCCGGTGGCGGCAAGGCTCGCCCCGGCGCCGACGATGTCGCGCTCCAGGACGGTCACGGAGAGCCCGCCCTGCGCCAGGCGCCAGGCGGCGGACAAGCCGATCAGGCCGGCGCCGACCACGACCACGTCGCTGCGTGCCGGGACCGTGGCGGCCGGCGGCGCGGCACCGTGCGTCCGTCGCAGGTTGAGGAAGGAGTTCGGGGTCACGTCCAACGCAATCTCCGCTACAGCGTCGAGATTGGTGGGCTGCAGCTTCGAGCGGTGAAGCGTGCCGGGCTCGTGGAGAAACCCGCGGTCCAATCCCTACGCCGGTATGAACCGGGTCAGGTTCGAAGGATTTCCGCGCCGCCATCCGCGAACGGACGGCCATCGGTTTCTCAGCCCCTTGCCGGGGATCTCCCTGGAACGCCCTTGATGTGGGCCGTCCGTGCGCCGGGGTCAATCCCCACAGGCGCTTCGGCCCGCCTGCGATTCACGAGGCCGGTGGACGCACGGGACGATAGACGCCCATCGGTTCGGCGAAACCGTCGAGGGCGTGTTCGCCCAGGGGTTCCGGCATGTCCCAGAGGAAGTCGACGAAGGGCTTCGTCATCAGGATGGGCTCGCCCAAAGTCCGGTTCAGGCGGGCGACGCGGCTGGCGAGGTTCACGTCACGCCCGATCACGGTGAAGTCGAGGCGCGCGCCCGAACCCACATTGCCGTAGGCGGCCTCGCCGTGATGCAGGGCGATGCCGGCCGCGACCGGATTGGCGAACCGGCCGAGCGCGTTGGCCTCGGCCAGCGCCGCCATGGCACTCTGCGAGGCCGTGAGTGCCCCTTTCGCGGCGCCGCCGAGGTCGTCCCCAGGCTCGCGAAAGATCGCCAGCAGGCCATCGCCGAGATATTTCAGGACCTCGCCGCCCTCGCGCTCGATGGCCGGCACCAAGCAGTCGAAGAAGATGTTCAGGAGGTCGACCGCCTCCTCCGGCGTCATGTCGGCGGAGATGCGGGTGTAGTCGCGCATGTCCGCGAACAGGATCGCCGAGCGGATGCGCTGGACGTGCCCGCGCCGGATGGAGCCGCCGAGGATCGCCTTGTGCGGCTCGTCCCCGACATAGATCCGCAGGACGTGATCCAGCTGCTTGTTGACGCTGCGCATCTCCATGACGGCGGCCAGCGTCGGCATGATGAAGCGCAGGATCGCCACGTCCTCGTCGCGAAAACCGAGTTCGGACCGGGTGGCGAACGAGATCCCGTTGCGGGTCCCGTTGGTGAAGAACAGCGGCGCGACGATGTAGTACCGGTAGCCCTCCGCCTTCAGGTCGGGGATCACCGCGAAGGCATCGTCCGGCGTCTCGGCGAGGTCGAGGATCAGCCACTCGCCGGTCTCGTGGACGCGAAAGAACGGACTTTCGCGGTAGGCCTTGTCGGAAGCTTCCCCGTGCGGGAACAGGCGCACGGAGGAGCCCGCCTCGCGGGTCCAGAACCGGCCGACGCCGGAATACTCGGAATGCAGGGCATCGATCGCGGTGGTGGCCCGATCGACCGGCACATCGAGCCGGATCAGACGCTCGGCGAGGCCGGAGAGCAGCTCCTCGGCCTTCGGCATCCGGGCGCCCTCGCTCAGCAGCCAGTCGCGCAGGGCCACGCACGCCTGAAGCGCGCCGAACGGGACATCGGCCGCCTCCGAGCCATCGGCTTCGGCGGTGGGGGAAGGCTGGGGCGGGCCTCGATCGAGCATATGGCCAAGGTGGGTTGGGCAGCGGCGTCCGGCAACGGCGACCGTTCGGGTTTTGTGAGTATCGTGCGGGCGTGAGCGCTTCAACCGCGCAGACCAGACGTCGAACATCGACGCCAAACTGGCGACACGGGCTTCGCCCGGCGCGTCGACGACTGGTCTCCGGTGACAGACCCGTTGCCCGCGCAGCGCCGGATGCTGTCTCGTTCCTGTGTCGGTACCGTGCCCCATCATCGAAAGGAAAGAGCCGGCCCCGAGGGGAGCCGGCTCCTTCGAAAGATCGGGGCACCGGGCCGAGCCGGCGCGATCGGATACCTCAGTTGTCGAGGAAGCTCCGGAGCTTGCGCGACCGGCTCGGGTGCTTGAGCTTGCGCAGGGCCTTCGCTTCGATCTGACGGATACGCTCGCGGGTCACCGAGAATTGCTGGCCGACCTCCTCGAGGGTGTGGTCGGTGTTCATGCCGATGCCGAAGCGCATGCGCAGCACGCGCTCCTCGCGGGGCGTGAGCGAAGCGAGCACGCGCGTGGTCGTCTCGCGCAGGTTCGACTGGATCGCCGCGTCGATCGGCAGGACGACGTTCTTGTCCTCGATGAAGTCGCCGAGGTGGCTGTCCTCTTCGTCACCGATGGGCGTCTCCAGGGAGATCGGCTCCTTGGCGATCTTGAGGACCTTGCGCACCTTCTCCAGCGGCATCGCCAGCTTCTCGGCCAGTTCCTCCGGGGTCGGCTCGCGGCCGATCTCGTGCAGCATCTGGCGCGAGGTTCGGACGATCTTGTTGATCGTCTCGATCATGTGCACCGGAATGCGGATGGTGCGGGCCTGATCGGCGATCGAGCGGGTGATCGCCTGACGGATCCACCAGGTGGCGTAGGTCGAGAACTTGTAGCCGCGGCGATACTCGAACTTATCGACGGCCTTCATCAGGCCGATATTGCCCTCCTGGATCAGGTCCAGGAACTGCAGGCCGCGGTTGGTGTACTTCTTGGCGATCGAGATCACGAGGCGGAGGTTGGCCTCGATCATCTCCTTCTTGGCCTGGCGGGCTTCGCGCTCGCCCTTCTGGACCATGTTGACGATCTTGCGGTACTCGCCGATCTCCAGGCCCGTCTCAGAGGCGAGGGTCAGGATCTGCTCGCGCAGACGGGCGACCTCGTTCGAGCCCTTCTCGACGAGGTTCTTCCAGCCGCGGCCGCCGAGGCTGCCGACGCGCTCCATCCAGTTCGGATCGAGCTCCCAGCCCTGGTAGTGGCGCAGGAACTCGTCGCGGGCGACGCCGTGGCTCTCGGCGTAGCGCATCAGGCGGCCCTCGTGGGAGATGAGGCGCTTGTTGATGTCGTAGAGCTGCTCGACCAGGGCCTCGATGCGGTTGGCGTTGAGGGAGAGCGACTTCACGTCGGTGACGACGGCGTCCTTCAGCTCGTCCTGCTTGCGCTCCTGCGCGTCGGTACGGGTGCCGCCCGCCGCCTTGAGCTCGGCATGCTCGATCTGCAGCTTGCGCAGCTTGCGGTAATTGTTGGCGATGTTATCGAACGTCTCGAGGACGCGCGGCTTGATCTCGGTCTCCATGGCCGCCAGGGAGACGTTGTTCTCCATGTCGTCCTCGTCGTCGCCCTCGGGCGGCGCCGGCGTCTCTCCCTCGGATTCCTCGCTCTCCTCGGCGCCGTCGGCGATCTGCATCGCGTTCTTCGCGTCGGGGCCCGCATAGGTGGCTTCGAGGTCGATGATCTCGCGCAGGAGCACCCGGCCGTCGACGAGCTCGTCGCGCCAGATGATGATGGCCTGGAAGGTCAGCGGGCTCTCGCAAAGCCCGGCGATCATCGCTTCGCGCCCGGCCTCGATCCGCTTGGCGATGGCGATCTCGCCCTCGCGGGACAGGAGCTCCACCGAGCCCATCTCGCGCAGGTACATGCGCACGGGATCGTCCGTGCGGTCGGTCGGCTCCTTGGCGGTGGTCTCGCGCACGGCGAGAGGCTTGGCGGGCGCGATCTCGGCGACCTCCGTCCCCTCCGCGCCCTCCTCGTCCTCGTCGTCGCCCTTGGCCTTGGCCTCGGTCGTCTCCTCGGTCTCCTCGGCCTCGACGACGTTGATGCCCATCTCGGAGAGCTGCGACAGCACGTCCTCGATCTGGTCGGGGTCGGACTGGCCGTCGGGCAGAACCTCGTTGATCTCCTCGTAGGTGATGTAGCCGCGCTTCTTGGCGAGCTTCACCATCCGCTTGACGGAGGCATCCGTCAGATCGAGGAGCGGCCCGTCGGTCTGTTGCTCCGGCGCAGCATCCGTCTCGTCCCGTTCCGTTGCCTTCGTCGCCATGGTCCGCCTATGGTTGTCGTGTCCGCGCCGCGCGGGAGCGTGTCGCTCACTCCGCGTCGTCGACGCTGAAATGCATGTGATGTGCGGACCGCCGAAGCGACAGCCGCGTCGATGTCAGATCCCGGTATGCAAGCGAGACGCTTGACCGATTGTTAACCATGAGCCGCCAGAGGCGACCGAATTCGTTCGCGGCGCACGTTTCAGGGTGCCGATGCCTCATCCGCATCCGGCACCACCTCGTCCGCCTCCGCACCAGCGATGACGGCCATACGGGCCTTCACGTCGCACAGCCAAGCGAAGTTCGCCTCCGTCTCGTCCTCGACCAGGGCCCGCTCAGCCAAGCGGAGTTCGCTATTTAGCGCTCCAGACTTGCGGTGCAAGATCACGGCCTGACGCAATGCGTCTTCGAGACGCACAGGATCGGCATGCGCGTCAAGTGCTTTCGGATCTTTCCTTCGACCCAGCGCTCGAACGCGCTCAGCAGCGTGCTCCAGTTTCGCGCGCTGCAGACGGCTTTCCAAAACTTCGGGATCTAAATGCGTGGCTTCAGACACAGCATCGAGCAGAAAAGTCTGGATTGATCGAGCATCTTCATTTTCAAAATCGAGTTCGGAAAACTGCTCAGCCCATTCGTCCAGTAGGGATGGATGTGTGAGGAGCGCGCCAACGATCATGCCTTCCCTAATCGATTGAGCCCCGTTGAAGCCGGCAGACTGCGCCAGATTATTGCTAGCCCGGCCGTGGAAAGTCGGCGAGGGCGGCGGATCACCGGGCCGGGGCGTGCGCTGGAAGGCAGGCCGCGCCGCGCCCGTCCGCGGCTCCCAGGGGCCGCGGCGTCCGGAGGCGGCCTGGGGCGACAGGGCGCGCAGGCGCCCCTCGATCTCGTCGCGGTAGAACCCCCGCACGGTCTCGTCGCGGATGGAGGCGACCATCTCGCGGAGCGACTTGGCGAGGCCGGCCCGCCGTTCGGGGGTATCGAGGGAAGCGCCGTCGGTGGCGCGCGACCACAGCACCTCGACCAGGGGGCGGGCCGCATCGAGCACCCGATCGATGGCCGACTTGCCCTCGGCGCGCAGGAGATCGTCGGGATCCTGCCCCTCGGGCAGCATGGCGAAGCGCAGGGACTTGCCCGGCGTCAGGCCGGGCAGCGCGACGTCGAGGGCCTTGAAGGCAGCCCGCTGGCCGGCCCCGTCGCCGTCGAAGCAGAGGATCGGCTCGTCGGCATTGCGCCACAGCAGGCCGATCTGCTCCTCGGTGAGCGCCGTGCCGAGGCCCGCCACCGCGTTGGGATGGCCGGCCAGGGTCATGGCGATGACGTCGACGTAGCCCTCGACGGCGATGATCACGCCGCGGTCATGGGCGGGCTTGCGGGCCTGGTGCAGGTTGTAGAGCAGCTGGCCCTTGTGGAAGAGCGGCGTCTCCGGCGAATTCATGTACTTCGCCTTGGCGTCCTTCTGCATCGCCCGGCCGCCGAAGGCGATGACGCGCCCGCGCGAATCGGCGATCGGAAACATCACCCGGTCGCGGAACTTGTCGTAGGGCACGCGGATGTCCTCGCCGGCCACGAGCAGGCCGAGCTCGATCATCAGGTCCCGGTCGACATCCTTGGCGGCGAGATGGTCGCGCAGGGCATAGCGGTCGCCCGGCGCATAGCCGAGGCGAAAGCGGCTCCGGATCTCCGGCCCGAGCTGGCGCCGGTCGAGATAGGCACGCGCTTCGGTGCCGGCGCGGCCGCGCAGCTGCTCCTCGAAGAAAGCCGCGGCCATCTCCATGACCTCGAAGGCGCCGGCACGCTTGGTCTCCTGCTCGCGGGCATCGGCGCTCGGCGCCGGCAGGGTCACGCCGGCTTCCGCCGCCAGGCGCTCCACCGCCTCGGGGAAGCTCAGGCCCTCGGTCTCCATCAGGAAGGTGAAGACGTCGCCGTGCTTGCCGGAGGAGAAGCAGTGATAGAACTGCTTCTGGTCGTTCACGTAGAACGACGGCGACTTCTCGGCATTGAACGGCGACAGGCCGCGCCACTCGCGGCCCGCTTTCTTCAGCCGGACGCGCCGCCCCACGATGTCGGATGCGGGCAGGCGCGCACGGATCTCTTCGAGGATGTGGGGCGGGTAACGCACGGCAAGAACCGGACCTCTGCGGCCGCCGATACTAGCGGACCCGGCTTAAAGAGTCCCCAACGCCGACGCGCGGCGCCGGGACGCCCTCACGCCTTGGCGTTCAGCGCCTCCTTCACGAGGCCGCTCGCCTTGGCGAAGTCCATGCGGCCGGCATAGGCGCCCTTCAGGGCGGCGATGACCTTGCCCATGTCCTTGGGGCCGGCGGCCCCCACCTCGGCCACGGCCTTGTCGATCGCCGCCCGGGTCTCGGCCTCGTCCATCTGTTGGGGCAGGAAGCCCGCGATGATCGCGACCTCGTTGCGCTCGTTCTCGGCGAGCTCGGGCCGCCCGCCCTGGTCGTAGACCGCGGCCGATTCGTTGCGCTGCTTGATCATCTTCTGGAGGAGCGCGAGGATCTCTTCCTCGGAGGCCGGCTCCTTGCCGAGGCCGCGCGCCTCGATGTCCTTGTCCTTCAGGGCGGCCTGGATCATCCGGACGGTGGCGAGCTTCGCCTTGTCGCCGGCCTTCATGGCTTCCTTCATCTCGGTGGTGAGACGGGCGCGCAGCATCGTGTGACTCCTGAAAAAGCGGGACCCCGGACGGCGGATCGATGGCGTGGTCTGCGAATTGCTGCGCGAACCGGGGTTCTTGAGACGCGCCGACGCCAGGGCCACATTGACCCTAACGCGGCACGCTCGCTATGAGCGCCGCACGACAAGCCGCCCGCACGCGCCGCTCACGGCGCCGGGATCGGCCGGACATAAGCGAGATCACGCCGATGCTGCAAGATGAAGGCGTCCACACGCCTGCTGTGCCCGCGCCCCCCGCTCCCTGGGCCGAGCCCCTGGCCACCGCCCTCCTGGTCCTGGCGGACGGGACCGTGCTGGAGGGATTCGGCATCGGCCAGACCGGAATCGCCGACGGCGAGGTCTGCTTCAACACCGCGATGACCGGCTACCAGGAGATCCTGACCGACCCGTCCTATGCCGGCCAGATCGTGACCTTCACCTTTCCGCATATCGGCAATACCGGCACCAACGACGAGGACCTCGAGAGCCTCGACGCGGCGCCGGCCTCCGGGGTGCGCGGCACCGTGATCGCGTCCGCCGTCACCAACCCGTCGAACTGGCGCTCGTCGAGCCACCTCGATTCCTGGCTCAAGGCCCGGGGCATCGTCGGAATCACCGGGGTCGACACCCGGGCGCTGACCGCGCTGATCCGTGACCACGGCATGCCGAACGCGGTCATCGCCAACGATCCGGAGGGGCGCTTCGACCGCGAGGCCCTGAAGGCCCGCGCCGCGGCGCTCGCGCCGATGGAGGGCCTCGACCTCGTGCCGCCGGTGACCAGCCGCGCGCGCTCGGAATGGTCGCAGACCACCTGGGGCGTGAAGACCGGGTACGGCGACCGCAAGCCCGGCACCGGCCTCAAGGTGGTGGCGATCGACTACGGCGTGAAGCGCAACATCCTGCGCCTGCTGGCCGAGGCCGGCTGCGACGTCACGGTGGTGCCCGCCACGACGACGGCCGACGAAATCATGGCGATGAAGCCGGACGGCGTGTTCCTGTCGAACGGCCCCGGCGACCCGGCGGCCACCGGCGAATACGCGGTCCCGGTGATCCGGGCGCTGCTGGACGAGAAGGTGCCGACCTTCGGCATCTGCCTCGGCCACCAGCTCATGGGCCTGGCACTGGGCGGCCGCACCGTGAAGATGGCGCAGGGCCACCACGGCGCGAACCATCCGGTGAAGGACAAGACCACCGGCAAGGTCGAGATCGTCTCGATGAACCATGGCTTCGCGGTCGACCCGGCGAGCCTGCCCGAGACCGCGCTCGAGACGCATGTCTCGCTGTTCGACGGCTCGAATTGCGGCCTCACCCTCACGGACCGCCCGGCCTTCTCGGTGCAGCATCACCCGGAGGCCTCGCCCGGGCCGCGCGACAGCCACTACCTGTTCGAGCGCTTCGTCGCCCTGATGAAGGCCGGCAAGCCCGAGACCCTGGTCACCACGGCCGACTGATCCATCGCGGCCGGACGGGGCGACACCCGCCCGGCCGCCGCGGCGCCTGCAGGGCTGCCCTGCACGCCTGCGATGCGAACCGCGAAAAGGTTCCCGCTCCGTCACAAAAAATCCGGCATTCCGGAGCATCCCGGCATCGTTAACGGCCCGCTAAGGACGGCGTTCGAAGATCGTCGCCGGGTCGATTCCGACGCTTGCCGGGGATTTTCCACATGACGTTCGACGACGCGCGCGACGACTTCTCGCGCCTGCATCGCCTCTTCACGTTCCATCTCGGCGTGGCCGTGAGCCTCGCGTGGATGACCGCGCTGACCTCGGCCTGCTACGCCCCGTGGGTCCGCAACATCCGGGCGCTGATCGACCCCGCGACGGGCCTCGACCGGGTCGAGAGCACCTGGTCCTTCCTGTTCGCGATGCCGGTGGTGATGACCCTGGCCTGGATCGGCCTGTATTTCGGCCGCGAGATGCTGCGCCGCAGCCAGACGCTCTCCAATGCAGCCCTCGAATTCGCCGCCGCGGCCGTCGTCGCCTTCGGTGTGTTCTACCTGTCCATCGATCGCGCGGTCTCGGCCCTCTATCTCGGCTTCTGAGACCCGCCGGCGCTTCACCGGTAACCCGCGCCCTTCCAATGGAAGCGGGCTGCGTGTAAGTGCCAAGATCAACGATAATCCACGCCGCTAGCGCCCCCAGGCCCGTGCCGTTTCTCCGGCACCGCGCCTGGCCGGGCGCGCGTGCTTGCAGCCAAGGCGCCCGATGCCGAAACGCACCGACATATCCTCGATCCTGATCATCGGTGCGGGGCCGATCGTCATCGGTCAGGCCTGCGAGTTCGATTATTCCGGTACCCAGGCCTGCAAGGCTCTCCGCGAGGAGGGCTACCGGATCGTGCTGGTGAATTCGAACCCGGCCACGATCATGACCGACCCGGACATGGCGGACGCCACCTACGTCGAGCCGATCACGCCCGAGATCGTCGCCAAGATCATCGAGAAGGAGCGCCACGTCGTTCCGGGCGGCTTCGCCCTGCTCCCCACGATGGGCGGCCAGACGGCGCTGAACTGCGCCCTCTCCCTGAAGAAGATGGGCGTTCTGGAGAAGTTCGACGTCCAGATGATCGGCGCCACCACCGAGGCGATCGACAAGGCGGAGGACCGCCACCTCTTCCGCGACGCGATGACGAAGATCGGCCTGGAGACGCCGAAATCGGCGCTCGCCAACGCCTCGGCGGCCAAGAAGGCCGACCGCGCGAAGTACCTCGCCGAGATCGCCCGCATCGAGGCGGCGAACGAGGGGGAAGCCCGGGCCGCCGCACTCGCGGCCTTCGAGAAGACCTGGCACCGGGGCGAGTCCGAGCGGCGCAAGCGCTACGGCGAACACGCCATCGGGCAGGCGCTGATCGCGCTCGCCGAGGTCGGCCTTCCGGCGATCATCCGCCCCTCCTTCACCATGGGCGGCACCGGCGGCGGCATCGCCTACAACCGGGAGGAGTTCCTCGACATCGTCGAGCGCGGCATCGACGCCTCGCCGACGAACGAGGTCCTGATCGAGGAGAGCGTCCTCGGCTGGAAGGAATACGAGATGGAGGTCGTTCGCGATAAAAACGACAACTGCATCATCGTCTGCTCCATCGAGAACATCGACCCGATGGGCGTCCACACCGGCGATTCCATCACCGTCGCGCCGGCCCTGACGCTGACGGACAAGGAATACCAGGTGATGCGCGACGCGTCCCTGGCGGTGCTGCGCGAGATCGGCGTCGAGACCGGCGGCTCGAACGTGCAGTTCGCCATCGACCCGGCCACGGGCCGGATGATCGTCATCGAGATGAACCCGCGCGTCTCGCGGTCGTCCGCCCTGGCGTCCAAGGCCACCGGCTTCCCCATCGCCAAGGTCGCGGCCAAGTTGGCCGTCGGCTACACCCTCGACGAGATCGCCAACGACATCACCGGCGGCGCCACCCCGGCCTCGTTCGAGCCCTCGATCGACTACGTCGTCACGAAGATCCCGCGCTTCGCCTTCGAGAAGTTTCCCGGTGCCGAGCCGACCCTGACCACCGCCATGAAGTCGGTGGGCGAGGCCATGGCGATCGGCCGCTGCTTTGCCGAATCGCTCCAGAAGGCCCTGCGCTCCCTGGAGACCGGCCTGACCGGCCTCGACGAGATCGAGATCGAGGGCCTGGGCAAGGGCGACGACCACAACGCGATCAAGGCGGCGCTCGGCACCCCGACGCCCGACCGGCTGCTGAAGGTCGGCCAGGCGCTGCGCCTCGGCGTCAGCCACGAGGAGGTCCACGCCTCCTGCAAGATCGACCCGTGGTTCCTGGAGCAGCTCCAGGCGATCATCGACCTGGAGAACCGCGTCAAGGCACACGGCATCCCGAACACCCCCGGGGCGTTGCGCCAGCTCAAGGCCGCCGGCTTCTCGGATGCCCGTCTCGCCGTGCTCGCCAAGACCGACGAGGACAGCGTGCGGGCGGCGCGCCGGGCCCTGGATGTGCGCCCGGTGTTCAAGCGCATCGATACCTGCGCGGCCGAGTTCCAGGCCCCGACCGCCTACATGTACTCGACCTACGTGGCGCCCTTCGCCGGCACGGTGGTGGACGAGGCCCGGCCGACCGACGCCAGGAAGGTGATCATCCTCGGCGGCGGCCCGAACCGGATCGGCCAGGGCATCGAGTTCGACTATTGCTGCTGCCACGCCTGCTTCGCGCTGTCCGAGGCCGGCTACGAGACCATCATGGTCAACTGCAACCCGGAGACGGTCTCGACCGACTACGATACCTCCGACCGGCTCTACTTCGAGCCGCTGACCCAGGAGGACGTCCTCGAGATCATCGAGACCGAGCGGCAGGCCGGGACGCTCCACGGCGTCATCGTGCAGTTCGGCGGCCAGACCCCGCTGAAGCTGGCGCGCGCCCTGGAGGCTGCCGGCGTGCCGATCCTCGGCACCTCACCGGACGCCATCGACCTCGCCGAGGACCGCGACCAGTTCAAGCGCCTCCTCGACAAGCTCGGCATGAAGCAGCCGAAGAACGGCATCGCCTACTCGGTGGAGCAGAGCCGGCTCATCGCCTCCGATCTCGGCCTGCCCTTCGTGGTGCGCCCGAGCTACGTGCTGGGCGGCCGCGCCATGGCGATCATCCGCGACGAGGCGCAGTTCGCCGACTATCTCCTCGACACCCTGCCGAGCCTGATCCCGTCGGACGTCAAGGCGCGCTACCCCAACGACAAGACGGGGCAGATCAACACGGTGCTGGGCAAGAACCCGCTCCTGTTCGACCGCTACCTGTCGGACGCCACCGAGATCGACGTCGACGCCATCTGCGACGGCAAGGACGTCTTCATCGCCGGCATCATGGAGCACATCGAGGAGGCGGGTATCCACTCGGGCGATTCCGCCTGCTCGCTGCCCTCGCGCTCGCTCTCGCCGGAGATCGTCGCCGAGCTGGAGCGGCAGACCCGCGCCATGGCCCTGGCCCTGAAGGTCGGCGGCCTGATGAACGTGCAGTACGCGATCAAGGACGGCACGATCTACGTGCTGGAGGTGAATCCGCGCGCCTCGCGCACCGTGCCCTTCGTCGCCAAGGTGATCGGGGATCCGATCGCCAAGATCGCCGCCCGCGTCATGGCCGGCGAGTCGCTGGCGAGCTTCGACCTGAAGGCGAAGGTCCTGGATCACATCGCCGTCAAGGAAGCGGTGTTCCCCTTCGCCCGCTTCCCCGGCGTCGACGTGCTGCTCGGCCCCGAGATGCGGTCCACCGGCGAGGTCATCGGCCTCGATTCGAGCTTCGGCGTCGCCTTCGCCAAGAGCCAGCTCGGCTCGGGCACCCTGGTGCCGAAGGGCGGCGCGGTGTTCGTATCGGTGCGCGACGCCGACAAGGAGCGCATCCTGCCGGCGATCCGCCTGCTCTCGGAACTCGGCTTCTCGATCGTCGCGACGGGGGGCACCCAGCGCTTCCTCGCCGACGAGGGCGTCCCGACAGAGCGGGTGAACAAGGTCTTGGAAGGCCGGCCGCACGTCGTCGACTCGATCAAGAACGGCGACATCCAGCTCGTCTTCAACACCACCGAGGGCGCCGGCGCATTGTCGGACTCGCGCTCCCTCCGGCGGGCCGCCCTCTTGCATAAAGTGCCGTACTACACCACTCTTGCAGGAGCGATGGCGGCGGCCGAGGGGATCAAGGCCTATCTCGGAGGCGATCTCAAGGTCCGCGCCTTGCAGGAATACTTCGCGGCCTGAATTCTCGCGCGGCTTCCGTGTTGATCGGAAGCCGTGTTGTTGGCGGTTCGGGAGTAATTTACTCTGGCCCGGAAGGAGCGACATGCTCCGGCCGGGCTTATTCATTGTGGCGCGAGACGATGACGATAGACAAGGTTCCGATGACGGTGCGCGGTTACGCAGCGCTGGAGGAGGAGTTGAAGCACCGCCAGCAGGTGGAGCGCCAGCGGATCATCCAGGCCATCGCCGAGGCCCGCGCCCTCGGCGACCTGTCGGAGAACGCCGAGTACCATGCCGCCAAGGAGGCGCAGTCCCATAACGAGGGCCGCGTCCTGGAGCTGGAGAGCATGATCTCGCGCGCGGAGGTGATCGACGTTTCCAAGCTCTCGGGCACGAAGATCAAGTTCGGCGCCACGGTGAAGCTCCTCGACGAGGACACCGAGGAGGAGAAGACCTACCAGCTCGTCGGCGAACCGGAGGCGGACGTGCGGTCCGGCCTGGTCTCCATCACCTCCCCGATCGCCCGCGCGCTGATCGGCAAGGGTGTCGGCGATACCGTCGAGGTGACGACGCCGGGCGGCGGCAAGTCCTACGAGGTCGTCGCCGTCCAGTACGGCGGCTGAATTGCCGATGCGGCCGGGCTTCCTCCGGGCGGCGGGGCCGCTGCTCGGTCTCGTCGCGCTGCTCGGAGCGGCCCGGGCCGAGGAGCTTCCGAGCCTCGGGGGCGCGCGGCTCTCCGGCGTCCAGGTCGATGTCCGGCCGCTGATCGCCCTCGGCGGCGGCACCCCCGCCCTCGAGTTGCGTGAGGATCTGCTCGCCGCCCTGCGGACCGCGTTCGCCGACCGGCTCGGCGGCCGCGGTCCCGTCCTGCTGGTTCGGATCAAGGGTCTGTCGATCAATCCCTATGCCGGGGGCGACGGCGGACGCGGGCGTCTCGGCGGCGGGACCCAGAGCGACTACCTCGACGGCGAGGCCCTTCTCGTCGGGCGCCGAGGTGAAATCCTCGCCCGCCACCCCCAGCTCTCCGCCGTCCCGGCGAGTTCGGGCGGTGCCTGGTACGACCCGGATTCCGAGCGCCGGCGGTTGACCGCCATCGCCGAGCACTATGCGGGGTGGCTGCGGCGCGCCCTGCCCGCGGATTAGGTGGACGGCGCCGCGGATGATTTCGCCCGAGGATTGACCTGGATCACCTGATGTCGGCAGCGTCCGCGATGCCCTCTCCCATCGGCACCTCCGCGCCGCTCCCCGAACTCGCCCAGGCCAGGACCTGGATCGTCACCGACGGCAAGGCGGGCGACGAGAACCAGTGCATTGGTCTCGCCGAAACCCTCGGCCTGCCGTTCGAGATCCGTCGGATCGCACCGCGGCCGCCCTTCGGCTGGATGGCGCCCTGGGGTCCGACCGATCCGCGGGACCGGGCGGGCAGTCCCCGTGGCGTCCTCGCCGGCCCCCTCCCCGACCTGCTGATCGCCTCAGGACGCCGGTCCGTGCCGTACCTGCGCGCGGTGCGGGCCGCCTCGCAGGGCCGGACCTTCACGGCGTTCCTGAAGGATCCGCGCATCGGGCACGATGCGGCGAACTTCATCTGGGTGCCCGATTACGACGACCTGCGCGGACCCAACGTCTTCACGACGCTGACGCCGCCGCACCAGGTCACGCCGGAGCGCCTGGCCGAGGCCCGCGCCAACGCCGACCCCCGCCTGTCCGCGCTGCCCTGGCCCCGCATCGCGGTGCTGGTCGGCGGCGACAGCCGGCATCTCAGCTATCGCCCGGCGGACATGCGCCGGCTCCTGCGCGACCTCGACAAGCTGACCGACGGTGGCTGCTCGCTGATGGTCACCGTGTCCCGGCGCACGCCGCAGAACCTGCGGGACGCCCTGCGGACCATGGTCGCGACCAAGGGCGGCTTCTTCTGGGACGGCGGCAGCCCGAACCCCTATGTTCCGATGCTGGCGATCGCCGATTCGATCGTCGTCACGTCGGATTCGGCGAACATGGTGGGCGAGGCCGTGAGCACCGGCACACCCGTTCTCCTGTTCGACCTGCCGAAGACCTATATCCGTCACAGGCGGCTCTTCGCCGGACTCGCGATGGCGGGGGCCCTGAAGCCCTTCGTCGGCCGCCTCGAGGAACTGCACTACCGGCCCCTGGATGCGACCCCCGTCATCGCAGACGCGGTGGCCAAGGCCTATGCCGATCACCGGGCGCGATGGGCCTGAAGGAGACGAGAGCGATGGCGCACACCCACTCCAAACTCATCATCATCGGCTCGGGTCCCGCCGGCTACACCGCCGCGATCTACGCCGCCCGCGCCATGGTCGAACCGCTCATGATCTCGGGCTTCCAGCCCGGCGGGCAGCTGATGATCACCACGGACGTCGAGAACTACCCGGGCTTCGCCGAGGCGATCCAGGGTCCCTGGCTGATGGAGCAGATGCGCCTTCAGGCCGAGCACGTCGGCACCAAGATCGTGTCCGAGTACATCACCAGGGTCGATCTGAACGTCCGCCCGTTCCGGCTCGAGGCCGATTCCGGCGAGACCTACTCGGCCGACGCCGTGATCATCGCCACCGGCGCCCAGGCGAAGTGGCTCGGCCTGCCCTCCGAGGCCAAGTTCCAGGGCTTCGGCGTCTCGGCCTGCGCCACCTGCGACGGTTTCTTCTTCCGGGGCAAGGAGGTCGTGGTGGTCGGCGGCGGCAACACCGCCGTGGAGGAGGCGCTCTACCTCGCCAATCTCGCCGCCAAGGTCATCGTCGTCCATCGCCGCGGCGAGTTCCGCGCCGAGCGCATCCTGCAGGAGCGGCTGTTCAAGCATCCGAACGTCGAGGTGGTGTGGCACCACGCGGTCGAGGAGATCTGCGGTAGCGAGAAGCCGCCGTCCGTGACCCATGTCCGCCTCAAGGACACCCGCACCGGCGAGATCACGGAGCGCCGGACCGACGGCGTGTTCATCGCCATCGGCCACCAGCCGGCCACCGGGATCTTCGAGGGCCAGCTCGCCATGCGCGATGGCGGCTACATAGACACCGCGCCGGGCACGACCCATACGGCGATCCCCGGCGTCTACGCGGCGGGCGACGTCACCGACGACGTCTACCGTCAGGCGATCACCGCCGCCGGCATGGGGTGCATGGCTGCTCTCGACGCCGAGAAGTACTTAGCCGCCCTCGAAGTCGGCGAAACACCCCAGCAAGCGGCCGCAGAATAGGAAAATTCCGGCGGACGACGGCGCCATGCGTCTTGCGCGCGGCGTCAAGACAATCGCAAGGTCGAATCACTAACCTAAGCGCTGACGGCATGCGCCGTCGGCGTCACCCGCATGACTCGAAGCCCGCCCCTCCTGCGCTCCGCGCACCCCGGGCGGGTCGAGTCGATCGGGCCTGTCATGGATGTCCGGATCGCGGCTCGGCGGGACGGGAGGCATGATCAGCCGGCGTCGGGTTGCGTATGGGAGTGGACGCCTTGGACTGGGACAAGATCCGCATCTTTCTCAACGTCGCGGAAGCCGGCAGCTTCACGCGCGCGGGCGACGACATCGGCCTGAGCCAGTCGGCCGTGAGCCGGCAGATCAGCGCCCTCGAGCGGGAGTTGAAGGCGCCGCTGTTCCACCGCCACGCCCGCGGCCTGATCCTGACCGAGCAGGGCGACCTGCTGTTCCGCGCGGCGCGCGACATGAAGCTGCGCCTCGAGAACACCAAGGCGCGCCTGGTCGAGACGAGCGAGCGGCCGACCGGCGACCTCAAGGTAACGACGACGGTCGGTCTCGGTACCGCCTGGCTTGCCCAGCGAATCGCCGAGTTCCTCGACCTCTACCCGGACGTGCGCGTCGAGCTCATCCTCACCAACGAGGAGCTCGATCTGGCCATGCGCGAGGCGGACGTGGCCATCCGCATGCGACGCCCGGCCCAGCCGGACCTGATCCAGCGGCGGCTGTTCACGGTGCACTACCACGCCTTCGCGTCGCAGGATTACGTCAAGCGCTTCGGCGAGCCGAAATCCATCGCCGACCTCGACAACCACCGCCTGGTCTCGTTCGGCGGCAACGAGCCGTCCTACCTGCTGGCGACGCACTGGCTCTCCACCGTCGGCCGCGAGGGCCAGGAGCGCCGGACGATCCACTTCACGGTGAACAACATCACCGCCCTGCAGCAGGCCATCGACACCGGCGCCGGCATCGGCATCCTGCCCGACTACGCGGCGGAGGGTCAGGCGGGGTTGGTGCAGGTCATGCGCGAGACCGAGATGCCGCACATGGAGAGCTACCTCGTCTATGCCGAGGAGATGCGCTCGGTAGCCCGCGTCCAGGCGTTCCGCGACTTCCTCGTCGCGAAGGCCCAGCGCTGGACCTATTAGGGCCGGCGCTGGACCTATTGATCCGACGGGGCGATCTCCACCCCGTCGGCCGCCGGCTTCAGACGAACAGGCGCTCCTTCTCGAGCCCCTTGTAGAGGCCGGCGACCTGCTCGCCGTAGCCGTTGTAGATCAGGGTCGGGACGCGCTGGTCGGTGCCCAGCACGCGTTCCGTGGCCTGGCTCCAGCGCGGATGCGACACCGCCGGGTTGACGTTCGCCCAGAAGCCGTACTCGGCCGATTGCAGCCCTTCCCAGAAGGTCTTCGGACGCTCGGCCACGAACGAGATCTTGGTGATCGATTTCACCGACTTGAAGCCGTACTTCCACGGCACCACGAGGCGGATCGGCGCGCCGAACTGGTTGGCGAGCGGCTTGCCGTAGACGCCGGTGGCGATGAAGGCGAGGTCGTTGCCAGCTTCCTCCAAGGTCAGGCCCTCGGTGTAGGGCCAGGGATACAGGAACGACTTCTGGCCCGGCGCCATCGACCGGTCGAGGAAGGTCTGCATCTGAATGTACTTCGCGCCCGAGGTCGGCTTGGCCAGGGCCACGAGCTTCGAGAGCGGGAACCCGGTCCAGGGCACCGACATCGACCAGGCCTCGACGCAGCGGTGCCGGTAGAGCCGCTCCTCCAGCGGCATCTTGCGGATCAGGTCGTCGATCCCGAGGGATATCGGCTTCTCGACGAGGCCGTCGATCGCCACCGTCCATGGGCGAGTCTTCAGGGCGTTCGCGGCCGGGAGGACCGACTTCGAGGTGCCGTACTCATAGAAGTTGTTGTAGTCGGCGCTGTACTTCTCGGGCGTCAGCGGGCGGTCGAGGGTATAGGCCTCGTTGCGCTTGGCCGGGTAGAGGTCGGCGGTGGGATCGGACGCCGCCCGGGCGCCATCCGTCCCGATCAGCGAGGCGGCCGCCAGGCCCGCCGCACCGCCCAGGAGGCGCCGGCGGTCGAGGAAGACGCTCTCCGGCGTCGCGAGATGTTCGGGCATCTCCCATGCCCGGGTGCGCCTGATATGCATGTCGATCCCTCCGTGCGGCGCGAATCGCGGCGCGCCGGCCTGTCGCCCTGACATTGGCCGCACGCGGCGAGCGCGCAAGCCGTCTCGATGTCACCCTTCGCCGGCAGGGATGCGAAGGTTACGGGCGCCGGGGCGTCACGGCGGGGGCGGATCGTCGCGCAGGGCCCGGCGCAGCACCTTGCCCACATTGGTCTTGGGCAGGGCGTCGTGGAAGACGACCCGGCGGGGCACCTTGTAGCCGGTGAGCTGCGAGCGGGCGAAGGTCCGCAGCACGTCGGTGGTCGTCGCGTCGTCCCTGCGCACCACGTGGGCGACGACCATCTCGCCGGTCTCGTCGTTGACGGCGCCCACCACGGCGCATTCGAGCACGCCCGGATGGCTCGCGAGCACGTCCTCGATCTCGTTCGGGTAGACGTTGAAACCCGAGACGAGGATCATGTCCTTCATCCGGTCGACGATGCGGACCTGCCCATCGGGGTTGAGCACCGCCACGTCGCCGGTGCGGAAATAGCCGTCCGCCGTGGTAGCCCGGGCGGTCTCGTCCGGCCGCTTCCAGTAGCCGGCCATGACCTGGGGCCCTTGCACGCAGAGTTCGCCGGGCTCGCCGATCTCGACCTCCCGACCGTCGAGCCCGCGGATCGAGACGTCGGTGGAGGGCAACGGGTAGCCGATGGTGCCGCTCCACTCGGTGAGGTCCGGCGGGTTGACGCAGACCACCGGCGAGGTCTCGGACAGGCCGTAGCCCTCGACGATGGCGCTGCCGGTGATCGCCTTCCACTTCTCGGCGACAGTGGCCTGCACCGCCATGCCGCCGGCGATGACGAAATCGAGCTTCGAGAAGTCGACCTCCCGGATCCTCGGATGGTTGATCAGCAGGTTGAACAGGGTGTTCACCCCGGAGAAGTGGGTGAAGCGCGTACCCTTGAGCATCTTGATGAAGCCGTCGGCATCGCGCGGATTGGCGATCAACAGGCAGCAGCCGCCGACCTTCATGAAGAAGAAGAAGCAGCAGGTCAGTGCGAAGATGTGGTAGAGCGGCAGCGCCGTGACCATGACGCGCGCCTGCCCGTCATCGGCGGAGACGCGGAACCAGATCCGGCTCTGCTCGACATTGGCCATGATGTTGCGGTGGGTGAGCATCGCCGCCTTGGCCACCCCCGTGGTCCCGCCCGTATATTGCAGGAACGCCAGATCGTCCGGCCCGACGCGGACCCGGACCTTGGGCTTGCCGGTCCCCGCGCGGATCACGGCGTCGAAGCGGACCGCGAGACCGTCGGGGAAGCGATAGGGCGGAACCGCCTTCTTCAGGTGGCGCGAGGCGAGGGTGATCAGCCGTCCCTTCAGGCCGAGGCCGTCGCCGGGGCCGGCCAGGACGATGCGGTCGAGGGCGAGGTCCGGCAGGGCCTGCATCACCGTGTGGGCGAAGTTCTCCAGGACGAACAGGATGCGCGCACCCGAATCGTTCAGCTGCGCCGTCAGTTCGCGCGGGGTGTAGAGGGGATTGACGTTGACGACGGTGCAGCCGGCGAGCAGCACGCCGAAGATCGTCGCCGGATAGGCGGCGACGTTCGGCATCATGATCGCGACGCGGTCGCCCTTGGCGAGGCCCTGCGCGGCGAGCCAGGCCGCCACGGCCTCGGACGATGCGCCGAGGGCCGCGTAGGAGACCCGGGCGCCGAAACTCTCCAGGGCCGGACGCGCGGCCGAGCGCGCCATGCAATCCTCGAACAGATCGACCAGCGTCCCGAGGCGGTCGACGTCGAGCTCCGCGGGAATGCCCGGCGGATAAGCGGTCAGCCACGGGCGCGCGGCGCTCCGGGTTTCGGCCATGTGGATCCTCCCTGCGACGCGACCCGGCGGCTTCCTGCCCCCTTAGTTCACATCTAAACCATCCTCGGCCATCCCGGCGGCGGGATCAAGCGGCGGCATGGAGCCGACGGGAACGATCCTGACGCATCGTCAGCCCATTACAGCTCAGGTGCGGCAGAAAGGCGATGCAGGCCAGCGCCACCGCTAACACGGCATCGGTCATCGTCATCGAACGGCGCGGCCAGATGCCGAAGCCCGCCGCATGGGCGAGACCGAGCACCGCCAGGGCGAACCAGAGGGTGAGGTAGCGCAGCAGGATCCCGGCGATCGTCCGCAGCCAGCGCCGCGGGCGCTGCGGCGGCCGGTTGCCGATCAGCAGGGCGCCGATGCCCAATGACGTCGCGAACAGGGTGGCGGCCAGTGCCGACCCGAGGGCGTAGGCGGCCGGCATCGCCTGCTGAGTCAGGAAGGCGGTGCCGCCGCTGGCGAAGGCGAGGCGCAGGGTCACGCCACCGAAGGTGGGATGCAGGCAGACCGCCAGGAACAGCGCCAGGGCGAGCGCCCCGCCGACGAGGCGACGGGGCCAGCCGGCGGGGCCCGGCCGGACGACCCGCAGGCCGAGGCAGGCGAGCCCGTAGACGATCGCCACGGCGAAGAGCGGGTAGCGATCGAGGAAGAAGCCGTAGAAGCGGGCTTCGAGCTCGGGCGGCAGGGCCGCCCGCTGGTCGAAGCCCGTGACGAAGGCGACGGCGACCGCCAGGATCGCGGCTGCCAGCGGGATCGCGGCCGGCAGCACGCGGCTCAGGCCTCGTAGTTGTCGCGCACCAGGCGGTCAAGCAGGCGCACGCCCCAGCCCGCCCCCCAGCTCCGGTTGATCTCGCTCGCCGACGAGGACATCGCGACGCCAGCGATATCGAGATGCGCCCACGGCACGTCGTTCACGTAGCGCTTCAGGAACGAGGCCGCCGTGGCGGCACCACCGTGGCGGCCGCCGGAGTTCTTCATGTCGGCGAACTTCGAGTCGATGGCCTTGTCGTAGGCCGGGATCAGCGGCATCCGCCACACGGCCTCGCCCGTCGCCTCGCCGGCCGCCGCGATCTTGGCCGAGAGGGCGTCGTCGTTGGAGAACATCCCGGCGATGTCCTGGCCGAGCGCCACGATGATCGCGCCCGTCAGGGTGGCGAGGTCGATCATGAACTTCGGCTTGTAGGAGCCCTGGATGTGCCAGAGCACGTCGGCGAGGACGAGGCGGCCCTCGGCGTCGGTGTTGATGACCTCGATGGTCTGGCCCGACATCGAGGTGATGATGTCGCTCGGGCGCATGGCGTTGCCGTCGGGCATGTTCTCGACGATGCCGATGGCGCCCACGACGTTGACCGTCGCCTTGCGGCTGGCAAGGGCGTGCATCGTGCCGACCACGCAGGCGGCGCCGCCCATGTCGCCCTTCATGTCCTCCATGCCGCCGGCGGACTTGATCGAGACGCCCCCGGAATCGAAGCACACGCCCTTGCCGATGAAGGCGATGGGCGCCTCCGACGGATCGGCGGCGCCGTTCCAGCGCATCACCACGACGCGGGCCTCCTTGGTGGAGCCCTGAGCCACGGCGAGGAGGGCGCGCATGCCGAGCGCCTCGAGCTTGCCGGGGCCGAGCACCTCGACCTCGACGCCGAGCTGCGTCAGCGCCTCGGCACGGCGGGCGAATTCCTCCGGGTAGAGGACGTTCGGCGGCTCGTTGACGAGTTCGCGGGCCAGGATGACGCCGTCGGCGACGGCCTCCGAGACCTTCGCGGCGGCCTCGGCGGCGGCGACATCCGCCACCATCAGGGTCAACGCGGTGCCCTTCGCATCCTCGCCCTCGGGCTTCTTCTTGGTCTTGTAGCGGTCGAAGCTGTAGTGGCGCAGGCGGGCACCGAGGGCGAAGTCGGCGGCATTCGCCGCGGTGACGTCGAGGCCGGCGAAGATCAGGGCGACATGGGCGCTCCGGCCCGAGACCTTGCTGGCGGTGAAGCCGCCGAGCGCCGGCCAGTCGATCTTGGCGCGATCCTTCTCCGAGCCGAGGCCGATCACCAGGAGGCGGTCGGCGTCGAGGCCGGCCGGCGCGGGCAGCGCCAGGGCCGACAGGGACTTGCCCTTGAAGCGCTCGCCCGCGGCCGCGCGGGCGACGAGATCGGCCACGCCGCCACCGATCGCCTTGGCCACGGCCGGAGCCAGGGCGAGATCGTCGCCGACGAAGAGGACGACGTCGCCTCGGCCCACCGGACCCAGGGACCCGAACGCGATCGTAATTCCGTCCGCCATGACGCTAGCTTTCCGAGGATTGGGCTCGAACGAACGGTGCGTTCGAAGTCGTGCGTGCAAGATGTGCGGAGCGGCACGGCATTGGACGTGCCCCTCCAGGCGCTTCTGTGTACCTGTTGAGGCAGAGAACGCAACGCGACCGGACGGCCCTGAAAGGGCCCGAATCGGCGCGCCCGGATCGGAGTCGACGGCCGGGGGGCGGGACGGGTAGAAACGGGCGGGGCCGAGCCTCGCCAGGCGAGGCGGGAGGCGATCCGCGGGACGCCGATCCACGAGAACCCATGACGCAGATCGAGCGCTACATCTTCAGAATCGCGCTCGGGGCGTTCTTCGCCTGCCTCGTCGGCCTCACCGGCACGATCTGGGTGACGCAGGCCCTGCGCGAGCTCGACCTCATCACCGCCAAGGGTCAGACCCTGGTGATCTTCTTCCTCATCACCGGCCTGTCGCTGCCGACGCTGATCACCGTGATCGCCCCGGTGGCGCTGTTCATCGCGGTCGTCTACGCGCTGAACAAGCTGAACGGCGATTCCGAGCTCATCGTGATGTCGGCCGCTGGCATGCGGCCCCGCCAGATCCTGCGGCCCTTCCTCAGCCTCGGCCTCGCCGTCAGCCTCGCGGTGGCCTTCCTGACGATCCAGGTGATGCCGTCGTCCTTCCAGGAATTGCGCGACGTGCTGACCCGGGTGCGGGGCGACTTCATCGCCAACGTGGTCAAGGAAGGGCAGTTCACCAGCCTCGACAGCGGCATCACCTTCCACTTCCGCGAGCGCGGCCCGGGCGGGGCCCTGCTCGGCCTGTTCATCCAGGACAAGCGCGAGGCCGGCAAGTCGGTGGTGTATCTCGCCGAGCGCGGCCAGGCGCAGGAATACGGCGGCCAGAGCTACCTCGCCCTCGAGAAGGGCAGCATCCATCGGCAGCAGAAGGATTCCCGCGACGCCTCGATCATCACCTTCGAGCGCTACACCGTCGATCTCGCGGCCTTCACGCCGCCCGATGCCGAGCTGGTCTACAAGCCGCGCGAGCGCGCGACGGCGCAGCTGCTGTTCCCCGACACCAGCGAGACCTACTACATGCAGCAGAAGGGCCGCTTCCGGGCCGAGCTGCACGACCGGCTCTCGTCCTGGCTCTACCCGCTCGCCCTTACCTTCATCGCCTTCGCGGCGCTGGGCGACCCGCGCACCACGCGCCAGGGGCGCGGCCTCGCGGTCGCGGGGGCGGTCCTCGCCGTGGTGGTGGTGCGCATCGGCGGCTTCGCCGCCTCCAGCGCGGCCGCCCGCAGCCAGGGCGCGGTGATCGCGGTCTACGCCGTGCCCCTCCTCGCCATCCTGATCTCGGCGGTGATGATCTTCAACGGCGCGGCGGTCCGGGACTGGAACACCCGGGTGAGCCGGGCCGCGGCCGGGTTCTTCGGACGCTTCGGCCGGCGCCCGCGCCTCGGCGTGCAGTGAGACGGGGCTGACGCGATGCTGATCGGCGCCACTCTCGGCCGCTACTTCGCGATGCGCTTCGTGCGCACGATCCTGGGCGTGTTCCTCACGGTGTTCACGCTCGTCTACACCCTCGATTTCGTCGAGCTCCTGCGCCGCGCCGGCGACGCGGAGGGCGCGTCCACAGGTTTGATGGCGCAGCTCTCGCTCTACCGGACCCCGGCCGTGGCCGAGGGCGTGCTGCCGTTCGCGATCCTGTTCGGCTCGATGGCCGCCCTGCTCCAGCTCTCGCGCAAGCTCGAACTGGTGGTGGCCCGGGCCGCCGGCATCTCGGCCTGGCAGTTCCTGCAGCCCGGCGTGTTCGTGGCGCTGGCCATCGGGGCCTTCACGGTCGGCGTCTACAACCCCGTTTCGGCACTGATGAAGCAGCGCTCCACCGAGATCGAAGCGAAGATCTTCGCTCGCTCGACCAAGGCCAATTCCGGCAAGGACCTGTGGATCCGCCAGCGCAGCCTCGACGGCCAGGCGATCATCCGGGCCGACACCGCGGTGGAGGGCACCACCACGCTCGCGGGCGTCTCGGTCTTCACCTTCGACGAGGCCGGCGTCTTCACCGCGCAGATCGAGGCCGCCAAGGCCAGCCTGCACGACGGCTACTGGGAGCTGAACCAGGCCCGGGTGATGGCCAAGGGCCAGCCGGCCGAGACCTTCGACACCTACCTGATCGCCTCGACCCTGGTGCCCTCGCAGGTGCGGCAGCGCTTCACGCCGCCGGAATCCGTGCCTTTCTGGCAACTCCCCGAGACCATTTCACGCTCCGAGCGGGCGGGCCTCGACGCCACCCGCTACCGCCTCCAGTACGACGTGCTGCTGGCCAGGCCCGTCCTGTTCCTGGCCATGGTCCTGGTGGCGGCCAGCGTTTCCTTAAGGTTCTTCCGCTTTGGTGGGGTGGGCAAACTGGTGCTGGGCGGCGTGGCGGCGGGGTTCGTGCTGTACGTCGCGCGACAGGTGCTGGAAGGCCTCGGTGCCTCGGGAATCGTGACGCCGGCTGTGGCGGCCTGGTTCCCGGCCGTGGTAGGGAGTCTCCTTGGTACGCTCACGCTTCTCTATCAGGAGGACGGCTGATGTCGGACTCGGTGGTGGCGATGGGGCGAAGGCCTTGGCAGGAGTTGGGACTGGCGTTGCGTAAGGTCGCCGACATCACGTTGGCCACGGGGTTCGTGGTGCTGCTCACGGCCGTCGCCCCCGCGGCGCCTGGCGGGCAGGCGCTCGCCCAGGGGGCATCTAGGGCCGGCGCCCCGAAGGCGACCGCCGGCAAACCGGATTCGGGCAAGCCCGCCGAGCGCCTCCTCGTGGAGGCCGCCGAGCTCGTCTACGACAACGACCGCAACACCGTGACGGCCCGCGGCAACGCCGAGCTGCATTACGGCCCGCGCACCCTGCAGGCCGACCGGGTGATCTACGACCGCCAGGCGAGCCGCGTCTTCGCCGAGGGCAACGTGCGCCTGACGGAGGCCTCGGGCGCCGTGGTCACCGGCTCCAGGATGGAGCTCACCGACGACTTCAGGAACGGCTTCATCGACGCGCTGCGCGTCCAGCAGAGCGTCCAGCTGAACGGACAGACCGTCCGCACCCGCTTCTCCGCGCCCCGCGCCGAGCGGATCGAGGGCGACAGCACGAGCTTCGAGTACGGCACCTACACCGCCTGCGAGCCGTGCAAGAACAACCCGGAGACGCCGCCGCTCTGGCAGATCCGCGCCACCAAGATCGTCCACAACAACCAGACCCACACCGTCGCCTTCGAGGAATCGACCCTCGAGATCGGCGGCATCCCGGTCGCCTACCTGCCGTATTTCGAGACCGCCGACCCGACGGTGAAGCGCAAGACCGGCTTCCTGACGCCGCGCTTCCTGACCTCGACGGCGCTGGGCTCCGGCCTCGCGACCCCGTTCTTCGTCAACCTCGCGCCGAACTACGATCTCACCCTCTCGCCGGCCTTCCTGAGCAACCAGGGCGTCCTCGGCCAGGCCGAGTTCCGGCACCGGCTGGAGACCGGCTCGTACAATCTGCGCCTGTCCGGCATCTTCCAGACGACGCCGAGCGCCTTCCTGCCCGGTCCTCTGGGCGCGGGCGACCGCGACTTCCGCGGCTCGGTGGAGACCAAGGGCCAGTTCTACATCAACGACCGCTGGCGCACCGGCTGGGACATCGTCGGCGTCACCGACAAGTGGTTCCTGGACAACTACCGCATCCGCAACCAGAGCATCACGACCGACTACTTCCGCGAGGCGGTGTCGACCGGCTACCTGATCGGCCAGGGCGACCGCTCGTGGTTCGAGGCACGGGGCTACTACTTCAAGGGCCTGTCGAGCTTCGACTGGCAGAAGGAACAGCCCTTCGTCGCGCCGGTGATCGACTACGACAAGCGCATCAACGGGCCGGGCTTCCTCGGCGGCGAGGTCCGCTTCGAGGCCAACATCACCAGCCTGACCCGTCAGGCCACCGACTTCCAGGCGGTCCAGAGCCCGACCGCCTACCTGCTGACCCCGACGATCAACGGCAAGACCTACTACCTCTACGAGACGTGCACCTCGTTCTCGCGCGGCCAGTGCGTGATCCGGGGCCTGGCCGGCACGAACACCCGCGCCTCGGCCCAGCTCTCCTGGCGCCGCAGCTTCATCGACGATGTCGGCCAGGTCTTCACGCCGTTCGCCTACCTGCGCACGGACGCGTTCTTCGTCGACCCGCGCACCTCGGGCTACCAGAACGCCCTCTCGGCCAACATCGCGACGCAGGACTCGGATTTCTCGGGCCGGGTGCTGCCCGCCGTCGGCATCGACTACCGCTACCCGTTCGTCAGCAATTTCGGCCCCCTCGGCGTCCACACCCTGGAGCCGATCGCCCAGGTCATCGCGCGCCCGAGCGAGACCCATATCGGCCGGCTGCCGAACGAGGACGCGCAGAGCCTGATCTTCGACGACACTTCGCTGTTCGAGTGGGACAAGTTCTCGGGCTACGACCGGGTCGAAGGCGGCGTACGCACCAACATCGGCGCGCAGTATTCCGTCGTGACCCCCGCGGGCTGGTACGCGAACGTCATGTTCGGCGAATCGATCCAGATCGCCGGCGTCAACTCGTTCCGCCGCGGCGACATCGCCAATGTCGGCCTCGATTCCGGCCTCGACAGCCGGGCCTCGGACTTCGTCGGCCGGTTCCAGCTCTCGCCGAACCAGCACATCACCTTCATCACCCGCGGCCGCTTCGACCACGCGGATCTCGGGGTGAACCGGCTCGAGACCGGCGTGATCGCCCGCCTCGCGCCCTTCGCGCCGATCGACCTGTCGGCGTTCTACTCCTACTACAAGGCACAGCCGGCCCTCGGCTTCGCCAACCGCCGCGAGGGCATCACCGCCTCGGCGACCTACCACGTGACGCCGAACTGGTTCGTGACCGGCTCCGCCCTCGTCGATCTGTCCCACTACCTCGACGTGCGCGACAACTTCCAGACGGCCTACGCCTCCTACCTCGCGAACCCCGTCGGCGCCGCACCGGTCTACAGCAACCCGGGCCGGGCCTATCTCTCGGGCATGAGCATCGGCGGCGGCTACCAGGACGAGTGCACCACGGTCTCCGTCAACTACATCGTCTCGCCGGTGGCGGCCTCGCTCGGCACCAGCGAGCGCAACAGGACGGTGCTGCTGCGGCTCGAACTCAAGACCCTGGGCGAGGCGGACTTCCGCCAGAACCTGAACACGGCCATCACGGCCGACGGCATCTCGACGGTCCGCTGAAGCGGCCCACCCCTCGAACGACACGGAGTGATGCGGTGAGCAGCCTGCACGGGCCGATCGCCCTCACGCTCGGAGACCCGGCCGGCATCGGCCCGGAACTCGCCCTGATGGCGTGGCGCCTGCGCGATGCGGGCACCGGCCTGCCCCCCTTCTTCCTCGTCGCCGACCCCGACTTCGTCGAGCGGCGGGCGAGCGCGCTCAACCTGCAGGTTCCCATCGCCGATGTCGGCCCGGACCTCGCCACCGAGGTGTTCGGGCGCGCCCTCCCGGTGATGGCCCTGCCGAGCGGCGCGGCCGTTCACGCGGTGGCGGGGCGCCCCGATTCCGCCCATGCCGGCGCGATCCTGGAATCGATCACCACCGCGGTGGACCTCGTCCGTTCCGGGGCGGCCGCCGCCCTGGTCACCAACCCGATCGCCAAGTACGTGCTCACGCAGGTCGGCTTCGCCCATCCGGGCCATACCGAGTTCCTGGCCGCCTGCTCCGTCGCCCCCGGCGAGACGCCACCGCTCCCCGTGATGATGCTCTGGAGCGAGACCCTCGCGGTGGTGCCCGTCACCATCCACGTCGCCCTGCGGCGGGTCCCCGAACTGCTGACGCAGGACCTCGTCATGCGCACCGCCCGCATCGTGGCGGAGGACCTGCGGCGGCGCTTCGGCCTCGCCCGGCCGCGCCTCGTCCTCTCCGGCCTCAACCCCCATGCGGGCGAGAACGCCACCATGGGCACGGAGGACCGCGACGTGCTGGAGCCGGCCGTGCTGCAGTTGCAGACCGAGGGCATCGACATCCGCGGGCCGCTGCCCGCCGACACCCTCTTCCACGAACGGGCGCGGGCGACCTACGACGTCGCGCTGACGCCGACCCATGACCAGGCCCTGATCCCGATCAAGACCCTGGCCTTCGACGAGGGCGTGAACGTCACCCTCGGACTCCCCTTCATCCGCACCTCGCCGGACCACGGCACGGCCTTCGACATCGCCGGCAAGGGCATCGCCCGACCCGACAGCCTGATGGCGGCACTCCGCCTCGCCGCCCGTCTCGTGAAGGCCGGGGCGTGAGCGAGGACGGGAGCGTCAGCCTCGACGGCCTGCCGCCCCTTCGGGAGGTGGTGCGCCGGCACGGCCTGGAACCCAAGAAGGCGCTGGGCCAGAACTTCCTGTTCGATCTCAACCTGACCGGGCGGATCGCCCGGTCGGCCGGCCCGCTCGAGGGCATCACCGTGGTCGAGATCGGGCCTGGCCCCGGTGGCCTCACCCGCGCGCTGCTGGCGGAGGGCGCCGCCCGGGTCATCGCGATCGAGCGCGATCCGCGCGCCCTGCCGGCGCTTGCGGAGATCGCGGCGCATTACCCCGGGCGCCTCGAGGTGGTCGATGCCGACGCCCTGAGCTTCGACCCCGTGCCCCTGATCGGCGCGGGTCCGGTACGGATCGTCGCCAACCTGCCCTACAACATCGGCACGCCGCTTCTCGTCGGCTGGCTCGCCGGGGGCGCGTGGCCGCCCTGGTGGGAGTCCCTGACGCTGATGTTCCAGCGCGAGGTGGCCGAGCGCATCGTCGCGGACGAGGAGGATCGGGCGAATTACGGCCGCCTCGGCGTTCTCTGCGGCTGGCGCACCGAGGCGCATATCCTGTTCGACGTGGCGCCCTCGGCCTTCGTGCCGCCGCCGAAGGTGACCTCGTCCATCGTCCGGCTGACGCCCCGGCGCGATCCCCTGCCCTGCTCGGTCCAGGCGCTCGAGGCGATCACCCGGGCGGCCTTCGGGCAGCGGCGCAAGATGCTGCGCCAAAGCCTCAAGGCGGCGGTCCCGGACCCGGCCCGGCTCCTGGCGGCCGCCGGCATTCCCGAGACCGCGCGGGCCGAGGAGGTCCCGGTCGCCGCCTTCGTGGCGATGGCCCAGGCCTACCGCCCCGTCTGATCCACCGGCACGAGAAAGGGCCGCGCGGATGCCTCCGCGCGGCCCTCTTCATTCATCGGTGTCGGACGGGGCCGAGCGTCAGCGACCCTGCTGGATCGCCGAGAGGACCCAGCGGCCGCCGCGCTCGCGCACGAAGGTCCAGAGTTCCACCGCCTCCGGCTCGCCGGTCTCGACGACCCGGTCGGTCCGGCGATCGAGCGTCACGTCCTTGATGGCGTAGCGCATCGCCACCGTGGCGTACTCGGCATTGCCCTCGCCCCAGGACTCGGAGAGGTCGCCCTGGAGGAGCTTCACGTCGGAGATCCGGTTGACGACGCCGCGCGCCTCGTTGGCCTGCAGTTCCTCGATGAAGTAGCCGGCCATCTCCGGAGTCGCGAGGTTGCGCAGGGCCGCGACGTCCCCACGGCCATAGGCCGCCTGCACGTCGTTGAGGGCGATCTCGAAGCTCTCGAAGTCGCCGGGACCGATCTGGACGGGACGCGCCTGCACCGGCTGGACCGGGGCGGGACCGCGCTGGGCCTGGCCCGGGTTGCCACCCATCGGAGCCCCCCCGAGCGGAGAACCACCCATCGGACCCGGATTCGCGCCGGCGCCGTCGAGGTTCGAGCGGGACAGGCCGGCGGCGGCCGGCTGGCCTTGGCGCCGACGGAACCAGCGCACCGCGAAGGCGACGAGCAGGACCACGAGGCCGACCTGCAGGATCAGGCCGAGGAAGGAGGCGATGCCGCCGAGGCCGCCGAAGAAGCCGCCGCCGAGGAGCGCGCCGAGCAGGCCCGCGCCGAGGAGGCCGGCCATGAAGCCGCCGCCGAAGCGTCGGCCGGGCTGCGCGGCGGTGTTCATGCCGGGATTGCCCATGGCCGGGCCGGGCTGGGTCTGCGAGCGCTGGATCGGGGCCGGCGCGCCGGGGGCCGTCGTGGTGGCCGAGGGCGGCGCGTAGGTGCGCGAGCCGCGCGAACCCATGCCACCGCTGCTGCCGCTTCCGGGACGCGCCTCGACGACGGGCGCTGCGAGGACCAGCGTCGCGGCGAGCGCGAGGATGGACGCCGCGCGCTTCCGGCGAGTGGTGGAGGTGAGCATGAAAACGCCTCTGGTGAACAACAGGGAAGTCCGGCGACTACGCCGCTCCTGATATGGTGACGTCCGCGCCGGAGTTTTAGTCCGGTGTTCCTCGCGAAATCCCTGCGATTTCCCTCAATGCGCGGCGGGAAACACCATCCGGACCGTGGCGCCCTCCCCGGGCTTCGAGTCGATCGACACCGTGCCGTTCTGGCGCTTGACGAGGCCGTGCACGATGGCGAGCCCGGCGCCGCGGCCGGCCTCGCGACTGGTGACGAAGGGCGCCAGGGCGCGGGCCGCCATCTCGGGCGACATGCCCTGGCCCTCGTCGGTCACCGTGATGCCGACCGCGCCGTCGCCCGGCCGCTTCAGGGCGCGGTCGCCCGGGGGCACCGCGAAGGTGGCGATGACGATGCGTCCGGGCGCCGGCATCGCCTCGCAGGAATTGGCGACGATGTGGCTGAGGGCGAGCTCGATCTGCGTCGGGTTGCTGAGGCCGCAGGCGAGCCCCGGCGTGGTCCGGATCTCGAGGGCGACGCGGGCCGGAAGCGTCGGCCCGATGCGCGCCCCGAATGCCTCGATCAGCCGGTTCAGGTCGACCGGGCGGACGTCGGGGGCGATGCGCCGCGAGAAGGCGAGGAGCTGCCGGGTCAGGGTGGTGGCGCGCTCGGCCGCATCCGTCGAGCGCACGATGGCGCGCTGGATGAAGGGCTCGTCGCGGTCGCCCAGGCGCCGCTTCAGCCCGTCGATGTAGCCGATCAGGATCTGGAGGAAGTTGTTGAACTCGTGCGCCACGCTGTTGGTGAGGAGGCCCAGGGCCTCGCGCTGGCGCGAGAGCGCGAGGGCGCCCTCGGCGTCGCGCCGCCGGGTCACGTCGACGACCTGCGCGAGGCGGTAGGGCGTCCCCGTCACCGGGACGACGAAGACCTGCGCCCAGAACGTCGCGCCGCCGCCCGGCCGCGCGAGGACCTCGACGCCCTCCGGAGCCCCGGCGGCGAGGGCCGCAGCGAACGCGGCGCCGGATTCCCGGTCGCCGTCGAGCCCCAGCCAGGCGTGCAGGTCGCCGTCGAGGGGGGCGTCGGGGGATCGCCGGACAAGATCGAGGAGCGCGCGGTTGGCGCGGACGACGCGGCCGCCGGACGCCTCCGGCGCCAGGAGGGCCGCCGGCACCGCCGAGGCGGTCAGCAGTCGGACGAGCCCGGCCTCCGGCTCGCCCTCAGCAGCGTGATCGTCCGTCCGGGGCAATGCCATGGCCTGTCCGCCGATCCGGGGCGCGCGGCCCCTCCGGCCCCAAGGCATAGCGGCAACCGCGGCAACGGCAAAGCTGTGCCGGACAGGCTACTGGCGCACCCACATCACCCGGCCGATCCAGGCGATGTCGCTGACGTTGACGACCCGGTCCGCGTGGTCGGGATTGAGCGAGGCCAGCTCGATGGTGCGGGCGGTCTTGCGCTTGAGTTCCTTGGCCAGGACCTCGCCGGCGGCGAGCCGGACCACGACCCGGTCGCCCTTGCGGACCCCGGCGGTCGGCGACACGATGAGCACGTCGCCGTCGCGGTAGAGCGGCATCATCGAATCGCCCTGCACTTCCAGGGCGAAGGCGCGGTCGTCGGCGAGATCCGGAAACTCGATCTCCTCCCAGCCGGGACCGCCCGTCGGCATGCCCTCGTCCGTGAACAGGCGCCCGGCGCCGGCCTGGGTCATACCGATCAACGGGATCATCGTGCGCGCCGGTCCGTCGCGCGCCTCGATCAGCCGGAGAAACTCGTCGAGGCTCGCCCCGGTGGCGGCGAGCACCTTGGAGACCGATTCGGTGGAGGGCCAGCGCTTGCGGCCGTCGGGGCCGATGCGCTTCGACCGGTTGAAGCTGGTGGCATCCAGGCCGGCTCTGCGGGCGAGGCCGGACGCGGAGAATCCATGACGTTCCGCTAGGCGGTCGATGGCGGTCCAGATCTGTTCATGAGACAGCATCGAAAGCTCAGAGCGAATTACGGCTAAGACGTCCAGCCTAGAGATAGGAAAGTAGAACTAAAAACCGCGAAAAGCAATGGTGCCGGGGTTGCAAATTCAGTTCGATCTGCAATCGCGACATCCTGGCAACTCATGACTTCAACTGTATCCGTGCGGTTGCGGTTTGGATCCGCGCCGCGGCGTTTGATCGACCCTGCGAAACCCGATAGGGAGCGGGCATGCCGCTCATCTACAAGATCTCCCCCCGAGCCGTCTGGCGTGAGGCCGAGGCCATCGGCCGCTTCGCGGGCGCTCCGGTCGACCGCGCCGACGGCTATATCCACTTCTCCAGCGCGGACCAGGTGGCCGAGACCGCGGCACGCCACTTCGCCGGCGTCGGGGACCTCGTCCTCGTCGCCGTGGAGGCCGAGGCCCTGGGTCCGGCCCTGCGCTACGAACCGTCGCGGGGCGGCGCCCTGTTCCCGCATCTCTACGCCGACCTCGACCTGACGGCCGTCCGCTCCGTCACCGAACTGCCCCTGGGCGCCGACGGACGCCACGTCCTCCCGACCGGTCTCGCCGCGGGACGTCCCGCATGATCGGCGCTCTCTTCCCCCTTGCCAAGCCCCTGCTGCACCGCCTCGACGCCGAGACGGCGCACAACCTGACCCTGCGCGGGCTCGCCGCCCTGCCGCCCCTCCGGCCCCCGGCCGACGATGCCCGGCTGGCGGTCGAGGTCCTGGGGCGCCGGTTCCCGAACCCGGTCGGCCTGGCGGCGGGCTTCGACAAGGGTGCGGAGGTCCCCGATGCCCTGCTCGGACTCGGCTTCGGCTTCGTCGAGGTGGGCGGGGTCGTTCCGAAGGCGCAGCCGGGCAATCCGCGCCCGCGGGTCTTCCGGCTCACGCAGGATCGGGCGGTGATCAACCGCTTCGGCCTGAACAGCGAGGGCCTCGACGTGGTCCGGGGGCGCCTCGCCGCCCGAAAGGGCCGGCCGGGCCGGGTCGGCGTCAACATCGGCGCGAACAAGGATTCGACCGACCGCCTCGCCGATTACGTCGCCTGCACCCGCGCCCTGGCGCCGCTGGTGGATTTCGTCACCGTCAACGTGTCCTCGCCGAACACGCCCGGCCTGCGCGACCTCCAGGGCGAGGCTTTCCTCGACGAATTGCTCGCCCGCGTGGTCGAGGCCCGGGACGCGACCCATCCGGCCACCGCCATCCTGCTGAAGATCGCCCCCGACATCACCCTGGAGGCCCTCGATGCGATGACGGCCACCGCCCTCCGGCGCGGCGTCCAGGGCCTGGTGGTGTCCAACACGACGATCGCCCGGCCCGGGACCCTGCGCGAATCGGGGCTCGCCCGCGAGACCGGCGGCCTCTCCGGCCGGCCGCTCTTCACGGCGGCGACCCGGCTCCTCGCCGAGGCTCACCTCCGGGTCGGCGGCAAGCTGCCCCTCGTCGGCGTCGGCGGGATCGACTCGGCCGAGACCGCGTGGACCAAGATCCGAGCCGGCGCCAGCCTGCTCCAGCTCTATTCGAGTCTGGTCTATGCCGGCCCCGGTCTGATTCCCGAGATCAAGGCCGGCATCCTCACCCGGATGAAGGCCGAGGGCGCCACGCAGCTCGCCCCCCTGGTCGGGCGCGACGCCGCCGCCCTGGCCAAGCTGCCGGGTTGAGGACGGCGCGCGGCTAGAACCGCCCGGCCAGGGTCAGGCGCAAAGCCGTCGGCTCGACGGGGTGGAAATGCCGGTCGGCGACGCCGTCCGCCGCCTCGCCGGGCAGGCGGGAGGTGTAGAAGTAGGTGATCTGGTCGGCCTTGGCGTTGGTCAGGTTCAGCACGTCGAGGGACAGGCTGATCCCGCTGTCGAAGTTGTAGCCGACCCGGCCGTTCACGAGGGCGGTCGGGCGCGAGCGCACCGAATTGTCCTCGATCAGCGGCCGCGGCCCGAAGTAGCGAAGGCGCATCGACCCGAACCAGCCCGGTCCGTCGCCGAAGGTGACGCCGGCCGAGGCGATCGTGGTGGGCGCCTCCGGCACCCGGTTGCCGATCGGGTCGCGATCCGCGAAGCGGGCGTTGGTCACCGTCAGGTCGCCCTCCAGGGAGAGCCAGGGCGTCACCGCGTAGCGGTTGGTCCACTCGACGCCGAAGCGGCGGGTCGGGCGGCTCGGCTCGGTGGTGCCGCTGTCGCCCTGGAACAGGTTCTCGGAGGCGAAATCGAGCTGGAACAGCGTCACGGCCGTCTCCAGCCCGGCGATGCTCCGGTTGCGCAGGCCGATCTCCGAGCCCGTGGAGGGTACGAGGAAGGGCGAGCGGCTGATGTTGAACAGCGGGCTCGTCGGGTCGACGGTGGCGGTGACGCCGCGGGAGTCGTTGGAATGGAAGCCGCCGCCGTAATTCACGAACAGCTCGGTGTCGAACCAGGGCCCGAGCACCAGCCCGAGCTTCGGGTTGACGATGCCGTCCCGGGCGCGCCCGGAATTGGCCGGGGTGTCCGAGCGGACATCGGCGTAGAACCCGTCGGCGCGAAAACCCAGGCTGGTCCGCAGCCAGTCGGTCCAGCGCACCCTATTCTCGACGTAGAACGCCGCGCTCGCCTCCAGCACCCGGTCGTCCAGCACGGTCGAGCGGTACTGCCGCGCGGCGGTGTTGAACAGGCCGACCCGGATGTCGTCGGTGCGGGTCTGGACGCCGAACTCGTTCTCCATGGCCAGGCCGAACAGGCTGCCCGGGACGGTGTGGCTGACTTCGCCGCCGCCGAGAACGCGGCTGTCGCGCTGGCGGAACTGGTCGCCGGCGACCGGATCGTTCAGGAAGTAGGTGAAGTCGTTGAACAGGTTCATCCCGTAGCGGATCACGTAGGCGCTCGCCCGGGTGATGCCGGCCTCGCCCGTCCGGCTCCAGCGGCCCGAGAGCGAGAAGCGGCCGGTGTCGCCGCCATCCGTGGGGTTCAGGCTGCCGAAGCGGCCGATCAGGCCCTCCGCGACCGCCCGCTCCGGGATCTGGTTGGTGGCGTTCCACTTCGCCCAGTAGGCCATGCCCGTCAGGGCGAAGCCGTCGAGGGCCGTGCCCTGGCTGTAGCGGACGACGCCGTTGAGCTTGGCGAGCCGGTCCGGCACGTCCCAGGGCCCGTCATAGGTCTGGGCCTCGCCGGCCACGAGCAGGTGGCCCGCGCCGAGGGGCGCGGAGGCGATGCTGAGCGCGCGCTTGTAGCCGAAGCTGCCCAGCGAGGTCAGGGCGAGGTTGCGCTCGACCGTGTCGAGGTAGTCGATCCGCACCGAGCCGGCGGAGGCGAAGTCGCCGTCGCGGACGAAGTAGGGTCCCTTGTGGAACTCAACGGCGCCGACGAGCTCGGGGATGAGGAAATTCAGATCGGCGTAGCCCTGGCCGTGGGCATGGGTGCGCATGTTCACCGGCATCCCGTCCACGTGAAGCGCGATGTCGGTGCCGTGGTCGAGGTTGAACCCGCGCAGGAAGAACTGGTTGGCCTTCCCCTCCCCGGAATGCTGGGTGACGATGAGGCCGGGCACGCTCTCCAGGGCCTCGCCCGGCCGGGTGATCGGCCGGCTGTTGAGCGCCGCGCCCGAGATCACGCCGGCGCTCGCCGCATCGACGGTCCGGAGGCCGCCGCCGATCCCGGTGACCCCGCCGACGAACCCGGCACTGGCGGCCGGTCCGGCCCCGCCGGTCGGCGGCGCCTCGGCGGTCACGGAGAGTTCGGCGAGGTCCGCCTGCGCGGTCTGGGCGCCGGCATCGCGGATTGCGGCGCCGGTGGACGCGAGGCCGGCGCAGGAGGCCAGGAGCCAGGATCGATAGGTGGGCCGTGAACGGGGCAATGACCCGGAACGGAAGGACGGCATGGGACCTCGGGCGACGTCTGTGGCACGTCACCGCGAACGAGGCCGGTGCGGATGCCGCACGGCATCCACCCCGACACCCATCAGGACACCCCGCCCGATGCGTTTCGCGTGTGACCACGACTGACGGCAGGTCTCCTGGCTCGCGGGTCACCGCCCTCTCATCGTCTTCCCAGGCCGGACAGGCCCAGTGACGTGCTGATGAGGGGCTCGCCGCTCACAGTTGCGGGGGCAGCCGCGGCCTCGGGCTCACACCCTCACCGCGTTCCCTTTTGATCCTCGTCGACGAGGAACCGTCGCGGGACAGGAGGCCCGATGGGCCGCGGCGGCGTCAATGGCCGCGCGCGCTTTTCCAGGCCTGTGTGCCCGGTGCGCGACAGGGCGCCCTCAGCCCCGGCCGTCCGGCTTCCGGGCCGGCTCGCGCCGATGCCCGGTCCCGGCCAGCACCGCGCCGCCGGCCGCGAGGCCGAGGAGGATCCACTTCAGGGGAAGCCGCTCCGCGCCCTCGCTGCGCTGGGGCTCGGTCACCATGTGGCCGGCCGGGAGCTCGACCCCGGGCTTGCCGTAGGCCTGCGCGTCGGCGATCTGCTCGGCCGACACGGCCCATTCGGCGCCGACCTGGCGGTCATGCGCCATCACCGCGAGGCCGACCGCGAGGGCGACGGCCGCCGCCGCGAAGATCCTCACCGGCGTCCTCATGTCCCGCGCTCCCGCATCCCGGGCGTCCCCGCCACTGTTCCGGACCGAGGGTTAGGCGATCGGCGGGCGCTTCACCAGGGACCGGGACCGGCGACGGGCCCCCGGTCTTCCGCAATGCAGCTGGGAACGATTTTAACCTGCTGGACACCGGCTCTGCAAAAAACGCATGGGACCCCTAACGGCATGACTGGCCTGCGTTTTCGCGTGATTGAGCGCCCGCGCCGCATCGCGATATCGCTGGGTGGCCACGGCCCCGTTTCGCGACCGATCCTCGGCCGCGCGGGACCGTCCCAGGACCCGTTCATGGATCACCCGGTCGCGACCCCGAAGCGTTCGTCCGCCGCCGGCGGCTGGGGGGCCCTGAAGAGCTGCGGCAAGCATCTGCTCGGCAGCCGCGCCCCGCTCTCGGGGGCCCGCGCCATGCTGAAGGCCAACCAGCCCGACGGCTTCGACTGCCCGGGCTGCGCCTGGGGCGACCCGGAGCACGGCTCCTCCTTCGAGTTCTGCGAGAACGGCGTGAAGGCGGTCTCCTGGGAGGCTACCGACAAGCGCACGCCGCCGAAGTTCTTCGCCCGCCACACCGTGACCGAGCTGCGCGGCTGGACCGATTACGCCCTGGAGGGCGAGGGCCGCCTGACCCATCCGATGCGCTACGACGCGTCAAGCGACCGCTACGTCGCCACCACCTGGGACGCGGCCTTCGCCGAGATCGGCGCCACCCTGCGCGGGCTCGACCACCCGGACCAGGCCGAGTTCTACACCTCGGGCCGCGCCTCCAACGAGGCCGCCTATCTCTACCAGCTCTTCGCCCGGCACTACGGCACCAACAACTTCCCCGACTGCTCCAACATGTGCCACGAGGCCAGCGGCATCGCCCTGCAGGCGGCCATCGGCGTCGGCAAGGGCACCGTGCTCCTGGAGGATTTCGAGAAGGCCGACGCCATCTTCGTGGTCGGGCAGAACCCCGGCACCAACCATCCGCGCATGCTCGGCGACCTGCGGCGCGCCGCCCAGCGCGGCGCGAAGGTGGTGGTGTTCAATCCCGTGCGCGAGCGCGGGCTCGAGCGCTTCGCCGACCCGCAGAACACCGTGGAGATGCTGCGCGGCGCCAGCGCGCCGGTGGCGAGCCACTATTATCAGCCGCGCCTCGGCGGCGACATGGCGGCGTTCCGGGGCATCGCCAAGGCGGTGTTCGCGGCCGACGACGCGGCGCTCGCCGCCGGCCAGCCCTCGCGCCTCGACCGGACCTTCCTGCGCAACCACACGGCGGACTACGAGGCCTACCGGGCCGCCGTCGATGCCACGTCCTGGGACGCCATCGAGGACCAGTCCGGCCTCTCCCGGGCCGACATCGAGATTGCGGCCGAGGTCTATCTGGCGGCCGACAAGGTGATCTGCACCTGGGCGATGGGCGTGACCCAGCACCGCCACTCGGTGGCCACCATCCGCGAGCTGACCAACGTCATGCTCCTGCGCGGCCATGTCGGCCGCCCCGGCACCGGCCTGTGCCCCGTGCGCGGCCATTCCAACGTGCAGGGCGACCGCACCGTCGGCATCAACGAGAAGCCCCCGGCCGCCCTCCTCGATGCCCTGGAGCGGACCTTCGGCTTCCCCGCCCCGCGCCGGCACGGGCACAACGTGCTGGCCGCCATCGGCGCCATGCTCGACGGCTCCTCGAGGGCCTTCATCGGTCTCGGCGGAAACTTCGCCCGCGCGACGCCGGACACCGCCCTGGTGGCCCGGGCGCTGGCCTCCTGCGAACTCACCGTCCACATCGCGACGAAGCTCAACCACTCGCACCTCGTGCCGGGCCGGGTCGCCTACCTGCTGCCCTGCCTCGGCCGCACCGAGATAGACCGGAATTCGAAGGGCAAGACCCAGATCGTCACGGTCGAGGATTCAATGAGCATGGTCCACGGCTCGGGGGGCATCAACAAGCCGGCCTCGCCCGAACTGCGCTCCGAGATCGGCATCATCGCAGGGATGGCGGCGGCGACCGTCGGTTCGGAGCGGGTGAACTGGGCCGCCCTCGCCGACGATTACGACGGCATCCGCGACCTGATCGAGCGCACGATCCCGGGCTTTGCCGGCTACAACCTGCGCGTCCGGCGCCCGCGCGGCTTCATGCTGAAGAACCTCGCCGCCGAGCGCAGCTTCGAGACGCCGACCGGCCGGGCCAACTTCTCCGCCGGCCCGCTCCCGGAGGCGACGGAGCACCAGCAGGCCAAGCGCGCGGCCGACACCTTCGTGCTCCAGACCTTCCGCAGCCACGACCAGTACAACACCACGATCTACGGCCTCGACGACCGCTACCGCGGCGTCTACGGCGAGCGCCGCGTGGTCTTCGCCCATCCGGACGACCTGGCCGAGATCCGCGCCCGGGCCGGCGACCGGGTCGACATCGTCGGCACCCACGCGGACGGCATCACGCGGGTAGCCGAGGATTTCCGCCTCGTGCCCTTCGACATGCCGCGCGGGTCGCTCGCGGGCTATTATCCGGAGCTCAACGTCCTCGTGCCGCTCTCGACCTTCGGTGCGGAGAGCGACACGCCGACCTCGAAATCGGTGCTGGTCCGCCTGCGCCGACCGGCCGCCGCATGAGCGAACCGCCGGCCGACGCGGAGACGTTCCTCGCGGTCACTGATTCGGTCGCCGCCCTCCAGCCCGGCCTCTCGACCCTGGAGGCCGGAATCCTCGCCGCCCTCCACCTCGACCTCGCCCGCGACAGCCGCAGCTTCGCGCGGGTGTTCGGCCTGGAGCACGCCCTGGTGCTGCGGGCGGTGGAGACGCTGGCGAGCGAGGCAGGACTCCTCGCCCTGACCAACAGGAACGCGCGGACCCAGCGGACGCACTACGCTCCCAGCCCGGCGGGGGAGACCGTGCTGGCGCATCTGCACGGGTGACTTCGGGGCAACGAGCCTCTTTCCACCCGGACGGCGCCTACCTGACCGGCTATCGCGGGTGCTCGCCGCGCGATCCCTCACCCTCTGCGGGAGAGGGTGGCCCGCGAAGCGGGTCGGGTGAGGGGCGCCCGTTGTCCGGAGCGGTCGCCCCCTCTCCCGCCCGCTCCGCAGGCACCCTCCCCCGCAGAGGGGGGAGGGTGGCACACGACACCCCGTGCTCCGGGCTTCCCGTTCAGCGCTTGATCGCCACCGGGCCGTTCATGCCCGGCCAGTCCGAGTAGCCGTTGGCGCCGCCGCCGTACCAGTACGGCTTCGGGGCCTCGGCCAGCGGCGCGCCGGTCGCCAGGCGCTGCACCAGGTCCGGGTTGGCGATGTAGGGGCGGCCGAAGCTGAACAGGTCGGCGCGGCCCTCCGCGAGGTCCTTCTCGGCGAGTTCCAGGGTATACTGGTTGTTGCCGATATAGACGCCCTTGAAGCGCTTGCGGATCTGGCCGAAATCGACCGAGTCCGGCACGTCGCGGGTCTGCTGCGTGACGCCCTCGATGGTGTGGACGTAGAGCAGGCCGAAGGCGTTGAGGGCCTCCACGTAGGCGCCGAAGGTCGCCTTCGGGTCGCTGTCGAGGGGGGTCTTGCCGGGCTCGGTGGTCGCCGGCGACAGGCGGATGCCGACGCGGTGGCCGCCGCCCCAGACCTCGGTGACCGCCTTTACCACGGCCAGCGGAAAGCGCAGGCGGTTCTCGATCGAGCCGCCGTACTGGTCGGTGCGGTGGTTGGTGGAATCGCGCACGAACTGCTCGAGCAGATAGTTGTTGGCCGAGTGGATCTCGACCCCGTCGAAGCCGGCGCGCTTGGCGTTCTCGGCGGCCCGGCGGTAATCCTCGACGATGCCGGGGATCTCGTCCGTCTCCAGCGCCCGCGGCGTCACGTGCGGCTGCATGCCGGTTTCGGTGAAGGCCGTGCCTTCGGGCTTGAGCGCCGAGGGTGCCACCGGCAATTGCCCGTCCGGCTGCACGTCGGGATGCGAGATCCGGCCGGTGTGCCAGAGCTGCAGGAAGATCAGCCCGCCATTGGCGTGGACCCCGGCGGTGACCGGCTTCCAGGCCTCGACCTGCGCCTCGCTCCAGATGCCGGGGGTGTAGGCGTAGCCGACCGCCTGGGGCGAGATGTTGGTGGCCTCGCTGATGATGAGGCCGGCATTGGCGCGCTGGGCGTAGTAATCCACTGCGAAGTCCGGCGGCACGCCCTCGGTGGAGGAGCGGCTCCGGGTCAGCGGCGCCATCACGACGCGGTTCTTCAGGGTGAGGTCGCCCAGGGTGAAGGGTTCGAGGATCGGGCTCATGCAGTCGGCTGTGTCCTGGAGGGCGCCGGGCGCGCAGACACGCCGGGCTTCAGCCGGGACAAGCAGCGACGCCGGGCGGTGTTCCCGCCGGCGCCGGCCCCGCTCTCAATACCCCTTGGCGGCGATCGCCTCGCGCCAGTTCACCGCCCGGCGAGCCATGCCGATGTGCTGGCGCTCGTACATGCGGCCCTCGATCTTGATCGCGCCGCGCTTGGCGTTCTCCTCGCGGTCGAAGGCCTCGATGACCAGGCGGGCGCGGCGGACCTCCTCGTCGGAGGGGGCAAAGCAGGTGTTGGCCGGCTCGAGCTGGTTGGGGTGGATGAGCGTCTTGCCGTCGAAGCCGAGGTCGCGCGCCTGCTGGCACTCGGCCCGGCACCCGTCCACGTCCGCGATGTCGTTCCAGACGCCGTCGAGGATGGTCAGGCCCTCCGCGCGGGCAGCCGCCAGGGTGAACATCATCCAGGGCAGCATCGGCACGCGGCCGGGCACGAGCTGCGCCCAGGTGTCCTTGGCCAGATCGTTGGTGCCGAGCACGAAGCAGGTGAGGCGGGTGCGCCGGTCCCGCTGCGCCTTGGCGATGTCCTGGATGTTCAGGATCGCGGCCGGGGTCTCGATCATCGCCCAGACGGCGATGCTCTCCGGGGCGTCGAGGGCCTCGAGGTGGTTGGCGATGCTCTCCAGCACGGCCGGCGAGGACACCTTCGGCATCAGGATCGCGTCGGGGCGCGCCTCGATCGCCGCCTTCAGGTCGGCCTCGCCCCAGGGCGTCTGGGGGGCGTTGACGCGGATGATGATCTCGCGCTCGCCGTAGCCGCCGCCCTTCACGGCGGCGCAGACCTGCTCGCGGGCGACCTCCTTGGCGTCCGGCGCCACCGCATCCTCCAGGTCGAGGATCAGCGAATCGGCGGCCAGGGTCTTCGCCTTGTCGAGGGCGCGCTGGTTCGAACCGGGCATATACAGCACGCTGCGGCGAAGGCGGAGGTCGGACATGAGGTATTCCCGTGGTTTGCGCTGAAGCTTAGTGCAACACGCCGGCGGAGACACCCCGACGATGCCGGAATGGCGTGGCATTCCAGCGATTCTGTTGCACCGCACTGGCCCGAACCGGACGAGACCTTTGCGCCGTCCGACCGGATCAGTGCCGCAGGGGCGCGGTCACGCTGAAGGTCACGGTGTAGTCCGGGTCCTCGATCAGCGCGTCGGCCTCGGTGAGCTGGTAGTGGCCAGGCGAGGCCGGCTCGATCGCTTCGAGGACGGGCGCCACGACGTAGGGCTCGCCGGTGTCGCTGCGCAGGAGGGTGATCCCGATCTCCGCATCGACGGCGGTCACCGGCCCGAACACCTGCTCGCGCCGCACCAGGGTGCCGTCGTGCTGGAGGTAGGTGATGCCGACGAGGAGCGTCGCGCCGATCAGCTGGTCGGCGAAGTCCTGGTCCCAGGCGAGGCCACCCTCGTCGTCCGCTGGCTCGGTCATCCCGCAGGAATGGCGAAAAACCGCCCGCCGGGCAACCCGATCTCAGAACAGGCGGCTGCCGTTCGGCACAGCCTGGTCGGGGCGGAACAGCACCACCGCGCCCTGGGTATCGGCGAAGCCCAGGGTCAGCACCTCGGACAGGAACTTGCCGATCTGCCGCGGCGGGAAGTTCACCACCGCGGCGACCTGCCGGCCGGGCAGGTCCTCCGCCCGGTAATGCCCGGTGATCTGCGCGCTCGACCGCTTCGTGCCGATCGCCGGCCCGAAATCGATGACGAGCTTGAGGGCGGGCTTGCGCGCCTCCGGGAAGGGCTCGGCCGACACGACGGTGCCGACACGGATGTCCACGGCCAGGAAGGCATCGAAGTCGATGGCCGGCGCGGCCGGCGCGTCGGCGGCGTGGGTGACGTGCATGGCGGTCAGGCCGCGCGGAGCTGGCGGCGCTTGCCGGCGGAGGAGACCTGCATCAGCGCGACCATGACCAGGATGGTGCCGAGGTAGACCAGCACCTGCATGCCGCTCGGGCGGTCGGTGTAGCCGACGAGGGCATGGAGCACGCGGCCGACGAGGCTGTCCTCGCGCAGGATGGCGGAGGTGTTCCAGAGCGGCCGGTCGAGCACGGTGATCAGGCCCGCATTGGTCAGGAACTGCGCCGCCTGCGCCGCGAGGCCCGCCGCCAACAGGACGATGAGGCCGCTCGTCACCGAGAAGACGTAGCGGGTCGGGATCGCCGCGAGGCCGAAATAGCTGACCGAGGAGGTCGCGGCGCCGACGGCGACGCCGGCGAGCGCCCCGAACTGGATGTCCGGCCCGGAAGTGCCCGAGGCGACGAGGCCGTAGAGGAACAGTACCAGCTCGGCACCCTCGCGCAGGATCGCGGCGCCGACCACGAGAGCGAGGCCGGCAGCCGTGCTCTGGCCGGTGCGCACCGCCTCGCCGGCGGCCCGCAATTCGCCCGCGAGCTCGCGCCCGTGCTTGGCCATCCAGGTGTTGTGCCAGATCAGCATCAGCACGGCGACGATCAGCACGCCCGCATTGAGGATCTCCTGGCCGGCGCCCTCGAAGGCATCGGAGATCGTCTCGGCGAACAAAGCCACCAGGGCGGCGCCCGCGAGGCCGCCGAGGACGCCGAGGCCGATCCAGCGGCCGCGCCCGGCGATGCCGCGGGTGGCGGCCAGCACGATGCCGATGATGAGGCCCGCCTCGATGACCTCGCGGAAGGCGATGACGAAGGCTCCGATCATGCGGAGGTTTCCTTTTCGCGTGTTCGCAGTCGCGGCCGTGACGACCGCCCTACCAGATCCAGAACAGCAGCACCCAGCCGGAGACCGAGAGGGCGCAGGCGGCGGCGATGCCCAGCGTCGCCCCGATGCGGCGCAGGCCCCGGGCCGAGAGCCCGGCCACCGACCAGGCGAGCCGGACGCTCCACAGGCTGGTGCCCAGGAGCAGCGCGGCGCGCATCTCCGAGACGTAGGGGATGAGGATGCCGTCGCCGCGAAGGAACGTGACGGTGAGGGCCGAGAGGCCGAGGAAGACGCCGCAGCCCGCCACCGGGATCAGCGTCTGGGTGAGGTGGTGGAAGCGCGCCCGCGTCCAGCCGAGGGACAGGGTGGCCAGGGCCACGAGGCCCGAGAGGGAGAGGCCGAGCACGATCGCGGTGGCGGCGATGTAGCCCAGCAGCAGCCCGCCATCGAGGAGGCTGAGCACGTCGTTGTGCTCGGGATAGTTCGTCAGGATGTACCAGGGCAGCGTGGTCTCGAGGGGCCAGGTCGTGCCGCGCTCGATCAGCCAGGTGGCCAGCGCCTGCTTGACGTCGATGAACCAGGGGCTCGACGACCACTGGAAGGCGCCGACGGCCAGGCCCATCATGCCGAACAGGATGAGCACGGTCTGGTCGAGGCTCGGCTCGGTGCCGGCGACGTGGACGATCTCGTGGGTGGGCGAGCGCCGGGCGAGGCGCACGGCGCCGCGATAGCCCGAGCAGCGCCCGCACATGTGGCAGGCGCCCGCGCCGTTCATGGTCTTCACCGGCACCAGCGGGGCACAATTGAACCCCGTCCCGCCTTTCGGCTTCGGCGAGGCCGCCCAGGCCGCGTGATCGACCTGGAAGCTCACCGGCGCGAGCTTGGCGAGCACGGCGAAGACGCCGTTGACGGGGCAGAGGTAGCGGCACCAGACCCGCTTGTTGCGGCCGTAGAGCAGCCCGACCACGATCGCCGCCACGGTGGAGCCGCCGAGCACCGCGAGCACCGGCTTCGGGTAGCCGTAGACGCTGACCATCTGGCCGTAGACCGTGGTCCCGGCGAAGGCCACGAAGGGCCAGCCGCCCCAGGTGATCCAGCGAGGCACGGCGCGGCCGAGGCTCCAGCGGCTGGCGAACTCGGTCAGCGCGCCCTCGGGGCAGAGGATGCCGCACCAGGCCCGTCCGACCACCACCATGCTGACCAGCACGAAGGGCCACCAGATGCCCCAGAAGGCGAACTGGGCGAAGACGGTCAGGTCGTTCCACAGGTGCGCGCTGCGGTCGGGCAGCGGCAGGAAGGCCGGCACGGCGACCAGCACGAGGTAGATTGCGACCACGCCCCACTGGATGGTGCGGATCGCGCCGCCGTGGCGCTGCATCCAGGCCCCGAGATCGGCGAGCTTCGCGTCGATCCAGGCGTCTCGGGCGTCGTGCGGCGTGATGGACGTCGAGACTGCCATTCCGGTTGGGTTCGCCAGGGTTGTCGAGGCCGCTTACTTCGCCACCAGGGTGGCCTTGGAATTGGGGTGGAAGTCGTCGAACACGTCGTAGCTGCCGGGATCGACGGTGCGGAAGACGATGGAGGAGGTCGCGCCCGCGGCGAGCGCCTTCTCGCGCTTCAGCTCCACGCTCTCGAACTCCACCGGGCTGGTTCCCGTATTGGTGATCTCGAGCTTGAAGCGGGTGTTGGCCGGGACCTCGATGACGTTCGGGGTGATGGTCCCGTCCTTCATCTCGACCTTGATGACCGGCAGGTCTTCGGCGCGCGCCGCGGAGGCGGCGAGGAGGCCGCCCGCGAGGGCGCAGGCCAGGATGCGGCGGAGAACGGCCATGGGGCTCAGTAGGCTCCCTTCTTGCCGATACCCGCGAAGGTGAAGTCCTGGATCAGGTCGAAGGGCTTGAACCACTCGGCGACGCCGGTCTCCTTGTCGACGTGGCGGCCGAAATGGCTGTGCGGGCCGGGCGGCGCGACGGTGAGCTTCAGGCGGTAGCGGCCGGGGCCGGAGAGCTTGACGTTGTCGCCGTAATGCGGGCCGTCATTGGCGACCATCGGCATCAGCGAGCCGGAGACCTTCGGGCCGGTGGCGGCCTCGCCCTCCAGCTTGGTGATCTCGAAGCTGACCGTCAGCGACGGGACCCAGTCGCCCTCGGCGAAGCCGTTGCGGTTGTCCTTGGCGGCGTGGATGTCGGCCTCGAGGTGGATGTCGGACGCGGCTGCGGCGCGCATCATGTCCGGCGGGTCCATCTCGATGGGCTGAAGGTAGACGGCGCCCACCTCGATCCCGTTCTGGATGACGTGCGGGCCGATCGGCGTCTCCTTCGCCTGAGCGCCGCTCCCGAGGGAGACGGCGCCGGCGAACAGGAGGGCCAGGGCGAGGGAGGAGCGGAGATTCTTGCGCATCGTGGCTAGCGCGTAGACCAGACGATAAAACAAGCAAAGAGGCTTTTTCGTCACGTTCCTTAATCAGAACAATTCCAAACTAAGCTTCCACCTGACGACTCAAGTAAATCCCGCTGGATGCTTCAGTGTCTCGTCTTGCGCGCGGCCGGGAACGCAAGTGCCGGCACGCACCGCGTCAGACCGGCGTCACGCAGGCGTGAATTCGCCGGCCGGTTTATCCAGAGGGCGTTCGCCCGCCCGGGAGAAGGTTTGGCGCGTCAGCCCCGAATAGGCCAGCGCCTGGCTGATCCCGCGGCCGGCCAGCAGAATCAGGAACGAGAGCCACAGGCCCCCGTTGCCGAGGCCGGCGGCGTGGGCAGCGAACAGGGCGAGGCCGTAGAGGGCGCTTGCGGCGAGCATCAGGTTGCGCATCGCCCGCGTCCAGGTGGCGCCGATGTAGATGCCGTCGAAGGCGAAGGGCAGCGCGGCCATCAGGGGCGCCAGGGCGGCCGGCAGCAGGTAGAGCCGGGCCATCGCCCGCACCTCCGGGCTGGTGGTCACCGCGTCGATGAAGGCGTCGCCGGCGAGGAGGAAGGCGCCCGCGATGGCGCCGCCGAAGGCGAGGCACCAGAGCAGGCTCAGGCGCGCGGCGCGGCGGAAGCGGGCCTCGTCCCGGGCGCCCACCGCCTGCCCGCACAGGGTCTCGGCGGCGGTGGCGAAGCCGTCGAGGAAGAAGCCGCCGATCATGAAGAGATTCCACAGGACGGCGTTGGCGGCCAGCACCACGTCGCCGGAGCGGGCGCCGAGCGCCGAGAACAGGGTGATGCAGCCCACCAGCAGCAGGGTCCGGATCATCACGTCGGCGTTGACGCTGAGCATCCGGGCGAGGGCCAGCGGATCGCGCACCACCCGGAACGGCACCGCGAAGGGCCGCGAGCCGAGGCGCGCCAGGAGCACGAGCCCGAGGCCGGCGCCGGCCGCCTCGGCGATCAAGGTGGCGAGCCCGGCGCCGGCGACGCTCATGTCCGCGTACAGGACGAAGACGAGGGTGAGGACGATGTTGGTGAGGTTGATGGCGACCTGCAGGATCAGCCCGAGATCGGTCCGCCCGCGTCCCAGCACCGATCCGAGTATCGCGTAGTTCGCCAGGGTGAAGGGGGCGGCGAAGATGCGGATGTGGAAATAGGCCGCCAGCGCCGCGATCACGGCGGGGCTCGCCCCGCTCAGGGAGAAGGCGGCGCGGCCGATAGGCCCCTGCAGCACCACGATCACCAGCCCGACGAGCAGCGCCGCCGCGAGGGCACGCGCCAGCGTCCGGTCGACCTCGGCGGCGTCGCGGGCGCCCACCGCCTGCGCGGTGAGCCCGGCGGTGGCCATGCGCAGGGAGCCGAACGACCAGAAGATCGCGTCGAAGATCACCGCGCCGAGCGCCATCGCGCCGAGGAGCGCGGCATCGCCGAGCCGGCCGATCACGGTCGCGCCGACGAAGCCCAGCAGCGGCGTCGTCACGTTGGCGAGCGTCATCGGCAGGGCGAGCGCGAGGACGCGCCGGCTGGTGGCCGGTTGAGTGGACGGCGTCATGGCGATGAGGTCCTGCGGCGGCCTTTCGGGCGGCGGTCGATCCGATCAGTGGCAGCCGCAGCCGCTGCCGCAGCTTCCGCCCGTGTCGCTCGGGGGCGCGGCCGGCTTCGCGCTCCGGCGCACGGGATCGCGGCTTAGGCCCCGATCCTCCAGCTCGGACAGGTAGGTCGCCCAGCGGTTCCGGTACTCGCGCCCGAGATCGTAGAGGTATCCCCAGCCGAAGAGACCGGTATCGTGCATGTCGTCGAAGGTCAGCTTGACCGCGTAGTTGCCGATCGGCTCGACCTTGAGGATCGCAACGTCGCGCTTGCCGCCCACCACCTTGCGCTCGGAGGGCGAGTGGCCCTGCACCTCGGCCGAGGGGCTCGAGACCCGGAGGTACTCCGCCGGCAGGGCGAAGCGGCCGCCATCCTCGAAGGCGACGTTGAGCGTGCGCTTGTCGCCCGAGAGGCGGATCTCGGTGGGCCAGCGCTCGGGAGCGGCCGGGGCCGCGTGCGGATCGACAGCCTGTTGAGTCATGATGGCTTCCTTCCGGCCGCGTCGGCCGCCGGCCCCGACACGGATTGCCTTGCACAACGCTTGGTACAACGCTTGGCATGCATGGCGCCTGCGACCTACGCAAACTTGCCCGCGACCACGCGAGACCTCATATGACGTGCCATGTTAGGTTCGTCACGCGACCGCGCCAACGTTTCCTCACCCCAACAGAGCACAGAATCCCGCATGTGGGGTCCCCGCGCCACCGACGATGCCGTCCCGGTCGCTCCCGCGCCGCTGATCGACCCGTTCCAGCGGGCGATTACCTACCTGCGCATCTCGGTCACCGATCGCTGCGACCTGCGTTGCGTCTATTGCATGTCCGAGGACATGCAGTTTCTGCCGAAGCGCGACCTGCTCTCCCTCGAAGAACTGGACCGGCTCTGCGCCGTCTTCATCCAGCGCGGCGTGAAGAAGCTGCGCATCACCGGCGGGGAGCCGCTCGTCCGCCGCGACATCATGCACCTGTTCCGGCGCCTGTCCCGTCACCTCGGCACGGGCGCCCTCGAAGAGCTGACGATGACCACGAACGGCACGCAGCTCGGCCGCTTCGCGCCGGAACTGGCCGAGCTCGGCGTGCGCCGCGTCAACGTCTCCCTCGACACCCTCGACCCGGACAAGTTCCGCGCGGTGACCCGCCGGGGCGACCTCAAGGTGGTGCTCGACGGGATCGAGACGGCGCGGAGAGCCGGCATCAAGGTCAAGATCAACGCCGTGGCGCTGAAGGGCGTCAACGAGGACGAGATCGCCGACATGATCGCCTGGGCCCACGGCGACGGCATGGACATGACCCTGATCGAGGTCATGCCGCTCGGCGAGATCGAGGGCGACCGCACCGACCAGTTCCTGCCCCTCTCGGTCGCCCGTGCCCGGCTCGAGCAGCGCTACACGATGACCCCCCTGCCCGACCGCACGGGCGGCCCGGCGCGCTACGTGCGCATCGCCGAGACCGGCGGACGCCTCGGCTTCATCACGCCGCTGACCCATAATTTCTGCGAGAGCTGCAACCGGGTGCGCCTCACCTGCACCGGCAAGCTCTACATGTGCCTCGGCCAGGAGGACGCCGCGGATCTCCGCGCGGCGCTCCGCGCCTCACCCGACGACGCCCTGGTGACCCAGGCGGTGATCGACGCCATCGCGCGCAAGCCAAAGGGCCACGACTTCGTCATCGAGCGGGCGCGGCCCGCCGCCGTGCCGCGCCACATGAGCGTCACCGGCGGATAAGTCCCCGCATCGGTTTGACGCTCGCGAGCATCGCTCCTAGACCCCGCTCGTATTCAGGATACGAGCGGAGATGATGATGGCGAAGGTCGCGTTTCTGGGCCTCGGCGTGATGGGCGGCCCGATGGCCCGCCACCTCGCCGCCAAGGGCCACGAGGTCACCGTCTACAACCGCACCACGGCCAAGGCCGAGGCCTGGGTCTCCGCCCATGGGGGCGCCTTCGCGGCCACGCCGCGCGAGGCCGCGAAGGGCCAGGCCATCGTCTTCGCCTGCGTCGGCAACGACGACGACCTGCGCAGCGTCACGCTGGGCGCGGACGGCGCCTTCGCCGGCATGGAGACGGGCGCGGTCTTCGTCGACCACACCACCGCCTCGGCCGAGGTCGCCCGCGAACTCGCCGACGCCGCCGGGGCCGCCGGCCTCGGCTTCGTCGACGCCCCCGTCTCCGGCGGACAGGCGGGCGCCGAGAACGCGGCGCTGACCGTGATGTGCGGCGGCGAGGCCGAGACCTACGCGGCGGTCGAGCCCGCCATCCTGTGCTTTGCCCGCGCCAGCCGCCTGATGGGTCCGGCGGGCTCCGGCCAGCTCACCAAGATGGTCAACCAGATCGCGATCGCGGGCCTGGTCCAGGGCCTGTCGGAGGCGGTGCACTTCGCCAAGCGGGCGAACCTCGACGTCGAGGCCGTGCTGGAGGTGATCTCCAAGGGCGCCGCCGGCTCCTGGCAGATGGAGAACCGCGGCAAGACCATGAACGCGGGCAAGTTCGACTTCGGCTTCGCCGTGGACTGGATGCGCAAGGACCTCGGCATCCTGCTGGCCGAGGCCCGGCGCAACGGCGCCCAGCTGCCCGTCACCGCCCTCGTCGACCAGTTCTACGCCGACGTGCAGGGCATGGGCGGCAGCCGCTGGGACACCTCGTCCCTCATCGCCCGGCTGGAGAAGTGACACCGGAGCTCGATGAGCCTGCCTCGTCGCGCTCTGCCCGCGCGACGGCGCGGCGGCGGCCGTCCGCCGGATCTCGGGGAGACCGACCTACGGGGCAGGCTCCCCGAGGCTTGACATCAGCGCCGCTCGCGCCCGCCCGAGGGCCGCCTCGGGCGGCGTCCAGAGCCAGTCCGTGCCCATCTGATGCCGGAACCAGGTGAACTGGCGCTTGGCGTAGCGCCGCGTGTCGCCCTGCCCGCGCCGGATCGCCTCCGTCCGGGAGAGGGCCCCGTCGAGATGGGCGATCAGGCTCGGCACCCCGTGGGCGCGCATGATCGGCAGCAGCGGATCGAGGCGCCGGTCGCGCAGGGCCTCGACCTCGCCCAGCGCCCCCTCCGCGATCATCGCCTCGAACCGCGCGTCGATGGCCCGGCGCAGGGTCTCGCGCTCGGGCGCCAGGAACAGCTTGAGGAGCGGCAGGCCCGCGAGCGGGCCGGGCGTGCGGGCGCCGTGGAAATCCGCGATCGGCCGGCCGGTGGCGGCGAACACCTCGAGGGCGCGCATCACCCGCGCCCGGTCGCTGGGGCGCAGGCTCTCGGCCCCGGCCGGGTCGAGCGCGGCCAGATCGGCGTGGAGATCCTCCGTCGCCCGGCCCTCGGCCCGCAGGCGCAGGGCCGAGCGGACCGCGTCCGGCACCGGCGGCAGCTCCGACAGCCCCTCCTCCAGCGCCCGGAAATACAGGCCGGTGCCCCCGGCGAAGATCGGCAGGCGGCCCGCCTCGCGTAACGTCCGGAGCAGCGGCTCCGCCTCGCGGGCGAAGTGCCCGGCCGAGTAGTTCACCGCGCCGTCGACATGGCCGTAGAGGCGGTGGGGCGCGAGCCCCTCCTCGGCCGGGCTCGGCCGGGCCGAGAGCCGGCGCAGATCGGCATAGACCTGCATCGAGTCGGTGTTGACGACCACGCCCCCGAGGTCGCGCGCCAGCGCCAGGGCCAGACCCGACTTGCCCGAGGCGGTCGGCCCTGCGATGAGGATCGCCGCCGGCAGGGTATGCGCGTGCGCGCGTTGCGTGACCGGCGGCACTGCGTGGAAAGCTCCCGGATGACCCTCGTCGCGATCCTGATAGCAAACGAGAGCCGCCCCGCCATCACCGATGCGGTGCTGGCCGAGACCCGGGCGGTGATGCGCACCGAGCACCAGCCCCGCATCCTGCACGGGGAGGTCGCCGCCGAGCTCCTGGTGCCGGGCGCGGAGGCGGATGCGCCGGCGCTCACGCGCCGCCTGCGCGCCGCCCTGGCCTCCGAGCCGATCGACGTCGCGGTCCTCGGCGCCGGTCCGCACCGGCGCAAGCGCCTGTTCCTGGCCGACATGGACTCGACCATGATCGAGCAGGAATGCATCGACGAACTCGCCGACACGATCGGCCTGAAAGACCACGTCGCCGAAATCACCGAGCGGGCGATGCGGGGCGAGATCGCTTTCGGCCCGGCCCTGCGCGAGCGCGTCGCCCTCCTGCGCGACGTCCCCGTGGACAAGATCGACGCGCTGATCGCCGAGCGCATCACCCTGACGCCGGGCGGGCGCACCCTGGTGCAGACCATGAAGGCGCACGGCACCCATACCTGCCTGATCTCGGGCGGCTTCACCCTGTTCACCGGCCCGGTCTCGGCCCGGATCGGGTTCGACGAGGCCCACGCCACCACCCTCGGAATCCGGGACGGCCACCTCACCGGCGAGGTCGTCGAGCCCATCGTCGACAAGGAGACCAAGCGCGCGACCCTGATCGCCCTGCGCAGCCGCTTCGGCCTCGATCCCGCCGAGACCCTGGCGGTGGGCGACGGTGCCAACGACCTCGCCATGATCGGCGAGGCCGGCCTCGGCGTCGCCTTCCGGGCCAAGCCCAAGGTCGCGGCCGCCGCGCAGGTCCGGATCGACCACGGCGATCTGACGGCCCTGCTCTACCTGCAGGGCTATGCCTCGGCCGAATTCGTGGGCTGAGCGGCACAGGCATGCCGGGGCGCCGCAGGCGAGCCCGGCCCCGAAGGGGCGCGCCAGTGGCGTGCAATCCGGAGCCGCCGACCCCGCAAGACCCTGCGCCACCTGTGTTTCCCGATCCCGGGCTCCGCCGCGCGACCCCGGGATGACGGGGAGCGACGGGACATGCTTCGGCCGGTGGATCGGCCGGCCGCGAATCGGAGCAGCCCTACCCACCAAAACGAAACCGCCGCCCTTTCGGGCGGCGGCTGGATGCGTCCGAATGGCGTCTGGGGATCAGTCGATCCCGAGGGCCACGAAGCGGACGTCGCCGGAGGCGCTGGCGACCAGGAGCAGGACGGATTTGCGGCCGTCCTTCTTGAGCTGGTCGATCCGCTTGCTGACGTCGGCGGGCGCGTTGACCGCCTCCTGGCCGACCTCGACGATGACCTCGCCCGGCTTGATCTGCTTGTCGGCCGCCGTGGAATTGGGGTCGACCCGGGTGACGAGGACGCCCTTGAGGCCGTCCTTGAGGCTGTAGCGCTTGCGCGCCTCGTCGGTGATCCCCGAGAGGTTGAGGCCGAGCACCTGGCGCACGGCACTCTCGGCCTCCGGCTGCTTGACGCTGGCCAGGGTCGGCTTCTCGGTGTCCTCGAGGCGGCCGAGGGTGACGGACTTGGTGGTCTCGGCGCCCTTGCGGATGACGAGCACGTCCACCGTCTTGCCGACCGGGGTCGAGGCGACGATCCGCGGCAGGTCGCTCGACGACTTCACCGCCGTGCCGTTGAACTTGACGATGACGTCGCCGATCTCGAGGCCGGCGGCCTTGGCCGGACCCTTCTCGTCGACGCCCGCGACCAGGGCGCCCTTGACGCCGTCCTTCATGTCGAGGGCCTCGGCGGTGGTCTCGTCGACGTTCTGGATGCGCACGCCGAGCCAGCCGCGGCGGACCTCGCCGAACTCGCGCAGCTGGTCGATGACCTGCGAGGCGTTGTTCGACGGCACCGCGAAGCCGATGCCGACCGAGCCGCCGGTGGGCGAGAGGATCGCGGTGTTGATGCCAATCACCTCGCCGTTCATGTTGAACAGCGGGCCGCCGGAATTGCCCTTGTTGATGGCCGCATCCGTCTGGATGTAGTTGTCGTAGGGGCCGGACTCGATGTTGCGGCCCCGCGCCGAGACGATGCCGGCCGAGACCGAGCCGCCGAGGCCGAACGGGTTGCCGATAGCGATGACCCAGTCGCCCGGCCGCATCTTCTCGGAATCCCCGAACGGGACGGCCTTCAGGGGCTTGCCGGCTTCCGGCTTCACCCGCAGCACCGCGAGATCGATCTTGGCATCCTTGCCGATGATCTCGGCCTTCAGCTTGGTGCCGTTGTGCAGGATGACCTGAATGTCGTTGGCGTCGCCGATGACGTGGTTGTTCGTCACCACGATGCCGGAAGCGTCGATGATGAAGCCGGACCCGAGGGAGTTGGACTTGCGCTGCTGCGGGCGCGGGCGGTCGGCCTCGCTGCGGTCGCCGCCGCCGCGCTGGCCGCGCTTGTTGAAGAACTCCTCGAACAGGTCTTCGAAGGGCGTGCCCTGCGGAAGCGGCGAGCCGGAGCGGGCGTTGGGGCGGGCCTCGACGGTGGTCGAGGCCGAGATGTTCACCACCGCGTCGGTGACCTGGTCGGCGAGGTCGGCGAGGGATTCCGGTCCCTTGGCGAAGGCCGGCGCCGGAAGGCCGGCCACGGCGACGGACGTCGCCAGCGCCGCGGCGGCGAGGGCGGAGCGCAGGCTGCGCTGGAGCGCTCGGGAACGGGGCGCCCGGACGGCGCTCGCAACGGGAACCATGGTCGACCTCATCTGTGTCAGGACGGTCTTAGATCGTCCGCGCCGGTCCCCGATCAAGAGTCCGGCGGCGAACCAGGGTCCGCCGCCGGCACGGGATCGCGTTCCGTCAGCGGGTACTGCCCGTCGTGCCGGGCTCGGCCGGAGCCCGCGTGCGGGCGGCCGGGCTGGTCGGTGTCCGGCCCTGCGGATCGCTGAAGTAGCGGAAGAAGTCCGAGGACGGGCTGATCACCAGCCGGGTGTCGGAGCCCTTCAGCCCGGTCTCATAGGCCTGCATCGAGCGGTAGAAGCTGAAGAAGTCCGCATCCTTGCCGTAGGCTTCCGCCAGGATCCGGTTCTTGTCGGCGTCGCCCTGGCCGCGCAGGGTCTCGGCCGTCTGGTTGGCCTCGGAGAGCACCACCGTCACGTCGCGGTCGGCCTTGGCCTTGATCGTGACCGCGATCTGCTCGCCGTTGGCGCGGATGTCGGCCGCCTCGCGCTGCCGCTCCGTCGTCATGCGCTTGTAGACCGCCGAGCTGTTCTGGGTCGGCAGATCGACGCGGGTCATGCGCAGGTCGACGATCTCGACGCCGAGTTCCTTCGCCTGCCGGTTCACGTCGGCCTGGATCTGGTTCATCAGCTCGGCGCGCTGCGTCCGCACGATGGCGTCCCGGGTCGAGCGGGCGAGCAGGTTGCGCAGGGCCGAGTTGGTGAAGCTCGCCAGCAGGGTGTTGGCGCGGGCGATGTTGTTGGCCGACTGGTAGAACTTCAGCGGATCGATGATCCGGTAGCGCGCGAAGGCGTCCACCTCGAGGTTCTGGCGGTCGGTGGTCAGCAGGGTCTGCACCGGCAGGTCGAGGTCGAGCACGCGCTTGTCGAACACGACCACGTTCTCGATGAAGGGGACCTTGAAGTAGAGGCCGGGCTTGTCGGTGCCGGTCTGGTTCAGGACGGCGCGGACGCCGCCGAAGCGGAGCACCAGGGCCTGCTGCATCTGGCCGACGGTGAAGACCGAGGCGTAGAGGCCGACGACGATCGCGGCGGCCGCGATCATCAGGCCGGTGCGGAGGGCTTGGTTGTTCATCGGGCCACTCCACCGGCAGCGTTGCGGGGACCGAATTCGGTGAGCGGCAGCACCGGCAGCACGCCGGCGGCGCTGGCGCCCGCACCCGTGCCGGACCCGTTCTGATCGATGATCACCTTGTTGACCGAGCCCAGGACCCGCTCCATCGTCTCGAGGAAGATGCGCTCGCGGCTGATCACCGGCGCGCCCTTGTAGGAATCGTAGACCTGGTTGAAGCGCGCGGCCTGACCGGTCGCCTCCGCCGTCGCCTGGGTCTTGTAGGCCTCCGCCGCCTGGACGATCCGCTGGGCCTCGCCTCGGGCCTGCGGCACCTTCTGGCTCTCGTAGGTGCGCGCGTCGTTCTTGGCGCGCTCGGCATCCTGCTGCGCCGCGTTCACGTCGAAGAAGGCGGGGCGCACCTCCGGCGGGGGCTGCACGCTGACGAGCTGGACGAGTTCGATGCGGACGCCCGCGCCGTACTCGTCGAGGGCCTTCTGGGTGATCTCGCGGACCTCCTGGGCGACGCTCGACTGCTCGTTGGTGAGGATCGGCTGGATGTTGCGCCGGCCGACCACCTCGCGCATCGCGCTCTCGGCGATGGCCTTGATCGTGCCCTCGGGATTCTCGAGGTTGAAGACGTAGTCGGAGGCCTTCAGCGGATTGACGCGCCACTGCACCTCGAAGTCGAGGTCGACGATGTTCTCGTCGCCCGTGAGCATCAGGCTCTCCTCGGGCTTGTCGACCGTCCGGGTCTGGTTGCCGAGGCCGGCGCGGTAGCCGATCTGCACGCTGTTGACCTGGCCGACATTCGGCTTGAGCACGGCGCCGATCGGGGCCGGGAAGTTGTAGTTCAGGCCCTGGCCGGTGGTGCTGAGGTAGCGCCCGAAGATCGTCTCGATGCCGACCTGCTGCGGGGCCACGGTGTAGAAGCCGGTGGCGAGCCAGACGGCGACCACGATGCCGCCGGCGATCAGCAGGCCGCGGCCGCCGCCGAAGGAGCCGCCCGGAAGCACGCCGCGCAGGCGGTCCTGGCTGCGCCGCAGGAGTTCCTCGAGGTCGGGCGGGGTCTTGCCGCCGCCGCCACCGCCGCCGCCCCACGGGCCACCCCCGCCGCCATTGCCGCCGCCGCCTCGGCCCCAGGGCCCTCCCCCGTTGCCGCTACCGCCGCCGCTCTGATTGCTCCAAGGCATGCTCGCCGATCTCTCCTGTTCCAGCAGCGTCTGCGCCGCGCACGAAGCCCACCCGCGCTTCCCGTCCCGGCCTCTGTCAGGAGGCGGGCCGGAACTCCCCCGCGTGGACAAGAGTGTTGATCTCGTCGTGACCCGACCCTGGCACCTGCGTGGGCGCGCGTGATCCTGTCAAGATTGCCACTTGGGCATCGGGTGCGGGAAAGACAACCGCAGCGGCCGCCATTGCGCAATGGGTCGCGGTGCCATGGTTTACGGTGCGCGCTCCAGATCGACGAAGCTGAAGGCGCAGGCGTCGTGCTCGCCGGGCGGGTGCGCCTCGCGGTGCGTCTCCCGGTAGCGGCTCCGCTCGAAGGGCGGAAACACGGTGTCGCCCTCGGGCGCCAGGTCGACCTCCGTGAGGTGGATGCGCTCGGCGTGCGGCAGCGCCAGGGCGTAGATCTCGCCGCCGCCGGCCACCATCAGCTCGTCGGCCCCCTCGGCCGCCGCGAGCGCGCCGGCCCAGTCATGCGCCACCGCGACCTCGGGCACCGCGAAGCCGGGATCGCGGGTGAGCACGATGGTGCGCCGGCCGGGCAGCGGCCGGCCGATCGACGCGAAGGTCTTGCGCCCCATCAGCAGGGGCTTGCCTAGGGTCAGGGCCTTGAACCGGCGCAGGTCGCTGCGCAGGCGCCAGATCAGGTCGTTGTCGCGGCCGATGACGCCGTTGCGGGCGACCGCCGCGATGATCGTGACGCGGGGGGCCGGCATCAGACCGCCACCGGCGCACGGATCGCCGGATGGGGCGCGTAGCCCTCCACCGCGATGTCCTCGAAGCGGAAGTCGAACAGCGAGGTCACGGCCGGATCGAGCACGAGGCGCGGCAGGGGGCGGTGCTCGCGCGTCAGCTGGAGCCGGGCCTGTTCGAGGTGGTTCGCGTAGAGATGGGCGTCGCCCAGCGTGTGGACGAAATCGCCGGGCTCCAGCCCCGTCACCTGCGCGATCATCGCGGTGAGGAGCGCGTAGCTCGCGATGTTGAAGGGCACGCCGAGGAAGACGTCCGCCGAGCGCTGGTAGAGCTGGCACGAGAGCCGGCCGTCCGCCACGTAGAACTGGAACAGGCAGTGGCACGGCGCCAGCGCCATCCGGTCGAGGTCGGCCGGGTTCCAGGCCGAGACGATGAGGCGCCGGGAATCCGGGTTGCGCCGGATCTCGTCGAGGACCCAGGCGATCTGGTCGACGCTGCCGCCGTCGGGCTTGGCCCAGGAGCGCCATTGCCGCCCGTAGACCGGGCCGAGGTCGCCGTTCGCGTCCGCCCACTCGTCCCAGATGCTGACGCCGTTGGCCTGGAGGGCGCGCACGTTGGTGTCGCCGGTGAGGAACCACAGGAGCTCGTGGATGATCGAGCGCAGGTGGAGTTGCTTCGTGGTGACGAGGGGGAAGCCCTCCGCGAGGTCGAAGCGCATCTGGTGCCCGAACACCGAGAGGGTGCCGGTGCCGGTCCGGTCGTCCTTGCGCACCCCGTCCTGCAGGATGCGTTCGAGTAGCTGGTGATAGGCGTGCATCGCGGCTCCCGGGCGGGCACCCGGAATACCCCGAAGCGCCGGGGCTGGCGAGGTGGCGGGCCGGGGCGTCAACAGGTCGTGCCGGCCGCGCGCTCAGCCCAGGGCCGGTCCGAGCACGTAGGCGATCATCGCGAGGTTGCTCCAGGCGTGCAGCACGATGCCCGGCCAGAGCCGACCGCTGCGCCAGCGCACCCAGCCGAGGATCAGCGCCAGGGGAATCAGCGAGACCGGCCGGGCGAAGCCCGCCGGCGTGAGGTGGGCGCCGGCGAACAGCAGCGCAGTCGCCAGGATCGCGCCCCGCGCCGCGAAGGTCTCCCGCGCCCGGGCGAACAGGGCGCCCCGCATCAGCAGTTCCTCGGCCACCGGCGCCAGCACGATCACGTAGGCGAACCACAGGGCCGCCGCCGTGGGGGTCAGTCCGGGCGAGAGGGCGGTGTGCCGCCCGATGGGCATCCGGAACAGCTCGGCGCTGCCGGTGACCCAGGTGATGTGGAGCATCGGCCAGACCAGAAGGATCACGGCGAAGCGGCGCGCCGACAGGCCCGGGGCGCCGGGTCCCCAGGGCGGCGGCACCGGCGCCACCAGGGCCAGGGTCCGGCGCCAGGCCGCCCCGTCGCGCCAGCGCACGGCACCGATCACCAGGAGGGCGAGGACGAGCTGGCGGACCACGTCCACGGCGAGCTCCCGCATGGCGAGCTGGCGCGGATGCAGGCGCGGCCGCTCGCCGCCGAGGACCGCGATGCCGTCGATCCAGTCGCCGCCGACCCGCACGATCACCAGGGCGAGGAGGGTCGCCACCGCCAGCGCCAGGAACGCCGCGAAGGCCAGTCCGACGAGCGCCGTCACGGCGCCGAGGCCGGTCCGGACCCGCGACGGACGGGGCGGGACGGGCGCCGGCCGCACGGCCTGCGGTCCGGGCACCGGCGGCCCATCATCGGGCTTCAAATGCTGCGGCACTCCCACTATAATCAAGGTGTTGGCCGACGGGCTCGGCGAGGGCGGGGATCCGGCGGCGCCGGGGCGAGGGTCGGGACCGGAACGGTAACCCGGTCGCGCGTCTCCGGACCACGGGCTTTTGGACGCAAGGGTCCGAGGCTCGACAGGCTTCGGGTTTTGGCGGAAGCTCGGTCCGCGACAGGGGTCTCGGCCGTTCAGGCAGGGTTCTGGGAGGGCCGGGCACCGGTACTCCCATTCGATTTTCATCCGACCCGGAGCGCCATCGCGGCGTGAGACGGCGGGCAGTGACCGGGCATAAGCGACCGCAGATGGCAGACGACCTGATCCGCTACGATCTCCTGGTACAGGACGCCCTGCGCGGCGTGGTGCGCAAGGTGCTGACCGACGCGGCCCGCGAGGGGCTCGCGGGCGAGCACCACTTCTACGTCTCGTTCCGCACCGAAGCGCCGGGCGTGCGCATGTCGCAGCGCCTGCGCGAGAAGTATCCGCAGGACATGACGATCGTGCTCCAGCACCAGTTCTGGGACCTCGGCGTCACCGAGCACACCTTCGAGGTCGGCCTGTCCTTCTCCGGGGTGCCCGAGCGCCTGCTCGTGCCCTTCGACGCCCTGACCGGCTTCTTCGACCCGTCCGTCCAGTTCGGCCTGAAGTTCGATCTCAGCGAGGGCACGGAGGCGGTCGCCACCGAGGAGGAGGCCGAGGACGCGCCGACGCTCGGCGGCAAGACCCCGCCCCGCGGGGCCGCCTCGGAGCCGACCGAGATCAAGCCGAAGGGCACGGGCCTCGCCACCATCGGCGGTGCCGTCCCCAAGATCGGCACCGCACCGGCGCCCGCCGCCCAGGCCGCGAAGTCGGAGGACGGCTCGGAAGCCAAGCCTGCGGCCAAGAAGGCCGAGGACGGCAGCGAGACCAGCGCCGAGGTCGTCAGCCTCGACGCCTTCCGCAAGAAGAGCTGATCGACGGGGCGCCGATCGGGGCCGACGCCCGCCGACGGCACCGCGCCCTGATTCCGGGGCGGTGCAGCGGCGTGCGATCCCAAGGCGCCGACGGGCTCAAGTCCGACACAACCTGCCCGTCCGGATCCCGCGCTGCGCTGCGCGGTTCCGGGATGACCCGGCGCCACGCGCGGGTTCTGCCGACGCCGGCCTCCGCGCGTCGGGGGTCGCCCGACCATGCCGCCGCGGGCGACTCCCCACAGGCGCCATCCCTCACCCCCGCGGGTTCACCGTCATGTGCAGCCCGTGCTCCGGCCGCAGCGTCACGCGGTGCAGCGGGACCACCGGGGCGTGGTCGTCGGCCAGGGTGAAGCGGGCGGCGCGGGCGATGTGGGCCAGCACCACCACGGCCTCCTGCAGCGAGAAGCTCTGGCCGATGCAGACGCGCGGCCCGGCCCCGAACGGCAGGTAGGCGAAGCGCGGGATCGCGGCCCGCGCCTCGGGCAGGAAGCGCTCGGGCATGAAGGCGCCGGGCTCCTGCCACAGGGTCCTGTGGCGGTGGAGCACGTAGGGCGCCACCATCACCAGGGAGCCCTTGGGAATCTTGATCCGGCCGAGCCGGTCCTCGGCGATGGCCTGCCGGCTCAGGAACGGAACCGGCGGAAAGAGCCGCATGGTCTCCTCCATCACGGCCTTCGTGTAGGGCAGCGCGTCCGCGTCGAAATCCTGACCCGCCGGCACGGCATCGACCTCCGCCTCGATCCGCGCCCGGGCATCCGGGTCCTGCGACAGGCAGTAGAGCGCCCAGGTCAGGGCGTTGGCGGTGGTCTCGTGGCCGGCGGCGATGAAGGTGACGATGTTGGCCTTCACCTCGAGGTCGGTCAGGCCCTGTCCCGTCTCCGGGTCCTGCGCGTTGAGCAGGAGCGTCAGCAGGTCGGCCGGCGCGGAGCCCTGCGCGATCAGGGCGCGGCGGCGGTCGATCAGCTCGTCCACCACCTCGGCGAAGAAGCGGATGGCGGGGCGCGCCCGCAGGCGGCCGATGCGGGGCACGAAGCCCGGCACCCCGAACACATCGAGGGGATCGATCGGCCCGACCGATTCGAGGAAGCGGGTGATCGCCCGGCCCAGGGCGTCGGGGTCGCTGGCGAGCCCGTGGGTGAAGATCGTCCGCTCCAGGACGTCGAGGGTGACGCGGGTCATCTCCAGCGCGACGTCGATGCGGGTGCCGTCGCGGCGCGCCAGCCGCCGGGCAATGCGGGCGCCGGCCGCGTTCATGGCGACGTTGAAGCCCAGCACGTGCCGGGCGGAGAAGATCGGCGCCAGGGTCCGGCGCTGCAGCTTCCACTCGTCACCCTCGGCGGTGAGCAGCCCGTTGCCGAGGCCGGGGGCGAGGACGCGCCGCTGCAGGTCGTCCTTGCGGTAGTTGGCGGCGTTCTCGACGTAGAGGTAGCGGATCAGGGCCGGGTCGCTCACCACGGTGACACGCCCGAGGGCGCCGTCGGCGGCGACCACCGGCTTCTCGAAATGCACGTCGAGCCAGGTCGTCAGCGGGTTGGCGCGGGCCGCCTTGAGGAAGCCGAACAGGCCCGGCTGCTCGCGCAGGGGCTTCGGGACCGCCGGGCGGAAGCGGACCGGCGCGGCAGGGTCGACACGGCCTTCGGCGAGGGCGGCGGCTCGCGACATCGAGGACAACTCCGGGACCCGGGGGGTCGATCGAGAGGGGCTGACAGGGCATGACATTTCGGCGCCGGGCACACGGCCCGCTGGACATGCGCCATCGCGGTTTGGTTGCGTGCGGTTTAAGTAGGGTCCGATTTAGCCAGACGAAGAGGCCACGATGTCGCCCACCGAGACGCCCGCCACCCGCACCGAGTCCGACACCTTCGGCCCGATCGAGGTCCCGGCGCATCGCTACTGGGGCGCGCAGACGCAGCGCTCGATCCAGAACTTCAAGATCGGCACGGAGCGGATGCCGGCGCCCCTGGTCCACGCGCTGGGCATGGTCAAGCAGGCCGCCGCCCTGGTGAACCAGGATCTCGGCGCCCTCGACCCGAAGGTGGCCCAGGCCGTGGCGGCCTCCGCGGCCGAGGTGGTCTCCGGCGAGCACGATCAGGAATTTCCCCTGGTGGTCTGGCAGACGGGCTCCGGCACCCAGTCGAACATGAACGCCAACGAGGTGATCGCCAGCCTCGCCAACGAGTTGCTGGGCGGCAAGCGCGGCGGCAAGTCGCCGGTCCACCCCAACGACCACGTCAATCGCGGGCAATCCTCCAACGACGTGTTCCCCACCGCGATGCACATCGCGGTCTCGCGCGAGATCAACGACCGGCTGCTGCCGGCCCTCAAGCACCTGCAGGACGCGCTCCAGGCCAAGTCCGAGTCGTTCGCCTCCATCGTGAAGATCGGCCGCACCCACCTGCAGGACGCGACCCCGGTCTCGCTGGGCCAGGAGTTTTCGGGCTACGTCGCCCAGGTGGCGCTCGGCACCGAGCGCGTGAAGGCGACCCTACCGGGCGTGCTGGCGCTCGCCCAGGGCGGTACGGCGGTGGGCACCGGCCTCAACGCCCATCCCGAATTCGCGGAGAAGTTCGCCGCCAAGGTCGCGGAGCTGACGGGCCTGCCCTTCACCTCGGCCGCCAACAAGTTCGAGGCGCTGGCGACCCACGACGCCCTGGTGTTCACGCAGGGCGCCCTGACGGCCCTGGCCTCGGGCCTGTTCAAGATCGCCCAGGACATCCGCTTCCTCGGCTCGGGACCGCGCTCGGGCCTCGGCGAGCTCTCGCTGCCGGAGAACGAGCCGGGCTCGTCGATCATGCCGGGCAAGGTCAACCCGACCCAGTGCGAGGCCCTGACGATGGTCTGCGCCCAGGTGATCGGCAACGGCACCACCGTGAGCTTCGCCGGCAGCCAGGGCAATTTCGAGCTGAACGTGTTCAAGCCGGTGATCGCCAACGCGGTGCTGCAGTCGATCCGCATCCTCGCCGACGCGGCCGTGAGCTTCACCGACAATTGCGTCGTCGGCATCAAGGCCAACGAGGACAAGATCGCCGACCTGATGAGCCGCTCGCTCATGCTGGTGACCGCGCTCGCGCCCTCGATCGGCTACGACAAGGCCGCCGAGATCGCCAAGACCGCGCACAAGAACGGCACCACCCTCAAGGAGGAGGCCCTGCGCCTCGGCTACGTCACGGCCGAGGAGTTCGAGCGCGTGGTGCGCCCCGAGACGATGCTGGCGCCCAGCGCCGAGTGAGGGAGCCGACCGGCATGGCGGAGATCATCAACCTGCGCCAGGCCCGCAAGGACCGGGCGCGGGTGGAGAAGGAGGCGAAGGCGGCGGACAACCGCGTCGCCTTCGGCCGCCCGAAGAAGGCCCGGACCCTGGCCGAGGCCAAGAAGGCGATCGAGGTCTCGCGCCACGAGGGCCACAAGCTGGTGGGGCCGGATTCGGAGGGGTGAGGGCGATGGCGGGCGCGCATCCACCTCCCCCGTCTTCGGGAGAGGGCCGGGATCTGCGATGACCACCGGCGTCACCAAGCGCTCCGTGATGATCGCGGGCCACCGCACCAGCGTGTCCCTGGAGGACCCGTTCTGGGAGGCTCTGCGCGAGATCGCGGCGGCGCGCGGCCAGTCCGTCCAGGCCCTGATCGGCGCCATCGATGCCGGACGGGAGGGCCAGAACCTCTCATCCGCCCTGCGGGTGTTCGTGCTGGCGAGCGTGCGCGCCCCGGCCTGACGCCCGCGGCGTCGGCCGGCGGATGTCCTGGAGGCTGCGCGAGGCAGGCGCGCCGAAGGTCCGGCGGAAGGCGTTGGCGAAGTGGGCCTGGTCGGCGAAGGCCGCCGCGTGCGCGGCTCCGGTGAAGGTGGCGCCCTCCACGACCGCCGCGATGGCGCGGCGCATGCGCAGCCAGCCGCGATAGCGCCGGAACGGGACTCCCACCGCCGCGCTGAACAGGTGCTGCATCCGCGAGGACGACAGCCCGGCCGCGGCGGCGAGCCGGCCCGCGCTCATCCGGGCCTCCTGGCAGGCGCGCAGGTCGACGAGGATCCGGGCGATCCGGGCATCGATCGGCCGGTCGCTCCGGCGCGCCGCGAAGGCGGTGAGATCGACGACGGCCGCGCCGGCCCAGTCGCAGGCATCGGGCCGCTCGAAGAGCGCGCGCAGGGCCTCGACCTCGCCGCTCCGGCCCACGAGGGCGCCTCCGACCGGGTCGGCCGGCCCCATCAGCCCGGTCAGCGCCCGGGGTCCGGCCTCGGGCTCGCGGTAGAGGACGCCGAGGGGATCACCCCCGCAATCGAGCTCGTGCAGAACGCCGGCCGGGATGAAGGCGTTGCGGCAGGTGATCCAGTCCCCGCCCGCGAACCGGATACGGAAGGCGCCGTAGAGGCCGGCGAGGTAGACCGGCGCACCGTGCTGATGGCTCGCATTGTAGGCGAGCGGCCCGGCAAAGAGCGTGTGGCCGCCCGCAACGTGCCAGATCGGAGCGGACGACGCATCGGCGGGCGCAGCACGTTCGTACAAGCTGGCCGCCCTCCCGCCGCGATAGACCGTCCGCGACCGGTCCCGCGACCATCCTGACGGAACCGGAGCTGCCGGGAAATCCCTCGCGATGACCGAACTCACCCGCCGCCACCTCACCGCGGCCCTGGCCGCGGGCCTCGCCCTGTCGCGCGCCGCCCTGCCCCGTGCCGCCCTGGCGACGCCCGCGCCCGCGGGGCTTCGGGAGATCCGCCTCGGCGCCTTCACCGTCACCGCCCTGAGCGACGCCGATGCCGCCATCGACGGCCCCTGGCCGATCGTCGGCGAGGATCGGCCGAGGGCGGAGGTCGCGGCGCTGATGCGGGCGAACGGCCTCCCGCCGGATCGCTTCACGCCCGGCTTCACGCCCCTCCTCGTCAGGACCGGGCGGGAGACCGTTCTGTTCGACACCGGCAACGGCGCGGTCGGCTTCGTGACGCCCCCGGCCGGCGGGCTTTTGGCGCACCGCCTGCGACAGGCCGGCCTGTCGCCGGACGAGATCGACCTCGTGGTCCTGACCCATTGCCACACCGATCACATCGGCGGCCTGCTGGAGAACGGGACGCCGCTGTTTCCGCGGGCCGAAATCGTTCTGGGTGCGGCCGAATTCGCCTTCTGGTCCAGCGACGACCGCCTCGCCGCGCCGCCGGACGGCAACGCGTACCGGTCGGCCCGCGTCTTCCGCAGCCACCTCGCTCCCTTGGCTGACCGCCTCCGCCTCGTGGCGCCGGGCCAGACCGTGGTGCCGGGCATCGACGCCCTGGCGGCCTTCGGCCACACGCCGGGCCACCTCGCCTTCCACCTGGAGAGCGAGGGCCAGCGCCTGCTGGTCTGGGGCGACTGCGCCCACCACGAGGTCGCCTCGCTGGCCCGGCCCGACTGGCACGCCCTCTTCGACATGGACAAGGCGGCCGGCGCCGCGACCCGTCGGACGATCTACGACATGGCCGCCACCGATCGCGTCCTCGTCGCCGGCTACCATACCGCCTTCCCGTCGCTGGGACATGTCGTCCGCGACGGGCTCGGATACCGCTGGCTCCCGATGGCGGACCGGCCCCGGCGCTGACGCGCCCCTACTCCGCCGCCAGCATCGTCCGCGCCGGCAGCCCCTCCAGGACCGCCGGCTTCGGGCCGCCCGTCGCCCAGTCCAGCAGCTCCGCCGTGTGCACGATCGGGATCGCGGTGCCCTTCCCGATCTGGGTTGCGCAGCCGATGTTGCCGGTGGCGATGACGTCGGGGCGCATCCGCTCGATGTTGGCCACCTTCCGCTCGCGCAGGCGGTTGGCGATCTCGGGCTGGAGGATGTTGTAGGTGCCGGCCGAGCCGCAGCAGATATGGCCCTCGGGCACGTCCTTCACGGTGAAGCCGGCTGTCTTCAGGAGATTCTTCGGCTCGGTGCGGATGCCCTGGCCGTGCTGCATCGAGCAGGCGGAATGGTAGGCGACCACCAGGTCGGTCTCGACGATCGGCGGCATCAGGCCGATCGTGGCCATGTACTCGGTGACGTCCTTTGCGATGGCCGACACCCGCTTCGCCTTCTCCGCATAGGCCGGGTCCTCGCGGAACATGAAGCCGTAATCCTTGATCGTCGTGCCGCAGCCGGAGGCGGTGACGAGGATCGCGTCGAGGCCGGCGCCGTCCATCTCGGCGATCCAGGCGTCAATGGTCCTTTGCGCCTGGGCATGCGACGAATCCGCCTTGCCCATGTGGTGGGTGAGCGCGCCGCAGCAGCCCTCCCCCCGGGCCTGGACCACCTCGACCCCGTGCCGGGTGAGGAGGCGGATCGCCGCCTCGTTGAAATCGGGACGCAGCACGCTCTGGGCGCAACCGCGCAGCAGGGCCACGCGACCTCGACGCGACGGTGCGGTATACCCATGCAACGCCGCGCTCGCTTCCAGGGCCCGCGTCTCGGCCGGGAAGGTGCCCGGCCGGTCGGTCGGGTTGCGGTTCGGCAGGTGGGCCGGGGCGAGGTCGAGCATGGCTGCGAGGCGATTTCCCACCCGCGGCAGGCGCGCCACCAGGGGCCGGAACGGAGCGCCGACCTTCGCGCCCAGGAGCGCCAGCCGGAAGCGGTTCGGGTAGGGCAGCACGAAGGCCAGCACGCTGCGGAGCAGGCGGTCGCTCAAGGGACGCCGATAGGTTTCCTCGATATGCGTCCGGGCATGGTCGACGAGGTGCATGTAATGCACCCCCGAGGGGCAAGTCGTCATGCAGGACAGGCACGAGAGGCAGCGGTCGACATGCTTGACCACCTCCGGCACCGCCGGCTTTCCACCTTCCAGCATGTCCTTGATCAGGTAGATCCGCCCGCGGGGGGAGTCGAGTTCATCGCCCAGGAGCAGGTAGGTCGGGCAGGTCGCGGTGCAGAACCCGCAATGGACGCAGGTCCGCAGGATCTTCTCGGACGCCGCCATGGCCGGGTCCGCAAGCTGCGTCAGGCTGAAATTGGTCTGCACGGCGTGTCCTCGGGTCCACCCTCGTGCCGTCCATCGGGTCCGGCCCGTGTCGGCATCGTCGTTCTTGGCGTCCTCTGTTTAGAGCGTCTCGTGCCGGTTGCCGAGCCTTGGAATCGCTCCGAACAGCACCCCCGCCGCGACCTCGCCCCGCACAGGCCCCAGCTCAGAGGCCGGCGTACATTCGCCCCGGATTGAACAGGCCATGGGGATCATGCGCCGCCTTGATCCCGGCGGTGATCCGCATCAGAGGCTCCGAAAGCGGCTCGAAGACCGGCACTGCGGCGCGGACGGCATCGGGCGCCCGCACCAGGGTGGCGTGTCCGCCCTCCGCCCGAACCGCCGCCCGGACCGCTTCCGCGCCGGCATCGCCGGCCACATCGGTCGCGAGCCAGATCAGGCCGCCACCCCAATCGTAGAACCAGCGGGCCTCGCGCTGCGCACCGATCGCGGCCGTGACGGCGGGTCCGCGGGTCGGCGCCGTGGAAATCCGCCAGATTGCGGCATCGCGCGGCGCGGCGAAGGCGGCAGCGTCGCGAATCCGCGCCCAGAGGGCGATCCCGGCCTCGCCCTCGATGATCTCGGGCTGGCCGAAGCGCTTGAGCAGGCGGCGCAATTCGCCGAGCCGATAATCGATCGACTCCGAAAAACCCTCGATCCGCATCAGCGTCCGAGCGGGCCCGCCCTTGATGCCGGCGGGCAGGTGCGCGGCCCCTGTGAGTTCGAAGGGCGAGCCGAGGGCCGCGCTCAGGGCCGCGACGGCGCGGACATCGTCGAGGTCTGGAAAGGCGAGGGTCGCGACCCGCTCCTGAACGGGCAGCACCTTGAAGGTCACTTCCGTCAGGAGACCGAGGGTGCCCCAGGAGCCGGCCATCAGCTTTACCAAGTCGAGGCCGGTGACGTTCTTCATCACCCGGCCGCCCGATTTGATCGCCTCGCCGCGCCCGTTGATGAAGCGTACGCCGATCAGGCTGTCGCGGGCGGCACCCGCATTGATCCGGCGCGGCCCGGAATTGTTGGCGGCCGCCACGGCACCGAAGGTCGGCTCGCCGGTACTCCCCAAGAGGGGACGATGGTCCATCGGCTCGAAAGGGAGCATCTGGCCGCGCGCGGCGAGCAGCGCCTGAACCTCGGCCAGGGGCGTGCCGGCACGGGCGGCGACGACCATCTCGGCCGGCTCGTAGAGGGTGATTCCGGTCAGACCGGCGCTGGAGAGGGTGGCCTCGTCCTGGGCCGGCCGGCCGATCCCGCTCTTGGTCGCACCGCCGACGAGCCGCAGCCGCTCGGAACTCGAAGCCGCCGCGCGGACGATCTCGGCCGCCGCGCCCTCGTCGTGAGGCTCATATGCACGCATCGTTTCCTGCCCGATCCGGGGCGCTCTGCGGCGCCCTCGATCCTGTTCCTACGCTGTCACCTTAGAGGACCTTCGCCGCGATGGCATCCGGTGCGGACCGGCTATTCGGCGGGCGCCGCTTCCGCCGGAGGTCGGGCGAAGCGGGCTTCCACGTGCCCCCGCAGGCCCGCGATGTCGAAGAGCCAGACCAGCGCGCCGTAGATCACGATGCCGAGGGGCACACCGATCATCAGGACCCGGGCCGGTTCGATGTGGCGCAGGGGCAGGAGGCAGAGCGCCATCGCCAAACAGGCGGTGCAGGCCGCCAGGATCTCCCACCATGGCAGTCGCAGGCGGTCGGGTCCGGTCAAGGCGCGCCAAGCGAGGAGCAGGGTGGCGGCGGCGAGCCCGAGGGTCTGCGCGATCGCGACGCCCTCGGGTCCGAGCCGGGGCGGCAGGATCCACAGGCCGAGCGCGTTAAGGCCGAGCCCGACCAGGGCGGCGGCGATCACCGGGCGGGTCCGGCGCCGGATCTGGAAGATCGGGTTGAGCGCGAAATTCATCATCGCCAGGCAGAAGAAGCCCGGGACCATCAGCCCCGCATAGGCGGCGAAGGGGCCGCGATAGGCCTCCGGCACCACCAGGGCCTCGAGAGCCGGGAGGACCGCCCAGAACCCAACCGCGCAGGGCAGCAGCAGCGCGACCACGACGCCGATGTTGAGCCCGACCTGGCGCTCGGCGGCCGCACGGCCCTCCTCCTCCTCGACCCGGACCGCGAGCTGGAACAGCAGCAGGTCGAGGGCGGTCCCGAGGGTGCCGATGCTCCGCGTCGTCACGTCGGCGGCGAGGGCGAAATAGCCGGCCTCGGCAAGCCCCGCATGGGCGGCGATGCTGCCCCGGTTCAGAAACGGCATCAGTTGATAGATCGCGTTGGCGGCGATGAGTGGCAGGCCGTAGGCGACGAAGAGGCGCCAAGCTTCACGCAGCTTCAGGCGTACCCGCGGGGCGACGGGATCGCGCAGCGGGCGGTGCAGGAGCAAGATGGCGAGGGCTTGGCTGACGCCCGCCGCCGTCAGCACCCAGACCGGCTGGGGAAAGAACCAGGCGGCGCCCGCCATCAGCACGAAGGCGAGGCCGTTCTTGACCGCCACGAGGTTGAAGTAGAGCCCGCCGTCGAAGCGGGCGCGGGCGAGCGCGGCATGGTAGTCGAACACTCCGATGCCGAGGGCGGCCACCGCCGCGCCCGCCGTGATCGCGAGGCGGCTCCCGGCACTGGGCTCGATCGTCAGCCCCAGGCCGGCGCAGATCACGGCCGCGGCGAAGAGCGCCAGCGCTAGGACCGCGTAGGCACGGTCGAGGCCTTGCCGGATCCAGGGCTCGTCGAGGCGAACCCGCGCCGAGTAGAACCGCGTCGCCGAGAGGCGCAGCCACTCGAACAGGACGGTGTTGGCCACGATGGCGCCGGCCGTCGCGAGGGCGAACAGGCCGAAATCCGCAGGACCCAGCAGCTTGGCGATGAGAAGGCCGAGGATGAAGTTCAGGCCGGCATTGAGGACGAAGGCAGCGATCACGGCCATGGCGCGGACGGGTCATCCTCGAATGCCGGCTGAGGGGGGGCATCGCCGCGCAAGGCTCTAGCGCGCGCGAGCAAACATTCCGTCAACCGGTCACAACCAGCCCCGGATGCGGAAGAAAACGATCGGAATGATGGCGCTCACCAGGATCAGGCCGAGACCGTAGGGATAGCCGTAGGCCCATTCCAGCTCGGGCATGTGCTTGAAGTTCATGCCGTACATGGAGGCGATCAGGGTCGGCGGGATGCCGACCACGGATGCCACGGTGAGCACGCGGAAGGTGTTGTTCTGCTCGATGCTGATCAGGCCGAGGGTCGCGTCGAGGAGGAACTGCACGTTCTCCGAGAGCCGGATCTCGAACTCGTCGAGAGAGGCGATGTCGCGCCGCACGGCCTCGAAGCGCGGGACCTGCTCCTCGCCGAGGATGTGCTCGCACTCGTTGGCCACAAAGGGCAAGATCCGTTCGAGACCGAGGAGGCTCGAGCGGATCTTGCCGAGAGTCTTTCCGCGCCGCCCGATGCCGCGCAGGATCCGGCGCAGAGCCAGATCGCGACGGCGCGGCGTCTGGTTTCGGAGCTTGGTGTCTCCGGCGGGCGCACCGCTGCGGACATCGAAATCGAAGATCCGCGTCGAGAGCTCGTCGAGGTCGGCGCCCATGTCCTCCAGAGAATCCGCCAGGCTGTCGACGAGCTCCTCCATCAGGAGGAGGAAGATCTCGGTGGAGGTGGTGCCAGGCCCGTCGCCGGCGTCGATGCGCTTCTTCACCTCTGCGAAGGCGCGCAACTTGTGGAACCGCACGGTGACGAGGCGATCCCGGGTCAGCACGAATCCCAGGGGCTTTAGCTGCGTGTCGAGCTTGTCGAAGGTCACCATCGGCGTCGAGAGCGAGAAGCCGGTCTTCAGCCGCCGCAGCCGGCTCGAATTCTCGACCTCGCTCAGGGCCTTGCGCGATGGCACGCGGATGCCGGTGCAGGCCTCGACCCGCTCGGCCTCCTCGGCACTCGGATCATCCAGATCGATCCACACCACGTCCGACGGGTAGGCCGCCCGAGGCGCCTGCGCCTGAGGCTCCACCGCGCCCTGCGGACCATGAAGCTTGATCATCCGCGAAGGACTTTCCGTCGGCTTGTGGAATTGGGGATGATCCTGTCGCTGGATCGTCGTCCAAGCCTGCGACAGTCTTGACTCGAACGGCGCCCGCGCCTAACTCGGCGCCATCGTTAGCACTCACCCAAGGCGAGTGCTAACGGCCCGGGTTGAGCGCGCTGCCGCGCCGCATCAACGCCATCCACGAATTTGAAGCAAGAGGGCAGCTCATGAAGTTCCGTCCGCTGCACGACCGTGTCGTCGTCCGCCGCATCGAAGGCGAAGAGAAGACCAAGGGCGGCATCATCATTCCGGATACCGCCAAGGAGAAGCCGCAAGAGGGCGAGATCGTCGCCGTCGGACCCGGCGCCCGTGACGAGGCCGGCCGCGTGAACCCGCTCGACGTCAAGGCCGGCGACCGCGTCCTGTTCGGCAAGTGGTCCGGCACCGAGGTCAAGATCGACGGTCAGGACCTCCTGATCATGAAGGAATCCGACATCATGGGCGTCGTCGCCTAAGTCGGTTTCTGTTCTCCTCCCTTTCACGAGCCCTTCGAGGGCGCCGTCCGGCGCCTCGGGGCCCATCACTGACAAGGATCTGACATGGCAGCGAAAGAAGTCCGCTTCGCCTCCGACGCCCGCGAGAAGATGCTCCGTGGCGTCGACATCCTCGCCGACGCGGTGAAGGTCACGCTCGGCCCCAAGGGCCGCAACGTCGTCATCGAGAAGTCGTTCGGCGCGCCGCGCATCACCAAGGACGGCGTCACCGTCGCCAAGGAGATCGAGCTCGCCGACAAGTTCGAGAACATGGGCGCCCAGATGGTGCGCGAAGTGGCCTCGAAGACCAACGACATCGCGGGTGACGGCACCACCACCGCCACCGTGCTCGCCCAGGCCATCGTCCGTGAAGGCGCCAAGTACGTCGCCGCCGGCATGAACCCGATGGACCTGAAGCGCGGCATCGACCTCGCGACGAAGGCTGCCGTCGAGGACATCACGAGCCGCGCCAAGAAGGTCGCCTCGTCCGAGGAAGTCGCCCAGGTCGGCACCATCTCGGCCAATGGCGACAAGGAAATCGGCGAGATGATCGCCCACGCCATGCAGAAGGTCGGCAACGAGGGTGTCATCACTGTCGAGGAGGCCAAGACGGCCGAGACCGAGCTCGACGTCGTCGAGGGCATGCAGTTCGACCGCGGCTACCTCTCCCCGTACTTCATCACGAACGCGGAGAAGATGGTCGCCGAGCTCGAGGACCCCTACATCCTCATCCACGAGAAGAAGCTGTCGTCGCTCCAGGCGATGCTGCCGGTGCTCGAGGCCGTGGTGCAGACCGGCAAGCCGCTGGTGATCATCGCCGAGGACATTGAGGGTGAGGCGCTCGCCACGCTCGTCGTGAACAAGCTGCGCGGCGGCCTCAAGGTCGCGGCCGTCAAGGCTCCGGGCTTCGGCGATCGCCGCAAGGCCATGCTCGAGGACATCGCGATCCTGACCCAGGGTCAGATGATCGCCGAGGATCTCGGCATCAAGCTCGAGAACGTCACCCTCCCGATGCTCGGCCGCGCGAAGCGCATCCGCATCGAGAAGGAGACCACCACGATCATCGACGGTCTCGGCGAGAAGTCGGACATCGAGGCCCGCGTCGGCCAGATCAAGGCGCAGATCGAGGAGACCACCTCGGACTACGACCGTGAGAAGCTCCAGGAGCGCCTGGCCAAGCTCGCCGGCGGCGTCGCGGTCATCCGCGTCGGCGGCGCGACCGAGGTCGAGGTCAAGGAGAAGAAGGACCGCGTCGACGACGCGCTCAACGCCACCCGCGCTGCGGTGGAAGAGGGCATCGTCCCCGGCGGCGGCACCGCCCTCCTCCGTGCCCGCGAGGCCGTCCGCGCCCTCAAGAGCGACAACCCGGACGTCCAGGCCGGCATCAAGATCGTGCTGAAGGCCCTTGAGGCCCCGATCCGCCAGATCGCCGCCAATTCCGGCGTCGAGGGCTCGATCGTGGTCGGCAAGATTACCGACAACACTTCCTCGATCACCTTCGGCTTCAATGCCCAGACCGAAGAGTATGTCGACATGATCCAGGCCGGCATCGTCGACCCGGCCAAGGTCGTGCGCACCGCCCTGCAGGACGCCGCCTCCATCGCCGGCCTCCTCGTCACCACCGAAGCCATGATCGCCGATGCTCCGAAGAAGGACAGCGGCGCCCCGGCGATGCCGGGCGGCGGCGGCATGGGCGGCATGGACTTCTAAGAAGTCCGAACCGCACCGGATCGGAATGGGGGTCGCCGCGAGGCGGCCCCTTTTTTCATCGGGGCACCGCCATCGGCGCCCCGACGGTCGAGATTGCAGGCGACGTGTCAGCCACCCTTCTTCTTGCCGCGCGCCGCCTTCGCCCTGGTCGCGCGCGATGCGGCCTTCCCGGTCCGATCGTGATCCTTTCGGTCCCAGGATGCGGTGAAGGCAGGGCTTCCGAGGGCACGCGTGAAGCTCGGATCCCCGGCAGGGGATCCGGACCGGCGCCGCGGAAGGGCCTTCGCCCTGACCGCAGGCTCGGCACCGCCGGCGAGATCGGCGAGGCGGCGTCGCAGCCAGTCGGCTTTGGCGAGCTTCGCTTCCGCATGATGCCTGTCGAGGCGTCCGATCAACGCCCGCGCCTCGGCCTCGGTCAGGCCGTCGACGATGAGGGCGTAGGTTTCGGTGCCCAGGCACTTGCGCACCCGCCGCAAGCCATCGAGCGTCAGGTTCTTGGCCTTCAGTTGCTTCACCACCAGAGCGCGGACGGTCCTGGCAAGATCGGCCCGAATATCCGGGAAGACCTCCGGTGAACGCGCGATCGCCCCGAGGGCAACGAAGCCATCCACGTCAAGCGCCATCGAAGACCCCTTTTACTTCCGCGACCAGCGGGATGAGGATGTTGGAGACATGGATGCCGTACTTGCCCGAGAACGTGGGCGGATCGCGGCGCGGCATGAGCGCTCCGGCGAGCGCCGCCGCCTGGGGAATGCGCGTTGCGAAGAGGCGGAAGCCCGCATCCTCGGCGTTCGCTTCCGCCTGGAGCCGCGCCAGCGTGTGCTGGTGCTGGCGAACCTGCGGCTGAAACCGTGTCACCAGGACGTGGGGCTGACGCGCGGGTATGGCCGCGTCGTGCCGCCGATCCTTGTTGCCCCATACCGTCTGGATGAAAGCGTCGAGCCCGTAGGTCGAGAGATAGTCCGGGATCGACGTGACGATCACGAGATCGGCCCCTCGGACCGCGACCTCGGTCATCGGAGAGATGCCCGGTGCGCAATCGAAGAGAATGTAGTCGTAACGCTCCGCGAGCGGCACGAACTCGTCCTCGAAGATCGCCCAGAGCTTTCCGTCGATGGCGCGCATCGAGAAGTTGCGCGCCGTGAGTTCGTAGATGATTTCGCGCTCGACCAGCCGGAGATAGGGACCGGCCGGGAGCAGCGCGACCGCGAGAGGCTCGTTGCGGTGCATGGTGACGCTGATCTGATTGCGGATGCGGGGCGCCAGGAGCGGCTTCTCGCGGCTCACGAGCTTGAGCGCGAGGTAGGCCTCCAGGGTCCGGCCCTTGGCGATCATCTCGGCCAGCACCGTTTCCCCGGCGAGGCAGACCGAGACGCTGGCCTGCGGATCGAGGTCGACGACGAGCACCGAAGCTCCGTCCGCGGCCAGAGCCTCGGCCAGCATGACCACCGTCGTCGTCTTGCCCACGCCGCCCTTCATGTTCGCGACGGCAATCAGCCGGCCGCTCCCCCGTGACCGACGCGCGGTTTCGCCCATGCCCGTTTCTCTCCCAACCTCGTATCCCGTCGCCGTCGGTCGGGACGGTGAGCCACAAACCGAGGGATCGGGGTAACCGAACACGCGAATCACGCGGGCGGATCAGCGGGATGCGTCGCATGTCGGACTCCGACAGGCACCCCCCGCCGGTCACGTCAACGCACGGTTGTCAGGCCCGAGGAAGTCGGTCGAGAAGGGCAGAGCGGATTCGCGGCCAAGCCGCAGCGACAGGCTCGCACGTGCGCCGCCTTCGATCTTCGCCGCGCATGCGGGGGCAACGGACGGCGCGTCGGCATGGGTATGATGCCGGCCCTGCCCGGTGGAGACCGGAGCGAGGGGAATGGGCATGGGCGACGGGAAGCCGGCCCGGACGAGAAGGATATCCGACGCGCGAGCGGTCGGTCATGCTGCTAGAATCCGACTGACGCGGTGCACTGCCGATGGGGACGTGCCCCGGTCCTTTGCGACCCGGGGTCACTGAGGCTTCCGTGCGGCCTTAGCGGCCGAAGATACCCTTGAGGAACTGCGCGGTGCGGTTGCGCTTCTTCTTGCGTTCGAGCTCGTTGGCGTCCTTCACCCAGGCGACCTGCACGACCCGGCGCTCGCCCTCGAACGGCTCGTGGCCGTGCCAGGAATTGTCGGCGCGCAGGAAGGCGAACATGGTGCCCATGGTGGGCGGCACCTCGACGGCGAAGGGCTCGTAGTTCTTTCCGTCGTAGAGTACCCGCAACCGGCCGGCCGCCGGAGCGTCCCAGGCGTCGTTCATGTAGATCAGCATCGTCATCACCTTGGACGGGCCGTCGGTGTGGATCGAACCGTACTTCGGCTGGCTGCGCTTCATGATGGTGGTGAGGCGTGGGCAGGAGACGAGGTCGATGCCGAACTTCTCGCCCATGATGCGAGAGAACTCGTCGCTCTCCAGTTCGTCGATCAGCGCCTTGAAGCGACCCTTGAGGGCGACTTCGTCGACGGTGAGATAGCCAGGCTTGGCGATCGCGGGAAAATCCTGGCGGATCTCGTCGACGGCCTCCGGCTTGAGTACGTCGTTGCCGAGGAAGAAGCTGTAGGGCTCGCGGGAGACCGGGGCGGCCCGCACGGCATCAAGGTTGAGGATCGACAATCCCGTCATGGCTTCGACGTTCGTCCGTTCGGGCGCTCCGGTCCGGATTCGGGCGGTCGCGCACTGGGTGAAGCGCCCAGGCGAGGGCGCAATCCCGGTGGATAGAGCGCCCGATTGCGGCAAGCGGACGGCAACCCCTTTCCGCGCCACGCGGAAACTGCCATGCTTGGCCGTGTCGAAACGGAAAAGTGGCGCCGAGTATCGTGACGAGACGCCTCGCACTCGCCATCTGCGCCGCCCTGGCGACGCCGGCTAGTGCCCAGAGCCCCCTCTCGATGACTCAGCGCATGACCTGTGCCGACGCGATGGCTTTGGTGAAGAGCCGCGGCTCCGTCGCCATCAGCTCCGGTGGCCCCCTCGAACGCTTCGTGCGCGACCGCAGTCAGTGCGGTCTCACCGAAATCGCGGAACTGCGCTTCGTGCCGACCCGCGACAATCCGGAATGCCCGATCGGCTATCGATGTCGTGAGCCGGAATTCGGTGACTGGGATTGGTAGGAAGACCTGCGGCGCACGGATAGTCCGCCGCAGCAGAGCGCCACGATCTCGCCACGACCCGCCTGCAATGCCGGTGCGGTGGCGCTCCCCCGGGGCTCGGCGCCCGACGATTCCAAGAGACGAGGGGAGACGCGCGTGGCCGTATTGAGGACAGGCCTCGGCCTGCAAGCCGCCATCACGGCGCTCTTCGCCCTCGCGCTTCTTCTCCTGCCCGGCGTTTCCGCTCCCCTCTACGTCAGCCTCAGCGGGCTTGCCATGGCGGGCATCCTGCTCGGGTCGGGCCGTCTCTCGTCCTACCTGAAGGTCTTCGTCTCGGTCTACGGCATCGGCTATCTGTTCCTGGCCGGGGCCAAGCAGCTAGCCGTCATGGGTTTTTTGCCTCCGACGCTGGCCGCCCTCCTGCCACCAAGCTTCGCCGCCACCGGCGCCGTGGTGTTCGCCGGCATCGTCCTGGCGATCTCGTACCTGGAGCCGATCCGGGCGATCACGCTGATCGCGGACCCCTACTTTGCCACGACCGACAAGCCGACCCGGGAGATCGGTCCGTTCCGCCTGTTCGGCAGCACCGAGGGAAAGGTCGGCCAGCGCCTCGTTGCCCTGTCGATCTTCATCACCTTTGCGCAGGTCGCGCTGCAGCTGCGCCTGAACTTCTGGTTCCGCGACCTGTTCAACGCCTTGCAGGAATACAACGCCGACGCCTTCTGGTACCAGCTCGTCTGGGTGTTCGCGCCGCTCGCCACCGTGTGGGTCGTTGTCGGCATGTTCGACACCTTCGTCGACGCCACCCTGCACATCCGGTGGCGCACCTGGCTGACGCGCAGCTTCTACGGCCGCTGGCTGGATGCCGGGACGCATTACCGCGTCCCCTTCACCGGTGAGAGCGCCGACAATCCGGATCAGCGTATCCAGAGCGACATCAACCTCTTCATTTCCCAGACCACGACGCTCTCCATCCGCCTCCTGTCGCAGGCCGCGACCCTAGTCTCCTTCATGGTCATCCTGTGGGGCCTGTCGCGCGATTTCGTGCTGCCCTTCACCGATACCGTCGTGCCGGGCTTCCTGGTGTGGCTGGTGGTCGGCTACGCCGTGGTCGGCACCTGGCTGACGCACGTCATCGGACGCCCCCTCATCGGACTCGACTTCCGCCAGGAGAAAGTGGAGGCCGACTTCCGCTTCTCGCTCGCCCGCACCCGCATCTACGGGGAGCAGATCGCGCTCCTGCGCGGCGAACGCGCCGAGACGGTGCGTCTCGGCAGCCTGTTCCACGCCATCGTCGACAACTACATCGACATCATCGTGCGGCGGATCAAGCTCGGCAGCTTCACCCTGTCCTACAGCCAGATCAGCGTGGTGTTTCCCTACATCCTCGCCGCGCCGTCCTACTTCCTCAAGAAAATCACGCTCGGACAGTTTCAGCAGACCGGCGATGCCTTCGGCAGCGTGCAGTCGTCACTGTCGTTCTTCATCAACTCCTACGTCACCATCGCGGCCTACCGCGCCAACACGAACCGTCTGTCGTCTTTCAAGCAGGCCATGACCAAGGCGGAAGCGATCGGCGGGACCGGCGAAGGCCTGCTCCAGGGCAACGACACCAAGGGCGACGTCACCGCCGCGAAGCTCAGCCTCGGCTTGCCCGACGGGCGCGAGATCGTAGCCGCGGACAACCTGACCATCACCAAGGGCGGCGCAACGCTGCTGACGGGGCCATCCGGCTCAGGCAAGTCGACCCTGTTCCGCGCCATCGCGGGGATCTGGCCCTTCGCCAAGGGCCGGATCGACCTGCCCAAGGGGCAGTCGGCCCTCGTCCTGCCGCAGCGGCCCTACATCCCGTTGGGTACCCTGCGCGGCGCCGTCGTCTATCCCAACACCACGGACATGTTCCCGGACGAGGCCATCCGCGACGCCCTCGTGGCGGCACAGTTGCCGACACTCGTCGACCGCCTCGACGAGGTGGATGCGTGGGATCAGCGCCTCTCGGGCGGCGAGCAGCAGCGGCTGGCCGTGGCCCGGGCCGTCCTCGCCAAACCCGACTGGCTGTTCCTCGACGAGTCCACCGCCGCCCTCGACGAGCCGAGCGAGGCCGCGATCTACAGGATGCTGCGCGAGCGCCTGCCGGGCACCACCATCGTGTCCATCGGCCACCGCTCGACCCTGCACGACCTGCACGACCGGCGCCTCGACATGCAGCCAGCCAATGATGGCCGGTTCGTACCGCGGGACGTGACGGCGCCCGTCGCCGCCGAGTAGCCCTCAGCGCAGGAACGTCACCGCGATCGGTGCCAGGATCGCGGTGAGGAAGGCGTTGAATCCGAGGGCGATGCCCGCGAAGGCGCCCGCCACATCATTCACTTGAAAGGCGCGTGCCGTCCCCACGCCGTGAGCCGCGAGACCGGCCGCGAAGCCGCGGGCCCGCATGTCCCGGATGCGCAGGACATTCATCAGGGGCGTCACGAGGATGCCGCCGGTCATGCCGGTGAGCATGACGATGACGGCGGCCAGCGTCGGATCGCCGCCGAGCGTCTGGGCGATGCCCATGGCGACGCCCGTGGTCACGGATTTCGGGGCCAGTGCGATGATGACGTCGCGTGGGATGCCGAGGGCCTCGCCCAGCAGAAGAGCCGAGGCGAGCGCGACCACCGAGCCGACCAGGAGGGCCGCCAGCATCGGCGCCAGGGAGCGCAGCACGGTGGCGCGATACTCATAGAGCGGGATCGCCAGGGCCACGGTGGCCGGTCCGAGCAGGAAGTGCACGAACTGGGCGCCCTCGAAGTAGGTGGCGTAGGGGGTCTTCGTGAGTTCGAGGACGGCGGCGGTGAGCGCGATCGCGATCAGGACCGGGTTCGCCAGGGGATGGCGTCGGGTCGCCTGGGCGATCCGGTCGGCGACCACGTAGGCCAGGAGCGTCACGGTCAGCCACAGAAGCGGCGTCCGCGAGAGGTAGACCCAGACGGCGAAATCCCCGGTCATGACCGGGCTTTCGGCTTCGCGAGCCAGCGCGAGACTGCGACGAAGGTCAGCGCCGTGGCGGCCAGGGTCGTGACGGTCGAGACCAGTACCACAAGCGCCAGGGCGATGCCGTGCACCGCGAGAACATCGAGGCGCCCGACGATTCCCGCGCCGGCCGGCACGAACATCAGCGACAGGTGGGCGAGCAGCCCTTTGCCGGTACCCTCCAGGCGGCCGTCCACGAGCGGCGGCGCGAGCACGCGTCCAGCCAACCGCGGCACCCGATCCCGCAGGACCAGGAACAGCAGCAGCAGCGCCATGCCGATCAAGGGACCTGGGATCGGCAGATCGGTCGCCCGGGCCAGCGCCTCGCCGAGGAGTTGCGCCAGAAGGATCAGGGTGAGGCTGAGGATCATCAGGGCGGCGTGCTCAGCCGAGCGCGCTCTGTCCCTCGGCTGCGCTGCGCCGGGCTTCGCCGATGGCTGCCTCGTCGAGGCCCAAGAGGCCGCCGAGGCGCTCGACCAGGGCCTCCTCGAACTCGTGGACGCTGCCATCGGCACCGGCCACGGACCATGCCATGGCGAGGAGCCGGGCGCGCCGCTCCGGCCCAACCTCGTGGCCGATCATCTCGACGAGCTGCGCCATGTCGCGGGTCTGCGCGTCGAACGCGGCGGCGCGCGCGATCAAGGCCTCGGCCTCGGTCCGGTTCTGCGTGAAACGACCTTCCACCAGGCGGCCGAGGCGTTCGGTCTCCTCTGGCGCCAGGACGCCGTCGGCCCGGGCCACATGCACGAGGAGGGCGATGGCCGCGAGACGCTCATCGCCCTCCTCCGCAACCGCGTCATGGCTTCCGAGGCCGAAGGATTCGGCGGCATAGGCGCGAAGGCGGGCGAGCAGCGACATGACAATCCTTGGAACGCCCTGAATCCTTCATGGGCGACCGTCGCGCCGTCAAGCAAACGGACCTCCGGGCATCACGATGCCCCGGCACCGTGTCCGCGCTGCATCGCTTTTCCCGCCACACCGAGGCCGGTCCAAGCTTGCCATCCGACGCCGTGATCGATATGACCCTCCCCCGAACGGTCCCCTCGGACACGAGTCTCCGACCCGGAACCGCGCCGCAATAGCTCAGCTGGTAGAGCACCTCATTCGTAATGAGGGGGTCGGGGGTTCGAATCCCTCTTGCGGCACCACCGTTCCCTTCTTCATTCGCTCCCATCCGCTGACGTCCAGGTGGTACTTCGTCGGGCGATTTCGTGGCTACGGCAAGGCCGTCACGCGGCCTTCGGGACGGAAGCCTCGCTCGAAGGGCAGCCGGAACATCAATCGAGACCAGGACTTGGTACTTCGTGCCGGCGCTCCCGCCGGACCGCGAGGAGCGACCATGGCGAGCGATACCGAGACGCACCGCGACCTGATCAACGGACTCAAGACCGCGATGGGCAAGGGCGATGGGTCCTTCGAGCAAGCAGTGACGCGCGCCTTCGAGCACGTGTTCGACCACCTCGATCGATTGAACTCACATGTCTCGCTCGGCGGCCCCGGCGGGCAGGATCGCCCGCTGCAACCAGGCGAGTCCGAAACCCTGCGATAGGGATCCGGACCAGCCAGCCTGAGGTCTCGATCGTCGGCGTGCCCACAGCCGGACAGGGGTAGGGATACCTTCCCTCAGCTGCTCTGCGTGGCCCTCGCCCGGACGGGAAGCCGCCAGTTCGGTCGAACGAAGTGGCAGGTGTAGCCGTCGGGGCGTCGTTCCAGGTAGTCCTGGTGTTCGGGCTCGGCCTCCCAGAAGGGACCGACAGGCGCCACTTCGGTCACCACCTTTCCAGGCCAGAGGCCGGATGCGTCGACGTCGGCGATCGTGTCTTCCGCGACCTTCCTCTGCGCGTCATCGGTGTAGTATATCGCCGATCGATAGCTCAGACCGCGATCGTTGCCCTGACGATTGAGGGTGGTCGGATCATGAATCTGGAAGAAAAATTCCAACATGCGGCGAAAACTGGTCCGCTCGGTATCGTAGGTGATCTCGATGGCCTCGGCGTGGGTGCCGTGGTTAGGATAGGTGGCATTCGGAACGTCCCCGCCCGTGTAGCCGACACGGGTCGACACGACGCCTTCCTGGCGCCGGATCAGGTCCTGCATCCCCCAGAAGCAGCCTCCTGCGAGGACCGCGCGTTCATGGCTCATGGTTCACTCCGGATCGAGGCGTGGTGGCGATGACCGATAGATAGGAAGCCGATCAGCGTTTTGCCGCCTCGCGGCGATGTCGCGGCCCTTCGGCCCCGGCAACCAGCGCACCGCTTTCGCCGCTCGCCCGCTCCGCTGTGCCCGAGCGCACATCCGCACCGTCGATCCGGGTGCATCACAAAGCCGGCCGCCATCGCCCCCTCGGCGGCCACGACCAGCGGCGCAGCGGCTCACCGGCCCTGCGTCGTTTGCTTTTGCACCGGGAGTTTCGCCGATGAGACCAAGCCCGCTCGTCCGCTGGTTCGGTCTCGGCGCGGCCCTCCTGATCGGCTCGGCGGCGCAGGCGCGCGAACGCACGCCTCCCGAGGTGAGGGCCTGGCTCTCGGACGTCATCGCGAAGATCGATGCCGCCGATCCTGGGCGGACCGCGCCGGCACGGAGGCGCAGGATCGGAACGGTGGTGGTCCGGGTCGAGATCGCCGCCGACGGCTTCGTGAACCGGGTGGATGTCGAGGGAAGTTCGGGTGTGGCCGATCTCGATCAACGGGCGCAGCGGCTGGTCAGGGCGGCCGGCCCCTTCAGCCCGCCGCCGAAGCCGCTGTTGACCCCGGCCGGCACGACGGAGCTCAGCTTCCCGATCCGCCTCGACCGCTGACCTTACGGAGGTCCGAAGCCGGGCGCCGCCGAACCGAGCCGTGGGTCGGATGCGACGGCGAGGCCGAGGCTCCCCTAGGATGTCCCGAGGTACGGGAGCCAGGCCGCGAGGGCGAGAAGCGCCGCCAGCAGGACCGGCGGCGTCAGGACGAGCCCGACCCTCAGGTACTGGCCCCAGGTGATGCGCTGGCCCTTGGCGTCGAGGACATGCAGCCAGAGCAGGGTCGCGAGGCTGCCGATCGGCGTCAGCTTCGGGCCGAGATCGCAGCCTATGATGTTGGCGTAGATCATCAATTCGCGGGTCAGGGGTGACAGGTCCGGGGCCTGCTGGATCGCGAGCGCCCCGACCAGGACGCTCGGCATGTTGTTCATCACGGAGGACAGCAGGGCGGCCCCGACGCCCGTCCCGAGCGTGGCGGCGACCGGTCCCGCAGCGGCGAGGCGGACCAGGCCCCGAGCCAGGATCTCGGTGAGGCCGGCATTCTTGAGGCCGTAGACCACGAGGTACATGCCGAGGCTGAACAGCACGATCTGCCAGGGGGCTCCGGCCAGGACCTTGCGGAGCGGGATCACCCCGCTCCGGCCGGCAAGGGCGAGCAGGACCAGGGCACCGGCGCCGGTGACGGCCGAGACCGGGACGCCGAACGGGGCGGTGACGAAGTAGGCGCAGAGCAGGACGGCGAGGAGCGGAAAGGCCGCGCGGAAGACCCCGGCGTCGCGGATGACGCGCCGGGGGGATTCCAGCGCGTATACCGCGTAGGTCGTGTCGAGGTCGCGCCGGTAGAACAGCCACAGCACCGCGAGGGTCGCGGCCAGGGAGACGAGGTTCACCGGCACCATGACGGCGGCGTAGCGGCCGAACGATATCGCGAAGACATTCGCCGAAACGATGTTGACGAGGTTCGAGATCACCAGGGGCAGGCTGGTCGAATCGGCCACGAAGCCGCAGGCGACGATGAAGGCCATCGCCGACGCCGGCCGAAATTCGAGCCTGACCAGGATCGCCAGCACGATCGGGGTGAGCAGCAGGGCGGCGCCGTCATTGGCGAAGACCGACGCGATGGCGGCGCCGAGGAGAATCACCAGCGGGAACAGCCGGCGGCCGCGGCCGCCGCCCCAGCGCGCGATGTGCAGGGCGCCCCAGTGGAAGAAGCCCGCTTCGTCGAGGAGGAGCGAGATCACGATCAGCGCCACGAAGGTGAAGGTCGCGTCCCAGACGATGTGCCAGACCACCGGGATGTCGCCGGGCTGGATGACGCCGGTGGCCAGCGCCACGGCGGCCCCCGCGAGCGCGCTCCAGCCGATCCCGAGTCCCCGCGGCTGCCAGATGACGAGGACCAGGGTGACTACGAAGATGACCAGGGCGAGCATCGGTTCTTCTTGTTCTTGTCGGATCGAGATCTTGCGCGGGTCTTGTGGAAGGCTCGGATCAGGCCCCCGTGACGGACCGGCCCTGCGCATCGGCGACGGGCGCGCCGTCCGCCGCGGCGAGGGCGCCCGGCTGGGGCGGCAGCAGGGCGAGCACGGTCTCGGAGGGGCGGCACAGGGCGACGGCGAGGGGGCTCACGACCAGGGGACGGTTGAGCAGGATCGGATGCGCCGCGATGGCCGCGAGGAGCCGGTCGTCGGTGAGGCCCGGGTCGTCGAGGCCGAGTTCGGCGTAGGGGGTCCCCTTCTCGCGCAGGAGGTCCCGGATGGTGAGGCCCGCCCGCTCGGCGAGGCGGCGCAGCAGGGCGCCGGTGGGCGGCGACGTCAGGTATTCGACCACGTGCGGCTCGATGCCGGCGGCGCGGATCAGGCCCAGCGCGTTGCGGGACGTGCCGCAGGCCGGGTTGTGGTAGATGACGACGTCCATCAGGCGGTCTCCGGGCAGCAGGCCGACAGGGCGGCGACGGCGGGGGCGCAGACCTCGGGCCGGCCCTGGCAGCAGTCGCGCATCAGGAACTGGATCAGCGCCGACAGGTTCGGGTAGGCGGCGCTGTAGTGGATCGAGCGGCCGGCGCGCCGCGCGCCGACGAGCCCGGCGCGGCTGAGCTCCTTCAGGTGGAACGACAGGTTGGTGGCGGAGATGCCGACCGCCTCGGCGAGCTGCCCCGCCGCCAGGCCCTCCGGCCCGTCGGTGACGAGGTGGCGCACGATGCGCAGGCGGTGCTCCTGGCCGAGGGCCGCGAAGGCGGCGACGGCTTGCCCCTCGTCCATCATGATGTCAATGTTTCAAGCATCATTGAAACGTAGAGGACCGGCGCGCCTTGGACAAGACCCCTCCCTCGAACAGTTCCCCGTTGGACCACCCCCCGCAGCCCTTCGCCGACGGGCTGCCGGCCCTGAGCGGCCCCCACTTCGCCGTCCCGACCGCCGGCGATCTCGCGGGGGCGCGGCCCTTCGCCCACGCGCCGCGCTTCCTCCTGCTCTACGGCTCCCTGCGCGAGCGCTCCTTCAGCCGGTTCCTGGCCTACGAGGCGGCGCGCCTGCTGGAGGCGATGGGCGGCGAGGTGCGGATCTACCACGCGCACGGCCTGCCGCTGCCGGACGATGCCACCGCCGACCATCCCAAGGTGCGGGACTTGCGCGCCCTCTCGGTCTGGTCCGAGGGCCAGGTCTGGGTCAGCCCCGAGCGCCACGGGGCGATGACCGGGGTAATGAAGGCACAGATCGACTGGCTGCCGCTGTCGGAGGGTTCGGTGCGCCCGACGCAGGGGCGGACCCTGGCGGTGATGCAGGTCTCCGGCGGCTCGCAGTCGTTCAACGCGGTCAACGGCCTGCGCGTGCTCGGGCGCTGGATGCGGATGATCACCATCCCGAACCAGTCCTCGGTGCCGATGGCGTACAGGGAATTCGACGAGGCCGGCCGGATGAGACCGGGTCCGCTCTACGACCGGGTGGTCGATGTCTGCGAGGAACTGGTCAAGTTCACGCTCCTGACCCGCGCGCGGGCCGACTACCTCGTCGACCGCTACTCGGAGCGGAAGGAGCGGGAGCCGGAGCGGCTCCGGGCGGTGGCCGCCGATATCGGGTTCGGCACGCGGCCGGCCTGAGGCCCCGTGGCGAAGCGCCCTGTGATCGAACCACGGCTGCGCCGGGCCGTTGAGGCTGGAGGGTCGCGGAGCGAAAAAGGCCAGATGCCAGAGACAGCGGATATCAAGGCGCACATGGAAGTCCGGTCGTCGGACGGGCTCCATGTGGGGACGGTCGACCACATGGAGGGCGATACCCTCATCAAACTGACCCGGTCGGACCCCGCCGCCCATGGCCGCCACCACCTGCTGCCGCTGGCCTGGGTCGAGCGGGTGGACGAACACGTCCACCTCACCGCCACGGCCGCCGATGTCCGCGGCTACTGGGAGGATGCCGGCTGAGCGGCGCTCGCCCCCGGGCGACCTTTCGTCCGGTCGCCCGCCCTGCGGCCGGCCCTAGATCGGAGAAGCGTTGCGCTCACGCAGACGTGCGGCAACCCAGATTCGCGCCATCGAAAACTTGCGGCGGTCGAAGCGTTGCGACCGCAGAAGCGTTGCGACGACACGACCGCCCGGACAGGAAATTCTCGGACACCATGGAACGGCCCAGCGTCATCGTCGGCATCCACGGCTTGGCCAACAAGCCGCCGGTCGATGAGAAGACGCGCTGGTGGCGCGAGGCCATCGCCGAGGGCCTGGCGCGGAACGAAGGACTCGCGGATGCCGCCTTCGGCCTCGCCTTCGTGTACTGGGCCGACCTGCGCTACGAGGCGCCGCTCGCCAGCGACGCCATCGCCGAGCCGTACCGGCCGCAGGCGGAGGCGAGCCCCCTGCCAGCCGAGGCCGACGCCCCGAGCCTCACCGGCCAGGACGTCCTCGCCACCCTGTATGCCGGGATCGACCGCATCGAGGAGGCCACCGGGATCACCCTCGTCGACGACGTCATCCTGGAACACCGCTTCGACGATCTCTGGCACTATCACGGCGAGCGCGCCTTCGCGGCCGAGGTCCGGAACCGCCTGAGCGAGCGGCTGGCGCAGCTCCGCGGCCACCGCATCCTGCTGGTCGCCCATTCCATGGGCTCGGTGATCGCCTACGACGTGCTGCGGCTCCTGGAGCGGGACCGGCCGGACCTGCGGATCGACCACCTCGTCACCGTCGGCGCCCCGCTCGGCCTCGCCAAGGTGAAGATGAAGATCGCGGCCGAGTTCGGCGAGGCCCGGGTTCCGAACAACCTCGGCCACTGGACCAACCTCGCCGACGGCAACGACATCGTCACGCTCACCGGCACCCTGGCGGAGGATTTCCGGCCGAACGATGCCGGCGTCGCGGTCGCCGACCACCGGGTGGTGAACGACTACCGCCGGCCCACCGGCGAGGCGAACCACCACAAGTCCTACGGCTACCTGCGCACGCCGGAGTTTTCCCGGATCGCGCGCGGATACCTGGAGGCGGAGGCGCGGCCGACGGAAGCGGCCGTCACCGGACGAACACCGCCTCGATCGCCGGCGCATTCGGATCTGAGCAACGCCGATTGAGCGCGGCAGCGGCTGTGCGCGACGGATGCGGCGTGGGGTGCGACCGCGGCAGATGATCCGCCGCCCGCTTCCGGTCCCGCTGATGGCCGCGCAGACCCGGGTTCCCGGCGAGACGGGCGATGGGATGCGTGATCAGGGCTCCGCGCCGTCACTCCCGGGCGTCGCGGGCAGGTCCGAATGCGATGCCGTCGGCCCACGAAAAAGGGGACGCCTCGCGGCGTCCCCCGATATCGATCGATGTCGGGCCGATGCTCAGCGCTGGCCGGCGTGGTCGCCGTCGCGCAGGGTGCCGGTCGGCTCCTGCACGTGGGCCTCCAGGAACCAGAGCTGCTTGTCGACGCCGCGCGAGACCTCGGTAAGGAGGTCGGCCGTGCCGGCATCGCCCGCCTCGTCGGTGTCGTCGATGTTCTGGCGCACGGCGTTGGCGTAGACGCCGTAGCGGTCGATCAGCGCGGCCAAGTGGTCGGCGATCGCGTAGGCGTCCAGGGGATAGGGCTTCAGCTGCGAGGCCGAGGCGACCGCCTGGGCAGTGCCGCGCGCGGTGCCGCCGAGCTGGGTGATGCGCTCGGCGACCTTGTCGTTGTAGTCGTCGAGCTCGGTCCGGAAGCCATCGAGCATCTCGTGGATCCCGATGAACTGCGGGCCCTTGAGGTTCCAGTGCGCCTGCTTCACGTCGAGGGCGAGGTCGATTCCGTCCGACAGGCGCGCGTTCAGCACGTCGATCGAAACCTTCTTCGCGTTGGACTTGGTGCCGTTCTGGGTCTCGTGGAGACGCTGGTTACCGGCTTGGGTCTTATCGGCCATTCGGATCGTCCTTCAGTCTCGTGGCAAGTCTCGTGGAAGGCGCACCGCGCGACCTGCACCAGGGGCGGTGGCGGCGCCGAGCCTCCGATTTCGGCTGAGCTTGATCTCGGGCGAGCGGCGGCATGCGCCGCCCACACGGTCAATCTGCCAAACAACGACAGGCTCCGGCCCATGTTCCTGCCGATCTGGCCGTGCGGGGGGCGTTCCCGGTGGATCACGGACCAGACATGCGACTCCCGCATGGACCCACCCCCCTGCCCTCCCGTCCGATGCGCGCGGCGCGCAGGCGATCGTCAACCATAAATTGACGTCGCCGGCTCCGCCGCGAACGATGTGAACAGGATCGCGTTGGCCGACGGTGCGAAAGAGAGATCGAGGGGCGCGCGTTCATCTGACCTGACGTATGTCCGTGCTTGCCGCCGACCTCGATTCGCCCGCCGTCCCGAGTCTCTCCGCCGCACCAGGTCTTTCAGTCGCCCGGCTCCAAGGCCCGGATGTCCAACGTGGTAAGACAAAGGTGAATGGCGATGCGGCTCGATCCTCGAAACACGGTGGCAATTCTTAAGACGAGCGCGCTTAATCTTGCTCAGGATCGGCGGCAGTCCAACGCTCGTCATTCACTTCACCGGCAGCCGCGCTGCCACCCTACCGGGCATGGCATATCGCGATGATCAGTCCAGAGGTCGCTCGAAGCCGTCCGGGTGGCGGCCCGTCCGCGTCGGCCGTGCCCGGCGCCGCGCCCCTGCGCATCCTCGTGGTGCACAACCGCTACCAGGTGCGCGGCGGCGAGGACTCGGTGGTGGCCCAGGAGGTGGCGAGCCTGCGCCGCGCCGGGCAGACCGTCGAGACGCTCTTCTTCGACAATGCCGGCATCCGCACCGGATGGGACCGCCTGCGCACGGCCTACGAGGCGGCGCACGCGCCGCGCGGGATCGCCGCCGTGGTCGAGGCGGTGCGCGCGTTCCGGCCCGACCTGGTGCATGCGCACAACGTGTTTCCGCAGGTCTCGCCGGGCATGCATGCGGCCGTGCGCGCCGAAGGGGCCGCCACCGTGCAGACCCTCCACAATTTCCGCGTGACCTGCGCCAACGGCATCCTCATGCGCGAATCCCGACCTTGTGAGGATTGCGTGGCCGGCTCCCCCTATCGGGCGGTGCGGCACGCCTGCTATCGCGGCTCCCGTTTGGGATCGCTGGCGGTGGCGCGGATGATCGACGTGCACCGGCGGGCGGGCACCTGGCAGCGGGACGTGGACCGCTTCATCGCGCTCACCCCCTTCGCCCGCGCGCGCTTCCTCGCCGCCGGCCTCCCGGAGAGCCGCATCCGGATCAAGCCGAACGGCCTCGCCGATCCGGGCCTCGCCGATCCAGGCCTCGACACCGCCGGCCCGCGGGCCGGCATCCTGTTCGTCGGGCGGCTCGTGCCCGAGAAGGGCGTCGGCACCCTGATGGAGGCCGCGCGGCTCGGCCGCGCCCCCGTGACGGTCATCGGCGAGGGTCCCGAGGAGGCGGTCCTGCGCCGCGCCCCCGGCCTCACCGTCCTCGGCCCCCAGGACCGGGCGGCCGTGCAGGCGGCGATGGCGCGGGCGGCCGCCCTGGTGGTGCCCTCGCACTGGTACGAGGGCCTGCCCATGGTCATCGCCGAGGCGTTCAGCCTCGGCACGCCCGTCGTCGCCTCGCGCATCGGCGCCCTGGCCGACCTCGTCGCCGACGGCGAGACCGGCCTCCTGGTGCCGCCGCGCGATCCCGCGGGGCTCGCCCGCGCCCTCGACCGGATCGTCGAAGACCCCGACGCCGCGCGGGCGATGGGCCGCCGGGCGCGCCAGGCCTACGAGCGCGACTGGACGGAAGCCGCCGTCACCGCGCGCGCGCTCGCGATCTACCGCGAAGCCGTCGCGGCCCGTTCCACAGACACCGACCGGGCCGCCGCATGACGCGCCCTCTCATTCCGGACACCGACATGCCTGCGCGCGCCTGGGGCCACGATCCGGATGTTCCGCACTTCCTTCTGGGCGGCGTCCCGGTCTCGATCACCGACATGGGCGGCCTCGTCGCGGCGCTCCGCCGCCGCCTGGGCCGGCCCACCCCCGCGCCGGGCACCTTCGTGGTCTTCCGCGACGCGCACGGCATCGTCCGGGCACAGGACGAGCCGGAGGTGCGCGCGGCCCACGACGCCGCCCTCCTGGTCTGCGCCGACGGGCGGCCCCTGGCCTGGGTCGGGCGCCTGCGCGGCCACAGGGCCATCGCCCAGGTGCCGGGCATCGAATCGGTCGAGGCCGTGTGCCGGGCCGGCCTCGAGCCGGGCTGGCGCCACTTCTTCCTCGGCGGCGGACCCGGCGTGGCCGAGAAGCTCGCCGCCGAGATGGCCCGGCGCGCGCCCGGCCTCGCGGTGGCCGGGGCCGAGACCCTGCCCTACCGGCCCCTGACCGAGCCGGAGGCCGGGGACCTCTACGCGCGCCTGCGCGCCAACGGCACCCAGGTCCTGTGGATCGGGCTGAGTACGCCCAAGCAGGAGCTCTTCATGCAGGCGCACACCCCGTTCCTGCCGGGGATCGTCGCCATGGGCGTGGGGGCGGCGTTCGACGTGAACATCGGCACGATCCCGCGGGCGCCGCGGGTGATGACCTGGTGCGGCCTCGAATGGCTCTTCCGCCTGATCCAGGAGCCCCGGCGCCTGCGCGCCCGCTACGCCCAGGTGGTGCCGCGCTTCCTCGCCATCGTGGCCTTCGACCGCGCCCGCCGGGGCAAGCGGGCCGCGCCGCCGCACGGCGTCCCCCTGTTCTGAGCCGGGTTCAGGCGAGGGCGGGGCCGAGCGCCGCGCGGTAGGCCCGCGTCGCGGCGTCGAGGGAGAACCGTGCCAGGGCCGGCACGGCCCGGCTGCGGAAGGCGGCCCGCCGCCCGGGATCGTCGAGGAGCGCCAGGGCCGCGTCGGCCCAGCCCGCCACCGTCATCGGGCGGACCTCGCCGCATCCGGAGGCCGCGACGAGCTCCCGCGCCGCGCCCGAATGGGGCGAGGCGAGCACCGCCGTCCCGCTCTGCAGGGCCTCCTGCAGGACGATGCCCCAGACGTCGCCCCGGCTCGGGAACAGGAACAGCCGCGCCGAGGCGTAGACCGCGCCGAGATCCGCCTGCTGCACGAAGCCGTCGAACCGCGCCGCGACCCCGGCCGCCGCCAGGCGCGCCTCCATCTCGGCGCGCAGGGGGCCGTCGCCGGCGACCCGGACCCGGAGAGCCCGGCCGCTCGCCGCACAGGCGAGGACGACGTCGGTGAAGAAGCGCGCGCCCTTCACGTCCTCGTTGAGGATGCCGCAGAACAGGAGGTCGTAGGGCCGCTCCGCCTCGGGCGTGCCCGCCGCCGGGCCGGCATCCCAGGCCGGGAAGAGCGGGGCCAGCGCGAGCCGGTCGGCGGGCAGGCCGTAGCCTTCGAGGAGGGCGAGGCTGCCCGCGCTCGGCCCGAGGCCGAAGCGCGCGCCCGGGACCAGCAGCCGCCGCATCGCCCGGTGCGGCCGCGAGCGCCGGCCGGGATCGGTCTCGGGCACGCCGTCGGTGCGCAGGCCGTAGGGCACGCCGAGGGCGCGCGCGGCCGCGGCGGCCATCAGCATGGTGGGGGCGAAGTCGTTGACCACGAGGACGCTCGGGCGCAGGGCGGCGAGGCGGGGCACGATGGCCGGATTGACGTAGAGGTTGCTCACCGCGCTGCGGTACCAGCGCAGGCCCGGCACCACGGCGAAGCGGTAGGCCTCCGGCTCGGGCATCTCCCATTGCCGGGCCGCCTCGCGGGCGCTGCAGGCCAGCACGTGCAGGGGCCGGTCGAGGGCGGCGCCGAGGCGCTCGTAGAGGCGGTGCATGTACGGCGCGCGCGCGCCGATCACGATCACCACGGGGCCGTCGCGGCGCCCGGATGCGGTCCGGCTCATCGGGCGGCGCGCGCCCGCCCGCCCACCAGGGCATCGATCTGGTAGAGGCCCCAGTCCGGCTCGAGGACGTGGCGCGGCATCAGCATGAGGTCGTCCGGTCCCCGGGCCGCGCCCCGGCGGGTGGTGTGGAAGCTGCGGTAGCCCGCGTCCCGGGCCAGCGCCGTGTCGCGCGCCGGGTCGAAATCGGTGCCGGCCACGCCCCAGGGGCAGGCGAAGTCCCGGATGGGACGGCCGGTCAGCGCCTGCAGGTCCCGGCGCGAGCGGGTCAGTTCCGCGCCGATCTCCGCCGCGTCGAGGCGCGCAAGGTTGCGGTGGGTCGCCGAATGGGAGCCGACGTCGAGGCCGGCGGCGAGCCAGTCCGCCACCGCGGGGCGGTCCATGTAGCCGGCCCGGTCCGCGTCCGGGGGCGCGTCGATCCAGTCGCTGACGAGGAACAGGATCGCGGGGACGCCCAGGCTGCGCAGCACCGGCAGCGCCACCGCGTGGGTGTCGGCGTAGCCGTCGTCGAAGCTGACGAGGAAGGAGCGGCCCTGGGCGGCCTCCCCGCGCGCGACGAGGTCGGCGGCCCGGTCCGCCGTGACGAAGGTGCCGTGCCGGGCGAGGAAGCGCAGCTGACGGGCGAAGCGCTCCTGCCGGCCCGGGGCGACATGGTGATAGCAGAGCGTGTAGAGCCCGGGCGGCGCCGCCGCCATCGACCGGGACAGCGCCCGCACCCGCAGGGCCGCCTCGCGCAGGACGGGCGTGTCGCGGATGAAATGTTCGAACGTCCTGGGCATGACGCGACCTTAACAGATCCGCGGCTGATCAGCAGCGACGCGACGGACATCCCCGGAACCATTCGCCAACAGCGTTAAATTAAGGATCTTCACAGTCTTGCCTGAAGACGAGCGCCGCGCGAGCGGGGATGGCAGGCATTTCACCGTAAGAAGGCGCCTCGATCGATCGACCTGACGGACCGACGCCCGTGGCGGACCTGCGAGACATGAAACTCCGATGAGCGCGGCACTGACCATCCGTCCCTGTCCGGACCCGGCCGTCTGGGACGAAGCGATCTGGTCGCTGCCCCGCGGCAACGTCTTCGCGTCGTGGATGTGGGGCGCCTACAAGGGCAGGATCGGCTGGGACGTGACACGCCTCGTCGTGCGCGATGCCAGCGAGGCGCCGGTGGCGCTGATCCAGTACCAGGTGAAGCGGCGCGGCTTCGTGCGCTTCGTGCTGCTCCAGGGCTGCCCGCTCCTCACCGAGAAGGGCGAGAAGCACGCCGACGCGGTGGTCGCCCTGTTCCTCGAGCACCTGGCCCTCGGCCGCCTCGACCTCGTGGCGGTGAGCTTCGAGCATTTCCAGTCCGACGCGATCCTCCTCGCCCTGCTGGGTCACGGCTTCGTGCCGGCGCAGTCGGCCAAGTACTTCACCCTGGAACTCGACCTGACGGGGGGCACCGAGCCGCTCCTCCAGGCGATGGACCAGCGCTGGCGCAAGGCCCTGCGCAAGGCCGAGCGCAATCCCGACCTGACCACGCGCTTCCTCACCGACCTCGACGAGCGCCTCGCGGCCTTCGACGCCTTCTGGGAGATGTACGGCGCGCTCCAGGCCCAGAAGGGCTTTCGCGACAGCCTCAACGGGCCGCTCTTCCGCGACCTCGTCGCGCGCGATCCCCACCACCGCATCCTCGAGGTCCGCGAGAAGGGCGAGCGGGTGCTGATCCGCATCGCCCACGTCTCGGGCCGGCGCTTCACCGATTTCTACACCGCCTCGAACGATCGGGCGCGGGCCTGCGCCGCCCCGACCCTGGCGGTCTGGCGCTTCGTCGAACAGGCCCATGCCGAGGGGCGCCGGACCTTCGATTTCGGGGGCATCGACCCGGCCAACAACCGGGGCGTCTTCGAGTTCAAGCACGGCCTGAGCAAGACGCCGGCCCTCAGCGGCCCGCGCTGGATCTATGGCCGCACCCCGCGCCTGCGGGATGCGGCGGCGGCCTTCCTGTCCTATCGCTGACCGACGCGTCCCCCGGAGGTCGATGGTCCCGCAAAGCCCCGTGATCCAGCCCCGCGGCGACGAGGCCGGGCTCGTCGCCCGCGCCCTGCGCTTCGCCCGGCGTCCGGCCCTGGCCTCCCTGCTCGACCAGGCCGTCGTCAGCGGCTTCGGCTTCGTCAGCGGCATCGCCACCGCGCGCCTGGTCGGCATCGAGGAATTTGGGCTCTTCGTCCTGATCCTGATCGTGACGGCCTTCGCGCAGGGGCTGCACAACGCGCTGGTGACGGCGCCGATGATGACGCTGGCGGCGCGGGGGCGGCGATCCGCCTCGACCTACGACGCCACCGTCCTGGCCGCCGCCCTCCTCGCTGCGGTGGTGGCCGCGGCCGGCGTCGCCCTGGCCCTCGTCGCCGTCTTCGCCCTGCGCCACCATGCCGTGGAGCCGGGCGTCGTCGCCGCCGGCGCCGCCCTGACGGTGGCGCAGAACCTCCAGCTCACCGTGCGCCGAACCCTGTTCGCCCGCGGGCGCGGCCTCGTCGCCGTAGCGATGGACACCGCCCGGGCCGTGGCCTTCCCCCTGGCCCTCGCGCTCGCCTGGTGGTGCGGCCTCGTCCTCGACGCGGCCCTGGCCACCGCGCTCCTGGCGGGCACCGCCCTCGTCACCGCCGCCCCCCTCGCCTACGGCATCTGGCGCGCGCCGCGGCGCCCGCTGCGCCTCGTGCCGGTGGCGCGGCGGCACTGGGGCATCGGCCGCTGGATGTTCCCCCTGGTCTTCGTCACCTTCGGGCAGGAGCAGCTGGCCTGGATCGTCGCCGGGATCGCGCTCGGCGACGAGGCGATCGGCGGCCTGCGGGCGGCGCAGTACCTCGTCGGCTTCGTGATCATCCTGCTGACCGCCACGGAGAACATCCTTCCCACGGCCGCCGCGCACGCCTTCGAGACCGGCGGCGACCGGGGCCTGCGCGCCTATCTGGAGCGGGCGACGCTGACCCTCGGGCCCGTGGTCGCCCTGCTCCTCCTCGCCATCGCGCTCCCGGCCGGGACCTGGCTCGCCCTGGTGTTCGGGCCGGCCTTCGCGGACTACGCCGCCAGCGTGCGCATCCTGGCGCTCGCGGTCGCCTGCATCTTCCTGCGCGATATGGTGACCCAGTATTTCCGGGCGATCCAGGACACCGGCCCGGTCTTCCGCGCCTTCGTGGTCAGCCTCGTGGTCTCCCTGGCGATCATGGTCCCGCTGATCGCCTGGTACGGGATCACCGGGGCCGCCCTCGTCATCACCATCGGGCACGCGGTCTCGGCCGCGCACCTGATCCTGACCATGCGCCGGCGTTCGGCCCGCGGCGGCTGAACCGCCGGATCCGGGCGCCGGGCGTCAGTCGGGCGCCGGGCGTCCTCGGCCGTCGGGGTCAGGCCGCGAGGGCCTTCATCCAAGAGACCAGGGCCGGCTGCGCCTCGCGGCCCATGCCGGACAGGGCCGCGCTCAGTCCCGTCTCCCGCGGCAGGACGCCGAAGCGCCGGTGGAACGCGCGGGAGAACGCGCTCTCGCTGGAGAAGCCGGTGGCGTAGGCCACGGCCGAGACCCGCGGCTTCCCGCCGGGCGCCGTCAGCAGGCGCATCGCACGCAGCAGGCGCCGCTCGCGGATATAGGCGGCGACCCCGCCATCGGCCTCGAACACGCGATAGAGGTTCGAGCGGGACAAGCCGAACCGAGCGAGGATCGCGGGGGCATCCAGCGCCTCCGAGCCCAGCTCCGCCTCGATGAAGCGGCGGATCGCGATGCTGGTCAGCCGGTCCGAGGCCCGGGCGGCGCCCTCGTCGGGCTGGAAGCAGGCGTTGCAGAGATGCGCGGCCGAGAGGGAGAGGTGGCGGGCCTCGTGGGCGCTCAAGCCCTCGGCACAGGAGGCGAGCCCCGACAGGAAGGTGTGGAACAGCCGACGCACCGGCGTGCCGCCGTAATCCAGGGACTGGCCGTGCAGGCCCTCGATGGTCGCGATGTGGTCGGCCAGGTGCGCGCGGGGCAGCATGATGTTGGTGGCACAGACCGCTTCCGCCTCGGTCACCACCGGCTGCGCCATGTCGAAGACGACCAGCTGCCACGGCTTCACCGCGGCGGCCCGGCGCCCATTCTCCACCTTGCTCTGCCCGACCGTGTAGAATTGCAGCAGGATGTGGTCGACGCCCTGGCGCGCGATCATGCGGGCGTTGCGCTCCAGGCGCTGGGCCGGCGCCGAGACGCTGCCGAGCAGCACGGAGCCGAAATTGTAGGTCGTCAGCCCGATGCCCGCCGACAGGTCGGCGTCGCGGGCGACCGTCACCGCGTAGATCGACGCCAGATGCGCCTCCCAGGTGCCCGCCCGCCGGTCCGGATCGGCGGGCAGGCGGAACCGGTCGCACGGGATCGCGGAAGCCGAAGCCTCCGAAGCGGGATCTTGCGAAGCGGGGTCTTGCGAAGCGGGGTCTTGCGAAGCGGGGTCTTGCGGATTCGGCGTCTCGGACATCGCATCTCATTCGACGGTCGGCGGCGCGCCGGGGGACGACGGACCTGCGCGGGCCGGACCCGACCCACCGCGCGACGTCTCCGCCACGCGACTTGCCCGAGTCGGGCCCGTGGCGGGGCCACGTCTCGATAGCGGAGCACGATACAGGCGATCGACCGTAGAACCGCGGGCTTGTTCGTCTCCAGATCGACGGGATTCACATCTTCGTCAGGATCGGACCGGCGGCCCGGACAGGCTCGGCGAGGCCGGGGCCGGGGCCGAGGCCGGTGCCGGGCCGAGCGGCCCGGGAGACGCCGTCCACAAGCTTTTCTCGCAACCCGTCTTCGCCCACCAGGAGTCGTCGAGTCCGTTCTGCTGCCATTTACGATAATGCCGAAGTCCGGCCGCGTTTCGGGAGCAATTCACGCCCGTGAAACGCTTCACAGCCGAAGTGTCGTCATCGTCGGACCCGCAGGCCATGGGGGAGGGAGACGCGTGCTGAACCTGTTTCTCGTCCTGGCGATCCCGGCCTGGTTCGCGATGCTCTACCCCGTGCTCCGGCGCCGGCTCGCGGTGGCGGTCCGCCCGCTCGATGCCCGGCTCCTGCTTCCGATGGTGCTGGTCTGCACCTTCGCCTTCATGCCCCTGGTCTTCACGGTGCCGCGCGAGGACGGCAACGCGGTGCTGGAGGAAGGCCTCAGCGCGTCGAACATCATCACGCTGGTGCTCACCGGCCTGACCGGCCTGTACCTGTTTATGAAGATCGCCCTGGACCGGCGCGTCGCGCTGCTGCCCTTTGCGATGCCCTACCTGCCGTTCACGCTGATGATCGGCGCGAACACCCTGAGCGCCGCCTGGTCGATCGTGCCGCCCTACACGCTCTACCGGAGCGCGGAGCTGTACGTCTTCTACCACGCCTCGATCGTGATCTTCGACCGGACCGACATCGAGCGGCGCTTCGCCGACCTGCTGGCGATCATCACCGTGGCCTGGCTCGTGGCCGTGCTGCCGATCATCCTGGAGAGCCTGGCCCAGGGCATCGTGTTCTCGGCCGCCAAGAACAACATGATGCCCTACGTCTGCGCGATGCTGGGCTTCCTGGTGATCTTCCGGCCGCCGGAGCGGCGCCGGCGGACCTACCTCGTGCTGGCCCTCGCGGGCTTCGTGATCGCCGGCTCGGCGGCCAGCACCGGCGCCCTGGTGGCGGTCGGCCCGGCCCTGCTGATGTCCTCGCGCAACGCCGTCCTGCGCCGCCTCGGCATCGCCGGCGCCCTGGCGGCCACGGTGGGCTTCGTCCTGCTGATGCTCGACCTCGCGGCCTTCCCGGCCCTCCTCGACCTCCTCGCCACCATCCTGCAGAAGCCCGCCATCGAGCTCGCCAACGGCACCGGGCGCTCGACCTTCTGGCCGACCTTCATCGCGGCGACGCAGGACCGCCTCGCCGGATCGGGCTTCTCGGCCGGCGACCGCTTCATCCAGCTCCTGATCCCGACCACGGCCCTGGCCGAGACCCTGGGGCGCGAGGACGTGTTCATCACGAGCTCGCACAACATGTTCCTCAGCGCCTGGGCCGGCACCGGCCTGATCGGCCTCGGCTTCGCCCTGGTGGTCCTGCTCACGACCCTGTCCTGGGGCATGAGGCTCGATCGCGGCGGGCGCCGCTTCGTCGCCTCCTGTGTGCTGATGCTCGTGCTCAACGGCATGACGACGCCGGGCATCTTCCAGGACTGGAACGTCAACGTGCTGGCCCTGGCCGGCCTCCTGGCCTTCATCCGGGTCCAGCTCCCGCCGGACGGGCGCGTGCCGGCCTATCCCCGTGCGCCCGCGCCGGCGCCGGCGCCGAGCGCGCCCTTCCCGGATGCCGGCGTCCCGAGCGCGTGGCGCATTTCGTGAAACGGAACCGGCAACAGGCTGGATTCGGCGCGCGACGTGCCGGAATCGGCCGGAGCGACCGACCGGAGCGGGACTCGACGGGCCGCACCGTCCCGATCCGGGACGGCGGACACCGCGCCCGCCCCGCGTCGATTGCGTAACGGAAAGCGTCCATGGCTGTCATCGAACGCGCCCCACCAGCGATCCTGCAGCACCTCGGTGCCGGCACGGAGACCGCGCGCGAGCCCCTGCCCTGGTTCCTCGACATGGGCGAGGTCGGCCGCATCCTGCGCCGCCGCTGGCTGAGCGTGATCCTGCCGATCCTCGTCCTCCTGGGCCTGGCGGCGGGCTTCCTCGCCCTGCCGGCCCAGTACGCCGCGACGGTCCAGCTCCTCATCGACCCGCGCGGCCTCGCCGTGCTCAAGGACGAGGCCAACCCGCAGGGCCAGGCCAACGAATCCACGCTCCTCCTCGTCGACAGCCAGCTCCGGGTGCTCCAGTCGGACGACGTCCTGCGCAAGGTCGTGGCCTCGCAGCGCCTCGCCGCCGATCCGGACTTCGTCGAGCCCGGCGCCCTCGACCGCTTCCGCGCCTGGGTGGGGCACCTCCTCGGGCGCGCCGCCGAACCCGAGGCCGATCCGGCCCTGACGGCCCTGCGGGCGCTGCGGGACCGGATGTCGGCCCGGCGCCTCGAGCGCAGCTTCGCCGTCGACGTCTCGGTCTCGTCGAACGACCGCGAGAAGTCGGCCCGCATCGCCCAGAGCGTCGCCGAGACCTACCTCGCCACCGAGATCGGCAACCGCTCCGAGGCGATCCGGCGGGCGCGCGAAGGGCTGAACAGCCGCCTCGGCGAATTGCGCGACGGCGTCCAGCAGGCCGAGACCGCGGCCCAGGCCTTCCGCACCAAGAACAACCTCGTGGGCACCCGCACCCAGCTCGTGAGCGAGCAGCAGCTCGGCCAGCTCAGCGACCAGCTCGGCGCCGCCCGCGCCAAGGCCGCCGAGCAGCAGGCCAAGCTGCGCCAGATCGAGGGCGCCACCAGCGGCGACCCGGCCAAGCTCGACTCGATCCAGGAGGTGCTGCAGTCGCAGACCATCGGGCAGCTGCGCGGCCAGCTCGCCCAGGCCGAGCGCCAGCGCGCCGATGCGGCCACCAGCCTCGGCGAGCGCCACCCCGCGATGAACGCCTCCGACGTGCAGGTGCGCAGCGCCCGCAACCAGCTCGAGGCCGAGGTGAAGCGCATCGGCGCGGCCATCCGCAACGAGTACCGCGCCAGCATGGCCAACGTGACCGAGCTCTCGCAGGCCCTCGAGAAGCGCAAGGCCGAGGCCCTGAAGGTCGGCGACAGCTTCGTGAAGCTGCGCGAGCTGGAGCGCCAGGTCGATGCCCGGCGCGGCGTCTACGAGGCCTTCCTGGTGCGCACCCGCGAATTGCAGGAGCAGCAGCAGCTCGACACCTCGACCTCGCGCATCATCTCGCCGGCCCTGCCGCCCACCCGGCGCCAGGGTCCGCCCGCCGCCATCGTGCTCGTCGCCGCCCTCGTCGCCGGCCTCGGGCTCGGCGTCGGCGGCAGCCTGATGGCCGAGCAGTTCAGCGGGCGCATCCGCTCCCGCACGCGCCTGGAGACGCGGACCCAGCGCCTCGTCCTCGGGCTCCTGCCGACCCTGCCGCGCGGCGCCCGCAACGGGACCGACCGCCTGGGCAGCGGGCCCTACGAGGTCGCGATCACGCGGCTGCGCAACCGCCTGCGCCGCGACCTACCGGCCAAGCGCCCGCACGTCATCGTGGTCACCTCCGCCGACGACGTCGCCGGCCGCTCGATGCTCGCCCTCGACTACGCCGCCTCGGCCGCCCAGGAGAACGAGCGCGTCCTCCTCGTCGACGCCTCCGCCGACGGCACCGTGACCCGGGAGGTCGGCCTGCCGCCTCGTCGCGGCGGCCCGGTGCCCGGCCGGGGCGACCTCTCGGACGTGCTGGTGCGCCACCGCTCGGGCCTCGCCCTGATCCCGCAGGACGGCCAGACCGCGCGCAGCGACCTGCGCGGCTACGTCGACAGCATCCTGGGCACGCAGGACGCCTACGACCTCGTGGTCATCCATGTCGGCCTGATCGGCGCCGACGCCATCGCCGAGCGCCTGGCGGCCGACCCTCGCGTCACCGCGGTGCTCGTCACCGTCCGGCACGGGCAGAGCCGTTACGCCACCCTCGACCGGGCGCTCGCGGCCATCGGCCCGCGCCCCTTCGTCGGCCTCGTGCTCACCGGGGCGGAGGCGCTCGACTGAGCCGCCGGGGCACCCTGTCAGGCCGGGGTGTTCGCGCCGAGGTGGCGGTCGAAATAGCCGATCGTGCGCATCAGGCCCTCGCGCAGCGAGACCGTCGGCGCCCAGTCGAGGACCGCCCTGGCCTGGGTGATGTCGGGCCGGCGCTGGCGCGGATCGTCGGGCGGCAGCGGGCGGGCGACGATGCGCGAGCGCGAGCCCGTCAGCTCGATCACGAGGTCGGCGAGCTCGCGGATCGAGAACTCGCCCGGATTGCCGAGGTTGATCGGACCCGTGACCTCGGGGCCGGTCTCCATCAGGCGCAGGAACCCTTCGATGAGGTCGTCGACGTAGCAGAAGGCCCTGGTCTGCGAGCCGTCGCCGTAGAGGGTGATGTCCTCGTTGCGCAGGGCCTGCACCACGAGGTTCGAGACCACCCGCCCGTCGTTGGGATGCATGCGCGGGCCGTAGGTGTTGAAGATGCGCGCCACCTTGATCGAGAGATTGTGCTGCCGGTGGTAGTCGAAGAACAGCGTCTCGGCGCAGCGCTTGCCCTCGTCGTAGCAGGAGCGATACCCGATCGGATTGACCCGGCCCCAGTACTCCTCCGGCTGCGGATGCACCTCCGGGTCGCCGTAGACCTCGCTGGTCGAGGCCTGGAAGATCTTGATCTTCAGCCGCTTGGCGAGGCCGAGCATGTTGATCGCCCCGATGACGCTGGTCTTGGCCGTCTGCACCGGATCGAACTGGTAGTGCACCGGCGAGGCCGGACAGGCGAGGTTGTAGATCTCGTCGACCTCGACGTAGAGCGGGAAGGTCACGTCGTGGCGCATGAACTCGAAGCGAGGATTGTCGAGCAGCGGGGCGATGTTGCGGCGGGATCCGGTGAAGAGATTGTCGACGCAGAGGACCTCGTGCCCCTGCTCCAGCAACCGCTCGCAGAGGTGGGAGCCCAGGAAGCCGGCTCCGCCGGTGACCAGGATCGTCTTCGTCGCGCCGTATCGCATGCCCTGGTCCGAACCTATTCGCGTTGCACGGCGTCGTCGTGGGGGTGGGCGTCGGGGAGCGTGCTCCGGACCGGGGCCTGGCCGACGCCGGTGTAGTGGAAGCCCCGCCGACGCACATCCTCGGCCTTGTAGACGTTGCGCAGGTCCACCAGCACGGGCGCGGCCATCGTCGCACGCAGCCGGGCGAAGTCGAGGGCCCGGAAGGCGTTCCATTCCGTGACGATCACCACCGCGTCGGCCCCGGCGGCGCATTCGTAGGCGTCCCCCGCATAGGCCACGTTCGACAGGAGCGCGCGGGCGGCCTCCATGCCCTCCGGGTCGTAGGCGCGGATGACGGCCCCACCGTCCTGCAGGCCGGTGATCACCGAGAGCGAGGGCGCGTCGCGCATGTCGTCGGTGTTGGGCTTGAAGGTCAGGCCGAGGATCGCGATGGTCTTGCCCCGCACCGAGCCGCCGCAGGCCTGGATCACCTTGCGCGCCATGGCGCGCTTGCGCTGGTCGTTGACCGAGACCACCGTCTCGACGAGGCGGATCGGGGTGCCGGCATCCTGCGCCGTCTTGACCAGGGCGATTGTGTCCTTCGGGAAGCACGAGCCGCCGTAGCCCGGGCCGGCATGCAGGAACTTCGACCCGATGCGGTTGTCGAGGCCGATGCCGCGGGCGACCTCCTGCACGTTCGCGCCGACCCGCTCGCAGAGGTCGGCGATCTCGTTGATGAAGGTGATCTTGGTGGCGAGGAAGGCGTTGGCGGCGTACTTCGTCAGTTCCGCGGTGCGCCGGTCCGTGTAGAGGATCGGCGCCTGGTTGAGGTAGAGCGGCCGGTAGACCTCGCCCATCACGGCGGCGCCGCGGGCGTTGTCGGCCCCGATGACGATGCGGTCGGGCCGCTTGAAGTCCTCGATGGCGGCGCCCTCGCGCAGGAATTCCGGGTTCGACACCACCGCCACGTCGGCCTCGGGCCGGGTCTCGCGGATGATGCGCTCGACCTCGTCGCCGGTTCCCACCGGGACGGTGGACTTCGTCACCACCACGGTGAAGCCGGTGAGCGCGCCCGCGATCTCGCGGGCGGCGGCATGGACGTAGGACAGGTCGGCGAAGCCGTCCCCGCGCCGGGACGGCGTGCCGACGGCGATGAACACCGCGTCGGCATCGGCGACCGCGCCGGCGAGATCGGTGGAGAAGCTGAGGCGGCCGTGGCGGACGTTCTCGGCCACCAGGGCTTCCAGGCCCGGCTCGTAGATCGGCATGCGCCCGGCCTTCAGCAGGTCGATCTTGCCCGCATCGTTGTCGACGCAGATCACCTGGTGCCCGAAATCCGCCAGGCAGGTGCCCGAGACGAGGCCGACATAGCCGGAGCCAACCATCACGATATGCATGACATGCCCTTCCCTGCCGGGGCGCGTGCCCGGCAACCGACATCTGCGCGATCCGTGGCGCCTAGCAGCCCGGGATGCGTTGATCCATCAAAGAATCCGTCGGTCGGGGAGGGAAGCAGCGGGCCGCTGCCGCGGGGCGGCGGCGGCCAGATCATCTTGGTAATACTTAGCCAAGCATCCAAAACGCGGTCACGCTCTTCGCCGGTGGCGGGCCCCTCGGATACCAGCCCTCCGCCGGCACGCCTCAACATACGCTAACGGACCCGCCCACGGGACCGATTCACGAGGCGTAATGCCCGTCCCGGCGAAGCGGCCCCGCGGGCGGGCGAGCGGGTCAGGGCCGCTTGCCGGAGGGTGGCGGCAGGCGCGCGTCGCGGTCCAGGGGAGCGTAGTCCCGGGTGCGGATCGCGGTGCCGGCGGCGTCCAGCACCGTGTCGAAGCGCGCCGGGCCGCCCGCGGGGGCGCCGGGGGGCAGGCGCAGGCCGTCCGGGCCACGGTTGCCGGTGAGGGCCTGCTCGTCGGCGCGGGCGCCGTCGCCGACCCGGACGGGCTCGCTCCCGAGGAAGACGTTCCCCGCGATGGTGTTGCGCGCGGCCGCCGGATCGTCCCGCAGGATCGTGGCGAGGCCGGGATAGCGGGCGCGCCAGGGCTTGGAGCCGACCGGCATCGCCGCGTAGGCGGCGCGCAGCTCCGATTGCGGATCGGTGATCGCGTCGCTGGCCCAGGTCCGGCCGCGGGCATCGACGTGGATCGCCGGGCTCGACTCCACGAACAGGTTGTCGGCGACGCGGTTGTCCCGGCCGCCGCCGAGGAAGACCGGCTGGTCGACGCGCACGAACAGGTTGTCGCGCACCGTGACGCCGCTCGCCATGTCGTCGAGGTAGACGCCCTTGATCTCGAAGCCCGGCGCGGCGCGCATGTCGTGCAGGTAATTGTGTTCGATCACCGTGCCCCGGGCGGTCCAGTCGCGGCCGGAATAGATGGCGCCGCTATCGGTCGAGCCGGACAGGACCCGGGCGATCTCGTTCCCGGCGACCCGATGGTCGTTGCCCCGCAGCAGGATGGCGTACTCGTCGGTGTCGTGGATGTAGTTGCCCTCCACGACCTGCCCGACGCCCTCGACCGTGATCGCCGGACTCTGGGTCCGGGCCAGTTGGGCGTAGTCGCGGATCCGGCAATCCCGGGCGAAGAGCCCGGCGGGGCTCAAGGTCGCCCGGTCACCACCCGACAGGAGGACGGCGCCGATGCCGGTCTCGGCGACGGTGCTGGCCGCCAGTCCGCTGGCGGTCGCGCGCGCGATCGACAGGGCCCGGCCGGGGGTCCGGCCCAGGCGCGTACCGGTCATCACCACATCGGTCGCATCGGCGACCCGGACGAGGTCGCCCTGCGCCTGTTCGAGGGTCAGCCCCTCGAAGCGCAGATGGGACGCGCCCTCGACCGCCAGCAGGGTCTCGGTGACCGCCACCTCGATCGCACCGGCGGGATCGCGCGGCCAGACCAGGAGGACGCCCCAGCCGGCATCGCGCCACCACTCGCCGGGCGCGTCGAGTTCGCCCAGCGCGTGGACGATCCGGTAGCGGGCGCCCTTGGCGACGCCCTCGTAGGGCTGCGCGCCCAGGGTCAGGCGCCTGGCCGCGGAATCCAGGCCGACGACCGGGAAAGCCTCGAACAGCCAGTCCCAGTGCCAGTAGCCCTCGGCCCAGAGGTCGGGTTCGCCGCGCCAGCCCTCGATGCGCCCGTCGGCCGCGGTGAAGTCCGCACCGGCCCCGCTGCCGGCCGCCACCTTGGCCCAGCCGGCATTCGGCCAGCGCGCCGGCCAGAGCGCCCCGGCGCTATCGAACACGGCGAGGTTCACCCGGGCATCGCGGTGCGCGAGGGTCCGAGGTTCCTGGATGCGGGGATCGATCCCGACCGCGGCGGGCAACCGATAGGCGCGGATCTGCGCGCGCGCGGCGGCCGGCAGGCGGGCGCGCAGGTCGGAGGGGATGCCGTCGGGCGCGGGCGAGAGGGGGACGGAGCCGACGAGGCGGGTGGTGCCGTCGGGACTGCCGCGCACCACCAGGGGGGCCGCGGCCGTGCCGCCATCCTCGGGCCCGAAGCGGACCGGCTCGGAGAGGCGGTGCAGTCCGGGGGCGAGGGCGATCGCGATCGCCTGGCGCGGGTCCGATCGGCGCCAGGCCCGGCGCAGGGCCAGGGCCGCCGGCAAGGTGACGACGACGACATGGCCGACAGGGCGCTTCGAAGCGGGCTTCGAGGAAAGGGTGGTCGCCTTCGGATCGACGGTGATGACGATCGGCTCGGCGGCCGGGGCAGCGGCCCGTAGCGGCAAGCAGAGCGCCGCGAGGCCGGCCAGAAGACGCACGGGCCTTCCCGGCCGTCGGTTGCGTGCCCTCAAGCGCCGGACCTCGATCAGCGTTGCGGCGCCCGTCCCTGCGACGGCCGCCGAACGCGGATGATCTTAGGCGGTCGGGTAGGAGAACACACCCACCGACTTGTGGAACTGGCCGGTCTCGCGCACCCGGTGGCGGCGCGCCTTGTCGAGGAGGCGGCTGTCGAGGCGGTCGCCGCCGATATCGGCGAATTGCCGGTCGGTCAGGTTCGCGATCTCGCGGACCGAGGCGTGCTCCTTCCAGGAGGAGCGGATGTGGTTGATGATTGCGTGTACCATGGGAGTCGGGTCCGAAAACGGTTCGTGCCACGAGGCCAATCGCCCCGTCGCCATGGACCCGATGTAGGCTTCGCCGCAGCGCAGCACGAGAGGCGATGCGGCCGGTCTGCTATGCAGGATGGACATGAAACGGGCAGGGTTTGCTTAACGCCTGCGCATTTCGATCCTAAATCCCTCTTGACGCAGCGGTTTTCACGGCTCCGCTTCGCCGCTGGACGCAGCCTCTGCCCAATGCCCCGGCAGGCCGCGCCTCCCGCATGTGCGGTGCAGCACGGATGTCCCGGAACCGGACGCCGCACGGGCGTCCGAGACCTCGCCCGACGAGCCCGGACCGCCTATTCGGCGGCGGCCTCGTAGGGCCGGGTGGCGAGCCCGTCGGCCAGGAATCCGCCCGACTGGCGCTCCCACAGGCGGGCATAGAGGCCGCCGCCGGCGATCAGTTCGGCATGGGTGCCTTCCTCGATGACCCGGCCGGCATCGAGGACGATCAGGCGGTCGAGGGCGGCGATGGTCGAGAGGCGGTGCGCGATGGCCAGCACCGTCTTGCCCTCCATCAGGGTGTCGAGGCTCTCCTGGATCGCCGCCTCCACCTGCGAGTCGAGGGCGGAGGTCGCCTCGTCGAGGATGAGGATCGGGGCGTCCTTCAGGATGACCCGCGCGATGGCGATGCGCTGGCGCTGGCCCCCGGAGAGCTTCACGCCGCGCTCGCCCACCTGGGCGTCGTAGCCGGTGCGGCCCTTGTGGTCGACGAGGTCGCGGATGAAGCCGTCGGCCTGGGCGAGGCGGGCGGCCCGCTCGACCTCGGCCAGGGTGGCGTCGGGGCGGCCATACGCGATGTTGTCGCGGATCGAGCGGTGCAGCAGCGAGGTGTCCTGGGTCACCATGGCGATGGCGCTGCGCAGCGAGCCTTGCGTCACCCCGGCGATGTCCTGGCCGTCCACGAGGATGCGGCCGCTCTCGAGGTCGTGCAGGCGCAGGAGCAGCGCGGTGATCGTGGTCTTGCCGGCGCCGCTGACGCCGACGAGCCCGACCTTCTCGCCCGGGCGGATGTGCAGGTTCAGGCCCGTGATGATCGAGGCGTCGTCGCGGCCGTAATGGAAGCCGACATTCTCGAAGCGGATGTCGCCGCCCGTGATCGTCAGGGTCCCGGCATCGGGCCGGTCGGTGATGGCGTGCGGACGGGCGATCGTCTGCATGCTCTCCTGGATGACGCCGACATTCTCGAAGATGCCCCGCACGGTCTGCATCACCCAGCCCGACATCGCCATCAGGCGCAGGACCAGGGCGAGGCCGGCCGAGGCCTCGCCGGTGGTCATGCCCCCGCGCTGCCACAGGATCACGCAGACACTGGCGGTGGCGAGGATCAGCAGGCTGTTGAGGAGGCCGAGCAGGGTGGTGGTGCTGCTCACCAGCCGGAACTGGTGGAGATAGGCCTTGGTGTGCACGTCGACGGCGTCGCGCACGGCCGCGCGTTCCTCGCGGTCGCGGGCGAAGAGCTTCACCGTGAGGATGTTGGTGTAGCTGTCGACGATCCGCCCGATCAGGGCCGAGCGGGTGTCGGCGGTGAGGAGCGAGCGGGACCGGGCGCGCGGCACGAACCAGCGCGTCAGGGCGGCGTAGGCCGCGATCCAGACCACCACCGGCAGGGCGAGCCAGAGCGAGATCGAGCCGAACAGGCCGACCGCCGTCACCGCGTAGATCGCCACGTAGAGCAGGGTGTCGATGAACACGACCGCGAGCTCGCGCACCGCCGGCCCGACCTGCACCACCCGGTTGGCGAGGCGCCCGGCGAAGTCCGCCTGGAAGTACGAGAGCGAGTGGCCGAGGGTGTAGAGGTGCGTTCGCCAGCGGATCTGGTTCGTCGCCTGCGGCACGATCAACTGGTTCGACAGGATCTCGTGCAGCCAGATCGTGATCGGGCGCACCACCAGCAGGAGGCCGGCCGCCAGCATCAGGCCGGTGCCGTGCTCCTGCCACAGGGTCGCGCGGTCGGCCTTGTTGAGGAGGTCGATGAACCAGCCCATGAGCAGGTAGAGCGAGGCCTCCACCGACCCGGCCAGCACCGCGACCACGAACAGGATCGCCAGGGCGCCGCGGATCGGCCGGAGGTAGAAGCTCGCGAAGCCGAGCACGGATTTGGGCGGCATGCGGCCGTCGTCGAACGGCGCGAAGGTGTCGATCCGGCGCTCGAGCCAATCGAGAAACATGAGACCATCCGGTTGCTGCAGCGCCCTCTTAGCTATGCCGCCTTGACCGCCTGCCAACCGGGGAGCGATGCCGCACGGACCCGCCAGCCCCGTTGGGACGCCGCCGATGCTCCGCCTCGCCCTCTACCAGCCCGACATTCCGCAGAACACCGGCACCCTCCTGCGCCTGGCCGCCTGCCTCGGGGCCGCCGTCGAGATCATCGAGCCCGCGGGCTTCGACGTCTCGGACCGGCACCTGCGCCGCGCGGGCCTCGACTATCTCGACCGGGTCGCCGTCACCCGCCACCGCTCGTGGGACGCCTTCGCGGCCTGGCGGCAGGCGGAGAACATCCGCCTCGTCCTCGCCACCACGCGGGGCGCCCTCCCCTACACCGACTTCGCCTATCGCGACGGCGACTGCCTGCTGATGGGCCGGGAATCCGCCGGCGTGCCCGACATCGTCCACGCCGCGGCGGAGGCCCGGGTGGTGGTGCCGATCCGCCCCGACCTGCGCTCGCTCAACGTCGCGGTCTGCGCCGCCATGATCCTGGGCGAGGCGCTGCGCCAGACGGAGGGCTTTCCGCGGGCGGATTGAACGCCGTGCAATATCGCACTTGAACAGTGTTCAAACCGTGCGACAACCGGGGGGTGGACAGCAGCCACTCACCCGGAGCCCGACGATGCTCAGATTGTTTCGGACCCTCGCCCGCGGCGCCGCCGCCCGCGCCGAGGAGGACCTCTTCGACCGCAACGCCCTCCTGATCCTCGACCAGCAGATCCGTGAGACCCGTGCCGCCCTGGAGCGCAGCCGTCAGGCGCTGGCCGCTTCGGTGGCCGGCGACCGGACCGAGGAACGCCGCCTCGCGGAGGTCGAGGCCCGCGCCGCCGACCTCGAGACCCGCGCCGTGGCGGCGCTCCAGTCCGGCCGCGACGACCTCGCGGCGGAGGCGGCCGAGGCGATCGCCGAACTGGAGGCCGAGCGCGACGCGATCCGCACCGCCCGGACCCGCTTCGCCGCCGAACTGGCCCGCATCCGCGCGAAGGTCGCCGACGCCACCCGCCGCCAGGCGGAGCTCGAACGGGGCCGCCGCCTCGCCGCCGCGGCCGAGACCGCCCGGCGGCTGCGGGTCAGCCCGGACCCGCAGGACCGGGCCACGCTGAAGGAGGCCGAGGCGACGCTGGCCCGCCTGCGCAGCCTCCAGGCCGAGGCCGACGACACCGAGGAGGCCCTGCGCGAGGCCGAGCCCGGCGCCGACATCGCCGAGCGGATGGAGCGCGCCGGCTTCGGCCCGAGCGCCCGCCCCGCTCCCTCCGCCATCCTCGACCGCCTGCGCGCACGGGCCGACGCGTCCCGCCAGCCGGCCGCCTGACCGCCGCGCAGCGGCTGCGCAAGCGGCCCCTCCCCCTCAGCGGGGGAGAGGGACCGCGCGGCGCGCTTCATCGCCGATCCCACCTTCCGAAATCACCCCGACCCGAGGAGAATCCCCCATGACCAACGAGACCACGCAGCATTCCGGCGCCTGGGTCGCCTTCACCTACGCCTCGTTCCTCGGCTCCGCCGTGATGGTGGCCGCAGGGATCCTGTTCATGCCCATGGACATCTGGATCAAGGGATACTTCGCCATGGGCACGATCATGCTGGTGCAGTCCTGCATCACCGCCACCAAGACCATCCGCGACGTCCACGAGGGCCGGCGCATGGTCAACCGGATCGAGGACGCCAAGACCGAGCGGCTGCTGATGTCCGTCAAGGATTGAGCGCCGCGACCCGACCGCGGCCCGGCGAATTGACGGCCGGGCGGCGGGATGGGACATCCCCGGCATGACCATGCCCGAATCCTCCGTCCCACCGCTGCCCGAGGCCGAGCGCGACGCCGTCAAGGCCGAGGCGACGGCGTGGTTCACCACCCTGCGCGACCGGATCGTCGCCGCCCTCGAGACCCTGGAGGCGGAGGCGACCGGGCCGTTCCACCCGGACGCGCCGGCCGAGCCCGGCACCTTCGTGAAGACGCCCTGGCAGCGCACCGACCACAGCGGCGCGCCCGGCGGCGGCGGCACCATGGCGATGATCAAGGGCCGGGTCTTCGAGAAGGCCGGCGTCCACGTCTCGGCCGTGCACGGCGAGTTCGCCCCGGAATTCCGCGCCCAGATGCCGGGCGCCGCCGAGGATCCACGCTTCTTCGCCACCGGGATCTCGCTGATCGCGCATCCCTGGAACCCCAACGTGCCGACCGTGCACATGAACACCCGCTTCGTGGTGACCACGAAGACCTGGTTCGGCGGCGGCGCCGACCTGACCCCCGTGCTCGACCGGCGCCGGACCCAGGACGACCCCGATTCCCTGGCCTTCCACGCGGCGATGCGGGAGGCCTGCGAAGCCCATGCCCCGGCCGCCGACTACGCCCGCTACAAGGCCTGGTGCGAGGAGTACTTCCACCTCAAGCACCGCAACGAGCCGCGCGGCATCGGCGGGATCTTCTACGATTATCACTGGACCGGCGACCCGAAGGCCGACCTCGCCTTCACCCGCGACGTCGGCGGGGCCTTCCTGAAGGCCTACCCGGCCATCGTGCGCGCCAATCTGGCGACGCCCTGGACCGAAGCGGACCGGCTGGAGCAGCAGGTCCGGCGCGGGCGCTACGTCGAGTTCAACCTGCTCTACGACCGCGGCACGATCTTCGGCCTGAAGACCGGCGGCAACGTCGCCTCGATCCTGTCGTCGCTGCCCCCGACGGTGCGCTGGCCGTGAGCGCCCCTCCGGCGGACATCACCGAGATCAACCGCGCGGTGGCGCGGATGCTGGCGGGCGCCTTCGGCGGCGCGCCCTCCGTCGCTCGGCACGCCGACGATACCGGCCGCAGCCACGTCGACATCCTGACCTGCCGCGACGCGCCGCGTCCCGGACTCACCGCCTGCGCGACGGTGACGCTGGCCAACCACGCGCTCTACCGGGACGGCGCGGAATTCCCCGGGCGCTGCGAGATCCTGGGCGTGAGCACCGACCCCGACGTGGCGCGGATGCTAGCGGCCTGCGCCTTCCAGGTCATCGACGGGCGCTGGTTCCTGGCGCCCGGCATCGTCTTCCCCGGCCTGCTCGCCGGCCTGTCGGCGAGCCTGGCCCACGTCCTGTTCGTGCCGCCGACCCTGTTCGAGGCCCGCCTGCAGGCGCTCCCCGCGGCCGAACCGGCGCTGGCCTTCCTCCAGGCGGTGCCGATCTCGGAGGCCGAGTACGCCTTCGCGCAGGAATCCGGGGGCGATGCCCTCGAGGACCTGTTCGCCGCGCGCGGCGCCGACCTCTTCGACCTCCAGCGGGCCTCGGTGCTCTGATGGCCGAGACCGACGCCAAGGCCGCTGCCAACACCGCGACCAAGACCGATCTGCCGACCCGCTTCGCCCCCCAGCAGGACGCGGCCCTCAAGGCGATCTCGGACTGGCGCAAGTCCGGCGGCGCCCAGGTCTTCCGCCTGTTCGGCTATGCCGGCACCGGCAAGACCACCCTCGCGCGGCGCATCGCCGACGACGTCGAGGGCACGGTGGTGTTCGGCGCCTTCACGGGCAAGGCCGCGTCGGTGATGCGCCAGAAGGGCTGCCACGACGCGGCGACGATCCACAGCCTGATCTACCGCACCAAGGAGACCGAGGATGGCGGCCCGGCCTTCACCCTGAACCGGACCGGGCCGGTCTCGAAGGCCGAGCTCATCGTCATCGACGAGTGCTCGATGGTGGATTCCGACCTCGGCAACGACCTCCTGTCCTTCGACCGGCCGGTGCTGGTGCTCGGCGACCCGGCGCAGCTGCCGCCGGTGCGCGGGGGCGGCTTCTTCACCGAGGCCGAGCCCGACGTGATGCTCACCGACGTCCACCGGCAGGCCGCCGACGACCCCATCGTCCGGATGGCGATGACGGTGCGCGAGGGCGGGCGCCTGTCGATCGGCGAGTACGGCGAGAGCCGCATCGTCTCGCGCCGCTCCATCGACCCGGCCGTGGTGCTCCAGGCCGACCAGGTGCTGGTGGGCATGAACAAGACCCGGCGGCTCTACAACAACCGCCTGCGCGAGCTCGCCGGCCACACCGACCCGATGCCGGCGGTGGGCGAGAAGCTCGTCTGCCTGCGCAACGACCGCACCAAGGGCCTCCTGAACGGCTCGACCTGGACCGTGCACGCCCAGCGCTCCTCGCCGCGCGCCGACACGGTGCGCCTCGACGTGGTGCCCGAGGACGACCCGGCCCTGCGCCGCCGGCCGGTGGACATCAAGGTGCTCAAGGCCGTGATGTCGGGCTCCGAGGAGGAGATCCCGGCCTTCCTCAAGCGCGAGACCGACGAGTTCACCTACGGCTACGCCCTGACGGTCCACAAGGCGCAGGGCTCGCAATGGGACGACGTCGTGCTGTTCGACGAATCCTTCGCCTTCCGGGAGCACCGGGCGCGCTGGCTCTATACCGGCCTGACCCGGGCGGCGAAGCGGATCACCGTCGTCGTGTAGGGCGACGCGCTGGGAGCAGGGCGCGCCTCGGTGCGGGGCGCCCCTCTGTGCAGGGCGCCCCTTGCGCGACTCGGCCCCCTCGGGGACAACGGGCGCGAACGAGGGGATTCTGCATGGCCTTGACCGGACGTTGCCGCTGCGGTGCCATCCACTACGCGGCCGAGGGTGAGCCGAGCCACAGCGCCCTGTGCCACTGCACCGATTGCCGGCGGTCCTCGGGCGCGCCGGTCGTCGGCTTCGCGCTGTTCCCGAACGATCGGATCACGATCACCGGCACGCCCACGGCCTACGAATCCTCGCCCGGCGTCATCCGCGAGTTCTGCGGGATCTGCGGCACCAATCTGTTCTACCGCAACGAGGCGGTCTTTCCCGGCCAGGTCGACTTTCACACGGCGACCCTGGACGATCCCGACGCCCTGCCCCCGTCGATCCGCATCCAGGTCGCGGACGCCCCCGCATGGTTCGGCCGGTTCGACGCGCTGCCGGCCTTTCCGCGCTATCCCGAATAGGCCGGGACCCCGGCGACGCTTGGAGCGGGCCCGGCGAGCGCCTACGTGAGCGGGGTTCAGAACCGAACCGGAGCCTGCCTTGTCCCATTCCGAAGCGAGCGGTCCGCCGCAGATGCACGCCACGACGATCCTGATGGTCCGCAAGGGCGGCCGGGTGGTGATCGGCGGCGACGGGCAGGTCAGCCTCGGCCAGACCATCGTCAAGGGCAATGCCCGCAAGGTCCGGCGCCTCGCCAAGGGCTCGGTGATCGGCGGCTTCGCGGGCGCCACGGCCGATGCCTTCACGCTGTTCGAACGGCTGGAGGCCAAGCTCGAGCAATATCCCGGGCAGCTGACCCGGGCCTGCGTCGAGCTGACCAAGGACTGGCGCACCGACCGTTACCTGCGCCGCCTGGAGGCGATGATGCTGGTGGCCGACAAGGAGGTCAGCCTGCTGCTCTCGGGCGCGGGCGACGTGCTGGAGCCGGAGAGCGGCGTGATGGCGATCGGCTCCGGCGGGAACTACGCCCTGTCCGCCGCCCGCGCGCTGGAAGACAGCGCCCACGATGCGGAAGAGATCGTTCGCCGCGCCATGCGGATCGCGGCCGAAATCTGCGTCTACACGAATGACAGCCTCGTGATCGAGACGCTGGAGACGTCCGAAAGCTGACGAAGGGCTCGTCCGTTAACCGAAGTTTTCGAGACACTGCTTACCAGCTTGTATCAAAGCTCCGAGCAGGGTCTCGAACATGACGATCAAGGCGAAGATACTGATGTTCGTCCTGGCCTGCGGGGCGATCACCCTGCTGGTCGCCGGCGTCGGGATCGCCACCCTCTCGGCCTTCAACGACGCGATGGTCGAGTCCCGGCACGCGGCCCGCCGGGCCCTCGACGCGGCCAACGTCAACCGTCTCGTCAGCAACGTCGTGCTCGAATCCCGCGGCGTCTACGCCGCCAAGGATACCGCCGACGCACAGAAATACGCCGACCGGATGCGCCTGAACCTGACGGCGATGAACGACCTCCTCGCCGCCCTGGGCCGGCGCGTTCCGGAGGCCGAGGGGTCGCAGTTCGCGCGTGTCGCCGAGGGCGCGGCCACCTTCACCACCCTGCGCCAGGAGATCGCCCGGGCCGGGACCGCGATCGCCCCGAAGGCGGCGGCGGATCTCGGCTTCAACGAGGCCAACCGGGCCAACCGGCAGGCCTTTCAGGATTCCATCGACGCCCTGGTGGCCAGCGGCCAGGCCCAGGTCGCGGCGATCGATGCCGCCACCGATGCCCTCTACGCCAGCCGACTGACCCTGCTGATCGGCCTCGCCGTCGGCGGCACCCTCGCGAGCCTCGTACTCGGCATCGTCATCGGCCACCGCCAGATCGCCGCGCCCCTCGGCCGCGTCACCGCGGCGATCCGGCGCTTGTCCGAGGGCCAGCTCGACCTTCCGGCGGTCAAGCCGGGCCGGGACGAGATCGGCGGGATCTGGGCCAGCATGCAGGTCTTCGCCCGCTCGATGCAGGAGACCGCGGCCCTGCGGGCGACGCAGGACGAGGCCGCCGGCCTCGCCTCCAGCCGCCGCCGCAGCGAGCGCACCGAACTCGCCGACCGCTTCCAGGGCAGCGTCGGGGGCCTGGTCGGAGACCTCTCGGATGCCGCCGCCGCGATGGAGGAGACCGCGCGGACGATGTCGAGCCAGGCCGAGCGCACCAACCGGCAATCGGCCGCGGTGATGCGCGCCGCCCAGGAGACGGCGCAGAACGTCCAGGCGGTGGCCGCCGCCACCGAGGAGCTCGCCGCCACCGCCAACGAGATCGGCCAGCAGGTCGGCCAGACCTCGGCGGCCGCGGCGACCGCCGTCGAGAGCAGCCACCGGACGAATGCCCGCGTCGAGGCCCTCGCCGAGGGCGCGGCCCGCATCGGCGACGTCGTCGCCCTGATCTCGAACATCGCCGGCCAGACCAACCTGCTGGCGCTGAACGCCACGATCGAGGCGGCCCGGGCCGGCGAGGCGGGGCGCGGCTTCGCGGTCGTCGCCACCGAGGTGAAGACCCTCGCGGCCCAGACCGCCAAGGCCACGGACGAGATCACGGCGCAGATCGGCATGATCCAGGCCGCCACGCGGGAGACCGTGGAGGCGATCCGCGAGATCGGAACCACCATCGGCAGCGTGCACAGCATCGCCCTCGGCGTCGCGGCCGCGGTCGAGGAGCAGCAGGTCGCCACCCAGGAGATCGCCCGCAGCGTCAGCGACGCCGCCCGCGGCACCCACGACGTCACCGAGACCATGGCCGAGGTCCAGGGCGCGGCGGTGGAGGTCGGCGCCGGGGCCGCGCAGGTTCTGGCCTCCGCGGCCGAGCTCGCCCGCCGTTCCAGCGCCCTCGACGGCGAGGTCACGCGCTTCGTCGGCTCGATCCGGGCCGCCTGAGACGCGGGGACGACTGGAAAGGGCGGCGCGACGCGCTTAAGTCGGGGGCGTGCGTCAGCCAGCCCCCTCTCCCGCCCGACGCGGCATCGCCCCGGCTTCCCCCGGGGCGACCCACCGCGAGGTTCCGTCGTGATCACCGCCGACCACCTTCGCCGCGCCGTGGCCGAGGGCATCATCACCGAGATCCAGGCCGCTTCCCTGGACCGCCTGTCGCGGGCGGACGCGGCGCGGGGAGCCGGGATCGACGAGCCGCGCGACGACGAGCGCCTGCGCTTCGTCTCGGGCTTCGCCGACATCTTCGTCACCCTGGGCCTGTTCCTGTTCCTGGGCGCCTGCGCGCATTTCGGCCTGTCGGCGCTGGGGCCGGCGCCCGGCTACGCCCTGATCGCCGCCCTGGCCTGGGGCCTCGCCGAGTTCTTCACCCGCCGGCGCCGGATGGCGCTGCCGAGCATCGTCCTCCTGGTGGTCTTCGCGCTGGCGGTGCAGTCGGCGGCGGCCTTCGCGCTCGCCGGTCCGGGCCGCGCCGGCGCGAGCTGGCCGACCCTCCTCGACCTGACGGCGGATCCCCGGCTCGGCCCGCTTCCGCTGATCGGCGGCGCCCTGGCGACCCTCCTCCTCGTGACCCTGCACTACCGGCGCTTCGCGGTGCCGATCACGGTGGCGGCCGGGGCGGCGGCCCTCTGCGCCCTCGTCTTCGGGCTGCTGCTCGCCGCGGCACCGGACCTGACGCGCGCAGCCCGCGACGGCCTGTTCATCGCCGCCGGGCTCGGCGTGTTCGCGCTCGCCATGCGCTTCGATCTGGCCGATCCGGCCCGCGTCAGCCGGCGCACCGACATCGCCTTCTGGCTGCACCTGCTGGCCGCCCCGCTCATCGTCCACCCGATCCTCGGGAGCCTGACCGCGGGCGGCGGACAGGCGGCGACCCTCGGGGTGCTGGCCATCGTCCTCGGCCTCGCGGGCATCGCCCTGGCGGTGGACCGGCGCGCCCTCCTCGTCTCCGGCCTCGTCTATGCCGGCCTCGCCCTCGGCGCCCTGGTGCGCGAGGCGGGATTCGCCGGCAGCACCGTTCCCCTGAGCCTCCTCACCCTCGGGGCCTTCATCCTGGCGCTCAGCGCCGGCTGGCACCCCTTGCGCGCGCTGCTGCTGCGCGCCCTCCCCCGCCCCCTGGCAGCCCGGCTGCCGCACCCGATCGGAGCGTGATGACCACCTTCTCTCCCCGCGAGATCGTCTCGGAACTCGACCGCTTCATCGTCGGGCAGGCCGACGCCAAGCGCGCCGTCGCCATCGCGCTGCGCAACCGCTGGCGCCGGCAGCAGCTCACCGGCCCCCTGCGCGAGGAGGTCGCCCCGAAGAACATCCTGATGATCGGGCCGACCGGCTGCGGAAAGACCGAGATCGCCCGCCGCCTGGCGCGCCTCGCCGGCGCCCCCTTTCTCAAGATCGAGGCCACCAAGTTCACCGAGGTCGGCTATGTCGGCCGCGACGTGGAGCAGATCGTGCGCGACCTCGTGGAGGTCGGTATCGGCCTCAAGCGCGAGGAGAAGCGCCGTTCGGTGAAGGCCAAGGCGGAGGCGGCCGCCGAGGCCCGCATCCTCGACGCCCTCGTCGGCCCGACGGCGAGCCAGGCCACCCGCGACAGCTTCCGCAAGAAGCTGCGAGCGAGTGAGATCGACGACAAGGAGGTCGAGATCGAGCTCGCGGGCGGCGCCCCGGGCGGCCTGCCGATGTTCGAGATCCCCGGCATGCCCGGCGCCTCCATGGGCGCGGTGAACCTCGGCGACATGCTCGGCAAGGCGCTGGGCGGCCAGAAGGGCAAACCGCGCCGGATGACCGTGCGCGACGCCTACGCGCCCCTGCTCGCCGAGGAATCCGACAAGCTCGTCGACGCCGAATCCCTGACGCAGGAGGCGATCCGCGAGGTCGAGGACAACGGGATCGTCTTCCTCGACGAGATCGACAAGATCTGCGCCCGCGAAGGCCGCTCCTCGGCCGACGTCTCCCGCGAGGGCGTGCAGCGCGATCTCCTGCCCCTGATCGAGGGCACCACCGTGGCGACGAAGCACGGGCCGGTGAAGACCGACCACATCCTGTTCATCGCCAGCGGCGCCTTCCACGTCTCGAAGCCCTCCGACCTCCTGCCGGAGCTGCAGGGCCGCCTGCCGATCCGCGTCGAGCTGCAGCCGCTGACCGTCGAGGATTTCCGCCAGATCCTCACCTCGACGGAGGCGAGCCTGCTGAAGCAGACGGTGGCGCTGATGAAGACCGAGGGGGTCACCCTCGAATTCAGCGCGGACGCGGTGGACGCCCTGGCCCGCGTCGCCGTCGACGTGAACAACTCGGTGGAGAACATCGGCGCGCGCCGGCTCCAGACCGTGCTGGAGCGGGTCATCGACGAGATCTCCTTCACGGCCACCGACCGCTCCGGCGAGACCGTGCCGATCGACGCCGCCTACGTGCGCGCCCGGGTCGAGAGCCTGGCGGCCAACGCGGATCTGAGCCGCTTCATCCTCTGACGGCACGGCGCCCGGATCGACGGCGTCCGACCTCCGATCCGGGCAGGCGCATCCTATCCCTCCCAGACCTGACCCGGCCGCATGGCGAGGAAGCGCTCCGGCGCGATGCCCCGCTCGGCGCGGGCCTGCGCCAGGGCCTCCACCGGCTGCTCGATCCCCTCGTCGGTGAGCTGGAAGGTGCCCCAGTGGTGGCCGAGCATCTGGTCGGCGCCGAGCAGGAGCCCGGCCTCGACGGCCTCGGCCGGGTTCATGTGCTGGTCCTTCATGAACCAGCGCGGCTCGTAGGCCCCGATCGGCAGGGTGGCGAGGCGCGGCGGCCCGAACCGGGTGCGGGCCTCCCGGAACGTCGCCCCGTCGCGCAGGCCGGTATCGCCCGAATGGTAGTGCACGCCCACCGGGGTGGTGAGCACGAAGGAGCACCACAGGGCCATGCGGCGGTCGTTGAGGCCGCGGGCCGACCAATGGTGGGCGGGGGTGAGGTGGATGGTCAGGCCGCCGCCGAGATCCACAGACTGGCCCCAGTCGCGGGTCTCCACGTGCAGGGTGTCGTCGTAGGCGCGCAGGATCGCCTCGTTGCCGAGGGGGGCGAGGATCAGCGGCTGGTGCGCCTGCCAGAGCCGCGCCACCGTCGGCCCGTCGAGGTGGTCGTAATGGTTGTGGGTGATCAGCACCGCGTCGATCGGGGGCAGGTCCGCGAAGGCGATCCCCGGCGGGTTCACGCGTTTGGGGCCGGCGAATTTCACCGGGCTCGCCCGGTGGGCATAGACGGGATCGACCAGGATGTTGCGGCCGGCGACCTGGAACAGGTAGCTCGCATGGCCGATCAGGGTGACGCGCAGGCCGGAGACGCGCTCCGGAGGCCTGTCGGGTGCGTAGGGACTCGGGTGCGAGGCCGGCCAGGCCTGGCGCAGGGGACTGTCGACCCCGCGCCGGGAGCGCCAGCGGGCCAGGTCGCCGAGGGTCTTGTCCGCCGGCTGGTCCGGGCCGTGGAAGCGGACGCCGTCGAAGTGGTCGCTGCGCGGCCCGCGGTAATAGGGGTTTCGCCCACGCCGATGGGCGGCATAGCCGACCCCGCCGAGCGTCATCACCGTGGCGGCGCTCAACGCCTTGATCAAACTGTGCCGTTTCATGGACCCGAGATGGCGGCTGCGGCGCGCCGATCAAGCGGCGCGGCCACGCATCGCAGCTGGCAGGACCTTTCGCAGCCCGGCGCGGCCGTGCCGGGAGATCACGAGCGCCAGCGCAGCTCCTGCCGCGCCAGCGGGTTGGCGAAGCGCCGCCCCTCGCGGGCGGCCTGGAGCGCCTCGCGCTTGAGGCGGAAGTACCATTGCGACGGCAGGTCGCCCTGGCCGAACAGCACCATGGTCGGCTTGCGGTCGAGGCCGGCCTGGGCGTGCTGCAGCACCTGCTGGTCCTGGGTGAGGAACTGGCGCATCAGCGGCCGCGCCAGGGGCTTCAGGAGATTCAGCGCCGGCATGTTCCAGTACAGGGCGTTGGTGAGCAGGGTCCGGCTCTGGGTCAGCGGCGTCGCGAAGGTGTAGTTCGCGACCCGCTTCGCCCCGGCCTCGATCCGCTCCAGCCGCACGCCCGGAAGGCGGAACTCGATTTCCACCGCGGGCACGCCGCCGAGCAGCCGGTAGACGGGCGAACTCGTCGTGGTGGCGTGGCTCGTCATGGTGAAGCCGTGCGGCGTCGGCGTGAAGGTCTTGACCTTCTCGCGCAACTCCTTGGAGGGGCGGAACCACCAGGAATCGTGGACGAAGGCGACGTGGCCCGGATCGACGAGGCTGAGCGTCGTCAGGTCGAAGGAGGCCTCGACCACGAGCTCGACCACCAGGGAGCCGGCCGCCTGGAATCCGAGCTCCGGCAAGGCCGCGGGCGGCGAGCCGGTTTCCGGCCCGAGATAGGGATTGACCCAGGCGAAGCCCGCGCTCTCGCGGATGGGAAAGCGCTGCACCGCGATGCGCGAGAAGTCGGCGTTGTCGGACGCCGAAAGGGTCGGCACGTCGCGGCAGCGCCCGTCGGTACCGAAGCGCCAGCCATGGAACGGACAGGTCAGTTCATCGCCCGCGAAGCGGCCCTTCGACAGGGCCATGCCGCGATGGGGGCAGCGGTCGCGGAGCGCGAAGGGGGCGCCGGACGCCTCGCGGCCGAGGACGATCTGTTCGCCGTTCAGCTCGACGGCCCGCAGGACCCCCGGCTTCAGGGATTCGGAGCGGCCGACGCAGTACCAGGCGTCGGGCAACGGCTGGCGCATGGCATCCGGGTCGAGCGCCGCGTCGTCGGGCGCCGGCATCCGCAGGGCTGTGGACATGGGGAGGGGCGGGTCCGTGGCCTTTGGGGGGGCGCGTGCTCGCGTCGCGGCACCCCGCGAGGGGAAGGCCCGAAGCTTTAGACCTCCGGCGGGGCCGAGGCCAGCCGGCCGGCCGCGGCAGCCGGGCGCCGACGCGGGCAGCGGCGGATGGGCGCGGGCGCGGGCCTTTTCAAACCGGATGGGGCTGACTAACTTCGGCTCACCCGCAACGAACGAAAGGAGGTGATCCAGTGTCTCATTGTCATCAGCCGCTCACCACGGCCTCCCGGACCTGGACCGTCGCCTCCGGCGCAGCCTTCTAGCGCTCGAAGCGAACGCGACAGTTTCGGCCGGACGATACAGCGGTTCGGCAATGGAAGGGCCGCCCCTCACGGGGCGGCCCTTCGATGTTTCGGTATCCCTCGCCCCCCAAGGGCCTGGACGTCCCAGGACCGCACCGGAGCCTCCGCGGCGTCAGGCGCTGCGCTTTTGGAAGATCGGCTGCGCCAGCGCCTCGGCGCGAGCGGCCCAGAGATCGCGCTCGCTCCGCATCTCGGTCAGTTGCACGGCATCGGCCGCCATCTTCGCCTGGAGGTCGCGGACCTCCCGCTCGAACGCGCCCTGGGCGGCGGTGAGGCGGTCGCGCTCCATGCGCACCTCCTCGAACTCGCGCATCTCGGCCTCGACATGGGCGCGCAGGTTGCGCAACTCGCGGGCGATGACGCCCTGGAGCGCATCGTAGCGGTCGCTCTCGACCTTGAGCTTGGCCTTCAGCATGATGTTCTCGGCCATCAGGTCCGAGACGTCGGCCTCGGCGGCATCCGCCGCGACGGGCGCCGGCGTCACGACGCGCGGGGTCCAGGCTTTTCCCTGGTCCGTCGAGCGGACCTCCTCGGCCTGTGCGGGCGCGGCGGCGGGCTGGGTCTCGGCCGGATTGGTCGCCGCCTTCATCGCCGCCAGCCAATCCCGCAGCGGACCGGGCTGCGGCCGGGATGCCGGCTCGTACGGGGCTTGGTGGCGGGCTGCTTCCGACATCGGCTGATCCTCGACTCTTGCGACGCATCCGATCAAAACATGCTTAACGAACCGTAAAGAGCCACGACTTCAGGCTGTGGCCGGCGAGGCGCCCGCGGTTCGTTCCGTCCCCTCGCGCCATCGGATGTCCGTGATAGAGGCAGGCGCCGGCCCGTCGCCGCGCGCCGTCCAAGACCGTTCGAGGATCGAAGTGCCGAGGATCGATGTGACCATGACGCGCGACCTGCCCGACTCGCTGGAATCGCCCGACCTCTCCGGTCTCCCTGGCATCCGGCACGCCTTCTTCACGCGGCGCGGCGGAGTCTCAGAAGGAATCTACGCCGCTCTCAACGGCGGCCTCGGCTCGAACGACGCGCCCGATCACGTGGCGCAGAACCGGGGCCGGATGAGCCGGCACCTCGGCGTGGCCGAGGACGCGCTCGTCAGCCTGTACCAGGTCCATTCCCCGGAGGTGGTCGTGGTGGAGGCGCCGATCGCCCTCGCCGACCGTCCGCAGGCCGACGGGATGGTGACGCGGGTTCCGGGCCTCGCCCTCGGGATCGCCACGGCCGATTGCGGGCCGATCCTGTTCGCCGACCCGCACAACCGCGTCGTCGGCGCGGCCCATGCCGGCTGGAAGGGGGCCCTCGGCGGGGTGATCGAGCGGACCGTGGCGGCCATGGAGGGCCTCGGTGCCGAGCGCGGCCGCATCGTCGCGGTGCTGGGCCCGACGATCGCGCAGCCCTCCTACGAGGTCGGCCCCGACTTCATCGCGCGCTTCCGGGCGGAGGCCCCGGGCTTCGAGCGCTTCCTCGGGACGGGGGCTCGCGCGGACCACGCGCAGTTCGACCTGCCGGGCTTCATCCGGGCGCGCCTCGCGGAGGCCGGGGTGGGGCAGGCCGGCGACCTCGGGCGCTGCACCTATGCAGACCCGGACCTCTTCTACAGCTACCGCCGGACCACCCATCGGGCCGAGCCGGACTACGGCCGCCTGATCTCCGCGATCACGCTCGCCGGCTGAGCCGCCCTCCGGGCTGCGACACTTTGTCAATCGCCGGCCGCGAAAAAAGCGTGGCCGTTGGTGAACCTTGGCCATTCACGCGCGTTCGGTGTTCACGGAGTGGGTGAGAATAAGACGAGCATCGCCACAAAGGGGCCGCCTTCGCTGCGGCTGGCGTGATCGCAACGCAACAGCTTCTCGCTCGCTGCTGGCTTAAAGACGGGGAACTGCAGCGGACGCCACCAGCAAAAGGGGCGCCGGTGCGTAACGGTTAGAGGACCAGATCATGAAATCCTTCCTTCGCAGCGCCACCGCGCTCGCCGGCATCGCTCTCGCCGGCTCCGCCTTCGCCGCCGACCTTCCGCGTCGCCAGGCTCCGCCGCCGGTGTTCGTGCCGGTGCCGGTGTTCACCTGGACCGGCTTCTACGCTGGTTTCAACGCCGGCTACGGCTTCGGCACGGGCAACGACAACAACGGCCCGACCACCGTGGTCGCCCTGTCGCCGATCTACGTCGGCACCCCGGCCGGCGTCGGCGCCGGTGCGTTCGGCGGCCGTAACAACAACGAAGGCTTCGTCGGCGGCGGCCAGATCGGCTACAACTACCAGTTCACCCCGGGCTCGGGCTTCGTCGTCGGCGTCGAGGCCGACGCCCAGTACGTCGACTTCGGCAACAGCCGGAACCGCTACACCAACATCGTCGGCGCCCTGAACCCCGACCTGACCCCGGTCAACCCGAACGGCCTGTCGGGCCTCGACTACTTCGGCACCGTCCGCGGTCGTCTCGGCTACGCCTTCGACCGCACCCTCGTGTACGGCACCGGCGGCTTCGCCTACGGCGGCGGCGGCGGCTCCGACTTCGGCCTGCCCAACAGCAGCCGCAACGACTTCCGCACCGGCTGGACCGCCGGCGGCGGCATCGAGTACGCGCTCCCCACCGACTCGTTCCTGAACTTCTTCAAGTCCTCGGCCGTCACGCTGAAGGTCGAAGGCCTGTACGTGAACCTCGACCGCGACAACGCCAACAACGGCGTGTTCGCGTTCTCGAACTCCACCGGCCAGACCTACCGCATCAACACCAACTACGCGACCGCCGCCTCCGGCTACACCAACCGCCGCTCCGACGAGTTCGTCGTCGTCCGCGCCGGCCTGAACTACAAGTTCGGCTCCTACTAAGATCCGAGCCCATCGCGCTCCTCGGGGTGCGTTCACGTCACGGGAGAGCCCGGCCGCAAGGCCGGGCTCTTTCGCGTTTGCCCTCCCCGTGTGGAAATGCACGGGGTCGCGGAACATTCGGATCGACGCATGCATCCGGGACGGCAAACTTTGCGTTGAGCCCCTGACAAAGGCCGGCGGCACCCCCATCTGTGACCCGCCCGTGCGGGTGGTCACCCGCCGGCTTGCCCCAGGAGGACAACTCCATGAACAGCGAAGAACGCGACGTCATCGGCGGCATTTTCCAGCGCCTGGAGCAGGCTTCGAGCCAGCCCCGCGACGCGGAAGCCGAGCGCTTCATTGCCGACAAGATCCGGGCCCAGCCCTACGCCCCCTACGCGATGGCGCAGCTGATCTACGTGCAGGAGGAGGCGATCAAGAGCCTGAACGAGCAGCTCGAGCAGCTGCGTCGCGCCGGCCAGCAGCAGCCCCAGGGCGGCGGTGGTTTCCTGTCCAGCATTTTCGGCGGCGGCTCTTCCGCCCGCCAGCCCGAGCCGCCGCGCCAGGGCGGCGCCTGGGGTAACCAGGGCGGGCAGCCCGGCTACGGCCAGCCGCAGCCCGGCTACGGTCAGCAGCCGGGCTATGGCGGCCCGCAGCAGGGCGGCCCCTGGGCCGGACAGCAGGCCGCGCCGGCCCGCGGCGGCGGCTTCATGGCCACCGCCCTGCCCATGGCGGCGGGTGCCGCCGGCGGCATGCTCCTCGGCAGCGCCCTCTCCAACGCCTTCGCGGGCGGCCATTCGCAGCTTGGAAGCGCCGCGGCGGCCGGTCTCGGCGGTACGCCGAACGTCACCGAGAACAATTTCTTCGGTGGCAGCGGCAACGAGGATCTCGGCTCGGCCCTGGGTGGCGGCAACGACCTCCAGGACGCCTCGTTCGCCGATGATTCCGGTGGCGACTTCGGCGGCGATCTCGGCGGCGGCGGCGACGACGACTGGGTCTGATCCACGACGGGGGGAGCCGGCGCTCGCGCGGCGGTGCCGGCTCCCTTCCGATCAGATCCGGGCCGTCAGAGGACCTCGACCCGGGTGCCCACCGGCGTGCGCTCGTAGAGGTCGATGACGTCCTCGTTCATCATGCGGATGCAGCCGGACGAAACGTTCTGGCCGATCGTATGCGGCTCGTTGGTGCCGTGGATGCGGTAGAGCGAAGAGCCGAGATAGAGCGCCCGCGCCCCGAGCGGGTTGCCGGGTCCGCCGGACATGTGGCGCGGCAGGTCGGGGCGGCGGCGGATCATCTCCTCTGGTGGCGTCCAGTCCGGCCATTCCCGCTTCTGGCTGATGGTCTTCAGGCCCGACCACGCGAAGCCCGGCCGGCCGACGCCGATGCCGTAGCGGATCGCCTGGTGCCCGGGCTGCACGAGATAGAGAAACTTCCCGGGCGTATCGACCACGATGGTCCCCGGCCGTTGCGGGCCGTCGAAGGACACGACCTGACGGGCGTAGCGCGGGTCGGGCGCGCGGGTGATGCTCTCGACCGCCGGCTCCATGCCCTGGGCCGATGGGGGAGCGGCGACGCGGACGGGTGGCCGCAGGAAAGCCGCGGCGATCGGCAGCGTCTCGCGGCGTTCGACGCGCTCCTCGGGGACCCGGTCACCGGAATGGAGCTGGCGCGGAGCCGGGGCGACACCGTAGAGACCGGGATCGCGTGCCGCCGCCCGCTCGTCGGCGGGGCGGGAGACGTAACGGACCGGAGCGGGTGCGGCCGGGCGCGCATCCTGGCCTCCCCCGAGCATGTACTCGATGAAGCCCCCGCCATAGGCGCCGGGCCGCGCGGGTCCCTGCTGCGCCTGTGCCCCCTGCCCCGCCAATCCCGCCGTGAGGCAGGCGATGGCCACGCACCAATCGAACCGCATGCTCGTCAACGCTCCAAGCCCGGTCGGACCCGCTCCCGGGTGCGACGTGCCGACAGGATCGGAGACCGAGGCGAGGACCCGGTGAAGGAACATGGTGAATCGTTCAGCCCGGCCCGGCTTCGAACAGCTCGTCGGATTCAGCGTGAACGGGCGGTAAAGGTTGCCGGGGCGTTGCGACGTTCAAGAAATCGCAATCAGTTCGCGCCATCGTCATCCGGCTTCACTCTATCCGGCTGATCGCGACCGATGACTCTCAAACGTTACCGCATCGAGGACAGCCTCGGGCTCGCCGCCCCCGCCGCGGCGGCGGAGGGCGCCGTCTCGTCGGAGGCGGCGAACCTGAACAACAAGCGCCTCGAAGAGATCCTGGCGGCGATCCAGGATCTCAGGAAGGTGACGCAGACGAGCACCGTCGAGACCGTCGAGGCGTGCCGGCGCGAGCTGAACGAAGCCTTCGCGATGCGCTCCGAGCTCGACATCATGAAGGACGCGATTACCCGCACCAAGCAGGAGATCGCGACGCTCTACCGGTCGGAGAACACCGGCAAGGGGATGCGCCGCGTCGCCGGCGAGCTCGACGCCGTCGTCGATTCGACCGAGCGCGCCACCAGCACCATCCTGGGCGCGATCGAGGAGATCGAGACCAACGCGAGCATGCTGCGCGCCATGACCACCACCATGGCCGGGCGCGAGAACATCGACGCGATCCTCGACCGCGTCGTCGTCGCCTTCGAGGCCTGCAACTTCCAGGACCTCACCGGCCAGCGCATCAACAAGATCGTCGGCGTGCTGAAGTTCATCGAGGAACACCTCGACCGGATGATCGAGGCCTGGGGCGGCCTCGACACCTTCAGCGAGCTGCTGGGCGCGGGTCCCGCCAAGGTCGACATCGACGACGAGAGTTCGCTCCTCAACGGGCCGAAGCTCGCCGACGACATCGGGCACGTCGACCAGGGCGACATCGACGCGCTGTTCGACTGACCGGATGGGCGCCGATCCCCTCCGGCGCCCCTTCCCTCTGCATTCCGCGAGGCTTAAGTCAGCGGCATGAGCCGCGCGCCCGCGAAAGACCACGCCTCGAAAGATCTGCCGCCGGACGGCTTCGACGAGCAGGACGGCTTCCGCGAGGACGACCTCCGGGACGACGCCTCCGACGACGGGCAGGACCACGCCCAGGCCGACGACGCCCCCGAGATCGACTTCGATTTCGAGGAGGGCGCGGTCAAGGCCGGCACCGAGGTGATCCGGCGGTTCTGGACGACCCTGCCGACCTCGCCCGGCGTCTACCGGATGTTCGACGACAAGGGCGACGTGCTCTACGTCGGCAAGGCCAAGAACCTCAAGGCGCGGGTCGGCTCCTACGCCCGGGGCCAGGCCCATTCCAACCGCATCGCCCGCATGATCTCGCAGACGGCGGCGATGGAGTTCGTCACCACCGCCACCGAGACCGAGGCGCTGCTCCTCGAGGCCAACCTCATCAAGCAGCTGAAGCCGCGCTTCAACGTGCTGATGCGGGACGACAAGTCGTTTCCCTACATCCTCGTCACGGCGGATTCGGAAGCGCCGCAGATCATCAAGCATCGCGGCGCCCGGCGCCGGAAGGGCAGCTATTACGGCCCCTTCGCCAGCGTCTGGGCGGTCAACCGCACGGTCAACGCCCTGCAGCGCGCCTTCCTGCTGCGGACCTGCACGGACAGCTACTACGAGAACCGCACCCGGCCCTGCCTGCTCTACCAGATCAAGCGCTGCTCGGGTCCGTGCACCGGCGAGATCGACCTCGCCGACTACCGGGCGCTCGCCGACAACGCCAAGAGCTTCCTCGCGGGCAAGTCGAACGCGGTCAAGGACCGCATGCGCGAGGAGATGCAGGACGCCTCGGAGAAGATGGAGTTCGAGCGCGCGGCCCGGTTCCGCGACCGCATCGCGGCCCTGTCGGCGATCCAGGGCACCCAGGGCGTCAACACGCAGGGCGTCGAGGAGGCGGACGTCTTCGCCCTCGACGAGCAGGCGGGCCAGTTCTGCATCGAGGTGTTCTTCTTCCGGAACTTCCAGAACTGGGGCAACCGCGCCTACTTCCCCAAGGCCGACCGCACCATGACGCCGGACGAGGTCCTGGCCTCGTTCATCGGGCAGTTCTACGACGACAAGCCGGCGCCGCGCAGCGTCCTGGTCTCGCACGCCATCGAGGATGCGGAACTCCTGGCCGCCGCCCTGTCGAGCCGCACCGACTACCGGGTCGAGATCCACCAGCCGCAGCGCGGCGAGCGCAAGAACCTCGTCGAGTACGCCCAGCGCAACGCCAAGGAGGCTCTCGGCCGGCGCCTCGCCGACACCGCCTCGCAGGGCAAGCTCCTGGCCGCCCTCGGCCAGTCGTTCGGGCTCACCGGCGCGCCCCGGCGGATCGAGGTCTACGACAACTCGCACATCATGGGCACGAACGCCGTCGGCGGCATGATCGTGGCCGGGCCGACGGGCTTCGCCAAGCAGCACTACCGCACCTTCAACATCAAGTCGGAGGAGCTGACCCCCGGCGACGATTACGGGATGATGCGCGAGGTGCTGCAGCGCCGCTTCAAGCGCCTCGTGAAGGAGAATCCCCGCACCGCCCGGGAGGCGGCGATCGCCGCGAGCGAGGGCGGCGCGCAGGAGCCCGTGGCCGAGGCGGCCCCGGAGAGCGACACCCTGCCGGCCTGGCCCGACCTCGTGCTGATCGACGGCGGCAAGGGGCAGCTCGACGCCGCCCGGACCGCCCTGGAGGAGATCGGTGTCACCGACGTCGCCCTGGTGGGCATCGCCAAGGGCCGCGACCGCGACGCCGGGCGCGAGACGTTCTTCGTGCCCGGAAGGCCGCCCTTCAAGCTGCCGCCGCGCGACCCGACCCTCTACTTCGTGCAGCGCCTGCGCGACGAGGCGCACCGCTTCGCCATCGGCAGCCACCGGGCCAAGCGCAAGCGCGAGATGGTGAGGAATCCGCTCGACGAGATCGCCGGGATCGGCCCGAGCCGCAAGCGCGCCCTGCTCCACCATTTCGGCACCGTGAAGGCGATCCAGCGGGCGGCCTTCGAGGATCTGGCGAAGACCCCGGGGGTCAACGCCGCCACGGCCCGGGCCGTGTACGACTTCTTCCACACCCATGCGTGAGGAGATCGGCGTACCCGCGCGGTTGACCCCCACCGCCGCACATGGTTTCACGCCTGCGATGAATCCCGTCCTCACCCGCCGTCGGTCGCCAGCCTGGACGCTCGCGAACTGCCTCACCTACGGGCGGCTCGTGGCGGTGCCCGTGGTCGTCGCGCTGCTGTACTGGCCCGACGAGCCGAGCGCGCGCTTCGGCGCCCTGGCGGTCTACATCCTGGCCGCGATCACTGACTACCTCGATGGCTACGTGGCGCGGACCTACGACCAGAGTTCCGCCCTCGGGCGGATGCTCGACCCCATCGCCGACAAGCTGCTGGTGGCCGCCTGCCTCCTGATGCTGGCCGCCGACCACACCATCGTCGGCTGGACCCTCTGGGCCGCGATCGTGATCCTCTGCCGGGAGATCCTGGTCTCGGGCCTGCGCGAGTATCTCGCCGAGCTCAAGGTCGGCGTGCCGGTGAGCAAGGTCGCCAAGTGGAAGACCACCGTGCAGCTGATCGCCATCGGATTCCTGGTGGCCGGGCCGGCCGGGGAATCGATCCTGCCGGGCACGATCCAGGCCGGGACCGTCCTCCTCTGGATCGCCGCCGCTCTGACGCTCTATACCGGCTGGGACTACCTGCGCTCCGGCATCAAGCACGTCATCGACGACCCGCGCTGAGGAACCCATCGCGATGAAGCTCGTCTATTTCGCCTGGGTGCGCGAGCGCGTCGGCAAGGCCGAGGAGATTGTCGACCTCCCCGACGGGATCGTCACGGTGTCGGACCTCGTCGCCTGGCTGCGTGGCCGGGGCGAGGAATACGCCTACGCCTTCGAGACCACCGGCATCGTCCGCGCGGCGATCGACCGGGTCCATGCCAAGCCGGACGCGCCGATCGCCGGCGCCTCCGAGATCGCGTTCTTTCCGCCCATGACCGGGGGCTGAGGCTCGGGCCTCAGCCCGCGCGGCCGATGACCGGCAGCCGAGGCGTCGGCCTCAGCGCTTGCCCAGCGCCGCCGTGAAGGCCGCGAGATTGTGGCGCATCATCGCCACGTAGGTCGGCGCCGGTCCGTCGGCGCCCGACAGGGCGTCGGAGAAGACCTTGCCGCCGATGGCCGCGCCGCTCTCGCGGGCGATCTGCTGCATCAGGCGCGGGTCGCTGATGTTCTCTAGGAACACGGCCGGGACCTTCTCCTGGCGGATCTGCCGGATGATCCGGGCGACATCGCGTGGACTCGCCTCGCTGTCCGTCGACACCCCCTGCGGCGCGATGAAGGCGAGGCCGTAGGCGGCGGTGAAGTAGCCGAAGGCGTCGTGGGTGGTGATGATCCGGCGCTGGGCCTTCGGGATCGCGCCGATTGCCGTGCGCACCTCGGTCTCGAGGGCGTCGAGGGTGGCAAGGTAGGCCTTGGCGTTGTCCGCGTAGGTCGCGGCGTTGTCGGGGTCGATCCGCACCAGGGCATCGCGGATGTTGCCGACGTAGATCCGCGCATTGGCGATGCTCTGCCAGGCATGGGGATCGTCGTGGTGCCCATGCGCGTGGCCGGATCCGCCATCGGATCCGCCATGGCCGTGATCGTCGTCCTCGGCCTCGATCGGCCTGACCCCGGCGGAGGCGACGACGACCGGCGCCTTCGTGCCCGAGGCCTTGATCAGACGGTCGATCCACCCCTCCAGCCCGAGGCCGTTCACCACCACGAGGCGGGCATCGGCCAGGGTGCGGGCGTCGCTCGGCGCCGGCGCGTAGCCGTGGGCGTCGGCATTGGGCTGGACCAGGGACGTCACCGCGACCCGGTCGCCGCCGACCTGGGCGACGAGGTCGGCCAGGATCGAGAAGCTCGCCACCGCCCGGAGCTTGCCCTCGGCCGCCGCGGCCGGGCCGAGGAGGAGCCCGAGGACGAGCGCGAGAGCGACGGGCAGGCGCGAAAGCCGGAGCGGCATCGGGGACGGTCCTTTCGGTGAACCCGTCGGCTCTACTGTAACATTATCACATTTCCAAGTCCGAGCGGGCGTTCCCGTGTCTTTCCCTTGATCTCGCCGGGATGCGGACGCAAACACCCCCGGCAGTCACGGCCCGGGCGCCGTCGGGCGGGCACGGACACGGAAAGAGCGGACCAGATGGCGCGACGGGCGCTTCCCAAGAGCGACATCCTCCCCCTCCTCGGCCGGGTCTGGCGGGAATGGCTGCGGCCGCACCGGGCCACCCTTGCGGTGGTGCTGGTTCTGATCGCCGTCGTGGGGGCGGCGACCGGCCTGTACCCGACCCTGATCAAGCTCGCCTTCGACGCCTTCGACCGAAAGGACATGGCCGCCCTCGCCTACGGCCCGGTGATCGTCATCGCCATCACGTCGATCCGCGGCTTCGCGCTGTTCGGCCAGAACGTCCTGACCAACCGCGTGGTCACCCGCGTGGAGGCCGATATGCAGGCCGCCCTCTACGGGCACCTCATCGAATCCGACCTCGCCCAGCTCGGACGCGAGAGCCCGGCGGCCTTCACGCAGCGCTTCACCACGGATTTCGCCTTCATCAAGGAGGCTCTGACCCGCATCTCCACGGTCCTCCTGCGCGACATCGCCATGCTGATCGCCCTGGTGGCGGCCCTGGTCTGGATGGATCCGATCCTCACCCTGGTCGCCGGGGTGGTGGTGCCCTTCGTCGCCGGCCCGATCGGCCGGGTCGGCCGGAAGCTGCGCCGGGTCTCGACGGCGACGCAGGAGCGCATGGGCCTGACCGCCAGCCTGATCACCGAGAGCCTGCAGGGCGCACGCATCGCCAAGACCTACGCGCTGGAAGGCTACCTCAAGGGGCGCGCGCAAGGCGCCTTCGACGAGGTGCGCAGGCTCAAGATGAAGGCCGCCAATGCCCGCGGGCGCCTCGACCCGCTCCTCGAGATCGGCGGCGGCCTCGCGGTCGCCGCGGTGCTGGCCCTGGTCGGCCAGCGCGTGACCTCGGGCGACCGCACGGTGGGCGACTTCACGGGCTACGTCACCGCGCTGCTCCTGGCCTCCCAGCCGATCCGCACGCTGGGCACCCTCAACGCGATCCTGCAGGAGGCCGGGGCCGCGCTCCAGCGCTACTTCGCCCTGATGGACGAGGCGCCGCAGATCCGCGACGTGCCGGGCGCGCGCCCGCTCCGGGTGGCGGGGGGCGAGATCCGCTTCACCGGCGTGCGCTTCCGCTACCGCGCCGACGCGCCCGCCCTGGAGGGCATCGACCTCACCGTCCCGGCCGGCGCGACGGTGGCCCTGGTCGGCCGCTCGGGCTCGGGCAAGTCCTCCCTCCTCAACCTCGTGCCGCGCCTCTACGACGTGACCGAGGGCGCCGTGCTCATCGACGGGCAGGACATCCGCGCCATCTCCCTCGCCTCCCTGCGCGCGGCGGTGGCGGTGGTCTCGCAGGACGTGGTCCTGTTCGACGACACCATCGCGGCCAATATCGGCTTCGGCCGGCCGGGGGCGACCCGGGCCGAGATCGAGGGGGCGGCCGAGGCGGCGGCGGCGCACGGCTTCATCAGCCGGCTGCCGGAGGGCTACGACTTCCCCGTCGGCCCCTCGGGCGGGCGGCTCTCGGGGGGCGAGCGCCAGCGCATCTCCCTGGCCCGCGCCTTCCTCAAGGACGCGCCGATCCTCCTCCTCGACGAGGCGACGAGCGCGCTCGATTCCGAGTCCGAGCGCCTCGTCCAGGACGCCCTCCTGCGCCTGATGCAGGGCCGCACCACCCTGGTCATCGCGCACCGCCTCTCCACCGTGCGCGACGCCGACTGCATCGTCGTCATGGAGAGCGGGCGCATCATCGAGACCGGGCGCCACGAGACACTGGTGGCGGCGGGCGAGGCCTATGCCCGGCTCCACCGGATGCAGCTCTCCGGCGACGCCGAGGACGCGGCCCTGCCGGCCTGACGGGACCGATCCGCGCCCCGCGGCGTTGAGCCGGCCGGAGCGGGATCGAGGACCTCGATGCGGACAGAGCCTTTCGGAACCACCGCGGGCGGCGCGGCCGTGACGCGCCATACCCTCGCGCGGGGCGACGTCACGGTGCAGATCCTCGATTACGGCGCCCTCATCAGCCGGATCGAGGTGCCGGACCGGACGGGCCGCAGCGCCAACGTGGTCCTCGGCGCCGCCGACCTCGCCGGCTACGCCGCGAGCGACGCGCATTTCGGAGCGCTCATCGGGCGCTACGCCAACCGGATCGCCGGTGGCCGCTTCAGCCTCGACGGCCAGCTCTACCGGTTGCCCCGCAACGAGGGCCGCAACACCATGCACGGCGGACCGGAGGGCTTCGACCGCCGGATCTGGCGGGTCGAGGCCGCCGATGCGACGAGCCTGACCCTGGCCTACCGCTCCCCCGACGGCGAGCAGGGCTTTCCCGGCAACCTCGACGTCACCGTGGCCTATCGGCTGGAGGCGGACGGCACCCTCGCCATCGCCTACGCCGCCGTCACCGATCGGCCGACGATCCTGAACCTGACCAATCACGGCTACTTCAACCTCGCCGGCGAGGGTACGGGCTCCGCCCTCGGGCACGTGGTCACCATCGCGGCGGAGGCGATCCTGGAGACGGATGCCGAGCAGATCCCCACGGGCGCGCTCCTGCCCGTGGCCGGCACGCCCTTCGACTTCCGGACACCGGCGGCCCTCGGCGCGCGCATCCGGACCGCGCATCCGCAACTCGCCCTGGCCCACGGCTACGACCACACCTTCGTGCTCGGAGGCGACGGGACGCTGCGCGAGGTCGCGCGGGCCGTCGATCCGGCGAGCGGGCGCTGCCTCACCGTGGCGACGACCCAGCCGGGGCTGCAGCTCTACACCGCCAACATGCTCGACGGGACGGTGACGGGCTCGGGCGGCGGGCTGTACCGGGCCGGCGACGCGGTCTGCTTCGAGGCGCAGGGCTTCCCGGACGCCCCGAACCACCCGGCCTTTCCCAGCACCGTCCTGCGGCCGGACGCGCCCTTCCGGGCGACGACGGCCTATCGGTTCGGCACCGTTCCCTAGGTCCGGGTCGCGGCGCGGTCGCGGGCCTCAGCCGTGATGGGAGTCGGGCTCGATCAGGATCTCGCGCTTGCCGGCATGGTTGGCCGGGCCGACGATGCCCTCGATCTCCATCTTCTCCATCAGGGAGGCGGCGCGGTTGTAGCCGATCTGCAGGCGGCGCTGGATGTAGCTCGTCGAGGCCTTCTTGTCCCGCATCACCACCTGCACGGCCTGGTCGTAGAGATCGCCGCCGGCCTCGCCGAAGCTGCCCTGGTCGAAGACCGCGCCGTCCATCTCGATCTCGTCGGCGCCGCCCTTGGCGCCCGACGCGCCGTCCTCCTCGGCCGTGACGGCCTCGAGGTAGGAGGGCCGGCCCTGGCGCTTGAGGTGGGCGACCACGCTCTCGACCTCCGCATCCGAGCAGAACGGCCCGTGCACGCGCGTCGTGCGCCCGCCGCCGGCCATGAACAGCATGTCGCCCTGGCCCAGNGCGACCACGCTCTCGACCTCCGCATCCGAGCAGAACGGCCCGTGCACGCGCGTCGTGCGCCCGCCGCCGGCCATGAACAGCATGTCGCCCTGGCCCAGGAGCTGCTCGGCGCCCATCTCGCCGAGAATCGTGCGGCTGTCGATCTTCGACGTCACCTGGAAGCTGATCCGGGTCGGGAAGTTGGCCTTGATCGTGCCCGTGATCACGTCGACGCTCGGGCGCTGGGTCGCCATGATCAGGTGTATGCCGGCCGCGCGCGCCATCTGGGCCAGACGCTGGATCGCGCCCTCGATGTCCTTGCCCGCCACCATCATCAGGTCGGCCATCTCGTCGACCACGATCACGATGTAGGGCAGCGCCTTGCCCGCCACCATCATCAGGTCGGCCATCTCGTCGACCACGATCACGATGTAGGGCAGCGCCGAGAGGTCCATCTCCTCCGTCTCGTAGACGGCCTCGCCGGTCTGGCGGTCGAAGCCCGTCTGCACGGTCCGGGTCAGGATCTCGCCGCGCCCGCGCGCCTCGGCGAGGCGCGCGTTGAAGCCGTCGATGTTGCGCACACCGACCTTCGACATCTTCTTGTAGCGCTCCTCCATCTCGCGCACGGCCCATTTGAGGGCGATGACCGCCTTCTTCGGGTCGGTGACGACGGGGGAGAGCAGGTGCGGGATGCCGTCGTAGACGGAGAGCTCCAGCATCTTGGGATCGACCATGATCAGGCGGCACTCCTCCGGCTTCATCCGGTAGAGGAGCGACAGGATCATGGTGTTGATCGCCACCGACTTGCCCGAGCCCGTGGTGCCCGCCACCAGCAGGTGGGGCATCTTGGCCAGATCCGCGATGATCGGCTCGCCGCCGATGTTCTTGCCGAGGCACAGGGCCAGGCTCTGCTTCGTCTCGGCGAAGTCGGCCGAGGCGAGGAGCTCGCGCAGATAGACGGTCTCACGCCGGGCATTCGGCAGCTCGATGCCGATGGCGTTGCGGCCCGGCACCACGGCGACGCGGGCCGAGACGGCCGACATCGAGCGGGCGATGTCGTCGGCGAGCGAGATCACGCGGCTCGACTTGGTGCCGGGCGCCGGCTCGAGCTCGTAGAGGGTGACAACCGGGCCGGGGCGCACCGCCAGGATGTCGCCGCGCACGCCGAAATCGCTGAGGGTGGCCTCCAGCAGGGTGGCGTTCTGCTCCAGGGCTTCCGACGAGATCTGGCTCGAGGCGGGCAGGCGCGGCGCATCGGCGAGCAGCTCCAGGGCGGGATGCCGGTAGTTCTCGGCGTTCTGGGGCTGGGGCGGTGTCGCGCGGCGCGCGGCGGCGGGAACGGGCGGCGGCGCGGCGGGCGCCACGCGGGACCGCGCCGGGGCCACGGCCTCGGCGGGCGGTGCCGCCTCGAAATCGACGGCCGCGTCGGCCTCCTCGTCGTCGTGGTGCACCGGCGCCGGCGGACGCCGCGAGGCGGCCGGGGCCTGCGGCGGCGCATCGAAGACCGGCTCGCGCCGACCGTCGGACGGCGCCACCCGGGCGTCGGCGGCATGGGTCGCCCAGGGCGCATCCTCGGGGGCCGCGAAGGCGCGCTGCGCGGCCAGCGCCGGCGAGGCGCCCGCATAGGCGAGCGCGGTGGCGGCGGCCGCCCGCTCGGCGCGCCAGTCGGCGATGCGTGCCGCCAGGGCCGCGCGCCCGCCCATCAGGGCCTGCGCCATCGCCCCGAGGGAGACGATGCCGAGGCTCGGCTCGTCGTCCTCGTAGCGGCCGTCCTGGCTGGCATCCGGGCGGCCGCGCGCCGGCTGGCGCGCCGGGGCCGGGGGCGCGTCGTAGGCGTCGAGATCCTCCTCGTCGATCTCGCCGACCCGGCACGCCCCGGTGAGGCACAGGATGGCGATGCCGGCGAAGAGGAAGCCCGCGAAGGCGAGGAGCGGCGTCGCGACGATGCCGAGCATCGTGCGGGCGGCATGCATCAGGGCGTCGCCCGCGACGCCCCCGAGGCCGGTGGGCAGCGGCCAGCGCGCCGTGGAGGGCAGCGCGCTCGCCACGGCGCTCGCGGCGAAGAAGCCGATGATCCACAGGGTCAGGCGCAGGCCGCCGCGGGGCAGCGCCCGCGTGCGCATCAGCTGGATGCCCCACAGCGCCGGGGGCAGCACGAAGGCGAGCGAGCCCAGTCCGAGCAGCTGCATCGCCAGGTCGGAGACGACGGCACCGCCGGTGCCGAGGACGTTGTGGGCGGGATGGTCGGTGGCGTGGTTCAGGCTCGGATCGTCGATCGACCACGTCGCCAGCGCGACCGTCAGCGCGGTGGCACCGGCAAACAGCACGAGACCGCCCAACTCTGTCATCCGCTTGGCCAGGAACGGGCGAAAGCTGTCGACGAAAGTATCGTAGGGCGATGCGGAACGGCGAAGCGAGCGCATGCGGTACCAGACACGATGGGGAACTGTCCGGTCACGCTAGCGTCGGCGGAGTTAACGGCTGGCTAAGGTTGAGACTTCCCTTCCAGCCCGAACCCCGGCCCCTGGCCGCCGTGGCACAGGCGCCGCACCGGTTCGCCTCGGCACCGCGACGCGGCCGTGCAGACACGGGGTGCCCGGGCGACACAACGCCTTCCCTCCCCGCAGCCCGGCTCCCAGGACGGGGCGTGAGGACGCGCTCGGCACTCCGCTTCGCGAAACCGCCCCTCGCAACGCGAAAGGCCCCGGTCGCGGGGACCGGGGCCTTCCGTTTCGACGCCCGAAGGCGCCGCAGGTTTCAGGCGTCTCAGGCCTCAGTAGTTGTAGGCGCGCTCGCCGTGATCGGCGATGTCCAGGCCCTCGCGCTCCTCGTCCTGGGTGACGCGGAGGCCGATGGTGAGATCGACGAGCTTGTACAGGATGGCGGAGCCGACACCCGACCAGACAATGGTGAAGCCGACGGCCTTGAGCTGGCTCATCAGGGCGGCGCTGGTCTCGTAGGCGCCGACCGCGAGTTCACCGGGCTTCGAGGTGTAGTCGGGCAGGCCGACGCCGCCGAAATCCGGGTTCACGAGGAGGCCGGTGGCCACGGCGCCGAGGATGCCGCCGATGCAGTGGACGCCGAAGACGTCGAGGGAATCGTCGTAGCCGAGGGCGTTCTTCACCGTGGAGCACATGATGAAGCAGACCGCGCCGGCGACGAGGCCGAGGATGATCGAACCCATCGGACCGGCGAAGCCGGCGGCCGGAGTGACGGCGACGAGGCCGGCGATCGCACCCGAGAGCATGCCGAGGAGCGACGGCTTGCCCTTCAGCATCCACTCGACGAGCAGCCAGGAGAGGGCGGCGGCGGCGGTGGCGACGAAGGTGTTGAGCATCGCCATGGCGGCGGTGCCGTTGGACTCGAGGTTCGAGCCGGCGTTGAAGCCGAACCAGCCCACCCACAGGAGCGAGGCGCCGATGGCGGTCATGGTCAGGGAGTGCGGGGCGAGCAGGTCACGGCCGTAGCCGATGCGCTTGCCGAGCATGAGGCAGCCGACGAAGCCCGCGATGCCGGCGTTGATGTGCACCACGGTGCCGCCGGCGAAGTCGAGGGCGCCCCATTTGAAGAGCAGGCCCGCATCGGCGTTCACCGCGTCGAGGGCCGCCTGGGCGGTCGCCTTCGAGGCGTCGTCGGTGGCGGCGGCCAGCGCCTTGGCGGCGTTGCCGACCGCATCCGGGCCGCCCCAGTACCAGACCATGTGCGCCATCGGGAAGTAGATCAGGGTGGTCCAGAGGATCATGAACACGACCAGCGCCGAGAACTTCATCCGCTCGGCGAAGGCCCCGACGATGAGGGCCGGGGTGATCATCGCGAACGTCATCTGGAAGCAGATGTAGACGTATTCGGGGATCACGACGCCGTTCGAGAAGGTGGCGACGGTGGAGTTCGCGTCGATGCCCTTCAGGAAGGCCTTGGACAGGCCGCCGACGAAGTCGTTGAGGCCGCCGCCATTGGTGAAGGCGAGGCTGTAGCCGAAGATGACGAACAGCAGGCAGGAGATGCAGGCGATGGCGAAGACCTGCGTCAGGACCGAGAGCATGTTCTTGGTGCGCACGAGGCCGCCGTAGAACAGGGCGAGGCCCGGCACGACCATCAGCAGCACCAGGGCGCTGGAGATGAGCATCCAGGCGGTGTCGCCCTTGTTCGGAACGGGCGCGGCCGCCGCGGCGGCCGGCACGGCCTCCGCCGTGGGCGTCTGCGCAAGGGATGGCTCGATGAACAGGAGCGCCAGCGCGGCGCTCCCCAGCCCGAGCGCCAGGGCATTGCGAAGTTTCATGGAAACGAGACTCCCGATCGCGGTGCGATGCTGATGTGAAGTGGGACTGTCAGGACTGGCCGGACGGGATCGTCCGGTCGAAGGCTGCCTCAGAGGGCGTCGACGTCGGTCTCGCCGGTGCGGATGCGGACGGCCTTCTCGAGGGGGACGACGAAGATCTTGCCGTCGCCGATCTGGCCGGTGCGGGCGGCGGCCGCGATCGCGTCGATGACGCTGGCGGTGAGGTCGGAGGCCACGGCCACCTCGATCTTGAGCTTGGGCAGGAAGCTCACGGCATATTCGGCGCCGCGGTAGATCTCGGTGTGGCCCTTCTGGCGGCCGTAGCCCTTCACCTCGGTGACGGTGAGGCCGTGTACGCCGATGCCGGTCAGAGCGTCGCGCACCTCCTCCAGCTTGAACGGCTTGATGATGGCCATCACGATTTTCATGGGCGACGCCCCCTTAGCTACGAGTGGAATTCGGCAGACGGAAAACTTGGCAGAGGTAACCTGCGCGCGTGGAGGCCACCGGCCGGCGCACGCAAGCGTCGCGACACGATCGGACCGGCCGGTCCGCACGGAATCGTTTCCGACCCGTACGTCCGCCCCCATATTCAAGGACTATGCCAGAGGAACTTTTTCGCCGGTGGCGCTTCTGCCCAAGAAGTGTTCGGGCACTGATTCAAGACGCGGCTTTTTTCCGGCCAAGTTTGCGCGCGAAATAGGCAAAACGCTGACGAAACAGGCAAATATGGTGCTGGGCGGGCTTTTCGCCGGTGATGCGGGACCGTTCAGGCCTCGGCGCGTCGCGGGCGGATCATGCCCTCCTGCGCCACCGACGCGACTAGGATGCCGTCGCGGGTGAAGATCTGTCCGCGGGCGAAGCCGCGCGCGCCGTCGGCGCTCGGGCTGTCCTGGGCGTAGAGCAGCCAGTCGTCGGCCCGGAACGGCCGGTGGAACCACAGGGCGTGGTCGAGGCTGGCGGACTGGATCTCCGGGTCGAACACCGTCTGCCCGTGCGGGATCAGGGTGGCGTCGAGCAGCGTCATGTCCGAGGCGTAGGCGAGGACGGCGCGGTGGATCGCCGGATCGTCGGGCAGGCGGTCCACGGCCCGCATCCAGACGTGGAAGCGCGGCTCGCGCGGCGCCCGGCGCAGGTAGCGCTCGATCTCGACGGGCCGGAGTTCGATGGGACGGCGACGGCCGAAATAGGAGAGGATCGGCGCCGGGATCGCGAGGCCGTGCCGGGCGGCATCGGCGGTGGCGGCGGGCGCTTCCGGCACGTCTTCCGGCGGCGGCACGTCGGGCATGGCGGCCTGGTGCACGGCGCCCTCCTCCGCATCGTGGAAGGAGACTGACATCGCGAAGATCGCGCGCCCGTGCTGGTGCGCCACGACCCGGCGGGTGGTGAAGCTGCGCCCGTCGCGGATGCGCTCCACCGCGTAGTCGATCGGCGCCTTCGGGTCGCCGCCGAGGAGGAAGTAGGCGTGCAGGGAGTGCGGAGGCCGGGTGTCCGGCACCGTGCGGGTCGCGGCGACCAGGGCCTGCGCCACCACCTGTCCCCCGAAGACCCGGAACCACCCGGTCTGCAGGCTCTCGCCCCGGTAGAGATCCGGCTCCAGGCTCTTCAGGTCGAGGATGTCGAGGAGTTCGGTGACGATGCCGGTCATGCCGCTTCCCTGCTCGCCCGGCGATTTCCGGGCCGCGTGGCCGCCGAGGCGGCACGGGCGATCCTTCACATGTGAACCATCTCCCTGGCAAGGATCGCGACGGCATGGCGCCGGGCTTCCGCCGCGACCGCGCCCAGCGACGATGATGCGGTCCCGATCCGCGACACCGCGCGTTGCTCCGGAGACCGGGGAATGGCACTCCCTTCCCGGCAGCGAGGACGGCGGGGATCGGCATGGACGCAACGGAGACGCGCGGGAACCGGCGCAGCGTGGTCATCGCCGGCGCCGGCATTCCCGGCCTGACCCTCGCCCTGGCGCTGGCGCAGGCGAACGGCCCGGCCCTCAGCGTCACCCTGTGCGATCCCGGCCTCGGCGCCGGTGCGTCGCGCCATGCCGGGCGGGCCTACGCGGTGGCGGCGGGCGGGCGGCGGATGTTCGAGCGCCTCGGCGTCTGGGAAGCCGCGGCCGCGGCCGCCCAGCCGATTCACGACATGGTCGTGAGCGACAGCCGCCTGGCCGACCCGGTGCGCCCGGTCTTCCTGACCTTCGCGCAGGAGGCGGAGGCCGGCGCGCCCTTCGCCCACATGGTCGAGGCGGAGCCCCTGGTGGCCGCGCTGCTCGCGGCGGCCGAAGTGGCCGGCGTGGTGTTCGATCCCACCGGCATCGTCGAAGCCCTGCCCGCCGGCGGCATCACCCGCCTCGCCCTCGGCGACGGACGCACGCGGCAGGCCGCCCTGCTGGTGGCGGCGGACGGGGCGCGCTCGCGCCTGCGCGAGGCCGCCAAGATCGGCTGGGTCGGCTGGTCCTACCCGCAGATGGGGCTCGTCGCCACGATCGGGCACGAGCGCGACCATGCGGGTCGGGCCTACGAGCACTTCCTGCCTGGCGGTCCCTTCGCGATCCTGCCCCTGGTGGATGGCGGCGCCCTCGGGCACCGCTCGTCCATCGTCTGGACGGAGCGGGCCGCCGACGTGCCGGCCCTGACCGGCGGCGGACCGGAGGAGACCCTGGCCGAGATCGAGCGCCGCTTCGGGCTCAATCTCGGGCGCCTGTCCCTGGAGCGGGGGCCGAGCGCCCATCCCCTCGCCTTCGGCATGGCCCGCAGCTTCCGGGGCGAGCGCCTCGCGCTCCTGGGCGACGCCGCGCATGTCATCCACCCGATCGCCGGGCAGGGACTGAATCTCGGCCTCGCGGGCGCGGCGGTGCTGGCGGAGGCGGTGACCGACGCCCTCCGACTCGGCCTCGACCCCGGCAGCCCGGACGTGCTGAAGCGCTACGAGCGCGCCCGCCGGTTCGACACCGTGGCCATGGGGGCGGTGACGGACGGGCTTAACCGCCTGTTCTCCAACGACGTGATGCCCCTGCGCCTCGCGCGCGATTTCGGCCTGGGCCTCGTCGACCGGCTGCCGGGCCTGAAGCGCCTCTTCATCGGCGAGGCGGCGGCGGCGCGTGGCCCTCAGCCCCGCCTGATGCGCGGCGAAGCCCTCTGAAACGCCCAACGGCGGCCCTTCCCGTCGAGGAAGGACCGCCGCTCATCGAAGTCCATGTCCCGAAGGACGTTACTTTCATGTCCCGAAGGACGTGCCTGCCGGTGGCGTTTACTTGCCCTTGGCGGCCTTGCTGGCCTTCTCGCGCTCGATGCCCTCGAGGATCAGGCGATGCGCCTCCTCCTTGCCGCCCCAGCGCTTGATCTTCACCCACTTGCCGGGCTCGAGATCCTTGTAGTGCTCGAAGAAGTGCTGGATCTGGTGGATCGTGATGTCGGGCAGGTCGGTGTAGTTCTCGATCCGGTCGTAGCGCATGGTCAGGTGGCGCGACGGCACGGCGATGATCTTCTCGTCCTCGCCGGAATTGTCCTCCATCACGAGGACGCCGATCGGGCGGGCGCTGATGATCGCGCCGGGGGCGATGGCGCGGGTATTGGCCACGAGCACGTCGCAGGGGTCGCCGTCACCCGAAAGGGTGTGCGGGATGAAGCCGTAATTGCCCGGATAATGCATCGCCGTGTAGAGGAACCGGTCGACCACCAGGGCGCCGGCCTCCTTGTCCATCTCGTACTTGATCGGGTCGCCACCGATCGGCACCTCGATGATGACGTTCACGTCGTCAGGCGGATTCTTGCCGATCGAGACCGCGTCGATGATCATGTGTCTGCTCCCGCAAGCAGGGGCATTCCGGCCCCGTTGCCGGGTGTCTTAAGGCCCTTCCGCCGCGAAGGAAATCGTACCTTGCGGTGGGCGGCGACGTTTGCACGGAATTGTCGGGTCCGCCTCAGGGGCGCTCGGAGGGACCGAAGCGCCGGCGCCAGGCCGCGGCGAGGCGCGCGAAGGTCCGCTCGATCCAGCGGGCCGCGTGTTCCAGGGGGACCTTCAGGGCGGGCACGTCCTGGCTCAGGAGGGCGAGGCCGACCGGGAGCATCCACAGGCCGAGGACGGGCAGGATCGAGAAGATGCCGCCGAGGATGAAGAGGATCGCCGCCAGGAGGCGGATCCAGAATCGCGAGGGCTCGCGCAGCCACTCCAACGCCCTGCGTATGCGGTCCGGCAGCTTCGCGCTGAGGTCCGTGACCCGCCTGTCCCAATCCGCCGCCGTCACGCCCATCCGTGGTCCCGTCCGCAATGCCCCGAGGCCCGGCCTGCCGGACCGGTCCGCGGGGCGGCTCGGACTCAAGCGAGGTCAGGTGAAGCGGAAACCAACCTTGGGCAGAACCGTTCCGGCGATCCGGTCGACGGCATGGCCGATCTCGGCGCCGCCCAGCCCCGCATAGAAGGATCGCGCCCGCTCGTTCCCCTCCAGCGTCCAGATCCCGACCCGGGACAGCCCGTGGTCGGAAAGATCGTTGGAGACGGCCCGGAACAGGCGCCGACCGAGGCCGAGACCCTGGTAGGCCGGGCGGATGTAGAGCTCGTCGATCTCGCCGGGCGCCCGGAGGATGCGGCCCCGTGCCGGTCCGTAGACCGCGTAGCCGACGATGCTGCCCGCCTGCTCGACCACCACGAGGGGGCGGGTGCGCTGGGTCGCGCCGAGCCACCATTGCGAGCTGCGCTGCGCGATCATCCGCTCCAGTGCGACCCCGGGGATGATTCCCCGGTAGGCCTCACGCCAGGTCTCGTCGAACAGGTCCGACAAGGGATCGGCGTCGGCCGGACGGGCGCGGCGGATGCTGGTGGTGCTCGTACGCATGACGGATCCCCGCGCTCGATGAAGACGATGGACGGTTCGCTATCGGTGTCGATCACCGCATCGGAGGTGACGATCCGGGCGAAGACAAGGCGACCTTCGGCAACGCAAGGCCGATGCCGGTTGCTCCCCGCACGCCACGGCGTGTTTGCCGCGGCCGCCGCGCACTGGTAGATCAGCACCCTCCCGATCCCCGCCCCACCGGTCCTGCCGCACCCGTGTTCAACCGCTTCCTCTCGTACGAGACCCGCTACGCCCGGCGCATGGCGCGGATCGCGCGCTTCGAGCGCCCGATCGCCGGCCCGGTCTCGCGGGCCAAGGCCTGGGCGAACATGCTGCTGGTGGATCACGGCGTGTTCCGCCTCGCCTACCTGAACCGGCACCGGATCGGCGCGGGCAAGCTCTGGCGCTCGGCCCAGCCGACGCCCCACCAGCTGGCCTGGTTCAAGCGCCAGGGGGTCCGAACCGTGATCTCCCTCCGGGGCGGGCGCGAGCACGGCTCGTGGCCCCTCCAGCGCGAGGCCTGCGAGCGCCAGGGCCTGACGCTCGTGGAATTCGTGCTGCGCTCGCGGGAGGCGCCCTCACGCGAGACCATCCTGGCGGCCAAGGCGTTCTTCGACGGGGTCGAGTACCCAGCGATGATGCACTGCAAATCGGGCGCGGATCGCGCCGGTCTCGCGGCGGCGCTCTACCTCATCCTGCACGAGGGCCTGCCCGTCGCGGAGGCCATCGGCCAGCTCTCGGCCCGCTACGGCCATTTCCGGTTCGCCAAAACCGGAATCCTCGATGCGTTCTTCGCCCTCTATCGCCGGGACGGCGAGGCTCGGGGCATCGACTTCCTGACCTGGGTCGAGACCGAGTACGACCCCGAGGCGCTCAAGCGCTCCTTCCGCCCCGGCTTCTGGTCCGACCTCGTGGTGGACCGGATCATCAAGCGCGAATAGCCGGGCACGAGAAAACCCGCCGCGGCCGAGCCGGGCGGGTTTGTCCGAGAGGAGGTCCTGGGCGGGTGCGCCCGCCGGGATCGCCTCAGGCGGCGAGGCGGGCCTTCGACGGGGCATTCTCGTTGCTGACGATGAAGCGGCCGGAATTGGAAAGCGGACCGTTCTTCGGGGTCAGAACGTTGGCGGCCACGAAGACCAGCGACACGTTCAGGGCGACGGCGGCGACAACGAGGAGAGCGATCATCGGAGGTGTTCCAGGGCGGTTGCGTTGAGCCTTATATGGCACCGCACCATTTTCACTGGTATACCAAATTCTACACACCACTCATGCGGCGGATGCAAACCTCGCCGCCCTGAGCGACCGATCCGGTGCCGAGCCCGACCTCACCGCATCGCTCGAATCGCAATCATGCACGGCTCGCCAGACAGGCGACCGCACGCGATCGCTGCCGGCATCCCAGCTTTCGCAGCGCACCAATCAGTTCATCGATAGACTTTCGATATCGGTCGCGAAGGACGATACGTAACCGGGACTTTCACCGGTGAGGATGATCAGGGTCAAGATCAATCCGACCGCGCCGAGATACACCACGGCGAAGAGGTCCCTGTCGTCTCGACCTGCCAGGACGATGCCGGCGAACGGAACCGTCTGAAGCGTGAGCACCGCCGCGATGTTCATGGACAACCTCGAAATCAGCCGGGCCGTTGAGTCGGTCGATCGGCGCCGGTCCCGCTCGTCGGGTGGTTCGATTCCTAAGGCCGGCCCGTCATGAGAGAGATCGACGGGCCGGCCGACAAGTTCCGAGGGCGTGGGTCGCAGGTGCGGTTGCGGCCTCAGGCCGCCTGGACCGGCCGCGCCGCCACCGGAGCCGCCACGCTGTCATCGGTGAGGAAGCGCAGGCGCAGGGGCTTGAGGACGAACATCGCCAGGATCGCCGCCACGACGTTGAGCCCGATGATGATCGAGAACACCGCCGACCAGCCGTACTTGGCCGAGATCACGCTGGCGATCGGCACCAGGAACGAGGCCGTGCCCTTGGCGGTGTAGAGCAGGCCGGCATTGGTGGTGGCGAACTTCGAGCCGAAGGTGTCGCCACAGGTGGCCGGGAACAGGGAGTAGATCTCGCCGAAGACGCCGAAATAGACCGCCGTGGCGAAGACGAAGACCAGCGGATAGGTGCCGTAGGTCAGCAGGGTGATGATCGCCAGGGCGGCGATCGAGAAGGCGATGAACATCGTGTTCTCGCGTCCGAGATTGTCGGAGACGAAGCCGAAGAACGGGCGTCCGAAGCCGTCGAAGATGCGGTCGAGGGAGATCGCGAAGGTGAGCGCCGCCATCTGCAGGCCGAACAGGCTGACGGGAACGTCCGCGACCTTGAAGTCGTGGGCGATCGGCGCGATCTGCGCCGCCGCCATCAGGCCGCCGGAGGCCACCATGACGAAGATCACGTACATCAGCCAGAAGACGGGGGTGCGCACCACCTCGCGCGGCGTGCGGTCGACCTTGGCCTGGGGCAGACGAAGGGTCTTGCGCTGGACCGGCACCGCCAGGGACGGCTTGCGCAGGAGGAACGACAGGGCCACCACGATGGCCCCCTGACCGAGCCCGAAATACAGGAAGGCGTCCTGGTACCCGCTGGTGGCGATCATCTTGGCGATCGGCACCACCGTGACGGCCGCACCGGCGCCAAAGCCGGCCGCGGTGGCGCCGGCGGCGAGGCCGCGCCGGTGGGGGAACCACTTCAGGGCGTTGCCGACGCAGGTCCCGTAGACGGAGCCGGCACCGATACCGCCGATCACGGCCGCCGCGTAGAGGAGGAAGAGAGAGTCGGCATGGGCGTTCAGGAACCACGCCAGGGCGATCATGATGCCGCCGAAGCAGACCACGATGCGCGGGCCGTAGCGGTCGACGAACCAGGCCTCGACCGGCACCAGCCAAGTCTCGGTGGCGACAAAGATGGTGAACGCGAACTGGATCGCCGCGCGACCCCAGTGAAACTTGGCGTCGATCGGGTCGACGAAGAGCGTCCACCCGTACTGGAGATTGGCGATCATCGCCATGCACAGCACGCCGAAGGCGAGTTGCCACCATTTGGCGGACGGTGAGTCCTGACGTTCCATCCCGAATTCCTTCTTGATCGGATTGTTCGCACCGATGCCGCCAGCATGCACCAAAATTCGTTGTATGCAATATACCAGGGAATGAAATGTGGTTTGGGACGTGTGAGGCGGTGTCGGCGGGAGGACCGAGCCGAGGCCGTGAATAATCGTGCAGGTTGTCGCGATGCCGCCCTACGCCCACGGCGCACCGGCCCGCGCCCGGCGGATTCGGGCGGAGGCGGCATCGCCGGCGTCGGATCCGGCGCTCGGCGGCGCGGCCGCTGCGGGCGATCCCGTCGCCGTCGGGACGCGCCCGGCGGTGAGGCCGGCCCTACTCTGCCGCGATGCGGCTCGCCTCGCGGTAGGGATGGGCCGGGTAGGTGCCGATGATCCGCAATTCCCGCGAGAAGTAGCCGAGTTCGGCGAGGGCCCGGGCGAGGCCGGGCTCCTCCGGATGGCCGTCCACCTCGGCATAGAACTGGGTCGCGACGAACTGGCCGTCGACCATGTAGCTCTCGAGTTTCGACATGTTGACGCCGTTCGTGGCGAAGCCGCCGAGCGCCTTGTAGAGGGCCGCCGGGATGTTGCGGACCCGGAAGACGAAGCTGGTCACCATCGGACCGGCCTCGGGCGAGACCGGCTCGGGGTCGGGCGAGAACACCACGAAGCGGGTCGTGTTGTGGCTCTCGTCCTCGACGTCGCGCTCTAGGATGTCGAGGCCGTAGACCTCCGCAGCCAGGGCGGGGGCCAGGGCGCCCCGGGTGGGATCGCCCGCCTCCGCCACCTCGCGGGCCGCGCCGGCGGTGTCGCCGGCGACGATCGGGCGGACGCCGAGGCGTCGGATGATCTTGCGGCACTGCCCGAGGGCGTGGACGTGGCTGTGCACCGTCCGGATCTGTTCGACCGGGGTGCCGGGCAGGACCATCAGCTGGAAATGGATCGGCAGGAAGTGCTCGGCCACGATGTGCAGGCCCGAGGTCGGGATCAGGTGGTGGATGTCCGCCACCCGGCCCGCGATCGAGTTCTCGATCGGGATCATCGCCCGCGTGGCGCGGCCTTCCTTCACGGCCGCGAAGGCGTCCTCGAAGGTCGGGCACGGCAGCGGCGTCCAGTCCGGGTAGGCCTGGGCGCAGATGATGTGGGAGTTCGCGCCGGGCTCGCCCTGGTAGGAGACGATGTGCTGGGGCATGGCGGGCTGGTCTTTCCGAGGCGCTTCAGTTCAGGCGGCGGGCCGACAGGATGGCGCGGGCGCGTTCCAGGTCGGCGGGGGTGTCGACGCCCAGCGGCAGGTCGTCGACGACGATGGCGTCGATGCGCATCCCGGCCTCGAGCGCCCGGAGCTGCTCCAGCTTCTCGCGGGTCTCGAGTTCGCCGGGCGGCAGGGCCATGAATCGGGCCAGCGCCTTCCGGCGATAGGCGTAGAGGCCGATGTGATGGTAGAGCGGCCCCTCGCCCCAGGGCGCCTCGGCGCGGGTGAAGTAGAGCGCGCGCAGGCGGCGGGTGCCCACCGCGTGGCCGACGAGCTTGACCACGTTGGGGTCGCGCCGCTCCGACTCCTCGGTGATGACGGCGCAGAGGGTGGCGATGTCGACCGTGCGGTCGGCCAGGGGCAGGATCGCGGCGCCGATGATGCCCGGGTCGATGGTCGGCAGGTCGCCCTGGACGTTGACCACGACGTCGTGGTTGCCCTGCGGATCGATGATCTCCAGGGCCTCCGCCAGGCGATCCGAGCCGGACGGATGATCGGCCCGGGTCAGCACCGCGAGGCCGCCGACGGCCTCGATCGTCTCGATGATGGCCGGCGTGTCCGTGGCCACCACGACCGGCCCGATGCCGGCCTCCACGGCCCGGCGCCAGACGTGCACGATCATCGGCTCCCCGGCGAGATCGGCCATCGGCTTGTTCGGCAGGCGGGTCGCGGCCATGCGCGCGGGAATGAGGACGATGGGATCGGACATCGGTCTGGGCCCTGCTCCGGCTGGGGCAGGTGCTTAACAGCGGCGCCACGGGTTGTCATGCGCGCCAGGGCGCGGCCTTGCCGGCTCGGGTCCCTGGCACTTGTCCGCCAAGCGGGAACCGGATCGGCCCGCTCGCGTCTGAAGAAGTGAGGGATGGCGGCGACACCCGCCGCTCTGCGACTACGCGAAGCGCGACGGGACCATTGTCAAGGTCGGGCTTCAGCGGCTAAGCACCCTCGACCGTTTCCAAAGTCCGGCACAGGTACGCGCTGGACTTCGCCCTGAATTCTCCCCCCTCAGGCCGGCCGCACCGGAGTTGTCGAGAATGGACTCTTTCGAGCTGAACAAGGTTGCGGGTGCCGCGCTCGGCGCGCTGCTGTTCGCCGTGGGGTCGGGCTTCGTCGCCGAGCTGATCTATCATCCCAAGCCCGCGGGCGGTGCGGGCTATGCCCTGCCCGAGCCGCAGCCGAAGGCAGCCGGTGGCGCCGCCCCCGAGGCGAAGGCCGAGCCTCTGCCGATCCGTCTGGCCAGCGCCACCGTCGACAAGGGCCAGTCCGCGGCCAAGAAGTGCGCCTCCTGCCACAGCTTCGAGAAGGGCGGCCCGAACAAGGTCGGCCCGCATCTCTGGGGCGTCGTCGACCGCCAGCGCGCCCACGAGCCCGGCTTCGAGTACTCGGCCGCGCTGAAGGAGAAGGGCGGGACCTGGACCTACGACGAGCTCGACCACTTCCTGGCGAACCCGAAGGGCTACGTCCCCGGCACCAAGATGGCCTTCGCGGGCATCACCTCGCCGACCGAGCGGGCCGACGTCATCCTCTACCTGCGCAGCCTCGCCGACACCCCGCACCCGCTGCCGGCGGCTGAGAAGAAGGCCGAAGGCGACAAGCCGGCCGAGGCCCAGCCGGCCGCCGCCAAGGCCGGGGATGCCAAGCCCGCCGATGCCAAGCCCGCGCCCGACGCGAAGCCGGCGGCCGAAAAGCGTCGCGAGGAGACGCAGAAGCCGGCCGACGCATCGAAGCCGGCCGAGGACCAGAAACCCGAGGTCGCCAATCCGGCCACGGCCGCCAAGCCCACCGTCGCGGGTGAGGAGGCGAACAAGCCGGCGTCGGCGAAGCCCGCCGACGACACCCCGGTCCAGGCGGCTCCCGCCGCGCCGCCCGCCCCGGCCGCGACCAAGCCGGCCGAGAAGCCGGCCCAACAGTGAGCCGGGCTTCCGGCGGGGACACCGTCCTTTCATGAGCGAAGAAGGCCGGGCATCGCCCGGCCTTCTTCGTTCGTCGGGACCGAGGGCAGGCCTACGCGTTGAGGTTCCTGCGCGCACGCGCCCGCTTGGCGTTCGCGGCTGGTCCGTCCTAGAACACCCGCCTGCCGTCGCCGGTGCGGCGGCGGAACCGCGACCCCGGAATCCGGAGACCGCCTGCCAGTGATGCGAATTGCCCTGATCGGACGCCTCGTCGCCGCCCTCGCCTTCCTGGCCTGTGGCCTGCCCGCCCGGGCCGCCCCCGATCCGGAACCCGCCGCGCCGAACGGCGCCTGGATGCCCGCGATCACGCTGATGGGCGCGCCGAAATACGGCCCCGACTTCAAGCATTTCGACTATGCCGACCCGAACGCGCCGAAGGGCGGCCTCGTGCGCCTCGGCGCCCAGGGCGGCTTCGACAACTTCAACTACGTGGTGTCGGGCCTGAAGGGCGATCTCGAGGGCGGGATCGTCCAGATCTACGATACCCTTATGACGGAATCGGCTGACGAACCCTTCACCTCCTACGGCCTCCTCGCCGACGGCGTGCGCCTCGCCGACGACCTCTCGGCGGTGTCCTACCGCCTGCGCGAGGGCGCGCGCTGGCACGACGGCCGGCCGGTGACGCCCGAGGACGTGGTCTGGTCCTTCGATGTCCTGAAGGCGAACAGCCCGTTCTACTCGGCCTATTACCAGACCGTGACCAAGGCCGCCGTCACGGGCCCGCGGGAGGTGACCTTCACCTTCTCCGAGGCCGGCAACCGCGAACTTCCGCAGGTCCTCGGCCAGTTGCGCGTGCTGCCCAAGCACTGGTGGACCGGCACGGACGCGCAGGGGCGTCCGCGCGACGTGACCCAGACCACCCTGGAGATCCCCCTCGGCTCGGGTCCCTACCGCCTGGCGAAGTTCGAGGCCGGCCGCAGCGCCACCTACGAGCGGGTGGCGGATTACTGGGGCAAGGACCTGCCGGTGAATGTCGGCCGCAACAACTTCGGCACCATGCGCAACGAGTATTTCCGCGATGCGACGGTGCTGATCGAGGCGCTGAAGGGCGACCTGTTCGACTTCCGGACCGAGAACGTGGCGCGCAACTGGGCCACGGCCTACGACAATTTTCCCGCCGTGAAGGAGGGCCGCCTGATCAAGGAGGAGTTCCCCGATCGCGGCAACGGCAACATGCAGGCCTTCGTCCTCAACACCCGCCGGGCGAAGTTCGCCGATCCGCGCGTGCGCCGGGCCTTCAACCTGGCGATGAACTTCGAGGAGATGAACCGGTCGCTGTTCTTCGGCCTCTACAAGCGCATCGATTCCTACTACTTCGGCTCGGAGCTGGCCTCGTCCGGGCTGCCGCAGGGTGACGAGCTGGCGATCCTCGAAGCCGTGAAGGACAAGGTCCCTCCTTCCGTCTTCACCACGCCCTACGCGAACCCCGTCAACGGCACGCCGGACGCGGTGCGCGCCAACCTGCGCGAGGCCGTCGGTCTCCTGAAGCAGGCCGGCTACGAACTTCGCAACGGCCAGATGACCGACGTGAAGAGCGGCGAGCCCCTCACCGTCGAGTTCCTCGAATTCCAGAGCGTGTTCGAGCGGGTGGTGCTGCCCTACGCGGCGCAGTTGAAGCTCATCGGCATCAACAGCTCCCTGCGCGTCATCGACCAGGCCCAGTACCAGAACCGCCTGCGGGCCTTCGACTTCGACATCACCACGAGCTCGTGGCCGGAATCCCTCTCGCCGGGCAACGAGCAGCGCGAGTACTGGGGCTCGGCCTCGGCCGACAAGGCCGGCTCGCGCAACCTCATCGGCATCAAGGATCCGGCCATCGACGCCCTGATCGAGAAGGTGATCTTCGCCAAGGACCGCCCCGGCGCGCTGGCGGCGACGCACGCCCTCGACCGGGTGCTGCTGGCCCACGACTTCGTCGTGCCGCAATGGGGCTCGAACGTCTCGCGCACCCTGCGCTGGAACCGCTTCGGGCATCCGGAGGTGCTGCCGAAATACGGCAGCTCGGGCTTCCCCGCGACCTGGTGGTACGACGAGACCCTGGCCGCCAAGACCGGGGCGCCGCGTTGAGCGCCGGCCCGACCCGGCGCGCCGTCGTCGCGGGCGCCGGCGCTCTCGGTGCGACCCTGGTCCTGCCCGCCCCCGCCCCCGCCCCCGCCCGGGCGGCGGCCCGCAGCAGCCACGGCCTGTCGAGCTTCGGGGACCTGAAGTACCCGCCCGACTTCCCGAACTTCGACTACGTCAATCCGGATGCGCCGCGAGGGGGTCGCTTTTCGGCGCAGCTCGCCTCCACCCTGGGCAACCAGGCGTCCGACACCTTCAACACCCTGAACATCTACGTCCTGCGCGGCGACGGCGCCGCCGGCATGAACCTGACCTTCGACTCGCTGATGGTGCGCGCCCTCGACGAGCCGGACGCGCTCTACGGCCTCCTCGCCCGCTCGGTCGAGATCTCCGAGGATGGGCTGTCCTACCGCTTCGGCCTGCGGCCGCAGGCCCGCTTCCACGACGGCTCGCGCCTCACCGCCCACGACGTGGCGGCGTCGATGCGCCTCCTCAAGGAGAAGGGCCACCCCGAGATCTCGCAGGTGATCCGCGACCTGACCGAGGCGGTGGCGGAGGACGACGCCACGGTGACGCTGCGCTTCGCGCCCGGCCGCAGCCGCGACCTGCCCCTCTTCGTGGCGAGCCTGCCGGTGTTCTCGGCCGCCTACTACGCCACGCACGAATTCGAGGCCTCCTCCCTGGAGCCGCCCCTCGGCTCCGGTCCCTACCAGGTCGGGCGCCTGGAGGCGGGCCGCTTCATCGAGCTGGAGCGGGTGAAGGATTACTGGGGCGCCGAGCTGCCGGTGAATGTCGGCCAGAACAACTTCGACGCCATCCGGTACGAGTATTTCCGTGACCGCCAGGTGGCGTTCGAGGCCTTCAAGGGCGGTGCCTTCACCTTCCGCGAGGAGTTCACCGCGCGGGTCTGGGCCACGGGCTACGACTTCCCCGCCGTGCAGGAGGGCCGCGTCCGCAAGGAGGTGGTGCCCGATGCCCGTCCCTCCGGCACCCAGGGCTGGTGGATGAACACCCGGCGCGAGGCCTTCCGCGATCCCCGGCTGCGCGAGGCGATCGGCCTGTGCTTCGACTTCAACTGGTCGAACGCCAACCTGATGTACGGCGCCTACATCCGCACGGCCTCCTACTTCGAGAATTCGGACCTGAAGGCGACGGGCCGTCCCGCGCCGGAGGAGCTCGCCCTCCTCGACCCCCTGCGCGGCGACCTGCCGGCGGAGGTCTTCGGCGAGGCCTGGAGCCCGCCGAGTTCCGACGGCTCGGGCCAGGACCGCGCCCTGCTCAGCCGCGCCGTGGCCCTGCTCCGCGAAGCCGGCTGCACCCGCGACGGCGGCGTCGTCCGGCTCCCCTCCGGCAAGCCGTTGGAGATCGAGTTCCTCGACAACGACCCGGTGTTCCAGCCGGTGACGCAGCCCTTCATCCGCAATCTCGGGCTGATCGGCATCCGCGCCAGCATCCGGCTGGTCGATCCGTCGCAGTACCAGGCCCGGGTCAAGGACTTCGACTTCGACCTCACCGCCCGCCGCTTTGGCAGCGGCCTCACGCCCGGCCCGGAACTGCGCGAGGCCTACGGCTCCCGCAGTGCCGGCACGCCCGGCTCGAACAACCTCGCGGGCATCGCGAGCCCCGCCATCGACGCGCTGATCGAGAAGGTGACCGAGGCGACGTCCCGCGCCGACATGGTTCACGCGGCGCGCGCCCTCGACCGGGTCCTGCGGGCCGGCCGCTACTGGGTGCCCATGTGGTACAAGGCCGATCACCGGCTGGCCCTCTGGGACGTCTATGGCCGCCCGGCCAGGGGGCCGACCTACGATCTCGGTGTGCCGAGCGTCTGGTGGTACGATGCCGCCAAGGCCCGCCGCATCGGCCGAACCTGAGAGACACCCGTGCTCGGCTACATCCTGCGCCGTATCGCGCTCATGGTCCCGACGATCTTCGGGATCATGCTGATCACCTTCGTCATCGTGCAGTTCGCCCCCGGCGGCCCCGTGGAACGGGTGCTGGCGCAGCTCCAAGGCCAGAACGAGGGCAGCCTGTCGCGGGTGACCGGCGGAGCCGGCGACCTCGGCGGCGTCGCACGCAGCGGAGGCGGCGGGGAGGCCAATGCCCGCTACCGCGGAGCGCAGGGGCTGGACCCCGCCTTCATCAAGAAGCTCGAGCAGCAGTTCGGCTTCGACAAGCCGGCCCCCGAGCGCTTCGCCAAGATGATCTGGGACTATGTCCGGTTCGATTTCGGCAACAGCTATTTCCGCGATGTTTCCGTCCTGCAGCTGATCCGCGAGCGGCTGCCGGTGTCGATCTCGCTCGGCCTCTGGATGACGCTGATCTCCTACGCGATCTCGATTCCGCTGGGCATCCGCAAGGCGGTGCATGACGGCTCGCGCTTCGATCTCTGGACCTCGACCGTGGTCATCATCGGCTACGCGATTCCGAGCTTCCTGTTCGGCATCGCGCTGATCATCCTGTTCGCCGGCGGCTCCTTCGTGCAGATCTTCCCGATCCGGGGCCTGACCAGCGAGAACTTCGACTCCCTCAGCCTCTGGGGCAAGGTCGTCGACTATGCCTGGCACATGACCCTTCCGCTGGCGGCCCTGGTCCTCGGCGCCTTCGCGACCTCGACGCTGCTGACCAAGAATTCCTTCCTCGACGAGATCCGCAAGCAATACGTGCTCACGGCCCGGATGAAGGGCCTCTCCGAGCGCCGGGTGCTCTACGGCCACGTCTTCCGCAACGCCATGCTGATCGTCATCGCGGGCTTTCCGGCGGCCTTCATCTCGGCCTTCTTCACCGGATCGCTGCTGATCGAGACGATCTTTTCCCTCGACGGGCTCGGGCTCCTGTCCTTCACCTCCATCGTCGGGCGCGACTACCCCGTGGTGTTCGCGACCCTGTACATCTTCTCCCTGCTCGGGCTGGCGGTGAACCTGCTCTCCGACCTGATCTACACCTGGATCGACCCGCGCATCGACTTCTCGGCCCGGGCGACGTGACCGCCCTTCCCCTGGTCATCCGCCACGAGCACGCGGGCGACGCCGAGGCCATCGAGCGGCTCCATGCCCGCGCCTTCGGCCCCGGCCGCTTCGCCCGCACCGCCTATCGCCTGCGCGAGGGCACGGTGCCGGTGGCCGAGCTCTGCTTCACCGCCCTGGTGGCGACCTATCTCGTGGGGTCGGTGCGGGTGGGGCCGGCCGAGGCCGGTGGGCCTCTGCTGGTGCTCGGACCGCTCACCGTCGATCCGAGCTTCGAGGGCCGCGGCATCGGCGCCGCCCTGATGACGGCCTGCCTCGACGCGGCGGCCGCCGCCGGCCACGGCCTCGTCATCCTCATCGGAGACGCGCCCTATTACGGGCGCTTCGGCTTCTCGCCGATCCCGCCCGGACGCCTCGTACCGCCCTCCCCCGTCGACCCGGCCCGCTTCCTCTGGCGCGAGTTGACGGCCGGCGCGGCCGCGACGGTCACGGGGAACGTCACCGCCCTGCGCCGGCGTTGAACCGCCGGAGGCGCCGACCCGGCGCCGGCAGGGACCACACCCGATGGACGATTCGGCGATCCGGCACGACACGATCACGGCCAATGGCGTCGCGCTCCACGTGGCACGGCTCGGGCGCGGCCGCCCCCTGGTGCTGCTGCACGGCTGGCCAGAATTCTGGCTGACCTGGGAGCCGGTGATGCGGCGCCTCGCCGACCGCTTCGAACTGATCGCACCGGACCTGCGCGGCTTCGGCGCCAGCGAGAAGCCCGACCTTCGACCTTCCGACGCCGCCGGCGCCGACGTCCATGCCGCCGACGTCGTCGCACTGCTGGATGCCCTCGGCCTGGCCCGGGTCGGCATCGTCGGCCACGATGTCGGGGCCTATGTGCTCCAGGTCCTCGGGCGGACGGTACCGGAGCGGTTGAGCGGGCTCTTCGCCTTCGACTGTCCGTATCCGGGCATCGGCCCGCGCCTCGCCGCCCCGGAGATGCTGGCCGAGATCTGGTACCAGTCCTACCACGTCAAGCCGTTCGCGGCGGCGCAGGTCGGCGCCTCGCGCGAGGGCTGCCGGCTCTATATCGGCCACTTCCTGCGCCACTGGGCCGGCGGCAACCCGGCCGCCTTCGACGACGTGCTGGAGGCCTTCGTCGACAATTTCCTGGCCCCGGGCAACCTGCAGGGCGGCTTCAACTGGTACGTCAGCGCGCAGGCCGGACGTCTCGCCATGATCCGGGGCGAGGCCCCGCGCCTGCCGCCGGTCACCCTCCCGACCTGCATCCGCTGGGGCGATTCCGACCCGCTGTTCCCCTTCGCCTGGACCGACCGCCTCGGCGAGACCTTCTCGGACCTCGACCTCGCCGAACTGAAGGGAGTCGGCCACTTCCCGCATCGGGAGGATCCGGATCGGGCGGCCGCCGAGATCGCGCGGTTCTTCGGGCGGCTGCCGGGGTGAGCCCTCAGGCCGCCCGGCCGCGCCGCCCTTCGACGAGCCACATCGCCAGCACGGCGGCCGCCAGGGCAGCCAGAGCCCACAGGCCGAGGGCCAGGGGATAGACCTCGACGCCGCGGATGTTGGCGCTGTCGCTCGGGCGGAAGCCGATCCAGTCGGCGCCGGCGAGTCGGCCGCTGCGGACGGATTGGAGGCGCGGCACCACGGTGCCGCCGCCGGCCTCGGCGACCCGGCGGATGGAGCCGCCCGTGCCCTCGGCCAGGGCCTTCAGGCGCTCGGTGTCGCTGAAGACGTCGGCGAGTTCGCGCGGGTTCGGCGGACCGACGCTGACGAAGGCGACGAGGCTGCCCGAGCGCAGGGTGTGCAGGCCGAGTTCGGTCGCCTCGAAGGTCGCCGCGAACAGACCCGGCTCGCTCTGCGCGAGGGTCAGGGTGCGCTGGCTGCCGGTGGGACCCGTGACGGTGACGGGCTCCACAGTGTCGGCCATGGTCTGGCGCTCGACGCGGACCTCGCGACCATGACCGGTGGTCTGCGCCCGCAGGGCCTCCTCCTCCAGGGCCGGCTCCTTCATGAGCCAGTGCCCGAGCCGGCGCAGCAGGTCGAGATAGGGGCCGCCCTCCTGATAGCCGCGGGCCCAGAGCCAGGCGTGATCGGACAGCAGCAAAGCCACCCGGCCCTTCTCCTCGCGCGACAGGGCGAGCAGCGGCAAGGCGTTCGGCCCCTGCAGGATCGGCTGGATGCCGGGCTTCACCTGGGCGGAGACGATGCGCAGCCAGTCGCCCCAGGCCGGCGGCGAGGCCTCGGACCCGGGCAGCGCCCGGGTGACGGGGTGGCGGTTGCCGACGCCCGTGAGGGCCGCCTTGTATGGCTGCTCGACCACGCGCCCATTGGGCTCGCCGGGCAGGATCGCGGCCAGGCGCGTGCGCGACAGGCTGGTGGGCGAGGCGAATTCGGGGCCGGCCGCGATCAGCAGGGCGCCGCCCTCGCGGACGTAGCGGACGATGTTGTCGAAATAGGCCGAGGGCAGCACGCTCTGGTTGGCGTAGCGGTCGAAGATGATCAGGTCGAAATCCTTGATCTTCTGAACGAACAGCTCGCGTGTCGGAAAAGCGATCAAGGAGAGTTCGGAGATCGGCGTGCCGTCCTGCTTCTCCGGCGGGCGCAGGATGGTGAAGTGGACGAGGTCGACGTTGGCATCGGACTTCAGGAGGTTGCGCCAGGTCCGCTCGCCCTGGTGCGGCTCGCCCGAGACCAGCAGCACCCGCAGCTTCTCGCGGATCCCCTCGATGGGCAGGACCGCACGGTTGTTGATGGTGGTGAGTTCGCCCGGCAGGGGCTCCACCTCGATCTCGACCACGTTCGGACCGCCGTGCTCGATCCGCATGGTCAGGGAGAAGGGCTGCCCAGTCGGGAAGGTCCGGCGGCCGACCTCCTCGCCGTCGCGGCGCACGGTGACGGTGGCGCTGCCTGTGCCGCCGCGCTCCATCACCTCGGCCCGGATGGTGAGGTCGCGCCCAACGATGCCGAAGCGCGGCGCCTCGATGAGCTTGATCTGCCGGTCGCGCTCGTCCGAATGGCCGGTGACCAGGACGTGAAGCGGGCCTTTGAGCCCCAGGGCCGCCACCGAGGCCGGGATGTCGTGCACGACGCCGTCGGTCAGCATGACGACGCCCGCCAGCCGCTCGGCCGGCACGTCGGCCAGCGCCTGCGACAGGGCGGTGAACAGCCGGGTGCCCTCGTCGCCCTCCTTGGCGTCGGGCACGTCGATGAAGCGCGGCTCGATGTTGGTCAGGGCTCCGAAGCGGCGCTGCAGCTCGGCGCGGACGGCGTCGGTCATGGCCGGACGGTCGCCGAGCGCCTGCGAGCCCGAGCGGTCGACCACGATCGCGGCGATGTCCTTCACCGGCTCGCGGTCCTCGCGTACGAGGGACGGATTCGCGATCGCCAGGAGGACCAGGGCGAGGGCGAGCGCCCGTAGGATCGCGGTGCTCCCCCGGGCGAGGAAGGCCAACCCGGCGAAGACCGCGACGAGGATTCCCAGGCCGATCAGCACCGGCCAGGGCACCAGGGGGGTGAAGCTGAGGCTCAGCATGGGCGCGGGGCCTCCGGTGCAGGGTACGTCACTGGCCCAACCGCTCCAGCAGCGCCGGGACGTGGACCTGATCAGCCTTGTAGTTGCCGGTGAGCGTGTAGATCACGAAGTTGATGCCGCCGCGGAAAGCCATCTCGCGCTGACGCTGGTCGCCGCCGACGATGGGGTAGAGGGGCTCGCCGCGCTTGCCCACGGCCCAGGCGGCGGCGAGGTCGTTGCTGGTGATGACGATGGGCGAGACGCCGTCGCCGGCCCGGGCCGGACGGCGCTCGGAGCCCTCCCCGGCCGGCGGCAGGGTCTCGACCCAGGTCTGGCCGGTGGCGTAGCGGCCGGGGAAGTTGTCCACGAGGTAGAAGGCCTTGGTCAGCACGTGGTCCGGCGGCACCGGCTCGAGCTCGGGCACTTCCAGAGTCGCCAGCATCTTGCGCAGATAGGCCCCCTCGGGCGTCGGCGGGCCGCCCGGCCGCGCGGTCAGCGCGTCGCGGGTGTCGAAGATCACGGTGCCGCCGTTGCGCATGAAGGCGTCGATGCGCCGGATCGCGGTCTCGCTCGGCTGCGGCCGCCCGGCGACGATGGGCCAGTAGATCAGCGGATAGAAGGCGAGCTCGTCCTTGGCGGGGTCGATCCCGATCGGGTCGCCGGGCTCCAGGGCGGTGCGGCTCGCCAGCATCTGGGTCAGGCCGGAGAGGCCGGCCCGGCTCGCGGTGTCCGCCGCCTCGTCGCCGGTCACCACGTAGGCGAGCCGGGTCGCCAGGGCCGAGTCGAAGGCGCCCGCACGGGCCGGGGCGGCCGATTGGGCCTGCACCGGCTGGGGTGCGCCGACCAGGGGCGCAGCGAGGGCGAGGCCGGCCAGGAGGATCGCGGCCGGGCGCGAAACGAAGCCCCGCGCGCGCCGGAGGAAGCCGCCGAGCCAGAGGCCCGCGAGGGTGTCGAGGATGAGGAGCATCAGGGCCAGGGTGAAGAGGGTGGCGCGCAGGTCGAGGGTCTCGGCACCGGCGAGCGAGCCGAGGCGGGCACCGGACAGGGCCGCGAAGTCGAGGGGCTTCAGCCGATCGGTCACCCCGAGGGCGTTGACCGCGATGCCGCCATCGGCCGGTCCGTAGAAGCCCGGCGGGTGCTCCAGGGTGGCGCGGTCGCCGGTATCGGCGGAGACCGCGGTGGCACCGGCCGGCGGCGCTCCGAGGGCGCCGAACCCGTCCAGGGTGAGGCGCGGCGCGAGCACGGCGGTCGGTCGTGCGGCGGCATCGCCCGCCGGCAGGGTCTTGGCGCCGGCGAGGTTCACCACCCGGCGCAGCATGTCGATGAACAGGCCCGACAGAGGCAGGTTCGACCAGGTGGTGTCCGCCGTGACGTGGAAGAGCACGACGAGGCCCTGGCCGCGCTTCTGCGCCGTGACGATGGGAGTCCCGTCCTGGAGCGACGCCCAGGTCCGGCCCGGCAGGTCGCCGTCGGGCTCGGCCAGGATCTGCCGGCGCACGCCGATATCGGCGGGGGGCGTCAGTCCGGCGAAGGGGCTCTCGGGTGCAAAGGGGGCGAGGGTCCTGGGGCTGTCCCAGGAGAGGGTGCCGCCCAGGGTGCGGCCGCCGCGGCGCAGGCGCACCGGCACCAGGGGATCGTTGCCGGCGGCGAGGCGTGGTCCGGCGAAGCGCAGCAGGAGGCCGCCCTCGTCGACGAACTGCTCGACGCGGGCGAGGGTCGGCCCGTCGAGGGCGCCGACATCGGCCAGCACGAGGACGGAGACCTGGTTGTCGAGGAGCTGCGTGATCGAGTCCGCGATGCCCTTGGCTCCGCGCGGCTCCTGCACGTCGGCGTAGGGGCTGAGGGCGCGCGAGAGATAGTAGGTGGGCGCCAGCAGCGGCTGGGCCTGATCGCTGGTTCCGCCGAAGACGAGGCCGACGCGGCGGCGCTTGCCGCGCTCGTCGACCAGGGTCACGGCACCGGCCGAGCGCTCGGCCGCGACTTCGATCCGGCTGATGCTGTTGCGCAGTTCCACCGGCAGGTCGAAGCCGACCTCGGTCTCGGTGGCGTCGGGCGCGAAGGTGAAGGCGTGCTCGGCCAGCGGCAGGCCCTTCTGGTCGACGGCGCGCACGAGACCGGTGTCGCGACCGTTCGGTGCCGCCCGCAGGACATGCGCGGTGAGCTGGCCGCTGGCCTCCGCGGCCGAGAGCGCGAGCGCCGGTGGCCGGTCGGCCTTCAGGATGGTTAGCGCGGCCCCGGTCCGGCCGACGAGGTCGGCGAGGCTCTTGCCGAAAGCGTCCTCGCCCGGTCCCGCGACGCCGTCGCTGATCCACAGGATCGCCGTGCTCGGGCTGCGCTCGAGAAAGGCGGCGAGCGTCGGCAGGTGCGCGGCGCGGTCGGCGAGATGGGGACGCGGCGCGATCGCCCTCAGGCGCTCCAGGGCCGCGGCCGGGACCTTGGATTCGAAGGCGGCCGCCGGCTCTGCCAGGGCGGTCACCGCCACGGGCCGGCCGTCGCGGGCGGCGCCCTCGATCGCGTCGGTGGCGACCCGCAGGCGGTCGCGCCAGTCGTGGGCGGCGGTGAAGCCGTTGTCGAGGACGACGAGGAGCGGCGTGCGCCCGGTCACGGCGCCGGTTCCGGAGGGATTCCAGACTGGGCCGGACACCGCCAAGACCAGGCAGGCGGCGGCGAGAATCCGCAGGATCAGCAGCCAGGGGGGCGTCCGCGCCGGCGTCTCGCGCTTGCCCAGCAGGTCGGCCATGATCCGCAGGGGCGGAAAGTCGATGCGGCGCGGGCGCGGCGGGGTCACCCGCAGCAGGAACCACAGGGCCGGCAGGGCGACGAGCGCGGCGAGGGCCAGAGGCGCGGCGAAGGTGAGGGGCAGTCCGAGCATGCGGCGATCCTCAGCCGGTCCCGCGCGCCGCGGCGACGAGGGTCAGCAGGCGCAGGGCCGCCTCGCTCGCCGGACGGTCGGTGCGATGGATCGTCAGGGTCCAGCCCTGGGTCCGGGCGATGTCCGCGAGGCGGTCGCGATGGGCCGCGATTCTCACCCGGTAGGCCTCGCCCCAGGCGCCGGCGTCGCCGACATTGAGGCTGAGCTTCGACTCGAGGTCGTGCAGGACCGCCTGTCCGGAGAACGGAAACGTCTCCTCGACGGGATCGACGATCATCACGAGGTGCCCCCGGGTACCCCGGCCGGCCAGCCGATCCACCGAGGCCTTCACGGCCTCGGGCGGCGACAGGAAATCGCTGATCAGCACGGCCTCGTCGAACCGGCCCGGGGTCGCGGGCGGCGGCGCGTCGTCGTCCTGCCCCTTGGCATCGGCGACGAGGGCCTGGGCCATGGTCTCGACGATGCGGCGCGAGGCGGTCGCGCGGGTGAGACCGAGCAGACCGGTGCGCTCGCCGCCCTCCACCAGGGCGTCGGCGAGCGCGAATCCCAGAACGAGCGCGCGCTCCACCTTCGGCGCCTGCGCCAGGTGCGAGGAGAAGCCCATGGAGGCCGAGCGGTCGATCCAGAACCAGATGTTGTGGGTGGCCTCCCACTCGCGCTCGCGCACGTAGAGCCGGTCGTCGCGGGCGGAGCGGCGCCAGTCGATGCGGGCGGCGGCCTCGCCGGCGACGAACGGCCGGAACTGCCAGAAGCTCTCGCCCGGCCCGGCACGACGGCGGCCGTGGATCCCGTGGGCCAGCGTCGAGGAGACCCGGCGGGATTCGAGAATCAGCCGCGGCATCCGCTCGGCCAGGGCCAGCGCACTCTCGGTCTCGCGGCGTCCGGGATTGCGGGCGCTCCGGTCGAGGACCTGGGTGGCGCCGCCGCCGGGCCGGGAAATCGCCATGCCCTAGAGCTTGCCGGCGAGCTGGGCGATGAGGCCCGGGATGGTCTCTCCGTCCGCGCGGGCGGCGAAGCTCAGCGCCATGCGGTGCTTCAGCACGGGCTCGGCCAGGGCCTTCACGTCGGCGACGGAGGGGGCGACGCGGCCCTCGATCAGGGCGCGGGCACGTACCGCCAGGGTCAGCGCCTGGCTGGCGCGGGGACCCGGGCCCCAGAGGAGCTTGCCCTTGAGCGCGGGGTCGCCGCCCTCGGGGCGCGCGGAGCGCACGAGGTCGAGGATCGCATCGACCACCGCGTCCCCGACGGGCAGGCGGCGCACGAGGCGCTGGGCCGTGAGCAGCGCCTCGGTGGACATCACCGCCTGCGGCTTGTGCTCGTCGACGCCGGTGGTCTCGATCAGGATGCGACGCTCGGCGGCGCGGTCGGGGTAGCCGACATCGATCTCCAGCAGGAAGCGGTCGAGCTGGGCCTCGGGCAGCGGATAGGTGCCCTCCTGCTCGATCGGGTTCTGGGTGGCCAGCACGTGGAAGGGGCGCGGCAGGTCGTGGCGCTCGCCCGCCACCGACACGAAGTGCTCCTGCATCGCCTGGAGCAGGGCCGACTGCGTGCGCGGGCTGGCGCGGTTGATCTCGTCCGCCATGAGGAGCTGGGTGAAGACCGGGCCCTTCACGAAGCGGAACGAGCGATGGCGATCGGCATCCTCGTCGAGGATCTCGGTACCGAGGATGTCCGACGGCATCAGGTCCGGCGTGAACTGCACCCGGCGCGCATCGAGGCCGAGGACGGTGCCGAGGGTCTCGACGAGCTTGGTCTTGGCGAGGCCGGGCAGACCGACGAGGAGGCCGTGGCCGCCGGCCAGGATCGTCACCAGGGCGAGGTCGACGACCTGCTCCTGGCCGAAGATGACCTTGTGGATCGCCTCGCGGGCCTGCCCCACCGAACCGAGACAGGCTTCCGCCGTGGCGACGATGCCGTCATCGAGGGTGGTGGCCGGCTGGGAGCCCTGAATCATGCGTGTCGGTCCTGGCTTCTCCGCGTCGGCCGTCGAGGGTCGCGCGCGGCGGGAATGCGCCATCGAGGGGCTGGCCTGGCGTCGGCCGTCTGCCCGGGAGTGTGGCGCCCTTTGCGCCACGCTGGCAAGGTCGGCGCGACGACGCAGGGTTCAGGCCGACGCGAGCGGCCTCCGAACGACGCTCGGAGGACGTGATCGCGCCGGGAGGACGTCGCGCCGCCGTTCCCCCGTCGTCCGGATGCGCTATCTTGTGATCGCATGACCGACCTAGTCCCGCCCGCCGCCGATCCGACGATCGACCGCCTCAGCGCCGCCCTCGGCGATGCGGCGCGCCGTGGCCCGCCGCCGGTGGAGCGCTGGAATCCGCCGTTCTGCGGGGCGATCGACATGCGGATCGCGGCCGACGGGACCTGGCACCACGATGGTGCACCGATCCGCCGCCCGGCCCTCGTCAAGCTGTTCGCCTCGATCCTCCGGCACGAGCCCGATGGCGGCTACGTCCTGGTCACCCCCGTGGAGAGCGTGGGCATCACGGTGGAGGATGCGCCTTTCGTCGCCGTGGAGATGGCGGTCGAGGGCGACGGTCCGGGGCGGCGCATCGCCTTCCGCACCAATGTCGACGACCTCGTGCCGGTGGATGCCGGCCATGCCCTGCGCTTCGAACAGGATGCGGGCGGCGGCCTGCGCCCCTACGTCCATGTCCGCCGCGACCTCTGGGCGCTGCTGACCCGGGCGCTGACCCACGACCTCCTCGCCCTGGTCGAGGAGCAGGACGGCTGGCTCGGCGTCGCGGCCGGTGGCGCCTTCCACCGCATCGCCCCCGCCGAGAGCGCATGAGGCAGCCCGACGCGCTGGCCGACCTCGTCGCGCGGGCCACCGCCCGTCTGTCTGCGGACCCGCCCGGTGACGGCGCCCCGACCGCGAACCCGCGCGGCGACCACGACCTCGACGGGGCCGACGCGGCGGCGGTGCCGGAGCGCCCACACCGGCGCGCCGCGGTGCTGGTGCCCGTGCTGCCCCGGGCGGGCGGCCCCAGCGTGCTGTTCACCGTGCGGGCCGCACACCTGCGTGACCATTCGGGGCAGATCGCCTTTCCGGGCGGAAAGATCGAGCCCGACGATCCGAGCCCGGCCGATGCCGCCCTGCGCGAGGCGCGCGAGGAGGTCGGCCTTCCCGCCGAGGCGATCCGTGTCCTCGGCTATCTCGATCCCTATCTCTCGGCGACCGGCTTCCTGGTACTGCCCGTACTCGGCCTCGTCGACCCGGAAGCGGGCCTGACCCTGAACGCGAACGAGGTCGCCGCCACCTTCGAGGTTCCCTTGAGCCACCTCCTCGATCCGAGCCAGCGCCGCATCGAGAGCGCGGTCTGGCGCGGGCGGCACCGGCGCTACTACGCCATCACCTACGGGGAGTTCCGGATCTGGGGCGTCACGGCCGGGATCGTCAACAACCTGCAGGAGCGCCTCTTCCCGTGACGCCGCGCCCGCTCACCCGCCCCCCGAGACAATCATGATTCGCCGCGTCCTCGAAGAACTCCTGATCTTCCTCTCCCCGTTCCTGCTCTTCGCGGTCTACCTCGCGATCCGCGGGCGCCGGCCGGACCACGGTGCGCACTGGGATGGGCAGGCCTTCCGCCTGACCCTGGCGGGCCTCGTGCTGGTCATCGTGTCCCTGGTGGCGACGGGTCTGTTCAGCGAGCGCCATCGCGGCGGCTACGTGCCGCCGCATCTGGAGAACGGGCAGGTCGTGCCCGGGCGCTTCCAGTGAGCGGGCAAGCCCTCGACGAAGCGGGCCTCGCGCGCCTCCTCGACAGGCCGGAGGTCCGACGCGTCCTCGCCGCCCTGGCAGCCGAGGGCGAGGCCACCCGCCTCGTCGGCGGCTGCGTGCGCGACGCCCTGCTCGGACGCGCGGGCGACGACATCGACCTGACCACGACGCTGCGGCCGCAGGCCGTGATGGCGAAGGTCGAGGCGGCCGGCCTGCGCGCCATCCCGACCGGGATCGAGCACGGCACCGTCACCGTGCTCGCGGGAGAGGCCGCCTTCGAGGTCACGACCCTGCGGGAGGATGTCGAGACCGATGGTCGCCATGCCGTCGTGCGGTTCGGCCGCGACTTCGCCCTTGATGCGCAGCGCCGGGACTTCACCATCAACGCGCTCTCCCTCGCACCCGACGGCACGCTCCACGACACCACCGGCGGAATCGAGGACCTGAAGGCCGGCCGGGTGCGCTTCATCGGCGAGGCGCGGACGCGCATCCGAGAGGACGCCCTGCGCATCCTGCGGTTCTTCCGGTTTCATGCCCGCTACGGGGCCGGACCTCCCGACCCGGAGGGCCTGTCGGCCTGCATCGCCGCTCGGGATGCCCTGGACGGCCTCTCGCGCGAGCGCATCCGAGCAGAATTGCTGAAGCTGCTGTCGGCCCCGGGCGCGCCCGCTGCCGTCGAGCCCCTGAGCGAGACCGGGCTGCTGATGCGGTTGATCGGCGGCCTCGGCGATCTCGGCCGCTTCATCCGCGTCGTCGCCCAGGGCACCGGAACGTCGGCGATCGAGCGCCTGGCCGCGCTGGCGATGTGGTCCGACATCGATGCCGGGCGTCTGGAGGCCGACCTGCGGCTCTCGAAGGTCGAACACGCGGCGCTGGCGGCCTATGGACGGGCTCTCGGAGCCCTGCACGGACGCGCCACGATCGACGCCACCGAGATGCGCCGGTTGGCGGCCGACCACGATCGGGCCGCCCTGGGACTGGCATACGGGGCGACCCAGCGAGAACGGAATCCGGTCGTCACACCGGAGGCCGGGAGCTATCTCGACGATCTCGTGAGCGGCCGGGTGACGGCCCCGAAGTTTCCCCTCACGGGCGCCGATCTGGTGGCGCGAGGGATCCGGCCCGGTCCGGAGATCGGTCGCCGGCTCGCCCGGGCGCGCGCCCTGTGGCTGGATATCGGCTGCCCGGAAGATGCGGCCGCGCGCGAGACCCTGCTCGAGCGCGCGACCGGGTAGGATCTCGAACGCCGTCGGCCCTCAGAAGTTGAGGGCGACCTTGGCGTCGCGCAGCTGGACGATCTGGCCGGTGAGCTCGTCCTTCTTGGCGAAGTCCTCGGTCGCATCGCGCAACATCTCGACGGCCTCGATGTCGCGATCGAGCGATTCCGGCGAGATCTCCTCGAAAGGGTTTGCACGCTCGGCGATCACCGTCACGGAGGTCGGACCGATATCGGCGAAGCCGCCGCGGACCAGGACGCGCTTGCCGGTGTGGCCGGCCTCGTTGATGACGATGACCCCGACCTTGAGGGCGGTGAGCACGGGAGCATGGCCGGGGAGAACCGTCATCTCGCCCTCGATGCCGGGCAGCTGCACGGCCTCGATCTGGCCGGAATACAGCGTCCGCTCGGGACCGACGAAATCGAACTGGAAGGTGGCCATGAGGTCGAGGATCCCGGCTCGGGTTGTCTGTGCGGAGTGACGGCGCGCCGTGCCCGGAAGGCGCGCGCCGTCGTGTTCGTCGTCAGGCCCGGCGGCGATCGGCGACGAAGCCGATCCCGAGGCCCAGCACCGCGCCGATGACGGCGAAGATGCCGATATGCTGCATCTGGCCCGTGGTCAGGGATCCGCCGCGGGTTCCCGCCGGCGCATCACCCTGAACTTCGAGGCTGAACGAGCCGATCTTGATCTCGGCGGCCTCGGGCCGGGTCAGATACCCGGTGAGACCGCCGACCACGAGACCGACGAGGAGGAGAACGACCTTCGCGTTCAAGACCTCAGGCCGCCGCGGCGATCTTCTTCGCCTTCTCCTTGGCGTCCTCGATCGTGCCGACCATGTAGAACGCCGCCTCCGGCAGGTCGTCGTACTCGCCGTTCACCAGGCCCTTGAAGCCCTTGATCGTGTCGGCCAGCGGAACTTGGATGCCCGGCGAGCCGGTGAAGATCTCGGCCACCGAGAAGGGCTGCGAGAAGAAGCGCTCGATCTTGCGGGCGCGGGCGACGGTGAGCTTGTCCTCTTCCGAGAGCTCGTCCATGCCCAGGATCGCGATGATGTCCTGCAGGGCCTTGTAGCGCTGCAGGGTCTGCTGGACCTTGCGAGCGACCTCGTAGTGCTCCTCGCCGAGGACGGCGGGGTTGAGCATGCGCGAGGTGGAGTCCAGCGGATCCACGGCCGGGTAGATGCCCTTCTCGGCGATCGAGCGCGACAGCACGGTCGTGGCGTCGAGGTGGGCGAACGAGGCGGCGGGCGCCGGGTCGGTCAGATCGTCGGCCGGCACGTAGATCGCCTGCACCGAGGTGATCGAGCCCTTGGTGGTGGTGGTGATGCGCTCCTGAAGGGCGCCCATGTCGGTGGCCAGCGTCGGCTGGTAGCCCACCGCCGACGGGATGCGGCCGAGGAGCGCCGACACTTCCGAGCCGGCCTGGGTGAAGCGGAAGATGTTGTCCACGAAGAACAGCACGTCCTGGCCCTGGTCGCGGAAGTCCTCGGCGATGGTCAGGCCGGTGAGGGCGACGCGCGAGCGGGCGCCGGGGGACTCGTTCATCTGGCCGTAGACCAGGGCGCACTTGGAGCCTTCCGCCGAGCCGTTATGCTCCTTGGGGTCCATGTTCACCTTGGACTCGATCATCTCGTGGTAGAGATCGTTGCCTTCGCGGGTGCGCTCACCGACGCCGGCGAACACCGAGTAGCCGGAGTGCACCTTCGCGATGTTGTTGATGAGCTCCATGATCAGCACGGTCTTGCCGACGCCGGCGCCGCCGAACAGGCCGATCTTGCCGCCCTTGGCGTAGGGGGCGAGGAGGTCGACCACCTTGATGCCGGTGACGAGGATCTGCGACTCGGTGGACTGCTCGGAATAGGCGGGTGCCGGCTGGTGGATGGCGCGCAGGGTGTCCGACTGGATCGGGCCGGCCTCGTCGATCGGCTCGCCGATGACGTTCATGATGCGCCCGAGGGTGTTGAAGCCGACCGGGACCTTGATGGCCTCGCCGGTGTCGGTGACTTCCTGGCCGCGGACCAGACCTTCCGAGGTGTCCATGGCGATGCAGCGCACCGTGCTCTCGCCGAGCTGCATGGCGACTTCGAGAACGAGACGGCTGCCGTTGTTCTTGGTCTCGAGAGCGTTGAGGATCTCGGGCAGGTGGCCGTCGAAGTGAACGTCGACCACGGGGCCGATGACCTGGGTGATCTTGCCGACCTTGTTCGAGCCGGCGCCGGGGATCGCGGTGTTCGCCATGTTACGGGTCCTTTGGATACGTTGCGGTCAGGGCGTCGGGTGCGCTTAGAGCGCTTCGGCGCCCGAGATGATCTCGATGAGTTCCTTGGTGATCATGGCCTGACGCGTCCGGTTGTAGATCTGCGTCTGCTTCTTGATCATTTCGCCCGCGTTGCGCGTGGCGGAATCCATCGCGCCGGTGCGGGCGCCCTGCTCGGAGGCGGCGTTCTCCAGGAGCGCGCGGAACACCTGGACGGTGAGGTTGCGCGGGAGCAGCGTGTCGAGGATGGCCTCCTCGCTCGGCTCGAACTGGAGGGCGGCGTCGGGGGCCGTCGCGCCGGTCTCCGGAAGCTCGGCCGGGATGAGCTTCTGCGCCGTCGGGATCTGGGAGATCACGGAGCGGAAGCGCGAGTAGAACAGCGTCGCGACATCGAACTCGCCGGCATCGAAGCGGGCGATGATGCTATCGGCGATCTCGGCGGCGAACTCGTAGTCGACCGCTTTGTTGCCGCGCAGGTCGCGGTTCTCGATGATCTCGTCGCGGAACTGACGACGAAGCAGGTCGTAGCCCTTCTTGCCGACGGTGATCATCTTCACCGTCTTGCCCTCGGCCACGAGCTTGCGGGCATGCTCACGGGCGAGACGCGCGATCGACGAGTTGAAGCCGCCGCACAGGCCGCGATCGGCGGTGCAGACGACGAGCAGGTGGGTCTTCTCCGAGCCGGTGCCGGACAGGAGCCGGGGCCCCTGCACGCCGCCGACGAGGTTCGCCGCGAGGTTGCCGAGCACCTGGGACATCTTCTCGGCGTAAGGACGCGCGCTCTCGGCGGCCATCTGGGCGCGCCGCAGCTTGGCGGCGGCGACCATCTGCATCGCCTTGGTGATCTTCTGCGTGCCCTTCACCGAGGTGATGCGGTTCCGCAGATCCTTCAAACTCGCCATGGGGTGACTTCCAGATCCATCCGCTGCCGCTCAAGGCGAGGCGCCCGAACGACCCGGGCGCCTGCTCTCACTGAGGTCCGGCCACCCGGGGGCAGCCGGTCGTGCTGTCGAAGCTCTACGCCAGGGACTTGGCGACGCTCTCGACGACGCCCTTCAGCGTCTTGGCGCTGTCGTCGGACAGGTCCTTCGAGTCGCGGATCTTGGTGAGGAGGTCGGCGTGCTTGGTGCGCAGGGCCGAGAGCAGGGCGTCCTCGAACGGACGGACCTTGTTCAGCGGCAGGGTGTCGAGGTAGCCGTTCACGCCGGCATAGATCACGGCGACCTGCTCCTCCATCTTCAGCGGCGAGAACTGCGGCTGCTTCAGGAGCTCGGTCAGGCGCGAGCCACGGTTCAGGAGCTTCTGGGTCGAGGCGTCGAGGTCCGAGCCGAACTGCGCGAAGGCGGCCATCTCGCGGTACTGGGCGAGCTCGCCCTTGATCTTGCCGGCGACCTTCTTCATCGCCTTCGTCTGGGCCGAGGAGCCCACGCGAGAGACCGAGAGGCCGACGTTCACCGCCGGGCGGATACCCTGGTAGAACAGGTCGGTCTCGAGGAAGATCTGGCCGTCGGTGATCGAGATCACGTTGGTGGGGATGTAGGCCGAGACGTCGTTGGCCTGGGTCTCGATGACCGGCAGCGCGGTCAGCGAGCCGTTGCCGGCGGCATCGCCCATCTTGGCGGCGCGCTCGAGCAGGCGCGAGTGCAGGTAGAACACGTCGCCCGGATAGGCCTCGCGGCCCGGCGGGCGGCGCAGCAGCAAGGACATCTGGCGGTAGGCCACGGCCTGCTTGGAGAGATCGTCGTACACGATCACGGCGTGCATGCCGTTATCGCGGAAATACTCGCCCATGGCGCAGCCGGCGAAGGGCGCGATGAACTGCATCGGCGCGGCGTCCGAGGCGGTGGCGGCGATGACGATCGAGTACTCGAGCGCGCCGTTGTCCTCCAGGGACTTCACGAACTGGGCGACGGTGGAGCGCTTCTGACCGATGGCGACGTAGACGCAGTAGAGCTTAGCGTTCTCGTCGGTGCCGGCATGGGCCGGCTTCTGGTTCAGGATGGTGTCGAGGGCGATGGCGGTCTTGCCGGTCTGGCGATCGCCGATGATGAGCTCGCGCTGGCCGCGGCCGACGGGGATCAGGGCGTCGATGGCCTTGAGGCCGGTGGCCATCGGCTCGTGCACCGATTTCCGCGGGATGATGCCCGGGGCCTTCACGTCGACGCGGCGGCGCTCGGTGGTGGCGATGGGGCCCTTGCCGTCGATGGGGTTGCCGAGGGCGTCGACGACGCGGCCGAGCAGCGCCTTGCCGACCGGCACGTCCACGATGGCGCCGGTGCGCTTGACGGTCTGGCCTTCCTTGATGTCGCGATCGGACCCGAAGATCACGATGCCGACGTTGTCCTGCTCGAGGTTGAGGGCCATGCCGCGCACGCCCGACTCGAACTCGACCATCTCGCCGGCCTGGACGCTGTCGAGGCCGTAGGCGCGGGCGATGCCGTCACCGACGGACAGAACCTGACCGACCTCGGTGACCTCGGCTTCCTGGCCGAAGTTCTTGATCTGATCCTTCAGGATCGCGGAGATCTCGGCGGCGCGGATGTCCATCGTCGGGCCTCTTGTCTTGGATTGAATGAATGGGGTGGGGAACGGGAAGCGGTCGGACCTCGAAGGTCCTTACCGGGCTTCCCGCATCGCGAGGCGAATACCGTTGAGCTTGGTGCGCAGGGAGGCGTCCACCATGCGGCTGCCGATCTTGACCACGAGGCCGCCGATCAGGCTGGGGTCGATCCTGAGGTCGAGGTCGATCTCGGAGCGCGCCACGTCGCGCAGGGAGGCCTTGATCTCCTCGACGACGGCGTCGGAGGGACGCTCGGCGACGGTCACCTCGGCGCGCACGATGCCCTTCGACTCGCGCACCAGGGTGCGGAAGGCGCGGATCATGTCGGGGAGCGCGAACAGGCGGCGGTTGGCGGCGGCGAGGCGGATGAAGTTGCCGCCGATGCCGCCGATGCCGGACTTCTCCAGGAGGGCGACGATGGCGGCCTCCTGCTCGGCGCCCGAGAAGACCGGGCTGCGCACGAAGCGGCGCAGGTCGGCGCTCTCCTTCAGCATCGCGTCGAACCGGTCGAGGCTCGCCGCGACGCCATCGACGTCGCGCTCGTCACGCGCCAGTTCGAACAAGGCCGACGCGTAACGCGCCGCTACGCCTGCAACCGGGGAACCCGCCTCGGAACCGTTCTGCGCCACGCGCCGCTCTCTCTTCAATCCTGCCTGAGGGCTCCGGCCGTGTCGCACCGTCGTCGGCGCGGGCTTTCGAAACCGTCAGGATTGGGAACGTGCCGGTCTGCGCGGGCCATGAAAAACCCGCCCTTCCGGCGCGGCGAGGGCCTAGCATGCGTGTCCGGGGGGCGCAAGACGACGGAACTTGCGCCGGAGCGTTGTGCAACGCGAGATGCCGAACCCTGTTCCGATGCGGGCAAACGGTGGCGAAGGTGAGGCCGCGGTCTCAGCAGGTGATCCGGTCGCAGCGGCGGGTCGCGGCGATCATCCGGGCCAGCGCCTTCGGACCGGGATGGCCGAGGAGGCCGGTATTGCCGAGGACGTAGGAGGGTGTTGCGGTGAGGCCGAGATCGGCCGCCATGCGCATCTGCGCTTTGAGGGCGAGACGGACCTCCTCGCTGTCGGCGATGCTCTCGATCTCGGTGGCGGGCACGCCGAGCTTGGCGGCGGCCTTGAGGGCACCGGGTCCATCGATCTTGCCGGGCTTGCCGAGCAGAGTCCGGTACAGGCTCCAGGCCGCGGCCGAGCCGAGCTTGCGCTGGATCGCCAGGGCGACCTTGGCGGCCTGGGCCGACTGCACAGCCAGGATCGGATTGTTGATCAGGCCGATTCGCAGCGACGGGTCGCTCTCGCTGAGCGAGACCATGTCGGCCGCCGCCTTTCGGCAATACGGGCAGTTGTAGTCGAAGAACTCGTACAGGGTCGTCTCGGCCTCCGCCGGGCCGACATAGGTCACGCCGCGCAGGGCCGGGATCTCGCCGACGATCTCGCCGGGCAGGCGCATGTTGGCGACCGGGCGACCATCGTCGTTGTCGACCTTGAAGGCTTGGCCGTAGTCCTGCGCGAGAACCGGCCCCGCGGAGGCGAGGGCAGCGGAGGCGAGGAGGAAGCGCCGGCGGTCGAGGCCCGGTGTCGCGAAGCTCATGGGGCGGCCCTGGAGAGGTGGGGACGGGAAGCGTGGGAACGGCCCGGCTTCTAGACCCACCGGCTCCGGACCGCCAGACGCGCGCCTCAGCGCATCGCCCCGGGCCGGTCGCCCCCCGCCCAGGCGAGGGCCTGTTCCAGGCGGTCGTTGCCCCAGAACAATTCGCCGTCGTCCGTGAGGAAGGTCGGCGCTCCGAAGATGCCGCGCGAGCGGGCCTCCTCGCCGTTGACGCGCAGGCGCCCCTTGTTCGTTTCGGCCGCGGCCTGTTTCAGGATGATCGTGCCGTCGAGGCCGAGACCGTCGAGGATCGACACCACGGCGGGCGGCTCGGCGATCGACTGTCCGCGGCCGAACTCGGCCTCGTAGACCGCCTTCGAGAACGGAACGAGCCAGTCGTGGTCCATGCCGTAGGTCGCCGCCCGGGTGGCGCTGAGGCTGTTCTGTGGAAAGGGATCGGGACGCTTGACCGGCGGCAGCCCGAGGCGGGCCGCCTCGCGCTCGACGTCGCGCCACATATGGCGTCCCTTGGCGGCGTAGAGGTTGAAGGGTGAGGAATTCCAGCCCTGTGCGGCGAAGATCGGCCCCACCAGGAAGGGGCGCCAGCGGATCTCGACGCCGGAGGCCGCCGCCAGGGCCTCGATCCGCATCGCCGAGAGGTAGGAATAGGTCGATGCGAACTCGTACCAGAATTCGAGGGTCGGCCTGCGCGGCATGCGTCGAATCTCCGGGATCGAGAATGGTCGTCAGTGTCGCCCGCCCGGGGGCTCGCGACAAGGCGCTTCCCGACCACGGCCTCGCCGAGCGAACGCGTCCGACGGCACGGCGGTTGCACGGCCCCGCGCTCCGCTGATAAGCCGCCGCAATCACGCCGCAGATGCGCCGCCGAAGCGCACGATGCCCGAACCGGAAGCGAGCCCATGACCGACGCGAACCCGAAGCCCGTCAACAAGGTCGTGCTCGCCTATTCCGGCGGCCTCGACACCTCGATCATCCTGAAGTGGCTGCAGACCACCTATGGCTGCGAGGTCATCACCTTCACGGCCGATCTCGGCCAGGGCGAGGAGTTGGAGCCGGCGCGCAAGAAGGCCGAACTCCTCGGCATCAAGCCCGAGAACATCTTCATCGAGGACCTGCGCGAGGAATTCGTGCGAGACTACGTGTTCCCGATGTTCCGCGCCAATGCCCAGTACGAGGGCGTCTATCTCCTCGGCACCTCGATCGCCCGGCCGCTGATCGCCAAGAAGCAGATCGAGATCGCCGAGAAGCTCGGAGCGGACGCCGTCTGCCACGGCGCCACCGGCAAGGGCAACGACCAGGTCCGGTTCGAGCTCGGCTATTATGCGCTGAAGCCCGACGTCACGGTCATCGCTCCCTGGCGCGAATGGGACCTCAAGAGCCGCGAGCAGCTCATCGCCTTCGCCGAGCAGCACCAGATCCCGATCTCCAAGGACAAGCGCGGCGAGAGCCCGTTCTCGGTGGACGCCAACCTCCTGCACGCTTCATCGGAGGGCAAGGTTCTCGAGGATCCCGCCGACGAGGTGCCGGACTACGTCTACTCGCGCACCCGCTCGCCCGAGGAGGCGCCGGACACGCCGACCGTGATCACCATCGGCTTCGAGAAGGGGGATGCGGTCTCCATCGACGGCGAGCGGCTGTCGCCCGCGAGCCTGCTCGCCAGGCTCAACCAGCTCGGCCACGACAACGGCATCGGTCGCCTCGACCTCGTCGAGAACCGCTTCGTCGGTATGAAGAGCCGCGGCATGTACGAGACACCCGGCGGCACCATCCTGCTGCCGGCCCACCGCGCCATCGAGTCGATCACGCTGGACCGGGGTGCCGCGCACCTCAAGGACCAGCTGATGCCGCAATACGCGGAGCTGATCTACAACGGCTTCTGGTTCTCGCCCGAGCGCGAGATGCTGCAGGCCCTGATCGACAAGAGCCAGGAGATGGTCACCGGCGAGGTCCGACTGAAGCTCTACAAGGGTGGCGTCCACGTCATCGGCCGCACCAGCCCGAACTCACTCTACGACCAGGACCTGGTCACCTTCGAGGAGGGCGCGGTGGCCTACGACCACCGCGATGCGGCCGGCTTCATCAAGCTCAACGCCCTGCGCCTGCGCACGCTCGCCCAGCGCAAGAAGAAGCTCGGCGCCTGAGGGCTGACGGGGCCCGGCGGGTCCCCTCCCCCGAGGGGATCCGACTACCCGGTCGGGCCTGCGGAGAACGCCCGCAGGATCTGCGGCACCTCGCCCGCGATCTCCCGGGCGAGAAACCCCACCGGCCCGACCGATCGGGCCAGCCGGGCGCCCGCTTCGCCGTGGAGGTAGACGCCCCACAGGGCGGCCGTCAGCGGATCGGCGCCCCGGGCGAGGATGCCGGTGACGAGGCCCGCGAGGGCGTCGCCCGAACCGGATGTGGCCAGTCCGACGCCGCCGCCGCCGAAGTGCCAGCGCGCGCCGTCGGGGGCGACGATCCAGCTCTCGGCCCCCTTCATGACCACCACGGCCCGCAGCATCTCGGCGGCGCGCAGGGCCGCATCCAGCGGATCGGCCTCGACCGCCTCGCGCTCCCAGCCGAGGAGTTGCGCCATCTCGCCCGCATGCGGCGTCAGCACCGGCGGCGCCTTGAGGGCGCGGATCGTCCCGGCATGGGCGGCGAGACCGCAGATCGCGCCCGCATCGAGCACGTAGGCGGTCTCGTCCTGATCCGCGAGGAGCGTGCGGACCAGCGCCGTGGTGACCTCGCAGGTGTTCATGCCAGGTCCGAGCAGGACCGCGTCGCAGCGCCGGGCGGCCTTGGCGATGCGCGGCGCCGCCGCCTCGGCCGCGATCTCGCCCGCATCGGTTTCCGGGAGACCGATCACCATGGCCTCCGGCACGGCCAGCGCCAGCGCCACCGCGACGGACTCGACCGAGGCGATCTTGAGCTTGCCCGCGCCCGCCCGCAGGGCCGCGACGCCGGCGAGGAAGACGGCGCCCGGCACCTCGGCGCAGCCGCCGAGGACGAGGACGCTGCCCCGATCGTCCTTGCTGCCGGCCTCCGGGGTCGGGAGCGGGCGCTCCCGCAGGCACGCCGCGTCGAGTTCGGTCCCGGTCATCGCACGTCCTCCGTCAGCGAGGGTTCGGCAGTGACGGGGGCGCCGGCCCGCTGCACCGGAGCGACGAAGTTGTAGCGCGCGAGATGCAGGCGGCCGGTGGACCCTTCCTCCGCCTGGAAGGCGTACTCGGTCACGGAGCAGTTCAGCACGTCGCCCTCCGCATCGATGCCGAGGATCTCGGCCTCGCTGAGGTTTTCGATGAGGTAGCGCAGGCAGAGCACCACCACCTGGTGGGCGACGATCAGGACGCGCTTCTCGCCGTGATGCAGGGAGACCGTGTCCATGGCGCTGCGCAGGCGCAGGACGACGTCGCACCAGCTCTCGCCGCAGGTCGGGCGATAGTAGAACTTGCCCAGGCGGGCCCGCAATTCGGCCTGCTCGGGATGGAGCGCCTCGATGCCCGTCCGGGTGAGGCGGTCGAGGAGGCCGAGTTCCTTCTCGCGTAGCCGCTCGTCGACGTAATCGTCCGGCGCATCCGGCGCCACGCCGCCGGCCTGGCGGATGCCTGCCACGGTCTGGCGTGCCCTGAGGTAGGGCGAGGTCAGCACCACGTTCGGGCGCTCCGCCTCCGGCATCTCGGAAAACCAGCGCCCGAGCGCCTCGGCCTGCTGTCCGCCGCGATCGCTCAAGGGGACGTCGACGTCCCGCTCGGCGATGTCGATGCGCTCGAGCCCGGCGTCATGGGCGGCGTCGCGCGCGACATTGCCCGCACTCTCGCCGTGTCGGACGATCCAGATCCGGCTCGGCCAGCGTTGCAGCATCCGTCGTGGTCCTCGGCTTGTTCCACCTCGGCAACGTTCCTGCGGGCCGACCCGTTCGCTCCCTGCGTCGTTCCAGACGCAACGGGCGCGGGTCAGGCCGGCTGCCAGCCCGCATCGGTGCGGGTGAAGTCGCCCGGACCGAGATCGGCGTAGCGCAGGAAGATCTGGAGTACCGGCTGCATCTCGCGGTGCTCGGCCGGCAGGTCGGTGCCCGGGCCGTAGGGAGCGTCCGTGTCCACGGCCGGCACGTCGCGGGTATCATCCCAGCGGATCGCCAGGACCCGCACGCGGGCGACCTGCTCGGCCGTCACGTCGAAGGTGACGTGCTCGGGCGTCTCGCCTGTGGCCTCGTCGCGAAAGACGTCGCCGACATCGTCGGAGGCGAGCTTGGCCAGGGTGTTGTGGTAGGCGTAGCGCCCCGGCTTCAGGACGGCGCTGGCGGTGAACACCGCGAGGGCGTCGCCCAGTGCCCGGTGCTCCGCGTCGGCGCCGTCGTCGTCGCCGGTGACGTTGAAGATGTCGCCGTCGCGGTCGGTGCTGCCGTAGGGCGCGTCGGGATGGACGATGGGCGCGCCGACGCCCTCGGGGTTCCAGGCCACCACGATCCGGCGAATCAGCGCGATGCGCTCCAGGGTGAGTTCGAAGGTCGGCTGGGTCATCGTCTGTCTCTCGCCCGCGGGGCGGCTGGGCCTGGTCGCCGGGAAATCTGAATTGTCGGCAGGTCTGGGGCGGCAGGTAGCCGATCCGGTCGCCCCGGGCTACCGTTTCAGGCAGCCCATCAGGCCCGAGACGCCGTTCATCCGTGCCTGGATGCGGGCGGCCTGAGCCCGCACGCCGCGCGACGGCAGGGCGGGATTGCGCAGGATCGGGTTCGGCAGCACGGCGGCGAGCAGGGCCGCCTCCCCGCGAGTCAGGGCGCGGGCCGGCTTGCCGAACCAGCGCTGCGCCGCGGCCTCGGCACCGAACACCCCCTCCCCCCATTCGGCGATGTTGAGGTAGATCTCCATGGTGCGCGCCTTGCCCCACAGGGTGTCGGCCACCAGGGCCAGGGGGATCTCCAGGGCCTTGCGGATCACCGAGCGGCCCGGCCACAGGAAGACGTTCTTCACCGTCTGCATCGGGATGGTCGAGGCGCCCCGGCTCGGCCCCTCCTCGTCGTCGACGACGTCGCGCAGGGCGCCCCAGTCGACACCGTTGTGCAGGCAGTAGCGCTGATCCTCCGAGGCCACGACTGCCTGGACGAGGTAGGGTGAGATCGCGTCGAGGCCGACAGCCTGCCGGTCGACGGACTTCAGCGTCAACCATCGTCCCAGCATCAGGGTTGAGGGCGGGGTCAGCGCACTATAGACGAGCGCGAGCGACAATAAGAGGACGAGGCCGATGACGGGGAGGAGCAGGATGAGATTGACGATCCGCCGCACGCCCCCGGTCCGCCGTCGGCCGGATGCCTCGCGCATCGGCATCGGGCGCGCCGAAACCTGCCGCAACGGCCGCTCCGCGCTCTCCTCCCGATCCTGAATTCGAACCTCCCCCCACCCACGACACGACCACGTCTGACCGAAGGCCCGACCGAACATGACCTCAACGCAAGGATCCCACGCTTCGGTCAAGGCGGATGCCCCGGTCGACGCGTTTTCCCACAGGCTTGCCACGGTCGCGGACACGGTGGAGGCCTATCTCGCCGAGCGCCTCACCCCGGAGACGCAGGCCGGCGAGATCACGCGGCCGATGCGCCTGATGGAGGCGATGCGCCACGCCGTCCTCGGCGGCGGCAAGCGCCTGCGCCCGTTCCTCGCGATCGAGACCGCCCGGATGCTCGGCGGCTCCGAGACCGGAGCCCTCGCGGCCGGCTCGGCCATCGAGCTGGTGCACTGCTACTCCCTCGTCCACGACGACATGCCGGCTATGGACGACGACGACCTGCGCCGGGGCAAGCCCACCGTGCACAAGGCCTATGACGAGGCCACCGCGATCCTGGTGGGCGACGCCCTCCAGACCCTGGCCTTCGAGATCCTGGCCGATTCCGCCTGGCAGCCCGACCCGTCCGTGCGCGCCGACCTCGTCCTCGGCCTCGCCAAGGCCTCGGGCCTCGGCGGCATGGTCGGCGGCCAGCTCCTCGACCTCGGCGCCGAGGGCCGTTTCGGACCCGTGTCGCTCGGCGTCGACGATACCCTGCAGATGCAGGCGATGAAGACCGGCGCGATCCTGGCCTTCTCGGTGGAAGCTGGCGCGATCGTCGGCGGCGCCACGCCGGACCAGCGCAGGGCGCTGCTGCGCTACGGCCATGCCCTGGGCCAGGCCTTCCAGATCGCCGACGACATCCTCGACCGCGAGGCCTCGCCCGAGACCATGGGCAAGGCCACCGGCAAGGACAAGGATGCCGGCAAGGCGACCCTCGTCGACCGCCTCGGCCTCGACGGGGCGCGGGCCGAGTGTGACCGTCTCGTTGGCGTCTGTGAGGCGGCCGTGGCGTCCTGGGGCGACAAGGCCGAGACCCTGCGGCAGGCGGCGCGGTTCACGGTGGCGCGCAAGGTCTGACGCCAGATCCGACGGCGGGCCGACCGCTTCCGTCCTCCGAATATCCATCGCGAGTTGATCCCATGACCTCCTACAAGCTCCTCCTCCTCCCCGGCGACGGCATCGGCCCCGAGGTGATGGCCGAAGTCGAGAAGGTGATCGACGCCCTGGACGCGCTGGGTCTCGCCCACTTCGAGATCGAGCGCGACCTCGTCGGCGGCAGTGCCATCGATGCCCACGGCAAGCCCCTGACGGACGAGGCCCTGGCCCGGGCCGATGCCGCCGACGCCATCCTGCTCGGCGCGGTGGGCGGCCCGAAATGGGCCGATGTCGCCTACGAGATCCGGCCCGAGGCGGGCCTCCTGCGCCTGCGCAAGGATCTCGGCCTCTTCGCCAACCTGCGTCCGGCCATCTGCTACCCGGCCCTCGCCGATGCGTCGGCCCTGAAGCGCGAGCTGGTCGAAGGCCTCGACATCATGATCGTGCGCGAGCTCACCGGCGGCGTCTATTTCGGCGAGCCGAAGGAGATCACCACCCTGCCCGACGGCTCGAAGCGCGCCGTCGACACGCAGGTCTACACCACGGCCGAGATCGAGCGGATCGCGCACGTGGCCTTCGATCTCGCACGCAAGCGCTCGGGCCGGGTCGCCTCGGCCGAGAAGCACAACGTGATGAAGTCGGGCGTCCTCTGGAAGGAGGTCGTGACCCGGGTCCATTCCGAGTACGGCGACGTCAGCCTCGAGCACGTGCTCGCGGACAACTGCGCCATGCAGCTGGTCCGACGTCCGAAGCAGTACGACGTGCTCGTCACCGACAACCTGTTCGGCGACGTGCTCTCGGACGTGGCGGCGATGCTCACCGGCTCCCTCGGCATGCTGCCCTCCGCGTCGCTCGGCGCCGTCGACGCCAAGGGGAGCCGGAAGGCCCTCTACGAGCCCGTCCACGGCTCGGCGCCGGACATCGCCGGCAAGGGCTACGCCAACCCGATCGCCATGATCGGCTCGCTCGCCATGTGTCTGCGCTACTCGTTCGGCCTCGGCGAGGCGGCCGACCTGCTGGACGCGGCCGTCACCCGCACGCTTGCCTCCGGTGCCCGCACCCGCGACATCGCCGCCGAGGGCGTCACGCCCATCAGCACGGCCGAGATGGGCGACGCGATCATCCGCGAGCTGACGCACGCCGCCGGCTGACCGCAGCCCGCGGTATCCGAAGACACGACACGCCAAACGAAAACGGGCCCCGTGAGGGGCCCGTCGCATGTCCGGCCCGAGCGCCGGACCTAGTAGGGATTGCCGAAGCGCGAGACGTACGAGGTCGGGTCGATCGCGTCGACGGCCGAGAAGTCGACGTTGCGGATCGCGCTGGAGCGGGCGCCGATGAACGGGCCGTTGGTGATCGGATCGGGCAGGATGCCGCCGCCGAAGCGATCGTTGCGGCCGTAGGGCGGCGAGTTCAGGTAGCTCGCCGTGATGAACTGCGGGTTGGTCGCCGGGTTGCTGACCGAGCCGTTATTCGCCTCGACCACGTTGCCGGCATCGAGCCAGCTGCGCGGACGGATGCGGATCGGCAGCGGCTGGCTGACGCGGTAGCCGGCCGGCGCGTAGCGCCCCTGGGCCTCGGCGGCGGTGTTCGCGCCGACGGCTGCGAGCGTGAGGGCACCCATCAGGGCAATCGAGACAGAGCGCATGACGCACCTTCGTTGAAGCTGTGGGACTGTAGGCCGGGCTTCCTTAAGAAACTGCGGCCTCCGTATGGGGGGAAGACGTGCCAGCGCGGCCGAGGTTCCCGGATTATGGCCGCGCTTCGCGAGATCGCCGCAGTTTGGCCTCATTTTTTCGTGTGCCCCGATCGGAGATCGATCCCGTCTCGGTCCCGATCTCCCGCATGGGGGCCCGCGTGCCCTGCGGCGCGCAGCGCGGATCGCGCCGCGCCTCGACCATCGCGAAGGCGGCCTCCATCTCCGGCCACGCTTGACCGTTCAGCGCGACCTTGTCGAGGAGGCAGGCGATGGCACGGGGCTCGGGCGCCTGACCGAGGGGGGCACAGAGCCAGCCGTCGAGGCGGAGCGCCCCGGCCCCCAGGCTGGCGAAACCGGTGCAGGTCCGCTTGCCCTCGCCGCCGAGGGTCACCTCCAGGGTTTCCATCGGGCCGAACTTCGTCTCGAGCGTACCCCGCTCGCCGGTGCGGATCACCGCGAGGGCCTGACCGTCCGCGGCCCGCCGGGCCAGGGTCACGAACAGGCCCAGGCCCGGATCGCTCTCGGCGGCCTCGGACAGGATCAGGCGCAGGTAGGGCGCCTCGATCGTGTCGAAGCCCCCCTGGACCAGGACATCCTCCCGCCGGCCGCTCATCGGATTTCGGCGCGCGGCCTCCGCGCGGGGCCGCTCGATCGCCTCGGGGTCGTCGAGGCGGAAGCGGGGGGCCGTCAGGGTGATCGGCATCGCAGGCCGGACGGCCTGCGCGGAGGCGGGCACGAAGCCGGACCCGCCCTGGGCCTCTGGCGAGGGCGCGACGGGGTGGGGTCGCTCCTGCAACACGAGGACGCTCAAGGCTGCGATCGCGGCGCTCGCCGCGACGACCCGTCCCGCGCGGCGCACCGCCAGGAGCGGACGCCGCCGCTCCGCCCCGGCCGTGACGACCTGTCTGACGCCGTCCTGCTCGAGAACCGTTCGCATCGCGTTCCGGGGTTGTCCGGCGGCCGTGCACCGCCCGCGCCGATCCTGCCCCGCTCCCCGACAAGTCCGGGTTTCCGAAGGTGCGGCGGATGCCGGCTTTCGGGCGACAGGGTGAATCCTTGGTATCGACCCATGCGGGCGGCACATGCCGGCCCCGGCTTGCAGCGGGCCGTGCCCGTCGCGATCTGAAGAAACGGGGTTGTTGCTTGAGACACAGATTAAGGAATCCATGATCCCCCTTTCCGTCCTGGACCTCGCCTTCGTGCCCGAGGGTGCGACGCCCGCGGACGCCCTGCGCAACAGCGTGGACCTCGCCCGCCACGCGGAGGCGCACGGCTACCGTCGTTTCTGGCTCGCCGAGCACCACAACATGATCGGCGTCGCCAGCGCGGCGACCGCCGTCGTGATCGGGCACGTCGCGGCCGGTACCCGGACGATCCGCGTCGGCGCGGGCGGTATCATGCTGCCGAACCACGCGCCCCTGGTGATCGCCGAGCAGTTCGGCACCCTGGAGACCCTGTTCCCCGGGCGGATCGACCTCGGCCTCGGGCGTGCCCCCGGCACCGACCCGCGCACCACCCGGGCCTTGCGGCGCTCGCCCGACGCCGCCGACACGTTCCCGCAGGACGTTCTGGAGCTGCGGGCGCTCCTCGGCGATCCGCAGCCAGGGCAGGCGGTCCAGGCCGTTCCGGGAACCGGCCTGAAAGTGCCGCTGTGGATCCTCGGTTCGAGCACGTACGGCGCGCAGCTCGCCGCGATGCTGGGACTCCCCTACGCCTTCGCCTCGCACTTCGCGCCCGAGCAGCTGTTGCCGGCGCTCGCCATCTACCGCGAGCGCTTCCAGCCCTCGGCTCAGCTGAGCCGGCCGCATGCGATGATCGGCATCAACGTGGTGGCGGCCGAGACCGATTCCGAGGCGCGCCGGCTGTTCACCTCAGCCCAGCAGCAATTCACCAACCTCGTGCGCGGCACGCGCGGCCTCCTGCGTCCGCCCATCGACGACATCGAGACCTACTGGGCGCCGCACGAGAAGGCCCAGGCCTCGCGGATGCTGGCGCGCGCCCTCGTCGGCTCGCGCGAGACCGTGCGACAGGGGCTCGCCGACCTGATCCAGGAGACCGGCGCCGACGAGATCATGGTCGCGGCGGCGATCCACGAGCCGGCGGCCCGGCGGCGCTCCTACGCGATCCTGGCGGAGGCGCGGGACACCCTCGGCTCCGCCCCGACCGCCCTGGTGGCGTGATCGGGGCGCCCGACCCTTGACAGCGGCGGGAGCGAGGCGTCTTGCTCCCGCGCTTGGCGACTCATGCTGCGATGCGGTGGTCGCCGGATAGAGCGGACCGGGATCGGGCCGCGAAAACCTTCGCGGCCGGCGGGCCGCCGGCCACGGCAGGTGGCTCGGCGCACGGCAGGGAGGCTTGAGAACGGCGCCGGACCCGGACGCTGCGGCTCGCCAGACCGGCGGGCGCCGCCCCGGCCCTCGGCGCCCGCGCAGAGCGGAGTGAGGAACCATGGGTTACAAGGTCGCCGTCGTGGGTGCCACGGGCAATGTGGGCCGCGAGATGCTGGACATCCTGTCCGAGCGCGCCTTTCCGGCGGACGAGGTGGTGGCGATCGCCTCGCGCCGCTCGGCCGGCCAGGACGTATCCTTCGGCGACAAGATCCTGAAGGTGAAGGCGCTCGATTCGTACGACTTCTCCGACACCGACATCTGCCTGATGTCGGCCGGCGGCGAGACCTCGAAGGAATGGTCGCCCCGCATCGGCCAGTCCGGCTGCGTCGTGATCGATAACTCCTCGGCGTTCCGCTACCATCAGGACGTGCCGCTGATCGTGCCGGAGGTGAACCCGGACGCCATCAACGGCTTCTCCAAGCTCAACATCATCGCCAACCCGAACTGCTCCACGGCGCAGCTCGTGGTCGCGCTGAAGCCCCTGCACGACGCCGCCACGATCAAGCGCGTGGTGGTGGCGACCTACCAGTCGGTCTCCGGCGCCGGCAAGGACGCCATGGACGAGCTGTTCCAGCAGACCCGCTCGGTCTTCACCGCCGGCGAGATCAAGGCGGAGAAGTTCTCCAAGCGCATCGCCTTCAACGTCATCCCGCACATCGACGTGTTCATGGAGGACGGCTACACGAAGGAAGAGTGGAAGATGGTCGCCGAGACCAAGAAGATGCTCGACCCGAAGATCAAGCTCACGGCCACCGCCGTGCGCGTGCCTGTGTTCATCGGCCACGCCGAGGCCGTCAACGTCGAGTTCGAGCGTCCGATCACGGCCGAACAGGCCACCGCGATCCTGCGCTCGGCCCCCGGCCTGATGGTGGTCGATAAGCGCGAGCCCGGCGGCTACATGACCCCGCACGAAGCCGCCGGCGAGGACGCCACCTACGTCTCCCGCATCCGCGAGGATGCCACGGTCGAGAACGGCCTGAACTTCTGGTGCGTCGCCGACAACCTGCGCAAGGGCGCGGCGCTCAACACCGTGCAGATCGCCGAGATGCTGGTGAACCGGAAGCTGTTGAAGCGGGCGCAGGCGGCCGCCTGAGCTCGACACTTCCCGAGATCGGCCGCTGAATCCTCAGCGGCCGCCGACGTTGCGACCGACGCCGTCCCACCCCGTGGGGCGGCGTTTCGCGTTCGCAGGCCCACCGGACGATTGTCCTTGAATTTCTTCCTAGGATGCGATAGGAAAAAGAATATATCATGAACATAGGTGGTCGCGATGTCAGATCCCCAGCGTCGGACGCCGTCCAGTCCCGCCACCGAACTGCGTGATCTCCGCCTGCTCCTCGCGGTTCTCAGGACCGAAACGAAGCTGGTCCGGCTCCGGCGCGCCCTGAGCCGCAAGTACGATCCCGATCAACCCCGGGCACCGGCCGGACAAAGCGACGGCGAGCGCTGGGTCTCGGACGGAGGCGGCTCCGGCAACCCCATCGGTTCATTGCCCCGAACGGGCGGCCGGGGGGCGTCGCTGGACGGTGATCCGAATGCCGAGTCGCCCCAAAGAACGATGCTGGACGGCGGCGGTGAGGTTCTGTCGATCCAGGTGCGCTCCGGTCGTGGCACGTGGGACGAGCGGCACGCCGTCGTCACCCCGGACGGCGACAGCCGCGTCTTCGAGAACGCAGGCGATGTCCAGACGATTCGCGACGGACAGAGCGGCGAGATCCTGTCTCGCTCGACCTTCGCGACGGATCGCGCAGCGTCCGATGCGACGATCCAGCCGGCTTTCTTGCCGGCTGCGCCCTTCGTCGTCGCGCCGGCTGTCGCTGCGACGCTCGAAGCCGCAGGGATGCTGTTCACCGTTCTCGCCGGGCGCTCGGCGGGGCTCGGCAAGGAACCGGACTCGATCGCCCTACGGTATGATTTCGAACCGGACCCAGAAAAGAAGTTTTCGGTCGTATGGGTCGGCAAGGTCGATCAACAGGCTCTCGACCAATTCTGCCCGCACAACGAGGAAGTCCAGGCCGTTACGGACGATGCGACGCGGCGGCTGGCGGCATTGCACCCGAAACTCGACAAGACGAGACTCGGAAGTCTCATTCATTACGATATTGGACAAACATTCAAATTGCGAGACTATCCGGAGATCAAAATCGAATACTCCCTCGACAAAGCGACGGGAGACAAGGCAAATTACGGCGCGAGAGATTCGGTGCGACTCGATCTCTATGAACTGGCACCGGATCAGATGGTCTGCGTGTATGATCCGAAGACAGGCAATGAGGGCCTTCACCCGAAGCGGGCCCTCGTTCCGGCCAGAACCGCCAAGCGGCATTTTCCAACCTCGCGAGGGATCATCATGATCCAGGTCCGGCCTCGACCATGACGACCACCCGACCATGACGACCAGCCGACAGATCAAAGTCCTGACGGCGCCGCTGCTCGCGCGGAACCCCGATCTCGCGCATGCCAGAAGGAACATCCTGTGGCTTACGCCGATCGACCATGTCGGGCGGCTGATCCTGATCGATCGAACCTCTCACCCGGATAGTTTTGTCGTCAGCTGGCATATCGTCCAGTTCTTCATGCCCGGAACAACATCGTGGTTCAGCCTGGGACGCTGCGGCGATCGGATTGCCCGGTCCAAGCATTTCCTGGGGGGACTCAGCTGGAATTGGTCCGATCGGACGATCTACCAAGACTTCGTCGTTCGCGTCGAGGCGGATATCCTGCCGTTGTTCCGGTCCCTGGATACGACGCGCAAGTGTCTGGAATTCCAACGCGGCGATCCGCACCGGAACGGCTTCTTGGATCATTACTGGCATCTGGGTGCCTGCCTCGCGCTGGGCGAGATCGAAAAGGCGCAGGCGCTTTTCTCCCCGTTGCGCGCTTACCGTGTCGGCGGGCCACCCGCGGAAAATGCTGCGGAACAGCGTGTTTTCGAACGCTTGCGTGCATTGGAGCAGCCGCTGCGCTCCGGGGACCGCGCGGCACTCTGTGCCCTCCTTGCACAATGGGAAGCGGAAAACCTCATCGGAAGCCCTTTGGAGCGTTACTGGTTGCGGACTGCGTTTTCGGTGGAGGGCGTCGGTTAGGTCGTGGCGACCCAGCGCCGATTCGAGCCCGATCGCGATGGAGCGCCTCACCTGACATCCGTCTTTGGCGCTGCCCCGTCTCCGGCCTCGATCGTACGCAGGAACGCCGGACCCCAGCGTCGTCCCGCCCTCACCACACCACATTTGGAATCGGACGACGACTTCCGTGGGTCTGTGCATTCGCAGCAAACGGCCAGCTTGCAATCCTTCGGGCGGCACATCGCGCGTGACAGCGGCTTTGGTCGCGACCATGGTGCCAGCGCCATCGATGAAACGCGCGTGGTGATCGTCGCACCGGTCCAGCCAAGCCAGACATCATTGACATGATGCCGAACCGATGACGACAAAGCAGCAAATCAAAGGCCTGTACGCGCCATTACTCCGAGCCAACCCGGATCTGGTCCCGCCACATCCCCACCGCTGATCGCCGGCAGGCAGCGCGTGATCCGCTCGGGCGTCCAGTCCCACCACGCGAGAGCGAGCAACCGCTCCGCCACCTCCGGCGGCACCCGCATCCGCACGACGACGGCCGGGTTGCCGGCCACGATGGCGTAGGGCGGCACGTCGCGGGTCACCACGGATTTCGCCGCCACGACGGCGCCGTGACCCACGGTGACGCCGGGCAGGATCGTGCAATCGTACCCGAGCCAGACATCGTGGCCGATCACCGTGTCCCCGCGATTCGGAAAGGCCGTCTCCCCGGGAAAGCGCCCGGCCCAGGCGCCGCCGAAGATGGCGAAGGGGTAGGTCGAGGGCGCGTCGATCCGGTGGTTGCCGCCGTTCATGAGGAAGCGCGTGCCAGTCCCAAGGGCGCAGAAGCGGCCGATGCGCAGGCGGTCGCCCAGGAAGGCGAAGTGGTAGAGGATGTTGTCGAGGAAGGCCTGCGGTCCGGCGGGGTCGTCGTAATAGGTATAGGCGCCAATCTCGACGTTCGGCGGCAGGGCGAGGTTGCGTAGGAAGGTGATCCGGGGCTGGCCCGGTATCGGGTGGAGCGCATCCGGGTCTGGACCGTGGCGCGGGTCGTGGGGCATGGCGGGGCTCCGGCGGCGGACGCGGGTCGTCCGGTCGGGTCCCAAGATAGCCGGCGTCCCGTCTCTTGGGCGATGCCTGCGGGGGGTGTCGTCCGCGGGATGTTTGCGCGAACCCAAGGTCGGGCGCTTCAAAACATCTTGAAAATCGAGGCGAACCGGCCTAACTTCAAATCCATCAGTTCTGGTTGCAGTTGTGAGACTGCGGTTCGGGAGTGGGCCCCACCGGGTCCGCTCTTTTTTATTGCCGCAATGCCTCTCGCGCCGGATCGCGTCGGACAAGGCCGGACTTCAAGCGCAGCATGGCGGACAACCACAACAGCGAGCTCACCGAGAAGCGCCTCATCACCGAGACCGGTGTGGCCGCGCGCGTGGTGCAGGTCATCGAGGGCTCGATCCAGGGCCTGGGCTATCGCGTGGTCCGGGTGAAGGTGACGAGCGCCAACGGCTGCACGGTGCAGATCATGGCCGAGCGGCCCGACGGCACCATGACGGTGGACGATTGTGAGGCGGTGAGCCGGGCGATCTCGCCACTGCTCGATCTCGACGACCCGATCGGCAAGCCCTACTACCTCGAGATCTCCTCGCCGGGCATCGACCGGCCGCTGGTGCGGGCCGTCGATTTCGCGCGCTGGGCCGGCTACGAGGCCAAGGTCGAGCTCGCCGTGCCGATGGACGGCCGCAAGCGTTTCCGCGGCATCATCGGCGCGCCGAACCCCGACGGGCTCACCGTACCGATCGACCTGCCCGACGTGAAGGAGGGCCTGCCGAGCCGCATCGACCTGCCGCTGCGCGACCTCGGCGACGCCTACCTGGTGCTCACCGACGAGCTGGTCCGCGAGTCCCTGCGCCGCGGCGGTCCGCCCGTCCTCGAAGACGAGGCGGACGACGCGGAGGAGGACGTGGCGGAGAGCGAAGCCGAACCGGCCCCTGCCCCGCTCAAGAAGAAGATTTCCCGTCTCCTGAAGCCGAAGGCCTCGCAGCGGCCGAAGCCCGTGAAGGTCGAGACCGAGGAGAGTCTCGCCATCAAGGCCCGGAACAAGGCCAAGCCCGTCCGCACCAAGGCGGTGCGGGTGAAGGAAGACGGCAAGCTCCATTAACACGCCCGAATCCCCACCGCGCCGAGCGGCGAAGGGGATCGCGACGGAACACGACGAAGAGAAGGACGAAAACCGATGGCTGTCGTCAGCGCCAACAGGCTCGAACTCCTGCAGATCGCCGAAGCGGTTGCCCGCGAGAAGGTGATCGATCGCTCCATCGTCATCGACGCGATGGAGGAAGCCATCGCAAAGGCCGCGCGCTCCCGCTACGGCGCCGAGACCGACGTGCATGCCGAGATCGACCCGAAGACCGGCGCCCTCCGTCTGTCGCGCCACCTCGTCGTGGTCGATCAGGTCGAGAACGACGCCCGCGAGGTCACCCTGGAGCAGGCCCGCCGCTACAACCCCGGCGCCCTCGTGGGCGACGTCATCTCAGACACCCTGCCGCCCTTCGACTTCGGACGCGTCGCCGCCCAGTCGGCCAAGCAGGTCATCGTCCAGAAGGTCCGCGACGCCGAGCGCGATCGCCAGTTCGACGAGTACAAGGACCGTATCGGCGAGGTCGTGAACGGCCTCGTGAAGCGGGTCGAGTACGGCAACGTCATCGTGGATCTCGGCCGCGGCGAGGGCATCGTCCGCCGCGACGAGATGATTCCGCGCGAGACGTTCCGTCCGGGCGACCGCATCCGCTCCTACCTGTTCGACGTGCGCCGCGAGGTGCGCGGGCCGCAGATCTTCCTCTCGCGCTCGCATCCGCAGTTCATGGCAAAGCTCTTCGGCCAGGAAGTGCCGGAGATCTACGACGGCATCGTCGAGGTGAAGGCGGTAGCCCGCGACCCGGGCTCCCGCGCCAAGATCGCGGTGATCTCGCGCGATGGTTCGATCGACCCGGTCGGCGCCTGCGTCGGCATGCGCGGCTCCCGCGTCCAGGCGGTCGTCGGCGAGCTCCAGGGCGAGAAGATCGACATCATCCCGTGGTCCGAGGATCAGGCGACCTTCATCGTCAACGCGCTGCAGCCGGCGGAAGTCGTGAAGGTGGTGCTCGACGAGGAGGCCGACCGGATTGAGGTGGTGGTGCCCGACGACCAGCTCTCCCTGGCCATCGGCCGCCGCGGACAGAACGTGCGCCTGGCCTCGCAGCTCACCGGCTGGGACATCGACATCCTGACCGAGGCCGAGGAATCCGAGCGCCGGCAGAAGGAGTTCGCCGAGCGCACCGCGATCTTCATGGAAGCCCTCGACGTCGACGAGACCGTGGGTCAGCTCCTGGCGGCGGAAGGCTTCCGCAACGTCGAGGAGATCGCCTATGTCGAGCCGGGCGAGCTCGCCAACATCCAGGGCCTCGACGAGGAGAGCGGCACCGAGATCCAGGCGCGCGCCCAGGATCACCTGGCTCGCGTCGAATCGGAGTTCGATGCCAAGCGCCAGGAACTCGGCGTACAGGACGAACTGCGCGAGATCGACGGCATCACCACGCCGATGCTGGTGGCCCTCGGCGAGAACGAGGTGAAGACGATCGAGGACCTGGCCGGCTGCGCCACCGACGATCTCGTCGGCTATACCGAGGGGCGTGGCCCCGAGGCCAAGCGCCACGCCGGCTACCTCGACGGCTTCGAGATCTCGCGGGCCGAGGCGGAGGCCATGGTCATGGCCGCTCGCGTCCATGCCGGCTGGATCGAGGCCCCGGCGGAGCCTGAGGCGACCGAGGCCACGGACGAGGAACCGGCCTCGGCCTGAGGCGGCGAATCGACGATCCCCGCGGTCATGGATCGCGGGGACGTATTCCTGTTGATGAGAGAATTCGACGCCGCATGACGGGCGAAACCGCAGATGTGACCGACGACGCCGTCGAGCTCGATCCGAGCACGCTGCTCGATGCGGGGCTGGGACGGGGTCGCGCTAATGCTCTGCGCACATGCCTCGTCACCCGGGTGTCTCAGCCGCCGACGGCCCTGATCCGCTTCGTTCTCGGACCCGACGGCACCGTGGTGCCCGACTTGCGGGCCCGCTTGCCCGGCCGCGGCGCCTGGCTCACGCCGACCCGCGCCGTGGTCGACGCGGCGGTGAAGCGGCGCGCCTTCCAGCGCGCCTTCAGGACCAAGGACGCAGACGCGAGCGACCTCGCCGACAAGATCGCGGAGGGCCTTCGAGCCGACCTGCGCCAGTCGCTGTCGCTGGCCAACAAGGCCGGCTGCGTCGTGGCGGGCTTTGCCAAGGTCGAGTCCGCCATCGGCGACAAGGCGGGCGTGGCGGCGGTGATCCAGGCCTCCGACGGAAGCGCGGACGGCCGGCGCAAGATCGTCGCGGCATTGCACCGGCGGCATGGCAGTGCCATATCGTGCATACCCGTCATCGATGACCTATCCAACGAAGAATTGGACATGGCCTTGGGTCGGGATCATGTGATACATGCGGCTCTCGTCGCAGGAGTCGGAGCTTCCGGCTGCCTTGCGCGTTGGCGTCGGCTCCGCTCCTTCGAAGGTTTGGCGACGACGGCCGAGGAGGCCGGCTCCGCCCGCAATGGGCAGGCCGTTTCCGATCTGCACGACGATTGAAGTGACGGATCTACCCGGCGCACAGCAGTTTGCCGGTTCACGGGACGATGGAAACCCTCAGGGTTTGGACTGAATGAGCGATACGAACAATCCGGGCGACAAGACGCAGGCGAGACCCCCTTCGAAGCCGCTGTCCTTGAAGCGTCCGATCGAGCAGGGAACGGTGCGTCAGAGCTTCTCCCATGGCCGCTCCAAGCAGGTCGTGGTCGAGACGGTGAAGCGCCGTGTCATCGGCGCGGCTCCGGCCACCCCCGCGCGGGAGACGACGCCGGTTGCCCCTGCGACGCGGGTGGCTCCGCCCCCGCCGCCGGCCGCGCCGCGGCAGGCTCAGCGGTCCGCCAGCGGCGTCGTGCTGCGCACCTTGAGCGAGCAGGAGAGCAACGCCCGCGCGGCCGCCCTCGCCGACGCCAAGCGCCGTGAGGCCGAGGCGCAGAAGCGTGCCGAGGCGGAAGCCGCCGCCGAGCGCGAGCGCCTGGCCGCCGAGCAGCGCGAGCGCGAAGCCGCCGAGGCGAAGAAGCGCGAGGAAGACGCCCGCCGCCGCAAGGAGGAAGAGGAGCGCCGCACCGCCGAGGAGGCGCGCCGCGCAGCCGAGGCCGCCGCGCAGGATGCGGCGAAGGCCGAGGCTGCACCGGCTGCCGCTCCGACCGTGTCGAAGACTGCCCCGATGCCGGCGGCCCCGACCATCGTCCGCTCGGCGCCCCCCGTCGCCGCCGAGCCCGCCGCGGAGCGCCCCGCTCCGGCCGCCGCACCGGCCCGGCCTGCCGCTCCCGCGGCGCCGGCCCGTCCGGCTGCGCGTCCGCCGCTGACGGCACGGCCCGCCACGGCTGAGCCGCGCAAGACCATCACGGCCGACGTGCGCAAGCCGCGCGACCTGAACTTCATGGCTCGTCCTGCTCCGGCGCCAGAGCCGGAGCCCACCGCACCGACCGCGGCCACCGCCGCGCGTCCGGCCGGCGGCGCCGCGCCGGCCCGCACCGCCGGCCGGCCGCAGGCTGCCGAGGAGGAGAGCGAGCAGAAGCGCGTCATCCGCCGTCCCGGCATGCCGCTCAAGATCATCACGCCGCCCAAGACCCCGAAGCAGCCGGGCGGCGACCGCAACCGCGGCCGTCTCACGATCGCTACCGCCACCTCGGGCGAGGACGAGCGCACGCGCTCCGTCGCCTCGTTCCGCCGCCGCCAGCAGCGCATGAGCGGCAACCGACAGGTGGAGCAGAAGGAGAAGCTCTCCCGCGAGGTCACGATCCCGGAGACGATCACGATCCAGGAGCTCGCCAACCGCATGTCGGAGCGGGCGGTGGACGTCATCCGTCTGCTGATGAAGCAGGGCCAGATCCACAAGATCACCGACGTGATCGATTCGGATTCGGCGCAGCTCATCGCCGAGGAACTCGGCCATACCGTGCGCCGCGTCGCGGAGTCGGACGTCGAGGAAGGCCTGTTCAGCGACGAGCCGGAGCTGGAGGAGGATCTCGATCCGCGTCCCCCGGTCGTCACGATCATGGGCCACGTCGACCACGGCAAGACCTCGCTCCTCGACGCGATCCGCAAGACCACCGTGGTCTCCGGCGAGGCCGGCGGCATCACGCAGCACATCGGCGCCTACCAGGTCGCGGCGCCCAGCGGCGACATGGTCACCTTCATCGACACCCCAGGCCACGCCGCCTTCACCTCCATGCGCGCCCGCGGCGCCAAGGTGACGGATATCGTCGTGCTCGTGGTGGCGGCCGATGACGGCGTCATGCCCCAGACGGTCGAGGCGATTTCCCACGCCAAGGCCGCCGGTGTGCCGCTGATCCTGGCGATCAACAAGATCGACAAGCCCGAGGCGAACCCCCAGCGGGTCCGCACCGAGCTTCTGCAGCACGATATCCAGGTCGAGTCCATGGGCGGCGAGACCCTCGAGTTCGAGGTTTCGGCCAAGACGGGTGACGGTCTCGAGGAACTGCTCGACGGCTTGCAGCTCCAGGCAGAGATCATGAACCTGCGCGCCAACGAGACGCGCGACGGCGAGGGCACGGTCATCGAGGCCAAGCTCGATCGCGGTCGCGGCCCGGTGGCCACGGTCCTGGTCCAGCGCGGCACCCTGTTCACCGGCGACATCGTGGTCGCCGGCGCCGAGTGGGGCCGCGTGCGCGCCCTCATCGACGACAAGGGCGAGAACGTGCCCTACGCCGGGCCGTCGGTCCCGGTCGAGGTGCTCGGCTTCAACGGCACCCCGGATGCGGGCGACCGCGTCGTGGTCGTTCCGAACGAGGCCCGAGCCCGCGAGGTCACGGAGTATCGTGCCCGCCAGAAGCGCGAGCGCATCGCCGCCCGCACCGGCGGCGCGAACCGCTCGCTCGTGGACATGATGCGCGACCTCAAGGAGGGCGCCGGCCGCAAGGAACTGGCTCTCGTCGTCAAGGGCGACGTGCAGGGCTCGGTCGAGGCCATCAACGGCGCGCTGGAGAAGCTCGGCAACGACGAGGTGTCGGCGCGCATCCTGCTCGCGGGCGTCGGCGGCATCACCGAGTCCGACATCACCCTGGCGGAGGCATCGAAGGCCGTCGTCATCGGCTTCAACGTGCGGGCCCACAAGGAAGCGCGCGAGTCGGCCGAGCGGAACGGTGTCGAGATCCGCTACTACAACATCATCTACGACCTCGTGGATGACATTAAGTCGACCCTGTCGGGCATGCTTCCGCCGACGCTGCGCGAGGAGCGTCTCGGCGAAGCCCAGATCCTGCAGATCTTCGACGTGTCGAAGGTCGGCAAGATCGCCGGCTGCCGCATCACCGACGGTGTGGTCCAGCGCGGTGCCCATGTCCGCCTGATTCGCGACAGCGTGGTCATCCACGAGGGCAAGCTCGCCCAGCTGAAGCGCCTGAAGGACGATGCGAAGGAAGTCACCGCCGGCTACGAGTGCGGCATGTCCTTCGAGAACTTCCAGGACATGCGGGCCGGCGACACCATCGAGTGCTACCGGGTCGAGGAGATCCGCCGGACGCTCTGAGCGGATGATTCGGTTCGGAATACCAGCGGGGTCGCGACGAGGTCGCGGCCCCGCTCCCGTTTCGGCGTGGTGGTGCGCCTGCGGACGGACACCGATCGGGGTAAAACCCGCACGACAGGCCTATGTCCCGGCGGACGATCTGCGCTAAGAGGGTCGCCTTCGACGTCCGCTTCGTTCCCGCCGGCCCGGCGTCTCGCGTGCGGCGGACCCTCGATGTTCCAACTCAGCGACGTCTCGTCCGCGGCTCCGGCGCGCGGGTGCCGAACCGCTTCGCCGACAAGACGATCAGAATTCTTCATGGCCCAGAAACAGACCTCCACCGGACCCTCGCAGCGCCAGCAGCGCGTCGCCGAGCTGATCCGCCACGCCATCGCCGAGGTTCTCCAGCGCGGAGACATCCAGGACGCGGTGCTGAGCGCGCACGTCATCACGGTGCCGGAGGTGCGGATGTCGCCGGACCTGAAGCTCGCCACCGCCTACATCATGCCGCTCGGCGGCCTCGACGAGGCGCCGGTCCTCGCGGCCTTGGCGCGCAACAAGAAGGCGCTGCGCCAGGAGGTCGCCCGCCGGGTGAACCTGAAATACGCGCCCGACCTGCGCTTCCTGCGCGACGAGACCTTCGACGAGGCCGACCGGATCGACGCCCTGCTGCGGACTGATAAGGTGCGCCGTGATCTCGAATCACCGGCCGTGGAGACAGAGGACGGCGCGTCGGACCCCGACGCGGCCTGACGCCCACCGCGCGGAAGCGGTGCAGACTCTCCGGCCCGAGGCGGCGGAGACATCGAACAGCGTACCCCGAACGGGACGGAGGACGGCGCAGGCGTGCCGCCCGGCCCCTATGATCATCGACCGAGGACCCCCATGATCAACGAACCGACCGTCGAGCGCACCGAGGGCTCAGCGCCGCCGAACCCGGCGGACCGACCCGTGGCCGCCGAGGGCCGTCGTCCGCCGCGGGGCGCGCCGCGCCCGGACCGGCCGAAGCGCCGCGACGTCAACGGCTGGGTGATCCTCGACAAGGGCGTCGGCATGACCTCGACCCACGCGGTCGCGGTGGTGAAGCGCGCCTTCAACGCCAAGAAGGCGGGCCATGCCGGCACCCTCGACCCGCTGGCCTCCGGCATCCTGCCGATCGCCCTCGGCGAGGCGACCAAGACGGTCCCCTTCGTGATGGACGGGCGCAAGGCCTACGTCTTCACGGTGACCTGGGGCATCGAGACCGACACCGACGACGCCGAGGGCCGGCCGGTGGCCACCAGCGAGGCGCGCCCGACCCGGGAGGCCGTGGAGGCGGCGCTGCCGACCTTCATCGGTGCCATCGAGCAGGTGCCGCCGCGCTACTCGGCGATCAAGATCGCGGGCGAGCGCGCCTACGACCTCGCCCGCGACGGCGAGGAGGTGGTGTTGGTGGCCCGCCCGGTGCAGATCGACCATCTCGCGGTGGTCGAGCACAGTCCCGAGCGCACCGTGATCGAGGCCGCCTGCGGCAAGGGCACCTATGTCCGCGCCATCGCCCGCGACCTCGGCCGCCTGCTCGGCTGCTACGGCCACGTCTCGGCCCTGCGCCGCACCCGCGTCGGCCCCTTCACGGAGGCCGATTCCTGCCAGGTCGCCGCCCTCGAGGAAGCCGGGCCGGACGGCAATGCCGGCCATCTCCATCCGGTCGAGACCGCCCTCGACGCGGTGCCGTCGGTGCCGGTCTCCCGCGACATGGCCCTGCGCCTGATGCGCGGCCAGCCGGTGATCCTGCGCGGACGGGACGCCCCGGTGGAGGGCAAGGCCTTCGCCACCTGCGGCGGCATCCTGGTGGCGGTGGGCGACGTCGAGCGCGGCGAACTGGTGCCGCACCGGGTGTTCCATCTCGGCGGAACGGCCAACCGCCCGGCCTGATTTCCCCCTGTGTCTGAGGTCATGAATCTCCGGCTCTTGGATTTGGAGTCCAAGAGCCTCGATACGGCCAAGCAACCGAAGCGGAAGATCTCGGATCCGCTTCGGTTGTTACTCACGCTGAATCCGGCATCTTCTGAGAGCTCATCTTAAGCGTTTTGTAAATTTTCGACGCCACAGGTCGTGGCATGCTTCAGCCCACGACTCGTTCGCGCTGCAACATCTTCCGACGCTTCCGCGATGACCGAAACGGTGCCATCGCGCTGATCTTCGCTCTCGCCGCGATCCCGCTCCTGATGTTCGCCGGCACCGTGATCGACTTCGGCGTGAAGTCGATGAACCGTCAGGCGGCGCAGGACGTCACCGACGCGACGGTTCTCTCGCTTGCCAAGCTGCCGACGACATCGACCGACGCGGAGCTGGCGAGCAAGGCCGATGCGCAGGTGCGGGCCGCCCTGAAGAAGACCCCCATCGACGACCTCCTGGTCCGGGCGAGGCGCAACGGGGACGACATCACCGTCACGGCCACCGGCACCTCGCCGACGAGCCTGACCCGGCTGGTCGGGCTCACCGGCATGCCAATCTCGGTGAGCAGCACCGGGCGCCGCGCCTCGGGCAATCTGGAGATCGCCCTCGTCCTCGACAACACGGGCTCGATGGAAGGCGCGAAGCTCACGAACCTCAAGGCCGCGGCCAAGGACCTCGTCTCGACCCTGTTCAAGGAGGTCGATCCGGCGAAGCCGAACGCCCTGCGGATCGGCATCGTCCCGTTCTCGATGACGGTGAATGTCGGCCCGGGCAACGCGGGCGCGGCCTGGATCGACAAGGACGCCCGGTCCTCGGTCCATTCGCAGATCTTCGTCTCGGCGGCGAACCGGCTGACCCTGTTCCAGCAGATGGGCGTCGCCTGGGGCGGCTGCGTCGAGGGCCGGCCGATGCCCTACGACGTGCAGGAGACGCCGCCGAGCGCGAGTTCGCCCGACACGCTGTTCGTGCCCTACTTCGCCCCGGACGAGGCCGACACGGAATCGTCCCGGACGCCGATGTGGAACAGCTACATGGCGGACGGCGTGAGTTCGGGCACCCTGCGCAACCGTCAGGGTCAGGTGTCCAAGTACCGGACCGGCGGGATCCAGCGGACGGGCCGGATCGACAAGGACAGCGACAACTATCTCTACGGTCCGAATTCGGGGTGCGAGCTGCAGCCGATCACCCGCCTGACGACGTCCCAGTCCGGCCTCAACGCCGCGGTCGACGCGATGACGGTCCGGGGCGACACCAACATCCCGATCGGGCTGGTCTGGGGCTGGCACGTCCTCTCGCCCAGCGGTCCCTTCGCGGAAGGGGCGGCCTACACCGACAGGACCACCCGCAAGTTCGTGGTGCTGATGACCGATGGACAGAACCAGTCGGCGACCCGCTCCTACAGCTCGAACGCCTCGTATTACTCGGGCATCGGCTACATCTGGCAGAACCGGATCGGCACGACCTCGGACGATTCCACGGCGCGGCGCAACGCGATCGATGGCCGGCTCGCGACGCTCTGCACCAACATGAAGAGCGCGGGCATCGCGATCTTCACCGTCCGCGTCGAGGTCTCCGAGGGCACCAGCGACATCCTGAAGAACTGCGCCTCCGGCAGCGACAAGTTCTACGACGTCCAGAACGCCTCCGACCTGACGGACGCCTTCAAGGCCATAGCCGCCCAGATCAGCGAATTGCGGATCGCGCGATGAGGCCGGGCGCGGAACATCGCTTCGCGACGCTGCGCCGGCTCGGGACGCTGCGCCGGCTCGGGCGGGACACGCGCGGGGTCGCGGCGGTGGAGTTCGGCCTCGTGGCGGTGCCCTTCATGCTGCTCCTCGGCGCGATCATCGAGGCGGCCCTGCTGATCCTGGCCCAGCAGCTCCTCGACGACGCCCTCGACCGGGGCGGCCGGGCGGTCTTCACCGGCGTGTACCAGGACGGGGCCGGCACCAAGCCCCCGGCCGCCCGGCTGGTGGCGGAGATGTGCAACGGCCCGGTGCTGTTCGACTGCACGAAGCTGAAGGTCGAGATGACCACCGCCGCGACCTTCAGCGCGAACTCCGCCGCCGCGCCCTACGACCCGAAGACCGGCGCGGCCTCGCCGAGCTTCGGCACGCGCTTCGCCTGCCCGCAGGGCAGCGACATCGTCACCATCCGCGCCGCGGTGGTGATCCCCCGCTTCTTCGGCTTCACGGGGCTCGCGGCGGCGCCGATCTCGGCGAGCGAGCAGATGATCACCGCGACCACGGTGTTCCGGGCGGAGCCCTATCCGGCGGGGACATGCTAAGGCTGCGCCGCCCCCTGCGCGCCTTCGCGCGGGACCGCCGCGGCGTCAGCGCGGTGGAATTCGCGCTCGTGGCGCCGATCATGATCGTCGTCTTCATGGGCACGATCGAGCTGCCGCGCGCCTACGCGACGAAGCAGCGCCTCGTCCGCGCGACCCGCGCCATGGCCGACCTGATCTCGCGGGGCAGCCTGACCAGCGTCGACGACATCTACGCGGCGGGCCGGGCGGTGATGTACCCGACGGATGCGAGCGGGTCCGGCATCGTCCTGACGGCGGCGGGCGTCTACCAGCTCTCCAACAAGGCCTACCAGGCGCGGGTCTGCTCCAGCACCGCCGACAAGGCGACGAGGCGCGCGGTCAATTCGATCCTCGGCGACCCGCCGCCCTCGGAGGCCGCGGTCAACGCGCGCTACATGATGGCGGAGATGACCGTGCGCTACGTGCCGGTCTTCAACCTGTTCCCGGCCCTGACCAACCTGACCCTGTCCCAGACCACGACCTGGCCGGTCCGCTCGGTGACCGGCGCAGCGGTGATCCTGCCCGGCGGCGCGGCCTGCCCGTGAGCCGCGGGCAGGCCTAGTCGCGGATCGGCAGACCGGTCTCGATCACCCGCGCCCAGAGGGAGGCCCCGTAGGGCGCGGCGGCGTCGTTGAAGTCGTAGTCGGGGTGGTGCAGGCCGGCGCTGTCGCCGTTGCCGAGGAAGATGTAGGCGCCGGGGCGGTGGGCGAGCATGTAGGAGAAATCCTCGGCCGCCATCAGGGGCGCCACGGCCCGGTCGATGCCGGCCTCGCCGACGAGTTCCGCCGCCACGCCGGCGATGAAGTCCGTCTCCGCCGGATGGTTCTCGGTGACGGGGTAGCCGCTGTTGAAGTCGATGGTGCCCGCGGCGCCGAAGCCCCGCGGGACATGGGTGACGATCGCGGTGATCCGGTCCTGGATCAGGCTGCGCATCGGCTTCGAGAGCGCCCGCATGGTGCCCCGCAGGACCACGCATTGCGGCAGCACGTTGAAGGCCTCCCCCGCCTCCAGGGCGCAGACCGAGACCACCGCGCTCTCCAGGGGATCGACGGCGCGCGACACCACCGATTGCAGCGCCGTGATCACGTGGCTCGCCACCAGCACGCTGTCGACGGCGTTGTGCGGCTGGGCGGCGTGCCCGCCCCGGCCCGCGATGGTGATGGTGAAGCGGTCGGTGGAGGCCATGATCGGGCCCGGCCGGATGGCGAAGGTCCCCAGGGCCTGGCCCGGGATGTTGTGCATGCCGTAGACGGTCTCGACGCCGAAGCGCTCCATCAGCCCGTCCCGGACCATGGCCTCGCCGCCGCCGCCGCCCTCCTCGGCCGGCTGGAAGATCAGCACCGCCGTGCCGTCGAAGTCGCGGGTCTCGGCGAGATACTTCGCGGCCCCCAGCAGCATCGCGGTGTGCCCGTCATGCCCGCAGGCATGCATCTTCCCCGGCACCGTCGAGCGGTAGGGCAGGTCGCGCGCCTCGTGGATCGGCAGGGCGTCCATGTCGGCCCGCAGGCCGATGGCCCGGTTCGAGCCGTGGGCGCAGCCCCGGATCACGCCGACGACGCCGGTGCGGCCGATGCCGGTGGCGACCGTGTCGCAGCCGAAGGCCCGCAGCTTGTCGGCGACGAAGCCGGCGGTGCGGTGGACGTCGTATTGCAGTTCCGGGTGCGCGTGGAGATCGTGGCGCCAGGCGGCGATCTCGTCCGCGAAGGCGGCGATCCGGTCGAGGACGGGCATGGACAGCGACTTTCGAGAGGCGACGGCTCTCAAGGGGACGCGCCGGGGTTGCGACGCCGCTCGCGCAGCAAACAAGAGGCCAGGGACGCGGTCAACGCTCGCCGCGCGGCGAAGGCGACGCTTCGGGATCGTGCTCCCCCTGCCGCGGTGTCGCGGCGGACGCGTCCTGGGGACCGGATGGCGCGTCCGGTCGACCGGCGGCGAGATCGTCGAGGATCGGGCAGTCGGGCCGGGCATCGCCGCCGCAATGGGCGGCGAGATCCTCCAGAATGCGCGCCATGCCCTCCAGCGCGTCGATCCGGCGGCGCAGGTCCGCCACGTGGTCGAGGGCGAGACGCCGCACCTGGGCGCTCGCCCGCGCGCGGTCGTGCCAGAGGGCGAGCAGGGCGCGGATGTCCTCCAGGGTGAAGCCGAGGTCGCGGGCCCGGCGCACGAAGCGCAGGGCGTGCAGGTCGGCCGCGGTGTAGAGGCGATAGCCGCCCGCGGTGCGCCCGGCCGGCGCCAGCAGGCCGGTCTCCTCGTAGTAGCGGATCATCTTGGCCGAGACGCCGGTGGCGCGGGCGGCCTCGCCGATGGTGACGGCGCCCGCGCTCACGTCGCTGCCCGCGCTGCGCCGCCGGCCCGGCGCAGGCGCAGGGCGTTGGCGAGGACGAAGACGCTCGACAGCGCCATGGCGCCGGCCGCGAGCACCGGCGAGAGCAGCGGGCCGCCCAACGCGTGGAGCAGGCCCGCCGCCACCGGGATCAGTGCCACGTTGTAGGCGAAGGCCCAGAACAGGTTCTGGCGGATGTTGCGCATCACCGCCCGCGAGAGCCGGATGGCGGCGACGAGGCCCGAGAGCGCCCCCGACATCAGCACCACGTCGGCCGATTCCACCGCGATGTCGGTCCCGGTGCCGATGGCGATCCCGACATCCGCCTCGGCGAGGGCGGGGGCGTCGTTGATGCCGTCGCCCACGAAGGCCGCCGCGCCGTGGCGGGCGCGCAGGGCCTGCACCGCCGCGACCTTGCCGCCGGGCAGGATCTCGGCGGACACGGTGGCGATGCCCAGGCTCCGCGCCACCGCCTCGGCCGCCGCGCGGCCGTCGCCGGTGACCATGGCCACCGCGAGGCCGCGGGCCTGCAGGGCCGCCACGGCCTCCGCCGCCCCGGGCTTGACCGGATCCGCCACCGCGACCAGGGCGGCGAGGCGCCCGTCGACGGCGATGCAGAGCGGCGTGCGGCCCTCCCGGCCGAGGCGGGCCGCCTCGGCGTCGAGCGCCCCGGCGGGGATTCCGAGGCGGTCGAGGAAGCGGCGCGCGCCGACGACGACGGCGCGGCCGTCGACGGTGCCGGCGATGCCGTAGCCGGGCGCCGCCTCGAAGTCCGTCACGGCCCCGAGCGCCAGGCCCCTGTCCGCGGCCGCCGCCACGATGCTGCGGGCGACGGGGTGCTCGGAGCGCGATTCGAGGCTCGCGGCGAGGCGCAGGGCCTCGTCCGCCGCGCAGCCCGGCGCGGCGACGAGGTCGGTCAGGGTCGGGCGGCCCAGGGTCAGCGTGCCGGTCTTGTCGAGGGCGACGACGCGCACCGCGCGCAGGCGCTGGAGCGCGCCGCCGTCGCGGAACAGCACGCCGAGCTCGGCCGCGCGGCCGGTGCCGACCATGATCGAGGTCGGGGTGGCGAGGCCCATGGCGCAGGGACAGGCGATGATCAGCACCGCGATGGCGTTGACCAGGGCGAGGCCGAGGGACGGGCTCGGGCCGAAGGCGAGCCAGCCCGCGAAGGTCGCCGAGGCCGCCGCGATGACGGCGGGCACGAACCAGCCCGTCACCCGGTCGACCAGGGCCTGGATCGGCAGCTTGGCGCCCTGCGCCGCCTCGACCATGCGGACGATCCGGGCCAGCACCGTGTCGCCCCCGACGGAGGACACCCGCAGGTCGAAGCTGCCATGGGTGTTCAGGGTGCCGCCCACCGCCCCGTCGCCGGGCGCCTTGGCCACCGGCACCGGCTCGCCGGTGATCATGCTCTCGTCGACGTAGCTCGACCCGGAGACCAGGATCCCGTCGGCGGCGATGCGCTCGCCCGGGCGCACCCGGACCACGTCCCCGATCCGCAGGCTGGCCTGCGCCACCTCCGTCTCGGCGCCGTCGCGGATCACCCGGGCGGTGGCGGGGGCGAGACCGATCAGGCGCGCGATGGCCTCGCCGGTGCGCCCCTTGGCGCGGGCCTCCAGGGTCCGGCCGAGGAGGATCAGCGTGACGATGAGGGTCGCGGCCTCGAAGTAGAGATGCGCCGTGCCGGGCGGGAGCCGGTCCGGTGCCAGGACGGAGACGAGGGAGTAGAGGTAGGCGGCGCCCGACCCGAGGGCCACGAGGGCGTTCATGTCCGGATGGAAGCGGACCAGGGCGGGCAGGCCCTGACGGAAGAAGCGGGCGCCGGGTCCGGCGAGCACCAGGGTGGCGAGCCCGGCCTGGAGCCATCCGGCCCAGGCCCCGAGCGCGCCGTGGACCGCGTGCGCGAAGGCCGGCACGAGGTGCCCGCCCATGTCGAGGACGACGACCGGTGCCGACAGCACGGCCGCCGCGACGAGGTCGCGCCGCAGGGCCTCGCCCTCCCGCGCCCGGCGGGTCTCGCCGGCCGCGGCCGGCGCTTCGGCCGGGGCCTGCACGGCGTAGCCGACCTTCGCCACGGCCGCTTCCAGCTCGGCCCGCGCGACCAGCCCCTCGGGGTGACGCACGTCGGCCCGGCCGGTGGCGAGGTTGACCGTGGCCGCCGTGACGGCCGGGACGGCCGCGAGGGCGCGCTCGACCCGCCCGACGCAGGAGGCGCAGGACAATCCGTCGATCGCCAGGGTGGTGACCGCCTCCGGCACGCCGTAGCCCGCCCGCGCGACGGCCTCGACCGCCGCTTCGCCCGGTCCCGGAAGCCGCAGCTCGGCCCGCCCGGTGGCGAGGTTGACCGAGACCTCCGAGGCTCCGGGCAGCGCCCGGAGCGCGCGCTCGACCCGCCCGACGCAGGCGGCGCAGGACAGCCCCTCCACCGGAAAGCCGAGGCGGCGGCCGGGTGCGGGGAGCGTGGCGTCGAGGGTCGGGCGCTTGTCCATGTCCCCCATGTGGGGCTTCCCATGGTGGGAAGGTCAAGGGGGTCGGCGGAGGCATTCCGGGCCGGTCCCGGGCCTCGCGCCACCGCGGCGAGACGAACGGCCGCTAGGCCGAAGCGCGCGACGACAGGTTCAGGTCCCGGTACCAGGCGTCCATGCGATCGACCCTCAGATCCTGCGCGTTCGTGCCGGCCGCTCCGCGAAGTTCGCCCCGAAGCCGGTTCGGCGCGACACCGTAGAAATCCTTGAAGACGCGCGAGCAGTGACTCATGCTCGCAAAGCCGAAATCGAAAGCCAGGGCCTTCATCGGGCGTCCCTCATACGGCGTCAGGAGCGCCGACCTCAGCCGGGCGACGCGGCGCCGAATGATCTCGCGCTCGATCCCTCCGGACCTCTGGAACGTCCGATACAAGGCACTCCGCGACAGGCCGATGCCGCGCGCCACGGCCTCCACGTCGAGGTCCTGGCGGCCCAGGTTGGCGTCGATGAACAGTTCCGCCCGGAGCCGCCGGGATCGGTCCATCTCACCTTCGTCGACGCGCCCCTGGCCGGTCAGCCCGGTGGTTCCGACCAATCCTGCCAGCAGATCCGCGATCATCAGCGCGCTCTCGGCGCTCGGATCGACCCCGAGGCCGGACGCCTGGCGCGCCAGGGACAGGACGGCCGCCCCCAGGGGGCCGGAATCCCGCGGCAGGATCCGCCCGTGCAGGCGTCGGGCGTCGGGGAGCACGGCATCGAGGAGTTCACGCGGCAGGGTCACGGTGACGTAATCGGCATCCTCCACCAAGGTCCGTTGCGGCAGTGTCGCATCGAACAGGATGGCGTCCCCCGGCGCGAGCTTGCGCTCCTCGGCCAAGGGGCCGCCGGCCATGCGGCCCGACCGTAGAACCTGCAGGTGGAAGTGCTCGAAACCGTCGCGCCGGATCTGCGCGGGGTCGCGTCGGTGCTCGACCCCGATCAGCTGACGGTCGAACAGCGTGCAGCGGGGAAAGCTGTAGGCCGTCACCGCGGATTGGAACGTGTCGCCCAGCCGGTAGGTGGTCGAGCCGCTTGCCCGGACGAGGTCGTGGTAGGTCCCGAAGGCGTTTGGAACGTCCTTCATCAGAACCGTCCGGTGCGGCACGATCGGGACGGCAGCCTCTGGAATCGACCTGTCTTCCCTGATCAAAACGTCCGCCCCCCGCAGATCCGCACGGAACCGCCTGCGAGATGCGACCCACATCCGTTCGCGAGTGAGCCTCGAGATAGGCCATCGACGGCGCGGTGCAACCACGGGACCGAAACTCAGGCCCGCTGGCGCACAGCCTCCCCCTACCGCCGCCGGCCCCAGATGCCGGCGCGCTCGGAGCGGGCCTGCTCCTCGGCGGCGAGGAGGTCGGCCGGCGCGTCCTCCGCGGCGCGGGCGCCGCCGGCCGTGAGGATCAGGGAGGCGAGGTCGTCGCCGTCGATCTGGCAGCGGAGTTGCTCGGCGGCGGCATCGGCCCCGGCCGGCGGCGCGCAGGTCACCTCGCGGCGGCGCAGGTAGCGGGCGAGCTGCCGGGCCAGCGCCCCGCCCTCCCCCTCCACCCCGAGGAGGCGGACGGTGCGGCCCCGGAAGGCCAGGGTGCCGGTATCGACCACCTCCGGCACGCCGCGCAGGCCGGGGGCCGCGGCGTTGGTGGCGACCTCGCGGGCGGGCGCCGGCTCGGCCCTGGCGGCGGAGGGGCGCTTGCGGCCCTTGGCCAGCTGCGCCGTCGCCCGCTGGACGAAGTCGTGGAAGATGCTCGCCGGAAGGTCGCCGCCGCCGACCCGGTTCATGGAGGCATTGTCGTCGTTGCCGACCCAGACGCCGACGACGAGGTCCGGGGTCATGCCGATGAACCAGGCATCGCGATAATCCTGGGTCGTCCCGGTCTTGCCGCCCACCGGCAGGCCGGCGACCCGCGCACCCTTGCCGGTGCCGCCATCCACCACGGCCTGGAGGGAATCGAGCATCATCGCGCGGGCCTCGGTGGGAATCGCGGTGCCGCCCTTCGTCTCGGCGCGGAGGTAGAGCGGCTGCGGCTGGGCGCCCCGGATGGCGTGGACGCTGTGCGCGTCCACCGGGGCGGCCCCGGCCAGCACCCCCGCATAGGCGCGGGTCATCTCCAGGAGCGTCACCTCGGCCGAGCCCAGGGCCAGGCTCGGCACGTTGGGCAGGTCCGAGGTCACGCCCATCCGGTGGGCGGTGGCGATCACGGCCGGGATGCCGACCTCGTCGGCGAGCTGGGCCGCCACGGTGTTGATCGACTGCGCGAAGGCGCTGCGCAGGGGCACCGCGCCCTTGAACCGGCCGGTGGAATTCTGCGGCTCCCAGTCGCCGATCTGGATCGGCCGGTCGACCAGCACCGTGTCGGGGTTGAAGCCGTTCTCGTAGGCCGTCAGGTAGACGAAGAGCTTGAACAGCGAGCCGGGCTGGCGCTTGGCCTGGGTGGCGCGGTTGAACTGGCTGTCCTCGTAGTCGCGCCCGCCCACCATGGCGAGGATCGCACCCTCCTTGTTGAGCACCACCATGGCGCCCTGCCCGGCCTTCTTCTTGGCCCCTTCGGCATCGAGGCGGCGGGCGACGACCCCCTCGGCGAGGCTCTGCAGGTCGAGGTTGAGGGTGGTGCGCACGGTGACGTCGCCCGGCGCGTCGGCGAGCTTCTTCGATTCCGCCGAGACCATGTCGAGGAAGTAGTTGGTGCCCGGCGGGGTCTCGGGGGGCGTGCGCAGCGTGATGGTCTGGGCGCGGGCCTTGTCGGCCTCGGCCGCGGTGATGGCGCCGGTCTCGACCATGGCCTGCAGCACCACGTCGGCCCGTTCCTTGGCGCCGCCGAAGTTCCGGGTCGGGGCGAGCTGCGAGGGCGCGCGCACGAGGCCGGCCAGCATCGCGGCCTCGGGCAGGGTCAGGGCCTTCGCGCCCTTCCCGAAATAGCGCCGTGCGGCGGCGTCGACGCCGTAGGCCCCGGCCCCGAAATAGGCGGTGTTGAGGTAGCCGAGCAGGATCTCGTCCTTCGACATCGTCGCCTCGACGCGCAGGGCCAGGAACGCCTCCTGGATCTTGCGGCGCAGGGACTTCTCCTGGTTCAGGGAGATCAGCCGGGCATATTGCTGGGTGATGGTGGAGCCGCCCTCGCGCACGCCCCCGCCGACGGCGTTGCGGTAGACGGCGCGCAGGAGGCCGCGCGGGTCGATGCCCCAGTGCGACCGGAAGCGCCGGTCCTCGATGGCGATGATGGCCTGTCCCAGATGGGGCGGCATCTCCGCCGCCGTCAGCTTCTGGCCCTGGAACGCCCCGCGGGTCGCGAAGACCCGGCCGTCATCGGCCTCGACGGTCAGCGCCCGCTGGCCCGCCTCCGGCGCCACGCCGCCCAGGGGCGGCAGGGTGGCGAAGCTGTAGAGGACGAGCCCGGCCAGGAACAGCGTCGGCAGCAGGACGGCCGCCAGGGCGGCGGCCAGCCAGGGATGGCGGCGCAGGCGCGCCGGCAGGCCGGTGGCACGCGGTGCGGCCCCGCCCGTGATCCCGCCGGCGGGCATCGGCCCCTCCGCGGACGGCGCGGGCGCGGGCGCGTCGGTCGGCGCGCGTGGGCGGATGCGGGCGGCCCAGCCCTGCCAGGCGGGTCCCGCCGCCCGCGCCGCGCCGGCGGCCCGGCGCCCGGCCCCCCGCGCCGCCCCCAGGGCGAGCACGCCGAGCTGGCGCCCGAGGATCCGGGCCGCCGCCGCGGCTTCCCGCGCCGCGGCGCGCGTGTCCTCGGTATCCGGCCCGCCGGCGGGCCGTGGCTCGGGGGCCGGCTGGGGCGGGTCGACCCGCTCGGGGCGCGGGCGGTCCGGGTCGGGGGAGGTCATCGCGGGCCATGGTCACGGGGGGCGGCGCTCAGCAGGCGAGCGCCGCGCGGTGTCCGATCGGTTCTAGACCATCTCCCGCGGGCAAAGCTACGCCGTTCCGGGACGCCCCAGGGGACCGGGCCGGCCCGCTTCCGCGTGGCGGCCGCGCAGGCGGAAGGCCAGGATCACCAGCAGGAGCCCGAAGACCATCGTGTAGCTGCCGACCCACCAGGCCAGGACCAGCGCCGACATCCCGGGATCGATCAGCAGCGCGATTCCCAGCAGGATCGAGACGCCGCCGCCGAGCACCAGCCACCAGCGCCCGTAATGGGCATGCAGGCGGAAGCCCGCCGCGACCATCAGGCCGCCGGTGACGAGGGCCCAGAACGCCACGAGGTAGACGAAGGCCCAGACGGCCGCCGCCGGCACGAGCACCGCCGCGACGCCGACGACGATGTCGAGGAGGCCTTCGAGGAGGAGGAAGCCCCAGCGCTCGTGGCGCTGCGCCGCCCGCACCGAGGCGACGATCCCGACGATGCCGTCGACCAGCATGTAGGCGGCGAAGAACAGCACCAGCGACAGCACGAAGGCCCCCGGCGCCACGAAGGCGATCACCCCGAACAGGATCGCGACCGCGCCGCGCAGGGCCATCAACCACCAGTTGCGGGCCAGCACCATGCTCATCGCGTCGAGGCGATCGATGCCGCCCGGACCGGCGGCACCCGGTGGGATCAGGGGAGAACCGGCCGACATACGCACCTCCTGTCGCTCGCGGACAGACCGGATCCCGTCCGGCACGCCCGAGAACGCGCAGCGGATTTCCGGCGTTCCGTCCGGCCGCGGAGGGTGCCCGCAAACGTGATCCACGCCGGGAACAATCGCCCGCGCTACTTCTTGTTGTCGCCGAGGCGGGAGTTTCGGGCGGCGCGGTCTCCGATCGCGCGGCCCCTGGATGCGTGCGGACGATCAGTCGATGCTTCAGGATCAGCAGACCGTGGGTCGCCGGACCGCACGCGATGATGCGGCGCGGCCCCTCGACCCCCAGGATCAGGTCCCCGCCGCGGAGGCCGAGTCTTCCGGCGACGGAACGTCCCCGGACGATCGGGGCTCGGACGGCCCGTCGGAGAAGAAGCCGAACGTCCTGCGCCGGCATCCGGTCTGGGCGCTCGGCATCGCGGTCGCGGTGGTCGCCGTGGCGGCCGGCGCCTACGTCTACTGGCTGACCCGCCTGCACCCCTTCGAATCCACCGACGACGCCTTCGTCGATGCGCGGCAATTCTCCATCGCGCCGAAGGTCGCCGGCTACATCGTCGACGTGCCGGTCACCGACAACCAGCATGTCGAGACCGGGGCGGTCCTGTTCCAGATCGACCGGCGCGACTACGAGGTGGCCCTGGCGCAGGCCCGGGCGCAGGTCGCCTCGGCCGAAGCCTCGATCCGCAACTTCGAGGCGCAGATCGAGGGCCAGAAGGCTCAGGTGGCCGCCTCCGAGGCGGAGGTGACGCAGGCCGAGGCGTCCCTGAAATTCGCCCGCGAGGACGCGGCCCGCTACCGGGACCTCGCCGAGAAGGGCGCCGGCACGATCCAGCGCTCGCAATCCTCGTCCTCGACCCTCGACCAGCAGCAGGCCGCCTACGACCGGGCGAAGGCGACGCTCGTCGCGGCGCGCACCCAGGTCGGCGCCCTGGCCGCGCAGAAGGCGGGCGCCGAGGCCAGCCTCGCCACCGGCCAGGCGCAGGTGGCGCAGGCCGAGCTCAACCTCGGCTACACCACCGTGACGGCGGCCCAACCGGGCCGGGTCGTGCAGCTCTCGGGCGCCAAGGGTCAGTTCGCCCAGGCCGGGCAGACGCTGTCGACCTTCGTGCCCGACGACATCTGGGTGATCGCGAACTACAAGGAGACGCAGATCACCGACATGCGGCCGGGCCAGCACGCCGACATCGAGATCGACGCCTACCCGGAGCGCAAGATCACCGGGCACGTGGATTCCGTGCAGCCCGGCTCCGGCACCGCCTTCAGCCTGCTCCCGGCCCAGAACGCCACCGGCAACTACGTGAAGGTGGTCCAGCGCATCCCGGTGAAGATCGTCGTCGACCAGTGGCCGACCGACGTCGCCATCGGACCCGGCATGTCGATCGTGCCCCGGGTGCACGTCCGGTGAGCGCCGCCGCCGCGAAGGCGCCGGGCGGGCACAATCCCTGGGCCATCGCCCTCGTCGTCTCGCTGGCGACCTTCATGGAGGTGCTCGACACCACCATCGCCAACGTGGCCCTGCGCTACATCTCCGGCGGCCTCGCGGTCGGCCCCGACGAGGCCGCCTGGGTGGTGACGAGCTACCTCGTCGCCAACGCCATCGTGCTCACCGCCTCGAGCTTCCTCGCCAAGCGATTCGGTCGCAAGGCCTTCTTCATGTGGAGCATCGCGCTCTTCACCGTGGCCTCGGTGCTGTGCGGCTTCGCCTGGAACCTCGAATCGCTCCTGGTCTTCCGGGTCCTCCAGGGCCTGGGCGGGGGCGGCATGGCGCCGCTGGCCCAGTCGATCCTGGCCGATTCGTTTCCGCCGGCGAAGCGGGGCCAGGCCTTCGCCCTCTACGGCCTCGCCGTGGTGGTGGCGCCCGTGATCGGGCCGACCCTCGGCGGCTGGCTCTCTGACAACGTCTCCTGGCACTGGTGCTTCCTCATCAACGGCCCGATAGGCCTGATCGCGCTCGGACTGATGCACGTGCTGCTGGAGGATCCGCCGGGAGCGGTAGCGGAGCGCCGGCGCCTGCGCCGCGAGGGCGTGCGCTTCGACCTGATCGGCTTCCTCCTCGTCGCCACCTTCCTCGGGTCGCTCGAGGTCGTCCTCGACGAGGGCCAGCGCAAGGACTGGTTCGGCTCGACCTTCATCATCGTGTTCGCGGTGATCTGCGCCGTCGCCTTCGTGGCGATGATCCCCTGGGAGCTCACCCGGAAGAACCCGGTGGTGGATCTCCGGCTCCTGGGCAGCCGCCAGTTCGGGGCGTGCTTCCTCGTGATGATGGCCACCGGCGCGATCCTGATCGCCACGACGCAGTTCGTGCCGCAGCTGGTGCAGGAATATTACGGCTACACCGCCACGCTGGCGGGCCTCGTCCTGGCGCCGGGGGGCCTCGTCACCGTCTTCATGATGCTGGTGATCGGCCGCATCTCGGGCAAGGTCCAGCCGAAATACCTGATCGCTCTCGGCGCCGCGATCGTCTCCGCGGCGATGTACGACCTCACCCGGCTCTACGGCGACACCAGCTTCTGGTTCTTCGCCTGGTCGCGCATCTACATCGGCATCGGCCTGCCGATGATCTTCATCTCCATCACCGCGGCCTCCTACGAGGGCATCGACAAGTCGCAGACCGACCAGGCCTCGGCGCTGATCAACGTCGCCCGCAACGTCGGCGGCTCGATGGGCGTGTGCCTCGCCCAGAACGTGCTGGCCTACCGGCAGCAATTCCACCAGAGCCGGCTCGGCGAGAGCATCTCCAGCGCCAACCCGAACTACCAGGAGACCCTGCGGGCGGCGACGCAGTACTTCCAGGCCCATGGGGCGTCCGGCGTCGAGGCGCAGAACCAGGCCATGGCCTGGATCGGCCAGCAGCTCCAGACCCAGGTGGCGTACTGGGGCTACATCGACGTGTTCTGGTCGCTCTGCCTCGTCTCGGGGGCGGCGGTGCCGCTCGCGATGATCCTCAGCAAGGTCAAGCTCGGCGGCGGCGCGCCGGCCGGGCACTGAGTCACTCGGCCGGGGCGGTCGCCTCGGTGACCTGGACGCGCCCGGCCTGCGCCGGGACGGGGGCCGCGTCGGTCTCGATCTCCGTGAGGGTGACCTCCGACTTCAGCTCCGGCGCCGCGAGGGCGGCGACGCCCTCGTACCGGTCGAGGCGACGGTCGATCATCCCGCCGATCTTCTCGCGGACCTCGGCGACGGTGAGGCTGCGGCGGCCCTTGCCGGCCTTCTCGGTGAACAGGCTGCGGTTCGCCTTGGCCGCGGCCTTGAAGACCTGCTTGGCGACCTGGCCCGGCTTCTCGGCGGTGAGCTCGAGGAAGCGGCCGGCGCTGGCGGTGCCGAGGAAATGCGCGAAGTAGAGCTCGGCGGTGGAGAGGTCCCGGCCGATGCGCTGCTCGATCCGGCCCTTGTCGCGGTTGATGAGCTCGCCCGCCATCAGGGCGGCCACGTAGGGATCCTGGCGCAGGCGGAGCACGCGGGTGCGCATCGCCTCGTCGGCGATCGTGATGGCGCTGCCGCGCCCCTTCACCGCTCCGGCTTCTTCCGCGAGCCCGTGGCGGGCGCCGTAGGTGCGGATGAGTTCGAACCAGGTGCCCGACAGGAACTGGAACAGGCCCTCGGCGGAGGAGGTGGACGCCTTCACCGTGGTGGAGAAGCTCGATTCCTTGTCGGCCAGCGCCATCATGTAGACCGGGTCGACGCCCGTTTCGGTGGCGGCGCGAAGGATGGTGTCGACGATCTCGCGCGGGACGGCCATGTCGCCGAAGCGCAGGCGCTCGGCGCCGGAGGCGTCGCGGCTCGGGGCGAGGGAGGCGAGGTCGCTCTCGATGAGCGACAGGGTCGCGGGCTCCTGCTCGACCACCGGAACCCCGGCCCAGTCGGACGCGTTGGGAATCTCGGAGATGGGCGCGGACTGATCCCGGACGAGGGCCTGCGCCGTCAGGGCGCGCTCGTCGATCCGGTCATGGGCCGCCGCGGCGGGCGCCAGGGCGTTCTGCGGCAGGGCGCCGCCCAGCAGCGCGCCCGTCACGAGGGTCGCGAGGGTGCGGCGGCGAAGGGTGGCGAAGGTCCGGCGCGTCCGGCGCTCGGTCCGCGGCAGCCACGCCACGGTCTGGTCTACGTCGAAGGTCTCGTTGGGCACGAGACGGCTCACGTCGTCGGCGCAGAGCGCCGGCTCCGGGAAAACCCCCATCATTGGTCCTTGTTCGTACCGCTGCCTTCGTCGGGCGCGGCTTCGTTGTCGTTCAGCGAGGGGACGTCTCGCCGGTCGCTGTGACCAGAATGGGACAGCTCCGTGATTCAACGATGGCAGGCTTAACGATGGGTTAAGCCATTGTATTTACGAAATTTTAACACTTCGTTCGGACGCCGTTCAGGCCCGCCGCGTCAAAAAGGCGTCCTGGCCAGGGTTGGAACGCAACCCCGGAAGCCCAGTTAGTGAGGGCTGAGCGGAACGGCCCCCAGGTTGGGACAGGCTCCCGTTCGCCTGAAGAAGGAAGCCGTTTTCCAATGAGCATGCAGACCGGTCGCCGAGTCGGCGTTGCGTTCGTTGGCATGGGAGGCGCAGTCGCCACCACCGCCATCGCAGGCATCGAGATGATCAAATCCGGCTCGAACCGCCTCGATGGCCTCCCCCTCGCGGGCGTCTCCGTCCCGGGAATGGCCGATTACAAGGACCTCGTGTTCGGCGGATGGGACCTGAACGACGATGACCTCGGCTCCGCCGCCACCGGTCACGGCGTCCTCACCGCCCAGGACATCGAGAACGGCGCCCAGGTCCTCAAGGGCATCAAGCCCTGGCCGGCCGTCGGCAGCGCCAAGTTCTGCAAGAACATCGAGGGTGCCAACCGCATCGTCGCCAAGGACCACCGCGAGGCGGTCTCGGTCATCGCCAACGACCTCCGGCGCTTCAAGGCCGAGAGCAACCTCGACGAGGTCGTGGTGATCAACCTCGCCTCCACCGAGCGCTGGCCCAACCTGTCCGACCCGACCCTGAACTCGACGGCCGCCTTCGAGAAGGGCCTGGACAGCAGCGACGAGTCGATCAGCCCGGCGATGCTCTACGCCTATGCGGCGATCAAGAGCGGCGTGCCCTACGCGAACTTCACCCCGAGCGTGGCCGCCGACGTGCCGGCCCTGCTGGAACTTGCCAGGGAGATGAACGTCCCCGTGGCGGGCAAGGACGGCAAGACCGGCCAGACCATGATGAAGACGGTGTTGGCCCCGGCGCTCAAGGCCCGCGCCCTGCACGTGGACGGCTGGTTCTCGACCAACATCCTCGGCAACCGCGACGGACTCGCCCTGAACGACAAGGACTCGCTCCAGTCCAAGCTGAACACCAAGGGCACGGTGCTCGACTCGATCCTCGGCTACCCGGTCGAGGACCACCTCGTGCACATCCACTATTACCGGCCGCGCGGTGACGACAAGGAAGCCTGGGACAACATCGACGTCACCGGCTTCCTGGGTCAGCGGATGCAGATCAAGGTCAACTTCCTCTGCAAGGACTCGATCCTGGCGGCTCCCCTCGTCATCGAGATCGCCCGCGTCCTCGATCTGGCCAAGAAGCGCGGCGACGGCGGCCCCCAGGAGCAGCTCTCGAGCTTCTTCAAGGCCCCGATGGTCAAGAACGGCCACGGCCCCGAGCACGATTTCGGCAAGCAGCAGACCATGCTGCTCGATTGGCTCGGCGGCACGCACTGATGTCGTCGCAGACGGAGGGCGCCGGTCCCGCGGCCCCGCTGGCGCTTCGCGCCCTCCTCGTCGAGGTCAACGACCTCAAGCGCGTGCACGCCGCCGGGCGGACCGGCTCCATCGCCGAGCGCCTGTTCGCACAAGGCTGGGGTGCCCTCACCGGGGGTGCCGCGCCCGAGGCCGTCGCCCTCGACATCACCGCCAAGGCGCTCGCCGCCGCCCGCCTCTGCGATCTCGACGCCGCGTTCCTCGCCGCCGCCGGGCTCGACGAGCGGACGACGGCCGACATCCTGGTCTCGGGCTTCGATGCCGTCTCCGACAGCGTCGAGCCCGGTCTGCGGGACCGGTTGCGCGCGGCCCTGCGCCGGCCGGCGACATTCGAGCCGGGTCCCCTGCCCGGCTTCGTCGCCGCCCTGGCGCATCAGCCCCGCGCGGGCGTCACCTGCCCCGGCAAGCCCCGGATCCTGCTGGAGCCGCCGGAGAACCACGCCGAGCATTGCCTGATGGTGGCGGTCTACGGCGCCGTGCTCAGCCCGTTCTACCGGGCCGATCCGACCCTGGTCTTCCTCGCCGCCATGGCGCACCACGTCCACAACGCGGCCATGCCGGATGCCGGCTTCACCGGCGAGATGCTGCTCGGCGACCACCTCCTGCCGATCATGGCGCGCACCACGCAATGGGCGCTCGACGAACTCGACCCGGTCCTGCGCGAGACGGTGGAGCGGGCACGCGCCGTCCTGCCCGACGACGCCACGGCGGAGGGCCGGGCCTTCCATGCCGCCGACTGCATCGACCGCGTGCTCCAGATCGCCCAGCACCTGCGGGCCGCGACCCTGACCATGGGCACCGTCCTCGACGAGATGGAGCTCGTGCATGCGGGTCCGGTGAAGGGCTTCCACGACCGCGTGCTCAAGGACATGCAGATCCCGTGAACCCACCTCGCGACCGCGCGGGCGCCCCGTCATGATCCCCTTCGATCTTCGCTCGCCGGAGACCGGCGAGCCCCTCAAGGCCGACACCGCGCATTCGCTCCGCGAGGCCCAGAGCGGTGCGCGCTGGCCGGTGATCGACGGCATTCCCTACCTGCGGACCAACCGCGCCGACCTCGTCGGGCAGACGCTCAAGCTGCTGGATTCCGGCCAGGCGGACCTCGCCCTCGAAGGGCTCCTCGCCGACCAGGACGATTGGTGGACCGGCCCGTCGGCCGACCCCCTCGCGCTGCACGAACTCGTGCGCGAGCGGGACAGGCGCACGCTGCGCGACGCGGTCCGGCTCCTCGGCTGGGGCCGGGTCGGCGACTACTTCCTGCATCGCTGGACCGATCCGACGTTCCTGGCCGGCCTCACCCTCCTCGAGGCACACTGGAACGACCCGATCTGCGTCTTCGAGTTCGCCTGCGGCATCGGCCACTACCTGCGCGAATTCCAGACGCGCGGCGTCAAGGTGGCGGGCGCGGACGTCGTCTTCGCCAAGCTCTGGGTCGCCCGGCACTGGGTGGTCGGCAAATCGGCGCAGCTCGTCTGCTTCGACGCCAATTCGCCCCATTGGCCGATCCCGGACGCGCCGGTCGACCTCGTCGTCTGCAACGACGCCTTCTACTTCCTCGACCGCAAGGCCGAGGTGCTGGAAAATCTGCGCCAGAACGCCGGCGACGACGGCTGGCTCGCCCTCAGCCACATCCACAACAGCGACTGCCCGGGCTTCTCGGCGGGGCGGGCCGTCTCGGCGGCCGAGATCGACGAACTCTTCCCCGACGGCCTCGTCTACGACGACGACGACCTGACCAGGGCGATGCTGGATCGGCGCGCGCCCTCCCCCCGCAAGCCCCACGACCTGACGCGCTGCGAGGCCTTCTCGGTGGTGGCGGGCCCCGGCATGCGCCCGGCCCCCCGCCCCGTGATCGACGGCATCACCGTGCCGCGCCCCGGCCGGATGCTCCGTCTCAACCCGCTCTACGTGACCGAGAGGAATGACCGGCACGCGATCCGCTGGCCGTCCGAGCGCTACGAGGCGGAATATGCGGGGCGGGCCACCTATCCGCCGAGCTTCACCGGGCCGGGCACCCTCGACTGGAAGGGCGACCTCGACGCGCCCGAGGCCGACCGGGTCCGCGACCGGACCTATGTCGACCTGCCGGAGCGCTGGTGATGGCCCCGCCGGATCGGGCGCCCGTCGCCTGGGGCATCGTCGGCTACGGCTGGGTCGCACGCGACTACATGGCGCCGGGCATCCGCGCGGCGGGGCACCGGCTGGTCGCCGTCGCCGATCCGGGCGAGGCCTCGCGCGCGGCGGCGCAGGCCGAGGGCGCCCGGGCCTATGCGCGGCTCGCCGACCTCGTGGACGACCCGGAGGTCGAGGCGGTCTACGTCGCCACGCCGAACCACCTGCACCGGGAGGCGATCGAGGCACTGGCCGGCTCCGGCAAGGCGATCCTGTGCGAGAAGCCGATGGCGGCCTCCCTCGACGACGCCGAGGCGATGGTGGCGGCCCTGGCGCGCGGCGACAGCTTCTACGGCACCGCCTTCGACCAGCGCCATCACCCGGCCCACCGGGCCATGCGGGCCTTCATCCGCGCGGGGCGGCTCGGCACCGTCACGGCGATCCGCATCGTCTACGCCTGCTGGCTGCCGCGCGCCTGGACCTCGTTCAGTGGCCAGGACAACTGGCGGATCGACCCGGCCAAGGCCGGCGGCGGCGCCCTGATGGATCTCGCGCCGCACGGCCTCGACCTCGTCGACTTCCTCCTCGACGAATCGATCCACGATCTCGCCGCCCTGACCCAGACCCGGGCGCAGGACTACGCCGTCGACGACGGCGCCCTCCTGATCGGCCGCACGCCCTCCGGCATCCTCGCCAACCTGCACGTCGCCTACAATTGCCCCGACGCCCTGCCGCGGCGGCGTCTCGAAGTGACCGGCACGAAGGGCCTGCTCACGGCGGTCGACACGATGGGCCAGGTGGCCGGCGGCACCCTGTCGTTCACCGACGGGTCAACCGGCATATCGGACACTCTGCCCTTCGACGGGGAGGCCTCGCCCTTCCTCGAACAGGTGAAGGCCTTCGGCTCGGCGCTGCGCCGGCCGGCGGAGCGCGACGCCTACAGCGCGACGCGCGACCTTCACACCATGCGCTTGCTGGCCCGCGCCTACGCCGCGTTGCCCTGAGGAACGGAACACCACGACCGTGAACGAGCAGGACCAGGACGACCGCGCCCGCCACAGCCGGATCAAGGCGCCGCGCGCCTACACCCACGCCACCCCCCGCCGGATCGAGGGCCTGCCCTCCGCCCTGCCCGAGCCGGTGCGCGCCTATCTCGACATCCTGCCGGAGGGCCGCATCGTCGGCTTCCCTCTGGCGCCCCTCGACCGCACCGGCATCCCGGTCTGGTTCGTGTCCCTGTTCCTCGACGATCCGTTCTTCGTCGGCGCCATGCCGAGCGGGATCGGCTACGGCGCCACCGACGACGAGGCCCTCATCGGTGCGGTGGCGGAGATCGCCGAGAACCTGATGCCGTCGCTGGCGGTGATGCCGCGCAAGAAGGAGCGCGCCAGCTACGACGACCTCGTGCGGGTCTACGGCGCCGGCGCGGTCGCCGATCCCCTGACGCTGTGCCTGCCGGCCGGCAGCCCGGTGGGCCGTGCCACCACCCTCGAATGGACGCCGGCCATCCGCGCCCGCACCGGCGAGACGGTGCTGATGCCGCTCGACATCGCCGCCACCGACTATTTCGAGCTGTCGGAGGGCTACAAGCCCTTCACCAACCTCATCACCAACGGTCTCGGCGCCGGGCCGGACGTGGACTTCGCGCTCGGCCACGGCCTGCTCGAACTCCTGCAGCGGGACGGCAACGGCCTGCTGTTCCGCGCCCTCGACCAGGGGGTGACGCTCGACCTCTCGGAGGGGCTCGGCCCCGAGACGCGCGGCATGCTCGACCGGCTGGACTCCCTCGGGATCAAGGCCCTGCCGAAATTCGCCACCGACCAGTTCGGCCTGACCAACCTCTACGTCGTCGGCTACGACCGCAATCTCGCCGACACGCCGGTGCCGATCGCGCTCTCCGCTTGTGGCGAAGCCTGCGATCCGGACCGCGAGCGGGCGCTGCGCAAGGCGCTCCTCGAATTCCAGGCCGCCCGCGTGCGCAAGGCCTTCGGCCACGGCCCGCTGGCCTTCGCCGAACGGGTCACGCCCCCGGGCTACGTCAAGGCCTTCATCGACAAGGCGCTGCCGAGCCTCGATCTCGAGGAGAGCCGCGCCCTGAAGGCGATGCTCGAATGGATCGTGCAGCCGCCGGAGGGCATCGCCGCGACCTTGCGCGACACCGTCTATTCCGAGCGCTCCACCAAGCGCTTCTCGGAATTGCCGACCACGGACGCGCCGGACGGGCATGCCCGGGGCCGCATCGCCCGCGAAAGGCTGGAAGACGCCGGCTTCGACGTCCTCTACGTCGATTGCTCGCCGCCCGGCGGCTCCGTCGGCGTGGTCAAGGCCATCGTGCCGGGCCTCGAGGTCGAGACCATGAGCTATCACCGCATCGGCGAACGCAACACGCGGAAACTCATCGACCGCGACCATCCGCTGATCCGCTTCGGCGAGGCCACCGACACCCTGAAGCCCGTGCGCCTCACCCCCGAGGCGATCGAGCGCTTCGGCGGGCAGCCGCTGTTCGACACCGCGCTCGCCGACCGGATCGTCGGCTCGCACTACCCGCTCTACCGGGAGCCGGAATCGCACCACGCGCCGTTCCGTTTGGCGCAGCAGGGACGCGCCGCATGAGCCTGCGCTTCGCCTACAACACCAACGGCACCGCCAACCACCGCCTCGACGACGCGATCGACCTCATCGCTGAGGCCGGCTACCAGGGCGTGGCGCTGACCCTCGACATCCACCACCTCGACCCCTTCGCCGAGACCTGGCGGCAGGAGGCGCAGCGGGTGTCGAGCCGGCTGCAGCGCCTGGGCCTCGGCTCGGTGATCGAGACCGGCGCGCGCTTCCTCCTCGACCCCAAGGCCAAGCACGAGCCGACCCTGGTGAGCGCCGACGCCTCCGGCCGGGCGCGCCGGATCGGCTTTCTCAAGCGGGCGATCGACATCGCGGCGATCCTGCATTCCGAGGCGGTCTCGTTCTGGGCCGGCGTGCCGAAGCCCGGCATCGATGCCGGGGAGGCCCGGGGCTGGCTGCGCGAGGGCCTGGCCGAAATCGTCGCCTACGCCGCCGAGCAGAAGGTGGTCGCCTGCCTGGAGCCCGAGCCCGGCATGCTGATCGAGACCCTGGACGACTACGCCGCCCTCGACATGCCCGGCCTGAAGCTCGCCCTCGACACCGGCCACTGCCTCGTCACCGGCGAGCGCGACCCGGCCGCGGCCGTGACCGAGTTCGCCGACCGCATCGGCACCGTGGCCATCGAGGACATGGCGCGGGGCGTCCACATCCACCTGCCCTTCGGCGAGGGCGACATGGACGTGCCGGGCGTGCTCGCCGCCCTCGACGCGATCCGGTTCGACCGGCTGGTCTGCGTCGAGCTCTCGCGCGAGAGTCACCGGGCCGACCTGATGGTGCCGGCCTCGCTGCGATACCTGCGCGACTGCCGCAATCCGAACCCGGGAGCCTCCGCGTGAGGATCTGCTTCGTCTCGCGCCGCTACTTCCCGGCGATCTCCGGCATGAGCGTCTACGCGCAGAACCTCCTGCGCGAGCTCGTCGAGGCCGGCCACGACGTCACGATGATCTCCCAGTACCGCGGCGACGCCTTCGGCACCCGCGTCTATGGCGGCGGCCCGCCGCCCGCCGTGCCGGGCGTCACCGTCATCGGCCTGGAGCAGCTCGGCGAGCAGGAGAGCGGCGATTTCGAGCGCGACATCGACACGATGGTGGCGACGATCGAGGCTGAGCACGGCCGGAAGCCCTTCGACATCCTGCACGCGCAGTACGGCTATCCCACGGGCTGGGCGACGCTGCTGGCCTCGCGCCGGATCGGCGTGCCGAACGTGGTCTCGATCCAGGGCGGCGACGGCCACTGGGTCGGCTCGTGCTGCGAGACGCACCGGGTCGCCATGTGCGAGGTGCTGGCCCATGCCAACGCCCTGCTGATCGGCGGCGCCTCCTTCGTCGAGGAGGTCTGCGACCGGCTCGGCTCGGACCCCGCGCGCTTCACCATCGTACCCGGCGCCGTCGACACCGCGCGCTTCACGCCCGGCCCCGGCGACCATCCCGGCCCGGTGCGCCTGTTCTATCACGGCCGCGTCGACCGCCGGAAAGGCGTGCTCGACTTCATCGACGCCCTCGCGCGGGTGCGTGCCCGTGCCATCCCGTTCGAGGCGATCATCTCGGGCATCGGGCCGGACGTGGAGTCGTCGAAGGCCCGCGCGGCGGAACTGAACTTCTCCGAAGCCGAGATCCGCTTCACCGGCTACGCCGATTACGACACCGTGCCGGACCTCTACCGGGCGGCGGACGTCTTCGTGTCGCCGACCTACGCGGAAGGGTTCTCCAACACCATCCTGGAGGCGATGGCGGCCGGCCTCGCGGTGGTCTCGACCCACTCGGTCGGCGTCTCCGACTGCCTGCGCGACGGCGAGAACGGCCTCCTCGTCCAGCCGGGCGACGTGCCGGCCCTGGCCGACGCGCTGGCCCGGGTAATCGAGGACGTGCCCCTGCGGCGGCGCCTCGCCGCGGACGGCCTGGCCGAGTGCCGCCGGGTCTATTCCTGGCGCGCGGTCGGCCAGCAGATCATGGACGCCTACGCCGCCGTGGCCCAGGCGCGGCCCGCCACCGGCTTCCCGACGGTGCTGCCGCACGATCCGTCCTGCCGCTTCCGCGCCGAACCGCACCTGCTCTGAGCCGATGCCCACCGCGCTCGCCCTGTCGCCCCATCTCGACGACGCCGCCTTCTCCTGCGGCGGCTTCCTCCACGCCCTCGGCGCGGCGGGCTGGGACGTGGCGACCGTCACGGTGTTCACCGGCTCGGTGGCGAACCCGACCGGCTTCGCCCTCGCCTGCCAGACCGACAAGGGGCTGGGACCCGAGCTCGACTACATGGATCTGCGCCGGTCCGAGGACGCGGCGGCGATCCGGGCACTCGGGCTGGCGCCCCCGCGCCACCTGCCCTTCCGCGAGGCGCCCCATCGCGGCTACGCCTCGGCGGCGGAGCTCTTTCGCGATGTCCGGGCCGATGACGGGATCGTGCCCGACCTGACCGGCGCGTTCCGGGCGCTCCTGTCCGAGACGGCGCCCGACCTGATCCTGGCGCCCCAGGCCATCGGCGGCCATGTCGACCACGTCCAGGTGGTCCGCGCCCTCGATGCGGCCGGACCCACGGCGCCGATCCTGTGGTGGCGCGACTTTCCCTACACGGTACGCGACCAGAGCCCGAAGGAGCCCCTGCGCGCGCGCTTCGCCGACCTGCCGGAGGCGGAGATCTGCTGCGGCCCCGAGGGGCGCGCGGCCAAGGCCGTGGCCTGCGCCGCCTACGCGACGCAGCTCGGATTCCAGTTCGGCGGCCCGGAAGGCCTCGCCCGGCGCCTGGCGCAGGAGGGCGGCGTCGAGCGCTTCCGCCGGCAGGGCAGCCTGCCGGACAACCTGGGCCGCCTGTTCGCCGATGCCGGCTGAGGCGCCGCCCGCCGAACCGAAGAGCCTGCGCGACCCGGGCGTCCTCGCCGCGCGCAAGGCCCTGCTGGACAGCCCCCACATCGCTCCGATCCGCGCCCTCGCCCGGCAGATCGCGCAGGCCCGCGGCGCCGAGGTTCCCGATCCCGATCCCCTCGACGGCGGCATCGAGGCCCGCCTGCTGCTGCTCCTGGAGACACCGGGGCCGAGCATCCGCGGCACCGGCTTCGTCTCGCGCGACAACCCCACGGGGACCGCCGCCAACCTGTTCCGCTTCCTCGCCGAGGCCGGGATCGCCCGCCGCGACAGCCTGATCTGGAACACGATCCCGTGGGTGATCCACGCGCCTGGCGCCTCGAACCGCGCCCCGCGCCGGTCCGAGGTGACGCAGGCCTTGCCCTGCCTGGCACCGCTCCTCGCCTGCCTGCCGCGGCTCGGCGTCGTCGTGCTGTCCGGGCGGGTCGCCGGCCTGGCGCGGAATGCGCTGGAGACCCTGCGTCCGGACCTCACGGTGATCGCGGTGCCGCATCCGAGCCCGACCTATGTCTGCACCGCGCCGAGCGTCGCCGAGCGCATCCGGGCGGGCCTGGCCGAGGCGCAGGCTTGCATCGCCGGTGGGCATTGCGCCCCTCTCGCTGGCAATTGCCGGCCGATGCCCCTAAATGCGGGCGACGGGCCGTGGTCCGGCACAAGCTCGGGTTGACCCATGCCGCCGATGCGGCCGTACGCGGGGAGCCCGGCGGAGGCGGACGCCGACACGATGAACTTTGCGGGACAGCAGAAGCAGATCGAGACGGCCGAGGCGCTCGCGCCCGAGGCGTCTCCGATCGACGCGGCGGAGGCGGCACCGCCGAAATCCGGCCTGCGCGGACGCTACGCCTGGCTCGGCACCATCGCCAGCCTCGCCATCCTGGCGGGCTCGCTGTTCGTGCTGTGGAAGCTCGTCGAGACGGTGACCTGGGCCGAGATGCATGCCGCCTTCACCGGCGCATCGGCCGAACAGCTCACGTTCGCCTTCCTGTTCGTGGGGCTGAGCTACCTCTTCCTCACCTGCTACGACGCCCTGGCGCTCCGGCAGCTCAAGCTGAAGGTGCCCTATCGAACGACGGCCCTGGCCTCGTTCACCAGCTACGCGGTCAGCTTCACCCTCGGTTTCCCGCTCCTGACGGCCGGGACGATCCGCTACTGGATCTACTCCGGCAAGGGCCTGGGGCCGGCCAAGATCGCCGCCCTGACGGTGATCGCCGGCTTCACCTTCTGGCTCGGGATGGGCGTGGTCCTCGGCCTCAGCCTGATCGTGGAGGCGGGCCAGCTCGCCGCCCTCACCTTCACCAGCATCGCCCTGAACCAGGGCGTCGGCTTCGGGGCGCTTCTCGCCGTCGTGGCCTACTTGCTCTGGGTCTCGCTGAAGCGCCGCCACGTGCGGGTGAAGAGCTGGCGGCTCGAACTGCCCGGCGCCTCGGTCTCCCTGAGCCAGATGGTGGTGGGCATCGGCGACGTCTGCGCGGCGGCGGCCACGCTCTACGTGCTCCTGCCGGCGGGCACCTCCATCGCCTTCACCACCTTCGTGGCGATCTATGTCCTGGCGGCCATGCTGGGCATCGCCTCGAACGCGCCGGGCGGCATCGGGGTGTTCGAGGCGACGATCCTGCTCGCGCTGTCGAGCCTGCCCCGCGACCAGGTGCTCGGATCGCTGCTGCTGTTCCGGGTCTGCTACTACCTGGTGCCCTTTGTCATCGCACTGGTCATGTTGACCGTGTACGAGGTCGTCAAGCGCAGCCGGGGCGCCAGGACCTCGGGCGCGCCGTAGAGCCGGGAGGGTTCGCATGGCACGGGGCGCGCGCCGATCATCCTGGACCGCCGCCGCCGTCGCGACCCTGGGCCTCGGCGTGTTCGCCGCCGGCCGGGGCACCCTCGACGGCCCGATGATCGCGGCCTCCCTCGTCGTCCTCTGCCTCGGCGGCTTCATCGGCAGCCTCGGCCGCTCCCGCATCGTGCGCACGCCCGAGAGCCCCGGGACCGGCCGCCACTCCGTGGCGGAGGCCTTGCTCGCCAACATTCCCGACCCCGTCATCCTGGTCGATCGCCGCGCGGTGGTGATCGAGGTCAACCCCGCCGCCCGCGCCCTGCTGCCGACCCTGAAGCTGCGCCACCCGCTCTCCTTCGCCCTGCGCGCACCGGACGTCCTCGACGGGATCGAGGAAGTGCTGCGCACCGGCGCCGCGCTCAAGACCCTCTACACCACGCGCGTGCCCACCGAGCGTGCCTTCGAGGTGCAGATCGGCGCCCTGCCGATGCCGGACGGGGTCGTGGGCGGGCAGCCCAACGTCGTGCTGTTCCTGCGCGACCTCACCTCGGCGCGGCGCCTGGAGGCGATGCGCGTCGATTTCGTCGCCAATGCCAGCCACGAGCTGCGCACGCCGCTGGCTTCGCTCCTCGGCTTCATCGAGACGCTGCAGGGCCCCGCCCGCAACGATCCGCCGGCGCGCGAGCGCTTCCTCGGCATCATGAAGACCCAGGCGCAGCGGATGGCGCGCCTCGTGGACGACCTCCTGTCCCTGTCGCGGATCGAGCTGCGCGAGCACGTCCCGCCGACGCGGCCCGTCGACCTGACCCGGATCGCGCGGCAGATGGTGGACACGCAGGGGCCGCTGGCCCGCGACCGCGGGGTCGCCCTGAGCGTCGCGGCCGAGGGCGCCTTCCCCGTCCTCGGCGAGCGCGACGAGCTGCTGCGCGTGGTCGAGAACCTGATCGAGAACGCGGTGAAGTACGGCGGCAGCGGCGGGCGCGTGGAGGTCGCGCTTCGCCGCCAGACCGATGCCGCGAGCGGGCGGGCGGGCGTCGAACTCGCCGTGCGCGACTACGGGCCGGGCATCGCGGCCGAGCACATCCCGCGCCTGACCGAGCGGTTCTACCGGGTCGACGTCGCCTCGAGCCGCGACCAGGGCGGGACCGGCCTCGGCCTCGCCATCGTCAAGCACATCGTCAACCGGCACCGGGGCCGCCTGATCATCGAGAGCGTGCCCGACGCGGGCACCACCGTGCGGGCGATCTTTCCGGAATTCGAGACCGCCGGGACCCGGGAGGCCCTGGCCGAGCCGGCGTGACGGCGGGCCGCTACCGGAACGGCGGCTCGTCGAAGCTGCGCAGCTTGCGCGAATGCAGGCCGTGGCGCTCGGCGCGCAGGTTGTCGAGGGCGGCGAGCCCGATGAGCAGGTGCTCGGCCACCGCGCGCTCGTAGAACGCGTTGGCCGCGCCCGGCAGCTTGATCTCGCCGTGGAGCGGCTTGTCGGAGACGCAGAGCAGGGTGCCGTAGGGCACCCGCAGGCGGTAGCCCTGGGCCGCGATGGTGCCGCTCTCCATGTCGACGCCGATGGCGCGGGAGAGGTTGATGCGCCGCCGCTCCTGGCTGAAGCGGAGCTCCCAGTTGCGGTCGTCGTAGGTGACGACCGTGCCCGTCCGGAGGCGGCGCTTGAGGGCCTCGCTCTGCTCGCCGGTGACGTGGGCGGCCGCCGCCTGGAGGGCGAGCTGCACCTCGGCCAAAGCCGGCACCGGCACGTCGGGGGGCACCAACTCGTCGAGGATGCGGTCGCGGCGCAGGTAGCCGTGGGCGAGGACGTAGTCGCCGATGGTCTGCGACTGGCGCAGGCCGCCGCAATGGCCGACCATCAGCCAGCAATGCGGGCGCAGGACCGCGAGGTGGTCGGTGATCGTCTTCGCGTTGGAAGGACCGACGCCGATGTTCACCAGGGTGGTGCCCTGCTGGCTGCCGTCGGGTCCGCGCGCCACGAGGTGGTAGGCCGGCATCTGGTACTTGTGCCAGGGCGAGGCGGCGATCAGCGCCGCCGGATCGACGGAAGCCGCCTCCGCCCGCGAGACGGTGACGCCGCCCGGCAGGATCATCCGCTCGAAGCCTGCGTCGCCGCGCTTCAGGCGCTCGAGGCCGTGGCGGATGAAGCCGTCGACGTAGCGGTGGTAGTTCGTCAGCAGGATCCAGGGCTGCACGTCGCCCCAGTCGCTGCCCGTGTAGTGCACGAGGCGGCGCAGCGAGTAGTCGGTGCGGATCGCGTCGAAGAGGGCGAGCGGGCGCGGCGCGTCGGGCAGGTCGTGCCAGAGCCCGTCCGCGATCTCGTCGCCCACCACCGAGAGCAGCGGCACGGGGAAGTAGGTGGCGAGGTCCCGCGGGGTGACGCCGCTGCGGCCGAGATCGGCGCCCGGCTCGATGACGTAGGGATAGGGGATCTCCTGGGCGCTGAGGCCGACCTCGAGGGTGACGGCGTAGTCCCGCACCAGGGGGCGCAGCTGCTCCAGCAGGTAGCTGCGGAAATGGCCGGGCTGGGTCACGGTGGTGGCGTAGGCCCCCGGCGCCTGGAGCTTGGCCGTGGCGCGGGACACCTGCGGCATCGGCCCGGCGGGCTGGTAGGTGACGCGCAACTCCGGGTAGCGGAACTGCAGCCGCTCCGTCGCGTCCGGCGGCGGCCCGCCGTCGAGGTAGCGCGCGAGGGCCGAACGCAGCGCCTCGATCGCCCCCGCATGCAGGGCCGCCAGGCGGTCCACGGCGGTCTCGGGGTCGGAGACGGACTCCATCGGTCGCAACTCGTCGCGGATCACGGTGCCTCCTGGCCAAGTCCTCGGTCCCCAGCGTCTTACACCTCGGGAACCGGAGAGGCGAACCCGTGCGATCGGGGGCGTCCGGGGAGTCGCGCGGCGCCGGCCCTCCCGAATTCCCTGTCGGAATTGTCCCTCGGTTCCGATCAGGCCATTCCACTGCGCCTATGATTCCATTAACATATGCAAGGCATCCATTCCGTCCCACGAAAACGAAGACTGGGTCCACGGACTGGCATAAGCGACGACGACAGGGGAAACACAGCGTCGATGCTCACCGTCATGGGTTGTTTCCTTGCCGAGAATGACCCGTGGCTGATGGCGCTCGCCGGGATCATTTGCATCCTGGCAGCGACGTCTACGATCGCGCTCCTGCATCATGCGCGGCAGACCCGGGTCGGCTGGCGCGGCGGATGGGTCGCGGTCGCGGCGGTCGCCGGCGGCTCGGGCATCTGGGCCACGCATTTCCTCAGCATGCTGGCCTTCGATCCCGGCCTCGTCGCGGCCTACGCGGTCGGCCTGACCGTGCTGTCGCTGGTGCTCGCCATCCTGGTGAGCGGGGCCGGCCTCGCGACCGCGGTGTTCTGGGGCGCCCGCGGCGCCCCGCTGGCGGGCGGCGCCATCGTCGGGCTCGGCATCGCGGCGATGCACTACACCGGCATGGCGGCCTATCAGGTCGCCGGCCGCATGGATTGGCATCCCGGCCTGGTCGCGCTCTCCATCGTCGCCGGCATCGGGCTCGCCATGGCCGCCCTCGGGGTGGGCCTGACCAGCCGGCGGACGCCGGGCCGCATCGTCGGCGCAGCCCTCCTCGCCGCCGCGATCTGGGCCCACCATGTCCTCGGCATGACCGCCCTGACGATGGTGCCGGACCCGCGCGTGCTCGTTCCCGAGGAGACGGTTCCGCCGCTCTGGCTCGCCCTGCCGGTCGGGCTCGCGAGCCTCACCATCCTGGTCATGGCCTGTACCGCCCTGGTCCTCGATCTGCGCGAGCGCCAGCGGGCGGTCTATCGCGGACGCCTCCTCAGCCTCGCCAATGCCGCCGTGGAAGGCCTCGTGATCTGCCAGGATGGCGTCATCGTCAGCGCGAACGACAGCTTCGCCGCCCTCACGGGCACGGAGGCGCGGAGCCTCGACGGCGTGCCCCTGTCCCGCTTCATCCCGGATGCCGGGACGCTGCGGAGCCTGGAGGCGGGACGCGACGAGGCGGTCGAGGGCACCCTGTACCGGCTCGACGGGGCCGGCCTGCCGGTGGAGCTGATCATGCGGCCCGTCGCCTATGGACGCACGCCGCACGTCGCCCTCGCGGTGCGCGACCTGACCGCGCGTCGCCGGGCCGAGCGCCAGATCCAGTTCCTCGTCGGGCACGACCCGCTGACCGGCCTGCCCAACCGGCAGCACTTCCATTCGGGCCTGGATCAGGGCCTCCGGCGCGCCGCGGCCTCCGGGGGCCGCCTCGCCCTGCTCCACATCAACCTCGACGGGTTCAAGGAGATCAACGACCTGTTCGGCAACGCCATCGGCGACGGGTCGCTGGTGCGGGTCGCCCGACTCCTCGGCGGTCTCCTCGACCCGACGCAGATGGTCGCGCGCATCGGCGGCGACGAGTTCGCGGTGCTGACGCCCTGCTCCCACGCGGTGGCGGCGGGGCGCCTCGCGGAGGAGATCCGGGCCACCCTCCAGGCGGCGGCCGAGAGCGCGGCCCAGGGCGAGCCGGTCCCGGCGGCCACGATCGGCATCGCGGTGTTTCCCGACGATGCCCGCGACCGCAACGACCTCCTCAACGCGGCCGACACCGCCCTCCTCCTCGCCAAGGCGGAGGGACGGGGAAGCTACCGCTTCTTCGAGGCCTCGGTCGGACAGGACGTGCGCGAGCGCCGCCTCCTCGAGAAGCAGCTGCGCCGCGCCCTGGCGGAGGACCAGCTACGCCTCGTCTACCAGCCGCAGATCGAGACCCGCACCGGGGCGGTGCTCGGCTTCGAGGTCCTCCTGCGCTGGCACCAGCCCGCCCGCGGCTTCGTCTCGCCGGCGGTGTTCATCCCCATCGCCGAGGAGAGCGGGCTGATCCGGGAGATCGGCGCCTGGGTGCTGCGGGAGGCCTGCCAGGAGGCCGCCCGCTGGGAGGCCCCGCTGAGCGTCGCGGTGAACGTCTCGGGCGTGCAGGTCCACGATGCGGGCTTCGCGCCCGCGGTCCGGGTGATCCTGGCCGAGACCGGCCTCGACCCCGCGCGCCTCGAACTCGAGATCACCGAGACCGCCCTGATCCGCGATCCCGACCGGGCGCGGACCAACCTGCGCCAGCTGAAGGCCCTGGGTCTGCGCATCGCCATGGACGATTTCGGAACCGGCTACTCGTCGCTCTCGAACCTGCGGATGTTCCCGTTCGACACCATCAAGATCGACGGCTCCTTCATCGCGGCGGTCGACTCGAACCCGCAGGCGGCCGCCATCGTGCGCTCGGTGCTCGGACTCGGGGCGGGCCTCGGCCTGCCGGTCATCGCCGAAGGCGTCGAGACGGCCGAGGAGCTCGCCTTCCTGGTCGCCGAGAAGTGCCATGCGGCGCAGGGCTACTTCATCGGCCGGCCCGGGCCGATCGGCGGGTTCGAGCAGCATACGGGCCGGGCGCGCCGCCGGTCTCCGGTCGCCGCCTGACCCGCGCGGGCCGGCTTGCTCCCGCACGCGGCTTGCCCGAAACGGAAGGCCCGGCGCCTCGGCCCGCGCCGGAGGAGAGAGGCCGCCCATGCACGACGAGACCGGACATCGCCCCGGCGAGGCGGCGATCCCGCTGCCCGAGACCTTCGATGCCGGGCTGTACTTCATCGGCCGCATCCGCACCCCCTGGGCGACCCGCGGCGAATGCCCGAAGAACGGCCTGAAGACCGACGCGATCTGCACGCTCAGCGTCGACGCGCCCTTCTCCCGGGCGCTCCAGAACGTCGAGGGCGCGAGCCACCTCATCGTGCTCTACTGGATGGACGAGGCCGCCCGGGACCTCGCGCTCCAGCGCCCCCGCCACGCGGAGGGCAGCCGGGGCACCTTCTCCCTGCGCTCGCCGGTGCGCCCGAACCCCATCGCCCTGTCGGTGGTCGAGCTCCTCGCGCGGGACGGGGCGAGCCTGCGGGTGCGCGGCCTCGATTGCCGCGACGGCACCCCGCTCCTCGACATCAAGCCCTACTTCGCGACCACGGATTCACGCCCCGGCGCCACGGTGGACCGGGCCGGGACGGCGCCGCGCTGACGCGACGCCCCGGGGCTCGCGGATCAGCCCGCGGGCGCCGGCGCCTCGGCGCCGTGGACCTGCCCGTCCGCGCCGTGGACCCTGCGCGGGGTGCCCTTCGGCGGCGCCTTGATCCGGTACCAGCCGACATAGAGGGCGGGCAGGAAGAACAGCGTCAGGAAGGTGGCCGCCAGGATGCCGCCGATCATGGCGTAGGCCATCGGCCCCCAGAACACCTCGCGGGCGATGGGGATCAGGCCGAGGCTGGCCGCGGCGGCCGTGAGCAGGATCGGGCGCATGCGGTGGCAGGTGGCGTCCACCACCGCGTCCCAGGGGGGGAGGCCGTCGCGCTCGTACTCGTCGATCTGGGTCACCAGGATCACCGAGTTGCGCACGATGATGCCGATCAGGGCCAGCACGCCGAGGATCGCCACGAAGCCCATCGGCTTGTTGAAGGTGAGCAGCGCGATCGCCACGCCGATCAACCCCAGCGGCGCGACGCTCGCCACCAGGAAGAGCTTCTGGAAGCTCTGGAGCTGGATCATCAGGAACATCGCCATGGTGAGCAGCATCACCGGCGCCACGGCCGCGATCGGCCCCTGGCCCTTGGCGCTCTCCTCCACGGCGCCGCCCACCGCCAGGACGTAGCCGTCCGGCAGGCTCTTGCGGAACGCGGTGATCGTTTCGTCGAGCTGGCTCACCACCGTGGCGGGCTGGGTCTCGTCCGAGATCGAGGCGCGCACCGTGATGGTGGGCAGGCGGTCGCGGCGCCAGACGATGGGCTGCTCCAGCTCGTAGCCGATGGTCGCGAAGGCCAGCAGCGGCACCACGCTGCCGTTGGCCAGCGGCACCTGCAGGCTCTGGAGGGTGTCGAGGGAGTTGCGCTCCACCGCCTGCGCGCGGGCGACCACGTTGACGAGGTAGATCGAGTCCCGGACCTGGGTGATCGACCGGCCGCCGACGATGCCGTTGAGGAGCCCGGCGATGTCCTCCGAGGTCACGCCGAGCTGGCGCGCCTTGTCCTGGATGATGTCGACCTTGAGCACCTTGCCGGGCTCGTTCCAGTCGAAGGTCGGCACGTCGAGATGCGGGTTGGCGCCGACGATGTTGCCGAGGGTGAGCGCATGGGTCCGCAGGGTCTGCAGGTCGGGGCCGCTGAGGCGGTACTGCACCGGGCGTCCGACCGGCGGTCCGAGATCGAGGGAGTGGATGAGGAAGTCGGTGCCGACGAATTTCTCGCGGGCGAGCTTGTCGAGCTTGAGCTTCGTGCGCTCGCGGGCCTCGATCGACTTCGTCTCGATGACGATCTGGCCGAAGAAGGCGTTGCCGAGCTGCTGGTCGAGGGGCAGGTAGAAGCGCACCGCGCCCTGGCCCACGTAGGACGACCAGCGCACGATCTCGGGGTCGCCCACCAGGCTCGCCTCGAAGCGGTCCATCTGGCCCTTCGTCTCGGCGATGCTGGCGTTCTGCGGCAGCGTCATGTCGACGAGGAGCTCGGGCCGGTCGGAGGCCGGGAAGAACTGCTGCTGCACGAAGCCCATGCCGACGATCGAGGCGCCGAGCATGCCGACGCAGGCGATCACGGTGGTCCAGCGCCAGCGCATGGCGCCCAGCAGCATGCCGGTGAAGATCCGCATCGACCGGCTCGGGGCGCCGTGATCCTTGTGCTTCATCTGTTTCGGCAGGAGCTTCACGCCGATCAGGGGGGCGAACAGCACCGCCACCACCCAGGAGACGAGGAGCGAGGCCGCGATGACGACGAAGAGCGAGTAGGTGTACTCGCCCGCCGACGAGCCGTTGAAGCCGATGGGCAGGAAGCCCGCCACGGTGACCAGGGTGCCGGTGAGCATCGGGAAGGCGGTGGAGGTGTAGGCGAAGGTCGCCGCCTTCTTGAGGCTGTCGCCGACCTCCAGGCGCGCGACCATCATCTCCACCGTGATCATGGCGTCGTCGACGAGGAGGCCCAGCGCGATGATGAGCGCACCCAGCGAGATGCGCTGGAGCGTCACGCCCATGATCTGCATGACCACGAACACGATGGCGAGCACGAGCGGGATCGAGAGCGAGACCACCAGGCCGGCGCGCCAGCCGAGCGAGATGAAGCTCACCGCCAGCACGATCACCACGGCCTCGACGAGCGCCTTGGTGAAGCCGCCCACCGCCTCCTCGACGATTTTGGGCTGGTCCGAGACGAGGTGGATGCCGACGCCCACCGGCAGTTCGCCCTCGAGCTTGCGCATGCGCTCCTTCAGGTCGTGGCCGAAGGTGAGCAGGTTGCCCGAGGGCTGCATCGCGATGGCGAGGCCGATCGCCGGCTGCCCGTTGAAGCGGAACAGGTCGGTCGGCGGATCGGTGAAGCCGCGTGAGATCTCGGCGACGTCGGAGAGGCGGAAGAAGCGGTCGTTCACCCGCAGGTTCACGGCGCGCAGGCTCTCCTCGTTGACGAACTGGCCGCCGACCCGGACGGAGACCCGCTCCGGCCCCGCCTGGATCACCCCGGAGGGCGCGATGGCGTTCTGCGACTGCAGCGTGCGGATGACCGAGTTGGTGTCGAGGCCGAGGCCGGCGAGCTTGCGGGTGGAGAAGTCGAGGTAGATCACCTCGTCCTGAGCGCCGAGGAGCTGCATCTTGCCCGCGCTCGGAACCTTCTTCACCTCGGCGCGGACGCGCTCGACGTAGTCGCGCAGCTGTCGTGGCGTCACGCCGTCGGCCGTGAAGGCGTAGACGTTGCCGAAGACGTCGCCGAACTCGTCGTTGAAGAACGGACCCTGGATCCCCTGCGGGAACGTGTTCTGGATGTCGCCGATGCGCTTGCGGACCTGGTAGAAGATCGCCGGGATGGTCTTGGGCGGCGTCGTCTCGCGCAGCTGCACGAAGACGGTGGCCTGACCGGGCGTGGTGTAGCTGCGGCTGAAATCGACGGCATCGATCTGCTGCACCTCCTTCTCGATCCGCTCGGTGACCTGATCGAGGGTGTCGCCGATGGTGGCGCCGGGCCAGCGCGCCTGCACGATCATGGTCTTGATCGCGAAGGGCGGGTCCTCCTCGCGCCCGAGGCGCTCATAGGCCAGGAACCCGGCCACGACCGAGATCAGCATCAGGAACCAGACGAAGGAGCGGTGCTCCAGCGCCCATTCGGAGAGATTGAAGTTCTTCACGGGATTGCTCTCGCCTCACCGGGGTGGCGGCTGATGATGGACGGCGTCGGGCGCGCGGATCAGGGCGCCTGGTCGGGCAGACGCACGGCCTGCCCGTCCTTGAGCGAGTGGACGCCGGCCACGACCACGCGGTCGCCGGCATCCAGGCCCGCGCCGATGCTGACGCGCTCGGCGTCCCGGCGCGTGACGGTGACGGGCCGCTTCAGCACGCTCTTCCCGTCCGGCGCGACGACCCAGACCGCATCGCGGCCCTCCTCCGTCAGCACGACGGTGGCGGGCAGGTCGACGTGGGGCGGTTCGGCCCGCGCCAGGGTGACCGTGAGGGTCGAGCCCAGGCGGAAGGCCTCGGAGGGCTTGATCAGGGTCATGCGGACGCGCCGGGTGCGCGTGGTCTGGTCGGCGAAGGGCGCGATCTCGCGCACCCGCGCCGTCGCCGTCACGTCCGGGGCGCTCTGCAGCGACACCGTGAACTGGGCGTCGGTCGGCATCGTGCCGACGAGTTCCTCGGGAATGTCGACCACGGCCTCGCGCTCCTCGGGGCGGGCCAGGGTCGCGACGGCCTGGCCGGCGCTGAGGACCTGGCCGACCTCGGCGCTGCGCACCGTGACGACGCCGTCGAAATCCGCGTGCAGCTCGGTGTAACCCATCTGGTCCCGCGCCCGCTGCAGGCTCGCCTCGGCTTGGGAGACCCGGGCCTGGGCGGTGTCGCGGCTCGCCACCGCGGTGTCGAGCTGGGCCTGGGCGACGTTGCCGCCGGCGAGCAGCCGGCGGCGGCGCGCCTCCGTGGCGCTGGCATTCTCGGCCTGCGCCCTGGCGTCGGCGAGATCGGCCTCCGCGCGGGTCAGGGCGAAGCGCGTCACCACCGGATCGAGGGCGGCGATGCGCTGCCCCTTCTGGACGATATCGCCGACCGTGACGTCGCGGGCGATCATGCGGCCGGCGATCTGGAAGCCGATCTCCGACTGGTAGCGCGGCGCCACCACGCCCGCGAAGGGGCCGAAGACCTGAGCGGCCACCGGCTTCACGACCCGGACCAGCACCGGCCGTACGGGCGGCGGGGCAGCCTCCTGGGCGGCCTGGCAGGCGCCGAGCGGGACGACGAGCGCGAGGGCGCGCAGGCTCGGGCGGATCATCGCGTCGCCTCCAGGGTTTCGGCGACGGCGACGGCCTGCCCCGGACGAAGGAGCTGGATCCCCGCGATGACGACCTCCTCGCCGGGCTCGACCCCGCCCTTCAGCGCGATGGTGTTGGGTCCGTAGCGCTCGATCGTGACGGAGCGGGGCGTGACGGTGCCGCTGGCGGGGTCGCGCACCCAGACAGCCGGGCCGTTCTCCCAGCGATACAGGGCCGACCAGGGCAGCACGATCGCCTGGCGCGGCCGGAACTTGCCGGTGCCGATGACCACCGCGCCGAGGCTCATGGCCTTGGGCGTCTCGTCGAGCCCGACCTTGACCCGCACGGTCCCGGAGGCGGCGTCGACGCTGGGGGAGATCTCGCGCACCCGGCCGGTCGCCTTGACCCGCGGATCGGCCTGCAGCGTCACGTCGACCGTCCTGCTCCCGGGCGGGGCGGCGAGCACCGCCTCGAAGATGTTGAAGACGGCGTCGCGCGGGCCGTCCTGGGCCATCGCCAGGACGGTCTGGCCGGTCTGCACCACCTGTCCGACCTCGAAGGTCCGGCTGAGGACGATGCCGTCCACGCCGGCCTTCAGGTCCGTGTAGGAGAACTGCTCCTCGGCAGTGCCGAGGGCCGCCTTGGCGGAATCCACCGAGGCCTGCGTGGTGCGCAGCTGCTGCTCGGCGTCGTCGTAGCTCGGGCGGGTGGTGTAGCCGCTGGCCATGAGCTGCTCCTGGCGCTTGAAGTTCAGCTTGGCCTGGGTCAGCAGCGCCTCGGCCGAGGTGAGCGCGGCCTGGGCGTTGTTGAGATTGGCGCGCTGCTCCTGCGGGTCGAGCTTGGCCAGCACCTGATCGGCGGTGACGTGGTCGCCGACCTCCACGAGGCGCCTGGCGATCTTGCCGTTGGTCCGAAAGGCGACGTTGACCTGGGACTGCGCCTGGATGTCGCCGGTGAAGATCAGGTCGGAGGCGATCGTGGTGGCGCGGGCCACGGCGGTGCGCACCACCGCGACGGCGGGGCTCGCCGGCCGGATCGCCGCCTTGGCATCCCCGTCGGCGCCCCACGCGGAGGGGGCCGGGGCGGAACAGGCCATGAGCACCAGGGCCAGGCCCGCGCATCCGCGCGGCCCCATGGTCAGCCAACCCAACATCACGTCCTCGAACTCGGAAGCCCCCGCCTCGCGCCACCCTTACCGGCAATCCTACCGACCGTCCAGACGGTTGTTTTTTTCGCCGAACCGTCTTCCCGGCTCGCGCGTTCCCCGGTATCCCATTGAAGTGATCGGTCTTCTCGCAGGTTCAGGCGGCGGATCCTCCTCCCTCGAAAGCGCTGGCGGCCTGGCTGGATTGTCCATGATGAAGGCGCGTACCCGCCGCGAAGACCGACCCGTGGTGATCCTCGACGCCGCCGAACGCCTGATTCGGCGCATGGGCACGCGCACCCTCACCATCGACGCCGTCGCGGCCGAGGCCTCGCTCAGCAAGGGCGGCGTCCTGCACCATTATGCCTCGAAGGACGCGCTGATCTCGGCCCTGGCCGAGCGCAAGCTGCGGGAGATCCGCGAGAGCGTGGCGGCGCACGAAGCGGAACAGGGACCGGGTGCCGCCGCCCTCCCCCTCGCGCTGATCGCCCATGCGCGCCAGGTCTATGCCGACGAGGACGGGTTTCCCCGCGCGCTCCTGCTGGCCTCCGCAGAGAGTCCCGAGGCCTTCGCCGGATTCAACGCCTTCCTGACGCAGCGGCTCGCCCAGATGGAGGACGTGGCCCGCTGCCCGGGTGCCGGGGCGATGCTGACCTTCGCCACCCTGGGGCTCCTGCTGACCCGGACGCTGGGATTCCACTGCCTGGAGGGACCAGAACTGGAGAAGCTGTTCGATGCCATGGAGCACGCCGCCAAGAACCTGCCGACGCCGGGCGCACCGGCCTGACCGCGGCCGTCGGCGCGTGCCCGCTCGCGCATGACCAGGGGTGAGCGGCACCGACACCGCCTTCGCATCGCGACGATGGCCGTCGCCGGTTCCCGGCCCGACAGCGGGACCGATGTCACCGGGGCGGGGCGCGAGGCCGCCGGCTCGGGGCGGCCCGTTCGGTGCGGGACCGGACGGTCGCTGTACGATTCGGCGCGGCGGCGCTATGCCATGGCCATGCCAACCGGCCTCCCGAAATCGATCCGCCGAACAGCCGAGATGCCGAAGCGGAGCGATCGATCCGGATCGCACGGCGCGTGACCCGTTCCCTGGCGTTCCTCGACGCGGGCAGCGTCTCCGGCGCCGAGATCCGGATGCACGACTGGGCCGGGACGCCACTCGGCCCGCCGGAGGCCTGGCCGCCGGCCCTGCGCAACACGCTGGCCCTGATGCTCGCCTGTCCCCGGCCGATGTTCCTGGCCTGGGGGCCCGACCTGCTCTGCTTCTACAACGACCCCTACCGGCCGATCCTGGGCTATCGCCTGCCGCACGCCCTCGGCCGTCCGTTCCGCGAGGTCTGGGGCAGCATCTGGGACGAGATCGGCCCGCTGGTCGAGGCCACCCTCGCCGGCGAGTCCCGCACCCTCACCGACATGAAGCTCGACCTCGCGCGGGCGGGCCGGGCGGAGGAGAGCTGGTGGTCCTTCACCTACTCGCCGGTCTACGACGATGCCGGTGCGGTCAACGGATTGTTCTGCGTCACGGCGGAGACGACTGACCGTGTGCTCGGCGAAGCGGCCCTGCGCGAGAGCGAGGACCATTACCGGCACGCGGTCGAGCTGAATCCCCAGGTTCCCTGGACCTGCGATCCCGCCGGCAACATCACCTCCTACGCGACGCGCTGGCTCAGCCTGACGGGACAGGCCCCCGGCGAGCCCCTGGGCGACGGCTGGACCCGGGCGGTCCATTCCGAGGACCTGCCGCGGACCCTGGCCGTGTTCGGCGCCTGCCTCGCCTCCGGGGAGCCGGTGGACGTCGATTACCGCATCCGCCTCGCCACGGGCGAGCATCGCTGGATGCGCGCCCGGGCCTACCCGCGGCGCGCCGAGGACGGCACGATCCTGCGCTGGTACGGCGTGGTCGAGGACATCCACGACCGCAAGCGGGCCGAGATGCGCCTGCAGCGGCGCGAGGAGCAGCTGCGGCTGGCCACGGAGGCGGCGGAGGTCGGAACCTGGGACCTCGATCCGGTCGCGGACACGCTGATCTGGTCGGACCGGACGAAGGCGATGTTCGGCCTCCCCCCGGAAACGCCGGTGACCCTCGGCGACTTCGAGGCCGGCCTGCACCCGGAGGACCTCGCGGCCACCCGTGCGGCCTTCGCCTCGGCCCTCGATCCGGCCCTGCGCGCCAGCTACGACGTGGAGTACCGCACCGTCGGCCGCCACGACGGGGTGGTGCGCTGGGTGGCGGCGAAGGGCCGGGGCGTGTTCGACGAGACCGGGCGCTGCGTCCGGGCGCTCGGCACGGTCATCGACATCACCGCGCGCAAGGCCGCCGAGGGCCACCTGCTCTTCCAGATCGCCCTCGGGGACCGCCTGCGGAGGGCGGCCACGCCGCTGGAGATCACGATGATCGCCGCGGCCAGCCTCGGCGCGCATCTCGGCGCCGGACGGGCCGGCTACGGACATCTCCGGAGCGGGGGCGAGGTCGTCGCGGTCGAGCGCGACTGGAGCGACGGCCGGATGGCGTCGCTGGCCGGCGAGGCCCGGGTGATCGAGGCCTTCGGGCCCGCCTTGGTCGCGGAGCTGCGGCAGGGGCGGACCCTGGTGGTCGCGGATTGTCGGACGGATCCCCGGACCGCGCAGGCGGGGTTCCAGGACACCTGGGACAGCATCGGCACGCGGGCGCTGATCGTGGCTCCGATGATGCGGGGCGAGGAATCCGGCGTCGTGTCCCTCGGCGGCGTGTTCTACGTGCACGCCGCCGAGCCGCGCCACTGGACCGACGCGGAGGTGCGGCTGACCACGGAGGTCGCGGCGCGGACCTGGTCGGCTCATGCGCAGGCGGAGGCGGAGGCTGCCCTGCGCGAGTTGAACGCGACCCTCGAGGAGCGCGTCGCCGGGCGCACGGCGGAGCTGGAGCAGACCCACGAGGCCCTGCGCCAGGCGCAGAAGATGGAGGCGGTGGGTCAGCTCACCGGCGGGGTCGCCCACGACTTCAACAACCTTCTCACCATCATCCGCTCCTCCGTCGATTTCCTGCGCAGGCCGGACCTGCCCGAGGCGCGCCGGAGCCGCTACCTCGACGCGGTGTCCGAGACCGTCGACCGGGCCGCCCGGCTGACCGGGCAGTTGCTCGCCTTCGCGCGGCGGCAGGCACTCAAGCCCGAGGTGTTCGATGTCCGGGCGCGGCTCGTGCGCGTCGCGGAGCTGCTGGAGACGGTGGCGGGCGCCCGCATCCGCATCGTCACCGAGCTGCCCGACGAGACCTGTCACATCCGCGCCGATCTCGGCCAGTTCGAGACCGCCCTGATCAACATGGCCGTCAATGCCCGCGACGCCATGGAGGAGCGGGGCACCCTGACCATCCGGCTCGAATGCCGTGCCTCCCTGCCGCACCCGCGCAAGCCCGGCGGCAGCGCCGGCCGGTTCGCGGCGATCTCCCTCACCGACACGGGGAGCGGAATCCCGGCGGACCATCTCGACCGGATCTTCGAGCCCTTCTTCACCACCAAGGCGGTGGGCAAGGGCACCGGCCTCGGATTGTCCCAGGTCTTCGGCTTCGCCAAGCAGTCGGGCGGCGACATCGCGGTGACGAGCACGGTGGGCGCCGGAACGACCTTCACGCTCTACCTGCCGGCCGTCGCGGCGCATCGATCGGCGCCGACGGTCTCCGCCGTCGAGCGTCCCGCCGTGTCCGGGCACGGGCTGCGCGTGCTCCTCGTCGAGGACAACCTCGAGGTCGGACGCTTCGCGCGGCAGATCCTGGAGGATTTCGGCTACCTGCCGATCTGGCACACCGATGCCGAGAGCGCGCTGGCGGACATCGAGGGCGCTGCCGCGCCCTTCGACATCGTGGTCTCGGACGTGGTCATGCCCGGCATGGGGGGCGTCGCCCTGGCGCAGGAGTTGCGGCGGCGCCGGCCGGACCTGCCGGTGCTGCTCGCCTCCGGATACAGCCACATCCTCGCCCAGGAGGACGCGCACGGCTTCGAGCTCCTGCACAAGCCCTATTCCGCCGAGCAGCTCGGCCAGATGATCAACCGGATCGTCGCGCGTCACGCGGCGCTGCCGGACTCCTAGCGGCGGGCCGGACCGACCGGATCGCCAGGGCTGTCGGTCAGGTCGCCCGCTCGGCCATGGCGGAGAAGACCAGGGCGTGGCGGGCCGCGAGGGCGTCGATGTCGGTGGAGTAGCCGCCGCCGATGACCCCGACGAACGGAATGCCGCGCCGGTGCGCCTCGCCGACGACGAAGCGGTCGCGCGCCAGCAGGCCCGCATCGGTGAGGTCGAGGCGCCCGAGCCGGTCGTCGCGGTGGGGATCGACCCCGGCATTGTAGAACACGATGTCGGGGCGCAGCGCGTCGAGCAGCGGCCCGACATGGGCGGCCAGCACCGCAAGGTATCCGGCATCGTCGACGCCGTCGGGCAGCCCGACATCCCGGTCGCCGGCGATCTTGCGCGTCGGGTAGTTCTTCTCGGCATGGATCGACAGGGTGAAGAGGTCGGGCGTCCCGCTCAGGCAATCGGCGGTGCCGTCGCCCTGGTGGACGTCGCAATCGACCACGAGCGCGCGCGCGATGGTGCCCTCCGCATGCAGGGTGCGGGCGGCCACCGCGACGTCGTTGAAGATGCAGAAGCCGGCACCGGACTCGCGCCGGGCATGGTGGCTGCCGCCGGCGGTGCTCCCGGCGAGGCCGTGGGCCAGGGCCAGGCGGGCCGCCAGCAGGGTTCCGCCCACCGAGGCGCAGGAACGGGCGACGACGGAGGCGCCCACCGGCAGGCCGATGTTGCGCTCGATCTCGCGCGCGACGTCGAGGGCGAGCACGGCCTCCACGTAGGCGCGGTCATGGGCGGCGGCGAGAAGGTCGGCCCCGGCGGGCTCGGGCCGCGCGAAGCCGTCCGGGGCCAGCCCCTGTTCGGCCAGGAGCTCGGCCAGGCGCCCGTACTTGCGCATGGGAAAGCGGTGTCCCTCCGGCAGGGACGCCTCGTAGGCCGGATGGAAGACGATGGGCAGGCTCATGTTGACGGGCTCATCGTGATGCGCTCAGGCCAGATCCGCGATCAGCCGCTCCGCCAGGGCGAGCCCGCTGTCGTAGGCGGCCTCGATCCGCGGCCCGAGGCAGCCGTCGCCGGCATAGCCGAGGCGCTGGACCGGATCGTAGAGGCAGGGCGCGCCGCAGGTCTCCTCGACGAGGGCGTAGCGCCAGCGATGGGCGCGGGCCTGGAGGGGCGTGACGGGGCCGCCGAAGAGCTCGCCGAGGGCCGCGAGGAGGCTCGCCCGCACCGCCTCGGGGGTTTCCTCGAGATGGGCCTTCGACCAGGCGGGCGTGGCGTGGATGGTGTAGGCCGGCGGCGCCTCCGGACGTCCGGGCTTCACGCCCTCGCGGAACAGCGCGGCGATGGGTCCGGTCGCGGGGCGCAGGACGTCGCCCGGGACGGACGGCTCCGCCGCGCAGGCCAGCATTAGCGACCAGCAGGGCGCGTAGCGCGCCCGCTCGACGCCGGACAGCGCGCACCCGCTCGCCGCGAGGAGGCGCAGGGCCTGCGGGCCGGGCACCGTCAGGACCACCGCGTCGAACACCCTGTCCGCCTCCGCTTCCGCCAGGGCGACCCGCCAGCCGTGCTCCGTCCGGGCCAGGGCGGTGACGGTCCGGCCAGCGCGGACGTCGAGGCCGGCGAGAAGGTCGCGCACCGGCGCGGTCATGTCGGGCACGGCCGTGACGGTGCCGTCCGTGTCGAAGGGCGCCACGAGGCCGCGGGACTTCCAGTCGTCGAGGCGGCGGCGGAAGGCGGGGCCGTGCGCCCGCATCACCTGCGCGCCGTGGTCGAAGCTGAGACCGGTCTCGCGGTCTCGGCGGTTCGCCATGCGGCCGCCGGGCTGCCGGCCCTTGTCGAACACCGCGACGGAGAGGCCGGCCTCGTGGAGCCGGCGCGCCGCGCTCGCCCCCGCCATCCCGGCCCCCACGATCGCCACCTGCGCCGGTCCCGCCACGCACGTCCCCCTCGTCGTCCGAGGCTGTCATACGACTGAAGCAGCGCGGCTGTTAGGGGCGCTGTGCAGCCGGAGACGCGACGCGGTGTCCAACCCGCGTCCGGCGGCGTTCTTGGAGCCTCGCGAGCGGGAGACGTCGCGAATGTGGGATCAGGCGTTGCGGGAGCTGTCGGAGCCGGGCGCCGCCGTTGCCCTGGGGCTGTGCGTCGCCCTGACGCTGGTCAACCTCGTCGGCATCATGGTGGCGGCCCTGCGGATCGGACGGCGCAACGGCGCGTCGGTCTTCCCGAAGGACGCCCCGGTCTCCCTGGTGCGGCCGGTCTGCGGCATCGAGGCCTTCAGCGAGGAACTGCTGACCCGCGGCTTCCAGCTGGCCCATCCCCGTTACGAGCTGATCTTCTGCGTGGCCGACGGGGCCGATCCCATCGTTCCCCTCCTGGAGCGCCTGATGGCGGCGCATCCGCGGGTGCCCGCCCGCCTGATCGTCGGCGACGAGCGGATCAGCGACAACCCCAAGCTCAACAACTGCGTGCGTGGCTGGGAGGCGGCCCGTCACGACTGGGTGGTGCTCGCCGACTCGAACGTCGCGATGCCGCCGGACTACCTGCAGCAATTGCAGGCGGCCTGGCGCCCCGATACCGGCCTCGTCTGCTCGACGCCGATCGGCGCGCGTCCCTCCGGCCTGTTCGCCGTGGTGGAATGCGCCTTCCTCAACACCCTGCAGGCGCGCTGGCAATATACCGGCGAGGCCCTCGGCCTCGGCTTCGCCCAGGGCAAGAGCATGCTCTGGCACAAGCCCTTCCTGGAGGCGCGCGGCGGCATCCGGGCGCTGGCGGCCGAGATCGCCGAGGATGCCGCGGCGACCAAGCTCGTGCGCACGGCGGGCGCCCGGGTCCACCTCGTGGCCGCGCCCTTCGACCAGCCCCTCGGACGCCGCACGCTGTCCGAAATCTGGTCGCGGCAACTGCGCTGGGCGCGGCTCCGGCGGGTCACCTTCCCGCTGTTCTTCGCCCCCGAGATCGGCTGCGGACCGCTCCTGCCCTTCGCCCTCGCCCTCGCGGCCGCGCCCTCCCTCGCACTGGCGGTCCTTCTCCTGGGGCTCACGGGACTGTGGTACGGGGCGGAGATCGTCTTGGCCGCCCGGGCGCGCTGGTACCGGCATCCCCGGCTCCTCCTCGCCTTCCTGATCCGTGACGCGCTGATCCCGTTCCTCTGGATCGGCGCCTGGATGCGCGGCGCCATCGTCTGGCGCGGCAATCCGATGGACATCCGGACGAAGGCGCCCGAGCCCGCTGCCCGCAAACCCTGGCGCCGCCTGCGGCCGCGCGCCAGCACCGCCTGATCGCAACGCCGGGCGGACCGGCCTCGGCTTCCCCTGCGCCCTCCTCACGCGGCAGCGCCGGGGTGTGGCGGAGACCTGCTTCGTCACCGCGATCCCGATGACCCTGCCGCGCCGCGCGAGCCCCTTCGCCGTCAGAGACCCGGCGCCTTCGGGAGCGGCCCGAAATCGGGTTCGGGCGGGAGCGGGCTTCGGCCTGGCGGCGCGCGCCATTTCCAAAACGAGACCGACGATCCAGAATGCCGAGGGGGCTAAACGGGCCAGCGCATCTCCCGGAGCCACGACCGCCATGAGCGACGGACCGATCAAGGGACCCGCCTCCTACTTCCCGTCGATCGAGAAGACATACGGGCGACCGGTCGCGGAATGGCAGGAACTGCTGCGAAAGCGGCTTCCCGCCAAGCACATGGACTTGGTCGCCATGCTCAAGACCGATCATGCGATGGGCCATGGCCATGCCAATGCGCTCGTGGCGCACACCCTGGCGGCCCTTAAGGGGTAGGCGATCGACGGTCGCGACCGGGGCTGCGACGGCCGGCCTCCGGACTCGGCGTGTCGGCGAGCCGACGTTCCGCGAACCGCCTCGACGGACGCTCGCGCCAGGCCCGGAGGCCCGATGTCCACCCGACCCGGATGCCGCCCATGAGAATCGCGATCCTCGAAGCCGGCACCCCGCCGGAGCGGCTCGCCGGCCGCTACCCGGGCTATGGCCGGATGACGGCCGACCGCCTCGGTTCCGGGCCCGATCTCACGGTGTTTTCGGTCAATCGCGGTGACTGGCCCGCCGATCCGGACGCCTTCGACGCCACCCTCGTCACCGGTTCGCCCGCCGGGGTCTACGATCCTCTGCCCTGGATCGGCACGCTGATCGCGTACCTGCGCGGCCTCGATCCGGAGAAGCCCCTCGTGGGGATCTGCTTCGGGCATCAGGTCATGGCGACCGCCTTCGGCGGGCGGGTCGAGAAGTCGGACAAGGGCTGGGGGATCGGCCTGCATGTCTATCGCATCGCGCATACGGCGGATTGGATGGATGCGGATCCGGAGGTCGCCGCGCCCGCCATCCACCAGGACCAGGTGATCGAGGCGCCGCCGGCGAGCCGGACGCTGGCGGGCAACGGCTTCACGCCGCACGGCATCCTCGCCTATTCCGACCGGCGCGCCGTCTCGTTCCAGTTTCATCCGGAATTCGAACGCGACTACGCCCGCGCCCTCGTCGCGGGCCACCGCCCGGGCGAACTCGACGAGGCCCTGCGCGCGCGGGCCCTCGCCTCCCTCGATGCGCCGAGCGACGGCGCGCGGGTCGGCGGATGGATCCGGCGCTTCCTCGCGGGGCGATCCCGGCCGGGCTAGGCTAATCCCCGCACGTCGATCTAGCCTCGGGCGAATCGGATCGCGGGAGTCCCCCATGCAGCGCAGCGCTCAGTTCTCCATCGCCCCCGACAAGCTCTGGCAATCGATCAATCCGTGGACGTTCTACCAGCAGGGCGCGCAGGTCGGCCTGGTCAACATCGACCTCGGCCACACGCCGAATCCTGAACTGGAGCAGAAGATCTTCGACGACGTGGGCAGCTACGGCCGCCAGCTGGGTCGGATCGGCGATGCGCTCGAGGTTCTGCTGCGCCACATCCGTCTGGATCACCTCACCCCCGCGGAGGAGGACGCCCTCCTGATCCTGCGCAGGCAGCTCGCGGAAGTCCGGCGGGTCAAGGAGCGCCAGGGGGCGGCGAGCCGCGACTGACGATCAGGCGTAGGCGCCGATCAGGCTCAGGGAAGGAGGGATGGTGCGGGCGGTCGGAATCGAACCGACACTCCTTGCGGAACCGGATTTTGAGTCCGGCGCGTCTACCAGTTCCACCACGCCCGCAGCGTTCGCGTCATCGCACACCTTCCCGGATTCGGCCAGTGGCGTTTTCTTCGCACTGCGATATGCGGGCGCTCGCCAGGGACGGCCACGTATGATCAAAGGGCTCGGCCCTGCCTTCCCGCCTTCCAGCCTTCCCGGACCCTTCATGATCCGTCGCCTCTACGAGTGGATCCTCGCGCTCGCGGGCAAGCCCTCCGCGCCCTACGCCCTCGGGGCCGTGGCCTTCGCCGAGAGCTCGTTCTTCCCGGTGCCGCCGGACGTGATGCTGGTGCCGATGGCCGTGAGCCGGCCGGACCGGGTCTGGTTCTACGCCCTCATCACCACGCTGGCCTCCGTCGCCGGCGGCCTCGTCGGCTACGCCATCGGGGCCCTGCTCTTCGACTCGGTCGGGCAATGGGTGTTCCGGGTCTACGGCCTCTCCGACAAGGCCGAGACCTTCCAGGCGTCCTATGCCCAGTACGGGCACTGGGTGATCCTGCTGAAGGGCCTGACGCCGATCCCGTTCAAGCTCGTGACCATCACCTCGGGCTTCGCCCATTACGACCTGTTCTGGTTCGTGGTGCTGTCGCTGCTGACGCGGGGCGCCCGATTCTTCATCCTGGCGGGACTTCTCGGCCGCTACGGCGTTCAGATCCGGGGGGTGCTCGACCGGCACCTCAACGTGGTGGCGGCGATCTCCGTCGCGGTGATCGTCCTCGGCTTCGTGCTGTTCAAGGTGCTCCTGTAGACAAGGTGCTTTTCTGGCATGGACTACGCTTCGCTCCTGCGCCTGCGCCGCGCCGCCCTTCTCGTCCTCGTCGGGTCCCTGTTGACGCTCGCCGGAGCCTGGACCTTCCAGTGGGGCCTCGGCTACGTGCCGTGCAAGCTCTGCCTGCAGGAGCGGATTCCCTACTACGCGGCGGTTCCGCTGGCCCTGCTCGGCCTGTTCCTGCCGGCCTGGAGCGCGCGCCTCGTCCTCGGCCTCGCCGCCCTCGGCCTGCTCTACGGGGCCGGCCTCAGCGTCTATCACGCCGGTGCGGAATGGAGCCTGTGGGCCGGTCCCACCGATTGCGGCGGCGGCACGGGTGCCAACCCGGCCGATGTCGGCGATTTCCTGAACGCTCTCCAGACCACGCGGGTGGCCGATTGCTCCACCGCGGCGTGGCGCCTGTTCGGCATCTCCCTCGCGGGCTGGAACGCGCTCATCGGCTTCCTGCTCGCGTCGATCGCCGGCACGGCCGCGCTGAAGCGCTGAGGCTCAGTGCCGGTCGTCGGAGGCCGGCGGCAGGGGGGCCACCGCGATGCCTTCGTCGACGAGGGCGCGGGCCTCCTCCAGGCTCGCCTCGCCGTAGATCGCGCGGATCTCGGTCTCGCCATAGTGGATCCGGCGCGCCTCCTCGGGGAAGCGCGTCCCGACGTCGTCGGCGTTTCGCGTGGCTTCCGCGCGCAAGGCTCGCATCAGGGCGCGCAGGCGCCGCTCGGGCTCGGTGGGCACCAGCTGCGGCATGGGTTGCGGTATGGGCTGCAGGGCGACGGCGGGAAGGCTGGCCGTCGACGCCGCCTCGGCCGGCGCCGGCGGCGCACGGTTCCCGCGATCCGTGCGGGCGACGGAGGGCGCCATCATGCTCTTGCCGACCTGGGCCGAGCCGCAGACCGGACAGGCCACGAGGCCGCGCGCGGCCTGCGCGTCGAAGGAATCGCTCGACGGGAACCAGCTCTCGAAGCCGTGCCGGGCCTCACAGACGAGGGTGTAGCGGATCATGGGACAGGGGTTTCGCGACGGTTGCGCGGGCGGGATCAGGCGGGGCGGCCCACCCGCTCGATCGTGAAGGGCCGGGCGTGCTGCAGGGTCGGGATGCGGGCGCGGGCGTCGGCGACGCGGGAAAGGTCGATCTCGGCCAGGATCACGCCCGGCTCGGCCCCGTCCGCGTCGGCCAGGACCCGGCCCCAGGGATCGACGATGAGGGAGTGCCCGTAGGTGTCGCGCCCATCCTCGTGGTGGCCGCCCTGTGCCGCCGAGATCATGAACGAGCCGGTCTCGATGGCGCGGGCCCGGTGCAGCACGTGCCAGTGCGCCTCGCCCGTCTGCTTGGTGAAGCAGGCCGGGGCGGTCAGGAGGGTGGCGCCCGCCTCGGCCAGCGCCCGGTACAGGGCGGGAAAGCGGATGTCGTAGCAGATGGCGAGGCCGATGGGCGCCCACGGCGTCTCGGCGACGACGGCGCAGGCGCCGCCGGTATAGGTCGCGGATTCGCGCCAGCGCTCGCCGTTCGGCAGGTCGACGTCGTAGAGGTGAAGCTTGTCGTAGGAGGCCGTGATCACGCCCTCGGCATCGATCAGGAAGGCGCGGTTGGCGACCTTGTCGCCGTTGCGCACGGCGAGCGACCCGATCTGGATCACGATGCCGCGCTCGCGCGCGACCTCGCGCAGGGCCGCCAGCGTGGGGTCGTCGTCCTGCGACGTCACCTTCTCGAACAGGCTCGCCTTGCTGCGCTCCACCAGGGAGGTCATCTCGGGCGTCTGGACGTAGTGCGCCCCGGCGCTCGCCGCCTCGCGCACCAGTGCCACGGCGGCGTCGCGGTTGGCGAGGGGATCGCGGCCCGAGCGCATCTGGACGCAGGCGGCGGTGAAGGTGGGTGCGTCGCTCATGCGGCGACCAGCGCGTCGAGCTTGCCGGCACCGTTGAGGGCGTAGAGGTCGTCGCAGCCGCCCACATGGGCGTCACCCACGAAGATCTGCGGCACGCTCGTGCGGCCGCCGGCACGCTGGACCATGGCGGTGCGCGAGCCGGCCGTCTTCTCGACGTCGATCTCGGTGAAAGCGATGCCCTTGTCGCGCAGCAGGCTCTTGGCCGCCGAGCAGTACGGGCACCACGCGGTTGTATAGATCGTGACCGGCTTCATCGTCGTCGCGCCCCATCCCAATCCCATCAGCATATAGGCGAGCCGGCGGGCTCTTCCTACTGCCTCGATTCGGCGGGGGCGGCGGGCGTTACGCTCAGGCGGCCAGGAGCTTCTCGACCTCGTTGACGAGATCACGCAGGTGGAACGGCTTCGACAGCACCTTGGCGTCCTTCGGAGCCTTCGAATCCGGGTTCAGGGCCACGGCGGCGAAGCCGGTGATGAACATCACCTTGATGTCGGGGTCGAGCTCGGTGGCGCGCCGCGCCAGCTCGATCCCGTCCATCTCGGGCATCACGATATCGGTCAGGAGCAGCTCGAAGGGCTCCTCGCGCAGGCGATTATAGGCCGAGAGGCCGTTGTCGAACGACAGGACGTCGTAGCCCGCGTTCTGCAGCGCCTTGGCCAGGAAGCGGCGCATGTCGTTGTCGTCTTCCGCCAGGAGGATCTTCATCGAGCAGCGTCCCGTACCTTTGATTCGATGTGTTCTTTCCACAAAGCACCGGCTTGGTAAACAGAACGTTGCCGGCCCGTCCGGGCCAGGTGTCCCACGGCACCACCGGGGGCCTCCCGAGGCGCTCGAGATGCTGGACAGGCCAGTCGGCAAAACGCAAAGTGAGCGGATGCGTTGTCCCGTCCGCACCGAGGCGCCCGCGCCGCGATGACAGAGCCGTTCCAGACCCCCGACGCGACCGGAGCGGCCGCCTTCGATCCACCCTTCACGGTGGACGAGCCGACGGCGCACACCCTCCCCTTCGTCTTCAACACGCCGCATTCCGGCGCGGTCTATCCGCCGGCCTTCCTCGCCGCCTCGCGCCTCGACGGGCTCGCACTGCGGCGCTCGGAGGACGCGCATGTCGACCGGCTGTTCGCACCGGTGGTCGACCTCGGGGCGCCCCTGATGCGGGCGCATTTTCCCCGGGCCTTCCTCGACGTGAACCGCGAGCCCTACGAACTCGACCCGCGCATGTTCGACGGGCGCCTGCCGGCCTTCGCCAACACCCGCTCCATGCGGGTGGCCGGGGGCCTCGGCACCATCCCGCGCCTCGTCGCCGACGGGCAGGAGATCTATCGCGGACGCCTGCCGTTGGAGGCCGCGGTCGAGCGGATCGAGACCCTCTACAAGCCCTATCACCGCACCCTGCGCGGCCTGATCCAGCGCACGGCGCGCCAGTTCGGTCACGCCATCCTGATCGACTGCCACTCGATGCCCTCGTCGAGCCTCGGGCGCGACGAGGCGGCGCGGGCCGACATCGTCCTGGGCGACCGCTTCGGCACCGCCTGCGCGCCGATCCTGATCGACGCCTTCGAGCACCACCTGCGCGCCCGCGGTTACCGCGTCCTGCGCAACAAGCCCTACGCGGGCGGCTTCATCACCGAGCATTACGGCGAGCCGAACGTCGAGCGGCACGCCCTGCAGATCGAGATCAACCGGGGCCTGTACATGAACGAGGCGACCCTCGCGATCACCCCGGGCTTCTCGGAACTGGTCTGGCACCTGCGCAGCGTCGTGAGCGCCGTCGCCGCCGAGGTCCAGGGCCTCGCCCCCTCCCGGATGGCCGCCGAGTAGGCGCGTCCGACAAGAAAGTTTTGGGTGCGGCCCGAAAAGATTTTCCGGCCGCTTGCGCGAAAGTGACGGTTTTGCCGGCCCCTTCGCGGCCAAGTCCGGTTAGGAGTAGCCCAGACCGGGCGCGTACCTATAATGCAGGCACGCTGCCGCCGCACGAGCCAGAGCCCATGACGTCTCGCATCCCCGACTTCGCGACCGTTCCCTACGCGGCCGATGCCGTTCCGGCCCCGGTACCGCCGACGGGCGAGCCCTGGATGACGCCGGAAGGCATTCCGGTGAAGGGCGTCTACGGACCGGAGGATCGCGACGGCATCGAGTTCCTCGACACCTATCCGGGCGTGGCGCCCTACCTGCGCGGCCCCTACCCGACGATGTACGTGACCCAGCCCTGGACGATCCGGCAATATGCCGGCTTCTCCACGGCCGAGGATTCGAACGCGTTCTACCGGCGCAACCTCGCCGCCGGGCAGAAGGGCCTGTCGGTGGCCTTCGACCTCGCCACCCACCGCGGCTACGATTCCGACCACCCCCGCGTCTCGGGCGATGTCGGCATGGCCGGCGTCGCGATCGATTCGATCTACGACATGCGGACGCTGTTCTCGGGCATCCCGCTGGACGAGATGACCGTGTCGATGACGATGAACGGCGCGGTGCTGCCGATCCTCGCCCTCTACATCGTCGCGGCCGAGGAGCAGGGCGTGCCGCCGGAGAGGCTCGCCGGCACGATCCAGAACGACATCCTCAAGGAGTTCATGGTCCGCAACACCTACATCTACCCGCCTGCGGGCTCGATGCGGATCATCGGTGACATCTTCGCCTACACGTCGAAGAACATGCCGAAGTTCAATTCCATCTCGATCTCCGGCTACCACATGCAGGAGGCCGGGGCGACGAACGACCTCGAGCTCGCCTACACGCTCGCCGACGGGGTCGAGTACATCAAGGCGGGTCTCGCCGCCGGCCTGACCATCGACCAGTTCGCCCCGCGCCTGTCGTTCTTCTGGGCCATCTCGACGAACTTCTTCATGGAGATCGCCAAGATGCGGGCTGCGCGCCTGATCTGGGCCAAGCTCGTCAAGGAGTTCGAGCCGAAGAGCGACAAGTCGCTGCCGCTTCGCACCCACAGCCAGACCTCGGGCTGGTCGCTGACCGCGCAGGACGTGTTCAACAACGTCACCCGCACCTGCATCGAGGCGATGGCGGCCACCCAAGGGGGCACGCAGTCCCTGCACACCAACGCGCTGGACGAGGCCCTGGCACTGCCCACCGACTTCTCGGCCCGCATCGCCCGCAACACCCAGCTCTTCCTGCAGCAGGAGAGCGGCACCACCCGCATCGTCGATCCGTGGGGCGGCTCCTACTACGTGGAGAAGCTGACGCAGGACATCGTCGCCCGCGCCTGGGAGCACCTGCGCGAGGTCGACGAGCTCGGGGGCATGGCCAAGGCCATCGAGGCCGGCATCCCGAAGCTGCGCATCGAGGAGGCGGCCGCCCGCGCCCAGGCCCGGATCGATTCCGGCCGCCAGACCATCGTGGGCGTCAACAAGTACAAGCCCGACGACGACCGCGCCATCGAACTGATGCGCGTCGACAACGGCAACGTCCGCACCCTGCAGATCGACAAGCTGAAGCGCCTGCGCGCCGAGCGCAACCAGGCCGATGTCGACGCGGCCCTGGCGGCGCTGACGGCGGCGGCGCAGGGGACGGGCAACCTCCTCGAACTCGCCGTGAACGCGGCGCGGGCCAAGGCCACGGTGGGCGAGATCTCGGATGCCCTGGAGAAGGCCTGGGGCCGTCACCGGGCCGAGATCCGCTCGATCTCGGGCGTCTACAAGCGGGAGGTGGGTGGCATGTCGCCGGTGGTCGAGACCGTTCGCAAGCTCGTGGAGACCTTCGAAGAGAACGACGGGCGCCGCCCGCGCATCCTCGTCGCCAAGATGGGCCAGGACGGTCACGACCGCGGCCAGAAGGTCATCGCCTCCGCCTTCGCCGATCTCGGCTTCGACGTGGATATCGGGCCGCTCTTCGCGACCCCCGCCGAGGCCGCACGGCAGGCGGTGGAGAACGACGTCCACATCGTCGGCGTGTCGTCCCTGGCCGCCGGCCACCTGACGCTGGTGCCCGAGCTGAAGGCGGCGCTGACGGAGCAGGGCCGCGGCGACGTGATGATCGTCATCGGCGGCGTGATCCCGCCCGGCGACTACGACGCGCTCCATGCCGCCGGAGCCTCGGCGATCTTCCCGCCCGGCACCGTCATCGCGGAGGCCGCCGTGAAGCTGATCGAGGAACTCAACGGCCGCCTCGGCTACGCGGCACGCCAGGCCGCGGAGTAAAGCCCGCCGGCGGGCGGCCCCGGCCGTCCGCCGTTGCACCCGGACGACAGGTCCGGCGCCTGGAAACGCGCGTTAACCAGCCGGTTACCCTGACGACCTAGCGCCTGCGTCGAGTGCGGCGCGCGTCTGCGCCGACCGGGCGCGGACCATGATCGTCATCGAGTGGGCTCAGATCGGCTGGGCCGCGGCAAACCCTCATCTCGACCTTTTCGGAACCCTCGGCCTGCTCCTGGGCTTCGCCGCCGGGATCATGCCGAACCGGCGCGGAATGCTCCTGGCCTCGGCCGGTTGCGCCACCGCCTTCGGCCTGCACTACCTGCATCTCGGCGCCCTCACCGGCACGGCGATGTGCGCCATCGCCCTGCTGCAGAACCTCGTCTCGGCACGGGCGATCGGGCCCGGGGGCCGCGCCGCCTGGGTGGCCCCGCTCTTCGCCGCGACGACCCTGGTCGCGGCCGGACTGACCCTCGCGACCTGGAGCGGGTGGCCCTCGGCCTGTGCCGGGCTCGGCGCCCTCCTGGCGACGGCCGCGCGCCTGCAGGGCGATCCGCAGGGCATGCGGCGGCTCTTCCTCGGCGCCAGCCTGTGCTGGGCCGTCCATAACGGCCTCGTCGGCTCGGTCTTCGGGCTCACCTGCGACCTGCTCACCCTCTCGGGCCTGACCCTCTCGCTGATCCGGCATCGGCGGCGGCACGAGGTCTCCCAGGCGCTTCCCGCCGCCTGAGGTCAGGCCGCGGCGGGCTGCTCCGCCCGTCCGCGATAGGACAGGGCCTCGGCCAGATGGATGCGGCGGACGCGGGCCTCGCCGTCGAGGTCGGCCAGGGTGCGGGCGACGCGCAGGGTCCGATGGAAGCCGCGCGCCGAGAGCCGCATGGTCTCCGCGGCCGAGCGGATCAGGGCGGCGCCCTCCGGGTCCGGCGCGGCCACCGCCTCGATCACCGGGGGTGGGCAGGTGGCGTTGGTGAACGAGCGCTCCGGATCGTAGGCGGCGTAGCGCGCGGTCTGCAGCGCGCGGGCGGCCGCGACACGGGCCGCCGTCTCGGCCGACCCCTCCGGGGGCGGCGGCAGGATCAGGTCGGCGGCCGTCACCGCGCCGACCTCGATGCGCAGGTCGATGCGGTCGAGGAGCGGGCCGGAGATGCGCGCGCCGTACTGGGCGACGCAGCGCTCGTTCGGGCCTTTCCGGCAGGCATAGCCCGGCTCCAGAGCCTGTCCGCAGCGGCACGGATTCATCGCCGCCACGAGCTGGAATCGGGCCGGATAGGTCACCCGATGGTTGGCCCGCGCGATCATGATCGTCCCGGTCTCCATCGGCTGGCGCAGCGAATCGAGCACCTGGGGCGTGAACTCCGGCAATTCGTCGAGGAACAGCACGCCGCCATGGGCGAGCGAGGCCTCCCCCGGGCGGGCGTTGATGCCGCCGCCGACCAGGGCCGCCATGGAGGCGGAATGGTGCGGCTGCCGGAAGGGGCGCCGGTTCGAGAGCGCGCCGCCCTTCAGTTCGCCCGCCACCGACTGGATCATCGAGACTTCGAGGAGTTCGCGCGGGGCCAGCGGCGGCAGGATCGAGGGCAGGCGCGCGGCGAGCATCGACTTGCCCGCCCCGGGCGGTCCGTTCATCAACAGGTTCGGGCACATTAAGCGGGATTCCATACAGCGGCCATGCCACCATCCGCTCACTTCACCGGACTGGTTCTCCCTGATCGACGAAGAAGATGCCGATAGGCGGCAAGCGACTTACCGCAGGTCGGGCGGATCACCGAGCAAGTATGTTTCCGCTGAACATGCCACCCCGGAACACCGGCGCACCCGGGTCGGTCGCGAAGAGGACGAGGTCGGCATCGGATCCGGCCCTCACGCTCCCAACGTCCCCGGACAGGTACACCGTCTCGCCCTTCAGCACCGTCAAGCCTCCGATTTCGACGACGCCGCCGAAGACGTGCAGCAGTCGAACCGCATCGGGCGTCGGAAGCGGAGGCAATGGCAGCCCGGAACCAGCCGGGACGTGTGCGTCTGAGACCCAAGCTTGCGCGCGAACCTCCAGCGGCGCGCCCTCAGGTGCCGCGAGGAGACGCCAGGCGCCGCGGCTGACAGCCTCCCCGAACTCGTGGAACTGGACCTTCGGTTCGAGGTCGGACACGCTCGGCCGCAGGAAGATCTGCAACGCCTCGACCGATCCGGAGTCGAGCATCCGCTCCTCGTGCTGGAAGGTGTGGCCGGCACCCATCATCATAAGCCGCGTCGCCGTGATCTCCTCCGTGTTGCCGACTGTGTCCCGGTGCAGCATCCGGCCGGCCCGGACGTAGGTCAGGATCTCGTCGTCGCGGTGTGGGTGCATCCCGATGACGTGCCCCGGTGCCACGGTGGCGCGGTCGATTCGCCCGATGGCGCCCAGGCCGCTGTCCCCGCCTCCAAGGCTCAGCCCAGGGTAGATGACCTCGACGGCGAAGCCCCGGGCCGGATCGCCTTTCCGGTCGCCGCGCTTGAGCTTGGTCGCGTCCATGATCCTATTCCTTTCTCGGTAAGCATCCTTGCCCCGGAACGTATCGTCGTCGTGGGAGGAACGGTATCGTTCGCTTCGGGCAAGCTCCGTCCCGGGAAGCGGAACGCACATGGACGTCGATGACCTGAGGACTTTCGTGGAGGTAGCCGACGCCGGCGGGGTGTCCGCGGCGTCCCGCCGTCTCAACCTGGCGAAATCGATTGTCAGCCGGCGGCTTCTGAGGCTGGAGGCCGAGCTCGGCACCCAGCTCCTCGCCCGCACCACCCGGGGCGCGGCCCTGACCGAGGCGGGCACGACGTTCCGGGAGCACGCCGCGCGGGTCTGCGCGGAGGTGGACGCCGCCATGGAGGCGATCTCCGTCGGCGGCGAGCTCCGTGGCCTCCTGCGGGTCGCCGTGCCCTTCACCTTCGGCCCGACGCACTTCGCTCCGGCCATCGCCGAACTCACCCGACGCCACCCTCAGCTGCAGATCAACTGCCGCTACAGCGACCGCTATGTCGACCTCGTCACCGAAGGCTTCGATTGCGGCATCCGGGTCGGCTACCTGGCGGATTCGAACCTCGTTGCACGCCGCATCGGGTCCTTCTCGGTCCGGCTGTTCGCGAGCCCCGACTACATCGCCAAGCGCGGCGTGCCCGAGACGCCGGAGGACGTGCCCGGACACCCGGCCGTGATGATCGGCACGGAGACCTGGATGTTCAGCGCCGGGGGCAAGTCGTTCACGGTCCGCCCGACGGGCCGCTTTCGAGCGGACAGCGCCGTGGCCATCGCGGAGGCGACGGCCGCCGGCGCGGGCATCACCGCGCTGCCCGACGTCATCGCGGAGCCCTACGTGGCCGCCGGCTCACTGGTGCCGATCATGCCGGGATACGCCCTTCCCTCCATCGGCATGTTCGTCGTGCGGCCGCCCGGGCAGCACCCGTCGCGCAAGGTACAAGCCCTGACAGAGCTGTTGATCGAGCGCCTCGGCCGGTGAGCCGCTTCGGCGTGTCGTGCGTATGTCCGCCCGAGGAGGCGATCCCGTTTTCGGCGTCCCGTATTTAGGGACGCAGAGTGCCTGGAGAGACGGCTAGTGGCGCCGGACACGGGACGGCATCTTCGTGGTGTCAGGCGGCTCCGGAGCGGACCCGCCCCATCAAAGGAAAATGCCATGTCCTACGAGAGATTGACCGCCGAGAACGCCGCCGTGCTCTTCGTCGACCATCAGACGGGGCTCGCCAACGGCGTGCAGACCCAGTCGCCCGCGGACTTCCAGAACAACGTCAAGGCGCTCGTGACCATCGCGCAGGTCTACGGCCTGCCGGCCGTGATCACGACCAGCGCCTCGGACGGCCCGAACGGCCCGATCATGCCGGTCGTGGCACAGGGCCTGCCGAACGCCGCCGTCGTGCACCGGCCCGGCGAGATCAACGCCTTCGACAACGCCGATTTCGCCGCCGCCGTGAAGGCGACCGGCCGCAGGAAGCTCCTGATCGCCGGCATCTCGACGGACGTCTGCGTGGCCTTCGCGGCCCTGTCGGCGAAGGATGCCGGCTACGAGGTCTACGCGGTCGTCGACGCCTCCGGCACCTGGAGCAAGCTCGTCGAGGACGCGGCCATAACCCGGATGGTCCAGGCCGGCATCGTTCCGATCAACTGGGTCGCGGTCGGCGCCGAGCTTCTGGCGCATTGGCAGTCCGCCACCGGCGAGGCGCACGCCAAGCTAATGGGCGGCCACCTTCCCTTCGCCGGCAACAACTACGCCGGCTTCCTGGCTGCGAAGGGGCAGGCGTAACGGTCTGGAGGGGCCGGACACCGACCGCACGGTGATGACCGGCTCCCCCCCCCCCCAACCTGGATTATTCCACTCCAGACAACAATGAACTGCCAAGGGCGAGCATTCTCGCCGTGCTTCCACCGGGGCACCTTGTCCCTGCGGTTCGGGGCTTCACCCGGGCCGGCAAACAGGGAACGCGGTCATGAAGCTCTACCACCATCCCCTCTCGGGCCACGCGCACCGGGCGCGCCTGTTCCTCTCGCTGCTCGGCGTGCCCCACGAGGCCATCGAGGTCGACCTGAAGGCCGGTGCGCACAAGCGGCCCGAGTTCCTGGCCCTCAACCCGTTCGGGCAGGTCCCGGTCCTCGACGACGACGGCACCGTCATCTCCGATTCGAATGCCATCCTCGTCTACGTGGCGCGCAAGCTCGGGCGGACCGACTGGCTGCCGGAGGATGCGGCGGGCGAGGCCGCCGTGCAGCGCTGGCTTTCGGTGGCGGCGGGCGAACTCGCCTACGGCCCGGCCGCCGCGCGGCTCGTGACCGTGTTCGGCGCCAAGTTCAACCCGGAGGAGGTGATCGGTCGGGCGCACACGCTGCTCGGTCGCGTGGAGGCACATCTCACCGGGCGTGATTGGCTGGTCGGCGAGCGCCCCACCATCGCGGACATCGCGCTCTACAGCTACCTGGCGCGCGCGCCCGAAGGCAACGTCGACCTGTCTGGCTACCCCACCGTCAACGCGTACCTTCGCCGGATCGAGGCCCTGCCGGGCTTCGTCCCGTTCGTCCAGACGCCGGCAGGCCTCAACGCCGCCGCGTGACCGCGCGGGTCCGGGCGCACCGCTGGGTGCGCCCGACCGGAATGGATGGGAGAGCACCATGAGCGACGGTACGACGATGACGAAGCTCTCGACCTGGCACCCGGGCGAGACGGCCATCCAGCAGCAGGTTGGCGTCGCCGAGCGCATGGAGGACGTGGGCCGGCGCGTCGTGCGCGCGTTCATGCCCGACCAGCACCGCGCCTTCTACGAGCAGGTCCCCTTCATCGTGGCCGGCACCGTCGACCCGCAGGGCGACGCCTGGGCGACCCTGATCGCGGGGGCTCCCGGCTTCATCGGCTCCCCCGGCCCGACGGCCCTGGAAATCGCGGCCCGCCCCGACCCGAGCGACCCGGCGAGCGCGGGCCTGCGCGACGGCGACGCGCTCGGCCTCCTCGGGATCGAGCTGCACACCCGCCGCCGCAACCGCGTCAACGGCCTAATCCGTTCGATGTCGGACGGCGTCATACGCTTCGCCGTCGACCAGAGCTTCGGCAACTGTCCCCAGTACATCCAACTGCGCGACCTCACCTTCGTCCGCGACCCGCAGCTGCCCTTCCCGGGCTCCGTCGAGGAGAGCGCCATGCTCGACGCCGGTGCGCGCGCCATGATCGAGGCCGCCGACACCTTCTTCGTCGCCTCCTACGCCGAGCGCGACGACCGCCGCCAGGTCGACGTCTCGCACCGGGGCGGCAAGGAGGGCTTCGTCCGGGTCGCCGCCGACGGCACGCTCACCATCCCCGACTTCGCCGGCAACCTCTTCTTCGCCACCCTCGGCAACATCCTCCTGAACGGCAAGGCCGGCCTCGTCTTCGCCGACTTCGAGACTGGCGATCTCCTGCAGATGACCGGCGACGCCGAGGTCATCTTGTCCTCGCCCGAGATCGCCGCCTTCCAGGGCGCCGAGCGGCTCTGGACGTTCCGGCCCCGCCGGGTCGTGTGGCGGCGGGGCGCGCTGCCCCTGCGCTGGTCCTTTCGGGCAGATGGCTGGTCGCCGAACTCCCTGATGACCGGCGACTGGCGCGAGGCCGCCGACCGGCTCCGGGCCGCGGAACTGGCGACGCAATGGCGTCCGTTCACGGTCACGAGGATCGTCGACGAGAGCCGCGCGATCCGCTCCTTCCATCTCCAGCCTACGGACGGGTCCGGGCTCATCCCGCACCAGGCGGGGCAGCACCTGCCCATCCGCGTGGCGCTCCCCGGCGCGGACAAGCCGGTCATCCGCACCTACACGCTGTCCGTCGCGCCCTCGGACGCGGTCTACCGCATCAGCGTCAAGCGCGACGGCGCCGTGTCCGGGCACCTCCACGACACGCTGCGGGTCGGGGACGTGGTCGAGGCGCGGGCGCCGGCCGGCGGCTTCACCATCGACGCCCGCGCCAAGCGGCCGGCCGTGCTGCTTGCCGGCGGCATCGGCATCACGCCGCTCCTCGCGATGCTGCGCCACGTCGTCTACGAGGGCCTGCGCACCCGGGGCATCCGGCCGACCACCCTGATCCAGGCGGCCCGCTCCAAGGAGGAGCGTCCGTTCGACCGGGAAGTGGCTGAGCTCGTGGGTGCGGCCCAGGGCGCGGTGAAGGTCGTGCGGGTGCTGAGCGCGCCCGGGGATGCCGTGGAAGGCGTCGACTACGACGTCGCCGGCCGGATCGACGTGGCGCTGCTCGCCCACGTGCTGCCGTTCGGCGACTACGACTTCTACCTCTGCGGTCCGACCGCCTTCACGCAGGCGCTCTACGACGGGCTGCGCGGCTTGAACGTCGACGACGACCGCATCCACGCCGAGACCTTCGGCCCCTCGTCGCTCATCCGGAGCGTGCCTGCCGATGCCGAGGCGGCCAAGCTGCCGCCTGCCTCGACGGAGCCGGTCCCGGTCGCCTTCCTGAATTCTTCGAAGGAGGCGCGCTGGACGCCCGAAGCCGGAACGCTGCTCGAACTCGCCGAGGCGCGTGGCCTCAGCCCGGAGTTCAGTTGCCGGACCGGAACCTGCGGCACTTGCAGGACCAAGCTTCTGAAAGGCGCCGTCACCTACGCGAAGGCGCCCACGGCCCCCCACGCGGACGACGAGGCGCTGATCTGCTCGGCCGCCCCGGCCGAGGGCAGCGGCCCCGTCCACCTCGCCCTCTGACCTGCGTCGATGGTCGAGGGTCCCACCCCGCCGACCCACCGACCGTCCGCGCGATGCGTGTTCACCCCCCAAACCCTGAGGAAAAGCCGATGTCCCGTCCCCCGCTGCCGCCATTCACCGAGGAGAGCGCCATCGAGAAGGTCCGCCTCGCCGAGGACGGCTGGAACAGCCGCGACCCCGCCAAGGTCGCCCTGGCCTACACGACCGACACCCGCTGGCGGAACAGGGCCGAGTTCGTGCGGAGCCGCGAGGAGGCCGAGGCCTTCCTGACGCGCAAGTGGAACCGTGAGCTCGACTACCGCCTGATCAAGGAGCTCTGGGCCTTCACCGGCAACCGCATCGCGGTGCGCTACGCCTACGAGTACCGCGACGACAGCGGGCAGTGGTTCCGGGCCTACGGCAACGAGAACTGGGAGTTTGCCGAGGACGGGCTGATGCGGGCCCGCCACGCCAGCATCAACGAGCACCCGATCCGGGAGGAGGACCGCAAGTTCCGCTGGCCGCTCGGGCGCCGGCCGGACGACCATCCGGGCCTCAGCCACTTCGGCTTCTGAACCGATCCCCCGAAACCCCGGGAGCGCCGCCATGGCTTCCTTCACCGTGGACGGGCGTGTGCGCCTGTCCATCGCGCTCGTCCTGGCCGACGGCGGTCGTGGCCCGCCCGTTCCGGCGCGGTGGGAATCGGAGGCCCGGACGCTCGGGATGTGCCGCGCCGAGATCGACGCCGCGCGCCGGGGCCGGAGCTTCGACCTGCGCACGTCGCGGGCGCTGTCCCTGGCCCTGGCGGCGGTCGCGCGTGACGGCGGACGCCTGTCACAGGAGCGTGGGCAGGCCGTGCGGTCGGGCATCCCCACCGAGGTTTGCCGCGAGATCGAGAGCCTGGCCGAAGACCTCGCGGGCGCCGCAAGCTAGCCGGCGCGGGCCCGACGCGTCGTTCACCATCCCAAGACGGCCTGGCCACGCGCTGGCACGAACAGCTGTATTCGTCGTGGCTACGATGGGCGGGCCACCGGGGACGGGGGAGCAGGACCATGGACCGTTGGCAGGCCATGCGCATCTTCGCGAAAGTCGCGGAGACGGCGAGCTTCGCCGAGACCGCGCGCCTCATGCACATGAGCCCGCCGGCCGTGACGCGGGCCGTCGCCGCGCTGGAGGAGACCATCGGCGGCCGCCTGTTCGTCCGCACCACGCGCTCCGTGAAGCTCACGGAGGCCGGGGGGCGCTACTACGAGGATTGCCGGCGCATCCTGGCCGACATCGTCGAGGCCGAGGCCGCCGCCGCGGGCTCCTACGCGACGCCCTCCGGCACTCTCGCGGTCACGGCGTCGGTCCTGTTCGGCCACATGCACGTGCTGCCCGTCGTGACCGACTACCTCGACGCCTACCCCACCATGGCGGCGCGGACGCTGTTCGTGGACCGGCAGGTGAACATCGTCGAGGAGGGCATCGACGTCGCCGTCCGCATCGGCCACCTGTCTGATTCCGGCTTCACGGCCGCCAGGGTCGGCTCCGTGCGCCGCGTCGTCTGCGGCTCGCCGGCCTACTTCGAAAAGCACGGCGTCCCGCAGTCCCCGCAGGACCTGCGGGACCACCGCGTCGCCATGTCGACGGGTGCCTGGGCGTCGACGGAATGGCGGTTCGCGCAGGACCAGCGCGTGACGGTCCATCCGGCCCTGATGAGCAACACGAACGAGGCCGGCATCGCCGCGGCCTTGGCGGGCTGGGGCCTGACGCGGGTGCTGCACTACCAGATCGGCTCCGCCTTGCTCGAAGGCCGCCTGCAGGTCGTGTTGGCCGACTATGAGGAAGAGCCGCTGCCTATCCACGTGGTCTACCCCGAGGGGCGGCAGGCGCCCGCGAAGGTCAGGACCTTCGTCGACCTGGCCGTGGCACGGCTACGGGCCAACCGCCTGCTCAACTGAGCGGGAACAAGGTCGTCGCAGAGCGCCATCGGTCCCGGTGGATGTGACCCAGCCCTCCCGAGGTCGAGGCCGCCCCGAGCGGACCGCAGCATGCTGGCCGTCCCGCATGAGGTTCCTTTACGCGGAAAGCGATCTCAAGCCGCGAAGTCGGTCGAGACGCTGACGTGGCGCCATGCGCGCAGTTCCGCGAGCCGGGCCTCGTCGCTCGCCTCGGCGCGCGCGTAGGCGTCGCTCCCGAGCACGAGACGCAAGGGCGGGACTTTGGCAGAGGCCACGGCCATCATCGCCTGGGCGGCCCGCTCCGGGTCGCCGGGCTGCTTCCCGTCGTAGGCCCGCTGCATGGCAGCGACCTTGCCGACAGTCTCGGCGTAGGCCGGGTTCCCCTCCGCGATCCGCGTGGACAAGCCCGCGAAGTCGGTGCGGAAGCCGCCAGGCTCCACGATTGTCACATGCACGCCGAAGGCCCTCATCTCGACGGCGAGGACCTCCGAGAAGCCCTCGACGCCGAATTTCGCGGCCGAATACGGGCCACGACCGGTCGCGCCGACGCGCCCCCCGATGGACGAGACCTGCAGGAAATGGCCGCGGCTCTGTGTCCGGAACAGCGGGATGGCCGCCCTGGTCACGTTGATGACCCCGAACAGGTTCGTCTCGACCTGTGCCCGGAACGAGGCGAGGTCGGTGTCCTCGATGGGCGCGACGTCGCCGTAGCCGGCGTTGTTGACGACGACGTCGAGCCCGCCGAACCGCTTCGCGGCGGCCTCGACCGCGCGGCGCGCGGCCGCCTCGTCGGTGACGTCGAGGGGCAGCGCGAGGACGCGCTCGCCACCCGCATCGACGAGGTCGGCGAGCGTGGCGGGGTCGCGCGCCGTCACGCAAAGCCGCTCGCCCGCGGCGACGACCGCATCGGCCAACGCGCGGCCAAGCCCGCGCGACGAGCCTGTGACGAACCAAGTCCTATCCATCTTCACCACCACTGAACTTCGCCTTCGATGGATGCGAGATCGGTTGAGGGCCGGCATCGCTCAAGCGCCGCGGTGCGAACCTCTCCATTGCCGAGAGCGGAATAATAGTCCGGCTCGAAGTCCGTTATTCACCGGGCAGAGAAGTGGTGATCGGCGCGACCGTTCGCCGGTCTGCTTCAGCAACTTGGCCGGTTATCGGACATCGTCTGACCTAACGCGGCACCTGATCTCGCAGGAGAAGCGCCATGAACACGGTCTCGCTCGTCGCCAGTCCACGCCACCCGTTCGGACAACGCCTGAGAGAGGTCGCGGCGAACACGCCGGCCGCGTACTTCGGCATTGTGCTGGGACTATCCGGCCTCGGCGGCGCTTGGCGCGCCGCGGCGCTCGCGTGGCACCTTCCCCCGCTCATCGGAGAGGCGGTCTACGCCTTCGCCGCAACGGTCTGGGCCGTACTCGTCCTGCTCTACGCCCTCAAGGCCATCCTCGCATCGGACAAGCTTGCGGCCGAGGCCGCCCACGCGATCCAGTGTTGCTTCATCGGCCTGGCCGGCGTGGCGACCATGCTCGTCGCGGGCGGGCTTCTGCCCCATTCGGCCGGTGCCGGCACCGCACTCTTCGCCCTCGGCTTTCTCTTCACGCTCGGCTTCGCCGTCTGGCGGACGGGTGGGCTCTGGCAGGGCGGGCGGGATCCCGGCACGACGACGGCGGTGCTGTACCTCCCCACCGTCGCCGGCAGCTTCGTCTCGGCGACGATGGCGGCGGCGCTGGGTCACCAGGATTGGGGGCAGCTCGCGTTCGGCGCCGGCCTGTTCTCATGGCTCGCGATGGAGTCCGTTCTGCTTCACCGCTTGCTCACCGGGATCGAAACGCCTGTCGCAATGCGACCGACCCTGGGCATTCAGTTGGCCCCGGCACCGGTTGGGGCAGTGGCCTACCTTTCGGTTGGCGGAGGGACGCCTGACGTCTTCGCACACGCCTTGATCGGCTACGGCCTCCTCCAGGTCCTGGTGCTGGCCCGGCTCTCGCCCTGGATCGCGAAGGCCGGCGCCGTGCCTGGGCTATGGGCTTTCAGCTTCGGCGCGACGGCCCTCGCGGGGGCTCTGCTCCGCCTAGTCGCCCGCGGGGATACCGGTGCGGTCACCGCCATTGCCCCCCTGGTGTTCGTCGTCGCGAACGGCCTCGTCATCGGCCTTGCGGTCATGACCGTGTGGCTCCTGGCGCGCGGGAGCATGTTCGCGGCACCCTTGGCGTCCGTCACAGCGCGGAAATGACCACGGCCGACCTCAGGTACCCCGTCCGAGACGGACGACCAAAGCGCTAGCCGTTTGCCAAGCTCCCTGCGGGCGTCACATACGGTAAGTCGCGCTCAAGCAACCGTCCACGCCCCCCGGCGGCTGTTCGTAGAGCATGTCGTGTCCCATTAAACGCGGGGATCGCACGCTTTCAGTTAGGCGCTGCCGTCACCAAACAGTTCCAGTTCGGCACGACCCCGATATCGTCGACCTCGCGGGAAATGGATTGAAGAGAGCACTGGGCTTCTCATTCAGAGTCGCCGATAGCCCTCAGTCCCTATCGAGCGTCCGATCTGACAAGGCCTCCGTGTCACGGCTATGGCAGCGCCAACGATATCGCCCCCAAGCGGACCACGCCGATTTTCCCCTTGGTGCTGGGGCAAACAGTGAAAAAGAAGCGTCGAGGAATTCTGTCGGCGCCTGTGATTGTTTTGAAACTTCTCTTCGTAGAAGGGCGTAGCGAGCGATGACCCCGCATGACGGGGTCGGAACTCGGAGATACGCATGACTCGCATGTTCAAGGTCGCAAGCCTCACCGTCGCCATGGCGCTCACGGGCGTCGGCGCGTTTGGCTCAGCGGCCCAGGCGGCGGAAGAGAAGACGGTGATGGTCGGTGGGGCGCCGATGTACCCGTCGAAGACCATCGTCGAGAACGCGGTCAATTCGAAGGACCACACCACCCTGGTCGCAGCCGTCAAGGCTGCCGGCCTCGTTGACACGCTCTCTGGCAAGGGTCCGTTCACCGTGTTCGCGCCGACCAACGCCGCCTTCGCCAAGCTCCCGGCCGGCACGGTCGACACGCTGGTCAAGCCGGAGAACAAGGCCACGCTGACCAAGATCCTGACCTACCACGTGGTGGCCGGCACGATGACGGCGGCCGATCTCCAGAAGGCGATCAAGGCCGGCGGTGGAAAGGCCATGCTGAAGACGGTCGAGGGCGGCAGCCTCACCGCCGAGGAGAAGGGTGGCAAGATCGAGCTCGTCGACGGAAAGGGTGGCATGTCGACCGTCACCATCGCGGACGTGATGCAGTCGAACGGCGTTATCCACGTCGTCGACACCGTCCTGATGCCGAAGTAGCCTTTCGCAAGGCCGCGCCAGGCTGCCCGGACCTCGTCCGGGCAGCCTCATCAACCGCGCTGTCGCGTTGAGGGAGCTAGCGTCCTTGAGTGCAGTCCGACGTCCGAATTGATCTGCAGGTGCCCGACATCGGACTTCCTGGAGGTTGGAGCGGGCGGCAGATAGCGGATGCCGGGCGGTAGCGGCGTCCCGGCCTGAAGCTGCTCTTCATCACCGGCTACGCCGAGAACGCAGTGCTCTGGACGGCTACCTGTCGCGCGGCATGCAGGTCCTGACCAAACCGTTCGTGTTGGAGACGCTCGCAACCCGGATTTGGGATCTCATCTTGGGGACGTAGCCCCATTTTCAGCTATGCTTTCCGCCATCGCAATCCAGTCCGAGCGATCCGCTGCCGGTCACGCCCGGACACTGGCATTCGGTCGGCGTTGCCCGGTCAGGATGCCACCACCTCGCGGTTGGCGACGATCCGAAGCGAGCTCACTGGCTCTATGCCCCGGCCGGATTGCTCCGTTCTGTTCCGCCCCTTGGCTTTCGCCACTTAAAGCGCCTCGTCGGCATGTCGATAGAGATCCGCTTCCTTCTCATCGCAGTCACTCATCTCCGCTATGCCGATGCTCACGGTCACCGCTCCCGCCCCAATGCCGGCGGAAGCGACGCCGAGTCCCGCGATCCGAGCGTGCACCTCCTTCGCGACGTGTAGTGCCCCCGGCCCGTCAGTGTCGGGTAGCAGCAGGCCGAATTCCTCCCCTCCTACCCGAGCCACGAGGTCGTTCGGCCGGTGCACGCTACCTGCGAGGCACTGCGCGAGCCCCTTCAGCATCGCGTCGCCGACGGCATGGCCATAGCGGTCGTTGTACCGCTTGAAGTAGTCGGCATCGACGATCGGGAGCGACAACGGCTTGCCGGTGCGTCGCGAGCTTTTCCAGGCATGGGCAAGGACCTCGTCGAATTGCTGGAGGTCCGGCGAACGACCGTTTTGGAGAAACGCAAACGGCGATCTAGGCGACTGGGTTGGGTCGAGACCCGTCCGTCCGTTTTACGACCGGGTTGGGTGGGTTTGAGACCGTCCGCTTCTGGTCGGCCAAGGCATCGAAGCGGACGCTGGTAAAGTCGGCAGGATCGGTGACCCTTGAGGACATTGATCTCAGCGTGCACTGTCGATGATCATGCCGCCGTCCGGCGTGAGTGTGTAGCCGGTCAGGAACTGCGCATCCTTGCTCGCGAGGAACAGGACCACGGGGGCGATGTCCTCCTCCGGCGAACCGTAGCGACCGAGGGGATTGGTCGGGGGCGGCACGTTGGCCTCGGCTCCCCAGGTCTCCGCGACGGGCAGGACGTTGTTCACGGTGATCTTATCGGCACCCCATTCGCGCGCGGCCGTCCGCGTCAGGGCGCGCACCGCCTCCTTGGCCATGTTGTAGGGGCCCATGCCGGCGAGGCCGGAGATGCCGGCCATCGACCCGAAGTTGATGACGCGCCCTTCGCCGCTCGCCTTGAGATGGGGGTGGCAGGCCTGCATGGTCCGCAGGTAGGCGATAGGCCCCATCTCGAAGTTGCGCTGCAGTTGCTCCACCGAGAGGTCGATGATCGAGGAGTACGGCGCGGAGGGGTCGAATGCGTTGTTCACGAGGATGTCGATCCGGCCATAGGCGGCGACGACCTTGGCGACGCCTGCCTCGATCTGCCCGGCGTCTCCGAGGTCGCAGACGACGCCGAGGGCGGTGCCACCGGCGGCCTCGATGTCGGCGACCACGGCATCGACGTTGGCTGCGGTGCGCGAGAGGACCGCGACCGTCGCGCCTTCCGCCGCGAACAGCTTGGCGGTGGCACGGCCGATGCCGCGGCCGGCGCCGGTCACGAGGGCGATCTTTCCATCGAGTCGGTTCATGGGATGCTCCTTGGGTTTCGTCGCGTGCGAGGTCGCCGGGGCGTCAGAAGGCGGCCGCGAGGGGGTACGGCGACGGGATGGCGCGGGCGGTGTTCTGGGTGGTGAAGGAAGCGGCCAGCAGGACGAGCCCGATCACGGCGGGAAGCGCCCCGAGGGGCTTGCGGACGCCGAGATGGGCGAGGCCGGACAGCACGAGGTGATAGAACAGGCCGGCATAGGCGAGGTCGCTGAGCGACACGCTGAACCGGGACAGGATCACGGCCGGGCCGGCGATCTTCACGACGGCCATGAAGGGCACGAGGTAGGCGGGGTAGCCGAGGTCGGCGAGCGCCTGCCGGGTCCAGGTTCCCTTGGTGACGTAGAGGAAAGCGGAGGTCAGGTAGAGCAGGCACAGCAATGCGGTGCTGGCCCAGTAAATGGTGACTTCAGACATGGCTCATCCATTCCTGCCGCGGGGGGCGGCAAGGCTTTCGGCATCGACGGGATCGTTTGGAAAACCCGGTTTTCGGTTGCGCGATTGAAGCGCCAACCGAAAATGTCAGCTAAGATGGATGCCGACAAGTAGGATGAATTTCTGGTGGCTAGTATGGAAAGCCAGACCATGCCTGGCGAGGCGGTCAACATGCACGAGGAGATGCGGCGCGCCTTCGCGCTGCTCTCGGGCAAGTGGAAGCTGGAGATCATGTGGCTGCTCAACCAGCGGGTCCACCGCTTCGGGGAGCTTCGCAAGGCCATCCCCGGCATCACCCAGCACATGCTGACGGCGCAGTTGCGGGAGCTGGAAGCCGACGGCCTGGTGGACCGCACCGTGTTCGCGGAGGTGCCGCCGCGAGTCGAGTACGCGATCACGGAGAAGGCGCGTGGGCTCGGTCCGACCATGGAGGCGCTGGACGCTTGGTGGCGGACCTACGGAAGCAGCCTGCCGCAACGACCGACATCGCGCGGCCGGAAGAAGGCGGCCGGCGACGCGGGTTGAAGTCAGGCCGCGATGGCGAGCGCAGGGACCTGGGCATCGGCCATGCAGACACGGACGCAGGCCTGGGCCAGCGCGTCGGTCGCATCCAGCAGCGCGTCGCCTAGTGGCCCCTCGACGGAGGCCAGCGCCACCGGGATCTCGGTGCAGGCCATGACGACCCGGTTGCAGCCCGCCGCGATCAACGCCTCGGCCTGGGTTCGCAGGATCGTGCGTGCCTCCATCGGGTATCCGGCCTTCACCAGGCGGATCGCCCGCATGACCTCGGCCTGCCCGGTTGCATTCGGGACCTGGCAGGCGAACCCGCGCTCGGCCAATCGCGTACCGTAGATCCCGGCGCGGATCGTACCATCGGTCGCCAGCACCCCGACCCGGCATCCCGCCTCGCCCGCCAGTGTTTCCGCCACCGCGTCCACGATGTGCAGGACGGGAACGGACGTCTCCGCCTGCAGTGCGGTGTGCCAGTGATGCGCGGTGTTGCAGGGGACCGCGATGCGGGTCGCGCCGGCCGCCTCAAGCCGCCGCAGGGCATCGCGCATCGCGGGTAGGGGATCGGTGCCTTCGCCGAGGATCGCGGCCGTGCGGTCGGGAATGTTGGCGGCGGAGCACACGACCATCTCGATGTGGTCCTGGTCGCAGGCGGCCGGCGTGTTCCGGACGACCTTGCCCATGAAGTCGACGGTCGCCATCGGACCCATCCCACCAAGCACACCGAGCATCGCCGCCTCCTGTTGTGCGGGCACGATGCGTCTCGGTCGGAGCCTGCGTCCAATGCCGTCTTAGACAGGCATATTCCGATCCTGCATAGTTGAGGTGTCCAGCGTCTCGGCGGCCTGCCAGACGGCGGCCACGGAGGACCGTCGGTGCGCGGCGTTGCGATAGAGCCGGATCTCCAGGGGCACGGCCTCGCCCATGGCGACCAGCCTGCCCTCGGCCAAGTCGGTCACGACGAGGCTGCCGGGGAGCCAGGCCAACCCGTGTCCTTCCAGCACCATGAACCTCAACGCCTCGGCCATGGCGTTCTCGTTGGTGTGCGAGACCGTGGCGGGAGGCCCACTCGACGCCGCCTGCGCCAGTGTCGCCACCCGTCCGAGGAAGGAGTTCTGCGAATACCCCAACAGCGGCAGGGATGCCTCGTCGGCCACCGGGGACGCGCTTCGGACGGGCACCATGCTGTCCTTACCTACGACGAGGTGTGGGAACAGCGTCGGATCGAGCGGGTTCGGCACGCTTGGATGGTGGAAGGTCAGCAGGAAGTCGTAACCGCCCTCGACGAGCGCCTGCACGCAGGCGTGGAAGTCGTCGGGCAGGAGCCGGCTGCCCAAGGGGCCTGTCTGCGCCTCGATCCGGCGCAACCAGGCTGGGAAGAAGCTCAGGGCGAGGGTGTGGAGGGCCGCAACCGCGACGCTCTGGTTGCTCGGCCTCGCGCTGGCCCGCAGAGCCGAGCGGCTGCCGTGGAGCATGCGCACGGTCTCCTCAGCGTTCTCGCGGAACTCCCGCCCCGCGGTGGTCAGCGTGGTCGGATAGGTGCTGCGGTCGATCAGCGGCACGCCGAGCCAGGCCTCCAGGGCCTGGATGCGGCGGCTGAAGGCGGATTGCGTGACGTGCCGTTCCTCGGCGGAGCGCGAGAAGCTGCCGGTGCGTGCGAGGCTGACGAAGTCCTCAAGCCATTTCAGTTCCATGATGGACCGAGACTAGGCGAGGACTGGGTTGACGCCAACGGTCAAGGCTCAAGACCTCCCACGTGAGATTGATGCGGGCATTGACGGCTGACCAACGACCGCTTCTGGACGACTAGCCGATAGGTCTCGATGGCGAGTCTGGGTCGAGTTCAGAAGGTCTGCTTACGGCCGGCCGTGCATAGATGCCGAAGTCGCTCTCACGCCTCGGGTGATCCAGTTCTGCCTTGGAGCCTGACCATTTACAGGTGCCCGTATGGTCCGTGGTAGACGCCATACGGGCGACCATCAGGTCAGGTCGTGTCCCATTAGCGCAGTCGGCCTACCATGGATTTCTGGCTACCCGAGATGTGCCGAACGTCCGCGACCGGTGTTGAAGCCATAGGCTGGTTAGGGTCCAGGCAGTCGTGCGGCCACCTCGTTCCGGCGAAGGAACGGGATCGCGAAGGGTGGGTCATAGCCCATGAAGACGGGTGGAGCGCTTGCCTTCCGGCCGGCGGTGGACAGCACCGCGGTCAGGATACGCTCCTGTTCGGCCCGAGCCTCAGGCGTGATGGAGCCTGAGAAGCGGAGGGCGGCGATCTTCTCAGCCGGGACGAGGACGAGACGGACGCCTGCCTCGGTGGGCTCCGGGGCCCCGGCCTCGGCTACCTCGCGTGGAAGGAAGAACCGCATCGTTCCCCCCGAGCCCTGCTCGACCGGAACCGTCATCGCGATGCGTTGACCTCCGGTTTCCACGGGGGCGGTCATCGCGATGCGGTCGCCCCGCTGGTTCGCGCCGGTGATGTAACGGAAGAGCCGTCCGAACGCCTCGCCATCACCCTGTCCGCGCCCGTCGGTCTCGACGGCGAGGCGGGGCTCGTAGGCTCGGATTTCGACACCACGGTCGAGACGTTCAACGACTGTGTACCGAGGCTGATCGTAGAAGGTCCGAACGCCGAAGACCCCGAGGACCGACTCGAAGAGAGTGACGAGATAGTAGAAAAACTTATCCATCGGGTGACGCTCGGTAGCGCGCAAAAATTGTGGAGCGAACGATTGAAAGCAATCGCCGCCTTGGTCCGGGTTCTCAAAACGCACGACGGCCCGACGCCGCCAAGCGGAACGTCGGGCCGTCCGGATCAATCTAGGACGCCAACCGCGTCAGGGAACGATGCCAACCGCTAGGCTGGAATGGCAGCGGCAAGCGAGGCATCCGGGGGCGTCTTCGGACGTGGCATCGACATCACCGGACACGGCGGCGGATCGTCGTCATCGTCACGCCGTCCCAGCCGAACGTACCAGTGTAGATCCGCGAGACGTCGTAGGCGTCGTTGCCTGGGCTGCCTCGGCGGACCTGCGGACGTCACCGATTTGAACTTCGGCGCCGACTTGCGGTCGAGTTCGCCAAGCGCAGAAAGGACGGCATCGACGGAGACCGGCTCGGCCCTGCTGCCCGTGAGGCAGCGCATGCTCGGCGCGCTCTCAAGGGCGCTCGCATCGGACGCCCAGGAGGCGAGGATCGCGCGCCTCTCCCCCATTGAGAGCCCAGGGTGGGCCAACACCTCCCTGGGGTGACGGAACACGTCGCCCGGAGCGACGAGCGCCTGCCATGCCTCGAACGAGGCCGGGTGCGCGCCGGCTGGGTTCACGGCGCTGGTTCGGGAACTGAAGCTCTCCATCATCGACATCGATCATCCCTCCTGAAGATGGGTTGGATGGGCGGTGCCCTCCCTCGCCGGCAAGCAAGGGAGGGCGTTCGACGGGTGGCGGAACTCAAGCCGCCTTGCGCTCGGTCTCGATCCGAGGCTGAGCGTTGTCCTGCCCGACGGCGGCCTGCGTCCCGCCGATGGGGATGCGCCTCGGCTTCAGGGCCTCGGGCACCTCACGCTTGAGGTTGACGGTCAGCAGGCCGTTCTCAAGGTTCGCCCCGACGACCTTCACGTGATCGGCTAGGTTGAAGGTCTGACGGAAGGTTCGGGCTGCGATGCCGCGATGCAGTAGTTGGCGCTCACCCTCGGACGAGTTCCTCTGGCCGGTGACCTGGAGGGTCGTATCGTGCTGGGTCAGATCGATCTCGTCGGGCGCAAAGCCGGCGACGGCCATGGTGATCCTGTACGCGTCGTCCTCCACCCTCTCGATGTCGTAGGGTGGCCATGTCGCGGATGTCTCGGCCTGGGTGGCCTGATCCAGCAGGGAGAACAAACGGTCGAAGCCGACGGTGGAACGGTAGAGAGGGGCAAAATCGAGGGTCCTCATGACCACATCCTCCTTGGAGCAACGTGATGACAAGGGTCGCCGGATGCCTGACCCGGCGCCCGCTTAGCGAGCCAATCGATGGCCTCGCGCGCATGAAACGTCGATATCGCGAACGGGTTCCAAAAAATTCCACTTACGAGAGCGGTGGTGTTGCGTGGGTCGGGCGGGGCCGTCAAGGCGGATGACCCGCATCAAGCTCTCGTACGCATCTCGCGATCTTCTTGAGCCTGCGATGCCCTGACACCGCTTCCTTCCTTCGGAACCGGCAAGGTCGCCTCGGCCCTGAAACCTCCTTCCGCCCGATTGAACAGCCTGATGTCGCCTCCGTGCGCACGGATGGCCGAACGCGCGATGGCGAGGCCGAGGCCGACGCCCCCGGTTTCGGTGCTGCGAGAATCCTCCAGGCGCGCGAAGGGAGCGAACATCTCCTCGATCCGGTCCGGCGGTATGCCGGGACCGTCGTCGTCGACGGTGAGAACGATGTCACCGTCACGGCGATCCAGGCCGATCCGGGCACACCCGCCATAGCGGACCGCATTCGCCACAAGGTTGTCGAACGCGCGGCGAAGGGCCATCGAGCGGCCGTGGAACGGAAGGGATGACGGAGCGGTCGCGGCAGCGTCATGTCCGAGGACCCGGTGGTCGTCGGCGATTGTCCGAACCAGGGCGGCAAGGTCGAGTGGTGCGTCGTCCTGGGCGAGGGCATCGTCGCGCGCGAAGGCGAGCGTCGCCTCGACCATCTCGCGCATCTCCGAGATCGTGCGCACCATGGCGTCGCGCAGCTCCGCATCCTCCACCATCTCCGCCCGCAGCCAAAGCGAGGCGATGGGGGTGCGCAGGTCGTGGCTAATGGCGGCGAGCATGCGGGTGCGGTCCGAGACGAAGGCCCGCGAGCGCGCCTGCATCTCGTTGAAGGCCGCCGTCATGGTGCGCAGCTCGCGTGGTCCCCTCTCGGGCAGGGGCTCGACGGCGACGCCCCGACCGGCTCGTTCGGCGGTCGAGGCCAGGTCCTTCACCGGCCCGACGATGCCCTGCATGGCCATGCCGGTCACGACCAGCACGGCGATGACGCTGGCGGCGATCTGGATCAGGCCGATGCGGACCCAGGGCGGCGTCGGAAGCGCCAGCGGCGCCTCACCGTTCAGCCAGCGACCGTCGTCGAGGCGCACGGACACGCGCAGGACCTGCGGCCTGTCGGCGAGACGGTCCGACGATGGTTCCTCCCCCTGATCCCGCTCGACCAGGAGCAGACGGGCTTGGCTCGCACCGTCCCGCATGCGCCGGTCGAGACGACCGGCGAGCCGGGCCTCGTCGTCGTCCATGGCGTTGTCCGGCACCAGGCTGACCGTATCGATGGTGAACCGGTGGCGCGGGGAGCCGTAGGCCTCGACCACGCGCGGAACGGCCTCCGGGGGCACCGTATCGAGCAGGCGCACCAGCGTGGCGACGCGGTCGACGACCTGGGTCCGGGCGACCGCACGACCGACGAGCGAGGATTCTCGCGTGACCATCGCGAAGGCGACGGCCTGTGCGCCTACCACCGCGAGCACGAGGAGGAGCGCCAGGCGGCCGCCGAGCGAACCCGGCCCCAGCCTCACGACACCGTCCTCACATCGGAGGCGAGGACGTAGCCGCCGCCCCAGACGGTCTTGATCAGTTGTGGCTGTGCCGGATCGCGCTCCAGCTTGCGCCGAAGCCGGCTGACCTGGTTGTCGATGCTGCGGTCGAACCCGTCGGCGGACCGGCCCTTGGTGAGGTCGAGGAGCTGATCGCGCGAGAGGATGATGCGGGGGTGGTTCGTGAGGGCGCAGAGCAGGCGGAACTCGGCGGTGCTGAGGGCCACCGCCCCGCCCGCCGCGTCGACGAGCTCGCGCCGGTCGGTGTCGAATACCCAACGGTCGAAGGCGAGGCGGCTGCCGTCGGCGATATCGCGGGCGCGGGGAAGCGCCCGGGCGCGGCGCAGGAGGTTCTTGACCCGGGCCAGGAGCTCGCGCGGATCGAACGGCTTCGTGACGTAGTCGTCCGCGCCGATCTCCAGGCCGACGATGCGGTCGGTCTGTTCCGCCAGGGCGGTCAGCAGGATGACCGGGGTGTCGAGGACCTCGCGGATGTGACGGCAGAGCGAGAGCCCGTCCTCGCCGGGCATCATCACGTCGAGGATGACGAGGTCGATGGCCGAGCCCGAAAGCACGGCACGGGCAGCGGCCGCGTCGGCGGCGACGCTGACCCGCAGATCATGCCGCTTGAGGTAGGCCGCGAGCGGATCGCGGATGTCGCGGTGGTCGTCGACCACCAGCACGTGGGCGTGGTCCATGGCTGCGTGTCCCATCCGCCGGTCGTACCCCGGCGCGATCTCCGTCTCTCGATGAAGTTGTCGCAACGTGTGTCAGGCCGCCCGGCTCCGCGACCGTCCGCGACACAATCGTGATCTGGCGACAAATCCCTGCGACAGGGCGCGGGCAATCTCCCCCCATCGCAATCACCCACCAGGGAGAACCTGCAATGACGGGTCTGACGGACATCGCCTCCACCGGACTGAAGCGCCTGCTTCCGGCGGCGCTCCTGGCCGCGGGCCTCGCGGCGCCGCTGGCCACGGCCGGAACGGCGGAAGCCCGCGACGGCTGCGGCCTCGGCTTCCACCGCGGGCTCTACGGCTTCTGCCGCCCCAACCTCGGTCCGAGGGTCGTCTACGCCCCCTACGTCGTGCGGCCGGTCGTCTATGGCCCCCGCTTCTACGGTCCTCGCTTCTACGGGCCCCGTCGGATCGGCTGGGGCGGTCCGCGCTGGCACCGTTGGGGAGGCTACCGGCATGTGGGCTGGCACCACCGCTGGTGACCGAGCCGATCCGGCTTGAGGCCGCGGGATCGCGCCGTCCGGTGCGATCCCGCCCGATCCCACCATCACGGATGTCGTTCCATGGCACGGCGAACCCTCTGCCTCACCCTCGCGGCCTTCCTCTCGGCGTCCGCCGCCCTCGCCCAGACGCCGGAACCATCGGCAACGGCGCCGGCGCGAGCCGACGCCAAGGCCGATGGCGTCGACCTGGCGACGTTCCAGGCCCGGCATCGGACGCGCCTGATGAAGGCCGACGCGGATCATGACGGGCGTATCAGCGAGGCGGAGTGGACGGCCTGGTGGGCCGCCCATCCCGGGAAGGGGCCGGCCGATCCGGTGAAACGCTTCCGGCGCCTCGACACGAACGGCGACGGGTACGTCATGGCCGAGGAGATCGACGCGGTCTTCGCCAAGCGCTTCGCACGTCTCGATGCGGACCACGATGGCCACGTCACGCGGGCGGAACGGCCCTGCCGGTGCAAGTGAACGGTGGCGATGCCGCCCCATCCCATCACCATGACACGGCGACCGGAAGGCGTGTCCGGTCACCTCATCACAAAGGAATCCCCATGAAGCTCACCGGTCTCGTCGTCGCCGCCTCCGCGGCGCTGTTCGCCGTCGGCCAAGCCCAGGCACTGCCGATTGCGCCCGGCCCGGCCGGTCTCGATGCGCCCATCGTACTGGCGCGCGCCGGATGCGGGTTCGGCGCCCATCGCGGCCCGTTCGGCGGATGCCGTCTCAACCGCGGCCCCCGGGGCGATATCAGGCGTGCCTTGACCGGCGCACCCCGCGGATGTCCTCCGGGTCTCTACCGCGGACCCGGCGGTCGCTGCCGTCGCTGACCCAGGCGTCCCGGCCAGCCAATCGCATTCGGTCGGTTTGCTTGGGTTCGACGTGATCGGTCCGATGACGGCGCTGCCCGACATCGATCCTCCATCGCCCGATGGTCCCGTCCCTAGCCATGCGACCGATGGCGGGACCATCGCGCACGTCGCACGTTAGCCAGGGTTGCCGCTCTGACGGTCCCGGATGAAGAGGAATGAGACGAATGCAGTCGGACACTCCGCGCCCAGGCGACGATCCTCTGCCGCCTATCGGCGACCCGGCTCCTGAGCCCCAGACGCCTGAGATCGATCCACCCGTCGAGCCACCGGCTCCCCAGCCACCTGGGCCCATCGAAGTGCGCTGACGCCGCGTATCCTTTAGCAAGAGCCGCTCTTGGGATGGAATTCAGGACAGCCCCTGCCCTGTCGCGGCCTCGCTCAAGATGGGCGGGGTGAGCAAGCGCGGCGGTGGTTGCCAAAGACCTCCGCTGCGTTCGATTCATAAGCGCACGATTCATCGGCCTGTCGTCGCCCATCAAGGCGAGCCGCCTGCCGTTTCGGGCTTCGTCGGAAGCCGATGGTAGATGCCCGCGAAAGTCGTGCCGCCGGGCAGATCGCAGGTGCCGTCTTGGCCGACATTCCACCGGTCCGCGTCGAGGCGCTCGTAGGTCAGCCGGCAGCCGTTCCTCGCACTGACGGCACGGCCGTTCCGCAGGTCCAAAAAGGCTTCCGTACCTGCAGCGTAGACGTCGCCCGATGCTTCGCCACCTGCCCCGACAAAGGTCGATGTCAGCGACACGCTGGCGAAGCCGTGAAGCGGACCCACGACATTAAGGGTTCCGTGGTTTCCCTCTGGCTCATCGGAGAAGTAGTCCGTCCCCGCCGCGGCGCCTCCTTCCGACCTTTGAAGTTCGGCGTTTCGACCGTCGTAAGCTTCGCCCAGACAGGCGACCGTCCTGCATGCCTGCGCCGTCCTCAGCCAGGCCCGTTGCCTCGTGTCGACGGCCTCGCGCCTATTCGCCTTCAACGTGGCCGCGTACAGCGTCGTCATCATCTCGTCGCGCGCGTCGAGCGCGGCATCTCCGCAGACGAGCTGTTCCATCGTGGTCGAAGCCCCGGCGCAATCGAAGCTCGCGGCCAGGGCCGACGACTGGAGGATGGCCGACGCGAGCAAGGTCGCGATGTAGGCGGCTGCCTGTCCGGGTCCGCCTATCGCTCGCATGACAGGTCTCCGCCCGGACAGGCCATCTGGTCCGTCAGGTCGCGAGCCCGGCGCTCGGTCAGGGCCGTCGCACACTCGCCGAGGAGCATCGGCATGATCGTCCCGTTCCGGTCGAGATTGTCGGCATCGTAGCCGGTCTCCAGATGGCATTCGAGGTCGCGAAACCGGCGCCATGCCTGCTGAGCGAGGTCGAGGTTGCGCCGTCCGACGGGGTCGAGTTTGGCCTGGAGGGCATCCCGTGCCCGCGCCATGCCGGCCTCGGCCGCCTCCAGCTTCCGCTTGGCACAGAGCGTCCCTTCGGCCTGGTTTGGGGCGTCCGCGCAGATCGATGGCACCTCCGACCTCGCAGCCGTGGACCAAAATAGCAGGACGGCTAGCCAGGCATGTCTCATCGCGGGTCCCTCCTCGGACAGGATTGCCGGCACGGCACGATGCTACCGTGCCCGACGCTTTGCCGGTCGTAACGGGCGGGCTACGCTTCGACCTCTGAACCAACCGGAGCTGGCCGTGACGCCGAGACCCGCCAGGCCCGATACGTCCGAAGATCCCGTCGTGCGAGTTCTGGGCAGCTATCTCGCGGCCGTCGCGGCGTCGGTATCGGTACTCACGCTGATCGACGCGGTGGAGCGGAAGTTCGAGCCCCCCCTGCCACCCCTTCCCGAGCCCGTCCTTCCCTTCGACTGGATCTCGCTGGCCATCATGCTCGTCATGATCATGCTGTACGTGACCGTCACCGCGCTGCCGGCCTTCCTCCTGTGCCTGGCCTTCTCCGTGCGTTTGGGGTTGCGCCACCCGGCCATCCACGTGGCCTGCGGCTGTGGCGTCGGCCTGATGCTCGGGCGCCTGTTCGCCCCCGGCTACTTCGACCGGCCCGTCCAGGTCGCGGTAGCCGGAGCGGTGGGAGGCGCCGTCTACTGGCGGCTTGCCGTCCGAAATGGTCGCCCCGCCCGTCCCTAGCGAGGTCTCGCCCAGCGGTCGGTCGGGTCGGATCGGCTCACCCCCGTCCGCTTGGGATAGGTTCGTCGGACGGGGCGTCGTCTTCCGGAGGCGGCGGCAGGTGGGGCGGCGGTAGTCGCCCCGGGCTCGGCGGCGTCGGCAAGCCAAGGTCCTCGGTCGGCGCCGGCGCTTCGTCGGTTCTGTCCTTGTCGTCGCCCATGAAACGTCCTCCTTCTTACCGCTGACAACGCGCAGGACATGCTCGGGAGCCGCCACCAGCGTCGCGAAGGTCTTGCACGGAGTTCGGAAGGCCGTGCGGTGGAAGTGCGGCGCCGAACCGACGGACGCCAGGGTGGTGATGAGCGCCTTTAGTCATGGGATCCCGACGGCCATCGCCATCCTCATCCTCTCAGCCGATGGCGGATCGGCCCGGCCTGTGCCCGGCCCCCTCGTCGCGATGCTGGCAGAACCGCAACCGGTTGCCGAAGGGGTCGGCGACTTCCAGCACGTCGCCCCAGGGAGCCTGCTCGATGCCGGGCCGGGCATAGCCGTAGCGCCTGTCCATCAGTTCGCGGTGGAAGGCATGGATGCCCCGCATCCGCACGAACACGGTCGAGCCGGGGCTGGCGTCGCCGTGATGCTCGGACAGGTGCAGCCGCAGCCCTGCGCGGGCGACCTCCATGTAGAGCGGTATGTCCGGCTCGAAGCGGTGGTCGAAGCCGGGGGCGAACCCGAGGAAGCCGCAATAGAACTCGCGCGCCTTGGCCTCGTCGAAGATACGCAGGATCGGGATTGCCTCCGGGAAGCGGATGACGTCATCCGCGGTTCGTTCGAGGGCGGCGCAGGCGGTGTTCCAGTCCTCGTGGCCGAGGCTGGCGGCGACGAGTTCGAGGGCGGTCGCGTGCGGGACGGCGAGGTCGCGCGTGGCCATCGAAGCGCGCAGCCGCTTGGCCATGGCCGTGGCCTGATCGACGGTCGTCATGGTGCTCTCCCCAAGCCGGCGTGGGATCGTCGGTGCCCGCATTGCCGACCCGGCGCCGGTCAGGGACACGGGTGGGGGTGGTCGTACGCGATGCTTTCACCATCCCGTTCCCGGGGCGAGCGGCAGGCAGCATCGGCCTGGCGGCAGGCTATCCCACCCTTGACCCGGATGCCAAGGAAGCATCGCCTCCCGGACGATCAGGATCCCCTGGCCGACTCAAGCTCCCGAAAAGTCCCGCCCTCCACGAGACGCAGCAGGCCGGCCGACCCGCCATGTGCGTCGAGCCATTGGCTGACCCGGCAGGCAGCCTTTGCGTAGAGGCCGGCGCTGTCCGCGGTCTCGATCCAGGCCGCACGGGAAGCCGGCAGGGCGCCATCGGGCTCCGCACGGCAGCGGTTTGAACCGACGGCGAGGTAGCGTGGATCATCCGAGATGACCACGGCCAAGCCCTCGTCGAACCATTGCGGCACCGACCGTGACAGCGTCGCCGCGACGCCGATGCGTCGATGGAGTTCGGCGTGGGCGAGTTCGTGGCTGGCGATGATGACGTCGCTCCCGCGCGGCGACAGGATCAGCGCCTGGTCGAGGAGCGCGATGCCGCGGGAGCCGCCGCCGAGGGGCCGATAGCAGGTATCTGTCCCGCACAGCAGGATGCGCGGGCTTGAGCGTAGGTCCCCGTAGAAGGACCTGACCCGCGCACGGGCGGCCTCGACCGTGGTCTTTGTCGCCTCACGACGGTCCGCGGGCATGTCGGCCTCGACGTAGATGCCGTCACCGAGGTCCGTGAACCCGTAACAGGACGGACACCCTGCAGCGGCCGCTGCCGGATAGGCGAAATGGATCAGGGCCGCGGCCGCGGCGCCGAGGATGAGCGGAAGCATGACGGTCCTCATGCAGCCTCCTTGCGTCCCCCGGGCTGGTTCGACCCCGGTGCAGGGAGATGTTGATCCGTCGCAGTGAGTCGCGCCACCCGAACGACCTCGCTGACCTGTGAGGCTCACGTGGACGTGAAACGGTCCTTGGTTTTCGCCCGGACTGTCGGTCCGAATGGAGCGCCCGATTTTGCCAACGATGTGCGGCGAGCAGGGCCACGCGCGAAATCGAGGCAGCTCAGCCTCGCCCCTTGGATCGCACCAGGCACGGCCGCTTTCGTCCGAGCTATCGAAGCGTGGCAGCTATACGGAACCCGAGGAATGTGTTCTGCCTTTGTTCCAATTCATAGCGGAGGAGCATCATGCAGATCATCGACGTCGCCATGGGTTTCCCCATGCCGGTTCCACTTCTCGCCAGACCTGTCCGGGCCGGCTTCCCGAGCCCGGCCGACGACTTCATCGAGGAGGAGATCGATCTCCAGCGCCTGCTGATCGTGAACCGGCCTGCGACCTTCCTGGTCCGGGTGGCCGGCGACAGCATGATCCTGGCGCGCCTGTTCGATGGTGACCTCGCGGTGGTCGACCGGTCGCTGACCCCGCGCAACGGCGACATCGTCGTGGTCGATATCGACGGCGAGCGGTCGTTCAAGGTCTGGAAGCGGCAGGGTCCCCGCATCACCCTGCATTTCGCCAATCCGCGTTTTCCCGAGTACCGGCTGGCCCCGGACGCCCTCGTCGAGGTCTGGGGCGTCGTCTCCGGTTCCGTCTGCGCCCGGCGTCGCTGCGAATGACCGCCCGGGCCTACGCCCTCTCCGACGGCAACAGCTTCTACTGCTCGTGCGAGCGGGTCTTCGACGCGCGGCTGGCCCGCCTGCCGGTGATCGTGCTGTCGAACAACGACGGCTGCGCGATTGCCCGGACCAACGAGGCCAAGGCGCTCGGCATCCGCATGGGCGAGCCCTGGTTCAAGATCCGGGACATGTGCCGCCAGCAGGGCGTCCGGGTCTACTCCTCGAACTACGCCCTCTACGGCGACATGTCGGCCCGGGTGAACGCGGTGTACCGGGCTTTCTCGCCCCGCATCGAGGTGTACTCCATCGACGAGAGCTTCCTCGACATCTCCGACGTGCGCGAGTCGGATCGCGGGACCCTGGCCCGTGACCTGCGGGCGACCGTGCGGGCATGGACGGGCATTCCCACCTGCGTCGGGATCGGCCCCACCAAGACGCTCGCCAAGCTCGCCAACCACGTCGCCAAGAAGAACCCGGAGCTCGGCGGCGTGTGCGACCTGACCGACCCGGAGCAGTACGACCACTGGATTATCCGGGTGCCGGTGGGAGACATCTGGGGCGTGGGGCCAGCCAGCACCCGGCGGCTGGAGGCGCTCGGATGTGACAGCGCCGCCGACGTTCGCGACCTCGACACACGCGTGGCGCGCAAGGCCATGACCGTGGTCGGTGAGCGCCTCGTGCGGGAGCTCCGCGGCGAGGCATGTCTCGACCTGGAGACGCTGGCCCCGACCCGGAAGGGATGCGCTGTCACCCGTAGTTTTTCGAGCCGCGTAGAGGATCTCACAACCATGGAGGAGGCGGTTGCGGCGCACGCCGCCAGGCTTGGGGAAAAGCTGCGCGGCGAGAGGCTGGGGACCGATCACGTCACGGTCTTCTTCCACACCTCGGAGCACGACCGCGACCGCCCGCAGCGGTCGGTCTCGTCAGTGGTGACCCTGCCCGAGGCGTCGAACGACACGCGTGTGCTGGTGAAGGCCTGCCTGCACGGCGTCCGGAAGACCTGGAGGGACGGGTACCGCTATTCCAAGGCCGGAGTCGTCACCACAGACCTCGTGCCCCTGGCGGCCTCGCAGCGGGCCTTGCCGGGGCTTGGGCAGATCGACCGCGAGCAGGGCGCGGCGTTGATGGCGGCCCTCGACGCCTGCAATCGGCGGTTCGGGCGCGGGGCCGTCGTACCGGGAGCGGCAGGGTTCGCCCCGAGGCGCGAGTGGTCGACGAAGTTCGAGATGAGGTCGCCACGCTACACGACACGGGTCGACGAGGTGCCGGTAGTGGCCGCGGCCTAGGCGCAGGATGCGACGCGCGGCGGTTAAAGCGGCTTTCGGATCGAGGCCATTCGGATGGGTGCCTCAACCCGGGCAGAGACAGCTTGCCTGATCACCTCCGGCGACGATGCTGGCCATCGACCGATCCCGTGACGCCCAGGCCCAGCCAAGCACCTCGGATAGACGTCATATGTGACGCCTTGCAACTCCATAGCACGTAGCTTATTTGACGCCTTGCCCAGCAGGATGCGGCTACGCATCGACGCAACGGCAACGCCGATGACGGTGTCCCTCGATCAAGGACCGACCACCATGCTTAGGAACTATCAACTCGATCTTATCGCCCTGCAGCCGGACCCGAACCTTTCCGCGGCGCAAGGGTTCACGGCGGGCTCTCACGCAGCCGCACACGCATCCAAAGTGGGGCGTGAGGTTTTCCGACTTCTCACCTCCCGCTTCGGGGTGGCTGTACTCATAGGCGCGGTGGTCGCGGCACCTTCGCGCCCGCCTGTCATCGCGACGGAACCCTTCGTGCACGCGCTGGTCGGCGACGCCGGGTTCACCGACGAGATGAAGAAGTACACGGGTCGTCTCGTGCGGTTCGTGGTGGAGCAGCTTGGTGGCCGTTGGGTCCGGCGTGGAGTGAAGGTGACGGTCGACAGCCGTTACGGCTCCGGGTCGATCTACACCTTCCGTCCGTCGAAGGTGTCCGGTGACCGCGAACCCGACGTTCGGTCGGCGGCCTTGGAGTTCGGCACCTCCACGACCTGAGGCTTGTGAGGCCGCCCTGAACGGGGCGCGGCTGACCCTGCGACCGGTTTGGATCGCAAGGTCAGCTTGCCTTCCTGGCGTAACGGCCATCCTGCGGCGGCTCGAAGTATTTTCCGTGCGTGACGCGGACGTCCATCTTCTTCTTGAGCACGCCCAGGGTGAGCGGCTCCTTGTGAAGGGCAGCGCCCCGTATGGTCCAGTTCCGGAGCTCGGGCAGGATCTCGGCGGGCGTCAGGGCGCCCTTGTCAGCAAGGATCTCGCCGATCTCCCGCATGACGCGGTCCCAGAATTCCTCGGCGCGGAAGCGATCGAGTTGGTTCTCGACCTTGGCCAGCCGCGCCTGGAGGCGCTCGCCATCCTGGTCGGCGGCGGCGCCCTTGGCCTTCAGCGCCGCGTTCTCGACCTGGAGCGTCTCGATCATGCCCAGGAGGTGCTCGCGGTCTTCCTTCTCACCGGACTGGTCGGCCTTCGCCTGCTCGCGCTCGCGCGAGAACGTCTGGGTGGCCTCTCGCTTGGCCATCTTCCAGAGGTCCATGCCGAGGGCCTGGGCGGCGGCCTTCATGTCCTTCGACATGTCGGTCGGCTCCAGCTTCGGGTCGTAGCCGCGCTTCTTGCGCCAGGCGCGGAGGTGCTTGCAGACCTCGCGCGGCGAGCCGCCGGTGGCGAGCCTTTCGCGCACCTTCCGCAGGCTGGGCTTCTCGCCCCTGGCGAGCATGGCGTCGGCGACCATGAAGACGGAGAGTTCGCTGGGCATCAAGGGTGCTCCGGGGATCGGGCGGAGCATGCCTGGGCTGGGTTAAGCACCCGTCACGCGGGGCGGTCGAAGCCGCGGGATTCGCGACTCCGACGGCGGGTATCGGGTAGCGCTATCCGATACCCTCTGTGCGATGCGAACGCCTGCCGTGTCCGGCGGACGGCCCGAACTGATCACGATGCGCCGGAGCCAGCGTGGCACTATCTGAGCGTAGGCGCTTTTGGTCGCGGCAGCTTGGAGTGGTCGTCGTCATGGAAGCTGTGATCTTCGTCCCGGGCATCCTCGGAAGTGAACTGCACGACGACCAGGGAACGGTGTGGCCGCCCAGCGTGCTGGAAGTGGTGCAAGGCTATCGGCGCATGGACCGGCTGTTGGGGGACGGTGTCCAGCCCGGCGGTCCGATCCGAAACGTCGCTTGCAAGCTGATCTACGAGCACATCCTCGGCGACTTGTCGCTGATCACCGCAGGCCATTCGGGAGCACCGGTTCGCGGCCTGCATCCATTCGGCTACGACTGGCGCAAGGATATTCGAAAGTCGGCATCCAGCCTCGCCGACCTCATCGAAGGGATACCTCCCGGCGAGCGCGAAGGCATCCACATCGTGGCGCATTCGATGGGCTGCCTCGTCAGTCGGATGCTTCTGGAGAGCGGGTCATTCGAGTCCCGCGAGTGGTTCCCTCAGATCCGAAGCCTGATCGCCCTGGCGGGGCCTCACCAGGGCGCGCCGGTCGCTTTCGTCCGGGCCATAGGACTGGAAGGCAGCATGGGTTTGGCGCCGTCCGACATCCAGAGAATGGCTGCCGATCCGCGATATCCAGCGCTCTACCAACTCTTCCCCCCGCCGGGCGAGAACGTGGTGTGGGACGTGCGCGCCGGTCGCGTCGACCCCGTCGACATCTACGCCCCGGAAATCTCAGAGAGGTTCGGCCTATGCGCGGCCAATATGACCTGCGCCAAGGATGCCCACGCCATCCTCGTGCGGCAGGCGAAGCCGGAGCATGTCCGGTACCTCTACCTAGCGGGCAGTGGGCTCGATACGTGCCTGCGCGTCGACGCTGTGGGCGAGCATCGTTCCAGGATCAGCGGCGGCGACGCGGGTGACGGAACGGTGCCGCTCTGGAGCGCCGTGAGAGGCGACGTCAGGCATCACGTCGCCCCGGGCGAACACAGCGAGATCTTCCGGAACACCGAGATCAGGGACCTGATGTACCGCGCCCTTGGCGCGAGGATGCCCTACACGCCCTTCTCCACGAAGGACGGCAAGCCGCTGCTCCGGGTCGTTCCGGCCAGGGCATCGTTCTCGCCCGGCGAGGACATCGAGCTCATGCTGGTCCTCGATCAACGGTCAGCGCGGGTCGATGGCGACTTGGCCATAGAGTTCACGCCCGACATCACGGCGCAGCCTTTTTCCAGGTCCGGAACGCAGCACCTGACCTGGAACGGAGCTCGAACATCCGGGTTGATGTTCTTGCTCGACCCAGGCTCAGCCCCCGGTCATTACCGGATCTCCTTCTCCGGCACCCACGAAACCACAGGGGACGGAATGGCCGTCTTCGCCGTCACGGTCGTCTGATCTCATGCCCGAAACCGAGCCGCAGAACCGCGAATCCGTAAGGCGCGCAGCCTTGGGGATACGAGCCTGGGCGGAGAGCATCAACGTCTTCAGCCAGGGTCGCGCGGTCGCGCCGCCCGGCGACGTGATTGATGCGCCAGCATCCTTCGCGGCGACGGCGGGCATCTTCGTTACCAAGCCGATTACGGCCGTCGGGTTCTCCGCGGGAAGCAATCGCGAGCCGAGGATCTACATCTACACCCGCCGCGCCCTTAACCGAAAGGAACTGGCAGCCCTCAAGGAGACCGTCTCGCTCGGCGTGGCGGTCGAATTCCGCGTGGCGCATCCCTTCCAGATCGACACCGCGATACCGCCTGCCCAAGACGCGGTCGCGCTGCTGAATGGTCGTGTCACCTGTGGTTCGTCGATCAGCCCAGGCAATATCCGCGAGGCGGGCACCATGGGCGCCATCCTACGTGACAAGGCGGGCAAGCTGTTCGGGTTGTCGTGCAACCACGTCACAGGCGGATGCTCGAATGCGCGCGTGGAATGTCCCATCGTCACGCCCGGCATCCTTGACGTCGGCGCAGGTTTTCCAGACCCGCGGACAGTGGGACACCACAGGCAGTCTCTGGTCTTCCATGCCGGCGATCCGGCCACCGTCCAGAGCTACAAGGTCAACCGAGACGCGGCGGTGTTCGAACTGTCGGATGCCGACATCGTCTCGTCCTCACAGGGCACCCAGTACGACACGCCCGTCGACGTGGCGGAGCCGGACGAGGACATGGAGATCGAGAAGGTCGGTCGGACCACAGGGCACACGGTCGGCATGATCGACAGCGAGATCGTCGGCCCGATCCGGATCGACTACGAGAAGACGATCTTCCACGGCGCCGACGAGATGGTGCCCTTCAAAGCGTCGGTCTTCTTCGAGCCCGTCTATCTCCTGCGAGGCTACGGCAACATGCCGTTTGCAGTGAACGGGGATTCGGGCGCGTTGGTCTGCACGCGGCCGGAGAACGGGAAGCGCAAGGCCGTCGGGCTCGTTATCGGAGGTCGCGGAGGCGTCAATGAGACGCTCATGCTCCCCCTGGCGCCGATCCTTAAGGATCTCGACATGGAACTGGTATCAGGTCACCACGCGATCTAGGATGTCCCGCGGCAACGTGCGAGCCTGGAACACGACGCGTTCGGTCACCGGTCACGTTCGTATCAACCTTTGGAGTGACAGGATGTCCGCCAGGCGGGCAGAGCCAGCCGTTCGGAAACAGCTGCTCCAGTCCCTCGGCGCTCCGACGGGCTCCGTCACGGTCATGCGTCGCGCCACCCCCGATGGTGACGTCATCGTCGTGAGAATGAACTCCAAGTCCTCGGTCCGGCCCGAGCGGCAAGTCAGCGCGTTCAAGGAGTTCCCGGTCGTCTACGAGGTCATGAAGCCGGTCGTCGCCGGCCATTGGTGACGGGCTTCCCGCGGATCGGGCGGGGTGCCTCCCCCTCGGGCACATCCATCTTGCCCGGACGTGACATCACGATTGCGTCCGGCACCATCGACATCCGTCGCATACCCTCGATCAGCGTCGCGTGGTGCTCGCTCCGGCGTGAGTCGTCCCAGACGAACGGAATCAGCACCTCCCACTTCGGGTCAGCCCCGTAGAGCGTGTTGTCGGCGCTCACCTCTTCCTGGATGTCCGCGAAGCTCTTTCCCGGACGCATGAACTTCGCCTCGATCACGAGCTTCAGGCTCGGGATCGTCAGGTCCATGCGCGGGTTCTTGTGACCCACCGGCGAGGTGTATTCCTCCCGGCACAGGTCGGGGAACAACGGTGCCAGGACCGCCCAGAGCAGGTTCTGGACGTGGTACTCGTTCCGGACCTGCCATTTCACCGGCCCAGCCGACTTCGGGGTGGGCGAACGGTCCTCCCAAGTCCATTCCTGCATCGAGCGTTCCACGCCCTTCAGGACCCGCACAACGTCCTCGACCTCAAGGCGTCCGAGGCGGGCGGGGATGTTTCGCTCGCAGAGGGCGTCGAACGCCCGCAGCGTCAGGGCGGCCCGGCCTGTGCCGCCTTCCCCCGGCGCGAGCCGCACCGCGTTGCGCCATGCCGGGGGACCGCTGCCTTCGTCCCTCGGCATAAGTCCAAGGTCGGCGAACGCCACCCGTGCCTCCGGCAACATCGCGGATAGGTCGGGACGGCCGGGGGCCGACAGGATATGCGCTGCGGCAACCATCAGGGACAGGTTGAAATCCGACAGGTTCGGCCTGCCGGCGCTGGCGGCGGCGAGGGCCGTAAGGGTGGCGAGGGCCGATCCATCCGAACCGCGCGCGCCCAGCGCCACGCCGAGCATGGACAGCCCATCGACCTCCAGCGTCGCCTCCCGGAGGGGACGGTTCCAGGGCCTCTCGGAAAGCCATACGATGCCGTCGGCGAGGGCGGGAACCAAGCTGCCGGCAAGGACGTGGGCGGCGGCCGCGTAGCCGAGGACTGCGACATGGGCGGCGGACCGTGCTCCCGGGCTTGCCAGCGCCTCCGACGCGTCGGTGGCAAGGGCGGCGAGAGGACCATGCTCGCCGAGCATGAACGAACGGAATGCCAGCAACAGCGGTGTCTCGCCGTCGACCCGGGCGGCCGAGACGAGGCTGGCCCTGATCGCCGCGATGGTCGGTCCCTCGCTCACAGGAACCACGGACGCCTCATGACCGGGTTGCCGAGCACGGCGTCCCTGTCCCAGCCCGGCGTGCGTTCGAGCCCGAAAAGCTGCTGCGCGATCTGGTCGGCGTAGCCTAGCGTGACGGGCAGGCGGGACGGCGTGAAGGTCCGCCAGGAATGGCAGGCGAAATCGGAGACCTGCCGGCTGAGCGCGACCATGTTCGCGTAGGTCGACAGGTGGTGGAGACGCAGCAGGACCGGATCGGGCAGGCCCTGTCGGATGCCCTTGACCTCCTTCCGACCGGTCAAGGCCACCAGCCACTCGCGGTCGCCGAGTTCGACGGCCTGGCCGCGCTCCGGCGCGAGCGGCGACTTGCGATCCCCCTCGGCTTCGAGGTCGAAGATCGTGAACGGGTGGTCCTCGACGACGTGCAGGAAGGCGAATTGCATGCGCGTCAGGCCAAGCCCCCTGACCGCCTCGACCACGGCGTTCGCGCTGTCGCGGCCCATCTGGGTGAAGGCATGGAAGACGAGGCGGACCGGATCGTCGGGCCGCCAGGCCTCCTCGGCGCGGACACGTCGGATCGCATCGACCACGACGGTCTTCAGCGCTTCCGGCAAGCCCTCGTAGCTCACCGCCGAGGTCCTGCTGTCGAGCACGAAGGCACCCTGCGCCGTGAACATCGTCGCGATGCCCACGACCCGCTGGCCGGCGCCGCGACGCCCGTCCTTCTCCACGTGGGTGCCCAGGCCGAACACGAACTCGTGGGCGTCGCCCCGCGGAGCCGGCAGCAGCCAAGGCAGCCCGCCGAGCTTCGCGTAGACGCCGAGCGCGACGTTCGCCAAGGCCATCGCATAGGGGAGATCGTCCATCGCGACCGTCTCGACCGAGAGCGCCTGGACGACGGTACCCTGCTTGAGGAAGGCGGCCTTTCCCATCCAGTAGGGACTGTCGTCGTAGGAGCGCTCCTGCCACTCCCGGGAGACCTGCAGGAGGGCGAGGTCCCAGCGGTCGTCCCGGTCGGCCGCGTCGGCGTTGGCCGCCCGGGCCGCCTCCGCATAGTCACGCCCCCTGTCGCCGGCGGCCGGGAAGAAGGCGACCACGGGGTCCTCCAGCCGAAACCGTCCGACCAGGCCAGTGGGATGCGGGGCCAGCGGATTGGTCCCCGTGCTCCGTACGTTCGGCAGCCCGTGGAGGAAGTCGTCGACGACTCCCTTCATCTTCCTAAGCATGCCCGGTTCGCACACGACGGCGATCCGCAGCTTCTTGCGCGGGAAGCTCTCCTGGTCGTAGGGGCCGGTCCGGTCGAGCTCCATCTGCGCCCAGCGGTTCTCCGAAGTGCCGCCCGGACCGAACGACAGCTTCGGTTTGAAGAACGCATCGACGCGCGGGAAGCCCGCACCCTCGACCGACTGGTCCAGCAGATCGCCGAACACCATCGGCACGCCGTCCGCGAGGGTCAGGGCCTCGCAGCGCCTCAGCCAGGCGATGGCCTTCCCGACGGTGTCGCGGGTGGCGATGCCGCCATGCCGGCTGGCCTCCTCCTCGGCCACCGCCTTGAGGATGTTTTCCGCCCGGCCCTGGGTCAGCGCCGTCACCACGGCGGCGAAGTTCGACCGGGACGGTTCGAGGTAGAGCTCGCTGTCCGGGACCGTATCCGAACCTTCGCCGTGGTCCTCCAGCGTCAGGGTGCCATCGTCGTCCACGGCTAGGATGCGGCCGGCGTAGCCGAGGCGGTCGGCGAGCTTGGGGTCGGCGTTTTCCCGGACCGTGGAGACCGTCTTTCCGACCAACGGAACCCCGAGCCTACGGAGATCCGACACGGGGGCGTCGATGAAGGTTCGAAGCCGGTGCGTGCAGGTCAGCACGACCTGCACGACGCCGCGGCAAACGAGCGTTCGGACGTCGAACTCCATCACCAGGCGCTTCTTGAGCCATTCCGGCAGGTGGAGCTCCGGCGGAATGACGTTCTCCGTCTTCGCTCCTGCCGCCTCGACGACCAGCGGGCGACGCCGGGTGATGCGGTAGCCCTTGTCGGACCGGGTCATCACCTCGCGGAGTACGGCTTCCCTCGCCAGACCCGCGACGAGGTTGGGATGGTCCGCCGCCCTCAGTGCCCGCCTCGGCCCAGGGAGGTCGGCGTCCGGCACGAGGGGGACGACAGCCAGTTCGTTCCCCATCCTGAGCACGTGGACGTCCTGAGGGTCCCTATCCAGGTAGCGGTGCAGGGTTTCGCGGTCGTAAGGCACCATCGCCGCCGGAATGGTGCCGGCGGGGATGGTGATGCGGATCGCATTCAAAGCGAGGCGGGGGGGCCGCCTACCTCCCTGCTGAAAAGTCATGCTCGACCATACGCCACGGCCTTGGCATGCCGATGCGCCGCCCGCCGTCGCGAACCGCCATCCACAGCCTATGCCCGCCGGGCGCCGCAGCCCGGCCTGCCCCGTTACGTCCTGGCCGGAAGGGCTGAGACACACGATTCGGTCGAGGCTGCGGGATCCGTGGGCAAATGGGAAGGGCGACGGTCCTGCCGCCCCATCGTGTCACCGCCGCATGCGCGCCCTGAACTGCAGCTTGCGGCGCTTCAGCCCGGTGGCCGCCTTCGACACGAACTCTTCCAGCGCATCGGTCCGCCGTTTCGCCTCTGTTCCAAGCAGCCCCGCGACCGTGGGCGAGGCGTCGGCGTAGAGCAGCGCCGAGAACCTCGCCCGCACGGATCTGGACACCACGCCGGCATCGTCCTCGGCATCCCGCGGCAGGACCGTGCGCTCCGGGATCTCGGCGAAGGTCCGCCACAGGTCGAACGCGGTCCGGTCGTCGTCGACCAGCAGCAGCCGGCACGTCTCCGGCGTCACCGGCAGGTGGCGCCGCATCCAGAGTCGTTCGTGGTCACCGGGGTCATCATCCGCCACGACCTGGGCGTAGAAGGTCCTGAAGTCCTCGCACTCGTACCGCTCGGGCATGCCCGCCTCGAAGTGGTAGCCACCGTCGGCGAGGCGGTCGACGTCGGCGGGAGTCGGGTAGGCGCCGAACCTCAGGAACCTGGAATAGCCCGCCTTGTCCCAGTCCTTGCCCGCCGCGGGCGGACCCGGTTCGCCGACGTAGGTCACGGGGTCCAGGGTGAAGACCATCCGAAGGCTACCCCTCCTGTCGGGATCGGCAACGACCCCGAGGCCGACCTCTTGGCAGATGACGCAGTGGGTGCGCCCGAGCGGCGTGAGCTTGGGTCTCGCGAACGACAGGATGCTCCCCGTATCCTCCTCCCACTCCCCCCGGGAGATGGCGGCCTCGGCATAGGCCACCATCCGGGTCAGCAACGGGATCGCCGGGGTGTTGCCGTCGTCGTGCAAGTGGGCGGCGGGGCCGTGGAAGACCATCTCGCCGGCCTTCTCGTCGAAACCGAGAGCCTGCCGGCGCGCCTCGGCGAAGAACCTGGCGAGTTCGAAGGTGCGGCGGGGGTTCGAGAGGTGTTCCCCGATCCGGTTGATGTCCTCGGCAAGCTCCGCGTCGGGTTCGAGTTCGGGCTCGCGGCGGAAAGGCTCTAGGAAGGCCCCGACGGCAGCGGCCAGTTCGTCGAATAGCACCGCCTCGTCGACCGGCCTCCCGGCCGCCCGGGCATGGCGTGCGATGGCCCTCACGTGGTCCACATGCGCGCCGATGCCCGTGGCGAGGCGCTTCGTGACCTTTCCGCCCGACATCTCGATGGGTGTCAGGTAGAACCTGCCCGTCGCGCTCGGGTGGCTGGCACGGCCCGCCCCGACCAGCACCTTCGTCGGCAGGAGCTCGAACTGGTTGAGCATCGAGGTCACGGCCCGCGTGGCCGCCAGCGCCTGTTCCCTGGATAGCTTGCGCTGGCCCTTCCAGGAACTCTTCGGCTTCGTCATCTCGGCCGCCAGGGCGAGCAGCGCAGAGGGGCTGGCGGCTTCCAGGGCACGGTCCATCAATGCCCTCACGGTCTTGGTCTGGTCGGTCGCCATCGTCGGACATCCTCGTCTGTTGAGGAACGAAGCGTGCGCCACGACAGCCCGAACCGCATTCTGATTATGCATAAGTTCAAGATCGGGCGTTCTGCATAACCCAAAATGTTGCTCCTGCATAACGTGGCCTAGATCGGGACACGCCTCGTGCTCGACCATCCGCGCATCGGCCTTGCCATCCCGGCAGCCGCCTTACGGATCCCGTCATGTCGACCCCGACGCCGAACACCAGGCCGAGCAGGCCAACCTTCGCCGGCCGCCTCACGGCCATCGCCCTATGGGTGCACCGGAACCAATCTTGGCTGCGTCCGGTGCTCCGCGCCTTGGAAGCCGTGATCAGGACGAACGGCGTCGACTGGTCATGTTGAGGGGTTGGTTCAATCGCGCGCATGGTATCGCATAGCGCTTCCCGTTACCCGACCTAGGAGTCGCGAATCCCCCCGCCATCGTGGACGCTCGGACGCGAGCGAACCCCGACCCGATGTTCGGCTCGGGAGGCTGTGGATCCGTGCCTCCAGCCTTGCCTATCGGCACCGGCCAGGTCACCTTCGCAGCCCTTCGAGGAGCCCCACGATGATACGCGCGAGCCAACACCCGACCGACTGATCCGGAGTGCCGACGCGTGCGCGAGCCTCCTTTTCCTGGAGGCTTCCGTGACCACGCTCTTCGTTTCCGACACTCATTTCGGCCACGCGCACATCGTCACCGACCGGATGCAGATCCCCCGTCCGTTCGCCTCCATCGAGGCGCACGACGAGGCCCTGATCGCGAACTGGAACGGGGTCGTCGGTCCGGGCGACACCGTCTGGCACCTCGGCGACTTCTGCTACCGCTGCTCAGAGGACTACGCGCGCTCGGTCTTCGAGCGTCTGGCGGGTCGGCAACGCTTCCTAATCCGTGGCAACCACGACCGGATCGGCGCGCGCCTACCCTGGGACGGCATCGTCGACGTCGCCCGCGTCGTTGTTAGGATTGCCGACGGCTCGACCACGGGCGTGTTTTGCTCGCATTACGCCCATCTTGTCTGGCCGCGCCGGCACTACGGCGACCTCCACCTCTACGGACATTCGCACGGCAGCCTGCCCGGCACGGCGACGAGCACCGACGTCGGCGTCGATTGCTTCGACTTCAGGCCGGTGACCCTCGACGAGATCCGCGTGCGCCTCGCCCAGAACGTCGTGGCCGCGGGAGGCGAGCCATGACCGCGCCCCAACGCCTCTGGGTTTTCTCGGACCTGCACCAGGACTGCCCCGAGAACGCCTGGGACCCCGCCGCCCATACGCCGGCCGGCGGCTTCGACGTGGCCGTGGTCGCGGGCGACGTCCACATGCCCCTCCTGCGGGCCCTCGACTGGCTCAGCGAGCGACTGCCCGGCGTCCCGGTCGTCTACGTGCCCGGCAACCACGACTTCTGGTGGGACCGCGGCGAGGAGCGCTACACGATCCACGACCAGATCGCGCGAGGGCGCGACCGGGCCGCCGCGCACGGCATCACGCTGCTGATGGACAACGAGGCGATGCTCGGATCGGTCCGGTTCCTGGGCGGCACGCTCTGGACCGACTTCCGGCTCGGTTCGTTCGGTCTGACGCACGGCATGCGCAGCGCCCAGGGTCGGGACGGGATGGTCGACTACCGCCGCATCCGCACCGGGCCGAGCTCACGGCACCGGATCGACCCGGAGGTCGTGCTGGCCATGCACCGGGCGACGCGGGCCTTCCTCGACGCCGGGCTCGCCGAGGCCCATGACGGCCCCACCGTGGTGGTCACGCACCATGCCCCACACCCTGACAGCCTGCCATCACGGCATGCCCACCTTGCTTGGTGCGATGCATCGGACCTGTCGGGCATGATCGAAGAGCGCGGGCCGGACTTGTGGGTGCACGGCCACCTCCACCATCACGCCGACTCCCGGGTCGGCCGGACCCGCATCGTCTGCAACGCCCGCGGCCACATCGACGAGGACACGGGGTTCCTGGCCGACATGGTCGTCGAGGTCTGATGGGCGGTCGCCCTCAGGCTTCCAGATCGGGGTAGAAATCCATCTCGATCCCGTCGAACAGCAACACAAGGTCCGACATCACCGCGTCGATGAGCGTTTGCGGCACGGCCGGCTCCGGGACATCGAGCGTCCTGCCGTCGGCCATCGTCGGGATCGCGTCGCCATGGCTCTCGGCAATCTGGAGCGCGGACGTCTCGTTCTCGACGAGCAGGACGCCGTGGCGGAGATGCTTGCCGGTGAGGTTCCGGCCGCGGATGACCCTGATCCGCGGGGTCCGCCCATCGTCCGACCAAGCCGCCCAGAGCACATCAGAGAGCTCGATGGCCTTCAGGGTCCCCTTCCTGCCGGCATCATCGTCGTTCTTGATGCGCACGCCCATCTCGGTCACCCGCCGCTGCCATTCCATCGTGCCATCCTCCTCCACTTGCGGAGGCAGCCTGGACGGGAGCCGTTAAAATTATCGGCAAGACGGGGAGGCGTACCGGATCGCCGACGGGCCCGTTAACCACGGCACCCTCAGGGGGTTGCAGGCCGTCGACCAGGGCATCCGAAAATTACTCGAAAGTCGGGGGTTTCTTCCCCAGGCATCCACAGCGTCATCAGCTGAGAATACTGAGTTGCAAGCTCCATCCGAAACCCTGGCCTTGACGTCCGTGTACTTCGATTCAATGTGAATCCCGAAGCCGGTGCCTACAGCACCCTGCCGAACAGAGACTTCGTCGTGACCCTGGCCCGCCTCATACGGAAACCCCGCCTGCCGCTCGGCAGCGCCGCGTTTCCCACCCCTCCCATCGCCCGGGCCTAGACGGCGCGCATCCAGCGCCGGCGGCCCGTGTCCGAGGCCGCCATGACACATCCCAACGACGACGCACGCTCGGCCGACGACCTCGTCGGAGAGCTTTTCCGCCGGCTGTTCCTCATGAGGGAATTCCATGAGCCGGTCTTCCGGGCCGCGATCCACGACGCCATCATGGCGTTGGCGCGCGCCGCCCACGCCGAGGCCGAGGCCCGCGGCCGCCGCGTCGCCGAGCGCACCGGCTCCCGGCCCACCGACATCGCCGTCACGCCCTGGGGCCGGCGCCGCCCCACCGAGGGCGCCGACCTTCCCGAAGGCTGACCTTTCCGCGAGGACATCGCCATGACCGACTTCCGGATACCGCGCTCGGCCGGCCAGCCCAAACGCTCGCCGTGCCTACGTCCCACACCCCTTTCCGACACCCATCCCGGGGCCTGACCGGCGCAACGCGCGCGGCGGCCCGACGAGGCCGCCATGACCGATCTCAAGAAGAGCCCCAAGAGCCTGCTCGACCACGCCCGGCGCATCGCCAAGGAGGCCGAAGCCGCCGAGGACATCGACGCCGCCTTCCCGCCGGCCGACGGCGTCGACTACGAGAGCCGCCACCAGAGGGTCGGCACGATCCTCGCACTAGCCGTGCTGAGGCACCTCTTCGCGCCGGCCGACCTCGCCCTCCTCCGGGGGCACGCCGGGGTCGCGCTCGTCGTAAGGGTGCCGGACCGCGACTGGGTCAAGCCCGTCAGCCGCGCCCTGCAGCAATTCTCCACGTGGGCCGACGTGAAGGCCCATGACGGAACGTCGAAGTCGGGGCACCGCGCCGATGCCGGCCAGGCCGAGGTCGCCGACATCCTCAGCGCCGGGCATTGCCTTGCGGGCGTGAGCCAGGACCCGGAACGCTACCTGCCCGCGAACCTCGTGGCGAACGCCGATATCGACCTCGCCTTCGCGTCTGTGCCGGACAAGGTCCTCCGCACCGTGGTCGCCCAGGTCACCGGCCGCAGGGTCCGGCGCCTCCCCGACGGCGCCACCGACCTGCCCCTCAGCGTCCTCCTCGCCTGCATCCGTCGCGGCTCCACGACCGACGAGGTCATGCGACGGCTGGAACGGGCGGCGCTGACGGCGACGGCGCCAGACGCCGGCCTCGACGACGTTCCGCACGTCGCAGACCTGGCGGGCTACGGCGAGGCCAAGGCATGGGCCCTTCGCCTCGTCGACGAGGTGCAAGCCTTCCGCGAAGGTCGCATCCAGTGGAACGAGGTGTCCTCGCGTGGGGTCATCCTGGCCTCGCCGCCGGGCCTCGGCAAGACCAGCTTCGCGCGCTCGGTCGCCAAGAGCCTCCAGGCGCCCTTGATCCCCACCAGCGTGGCCGGCTGGTTCGGTCAGGGGGGCTCGGGCTACCTCGGGGACATCATCGTGCGCGCCGAGAACGTCTGGCGCGAGGCGGCCGCCGCCGCGCGTGGAGGCATCGCAGTCGTCCTCCTGGACGAATTGGACGGGCTCCCGTCCCGCGAGCACCTCGACCCCCGGCATCGTGATTATTGGGCCCCCTTGATCCATTCGGTGCTGCTGGCCCTGTCGTCCGCCGTCTCCGGCCAGACCGCCCGGCTCGTCGTCATCGGCTGCACCAACCATGCCGAGCACTGCGATCCAGCGCTGTCGCGACCGGGTCGCCTCGACCGGATCATCCACCTGCAGCCGCCGACGACCGACGACCTCGCCGCCATCGTCAGGCAGCATCTCGGAACCGACCTGGAAGGCGCGGACCTGCGGCCGCTCGCCATGGCAACCACGGGCGCCACCGGGGCCGAGGCCGCCGCCTGGGTCCGTGCCGCGCGCGCCGACGCCCTGCTCGCCCGCAGGCCGGTCGAGATGGCCGACCTCGTCTCGAAGGCCCTGCCGGCCGAGACACGCAGCCCGGAGCATCTCAGGGCCGTCGCGCTTCACGAGGTGGCGCATGCGGTCGCCGGGGAAAGGCTCGGCGTTTCACGCGTCGAGCACGTCTCGATCATCGCCCACGGCTCCTTCGCCGGCCGCACACGGGCGCAAATCAACCGCACCGAGCCCATGTCCAGGGCCGAGATCGAGGCTTTCGTCGTCACCGTCCTCTGCGGACGGGCGGCCGACGAGGTCTACGGCGTGCCGACCGCCGGCGCCTCGGGCGGCCCGTCATCCGACATGGGCATCGCCACCACGATGATCGCGTCCCTGCACTACTCCTGGTCGCTGGGTGATCGGCTAGCCTTCCGTGGCAGCCAAAATCAGGCACTCGATCACCTCCGCCATAGCGAGCGTTTTGGTGTCCTCGTCGATGACCACCTGAGCGAGCTCTACGCGCGGGCCCTCGCGTTCGTCAGAGCCAACGGTGACCTCGTCGAAACACTGGCCGACCGGCTCGTCCAGGCCCGCATTCTCGGCGGCGACGAGGTCCGCAGAGTGATCGCGGAGGGCCGGCCAGGAAATATCCACAGCTCTGACGGCACCCGCACCTGCCCGACATGAGGGCCTGGCCGGCCGGTTGGACCCCCGCGGAACGGCGGGCCGGCGTCAAGGATCGCAAGGATTGCATTCCGTTAGCTTGGCGACCGGCCACACGAGGCAGGGTGGCAACCAACTCCTTGCTCGCAGCTGGCTTCTGACGCCAAGGCCTGCTTCCGACGCAAGGATAGCAGCGGGGAACCAAGGCCCCCTTCAAAGGATCAGAGCAAGTATCCATGGAGCGTCAAGACTTGACACGAAAAGCCTAATATCGCGCGAGCCTCGATCTAAGCTGCCGACCTGACTCGATTTTCTCGAACATCGCCTCTGGACTTGGTCAAACCTCACCCCTAGCTATTCTGCCAGATCTTGCGGAGCGGCTCCCGAAGCCGGCGAGCAGGTCTCGAAGCGGTGCAGGGGCCCTGGCCAGGGCATCGCGGGACGAACCGGTCGAGGCCGGCGTCGATCTTCGAAAGGAGGGGGCGCCGCGCACGGGCGGACAAGAAGAAAGCCCCCCGCCCGGCGGGAGCCTGGACGAGGGCCTTTCCATCGGCGCGACCCCTGCCAGGGCCTGCGCCAGCATCATCAACGTCCCGCCAAAATTTCAAGCGCGGTGGGACATCACACAACGAAAGTGAACTTAGGCCATGTCGCGTGACGATCAAGTCTCCCGCAGTGCGGGCGGCGAGCGCTCCAGCTGTGGATCCACACATTTGTCGGTCCTGGCGCGCCTCGACCATCACCTTCATATGCGCGCCCGGACCAAGGGCGAGATCCTCGGTACGGTTGCTGACCTCGTCGGCGCCTCCACCGTCGCCCTCGTGTCCGAAGGCCTGAGCCCGACCCCGGGCATATCGGGCGCCCGCGACGCCTAGCGGCGCCTCCGTACCCATCCCGAACAACCAACCGAACCTCCCGGGCGCGACCGCCGCGCCCGGTCCTCCAGGCATGCCCGCAAGCCGGGCGAACAGGGACTTCCGACATGGCCTCGAAGACCAAGCACGACACGCTCAAGGAGACCACGCGACCCACCTTGCCCATCAATGGCGTCGACGCATCGTGTCCTCTGATCCACCGGGATCCGAAGCTTACCTCCGCGTTCTACAGGGCGGCTCCATCCGAGGAAGTCCGTGCGTCCATCGACAGGCGGGTCCCGGCCGATCCTGCGACGTCGCGGGATTCGATGCGGCTGTTCCTCCGTGCCGGATCGGACCGGTACCGGATGACCTTCTGCATCTCGGGGGTCCGCTACACAGGCTCCACCTTGTGCGAGGAGCGTGACCTCGCCGTCATGGTCGCCCGCGTCGTCTACGCAGAGATCAAGGAGACGGCCGGCCGGCTCGCCCCGGACGACGTCCGCCGACGTCAGCGGACAGTGTTCCACCTCCGCGGCTGCTGGCTGACCTCGCGGCCGAAGCGCCTACCCTCCGTCGCCGGCAGGACGAAGCCCAACCTCCACTGATCCCTCCCCCCGGGGCGGTGACGTCCCGGGCCTGACCCGGAGAAACCAAGATGTTCCCCCTGATCCCCCGCGGCCCCGACCCGGGCAGCGATTGCGTCCCCGTGCCCGAAATCGAGCCAAACGGATCGTTCGACCTCGCCTTCGGGACCGCCTTCACCCTGCAGGAGGTCGCCGAGAAGCTCGGCATCTCCCCGCGCCAGGTCCAGGCGCTCGTCGCCGACGGTCTTCTTGCCACCGTCAACGTCGGTCGCGGCCGAGCGCGCCAGGATCGACGCGTCCTCGACGACGACCTCGACGACTTCGTGCGTCGCAGGAAGTCGAACGGCTCGCCCCTGCCGCCTCGCCACCTCCGTCTCCCCCGCCGCTGATCGATCACACCTGAAAGGACATCACCATGGCCCACAAGAAGCGTGACCTCACGACCGTCTGCAAGAAGACCGGCAACCGGATCTGGGATTTCCAGATCGACCGCAAGCGCTTCACCGGATCGTCCGGCACCCCGGACAAGAAGATCGGGGAACGGATGGCCCGCGCCGTCTGGCAGGAAGCTCGCGACGAGGCTGCCGAACGCCGCAAGGCCGTTGGACGTCTCGACATGAAGTGGAGAGAGGCGTGCGAGAGTTACTTCAACTGGAAGAAGGACTACGTCACCCTCGAACGGGATAGGCAACACATGGAGTGGGTGGCCTCGGTCTTGGGCGAGAACCTCTACGTTAGCCAGATCGACTACAAGGCGCTCGAAAGTCTGGTAATCAATATGAGGAACCGGCAATGCCTCAATGGCCAGAACCGGGGAAAGATCAGCAACGCAACGGTCAACCTCATGACCAAGTTCGTGCGGAAGATCCTAAAGCGATGCCGCATCGACTTGAAGTGCTATTTGCCGAACGAGCCTCAGTACGGCAAGCTCATGTTAAAGGTAGAACCTCGCCGACGCGAGATGATGATTGAGGAAGAAATTAAGCTTCGACGGACAGCGAAGCCTGATCTCCTCGATCTTTCCCTGTTCATTTTATATACTGGTCTTCGCAAGAAGGCCGCCGTAGAGCTTACCTGGGATCAAGTCTCCCTAATCGAGGGAGTTATTAAGTTTACGTCGAAGGAGAAGTATCAGGAAATTGATATCATTCCTGAGGTCGATGAACTTCTGCGTCGGGCGCTCAAGAACAAGGTCGAGGGTTCGCCCCTGGTTTGGACGTGGCTCGCCGACAGGAGTTGGACGGAGCCCAGGACGGGGAAGGTCTTCGTCGAGGGCCAGCGTTACCCGTTCTCTCCAATGGGGACGATCCACGCCTGGAGGCGAACGTGCGACCGGGCCGACCTGCACAACCTCACCATTCACGACCTGCGCAAGACGTTGGGCGCCAGGATGATCCGGGAGACCGGCAGCCTGCGCGACGTGCAGCTTCAACTTGGCCACTCGAACGTTGGCGTTACCTCGCAGCACTACGCCCACATCACCCCCAAGGACACTGCCAAGCGCGTCAGTCAGACCGTGAGCAAGTCGCTCAGGCTCATCGAACAAGCAATGCGTGAGGAGGCCGCGCGCGAGAAGCAAGGTCAGGACGACCTCGTCGATGCCTAGGCCCCTTGTCTAAAGCGGCAGCCATAAAATATACATCGAAAAGGCCCGGGTAGCACCGGGCCTTTTTATTTTTCGAGATCCCCTGAAAGGTCCCGGAACTTCCGTTTTCCCGAGCAACGTATTGCTGTAAAAACATTTTCCCGGGCATATTAGCCTGATAAGGACTGTTAGCGTTTTTCGACGTTCTTTGCACCTAAGCAAAAAATCACGATAAGCTCCGGAATACGTTCTAGATTTATCGATAGCCCTGCGCCAAGCCTCTTGGTCGAAGGGTCCAAATTTGCACTCGAAACGCACATAAACGCAGCGAAACGAACCCAGAATCCCGGAAAAATCCCAGACGGTTTCCTAGCTGCGACGTACCTCATCCGCCTCAAAGGCTCGGTAGCAGGGTGTCATCCTCGATGGTGAGCGGCGCCTCGATCTGCTCGCTTCGGCGCAACCGTGAAAGTCGAATGAACTCAGACACGGTCCTGTCCTGGTTCACCAACGTTTCGGGATCGAGCTCCATGGTGGCCAGGTCGAACATCGCGTCGGGATGGTCGGTCCAGATCATGACTATCTTCGTCCGCTGCACCGCCACCTTGCCGTAGGGCACGACGCCCTTGAACGCGACCTGGATCTCATTCGGGCCGAACACGACCTTCTGGAAGGCCGCGCGGATCTGCTGTGCGAGCTTCGTACGAAGTTCGGCGCGCTCCTCTTCGGATGCGGCGGCCAAGCGTGCCCGCAGTGCCGCCATCGCCACCCGGCGCTGTTCGGGCGACGGCTCCGCCGCAGCCCGGGCGCCCAACCGCTTCATGGCGGCACGTTCGGCCTTGGCCTGCTTCAACTGGCGGTTCAGGTCGACCGCCCGCTCCATCATCCCGTCGAGACCGTGCTCGATCATTTCCGTCACCCGGGCGAGGCGGGAAGTCATATCCGTGATCGTAGCCTCCAACTCGGCCGGGGTCGGACCGCGTGGTTCCCCATCCTCGGCCTTGGCCAGCACCTTGGCGAAATCGATCCTGCTCGTTCGGGCGAGCACCTGTTCCTCGGCCCAGTCCAGGCGCCATCGGCGGACGTTTCCGCAGTCGCCTCGGCTTGCATCGGCGCACACTAGGTACGCGCCGCCCTTGGACCCCTGACCCTTGTAGACCCGGGCCATCCTACCCCCACACTGGCAGTGCGCGATGCCCTTCAAAAGGTTGGCGACACCAGCGTGGCCGATCCGGCCGGCAGCGGGCGCCCGGTTCTCCCGAGACGAGTTCGCCCTGACGAAGTCAGTCTCGGTGACCGCCGCGGGGTAATACCCTGGAAGAGGCGCGCCCACGGGCTCCCGCTTGCCCTTCTCGTCGAACCGATAGCTCTGGTGCTCGCCGTAGGTCGCCCTGCTCTGCAAGATCTTCAGGATGTACGAGGGATGCCACTTCTTGCCACCCGCGAAGGTCGACCAACCTTCCTTGTTGAGCCTGGTCGCAATCGTACGACGGCCATATCCAGCGATGGCCTCGACGAAGATGCGACGGACAACCTCTCGTCCATCGGGTCTGTCGCCCTCGGCCGGCCGGAACGCGATGCACCGCTTGCCGTCGCGCTCGACGGTGTGGAGCCAGCCGGGTAGCCGTGACGTCATGACGGCCGCCGATTCCTTGGCCGCGGCGCGCTTGCCCTTCCAAAGATCCGCAAGTCGGCTGGACTTCGTCTTGCTCTCCTCATGCGACCGCATGATCACCATGAGCGAACCGAACAGGCCCATCGGCTCCTTGTCGATGCTCTCCGCGCTGTATTCCTGACCGTCGATCAGGGTGACGATGACGATGCCGGCGTTGATGAGCGCAAGGAAGTCCGGCAGCACCTCGCGCGCCGTCTGCCGGCTGAACCGGTCGAGGCTCTCGATGATCAGGTACGAGCCCCGCGGAACGTCCCCGTTCTCGACGAGATCATGGAAGCGCCCCAGGGCACCCTTAATCCTATTGGCTCCTCGGAACGCCGAGACGCCGATGTCACGCAGGCTCTCGTCGATCAGGACGCCACGCTTTTCGGCCCATTCGTTCGCCTTCGCGACCTGCCGACGCAGGCTGTCGCCTCGCAATTGTTCGGGCCGCGAGAACCGGATGTAGGAGTAGGCCTTGGGCATTTGCCGACGCTATCGCCCAGGCTCTTGCGCAGTCAACTTATGTACCCCGACAGGAGGAGGTTGTGACCGCCGGCCGCGGCGATCTCCAGGGCGCGCTTGGCCCCCTCCTGGCCCTTGATGTCGCGCAGGTCCGGCAGGGCGGCGCCCGGCCCGGCCACCGCCGGCTCCGGCCGGGCCATCACCTGCGTGCCCTTGAAGTGATTGGCGAGCTGGATCAGCGAACGCGGAGCCAGCACGTCGAGGTCGCCGCCGGCCCAGGCGGCCTCCGGCCCGGTGGCGGCCGGACAGATCAGGCCGAGGCCGCGTTCGTTGGCGGCCATGGCGGCGGGCAGGACGCCGGAGACGGCCGTGATCGTCCCGTCGAGGGCGAGTTCACCGAGCACGCAGTAGCCCGCGAGCGCATCGGCCGGCAGGGCGCCGATCGCCCCCATCACCGCCAGGGCGATGGGCAGGTCGTAATGCGACCCCTCCTTCGGCAGGTCGGCCGGGGCGAGGTTCACGGTGATCCGCTTGGCCGGCAGGGCGAGGCCGGAGGCGATCAGCGCCGAGCGCACCCGCTCGCGGGACTCCGCCACCGCCTTGTCGGCGAGGCCCACCACCGTGAAGGCGACGATGCCGGGCGCGATCTGGACCTGGACGTCGACGGCCCGCGCTTCGATGCCCTCGAAGGCCACGGTGGCGACGCGAGTGACCATTCTGGACCGCTCCTGGAGCGCGAAGACCCCGCGACCCTAGGGGGCACCGCGCGGCCGCACAACCGAAAGGCGCAGACATCCCGGGATTTCGGCAGGAACCTCACCTTCGCTGAGTGGTTCGGGAGAGGTCAGAAACAATCCTCGGACACCAGGGAGACACCATGTCGATCAAGATCACCGGCCTCGCCGCCCTCGCTCTCGGCCTCGCCTTCACCGGCTCGGCCTTCGCCGACCGGAAGCCGACCCCGGAGGAGCAGACCAAGATCGAGGCCGTGCTGAAGCAGGAAGGCTTCACCAAGTGGAAGAAGATCGAGGTCGAGGACGACGAGATCGAGGTCGACGACGCCATCGACGCCAGCGGCAAGCAGTTCGACCTGGAACTCGACCCCAAGACCTTCGCCATCGTCAAGCGCAAGGCCGAGTAGTCTTCAAGGCCGGGTCGTCTCGCGGCTCTCCGGCGCGGCAGGCGCCGCGCCGGGATCTCAGCCCTTCCGGGCGAAGTAGGTGCCGGCCGGCGCGGCCGAGCCGGCACCGCTCGGATTGAGCGCCCGCCATTGGGTCAGGACGGCATCGCCGCCCCGGCGCATCTCGAACAGATCCGTCCCGACCTCGTAGAGACGCGTGCCGTAGGCGTTCACGGTGCGGCCGTCACCGAAGGTGTGGAAGGCGACAGCGACGCTCTCGGCCGTGCCGCTCGCCTTGCAGACGATGGTCTCGTCTGTCTGGAAGCCCTCGATCCGCAACAGGCAGTCTCGGTTGCCCCGCCCCGGGGCGATGTCGAGCTGGTAGGTGACGACGATCGGCGATCCGCCGACGGTGCGGCCCCCATCGTGCTCGTAGAGGTAGCGGCCCGCCCAGGCCCTCGGAGCTTCGGGCGCCGCAGCGGCGGTTGCCGCCGTGAGAGCCGCCATCAGACAGACCGGGACCATCAGCCCTTCGCTCAACCGCCGCGTCATCGGCGCCTCCCTCTTCGTCGATACAGACAGACCGTCGAGGCTGGCGCAGGGATCGGGCGATTTGCGGGCACGCCGAAGCCGGTCCCGCGGCAAGCCCGCTCCTTCCTGCCGCGAGTCCGCTTGCATCCGCCGCGCGCGGCGGCCATATAGCGCTCGGGAGGTTGGCGAGGGACGTTTCACTCGCCAACCGGGTCAGGTCCGGAAGGAAGCAGCCCTAACGAGACCGAGCGGGTCTTCGTCCAGCCTCCCACCTCGATCGATGCCTCGGGCTCGCGTGGCGGCACCCTCCGACCGGAGCCGCACCAACCGAGCCAAGGCGGCATGGACGTGACCTCCGGTCTACCGAGCGATGCCGGGCTCCTGCCCGGGCTTCCCGAGCCGACCCCGGCCGCCACACCCTATCGGGTGCTGGCCCGCAAGTACCGGCCCCAGAACTTCGACGACCTGATCGGCCAGGGCGCCATGGTGCGCACCCTCGCCAACGCCTTCGCGGCCAACCGCATTCCGCAGGCCTGGATGCTCACCGGGGTGCGCGGCGTCGGCAAGACCACCACCGCCCGCATCCTCGCCCGCGGCCTGAACTACCTCCGCGACGGGCACCCCGACACGGGTCCCACCATCGCGATGCCGGAGCTCGGCCGGCACTGCCAGGCCATCATGGAATCCCGGCACATGGACGTGCTGGAGATGGATGCCGCCTCGCATACCGGCATCGACGACGTCCGCGGCATCATCGACGGCATCCGCTATTCGCCGGTCTCGGCCCGCTACAAGGTCTACATCGTCGACGAGGTCCACATGCTCTCGGAGAAGGCGTTCAACGCCTTCCTGAAGACGCTGGAGGAGCCGCCGCCGCACGCCAAGTTCGTCTTCGCCACCACCGAGATCCGCAAGGTTCCGGTGACCATCCTGTCCCGGTGCCAGCGGTTCGACCTGCGCCGCGTCGAGGCCGAGACCCTGGTCGGGCACCTCGGCCGCATCTGCGCCGCCGAGGGCGTCGAGGCCGATGCGGAGGCGCTGGCGGCCATCACCCGGGCGGCCGAGGGCTCCGTGCGCGACGCGCTCTCGCTCCTCGACCAGGCGATCGCCCACGGGGCCGGCCTCGTCAGCGCCCAGAGCGTGCGCGACATGCTGGGCCTGGCCGATCGCGGCCGCATCGTCGACCTGTTCGAGGCGGTGATGCGCGGCGACATCCCGGCATCCTTCGCCGAGGTGCGCGGACAGTACGAGGCCGGCGCCGACCCCGCCGTGATCCTCTCCGACCTCGCGAGCTTCACGCACCTCGTCACCCGCCTGAAGCTGGTGCCGGAAGAGGCCGCCGCCGACCCGACCCTGAGCGAGGCGGAGCGGTCGCGCGGGGGCGATTTCGCGGAGAAGCTCTCCATCCGGGTGCTGTCGCGGGCCTGGCAGATCCTCCTGAAGGCGATCCCCGAGGTGCAGACGGCGACCCGCCCCCTGGCGGCGGCCGAGATGGCCCTGGTGCGCCTCGCCTACGCGGCCGATCTCCCGACGCCGGACGAGGCCCTGCGCCAGATGAAGGCGCAGGCGCTGGCCGCCCCGGGCACGGCGACGTCCGGCGCCGCGCCCGCGGCCCCGTCGCCCGGCCCGATGGTGGCCGAGGGCCGCCCGGCCCTGCCACCGATCCCGACCTTCTCCGCCGAGGCGCCTCCGCCGCGCCCCGCCCTCACGATGGCGGCCCAGGGCGGCGGCGCCCGGCCCGCCCTGGCGAGCGTGAGCCCGGCCCCGGCTCCCCAACCCGAGGGGCCGCGCCTCGCCCGCTTCACCGACGTGGTCGCCCTGGCGGATGCCAAGCGCGACATCGGCCTGAAGATGGCCCTCGAGCGCGAGGTCCACCTCGTGCGCTTCGAGGAGGGCCGCATCGAGTTCCGCCTCGCCGAGGGCGGGCGCCAGACCATCGCCAACGATCTCGCCCGTGCCCTCGATGCCTGGACCGGGCGGCGCTGGATCGTCGCCCTCTCCAAGGAGGACGGTGAGCCGACCCTCGACGCCACCGCACGCGCCGCCACCGAGACCCGACACCAGAACGCCGCCGCCCATCCCCTGGTCCGCGAGGTTCTGGCCCGGTTCCCGGGCGCGCAGATCGTCGACGTGCGCGACAAGGCGCCCGAGGCGTCGCCCGCCATCGAGGCCGCGCCCACCGGCGAGGCCGAGACCGACGAGCCCGACGACGAGGCATAGTCCCCGGGGCTCCCCCGCCCCAGATGTGAATCCACCCGTTTCCGGAACGACAGAGAGGGCAGACCCGATGCGCGACCTCATGGGCATCATGAAGCAGGCCCAGGCCATGCAGGAGAAGATGGCTTCCCTGCAGGACGAGCTCGACACCGTCGAAGTGTCCGGCGCTTCCGGTGGCGGCGCCGTGCGGGTGACGATGACGGCCAAGGGCCTGGTGAAGGGCGTCCAGCTCGATCCCGCCATGCTCGTGGCCGACGAGCGCGAGATCCTCGAAGATCTCATCGTGGCGGCCGTCAACGATGCCCGCGGCAAGGCCGAACAGGTTGCGGCCGAGCGGATGGCCGAGCTCACCAAGGGTCTGCCGATTCCGCCGGGCATGAAACTGTTCTGAACGCGTCAATCAGGCAATTCGGCAACATCGATCACAATTTGGTCGTCGAAGCGTTGCCATAGGCCGGGCGGAGTGGAACGTTGGGTCTCCGACGTCCTCCCTCCGGCCGGATCATGAATTTTGATTCGCACTATCCTCAGGTCACGGGTGCGCAGCCGCTGGCTCTACCGGGACGTCTGAGGGACATCGCGCCCCTGATGGTGGGATTTCTGCTGCTGATCGCGATGGTCGCGGCGACCGCAAGCCTCGTGGCGACGCAGGATGCGAACCGCGCCGAGCTGCGCCGCAGCGTCCGCATCCGCGACGCGATCTTCACCCTCTATTCCGGCATCCAGGATGCGGAGACCGGACAGCGCGGCTACCTCCTCTCGGGCGACGAGGCCTACCTCAAGCTCTACGAGGACGCTGTCGCGAGCACGCCCGGCCGCCTGTCCACCATCGCGGAGGCCGTGGCGCGAAACCCCGGCATGGCGGCGATCATCGCCCGCCTCAGCCGGGCCGCCGAGGCCAAGCTCGCCGAGTTGCGGGACACCGTCGCCCTGCGGCGCGCCGGACAGGCCGAAGCCGCCCTGGCCCGGATGCGCTCCGGAGAGGGCAAGCACCTGATGGACGAGGTCCGCGCGCTCTTCGGAGAAGCGCAGGCGGACAATTACAGCCGCCTGATCAGCCGTCAGGAACAGGCGGGTGAATCGGCACGGCAGGTCCAGTTCGCCGTCGCGGGGGCCGTCGTCCTCGTGGTCGTCCTCGGCGGCTACGTGGTGAGCGACGCGAGCCGGCGTCACCAGCGCACCCTTCGCGCCCACGCGGCCCTGCAGGAGGCGAACACCTCCCTGATCGAGGCCGCCGCCACGCGCGACATGCTCGAGGAGCGCCTGCGGCAATCCCAGAAGATGGAGGCCCTCGGCCAGCTCACCGGCGGCCTCGCGCACGACTTCAACAACATGCTGGCGATCATCATCGGCAATCTCAGCCTCCTCAAGCGTCGGCTCGAGCGGGGCGAGCGGGCGGTGGAGCGCTACGCGGACCAGGCGCTCAAGGGGGCGGACCGGGCCGCGACCCTGACGCACCGGCTGCTGGCCTTCGCCCGCAAGCAGCCGCTGGCGCCGGAGGCCATCGCGTGCAACCGGCTCATCGGCGCGATGTCGGACCTGCTGCGCCGCAGCCTCGGCGAAGCCGTCCGCATCGAGACCGTGACGACCCCCGACCTCTGGACCACGAAGGCCGACGCCAACCAACTCGAGAACGCGATCCTCAACCTCGCGGTCAATGCCCGCGACGCCATGCCGAAGGGTGGGCGGCTCATCATCGAGACCGACAACGTTCACCTCGACGAGGCCTATGCCGCCCGGAATCCGGGCGTCCCGGCCGGCCAGTACGTCCTCGTGGCGTTGACCGACAGCGGCAGCGGCATGGTGCCCGACGTTGCCGCCAAGGCGTTCGACCCGTTCTTCACGACGAAGCCCGCGGGCCAGGGCACGGGGCTCGGGCTCAGTCAGGTCTACGGCTTCGTCCGCCAGTCCGGCGGGCACGTGGCGATCTATTCCGAACCCGGCCGCGGCACGACGGTGCGGCTCTACCTGCCGCGCCATCTCGGCGACGCCGCCGAGACGGCGCACGTCACGCCGACGATGCTTCCGGAGGGCTCGCCCCGCGAGGTGATCCTCGTGGTCGAGGACGAGGACGGCGTGCGCCACCTCGCCGTCGAGGCGCTGCGCGACCTGCGCTACACCGTGATCCACGCGGAAGGCGCCAAGGACGCCCTGCGGATGCTCGACACGCATCCCGAGATCGCGCTGCTCTTCACCGATGTGGTCATGCCGGAGGTCAATGGCCGCGAACTCGCCGAGGCTGTCCACGAGCGTCGGCCCGACCTGCCGGTGCTCTTCACGACCGGCTATACCCGCAACGCCATCGTGCATAACGGACTCGTCGATGCCGACGTGCAGTTGCTGGCCAAGCCCTACACCCTGGAGCAGCTGGCCCTCAAGGTGCGCCAGGCGATGGTGCGCGAAGCGGCCTGAGGACGCCCGCACGGCGATTTCCAGCCCTTCGGACCTCCAAACCCGTGGGCGGAGAACCGATCTGCCCTGCCTTCAACCGGTCCGCAGCCGATAGCCCCGCATTTCACGGATCGGAGTCTCTGTGTCTTAACGGATGCGCAGGCCTTCTGAAGACATGGATGAGCATCGCAACGCCGTTCGAGCCCTGACGTATCTCTCCGGTCGTGTTGCCCTGGACGCGGCATCGGCCGAGACGACGCCCTGCCTCGTGCGCAACCTGTCGCCCATCGGGGCCCGCGTCGCCTTCTGCACGACGGTCGAGGTTCCGGACAGCTTCGACCTCTTCATCGATCCGGGCGACAATGCCTACCGGGCGCACCGGATCTGGTCCAAGGGGAACGAAGTCGGCGTCCTCTTCCGCGAAGCGCGGGCGAACGCCCCGGAAGTCCTGTGCGACGATGTCCTCGGCGACGATGTCCTGGACGCCGATCGTCCGCACGACGCAGATCCTGCGCGCGGCGCGATTCGGAAACCGTAGCGCCCGCATCGCATCTTGTGCCGGGACGCGGACGCCCTGCGCCGCGCCCCGGATGGCCGGCGGTCAGGCGGCCGCGGAGAGCACCGGCTCGGCGGCGCGGACATCCGCGTCGACATGGGCGGCGAAGCGCTTGAAATTCTCCTGGAACATCGTGACGAGGCGCGTCGCGGTCTCGTGGAAGGCCGCTTTGTTGGTCCAGGTCTCGATCGGCGACAGCACCTCGGTCTCGACCCCCGGCACCGCGACGGGCACCTGGAAGCCGAAATAGGGGTCGCGGCGGAACTCGACATTCGCGAGCGAACCGTCGAGGGCGGCCGTGAGCAGACGGCGGGTGACCCGGATCGGCATGCGGCGCCCGGTGCCGACGCCGCCGCCGGTCCAGCCGGTGTTGACGAGCCAGCAATCGACCTCGTGATGGGCGATCAGGTCACGCAGCAGGTTACCGTAGACGCTGGGGTGGCGCGGCATGAACGGCGCACCGAAGCAGGTGGAGAACGTCGCCTCCGGTGCGGTCAGCCCGCGCTCCGTGCCGGCGACCTTCGCGGTGTAGCCGGAGAGGAAGTGGTACATCGCCTCGGCGCCGGTCAGCTTCGCGATCGGCGGCATGACCCCGAAGGCGTCGCAGGTCAGCATCACGATGTTCTTGGGGTGGGCCGCCCGACCCGTGGCGCTCGCATTGGCGATGAAGTCGAGCGGGTAGGCGCAGCGGGTGTTCTCGGTGAGCGAGGCGTCGTCGAAATCCGGGACCCGGGTCTCGGGGTCGATCACCACGTTCTCCATCACCGTGCCGAAGCGCTCGGTGGTGGCGTAGATCTCCGGCTCGGCGTTGCGTGAGAGACGGATGGTCTTGGCGTAGCAGCCGCCCTCGAAGTTGAAGATGCCGTCCTGGCTCCAGCCGTGCTCGTCATCGCCCAGAAGCTGGCGCGAGGAATCGTTGGAGAGCGTGGTCTTGCCGGTGCCGGACAGGCCGAAGAACAGGGCCGATTCACCGGCCTCGTCGAGGGCTGCGTTCGCCGAACAGTGCATCGGCATCACGCCGGCCTTCGGCAGGATGTAGTTGAGGTAGGTGAAGACCGACTTCTTCATCTCGCCGGCATAGGCCGAGCCGCCGATCAGGACGAGCTTGCGCGCGAAGTCGATGGCGATGACGGTCTTCGAGCGGCAGCCGTGCCGGTGCGGCTCGGCCTGGAAGCTCGGCAGGTCGATGATGGTCAGCTCGGGCACGTAGCTCGCGAGCGTGGCGCGGTCCGGCCGGATCAGCAGGTTGCGGATGAACAGCGAGTGCCAGGCGAATTCGGTGAAGACACGGGCATTGACGCCATGGGTCGGATCGGCGCCGCCGCGCAGGTCCTGGGCGAAGAGCTCGCGCCCCTCGGCATGCGCGAGGAAGTCGGCATACAGGGTCTCGAACTGCTCGGGCGTGATCGCACCGTTGTTGTCCCACCAGATCTCGTTCTCGGTGGCGGCGTCGCGCACCACGAACTTGTCCTTGGGCGAGCGGCCGGTATGGGAGCCGGTGGTCGCCACGAAGGCGCCGCCGCGGGCCAGCCGGCCCTCGCCGCGGGCCAGGGCCTCCTCGTAGAGACGGGGAACGTCGAGGTTCCAGTGAACCGCCTTCAGGTTGCGCAGCCCGATGGCCTCGGAACCGTGCGCTGCGTTGAACTCGCCGATATTGGTCACGCTCATCTCTCCTCGGGCCCCTGATCGCGTCGCCGCCCCATGACAGGGAGCCGTATCGGCTCTCCAGATCGGTTCGCCTCCGGAGCGTCCGCGCGGTTGGTCAGGTCCACCGCGCGCAGGTTCACCGCTCCGGACCTGCGCCTCTCCTGCATAGAGCCGGATGATTTGCCGTCAATCCGCCTGTTGGCCGACAAAAAAACTTACATGAACAGGATTACGGGCGAAGATGCATTTGAGGCGCCTCGGCAGGCGAGCCTTTTTGGTGCGATTCGCCGCCGGAGGGGGCGAAAACACGATGCGAAAACCCTATTTCAGGGATGTTCCGACGGGCCGGGCGCGATCGAACGCACCGGACCCGTGCCGGTGCACCACGTCACCCGCCCGCCTCCTACGCATTGTGCCGTGTGGGTACCTCAACCGTCACGAGAATTGTCGTCCATGGCACAAGCCGTCGCCGGTCCCGAGATCGAGCGCCTGATCCAGCTCCTGGCCCGCATGCCGGGCCTTGGCCCCCGTTCGGCCCGCCGGGCCGCCCTGCAGCTCATCAAGAAGCGCGAGGCGTTGCTGGCGCCGCTCGCCGACGCGATGCGGGTGGCCTCCGAACGGATCGTGGTCTGCCACGCCTGCGGAAACGTCGACACCCGCGACCCCTGCACCATCTGCTGCGACGAGAGCCGCGACCCGGCCACCCTGGTGGTGGTGGAGGATGTCTCCGATCTCTGGGCCCTGGAGCGCTCCGGCGCCGTGACGGCGCGCTACCACGTCCTCGGCGGCGTGCTTTCCGCCCTCGACGGCGTGCGGCCCGAGCACCTCAACCTCGACAGTCTCGTGGCCCGTGCCGCCGACCCGGCGATGCGCGAGATCATCCTGGCGCTGAATGCGACCGTCGATGGCCAGACCACGGCCCACTACGTCACCGAATCCCTGAAGGCGCACGGCCTCAAGGTGACGCGCCTCGCCCACGGCGTCCCGGTCGGCGGCGAGCTCGACTACCTCGACGAGGGGACCCTCACCGCGGCGATCCGCAGCCGCACGCCGTTCTGAGGCCGGGGCACGGGTCCCGGGTATTTGACCCACTCCCGGAGCCCCCGTATCTGCGGGGGCTCAGGCCGCCGCCCGCCCCGCATCCCGTTTCGAACCCGATCGCCCCATGACCATCCGCCCCCTCGTGATCCTGCCCGACGCGCGCCTGCGCCTTGCCTCCGAGCCGGTCGGTCCCGTGACCGACGAGATCCGCACGCTCGCCGCCGACATGCTGGAGACGATGTACGACGCCCCCGGCGTCGGCCTCGCGGCGATCCAGATCGGCGTGCCCAGGCGCGTCGTCACGATCGACACCTCGAAGGACGAGAACGACCGCCATCCGCAGGTCTTCCTCAACCCCGAGATCGTCTGGGCCTCGGAGGAGAAGCGGATCTACGACGAGGGCTGCCTGTCGATCCCGGAATTCTACGGCGAGGTCGAGCGGCCCGACCGGGTGCGCGTGCGGTTCCGCGACCTCCAGGGCGAGGAGCGGGAGATCGAGGCGGACGGCCTGCTCGCGACCTGCATCCAGCACGAGATCGACCATCTCGACGGCGTGCTGTTCATCGATCACCTGTCGAAGCTGAAGCGCGACCGGGTGGTGAAGAAGTTCGCCAAGGCGGCCAAGCGCGGCGACGTCTGAGGCCGGCCTCGGGGACCAAGAGCCATGCGCGTCGTCTTCATGGGCACGCCGGATTTCGCCGTGCCGACCCTGGCGCGCCTCGCCGCCGACGGCCACGCGATCGCCGCCGTCTACACCCGCGCGCCGGCCAAGGCCGGACGCGGCATGGCGCTCAAGCCCTCGCCCGTACAGGTCCTGGCCGAGAGCCTCGGCGCACCGGTGCTCACGCCCGCCAGCCTGAAGGGACCGGAAGCCGCCGAGACCTTCGCCGGTCACGGGGCCGACGTCGGCGTCGTGGTGGCCTATGGCCTGCTCCTGCCGCAGGCGATCCTCGACCTGCCGCGCCACGGCTGCCTCAACCTGCACGGCTCGCTGCTGCCCCGCTGGCGCGGCGCGGCGCCCATCCAGCGCGCGGTGATGGCGGGGGACGCGGAGAGCGGTGTCGGCATCATGCGGATGGAGGCCGGCCTCGACACCGGTCCCGTGGCGCTGGAAGAGCGCCTTCCGATCACGCACGGCATGACCGCGGGCCAGCTCCACGACGCGCTGATGCCGCTGGGCGCCGACCTGATGGCGCGCGCTCTCCGGGGGCTCGAGCGGGGCGACCTGGCCTTCGCGCCCCAGGCCGAGGACGGCGTCGTCTACGCCCGCAAGATCACCAACGGAGAGGCGCGCATCGACTGGACCCGGCCCGCCCGCGAGGTCGCCAACCACATCAACGGGCTGTCGCCCGTCCCCGGCGCCTTCTTCGAGGCGGATTTCGGCAAGGGGCCAGAACGCGTGAAGGTCCTCTCGGCCGCGGCGGTTCCGGGATCCGGAATCCCCGCCACGCTCCTCGACACCGAGGGCACGATCGCCTGCGGCGACGGCGCCGTGCGCCTCGGTGCCCTGCGCCGCGCCGGCAAGGGCGGCGTCAGCAACGGCGCCGAGTTCGTGCGCGGCACCCACCGCGTGCCGGGCTCGCGGCTGGCATGACCGCTCCGGGCCGCGCCTGATGCCGCGCTACAAGCTCGTCATCGAGTACGATGGCAGCCCGTTCTGCGGCTGGCAACGGCAGACCGCGCAGCCCTCCGTCCAGGCGGCGATCGAATCGGCGGTCAAGCGCTTCTCCGGTGAGATCGCGGGTCTCACCTGCGCCGGCCGCACCGATACCGGCGTCCATGCCACGCATCAGGTGGCGCATCTCGACCTCGCGCGGGCGTGGCGCACCGACGTGGTGCGCGACGCGCTCAACGCGCACCTGCGCCCGAACCCGGTGGCGATCCTCAGCGCGGAGATCGTCGGCGCCGACTTCAACGCCCGCCATTCCGCCACCCGCCGGCACTACCGCTACCGCATCCTCAACCGGCGCAGCCCGCCGGTGCTCAACCGCGCCCATGTCTGGCAGGTGCCCTGGCCCCTCGACGTCGCGCTGATGCGCGCGGCGGCCGCGCGCCTCCTCGGCCTACACGACTTCACCGCCTTCCGGGCCGCCGAGTGCCAGGCGAAGAGCCCGCTCCGAACCCTCGATCAACTCGACGTCACCGCCATGCCGATGGCCCTGCACGACGAGATCGTGGTGGCGACCTCGGCCCGCGCCTTCCTGCACCACCAGGTCCGCTCGATGGTCGGCACCCTGATGCTGGCCGGAAGCGGCCGGCTCAGCGCCGACGACGTCGGTGACATCCTGGCCAGTCGGGACCGCAGCCGCTGCGGGCCGCTGGCGCCGGCCTGCGGGTTGACGCTGGTAGGCGTGGATTACGGCGATAACGCAACTTTGAGTTAATATTCTTTAACTTGGAGTTGATGAATCGTCGGGAAGCGGGATCATCCATCGTGTCCGGCGCGATCCGCGTCGGAGGCGATGGAAATTCCCGTGACGACGCTTCCCATTCATCTGTTCATCCTCGGCGCAACCGCCTTCGCGGCCTTGTCACCAATTCTCTTCATCGCGATCCGCGAAGCGGTGAAGCGCCAGAGACAGGAGGTCGTCCGAGACCTCGCGGCCGTCTTCGACATCGCAGGACCCTCGAGCCAACGACTGATCCCCTCGTTCGAATTCGTGAAGTACAAGTACTTCGTCGGCCGGCCGAAGGTTCTGGGAAAGAGCGGATCGATCGATGCGTCCAACGCATCGCTGGATGTCTTCGATCAGTCGCGGCACCGCGAGGATTTCACCACGATCGACTGGATCCTCGGCAGCGTCGCCTTCAGCCTGCTCGCGGGGGTGGCCGTGTTCCACAGCCTCTCGCTCCTCGTGACGCTGCTGTGCGCGAACTCGCCGAGCCTCATCGGTCTGGATGGCGGCATCTGTCCGAAGATCCAGGACAGGACCACAGTCTGGCTGTTCGGGGCCTGTGCCGCCTTCGCCGGCAGCTACCTCACGGCATTGCGGAACCTGTATCGGGCGATCAAGAACTTCGACCTCAGCCCAGCGACGATCATCGGCGAGACGATCAAGATCGTGATCGGCATCGTCCTCGCGCCGATCCTGGTGATCGGCCTGCTGCGGGTCGCGGCAAGCGCGGCGGAGGGCCTTGCGAGGATCGATGCGCCGATGAACTCGCCGCTGGTGCTGGCCCTGGCGGTCACCGGATGCTTCGTTGCCGGCATCATGCCCGATGTCGTGCTGCGCAACATCCTGCAGCGCGACAAGCTGAAGAACTTCAAGCGGGAGGAGTACGACGTCTACCGCGCCTTCAAGATCACCCCGGTGGAGATCATCGACGGGATCGACAGCGAGATCCGGGTCCGCCTCGACGACCATCATATTCATTCGACCCAGAACCTAGCGACCGCCAACCCGCTGATGCTGTTCGTGGAAACGCCCTACGGCGTCTACCAGATCATGGACTGGGTGGCGCAGGCGCAGCTCTGCTGCTCGGTCGGACGCGAGAAGGTGATCCGGCTCTGGCCCCTCGGCGTACGGACCCTGTTCGACCTCGAACGGCTCGCGGCCCCGAGCGCGGTGCGCAACGAGGCCCTGCTTCTCGAAGTCGGCCGCATCATCCTGGGTGGGAACCTGATCGACGGGGCACCGGACCGTCAGGAGGCGGTCGATCTCGTGGTCGCCAGCATCGAACTGAGGCTCGACGACCCGCATGTCCAGCGCTTGCGCCAGATCTTCATCGCGGTGGGCGATCGCCTCGGGCCGGACTGCCGGCGCTTCCGGAACCAGGCGGCGGGCGCGACGGCGAGCGACCCCGGGGCGACGACCGCCGCGAACGGCCCGTGAAGGCGAAGCGGCCCTATCGGGCGGCGAAATACGCCGCCAGCACCCGCGTGTAGATCGCCGTCAGGCGGTTCAGGTCGGCTACCGGCACGCACTCGTCGGTCTGGTGCATGGTCTGGCCGACGAGGCCGAACTCGATGACCGGGCAGGCATCCTTGATGAAGCGCGCGTCCGAGGTGCCACCCGTGGTCGAGAGCACCGGGCGGCGGCCGGTCTCGGTGGCGATGGCGCCGGCCACGAGCTCGGTGAAGGTGTCGGGCTCCGTGAGGAAGGCCGGTGAGTTGGAGGGCAGCAGGTCGAGGGTGTAGCGCACGCTGCGCCCGGCCGCCGCATCGAGGCGGGCCCGGACCTCGGCCCCCAGGGTCTCGGCGGTCCAGCGATCGTTGAAGCGGATGTTGAAGGTGCCGTGCGCCTCCGCCGGGATGACGTTGGTGGCCGTGTTGCCGACGTCGAGGGTGGTGAATTCGAGGTTCGAGGCGCCGAAATGCCGGGTGCCGGCATCAAGCGGCGCGGCCAGAAGCGCCGAGGCGAGGCGCAGCAGGCCCGGAATCGGGTTCTCGGCCAGATCCGGATAGGCGACATGGCCCTGGCGGCCCTGCACGGTGAGCCGTCCCGTGAGCGAGCCGCGGCGGCCGATCTTGATCATGTCGCCGAGGGAATCCGGGTTGGTCGGCTCGCCGAGGAGGCAATGGTCGAAGCGCTCGCCACGGGCCCGCGCCCATTCGAGGAGCTTGACCGTGCCGTTGATCGCCGGCCCCTCCTCGTCACCGGTGATGAGAAAGCCGATCGAGCCCGGAAAGTCCGGACCGGCCACGTCCAGGTAGTCGAGGGCGGCGGCGAGCATGCAGGCGATGCCGCCCTTCATGTCGACGGCCCCGCGCCCGTACAGCACACCGTCCTCCACGGTTCCGGCGAAGGGGCCATGGCGCCAACGGGCGACGTCGCCGGGGGGCACCACGTCGGTGTGGCCGGCAAACAGCAGGTAGGGTGCGCCCGTGCCGATGCGGGCGTAGAGATTGTCGATGTCGGGCGTGCCGGGCTCCGAGAAGCGCGGGCGTTCCACGGTGAACCCGGCCCCTTCGAGGATGCCGGCGAGCCAGGCGAGCGCGCCTCCCTCCTCCGGGGTCACCGAGGGGCAGCGGATCAGGCTCCGGGCGAGAGCGAGGGGGGAGCGGTCGCGGGGCACGTTCGGCACGGGCGGGACTCTTCGCGGGGTGTCCGGGTGCGAACGGCCATAAGCGCCGTCGCGCGGGGGTGCAATTCGCGGCCGGGCTTTCGCCGCACGCCGGCCGGGCTTATCTGCGGGGCATGGCCTTCTCCCCCGACGAAGTCGAACGCTATGCCCGCCACCTCGTCCTGCCGGAGGTCGGCGGCCCGGGGCAGGCCCGCCTGAAGGCCGCTCGCGTCCTCGTCATCGGCGCCGGCGGCCTCGGCGCGCCGCTGATCCAGTACCTCGCCGCCGCCGGGATCGGGACGATCGGCCTCGTCGACGACGACACCGTCTCCCTGTCGAACCTGCAGCGGCAGGTGATCCACGCGACCTCCGACATCGGCCGTCTCAAGGTCGAGAGCGCAACCGAGGCGGTGGCGCGCCTCAACCCGCACGTGGCCGTGGAGACGCACGCGACGCGCCTGACCCCGGAGAATGCGCAGGCGCTCATCGGCGCCTACGACGTGGTCGCGGACGGGTCCGACAACTTCGCCACGCGCTACGCGGTCTCGGACGCCTGCTTCCACGCCCGGCGCCCGCTGGTGACGGCGGCGCTCGGGCGCTTCGACGGCTCGCTCACCACCCTGCGGCCCTACGAGACCGATGCGGGCGGTCGCCCGCACCCGACTTATCGCTGCCTGTTCCCCAACCCGCCGCCGCCCGGCAGCGTCGCGCCCTGCGCCGAGGCCGGCGTGCTCGGCGCGCTCGCGGGCATCATGGGCTCGCTGATGGCTCTGGAAGTGATCCGCACGGTGACGGAGTTCGGCGAGCCCCTCGTCGGGCGCCTCCTCATGGTCGACACCCGCGCGATGCGGTTCGAGACCCTGGGCTACGCCTGGGACGAGGCCAACCCCCTGAACGGGACCGGCGCGGCGGGCTGACCCCACGGCCGGCCCCGCCCTGGCGCCCTATTCCGCGGGCAGGGCGTCGAGTAGCGGCCGCGACTCGCGGGCGCGCAGGCCGTCGTCGTGGGCGTCGGTGAACTGCAGCGCCGCCAGCTGTGCGTAGAGGGCGCCCTGCGCGAGCAGGCTCTCGTGGGTCCCGCTCTCGACGATCCGGCCGCCGTCGAGGACGAGGATGCGATCGGCCTTGCGGATCGTGGCGAGGCGGTGCGCGATGACCAGGGTGGTCCGGCCGCGCATCAGGGTGTCGAGGGCGGTCTGCACGGCGCGCTCGCTCTCGGCGTCGAGGGCCGAGGTCGCCTCGTCGAGGAGCAGGATCGGCGCATCCTTGAGGATGGCCCGGGCGATCGCCACCCGCTGACGCTGGCCACCGGAGAGGGTGACGCCGCGCTCGCCCACCGTGGTGGCGTAGCCCTGCGGCAGGGCCTGGATGAAGCCGTCGGCATGAGCGAGTTCGGCCGCGCGCCGGACCTGGTCCTCCGTCGCCTCGGGCCGCCCGTAGCGGATGTTCTCGAGCACCGAGCCGGAGAACACCGTCGGGTCCTGCGGCACGAGGGCGAGGCGCTCGCGCAGGCTGTCCGGGTCGACGCGGGCGATGTCGACGCCGTCGACCCGGACGAAACCGGATTGCGGGTCGTAGAAGCGCAGCAGCAATTGCAGCACCGTGGTCTTGCCGGCGCCCGACGGCCCGACGAGGGCGACCCGCTCGCCGGGCGCGATGGCGAAGCTGATGCCGTCGAGGGACGGATGGTCCGGCCGGGTCGGGTAGTGGAAGCGCACGGTCTCGAAGGCCACGGCGCCCTTGGCGGGCACCGGCAGGGCCAGTGGATCGGCCGGGGAGCGGATCGTCGATTCGGCGGCCAGGATCTCGCCGAGGCGCTCGGCCGCGCCGGCCGCCTGGGCCAGTTCGCCGTAGACCTCCGAGAGCTGTCCGAGGGCACTCGCCCCGAACACCGCGTAGAGCACGAACTGCGAGAGCTGGCCCGCCGTCATGGTGCCGGCCAGGACCCCCTGCGCGCCGTACCACATCACCCCGACGACGCTGGCCGAGATGAGGAAGATCGCGACGCCGGTGAGGAGCGCCCGCGCCTGGATCGAGTCGCGGGCGGCCCCGTAGGCGTTCTCGGCGGCGGCGGCGAAGCGGGCCGCCGTGGTCCGGCCCATGCCGAAGGCCTGCATGGTGCGGATCGCGTTCACCGCCTCGGCGGCATAGGCCGAGGCGTCGGCGAGGCGGTCCTGGGCCGCGCGGGATCGCCGCCGCACGCCGCGGCCGGAGAGAATCAGCGGAAAGACGATGAGCGGAATGGCCGCCAGGACGAGGACGGACAGCCTCGGGCTCGTGATGACCATCATCACCACGGCGCCGGTGAACAGGAAGGCGTTGCGCAGGAGGATCGAGATCGAGACGCCGAAGACGGCCTTCACCTGCGTGGCATCCGCGGTGAGTCGCGAGATGATCTCGCCCGAGAGCGAGCGGTCGAAGAAGGCGGGGTCCAGCTGGGTCAGGCGGCGGAATACGGCGGTGCGCAGATCCGCCACCACGCGCTCGCCGAGCGTCGCGACCGTATAGTAGCGCGCGCCACTCGACAGGGCGAGGACCGCCACCACGCCGATCAGGGCGGCGAAGTAGGTGTCGATCACGCTCTGACCCTCGGGCGAGAAGCCATGGTCGATGACCCGACGCAGGGCGATCGGGACCACGAGGGTCGCGCCCGAAGCGGCGAGGAGCGCCAGGAACGCCGCCAGCATCCGGCCGCGATAGACCATCGCGAACGGAATCAGCGGGCGCAGCGAACCGAGCGGTGCCTTCGGCCGGGCCTCCCCGGAAATTTTCTTGTCACGGCCGCGAGCCATGGTGCCTCGTCATCATTGGTCTTCCAGGAAAAGCGACCGACCGGCGGCCTCTTCGATCGGCGCACGCTTGTCGGGCGAAGGTGCGTGAGGTATAGGCGCGCCTTCATCCGATTGCGCGTGATCTATGGCCGCGGGCCGCCAGACGGGCCGGTCGGCTTGGCTATTCAAGGATTTCGTCATGGCAAAGAGCGCGGCCGACAAGGCCAAGGGTACCGAGCATCCCGACTACCACTTCATCAAGGTCGTGATGACCGACGGGTCCGAGTACATGACCCGGTCGACCTACGGCAAGGAGGGCGACACCCTCAACCTCGACATCGATCCGAACACCCACCCGGCCTGGACCGGCGGCGAGCAGAAGATGCTCGATCGCGGTGGCCGCGTGTCGCGCTTCAACTCGCGCTTCGGCGCCCTCTCCTTCGGCAAGAAGTAAGCGCGCCTCGGATCTCCGCCGCGACGACGCGGCGGTGCCCTCGGAAGGGCGGCACCCTCGGTGCCGCCCGTTCTGCGTTCAGGAGCCCCTCGCCCGGTTCGAAACCGGGCGCAGGGCCGGGTCTCAGGCGGATGCCGCACCGAAGGCGGAGCGGAGGAGGCTCAGCTGGGCAACGACGGGGCTCTCCTGGGGCTGAGGGGTCGGGCGCTCGTCGGCGATCAGGCCGTCGAGGTGCAGGATCCGGCTGTGGAGCCGGCGCGAGCGCACGATGAGGTCCTGCAGGGTCGGGGGCAGGACGCCGAACACGTCGCCGCGGAAGGTCTCGGGCGTGGTCAGCCGCACCCGGGTCTTCTCCTGCATCGCCTCCGCCGGCGTCAGCTCGCCCTCGGAGACGGCCCGCTGAACGAGGAGCCAGGAGGCGATCTGCATCAGACGCGTGGTGAGGCGCATGCTCTCGCTGGCATAGCTCAGCGTGCCGTCGCGGGACATCAGGCGGGATTCCTCGCGGCCCGTGCCGTCGAGGTAGGCCGCCGCCTCCTCCACCAGGGTCATGCCCTCGCGGAAGAGGACCTTGAAGGCCTCCGAGGTGACGTAGGTGTCACCGAAATTCACCCAGTCGCGCTCGTCCCGGAACATGACGTCGAACCCGCTCATGGTGCCTCCTGTGCCGCGACCGAACCGATTACGTCCCGAAATGGGACGAAGGCGGCGCGTTTGCACCTGTCTGCGCAACTCTAACGCCGAACGTCCGGGTCCGCGGCCTTTACCGGCTGTTAACGTTAACCGGGCCGGTCGGTGCCACCGGTCAGGCGGGTGGACGCAGCGCTCTGCGGTCGTGCGGAACCAGAGACGAAAAAAGGCCGCCCGTTGCGGGGCGGCCTGACAGGCGAGTTTCGGGAGCAGTCCAAGCGAGCGAACGGGAAAGTCCGCGCGCTGTCCGGGAGCACCGAACAGGATCACAGGATGGGGCGGATCGGTTAACGAACGGTTGATACCGTCGCGGCCCGTGCGCATCCTTCGGGGTCACGGATCATGCCGTTTCGGCACGCTCCGGAATTGACTCGGACGGGACCTTGCCCCATAAGCCGCGCCATCGCGACGCGGCGCCCTTGAGGGGCGCTGTTCGCGCTTGCAGACACATTTCAGGGCGAGTGAATATCCGGCGCGGCCTTCGGTGCGGCCCGGATCGATCCTCGGCCATTCGGAGATCGCGCCATGAAGAGAACCTACCAGCCCAGCAAGCTCGTGCGTAAGCGCCGTCACGGCTTCCGTGCCCGCATGGCCACGGCCGGCGGTCGCAAGGTCATCGCGGCCCGTCGCGCCCACGGCCGCAAGAAGCTTTCGGCCTGAGAGACCGGTGGCGCCGTCACGGGCGGCGCGCCACATCATGAGTCTGGCCAAGGGCCACAGGACCCGCTGCGGGATCGGATCGGCCATGTCATCGGCCACGTCGACGATCGGGCGGCTGACGCGGCGCTCCGAGTTCCTGGCTGCGGCCGGCGGGCGCCGCTTCCACAACGAACGCCTGTCGGCGCAGGGCCTCGTCCGCGCTGCGGAGCCGTCCCTCGACGGCGCCTCCAGCGACGGGCTGCGCATCGGCTTCACCATCACCAAGCGGGTCGGGCACGCCACGGAGCGCAATCGCATCCGGCGGCGCCTGCGCGCCGCCGTGGCGCGGGCCGCCGGCGACCTGCCGGTGCGCCCGGCCGACGTGGTGCTGGTGGCGCGGCGCCCTGCCCTGCACGCGCCCTTCGAGACCCTCGTCGATGACCTGCGCCGTGCCGTCGCCGTGGTGACGAAGCCGCAGGGACCGAAATCCGAATCGTCTCCTCAGCGTCCCGTCCGGCGCGGACGCGGCAAAGGTGCGCCCGCGCCCGACGCTTCGAAGTCTGGCGCATCGCCGGCGGCTCCGGTATTGGCCTCGGGCGCGACGGCCTCCGTCGCGGCGTCCGGCCCAGTGCCGGCCCGCGCGAACGCGCCCTCCCCTTCTCCCAACGCATGCGACGGACCGACCGATGGGTAATGACAAGACGAACATGATCGTCGCGATCGCCTTGTCGCTGGCGGTCCTGCTCGGCTGGAACTACTTCGTCGCCGCCCCACGCGTGGAGCAGCAGCGTCAGGCCGCCCTCCAGAACAAGGCGGCCACGCAGCCGGCCGGTCCTGACGGCGTACCGAGCGCCAGCCCGAAGGAGGGCGGCCCGGCCAATCCCGTTCCCGGAACCCTGCCGGGCGCCTCCGGTGCCGGTGGCGGCGTCGTGCCCCGCGAGACGGCGATCGCGCGCTCCCCGCGCGTCACCATCGACACGCCGGCGCTCGCCGGCTCGATCGCCCTGAAGGGCGGCCGCATCGACGACGTCTCGCTGAAGAACTATCACGAGACGGTCGACGACAAGAGCCCGCGCATCGTCCTACTCTCGCCGACCGGGACCGAGAACCCGTACTATGCGGAGTTCGGCTGGGTCGGCCAGAATGCCGGCCCGCTGCCCAATGGCGACACCGTCTGGACGGCCGATGCCGAGACCCTGGCGCCGGGCAAGCCCGTCACGCTGAGCTACGACAACGGCGCCGGCCTCGTGTTCAAGCGCATCGTCGCGGTGGACGATAAGTTTCTGTTCACGGTCCGCGACGAGGTCGAGAACAAGGGCGCCAACGCGGTCAGCCTCTATCCCTACAGCCTCGTCTCGCGCTGGGGTAAGCCGCACACCCAGGGCTACTACGTGCTGCACGAGGGTCTGATCGGCGTCCTCGGCGCCGACGGCCTGCAGGAATACACCTACGATCACCTCGCCAAGGAGCCGGCGCTGGGCAATGCCAGCACCAAGGGCAAGACCTGGGCCGGCGTGACCGGCGGCTTCGTCGGCATCACCGACAAGTACTGGGCCGCCGCCGCGATTCCGGACCAGTCGACCCCCTATACCGGCAGCTTCACCGAGCGGACCGACGGCGCCACCAAGGTCTACCAGGCCAACGTGCTCGGCAACGTGCAGGTGGTGCAGCCCGGCGCTTCGGCCGCCGCGACGCAGCAGCTCTTCGCCGGCGCCAAGGAGGTCAACACCGTCAATGCCTACCAGGCGAACCAGAACATCAAGCAGTTCGACCTGCTGATCGACTGGGGCTGGTTCCACTTCATCACCAAGCCGATGTTCCGGGCGCTGGACTTCTTCTTCCACCTGTTCGGCAATTTCGGCGTGTCGATCCTGGTGGTGACCTTCTGCCTGAAGCTGCTGTTCCTGCCCATTGCCAACAAGTCCTACCAGTCCATGGCCAAGATGAAGGCCGTGCAGCCGGAGATGGCGTCGATCCGCGAGCGCTATGCGGACGACAAGATGAAGCAGCAGCAGGCGATGATGGAGCTGTACAAGAAGGAGAAGATCAATCCGGTCGCCGGCTGTTGGCCGGTGCTGATCCAGATCCCGGTCTTCTTCGCCCTGTACAAGGTCCTGTTCATCACCATCGAGATGCGGCACGCGCCGTTCTTCGGCTGGATCCAGGATCTGGCGGCGCCCGATCCGACGAGCTTCCTCAACCTGTTCGGCCTGCTTCCCTACGCGGCCCCGGACTTCGTGCATCTCGGCATCTGGCCCATCATCATGGGCATCACGATGTTCATCCAGATGAAGATGAACCCCGCGCCGCCGGACCCGGTCCAGGCGCAGATCTTCACCTTCATGCCGATCGTGTTCACCTTCATGCTCGGCTCGTTCCCGGCCGGCCTGGTGATCTACTGGGCCTGGAACAACACCCTGTCGGTGATCCAGCAATACGTCATCATGCGCCGCAACGGCGTGAAGGTGGAATTGTGGGACAACCTGCGGGGGATATTCCGGGGCAAGGCCGCCGACAAGAACGCCGTCGCCAAGAACTGAGGCGCGCCCGGCTCCGAGGCTTCGGCCACGGCACGACAGTCCAACCGGTCCTCTCCGTCTCGCGACGGGGAGGACTTCCTGTTTCCGGCGTGTCGGCTCGCGAGGGCGGCGGATGCGCCTCTTCCGTCCGGAGCCGCCCGATGTCCAAAGCCGAAGACGATGCCGCCCTTCTGGAGGCGGGACGCCTGCTGTTCGCGGGGGCGGCCGACTTCATCGCCTCGGCACCGAACGTCCCCGCACTGCCGCCGATGAAGGGCGTCGAGATCGCCTTCGCGGGCCGCTCGAACGTCGGCAAGTCGAGCCTCGTCAACGCCCTCACCGGACGCAACACCCTGGCGCGGACCTCGCACACGCCGGGTCGCACCCAGCAGCTCAACTTCTTCGATATCGGCGGCCGCCTGACGCTGGTCGACATGCCGGGCTACGGCTACGCGGCGGTGGAAAAGACCAAGGTCGAGGCCTGGACCGACCTGATCCACGACTACCTGAAGGGCCGCTCGAACCTCGCCCGGGTGTTCATGCTGATCGACTCGCGCCACGGCCTGAAGAGCATCGACACGGACGTCCTCGACGGACTCGACAAGGCCGCCGTCAGCTACCAGATCGTGCTGACCAAGGGCGACGCCCTGAAGAAGTCCGAGATGGACGCTCGCATCGCCGGGGTTCAGGCCGCCATCGCCCGGCGCCCGGCGGCCTATCCGGAGATCCTGTTCACTTCGAGCCGCGACGACCGGGGCGTCCCCGAGTTGCGGGCCAGCGTCGCCCGGCTGTTGCAGGAGCGCGGCGCGTGAGCGGCCTCGATCGCGTCCTCCTGGCGCTGGGTGCCCTCGCGGGGCTCCTCGGCGTGGCCGCGAGTGCGGCGGCCGCCCATGTCAGCGGAGCCGACAGCCTGAAGACCGCCGCGCAGTTCCTGCTCTTCCACGCCCCCGCGATCCTCGCGCTCGTGGCGCTGGCTGCCACAGGCACGACGCACCGGCCGATGACCCGCCTCGCGGCGGGTGCTCTCGTGGTCGGCCTCGCGCTGTTCTCGGGCGACCTCGCGCTCCGGGCACTCCACGGTACACCGCTGTTCCCCATGGCGGCCCCGGCCGGCGGTTTCGCCCTGATGGCCGGCTGGCTGCTCGCCGCGCTGTCGGCCGTCATACCGGGCCGGCGCGCCTGAGGGCCGGCGCCGCCACGGCGGTGGGAGCGAGGCGGGTGTGTCCATGGCACGCTCGGACGGATCGCGGCGATCAGGCCGGCCCGCCTTCCCGATGGTTCGGGGCCGGGGGCTCGACCCGAGAAGTCTTCTCTGGCCTATGACCCATCATGTCTAGACATGAACTAAACTGCGAAATTCAAACACATTATCAACGATTTTTCTGATAAAGGATACAAGAGCACCGAACTCTATTTCATATGGTCAGAGTCGAGCAATGTCCATCAAGTCGCGACTGTTCGCAATCATTTCCGTCCTGAGCCTCTTCGCTTTCTACGAAGCCGCGAAGGATCTCTATGGGTCATTCGGACGATGGACACGGTCTAATCTCGTTTCGCAACTGTCCGGGGGCGAACTGATGCTGTCCCGCGGCCTCTCGGAACTGCGATTCGAGCGCGGCTCCATGGTGTCGGCGCTGGCGCTCCACGCCGACAAGCTCGGACCGAACCTCACTGAGATCGCGGCACGCCGCAAGGTCAGCGACGACGCATTCCCCGTGGCCCTGGAGCGGCTTTCGGCTCAGGAAGGCCTCGATACGCGCCAGTTCGTCGACCGGTTCAAAGCGCTGCAGCAGGTTCGCAGGGAGGTCGATACCAATCTGACTCTGCCGGTGGCGGCGCGCGACCCAAGCCTCACCAAGCGGGTCAACGACGCGACCGGCCACCTGATCGCCGCGATCGAAGGACTCCTGGCCGCGACCGAGGCGCAGATCCGCCAGCTGGATTCGAGTTTCTCCAACCTTCTGCGTGTGCGGGAACTCGGCTGGTCGGCCCGGACATTGGCTGGCAACACCAACCTCATCGTCAACGACGTTCTGGCTCAGAACCGCGCGATCACGCCAAAGGACGTTCAGGACTACACCGTGCTGAGCCGCCAGACCGAGTTCGCCTTCGGCATCGTGGAGTCCATCGTCGAGAGCATGCCGGCCTCGGAGGCGCTGAAAGGCGCCGTCCGGAAGGCACGTGACGGCTACTTCAAGGGCGCCTTCCCTGCCCGCAACCAGGCCCTCATCACCACGCTGGCGGACATCGCGCTGCCGCGCCCGACCCTCGCGGAATCGCGTGCCCAATCGACACCGGCGATCGACCTGATCATGGCGATTCCCCTCGCCGCCGTGAACCAGCTCGACGCCACGGCGACCGAGGCGGCGGTGAAGGCCAGGACGGGTGCGATGACTCAGGTCGCGGTCCTGACCTTCGCCCTCGTGCTGGGTGTCGGCAGCATGATCTGGGTCGTACGCGGCGTGACCCGCCCCATTGAGCGCATGACCGGTGCGATGCGCCGTCTCGCCGACGGCGACGCGATCTCCGAAGTTCCCTATGCCGGGCGTCGGGACGAGCTCGGCGCGATGGCGGGCGCGGTGCAGGTGTTCCGGGACAATCTGCTTCGGACTCGGCAGTTCGAGGACGAGGCGGCCCTGGCACGTGCCTCAGCCGAAGACCAGCGCCGGGCCGGCATGCAGCAGGTGGTGGACGGCTTCGAAGCGACGGTGGGCGGCATCGTCGGCAGCGTGTCGGCGGCGGCCGGTGCCTTGCACGGGACCGCGCGCGGCATGAGCTCGGCCGCCGGCCAGACCGCCGCGCAATCCTCCGGCGCCGCTGCGGCCGCCATTCAGGCCGCCACCAACGTCACCACGGTGGCGGCCGCAGCCGAAGAGCTCGGCGCGTCGGTTCAGGAAATCGGACGCCGCGTCTCGGAATCGGCCATCCTGGCGCAGGCGGCGGTGACGGAGGCGACGGCGACCGCCGATCTGGTGCGGAACCTGGCGGACGCCGCCAGCCGCATCGGCGACGTGGTGGCGCTCATCTCCAGCATCGCAGGCCAGACCAACCTCCTGGCGCTCAACGCCACCATCGAGGCGGCCCGGGCCGGCGAGGCCGGTCGCGGTTTCGCCGTAGTGGCGGCGGAGGTCAAGGAACTCGCCAACCAGACCGCCCGGGCCACCGACGAGATCAGCGCTCAGATCGGCCAGATCCAGGCCTCCACCGGCCAAGCCGTGGGGGCCATCGGCGGGATCGGAGCGCGCATCCGTGAGATTTCCGGGGTCGCGACCTCGATCGCGGCGGCGGTGGAGGAGCAGGAGGCGGCCACCCAGGAGATCGTCCGCAACGTCGCCCAGGCCGCCGCCGGAACGGATGCGGTGACGACGAACGTGGCGGACGTGGCGCGCACGGCGGAAGAGACCGGAATGGCGGCGACCCAGGTGCTGACCTCGGCCTCGGACCTCACGCGCCAAGCCGCGCATCTGAACGCCGAGGTGCTGCGCTTCCTCGCGACCGTCCGCGCCGCCTGAGGCGCGCCGGACGACCAGCCCGCCGCCGCCTCCCGTGAGGTGGATTCCTCAGGGGACCAGGGGCGGCAGCTGCGGCGCCGCCCCGTCCGGCAGGGCGGTCCGGGCCATATTCATGCTCATGGCGAGCAGCGTGTAGTAGCCGTTGATCCCCGCCATCTCGATGGCGCCCTGCTCGCCGAAGGTCTGGACCGCCCGCGCGTAGGTGGTGTCGCTCACACCCTTGTTGTGGTGCAGTTCCGTCGAGAACGCGTAGACCAGCGCCTCCTCCGGTCCCATCGCGTCCGGCCGCCGGCCTTCCTGGATCGCCGTGACGATGGCCGGATCGAGGCCGGCCTTCAGGGCGATCGGCGCGTGGATGTGCCACTCGAGCTGCTGCGTCCATTCCCGGGCGGTGATCAGGATGATGAACTCGCTCAGCCGCAGGGGCAGCACGCTGCGGTAGCGCAGGTGCAGTCCCATGTTGCTGGCATTGGTCATCAGCTCGGGACTGCGCAGGAGCGGCACGAACGGACCGAAGACCGGCGTCTTTCGCGCCGCGAGGAAAGCCTCGGAGGCGGTCTTCTGCTCCGGGCTGAGGGCATCGGCCGGAAGCGGCGGCAGGCGGTCTTGGGCCAAGGCGGACATGCTCCCGAAGAGAAGACTCGACAGGACCGGCAGGACGGCGACGCGCATGGGCTTTCTCCTCCGATCCGACTTCCGGCTGCGGCCTACGGCATCACCGGTGGGTGGTAGGTCAGCGTGAAGGCCAGTGCCCAGAGCAGGAAAAGCACGACGGGTAGGTGGATAAGGAGTTGCAGGAAGCTGAACCCGACGATGTCGCGCGCCTTCAGGCCGAGGATGCCCAACAGCGGCAGCATCCAGAACGGATTGATGAGGTTCGGCAGCGCCTCGGCCGCGTTGTAGACCATCACGGCCCAGCCGAGATGGACCTGGAGTTCGTTGGCCGCCTGCATCACGTAGGGCGCCTCGAGCAGCCACTTGCCGCCGCCCGACGGCACGAAGAAGCCGAGCACCGCCGAGTAGACGCCCATCGAGATCGGGAAGCTTCCCGTGGTGTTCAGGCTGACGAAGGCGTGGGTGATCACCTCGGAGACCGAGATCCCGGCCGCGTTCTTCGGCCCGGTCAGCATCGCGCTGATGGCGGCGTAGAGGGGGAACTGGATGAGGATGCCGGCCGTGGCCGGCACCGCCTTGGCGACTGCCACAAGGAAGCGCTTGGGGCGCCAGTGGAGCAGCAGACCGAGGGTGATGAACAGGAGGTTGTAGGTGTTCAGGTTCGAGATCGCGGTAATCCAGGATTGCCGCGCAAACTCCTGATAGATCCAGGCGCCGGCGATCAACACGAGGAGGATCGTCAGGATCGGCGAATGCTCCAGCCACTCGCCGGGCTGTTCGGGCCGGCCGAGATCGGGCTTTTCACGGTCGACGTTCACGCCGAGATCCTCGGCCGTCATCGCGGTGTTCGCGCGCGGCGCGGAGGCGTAGGCGATGATCACCGACATCACGAACAGGATGGCGGCGATGAGCATCGATTGCCAGAGGAAGATGGTCTCGCTGAAGGGGATCACGCCGGTGATCGGCAGGAGCGACTTCGGCAGGCTCGCGGGGTTCGCCTGGAGCTGGGCCGCCGAGGAGCTCAAGCCCATCGCCCAGGTGGCGCCGAGGCCGAGATAGGCCGCCGCCCCCGCGGCACGGTAATCCATGCGGAGCTCCGTGCGGCGGGCGAGCGCGCGGGCGAGCAGGCCGCCGAAGATCAGGCTCAGGCCCCAGCTCAGGAACGAGGACAGCATGGTGGCCGCGGCGACGAAGCCGACGGCCCCGCGACCGGTCTTCGGGATGCTCGCCAGCCGGTCGATCAGCGCCTGGACCGGAGGCGCCGTGGCCACCACGTAGCCGCCGATGGTCACGAAGGCCATCTGCATGGTGAAGGGGATCAGGCTCCAGAACCCGTCGCCGAAACTCTTGGCGATGGCCGGCGCCGGGGCGCCGTTGGCCAGGGCGCCCAGCGCCACGATGACCACCGCGATGGCCACGAAGATGAAGGCGTCGGGAAACCACTTCTCGGCCCAGGCGGTGAAGCGGATGCCCGCCCGCGACAGGGCACCGTCCGTCGCGGCCGGATCAGCGCTGCGCTGCGGCGTAGGTGTCGACATCGGAAAGTCCTGGGAGCGAGGAACGTGGCCTTGGGGGCCGCATTCTCCGCAAATGCCGAGTCTGCTCAAGACGTATTCGCGCCGGTGCACAGCCTTGGTGAGGAAGGTTCCGCGCGAATGTCAGGGCTACCGCTTCAGGCTTCCTTGATGGTTCCGCGCGTAGGCTGGACGAAATTCTAGCGTGGGAGACGGTGTCCGTGGCCGAAATCTCGAAGTTCCGGGACCTCGATACGAGGATGGCGGAACGGCGTCACGCCGGTGTGAAGGTGCGCGACCTGACCCGTCCGGACCGGGGCCGGACGGATTTCGAGAAGCCGTTCCTGTCGCCGCTCGGATGGCTCATCGCCGTCATCCTCAACATCGCCCTGGTGCTGATCATCGCCCTCGGCGCCGTGCTGGTGCCGCCCCTGATGACCTGCCGCGAGCAGAGCGCCCGCGGCTTCTTCGCCGGAGACACCTTCCAGGCCTGCGCCGGACGCGGCATCTCAGCCCGGTTCCAGGACCTCGACGGTCGCATCCGCAAACTGGTCCTGCGTTCCGGACAGTGACCGCCTGACACGACGAGGCCCGCGACGGCGGTCGCCGTCGCGGGCCCGATCCTGGCTCTCCGGCACCGCGCCTCAGTTGAGCGTGGCGCTCTCCGGACGGCGCTCGGTGCTGAGGCCGGACTTTCCGACCTTCAGGCCCAGGGGACCGACCTCAACGGGCACCGCCTCCCCATCGTGGATCAGTCCCGACAGAAGTTGCTCGGCCAGCCGATCCTGCACGGCCTTCTGGATCACCCGCTTCAGGGGGCGTGCGCCGTAGGCCGGGTCGTAGCCCTTGTCGGCGAGCCAGTCGCGGGCTTCCGGCTCGACGTCGAGGGTGATCTTGCGCTCGTCGAGGAGCTTCTGCAGGCGCTTCAGCTGGATGTCGACGATCGCCCCCATCTCCGACCGCTTCAGGCGGTGGAACAGGATGATCTCGTCGATCCGGTTGAGGAACTCGGGCCGGAAGTGGCTGCGCACCACCCCCATCACCTCCTCGCGCACGGCATCGGTGTCGTCGCCCTCGCCCTGATTGACGAGGTATTCCGAACCGAGGTTCGAGGTCATGATCAGGAGCGTGTTGCGGAAGTCCACCGTCCGACCCTGCCCGTCGGTCAGCCGCCCGTCGTCGAGTACCTGCAGCAGGACGTTGAACACGTCCGGATGCGCCTTCTCGATCTCGTCGAACAGCACGACCTGGTAGGGCCGGCGCCGGACCGCCTCCGTCAGCGCCCCGCCCTCCTCGTAGCCGACATAGCCCGGGGGCGCGCCGATGAGCCGGGCCACGGAGTGCTTCTCCATGTATTCCGACATGTCGAGGCGCACGAGGGCGGTGTCGTCGTCGAAGAGGAAGCCAGCCAGGGCCTTGGTCAGCTCGGTCTTGCCCACACCCGTGGGACCCAGGAAGATGAACGAGCCGATCGGCCGGTTCGGGTCCTGCAGACCGGCGCGTGCCCGGCGCACGGCGGTCGCCACCGCCTCCACCGCCTCGCGCTGCCCGACCACGCGCTCACCCAGGGCCGTTTCCATGGCCAGGAGCTTGTCGCGCTCGCCCTCCAGCATCTTGTCGACGGGAACCCCGGTCCAGCGCGAGACGACGCCCGCGATGTGGGCCGGCGTCACGGCCTCCTCGACCATGCCGTCGCGGACGACGGCGCTCTCGGCCTGCGCCTCGATCTCGGCGAGCTGACGCTCCAGGCCCGGGATCACCCCGTAGGCGAGTTCGCCCGCGCGCTGGTACTGGCCCTGGCGCTGTGCCGAGGCGAGCTCGTTGCGGGCCTCGTCGAGCTTCTTCTTGAGTTCGGCGGCGGCCCCGAGCTTGTCCTTCTCGGCCTTCCAGCGCGAGGTGATCGCGGCGGACTGCTCCTCGAGGTCGGCCAGTTCCTTCTCCAGCCGCACCAGGCGGTCGCGGGAGGCGGAATCGGTCTCCTTCTTCAGGGCCTCGCCCTCGATCTTCAGGCGCACGATCTCGCGGTCGACGTTGTCGAGTTCTTCCGGCTTCGAATCGACCTGCATGCGCAGGCGCGATCCGGCCTCGTCCATCAGGTCGATGGCCTTGTCCGGCAAGAAGCGGTCGGTGATGTAGCGGTTCGACAGGGTCGCGGCTGCCACCAGCGCCGCATCCTGGATGCGCACGCCGTGGTGCTGCTCGTACTTCTCCTTGATTCCGCGCAGGATCGAGACCGTGTCCTCGACGGTGGGCTCGGACACGAAGACGGGCTGGAAGCGCCGGGCGAGCGCCGCGTCCTTCTCCACGTGCTTGCGGTACTCGTCGAGGGTGGTCGCGCCGACGCAGTGCAGCTCGCCGCGGGCCAGGGCGGGCTTCAGGAGGTTGGAGGCGTCCATCGCCCCGTCCGCCTTGCCGGCCCCGACCAGGGTGTGCATCTCGTCGATGAACAGGATGATGCCGCCCTCGGCCGCCGTGACCTCGGAGAGCACGCCCTTCAGACGCTCCTCGAACTCGCCGCGATACTTCGCGCCCGCGATCAGCGCGCCCATGTCGAGAGCGAGCAGGCTCTTGTCACGAAGCGATTCCGGCACGTCGCCGTCGACGATGCGCAGGGCTAGGCCCTCGACGATGGCGGTCTTGCCGACGCCGGGCTCGCCGATGAGAACGGGGTTGTTCTTGGTACGCCGGGACAGGACCTGGATGGTGCGGCGAATCTCCTCGTCGCGGCCGATCACCGGGTCGAGCTTGCCTTCGCGCGCCGCTTCCGTGAGGTCACGGGCGTATTTCTTGAGGGCGTCGTAGGCGTTCTCGGACGTGGCATTGTCGGCGGTACGGCCCTTGCGGAGCGCATTGATCGCGCCGTTGAGCGAGGCCGCGGTGACGCCGGCCGCCGCCAGCGCGCGGCCGGCTTCGGTGTCCTTCTCCACGGCAAGGGCGAGGAGCAGGCGCTCCACGGTGACGTAGCTGTCGCCGGCCTTCTCGGCCGCCTTCTCGGCGGTGTCGAACAGGCGCACGAGTTCGCGCGTCGCCTGCGGCTGGGACGCGTTGCCGGATACCTTCGGCTGCTTGGCGAGCCAAGCCTCGGTCTGCGCGAGGGCGACTCGCGACTGGCCGCCGGCCCGGTCGATCAGACCGGCGCAGAGGCCCTCGGGATCGTCGAGCAACACCTTGAGGATGTGGCCCGGCTGGAATTGTGGATGGCCCTCGCGCATCGCGAGGCTCTGCGCCGCCTGGACGAAGCCGCGGGCGCGCTCGGTATAGATCTCGAAATTCATCTGTGTCCCACCTCCCCGTGTCGGCTCGCCCCGCTGCCCGCTCCACGCGGCACGGCCGGTCGCCGAAACTTCGCCCCCACGGCCGCTGCCGCTGGAGACCCCGGCGCCACCTGGCCGCCGGTAATCGGGATGTGGTGTTGCATATCGGCACCACAAGGGTGCGAGGCAACGGAATGCGGGCACGGCGAAGCCTTGCGCGCGGATGCATTTCAGGGCCACGCTCGGCGCATGACCGACGCGCCAAGCCTCCACCTCGACGCCCTCTACCGATACCCCGTGAAAGGGCTCTCGCCCGAGCCGATGACGCACGCGACCCTCACGGCGGGAGACTACTTTCCCGGCGACCGATTGTTCGCCGTGGAGAACGGATCCTCGGGCTTCGACCCGGCGGCACCGGTGCACCAGCCGAAGATCAAGTTCCTGATGCTGATGCGCGACGAGGCGCTTGCGCAGCTCGACACGCGCTACGACCCCAAGGACGGCACGCTGACGATCCGCCAGGGCGGCAGGGTCGCGGCGCGCGGCGACCTCGCCCGACCGGAGGGACGCGAGGCGATCGAGGCCTTCCTCACCGGCTACATACCCGGGTCGCTGCGCGGAGCCGCGCGGGTTCTCACGGCGCCCGCCGGGTACCGGTTCACGGATTCGCCGCGCGGTTTCGTCTCGCTCCTCAACCTCGCCAGCGTCGCGGCCGTCGAGACCATGACCGGCGCGGCGGTGGACCCGCTCCGATTCCGGGCGAACCTCCACATCACGGGTCTCGCTCCCTGGGCCGAGCTCGACCTCGTCGACCGCACACTCACCACTCCGGGCGGGGTGCGCCTGCGCATCCACAAGCGCACGCAGCGCTGCGCGGCGACGAATGTCGACCCGGTCACGGGCCAGCGCGACCTCGCGATCCCGCGCACGCTCTCGCAGCATCTCGGCCATACCGATTGCGGCGTCTACGCGGAGGTGTTGGCGGGCGGGACGCTCCAGCCCGGCGACACGATCCGGATCGAGGCTGCCTAGCGGGACCATGCCGCGAAGTCGGCGTCGAGCCGGATCCTGAAACGGCGTTGCCTGAGTCTCGAAGGGGCTCGGCTCCAGACCATCACGTCGGCGGACACGGGAGTCGACGCAGAAACACGGTCCCGTCACGCCTTCGGCCCCGCCCGGGAGGTCGGCCAAACCCCGCAGACAGCGGCGGGCCGGAACGTCGTATCAACCGTCGATGACCGGTTCGGGCGGTTGTGCGGGGGCCGTCACCTCCCGCTCCTTCCGCGATATGAGCCAGCCACGGAGGGATTCTCCCGTCCTCGCGGAAGAAAGCGCGTCCGGAGCCCCTCCGACCCGGCGAGGGACGGGAGGCCGGAAAGGGTCGGAACCCGCCGGCTCGGCGGTCGACCCGATGCGCGACTTACGGCTTCCTCTTGATGGTGTTCTTGATGCCCGAGGCCTGGACCTCCGGGTTGGGAGCCCCCTCGCTGCGCATCCATTCCACCGCGTGATCCGCGCCCTGCACGGTGAAGCGGGTGGGACCTGCCAGCACCAGGGAGACGCGGTTCTGTGCGCCCGAGACGTCGAGCGTGCCGGGGCTGCCTGCGCCGCCCAGGGTCGCCGTGACGCTGTTCTGGGCGATACTGACGGTCACGTCCTGGGTGCGCCCTCCCGTGACCCGGTTGTCGGCGCCGGAGACGGCCACGGCCGCCCCCTCCTCGAAGCTCACCGTGTGCTTCGAGCCATGCACCGTGATGAGGCCGCACCGGCCGGTCAGGACGATCGCGTTCTCGGCCCCGTAGATCCCGACATCCTTGCCCCCGCAATCCAGGTCGCGGCCGATCCCGACTCCTTCGATGGTGAGGGTCTCGGCGCCGGCGAGGGTTGGCTGGACCAGCGCGGCGGCGAGGACCAATGTCGGGAAACGGGGCATGAAGGCATCCGGGATCGATGATCGGACGCCGAAGAGACCAGACGGACGCAACCCCGTCAAACCGTTGCACGAGCCGGTTGCGGCCGATCCGTCGCGCGGCGACTCGACCCGATCCGAAGCGTCACAATCCGTCGCGGGCCACCAGCACGATCGCGGCGGCGTAGCCGGCGCGGCGAAGGTGGCGAAGGTCGGCGTGGCGGCGCTCGCAGGTGACCTTGAGGTAGCGGTTCTCGCCCCCGGGCAAACCGGTGGAGGCCGCCGCGACCTGCCCGTGCATCAGGCAATCCATCGGGGTGCGAGCGGGGGCGACGATGACGTCGAGGGCGGTGTCGCGCGAGCAATCCTTGGCGAGGAGCGTCGCGGCGCAGACGAGGGCGACGGAGAGCAATTCGGACATGACGGACCCCTTGTTCGAGATGGCGAATAAGGTCCGCGGTGTGGCTCCGGCGTTCGAGCGGCCGCGTGATCGTTGCCTTGGTGTTTCCCCGCATCGTTGTGGTTGACGAGAGCCAAGCACGGTGTGTGCCAGCGTCGTTTCTTGCTGCAATCCGATCGGCTTCCGGCGGAGACGGGTCCGCCGGCGGCGCGGTTCAGCGGCGTGTCTGCAGCCAGTGCGGCTCGGGCTCGGAGCGCGGAAGCACGGCTGCGACGGCGTCGAGGTCGACGGTGAAGTGGTCGGTCAGGAGCCGCCAGACCTCGGAGGGCGAGGCGCCCTGGGCGCCGAGCCGGTCGACCGCACTGGCGATGTGGTGCGGGCTCAGCAGGGTGGGACGCGGAAGGAACGGATCGGCATTGGGCATGGTGCGGAATCCCCGGCGGTGGGCCGATCATGATTCGTCAACCTTAAGGAACACTTACCGGGCTCCGGTTGCATCCGGCCGCTTCGCCTCCCCGCAGCCGTCGGCCCGGCCGGGTCGGACGAAACCCGGCATGCCCGCCGAAATTCGTCCTCGGGCTGCTTCGCAGCGTCGCCTTGCTGCGCTAGAAGCCCCGCGTCGCGCGCGGTGCCCGACGCGCCATCGAGGACAAGCCCCACGATGAAAGAACCGCTGCCCAACGTCCATGTGCGCGCCGAGGTCTTGGTTCAGGCGCTGCCGCACATGCAGCGCTACGACCAGGAGATCGTGGTCATCAAGTATGGCGGCCATGCCATGGGCGACCGCGCGGCGGCGGAGGATTTCGCCGAGGATATCGTGCTGCTGGAGCAGTCCGGCCTCAAGCCGATCGTGGTCCATGGAGGCGGCCCGCAGATCGGGCGTATGCTCGGCCGGCTCGGGATCGAATCGGAGTTCCGCGGCGGCCTGCGCGTCACCGACGAGGCCACCGTCGAGGTCGTCGAGATGGTGCTGGCCGGCTCGATCAACAAGCAGATCGTCGGCTGGATCTCGGCCGAGGGCGGACGTGCCGTCGGCCTCTGCGGCAAGGACGGCAACATGGTGCGGGCCCGCAAAGCCACCCGCACCGTCATCGATCCCGAGAGCCAGACCGAGCAGGAGGTCGATCTCGGCCTCGTCGGCGAGCCCGAGCATGTCGAGCGCGGCGTGCTCGACGCCGTGCTGAAGGCCGAGCTGATCCCGGTCCTGGCGCCCGTGGCCTTCGGTGCCGACGGGCAGACCTACAACGTCAACGCCGACACCTTCGCGGGTGCGATCGCGGGGGCTCTGCGGGCCAAGCGCCTGCTGCTGCTCACCGACGTCCCGGGCGTGCTCGACAAGGACAAGAAGCTCATCCCGGAGCTGTCAATCGACGATTGTCGCCGGCTGATCGCGGACGGCACCATCACGGGCGGCATGATCCCCAAGGTGGAGACCTGCATCTACGCCCTGGAGCAGGGCGTCGAGGCGGTGGTCATCCTCGACGGCAAGGTCAGCCACGCGGTGCTGCTGGAGCTGTTCACCGATTACGGTGCCGGCACCCTGATCCGCCGGGGCTGAACCGGGCCCGCGCTCAGGTCGCGCGGGGCCGGAAGGCCACCAGGGTCATGTCGTCCCGCCGGCTCTCGCCCCCACGGTAGTCGGCGAGCGCCGCCTCAAGGATCGTCACCTGCTCCGAGAGGGGCGCCGCCTGGTGATTACCCAAGATCTCGGTCACGCCGCGATGGCCGAGGAGGCGGCGGGCCGGCCCGGCGCCGCCCATCTGATCGGTGATGCCGTCGGTCATGAGGTAGAGCGTCATGCCGGGCGTGACGCGCAGGCGGCTCTCCTCGACGACGAAGCGCTCGCCCGGACGCTGCGGATAGCCGAGGCCGCGCTTGCTCCCTCGGATGCGGGTCACCGCCGCGCCGTCGATGGCGGTCAGCGCCGTGCCGGCGCCGGCGAAGCGGATCTCGGACGCGCCCGGCTCCCAGATGCAGAGACCGCAATCGAGGCCGTCATCGGATTCCGCGCCGCGTCCATCCTGGCGCAGCCGGGTCCGGACCATGCCGTCGAGAGCCTCCAAGATCGCGGCCGGGTCGCGCAGGCCGCGCTCGTGGATCAGCCGATCGAGGGCGGTGGCGACGATGAGGGTGAGGAAGGCGCCCGGCACCCCGTGTCCGGTGCAGTCGGCGACCAGCAGGATGCCGAGACCGTCGATCTCCTCGAGCCAGAAGTAGTCGCCACCCACCATGTGCAGCGGCTCCCAGAGCACCGCAACCTCGAGGCCGCTGCCGTCGAGGGCGGAGCGCTCGGGCAGCACCGAACTCTGGATGCGGCGGGCATAGCCGATGCTCTCCATCACGAGGTGGTTGGCGTCCTCCAGCTTCCGGTGTGCCTGTTCCAGTTGCTGCAGCAGGTGCTTGGCCTCGTCGCCGGAGCGCAGGCCGTCGACCATGCGGTTGAAGGCCTGTGAGATGACGTCGATCTCGTTGCTTGCGCGGAACGCCCCATCCAGTTCCACCGGCACCCAGCGCTTGTGCTCGACTTCGCGCATGGCGAGCAGCAGGCGCTTCAGAGGACCCAGCACGTGGCGGCGCACGTTGGCGTGCAGGGTCAGCACGAAGGCGAACATTAGGATCAGGCTGGTCACGACGGCGAGCACCGCCTGCTTCTCGGCATTGCCGCGCAGGGCCTCGGCCGAGATCGACAGGGTCAGCCGTCCCACGGGCGCGCCGCCCGGGGCGCCGGCGAGGTCGGCCCGGGCGGTGATCTCCTCGAACGAGCGCCCGCGCCGCACCTCGCCGAGGGTCATCACGACGTTGCCGGTGGCATCGCGCAGGGTGGCGGCACGGAACGCAGGATCCAGGGTCAGCGCCTCCATCGGCCGGCGATAGACCTGCGGGCTGGCGCTCCAGTCGGGGCCGGCGATGGCCTTGGCGGTCAGGGACGCCATGAGGTCGGCGCGCTCGGTGTAGAGGTGGAGCTGATCGCGGTAATTCACCCAGGCGATGCCGATCTGCGTGACCAGCACGACGACCGCGATGACGGGGTAGATCCGCAGGAAGAGGGTGTGGGCGAGGCTGTCGAGGTCGCGCCCCTGGGCCGAGCCCCGCAGGGCGCCCGGGCGCATCGACCCCGGCTCGGCGGTGGGCACGTCGACGAAGCCGGCGGCCTTGAGGAAATCGCTGCTGCGTCGAGGACCGGCCCCACGCAGGGAACCGCCCCGCGGGGGCGCGGACGCAGCGGGCCGGGACCCTGCGGCCTCGAGGCTTGCGGCTTCGATCGGTGCGGCCTCGGCATTCATCGGCGGGTCGCACCGCCAGGAGCATCGGGCGCGCCGGATCTGAGCGCGACGCGGTTGCGGCCGCCGTCCTTGGCCGCGTAGAGGGACGCGTCGGCCCGCTGCATCGCGGCCTCCAGGCTCTCCCCAGCCTCAGCCTGGGCGACACCGATACTCACGGTGATCCGCATGGCGGCATCCATCGTCGGCACCGGCGTTGCGGCGACGGCCTCGCGCAGGCGCTCGGCGAAGGCGAAGCCCGCCTCCAGGCCCGTGTCCGACAGCACGATGGCGAATTCCTCCCCGCCGGTGCGGCCGATGAAGTCGAGGGTGCGCAAGCTGGCTCGGCAGGTCGCCACGAAGGATACCAGCGCGGCGTCGCCCGCGGCGTGGCCGAAGCTGTCGTTGAGGAGCTTGAAGCGGTCGAGGTCGAGCATGAGGATGCAGACCGGGGCGCCGCTGCGGCCGTGGCGCAGCCATTCGCGCGCGGCGACCTCCATGAAGCGGCGACGTGCCAGGGCGCCGGTCAGGTCGTCGATGTCGGCGAGGCGCCGCAGCTCGGCCTCCAGGCGGGTCCGGTGCTCGATCTCGCTCGACAGGGCAGCATTGAGGGCCTGAAGGTCACGACGCTGCTCGGCGAGGCAATGGTTCGCCTTCTGCAGATCGAGCTGCATCCGGTCGCTCATCCGCACCAGCCGCCGCTGCTCGCGGTAGCCCCGGCGATAGGCGTCAGCCAGCGCCTGAACACCGCCGGCCACGTCCGAGAGGCCCGAGAGCATCGCCTCGGTACGGGTCAGCACCGCCTCCTCGGCGTCGTACAGACTGAAGGAATCGGGCGTCGATTCGGTAGCGCCGTCGGTGACGGCCCTGATCGCGCGGGTCATGCCGCCCTCACCATCTCGAAGCGCGCATGGGAGAAGTCGGCCGCGAAGTCCTCGCCCGCCTCCTCGATGGTCTCGTCGCCGTCGGCGAAGCGCCAGCGCACCGTCACCGATCGCCCCTGCTCGGCCGCGTCCTCCAGGGGCATGAACAAATTCATCAGCGCCTTGGCGCTCGACGAGTTGAAGTAGGCGAGACCGACCTCGAACACGATCGGCGGGCCGGATGCCTGCATGAGGTAGGTGCGGAGAGCCTGGAGCAGGGGGCCGAAGAAGGCGGCCGCATCCTCGGGGTAGGATTCGCCCTGCAGGGACAGGTGCCCGGTCGCGAAGTCGAAATCGACCTGCGGCGAGCGGTCCGTGGCGGCAAGCTGGATTCGGTCCATCGATGGTCGGCCCGTCAGATATAGGCTTTGAGGCAGAAGAAGCTGCGCCCGGCGCCGAGGTCCTGGAAGTCGAACTCGACGGGTGCGCTGGAGCGCCGGGCGATCTCGATCAGGCCGATGCTGCCGCCGAGGCTACCCTCGTCCGGCGGCTGGCGCAGCTTCTCGCGGTAGTAGGCCTTCAGTTCGTCGCTGCTGAGGCTCGCGATGTGGTCGAGGCGGGCGCGCAACGGCTGCACGTCGGATCCGGGCAGCTCGTTGCCGCAGACGACGTAGAAGCGCCCGCCCTCCATGCCGACGACGATGACGCCGTTGCTGATCAGGCCCGCCTCCGGGCCTGCCGGCTTCACGACCTTGTCCGCTGAGTAGCGGATGACGTTCTGGGCCTGCTCGACGAAGATCGCGAAGACGCGCTTGGCCACCGACGCGTCGGTCTCGCCCTGCCTCATGCGCAGCTTGAGCACTTCGCCGAGGGAGAACATCACGTTCTCGGAGATGTCGCCACCGAAGGAGAGGATCACACCCTGCCGTCTGGAAGCGTCGAAGAAGTTCATGAAATCGCGAGCAAGCAATGCAATTTCTCCCGCCACACGGGGCCGGCAGCAGACTTCGATGTCGCGCAATACCGTCATGATCGAATAGCCGGGCGTTCGTATATGTCAGGTTAAATTAGCACCTGTGCCACGTCTTTCCGCTCACAAGCAAAATAGCGCCGTGCGTTCGAATAGGCTGCCTATTTAGATTCCAAAACGGCCTGATTTTGCCTAAACCCCGATCATTCTAACGCTGATCGGCGCAGGGATGGCGCGCCTAGCGGCCCGATCGGACGACCGGCTGAACGGCCGGAACGACGGGGACGCTTGCGGGATGCCCAAGGCCATGCTCTGAAAAGCAAGCGCCCCGCTTCCCCTCGCGGTACCCGGCCCCCATCTGGAACGGCCGGGCTTCGCGGCCCATCCAGAACCACATCGACACACCTTGTTCCTGCCCGGCGAAACCCACTTCACCACCGCCCAATCCCGCGGCTTTCGGCACGTCGACACCTGGGTGTTCGATCTCGACAACACGCTGTATCCGAGCGATGCCCGCGTCTGGCCGCAGGTGGACGAGCGCATCACCCTCTTCGTGATGCGCCTCTACGGGCTCGACGGGCTCTCGGCCCGGGCCCTGCAGAAGTACTTCTATCATCGCTATGGGACGACCCTGAAGGCGCTGATGGTGGAGGCCGCGATCGACCCGCACGACTTCCTCGACTTCGCCCACGACATCGACCATTCGTCGATCCGCCTGGACCCGGCGCTGGGCGACGCCATCGAGCGCCTGCCCGGCCGCAAGCTCATCCTCACCAACGGATCGCGCCGGCACGCCGAGAACGTGGCGGCCAAGCTCGGCATCCTCGATCACTTCGAGGACGTGTTCGACATCGCCGACGCCGACTTCATCCCCAAGCCCGAGCGCTCCACCTACGAGCGCTTCCTCAAGCGGCACGGAGTGGAGCCGCGCCGGGCGGCGTTGTTCGAGGACATCGCCCGCAACCTCATCGTGCCGCACGACATCGGCATGTCCACCGTGCTGGTGGTCCCCCCGACCATCGATCCGTTCCGCGAGGCCTTCGAGCAGGAGGCAGTGCGCGAACCGCATATCGACCACATCACCAGCGACCTCGCCGGCTTCCTGGCGCAGCGCGTGCTGCCGGAATTCGCATGAGCGGCGGGACCGTGCCGGACTGGACCTCGGCCCGGGCGCCAGACCTCGGCACGATCGAGGACTTGGCGCACGCGGCGTTCGCCAACCTCCCCCTGGCGTTCCGCAATCTCTGCGCCGGCCTGGTGATCCACGTCGAGGACTTCCCCGACGAGGAGACCCTGCGCGAGATGGAATGCGAGAGCCCGTTCGATCTCCTGGGCCTGTTCCGCGGCATCGGTCTCGCCCAAAGCGGCGAGCTGGCGACCGGTCAGATGCCGAACCAGGTCTGGCTCTACCGCCGCCCCCTGCTCGACGACTGGGCCGAGCACGACGAGACCCTCGGGCACCTCGTCACGCATGTCCTCGTCCATGAGATCGGTCACCATTTCGGCCTGTCCGACGCCGACATGGAGGCGATCGAGGCAGCCGCGGACGCCTGAGGCGCTCAGGCCTTCCGGATGGAGGCAAGCAGGCTGGCCTTCGGCCGGCGGGTGCGGAACTGCCCGCGCTCGACCGCGACGAAGACCAGGACGGCGAGGGTCAGGGTGGTGAGCCACCACATCACCGTCATCCCGACGCCGATGCAGGCGATGAGGAAGGCCGAGGCGAAGGCCCCCATCGCACCCGGCACCAGCACGGACGCCTCGCGGCCGGCTCGCCGGATCGCGGCGTGCAGGGCGAACGCGGCGGCGAAGGCTCCCACCAGGCCGAGTTCGTACCAGAGCTCGAACAGCAGGGTGCGCGGCGCGTTCATCGGCAGCAGATTGACGTAGCGGCCGCGCAGGGCCGTCTCGAGGCCGTGCCCGGTGACGAGCCGCAAGGGCTCGCTGGTGACGATGGTCTGCCAGGCCTTGAGGCTGAGAACGCCGGGCGCACGGCCGCCGAACACCGTGGCGCCGATCGGCCGGGCGACGAAGGGCAGGATCGGGCCCAGCACCAGCAGGGCCGCCGCCGTGACCCCGAGGAGCCGCGGCGCCAGGACCGGCCGGAACGCGGCGAGCGCGAAGGCGACGGCGCCCACCGCCAGGGCGACCAGGGTGGTCGGCCCGGGGGAGACGAGGAGCGCGACCGACACCAGCAGCGCGACCCCGAGGGCCTCGCCGTTGCGCCCGCGCGACCGGAGCCAGGACACGGCCGGCCAGAGGAACAGGACGAGGAGGATCAGGCCGCGATCCAGGATCGCGTCCTCGTCGGCGCCGAGCAGGCCCTGGCCGAACGGCCCCTGCCCCGTGAGCCCGAGGCCGATGGCGAAGACGGCCGCCGCCGCCACGCCCACCGGCAGGAGGTAGAGATTGGCCGAGCGCATGCGGTCCGGCAGGGCGAGATAGGCGGCCATGATCATCAGCAGCGTGGCGATCACGTTCAGCAGCCGCTCGGTGGCGAGGCTGAGGAACGGCGTCCAGACCAGCGACAGCGCCGACCACAGGATCACGAGGCAGCCGGCCAGGAAGGCGGACGAGCGCAACAGGCGGGAGGAGGCCGGCCGGACCGGGCGGGCCCGGCCGTCGATGGCACTCGCCAGGAGCAGCAGCGCGATGGCGATCGGCGCCAGGATGACCACGGCCCTCCTGGCGACCTGGGCGGCCACCGGGATGATCACGAACAGGCCGATGAACCCGATGCGGCGCAGCAGGGCCGCGGCATCGAGGGCTGGATCGACCGGAGTGGAGGGAGCGCGCGCCATGGGTTCGATGGAGGCCGTGAAACGGCGCCAGGATGAGGCCCGTGCGCTAACGACCAGACCCTAGTGCAGCCGCGGGGGCCAAGCTGTAGACGCAGCGCAACAGTCGCACCCTCGCGGGCGGACCGGACGCCTCACGCCGGCCGGGTCACGGACCGGCGGTTGCGGCCCGCGATCAGGCGCCGGACGAGATCGGCGAGGATGCGCCAGCCAGCCCAGGTGGCGAGGAAGCCGACGAGGCCCGCGGTCAGGCCGTCGGCGGTGGTCGGGATGGCGGGGGCGTAATCCTGGTAGGTGGCCCGCGCGAGGGAAAGGTCGGGATCGCGCATCAGCGCGACGACGCGGCCGAGGGGGCCGCCGGCCTCCGCGAGCTCCTGCCGCTGGCGATCCAGGGCGGCGAGACGCACGATGTCCCGTCGGGCCGCCTCGCCGCGGCGGGCGACGAGCGGGTCGCCGTCGCCGCGCAGGCGCGCCACCGCATCGTCGCGGCTGCGCCCGGTGGCGCTGGCATCGGCCTCGAAGCCGGAGACCACCCGGCGCAGCTCGTCCAGCGTGCCGCCGAGGCGCTGAGCGTATTGCTGGGCGAATTCCGGAGCCTGCGCCGCAATAGCGCCGCCGAGGAGTCCGAGGGCGAGCCCCAGGGTGCGTAGGACACGAAACACCGGCCTCTCCGCGCGGGTGACGGTGTGGGACAAGGGTGCGACGGCTCGGCAGGTTCCGGGCGGACGCTCAAGGTTCCGACGGAGCTCCCTCCCCCGCGAGGGCCGCGATGACGTCTGCCTCGGTGACCTCGGGCATGGGCCGCGCGACCTTCACGGCCCGGGTCGGGCGCCCGGGCGCCAGGATCAGGATGACGGTCTCGGTGCCCGGACAGACCGGATCGGCGCAGACGATCTCGCTCGCCTTGACGACGACGGGGTCCGCGAGCCCGCCGTGGTGGCGGACCCAGGCGACGATCGCCTCTCGGGCGCCCTGGTCGGCCGCAGGCCGGCGGGTACCGAAGCCGAACAGCGCCATCGCCGTCAGGCCGGCAGGGTGAGGATGCCGGCCTGCCCGTCGGCGCAGCCGAAGGCAAGGCGGCTGCCGCGTCCGTCCCAGGCCAGGGCCGAGATGCCGCTGCCCTTGACCGCGTGGCGCACCAGCAGCTCCGAAGCGTCGGAGAAGCGAACGAGCAGGATGCACCCGTCCTCGTAGCCGATGGCCAGCACCAGGGCCTTGGGGTGGAACGCCACCCGCGAGACCCGGGCGGGGCGCACGCCGCATTCCCGCGGCGCCTTGCCGGTGGGACCTTCCTTAGAATCGAACGGCCACACGATGGCGGCTTCCGCGCCGCTGGTGGCGAGCCAGTGGCCGTCGCCGGACCAGGAGACCGAGCGAACCTTGGCGGGATAGCCCGACATCCGCATGTGGCCGCGATCGGGCTGGAGGCGCCAGCCATGCAGGGAGTTTTCCTGCATCGTCGTCACCACGAACCGGCCGTCGGGCGACCAGGTCACGTCGATATGCGAGCCCTTCCACTCGACGAAGTCGGGGGCGGTGTCGAGATTGGGATACCAGAGGGTGGCGCCGTTGTAGTGCGCGACCGCGAGGCGGTAGCCCTTGGGCGCGAAGGCGAGGCCGCGGGCCGTGGAGGGCGCCGCGAAGGTCTTTTCCCGTCCCTTGGCGTCGCGGGCGACGACGTTGCGCCCGGCCGCATAGGCGAGGCCGCCATCGGGATGCAGGGCGAGGGCGTCGATCCAGGCGCCGTTCCTGGCGGTCGCGACCTCGACGACGTCGCCCGTGTCCGAGGTCGCGACGACCCGGCCATCGTCGCCGCCGGTCACGAGGCGGCGCCCGTCGCCGGCCGCCACGAGCACGCCCGCCTCCGGGTGGACCTCGACCCGGCGGGTCTCGGCACCGGAGGCCAGGACCACACCTCCGTCCCCGAGGGCGAGGGCGAGGGTGTCCTTCAGCCACACCGTGGCGGTGACATGGGCGCCGGCCGCGACCGGCGTCACGTGATCGAGAAGAGAGGGGGCACTCATCGCAGCGGATCTCTCAACCAGGGTCTCGCGGGCTCATTTCCCCGCGGCGGCCTTCGCCGGCGCCGCACGCGCCGTCAGGACCGTCGCCAGGAGTGCGAGGAGGCCGGCGATGCCGGCGGGAATGGCGAGGGCATACAACGCCAGCTTCCCGTAGGCGACCGTCCCGGCCACCGATCCGACGAGGAGCGAGAACCAGACGACGCCGTCGCCGATCCAGGCCGTGCGCGCTCCGCGCCGGGCAAGCGCCAGGGCGAGCTTCTGGCCGAAGCCGAACAGGGCGCCGGTGACGAAGGTGGTCCCGGCCCGGAAGCCCTGGACGTGGGACAGGACGGCGTTCTGCGCGCCCATGGCCAGGGCCAGCATCAGCGAGGCGATGCCCGAATCCGGCGCGGCCGTGGCGGTCTCGAAGGCGGCCCCGACGATCGCGGTCTCGAAGCCGAGGATGACCGGGGTGACCCAGCGTGCCGGCGTCAGGGCCGACAGACCGCCGCCGCAGATGCCGCCGAGGAGGAAGGCCACGATCAGCAGGGCCGGCAGGATGGCGTGATGCGGGTCCCCGTGCCCGAGGGAGACCGCGAACTGGGTCGTGTTCCCGCTCATGAACGAGGTGTAGAGGCCGCCGAGCCGGATGAACCCGAGGGCGTCCACGTAGCCGGCGAGGGCCGTGAGGATCAGGCCGAAGCCGAGGTGCCAGGGACGGGTCATCGGTGGGACGCACGTCCATTCACCGGCCGACCCGCAGGGTTAAAGCTTCGCTTACCAAGTCCGCGCAATTGGAGTGATCGGCGGCGAACGATGCGCCTCGGCGACCCGTTTGTCTTGCGATCCGGCCCGCCCCCCAGGGGCTCACGCCGGGTGAGTAGGAGTTGCGTCATGATTTCCTTCGCCTGCGCCTTTCCCGCCCATCCCGCCTTCAGCCCCCGCGGCGCCGCCGAGACCGTCCTGGTGGTCGAGGATGAGGCCATGGTCTGCGAGCTCGCCGCCGAGGCGCTGCTCGACGAGGGCTACCGCGTCCTCACCGCCGCCGATGCCGATGCGGCGGAGGACATCCTGGCGCGGGAGCGCGTCGACCTGCTCTTCACCGATATCGATCTGGCCCGCAACACGAACGGAATCACTCTCGCGCATCGCGCCCGCCGGCACTTGCCGAACCTGCCGGTGGTCTACACCTCGGGCGGGCGCGGCCACCTTTCCCAGGCCGATGCGGTCACCCAGTCCGTCTTCGTTCCGAAACCCTACCGCCTGAGCCATCTCGTGGCCCTCGCCAACGAGATTCTGCGTTCCCACCCCCATCACGGCTGAGACCGGACCGCGCGCGGCGCGGGTTCGGCCACCGGAGTCCGGAGCCCTCGCATGCGCCTTCTCTTCGCCCCCCTCCTTGTCCTCCTCGCCAGCACCGCGGCCGCTTCGGCAGCCTGCGATGTGAAGGGCGCCAAGCTTGAGGAGGCGATCGCGGGCAAGTCCGAGCTGCGCGAGACCGCCAACAAGCAGACGGTGCGCGACCTGCGCACGCTGCGCGACGCCGCCATCGTGCTGGAGACCTACAAGTACGCCGCGGAGTGCGAGCGTCTGGTCGAGATCGTGCGCGCCCTGGCCGCCAATCCCGAGAAGACGATCGAGCGCGGCGGCGACACCGACGAGGACAAGGCCGAGGACCTGATGGAGGCTCGCGAGCCGAAGGCGCCGGCCCCGGGCGAAACCGCCAAGCCCAAGTGAACGCCCCGTGCGTTGAGCTGCGCGTAAGGACCAGGCACAGGGCAGGCGGACAGGCATGGCGAAGGACACTCAGATCCGCGAGGCGGGCATCGCGCACGCGGCGCAACGGCTGCCGTCGGTGGTGGTCGACGATTACAATATCGAGCTGAAGGACGGCGACGGCTTCATCGGCGACCGGGTTTCGAAGTCTGCGTTCCGCGAGATGCTGGAAGCGTGCCGGGAGCGCCTGCGCGCGCTCGGCGACGATCCCCTCGGCGACAAGGACAGCTGCGACTTCTCCAAGCGTCGACTGGACCAGATCCTGCTGGGCGACGTTCCCCTCGCCTCCGGCGTGGTGCTCAGTGCCGTCGAGGATTTCGCCCAGGAGCTCGCGCGGGTGGCCCGCCTCTTTCTCGGCCAGGACGGCTGGGAGGGCACCGAGGCGATCGTGGTCGGCGGCGGCTTCTCCGACAGCCGGGCCGGCCGCCTCGCGGTCGCACGCGCGGGCTTCCTCCTGCGCGCCGGGGGCCTCGACATCACCCTCGAACCGATCCGGCACCATCCCGACGAAGGCGGCCTGATCGGCGCCGTGCATCTGGCGCCGTCCTGGATGTTCTCCGGTTACGACAGCCTGCTCGCCGTCGACATCGGCGGCAGCAACATCCGCGCGGGGGTCGTGGTCACGAACCTCAGGAAGGCCGCAGATCTGTCGCGCAGCGAAGTCTGGCGCTCCGAAATCTGGCGCCATTGCGACGAGAATCCGATGCCCAGCCGCGACGAGGCGGTGGAGCGCCTCGTGGGCATGCTCAACGACCTGATCCGGCGGGCGGACCGTGCAAACCTGACCCTGGCGCCCTTCCTCGGCATCGGCTGCCCCGGCATGATCGAGGCCGACGGCACGATCGATCGCGGCGGGCAGAACCTGCCCGGCAACTGGGAAGGCAGCGACTTCAATCTCGTCGAGCGCATCACGGCGGCGATCCCCCGCATCGGCGAGCATCCGACCATGGTGGTGATGCACAACGACGCCGTGGTGCAGGGCCTCAGCGAGGTTCCGGACCGCAAGACCGTGACGCGGTGGGGCGTTCTCACCATCGGCACCGGGCTCGGCAATGCGCGGTTCACCAATTGGGGCACCGAGGACGCGGATTGAAGCGGATCCGACCTCTCAGCGGGCCTTCGCGCCGGTGCGCGCGAAGGCCTGGGCGATGCGCTCGCGCAGCTCGTCGTTGAGCTCGATATCGACGAGGCGCCAGGTCCAGCCGCGCAGGCGCAGGCGAATCCGCAGGCGGCGGTCGCGGCCGGCCTCAGGCGGCACGCCGATCACGACGGTGCGGAAGCCTCGCATCTCCGAGGCGAGGTAGAACGGGATCAGCCGGCGCAGGCTGTCGATGCGCAGGCCCCCACCCCCGGACTTGCCCTCCGGCGGGTTGCGGCCGAGCTCCACCGATTGCGGCCAGCCGTCATCGAGGAGATCGACCACCGTGGCGGGCGTGACCAGGGCCTCGGCGATGGGGATCGCCAGGGCGGCGGCGGCCTCGGCGATGCGCTGGCGCTCCCGTGGCTCGGCGTCGGGTGCCGCCGGATCGCGCGCCTGCGCAGCCGCCGCGGCCTGACGGATCACCGACAAGCGCAGGGTGCGGAAGTTGACGTGCCGGCCGATGTAGTCCGTGTCGTGCGCCTGCACCGCACGGGCGAGGTCGTAGAGCGCCCAGAGCGGCGTCAGCGTGTACGCGAACCATCCGAGCACCAACAGGATCGGGATCGACCACCATCGCATCGGGCGTCAGGCCGTCACGCGGGGGCGCGCCACGCCGTGAGTCCCGCGAAGGCCCGGACCACGCCCTCGTAGACCGGCCGCTTGAACGGCACGATCAGGTCCGGCAGCCCGGCAATGGGCTCCCAGCGCCAGGCGTCGAACTCGGACTTGAAGGCCCCGTCGCCGGGTGTCGCGACGTCGATCTCGTCGTCGGAACCGAGAAAGCCGAAGGCGAACCACTTCTGGGTCTGGCCGCGGTAGCGTCCCTTCCAGGCCTGCTTGAGCACCTCCGGCGGCAGGTCGTAGGAGAGCCAATCCGCGGTCTCGCCGAGGCGGACCACCGAACCAGGCGCGACGTTTGTCTCCTCGTAGAGCTCGCGCAGGGCGGCCGCCGCCGGATCTTCGCCTTCGTCGATTCCGCCCTGAGGCATCTGCCAGGCCCGTCCGTCCGCCACGTGCTCCGGCCCGGCATCGGCACGCCGCCGCCCGATGAAGACGAGACCGGCGCGCGAGATCAGCGTGATGCCGACGCAGGGACGGTATGGGAGGTCGGCGCCGCCGGCGATCGGGAATGCGGTCATGGGCGCGACCATAGGCAGGCGCGGTATGTGCCGCAACGCACGAAACGGCGGCCGAGCGCAATTCCATGTCGGGCCGTCGGCGCGGACGCCTCAGGGTTTCGCGCTGGTCAGCCGGGTATTCGGACCAGCGCCCCGCAGGGCGACGCTGACGGGCACGAGCCGGATGCCGCGCGCCTCCGCCTCGGCGGCCCAGCGGGCGATCCGCTCGATGCTCATCGGCAGGGCGGATGCGGAGGCGAAGGCGAAGCCCTTCTGGCGGGCCTGGGCTTCGAGCCGGGCGAGTTCCCGGTCGATGGCCTCGGGACGCGGCAGGGCGTCGAGCACGATCTCGGCCCGGGCGACGGGGACCTTCACCTTGGCGGCCAGCGAGGCGGCGAGGGAGCGCGGCGAGGTTCCGTCGTCGACGAAGCCGAGGCCGCGGGCGCCGATCTCACGCAGGACCGGCTCCAGGGCGGCCGGGTCGCTGGTGAGCTTCGCGCCCATGTAGTTGACGATGCCGACGAAGCCGGAGAACCGGCTCATGACCCAGCTCAGGCGGTCGAGATTTTCCGGCGGGCGCGAGCTCGTGAGCAGCGTCTGGGGACCGGGATCGCTGTCGGGATAGTCGAAGGGCTCCATCGGCGCCTGGAGCAGGGCCTCGTGCCCGGCTTCGCGGGCCCGCGCCACGGTCCGCTCGAGGTCGCTGCCGTAGGGTGCGAAGCCCAGGCTGATCGCGGGGGGCAGCCGGGTGATGGCGCTGGCCGTGGCCGCCTGCCCGATCCCCAGGCCGGACACCAGGATGGCGATGCGAGGACCAGAGCCGCCGGCATCCGGCCGCGCGTAGACGTCGAGGGCGCGCAGGCGCCCGTCCCCGAGGCGCGGAATGTTGCCGTGGCGCCCGCGCTCGACGAGGCGCGGATCGGGGGCGGCGCTCAGCTTCACCGGCGCCGCCGATGGGACCTGGATCACCACCGCGTCGGTAGGCGCCGCCGTGCCGGTCGGGCGCACCACGGTCACGCCCGAGGCGTTCTCGACGTCGCTCGCGCTGCTCGGACCGGATTTCGGCTCTTCGGGCCGGGCGGCCGCCTGCACGGCCGGCTCCGGGACCGCCGGTTCGCGATGCGCGATGACCGCCACCGCGCTCGGTTCGCCCCCTTCGGGATCGCCGGCCACGACGAGGATGCTGGCACCGACGACGAGACCCGCCAGGAGTCCGCCGAAGATCATCGGGGGGCTCACCCGCACCCGTCGCAACGACCGCAGGCGCTGGCCGGCGGTCGGCTTGCCGCCGAGCGGACGGGTCAGGATGTCGTCGGTGGCCACGCGCAGCCGCTTCCCCAGGCTCCCGGACCGACGATCGTCGGGGTTATGGCCGAAACGGCGACGGCCCCCAGCGTCGGTCCTGAACCGACATTGGGGGCCGTCATGGTTAACGCTTCGCTAAGGCGAGGCGGATCCAGTTCAGTTCGGGACGGCCGCCTTCGGCGTATTGGCCGCACCCTTCTGGATGCCGCGCAGGAAATCGAAGGCGGCGATGAGCTGCTTGTCCTTGGCCGGGTCCGGCGGAACGTAGGCGGACGAACCGCCGCGCTCCTCGACGTCCTTCTGCTTGAGGTGCCCCTTCAGGCCGGCCTCACCCTTGGTCTCGTCCTTGCCCTTCAACTCGTCGGGCACCTCCTGCAGGACCTCCTGGTCCGGCTCGATGCCCTTGGCCTGGATCGAGCGGCCCGACGGCGTGTAGTAGCGCGCCGTGGTCAGACGCAGGGCACCGCTGCCGCCGAGCGGGATGATCGACTGCACCGAGCCCTTGCCGAACGAGCGCGTGCCCAGCACCGTGGCGCGCTTGTGGTCCTGCAGGGCGCCGGCCACGATCTCGGAAGCCGAAGCGGACCCGCCGTTCACCAGCACGACGATGGGCTTGCCCTTGGTCAGGTCGCCGGATTTGGCCGAGAAACGCTGGGTCTCGTCCGGGTTGCGGCCCCGGGTAGAGACGATCTCGCCACGGTCGAGGAAGGCGTCCGACACCATCACGGCCTGGTCGAGGAGACCGCCGGGATTGTTGCGCAGGTCGAGTACGTAGCCCTTGAGCTTGTCGGCGCCGATATCGGTGTTCAGCTTGTCGATCGCCGCGCGCAGGCCGTCGAAGGTCTGCTCGTTGAACTGCGTCAGGCGGATGTAGCCGACGTCGCCACCCTCGGCGCGGGAGCGCACGGGCTTGATCTTGATCACGTCGCGGTTGAGCGTGACCTCGATCGGGTCCTTCGACTCCTTGCGGCTGATCTTCAGCTTCACCGGGGAGTTCACCGGTCCGCGCATCTTGTCGACGGCCTGGTTCAGGGTCAGGCCCTGGACCTGATCCTCGTCGATCTGCGTGATGACGTCGTTGGTGAGGATGCCGGCCTTCGAGGCGGGGGTGTCGTCGATCGGGGTCACGACCTTGATCAGGCCGTCCTCCATCGTGACCTCGATGCCGAGGCCGCCGAACTCGCCGCGGGTCTGCACCTGCATGTCGCGGAAGCTCTTGGAATCCATGTAGCTCGAATGCGGATCGAGGGAAGTCAGCATGCCGTTGACGGCCGCCTCGATCAGCTTCGCCTCGTCCGGCTTCTCGACGTAGTCGGTGCGCACCTTCTCGAACACGTCGCCGAACAGGCTGAGCTGGCGGTAGGTTTCGGCGGAAGCCGCGACCGCGCTGGTCCCGGAGAGCAGGCGGGTCTGGGTCGCCACCATGGAGGACCCGACGCCGATGAACGCGCCGAGCAGAACGAGGGAAACCTTGCGCATTATCCGCGAACCTTCTCGCTGGGGCTTTTCGCCCACCAAGGCTCCGGGTCGATGGAGCCGCCGTCTTTTCTGAACTCTACGTACAGGACCGGATCGCCGCGATCGCCGGCCGCCGCATCGGCGCCGGTCCCGCTCTCCCCCATCGCCGCCACCGGCTCGCCCGCGAGCACGAACTGGCCGACCTCGACGTTGATCTGGTCCATCCCCGCCAACAAGAGATAGTAGCCATCGCCGGCGTTGATGATCAAGAGACGCCCATACGAGCGAAACTGCCCGGCAAAGGACACCCAGCCATCGGCCGGTGACGAAACCACGGCCTTCGGCCGGGTCGCGAGCGATATGCCGCGGGTCGTGCCACCGTTGCCGTCGGGCTGGTTGAAGCTGCGCAGGAGCGCACCGCTGACCGGACGCGGCAGGTCGCCACGGGTATCGACGAAGCGCACCTTCGGCGCCAGCCGGGCCGGATCCCGAGCGCCTGCGGCGGCGAAGCGCTCCTGTGTCGCGCGGGCCTCGCGGGTCTCGGCCGCCCGGGCCTCCTCGGCCGCGCGGCGGGCGGAGGCGACCTCCCCTTCCATCCGGTCGAGGAGGTCCTTGAGGCTGCGCGCCTGGACGGAGAGTTCGGCGGTTCGGGTCCGCTCCGCGGCCAATCCGCTCTCGATCTCGGCTTGGCGGGTGCGCCGCGCCGCGATCAGGGCGTTCAGGCGCTGCTGCTCGCGGGCCCAGTTGGCCAAATCGTTGGTCAAACCTTCGCGATCGGAAGCGATGAGCCCCTTCAGCCTGACGAGTTCGGTGAGGTCACCCGCCAGGGTCTCGGCCTCGCCACGCAGTTCTGGCACCACGGCGCCGAGCAGCATCGAGGTCCGGATCACCGCGAGCACGTCTTCCGGCCGCACCAGCACGGCCGGTGGCGGGCGCCGCCCCATCCGCTGGAGAGCCGCCAGGATCTCGGCGATGACGCCGCGCCGGGAGTCCAACGACCGCCGCAGGGCCGCCTCGCTGGCGCCCAGTGTCTTCAGGCGCTCCTCCAGGCGGCTCATGCGCACTTCGGTGGCCTGCGCCTGACGCGCGGCGTCGACGAGGGCAGCGTTGAGCTTGGCCCGGTCGCCGCCGATGCTGGCGATCTCCGCCTCGTACTTGGCGCGCACCCCGGTGCTGGCGGCCAGCGCCTCCTCGATGCGCCGGAGGTTCTCGGCCCGGCGGGTCTTCTCCTCGAGGGCCTTCTGGACCGCCTCCGGCGTCGCCGGCTCCTCCGCGCGGAGTGCGACCGGCGGGGGGAGCAGCGTGGCGAGAAGCGCGAGCGCCAGCAGGCCGCCTCTCATGCCGTCTCGCCTGCGTCGCGTCGCCGGATTCATCGCTCGTCGAGGTTTCCGCGGTGGTACGGGTGGCCGGCAAGGATCGTCAGCGTGCGATACACCTGCTCCAGGGCGAGGACGCGCACAAGCCCGTGCGGCAAGGTGGCGGCACCGAAGGACAGGGCGAGCTCGGCCCGGTTCCGTACACCGGGGTCGAGGCCGTCGGCCCCTCCGATGGCGAGGACGAGGATCGAGCGGCCGGCATCGCGCCAGCCGCCAACGCGCGTCGCGATGGTCTCGCTGGTGAGGTCGGAGCGCCCGCGCTCGTCATAGACCGCCAGCACCGCACCGGCGGTCGCATGCGCGAGGATCGCGAGCCCCTCTTCGGCGGCGCGGTCCTGGGCACGACGCGCCCGGCTCTCCGGGATTTCGGCGATGTCGCAAGCGGGGAAGCCGAGACCGCGACCCACTTGCGCGGCGCGCTCGCGGTAACGGGCGGCGAGATCGCGTTCGGGACCGGGTTTCAGGCGACCGACCGCCGCCACGAGGAGGCGCACGGAGCGGCGCCGGTGCTCAATCGGCCAGGGCGGAGAGGGGACGGTCGCTGGTGGGACGGTCGGCACCCCACATCTTCTCGAGATTGTAGAAGCCGCGCACCTCCGGGCGGAAGATGTGCAGGATGATGTCGCCGGCATCGATCAGCACCCAGTCGCAGGCCGGGAGACCCTCGACGCGCGCGGTGCCGAGTCCTTTCGACTTCATCTCCTGCAGGACCCGGTCGGCGATGGCGCCGACGTGGCGCTGGGAGCGGCCGGACGTGATGATCATGGTATCGGCCAAGGAGGTCCGGCCCATCAGATCGATCTCGATCGTCTCCTCGGCCTTCATGTCTTCGAGGCAGTCGAGGGCCAAGCTTCGGAGATCGTCGATCTTCCGGTCGGTGGAGTCGTCGGAGCCTGAGGATCCGGTGTGGGCCGCGTCGTTCAGCGTCTGGGTTCCTGCAATCGCCATCGTCATCCCGTGATCGTACCCTGTATGCGGATAAAGTGGAATGTGGCTCTTGCCTTTTCCATGACCGGCCTATGCGCCGCTTTCCGTGCTGGCCCGCAGCGCCGTCGAGGAGAGGGTCGAGCGCGGCCCGTGCAGGAAGACCCAGGCAGGGGCCGGCCGATCGACCAGGGTCGGCGCCTCCGGCTCCGGAATGCGCCAGCGCCCGAGGGCCCGGGCCGCACGGGCGGCCGGTGCGGTCAGGGTGAAGCCCGGCCGATCGATGATCGCGATCGGCATCAGGCTCGCGATCTCGGAAAATCCCCGCCAGCGATGAAATGTCGCGAGGCTGTCGGCGCCCATGATCCAAACGAAGCGCACCGACGGGTTGCGGAGGGTGAGGAAGCGCAGGGACTGGCGGGTGTAGCGCGCGCCGATCCGTGATTCGAAATCCGTCACCGCGATGCGGGGATGATGGGCGACGCGGTCTGCCCGCTGCACCCGCCGGTCGATGGCCGCGAGCTCGCCCCGGTCCTTCAGTGGATTGCCCGGCGTCACCATCCACCAGACGCGATCGAGACGCAGACGTTTCAGGGCAACGAGGCTGACATGCCGATGCCCGAGATGGGCCGGGTTGAAGGAGCCGCCATAGAGGCCGATGCGCAGGCCCGGCGCGATGGGGGGCAGGTGCGCCGGCCCCGATGCGTCAAGGCGCATCGGGGTCCGGACGGATCGGGAAGCCCCGCATCAAGGACGGGTCTGCCCGTTCCCGTGGACGCGGTACTTGAAGGTGGTCAGTTGCTCGACGCCCACCGGCCCACGCGCATGCATGCGACCCGTGGCGATCCCGATCTCCGCTCCGAAGCCGAACTCGCCGCCGTCGGCGAACTGGGTCGAGGCGTTGTGGGTCACGATCGCCGAATCGATTTCGGCGAGGAAGCGGGTCGCCTCGGCCATGTCGTCGGTGATGATCGCGTCGGTGTGGTGCGAGCCGTTGGTCTCGATGTGCTCGATCGCGGCGTCGAGGCCGTCGACCACGCGCACCGCGATGATCGCGTCGAGATACTCGGTGCGCCAGTCGGCCTCGGTGGCGGCGGTGACCCGGTCGTCGACGGCCTGGGTGGCGGCGTCGCCGCGCACGGCGCAGCCCGCCGCCAGCAGAGCGGAGACGAGGGGCGCCAGATGTGTGGCGGCGCAGGCACGGTCGACCAGCAGGGTCTCGGCGGCGCCGCAGATGCCGGTGCGCCGCATCTTGCTGTTGAGGACGATGGTCCGGGACATCTCGAGGTCGGCACCCGCCGCCACGTAGACGTGGCAGATGCCGTCGAGATGCGCGAAGACCGGCACGCGGGCTTCCGCCTGCACCCGCTCCACGAGGCCGCGCCCGCCGCGGGGTACGATGACGTCGATGCCGCCGTCGAGGCCGGTCAGCATCGCACCCACCGCTGCGCGGTCGCGCGTCGGCACGATCTGGATGGCGTCCGCGGGCAGGCCCGCCTCCTCCAGTCCGGCGCGCATGACGTGGGCGATGGCCATCGCGGAGCGGTGGCTGTCCGAGCCCGCCCGCAGGATCGCCGCGTTGCCGGCCTTGAGACAGAGCGCGCCGGCATCGGCGGTGACGTTGGGCCGGCTCTCGAAGATGACGCCGATCACCCCCAGGGGCACGGCGATGCGCTCAATCAGCAGGCCATTGGGCCGCTCGAACGCCGCCACCTGCCGTCCGACGGGATCGGGCAGCGCGCCGATCTTGGCCACCGCGTCCGCGATGCCGTTGAGGCGGACCACATCGAGGGTGAGCCGGTCGATGAGCGCCTGGGTCTGGCCGGCGGCGCGAGCCGCCTCCACGTCGCGGGCGTTCTCCGCCAAGATACCGTCCCGCTCGGCGCGCAGGCGCTCGGAGATCAGGCGCAGGGCCGTGTCCTTGGTCTGAGCTGGAGCGAGGGCGATCTGCCGGGCGGCGGCGCGGGCGCGCCGGCCGATGGCGTTCATCTCCTCGGAGAGGTCGCCGGGGGGCACGAAATCGGTTCGCAGGTTCAGAACGGGCACGGCCTTCATCCTCGCGACCGTCCCGGAAATGGGGCGCGGCCGCCATGTGTTCCCGCCCGTCATGCCATGCCGGATACGGTCGAAACAAGCATTCCCGCTGACAGATCAGCTATTCCCCTACCATGGCGAGGTCATCGCGATGCACCATCTCGGCACGGCCGGGGTGGGTTAGAAGATCTGCGATCTCACGGCTCGGCCGGCCGATGATGCGCAGGGCCTGGTCGCTGTCATAGGCCACGAGGCCCCGTCCCAGGATTCGCCCGCCCTCGTCGCGGATCACCACCGCGTCGCCCCGACCGAAACCGCCCTGGACCTTGGTGACCCCAACCGGCAGCAGGCTCGCGCCGCCCTGGAGGGCACGCGCCGCGCCGGCATCGACGGTGAGGATGCCGCGCGGCTCCAGGGATCCGGCGATCCAGCTCTTTCGGGCGGTGACCGGGTTCGAGCCGGACAGGAACCAGCTGCAGCGTCCGCCCCGGAGGATGGTGCGCAGCGGGTTCTTCTCACGCCCATCGGCGATGATCATGTGAGTGCCGCCGCTCGCGGCGATCTTGGCCGCCTCGACCTTGGTGCGCATGCCACCGCGCGAGAGCTCCGAGGCGGGACCGCCGGCCATGGCCTCGATCTCGGGGGTGATCCGCTCGATCAGAGGGAGGTGACGCGCGTCCGGGTCGGTATGCGGCGGCGCGGTGTAGAGGCCGTCGATGTCCGAGAACAGCACCAGCACGTCTGCGCCGATCATCGTCGCGACGCGGGCGGCGAGGCGGTCGTTGTCGCCGTAGCGGATCTCGCTGGTGGCGACCGTGTCGTTCTCGTTGACCACGGGCACGGCCCGCACCTCGAGAAGTTTCAGCACCGTGGCACGGGCATTGAGGTAGCGCCGGCGCTCTTCAGTGTCCTGCGGCGTCACCAGGATCTGGCCGGCCGCGATGCCGTGATATCCCAAAGCCTCCGACCAGTGCCGCGCCAGGGCGATCTGCCCAACGGCCGCCGCCGCCTGACTTTCCTCCAGGCGCAGGGTACCGGGCGGGTAGCCGAGCACCGTGCGTCCCAGCGCGATGGCACCGGAGGAGACCACGAGCACGTCGGCCCCGTTGGCATGAAGGTCTGCGATGTCCTCGGCGAGCGCGCTCAGCCACGCATGGCGCAGGCGCCCGCGCGTCCGATCGACGAGGAGAGCCGAGCCGACCTTGATGACGATGCGGCGGAAGTCTTGGAGGTTGGGGATCTGGACGTCGGAGGTCATCGGCAGCGTCGGCGGGAGGACGGTGGTCCGCTTGTGACGACCGGTCGCCCTTCGCACAAGGGCTTGCCGCCTCCCCTCAGGGCTGCCACGCCTCCGCAGGCCGCGCCTCGGCCTCGGCCAGCTTGGCCTCGTCCATCTCGCGGGCGAGGGCCCGCAAGGCATCCTGCACGCCGAGGCCGGTGGCCGACGACAGGACCAGGGGCTTCTTCTTCGAGGCGCGCTTCAGACGAGCGACCTGCTCCTTGAGGACGTCCGGATCGACCACGTCGGCCTTCGAGAGCGCGACGATCTCGGGCTTCTCGTCGAGGCCGTGGCCGTAGGCCTGGAGTTCGCGCCTGACGAGCTTGTAGGTCTGCCCGGCATGCTCGTTGGTGGCTTCCACGAGGTGCAGCAGCACACGGCAGCGCTCCACGTGGGCCAGGAACTTGTCTCCGAGGCCGACCCCGTCATGGGCGCCCTCGATCAGGCCCGGGATATCGGCGAGCACGAACTCGCGCTCGTCGGAGCGCACCACGCCGAGGCCCGGATGCAGCGTCGTGAAGGGGTAATCGGCGATCTTGGGCTTGGCAGCCGTCACGGTGGCGAGGAAGGTGGACTTGCCGGCATTGGGCAACCCGACGAGGCCCGCATCGGCGATGAGCTTCAGGCGCAGCCAGACCCACTGCTCGTGGCCTTCCAGGCCCGGATTGGCGTGCTTCGGAGCTCGGTTGGTCGAAGTGGTGAAGTAGGCATTGCCGAAACCGCCGTTGCCGCCCTTGGCGAGGCGCACGCGCTGGCCGACATGGGTCATGTCGGCGATCAGGGTCTCGCCGTCCTCCGCCAGGATCTCGGTGCCGGCCGGCACCTTCAGCACCACGTCGGCGCCGTTGGCCCCGTGGCGGTTTGAGCCCATCCCGTGCTCGCCCTTCTTGGCCTTGAAGTGCTGCTGGTAGCGATAGTCGATCAGCGTGTTGAGCCCGTCGACGCACTCGACCCAGACATCGCCGCCGCGCCCGCCATCACCACCGTTCGGCCCGCCGAACTCGATGAATTTTTCGCGGCGGAAGGCCACGCAGCCGGCGCCACCGTCGCCGGAGCGGACATAGACCTTGGCTTCGTCGAGGAATTTCACGGGCGGACTCGAGATCAGGTTGGATGTCGGGGCGCTGGCGCGCCACCGAAGCGTCGCGGGCGAGAAACGACAACGGGGAAGACGGTTTCCCATCTTCCCCGGGATCATCTGGTGGTCGGACCCGCCTGGCGGAAGGCCCCGGGGAAGCGCCTTACTCGGCGGCTTCCTGAACAGGAACGACGGTGACGAAGGCGCGGCCGCGCTTCGTCTCGAACAGCACGCGGCCGGCGGCCTTGGCGAACAGGGTGTGGTCCGTGCCGATGCCGACATTGGTGCCGGGATGCCACTTGGTGCCGCGCTGGCGCACGATGATGTTGCCCGGGATGACGGCTTCCGAGCCGAACTTCTTCACGCCGAGGCGCTGGCCGGCCGAATCGCGGCCGTTGCGGGACGAGCCGCCTGCTTTTTTATGGGCCATGGGGAATTACTCCGAATTCTTGGATCTCAGGTCGGATCGTCAGGCGCTGATGCCGGTGATGCGGACCACCGTGTGGTGCTGGCGGTGGCCCCGCTTGCGGCGGGAGTTCTGGCGGCGACGCTTCTTGAAGGCGATGACCTTCGCGTCGCGACCGTGGCTGACGATCTCGCCGGTGACGCTGATGCCCGAGAGCAGCGGCGCGCCGACCTGAGTGGCGCCTTCGCCGTTCGTGAACAGAAGCACGTCACCAAAGGTGACGGCCGAGCCGGCCTCGCCTTCGAGGGTGGCGATCGTGATGGTGTCGTTGGCGGCAACGCGATACTGCTTGCCGCCCGTCTTGATGACTGCGAACATCGTTCTCTCTTCGTGTTCTCTGCCGGCCTCCGGCGCGCCTCGCGGCGAATCTGGACCGTCTTCTTGTTCAGGTCATCCGCGACACCGGATCGGGGCTTGTCGCCTGGGCCGAGCGCGAACGCGAAACGCGCGGACTTCGTCGAGGAAGCCGCGCGAGAGGCGGTGGATAGGCGGTGACGGGGTAATTTGTCAATGCTGGCGCTTCACGTCGGCGCCCGACGCCCTAGCGCTTCTTGAGCCCACCCAGCACATTGCGCAGGATCGCGTTCCCTACCTCGGTCCCGACCTTGCGGGCCATGGAGCGGGCGGCATTGCCGAGGACCTGCTCGGCGAGGCCCGGGGCCGGACGACGACCGCCCTTGCCCGTGGGTTTCGAGCCGAGGACGCCCCCGAGCCAGCCGCCGAGCATGCCACCCAGCCCCCCCTCCGCAGGCTCGGCCCCCTCCGTGCCGGCGCCGTCGAGGCCCTTGCGGGCGGCCAGCATTTCGTAGGCGCTCTCGTTGTCGACCGACTGGTCGTACTTGCCCCGCACCGGGCTCTTTGCGATGAGCTCGGCGCGCTCGGCTGGGGTGATCGGACCGACGCGCCCCTGTGGCGGGGCGATCAGGGCGCGCTCGACGATCGAGGGCGTCCCCTTGGCCTCAAGGAAACTCACCAGCGCCTCGCCGACGCCGAGCTCGGTGATCGCCTGAGCGACGTCGAAGCCAGGATTCTGGCGGAACGTCTCGGCGGCGGCCTTCACGGCGCGCTGATCACGCGGAGTGAAGGCACGCAGCGCGTGCTGCACCCGGTTGCCGAGCTGGCCGAGGACCGATTCCGGCACGTCGAGGGGGTTTTGCGTGACGAAGTAGACGCCGACCCCCTTCGAGCGGATGAGGCGTACCACCTGCTCCACCGCATCAAGGAGGGCCTTCGGAGCGTCGTCGAACAGCAGGTGCGCCTCGTCGAAGAAGAACACCAGCTTCGGCTTGTCGAGGTCGCCGACCTCGGGCAGCTGCTCGAACAGCTCTGAGAGCATCCAGAGCAGAAACGAAGCGTAGAGCCGGGGCCGCTGCATCAGCTTGTCGGCGGCAAGGATATTGACGATGCCGCGCCCCTCGCGATCGACCCGCATGAAGTCATTGAGATCGAGGGCCGGCTCGCCGAAGAATCGGTTGGCGCCCTGGTTCTCCAGCATCAGGAGCTGGCGCTGGATGGCGCCGACCGAAGCCGCCGAGACGTTGCCGTACTGGCCCGAGACCGCCTTCAGGTTCTCGGTGAGATAGAGGAGCAGGGCGCGCAGGTCCTTGAGATCGAGGACCGGCCATTTGTTGTCGTCGGCGACCCGGAAGGCGATGTTGAGCACGCCCTCCTGGGTATCGTTGAGCTCCAGCAGGCGCGCGAGCAGCAGCGGTCCCATCTCGATGACGGTGCAGCGAATCGGGTGACCCTGGTCTCCGAACAGGTCCCAGAACATGGTCGGGAACCGGTCGGGCTCGTAGGGGATGCCCAGTTCCTCGGCGCGCTTGACGAAGACCGGCTTCGATTCGCCGGCCACCGCGAGGCCCGAGAGGTCGCCCTTGATGTCGGCAGCGAAGACGGGCACCCCGGCATTGGAGAAGCCCTCTGCCATCACCTGAAGGGTCACCGTCTTGCCGGTGCCGGTGGCCCCCGCCACCAGACCGTGGCGATTGGCGAGCCGGAGGGTCAGGCCCTCGGGCTTTAGGCCTCCATCCTTCAGCGGCGCCTTGCCGACCAGGATCGTGCCATCGTCCTGCATGACCGTCCGCTCCCCTTCGCCGGCCGGCAGGGCGGCATCGACCTTGACGGTTATGGGCCGCGACCGCGGCATTTTCCAGCGCTTCGCGGGCCGGCCTTGATTTCGGGGCGGCGAGGCCGGAAGGACAACATCCCGACCGAGCAGCAATCCCGGCCGCGCGGAACACACGGCCACCCAGGAGCCCGTTTGAGATGGAAGAGTTGATCGCCCGCGTCACGACCCGGACCGGCCTCGATGCCGCGACGGCCCAGACCGCCATCGGCCACATCCTGGCCTTCCTCCAGAAGGAGGGACCCGCCACCGAAGTGAGCCAGCTGCTCGGCGCCCTTCCGGGATCCGAGACCGCGATCGCCGAGTCCAATGCCGGCGAGGGCGGCGGCGGCCTGATGGGCATGCTCGGCGGCATGATGGGCGGCGGCGGCGTCATGGCCTTGGGCCAGAAGCTGATGTCGGCCGGCGTGCCGATGGGCCAGATGCAGCCCCTCGGCCAGGAGCTGTTCGCCTATGGCCGCGAGAAGGCCGGCGAGGACGTGATGGGACCGATCGTCGGCGCGATCCCCGGCCTGAACCAGTTCGTCTGAGATCGCGCGGGTCCGATCCTTCGGCGACTACCCATCGGGACGTCGCCGAAGGGCCGGCTTTGATCCATTGCAAGCTCCTCTGGCAAAACAGCAATCCGTGTCATAAAAGCGTGTGGGCTTCGTGATTTTGTGACCTCCCGAAGGCACGAGGCCAGGGGCTCCCGCGGAGCCGCCTCAGTGTCCCGACAGGGCGGATTGGACGATGGTCCCGAACTTCGCGCGCGATGCCTCCACGGCGTGGCTCAATGGTTGGGAGGCGCATGTGAACGCCCCCTTCGCCAGGCTGAAGCAGCGCACCGCCGAGGCGGGCCGTGCCGGCCTACCCGCCTTCCATCCGCGCGGCCTGCTGCTTCCGCCGGGTACAGCGCCGATCCGGTTCAAGCCCCGTCTCCGGAAACCCCTGGCCGCGCCTGGCCTGGCGCCAACGCTCGGCCGCATCGGCACCCTGGAAGTGCGGCTCGCTACCACGGTCTCCGAGATCCGGCGGGCGCAGCGCCTGCGCTACCGGGTGTTCTACGAGGAGATGTCGGCCGTCCCGAGCGGACTCGCGATGCTGTCGCGACGGGACATCGATGATTACGACGCGGTCTGCGACCACCTCCTCGTCATCGATCACGCCGACGTGGATGCCTCGCCCTTCGCGACCAAGCCTTTCCGCCGGACCCGGCCGAAGGTGGTGGGCACCTACCGGCTCCTGCGCCAGGAGGCGGCCGACCGCCATTTCGGCTTCTACACCGCGGGCGAGTACGACATCGCCCCGATGATGGCGGCCAATCCGGGAGCGCGCTTCCTCGAACTCGGCCGCTCCTGCGTGCTCAAGCCCTACCGGACGAAGCGGACGGTGGAACTGCTCTGGGCCGGCATCTGGGCCTATGTCCAGCATCACCGCATCGACGCCATGCTCGGCTGCGCCAGCCTGGAGGGGACCGACCCCGAGCGCCTGGCCCTGCCCTTGAGCTTTCTCCACCACCACGCCCGTGCCGCCGAGGGCTGGTGCGCCCGTGCCCTGCCGGAGCGCTACGTCGCGATGAACCGCCTGGCGCGCGAGGCCGTCGACCCGAAGGCGGCGCTGCAGGCGCTGCCGCCGCTGATCAAGGGCTACCTGCGCGTCGGGGCCACCTTCGGCGATGGGGCGGTGGTGGACCACCAGTTCGGCACCACCGACGTCTTCGTCGTGCTGCCCGTTTCGGCCATCGCGGCGCGCTATCGCGACCATTTCGGCGTGCCGGTCAATCGGCAGGCGGCCTGAGCGAGGCTCAGGTCCGCGCATCCGCCACGAGGGCGGCGAGACCCTCGCGGTAGGTCGGATAGGCGAGGTCGACGCCGAGTTCCTGGCGGATGCGGTGGTTCCGCACTCTCTTGTTCTCGCCGTAGAAGCTGCGTGCCATCGGGCTGAGGTCGGCCGTCTCGAAATCCACCTCCGGCGGCAGCGGCAGGCCGGCGAGCTTGGCGGCGTATTCGGTGACCACCTGCGGCGGCGTCGGCGCGTCGTCGGTGACGTTGTAGACGGCGCCGTTGCGCGGCCGGTCGATCGAGGCCAGCAGCGTCGTGGCGATGTCGTCCACGTGGATGCGGTTAAACACCTGTCCCGGCTTGATGATCCGCTGCGACTTGCCCTCGCGCAGCTTCACGATCGGGTTGCGGCCCGGGCCGTAGATGCCCGAGAGGCGGAACACCTGCACGGGTTTGCCGGTCTCGCGCCCGAGGGACAGCCAGGCCGCCTCGACGGCGAGTCGGCCTTGCGAGCGGCCGCTGACCGGGCTCGGGGCCGTGTCCTCGTCGATCCAGTTGCCGTGGTGGTCGCCGTAGACGCCGATGGTGGAGAGGTAGCCGATCCAGCCGATGCGGCTGCCCGCGATGGCGTCGCGGTATACCGCGAGGGTCGTGTCGAGGTCGCGGACCGGAGGGGCCGAGACGAGGAGCACATCCGTGTCGGCGAGGTCGGCCGCGATGTGGGGGTCGTCGGAATCGGGCCCGAAGGCCCGAAGCTCGGCGATGTCGCCGGGCCCGGTCCGCGCCGGATCGGTGACCGTGGCGCGGACCCTGTCGAAGCGGTCGCGAGCGCGCTCCACGAAGCGGCGGGCGGTGAAGCCGAGGCCGAAGACGAAGAGGTTCATGAGGCGGCGTGTCCTGTCGACTCGGGGCCGGCGGGGTCGAGGGCGAGGCGCCACTCGGCCCGGACGGCGTCGTCGGTTTCGCCGAAACCCCGGGCGTTGAAAAGGTCCCGCAGCCGCGGCCGGGCCACGAGGCGGCCGAGCGCCCACACCGCCATGCCGCGCACCAGGGGCGAGGGATCGGACAGGTTCGCCTCCGCGGCGGCGGCGAGCGCGGGCTGGCCGGAGTTGCCGATCGCGATGAGCACGTTGCGCAGGAAGCGGTCGCGCCCGGTGCGCTTGACCGGCGTGCCGGCGAAATGCGCCCGGAAGGCCGCCTCGTCGAGCCCCGCGAGCGCGGCCAGGGGCGGCGCGGCGAGGTCTGCGCGCGCGGCCATGCGGCCCTCGGCGGCCGTAGCGGCGAACTTGTTCCAGGGGCAGACGGCGAGGCAGTCGTCGCAGCCGAAGACCCGGTTGCCGATGGCGGCGCGGAACTCCGTCGGGATCGGCCCGGCGTGCTCGATGGTGAGGTAGGCGATGCAGCGGCGGGCATCGAGCCGGTAGGGCGCCGGGAAGGCGTCGGTCGGGCAGATGTCGAGGCAGCGCCGGCACGAGCCGCAATGGTCGGCCTCGGGCGCGTCCGGCTCCAGCTCGGCCGAGGTGTAGATCGCGCCCAGCAGCAGCCAGTTGCCGAGCGCGCGCGAGACCAGCACCGTGTGCTTGCCCTGCCAGCCGAGGCCGGCGGCGGCGGCCAGGGGCTTCTCCATCACGGGCGCCGTGTCGACGAAGACCTTCACCCGGACGTCGCCCTTGGCCGACAGGTAGCCGCCGAGTTCCTTCAGCTTGCCCTTGACCACCTCGTGGTAGTCCCGCCGCTGGGCGTAGGCCGCGATGGCAGCCCGGTCCGTCCGTGCCAGGACCGCGAGGGGGTCGTCCGCGGGGCCGTAATTCATGCCGAGCATGACCACGCTGCGGACGCCGGGCCACAGGGTGGCGGGGTCGGCGCGCTGGTCGGCGCGCTCCGCCATCCAGTCCATCCCGCCGTGGTGCTCGGCGGCGAGCCAGGCGGGCAGCCGGGCCTTGAGTTCGGGAACGGCGTCCGGCCGGGTGACCCGGACGGCCTCGAAGCCGAGGAGGCGGGCGCGCGCCTCGACCGCCCGGCGCAGGTCGGCGCCCGCGAGGATCCTTCGCGGCGGCTTGTTCGCGGCGCGCGCCTGCGGTGCGTTCAAAAATCCAGGTTCGCGTAATGGTCCGCCGGGGCCATGCCCGGCACCCGGTCGGCCAGCAGGGTGCGGAAGCACGGGCGCGACTTCACCCGCGCGTACCAGTCCCTCGCCGTCTCGTCCTCGTCCCATGGCACGTCGCCAAGATAATCCACGCAGGAGAGGTGGGCCGCCGCCGCGAGATCCGCATAGGTCAGATGGTCGCCCGCCAGCCATTTCCGGCGGGACATCAGGTAGCCGATATACTTCATGTGGTAGCGCACGTTGGTGCGCGCGGCGCGAATGGCGTTCATGTCCGGCGGACCGCCGCCGTTGGCGCTGTTCATGAAGCGCTTCGAGATCTTCTCGGTGACGAGGTACTCGGTCACCTCGGCGTTGAACTTGACCAGGAACCAGTCGAGCAGGCGGCGCACCTCGACCCGGGCCGCCGTGGTCTCGGGCAGGAGGCGCCGGCCGCTCAGGCCGAGCCCCCGGGTCTCGTCGAGATATTCCGCGATGATGCCGGCCCCCGGCACGGCGAGGCCGGTCTGCTCCACCAGCACCGGCGTCGTCCCGGCCGGGTTGATCAGCAGGAAGGCCTCGCGCCGGTCCCAGGCACGCTCCTCCATCAGCGTCGGCTCCATGCCCATCTCGGACAGGACCAGGCGGATGAAGCGGGAATGCGGGCAGAAGGGAGAGTGGTAAAGCGTCGCCATCGAGGCCGTTTCGCACGGGGAGGGTTTGCCGGGGGACGGGCCACGTCGAGACCCCGCGGGGATGGTCGGCAGTGATGACACTTATGGCCCGATGGTTGCCGCCTCATTAACACGCTCGTCGCGAAGGCGATAACCATCCGTCAACCTTGACGGATCGGCCCCGATCCGCGAAGGCCGCGCGAGGTGGATGCACCACCCGCTTCGGGCCGGCCCGGTCCCACGAAACACCCCAACCGTCGAGGCGCTGAGATGATGGATGCGATGGGCATCGCGAAGGCGGTCGTGCTCGCCGTGGTGGAGGGGGCGACCGAGTTCATCCCCGTCTCGTCGACCGGGCACCAACTCCTCGTCGGCCACTTCATCGGCTTCGAATCGCCCAACAACACCTTCGAGGTGTTGATCCAGCTCGGCGCCATCCTGGCGATCCTGGCGGTCTATTTCCGCCGGCTCCTCGGCATCACCCTGTCGCTGCCCAACGACCCCAAGGCGCGCCGCTTCGTCCTCGGCATCCTGCTCGCCTTCCTGCCGGCGGCGATCATCGGCGGCCTCTTCTCGAAATACATCAAGTACTACCTCTTCAACCCCTGGATCGTCTGCGCGACCCTGGTGGCCGGCGGCATCGTCCTGCTCGTCCTCGACGAGACCGAACTCGAGGTGAAGAAGCGCGACGTCTTCGATTTCACCCTGCCGATGGACTTCAAGATCGGTCTGTTTCAGTGCATCGCCATGATCCCGGGCGTGTCGCGCTCGGGCGCCACCATAGTGGGCGCGATGCTGATGGGCGCCGACAAGCGCTCGGCCACCGAGTTCTCGTTCTACCTCGCGATCCCCACCATGGCGGGGGCCTTCGCCAAGGACCTGCTCGACAACTACAAGAACCTCTCGCGGGACGACACCGGCCTGATCATCATCGGCTTCATCGTCGCCTTCATCTCGGCCTTCATCGTGGTGCGGACGGTGCTCGACTACGTCGCCTCCCACGGGTTCCGGCTGTTCGCCTGGTGGCGCATCATCGTCGGCTCCCTCGGCTTCGCCGGCCTGATCCTCTTCGGCTGAGGCGCGGGCGCCGATCCGTGGACCGGCCGAGATAAAGAATACAGGCGGGCGAGGCGATTGCGTCCGCGCTCCGCCGCGTGCAAGGGCTGTCCGGAAAGACGGCCCGGCCGCGCTTGGCCGGAGCCGAGCCGCTTGGCCGGAGCCAAGCACATGCGGAGGCCAGCCCCGATGGAAGACCGTCCCCTCGCCGACCTGTTTCCGCCCGCGACCCGCGAGCGCTGGCTCGGCCTCGTCGACGGTGTCCTGAAGGGCGGGGATTTCGAGAAGCGCCTCGTCTCGAAGACCGCCGACGGAATCCGCATCGAGCCCCTCTACGACGCGGCCGCGCCGGTGGCGCAGCCCATGCGGGCGCCCGGCCCGTGGCGCGTCTCCCAGCGGGTCGACCACCCGGAGGGAGCCCAGGCGAGCGCCCTCGCCCTCGCCGACCTCGAGGGCGGCGCCGACGCCCTCGCCCTGGTCTTCGCCGGCGCCCCCGCCGCCCGCGGCTACGGCCTCACCGCCACGAACGCCGCCGACCTCGACGCGGCTCTCGGCAACGTGATGCTGCCGCTGATCGCCACCCGCCTCGACGCGGGCGCGCGCGGGATCGAGGCCGCCTTCCTGATCAAGGACGTGGTCAAGGCCCGCGGCGAGACTCTGAAGGGCCTCGACCTCGACCTCGGCCTCGACCCCGTCGGCACCCTCGCCGCCGGCGGGTCCCTGGCGGAGCGGTACGGCGCCGAGATCGGCCGCACCCTCGCGGCCTTCGACGCCGAGGGCTTCACGGGACGCGCCTGCCTCGCCGACGGCCGGCCCTACCACGAGGCCGGGGCCAGCGAGGCCGCCGAGCTCGCGGCCGTGCTCGCCACCGCCGTGGACTACCTGCGCGTCCTGGAGACCGACGGGCACCCGCTGGAGCGCGCCCGCGATGCCGTCGCGGTCCTGCTCACGGCCGATGCCGACGAGTTCCTGACCATCGCCAAGTTCCGGGCCATGCGCCGGCTCTGGGCGCGGGTGGAATCGGCCTGCGGCCTCGCGCCCCGGCCCCTGCGCCTCCATGCCGAGACCGCCTGGCGGATGATGACCCGGCGCGATCCCTTCGTGAACATCCTGCGCACGGCCATGGCCGCCTGCTCGGCCGGCCTCGGCGGGGCCGACGCGATCACCGCCCTGCCCTACACGGCGGCCCTGGGCCTGAGCGACGCCTTCGCGCGGCGCGTGGTGCGCAACAGCCAGATCGTCCTCATCGAGGAATCGAACCTCGCCCGCGTCGCCGACCCGGCCGCCGGGGCCGGCAGCTTCGAGACGCTGACGGGCGAGCTGACCACGGCCGCCTGGGCCGCCTTCCAGGAGATCGAGAACGAGGGCGGCATCGTCGCGAGCCTGCGGAGCGGCATGATCCAGAAGCGGATCGCCGCGACGCGGGCGACCCGGTCCCGGAACGTCGCCACCCGCCGCGAGGCCCTGACCGGCGCCAGCGAGTTCCCCTACCTCGCCGAGAAGCCCGTCACGGTGCTGGAGGTCGCCCCCGTGGCGGCGCCTCCGGCCGCCGGCTTCGGCCGCGGGCCGGCCATGACCGGCGCGCCCCTGCCCTCCCAGCGCCTCGCCGAGCCCTACGAGGCCCTGCGCGACGCCTCCGACGCGGCGCTCGCGGCGAGCGGCCGCCGCCCCTCGGTGTTCCTGGCCAATCTCGGCCCGGTGGCGGTCTTCAACGCCCGCTCGACCTTCGCCGCCAACGCCTTCGCGGCCGGCGGCATCGAGGCGGTGAACCAGGAGGGCTTCACCGAGCCGGCGGCCCTGGCGGAGGCCTTCCGCGCCTCGGGTGCCCGTATCGCCTGCCTGTGCTCCTCCGACGCCCTCTACGCCACCCACGCGGTCGAGGCCGCCCGGGCGCTCAAGGCCGCGGGCGCCGCCGCCCTGTACCTCGCCGGCAAGGCGGGCGACCTCGCCGGGCCCCTGAAGGCGGCCGGCGTCGACGGCGAGCTCCAGGCCGGCGGCGACGTTCTGGCGCTGCTGACGGGAGCGCTGGCGCACGCGACGAACGCGTAGGGGCGCAACCGTCGGGCGGCCACGCTCGTTCTCGGCCCAGTCGAGTCGAAACACGAACGGAATGCCATGCGACGCGCAGCCCTCGCGGCGACTACCCTCGCCCTCCTGACCGCCTCCGCCGGGGTCGCCGACGCCGCCAAGAAGAAGGTCCAGGTGCCGAATCGCTACGACGGCACCTGGAGCATCGAGGTGGTGACCCTCGACGGCCCCTGCGACCGGGCCTACCGCTACGGCGTGCAGATCCGGCGGGGCGAGGCGAGCTATGCCGGCGGCGAGTTCAACATCAACGGCCGGGTCTCGCAGAGCGGCGCCGTTCGGGCCGTGATCTCCCGCGGCAACGACGCCGCCGACGTGGTCGGGCGGCTCGGCCGCTCGGGCACCGGCAACGGCACCTGGACCACCACCGGCCTGATCGCCTGCAGCGGGCGCTGGAACGCCGAGCGCCGGGGCTGAAGGCCCCCCTGTGATGGGCGCGCCACAACCGCGCGCCGATCGTCGTCCGACGCCGGAGTGCCGGACTTCCGCCCTTCTCCGGACCCAATCGCTGGTGAATACTCGCGTCGGATCGAGAACGATTACGCACGGGGCTTCCCACGATGAAGGCTTTGCTGTTCGGCGCGTTGGTGACGACCTTGGGATGGGGCGCCGCGGCGGAGGCGGCAGGCCGTAATCCGGCCCAACCCCACGCGGTGATGTCGCCCCTCGAGCGGGCGGCGACGGAGTGCTTCGCCGAGACCGTGCTGTCCAACCCGGCCGCCACCCGGCACGCCCGGGCGGGCCGCTGGTACGAGGCCGCCGGAATCACCGGCTTCCTGTGCCGCCCGGAAGTCGACGCGATGATCCAGGCCCATGACCGCCTCTACGGGCGCGGCACCGGCACCCGCTACTTCCAGAACGCCTATACCCGCCACCTGGGGCAGCAGCTGGCCGAGCGCCTGCAACCGATGCTCGAGCGCAAATCCGTGGCGAGTGCCGAGCCGCCGGCCGACAAGGCCGAGGTCCAGGACGGGGACAAGGCCGCCGAATAGGCGAAGCGTGACAGGACGTGCCGCGGCGGTTAACCTCCGTTAACCTGGCCGCCCCTATCGTGGGGACCTGAGGACGTCTCGGAACCGGGGAGATCGCTGGCGGCGATCTTCGCGCGATTCGGGTCTCGTGCCTCGGCTCGAACGGGGCACGACCCTTGACGTCTTCCGGTGATCCCACCGACCCGCTGCGGGTTCCGCCTCGTGGACGCCTGGCCTCCGCCGCCCTCCGCGTGGCCACCCATGCCGTCGACGCCGCGGCGGCGCAGCGGTGGCGCGACACCGCGACGATCCTCGCGCTCCGCGGCGAACTCGCCGCCCAGGCGGCCCTGATCCAGCGCCAGGCCGATGCCCTCGCCGACCGGACGCGCGTCTTCGAGCGGGCCTCGGCCGAGGCCGGGATCGGTCTCTGGCACTGCGACCTGCCGGGCGAGACCCTGCGCTGGAGCGGGGGCGTCTACGACCTCTTCGAGTTCCCGCGCGGAGCGGCGCCGAACCGCCGGGACACCCTCGCCTGCTACACCGCGGAGGCGCGCCGCCAGCTCGTGGCCGTGCGGGCGGAGGCGATCGGCCGCCGGTCCTCGTTCACCCTGGAATCCGAGATCGTCGGGCGGCGCGGCAGCCGGCGCTGGATCCGGATCACCGCGACGGTGGAGGCCCGGGACGGCGTTCCGGCCCGCCTGTTCGGGTTCAAGCAGGACATCACCGAGCAGAAGCTGCTGGCGGACCGCACGCGCCGGATGGCGGAGTTCGACGGCATGACGGGCCTCGCCAACCGGACGGTCTTCGACGGCCGGCTGGCGGAGCTCTCCGAGACCGGCGCGCTGGTGCTGGTCGACCTCGACGGCTTCAAGGCGATCAACGACACCCATGGGCACGCCGTGGGCGATGCCTGCCTGCGGGAAGCGGCCCGGCGGCTGCGCGAGGTCTGCCACGCGGCCGACCTCGTCGCCCGGATCGGCGGGGACGAGTTCGCGGTCCTGCTCCGGCGGGAGGCCGACGCGCCCCTCTGCGAGGCGCTCGGCCGGCGGATCGTCGCGGCCCTGCGCGAGCCCGTCCTCCACCGCGGCGTGCGCCTCCGCCTCGGCGCCTCCGTGGGCATCGCGCGGGCGGCGTGGTCGGCGCCCGCGGACCTGTTCAGCGACGCCGACGCGGCCCTCTACGCGGCCAAGGCCGCCGGTCGCGGGACCCTCAGGATGGCCGCGCCGCGCTGAGCGCGTCGGTCGCTCAGGCCGGCAGGACGACGACCTTGGTCTTCACCGGGGTGCGGGCGTAGAGATCGATCATGTCCTGGCTCAGCAGGCCGACGCAGCCGCTGGTGATGCCCGAGCCGATCGTGTCGGGCTCGCTCGAGGCGTAGATCGTGTAGAGCGTGTAGGCGCCGTTCTGGTAGAGGTGCAGGGTGCGGGCGCCGAGCGGGTTGTCGAGGCCGCCGGGCATGCCGCGGGCATACTTGGCCGCCTCGGGCTGGCGCTTGATCATCTCCCTGGGCGGGGTCCAGGTCGCCCATTCGGACTTGCGCCCGACATAGGCGTCGCCGCTCCACCGGAAGCCGTCGCGGCCGACATTGGCGCCGTAGCGGGTCGCGCTGCCGTCGCGCTCGACGCGGTAGACGTAGTAGTTGGCCGGATCGACGATGATCGTGCCGGCGGCCTCCCTGGTCTCGTACGGGACCGTGCGGCGGAAGTATTTCGGATCGAGCTTGCTGATGTCGGTCGCCGGGATCGGGAACTTCTCGCCCGGCATCGGGCCGTAGGTCCTGGCCGCCTCGGCGCGCAGGGCGCCGTCGGAGGAGACGCAGCCGGCGAGCCCGAGGGCGCCGAGGCCGGCGCCGGTGCCGACCAGGAAGGCGCGGCGGCTCAGACTTCCCGTCCGCCCCCCGGACGCGCCACCCGTGTCCGTCGTGCCGTCGGCGGCGTTCCCCGTGTCCCTGATCATTCCGGACGTCCCGTCGTTCCGTCGCGCGATGGGCCGATCCTTCGGCGGAACCGCGACGCGTATGGCCAAGCTGACAGTGCCGCGCCCCCGGCCGCCTGGCAAGCGGCGCGCCGGGCACGGACGCCGACCGCGATCAGGAGCAGGCGGAATGCGTCGCGGATGTGGCCGGGGCGCTCCTCAGCCGGGTCCGGCCTGGGCATCCGGCGCGGGGCGCTTGGCCCGGCGCAGGAAGGGCAGCCCCGTCGAGGGCTGGCCGCGGGTCGCCTCGTGCATCTTGGCGATCCGGATGAAGCGGCCATAGGCGAGCACGCTCGCCATCACGAAGCCGTCGAGCCCGGCGAGGAAGAAGCGCCGCAGGATGTAGAACTTCAGGAAGTTCAGGGGATACTCGAACACCAGCCGCAGGCCGGTCTCGAACCGCGAGCCGATCGGCTGCGTGTCGGCGGCGAGCTGCCCGACATAGTTCGACTTGGCGATGGCGTGGTTCCAATCGCGGAAGGTGTGGTGCCAGACCACGGAGCGGATCGTCACCGGCTTCGCGTCCGTGGTGATCGCGAGCTTGTCCCAGTTCGGGTTGTCGGTCGTGCGGGCGACGCGCCGGTCGTAGAGGTAGACGTTCTCGGTGCAGAAGGCCCAGGGCGAGGGGCGCGCGTGGTGGGGCAGCACCATCGCCTTGCGGACGATCATCAGCGACGGGATCTTGGGCGAGCGGAAGATCGCCCGGATCTCGCGGACGATCTCCGGCGTCAGGATCTCGTCGGCATCGACGCTGAAGATGTGGTCGTGCCGGCAGAGTTCCTCGCCGAAGCGCCGCTGCGGCCCGAACCCCTTCCAGGGGTTCACCACCACCCGCGCGCCGAGGGATTCGGCGATGGACACGGTCGCGTCCGTCGAGCCCGCATCGATGACGAGGATCTCGCAGTTCAGCGGCAGCGCCGAGCGGATCGCCGCCTCGATGCGGTCCGCCTCGTTCAGCGTCCGGATCAGGACGGTCAGCGGGATCGGCGCGTTCGGGTCCGGATGGGGGTCCACGGTCGGGCGGCCCGGCTCAATCGTCCATCTTCAGGGCGGCGATGAACGCCTCCTGCGGGATCTCGACCTTGCCGAACTGGCGCATCTTCTTCTTGCCCTCCTTCTGCTTGTCGAGGAGCTTGCGCTTGCGCGAGATGTCGCCGCCGTAGCACTTGGCGGTCACGTCCTTGGACAGCGCCTTGATGGTCTCGCGGGCGATGATCTTGCCGCCCAAAGCCGCCTGGACCGGGATCTGGAACAGGTGGCGCGGGATCAGGTCCTTCAGCTTCTCGCACATGGCCCGGCCGCGATGCTCGGCGCGGGTGCGGTGGACCAGCATCGAGAGGGCGTCGACCGGCTCGGCATTGACCAGGATCGACATCTTCACGAGGTCGCCCTCGCGGTAATCCGAGATGTGGTAGTCGAAGGAGGCGTAGCCCTTCGAGATCGACTTCAGGCGGTCGTAGAAGTCGAACACCACCTCGTTCAGCGGCAGGTCGTAGACCACCATGGCGCGCTTGCCGACGTAGTTGAGGTCGACCTGGGTGCCGCGCCGGTCCTGGCAGAGCTTGAGCACGCCGCCGAGATACTCGTCGGGGGTGAGGATGGTGGCGCGGATCCACGGCTCCTCGATGGCGGTGATCTTCATCACGTCCGGCATGTCGGCCGGGTTGTGCAGCTCCTTGATCGACCCGTCCGTCATCTGCAGGCGGTAGACCACGGAGGGCGCCGTGGAGATCAGGTCGAGGTTGAACTCGCGCTCCAGGCGCTCCTGGATGATCTCGAGGTGGAGCAGCCCGAGGAAGCCGCAGCGGAAGCCGAAGCCGAGCGCCGCGGAGGTCTCCATCTCGTACGAGAACGAGGCGTCGTTGAGCCGGAGCTTGCTCATGGCGCTGCGCAGGGTCTCGAACTCGGCGGCATCGACCGGGAACAGCCCGCAGAACACCACCGACTGCACGTCCTTGAAGCCCGGCAGCATCTCCTTGCAGGGACGCTTGTCCTCGGTGAGCGTGTCGCCGACGCGGGTGTCGGCCACCTCCTTGATCGAGCCGGTGAAGAAGCCGACCTCGCCGGGGCCGAGTTCGCCGATATCGGCCATCTTCGGCCGGAACACGCCGATCTTGTCGACGCCGTGGACGGCATCGGCCCGCATCATGCGGATGTTCATGCCCTTCTTGAGGACGCCGTCGACGATGCGCACCAGCACGACGACGCCGAGATAGACGTCGTACCAGCTGTCTACGAGGAGCGCCTTCAGGGGCGCGTCGCGGTCGCCCTTGGGCGGCGGCAGGCGGGTGACGATGGCCTCCAGCACCGCCTCGATGTTGAGGCCGCTCTTGGCCGAGATCGCCACCGCCTCGGAGGCGTCGATGCCGATCACCTCCTCGATCTGGGCGCGGATGCGCTCGGGCTCCGCCGCCGGCAGGTCGATCTTGTTGAGGACGGGGACGATCTCGTGGTTGGCGTCGAGGGCCTGGTAGACGTTGGCGAGCGTCTGCGCCTCGACGCCCTGCGAGGCGTCGACCACCAGCAGCGAGCCCTCGCAGGCCGCGAGCGAGCGCGACACCTCGTAGGCGAAGTCGACGTGGCCGGGCGTGTCCATCAGGTTGAGGACGTAGTCCTTGCCGTCCTCGGCCTTGTACTCGAGGCGCACCGTCTGCGCCTTGATGGTGATGCCGCGCTCCTTCTCGATGTCCATCGAGTCGAGCATCTGCTCGCTCATGTCGCGCAGGGCCACCGTGCCGGTGGTCTGGATCAGCCGGTCGGCAAGCGTCGACTTGCCGTGGTCGATATGCGCGACGATGGAGAAGTTGCGGATGTTGTCGATGGGGGTCGTTGTCATCGAGGATGCGATCTCCGGCGCGCGCGGCCCGCCGTCATCGGACGGACCCGGCGCACGGTCGTAAGGGGGTGAAGAATTTGAACGCCGCAGATAGCAGCGCCCGCCCCCCGCGCCAAGCGCAGGGCGAGTTCGGCGCCGTCTCGGGGACCAGACCGAACGACGCGGCGCCCGGACCCGGAACGGAACGGACTTGCGGAACGGACTTGCGGAACGCGCTGGCAGAACGGACTTGGAGAACGGGCTTGGAGAACAGGCTTGCAGCCGCGCCCGATCACCGACCGATCCCGCGGTGACGCCCATCCCCGCAAGCGGAGCGAGATCGAACCATGATCCCGAGTGAGGGCGCCGGAGCCACGCCGGACGCGGGCCACGTCCTCCTCGTCGAGGACGACGACGGCATGCGCATGCTGGTGACCCGCGCCCTGCGGGAGAGCGGCTACCGGGTCACCGGATGCCGGAGCGGCGCCGAGCTGTGGCGGCTGCTGCCGGAGGGCGGCGTCGACCTGATTCTCCTCGACGTCATGCTGCCCGGCGCCTCGGGCCTCGACCTGCTGCGCACGCTGCGGTCCCGGTCCCGGGTGCCCGTGATCATCGTCAGCGCGCGGGGCGAGGAGGCGGACCGGGTCCTCGGCCTGGAACTCGGCGCCGACGACTACATCGCCAAGCCGTTCGGGCGCCCCGAGCTGCTCGCCCGGATCCGCGCCGTCCTGCGCCGATCCGTCGTCGCGCCGGCCCCCCTCGCCGCGCGCGGCCACGCGACCCTCACCTTCGCCGGCTGGCGGCTCGACCTGCGCAGCCGCGCCCTCGTCGATCCGGAAGGGGCCGGCGTCGATCTCTCGGGCGCGGAGTACGACCTCCTCCTCGTGTTCCTCGACCATCCGGGACGGGTCCTCGGCCGCGAGCAGATCCTCGAACTGTCGCGCGCCCGTCTTGGCTCGCCCTCCGACCGCAGCGTCGACACGCTGGTCAGCCGGCTGCGCCGAAAGCTCGATCCCCCCGAGGGCGCCCAGCCGGTGATCAAGACGGTGCGGGGCTCGGGCTACATGCTGGCGACCAAGGTCGAGCGCGCATGAGTGTCCGGTCCGTCGGCGGTGCGTTCCTCGGCCGGCTGCGCCCCCTGGCCCGGAGCCTCGAGGCCCGCACGGTCGCCGTCCTGCTCGTCGCCATCCTGGCGGTCCATGGAGGCGCCCTGCTGCTCTATCGCCAATCGGCCGCCGCGGCGGCCGACGAGGCCTTCGCGAGCCAGGTCGCGACGCAGCTCGCCCTGGCCCGGGAGGCCGTGATGCGGCGACCGCCGGCGGAGCGGGATGCGGAGGCGAAGGCCCTGTCCAATCCGCATTTCGAGATCGGATGGTCCGAGGCCATCGCGCCGGAGCGGTCGCGGACGGATCCGCCCCTCGCGCCCCTGCGCGCGCGCCTGACCGCCCTCGACCCGAGTCTCGGGAACGCCCTCGCCCTGACGCTGGAGGGGGGCGACGATCCCCTCCACCGGAACGACCTCGCCGGGACGCTGGCGCTCCCGGACGGGACCGCCCTGACCTTCCGCTCCGCCCATGCGCCGAGCCTCGCCCTGCAGAATCCCTGGGCCTACCTGGCCACCGCCATGGCCGTCCTCGTCGGCCTCGCGGCGGTGCTGCTGATGCACCGGATCGCCGGCCCCCTGCGCAGCCTGACGCGCCTCACCGGCCTGATCGGTCACGGCCGGCCGGTGCCGGTGCCGGAGGCCGGCCCGGACGAGACCCGCGAGATCGCCCGCGCCCTCAACGGGATGCAGGCGCGGATCGCGGATCTCCTGACCGAGCGCACCCAGGCGCTCGCCGCCGTCTCCCACGACCTGCGCACCCCGATCGCGCGCCTGCGCCTGCGGCTCGACGGGCTCGGCGACGCACCCGAGCGACGGGGCATGGAATCCGACCTCGACGACATGCTGGCCATGATCGACTCGACGCTGGCCTATCTGCGCGGCGATTCCGACCCGGAGGCGCGCCGGGTCACCAACGTCGCCAGCCTCCTGATCAGCATCACCGATGCGGGACAGGATGCCGGCCACGCGATCCACTACGACGGACCCGGCCGGGCCCTCGCGGCGATCCGCCCGGTCGCGCTGCGGCGGGCGCTGGACAACGTGGTCGACAACGCCGTCCGCTACGGCGGCCGCGCCCGTGTGCACCTCGCGGTCGAGACGTCGACGCTCGTGGTCTGCGTCGAGGACGACGGCCCCGGCATTCCGCCGGACGCGGTGGAGCGGGCCTTCGCGCCCTTCACCCGCCTCGAAGGCTCGCGGAACCGGAACAACGGCGGAACCGGTCTCGGGCTGACGATCGCCCGGCGCGTCGTGGAGGCGGAGGGCGGGCGCATCGGCCTCGAGAACCGGACCGGCGGCGGCCTGCGGGTGCGCATCGTCCTGCCCCGTCCGCCCGGCTGAGCCGGACACCGCGCCCTTGGCGCGGATCGTCGTCGGGACTCCGATCGACACACTTCGTCACGAACCCGGCACACGGCGGTCGAACGGCCTGGCCATCTCCAGCCTCACCGCAGCCGACGGGGCTGCGCCAACACGAGGATCACGATGACCCGCACCATGCTCACCCTGCTCTCGGTCGCCCTCATGACCGCGCTGGCAGGCCCGGCCTCCGCCATCGACGGCCACGGCAATGCCGCCAATCCGTCCGTGTCCGTGCCCAATACCGGCGGCGTCTCGGGCGGTCCGGCCCACCGCGACGACCCGCGCGTCAGCGAGAGCCGCGAGCTGACCAGGGACGGCAAGCCCGTGCACTCCGCCAATGACGGGCACGCCCACGGTCACAGCCACGACAAGAAGTAGGCCCGCGACCGGGCGCACCGGCGCCCGACCGCCGACCGGGCCGGAAGCCGGAGGGAATCAATCCGCCCTCGGCGCATCCCCCGCCCGGGCCTGCGCGGCCATCGTCACCAGCACCTTGCGCAGGGCGCCCATCTCCCGGACCGGCTCCGGGTAGAGCACCCGCGCGGTCCGGTCTCCGGTGAGGAGGTCCATGCCCTCCGGGTCGAGGCCGGTGAGGCGCCAGGGACCCGGCTCGGCCCCGGCCGCCACGGCGTAGAGCGCCAGCGCGTCGGCATGGTCGGCGTTCATGTGCTCGACGGCGCCGGCCTCGCCGGCCACCAGCCCCTCGGCGCCGGCGAGATCGAGGCGCAGCTCGTCGGCGGTGAGCACCGCGGCCTTGGCGAAGCCGCCGTTGAGGTGCCCGGCCGTGGGCTCCAGGGCGAAGAACCCGAAATCGGGAAAGTCGGCGTAGAGCTTCGATTTCGGGTGGCGGGCGACGAAGCGAGCGCGGGCGCGCGGCTCCGGGGTCTGGGTCACCCGCCCCGTCACGGTCAGGCGCGGATGGGCGAGCGGATCGCCCTTGCCGCCGGCGCTGAACAGCAGCGAGGCGCGCGGGTCCTTCAGCAGGTTGCGGGTATGGGCCGAGAGCCGCGAGAGCAGCATCAAGGGCGTGCCGTCCACGTCCGTGGCGATGGTCACCAGGGAGGCGAAGGGCGTGCCGTCCTCCGGGTCCAGGGTGGCGAGGGCGCCCGAGCGGATGCTGCGCAGGAGGTGGCGGGCCAGCCCGATCGCATCGAACGGCGCCTCGGCCGCCGGCAGCGGCACCGCCGGCCCGCGCCGTTCCCCCCCGGTCCTGGACTCGCCCTCGGCCATGAACATCCCCTCGATTCGGCGCCCGCGGACCGGTGCTCAGGCCGCGTTCAGCCGGGGGATCATAGCCAGGGTGCGGACCCTCGCACGAGGGCGCCGGACTGCGGCCCGTTGGCATCAGTCAAGCCGCAAACGAACAAACGACCGAGGTCGCTCGCTTTTTCAGCACATTGCCATTACACAGCCTGACTCTCCGCGCGAACGCGGCCCGCCTCCCCGGCACGGTCGCCACCGCGTTTTTGCCGATCTCTGCCCGCCGTCCACGACGGGGGACGGGGTGGGATGCGGAGGGGCTGGCGCCATCAGACGTCCGCCGAGCCGCATCCGAGCAACAGGACACGCGCATGCCGACCATCGCCCTCGTGGACGACGACCGAAACATCCTCACTTCCGTCTCGATCGCGCTCGAGACGGAAGGCTACCGCATCCAGACCTACACCGACGGCGCCTCGGCGCTGGACGGCCTGAAGCATTCCCCGCCGGACCTCGCGATCTTCGACATCAAGATGCCGCGCATGGACGGGATGGAGCTTCTCAGGCGTCTGCGGCAGAAATCCGACCTTCCGGTGATCTTCCTGACCTCGAAGGACGAGGAGATCGACGAGTTGTTCGGCCTCAAGATGGGCGCCGACGACTTCATCCATAAGCCGTTCTCGCAACGCCTCCTCGTCGAGCGGGTCAAGGCCGTGCTCCGGCGCTTCGCCCCCAAGGACGGCCCGGGCGCCGCCGCCCGCGAGGCCGATGCCGCCGCCCGCTCCCTGGAGCGCGGGCTCCTGATGATGGATCCCGAGCGCCACACCTGCACCTGGAAGGGCGAGCCCGTGACCCTGACGGTGACGGAGTTCCTGATCCTCCAGGCGCTGGCGCACCGCCCCGGCGTCGTGAAGAGCCGCAACGCCCTGATGGATGCGGCCTACGACGACCAGGTCTACGTCGACGACCGGACCATCGACAGCCACATCAAGCGCCTGCGCAAGAAGTTCAAGGTGACCGACACGAGCTTCGACATGATCGAGACGCTCTACGGCGTCGGCTACCGCTTCAAGGAGAGCTGAGCGCCCGCCCGGGCCTCAGGCGCCCCCGCCCGCACCGCTTTCCCTCACCACCGGACGCTCGTGGCCACCACAGACCAAGCCGAAATCCCGTCGCGCGGCGTGCTGGGCTGGCCCCGCCAGATCTGGAACGGGATCGGCCAACGGGCCTCGTCGAGCCTGACGCGACGCATCGTCGTGCTCAACCTCGTCGGGCTCATCGCCCTCCTGTTCGGCTTCCTCTACCTGAACCAGTTCCGCCAGGGGCTGATCCAGGCCCGGGTGCAGAGCCTGCTGATCCAGGGCGAGATCATCGCCGGCGCCATCGCCTCCTCGGCCTCGGTCGAGACCGACGCCATCCGGATCGACCCGGACAAGCTGCTCCAGCTCCAGGCCGGCGAGGGCGAGGAGCCCTCCTCCCCCCTCACCTTCTCGCTGAACCCGGAGCGCGTGGCCCCGCTCCTGCGCCGGCTGATCACGCCCACGGGCAACCGCGCCCGGGTCTACGACCAGGAGGGCGGCCTCCTGTTCGACACCCGCACCCTCTCGGCGCGGGGCGAGATGAACCGCAGCGACCCGGACGTCCGCCCGCGCAAGCGCACCTGGCTGGAGAAGGCCTGGGAGACCGTGCAGGCCAAGTTCGGGGCCAGGCTCGACGGCGACGGCGCCGCCCCCGGCGTGACCGAGGATGTCGGCCCGGCCAGCGGCCATGGCCTGAAGGAGGTGCAGGTGGCGCTCGCCGGCGCCCGCGGCACCATCGTGCGCCGCAACCCGGCCGGCGAGACCATCGTCTCCGTGGCGGTGCCGATCCAGCGGGCCAACTCGGTGCGCGGCGCCCTGATGCTGTCGACGCAAGGGGGCGACATCGACCGCGTCATCGCCTCGGAGCGCTTCGGCCTGCTCCAGGTCTTCCTCATCGCCGCGGCGGTGATGCTCGTGCTGTCGATCCTGCTCGCGGGCGCCATCGCCGGGCCGGTGCGGCGCCTCGCGGACGCGGCCGAGAAGGTGCGCCTGGGCATCAAGTCCCGCGAGGAGATCCCCGACTTCACCGGGCGCACCGACGAGATCGGCCACCTCTCGGGGGCGCTGCGCGACATGACCCAGGCGCTCTACCGCCGGATCGACGCCATCGAGAGCTTCGCGGCCGATGTCAGCCACGAGCTGAAGAACCCGCTGACCTCGCTCCGCAGCGCCGTCGAAACCCTGCCGCTGGCGAAGTCAGATGATTCGCGCGGGCGCCTGCTCGCCATCATCCAGCACGACGTGAAGCGCCTCGACCGGCTGATCTCGGACATCTCCGACGCCTCGCGCCTCGATGCCGAGCTCGCCCGCGCTGAGGCCCGCCGGGTCGACATGCGCAAGCTGATGACCACCGTGGTCTCGGTGGCCAACGAGCGCCGGCGCCCGAAGGACGCCCCGATCCAGTTCGACGTCGACACGGCCGCCGGCGAGATGGACTCGCCGTTCACGATCTTCGGGCACGACAGCCGCCTCGGCCAGGTGGTCAACAACCTCCTGGACAACGCGCGCTCGTTCTCGCCCCCCGACGCCAAGGTCCGGGTGGCCCTGCGCCGCGTGCGCAGCGACGTCGAGCTCATCGTCGAGGACGAGGGCCCGGGCATTCCCGAGCACGCCCTGGAGCGGATCTTCGAGCGCTTCTACACCGACCGCCCGGAGCAGGGCTTCGGCCAGAATTCCGGCCTCGGCCTCTCGATCTCGCGCCAGATCGTCCAGGCCCATCGCGGCACGATCCGGGCCGAGAACCGCCCCGGCCCGGCGGACGAGGACGGCGAGCCGACGGTGCGCGGCGCCCGCTTCATCGTGCGCCTGCCGGCGGCGGCCCGCTGAGACCGGGTCCGGCCGCGCCATGCCCGACCCCGCGAGCCGGACCGACTCCGTCCACGCCACCTGCATCGCCCTGGGCGAGGCGGGCCTTCTGATTCGCGGCCCCTCGGGCGCGGGCAAGTCGACCCTGGCGCTCCTCCTTCTCGACCGGGCCTCGGTGATGGACTGGCCGGCGAGCCTCGTCGCCGACGACCGGGTCCGCCTCAGCCGCGACGGCGCGACCCTGGTCGCCCATGCCAATCCCGATCTCGCCGATCCGGAGCTCGGCGACCGGATCGAGGTGCGCGGTCTCGGCCTGCTGCGGGCGACCGAGATCCTGTCCGCGGTGCCGGTCCGCCTCGTGGTCGATCTCGTCGCCGACGCGCCGCGCCTGCCGGAGGGTCCCCTGAGCCGCACGGCCCTGCTCGGGCTCGACCTGCCGGCCCTGCGCCTCGACGCGCCCCTGCTGCGCGCGGGCCTCGGGCCGCGCCTCGTCCTCGATGCCCTCGCGGAGTGCCACGGCGTGGCGTCCGGGACGCACCGCCCGGTCTTGCGCCTGCCGCCGCTCCCGAGACCGTAGCGCCGGGGCCACCACCGTGGCATGATCATGACGTTCGAGCACACAAAATGCCGCATTCACCTTGCGCTCGACCTTGCGCTGCACAAGATGGCGGCTCCGCTCACAGGGCGTTGGAACCCGCGTCGATGATTGGAATGGTGCTCGTCACCCACGGGCTATTGGCGACCGAGTTCAAGGCTGCCCTTGAACACGTCGTCGGGCCTCAGAAACAGATCGAGACCATCACCATCGGTCCCGAGGACGATATGGAGCTGCGCCGGCTCGACATCATGAATGCGGTCAGCCGCGTCAACACCGGCAATGGGGTCGTCGTGCTCACGGACATGTTCGGCGGCACGCCCTCGAACCTCGCCCTCTCCTGCATGAACGGCGGCGAGGTCGAGGTCGTGGCCGGCATCAACCTGCCGATGCTGATCAAGCTCGCCAGCGTGCGTGATGCCGAGCCCCTCGGCGACGCCGTCCTGCACGCGCAGGAAGCGGGCCGGAAGTACATCAATGTCGCGTCGCGCGTGCTGGCCGGCAAATAGGCTTTCTTCCCCTGCAACCACGGCTTACAGGCAATCTCGGGTCCCGCGCGTGAACGGCGGGCCTGCCGATGCCGCGCAGCGCGGCGCGGAACGCCAGCGAGGGGACGGCCGACGCCCATGAGCTACGACGACGATGCCGACGACAGCCTGCCGCCGGTGCCCGAGGGCGGGCTGATCCAGGTGCTCCCGATCATCAACCGGCGCGGCCTGCACGCCCGGGCATCGGCGAAGTTCGTCCAGACCGTCGAGCGCTACGATGCCGCCGTCACCGTGACCCGCTCCGGCGAGACCGTGGGCGGCCGCTCGATCATGGGCCTGCTCACCCTCGGCGCGGCACAGGGCACCTCGATCGCCGTGGTCGCCTCCGGCGACGACGCCGAGGCCTGCATGACGGCGATCACCGACCTCCTCGCCAACAAGTTCGGCGAGGACGAGTAGCGGCGGCCCGGGCACCGCCTCAGGCGGAGCGCCCGATCCGCTCCGGCACGACCGCGCCCGCGACCTGACGCCAGGCGACGGCCTGCGCCCCGTGCCCGAGGGTGATGGCGGCGGCGACAACCGCCCCCTCCTGCCGCGTCAGGGTCACGGTGACCTGCCGGCGCTGCGCGAAGAGCCGCGTCACCACCCGCACCAGCGCGGCCTCCGACGGATCACCGATGATCGGGGCGAGCGAGACCTCGGCATCGAGGAGCAGGAACTCCTCCACCGCGTCGCGGACCCGGTCCGGCTCGCCGATCCGCTCCACCTGCGACGGCGCCCGGCCGGGACGCACGCCGACGAGGCTCTGGGTGGGAATGCCGGCGCGCCGGGGCACCGCCCGGAGCTGCGCCGCGGGCGCCCGCGCGGCCGGCCCGGCCACGCCATCGAGCAACAGGACGGCGCGGGGGCGGAGGAGACGCAGGCGCTCGGACACCGCCATGCGCGCCGCCTCGACGCGGTCGGGCGCGATCGTGGGCGCCAGGGCGGTGCCGTGCGGCTGCCACAGGCCGATCCGCTCCTGGCCCCAGAGGGTGTGCGGCAGCGCCAGCGGCAGCACGGCGGCGAGCTGGTCGGGGCCGTTGCCGGTCGTCCAGGCCAGGGCGAAGAGAAGGTCGCGCCCACCCGACTGGTGCTGGGCCGCCGAGAGCAGGTAATCGGGGTCGGCCAGCACCGGATCCGCCACCCGGGCACGGACGAGGAGCGCGCGCCAGGCCGCGATCTCGCCCTCGCTCACCGCCGCCGCCCGGCGCAGGTCGACCCGCCAGGCGAGCGGCGCGGCGATCGGGGAAACCTGCACGTCCGCGGTGGGGGCCGCATCGGCCGCCGGAGCCCGTGCCGCCGCGCCGCCCTCGATCACCGTGAATCGCTGTCTCATGTCTCGATCCGATCCCGCCGACGTCCCATCCTGGGACAAGGGGACGCCCGCGGGCGCCAGTCGGTCTCGAGGTTTCAAGATCGGGGCCGCCCGTTTCCGGACGGGGCTGGCTCAGCCGCCGGGGATCGCCAGCGGATTGTCGGTGAGGGCCGCCGCATCGGGGCCGTCGATGCGCGGCCGGCCCAGGAAGGCGTCCCACAGGCGGGCGACGAAGGCCGGATCGAGGTCGCGCAGGATCAGAACGAGGCGCGAGCGATGGTCGCCATCGGGCCAGGCGTCGAGATGCACCGGCGCGTGGATGACGTGCTGCACGCCGTGCACCACCAGCGGCCGGTCGGGGGCGTCGGCCAGGGCCACGAGTCCCTTCAGGCGCAGCAGGTTCGGACCGTGGGCCGAGCGCAGGAGATCGAGGAACATCTCGAAGGCGGCGCGGGGCACGGGCGCGTCGCTGGTCAGGCTGAAGGCCCGGATCGAGGCGTCGTGCCGGTTCACGTCGTGATGGTGGTGGCCGTGATGGTGGTGGCCGTGATGGTGATGCCCATGGTCGTGACCGGCCTCCCGCTCGGCCTCGGCGCCGAGCCAGGCGCGCACGTCGGCGCTCTTCCCGTCGAGGCCGAACAGGCCGCCGAGGAGATCGACGGGCGCCACCGCGGCGTCGCGCAGGGGCGCCGCCGGGTTCAGCGCCCGCAGGCGGGCCTCGAGGGCGCGGCCGTCACCATCCGCCAGATCCCGCTTCGTCATCACGATCTGGTCGGCCACCGCCACCTGCCGCACCGCCTCGACATGGGCGTCCAGGGTCGAGGCGCCGTTGACCGCATCGACCACCGTGACGACGCCCTGGAGGCGATATCGGATGACGAGGTAGGGATGGTAGATCAGCGCGTGCAGGATCGGCGCAGGGTCGGCGAGGCCCGTCGTCTCGATCACCACCCGGCGGAAGGGCTGGATGCGGCCGTTGTCGCGCTTGCGCAGCAGGTCTTCGAGGGTGGCGATCAGGTCGCCCCGCACGGTGCAGCACAGGCACCCCGCCCCGAGCAGGACCATGTCCTCGTCGATCCGCTCGATCAGCAGGTGGTCGAGGCCGATCTCGCCGAACTCGTTGACGATGACCACGGTGTCGGCCAGCGCCGGATCGCGCAGCATCCGGTTGAGCAGGGTCGTCTTGCCGGCGCCGAGGAAGCCGGTGAGGACGGTGAGCGGGATCGGCTCGGGCGCGCGGGGATCGGGCTTGGACAGATCGGTCATGACCCTGACCTAGCCCTCCGGGCGCGCCTGCTCAATCCTCGGCGATGTAACAATGTTACGAAACGCACCCCGGCACGGCCCCGGATGCGTGAGGCCTCGTTCCGGAGACTTCGCGTGGCCGGCCGCCCGGAAGTTCCGATGCCGGCACCGCCTCATTCCGGGGCGCGGCAGGCGAGCCCGGACCCGAAGGGGCGCGCCGGCGGCGTGCAATCCAGAACCGCCGACGATGGACCGTTCCGCCCCACCCGTGCGTCTGGAGTCCGGGATCCGCACCGCGGCCCTGGAATGAGGCAGTGTCGAGACAAGCTTCCGGGCGAACTCGTCGGAGACGTCCTACTCGTCGGCCTGCGCCTTGCTGGCGGACTTGGTGCCCTTCGCGGTGGGCTTGGCCGGCTTGTGCTCGGCCTTCGCGTCGGCCTTGACCCCGGCCTTGGGGACGGCCTTCGCCGCCGGCTTCTTGACGGCGCCGACCTTCAGCTTCGGCGCGCCCTCCATCACGGGCGTCGACTCGGCGGGGGCATAGGCGCTGGCCGTGGCCGGAACGCCGGCCTTGCCGCGGGCGAGCGCCTTCCTCGGCTCGGGCTTGGCGGCGGCCTTCGTGGCAGGGGCGGCGGCCTTGGCCTGGCGGGCGGCCTCGCGCTTGGCCGCGACCGCCTCGAGCTTGGCCTTGCGGGCCTCCGCGACCTTGGCGGCCCTCTCCGCCTTCTCGGCCTCCTCCTGCTCGTTGAGGGCGATGGCGCCCTCGGCCGGGTCGCGCCCGATCCAGACCAGGACCGGCTGCAGCGGCGCGCGGGGCGGCAGGGCGCGGGTGCGCAGGGCGGCGCTGTTCATGGTGGCGAAGGCCAGCGCGGCCGAAGGCGGGGCGGCGGCGGCCATCAGCTGCGCGTTGGCGTTGTCGGCGCTGGCGCCGGCGGCCCCGGCGCTCGCCGTGATGGCGCCCTGGCCCTCGTCCACCGGCATCGGCTTCTTCCGGTCGCAGATATAGGGCCGCATGTCCGGCGGCTCCGAGATGCCGGAGGCCGGCAGGGCGTCAAGGGTCTGCGCGCCCCAGCCCGGCGACTGGCTGAAGCCGTAATCGAACAGGTCCGACGCCTTGAGATCGCGCTCGCGGGCGCTCGGCTGGCCCATCACCACGGTGAGGATGCGGCGCCCGTTGCGGGTGGCGGTGGCCACGACGTTGAAGCCGCCCGAGCAGATGAAGCCGGTCTTCATGCCGTCGGCGCCGGCGTAGCGGCCGAGCAGGCCGTTGTGGTTGGCCATCACAGAGCGGCCGAACTGGATCGCGCTGATCGAGAACAGGGCGCGGTTCTCGGGGAAGTCGCGGATCAGGGCGCGGCCGAGGACGGCCATGTCGCGGGCCGAGGTCCATTGCCGGGCATCGGGCAGGCCGTTCGGGTTGGTCCAGCGGCTCTCGCGCATGCCGATGCGCTGGGCGGTCTCGTTCATCATCTGGGCGAAGCCCTCGACGGAGCCGCCGAGGTTCTCGCCGATCGCCCAGGCCACGTCGTTGGCCGACTTGACCATGATGATCTTCAGGGCGTTGTCGAGGGTGAGCTTGGTGCCCGGGCGGAAGCCCATCTTCGAGGGCGGCTCGGCAGCGGCGGCCGGCGAGATGGTGATCAGCGAATCGAGGGAGAGCTTGCCCTGCCGCACCAGGTCCAGGGCGACGTAGGTGGTCATCAGCTTGGTGATCGAGGCCGGGAACCAGGGGTCGGTGGCCGCCTGCCCGTAGATCACCTTGCCGGAATCGACGTCCACCACGAGGATCGGCGCCGTGGCCGCGCTCGCGGAACCTGCGCCGAGCAGGCCTGCCGCCACCGCGAGACCAACGACGAGGCGCCTCAACAATCCGTTCGACATCAGGCCTGTCTCAAGAAGGAACGCCCCGGCCCGATCGATGATCGGCCCTGGCGGGAAGCCGGTCAACGGCCAAGCTGGCATGCCACCCCTCCGGGAGCGACGGCAAGCGCGTCTCGCCGGATCGTGACACGGTCTCCACAAAGCCGCGTTCCGTGGCAGGAGCATGGCAGACGGTCTCGCAGATGCGAGAAGCCGGCGGATTCATGGTATACCGGCAGTCTCCGCATGGGTGGGGGCCGCCCGCGCCCCGTGGTGCCGGTGGCGGGGACCGCTTATCTGCGCGGCAGCCGTCTCCGGCGGCCGAAGGATTTCAGAGGATCAGCTGCGCGCGCCCGGACGGTCCGCCGGGGCGGGCGCCGAGGACGTGATGGCTTACGCAGTCAAGGAACTGTTCCACACCCTGCAGGGCGAGGGCGCGCAGGCGGGCCGCGCGGCGGTGTTCTGCCGCTTTGCCGGCTGCAATCTCTGGTCCGGCCGCGAGGAGGACCGCGCGGGCGCCGCCTGCCGCTTCTGCGACACCGACTTCGTCGGGATGGATGGCGAGGGCGGCGGGCGCTTTTCCACGGCGCAGGAGCTGGCGGCGGCGATCGCCGCGACCTGGGCCGGCGGCCCCCGCAGCCGCTACGTCGTCTTCACCGGCGGCGAGCCGCTGCTCCAGCTCGACGCGGCCCTGATCGCCGCCGTCCACGCGGCCGGCTTCGAGATCGCGGTGGAGACCAACGGCACCCTGGCGGCCCCGGCCGGCATCGACTGGATCTGCGTCAGCCCGAAGGCCGGCAATCCCCTCGTCCAGCGCAGCGGCCACGAGTTGAAGCTCGTCTTCCCGCAGGCCAAGGCCGCGCCGGAGGCCTTCGCGGAGCTCGATTTCCGCCACCACTGGCTCCAGCCGATGGACGGGCCGGACCGGCTCGCCAACACGGCCGAGGCGGTGGCCTATTGCCGGCGCGACGCGCGCTGGCGGCTTTCGTTGCAGACGCACAAGATCATCGGGATTCCGTGAGGAACCCGGAGGAACCCGCCCGCTCGCACCATGAAGATTGCTCGATGAAGATCACCCAAGCCTTCACCTTCGAGGCGGCCCACCGCCTGCCGAACGTGCCCGAGACCCATCGCTGCCACCGCATGCACGGGCATTCCTACCGGGTCGAGCTCACTCTCTCGGGGGCCGTCGACCCGGCCACCGGCTGGGTGGTGGATTTCTTCGACGTCGAGCACGCCTTCGCGCCGGTGCTGGCCCGCCTCGACCATTACTGCCTCAACGAGATCGAGGGGCTGGAGAACCCCACCGCCGAGCACATCGCGGCCTGGATCTGGGAACGCACCAAGGCGGCGCTGCCGGCCCTCTCCTCCGTGAAGGTCTACGAGACGCCGATGTCCTGGGCCGAGTACGAGGGCGAGGCGCTGCGATGAAGGACCCGGCGACGAGCGGCGGCGCCCTGGTCCTGTTCTCGGGCGGGCAGGATTCCGCCACCTGCCTCGCCTGGGCGCTCGCGCGCTTCGAGCGGGTCGAGACGCTGGGCTTCGACTACGGCCAGCGCCACCGGATCGAGCTCGACTGCCGGGACGGGCTGCGCCGGGGCCTCGCGGCCCTGAAACCCGCATGGGCGGCGCGGCTCGGCGACGACCACACCCTGGCCCTCGACGCGCTGGGCCAGGTCTCCGACACGGCGCTGACCCGCGACACCGCCATCGCCTTCGAGGACGGCGGCCTGCCCAACACCTTCGTGCCGGGCCGCAACCTCCTGTTCCTGACCTTCGCGGCGGCGCTGGCCTATCGCCGCTCCTTGACCCACATCGTCGGCGGCATGTGCGAGACCGATTATTCCGGCTACCCGGATTGCCGGGACGACACCATCAAGGCGCTGCAGGTGGCGCTGAACCTCGGGATGGACCGGCGCTTCGTGCTGCACACGCCGCTGATGTGGATCGACAAGGCCGAGACCTGGCGCCTGGCCGAGGCTCTCGGCGGCCGGGCGCTGGTCGACCTCATCGTCGAGGACAGCCACACCTGCTACCTCGGCACCCGCGGCGACCGCCACGCCTGGGGCCATGGCTGCGGCACGTGCCCGGCCTGCGATCTGCGGGCCAAGGGCTACGCCCGATTCACCGCCGAGGCCGTCGCGGCCCCGGGCGCCTGACCCCGCCATCCGGGAGCGCGGCACTCCGGCCGCGACGGCCCGCGTCCCCGATCTCGAGTGAACCCAATCTCGAGCGAAACCTGCCACTCCGAGGGTGCGGATGAACGGTCCCGATCTCGGTCGCCGCCGATCGCCCGGCGCGCGAGGGCTGCGCCGGACCGTGCTGGCCATCGGCGTCGCCCTGAGCGCCTCGCTGGCCGCCACCCCGATGGTGGGCCTCCCGATGGCCGGTGCTTCCGAGGACGCGCAGCGGAACCGGCAACTGGCCGGCGAGCACCTGATGCGGCGTCTGCCGGCGATCCGCGCGGCGCTCTCGGCGGCCCAGCCGGGCTTCGTCTTCCTGGCGGGCAATTCCCACGCGGAGCTCCTCGGCACCCTGCTCGCCCGGCGGCTCCCGCGGGTCGTCAATGGCGGGATCGGCGGGACCTCGGCACGCCGTTACGCCGCGGAACTCGACGGGCTGACCTTCCCGGTCCGGGCCGGCGTCGCGGTGCTGTTCCTCGGCACGAACGACATCCTGCGTCACGCCGCCCCCCTGTCGCAGAGCACGCTGGGCGGGTTCGAGGCGGCCGCTGCGCGCAGTCTCGAACGGCTGCGGGCCAACGCCGATCTCGTGCTGGTCGCCGCCGTCCCGCCGATCGGCCCGGAGGCGCGGGCGGACCGCGATCCCGCGGCGGTGGCGGCCTACTCGGCGGCCCTGCGCGGCCTGTGCGCCCGGCACGGGTGCCGGTTCTTCGATCCGTTCGCGGCCCTGCGCGACGGCGAGGCGGGCCTGACCACGCAAACCGCCCCGCCGGACGGGGTCCACCTGCGCGACTACGAGGCGCTGGCCGCCGACCTGGAGACGCGCCTGCGCGCGCTCGGCCCCACCGGGTCCCGGCGGTCTGCGGACTGATCCCCCCTGCTGCGAGCGCACCGGCCGGGGGCCGGGACCGGGCGTTCGTTCCCGACGCTGCGGGTGCCCCGCCTCAGGTCCAGGCGCGAAGCCCCTCCGGCGTGGTGAAGTCCCGGGGCCGGACGTCGCGGGCGGCGCCGCGGGCCGCTGCGAGTCCCTTCGGGAACCCGCTCCGGTTCCGGTAATCCGCCCGGACCCGCTCCGAGGGGGCCAGCGGGGCGTCCGAGAGGGCCTGTGCGCAGAGGATGTCGGCCAGGCCGACCCCCGCGAGGGCCGTCAGGGCGACGACGGTGTTGGTCCGGTGGCGCGGGTCGCCGCCGAGCCCAGGCAGCACGGTGGCGACGTCGAGGCCGTCCCCGGCGACCCGGGCCCAGATCCAGGGCGTCGGATCGCGGGAGCCGAGGATGCCGGCCCCCTGGACGAGCTCGCGCACCCCGTAGGCCCGCACCAGCGGGCCGGCGCGCGGCATGCCGAGCCAGCGTGCGATCGCGTCGCCGCAGGTCAGCTCGGTCACTCCGAGGGCGAGGGAGAACCAGCCGAGGCCCTGCGCCAGTTGGCGCGTCGCCGGATCGGGCCGGCGGCGCCGGTCCGCGGCGAGGCGGGCGGGGGTTGCCTCGGATCCCGGGCTCCCCTGGCGGGCCGTCCGGTCCTGGCGGGACGCGGATGCGGGCATGCGAACCTCCTCGAAGCGGGATCGGGGGACGATCAGGGCCGGAGCACGACCTTGATGCAATTGTCCTTCTTGTCGCGGAACGTCTTGTAGAGCTCGGGCCCGTCCTCGAGACGCCCCCGATGGGTGATGACGAAGGAGGGATCGATCTGCCCCTCGGCGATGCGCTGGACCAGGTCGTCGGTCCAGCGGTTGACGTGGGTCTGCCCGGTGCGGAGCGTGAGGCCCTTGTTCATCAGGGCGCCCATCGGGATCTTGTCGACGAGCCCGCCATAGACGCCCGGAACCGAGAGGATGCCGGCCGGGCGGCAGACATAGATCATCTCGCGCAGCACCGTGGCGCGGTCGCTCTCCAGCATCATCGCCTGCTTCACGCGGTCGTAGACCTGTTCCAGGGCGCGGGGGGCGTGCGCCTCCATGCCGACGGCATCGATGCACTTCTCCGGCCCCTTGCCGGCGGTGAGCTGGTTCAGGCGCTCGACGGTGCTCTCCGTCGCGTTGTCGATGGTGATGGCGCCGCCGGCGCGGGCCATCTCCAGACGCTCGGGCACCCGGTCGATGCACACCACCTGCTTGGCGCCCAGCAGGATCGCCGAGCGGACCGCCATCTGGCCGACCGGGCCAGCCCCCCAGATCGCCACCGTGTCGGTGGGCTGAATGTCGGCCTGCACCGCCGCCTGCCATCCGGTCGGGAAGATGTCGCCGAGGAACAGCACCTGCTCGTCGGTGAGTTCGTCCGGCACCTTGATGTGGGTCTTGTCGGCGAAGGGCACGCGGACGTACTCGGCCTGTCCGCCCTGGTAGCCGCCGGTGAGGTGGGTGTAGCCGAACAGGCCCGCGGTGGTGTGCCCGAAGGCCTTGGCGGCGAGGTGCCTGTTGCGGTTCGATCGCTCGCAGACCGAGAAGAAGCCGCGTCTGCACTGGTCGCACTCGCCGCAGATGATCGTGAACGGGATCACCACCCGCTCGCCCTTGCGCAGAGCGCCGTTGATGCCCCTTCCGGTCTCGACCACCTCGCCCATGAACTCGTGGCCCATGACGTCGCCCTTCTCCATGCCGGGCATGAAGTGGTCGTAGAGGTGCAGGTCAGAGCCGCAGATCGCGCAGGACGTGACCTTGATGATCGCGTCCCGGTCGTCCTCGATGCGGGGATCGGGGACGGATTCGCAGCGGATGTCCTGAGCGCCGTGCCAGACGAGGGCTTTCATCGCATCTCTCCCGCGTACGGTTTCGTGTCGTCGATATGCGGAGAACCGGGCGGCGGGGCACGGGTTCGGTCCCGATGGAGCGGTCCCGCGCGGCGCGCCTCACGCGGGCGCGATGCTCCGGCCCGAGACCAGCGCGTCGCGCTCCAGGCGGAGAAGCTCGACCAGGCGCTCCGCGAGGCGCCCCGGCGGACGGCCCGCCGGGCGGACCAGCAGGGTCTCGATGGACAGGGCCGGCCGGAACGGGCGCAGCACGATCGGCAGGCCGGTGAGCTCGCCGGCCGGGACCGGGTCGACGATGGCGAGGCCCAGCCCTTCCGCGACGAGCCCGCAGCGCGCCGCCGTGTACTGGGCCATCAGGGGAAAGCGCGGCACGCAGCCGGCTTCCGCGAACCGCGCCTCGACCGCCTCCTGGAACAGGCCCGGGCCGCCGGCGATCAGGGTCTCGCCGGCGAGGTCTTCCGCCGCGATGGCGGGCCGGCGGGCCAGGCGATGCCGGCGCGGCACGGCGCAGACCGCATCGACGGTCAGGAAGCGCTCCGCCGTCACGCCCGCATGGCCGGAGCGCGGGCGGGCGAGGCCGAGGTCGCACTGGCCCGAGGCGGCCCAGGCCCAGATCGTGTCCGGGCTCGGCACGTGGACGGCGACGCGGGCGCCCGGATGTTCGGCGGCGAGGCGACGGATCGCCCGCGGCAGCAGGCGCGAGGCCAGGGAGGGCTGGCAGGCGATGCGCAGGGGTCCGGTGCCGAGTTCGCGGATCTGCCGGGCGGCGTGGCGCAGATGGTCGAGGCCGGCATAGCTGCGCTCGACCTCCCGGGCGAAGGCCTCCCCCTCCGGCGTCGGCCGGGCGCTGCCGTGGCCGCGCACGAACAGCGACAGGCCGGTCTCGGCCTCGAGCTGCGCCATGGCCCGGCTCACATGCGGCTGGCCGACCCCGAGGGCCGCGGCGGCCCGGGTCATCCCGCCATGGCGCATCACGGCGCGGAAGAGATCGAGATGGGCCGGGTTGATCATGCCTCGCCCGCATGGAAACGCGCCGATCCGTCATTTGACGGCATGGCCGCGGGATGGTTGTCAAGGAACCCGTCCTCCGAACCGGTCCCGAGGCCCATGCTCAACCTCCTGCTTCCCCTGGCCCTCTCCGTGCTGGCGGGCGCCAGCATCGTGGTGCAGCAGGCGCTGATCGCGAACCTGCGGATCGGCCTGAACTCCGCGGCCTGGGCGGGCTTCGCGAGCTACTTCGTCGGCCTCCTGTCCATGGTGGTGCTGGCCCTGGTCCTGCGCGATCCGCTGCCCTCGGCGAGCCTCGCCGCGCGCATCCCCTGGTGGGCCTGGAGCGGGGGGTTCTTCGGCGCGGTCTTCATCGCGCTGGCCACGATCCTGGTGCCGCAGCTCGGCGCGGCCACCTTCCTGGCGCTCCTCGTCACGGGCCAGATGCTGGCCTCGGTGGCCTTCGACCATTTCGGCTGGCTCGGCCTCGCCCAGCGCGCCCTGGACGGGCCGCGCCTCCTCGGCGTCGGGCTCCTGATCGGCGGGGTGATCCTGATCCGGCGCTAGGGGCGAGGCTCAGGCCCCGACGACCTGGAGCAGGATCTCGCGTCGATGGGGCCGGTCGCGATGCTCGATCAGGTAGAGGCCCTGCCAGGTGCCGAGGCCGAGGCGCCCGCCCAGCACCGGCACGCCGAGGGCCGAATCCGTGACCATCGTGCGGATATGGGCCGGCATGTCGTCCGGCCCCTCGGCCCCGTGGACGTAGCCGGCATGCCGCGGGGCGAGGCCGTCGAGGGCGGTGAGGAGGTCGGTCTGCACGTCGGGATCGGCATTCTCCTGGATGGTCAGGGAGGCCGAGGTGTGCCGGCAGAACACGGTGACGAGGCCCGTGACGACCCCGCTGCGCTGCAGGAAATCCGCGACCGCGCGGGTGATGTCGGTGAAGCCCTGGCCGGGCGTCGACACCGTGAGCCTCGCGCTCGCCTGCCGCTCCACGGGTCCGCTGGAGAACCCCTCCAGCGCGCCGATCCTGCCTGCCGTCCTCATCCCTCCCGTCCTCATGCCTCCCGTCCTCATGCCTCCGCCTCCTTCAAGGTCTCGCCCGGCGCGATCTCGCGCTCGCCCCGGGCCAGGATGGTCTCCAGGGCCTCGATCCGGTCGGCCTCCGCCGCCGGCTTGTCCCAGCGGATGCGGGCCACCCGGGGAAACCGCATGGCGACCCCCGACTTGTGCCGGGTCGAGCGCTGCACGCCCTCGAAGGCGATCTCGAGCACGAGGCCGTGGTCGAGCCCGTAGGCGACCTCGCGCACCGGGCCGAAGCGCTTGGTGGTGTTGTTGCGGACGTAGCGGTCGAGCTTGGCCAGCTCGGCATCGGTGAAGCCGTGATAGGCCTTGCCCACCGGCACGAGCTCCGGCGTGCCGTCCTCGCGGTCGCGCCAGACCCCGAACGTGTAGTCGGAGTAGAACGACGAGCGCTTCCCGTGCCCGCGCTGGGCGTACATCATCACGGTGTCGACCCGGAACGGCTCGCGCTTCCACTTCCACCACGGGCCCTTGGGCCGCCCGGGCAGGTAGGCGCTGTCGCGGCTCTTGAGCATGATGCCCTCGATGGCGTCGGCATCCGCGCCCGCCCCCACCGCGGCCGGGTCGGCGCGGGCGGCGGCCAGATCCTCCCAGCTCGCGAAGGGCACCAGGGGCGAGAGGTCGATCCGGGCGTGGTCGAGGGCCGCCACGAAGGCCTCCAGGCGGGCACGGCGCTCGGTGAAGGGCAGCGGGCGCAGGTCCTCGCCCTCGGCCTGCATCAGGTCGTAGGCGCGGACATGGGCGGGGAATTCCTCGAGGAGCTTCGGGGTCACGGCCTTCCGGTTGAGGCGCTGCTGGAGCACGTTGAAGCTCTGCACGCGGCCCTCGCGCAGGATCAGCAATTCGCCGTCGACGGCGCCCGAGAAGGTGATGGCCTCGGCGAGATCCGGGAAGGCGCCGGAGATGTCCTCGCCGGTGCGCGAGTAGATGCGGGCGACCTGGGCGCCGGCCTCGTCCCGGCCCCCGACGAGCTGGACGCGGATGCCGTCCCACTTCCACTCGCCGGAGAAGGCGGCCGGATCGAGCTTCTCGAAGTCGCCCTCCTCGTCGATGGGGTGCGAGAGCATCGGCGGCCGGAACGGCGCCGGGTTCAGGGTGGCGGGCCGCTCGGCCCGGCCCTCGACCCAGGCGAACAGGGTGGCGTAGGGCGGCTCCAGCCCGTGCCAGACCTCCTCGACGGCGTCAGCCTCGTGGCCGCCGAGCGCCCCGATGGCGGTCTTGGCGAGCCGGGCCGAGACGCCGACCCGCAGCGCCCCGGTGATGAGCTTGAGGAGCGCCCAGCGCCCGGTCTCGTCCAGCGCGTCGAGCCATTCGGCGATGCGGGCGGGCAGGTCGGCCTTCTTCACGGTGCCGAGGGTCTCGACGACCTCGGCCAGGGTCGGTACGTGCGGCGGCGGGTTGTTGTGGCCGGGGCCGACGACCGGTTCACCGGCCGAGGCCGCGGGCGCCGGCCAGATCAGGGCCGTGGTCTCGGCCAGATCGCCCACGTAGTTGTGCGAGAGCCCGAACAGCACCGGGTCGACGCGCGCCTCCACCAGCCCGCGGATCATCGCGGGCTTGGCCTCGCGGAAGGTCAGGCCGCCCGTCATCGCGGCCAGCGCGTAGCCGCGCTCCGGGTCGGGGGCATGGGCGAAGTAATCCTGCAGCAGGCGCAGCTTGGCGTTGCGGCGCGGCTCGTAGGCGAGGCGGTCGAGGAGGTGGGCGAAGTCGTTCACGCGGCCTCCTCCGGAGCGGCGACGGGCTCGGCCTCGCCGTCGTCGCCGTAGCCCAGCAGGTGCAGGGGCTTGGCCGCGATGCCCTGCGTCCCGCACCAGTGGACCAGGGCGTCCTCCTGCCCGTGGGTGACCCAGACCTCACCGGCCCCGGTCTCCAGGATGGTGCGGCAGAGATCGGGCCAGTCGGAATGGTCGGAGATGCAGAGGGGCAGCTCGACGCCCTTCTGGCGGGCGCGGGCGCGCACCCGCATCCAGCCCGAGGCGAAGGAGGTCACCGGGTCGGGGAACTTGCGCGACCAGACGTCCTGGATCGAGGAGGGCGGGCAGAGCACGATGGCGCCGTGCAGCCTGGCGCGCTCGGCCGCCACCACCTTCGGGGTCTCGCCGAGCGGGATGCCCTCCCGTTTGTAGAGCTCGGTCAGCTTCTCCATCGCGCCGTGGAGGTAGATCGGCCGGTCGTAGCCGGCCTCCCGCAGGAGCGCCATCACGCGCTGGGCCTTGCCGAGCGCGTAGGCGCCAACGATGTGGGCGCGCTCGGGGAACAGGGCCACGGAATCGAGGAGCTTCCGCACCTCGTCGCGGGTGTCGGGCATCCGGAACACCGGCAGGCCGAAGGTCGCCTCGGTGATGAAGACGTCGCAGGGCACCACCTCGAAGGGCAGGCAGGTCGGGTCGTAGGCGCGCTTGTAGTCGCCCGACACGACGACCCGGACGCCCTGCGCCTCGATCGCGATCTGGGCCGAGCCGAGCACGTGCCCGGCGGGCGCGAAGCGCACGCTCACGTCGCCGATGCGGATCTCCTGCCCGAGGGGTGCCTCCTGCCGGCTCTCGCAGAAATCCGCCCCGTAGCGCACCGCCATGATGCGCAGGGTCTCGCCCGTGGCGAGCACCCGGCCGTGGCCCGCCCGGGCGTGGTCGGCGTGCCCGTGGGTGATCAGGGCGCGCGGCACCGGCCAGGTCGGATCGACGTGGAAGCCCCCGAGGGGGCAGTACAGGCCCTCGCGGGTCAGGGTGAGAAGATCGCTGGCGCTGAGACTCATCGGCGCGGCATATAGGGCGCCCGAGACCCGTTCGCAGTCACATGTCCCGCACGATCACCTCCGGCGACCTTCGCGCCGACCGGCGCTACGCCTACGCCCAGGGCTGCCTCGACGACGGCGACCCGGACGGCGCCGCCGAGATGGCGGAGCAGACCCTGGAGATCGCCCCCCGCTTCGCCCCGGCCTGGTTCCTCCTCGGCCGCGCCCGCGAGGCCCGCTACGCCCGGAGCGGGCGGGCGGGCGACCATCACGCGGCCCTGCGCGCCTACGCCAACGCCCTCGACATCGACCCCGAGGACGCGCAGGGCGCCCGCCTGGCCCTGGTGCGGATCGGCGCCGGGGACGCGGTCACGGCGATCTCGCCGGGCTACGTCCGGGCGCTGTTCGACGCCTACGCGCCGCGCTTCGACCGCCACCTCGTCGAGGGCCTGTCCTATCGCGGGCACGCGCTCGTCGCCGACGCCCTCGATGCCACCGCGGGTCCGGCCGCGCCGCTGGGGCGCGTCGTCGACCTCGGCTGCGGCACGGGCCTCGTCGGGGCCGCCCTCGGCGGCCGGCCGGAGCACCTGACCGGCATCGACCTCTCGCCCGGCATGCTGGCCGAGGCCGGGCGGCGCGGCCTCTATCACCGGCTGGTGGAGGGCGAACTGGTGGCGGCGCTCGGCGCCGAGCCCCCCGCCTCGGCCGATTGCGTCACGGCCGCCGACGTCATGATCTACGTGGGCGATTTCTCCGGCATGGTCTCCGGCAGCGCCCGCGTCCTGCGGGCCGGCGGACGCTTCGCCTTCACCGTGCAGTCCCACCCGGGCGACGGGCTCGTCCTGGGGGCGGATGCCCGTTACGCCCACGGCGACGCGCTGGTGCGGGAGACCCTGGCCGGAGCGGGCTTCGATCTCGAACTCTGCCGGCCAGCGGTCGCGCGGCGGGAAAACGGGGTCGACGTCCCGGGTCGGGTGATCGTGGCCCGGCGGCCGGACCCTTCACGTTTCCGTTGCGGCCCTTGAGCGCCAGCGCACGACGCGGTTGAACCAAATTGGAGCATGACTGTTGCTCCGGACGCATCGGTGCACCCCGTCCCCGGCCTGACGCCGGGGTCCGATCCCGCACCGGACGCACCGGCCTGACAGCACCGCAATTCGAGCCCCCGCACGGGACGGAGGATAGCAGACCTATGGCAGAGACGCAGAACAAGTCGTTTCCCGCGAGCGCCGCGACGCGCATCCCATTCGCGCTGGCGCTCTCGGCCGTGGCCGGCTGCGCCGATTCCATCGGGTTCCTCGAATTCTCGCAGCTGTTCATGTCGTTCATGAGCGGGAACACGACGCGCTTCGGCGTCTCGGTCAGCCGGTTCGACTGGGAGAGCACCTCGCGCGTCGCCTCGGTCATCGTCCTGTTCTGCTTCGGTGCCTTCGCGGGGACGCTGATCGCGGCCTGGGTCGGGCGCTGGCGTCTCTCGGTGCTGCTCCTGCTGCAATCGGTGCTCCTGACGATCGGGCTCATCGTTCCGCACGGCAGCTTCGCCTTCCCGCTCCACGCCTACCCGATCGTCATCGCGCTCGGGCTGCAGAACGCGACGCTGCAGGACGAGGGCGGGCGCAGCCTCGCGCTCACCTACGTCACCGGCGCCGTGGTGCGCTTCGGGACCGGGCTCGCCAACCTGATGCTCGGCACCGTGGCGCCCTCGTTCTGGATCCAGGCCCCCCTCTGGGCGGCGCTGAGCACCGGCGCGGTGATCGGCGGCTTCCTGCAGATGCGCTACGGCGAGGACGCCTTCCTGTTCCCGGCCGCGGTCTCGGCGCTGCTGGCCGTCATCGCCCTGGTGCTGACGATCATGAAGCCGGGCAGCAGCTACGTCAGCGGCGAGGTCGAGACGCATCCGCCGGACGGCACGGCGGCGGCCAGGATCTGAGCCCGGGATCCGAGCGCAGGATTCGAGCTCAGGATCCGGGGCCCGGCCCCTAATCCGCGCGGCTGCCGCGCAGGCGCTTGGTGGCGCTCCGCTTCGACTTGTCGTCGAGGCGGCGCTTCTTCGAGGCGAGCGTCGGGCGCGTGGCGCGCCGGGGCGTCGGCGGCACGGCGGCCTCGGCCACGAGTTCGGCCAGCCGCTCACGGGCATCCGCCCGGTTCCGGTCCTGGGTCCGGAAGCGCTGGGCGCTGATCACGATGACGCCGTCGACGGTGAGGCGCCGGCCCGCCAGGCGCATCAGGCGGACCGCCACCGCATCCGGCAGCGCGGCCGAGCGCCGGGCGTCGAAGCGCAGCTGCACCGCCGTCGAGAGCTTGTTGACGTTCTGCCCGCCGGGGCCGGAGGCGCGCACGAAGGTCTCCTCCAGTTCCGCCTCGTCGATGGCGATGTGGGGCGTGCACTGAAGGGCCACGGCGGGGTCTCTCGCGGGAAGTGTCGGGTCAGGACGCCTCGGCGGGCGTGCGGGCGCGCACCGCCAGGGCGTGGAGCCCGCGCTTGAACGCCGGCTCGAGGGCGGCGTTGACGATGCGGTGGCGCTCCACGCGGCTCTTGCCCTCGAAGGCGGCCGCGACCACGTCAAGGCGGAAATGCGTCTCGCCTTCGGGGCGTGCCCCCGAATGGCCCGCATGCAGGTGCGATTCGTCGATCACCGCCAGGTCCTGCGGCGCCAGTTGCGCCCGCAGCGTGTCGGTGATCCACTCCCTCAGGGTCACGGTCTCGGTCATCGCGGGCGTCTCCTCGTGTTTCCCGTCGTCGGGCGTCGGCGTCCAGCCTGCGTCAACCCCCCAACACCGCATGCGGCATCAGGCCCGCCGCTCTTGTGTCTCCGACCCGCCCCCTCATAATCGCCCTATCATGGATCTCAACTCGCCCCTGTTCGACAGCATCCGCATCAAGCCGTCCTGCGACGAGCCGAAGACGGCCGCCGCCCAGACCTGCGAGACCCCCGGGTGCAAGAACCCCGGGCTCTACCGCGCGCCCAAGGGCCGCAAGGCGGAGGGGCAGTACTGGCGCTTCTGCATGGACCACGTGCGGGCCTACAACGCCACGTACAACTACTTCGACGGCATGAACGACGCCGCCGTGCAGGCCTTCCAGAAGGACGCGATCATCGGGCACCGCCCGACCTGGGCGATGGGCGTGAACCCCGCCACGGCCGGCGACCGCGGCAAGGCGGCGCCCAAGCGCGACTGGGCCTATGTCGACCCGCTGGACATCCTGCGCGCCGAGGGCGTCGGCGAGCCCGCCCGCCGCAAGGCCGCGCCCGAGCCGCGCCGGCCCCGGCACTCGGCCGCGACCCTGAGGGCCCTCGACGTGCTCGGCCTCGACGAGAATGCGGACTCGGCCGCCATCAAGGCGCAGTACAAGGTCCTGGTGAAGCGCTTCCATCCCGACGCCAATGGCGGCGACCGCTCGTTCGAGGAGCGCCTGCGCGACATCATCCGCGCCCACGACGCCCTGCGCGCCGCCGGCCTCTGCTGAGGGGCCGGGCACCGGCGTTTCCGGAGTTCCGGCACGATCGATGCACGTTTTCCGGGGCTCCCCTGTTCTGGGTGGGCGGCAATCGCCGGGCGAGGCCCTATATGCAGCGCAGACACCCCTTGGCGCCGCCCGGCGTCGACCTTTAGATGGCGGTCGCGCGCGGTTCATCGTCCCCGAACCGCGAGACCCCGAAGTCCGACACAGCCCGCGCGTTCCGTGACACGCCCACGGCGCCCGCGCCCCGACGAGGTCCTTATGCTTTCTGACGTCTCGCCCGCCTCGCTCCCCGACCGGGAAGTCTCCGTCCGAGAGGCCTTCGGCATCGACCTCGATCTCCGGGTCCCGGCCTTCTCGCGGAGCGAGGAGCACGTGCCGGATCTCGATCCGGACTACATCTTCGACCGGGAGACCACCCTGGCGATCCTGGCGGGCTTCGCCCGCAACCGCCGCGTGATGGTCACCGGCTACCACGGCACCGGCAAGTCGACGCATATCGAGCAGGTCGCCGCGCGCCTGAACTGGCCCTGCATCCGGATCAACCTCGACAGCCACGTCTCGCGCATCGATCTCGTCGGCAAGGACGCGATCGTGCTGCAGGACGGCAAGCAGGTCACGGCCTTCCAGGACGGCATCCTGCCCTGGGCGCTCCAGAACAACGTCGCCCTGGTCTTCGACGAGTACGATGCCGGCCGTCCCGACGTGATGTTCGTGATCCAGCGCGTGCTGGAGCTGTCGGGCCGCCTGACGCTCCTCGACCAGAAGCGCGTGATCCGCCCGCACCCGGCCTTCCGCCTGTTCGCCACCGCCAACACGGTGGGCCTCGGCGACACCTCGGGCCTCTATCACGGCACTCAGCAGATCAACCAGGGCCAGATGGACCGCTGGTCGATCGTCACCACCCTGAACTACCTCGCCCATGACCGCGAGGTGGACATCGTCCTGTCGAAGGCGGTGCACTACCAGCGCGACGGCGGCCGGGACATCGTCAACCGCATGGTGCGCGTGGCGGACCTCACCCGCAACGCGTTCATGAACGGCGACCTCTCCACCGTCATGAGCCCGCGCACGGTGATCACCTGGGCCGAGAACGCCGACATCTTCCAGGATATCGGCTTCGCCTTCCGGGTGACCTTCCTGAACAAGTGCGACGAGCTGGAGCGCACCCTGGTGGCGGAGTTCTACCAGCGCGCCTTCGGCAAGGACCTGCCCGAGAGCGCCTCGAACGTCGCCCTGAGCTGACCCCCTCCCGTCCGTTTCGAGGAAGCCGTCGACCCGCATGTCGATCTCCAACCGCAAGCCCGGCGACCGGCGCGAGCCCGTCGCCGAACCGCTCAAGCGCTCGGTGGCGGGCTGCCTGCGCGCCATCGCCAAGCGTTCCGAGATCGAGGTGGTCTATGCCAGCGACCGCCCGGCGCTGACCGGCGACAAGGCGCGCCTGCCCGAGCCGCCGCGCAAGCTGACGCCCGAGGACGTGGCGATCCTGCGTGGCAACGCCGACTCGATGGCGCTGCGGCTCGGCTGCCACGACGTCGCCGTGCACCGTCGCCTCGCGCCCGAGAATGCCGGCGCTCGGGCGGTGTTCGACGCGGTCGAGCAGGCCCGCGTCGAGGCCATCGGCTCGCGGCGCATGGCCGGCGTCGCCTCGAACCTCTCGGCCATGCTGGAGGACCGCTACCATCGCGGCGGCAAGTACGAGGACATCACCGACCGGGCCGACGCCCCGATGGAGGATGCCGTCGCCCTGATGGTGCGCGAGCGCCTCACCGGCGCCGCGCCCCCCGAGGCGGCTCGCAAGATCGTCGACCTCTGGCGCTCCCATATCGAGGAGAAGGCCGGCGCGAACCTCGACGGGCTGATCGGCTCCATCGAGAACCAGCGCGGCTTCGCCAGGTCGGTGCGCGAGCTCCTCACCTCCCTCGACATGGCCGACGAGACGCCGTTCGACCCCGAGGACGACGAGAACGAGGACGAGAACGAGTCGCAGGACGACGAGCAGACCCCGAGCGAGGGCGAGGCCGAGGAGCAGTCGCAGGGCGACCGCTCCGAGATGGAGACCTCGCAGGAGGCCACGGACGAGTTGCAGGAAGGCGCCACCGAGGCCGCCGACGCCCCCTCGGGCGAGCTGCCGGACGAGGCCGAGAACGCCGAATCCGAGGAGGCCTCGGAAGCCTGGCGTCCGCCGTCGCAGCGGACGAACGAGCCGCGCGGGCCGGAATACAAGGTCTTCAACCCGCGCTTCGACGAGATCATCCACGCCGAGGACCTCTGCGACGCGGAGGAGCTCGCGCGCCTGCGGACCTACCTCGACAAGCAGCTCGCCCATCTCCAGGGCGTGGTCGGGCGCCTCGCCAACCGGCTGCAGCGCCGGCTCCTGGCCCAGCAGAACCGCGCCTGGGACTTCGATCTCGAAGAGGGTCAGCTCGACCCCGCCCGCCTCGTGCGCGTGGTCACCGACCCGTATCAGCCGCTCTCCTTCAAGCGGGAGAAGGACACGAATTTCCGCGATACGGTGGTCACGCTCCTGCTGGACAATTCCGGCTCGATGCGCGGGCGCCCGATCACCGTGGCGGCGACCTGCGCCGACATCCTGGCGCGCACATTGGAGCGCTGCGGCGTCAAGGTCGAGATCCTCGGCTTCACCACGCGGGCCTGGAAGGGCGGCCAGTCGCGCGAGGCGTGGCTCGCCGGCGGCAAGCCCAACACGCCGGGGCGCCTCAACGACCTGCGCCACATCGTCTACAAGAGCGCCGACGCGCCCTGGCGCCGGGCGCGCAAGAACCTCGGGCTGATGATGCGCGAGGGCCTGCTCAAGGAGAACATCGACGGCGAGGCGCTCGACTGGGCGCACAAGCGTCTGCTGGCCCGGCCCGAGCAGCGCAAGATCCTGATGGTGATCTCGGACGGCGCGCCGGTCGACGATTCCACGCTGTCTGTCAATCCCGGCAACTACCTCGAGCGTCACCTGCGCTGGATGATCGAGGACATCGAGACCCGCTCGCCGGTGGAATTGCTGGCCATCGGCATCGGCCACGACGTGACGCGCTACTATCGCCGCGCCGTGACGATCATCGACGCGGAGGAGCTCGGCGGCGCGATGACCGAGAAGCTCGCCGAACTCTTCGAGGAGGATGCCGGCACGCCGGCGCCCCAGAAGCGGGCCGCCGGGGGGCGTCGCTAGAATCCGTCCGGTTCGGGATGAACTCGACGGATTCCAGCGCTCACGCCGCCCTCTGCGCCAGCGCCGCGAGGGCGGCGGCGACCGCCTCGGCATCGAGCCGGCGGATGACCGGCCCCGAGGTCCAGACCAGCATCGGCACCACCCGGTGGCGCGGGTAGATCTCCGCCAGGAGCGCGGCGTAGAGGGCGATCTGCCCGGCTTCCGCTCGCGGCAGCGGCGCGCCCTCCCGCGGGGGCCGGCCGGTCTTGAAGTCGGCGACCCAGACCGTGTCCCCGGCGATCGCCAGGCGGTCGACGCGGCCGAAGACCGGGCGCGAGACCCCGCCGACCACGACCCGCCCCGACAGCGTCACCTCGGCCCGGGCCTCCCGCGCGAAGAGGGGCGCCAGGTCCGGCTCCTCGAAGAGGTGAAGGGTCGCGGCGACGATGCCGTCCTGCTTGGCCCGATCGAATCCGGGCGCGCGGGCGCGCACGAAGGCGCGCGCCGCGGCCGCCCGCTGGGCCGGCTCGATCCGCGGCAGGTGCTCCACCAGGGAATGGATCAGGGTCCCGCGCCGGCGCGCCTCGCTGTCGGCCTGGCGCTGGCCCGGCTCGCGGCGGATGTCGGCGGCCCCGAGAGCGCCGGACGGCGTCACCGGCGGGGCGGCCTCGATTTCGGCCGGGACGGGGGCCTCCAGCCAGGCCGGCAGGTCCGGCGCCCCGGGGACGGCGGAGGGGGCCGGAGCCGCCGATTCCGCCGCGCCGCCGTCGCGCCACAGGGTGGCGGGGCCGTGGGGCGTCTCCAGCCCCTCCCCGGGGCCGAAGGCGTGCTCCAGACCGGTGCGGATCATCTCGCACCAGGCCGCCTCGCTCGGGGCCTCGTGTCCCCGATAGGGCGCGATCACGAGGCGGTCGGCGGCGCGGGTCATCGCCACGTAGAGGAGGCGATTGTGCTCCTCGCGGGCCCGGGATTGCAGGGTGGCGCGGGCCTGGGTGACGGCCTCGCAGTCACCGGCCTTGGCCCCGGCCCAGATCGGCGGCAGCGGCGCGGCGCCCTGGCCGAACCGCTGCGCCCCCGGCAGGAGCGGCAGCAGCGGCGGGTCGTTGCGCCCGAGGGCCTCGCAGCCGTCGATGACGACCACCACCGGCGCCTCGAGCCCCTTCGCCCCGTGGACGGTCATCACCCGGACCTCGTCGCGACCGGAATCGAGGTCGCGCTTGACCGTGTGGCCGCCCTCCCCGCGCCCCGGCACCGTGTCGTAGCGGGCGAGGAAGCCGCCGAGGGAGGGGGCGTCCGGCGCCTGCTCGGCCTGGGCCGCCGTCATCAGGAAGACGTCGATGGCGTCGCCGGCCTCGCCGCCGAGGCGCGAGACCAGGGCGCGCCGGCCGCCCCGCGCGCCGAGCAGCGCGGCGTAGAACCCGAACGGTCCCTCGCAGGCGGCGAGGTCGATCCAGGATCTTAGGGCCGCGTGACCCCGGATCGCGGCCGGGTCGCCGGCGGCGGCGTGCCGGGCCAGCGCGTCCTCCAGGGTCTCGTGCAGGTCGCGGCGGGCGGCGATGCGCACGAGGTCGTCGTCGTCGAAGCCGACGAGGGGCGTCTTCAGGGCGCCGGCCAGGGTCAGGTCGTCGGCCGGCAGGAGCCCGGCGCGGCCCACCGCCACGAGGTCGTTGACGGCGATGTGGGCGGCGATGTCGAGGCGGTCCTGGCCGGCGACGGGCACGCCGAGCGCCTTCATGGCGCGGATGACCTCCTCGAAGGCCGCCGAGCGCTTTCGGACCAGGATCAGGATGTCGCCCGGGCGCCAGACCCGGCCGGTCTCGTCGCCGGTGGTGATCCAGGCGAGCGCCGCGCGGGCGACCCGGCGGGCGGTGACGATGGCCGGCGCGTTGGTCTCGGGCGCGTCGACGGGGGCCGCCCAGGCGTCGGGCTCGGGCTCGTCGGCCGGCTCCTCGATGGGCCAGAGCTCCACGGTGCCGGGCGCGGCTTTGCGCGCCGTGCTGTGGGTGGTGCCGACCGCCGCGTCCTCGAAGGACAGGCCCTCGTAATGCTCGGGAACCGCGAAGGTGGCGTCCACCGCGCGCAGGACCCCGCCGGCCGAGCGGAACGACAGGTTCAGGTGGACGTCCTCGAAGGCGAGGTCGGCTCCCTCGGCCGCCCGCTGCCAGGCGCGCCGCGTGGTCTCGAACTCGCGGGGCTCGGCGCCCTGGAAGCTGTAGATCGACTGCTTCGGATCCCCGACGGCGAAGCGCGTGCGGGCGACCTCGCGGGCGCCCTCGCCGGAGGCGAACTCGGCGGTGATGCGGCGCAGGATCTCCCACTGGTGCGGGTTGGTGTCCTGCGCCTCGTCGATGAGCACGTGGTCGACGCCGCGGTCGAGCTTGTACAGGACCCAGGTGGAATCGACCCGGCCGAGGAGGTCGAGGGTCTTGTGGATCAGGTCGTCGAAGTCGAGGGCGCCGAGGCGGGCCTTCTGGGCCTCGACCCGGCGGTGGATCTCGCCCGCGAGGGTGAAGAGCGCGTGGGTGCGTTCCAGGGCGCGCACGCCGCGGAGCGTGTCCTGCAGCGGCTCCAGCCGGTCGCGCTCGTCGCGCAGGGCCTGCTTGACATCCTCCGGCACCGCCTTCGTGCCGAGGCTCCTGTCGGCCTTCGGCGCCCCCTCCTTGGTGAAGAAGAGGGACAGATAGGTCTCCAGGGCCTCGCCGGGCGAGGCCGCCGCCTCCACCGCCAGGAGCTTGTCGGCGATGCCGTCGTCGGTGGCCTTGCCGGTGCGCAGCCGCCCGGCGAACGCGGTGAGATCGCCTAAGCCCCCGTTCAGCATGCGCGCCTCGATCGCCGCGGCGCTGTCCCCGGGCCGGACGCCGAGGGCGTCGGCCAGCGCGGCGAAGGGGCCGTCGAGGCCGAAGCGGCTGTCGAGCACGTCCCGCGCCCGCATGGCGCTGCGGATCGCCTTGCGCAGGGCATCCCCCGTCGCCTCGGGCCCGACGACGGCCAGCGCCTCGCCGAGCCGCGGATGCCGGCCGCCGATGGCGTCGGCCAGCACGTTCCCGGTCTCGATCCGGAACGCCTCCGCGGCCTGCGTCTCGTCCAGCACCACGAAGCGCGCCGGCACGTTCGCCTCGAAGGGGAACATGTGCAGCAGGCGTTCGCAGAGGGCGTGCAGGGTCTCGATCTTCAGGCCGCCCGGGGTCTCCACCGCGCGGGCGAACAGCCGCCGGGCCACCTGCAGGGTCTTCCGCGCAGGGCGCTCCCCCGTGAGTTCGGTGAGTTCGGCCGTGAGGGCGGCGTCGTCCAGGGTGACCCAGCGGCCGAGCACCCGGAAGACCCGGATCGACATGTTCGCCGCCGCCGCCTTCGTGAAGGTGAGGCAGAGGATGCGGGCCGGCGGCGCCCCGTCGAGGAGCAGGCGCACCACCCGGTCGGTCAGCACCTTGGTCTTGCCGGCGCCGGCATTGGCCGAGACCCAGGCCGAGGCACGCGGATCGGCGGCCCGGCGCTGGGCCGCCTTGGTGAGGTCGTCGACGACGAAGGCTTCGCGGACGGTCATCATGCATCCCCCTCCCCGCCGAGCGACCATTCGAGCACCCGGGCGAGGTGATCGTAGTCGCCGTAGGACTTGGCGTATTTCGGGTAGGGCCGCGAGGTGTAGGCCGCCTCGCCGGTGAGGAAGCGGGCGACGAGGCCGCGGAAGCGCGCGACGTGCTCGGCCACGATGGCGGCGACCTCGCGCTCGTCCCCGCGCGGCGGCTTCACCGCCAGGGGCTCGAAGGGTTTGCGGCCGCCCGAGGCGTGGACGTAGAGGAGATCGGGCGTCAGCGTGGTGGCGGGGAAGCCGTCGAAGGCGCCGGCCATCAGCATCGCCGCCTCCAGGGTGAGCTGGGGCGAGAAGCCGGCGAAGACCTCCTTGTTGCTCGGCGGCAGGCCGGTCTTGAAGTCGACGATGCAGGCCCCGCCGTCGCGGCGCCGCTCGATCCGGTCGGCCCGCGCCCGCAGGGTGAAGCTCTCGGCGCCCATCGGGATCACCCACTTGCCGGAGATCTCCGGGTGGACCCGCGCCAGCTGCGCCCGGCGCTCGACCTCCCAGGCCAGGAAGTGCGCAGCCAGCCGCTCGTAGCGTGGCCACCACTCGGCGTAGAGCTCAGGGTAGGTGTCGGAGATCGGCTGGAAGGCGTTGAGGGCGAGGCTGAACAGGCGCTCCACCGCCGTCTCGGGCAGCGCCTCGGGATGGTCCTGGGCGAACTGCCCCAGGATCTCGTGGATCAGCGTGCCGCGGTCGGCCGCGCCCGGCTCGGCCGCCACCGGGTCGAGCGGATCGAGGCCGAGGACGTGCCGGGCGAAGATCACGTAGGGGTCCCGCACCAGGGTCTCCACCTCGGTGACGCTCAGGGAGCGCGGGAACAGGGCCGGATCGGGCTTCGGCCGCGGCTGCTTCAGGCGGGCCTGCGCCGGGCCGGTGCCCTGGTCGAGGGCGGCGGCATAGGCCGAGAAGCGGCGCCCGGCATCGAGGGCCCGGTTCCAGCAGGCGTCGCCCGTGAAGGCGCGCAGGCGCTGCAGGAAGCGCGAGGGCACGGTCGGCGCGCCTTCGCGCTTGGCCGCCCGGGTGATCAGCGCGTCGTGGTGGCCGAGGGCCTGGACGAAGTCGTGGGCGCTCTGGCCGATGCGGCGCTCGGGCGGGTTGAGGCCGATGCGCTCGCGCATGGGCCGGTTCAGGAAGGCGTCGGTGGTCGTCTGCATCGGCCAGACGCCCTCGTCGAGGCCGCCGAGCACGACCCGGTCGACGCTCATCAGCCGCGCCTCCAGCAGGCCGAGGATGCGCAGGCGCGGATGCGGGCGCCCGTCGCTGCAGGCCACCATGCGCTCGCGGGCGAGCGCGGTGAAGAAGGCGGGGTAGTCGCCGAAGCGGCCGGGCAGCAGGCCGGGCTCGGCCATCTCCAGGTCGTCGAACAGGGTGTCGAGCACGCCCAGGGAGGCGTCGTCGACCGCCTCGCCCTCGGCCGCGTCGATCAGCATGTCGAAGGCGGCGCGATGAGCGGCGGCGTAGGCCACGAGGTTGCCGACGCCGCGGTGATCGGCGTCGAGGAAGCCGCCGAAGGCCAGTTCCAGCCGGTCGAGGAGGCCGGCGGCGAGGTCCCAGTCGCGCTCGGTCAGGCGGCGCTTGGCCCGGGGCCGGCGCCCGGTGGCGGCGCGCTGGTCGGCGAGCGCCTGCTGGAGCCCGGCAAAGCCCGGCGCCGGGGCCGGTCCGCGCAGGGCGCCGATCTCCAGGGCGGCGGCGGCCCGGACCACGTCGCTGCGCGGCAGGCCGAGCCGGACATAGGGATGGGACAGGAGCGTGATCAGCCGGGCCGGCTGGAGGTCGGCCGCGACCTCGGCGGCGAGGCGCGCCAGGCGCCCGGCCCGGCTGCGCGACAGGGCCTCGCCCCCCGAATCCTCCGCGACGATGCCCCAGCGGGCGAGTTCGGCCGCGACGCGCAGCGCCAGGGCGCGGTCGGGCGTCACCAGGGCGGCCGTGGCGCCGGGAGTCTCCAGGGTCTCGCGCAGGGCGATGGCGATGATCAGCGCCTCTTCGCGCTCGTCGCTGGCCTCGACCACGGCGAGGCCCTGCATCCCCTCCTGTGCCAGCCGGGCGCGCTCGGCCGGGTCGAGGGCGGCCCAGGCCTCGGTGGTCTCGGCCGGACGCAGGGCCTGCGAGAGCAGGCCGAAGCGGGCGCGAGCCGGGGCGGAGGGGTCTCCGAGGGTCGCCACCTGCGCCCGGTCGCGGCCGAGGCAGGCAGGGCCGAGAAGGCGGTGCAGGATCGCCTGCGGATGACCGTGGGCGATCTCGCGCGAGACGCCCTCTCCGGTCTCGATGGCGTCCCAGCCGGCGGCGTCGAGGTCACCGTCGAGGCCCGGCAGTACCACGGCGCCGCGCGGAAGCCCCGCCACCGCGGCGATCAGCCGGGCGGTGGCCGGCACCGAGCCGGTGGAGCCGGCCACGATCACCGGATCGGTCGGGCGGTCGCGCGTCAGCCGGTCCGCCTCGGCTAGGACGAGGCGGCGCGAGCGCGAGACCGGGTCGCTCATCCCGCGCTCGGCGAGGATCCCGGGCCAAGCCTCGGCGGCGATCCTCACGAAATCCAGGGTCAGGCCGAAGTAGCGCGAGTACTCGGCCTCGACGGCGCCCCCGATCTCCGCCCAGGGCAGGCCCTCGACGGTGAGCGCGTCCATCAGCCGTTCGAGGTCGGCGGCGAGCCCGATGGCGTCGGCGGGGGAGGACGGGACCAGGAAGGGCACGTCGTCGTCGATCGGGAGCAGCGTGCGATCCACCGCCTCGGCCCAGCCCTGGACGAGGCGGGCGAGGATGAGCCGGCGCTCCAGGGGCGGCATCGCCGGGGCGAGCAGGTCCGGGCCGTTCTCGAGGAGCGGGTTGGCGGCCAGATCCAGTTCCGCCTCGTCGGCCTCGCCGAGCGGCACCATCCGGGGCAGCAGGGCCGCCTGGCCGAGGCGCGCGGCGAGGATCGCGGCCAGCGCCCGCACCGCCCGCTGCGTCGGCAGGTAGAGGGTGACGGAGGCGAGGGCGAAGGGGTCGTCGCCGATCTCGCCGACGAGGCGCCCCGAGATCAGGGCGTCGGCGAGGGTCGGCAGGAAGGGCGCGCCGGGCGGGATCGAGAAGACGTGCGGCGAGAAGACTTGGGGCAAGGAACTGTCACCTGGATCCAGATCCGCGGCTTTCAAACGTGCAACCAGCTTTCTCGCTCATGAGAGAAATTGATCGCCCGCCTGCCGGCCGAGACACTGGCTATGTAGAGATCGAGATCGTCGGTCAGCAGGACGATCTCTTCGGACTGAAGGGCCAGCAGAGCAGCGTCCGTCAATCCGAGCTTGTGAAATGCCGGCTCCGCGATGGCCTCGCGACTGGAGATGAACGTCTCGACCGTTCCGTCGACGAGATGGCGAAACACCTCGATGACCGCGTCCAGCCCCTTGTGACCGAACTGCCTCATCAGGTTCGACGTCTCGGTGAGGACGTTGGGCGTCACAACGACGTGGTCGGAATAAGCAAGGATTCGGACGAGCAACCTGAAGTCGTCGGCGGTATAAGAATTCGTTCTCTTGTGCAATCGTATGAAATTCTCTGACGCCGTTCCGACCACGAGCAGCAGCAGAAGATTCGTATCGATCGCGTAGATCTGCTTCACTGATCGTTCACGGGCCGGTTCGTAATGGACACCAAGCTGCCATCCGAGTCCTTGATCCTGACCGTCTTGTAAAACCTCGGAACGTTCCCAGGCCGTCCCGCCAAGACGGGGATCGATGATTTCGCATCCCAGATCCAAGAAAATCCAAGGGTGATCAGCCAGTTGTCATCCTGATTCTCACGCCGCACTTCCTCGAGACCGATATTGGTGATTCCTTCCTCGGCGAACATATCGGAAAAATAACTCTTCGCCCTGACGATCGCTTCCTTCGCATCCATGACGAGACTCCATCGGACCTGCCGGCCGATCTGCCATCGCATCGTCCTGCCGACGCAACGACGAGCGACAGCGCCCAGCGGCAATGGTTCGCACCTAAGATAAGCTGAAGCGCAGGACTTTACATCACCGGCGCCGTGGACTTCACCCGGGCCTCGGCCGCCGTGATCGCCTCCGGCGTGCCGACGTGGAGCCATTGCCCGTCGAGGCGCAGTCCGTGCAGGCGGCCGGCCGCGATGGCGCGGTCGAACAGGAGGTTGAGGGAGAAGGCGCCCTCGGGGGTCCCGGCGAAGAGGCCGGGCTTCAGGATGGCGACGCCGGCATAGATGAAGGGTGCCACCTCGCGCTCCCCGCGGCGCTCCAGGGCGCCGGAGGAATCCATCACGAAGTCGCCGTTGCCCTCGTAGCCGAGGCTGGTCGCGGTCGGGGCGACGAGGAGGAGGATGTCCATCGTCTCCGGGTTCCAGGCGGCGATCAGGCGGCCGAGATTCGAATCCGGCCCCTCCAGCCAGAACGAGTCGGCATTGAAGACCACGAACGGGTCGTCACCGAGGAGCGGCAGGGCCTTCTTCACGCCGCCGCCGGTCTCGAGCAGGGCGTCGCGCTCGTCCGAGAGCACGATCTTCGGAGCCGTCCGGCGCTTGCCGACATGGCCCTCGATCAGGTCCGCGAGGTAGTGGACGTTGACCACCGCCTCGGTGATGCCGCCCTCGGCCGCCCGGTCGAGGGCATGGTCGAGGAGCGCCCGTCCGGCCACCTCCACCAGAGGCTTGGGCACCGTCGCGGTGATCGGGCGCATGCGCTTGCCGAGACCCGCCGCGAGGACGAAGGCGCGGGTGATGGGAGCTGTGTCGGACATGGCGGCTTCGTTTCGTGGGAAGGTCTCGGGCGGGCGCTGACTGCCGTCCGGCAGCCTCACGCGGGCATCGCGGGTCCTTGAGCGCCCTCGCCCGGCTCCGACGCGCCCGCGGCCTTGGGCACGAGGTGCGGCAGGTGCGCCTCGTGCCAGAGGCGCAGGTGGGTCAGGGCCGGGTGGTTGAGGTTGCGCGCGAGGTAGCCCTCGATGCGCGGCAGGTGCGCGAGGTAGGCCGGCTTGCCGTCGCGCCGGTCGAGGCGGGCGAAGATGCCGAGGATCTTGGTGGCGCGCTGGGCCGCCAGCACCGCGTAGGCGCGGGCGAAGGCCTGCATGTCGAAATCGGGCTCGCGGGCGCGGCGCTCGCGCACGTAGAGGCCGAGGAGGCGCAGCTCGAACTCGGCGCTCGCGTCCACCCGCGCATCCTGGAGGAGCGAGGCGACGTCGTAGGCCGGATGGCCGAGGACCGCGTCCTGGAAGTCGATGACGCCGATGCGCTCCAGCCCCTCGCGCTCGGGCAGCCAGATCAGGTTCGGCGAATGGTAGTCCCGCAGGGTCCAGGTCGGGCGGTCGGGCTTGACGCCGTCGAGCACCTCCGCCCACAGGGCCACGAATTCCGAGCGGGCCGGGTGGGGCAGCTCGGCGCCCCGGATCGCCGGGCAGTACCAGTCCGGCAGCAGCTCGGTCTCGAACACCAGGGCTTCGAGGTCGTAGGGCGGCAGCACGTGGTCGATGCCGTCGGCGACCGGCAGGACGCCCGGCAGCTCGGTGGCGTGGAGCTTGGCCAGCAGGCGGACCGCCTCGGCGTAGCGCTCCGGGCGCGGACCGTTGGCGTCGACCACCGGCTCGGAGCCGAGGTCCTCCAGGATCAGCAGGCCCTCGGCGAGATCCTCGCCGTAGATGCGCGGTGCCGAGAAGCCCAGCGCCCGCAGGCCGCGATCCATGCCGACGAAGGCGTGCACACTCTCGGCGAGCTTGACGATGGCGCTGTAGGGGCGTCCGTTGCGCACCGGCGGACCGTCGGCGCGGGGCGGCGAGATCATCAGCACGGCGCTCTTGCCGTCCGGCTTCACCAGGCGCTCGTAGGCGCGCGAGGAGGCGTCGCCCTGCATGGTGATGCGCGTGGCCTCGTCCCAGCCGCTGCGCACGAGCAGGATGCGCAGGGCGCGGGCCCGCTTCAGCCGGGCGGCCATGCCGCCGCTGCCGTCGATGCGGGCGAAGCGCGCGCCGTCCCCGAACTCGGCCCGCAGGGAGAGGTCGACGGTCAGCATCGGCGCGTCGCGGGGTCCGAGGCGCTCGGGCCATTCCACCAGGGTGATGGCGGTCTCGGCCATCTCGTCGAAGCCGAGCTCGACGAGTTCGTCGGGGCTGCGCAGGCGATAGAGGTCGGCATGCACGATGGGGCGCCCGTCGGCCGCCTCGTAGGGCTGGATCAGCGTGAAGGTCGGGCTCGGCACGTCGAGGTCCGGGTCGCCCACGAGTTCGCGGATCAGCGCGCGCGCCAGGGTGGTCTTCCCGCCGCCGAGGCCGCCGGACAGGGCGACGATGTCTCCCGGCACGAGGAGGCCCGCGAGGAAGCGGCCGAGATCCTCGGTGGCGCCCTCCTCCGGAAGCATGATCTCCCAGGCCGATTTCACCTCACGCTGGGGGCTGTCGGCACCATCCTCGTTCAACGCCCAATTCCTCCCTGGCCGTGCGCCGCCGCGACCGGACCCGGATCGCGCGGAGCCTCGCTGTCATACCGGAGCATCCTTAACCAAATCGCGGGCGGGGCGAAGGCTCCATGGGGATTAGCCCCGGGACGCCCCCTACTCGGCGGCGTCCCGGTGCGCGGTCGGCTCGGTGATCGGGAAGGTGCAGGTGACGCGGGTGCCGGCCCCGGGGGCCGAAACCAGGCTGACCCGCCCGCCGTGCAGCTCCACGAAGGAGCGCACGATCGACAGGCCGAGGCCGACGCCGCGGTGGCGGGTGCCCAGCGTGTGGCTCTCGAACCGGTCGAAGACCCGGGCGGCGACGTCGGGCGGCATGCCCTGGCCCTGGTCGGCCACCGCCAGGGTGAGCTCGGCGGCGTCGCGGCGGACCTCCACGCGGACCTGCTGGCCCGGCGCCGAGAAGCCGACGGCGTTGGACAGGAGGTTGAACAGGATCTGGCGCACGCGCTTGCCGTCGGCGACGAAGGTGCCGACGTCGTCGGGCACGTCGAGGGCGAGGGTGATGGCGGAATCGGCGAGCCGGTCCTCCAGGCCGCGCACGGCGGCGTCGACGGTGGCGCGGACATCGACCACCTCGCGGGTGAGTTCGAGGGAGCCGGCGTCGATGGAGGCGAGGTCGAGGATGTCGTTGATCATCACGAGCAGCGCTCCCGAGGAGCGCATGATGTGCCCGGAATACTCGCGCTGGCGCTCGTTCAGGGCGCCGACCGTCTCGTCGCCGAGGAGCTGGGTGAAGCCGATGATGTTGGTGAGCGGCGAGCGCAGCTCGTAGGAGACGTGGTTCACGAAGGTGTCGCGCAGCTGCGAGGTGCGCTCCAGGGCGTCGTTCTTGTCCGTGAGCGCGCGCTCCACGTTCACGCTGGCGGTGACGTCGATGAGCGTGAGCAGCGTCGCGCCCTCGGGCAGCGGCTGGGCGGCGCAGTCGAGCACGGTGCCGTCGACGATCTCCAGGCGGCAGGTCAGCCCGGCCCGGCTCTCCAGGCCGGTGATGGCGCCGCGGATGTCGATCCACGGGTCCTCGTCGGGCGAGAGGGTCTGGCAGGCGGCGATGACGGCATCGACCCGGGGGCGCTCGCGCAGGGTCTCGGGGTCGAGGCGCCACAGGGTGGCGAAGGCGCGGTTGGCGAAGGTCAGGCGGCCGTCGGCGCCGAACACCGCCACCGGCTCCTTGAGGGTGTCGAGGGTCTCGGCCTGCACCCGCATCAGGGCGTTGTAGCGGGATTCGAGCTTCATGTTCTCCGAGACGTCGTCGAACAGGTAGGTCAGGCCGCCCTGCGGGTTGGGATCGGCGACGACCCGCAGCGAGCGCCCGTCGGGCAGGTACCACCAGGCCTCGTTGGCCTCCACGGCGCGGTAGGCGGCGAGCACGTCGGCCTTCCAGGACTTGAAGTCGGCCTGCTCGGGCAGCTTGCGGGCGGCCCGCAGCCGGTCGAGGATCTCGCCGTCCAAGGGACGGCCGTCGAGGAAGGCCGGGTCGAGGTCCCAGAGCTGCCGGTAGGCGGCGTTGTGGAAGATCAGGCGCTGACGGGCGTCGAACATCGCCACGGCGGTGGGCAGCTGGTCCAGGGTGCGGACGTTGGCGTCCATCTGGCGCTGGAGGTCGGCCCGCACGCTCTCGAGCTCCGAGACGTCGACGGCGATGCCGACGCGGCCGGTCTCGATGGCGCTCTCGGTGACGTCGAGGGTCCGGCGTCCGCCCGCCACGACGGCGGACAGGCGGTGGGCCGCACGTCCCCCGGCCGTCGGGCGCGCGGCCTCGTCCCGGGCGATGAGTTCCCGGGCCTGCCGGTCGAGGAGCTCGACGCCGCCCTCCAGGGCGCGCTCGCGGGTGCCCGCCTCCACCGCCGCCACGTAGGCGAGGTTGACCCAGGCGAGGACGCCGTCGCGGTTGCGGCGCCAGACCGGCTGCGGGATCGCGTCGAGGAGGCTGCCGAGCGCCGAGAGTCCGCGCTTGGCCTCGTGCAGGGTAAGGCGCAGGTCGATCAGTTCGCGCTTCTCGTCCGTGGTCTCCCGCAGCCGCAGGATCGCGCGGCCGGACAGGGCCTGCCCGTGCGCGTCGATGAAGCGGCCCGACTGGGTGCGCAGGCTCAGGCGGAAGCCGGCGCCTCGGGCGCGGAGCGCCTCGACCGCCGTGTTCAGGGCATCGGCGTCCACCGCATGCAGCCAGGTCTCGAAGGCGGGCACGCCGAGGTCGGCGTCGCCGGGCGAGCGCCGGCCGTCGATGAGGCCGACATCGCCCTCGATGGCCGGCGCCCCGCGGCCCGACCAGGTGACGAGGACCTGACGCTCGGCGTTCAGGAGCATCTCGGCACGGTCGTGGGACTCCCGCAGGGCCGACAGCTCCGTGACGAGGTCGCGCTCGCGCCGGGTCCAGCGGCTGCGCTCGCGCATGTGCAGCAGGGCGACGATGGTGGAGAACACCGTCAGCCCGATCAGGATCGCGAGACCGGCGGCGTTGTGCGTGTGTTGCCCGAATCCCGAGGCGGCGGCGCTGGCATCCATCCCCGTCCCGGCCGCCCAGGCCGGTCGCACGGCGACGACGAGAGAGCCGGCGCACAGCAGGGCGCGCGCCGTTGGTTCGACCCTCATGATCCGTCCCGCCTCCACGAATCTTCGATGAGACGCCGAAGGGCGCCCATCCCGCAACCGCCCGGAGGCCGGCTGCGAGCCACTCCATCTGAGGAATCAGCCCACACTAGCGCGAGGCGGAATCGTCCCGGAAGAGGGTTAAGCTTAACTTTGGAGGCTTCGGGGGCGATGGCCGCGCAGGGGCGCAGAAAAGCCACACTGCGCAGGCGCGGCGGGCGGGGCCCGGACGCGCGGAAGCCCGGCACGGGGCCGGGCTTCGCTGTCGTTCGTCGCGGCGCCCCGAGAGGGGCGCCGGAGCGGGTTTCAGTAGCGGTAGTGGTCGGGCTTGAACGGGCCGTTCTCGGAGACGCCGATATAGGCGGCCTGGTCGGGGCGCAGCTTGGAGAGCTTCACGCCGATCTTCTCGAGGTGGAGGAGCGCCACCTTCTCGTCGAGGGCCTTGGGCAGGGTGTAGACCTGCTTCTCGTACTTGCCCGGGTTGGTCCAGAGCTCGATCTGGGCCAGCGTCTGGTTGGTGAACGAGGCCGACATCACGAAAGAGGGGTGGCCGGTGGCGTTGCCGAGATTCACCAGGCGACCCTCCGACAGGAGGATGATGCGGTGGCCGTCGGGGAAGGTGATCTCGTCCACCTGCGGCTTGATGTTGGACCACTGAAGGTTCTTCAGGCCGGCGACCTGGATCTCGTTGTCGAAGTGGCCGATGTTGCACACGATGGCGCGGTCCTTCATCGCCCGCATGTGCTCGATGGTGATGATGTCCTTGTTGCCCGTCGCGGTGACGAAGATGTCGGCGCGCGGGGCGGCGTCCTCCATCGTCACGACCTCGTAGCCTTCCATCGCGGCCTGGAGCGCGCAGATCGGATCGACCTCGGAGACGAGGACGCGGCAGCCGGCATGGCGCAAGCTGGAGGCCGAGCCCTTGCCGACATCGCCGAAGCCCGCGACCATGGCGACCTTGCCGGCCATCATGACGTCGGTGCCGCGGCGGATGCCGTCGACCAGCGACTCGCGGCAGCCGTAGAGGTTGTCGAACTTCGACTTGGTGACGGCGTCGTTCACGTTGATGGCCGGGAAGAGCAGCTTGCCCTCCTTGGCGAGGTTGTAGAGGCGGTGCACGCCCGTGGTGGTCTCTTCCGAGACGCCCTTGATCGAGTCGGCGAGACCCGCGAACCAGCCCTTCGGCTTCTCGGCGAGCTTCTTCTTGAGGAGCGCGAAGAAGATCTCCTCCTCCTCCGATTCCGGCTTGTCGAGGAAGGCGGTGTCGCCGTTCTCGGCGCGCAGGCCCAGGTGCACGAACATGGTGGCGTCGCCGCCGTCGTCGAGGATCATGTTCGGCATGCCGCCGTCATGCCAGTCGAACAGCTTCGAGGTGTAGTCCCAGTACTCCTCCAGGGTCTCGCCCTTGATGGCGAAGACCGGGATGCCGGCGGCCGCGATGGCGGCGGCGGCGTGGTCCTGGGTCGAGTAGATGTTGCAGGAGACCCAGCGGATGTCGGCGCCGAGCGCCTTCAGGGTCTCGATCAGCACGGCCGTCTGGATCGTCATGTGCAGCGAGCCGGCGATCTTCGCGCCCTTCAGGGGCTGCGACGGACCGAACTCCTCGCGGGTGGCCATCAGGCCCGGCATCTCGGTCTCGGCGATCGAGATCTCCTTGCGGCCGTAATCGGCCAGGCCGATGTCCTTGACGATGTAATCCTGGGCCATGGGTACTTCCTCCGTGGTCTGGCTGCGGGCTGGCGCAGGCCATAGCAGGACCAGGCGGCGGAGGCAATCAAGATATAAAGATGTCTTTATGCGAATTGGTTCCGATGCGCTGCGGTCTGCCTGACGCGGGTTCGGGCCATCACGTCCGACGATCCATCCCGAACGAAGCGGCAGGCGATACGGTCCACACCTCCCGCCCCCCCGCTCGACCGGGAGGCAGGACGCGAGCCCTGGCGGGACACGATCCGCGCCGTGCCCGTCGCCGACGGCGTATCGACCGCGCACATGAACCGGAATGGAGCATTTAAATGAAATGGGCCGCCGTTTCCGGCGACCCAAATCTTCAATGCATCAATGCAGACGAGACAGTCACTTCAGACCATGAACAGCAGATCGTCCATAACGAGAATCCCACTGCCTCCGGTGTGATTCAGCACGAGCTGGTCGATGTGCCCCCAGTCGACTTCGACTTTCGTGCTCCGACCCAGATCGAGCACCTTTTCGCCGACGAGGACGCCGTTATTGAAGCCCTGCAGGTCCACATGCGAGTTCTGTAGATTGAGGTCGGCGAAATAACCGCTCTGAAATTCGAAGTCTGCTCCATCGGCTCGGCTGATCGTTGTCGGGGTCGCCCCAAAGTAGTTGTTCAAGCCCACGAACGATCCTGAACCTTGACTGTTGTTGGCCACACCCGAGTAACCGTAATTTTCATGCATCGCGATCATTTCGTAGCTGCCACTCGAAGCAGAATCCCATTTGAAACCTTTGTAATTTGAAATATCTCCGTAACTTTGATTGTTGGCCGCGCTGGTCCCAGGAACATCTTCGAAGGTGACCAACAGATTTCCGGCCTTCGCCGGCTCATCCTGCCCTGCAATGCTCACTTTGATCTGTTGGCTGGCCGTTCCATCCTGCGAGTTCACGGTGAGCGTATCATAGACCGTCTGTCCCGTGGCCAACGCCTGCACGTTGGCGTCGCCGTTGCGCAGGGTGTAGTCCCAGGCCCCGTCGTTGAAGGTGAAGTCGCCGTAGGTGCCGTGCAGCGCCGAGGCCGAGACATCCGCGAAGTGGTTCTGGCCGGCATCGAGGTCGGACACGGCGAGGGTGCCGGACGCCTTCAGGACACCGTCTTCCTTGACGGCACCGACCGCTTTGCCGGAGATCGCGGCGACATCGTCCACGCCCGTCACCGTGACGGTGACGGAGGCGGTGTCGACGAAGCCCTGGTCGTCGGCGACCTTGTACTGGAAGGTCACGTCGGCCTGCTCGCCGGCCTTGAGGTACTGAAAGGCCTGGCCCGGATCGTAGACGACGCTCTTGCCGTCCTGGCTGATCGTGGCCGTGCCCTGGAGGCCCGAGGCGAGGATTTCGGTGACGTGCAGGGCCGTGTTGCTGGCCGCCAGCAGGTCCTTGTCGTTGGCCAGAACCTGGATCGTGACCGGGACATCCTCCGTCGTGGTCGCCTTGTCGGCGGCCGCGAGGACGGGGGCGACGATCTCGAGCTTCTCGAACTGCCGCACCGCGATGTCGGCGGTCTTGAACTGGTACATCCAGTTGCCGTCACCGGCGAGATGCTTCTGGAAGCCCTGGAGGTCGGCGAGCACCGCCGCGTCCTGCGCCTCGGCGGCGGTGAGGACGAGCTGGAGGGTGTCCGAGCCGCCCTCGCCCCAGAGATCGATATGCGCGCCGCCCTTGCTCTGGGCGAGGGTGAGCCGCGCGACGTCGTTGCCGTCGCCGAGGTAGACGAGGTCGGAGCCGCCGCCGAGGATCACGCGGTCGTTGCCGCCGCCGGCATAGATGGTGTCGTTGCCGGAACCCGTGGTGATCACGTCGGCGCCGGAGCCGGTGTAGATGCGGTTCAGGCCGTTGCCGACCGTGATCGTGTTGTTGCCCTCGCCGGCATAGATCTCGTTGTTGCCGGATCCGGCCGTGATGACGTCGTGACCGGAGCCCGCGGTGATGCGGTTGGAGCCGCCGCCGGCGTCGATGACGTTGTTGCCCTCGCCGGCGTTGATCTGGTCGTCGCCCGAGCCCGCGGTGATGCGGTCGGCGCCGGAACCGGTGTTGATCGTGTTCCGGCCGTCGCCGGCCCGGATGACGTTGTTGCCCTCGCCGGCATTGATCTGGTCGTCGCCGGAGCCCGTGACGATGGTGTCGTTGCCCGAGCCGGCATTGACCTGGTTCCGGCCGTCCCCGGCATCGACGGTGTTGTCGCCCTCGCCGGCGTTGATCTGGTCGTTGCCGGCGCCGGCGACGATGCGATCGGCCCCCGAGCCGACGTTGATGGTGTTGTTGCCCGCGCCCGCATCGATGACGTTCAGGCCGTCTCCGGCATTGATCTGATCGTCACCCGCACCGGTCGTGATCTGGTCGTTGCCAGATCCGGCATTGATCACGTTGCGTCCGACCAGATCGATGACTCTGTTGTTCCCCTCGCCGAGATTATAGTTGTCGTCGCCATTACCGCCGAGATACGTATCGTCAGCATTGCTACCATTGAACGTTGCCATCGCGCCCCCCCCAGTTTCTTAATATCGTCTCAACGCGATTTGTTTAAGAAAATTTTCTGGATTGGGGAAGCGAGATTTCCCAATATTTCTGGCAAACGACTACTTAGGGTGCCCAATTAACCTAAATGCCGGGATTTGACTTCTCCACAGAGAACACGATCATCGGCGTCACGCACGCGAGAGGACGAAGCATCGTCGATGCTTCCATCCCGCACGGGATGTCGAAAGCCTGCCCTAGACAGCATGATCATGACGCGATGACGCCCGTTGCTTGAACGCCGCCTCGCAACGACGCGCCGAACCCGATCGCCCCGGGGCCTCGCGCGGCCGGCGCAGGTCTAATCCGCGTCGCGCAGCTGCCGCCGGATGATCTTGCCCGTGGTGGTCATGGGCAGGCTGTCCCGGAACGCGATCTCGCGCGGGTACTCGTGGGCGGAGAGGCGGGTGCGCACGAAGGCCTGGATCTCGGCGGCCAGCGCGTCGGAGGCGGTGTAGCCCGGGCGCAGGACGACGAAGGCCTTCACGATCTCGGTGCGCAGCGGGTCGGGCTTGCCCACCGCGGCGGCCAGCGCCACCGCGGGGTGCGCGCCGAGGCAGTCCTCGATCTCGGTGGGGCCGATGCGGTAGGCCGCCGAGGTGATGAGGTCGTCCTCGCGCCCGACGAAGTGGACGTAGCCGTCGGCGTCGCGCCGGGCGGTGTCGCCGGTGAGCATCCAGTCGCCGGCGAACTTCTTCGCGGTCGCCTCCGGCTGGTTCCAGTAGCGCAGGAACATCACCGGGTCGGGCCGGGCGATGGCGATCTCGCCCGGCTCGTCGTCGGCGGTCTCGGTGCCGTCGGGCCGCAGGATCGCGACCCGATGCCCCGGCACCGGCCGCCCCGTGGAGCCGGCCCGTGCCACGCCGGCCGAGCGGCACGCGGCGAGGACCAGGTTGCACTCGGTCTGGCCGTAGGCCTCGCCGATGGTGAGCCCGAGTTCGCGCCGCGCCCAGTCGAAGGTCTCGGGGCCCAGGGCCTCGCCGGCGGAGGCGATGTTGCGCAGGCGCGCGAGGTCGAAGCGCCCGCACGGGTCGGCGACGCCGCGCAGCATGCGCAGGGCGGTCGGCGGCAGGAACGCGAGGGTGACGGCCCGCTCGGCGATCAGCCGGAAGGCGGCCTCCGGCTCGAAGCGGAAGCTCGGGCAGGCCACCACCGGCACGCCGAAATGCAGGCTCGGCAGGGTCGCGTTGAGGAGGCCGCCGGCCCAGGCCCAGTCGGACGGGGTCCACATCCGGTCGCCGGGCTTCGGCGGGAAGTCGTGCATCATGCAGAAGCCCGGCAGGTGCCCCAGGAGCACCCGGTGGGCGTGCAGCGCGCCCTTGGCCGGCCCGGTCGTGCCGGAGGTGTAGATCATCAGGGCGGGATCGTCGGCCCGGGTGTCCACCGGCACGAACCCGTCCGGCGCCTCCGCCAGCAGGGCGTCGTAGCCGAGGGCCAGGCCCCGCGCGCCGTCGACGCAGACGACGCATTCGAGCGCCGGCAGGTCGGCGCGGATCGCGTCGATCTTGGCAAGGCCGGCCGCGTCGGTGATCAGGACCCGCGCGCCGGCATCGGTCAGCCGGTAGCGCAGGGCGTCCGGTCCGAACAAACCGGCCAGCGGCAGCGCGATCGCCCCGAGCTTGTAGGCGGCCGCGTGCGCGATCACCACGGCGGCCGATTGCGGCAGCAGCACGCCGACGCGGTCGCCGGGGACGACGCCCCGGATCCGCAACCCGGCCGCCAGGCGGTCGGAGCGGTCCCGCAGGTCCCCGAAGCTGATCTCCGAGACCCGCGCGCCGACGACCTCCTGGATCGCGACCCGGCCGGGCTCGCGCGCGGCCCAGCGGTCGCAGACATCGACGCCGATGTTGAAGCGCTCCGGGACGTCCCAGGCGAAACCGGCGACGAGCGCGGCATGGTCGGGTGCGGGTCTCAGCACGGCGGGCCGCTCAGGCTTCGCGGGCCTTGAAGGCGCCGGCGAAGGCGAAGTCGGTGATCGGGCGCCGGCCGTTCGGCACCTCCTTGGCCCGCTGCTCCTCGGTGAGGTCGGCCGGGTTCGCCGCGCGCCCGACCGCGTAGGCCGCCTCGACCTGATGGTCCGGGGGCACGGCGAGCACGGTGACGGAGCGCTCCTTGTCGAACCCGCCCATGCCGTGCACGTGCCAGCCCTGGCGGATCGCCTGGAGCTGGAAGTTCGCCGAGGCGGCTCCGGTGTCGAGGGAATGGCTGGCCGAGGGCTTCAGCCCGTCGCCGGTCTTCATCAGCTTGCTCGAGACGAGGATGACGAGGGCGCCGGCGCCCTCCGCCCACTTGCGGTTTCCCGGCACCAAAAGGTCGAGGAAGGTCTCCCATTCGGGCGTGCCGCGCAGGGCGTAGACGAAGCGCCAGGGCTGCGAATTGTAGGAGGACGGCGCCCAGCGCGCGGCCTCGATCATCCGCAGCAATTCGGATTCCGGCACCGCCTCGCCGGTGAAGGCGCGCGGCGACCACCGCTCGATGAAGAGCGGGTCGATGGCATGGTCGGGCTGGCGCGGGTTCGAGACGGTCACGGGCAGGCTCCAGGAGGCGGAAGGACCGGGGCACGCGGCGTCGGGCGGCCCCTTCGAGGGGCCAATCCGCCGCGGCGTGCGCCCCGCTCTCGGCGAGGCATGCACGAGGTGGGGCCGGCGAGGCAATTGTCCATTCGGTCCCCCATCGCCGCAAGAGGGGTCTCCCCGGGAGCGGGGTGGCCGCGCGCACCGGATCGGTCGCATTTTACGCATCGGGGAAAGCATGCCCACACGGGTCGCTGGCAAGGTGCGTCCAGGGGCATTTGCCGCCCGCCCGCCCATGGATCTCGTCGCGCGTGACCGCTTCATCTGCTGCCCGATCGTCCGACGATCCGGGCTCCGTGTCGTTTCACGCCAGCGACCACCTGCTGATGCTCATCGAGCAGACCCTGCAGGCGACGCGCTGGCGCCTCGCCTTCCCGGCCGAACTCGAGGCCCGGTTCGAGGCCGAGACCGGCCGCCTGCGGGTCCAGCAGCTACGCCGCGCCACCCTGATCGGCATTGCGGTCTTCCACCTCTATGCCTGGGCGGCCTACGTCACGACGCCCAACCTCGCGACGCTGAATCTCGTCCTGCGGATCGGCGTGATGACGCCGATCGCGCTCGGGATCTTCGTGGCTCTCGGCCGGGTGAGCGCGCGGACGCGGGAGGCCCTGTGCGGCCTCGGCATCCTGTCGGCGGTGATGATCCCGACGGCCACCCTCTCGCTCGGGCAGGGACCCAACGTCGCCCACGCGGCCACGGCGATCTGGCTGACGGTGATCTTCGCCAACATCTGCCTGGCCCTCCGGTTCACCTGGGCCTGCGTCGTCTCGGGCTCGGCCGCGCTCGCCGGCTGCCTCGCCATCGCGGCCCACCCGGAATTCGCCCCCGACCTCGCGGACCTGATCCGCCTCGACATGCTGATGGGCATCGCCTTCAGTCTCGGAGCCGCCCACAAGATAGAGAGCGCCAACCGGCGCAACTATCTCTATACGTTACGGGAATCCCTGCGGGCGCAGCAGCTCGTCGTCGCCAATGCGCGCCTCACGCACCTCTCGACCACCGACCCGTTGACCGGCCTCGCCAACCGGCGCGCCTTTTCCGAGCGCCTCGACGAACTGTGGCAGGGCGCCCAGGACGGTGCCCCGTTCGCGCTGCTTCTGGTGGATGTCGACCACTTCAAGCGCTTCAACGACCATTACGGGCACGGAGCGGGCGATGCCTGCCTGTGCGCGATCTCGCGCCTCCTGAACGCCGGGGCCGGCAGTGCCGCCGATCTGGTGTCGCGCTACGGCGGCGAGGAATTCGCTCTGCTGCTACCCGGCCTCGACAGCGAGGCCGCCATCGCCCTGGCCGAGCGGATCCACGCCTCGCTGAACGCACTGGCCCTGCCCCATGCCGGGCGCGGCGACGGACTGAACCACGTGACGGTCAGCATCGGCGTCGCCGCGAGCCGCGACGGCGCGGCGACGCCGACCGCCCTGTTCGAGGCGGCCGATGCCGCCCTCTACCGGGCGAAATCGGCCGGGCGGAACCGCACCGGCTGCGCCCGGCAGCGCCAGGAGGCGGAACCCGGCCGGAACGTGGCCGTGGCCGCATGGTCCGCCAGCGGAACCCCGGCCCGGCGACGCTCGGCCTGAGCGTCGCAGGAACCGGCCCCGCCCCTCAATCGACCACGCGGGCGGTGGGACGGTCGTTACCCTGGGCGGTCTCGTCGTGCCAGGCGCCCTTGCTGTCCTGGTAGCGGATGCCCTCCGTCGAGCCCGGAACCTGCTGCTCGGCCGCGGCGGCCTGGGCCGCCTGCAGGGCCTCGTCGTGGCTCGGATAAGTCTCGGAGAACACGTCGCCGACCTTGTAGGCGAAGCCGCCGTCGTGCTCGACGATGCGATAGGTGATCTCGGACATCGGCTGTTCCTTCCCGTTTCGCGCGCGGGCACAGGTGCCGAGCGCATGTGGGAGGGCGAACACGGGGCGCTTCGGGAGGTTCCCGTCAGTGCCGCGTCGGGCGCGCCCAGGACAGGTTCGGAAGCGCCGCCTCGCAGCCCGCGATCAGCGAGCCGCGCACGTCCGCCGGATCGTAGCCCGGCCCGTCGGGGAATCCGATCGCGTGGGTGGTCTCGCTGTCTTCGCGGCGGATATGGGCGACCCAGCCCTTGGGCGCCCGCTCGAAGGCGATCTCGAAGACGGCCCCCGCCTGCTCGAACCGGTGCGGCTTCATCGTCCCGTCCCTCGACCCATCCCGCGGCGGCCCGGAACCTCCGGCGATCCGGGGCCCGCCTCTCGCCGGATGTGGGGGCTTGCGGTATCGGAGCAAGGGACCCCATCGCTCCGGCCGACGACGGCCGGCCCCAGGAGCCGCATGCGCCCCCTCCTCCTCGCCCTTCTCGTGACGATTTTGTGCGCGGGCTCCGGCGCCCGGGCCGAGTTCAGCCTGTTCGGCAGCGCCGATCGGACGCCGGCCAACCCCTTCGCGTCGAACTACGCCTCGCCGCCGGCACGCGGCAGCGCCGAACGGCCGCGGCGTCTCCGCCGCGCGCCGCCGAAACCCGAGGCGCTTCGCCCGCCTCGGGACATCCCGCGCTGACGCCTCAGGCGGCGGGCAGCGCGTTGGCGATCGCGGTGACGATGCGCGGATCGTTGGGCTCGACCGAGGACGGGAAGGCGCCGATCAGGCTGCCGTCCCGGTCGACGAGATACTTGTGGAAGTTCCAGCCCGGCGCGTTGCCGGGCTTCTCGGCGGCGGCCCAGCGGTAGAACGGATGCGCGGCCGGCCCCCGGACATGGGTCTTGGCGGTCACCGGGAAGGTGACGCCGTGGTTCCGGCGCGCCGCCTCCGCGATGGCGACCCCGTCAAGGGGCTCCTGATTGCCGAAATCGGGCGACGGGACCGCGATGACGGTGAGGCCCCGGTCGCCGAAGCGGGTCCACAGGCCCTGCAGCCCGGTGAATTGCCCGGCATAGCCGCAGGCCGTGGCGGTGTTGACCACCAGGATGGGCCGGCCGGCATAGGCCGAGAGCGGCAGGGTGCCGCCCTCCGGCTTCTCGAAGGCGAAGGCACCCGCCTTGGCGGCATCGGCCAGGGCCGGGCGGACGCCGCAGACGAGGGCCCCGCCCAGGACCGCCAGGGCGTGACGGCGCGGCAGCGCGAAGCGGGACTCGGGCGACATGGCGTTCGACATGGTGCGGCACCCCTTGGCGGGCGCGCGGACCGGTTCCGCCGCCCCTGTCCCCAGGAACCTAAGGCCGGAACGGCGTTCGTCCATTCACCATGCCGTATCGCGGGAACCTTTGGCGGAGGCCTGAACTTGAGCGTGTGCCATCACGGCACCCCTCGTTCGACCTTCGGCTCGATTTTTCGAAAGACTTCGCCCATGCGCAGCCTGTTGCTCGGCACGACCCTCCTCGCTGCCAGCGCCACCCTCGCCCTCGCCCAGTCGCCGGATGCCAACGCGCCCGCCGCCGCGTCGGCACCGGTCCAGGCCGCCCCCGCTACCCTCGCCAACGATCTGCGCCCCACCTTCGTGGTGCAGAACAAGAGCGACATGGTCACTTCGAAGCTCGTCGGCCTCACCATCCAGAACGCCGCCAACGAGACCATCGGCGAGATCGCCGACGTGGTGCTCGACGAGAAGAACACCGTGAAATCCTGGGTGGTCGGCGTCGGCGGCTTCCTCGGCCTCGGCACCAAGTACGTCGCCATCGACCCCAGCGCGATGAAGCTCGTGCGCGTCGACGACGCCACCCTGAAGGCGACGATCGACACCAACAAGGATCAGCTCCGCGCCGCGCCGGAATACGTCTATCTCGGCAAGGCCAAGCCCAACGCCGATGCCAAGCCGACGACGGGCGCCACGACGAACACGGATGCGAAGTCGAATTCCGAGATGAAGCCGGCGGACGCCCCCAAAGCACAGTGATCGCCGCGAGGATCGCGTCCGAGACGCCGTCGCGATCCGACGCCCGAAAGCCTTCGCGTCCGCGCGCGAGCTCCGCGCGCGGGCTTTGTCCGCCCGGGACCGAAACCGATACGATCCGGGCCGATCGTCAGAAAACCGTCACGCTGTTGGGGTATCCGGCTCGCCGAGCGGAGCTGGACGATCCCGACTGCGAGCTATCAAGGATCCGCGTGTCGCGCCTCGGAGGCGCCGCGCATCAGGCAGGGCTGCGGAGGGCGTCCCACACCGTGCTGGCGACGTTGTCGATGCGCCGGACCGCGATCAGGCCGTCGCGGTCGTCCGGGAACTGGGCGTCGAACAGTTCCTCGAGCCACTGGGTCGGGTCTTCCTCGCTCGCCAGCGATTCGAGGTCGCTGGCGAAGACGATGCGCAGGTCGGGGCGAAGCGCCCGGGCTTCCAGGGCGAGTTTCTGGCAGCAGAGCTTGCCCTGCAGGCTCACGTCGGTGACGAGAACATCGACGGGCAGGCCCAGGGCCAGGACCGTCATCGCATCGACGCCGCAATCCACCGTCGTGGCCGCGAAGCCCGCCCGCCGGATCTGGGACGAGACCTCGTCACGCCAATGCTTCTGGCGGCCGGCGATCAGGACCTGGACGCCGTAGGCGCCACCCGGCGAAGTCGGTCGTTCCATCGTCGAGACTCCCCCGTCGCGCCTGGACATCCGTGCCGATCACCTCGGAAACTGTGCGTCGCAGCATGCTATGTCACGTTCGCTCGAACAGACAAGCCCTCTTCCCCGATACGCGGACGACTTTCGGATTCCACCCTCCCCGTCCCGCCCGGCCCGTCGATCCGAAGGCCCGGGGCGGGCCGCGATGCTGCACCGCCGAGGGTGGGCAAGTGCTTGATCCGCAAGGCCTTGAGGCGCCGGGTCCGGATGCGACGCCCAGATGACGCTCGTCGCGGTTGACGAAGGCGGCGCGGGCGGGGCAACACCGGCCACGCCGCGCGCCCGAGACGGCCGCAGAGATCCGGAGCCTCGTCCATGTCGTCTGCCAAGAGCCCCCCCGTCTCGCCGCTGGCGCCCCGGACCCAGCCGGAGCTGCCGGCGATTCGCGGCGTCGGGCTCGCGACCGCGCAGGCGGGCATCCGCTATTCCGGCCGTACCGACGTGCTCTACGTGGCGCTCGCCGCGGGCACGCAGGCCGCCGGCGTGTTCACCCGTTCGAAATGCCCCTCGGCCCCGGTGGATTGGTGCCGCGAGGCGCTGGGCAGCGCTGGGGCGCGCGCTCTCGTGGTGAATTCCGGCAACGCCAACGCCTTCACGGGCCTGCGCGGGCGCGAGGCCGTGGCGCTGACGGCCCGGATCGCCGCCGAGGCGGCGCGGTGCCGGCCCGAGGAGATCTTCGTCGCCTCGACGGGCGTCATCGGCGAACCCCTGGACGCCACCAAGTTCGAGGGCGTGCTCGCCGATTGCGCCGGCCGGACCCAGGACGGTGCCGAGGCCTGGGCGGCGGCGGCCCAGGCGATCATGACCACCGACACCTTCCCCAAGCTCGCCACCCGCCGGGCCACGATCGACGGCGTCACCGTCACCCTCAACGGCATCGCCAAGGGCGCCGGCATGATCGCGCCCGACATGGCCACCATGCTGAGCTTCGTCTTCACCGACGCCGCCCTGCCGCAGGACGTGCTCCAGGCGCTCCTCTCCGCCGGCACGGCCACGAGCTTCAACTGCGTGACCGTGGACGGCGACACCTCCACCTCCGACACCCTGATGCTGTTCGCGACGGGCGCCGCCGGCAACGCCGCGATCTCCACCCCCGACGATCCGCGCCTGTCCGCGTTCCGCGCCGCCCTCGACGACCTCCTGGTGGAGCTGGCCCAGCTCGTCGCCAAGGATGGCGAGGGCGCCCGCAAGTTCGTCACCGTGCGGGTCACGGGCGCGAGCAGCGACGCCTCGGCCCATCGGATCGCCATGTCCATCGCCAACTCGCCCCTGGTGAAGACCGCCATCGCGGGCGAGGACGCCAATTGGGGCCGGGTGGTGATGGCCGTCGGCAAGGCCGGCGAACCGGCCGACCGCGACCGCCTCGCGATCTGGTTCGGCGACGTGCGCGTCGCCCGCGAGGGCGCCCGCGACCCGGATTACAGCGAGGACGCTGCGAGCGCGGTGATGCGCGCGCCCGACGTCACCGTGCGGGTCGACCTCGGCCTCGGCGAGGGCAGCGCGCGCGTCTGGACCTGCGACCTGACCAAGCTCTACATCGAGATCAACGGGGATTACCGCTCATGAGGGGCGCCGGAGCGTTCGGCCTCCTCGCGCTGGCGCTGCTCGGCGCCGGTGGCGAGGTTCGGGCCGAGGACAGGCCGGGGCCGGCCGAGGGCCGGATCAGCGTCGTCGGGCGCGCCCGCTCCGAGGTGGCGCCGGACTTCGCCTCGGTCGAGATCGGCGTCGAGGCCAAGGGCGCGACCCCCGCCGTCGCCCTCGACGGCGCCAGCACAGCCGCCAAGGCGATCCTGGTCCTGGCCGCCGAGTTTCAGGTGCCGGAGGCGGATCTCGGCACCTCCGCCGTGACGCTGCAGCCGGTTACCCGCTCGGTCCGCCAGGCCGACGGGACCTTCACCGAAAAGCCGGACGGCTACCGGGCCAGCAACACGGTGCGGGTGCGCCTCGCCGATATGGGCCGCCTCGGCGACCTGATGCGCCGGGCCCTCGACGGCGGCGCGAACCGCATCGACGGCGTCAGCTTCGGCCTGCGCGATCCCGATGCGGCCGAGAGCGCCATGCGCAGCGCGGCGATGAAGGACGCGCGGGCCCAGGCCGAGCGGCTGGCCGAGGCGGCCGGCGTCGCCCTCGGGCGGGTGGTGTCGATCCAGTCCCCGGCGGCGGGCAGCTCCCCGCCGATCGCCTTCGCGGCGCCCGTGCCGATGCGGGCCAAGCGGGGCGGCGCTCCGGTGCCCCTCGTCGCCGGCACGATCGAGACCGCCGCCGACGTCGCCGCGACCTTCGCGATCGCCCCGTGAGCGCCGCGGCGGCCGCGCCCCTGCGCATCCTCCTCGTGGTCGCCGTCGCCCTGGTCGATGCCGACGGACGCGTGCTCCTCGCCCAGCGCCCGCCGGGCAAGCAGCTCGCCGGCCTGTGGGAATTCCCGGGCGGCAAGGTCGACCCGGGCGAGCGGCCGGAGGAGACCCTGATCCGCGAGCTCGCCGAGGAGCTCGGCATCGGCGTGCAGGAGGCCTGCCTCGCCCCCCTCACCTTCGCGAGCCACGCCTATCCGGACTTCCACCTCCTGATGCCGCTCTACATCTGCCGGCGCTGGGAAGGCCTGCCGCGCCCCCTGGAAGGCCAGGCCCTCAAGTGGGTGCGCCCGCGCGACCTCAAGGACCAGCCGATGCCGCCGGCGGATGCGCCGCTGATCCCCTTCCTGCTGGACCTGCTCGGCCCCTGATCCACTTCTGAGAGACAGATCCCCGGCGGCGCGCCCCGCCCCGCCGGGAGAAGGAGCGCGGCGCATGGCACGCAGGGCAGCGGCGAAACCGGCGACGAAGGCGGCTGCCGGTCGGCCGCCCGTCCTCGGCAGGCCCGACGCTGGCAAGTCCGGAGATGGCAAGTCCGAAGCGACCAAGTCCGAAGCGACCAAGTCCGCCCCGGCCAAGGCGAAGCGCGCATCGCGAAAGACCACGCCGAGCCCCGAGACCCTGACCGAACTCGGGCTGGAGCGCCTGATCGGCCTCGTCCTGTCCGAGACGGCGCGCAACCCGACCTTCAAGAAGCTGGTGACCGCGGCGGTGGCGAGCCTGCAGGGGCCGGACGCCATCGCGGCGCTGATCGACCGGCGGCTCACCGCCCTGGAGCGGGGCCAGGGCTACATCGACTGGCAGAAGCAGCGCGCCTTCGCGGCCGACCTCGACGCCATGCTCACCACCGTGGTGACCGAGCTCGCCGCCCTGGATCCCCGATCGGCCCTCGACCGGCTGATCCGCTTCCTCGGAGGCGCCGGCGACGTCCTCGGGCGCGCCGAGGATTCGAGCGGACGCATCCACGGCGTCTACGAGCGCGCGGCCGATGCGGCGGCCGCGCTGATCGTCGACCTGCCCGCGGAGGAGGCCGCGGGGGTCGCCGCCGGGCTGGTCACCCGCCTCCGCGCGGACGGCCACGGCTTCGTCGAAACCCTGATGCACGATCTGATCCCGCGGCTGCCCGAGGGGGCGCTGGCCCCCCTCGATGCCGCCCTCGCGGAGGCCACGCCCCCGGCTCCGGAAGGCCGGACCGGCGGACAGAAGGCCTGGGCGTCCCAGCTGGCCCGCAGCCGCCTCGTGCGGATGCGCCAGGCCCTGGCCGACCGGGCCGGCGACGTCGATGCCTTCATCGCCTTCGAGCAGGCGGTGTCCCCCGAGCAGCCGGACCGGGTGCGGATCGCCGAGCGGCTGCTGGCGGCGAGCCGGGCGGCGGAGGCGTTGGACTGGATCCGCCGGCCACAGAAGCGCGGGCCGGTGGTGGTCACCCGGGAGGCCCTGCTCACGGGGCATTTCGACCATGACGCCCCGGAGCGGGCGCGTCAGGCCGTGGAGATCCGCATCCTCGACAGCCTCGGGCAGACCGAGGCCGCGCAGGCCCTGCGCTGGGAGGCCTTCAGGCGCAACCTCGATCCGGCGATGCTGCGGGCCTATCTCGCCAAGCTGCCCGACTTCGAGGACGACGAGGCGCTGGAGCGCGCCTTCGACCATGCGATGGCCCATCCGGACCGCTACCGAGCCCTGGCCTTCCTGACCCACTGGCCCAATTCGGACCGCGCCGCCCGGCTGGTCATGGCCCATCGCGGCAGCTGGGATGGCACCCGCTACGAGATCCTGGCGCCCGCCGCCGAGGCTCTGGAGCGGACCCAGCCGGAGGCGGCGGCCGAGCTCTACCGCCTGCTGATCGATTCCATCCTCGAGCACGGGCGCAGCGCCGCCTACGGTCACGCCGCCCGCTACCTCGACGCCCTCGACGGCCTGACGGAGGATCCGGAGGCCTACCGCGGCACCTTGCGTCGCCTGCACGGGCGCAAGGCCGCGTTCTGGTCCCAGGTTCGGGACTGACGGCCGCGCTCCGTCAGGCCTGCTCGATCGGGTCGATCCTGTCCGGGTAAAAGGCGAGATGGCCGGCGATGGCCGCCACCGCCGGATAGGGCGCCTCGTAGCTCCAGACCGCGTCCGGCCGCTCGGCCTCCGGTGTCGTCAGCGTGAAGTAGCTGGCATCGCCCTTGTACGGGCAATGGCTGCGGCGGGCGCTCGGGGCGAAGTGCTCCCAGCGGGCGTCGGCCCGCGGGACGTAGAAGACCGGCGGATAGTCCGCCTCGGTGAGCACGAGGGCGGACTCGGTCTCGGCGAGGAGCGTCCCCGCGAGACGGATCCGCAGCCGGCCCGGATGCGGGACGATGGTGATCGGATGGTCGGGTCCGGGCTGTCTCATGGTTCGTGTCTCACGGGTTTCGTCCTTCGGGCTTGCGTTCGGTGGTGCCCAGGGCCTCGGCGAGGCGCGTCTGGGCGCTGCCGGGCTTCAGGGGTTTCTGCTGGCTCTCGTGCGGAGCCCAGCCCGAGAGCCACAGGATCTCGAAGCTGGCGCGGATGCGCCCGTCGGGATCGGCGAAGCGCTCGGCGTAGAGGGCGGCGGCGCGCAGGAGCGTGTCGCGGCGCAGGGGGGTACGGCGGCGGTCGACCAGGACGTTGGTCAGCCCCATGGCGCGCAGGTCGTGCATCAGCGCGAAGGGGTCGCGATAGCGCACCGTGACGGTCTCGACATCGGTGACCGGCAGGGCGAAGCCGGCCCGCTGCAGCAGGCTGCCCATCTCGCGGACCTCGGCGAAGGGGGCGACGCGCGGGCTGACACCGCCCTCGACCTCGCTCTCCGCCTGCCCGAAGACCTGCCGCAGCTCCGTCAGGGTCCGGCCGCCGAGGAGGCAGCCGACGAACAGTCCGTCGGGGCGCAGGGTCCGGCGCAGCTGCGTCAGGGCGCCGGGCAGGTCGTTGACGTGCTGCAGGGCGAGGAGCGAGACGGCGAGGTCGAACCGGCCCGGCGCCAGCGGCAGGGCCTCGGGGTCGGCGAGAACCGCGCCGGCCTCCGCACGGGGCGCGAGCCGGGTGAGGTGCCCGACCCGGCCGGAATCGCGCAGGCGCTCGGCGGCGAGCGACAACGGAGTGCCGAGATCGACGGCCTCGGCGAAGGTCCGCAGCACCGCCCCGAGGCGGTCCTCCAGATCGTCGACGACCCTGCGCAGCAGGAAGTCGGCATAGCCGGCCCGATGGGCACGGGCGAGGCGGCGGCGGGCGAGGCCCGTATCGAACAGCGGTGGCGCGATCATCACGATCTAGATGGCGCGCCCGGATCGTGCGCGCCAGCGGCAAAGGGGACGGAACGTGACTCCGTCCCTCGCTGTTGAGGCCCAGCGATTCGACGACGAATCGAGGAGATCAGACGCCATGAAGTCCATTCTGTTCGGCGCGGCCCTCACCCTCGCGGGGATCAGCCTCGCCGCCACCGGCGCCGAGGCCAAGGGCTGCATCAAGGGTGCCCTCGTCGGCGGCGTCGCCGGCCACGTGGCGGGCCATGGGGTGCTCGGCGCCGCGGCGGGCTGCGTCGTCGGCCGCCACCAGGCCAACAAGCGCGACCGCGAGCAGAACCAGGCTCAGCCGCAGCAGCAGGCCCGCTGATCACAATCACAGATCGTATCCCGGCGATGCGGGTGGTAGGGTGGCCGTCATGGCTCCCGCCGCCCGCCTCGTCGCGCTCCGACTGCGCGCCTCCCTTCGAGGCGCGCTCGCCCTGGTCTATCCGCCGACCTGCCCGGGCTGCGGCGGCGCCATCGCCGACCCGCACGCCCTCTGCGCGCGCTGCTGGTCGGGCCTGCGGCTGATCGAGCAGCCCTGCTGCGCCCGCTTCGGCACGCCCTTCGCCATCGACCACGGCACCGGCACCCTGCTCTCCCCGCGCGCCATCGCGGATCCGCCGGTCTTCGGACAGGCGCGGGCGGTGGCGCTCTACGAGGGCGTCGCCCGCGACCTCGTCCACCGCCTGAAATACGAGGACCGCCTGGATCTCGGTCCCGTGCTCGCCGGGATGATGGCGGGCGCCGGCGCCGACCTCCTGACCCGGGCGGATTGCCTCGTGCCGGTGCCGCTGCACCGGTGGCGCCTGTGGCGGCGCCGCTTCAACCAGGCCGCCCTCCTGGCGCGGCGGATCGGCCGCATCGCCGGGCGGCCTGCCGAGCCGGGCTACCTCGCCCGCGTGAAGGCGACGCGCCCGCAGGTGGGCCTCAGCCGGGCGGCCCGGGCGACGAACCTCCAGGGCGCCTTCCGGGTGCCGGAGGCGATGCGGCCCCGATTGCAGGGCCGGCGCCTCCTCCTGATCGACGACGTGATGACCACCGGTGCGACGGCCAACGCCGCCGCGCGAGTCCTCCTGCGCGGCGGCGCGGCTTCGGTGGATGTCCTGACCTTCGCGCTGGTGGCGGAGGAGATCGGCTGAGCGCCGGACGCCCCGGGCGGACATCGTCCGCCCGGGGCGTCCCGGCCGGCGCCGCGGCTCAGGCGGTGAGCGGATCGAGCCGGCCGGCCTCGGCGCGCTCGGGCGTGCTCGGCGCCAGCACCTTGCCGCGCGGGCCGACCCAGGTGCCGACCCATCTGCGCTGCCACACCAGCAGGCAGACCAGCACCAGGGCGGCGAAGACCGCGTAGCCGACGAAGCCGAGGGCGAAGGAGCCGGTATACTGCTTCGACAGGCCCATCACGTTGGGCAGGATCGCGCCGCCGAGGGCCCCGACCTCGCCGATCATCGAGCCGGCCACCGCCGTGTTGGCGGGCCAGCGCAGGGGCACGAGCTGGAACAGGGCGCCGTTGCCGGCCCCGAGGGCGGCGAAGCACAGCATGAACAGCGCCGTGGTCAGCGCCAGCGAGGGCGAGGCCGTGAGGAGCAGGAACGAGCCGACGGCGGCGAGCAGCACCACCGACAGGACCAGGATGCCGCCGAGCCGGTCGGCGAAGTAGCCGCCGACGACGCGGATGCCGGAGCCCATCAGGGCCGCCAGCATGGTGAGGCGGCCGGCCTCGACCTTGGTCACGGCGAACTGCTCGTAGAAGAAGGTCGGCAGGAAGTTCGACAGGCCGATGAAGCCGCCGAAGGTGATGATGTAGATGAGGTTGAAGGCCCAGCCGTCCTTCTGGAACAGGCAGGAGACGTGCTCCTTGAAGGACTGGTGCTCGGCGTCCGGCGGTTCCTTGGCGAAGACGATCATCACGATCAGGGGGATCGCCATGACGCAGCCGGCAAAGCCGTAGACGGTCTGCCAGCCATAGGCCTGGGCCAGGGGCGGCGCGAACAGCACGGCGAGCACGGTGCCGGAATTGCCGGCTCCGGCGATGCCCATCGCGAGACCCTTGTGCTCCTTGGGGAACCAGCCCGAGCCGAGGGACAGGGCGACGCCGAAGGAGGCGCCGGCGATGCCGAGGAGCACGCCCATGGCGAGCACCTCGTCGTAGGTGTTCACGTAGAAGAAGCCGAAGGCCATCGCGAACATGATCACCGTCATCTCTGTGATGGCGGCGTTCTTGCGGCCGATATACTGGGCCAGGATCCCGAGCGGGAAGCGCATGATCGCGCCCGCCAGGATCGGCAGCGAGATCATGAACCCGGTCTGGGCCGGGGTCAGCTTGTAGGTCTCGGTGATGAACGGACCCATGGCGCCGTTGAGCACCCAGATCGCGAAGCAGAAATCGAAGTAGAGGAAGGCGGCGAACAGAGTCGGAGGATGACCGGATTTCATCACGGTCTTGAAGCTGGCCATGGAGTGCGTCTCGAGGTTCGCGGCCGCAGGGGCCGTTCATGCCAAGGGATCCGGACTCACGCCGTCCGCGTGCGGAGCGCCTTTGCTCCGCGTGTCGCCGACCGGCGACGCATCGGGCCAAGCACCGAACGTGCCAGAGCTTCGGACGCCGTCCCCGCTCGCGCCTGCCCGATCCGCAGGCATCCGATTGCCGTCGGCAGCGGCGCCCGGCTGCCGCACGAGGCGGCACTGCCCAGGAAACGCCCTGGATTCGCGGGTCCTGGATTCGGGGTCCTGGATTCAGGCAGGCTTGGGCTCAGGCAGGCTTGGGCTCAGGCAGGTCCGGGCTCAGCCGTCGGCCTGGAAGGCCGCCAGGGGTGCGCTGATGACGCAGGTGACGCCGTCGGCGGGGAAGTCGAGGGCGATGGTGCCGCCGACCTGCCCGGCGAGCCCACGCTCGATGAAGCGCGAGCCGAACCCCTTGCGGGTCGGCCGCGTCACCGGCGGCCCGCCGATCTCGGCCCAGGAGAAGGCGAGGCTGGGCTCGCCGGCTTCGTCGCGCACGTCCCAGCGGATCGCCACGTGGCCGTTCTCCTCGGAGAGCGCCCCGTACTTGGCCGCGTTGGTGGCGAGTTCGTGCAGCATCAGCGCCAGCGACAGGGCCGGCTTGGCGCCGATCTCGAGCTCGGGCCCGTCGAGGCGGAAACGGCCCTCCCGGTCCTCGTGCAGCTTCAGGGCTCCGCGCACCACCGGGCCGATCAGGGTGCTGCCGAGGGCGCCTCCCATCAGGAGGTCGTGCGCCTGACCCAGCGCGATGAGGCGGCCGGCGAGCACCTCCTTGGCCGTATCGACGTCGACGGCCGTGCGCATGGTCTGGGTCGCGATCGACTGGACCATGGCCAGCAGGTTCTTCATGCGGTGGCTGAGTTCGCGGTTGACCAGTTCCTGCTGCTCCTCGGCCCGCAGGCGGGCCACGGCGGCGCGGGTGCGGTCGACGACGTTGCGCACGAAGTCGAGGATGTCCGGTGTCCAGTCGCGCCACTTCGAATCGTGCAGGCAGAACACCGCCACGAGTTGCCCGCGCTCCATCAGCGGCAGGTTGATCACCGTGCGCACGTCGAGGGCGCGGAAGGCCGCCGACCGGTCCGCGGTGCGCGGATCGGTCTCCACGTCCGCGATGACGACGGCCTGTCCCTGGCGCAACTCCGGCAGGTAGGAGCCATAATCGGCGTAGCGGTGGCGGCCGACCAGGGTGCCGGCCCCCGGCAGGGTCCAGTCCCGGACGATGTCGAGATAGGCCCCGGAATCGTCGAGCACGCCGTAGGCCGCGCGGGTCAGCCCGAGGGTGCGGCCGGCGATCTCGGCGGCCACGAAGGCGATCTCGCCGGGGTCCTGCAATTCGCGCAGGCGTTCGCCGAGCTCGACCAGGGCCGCCTGGCGCTCCTCGGCCCGCTTGCGTTCGGTGATGTCCACCGAGGCGCCCGGAAACCGCAGCGGCGTCCCGTCGGCGGCCCGCACCAGGCTCCCGCGGGCGATCACCCAGCGATGGGAGCCGTCCGGCTGGAGGATGCGGTACTCGCAGGCGAATTCCTTGGCGCCGGCGAAGAGGCGGTCGAGCTCGGCCTGGAACCGCGGCATGTCGTCGGGATGGAAGTTGCGGATGTAGTCCGCCAGGGGCGCCCCGAGGGCGGCGCGCTCGGGATCGACGGTGTAGATCCGGGCGAAGTTCGGATCGGCGTAGATCACGTCATCGCGCAGGTCCCAGTCCCAGGTGCCGATCATGCCGGACGCGTTCAGGGCGAGGCTGAGGCGCTCTTCGCTCCGGCGCAGGCGGGCATTGGCCGCCTTGCGCTCGGTGATGTCGGTCAGGGTCAGGACGGCGCCCTGCACCACGCCGTCCTCGATGATCGGCGCGTTGTTGGTGATGACGGCGATGGGCGAGCCGTCCTGTCGGAAGAAGGTCGCCTCGCGGTCGCGCAGGGCGACGCCACTGCGCAGGGACCGCACGACCTCGCACTCCTCCCGCGGGAAGGGCCGGCCGTCGGGGTGGTGATGATGCGCCGTGTCGTGGAGGTTGCGGCCGATCAGGCTGCCGCGGGGCCAGCCCAGCATCGCCTCGGCGGCGGGATTGGCGAAGGTGACGACGTCGTCCTCGCTCAGGCGGACCACCGCCTCGCTGAGGTGGTCGGTGACGGTCTGGAGCAGGGCCGTCTGCTTGCGCAGGGCCTCGGTGGCCCGGCGCTCGGCCGTGCGGTCGCGCAGGATCTTAAGGTAGCCGATGTGGCAGTCCGCCTCGTCCCTGAGGGGCATCATCTCGCCCATGCCCCAGAAGCGCGAGCCGTCCTTGCGCAGGTGCCAGCGCTCGTCGTTGGCCCGGCCGAGCTCGCGGGCGACCCGCATCTCGTGCTCGGGCACGCCGCGCGTCCGATCCTCCGGCGTGAAGAAGCGGTCGGCGGGCCGCCCCATCATCTCGGCCTCGCTCCAGCCGAGGACGCTCTCGGCCCCGACATTCCAGCTCGTGATCCGGCCGGCGAGGTCCATAGTGACGATGCCGTAATCGATGGCGCTGCCGATGATCGCCGCATTGTGCCGGTCGCTCGCGCGGCGCTCCTTCAGGGCACGCCGCAGGCCGAGCTCGGTCATGACCCGACCGGCCAGGGTGCGCAGGATGAAGCCCTGCGCCTCGGTCAGCTCGCGCGGCTTCGTGTCGAGGACGCACAGGGTGCCCAGGGCCGCCCCTTCCGGGGTGCGCAGGGGCATGCCGGCATAGAAGCGCACGTGCGGCGCACCGGTGACGAGGGGGTTCGCGTCCGTGCGCGGATCCCGGGTGGTGTCGGGAATGACGAAGAGGCCGTCCTGCCGCACCGCGTGGGCGCAGATCGACTCGGTGAGGGAGGTCTCGGGACGCGGGAAGCCGACCCTGGCCTTGAACCACTGGCGGTCGGTATCCACCAGCGAGATCAGGCAGACCGGCATCTCCAGCATCCGGGAGGCCAGCGTGACGATGTCCTCGAACGCGTCCTCGGGGCCTGTGTCCAGGATGTCGTAGCGCGCGAGGGCCTCGGGCCCCGTCTCGGGCGCGTCGCCGATCCTACTCAAGCATTCCTCCGGCCACGCTCCCGCCGACGCGCCTTGCCCCGACCGAGGTGGCCGTGCCCACGATCCGACGCGTGGCCCGACCAGCTTTAACCAAGCCCGGGCGATTGTCCTACGCTCAAGCGCGCACGCGGCATCGATTTCGCGTGAGGCCCTCCCGCGCGGCGCGGATCGCGGCGCGCGCCTACGGTCACCGGCAGACCGTGACGCCGCGGACCACCCAGCCCTCCCCGGCGTGCCAGAGCTTGCGACGGGTGCGCTGGCAGGTGGGGTTCTCCGGCTCGGTCGAGGTCCAGCTCGTCACCGGTGCGGCCGGCTCCGGCGCGGGCGGGGTGCGGCTGCGGCCGGCCTGGCTCTCGCCAGGCACCAGGGTGACGAGCAGCAACGCCGCGAGCGCCGCATGGGGCGCGCGGTTACGGGGACGCGGAGGGACCGGCACGGGTCGCGTTCCATGTATTCGAGAAGGGGAGTCGGCGTGTGAGCAGCTATGTCGGCACGGCCCGGGATTTTGCAACCGGCCTGCAACCGGATCGCGGCACGGGGCACCGTTTTTTCTTCGACATGGTGAAAGCGCGACCCCGTCGTATTCGCACGGGTCTTCGAAAGGTTTGCCGGATGGTTTCTAGAGCCGGTGATTGTGCCCGCACTGCATCGCCCGCGAACTTTAGCGCCCTTGCAGGGCTGCCCTTCGTCCGCACGACGTGACGGCCCTGCGTCGACTTGCTAGGCCCGGGCTCGAACGACCCTTCTCTGACGACTTCCCGAGCACCGCCCCATGTCTCACACGACCCGCCGCACGCTTCTCTCCGGGGCGACGACGAGCCTCGCGCTCCTCACGCCCGTCGGGTCCGCCCTCGCGCAGGGACGCGGCCTCTTCGGCGGCGCCATCGACGGCGATGGCGCCTACGACGACGAGCGCCTCTATCGCGACGAGGACGGGCGGCTCTACCGGCGCCGGGGCGGCCAGTACGTGCCCTACTCCGAGCGCGGGGCCGAGCGCGATCTCGACCCGGTGCGGAGCCAGCGCGGCCGGCCCGCCGTGGCGGACGATCCGGATGCGGACCTCTACGCTCCGCGCCAGGTGCCGCCGGCCTCGGCCCAGCAGGCCGCTCCGGCCAAGCCCGTCGACAACGGTCCCATCGACTTCAACCGCGCCTACGCGGCGATCACCGACGAGCCCTTCCCGGTCTATGCCTTCAACTGGCGCAAGGCGAACCCGTCCTTCCTGCGCCAGGAGGTCGCCTATACGGGCTCGGAGACCCCGGGCACGATCGTGATCGATCCCCGGGCCCACCACCTCTTCCTCGTCCAGCCGAACGGCCGGGCGCGACGCTACGGCGTCGGCGTCGGCAAGCAGGGCTTCTCGTGGTCCGGCGCCTCGACGGTGAATTCGAAGCAGATGTGGCCGGACTGGTATCCGCCCAAGGAGATGATCGCGCGCACGCCGAAGCTGGCGCGCTCCGTGTCCCAGCTCCAGAGCGGTCTCGGCGTACCCGGCGGCGCGCGCAATCCCCTCGGCGCGCGGGCGCACTATCTCTGGCAGGGCAACAAGGACACCCTCTACCGCATCCACGGAACCCTCGAGCCGGAATCGATCGGCAAGAGCGTCTCGTCGGGGTGCATCCGGATGATCAACCAGGACGTCATCGACCTCTACGGCCGGGTCGAGATCGGTTCGCGCGTGGTGGTGCTGGGCTGACGCGAACGGCCTCCCCCTCACGGCGTGAAGGGGAGGCCGCTGCCGTCGAATCTCGGTGGAACGAGCCGCGGCGGGCGCCGCGGCGGAGTCCTCAGGCCTCGGTGATCTCGCCCTCGCGCACCGCGCGCTCGCTGCTGCCGGATTTGATCCGGTAGAACGGCTCGCCGGTCTGGTCCTCGGGAACCAGGCGGATGATCTCGAAGACGTCGGTGATGTCGGTCTTCGGGGCGGTATAGCCGATCTGGGCGCGGCGCACGCGCTGGCCGATCTTGAACTTGTGGGACATGGCGCTGGTCTCCTCGGTGGAGGTCTGGCGGACCGGGGTCGCGCCAAGGGTGGTTCCGCCGGCCGCGGCGGACCCGGTGATGCGGGCCCGTCCCGTGGGACGCGCCGTCCGACGGGTTCGCGCCGAACCCGCCGCGTCTCGTCGCAGGATCAGAGGATCCCGCTGCCGTGCTTAGCGGCGCGCCTTGGCCTTGCGGGCGGCGTAGCGCGCATCGCGCTGGGCCTTCTGCTCCAGGCGGGCGGCAGCGGCCTGGGCCACCTTCTCCTCGGCGGCGCGAACTTCCTCGGCGACCTGACGCTCGCGCTCGGCCTCGGCCTCGGCGGCACGCTGGGCCTCGGCCTCGAGCCGGGCCTGCTCGCGAGCCGCCACGCGGATCTCGCGCTCCCGGGCGATCTGGGCCCGCTCCGCCTTGCGGGCGACCACGGCCGGATCATCCGCCGCCGGGCGGTCACGGAAGCGGGCCAGCGCCGCGGCGCGAGCTTCGGTCGCGGCCTTGAGGCGGTCGGTCATCGAGTTCGGGTTGAATTGGCTCACACAGGATCCTGTCATGCGGGAGGCCGCCCTCGGCGCGCTCCCCTGGAATCGGGTCTCAGAACACGAGCAAGCCGCCTCCCGTTCGGGAGGCGGCTCTCGAAACAGGTCGGGCTCCACGGGGGAGCCCGCCGTGATCAGACGGTCTGGAGGCTGCCGGCGGACTGCTTGCCGCTGCGCTTGTCGGTTTCCATCTCGTAGGAGACCTTCTGGCCTTCCGCGAGGCCGCGCATGCCGGCGCGCTCGACGGCCGAGATGTGCACGAACACGTCGCTTCCGCCGTTATCCGGCTGGATGAAACCGAAACCCTTTGTCTCGTTGAACCACTTAACAGTACCGACAGCCATCGTATTCCTTCGCCCTTGCGGGCTTCATCTACCGGAGGTCCACGCGATCATGCGCGGCCGTCTCCGTCATCAATTCAAGACATAGGAATCCCTGGCTCGATTTCATAAACGAAACCGCGCCGCCGAGGTTCTGCCGTTGAATTGATATCGAATATGTACGCGCTCAGCCGTCGATTAGCAAATCGAAAGTCAAATCAGGCGGCGCCTTCCACGAATTTCGATGGAGAAAGGCGCCGCGGCTCCAGGTTGTCGAACGCGATCTCCTCGGCAATTCCAGCGTAAATCCGGGTCGCGCCCCGTCGTGTGCGCCGATCCCGCGATCCGGGCAGCCGGATCCGACCACACCGACCGCGCGCCGGGACTGACTCCGCGCGAATCGATCCGGCCACGGCGGCGGAACCGGAGGATGCGAAGGTCATTGATCACTCCGACCCTTCGCCCACAATCGTGATCCCAGCCTTGCAAGATTCGCTTTCGGACCAGCAGGTCAAAGACGGGACCTTCCCCCTCCGGCAGGTGCGCTTCTCCAGTCACGACTATCCCGAGGCCGACGCCGCACAGGTCTACCAACTGATGTTCGCCAGCTCGGCGCTGGTGACACCGCTGGTCACGCCGTTCCATGTGGAGATCACCAGTTTCTGGTCGGAGCACCTACGCTTCCACTTCATGGACGGAATCCCCTTCGTCTTCCATCGGCCGGCGCAGAAGCTCGGCTATGACGGCCTCGACGCGATCGTCCTCCAGCATGTCGAGACGGGCGACATCATCGGCAACTTCGACGGCCGGGAGGTGCGGACCGGAGCCGGCTCGGTCTACGCCATCGACTTTTCGCGTCCGACCATCATTCGCGACGCCCAGGGCATCCCGCGCCAGCGGCGCAACTTCGTCGCCATGCCACGCGCCTTCGCCCGGCGCTGGTTCGGCCCCCTGGACCGGATCCACGGCCTCGTCATCCCGCCGGATGTCGCCGCCCCCTACACCACGCATCTCCTGCGGATGCGCGAGCGCCTGCCGCGCCTGACGGCCCTCGATGCCGAGACGATGGCCCAGACGGCAACGCTGATGGCCCAGGCCGTCACGGCCGCCCTCGGGCATGGGACATCGCTCAGCGATCCGGCCCGGCTCTACCAGAAGGCCCGTCTCTACATCGAGGCGAACCTCGGCAACCCGGACCTGAGCGCCGCCGAAGTCGCGCGGCGCATCGGCGCCTCGCGCTCCAAGCTGTTCGCGATGTTCCAACCGGTGGGTGGGGTCGAGTGCTTCATCCGCACGGCCCGGCTCGAACGGATCAGGGAGGCCCTCGGCGCACCGGCCCAGCCGCACCCGATCGCGGTGCTGGCCGAGGAGGCGGGGTTCCGCAGCGCGGCCCAGCTCAGCCGCGTGTTCCGGCAGCATTACGGGATGACGCCGTCGCAGTTCAGCGCCAGCGCCGATCCCGGCGGCGTCCGGCGGATCGCCGAGCGGGCCTGAGGCGGGTCGCGCACGCCCCTACAGGGCGAGCGAGACCTTGATCACGCCGCCATCCTCCTTGTCCGGCCGGGCGGTGAAGCCGAGTTGGCGGCAGACCGCGAGCATGGGCCTGTTCTCGCGCAGCACCGTCCCCTCGACCCGCGAGAGGCCCTCCACGCGGGCCCAGTCGATCATCAGGCTCATCAGGGCGTGGCCGAGGCCGGTGCCCTTGCGGTCGCCGCGGATCAGGATCGCGTACTCGCCGCTGTCGTGATTGGCGTCGGCGTGGAGCCGCACGGCACCGAGCATCATGCCGGTGGCGGCATCGATGGCCACGAAGGCGATGGCGCGGGCGTAGTCGAGCTGGGTGAGCTTGGCGAGGAAGGCGTGGTTGAAGTCCCGCACCGGCGCGAAGAAGCGCAGGCGCAGGTCCTCGGCGCTGACCGATTGGAAGAAGGTGAGGAACAGCGCCTCGTCCTCCGGCCGCACCGGACGCACCGTGATGGTCTCGCCCCGGAGGTGGAGGGTGCGCTCCCACTCCACTGGATAGGGGCGGATCGCGAAGCGCGGATGGTAGGCGCCCCGGGCGCGCCGTCCGGCCACGGCTTCGGGCGCCACCATCACGCGGGCATCGAGGGCGAGCGCGCCGGTCTCGTCGGCGAGGAGCGGGTTGATGTCGAGCTCGCGCACTTCCGGACAATCGGCGGCCAGCTGCGCGAGCTTCACGAGGACCAGCGCCACCGCGTGGCGGTTCACCGCCGGGACGTCGCGATAGGCCGCCAGGCGCCGGGCGACGCGGGTGCGGTCGATCAGCTCGGAGGCGAGGCGCAGGTCGAGGGGCGGCAGGCCGAGGGCCCGGTCGTCGATGACCTCCACCGCCGTGCCGCCGCGCCCGAACACCACCACGGGCCCGAAGGTCGGGTCCTCGGCGAGGCCCGCGATCAGCTCGCGCTGCTTGCCGCGCCGGATCATCGGCTGGACCGCGAAGCCGGTGATCCGCGCCTCCGGCGCGAGCCGGCGGGCGCGGGCCAGGATGTCGGCGGCGGCCGCCCGCACATCGGCCTCGCTGGTGAGGTCGAGCCGTACGCCGCCGATGTCGGACTTGTGCACGATGTCCGGCGAGACGACCTTGAGCGCCACGGCGCCGCCACGGGCGATGATGGGCCAGGCGGCCGTCGCGGCGGCATCGATGTCGGGGGCGAGCGTCAGGGGCACGCTGTCGATGCGGTAGGCGGCGAGGAGGTCGGCCACCGCCACCGGATCGAGCCAGGTCTGGCCCTGGGCCACCGCCCGGGCGACAACGGCACGGGCCGCAGCGACGTCGGGCGAGAAGTCGCGCGGCAGCGAATCGGGCGTGCGCATCAGGTCGTCCTGCGCCTCCCGGTAACGCACGAGGTGCAGGAATCCCTCGACCGCGGCGTCGTCGGTGGAGAAGCGTGGGATGCCGGCGGCGGCGAGGCGGCCGACGGCCTCGGCCTCCTCGCCGATCGTGACCGCGAAGACCGGTTTCCTGCGCGCGCCGCTGCGGCGGATGCGGGTGACGGTGTCGGCGATCGCCGCGGCGACCTCGGTGCCGTCCGAGCGCGCCGTCGGCACGTGCACGGCCAGGACCGCGTCGTTGCCGGAATCCGCCAGCAGCGGCGCGAGGGCCTCGGCATAGTCCGCGGGTCCGGCGGCGACGCCGAGATCCACGGGATTTCCCAGCGTCCCGGCCGCCGCGAGCGTGCCGCCGCGATCAGCGAGCCGGTCGGCCGCCAGGGCGCCGATGCCGCGCCCGTTGCCGAGGATCGCGAGGCGGTGGCCCGGGAAGGGGCGCTGGCGCCCGAGGGTCTCCACGGCGGAGAACATCGCGTCCAGGCTCTCCACCGAGAGCAGGCCGGCACGCCGGAACGCAGCCTCGTAGACGGTGTCGGGCCGGGCGAGCGCGCCCGTATGGGTCGCGGCGTGGCGGGTCTGCGCCCGGTGGCGCCCCGCCCGCAGAACCACCACCGGCTTGGCGCGCGCGGCGGCCCGCGCCGCCGACATGAACTTGCGCGCATCGATCACCGCATCGAGGGAGAGCAGGATCGCGCGGGTGCGGATGTCGGCGGCGAAGTGGTCGAGGCAATCCGCCACGTCGATGTCGCAGGCGATGCCGAGGGAGAGCACCGCCGAGAAGCCCACATCCCGGCGCGCCGCCCACTCGACGATGCCGGCGGCCACGGTGCCCGACTGCGAGACCAGCGCCAGGTCGCCGGCCTCGGGTGCCCGCGCGAGAAGGCTCGCGTCGAGCTGTGCGCCCGGCACCGACAGGCCGATGCTGCCGGGGCCGAGCAGACGCAGGCCGTGGCGGCGCGCTTCCGCGCGGGCCGCCTCGCAGACGGCGTCGCTGACGTCCGGCGTCAGGATCACGGCGCTGGCCGCGCCCCGCCGCCCGGCTTCCGCGACCCGATCGGAGATCTCGGCGGCGGGGGTCGCCAGGATCACGAGGTCCGGCGCCTCCGGCAGGTCGGCGAAATCCGGGACCATTCCGGCCGCCATGTCCGGTCCGAGCCGGTGGATCGGCCCGGGAAAGCCGCCGCGGCGCAGGTTGGCCAGGACGGCCTCGGCCAACCCGTCCGGCCCCGCCTCAAGGCCGGCCAGGGCGATCGCGCGCGGGGCGACCAGCGCCTCGAAGCGGTACGTACTCATCAGGCGGGACGCCTCCGCTCGGGTGACGGGGCCACCGCCCCTGAACCGTTCCGGACGGCGAGCGCATCCGGCAGGCGGTGTTATAGACCGCCCGCGCCCGACCGGTAGGGCGCTCGCGCCCGGAGACCCGCATGGCGAAGCCCCTCACCTCCCCCGAAGCCGCGGATGCGGCGGCCCGCGCCGGCCTCGTCGCGACGATGCGCGACCTCATCACCCTCGGGCTGAGCCAAGGCACTTCCGGCAACGTCTCGGTGCGGGCGGGCGCGGGCTTCCTCGTCACGCCGTCCGGGATCCCGGCCGAGTCCCTGGAGCCGGCGGACATCGTGGCGATGGACTTCGACGGCGGCCACGCGCACCGCCTCGCGCCGTCGTCCGAATGGCGCTTCCACCGCGACATCCTCGCGGCGCGGCCGGAGATCAACGCGGTCGTGCACGCGCACCCGACCCACTGCACCGCCTTCGCGATGTGCGGGCAGGAAATCCCGGCGGTGCACTACATGATCGCGGCCGCCGGCGGCCCGACCGTGCGCTGCGCCCCCTACGCCCCCTACGGCACCGAGGCCCTGTCCGCCGCGGCCCTCGCAGCCCTGGAGGGGCGGACGGCCTGCCTCCTGGCCAATCACGGCATGATCGCCGTCGGCGCGGATCTCCCGAAGGCACTCTGGCTCGCCGTCGAGGTCGAGGCCCTCTGCCGGCAATACGCGGTGGCATTGCAGGTCGGGACGCCGATCGTCCTGGCGGACGACGAGATCTGGCGGACAGTCGAGCGGTTCAAGTCCTACGGTCCGCGCAACCGAAGCGATGACTAACCTGGCGCGAGACGACTTGGGCGCGTGCCGAGATCATCCGTTTCGGTTCATTCACATCGCCCCGACATAAATTTTTGCGGGAAAATGCGCACCGATAGGCCGGAAATTCTGCCCCATCACGGGCCTGCACGCGCAGAAACGCAATAGAATTTTGTATTCAAGAACCTTTTTAGTTCTTCGCCCCGTTTTGCTAGATTACGGAGCAATAGACCCTCTTCGGATCACATCTAGCGCTGCGTCTGATCCCTATCAGTTCAATCTAGGCGCTGAGTAAAATTAATTTTACCGCCTGCCTCCAGCGACATATAGGCGCTGGAAAACGATTCACTCAAACCTGTGCAGGAAGGTAGAAAATTGAGCAAAATCAGTCTGGATTTCCGGAATGGCTATTGCTGCTGATCTATTCCAGTTCAACAGCAAGAAACCGGATGCGAGCTTTACGACACCTGACTGGGCTCTTGCGTTTTGCTTGTCTTCATCATAGCTACCGACAAGTCACAACCATGCCGCTACATCCCAAACCTGCGAAACAGCGGGTCGCTCTGGGGGTGGCGGTAGCCGAAACGCAACGAGAGAGTCGGAATGAGCGCTGAGAACGGACCCCTGCCGGACTACATCGAACTCGCGGCAGACATCGTATCTGCATTCGTGAGCAACAACTCGGTTCCGATCGCGGACCTGCCGGCCCTGATCGGCTCGGTCTACCTCACCCTCGGCAAGCTGAATCAGGTCGGGACCGAGGAGAAGGCAGAACCCCTGACTCCCGCCGTCTCGATCAAGCGCTCGATCACGCCCGACTTCATCGTCTGCCTGGAAGACGGAAAGAAGTTCAAGTCGCTCAAGCGCCACCTGCGCACGCGCTACGAAATGACCCCGGAGCAGTATCGCACCAAGTGGAACCTCCCGAGCGACTATCCGATGGTCGCCCCGAACTACGCGGCCGCCCGCTCGGAACTTGCCAAGAACATGGGCCTCGGTCAGCAGCGCCGGAAGCAGGAGACCGTTCCCGCCGCCGAGATCGAGGCTGCCGCACCGGCCCCGCGCGGACGCCGTCCCCGGGTCGCCGCCCAGGCCTGAGGCCGAGCGCGCGCGATTGGCGGGCCGAGACCGACGGATCAGAGGGCCGGGGCCGGACACCCCGGCCCTCTCCGTTTTATCCACAGGTTATCCAACCGCTCCCGGACCAATGCCCGGCTCTCCGGCGAATGCTGTGCGATCCACAGATCAGGCCGGTATTCGCAACGGCAGGCGACCCGGCATTCACACTTCCCTCCCGACAGCGTCGGCATCGCCGAGCCGCCCGACGCGCTGGCGCGGTCCCGGCGTCGCCCTCCGTTAGAGATCGCGCAACCCTCCGCTGGCACGGTCGCGCTCGACGATGCCGGCGGTCGGACGATCGCGGCACCCCTCGGGTTGGGACCACCGCATGTCGGGCCGATCGCGCCTCGTGGCGCGCCTGTTCTGGACTTCCGTGATCGGCGGCGGCTGCGCCCTGTGGTTCGGGCAACCCGGCGCCGTCGGCACCGGCCTCGCGCTCGCCGGCGTCCTCCTCCACCATCTCGACCGGCCGCGACGCCGGCGCCGCCTGATCCGAAGGATCGCGCGGCCGCACGCGGCGACCCTGGCCCTGCGGCGGCGGCAGGAATGCTTCGTCGATGCCTACGGCAACCTGATCAGCGACGGATGGGAGCGCGAGCGTGCCTACTTCGCGGAGCGCACCGTGTTGCCGAAGCTCGAAGCGCGTGGCCATGGCGACGCGGCGGACGGCGCCTGGGAGGAGATTCTCGCCATCATCGAGCGGGTGGCGGATGGCGTGCAACTGCCGGACGAGAGCGACGCGCCGACGGAGGGCATCGCCTACGAGCGCTACTGCGCGGAACGCCTGCGGGACGGGGGCTGGAACGCCCGCGCGACCCAGGCCAGCGGCGACCAGGGCGCGGATATCGTGGCCGAGCAGGGCGGGGTCCGCCTCGTGGTCCAGTGCAAGCGCTACGGGCGCCCGGTGGGCAACGGCGCCGTGCAGGAGATCGCCGCAGCGATGCGCTACTGGTCGGGCGACATGGCGGCGGTGGTCTCCAATGCCGGGTTCACGCCCGCGGCGCGGAAGCTCGCCGCCGCCACCGGTGTCCTGCTGCTGCATCACGACGCCCTCGCCGACCTGCAGCCGGCGACACCAGCGACGCCGTCGCGTGGACGGCGACGCCCGGCGCGCTCAACCCTCGCCGAGCGGTAGCCAGCGGTGACCCTGGGCGGCCAACAGCGCGGTCGCGCCCTCCGGGCCGTCGCTGCCGGCGGCATAGGGCTCCACCGGCGCCTCGGCCCAGGCCTCGAGCAGTGGATCGACCACCGCCCAGGCGGCCTCGATGCTGTCGGCACGCTGGAACAGGGTCGCGTCGCCGATCAGGCAATCGTAGAGCAGCGTCTCGTAGCCGACGCTCGGCGTCTCGCGGAAGAAGTCGCCGTAGTCGAAGGCGGCCGTGACCCGGCCGAGATCCAGGCGCGGCCCGGGCCGCTTGGCGTTCATGACGAGGTCCATCCCCTGCTCGGGATCGATGCGGAACCGCAGGACGTCGGGCGTCACCGGCGCGTCGGGGGTCGCGAAGGGCGATGACGCCGGCGGTCGGAAATGAAGCGCGATCTCGGTGACGCGATCGGTCATCCGCTTGCCGGTGCGCAGGTAGAACGGCACGCCCTTCCAGCGCGGATTGTCGATGGCGAGCTCGAGGGCGACGTAGGTCTCGGTCCGGGACTCCCTGGCGACGTTCGGTTCGTCACGATAGGCCGGCACCGCGTGCCCGTGCTCCTGGCCGGCACCGTACTGCCCGCGCACCGCCTGCGCGGGCTGGACCGGCTGCACCGCCTGGATCAGGCGGGCCTTCTCGTCGCGGACATCCTCGGCGTCGAGGGTCCTGGGCGGTTCCATCGCCACCATGCAGAGCAGTTGGAACAGGTGGTTGGGCACCATGTCGCGCAGGGCACCGGTGGGCTCGTAGAAGGCGCCGCGCTCTTCGACGCCGATGGTCTCCGCCGCGGTGATCTCCACATGGTCGATGTGGTCGCGATGCCAGACCGGGCCGAGGAGGCCGTTGGCGAAGCGGATCGCCAGGATGCTCTGCACCGTCTCCTTGCCGAGGAAGTGGTCGATGCGGAAGAACTGGCTCTCGGCACCCTGCTTGAGGATGCGGGCGTTGAGCGCCCGCGCCGAAGCGAGGTCGCTGCCGAAGGGCTTCTCGATGACGACCCGGCGGAAGGCGTCCGTCCCTTCCTTCAGGAGGCCGGCCTGGCCCAGGGCGTCGACGATCGGTCCGAAGAAGCGGGCGGAGACCGCGAGATAGAAGATCACGTTGCCGGACAGCGCCTGGGCGAGGCCCGAGAAGGTCTCGGCGGCGGTGAAATCGCCTTGGCGGAAGTGCAGGCGCTCGCGGACGAAGCCCCAGGCCTTGGGATCGATGTGATCGGGATGGAATTCCGAGGTGCGGTCCGTGGTGAAGGACTGCATCGTCTCGGTGAGGTTCTGGCGCCAGCCCTCGTCGGTGTTGGCGTTGTGGTCGACGCCGATGATCCGGAAACCCGGGTCGAGGAGGCCGCCGGCCGCGAGGTTGTAGAGGGCCGGCATCAGAAGCCGCTTCGTCAGGTCGCCGCCAGCCCCGAAGATCACCAGGGTGCAGGGCGGCGCCACCGGGATGGGCCGATGCCCGGGAGCCTCGGCGGGTGCTTTGGCGGGGGGTGTCTGGTCCATGGCCCACGGCCTCCACTGGCGATGGCCGCGCGGCGCGGCGCCAAAATCCGCTCGTCAACCTGCGGCGTCCGGCGACGTTCCGGCCAAGGTCGTGCCGGATCGCACGGGCCGGCCCGATCGGCGCCTATTCGTCGGTGCGGACGGCCTGGCCCGAATCCACCGGCAGGCGGGCTTCCTTCAGCTCGTCGCCGCTCGGCAGGCTGCGCACGTCCCAGCCGCCGCCGAGGGCGCGGATCAGCGAGACGGCGGTGGTGAAGCGGTTGAGGCGGATCTGCAGGGCGGTGACCTCGTTGTTGAGGGCCAGCGCCTGCGCCGTGACCACGGTGGTGAAGTTCTGCGTCCCGGCCCGGTACTCGTTCAGGGTGATCTCCACCGCGCGGCGCGCCGAGGCGACCGCCTCGTCCTGGGCCACCTGCTGGCGGGCGAGGATGCGCACGCCGGCCAGTCCGTTCTCGACCTCCGAGAACGCGGTGAGCACGGTCTGGCGGTAGTTGGCCACGCTGGCGTCGTAGGCCGCGCGGGTGATGCGCAGGGCCGCGGCGCGGGCGCCGCCATCGTAGAACACCTCCGACCCGGCGGCCGCCACGGACCAGACCTGGTTCACGGCCGAGAACAGGCCGTTGGCCGGGTTGCCCGAGATGCCGCCGGAGGCCGAGAGGGTGACGGTGGGGTAGAACGCCGCCACGGCGACGCCGATCTGCTCGCTCTGGGCCTGCACGTTGCGCTCGGCCTGCGCGACGTCGGGGCGCCGCTCGAGGAGCGTCGAGGGAATGCCGACCGGCACCGCGGGCGGCCGCGCGGCGAGGGGCGCCACCGGCAGGCTCAGCTCGGAGGGCGGACGACCGACGAGGAGCGCGATGGCGTGCTCGAAGGTGGCGCGCTGCAGGCCGACGGCGATGGCCTGGGCCTGGGTGGTCTGGAGCTGGGTCTGGGCCGTGATCACGTCCGAGCGCGCGGCCACACCGGCATTGTACTGGTTCTCGGTGATCGCGAGGCTCTTCTTGTAGCCCTCGATGTTCTCGTTGAGCACGCGCTGGAGGGAATCCTGGTAGCGCAGCGTCAGGTAGTTGGTGGCCACTTCGGACTGGAGCGTGAGCCGCACCAGGGCGAGTTCCGCTGCGCTGGCCTGGGCCGTGGCGACCTCGCTCTCGATGTTGCGGCGGATGCGTCCGAAGAGATCGAGTTCCCAGCTCGCCTGCCCCTGGAGCGAGACGTTGGTGCGCTCGATCCCGAGGGAGCGGGACCGCGAGATGCTGGGGGCGCCCGTGACCGTCGGGAACAGAGCGGCGCGGGCCTGGGCGACGAAGGCGCGCGCCTGCTCGTAGGCGGAGACTTGGGCCCGCAGACTCTGGTTGTCGACGTCGACGAGGCGGATCAGCCGGTCGAGGGTGGGGTCGCGAAACACCCGCCACCAGTCGCCGCGCTCGGCTCCGTCATTGGGCGCGGCCGGTCGCCAGCCCTTGCGGCCCGCCACGGAGGCGGCGCTGTCCTCGCGGGGGCCGCCCTGCTTGAACGCCAGGGGTGTCTCCACCGAGGGACGCGAATAGTCCGGCCCGACCATGCAGCCGGAGACGAGCCCGGACAGGGCCAGCATCGCGGGGAATCCGGGGCGCAGCCTCATTCGGCAGGGCTCAGCGCAGCGCCGGACGCCGGTGCGCGGCGGCGCAGCCGGTCGAGATAGAGGTAGACGACGGGGGTGGTGTAGAGGGTCAGGATCTGGCTCACGATCAGGCCGCCGACGATGGCGATGCCGAGGGGCCGCCGCAGTTCGGAGCCCTCCCCGCCGGCGAGGATGAGGGGCAATGCACCGAGCATCGCGGCGAGCGTTGTCATCATGATCGGTCGGAAGCGCAAGAGGCAGGCCTCGAAGATCGCGTCCTGGGGGGAGGCCCCGCGGGTGCGCTCGGCATCGAGGGCGAAGTCGATCATCATGATCGCGTTCTTCTTCACGATGCCGATGAGCAGAAAGACCGCGATCAGCGCGATGACGGTGAACTCGGTCCCCGAGACGAGGAGCGCCAGGAGGGCGCCGATCCCGGCCGAGGGCAGGGTCGACAGGATCGTGACCGGGTGGACGAAGCTCTCGTAGAGGATCCCGAGGATCGTGTAGACGGCGACGAGAGCGGCCAGGATCAGCAGCGGCTGGCGCGAGGAGGATTCCTGGAAGCTCTTGGCGGAGCCGGCGAATTCGCCGTGGATCGTGGCGGGCAGGCGCAGGTCGGTGATCGCCGCGTCGATGGCGGCGGTGGCATCCGACAGGCTCTTGCCCGGCACGAGGTTGAACGAGATCGTGGTCGCGACGAACAGGCCCTGATGGCTCACCTGGACCGGCGCGTTGCCGGTCTCCAGCCGGGCGAAGGCCGAGAGCGGGATCATCGTCTCCTTGGAACTCGACACCGGCGCGCTGGAGGAGGCGCCCCCCTTGCCACCCGCGATGGCGTTGGCGGCGGCGTTGCGGGCCGAGTCGGTGGCGATGGAGGCGGCGCTGGCATCGGCGGTCGCCGTCGAACCCACGGCGCCGGTGGTGGCCGCCGCGGCGGGGGCACCCGCCACCGTGCCGGCCACCGCGTTGGTGGTGGCCGAGCCCCGCGCCTTGCCGCCCGAGGTCGAGACGTAGAGCATCTTCAGGGTGTCGGGGCTCTGGAGGTAGCGCGGGGCGATCTCCATCACGACGTGGTACTGGTTCAGCGGATTGTAGATCGTCGAGACCTGGCGCTGGCCGAAGGCGTCGTAGAGCGTGTTGTCGATCTTGTCCGGCGTCAGGCCGTAGCGGAAGGCGCTGGCCCGGTCGATGACGAGGCGGCTCTCGAGCCCGCCCTCCTGCTGGTCCGAGGTGACGTCGGCGAAGATCGGGTTCTTCTGCAGGGCCTGCACCAGCTTCGGCGCGGCCTGGTACAGTTCCTCGGCGGTGTCGCCCTGGAGGGTGTACTGGTACTGGGCGAAGCTCTGGCGGCCGCCCATGCGCAGGTCCTGGCGCGGGAACAGGTAGAGGCGGGCGCCGGCGACGCGGGACAGCTTCGGGCGCAGGCGCGCCATCACGGCGGTGATCGATTCGCGCTCGCCCCGGGGCTTCAAGCCGACGAAGACGTTGGCCGAGTTGGTGCCGCGCCCGCCGGTGAAGCCGACGACGCTGTCGACGGCCGGATCGGCCTGCACGATGGCGGTGGCCTGCTCCAGCTTCTGCTTCATCGACTGGAACGAGATGCGCTGGTCGGCCTGGATGCCGCCCATCATCTGCCCGGTATCCTGCTCGGGGAAGAAGCCCTTCGGGACGATGATGTAGAGGTAGACGTTGAGCCCCACCGTCGCCAGCAGGGTCAGGGCCACCAGCCGCCGGTGCCGCATGGCGAGACGCAGGGTGCGCTCGTAGCCGGCCAGCATCCCGTCGAACCCGGCCTCCAGGCCACGCACCAGCCGGTTCGGCCGCTCCGTCCCGTGCGCGGCCTCGCGCCGGAGCAGGAGCGCGCACATCATCGGCGTGGTGGTGAGGGACAGTACGAGCGAGATCAGGATCGCCAGCGACAGGGTGACGGCGAATTCCTGGAACAGTCGGCCGACGATGCCGCCCATCAGCAGGATCGGCAGGAACACCGCCACCAGGGACAGGCTCATGGAGATGACGGTGAAGCCGACCTCGCGGGAGCCGAGGAGGGCCGCCTCGACCCGCGGCCGGCCCTGCTCGATGTGCCGCTGGATGTTCTCCAGGACCACGATGGCGTCGTCGACGACGAAGCCCGTGGCGATGATCAGCGCCATCAGCGACAGGATGTCGAGGCTGTAGTCGAGCAGGTACATCGCCGAGAAGGTGCCGACGATGGAGATCGGCACGGCCACCGCCGGGATCAGGGTGGCGCGTCCCGAGCGGAGGAACAGGAACACCACGAAGATCACGAGGACGACCGCGATGACCAGCGTCTCCTCGGTCTCGGCCAGCGAGGCGCGGATCGTGGCGCTGCGGTCGCCCGTGATGGTGAGGTCGATGTCGCCGGGCAGCGCCGCCTTCACCTGCGGGATCGCGGCCTTGAGCCCCTTGATCGTCTCGACGACGTTGGAGCCGGGCTGCTTGTAGATGAACAGGATCACGCCCGGCTTGCCGTTGACGAGGCCGAGGTTGCGCCGGTCCTCCACCGAATCCTCGATGGTGCCGACATCGGTGAGGCGCACGGCGGCGCCGTTGCGATAGGCCACGACGAGGTCGCGGTAATCGGCGGCCACCCGGCCCTGGTCGTTGGCGTAGAGCTGGTAGTGGCGCGTCTCGGTCTCGATCGCGCCCTTGGGGGAGTTGGCGTTGGCCGAGGCCAGGGCCGCGCGGATGCCTTCGAGTCCGATGCCGTAGTTGAACAGGGCGGTCGGATCGAGCGCTACCCGCACCGCCGGGAGCGACGAACCGCCGATGTCGACGTTCCCGACCCCGGGGAGCTGGGACATCTTCTGCTGCACCACCGTGGCGGCGGAATCGTAGAGCTGGCCCGGCGTCAGGGTGTTCGAGGTGAGGCCGAGGATCAGGATCGGCGCGTCGGCGGGGTTGAACTTCCGGTAGGTCGGGTTCGAGCGCAGGGCCGTCGGCAGGTCGGCCCGGGCGGCGTTGATCGCCGCCTGGACGTCGCGGGCCGCGCCGTCGATGTCGCGGTTGAGGCCGAACATCAGCACGAGGCGCACCGAGCCGAGCGAACTCGTCGAGGTCATCTCGGTGACGTCGGCAATCGAGCCGAGGCGCCGCTCCAGCGGCGCCGCCACCGTGGTGGCCATGGTCTCCGGCGAGGCGCCGGCCATCTGCGCCTGGACCAGGATGACGGGGAAATCCACCTGCGGCAGCGGCGCCACCGGCAGCTTCAGGAAGGCGAAGATGCCGGCGAGCAGCACGCCGATGGTCAGCAGCGTGGTGGCGACGGGCCGCCGGATGAACGGCTCGGAGACGTTCACGGCAGCGCCTCGACGCTGTCGGCGCCGCCTGCGCGGCGGCCGGAGAGGCGGCGCTCCAGGCGGTCGAAGGCGAGGTAGATCACCGGGGTGGTGAACAGGGTCAGCACCTGGCTCACGATGAGGCCGCCGGCGATGACGATGCCCAGGGGCTGGCGCAGCTCGGAGCCCACGCCGGTGCCGACGATGAGCGGCACGGCCGCGAACAGCGCCGCCAGCGTGGTCATCAGGATGGGCCGGAAACGCAGGATGCAGGCCTCGTAGATCGCGTCGCGGGGGCTCATCCCCTCCTCGCGCTCGGCCTGGAGCGCGAAGTCGATCATCATGATCGCGTTCTTCTTCACGATGCCGATCAGGAGCACGATGCCGATGATCGCGATGATGTCGAGGGAGAGGCCGAACAGCATCAGCCCGATCAGGGCCCCGATGCCGGCCGAGGGCAGGGTCGACAGGATGGTGATCGGGTGGATGAAGCTCTCGTAGAGCACGCCGAGGACGATGTAGACGGTGACGATGGCGGCCAGCACCAGGAAGAGCTGGTTCGAGAGCGCCGACTGGAAGGCGAAGACCGAGCCCTGCGGCACCACGCGGAAGCTCGGCGGCAGATCGATGGATTGCCGCGCCGCCTCGACCGCCGAGACCGCGTCCCCCAGCGCCGCGCCGGGGGCGAGGTTGAACGACACGGTGGTGGCGGGGAACTGGCCGAGATGGCTGATCAGCAGCGGTGCCCGCCGTTCGCTGACCTGGGCCACCGCCGAGAGCGGGACCTGGCCGGAGGCGACCGTGGAGGACGGCAGGTAGATGTGGTCCAGGCTCTCGATGGTCTTGTGCAGGTCGGGATCGGCCTCGAGGATGACCCGGTACTGGTTCGACTGGGTGAAGATCGTCGAGATGATGCGCTGGCCGAAGGCGTCGTAGAGGGCGTTGTCGACGGTCGCCGGGGTGATGCCGTAGCGCCCGGCGGTGGGCCGGTCGATGGTGATGTAGGCGGCGAGCCCGCTCGCCTGCAGGTCGCTCGCCACGTCCATGAGGAGCGGCGAGGCCTGCAGGGCCCGCACGAAGCGCGGCACCCAGGTCTCGAACTCCGTCAGGTTCGGGTTCTCCAGGATGACCTGGTACTGGGTCGCGCCGACCGCCGTGTCGATGGTGAGGTCCTGCACCGACTGCAGGTAGAGGCGGATGCCCGCCACGCTCGTGGTGGCCGCCTTCAGCCGCTCGATGATCTCGGGCGCGCGGGCGGTGCGCTCGTCCTGCGGCTTCAGGTTGATGAGGAAGCGGCCGGAATTCAGGGTGACGTTCTGGCCGTCGACCCCGATGAAGGAGGACAGGCTCTGCACGTCCGGGTCCTTCAGCACGATGGCGGCGAGCTTCTGCTGGCGCTCGGCCATGGCGGCGTAGGAGACCGTCTGGTCGGCCTGGGTCACGCCCTGGATGACGCCGGTGTCCTGCACCGGGAAGAACCCCTTCGGGATCACCACGAACAGGTAGACGGTGAGCGCGATCGTGCCGAGGGTAACGAGGAGGGTCAGCGTCTGGTGGCGCAGCACCACCCGCAGCATGCGGCCGTAGCCGCCGATGATGCCGTCCATGCCCCGGCGGGCGGTGCGGGCGATGACGCCCTCGCGGCGCTCGGATTTCCCGGGCACGTGGGCCTTGAGCAGCCGTGCGCACAGCATCGGCACGAGCGTCAGCGAGACCACCGCCGAGATGATGATGGTGGCCGCCAGCGTGATCGCGAATTCGTGGAACAGGCGCCCGACCACGTCGCCCATGAACAGGAGCGGGATCAGCACCGCGATCAGCGAGACGGTGAGCGAGATGATGGTGAAGCCGATCTCGCGGCTGCCCTTGAGCGCGGCTTCCAGGGGTGAATCGCCCTCCTCCACGTGGCGGGCGATGTTCTCGATCACTACGATGGCGTCGTCGACCACGAAACCGGTGGCGATGGTGAGCGCCATCAGGGACAGGTTGTCGAGGGAGAAGCCGTAGAGGTCCATGATGGCCAGGGAGCCGATCAGGGAGAGGGGCACCGACAGGCTCGGGATCAGGGTCGCGGAGACGCTGCGCAGGAACAGGAAGATCACCAGCACCACGAGCCCGATGGCCAGCGCCAGCTCCACCTGAACGTCGTGCACCGAGGCGCGGATGGTGGTGGTGCGGTCGGTGAGCACGGTGACGCCGATGGCGGCCGGCAGGGTCGCCTGGAGCTGGGGCAGCAGCGCCTTGATCTTGTCGACGGTGGCGATGACGTTGGCGCCGGGCTGGCGCTGGATGTTCAGGATGACGGCCGGCGTCTCGTCCATCCAGGCGCCGAGCTTGGTGTTCTCGGGCCCGTTGACCACGTCGGCCACGTCCGAGAGCCGGACCGGTGCACCGTTCTTGTAGGCGATGATCGCGTCGTCGTAGGCCTTCGGGTCGCGGATCTGGTCGTTGGCGTTGATGGCGTAGGACTGGGTCGGGCCGTCGATGGTGCCCTTGGGCGTATTGACGTTGAGATTGGTGACCGTGGTGCGCAGGTCGTCGATGTTGAGCCCGTAGGCCGCCAGGGCGCGGGCGTTGAAGCGGATGCGCACGGCGGGGCGCTGGCCGCCGCCGGTGCTGACGAGGCCGACGCCGGCCACCTGGGAGATCTTCTGCGCCAGCCGCGTCTCGGCGAGATCGCGCACCTCGGTCAGCGGCAGGGTCTTCGAGGTCAGCGCCAGGGTCAGGATCGGCGCGTCGGCCGGATTGACCTTGGCGTAGATCGGGGGTGCGGGCAGGTCGGACGGCAGGAGGTTGCCGGCCGCGTTGATCGCCGCCTGCACCTGCTGCTCGGCGATGTCGAGGGGCAGGTCCAGGCTGAACTGCAGGGTGATGACGGAGGCCCCGGCCGAGCTCTGCGACGTCATCTGGTTCAGATTGGCGAGCTGCCCGAACTGCCGCTCCAGGGGGGCCGTCACCGCCGAGGTCATCACCTCGGGGCTGGCCCCCGGATAGAAGGTCTGGATCTGGATCGTCGGGTAATCCACCGACGGCAGCGCCGAGACCGGCAGGTTCAGGTACGACACCATGCCGACCAGGAGGATCGCCAGCATGAACAGCGTGGTGGCGACCGGCCGCAGGATGAAGAGTCGGGACGGGTTCATGCCGCCGGTCCTCTCCCCACCGCGGGGGAAGGACGGGCCTGCGCGCCGAGGGCCTGGGCCGTGTCGACCATCACTCGGCGGGCCTTTGGCGGCGGCGCGCGCGCTTCTGACCCTCGGGGGCGACGGCATCGGCCTTGGCCGCGTCGGGCTTCTCGCCCTGCGTCACCGGCGCGGCGGCCGGGGTCGCCTGGGCCTCGGCCGGGGCGCCGTCCCGGTGCGGGGGCGTCCGGGGCTTGCCGCCCTCCTCGGTGACGCGCACCGGGGCGCCGTCGCGCAGACGGTCGGTGCCGTCCACGACCACGCGGTCGCCGTTGCTCAACCCCTCGGTGACCACCGTCCGCGGGCCGTCCGCCTCGCCGAGCTTGACCGGCCGGACCACGACCTTGTCGTCGCCCTGCATCAGGTAGACGTAGGTGCCCGGCGTCCCCCGCAGGATCGCCGCGGTCGGCACGATGGGCGCGTCGCGCACCGTATCGACGGTGAGTTTGGCGTTGACGAACTGGTTCGGGAACAGGGCGTCGTCCTGGTTCTCGAAGATCGCCCGCAGCTTCACGGTGCCGGTGGTGGTGTCGATCTGGTTGTCCACGGTGTCGAGGACGCCCGTGGCGATGGCGTTGGTGTCGCCGCGGTCGTAGGCCGTCACCGCGAGCTTGGCGCCCGAGCGCACCCGGCGCATCACCCGCGCGACGTCGTCCTCCGGAAGGGTGAAGACCACGGAGATCGGATGGAGCTGGGTGACCACCACGATGCTGGTCGAGGCGGCGGTGATGTAGTTGCCCTGGTCGATCTGGCGCAGGCCGACGCGGCCCTCCACCGGCGAGACGATGCGGGTGTAGGTGATGTTGAGCCTCTGCTGGTCGACGAGGGCCTGGTCGGCCGCCACCGTGCCCTCGTTCTGCTTGACGAGGGCGCCCTGGGTGTCGACGTTCTGCTTCGAGATCGAGTCCTGCTGACTCAGCCGCTGGAAGCGGGCGAGGTCGAGCTTCGAGTTCTGCAGCAGCGCCTGATCGCGCATGAGCTGGCCCTGGTACTGGGCGAGCTGAGCCTCGTAGGGCCGCGAATCGATCTGGGCGAGGAAGTCGCCCTTCTTCACGGTCTGGCCCTCGCGGAACCCGATCTCGGTGAGGTAGCCGCTGATCTGCGAGCGCACCGTCACGGTGGCGAGCGGCGTCACGGTGCCGAGGCCGGCGAGGACGATCGGCACGTCGCCGGGTGCGACCGTGGCGATGCCCACGGCCTGGGCCGGCTCGCCATGCCCGCCGCGGCCGCCACCCTTGCCGCGCCCGGACGGGGCGGCCACCTGGCTCTCCGATTTCGGGGCGAGGAAGTAGCGGTACCCGGCATAGCCGGCACCCGCGAGGATCAGGAGCAGGACGAACCAGAAACCCGCCCGGCTGCGGCGACGGACGGGCGGCGTGCTCCGCGCCTCGCGCGGCAGCGCGTCGCCCGGGAGCGCCCCGGGATATTCGCGCGCTGTCTCGGTGCGGATGGGCGAGGTTTCGTTCATGGCCTAACGATCATGGCGTGTTGCGGTCGGCGTTGCGAGCGGAAGAACCGCAAGGCCTTCCGGAGACCAACGGCCCCGGACGCGACGCAATCCCGGGCCGCGCGCCGGGCCTGACCCGCCCGGCCCGCCGACAGCGATGAGATAAGGTCGCCGGACGTTCCGGGACAGGATCGAACGACGTCGCACCCCACCCGCCTCTCCGGTGAATCCCGGCCGACACCCGACGGCTCGGAATGGGTCTCGGCACCGGCCGGTCCCAGGTCTCGAAAGCAGTCGCGGCGCGGCATGGAAGACGTCCTAGGCGACCAATGCGACTCCAGTGCGGCCTTCGCGTTTCCGGCGTATTGCTGCGAAGCGGTCGGCCCGGAACGGCTGTCGAAAACACCCCTTTCGTCGGCGCCGTGCGACGAAAGGAAAAAGGCCGCCGCTGGGGGAGCGACGACCTTTTTTCGAGACGGACCGGAGCGGCGACGACACGAGCACGGAACGAGGGGGCGAAGTCCCGTGCCGGCCATCACCGCTCCAGCCGTGAGTCGAGAGTTACGTGATGGCTGATGAAAGTCAACAATCGTCAGACGGGGCGAAGAGGAGCGGGCGAAGCCGCGTGCGAGGACGCACATTTCTTCGGGGCGAAGGGGCGTGCTACGCCACGCCCCGACACTCTCCCGTCCGGTGAAACCCCGTTCCTCGTGAATCCCGCTCCATGAATCCCGTCCTCGCCGATCTGCCGACAACCATCTTCACGGTGATGTCGGGCCTCGCCCGCGAACTCGGCGCGATCAACCTGGGCCAGGGCTTCCCGGACGATCCGGGACCGGAGGACGTCCGGCGCAGGGCCGCCGAGGCCGTGCTGCACGGCGACAACCAGTACCCGCCGATGATGGGCCTGCCCGACCTGCGACGGGCGATCGCGGCGCATTACGCGCATCATCAGGGTCTGGACCTCGACCCGATGGCGGAGGTGATGGTGACCTCGGGCGCCACCGAGGCGATCGCCGCCGCCCTGTTCGCCCTGATCGCGCCGGGCGACGAAGTCGTGCTGTTCGCGCCGCTCTACGACGCCTACCTGCCGCTGGTGCGCCGGGCCGGGGGCGTCGCCCGCATCGTGCCGCTCCAGCCCCCGCATTTCCGCCTCGACGCGGACGCCCTCGCGGAGGCCTTCACGGACCGGACCAAGCTCGTCGTCCTGAACAATCCCCTCAATCCGAGCGCCACGATCTTCGGGCGCGAGGATCTGGCGGTGCTCGCCGCCTTCTGCACGCGGCACGACGTGGTGGCGGTCTGCGACGAGGTCTGGGAGCACATCGTCTTCGACGGCGCGCGGCACTGCCCGTTGATGGCGTTTCCCGGCATGCGCGACCGGACCGTGAAGATCGGATCGGCCGGCAAGATCTTCGGCCTCACCGGCTGGAAGGTCGGCTTCGTGATGGCGGCGCCGGCCCTGATGCGGGTGGTGGCCAACGCGCATCAGTTCCTCACCTTCACGACCCCGCCCGCCCTGCAGGAGGCGGTGGCCTACGGCCTGGCCAAGGAGGACGCCTATTTCACCGGCATGCGCGCGCGCTTCGCGGCCTCCCGCGACCGCCTCGCGACGGGCCTCGCGGAGCGGGGCTTCCGGGTGCTGCCCTCCTACGGCACCTATTTCCTCAACGTCGATCTCGCGCCGCTCGGCTGCGACGACGACGTGGCGTTCTGCGACGACCTGGTGCGCCGGCACGGCGTCGCCGCGATCCCGATCAGCGCGTTCTATCCCGACGCCTCCGTGCGCCACCTCGTGCGGCTGTGCTTCGCCAAGGCGGACGACGTCCTCGACCGGGCCCTCGACCGGCTCGCCACCGTCGCGCGGCAGGCGGCCTGATGGGCGGGTTCGTGCGGGCGGTGCTTGCGGGCGCGCGGGGCCGTGGCCACATCCCGGAGCATGCCCACGCCGCACCGTTCCCCCAGGCTGGACTTGCCCCGGAGCCCGACCATGGACTTCACCCAGACCGCCGGTGTCGCCACGCGCTTCCGGCCGAAGGCAGACGACCGCGAGGCGACGCTGCTGCGCCTGGAGGCGTTCGCGCACCTCATGGACTCGGCCTTCGTGATTCCCGGCATCAACCGGCGGGTGGGCCTCGACGCCCTGGTCGGTCTCGTCCCGGTGGTGGGCGACGTGGCCGGCATGCTGCTGGCCTCCTACATCGTGGTGGAGGCGCGCCGCCTCGGAGCGCCGCGCTGGCTCATCGCCCGGATGGCGCTGAACATCGCGGCCGATGGGGCGCTCGGCGCCGTGCCCCTGGCGGGCGACCTGTTCGATGCGGCGTTCAAGGCCAACCGCCGCAACGTGCGCCTGCTGCGGCGCCACCTCGAGCGCCATGGCGGCCTGCGCCCGAACGAGATCGAGGGCACGGCGACGCGCATCGACGGCTGACATCCGACGGACAGGGGCGCGCCCGATGAACGAGGTCGTGCGTCCCGAGTCCGCCCAGCCGGTCGCCCTGCCCCCGACCGGTCGCGGGCTGTCGCCGCTCAACCGGCGGCGCCTCGCCAATTTCCGGCGCAACCGGCTCGGCTACTGGTCGTTCCTGCTCTTCACGGGCCTCTTCGTCACGAGCCTGTTCGCCGAGTTCATCGCCAACGACCGGCCCCTGGTGGTCTCCTACAAGGGCGAGATCCTGTTCCCCGTGGTCGTCGACTACCCGGACGAGAAGTTCGGCGGCTTCTATGCCCGGCCGAACTACCGCTCGGCGGAGACCCGCAAGGAGATCGCCGACAACGGCTGGGCGATCTGGCCGCCGATCCCCTATTCCTACGACACCATCATCGACGGCCTGCCGACCCCCTCCCCGTCGCCCCCGACCTGGATGCTGACGGAGGCCCAGTGCCAGAACGTGGGCAAGCCCTGCGCCGAGCTCGAGAAGCACTGGCTCGGGACCGACAACACCACACGCGACGTGCTGGCGCGCATCATCTACGGCTTCCGCATCTCGGTGCTGTTCGGGCTGATCCTCGCCCTGATCTCGTCGGTGATCGGTGTGATCGCTGGAGCGGTGCAGGGCTATTTCGGCGGCTGGGTCGACCTCGCCCTGCAGCGCTTCATCGAGGTCTGGAGCGGGATCCCGACCCTCTACCTCATCATCATCATCTCGGCCTTCATCGAGCCGGGCTTCTTCGTGCTGCTGGGCATCCTGCTGCTGTTCTCGTGGGTGTCCCTCGTCGGCGTCGTGCGGGCCGAGTTCCTGCGGGCGCGCAACTTCGAGTACGTGCGCGCCGCCCGGGCGCTCGGCCTCTCGAACATCCGCATCATGAGCCGGCACCTCCTGCCCAACGCCATGGTGGCGACGCTGACCTTCCTGCCCTTCATCCTCAACGGATCGATCGGGACGCTGACCTCGCTGGACTTCCTCGGCTTCGGCCTGCCGCCGGGCTCGGCCTCGCTGGGCGAACTTCTGGCGCAGGGCAAGGACAACATCCAGGCGCCCTGGCTCGGGCTGACCGGGTTCTTCGTGGTGGCGCTGATGCTGAGCCTGCTGGTCTTCGCCGGCGAGGCCGTGCGCGACGCCTTCGACCCGCGCAAATCCTTCGCCTGAATCGCCGGCCTCTCGCGGGCGCCCCAGGCGGCGTCGCGAACCAGGTCCGTCAGAGCGGGCGCTGACGCCCGCCGTCGAGGAGCCAGCCCCTGGCACGCAGGAGCAGGGCCGGCCGGACCCGGGCGACGTCGTCGCCGTCGACGAGGGGCGAGGCCGAGAGGGCGGTAAGGTAGGCCTGCTCGCTCGGCCGGCAGGCGCGCAGGGCCGCGTCGGCCGCGATGACCCGGCTGGACAGGGCGACCTCGAGGGCGAAGTTGCGGTTGAGGCAGGCGCGCCAGGATGCGTGGCGCTCGGTCACGGTCGGGGCCTCCTGCGCCGCGGCGGAGGCGACGAAGGCGAGCAGCAGCGCGGGCGCTGCGCTGGTGCGGAGAAGATCGCGGAAGGTCATGGCGGGGTATCCCGGAGCGGGATCACCCTCGCGCCGCCACGCTTAACCGCACCTTAAAGGATCGGGTTTTCCACGATCCCGCACAGGGACGGTTCAGCGGTTGGCGGTGGTGACCGGCGAGGCGGCCCGGCCGAGGGAAACCCAGGCGACGGCGTCCTGGCTCTCGCGCTTGATGAAGGTGTAGCCGGTCTGGCGCCAGGGCAGGATCGTGCTGGTCTTGTTGTCGAGGATGAGGTCGCCACGATCGGTGATCAGGGTGAGGACGGCATGGCCCTCGCCCTTCTCGTCGATCACGACCGTCATCCGCATCGCCCGGCGCGGCAGGCCAGTCTCGGCCAGGAGCTTGCGCTTGAGGAGCTGGAAATCCTCGCAATCGCCCGAGCCGTCCTCGGCGAGGTCCCAGCGATCGGCCACGTGGAGGTGGTCCATGTCGGTGACGGCGACGAGAGACTTGTTCACCCGGCGGTTGACCGACACGATGGTGTTCCAGATCGCGGGGGTGAGCGTGATCTGAGCGGGCTCGGCGGTGTTCACCGCGCATTCCGTCGCGTAGGTGGCGCAGAAATCGACCCAGGCCGCGATCGGGCGGGTCTGGACGCCGGCGCTGATGGCGCTGGGAACGGTGGGGAGCGCGGCCAGGGTCTGCGCCTCCGCGCCCGACAGGGCGGCGAGGCCGACGAACAGGGTCGCGGCGCCGAAGGCGGCGACCCGGGACGTCAGAGCCGAGAAACGCTGGGAAAACCCGTACCGCATGACCGCCCTTGGCCCCGTTAAGCTTCTGTTAACGAATGTCCCACGGCCGGCGTTGCACCACAATCGGCGGGTTAAGAAAAGGTTAACGGTGTGGATGACGCCCGGTCGCCCTGGCCGTGCCGGCCTCCGGCCGATGCCTTCCGGGCCGCCCTGCCCCCGGGCGCAGACGCCCTTTGGAAGCATCCGGCAGGCTGAGATTCAGCCCATGACAGTCTCTCGCACGGCGAATGTTTTGCCGGTTCAGCGCTGTTCCAGCATCGATCGGTCCGTGACAGGAACGGGTGCTGCCGGCGGGTCGGCCGCGACCTTGAAATAGCCTGACGCTTGTCACCCGCAGACGCGGCCCCATCTCCTCCGGCGAGGGCGCGATCAGACCGAGTGGACGAGGCTTTCATGAGTGACGCAGAACGACCCTTCCGGCCCCTCGTGACGCGCCTGGCGCTCGCCGCAGCGCTGTCGGCTGCCGCGATCCCCGCCGCCCGCGCGCAGGAGATGCCCTACGTCAACCCGGATCGCGGGACGTTCCTGATCCACGGCAATTACTGCGGCCCGGGGAACCGAAGCCCGCGCCCGCCCATCGATGCCCTCGATGTCGCCTGCATGCACCACGACATTTGCTCGCCGCCGAGGGGGCAGATCCCCACCTGCGCCTGCAACGATCGCCTGCACGCGGAGGCCGAGGCGGTGTCGGAGGATCCGGGCCAGCCCCAGAGCCTGCGCGACACGGCCGGCTTCGTCGCCGACACCGCGCTCGTCCTGCCCTGCCGCTGACGCCGCGCCCGGGGGCGAGCCGCCGGCCCGCCCCCGGTCCGTGCCGCCTCAGGCCTGGGGCAGGTCCGGCGTGATGCCGAGATTGGACAGGCCTTCGTCGAGGAGGTCGCCCGCATTGGGAATCCCCAGGATCTCGCGGGCGGCGCCCTCGCCGGCGGCCTCTCGCTCACGGGCGAAGCGCACCGCCTCCGCCCATTCCTCGGGCTCCATGTCGCCGCGCCCGATGTAGAGGAGCGCCAGGAGGTCGGCGCGCTCGTCGTCGTTCAGGGCGCCGATCATCGCCCGCAACTCCTCTTCGGTGGCGTCGTCGGTGCCGGAGATGAGCACGTCGGTGGCCCCGTCATCGGTGGGGTTGGAGCCGGAATTGGGGTCGGTCGGCCCTTCCTTCACATCGACGGCGCGCACGCGCAGGATGATTTCGGTGACCTTGTCGACGGCGATGTCCATGAACGCATTCCCGTTTCGGCGGCCGCCGGCAGCGGCGGCCCTGAGCAGCGACAACGGGCCAGGCCCGATCCGGTTCGCGTCGACGGCGTCCGGCCCGGGCCGATGACGCGCTGGATCGGCGGCCTCGACGGGTGCCGCGGAGCCTGGGCCGGGGTACTCCTCGACCTCGACCTCGACGACGCGACCCGCTTCCGCGCCCTGCGGGTCGCGAGGCCGGTCGATCTCCTCGACGGCCCCGAGGCGCCGATCCGCGTCGGGATCGATTGTCCCATCGGCCTGGAGGCGCATGTGACGGGCGGCGGCCGGAGCGCGGACCGGGCGGCACGCGCCGTCCTGGGCGCCGGGCGCGCGAGCGTGTTTCCCGTGCCGGCCCGCGCGGCGGTCTATGCGCCGACCTACGAGGAGGCGAAGGCGCTGTCGCGGGCGCACAGCACGCCGCCCTTCGCGCCCTCGATCCAGTGCTGGAATATCCTTCCCGCCATCCGGACGGTCGACGCGATGCTACGGACCCGTCCCGACCTGGTCACGCGCCTCCACGAGGTCCATCCCGAGATCGTGTTCCGCTGCCTCAACGGGGGGCGGCCCCTGGCGGCGGGCAAGAAGGGTCCCATGCGCCGAGCGGGTCTGGCCGAGCGCCGGGCCCTGCTCGCCGGCGCCGGGCTGCCCGAGGGCCTGATCGCGGCGCGCCCCTCGGGGACCGGCGCGGACGACCATCTCGATGCGCTGGCCGCCCTCGTGGTCGCCCGCGATCTCGCCGAAGGCCGTGCCCGTCCGCTGCCCGATCCGCCGGGTTCGGACGAAGAAGGTCTTCCCATCGTGATCTGGATGCCGGCCGCTCCGGCGGGTCGCCCCCTGGCCGCAGGCGGATTCCCTGCTAGATCGGAGATCGAAGCGGAGCCGTGAGGGGGACATGACGCAGGATCTGACCGTTCGCGACATCGCCCGGGCGCTGGTGTTCGATCCCGACCACCGCCTCCTGCTCATCGCCTACGAGTCGGTGCGCCCGATCGATCCGGCCCGGCCGGAGGACCGCACCTTCTGGTTCATGCCCGGGGGCGGGCTGGAGGCCGGCGAGACGCATGTGGAGGCCTGCCGCCGCGAACTCTCCGAGGAGATCGGCGTGGCGGATGCCGAGATCGGGCCGCAGGTCGCGTCCTGCGACGGCCCCTTCCACCTGTTCCGGACCTCCCGCTACGCCCGCGAGCGCTACTTCGTCGTCCGCCTGCCCGACGCGACCGTGGACACGAGCCGCCTCGCCGAGACCGAGGACAACCCGGTCCTCGGCACCCGCTGGTGGACGCTGGCCGAACTCGCGGCCACCTCCGAGCGGATCGAGCCGAGCGGCCTGGTCGCGGTCGCCCGCGACATCGTCGCCGGGACGATCCCCCCCACACCCGTCGTCCTAAACTGGCGAGAGCAATCCTGACCACCGGCACGCCGCTCGCTGGCGTGCCATCCATGACACCCCGAGGGAGGACCCCCATGTTTCCAGAAGCGCTGAAAGCCGGCTACCGCTCGTTCATCGACGGACGCCTCACCGACGAGGCCAAGCGCTACGCCAAGCTGGCCGAGGGCCAGAGCCCCCAGGTGTTGATGATCAGCTGCTGCGACAGCCGCGTTTCCCCGGAAGTCATCTTCGACACCGGACCCGGTGAACTCTTCGTGATCCGCAACGTCGCCAACATCGTGCCCCCGCATGAGACCGGCGGCGACTATCACGGCACCTCGGCGGCGATCGAGTTCGCGGTGGAGGGGCTGGAGGTCAAGCACATCGTGGTGCTGGGTCACGCCACCTGCGGCGGCATCAAGGCCTATGCCAACCCCGCAAAGCCCCTGTCGAAGGGCGACTTCATCGGCAAGTGGGTCTCCCTGGTCGAGCCCGCCGCCAGCAAGGCCGGCGACACGGAGGCCCCCGATTACCTGACCCGCCTCGAATACGCGATGGTCGCGCAGAGCCTCGAGAACCTGATGACCTTCCCGTTCGTGCGCAAGCGGGTGGAGAGCGGGCAGCTGGCCCTGCACGGCGCCCATTTCGGCATCGCGCGCGGCGAACTGCTCCTGCGCGACCCCGAGACGGGCGAGTTCAAGCCGGCCATCGATCAGGCCGGCCGCAGCCTGAGCCCCGCCGCGATGATCGGCTGCGCCGAGGCCTGAAACGAAGGAGGACGCCGAGCCCCGGGGCCGGCGTCCTTTCCGATCGAGGCATCACGCCGGGCGCTCAGCCCGACGTGCCGCAGGTGCGACTCAGCGGGCGCCCGGAAGGCCCTGCGCCATCTGGTAATGGGCCTGCAGGACCGGCAGGGCCTGCTCGGCATGGGCGCGCAGGGCCGGGTTCGGACCCGAGGCGGCGTAGGAGCGGAACATGCCGATCGTCGTCTCGTGCGACTGGACCTGCATGCGGCCGTAGAGGCGGTCGAAGCGCGGGCCGGCCGGCGTCTGCGACAGCTCGGCGAGCATCGCCTGCTGCTGCGGGTTCGGCTGGATGATGGTGGTGCCCGCGGTGGTGTCCACGTCACCGCTCAGGGCCCGGCTGCCCGTCGCCGCACCGCGAGCCGCACCCGAACCGATGCCCTCGACGCCCCCGATGGGACCGCCGCTCAGGGTTCCGCCCACGGCACCGGCGGCGGCGCCCGTGGCCGCACCGACGGCGCCGCCCGCCACCGCGAGCGGGGCCGTGATCAGGCCGCCGAGACCCTCGTTGCCGCGCACCGCGGCGTAGTTGCCCTCGCCGCCGGCCAGGGCGACGTTGGCGGCGCGGTGGTCACGGATCGCATCGCGGGCGAAGCGCAGCACCTGCGGGTTGCGGCTCTTGTTGAGCGCGATCTGGCTCGACTGGATCTCGAAGGCGTTGGCCTGCATGGCGTCCATGCGGAAGTCACCGCCCATGCCCTGCGCGAAGGCGGGCGCGGAGAGTGCGGTCATCACGGCGGTGAGAGCGAGAGTCTTCTTGATCATGGATTCCTCTAAACTGACGGGACAATGCAGCCTGTCAGGCACAAGGCTATTTACTCCCGGTGCGGAGCCTGCCTGTCACGGTTGGGGGGGCAACGACGAAGGTTCGATCGGGTTCCCATCTTGAACCGACTCTTTTCTGAGCTCTTCGCGATCGGGACTGATCTTGGAAATGGTCAAGCTTATCGGGGAAATAGCCTGCAGACCGCGTCGCCCCGCAGGCCGGCGCAGGCACTTCGGGAAAACGCTCACCGGCCTCGGTCGTCCTGTTTTCCGCAACCACGTTTCGCACTAGCCTGAGCCCATCGTGCCGCCGCGAGGAAGGCTCCCCCATGAAGACCCTGCTCGTTCCCGTCGCCTCCCATGACGCCCTGCCCTCGGTCTTCGAGACCGCGATCCTCACCGCCCGCCGGTTCGGCAGCCTCATCGAGGGCGTCTCCCTGCGGCCGGCCCTGGCCGAGTACGTTCCCGTCGACATGGTCGGGGGCATGACCTGGCTCCGCGACGAGGAGGCCGACAAGGTCGAGGCCGAGCGGGCCGGCCGGCAGTTCATCGACTTCATGAGCCGGGCCGGCGTGCCGCTCGCGGCGGAGGGCCCGTGCGACCCCGAGGCCCTCGCGGCCGGTCCGCGCTACCGCTGGCGACCCGACGTGCCGGCGGGCGACAGCTTCCTCGGACAGTACGCGCGCCTGTTCGCCGCCACGGTGGTGGGCCGGCCCGGTGCCGAGGACGGCGCACCGCGCATGACCACCTTCGAAACCGCCCTGTTCGAGAGCGGGCGGCCGATCCTGCTGGCGCCGCCGATCGCTCCCGCGACACTGGGCGAGGCGATCCTGATCGCCTGGAACGGCTCCACCGAGACGGCCCGGGCCGTGGCCTTCGCGATGCCCTTCCTGCGGCAGGCGAAGCGGATCCGCGTCATCAGCGTCGAGGGCGGGACGGTGCCGGGTCCCACCGCCGAGGAGCTGGCCCGCGCCCTGGCCTGCGAGGGAATCAGCGCTGATTTCCGCGCCCATTCGGCCGGTCGGCGGACGCCGGGCGAGGTCTATCTCGCGGAGGCCGAAGCCTTCGGCTGCGACCTGCTGATCAAGGGCGCCTATACCCAAAGTCGTCTACGCCAGATGATCTTCGGCGGACCGACCAGCCACCTCCTCGCCCATGCGGCGATCCCGATGCTCATGGCGCATTGAACCTCCTGCGCATCGAATTCAGGCCGCGTTGAGCCTTCGGCATACTGAACGCACGGCACAGTGACGCATCCGGATCGCGCGCAATTGACTTGCGCGCGCGAAGGATCGGGAGCAGCGTCCCGGCCGCCGGCACGACCGGTCGCCAGGAACATCTGCATGAAGTCGCTGACCCTCGTCCTCGCCCTGTCCAGCCTCGGCCTCTGCCTGCCGGCGATGGCCGACTCCCCGGTGGTCCGCATCCGGGGCACGATCGAGGCGGTGGACGGCACCAGCGTCACCATCAAGCCGCGCCTCGGCGCGCCCGTGCAGGTCAGGCTCGGCGACGCCGTGCGGGTCGCCACTGCCAACACCGCCAAGATCAGCGACATCCAGCCCGACAGCTACATCGGCACCGCCGCCACGCCGCAGGCGGACGGCACCCTGAAGGCCCTCGAGGTCGCGGTGTTCGCGCCGAGCATGCGCGGCACCGGCGACGGTCACTACCCGTGGGATCTCGAGAAGGAGAACACCATGACCAACGGCGCGGTGGGCGCGCTCTCGGGCACCGCCGACCGGACGATCCGGGTGACCTACAAGGGCGGCGAGAAGACCATCACCGTGCCGGAAGGCGTGCCGGTCGTGGCCCTCGCCCCCGGCGATGCCAGCAAGATCAAGCCGGGTGCCCGCGTCGTCGCCTTCACCAAGGCGGATGCCGGCGGCCTCGCCGTGGCCGACCGGATGATCGTCGGCGAGAACGGCACCGTTCCGCCGATGTGAGCGGAGTCTCGGGGCCGACGGAACCGTTTCACGACGCCCGGAGCATCGGGCGGGGCGGGCGCTTGTTGCCCGCTCACGAACAACCCAGGAGGGACGCCATGATGAAGACGCTGCTCACCGGCCTCGCCGTCGGCCTCGCGCTCGCCGCCGCACCGGCGCGCGCCGCCGATGTGGTGCGCTACCGCGGCACCATCGAATCCGTCGACGGATCGACCGTGACGATCAAGCCCCGCATGGGCGAGAGCAAGACCGTGACCTTCGGGGACGACACCAAGATCCTGGCCGCCAGCACCGGCAAGCTGTCCGACATCAAGTCCGAGAGCTACATCGGCACCGCCGCGATCCCGCAGCCCGACGGCACCCAGAAGGCCCTGCAGGTCACGGTGTTCGCCTCCTCCCTGCGCGGCACCGCCGACGGCCACTATCCGTGGGACCTCGGCTCGAACTCCACCATGACCAACGGCGCCATCGGCAGCCTGTCCGGCACCGAGGGGCGCACCATGCTGGTCAAGTACCAGGGCGGCGAGAAGAAGGTGGTGGTGCCCGAGGACGTGCCGGTGACCCTCGTCGACCCGGGCGAGAAGAGCATCGTGGTGGCGGGCGAGAAGGTCGTGGCCTTCACCCAGGCGGGCGCCGACGGAAAGCTCAACGCCGTCGTGCTGATCGTCGGCCGCAACGGCACCGTCCCGTCGATGTGATCCCGTCCCCGGCCCTGTCCGCAGCCGCGGACGGGGCCGGGGTCACTGCCTCCGCGAGACGTCCCGCCTAGAAACCAAGCGCGCCGAGACACCGAGGTCCCGTTGACGATCGTCCCCGAAACCCCGTCGCGGCTCGTGGTCATCCACCCCCTCGTGGTGCGGATCACCCACTGGATCAACGCGGTCGCGGTGTTCTGCATGCTGTTCAGCGGCTGGGCGATCTACAACGCCTCGCCGCTGTTTCCCTTCGTCTTCCCGAAATGGGCGACCCTCGGCGGCTGGCTCGGCGGCGCGCTCGCCTGGCACTTCGCCGCCATGTGGCTCTTCGCCCTCAATGGCCTCGCCTACCTCGTCTACGGACTCATCGCCCGGCACTTCGCCACCGCCTTCCTGCCCCTGAGCCCGGGCGCGGTCTGGCGCGACGCCCGCGCCGCCCTGGCGCTGCGGCTCAGCCACCGGGTCGGCCGCTACAACGCGGTGCAGCGCCTCGCTTACCTGGTCGCCATCGCGCTCGGCCTGGCGCTCGTCGCCTCCGGATGCGCCCTATGGAAGCCCGTGCAGTGGCAGGCCCTGGCGAATCTGTTCGGTGGCTACGAATGGGCGCGGCGCGTCCATTTCGGTGCCATGGCGGGCCTCGCCGGCTTCATCCTCCTGCACCTCGCCCTCGTGGTCATCGTGCCGAGCACCTTGCTGGCGATGATCACCGGCCGCGCCCGCGTCACCGAGGAGACCGTCCGCTGATGCCGCGCGACCCCGACGATGCCGCTCGGCTCAAGGCCCTGCGCCGCGACCTCGCCCCCGACCTCGCTCGCCTGGAGCGCCGGATGGTGCTGCGCGGCGGCCTCTCGCTGGGCGCCCTGACCCTGCTCTCCGGCTGCGATCTCTCCACGGGCAGCAACGGCACCCTGGCCGACCGGATGCTCTGGGCGATGTCGCGGGCCAACGACCGGGTCCAGCAATGGCTGTTCGATCCGGCGACCCTGGCCCCGACCTACCCGGCCTCGATGATCGACAGCCCCTTCCGCTTCAACGCCTTCTACCCGCCCGACAGCATCCCGGAGATCGACGAGGCGACCTGGAAGCTCGAGATCTCCGGCCTCGTCGACGACAAGGCGCCCTGGACGCTGGCGAAGCTGCGCGCCCTGCCGCAGGAGAGCCAGATCACCCGCCACATCTGCATCGAGGGCTGGAGCCAGATCGGGCAGTGGAGCGGCGTGCCGCTGCGGACCTTCCTCGAGCGGAGCGGCGCCGATCTCACCGCCAAGTATGTCGGCTTCAAGTGCGCCGACCGCTACTACGGCAGCCTGGACATGCCGAGCGCCCTGCACCCGCAGACGATCCTGGCTCTCGACTTCGCCGGCCAGCCCCTCGCGCCCGAATACGGCTATCCGCTCCGGGTCCGGGTGCCGACGAAGCTCGGCTTCAAGAGCCCCAAGCACATCGCGGCGGTCTTCGTGACCAACGACTATCCGGGCGGCTATTGGGAGGACCAGGGCTACAACTGGTTTAGCGGGATCTGAAGCCGGCCACCCCTCGCATCGGCCACGGTTCCGCTCTACATCGCCTCGCGATGAGCACCGACTTCACCCTCGATCCGCAACTGGCCGCCGACACCGTGCATGTGGGCGACCTCGCCCTGTGCAACGTCCTCCTGATGGACGACGCCCGCTTTCCCTGGCTGATCCTCGTGCCGCGGCGGGCCGGCGCCAGCGAACTCACCGACCTGTCGCCGGCCGATGCACAGGCGCTGATGGACGAGATGCGGATCGCGACGGACGTGATGCTGACCCTCGCCAAGCCCGACAAGGTCAACGTCGCGGCTTTGGGCAACGTCGTGGCCCAGCTCCATGTCCACGTGATCGGACGCTTCCGCTCCGATCCCGCCTGGCCGAAGCCGGTCTGGGGCATCGGCACCGCGACCCCCTACCCGCACCATGCCCGCGCCCAAATGATCGAGCGCATCGGCGCCCTGTTCGCGGCGGCCTGAGGCATGGCCGATCTCCAGGGCCGGCTCGGCTACGTCCACAACCGCCTCGTGCGCCACTCCGCCAAGAGCGCGTCCGCGATCCCCGACCTCACCGCGCCCCATGCCCGCATCGTCCTCCTGGCCGGCGACCGCGTCGTCCTCACGGGCGACACGGCGCTCCTGACGCCGGAGGCGGCCGCCCGGACGGGCCCGCGCAGCCTGACGCTCTATCTCGGGCGCCTCGAGGGCGACCCGGTCTTCGCCGCTGCCGTACCGGCGGAGATGGCCGAGCCTCTCGAGGCCGACCCGGACTTCCGCACCAACGACCTGCGCAGCCTCGCCGGCGAGGGCCGGATCGCGCCCCACGAACTCGGGCTCCTCGCCACCGCGAAGTCGCTGCTCGGCTGGCACGCGCGCCACGGCTTCTGCGCGAATTGCGGAAGCCCGACCACCCTCGCGGCCGGCGGCTACCGCCGCGAATGCACGGCCTGCGGGACGCACCACTTTCCCCGCACCGACCCGGTGGTGATCATGCTGATCACCCGGGGCGATTCCTGCCTGCTCGGGCGCTCGCCGCGCTTCCACGAGAGCATGTATTCCTGCCTCGCCGGCTTCCTCGAGCCCGGCGAGACCGTCGAGGACGCCGTGCGGCGCGAGACCTTCGAGGAGGTCGGCCTGACCATCGGGGCGGTGCGCTACCACGCCTCGCAGCCCTGGCCGTTCCCGTCCTCGCTGATGATCGGCTGCGTGGCCGAAAGCCTCGACGCGGCCATCACCCTCGACCCTGAGGAGCTCGCCGACGCGCAATGGTTCTCGCGGGACACCGTCGCGGCGATGCTCGAGGGCCACCATCCCGCCGGCCTGACCACGCCGCCGCCGCTCGCGATCGCCAACCTGCTGATGCGGGCCTTCGTCGAGGGGCGGGCCTGAGGCTCGCTCCGGACGGTTTTCAGCCCAGGACGCGGATCGGCGCCCCGTCGAGGAACGCGCGGATGTCCTCCACGATCTCGGGGAAGTAGGTGCGGTAGTTCCGCTCCGTGACGTAGCCCAGATGCGGCGTCGCCAGCAAGTTGGGCAGGGTGCGCCAGGGTGAATCCGGCGGCAGCGGCTCGGTCTCGAAGACGTCGAGGCCGGCGCCGGCGATCCGGTTCTCGGTGAGGGCCGCCAGCAGCGCGGCCTCGTCCACGATCGCGGCGCGGGAGGTGTTGACCAGGAATGCGTCCGGCCGCATCCGGCGCAGCGCCGCGTCGTCGACGAGGCCGCGGGTGCGCTCGCCGAGGACGAGGTGGATCGAGACGACGTGGCTCACCGCCAGCAGCGCCTCCAGGGAGGGCGCGAGGGCGACGCCCTCGGCCGCGGCCCGCTCGGCCGTGAGGTTGGGGCTCCAGGCGCCGACCTCCATCCCGAAGGCCTGACCGATCCGGGCGACGCGGGCGCCCGTCTTGCCGAGGCCGAGGAGGCCGAGACGGCGGCCGGCCAGGTCGCTGCCGACGCTGCCCTGCCAGGGGCCGCCCGTCCGCAGGGCCTGCACCTCGGGGACGAGGTGCCGGGCGAGGCCGAGGATCAGCGCCCAGGTCAGCTCCACCGGCGGCTCGGGGTGGCTGGCGGTGCCGCAGACCGTGACGCCGTGCGCCCTCGCGGCGGCCAGGTCGATCGACAGGTTGCGCATCCCGCTGGTCAGGAGGAGCCGCAGCTTCGGCAGCCGCGCGAAGAGCTCGGCCGGGAACGGCGTGCGCTCGCGCATCATCACCACGATCTCGCAATCCTGGATCGCGTCGACGAGCGCATCCCGCGTCGCGAAGGTGGTGCGCAGGTCCCGCAAGGTGAGGCGGTCCGCCAGGCCAGACCAATCTGCCATGGTGGGGCCGACACCCTGGTAATCGTCGAGGATCGCGCAGCGAAGCATGGGACATCCTGTCTGGGGAGGACCGGGCTAGCGCACCCCGAACAGCTTGGCCAGCCGCTTTGGGACTTTGACTCCTCGGCGCGAAACCGGCACGTCGGGATCCGAAACGATCACGATTCGTTCTCAGCCCCGAGTCGGGTGCAGCGGAGCCGGGAGGGAGATGACGTCGATGTCCGGGCTGCCCGCCTATGCCGAGCTCGCCGTCACCACGAACTTCTCCTTCCTGCGTGGGGCCTCGCATCCCGGCGAGATGGTGGGTCAGGCCGCCGAGCTCGGCCTGCACGCCATCGGCATCGCCGACCGGAACACCCTGGCGGGGGTGGTGCGCGGCCATGCCGAGGCGAAGCGGCGGGCCGCGGCCGGCGAGCCCGGCATCCGCTTCCTGCCCGGCGTGCGCCTCGTCACGCACGAGGGCTTCGAGGCCGTGGCCTACCCGATGGACCGGGCCGCCTACGGCCGCCTGTGCCGGCTCCTCACCCTCGGCAACCGCCGCTCCGAGAAGGGCCTATGCCGGTTCGACTTTTCGGAGCTCCTGGCCGCCAGCGAAGGCCAGATGCTGATCGCGGTCCCGCCGGAGCGCCTCGGGGACGAGGATCCCTTCCTCGGCCATGTCCGCCAGCTCGCCGCCGAAGCCCCCGGCCGGGTCGCCCTGGCGGGGAGCCACCGGCGGCGGGGCGACGAGCGCCGCCGCCTCGGGCGCCTCGCCGAACTGGGGCTGCGCCTCGGCGCGCCCCTGGTGGCGGTGTCGGACGCGCTCTACCACCACCCCGACCGGCGCCCCCTTCAGGACATCGTCGCCTGCATCCGCGAGGGCTGTACGCTGAACGGGGCGGGCTACCGCCTGGAGGCCAATGCCGAGCGCCACCTGCGGCCGGCCGAAGAGATGGCGCGCCTGTTCGCCGACCATCCCGAGGCCGTCGCCCGCACGATCGAGATCGCGCAGGCCTGCGACTTTTCCCTCGACGAACTCAAATACGAGTATCCCGACGAGCCGGTCCCCCCCGGCTTCGGGGCGCAGGATTACCTCACCCACCGGGTCATGGAGCGCGCAGGCTGGCGCTATCCCGACGGCATACCCGAACAAATCGTGAACACGATCCAGGACGAGCTGCGCCTCATCGCGAAGATGGACTATGCGCGCTACTTCCTCACCCTGTTCGACATCGTCGAGTTCGCGCGCAAGCGGGGCATCCTGTGCCAGGGGCGCGGCTCGGCGGCCAATTCCGTGGTCTGCTACTGCCTCGGCATCACGGCGGTCGACCCCACCGAGATCCGCCTGCTCTTCGCCCGCTTCATCTCGGAGAACCGGGCCGAGCCCCCCGACATCGACGTGGATTTCGAGCACGAGCGCCGCGAGGAGGTGATCCAGTACCTCTACGACCGCTACGGCCGCGACCGCGCCGCGATCTGCGCCACGGTGATCCACTACCGTCCGCGCAGCGCCATCCGGGAAGTCGGCAAGGTCCTGGGGTTGCCCCCCGACATCACCGGTGTGATGGCCGACACGGTCTGGGGCTCCTGGGGCAAGGACCTGCCCGACGCGCATATCCGTCAGGCCGGCCTCGACCCGGACAACCCGTCGATCCGGCAGGCGCTGGAACTCGCCCACGCGCTGATCGGCTTCCCGCGCCACCTGTCGCAGCATGTCGGCGGCTTCGTGCTGACCCGCGGCCGCCTCGACGAGACCGTGCCGGTGGGCAACGCCGCCATGGCGGACCGCACCTTCATCGAGTGGGACAAGGACGACATCGACGTGCTCGGCCTGATGAAGGTCGACGTGCTGGCGCTCGGCATGCTGAGCTGCCTGCGCCGGGGCGTGGATTTCCTGGCACGGGACTACGGGCACGACTACCCGACCCTGGCCGACCTGCCGCGCGAGGACGAAGCCACCTACGCGATGCTGGCCGAGGCCGATTCCGTCGGCGTGTTCCAGGTCGAGAGCCGGGCGCAGATGTCGATGCTGCCGCGCCTGAAACCGAAGGAATTCTACGACCTCGTGGTGCAGGTGGCGATAGTCCGGCCGGGGCCGATCCAGGGCGACATGGTCCACCCCTACCTGCGCCGGCGCCAGGGGCTGGAGCCCGTCAGCTACCCCTCCCCCCATCCCGCGCACGGTCCGGCGAACGAACTCGAGGACGTCCTGAAGCGGACCTACGGCGTGCCCCTGTTCCAGGAGCACGCCATGCAGATCGCCATCACCGCGGCCGGCTTCCAGCCGCACGAGGCCGACGGCCTGCGCCGGGCGATGGCGACCTTCCGGCACAACGGCCAGATCGTGAACTTCCGCACCAAGTTCGTGGAGGGCATGGTGGCACGGGGCTACCCCCGCGACTTCACCGAGCGCTGCTTCAAGCAGATCGAGGGCTTCTCCACCTACGGCTTCCCGGAGAGCCACGCGGCGAGCTTCGCCCTGTTGGTCTACGCCTCGGCCTGGATGAAGTGCCGGCATCCCGACGTCTTCCTGGCCGCGATCCTGAATTCCCAGCCGATGGGCTTCTACCAGCCGGCGCAGCTCGTGCGCGACGCCCGCGCCCACGGGGTCGAGGTGCGCGGCGTCGACGTCAATGCCAGCGCCTGGGACTGCACCCTGGAGCCGGCCTCGGAACCGCCGCCGCCCGGCATCGCGCGCCGCTTCGCCGTGCGCCTCGGCCTGCGCCAGGTGAGCGGCGTGCCGCGGGCCGCGATGCACCGCCTCGTCGCGTTGCGGGGCAACGGCTACGCCAGCATCGAGGGCCTGCAGGCGGCCCTCGCCCTGCCCCGCAACGCCCTGGAACGGCTGGCCGAGGCGGATGCATTCCGCTCCCTCGACCTCGACCGGCGGGCCGCCCTGTGGGCGGTGCGAGCCCTGGAGGGCAGCTCCGCCCGCAAGGCCGCCCTGCGGGCCGATGGCGACCGGCGGGCGCATCTCCTCGACGCGCCGATGCCGCTCTTCGCCTTCCACGCCGATGACGGACTGTTCCGGGGCGAGCCCTTCGTGGCCCTGCCCGCCATGGCGGCCTCCGAGCACGTGGCGGAGGATTACGCCGCCACCGGCCTTTCCCTGAAGGGCCACCCGGTGGCGTTCTTCCGGACGCGGCTCGCCCGGATCGGCGCGATCCCCGCCCGCGACCACCACGACGGGACCCGCGTCGCGAACAACGCCCGGGTCACCGTGGCGGGCCTCGTCCTCACCCGGCAGCGGCCGGGCACGGCGCGCGGCACCGTGTTCCTGACCCTGGAGGACGAGACCGGCATCGCCAACGTCATCGTCTGGCGCGACGTGTTCGAGGCCAACCGCGCGACCGCCATGGGCGCGCGGTTCCTCGCGGTGCGCGGCCGGGTGCAGCGCCAGGGCCTCGTGGTGCACCTGCTGGCCGAGCAGTTCCGCGACCTCTCGGCGGCCCTGCGCGATCTGCGCGCCGGAGGCCTGCGGCTGCCGCCCGAGACCACCGATTTCGGCGTGCCGGAGGATCGGCGCATTTACCGCAGCCGCGATTTCCATTGAGGCCGAATCGCGGCCGCGGACCGGAGCCGCTGGTCACGGGGACCGGCCCAGACTAGAGCAGTTCCAATCCCTGACGAGACCGACGACCCTGTTGCGATCATCGACACACGTACCCTGGTGGAAAGGCTGGCAGGTCGTCCATGCGACCGAGCGGCTGCGCGCGCGCCCGTGGCTCGGCGAGGGCGCCGCCGTGGCCGCGTCGAGCCTCGCCCTCGGCCTGCGCTTCGCCCTCGACGACGTGCTGCCACCGGGCTTTCCCTACCTGACGTTCTTCCCGGCCGTGATCCTCACGACCTTCTTCTTCGGCCTGCGGCCGGGCATCACCTGCGCCGCCCTCAGCGGGCTCGCCGCCTGGTACTTCTTCATCCCACCCGCCAGCACCTTCATCATCGACGGGCCGACCGCCCTGGCCCTGTGCTTCTACGTCTTCATCGTCGCCGTCGACATCGCGCTGATCCACGTCATGCACCGGGCGGGCGAGCGGCTGCGCGCCGAGCGGCAGATCTCGGCGGGCCTCTACGAGCAGCAACGCACGATGTTCCAGGAGCTGCAGCACCGGGTCGCCAACAACATGCAGTTCGTGGCCGCCCTGCTGACCCTGCAGAAGCGCAAGGTCGGCAACGATCCGAAGGCGGCGCTCACCGCCCTCGACGAGGCGCGGGTGCGACTCGAAACCATCTCGCGCATCCACCGCCGCCTCTACGACCCGAGCAGCATCGAGCGCCCGGTCGGGCAGTACCTCAAGGAACTCTGCACCGACCTCCTCGACGCCACGGGGGCCCAGAACATCGTCTGCCTCGTCGACACGCCGCCCCTGCGCTTCGATCTCACCCAGCTCACCACCCTGTCGCTGCTGGTGGTCGAGGTGGTGACCAACGCCCTGAAGCACGCCTTCCCGGACGGCCGGCGCGGCACCATCACGATCCAGCTCGAACGGCTCGATGCGGAGCGCCTGCAGCTCACCATCGCGGATGACGGGCGCGGCATGCCGGCGGATTTCGATCCGGACACCACCCGCAGCCTCGGCTTCCGCATCGCGCAGGGCCTCGCCGGACAGCTCGGCGGCCAGCTCGCCTACAGCAATGCGGGCGGCACGGTGGTCCGGCTCGTCTTCATCCCCTGACACCCCCCCTTCCGACCGGACAGCCGGAGCCCGCCCATGCGACTGCGTAGCGCCCTCCTCCCTCTTCTCCTCGGCGCGAGCCTGCTCGGCCCCGGCCGCGCGCGGGCCGACGAATGCGATGGCCTCGCCGCCCGGATCGCCGGCGCCATGGGCGGAAAGGTCGGCCGGCGAACCGGCCCGAGCATCGACCTACGAGTACCCGGCGGCCTGAAGCTCGACCTGACCTGCCGGGCCGAACCCATCGTGCAGGCGGCCTCCTCCGACCCGACGCCCTCGGCGGCCTACTTCGCCGACCTCGCCCTGGCGGCCGAGATCGTGGTCGGCGAGAGCGCCGGCGCGGTCCAGACCGCCATCGCCACGGCGCACGCCACCGCCCTGAAGGAACGGCGCAAGTCCTTCATCCAGCAGAACGGCTGGTCGGCGAGTTGCTACACCGACAGCAGCGGCTCGATCCGGACGCTCTGCTCGGTGGGGCGGATCCCACCGGGGTGATCCGCGGCGCGCGCGATGCGCGTCGCAGCTCCGCGAGCCTTCGCTGCCGGCCTCCGGAGGCGGCGGAACCGTATCCGGCGCCGTTAGGCCAGCAATACCCGCGGCATCGTAGGAGGCCGTGCAGGCATTCGTCATGCGCCCGCAGGCAAGCTCGTGAACGAGCGACCGGGGCGGTGATTTTTCGCGTTCGCACAGCTTGTCTGTCACGGAGGCGTGATCGATGCTGCATTGCACCGACCCCGATCCGACGGAAGCCACACATGGAAACGATTGGCCGTGACCTGCGCGAGATGCAGCGGGTTCCCCTCGCCGCCTCTCACGTCACCGCTCTTCGGACCGCCGGAACGGAGCGGCTCTACCCGGCCGGGACGTTCCTGGCCCGTGCCGGCGAACCGGCCGACCGCTTCGTCTATGTCGAGGACGGCGAGGTCGAGGTGGTCAACCCGTTCACGGACGAACGCCACCTTCCATCCACCCTCGGACCGACGCAGTTCATGGGCGAGATCGCGTTCCTGAACGGCGGCAACTGGTCGATGCCCATGCGGGCGGTGCGGGATACCCGGGTGGTCGAGGTGCCGCGGCTCGCGATGCTGCGGCTGATGTCCGAGATCCCCGAGATGTCGGACATCGTCATCACGGTCCTGGCCGCGCGGCGGCGGCGCCAGCTCGATTCGCAGGACGGCACCCTGGTGCTCGTCGGCGAGGACGACGATCGAGCCGTCCGCCGCATCGCGGAATTCGCGAGCCGCAACCGGCTGCCCTATCGCTCCTACGCCCTGGGCAGCCCGGACGCCGTAGCCGTCGCGACGAGTTGCGCGATCGCCTCCGACCGGCCGGCCGTGATCTTCGGCCGTGAGATCGTCGTGGCGGACCCGACCCCCGACAAGGTCGCGCAGCTGCTGGGCCTCAACCACGACCTCATCGACGACGAGGCCTTCGACGTGCTCATCGTGGGTGGCGGCCCGGCCGGCGTGGCCGCCGGCGTCTATGCCGGCGCGGAAGGCCTGCATGCCCTGGTGATCGAGGATATCGCGATCGGCGGGCAGGCCGGCACGTCGAGCCGGATCGAGAACTACATGGGCTTTCCGACCGGCATCTCCGGGGCGGACCTCGTCTGGCGGGGCGAGGTGCAGGCGCTGAAGTTCGGCACGCGGTTCGCGATGCCGCGCCGGGTCGCCAAGCTGGAACGCCTCGCGGACGGCACCTTCTGCGCGACCTTCGACAACGACCAGCGCGTTCGCGGGCACGCCATCGTGGTGGCCACCGGCGTCCAGTACCGCCGCCTGCCGATCGATCGCCTCGAATCCTTCGAGGGCGCCGGCGTCTACTACGCCGCGACCGAGATCGAGGCCCGCTACTGCAAGAACGCCGAGATCGTCATCATCGGTGGCGGTAACTCGGCGGGTCAGGCGGCGATGTTCCTCAGCCGCTCGGCCGGGCATGTCCGCCTGCTGGTGCGTGGGCCCTCGCTGGCGACCTCGATGTCCAGCTACCTGTCCAGCCGGCTGGAGGCAGACCCGGCGATCACCATCGAGTACGGCGCCGAGATCAGCGCCCTCCACGGCACGGACCGGCTCGACGCCGTGACGATCCGCAATGTGGGCGACGGAAGCGTCCGCACCCTCCCGACCTGCGCAGTGTTCGTGATGGTGGGGGCCGCCCCCAACACCCGCTGGCTCTCGGGCCTCGTCGACCTCGACCACCACGGCTTCGTACTGACCGGGGAGGCCATCGGCGCGACCTCGCCCTACGCCACCTCGCAGCCCGGGATCTTCGCGGTCGGCGACGTCCGCGCCGGTTCCGTCAAGCGGGTGGCGTCGTCGGTGGGCGAGGGCTCGGTCGTCATCTCCAAGGTCTGGGAGCATGTCCGCGCCTGAAGATCGTCCTGCTGCGGACGCGAACGCGGAGGTTTCGAAGCCTCCGCGCACCATCTGGAAAAGCTCAGTACTCGATCACGTCTTCCAGGGCGTAGTGCTTCACCGTCTTCCGGTTGGCGATGAGCTCGTCGATCGTCGGTTCGCCCTTCATGGCGCGGGCGATGGCGAGTTTCGTCGCCTCGTAGTTCGTCCGGTAGAGGTCCTTGCGGTCGACGTTCGGGTCGGATCCGCAGCGCTCGTCCAGCCAGATCATGATGATCATGCAGAGCTCGTCGAGCCCGTCCTTGGGCAGGACGCCCTCGATCACGCAGTCGATGATGGCGTCGCCGGTGGCCGCCTGAACCACACCGCCGAGCAATTCGGCATACTCGGCCGTATGAATCGTGACCTTCGTCGTCATGATCGTGGCCGGGCGCACGAGCTGGTTGAGGTCGCGCACCACGAACATCCGGGTGTGGCCCTGGACCTGGCCCATCATGCCGGCGAAGGCGTGGCCCGCCGGACCGCGGGTCGAGCCGATCAGCACCTCGGGCATCGCGTCGGTGTACTGTCCTTCGGCCGCGAGCACGGTCGCCTCGCCGGTCCGGAACCAGATCTCGGACATGGGGTCTTCCTCCACTGTATGGTTGCCACGCCCGGAGGCCGGGATGGGTCGGGGCGCACAAACACCAGGGGGCGGCACGGCGTCAATCGCGGGCCGCCTTCCGCGGCCCCTGGCCTCGCGCCGGCGGATCGGTCATGCAGGACCGGTCATGCGGGATCGCCGTCGACCGGGAGAGTCGGCGGCACGGGAGAGGTGCGAGAGCCCATGAGCGGAGAACGGGACTGGAGCATCGCGGTGGCGGCCGCGCCCGACGGCGTCCGGATCGAGATCGGGCTGCCCGGCATGAGCGGGGCGCCGGTCACGGCGATCCTGGCCCTCGACCGGGACGAGGCCCGCACCCTGGCGCGGGCCTTGCTGGCGGCCTCCGGCGACGCGATGGAGCGGACGTTTCCGCGCGCCTCCGGTTCAGGCGAGCCTTAGAGACCGACGCGGTTGCTGCGGCCCGGCAGGGTCTGCACCTTCGTGTCGCGGGGCTCGACCGGCCCGGCACAGATATAGGTGAACTCGGTCTGCAGATCGGTGAACACGGCCTCGCCGCGGATCCGGCAATCCTCGCGCCCCGTCTCGTTCAGGTAGGTGCGCGCCGCCTCGCGGAAGCGCTTGACCCGGGTCAGGGCCGGGTCGCCCCCGGCGAGCGCATCGTCGATGCCGCAACCCGTGGTCTCGCGCAGGGCGTTGGACACGATCAGCATCTTGCGCACCCGGCGCTGGTCGTAGACCTCGTAGGGGTCCTTGCAGCCGATGGTGACGACCTGGGGCGTCACGCTGACATAGGTCTTCGAGATATAGGCGAAGCCCGTGCAGCCCGAGGCGATGAGGCCGAGCGCGACGGTGGCGACGAGGGAGCCGGTGAGCCGGTACACGATCGGGGCGCCCTTCGCTGGTCTCGGGCCATGGTTGAGCCGGGCCGGCATTGAAGCGCAGCCGCGCCCACGGTCAAGCCTCGCCCGGCCACACTCCAGCGGTTTCGGGTGCCGCCGCCCCGCCGGAGGGGGGAGACGGCGGCACCGGCACCCTACTCGGCGGCGGCCGCGAGATAGCGGGCCGGGTCGTAGTTCAGGATCGGGCCGAGCCAGCGCTCGACCTCCCGCAGGTCCATGCCCTTGCGGACCGCGTAATCCTCGACCTGATCGCGCTCGACCTTGGCGACGCCGAAGTAATGCGCCTCCGGGTGGGCGATGTAGAGGCCCGAGACCGAGGAGCCCGGCCACATGGCGTAGGACTCGGTGAGCTTCACGCCGATGCGCGATTCCGCCTTGAGGAGGTCGAACAGCGTGACCTTCTCGGTGTGGTCGGGTTGCGAGGGGTAGCCGGGGGCGGGACGGATGCCGGCATATTCCTCGCGCACGAGGTCCTCCGGCGTGAAGGTCTCGTCGGCGGCGTAGCCCCAGAACTCGCGGCGGACCCGCTCGTGCATGCGCTCGGCGAGCGCCTCGGCGATGCGGTCGGCCAGCGCCTTGACCAGGATCGAGCGGTAATCGTCGTTGGCCCGCTCGAAGCGCTCGGCGATGCGCACCTCCTCCAGGCCCGCCGTGACGACGAAGCCGCCGACATAGTCGGCGATGCCGGTCTCGGCCGGGGCCACGAAGTCGGACAGGCAGGTATTGGCGCGTCCGTCGCGCTTCGTCAGCTGCTGGCGCAGCCCGAAGAAGGTCGCGAGCGTCTCGGACCGGCTCTCGCCGGTATAGAGCGCGATGTCGTCGCCCACGCTGTTGGCCGGCCAGAAGCCGATGATGGCCTTCGGGTTGAACCAGCGCTCGGCGACGATCTGCGCCAGCATCTCCTGCGCGTCGTCGAACAGGGCCTTGGCGGCCGGCCCCTGGTTCGGGTCCTCGAAGATCGCCGGGTAGCGGCCCTTGAACTCGTAGGTCTGCAGGAACGGCGTCCAATCGATATAGGGCACGAGGTCGGCGACCTTGTAGGACGAGTAGACCCGCACGCCGGTGAAGCTCGGCTTCTTCGGCTGGTACCCCGTCCAGTCGATCTCGAATGGGTTGGCGCGGGCCTTCGCCAGCGGCAGGCGCTGCTTGTCGAGCTCCGAGCGGGCATGGGCGTCCGAGACCTTGCGGTACTCGGCGCGGATGTTGGCGATGGTCGAATCCCGCGTCTCCTTCGAGAGCAGGCTGGAGACGACGCCGACGGCCCGGCTCGCATCGGTCACGTAGACGGTCTGGCCCCGGTTGTACGAGGGATGGATCTTCACCGCCGTGTGGACGCGGCTCGTGGTGGCGCCGCCGATGAGGAGCGGCACGTCGAAGCCCTCGCGCTCCATCTCGGCCGCGACGTGCACCATCTCGTCGAGCGACGGGGTGATGAGGCCGGACAGGCCGACGATGTCGACGTTCTCGCGCTTGGCGACGTCGAGGATCTTGGCCGCCGGCACCATCACGCCGAGGTCGATGATCTCGTAGTTGTTGCAGGCGAGCACGACGCCGACGATGTTCTTGCCGATGTCGTGGACGTCGCCCTTCACGGTCGCCATCAGGATCTTGCCGGCGGCCTGGCGCTTGCCGTCGCCGCCGTTGGCGAGCTTCTCCGCCTCCATGAAGGGCTCGAGATAGGCCACCGCCTGCTTCATCACGCGGGCCGACTTCACGACCTGCGGCAGGAACATTTTCCCGGAACCGAACAGGTCGCCGACCACGTTCATGCCCGCCATGAGCGGGCCCTCGATGACGTGGAGCGGGCGCGCGGACTTCAGGCGCGCCTCCTCGGTGTCGGCCACCACGAATTCGGTGATGCCGTTGACCAGCGCATGCTCCAGGCGCTTCTCGACGGGCGCCTCGCGCCAGGACAGGTCGGCGGTCTTGGCCTGGACGCCGCCGCCGGACTTGAAGCGCTCGGCCGCCTCCAGCAGGCGGTCGGTGGAATCCTCGCGGCGGTTGAGGACGACGTCCTCGCAGAGCTCGCGCAGCTCGGCCGGGAGCTCTGCGTAGATCGCGAGCTGGCCCGCATTCACGATGCCCATGTCCATGCCGACCTGGATCGCATGGTAGAGGAACACCGCGTGCATCGCTTCGCGCACGGGCTCGTTGCCCCGGAAGGCGAAGCTGAGATTCGAGATGCCGCCCGAGATGTGGGCGTGGGGCAGCGTCTCGCGAATGGTCTTCGTGGCCTCGATGAAGGCGACGCCGTAGCCGTTATGCTCCTCGATGCCGGTGGCCACCGCGAACACGTTGGGATCGAAGATGATGTCTTCCGGCGGGAAGCCGATCTCCTCCGTCAGGACCCGGTAGGCCTTGCTGCAGATCTCGACCTTGCGCTCGTAGGAATCGGCCTGGCCCTGCTCGTCGAAGGCCATCACCACCACCGCGGCGCCGTAGGAGCGGCAGACTCGGGCATCGGCGATGAACTTCTCGACGCCCTCCTTCATGGAGATCGAGTTCACGATCGCCTTGCCCTGGACGCACTTGAGCCCGGCCTCAATGACGTGGAACTTCGAGGAATCGATCATCACTGGCACGCGCGCGATGTCGGGCTCGGCGGCGACGAGGTTGAGGAACTCCACCATCGCCTTCTCGGAATCGAGCAGGCCCTCGTCCATGTTCACGTCGATGATGCTGGCGCCCGCCGCGACCTGGTCGCGGGCGACGTCGAGGGCGGCGGCGTAATCGCCGGTGGTGATGAGCTTCCTGAACTTGGCCGAGCCGGTGACGTTGGTGCGCTCGCCCACGTTCACGAAGGGGATCTCCTTCGTGAGCGTGAAGGGCTCCAGGCCCGACAGGCGCATCAGGCGGGGCACCTCGGGGATGGCACGGGGCTTCACGCCCTCCACGGCCTGCGCGATGGCGCGGATGTGGTCCGGCGTGGTGCCGCAGCAGCCGCCGACCATGTTGACGAGGCCGGCGGTGGCGAACTCGCCCACCAGCTTGCCCATGGCCTCGGGGCTCTCGTCGTAGAGTCCGAACTCGTTGGGCAGGCCGGCATTCGGATAGGCGCAGACCAGGGTGTCGGCGATGCGCGACAGCTCCGAGATGTGGCCGCGCATTTCCTTGGCGCCGAGCGCGCAGTTCAGCCCGATGGTGAGCGGGCTGGCGTGGCGGAGCGCATTCCAGAACGCCTCCGGGGTCTGGCCCGAGAGGGTGCGGCCGGACAGATCGGTGATCGTGCCCGAGATCATGATCGGCAGGACCATGCCCCGCTCCGCGAACACCGCCCAGGCGGCGGCGACCGCGGCCTTGGCGTTCAGCGTGTCGAAGATGGTCTCGATCAGGATGAGCTCGGCGCCGCCATCCATCAGGCCGCGCACCTGCTCCTCGTAGGCCTGGCGGACCTGATCGAAGGTCACGGCCCGGTAGCCGGGATTGTTCACGTCGGGCGAGATCGACAGGGTGCGGTTCGTCGGGCCGATGGCGCCGGCCACGAAGCGGCGGCGGCCGTCCTGCTTTTCGGCCAGGGCCGCGGCCTCGCGGGCGAGGCGCGCGCCTTCCGCGTTCAGCTCGTGGATGATCGATTCCATGCCGTAATCGGCCTGGGCGATCGTCGTGCCCGAGAAAGTGTTGGTCTCGCAGACGTCGGCGCCGGCCAGGAAGTAGTCCAGGTGAATCTGCCGGATGGCGTCGGGCTGGGTCAGGATCAGGAGGTCGTTGTTGCCCTTCTGGTCATGGCCGTGATCCGGGAAACGCGTGCCACGGAAGTCCGCCTCGCCGTAGCCGAGGCGCTGGATCACCGTCCCCATCGCTCCGTCGAGGACGAGGATTTTCTCGCCCGCACGCTGGCGCAGGGCGGCTTCGATCTCTTTTCCATCGACGGGGCGTAGGTCGGTCATGGGTTTCTCACGCGTCATTCCGGGGCCGCGGAGCGGCGCCCGGAATCCAGAACCGCGACGGGTCCGGAGAGTGAAGTTCGACAGGGTCGGCGTGTCGGGATCCCGGGCGCGCCTTCGGCGTCCCGGAATGACGTCGGGTCAGGCCGCCTCGGCCGCGACCTTGGGCGCCTGGGCCCGCAGGCCGAGCACGTGGCAGATGGCGTAGACGAGGTCGGAACGGTTCATCGAGTAGAAGTGGAAGTCGTTGACGCCGTGGTCGACGAGGTCGAGCACCTGCTCGGCGGCCACCGCCGCCGCCACGAGGCGCCGGGTCTCGACGTCGTTGTCCAGGCCCTCGAACCGGGCCGCGAGCCAGTACGGCACCGAGGCGCCGGTGCGGCGGGCGAAGTTCGCCGCCTGCTTGAAGTTCTGCACCGGCAGGATGCCGGGGATGATCGGGATGTCGATGCCGGCCGCCCGCACCTTGTCGACGTAGCGCAGGTAGATGTCGTTCTCGAAGAAGAACTGCGTGATCGCCTGGTCGGCACCGGCATCGACCTTGGCCTTCAGGGCGTCGATGTCGGCATCGAGGGAGGAGGCCTCCGGGTGCTTCTCGGGATAGGCCGAGACCGAGACCTTGAAGTCGCCGATGCGCTTGATACCGGCCACGAGGTCGGAGGTCTGGGCGTAGCCACCCGGATGCGGCCGGTAGGCGGTGCCGATGCCGTCCTGCGGGTCGCCGCGCAGGGCCACGATGTGGCGCACGCCGGCATCCCAGTAGGACTGCACGACGGCGTCGATCTCCTCGCGGGTGGCGTCGACGCAGGTCAGGTGGGCGGCCGGCTGGAGGCTCGTTTCCTTGACCATCCGGGCGACGGTGTTGTGGGTGCGCTCGCGGGTGGAGCCGCCGGCGCCGTAGGTCACCGAGACGAATTTCGGCTGCAGCGGCGCGAGGCGCTCGATCGAGGACCAGAGGATCTTCTCCATCTCCTCGGTCTTCGGCGGAAAGAACTCGATGGAGACCCGGATCGGACGATAGCTGTCGCGGCTGGCGCGATGGTGGGAAGCGGATGGCATCGGGTCGTCCTCTATGTCGGTCGGTTCAGACGGGCGTCGAAAGGTTTGGCTTAAAAGGGTTTCACTGGCCGCGGGATGCCGCTCTCAGGCGACGGCCAACTCCGGTTCGAGCGCGGGCGCCGCCATCTCGGCCGCATCGGTGGCGAGCCAGAGCGTCACGGTCAACTGGTCCTCGACCTCGCCGGTGGGGGCGAGGTCCCGGGTGGTGACGGTGGGCAGGCCCGCATCGTTCAACCAGCCCGTCACCTGCTCGGGCGCGAAGCCGAGCCGGCGATGGGCCTGGGCCTCGCGCAGGAATTCGAGGTCGTGGGGAGCGAAATCCACCACCAGCAGGCGCCCGCCGGGCGCGACGAGGCGGGCCGCCTCGCGCAGGGCGCGGGCCGGATCGTCGAGGTAGTGCAGCACCTGATGGACCACGACGAGGTCGAACCCGCCGCGCCCGAAGGGCGGCGCGTGGATGTCGCCCTGGCGCAGGTCGACCCGCGACAGGCCCATCCGCTCCAGGTTCGCCCGCGCCACCGAGAGCATGGCGTGGTTCGAGTCGAGCCCGACCGCGCGGGCGGCGCGTCCGGCCAGGAGCCCGAGCATGCGCCCGGTTCCAGTGCCGAGGTCGACGAGGTTCTGGATCGGCCGGTCGCCGAGCACGTCGAGCACTGCGGCCTCGACGGTCGCCTCCGGCACGTGCAGGGAGCGCAGGCGGTCCCATTTCGGCGCGAGGCGGGCGAAGAAGGCCTGGGCGGCCTCGGCCCGCTGGGCGCGCACGGCCTGCAGACGGGCGAAATCCTCGGAGAGCGGCGCGCGGGTGGCGTCGAGCCCGGCCACCAGCGGCTCGACCAGGACGGCGCGGTCCTCGACCAGGCGGAAGAAGGCCCAGGCGCCCTCGCGATGGCGCTCCACCAGACCCGCCTCTACGAGCAGCTTGAGATGGCGCGAGATGCGCGGCTGCGACTGGCCCAGGATGTCGGTGAGATCGGAGACCGAGAGTTCCCCGGCGGCCAGCAGCGCGAGGATGCGCAGGCGCGTCTCCTCCGCCGCCGCCCGCAGGATGGCGAGGGCGTCGGGAAACGGCAGGGCCGTCGTCGGCGAAGAACCCGTGTTAGACATAAAGATATCTTTATGTGAAAACGAGAGCCCTGACAAGCGTCTCCGGCATCAGCTTCGGCCGCAGCGCCGCCGGCGCGTCAGGGCGCGTTCCAGAGCCAGGCCGCCCCGCGGACGCCCGAGGCATCGCCGTGCAGACTCGCGCGGATCGGCGTGTCGAACGCATCCGAGAACACGTGCGGCGCCACCCGCGCCGGCAGGCCCGCGAGGATCTCCGGCACGCGCGAGAGGCCGCCGCCGATGACGACGACGTCGGGATCGAGCAGGTTGATCACCTGGGCCATGCCGCGCCCGAGGCGATCGAGGTAGCGTTCGAGGGTCACCCCGGCCTCGACGTCGCCCGACCGCAGGGCCGAGATCACGGCCTCGCCGCGCAGCATCGCCCCCGTGCGGCGGCCGTGATCGGCGGCGAGCGCTGGGCCGGAGACCCAGGTTTCGAGGCAGCCGTGCCGGCCGCAATAGCAGGCGGGGCCGGGGCGCTCGTCGTCGCGGGGCGCGGGCAGCGGGTTGTGGCCCCACTCGCCGGCGATCCGGTCGCGCCCCGAGAGGGCGCGGCCCTGCAGGGCGATGCCGGAGCCGACGCCGGTGCCGAGGATGATGGCCCAGACGACGGGCAGGCCGGCCCCGGCTCCGTCGATGGACTCGGACACGGCGAGGCAGTTGGCGTCGTTCTCCAGGCGCACCGGGCGGGCCAGGGCGCGCTCGAGATCCCGGGCGAAGGGCCGGCCGTTCAGCCAGACCGAGTTGGCGTTCTTGACGAGGCCGGTGCGCGGCGAGATCGCGCCGGGCATGCCGATGCCGACGGTGCCGGTGGCGCCCGCCTGCGCCTCCAGGTCCCGCACCAGATCCGCAATGGCCGCGAGGGTCGCCGCGTAGTCGTCACGCGGCGTGGCGACCCGGTGCTCGGCCCGGGTCGAGCCATCGGGCGCGAGGGCGATCCCGGCGATCTTGGTGCCGCCGAGATCGATGCCGATGCGCAGGGTTTCGGACAGGTCCGGGTCCCGTCAGCGCGCCGCGGCCGGGATCGGAGCCGCCGGGCTCGCGGCGGTGCCCGAGTCCATCTCGGGGGCGTGGTCGGAGATGTCGGTGCCGATCGAGACCGGATGCGCCATGACCTGGCGCAGCTTCTCCGTGTCGAGTTCGCCCTCCCAGCGGCTGACCACCACCGTGGCGACGCCGTTGCCGATGAGGTTGGTGATCGCGCGGCACTCCGACATGAACTTGTCGACGCCGAGGATCAGGGTCATGGCCGCCACCGGCACCGGGTTGTTGGGGATGGCGCTCAGCGTCGCCGCCAGGGTGATGAAGCCCGCGCCGGTGACGCCGGAGGCGCCCTTGGAGGTCAGCATCGCCACCAGGATGATCGTGGCGTACTGGCCGAAGGACAGGTCGGCTCCCACGGCCTGGGCCAGGAACAGCGAGGCCAGGGTCATGTAGATGTTCGTGCCGTCGAGGTTGAACGAGTAGCCCGTCGGGATCACGAGGCCGACCACCGAATCCGAGGCGCCGAGGCGGCGCATCTTCGTCATCATGTGCGGCAGCACCGTCTCGGAGGACGAGGTGCCCAGCACGATGAGGAGTTCGTCCTTGATGTAGGCCAGGAACTTGAAGATCGAGAAGCCGGCCACCCGGGCGATGCCGCCGAGAACCAGGATCACGAACAGGAACGCGGTGACGTAGAAGGTGCCGACGAGCCAGGCGAGGTCGATCACCTTGCCGATGCCGTACTGGCCGATGGTGAAGGCCATGGCGCCGAAGGCGCCGATCGGCGCGAGCTTCACCACGAGGCCGATGATGCGGAAGAAGATCTGCCCCATCGTGTCGATGGCGTGGGTGATGGCCTCGCCGCGCTGGCCCATGCCGGTGACGACGACGCCGGTGAGGATCGAGATCAGCAGCACCTGCAGCAGGTCACCGGTGGCGAAGGCGTCGAAGAAGCTCTTCGGGATCAGCGCCATGATGTGGCCGGTCACCGAATCGTCGGCGGCCATCTTGGCGTATTTCTCGACCGCCTTGCCGTCGAGCTTCGTCACGTCGGCGTTGAAGCCGGCGCCCGGCTTGACGACCTCGCCGACCAGGACGCCGATGAGCAGCGCGATGGTGGAGACTACCTCGAAGTAGACCAGTGCCTTCAGGCCGACGCGACCGACCTTCTTCAGGTCACCGATCGAGGCGATGCCGTGCACGATGGTACAGAAGATGATCGGCGCGATCATCATCTTGATCAGGGCAATGAAGGCGTCGCCGAGCCACTTGACCGACTTGCCCCATTCGGGATGCAACCAACCAAGGAGCACGCCGAGAGCGATCGCGATCAGAACCTGGATATAGAGTACCTTGTACCAGGGTTCCTTGACCGGACGAGGGACTGCGGCCGGTGCCGTTCCATAGGTCGTCGTCTGGGCCATGATCCCTCCCGCTGCGCTCTGCGCAACCCACTGATTGTTAATCCCGACGCTAGCCAGTTTATTCGCGCCGCTCAATCGCAGGCGGTGGTCAGCGATGACAATCGGCGAGGGCTTACATGCCCTTCGCGGTCAAAGGGGCGGGAGGACGCCCTCCGGTGCGGGCAGGCCGGCGCCGGAGGGCGCACGCAGCCGTGGCGCCCCGGTCCGGCATCGGTGGCCGATGTCAGGCGACGAAAGGCACCGCCAGTCCGAGCCATGGCAGGGAGGGACGGACCGGGAGGGGCGCGCCGGCGGTGTGCGATCCGGAGGAGCCGAGGCTGGAGCGGCCGGCGCGACGCGCACGGATCCCGGGCGCTGCGCGCAGGATCTGGGGACGATGCCCCGGATCGGCGGTCGCCCTCCCCTCGGCGAGGGCGACCGGGCCGTGGACCCGTCCTTCGGATCAGGTCTGCTGCGTGCGGCGCGGACGGACGGTCCAGCGCTCGAATTCGGCGGCGATATCGTCCTCGCCGCGCGCGCCGCCCTTGGACTGGGGCTGCGGATTGCCGAGGGCCTGCGACAGACTCTCGATCACGTCGTCGATGCGCGAGTCGATGTGCGACGGGGTCTCGGCATGCGCTTCGGTCGCACCGGAATCGGGCTGCGCATGGGCCTCCGCGGCTTCGGGCTCGGCGACGACGTGCCCCTCCACCGGGGCAGGCTCCGCGGGCGGGGGAGCGGGCACGGGCACCACCTCGGCAGCGACCGGGGCCGCGGCCGCGCCGCTGCCCACGACCCGGCGCAGGGCCTTCATCGTCCCGTCGCCCTCGCCGCTGGCGCTGCTGCTGGTCTTCGGAGCGCCAAAGCGGCCGAAGCCGAAGCGCGGCTCGACCAGGTCCAGCACGGCATCAAGGGCGGCGTTGGACAGGGCGATCTCGCCGGGTTGCGGCACGCCCTGGAGGGCGACCGCGTGGCGGTCGTAGCTCGGATCGCCCGAGACCTCGGGGCCGAACCAGGACGGCACCGCGAATGCCTGCGCCTCGTCGGCTCCGTCGAACGACACGCTCACGAGGTCGAACTCGCCCGGGGCCACGTAGCGGTCGATCAGCGCCTCGCGGCCGCCCCCGAGGGCCAGGGCCGTGCGGTCATAGGCGGCCTTGCCGGAGCAGACATCCATCAGCGCGTCGCCATGGGCGCGCGGCACGTCGGTGCGCTCCTCGCTCGCGGTGCCGTCCGGGGCCGAGGTCACCAGGACGAGATGGCAGGTCTGCCCGTCGACCCGGACGTAGGAGACCCGACCGGCCTGGGGCGCGAAGTAGCCCTCGGTGATCCGGGCGCCGCCGCGCTCCTTGCGGATGAGGCGCACCAGGGAGGGGGCCACGAGAAACCGGCGTACGAGGCTCATCGACATTCTCCGCGAGGTCGGTCGGCCCGGGGGCGTGGGTCCGGGCAGACGCTGACGTCAGGGCCGCAGACCTCCGACGACGCGAGGCGGGCGGACCGGGTTCCGGGTGTCCCCGCGCCGGGCCGGCGGCCCTCCACGTGGAACGATGACGTAGGCTATGATCTATGATCATTCCCAGCCGCGCCGGGACAGATCGGCCAATAGTTCGTCGTTCCGGACTAAGCAAAACGACGGCGAAATCAAGACCATCCTCGCCGCCGCACCGCCTCGGGCCTCGCTCCGTCCCCACCGAAACACGGCGGAGGGGCGCGTCATGCCTCCGGTTCGAAGCGCAGCGAGAGCCCGTTCATGCAATACCGTAGACCGGTGGGCGGCGGCCCGTCGTCGAAGACGTGGCCGAGATGGCCCTTGCAGCGGGCGCAATGGACCTCGGTGCGGGTCATCCAGTGGCTGCGATCGACGGTGGTCTCCACCGCCTCGTCGAGGGGGTCGAAGAAGCTCGGCCAGCCGGTGCCGCTCTCGAACTTGGTGCCGGTGACGAAGAGCGGCGCGTCGCAGCCCGCGCAGTGGAAGACGCCCGGGCGCTTCTCGGCGTTGAGGCAGCTGGTGCCGGCGCGCTCGGTGCCGTGCTCGCGCAGCACGCGGTACTGGTCCGGCGTGAGGCGCTCGCGCCACTCCGCCTCGCTGCGGGCCTGGATCTCGTCCAGGGACTGTGAAGACGTCGAAGGGGAAGACATCGGGCCTGTGTGCTCCTCAGGGGCTCGGGGGGCTGCCCCTTAGATAGGCGCCCGGCGCCCGCGTGGGGAGACCGCCCTCAGGCCACGGCCCCGAGCGTGTCGGCCATCCGTGCCCGGCGCGCGCCCATGGGCAGCTCGGGTCCGGTGGTGGTGTCGCGCGCCGTCTGGTGCTCCATCTCGGCGTTGATCTCGCCGCCGAGCAGAACGATCGTGGTGGAGATCCAGATCCAGGTCATGAAACCGATGGCCGCCCCGAGGGAACCGTAGGTCTCGTTGTAGTTGCCGAAGCTGGAGACGTACCAAGAGAACAGGATCGAAGCGCCGAGCCAGAGCAGGCCGGCCACCGCGCCGCCGACGCCGACCCAGCGCCAGCGCGGGCGCTCGCGGCTCGGACCGTAGCGGTAGAGCAGGGACAGGCCCCCGAGCAGGACGAGCAGGAGGGCCGGCCAGCGCAGCAGGGCGACGAGCCAGGCGGTGTCGCTCAGGCCCACGAACGTGAACACCACCGGCAGCACGACGATGCCGGTGAGCGCCAGGATGGTGAAGATCAGAGCCCCGATGGTGAAGGTGAGCGAGCGCAGGTTCAGCATGATGAAGGAGCGCTTCTCCTCCTCCTCGTAGACCACGTTCAGGGCGTCGAACATCGCCTTCATGGCGGCATTGGCGCTCCAGAGGGAGAGGAGAAGGCTGGTGAAGAAGGTCAGTCCGAGGCTGCCGGTGCCCTTGGCGGCGATGCGCTTGACCTGGTCGCCGATGATCTCGATGGCGCCGGATGGCAGCACGCCCTGCATGCTGGCCAGGTGCTCGTTGATGGAATTCACGTCCGCCACGAGGCCGTAGCAGGAGACCAGCGCGGCGACGGCCGGGAACAGCGAGAGAAGGGAGTAGAAGGTCACCCCCGCCGCGACCGAGAGCACCCGGTCCTGATTAAACTCCAGGTAGACCCGGTAGAGGATGTCCTTCCAGCCCGAGGCGGTGATCTCGGCGGGCGAGCGCGCGGCGCGGCCCCGCTCGATCTGTGTGGCTGCGACGTAGGCCGCCGCCGTCCCCTCGTGCGAGCGGGCGCCCCGCTCCGTCGAGGGCGGATCCGGCGCGACGGCGGGACGCGTCCGGGTCGCGCGCCCGGATGCGGCCGCGAGCGCGATCAGCGTGGTCCCGAGCAGCAGCGTCCACAGAACGGGATTCGCCGCCTCGCCATCGGGTGCGGGACTGCGGCGGAGGGAAGAGGGCATGGCGGGACCGGAACGGGATGGACGGCGCTTTGGCGCCTCGTCGTCTCGGCGCCCGGGATCAACGTGACGCAGGCTTGACCGTTCCGGCTCCGACCACTCGTCCACGGGCTTCCGCGTCGCGCCCGATTTCGCAAGCTCATCGTCTCATCGGCCGAGTTCGGCGCAGACGAAGTGATGGCGGACTCGACTGGAACGCGCTGTGTACTTCCTCGACGGCGTCAGCGCGTAGCCCTGAATCTTCCAGGCATCCCGGCCGGAGGCGGACACGCCTCGGGTTCCACACAATCAAATCCAAGGAAAGCTCGGAAGATGACACCCAAGTCAGGATGACTGCACATCTCCCAGAGATAGATACTATAACCGCAAACCCTAAAGACATAAAGTGTATTTTAATCAAAAACCATCAATCTTCCGCATCACGAAAGCTCTCCTGTTCGATCGCCTTTCAACTCGCGGAGCCAAGCACGTGCGTTTCGTCAATCGAGTCAGCATCCTGGCGAAGATCGCCCTCCCCCTGTTCGCCCTGGGGATCCTCGCCGTCGGGCTCGTCCTCTACGCCCGGATGTCGATGAACCACATGGCCGACCAGGCGAAGCAAGTGATCGAAGTCCTCAGCGTGCGGCAGGAATCGTACCTCAAGATCCAGCTGAACATCGCGGACGCAGGCCTGCTGGTCCGGAACATCATCCAGGAAACCGAAGAGGCCCCGATGGCGCGATACAAGGCACAGTATGTGTCGACGGAGAAACGGGCGCTGGACATCATCGATCAGCTGATCGCAATGACCGAAACGCCGGAACGTCGCAAGATCGGTGAGAATCTGCGAAGCCTGGCACAGACTTATTTCGCGGTCATCGCCCGAGCCATGGAGCATGGGCTCCGGAACGAGAATACGATCGCAACCCAGATCGTCCAGCGCGATGCGCAACCCGCCCGGTACAATCTCAACAGCTTCGTGGAGCAGCGCTTGCAGCGGGTCACGGAGGAGATGAAGGCCGGCAAGCAGGCACTCGAGGCAGGCATCTCCACCGCGGTCGAACGGCTGGTCACCGCCACCGCCATCGGTCTCGGTCTGGCCGCCCTCCTGTGCGGCGCCATCGTGGTGTTCGGAATCACTCGGCCGCTCGGCCGACTGGTCTCGATCCTGAACCGCATGGCCCGGGGTGAGATCGATGCAGAGATCCCGGAGGCCCGGCGCGGCGATGAGATCGGCGCCGTCGGCAAGGCGGTGGACGGCATCAAGGCGATGGTCGCTCGGAAGAGCGCGGAAGAGGCGCAGATCCGCCGCCTTGCCGACGAGGCCGCCATCGCCGCACGCCGCGCGACGATGATCGAACTTGCGGACAGCTTCGAGGGTGCCGTGGGCGGCATCATCGGCATGGTCTCCGCGTCGTCCACCGAACTGCAGGCGACGGCGGGGACCCTGACCACCACCGCCAGCGAGACCGCATCGCAATCCATCACCGTGGCGGCGGCGGCCGAGGAAGCCTCCGTCAACGTGGGCACCGTGGCGGCGGCGGCGGAGGAACTCGGCAACTCGGTGCAGGAGATCGGCCGGCAGGTCTCGAACTCCTCCCAGATGGCTCAGTCCGCCGTGACCGAGGCGGACACCACCTCGGCCCTGGTCCAGGAACTGAGCGGTGCCGTATCGCGGATCGGCGACGTGGTGAGCCTGATCTCGACCATCGCCGGCCAGACCAATCTGCTGGCCCTCAACGCCACCATTGAGGCGGCCCGCGCCGGCGAGGCCGGCCGCGGCTTCGCCGTGGTCGCGGCGGAAGTGAAGGAACTCGCCAACCAGACCGCCCGGGCCACCGAGGAGATCGGAAGCCAGATCGGCCATATCCAGGGGGCCACGGGCCAGGCGGTCTCGGCGATCGGCTCGATCACGACGCGCATCCGCGACATCAGTGCGGTGGCGACGGCGATCGCCGCAGCGGTGGAGCAGCAGAGCGCCGCGACGCAGGAGATCGTCCGCAACGTGGCCCAGGCCTCGGTGGGCACCGCGGAGGTCACCACCACCATTTCGGGCGTCGCCCTCGCGGCCGAGGAGACCGGTGCCGCCGCGAGCCAGGTCCTGGGGGCCGCGGGCGAACTGTCCCGCCAGTCGGAGCATCTCAGCGCCGAGGTGCAGCGTTTCCTCGGCACCGTTCGCGCCGCCTAGCGTCCGGACGTCGCGCGGCCCATTCGGACCGTGCGGCCCCACCCAGGCGCCGGGGGAGCATCGGACACGATGCCCGGCGGGTCCGCCGTCTCGCCTCGGCGTTCAGGCGCCGCCGGTCCCGTAGAGCCCGGCATGGGTCTCCCGCAGGACGTTCTTCTGGACCTTGCCCATGGTGTTGCGCGGCAATTCGTCGACGAAGAGCACGCGTTTGGGACACTTGTAGCGGGCGAGACGCCCCTCGAGGATGCGCAGGATGGCGGCCTCGTCCGGCACGTCGGCCCGGCCCACCACCACCGCGGTGACGCCCTCGCCGAAATCCGGGTGCGAGACCCCGATCACCGCGGATTCCACCACGCCGGGGAGCGCGTCGATCTCGTTCTCGATCTCCTTCGGGTAGACGTTGTAGCCGCCCGTGATGATGAGGTCCTTGCCGCGCCCGACGATGTGGACGTAGCCGTCCGGATCGATCTTGCCGAGGTCGCCGGTGATGAAGAATCCGTCGGCCTTGAACTCGGCCGCCGTCTTCTCGGGCATGCGCCAGTAGCCCTGGAAGACGTTGGGGCCCTTCACCTCGATCATGCCGACGGCATCGGCGGGAAGGACCGCTCCCGTCTCCGGATCGACCACCCGCACGGCGACCCCGGGCAAAGCCGGGCCGACCGTGCCGGCCACCCGCGCGCCCGCATAGGGGTTCGAGGTGTTCATGTTGGTCTCGGTCATGCCGTAGCGCTCGAGGATGGCGTGGCCGGTGCGAGCCTCCCAGTCCCGGTGCGTCTCGGCCAGCAGCGGTGCCGAGCCCGAGACGAAGAGGCGGATGCCCGCGGTGACCTCCGGCGTCAGCCCGGCCTCCTTCAGGAGGCGGGTGTAGAAGGTCGGAACCCCCATCATGGCCGTGGCGCGCGGCATCAGGGCGAGCACCTGGGCCGGGTCGAACCGCCCGAGGAACAGCATCGTGCCGCCTGTCGACAGCACCGTGTTGGTGGCCACGAACAGGCCGTGGGTGTGGAACACCGGCAGGGCGTGCAGCAGCACGTCCTCGGCCGTGAAGCGCCAGACCTCCGCCAGGGTGCGGGCGTTGGAGGCCAGGTTCTCGTGGCTCAGCATGGCGCCCTTGGAGCGCCCGGTGGTGCCCGAGGTGTACAGGATGGCGGCGAGGTCGTCCGGGCCGCGGGCCACGTCGGAGAAGGCCTCGGTCTGCGCGTCGGCGGCCTCCGCCAGGGTGCCGTGCCCCTTCGCGTCGAGGGTGTGCAGGGCCGGCACGCCGGCATCGCGCGCCACGGAAGCGAGGGCCTCGCGCTTGGCCGGATCGCAGACGAACAGCGCGGGCTCGGCATCGCCCAGGAAGTAGGCGATCTCGGTGGGCGTGTAGGCGGTGTTGAGGGGCAGGAACACCGCCCCGGCGCGGACGGCACCCAGGTAGAGGAACAGGAAGTCCGGGCTCTTCTCGGCCTGCACCGCCACCCGGTCGCCGGGCTTCACCCCCGCCGCCGCCAGGGCCGCCGCGTAGGCTCCCGAGCGCACGATGAGGTCGGCATAGGAGTAGCGCGCGCCCTCGCCGGTCTCCAGGAACAGCTTGGCGGCCGGATCGGCCGGCAGGTTCTGGCGAACGAGGTCGAAGAGGTGATTGGTCATCGGCGTTTCGGACGGGGTGGGACGAAGATGGCGGGGCGAAATTCGCAGGGACGGATACGCTGTCGATCGTCGGTTTCCTACGATCTTCGCTTCGCTCCATCGGAATGGCGGGAAATCCGGCGTTGCTCAAGCGCGGCGCGGGCGGATCAGGCCTCGGCGAGCGCCACCGCCCGCATCGGCGGCAGGTTGCTCCGCAATTCGCGGCTCACCGCGCCGGAGGCGGCCACGGTGCCGAGATTGGCATAGGTCTCGTGGTTCTTCTCGATGGCCGAGAGGTCGTAGAGGTAGTTGACCATCAATCCGCGGGACTGGGCGAGCCCCTTGGCCGAGACGTCGCCGAGGAAGTTCAGGCGCTCCAGCCGGGCGCCGTTGCCGAGATGGAAGCGCGCGACCGGGTCGAGGGGGCGCCCGCGCTCGTTCTTGGCGCGCAGGAAGTAGGCCGCCGCCGCCGGGATCATCGCCTTGCGGACGGCCTCGCACTTGGCCTTGTCGCTCTGCCAGTCCGGCTCGTCGATGAGCCGCAGGGCCTCGACGTCGTCGCGGGTCAGGCCCTGCGGCGCGTCGGAGCGGCGCTCGCGGTCGAGCCAGGCGGAGAAGCCCGGCACCGGCGAGAGGGTGACGAAGGTCTTCAGGCTCGGGATCTCCCGGGCGAGATCCTCGACCACCTGCTTGATCAGGAAATTGCCGAAGGTGACCCCGGCCAGTCCCTTCTGGCAGTTCGAGATCGAGTAGAAGATCGCGGTGGTGGCGGCCTTCAGGGGCAGGGCCTCGCGCTCATGGGCCAGGATCGGCGCGATGGCGGGAGCGATGCCGGCGGTGAGCGCGACTTCGACGAAGATCAGCGGCTCGTCCACCAGGGCCGGGTGGAAGAACGCGAAGCAGCGCCGGTCGGTCGGCTCGATCCGGCGGCGCAGGTCGTCCCAGCCGGTGATCTCGTGCACCGCCTCGTAGCGGATGATCTTCTCGAGGATGTGCGCCGGTGTCGTCCAGTCGATGTGGCGCAGCACCAGGAAGCCGCGGTTGAACCAGGAGGCGAACAGGTGCTCGAAATCGCTGTCGAGGCTGTCGGCGGCGTCGATGAGGTCGGGATGGGCCTCCTCGCGCCGGAGGTCGCGGCGAAGCCCGAACAGGTCCTCGCGCATCCGCACCAGGGCGCGGGTCCCGTCCCTGGCGAGGTTCAGGCGACGGATGAGTTCCTGGCTGCGCGGCTCGGCCGCGTCGTGGAGCGCTCCCAGGGCGGCCCGGGTCGGATCGGCCCGGTAGGCGGCGATCGCCTCGTCCACGGCGGCATGGTCGGCGGCGAACTCGGTGGCGACGAGGCGCAGGAAGCTGGCGCGCTCGGGTCCCGCCAGGGTGGCGTAGCGCTCGAGGATGAGCCGGGCCAGGGCGACGCCGGAGGCCTCGCCCCGGCGGGAGATCAGATCCTCGCAGAGCTTGACCAGTTCCTGCGCGTTGGCGCGGGCCGCGAGGTCGCCGCGGCCGATGCCGATCAGGTCCCGGCCACGGTCGCTGATCGTCTGGAGCAGATCGCCGAAGAAAGAGATCGCCGCCATGGCCCGCTGCCTGCCCCTTCGCTGGCGCCCGACCTGGGCGCGCCGGAGCCCCCGTATCACGGGGTCCCGGATCGGTCGCTACCTTAGGGCGGCGGCGTGCGCAGGACCAGAGACCGTGGCCGTAAAGACGTGTGCGGCCAGGCCGCCGCGTCGGGCTCGCCCGGGCTCAGTCCTGACCGGAGGCGGGGGCGATCTCCGCCTGATCGGCCCGCTCGCGCCAATCGACGACGCCGTGCTGCCGGGCGAAGCGCAGTTCGGCGGCGCGCAGGGCGCGCATCGGGTCACGGGCACGGGTGATGTCCACCGAGCCGACCGTGAACGGCACCCCGAGGATCTGCTTGGCAAAGTTGACGCGGTACGTCGCCATCCGAAACTCCCTGGTCGATGAGCGTGGCCTCGCCAGAACGCCTGCCCGACCTCCGCGAACACTGCGACTCACCGACTTCCACTTCAATCAGAGCGCAAGTCGCGAAAGAATCCAAGTGCAGGCTGCACGGGGATCGCCGGAACTCTGGTCGCCCATAACAACCGGTATATGGGAACCTTGAAATCCGGCGGAAAGCGCCCCGCGACGACGTGGCCGGTCCCAGGGCGCCAAGACAAAGGCCACGCTCCCGCAAGAGGAGATCAAGGTCTGTCCACGCCTCGGAGCCGGTCGCGGGAGGCCGCTGCGCGTCGCGCCCGGGACCAGGCAAGGTTGCCGAAGCGGGTGCGCAGGCTTAACCGGGCAGCGGATGCCATCGCCAGCGCCTCGATTCCGTCGCGGCACCGGCTTCGTCGACCTCCGAGATCCCATCCATGACCCTCCAAGTCTGTCCGTCGTCGCGCCCGCTCGGGTCCGGATCTGCCCTGGACCGGGGCGCATGAGCGGCGGGATGCGGACCGCCGGCACCGGGAGCCACGGGTTCACGCCGCGCGCCCGGCTCGGACTGACCCTGATCGCGGGCGGGGCCGTCGCCAACATCTACTACAACCAGCCCCTGCTCGGGCTCCTCGTCGGGGAATTCGGCGAGCGCGCGGCCACCTGGGTCCCGACCGCCTCCCTCGTCGGCTACGGGCTCGGCATCCTCGGCCTGGTGCCGCTCGGGGACAGCCTCTCCCGACGCAGCCTGATCATCGGCCAGACCCTCGGCCTCGCCGTGGCGCTCCTCGCCGCGGCACTGAGCCCGAACCTGCCCTGCCTGGCGCTGTCGGGCCTCGTCATCGGCATCCTCGCCTCGGCGGCGCAGCAGGCGGTGCCCTTCGCCGCGGAACTGGCGCCGGACGCCACCCGCGGCAGCGTGGTGGGCCAGGTCATGACCGGTCTCCTCACCGGCATCCTGCTGGCGCGCACGGCCAGCGGCCTCGTCGGTGCCCAGTACGGCTGGCGCGCGGTGTTCTTCGCCGCCGCGGTCGTGGCGCTGGCGATGGCCGGCATCGCCGCCGCCACGCTGCCGAAGGTCCCGCAGACCCGGCCCCTGCGCTACCGCGCCCTGATGCTGTCGATCCTCCACCTCGTGCGCAGCCAGCCGGCGCTGCGCCGGTCGAGCCTGTCGCAGGGACTGCTGTTCGCCAGCTTCAACGCCTTCTGGGCGACGCTGGCCCTGCTGGTCGAGGCCCCGCCCTTCAACCTCACGGCGGCGGGAGCCGGGATGTTCGGCGTCATCGGCGTCGCGGGCGCCTTCGTGGCCCCGCTCTCGGGCCGGTTCACGGACCGGCGCGGCCCGCGGCCGATGGTGGTGGCCGGCGCTCTCTTCGTGGTCGCGGCCTTCGCGGTGCTGTGGGCCGGCGGCGCCTGGTCCCTGGTGGCGGTGGGCCTCGGCGTCCTCCTGATCGACATCGGCCTGAACGCCGCGCTCATCGCCACCCAGACCCGGGTCTATGCCCTGGTGCCGAGCGCGCGCGGGCGGATCAACACCGTGCTGTTCACGGTGATGTTCGTGTTCGGGGCGCTCGGGGCCTTCGCCGGTTCGCAGGCCTTCCTCATGGCCGGCTGGTCCGGCGTCTGCGCCGTTGGAATCCTCCTGGCGGGCGCGGGCTTCCTCGTGAACGTGCTGGAGCCGAGGCGCGGCGTCTGACGCACCCTCAGCGGAGGATGCGCGACAGCCGACACCAGGCCGCCTTGTCCGGCGGCAGTCCGAAGCGCAGGCGGGCCGGCGCCTCGGGAAAGCGCCGGACATAGATCCCGGCCGCGCCGAGGCGGTCGAACAGGCCGGCCGCGTCGGGAAAGTCGGCGGTGCGGAACAGGCAGGTTCCGCCGATGGGCGTGCCGCCGGCCCGCAGGATCATGCGGTCGAGGCGCGCGGCATCCGCGGCGCGGGCGATGGCGGCCTGCCGGCGCCAGGCCGCGTCGGACAGGGCGGCCCGCCCGATGGCGAGGGCCGGGCCCGAGACCGCCCAGGGGCCGAGGGCCTCGGCGAGCGCGGCGGCGAGGCCGGGTTCCGCGAGGGCGAAGCCGAGCCGGATTCCAGCGAGCCCGTAGGTCTTCCCGAAGGAGCGCAGGACCACGAGGCCCGGGCCGAGGGACGGCCCCAGGGTCTCGATCGGCTCGAGGTCGGCGAAGGCCTCGTCGACGACGAGGAGGCCGCCGCGGCCCGCGAGGTCGCCGGCGAGCGCCCGCAGCCTCCCGGCCTCCCAGGTGCGCCCGTCCGGATTGTTCGGGTTCACGACGACGACCACGTCGGCGTCCCGCGCCGCCTCGATGCCCGGCACGCTCGCGACGGCGTGGCCGGCCCGGTCCCAGGCGGCGGCGTGCTCGGCATAGGTCGGCCCCACCACGGCGACGCGGGCGGGCGCCACCAGGCGTGGCAGGGTTTCGATCAGGATCTGGGTTCCGGGCGCGGCGACGATCCGGTCCGGATCGTCCACGCGATAGGCTTGCGCGGCGGCCCGCCGCAGGGCGCCGAGGTCGGTGGCCGAGGGCAGACGCTGGAAGGCGCTGGCCTCCAGGGCCGGACACGGATAGGGCACCGGATTGATCCCCGTGGAGAGATCGATCCAGGGCTCGGGCGCTTGCGGGAAGAGGCGCCGGGCGGCATCGAGGTCGCCGCCATGGGCGATCCTCTCCCCCATCACCGGGCCGCGCGCCATCACCGAGACCGCATGTCCTGGACCGCCCTCACCCATCCGCCCGATACGCTCATCGTCCTGGTGCTCGCGCTGGCCGTCGAGGCGGCGGCCGGCTATCCGGACCGGCTCTACAGGGCGCTCGGCCATCCTGTCACCTGGATCGGCGCGCTGATCGCGAGCCTCGACCGGCGCTGGAACCGCGGCGCACCCGCGCGCCGCCGTCTCGCCGGCATGGCCGCGCTTCTCGTGCTCCTCGGAATCGTCGGCGGCCTCGCCCTGGCCCTGACCGTCCTGGCCGGCGCCGCCGGCATCCTCCCGGCGATCCTCGTCCTGGCCCTGCTCGCGGCGAGCCTGCCGGCGCAGCGCAGCCTCCACACCCACGTCGCCCGCGTGGCGGCCGATCTCCGGCGCGACGGTCTCGCGGGCGGGCGCGTCGCGGTGTCGATGATCGTCGGGCGCGATCCCGAGAGCCTCGACGAGGCCGGCATCTGCCGGGCGGCCATCGAGAGCCTGTCCGAGAACTTCTCCGACGGCATCGTGGCGCCGGCCTTCTGGATCGGGGTCGGCGGCCTGCCCGGCGGCGCGCTCTACAAGGCGATCAACACCGCCGACAGCATGATCGGCCACCGCACCCCACGCCACGAGGCCTATGGCTGGGCCTCCGCCCGCCTCGACGATCTCGTGAACCTTCCGGCCTCGCGGCTGACCGCCCTGCTCCTCGTCGCGGCCGCCGCGCTCCATCCCGGCGCCTCGCCCGGCGATGCCTGGCGGGCGGTGCGGCGGGATGCCGGCCGCCATCGCTCGCCCAATGCCGGCTGGCCGGAGGCCGCCATGGCCGGCGCCCTCGGCCTTCGCCTCGCCGGCCCCCGCACCTACGGCGCCGCCCGCGTCGAGGATGGCTGGATGGGCGACGGGCGCGCCGTGGCGACGCCCGACGACGTGGAGCGGGCGCTTGCGCTCTACCGCACGGCGTGCGGATTCCTGTTCGGGCTCGCCCTCCTGATCCTCGTCCTCCTCAAGGTTGCCCTCCCATGATCCGGTCGATGAAGACGCGCGTCCGGCGAGTCGCCGCGCCGGGCCTCGCCCTGGCCGCCCTCGGTATCGCGGGGCCGGCGCCCGCTTGCGCCGCCGAGGCCCCGCCGACACCCGTCACCGTCACCCGGGACTTCGACGGCGCGATCGAGGACGGCCAGGTCGGCCGGGCCTACGACATCAGCGGCATGGCCTGCCGGCCGGCGGACGCCGACGGCACCCGCCTCTGCGTCGTCGTCAACGACGAGAATCGCGGCGCGCAATTCGCCCGCCTCGGCGAGACCACGCTGACGCCCGGCGCCTCCGCCTACGACCTCGGCACGGCACCCTCGCCGGGCATCCGCGGCACGCCCCCGGCGCAGTCCCATTGCAGCGGCGGGTCGGGCAAGTTCAACCAGCTCGACGGCGAGGCCGTCGCCTATGCCGAGCCCTACTTCTACGTCACCGGTTCGCACGGCTGCACGCGGGGCAAGCGCAAGTACAAGCTCTCGTCGATGATCCTCACCCGCCTGCGCCCGAATGCCGATGGCACCGCCGCGGCGGAGACGGTGAGCACCTACCGCCTGTTCGACGCCCTGATGGCCGCCGGCCCGGTGCGCGACTTCGTGCTGCGCGACCTGGAGTTCGACTGGAACGCCCGGCCGCCGCAGGGCACGCCGCAGCCGAACGGACTGAACGTCGAGGGCCTCGCCGTCGTCGGCGGGCGGCTCTACGCGGGCCTGCGGGCGCCGAGCCTCGACGGCAAGGCCTTCCTCGTCTCCGTGCCGGTCGCGGCGCTGTTCGCGGAGGGGCCGGCCGCCCTGTCGGCCGACGTCGCGACGATCGCCCTGGAGGCCGGACCGGATGCGGGCATCCGCGACCTCACGATCCTGCCGGATGGACGGATGCTGGTGCTCACGGGCTCGTCCCGCAACGGCCTGCCCGTGCCCTACCGGCTGTCCCTCGCCGACCTGCCGTCCGGCACCCTGACCCCCGTCGCCACCCTCGCGCCGGTCCGCGGCGAGACCGAGACGGGCAAGGTCATCGACGGCAAGGCCGAGGCCGCGGTCCCGCTCGGGCCGGACCGGATCCTCGTCCTGTTCGACAGCCTGCGGAACGGGGCACCGCACGCCTACGCGGTCTCGATCCCGCCCGCGCTCACGCCACCCTGAGGCCGGGGTCCGCCTGCGCCGCGACCCGGCGCGCGGCGTCGCGGCGGAGCGCCGAGAGCACGACGAACATCAGGCTCGCACCGAGGCCGAGACAGGCCGCCAGGAAGTACATCGGCGCGAGGTCGCTGCCGGTCCGGTCGCGGATGAACGGCACCGCGTTCTGCGAGACGAAGCCGCCGAGATTGCCAACCGAATTGATGGCGGCGATCCCGGCCGCCGCGCTCGCGCCCTTGAGGAAGGTCGCCGGCAGGGACCAGAAGACCGGCTGGGCGGAGAAGACTCCGGCGGCGGCCACGCAGAGGCAGGCGAACTTCAGCACCGAGCCGGGCAGCAGGACGCTGAGCACCAGGGCCAGCGCCGCGACGAGGCCCGGCACCACCACGTGCCAGACCTGGTCGCCCGTTTGCGCCGCCCGGCGCGGCACCCACCACAGGGCCAGCGCCGTGATCAGCCACGGGATGATGTTGATGAAGCCGTTGACGGTGTTCGAGACCTCGAAGCTGCGCACCACCGTGGGCAACCAGTAGCTGAGCCCGTAGGCGGCCAGCGGGAAGGCGACGTAGACGGAGGCGAGCATCCAGACCCGCCGGTCGAGGAGCGCCGCGAAGGGATTGCCGTGCTCGACCTTCCCGCCGGATTCGCGCTCGGCCACGAGGGTGCGGCTCAGCCAGTCGCGCCCTTCCCGGCTGAGCCAGGGCGCCTGTTCCGGCCCGTCGGGCAGGATGCGCAGGACGATGACCGCCAGGGCCAGGGCGGGGATTCCGGTGGCGACGAAGACCCATTGCCAGCCCTTGAGGCCGAGGGTGCCGTCAAGGTCGAGGAGCGCGCCGCCGATGGCCGCGCCGACCGCGTTGGCGAGCGCGCTCGCGATCATGAACCAGCCGATCATCCGCGCCCGGTGGGATTGCGGGAACCACAGGGTCAGGGCGAACAGGACGCCGGGGAAGAACCCCGCCTCCGCGACGCCGAGGAGGAAGCGGAGGATGTAGAACATCGTCGTGTTCTGGGTGAAACCCAGGAGGATGGTGATCAGCCCCCAGGTGAGCATGATCCGGGCGAACCAGCGCCGGGCCCCCACCCGCTCCAGGATCACGTTGCTCGGCACCTCGAACAGGAAGTAGCCGAGGAAGAACAGCGACGCCCCGAGGCCGTAGACGCTCTCGCTGAGGCCAAGGTCGCCCACCATCTGCAGCTTGGCGTAGGAGATGTTCTGCCGGTCGATATAGGCGATCAGGTACATCACCCCGAGGAGCGGCATCAGCCGCAGCGTCACGGTGCGGATCGTCGCCTCGGCGACACGCGCATCCACCTGGGGAGGGGCCGGGACCATCGGGTGCTTCCTCGCCGCGCCCGTCGTGAGCCGGGCTTCGAGGCCGAGCCTAATCCCTTCGGCCGCTACAACGCTAGGGCGTGGAGCGCCTCGCAGGCGACATGCGCCTCGAGATGATCGGCCAGCCGGTCCAGCACCGCCTCGATGCCGGCCTCGTAGGCGAGACCGCTGGGGGCCGCCCCGAGGCGGGCGAGCCAGGCGCCGCGCTGGCGGTCGTCGGCGAACAGGCCGTGCACGTAGGTGCCGGTCACGCGGCCGTCGGTCGAGACCGCGCCGTCGGAGCGCCCGTCCGCGAGCCGGATCGCCGGGCGCGCCGTATCCGGTCCGGTGGTGTCGCCCACATGCATCTCGTAGCCCGCGAACGGCACGCCGTCCGGCAGGCTGGTGCCGGTGACGGCCGCGAGGTGCTTCTGCGGCGTCATCACGGTCTCGACGTCGAGGAGCCCGAGGCCCGGCACCGAGCGCGGCGCGCCCTCGATGCCGTGCGGGTCGTCGATGCGCCGGCCGAGCATCTGGTAGCCGCCGCAGAGCCCGAGCACCCGCCCGCCGCGCCGGACATGGGCGCGGATGTCGATGTCCCAGCCCTCGGCGCGGAGGGCTTCGAGGTCGTCGATGGTGGTCTTCGAGCCCGGCAGCAGCACGAGGTCGGCCACCGGGATCGGCTCGCCCGGGCGCACGAGCACCACCGCCACGTCGGGCTCGGCCCGGAGCGGGTCGAGGTCGTCGAAATTGGCGATGCGCGGCAGCACCGGCACGGCCACGACCTTGCGGCGCGCGTCGCCCGGTTCCGATCCGGCAAGCCCGAGCATATCCTCCGCCGGCAGGCGGGCCGCATCGGGAAAGTGCGGGATCAGCCCGAAGCTCGGCCATCCGGTCGCCTGCGCGATGGTGGCCATGCCGTCGGCGAAGAGGCTCGGATCACCGCGGAAGCGGTTGACGAGGAAGCCCCGGATCATCGCGGCATCGGCGGGGTCGATCACCGCCTTCGTGCCGACGAGGCTGGCGATGACGCCGCCCCGGTCGATGTCGCCGAGCAGGATCACCGGCGTGCCGGTGGCGCGGGCGAATCCCATATTGGCGATGTCGCCGGGCCTGAGATTGACCTCCGAGGCCGAACCCGCGCCCTCCACCACCACGAGGTCGGCTTGCGCCTTCAGGTACGAAAAGCTCTCCAGCACGGAGGCGAGGAGGCGCGGCTTCCAGGCCTGGTAGTCGCGCGCCCGGGCGGTGCCGACCATGCGGCCCTGGACCACGACCTGGCTGCCGGTCTCGCTCTGGGGCTTGAGCAGCACCGGGTTCATGTGCACCGAGAGCGCCACCCCGGCGGCCCGCGCCTGCAGCGCCTGCGCCCGCCCGATCTCGCCGCCATCGGCGGTGACGGCGGCGTTGTTCGACATGTTCTGCGGCTTGAAGGGCCGCACGGCGAGCCCCCGCCGCGCGAAGACCCGGCACAGACCGGCCACGATCAGCGACTTGCCGACATCCGAGCCGGTGCCCTGGATCATGATGGCGCGGGTCATGGCCGAGGCCGCTCCGACGGGGGCGCGGCACAGGCCGGATCGGCCGGCCGCGCGGCGCGACGGAAGGCCAGGACGGCGGCGCCGTAGGTCTCGACGACCTCCGCGAACGGCACCCGCCCCGCCGTGAACAGCACGGCCCGGTGCCGGAACAGGTGGTCGGGGATCGCGAGGGCGCCGCAGGTCTCCGCCGGGGGCGGCGCCTGCTCCCACCCTAACGGCAGGGGCTGCCACAGGAACTCCGCGCCGACGGTCTGCCGCGTCGTGCCGAGGGCCTGGACCGCCCGGCCGAACGGCGTGTCGGTCGTCTCGAGAAGGCGGTTCATCTCCGGCGTCAGGCGTTCCGGCACGTACCAGTTGTCCGCCTCCGACAGGAGGTGATCGCCGCAGGCGAGCTTCACCTGTCGGTAGCGGAGGACCGTGTCCGAGCCGGCATTCAGGCGCCGCCGGGTCTCGTCCGAGGCCGGTTTGTCCACCCCGCTCTGCAGGTTCGCCGCGAGCCGGGGCGTGGCGGCCATCCCATGCTCGGCACACCACCCTTCGAGGGTCGCGGTGGCGGAGCGGCTGGCGAGCAGCCGGGCGTTCAGCCCCTCCATCACCGCCAGGGCCTCGACGCGGCCGAGATAGGTGGCGGGCCAGGCCGGCGCGGGCTCGGCGCGCAGCCCGTGGGGTCCCGTCAGCGTGGACAGCGCGACCGCAACCATGGCCACCCGCATCAGAACTCGATCCCCTCCTGCGCCTTCACCCCGGCGGCGAAGTGGTGCTTCACGCTGCCCATCTCGGTGACGAGGTCGGCGGCCTCGATCAGGGCCGGCTTGGCGTTGCGCCCCGTGACGATGACGTGGAGGTCCGGCCGGCGCGCCCGGAAGGCCGCCACCACGGCGTCGAGGTCCAGGTAGTCGTAGCGCAGCGCGATGTTGAGCTCGTCCAGCACCACGAGGCGGATCGTCGGGTCGGCCATCAGGTCGAGGGCCTTGGCCCAGGCATGCTCGGCGGCGGCGATGTCGCGGGCCTTGTCCTGGGTCTCCCAGGTGAAGCCCTCGCCGAGGGTGTGCCAGTCGATCCGATCGCCGAAGGCCTTCAGCGCGTGCTTCTCGCCCGTGTCCCAGGCCCCCTTGATGAACTGCACCACGCCGACCCGCCAGCCGTGGCCGAGCGCCCGCAGCATCAACCCGAGAGCCGCCGTGGTCTTGCCCTTGCCCGGGCCGGTATTGACGATGAGGAGACCCTTCTCGATCGTCTTCTCCGCGACCTCGGCGTCCTGCACGGCCTTGCGCTTCTCCATCTTCTCGCGATGGCGTTCGGCGTCCGTCATGGGGTGGCTCCGGGTTGGGGTTTCACGATCAGGGGAAGGCCCGCCACCGTGAGCACCACGCGGTCCGCCTGCGCCGCGAGGCGCTGGTGCAGGCGCCCGGCGGCGTCGCGAAAACGGCGGGCGAGCGCGTTCTCCGGTACGATCCCGAGGCCGACCTCGCTGCCGACCAGGACCACCGGGCCGGGCGCCGTCGCGCAGGCCGCGAGCAGCGCGGCGGTGGCGGCCTCCAGGTCGGCCTCGGACAGGATCAGGTTGGTGAGCCAGAGGGTCAGGCAATCGACGAGCACCGGCCCGGTCGCGGCGGCGACCGCCTCGGCCAGGGCGAGGGGCACGTCCTGCGTGATCCAGCCGTCCGGGCGGCGGGCGCGGTGGAGCGCGATGCGCTCGCGCATCTCGTCGTCCCAGGCCCGGGCGGTGGCGAGGTAGAGCCAGGGTCGAGGGGACGCCTCGATCAGCGCCTCGGCGTGGGCGCTCTTGCCCGAGCGCGCGCCGCCGAGCACGAGGGTCATTCGGGGCGTGGGGTGCGGCATGCGGAATGCTGTGCCCGAATTCGGGGCTCGAGGTCAAAGGCGGGAAACCGGCCCGGGTCGCGTTGTCAGCGGATCGGCAACCGCGTAGAAGCATGGATCGGACGGTGCCCCGGGAATGGGGTGAAAAGGGAATGCGGTGAGGGGGCGACCCTGAAACCGCGGCTGCCCCCGCAACTGTGAGCGGAGACGGGACTGCCATCGGCCACTGGAGCGATCCGGGAAGGCGGCAGGACCAGCGACCCGCGAGCCAGGAGACCTGCCGTCCAGAGGGGACTATCGTCCCACCCGCTCGATGACGGCCGCCGGCGGGGCGGCCAGGAGATGAACGCGATGTCGACCAATACCCTCGTCCTGACCGGCACCCGCACCAACGAGCGCCTCGGCGCCGTGCTCGTGGCCGCCTTCCTCGGCCTCGGCCTCGTGTTCATGGTGGGCTTCGCCCCCGCGATGGCGCTGCACAACGCGGCCCACGACTTCCGGCACAGCCAGAACTTTCCCTGCCACTGAGCGCCCCCGCCTAAGGCAGACACCCCCATGATCATCCGGCTCGTGTCGGCGGCCCTGGTCGCCGGCTTCCTCGCGGCTGTCGTCGCGACGGGCCTGCAGCTCGCGCTCACCTCGCCGCTCATCATCGCGGCCGAGCGCTACGAGACGCAGGCCTCCGCCGCTGAACCGGCCCTGCTGTCGCCCGCTTCCCTGATCGTGCGGGTCCACGGCGGTCACGATCACGGCACCCGGGACCCGTCCGTCGCGGGTGGCGAGGTCGCGCCCGACTGGCAGCCCGGACCCGGCCTGCCGCGCATGGCCTTCACGGCGCTCGCCACCCTGGTGGGCGGCGTCGGCTACGCCCTGCTGCTCGGCGCCGTCCTGCTGGCCTGCAACCGCGAGCCCAACCCCGAGACGGGCCTGCGCTTCGCCATCGGGGGCTTCCTCGCGGTGGCGCTGGCCCCCGCCCTCGGCCTCGCGCCGGAACTGCCCGGCATGGAGGCCGCGCCCCTGGCCGACCGCCAGTTCTGGTGGGTGATGACCGCCGCGGCCACCGCCATGGGGCTGTATCTCATCGTGATCCGGCGGGCGCCGATCACCATCGCGGGCGGCATCGTCCTCCTCGTCGCGCCGCATCTCGCGGGCGCGCCGGAGGCGAGCCACGCCGCCTCGAACCTGCCGGCCTCCTACGCGGCGCAGTTCGCCGCGCGCTCGCTGGGCATCGCCTTCGTGTTCTGGGCGGTGATCGGGCTGGCCTATGGCTGGGCCTGGGGCCTGTTCGGCCGGAGCCGGGCCGTCCATGCCTGAGCCCGAGACCGCCGCGCCCGTCACCCTCTACGTCTGCGCCACCTGCCGGGCGGCGGGCGACGCATCGGAGCCGCGCGCCGGCGCCCGCCTGCTCGCCGCCCTCCAGGAGGCCGTGGGCGCCGGCGGCCACCCCGGCATCGCGGTCGAGAGCGTCGAATGCCTCTCGGTCTGCAAGCGGCCCTGCACGGTGGCGGTGGCGTCGCAGGGGCGCTGGACCTACGTCTACGGCGACCTCGACCCGGTGGAATCCGCCGCCACCATCCTGGACGGCCTCGCGCTCTATGCCGAGACGCCGGACGGTATCGTGCCGTGGAAGGCGAGGCCCCAGGAATTCCGCAAGGGCGTCGTCGCCCGCATCCCGCCGTTCCCCGCTCCCTTGCCGCCCGTCGCGGCGACCCCCCATCCGGACGCCGCCGAATGACCCTCGTCGCCAAGATCCCCTGCACCATCGTCACCGGCTTCCTCGGGGCCGGCAAGACCACCCTGGTGCGCCACCTCGTGGAGAACGCCAACGGGCGGCGCCTCGCCATCATCGTCAACGAGTTCGGCGACATCGGCTTCGACGGCTCGTTCCTGGCCGCCTGCGGTATCGAAGGCTGCGGCGACGAGGATATCGTCGAGCTCGCCAACGGCTGCATCTGCTGCACCGTGGCCGACGATTTCGTGCCCGCCCTGAACAAGCTCCTCGACCGGGCCGATCCGCCCGAGCACATCCTCATCGAGACCTCGGGCCTCGCCCTGCCGAAGCCCCTGGTCCAGGCCTTCCAGTGGCCGGCGATCCGCTCGCGCGTGACGGTGGACGGCGTGGTCGCGGTCATCGACGGCCCCGCCGTGGCCGCCGGCTTCTTCGCCGACGATCCGGCGGCGCTGGCCGCCCAGCGCGCGGACGACGCCAGCGTCGACCACGACAATCCCCTGGAGGAGGTGTTCGAGGACCAGCTCCTCTGTGCGGACCTCGTGGTGATGAACAAGGCCGACCTCCTCGACGAGGCCGGGCGCGCCAAGGTCCGCGCCGAGGTGGCCGGGCACCTGCCCCGCGCGGTGAAGATGGTGGAGGCCGAGCACGGCCGCCTCGACCCGCGCGTGATCCTGGGGATCGAGGCCGCGGCCGAGGACGACCTCGACGCGCGCCCCTCCCACCACGGCGAGGGCGAGGACCACGACCACGACGACTTCGACTCGGTGGCGCTGCCGGTGGCGGCCGCGGCCTCCGCCGAGGACCTCGCGATCCGCGTCGCCCGTGCCGCCGAGACCGAGGGCGTGCTGCGCATCAAGGGCTTCGCCGAGGTGACCGGCAAGCCGATGCGGCTCGTGGTCCAGGGCGTCGGCGCCCGCATCGCCCACCATTACGACCGTCCCTGGAAATCCACCGAGCCGCGCGACGGCCGCCTCGTGGTGATCGGCCTGAAGGGCTTCGATCAGGGCGCCGTCGCCGAGGCCCTGGCGGGATGAGCCGCCGCGCGGCCCTGCGGCGTGGCCCGGCCGGCTGCCGGCGGCCACCGCTGGCCGCCTTCGGCCTCGCGGCGCTGATCGGCCTCGGAGGCTGCACGGATTCCAAGGAACGGCCCGCCTCCGACGCGGCCCGCAACGCCGCCCCGGTCAGCCCGGTCGCCCAGGCTCAGCGGAACGCCGCCCGGCTCGCTTACGCGCACGACCTGACCATCGGCCTGCCGGCGGATCGCGTCGGCGCGCATTTCACGGCGGCGCGGGACCGCTGCCTGACCGGGACCGCACCGGGCTGCGTATTGGTGTCCGCGTCGCTGGAGGAGGGCTCGCGCCCGTCCGGCCGGCCCCAGGCGCAGATCCAGGTCCGGCTCCCCCACGCGGCGGTGGACGCGTACGTCGCCTTTCTCACGGCGCCCCTGCCGGGCGAGCAGCCCGGCGACGTCGTCGTGCGGCGCCAGGCGACGCGGGCCGACGACCTGACCCGCGCCATCGAGGACGGCGAGCGGCGCCTCGCGCAGCGCACCGCCTATCGCGAGCGCCTCGACGCCCTGGCGACCAAGCCCGAGACCCGCGTCGAGGACCTCATCCGGATCGCGCAGGAACTGGCCCAGGTCCAGTCCCAGATCGAGGAGGGCGAGGCCCAGCAGCGCGGCCTCCAGCAGAGGGTCGACACCGAAACCGTCGCCGTCGCCTTCCGGGCGGACCAGGCCCGTTCCGGCCCCCTGGCGCCGGTGCAGGAGGTCTGGGATCAGGCCGGTGCCACCCTCGGGGCCAGCGCGGGGGCCGCCCTGCGCTTCGCCATCGTGAGCCTGCCCTGGCTCCCCCTCGTCGCCCTCGGAACGCTCATCCTGCGCGGCCTCTGGCGCCTGCGCCGCCGCCGTCGCGGCGGGCTCCGGAGGCCCCTGAGGCAGGAGCGGCCATGAACGGGGCCAAGAACGGGGCCATGAACAGGTGCAGGACGCCGGGTCGGCTGCCATGCACCTGATCCGCATCGATACGGTCTCCCTCGACGAGGGCGAAGCCGCGGTCGATCTCGGCCAGGCGCCGGGAGACATCGTCTTCCTGTCCTTCACCGATTCCGACCTGTTCGGCATGGCCAGCGCCCACGCGGCCGCCTTCCCGGCGGGCTCGGCCGCGGCGCCGACCCTGCGGCTCGCCAAGCTCGCGAAGCTTCGCCACCCGATGTCGGTCGACCTCTACGTCGAGTCCGTGATCGCCAAGGCACGGATCGTCGTGATCCGCTGCCTCGGCGGCCTCGACTACTGGCGCTACGGCCTCGAGCGCGCCAGCGCGGCCGCCCGCGCCGCCGGGGTGGTGCTCGTGGTGCTGCCGGGGGACGACCGGCCCGATCCGCGCCTCGACGGCTATTCCACGAAGCCCGACCTCGCCCCCGACTTCGACGCCTATTTCCGGGCCGGAGGCGCTGCGAACCTGCGCCGCCTGATCGGGCGCATCGCCGCCGAGATCGGATGCGCCGGAGCGGTCGAGCCGCCTCGGCCCCTGCCCCGCGGCTTCGTCTGCTGCCCGGGCTGCGGCCCCGTCGACGAGGCGCAGGCCGTCGCCGCCGGGCGGCCCTTCCAGATCGGTTTGGACCAGGCGCCGGTGGCGCTGCTCGTGGTCTACCGGTCGAGCGTGCTCTCCGGCGACACCGCGCCGATCGCCGCGTTGGGCGCCGCGCTCCAGGCCCGCGGCCTCGCGGTGCTGGTGGTGGCCGTGTCGAGCCTGAAGGACCCGGCCGCGACCGCTCCGCTCGGGGCGGCCATCGCCGCGCATCGGCCCGCCATCGTGATCGCCGCCACCGCCTTCTCGGCCCGGGAGGATGCGGATTTCGTCCTCGATACCGCCGATTGCCCGGTGATCCAGGCCTTCAGCATCGGCGCGGCGCGGGACGCCTGGACCGCCTCGGCCCGGGGCATGGGGGCCGCGGATCTCGCCATGCAGGTCGCCCTGCCGGAATTCGACGGGCGGCTCTCCGGGTTCCCGATCGCGTTCAAGGAAGAGGGACCGGAGACCGAGGGCTTCGCCGAGCGCCGCGCCGTGCCCCATGCGGAGGGCATCGCGGCGCTCGCCGAGCGCGCCGCCGCCTGGGTCCGCCTCGCTCGCCTCCCCCGCGCCGAGCGCCGCCTCGCCCTGGTGCTGTCGGACTATCCCGCCCGCGGCGGCCGCGCGGGCTTCGCCGTCGGCCTCGACACGCCGGAAAGCGCCCGGGCGATCGTCGCGGATCTGCGCCAAGCCGGCTACGGCGTCGGCGCGCTGCCCGGGGCCGAAGCCCTGATGCGGAGGCTGACGCGGGGGCCGAGAGACTTCGCGGTCTCCCTCGATGCCTATCGCGACTGGCTCGGCACGCTGCCCGAGACCGCCCGCGCCGGCCTCGATGCCGAATGGGGGCCGCCGGAGGCCGACCCGGCCTGCCGGGACGGCGCCTTCCGCTTCGCGAGCCTGGCCCCGGAGGGCGGGCGCCTCGCCGTCTTCCTCCAGCCCGATCGCGGGCGGTCGAAGGACCGCAAGGCCGCCTATCACGACCCCGACGCGGTGCCGACCCATGCCTATCTGGCCTTCCATCTCGGCCTGCGCAGCCGGTTCGATGCCCTGATCCATCTCGGCACCCACGGCACCACCGAGTGGCTGCCGGGCAAGGCCGTGGCGCTCTCGCCGGATTGCTGGCCGGCCCGCGCCGTCGGGGCGCTCCCGGTGGTCTATCCCTTCATCGTCGACGATCCGGGCGAGGCCGCGCCCCTGAAGCGGCGCCTCGGGGGCGTCGCCCTCGGGCACCTGACGCCGCAGACCGGCGTGACGGGGCTCGACCCCGACGCGGTACGGCTGCGCGAACTCGTGGAGGAGTATTCCGCCGCCAGCGTGCTCGATCCGCGCCGCGCCGCGATCCTGGCGCGCACCATCCTGGACGAGGCGATGTCGGCCGGGCTCCTCGCCGGCGCCGGAATCGACGCCGACACCCCGATGCCGGACGCGCTGGCGGCCCTCGACGCGCATCTCTGCGACCTCGGCGAGGTGACCGCGCGCGACGGGCTGCACGTCTTCGGCCGCGCGGCCCCGGAGGCGCCCGCCGCCGTGGCGGCCTGCGCCGAGGGCGAGCGCCTCGGCCTGCTGCGCGCCCTCGACGGGCGCTTTGTGGCCCCCGGACCTGCCGGCTCGCCGTCGCGCGGGCGCACCGACGTGATGCCCACGGGGCGCAACCTCGCCACCCTGGACCCGCGCAGCCTGCCGACCCGGGCCGCGACGACCCTGGGCGCCCGGGCGGCCGACGCCGTGGTCCTGCGCTACCTGCAGGACGAGGGCGAGTACCCGGCCCGGATCGTCATGGACCTCTGGGCCTCGCCGACCCTGCGCACCGGCGGCGAGGACATCGCCCACGCCCTGGCGCTGATGGGCGTGCGTCCGGTCTGGGACCATGCCTCCACCCGCGTCACCGGCTTCGAGGTGCTGCCGCTGGCCCTCCTCGACCGGCCGCGCATCGACGTGACGGTGCGGGTCTCGGGCGCCTTTCGCGACACCTTCCCCGAGACCCTGTCGCTGCTCGCCCGCGCCGCCGAGGCGGTGGCCGCCCGCGAGGAGGAGGACGATGAGAACCCCCTCGCCGCCGCCCGCCGCCGGGGCGAGGCGCCGGCCCGGGTCTACGGCGCGGCGCCCGGGCGCTACGGCGCGGGTGCGGGCGGCCTCGCCCTGGACGGCGCCTGGGACAGCCGCGACGATCTCGGACGCGCCTATCTGGATGCGACCTCCCACGCCTATGGCGGCACGGCGGAGGCGGCGGATGCCGGCTTCGCGGCGCGGGTCGCGGGCGCCGACGCCTACGTGCATGCCTTCGACGTCGCCGAGCGCGACCTCCTCGACGGCGACGCGGCCGTGGAGGCGATGGGCGGCTTCTCGGCCGCCGCCGCCCTGACGGGGGCGAGCCCCGCCCTCTACAGCCTCGACGTCGCCGCGCCCGAGACCCCGAAGGCCCGCACCGCCCGCGAGGACGCCGCCCGCCTGATCCGGGGCCGCCTCGCCCATCCGCGCTGGATCGCGGCGCAGCTCCGGCACGGCTATCGCGGCGCCCAGGAACTGGCGCAGGGGATCGACGCGGTCTTCGTCCTCGCCGCGACCACGGACGCGGTCTCCGACGCCGACCTCGACCGACTCTACGGCGCGATGATCGCCGACCTCGAGACCTTCGAGGCCCTGCGGGCGGCCAATCCGGAGGCGGCCCGCGCCATCCTCGAACGCTTCGACGAGGCCCGCCGGCGCGGCCTCTGGACCACCCGGCGCAACGCCATCGCTGCGGACGAGATGGCTGCGGGCGAACTGGCTGCGGGCGAACTCCCGCGCGAGGCCGCCGAATGAACGCGCCCCGCCGCGTCGCTCCGGAGGCGCCGAGCCGGCGCGGCTGGTGCCCGAGCCTTGCCCGGCCGATGCCCACCGGCGACGGCCTGCTCGCCCGCGTCCACCCGCCCCTCGGGCGCCTCACCGCGGCCCAGGCCCGGGCGGTGGCGGACGCCGCGCGCCGCTTCGGCAACGGCCATGTCGACGTCACCGCCCGGGCCAACCTGCAGATCCGCGGCGTCACCGAGGCGAGCCGCTGCGGTCTGGCCGAAGCCCTGGCTGCCGCCGGGCTCGGGGATGTCCGTCACGACGGCGGCCCGCAGCGCCTCACCCTGACCACGCCGCTGGCGGGGTTCGAACCCGCCGGGACGGTCGATGTCCCGGCCCTGGCCCGCCGGATCGAGGCGATCGGGCTGGAGATCGCCGGCCTGCCGCCGAAATCCCTGGTCGCCGTCGAGTCGGACGTCCACGGCATCGCCCTCGGCCCGGCGGAAGCCGACCTTCACTGTGTCGCCATCCGCGGTGGCCTGGCCCTGCATCTCGCCGGCGATGCGGCCTGGTGGCGCCTGCCCGACGACGGGGAGACCATCGTGGAGGCGGCCCTGCGCCTGCTGGCGGCGAGCGGGCAGCGCCGGATGCGCGATGTCTTCGACGTGGCGCGCGCGGAGATCCCGGCTCGCTTCGCCCTGCCGCCAATCCCGGCCCCGGCCGCGTCGTCCGCCCCGAGCCCGGGCGCGTTCCCCCTGCCCACGCCCGTCGGGCCCGAACGCGGCTCCCCGCGATCCGCGCCCCCGGTGGCGGATGGCCCCGTCGCCCTCCTCGTCGACGCTCCCTTCGGCCGCGGCACGGCCGATGCGCTCGGCCGTCTCGCCGACACGGCGGACGCCGCCGGGGCTGCGGATCTGCGCCTCTCCCCGACCCGCGGCGTCCTCCTCGTCTGCGTCGATGCCGGAGCCGCCGAGACCGCGCGCAGAGCCCTGGCCGAGGCCGGCTTCCTGACGCGGGCCGACGATCCGCGCGGGGCCGTGGCGGCCTGCCCCGGCGCACCGGCCTGCGCCTCGGGCTCGACGCCGACCCTGCACGACGCGGCCCGCCTGGCCGAGGCGTTCCGGCCCTTCGCGGCGCGGGGCCTGCGCGCCCATGTCTCGGGCTGCCCCAAGGGCTGCGCCCATCCGGGCGCCGCCGACCTCACCCTCGTCGGGCGGGACGGCCGCTACGACGTCGTGCTGTCCGGGCGCCCCGATGCGTTGCCGGCGACGCGCCTCCCTTTCGAGGCCGCGCTGGAGCGCGTAAGGAGGGCGGATTCGGCATTATCCCTCGCCCAGATCGTCCCAGACCCCCCGCCAGGACCGCGACCGTCATGAGTTCCCGCCTCGACTACCTGCGTGACGGAGGGGCGATCTACGCCCGCTCCTTCGCGATGATCCGGGCCGAGGCCGATCTCGCGCGCTTCCAGGGCACCGCCGAGCGGGTCGTGGTGCGGATGATCCACGCCTGCGGCATGACCGACCTGCCGCGCGACGTGGAGGCCTCCCCCGATTTCGCACAGGCCGGCGAGGCGGCCCTGAAGGCCGGCGCGCCGATCCTGTGCGACGTCCGCATGGTCGCCGACGGCGTCACCCGGGCGCGGCTGCCCGCCGACAACCGGGTGATCTGCACCCTGAGCGATCCGCGCGTGCCGGAGCTGGCCGCCGCCATGGGCACCACCCGCTCGGCCGCCGCCATGGAGCTCTGGCGCGAGCACCTGCCCGGCAGCGTCGTGGCGGTGGGCAATGCCCCGACCGCGCTGTTCCGCCTGCTCGAACTCCTCGACGAGGGCGTGCCGCCCCCGGCCGCCGTCATCGGCATCCCGGTCGGGTTCGTCGGTGCCGCCGAATCGAAGGAGGCGCTCGCCCGCGACGGCCGCGTGCCCTTCATCGTGGTCCATGGCCGGCGCGGCGGCAGCGCCATGACCGCCGCGGCCGTCAACGCGCTCGCGCAAGAGATCGAGTGATGGATTCGGGCGAGCGGCTTCCCCCCGACGCGGCGGAGCGGACCGAGAATCCGCGCGCGGTGACCACCGGCACCCTGTTCGGCGTCGGCATGGGTCCGGGCGAGCCGGACTACCTCACCCTGCGCGCCCTGCGGGTGCTGGAGCGGGCTCCCGTGCTGGTGCATTTCTGCAAGAAGGGCCGGCGCGGGAATGCCCGCACCATCGCGGATGCCGTGCTGGCCTCGGAGCCGGCGCGGGAATGCCCGCTGGTCTACCCCTACACCACCGAGCTTCACCCCGAGCATCCCGAATACGTCGCGGCGCTCGCCGCCTTCTACGACGACGCCTCGGCCCGCCTCGCCGACCATCTCGGCGCGGGCCGGGACGTCGCGATCCTGTCGGAGGGCGACCCGTTCTTCTACGGCTCCTTCATGCACCTGTGGCGCCGCCTGAAGGACCGCTTCCCCGTGGAGGTGGTGCCCGGCGTCACCGGCATGTCCGGCTGCTGGACCCGGGCCGGCACCCCGATCACCTGGGGCGACGACGTGCTCACCGTGCTGCCCGCCACCCTGCCGCACGCCGACCTGGTTGAGCGCCTGGCGCGCACCGACGCCGCCGTGCTGATGAAGCTCGGCCGCCACCTGCCGAAGGTGCGGGCGGCGCTCGCCGAGGCCGGCGTGCTGGAGCGGGCGGTCTATGTCGAGCGCGGCACCATGGCGGGCGAGCGGGTGATCGCCCTCAAGGACAAGCTCGACGACGTCGCGCCCTACTTCTCGATGGTGCTCCTGCCGGGCGAGGGACGCCGGCCGTGAGCGGTCCCGTCCCGGGGTCCGTCACCATCGTCGGCCTCGGACCCGGCGATCCGCGCCTGCTCACGGCCGCCGCCCAGGAGGCTCTGGCCCAGGCGCAGGACCTCATCGGCTACATCCCCTACGTCGCCCGGGTGCCCGAGCGGCCGGGGCTCGTCCGCCATGCCAGCGACAACCGCGTCGAGGTCGACCGGGCGCGCCACGCCCTCGAACTCGCCGCCTCCGGGCGGCGCGTCGCGGTGGTCTCGGGCGGCGACCCCGGCGTGTTCGCCATGGCGGCGGCGGTGTTCGAGGCGGTGGAGGCCGGCGACCCGGCCTGGGCCAGGCTTCCCATCACGGTGGAGCCCGGCATCACCGCGATGCTGGCCGCGGCCGCCCGCCTCGGCGCGCCGCTGGGCGGCGATTTCTGCGCGATGTCGCTCTCGGACAACCTCAAGCCCTGGGAGGTCATCACCGCCCGGCTGGAAGCGGTCCTGCGGGCGGATTTCGTGGTCTCCCTCTACAACCCGATCTCCTCCGCCCGGCCTTGGCAGCTCGGCAAGGCCCTCGACCTGGCCGCCGGGATCCGGCGCGGCGACACGCCGGTGGTCTTCGCCCGCGCGGTCTCGCGGCCCGACGAGGCGATCCGGGTGCTCACCCTCGACGAGGCCCGCGTCAGCACCGCCGACATGGCCACCGTCGTGATCATCGGCGCCTCGGCCACCCGCCTAATCCCGCGCGGCGAGGCGACGCCCTTCGTCTACACGCCGCGCAGCGTGCCGGCTGCCTGATGGGCGTGTCGGCGCAGGCCTCCGCGCGGCTCCGGCCGAACCAGTCGGATTCGGACGCGCTCGGGTCCCCTCTCCTGGAAGGAGAGGGACGGGGTGAGGTGTGGGACGTCTCCGGATGGGGCACGCCCCTCACCCCAACCCTCTCCCACACGGGAGAGGGGGTCCGTTCCGGCCACGTCGACCGTTGCGATCTGCCGGATCGACGATCAGAGCGCGGCGATGCGCGCGAGGGCTTCCGCGACGTCCGGCACGCGCGGCACGTCCGGTTTCTCCGGTCGGTCGACCATCACCACGGGCAAACCCAGCGCCCGCGCCGCGGCGATCTTGCCGGAGGTGGCGTCACCGCCGGAATTCTTGCTGACCAGGATTTCGATCGCGCGCGCGGTCAGGAACGCCGCCTCGGCGGCCGCGTCGAACGGGCCGCGCGCTTGAATGGACGTCAGCCTCGGGACCGCCAGATCGATGCCCTCGATGGCGCGCACCACGTAATCGTGCTGCGGCGCCGCGGCGAAGGCGCCGACCTCCTGCCGCCCGATGGTGAGGAAGACCCGGCGCGGCGCGGGGCCGAGCGCCCGGGCGGCGGCCGCCATGTCGGGCACGACCGTCCAGCGGTCGCCGGGCAGCGGCTTCCAGGCCGGACGGCGGATCGCCAGCAGGCGCGTCCCGGTCCGGGCGCAGGCCTCGGCCGCGTTGGCACTCATCCGGGCCGCGAAGGGATGCGTCGCGTCGACCATGAGATCGGTGCGGTCCTGCCTCAGCCAGGCGGCCAGGCCCTCGGGCCCGCCGAAGCCGCCGATGCGCGTCGGCACGGGCTCCGCCTTCGGCTGGCTGGTCCGGCCGGCGAGCGACAGGGTGACGGCGAGGCTGCGATCCGCCGCCAGGAGCCCGCGCACCAGCGCGCTCGCCTCGCCGGTACCGCCCAGGATCAGAATCCGCATGCTTCCCCCGCCCATGAGGGCGTTGTCCATGACCGGTGACACCGAGTCCACCCGGCGGGCGCACGTCCCCTGGCTCACCATCGTGGGCATCGGCGAGGATGGCCGGGCGGGCCTGAGCCCCGCCGCCGCCGCCGCCCTCGACGGCGCGCACCTCGTCTATGGCGGGCGCCGGCACCTGGCGCTGGCAGCCCCCCTCGCCGCCGAGGCGCGGCCCTGGCCGAGCCCGATCTCCGACGCGTATCCGGGTCTCCTCGCCCGGCGCGGGACACCCACCTGCATCCTGGCGACGGGCGACCCGTTCCATTACGGCATCGGCGCCGAGATCGCCCGGCTCGTCCCGGCCGAGGAGATGCGGGTCTTCCCCCACCCCTCCGCCTTCAGCCTCGCCAGCGCCCGCCTTGGCTGGCCCCTGGCGGAGACGAGTTGCCTCACCCTGCACGGCCGGGCGCTGTCCCGGCTGATCCCCCATCTCCAGCCCGGCGCCCGCCTCCTCGTCCTGACCTGGGACGAGACCACGCCGGCGGCGGTCGCCGCGCTCCTGGCCGAGCGCGGCCTCGGCGCGTCGCGCCTCACCGTCCTGGAGGCCATGGGCGGCCCGCGCGAGCGCCGGCGCGGCGCGACGGCCGCGGGTTTCGACCTCACCGGGCTCGATCCCCTCAACACACTGGGCATCGAGGTGGCCGGTTCGCCCACGGCGCAGATCGTCGCCCTCAGCCCCGGCCTCGACGACGCCTGGTTCGAGAACGACGGCCAATTGACCAAGGCCGATATCCGGGCCGTGACGCTGGCGGCCCTGCGCCCGCGTGCCGGCCAGACCCTGTGGGACATCGGCGCCGGGGCCGGCTCGATCTCCATCGAGTGGATGCTGCGCCATCCGAGTCTCAGGGCCATCGCCGTCGAGGGCAATCCGGCCCGGGCCGCCCGCGTCGCCCGCAACGCAGGGCGCCTCGGCGTACCCGACCTGCGCGTGGTGGAGGGCCCCGCCCCGGCGGCGCTCGCCGGCCTGCCGGCGCCCGACACCGTTTTCATCGGCGGCGGCGTCACCGCGCCGGGGGTGCTCGACGCGGCCGTGGCCGCCCTGCCACCGGGCGGACGCCTCGTCGCCAACGTGGTGACCCTGGAGGGCGAGGCCGTGCTGCTCGCGGCCTTCGCGCAGCGCGGCGGCAGCCTCAAGCGCCTGACGATCGCCCATGCCGATCCGGTCGGGCACCTGCACGGCTGGCGCGGCGCGATGCCGGTGACGCAATGGGCCTGGGTCAAGGGATGACACCGGCCGCGCGCGACCTCGTGGCCGGGATCGGGTTCCGCCATGCGACGTCGCCCGCCGAGATCCTCGCCCTGATCGAGCGGGCCTGCGACGCGGCCGGCCTGCCGGGCCTCCGCCCCGCCCGCCTCGCCACCGCCGGCGACCGGGCCGGGGAGCCGGCGATCCGCGCGGTCGCCGAGACGCTCGGATGCCCCCTGGACGCGGTTCCGCCCGAGGCCTTGATCGCCGTGGATGCCAACGTGCCCACCCGTTCGCGGCGGATCGAGGCATCGCGCCGGGTCGGCTCGGTGGCGGAGGCCGCCGCGCTCGCGGCCGCCGGCCCCGGCGCGACCCTGCTGGTGCGGCGAATCGCCAGTGCCGGGGCGACCTGCGCCCTTGCGCTTCGCGCACAATCCGTCACGCAGGGACCATGACCGTTCACTTCATCGGCGCCGGCCCGGGCGCCGCCGACCTCATCACCGTCCGCGGCCGCGAGCTGATCGCGCTCTGCCCCGTCTGCCTGCATGCGGGCTCCCTCGTCGCCCCCGAGATCCTGGGCTGGTGTCCGCCGGGTGCCCGCATCGTCGACACGGCGCCCCTCGACCTCGACGCCATCGTGGCCGAATGCGCGGCCGCCCACGCGGCGGGCCAGGACGTCGCGCGCCTGCACTCCGGCGACCTCTCGATCTGGAGCGCGCTGGCGGAGCAGACCCGCCGCCTGACCCAGGCCGGCATCCCCTTCACGGTGACGCCGGGCGTGCCGTCCTTCGCCGCCGCCGCCGCGCTCCTGCGGCGCGAACTCACCGTGCCGGGTCTCGCCCAATCCGTCGTGCTGACCCGGACCTCCGGGCGCGCCAGCGCGATGCCGGAGCGCGAGACCCTGGCGGCCTTCGCGAGCACTGGGGCGACGCTGGCCCTGCACCTCTCGATCCACGTCGTCGACGCGGTGGTCGCCGAGTTGAGTCCGTTCTACGGCGCGGATTGCCCGGTCGCGGTGGTGTTTCGCGCCACCTGGCCCGACGAGCGGGTGCTCACCGGAAGCCTGGCGACGATCGCGGGCCAGGTGGCGGAGGCGGGGCTGGAGCGCACGGCGCTGATCCTGGTCGGCCCCGCCCTCGACCCGGCGGAGTTCCGGGAGAGCGCCCTGTATTCCACCGATTACGACCGGCGCTTCCGGCCGACGGGCGAGAGCGTGCTGGGCGCGCGCGCGGACGGAGCCCCCCGTTGAGCGTGCCCGGCCTCCTCGTCGCCGCCCCGCGCTCCAGCTCGGGCAAGACCACCGTGACCCTGGCGCTGATGCGGGCGCTCGCCCGCCGGGGTCTCGCCGTGCGCGGGGCCAAGTGCGGGCCGGACTACATCGACCCCGCCTTCCACCAGGCCGCCACGGGGCATCCGAGCTTCAACCTCGACAGCTTCGCCATGCCGGAGCCGATGCTCGACGCGGTGGCGGCCCTCGCGGCCACGGATGCCGACCTCGTCGTCGCCGAGGGCTCGATGGGGCTGTTCGACGGCATCGTGGCGCCGGAGGGGCGCACGGGCGCGAATGCCGACATCGCCGCCCGCTACGGCTGGCCGGTGATCCTCGTCCTCGACGTCTCGGGCGCGGCGCAGTCGGCCGCCGCCCTCGCCCTCGGCTGCAGGGCCTACGATCCGCGCATCCGCATCGCCGGGGTGATCCTCAACAAGGTCGCGAGTGCCCGCCACCGCCGCCTCGTCGAGACCGGACTGAGCCGCATCGACATGCCGGTGCTCGGGGCGCTGATGCGGGATGCCAGCCTCGTCCTGCCCGAGCGCCATCTCGGCCTCGTCCAGGCCCGCGAGACCAACGACCTCGAGCCCCGCCTCGACCGGCTCGCCGACCTCGCCGAGGCCGGCCTCGACCTCGACGCGATCCTGGCCGTCGCGGCCGGGGCGGCGCCGGCTCCGGGCGCGGGCCGCCTGCCGCGCCCGCCGGGCCAGCGCATCGCCATCGCGTCGGATGCGGCGTTCTCGTTCCTGTATCCGCACATGGCGACGGGCTGGCGGGCGGCGGGCGCCGAACTCATCCCGTTCTCGCCCCTGGCCGACGAGGCGCCCCCGGCCGATTGCGATGCCTGCTGGCTGCCCGGCGGCTACCCCGAGCTCCATGCCGAGCCCCTGGCGCGGGCGGATCGCTTCCTCGGCGGCTTACGGGACTTCGCGTGGGCCAAGCCGGTGCACGGCGAGTGCGGCGGCTACATGGTTCTCGGCGAGAGCCTGGAGGATGCGGCAGGGGTCACGCATCCCATGGCGGGCCTGCTGCCGGTGGCGACTTCCTACCGGACGCGCCGGCTGCATCTCGGCTACCGGGTGGCGACGCTCCTGGCCGCGGGGTCCCTCGGGGCGGCGGGCGCGCGCCTGGTCGGGCACGAGTTCCACTATGCCAGCGAGCGGAGCGGGCCACCGACGCCCGAGACGGGGCTCGCGGCGGTGACCGATGCGGAGGGCGTGTCCCTCGGCCTGGCCGGGCATCGCCGCGGCTCCGTCACCGGCAGCTTCTTCCACTGGATCGGCTAGGGCGCTCGCGGCGAGCGCCCTAGCTGGCGGCGACGGCCGCGGGCGCCGCAGCGGCGGGCTCGGGCGCCTGCTTGCCCATCTTCGCGGCCGTCCGCACGATGGCGAGCACGTCGCGTCGCAGCTGATCGTCCTCGATCAGCGCGTAGGCCCGCAGGAGTTCGATGGCACCCTGCGCGCTCAGAAAGCCGAACACGTCGGACTGGGTGCCGCCGACCTCGTCCTCCTCGAAGAACGCCGAGACCGGGACCTCCAGGAGACGGGCGATCTCCCGCAGGCGCCCGGCGCCGACGCGGTTCTGCCCCTTCTCGTATTTCTGAACCTGCTGGAAGGTCACGCCGACGGCGGTTCCGAGCGCGGTCTGGCTCAGACCGCGCGCCTTGCGCAGGGCGGTGATCCTCAATCCGACGAGGCGATCGACGTCGGTGGTCTGCTTAGGCATCATCTCTCGATTCAGTCCCTGTAGAATTTCCCAGCCCCCGCCCGGACCAGCCCCGGGGACGATGAGGTTTGAACGCTTTCGTACGGAGGCGTGCAGGATTCCTTAAGTTCATTCGCCACGAAACCAGCGCAGTCGACCGTCGATAGAACGAGGTGGAGGAGACTATCCTTGTCTGCAGTCAAATGCCACTAGATGTTTACTCCGCATCAGCATCGACCGTGACCGTTCTGACAGCTTGACCACAAAGCCGGCACAAATTGCAAGCCTGACGTTGTATCCGTCCCTCGCCAGTTTCGCTGCACTGCGAACGGGCCGGTCCTCTGCGGATGCGTCACGGATCCGGACCCGGCCCCCGGTTTCGGCGGCCGCATCTCAGCGGGCGGAGCGCGACGCATGCGCCGGGGCGATGACTTTCGGCCGCTGCCGCCCCAGGTTTAGGGTGTCGGACCGGATCGTTCGCGACGCCGAAAAACCCAGGTGGATCATGTATATCGCAATGAATCGCTTCAAAGTCGTCAAGGACGCGACCGAAGATTTCGAGCAGGTTTGGCTCGGGCGCGACAGTCATCTGGGCGAAATGCCGGGCTTCGTCGAGTTCCATCTACTGCGCGGTCCCGAAGCGGAAGACCACGTCCTGTATGCCTCCCACACGATCTGGTCGTCCAAGGCCGATTTCGAGGCCTGGACCCGCTCGGAGCAGTTCCGGAAAGCCCATGGCCGCGTGCCGTCGACCAAGCCCCTCTACCTGGGCCATCCGCAGTTCGAAGGGTTCGAGACGATCCAAACCGTCGCGCGCTGATTCGGCCGCGCCGACCTGATTCGTCGATCGGGTCCGCGCCGCGCCGGTCTCCCGTGCGCGAGAAAGGGCGGTCGATCCGGACAGGATCGGCGCGCCTCGCCCGGGCCGGCCTCGATGCGTCGGAGGCCGCGTGCCCCGGCGCACATGTCGACAGCAAGTCTTCGCGCAACCCTATCCGCCGGACCGGCGTTGCTGGGCAGTGCACAATGCACCGTGCGGTTTTCAGACCGTTGATCCACGCGCATAGCTCGATAAGAACACTTTCCTTTTTCAAAGACTATTCAAATGGTCGGCCCTGCGGCGGCTTCGGAGACGCTGCCTGAGCCTGCGCCGGACAGGTCCAGCGGGCTTCAGGCCCGGGACTTGCACCGCTATTCTCGGTTACCATGATTGATTCGTGACTTGGTTCAGATTCGCACAGTCTTCGCATCAGGATGGGACATGGCGCTTCAGATGTTTCATGACCGCATCCCAGCCTCGCTCGAAAAACTCCCGATCTTCCGGACACGCCGCGATGTCTGGGCGGCGCTCCTGCCGCGCCGCAGCCGCACCGCCTTCCGGATCGGCCTCTCGGCCGCGACCGCCCTGGCGGAGATCCTCGTCATCTTCCTCGTCGCGGCGGGCATCGATCTCGCCTACCACGCCGCCTTCGACGGCACGGTGCCGATGGCGGCCCGCAGCGGCAGCTTCGAACTCGCCGCCCTGATCGCGCTCTTCGTCCTGCTGACCAACCTCGTGCGCGAGGACTACAACATCGAGACGCTGCTGTCGCGTCGGCCCCACCTGCGCCGGGCGGCGACGGTCTGGACCGGCGCCTGGGCCATCGTCCTGCTGATCGGCTTCGCGACGAAGACGACCCACGAGTATTCGCGCCTCGTTTCCCTGGGGTTCTTCCTGACCGGGCTGCCGGCGGTGCTGCTGGCCCGCGGGGCGATGCTGCGCGTGGTCCGCAGCGCGGCGGCGACGACCTCCGGCAACACCAACCGCGTCCATCTCGTCGGCTACGAGGAGGACATCGCCCGCTTCTACGCCCACAACGACCCGGAGGCGCTCGGACTTCGCGTGATCGGGACGAGCTACCTGCGCGCCCTCGACCCGGTGGCCGATGCGGCGTCCCGCACCGCCCAGATGTCGGAGGATCTCGATCTGGCCGTCTCCGTGGTGCGCTTCCTGCGCCCGGACGACGTGTTCATCCTGGTGCCGTGGTCGGAGGCCTCGGATATCGAGCGCTGCATCGATGCGTTCCTGCGGGTGCCGGCGGCCCTGCATCTGCGCCCCGGCTCGGTGATGGACCGGTTCCCAGACCTGACCCTCGCCCGGGTCGGCCGCCTCTCGGGCATCAATATCGGGCGCCGCCCGCTGCAGGCCGGCGAGTTGTTCCTAAAGCGCAGCCTCGATCTCGCCCTGGCCCTGGTGGCCCTGGTGCTGCTCAGCCCGCTCTTTCTCGTGGTGGCGGTGCTGGTGAAGATCGACAGCCCGGGTCCGGTGTTCTTCCGCCAGAAACGCTACGGCTTCAACCAGCAGCCCTTCGGCGTCTTCAAGTTCCGCAGCATGAAGGCGGAGCCGGAAACGGTCTTCAAGCAGGCGACCCGCAACGACAGCCGCATCACGCCGATCGGCCGGGTGCTGCGCCGCTCCAACATCGACGAATTGCCCCAGCTCCTCAACGTCGTGCTCGGCGAGATGTCCCTCGTCGGGCCGCGTCCCCATGCCCTGGCGCATGACCGCAGCTTCGAGAACCGCATCGCGCTCTACGCCCGGCGCCACAACGTGATGCCGGGCATCACCGGCTGGGCGCAGGTGAACGGCCTGCGCGGGGAAACCCTCACCGATCTCGACATGGAGCGGCGGGTCCAGCACGACCTGCACTACATCGACAACTGGTCGATCTGGCTCGACCTGCGGATCATGTTCATGACGGTGTTCTCGCGGCGCGCCTACAGGAACGCCTGCTGAGACGGACCGGTCCGCCCGAACTTCACTCCTCGGCGGACCGGCCGAGACAGGCACCGCACTCGCCCTCGACCTCGAGGATCCGGCTCGTCGGCCGGAACCCGGCCTTGGCCAGGGTGCGGCCGAGCTGATCCTCCACTTCCGGCGAGGTGGTCTCGTCGATGGTGCCGCAGTTCCGGCAGATGAGGAAGACGAGGCCGGCACCGTCCGTGTGGGAATGGCCGCAGGACACGAAGGCGTTGCGGCTGGCGATGCGGTGCACGAGCCCGTGCTCGGTGAGAAAGTCGAGGGCCCGGTAGACCGAGACCGCCGCGACCCGCCGTCCCGGCTCGCTCAGGGCCTCGGCGATGTCGTAGGCGCCCATCGGCCGCGTCTGTCCCGCCACGGCCGCCAGCACGTCGCGGCGCAGCCGGGTGAATTGCAGGTCGCGTTCGCGGCACAGGCGCTCCGCCCGAGCGATCGCCTCCGGCGCCCCGCCGCAACCGTGGTCATGCGTCGCCGCATGGTCGTGCATGGTCTGCCCCATGAACCCGGGCTGCTGGAAGGACCCGGCCTGTCGGATGAACCCGGCCCGTTGAACTGCCCGAGTGTTACAGTGTATCACCCCAACATAAGCCGGCGCTCCCGTTCGGGCAAATGATCCATCCGTGACCCGACACCCGCGTCCTCCCGTTTCCCCCCGCCCCTCCCTGTTCCAGGCCGGCGCGTCCCTGCGCTTCGCGGTGGCCGCGGTGCTGGCCCTGCTCCTCTGGGGCGCGGTCCTCTGGGCCTCTCGATGAGCGCCGACCTGCCCGGCGCCATCGCGCTCCACGGCCTGACCCTCGGCTACGATCGCCATCCGGCGGTCCATCACCTCGACGGGATCATCCCCCCCGGCGCGCTCCTCGCCCTGGTCGGGCCCAACGGGGCCGGAAAGTCGACGCTCCTGAAGGGCATCGTCGGCGAGATTCCTTGCCTGGAGGGCCGGATCGCGCGACCGGGCCTCGACGACGCCATCGCCTACCTGCCCCAGGCGGCGGAGATCGACCGCAGCTTCCCCCTTAGCGTCCTCGACCTCGTGGCCATGGGCCTGTGGCGCCGCCTCGGTCCCTGGCGGAGCACGCGGCGCCACCGGGCGACGCTCCTGGAGGCCTTGGCCGCCGTCGGCCTCGCCGGGTTCGAGAAGCGCCTGATCGGCACCCTGTCGGGCGGCCAGTTCCAGCGCGCCCTGTTCGCCCGCCTGATCGTGCAGGAGGCCCGCGTGCTCCTCCTCGACGAGCCGTTCACCGGCGTCGACGGACGCACCACCGCCGACCTCCTGGCCCTGGTGCGGACCTGGCACGGGCAGGGACGCACCATCGTGGCCGCCCTGCACGATCTCGGGCAGGTTCGGAGCCACTTCCCGCAGACCCTGCTCCTCGCCCGGGAGGCGGTGGCCTGGGGGCCGACCGATCGGGTGCTCACGGCCCCGAATCTCGCCCGCGCCCAGAGCCTGTCGGAGGCCTGGGACGAGGATGCGGCGGTCTGCGGCCGCCACGAGGAGGCCGGCCCGGCTCACGGCCATGCGCACGCGCATGACGCCGCCCATCCGCACAGCCACGATCACGGGGCTGCGCACGACCGGGACCCCGTGCACGGCCAGAAACCCGCGCCCGGCCCAAAATCCGCGCACGACCATGGGCACGCCGCGTGATCGATCTCCTGTTCGGACCCTTCGTCGAATTCGGCTTTATGCGCCGGGCGCTGGTCGGCTGCCTCGCTCTGTCGCTCTCGGCCCCGCCCGTCGGCGTGTTCCTGATGCTGCGGCGCATGAGCCTGATGAGCGACGCCATGAGCCACGCGATCCTGCCCGGGGCGGCGGTGGGCTTCCTGGTGGCGGGGCTGTCCCTGCCGGCCATGACCCTGGGGGGGCTCGCCGCCGGCCTCGCGGTGGCGCTGATGGCGGGGCTCGTCACCCGCTCCACCGTGATCAAGGAGGATGCGAGCCTGGCGGCCTTCTACCTGATCTCGCTGGCCGGCGGCGTCCTGCTGGTCTCCCTGCGCGGATCGCAGATCGACCTGCTGCACATCCTGTTCGGCACCGTGCTCGCCCTCGACGATCCGGCTCTCTGGCTGCTCGGGGGCATCGCCACCGTGACCCTGTTCGGCCTGGCGGCGATCTACCGGCCCCTGGTGATGGAATGCGTCGATCCGCTGTTCCTGCGCACGGTCAGTCGCGCCGGCGCCCCGGTCCACTACGCCTTCCTCGGGCTCGTGGTGATGAACCTCGTGGGCGGGTTCCAGGCCCTGGGGACCCTGCTGGCGGTGGGGCTGATGCTGCTGCCCGCCATCGCGGCGCGGTTCTGGGCGGCGGACCTGTCGGGCATGATCCCGGTCTCGGTGCTGATCGCGATGCTGTCGAGCGTGATCGGTCTCAGCGTGTCCTATCAGGCCGATGTCCCGACCGGCCCGGCGATCGTGCTGGCGGCCGGCGGCCTCTATCTCGTCTCGATGATGGTCGGACGCCGGGGCGGGCTCGTCTACCGGCTCGTCCGCGCCCGCCACCTGGAGGCCTGACGGGCCGGGGCCTCAGGACGAAACCCTAGAGGTTGAAGAGGCTCATCAGGCCGGAGATGATGGCGTAGACGAAGCCGGCATTGAGAAGGACGCCCACCGCCCCGATGGCGAGGCCGCCCAGCACCACGACGCCGTCGCGCTCGACGAGTCCGAGGCCGACGAGGCAGATGGCGAGACCGAGGGGAATCTGCCCGACGATCGGCGCGGCGACGATCAGGGCCAGCGACAGCGTGAGCAGGATGAGGCCGATGCCGCGCATGCCGAGGGCCGTCTCGAACAGGCTCATGCGCGGGCGCGACCAGTGCTCGAGGCGGCGCAGCAGCGGCACGGCCCGGTTGGCTGCCCGCTCGACGTCGCTGCGGGCGACGGACCGGCGCAGCAGCGCCCGCGGCAGCCAGGGCGAGGCCATGCCGGCCGTGATCTGGATCGCCACCAGGAGCAGCAGGAGCCCGCAGACCAGCGGGATCGGCGGCGGCATCGGCAGGCAGTTGGGCAATCCGAGGATCACGATGAGGAGCGCGAAGGCGCGATCCTTCAGGACGGCGACGATGTCACCGACTGTCAGCCGTTCCCCTTCCTGCTCGGCGAGCACGGTGAGAACCTCGGAAGTTCTGGCAGCAGGTGACAAGAAAGCTCGGCCATTGGCGACTGTCCTGAGCCGGGCTGTAGCCGAGATGGACGCGCAGGCCAAGCGGCGCATCCGCACGCCGGGACGGCCGCGATTCGCGGCGGCCGGGACGGCGGTGGCCGAACGCGACGGGTGCCTCGGGCACGCGCCGTCAATTTAGAGTTGCCACATCGACGATTCGTTTCCGTAAGGTGATCAGCACGCGGGAACAGCAATCTATCGGCCGCGCCGGATGCAACCAATCTTGGATTATACCCGTCCTTTACGGACCGGAGATTGCATTTCGGGTCTGGCTTCGGAAGATTGAAGCCTTCTTCGAGGTCGAGGCAGGCCGCCCGTGGGACCGACGGCAGGAGATGTTCCGAAACCGGGGCGCGGCCCGGCGATCCTGGCCGGCATGGCCGCCTGGTCCGCCTCCGTCCTCGCTGGGCCGGCCCTGGCCTCCTCGCCCGCCTCGGTCCTCCTGTTCGGGAGCCTGGAGGCAAGTCCTTCCGTCTTCGTCACCACGGGCGCGAAGGTGGCGCTGGATCGGCTCGATCGGGAGGGCTTCGTGGCCCTGGGCAGCCTCGGGGGCCAGCGGCGCCGGGAGGGGGCCGTCACCCGCGACACCGCGATCGGTGCGGTCGTGCTCGGCTACCAATGGTTTCGGGACTGGGGCGTCGTTGCCGCCTATGCGGGCCCCGAAGGAACGATGGAGGTGGTGTCGGGCTGCGGCTGCGTCCATGCCCTGGCGCCCCGCTTCGGCCTGCGCCTGCACGGCGAGGTCTGGGCCCGCCCCACCGACGCGACCCTGCTCACCGCCACGCTGATCGCCGGCACCACCCGCATGAGCGCCTGGGGCCGCCTGTCCTGGGGGACGCGGGGCTGGGGCACGGGGGGCTGGGACGCCTATCTCGGACCCGAAATCTCCCTCTACGGGGACGAGACCGGCTACCGGAAATGGAATGTCGGGCTGCACGCCACGGATTTCGCCCTCGGCCGCTTCAGCCTGCGCCTCTCGGCCGGGCTGCAACTCGCCAGCGATCAGGACCCCGGCCCCTATCTCGGCCTCAGCGTCTGGACTCCTTGGTAGCCCTACGTCCTGGCGGGCTTAACCCCTTGATGGAGTCTTGCCCCCGGCGGGACGGCGGCCCGCGCCGGAGCGGGGCGGCGCCAGGTCCAGGTGTCCCTGCTCGACCCTGGGAGCGGAGGGCGCGGCGTCGAGCCCATCGAGGAAGCGGGCCGCATCCTCGACGATGGCGGCTCGCTTGGCGGGGTCCATGCGCGCCAGGGTGCGGTAGGGCATGGCGAGGCGGGGATTGTCCGCGAGGCGCTCGGCGTGCCGGATCAGAAAGTCCCAGTAGAGGTAGTTGAACGGGCAGGCCGTGGCGCCGGTCTTCTGCGCCACGTCGTAGGCGCAGCCCAGGCAGTAATCGGACATGCGGTTGATGTAGGCGCCCGAGGCCGCGTAGGGCTTCGAGCCCATCACGCCGCCATCGGCCCAGAGCACCATGCCGTGGACGTTGGGCAGTTCGACCCACTCGTAGGCATCGGCGTAGACGACGAGGTACCATTCCTCGACCTGCGCCGGCGCGATCCCGGCGAGGAGCGCGAAGTTTCCCGTCACCATCAGGCGCTGGATGTGGTGGGCATAGGCGTGGGTGCGGGTGGCGCCGATGCACTCCCGCAGACAGTTCATCCCGGTCTCGCCGGACCAGTAGAACCACGGCAGGTCGCGGGTGGCCTCGAGGGCGTTCGAGCCCGCGTAGTCCGGCATCCGCGCCCAGTACAGGCCGCGCACGTATTCCCGCCAGCCGAGGATCTGGCGGATGAAGCCCTCGACGCAGTGGAGCGGGGCCTCGCCCGCGCGGTAGGCGCGCTCCGCCGCCCGGCAGACCTCCTCCGGCGTCAGGAGCCCGGCATTCAGCGCCGGCCCGATCAGCGCGTGGTACAGGAACGGCGCGCCGGCGCGCATCGCGTCCTGGTAGTCGCCGAAGGCGGGAAGGCCCACGGCGAGGAAGTGTTTGAAGGCCGCGACGGCCTCGGTCCGGGTCACCGGCCAGGCGAAGGCGTCGGTCTCGCCGAAGTGATCGGCGAACTCCGCTTCGACGAGGGCGATGACCTCCCGGGTCACGGCATCCGGCGGAAAGGCGATGCGCTCGGGCAGGACGTGCCCCTTCGGCAGGCCCTTGCGATTCTCGGGGTCGAAGTTCCAGCGGCCGCCGACGGGCTCGGCGCCCTCCATCAGCAGGCCGGTCCGCCGGCGCATGCCGCGGTAGAACGTCTCCATGCGCAGGCTCCGGCGATCGCCGGCCCAGTCGGCGAAGGCCGCGCGCGGACAGAGGAAGCGGTTGTCGTCGCGGATCTCCACCGGCGGCCCGAGATCGGCGCGCCAGCCCTCCATCATCTCCCAGACCCGCCACTCGCCGGGCTCGGTCACGACGACCCGGTCGACCGCGTGGCGCGCGACCGCCCGCGCCAGTTCGCCGGTGAAGCTGCCGGTGTTGTCCGGAGCATTGAGGCGGACGTAGTCGACGGTGATGCCCTCCGCCTCCAGCTCGGCCGCGAAGTGGCGCATCGCCGAGAACAGGAACGCGATCTTCTGCTTGTGGTGGCGGACATAGGTCGCCTCCGCCCGGACCTCGACCATCAGCACGACGTCGTGCTCCGGATCGAGATCGGTCAGGGTGGCGATGCGCCGGGTGAGCTGGTCGCCGAGGAGGAAGCGGAGGGTGCGGATGGCCGTCAGGCCCCCCCGTGTCGGCGCAGGCGCGCGCGGGCCGGATTCCGGACCCGGCCGGCGCTTCCGCGCCCCGGTCCCTCGGCGACGATGTCCCGCCTCATGCCCGCTCCCAATTCGCTCCCGATCGGGTAGGTATGGCGGAAGCCGGGGACGGGGAGCCGTCGCCGCGCGGGATCGACCGATCCGTGACGTCGCAGGACCGTCGGGAGCCTCATGAAGTTCGCCTTTGCCGGCATCGATTTCCTCGGCGGCGTGTTCGAGGCCCTGACCGGGGCGGGCTGGACGCCGATCAAGCTGTTCACCCGGCCCTGCGACGGGATCTACGATCACAACGAGGCGGTGGTGGCCCAGGCCCGCCGCTACCGCGTGCCGATGCAGATCTCGCGGATGCGGCCCGAGGACCTTTCCGGGCTCGCGGAGGCGCATGGCCGGGACTGGGCCCTGGTGGTGGCCGGCTATCCCTGGCTGATCCGGGGCTGGCGCGGCCAGGCGGCCTACGGGCTGAATTTCCACCCCTCCCCGCTTCCCCTGGGCCGCGGGCCCTACCCGCTCTTCAAGGCGATCAGCGACGGGCAGCCGGAATGGGGCGTCACCGCCCACGTCCTGGCCGAGGACGGCTTCGACACCGGCGACATCCTGGCCCAGGAGCGCTTCCCGCTCGCCCCCCTGGAATCGCACGAGACCCTGCTCGCCAAGTGCCAGATGGCGGCGCGGCGCATCGCGGCCGGCCCCGTCGCCCGGGACCTTCCCGCCCTCTGGAGAACGCCGGCCCCCCAGGGTACCGGTTCTTACTGGCCGCGGGTCACGGACGCCGACCGGACCCTGGATTTCCGGTCCGAGGTCGAAGCGATCCTGCGCCGCGTCCGCGCCTTCGGCACGATCGAGACGATCGCTCGGGTCGGCGAGTCGCGGGTCTACGTGGCGGCCGCCGAGGGCTGGCGGGAGGCCCATCGCCATTCGCCCGGGACGGTGGTGCAGCGCTACCGCCGCCACGTCGTCGTCGCGGCCCGCGACGGCTACATCCAGCTCAATCGCTGGAGCCCCGTCCCGGTCAGCGAGGCCGGGCAGCTCGGGCGGTAGGCTGCCCTATATGGACGCGACGTCTCCCCAGAAGCGACCGAGCAGATCCGATGGCGCGGATGCGCAAGAAGGCCGATCTCCCCACCAAGGTCTGCGTCCAGTGCGGCAAGCCGTTCGCGTGGCGCAAGAAGTGGGAGCAGGTCTGGGACGAGGTCCGCTACTGCTCGGACCGGTGCCGGGCCGAGGCCAAGCGCGCCCCGGCGCGGGCCGCGGCGCAGGACTGACCGGCCTCAGCCGAGGGCGGCGAGGCCATCCGGCGTGTCGACGTCCTGGATGACGCCCGCATCCATCGCGCATGCGAGCACGTCGTCGCGTCCGGCGAGCAGGCGCCCCGCCCCCTGGTCGCCGGAGAGGGCGGCGAGGGCCGGCGCCAGGAGCCCCAGGTTCAGGAGGACCGGGTTGCCGCGCCGGCCGGCATGGATCGGCACCACGGCCGAAGGGGCCGGGTCCGCCCGGCGGAAGGCCTCGGCGAGGTCCGTGAGGTGGCGGGCGGTCACGCGCGGCATGTCGCCGAGGAGCACGATCGCGCCCGCCACCTCCGCCGGCAGGGCCGCCAGACCGGCCTGGAGCGAGGTGGCGAGGCCGCCGGCATAGGCCGGGTTCACGATTCGGACGAGATCGAGCCCGTCGAGGGCGGCGCCGACCCGGTCGGCATGGGCGCCGAGCACCGCCACCACCGGGCCGAGCCCGGAGCCGATGGCGGCCTCGGCCGCGTGGCGCACCAACGGCCGCCCGGCCAAGGGCTGCAGCAGCTTCGGCGCCGCGCCGAAGCGGGTCCCCCGCCCGGCCGCGAGGAGGATGAGGCCGAGTTCAGGCATCGGCCTCAGGCATCCTCGTCGGCCGGGTCGCCGCCGGAGCGGGGCTGGGGCCGCGACACGATCTCCATCAGGAGCCCGCCGACGCCCAGGGCGACGATGTCGGACCGGGTCACGGCCAGCCCGGCGAGCAGCCGGTGCAGCACCCAGTCGAAGCCGTTCTCCTTGGGCGAGCGCGCGCAGCCCGGCGCGCCGATGACCGGAACCGCGCCGACCCGGCCGACCAGGAGGAGATTGCCCGGGTCCACCGGCATGCCGAGGTGGTCGACATGCCCGTCCGCCGCCTCGATCGCGGCGGGAATCACGTCGCGCCGGTCGGCGATGGCCGAGGCGCCGAACACCACCACCAGCTCGGCCCGATCCTCCGCGACCGCCGCCCGGATCGCGTCGGCCACGGCCTCCCGGCGATGGGGCACCCGGGCCTCGGCGACGAGCTCCGCCCCCGTGGGGGCGAGGCGGTGGCGCAGGTTGGCCAGCGTCTTGTCGATGGTCGCGGGCTTGAGGCCGGGCAGCAGGGTCGAGACCACGGCGACCCGGGTCAAGCAGTAGGGCGCGACGGCGAGGGCGCCCGCGGGCGCGGCGCGGCAGGCCCGCTCGAGGGCCGCGCCCGAGACCGCGTAGGGGATGATCTTGACCGTGGCGACCATCTCGCCGGCCACCACCGGCTTGTAGGGCGCGAGCGTCGCCACCGTGATCGCCTCGTCGGTGCCGTTGACGGCGTCGATGGCGGACCGGTCGATCTGCAGGAGCCCGGCGGTGGCCGCGTGCAGGTTGCAGCGGCCGGTGAAGGGCGGCTCGCGGTGCAGCTGCGCGCCGGCGAGATGCGCGGCGAGGCGCTCGGCCGCCGCATCCTCGGCGACGTCGCCCGGCTCCAGGGTGACGGCCACGAGTTCGGACAGGCCGGCGGCGGCGAGGCGCGCGGCGTCCTCGGCCGGGATCACCCGGCCCTTGCGCAGGGTCACGTCGTGGGACCGCACCGTATGGGCGGCGATCAGCCCGGCGGCCTCGCCGGTGGGGACGGCGCCGAACTTCACGGGGCGGCTCCGGCAGGGGGCGTCCGCAGCGCGGCGATGATCTGCGCCAGGATCGAGACGGCGATCTCGGCCGGGCTGACGGCCTGGATGGGCAGGCCGATCGGCGCCGCGATCCGCCCGATCTCGGCTTCCGAGAATCCGGCCTGGGTGAGACGGGCGACGCGGGCCGCGTGGGTTTTGCGCGAGCCGAGGGCGCCGACGTAGAAGCAGCCGGCCCGGAGCGCCGCCGCCAGGGCGGGGTCGTCGATCTTCGGATCGTGGGTCAGGGCCGTCACCGCGCAGTAGCGATCGAGGGGCGGGACCGGCCCCGCCAGGGCGTCGTCCGGCCATTCGGCGACGAGATCGATGCCGGGGAAGCGCTCCGGCGTCGCGAAGGCGGTGCGCGGATCGATGACGGTGACGGCGAGGTCGAGGGCGCGCGCCATCGGGCACAGGGCCTGGCTGATATGCACGGCGCCGATCACCACCAAGCGTACCGGGGGCGCCTGCACGGTGAGGAAGACGGAGCGCCCGCCCGCCTCGGCGAGGCCGCTCTTGCCGGAGGCGAGATGGCGGGCGAGGAGGTCGGCCAGGGGGTCGCCGGCGATCTCGGTCTCGCGCACCACGCGCTGCATCCCGCCGTCGAGCTCCGTCACCAGGATGGCGGCCCGGCGCGCGGCGCGCTCGGCATTGAGGATCGCGAGGGTTTCGAGCTGCATGGCGCCGCCTCAGGCCACCGGCTCGACGAAGACGCGGATGCGGCCGCCGCAGGACAGGCCGACCCGCCAGGCGGTCTCGTCGGCCACGCCGAATTCGATCACCCGCGCCTGACCGTCGGCGATCGCCTCCAGGCCTTCGGTGATCACCGCGCCCTCGACGCAGCCGCCGGAGACCGAACCGAGGAAATTGCCCTCGCCGTCGACCACGAGATGGCTGCCCACCGGCCGCGGCGCCGAGCCCCAAGTCTCGATGACGGTGGCGAGCGCCACCGCGCGACCCTCGCGCCGCCAGGCTTCGGCCGCGCCGAGGATGTCGTTGTCGGTGGAAAGCATGGCCCTGACGAACTCCGGCGCGGGCTCGGACCCGCTGCGTGGAACATGGATGGAAACCCGGGAGAAGGAGGTAAGGTCCCGCGCAGCCGCGGCAATGCGATCCTCATGGGGCCGACATCCGGGGCGTGACTTCCCGCACCGACCGGGCACCCCTATCGTGGGGCCACGTCACCTGCCTCGATGGACCCCTGCCTCGATGGACCCCGCGCCCCGATGCCCAGCCTCCGTGTCACCGCCTGCGCCCTCGCTCTCGCCGGCCTGCTGATGGGTTCGACGGCCGGCTCCGTGGAGGCTCAGGTCCGGATCGGGCTGTCGGCCCCGCTGACCGGCCCGGATGCCGCCTTCGGAGAGGGGCTGCGGCTCGGGGCCGAGCGGGCGGTGGCCGATCTCAACCGGGCCGGCGGCGTCAACGGGCAGCGCCTCGTCCTCGTGGTGGCCGACGATGCCGGCGACGGCAAGCAGGGCCTGGCCGTCGCCCGGCGATTCGCCGCCGAGCGGGTCGGTCTCGTCGTCGGCCCCTTCGGTGCGGGCGTCGCGGCCCTGGCCGTGCCGGTCTACGAGGAGGCCGGCATCGTCGCCGTGACGCCAGGCACCGGCTATCCTGGGCTGACGGCCAAGGGCCTGTGGAACGTGTTCCGCACCGTGCCGAACGAGGCCGAGCAGGGGCGGCTCGCCGGCGCCTACCTCCTCGGCCGTCATGGCGGCCAGCGCATCGGCCTCGTGCACGACAAGAGCCCGTTCGGGCGCGGCCTCGCGGAGGGCGTGAGCCGCGCCCTGAAGGCCGCCGGCCAGCCGGAGGCCGCCTTCGAGACCCTGACCCGCGGCGAGCGGGACGCCTCCGGGCTGGCCGCGCGCCTGAAGCGGGCGCGGGTCGAGGTCGTGTATTTCGGGGGGCTCGCGCCGGATGCCGCCATGCTCCTGCGCGGCCTGCGCGACGCCGGCGTGACCGCGCCGCTGGTGGGCAGCGACGGCCTCCTCGACCCGGCCTTCCCACAGGCGGCCGGCCCTGCGGCCGAGGGCACGGTGATGACCCTGACGCCCGAGCCGCCCAGGCTCTCCGAGTCGAAGCTGCCCGAGCCCAGGCTGCCCGACGGGAAGGCCGCCAAGGTGCCGCGCACCCCGGAGGCGAACGCCGTGGCCGCCCAGGCCTACGCGGCCGTCGAGATCCTGCGCCAGGGCATCCTCGGTGCCGGATCGGGGGACGGCCGGGCGGTGGCCGCCTACCTGCACCAGGGCCGTTCCCTGCGGACGATCCTCGGCGACCTCGCCTACGATGCCAGGGGCGACCTCAAGCCCGATCCCCGCCGCCCGGCCACCATTCTGCAGGCCTGGAAGCGGACCCCGGACGGGCGGATCGACTACGTCGGCAACGACGTCACGCCCTGACGGGGCGCCGCGGCCGTCGGCGGCACGGCCGCAGGCGGACCGCAGCGATCTCGCGGGTCGCGATGTGCGAAAGCGCGCGCCGAATCCTGGTCTTTCCGAAACCTTGTCGAATCCTCGCCGAATCCTCACGCGGATTGTGCCGGCTTGATCACCGGTCTGAATCGGGAAAAGCTTGCTTCCGGCCGGCCCGGACATTATGTCGGGGCAACGCTCGCCGGTGTTGCGCATCCGATGGGATCGGACCCGCCGCCCGCCGCGTTTTGCCGAACGGCTTCGTTTTGTGTCCCGGGTCGCCCCTTTTCAGGCCGTCCGGCTGGAGAGTGTGGATGGCGAAAGAAGAGTTGATGCAGTTCGACGGTCTCGTGATCGAGATCCTGCCGGACGCGCGCTACCGCGTGCAGCTCGATCAGGGCCACGAGATCGTGGCCTACACGGCCGGCAAGATGAAGAAGAACCGCATCAAGACTCTGGCCGGCGACCGTGTCACCGTCGAGATGTCTCCCTACGACCTGGAGAAGGGCCGCCTCGTGTTCCGGCACAAGGACGAGCGCTCCGCCGGTCCGCGTCCGCCGATGCGCGGCCAGTTCCGCCGCCGCTGACCCGAGCGGCGCGACCGGACTTCCCAAGTCGCAACGATCCAGGCGCGGCAAGGCTTTCTACGCGGCAAGACTCGGTTCCCCGGGCCTTGCCGTCGGTGTTTGGCGCGGACGGCGACGGGCCTGCAGTCGCATGGCGGACGTTCACCGGAGCCCGCGGCCGGTGCCCTGCCGTTGACCCGCGTGCGCCAACGGCGCAGTCTGAGGTATGGCGGGCGCCCTTCATACGGTCATCGAGACCAAGATCTACCTGCGCTCTGCCGAACGCGTGATGACCGAGGCCGAGCGCAGCGCGGTCGTGAATTTCTTCGCGGCGCATCCATAGGCGGGTGATGTGATCCCGGGGACTGGCGGCCTTCGGAAGGTTCGTGTTCCCTTGGCAGGACGTGGCAAGCGCGGAGGCGCCCGCGTGATCTCGTACTTCGTCGGCCCCAAGGGCGTGTACCTGCTCCTGGCCTACGCGAAGAATGACCAGGGCAACCTGACACCCGATCAGGCCCGCACCCTTGCCCGTCTCGTCGAGACCTTGTTCTAAGGAGTAAAGCGATGGACGAAGCGATGTTCGCCGAGTTGACGCTGAGCCTGACCCAGGCGGCCGCCCATGCGCGCGGGGATATCGCAGCCGGGTGCGCCATCCACGTTCCGCAGGAGATCGACGTCGCCGCGATCCGAAAGGCGACCGATCTCTCGCAGGACGCCTTCGCCCGTCGGATCGGTGTCGCCGTCGGCACCCTGAGAAACTGGGAACAGCGCCGGCGCCAGCCCGAAGGACCGGCCCGCGTGCTGCTGGCGCTCCTTCAGCGCAACCCTCGCCTCGTCGAGGAAACCCTCGGCCAGGCGACCTGAGATCCACGTCCCAGGCGCCTGGGGCGTCCGCTCACCTACTTCCCGAACCGCTCGAATTTCGGGAAGCTCCGGGTCATCAGCGTGCCGGCCTCGGCCCGGTGGCCGATCCACTTCTCCAGGATGCCCGCATTGGCGAGCCGCGCCTCGCCGCCCGCCTCGCGCCAGGGCAGGCCCTCGGCCAGGGTGAAGACGTGGGCGTCGGTGAGCGTGGTCTGGCGGCAGCGCTGCAGGCGGACGCCCTTGCCCCGCACCATCTCGGGCAATTCGCTCAACGGGAAGACCAGCATCAGCCGGTCGGCGCTGCACACCGCCACGTGGTCGCCCGCCGCCGGCACCAGCACGGCCGCGGTGGCCGGTGCGTCGAGGCCCATGATGCCCTTGCCCTTGCGGGTATTGGCGACCAGCGCGTCGGCCGGCGCCAGGAAGCCGCGCCCGTCCGTGGCCGCCAGGAGGACCTTCGCCCCGGGCTGGTAGGGCATGGCAGCCACGATCTCGGTGCCGTCGTCGAAATCCACCATCAGGCGGATCGGGTCGCCGAAGCCGCGCCCGCCCGGCAGCTTGGCGGCCTCCAGGGTGAACACCTTGCCGTTCGAGGCTAGCACCAGGATCTTGGCCGTGGTCTCGCTCGGAAAGGCGAGCTTGAGGCCGTCATCGCCCTTGAAGGCGACGCCGGACAGGTCGGCGACATGGCCCTTGAGGGCCCGGATCCAGCCCTTGTTGGAGACGATCACGGTGATCGGCTCGCGCTCCACCATGGCGGCGGTGAAGTCGATGCCGGCGGTGTCGGGCGGGTTCTCCAGGGTGGTGCGCCGGGCGCCGATCTTGGTCTCGGGGCCGAAGGTCTTCTTCACCGCGCGGATCTGCTTGGTGATGTCGGCCCATTGCAGCTTGTCGGAGCCGAGCAGGCCCTCGATCCCCTCCTTCTCCAGGGTCAGCGCGTCGAGCTCGCGCTTCATCTCCATCTCCTCGAGCTTGCGCAAGGAGCGCAGGCGCGTGTCGAGGATGGCGTTGGCCTGGATCTCGGTCAGCTCGAAGCGCTTCATCAGGGCGGGCTTCGGCTCGTCCTCCTCGCGGATGATGCGGATCACTTCGTCGAGGTCGAGATAGACGATGAGCAGGCCGCCGAGGATCTCCAGGCGGCGGTCGATCTGGCCGAGGCGGTGGCGCGAGCGGCGCTGGAGCACGACGCGGCGGTGGTCGAGCCACTCGCGCAGGGCCTCGGCGAGGCCGATGACCCGGGGCACGAGCCCGCCCACCAGCACGTTCATGTTGAGTGAGATGCGCGATTCGAGCTCGGTGAGCCGGAACAGCGATTCCATCAGGATGACGGGGTCGACGTTGCGGGCGCGCGGCTCCAGCACGATGCGCACGTCCTCGGCCGATTCGTCGCGCACGTCGGCCAGCAGCGGCAGCTTGCGCTCCTGCAGCAGCTCCGCGAGCTTCTCGATCAGGCGCGCCTTCTGCACGCCGTAGGGGATCTCCGTGACCACGATGGTCCAGGTCCCGCGCCCGAGATCCTCCTTGGCCCAGCGCGCCCGCACGCGAAAGCCGCCGCGCCCGGTGCGGTAGGCCTCGGTGATCGATTCGGCACTGTCGATCAGGATGCCGCCGGTGGGGAAGTCCGGCCCCTTCACGAAGGTCAGGAGTTGGGCGGAGGTCGCCTCCGGATGGGTGATGAGGTAGAGCGCCGCGTCGCAGAGTTCGGCCGCGTTGTGGGGCGGGATCGAGGTCGCCATGCCCACCGCGATGCCCTGGCTGCCGTTGGCGAGCAGGTTCGGGAAGGCGGCGGGGAGCACCACCGGCTCCTCCTCCTGCCCGTCGTAGTTCGGGCGGAAATCCACCGAATCGTCGTCGAGGCCTTCGAGGAGGAGGCGCGCCACCTCCGTCATCCGGGCCTCGGTGTAGCGTTGCGCCGCGGCGTTGTCGCCGTCGATGTTGCCGAAATTGCCCTGGCCGTCGACGAGCGGGTAGCGCTGCGCGAAGTCCTGCGCCATGCGCACCAGGGCGTCGTAGGCCGCCGTGTCGCCGTGCGGGTGATACTTGCCGATGACGTCACCGACGATGCGGGCGCATTTCTTGAAGGCCGAGCTGGGGTCGAGCTTCAGGAGCCGCATGGCGAACAGGATGCGGCGATGGACCGGCTTCAGCCCGTCGCGGGCATCGGGCAGCGCCCGGTGCATGATCGTCGAGAGCGCGTAGGCGAGGTAGCGATCCTCCAGCGCGGTCTTCAGCTCGACGCTCTCGATGCCATCGGGATCCGATGGCGGCTCGAAGGGCTGGCCCATCACGAACTCCCGGGCCGCAACCGACCCAAATCAGAACAAAGCACGAACGGAATTTAGGCGTTCCCCGTGCCCAATGCAACGAAGCGCGCGCGTTCCTCGGGCACGGGGATCGCGCGCGGTCCCCAGATGTGCTGATCGAGGAAATACCCCGTCAAGGTAAACCCCTCGGTAACGTCCCGGGCGTCCGGAGTCATCGGCAGCCCCGCGCCGGGCGGGCGCGCGCGCAGGAAGTCCGGCAGCGCCAGCAGCCTGTCGCGATAGGGCTCGCCGGCCGAGGCGCTCACCGCCCGCCCGCTCCGGGGCGAGACGTAGATCAGGGCGTCGTTGCCCCCCGTGGCGGCGCAGGCCGCGAGGTCGAGCCCGAAGCCGAGTTCGGCCAGGATGGCGAGCTCGAAGCGCACCATCAGCGGCGGGGCGATGTCGGGGTCGTGCAGGTGCGCGACGAGGAGGCCGGCGGCCTCGAACAGCTCGGGATGGGGCTCGCGCTCGGGCAGCAGGCGGAGCAGGCCGGCGAGGTGGCTCATGCCGTAGAGGGCGAGCCCGGAGCCCATCAGCCGGGCGGCGACGGATTCCACGGGCTCGACCGCGAAGGCGCCCAGGCTCTCGTCGAGGCGCGCCCGCCAGGTGGCCTGCACCCGGTTGCCGGCCTGGAGCACCGGCTGCATCCGGCGCGAGCGGCCGCCATGCACGAGCCCGAGATGGCGGCCGTGCTCCCGGGTCATGAGTTCGAGGATGACGCTGGTCTCGCCCTGGCGGCGCAGGCCGAGAACCAGGGCCTCGTCGGTCCATTGCATGGCCGTGTCTTACGGCGCCCGCCGGGCGATGCAAACGCGACGCGATGGCCGCGGTTGCATGTGAAGCACCGTTCCCGCTGTGCGAGAATCCGGCTAGGCTCGATGCGACGCCGAATCGAGGTCGCCCGCTATGTCCTTTCCCGTGCCCGCATGCCGCGGCACCCGCGCTCGGGCCCTCGCCGCCCTGGTGCCCCTCGTCCTCGCCGGCTGCGGCCCCCGTGCGCCGGTCCCGACGCCCGCCGCGACCGCCCCGATCCGGGAGCGCCTCGCCGCCCTCGCGCTGAGCCGGACCGAGTTCGGTTCGGTTTCGCTGATCCCGGTCCGCTTCGTGCAGAGTCGGGTCTCCGGGCCCTTCCTCGACGAGGGGCGCACCCTCTACTGCGTGTCGAGCCGGATGCGGGGCCGCACCTTCGGCAAGGCGGAGCGGGTCAAGATCGTCATCCAGGAGAAGGCCGGAACCCTGACCGTCATCGACGAGGACAAGGAAGCCTGCGACCACCACCGCACCGAGCCGCTGCCCGAACTCGAGGCGATGGCCGCCGCCAAGACCTGAAAGCCAAGACCCGAAAGCCGGCGCGGGAGACCGCCGCCACGGCCTGTCGGATCTCGCGAGGGGCCACGTCTTGAGGGGCCACGTCTTGCGCCCCGGGCCGCCCGGTGGTTCGCTGCGACCATGCCGGACCAGCGCCTCGACCTGACCCTCGACCTGATCGCCCGCGCCCATCCCACGCCGGTGGCGGACGACGCCACCGCCCTGGCCCTGATGAGCGATGCAGAGCTGGCGCCGGGTCTCGCGGCCGCCTTCGCCGCCCGGCCGCTGCCGGCGGAGGGGCTCTGGGTGTTCGGCTACGGCTCGCTGATCTGGCGGCCGGAATTCACCTATTCGGAGCGCCGGGTCGGCACCGTCCACGGCTACCACCGGCGCTTCTGCCTCCTGCAGCGGCGCTTCCGCGGCAGCGTCGACAATCCCGGCCTGGTCCTGGCCCTCGACGCGGGCGGGTCCTGCGACGGGGTCGCCTTCCGGCTCACCGGCGACGAGGCCGCCGAGACCCTGCTGCCGGTCTGGCGCCGCGAGATGCGGGGCAACGGATACATCGGCCGCTGGGTGACGGTGGAGACGGCCGCGGGCCAGATCCAGGCGCTCACCTTCGTGGTGAACCCGGACAGCGACCGCTATACCGGCCCGATCTCGGACGCCGCGATCGCCGACCGGATCGCCTCCGGGGCCGGCCATCTCGGTCCCAGCGCCGAGTACCTGTTCCGCACGGTCTCCGCCTGCCTCGCGGAAGGGATCCGCTGCCCGCACCTGCTGACCCTGCAGGGGATGGTGGCCGAGCGGCTCCGAGCGCGGCTCCCGAGGTCCGGGAATCCGGACCGGCCCGGCAATTCCGGATAGGGCCACGCGAAACCGGCGTGAACGCCGGATTCCGGCGGGTCGCGGAGCCGGTCACGCGCGACGCCGCAGGCCGCGACCTCGGATCGCCCCGAGGCGACGCTTCGCGAGACTATAGAGGTCTCCACCGGATATTGAATGAACCAAATTAGCTCAGAACACCTGCAGAGAGAGGTTCGTCCCTGATTTCATACTTATTTATCCGTTCGTGCATACAGATGAGAGGGCAAATTATTCCCCCGATCGGACTACGTCGATGAAACTCGGTATCCGCGCTCGTCTCTATGCAGGTTTCGGCAGTCTGATCGTCATCGCCGGCGGGATCGGCCTCACCTCTCAATATCAGCTCGGCTCCGTCACGGAGGATTATGCGCGGCTCACCCGCCTCGAGGAGGGGGCACGCAACGTCTTCTCGGCGAACGGCCTCGGAGAACGCCTCTCCGTCCAGGCCCTGGAGTTCCAGGCGAACCAGAAGCCCGATCAGGTCGGTCAGATGGAGCAGACGCGCCAAGCCATCGCCACCCTCCTCCAGCGTCAGGTCGACATCGCCGTCTCCGAGGAGCGGCGCGCGATCTATGCGGGCATGCGCGACGAGTCCGCCGTTCTGAAGGACGATATCCAGCGCCTCGGCCAGGCCGGCCAGGCCCTGGCCGAGAGCAAGGCCAAGCTGTTCAAGACCGGTGACGAGATGACCCGCGCGACCGGCCAGCTGATGGCCGCCATCCGGCAGGGCGGATCGGCGGCGCTGGTCACCCAGGCGGCGAACGTCGACAGCGCGGTGCTGCTGATGCGGGTCGCGAACTGGCGTTTCCTGGCCACCCGCGACCCGCAGGGTCCGGCGACCTTCGCGGCGAACAGCCTCAAGGCCGACGCCGCCCTCAAGGCCCTGCGGGATCTCGACACCGGCGGCGAGTTCGCGCGGCCGATCCGCCAGCTTCAGGACACGGTCGGCGCCTATATCGGCGCCTTCAACGCCGCCGCCGCCGCGCTGGAGTCGATGCGGACCGCCTACGACGACAACCTCAAGCCGCATGCGACGACCCTGATGCAGGCCGGGCTGGGCGTCCGGGCCAAGATCGAGGTGGCGGTCGCCGAGATCACCGCCGCCACGCAGGCGAGCGTCGACCGCGCCCGCACCCTGCAGATGGGCCTCGTCGCCCTGGCGCTGGCGCTCGGCGGCGCCCTCGCCTTCCTGATCGCGCGCAGCATCATCGGCCCGATCTCCGGCATGACGGAAGCGATGAGCCGGCTCGCCGCCGGCGAGACGGCGGTCACCGTGCCCTCGCAGGACGCGGTGGACGAGATGGGCCAGATGGCCAAGGTCGTCGACGTGTTCCGCCAGAACGCCATCGCGCGCATCGACCTGGAGGCGCAGCAGGTCACGGCGCAATCCGCGCGCCAGCGCCGGGCCGACCGGGTCGACGGGCTCGTCCGGAGCTTCGAGCACACCATCTCGGGTGCGATCGGCATCGTCACCTCCGCGGCGACCGAACTCGACGCGACGGCGCGCTCGATGACCGAGGTGGCGGCGAGCACCAACGGCCAGGCCGTCGCCTCCAGCGCCGCCGCCGAGGAGACCTCGGCGAACGTGCAGACCGTGGCGGCGGCCGCCGAGGAGATGGTCGCCTCCCTGCAGGAGATCGAGCGCCAGGTTCAGCAATCCAATGCGGCCGCCGGGGCCGCCGCCCGCGAGGCGGAGGCGACGGACGTCGCCATGGGCAGCCTGATGCAGGCCGCCGACCGCATCGGCGAGGCCGTGACGATGATCTCCAGCATCGCCGGGCAGACGAACCTGCTGGCGCTGAACGCCACCATCGAGGCCGCCCGGGCCGGCGAGGCGGGCCGCGGCTTCGCAGTGGTCGCGGCGGAGGTCAAGGAACTCGCCGGCCAGACCGCGCGGGCCACCGACCAGATCGGCGGCCAGATCACGGCGATCCAGCAGGCCACGGCCCAGGCCGTCTCGGCGATCCGCCAGATCGGCCAGACCATCGTCTCCGTGAACGCGATCACCGAGAGCATCGCCGCGACGGTGGTGGAGCAGACCGCGGCCACCGGCGAGATCTCCCGCAACGCGGCCGAGGCGGCGCGCGGGACCCAGGACGTCTCGATGAACGTGGCCCGGGTCCTGGCCTCCTCCGGCGAGACCGGTTCGGCGGCCCAGCAGGTGCTGATGGCGGCGGGCGAACTCTCGGTCCAGTCGGTGAACGTGCGCCAGGAGGTCGAAGGGTTCCTCGCGGCCATCCGCGCCGCCTGAGGCGCCGCGTCGGTCGGGTTCTGTCCCTAGCCGACGCGCCCGTCCGAAAAGTCCGGGCGCCCGCCTCGGGACGGCGCCTCAGTTCACCTCGACCTGCACCACCCCCGGCACGGCCCGGAGCGCCCCGGCGATCTGGGGCGTGGCCTGGTAGCGGCCCGGCAGCTTGACTTCGACCTCGCGGGCACCGTCGAGGAGCAGGATGAGGGAGACCTCGCCCTCGCCGCGCACCTGAAGGCGCTGCTGCACGCTGGGGATCGGGCGCTCGTCGCGCAGGTAGACGCGCATGCCCTTCTGGTGGCGGGCCACCGCCACGTCGAGGGGCTCGGCCGTCATGATGCGGGCGCGCACGTCCTCGCCCTCCAGGTTGGCCTGGAGCTGGAGCACCAGGGGACGGCCCGGCTCCAGGATCTCGCGGTACTGGCCGAGGCCTTCGGAGAAGATGATCGCCTCGAAATGCCCGGTCTGGTCCGAGAGGATGACGATGCCGAGCTTGTTGCCGGTCTTGGTCCGGCGCTCCGAGCGGTCGAGGACCGAGGCCGCGACGCGGCCCACGCTGGTGGTGCCGGCCCGCACCGCCCGGCAGAACTCGGCCCAGGTCTGGACCCGCAGCTTGCCGAGGAGGTCGCCGTACTCGTCCAGCGGATGGCCCGAGAGGAAGAATCCGATCGCGTCGTATTCCTTCTTGAGCTTGTCGGCCATCGGCCAGGGATCATAGGGCGGCACCCGCAGGGTGACGTCCGCGGCGGTGATCCCGCCGAACATGTCGTCGATGCCGGTGCTGGCCGCCTCCGCGGCCCCCTGGGCGAGCTTCATCATCGGCTCGATGGCGGCGCAGGCCCGGGCGCGATCCGGCTCGATGGTGTCCATCGCCCCGGCCGCCACTAGGTTCTCCAGGGTGCGCTTGTTGAGCATGCGCGGGTTGAGGCGGCGCGCGAGGCAGGCGAGATCCTTGAAGGGCCTGTCGCCCCGGGCCTCGATCAGGGCCTCGACCGCGCCCCGGCCCACGCCCTTGATCGCCGCCAGCGCGTAGTGGATGCGGCCCTCGCGCACCTCGAAGCCGACGCCCGAGGTGTTGATCGAGGGCGGCTCCACCGTGATCTTCAGCCGCTGGGCGTCCTGGCGGAATTCGGCGAGCTTGTCGGTGACGTCGATGTCGAGCTGCATCGCGGCGGCCAGGAACTCCACCGGATGGTTCGCCTTCAGGTAGGCGGTCTGGTAGGTCAGCAGGGCGTAGGCGGCGGCGTGTGACTTGTTGAAGCCGTAATCGGCGAACTTGGCGAGCAGGTCGAAGATCTCGTTGGCCTTGGCCTTGGTGAGGTCGCGCTCGACGCAGCCCTTCACGAAGCGGTCGCGCTGGGCGTCCATCTCGGCCTTGATCTTCTTGCCCATGGCGCGGCGGAGCATGTCGGCCTCGCCGAGCGAGTAGCCGGCGAGCACCTTGGCCACCTCCATCACCTGTTCCTGGTAGACGATGATGCCGAAGGTCTCCTTGAGGATCGGCTCCAGCTTCTCGTGCGGGTACCAGCTCGCCTCGTTGCCGGCATCGCGCCCGAGCTTGCGCTCGCAATAGACCGGGATGTTGGCCATCGGGCCCGGGCGGTAGAGCGCCACCAGGGCGATGATGTCCTCGAAGCGGTCGGCCTGCATCTCGACCAGCGCCTTGCGCATGCCGGCCGATTCCACCTGGAACACGCCCACCGTCTCGCCGCGCTTCATCGGCGCGTAGGTCTTGGGATCGTCGAGGGGCAGCGAGGCGAGGTCGACGATGATGCCGCGCTTGGCCAGGAAGTCGGTGCAGCAGCGCAGCAGGGTCAGGGTCTTCAGGCCGAGGAAGTCGAACTTGACGAGGCCCGCGGCCTCGACCCACTTCATGTTGAACTGGGTCACCCGCATGCCGGTCTTCGGATCGCGGTAGAGCGGCACGAGCTGCTCCAGCGGACGGTCGCCGATGACGACGCCGGCGGCGTGGGTCGAGGCGTGCCGGTGCAGGCCCTCGAGCTTCTTCGAGATCTCCATGAGGCGGGCGACGATCGGCTCCTCCTCGATCGCCTGCTGGAGCTTCGGCTCGCCCTCGATGGCCTGGACCAGGGTGACGGGGTTGGCCGGGTTCTGCGGCACGAGCTTGGTCAGCTTGTCGACCTGCCCGTAGGGCATCTCCAGGACGCGGCCGACGTCGCGCAGCACGCCACGGGCCAGCAGGGTGCCGAAGGTGATGATCTGCGCCACCTGCCGCTCGCCGTAGCGCTGCTGCACGTACTGGATCACGCGCTCGCGACCCTCGACGCAGAAGTCGATGTCGAAATCCGGCATCGAGACGCGCTCGGGGTTGAGGAAGCGCTCGAAGAGCAGGCCGAAGCGGAGCGGGTCGAGATCGGTGATGAGCAGCGACCAGGCCACCAGGGAGCCGGCGCCGGAGCCGCGGCCCGGACCCACCGGGATGTCGTGGTCCTTGGCCCACTTGATGAAGTCCGACACGATCAGGAAGTAGCCGGGAAACTTCATGCCCACGATGACGTCGAGCTCGAAGGCGAGACGGTCGCGGTAGACCTGCTCGGTCATGCCGGGCGCGGTGCCGTGCTGGGCGAGGCGCAGTTCGAGGCCGGCCTCGGCCTGCCGGCGCAGCTCCGCCGGCTCGTCGAGGGGCGGCGCCGCCGCGACGGCGGGAACGGCCTCGGGCGCGGCGGCGTCGAGGGCGGCGACGACGCCGAAATTCGGCAGGATCGGCTTGCGGGTGCGCACGCGGTAGGCGCAGCGCATGGCGATCTCGACGGTGGCGTTCAGGGCGTCCGGCAGGTCGGCGAAGAGCGCGGCCATCTCGGCCCGGGTCTTGAAGCCGTGGCGCGGGGTCAGCCTGCGGCGGCGGTCGTCCGAGACGAGGCGGCCATCCGCGATGGCCAGCAGCGCATCGTGGGCGTCGTAATCGCCCTCGCGGGCGAAGAACGGCTCGTTGGCCGCCACCACCGAGAGGCCGTGGCCGTCGGCGAGCCGCAGCAATTCCCGCTCGACCCCGCGCTCGTCGGCGAGGCCGTGGCGCAGGATCTCCACGTAGAGGCTGTCCTCCCCGAAGGCCGCGCGCAGCTGCGCCAGGCGGCCGGCGGCGAGCTCGGCCCGGCCCATCCTGAGGGCGCTGTCGAGGGGTCCCGTGGAGCCGCCGGTCAGGGCGATCAGGCCGGCGCTCGACTCGGCGAGCGCCGCGACGGTGACCCGGGGCGCGTCGCCCAGAGCGACGTCGAAATAGGCCCGGCTCGCCAGCCGCAGCAGGTTGCCGTAGCCGGTCTCGTCCTGTGCCAGCAGCACGACGTTGGCGCAGGACGCCTGTGCCTGCCCGACGCGCGCCATCGGGTCGGGCGCTTCGAAGGCCACGGTGAGCTGGAGGCCGGGGATCGGCTGGATGCCGGCGCCGGCGGCCTTCTCGGAGAATTCCAGCGCGCCGAACAGGTTGTTGGTGTCGGTGAGCGCCAGCGCCGGCTGCCGGTCGGCCAGGGCGGCCTTCACGATGTCGCCGACCTTCAGGGCCCCTTCGAGCAGGGAGAACGACGAATGGACGTGGAGGTGGACGTAAGCCGGGTCTTTGAGGATGCGCGCCATCCCTGCACCAGAGCGCCTCGCCGTGAAGGAATCCATGCCGGACCGCCGGCCACCCGCGGTTTGGCTGTGGAGAGTTCCGGTCTGTGCCCGGGCCGCAACGCTATCGCAAGGGCGCCAATGCGACAGCCCAGGCGGCGATGGACACCGCCAGGAGCCCGAAGGCCATGAACTCGACCGCACCCGTCAGGATCATCCGCTTGAACATGGGCATCGCCTTTCGTTGACGTCCCGAGTTTTGTTCTTGTTTTGTTCTATGTAAAGGCCGGATCGGATCCGGTGCGGAACAGGGTAAACGGTTCGTGAAGCTGCACAGGGCCGGACGATGACTAGCCGTCGTAGTGCCAGCGGCATTGGAGGATCTCGAGGGCCTGCGCCGCCCCCTGGCCGGCGACCCGGTAGACCAGGCGATGCTCGGCGGTGATCCGGCGCGACCACCAGCCCTTGAGATTGCCTTTCAGGGGCTCGGGCTTGCCGATCCCCTGGAACGGATGGCGCTGCGCCTCCGCGATCAGCGCGTTGACGCGCTGGAGAATCGTGCGGTCGGTCGCCTGCCAGTGGAGGTAATCGTCCCAGGCATGGTCCGACCAGACCAGCTTCACGGCTGGATCAGGTCCCGCTCCGTCCCGGCGCCCGCGTCGAGCTGCGCCATGGCGTCCGTCAGACGGCGGGCATTCGCGGGCGTCCCGAGGAGGTGAAGGGTCTCCCGCAGGCTCTCGAACTCGGCCAGCGGCAGGATCACGAGATCCTCGTGGTTCTGCCGCGTCACCACCAATTCCGTCCGGTCGGTCTCGACGCGGTCGAAATGGGTCGCGAGGTTCTTGCGCAACTCGCTGAAGCCGACATGGGTCATGGAGGGCGCCCTCGTATGTACGCGTTCCTGTACGTAGTCGCGCGGGTGCCGCGGAGCAAGGATTCGCCCGTCCCGTCCCGTCAGGGCAGCTGCTCGATCAGCCCGTCCCGGATCGTCACCCGCCGGTCCATGCGGGCGGCCAGATCCATGTTGTGGGTGGCCACGAGGGCGGCGAGGCCGGAGGCGCGCACCAGCGAGACCAGGATGCCGAAGACGTGGGCGGCGGTGTGCGGGTCGAGATTGCCGGTGGGCTCGTCGGCGAGCAGCAGGCGGGGCCCGTTGGCCACCGCGCGGGCGATGGCGACGCGCTGCTGCTCGCCGCCCGAGAGCTCGGCCGGCCGGTGCAGGAGACGCTCCTTCAGGCCGAGGAAGCTCAGGAGCTCGCTCGCCCGCGCCCGCGCCTCGCGCTGCGAGAGCCCGCGGATGAGCTGCGGCATGACCACGTTCTCCAGGGCCGAGAACTCGGGCAGGAGGTGGTGGAACTGGTAGACGAAGCCCATCTCCTCGCGGCGCAGGCGGGTGCGCTCGGCATCCACCATCGCGGCGGTCGGGCTGCCGCCCACGTAGATCTCGCCGCCATCCGGCCGCTCCAGCAGGCCGGCGAGGTGCAGGAGCGTGCTCTTGCCGGCGCCCGAGGGCGCCACCAGGGCGACGAGCTCGCCCGGCCAGATCGCGAAATCCGCCCGACGCAGGATCTCGAGGGCGCCGGCCCCTTCGCCGGCCCCTTGCGCGTAGCGCCGCTCCACCTTGGCGAAGAACAGGGCCGGGACCGGCTGCGCGCCGGGCGCCTCGGCTTTCGTGGTCATGGATGTTCGGGCCTCAGCCGTAGCGCAGGGCCTGCACCGGATCGAGCCGGGCGGCGCGCCACGAGGGATACAGCGTCGCGATCAGCGACAGGGCGATGGAGGTGACCACCACCACGGTGATCTCGTTGGCGTTCATCTCGGCCGGGATCTCGGCGAGGAAACGCACGGTGGGGTCCCAGGCGGAGGGGAACAGCACCCGCTGGATGCCCTTGATGTTCATCGTGATCAGGATGCCGAGCGCCAGGCCGCTCAGAGTGCCGACCACGCCGATCAGCGCGCCGTTGATCAGGAACACCCGCATGATGGTGCCGGGCGTCGCCCCCATGGTGCGCAGGATGGCGATGTCGCTCGACTTGTCGCGCACCAGCAGGATCAGCCCCGAGATGATGTTCAGGGTCGCCACCACGACGATCAGGCTGAGGATCAGGAACATCACGTTCCGCTCCACCTCCAGGGCGCCGAAGAAGGTCCGGTTGCGCTGGCGCCAGTCGGTGAGGAGCACCGGGCGCTCGGCCGCCATCTCGAGGTCGGCCCGCATCGCGCCCACCGCCTCGGCATTGTCGAGATAGATCTCGATCAGGCTGACATCGGCGTCGCGGTTGAAGAAGGCCTGGGACTCGGTGAGCGGCATGAACACGAAGGTCGAGTCGAACTCGGTCATGCCGATCTCGAAGATCGCCTTGATGGTGTAGCCCTTGGTGCGCGGCGCCGTGCCGAAGGGGGTCGAGGCGCCCTTCGGCGTCAGCAGGTTGATCTGGTCGCCGGCCTGGACGCCGAGGGATTCGGCCAGGCGCCGGCCGATGGCGACGCCCGAGCCGTCGTCGAAGCCCTCGAGGCTACCGCCCTTGATGTTGCTCGCGATGGCGCCGATCTTGTCGAGGTCCTCGCCCCGGATGCCGCGGACCAGCACGCCGCTGCCGGCGCCGCCATAGGGCGACGAGGCGAAGGCCTGTCCTTCCACCAGGGGGATCGCGGCCCGGACCCCGGCGACCTTCGACAGGCGCTCGGAGAGGTCGGAATAATCGGTGAAGAGCTTGTCGATCGGGGCGACGAAGACGTGGCCGTTGATGCCGATGATCTTCGACAGGAGCTCCGTGCGGAAGCCGTTCATCACCGAGAGCACGATGATCAGCGTGGCGACGCCGAGGGCGATGCCGAGGAGCGAGAAGAACGCCACCACGGAGACGCCGCCGCCCCGGCGCCGGGCCCGCAGGTAGCGCCCGGCGATGATCCACTCGAACCCGGCGAAGGGTGGCGTGCTTCCGCGCCGGAAGCGGGCGCGAAGGCCCGCGAGCCTGTCCGTCAGGGTCGCCACCATTGGGGGGCCTCAGAGCCGCTTCAGGCGGGCGAGAAGGTCGATCGGGGCGACGCTCTCCCGCTCGCCGCCGGCCCGGCGCTTCAGCTCGACCTTGCCCTCCGCGAGGCCGCGCGGTCCGACGATGACCTGCCAGGGCAGGCCGATGAGGTCGGCCGTGGCGAACTTGGCGCCCGGCCGCTCGTCGCGGTCGTCGTAGAGCACGCTGAGGCCGGCCGCCTCCAGGGTGGCCTGGATCTCGCCGCAGGCGGCGTCGGTGGCGGCGTCGCCGGTCTTGAGGTTGATCAGGGCCACGTCGAAGGGCGCCACCGCGTCGGGCCAGACGATGCCGGCCTCGTCGTGGCTCGCCTCGATGATCGCCGCTACGAGGCGGCTCGGGCCGATCCCGTAGGAGCCCATGTGGACCGGGCGCTCGACGCCGTCGGGACCGGTGACCTTGGCGCCCATGGGCTCGGAATACTTGGTGCCGAAGTAGAAGATGTGCCCGACCTCGATGCCGCGCGCGGCCATCTGCTTGTCGCCCTGCACCTCGGCGAAGGCCGCCGGCTCGTGCATCTCGGAGGTGGCGGCGTAGAGCGAGGTCCAGCGGTCGACGGTGCCCTGGAGGGCGGCGACGTCCTCGAAATCGGTGGTGATCGGGGGGATCTCGAAGTCGAGATACTGGCTGTCGCAGTAGACCTCGCTCTCGCCGGTCTGGGCCAGGATGATGAATTCATGGCTGAGGTCGCCGCCGATCGGACCCGTGTCGGCCCGCATCGGGATCGCCTTCAGGCCGAGGCCCGCGAAGGTGCGCAGGTAGGCCACGAACATCCGGTTGTAGGCGTGGCGGGCGGCGGCCTGGTCGATGTCGAAGGAATAGGCGTCCTTCATCAGGAACTCGCGCGAGCGCATGGTGCCGAAGCGTGGCCGGACCTCGTCGCGGAACTTCCAGGAGATCTGGTAGAGGTTCTTGGGCAGGTCCTTGTAGGAGCGCACGCTGCCGCGGAAGATCTCGGTGACGACCTCCTCGGCGGTCGGCCCGAACAGCATCTCGCGGTCGTGGCGGTCGGCGATGCGGAGCATCTCCTTGCCGTAGGCCTCGTAGCGGCCGGATTCCCGCCAGAGCTCGGCCGACTGGATCGCCGGCATCAGGATCTCGATGGCGCCCGCCCGGTCCTGCTCCTCGCGGATGACCGCGCAGACCTTGTTCAGGACGCGCAGGCCGAGCGGCAGCCACGCATAGATGCCGGCCGCCTCCTGGCGCACGAGCCCGGCGCGCAGCATGAGGCGGTGGGAGACGATCTCGGCTTCCTTGGGCGTCTCGCGCAAGGTCGGCAGGAAGTAGCGGGAGAGACGCATGGAAGGCCCTGGAAACAGCGCGCCAGCGGGTCGGCGGCGCGCCCCGGCACACAACACATTGCATCGGGAAAACACAAGCGCGGAGGGGTGACATGGATCCGCAGCGTGGCGTTTCGTCTCCGAGGTCGCGGCTCCGTCGCGCGAAAGCTTGCCCGCCATTCCGGTAGAAAAGCGCAGGAATGTCTCACGAGGCAGGTGACAATGAGAATTGTTGTTCCTATAAGCGCGTCCGTGATGATTGCGCCGCCAAGCAGTGGCGCCACACGGTCCGAGTCTCGGGAGGAATTTCAGCCGCCACGCCGTCAGCAATGCGTGAGACAATCGAGGCTGAGCGAACGACCATCTTCATAAAAGCAAGGCTTAGGCCTTGCTTTTTTTATGCCTGAACGCTTGCGCGGGGCTGGCGCCGCCTCGCGCCGCCTGAGGCGCGTCGGTGTCCTCGGCCAAGGGCGGCGCGATCGCGGATCCCGTCCCCGGTGTCATTCCGGGGCGCCGCAGGCGCGTCCGGACCCGCAGGGGGCGCCAGCGGCGTGCGATCCCGAGCCGCCGACGGCCTAAGGTCCTGCACCACCTGCGTTTCCGGATCCCGGACGCCGCTGCGCGGCCCCGGGATGACGCGGTGCTGCACCGGCGGCGCCTGCGTGAACCCGGTCGCGCCGTCGCCTCAGAGGCCGGCGAGCTCGAAGACCTGGACCGCCACCAGGAAGACGACGCTCGCGAGAACGGAGGTGAGGATCGCCTTCTCGCGCAGGCGGGGGGCGGCGGGCGCCCCCGGATCCTGGCCGGGCACGATCCGCTCCGGGTCGGTCTCCACCTGGTTGCGCAGGGGCAGGATGACGAAGAGCAGGGTCCACCAGACCACGAAGTAGAGGGCGAGCGCGCCGAACACGGTGAGCTTGAACAGGCCCACCGCGAGCACGACCACCGCTGCGAGCACCACCACCATCACCGCCAGGGTGCGCAGGGTGGAGGCCGCCAGGGTCTGGAGGATGGCGCTCATCCGGGTCAGACCTGCTCCAGCTCGACCAGCGTGCCGAGGAAGTCCTTCGGATGCAGGAACAGCACGGGCTTGCCGTGGGCGCCGATCTTCGGCTCACCGCTGCCGAGGACGCGGGCGCCCTGGGCCTTCAGCTGGTCGCGGGCCGCGATGATGTCGTCGACCTCGTAGCAGACGTGGTGGACGCCGCCATTGGGATTGCGCTCGACGAAGCTCTCGATGGGCGAGCCCTCGCCCAGCGGCGACATCAGCTCGACCTTGCTGTTGGGCAGGTTGACGAACACCACGGTCACGCCGTGCTCGGGCTGCGGCAGCGGCTCGGTCACGGTGGCGCCGAGGGTGTCCCGGTAGATGGCGCAGGCGGCGTCGAGATCGCGGACCGCGATGGCGACATGGTTCAGGCGTCCGATCATGGTTTGCTCCCTTTCCTTCCGAAACCGTACCGCCACCCTTCCCCCGTCGAACCGGGCGATGTTCGACGGCATCGCGGTGTCCTTCCGGGGCGCCGCAGGCGAGCCTGGACCCGCAGGGGCGCGCCGGCGGCGTGCGATCCAGAACCGCCGACGGTGGAACGTCCTGCGGCACCGGCATGTCTGGATCCCGGGCTCCGCCGCGCGGCCCCGGGATGGCGGCGTGCCGCGCGAGGGCGTCTCACGCAACACGCCGTATCGAGCGCCGTCTCTGCCCCGCGGAGGGGGAGGGTTCGGTCTCTAGACCTCGACCACCTGCACGTGGCAGGCGGGCTTCTTGCCCCAGACTTCGTTGACCGCCGAGCGGATCGCGCGGTCGACGGCCTTCTCGACGCCCTCGGCGTCCTTGCGCTTCGGCTTCGACAGGCCCGAGAGCGTGCGCGACACGCACTCCACGACGACGTCGAGCATCGCCTGGCCGTTGCGGCCGCGATTGGGCAGGCCGATGATGTCGATCGCGGGCTCGCCCAGGATCTCGCCCTGGACGTCGATGGCGATGGCCACCGAGACCAGGCCGGCCTGAGAGAGCTTGCGGCGCTCGGGAATGGCTCGGTCCTTGGCGTCGATCAGGACGTTGCCGTCCTTGAACAGGCGCCCGGCCTTGACGTGGTCGACGATCTCCGGCGTGCCGGGCGCGAGGCGCACGACGCTGCCGTTGCGGGCCTTGACGATGTTGGGCACACCCTGGGCCCGGGCGAAGCGCGCGTGCTCGTCGAGGTGCAGGGCCTCGCCGTGGACGGGGATCGCCGTCTGCGGACGGGTCCAGGCATACATCTCCGCCATCTCGTCGCGCCGGGGATGGCCCGAGACGTGGACGAGCTTCGTGCGGTCGGTGACCACCTCGATGCCGGCATTGATGAGGTCGTTGATGATCGCCCCGACCGCCCGCTCGTTGCCGGGGATCGCCCGCGACGAGAAGATGACGCGGTCGCCCGCCGCCAGGGTGATGTCGGGATGGTCGTCGCGCGAGACCCGGGCGAGCGCGGCGCGCTCCTCGCCCTGGGAGCCCGTGAGCAGGGCCACGACCTTGTCGCGCGGCAGGTAGCCGTAGCTGTCCGACGAGCGGAACTCCGGCAGGCCGTCGAGGAATCCGCATTCGCGGGCGACCGCGATGACGCGGTCCATGGCGCGGCCGACGGCGATCACCTCGCGTCCGCAGGCCTGGGCGGCCTCCGCCACCGCGCGCATGCGGGCGACGTTGGAGGCGAAGGTCGTCACCGCGACCCGGTGGGGCGCGTCGGCGATGAGCTCGCGCAGGGTGGCGGCGACCTCGGCCTCGCTCGGGGAGCGCCCCTCGCGCACGACGTTGGTCGAATCGCTGATCATCGCCAGGATGCCCTCGTCGCCGAGCGCCCGGAAGGCGCTCTCCGAGGTCACGTCGCCGAGGATCGGGGTCGGGTCGAGCTTCCAGTCGCCGGTATGCAGCAGGAGGCCGTGCGGCGTGCGGATGGCGACCGCGTTCGACTCGGGGATCGAGTGCGAGACGGGGACGTACTCGATCTCGAACGGGCCGATCTGGACCCGGCGGCCGGCCTGGATCTCCTTCAGGATGACCTTGGGCGCGCCCGGCTCGCTGAGGCGGCGGGCCTCCAGCAGGTTCTTGGCGAAGCGCGTCGCGTAGACGGGCGCCTTCAGCTTGGGCCACAGCTCGCCGATCGCGCCGATATGGTCCTCGTGCGCGTGGGTGATGAAGATGGCCAGGAGGTCGTCCTTGCGCTCCTCGATGAAGCTCAGATCCGGGAACATCAGGTCGATGCCGGGGAATCCCTCCTCGCCGGCGAAGCCCATGCCGCAATCGACCATGATCCACTTGCGCCGCTTCGGGGGGCCGAAGCCGTAGAGCGCCGCGTTCATGCCGATCTCGCCCACGCCGCCGAGCGGCACGAAGACGAGTTCGTCTTGCCCTGTCGTCATTGTCCGTCCAAACCTCAAGCCGCCGTCGCGGCCGTTCCCAGATGCACCTCGCCCGCCGTCACGGTCCGTCGCGTCCCATCCTCCGATCGGACCACGAGCCGCCCCGCCTCGTCGATCGTCTCGAAAATTCCGTGTACGAGGGTATCGCCTGTCCGCACCGAAACCGACGCGCCGATCCCGGCCGCGTCAGCGATCCAGCGCTCGCGGATCCTCGAGAATCCGCGGCCACACTCCCAGAGTCGCGCAGCGTCGACGATGCCGTCCGTCAGGGAGACGAACAGATCCTCGGCGCGCGTGTCGTACTGCATCTGCCTGAGGCACGTGGCGCGATAAGGCAAGCCCTGTGGCGCCGCCGCGACATTGACACCGAAGCCCATCACCACCGCGCGGCGCCCGCCGGGGCGATTCTCGGCCTCCAGCAGGAGCCCCGCCAGCTTGGCGCCCGAGGCCAGCACGTCGTTCGGCCATTTGAGCCGGCACCCGGCGACGCCGCAGGCCGCGAGGGCCGAGGCCAGGGCGATCCCGGCGACGAAGCCGAGGGTCGGCACCAGGCCGGGCTCGACGTCCTCCACGGGCCAGAGCAGGCTGGCCGTCAGGTTTCCGGGCTCGGAGACCCAGGCGTTGCCCCGCCGGCCCCGGCCGGCCTCCTGCCGGTGCGCCACCACCCAGAGCGGCCCGGCCTCGCCGGCGCGAAAGCGCTCCAGCGCCTCGGTGTTGGTGGAGCCGAGGCGGTCGTGGACGTGGAGGCGGTGTCCCTCCCCCCGCGCCAGGGTGCCGAGCGCGTAGCCGCCCAAGGACCTAGAACAGCGACTTGGCGGCGGCGCCCGCGGCCCCGACGAGGGGACCCGGGACGATCCCGAGCAGCACGACGACCAGGCTCGCCAGGGCGAGGACGATGCGGGGCCCCGGGGCCATCGGCTCGTAGGCCGCCACCGGTTCGTCGAAATACATCACCTTGACGACGCGCAGGTAGTAGAACGCGCCCACGACGCTGGTGACGACGCCGATGACCGCCAGGGTCACGAGGCCGGATTGGATGGCGGCGAGGAAGACGTAGTATTTGGCGAAGAACCCGGCCAGCGGCGGGATGCCGGCCAGCGAGAACATCATCGCGGCGAGGCAGAAGGCCATCACCGGATGGGTGCGCGACAGGCCGGCGAGGTCGTCGACGGTCTCGAACATCTGGCCGCCGCGGCGGAGCGACAGCAGCACCGCGAAGGCCCCCAGCGTCATCGCCAGGTAGATGATCATGTAGACCACCACGCCGCTGACGCCCGCCTGCGACCCGGCCGCGAGTCCGACCAGGGCGTAGCCGACATTGCCGATCGAGGAATAGGCCATCAGGCGCTTGAGCGAGCGCTGGCCGATGGCGGCGAAGGAGCCGAGCGCCATGGAGGCGATCGCCACGAAGACGATGATCTGCTGCCAGACCGCGGTCACGTCCGGGAAGGCGCCGATGAAGATCCGCACCGTCATCGCCATGGCGGCCATCTTGGGCGCGGAGGCGAAGAAGGCGGTCACGGGCGTCGGCGAGCCCTCGTAGACGTCGGGCGTCCACATGTGGAACGGCACGGCGGCGAGCTTGAAGGCGACGCCGGCCGCCACGAAGACGATGCCGAGCACGATGCCGAAGCCCGCCGTGCCGTCGAGGGCCGCGACGATGCCGGGGAACGAGACCGTGCCGGTGAAGCCGTAGACCAGGGAGGCGCCGTACAGGAGCATGCCCGAGGAGAGCGCCCCGAGGACGAAGTACTTCAGCCCGGCTTCCGTGGATTTCAGGTTGTCCCGGTGGAAGGCCGCGATGACGTAGGCGGCCAGGGATTGCAGCTCCAGGCCGAGATAGAGCGCGATCAGGTCGTTGGCCGAGGCCATGACCATCATGCCGATGGTGCAGAGGAGCAGCAGGATCGGGAACTCGAACCGGTCGATGCGCTCGCGCTGGAAGTAGTCGCGCGCGAGCAGGATCGAGGCCGCCGAGCCCAGCAGGATCAGCGCCTTCATCACCTTCGAGAAGTTGTCGACGATGAAGGAGCCGTTCAGGGTGGTGACCTTGGCCCCCGACTGGGACATGACCGCGAACAGCGCGACGACCAGCAGGATCAGCGCGCCGACATTGACGCCCTCGGCGGAGCGCTCGCCCCGGAACGCTCCGTAGAGGATCAGCACCAGCACGCCGATGCTGAGGATCAGCTCCGGCAGGGCGGGCCCGAGCGCGGGCATGACGATCTGAGCGGCGTTCATCGGGTCAAGCCTTCAGCGCGACGCGGGCGGCAGGGTGGCCGCGGCGGTCTGCGTGTTCGAGAGCGCGGTCCGCATGCTCTGCATCAACGCTTCCGTCGAGGGCGCGAAGGTGTCGAGCACGGGGGCCGGGTGGACGCCGTAGTAGATCGTCAGCGCGACGAGCGGCGCGATGATGATCTTTTCGCGAAGGTCGAGATCCAGGATGCCCTGGAGGTTGGGCTTCTCGAGCTTGCCGTAGATCACCCGCGCGTAGAGCCAGAGCGCGTAGCCGGCCGACAGGATGATGCCGAATACCGAGAAGAACGCCACGGTCGGGTTGGCCCGGAAGGCGCCCATCATGGCGAGGAACTCGCCGACGAAGCCGGAGGTGCCGGGCAGGGCGACATTGGCCATCGTGAAGACCATCATGGCCGCCGCGTAGAGCGGCATCCGCTTCACGAGGCCGCCATAGGCCGCGATCTCGCGGGTGTGCATCCGGTCGTAGACCACGCCGACGCAGACGAAGAGTGCGCCGGAGACGATGCCGTGCGAGATCATCAGGAACAGCGCGCCCTGGATGCCCTGCTCGTTCATGGTGAACAGGCCGAGCGTCACGAAGCCCATATGCGCCACCGAGGAATAGGCGATGAGCTTCTTGATGTCGGTCTGCATCAGGGCGATCAGCGAGGTGAAGATGATCGCGATCACCGAGAGGGCGAACACCATCGGAGCGAAGGCGTGGGAGGCGTCCGGGAACATCGGGAGCGAGATCCGGATGAAGCCGTAGCCGCCCATCTTCAGAAGGATGCCCGCCAGGATCACCGAGCCGGCCGTGGGCGCCTCCACGTGCGCGTCGGGCAGCCAGGTATGGACCGGCCACATCGGCATCTTCACCGCGAAGGAGGCGAAGAAGGCCAGCCAGAGCCAGGTCTGCATCCCCGTGGGGAAGCGGGTGTGCAGCAGGGTCGGGATGTCGGTGGTGCCGGCGTGCCAGTACATCGCCATGATGGCGAGCAGCATCAGCACCGAGCCGAGCAGGGTGTAGAGGAAGAACTTGAAGCTGGCGTAGATGCGCCGCTTGCCGCCCCAGATGCCGATGATGAGGAACATCGGGATCAGACCGGCCTCGAAGAACAGGTAGAACAGCACCAGGTCGAGGGCGCAGAACACGCCGATCATCGTCGTCTCGAGGACGAGGAAGGCGACGAAGTACTCCTTCACCCGGGTGTTCACCGAGAGCCACGAGGCGCCGATGCAGAACGGCATCAGGAAGGTGGTCAGCAGGATCAGCGGCATCGAGAAGCCGTCGACGCCGAGCTTGAACCGGGTGGCCTCGCTCAGCCAGGCATGGGTCTCGACGAGCTGGAAGCTCGCGGTGGTCGCGTCGTAGCGGCCCCAGGCCACCAGCGAGAGCAGGAAGGTGGCGAGCGTGGTGATGAGCGCGGCCCAGCGGGCGTTGCGCTTCGAGGCCTCCGTCTCCTCGCCCAGGGTGAGGATGAAGGCCGCGCCGCAGAGCGGCACGATCAGGAGGCCGGAGAGGATGCCGAGGCCGAACATTAGCGGGCGCTCCGATACGTGACAGCGGCCATCAATGGGCGACCTTGGGCAAGCCGGTCAGCATGTACCAGCTGATGAGGGCGGCGACGCCGACGAGCATGACGAAGGCGTAGTGGTAGACGTAGCCGGTCTGGAAGCGGACCACGCCGCGGGTCACGTCGAGGACGCGGGTGGCGATGCCGTCCGGTCCCATGCCGTCGATGACGCGGCCATCGGCCTCCTTCCAGAGGAATTTGCCGAAATCCTTGGCCGGACGGACGAAGATCCGGTCGTAGAGCTCGTCGAAGTACCACTTGTTGAGCAGGAACCGGTACAGGCTCGGCTGCTGCGCGGCGAGCTGGCCCGGCAGTTCGGGCCGGCGGATATACATCCAGTAGGCCAGCACGAAGCCGATCAGCATCATGATGAAGGGCGAATAGGCCACCAGCGCCGGCACCGAATGGATGTCGTGCATGATGTGGTTGTCGGGGCCGTGTCCCAGGGCGTGGCCCCAGAACGATTCCATGCCCTCGCCGATGAAGCGGTTCTTGAAGATCAGGCCGGCGAAGAGGGCGCCGAAGGCCAGGATGCCGAGCGGGATCGTCATCACCAGCGGGCTCTCGTGCGGCGTGTGCGTATGGTCGTGGTGCTCGATGGCGCTGTGCGAGGCCGGCTCGACGTCGTGGCCCTTGTCGTCGTGGGCGACGCCCTCGTGGTGGCCGGGGACGCCGTCGGCCTGCGCCGAGGCATGCGCCACGGGGTGGGCGGCGTGATGGTCGTCGTGGTGAGCCGCCCCGTGGCCCGCCCAGCGGGCCGGTCCCTCGAAGGTCATGAAGAACAGGCGCCAGGAATAGAACGAGGTCATCAGCGCGGCGACGACGGTGCACAGGAAGGCCAGCGTGTGGCCGGGCCGGGTCGAGGCGTAGGCCGCCTCGATGATCGCGTCCTTGGAATAGTAGCCGGCGGTGAAGGGGAAGCCGATCAGCGCCAGGGTGCCGATGGTCATCATCGCCGAGGTGAAGGGGATGTAGCGGCGCAGATTCCCCATGTTCCGCATGTCCTGCTCGTGGTGCATCGCGTGGATGACCGAGCCGGCCCCGAGGAACAGCAGCGCCTTGAAGAAGGCGTGGGTGAAGAGGTGGAACACGGCCGCCGAGTAGGCGCCGACGCCGAGCGCCACGAACATGTAGCCGAGCTGCGAGCAGGTCGAGTAGGCGATGACGCGCTTGATGTCGTTCTGCACGAGGCCGATCGTGGCCGCGAAGAACGCCGTGATGCCGCCGATGACCGTGACCACGACGAGGGCGTTGGGCGCGAGCTCGAACAGTGGCGACAGGCGCGCCACCATGAACACGCCGGCCGTCACCATGGTGGCGGCGTGGATCAGCGCCGAGACCGGGGTCGGGCCTTCCATCGCGTCGGGCAGCCAGGTGTGCAGCAGGAACTGGGCCGACTTGCCCATGGCGCCCATGAACAGCAGCAGGCAGGCGAGCGTCAGCGCGCTCCAGTCGTAGCCGAGGAAGTGGAAGGTCGCGTCCTTGATCTCGGGCGCCCGGGCGAAGATGCCGTCGAAGGCGATGGAGCCCGTGAGCACGAAGACGAGGAAGATGCCCAGCGAGAAGCCGAAATCGCCGACGCGGTTGACGATGAAGGCCTTCATGGCGGCGGCGTTGGCCGAGGGCTTCTCGTACCAGAACCCGATCAGCAGGTAGGAGGCGAGGCCGACGCCCTCCCAGCCGAAGAACATCTGCACGAGGTTGTCGGCCGTCACCAGCATCAGCATGGCGAAGGTGAAGAGCGACAGGTAGGCGAAGAAGCGCGGCCGGTGCGGGTCCTCCGCCATGTAGCCGATCGAGTAGAGGTGCACGAGGGTCGAGACCGAGGTCACGACCACCAGCATGATCACCGTCAGGGTGTCGACGCGGAAGGCCCAGTCGACCACGAGGTCGCCGGCGGTGAACCAGGTCGCGACCTGCACGCGGGTGGCGTGCTCGGTGCCGGGCACCTCGAGGAAGGCGCCCCAGGACAAGAGCGCCGAGAAGGCGAGGAGGCCGGTGGTGATGCCCTCGCTGAGCTTCGGGCCGAGCTGGCGGCCGAACAGGCCGGCGAGCAGCGCACCGACGAGCGGGAGGAAGACGATCGCGTGATACATCGCTGGCTTGTCCGGCCTCCTGGGGTGCGCCCGGACCCCGCGCGACGCGCAGGGGAGCCGGGGCGGCGCCCTGTGGGGTTCGTGTCACCGCCCTGGCGGCGCGAGGACCGCGCCGCCGGGCGTCGAAGGGTGTTCGCCTCGGGTCCCGATCAGCCCTTCATCATGTTGACGTCCTCGACCGCGATCGAACCGCGGTTTCGGAAGAACACGACGAGGATGGCGAGGCCGATGGCCGCTTCCGCCGCCGCCACGGTCAGCACGAACAGGGCGAAGACCTGTCCGGTGATGTCGTTGAGGTGGGTGGAGAAGGCGACGAGGTTGATGTTCACCGCGAGCAGGATGAGCTCGACGGACATCAGGATGACGATGACGTTCTTGCGGTTGATGAAGATGCCGAGCACGCCGAGCGTGAACAGGATCGCGGCGACCGTCAGATAGTGGCTCAGGCCGATCATCGGATAAGGCTCCCGCTCTCTGCCGTTCGAGGTCCGCCGGCCATCAGACTTCTACGCCCTGGCGGGAGGGCACCTTGCGGGTCTCCACCGCCATGCCCTGGGTCCGCGCGTTCTGGACGTTGATGTTCTGGCGCTTGACGCCGGGGCGGTCGCGCAGGGTCAGCACGATGGCGCCGATCATCGCGACCAGCAGGATCAGGCCGGCGAGCTGGAAGAAGAAGACGTAGTCCGTGTAGAGCACCCGGCCGAGCGCCTGGGTGTTCGTCACCGCCTCGGCGCTGGCGACCGGGCCGAGGGGGGCCTGCACGAGGCCCGGATCGATGGTCCAGGAGCCGACCACGAGCAGCAGCTCGATCAGGAACACCGCGCCGATCAGCGCGCCGATGGGCAGGTATTGCTGGAAGCCCTGGCGCAGCTGCGCGAAATCCACGTCGAGCATCATCACGACGAACAGGAACAGAACCGCGACCGCGCCCACGTAGACGACCACGAGGATCATCGCCAGGAACTCGGCGCCCATCATCACGAACAGTCCTGCGGCGTTCACGAAGGCCAGGATGAGGAAGAGCACGGAGGCCACGGGATTGCGCGAGGCGATCACCATGAAGCCCGAGGCGATGGTCACACCTGCGAACAGGTAGAAGAAGGCAGCGGCTGCGCTCATGCGATTCTAGAGATCAGCCGTCCCGAGGACGGCCCCTTCTGCCGAAATTGTGCCACGGCCCACCGGCCGCCCGTCTATAGAACCCACCCCTGCGGTGCACAACCGCCTCGGCGGTGTCCGGCCGGCTCCGTGGGCACGGAATCGGCCGGCTGTCTCATCCGCACCCGGCGAACGCCGTCCGCTCAGCGGTAGGGCGCGTCCACCGCGAGGTTGCGCGCGATCTCGCGCTCCCAGCGGTCGCCGTTCAGGAGGAGCTTCTCCTTGTCGTAGAGCAGCTCCTCGCGGGTCTCGACCGAGAACTCGAAGTTCGGCCCCTCCACGATCGCGTCTACCGGGCAGGCCTCCTGGCACATGCCGCAATAGATGCACTTGACCATGTCGAGGTCGTAGCGGGTCGTGCGCCGGGTGCCGTCGTTGCGGCGCGGGCCGGCCTCGATGGTGATGGCCTGCGCGGGGCAGATCGCCTCGCAGAGCTTGCACGCGATGCAGCGCTCCTCGCCGTTGGGATAGCGGCGCAGGGCGTGCTCCCCCCGGAAGCGCGGGCCGCGATGGCCCATCTCGAAGGGGTAGTTGATCGTGGCCTTCGGCTTGAAGAAGTACTTCATCGCCAGGACGAACCCGGACGCGAACTCCTTGAGCAGCAGACCCTTAGCGACCTGATCGAGCTTCATGGCTCGGATCTCCGTGAGGTGTTGTCAGGCGCCCGGCGCGAGGCCGGTGAGCTTGAGGACAAAGGCGACGACGATGACCGAGACGAGCGAGAGCGGCAGGAACACCTTCCAGCCGAGGCGCATGAGCTGGTCGTAGCGGTAGCGCGGCACCATGGCCTTCACCATGGCGATCATGAAGAACAGGAAGCTGGCCTTGAGGGCGAACCAGATCAGGCCCGGCACCCAGGTGAAGGGCGCGAACGGGATCGGCGAGAGCCAGCCGCCCAGGAACAGCACCGTGCCGAGGGCGCACATGGTCATGATGGCCACGTACTCGCCGAGCATGAAGAGCAGGTACGGCGTCGAGGAATACTCGACCATGTAGCCGGCCACGAGCTCCGATTCGGCCTCCGGCAGGTCGAAGGGCGGGCGGTTCGTCTCGGCCAGCGCCGAGACGAAGAACACCACGAACATCGGGAACAGCCAGAGCCAGTACCAGCCCAGGATGCCCAGGGATGTGTCCTGCGCCATGACGATGCGCGAGAGGTTCAGGGAGCCGGCGCAGAGCAGGACGCAGATGATGACGAAGCCGAGGGAGACTTCGTAGGAGATCATCTGCGCGGCCGAGCGCAGGGCGCCCAGGAAGGCGTATTTCGAGTTCGAGGCCCAGCCGCCCATGAGGACGCCGTACACGCCGAGCGACGAGATCGCGAAGATGTAGGTGATGCCGACGTTGAGATCGGCGATGGCCCAGCCCTCGGCCAGGGGAATCACCGCCCAGGCGGCCAGCGCCAGGGTGGCGAAGACCAGGGGGGCCAGCAGGAACAGCGTCTTGTTGGCGCCGGCCGGGATGACCGGCTCCTTCAGGACGAACTTCAGGAGATCGGCGAAGGACTGGAACAGGCCCCAGGGTCCGACCACGTTCGGGCCGCGCCGGAGCTGCACCGCCGCCCAGATCTTGCGGTCGGCGAGCAGGGCGTAGGCGATGAAGACCAGCAGCAGCGCCAGGAGCACGAAGCTCTTGAGCGCCAGCAGCAGGACGGTGCCGAGGATTTCCCAGAAGGTCATCGCAGGAGATCCTTATTCGGCCGCTTCGAGGCCGCGCACCCGCGCGAGGCTCGAACATTCGGCGAGCACGCGCGAGGCGCGGGCGATCGCGTTGCTGAGGTAGAAGTCCGGCACTGCCGCCGCGAAGGCGGTCCGCGTCGGTTCGCCGCTCAAGGCCGACAGCCGCTCCACCGTGGCCACCGCGTCGCTCGGCGCGATGGCGTCGAGGGCGGCCAAGTGCGGATGCTCGGCATAGAGCGCCCGGCGCAGGGCGCCCAGCGAATCGAACGGCAGGCGCTTGCCCAGCACGTCGGACAGGGCGCGCAGGATCGCCCAGTCCTCGCGGGCATCGCCCGGCGGGAAGCCGGCGCGGTTGGTGGTCTGCACCCGGCCCTCAAGGTTGACGTAGGTCGCGCTCTTCTCGGTATAGGCGGCCCCCGGCAGCACGACGTCGGCGCGCGTGGCGCCCTGGTCGCCGTGGGTGCCCTGGTAGATCACGAAGGCGCCCGGTCCCACCGCGACCTCGTCGGCACCCAGGTTGTATACCACGTCGAGGGAGCCCCCCTGCGCGATCCCCGCGAAGTCGAGACCGCCCTCCCCCGGCACGAAGCCGAGGTCGAGGGCGCCGACCCGGGCGGCCGCGGTCTGGAGCACGCCGAAGCCGTTCCATTCCGGCGTGACCGCGCCGATGTCCCGGGCGAGCCTCGCCACCGCGGCGAGGATCGCGGCGCCGTCGGGCCGGGCGAGCGCACCGGTGCCGACGATGATCAGCGGCCGGCTCGCGGCCTTCAGCGCCTCGACGAAGCTGTGCTGACCGGAGGCCAGGTCGGCCAGGGTCTCCGGTCCGGCACCCAGATAGGTGTGCGGATAGGTGAGGTCGACGGGCTCGCCGATCAGGCCGACCGCCAGCGGACCCATCCGCCAGCGCTTGCGGATGCGCACGTTGAGGAGCGAGGCCTCCAGGCGCGGGTTGGTGCCCACGAGCAGGATGGCGTCCGCCTCCTCGATCCCGGCAATTCCGGTGCCGAGGGTGTAGGCGGCCCGGCCCCATACCGGGTCGATCGCCTCGCCGGCCTGACGGCAATCGAGGTTCGTCACCCCGAGGGCGGTCGTCAGCGTCTTGAGGGCGTAGATCTCCTCCACGCCCGCGAGGTCGCCCACCACCGCGCCGATCCGCTTCGGGTCTGTGCCCTTCACCCGGGCGGCGATGGCGGCGAACGCCTCTCCCCAGGAGGCCGGGCGCAGGCGGCCGTTCTCGCGCAGGTAGGGCCGGTCGAGGCGCTGGGTGCGCAGGCCGTCCACGGCGTGGCGGGTCTTGTCGGAGATCCACTCCTCGTTGATCCCCTCGTGCACGCGCGGCTCGATCTGCATGACCTCGCGGCCGCGGGCATCGACCCGGATGGCACAGCCGACCGCATCCATCACATCGACGGATTCGGTCTTCGACAGCTCCCAGGGCCGGACCTCGTAGCTCTGCGGCTTGTGGACGAGGGCGCCCACGGGGCAGAGATCGGCGACGTTGCCCTGAAGCTCGGACCCCATGGCGGATTCGAGGTAGCTCGTGATCTCCATGTCCTCGCCGCGCCCGATGGCGCCGAGGTCCGGCACGCCGGCCACCTCCGCCAGGAAGCGGACGCAGCGGGTGCAGTGGATGCAGCGGTTCATGGCGGTCCGCACCAGCGGGCCGATATACTTCTCCTCGACGGCGCGCTTGTTCTCGCCGTAGCGGGTCGAGTCGACGCCGTAGGCCATCGCCTGATCCTGCAGGTCGCAATGGCCGCCCTGGTCGCAGATCGGGCAGTCGAGCGGGTGGTTGATGAGGAGGAACTCCATCACCCCCTCGCGCGCCTTCTTGGTCTGGCCCGAGCGCGTCAGCACCTCCGGCGGCTCGCCGTTGGGGCCAGGCCGGCAATCCTTCACCGCATAGGCGCAGGAGGCGACCGGCTTCGGCGCGCCCTTGAGCTCCACGAGACACATCCGGCAATTGCCCGCGATGGACAGCCGCTCGTGGAAGCAGAAGCGCGGGATTTCCGCGCCTGCGGCCTCGCAGGCCTGGAGCAGCGTGTACTCCGCCGGAACATCGACCTCGGTGCCGTCGACGACGATCTTGGTCATGCGTGGGTCTCGGTCTCGAAACTTAAGGACGGGGCGAGGGGCGGATCACTCCGCCGCCATCGGCACCGGATCGGAATGCGGGTTGGCGCTGTAGCGGTCGATGCGCTTCTCGATCTCGGGGCGGAAGTGCCGGATCAGGCCCTGGATCGGCCAGGCCGCCGCGTCGCCGAGCGCGCAGATGGTGTGGCCCTCGATCTGCTTCGTAACGTCGAGGAGCATGTCGATCTCGCGGCGCTGCGCCCGGCCCTCCGCCATGCGCAGCATCACGCGCCACATCCAGCCCGTGCCCTCGCGGCACGGCGTGCACTGGCCGCAGGACTCGTGCTTGTAGAAGTAGGCGATGCGCGCGATCGCCGAGACGATGTCGGTGGACCGATCGAGGACGATCACCGCCGCCGTGCCGAGGCCGGAGCCGAGGTTCTTCAGGGTGTCGAAATCCATCTTGGCGTCGATGATCTGCTCGGCCGGGACCAGGGGCACCGAGGAGCCGCCGGGAATGGAGCAGAGGAGGTTGTCCCAGCCGCCGCGCATGCCGCCGCAATGCTTGTCGACGAGCTCCCGGAAGGTGATCCCGAGCTCCTCCTCGACGTTGCAGGGCTTGTTGACGTGACCCGAGACGCAGAACAGCTTGGTGCCGGTGTTGTTCTTGCCGCCAAGGCCCGCGAACCAGGCGCCGCCCCGGCGCAGGATCGTGCCCGCGACCGCGATCGATTCGACGTTGTTGACCGTCGTGGGGCAGCCGTAGAGGCCCATATTGGCCGGGAACGGCGGCTTCAGGCGCGGCATGCCCTTCTTGCCCTCGAGGCTCTCCAGCAGGGCCGTCTCCTCGCCGCAGATGTAAGCGCCGGCGCCGTGGTGCACGTAGATGTCGAAGGGATAGCCGTGGACGTTGTCCTTGCCGACGAGGCGGGCTTCGTAGGCCTCGTCCACCGCGCGCTGGAGCGCGTGCTTCTCGGCGACGTACTCGCCGCGGATGTAGATGTAACAGGCATGCGCGGCCATCGCGAAGGAGGCCAGCATGCAGCCCTCGATCAGGAGGTGCGGATCGTGCCGCATGATCTCCCGGTCTTTGCAGGTGCCCGGCTCGGATTCATCGGCATTGACGACGAGGTAGTGCGGGCGCCCGTCCGACTTCCTGGGCATGAACGACCACTTGAGCCCGGTGGGGAACCCGGCGCCGCCGCGGCCGCGCAGGCCCGACTGCTTCATCTCGTCGATGATCCAGTCGCGGCCCATTTCGAGAAGGAACTTGGTCCCGTCCCATGCCCCCCGCTGCTTGGCGGCGTCCAGCCCCGGGGAGTGCAGGCCGTAGAGGTTCGTGAAGATGCGATCCTGATCGGCGAGCATGTCAGTTCCCCTTCTTTGGGGCGGAAGACCGGGGTGTCGCAGCCTTCGTCGCCGACGCCTTGGCCGGCGCCTTCGGACCCGCAGGCTTCGTGACGGCGGCATCCGGGCTAGCGCCCGAAGCGGCCGGCTGCGGCGGCGGCTCGTTGCGCGGCAGGTCGGACTGGGTGCCCGCTTCCGCGCCGGCGGCTTCCGCCTTCGCGATCGTCTCCGGCGCGGGCGCCGTCGGCGCCGCCGGCTGCGCGGTCGAACCCGTGCCGTCCGCGGCATTCGCCTTGTCGTCCGGTTTCACCGGGGTCTCGCCGGCCGCGGCCCGCTGGGCGGGCGCATCGGTCGCCGGCGTCTCGACCGCCCGACCGGCATCGGGACGAGCCGGCTTCGGCTCGGCCGCGGCGCGCCGCTCGGACGACGCCGCCTCGGCCTTGCCCTGCTCGCTGCCCTCCTCGGCCTCCTTCTCCTCGAAGCGCTTGCGCCAGGCCCCGACCCGCGAACCGTCGAACAGGGTGGCGTCGGTGAGGGTGTCGGCGCCGCCCAGCGGCTCGGACGAGGTCCGCCCGACCTGCGATCCGACCTTGACGGGCCGGCCTGCGGCGAGGTCGTCCATCAGCTTCCCGAGAAGATCGGGGGTCAGGTCCTCGTAGTAATCCTGGTTGATCTGCGCCATCGGCGCATTGCAGCAGGCGCCCAGGCACTCGACCTCGAGCCAGGAGAAGTTGCCGTCGGCACTGACATGGCCCGGCGCGCCGAGGCGGTGGTGCAGGTAGTCCTTCAGCTCGCGCGCGCCGCAGGAATCGCACGGCACGGTCCCGCAGAGCTGGATCCAGAACTTGCCCACCGGCTCCAGGGCGAACATCGTGTAGAAGGTCGCCACTTCGAGCACGCGGATATGCGGCATGCCGAGTTCGTCGGCGACGGCCTCGATGGCCTTCTGCGGCAGCCAGCCGCCGTTCTGCTCCTGCGCCTTCCAGAGCAGCGGGATCACCGCCGAGGCCTGGCGGCCCTCGGGGTACTTCTCGATCTGACCCTTCGCCCATTCGGCGTTCTCGGAGGAGAACGCGAAGGCGGCGGGCTGCTCGGCGGCGGGGGCGAGTCTGCGGTTGGCCATCAGTTTCGAACCTTGATCCTCACCGGTCCACTTCGCCGAACACGATGTCCAGCGTGCCCAGCACGCAGGACACGTCGGCCAGCATGTGGCCGCGGCACATCCAATCCATCGCCTGCAGGTGGGCGAAGCCCGGCGCGCGGATCTTGCAGCGGTAGGGTTTGTTGGTGCCGTCGGCGACGAGATAGACGCCGAACTCCCCCTTGGGCGCCTCGACCGCGGCGTAGACTTCGCCGACCGGCACGTGGAAGCCCTCGGTGTAGAGCTTGAAGTGATGGATCAGCGCTTCCATCGAGCGCTTCATCTCGCGGCGCGGCGGCGGTGCGATCTTGCCGTCCGTGGCCGCGATCGGGCCCTGGCCGCCCGGCTCGCGCAGCTTGACGCAGCACTGCTTCATGATCTTGGCCGATTCGCGCATCTCTTCCATGCGGATGACCTGGCGATCGTAGGTGTCGCCGTTCTTCCCCACGGGAATGTCGAACTCCATCTCCTCGTAGGCCTCGTAGGGCTGCGACTTGCGCAGGTCCCACGGGATGCCCGAGCCGCGCACCATCACGCCGGAGAAGCCCCAGGCCATCGCCTCGTCCACGGTGACGATGCCGATGTCGACGTTGCGCTGCTTGAAGATGCGGTTGCCCATGACGAGGTTGTCGAGGTCGTCGACCACCTGCAGGAACGGGTCGATGAAGGCCTCGATGTCGTCGATCAGTGCGGGCGGCAGGTCCTGGTGGACGCCACCGGGCCGGAAGTAATTGGCGTGGAGGCGAGCGCCGGACGCGCGCTCGTAGAAGATCATCAGCTTCTCGCGCTCCTCGAAGCCCCAGAGCGGCGGCGTCAGGGCGCCGACATCCATGGCCTGCGTGGTGACGTTGAGAAGGTGGGAGAGGATGCGGCCGATCTCGCAGAACAGCGTGCGGATGAGCTGCGCCCGCCGCGGCACTTCGAGCCCGAGCAGCTTCTCGATGCCGAGGCAGAAGGCGTGCTCCTGGTTCATCGGCGAGACGTAGTCGAGGCGGTCGAAGTAGGGCGTCGCCTGGAGGTAGGTCTTGTGCTCGATCAGCTTCTCGGTGCCGCGATGCAGGAGGCCGATATGCGGATCGACGCGCTCGACGATCTCGCCGTCGAGTTCCAGCACGAGGCGCAGCACGCCGTGCGCGGCCGGGTGCTGGGGTCCGAAGTTGATCGCGAAGTTGCGGATGTTGTGCTCGGTCATGGCCTCGCTCCGCCGCTCAGGCCGACGTCTTCTCGTCGCCCGGGAGCACGTATTCGGTGCCCTCCCACGGCGAGAGGAAGTCGAAGTTTCGGAATTCCTGGGTGAGCTTCACCGGCTCGTAGACCACGCGGGCCTCGTCCTGGTCGTAGCGGACCTCGACGAACCCCGTGAGCGGAAAATCCTTGCGCAGGGGATGTCCCTCGAAGCCGTAATCGGTGAGCAGCCGGCGCAGGTCCGGATGCCCCGAGAACAGGATGCCGTAGAGATCGTAGGTTTCGCGCTCGAACCAATTCGCCGCCGGGAAGACCTCGATCACGGAGGGCACCGGCGTCTGGTCGTCGGTCTGGACCTTCACGCGGATGCGGGCGTTATGGCGCAGCGAGAGCAGGTGATAGACCACATCGAAGCGCTTCTCGCGGGCCGGGTAGTCGGCCCCGCAGATGTCGATGAAGCAGCGGAAGGCACAGGCTGGGTCGTCGCGCAGGTAGGTCAGGGCGTAGATGATGTCGCTGGCCTGAACCACGAGGGTGAGTTCGCCGAACGCGATGGTGCGCGAGACGATCGCGGGACCGAGCGCTCCGGCGACATGGTCGCCGATCCGCTCGAGGGCACCGATGCCGGAATCCGGTGCGGTGTGGGCGAGGATGCTGATGCCGTTGGTCATGCCGGGCGTCCTTCCTCAGCGCTCGATCGTGCCGGTGCGGCGGATCTTCTTCTGAAGCAGGAGCACGCCGTAGAGCAGCGCCTCGGCGGTGGGCGGACAGCCCGGAACGTAGATGTCCACCGGCACCACCCGGTCGCAGCCGCGGACCACCGAGTAGGAGTAGTGATAGTACCCGCCGCCGTTGGCGCAGGACCCCATGGAGATGACGTAGCGCGGCTCCGGCATCTGGTCATAGACCTTGCGCAGGGCGGGGGCCATCTTGTTGGTGAGCGTGCCGGCGACGATCATCACGTCGGACTGGCGTGGGCTCCCACGCGGCGCGAAGCCGAAGCGCTCGCAATCGTAGCGCGGCATCGACATCTGCATCATCTCGACGGCGCAGCAGGCGAGGCCGAAGGTCATCCACATCAGCGAGCCGGTGCGGGCCCAGTTGATGAGATCGTCCGTCGAAGTGACGAGGAAGCCGCGGTCGGCAAGTTCGTTGTTGATCGACAGGAAGGTCGGATCGTCGGCGCCGATCGGCAGCCCCGTGTTAGGATCGATGATCCCCTTGGGGGCCGGCGCGATCGCCGGGGCGCGGGAGAGGTCGGGGCTGAAGGCCATCGGTTTCTCGGGATCAGGCTTCGGACAGACAGGCTTCGTCGGCAGCGCGATCGGCGGCGCTAATCCCATTCGAGGGCACCCTTGCGCCACTCGTAGACGAACCCGACGGTCAGAACGCCGAGGAAGGCCATCATCGACCACATGCCGAACCAACCGAGCTCCCCGAAGGTGATCGCCCACGGAAACAGGAATGCGACTTCGAGATCGAAGATGATGAACAGGATCGCGACGAGGTAGAAGCGCACATCGAACTTCATGCGCGCGTCGTCGAAGGCGTTGAAGCCGCACTCGTAAGCCGACAGCTTCTCGGGATCGGGGCTGTTGTAGGCGACCAGGAAGGGCGCGACCAGCAGAGCCGCGGCAATGAACACCGAGACGCCGATAAAGACGATGAGGGGCAGATAGTCTGCCATCAGGCCGGACATGCGGGACCTCTCGTGTTCGCGGACGATTGCGACGCCTTCGGCGCCGACGGCCACGTGGAATTGCTCCAATGCCAGACTGCGCAGGCGCGAGGCTTAGACGACCCCCTGGAGTGAAACAAGGGCATCGTGCGTCGCACAAAATCGGCCATGCGCCTCAGGTAGTTCTTCCCTCGTTCCGCACAACACGACGGATGCGCGCAGGGAGCATCGCGGCCGGGTTCTTGCAAGCCCTGCCATAGGCTTGTCTGGCATGCCAGGCAGCACGGATCACGGGGATATCGGGGACATCCCGGACCATCTGTCAGAGGGCCCTGGCGATCGCGGGGAAGCGGGAACCATAACCTTGGCCGTCTGTTTCGTTCATGTCCCACTCAGGCCGGATCGCGTTAGGTCGGCGCAACATTCGACCTCATAGGAGACGCTTCGTGCGCATTGCCCAGATTGCTCCGCTCTCGGAGGCCGTACCCCCGAAGTTCTATGGCGGGACCGAGCGCGTGGTGTCGTGGATCACCGAGGAACTGGTCCGCCAGGGCCACGACGTCACCCTGTTCGCCAGCGGCGATTCGGAGACCTCCGCCAAGCTGGCGGCCTGCACGCCGGAGGGCCTGCGGCTCCTCGGCTACCGGGATCACACCGCGAGCCACCTCGCGATGCTCCACCACGTGCACAAGCGGGCGCACGAGTTCGACATCCTGCACTTCCACATCGATCTGCTGCAATACCCGATGTTCGAGGACCTGAACCACAAGTGCCTCACGACGATGCACGGACGCCTCGACGTGCCGGACTTCATGCCCGTCTACCGCACCTTCACCGGCATGCCCCTGGTGTCGATCTCGGACAATCAGCGCGATCCGATGCCCGAGAACGTCAACTGGCTCTCGACCATCCACCACGGCCTTCCGGCCCAGAATTGTCCCTTCTACCCGGAATCGAAGGGCGGTTATCTGGCCTTCCTCGGCCGCATCTCGCCGGAGAAGCGCCCGGACCGGGCCATCGAGATGGCGATCCGCTCCGGCGTTCCGCTGAAGATCGCCGCGAAGGTCGACAAGGCCGACCAGGATTACTGGGACGAGGTCATCGAGCCGATGATCCACCATCCCCTCGTCGAGTTCATCGGCGAGATCAACGAGGAGCAGAAGAAGGACTTCCTCGGCAACGCCCTCGCCCTCGCCTTCCCGATCGACTGGCCGGAGCCCTTCGGCCTCGTGATGATCGAGGCGATGTCGGCCGGCACGCCGGTGATCGCCTTCCGCAACGGCTCCGTGCCGGAAGTCATCGCCGACGGCGTCTCGGGCGTCCTGTGCGACTCGATGGACGACGCGGTGGCCGCGGTTCACACGGTCAAGGCGATGAGCCGCGCCGGCGTGCGCAGGCACTTCGAGGGCAACTTCACCGCCGAGTGCATGGTGCGCAAGTACGTGGCCGCCTACGAGCAGCTGCTCGCCGGCGCGAACTCGGTGATCAAGCTGCCGCATGCCGGCGCGTTCGCCTCGCATTACGGCGAGATGAACGGGTCCGCCCTGCCCCAGATCTCCGTCGCCGCCATGCCGGCCTGATCAGGGCCGAGCCGGGCTCCGCCCGGCATCGGTTTTGCTCGCCGCCGGACTGGCTTGGCGCCGCAAGATTGCCGCACTACCTCTGCCACTGAGGGCCGCCGCGCCGCATCATGCGACCGGCGGCCCTTTTGATTCGACCCCCCATTTCGGAGACGCTCAGGCATGGCAGCGGATACACTGAAGGCGACCTCCGAAACCGCGGCCGGGACGGCCGCGACCGAGACGCGGATCCCCCGCGGTTTCCAGGATGCCGACGAAGTCCTGCCGCAGTACCACATCGAGGCGCAGACCTCCCTGGTCGAGCGTCCGCTGCGCTCGCTGAAGTACGGCGAGGCCTTCGCGGTGCTCGACAGCTACGGCGATATCGGCGTGCTCCCCGGTCCCGAGGGCCTCTACTTCCAGGACACCCGTTACCTCTCGCGCCTGCACGTCACCATCGAGGATCAGCGCCCGCTGCTGTTGTCTTCCGTGATGCAGGACGACAACGGCGCGCTCAGCGTCGACATGACGACGCCCGACATCCGCATCGACGCCCATGACGAGACCACGATTCCCCGCGAGCTGATCGCGATCGAGCGCACCAAGTTCCTGTTCAAGGGCGCCTGCTACGACCGGATCGGCCTGCGCAACTACGATTCCCGGCACTGGCACCTCAAAGTCGCGGTCACCTTCGATGCGGATTTCCGCGATCTCTTCGAAGTGCGCGGCATGGATCGCCCGGTGCGCGGCAAGCGCAGCGTTCAGGTGGCGAGCGAGTCCGAGGTCCAGTTCCGCTATGCCGGCCTCGACGAGGTCGTGCGCACGACGAGCCTGCATTTCGGGCCGAAGCCGAAGCACATCGAGCCGGGCCGGGCCGAGTTCGTCGTCTCCCTGCCGCCGGGAGGCCGCGCCTCGCTGTTCCTCCGGGCGGTCTTCGAATCCCACCGCGCCTTCACGAGCGCCCCGGCCGCCGAGCGGGTCGGCGAGGATGCGGCCGCCGGCCTGTCGCGCGCCGCCGGCAGCTCCGCCGCCCCGCGCCATCCCAAGGGCCTGGCCGAGGGCGTCATCTTCGCCCGGGCCTACCGCGATTCGCGCCGCGACCTGCGGCAGCTCACCGCCGGCATCACCACGATCATCTCGTCGAACGACCAGTTCAACGAGGCGGCCTGCCGCGCCACGGCCGACCTCTATATGCTCGCGAGCCGCACCCCCGAGGGGATCTACCCCTTCGCCGGCATTCCCTGGTACTCCACGGTGTTCGGGCGCGACGGGATCATCACCGCCATGATGGCGCTCTGGATCGATCCGAATTTCGGCAAGGGCGTCCTGCGCTACCTCGCCTCGACCCAGGCCAAGGCCGTCGACCCGGCCGCCGACGCGCAGCCCGGCAAGGTGCTGCACGAGACGCGGCGTGGCGAGATGGCGATGCTCGGCGAAGTGCCGTTCCGGCATTACTACGGCACCATCGACGGGACGCCGCTCTTCGTGATGCTGGCTTGGGAATACTACGCCGTCACCGGCGACCTCGAGACCATCTCGGCGATCTGGCCGGCCCTGGAACTCGCCTTGACCTGGATGGACAAGTACGGCGACCGGGACGGCGACGGCTTCGTCGAGTATGCCCGCGACACCGACAAGGGCCTCGAGAACCAGGGCTGGAAGGACAGCCACGACTCGATCTTCCACACCGACGGCAACCTCGCCAAGGGGCCGATCGCACTCTGTGAGGTTCAGGGCTACGTCTATGCCGCCAAGAACGGGGCGGCCAAGCTCGCCTCGCTCCTGGGTCACGACGATCTCGCGCAACGTCTCGGCAACGAGGCGAAGGTCCTGCGCGAGAACTTCGACAAGGCGTTCTGGTGCGAGGCGATCGGCACCTACGCCCTGGCCCTCGACGGCGAGAAGCGGCAATGCGCCGTGCGCTCGTCCAACGCGGGCCACGCGCTCTTCACCGGCATCGCCCTGCCGGAGCGGGCGGCGAGCGTCGCCGCCAACCTCCTGTCGAAGGACGGCTTCAACGGCTGGGGCGTGCGCACGATCGCCCGCGGCGAGGCGCGCTACAATCCGATGTCATACCACAACGGCTCGATCTGGCCGCACGACAACGCGCTCATCGCCCTCGGATTGGCGCGCTACGACCTGAAGCCGGAAGCCTCGCGCATCTTCGAGGGGATGTTCGACACGGCCCTCTATCAGGACCAGAAGCGCCTGCCGGAGCTGTTCTGCGGCTTCATGCGGCGCCACCAGCGCGGTCCCGTCTCCTACCCGGTGGCCTGCTCGCCACAGGCCTGGGCAGCGGCCGCGCCCTTCGCCTTCCTGGCGGCCTGCCTCGGTCTGGAGATCGACCACGACCGCAACCGGGTGCGCTTCCGCAATCCGACCCTGCCGCCCTTCCTCGACGGCGTCTCGATCTTCAACCTGAAGATCGGCACCTCGCGGGTGGACCTGCGCCTGCAGCGCTACGGAGAGGACGTGACGGTCAACGTGCTGCGGCGGACGGGGGACGCGCAGATCTCGCTGCTGAAGTAGACCCTCGCGGAGCGGGCAGCGCCTCGTCGCGGGCGCTGCCCCTGGAAGACCGGCGCCGACCCGGCCATCGGTCGTCGCAAACGAAAAACACCGCCTTCCTGGGAGGAAGACGGTGCGTTCGCCGCATCAGACCGTCAGCGCGCGCCTCAGCGCGGCGCCAGAATCATGATCATCTGCCGGCCCTCGAGCATGGGCTCGCTCTCGACCTTGGCGATCTCCTGGGTTTCGTTCTTCACCCGTTCGAGCAGGCGCAGGCCGATATCCTGGTGCGCCATCTCGCGACCCCGGAAGCGCAGGGTCACCTTGACCTTGTCGCCCTCCTCGAAGAACCGGATCACGGCCTTCATCTTGGTGTCGTAGTCGTGCTTGTCGATGCCGGGGCGGAGCTTGATCTCCTTGACCTCGACCGTCTTCTGCTTCTTGCGCGCTTCGTTCTGCTTCTTCTGTTCGTTGAAGCGGAAGCGGCCGTAATCGAGAAGCTTACAGACGGGAGGGACGGAGTTCGGTGCGATCTCGACGAGGTCGAGGCCCGCTTCCTCGGCCATGGCGATGGCGTCGAAGAAGGCGACGACGCCACGGTTCTGTCCGGTGTCGTCGATGAGCTGCACTTCGCGAACGCCGCGGATGTCCCGGTTGGCGCGCGGCCCGTCCTTCTGCGGGGCCGGCATAGCTCTCATTGGTCTACGAATGGCTTTGATCTCCTAGTGAAACGACGAAACGGCAGCCTGCGAACCCAAACCCCGTTTGGGGTCGATCCTGGCCACCCATCGCTCGCGAAATTCGGTGCGACACCTTGGCTGAACTCTCGTGCAAGTCAACACGGTCGTCGCGGTTTGGTTCATTGGACGCAGCGATCAACCCCGCGGAACCACCGTCCGGCCGGCGATGAGGTCGGCGTAGACGGCGAGCGTGTCGCCGACCATGCCCTCCAGGGAGAAGTGCGCCTCGACATGCGCCCGGCCGCGCCGGGTCATGGCATCGCGCGCGCTGGCTCCGAGGGACAAGGCCTCCGTCAGCGCGTCGGCCAGGGCGCGGGCATCGCCGGGCGGCACCCGCCACCCCGTGCGCTGGGCCGGCGGAACCTCCGGGGGCGCCAGCACCGTCTCCGGCACGGCACCGAGATCCGAGACCACCACCGGCGTGCCCAGGGCCTGCGCCTCGACCGCAGAGCGTCCGAAGGCTTCGGGCTCCACGGACGGGACCGCGACGACGGAGGCCGCCCGGAAGGCGGCCGGCATGTCGGTGCAGTGCCCGACCCGGTGCACGATGGCCTGAAGGCTGCGCGCCGCGATCAACGCGTCGAGCTCGCGCTCGTAGCCGATGCGTCCCTGCGGATCGCCGGCGAGCACGATGGCGACGTCGGTGACGCCGCGGTCGCGCATCAAAGCCGCCGCCTCGATCAGGACGCGCTGGCCCTTCCAGCCCGTGAGGCGCGCGGCGAGCAGCACCACCCGCTCGTGCGGGGCGACGCCCCAGGCGCGGCGCAGGGCCTCCACGCGGGACGGGAGAACCGCCGCGGGCGTGAACTGGGCGAGATCGGTGCCGCGATGGATCACCCGCACCCGGTCGCCCGCCTGTTCCGGGTGCAGGGCACGGATCAGGTCGGCCGTGTAATGCGAATTGGCGATGACCACGTCGCCGCGCGCCATCACGGAGTTGTAGAGGACCTTCACGCCCGTCCGGCCGGAATAGCTTCCGTGATAGGTGGTGACGAAGGGCAGCTTCAGCCGCCGCGCCGCACCGAGGGCAACCCAGGCCGGGGCTCGCGAGCGCGCATGGACGATCTGCACGCCCTCGCGTCGGCACAGGCGCGCGAGGCGCCCCACGTTCAGGGCCATCCTGAGGGGGTTCTTCGAGGCCGCGGGAAACGGCAGCCAGATCCCGCCCTTGGCCTGCAGTTCGCCGATCAGGCGGCCGCCCTCCGTGGCGACAAGCGCCCGGGCGCCGGCCGCGGCCAGGGCGGCGGCGACGTCGACGGTGGTGCGCTCGGCGCCGCCGGCATCGAGTTCCGGGACGATCTGCAGGATGGTCGCCCCGGCGAGGGGCGCCCGCTCACTCGGGAAACTGCCGCGTCCGTCGCCGTTCATGACGCGCAAGCCGGAATGGCCCAGGGCCGGGGGAAGAGGCTCGAGCTGCTTACCCGAGGCGAACGGAGTCCGTCTTGCGTTTCGGTCATGGCCGTGAGCTTGAACGCCGCGCTTTACGGCCCGGTAAACGAAATGCGAAGGCGATGCATTCAGTTCGATGCATCCCAGGGCGAGGGTTAACGAATGACGTCTGCGCAGGGCGAGGCTCCGGACTTCATTGAGGTCGGCACGGGAACCGCGGCACGCCGAATCGCGGTGCGGCGGAGGATGGGAGACGGTCCGCCCCTGGTCTGGCTCGGGGGTTTCCGCTCCGACATGGGCGCCACGAAGGCGATGGCCCTCGATGCCTGGGCCGCGCGCGAGGGCCGCGCCCTGGTGCGCTTCGACTATTCGGGGCACGGCGAGTCGGGAGGCGTGTTCGCCGAGGCCACGATCTCGACCTGGCTCGCCGATGCGCAGGCGGTGATCGCCGCGTATGCGCCGGAACGCCCGATCCTGGTGGGATCGTCGATGGGCGGCTGGATCGCCTGCCTCGCGGCGCGCGCTCTCGCGCGACAGGGTCGACCGTCCCCCTCGGGCCTCCTCCTCATCGCACCGGCCCTGGATTTCACCCAGAGCCTCCTGTGGGATCGGTTCCCGCCGGAGATCCGGGCGCAGATCGAGCGGGACGGCGCTTGGTTCCGTCCGAGCGCCTACGATCCGAGTCCGGTGCCGATCACGCACGCCCTGATCGAGGACGGGCGAAGCCACTGCCTCCTGGGAGGCGCCTTCGATCCCGGCTGCTCCGTCCACATCCTGCAGGGCATGGACGACCCGGACGTGCCCTACACCCACGCGCTCCGGGTGGTGGAGAGCCTGCCGAAGGCCGGCACAATCCTCACCCTCATCGCCGATGGCGACCACCGCCTGTCGCGACCGCAGGATCTCGCGCGGCTGCTGGCGGCGGTGGCCGATCTTCCGCCTAGTGCAGGCTGACCGTGTAGAGATCGTTGGCGGCCGCGTTGGCCACCACGGCATCCCGCGAATCGGCGAGCAGGATCGGGGCCCCGCTGGCGGAGAGGAGCGCGAACAGGTCGAGCCCGGGGCTCAGGTCGGGCGCCTGCGGGAAGATGCGCTTCACCTCGTCCGAGCGGATGGCGCGCACGTAGGCGATGTGGCCCTCGCCGAGGGCCGCGAGATCGGCCACGTTGAACTCCGCCGGGTCGAGATCGGCCTGGGTGAGCGGATTGGTGTTGAACTCGGTCATGGACTGCCCTCCTTCTTGGCAGAGCGGTACACCGGGACCCTGCCCGGCGGTCGATGTGGCGTCGAAGCCCCGATGTCAGGCCTCGTCGCGGGACGCGATGGCGATCTTGCGCACGATCCGGTCCGGCTCGGGCCGGGTCAGGTCGATGGACAGCAGGCCGTTCGACAGGTCGGCACCCATCACCTCCATGCCGTCCGCGAGCAGGAAGGCGCGCTGAAACTGACGCGCCGCGATGCCGCGGTGCAGGAACTGCCGGGTCTTGTCATCGACCTGCCGGCCCCGCACGACGAGCTGGCTCTCCTCCAGCATCACGTCGAGCTGGTCGCGGGTGAAGCCTGCCACCGCCAGCGTGATGCGAAGGCGCTCCGGCTGGTGCTCGGTGCGCGCCAGACGCTCGATGTTGTAGGGCGGATACCCGTCGTTGGCGGCCTTCGACACCCGGTCGAGGGCCTGTTCGATCTCATCGAACCCGAGGAGAAAGGGATGTCCGAACGGTGAGGGCCGAGTCGTCACGAACGCTTGTCCTTCCAGCGAAGCCCGAAACAGAGTTTCATGAGGCACTTCGGTGATCGGGGCCCACCTGGGCAGCACCCCTCCCGGCGATGCCTCGCCGGTCCTCGCGATATGGAGACCGCTCCCGGGCGCATCAAGGGTCGGGCCTCCCGGGCGCATGGCCCCGTTAGCCCCTGAGACCTCAGGTGTTTTCGGCAATCCGGCCCGGGACCGTTCGGCAGAGGACGAGCTTAGCCGCGCCCAGGCCCCGAGTAACAGTTTGGAATTCCTCTGATATTCGGCCCTGCGCTTGATCTGCGGCCGGGTCCTCGGATATGCCCACCCCGCATCAGTCAGCGCCCGGATCGCGGTTCTCGGACCGCGCCCCTCGGCATTGGCGACCCCGAATCGGGGCTGGGCGGACTGTCGCGACATCGCGTCGGAACAGGCCTCGTCCCGGAACTGGAAGAGCGTCGCGGCTGGCGGCGAAGACCATTGGCGGAGTGCGCGGCGTGATCGGAGAACGGCCCTTGCGGAGGAATCGGTTCATCGTGGCGCGGCCCGGCGCCTCCGTCCTCGCCGCCCTGACGATGCTCGCGGGCCTGACCGCGACGGTCGGCGCGCAGGACGGCAAGGCCGCGGCCCCGCCCCTGAAGCTCGAACTGAACCGCCTGGAGCCCGCCGGCGACGCCTGCCGGACCTACCTCGTCGTGGACAACAGCCGCGGTCCGGCCCTGAAGTCGCTGAAGGTCGATCTCTTCGCGTTCGACCCCGAGGGCATCGCCCAGAAGCGCCTCTCCGTGGAACTCGGACCGGTGCAGGACCGCAAGACCATGGTCCGCCTCTTCGACTTCCCCGGCATCGCCTGCCCGAAGATCAGCCGCCTGCTCCTCAACGACGTCCTCGCCTGCGAGGGCGGCGAGGCCAGCCGCGAGACCTGCCTCGATCGCATCGAGACCGAGAGCAAGACGTCCGCCACCTTCGTGCGCTGATCGGCGCACCCGAAACCCGACGACGCCGTCCGCACGCCGAACACCGCCCCCATCGAGAGAGACCGCCATGGATCCGACCGCCGCACCGGCCGAAGTCGCTCACGACTTTTCCTTCATCGGACTGTTCCTGCAGGCCGATCCGATCGTGAAGGGCGTGATGATCCTGCTCGTGGTCGCCTCGATCGCGTGCTGGACCGTGGTGTTCGAGAAGATCGTGCGGATCGCCGCCGCCAAGCGTCAGGCCAAGGCCTTCGACGTGCTGGTCCGCTCGGGCGGGGCGCTCGAATCCTCGGGCGGCGGCATCGACGCACAGATCACGGGAGCGGCCGTCGAGGCCTGGCGCGACCAGGATGCCAGCGAGACCCGGGCCGAGCGTCGCGACCGCATCGAGCGCGCCATGCGCGCGACACTCACCAGCCGGATCAAGCGCCTCCAGACCGGCCTGCCGCTCCTGGCCACCGCCGGCTCGACCGCGCCGTTCATCGGCCTGTTCGGCACGGTCTGGGGTATCATGAACTCCTTCTCGTCGATCGCGAAGAGCCAGGACACCTCGCTGGCCGTGGTGGCGCCGGGCATCGCCGAGGCGCTGTTCGCCACCGCCATCGGCCTCATCGTCGCGATCCCGGCGGTGATGGCCTACAACAAGCTCATCAACGATGTCGGCCGGGTCCAGTCGAGCTTCGTCTCCACCATCGGCATCCTCGGCAACCGCCTCGCCCGCGACCGCACCGTGCATGGGCGCGCCGCCGCCGCCGAGTGACCGTTCCGTCCTGACCGAGACCCGATTCGGCGCCGCGCGAGCGCCGATTCCCGACAGCAACCTGTGCGGCGGACCGGCCTGATCGTCGTCCGCCCTGGCCCCGGAGGGCCGCTCCACGATGGCAATGGGTTCGATCCGCGCCGGCGGCGGCGACGACGAGGATGGCCTCGACGCGGCACCGATGTCCGAGATCAACGTCACCCCGATGGTCGACGTGATGCTCGTGCTGCTGATCATCTTCATGGTGGCCGCCCCCCTGATGACCACGGGCGTGCCGGTGCAGCTGCCCAAGACCACCGCCCAGAAGGTCGCCCAGGCCAAGAAGCCGCTGGAGATCTCCATCGACAAGGACGGCAAGCCCTACCTCGCCAAGGAGGAGCTGACCCCGGACGCGATCATGCCCCGCCTGCGTGCCCTGGCGGCCCAGGATCCCTCCCAGGTGATGCTGGTGCGCGGCGACCGCGACGTGCCCTACGGCAAGATCATGGAGGTGATGGGCCTCGTCGGTCAGGCCGGCTTCACCAAGGTCTCGCTGATCGCCCAGTCGCCCGGCGGGGCGCTGCCCTCGGCGCCGGCCGCCGCTCCGGCCCCCGCCAGCGGAACGCCGCAGTAATCCATGAACGCCCTGAATCCCAACAGCGCCTTCGTGACGACCGCCGAGCCGGAGCAGCGCGGCCCGTCCGGCCTCACCGCCGCCTTCCTCGCCGCCCTCGCCCTGCACGTCGCGGCGCTCGTCGGCATGGCGCTGTTCGGCACGGCGCCGACCGCCCCCCCGGGCGAGAACATCGTCACGATCGATCTCGCGCCGCAGATGACGGAGGCGAACACCCAGGCGCCGGCCGAACAGGCGGCGCAGGCGCCGGCCCCGCCCGAGGCGAACCCGGTGGAGACGCCGGAGGCCGTTCCGGTGACGAAGCCCCTGGAGACCACCGAGGTGGCGCCCCCCGAGGCGACCGTCCCGCCGCCGCCGGACGCGACGCCGGTCGCGCCCGAGGCCACCACCATGGCCGAGCCGCCGGAGGTGCCGGTCACGCCACCCGTGGAAGCGGTGGCCGAGCCGCCGCCCGAGGACCAGGTAATCACCTCGACCGCGCCGGAGGCCCCGGCCCTCGCGCCGCCCCCGCCGACGGTCGCCGAGGCGCCGAAGCCCGTGGAGGTGGAGAAGCCGAAGCCCGACATGGCCAAGATTCTCGAGGCCAAGCGCGAGGCCAAGCGGAAGGCCGACCGCGAGGCGCGCCTGAAGGCCGAGCAGGAAGAGCGCCGCGAGGCGATCGCCGAGGCCCGGCGCGAGGCCGCCAAGGAGGCCAAGGCGAAGGCCGCCAAGGACGCCGCCCGCCGGGCATCGGCCGCAGCGAGCGAGGGCCGCGCCCAGCAGAACTCGGCCTCCGCCTCGCGCCAGAGCAGCGCCGGCGCCGCCGCCGGAGGGAACGACCCGAACGCCCTTCGGGCCTGGCAGGGCATGCTGAGTTCGGCGATCCGGGGCCGGATGAACGCGAACGCGGCGGCCGGAACCAGCGGCGGTGTCGCCGTCGTCCGGTTCACCGTGTCCCGCTCCGGCCAGGTCCTGAGTTCGGGCCTGGCCAGCAGCAGCGGCGTCGGCGCCATCGACAGCGCTGCCCTGGCGACGGTGCGCGGCTCCCTGCCGCCTGCCCCGGCCGGCATCTCGCTGAGCAGCCTCGCCGTCACCGTGCCCCTGCGCTTCAGCCCCGGCCGCTGATCGCGGCCGACGGGAGGCGGCCATGGCCGTGTGGTTCACCAGCGACACGCATTTCGGCGATCCGCGCATCCTGCGGATCGACAAGCGGCCCTATCCGGATCTCGCGGCCCACGATGCCGCGCTGATCGCCGCCTGGAACGCCGTGGTGGCACCCGGGGACGAGGTCTGGCATCTGGGCGACTTCGCCCTCGGCCCCTCCGAGGCCCGCCTCTCCGAGATCCTGGCGGCCCTGCCGGGCGTCAAGCACCTCGTCGTCGGCAACAATGACGGGCCCGGGACGCTGCGGGCTCCCGGCTGGGCCTCGGTCTCGCACTATGCCGAGGTCACCGTGGAGGCACGCCGCCTCGTGCTCTGCCACTACGCCTTCCGGACCTGGAACGGGATCGGGCGCGGCGCCCTCAACCTGCATGGCCATTCGCACAACAAGCTGAAGCCGATCCCCCGGCAATACGACGTCGGCGTCGACGCACAGGGAGCGGCCCCCGTCTCCCTCGCGGCGATCTTGGTGTCGCGCCGGCGACGAACGGCACCGCACAAAACCGTGGAACCTTAGCGGCGGGTTTGCCGTTTCCGGAGCCTGAACGCGAGATGAGCGCCATCGTCCAACACAATATTGGAGATGTCGGTCGTGATCTTGCGGACACTTTCGAACGCTCGATGAATTCTGTTCACCGGCCGCACGCCCAGTGTCCCCATCTTCAGGTGTCCCCATGCGTCAATCGCTTCGACTTCCCCTCGCCGCAGCACTGCTTGTAAGCCTCGCGGCCCCTGCCCTCGCGGCACCGGCCTGCCTCGATGCCCAGCGCAAGGTCGATGAGGCCAACGCCCTGCGCTACCAGTTCCGCCAGGAGGCCCGGCTCGGCAATCACGACCGCGTCTGCGACACCCTCGACGAGATCGGCGACCGCTACGCCGATGCGCGTGACGCGTTCGAGGATTGCGGCGCAGGCGTCATCGCCATCGACCTGCGCAGCGAGTCGCGAGCCCTGCGCGTCGCCAAGCGCGTCCATCGCTGCGACTGATCGCGTGCGAGCCCGCACGCCCACCCGCCACGCTTCGTCTCACTGTGAACTCACACGCGGCCGATGATTCGCCGCCGCCAAGGTCAGCCATCATGAACACCATCGCCGCCCTCGACCTGAAGAGCACGGATCGCAGCCTGTCCACCGGCCCGTCCTTCGCCGCCGCCCTCTGCGGTTTCGTCAGCACCACCGTGGCGACCACGATGGTGATGTTCCTGATCAGCAGCATCTGAGACGCGGGCGCGCGCCGTCTCAGGGGGCGACGAACCAGAACCGGCGCTTCGAGAACAGCATGTCTGGCTGGCCGACCGCCGTGCCCGGCCGGCAGCCCGGATCGGGGCGGGGTGCCTCCGGCGACTTCGCCGCCGGCATCATCAGGGCGCTGGAGACGGGAAACAGGCCGAGCTTGGCCTGAACGGCCGGCTGGCGGACGGCGGAGATCGTGACGAGTCCGACCAGCAACCCGCCCGCGACCGTACCGAGAACGAAATTCATCATGTGGTGGAATCCGGCATCCCGCGCGTGATCCGCGCGGACGCCCGCTCTCCCTCGTCGCATATCCCGGCATGATTACGGCACGGGCCGATCTTACGATCCCTTAACAATCGAAGGCCTAAGGTCTCCTCCGCGCCCCGAATCGGGTCTGCGCCGTTGAAGGAGAATCCAGCGATGTCGTACGGCGCCAGCGCCTATGCCCGGGTTGCACAGACCGCGTTGTCGCCGCGCGAGGCGGAAGCCGCCGTGCTGATCAAGGCCGCGACCCGCCTCCAGGCGATCCAGACCGACTGGACCAATCAGGCGCCCGCGCTGAACGAGGCCCTGAACTTCAACCAGAAGGTCTGGACCATCATCGCCGGGGCCGCCACCGCGCCCGAGAGCCCGCTGCCGATCGAGATCAAGAACAACATCGCCGAGCTCTCGACCTTCGTCTTCAAGCGGATGATCGACACGCTGATCGAGCCGAGCGCCGAGAAGCTCTCCGCCCTCATCAGCATCAACCAGAACATCGCCGCCGGCCTGCGCATGTGAGGCGCGCGCAACGCGCGCGACGACAGGGCCGAAATCGAGAGAGCCCGCCGCTTCCCAGCGGCGGGCTCTCTCGATTCATCGAACCTCTCCGCGCCTCACCCCTCGGACGCAGCGGGGGGCGCCAGCCGCTCGGCCAGCGACTGCTCGTACTGGATCAGCTCCTTGCAGCGCTTCAGCGCGCGGTAGAGGTCGCGTTCGGCGATGAAGTCGTGGATGTCGCGCAGGTAGGGTGCCATGCTGGGCGCCGCCGCGATGAGCGCATTGGCCTGGGTGATGAACAGGTCCTCCGCCTCCGGCGTGACCTCGGCGAGGTACATCACCGTCAGGGTCACGTAGAGGCGCTTGCAGGCGGTATCGGCCTCGCTCTCCAGGATGATGTCGCTCTCCCGCAGGAACTTCGTCACGGTCTCGATGACGAAGCTGGAGCGGCGGGACCCGTTGCGGATCGCCGTGCCCCCGATCAGCAGACGCTCGAACGGCTTGAGCTCGATCTTCAGGGGCATGGCGACACTCGTTCCGGACCTCATCGGCACATTCACCGATCTTGGTTAACAAGACCTCAACGGCACGTTCGGCTCGGACCACCAACGCTCTGAAGAAAAAGGGACTTTTTGCAAATCGACGACAATCGACCGATCCTCGTAAGCTTTCGTTCGGCGCGCCTATTAAGTCGATCGCAAGGGATGGGTGGTCATGTGCACGGGCCTCCAAAAACGGAGGCGCACCGATCAGAATGGATCGAACACCATGTCCTCAGGCATCACCCTTACCGCCGCGACCCGCCAGAACCTGCTCTCGCTGCAGGGCACGGCCGACCTCCTCACCCAGACCCAGAACCGCCTCTCCACCGGCAAGAAGGTCAACTCGGCCCTCGACGACCCGACGAGCTTCTTCACCTCGCAGTCGCTGACCGGCCGCTCCGGCGATCTCGGTTCGCTCCTGAACGGCATCTCGAACGGCGTCCAGACCATCCAGGCCGCCAACCAGGGCATCACCTCGATCCAGAAGCTGGTCGACTCGGCCAAGTCCACCGCCAACCAGGCGCTGGCCGACAAGAGCGCCGTCACCAGCGGTCTGGCCGCCACCGCCGCCACCGTGAGCGGCAGCAAGAGCTTCCAGGGTCTGGCCGGCACCGCCGACGGCACCCAGGATTTCTCGAGCGTCGCCAAGGACGGCTCGCTGGACATCTCGCTCGATGGTGGCAAGACCAAGACCACGATCCGCCTCGACTCTTCGACCCTCGCCAACAACAGCTCGGACCTGACCAAAGTCTCGGCTAGCCAGCTGGTGACGGCGATCAACAGTCAGATCTCCAACAGCTCTGCATTGAAGGGCAAGGTCTCTGCTTCGGTCGGCGGCGACGGTCGTATTAATTTTGCCACGACCAGTTCCGGCGCGACCCAGCAGCTTTCCGTGAGCGGTGCGACGAGCTCCACCCTCGACATCGGCTTCGGAAAGGCGAGCTCCACGACAAACGCGAAAGTTGCGGCCGGCGCGGCCTTCGGCACGCCGACTTTCAGTGCAACTGCGGGTTCGTTCCTCAGTGTCGGTGATGGCAACGTCACGACTTCGCTCGCAGTCAATTCGACCACTCTCAAGTCGGACGGCACTGCTGTCGGTGTCGGCCCGAGCGCGGATGACGTCGTCGACGCCTACAATGTGCAGCTCAAGGCCGCTGGTTCGACGGTTTCGGCCTTCAACAACGCCGGCACCATCGAGTTCCGCGCTCAGGACGTAGGTCCGACCGGTGTCGTGACCGTAAGCGTCGCCGCTCCGCCTTCGGGTAGCACCCAAGTTACGGCTGGTTTCGGCACGACAACGGGTGCGAGCTCCGGCACCTTCACGGCTGGTACCGGCACGGCCGCCACCGGCCTGTCTTCCACGGGCTCCGATGCCACGGATGGTTCGGCCAAGGCGACCATCAACGGCTCGGTTGCAATTGCTGACGCGACGGGCGGCCCACCTGCGACCGCCGGTGGTATTGATCTGTCGGGTACCAAGAATGGATCGTTCACGATCCAGCTCGGTTCCGGCCAGGCGAAGACGATCACGGTCGATGCGGCCAAGATCGTGGCGGCTGGCGGTACGGCTGCTTTCGCTAGCAGAGACAGCATCGCTGCCGCGATCAACACGCAGATCGCTGCTGATACCGGCTTGGCTGGAAACGTCTCCGCGAGCTTCGATGCCAACAACAAGCTGGTTCTGAGCTCTACCAAAGCCGACTCGACACAGAAGATCACCGTGACGGCCGCTCAGGGCACCACGGTCGCCAACAACATCAATATCGGCCTCGGAACTCAGACCTCCACTGTGAACGGCACGGCGACCAACACGGCGACGCCGCTCACCTCGACCGGCAAGGACAGCTCCGGTTCGACCAACTCGACCCGCACGACGTTGTCCAAGCAGTTCAACGAAATCCTGAACCAGATCACCCAGCAGGCCAAGGACTCGAGCTACAACGGCATCAACCTGCTTTATCGGAGCGGCGATGACCCGAGCGAGAACTCCCTGAAGGTGACCTTCAACGAGACGGGCACCTCCAGCCTGAGCATCTCGGGTGCCAAGCTCGACTCCGACGGTCTCGGCCTCACGGCTGTCACCGGCGGCTTCCAGACCGATGACGAAATCAACAAGACGCTGACGGCGATCACGACCGCCACCAGCCAGCTTCGCGCCCAGTCCTCGACCTTCGGCTCGAACCTGTCGATCGTGCAGAATCGTCAGGACTTCTCGAAGAACCTGATCAACATCCTCGACACCGGTGCGGCCAACCTGACGAACGCGGACCTCAACGAGGAAGCCGCCAACTCGCAGGCCCTGTCGACCCGCCAGTCGATCGGCATCTCGGCCCTCTCGCTCGCCAACACGGCGCAGCAGGGCATCCTGCAGCTCCTCCGCTAAGGACGAGCCCACCGCCGGCCCTCGGGCCGGCGGTTCTCCTGTTTCCACCGACGGCAAAAGAGAAGGCCGGGGCTCAGCGCCCCGGCCTTCTTCGTTTTCAATCGGCCCTGCGGCTCAGGCGGTGCGGTCGAGGGGGCGGGTGGCGGGCTTGGCGCGGGCCTCGGCGGCTTCCGCATAGGCCCGGGCCTTGAGCACCACCGGGTCGGGCAGCTGGACGACGACGTCTCCCGAATTCGGGTCGACCTCCTGGTAGACCACCGCCTTGGTGTCCTGGTCGATCCGGATGCGGGGCTCCATCGTGGCCTGCGCCGCCTTGGCGTTCTCCTCCGGGGCCGGCGCACGCGCGATCCCGGACCGGGGATCGGAGCCCTGGTCGCGACCACGGATATCGACCCGCACCGCGGGCGCGAGGGGTGCCGGGGCCTGGACCGGCTGGACGGGCGGAATTGGCGCCGGCGTCGCGCCGGTGACGCGGGTCGGCGGCGTGACGCCTAAGCTGGTGATGGACATGGCACGCTCCTGATCGCGGCTCTTGCATTCCGCCACCAGACAAGACGCGCGGCGTGAATGCGATCTTAAGGAATCGGTCCGGCCAGGCCCTTCTTGGCGGGCATGCTCAAGCCGATGCCAAGGCGATGCATCGAATTTTAACGACCCCTCAGATCTCGACCGCAGCCGCGCGCCCCATGCCATGGGGATCGAAGGCGACGCTCTTGACGATGGCGAAAACCGGCCGGCCGGGCACGAGGCCGAGCTCGTGGACGGAGGCGCGCGTCAGGCGCGCGGAGAGAACGGCGCCGCCGCAATCCACCTCCACCAGCACCGTGCCCTCCGCCTGAACGTGCAGGGCGAGCACCTGGCCGCTCAGGCGGTTGCGGGCACTCAGGCCGGCCGGTTCGTCGAGGGAGATCAGGACGTCGCGCGCGGGGATGTGGACGCGCAGACCGGTTCCCACCGCCTGGGCGAGGCGCGGCACCAGGAGCCGCCCGGCTCGTCCCGACAGAAGCGTCAACCCCGCATTCGGCGCATCGGCCTCCACCACCATGTCGAGGAGCGCGCCGGCCTCGGCCGCGTGGAAGGCACCGAGATCGCCCCGGCGCAGGATGCCCTCGGCGGGTCCGGCCGCGGCGACGCGCCCCGCCTCCAGCACCACGATGGTATCGGCGAGGCGCGCCACCTCCGGCACGGCATGGCTGACATAGACGATGGGGATGCCGGCCCCGTCGCGCAGGCGCTCGATCAACGGCAGGATCTCGGCCTTGCGCTCGGCATCGAGGGCGGCGAGCGGCTCGTCCATCAGAAGCAGGCGGGGCCGGGACAGCAGCGCCCGGCCGATCGCCACCCGCTGGCCCTCGCCGCCCGAGAGCCCGGCCGGCTGCCGGTCGAGGAGGTGGCCGATCCCCAGGAGCGCGACCACCGCCTCCGGCTCCAGGCCCGCGGCATCCCGGCGCCCGCGCGCGAACCAGCGTCCGTAGGCGAGGTTCTGCCGGACCGAGAGGTGGGGCATCAGCCGCGCCTCCTGGAACACGGTGCCGATGCGGCGGCGATGGGCGGGCACCGCGTGGCCGCGGTCGGTGTCGAGCAGGGTCTCGCCGTCGAGGGTGATCCGGCCCCGGTCGGGCCGGGCCAGCCCGGCGAGGCAGGCGATCACCGTGCTCTTGCCCGAACCGGAGCGGCCGAACAGGACGGTGAGCCCGGCGGGCGCGGCGAAGGCCACGTCGAGGCGGAAGGCGCCGCGCGCCAGGGCGAGATCGACCGTGAGCGTCATCGCTTCAGGCCGCCCCGATCCGCCGCCCGACCCGGCGGGCCAGGAATTCGGAGACCAGCAGGGCCGCCATCGAGATCGCCACCGAGACCAGGGTGAGGCGCAGGGCGCCCGCCTCGCCGCCCGGCACCTGGGTCAGGGTGTAGATCGCCGAGGGCAGGGTCTGGGTCTCGCCGGGGATGTTCGACACGAAGGTGATGGTGGCGCCGAATTCGCCCATCGCCTTGGCGAAGGCCAGCACCGCGCCGGCGAGGACGCCGGGCAGGGCGAGGGGCAGCGTCACGGTGAGGAAGACCGCGAGGGGTCCGGCGCCGAGGGTAGCGGCGGCCTGCTCGACCCGGGCATCGACGGCCTCCAGGGAGAGGCGCATCGCCCGCACCATCAGGGGAAACCCCATCACCGCGCAGGCGAGGGCCGCGCCGGTCCAGCGGAACGAGAGCACGATGCCGAGATCGGCCAGCAAGGCCCCGAAGGTGCCGCGCCGGCCGAAGGCGAGGAGCAGGAGGTAGCCGGTCACCACCGGCGGCAGGATGAGCGGAAGATGCACCAGCCCGTCGAGGAGCGCCCGCCCGGGGAAGCGCCGGCGCGCCAGGACCCAGGCGACGGCCAGGCCCGGGACGAGGCTCGCCAGGGTGGCGACCCCGGCCACGCGCAGGCTGAGGGCGATGGCGGACCATTCCTCCGGCGTCAGGCCGAGCCGGTCCGGGATCGTGTGGAGCAAGACCGGGCGATCAGGTCCGGTTCTCGGCGCCGATCACCGAGAAGCCCTGACGCTCGAAGAAACTGCGCGCGGCCGGGCTGCGCAGGTAGGCGAGGAGCGCCGCCGCATCCGGGTTGGTCGAATCCTTCGTCAGCGCCACGGGATAGATCACGGGCGGGTGGCTCGCGGCCGGAAAGGTGGCGACCACCTTCACGCTCGGGTCCGAGACCGCATCGGTGGCGTAGACGATGCCCAGCGGCGCCTCGCCGCGGGCCACGAGGAGGAGCGCTGCCCGCACGTTCTCGGCCTGGGCGACCCGGCCCTTCACGCCCTCCCAGGCGCCGAGATTCTCGAGCGCCGCCTTGCCGTACTTGCCGGCCGGCACCGCCTCGACGTTGCCCATGGCGATGCGTCCGTCGCCGAGGACCTTGGCGAGGTCGAGACCGGGCTTGAGGTCCACGGCCACGGGCGCGTCCTTCGGGGCGATCAGCACGAGGGCATTGCGCAGGAGGTTGGCGCGCGTGCCCGGCTTGAGGCCGTCCTTGCCCGCCACGTAGTCCATCCAGGCGAGATCGGCGGAGACGAACAGGTCGGCCGGCGCGCCGGCCTCGATCTGCTTGGCCAGCGCGCTGGAGGCCGCGTAGGAGATCTTGGCGGTCTTGCCCGTCTCCTTGGTCCAGGCGGCGGCGGCCTCGTCGAGGGCGTTCTTGAGGCTGGCGGCGGCGAACACCACCACGGGTGTCTCGGCCCGCGCCGGGGCGACGCCTCGGGCGAGCCCGAGGCTGCCCATCGCGCCCAGGACCACGCCGAGCAACATCCGTTTCGTCTGTTTCATCGCCCTGCTCTTACATTTTTCGCCGGAGCGCCCGCCATAGCATGGATCGGCGCCGACGCGATCAGGCGCCGTGCTCGTCCTCGTCGCGGAGCGGACGCTCGGAGCGGTGCAGGCGGCTGAGCAGGACGAGCATCGACCCGGGCATCGGTCCCGTCAGGGTCTCGGCGTCGGAAAAGACCCCGCGCTCGCGCACGAGGCGCCGGCGGGCCTTGGACTTTTCGGCGAGGACGACCGGCGTTCGACCGCCGGTTCTTCTGATTTTCATACGCACAACGCACGCTCCGACATCGAGATGAAGCTGGAGAAGCGAGAGCAAACGCGAATGCCGGATTTCGGTTCCGGGCAAGCTTGAGCGGGTCGTGGCGGCGGGACGTCGCAGATGCGTGGTGGCGGCGGAACCGCGTGGGTGGTAGAGCCCCGGCCATGCTCGAAGGCCTGCCTCCCCACCGCCCGACCCACGTCCTGCGCCTCCTCACCGACGAGGGTTCGGCCCGCGCGATGACCGACCTCCTCGGCGAGATGTTCGATCCGACGCAGACGGCGGTGGCCGCCTTCGAGGCCGAGGACGGCCGGACCTGGCGCCTGGAAGCCTACTTCGCCGACGCGCCCGACGAGGCCTTGATCCGCGACCTGATCCGCCCCGTGGTCGGCGCGCAGGCGGACGTCGCCACCTTCGAGACCATCGACCAGCAGGATTGGGTGCGCGCCTCCCTGGAGGGTCTGAAGCCGGTGCGGGCCGGCCGCTTCCTCGTCCATGGCAGCCACGACCGCGACACGGTCCGCGCCAACGACCTCGCCATCGAGATCGAGGCGGCGCTCGCCTTCGGCACCGGCCATCACGGCACCACCCTGGGCTGCCTCCGGGCCTTCGCCGGGATCCTCAGGCGCGGGCGCCCGGCCCACGTGCTCGACGTCGGCACCGGCACCGGCATCCTCGCCTTCGCGGCGGCCAAGGCCCTGCACAGGCCGGTCATCGCCGGCGACCTCGACTCGGAGGCGGTGACCACCGCCATCGGCAATGCCCGCCTGAACGGCCTCGGGCCCGTGCTCAGGCTCTACCAGGGGCCGGGCGTGCGCCATCCGCTGGCCGATCGTCCGCGCCGCTTCGACGTGGTCTTCGCCAACATCCTGGCGCGGCCGCTCAAGGGGCTGGCGCCCTCGCTGACGGCGGTGGTCGCCGACCACGGCGTGCTGATCCTGTCCGGCCTCATCGAGCGCGACGTGCCCGGCGTGCTCTCCACCTACCGGCACCGCGGCTTCCATCTCGCCCGGCACGGGCTGATCGAGGGCTGGGCGACGCTCGTGCTGAAGCGCGGCGGCGCGGCACCGCGCCCGCGTCGGCCGTGGTTGCGGCCCCTCTGAGCCCGGCGTAACCCTGGGCGCCATGACGCGCCTCCGCTTCCAGACCTTCGACGATCCGAGCCACCGTCAGGGCGCGGCCCGCATCCGCGCCCTGCGCGAAACGCTGCGAACCGCCGGGCTCGACGGCTTCGTGGTGCCCCGCGCCGACGAGCACCAGTCCGAATACGTGCCGCCCCAGGCCGAGCGCCTCGCCTGGCTCACCGGCTTCACCGGTTCGGCCGGCACCGCCGTGATCCTGGCCGAGGCGGCGGCCCTCGTCGTCGACGGGCGCTACACGCTCCAGGCCCCCGCCCAGGTCGACACCGCGATCATCACCCCGGTGCCCCTGGCCGAGACCAGCGTGGCGGCCTGGATCGGCGCCCATATCAAGCCCGGCCAGGTGCTCGCCTACGATCCCTGGCTGCACACACCCGACAGCGTCGCGCGCCTGGAACGCGCGGTGACCAGGGCTGGCGCGCGCCTGCAGGCGGTGGCGGCGAACCCCGTCGACGCGGTCTGGACCGACCGGCCGCAGGCCCCGGCCGGCCCGGTGGTCGCGCATCCTCCGGCCCTAGCCGGCGAGTCCGCCGAGGACAAGCTCGCCCGCATCAGGGCGGTCCTCGCCGAGGCGGACGATGCCGCCCTGGTGATCTCGGATCCGCACAACCTCGCCTGGGCCTTCAACCTGCGCGGCGGCGACGTGGCCCACACGCCCCTGGCGCTGGGCTACGCGCTGGTGCCGCGCACCGGCCGGGCCGCCCTCTACCTGACCTCGCCGAACCCGAGCCCGGAGCTGCGCGCCGCCCTGGCGCCCCTGGCCGACCTGCATCCGCACGCCGCCTTCGAGGAGGGCCTCGCGGCCCAGGCGGCGAACGCCGCGCGCCTGCGCCTCGACGCCGCCACGGCCGCCTTCGCCCTCAAGCAGCGCGTCGAGGCGGCCGGCGGCGTCGCGGATCTGGGGCCCGATCCCATCACCGCCATGAAGGCGGTGAAGAACGCGGCCGAGATCGCCGGCACCCGCGCCGCCCACTTTCGCGATGGCATCGCCGTGACCCGCTTCCTCGCCTGGCTCGATGCCCAGGGCGAGACGCTGACCGAGATCGCCGCGGTGGAGGCCCTGGAGGATTTCCGCGCCGCGGGCGGCCTGCTGCGGGACGTCTCGTTCCCGACGATCTCGGGCAGCGGCGCCAACGGCGCCATCGTCCACTACCGGGTGAGCCGGGAGACCGACCGGTGCGTCCTCCCCGGCGAGCTGTTCCTCGTGGATTCCGGGGCGCAATACGCCGACGGCACCACCGACATCACCCGCACGGTGGCGGTCGGCGACCCCTCGGAGGCGATGCGCGAGCACTTCACCCGCGTGCTCCGGGGCCATATCGGCATCGCCCGGGCGGTGTTCCCGAAGGGGACCACGGGGGCGCAGATCGACGCCTTCGCCCGCCTGCCGCTCTGGGAGGCCGGCCTCGACTTCGACCACGGCACCGGCCACGGCGTCGGGGCCTTCCTGTCGGTGCACGAGGGGCCGCAGCGGATCGCCAAGACCGGGACGGTCGCCCTGGAGCCCGGCATGATCCTCTCGAACGAACCGGGCTACTACAAGCCCGGCGCCTACGGCATCCGCCTGGAGAACCTCGTGCTCGTCGAGGCCCGCGCGGTGCCCGGCGGCGAACGCCCGATGCTCGGGTTCGAGACGCTCACGCTGGCCCCTTTCGACCGCCGCCTGATCCGCCCCGATCTCCTGGCCCCCGAGGAGATGGCCTGGATCGACGCCTACCATGCCCGCGTGCGGGAGGCCCTGGGGCCGGACCTCGACGCGGCGACGCGGACCTGGCTCGAGGAGGCGACCCGGCCGATGGTCGTGGCGGTCTGATCCGGCGCGCGCGGAGCGCCGGGCGGCCCTTGCGACCATCCCGCCTCTTTCGGACGACCGGAAAGCTGGGGACAAGGGACCTCGCGGCCTCGGGATTTCACCCCTGCACCGAACGGACGTAATCTCGACGCTTCCATCGCCGAACAGGACCCGATGATCCAGCTTCTCGCCCTGGCGCTCGCGCTGTTCGGCCTCGCTCCGACCCTCGCTTGCGCGCAGGGCTTCAAGGTGCCGGCCGACCTCGTGAAGGCGAGCCTCGTCGGGGAGCCCGCCGCGATCCGGCCCGGCGAACCCTTCACGGTCGCCATCCGCATGGTGATGCGGCCGCACTGGCACGTCTACTGGCGCAATCCCGGCGATTCCGGCCTGGCCCCGGAGGTCGCCTGGACGCTGCCGGCCGGGTTCTCGGCGGGAGCGATCCAGTGGCCGAGCCCGAGCCGCATTCCCGTCTCCCACCTGATGAATTTCGGCTACGAGGGCGAGGCCGTCCTCCTCGCGCAGGTGACCCCGCCGGTCACCCTGGCGCCGGCCAGGCCGGTGACGCTCCAGGCCAAGCTGAGCTACCTCGTCTGCGAGCGCGAATGCGTGCCGGGCTCGGCCGAGCTGCGCCTGACCCTGCCGGTGGCGCAGGGCGGCACCAGCACGGGGGCCGCGCCGGGATCGATGCGGCTGTTCGAGGCCGCCCGCGCGGCCCTGCCGGTGCCCGCGCCCTGGCCGGTGCGCTACGGCGCCGAGAACGGGCGCCTGCAGGTCCACCTCGCCACCCCGCCGGGATTGGCGGCGGAGTCCCTCGCCTACTTCCCCTATGCCGAGACCGCCATCGAGAACGCGGCGCCCCAGGAGGCGCGCAGCGATGCGGACGGCCTGCACATCGATCTCGCCCGCGGCGACACCACCGAGGCGGCTCCCGCCTCCCTGCCGGGCGTGCTGACCTTCGACGAGGCGACGCCGGACGGCCCCGTGCGCCGCGCCTACGCCATCGGCGAGGCCCCGAGCCCGGCCGCCGCGGCGACGGCCTCGGCCGCAGCCGCGCCGGCCGCTCCGGCGCCGGTGCAGGCCCCTGAGGAGAGCCTGACGCTCTGGAGCGCGGCCGGCCTCGCCTTCCTGGGCGGCCTCCTCCTCAACCTGATGCCCTGCGTCTTCCCCGTCCTGTCGATCAAGGTGCTCGGCCTCGTGACGCATTCGGGCGAGCCGGCGGGCCGGGTCCGGCTGCACGGCCTCGCCTACACGGCCGGCGTGCTGGCCTCCTTCCTGGCCCTCGCCGGCCTGCTCATCGCCCTGAAGGGGGCGGGCGCCGGCATCGGCTGGGGCTTCCAGCTGCAATCGCCCCTGGTGGTGGCGGGCCTCGCCTATCTGCTGCTCGCCATGGGGCTCAGCCTGTCGGGCGTCGTGCATCTCGGCGCCGGCATCGCGGGCCTCGGCGCCGGGCTGACCCGGCGGGCGGGTCTCGAGGGCTCGTTCTTCACCGGCGTGCTCGCCACGGTGGTGGCCACCCCCTGCACCGCCCCCTTCATGGGTTCGGCGGTGGGCTTCGCCCTGACGCAGGAGGCCGGCGTGAGCCTCGCCGTCTTCGCGAGCCTCGGCCTCGGCCTCGCCCTGCCCTTCCTCGTGCTGACGATCTGGCCGGCGGCCCTACGGCGCCTGCCCCGTCCCGGCGCCTGGATGGACACCCTGAAGGGAGCGCTGGCCTTCCCGATCTACGCCACCGTCGCCTGGCTGGTCTGGGTCCTGTCGCAGCAGGTCGGCTCGGCCGGGCTGCTCGGCGCCCTGGTCGGCCTCGTGCTGGTCGGCCTCGCCGCCTGGGCCTGGGAGCGCGGGCACGGGGCCGGCCCGGCCGGCACCTGGATCGCGCGCGGCACCGCCGTGGCGGCCCTCGGCGCGCTCGCCGTCCTCACCCTCGGGCTCGACCGGGACCGGGCCGGAGCCGACACCGCCCGGGCCGATGCGGGCGCCTTCACCCAGGCGCGCCTCGACGGGCTCCTGGCGCAGGGCAAGCCGGTCTTCGTGAACATGACGGCGGCCTGGTGCATCACCTGCCAGGTCAACGAGCGCGCGGCCCTGCGTTCCGAGACCGTCCAGGCCGGCCTGAAGGCCCGCGGCATCACCTATCTCAAGGGCGACTGGACCAACCAGAATCCCGAGATCACCCGTCTGCTGGAGCGCCATGGCCGCAGCGGCGTGCCGCTCTACCTGCTCTATGCCGGCTCCGGCGAGCCCGCGATCCTGCCCCAGATCCTCACCCCGGGCCTCGTGCTGGAGGCCCTGCAGGCGATTCCCCTCGCGGCCACGGACCGCAGCGCCGCCCTGACCACGGAGCCCTAGCCGATGCCCCGGACCCGTCGCCATCTCCTCGCCGCGGGTCTCGCGGCGCTCCTCGCCGCCCCCAACGCCCCTGCCTTGGCCGCCGGCCCGCAGGTGGGCAAGCCCGCGCCCGCCTTCAGCGCCCAGGATTCCGACGGCCGCACCGTCCGGCTCTCGGACTATGCCGGCAAGACGGTCGTCCTCGAATGGACCAACCACGACTGCCCCTTCGTGATGAAGCACTACGGCGCCCACGCCATGCAGGCGCTCCAGAAGACATGGACCGGCCGGGGCGTGGTCTGGCTCAGCGTCATCTCCTCGGCGCCGGGCGAGCAGGGCGCCGTCGACGGGGCGGAGGCCAACCGGCTGACGAAGACCCGGGACGCCGCGCCCACCGCCGTGCTCCTCGACCCTGCGGGCAGCGTCGGCCGGGCCTACGACGCCAGGACCACGCCGCACATGTTCGTCATCGCCCCGGACGGGACCCTCGCCTACCAGGGCGGCATCGACGACAAGCCCTCGGCCGATCCCGCCGACCTCAAGACGGCCCGGAACCTCGTCGACGCGGCCCTGACCGAACTCGCCGCCGGCCGGCCGGTCTCGGTGCGCTCGGCCAAGCCCTATGGCTGCACGGTCAAGTACGCCTCGTAATCCTGGCGCTTGACGGGAAAACATCCCTGCCCCAGCACGGCGCGATGAGCACCGATGCCGCGCCGCGCTGGACCGTCTTCCGCAACGGCGATTTCCGCCTCTTCGGATCCGCCCGCTTCCTGACCGGCCTCGCCTTCCAGATGCAGGCGGTGGCGGTGGGGTGGTTCGTCTACGACATCACCCGCTCGGCCCTGGCCCTCGGCCTCGTGGGCCTGGCGAGCTTTCTCCCGGCCATGCTCTCGGCCCTGGTCACGGGCCACGTCGCCGACACCTACGACCGGCGCCTCGTGGCGGCCCTGGCCTACGCGACGCTGGCGCTGGCGGATCTCGGCCTGCTCCTCGCCGCCTATTCCGGCGCCACGACCCTGTGGCCGATCTACGGGCTCGTCGTCGTCATCGGCACCGGCCGCGCCTTCGCCAATCCGGCCCTCCAGGCGTTGCTGCCGACCCTGGTGCCCCGCCCGCTGTTCGGCTCGGCCATCGCCTGGAACGCCTCGCTCTGGCAGAGCGCCTCGATCCTCGGCCCGGCCACCGGCGGCTTCCTCTACGCCCTCGGACCGGCGGTGGTCTTCGGCGCGGCCGCGGCGAGCTTCGCCCTGGCCAGCGCGCTCATCCTGGCGATCCGGTTCCGGCCCGCCCCCGTCACGGAGCGGCCGCCCGTGACCTGGGAAACCCTCTCGGCCGGCCTGACCTACATCCGCACGCATCCGGTGGTGCTCGGGGCCATCAGCCTCGACCTCGTGGCGGTGCTCCTGGGCGGTGCCACCGCCCTCCTGCCGATCTTCGCGGCCGAGGTGCTGCATGTCGGCCCTCTCGGCCTCGGCGTGCTGCGCAGCATGCCGGCGGCCGGGGCGGTGCTCACCGCGATCGCCCTCGCCTACTGGCCGCTGCAGCGCCAGGCCGGGCTGCGCATGCTCCAGGCGGTGGGCCTCTTCGGTCTCGCCACGGTGGGCTTCGGCCTCTCGACCTCGCTGCCCCTCTCCATGGCCTGCCTGTTCGTCACGGGGGCGGCCGACATGATCAGCGTCTTCGTGCGCCAGACCTTCGTCCAGGGCGAGACGCCCGATGCCATGCGCGGACGGGTCTCGGCGGTGAACTCGGTCTTCATCGGCGCCTCGAACGAACTCGGGGAGTTCGAATCCGGCACCCTGGCCGCCCTGATCGGCGCCGTTCCCGCGGTGGTGGCGGGCGGCCTCGCCACGCTCCTCGTCGCCGCCCTGTGGGGACGGGTGTTCCCGGCGCTGCGGGCGCGGGACCGGCTCGTGCCCGCGGAGTGAGGGACGGGATTATCCCTTTTCCGAGACCCTCGCGATGTCTGAGGGATAATGCGTTCGGGACCAACCACTTAGCCTGGGTCTTAGCGCTCCGGGCCATGCTCTTCGTGGCGGTAAGGCCAAGCTTTTGTACATGACAGCTGCCTGCACGCGGGGGTAGAAAAACCTGCGGGAGGGCGCGATGGCTGACATCAAGGTGGTTGCTGGAAATTGCGGCAAGGGCAAAGGCACGTATCAGGCAGGTGTTCTGACCAGCCCGGACGGCGTCGAGCGCTCGGTCGAGGGCATCCTGACCGTCGAGGCCCATGGGGACGTCGCGGGCGCTCGGAACTGGGGCGGGCAGGTGCTCGAAGGGCTGAAGGGAAGCCTTGCCCTGGCATCGAACATCGATCTGAGCGGAACCGCGCTTCTCGCTGCGACCGCCCTGACGTCGGTCTCCGCCGAAGAGTCGCAACCTCAGACGCTGCTGGAAATCACGTTCCAGGACGGGGGCCTGCTGATCGCCCTGGCGGACCCACGGCTTCCGGCGCTGATCAGCAACGATCGCGAGGTCCTGCAGCGGGGCTTCGCCCGGGCGGCCCAGCGCGTGACCCAGCCCGTCGCCGGACCGACGATCGCGGAATCGTCCTTGGTCTCCACGGCGAGTGAAGCCGCTCAAGCAGCGGTCGGCGCGGTCCAGGCCGTGACAGGCGCCGCCGGCGCGTCGCTGAGCTCGGCCTTCGGCTTCATGCGCCGAACCGCAGGCTCCGAACGCGGCTGACGCGACAGCCGCGCCCGATGCGCCGTCATTTTCCCGACAGCAGCGGCGACCAGGTCGGGTCCGAGGCGTAGGACGGGGTCGGCACCGGCTGCTCCACCTTGCCGGTGATGTCGACCATGTAGAGCTTGCCGCCGCCTTGGCCGCCCGGATCGCGGAAGAACAGCACGTACTGGCCGTTCGGCGCGAAGGTCGGGCCTTCGTTGTGGAAGCCTTCCGTGAGCACGCGCTCGCCCGAGCCGTCCGGCTTCATCACGCAGATGGCGAAGCCGCCCTTGCGCTGGCGGGTGAAGGCGATGAGGTCGCCGCGCGGCGACCAGGCCGGCTGCGAGGCCGAGCCCTCGCCGAAGGAGAGGCGGGTGGGCGTGCCCCCCGAGGCGCTCATGACGTAGATCTGCTGCGAGCCGCCGCGATCGGATTCGAACACGATCTGGCTGCCGTCCGGCGAGTAGGTCGGCGAGGTGTCGATGGCGTTGCCGTTGGTGATCGGCGTCTGGGCCTTCGAGGCCAGATCCATGACCACGATGTCGGCGTTGCCGCCCTGCTGCACGCTCATGACGAGGCGTCGGCCGTCCGGCGAGAAGCGCGGGCTGGTGCTCATCGAATCGGCCTTGCCGAGCGCCTGGCGGCTGCCGGTCTCTAGGTTGATGACCTGGATGCGCGGCTGCTGGCCCGTGGTCTGGGTCATGAAGGCGATGTCCTGGGTCGCCGGGGAGTAGCGCGGCGCCACCACGGCGTTCTCGCCGTTCGTCAGCGCCCGCACGTTGGCGCCGTCCTGGTCCATCACCATCAGGCGCTTGCGCCGGTTCTCCTTGGAGCCGGACTCGTCCACGAAGGCGATGCGGCTGTCGAACCAGGGCCCGAGGCCGGTGATCTTGGTGTAGACCGCGTCCGAGATGAGGTGGCCGGTGCGGCGCGCATTGGCCGGATCGGTGCCGTATTGCTGGCCCGTCATCTGCTGGCCCGAGGTCACGTCCCAGAGGCGGAACTCGACCTTGAGCTTGCCGGAGCCGTCGCGGGCGACGCGGCCCGTGATCAGGGCCTGGACTCCGGCCGCCCGCCATTTCTCGAAGCCCGGCACGGCGTCGAAGCCCGGCGCCTCGGGGAACTTCGCCTTCTCCACGGGGGTGAAGTAGCCCGAGCGGCGCAGGTTGTTCGTCACCACGCTGGAGACGAGGAGCCCCAGGCTCGGATCCCCGGAGAAATCCGTGACCGCGATCGGCATCGGCTGGAACGACCCGCCGCCGATGCGCAGGTTGAGCTGCGCCGCAGCCGGGGTCAGGCCGAACAGAACGAGCGCCAGGAGCGCGAGGAGCGACGTCAGGCCCCTGGAAACCGGGCTCTTGAGTAGACTGCGATGCATGATCGATTCCGTGGTCGTGGGAATGCGAGGATCGTGGGTGGGTCCGGAGAATGCGCGCGGATGGGACGGCCCCGCCTCGGGCGGAGGAAGCCTCGGACCGTCTCGGACCACGCGGCGCGCGCGTGCGCGGCCCGGAGGGGGCCGCCGCATCACGCCCGCGAGAACTCGAACTCCGCGTTGATGGCTTTCCAGTCGTTGTAGTACGGCGCGTACTGGGCCGGGATCTTGTAGGGCGCGCAGCGACGCACCGCGCGCTGGGCCGCCTCGGCGATCGAGCGGTCCACCGCGTTCGCGCCGCCGCGCATGATGCGGGGCTCGGAGGTGAGCGTGCCGTCCGGGTTGAGCCGGATGTCGAGCATCGGCAGGACGACGCCCTGGGTCGCCCCCGGGGGCGCCACGTAGCAGCGCTCGATCTGCTGCTGAAGCATCCCCACCAGGGCGTCCCTGAGGGACGGCGACAGGCGCTGCGCGGTGCCGGTGGCCGCCCCCAGGGAGGCGGTGCGCTGCACCTCGCGCCCCGTGGCACCGGTGGATTGCGACGGCGCCTTCGAGGCCAGCAGGGAGCGGATGTCGCCCGCGCTGAACTTGTCGGCGAGTTCGGCCTGCTTCTTGGCCTTGGCCTCCCCGTCGGCCTTCGCCTTGGCATCCGCCATCGCCTTGGCCTTCGCCTTGGCGGCGGCATCCGCCTTGGCCTTGGCGGCGGCCTCCGCCTTCGCTTCGGCCTCTGCCTCGGCGAGTTCCTTCTGGCGCTCCGCCTCCGCCTTGGCCTTCGCCTCCGCGACGGCCTTGGCCTTGGCTTCCGCCTCCTTCTCGGCCTTGGCCTCCGCGTCGGCCCTGGCCTTGGCCTCGGCCTTCGCCTTGGCGGCGGCAGCGGCCTTCGCGGCCTCCGCCTTCGCGGCAGCCTCGGCCTTGGCCTCCGCCTCGGCTTCCTGCTTCTCGATCAACTCGGCGAGCTGCTCGCGCTTGACCGCCTCGGCCTTCGCCTTGGCGGCGGCCGCGGCCTTGGCTTCCGCGGCGGCCTTCGCCTCGGCGGCGGCAGCGGCCTTGGCAGCCTCGGCCTTGGCCGCCTTGGCCGCTTCAGCCTTGGCCGCTTCCGCCTTCGCGGCTTCCGCCTTGGCGGCCTCGGCCTTGGCTTCCTGCGGGTCGGGCTCGCTGGAGCGCAGCGGCATCTCCTCGGCGCTCGCCACCTTCATGTCGGCCGGGCGCTTCGGGGGGGCCGGGGCATCCACCTTGGCGTTCTCGGGCTCGCGCTCCTCGAACTTCTCGGCGACCCGGTCGGCGCGCGGCTTGGCGTTGGGCTGCGGCGCATCGGCGTTGCGCTCGCCCTTCGTCAGCTCCGAATATTGCTGCTCGGTCATCACCTCGACGGGCACGCCCTCCTGCGCATCCGGCAGGGCGGGGGCCGCCACCGACAACAGGGCGACCGTCAGCAGGCCGACATGCGTCGCCGCCGAGACCCAGACGCCCGGTTCACTGCGCTTGAAGGGAATCCGCACCGCCGGCGCCCGCTACTTCTGATCCGGCTCGGTGACCAGGGCGACCTTCTTGAAGCCGCCGCCGGTCACGATCGCCATCACCTGGGCGACGCGGCCGTAATCGACCCGCTTGTCGCCGCGCACGAAGACGCGCTCCTCGAACCCGGCCTTCGAACTCTCGGTGAGCTTCGGGACGATGGTGTCGTCGGAGAGTTCGGCCTCGCCGAGGAAGACCTGGCCCGACTGGCGGATCGAGAGCGTCACCGGCTTGGTGTCGGAGTTCAGCGAGCTCGCCTTCGATTGCGGCAGGTCGAGGGGCACGCCCACCGTCATCATCGGCGCCGCGACCATGAAGACGATCAGGAGCACGAGCACGACGTCGATGAACGGCGTCATGTTGATCTCGTTGATGGCCGCGTGCCGGCGTCCCCGCCGACGCCGTCCGCCTCCACCCTGCGCTGCTCCGTGGGCCATGCCCATGATCGTTCCTCGGGTGTGGGGGTGGGATCAGGCGACGAGCGAGAGGCGCTCGTCGATCTGCCGGGAGAGGATGGCGGAGAACTCGTCGGCGAAGCCCTCGAGGCGCGACTGGTTCTTGGCCACCGTCGATTGCAGCTTGTTGTAGGCGAGCACGGCCGGGATCGCGGCGAAGAGGCCGATGGCCGTGGCGAACAGCGCCTCGGCGATGCCCGGCGCCACCACGGCCAGCGAGGTGTTCTTGGAGGCCGCGATCGAGGTGAAGGCGGTCATGATGCCCCAGACCGTGCCGAACAGGCCGATATAGGGGCCGGCCGAGCCGATGGAGGCGAGGAAGAGCAGGCGGGACTCGAGGCGCTCGACCTCGCGCTGGATCGTCACGTCCAGAACCTTGTCGATGCGTTGGGACAGGCTCTGGATCTGGCGGCCGGAGCCTTCGAAGGAGCGCTTCCACTCCCGCATGGCGGCCACGAACAGGGCGCCCTGCCCCACCGGCTGGCGGTCGTTGAACGAGCGGTAGAGCTCCTCCAGGGAGCGGCCGGACCAGAACGCCTCCTCGAAGGCGTCCATCTCGGCCTTGGTGCGGCGGAACAGCAGGGTCTTGTCGACGATGATCGACCAGCACCAGATCGAGGCGCCGATCAGCCCGAGCATCACGACCTTCACGACGAAGTGCGCCTGCAGGAACAGGCCGAGCAGCGTCATGTCGGGGGCCGGCATCGCCTGCATGGCATCGGCTGGGTTCATGACATGATCCTCGAAAAACCCCGCGCGGAACCGTCACGGAACCGGTGGTCCGTCCTGCGCGCTTCAACCGGAACCTTGAGCGATTTCAAGGCTCAATGGTCCGCGAATCTGTCGAAAGTATGGGCCGGCCTTGTGCATCGCACGCGTCCGCTCCGGCCGTAGTTAAGCACCCGGCAGGGTTAACATTCCCTTGCCGGGGCCGGACCGGACACGCGGACCGCGATCCGGGGCGCCCCGCTTCCACGCGCACGGGGTTGATCCAGCGGATTGCCAGCGATACTGGCCACGCGGCTGAACCGAAACGTCTCATCTTCGGTTTAACGACTTTTTAACCAATATATGTCATGTTTTCCGAGCAGGGGAAATACTCAGCACTACACAGAAAGCCTAGCTCTATGAATAGTCAGAGGAAGATCTTTGGCGCCATGCGCCGGTCCCAATCCGCTGCCCAAGCCGAAACCACGCTGCAAATCGATCCGGAAGCCGTGCTGAATGCGCTTCCGGTCAACGTTCTGGTGCTCGATCCCGTCACGGCGAACATCACCTATGCCAATCGGCGCAGCGTCGAGACCATGCATGCGCTGAGGCAATACTTGCCGCGGGAAGTGAACCCCGACCGGATGGTCGGCACGTCGATGGACGTGTTCCACAAGAATCCCCACCACCAGCGCAGCATCGTCGCCGATCCGTCGCGCCTGCCCTGGCGAACCAAGATCCGGCTCGGCCCCAAGACCCTCGACCTGCACGTCTCCGCGGTGATGTCGCAGGGCACCTACATCGCGGCGGTGCTGTCCTGGGCCGACGTGACCCCCTTCACCGATGCGATCTCGGCCTTCGACACCGCGATCCAGACCGCCCTCGATGCCGCCGGCGGCGCGACGGACACCATGCGCGACTCCGCCAACCAGGTCCTTCAGAAGACCGGCGAGACCTCCGACGCCGCCGCCACGGCGTCGTCGGGCGCCATCGGGACCTCGGCCAACGTCCGGACCGTGGCCAGGGCCGTGGAGGAACTGAACACCGTGAACGCCGAGATCACGCATCAGATGAACCGCTCCCGCTCGGTGACCGGCGAGGCGGTGGAGGAAGCGCGCCAGGCGGTGGCGAGCGTGCGCGCGCTCAGCGAGAACTCGAATCACATCGGCCAGGTCGTCGGGATGATCGGCCAGATCGCCAGCCAGACCAACCTGCTCGCCCTCAACGCGACCATCGAGGCGGCGCGCGCCGGACCGGCCGGGCGGGGCTTCGCCGTCGTCGCCAGCGAGGTCAAGGAACTCGCGGCCCAGACCGCCCGGGCGACGGACGACGTCTCGCGCCAGGTCGCGATGATCCAGACCGCGACGACGTCCACGGCCTCGACCATCGAGCGGATCGCCGGCATCATCGCCCGCATCGACGAGAGCGCGATCTCCGTCGGCTCCGCCGTCGAGGAGCAGTCGGCCACCTCCACCGAGATCCGCCGCAGCGTCGAGGAGGCCTCCGGCCGGACCGAGACGGTGAGCTCCAGCGTGGCGGCGGTCGCCATGAGCGCGACGGATTCGGCCAGTTCGGCCGAGCGGATGCTGCGCGCGACGGCGGATCTCAATCGCGAGATCGAGACCGTGGCGGCCGCGGTGAAGCTCTTCCTCGGGGAGGTCCGCAAGATCTGACGATCGAACCGAGATCCGACGCGCAAGGCGAAGCGTCGCCCACGCGATGCTCCCGTCGGCATCGCGCGGGGCGTCAGGTGCCCGGGTCGGACGCGCCCTCGCGCCGGTCCGGCGAGAGGGCCGCCCGCAGACTGTCGGGCAGACGGATCGCGCGGCCGTCGCGCACGCAGGCCACCACGACCTCGGCGCGCACCAGCACGGTCTCGCCGCACCGGACCTCCTGGGCGAGGTGCATGGAGGCCCCCTTCATCGCGGCGGTCCAGGTGCGAACGGCGAGCAGGTCGTCCATCCGGGCCGGCTTGAGGTAGTCGATCACCATCCGGCGCACGACGAAGTGCAGCCCGGCCGCGTCGCGATGCAGGTCCGACTGGTCGCCGGCGAGCCCGCGCAGCAATTCGGTGCGCCCCCGCTCCATGAAGCGCAGGTAGCTGGCGTGGTAGACGAAGCCGGAGAAATCCGTGTCCTCGTAATAGACGCGGACCGGCAGGGTGTGGATGCCGGCGGATTCGGTTTCGCTCAACGGTCGGGCTCCCGGTCGACGAGAATGAGGGGCGGCGCTCGAGCGACAACGCGGCTCAGGCCGGGCCGGGCCGGCGCCCGGGACCTCGACCAGCACGATCGCGGGGGTGACGCCGAGGCGGACCGGGGCGCTCCAGAGCCGCGCCCGCGCTGGTGGGGCCGCCGCCGCGCTTCCTGCGCGCTCCGGTCCTCCCACCGATCGTGATGGCCGAGGATGGCGTGCACGCCGAGCGGCGCCCGCAGGCCGCCGAAGACGGAGGCCCCCGTGGCGGTGCCGAGCAGCGCGGAGGCGCCGAGGCCCTGGACCACGCGCCGACGCGTGATCCAGCCGCGACGCGGCCCCGGTTCGAAGGCCACGCTCACGCCTCCGGCTCGTCGCGACCGCCGAACAGGCCGAACTGCCCCGCCGGTTCGCGCCTCGGCTCGGGAAAGCCCATGTGGCGGAAGGCGTGGGGGGTGAGCATGCGCCCGCGCGGGGTGCGCTGGACGAAGCCCTTCTGGATCAGGAACGGCTCGATGATGTCCTCGATCGCATCGCGCGGCTCCGACAGGGCGGCGGCGATGGTCTCGATCCCGACCGGCCCGCCGTTGAAGGACGTCGCGATCATCGTCAGGTACTTGCGATCCATCACGTCGAGGCCGGCCGGATCGACGTCGAGGAGTTGCAGCGCCCGGTCGGCGATGGCCCGGGTCACGGTCGGCGCATCGGCCACGATGGCGAAGTCGCGCACCCGGCGCAGCAGGCGCCCGGCGATGCGGGGCGTGCCCCGGGCGCGCTTGGCGATCTCGTTGGCGCCCTCCGGCGACATGCCGAGGCCGAGCACGCGGGCGCCGCGGCTGACGATGAGCTCGAGCTCGTCGACGTCGTAGAATTCCAGCCGGATCGGGATGCCGAAGCGATCGCGCAGCGGCGTGGTCAGCAGGCCCGCACGGGTGGTGGCCCCGACCAGGGTGAATTTCGGCAGCTCGATCTTCACCGAGCGGGCGGCCGGCCCCTCGCCGATGATGAGGTCGAGCTGGTAATCCTCCATGGCCGGATAGAGGATCTCCTCCACCGCCGGATTCAGCCGGTGGATCTCGTCGATGAAGAGCACGTCGCGCTCTTCCAGGTTCGTCAGCTGCGCGGCGAGGTCCCCCGCCTTGGCGATGACCGGGCCGGAGGTGGAGCGGAAGTTCACGCCGAGTTCGCGGGCGACGATCTGGGCCAGCGTCGTCTTGCCGAGGCCGGGCGGCCCGACGAACAGCACGTGGTCGAGGGCCGAGCCGGTCTTCCTGGCCGACTCGATGAAGATGCTCATGTTGGCGCGCGCCGCCCGCTGCCCGATGAACTCGGACAGGCTCAAGGGTCGGATCGACTGTTCCAGGTCGTCCTCGCGCCGCTCGGGCGTGAGGAGGGACTCGGGAAGGGGCTGGAGGGTCGGCGATTTGGGCGCCGACGCCTTCGAGGCGGGTCTCGGAGGTTTGCTCACGCGGACTCTCGGTGGCGGGCGGCGGCGCCCGCGTCCATCATCTGTTCTCCTGGCCGATGTCGCACAAAGGCGCCGTTCGCGCTACATTCCCATCGCGGCGCGGAGCGTGTGGGGCGCCGGTTCGTCGCAGCGGAAGAGCGTGCCGTGGCCGGTGCATCGCACGAGTTCGAAGGGATGGCCCTCGACGATGTCGAGGAATCGCTGGCCGACAAGCCCCGCAACGGGCGCTGGGAGCTGATCGGCGGGCGCGTGGTCTGGATGATGGTCGGTGCGCGCTGGGAGCATGCGCGCATCGTTCAGAACATCGCCCTGGGCCTGGAAGTTGGTTTCCGTGCCGGGGGATCGTCCTACCAGACCTTCACCGAGACATTCTGCATGAAGAGCAAATCCCTGGAGGCCGCGAGGCTTCCGGACGTGCTCGTCGTCTGCGGCGACATCGAACCGGGCGCGACCTCGGTCGAGAATCCCACGGTTCTGGTCGAGGTGCTCGCACCCGGGACCGAGGCGCGGGATCGCTTCGAGAAGCGGGCGGTCTATCAGCAACTCGCCTCGCTTCAGCATTACGGGCTCGTGGCACGGGACCGACCGCATCTCGAAGTGTTCGACCGCGTCGAAGGGCGGTGGGGCGGCTTCCGGGTCATCGACGGCCCTGACGAAGTCCTCGAACTCTCGACGATCCAATCCGCGCTGCCCCTGCGCGATATCTATTGTCGCGTCCTGGCCGAGTGAGCCGGCCGAGCAAGCGCCGGGCACGCGCCCGGCGCCCCATCACGTCGACCTTACTCGGCTTCCGGAGCGATCGGCTCCAGGCCGCCGATATGCTTCTGGGCGTAGAGCGGCAGGCCGATCTGGCCGATCAGCTCGAGCTGCGTCTCGAGGAAGTCGATATGGCCCTCCTCGTCCTCGGCCAGATCCTCGAACAGGCGCTTCGACACGCGGTCGTTGATCGAGTCGCAGTACTTGGCCGCTTCGAGGTAGAGCGCGCGCGCCTCGTTCTCGGCGGCGAGATCGCACTCGATGATCTCCTGCACGTTCTGGCCGATCCGCAGCGGGTCGAGTTCCTGCAGGTTCGGGAAGCCGTCGAGGAACAGGATCCGGTCGACGAACCGGTCCGCGTGGTTCATCTCCTCGATGGATTCCTTGCGCCAGAACTTGGCGAGCTCGATGTAACCCCAGTCGTTGAGCATACGGAAATGGAGCCAGTACTGGCTGACCGCCGTGAGCTCGCTGCGCAGTCCCCGATTGAGGTACTCGACGACCTTCGCATCACCCTTCATCCGCCCAATCTCCCTTGAGGCACGTTAAGCCGGAGGGGAGCTTCAGCACCCGGTATGGGCGCTCAGGCGGCGATCCCCTCCTCCGCAGTCTGGACCTTGACCAAACTACAGGTGCTCGCGCAAGTCGCAGTACACGCATGCGCGGCCTCGTCGAGGGCATTTTGCAGGATGCCGCGGATGGTCCGGGCGCAGCGGCCGCATTTCGGGCTGCAGCCGAGGCAGGCCTGGACCTGAGCCGGCGTGCGCGGACAATCCGGGCCGCGATGCAGGCAGGCGCGCACCGCGCGATCGGACAGGACGTTGCAGGAACAGACGATCATGCGGGACCGTGACTCGCGCGTGGCTCGTGCCGTGGGGTGAGGCCGCCGGATGGGTTTCCACCCGGCCACTTCGTCGAAACTGAGGCGGTGCTGACGCCCGAGCGCAAAAGCTGAGCCCGTGCATCGGATTGGCGGGTAGATTAGAATAGTTGAAAACTGCTTTACTTTCAGCAGGTTAGCTGTCTTCCCTCCAACTGGCAACGGGGACCGGAAGCGTCAAGGGCACAATTGCGTCGTGCACCAGGGATGGCGCGTGCTCACCGGGCGAGTTCGCGCAGTCCCAGCCGGATCAGGGTCTTGGCCTCGGCGCCCTCGCCCGCGTTCTTGAGGGCCTCGGCGATGGCGGCCGAGGCCTGGACGGGGGCATAGCCGAGGTTGACCAGGGCGGAGATCGCGTCGGCGACGGGCTGCGGCGCGGTGCGGGCCTCGACCGCGCCCGACAGCGCGATCACCGCGGGATCGATGGGCGCGAAGGCTGGAGCCTTGTCCTTCAGTTCCGCCACGAGGCGCGCCGCCAGACGCGGGCCGACGCCGGGGGCCCGGGCCACCGCGCCCTTGTCGCCCATGGCGATGGCCGAGGCGAGGGCCGCGGGTTCGAGCACCGAGAGCAGTCCGAGGGCGACCTTGCTGCCCACGCCCTGCACGGTCTGGAGCAGGCGGAACCACTCGCGCTCGGCATCCGAGCGGAAGCCGTAGAGCCGGATCATGTCCTCCCGGACATGGGTCTCGATCGCGAGGTCCGCCGCCTCGCCGATGCCGGGCAGGCGCTGGAGGGTCCGGGCGGAGCAGTGGACCACGTAGCCGACGCCCTGCACGTCGAGGATCACGAAATCCTCGCCATAGGAATCCACCACGCCCTTCAGCTTGCCGATCATCGCCCCGCCCATCCCTCGCGCCGCCGGATGCCCAGCCGTCGGCGGATGCCTACAGGGCGGCGCGCGCGAGCGCCATGCGCCCCGTCGCGACGGCGCCGGCCCCGCCTTGAGGCCGCGCGGCGTTCGTGAAATCAAAGGCGCCCCGCCCGACACAGATGGATGACCGCCCCGATGCCGATGCGCCAGACCGCGCTGCTCCTCGCCTCCGGGCTCCTGTTCGCCGCCGGCCCGCGCGCGGCGGCGGAAACCCCGGCCGCGGCACCGCCCGCCTCGCCCTCCAGCGATCCGACGCAGGTGCGTCCGGGGGCCTACGTCCTCGATCCGGCCCACGGCAAGATCACCTGGTCCGTGAGCCATCTCGGCTTCTCGACCTATTACGGGCAGATCACCGACGTGTCCGCCCAGGCGGTGCTCGACCCGAAGGAGCCGGCGAAATCCACCCTCACGGTCACGATCGGCACCGACAGCGTCAACGGCCTGAACGAGCAGCTCAACCGGCACCTCAAGGCGCCGGACTTCTTCGACACCGCCAGGTTCCCCAAGGCCACCTTCACCGCGACCAGCGTCGAGCCGACGAGCCCGACCACCGCGCGGGTCAACGGCGACCTCACCCTCAAGGGCGTAACGAAGCCGGTCGCCTTCGACGCCACCTTCAACCAGGCCGGGATCAACCCGGTCAGCAAGGCCTACACGGTCGGCTTCGACGGACGCGCGGTGATCCGGCGCTCGGATTTCGGCATCAGCGCCTTCCTGCCGCTCCTGGGCGACGACGTGTCCCTGCGCATCGAGGGCGAGTTCAAGGCCGCGGAGTGAGGGCGCCCGCCCCCGTCCGCAGCCGCCGGTAGATCTCGGCGAGCAGGGCGGTCACCAGGACGAGCAGGGCCATGTCGATGAGGCCGGAGGCGAGGATCCGGACCGCCAGCACGAACGCGGGCAGGTCGGCGCCGGTCCGCTCGGGCGCGTGCAGCATGCGGTCGACGAGGCCGAGGGGCAGGATCGTCGCGATCAGGATCAGGCCGATGCGCGCGGCCGCTCCGCGCGTCATCGCGAACACCGCGCGCAGGGTCGCGTCGGGGGCGCCCAGCGCCAGGGCGGGCGCCAGCATGCTGGTCCGGATCTGCAGGAGCAGCAGGGCGATCCAGGCCGAGAAGCCGACGATCAGCCGGCCCGGCCCGAGCATGTCCGACGAGAGCGCGCGGTCGAGCAGCCCGCTGACCAGGAGCCAGAACAATTCGAGGGCGAGGAAGTCCCGGAACGGCCCGGCCCGGCCCTCGGCGACCGCGCGCACGGAGCCGCCCGCATCGAGGATGAGCCGGAACATCGCCATCCAGTAGGGCGCGAGCAGGATCGTGCAGGCGCAATCGACGAGGAAGACGTCGTCCTGGAAGCGGGCCGGGGCCGTCGGATCGCCCATCAGCGTATGGGCCGCTTCCTTGGCCAGGACGACGACGAAGGCCACGGTCGTGGCCGAGCCGAGGGCGCGGACGGACCGGAGCCCGGAGGCCCCGCCATCGCGCAGCGTTTCGCCGATCGGCAGAGTCGGGCGCATCGCCCCTTGGTCGGCCATTCCCCTCGCTCTCCGCCCGGTTCGCCCGCGTGGTCCGCCGGGAGGCACTGCACGGGCGGGCCGGGAGAGTCCAGGCCCGGCCCGGTCAGCCCCGGGCCAGGGCCGCCGCGATGCGGGCCGCCGCCAGGCTGCTCGTCCCGGGCACGGGGACGTGCTCGCGCCTCAGGGCATGGGCGCCGCGATGGCTGTTGTGGGTGATGGCGATGGCCAGCGCATCCGCGGCGTCGGCGACCTTGAACTCGGCCTTGGGCAGCAGGAACTTCACCATGGCCTGGATCTGGACCTTCTCGGCGTGTCCCGACCCCGCGACCGTCTTCTTGATCAGGTTGGCCGAGTACTCGAACACCGGCATGCCGGCGAGCGCCGGGACCAGCAGCGCCACCGCGCGGGCATGGCCGAGCTTCAGCGTGGCCTGCGCGTCCTTGTTGACGAAGGTCTCCTCGACCGAGACCTCGTCCGGACGGAACGCCTCGACGATGCGGGTGATGCCCTCGTAGAGCTCGCGCAGGCGCAGGGCGAGCGGCAGGTCCCCGTCCGAGGTGACGACGCCGCAATCGACGTAGGCGAGCTTGGTGCCCGTGGCCGTGACGACGCCCCAGCCGGTGCGCCGCAGGCCCGGATCGATGCCGAGGATGCGGACGGGAACGCTCATGCGGACACGATCATGGATGGCGCGGCTCCGGGCGCGAACATCGCGCCGTTCCGAGCGTTAGGGACATACCGTGAACGGAGCGTTATGCCAATCCGCGCTGCCGCGGCGGGTCCGGCAGGCCCGCCCGTCGCGCCGCGATCCCCTTCCGATCAGCAGCCGAAGCTGACGATCGCAGGATGAGCCGAGCCTGACCCGGCGGATCTCGACCGATGGATCGAGCCGTGTCGGAACCGGGTGAAGCGGTGTTCGCGGAACGTGAGGCCCGCACGGGGGCCGGTGCGTCGCCGACGAAGACGGCCCGTAACCGCTTCTTAGAAGATCGCATCGTATTAACACAGGACAGATTCCCGGCGGATTGCTGTCCTCGTGTCCGACCTCGCGCCCTCCCCTCGCCTGAACCGGCTCCTCGGTGGTTTCGCGGTGATCGCGACCCTGGTGCTGCCGGTCGGCGTGATGGCGGTCCCGATGTCGGAGACCGTGGCGGTGATCGCCCCTCCCGGCCGGGACGCCGCCGCCATCGTGGCGCGGGCGGGCGGCACCATCCTGCGCCTCGGCGGCTGGAGCAACGTCCTCGTGGTCCGGGCCGGATCGTCCGATCTGGTCGCCCGGCTCTACGCCTCCGGGGCCTGGCTCGTCGTCGACGCCCGGTTCGCGACGGCCTGCACGCCCGCTTCCCGGACCTGACCCCCCCAACCAGATTTCCGCAACGGACACGGCCCGGCGATGACGAACCTCGACACCCTTCGGCAGACCTTCGGCCAATTCCTCATCGCCTTCCTCTGGCTGCACCTGCCGATCATCGGGCTCGGCGCCTGGCTCGTCGGCAATGGGCTGACGGTGCCCCTGGTGATCGCAGGCCTGCTGGCAGGGTTCAGCACCCTGGCCTGGCGGCGCGCGCCGACCGGCCTGACGACGCGGCTGGTCAGCAGCCTGTCGCTCATCGGCATGGCGGCGATCCTGCTCTCCGCGCTGGCGGGGCATCCGTGGCAGATCGACCTGCACATGTACTTCTTCGCCTGCATGGCGGTGGTCGTCGCGTGGTGCGACTGGACCATCCTGGTGGCCTGCGCCGCGGCCGTCGCCGGCCACCATCTCGCCCTCAACGTCGCGATGCCGGCGCTGATCTTCCCCGGCGGGCCCCGAAGCGCGGATCTCGCGCGCGTGGTGCTTCATGCCGTCATCCTGGTCCTCGAGACGGGCGTGCTGGCCTGGGTCGCCCGCACCATCACGACCGCCTTCGCGGCGCAGGTCGCGTCCGAGGGCGCCATCCGGGTGCAGGTGGAGCGGATGCAGGCCCTGGAATCGGAGACCGCCCTGGCACGGGCGGGGGCCGATGCGCAGCGGCGGGCGGCGATGCAGCAGACCGCCCAGTACTTCGAATCGGCCGTGGGCGGCATCCTCGGCCGGGTCACGCAGGCGGCGGCGGCGATGCAGGGGACCGCACGGACCATGACGGGGACGGCGGAGGGCACGGCGGGCCGGGCCGGATCCGTGGCCGGCGCCGCCGAGATGGCCGCGCGGAACGTGGACCGGGTGGCCGGTGCCGCCGAGGAGCTCGGCGCCTCGGTCCAGGAGATCGGCCGCCAGGTCGCGGAATCCGCGCGGATGGCGCAGGGCGCGGTGGGCCAGGCGGACGCCACCGGCCAGCTGGTTCACGCCCTGAGCACGGGTGCGGCCCGGATCGGCGACGTCGTCGGGATGATCTCCGGCATCGCCGGCCAGACCAACCTCCTGGCGCTGAACGCCACCATCGAGGCCGCGCGGGCCGGCGAGGCGGGCCGCGGCTTCGCCGTGGTCGCGGCGGAGGTGAAGGAACTCGCCAACCAGACCGCCCGGGCCACCGAGGAGATCACGGGGCAGATCAACGCGATCCAGGGCACGACCCGCGAGGCGGTCACCGCCATCGAGGCGATCGCCGCGCAGATCCGCACCATGAGCCTGACCGCGGACGCCATCGCGGCGGCGGTGGACCAGCAGGGATCGGCGACCCGGGAGATCATCCGCAACGTGGCCGAGGCCGCGACCGGTACGGGAGCGATCACGGCCACCATCGGCGGCGTCGCGCAATCGGCCGGGGAGACGGGCGAGGCGGCCGCCCGGGTCCTCGCCTCCGCGTCCGAGCTCGCGCAGGAGGCCGACCACCTCGGCACCGAGGTGAACCGGTTCCTCGAGACCGTGAAGGCCGCCTGAGGGCGGGCTTCGATCGATCAGCCCTGGAGCTTCTCCATCAGGGCGTCCGACAGGGTGAAATTGACGAAGACGTTCTGGACGTCGTCCTGGTCCTCGATCACCTCGACGAGGCGGATCAGCTTCTCGCCGGTCTCGTCGTCGACCTCGATGGTGTTCTGCGCCTTCCAGACCAGGGCCGTGCGGCGCGGCTCGCCGAAGCGGGCTTCCAGGGCCTTCGAGACCTCGCCATAGGCCTCCTGGGCGCAGGTGACCTCATGGCCGGACTCGTCCGAGCGCACGTCGTCGGCGCCGGCCTCGATGGCGGCCTCCAGCATGGTGTCGGCATCCGCCACCTTGGCGTCGAACTCGACCACGCCGACATGGTCGAACATGAAGGAGACGGCGCCGGTCTCCGCGAGGCTGCCGCCGGACTTGGTGAAGGCCGAGCGCACGTCGCTGGCCGTCCGGTTGCGGTTGTCGGTCTGGGCCTCGACGATCAGCGCGGCGCCGCCGGGGCCGTAGCCCTCGTAGCGGATCTCGTCGTAGCTCTCGGCGTCGGCCCCCGAGGCCTTCTTGATCGCACGCTCGATGTTGTCCTTGGGCACGTTCTCGGCCCGGGCCGCGATGATGGCGGCGCGCAGGCGGGCATTCATCGCCGGGTCGGGCAGGCCGAGCTTGGCCGCGACCGTGATCTCGCGGGCGAGCTTGCCGAACAGCTTCGAGCGGACCGCGTCGACGCGGCCCTTGCGGTGCATGATGTTCTTGAACTGGGAATGGCCGGCCATGACGTGACCCTAGACTGGTAGGAACGAAGCCGGATCGCGAGGGCCGGTTGCCGGGGCGGCGGGTCCGCGATGCCGGACGGAAAGGGGTTGGCCGGCTTATAGGCCGCCGCCCACGCCGATGACAACGCTGCGCCGCAGCGTGGACGGCCTTGTCCGAGCCTCATCCGAGACGGGTGTCGCGGCCCGTCCCGGTGGCTATCCGGCGCGCGCGCGCTATCGTAGGGCGATGACCGATCAAGCCATCGACCGGGGCGGCCCCGGGACCCGTCTCGCGGATGCCCGCCCCCGGCAGCGACGGGACGCGGCGCCCGCCCCGCGCTGGCTCAGGCTCGGGATCGCGGGCCTGCTCGGGGCGGTCGCCGGCGCGGTGCTGTTTCCGACCCGCGCCGAGGGCGAGCCGCCGGCACGGGACGGGAGGCGTCCCCCGCGGCGCTGAGCCCGGCCTCAGGCGGTGACCCGCGCGTGCCAGTCGCGCAGGGCGTCCAGGGTCACGATCCCGTCCGGCCAGACATGCCCGGAGAGGTGCCGGTGCGGCGCGCCGGGCTCGCCGAGATCGGAGACGGCCGAGAACGCCCCGTCGAGGCGATGGCTCTCGGTGTAGCGGCTGCGGGTGGCGATGACCGGCAGGCCCGCATCGAGGGCCGAACGGATGCCGGCGGCGGAATCCTCGAAGGCCACCGCTTCGGAGGGCGCGACGGCGAGGCGTCGCAAGGCGAGGTCGAAGACGTCGGGGGCGGGCTTCTTGCGCGCGGCCTCGTCGCCGCAGGCGATGACGTCGAAGGGGACGTCGCCGGCCGGAAAGTTGATGCGCAGCAGGGTGTCGACGTTGGGTCGGCTCGTGGTGCTGGCGACCGCGAGCTTGATGCCGGCCGCCCGGGCCTCCGCGATCAGGCGCCCCACCCCGGGGCGCAGGGCGAGGCTTCCGCCCTCCACGAGGTCGCCGTAGCGGCGGGTCTTGCGGTCGTGGATCTCGCCCATGCGCGGGCGCAGGGCCTCGACCTCGTCGGCATGCTCGGTCTCGACGTAGTGGCGCAGCCGCTCCTTGCCGCCCATCACGGTGAGGAGGTCGGCGTAGCGGGCGGGCGACCACGACCAGGGCAGGCCGAGATCCGCGAAGGCGCCGTTGAAGGCCTGCCGGTGGAGGTCCTCGGTCTCGGCGAGCGTCCCGTCGACGTCGAAGATCAGCGCCCTCAGCATGAGAGGGGGCCGCCTCCGGCCGCCTCCGCCCCCGCCCGGATCGCCGCGATCCGGTCCGCGTAGCCGGCCGGCCCGCCCTTGAACACCGCGTTGCCGGCCACGAAGGCGTTGGCGCCGGCGCGGGCGGCCTCCACCACGGTCTCGGGTCCGATGCCGCCATCGACCTCGATGTCGATCGCCCGGCCGGCGGCCATCGCCCGGATGCGCCGGATGGTCTCCAGGGTCGAGGGAATGAAGCTCTGGCCGCCGAAGCCCGGATTGACCGTCATCACCAGGACGAGGTCGACGAGGTCGAGGAGCGGCTCGATCGCCGAGGCCGGCGTGCCCGGGTTGAGGGCGATGCCGGCGCGCTTGCCCAGATCGCGGATCGCCTGGAGGGAGCGGTGGATGTGCGGACCCGCCTCGACATGGACCGAGATCGCGTCGGCGCCGGCCTCCGCGAAGGCCGCGAGGTAGGGGTCCGCCGGGGCGATCATCAAGTGCACGTCGAAGGGCTTGGCCGAGTGCGGCCGCAGGGCCTTGATCACCGCCGGGCCGAAGGTGAGGTTGGGCACGAAGTGCCCGTCCATCACGTCGAGGTGAATCCAGTCGGCCCCGGCCTCCGACACCGCGCGCACCTCCTCGCCGAGCTTGGCGAAATCCGCCGAGAGGATCGAGGGCGAGATGATCGGGCCGTGCATGATGGAATTCTCCGGAGCCTCGGGGCCGCGCTCAGGCCATGCGGCGCTTGCGCTCGACGAGCTGCATGATGATCGGGGTCAGGATGAGCTGCATGGCAAGGTCGAGCTTGCCGCCCGGGATGACGATGGAATTGGCGCGGCTCATGAACGAGCCCTGGATCATCGAGATCAGGTAGGAGAAGTCGATGCCCTTCGGGTCCTTGAAGCGGATCACGACCATCGATTCGTCCGCCGTCGGAATCCAGCGGGCGATGAAGGGGTTCGAGGTGTCGACCGTCGGCACCCGCTGGAAGTTGATGTCGGTCCAGGTGAATTGCGGGCAGATGGTCTGCACGTAGTCGGGCATCCGCCGCAGGATCACGTCGGTGACGGCCTCGGTGGAGTAGCCCCGGAACGAGCGGTCCCGGTGCAGCTTCTGGATCCATTCGAGGTTGATCACCGGCACCACGCCGATCTTGAGGTCGGCGTAGCGGGCCATGTCGACGTTGTCGTCGACGACGCAGCCGTGCAGGCCCTCGTAGAACAGCAGGTCGGAGCCCGGCGGGAACGCCTCCCAGGGCGTGAAGGTGCCGGGCTCGGTGCCGTAGAGGGCCGCGTCCGCCGCGTCGTGGGCGTAGTGGCGGGTGCGCCCGCCCCCGGACTCGCCGTAGGTGCGGAACACCTCCTCCAGCTCCGGCAGCAGGTTGGCGCGCGGGGCGAAGTGGCTGAGGTTCGGCTCCTCCACCATCTTCCGCCGCATGGTGTCGCGGTCGTAGGCGTGGAACGCATCCCCCTCGATGTAGACCGCGCTCACGTCCTCGCGGCGGAAGATCTGCTCGAAGGTGTTGCGGACCGAGGTGGTCCCCGCCCCCGAGGAGCCGGTGACCGAGATGATGGGGTGACGCGCCGACATCTTTGTGCGTGCTGTCCCGCGCGGGCGCGCTAGCTGCGCATCAGGCCGCGCTGCCCGAACAGGGGCGAGCGACCGGCGGCGGCGTTGCGGCCGTCGTAGTACTTGGCCACGCAGGCGACCTCGTCGAGGGAGCCGAAGATCAGCGGCACGCGCTCGTGGATGCCGGTGGCGCTGATATCGAGGATGCGGCGCTCGCCGTCGATGGCGCCGGCCCCGGCCTGCTCCATCAGCATGGCGATGGGCGCGGCCTCGTAGAGGAGGCGCAGGCGCCCCTGGGCGTAGCCCTTCCGGTTGTCGCCGGGATAGAGGAACACGCCGCCGCGCAGGAGCACCCGCTGGGCATCCGCCACCAGCGAGCCGAGCCAGCGCATGTTGAAGTCCTTGTCGAGCGGGCCCTCCGAGCCGCGCAGGCAATCCTCGATATAGGCCTTCACGGGGGCGCCCCAGTTCCGGGCATTCGAGGCGTTGATCGCGTATTCCTTGGCCGAGGCCACCACCTCCAGGCGCGGGTGGGTGAGGCGGAAGGTCCGCTCCGCCCGGTCCAGGGTGTAGATCTGCGTGCCGTGGCCGAGGGTGACGACGAGAGAGGTCGCCGGGCCGTAGGTGACGAAGCCGGCGGCGATCTGCTCGGTCCCCGGGGTGGTGAAGGAGGCGATCGAATCCGCGGCGCCGGCCACCACGGGGCGGATGCCGAAGATCGAGCCGACCGCCATGTTGACGCCGATGTTGGACGAGCCGTCCAGCGGGTCGATCGCGACGGCCAGCGGCGCGCCGGGGTTGATCTGCATCATGCCCTCGGCCTCCTCGGAGGCGACGACCGCCACGGGCGTCCCGCGCAGGGCCTCGGTGAAGCGCTCGTGGGCCAGCACGTCGAGGGCCTTCTGGACGTCGCCGTCGCTGTTGTTCCCGCCGGTGGCGGCGAGGTCGGCGCCGCCGAGCATGCCCCGGCCGATCACCTCGCTGACGTCGACGGCCGCCTCGGCGCAGGCCGCGATCACGGCCGCCGCGTCGGCGAGCCGCCCATCGGCCGCCACGGTCTTCGCGAGGCCGTCCGCGAGGGTGGACCCGAATTCCAGAGACACCGTCGACATGAATGTCCGCCCTTCCTGCATTCCCGGCCGCGTGGCCCGACCGACCCGCCGTCCCGGGTCAGACCGCCGCCCCGGATCGGATCGTCATCGCACTCTGCCCCTTGGCACGAGTGCCCCCGGGGACACCAGTGCCCGCGGCGCATCGGAGCCGCGCAGGCCCCCATGGTATCACCGAAAGAATTCTGAAAAAACTTGCGGGCGATTCCAAAAAAACTAAAAAAGCCTGATGCGCAATCTCTCTCTCAAACAGCTCCAGGCCGTCGCCGCCGTCGCCCGTCTCGGCACCATGACGCGCGCCGCGCAGGAGCTCAACGTGACCTCGGCCGCGCTCTACGCCCGCATCCGCCAGCTGGAGGAGGAGGCGGGCCTGATGCTGTTCGACCGGACGCCCACCGGCCTGAAACCCACGGATGCGGGCCGCGAAATGCTCTGGGCGATCAACAGCATCAACACGGTGCTGGAAACCTGCGCCGACCGGCTCGAGACCCTGAAGGGCGGCAGCAGCGGGCGCGTGGCGATGGGCGTGGTCTCGACGGCCAAGTACTTCGCCCCGGGGGTGATCGCGGGCTTCGTCGGGCTGCACCCGGCGGTGGAGATCAACCTCACGGTGGGGAATCGCGGCAACATGGTCGAGGCGCTCCGCAACTACGAGATCGACTTCGCCATCATGGGCCGTCCGCCCCGCGACTTCGCCATCGAGGCCGAGATCTTCGGCCCGCACCCGATCGTCATCATCGCCGGCCCCCACCACCCCTTCGTGGGCCGCACCGGGCTGACCCGGGCCGACCTCGCCCAGGAATCCTTCCTGGTGCGCGAGGAGGGGTCGGGCACGCGCACGGTGTTCGAGGAGTTCATGGCCGGGGTCATGATCAAGCGCGCGCGGCTCGGGATCGATTCCGGCTCGAACGAGACCATCAAGCAGGCGGTGATGGCGGGGCTCGGCATCGCCCTCATCTCGGCCCACACGGTGGCGGCCGAGCTCGAGAGCGGGCGCCTCGCGGTGCTCGATGTCCAGGGCCTGCCGATCCGGCGCGACTGGTACGCGGTGCGCCGGGCCGACAAGGTGCTCGGTCCCGCCGCGGCGGCCTTCTGGGACTACATCGCCAAGGACGGCGGACGCTGGCTGCCCCAGCTCCGGCTGTCGCCGAACCCTTCCCCCGTCACCGCGGAGTTCGAGGCATGAGCGCGGCCGGTGTCGTCATCGTCGGCGCCGGCCAGGCCGGCTTCCAGGTCGCGGCCTCCCTGCGCGAGGCGGGCTTTGCCGATCCCATCACGCTGCTGGGCGACGAGGGCCTGCCCTATCAGCGCCCGCCCCTGTCGAAGGCCTACCTGGCCGGCAAGACCGATGCGGCCGGCCTGTGCCTGCGGCCGGCCTCCTACTTCGCGGAGCACCGCATCGCGCAGCGGTCCGGTCTGACCGTGACCGCGATCGACCGGGCGGCGCGGCAGGTGCGGCTCGGCGACGGCGGCGCCCTGCCCTACGATCACCTCGTCCTGGCGACCGGCGCGCGCAACCGGGCCCTGCCGGTGCCCGGCACCACCCTGCTGGGGGTGCACCAGCTGCGCTCGCTCGCCGACGCCGATGCGCTGAAAGCCGCCCGCGCGGCGGCCCGCGCCATCGCCATCGTCGGCGCCGGCTTCATCGGCCTGGAATTCGCCGGGATCTGCGCCGGGTCCGGCATCCCCGTGACGGTGATCGAGGCCGCGGACCGTCCCATGGCGCGGGCGGTCTCGGCCGAGACCGCCGGGTTCTTCACGCAGGCGCACAGAAGAGCCGGCGTCAGCTTCGCGTTCGGGGCCGGGGTGCAGGCGCTGGAGGGCGAGGCCGGCCGCGTGGCGCGGGTCCGGCTCGCCGACGGATCGGCCATCGAGGCCGACCTCGTCCTCGTCGGCATCGGCGTCGTGCCGAACCAGGACCTCGCCGAGGCCGCCGGCCTCGCCGTCGGCGACGGCATCCACGCCGACGTCTTCCTGGCGACCTCCGATCCCGCCATCTCGGCGCTCGGCGACTGCGCCCGGGTGCCGAGCCGCTTCGCGGATGGGCAGGCCGTGCGCATCGAATCGGTGCAGAACGCCGTGGACCAGGGCCGCTGCCTCGCCGCCCGCCTCACCGGGCGCCCGGCCGCCTACGCGGCGGTGCCGTGGTTCTGGAGCGATCAGGGACCGCACAAGCTTCAGATCGCCGGCCTGACGCGGCCCGACGATTCCAGCGTCGTGCGCCCGTCCGAGACCGGCCTATCCGTCTTCCGTTTCCGCCAGGGGCGCCTCAGCGGCGTCGAGACGGTGGACCGGCCCGCCGACCACATGGCGGCCCGGCGCATCCTCGGCCTCGGCCTGCCGCTCACGCCGGAGGAGGCGGCCGATCCGGCCCGCGACCTGAAGGCCCTCGCGAAGGGCGCCTGAGCCCCCGCGGGCTCGGCGGCCGCCGCCCTAGCGGTCGTTCTCGGTGTTGAGGGCGTCCACCCGGGTGCCCTCGCCGCGTCCCTGTCCGCTCAGGCGGACCCCGGCCGAGCCGCCCTCCTGGCTGAACACCACGCCATGGGCCATGAAGGTGCTGCGCAGGGCCTCGATCTGGCCCGAGGGCTGCTCCCGTCCGCCCGATTCGAAGGCGCGGACGAAATCCGCGCCGAGCCCGAGCTTGCCGGCGAGATCGGCCTCCGACCAGTCGAGGAGGGCCCGGGCGGCCCGCGACTGCGCCGGGCTGATGATGTTCGGACCCGCCGCCTCAGGCTGCAGGCCGCTCGGGGTTCCTTCGTCCGATCCCGTCACCCTGACAACTCCCTGATCGCCGTTCTCCGCCGGACAACGGCAGCGTCGCGGGATCGTTCAATACAAAACGCTCGACAAAACGCTCGACGATCGGTGCGGCCCGACCCGGTTAGCGGGGGATCACGCGGGCGTCCCGCCGATTCCCGGCTCACGCGGCCTTGACCATATTTGTGCTGGAATCTTATCCGATTGGCCGCAGGGTCCGTCCCATCGTCGGCGGCTCCGCGCACGACCCGCGCCGAGCCCCGAGGGGACCGGCACGGTTGCAACGTTCGACGCGACGCGAAGCGCGCTTGAAAGGGGGCCAGACGATGAGAGCGATCCAAATCGCCATGGTAGCCGGCGCGATCGCGGCCGGCGCCATGACGGCAGCCATGACCACGACGGCGACCGCGCAGATGGGCAACAACGTCACCGGCTTCGGCCGGGACGCCCGCGAGAAGCCCGAGAAGAAGCAGTACGTCCCGGCGGCCAAGCCCCAGGAAAAGATCTTCCCCCTCGATGCCACCTGGACGGCGGTGAGCCTGAACGGCAAGCCCTTCGGCGGCAACGACCGCCCGAGCTTCATGATCGACAAGCAGTACCGCGCCCGCGGCTACGGCGGCTGCAACACCTTCGCGGCCACCGCCTTCCCGCTCAAGGAGCAGCACCTCGCGGTCGGCCCGCTCGCCCTGACCAAGAAGCCCTGCGACAAGGGCCTCGGCGCCAGCGAGCAGGACTTCTTCATCGCCCTGCGCACGGCCGGCCAGTGGGATCTCGTCGGGTCTCAGCTGGTGATCAAGAGCCAGAAGGGCGAGCTGCGGTTCGACCGCGCCCTCTGAGCCGGGATCGTTCCGGACGCCCGCCGCCTTAAGCTTCCATTGACGACGATCCGCGGTCACGGCCGCGGATTTACCAGCCCTTCAAGCCGCCCCGTGCCTCCTGTCCCCGCCGCCGAACGTCTCGGCGGATGGGGAGTACGCGATGGGCACGAGGGTGGAATGGACCACCGGCAGCAACGGCCTCCGGCCCGGACTGCGCGAGGAGACCCGCTATCGCTGGCCCCAGGGAGTCCATGCGGGCGCCGCGATGATCGTCACCGCCAGCCCGGTCGTCGCCACCATGGTGATGCTCTGCGCCGCCCTGCTGACGCACTGATCCCGGCGGCGAGGCCGGGCCGAGATCGGCACGCCGAGAAAGATATTCTCTGTTTTTCGGCCTTCACAGTAGAAGACTACTCCAAGTCTGCAGCCCGGTTGTCGGCAGAGAAGGATTGTCTTTGATCCCGGATCTTTGTCGATTGCCTCGACAGAAACGACACGATATCTCCCGGCCCTGAGTTCGGTCCAGGCGAGATCCGGCGCATCCGCGCGCCGGCCGCCGGGACGCAATCCTCACGCTGTTCAGGAGAGATCTATGGCCGAGTCCCAGAGCCCCGCTTCGACCCGCACGCCGGGCCACGGCCACATCTTCGGCTCGATCACCGAGACCATCGGCAACACCCCGCTGGTGCGCCTCAACCGCATCACCAAGGAGCACGGGATCGACGCCGAGATCCTGCTCAAGCTCGAGTTCTTCAACCCGATCGCGAGCGTGAAGGACCGCATCGGCGTCAACATGATCGACGCCCTCGAGGCCTCCGGCAAGCTGAAGCCCGGCGGCACGCTCGTGGAGCCGACCTCCGGCAACACCGGCATCGCCCTGGCCTTCGTGGCCGCCGCGCGCGGCTACCGCCTGATCCTGGTGATGCCCGAGACGATGTCCCTGGAGCGCCGCAAGATGCTGGCCTTCCTCGGCGCCGAACTCGCGCTGACTCCCGGCCCGCAGGGCATGAAGGGCGCCATCGCCAAGGCCGAGGAACTCCTCAACGAGATCCCGGGCGCGATCATGCCCCAGCAGTTCTCGAACCCCGCCAATCCCGAGATCCACCGCAAGACGACGGCCGAGGAGATCTGGAACGACACCCAGGGCCACCTCGACGCCTTCGTGGCCGGCGTCGGCACGGGCGGCACCATCACGGGCGTCGGCTCGGTGCTGAAGCCGCGCCTGCCGGGCCTGCGCATCGTCGCCGTCGAGCCCACCGATTCGCCGGTCATCTCCGGCGGCCAGCCCGGTCCGCACAAGATCCAGGGCATCGGCGCCGGGTTCATCCCGGACAACCTCGACAAGGCGATCATCGACGAGGTCATCACGGTCTCGAACCAGGAGGCCTTCGACACCTCCCGCCAGCTCTCGCGCCTCGAGGGCATTCCCGGCGGCATCTCCACGGGCGGCAACGTGGCCGCGGCCCTGAAGCTCGCCGCGCGCCCCGACTTCCGCGGCAAGCGCATCGTCACCGTCGCCTGCTCGTTCGCCGAGCGCTACATCTCCTCGGCGCTGTTCGACGGCCTCTGAGGCCCGGCGGCCGTCGGGACCACGCGTCCCGACGGCCAGGAGCACGAACGGCTTTCGAGCCTCGACCCGCGAGTCTCGACCGGAAGCCGCTGGCATGTCCACCGCCCTCTACGCCCTCCGACGCTGGGGGCGGCGCCCCCTCATCCGCGTCGCCGCCTTCAGCCTCGGCGGGGTCGCGGCCGCCCTGGCCTCGGCCGCCCTCGCACCGATGGTGCCGGCCGATCTCGGCGCGTCGGTCGGCGCCGACGCGGTCGACCAGATCCTCTCCGTCCTGGCCACCAGCATGCTGCCGGTGGCGACCTTCTCGCTCTCCACCATCGTCCAGGCCTATGGCGGCGCCACCAGCACGGTGACGCCCCGCGCCGTGACCCTGCTGATGCGCGACACCCGGGCGCAGACGGCGGTGGCGAGCTTCATCGGCGCCTTCGTCTACAGCGTCGTCGGCCTGATCGCCCTCAAGACCCATTTCTACGGCAGCCAGGGCCGGGTGATCCTGTTCGGCCTGACCCTGCTGGTCCTCGCCAGCGTGGTGGCGACGCTGGTCCGCTGGATCGACACGCTGTCGCATCTCGGCCGGGTCGGCGAGACCATCGACGCCATCGAGGCGGCGGCCGGCGATGCCCTGCGGCGACGGGCCGAGGCGCCCTGTCTCGGCGGCCTGCCCTGGCGCCCGGCGCCCCCCGGTGCGGAGCGGATCGTCGCCGCGGCTACCGGCTACATCCAGCATGTCGACGCCGCGCGCCTCGAGGCGCTCGCCGGGCCGCGCGGCCTCACCCTCCACCTCTCGGTCCTGCCGGGCGCCTTCGTCCATCCGGGACGACTCCTGGTCGAGGTCGGCGGCGCCGTCGACTCCGACCTGCAGGCGCGGATCGCGGCGGCCTTCGTCGTCGGGGACCGGCGCAGCTTCGACGACGATCCGCGCTTCGGGATCATCGTCCTCGCGGAGGTGGCCCAGCGCGCCCTGTCTCCGGCGGTGAACGATCCCGGCACCGCCGTCGACGTCATCGGTACCCTGGTCCGGGTGCTCGCCGCCTGGGACGCGCGGCGGACCGCGGCTCCGGAAGCGCCCGCCTATCCGCACCTGCATGTGCCCGGCCTCAGCGCGGACGACCTGTTCGCGGACGCCTTCGAGCCCATCGCCCGCGCCGGCGCCGCGGACCCGACGATCGGCCTGCGGGTGCAGAAGGCGCTCGCCGCCCTCGCCGATCTCGGGGGACCGGACGTCCGGGCCGCCGCCCGCGGGCAGGCCGACCTCGCCCTCCTCCGCGCCGAGGCGGCGCTGTCCCACGAAGCCGATCGCCTGCGCCTGCGCGCGGCCCATGCCGGCCGCGATGAAGCAACCTCGGGCCCTGCGCCGGGTTGAGCCTCCGACATCAGGAGGATTCCATGACCGACGAGCCGCGCGCGCGCAGCGCGCCGAAGGGCCTCGGCGCCGACCGCGACGCCCAGACCCTCACGCAGGACAACGCCCCCCAGACCGGCCTGCCGGCGCAGGGCGGGGCGATGCCAGGGGGCGGGACGCCGTCCGCGACCCTGGGAGAGATCGGCGCGGCCGCCCGAAAGGCCGAGACCTCCGGCGCCGCCCGCGAGGCCATCGACCGCGCGACCGCGCCCAACGGCACGGATGCGGGAGAGTAACCATGCCCAACGCGCACATCCCCATCGTCGGCACGCGCAAACCCGATTCCGACGTCGGCACGCCGGGCGATCCGGCGGTCGCCGGCGGAGGGCAGTCGCCCGACCAGGCCGCGATCACCCGCCAGGGTCCGGGGGGCCGGACCGACGCCGGTCGCAACGCCGGATGGGACGGGGCCGAATCGGACGGGGCAGCGAAGGGGCGCAACCCCGCGCCGGCCGGCGGCTCGTCCGACGGCCAGTCCGACCGGCCCCGCTCCCCCACCGCCGGCTCCGAGGAGTGACACGATGACAGGCCCCGACGACAAGGATCCGCCGAAGGACAAGCCGGCCAACACCGCGCCGGATGCGGTGATGGACCCCAACGAGAAGACCGAGGGCAAGCCCGGCCAGGGCCCGAAAGGCGGGGGCCAGCCGGATGGGGAGACCGACCCCGGGGGCGGCTGACCGCCGCCTCGCCGCCGCCGGCCGTCGGAGGCGCGGGAAATCCGGCTCCCGGGGCCGGCGGATTCGCGGGGCCATCCCGAATGGCCAGGGCCCCGCCGCCCCCGCATGCCGCTGGCACGCGGCGTGCAGGTCCGAACGCGCGCAGCCCACGAAGCGGGCTCGGTCGGGACAGGCGTCCGGCGCGCGCAGCCGGCCGGGCCGGTCCCGCGCTCCGGGAACGATGACGCGACGGTCGGTGCGCACGACGGGGCCGTGTCCGCAATCCTGCAGCCTGTACAGAGACCAGTGCTTCTCGCCAATTCTGTAGACGCGTCGTCGGACTTTACCGGATGACGGGGTTCCCGAAGTCTGACATAGAGGCTCGACAGCTAAGCTGAGCGGCACAATTCAATGATGCATCATAGTTCGACATTTCGGAAGGGCGATCCTGGCCGCTATACTGTTCCCATGGCGGCAGAGGGCGGCTTCATACCGAGCCTCAACGGCATGCGCGCCCTCAGCATCCTGCTCGTCTTCCTGTCGCATACGGTCAGCAACAAGATCTTCCCCGGCGGCTTCGGCGTCCGAATCTTCTTCGTGATCAGCGGCTTCCTCATCACGCGCCTGCTGTTCGTCGAGCTGAAGGCCTACGGAAAGATCGATCTGGCGCAGTTCTACATCCGCCGCCTGCTGAGGCTCTATCCCGTCATCGTCTGCTTCACGGTCGTCGTGGTGGCGGCGAGCGCGATCTGGTGGCCGTCGCGCCTCCATCTCATCGAGATCCTGTCCGGGCTGTTCTATTTCGCGAACTATTACTATTCCCGCCTGTCCGAAACCGGGCAGACCGGCGAGATCATGCCGTTCATCATCTTCTGGTCTCTCTCGGTCGAAGAGCATTTCTACATCTTCTTCCCGCTGATTTTCGCTCTGTTCCGGAAGAGCCTGTCGAACCTGATCGGCTTCTGCCTCTTCCTGTGCGGCCTGTGCCTCAGCCTGCGCATCTTCGGCGCCCTGTCCCGGCCGGAGCTGCTGCACACGAAGGTCTTCTATTTCGAGACGCAGTATCAGATCGACGCCATCGTCTACGGCGTCCTCGTCGCCGTCCTCTGCGAGCTCGCCCGCGGGCGCGCGCTCCTTCGGACCCTGTGCCACCCGGCCATTCCCTTGGCCGCCCTCGCGCTGATCGGTCTGTGCTTTGCCTACCGGGATCTGTTCTTCCGGGAAACGGTTCGATACTCCTTCCTGAGCCTGTCGATCGCCGTCCTGATGACGAACGTCCTCTTCTCGCCCGGCCTAGACTTGGCAAAGCGAGTTTTGAATCTTCCGATCCTGGAATATGTGGGCCGGCTGAGCTATTCGATCTACCTCTGGCACTATGCCATCGTCAGCCTCATCGGGCTCCCGATGCTGAGCAAATGGGTCGGCGTCCCGTTGATCGCGCTGATGACCGCGCTCGTCTCGATGGCCTCGTACCACCTGATCGAGCAACCCGTGGCCGCCCTGAGACATCGCCACAAGTCGGTCGCGCCGCGCGAAGCGATCTGAGCACGCGGAAACCGGCGCGCGACCGTCGTCGTCACGGCCGGGGATCGCGCGCTATCGTGCAGAATCGGCCGGCCACCGGCCTCCGGTCACGATTTCGGCAATCCGAGGCCCGACAGGACGTCCCGTTCCAGGGGGAGCTCGTAGGCCCAGTAGGCCCACGCGAATCCCCGCGCCTCGGCCGCCGAACGGACGGCCGCCAGCCAGGCGACCCGGTCCTGCGCGATGCCGTCGCTGCCCGAGACGCGCCAGACGCCACCGAACTCGCCCAAGAGCACGCGCCCGTTCGGGATGCCGTTGCGCTGGGCCCAGGCCGCCACGGCATCGAACCGGCGATCGATGACCTCCCGCCCGGTCGGCGTCCCGAAATAGTCGCGGATCAGCTTCCGGCTCCGGGCGATCACCGCGTCCTTGTCCGCGGCCGCCACCTTCGGATCGGCGTTGATGCGGGCCGTCGCGCCTTCGAGCAGCGCCTCCGCCTGAGCGGGTTGCGGCGGCCAGTTCATGTTCCTGAGATACTGCGCCCCCTCCCCGGGCACGCCCTGGTGCGTGAAGGTGTGCGGGTCGTAGAAGTGAAACGTGTAGAGGACGTTGCTGGACTTGAACGGGGCCGGATCGAGGCGCAGCAGCGCATCGATCGAACTCCACTGCGCGCCGGTCAGCACCAGCGGGAGCTGCGGCGCGGCCGTGCGCGCGGCGGCGTGGAGCCGCTCCATCATCGATTGCCAGCGTCCGAGCTCGGCCGCCTTCACGATGCGCGGCTCGTTGATGAGTTCGAAGGCGACCCGATCGGGCGGCAGGCTGGCGAGGCTGGCGGCGACCCGGCCCACCATGTCGACGTAGGTCGTGAACAGGTCCGGGTTCTCGGCCGCGATCAGCCGGTCGGGGGCGTAGGACGGATTGACCGCGACGGGATGCAGGTCGACCACCACCTGGAAGCCGGCGCCCAGGATCTGGCGGATCGTGCGATGGATGATCGCGAGCAGCTCGGGCTGCCGGTCGGCGGCGCTCGCCATCAGGATGCTCGGATCGACCGTGAGCCGGATGAAATCGAACCCCGCGAGGCGGAGCTCGGCGAGGGCGGCGTCGGTGATCTGATAGCGTTGGGCGGTGAAGGGCGGCCACAGGTAGGTGACCTGCCCGCCCTGCCGGTCGGCCTCGGGCCAGTTCAGCAGATTGTGGATGTTCATGCCCCGGCGCAGCGCCGGGGCCTGGTCGAGGGCTGAGGCCCGGCCCGGCGCGAGCGCGGGGAGCCCGAGGAGGAGCGCCGTGAGGGCGCGTCGGTTCAGGCCCGCCCGCTCGGGTTTCAGGGGCGAATCGGTCCGGGGAAGGCGCATGGCGAGGGGTCTCCAATCCAGGGCGGCGGTCTGCGCCCGGCCTCCCGCGCCGGCACCGCAGCCGATCCGTCACGGGCGTCTGCGCGTCAGACCGTCCTCACGTTCAAGGTCGTGGGTGATCGCCGCGCGACCGGCGCGGCGGCCGTGCTCCGCACACGTCCGACGTTGGAACGGGGATCGAATTGCAGGATGACGAACAGGGCGACGAAGCAGACGACGCCATCGAAGCCGGTGCACACGAAGGGCGTCGTCTCCGTGATGCCCATGAAGAGGGCCGACGTGACGATGAGGAACGCCGCTTCGAGGGTGTCGCGCTCTCCGTTCGAGCGGACGGCCCTGAGATTCGCGGCGACGCGGACGAGGGCCATCACGATGGGCAGGAAGAACAGGGTGAATCCCACGATGCCGAGGTCGAGCAGGCTCGCCAGATAGAGGCTCTCGGGACCCTGGATCGCCTGTTGCGCGTAACTCGCGACGAATTCCAGGAAGGTCGGGCCACCGAGGGACTGGTACCCGTGCCCCAGGATCGGCGACAGCTTGATGTACTCGATGGCGATCTCCCAAATCTCCGTCCTGCCCGTGAACGAGGAATCGCGACCGATCAGCCCGAAGAACTGGTCGTAGAAGAGGGTCAGCAGGATGACGCCGGCGAAGAGGCCGCCCACGAACGCCACGAGGGTCACGAGGGGACCGCCCGCGCGATTGATGCGCAGGAGGGCCAGGGCGATCAGCATCGTCACCGCGCCGATCAGGGATGTCGCGGAGCCCGAGAAGATCAGGCACGCGGCCGCGCAGACCAGCGCCACGAAGGTGTAGAGCCGTGGCACCCGCATCATGCCGGGATAGAACAGGAAGATGATGGTTCCGAAGGCGCCCCAGGGTCCGAGGCCGTTCTTGTGACTGAACAGACCTCGCCAGCGGCCACCATGGGAGGCCTGGACCATCTCCTCACCGGTATGCGTCCCGATCGACGGCAGGAACACTGCGAGCAGCGTGCTGAGAATCACGACGACCGCGATGACGTGGACGAGCAGCATCATCGCCTTCTCGCGGCCGAGCCGGAGAATCAGGGGCGACATAGCGAAGTACAACGCCGTGAGGATGATCGCCGCCCTGAGCACGCCCTTCGTGTCGTCGGCCCAGACGAAGGAGACCATGGCCAGGACCAGGTAGGGAAGCAGCGCGAGCGGCAGCGCGTTTCGGATCGCAGCGAGTCCGGTCGTCATGACCACGATCATCACGGTCAGGGCACACAATCCGAACCGGATATAGACGAGAACGGCGCCGATCGGATCGTCGATGTTGGGATCGTTCAGGCGATTGAAGAAGACGTCTCGGCCGATGGATCCGTAAGCGACGACCAATAGAACGAAGAGGACCGAAAGGACGAACTGCTCAATCCCGGACGCCTCTGTCGTGAGATTGCCCGACGATGCAGGCCGCAAAGACGATTTCATGGCGCCCGTCTGTGATCAGCGGTTTCGTATAGGAATTCGGGGCGGACCCGGTCAACCGCGAAGGCCGCGGCCATCCCGGCCACGCCACGTCGGAGGGCACGATGCCGTCCCTGCCCTGCCCGCCGGCCCCCGCTTCCGGCCGACGGTCGTCGATGGCCCGTGCCCATGCGGGAAGCGTATTCCAGTGGCGGTGTGCACTGCAACCGGATAAGGGCCTGTGTCGAAGGAATTCCCCCCCGGCGGGTGGGCGAGAAGGCCAGGATCCGATGACGCGCCATGGACCGTGCCGCGGAGCGGCCCCCTCCGCCCCGCCCTGCCCCGGCCCGCATCCGCGGATGTCGCGCGAAGGCCCATCGGACCGAATCCGGCCTGGGCGTTCCCGCAGGATGGATCGGATGCGCCGGTCTGCCCGCACGCCCGCGGATCGTCCCGGGGCACCGGCCGCCCGCCCTCCGGCGACCGCACTTCGTCCCGGCCGGGCATGGGACATGCGTCGCGCTCGACCCGAGCGGCGGAGGCGTCCTGATCCCGAGCGCCTTCGGCCGGACCCGCGCCGTCTGAGGCCGTCCGGCCTTCCCCTCGATCTTCCTTCGCCAGCGCTGGAGCCGTGACGCCGTGCCCGAACGACAAACCCGACGCCTTCGCGTCGCGATCTTCGCACCCCACTATGCCGAGTATACGGTGCGGTTGGCGACGGCACTCGCGCGGAAGGCCGACGTCCTGCTGGTGGCGGAAACGGCGAATGTCCGGAACGAATGCCGGGACAGCCTGGTCTCGGACGCACGACGGGCGCTGAAGCTGGTCACCTACGATGCACATAGCCGGATCGGGCGCGTCGTCGCGACGGCGCGGGTGCCGGCGGCGATCGCCGCATTCCGCCCGGACGTGCTGCACGTCCAGGAACAGCCGGACAAACTGACCGCCCGGATCGTCGGCCTTCTCCGGTGGCGGTTGCCGATCCTGATGACGGTCCACGATCCCCGACCGCATAGCGGGCGGGACGCCGCCTATGCCAGGCGCCAGGACGTCTTTCGGCAGAGGCTGCGCGCGGCGGCTTCCGCCTTTCACGTCCACGGCGACCATTGCCGCCGGGAGATGATCCATGCGGTCGGGACCGGTCGGGCGATCGTCGACACGCTCCACGGCGTGATCCTGTGTCCCGAGCCGGCGGAGCGCCGTGCGCCGGAGGGCGGGCGGATGCTCTTCTTCGGACGCATGGAGGCCTACAAGGGTCTCGAGACGCTGCTCGACGCGGCGGACATCCTGCAGCGGGACAACGTCGCCTGCCGCATCGTCGTGGCGGGGCGCGGCCCGGAACTCGACCGCCTGCGCCCGCGCCTGCTGCAACAGCCTTGCATCGAGGTCCTGGAAAAGTTCCTGACGCCCGCCGAAGCCACGGAGCAGTTCCAGCGGGCGGAGATCGTGGTGGCGCCCTATCAGGACGCGACCCAGAGCGGCGTCGTCGCGGCGGCCGTCGGCAACGGGCGGGCGATCGTCGCGAGCGCGGTCGGCGGTCTCGTGGACGCCGTATCCGATGGCGTCAGCGGCCTCCTGCTGGAGCCCGGGCGGCCGGATGTCCTGGCCGAGGCGCTGACGGGCCTGATCGACGATCGCGGGCGCCTGCTGCAACTCCTGGCCGGCAGCGAGGCCGAGGCGGCCGGCCGATTCGCCTGGGACAGGATCACCGACGATCTCCTGGCGGCCTATGGCGGCCTGCTGCGCCGCTGACGAGGCGAAGGCCTGGAGGAAGTCAAGGCCTGGAGGAAACGAAGGCCTGGAGGAGGCGACGGCCCGCGTGAAGGCGGGCTGCCCGGCGCGACGTCGGGTTGCCGACGCCGGACCCGGATCCATCGTTCCCGGCGCCGGGCCTGATCGGCCCGGCATCGGGGGCGCAGCCTCCTAGGCGTGCAGGAGGCCGTGGTCCTCGAAGGCGAAGTCGACCTCGGTCAGCGAGGCCGGCAGGATGTTCTTGAGGAGGATCGTGTCCGTCGCGCTCAGGCTGATGAGCGTATCGCTCCCCGAGGCGCTGATATGGCTCTTCAGACTCGCGAAGTCGGCGATCTCGGATTTGTCGAGCCACAGGGTGTCGTGTCCGCGGCCGGAGCCGGCGTGGAACCCCTCGATGACATCCTTCCCGAAGCCGGCGGCGAAGACGAACGTGTTGCTGCCGAAACTCTTGAAGGTGTCGGCCACGTCGGCGGTGGATGTCAGCGTCTGGTTGGCCTGATACGCCGTCTGGGTGTGAGAGCCGTCCAGGTTCGTCCGGTCCACGAACTCGAGCTTTCCGTTCGCGCCGTAGCTGTCATGCTCGGCCGTGTAGGACTTGCCGGAGATGGACGACAGGAACACGTCCTTGCTCTTGTCGGCATGGAGCTGGGTCTCGGAGGTCAGCGCGCCGCCGGCATCGAAGGTCTTCGTATTCGTCTCGAGGCCGATGACCTTCCTCATGATCAGGCTGCCATCGTCTCGGAACTGCTCCTGGAGCACGATCTTCCCCACCTTGTCGTAGCTCGTGGAGGTGGCCGCGTACTCCTTGCCGACGACGCCTCCGACGTAGACCTCGCGGGACTTGTCGGCATGCTGCACCGTCCTGTTGGTCAGCGTGCCGGCCGCGTCGTAGGTCTCGGTGGTGGTGTCGGCCCCGAAGGCCTTCTTCATCACCAGGCTGCCATCGGTCCGGAAGCTCTCCAAAAGGACGGCTTTCCCGGTGCTGTCGTAACTCGTGTAGGACGAGGTGTAGTCCTTCCCGGTGATGGCGCTGGCATAGACGTCGCGGGACTTGTCCGCGTGCAGAACCACCTTGTTGGTGAGCGTCCCGCTCGCGTCGTAGGTGGAGGTGATCCGGTTCCCGTCGACCACCGCGACGTCCGTTCTCGCCAGTTTGACGGGTGCGGGCGCCGGAGCCGGCGCGGGTGCCGGAACGGGGACCGGCGTGGGGACGGCGGGCAGCGACGGGGCCGGGGCGGACACCACGGGGGGCAGCGGAACGGGCGGGAGCGGAACGGACGATGCCGGGGTGAGGCCGACCTGGGTCGCCGCCACGAGCGTCGATCCGGCGCCGCCCGACTGTGCCGCGACGGCCTGAACGATCGATGCGGTGCCGGCGGGCGTGAGCGTGGCGAAGGTCTCGCCGGCATTCAAGGTCATGCCCCAGTCGTTGTAGAGATGCGTCGCGTTCGAGTTCCTGTAGAACACGTTATCGTAGTGATAGTCGCCCGATTGCTTGAAGAACGAGTCGCCGGCATTCAGGTATATCGCGTTGTCATGCACCGATATCTGACCCGCTTGATGAGCCGAGTCCAGGAAGATGCTGGCCATCTGCTTCGCGGCGTTGTTCTGTTCGATGACGGTGTTGTGGCTGACGTCGACATTCTTGAACGTGCTGGCGAAGCTGCCGCCGCCGTTGTGGATGTCCACGAAGCCGTTGTTGTTCAGGCTGACGTTGTTCGTGATGGAGATGTTCGTCAGCGAATTCTTGTAACCGCCGGCCTCGATGAAGCCGACGGTGTTCTCGATCCAGTTGTCGTGGATCTTGATGTTGTCCATCGTGCCGAACAGCTCGATGCCGCCGCCATCRTGGCCGTAGTCGAAGCTCGGCGCCTTGGCGTTGACGATCTTGGTGTACGAGACCTCGTTGTTGCTGTTGCCGATCATCACCCCGACCGCGCCGTAATCGTCGTCTCCGGCTGATCGAACGCCTCCTGCGCCGCCCCGGGCTGTCGGTGTCCCTCGACCTGTCGCCGGGACACCTCTACACTCGCAGTTCCACCAACCTCTACCAAACTCAAGCCGTGGCCGTAGTCGAAGCTCGGCGCCTTGGCGTTGACGATCTTGGTGTACGAGACCTCGTTGTTGCTGTTGCCGATCATCACCCCGACCGCGCCGTAATCGTCGTCGTACACGTTGGCCGTGTTCTTGATCATCTTCAGGTCGTGGAAGTAGCTGCGCGTGACGAGGTTGTCGGTGCCGTTGAGCATCACCCCCTCGCCGACCTGGCTCGCCTCCACGTTCCGGATCGTGATGTGGCTGGCCGACTTGGTGACGTTGACGCCGGCCTGCGCGGCGCCCGTGATSGTCAGCCCRTCGATGACGACGTACTTGGCGTTGGCCACGTTGATGGCGTCCGAGTAGCCCGCCGCGCTGTTGGCGATCGTGGCGGCCGGYCCCGTGCCGTAGGTGGTGAAGGTGATCGGGGCCTTCTCGGTGCCGGAGGCGGTGATGTTCAGGGCGCCCGTGCCGGCCGCCGAGGCGGTGTAGGCGGTGCCGGCCTTGAAGGCGACGGTGTCACCGGCCTGAAGCTTGAGCTTGTTGACCGCCTCCAGGCTGGT